>NZ_FNKV01000001.1:600000-5547177 GCF_900101695.1 Pseudomonas sp. UC 17F4
CGGATGTCGCCGGCGTCATCCTTGGCCCAGACCACGAACACGTCAGCGATCGGGCTGTTGGTGATCCACATCTTGCTGCCGCTCAGGCGATAGCCACCGTCGACCTTCTTGGCGCGGGTGATCATCGAGCCCGGGTCGGAGCCATGGTCTGGCTCGGTCAGGCCGAAGCAGCCGATCCATTCACCGCTGGCGAGCTTGGGCAGGTACTTCTGCTTGGTCGCCTCAGTACCGAATTCGTTGATCGGCACCATGACCAGCGAGGACTGCACGCTCATCATCGAGCGGTAGCCGGAGTCGATACGCTCCACTTCCCGGGCAATCAGGCCGTAGCACACGTAGTTCAGGCCACTGCCGCCGTACTGCTCGGGAATGGTTGCGCCCAGCAGGCCGACTTCGCCCATCTCGCGGAAGATCGCAGGGTCGGTCTGCTCGTGACGGAAGGCCTCCAGCACGCGCGGGGCCAGCTTGTCCTGGGCGAACTGATAAGCGCTGTCACGCACCATGCGCTCTTCTTCAGTGAGCTGTTGGTCGAGCAACAGCGGGTCGATCCAGTTGAAGCTTGCTTTACCGGCCATGAGCGAATCCTCGAGAAATGGGACCAGAGTTGTTGTGCATTGATCCTAGGCCCGTTCAAGCGACGAGACAAACGAGGATTGCGCATGCTCTTGTGATAATTTCTCACTTCGTAATGGCCGCAAAGGCCTTCTTTACGCCCTATTAGTGAGGTTGATGTACATGCGGCGCAAGATCCCCAGCACAGCGGCCCTGGTCTGCTTCGAGGCCGCCGCCCGCCACGAGAGCTTTACCAAGGCTTCCCAGGAGCTGTCCCTGACCCAGGGCGCCGTATGTCGGCAAATCGCCGGGCTGGAGGAGTTTCTCAATGTCGAACTGTTTCGCCGCTCGCGCCGCGGGGTGAAGCTGACCGAGGCCGGGCTTTCCTATAGCCGCCGGGTCGCCACCCAGCTGGATGCGGTGGAGCGCGACACCTTATCGGTGATGGGCCAGCAGGGCGCCAACGTCATCGAACTGGCAGTGGTGCCGACCTTCGGCACCCAGTGGCTGCTACCCCGGCTCAAGGACTTCCAGCAGCGCCACCCGGAAGTCACGGTCAACCTGACCAACCGCACCCGGCCATTCCTGTTTGCCGATACCAGCTTCGACGCGGCGATCTACTTCGGCGATGCCGACTGGTCGGGTACCGAGTCCCATCGGCTGATGGGCGAGAACCCGGTGCCGGTGTGCAGCCCGGCATTGCTGGCCGGCAACCGGCAACTGAGCCCCGCGCAGATCGCCCAGCTGCCGCTGCTGCAGCAGACCACCCGGCCCTACGCCTGGCGCCAGTGGTTCGACAGCCTGGAAATGAACGTCGCTCGTGACATGACCGGCCCACGCTATGAGCTATTCTCGATGTTGGCACAGGCGGCCATGCACGAGATGGGCGTGGCACTGATTCCGCCCTTCCTGATCCAGCGTGAACTGGCAGAAGGGCGCCTGGTGGTGGCCAGCCCACATGCGCTGTCGAGCATCAAGGCGTATTACCTGATGATCCCCGAGCGCAAGGTGGAGTCGGCTTCGCTGCGCGCCTTCCGCGATTGGCTGGTAGGGGAGGCGGGGCGCTACGCCGCAGCCCATAAGGATGACAGCTACAACCTGACCCCGTAGTCAATAAAACTGAAACCCTACAGATATAAGGAAATGTCGCATTTAGGCCAACTGTTTCAGGCACCCTCTGAAAAGCCCTTAACCCTGCTGTTTATGCGGCCTTCACAGCATAAATCGCGCTTTCAGCCAGGCATTCAGCAAATTCGGCGGAAAATTTTCGAATTTTGCCGTAATCTCCCTGAAGCCCGCGTTTGGCGGGCTCCAGGCCTGTTATTGCGACATTCGGTCACAGGGTGACTTGTAGTTTGATTGCCGTCACCCTTCAAAACTGGTTGAAGCGATTCAGGAATCACCTGCAAAATGCCGCGCCCCGCCTGGATTCGGCGGGATCGTGCTGATCGGCCGCCCCAGCGCACCATCCGCAGTGCGCTGGTTTACCAACAAAAGATCACGCAGGAGAAATGACGTGCACATTGGTGTTCCTCTCGAAACGCAGACGGGCGAAACACGGGTTGCTGCAACCCCGGAAACCATCAAGAAACTGATTGGCCAGGGGCATCAGGTCACCGTCCAGAGCGGCGCCGGCATCAATGCCAGCGTTCCGGACAGTGCCTATGAAGCAGCAGGCGCCACTATTGGCAGCGCTGCCGATGCGTTTGGAGCTCAGCTGGTTCTCAAGGTTGTAGCCCCTGACGATAGCGAACTGGCCCAGATCAAGAGCGGCACCGTGCTGGTGGGTATGCTCAATCCGTTCAACAACGAAACCATCGCCAAGATGGCCGAGCGCGGCATCACCGCCTTTGCCCTTGAAGCGGCGCCGCGTACCTCGCGGGCGCAAAGCCTCGATGTGTTGTCGTCGCAGGCCAACATTGCCGGTTACAAGGCAGTGTTGCTGGCGGCTCACCACTATCCGCGCTTCATGCCGATGCTGATGACCGCTGCCGGTACTGTTAAGGCTGCGCGTGTGCTGATCCTCGGCGCCGGTGTAGCCGGGCTGCAGGCTATCGCCACAGCCAAGCGCCTGGGTGCGGTGATCGAAGCCTCGGACGTGCGTCCGGCGGTGAAGGAGCAGATCGAGTCGCTGGGCGCCAAGTTCATCGATGTCCCTTACGAGACCGATGAAGAGCGCGAGTGCGCCGAAGGTGTCGGCGGCTACGCCCGACCCATGCCGGCCAGCTGGATGCAGCGTCAGGCCCTGGCGGTGCACGAGCGCGCCAAGCAGGCCGATATCGTCATTACCACCGCACTGATCCCTGGCCGCAAGGCTCCGACCTTGCTCAGCGCCGAGACCGTGGCGCAGATGAAACCCGGCTCGGTGGTCATCGACCTCGCCGCAGCCCAGGGTGGCAACTGCCCGCTGACCGTCGCCGACCAGGTGGTGGTGGAGCAGGGCGTGACCATCGTCGGCCCGACCAACCTGCCAGCGCAGGTCGGCGCGGACGCCTCGGCGCTGTATGCACGCAACCTGCTCGACTTTATGAAGCTGCTGTTCGACAAGGACGGCGCGCTGACGATCAACCTCGAAGACGACATCGTCGCCGCGTGCCTGATGTGCCGCGACGGCCAGGTCATCCGCAAGAACGGATAAGGAGCCAGACAATGGAAGACATGCTGATCTCTCACGGCGTCTATAACCTGATCATCTTCGTGCTGGCGATCTATGTCGGTTACCACGTGGTCTGGAACGTCACCCCGGCACTGCACACGCCGTTGATGGCGGTCACCAACGCCATCTCCGCCATCGTCATCGTCGGCGCCATGCTGGCTGCCGCGCTGACCGTCACGCCGCTGGGCAAAACCATGGGCACCCTCGCGGTGGCCCTGGCAGCGGTCAACGTATTCGGCGGTTTCCTCGTCACCCGGCGCATGCTGGAGATGTTCAAGAAGAAAGCCCCAGGCAAGGGCGCAGCGAAGCAAGAGGGGCAGAAGTAAACATGAGCATGAACCTGGTAACACTTCTCTACCTTGTCGCCTCGGTGTGCTTCATCCAGGCACTCAAGGGCCTGTCGCACCCGACTACGTCACGGCGCGGCAACCTGTTCGGCATGCTCGGCATGGCTCTGGCGGTGATCACCACCGTCGGCCTCATCTATAAGCTGGGCGCAGAGCTGGCTACCGACGGCATCGGCTACGTGATTGTCGGTCTGCTGATCGGTGGTACTGCCGGCTCGATCATGGCCAAGCGCGTTGAAATGACCAAGATGCCCGAACTGGTCGCCTTCATGCACAGCATGATCGGCCTGGCCGCGGTGTTCATCGCCATTGCCGCGGTGGTCGAGCCGCAATCGCTGGGCATCGTTGCCAGCATCAGCGACCCGATCCCTACCGGTAACCGCCTTGAGCTATTCCTCGGCGCCGCCATCGGTGCGATCACCTTCTCAGGTTCGGTCATTGCCTTCGGCAAGCTCTCGGGCAAGTACAAGTTCCGCCTGTTCCAGGGCGCACCGGTACAGTTCAGCGGCCAGCACAAGCTGAACCTGGTCCTGGGCCTTGCCACCATTGGCCTGGGCCTGGTGTTCACCTTCACCGGCAGCTACAGCGCTTTCGCCCTGATGCTGATCCTGGCGTTCGTCATGGGCGTTCTGATCATCATCCCGATTGGCGGCGCCGACATGCCGGTGGTGGTGTCGATGCTCAACAGCTACTCGGGCTGGGCGGCAGCCGGTATTGGCTTCTCGCTGAACAACTCAATGCTGATCATCGCTGGCTCCCTGGTCGGTTCGTCTGGTGCGATCCTCTCGTACATCATGTGCAAGGCGATGAACCGTTCGTTCTTCAACGTGATCCTCGGCGGTTTCGGCGGCGCGACAGAAGCGGCCGGCCCGGCCGGTGCCAAGGAAGCCCGTCCGGTGAAATCCGGCTCGGCCGACGACGCCACCTTCCTGCTCAGCAACGCTGACACCGTGATCATCGTCCCCGGCTACGGCCTGGCGGTGGCCCGTGCCCAACACGCGCTGAAAGAGCTGACCGAGAAGCTGACCCACAACGGCGTGACCGTGAAGTACGCGATCCACCCGGTGGCGGGGCGCATGCCCGGGCACATGAACGTACTGCTGGCCGAAGCCGAAGTGCCATACGACCAGGTGTTCGAGATGGACGACATCAACTCCGAGTTCGGCCAGGCCGACGTGGTGCTGGTGCTGGGCGCCAACGACGTGGTCAACCCGGCGGCGAAGAACGATCCGAAGTCGCCAATTGCCGGCATGCCGATCCTCGAGGCGTTCAAGGCCAAGACCATCATCGTCAACAAGCGCTCGATGGCCAGCGGCTACGCCGGCCTGGATAACGAGCTGTTCTACCTGGACAAGACCATGATGGTCTTCGGCGACGCCAAGAAGGTCATCGAAGACATGGTCAAAGCGGTCGAATAAGCCGTTCAAACTGCTGTGACAAATAGCCCCAGCGCGGTACCGGCTGGGGCTTTTTCATGCCCGGCCAGCCGACAGAAGGCTCTATTTCAGGGCTTCGCATTCGACCTTGGTCGCGGGACGAAGCCAGGCGAAAACACTAGACTGCGCATCTAGCTTTAGTAGCCCGAGATAACAATCCATGTACCGTGATCGTATCCGCTTGTCCTCCCTGCACAGCAAGGTAATGAGTGCGGCTGATGCCGCTGGCCTGATCGAGGACGGCATGACCGTCGGCATGAGCGGTTTTACCCGCGCCGGTGAAGCCAAGGCGGTGCCCCATGCACTGGCCGAACGCGCCAAGCAGTCGCCACTGAAAATCAGCCTGATGACCGGCGCAAGCCTGGGCAACGACCTCGACAAGCAACTGACTGAGGCCGGCGTGCTGGCCCGGCGCATGCCGTTCCAGGTCGACAGCACCCTGCGCAAGGCGATCAACGCCGGCGAGGTCATGTTCATTGACCAGCACCTGTCGGAAACCGTCGAGCAGCTACGCAACCAGCAGCTCAAGTTGCCGGACATCGCGGTGATTGAAGCGGTCGCCATCACCGAACAGGGCCACATCGTGCCGACTACCTCGGTGGGCAACTCGGCCAGCTTCGCGATTTTCGCCAAACAGGTGATCGTCGAGATCAACCTGGCGCACAACGCCAACCTGGAAGGCCTGCACGACATCTATATCCCGACCTATCGTCCGACCCGTACGCCGATCCCGCTGGTAAAAGTCGATGACCGCATCGGCAGCACCGCAATCCCGATCGACCCGGCCAAGATCGTCGGCATCGTCATCACCGAGCAGCCGGACTCGCCGTCCACCGTACTGCCGCCAGACGACGAAACCCAAGGCATCGCCAACCACCTGATCAACTTCCTCAAGCAGGAAGTCGACGCCGGGCGCATGACCAACAAGCTCGGCCCGCTGCAAGCCGGTATCGGCAGTATCGCCAACGCGGTGATGTGCGGCCTGATCGACTCGCCGTTCGAAGACCTGACCATGTACTCCGAAGTACTCCAGGACTCGACCTTCGACCTGATCGACGCCGGCAAGCTGAGCTTCGCCTCGGGCAGCTCGATCACCCTGTCGACCCGCCGCAACGCCGACGTCTTCGGTAACCTGGAGCGCTATAAGGACAAACTGGTCCTGCGCCCGCAGGAAATCTCCAACCACCCTGAAGTGGTCCGCCGCCTGGGCATCATCGGCATTAACACCGCGCTTGAATTCGACCTGTACGGCAACGTCAACTCCACCCACGTCTGCGGCACGCGGATGATGAACGGCATCGGTGGCTCGGGCGACTTCGCCCGCAACGCGCACCTGGCGATCTTCGTCACCAAGTCGATTGCCAAGGGCGGGGCGATTTCCAGCGTGGTGCCGATGGTCAGCCACGTCGACCATACCGAGCACGACGTCGATATCCTCGTCACCGAGCAGGGCCTGGCTGACCTGCGCGGCCTGGCGCCACGCGAGCGTGCGCGGGTGATCATCGACAACTGTGTGCACCCGGATTACCGCGAGGCGCTGAACGACTACTTCACCCGCGCCTGCGAACGCGGCGGCCACACCCCGCACATCCTGCGCGAAGCCCTGGCCTGGCACGAAAACCTGGAAGAAACCGGGCGCATGCTCGCCGGCTGACCTGCACAGTGACCGGCCGGTTGTGCGCAATGCCAACCGGTCGGGTAACTGATTTATTTATCCAGACAAAAACTGTTCTACTGTACCGGTGATTTCACCGCCATTTTTCATCCTCTTGCCCCCTCTCTGATCAAAAATGCACCATTTCAGTGCTGACCAGTACAGTTGCGCCTATTCCGAGTGCAACAGTCGTCTAAAACAGTTAACTGGCCCATCACAATGTAGGTGAACTGTATCTACTGTTATGGACGACAGAGGAGGATCATTGGCATCAGTTAAATCACTACCTAATGCCGCCACAAGCGGAAGGATGACATCATGGAACGTACCCTCAGTTCCGATCTGGTTTTCGAAAACACCGCCGAACAATCCAAGGCCTCGCTGCCACTGCGCCTGCTGGCCAACCTGATGCTGTGGCAACGCCGCATTGCCAGCCGCCACCAACTGGCTCGCCTGGACTCGCGTCTGCTGGCTGATGCCGGTATCAGCGAAGCACAACGCTACGAAGAGCTGAGCAAGCCTTTCTGGCGTTAATGCAGGGCTCGCCGGCCAAGGCCGGCACCACGAATTCCCCAAAACCCGTCGCAGGTGACTGCTGACGGGTTTTGTCGTTTAAAGGCCCGGAATAGAGCGGCTGAACAACATACCAGTACAATTTTTAATTTAATTAAATTGACAGGTACAGTTGATAAATCTTGCTACGATCCGGTCCAAGCCGCGGATTACACCCGCGTGATACCCTTAACGTACCCAGCTTGGTAAAAAGTAGCGCAACAAGCTGAGCGTGCGTCTGACATAAGAACCACCAAAAGCCTATCCAGGAGATCGACCATGTTCCATTCACGCTTGTTTGGCGCCGCGCTGCTGCTGGCCCTGGCTTCGACTGCCAACGCCACCAGCTTCGTCGTCACCACCGATACCGTCGTTCGTGGTGTTGCCGCCTCCACCGATGCCACCTCCGATGTGTCGTCCTCGTTCCGTGACGACAAGATCGTCCAGGCCGCCCGTGACGACGCTGCCAGCTTCGTTGCCAGCCACGGTGACATCCGCGGCGCGAAACTGGAGAGCGCTTTCGCCCACATTCGCCAGCAGACCCCAAGCCTGCAGGCCAGCGACGCGCAACTGGCACAGGCCATCCTGGCGCTCTGAAGCCGCTCGTTCCCGGCCGTGCATGTAACAACGTGCAACTAAGCCGGGCCCTCTGCGCTGGTCCTCACCGGCGCATTGGGATAGCCTTTGCCGCCTGATTCAGCTGCCGTTCGAGACCCATGCGTTATCTGTCATTGCTGTTGCTCGTGGTGTGCTGGAGCAGCGCCGCCCAGGCGCTGGACCTGAGCACCAACAACCTTGTCGTCAGTGGTTACGTCACCAGCAAAGTGACGTCGGTGCCCTTCGATCGCAAACTGCTGCTGGCCGCCCATGACGATGCCGCCGCTTTTGTCGCCAGCGATGGCCGATGGCGGGGCGCGCGCCTTGAGGCAGCACTGCAGCAGTTGCGCCAGGCCAACCCGGAACTTCATGCCAGCGACCTTGAACTGGCACAGGCAATTCTCGTCCAATGATTACTTCTGTTCTCCCGGAGATGCTCCATGCGTAACCCGCTGATTGCCGCCACCCTTGGCCTTCTGCTGTTGGCCGATGTGGCCCAGGCACAAACCCTGGTGGCCACCAGCAACATCATCGTTCGCGCCTTTGGACGCTCGATCGACTTCACCTCCGACACCACCACCTCGATTCGCGACTCGAAAGTCGTGCGCGAAGCCCGCGATGATGCCGCCAGCTACGTCGCCAGCCGTGGCGAGATCCGTGGTGCGCAACTCGAAGCCGCCTTCGATACCCTGCGCCAGCGTGTGCCAGAAGCGCGCCAGGCCAGCGACCAGGTGCTGGCTGAAGCCATTCTCGCCCTGTGAAGCCAATGCGTGCCTGGCTGCTGGGCTGCCTGCTGATACTGTGCGGCAGCCCGGCACTGGCCGACCTGCAGTTGGTGCTGCAGGCCGATGGCTTGAGCCCGCAGCAACAGCGGGCCAGCCAGGCATTGCTGGATGAAGCCCTGCAGGCCCTGCCACCGAGCTTCAAGACTCGCCTTGACCGACGTATCCAGGTCAGCTGGAGCAGCCGTATGCCGGCCGATGCCTATGGCCAGGCGTCGCTGGTTTCCACCCTGGAGCTCAACAGCCGCCTGCTGCCGGGCCTTGCCGATGGCAGCGCTGCCACCCAGAAGACCGGCCGCCCCCACGGCACCGTGCGCCAGGAGTTGCTGGCCACCGTCCTGCATGAGCTGACCCACATCTATGATCGCGCCCGTTTGTGGCAGGGTGCCGAGCGACAGCTGATCACCCGTTGCACCCGACAGCAGAACAGCCAGGGCAAAATCGGCCTGCCTGAGCAGTGCCGCGGCCAGACCGAACGCCGCTTTACCCTCAGCGATGATCCGCGACTGCTCGACCTGGCCGGCTGGCCGCAATATGTCGGCCGCCGTGGCGAGCGCGAGCAGCACAACCGCCAGGTGGCGCGCAGCCCCGACAGTTATGAGCTGAGCAGCCCCAAGGAATTCATTGCGGTCAACATGGAGTACTTCCTCCTTGACCCAAGCTTTGCCTGCCGCCGCCCGGCCTTGCAGGCCTACCTGAAAGCCCATTTCGACTGGGCACCCGAACATCCAGCGTGCCCGGGCGCCTTGCCGTTCCTCAATGCCGGCAACGACTTTGCCAAATCGCCGCTGGGCGAGATCGACCCCGAGCGCGTCTACGCGGTGGATTACCTGCTGGCCGAAGCCAATCAGAACTGGGTCAGCCGTTGGGGCCACAGCATGTTGCGCCTGGTCATCTGCGCCCCCGGGCGCCCACGCGGGCCGGACTGCCGCCTGGACCTGGACCAGCACCTGGTGCTGTCGTACCGGGCGTTCGTCAACGACGTGCAGCTGTCGAGCTGGGACGGCTTGACCGGCGCCTATCCGTCGCGGCTGTTCGTCTTGCCACTGGCGCAGGTGATCGACGAGTACACCAAGACCGAACTGCGCAGCCTGGCCTCGATTCCGCTCAAGCTCAACCGCGACGAGCTGGAAAGCCTGGTGCGCCAGGCTGCCGAGATGCACTGGAGCTACGACGGCAACTATTACTTCCTGTCGAACAACTGTGCGGTCGAAACCCTCAAGCTGTTGCGCAGCGGTACTGCCAACCCGCGCCTGAACGACCTGGACAGCATCGTCCCCAATGGCTTGCTCGAAGTGCTCGAAGGCCGCGGCCTGGCAGATGTCAGCGTGCTCGACGACCCACGCGAGGCACTGCGCCTGGGTTACCGCTTCGACTCCTACCGTGACCGCTACCAGGCCATGTTCCTGGTGCTGAAAAAGCAACTGCCGATCAAGCAGGACAGCGTCGAAGCCTGGCTCGAGCAATCGGCCGAGCAGCGCCAGCAGTGGTTTGCCCAGGCCGACCTGCGTACCAGCGCAGCCTTGCTGCTGCTTGAACAAGCGAGCCTGCGCCGCCAATTGCTGCTGGCCCAGGACGAGGTCAAGCAGCGCTACCTGAGCGGGCGCGAGCGCAACGACGCCAGCGTCGGCAAGGCCAACAACACCCTGCAGCAGATTCTCGCCAACAGCGGCTTTCTCAGCCGCCCGGCCGAACTGCTGGGCAGCAGCGGCTACGGTCTGCCCCAGGCCAGCGAGCGCGAGAAACTGCTGAGCGAAACCCGCCAGCGGCAAAAACAGCTGCAAACCCTCAGTGCCGACCTCGACAAAGAGGTGCGGGCCTTGCTCGGCCCGGACCGCGCCGCGCAAATCAAAGCGGTCGAGGCCAACATCAAGCAGGTCGGCGAGCACCTGCGCGCATTGCACAAAGCCGCAGGCGGGCTGCAATTGCCCTGAGCCGGTGGTTGACTTTGTAACTGTCTGTGCCACTATTTCGCCGCTATAAAAATGGCGTTTTGATGCCATTTTGCTAGATGAAGGCCTCGCTTCGGGGCCTCTCGCAAAATCTCTTTCTATCGACGTGACAGCCTGGCTGTGAAGGGCAGGGCTGCGCACGAACGACCGTTGGCATGGTGGGATTATATGGACGTAGTCGGAGACGACCGCGAGTACGAGTGGTCGCTGGATGGGCAACGCTGGTTGCAGGATGCCCACGGCAGGTTCTCCCTGACCCACGTCGCTGGCAAGGCGCTGGAAGGCGATCAGCCTGACCTGGATTTCCTCGTCGGGGCGCAGCAGGCGCCTGACGGGCAGTCCTGGCTGCCGGCCAGCTTCCGCCATTGCCCGCAGACCGGCGCGCCCCTTGAACCTGTTCGTTACGCTCCCCAGCAGCGCTGGTTGCCACCTTATGGCAACGGTAGCGGCCGACGGGTGGTGGAGGGCAGTTGCAAGCTCGATGCTGCCGAGCAGACTGTCGCCGCCGTGTACCAGCGCCTTGATCGCGCCAGCCCGCGCAACCTCAATGCCGCGCGCAAGTTCGACCAGTTGCCGCGCAGCAACGGTTTGAATTTCCTCGTCGCCAACCTCGGCGGCCATCGCGAAGCGCTGTTTGCGCTGGCGCGCGATGGCAGCCTGTTCCGCTGGCAGCGCAAGGCCGAAGAATGGGTCGGAGTGCTGCCGCACAGCACCCCGATCGGTCGCTGCAGCCTGCAAAGCTGGGCCTGGGGCGTGAGCCTGCGCGAGCAGGGCAGCCAGCAATGCCTGCTGCTAGCCTGTGATGAAGGCGCCACCGAAGTGCGCGTCGATCCGCTCGCTGGCCGCTACCACCTGGAGCGCTGCCCTGGCCGCGCTATCGCCGCCCCCGGCGAACTTGAAGAGCAGGTGCTGATTCCCCAGCAGATGCCCGATGGCAGCTTCTGCGTGGTCGCCCGCCAGAATGATCAGTGGCTCGCACACCCGATTGCCCTGGCCAATCCGCAACACCTGCACAATCTCTCGGCGCCGCTGCGCGACCCGGCCTCGCGGCGCCTGCTGTGGATCGGCGCCCACGGCTACTTGAGCGTCAAGCTCGGTGAAAGCCTCGAAGCCCAATGGCTGAGCTGGCCGCCCGGCGCCCAGGCGCGCCCCGAATATGGCCCGCCGTTCGTCAATGGCTACGGCATCTGGCAGCAACTGTTCGAAGGCAGCGAGCAGTACTGCCTGCGCCTGGACTCCGACGAGCGCAAGGAAGTCAAAGGCTCGCGCCTGAGCACCGGGCAGCTGAACTACATGTTCAACGTGCGCCTGGACGCCCCGTGGGGTGAACACGACGTCGACAACAACCCCGCCGACCGCGAAGTGGTGTACCCGTTCATCGAGTTCAGCGACAACCCGCACCTGCTGTCGTGCCGGGTGCGCTGGCCCTCGAGCCTGCAGCAGTTCTTCGGCAATGAGCAGCCCGTCGAGACCGAGTACTGCCTTGAGCGCATCGGCCAGCCGGCCTTGAGCCTGCTGCTGAAGGTGGCGCAACCGTGGAACGCGCAGTGGTTCTGCTACGACAACGCCCTGTGGCTGTACATCGATTCGACTGGAGCGCTTTACCGATGGAACGCCTGAACCGCCTGCTACGCCACAGCCTGCTGCTCGTCCTGAGCCTGGTCTGCATAAGCGCCCATGCGGCGCCACTGCGCCAGGTGTTGCTGGTACAGAACTCCGGCTGGATGGAGCCGTTCTACCTCGACCCGGCCTCGGGCTTCAAACCGCTGGTCACGCAACTGGCGGCCAGCGCCGCCGGCAGCGGCGAAGTGGTAATTGGTGCCTTCAACCAGGCCGACAGCAGCCACCCCTCGCCGCAATGGACCTACCGCGGGCCAGGCACCCACGCCAAGCTCGCCGACAGCGTCAATGCCCTGAGCCTGGCCCGCAAGGCCAGCGGCGCCTATGCCGATACCGATTTCAAGGAAGCCTTGCTGGCGGCGATCAACACCGGCCTGGAAGGGCGCGAAGGCATCATCTGGATCGTCACCAACAACAAGAACAGCCCCAACAACAGTAACGAAACCCAGCTCAAGAACCGCGAGTTCTACGACCTGCTGCACAAGGAAGCAGTGATCAGCCGCATCGCCGCCTTCCCGCAGAAGATGCCGGTCAAAAGCAGCAATTTCGAGGCTAACGGCCTGATGATCTACGCCCTGGCCTATGGCGCCAACGCCGGTGCCGCGCTCGAGCAGGTGCTGGCCCAGCCGGCCCTGGCAACACTGCTCAAAGACGCCGGGGTGCGCCTCAAGCCACTGACCCAGGCGGCCGTGCGCTTTATTCCGACCGGGGTAAAAGACACCCCGGACGTCAGCGCCGAGCTCGCACCCGACCAGCAAACCGTGGCGCTCAACATCGATGTCGACGGCTCGCCGAAAACCGCGGTGCTGCTAGGCCGCTTCGAGAACCAGTTCAACCCCTACCAGATCCACTCAGCCAAGGTCGCGATGAGCCTCGATATGCCGGGCGAAGCCCTGCAGTCGTCGATCTCCCTGGACCGCATCGAAAACCTCGAGCCAGGCGCCCGCTCCGAAGAGCTGTCGATCAGCCTGCAATTGCCACCGCTGCCTTCGCAGTGGTCCAGCGAAGTGCTGCTGTCCAGCGGCTACCAGCGTGCCGGCGCCATCGAAGTGCGCCTGAGCGAACAGCAGTTGCAGATTTCCCAGCAGTTCATCGAGCGCATGAACGAACTGTTCCCCAACGATGCCTTGCCGGACGTGTTCCTGCCCTCCAGCGAGGCCAGCGCCTCGGCTACCCGCCTGCCGATCGTGTTGCAGATCAGCTACCCGCTGGGCCCGGTGCTGCTGTTGCTGGCCCTGTTCGTGTTCGCCTTGTTCGGCCTGCTGCTGGCCAAGAGCCTGGTCGGCGGCAAGAAGCCGGTCACGGTCATGGTCGAAGGCGTGGCCCAGCAGTACCCGCTCAAGCCGTTCAGCAGCGCCAGCGTCTACGACGCCCGGCAGAACAAAGTCGCGACGGTAAAGCGCGGCCTGTTCGGCGCCACCCTTGAAAAGCTCGCCGCCGACGTCGCCGTGCGCCTCAAATAACCTTAGGACCCTGTCATGACCCAAACCAGCTCCCTGCCAGCCCCAGTAGAAAACGAAGCCGCTCCGGCCACCAGCACCTCCACCCTGAGCGTGCCGACGCCAGTGCTGGACCTGGGCCCGAAAAAAGTCGACAGCCGCGATGCCCTGGTCGGCGTGGCCGTGTTGGTGGTGCTGGCGTTGATCTTCTTCGTGATCAAGAATGCCTACGCCAACTGGCGCGTGCGTGAGCGCGTGGCGCCAAGCCGTGCCAACGCGTCTGGCTGGTTCCTGTTCCTCGGCCTGCTGCTGGTTTCGGCCATGGCGGTGCTGGCAGTAATCAACTCCGGGCAGTTCCTGACCCCGCTGTACCTGGCGCCACTGGCTGGCGTGGCCGGCATTTCGCTGGTGGCCTGGCTGATGACCTTCTCGGCCAAACGCTGAGCCAGGCTTGCTGCGCCCGCGTCAGGCCAGGCCTGACGCTTCAACCGATGATGGATTTAGTACGCCGAGCTGACTCGGCCAGCCCAGCCAGGGCTCATGGAGTTTGAAGATGAACGAGAATGCACAACCTTCCGGCCCGGCGGCGCTGAACGCGGTCAGCGAGAAGATCCACCCGACGCTGTTCATCGCCCTGGGCGGTACCGGCATGAAGGTGAACATCCGCCTGCGCCGGCGCATTCTCAATGCGATCTGGGGCGGCAACAACCAGGTTCAGCAGATTGCCGATTTCCCCCTGGTACAGTTCGTCAACTTCGACCTGGATGCCGGCGAAGTCACTCAGGACGGCAAGTCGATCAAGACCGACGTGCTCGCCGAGCAGGTCGCCTTCACCTCCGAAGAAAAGATCATCGAGCCGCTCAACCTGAGCAAGTACACCCACTCGATGGACGAGCTCAACCGCCACCGGGAAGTGGCCGAGTGGTTCCCGCTGACCCCGGACAAGATCCGCGCCCTGGGTATCGACCCGTCCAAGGGTGCCGGGCAGATCCGCGCGCTGTCGCGCCTGTACTTCTACGACAAGTACCCGGTGATCCGCGACAAGCTGCGCGACAAGGTCAACCGCCTGCTGGCCAACATCGGTGGCCATGCCGACAAGCTGAAAAAGCTCGGCCTGGAAATCGACCCGGGCAAGATCCGCATCGTCATCAGCGGTTCGGCCGCCGGCGGCACCGGTTCCGGCTCGTTCCTCGACATGGGTTACCTGGCCAAGGCGATCCTCAAGGAGAACAACATTGCCGGCAAGGTCGACCTGTTCTTCGTCCTCCCCGGCGGCTTCCATGCCTTCAACACCGAGCGCGTGCAGGCCAACGGCTACGCAGCACTGATGGAGCTGGAAACCAGCATGCGCGGCAACCGCCTGGTCAAGCACTGGGACGCAACCGACAACCTGTTCATCGACAGCCGTCCGTACGACGACGTCTACATCGTCGACAACAGCAACGTCGCCCAGGCCAAGACCAGTGACCAGGAAGACATCTACGAGATGCTGTCGGACGTGCTGTTCACCGACTTCACCTCCCAGGACTTCGCCAACAAGAAGCGCTCGATCGCAGTCAACCAGAACCAGCACAAGATCCGCTCCTACACCGTGCGCCTGCCGCAGGACTACGGCGACGATACCGAGCTGCGCTTCCCGTGCTCGTACTCCGCGCTGGGCCAGGCGGTGCTCGACACCCAGATCGATGCACGGCAGAACGTGCGCCTGAGCCGTCAGGTGCAGCAGATGCTCAAGGCCTTCTTCGGCATCGCCAACGCCGCCGCCAACGACAACCGGCCAACCGACCGCGAGCGCGATGACTTTTTGCGCGAACAACTGAACGTCACTGCGCGCACCTTCACCGAGCTGCCGGACTTCCTTTCCAAGGTCGAGCTGACCCTGGCCACCGGTGAGTTCACCCACTATCAGGTGGCTGACGACCTGCTGCTGGTCGAGGGCGACAACAGCGTCACCGCGCAGATCGAGCAAAAGGTCGAGATGCTCTTCGAGCGCCTGCAAAATGGCGGCGCCGACAAGGACCAGTGGCTGACCCACGTGCGTGAAATCCAGCAGCAGCTGGAGCGCGACACCAAGGGCAGCAACATCGACAGCGCCGAACGCAACCACGAAGTGCGCATCAAGGAAAACCGCCAGCGCCGCCTGGCCGAACTGGTACGCGAAGACGCCCTGCCGGAAAAACTCTTCCGGCGCCTGGACGACGATGAGCGTGGCGGCCTGGATTACACCCTGGCGCTGGTCGAGATGCTCAAGGACCGCCTCGAAAACGAAGGCAGCGGGATCATCCCGGCGCTGGAAAAGAACGCCGCGCGCTTCAAGGAACTGGCCGAGAAGCTGGAGTCCTCGGAGCTGGCCCGCGAGTTCGAACGCCTCAAGGAAACCACCGGCGGCGGCCTGATGGCCCGCCTGAGCGGCAAGGACAAACAGGCCGAGACCGTACTCACCCAGGTCAAGGACACCTTGCGCGACAGCCTGCTGTTCTACGTGCGCCATGTCGCTGCCCGTGAAGCGGCGCAACTGCTGCGCGAGCTGTCCGAGTGGCTGGGCCGCAAGGAGTCGGTCGACCACAGCGGCCGTGCAGTATGGAACGGCTTCGTTGGCCGCCTGCAGGACGGACGCAATGCGGTTGACCAGCTGTTGCGCCGGATCGAAACCGATATCAGCAAGATCGACGCCAGCATCAAGGAAAAACACGCCACCCTGATCCCGCTGGCGCTGGTGCAAAGCAGCGAGGAACAGGTCGTCGATGGCGCCCAGGTGCGCGAATGGGCCAAGGACGCCTTCAAGGACTTTGGCGGCTCCAAGGTGCTGTTCGGCAAACTGCAGGACGAAGAGGGCCAGGAAGAATTGCTGGGCAAACTGCGCAGCAAGGCCGTGCAGCAGTTGCCCAAGCAAAACCAGGGCATCGACCCGCTGCTCAGCGCCCTGGCCGCGCTGACCCCGGACGAACAGCGGGAAAAATTCCGTCAGCTACTGCAACGGGCCATGCCTTGGGCGCCGCTGAACCTCACCGGCGGCTTCGGCATCGTCAAGGACCGCTACACCTGCCTGGTGGGCGTGCAGGATGCCAACGAATTCAAGCGCACCTACGGCGCCATGCTCGCCCAGTGCCTGCCGCAGGGCACCGGCATGACTGCCGGGCAGATCCAGTTCGTCGAGTCCGGCACCCCGGGCAAGCTGATCTGCTTCACTGAGCTGAGCGGCTTCCCGCTGCCGGCCCTGACCCCGCTGCCGACCTACCTGGCCAGCTACCGCAAGGAAAGCACGACGATTCCGCTGCACAGCCACAAGCGTATCAGCCAGTTCGTACAGCCGATCCAGTTCACCCAGGAGCAGTACCGCCAGTTCGCCGAAGACTTCAAGCTGTACCTGCACGCGGTGGCCGTTGGGGTGTTGCGGCGCAACCCGTCGGAACGTTACGAGCTGATGATCGACCAGGACTACTTCAGCATCGGTGACGAGTTCGCGATCCGTCAGAACGGTCTGAACCAGGTGCAACGCAAAGACATCGAGGACCAGTTGCGCCAGCGTTACGAGCAACTGCGCAGCCCGCAGCAGCTGGCGGCCATGGTCGCGCTGTTCGAAGACCTGCGCCGCGGCGCCTACAAGCCGCAGATGCGCCAGAACGAGCTTGGGGTGTCGTCGCTGTACCAGACCTTCCCGTACAAGATCGCTGAGCTGCTGAAGAACGAGTACGACAACCGCCTCAAGCGCCAGGCCCCGGATACCGCGGAACGCCTGGTAGAGCAGGCGCGAGCGCTGCTGGAGCAATTCGCCGAACCGGTCAACGGCTCACGCGCCGACGTCTATCGCGACGAAGTGCATGACGAGCACAGCGAAAAACGCACCCTGCGCAAGGAGTGCTTCAGCAGCGGCTGGCTCGACGCGCTGTTCCTGCCGGCCGCCAGCGCCGCACCGGCACCGATGCCGGGCATGGCTGCGCCACCGCCAGGTGTTGCCGGTATCGCGCCGCCACCGGTGGTTACGCCGCAGTTCAGCTATCACCTGAGCGTGGCTGGCAGCAACTACGGCCCGTACACCAGCAGCCAGCTGCAACAGTATGTGCAAACCGGCCAGATCACCCGCGACAGCCTGCTGTGGCGCGAAGGCATGGCTGCCTGGCTGAGCGCCGGGCAGATCCTCGAACTTGCCCATCTGTTTGCCCCGGCCCCTGCTGCGGCGCCGCCGGTAGGCACGCCACCGCCCGTCGCGCCGATGGCGCCACCGCCTGTGAACTGAGGAAGGCCTGAGCCCTATGTCCGCATCTGCGAAAAAACCGGCCTTCCCCCTCAACTGCGCCAATGGCGAGTGTGGCAAGGCCCTGTGTGGCCCGGTGCTGTTCTGTCCATATTGCGGTGCCAGCAGCCAGGTGGTGACCAGCGCACCGGTTGCCGCTCCGGCAGCCGTGGCAGCGGCCGTTGTCGCGAGCGAAACGCCGACAGCCCCAGCACCGGTGGCCAAAGCGCCCGAGCCGCCACGGCAAGTGACCATCTCCAGCGCCGAGATCGAGCGCGCCGTGGCAGCCACCGCGCCGCCGCAAGCGCCGGTCGTGGCCCAGGTGAGCAAACCACGCAATGTCGCGCGCCAGGCCGCCCTGGCCATCGCCGTACTGGTTGCGGTGGGTGGTTATGCGGCCTATCAGATGAACGCTCGCAAGGCCTTGCAGCAGTTCGAGGCAGAACTGGCCGCAGGGCAGGGCTGCCTGCGCCTGAACCAGTACAACTGCGCACTGGAAAAGGCCGAAAGCGCCCTGCGCATCGAAAGCAAGGACCCGCGCGCCATCAGCTTGCTGCAACGCGCACAGGCCGGGCTAGAGGGTCAGCAACGCGATCAGCAGGCCCAAGCCCAGGCCGCCGCCGCTGCCGCAAGCGCTGCAGCAACGCGCAAGGCAGCAGCCGAACAGGCGCAGCGCGAGCAGCAAGCCCGTGAGCTGGCGGCCAAGGAGCAACAGCTTCATGACGAACAGACCCAGCTTGCCAAACGCCAGCAACAACTGGAGCAGCAGGCGCGCTCGGCACCGCCAGTACAGCCGCGGGTGGCACCTGTTGCCCGGCCGGTGCAACGACCGGTGGCGCCGGCAGCCAACGCCGGGTTGGTGGGCCAGCAGCTGAGCCAGGCGCGTAGTGCCCTGGCCCGCCGCGACGGCGCCACCGCGCGCTCACTGGCCAACCGGGTGCTCAGCCAGGATCCGGGCAACCGTCAGGCGCAGATCATCCTGCGCCAGGCCGAACAGCTGCGCGGTCAGTCGTTCAACACTCCCAAGGGCCTGGGCGGGGTGATCATCGAGTAAGCCGCTGAAAGCCTAGAGCGTCTCCCCGGGCTCGCCGGGCAGATGCTCGTCCAGGTGCAACCAGGGTAGGCGGCTATCGATCCAGATATGTCGGTTCGGTGCCGCCAGCTGCGGCTGGTCGAGAGTGGTCACGGTAACATCGATGCTCTGCGGGCTCAGATCGGTGGTCAGCGCCACATGCGCCCCGCACCGGCTGCAGAAATAGCGCACGCAACTGGCAGACGAGTCGTAGCGCTGCGGCGTACCGCTCAACCATTGGAAATCCTCGCAACTCACCGTCAGCCAGGTGATCAGCAAACCACCACTGACCCGTCGGCACACCGAGCAATGGCAGTGGGCAACATCCGTCAACGGACCTTGAATCCGGTAGCGCAGGGCGCCGCAATGGCAGCCGCCTTCGTACGTATCACTCATCGCTCCCTCCTGTTGCCTACAGGCTGATAACCAACAATGCACCTCTCGTCGGCTTTGGGCCAGCGAAAGCTGGCTGAAAGCTTCCCACCTTAGGATTGCCACCACTACCGGCACAAGACCGGTCAGCCAGGGCCCCGTTCGTTGCATGCGGCGCCCGGCCCAATTAACAACAACAATGGTGATACTGATGCTTTCCTACGCCCGCCTCCCTGCAGCACTCCCTCCGTTATTCCACGCGCTGCGCCCTGTGCGCTGATCCGCCCGAATCGTTCTTCCTTCGCCGCGCTACGCCTGGAGTACTCCCATGCTGACCTTCCTCGGCTTTGCCATGGTCATCACCTTCATGTACCTGATCATGACCAAGCGCCTGTCGGCCTTGATCGCGCTGATCCTGGTACCGATCCTGTTCGCCCTGTTCGGTGGTTTTTCCGCCAAGATCGGCCCGATGATGCTCGAAGGCATCAGCAAACTGGCGCCGACCGGGGTCATGCTGATGTTCGCGATCCTGTATTTCGCCCTGATGATCGACTCCGGCCTGTTTGACCCGGCCGTGCGCAAGATCCTCAAGCTGGTCAAGGGCGACCCGCTGAAAGTCTCGGTCGGCACTGCCGTGCTGGCCCTGGTGGTGTCGCTGGATGGCGACGGCGCCACCACTTACATGATCTGCGTGGCCGCCATGCTGCCGCTGTACAGCCGCCTGGGCATGAGCCCACGGATCATGGCCGGCCTGATCATCCTTGCCGGCGGCATCATGAACATGACCCCCTGGGGTGGCCCGACCGCGCGCGCCGCCAGCGCCCTGCATGTCGACCCCTCGGACATCTTCGTACCGATGATTCCGGCGATGCTCGCTGGTGTCGTCGCCCTGTTGGCGATTGCCTACGCCTACGGCAAGCGGGAACGCGCGCGCCTGGGTGAACTGCACCTGCCCGGTGATGAGATAGATCACAGCGAAATCAGCGTTTCGCAGTTCCCCGACGCCCGTCGCCCGAAACTGTTGTGGTTCAACAGCGCGCTGACCGCCGTGCTGATGGTCTCGCTGATCATGGGTCTGCTGCCGCTGCCGGTGCTGTTCATGATCGCCTTCAGTATCGCCATGATCGTCAACTATCCGTGCCTGCAGCAGCAGAAAGACCGTATCGCCGCCCATTCGGGCAGCGTGCTGGCGGTGACCGGGCTGATTTTTGCCGCCGGTATCTTCACCGGCATCCTCTCCGGCACCGGCATGGTCGACGCCATGTCCAAGAGCCTGCTGGCGGTCATTCCGGATGCGCTGGGGCCTTACCTGGCGGTGATTACCGCAGTCGTAAGCATGCCGTTCACCTTCTTCATGTCCAACGACGCCTTCTACTACGGGGTGTTGCCGGTATTGTCGGAAGCGGCCAGCCACTATGGCATCTCGCCGGTGGAAATGGCCCGCGCGTCGATCGTCGGCCAACCCGTGCATCTGCTCAGCCCGCTGGTACCCTCTACCTACCTGTTGGTGGCCCTGGCCGGCATCGAGTTCGGCGATCATCAGCGCTTCACCCTGAAGTGGGCAGTGCTGATCTGCCTGTGCATAATGCTCGCCGCGCTGCTCATGGGAATTTTCCCCCTGTTCAGTAGCCTATAAGACAACAGAATCACCTAACCGCTGCCGCGCCCCATCGCCTGGGGCGTTGTGCTTACATCGTTCGAAGGAATACACATGGAATGGCTGACCAGCCCAGAGATCTGGGTTGCCTTTTTTACTCTGACGGCGCTTGAGATCGTTCTCGGTATCGACAACATCATCATGATCTCGATCCTGGTCAGCCGCATGCCCAAGCACATGCAGCAGCGCACCCGGATCTTCGGCCTGGCGCTGGCCATGGTCACCCGCATCCTCCTGCTGCTGTCGATCACCTGGGTCATGCGCCTGACCGCCGACCTGTTCGTGGTGTTCGGCCAGGGTATTTCCGGGCGCGACCTGATCCTGTTCTTCGGCGGCCTGTTCCTGTTGTGGAAAAGCTCCCAGGAGATCTACCACGGCCTGGAAGGTGAAGACGAAACCAGCGACGAGCCAAGCGGCGCCGGCGGCAAGTTCTTCTACACCATCATCCAGATCGCCATCATCGACATCGTCTTCTCCCTGGACTCGGTGATTACCGCGGTGGGCATGGTTTCCCACGTACCGGTGATGATCGCCGCGATCGTCGTCGCCGTGCTGGTGATGATGCTCTGCGCCGGCGCCATCAGTAACTTCATCGACAAGCACCCGTCACTGAAGATGCTCGCCCTGTCGTTCCTGATCGTGGTCGGGACCGTGCTGATTGCCGAATCCTTCGACGTTCACGTACCCAAAGGCTACGTCTACTTCGCCATGGCGTTCTCGCTGGCGGTCGAGGCGATCAACATCAAGATGCGCACGGCCATGGCCAAGAAGAAGCAACAGAGCGATCCGGTGAAACTTCGCAAGGACATCCCGGGTCAGTAATCCCGGTGCTGGTGAAAAGGGCCCTGCGCAGGGCCCTTTTTTCATCTTGCGTCATGACAGTTTTGTTTCAAAGGCTGGCGTGGCTATGCGATGCTGGCGCCACGGCCATTGGCCGACTACAGCTTAAGTGAGCACTGGGAAAAACCGCCTGGCAGCAGGACAGGCTCACGGCATCATCCATTTGCCCCGCTGGGGCGCACAACAGGGGGCCTTTTCAATGCTGACCCTGCTCAATCTGCTTTCCGCCGTGGCGTTGCTGATCTGGGGCACGCACATCGTGCGTACCGGTATCCTGCGGGTGTACGGCTCGAACCTGCGCCGGGTACTGAGCCAGAACATGTCCAAGCGCCCGCTTGCGTTTATCGCCGGCATCCTGGTGACGGCGATGGTGCAAAGCAGCAACGCCACGGCGATGCTGGTGACCTCGTTCGTCGGCCAGAGCCTGATGGGCCTGACCCCGGCGCTGGCGATCATGCTCGGCGCCGATGTCGGTACCGCGCTGATGGCGCGGGTGCTGACCTTTGACCTGTCATGGCTGTCGCCGCTGCTGATCTTTCTCGGGGTAATCTTCTTTCTTTCCCGCAAGCAAACCCGCGCCGGGCAACTGGGCCGCGTCGGTATCGGCCTGGGCCTGATCATCCTCGCCCTGCAGCTGATCGTCGAAGCGGCGGCGCCGATCACCCATGCCCAGGGGGTGAAGGTACTGTTCGCCTCGCTGACCGGCGATATCCTCCTCGATGCCCTGGTCGGCGCCCTGTTCGCATTGATTTCCTACTCCAGCCTTGCCGCCGTGCTGCTCACCGCCACCCTGGCCGGCGCCGAGCTGATCAGCCTGCCGGTGGCCATCGGCCTGGTCATTGGCGCCAACATCGGCAGCGGCCTGCTGGCCTTTCTCAGCACCAGCATGCAAAACGCCGCCGGGCGCCAGGTGGCACTGGGCAGCTTGCTGTACAAGCTGATCGGCCTGGTGCTGATCATTCCCGTGCTGCATCCGCTGGTGGCGTGGATGGACAGCCTGAGTTTCAGCCCCCAGGAGCTGGTGATCGGCTTTCACCTGCTCTACAACACCCTGCGCTGCCTGATCCTGTTGCCGACGGTGACGCCCATGGGCCGCCTGTGCAGATGGTTGCTGCCCGAGCGCGAAGAAGCCAACGGCCGCGCCCGTCCGCGTCACCTCGACGCGACCGCACTGACCACGCCAAGCCTGGCCCTGGCCAACGCGGTGCGCGAAACCCTGCGCATGGGCGACCTGGTCGACAGCATGCTCGATGCCATGCTCAACGTGCTGCGCGGTACCCAGACCGCCATGACCCAGCAGATGCGCGGCCTGGGCGAGGACGTCGAGGCGCTGTACAACGCCATCAAGCTGTATCTGGCGCAAATGCCCCGCGAAGACCTCAGCGAGCAGGACAGCCGGCGCTGGGCCGAGATCATTGAGCTGGCGATCAACCTCAAGCTGGCTGCCGACCTCATCGAGCGCATGCTGCGCAAGGTCCAGCAGCAGAAGACTTCGCAGCGCCGCGAGTTTTCCGAGGTGGGCCTGGAAGAACTGACCGGCCTGCACAGCCAGTTGCTGGCCAATCTGCGCCTGGGCCTGTCGGTGTTTCTCAGCGCCGACCCGGAAAGCGCCCGCCAGCTGCTGCGGGAAAAACGCCGCTTCCGCGCCCAGGAGCGGCGCCTGGCCCATGCCCATGTCAGCCGGTTGCAACGTAAAGTGGTGCAAAGTATCGAGACCAGTTCGTTGCACCTGGAGCTGATCGCCGACATGAAACGATTGAACTCCTTGTTCTGCAGCAGTGCCTATGTGGTATTGGGCGGCGCCGATACTGGCGGCCTGCTGCTCGACAGCGTGCCGGACGACGCTCATTCACCGTGATCGCGACACCCCAAGAACTCCCGCAAGGAAGCTCGCCATGCGTTGCCTGATGTTCATTTGCCTGCTGCTGGGCTGCGCGCCCGGCTTTGCCCTCGACCGCTCCCAGGTCGAGGGCTACCTGCTGCCCAACGGTCTGCAGGTGGTGCTCAAGTCAGGTTACGAACGCAACCATGTGTCGATTCGCCTGGTGGTCGGCGTTGGCTTCGATGATTTTCCCTGCGAGCGCCAGGAGCTGCCACACCTGCTCGAACACCTGTTGTTCAGCGGTATCGACGAGGGCGGTGAGGGCGGCCTGGAAGAGCGCATGCAAGCCCTGGGCGGGGAGTGGAACGCCTATACCAGCAGCGCCGATACCACCTTCGTCATCGAGGCGCCGGCACGCAACCAGCGCAAAGTGCTCGACCTGCTGCTGGCGGTGATCAACGACACCCAGATCGATGAAAAAGCCCTGCAGCTGTCCAAGCGCATCGTCGAGCGCGAAGACGGCGGCCATTACTCGCACCTGCAGCGCTGGCTCGATCGCCAGGACCTCGGCCATCGCGCCAGCGACCAGCTGGCCGTGGAGTTGGGGCTCAAATGCGCCGAACGTTCGTCGATCGAGGACATGACCCTGGAGCAGGTCAACGACCTGCGCCAGCACTGGTACGCGGCCAACAACATGACCCTGATCGTGGTTGGCGGCCTCGACCGCCTGCTGCCGGCTTATCTGGAACGCACCTATGGCGAGCTGCCAGCGGTCGAACCAGGCGAGCGCCGGGTACTGGACGGCGTCACCCACAAAGCCGAGGCACGCCGGGAGTTGATTCGCGGCTGGCTGGGCGACAGCGCCCGCCTGCACTGGCTGTTTCTCGAACCGGTGCTGAACAACGACCACAGCCAGACCTGGGACCTGCTGCAGCGCTACCTGGATTGGGCGCTGTACGACGAATTGCGGCTCAAGCACGGGTTTTCCTACGGCCCGTTCAGCCAACGCGAGAGCTTCGGCGATACCGGGCTGATGGTACTCAACGCCGACCTCGACCGCGCCGATGTCGATGCTGCCGAGCAAGCCCTGGCGGCCATGCTCGAGCGCCTGCGCAAAAACGGCCTGGACCCGGCGACCTTCCAGCGCATCAAGCAGGCTGCCATCGACCGCGAAGCCTGGTCGACCCAGGGCAACAGCGCCCTGGCCGATTACTACTGGGGCGCCTTGAACGACTTTGACGAAGGGCGCTTTGCCGATCCGGCGCGGGCCTTGCGCCGGATCAGCCTGGAGGATGCCAACCGGGCCTTGCAGCAACTGCTGGCCGAGCCCGGCTATGTGCGGATCGAGAAGCCACTGCTCAGTTACGACGAGTTGTATGGCTGGGTGGCGCTGGCAGTGGGGGTATTGCTGGCCGGGGTGCTTATCTGGGGGCGGCGACGTTCGCGCTGAAATCATCGCGGGGCAAGCCCGCTCCTACAGAGTATCCTGTGCAGGTTTTTACCTGACCTTGCGAACACCTTCATGCCTCTTTACCTCCAGCGCTTGATCGAGCTGATCAAGCGCTACCCCGGGGTCATCGCCCTCGGCGGTTTCATCTCCGGTGTCGGCAGCTTCATCCTGGTCGATCGCCAGGAAAGCCTGGCCAGCTGGATTGCCATCGTCATGCTCATCAGCTGGATCTGGCTGATGCTCGAGAACACCTTCACCAAGGTTTTCGCCAAGGTCTTCAAACGCGAAATCCCCCAGCCACTGCTGCGCTACGCGACGCAGATGATTCACCAGGAAAGCCTGTTCTTCGTCCTGCCGTTTTTCTTCGTCACCACCACCTGGAACAGCGGCCAACTGGTGTTCACCGGCATTCTCGCCGCCGCCGGGCTGATCTCGATCATCGACCCGCTGTACTACAAGTGGCTGGCGCCGCGGCGCTGGCTGTACCTGGCGCTGCATACCCTGACGCTGTTTGCCGCGTTGCTCACCGCGCTGCCGATCATCCTCCACCTGACCACCTCGCAGAGCTTCAAGCTGGCCCTGGGCATCGCCATGCTGCTGTCGTTCCCAAGCCTTGCCAGCAGCTTCCCGATCAGCCACTGGCGCCGGGGGATCATGCTGGTGGTGATGACCCTGGCCGTCGGCGCCGGCGGCTGGATGCTGCGTTCCTGGGTGCCGCCGGCAACCCTGTGGATGACCGAAGTGGCAGTCAGCACCCAGGTCGAGAACCGCACCCCGGGCAAGAGCCTGGAGCAGATCAAAGCCAGTGAAATACGCGCAGGCCTCTATGCCTTCACCGCGATCAACGCCCCACGCGGGCTGAACGAGCGGATTTACCACGTCTGGCAATTCGAGGGCAAAGAGGTTGACCGCATTGCCCTGGACATCCATGGCGGGCGCAAGGAAGGCTACCGCGCCTGGACCCACAAGCAGAACTTCCCCGGCAACCCGGTGGGGCGCTGGCAGGTGCGGGTGCTCACCGAAGACGGCCAGGTCATCGGTGTACTGCGCTTCAAGGTGGTTGACGATGGTCAAGCACCCGCGGCCGAGTAACGCTATGCTCTGAGGCTGCGAACCGTTGGTCGGACTGCATGGAGCCTATGACTACACACGCCAGCGCCACCCTGGACACTGCAAGCAGCCCGCCACGGCTGCGGATCGTCGGTGACTGGACCCTGGCCAACTACACCAGCCTCAAGCGCAGCAGCGACAGCCTGGCCGGTCAGTACGACGCCTCTACCGAGGTCGACCTCGACCAGCTCGGCAAGCTCGACACCGCCGGTGCGGCGTTGCTGGTCGAGCTGCTGGGCGCCGAACGCCTGGCGCGGCTGACCGAAACCGCCACGCACTTGCCCGCCGCCAGCCAGGCGCTGCTCAAGACCGTGTATTGCTCGGTGCAAGACTTCTGCATCCCGGAAAAACAACCCGAGCGCTCGGTACTGATCCAGCTGCTCACCCGCATCGGCCGCGCAGTTGACACCCTGTGGCAAGACACCCTGCAGATCCTCGGCTTCGTCGGCCTGATCCTGCAAACCCTGTTCCTGCGCCTGTTCCAGCCCAAGCGCTGGCGGGTCACCTCGGTGGTTGCGCATATCGAGCAGACTGGCCTGGACGCCGCGCCCATTGTTGCCTTGCTGACCTTTCTGGTGGGGGCGGTGGTGGCCTTTCTTGGCGCCACGGTGCTGGCCAGCTTTGGCGCGAGCATCTTTACCGTCGATCTGGTGGCATTCTCGTTCCTGCGGGAATTCGGCGTGCTGCTGACCGCCATCCTGATGGCCGGGCGCACCGCCAGTGCCTTCACCGCGCAAATTGGCTCGATGAAGGCCAACGAAGAGATCGACGCCATCCGCACCCTGGGCCTCGACCCGGTTGAATTGCTGGTGGTGCCGCGGGTGCTTGCACTGCTGATCGCACTGCCGTTGCTGACCTTTGTCGCCATGCTCTGCGGCATTATCGGCGGCGCGGTGGTCTGCGCGCTGTCACTGGGTATCTCGCCGGCGATGTTCCTGTCGCTGCTGCAAAGCGATATCGGCGTGCAGCACTTTCTGGTCGGCCTGGTCAAAGCCCCGTTCTTCGCCTTCCTGATCGCCGCCATCGGCTGCCTTGAGGGCTTCAAGGTCAGTGGCAGCGCCGAATCGGTCGGCGCCCACACCACCTCCAGCGTGGTCCAGTCGATCTTCGTGGTCATAGTCCTGGATGCCGTGGCGGCGCTGTTCTTCATGGAGATGGGCTGGTGAGCGAGATCCACACAAAGCCACGTGAAGCGGTGATCGAGGCCCGCGGCATCTGCAACCGCTTCGGTACCCAGAGCGTGCACGAGCAGCTCGACCTGGACCTTTACCGCGGCGAGATCCTCGCCGTGGTCGGTGGCTCGGGCAGCGGCAAGTCGGTGTTGCTGCGCAGCATCGTCGGCCTGCGCCGACCCAACGAAGGCCAGGTGCGAGTGTTCGGCCAGGACTTGAGCAGCGCCAGCGACGAGCAACGCTCGCTGGTCGAGCGGCGTTTCGGCGTGCTGTTCCAGAAGGGCGCGTTGTTCTCGTCGCTGACTGTCACCGAGAACGTCGCCTTGCCGCTGATCGAACACGCAGGCCTGAGCCGCGCCGATGCCGAGCACCTGGCCGGGGTCAAGCTGGCGCTGGCCGGCTTGCCGATTTCGGCGGCAGACAAATACCCCTCGTCGCTGTCCGGCGGCATGATCAAGCGCGCGGCCCTGGCCCGGGCGCTGGCGCTGGATCCGGACATCCTGTTCCTCGACGAACCCACCGCCGGCCTCGACCCGATTGGCGCAGCGGCCTTCGACCAGTTGATCCTGACCCTGCGCGACGCCCTGGGCTTGAGCGTGTTCCTGATCACCCACGACCTGGACACCCTTTACACCATCACCGACCGCGTCGCCGTGCTGTCGCAGAAGAAGGTGCTGGTGGCCGGGCCTATCGCCGAGGTCGAAGACACCGACGACGCCTGGATTCACGATTATTTTCATGGCCCGCGTGGCCGCGCGGCGTATCAGGCCGCTACAGCGCCCAAGGAGCTCTGAGATGGAAACCCGTGCACATCATGTCCTGATCGGCCTGGTCACCGTGCTGGTGGTGGCCGGCGCCATGCTGTTCGGCCTGTGGCTGACCAAGTCGAGTGTCGACAGCACCTTCAAGGACTACCAAGTAGTGTTCAACGAGGCCGTGTCCGGTTTGTCCCGGGGCAGCTCGGTGCAGTACAGCGGTATCAAGGTTGGCGACGTCACCAGCCTGCGCCTGGACCCCAACGACCCGCGCCGGGTCCTGGCCCAGGTGCGCCTGAGCGCCGATACGCCGGTCAAGGAAGACACCCTGGCCAAGCTGACCCTGACCGGCATCACCGGCACCTCGTTCATCCAGCTCAGTGGCGGCACGCCGCAAAGCCCGGAGCTCAAGGGCAAGGACGGCAAGTTGCCAGTGATCGTCGCCTCACCGTCGCCGATTGCCCGCCTGCTGGACGACAGCAGCGACCTGATGACCAACATCAACGCCCTGGTGCACAACGCCAACCAGCTGTTCTCCGAAGACAACGTCACCCGCCTGAGCAACACCCTGAGCAACCTTGAACAGACCACCGGCGCCTTCAACGACCAGCGTGGTGACATCCGCGAGGGTATCCAGCAACTGGCCCAGGTCGGCAAGCAGGCTGGCGCCATGCTCGAACAGACCAGCGAACTGATGCGCAACGCCAATGGCCTGCTCAGCAGCCAGGGCAAGCAGATGTTCGGCAGTGCCGAACAAGCCATGCAGTCGCTGGCGCAAAGCACCGAAACCATCAACAAGCTGCTCAATGACAACCGCGAAGCCATCGATGGCGGCGCCCAGGGCTTCAACCAGCTGGCGCCGGCCATCCGCGAGCTGCGCGACACTCTGACCTCGCTCAAGGGCATTTCCCAGCGCCTGGAAGCCAACCCCAGCGGCTACCTGCTGGGCCGTGACAAAAACAAGGAGTTCGAGCCATGAGCCGTACCTGTCGCTACCTGGCCCTGGCCACTGCACTGAGCCTGGGCAGCGCCTGCTCGATCCTGCCGCAGGCCGAGCCTGCCGATGTTTATCGCCTGCCTTCGGCGCAAAGCACCCGCTCGCTGACACAGAGCGCGCCGTGGTCGCTGCGGATCAATAAGCCAATCGCCAGTGATGCCTTGAACAGCCCGCGCATCGCCGTGGTGCCGCAGGGCAACCTGATCAGCAGCTACAAGGGCGCGCGCTGGAGCGACCCGGCACCGACCCTGCTGCGCAACCGCATGCTCGATGCCTTCCAGCGTGACGGCCGCGTGCAGCGCCTGAGCGCCGACGACAGCAACCTGCAAAGCGATTATGAAATTGCCGGCGAACTGCAGGCCTTCCAGAGCGAGTACAGCGCCGACGGCCTGGCTGTGGTGATCCGCTACGACGCCCGCCTGGTGCAGGGCCGTAGCCAGCGCATCCTTGCCAGCCAGCGCTTCGAAGTACGCCAGCCGTTGAGCGACAAGCAGGTAGCCGCGGTAGTCAGCGGCTTCGGCTCAGCCAGCGACCAGTTGATGAAGCAACTGGTCGACTGGACGGTAAACCAGGCCGATCAGCTTCAGGCGAAGAACCAGTAGCAGACGAAGATCGCCGCGATCACCCCGGACAGCTCGGCCAGCAGCGCACAACCCACCGCATGGCGGGCGCGCTGGATGCCGACGGCGCCGAAATACACCGCCAGCACATAGAAAGTGGTTTCGGTGCTGCCCTGGATGGTCGCTGCCACCAGGGCCGCGAAGCTGTCGACGCCGTGGGTCTGCATGGTTTCGATCAGCATTGCTCGCGCCGCACTGCCGGAGAACGGCTTGACCAGCGCGGTGGGCAGGCCCTCGACAAAGCGCGTGTCCCAGCCCAGCCACGCGACTGCATGACGGATACCATCCAGAGCCAGCTCCAGCGCCCCTGAGGCGCGCAGCACGCCGACGGCGCAGAGCATGGCAACCAGGTAGGGCAACAGGCTTTTGGCGACGTCAAAGCCCTCCTTGGCGCCTTCCACGAAGGTTTCATAGACCTTCACCCGCTTCAGCGCGCCGACCACCAAAAACAGGATGATCAGGCCGAACAGGGTCAGGTTGCCGAGAATCGACGACAGCCCCGCCAGCGCGGTAGCCGACAGGGTGCCGAGAAACGCCATGAAACCGCCCAGCAGCAACGCACCGGGAATCAGGTACGCCAGCACCACCGGGTCCCACAGGCGCAGGCGCTGCATTACCGCCACCGACAGCAGGCCGACCAGGGTCGAGGCGCTGGTGGCGAGCAGGATCGGCAGGAACACCAGGGTCGGGTCCATCGCCCCCTGCTGGGCGCGGTACATGAAGATGGTCACCGGCAGCAGGGTCAGCGACGAGGCGTTGAGCACCAGAAAGAGGATCTGCGCGTTGCTGGCCGTGGTCGAGCTGGGGTTGAGCTCCTGCAGCGCACGCATGGCCTTGAGGCCGATGGGCGTGGCGGCATTGTCCAGGCCCAGGCCGTTGGCGGCGAAGTTGAGGGTGATCAGGCCCAGGGCCGGGTGGCCGGGCGGGACTTCCGGCATCAACCGGGCAAACAGTGGGCCGAGGACCTTGGCCAGCCATTCGACGATGCCGGCCTTTTCGGCAATCTTCAAAAAGCCCAGCCACAGGGTCAGGGTGCCGAACAGCAGGACCATGACCTCGACCGAAAGCTTGGCCATGGCAAAGATGCTTTCGACCATTGCCGCAAAGATCCCGGCGTTACCGCCCACCAGCCATTGGGCCATGGCCGAAATGGCCGCGACAATGAAAAAACCAAGCCAAAGGCCGTTGAGCATCCGTTGTTCCCCCCAAAGATGGCGCAAATGATAGCGGGCCGGGTTGGCTTCGCGCCATAAACGTCGACTTACCCACGACAGCCCCACAAAAAAGCCCCGACCAGGTCGGGGCTTTTCGTACAGCCAGGTTAGCGCTTACTTGCTGGCAGCTTTGCCAGCCGGTACGGCTTCCTTGCTGCGCCAGTGCGGCAGCGAGTTCCAGTAGCGCTGGCCCTTGGCATCGTCGTACATGCCTTCCCAACGAGCGATAACCAGAACCGCCAGGGCGTTGCCGATTACGTTCAGGGCAGTACGGGCCATGTCCATGATGCGGTCGACACCGGCGATGAAGGCCAGGCCTTCCAGCGGGATACCGACGCTGCCCAGGGTGGCCAGCAGGACCACGAAGGACACGCCCGGTACACCGGCGATGCCTTTGGAGGTGACCATCAGGGTCAGCACCAGCAGCAACTGCTGGCTCAGCGACAGGTCGATGCCGTACAGCTGGGCGATGAAGATCGCCGCGATGCTCTGGTACAGGGTCGAACCGTCAAGGTTGAACGAGTAGCCGGTCGGTACCACGAAGCTGCAGATGGCTTTCGGCGCACCGTAGGCTTCCATCTTCTCGATCACGCGCGGCAGGACGGTCTCGGAGCTGGCGGTGGAGTAGGCCAGGACCAGTTCGTCCTTGAAGATGCGCATCAGCTTGATCACCGAGAAGCCGAACAGGCGGGCGATCAGGCCAAGGACCATGAAGGCGAAGAAGGCGATGGCGAAGTACACCAGCAGCACCAGCTTGGCCAGCGGCAGCAGCGAGGCGAAGCCGAAGTTGGCGACGGTCACCGCGATCAGCGCGAACACACCGATTGGCGCGTAGTTCATGATCATGTGAGTGACCTTGAACATGGCTTCGGAGACGCCCTGGAAGGTTTTCACCAGCGGGTCGCGGATGTCTGCCTGCAGGCTCGACAGGCCCAGGCCGAACAGCACCGAGAAGAAGATGATCGGCAGCATCTCACCGCGCATCAGCGCTGCGAAGATGTTCGACGGGATCAGGTTGAGGATGGTTTCGATGAACGCATGCTCATGCTGAACCTCGGCCGCCGTAGCCTGGTACTTGGAGATATCGACGGTACCCAGGGTACTCATGTCGATGCCGGCGCCCGGGTGGAACAGGTTGGCCAGGACCAGGCCGACGACGATGGCGATGGTGGTAACCACCTCGAAGTAGATAATGGTCTTGAGGCCGATACTGCCGAGTTTTTTCGCATCGCCAACCCCGGCGATACCCACGATCAGCGACGAAATCACGATCGGGATGACGATCATCTTGATCAGGCGAATGAAGATGTCACCGGCAGGTTGCAGGACGTTACTGATCCACCATGCCTTTTCTGCACTGAAATGGTTCAGTAAAGCGCCGATTGCAATCCCCAGTACCAGACCGATGAGGATCTGCCAGGCGAGGCTTAGCTTTGCCTTCTTCATGTCGTTACCTTTTCTTCAAGTGGAAACGGCCACCAGGCTGATAACCGCGACCCAGAGCTGTTGCCAGCAATCCGTATCGTTTCTTGTTATCTACCGATGGCACCGTAAAAGGTCACCGCAAGCGAGCGTAGGAACGCTCAGGCCAGCGAAAAAAGGCGCAACTATTCCCACGTGGGGGGGCTCCGTCTAATGCCGTAAACGACTACCCCATGCCGAATCGGCATGAGGTTTATCGGCCAAAACGTACGTCACAATGGGTTATTCGCCTACCGTTCGGAAATCCGACGATGGCCAAAGCGCCATAATCCGGCCGATATAGAGGTATGCGCCCGAGTGACAAAGGGCTTTGTTCGACAATCCGAATGGGTGAAATCGCAGCGACTTTGCCAGGACGGCGGGGCGAAAAAATATCGATGTACGGTCGGGCAAAAATATGCGTCGACAGCTTCGGTAGGAAAAACGAATTTGTTGCGGGGGAAAAAGCGATCGCCGTAAAGAGCGCTACGGAAGTCCGGTCGGACACCTCTGCCTGAAGGCAGTTGTCCGACCCGCAACTTCCGCTACCGCTTCACCTGACCCGGCCCTCATCGGAGGTACTCCCTGTACCCCTAGGCCCCTCCGATCCTGAAACAATCAGAGCAGCCCGGCCCCCTGGTCATGCGCCTGCCTTCCTCGGGCGGCGCAGCATAGAAGCCTGAAATGAAAAAAGGTTCAGCTTCTATATATGTACAGAAGTGTGAGCAACACCTCAGTACCAGTTCGGATCACGCTTGAGCTGTTCCTTGAGCAGGGCCTGCATGCCTTCGTCCGGCTTGCCCAGCCAACGGTAGTCGGCGTGGCGTGTGGGCGACTTGTCGGACGGCAGGCCTTCGGGCACTTCTACCAGCATTCCGTAGGCTTCGTCCTTGTCCCAACTGAAGGCGACAATCAGACGCTTGTTCAGGCACTTCTGCTCGGATTCGCACAACGGTCCGACCAGATACTTGTCGCCATCTTCCTCAACCGCCGACATCTGTTGCTCGGAAGTACCACTCAGGTTGAGGACCCATTCGGGCAAGCGTTCTTCGTTTTTGACCACGTCCTGCCAGGTTTCCCGGTATTCGGGGTCCGAGCCAAGAATCTGGTTGGCCCGGACCTGGCCGTCATTGGCCGCCATTGCCGCTGCGCTGCCGCCCATGATCAGGGCGGCAACCAGGGCTCTGCCTAGCGTTGTGCTCATACTCAGCCCCTACCGCGGCGACCAAAGAAGAAGGACACCACGAACAGCACCAGGAAGATAATGAACAGAATCTTCGCGATACCGGTAGCGGCGCCGGCGATACCACCGAAGCCCAGCACGGCAGCGACAATGGCGATAATCAGGAAGGTGATGGCCCAACTCAACATGGTGATTCTCCTTACCGTTTTTGGAAGAGGTCCTTGGGTGCTCGGTTAAAACACCCAGCGATCACGTGGTGCAGCAGTGTCGACAACGGCAGGAGTGGTCACCGGCGTAGACAGTGCGACCCTGGCCTGCAGCGCAGCTACCGGGCGTTGTGCCTGAACCTGCGCCACCAGCGCGGCCTGGGCAGCCAGCTGCTCGGCACTGCGCGCGGTTTCCCAGCTGTTGTAGAGCTGGCCGGCAATCAGGGTCAGCAGCAGCGCCAGGCTGAAAAACAGACCCTGGCGCAGCTGAAGCGAAGAAACCTGCACTAGGGTGGCGGTTTGGCGGTTCATGCCGTGCTCCTCCTGCTGCTTTTATTGTTGACTTGATGTAGTCATTGCAGCCTGCATGCCAGCCTTTGAAACTATTTTTTATCATTATAAATCAACAACTTATGTACATACATCGGTTCAGCCTAAAACGTATCCTGCACGATCGGGCTCAAGCGTTCGTGCGTTTTGCATGATCAGCCCTGCACCTTGGTTGCTACCTTGAGCATGTCGGCATCCACCCCGCGCACGCCGCGAATCTGCCGGGCGACCTCGATGGCGATGGTCTTCTGTTCGCTGCTGACCACCTCGCCGGACAACCGCACCACGCCATCCTGGGTCGCCACTTTGATGTTCGGGCCATCGAGGTTGCGGCTGTACATGAAGCTGGTCTGCACCTTGGCATTGATCCAGGCGTCGCTGAGCTGCGGTTCGGTCACCTGTTGCTGGCGCTCTTCACGCTGCCTGGCCAGATCGGCCGCACTCAGGCTGATGAGGTTGTTGACCAGGTAAACGCCCTCGGTGGAGCTGGCCAGTACCCCCGCCAGCTCTTTGGCTTCGGCGCTACTGACCTGGCCGCGCAGGGTCACCACGCCCTCACGGCTGTCGACTTCTATAGGTGCTGCCTGGGTGTGGGTGCTCCACAGCAGACGCGCGCGAATGATCGAGGCGAGGGTCGCGTCTTCCAGGCGCTGGGCATAGGCGCGCCGCTCCAAAGGTTGCTCGACCAGTTCGGCATTGACCTTGAGGTCGTTCTGCACCGCTTCGATGCCGCGGGTGGCCAGAGCAACGGCTTCGGCCAGCTGGCGCTCGACCTGGTTTTCGACCTCGCCGCGCAAATGCGCCGTACTGCCCTCGACCCTGACCTCGATCTTGTATGGGTTGAGCAAGCGGTTGAGCGCCAGGGCGGTTTGCAAGGCGCCTTCCTGGCGCGCCTGCTGCACGCTGGAAGCCGGTGATTCGGCGGCGCTGCTGGCCATCGGCAGCAGCAGGAACAGGGCAGTGGCGACTGCCAACGGATAGGGCGCGAACATGAGAAAACCTCCGAGGGCTCAGAGTCTTTTGTCTTCGCAGTACTCGTGCCAGTTCCTTTCGGATAAACAACCGCTGATTTTTCAGTGAGTTAGATAAGTGTTGGGCGAACGGCTACCATGCAGGCAACGGAATGAATCAGAATGAACCATGCAACTTGCCCGATTTTTCCGACACTAACCTAGATCATTCTCAAAGGAGCGTAGGAAATGGAGTCAGCCCAGGAACATCAAGGCCGTATTCTGCTGGTCGACGATGAGTCCGCCATCCTGCGAACCTTTCGTTACTGTCTTGAAGATGAAGGCTACAGCGTTGCCACCGCCAACAGCGCGGCGCAGGCCGAAACCCTGCTGCAACGGCAAGTCTTCGACTTGTGTTTCCTCGACCTGCGCCTGGGCGAAGACAACGGCCTGGATGTTCTGGCGCAGATGCGTATCCAGGCGCCATGGATGCGCGTGGTGATCGTCACCGCGCATTCGGCGGTCGACACGGCGGTGGATGCGATCCAGGCCGGCGCCGCCGATTACCTGGTCAAGCCCTGCAGCCCGGACCAGTTGCGCCTGGCCACGGCCAAGCAACTGGAAGTCCGTCAGCTGTCGGCGCGCCTCGAAGCGCTGGAAGGCGAAGTGCGTAAGCCCAAGGACGGCCTCGACTCACACAGCCCGGCCATGATGGTGGTGCTGGAAACCGCCCGCCAGGTCGCCACCACCGACGCCAACATCCTCATTCTCGGTGAGTCCGGCACCGGTAAGGGCGAACTGGCCCGCGCCATTCACGGCTGGAGCAAACGCGCGCGCAAAGCCTGCGTGACCATCAACTGCCCGTCGCTGACTGCCGAGCTGATGGAAAGCGAGCTGTTCGGCCACAGCCGCGGGGCCTTTACCGGTGCCAGCGAAAGCACCCTGGGGCGGGTCAACCAGGCTGACGGCGGGACCTTGTTCCTCGATGAAATCGGCGATTTCCCGCTGACCCTGCAGCCCAAGCTGCTGCGTTTTATCCAGGACAAAGAATACGAGCGCGTCGGCGACCCGGTGACCCGCCGCGCCGATGTGCGGATTCTGGCCGCGACCAACCTCAACCTCGAGGACATGGTCCGCGAAGGGCGCTTTCGCGAAGACCTGCTGTACCGCCTGAACGTCATCACCCTGCACCTGCCGCCCCTGCGCGAGCGCAGTGAAGATATCCTCACCCTGGCCGATCGCTTCCTTGCCCGCTTCGTCAAGGAATACTCGCGCCCGGCCCGCGCCTTCAGCGAGGAGGCCCGCGCCGCGCTGCTCAACTACCGCTGGCCGGGCAACATCCGCGAACTGCGCAACGTGGTCGAGCGGGCGAGCATCATCTGTGCCCAGGAGCGCGTCGAGATCAGCCACCTGGGCATGGCCGAACAACCGGCCAGCAATGCCCCGCGCATTGGCGCGGCACTGAGCCTGGATGAACTGGAACGCGCCCATATCGGTGCGGTACTGGCCACCAGCGAAACCCTCGACCAGGCCGCCAAGACTCTCGGTATCGACGCCTCGACCCTGTACCGCAAGCGCAAGCAGTACAACTTATGAAACTGGCGATGAAGCTGCGCACGCGGCTTTTCCTCAGCATTTCGGCGCTGATCACCGTCGCCCTGTTCGGCTTGCTGCTGGGCCTGGTCAGCGTGCTGCAGATGGCCAGCGCGCAACAGGCGCTGGTGCGGGAAAACTCGGTAACCCTCGACCTGGGCCTGAAGCTGCGGCAGAACCTGGGCGAGCAGTTGACCCTGCTGCTGGATGACGCCCCGGACAGGCCAGCCCTCGAAACCTTGCAACGCCAGTTCCAGCAACTACTGGACGAAGGCATCAACCATGACGACGAAAGCCCGGGCGACCAGGGTTTTGCCAAGGCCAACCTCGACTACCAGGCCTTTTTGCAGGCTTACCGCAACAGCGCTGAAACCTCGAAAAGCCTGGGCGCCGACCAGCCCCTGGGCCATGCCTTCAACCTGTTGCGCAGCGACCTGGTCGAATCGCACAAGCGCGCCTTGCAGCACATTAATGAAAGCGAGCAGAAAGCCCATGACCGCGCCCTGCTGATTGGCGGTTTGCTCGGCCTGGTGGGCCTGACAGTATTGATTCTCGGTTTTGTCACCGCCCATGGTATCGCCCGCCGGGTCGGCCAGCCGATCGAAGCATTGGCCAAGGCGGCCGACCAGATCGGCCAAGGCAACTTCGAGGTCACCCTGCCGGTGTCCCACGCCCTGGAGCTGAACCAGCTGACCCGCCGCTTTGGCCTGATGGCCGAGGCTTTGCGCAAGCATCAGGCAACCAACATCGACGAAGTGCTGGCCGGCCAGCAGCGCTTGCAGGCGGTGCTCGACAGTATCGACGACGGCCTGCTGATCATCGATCGCCAGGGTCATCTGGAGCATCTCAACCCGGTCGCCCAGCGCCAACTGGGCTGGGAAGATGCGCGTCTGGGCACAGGCCTTGGCGATGCCCTGCAACGCCCGGAGCTGGACGAGCAACTGCGCCTGGTACTGCGCGGCGGCACCCTCGACCGCGTGCCTGACGACCTCAGCCTGGAAATAGATGAAGAAACCCGGCTGCTTTCCTACAGCCTGACGCCGGTATGCCACCCACAAGGGCAAATCCTCGGCGCGGTGATGGTGCTGCACGATGTCACCGAGCAACGTGCCTTCGAACGGGTACGCAGCGAGTTCGTCCTGCGCGCGTCTCATGAACTGCGCACGCCAGTGACCGGCATGCACATGGCCTTCGGCCTGCTGCGCGAACGCCTGAAGTTTGCCCCCGGCTCGCGGGAAGCGGACCTGTCCGACACCATCGGCGAAGAAATGCAGCGCCTGAACCAGCTGATCAACGACCTGCTGAACTTCTCCCGTTACCAGAGCGGCCTGCAAAAACTCGAACTGACCCCCTGCGCCATCGACGAACTGCTCGGCCGGGCCTGCGAACGCTTTGCCGCCGCGGCCAACGACAAACAGATCGAGCTGCAGGTCGAGCTGACTGCGCCGCTACCGCGTATCCAGGCCGATCCGGCGCAATTGGACCGGGTCATGGACAACCTGCTCGACAACGCCGTGCGCCATACGCCAACCGCCGGGCGCATCCGCTTGCATGCACGCCGCCACGCCGAGCGGGTGATTATCAGCATCGAAGACAACGGCGAGGGCATTGCCTACGGCCAGCAGGGCAGAATCTTCGAACCTTTCGTCCAGGTCGGGCGCAAAAAGGGCGGTGCCGGCCTGGGCCTGGCGCTGTGCAAGGAGATTGTCCAGTTGCACGGCGGGCGCATGGGTGTGTACTCGCGGCCCGGGCAAGGCACTCAGTTCTATATGGCCTTGCCAGTCTGAATCGCCTGCGGCTCAGGCTTCGTCGTCGATGCGCCGGGGCCCGAGCCGCCGGCCGCGGGTGATCAGCTCGATGAACTGGCGTGCATTGAGCGGATGGGCGAACAACCAGCCCTGGCCATAATTGACCCCTTCGCTATTGAGCAGCAGGGCCTGGTCTTCGTACTCGATGCCTTCGGCAATCACCCTTAGCTGCAGGGCATGGGCCATGCGGATGATGTGCGGGGCCACGCCGCTGCTGGCTGCGTCATGGCCCAGGGCATCGATAAAGGCCTTGTCGATCTTCAGGCAGTCGACCGGCAAGGTTTGCAGGTAGGCCAGGCTGCAGTAGCCAGTACCAAAATCATCGATCAACACCTGGTGCCCGACCGCGCGCAAGGCTTGCAGGTTGTCCCGGGCCACCACCACATCGATCAACCCACGCTCGGTAACCTCGAAGGCAATCTGGCTGGCCGCCACGTGGTGCATGGCCAGCAGGCGTGCCGCCACCCGGCCGATTCTCGGCACCATCACATCGCAAGCGGCAAGGTTGACCGAGATGTACAGCTGGCGGTTGGCGCGCAGCAACTGGCCGAGTTGCTCGAGCACCCGCTGCAGGACGAAATCGGTGATCTGGCGGATCTGCCCGGTGTTCTCCGCCAACGGGATGAACAGGTCCGGGCTGGTTAGCGTGCCATCCGAGCGACGCCAGCGCACCAGTGCTTCGGCTCCGACACAGCGGCGGCTGTTGAGCTCGAAAATAGGCTGGTAAAGCACCTGCAATTCGCCCCGGCGCAGCGCGCCCTGCAGCTCCGAACTCATCGAGCGACGTTGGCGAATCAGCTGTAACACCAGCCAGCCAATGCACCAGGCCAGTACCAGGCTACCGGGGAACAGCAGCCAGAGAATGCCGTTCATCTTCAGCGGCATGCTGGCCCTGGGCGCGATCAGCACCAGTTGATAGTCCGGTGACTTGGTCGGCATGCGGTAGATCAGCCGATCCGGGAGCTCCAGCAGCGAACCACTTGAGGCCGGCGGCCAATCGGCGGACGGCGGCCAGACCTGCGGCGGGCCCAGCACCGGTACCGCCCGTGTGCCGTTGTCGAGCACCACCAGCAGGCTGCCTTCGGGCGGCAGGTCAACCACGTCGGTGATGTGCCCGCGTGAGGTGGCGACCAGGAACTTGCCCCGGCCCAGCATCAGCGCCGCCAGGTTGTCATCCGGCTCGGTGGTAGTGTTAAGCCAGTAGCTATAGGTCGGGCCCTGGATATCCGCAGGCCGCAGCGGGTTGATGGTGCGCTCGCCAACCCGGTTGGAACAGGCAACATTACCATCGACGTAAGCGGCTTCGTAGACGAAACGATAATTGAAGGCGACCTGCTGCAAAGCCGTCAGCATGCTGGCATCGCACCCGCGCACGGGTTGCGACTGCAGTTGATCGACGCCTTCGCGCAGCTGACCGAAGATCTGCTCCAGGCGCACCAGAAAGCGCTCGCCCTTGGCGTTCATCTGCTCGATTTCGCTTTGCTGCATCTGGTGCATGGCCACACCGACGCTGGCCATGAGCAGCAGGATCGCGCTGGCCGTAGCCGCGAGTGTGGCCAGTAACCAGGGACGATAGAGCAAATGGCGCAACACCGAGAGGGCAGCTGACATCAATAATTATCCAGTTGAATACCAAGAGGTATAGCAACTGCCAGTCAAGTCAGCCTGCCCGTTGGGCGGTGGGGGCTCAACGACGGCTGTTGAGCACCTGCAACATGGCCGCCGTCTGGGCATCCGGCACGCCATCGAAACGCTGCGGGCGAAAGCGCATCTGGAAGGCTGCCAGCACGTGCTTGGTGCTGACATCATTCTCGCCGGTTTGCTCGATGGCGTAGCCGAAGCGCTTCAACTGCTGCTGATACCAGCTGATGCTCGGTGGATTGACGCTGAAGTACGCCTGCTGCTGGGCCACGGCCTGGGCATTCGGCCAGACCCCAAGGCCTGCGTCCGCCAGGCGCTTCCAGGGGAACATCGGGCCCGGGTCGAGCTTGCGCAGCGGGGCGATGTCGCTGTGGCCGATGATGTAGCGCGGCTTGATGTTGTTGCGCTTGACGATGTCCTTGAGCAGGACGATCAGCGCCTGGACCTGCGCCTCGGTGTAGGGGTGCCAGACCCGCCCGGTCGGCGTGTCGGTATAGCCGGGGTTGACGATCTCGATGCCGATCGAGGTGGAGTTGAGCCAGGTGCGGCCATCCCACTGGCTGTCACCGGCGTGCCAGGCACGACGGCTCTCGTCCACCAGTTGGTAAACAGTGGCCGGCGAGTCGCCGATCAGGTAGTGGCTGCTGACTTCGCCGTGGGTGAGCAAGTTCAGCGAACGCTCCAGCGAAGCATTGGTGTAATGCAGGACGACGAACTGGATGCGTTCGTCCTGGTTGACCGAAGTATGGCTGCGGTCGATCCGCAAACCGCTGGTGCAACCTGCCAGCGTCAGCAGCAGGAGGGCGGTGAAAAACGCTTTCATGAAGAGGGCACTGTGATGAGAGTCTGCAAAGCGTAAGCTTAACGTATCCTCGCCCTTGCCACTCAGCCCTGTTCGACGCGATTTCGACCAAGATGTTTCGCCCGGTACAGCGCTTCGTCTGCCCGCTTGAGCACCACCTCGCTGCGCTCACCGCTGCGAAACGCGCTGATGCCGATCGACAGGGTAATGGTCACCCGCTCGCCCTTGAAGTGGAACGGGCAGGCTTCGATGGCTGCCCGCAGAGCTTCCGCCAGCTGACAGCCAGCTGGCAGCGAGGTTTGCGGGATCAGCAAAACAAACTCCTCACCACCAAAGCGGGCGATGAAATCCTGGCTGCGCAGGCGCTTGCGCAGCACGCTGGCGACTATTTTCAAAACCTTGTCACCGGCCAGGTGGCCATAGCTGTCGTTGATACGCTTGAAATGGTCGAGGTCGAGGATCGCCATCAACAGATGGCCGCCGCTTTCCTGCCATTGCAGCACTTCCTGATCAACCCGCTCCGACCAGGCGGCGCGGTTGGGCAGCCCGGTGAGCGGATCAATCAGGGCTTTCTGGCGCTGCTCTTCAAGGTGCTCGCGGTAGCCCAGGGCTTCCTGCTCCATGCTCGCCACCCGCTCGGCCAGGCCTTGCAGACGGCTGGCCATGTCCTGCTCGCGCTGGTCACGCTGCTGCTGGTGCTCGTCCATGGTGCCGAGCAAACCTTCGAGGCGGTTTTCCAGGATGTGCTTGAGGCTGCCCAGGTCGGCCGCGCCCTGCACACTGCTTTGCAGGCCATCGACCTGCTCGCGCAGCTGGCTGTCGAGGTCGCGGGCTGCCGAGGTGTTGTCGGCGTGGCCTGCGCTGGCTTCGTGCAGGTGGCTCTGGAACGACTCCAGGCGTTCGTTGAGTTGCTGCAGGTAGGCTTCGAACTCGTGCTGGCCGCTGTCGTTGATTGCCAGCATCAGCACCGCCAGGTCATCCAGCACCGGCAGCAGCTCGTACCAGTTCAGGCCGTGCTCCAGGCGCTCGCGCATCGACTGCGCCTGGGCCTTGTGGCGTTCGGGCAGGGTCAGGTCGTCGAGCAGGCCGAGCAGGGTGTCTTCGATATGCGCCGCGACCGAGCTATAGGTGGGCTCGGTGCCGTCGGGCAGGGCGAACTGGGCCTCTTCGTCATCTACCGGCTCTGCTTCTGCCAGGTCAGCCTGCGGCTCGTCCGGGCTGTGCTCGAGCAAGGCCAGTACATCCTGCTCGGAGTCCAGTGTGACCGGCTCGGCTAGCGCTGGCAGTTCAACTTCAGCTGCTGGCTCGATTGGCAGCTCGGCAACCGGCTCAGGCTCGGATGTACCTTCAAACTGCGGCTGCGCGCTGGCTTGGGGCTCCACGGCTGCAGACTCATACGCCTCGGCAACGACCTCTGCAGCAACCGGCAAGGGCTGCAGCTCATCAACATCGACAGCGGCGGGTTCGGGCGCCACGGCCACGGGCTGTTCTCTGACATCAGTTGCCGCCGGTACCGCAACGGCGAGAGCCGGTTGCAGGGCTTCTTCCGGCTCGCCGTCGCGATTACCGAACAGGCGCTGCAACAAACCCGGGCGTTGCGCTTCTTCAGGCCGCTCCAGCGCCGACAGCGCCTGGCCCTGCAAGCCGCTCAACTCTCCCAGCAGCAGGGGCATCTCGCGCGACTGGCTGGCGCGGGCCTCGACCTGCTTGGCGAACTTTTTCAGCGGCCGGCTGACGTCGCTGGGCAAGGGCAGGGTCTGCAGTTGGCTGACCAGTGAGGTGAGGGCGGTGGTGACCTGGGCGATCCGGGTTTCCCGGCGCTGCTCGGAATCGAGCACGGCCTTTTCCAGGCGCGGGATCAAGCCTGCGAGGGCGGCGTCCATGTTGTCGGTGCGGATCACCTCGCGCATTTCCTTCATGCACTGGTCCACCGCGCGGTCACTGCCTTCGGCGGCCAGGGTGCTGCGCACAAGGCCACGGCGCAACAGGTCGAGACGAGCCTCCCAACGGCGCTCCAGCTTCTCTTGCTGTTCGATACTCTTTAGGTATTTTTCTTTCCAGCGCTGGGCTTCGTCGGTCATGCCTGGGTCCGCAGAGGGTAATGGCAATTAGCTCAAAGCGGGCAGCGTATCCACAGCAAGGGCATCAGGCAAACGAATCTCAACCGCGACCGGTAGATGATCGGAAATAGGCTGGGCCAGAACCTCGACCCGCTCCAGGGTCAGACTCGGGCTGAGCAGAATATGGTCAAGGCAGCGTTGCGGCCGCCAACTGGGGAAGGTGGCTTGAACCTGGGGCGCGATCAGGCCCAGGTCGCGCAGCGGCGAGTGCTCTAGCAGGTCGGTGGCATGGGTGTTCATGTCGCCCATCAAAACCTGATGGCGGTAGCCGCCGATCAGTTCGCGAATGTAGGCAAGCTGCCGGGCGCGGGTCTTGGACCCCAGGGCCAGGTGCATCATTACCACCACCAGGGCGTCTTCACCCTCGCCGAAACGCACCAGGATCGCCCCGCGGCCAGCCGGGCCGGGTAGCGGGTGGTCTTCAAGCAGTTGCGGCTTCAGGCGGCTGAGCACACCGTTGCTGTGCTGGGCCAGGCGTCCGAGGTTGCGGTTGAGCTGCTGGTACCAGTAAGGGAAGGCGCCGAGCTGGGCCAGGTGCTCGACCTGATTGACGTAGCCTGAGCGCAGGCTGCCGCCATCGGCCTCTTGCAGGGCAACAAGGTCGAAGTCGGCGAGCAGGTCGCCGATTTTCTGCAGGTTGCCGGCCCGCCCGGTGTGCGGCAGCAGATGCTGCCAGCCACGGGTCAGGTAATGGCGGTAACGCTCGGTGCTGATGCCGACCTGGATGTTGAAACTGAGCAGCCGCAGCCGGCCGTCCTCTGGCAGGCCGTTAGCCTGCAGGTGATGTTCATTGACCTGCGGATCACACAGGCCAACGCCTCGCTCGGTTCTCCAGCGGCGCATGGCTGGCGCCGCTTACTTAGCGGCGCGCTCCTTGGCGATCAGGTAGTCAGCGACATTCAGCACGCCCTGCGGACCTTTGGCGGTGCCCAGGTCAAAGCGGTACTTGCCGTTGACGACCATGCTCGGTACGCCGGTGATCCCGTACTTCTTGGCCAGTTCTTTGGCCTTGGTGGCCTGGCCATTGATGGCGAAGGAGTTGAAGGTCGCGCGAAACTTGTCAGGATCCACGCCTTGAGTGGCGAGGAAATCAGCCATGTCGTCCAACTTGGTCAGTTGCTTGCGCTGCTTCTGAATCGCTTCGAACACGGCAGCGTGAACCTTGTGTTCAACGCCCATGGCTTCGAGAGTCAGGAACATCTTCCCGTGGGCATCCCAAGGGCCGCCGAACATGGCCGGAATGCGCTTGAAGTTGACGTCTTTCGGCAGCTTCTCGACCCACGGATTGATTACCGGCTCGAAGCTGTAGCAGTGCGGGCAGCCATACCAGAACAGCTCGACCACCTCGATTTTGCCAGGGACCGACACCGGAACCGGGTTGCTCAGCTCGGTATACTGGTCGAAGGCTACCGGTTCGGCGGCCTGGGCAGTCATGCCGAAGAGGCTGGCGGTGACCAGCGCGGCGCCGAGAATCAGATTACGCATGCTTTACTCCTGAGCAGTCTATTGAGTCGCCTTGGCGCGACCGGTCGTAGGACAGGCCGAGGCTGGCCCGAGTTCGTTAGTGTAACGGCAGCGGGCACAAAAAAGGGCGGCCGAAGCCACCCTTTTCATCTTTGCGCCGCAGTATTAACCCAGCGTTAAAGCACGGATCAATGCAGACCCTGGATGTAGCTGGACAGTGCTTCGATGTCCTTGTTGCTCAGCTTGGCGGCAATGGTGCGCATGGTCGTGGCATCGCCATCGTTGGTGCGGTTGCCTTCGCGGAAGTCGGTCAGCTGCTTGGCTACGTAGCTGGAGTGCTGTCCACCCAGGTGCGGGAAACCGGCCAGGGCGATGCCTGCGCCATTAGGCGAATGGCAGCCGGTGCAGGCCGGCAGGCCTTTTTCGACGTCGCCGCCATTGAACAGCGCGCGACCTCGCTCGACCAGCTTCGGATCAGCCGCGCCAACGCTGCCTTTCTGGCTGGAGAAGTAGGCGGCGATGTCGGCCAGGTCCTGGTCGCTGAAGGCGGCCAGCATGCCGGTCATTTCCAGCACGGTGCGCTTGCCCGACTTGATGTCGTGCAATTGTTTTTCCAGGTACTTCTCACCCTGGCCTGCAAGTTTCGGGAAGTTCGGCGCCAGGCTATTGCCGTCCGGATTGTGACAAGCGCCACATACAGCAGTTTTGGCCTGACCAGCAGCGGCATCCCCTTTGATAGGCTCTGCGGCATTGGCTGCACCGGTGATGCCCAAGGTCAACAGCAGACTCACGAGTAGTTTGTTCATCAGCTAATCCAACTACGGCTAAGGGTGAAAGAGTTATGTATCGGGACTCCGGCTCATCCACTGGATGATCGCCTGGTAGTCCTCGGCACTGCAGTCCATGCACAATCCACGCATTGGCATAGCCTTGAAACCCTGGGTGACATGCACCACCAGTATCTCCATACCCTTCGCCAGTCTTGGCTCCCAAGCCGCACGATCACCCGCTTTCGGTGCCTGTGGCAGCTGCCCGGCGTGACAAGCCGCACACGTGCGGTTGTACAACGCCTCGGGATCCTGTGTAGCCTGAGCGCTGAATAACGGTATCAAGACACCGACAACAAGCAGCCATTTCGTCATGCGAACGACCTTTCAGGGTTGGGGGCTGCACTGCGTTCTAATGCGCAAGCTTGAATCCGATGCCCCCGTGCACATCCTCCTACGCTGGGATAATGCGCACACAAAATCTGGGGCATTATATACTCCCGTTACTGAAACGGAAACGACACCGCTTGCCGAGCCCGCCTCTGGCAACGCCCACACCGGATATCCCATGCAAGTCAAAAACCCCATCCTCGGCCTCTGCCAACAGGCCAAATTCGCCATCAGTGCTGCCAAGGTCGACCAGTGTCCGCCCGACCAGGGCTATGAAGTGGCCTTTGCCGGCCGCTCCAACGCTGGCAAGTCCAGTGCCCTGAACACCCTGACCCACGCCAGCCTGGCGCGCACCTCGAAAACCCCGGGGCGCACCCAGCTGTTGAACTTCTTCAGTCTGGACGATGAACGGCGTTTGGTCGACTTGCCGGGCTACGGTTATGCCAAGGTGCCGATCCCGCTCAAGCAGCACTGGCAGCGCCACCTGGAGGCCTACCTGGGCAGCCGCGAGGCCTTGAAGGGCTTGATCTTGATGATGGACGTGCGCCATCCGATGACCGACTTCGACATGATGATGCTCGACTGGTCGCGCGCTTCGGGCATGCCGATGCATATCCTGCTGACCAAAGCCGATAAACTGACCTTCGGCGCGGCCAAGAACACCCTGCTCAAGGTGCAGGCGGAAATTCGCAAAGGCTGGGGCGACAGCGTCTCGATCCAGCTGTTCTCGGCGCCCAAGCGCCAGGGCCTGGAAGAGGCTTACGGCGTTTTGGCACGCTGGATGGAACTGGCGGACAAGCCCGCAGAATAAGGGCTGCCCGGCAAACGCCGGGCAAAAAAAACCCCGGACTTCGTATGGGGAGGGGGAAGTTCGGGGTCCAAGTTCCGGACCGCTAGGGCGGGGTCCAGATATCTGCCAACACTTAACACAACATAGGAGCATCGAAGGGCTTCACCAGCCATTCAGTTACTCTGAGTCGCGGTTCACCGGTTTAGTTCCTGACGTTTAAAAACTATTTGCGATAGATGGGAAATTTCCGGCGCTAATGGCATCAGGCCAGCTAAAAAGCCGCGACGATATGCCGCAGCTTTTCCCCGAATTTCAGCGCATTTTTAGTGTGCTTCGTCCCAATTTGACCCCACACCGACCTCAACCAGCAGCGGAACGTCCAACTGCGCGGCACCGCTCATGTGTGGACGAATTTGCTCGCGCACTTGCTCAATCAGGTCTTCGCGCACCTCCAGCACCAATTCGTCGTGCACCTGGAGGATCACCCGGGCATCCAGCCCCGAATCGCTCAGCCAGTTATCCACAGCGACCATCGCGCGCTTGATGATGTCGGCTGCCGTGCCCTGCATCGGCGCGTTGATCGCCGTGCGCTCGGCACCTTTGCGCAGGGCCGGGTTCTTGGCGTTGATCTCCGGCAGGTACAGGCGCCGGCCAAACAGGGTTTCGACATAGCCTTGCTCGGCAGCCTGGGCGCGGGTGCGCTCCATGTAGGCCAGCACGCCCGGGTAACGGGCGAAGTAACGATCGATGTAGGCTTGGGACTGTTTGCGGTCGACGCCGATCTGCTTGGCCAGGCCAAAGGCGCTCATGCCGTAGATCAGGCCAAAGTTGATGGCCTTGGCGCTGCGGCGCTGGTCGATGGTGACCTGCTCCAGCTCGACGCCGAAAACCTCGGCAGCGGTGGCGCGGTGCACGTCCAGGTCGTTGCGAAACGCGTGCAGCAGGCCTTCGTCCTGGGCCAGGTGGGCCATGATCCGCAGTTCGATCTGCGAATAGTCCGCCGCCAGCAGTTTGTAGCCCGGCGCAGCGACGAAGGCCTGGCGAATACGCCGGCCTTCGGCGGTACGGATCGGGATGTTCTGCAGGTTCGGGTCGCTGGACGACAGGCGCCCGGTGGCCGCCACCGCCTGGTGGTAGGAGGTGTGGATACGCCCGGTGCGCGGGTTGATCTGCTCCGGCAGGCGGTCGGTGTAGGTGCTCTTGAGCTTGCTCAGGGAGCGGTACTGCATCAGCACCTTGGGCAGCGGGAAGTCCATGTCGGCCAGTTCCGCCAGCACCGCTTCGGCAGTGGAAGCCTGGCCCTTGGCGGTCTTGTTGAGCACCGGCATGCCGAGCTTGTCGTAGAGGATCACACCAAGCTGCTTGGGCGAACCGAGGTTGAATTCTTCGCCAGCGATTTCGAAGGCCTGGCGCTCCAGCTCGGCCATTTTCTCGCCCAACTCGATGCTCTGCACGCCCAGCAGCTTGGCATCGACCAGCGCACCCTGGCGCTCGATCTTGGCCAGCACCGGCACCAGCGGCATTTCGATGTCGGTCAGTACCGACTGCAGGCTCGGAATGCTCGCCAGCTTCTGCTGCAGGGTCTGGTGCAGGCGCAGGGTGACGTCGGCGTCTTCGGCGGCATAGGGGCCGGCCTGCTCCAGGCTGATCTGATCGAAGGTCAGTTGTTTGGCACCTTTGCCGGCGATGTCGGTAAAGCCGATGGTGGTGTGGTTCAGGTACTTGAGCGCCAGGCTGTCCATGTCGTGACGGGTGGCGGTGGAGTCAAGCACGTAGGACTCGAGCATGGTGTCGTAGGCCACGCCCTGCATCTGGATGCCATTGGCAATGTCGCCACCGATGGCGCAGTTGGCCAGGATGTTCATGTCGTACTTGGCGTTCTGCGCCACCTTGACCTTGGCCGGGTCTTCCAGCAGCGGCTTGAGCGCCAGCAGCACGCTGTCGCGGTCAAGCTGCTCGGGCACGCCCATGTAGGAGTGAGTCAGCGGCACATAAGCGCCTTCATGGGCCTGGACCGCGAACGACACACCGACCAGTTGCGCCTGCTGGGCATCGAGGCCGGTGGTTTCGGTGTCGAAGGCAAACAGCGGCGCCTGGCGCAGCTTCTCCAGCCAGGCATCGAAACGGGCCTGGTCGAGGATGGTTTCGTACTGGGCCTCGACCACTTCCTGCGGCGCTTCGACCACCACTTCCTGGCCGGCACGCTTGGCGTCGCGCTGAACTTCGTCGACCCAGCTCTTGAACTCCATCTCGGTGTACAGCGCCAGCAGCGCGTCACGATCAGGCTCGCCGCACACCAGCGCATCGACTTCGACGTCCAGTGGCACGTCGATCTTGATGGTGGCCAGCTCGTAGGACAGGAACGCCGCGTCGCGGTGTTCTTCCAGCTTGGCCGGCAGGGTCTTGGCGCCGCGAATGGCCAGGGTCGGCACCTTGTCGAGGTTCTGGTACAGGTCGCTCAGGCCGCCACCGATACCGGTCAGCAGGCCCACCGCGGTCTTTTCACCCACGCCCGGCACGCCTGGGATGTTGTCGACCTTGTCGCCCATCAGGGCGAGGAAGTCGATGATGTGTTCAGGACCGACGCCGAATTTCTCGTGCACGCCAGCGACGTCGAGCACGGTACCGGTCATGGTGTTGACCAGCGTAATGTGGCCGTCGACCAGCTGGGCCATGTCCTTGTCGCCGGTGGAGATGATCACCGGGCGCCCGGCCGCGGCGCTGCTGCGCGCCAGGGTGCCGATCACATCGTCGGCTTCTACGCCTTCGACGCACAGCAGCGGATAGCCCAGGGCGCGTACGCTGGCGTGCAGCGGCTCGATCTGCACGCGCAGGTCGTCGGGCATGCTCGGCCGGTTGGCTTTGTATTCGGCGAACATTTCGTCGCGGAAAGTGCCGCCCTTGGCGTCGAAGACCACCGCGAACAGGCTGTTCGGATACTGCTTGCGCAGGCTCTTGAGCATGTTCAGCACGCCCTTGACCGCGCCGGTCGGCAGGCCCTTGGAGGTAGTCAGTGGTGGCAGCGCGTGAAAGGCGCGGTACAGGTACGAGGAACCGTCCACCAGGACGAGGGGAGCTTGGCTCATGTGCAGAATCAACCTTTTCGACGGGCCCGGCGCTAGAATGTCCGGAACATTGACGACAAAGGGACAAGGTTATCATGCGTACACTAAATCGCCTGTTGCTGCTCAGCCTGTTGGCAGTCACTCCGGTCGTCGCCGTGGCAGCGGATGACGCGCCATCTGCTGATCCAGAGGTAACCATTCGCACGGAAGGCGACAAAACCATCCAGGAATACCGGCAAAATGGCTTCCTGTATGCAATCAAGGTGACGCCCAAAGGCGGCAAACCTTATTTCCTGGTACGTGCCGATGGCTCGGACGGCAATTTCGTCCGCTCCGACCAGCCGGACATGCTGATCCCGTCGTGGAAAATCTTCGAGTGGAAGTAGGCCGTACCCTTTACATCAACCTGGCACTTCCCTGCTGAAGTGCCCGTATGGGCAATTTTTGATCATGTCAGTCTTCACCCCCCTGACCCGGCCTGAGCTGGAAACCTTTCTGGCGCCGTACGGCCTGGGCCGCCTGCGGGACTTCCAGGGCATTGCCGCCGGTACCGAGAACAGCAACTTCTTTGTCAGTCTGGAACAGGGCGAGTACGTGCTGACGCTGGTCGAACGCGGGCCGATCCAGGACCTGCCGTTCTTCATCGAACTGCTCGACGTACTGCATGAGGCCGACCTGCCGGTGCCCTACGCCTTGCGTGGCAACGACGGCGTAGCCCTGCGCGAACTGGCCGGCAAACCTGCGCTGCTGCAACCACGGCTGCCGGGCAAGCACATCAAGAGCGCCAATAATCAGCACTGCGTACAGGTTGGCGAACTGCTCGGGCACCTGCACCTGGCCACCCGCGACAAGGTCCTGGAACGCAAGACCGACCGCGGCCTGGACTGGATGCTGGAAACCGGCGCCGAACTGATGCCGCGCCTGAACGCCGAACAACGCCAGTTGCTGCAGGCGTGCCTGGACGAAGTTGTCGAGCACAAGGCGCAGATCATGGCCCTGCCGCGGGCCAACCTGCATGCCGACCTGTTCCGCGACAACGTGCTGTTCGAAGGCACTCACCTGACCGGCCTGATCGACTTCTACAACGCCTGCTCGGGGCCGATGCTCTACGACCTGGCGATTACCCTGAACGACTGGTGCTGCGACGACGCCGGCATCATCGACGGCCCACGGGCGCGGGCGTTGCTCGGCGCTTATGCAGCGCTGCGACCGTTCACCTCGGCCGAGGCCAACCTGTGGCCGGTGATGCTGCGCATTGCCTGCGTGCGCTTCTGGCTGTCGCGCCTGATTGCCGCCGAATCGTTTGCCGGGATGGACGTGCTGATTCACGACCCGGCCGACTTCGAAGTACGCCTGGCGGCGCGCCAGCAGGTAGAGATAGCGTTGCCGTTCGCGCTGTGAAACATCGCGGGGCAAGCCCGCTCCTACAATAGGTTGGAGCGGGCTTGCCCCTGCGATCGGGGCGTCACAACTTCTCCAGGCACCCCGCCAGATCATTCCCCAGCGTCTCCAGCAACTGCTCGTAGCCCTGGGCACTGGCCGGCGCCGTACCACCCAGCGCGTCCAGCTCCGCCAGGGTCACCGGCAGCCCCGCCGTCAGCGTCTCAGCCAAACGTGGGCGCAGTGGCGGCTCGCTGAACACACAGGTCTTGCCCACTTCCTGCAGGCGTTTGCGCATCGCCGCCACGTGTTGGGCACCCGGCTGCACTTCGGCGGCCACGCTGAACACCCCGGTGTGTTTCAGACCATAGGCCGACTCGAAGTAGTCAAATGCCTCGTGAAAAACGAAGAACGGTTTGCCGCTGACACCGCTCAAGCGCTTTTTCAGGCGCCCGTCCAGCGCATCCAGACGCTCGCCGAAGGCCTTGAGGTTGCTCTGGTAGCGCGCGGCATTGGCCGGATCGGCAGTGCTGAGGTCTGCGGCGATCCTGGCGGCGATCACCCGGGCGTTGACCGATGACAGCCAGAGGTGGGCATCGAGACTGCCGGGGCGGTGATCATGGTCATGATCGTCGCCATCTTCGTCATGGGAGTGGCTATCTTCGCCAAAATGGCGCAGGTGCAGGCCGGGCAGTTCCTGCACGGCAACGCTTGGCTTGCTGCGGCCTTTGAGCACACGCGGCAGAAAGCCCTCCATGTCCGGGCCGATCCAGTACAGCAGGTCGACGTCGGCCACCCGCCGTACGTCGGAAGGACGCAGGGCGTAATGGTGCGGCGAGGCGCCTGGCGGCAGCAGCACTTCAGGCGTACCGACGCCGTCCTGAACCGCCGCAGCGATCTGTTGCAGGGGCTTGATGCTGGTCAGCACACGCACTTCGGCCTGTGCCTGGGCCATCACCAGAGTGGCGATAAAAGCGACAAAAAGGGCAAAAATTCGGGACACGATGACCACTCACAGGGGCTGAAACAGGTAACATAATAACGTCTCCAATCAGAACCGTCGCCGCTCATGCCTAAAACCCCGCTGGCCAACCGCCCCCACGACCACTCCCATTGCGTACACAGCGCCCTGGCCGAGGCCGATGCGCTGTGCGCACGCCAGGGTGTGCGCCTGACCGCTTTGCGCCGCCGCGTGCTGGAGCTGGTGTGGCAGAGCCACAAGCCGCTGGGCGCCTACGACATCCTCGCCGTGCTGAGCGAGCAGGACGGTCGCCGGGCCGCGCCGCCGACCGTGTACCGGGCGCTGGATTTCCTCTTGGAAAACAGCCTGGTGCACCGCATTGCCTCGCTCAACGCCTTTATCGGCTGCAGCCACCCCGAGCACGCGCACCAGGGCCAGTTCCTGATTTGCCGCGAATGCCACGTGGCCATCGAGCTTGAGCAGCGCAGCATCAGCGACGCCATCGTCGCCAGCGCTAAAGACGTCGGCTTCAGCGTCGAAGCACAAACGGTCGAAGTGGTCGGCCTGTGCAGCAACTGCCGGAGCGCCTGATGAGCAATGCGCTGATTCGCCTCGAGCAGGTGGGCGTGAGCTTCGCCGGCCAAGCGGTGCTCGACAGCATCGACCTGGCCGTGGAACCGGGGCAGATCGTCACCCTGATCGGCCCCAACGGCGCCGGCAAGACTACCTTGGTACGCGCCGTGCTCGGCCTGCTCAAGCCGCATACCGGTACGGTCTGGCGCAAGCCGCGGCTGCGCATCGGCTACATGCCGCAAAAGCTTCAGGTCGATGCCACCTTGCCGCTTTCGGTACTGCGCTTCTTGCGCCTGGTGCCCGGCGTTGATCGCGCCGCAGCGTTGTCGGCACTCATGGAAGTCGGCGCCGAAAAGGTCATCGACAGCCCGATCCAGGGGATTTCCGGCGGCGAGATGCAGCGTGTGCTGCTGGCCCGCGCACTGCTGCGCGAGCCCGAGCTGCTGGTGCTCGATGAGCCGGTGCAGGGCGTCGACGTCGCCGGCCAGTCCGAGCTGTACAGCCTGATCACCCGTCTGCGCGACCGCCATGGCTGCGGCGTGCTGATGGTTTCCCATGACCTGCATCTGGTCATGAGCACCACCGACCAGGTGGTCTGCCTCAACCGCCATGTCTGCTGCTCCGGCCACCCCGAGCAGGTCAGCGGCGACCCGGCGTTCGTCGAGCTGTTCGGCAGCAACGCGCCGAGCCTGGCGATCTATCACCACCATCACGACCACGCCCACGACCTGCACGGCTCGGTGGTTGCCCCGGCCAAAGGCGGCCACGTTCATGGAGATCACTGCAAGCATGGCTGATTTTCTGCTTTACGCCCTGCTCGCAGGTTTGGCCCTGGCACTGGTCGCCGGCCCTCTGGGATCCTTCGTGGTCTGGCGGCGCATGGCCTATTTTGGCGACACCCTGTCCCACGCTGCGTTGCTCGGCGTCGCCCTGGGTTTCGTGCTGGATGTCAGCCCGGCGCTGGCGGTGACTGTCGGCTGCCTGTTGCTGGCGATCTTGCTGGTGACCTTGCAACAACGCCAGCCGCTGGCCTCCGACACTCTGCTGGGGATTCTGGCACCCAGCACGCTTTCCCTTGGCCTGGTGGTGCTGAGCTTCATGCACGATGTGCGCATCGACCTGATGGCCTACCTGTTCGGCGACCTGCTGGCGATCAGCACGGGGGATCTGGCCTGGATTCTCGGCGGCAGCGCTGCGGTGCTGCTGTTGCTGGTGGTGCTGTGGCGCCCGCTATTGGCAGTCACCGTGCACGAAGAACTGGCCATGGTCGAAGGTTTGCCGGTCGCCGCGCTGCGCCTGGCGCTGATGCTACTGATCGCAGTGGTGATTGCCGTGGCGATGAAGATCGTCGGCGTCCTGCTGATTACCTCGCTATTGATTATTCCCGCCGCTGCGGCGCAACGTCACGCCCGCTCGCCGGAACAAATGGCCCTGGGCGCCAGCCTGCTGGGGGTTACCGCGGTGTGCGGCGGCCTGGCGTTGTCGTGGTTCAAGGACACGCCGGCCGGGCCGTCCATCGTGGTCTGCGCCGCAGTGCTATTCTTGCTGAGCCTGGCACTGCCCCGGCGCTGAAGACGTGGGGTGCAGCCAAAGCAGTTGCACCCTGCGACATTTAAAAACGCGCGGGGTCCTGAAGAGTTATTTTCGAGTCTGCGGACTGGGTGTAGACTTGCTCGCTTTTTGCGCAAATAGAGAGTCGCAGGAATGAAGCCGTTCGCCTCCCGTTATCTGCTCCTTGCCGCGTTTTCACTGATCCTCGCCGCGTGCTCCAGCACCCCGGCCGACAACGCTGCCGTGCCTGCCCAGCCTGATGCCTGGCAGCAGTTGGAGCAAAGCATCGCCAGCAGCGAGCTGGCCACTGCCGAAGATCAACTCGCCACCCTGCAAAGCCAGGCGCCGAATGACAGCCGGATCGAGCAGTACCAGCGTCAATTGGCCGAAGCCTATCTGCAACGCAGCCAGATCGTCCTGCAAAAGGGCGATGTGAACGCGGCGGCCACTGCCCTGGCCCGCGCCCGTGCGCTGATGCCCAAGGCGCCGGCGCTGACGGGCGGCGTCAACGGTGCTATCGCCCAAGCGCGCAAGGCCGAGCTCGACAAAGCCGAGGCCGCCCTGAAAGCCGCCGAAGCCCGCCCTGCCGCCAAGCTGATCGACCCGACCGCGCCAAGCACCGTGGTTGCGTTGAAAACCACCAATATTCGCGAAATGCGCAAGCAACTCGATGACATCGCCAGTGATGTGATCAATTACCAGTGCGATGTGGTGTTCCAGGTGCCGCGCAAGCAGGACGCACCCTGGCTGCAAACCTTGCTGGGCAAACGCGTTAAAAAACTCGACGGTGATTTTGCCTTGCAGCAAAGCCACGAGATTCACCGCAACCAACCTGCCCAGGCGGTGCTGATCCCACGCCGCCCATGACGAAACAGGGTGCCCTGATGGGCACCCTGTTTGTGCATCACGCCGGAATGGCTTTCGCCGCGGCCTCACGCTCCCACACCCGATGTTTGCTGATTGCCGTGATGAAGGCCTTGTAGGCTTTGTCATCATTGCCCAGCAGCAAACCGCTGTCGGCCTTGAGCCCCAGCTTGTCGAGCACGGCTTGCGCCTCGCTGGCCAGGCCAATCGGCTTGAGGTGCTTGTAGGCTTCAAGCAGAAAGTGCAGCGCCACGCCGTCACCGGCCAGGGCCTGAAGCGAAGCCTTGCCGCCCGGCACCCAGGCCGCATCGAAGATCACCGACGGCATGCCTTCCATCGAGGCATCCACGGCCAGCGCCTTGCCCTGGGCGGTTTTTACCGGCGCCGAGCTCGGGCCAAGGATCTTGATCTGCGCGCTCTCGGCTTCCAGCGCCTTGACCAGGCTATCGACACTGTCGCCATCCACGCCATCAGCCACCAGCACTGCAACCTTGCGGCCCTTGATGCCTTCGCCGAGCAGGTTCATCTGGCTCAGCGCCGGTGACTCCTTGAGGCTGGTTTGGGGCACATCCACCGTACCTTTCTTCGGCGCCGGCAGGCCAAGATTGGCAGCCACTCGAGCCGCCAGCGTGAGGTCGATGTTGGCAAGAATTTCATTGACCTCACGGGTGCGGATGTACTCCCGCTCAACTTTGCCCAGTTCGAAGCTGTAGGCGCTGATGATGTGCTCCTGCTCGGTCGGGCTCATGCTCTGGAAGAACAATCGCGCCTGGGAGAAATGGTCGGCGAACGACGGGCTGCGCTGGCGCACTTTGTGCGCCTCGATGCGCTCCGGATACGACTCGAAACCACCATCGCTGGCTGCCGGCGCAGTCTCCTTGGGCCAGCCACCGTCGATCGAGTTGGGCTCGTAAGAGGCACGGCCCTTGTCCAGCGTGGTGCGGTGCTGCGCATCGCGCTGGCCGTTGTGGTTAGGGGCTAGCGGACGGTTAATCGGGATCTCGTGAAAGTTCGGCCCGCCTAGCCGGCTGATTTGGGTATCGGTGTAGGAAAACAACCGGCCCTGCAGCAGCGGGTCGTTGGAGAAGTCGATGCCGGGGACGATATGCCCAGGGCAGAAGGCAACCTGTTCGGTTTCAGCAAAGAAATTGTCCGGGTTGCGGTTAAGCACCATCTTGCCCAGCGGCGTCACCGGTACCAGCTCTTCGGGGATGATCTTGGTTGGGTCGAGCAAGTCGAAGTCGAACTTGTGCTCGTCTTCTTCGGCGACGATCTGCACGCCGAACTCCCATTCCGGGTAATTACCGGTTTCAATCGCTTCCCACAGATCGCGGCGGTGGTAATCGGTGTCTTTGCCCGCCAGCTTCTGCGCTTCGTCCCACAACAGCGAACACACGCCGGCCTTGGGCTTCCAGTGGAATTTGACGAAGCTGGATTTGCCCTCGGCATTGATCAGGCGAAAGGTATGCACGCCGAAGCCCTGCATGGTCCGCAGGCTTTTAGGAATGGCGCGGTCGGACATCGCCCAGATCACCATGTGCGCCGACTCCGGCACCAGCGAGACGAAGTCCCAGAAGGTGTCGTGGGCCGAGCCGCCGGTGGGCATTTCGTTGTGCGGCTCAGGTTTTACTGCATGGACGAAGTCGGGGAACTTGATCGCATCCTGGATGAAAAACACTGGCATGTTATTGCCGACCAGGTCGAAGTTGCCTTCGTCGGTGAAGAACTTCACGGCAAAACCGCGCACATCGCGCACGGTATCACCCGAGCCACGCGGGCCCTGAACGGTGGAAAAGCGCACGAACACCGGGGTGATTTTCTCCGGGTCCTGGAGAAAACCGGCCTTGGTCAGCGCGGCATGCGATTCATAGGCCTGGAAGTAGCCATGGGCCCCGGTACCGCGGGCATGGACGATGCGTTCGGGGATGCGCTCATGGTCAAAATGCGTGATCTTTTCACGCATGATGAAGTCTTCCAGCAGCGACGGGCCACGGTCACCGGCTTTCAGGGTGTTCTGGTTGTCGGCAACCTTGACCCCCTGGTTGGTGCGCAGCGCCTGGCCGGTGGCGTCACTGCGAAATGTTTCCAGGCTTTGCAGCTTGGCGTTGGTATTGGCGCGGTCCGGGGTCTGGGTACCGGCGAGTTGGCTTTCCTTGGGTGGGTTCTTCTTGCTGGGCATCAGTGTGCTCTCCTCACTCAATCAGTCCTACGGTTCGACCCCACGGCGGGCCCTATTCAGTAGTGACTGATGGCCCCTGCAGGCGTTCCTTCGGATTGACCACTGATCGCGTTATTCCAGTAGCATTGGTCAATTGCGAAATAAATGCTAAGAACCTCTATACGAACAGGCTAAAATGCGCGCCCGGCTAACCGCTGACCCCATTCCCATGCGCCCCACAAGGTTCGCTACGTGATCGAGTTTCAAAATGTTCATAAAACCTACCGCGTAGCCGGTAGGGATATCCCCGCACTGCACCCGACCAACCTGAGCGTCGAAGACGGCCAGGTGTTCGGGCTGATCGGCCATTCCGGCGCCGGTAAAAGTACCCTGCTGCGCCTGATCAACCGCCTTGAAGCGCCAAGCGGCGGCAAGATCATCGTCGACGGCGAAGACGTCACTGGGTTCAACGCCAACGATCTTCGTCGATTCCGCCAGCAAGTCGGGATGATCTTCCAGCACTTCAACCTGCTGGCCTCCAAGACCGTTGCCGATAACGTGGCCTTGCCGCTGACCCTGGCCGGCGAGCTGTCACGCAAGGAAATCGACACCCGCGTCAACGAGTTGCTGGCCCGCGTCGGCCTGGCCGATCACGCGAAAAAATACCCGGCACAGCTTTCCGGCGGCCAGAAGCAGCGCGTCGGCATCGCCCGCGCCCTGGCCACCAAGCCGAAGATCCTGCTGTGTGACGAAGCCACCAGCGCCCTCGACCCGCAGACCACCGCCTCGGTGTTGCAACTGCTGGCCGAGATCAACCGCGAACTGAAGCTGACCATCGTGCTGATCACCCACGAAATGGACGTGATCCGCCGGGTCTGCGACCGCGTGGCGGTGATGGATGCCGGGCAGATTGTCGAGCACGGCCCGGTGGCCGATGTATTCCTGCACCCGCAGCACCCGACCACCAAGCGCTTCGTCCAGGAAGACGAGCAGATCGACGAAAACGAACAGCGCGACGACTTCGCCCATGTGCCAGGACGCATCGTGCGCCTGACCTTCCAGGGCGATTCGACCTACGCGCCGCTGCTGGGCACCGTCGCCCGGGAAACCGGTGTGGACTACAGCATCCTCGCTGGCCGCATCGATCGCATCAAGGACACCCCGTATGGGCAGCTGACCCTGGCCGTCACTGGCGGCGACATGGAAGCGGCGTTCGCCCGCTTCACTGCGGCTGATGTTCATATGGAGGTACTGCGTTGATGGACGCCTTGAGTTTCTTTGCCAACGTCGACTGGGCCGAAATCTGGCTGGCTACCATCGACACCATGATCATGCTGTTCGGCTCGCTGTTCTTCACCGTGCTGCTCGGCCTGCCGCTGGGCGTGTTGCTGTTTCTTTGCGGCCCGCGCCAGCTGTTCGAGCAGAAGGGCGTGTACGCGCTGCTGTCGCTGGTGGTAAACGTCCTGCGCTCGCTGCCGTTCATCATCCTGCTGATCGTGATGATTCCGTTCACCGTGCTGATCACCGGCACCTCGCTGGGCGTCGCCGGGGCCATTCCGCCCCTGGTGGTCGGAGCCACGCCGTTCTTCGCGCGCCTGGTGGAAACCGCGCTGCGTGAAGTCGACCGCGGCATCATCGAAGCCACCCAGTCGATGGGCGCCACCACTCGCCAGATCATCACCAATGCCTTGCTGCCCGAGGCCCGTCCGGGCATCTTCGCGGCCATTACCGTCACGGCCATTACCCTGGTGTCGTACACCGCGATGGCCGGTGTGGTGGGCGCTGGCGGCCTCGGTGACCTGGCGATCCGCTTCGGTTACCAACGTTTCCAGACCGACGTGATGGTGGTCACCGTGGTCCTGCTGCTGGTACTGGTTCAAGTCCTGCAGAGCGTGGGCGACAAACTGGTTGTGCATTTTTCCCGTAAGTAACCCCATGGGTCGGCACTGCCGACGCACCGGGGGCCGGACTGGCCCTCACAAGGAGTGATTTGATGAAAAAGCTGCTTGCTGTTGTCGCCGCCGTCGCGGCCTTCTCGGCCCAGGCCGAGACCCTGACCGTCGCCGCCACCCCGGTGCCGCACGCCGAGATCCTCGAGTTCGTCAAACCGGCCCTGGCCAAAGAAGGCGTGGACTTGAAGGTGAAGGTGTTCACCGACTACATCCAGCCGAACGTGCAAGTGGCCGAGAAGCGCCTGGACGCCAACTTCTTCCAGCACCAGCCGTACCTGGATGAGTTCAACAAGGCCAAGGGCACCCATCTGGTCAGCGTTGCCGGCGTGCACTTGGAGCCGCTGGGCGCCTACTCGAGCAAGTACAAGAAGCTCGACGAGCTGCCATCGACCGCTACCGTGGTCATCCCCAACGACGCCACCAACGGCGGTCGCGCCTTGCTGCTGCTGGACAAGGCCGGTGTGATCAAGCTCAAAGACAACAGCAACATCCTCTCGAGCGTCAAAGACATCGTTGAGAACCCGAAGAACCTGAAGTTCCGTGAACTGGAAGCGGCAACCATCCCGCGCGTGCTGACCCAGGTCGACCTGGCGCTGATCAACACCAACTACGCGCTGGAAGCCAAGCTCAACCCTGAGAAGGACGCACTGGTCATCGAAGGCAGCGATTCGCCTTACGTGAACATCCTTGTTGCCCGCCCGGACAACAAGGACTCGGAAGACATGAAGAAGCTGGCGGCTGCGCTGCACTCGCCTGAGGTGAAGAAGTTCATCGAAGAGAAGTACAAGGGCGCGGTCAAGCCGGCGTTCTGATTCAAAGACCTATCGCGGGTCAAGCCCGCTCTCACAGGTCAGGTGATCTCTGTGGGAGCGGGCTTGACCCGCGATGCTTTTAGTCGCGCTTAACCAGCCCAGGCAACTGCGCAACCAGCTTCTGGTTGTTGAACGGCGCGCGGATAAACCCGCGCTGCTTGCCGTCCGGCCCCAGCAGCGCCAGGTTGCCGCTGTGATCGACCGTGTAGTTCGGCTTGCTGGTATCGGCCGGAATGAACGGAATGCTCACCGCATTGGCCAGCTTCTGGATGTTTTCCAGCGAGCCGGTCACCCCGCGAAAATCCTTGTCGAAATAACCCAGGTACTGCTTCAGCTGTGCCGGGGTGTCGCGGTTCGGGTCGACGCTGACCAACACCACCTGCAAACGCTCAACAGCCTCTTTGGGCAGCTCGCTTTTAACCTGGCGCAGCTGGGCGAGGGTGGTCGGGCAGATGTCCGGGCAGAAGGTGTAGCCGAAGAACAGCAGCGACCACTTGCCCTTGAGCTCGTCCATCACCACAGGCTGGCCCTGCTCGTCGGTCATTTGCACGGCAGGCACGGTGCGGCTCTGCGGCAGCAGGATGATGCCAGCATCGATCAGCTCGGTCGGGTTGCCTTCGCTGCGGCCATTGAGCACCTTGTTGACGGTAAGCCCGAGGATCACGGCGACCAGGGCAACGAGAATAAAGACGGTTTTCTGGGTTCGAGTCATAGGTTCAACAGTAGGTAGTGGTCAACAAGCAGCGCGATGAACAGCAGCAACAGGTACCAGATAGAGTACTTGAAGGTCTTGATCGCCGCGTGCGGCCGACTGCCACGGTACAACACCCAGGCCCACTGCAGGAAGCGCCCGCCCAGGGCCAGGGCGCAGGCCAGGTACAACGGCCCGCTCATGTGGATGGCGTAGGGCAACAGGCTGACCGCCAGCAACACCAGGGTGTACAGGAGGATATGCACCTTGGTGTAGTGCTCGCCGTGGGTCACCGGCAGCATCGGAATATCAGCCTTGGCGTACTCTTCCTTGCGGTGAATGGCCAGGGCCCAGAAGTGCGGCGGGGTCCAGGCGAAGATGATCAGCACCAGCAGCAATGGCTCGGCGCTGATGTGCCCGCTGATCGCCACCCAGCCCAGCAACGGCGGCGCAGCGCCGGCCAGGCCGCCGATAACGATGTTCTGCGGCGTGGCGCGCTTGAGAAAGCCGGTGTAGATCACCGCGTAACCGAGCAGCGAGGCCAGGGTCAGCCAGGCGGTCAGGGCGTTGGTGAACACCAGCAGCAATGCCATGCCCAGGGTCGCCAGCAGCAGGGCAAAGGTCAGCGCCGCCGCCGGTGCCACGCGGCCCTCGGCAATCGGGCGTTTATGGGTACGCGCCATCAAGGCATCGATGCGCCGGTCGACCACATGGTTGACCACTGCCGCACCACCGGCGCAACAGGCAATGCCCAGGTTGCCGAACAGCAGGATGGTCCACGGCACCCCGGCACGGGTGGCGAGGAACATGCCGACCAGCGAGGTGATCAGCATCAGCACCACCACCTTGGGTTTGGTCAGCTCGAGGTAATCGCGCCAGCCTGCCTGCAGCCTGCGCTCGCTCAGAAGCGTCGCCATGAATTATCTCCCAGATAATGAACGACTCCGCCGCTCGCCAGCGGGGTCAGGCGCCAGCCCTGGCTGACCCGGCGGACCTTTGCCTGGGCAACCAGTCGAATGCGGTAATTGACCAGCACCATACTCAGCAACAGCAGCGCGCCACCGGCGTTATGGGCCACGGCCACGGCCAGCGGCAGATGGAACAGCACGTTGCTGATGCCCAGGCTCACCTGCAGCGCCAGCGCCGCCAATACCAACCCGGCCAGCCGGCTCAAACCATGACGGTGCAGCTTCCAGCTCAAGACCAGCATGACCGCCGTCACCAGCAAAGCGCCCAGGCGGTGACTCATATGGATCGCCGTGCGCGCGTCACTGTCGAGCTGGCCACCGAGGTAATTGGGGCCGATATGCTGGGTCAGGTGAAAGCCGTTGGCGAAGTCTGCCTGCGGCCACCACTGGCCATGGCAGGTCGGCAGGTCGATGCAGGCCACTGCCGCGTAGTTGGCGCTGACCCAACCGCCCAGGGCGATCTGGCCGATCACCACCAGCAAGCCCAGCGCCGCCACCCGGCGCACGCTCAAAGGCAGCTTGGGCAACGGCGCAAAGGCCCGTGACAGGCGCAGGCTGAGCAAAAACAACAGGCTCAAGGTGGCAAAACCGCCCAACAGATGTGCCGTGACCACCTGCGGCCACAGCTTGAGAGTCACCGTCCACATGCCGAAAGCCGCCTGGGCGAACACCACGCCAAGCAACAACAGCGGCAGGCGATAGGGCTGGCCGTCGCGGCCATGGCGGCGCCAGGCCTGCAGGGCGAGCAGGGTGATCACCAGGGCCAGGGTGCCGGCAAAGTAGCGATGGACCATTTCGTTGCGGCCTTTGTGCGCTTCCACCGGAGTGTCGGGAAAGTGCAACTCGGCGTGGGCCAGCTGTGCTTCAGTCTTGGGCACGCTGATAAAGCCATAGCAGCCGGGCCAGTCAGGGCAGCCCAGGCCGGCATGGGTCAGACGGGTGTAGGCACCGAGCAACACGACAACCAGTGCCAGCAGGGTGGCGAAGACAGCGAGGCGAAATCCAGGTCTGGCCATGGCAATGTCCTACCCGATATTGGACAGCTTCAGCAGGTGGCGCAGGTCATTGAGCAAGTCCTTGCCCTTGACCCTGGCGTCGTAGCGCAGCACCAGGTTGCCGTGCGGGTCGACGATCCACAGCTGGGCATCCTGTTTGCCCTGGCTGAGCGCGCCATAGCGCGACAGGTCCAGGGGGTAGCGTTGCAGTTGCGGGTACTCGCGCTCGAGCTTGGCCTGGTAGTCCGCCGTCAGTGGCTGGGCGGTGGCCAGGGCATGGCTGGCACGGCTGGCATCGCGGCCCAGGCCGATCTGGATCTGCCGGGCCAGGTACACCAACTGTTGGCAGTCCAGCCCGCACTCTTTGGGCGTGCTCACCAGCAGTTGCCAGCGTCCTTCCTCAGCGCTGACGCCGAGGTCGGCGAGGGTCTGGCCGTTGCCAATCATTTCGCCGTGGTAGCTGCGGCTGTCGGGCACCCAGAATTTGAGTTTGTACATGCTGGTGGCGAGGATCATCGGGCCGAGGACCACCAGCAGGATCAGCAGCAGTTGCAGGCGCCCACGCGCACGATTGCGCGGTTGCCTGCCCTCAGACATGTTGAGTGGACTTGTGGCGGCTCCCATGCTGTTTCTCCTTGTTGTTATGCCAGCCGAAGTAGAGGTAGAGCAGCACCAGGGCCAACGCCAGGGCAAACCACTGCACGGCGTAACCCAGGTGTTTTTCCGGGCCCAAGGCGACCACCGGCCAGTCCAGCCGGTAGCTGGCCGGGCCTGGTTCCAGGCGCAATTCATGGGCAAAACCTTCGCGGCCCAGTTGCGGCCACAGCGCGCCGGCGTCAATCGCCGTGATCAGCCGCGGCCAGCTGCCGCCTTGCGGGTCGGCATGCAGCTGGAAGGTGGTGCCCGGGGCGACATACACCGAGGCGTCCAGGCTCAAGGCTTGCCCAGGGGTGCTGAACTGCACCGGGATGCGCCGGTCCGGCCACGGCAGCCAGCCGCGATTGATCAACAGCCACAGGCCGCTGGCCTGGTCGAGAAAGGGTTGCAGCAGCTCGACGCCAACCTGGCCATCGCGCATGCGGTTATCCAGCAACAAGCTGTGCTGGCTATCGAACTGGCCGTACAGGTGCACCCGGCGATAGGCCGGATCGGCGATCTGCAGCAACTGCGTGCTGCCCACCGCGTCGCCGGCACTGCGTTCGGCATACACCTGCAGCAGCTGGCGCTTCTGCTCGGCGCGCGCCAGCTGCCAGCAGCCCAGCGCGATCAACCCCGGCAGCAGCAACAGCACCACCAGGGTCGGCACGATGCCGGGGCGAAAGCGCTTCACCGGGCCCTCGAAAGGTCAGTCGCTATACTTGAACTCATCACTGCATCCCCCCGGAGTTTCGCCATGCTCAAAGCCGCGATTGTCCTGATGCTGTTGGCGACCATCGCCAGCCTGTTCAGCGGCCTGTTCTTTCTGGTCAAGGACGACGGACAGTCGACTCGCCTGCTCAAAGCCCTGACTATTCGTGTCACCCTGGCCGCCTTGACCCTGGCCCTGGTGACCTGGGGTTTCTACAGCGGCCAGTTGGTTTCCCACGCGCCGTTCTGAACCCGGCTACAGCACGTAAACGAAGATAAACAGCCCCACCCAGACCACATCGACGAAGTGCCAGTACCAGCTGGCCGCCTCGAAACCGAAGTGTTTGTCGGCGTTGAAATGCCCGCGCAGGATGCGCACCAGCATCACGATCAGAATCAGGGTGCCCATGGTCACGTGGGCGCCGTGGAACCCGGTGAGCATGAAGAAGGTTGCGCCATAGATACCCGAACCCAGGGTCAGCCCCAGTTCGGTATAGGCTTCGTGATACTCGTAGGCCTGCAGCACCAGGAAAGACAAGCCAAGAAGGATGGTCAGCGCCAGCCAGGCCTTGAGTGGCCCGCGATGGTTCTTGCGCAGGGCATGGTGGGCGATGGTGATGGTGACGCTGGAGCTGACCAGCAAAATGGTGTTGATCAGCGGCAAGTGCCAGGGGTCGATGATGTCTTTGGGCGGCGGAAACAGTTTCGGGTCTGGCGTGTTCAGTAGCGGCCAGGAGAACTCGAAGTTCGGCCACAGCATGTGCGCCACGCCCTTGGCGCCGTCACCACCAAGCCAGGGTCCGGCCAGGTTGCGCACGTAGAACAGCGCGCCAAAGAAGGCGATGAAAAACATCACCTCGGAAAAGATGAACCACGACATGCCCCAGCGGAACGAGCGGTCCAGCTGCGGACTGTAGAGCCCGGCGCGGCTTTCCTTGACCACCGCGCCGAACCAGCCGAACAACATGTAGGCCAGGCACAAGGCACCGAAGAAAAAGATCCACGGCCCGTGGGACTCCGGCCGCCCGGCCTTGAGGTCGTTGAACCAGGTGCCGAGGCCGAACACAGTGATGAACATGCCGACCGTGGCAATGATCGGCCACTTGCTTTGCGCCGGTACGTAATAGTGCTCATGGGAAGCCATCGTGGTGTTCTCCTTATCGGGCGCCCTGTGCAACCGGGTCCGCCAGGTGTGCGACCGGCGGGTGGCGAGCGGTGATATCGAACAGCGTGTAAGCCAGCGTCAGGTGTTTCACATCCTTGGGCAGGTCACGGTCGACGATGAAACGCACCGGCATTTCGATGCGCTCCCCCGGCTGCAGCACCTGCTGGGTAAAGCAGAAGCATTCGGTCTTGTGGAAATACGCCGCCGCCTCGGCTGGGGTAATGCTGGGGATGGCCTGGGCGCTCATGGGTTTGTCGGTCGGGTTGCGAGCGATGAACACCATCTGGTTGACCGCCCCCGGGTTGACGTCGATCTGGTCGGCGGTGGAATAAAAATCCCAGACCATGTCGCTGGCGTTGGTCGACATGAACTGCACCTTCACCGTGCGGTTCAGGTCGCTGACCTGGGTGCCTTCGTACTGGCCGCCGGTCTTGCCGTTGATGCCGAACGCCTTGCACATCACGTCGTAGATCGGCACCAGGGCAAAACCGAAGGCGAACATCACCACGGTCAGCAGCATCAGCCGCCACACCAGGCGCTTGAGCGAGGTCCCTTCACTCATGGCTGCATCCTCAGGCCGAAGCGGTTCATTTCACTTCCGGTGGAGTCTGGAAGGTGTGGTAAGGCGCCGGTGACGGCACCGACCATTCCAGCCCTTCGGCGCCATCCCAGGGTTTGGCCGGCGCCGGAGCGCCGCCGCGAATGCACTTGATGACGATGAACAGGAAGAAGATCTGCGTGGCGCCGAAGGTGAAGGCGCCAATCGAGGAGATCATGTTGAAGTCGGCGAACTGCAGGTTGTAGTCGGGGATCCTGCGCGGCATGCCGGCCAGGCCGACGAAGTGCATGGGGAAGAAGGCCATGTTCATGCCGATGAACGACAACCAGAAGTGCAGCTTGCCCAGGGTTTCGTCGTACATGTGCCCGGTCCACTTCGGCAGCCAGTAGTAGGCCGAGGCGAAGATGCCGAAGATCGCCCCGGGCACCAGCACGTAGTGGAAGTGAGCCACCACGAAGTAGGTGTCGTGGTACTGGAAGTCCGCCGGAGCAATCGCCAGCATCAATCCGGAGAAGCCGCCGATGGTGAAGAGAATGACGAAGGCGATGGCGAACAGCATCGGGGTCTCGAAGGTCAGCGAGCCTTCCCACATGGTGCTCACCCAGTTGAACACCTTCACCCCGGTGGGCACCGCGATCAGCATGGTCGCGTACATGAAGAACAGCTCGCCGACCACCGGAATGCCGACCACGAACATGTGGTGGGCCCAGACGATAAACGACAGGAAGGCAATCGCGCCGGTGGCATAGACCATCGAGGTGTAGCCGAACAGCGGCTTGCGCGAGAACGCCGGGATGATCGAGCTGACCGCGCCGAAGGCCGGCAGTATCATGATGTACACCTCGGGGTGGCCGAAGAACCAGAACACATGCTGGAACAATACCGGGTCACCACCGCCGGCAGCGCTGAAGAAGCTGGTGCCAAAGTGGATGTCCATCAGCATCATGGTCACCACGCCCGCCAGTACCGGCATCACCGCGATCAGCAGGAAGGCGGTGATCAGCCAGGTCCAGACGAACAGCGGCATTTTCATCAGGGTCATGCCCGGGGCACGCAGGTTGAGGATGGTGGCGATGACGTTGATCGCGCCCATGATCGAGCTGATGCCCATCAGGTGGATGGCGAAGATGAAGAAGGTCACGCTTTCCGGCGCGTAGGTGGTTGAGAGCGGGGCGTAGAAGGTCCAGCCGAAGTTCGGTCCGCCACCGGGCATGAACAGGGTCGAGACCAGCAGCAGGAACGCGGCCGGCAACAGCCAGAAGCTGAAGTTGTTCATGCGTGGCAGGGCCATGTCCGGCGCGCCGATCATCAGCGGGATCATCCAGTTGGCGAGGCCAACGAAGGCCGGCATCACCGCGCCGAAGACCATCACCAGGCCGTGCATGGTGGTCATCTGGTTGAAGAACTCCGGCTGGACGATCTGCAGCCCGGGCTGGAACAGCTCGGCGCGAATGACCATGGCGAACGAGCCGCCAAGCAGGAACATCATGAAACTGAACCACAGGTACATGGTGCCGATGTCTTTGTGGTTGGTGGTCAGCACCCAGCGCATCAGGCCCTTGGCCGGCCCGTGGGCGTGCTCATGACCGTGGCTGTGGTCGTCGATCACTGCGCTCATGTCCTGTCTCCTGCAGTCCGGTGGCGGGGGCGCGGATAGGCATCAACCCGGCTCATTTGCTTTCTGCCTGTTTGATCGCCAGCACGTCTTTTGGCGTGACCATATCGCCCTTGTTGTTGCCCCAGGCGTTGCGTTCGTAGGTCACTACGGCGGCGATATCGACTTCCGAGAGCTGCTTGCCGAAGGCGGCCATGGCCGTGCCCGGCTTGCCGTGGAAGACCAGGCTCAGGTGATCTTCCTTGGGCCCGGTGGCAATTTTCGAGCCCTTGAGCGCCGGGAACATCGGCGGCAGGCCCTGACCTTCGGCCTGGTGACAGGCCACGCAGGTGGTGTGGTAAACCTTGTCGCCGCGCTCGACCAGCTCTTGCAGGGTCCATTCCTTGCTGGTCAGCTCCTTGAGCTTGGCCGCCTCGGCCTTGCGCTCGCCGAGCCAGGTGTCGTAGTCGGCCTTGGACTTGACTTCGACCACCACCGGCATGAAGCCGTGGTCCTTGCCGCACAGCTCGGTGCACTGGCCGCGGTAGATGCCGGGCTTCTCGACCCGGGTCCAGGCTTCGTTGACGAAGCCTGGAATGGCATCGCGCTTGACCGCAAAGGCCGGCACCCACCAGGAATGGATAACGTCGGCGGCGGTGACCAGGAAGCGCACCTTGGCACCCACCGGCAGCACCAGCGGCTGGTCGACTTCGAGCAGGTAGTGCTCGTCCTTGGGCGCTTTGTTGTGGATTTGATCGGCGGGGGTAGCCAGGTTGCTGAAGAACTCGACATCCTGGCCCAGGTATTTGTAATGCCATTTCCACTGGTAGCCGGTGACCTGGATATCGACGTCCGACTCGCTGGCATCGTAGATATCGATCAGGGTCTTGGTCGCCGGAATGGCCATGGCCACCAGGATCAGGAACGGCACCACCGTCCACATGATCTCGACCCAGGTGTGCTCGTGAAAATGCGCGGGCTGCTGGCCGGTGGAACGACGGTGGATGATCATCGACCAGAACATTGCGCCAAAGACCACCAGGCCGATGATCACGCAAATCCAGAAAATGGTCATGTGCAGGTCGAACACTGCGTTGCTGACTTCAGTCGCCCCTGGCGCCATGTTCACGGTCCAGGCGGCGTGCGCCTGACCGAATACCGACCACAACAGGAGGCCCATCCAGACATGTGGATGTCGCATCATTGCGGGTTCCCCTTATCGTTCTTGTTATCCCGGAGGCGTGGACCTACGGCTAAGGGTACGGCGGCCAAGACTGCGAACTTCGACGACCGAGCCCCTGCGAACTGCAGTCGGGCCTCATCAGCGAATCACTTTCAAACCGGAGTATAGACAGCGACCCCGGCGCCGCAATGCGCACAGGGAAAACATCGGCAGAAGTTGAACGTTTGCGCGCAAAGCCGCTAATTACCTGGCTTGAGGCACAATGATGGCATTTAGATATAATTGGCGAATATTAAGTTGTTAATGGTTATGCCAAATGCGTCTTAGGCATTTTCAGAACCGAGCTACCTTATGTCTTCCGTTTGTCACGCCTTTACCCTGGAGTTGTCATGAACATCGCCGCTTTGCGCGAGCAGATTACCCGTGCCCGTCAACATGAGACCGAAACCGGCCAACTGAAAACTCAACTGGAAAACCAGCTGCCCCGCCTGCACCCTTCGATCCATCTGCCAGAGGCCGATGCCCAAGGCGCCCTGGTGCGCTTCGTCGACGCCTATATCGATCAGGTACCGGAACTGCTGGAGGCGGCCAACGAGGTTGCCCGCGAAGCCGGCATCGAGTCGCAGATCAAACCGGTGCTGAAAATCGCCGAGCAGTACTTCCTGCAACCGCCCGCCATCACCGATACCCACCTCGGCCTGGGCTGCCTGCTGGATGAGGCCTACCTGGCCCATCGCCTGGTGGAAGAAGTTAACGACTTGTACATCAAGCACTTCAACCAGCCGCTGATCCCGCTCGACACCACGGTGGCCAACCTGATCGCCCACCAGCTGATCGGCGAGCAGTTTGCCAATCAGCTGGATGAAGTGGTGCACCACTCGGTGGACGAGATGCTCAACGAAGAAAGCTTTGCCCTGGAGTCGGTCGAGCAGTACCGCGACAAGCTCAGCAGCCCGAACACCGGCGAAGCCTGGAAGCGCTGGCCGTGCCTGTCGCGTCAGCTGGGTGTGGGCCTGGAGCTGGATCAGTCGGCTTGAGGCTGATTCGGTTCAAGCCCCCAACCCGGCGGTTGTCCGCACCCGCCCTTCGACCCGGCGCTTGAGCCGCCGCTGCTCGATCAGCAGCCGCGAGCCCTTGCCGGAATTGGCCCGGCCCCAGTCCTCGAGCAGCTCCAGGCAGGAGTGGTCGATGTAGCTGAGGTTGGCCAACGGCACGTGCAGGGTGGTCCCGGGCGGAATGCCTTCCAGCACCTGGGCCAGTGCCGGCACCTTGAGAAAGGTCGCCGCACCGCTCAGGCGCAGTTGCATATGGCCCGGTTGATCAAGGCTGGCCACGCTGATTTTCAGGCGTGCGGCCTTGAGCGCAAGCTTCAGCAGGGTCAGGGCAAAACCGAGCAGTACGCCGGTCAGCAGGTCGGTGAAGATGATCGCCAACGCTGTCGCCGCATAGGTGAACATCGGCATCCGGCCATACCGCCCCAGCCCGCGAAAGGCCTTGAAGTCGACCAGCTTGATCCCGGTGTAGACCAGCACACCCGCCAGGCTAGCCACCGGAATCTGCTGCAGCACGCTGCTGAGCACCACCACGAAAGCCAATAACCAGACCCCATGCAGGATCGCCGACAGGCGCGTTTGCGCCCCGGCCTGGACGTTGGCCGAGCTGCGCACGATAACCCCGGTCATTGGCAGTGCCCCCAGAACGCCACAGAGCATATTGCCCAGGCCCTGGGCCGACAGTTCGCGGTCAAAGTCCGAGCGCTGGCCGTTGTGCATGCGATCGACAGCGGCTGCAGATAGCAAGGTTTCGGCGCTGGCGATAAAGGCCAGGGCAAAGGCGGCGACCAGCAGGTTGGGGTCGGCCAAGTGGAGCAGGTCGGCCGGGCTCAGCCAGTCGATGGCTTCGCTGAGGTTAGCCGGCACTTCGACGCGGTTCACCGGCAATGCCAGCCAGATGCTGATCGCGGTCATCAAGGCCACGCCTAGCAAAGCCCCAGGCACGAAGCGCAGCGACTGCGGGCGCAAGCGCTCCCACCCCCACATGATGGCGATGGTGCCGAGCCCGAGCGCACCGGCCTGCCAGCCGTTGCCCGGGCTTTCCAGCGGCAACGCCTGGGCCAGGGTCGCCGGAAAGCCCAGCAGGTTGGCCAGGCCCGAAGGTTGCGGGGCGCTGTCGAACATCACATGCACCTGGGACAAGATAATCAGCACGCCGATACCGGCGAGCATGCCGTACACCACCGCCGGCGCCGTGACCCGGAACCAGCAGCCCAGGCGCAAACGGCCGGCGAGCAGTTGCAGCAGGCCGGCCAACAGCAGGATCGGGCCGAGCATCGCCACGCCATGCTGGCGCACCAGTTCGAACACCAGCACCGCCAGGCCGGCGGCCGGACCGCTGACCTGCAACGGCGAGCCGGCCAGCCAACCAACGACGATACCGCCGATGATCCCGGTGATCAGGCCCTTGGCCGGTGGCATGCCCGAGGCGATAGCGATGCCCATGCACAAGGGCAGGGCGACCAGAAACACGACTACTGACGCCAGTAATTCACGCGGCAAGGCCGCTTTCACTTGTGTCTTGTTCACCCTGTTACTCCTTCTCTCACGTTTCATGGCCATTCCAATGGCCGCTGGCACAACCCCTGACTTACGCGCAGCCGCATACCGCCAGCGGGCGCCGGCACGGCAATCAGGGAGATTCAAGGCAGCCGATGACCAGGCCGCACCAGGCAGGTGCAGCCGTCAATCAGCGATTCGCGGGGGTGTCAGGGACGCTTAGTAGCGGCCTTTTGGGGTGGCGCAGGGGATCGGCTGGCCTTGGGCTAGCGGCAGGAAGCTGTCGCTGGCGGCGTCATAAGCCTCGATCTGGCTGGTTTCGATGTCGTAGATCCAGCCATGGATATACAGCTGGCCGGCTGCCAGGCGCGAAGCCACCGACGGGTGAGTGCGCAAGTGGTGCAGCTGGGCGATGACGTTTTCTTTGGTCAGCACCTGCATGCTTTCATGCTCGCTACCACAGGAGCAGTTGTCTTCGACCACCGTGCGGGCGACCTCGGCATGGCGCAGCCAGGCTTTGACCGTCGGCATTTTCTCCAGGCTCTGGGGGTTGAGCACCGCGCGCATGGCGCCGCAATCGGAGTGACCGCAGACGATGATGTGGTGAACACCCAGGGCCAGCACCGCATATTCGATGGCGGTGGACACACCGCCGTTCATCTGCCCGTAAGGAGGCACGACGTTACCGACGTTGCGGGTCACGAACAGGTCGCCAGGGGAGCTCTGGGTAATCAGCTCGGGCACAATGCGTGAATCGGCACAGGTGATGAACATCGCACGGGGCTTTTGCGCGGTGGCGAGTTTCTTGAACAGCTCTTGCTGCTCGGGAAAAACGTCATGATGGAAGCGCAGGAAGCCGTCGACGATATGCTTCAGAGCGGCATCGGCGCTCTCGGCTGGGGCTTGCGGGACAACCTTGGATGGGTCCTTGACGGGCATGATTCATCCTCTTTGACGGTTTTGGGTTAAGTCCATTTTACCGGGTTGATGATTCAAACGGCGTATGACAGTTGGATGAAATACGCGCGCCAACCATCACATCAGTTGTTGACTGAATTCCTACGCTACTCGGCGAAACTTAACTCAAACTGAATTGCGAGGCTTTAGAACGGGCGTTCCAGAGATTCAAAGAGGTGTCTGGATAATAGCAAAAAAACATTAATGGCCAATACCCATTAATGAAATCAGAGCAGCGACATCTGCCCGCCTGGAGGACAAAACGCTGTGCAATCAAGCGCGTAGCCTTCGCGCCGATTCAGCCCCAGGCGGCGGATCGCCTTGCTGAAGCGTTGCGCCAGCAACTCGGCAAATACCCCCTCGCCGCGCATGCGCGCACCGAAGCGGCTGTCGTACAACTCACCACCGCGGCTCTGGCGAATCAGGCTAAGGACATGACTGGCCCGTTGCGGGTAATGGTCCTGCAGCCATTGCTCGAACAGCGGCGCCACCTCCAGTGGCAGGCGCAGCATCATGTAGGCCGCGTTCAGGGCGCCGCTGGCCTTGGCCGCCTCGAGCAAGTGCTCAAGCTCGCTGTCGTTGATCATCGGGATCATCGGCGAACACAGCACACCCACCGGCACACCGGCCTCGGTCAGCACCCGGATCGCCCGCAGACGTGCCTTGGGCGCCGCTGCCCGTGGCTCCAGCGTACGCTTGAGCTCGTCGTCCAGGGTGGTCAGGCTGATCATCACCTGTACCAGATTCTGCCGGGCAAGCTCGGCGAGCAGGTCCAGGTCGCGCAGAATCAGTGAGCCCTTGGTGACGATGGTGACCGGGTGCCGGTAGCGCAGCAGCACTTCGAGCAGGCGCCGGGTCAGTTGTTGCTCGCGTTCGATGGGCTGGTAGGGGTCGGTGTTGGAGCCCAGGTTGATCGGTGCGCACACATAGCCAGGCTTGCTCAGTTGCTGTTCGAGCACGGCGGCAGCGTTGGTCTTGGCAATCAGCTTGGTTTCGAAGTCGAGCCCCGGCGACAGATCCCAATAAGCGTGGCTGGGCCGGGCATAGCAGTAGATACAGCCGTGCTCGCAGCCGCGATAAGGATTGATCGAGCGATCGAAGGGCAGGTCGGGCGAGTTGTTGCGGGTGATGATGGTCTTGGCGGTTTCGATGCGTACTTCGGTACCCTGGGTCAGGGGCACTTCCTGGTACCAACCGTCATCCTCGGCCACCGAGCGATTCGGGGCGAAGCGGTTATGGGGATTGCTCGCGGTGCCACGACCCCGCACCGGCCCTTGAGGATTGAACATGAAAAACCCCGGATACTGTTTTTATATACAGTACACGGGGCTAGTGTTCGATTCCAGTACCGCTGGGCGCCAGCCGAAAATGCTGGCGCTGGCGCGTTTACTCGGTTGTCTTCTTCAACTTCGGATTGGGGAAGAACTGCACCGTCTGCACCGTGGTCGCGGCAGGTTTCACCTCGACCTTGTTGACCCGCGTACCCAGTTCCTTGGGCACCGACAGCCCTTGCTCGTTAAGGGTGTCAGAAAAACCGCAGGCCACACATTCCCGGTGCGGAACGCTGTCTTCGCTCCACATCATCAGTTTGTCCGGCTCGCTGCACGCCGGGCAGACCGCCCCGGCGATAAAGCGCTTTTTCGTTACCACAGGCCCATCACTCATGCCGCCACTTCCTCACTCAGGCCACTGTGGCGCAAGAGTGCATCGATTGACGGCTCGCGGCCACGGAAGTCGACGAACAGCAGCATCGGCTCCTGGGAACCGCCACGGGCCAGGATCGCTTCGCGAAAGGCGCGGCCGGTGTCGGCATTGAGCACGCCTTCTTCTTCGAAGCGCGAGAAGGCGTCGGCCGACAGTACTTCCGCCCACTTGTAGCTGTAGTAACCGGCTGCGTAGCCACCGGCAAAGATATGCGCAAAGCTGTTAGGGAAGCGGTTGTACGCCGGTGGGCGCATGACCGAAACCTCGTCGCGCACGCCTTCGAGCACTTGCAGCACGCTGCGGCCGTCGCCGTGGCTGGCATGCAGTTCGAAGTCGAACAGCGAGAATTCCAGCTGGCGGACCATCATCAGCCCGGACTGGAAGTTCTTCGCCGCCAGCATCTTCTCCAGCAAATCCTGGGGCAGGGCTGCGCCAGTTTCGTAGTGGCCGGAAATCAGCGCCAGGCCTTCAGGCTCCCAGCACCAGTTTTCCATGAACTGGCTCGGCAGCTCGACCGCGTCCCAGGCCACGCCGTTGATACCGGAGACACCGGCATGCTCGATGCGGGTCAGCAGGTGATGCAGGCCATGGCCGAATTCATGGAACAGGGTGGTGACTTCGTCGTGGGTCAGCAACGCCGGCTTGCCGGGGGCGGCCGGGGTGAAGTTGCACACCAGGTTGGCCACCGGGCTCTGCAGCTGGCCGTCAGCGGTCAGGCGACGGTCGCGGGCGCCGTCCATCCAGGCACCGCCACGCTTGTTGGCGCGGGCATAGAGGTCGAAGAAGAAGCGCCCGACGTGCTGGCCGTGCTCCTTGATTTCGAACAGGCGCACGTCCGGGTGCCAGCTGTCGAAGCCCTTGAGTTCGGCAATTTCGATGCCGTACAGGCGCTGGACGATGGTGAACAGGCCGCTCAGCACCTTGTCGATCGGGAAGTAGGCGCGCAGGGTTTCCTGGGAAACGCTGTAGCGCTGTTCACGGAGTTTTTCCCCGTAGAAGCCGCTGTCCCAGCTCTGCAGGTCCGGGCAACCCTGCTCGGCGGCATAGGCCTTGAGCTGGGCCAGGTCCTGGGTGGCAAACGGCTTGCTGCGCTTGGCCAGGTCACGCAGAAAGCTCAGCACCTGGTCGCTGGACTCGGCCATCTTGGTCGCCAGGCTCAGCTCGGCGAAGTTGGCGTAACCGAGCAGCTCGGCCAGCTCCTGACGCAGGTCGAGAATCTCGGCCATCACCGGGCCGTTGTCGAACTGGCCGGCATTCGGGCCCTGGTCGGAGGCGCGAGTGCAGTAGGCGGCGTAGATTTCTTCGCGCAGGGCGCGGTCTTCGGCGTAGGTCATTACCGCGTAGTAGCTGGGGAACTCCAGGCTGATCAGCCAGCCGTCGAGGCCCTTGGCCTGCGCCGCGGCGGCCATTTGTGCTTTGGCCGAATCAGTCAGGCCGGCAAGCGCCGCTTCGTCGCTGACATGCTTGGTCCAGGCCTGGGTGGCGTCTAGCAGTTGGTTGGAGAAACGGCTGCCCAGCTCGCTGAGCTTGCTCTGCACTTGCGCGTAACGCTGCTGCTTTTCGGCCGGCAGGTCGATACCCGACAGGCGGAAGTCTCGCAGGGCGTGTTCAAGAATAGTTTTTTGTGCCACATCGAAGCCGGCAGCTTCGGGGCTGGCGATCAATGCCTCATAGGCCTGAAACAGTTCGCGGTTCTGGCCCATTTCGGTGGCATACGCGCTCAACGCCGGCAAGCAAGCCTCGTAGGCTTCGCGCAGTTCGGCGCTGTTGCACACGGCATTGAGGTGGCTGACCGGGCTCCAGGCGGCGCCCAGGCGGTCGTTGAGTTCGTCCATGGCCAGGATCAGGCCGGCCCAGCTCGGGCTCTTGCCCTGGGCCTTGAGGATGTCGGCAATGGCTGTACGGTTGTCGGCCAGGATCTGTTCAATCGCCGGCTGCACATGCTCGGCACGGATCGCCGAGAAGGGCGGCAAGTCATAAGACTGCAGAAGCGGGTTGTTCGCACTCACGGTTAAACACCTTGGCAGAAGAAACACTTCCCCATCTTAATTACAATCGACGCCGACCGCAGCCCTATCCATACCAAAGAGAATTCCTATCATGGCCATCCGTAGCTTCCAGCATCACACTCCCAGGCTTGGCGAACGCGCCTTTGTCGACCGCAGTGCCGTGGTACTGGGTGATGTCGAGATCGGTGCCGACAGCTCGGTGTGGCCATTGACGGTGATCCGCGGCGATATGCACCGCATCCGCATCGGTGCGCGCACCAGCGTGCAGGATGGCAGCGTGCTGCACATCACCCATGCCGGGCCGTTCAACCCGGACGGCTTCCCGCTGCTGATCGGCGATGAGGTAACCATTGGTCACAAAGTCATGCTCCACGGCTGCACCCTGGGCAACCGCATCCTGGTCGGCATGGGCAGCACCATCATGGATGGCGCCGTGGTCGAAGACGAAGTGATCATCGGCGCTGGCAGCCTGGTACCGCCGGGCAAGCGCCTGGAAAGCGGGTTTCTGTACGTCGGCAGCCCGGTCAAGCAGGCCCGCGCCCTGAGCGAGAAGGAGCGCGCGTTCTTCCCCTACAGCGCCGGCAACTACGTCAAACTCAAGGACCAACACCTGGCCGAAGGCTATCACCTGCCCGAGTGAACCTGTCCACCGCCTTATTCGAGACCGCCATGCACCAGCAAAACATCCTCTTTGACCTCGACGGTACCCTGACCGACCCGCGCCTGGGTATCACCCGCTCGATCCAGTACGCACTGGCCAAGCTGGGCATCGACGAGCCGGACCTGACGCGCCTGGAACACTTCATCGGCCCGCCGCTGCTGCAGGCCTTCATGCAGTTCTATGATTTTGATGAGGCCAAGGCCTGGGACGCGGTGAATTTCTATCGCGAACGCTTCAAGGTCACCGGCCTATACGAAAACCAGGTGTTCGACGGCGTCAGCGAAATGCTCGAAACCCTGCAAGGGCAGGGCCGCACCCTGTATATCGCCACCTCCAAACCTTGGGAGTTTGCCCGCGAGATCGCCCGCCATTTCGACTTCGCCAAGCACTTCAAGGTGATCTACGGCAGCGAGCTGGATGGCACCCGCACCAACAAGGTCGAGCTGATCCGCCACCTGCTGGCCGAAGAAGCCCTGGACCCTGCGCACACCCTGATGATCGGCGACCGCAAGCACGACCTGATCGGCGCCCGCAGCAACGGCCTGGAAGCGGTAGCGGTGGGGTATGGCTTTGGTAGCCATGAAGAGTTGACGGCGGAGCAGCCGGCCTACCACTTTGCGACCTTGGCGCAACTGCACCAGGCGTTCCAGCGCGGCTGAGACCCTATCGCGGGGCAAGCCCGCTCCCACTGTAGGAGCGGCGGTGCGACGACTCGACTTGCCCCGCAATGCTTTTCAGCGCCTGCTGACGCTGCTCAAGGGGTAGCCGCCCGAATGCTTCTACTCGCTGATAAAACACCTGCCAATCGCCGCCCACCTCGGCAAACAGCTGGGAAAACGCCGGCACCCACTGGTCGTACAGACCAAACGGCAACAACTTGGCATTGTTCATCGGCGCATTGATCCAGGCGTCATAGCGTCCGACACCGCCCCACTGGTTATCGCGCAAGGCCCGGTATTCACGGCGCAAGCGTTCGAATTCGGCCTGCTTGCCCGCACGCTTGGCGGGTTCGGTGAGCGGCGCCGCATACAACGCCTTGAGCCGTTCGCGACTGGCCAGCACCAGGGCGACGAACTGCTCGCGCTGTTGGCTGCCATCTTCGACCAGCGTTGGTAGGCCCCGCGCCGCCCGCCATTGGCGAGTGCCTTCCTGCTCGACAAAAGTGGCGAAGGACTCGTTGAACGCAGTGTCGTCCTGGACATAGACGCGTTGATGGGCCAACTCATGAAAGATCACCGTGGCCAGGCGTTCATCACCCCAGCCAAGCATGGAGCTGAGGATCGGATCGTCGAACCAGCCCAAGGTCGAATAGGCTTCGACACCGCCGACATAGACATCCAGCCCTTGTTGTTTCTGCAGCGCAGCCGCCCCGCGCGCGGCGCCCTGGTTGTAATAACCACGGTAGGCAACACAGCCGGCAATGGGGAAGCAATGGGTCTGCGGCTCCAGCGACAACTCGGGTGTGGCGAATACGTTCCAGACCACGAAGGGCCGACCGATATCGGCATAAACCCGATAGCTGCGGTTGTCCGGCAGCTTCAGCTGCGCGCTGGCGAAGGCGCGAGCTTGCTCGGCGTGCAGCAACTGCTGGCGCAATTTACTGTCGGTGGCCGGGTCTGCTACCAGTTCGGCAACCGGCTGGCGCGCCCGCAACAGCTGCCACTGACCGCTGGCCAGTTGCCCGTAGTAACTGACACTGGCACAACCGCTCAGCAGCCCGATGGCCAACAAGGGAACCAAGTAGCGAAAAAGACGGTCGAGTGCCCCATGACTTGAGCGCAACAAAAGAAATAGTCGAAGCATTGGTGTCCTGTATCCGCTCAAGTACTCATCCGCTTCAAGACTATCCTGCCCGGCTGGAGTTTTGCCATGCGTACACTGCTCGTCGTCAGCACTGTTGTGCTTCTGTCCGGCTGCGCCGGCCTTCCTGCGCCTGACCCCAACCTGGCCTGGATCGACCTTGCCCCTGGTGAGGACGACACCTTGCACGCCGTCGAAGTAGACGAGCGCGCCTGGGCCGACAAACGCTATTTCGAAGTACCGCCAGGCAGCCATGAGCTGACCGTGCGCTATCTGTTTGCGGTTACGCCAAGCAATATCGGCCCGGTCGAAGAGCCACTGTGGCGCGATTGCCAGCTCAATGTGAAATTCAAGGATTTCAGTGCCGGCCAGCGCTACCAGCTTGAAGCCGGTAGCATCGGCTTCCGCCCCTGGGCCAAGCTCTATGACGAACAGCGCAAAGTGGTCGGCAAAGGCCAGCCGGCGGGCTGCCAGCGTACCTAAAGGCGTGAATGGCGCTATGCTTATGCTTTGTAACCCGCACGTCGGAGTTCGCCATGCGCCAGCCTGTGATGCTGCTCGCAATCAGTACCCTGGGAGCTTGCGTTAGCCCCCTGCCACCTGTGGATAACAAACAGGCCTGGGTCGACCTCTACACCATCACGCCGGGCAAGACACTGATGGCCGAACGGCTCGATGGCAAACGCCTGACCGACGGCCGGTTCTTTCAGGTGACGCCCGGTGCCCACGAGCTGGTGGTGCGGTTCGACTACGAGATCTACTCCGGTGGATTCAGTACCGACCCGACCGAGCGCACCTGCTACCTGACCATCAAGTTCGCGCATTTCAAGGCCGGCCAGCGCTATCGCCTGGAAGCCCGGGCCCCGGCCATGCAGCCCAGCGCCTACCTCTATGATGCCCAGCGCAAGATGGTCGCCGAAGAGTCCAACGACGTCTTCTGCACCCCCTGAGGCCTAGCGATCGTTCTTTTGGTAGATGATCTTCTTGGTGCCGCCTTCACAGCTGCCGACCACCATGTTCTGGTCGTGGACCTCGTCATTCTTGACGATTTCCAAGGTGTAGGAACTCACGTTGTTGGCCTGGATCTTGGCTTCGATCTCGGCCTTGAGCTCTTCACAGGGTTTCGGCGCGGCCAGCGCAGCGGTTGCCAGCAGCGAAGCCAGCACAGCGATTGCAACACGGATCATGGGACAGCTCCTTGTGGCGGCAGTCGTTCTACCGACCCTCATTTGACCACAAGAAGCGCGCCCCGGTTCTGCCTTAACTCAGCAGCGTCGCATCCAGGCTGATTTTCGCGTTGAGCACTTTCGACACCGGGCAACCGGCCTTGGCCTTGTTGGCAATCTCAAGAAACTGCGCTTCGCTAGCCCCGGGGACCTTGGCCTTGAGGATCAGGTTCACGGCAGTAATGGCAAAGCCATCCGGCAGTTTGTCGAGGGTCACTTCGGCGATGGTATCGATGCGCTCGGCGGTCAGGCCCGCTTCACCGAGCATCATTGACAGGGCCATGGAGAAGCAGCCTGCATGCGCCGCGCCAATCAGTTCCTCCGGATTGGTACCCGGCTGGCCTTCGAAGCGGGTATTGAAGCCATAAGGGTTCTGCTTGAGAGCGCCGCTTTCAGTGGAAAGCAGGCCCTTGCCATCCTTCAAGCCACCTTGCCAGATAGCTGATGCTGTCTTTTTCATAAAGCCTCCTGAGCTCCCTGGGGCGCGGGATATCGCGCCTTGCCTTAATTTCAGAGAGCCCTGACGCAGGCAAGTTCAGAAGGATTACAAGCCCCGGCATTGATTCCTGCAGATGTGCCCATACAGAGCTAGAAAGGCCGTTGGATTGTTTGCGGCCACTCGACTGCCCAGGAGGCGCCAACGCCCATGAAGCAACTTGCCGATATCAAGATTTCCACCCTCGACCTGGTGCCAGTACGCGCCGACAGCGGCCCGGCGCAGTCCCTGCGCAACTCACTGGACCTGGCGCAACACGTCGAGAAGTTTGGCTACAACCGCTTCTGGGTGGCCGAGCACCACAACATGGATGGTATCGCCAGCTCCGCAACCTCGGTGCTGCTCAGCTACCTGGCCGGTGGTACCTCAACCATTCGTGTTGGCGCCGGCGGGGTGATGCTGCCCAACCATGCGCCACTGGTGATCGCCGAACAGTTCGGCACCCTCGCCAGCCTGTATCCCGGGCGAATCGACCTGGGCCTGGGCCGCGCGCCGGGCTCCGACCAGATGACCGCCCGCGCCCTGCGCCGCGAACGCTCGGGCAGTGCCGACGACTTTCCCGATGACGTCGAAGAACTGATGCGCTACCTGGGCCCGCGCACGCCGGAGCAGAAGGTCATTGCCGTGCCGGGTTACGGTACCGAAGTGCCGATCTGGCTACTGGGTTCGAGCCTGTTCAGTGCACAACTGGCCGGCATGCGCGGTTTGCCCTACGCCTTCGCCTCGCATTTCGCTCCACGTTACATGCACGAGGCGATTCGCGTGTACCGCAACCACTTCCAGCCCTCGGCGGTGCTCGACAAGCCTTATGTGATGCTTGGCGTACCACTGGTGGCGGCCGAGACCGATGAACAGGCCGACTACCTGGCCACCTCGGTGTATCAGCGCATCCTCGCCCTGATGCGCGGGCAAAGCCTGGTGCAACGCCCGCCAGTGGAGACCATGGACGGCCTGTGGTTGCCGCATGAGCGGGAAGCGGTGGGCAGCTTCCTGGGCCTGGCGATGGTCGGCAGCCCGCAGAAAATCCGCGCCAAACTGGAGGTGTTGCTGGAGCAGACCGAGGCGGATGAGCTGATCTTCACCTGCGACCTGTATGAGCATGCCGACCGCATACGCTCTTATGAGCTGCTGGCGCAGACGGTTTTGCGCAGCTGAAGGCCCCATCGCGGGTCAAGTCGAGTCGTCGCACCGCCGCCCCCACATGTAGGAGCGGCGGTGCGACGACTCGACTTGCCCCGCGATGGATTCAATATCGATCAGCCGCGCTTGTAGACGATTTCCTTGGTGCCGCCTTCGCAGCTACCCACGACCTTGCCGTCTGCGGCAGCGCCTTTATCGACGATCTCCAGCGAGTAGCCGCTGACACCCTTGGCGTCCAGCTTGGCTGCTATTTCGCCCTTGAGCTCTTCACATGGCTTGCCGGCTGCCAGCGCGGTACCGGCCAGCGTCATTAAACCTATCGCTACTACCAACTTCTTCATCGATCGCTTTCCTTGTTCAGATCAAAATAGAGAAGGGCGCCAGGAAGGCCGGGCGCCTCAGGACTGTGTAACGCAATTGACCCGCACAAGCCAGTGTCGCCGCATCAGCTGTTGACGATGCGAAAGCCCACTTTGAGCGTGACCTGAAAATGCGCGGCCTTGTTGTCCTTGATATGGCCTCGGGTGTCGACCACTTCGAACCACTCAAGGTGCTTGATGCTCTTGCCTGCTTCGGCCAGGGCATTGTTGATCGCCTCTTCGATAGAGGTGGGCGACGAGCCGACCAGCTCGATTTTCTTGTAGGTGTGATGATCAGACATAAGCATTCTCCTTTTTGAATGTGAGATAGAGCCTAGCAGCGCCGGGCTGTTTTACCTGCGAGGGGTAAATGCCGTTAAAAGTTCGACTGCACTTTCCCAGCAGCCTGTAGTCGGAACCTACACAGCTCAACTCAACCTCGAAGGAGAGTCACCATGGCCAACACCTCGCTGCGTAAAGCTTCGCTGCAAAGCATGGAAGCGGAAATCGAAAGCCTGCTCAAGTCACTGGAAAGCCTCAAGGACGATGCCTCGGATGAGTCGCGCAAAACCCTCAAGACGCTCAAGGGCAACGCCGAGAATGCCCTGCGCCATTCGCGCAGCCTGCTCAGCGATGCCTACGAAGAAGTAAAAACCAAGACCCGCGAGACTGGCCTGGCCACCCGCGATTACGCCCAGGAACACCCGTGGACCACCGCCGGTGTCGCCGTTGGCGCCCTCGGCCTGCTGGCCGCCTACCTGATGTGCAAACGCGGTAACTAAGCGGCCTGGCGCGCAAGCTCCGCGCGCAACCAGCCGGCCAATTGCTCGGCGCGCCCGTCTGCGGCGCGTCGCGGCACCCACAGGGCCAGCGCGGCCTGGGTTTCGCAAAAACCCCATGGCGCCGCCAGGCGCCCGGCGCGCAAGTCGTCGGCTACCAGCGGTTGCGGCGCAATCGCCACGCCCAGCCCTGCCACTGCAGCCTCCAGCAAGTAATACAAATGCTCGAAATCCTGCCCGTAACGCAGCGCCTGCGGGTCGATACCTTGCTGCGCCGCCCAACTTGGCCAGGCTTGCGGGCGCGAAGTGGTCTGCAACAGGGTTTGCGTCAGCAACGCCTCGGCTGGCGCCTGCTGCAAGCGGCTGAACCCGGCAAAGTGCGGGCTGAGCACCGGGCCAATACACTCCTGCGCCAGCACATGCACTTGCATATCCGCAGGCCAGGGCGGCTCGGCAAACACCAGCAAGGCATCCAGCCCTGGGCGACGCGGGTCGAGATCACCTTCACCGGCCGACAGGTGCAGGCGCAGTTCCGGCAAATCCGCTTTTAATCGCCCCAGCCGTGGGATGAACCAGCGCGCCAGCAGGCTGCCGGAGCAACCGAGGACGAACGGCGCATCGGCGCCGCTCTGGCTGATGTCCGCACACGCGCCGCGCAAGCGCTCGAAGGCATCACTACTGGCATCGCGCAAACGCACCCCGGCATCTGTGAGTTTAAGGCCACGTCCTTCCTTAACGAACAAGGCCACCCCAAGGTGTTCTTCGAGCACCTTCAATTGCCGGCTGACCGCGCCGTGGGTAACGTGTAGCTGTTCGGCCGCCTGGCTGACGCTATTGAGCCGGGCAGTGGCTTCAAAGGCCCGCAGGGCATTGAGTGGGGGCAGGTCCTGGCGCATGACGTGTGAGTTTTCCTGACAGGTTGTCGCAATCTTATCGGTTTTCAGTTGCGCGTGTCGTGGTTAGAGTAAAGCCATTCCCGACTTCACTACCGCCCTGGAGCGACCCATGACCCAGACCAACTTCCGCGCCGGCCCCGATGCCAATGGCCTGTTTGGCGCATTCGGCGGCCGCTACGTGGCAGAAACCCTGATGCCGCTGGTGCTCGACCTTGCCCGCGAATATGAAGCAGCCAAAGCCGACCCGGAATTTCTCGAGCAACTGGCGTACTTTCAGCGCGACTACATCGGCCGCCCGAACCCGCTCTACTTCGCCGAACGCCTGAGCGAACACTGCGGCGGCGCGAAGATCTTCTTCAAGCGTGAAGAGCTCAACCACACCGGCGCGCACAAGGTGAACAACTGCATCGGCCAGGTGCTGCTGGCCAAGCGCATGGGCAAAAAACGCCTGATCGCCGAAACCGGCGCCGGCATGCACGGCGTGGCCACTGCCACCGTCGCCGCGCGCTTCGGCCTGCCTTGCGTGATCTACATGGGCGCCACCGACATCGAGCGCCAGCAAGCCAACGTGTTCCGCATGAAGCTGCTGGGCGCCGAAATCGTACCGGTCACCGCCGGCACCGGCACCCTCAAGGACGCGATGAATGAAGCCCTGCGCGACTGGGTCACCAACGTCGACGACACCTTCTACCTGATCGGTACTGTAGCGGGCCCGCACCCGTACCCGGCAATGGTCCGCGACTTCCAGTCGATCATCGGCAAAGAGACCCGTGAACAGCTACAGGCCAAGGAAGGGCGCCTGCCCGACAGCCTGATCGCCTGCGTCGGCGGCGGCTCCAACGCCATGGGCCTGTTCCACGACTTCCTCGATGACGCCAGTGTGCAAATCATCGGCGTCGAAGCCGGTGGCCACGGGGTCGACACCGACAAGCATGCCGCCAGCCTCAACGGTGGCGTACCGGGCGTGCTGCACGGCAACCGCACCTACCTGCTGCAGGATGCCGACGGCCAGATCACCGACGCCCACTCGATTTCCGCCGGCCTCGACTACCCCGGCATCGGCCCGGAACACGCCTGGTTGCACGAAGTGAAACGCGTCGAGTACGTCAGCATCACCGACGACGAAGCCCTGGCCGCGTTCCACACTACCTGCCGCCTGGAAGGCATCATTCCGGCCCTGGAAACCTCCCACGCCCTGGCCGAAGCGATCAAACGCGCACCGACCCTGCCCAAGGATCACCTGATGGTGGTGTGCCTGTCCGGGCGCGGCGACAAAGACATGCAAACCGTGATGAGCCATATGGCCGCCCAGGAGAAACAGGCATGAGCCGTCTTGAACAACGCTTCGCCGAACTGAAGGCCGAAGGCCGCTCGGCACTGGTCACCTTCATCACCGCAGGCGACCCTGGCTACGACGCTTCGCTGCAGATCCTCAAAGGCCTGCCGGCTGCTGGCGCCGACGTCATCGAACTGGGCATGCCGTTCACCGACCCGATGGCCGACGGCGTGGCAATCCAGCTCGCCACCCTGCGCGCCCTGGACGCCGGTCAGACCCTGGCGAAAACTCTGCAAATGGTTCGAGAGTTCCGCGTCGACAACCAAACCACGCCGATCGTGCTGATGGGCTATTACAACCCGATCCACCGCTTTGGTGTCGAGGCCTTCGTGGCCCAGGCCAAGGCAGTGGGCGTGGATGGCCTGATCATCGTCGACCTGCCGCCGGAGCACGACGCCGAGCTGGCCACCCCGGCCCAGGCTGCGGGCATCGACTTCATTCGCCTGACCACCCCGACCACCGACGACGTGCGCCTGCCGCGCGTGCTGGAACGCAGCTCGGGCTTCGTCTACTACGTGTCGGTTGCCGGTGTCACCGGTGCCGGTTCTGCGACCACTGAACACGTCAGCAGCGCTATCGAGCGTCTGCGCCGACACACCGACCTGCCGATCAGCGTCGGCTTCGGTATCCGCACGCCAGAGCAGGCTGCGGCGATTGCCAGGCTGTCGGATGGCGTCGTGGTCGGTTCGGCGCTGGTCGACAAGATAGCCAATGCGGCCACTGCCGAGCAGGCTGTGGGTGATGTGCTCGAGCTGTGCTCGGCGCTGGCCCAGGGTGTGCGGGGTGCACGCAAGGCCTGATCCCTGTGGGAGCGGCGGTGCGACGCCTCGACTTGCCCCGCGATTGCGGTCCATCAGACAGATCGCAATCGCGGGGCAAGCCCGCTCCTACCCCGGAACCAAAAATTACTTGAAAATCGAAAGATCCAGCGGCCGCACCGCCCCCATCCAGATCGCATGATCACGATGATCGGCCAGCTCGTCACCAGTCAACGGATGCAGAAACACCACCAGCCCTTGGCGATATAACGCCAGCCAGGGCAGCACCACCCCCACCACTTCAGGCCCGAAGGCCAACTGGCAGCTCCAGTCCGGGTGCGGCCCGACCGGCTTCTGATGCATGCGCCCCATGGTCACCGGAAACAGCCGAGCGGCTTCTTCGCACAACTGGCGAGCCTGCTCCAGGGTGCTGGCGTCATAGTAGATATGCGCGTGATAGCCCTTGATCCTTTGCACGAAAACTCCTTAATCGCAACGAACCTGCGCCTGGCTACGCGGGTCAAACGATCACCCGTTGCCAATGGAGTGATCTGGTGAAAAATGCCGAAACCCCAGTGTTCAAACTGGTCCTGCTTGGAGGTTTGAGCAGCCTGGGCAGCGCCCTGATGGCCGAATTGCTCAAGCGCCAGCATGAGGTGATCGCCGTGGTCGATGATCTCAATACCCTGGCACCGCGCCCCGGCCTGCACTTCAAGACCGGCGGCCTCGATACTGCCGATCAGGCCGAACAAAGCGTGGCCGGCGGCTCGGCGGTGGTCTGCCTGTTGCCAGCACTGGCGCCCGATGACTTTGCCACGCAACTGCGCATGAGCCAGGCGCTGATCGCCGGCATGTCCCGCACCACTATACGCCGGCTATTGCTGGTGGGCGATTTCACCGTACTGGAGCAAAGCGAGGGGCACAATCGGCAGCAACGGGCCTGCGCCGAGCGGATCGTCGACCTGTTGCAGCGCAGCCCGCTGCACTGGACCCTGATCAACACCCCGCAGCAAGTTGCCGGCCTGGGCATCGAGCATTTTCACCAGACCCATGGCACCCTCGAGCCGGGCCTGGCCGAACCACTGCAACGCCTGGCCCGAGTGGCAGCGGCCATGGTCGATGCCCTGGAGCTCAAGCTGCACCATGGCGAGCATGTGAACTTTGTTTTCTGACGCGGCTTGCACCCGAGCGCCCGACATCGCACCCTGAACAGCTTCCGCCTGCAATAGAGAGTGCTCATGGCCTGGCCTGACCGCCACCGACTGCTGCCGTTTCTCACCTGGTTGGCGCCCCAGACCGGGGCCAGCGTGCGTCGCGATCTGCTGGTGGGCCTGAGCGGGGCGATCCTGGCCCTGCCGCAATCAATCGCCTATGCCCTGATTGCCGGGCTGCCGGCCGAGTACGGGCTGTACGCAGCGATCGTACCGGTGATCATCGCCTGCCTGTGGGGCTCGTCCTGGCACCTGATCTGCGGGCCGACGGCGGCAATCTCGATTGTCCTCTATGCCAGCATCAGCCCCCTGGCAGTTGCGGGCAGCAGTGACTACATCACCCTGATCCTGCTGCTGACCTTCCTCGCCGGGGTGTTTCAGTGGTTGCTGGGGCTGCTGCGCTTCGGCGCGCTGGTCAATTTCGTCTCGCAGTCGGTAGTGCTGGGTTTCACCCTCGGTGCTGCGCTGGTCATTGCCCTCGGGCAATTGCCCAACCTGATGGGTATCGACTTGCCCAGCCAGGCCACCGCGCTGAAGACCGTGCAAAACCTGCTGGCGCATGCCCCGGAGGTGGATTGGCCCTCGTTGTTGCTGGGGCTGGGTACGCTGCTGCTGGGTATTGCGTTGAAGCTGTTGCAGCCGCGCTGGCCGGGCCTGTTGATAACTCTGGCGGTGGCCAGCGTGCTGGTCTGGCTGCTCCCAGGTGTTTTCGGCCATGTGCAGTTGGTGCCCGGCTTCATCGGTCAGCTTCCACCGATAAGCCCCTTGCCGCTGCTGGACCTGGAGCTGATTTTGCGTCTGCTACCCAGCGCCGTGGCGGTCGGCATGCTTGGCCTGGTTACCAGCCTGTCGATTGCCCGCTCGCTGTCAGCACGCTCCGAGCAACTGATCGATGCCAACCAGGAAATCCGCGCCCAGGGCCTTTCAAACATGGTCGGGGGGTTTTTCTCCGGCTACCTGTCATCCGGTTCCTTCACCCGCTCCGGGCTCAGCTATGAGGCCGGCGCCCGCTCGCCCCTGGCCGGGGTGTTTTCCGCCCTGTGGGTAACGTTGTTTGCAGTAGCAGGGGCGGGGCTGATCGCGCATATTCCGATCCCGGCCATGGCCGGCAGCATCCTGCTGATCTGCTGGGGCCTGGTCGATCATCGGGCGATCCGCGCGCTGTTTCGCGTCAGCCGTTCGGAATTCCTGGTGATGGCCCTAACGGCAGCAGCAACACTGTTGCTCGAGCTGCAAACGGCGATCTACGCCGGGGTGCTGGCGTCGCTGTTCTTTTACCTCAAACGCACCTCACGGCCACGGGTGCAGCAGTCCCGCGAAGGGGATGCCGACGTGTTGCGGGTGGGTGGGTCAATCTTCTTCGGCGCCAGCCACTACCTGCAGGTGCGCTTGCAGCGTTGCCCAGGGCCGCAGGTAGTGATCGATGCCCGGCAGATCAACTTCATCGATTATTCCGGGGTCGACATGCTTCATCGCGAAGCGCGCCGCCTGGGTCGTGCTGGCGGCAGCCTGACGCTGCGCCGGGCGCGGGCGCAAGTGATCGAGGAGTTGCACAAGCTGGAGGGGGCAGCGCACTGCCCGATCCGCTTCGAAGATTAGCCGCGCGCCAGTTGACGGCGCAGTTCGTCGAGCACCGGCGCGGTGTCGGGGCGCACGCCGCGCCAGATGTAGAACGCCTCGGCGGCCTGCTCGGCAAGCATACCCAAGCCATCGAGGACCTTGGCCGCCTTGTGCTCGCTGGCCCAACGGCAGAAAGGCGTAGGCTCCTTGCCATACATCATGTCGTAGCACACGGTCTTGCCGGGCTCGATCAGGCTAGGGGAGATCGGCGGCAGCTCACCGGCAAGGCTCGCCGAGGTGGCGTTGATGATCAGGTCGACCGGCTCTTCAAGCCAGTCGAAGCCGCTGGCAGCCACCGGCCCCAGGTCGGCGAATTCACGGGCCAGTTGCTCGGCTTTTTCCACCGTGCGGTTGGCGATTACCAGCGAAGCCGGGTTGTGCGCCAGCAATGGCTCCAGCACCCCGCGCACGGCACCGCCGGCGCCGAGCAACAGGATGCGCTTGCCACTCAGTGGCACCCCGGCATTGACGGTAAGGTCGCGGACCAGGCCGGCGCCATCGGTGTTGTCGCCCTGCAAGGTGCCATCGGCGAGCTTGCTCAGGGTATTTACCGCCCCCGCGCGCTGGGCCCGTGGGGTCAGGCTATCGACCAGGCGATAGGCTTCTTCCTTGAACGGCACGGTGACGTTGGCACCCAGGCCCTGCTTGAAAAAGCCCTGGGCGCACATGCTGAAGTCATCCAGCGGCGCCAGCAGGGTGCTGTACTCCAGTTGCTGGCCGGTCTGGTCGGCGAACAGGCGATGGATCAGCGGTGATTTGCTGTGGCCGATCGGGTTGCCGAATACAACGTACTGGTCCATTCAGGCGGTTCCTGGGTCAAGGTCGGGCAGGGCCGGAAAGTTATCCACAACGGCTCAGTGGCTGGCCTTGGCCTCACCAAGCCAGTCACGGTCCTGCAGGAAATACTCGGTCAGGCGCGCTTCTTCGCTGCCTGGCGCGGCCTTCCAATCGTACCCCCAACGCACCTGCGGTGGCAGCGACATGAGGATCGATTCGGTACGCCCGCCCGATTGCAGGCCGAACAGCGTGCCACGATCGTAAACCAGGTTGAACTCGACATAACGGCCGCGACGGTATTCCTGGAACTCACGCTGCTCGGCGCTATAGGGCTGGTCTTTACGGCGCTGGATGATCGGCAGGTAGGCCTCGACATAGGCATCGCCGATGGCGCGGATGAAAGCGAAGCAGGTGTCGAAGTCCCACTCGTTGAGGTCATCGAAGAACAGACCGCCGATGCCGCGAGGCTCGCCACGGTGCTTGAGATGAAAGTAGCGGTCGCACCAGGCCTTATAGCGCGGATAAACATCGGCACCGAACGGCGCACAGGCGCGCTCGGCAACCTGGTGCCAGTGCACGCAGTCTTCTTCGTTGCCGTAGTAGGGGGTCAGGTCGAAGCCGCCGCCAAACCACCAGACCGCTTCTTCGCCTTCTTTCTCGGCGATGAAAAACCGCACGTTAGCGTGGGAAGTCGGCACATGCGGGTTGTGCGGGTGGATCACCAGCGACACCCCCAGGGCTTCGAAACCGCGCCCGGCCAGTTCTGGTCGATGAGCACTGGCCGACGGCGGCAAACCGCTGCCGAATACGTGGGAGAAGTTCACACCGCCTTTTTCGATGACCTTGCCGTCGCCGATCACCCGGGTCCGCCCGCCACCGCCGGCCTCGCGCGTCCAGGCGTCCTCGACAAAACGGGCGCCGCCGTCTTCGTTTTCGAGGGCGGTGCAGATACGGTCTTGCAGGTCGAGCAGGTAGGCTTTCACGGCCTCGGTGCGGCTAGTCATCAGGTCACCTGGAAGCGGGCTAAGGCAAATTCGGCGCGTAGCATACCACCGGCGGCGGGCTGGCCGCAGTTGACGGCGATCAAGCAAAGGCGTCCGATAGGGGTTTTCCCGCTAGCTTCAGGAGAGTGCAGATGGCCAAGCGTATCCAGTTCAGCCAGCATGGCGGCCCCGAAGTCCTGACCCTGGTCGACTTCGAGCCGGCAGCGCCCGGCCCGCAGCAGGTTCGCGTGCGAAACCAGGCGATCGGCCTGAACTTCATCGACACCTACTTTCGCAGCGGCCTCTATGCTCCGCCGTCGCTGCCCTCCGGGCTGGGTACCGAAGGCGCCGGGGTGGTCGAGGCGGTAGGCGAGCAGGTCAGCCGGCTCAAGGTTGGCGATCGCGTCGCCTACGCCGGCGGCCCGCTCGGAGCCTACAGCGAAGTGCACGTGCTGCCCGAAGCCAATCTGGTCAAACTCCCCGACAGCATCAGCTTTGAGCAGGCGGCGGCGGTGATGCTCAAGGGCCTGACCGTGCAGTACCTGCTCAAGCAGACCTACGCAGTGCAGCCGGGCGAGACCATTTTGTTCCACGCCGCCGCTGGTGGCGTCGGTTCCCTGGCCTGCCAATGGGCCAAAGCCCTGGGCGCCAGGTTGATCGGTACTGTCAGTTCTGCCGAGAAAGCCGAGCGGGCCAAGGCCCTGGGCGCCTGGGCAACCATCGACTACAGCCGGGAAGACGTCGCCCAGCGAGTGCTGGAGCTGACCGACGGCAAGAAATGCCCGGTGGTGTACGACGGCGTTGGCCAGGACACCTGGCTGACCTCACTGGACTGCCTGGCGCCGCGCGGGCTGATGGTCAGCTTCGGCAATGCCTCAGGGGCGGTGAGCGGGGTTAATCTGGGAATACTGGCGCAGAAGGGCTCGCTGTATGTCACCCGGCCAACCCTGGCCAGCTACGCCAACAACGCCGAGAACACCCAGGCCATGGCCGACGACCTGTTTGCGATGATCGCCAGCGGCAAGCTGGCTGTGGATATCCACCAGCGTTATCCACTGAGCGAGGCGGCCAAGGCGCAGAGCGAGCTGTCGGCGCGCAGGACAGTGGGGTCGACGGTGTTGCTGCCTTGAAACAGTGGTGAATTGATCGCGGGACAAGCCCGCTCCTACACAGTCGCTAGGAGCGGGCTTGTCCCGCGATTGGCCTCAACCAGCCCGCACAACCTCACCGCTCGCCAAATCGCGAATCACACTCGGGTTACGCCGCCCGCCCAAAGCGCCACCGAGCACCAGGTCCAACTGTCCACGGAAGTACTGCTCGACGCGCAAGCGGGTCTTGGCTGCCGGGCGACCTTGCGGGTTGGCTGAAGTGGAAATCAGCGGGCCGACCAATGCACAAAGGTCACGTACCACCGGGTGATCGCTAACGCGCAACGCCACGGTGTCGTGCACCCCGGTTATCCACTCGGGCAGCAGGTTCTGATGTGGCACCAGCCAGGTGTTCGGCCCCGGCCAGGTGGCAGACATGCGGTCGAGCCAGGTTTCAGGGAAATCCTCGAAAAGGAAGTCGAACTGGCGGATATTGTCGGCGATCAGGATCAGACCCTTATCGACCGAACGCGACTTGATCGCCAGCAGGCGATCCACCGCCTCTTCGTTCCATGGGTCACAGCCCAGGCCCCAGACCGCCTCGGTCGGATAGGCAATCACCGCACCGGCCCGAATTTCACGCGCGGCTTGTTGCACACGCCAACTGCTCACCATTGTTTTCACTCCGCATAAAGGCAGATGAGCAGTGTACTTAGCCGGGCCGGGCAAACCAACGCCCGGCTTCACTACAGACCCTTCCAGCCAGTTCCAGCTCGGTCAGCGCCGCCAGCACCCGGGGCAACGGCCAGCCGCTGCTGCTGGCCAGGCCCTCGGTAGTTTGCGGTGCGGCCAGCAACAGATCGACCAGTTCATGGCCGGCAATGGCGTCCACCTGCAACGGCGGCAAGCGTTGCCAACCCTGCAGGGTTTCGACGATCTGATCGACAGTCTCCACCAGCAAGGCGCCGTCGCGAATCAACTGGTGACACCCCTTGGATCCCGGGTGATGAATCGAACCCGGAATGGCATATACCTCGCGGCCTTGCTCGGCCGCCAAACGCGCGGTGATCAGCGAGCCACTGGCAAGGCTCGCCTCGACCACCAATACACCCAGCGACAGGCCACTGATGATCCGGTTACGCCGGGGAAAGTTGCCCGCAACGGGCCCGGCATCCAGCGGAAACTCGGAGACCACCGCGCTACCTTGCTCGATCATCGCCGCCGCCAGCGCTCTGTGCCGCTGTGGATAAAGTTTTTGCAGCCCTGTGCCGAGCACGCCGATGGTCTGCCCGCCAGCGTCCAGGGCAGCCTGGTGTGCGGCGCCATCGACGCCCAGGGCCAGGCCGCTGGTAATGACAAAACCACCCCGAGCGAGGCTGCGCGAGAAGGCCGCAGCCGTATCGAGCGCCGGCCTCGATGCCCTGCGGCTGCCGACGATCGCCAGCTGGGGTTTTTCCAGAATCGCCGGGTTGCCGGCGATGAACAGCAGCGGTGGGGCGTCGCCCAGTTCCGCCAGCAAACCTGGATAGCCAGGGTCGTCCCACATCAGTAAATGCTGGTCGCGGGCCTCTAGCCAGCGCATTGCCGCGGCGACGCCTTCGCGTACTTCAAGGCTGCGCCGGGCATCGCTGCTGTCTGCGGGTACGCCCAGCGTACGCCAGGCCGTGGCCGGCGCACTGAGCGCTGCCGAGGCATTGCCAAAGGCCTGGATCAATGTGTGAAAACGCCGCGGCCCTAGGGACGGCAGCAAGTGAAGGCGCAATCGCGCTTCGAGTTCGGCGGGAGAACACGCCGGCGATAAGGGTTGCGACATGACGATCATCCTTGATCGGGAAGCGTGGGCCAGCCGTGAACAAGCTGTGGATAACTCTGTTGATAATACTTTGACAACCGGTTGACGGATTTCCCTCGGCGGCATTCTTTCAGGCTTGGCGCCATGGGTGGAAAAGCACCCTGAAACCTTAGCTGACCTTTGCCAGGTGCCGAATGCGCCGAATCCCTTTATTATGTGTACTCATGTTTGTAATTCATCGCACAGTGCAGCTCATACGCTTATGGCCATTCTGAACATCCTCGAATTCCCGGACCCGCGCCTTCGCACCATCGCCAAGCCGGTGACCGAAGTCGACGACGGCGTTCGCCAGTTGATCGATGACATGTTTGAAACCATGTACGAAGCCCCTGGCATCGGCCTTGCCGCTACCCAGATCAACGTGCACAAGCGCATCGTGGTCATGGACCTGAGCGAAGATCGCAGCGAGCCACGGGTGTTCATCAACCCCGAGCTCGAGATGCTGACCGACGAAATGGACCAGTATCAGGAAGGCTGCCTGTCGGTGCCCGGCTTCTACGAGAACGTCGACCGCCCGGTGCGGGTCAAGGTCAAGGCGCTGGACCGCGACGGCAAGCCGTACGAGCTGATCGCCGAAGGCCTGCTGGCGGTGTGCATCCAGCACGAATGCGATCACCTCAACGGCAAGCTGTTCGTTGATTACCTGTCGACGCTCAAACGCGACCGGATCAAGAAGAAGCTGGAAAAACAGCATCGCCAGCAAGCTTGATCTGCTCTTCCCAAAGGCTTGCTCCGGCAAGCCTTTTTCTTTTTAAGCGAGAACTCCATGCGCATTGTCTTCGCAGGCACCCCAGAGTTTGCCGCCGAACACCTCAAGGCCCTGATCGCCAGCCCCTATGAAGTGGTAGCGGTCTACACCCAACCGGACCGTCCGGCCGGTCGTGGGCAAAAACTGATGCCCAGCGCGGTCAAGCAATTGGCTGTGGATAACGCCATTGCGGTGCTGCAACCAGCGACCCTGCGCAATGCCGAGGCCCAAGCGGAGCTGGCGGCGCTCAAGCCGGACCTGATGGTAGTGGTCGCCTATGGCCTGATCCTGCCCCAGGCGGTCCTGGATATTCCGCGCCTGGGCTGCATCAACAGCCACGCCTCGCTGCTGCCGCGCTGGCGTGGCGCAGCGCCGATCCAGCGCGCGGTCGAAGCTGGTGACAGCGAAAGCGGCGTCACCGTGATGCGCATGGAAGCAGGCCTGGACACCGGGCCAATGCTGCTCAAGGTCAGCACCCCGATCAGCGCCAGCGACACGGGTGGCAGCTTGCACGACCGCCTGGCCGAAATGGGCCCGCCGGCCGTGCTCGAAGCCGTTGCCGGTCTCGCCGCGGGCACCTTGCAGGGTGAAGTCCAGGACGACAGCCTGGCCACTTATGCACACAAGCTGAACAAGGACGAAGCGCGCCTGGACTGGAGCCGCCCGGCCGTTGAGCTGGAGCGCCTGATTCGCGCCTTCAACCCGTGGCCGATCTGCCACAGCACCCTCAACGGTGAAGCCCTGAAGGTGCTCGGCGCGAACTTATCCACAGGCTCCGGCAACCCGGGTGAAATCCTCTCTGCCAGCAAGGACGGCCTGATCGTCGCCTGCGGCGAGCAGGCGCTGTGCCTGACCCGCCTGCAATTGCCGGGTGGCAAGGCGCTGAACTTCAGCGACCTGTTCAACAGCCGCCGCGAGAAATTCACCACCGGCACGGTGCTTGGCCAATGAATCCACGTCTGGCAGCCGCCCGCGCCCTGGCGGCAGTACTCAGTGGCAAGGCGTCGCTGAACAGCTCGCTGCCAAGCCAGCTGGACAAGGTCGAAGTGCGTGACCGTGGCCTGACCCAGGACCTGGCCTTCGGCACTGCGCGCTGGCAGCCACGGCTGTCGGCCCTGGCCGAACGCCTGCTGCAAAAACCGTTCAAGGCCGCCGATGCCGACGTCGAGGCGCTGCTGCTGGTCGGCCTGTACCAGTTGCTCTACACGCGCATCCCCGCCCACGCCGCCATCGGCGAGACCGTCGGCTGCGCCGACAAGCTGAAAAAGCCCTGGGCCAAGGGTTTGCTCAACGCCGTGCTGCGCCGTGCGCAACGCGAAAGCGGCGATATCTTCGCCGAGCTTGAGCGCGACCCGGTCGTGCGCACCGCGCACCCGCGCTGGCTGCAAAAGTCGCTCAAGGCGTTCTGGCCCGAGCAGTGGGAGGCCATCTGCGCCGCCAACAATGCCCACCCGCCGATGATCCTGCGGGTCAACCGACGCCATCACAGCCGTGATGCCTACCTCGAACTGCTGGGTGAAGCCGGCCTTGAAGCGGCGCCGTGCCAGTTCAGCGGCGACGGCATCTTGCTCGCTGAAGCCTGCGATGTACGTGGCCTGCCCGGTTTCGACCAGGGCTGGATCAGCGTCCAGGACGAAGCCGCACAACTGGCCGCCGACTTGCTCGACCTGGCCCCCGGCCAGCGCGTGCTCGACGCCTGCTGCGCCCCGGGCGGCAAGACCTGCCATCTGCTCGAAGCCCAGGCCGGGCTCGACGCCGTGGTCGCCATCGACCTGGAAGCCAAGCGCCTGACCCGCGTGCGCGAGAACCTCGATCGTCTCGGCCTCGACGCCCAGTTGATCGCCTGCGACGCCCGCGACACCGCCAGCTGGTGGGACGGCAAGGGCTTCCAGCGCATCCTGCTCGACGCGCCGTGCTCGGCCACCGGCGTAATCCGCCGCCATCCGGACATCAAGCTGACCCGCCAGGCCGATGACATTGCCGCCCTGGCCAGCCTGCAAGGCGAGCTGCTTGACGCCCTGTGGCCAACCCTTGAGGTCGGCGGCATCCTGCTCTACGCCACCTGCTCGACGCTGCCGACGGAAAACACCGAAGTGATCGAGGCCTTCCTCGCCCGCACTCCCGGCGCCCGTGAGCTGGACCTGGCGACCCAGGCCGGTATCCGCCAGCCCCATGGCCGCCAGTTGCTGGCCCAGGCAGGCGGACACGACGGCTTCTACTATGCCAAGCTGATCAAAATCGCCGCCGCGCGCGGATAACAAGAGAAAGGAACAGCGGATGAAGATCATCATCCTCGGCGCAGGGCAGGTCGGCGGCACGCTGGCTGAACACCTGGCCAGCGAAGCCAACGATATCACCGTGGTCGACACCGATGGCGACCGCCTGCGCGACCTCGGCGACCGCCTCGACATCCGTACCGTGCAGGGCCGCGCCTCCTTCCCGACCGTGCTGCGCCAGGCCGGCGCCGACGATGCCGACATGCTGGTGGCGGTCACCAACAGCGACGAGACCAACATGGTCGCCTGCCAGGTTGCCCATACCCTGTTCCACACCCCGACCAAGATCGCCCGGGTGCGCGAATCGGCCTACCTGACCCGCGCCGGGCTGTTCGACAACGACGCCATTCCGGTCGACGTGCTGATCAGCCCCGAGCAGGTGGTCACCCACTACATCAAGCGCCTGATCGAACACCCCGGCGCCCTGCAGGTGATCGACTTCGCCGAGGGCAAGGCCCAGCTGGTAGCCGTCAAGGCCTACTACGGCGGGCCGCTGGTGGGCCAGCAATTGCGCCAGATCCGCGCGCACATGCCCAATGTCGACACCCGCGTAGCGGCAATCTTCCGCCGCGACCGGCCGATCCTGCCGCAGGGCGACACGGTCATCGAAGCCGACGACGAAGTGTTCTTCATTGCCGCCAAGGCGCACATCCGCGCGGTGATGGGCGAGTTGCGGCGCATCGACGAAACCAACAAGCGCGTGGTCATCGCTGGCGGTGGGCAAATCGGCGAGCGCCTGGCCGAGGCGATCGAAAGCCGCTACCAGGTGAAAATCATCGAGATGAACCCGGCCCGTTGCCGGCACCTGTCCGACACCCTGGAAAGCACCGTGGTGTTGCAGGGCAGTGCCTCGGACCGCGACCTGATGCTTGAAGAGAACATCGCCGAAGCCGACATCTTCCTGGCCCTGACCAACGACGACGAAGCCAACATCATGTCCTCGCTGCTGGCCAAGCGCCTGGGCGCGCGCAAGGTGATGACCATCATCAACAACCCGGCCTACGTCGACCTGGTCCAGGGCGGCGAAATCGACATCGCCATCAGCCCGCAGCTGGCCACCATCGGCACCTTGCTGGCCCACGTGCGCCGCGGCGATATCGTCAGCGTGCACTCACTGCGCCGCGGTGCGGCCGAGGCCATCGAGGCGATCGCCCATGGCGACTCGAAGTCGAGCAAGGTAATCGGCAAGGCCATCGAAGACATCGCCCTGCCACCAGGCACCACCATCGGCGCAATCATCCGCGACGAAGAAGTGCTGATCGCCCATGACGACACGGTGATCGAAGCGGGCGACCACGTGATCCTCTTCGTTGTGGATAAAAAGTACATCCGTGACGTCGAGAAGCTCTTCCATGTAGGGTTGAGCTTCTTCTAAAGAGGGAGCTGGAATGCGCGAATCACTGGAAAAGATGCTGGCCAAGGGTGTGGATAACGCCCTGTTGCGCTTTGGCCTGGGCAAGGCCTGGCTCGATGAAGGCAACGGCGCCGAGGCGGCCGTGCATTTACAGCGCTGCGTCGAGCAGGACCCGAAGTATTCGGCGGCGTGGAAGCTGCTGGGCAAGGCGCATCAGCTCGAAGGTGACCTGGCAGCTGCGCGCAAGGCCTGGGAGCAGGGGCTGGAAGCGGCTCGCGCGCACGGCGACAAGCAGGCAGAGAAAGAGATGACGGTGTTTCTGAAGAAGCTCGATAAGGCTAGTTGAGCCATCGCGGGGCAAGCCCGCTCCTACAGGGATTGTGGATAACTGTGGGAGCGGGCTTGCCCCGCGATAGGGCTTTCAATACCAGCGCGGCTCGCCCGGCGGGCGCTTCTTGAAGCGCTTCATGCTCCACATGTACTGGCTCGGATATGCCCGCACATAGCGCTCGACCACCTGGCTCATGGCCGCCGCCGAGGTCTCGGTGTCTTCGCTGTACATCGCCTCGGGCGCGGCTTCCAGGATGACCTTGAAGCCCGAACCATCCGGCAGGCGCAAGGCATGCAGGAACACCCCGACCGCCTTGCCGCCAGCGAGCATGTTCGGCACGAACTTGCTGGTCAGCGCCTTGGTGGCGAAGAACGGCACGAAGATACCCGCCGACTCGGCCGGCTCCGGGTCGGCCGGAATGCCCACCTGACCGCCTTTGCGCACTTCCTTGATGATGCTCAGGATGCCTTCCTTGGTCGACGCCGCGACGCGGTTGCCCAATTGCACGCGCTGTTCGCGCAGCAGGTCATCGACCGCCTTGAGCTTGGGCGGGCGGTAGAAAATGATCGGTTTGCACTGGCTGCAATAGAAGTGGTTGAGCACTTCCCAATTGCCCAGGTGGCTGGTGATGCCAACCACGCCCTTGCCCGAGGCCAGGGCCGCCTCAAGCACTTCCAGGCCTTCGACCTCGCGCACCAGGTCGAGCGAACGCTGGGCCGGCCAGATCCAGGCGCAGGCGCTTTCGGTAAAGGACTTGCCAATGTCCATCAGGGTCCGGCCCACCAGTTGCTCACGGGCAACCGGGTCCATTTCCGGGAAGCATTTGGCCAGGTTGATGCGCACCACGTTGCGCGAACTGTTCGGCACCTTCCACATGATCCAGCCGATGGCTGCGCCGACCCGCTGTACCGCGCCCCAAGGGAGCTTGGCAAACAACCGCAACGCCCCGACCATCAAGGCGCCCTTGAATTTATCCACAGGCTGGTTCCTCTTTCTGCAAGCCGGCCATTGTAACCCTCAGCGCAGCAGAGCGGCGTAGCGATCACAATCGGTGGTGTGGTCCATGACCATGCCGGTGGCCTGCATGAAGGCATAGCAAATGGTCGGTCCGACAAAGGTGAAGCCAGCTTTCTGCAGCGCCTTGCTCATTGCCTTGGCCTCGTCGGTGACCGCCGGCACCTCGCTGCGCTGGACGAAATGATTGATCTTCGGCGCGCCGCCGACGAACGACCAGAGCCATTGCCCGGGGTTTTCCAGCGCCAGCCAGGCCCGCGCATTGCGCCGCGCGGCGTTGAGCTTGAGGCGGTTACGGATGATGCCCGGATCAAGCATGCGCTCTTCAATTTCGTCGTCGCTCATCTGCGCCAGACGCTCTGGGTCGAAGCCGAACAGCACCTGGCGGTAGCGTTCGCGCTTTTTCAGCACGGTAATCCACGACAACCCGGCCTGGAAGCCTTCGAGCAGGAGCATCTCGAACAGCTGGCGCGGATCGCGCTGCGGCGTGCCCCATTCCTGGTCGTGGTACGCCTGGTAAAGCGGATCGTCGGTACACCAAAAGCAACGTGGCATAAGGCTCCAAGGGTAGAGGCCTGCGCGAATCGGGTTATACTCCCGCTCTTTATATTCGCAGCCCTAGAAACAGGTGAATTTCGTGAGCCAGCCTACGCCAGCCGTGCGTACCTTCCAAGACTTGATCCTCGCCCTGCAGAACTACTGGGCCGAGCAAGGTTGTGTGGTGCTTCAGCCCTACGATATGGAAGTAGGCGCCGGCACTTTCCATACTGCCACGTTCCTGCGCGCCATCGGCCCGGAAACCTGGAACGCCGCCTATGTGCAGCCTAGCCGTCGTCCGGCGGATGGCCGTTATGGCGAAAACCCGAACCGCCTGCAGCACTACTATCAGTTCCAGGTGGTCCTCAAGCCGAACCCGGCGAATTTCCAGGAACTGTACCTGGGCTCGCTGAAAGCCATCGGCCTCGACCCGCTGGTGCACGACATCCGTTTCGTCGAAGACAACTGGGAATCGCCGACCCTCGGCGCCTGGGGTCTGGGTTGGGAAATCTGGCTCAACGGCATGGAAGTCACGCAGTTCACCTACTTCCAGCAAGTGGGCGGCATCGAATGCTTCCCGGTCACTGGTGAAATCACCTACGGCCTGGAGCGCCTGGCCATGTACCTGCAGGGCGTAGATTCGGTCTACGACCTGATCTGGACCGACGGCCCGTTCGGCACGGTGACCTACGGCGACGTGTTCCACCAGAACGAAGTGGAGCAGTCGACCTACAACTTCGAGCACGCCAACGTCGAGAAGCTGTTCGAACTGTTCGACTTCTACGAAAGCGAAGCCAACCGCCTGATCGAGCTGGAACTGCCGCTGCCGACCTATGAAATGGTCCTCAAGGCCTCGCACACCTTCAACCTGCTCGATGCCCGTCGCGCCATCTCGGTGACCGAGCGTCAGCGTTACATCCTGCGCGTACGGACCCTGGCCCGGGCCGTGGCCCAGAGCTACCTGCAAGCCCGCGCCAAGCTGGGCTTCCCGATGGCGTCCCCTGAATTGCGTGATGAAGTGTTGGCTAAGCTGGAGGCTGCACAATGAGTGCTCAAGATTTCCTGGTTGAACTGGGCACCGAAGAACTGCCACCCAAGGCCCTGAGCAGCCTCGGTGACGCCTTCCTCGCCGGTATCGAGAAAGGCCTGCAGGCCGCTGGCCTGAACTACACCGACAAGCAGGTGTTCGCCGCGCCGCGCCGCCTGGCCGTACTCATCCGCAACCTCGACACCCAGCAGCCGGACCGCAGCGTCAACCTCGACGGCCCGCCGCGTCAGGCCGCCTTCGACGCTGACGGCAACCCGACCCAGGCCGCCCTGGGTTTTGCCAAGAAGTGCGGTGTAGAGCTGTCGGATATCGACCAGAGCGGCGCCAAGCTGCGCTTCTCCCAGCACATTCCGGGCAAGGCCACCGCCAGCCTGCTGCCAACCATCGTCGAAGACTCGCTCAACGACCTGCCGATCCCCAAGCGCATGCGCTGGGGTGCGCGCAAGGAAGAGTTCGTGCGTCCAACCCAGTGGCTGGTGATGCTGCTCGGTGACGAGGTGGTCGACTGCACCTTGCTGGCGCAGAAAGCCGGTCGCGAATCCCGTGGCCACCGCTTCCACCACCCGGAAAACGTGCGCATCAGCGCCCCGGCCAATTACCAGGAAGACCTGCGCAAGGCCTACGTGCTGGCCGATTTTGCCGAGCGCCGCGAGCTGATCAGCAAGCGTACCGCCGAACTCGCCCTGCAGCAGGAAGGCAGCGCCATCGCGCCGCCAGCCCTGCTCGATGAAGTGACCGCCCTGGTTGAATGGCCTGTGCCGCTGGTGTGCTCGTTCGAAGAGCGCTTCCTGGAAGTGCCGCAAGAAGCGCTGATCACCACCATGCAGGACAACCAGAAGTACTTCTGCCTGCTGGATGCCGACGGCAAGCTGCTGCCGCGCTTCATCACCGTGGCCAACGTTGAGAGCCGCGATCCGAAGCAGATCGTCGAAGGCAACGAGAAGGTCGTGCGCCCGCGCCTGACCGACGCCGAGTTCTTCTTCAAGCAAGACAAGAAGCAGCCGCTGGAAAGCTTCAACGAGCGCCTGCAGAACGTGGTGTTCCAGGCCCAGTTGGGCAGCGTCTTCGACAAGGCCGAGCGGGTTGCCAAACTGGCCGCCTTCATCGCCCAGCGCATTGGCGGCGACGCCCAGCGCGCGGCGCGTGCAGGTTTGCTGTCGAAGTGCGACCTGGCCACCGAGATGGTCGGTGAATTCCCTGAAATGCAGGGTGTTGCCGGTTACTACTACGCCCTCAACGACGGCGAGCCGCAAGACGTCGCCCTGGCCCTGAACGAGCAGTACATGCCGCGCGGTGCCGGTGCCGAACTGCCGTCGACCCTGACCGGCGCGGCCGTGGCGATTGCCGACAAGCTCGACACCCTGGTCGGTATCTTCGGTATCGGCATGCTCCCGACCGGTAGCAAAGACCCCTATGCCCTGCGTCGTGCAGCGCTGGGCGTACTGCGCATCCTGATCGAGAAGCAGCTGGACCTGGACCTGAACGAAGCAGTGAACTTCGCCGTCAGCCAGTTCGGTGCCAAGGTCAAGGCCGCGGGCCTGGCCGAGCAGGTGCTGGAATTCGTCTTCGATCGTCTGCGTGCCCGTTACGAAGACGAAGGCATTGACGTTGCCACCTACCTGTCGGTGCGTGCCCTCAAGCCAGGCTCGGCCCTGGACTTCGACCAGCGCGTGCAGGCCGTACAGGCCTTCCGCCAGCTGCCGGAAGCCGCTGCCCTGGCCGCGGTGAACAAGCGCGTGTCAAACCTGCTGAGCAAGGCCGAAGGCGCTGTCGCCACCACGGTCGAGCCGAAGTACTTCGACAACGCCAACGAGTTCTCCCTGTACTCGGCGATCCAGCAAGCCGACCAGGCCGTTCAGCCAATGGCTGCGGCGCGCCAGTACAGCGAATCGCTGGCACGCCTGGCCGCTCTGCGTGAACCGGTCGACGCCTTCTTCGAGGCGGTGATGGTCAATGCCGACGACGCCAATGTCCGCGCCAACCGTTATGCCCTGCTCAGCCGCCTGCGCGGTCTGTTCCTGGGCGTGGCCGACATTTCGCTGCTGGGGTAAGTCTTGAAGCTGCTGATTCTCGATCGGGACGGGGTGATCAACCAGGACTCCGACGCCTACATCAAGTCGCTGAACGAGTGGATTCCGATCCCGGGTTCGATCGAAGCGATTGCGCAGTTGAGCAAAGCCGGCTGGACGGTGGCGGTGGCCACCAACCAGTCCGGCATTGCCCGTGGCTACTACGACCTGCCGACCCTCGAGGCCATGCACGCGCAATTGCGCACGCTGGTGGCCGAGCAGGGCGGCGAGGTCGGGCTGATCGTCTATTGCCCGCACGGGCCCGATGAGGGCTGCGCCTGCCGCAAACCCAAGCCGGGCATGCTCACCACCATTGCCGCGCACTACGGCGTGAATCTGGCCGGCGTGTGGTTTGTCGGTGATAGTAAGGGTGACCTGGAAGCCGCTTTGGCCGTCGATGCTCAACCAGTTCTGGTAAAAACCGGAAAAGGCGAGAAGACCCTGAGCAAGGGAATTCCAGAAAACACGCTGATTTTCGATGATCTGGCAGCCATCGCCAGAGAACTTATCCACAAATAGCGCGTCTGCATAACAGGCGCACTTTTACTAGGCGGGCAAGCCCGCAACGGTACATGCCGCTATGTCGATCTTGCAGGCGATCAGAATTTTTCTTTTTTACCTGCTGCTGGGTACCAGCTCCTTGCTGTGGTGCACCCTGAGCTTTTTTATCGCGCCGTTTTTGCCTTTCAGCGCCCGCTACCGCTTCATCAACGTCTACTGGTGCCGCTTTGCGCTGGTGTTGGTACGGGTGTTTCTCAACATCAAGGTCAAGGTCACCGGGGCTGAAAACATCCCCAAGCAACCCTGTGTGATCCTCTCTAACCACCAGAGCACCTGGGAAACCTTTTTCCTTTCCGCCTATTTCTCGCCCTTGAGCCAAGTGCTCAAGCGTGAACTGCTGTACGTGCCGTTCTTCGGCTGGGCCATGGCCATGCTGCGGCCGATCGCCATTGACCGCGATAACCCCAAGGCAGCCTTGAAGCAAGTCGCCAGCAAGGGCGATAAATTGCTCAAGGAGAACGTCTGGGTGCTGATCTTCCCCGAAGGCACCCGTGTGCCGTTCGGCCAGATTGGCAAGTTCTCGCGCAGCGGGGCCGCGTTGGCGGTCAACGCTGGCCTACCGGTACTGCCGATCGCCCACAACGCCGGCAAGTTCTGGCCCAAGCAGGGCTGGGGCAAACGTGCCGGCACCATCGAGGTGGTAATTGGCGCCCCGATGTTTGCCGAAGGCAGCGGCCCACGGGCGATTGCCGAGTTAAACGATCGTGCTGCAGCCTGGAATGAACAGACCCAGCGCGAGCTCGGCTCACTGCCTGCAGCGGCGCCGAACGCGGCGCAGGGCGTGGCCTGACCGATCTGTGGATAACTTGTGTACAGTATTTGGATTTCTTAACGAAAAATGCGCTAAGTGATTAATTTAGCTACTTATTTCTCTGTATGACTGTTTTCTGAAAATCGTGCATAAGTTTTTTCGCGGCATAAAAAAACCGGCGCTTACGCCGGTTTTTTTTATGCCTGCAAATCCTCACACCTTGTCGATATCCACATCACGGGTTTCTTTCAGGCAGAACAGCCCCACCACCAGGCTGATACCGGTGATCAGTACCGGGTACCAGAGCCCGTAGAAGATGTCGCCGGTGTACACCACCAGGGCAAAGGACACGGTGGGCAGGAAGCCGCCGAACCAGCCGTTGCCAATGTGGTAGGGCAGCGACATCGAGGTGTAGCGGATACGCGTTGGGAACAGCTCGACCATCACCGCCGCCAGCGGGCCGTAGGTCATGGTCGCGATCAGGATCATGGCGACGATCAGCACCACCACCATCGGCTGGTTGACGCTGGCTGGATCGGCCTTGGCCGGGTAGCCGGCTTTTTCGATCGCTGCACGCAGGGCTGCTTCGTCAAACCCATTGATCTTCTGCTCGCCAATGCTCACCACCACTTCGGCACCAGCAGCCGCTTCAGCCGAGCTGTAGGGCAGGCCCTGTTTGACCAGGAAGGTTTTGACCTTGTCGCAGGGGCTGTCAAAACGCGCCTTGCCCACCGGATCGAACTGGAAGGTGCAGCCTTGCGGATCGGCCATCACCACAATCGGGGCCTGGCGGCTGGCGGCGTCGATCTGCGGGTTGGCGTAATGGCTCAGAGCCTTGAACAGTGGGAAGTACAGTACCGTGGCCAGCAGCAAGCCGAGCATCAGGATTGGCTTGCGCCCGACCCGGTCCGACAACCAACCGAAGAACACGAAGAACGGCGCGCCGATCACCACGCTGATAATCAGCAAAGTGTTGGCCTGGGCCGGGTCCATCTTGAGCATCTGGGTAAGAAAGAACAGCACATAGAACTGCGCGGTGTAGAAGGTCACCGCTTGCCCGGCGTTGATGCTGAACAGGGCAGTGAGTACCACTTTGAGGTTGGGCCAGGAGCCGAACGATTCACGGATCGGCGCTTTACTGGCCTTGCCCTGGGCCTTCATCTTCACGAAGGCTGGCGACTCGTGCATGCTCATGCGGATCCAGGTGGAAATCCCCAACAGCACGATCGACAGCAGGAACGGCAGGCGCCAGCCCCAGACTTCGAACTGGTCGCCACTGATGTAACGGCTGCCGAGCACCACCAACAACGACAGCAGCAGGCCGAGGGTCGCGGTGGACTGGATAAAACCGGTGTGGAAGCCGCGTTTGCCAGGTGGTGCGTGTTCGGCAACGTAAGTCGCCGCGCCGCCGTACTCACCACCCAGCGCCAGGCCCTGCAGCATGCGCAACACCACCAGAATGATCGGTGCAGCAATGCCGATGCTGGCGTAGGTCGGCAACAGGCCGACGGCAAAGGTCGACAAGCCCATCAGCACGATGGTCACCAGGAAGGTGTACTTGCGCCCGATCATGTCGCCCAGGCGGCCGAACACCAGCGCGCCGAAGGGCCGCACGAGAAAGCCGGCGGCAAAGGCCATCAAGGCAAAGATAAAGGCAGTGGTGTCGTTCACCCCGGCAAAGAACTGCTTGCTGATGACCGCGGCCAATGCCCCATAAAGAAAAAAGTCATACCACTCGAAAACTGTCCCGAGGGATGACGCGAAAATGATCTTGCGTTCTTCCCGGCGGCTGGTGCTCGCCGTTGCAGCGCCCTGCTCTTGAATGTAATCCGACATCGTTGCTGTCCTCGGCCTGCAGGCCCCAGTGATTATTCTTGTTGTTCCACTGTCGACGCCGGCAGACTGCGTCCGGCGTCGTTGTTGCTACGCACCCTGTTCAGGGCGTCGGTACTGCGTTTTTTTCATCGATGCGGCTTGTGGATAAGCTTTCCCGGCGAATCAATTGCGCCGCCTTTTCGGCAATCATCAGGGTAGGGGAGCAGGTATTGCCGGAGACGATTTGCGGCATGATCGAGGCGTCGGCAACCCGCAACCCCGGCACGCCGTGCACGCGCAACTGGTCGTCGACCACATCCAGCGGCCCGTTGCCCATACGGCAGGTGCCTACCGGGTGGAAAATGGTAGTGCCGATCTGCCCGGCGGCTTCATGCAACTGCTGTTCGCTTTGTAGGTCGGGGCCTGGCAGATACTCACGCGGGCTGAACGCCGCCAGGGCAGGGGCCTGGACGATCTTGCGGGTCAGGCGAATGGCTTGGGCGGCGACGCGCAGGTCTTCAGGGTCGCTCAGGTAGTTGGGGTCGATCAGTGGCGCGTCGTCCGGGTTGGCCGAGCGGATATCGATACGCCCGCGGCTGGCCGGGCGCAGGTTGCACACCGAGGCGGTAAACGCCGGGAAGCGGTGCAGCGGCTCGCCAAAGCGCTCCAGCGACAAGGGCTGCACGTGGTACTGCAGGTTGGCCGAAGCCTGCTCCGGACCGGAGCGCACGAACGCCCCCAACTGGCTCGGCGCCATCGCCAGCGGGCCGCTGCGATCGTAAAGGTAACGCAGGCCCATGCCGAGCTTGCCCCAGGGACTGTTGGCAACCTGGTTGAGGGTGCGCGCCTGGGTAACCTGGTAGATCAGGCGCAGTTGCAGATGGTCCTGCAGGTTGCCGCCAACCCCGGGCAATTCGTGGCTAACAGTTATCCCCAGGCTCTCGAGCAAGCCACGCGGGCCGATGCCCGAGCGCTGGAGAATACCGGGTGAACCCACGGAGCCGGCACACAGGATAATCTCCCGGCGTGCGCTGAAGTTCTGCCAATTGCCTTGCCAGCGAGCACGTACCTGCGAAGCGCGGCCTTCTACCAGCACCACCTGGTCAACCAGTACATCGGTCAGTACCGTCAGATTGGGGCGCTTAAGGATCGGGCGCAAAAACGCCTTGGCCGAGTTCCAGCGAATGCCGGAACGCTGGTTGACCTGAAAGTATCCACAGCCCTGGTTATCCCCAGTGTTGAAGTCAGCAACGTTAGGGATACCACTCTGCGCCGCGGCTTCGCGGAAGGCATCGAGGATCGGCCAGGAGTAGCGCTGCTGCTCGACCCGCCACTCGCCTTCGTTGCCATGGGCTTCGCTGGCGCCACCGAAGTGGTTTTCGCTGGCCTTGAACAGTGGCAGCACATCCTTCCACGCCCAACCGGCATTGCCCTGCTCGGCCCAGCGATCGTAATCGCCCGCCTGACCACGCATGTAGATCATGCCGTTGATCGAAGAACAGCCACCGAGCACCTTGCCCCGTGGATAACCCAGAGCACGGCCATTGAGGCCGGGTTGCGCTTCGGTCTTGAAGCACCAGTCGGTGCGTGGGTTGCCGATGCAGTAGAGGTAACCCACCGGAATGTGAATCCAGGGGTAGTTGTCGCGCCCACCGGCTTCGAGCAACAGCACCCGGCAGCCTGGGTCGGCGGATAAGCGATTGGCTAGCAGGCACCCGGCAGGACCGGCACCAACCACCACATAGTCGTAGACAGGATCGGCTGATGGCATGGGCAACCTCGCGCCTGATTATTATTCTTGTCCCAGCCCATGTTATTGATTAATTTCGGGATGAAAACGTTAGATTTCACTCAAGTGCTGTGCGTTTTAACACAACGTCCGTGAACACCTGATTCACAAGGAAAAGCATGTTCGACTGGAATGATCTGCGGTTTTTTCTCGAGTTGCAGCGCAGCGGCCGGCTGCTGACTGCGGCCAAACGTCTGAACACCACCCACAGCACCGTGGCCCGGCATATCGACAATATCGAACAGAGCCTGGGTACCGCCTTGTTCGTCCAGCACGCCCAGGGCTACGAACTGACGCCCTCCGGCCAGGCCCTGCTCAAGCACGCCGAAGCCATGGAAAACGTCGCCCTGCTGGCCCAGGAAGAAATCACCCAGGCCATCACCCCGCTGGGCAAGATTCGCCTGGGAGTCACCGAAGGCATCGGCATCATGTTCTTCACCCCGCGCATGGGCAGCCTGTTCGAACGCTACCCAGGCCTTGAGGTGGAGCTGGTGGCGGTACCGCGGTTTGTCAGCATCCTCAACCGCGAAGCGGAGATCAGCATTCACCTGGAGCGGCCCAACGCCGACCTGTTGATAACCCGCAAACTTACCGATTACCGCTTGGCGCTGTACGCCAGCCCCGAGTACCTGGCCCACGCACCAGCGCTCAATCACCGCGAAGACCTGGCCAAGCACAGCTGGATCGGCTACGTCGACGACCTGCTGTTCAGCCAGGAGCTGCTGTTTTTGAACAGCTTCTGCCGGGCACCCAACGTGGTGTTTCGCAGCACCAGCGTGATCGCCCAGCAACAAGCGGCCCGCGCCGGCCTGGGCATTGCCGTGTTGCCCAACTACATGGCCCGCCACGATCCGGCGCTGGTGCGGGTGCTGCCCAGCGAGACCATCCAGCGTAGCTACTGGATCTGTACCCGCCGTGAGCTGCACAAGTCGGTGCGCCTGCGCGTGGTCTGGGATTTTCTCCTGGCCCTGTGCGCGCAGGAGCAGGACGCCTTGCTGGCGGAGTAGGGCCTCAGCCGCCCAGGGTTTTCGCCGCCAACAGCACCGCCGCACAGATACCCACGGTCGCAAACATCTGCTGCAGTCGTGGCCCGGCCAGTTTGCTGGCGACCTGACGCGCCAGCAGCAGCCCGAGCACCGCACCGCCGGCAAACGGCGCGCCCACAGACCAATGCATGACGCCGCCAACCGTGGCGCTGACCACGCTGCCGGTCGACACCAGGGCGATCACTGCCAGCGAAGTGGCAACGATGCTCTTCATGTCCAGGTTGGTGTAACGGCTCAGCGCCGGGATGATTACAAAGCCGCCGCCAACCCCGAGCAACCCCGACAGCAATCCGGACATCGCGCCGGTAAACGCCAGGGCGCGGGCGCAGGGCAGGGTCCAGCGCAGCCGCCCCTGCAAGGGGTTGAGCACACAGGGCATGACCATGCGTTGGCCCAGTGGTGGCTGGCCACGGAGTTCGCGGTGCGCCTTGAGCAGCATGCGTGCACAGGCATAGACCAGCACCACGGCGAAAGTCAGAGCCAACGGCCCGTTCGGCAAGCGATGGGCAAGCATCAAGCCGAAGGGCGCAATCGCGATGCCGATCACCGCCACAAACAACGCCGCACGATAACGCACCAGACCTTGGCGCAGGCCCAACAGGGCACCCACCGCCGCCGCCATGCCGACGGCGAGCAAGCCGACTGGCGCCGCCTCGACCATCGACAAGCCCAGACCGAATACCAGCAAGGGTACGGCCAGAATGCCGCCACCGGCGCCGGTCAGCGCCAGCACCGCACCAATGATCGCGCCCAGCCCAGCCGCAAGAAATTGATGCTCGATCACCGCAGGCCCTCGGCGGCAACCCGCGGCTTGGCCAGCCACTCACGGCCCTTGAGCATGCAACGCCAGTACAGCGGTGGCAGGATCTGCGCCTTCAGAAGCCAAGCCAGGCGCGTTGGCCGGCGACCATCGAGCAGCCAACGCGGGAAGCTCGGCGCCAGCTTGCCGCCATAGGTAAATTCGGCCAGCACGATCTTGCCGCGTTCGACAGTCAACGGGCAGGAGCCATAACCATCGTAGTGGGCGAGGTTGGGCAGGCGCCCCAGCGCCACCAGCACATTGTTGGCCACCACCGGCGCTTGCTTGCGCGCAGCCGCTGCAGTCTTGGCATTGCTGGTGTTGATGCCATCGCCCAAGGCGTGGATGTTGCCATAGCGTTTATGACGCAGGGTAGCCGGGTCGACATCGATCCAGCCGGCCTGGTCAGCCAGTGGGCTGTTGCGAATAAAATCAGGGGCAACCTGCGGCGGCACCACATGCAGCATGTCGAAAGGCTGCACCCGGGTTTCGCTGCTGCCATCGGGCAAGGTGCGCACAAAGGTAGCGCGCTTGCCCGGGCCATCGACCGCCACCAGGCGATGCGCGTACTGCAGGTCTACCGCGTACTTGTCAATGTACTCCATCAAGGCCGGCACATAGTCAGGCACCCCGAACAGCACGCCACCGGCATTGAAGAACTGCGCCTGGATGTTGCCCAGCCGACCGTTGCGCAGCCAGTGGTCACACGACAGGTACAGGGCCTTTTGCGGTGCGCCGGCACATTTGATCGGCATCGGCGGCTGGGTGAACAACGCCCGGCCTTCACGCAGGTTCTGCACCAGTTGCCAGGTGTAGGGCGCCAGGTCATAGCGGTAGTTGGAAGTCACGCCGTTACGCCCAAGGGTTTCGCTCAAGCCCTCGATGGCATCCCAGTCGAGCTTCAGCCCAGGGCAGACCACCAGCTGTTCGTAACTGAGCAGTCGCCCGTCATTCAGCGTCACCGTTTGCGCCTGCGGATCAAAGCTCTCGACCCGCGCCTTGATCCACTGCACGCCGCCGGGAATGGTCGAGGCCATGGTGCGCGCCGTCGAAGGCGCCTGGAAGATACCGGCGCCGACCATGGTCCAGCCCGGTTGGTAATAGTGCACATCGGCCGGGTCGATGATCGCGACATCCAGCGAAGGGTCGCGGCAGATCAAGCTGGAGGCGGCAGCGACACCGGCAGCACCGGCACCGACGATCAGCACTTTATGGTGGTCGCCTTTCGGCACCTCGGCAGGGGAGAGTTGAGCAAGCATGGCAGGGTCCTTCTAATAATAATTCTGGGGTGAAACTCAGAGCACGTTGAGCGGGATCTTCAGGTAGCGCACTCCGTTGTCTTCAGGTTCAGGTAGTTGGCCGCTGCGCATGTTGATCTGCACCGAAGGCAGGATCAGTACCGGCATCTCCAGGGTGGCGTCGCGGGCTTCGCGCATGCTGACGAAGCTGTCTTCGCTGATGCCTTCACGGATGTGGATGTTGCTGGCGCGCTGTTCGGCCACCGTGGTCATGTAGCGCAGTTCGCGGCCACCCGGCAGGTAGTCGTGGCACATGAACAGGCGCGTCTCGGCGGGCAGGGCAAGGATGCGCTGGATCGAGCGATACAAAGTGCGCGCACTGGCGCCAGGGAAGTCGCAACGGGCGGTGCCGTAATCGGGCATGAACAGCGTGTCGCCGACAAAGGCGATGCTTTGCCCGTCGACCTCCACCACGTAGGTCATGCACGCCGGCGTGTGGCCGGGCGTGTGCAGGGCACGTGCCTTGAGGTTGCCGATGGTGAAGGGCTGCTCGTCGTCGAACAGCACATCGAACTGGCTGCCATCGCGGGCGAAGCCGCCATCGGCATTGAACAGCGCACCGAAGACTTTCTGCACCTGGGTGATCTGGCTGCCAATGGCAATCTGGCCGCCCAGCGCCTGCTTGAGGTAAGCCGCCGCCGACAGGTGATCGGCGTGCACGTGGGTTTCGAGAATCCACTGGACCTTGCCGCCCAGTTCAGTCACCCGCTCGATCAGCTTGTCTGCCGAAGCACTGCTGGTGCGTCCGGACTTCGGATCGTAATCCAGCACACTGTCGATCAAGGCACAGTCGCCACTGCTCCGGTCCATCAGCAAATAGCTGATGGTCGAGGTGACACTGTCGAACAGTGCCTCCACATACAAGTTGCCGCCGATGATCATTTACCACGCTCCGAATTCATCACAGGTGCCAGCTATCAAGCCTTGCTGGCAATGGACAGGCTGTCATCAAGATATGTGCCATCGAACCGGTAGGCTGTTTCCCAATGTTCGCGGGCTGCGTAGGGAAAAACACTGCCAGACTGTCAGCATAGTTGGCAGTGACATGGCAGCAGTTGGCAGTTTTTGGCAGTCCCTGGCAGCTTCAGTTAAGCTTCGCCCGAGCTTGCCCAGGTGTCGCCATGTCCTTCTCGTCCACTGTTGTTCCTCATCCTGCCGTGCAGGCCCTGGTGTCCTACCTCGAACACGACGCCCAGCCGACCATCGTGCTGGACACCGACTACAACATTCTTGCCGCCAACGGCGCCTACCGACGCCAGTTCGGCATCGACGGCCAACCGCCCATCGGCGCCAAGTGCCACCGGGTGTCCCATCACTACGCCGTGCCTTGCGACCAGGCCGGCGAACACTGCCCGATGCGCAAGGCCTGGGACAGCCGTGTCCCCGAGCGTGTTCTGCATGTGCACCACACCCCGCGCGGGCCGGAACATGTGGATGTCGAGTTGCGCCCGATCCTCGATGAGCAAGGTGAGGTGGTGGCGTTCGTCGAGCGCCTGACCAGCATCACCGTCGCCTCGGCGCAGCCCCAGCAACAAGGCTTGGTCGGCCGCTCAGCGGCGTTCCAGGACGCACTGGCCAGCCTGCAGCGCGCGGCACCTGCGCAAATTCCGGTGTTGCTCCAGGGTGAATCCGGGACCGGCAAAGAGTTGTTTGCGCGCGCTCTGCACCTGGGCAGCCCTCGGGCCAGCGGCCCACTGGTGGTGGTCGACTGCACCGGCCTGACTGAGTCGTTATTCGAGAGCGAGCTATTCGGTTACGAGAAGGGCGCCTTTACCGGCGCCCATCAGCGCAAGATCGGCCTGGCGGAAGCGGCCCATGGCGGCACCTTGTTCCTCGATGAAATCGGCGAAGTACCGTTGGCGATGCAGGTCAAACTGCTGCGCCTAATCGAGTCTGGCAGCTTTCGCCCGGTCGGCAGCCTGCGTACGGTTCACTCCGACTTCAGGCTGGTCTCGGCGACCCACAAACCGCTCAAGGAAATGGCTGCAGCGGGCACCTTCCGTGAAGACCTGTATTACCGCATCAGCGGTTTTCCGATCCGCTTGCCGGCATTGCGCGAACGGGTCGACGATCTGCCGTTGTTGATCGAGAGCCTGTTGCAACGGATGGCAGGGGCGGCGGCACCGAAGGTCAACCCAGATGCGATGAATCGACTGAGCTTGTACGCCTATCCTGGCAACATTCGCGAGCTGCGTAATATCCTCGAACGAGCGCGGCTGTTCGCCGACGACGGACTGATCCGTGCCGAGCACCTGCCTGCTGAGCTCGGTTCGAGACTTGAGCCGACGCCAAGCATCAGCCGCCGCAGCAAAGACAGCCTCGGGCAACTGGCCCAGGCCCTGGACAGCTTCAATGGATCACGCAGCGAGCTGGCGCGTCACCTGGGCATGAGTGAACGCACTTTGTACCGGCGCCTGCGCGAACTGGGTCTTTGAGACTGACGCAAGACAACCAACTGCGGCTTTTTCTTCTACGCTGAAACTGCTCACCCACCGCAAAGCGTTCCATGCGTCGATTGCCGAGTCGGTAACCAGGTGCCAGGACGCCTGACGTTCCGCTCTGTCTTTTCTGCCACAGGAGCATCGTCATGTCTTCCTGCCTTCACCGGGCGATCCTGCTCAGCATCGCCATGCTCGCGCTTTCTGGTTGTTTCGAAGAGGACGCGCAACCCAAGGCCACGGCTACGGCACCCGCAGCGGCTGCACCGGCTACACCAGCCGCGCCGGCGGCGCCGAGCGAGGCGGTGTTCAGCACCGAACAGCTCGATCAAATGCTCGCACCGTTGGCGTTGTATCCGGACGCTTTACTCGCACAGGTACTGATGGCCACCACCTATCCAGGCAATGTCGCCGACGCGGTTGCCTGGTCCAAGGCGCATCCGAACGTCAGCGGTGATGCCGCGGTCAAGCAGGTCGCCGAGCAGCCGTGGGACCCCAGCGTGCAATCCTTGGTGGCTTTCCCGCAGGTGCTGGCGACACTTGGCCAGGACCCGGTCTGGGTGCAGCGCGTCGGCGATGCCTTTCTCGCCCAGCCCGACGCGGTGATGAACTCGGTGCAGCGCCTGCGCGCCAAGGCCAAGGCTGCCGGGCACCTGGAGTCCAACGAACAGCAGACGGTTATCGTGCAACCATCAAGCGCCCCCGCAGGCGGCACGACCACGGTGGTACAAGGTGCCGCGCCAGCACAGACTATCGTTATCCAGCCTACCAACCCGCAGGTTGTATACGTACCAAGCTACAACCCCTCCGTGGTGTACGGCAGTTGGTCCTCGCCGTCCTACCCACCCGCGTATTATCCGCCGCCACCGGGGTATGCCATCGGCACGGCGTTAGCCTCCGGCCTGGCTTTTGGTGCAGGCGTCGCAATCGTCAATTCACTCTGGGGGGATTGCGACTGGGACGATCATGACGTCGATATCAACGTCAATCGCTACAACAATATCAACAACGTCAACCGCAGGCTCGATGCCAACCAGAACACCTGGCGCCATAATCCTGCGTATCGCGACGGCGTCCCGTACCGCGACCAGGCCAGTCGAGCCCAGTTCGACCGACGCTTACCCGGCAGTGCAGAGCGCACAGCCTACCGCGGTGACACCCCGGCCCGGGTCGAAGATCGCGCACGAGCCCGTGAAACCCTGGCACAGCGCGGCATCGAAGCACCTGCAACCAGCAACCTTGAAGCCCGCCAACGGGTGCAGAGTGCCGACCGCGAGCGCGCCCAACAGCGCCTGGAAAAACAGGGCATCAACCCGTCCGGCAACGCACGCGAGCGCGCTCAGGTTGCCGACCGCCAACTGAAAAATGACGGTCAGGCCCGCCAGCGAGCACAGGCGCCGCAGAACAACCGCCAGCCTCAGCAAACGGGGCGCAACCAACAAGTACGCCAGCAAGCTCGTCAGCAACATGTTAGCGCCCAGGCACCGCGCAACAATGCGTTGGCCGGTGTGCGCAACCCTTCGCAGTCACGCATCGCAAGCAATCGTGGCCAGCTCAGCCAACGCAGCGCCAGCCGACCATCTGCAGCCGCTGCGGGCCACCAGGTACAACGACCCGCGCGGATGCAATCCGGCGGTGGCGGCCGTCGCCGTTGAGAGGAGAATCAGTCATGAATGCTGCTAGCCGAATTGTGCTGATTCTGCTGCTGTGCTGGACGTCCAGCAGCTACGCTCAGGAACATTTCCCACACCCCGAAGCCGCCGGCGAAGCACTGGTGCAGGCGCTTGGTAGCGAAAAGGCCGATAGCCAACTGTTGGCGAAATTGCTTGGCAACGACTGGGAGAGTTACATCCCGACCAAGAACATCGATCGCAAAGATGTCGATGCCTTTCTCGCCCTCTACAAGGAAAAAAATCAGGTTCAGTCCGACAACCCGAAGCGTGCACATCTGGTCGTCGGCGACACGCCCTGGGTGTTCCCGATTCCCATCAGACACAGTACTGACGGTTGGGCATTCGACACCAAAGCCGGCGCCGCGGAAATCCGCCTGCGCCGCATCGGACGCAACGAGCTGGCGACCATTCAATCAGTGCGCGCCTATCACGACGCGCAGATGGATTACGCCGAGGTTGATCGCAATGACGATGGGATACTCGAGTACGCGCAGAAACTCATCAGCAGCGACGGGCAGTTCGACGGTTTGTACTGGCCGCAAGAGGAGGGCGTTGAAGAAAGTCCGCTCGGACCGCTTTTTGGTGATACCGCAAAGGGCGATGATTGGCACGGCTACCACTATCGCATCCTCACTGGCCAAGGCCCTTCGGCGCCGGGCGGCGCCTATGACTACAAGATCGGTAATCACATGACCCGCGGCTTTGCCGTGATCGCCTGGCCGGCGGACTATGGCGACACGGGCGTGATGAGCTTCATGATCAGCCACGACGGCGAACTGTTCGAGAAAGACCTCGGCCGCGACAGCGCCAAGCGCGCTGCCGCGATTACCCGTTTCGACCCCGACAGCAGTTGGAGCGAAGTAAAGGACGAGGAAGAGGGGCGCTGAACCGAACAGCTCAACACAGGAAAAACAGCACAACAAAAAGCCCGCGTGAGCGGGCTTGATGATGTTGCTTTACTTTGAACCTACAGCTGATCAGAAGTCCAGGTTGGACACCGCCAGGGCGTTGCTCTCGATGAACTCACGACGTGGCTCAACGGCGTCGCCCATCAGGGTGTTGAAGATCTGATCGGCAGCGATCGCGTCTTCGATGGTCACCTTGAGCATGCGGCGCACGGATGGGTCCATGGTGGTTTCCCACAGCTGATCCGGGTTCATCTCACCAAGACCTTTGTATCGCTGGATGGTGTGGCGCTTGGTGCTTTCGGTCATCAGCCAGTCCAGTGCTTCCTTGAACTCGGTGATGGCTTTCTTGCGCTCGCCACGTTGCACGTAGGCGCCTTCACCCAGCAGGGTGCTCAGCTGTGCACCGAGGGCGGTGACGGTGCGGTAGTCGTTACTGCCGAAGAAGTCACGGTTGAAGGTGACGTAGCTGGCCAGGCCGTGAGAGGTGATTTCCACTTCCGGCAGCCAGACATTGCGCTCTTTGTCTTCGCGCAGGCTGGCCTTGTACAGCAGGCCGGACTTCTCGCTGGTGCGCAGACGCTCTTCGAATTTGCCCAGCCACTCCTGCATGGCAGCGTGGTCGCCCAACTGCTCCAGCGATACCGCCGGCAGGTAGACGAAGTGCTCGGTCAGCTCCTGCGGGTACAGGCGCGAGAGGCGCTTGAGGGTCTTCATCACGGTGCGGAATTCGTTGACCAGACGCTCCAGCTCGACGCCGGAAACAGGTGGTGCGGATTCGTCCAGGTGCAGGCTGGCATCTTCCAGAGCCGACTGGGTCATGTACTCTTCCATGGCGTCGTCGTCTTTGATGTACTGCTCTTGCTTGCCTTTCTTGACCTTGTACAGCGGTGGCTGGGCAATGTAGATGTAGCCACGTTCGACCAGTTCCGGCAGCTGACGGAAGAAGAAAGTCAGCAGCAGGGTACGAATGTGCGAACCGTCGACGTCAGCATCGGTCATGATGATGATGTTGTGATAGCGCAGCTTGTCGATGTTGTACTCTTCGCGGCCGATACCACAGCCCAGCGCGGTGATCAGCGTGCCCACTTCCTGGGACGAGATCATCTTGTCGAAGCGTGCTTTCTCGACGTTGAGGATCTTGCCCTTGAGCGGCAGGATCGCCTGGGTCTTGCGGTTACGACCCTGCTTGGCCGAACCACCCGCGGAGTCACCCTCCACCAGGTACAGTTCGGAAAGGGCAGGGTCCTTCTCCTGGCAATCCGCCAGTTTGCCCGGCAGGCCGGCGATATCCAGCGCACCTTTGCGGCGAGTCATTTCCCGCGCTTTACGAGCAGCTTCACGAGCACGCGCGGCGTCGATCATCTTGCCGACAACGGCCTTGGCTTCGTTCGGGTTCTCCAGCAGGAAGTCGGAGAAGTACTTGCCCATCTCCTGTTCCACGGCTGTTTTCACTTCCGAGGACACCAGCTTGTCTTTGGTCTGCGAGCTGAACTTCGGATCAGGTACCTTCACCGAGATGATCGCGGTCAGACCTTCACGGGCGTCGTCGCCGGTGGTCGAAACCTTGTTCTTCTTGGCCAGGCCTTCCTGCTCGATGTAGTTGTTCAGGTTACGGGTCAACGCCGAACGGAAACCGACCAGGTGGGTACCACCGTCGCGCTGCGGAATGTTGTTGGTGAAGCACAACAGGTTCTCGTTGAAGCTGTCGTTCCACTGCAGGGCGATTTCCACGCCCACGCCGTCTTCGCGTTGAACACTGAAGTGGAAGACCTGGTTGACCGGGGTCTTGTTGGTATTCAGGTACTCGACGAACGCACGCAGACCGCCTTCGTATTTGAAATGTTCTTCTTTACCGGAGCGCTCGTCCTTCAGCAGGATGCCGACGCCGGAGTTGAGGAAGGACAGTTCGCGAATCCGCTTGGCCAGGATGTCCCAGCTGAAGTGGATGTTCTTGAAAGTTTCAGCCGACGGCTTGAAGTGGATATGGGTACCGGTGGTTTCACTGTCGCCAACGATTTTCATCGGCGCTTGTGGAACACCGTGGACGTAAGTCTGTTCCCAGATCTTGCCACTGCGGCGAACGGTGAGGATCAACTGTTCGGAAAGGGCGTTAACCACCGACACACCTACACCGTGCAGACCGCCGGATACTTTGTAGGAGTTGTCATCGAACTTACCGCCGGCGTGGAGGACGGTCATGATGACCTCGGCAGCAGATACGCCTTCCTCTTTGTGCACGTCGACCGGAATGCCGCGACCGTTGTCGCGAACACTGATGGATTCGTCTGGGTGAATAATTACGGTGATGTCATCGCAGTGGCCGGCGAGTGCCTCGTCGATCGAGTTATCGACCACCTCGAACACCATGTGGTGCAGGCCGCTACCATCATCGGTGTCGCCAATGTACATACCGGGACGCTTGCGCACGGCATCTAGCCCTTTCAGCACTTTAATGCTGGAGGAGTCGTACGTTTGATTTTCGCTCATGCCTTCACTCCCGATGGTCGTGGGTCTGGGTGATACGGCCCTGTTCCACGTGGAACAAAGCAACTGGCGTTTCCGTCTGCCAGCCTTCCCTCAATAATTCTTGATCTACACAGGTGATAAACACCTGGCAGCGTAAGTCTTCCAACAAGCGACAAAGTGCGCGGCGGTGCTGGTCGTCGAGTTCCGACGGCAAGTCATCCACCAGATAAATACATTGGCCGCGACGCGCTTGGCTAACCAGATGGCCTTGAGCAATACGCAATGCACAGACCACCAGCTTCTGCTGGCCGCGAGACAAAATGTCAGCCGCGTTATGGGCGCCGAGTCTCAGGCGCAGGTCTGCACGTTGTGGGCCGGCCTGGGTGTGGCCCATGTGCTGATCACGTTGCAGGGAGGAGGCGAGCACTTCACTGAGTTCGCGATCCTTGTCCCAGCCACGGTAATAGCTCAGGGTCAGCCCTTCGAGCTCGACCAAATCGCTCAGGGTTTGCTCAAAGACTGGCTTCAAGGCCTTGATGTAGTTGCGACGGTATTCATCTATTTCCGCGCTGGCCAGGCACAGTTCCCGGTCCCAGGCCGCTTGCGAAACAGCGTCAAGTGTACCATGCCGCAACCATGAGTTCCGCTGCCGCAAAGCCTTCTGCAGGCGTTGCCAAGTGGCCATGAAGCGGGGTTCCACGTGGAACACCCCCCAATCGAGGAACTGCCGGCGTATTTTCGGCGCGCCTTCGAGCAGGCGAAAGCTGTCCGGATTGATCAGTTGCAGGGGCAGAATCTCTGCCAACTGGGCTGCACTGCGAGCATTCTGCCCATCGATGCGAATGGTGAACTCACCTTGCCGATCCCGCGAAATCCCCAGGTTGCTGGAACCGCCTTCACTTAACTCGACCTGGCCGAACACAGTACAAGCCAATTGCTCGTACTGAATCACCGGTGTCAGGCGGGTGCTGCGAAACGAACGGGCCAGACCCAACAGATGAACGGCTTCCAGCACGCTGGTTTTACCGCTGCCGTTGGCGCCGTACAGGATATTGATGCGGGGGGAGGGAGAGAAGGTCACCGGGTGCAGGTTACGCACCGCGGTGACAGAAACGCGACTGAGGGACATCTAGAGTCTGCTGGACAAATTACAGACGCATCGGCATGACAACATAAGCGGAGTCGTCGTTGTCAGCTTCCTGCAGCAGGGCGCTGCTGTTGGAGTCCGACAGGATCAGACGAACCTGCTCAGTGGTCATGACACCCAGGACGTCGAGCAAGTAGCTGACGTTAAAGCCGATTTCCAGCGAGCTACCGTTGTACTCGACGCTGATTTCTTCTTCCGCTTCTTCCTGCTCAGGGTTGTTGGCCTGGATCTTCAACTGGGCATTGGCCAGTTGCAGACGGATGCCGCGGTACTTCTCGTTGGACAGAATCGCGGTACGGCTGAAGGCCTCGCGCAGTGCCTGGCGGTCACCGACGACCAGCTTGTCACCGCCTTTGGGCAGCACGCGCTCGTAGTCCGGGAACTTGCCATCGACCAGCTTCGAGGTGAAGGTGAACTCACCAGTAGTAGCACGAATGTGATGCTGACCCAGCACGATGCTGACCATGCCATCCGGCTCAGTAAGCAGGCGCGCCAGTTCGAGGATACCTTTGCGCGGCACGATGACCTGGTGGCGATCAGCCTGGCCGATATCGGCACGCATCGAGCACATGGCCAGACGGTGACCGTCGGTGGCGACAGCGCGCAGGGTGTCGGTGGACACTTCCAGCAGCATGCCGTTGAGGTAGTAGCGTACGTCCTGCTGGGCCATGGCGAAGCTGGTGCGCTCGATCAAGCGGCGCAGACGGCTTTGCTCCAGGTTGCAGGTCAGCGAGCCTGGGCCTTCTTCGACAGTCGGGAAGTCATTGGCCGGCAGGGTCGACAGTGTGAAGCGGCTACGGCCAGCCTTGACCACGAGCTTCTGCTCATCGAGCTTGATGTCGATCAGCACGTCGTTGGGCAGGCTTTTGCAGATATCCATCAGCTTGCGCGCAGGCACGGTGATTTCGCCTGGCTCGGCCGGCTCTTCCAGTTGCACGCGGCCAACCAGTTCCACTTCCAGGTCAGTACCGGTCAGCGACAATTGCTGACCCTGTACCACCAGCAGTACGTTGGACAGTACCGGCAAGGTCTGGCGGCGCTCGACGACGCCTGCGACCAGTTGCAGGGGTTTCAACAGGGCTTCGCGTTGAATGGTGAAATGCATGGTCTAGTCCCTTGCCTTTAATAAGCTGCGCTGACGTTCATCAAGTCGTCAGAGTCCGCAGCAGGTTCTTGTAGTCCTCGCGGATATCCGCGTCGGATTCCTTGAGTTCGTTGATCTTGCGGCACGCATGCAACACGGTGGTGTGATCGCGGCCGCCGAATACGTCGCCGATCTCCGGCAGGCTGTGGTTGGTCAGCTCTTTGGACAAGGCCATGGCGACCTGCCGCGGACGGGCTACCGAACGGGAACGACGTTTGGACAACAGATCGGAGATCTTGATCTTGTAGTACTCGGCAACGGTGCGCTGGATGTTATCCACACTCACCAGTTTGTCCTGCAGTGCCAGAAGATCCTTGAGCGATTCGCGAATCAGCTCGATGGTGATGTCGCGGCCCATGAAGTGTGAATGAGCAATCACCCGCTTCAGGGCGCCTTCGAGTTCACGCACGTTCGAGCGAATACGCTGGGCGATAAAGAAAGCCGCATCGTGGGGCAGGTCGACCTTGGCCTGGTCGGCCTTCTTCATCAGGATCGCTACCCGGGTTTCCAACTCCGGAGGCTCTACCGCAACGGTCAGGCCCCAGCCAAAGCGCGACTTCAGGCGCTCTTCCAGGCCTTCGATTTCCTTCGGATAACGGTCGCTGGTCAGAATGACTTGCTGGCCGCCTTCGAGCAGGGCGTTGAAGGTATGGAAAAACTCTTCCTGGGAACGCTCTTTACGGGCAAAGAACTGAATGTCATCGATCAGCAGCGCGTCGACCGAACGGTAGAAGCGCTTGAATTCGTTGATGGCATTGAGCTGCAGCGCCTTGACCATGTCGGCGACGAAACGCTCGGAGTGCAGGTACACCACCTTGGCATTCGGGTTCTTCTTGAGCAGGTGGTTACCCACAGCATGCATCAAGTGCGTTTTACCCAGGCCCACGCCGCCGTACAGGAACAGCGGGTTGTAGCCATGCTTGGGGTTGTCGGCAACCTGCCAGGCCGCGGCGCGGGCCAGCTGGTTGGACTTACCTTCGACGAAGTTCTCGAAGGTAAAGGTGCGGTTCAGGTAGCTGGTGTGCTTGAGCGCACCTTCGACCTGCACGGTGCGTTGTTCGGTGCGGCCACTTGGAGCTGGCGCGGCGTTGGCCTCGCCCATGGAATCGAAGCTGTCACGCGAAGGCGCTTGCTCGACTTCTGCCACCGGTGCCGGCGCTGCAACAGGTGCGGCGACCGGTTCGCTGACCACCGCGGTTTGGGCAGCCTGGGCCTGCGAGGCGGCGACGGCTGCAGCCAGCGGCGCATTGGGTGCGGCACGTGGTGCCGAACTGCGTCTGCTGCCTATTAATAAGGAAAGGGCAGGCGCAATACCGTTGCCGTGTTCACCCAGCAGCTCGAGCAGACGGCTCAGGTACTTTTCATTGACCCAGTCGAGAACGAAACGGTTAGGCGCATAGACGCGCAACTCGTCGCCTTCGGCTTCGACCTGTAGCGGACGGATCCAGGTGTTGAATTGCTGGGCAGGCAGTTCATCGCGCAGAAGCTCCACGCACTGCTGCCAAAGTTCCACTGACACGGATATCCCCTGAGTTGAAAGCCGGTGAGGCAAAAACAAGCGCCCATTGTACCCAGCGCCAGCGCAGTTATCCACATGCAGCTGCGTTGAGGATGGCGATAAATCAGCAGTTTAGTGACCAAAATGTCGTTTTGAGCTTGTGAATAAGCCCTGTGGATAACCGACCCTGAGGTCTTTGCACAACTGGGGGTCGAAATCGGTGGATAACCCGCCTGTGGATAACAGGCCATTTGATCCACAGCTTTTCCGAGGCTACAGCACAGTCAGAGCACCTCTTCTCGACAGAGTTTCTTTTCTCTGTACATACGATATTTAAAGGGCTGTAGCGTGTTATCCACAGAAATCTTCCACATAAGCTTTATAAGATTCACTAAAAAGCTTTAAATAAGTCCTCTCTTTTTTTCTATGTTTAAGTGATCCGTTACTCGCAACCTGTCAGCACACCCCGAGCGGTGCCTGGAACGAAGCCGATTTTCCGTCCATAAGGAAAAGCTGGTTGGAAATTGACCTACGGCCCTGCTTTCTCTAGAATCGCCGGTCTCTTAAAACGGGGGCCATTCCGGCCCGTTGTCGACGAACCAGGTAACACGCCATGAAACGTACTTTCCAACCAAGCACCATCAAGCGCGCTCGCACTCACGGTTTCCGTGCCCGTATGGCCACCAAGAACGGTCGTGCCGTTCTGTCGCGTCGCCGTGCCAAAGGCCGTAAGCGCCTGGCAGTTTGATTTTTCGGCACTGGTGGTGAGTCAGGACTTCAGTCGGGAAAAGCGTCTGCTTGTTCCCCGACACTTCAAAGCGGTCTTCGACTCCCCAACCGGCAAGGTTCCAGGGAAATGCCTGCTGATCCTTGCTCGCGAGAACGGTCTTGATCATCCCCGCCTGGGGCTTGTGATCGGGAAAAAGAGCGTCAAGCTCTCCGTTCAACGCAATCGCCTGAAACGCCTGATGCGCGATTCGTTTCGCCTGAACCAGCATTCGCTTGTTGGTTGGGATATCGTGATCGTCGCGCGCAAAGGGTTGGGCGAGATTGAAAACCCAGAATTGCACCAACATTTTGGCAAGCTCTGGAAGCGCCTTGCACGCAGTCGGCCCGCTCCAGTGGTTAACACCGACTCTGTGGGGGTAGACAGTCAAGATGCGTAAACTGGCGCTCGTTCCGATCCAGTTTTACCGCTATGCCATTAGTCCACTGATGGCCAGTCACTGTCGTTTCTACCCCAGTTGCTCCTGCTATGCGTACGAAGCCATCGAAACACATGGCCTTTTACGCGGCGGGTGGCTTACCGTTCGTCGCCTGGGGCGTTGTCATCCGTGGAATGCCGGTGGTTTTGACCCGGTTCCACCTGCCTCCTCTTCCCGTACTTCTTCGATAGCCGAGTAATCATGGATATTAAACGCACGATCCTGATCGTCGCCCTGGCAATCGTGTCCTACGTCATGGTCCTTAACTGGAACCAGGACTATGGCCAGGCTGCCCTGCCGACTCAGAATACTGCTGCCAGCAACGTTGCCCCGGCCCTGCCGGACACCGCGCAGGCCGGTAACACTGGCGCCAGCGCCGATGTACCGAGCGCCAACGCTGAATCCAGCCCAGCAGAACTTGCCCCGGTAGTGGTCAGCAAGGACCTGATTCGGGTCAAGACTGATGTCCTCGATCTGGCTATCGATCCAAACGGTGGTGATATCGCCCAGCTGACGCTGCCGAAATACCCACGCCGCCAGGATCATCCGGACATTCCGTTCCAGTTGTTCGACAACGGTGGCGAGCGTACTTACCTGGCACAGAGCGGTCTGACTGGCGCCAACGGCCCGGATGCGCGTTCGTCCGGCCGTCCGCTGTATGCCGCTGATCAGAAAAGTTTCCAACTGGCCGATGGTCAGGACCAACTGGTCGTCGACCTGAAGTTCAGCGATGCCGGCGTCAACTACATCAAGCGCTTCAGCTTCAAGCGCGGTGAGTACGACCTGACCGTCACCTACCTGATCGACAACCAGAGCGCCCAGCCCTGGACCGGTAACCTGTTCGCGCAACTCAAGCGCGACGCGAGCTCGGATCCTTCCTCGAGCACCGCAACCGGTACCGCGACTTATCTCGGTGCGGCCCTGTGGACAAGTTCGGAGCCCTACAAAAAGGTGTCGATGAAAGACATCGACAAGGGAAATCTGAAAGAAAATGTTACCGGCGGCTGGGTTGCCTGGCTGCAGCACTACTTTGTAACAGCCTGGATTCCAAACAAGTCTGACAACAACATCGTTCAGACCCGTAAAGACAGCCAGGGCAACTACATCATCGGTTTCACCGGCCCGGCACTGAACGTTGCCGCTGGTGGTAAAGGCGAAACCAGCACCATGCTGTACGCCGGTCCCAAGATCCAGGAGAAGCTCAAAGAGTTGTCCCCAGGTCTGGAACTGACCGTCGACTACGGCATCCTGTGGTTCATTGCCCAGCCAATCTTCTGGCTGCTGCAACATATCCACAGCCTGCTCGGCAACTGGGGCTGGTCGATCATCGTCCTGACCATGCTGATCAAAGGTCTGTTCTTCCCGCTGTCGGCTGCCAGCTACCGTTCGATGGCGCGCATGCGTGCCGTTGCGCCGAAACTGGCAATCCTCAAAGAGCAGCATGGCGATGACCGGCAGAAAATGTCGCAAGCCATGATGGAGCTGTACAAGAAAGAGAAGATCAACCCGCTGGGCGGCTGCCTGCCGATCCTGGTGCAGATGCCGGTCTTCCTCTCGCTGTACTGGGTTCTGCTGGAAAGCGTCGAGATGCGTCAGGCGCCGTGGATGTTCTGGATCACTGACCTGTCGATCAAGGATCCGTTCTTCATCCTGCCGATCATCATGGGCGCAACCATGTTCATCCAGCAGCAACTGAACCCGACTCCGCCGGATCCGATGCAGGCCAAGGTGATGAAGCTGATGCCAATCATCTTCACCTTCTTCTTCCTGTGGTTCCCTGCAGGTCTGGTGCTGTACTGGGTTGTGAACAACTGCCTGTCGATCGCACAGCAGTGGTACATCACCCGCAGCATCGAAAAGGCTACCAAGAAAGCCGCTGCTTGACGGGTTAGCCAGCTAACCTGTGGATAAACGCCCCCTCGTGGGGCGTTTTGCTATCTGTCGTTTTTGTCGTGAGGCCTTCGAGCATGAACACTGTGCGTGAAACCATTGCCGCCATCGCTACCGCCCAGGGACGTGGGGGTGTGGGGATCGTGCGGCTATCCGGGCCTCTGGCCAAACAAGCCGGGCTGGCCATCTGTGGAAAACCGCTAACACCGCGGCACGCCCATTACGGCCCGTTCCGCGCGGAAGATGGCCTGGTGCTGGATGAAGGCATCGCGCTGTTTTTTCCCGGGCCCAACTCTTTCACCGGTGAAGACGTGCTGGAGCTGCAGGGCCACGGCGGCCCGGTGGTGCTCGATATGCTCCTGCAGCGCTGTGTACAACTGGGTTGCCGCCTGGCGCGCCCGGGTGAATTCAGCGAGCGTGCGTTCCTCAATGACAAACTCGACCTGGCCCAGGCCGAGGCAATCGCCGACCTGATCGAAGCCAGTTCTACACAGGCGGCGCGTAATGCCTTGCGCTCGCTGCAGGGCGAATTTTCCCGTCGTGTGGATAACCTCACGGAGAAATTGATCAGCCTGCGCATCTACGTGGAAGCTGCGATCGACTTCCCCGAGGAAGAAATCGACTTTCTTGCCGACGGTCATGTGCTGAGCATGCTCGATGACGTGCGCAATAATTTATCCACAGTGCAGCGTGAAGCCGGGCAGGGCGCCTTGCTGCGTGACGGCATGACAGTGGTGATTGCCGGCCGGCCGAATGCCGGCAAGTCGAGCCTGCTTAACGTACTGGCGGGTCGCGAGGCAGCGATTGTCACCGATATCGCCGGTACCACCCGCGACATCCTGCGCGAACATATCCACATCGACGGTATGCCGCTGCATGTGGTCGACACCGCCGGGTTGCGCGACACCGACGATCATGTGGAAAAGATCGGTGTGCAGCGCGCCCTCAAGGCCATCAACGAAGCCGACCGGGTGTTGCTGGTGGTGGATTCCACAGCGCCGGAAGCCAGTGATCCGTTTGCCCTGTGGCCGGAATTCCTCGATCTGCGTCCGGATCCGGCCAAGGTCACGCTGATTCGCAACAAGGCTGACCTGAGCGGCGAAGCCATTGCCATGGAGCAGAGCGAAGATGGCCACGTCACCATTACCCTCAGTGCCAAGGACAGCGACATGGGCTTGGAGCTGCTGCGCGAGCACCTGAAGGCCTGCATGGGTTATGAACAGACTGCCGAAAGCAGCTTCAGCGCCCGCAGGCGCCATCTGGAGGCATTGCGCCAGGCTAGCGCGCACCTGGAGCACGGTCGTGCGCAGTTGACCCTGGCCGGTGCGGGTGAGCTGCTGGCAGAGGATCTACGCCAGGCACAACAGGCCTTGGGTGAAATTACCGGGGCTTTCAGCTCCGATGACTTGCTCGGGCGAATCTTCTCCAGCTTCTGCATCGGCAAGTAAAGGTCGTTATCCACAGCCGGGTCTGCAACGGACCCGGCTGCAGCATCAAATTTTCACCAATCCTCTCTCCTGGTCAGTACAGCCACAGTGCTCGCGCTGTACTCACTCCTGCGTGTCTATCCACAATTCTCTGAAATAAGCCCTGTGGAAAACCCACCTTCAGCTCCGTTGATAACTGGCCTTCAAAGCTGGAGATAACTGCGCTTGTGGGTAACTGGCCATTTAATCCACAGGCTTAAAGCGCTTATCCAGAACGCTCATGTCCGGTAGACCACAGGGTTTTGAATCTCTGTACATAAGGTAAATAAAGGCCTGTAGAACCTTATCCACAGAAAGGTGGCTGACTAAGAATAAACATAAAAACAAAGCTTTAATAAATTTCTCTCTTTTAATTTCTATTGCACGCCATTCATCCACAGCCTGGTTAAATTTTGTGCAAAAGGTTCCTTTAGAGGGGTGTAAGTCCCTATACTTGTGCGTTATCCCTATCTATTCCCGAAACAGGCACGAGGTGCGTGGTGGATTTCCCTTCCCGTTTTGAAGTGATCGTCATCGGCGGCGGCCATGCCGGTACCGAGGCTGCGCTTGCGTCTGCACGCATGGGTGTAAAAACCCTGCTGCTGACCCACAACGTGGAAACCCTCGGTCATATGAGTTGCAACCCAGCCATCGGTGGCATCGGCAAGAGCCACCTGGTCAAGGAAATCGATGCGCTCGGCGGTGCCATGGCACTGGCCACTGACAAGAGCGGTATCCAGTTCCGTGTGTTGAACAACCGCAAAGGCCCGGCAGTGCGCGCTACTCGCGCCCAGGCCGACCGCGCCATCTACAAATCGGTGGTGCGCGAGATTCTCGAGAACCAGCCCAACCTGTGGATATTCCAGCAGTCGTGCGACGACCTGATCGTCGAGCAGGACCAGGTACGCGGCGTGGTGACACAAATGGGTCTGCGTTTTCTCGCCGACTCCGTGGTATTGACCACCGGCACCTTCCTCGGCGGACTTATCCACATCGGTTTGCAGAATTACTCCGGTGGCCGTGCCGGCGATCCACCCTCGATTGCCCTGGCGCGCCGCCTGCGGGAATTGCCGCTGCGTGTTGGCCGGCTGAAAACCGGCACGCCGCCACGCATCGATGGTCGCTCGGTGGATTTCTCGGTCATGACCGAGCAACCGGGGGATACGCCGATTCCGGTGATGTCGTTCATGGGCTCCAAGGAACAGCACCCGCGTCAGGTCAGCTGCTGGATTACCCATACCAACGCCCGTACCCACGAGATCATTGCCTCGAACCTCGATCGTTCGCCGATGTACTCCGGCGTCATCGAAGGCATCGGCCCGCGCTATTGCCCGTCGATCGAAGACAAGATCCACCGCTTTGCCGACAAGGAAAGCCACCAGGTGTTCATCGAGCCGGAAGGCCTGAACACCCACGAGCTGTACCCGAACGGGATATCCACATCCTTGCCGTTCGATGTGCAGTTGCAGATCGTGCGTTCGATCCGCGGCATGGAAAACGCCCACATCGTGCGCCCGGGCTATGCCATCGAGTACGACTACTTCGATCCGCGTGATCTCAAGTACAGCCTGGAAACCAAGGTCATCGGCGGCCTGTTCTTTGCGGGCCAGATCAACGGCACCACCGGTTACGAAGAAGCCGGCGCCCAGGGTTTGCTTGCCGGGACCAACGCCGCGTTGCGCGCCCAGGGCCGTGAAAGCTGGTGCCCGCGTCGCGACGAGGCGTACATCGGTGTGCTGGTCGACGACCTGATTACCCTGGGTACCCAGGAGCCCTACCGTATGTTCACTTCGCGGGCCGAGTACCGGCTGATCCTGCGCGAAGACAACGCCGACCTGCGCCTGACCGAAAAAGGCCGCGAGCTGGGCTTGGTCGATGACGCGCGCTGGGCCGCATTCAGCGCCAAGCGCGAAGGCATTGCCCTGGAAGAGCAGCGCCTGAAGTCCACCTGGGTACGCCCAGACACCGCGCAAGGCCAGGCCATTGCCGAAAAATTCGGCACGCCGTTGAGCCATGAATACAACCTGCTCAACCTGCTGACCCGTCCGGAAATCGATTACGCCGGGCTGATGGAAGTCACCGGCGGCTCGGATATCGACCCACAAGTGGCCGAACAGGTCGAGATCAAAACCAAATACGCCGGCTACATCGACCGGCAACAGGAAGAAATCGCCCGGCTGCGCGCCAGCGAAGACACCCGCCTGCCCGACGATATCGACTACAGCGGTATTTCCGGGTTGTCCAAGGAAATCCAGGGCAAGCTCGGCCAGACCCGGCCCGAGACCCTGGGCCAGGCTTCGCGTATCCCCGGCGTGACCCCGGCGGCGATTTCCCTGTTGCTGATTCATCTGAAAAAACGCGGCGCAGGCCGCGAGTTGGAGCAAAGCGCTTGAGTTCTCAGGTCACCCCTCAACACGCCGAAGAGTTGTCCACAGGCGCCCGCCAGCTCGGTGTCGAGCTGAGCGAGGCCCAGCATGCACAACTGCTGGCCTACCTGGCCTTGCTGATCAAGTGGAACAAGGCCTACAACCTGACCGCCGTGCGCAATCCGGACGAAATGGTGTCCCGCCATCTGCTCGACAGCCTCAGCGTCATGCCGTTTATCCACAGCGAGCGCTGGCTGGATGTCGGCAGCGGCGGTGGCATGCCGGGCATTCCATTGGCTATCCTGCATCCGCACAAGCAAGTCACGGTGCTCGACAGCAACGGCAAGAAAACCCGCTTCCTGACCCAGGTAAAGCTGGAGCTCAAACTGGATAACCTCACAGTTATCCACAAGCGGGTCGAGGAGTTCCAACCGGAGCTGCCTTTCACCGGAATTGTTTCCCGTGCTTTCAGCAGCATGGAGAACTTCACCAACTGGACGCGCCACCTCGGCGACGCCCAGACGCAGTGGCTGGCAATGAAAGGGCTGCATCCTGCCGATGAGCTGGTAGCATTGCCGGCAGATTTCAGAGTGGATAGCGAGCAGGCCTTGACCGTTCCGGGTTGCCAAGGCCAACGCCATCTGCTGATACTGCGCCGCACGGCATGATTGGGAACACAAGCAAGAATGGCTAAGGTATTCGCTATCGCGAACCAGAAAGGTGGTGTGGGCAAAACCACCACCTGTATCAATCTCGCAGCATCGCTGGTGGCAACCAAGCGCCGCGTGCTGCTGATCGATCTCGATCCACAGGGCAACGCCACCATGGGTAGCGGTGTGGATAAACACGTCCTGGAACATTCGGTCTATGACCTGTTGATCGGCGAATGCGACCTGGCCCAGGCCATGCACTTCTCCGAGCACGGCGGCTATCAACTGCTGCCGGCCAACCGCGACCTGACCGCTGCCGAAGTGGTTCTGCTGGAAATGCAGATGAAGGAGAGCCGCCTGCGCACCGCGCTGGCGCCGATCCGCGAGAATTACGACTACATCCTGATCGACTGCCCGCCGTCGCTGTCGATGCTGACCCTCAACGCCCTGGTCGCTGCCGATGGCGTGATCATTCCGATGCAATGTGAATACTTTGCCCTGGAAGGCTTGAGCGACCTTGTGGATAACATCAAGCGGATCGGCGAGCGTCTGAACCCGCAGCTCAAGGTCGAAGGCCTGCTGCGGACCATGTACGACCCGCGCCTGAGCCTGATCAACGATGTGTCCGCGCAGCTCAAGGAACACTTCGGCGACCAGCTGTACGACACCGTGATTCCACGCAACATCCGCCTGGCCGAGGCTCCGAGCTTCGGCATGCCGGCCCTGGCCTACGACAAGCAATCGCGTGGCGCCCTGGCGTACCTGGCCCTGGCCGGGGAACTGGTTCGTCGCCAACGTCGTCAAACCCGCACTGCACAGACAACTTAAGGAATCCGCATGGCCGTTAAGAAACGGGGTCTCGGACGTGGGTTGGATGCACTGCTCAGTGGTCCGACCGTCAGCGCGCTCGAAGAGCAGGCTGTCCAGGTCGACCAAAAGGAACTGCAACACCTGCCGCTCGACCTGATCCAGCGCGGCAAGTACCAGCCGCGCCGGGACATGGACCCGCAGGCACTGGAAGAACTCGCCCACTCGATCAAGAGCCAGGGCGTGATGCAGCCGATCGTGGTGCGCCCGATCGCCGACAACAAATTCGAGATCATCGCCGGTGAACGCCGCTGGCGCGCGAGCCAGCAGGCCGGCATGGACACCATTCCGGCCATGGTCCGCGATGTGCCCGATGAAGCGGCTATCGCCATGGCCCTGATCGAGAACATCCAGCGCGAAGACCTCAACCCGGTGGAAGAGGCCATCGCCCTGCAGCGCCTGCAGCAGGAGTTCCAGCTGACCCAGCAACAGGTCGCCGATGCCGTGGGCAAGTCGCGGGTCACCGTGGCCAACTTGCTGCGCCTGATCTCGTTGCCGGAAGTGATCAAGACCATGCTGTCCCATGGCGACCTGGAGATGGGTCACGCCCGGGCATTGCTCGGATTGCCGGATGAACAGCAGGTCGACGGGGCGCGTCACGTTGTCGCACGCGGCCTGACCGTACGCCAGACCGAAGCACTGGTTCGCCAGTGGCTCAACGGCAAGCCAGAGGCTGCAGAACCTGCCAAGCCGGACCCGGACATCACCCGCCTTGAACAGCGTCTGGCAGAGCGTCTGGGCTCGGCCGTACAGATTCGCCACGGCAACAAGGGCAAGGGTCAGTTAGTTATCCGTTACAACTCACTAGATGAGTTGCAAGGTGTGCTTGCTCACATCCGCTGAAACAATTCCTTTTGTAGCGCGCAGTCGGAAATCACTACCCGGCAGTTGAATAGGGGTTAAACCGCCCCTATACTCTGCGCGCATTTTGTCGGCACAAATTATGCCAAGTCATAGCTGACTGGTTGGTCGACTTTCGAGGAGCAGTTGTGATGGAAACCCGCACGCCAAACCGCTTGCCTTTCCATCGCTGGGCGGTTTTTCCGGTACTGTTGGCTCAATGTGTCGTGTTTCTGCTGGCAACTTTGGCGTTGTGGCAGTGGCACGGGGCGGTCAGTGGATATTCGGCACTCTGCGGAGGGCTGATTGCCTGGCTGCCGAATGTGTATTTCGCCTGGAAGGCTTTTCGGTATACCGGAGCCAGGGCAGCGCAGGCCATCGTCAAGTCGTTCTACGCTGGCGAGGCAGGCAAATTGATTTTGACGGCAGTGCTTTTTGCACTGACGTTTGCAGGAGTGAAGCCATTGGCGCCGTTAGCAGTCTTCGGTGTCTTTCTGCTGACCCAGTTGGTCAGCTGGTTCGCGCCCCTGCTGATGAATATAAGACTTTCGAGACCTTAGGGCGTTTGAGGCAACCATGGCAGCAGAAACCGCTTCGGGCTATATCCAGCACCACTTGCAGAACCTGACCTTCGGTCAACTACCAGACGGCGGTTGGGGCTTTGCCCATTCCGCAGCAGAAGCCAAGGCAATGGGCTTCTGGGCTTTCCACCTGGACACCCTGGGTTGGTCGGTCGCACTGGGTCTGCTGTTCGTATTCCTGTTCCGCATGGCAGCCAAGAAGGCGACTTCCGGCCAGCCTGGCGGCCTGCAGAACTTCGTAGAAGTGCTGGTTGAGTTCGTCGACGGCAGCGTCAAGGACAGCTTCCACGGCCGCAGCCCGGTGATCGCCCCACTGGCGCTGACCATTTTCGTCTGGGTCTTCCTGATGAACGCCGTCGACCTGATCCCGGTCGACTGGATTCCACAGCTGGCCATCCTGATCTCCGGTGATCCGCACATTCCGTTCCGTGCCGTTTCGACCACCGACCCGAACGCGACCCTGGCCATGGCCTTCAGCGTGTTCGCCCTGATCATTTTCTACAGCATCAAGGTCAAGGGCATCGGCGGCTTCCTCGGCGAACTGACCCTGCACCCGTTCGGCAGCAAGAATATCTTCGTTCAGATCCTGCTGATTCCGGTCAACTTCCTGCTCGAATTCGTCACCCTGATTGCCAAGCCAATCTCGCTGGCCCTGCGTCTGTTCGGCAACATGTATGCCGGCGAGCTGGTGTTCATCCTGATTGCCGTGATGTTCGGCAGCGGCCTGCTCTGGCTCAGCGGCCTGGGCGTGGTGCTGCAGTGGGCGTGGGCTGTGTTCCACATCCTGATCATCACCCTGCAAGCGTTCATCTTCATGATGCTTACCATCGTCTACCTGTCGATGGCTCACGAAGATAACCATTAAGACCGCCTGGCGTGTCTGATGACCCTTCCGCCAGCACGGGGGAGGGTCGAAAAAGTCCGCAAGGGCAGCTGTACCAAACGATTTTGTTTTACCGCTTCAAACTAAAAAACCTAACCAATACGACGTAAAAGTCGGGAGGAAAGATGGAAACTGTAGTTGGTCTTACCGCTATCGCTGTTGCTCTGCTGATCGGCCTGGGTGCTCTGGGTACCGCCATTGGTTTCGGCCTGCTGGGCGGCAAGTTCCTGGAAGGCGCTGCTCGTCAGCCAGAGATGGTTCCAATGCTGCAAGTTAAAATGTTCATCGTTGCCGGTCTGCTCGACGCCGTAACCATGATCGGTGTTGGTATCGCTCTGTTCTTCACCTTCGCTAATCCCTTCGTTGGTCAAATCGCCGGCTAATCACTCGAATTCTCGAGTGGTTTGGTGTGATGGACAAAGAACGAGCGAGGTGTTGGCGTGAACATTAATGCAACCCTGATTGGTCAGTCCGTTGCGTTCTTCATTTTTGTGCTGTTCTGCATGAAGTTCGTGTGGCCTCCGGTCATCGCGGCATTGCAAGAACGTCAGAAGAAGATCGCGGATGGACTGGACGCTGCCAACCGAGCAGCTCGCGACCTGGAGTTGGCCCAAGACAAAGCGGGTCAGCAACTGCGCGAAGCGAAAGCTCAGGCAGCCGAAATCATTGAGCAAGCCAAGAAGCGCGGTGCTCAGATCGTCGAGGAAGCCCGTGATCAGGCCCGCGTCGAAGCTGACCGTGTGAAGGCTCAGGCTCAGGCCGAGATCGAACAGGAAATTAACGGTGTCAAAGACGCCCTGCGTGCCCAAGTGGGTCTGCTGGCTGTCGGCGGTGCTGAAAAGATCCTTGGCGCCACAATCGATCAAAACGCGCATGCGGAGCTGGTTAATAAACTGGCCGCTGAAATTTAAGCGAGGGCGATCATGGCAGAACTGACCACGTTGGCCCGACCTTACGCTAAGGCGGCCTTTGAGCACGCCCAGGCCCATCAGCAACTGGCCAATTGGTCAGCCATGCTCGGCCTGGCTGCTGCAGTGTCGGAAGACGACACGATGCAGCGCCTGCTCAAGGCCCCGCGACTGACGAGCGCAGAAAAGGCCGCCACGTTTATTGACGTGTGCGGTGACAAGTTCGATGCACAGGCACAGAATTTCATTCATGTTGCCGCGGAAAACGACCGTCTCCTGCTGTTGCCGGAGATTTCGGCTTTGTTCGACCTGTACAAGGCTGAACAAGAGAAATCCGTGGACGTGGAAGTCACTAGTGCTTTTGCGTTGGACCAAGAACAGCAAGACAAACTCGCCAAGGTTCTCAGTGCACGGCTCAGCCGGGAAGTGCGCCTGCATGCGACGGAGGACGCCTCCCTTATCGGTGGTGTCGTGATCCGCGCCGGCGACCTGGTAATCGATGGCTCGGTTCGCGGCAAAATCGCGAAACTGGCCGAAGCATTGAAATCTTGAGTTTGAAGGGGCAGCAGAGCAATGCAGCAACTCAATCCTTCCGAAATTAGTGAAATCATCAAGGGTCGCATCGAGAAACTCGACGTGACCTCCCAAGCCCGCAACGAGGGTACCGTCGTCAGCGTTTCTGACGGTATCGTGCGGATTCACGGTCTGGCCGACGTCATGTACGGCGAAATGATCGAGTTTCCAGGTGGCGTGTTCGGTATGGCCCTCAACCTGGAGCAAGACTCCGTTGGTGCGGTAATCCTGGGCGCCTACGACACCCTCGCTGAAGGCATGAGCGCCAAGTGCACCGGCCGCATCCTCGAAGTTCCAGTTGGTAAGGAACTGCTGGGTCGCGTTGTTGACGCACTGGGCAACCCAATCGACGGCAAAGGCCCACTGGGCAACACCGAGACCGACGCGGTCGAGAAAGTTGCTCCGGGCGTGATCTGGCGTAAGTCGGTAGACCAGCCTGTACAGACTGGCTACAAATCCGTCGACGCCATGATCCCGGTCGGCCGTGGCCAGCGCGAGCTGATCATCGGTGACCGTCAGATCGGTAAGACCGCCATGGCGATCGACGCCATCATCAACCAGAAAGACTCCGGTATTTTCTGTGTTTATGTTGCTGTCGGCCAGAAGCGTTCCACCGTTGCCAACATCGTTCGCAAGCTGGAAGAAAACGGCGCCCTGGCCAACACCATCGTGGTGGTTGCCAGTGCTTCGGAATCCGCCGCACTGCAATTCCTGGCGCCATACGCCGGTTGCACCATGGGCGAGTTCTTCCGTGACCGCGGTGAAGACGCGCTGATCGTATACGATGACCTGTCCAAGCAGGCCGTTGCCTACCGTCAGATCTCCCTGCTGCTGCGCCGTCCACCAGGACGTGAAGCGTACCCAGGTGACGTGTTCTATCTCCACTCCCGTCTGCTGGAGCGTGCATCGCGCGTTTCCGAAGAGTACGTCGAGAAGTTCACCAACGGTGCTGTAACTGGCAAGACCGGTTCCCTGACCGCACTGCCGATCATCGAAACCCAGGCTGGCGACGTTTCCGCGTTCGTTCCGACCAACGTGATTTCCATCACCGACGGTCAGATCTTCCTGGAATCGGCCATGTTCAACTCGGGCATCCGCCCTGCAGTGAACGCCGGTGTTTCGGTATCCCGTGTGGGTGGTGCCGCTCAGACCAAGATCATCAAGAAGCTCTCCGGTGGTATCCGTACCGCTCTGGCTCAGTACCGTGAACTGGCGGCATTCGCCCAGTTCGCTTCTGACCTGGACGAAGCCACCCGTAAGCAACTCGAACACGGTCAACGTGTTACCGAGCTGATGAAGCAGAAGCAATACGCTCCAATGTCCATCGCGGACATGGCGCTGTCGCTGTATGCCGCTGAGCGTGGGTTCCTGACCGACGTTGAAATCGCCAAGATCGGTAGCTTCGAACAAGCACTGATCGCTTACTTCAACCGTGATCACGCCGAACTGATGGCGAAGATCAACGTGAAGGGTGACTTCAACGACGAAATCGACGCTGGCATCAAAGCCGGTATCGAGAAGTTCAAGGCCACCCAAACCTGGTAAGCCGCAGCGGGGGCTTTGCGGCCCCCGCTTGCTAACCTGATAGGTGTTACATGGCAGGCGCAAAAGAGATTCGCAGTAAGATTGCGAGCATCAAAAGCACGCAAAAAATTACCAGCGCCATGGAAAAAGTGGCGGTCAGTAAAATGCGCAAGGCACAAATGCGCATGGCTGCTAGCCGTCCTTACGCGGAGCGTATCCGCCAGGTTATCGGTCATCTGGCCAACGCCAACCCGGAATACCGCCACCCCTTCATGATCGAACGCGAAGTAAAGCGCGTCGGTTATGTCGTCGTGAGCAGTGACCGTGGTCTGTGCGGTGGCTTGAACACCAACCTGTTCAAGGCCCTGGTCAAGGACATGGCGGTCAACCGCGAGCAAGGTATCGAGATCGATCTTTGCGTGGTTGGCAGCAAGGGTGCGGCGTTTTTCCGCAGCTTCGGCGGTAACGTCGTTGCAGCGATCAGCCACCTGGGCGAAGAGCCGTCGATCAATGATCTGATCGGCAGCGTCAAGGTCATGCTGGACGCTTACCTGGATGGTCGTATCGATCGTCTGTCCGTGGTATCGAACAAGTTCGTCAATACCATGACGCAAACCCCAACGGTCGAGCAGTTGATTCCGTTGGTTGCAACCCCGGATCAAGAACTCAAGCACCACTGGGACTACCTCTACGAACCTGACGCCAAAGAGCTGCTGGACGGCCTGATGGTGCGTTACGTGGAGTCGCAGGTCTACCAGGCGGTGGTCGAGAACAACGCAGCTGAACAAGCTGCCCGGATGATCGCGATGAAGAACGCCACCGACAACGCCGGTGACCTGATCAGCGAATTGCAGCTGATCTACAACAAGGCGCGTCAGGCTGCGATCACCCAAGAGATCTCGGAAATCGTCGGCGGCGCTGCCGCGGTTTAACGGTTCAAATATTCAGAGGATCCAGCTATGAGTAGCGGACGTATCGTTCAAATCATCGGCGCCGTCATCGACGTGGAATTCCCACGTGACGCCGTGCCGAGTGTTTACAACGCGCTGAAAGTAGTAGGCGCGGAAACCACCCTGGAAGTTCAGCAGCAGCTGGGCGACGGCGTGGTTCGTACCATTGCGATGGGCTCGACCGAAGGCTTGAAGCGCGGTCTGGACGTTACAGACACCGGCGCAGCCATCTCCGTACCAGTCGGTAAAGCGACCCTGGGCCGGATCATGGACGTACTGGGTAACCCGATCGACGAAGCTGGCCCGATTGGTGAAGAAGAGCGCTGGGGTATCCACCGCGACGCTCCTTCGTTCGCTGACCAGGCAGGCGGCAACGACCTGCTGGAAACCGGCATCAAGGTTATCGACCTGGTTTGCCCGTTCGCCAAGGGTGGTAAAGTCGGTCTGTTCGGTGGTGCCGGTGTAGGCAAAACCGTAAACATGATGGAACTGATCCGTAACATCGCCATCGAGCACAGCGGTTATTCCGTGTTCGCCGGTGTGGGTGAGCGTACTCGTGAGGGTAACGACTTCTACCACGAGATGAAGGACTCCAACGTTCTCGACAAGGTAGCGCTGGTCTACGGTCAGATGAACGAGCCACCAGGAAACCGTCTGCGCGTAGCGCTGACCGGCCTGACCATGGCTGAGAAGTTCCGTGACGAAGGTAACGACGTTCTGCTGTTCGTCGACAACATCTATCGTTACACCCTGGCCGGTACCGAAGTATCCGCACTGCTGGGCCGTATGCCTTCGGCAGTAGGTTACCAGCCGACCCTGGCTGAAGAGATGGGCGTTCTGCAAGAGCGTATCACTTCGACCAAGGAAGGTTCGATCACCTCGATCCAGGCCGTATACGTACCTGCGGACGACCTGACCGACCCGTCGCCAGCGACCACCTTCGCCCACTTGGACGCTACCGTCGTACTGTCCCGTGACATCGCCTCCCTGGGTATCTACCCAGCGGTCGATCCACTGGACTCGACTTCGCGCCAGCTGGACCCGAACGTGATCGGCAACGAGCACTACGACACCGCTCGTGGCGTTCAGTATGTTCTGCAGCGCTACAAAGAGCTGAAGGACATCATCGCCATCCTCGGTATGGACGAACTGTCCGAAGCCGACAAGCAGCTGGTATCGCGCGCTCGTAAGATCCAGCGCTTCCTGTCCCAGCCGTTCTTCGTGGCCGAAGTCTTCACCGGTTCTCCAGGCAAATACGTTTCCCTGAAAGACACCATTGCAGGCTTCAGCGGCATCCTCAAAGGTGACTACGACCACCTGCCAGAACAAGCGTTCTACATGGTCGGCAGCATCGAAGAAGCCGTCGAGAAAGCCAAGAAACTGTAATCCCGGCGCCCCGCAAGGGGCGCTAATCAGGTTGAGGCAAGCAGATGGCTATGACAGTCCATTGCGATATCGTCAGCGCGGAAGGGGAAATTTTCTCCGGTCTGGTCGAGATGGTGATTGCGCACGGCAACCTGGGTGATCTTGGTATCGCTCCAGGCCACGCCCCGCTGATCACTAATCTGAAGCCAGGTCCGATCACGCTGACCAAGCAGGGTGGCGCCCAAGAGGTGTTCTACATCTCTGGTGGTTTCCTCGAGGTTCAGCCGAACATGGTCAAGGTGCTTGCCGATACCGTGCAACGTGCCAGCGACCTGGATGAAGCTCAGGCTCAGGAAGCCCTCAAGGCTGCCGAGAACGCCCTGAACGAAAAAGGCGCGGAGTTCGACTACGGCGCCGCTGCCGCACGTCTGGCCGAGGCCGCAGCCCAGCTGCGTACCGTCCAGCAAATTCGCAAAATGAAGTAACCGGCACTCGCCGATCACTTTCTGTTGCGATTGAGTTAAAGGGTAGCCTCGGCTACCCTTTTTCTTTTTCCGAATTTCTTCTTCTGGTCACAGCGCTGACCTTCCAGGATTGGTAGCCAGTCAATGTCTCTCGATATCGTAATTCTCGCCGCCGGCCAAGGTACCCGCATGCGCTCGGCGCTGCCCAAGGTACTGCATCCGGTCGCCGGCGACTCCATGCTCGGCCATGTTATCCACAGCGCCCGCCAGTTGCAGCCGCAGGGCATTCATGTGGTGATCGGGCACGGTGCGGAGCTGGTACGTGAGCGCCTGGCCGCCGATGACCTTAATTTTGTCCTCCAGGACAAGCAACTGGGTACCGGCCACGCCGTCGCCCAGGCACTGCCGGCGTTGAGCGCCGAAACCGTACTGATCCTTTACGGTGACGTTCCGCTGATCGAAGTCGATACCCTCAAGCGCCTGCTTGCCAAGGTCACCCCACAGCAGCTCGGCCTGCTGACTGTGACCCTCGATGATCCGACCGGTTATGGCCGTATTGTCCGTGATGCGCAGGGCCAGGTGGCAGCGATCGTCGAGCACAAAGATGCCAGCGACGCACAGAAAGCCATCAAGGAAGGCAACACCGGTATTCTCGCCGTCCCGGGCGCGCGCCTGGCTGACTGGCTGGGCCGTCTGTCGAACAACAACGCCCAGGGCGAGTACTACCTCACTGACGTCATCGCCATGGCTGTAGCCGATGGCCTGGTGGTCGCGACCGAGCAGCCGCTGGACCCGATGGAAGTGCAGGGCGCCAATGACCGTCGTCAGCTTGCCGAGCTGGAGCGTCACTACCAGTTGCGCGCAGGCCGCAGTCTGATGGCCCAGGGTGTGACCCTGCGTGACCCGGCGCGCTTCGATGTGCGCGGTGAGGTGACCGTTGGTCGCGATGTGCTCATCGATATCAACGTGATCCTTGAAGGCCGCGTGGTGATCGAAGACGACGTGGTCATCGGCCCGAACTGCGTGATCAAGAACAGCACCCTGCGCAAAGGCGTGGTGGTCAAAGCCAACAGCCACCTGGAAGGCGCAATCATGGGTGAGGGCAGCGATGCCGGCCCGTTTGCCCGCCTGCGCCCTGGCAGCGTGCTCGACGCTCGCGCCCATGTGGGTAACTTTGTTGAACTGAAGAACGCCCACCTCGGTGAAGGCGCCAAGGCCGGTCACCTGACTTATCTGGGCGATGCCGAGGTCGGCGCACGCACCAACATCGGTGCCGGTACCATCACCTGCAACTACGATGGCGCCAACAAGTTCAAGACAGTACTTGGCGCAGACGTGTTCATCGGTTCGAACAACTCATTGGTCGCGCCTGTGGATATCCTCGACGGCGCTACCACTGCCGCCGGTTCGACCATTACTCAGAACGTCGAGGCGGCGCAGCTGGCAGTCGGTCGTGCGCGTCAGCGCAACATTGATGGCTGGAAGCGGCCGGAGAAGCTCAAAAAGAGCTGAGTTACTCACAGCTAATAGAAAGGGCCGACTGCATTGTGCATAAGTCGGCCTTTTTCGTTCTGTGGATAAAATTTTGCTGCTATGCAAGTTATTCACAGGAAAATTTTTTCTCCGCTGTTCTTGACGCATCAGCCACTATAGGTTTTGATTGGCATCATTATCTTTCGAATCGAAACTTAAGCGCGCCATGTCGAAACGTAACACCCCCCAACGACGTCATAACATCCTGGCTTTGCTCAATGAGCAGGGCGAGGTGAGCGTCGACGCCTTGGCCAAGCGTTTCGAAACCTCCGAAGTGACCATTCGCAAGGACCTCGCAGCCCTCGAAGCCAATGGCCTGCTGTTGCGCCGCTACGGTGGGGCAGTGACCCTGCCGCAGGAACTGTTTACCGAACAGGGCCAGCCGGTTTCGCTTTATAAACAAGCGATCGCCAAGGCTGCCGTAGGCCGTATCCGCGAACATGCCCGCATCATCATCGACAGCGGCAGCACCACCGCCGCGATGATCCCGCAGCTGGGTCATCAACCGGGCCTGGTGGTCATGACCAACTCGTTGAATGTGGCCCGCGCCCTTAGCGAGCTGGAGCATGAGCCGGTACTGTTGATGACCGGCGGTACCTGGGACCCGCATTCCGAATCGTTCCAGGGCCAGGTGGCCGAGCAGGTACTACGCTCATACGACTTCGACCAACTGTTCATTGGCGCCGACGGCATTGACCTGGCGCGCGGCACCACCACGTTCAACGAACTGCTGGGCCTGAGCCGGGTGATGGCTGAAGTCGCCCGGGAAGTGATCGTCATGGTCGAGTCCGACAAGGTCGGGCGCAAGATTCCCAACCTTGAGCTGCCCTGGAGCAGCGTCAACACCCTGATTACCGATGAGCGCCTGCCCCATGAGGCACGCGTACAGATTGAAGCCCGCGGCATCAACGTGATTTGCGCCGCTATCACCCAGGAGCATGAATAATGTGTGGAATTGTTGGTGCCGTCGCCGAACGTAACATCACAACCATTCTGATCGAAGGCCTCAAGCGCCTCGAGTACCGCGGCTATGACAGCGCAGGTCTGGCCGTCTTCACCCAGCAGGGCAACCTTGAGCGCCGTCGCCGTATCGGCAAGGTCAGCGAGCTGGAAGCCGCCGTTGCCGCCGAACCGCTGGCCGGCAACCTGGGTATCGCCCACACCCGTTGGGCGACTCACGGCGCGCCAACCGAACACAACGCCCACCCGCATTTCTCTGGTCATGAACTGGCAGTGGTGCACAACGGCATCATCGAGAACCACGAAGAACTGCGTGAACAGCTCAAGGGCCTGGGCTACGTCTTCAGCTCCGAGACCGACACCGAGGTGATCGTTCACCTGCTGGCGCACACCCTCAAAACCTTGCCGGACCTGGCCGATGCCCTCAAGGCTACAGTCAAGCAACTGCATGGCGCCTACGGCCTGGCCGTGATCAGCGCCAAGCAGCCTGACCGTTTGCTGGCCGCTCGCAGCGGCAGCCCGCTGGTAATCGGCCTGGGCCACGGTGAGAACTTCCTGGCTTCCGACCAGTTGGCCCTGCGCCAGGTTACCGACCGCTTCATGTACCTGGAAGAGGGCGACATCGCCGAAATTCGCCGCGACCAGGTCACCATCTGGGACGTCGCCGGCACTGCAGTGCAGCGCGAGACCGTGCAGTACCACGAAGGTGCCGAAGCTGCCGACAAGGGCGCCTACCGTCACTTCATGCTCAAGGAAATCCACGAGCAACCAACCGTGGTGCAACGCACCCTGGAAGGCCGCCTGGGCAAGGACCACGTCATGGTCCAGGCCTTCGGCCCGCAAGCTGCCGAGCTGTTCGCCAAGGTGCGCAATGTACAGATCGTTGCCTGCGGCACCAGCTACCACGCCGGCATGGTTGCCCGTTACTGGCTGGAAAGCCTGGCCGGTATCCCTTGCCAGGTCGAAGTCGCCAGCGAGTTCCGCTACCGCAAGGTTGTGGTGCAGCCGGACACCCTGTTCGTCTCGATCTCGCAGTCGGGTGAAACCGCCGACACCCTCGCGGCCCTACGCAACGCCAAGGAGCTGGGCTTCCTCGGCAGCCTGGCGATCTGCAACGTCGGCATCAGCTCGCTGGTGCGCGAGTCGGACCTGACCCTGCTGACCCAGGCCGGCCCGGAAATCGGCGTGGCCTCGACCAAGGCCTTCACCACCCAGTTGGTCTCGCTGATGCTGCTGACCCTGTCCCTGGGCCAGGTGCGCGGCACCCTGGCTGCAGGCGTCGAAGCGGAGCTGGTGGAAGAGCTGCGTCGCCTGCCAACTCGCCTGGGCGAAGCCCTGGCCATGGATGCGATCGTCGAGAAGACCGCCGAGCTATTTGCCGACAAGCACCACACTCTGTTCCTGGGCCGCGGCGCGCAATTCCCGGTAGCCATGGAAGGTGCGCTCAAACTCAAAGAGATCTCCTACATCCACGCCGAAGCCTACCCTGCCGGCGAGCTCAAGCATGGTCCGCTGGCACTGGTCGACAGCGACATGCCAGTAGTCACTGTGGCGCCGAACAACGAGCTGCTGGAAAAGCTCAAGTCTAACCTGCAGGAAGTCCGTGCCCGCGGCGGCGAGCTAATCGTCTTCGCCGACGAGCAGGCTGGCATGAGCAATGGCGAAGGCACCCACGTGATCGCCGTGCCGCACATCATCGACGCCCTGGCGCCGATCCTCTACACCATTCCGCTGCAGTTGCTGTCTTACTACGTCGCTGTGCTCAAGGGCACCGACGTCGACCAGCCGCGTAACCTGGCGAAATCGGTAACTGTCGAGTAACGAGTGCTGTGCCTGGTCCCTTTTCCTGACAGTGATGGGAGCAGGGGCCTGGTTTCTGATTCTCAGGCAGCGGCTGATTCCGGACGCTGCCTGTTGATCAGCAGTGCTGAAATCGACTCGCTTGTTCGTAGCCAATCGTTCGGTTTTTTGTGCTACGTGAGCGATTCGGCGTGCCAGAAAAATACTCGACCTCGCGTCAGACACACTTTTTTTCGCATCTTCTTCCCCGCCTATGCTTGTGCGAAAAGGACTACTTCACTGTGAGTGGAGCGGTAGCCAATGCCCATTTCCATGGAGCATCTTGAAGGCAGCACGTTAGCTAATTGTTTGGAAACGTCGGCGATATTTAAAGTGTAACTCGCTTAGAAAGATTTATTTACAAATTTCGACTTTTCCGCGAAATACTTCCTGCTAGTTTTGTGACGCCTGCTGTTACAGGCCAACTCAAAATCGTAAACAAGGAATGTATTATGAACTCTGCAATTGACCTGTTTCAAACTGAAGTGACTGGCGTTACCACCAAGGGTGTTTGCTTGTGGTAAGAGCGTGATAAAAGAGGGGGAAAGAAATTTCCCCCTCTTTTTAATTGTACTTACTCGGCCTCTCAGGGACAGGAGCAACGACCTTCATGGACGACTTTGGCTATCATACTATTTGGGATATTACCGGTGCTGATGCACGCTTGTTGAAGGACGCGCCGGCGTTGCATAACTTTTTCCTCGGTACCTTGCAACGTTCGCGTTTCACGGTGTTGGACCATTTGACGCACAAGTTCAGTGCCGGAGGTGAAGGCGTTACCGGTCTGTACTTGTTGTCTGAGTCGCACCTGTCCTACCACACCTACCCGGAAACTCATTACATCAGCATCGACGTTTATACCTGCGGTTCCAACAATGTCTCAATCAATGAAGGCATTCAGGGCTTCTTCGGCAACGAAGTGCAGATAACGACGCGCACGTTGCTGCGCGGCAGTCATGTGCTTGTGGAAGAAGGGGTGGTGAATGAAACTTGTCAATAACGGAATGGTCAAGTTCGATTACCAGTTCCCCTTGTACAATTTCTTTTTTCCTTCGCAATCACTGGACGTGTTTCGCCCCAGTGAAACACAACTGACGACGCTGCTGAACCATGCCAACAGCCAATCAACCTCACGGGCGTTGTACTTTCATATTCCGTTCTGTGAAGCGATCTGTTCGTTCTGCCCGTTTACCCGCGGCTTGTACAAAAACGAAGAGGATATTAACCGTTACACCAAGGCGCTGATCAAGGAAATTGAGTACAAATCGCGCTTGGTCGACTTCAAGGCAGTATCGGTCAGGGCCATTTTCTTTGGCGGGGGAACGCCGTCGCTATTGTCGCCGCGGAATATCTATGACATCGGTGAGGCATTACACCACTACTTCGATATGTCGACGGTGGAAGAGTTCTCCTTCGAGTTCAATATCACCAGTGTCACCCGAGAACGCACCCTTGCACTCGCGGACATTGGCGTGACCCATGCCCGCTTCGGTTTGCAGACCATCGACCCGACCTGGCGCAAGCTGTTTAACCTGAATGAGGACATCCGCGAAATCGAACGCGCCGCCGCGTTGCTGGTGCCGACCTTCAGGCACGTGTTGTGCGACATCATGTATGGGATGAACGGCAGTAACGAAAACCAGACCCTGTGTGACATCGACAAAGCGGTCGAACTGGGCCTGAGCAACATCGACATTTACCCGATCAACAATGTCGCCACCTCGGTAAAGCTGCACAAGCAAATCAGGGAGCGTACGGCGGAAGTGTTCCCGGCCATGCGCAAGCTGAACATGAAGCTGATGATTGACGAGCATATGCGCCACAAGGGTTTTGTCCCGTATAACGGCCATGGCTACGTGCGCCAGGCGAGCGCAGCGTCGCCTCTGATCACCCGCGACTACTCGTTCATTTACCACGAGCACGTCTATGGCTATACAAACCATGACCTGCTGGGCTTCGGCGTCGGCGCCATCTCGTCGGTGGCTGAAAATGTGATTACCAACACCTCATTGCGTGAGCAATACATCGCCAAGATGACCGAAGGTGACTATGTCTGCCAGGTCAGCCAGCATGCTCCGGTGCTTGATCTGGTCAAGCCACTGGTACTGCGCCTGCCGTATCACGGCGAAATCGAAAAATCCAAAGTGGCGATGAGCCAGATGCCGCAAGGGCTACTGGACAGGGTTCAGGAACTGGTCAAGGCCGACCTGATAGTTGAAACGGATGCGACCTTCGAACTGACCAGGCTGGGTTGGTTATGGTACAGCAACATTATGTTTTACTTAATTCCTGAAAGTGAACAAAACATCTTGAAAAAGATAGTCTTCGAGAAGCTTAATGCCAACGGACGCGACATTACTCGGGACGAGTTAATCTACTCCGCAGGCTAGAACCACCCAGCAGGCAATGGATATGCAGGCACTAGCGTTAAACCACGGTACACAACGGCTGTCAGCCGCCTACTTTTTTTCAAAATGCGGTGAGTTTGCTTTCGAAACAGCCTTTGCAGTGGCCGTGGTGACCTTGACTGAGGCCGACTTTTTGCTGATTGGCCTGGTGTACTTTTTTCGTTACTTGCCCAGTGCATTGTTTTCGCCGATTGGTGGCTGGCTAGCAGACCATCGGCAGAAAAAACACACACTGATTTCGGCAGAACTTTTAAAAAGCGTAGTGGCCGCACTGCTGTTTGTGTTGTTTGAATTTGCCGAGGCTACGGTGGCGGTGGTTATTATCGCCTCGATGGTGATGACCGCACTTGATTGCCTGTACACGCCGAGCTTTCGTGCCTATTTCCCCGATATAGTGGACGACGGCCATCTGGCGTCGGTAAACAGCGGGGTGCAAGTGATCGAAGATGTGTCTTCGATTATCGGACCGTTGATATTTTCACTGATTTCGATCGTGCTCGATGCCAGTTATGCGTTTGCGTTTTTCTCGGTCAGTTTGTTGCTGTCGGCCGCCTGTAGCGCCACCCTGGTCTCGAGCGTGACAACTTCGAAGGGGCGCTTCGATGTTTGGGCAATCTACAAGGACACCACACGCAGCGTGGGTAGTTTACGCAAGCTCAATACACCCCTGTTTACCGTGATCTGTTGCACCACCGTGTGTGCAATGTTTGCCACGTCGGTTATTCGCTTCATATTGCCGGCATCGGTTATGGACCATTTTCAGTCCGAGGCTGCGGTGGGGTATATCTTTTCCCTGCTGGCTTTCGGTACGGTTATCGGTGGCATGCTGTATGTAACACTCAACAAGTCAACCACCGCCCGCTCGGTGATTATTTATTGGTTACTGTATGGCGGGCTATTTTTACTGGCTGCCGTCGCCCTGCAGTTCAATACGTACCTGTTTATAGTTCTGTTGCTGTGCGTGGGTTTTGTCGGCGCCTTTGTTGATATTGCCATCATTACCAATATCCAGACGCTGTCCAGTCCCAATGAAGTCGGCAAGAATTTTTCCCTGTACTACTTCACGGCGGTTATTGGTGATGCAGTGTCCGGGCTGATCGCCAGCCTTATGTTTCTGCTTGTGGGGCCGGCTACGTTTGTTGGCATGACGTTCATGCTGTGTATTGCACCGCTAGGTTGGAGCGCAAAAAAAGATGTTACAGACAAGGATTGTTTGTAGTGCGGCAGTCGGGATTGAAGCACTTCCCGGCGTGGCGCTTGGGACATTTGCAGGGCGCGGTCGGTTGGCGTCAGCATCGGCGTTGGTGCTGTGCGTTGAGGATGCGCTGTCGGCAGATGTGGTCGATTGCGTCGCGGCCTGGGGCACGCCACTGTTTGTGCTCCATGGCAACGGGTACGCTGCACTTCCGGCAGTGCTTGCGGATCTTCAACCAACCTTGCTCCAGGTACCGCTGAGTGCGCACGATATTGCGCGGGTAGTTGAAACTGCCAAGGCATTTGACCTGGCTTCACTGCCACCTTTTACCTCGGCAGTCGCAGAGTTTGTCTCGCGCAAACGGCCTACCTTTGCTTGCCCCGGGCATCAGGGCGGCCAGTGCCTGGACCTGCATCCGGCCGGGCTGCGCTTCAAGCAATTGCTTGGCAGCGAGGTATTCAAGGTCGATGTGCCGCACGCGGCTCCCGAGCTGGGTGACGTACTCAGCCATGAAGGTCCGGTGGCCCAGGCTGAACGGCTGGCCGCAGAAGTGTTCAACGCCGATGAAACCTACTTCGTGCTCAATGGTACTTCCACCGCAAACAAAGTCGTCACCAGCGCGTTGCTGGCTGCGGGCGATCTGGTATTGATGGATCGCAACAACCACAAGTCGGTGTACCTGGGCGCATTGGTACAAAGTGCCGCCAGGCCGGTATACCTCGATAATTTCCGCGATGGGTGTGGCGTGCTGGGTGGCTACAAAAGACATGCCCTGGATGAGCAACAACTACGCCTGAAGGCGGCCCGTATCGATCCGTCCAAGGCGCGGCAGCAGCGCCCATTTCGTCTGGCAGTTGTTCAGCACGCAACCTGCGATGGCGTTGTGGTCGACGCCGCTGCTCTGCTGCAACGGATTGGTCACCTGTGTGACTACGTACTCTTCGATTCCGCCTGGTTGGGCTACGAACCTTTTGTTGAGCTACTGGCGCAGCGCTCGCCGTTGAACATTGCCCTGACGGCGGATTGCCCGGGGATCATCGTCACGCAATCGGTCCACAAGCAGATGTCAGGCCTGTCCCAGACCTCGCAGATCCATAAAAAAGACAGTCACATACGTAACCAGCCACGCTACTGCTCACGATCGGTATTCAACAGCGCGTTCATGCTGCACGCCTCGACCAGCCCGTTCTATCCATTGTTGATGTCATTGGAAGTCAATGCCGCGATCCATGCCAATGGCAACGGCAAGCGCGCGTGGAGTGCGGCAGTGGCAATGGCCATGGGTTTCAGGCGCGAGGTTGCCCAGCGTTGCCGTGTTATTCAGCCTTACTATGGCGACAGGCGGTTGCCGGCGGGGCAGGGCGATACATCGCTGGAGGTGTATGCCCAAGTGTTTCAACCGGTTCGCCACGAGACGCTGGGGGCCAGCCCGATCGAGTCTGACTTGCACTACCTGGACCCTTGCAAGGTCATCTTTACAACGCGCAAGTTGCACACTGACGAGCAGGGCGGGTTGCCCGCTATTCCAGCGAGTATCGTCACCGCCTACCTGCGCGAGATGAATTTCACTCCGGAGAAATCTGACTTCTACAACGTTACCCTGTTGGTTTCGCCCTCTACCGAGGCTGCGCAGCTCTCTCGCCTGGCGCACACGCTGGCGCAACTTGAGCAGATGATCGAGGGTGAAGTCCCGGTGGCTGAGGCGTTACCTTCACTGGCAAGCGGCCAAGCTCGCTATAACGATTTATCGCTGCGCGAATTGTGCTGCGCCATCAACACCCTGTTCTCGCAGTATCAGATTGAGCAACTGCAATCAGACATTTTCAGTTCGGTGACGTCGGCGCAGGCCGAGTTGACGCCCTATGCGGCGCAGCAGGCTTTCATCCGTGGTAACTACCAATTGGTCGCACTCGAACAAGCTTTAGGCTGTATTGCCGCAGAAGGCGTAATCCCTTACCCGCCGGGGGTTATGTGCATCGCGCCTGGGGAACGCTGGAACAGCTCGTTGATTCGCTACCTGAGCGCCATTGAAGCACTGAGTAACCAATACCCGGAATTTGCTCCGCATATTCAAGGCGTATACCAATGCCTTAACAATGACGCCAGCGTGAGCCTGCAGGTTCACGTTCTGGCCACTGGCTGATGTTGAAAGGTGCAAGGGCGCCATTGGTGGAATCAACCAAAGGTACGAACGAGCGCAAATTCATCCATGTCGACATGGACTCGTTCTTTGTCTCAGTAGAACTTCTGGATGCTCCGCACCTGGTTGGGCGCCCTGTGGCCGTGGGCGGGACAGCGGCTGAGCGAGGGGTGATCAGCACTGCGAACTACCTGGCCAGGGAATATGGAGTAAGAAGTGGTATCGCCACTGCAACGGCACAACGGCTCTGCCCGGATCTGGTCCTGCTGCCGACCCGGTTTGAAGTGTATGAAGCCGTGACTCGAAGGCTCGATGCAATATTCCGACGCTATACCGACAAGGTTGAGTTCCTGTCACTGGATGAGGCGTCGCTCGAGGTCACCGGTCAGTCTGCATTCAACGGCTCGGCAACTCATATGGCCATGCACATCCGTGCTGCGATCGAGCAGGAGCTGGGGCTGACGGCTTCTGCCGGAGTCGCGCCGTTGAAGTACTTGGCAAAAATCGCCTCCGAGGTGCAAAAGCCCAATGGCCTGTTTGTCATCGTGCCCAAGGATGTCCGCGGCTTTCTCGATGAACTTGATGTACGCAAGATTCCTGGCGTTGGTCCCAAAACTTACGCCGTGCTTGAGAACCTGGGCTGTCGGCAATGCAAACACGTCACCGAAGAGAAAATCCCGTTGCTCATGCGCTACCTCGGCGTGCATGGGTTTTATGTGTGGGAGCGATGTCAGGGAATAGAAGAGCAGGAAGAGCGAGTAACCCACATCAAGTCGATTGGTATTGAACGAACACTCCCCTTCGATTGCCACGATTTTTCCAGCTGCCTGCAAGAGCTGGACAGATTGCTGGAAGGTCTGAGGGAACGCATTTCCGAAATGGGCGATGACTACCTGATCATCAAAAACCTGGTAAAGCTCAAGTTCTCGGACTTCTCGATTTCGTCGACCGAGGCGGCTTCCAACACCCTCAGTCAGGAGACAGTGACCACCCTGTGCCGGTTGCTCTGGGACACCAGGCGCGAGGGCCGCTCGGTGCGTTTGATCGGGTTGTCGGTAAAGGTCAAAAGAAAGATCCAGGACGATATTCAATTAGAGCTTCCCTGGTAACCAACAAGTAAACCCGAGTGGCAGGAGGCCCCGAATGGTTAGGCGCTACGAACTCCCCAATGCGGCGTGGATATTGATCATGGATCTGGTTTCAACCACACAAAAGACCGGCCGGCCTCGTAATGACGACCGGCAGATGATCAACGGCATCTTCTGGATTCTTTGCTCTGGCGCAGCCTGGCGTGACTTGCCGGAACGCTTTGGCGCTTGGTCGACGGTGTATCAACGTTTTCGCGACTGGCGTGACGATGGCACCCTGGATCGTGTACTGGACCGGCTGCATGTTCGCCTCACCGAAGAGGGCCTGATCGACATGGACACCTGGACCCTCGATCCTGTCACTGTCAGGGAGCAACTGGTCAAATGTTGTGCCTGATGTACAGCTGTGCCACGAGTGGATGACAGCGTCCATGACGATGGCCTGAGCGCAGTACTGCCAGTTTGTCCGGCAATCGGACCCTTTAGCTGGCCTGGATCAATAGTCCTGACGCGCGCTTGGCTTAGTGTGCGCAGTCCATGTTTCTTTTTCACGGACGAAAAGCTATGCAGACTCTGGAGCGAAAGCTAGATATCCAGCCCCTGTCGCGGGCGGACATGACCATCGAACTCAACGGCCAGGCGGTGGCGGTCGCTGCCGGTGAAACCGTGCTCAGCGTGCTTAACGCCGTGGGCCTGCGCCAGGTGGCGCTTAACGATCACCAACAATTGACCGGCGCTTTCTGCGGCATGGGCGTGTGCCATTGCTGCCTGGTGTCGATCAACGGCCGGCCCAAGCGCCGCGCCTGCCAAACCGAGGTACAGCCGGGCATGCGGGTCGAAACCGGGACCAACCGTTTTGCCGGGCAGGAGGCACCATGAGCTTGCGTCCAGTTATTGTCGGTGGTGGTTCGGCAGGTATGGCAGCGGCGATCGAGCTGGCCAGGCACGGCGTCTCGAGCCTGTTGTTTGATGAAGCCTCACGCCCGGGTGGCGTGGTGTTTCGCGGACCGCTGCGCAGCGGCGTCGACCTGGGCTACCTGGGTGCCCGCTATAGCAAGGCGCTGAAAAAACTGCACAAGGACTTCGCCGCCTGCGCCGATCGCATCGACCTGCGCCTGAACAGCCGTGTGGTCGGTGGGGACGAGCAGCGCCTGATGGTACTCGATGGCGAAGAAACCCTGCACGAAATCGATTTTTCCCATCTGTTGCTGTCGGCCGGTTGCCACGAGCGCAACGTCCCGTTTGCCGGCTGGACCTTGCCGGGTGTGATGTTGCTCGGCGGGCTTCAGTTGCAGATCAAAAGCGGTGTGGTCAAACCCCTGGGCGGTACCGTGATCGCTGGCACCGGGCCGTTGTTGCCGTTGGTGGCCTGCCAGTTGCACGCGGCCGGGGCGAAGGTTGAGGGCGTCTATGAAGCCTGCCCGTTCAGCAAGATTGCCCGTGAAAGTCTGGCGCTGATGAACAAGCCGCAGCTGTTCCTCGATGGCCTGAGCATGCTTGGCTACATGAAGCTCAACGGCATCCCCATGTACTACGGCTGGGGGATTGTCGAAGCCAAGGGTGAGGGTGAGCTGGCTGAAGTGACCGTGGCGCCCTACGGTGACGATTGGCAGCCGGACCTTTCCCGCGCCCAGCGCGAGCCGGCGCAAACCCTGGCGGTGGGCTACGGTTTTATCCCGCGCACCCAGCTCAGCCAGCAACTGGGCCTGGACCATGGCTTCAACGAAGACGGCTACCTGCGTCCAGAAAGCAACGTCTGGCAGCAAAGCAGCCAGCCGCACATCCACCTGGCCGGTGACATGGGCGGCATCCGTGGTGGTGAGGCGGCAATGCTCACCGGGCGCATCGCGGCTGTTTCGATCCTGCTGCAGCAGGAGGTACTCAACGCAGAAGAGGCGATCGAACTGCGCGAGAAATACCTCGGCCAGCTGGCAGCGATCAAACGCTTTCGCGCCGGGGTAGAGCGCTACACCCACCGCGGCACCAAGCAGATCGAGCTGCCGCAGGCGGACACGGTGATCTGTCGTTGCGAGCATGTCACCCGCAGCGACATCGATCGCGCCCTGGAGCAGGGCGTCGAGGACATGGCCGGGTTGAAGATGCGCACCCGGGTGAGCATGGGCGACTGCCAGGGGCGCATGTGCGTCGGCTATTGCAGCGATCGCCTGCGCGAAGCGACCGGACGCGCCGATGTCGGCTGGCTGCGGCCGCGTTTCCCGATCGACCCGATTCCATTCTCTGCATTCCAGCAACTCGGCACGGAAGCCTGAAGCATGAACAGAACCTATGATGTGGTCATCGCCGGTGGCGGTGTGATCGGTGCGTCCTGCGCCTACCAGCTGTCCAAACGCAAGAACCTGAAGATCGCCCTGATCGATGCCAAGCGCCCGGGCAATGCCACCCGCGCGTCTGCCGGCGGCCTGTGGGCCATTGGTGAGTCCGTGGGCCTGGGCTGCGGGGTAATCTTCTTTCGCATGATGTCGGCCAAGCACAAGCGTGAAGCCCATGGCGCGGCAGTGGCGGTGGATTCGAGCACGCCGCACATCCTGCCGCAGTCGTTCTTCGACTTTGCCTTGCAGTCCAACGCACTTTATCCACAGCTGCACCGCGAGCTGATCGAGCGCCACGGCATGGACTTCAAGTTCGAGCGCACGGGCCTCAAGTACGTGATTTACGACGATGAAGACCGCCTCTACGCCGAGCACATCGTTGCGCAGATCCCGCACCTGGCCGACCAGGTGCGCTGGCTCGACCGCGATGCCCTGCGCCAGGCCGAACCTGCGGTGAGCCATGAGGCCCATGGTGCCCTGGAGTTTCTCTGCGATCACCAGGTCAGCCCGTTCCGCCTGGCTGATTCCTATATGGAGGCGGCGCGCCAGAACGGTGTCGACCTGTTCCACAACACCAACATTACGGGTGTGCTGCATCAGGGTTCGCGGGTCAGCGGCGTGCAAACCGCCGAAGAGGGCACCTTTCACTGCGATACCCTGATCAACGCCGCCGGCGCCTGGGCCGCAGACTTGAGCGAGTGGGCCACGGGCCTGCGGATTCCGGTCAAGCCGGTCAAAGGCCAGATCATCCTCACCGAGCGCATGCCCAAGCTGCTGCAAGGCTGCCTGACCACCAGCGACTGCTACATGGCGCAGAAGGACAACGGTGAGATCCTGATCGGCAGCACCACCGAAGACAAAGGCTTCGACGTCAGCAACACCTTCCCGGAGATCAACGGCCTGGTTCAGGGCGCGGTGCGCTGCGTGCCGGAGCTGGCGCAGATCAACCTCAAGCGCACCTGGGCCGGCTTGCGCCCGGGCTCGCCGGACGAGCTGCCGATCCTGGGGCCGGTCAGCGAAGTCAGTGGCTACGTGAATGCCTGTGGACACTTTCGCACCGGCATCCTTACCTCGGCCATCACTGGCGTGCTGATCGACAAGGTCGTGAACCAGGAAACCCTGCCGCTGGATATCACCCCGTTCCTGGCCTCGCGTTTTGACCTGCTGGCTGTGGAAAACCAACAGGCTGCCCTGGCCTGATTGTGGATAAGCCGGCCTTCAGCCTTGAAGGCCGGCTTCATCCGTTCGACCGGACTGACTGATCAGACCTGCATCGCCTTGCCGTCGACGTTCATCGCCGCCTGGCGCAGGGCTTCGGAGCGCGTCGGGTGCGGGTGGCAGGTGAGGGCGATGTCTTCAGCCGAGGCGCTGAACTCCATGGCCACGCAATACTCACCGATCATCTCGCTGACGCTTGGGCCAACCAGGTGCACGCCCAATACTTCATCGGTACGGGCATCTGCGAGGACCTTGGCGAAGCCTTCGGTCTCGTGGTTGATCTTGGCCCGGCTGTTGGCGCTGAAGGGGAACTTGCCGACCTTGTACTCGCGGCCTTCGGCCTTGAGCTGCTCTTCGGTCTTGCCGACGCTGGCCAGTTCCGGGCGGGTGTAGAAGACCGCCGGAATCAGGTTGTAGTTGACCTCGTGGGCCTTGCCGGCAATCTGTTCGATGCAGGAGATAGCCTCGTCCTCGGCCTTGTGCGCGAGCATCGCTCCGGAGGTGACATCGCCAATTACCCACACCCCCGGGACGCTGGTGCGGTGGTGCCGGTTGGCGAGCATGCCGCGCTTGTCGGTTTCCAGGCCGACGCTTTCCAGGCCAAGGCCCTGGGTATAGGGGCGCCGGCCGATGGCAACCAGTACGTAGTCGGCCTCGAGGGTTTCGGCGCTGCCGCCTGCGGCAGGCTCCAGGCTCAGGTTCACCCCTTGCGCTGAAGCGCTGGCCTGGGTGACCTTGCTGCCGAGCTTGAACTTCATGCCTTGCTTGGCCAGGGCGCGTTGCAGGGTTTTTGCCGCTTCTTCATCAGTACCGGGGCAGATGCGATCGAGGTACTCGACCACGGTCACCTGGCTGCCCAGCCGGCGCCACACCGAACCCAGCTCCAGGCCGATGACCCCGGCGCCGATTACCACCAGGTGCTTGGGCACTTCACTCAGGGCCAGGGCGCCGGTGGAGTCGATGATGCGCTGGTTGTCGATGGTCACGCCAGGCAGCGGCGTCGGTTCGGAGCCAGTGGCAATGACGATGTCCTTGGCCTCCAGCTCAGTTACCGCGCCCTGGTCGTCGGTCACCTTGACCCGGCCAACACCATCGAGCTTGCCCCAGCCCTTGATCCAGTCGACCTTGTTCTTGCGGAACAGGAACTCGATACCCTTGGTCAGGCCGCTGACGCTCTCATCCTTCTGCTTCATCATCTGCGCAAGGTTGAGGGTCGGTTTGACCTCGATGCCGAGGTTGGCGAACTCGCTGCCAACCGCCGCCTCATACAACTCGGAGGCATGTAGCAGGGCCTTGGACGGCATGCAGCCGACGTTAAGGCAAGTGCCGCCGAGGGTCGAACGACCTTCCACGCACGCCACGCTCAAGCCCAGTTGACCGGCACGAATAGCCGCGTTGTACCCACCAGGCCCGCCGCCAATGATTACTACATCATAGGTTTTCATTGTTGTACTCCAGGATGAAGAATCGACAATGGCGCCAAGACTAATCTGCAAATCGCTCGATTGTATACAATAAATCGTAGGTTCCAGCCCCCGGCGCAAGGTCTGCAACGGGCTAGATAGGCTCAGACTATGGTCGGCATAAGCTGAAAGTTCCGGCAGATGAACTACCCTTTTGGGCAGACGTCCGATGAAAAAAGGAGGCTCATTTCATGCTTGCGCAACTTCCACCTGTTCTGCAAAGCCTGCGACTGCCACTGCGACTCAAACTTTGGGATGGCAATGCGTTCGATCTGGGGCCCAAGCCGCAGGTGACCATCCTGGTCAAGGACCCGCAGCTGATTACTCAGTTGACCCATCCAAGCCTGGATGAGTTGGGGGCAGCGTTCGTCGAAGGCAAGCTGGAACTGGAGGGCTCCATCAGTGAGGTGATCCGCGTCTGTGACGAACTTAGCGTGGCTTTGCTCAAGGATGAAGAAGACGATCAGCCGGTGCGCACCGAGCATGACAAGGCTACCGATGCGGCAGCAATTTCCTACCACTACGACCTGTCCAACGCCTTCTACCAGCTGTGGCTGGACAGCGACATGGCCTACTCCTGCGCCTATTTCAAATCGCCCACCAACACCCTGGAGCAAGCCCAGCAGAACAAGTTCGAGCACTTGTGCCGCAAGCTGCGCTTGAAGAAGGGCGACTACCTGCTGGATGTCGGTTGTGGTTGGGGCGGGCTGGCGCGCTACGCAGCCAGGGAGTTCGGTGCCAAGGTGTTCGGCATCACTCTGAGCAAAGAGCAGCTCAAACTCGGCCGTGAGCGGGTCAAGGCCGATGGCCTGGAAGGGCAGGTTGAGCTGCAGATACTCGATTATCGCGACCTGCCCCAGGACGGTCGCTTCGACAAGGTGGTGAGTGTCGGCATGTTTGAACACGTGGGTCATGCCAACCTGGCGCTGTATTGTCAGCGCTTGTTTGGCGCCGTGCGCGAAGGTGGCCTGGTGATGAACCATGGCATCACCGCCAGGCACACCGACGGGCGACCGGTCGGGCGCGGCGCGGGCAGCTTCATCGAGCGCTACGTGTTCCCCCATGGCGAGCTGCCGCACCTGTCGATGATCAGTGCACGCATCAGTGAAGCGGGGCTGGAGATTGTCGACGTCGAAAGCCTGCGCCTGCATTACGCGCGCACCCTCGAGCACTGGAGCAACCGCCTCGAAGCACAGCTGGACAAGGCTGGCGCGCTGGTGCCAGAGAAAGCCCTGCGCATCTGGCGCCTGTACCTGGCTGGTTGCTCCTATGCCTTTGCCAGGGGCTGGATCAATTTGCACCAGATCCTTGCGGTCAAACCCTTTGCCGATGGCAGCCACGATTTGCCGCTGACCCGCGAAGACTTCTACCGTTAAAGCACCTTACAGAATCGGCGAAATCAGCCGGGCGATACGCATCCCCAGCTGCTGCAGGCGATGTGTATCGCGGCTGTCTTCGGCGGTGATTTCCCGGGATTGGTCGAAGTCATGGCTGAGCATCGCTTCGACCTGATCGGCAAATGCGCGGTCTACGGTCAGCAACATGATCTCGAAGTTGAGGCGAAACGATCGGTTGTCGAGGTTGGCGCTGCCGATGGCGCTGATCTCGTTGTCGATCAGCACCACCTTCTGATGCAGGAATCCAGGTTCGAAACGAAACATCCGCACCCCGGCGCGCACCGCCTCAAAGGCGAACAGGCTGGAGGCGGCGTAGACGATACGGTGGTCTGCACGCGAAGGAATCAGGATGCGCACATCTACCCCGCGCAACACTGCAAGGCGCAGGGCTGCGAACACCGCTTCGTCAGGGATGAAGTAGGGGCTGGTGATCCACAGGCGTTCGCGCGCCGAGTGGATGGCTTCGACGAAGAATAGCGAGCAAGTTTCTTGCGGATCGGCCGGCCCGCTGGCCAATACCTGGCAGAGCACGCCATCTTCCGGGTAGGTGTCCGGCAGGATCAAGGGCGGCAGTTGGCGCGACGCCCAGAACCAGTCCTCGGCGAACGATTCCTGCAGGCAGGCCAGCACTGGCCCGCTGACCTGGACGTGAGTATCACGCCAAGGGGAGAGCTTGGGATTGCCACCCAGGTACTCATCGCCAACGTTGTGGCCACCCAGAAAACCCTGCAGGCCATCGACCACGACGATTTTGCGGTGGTTGCGAAAGTTGACCTGGAAGCGGTTGAACCAGCCGCGGCGAGTGGCGAAAGCGCGGATATTGACGCCGCCTGCACGCAGTTTATGGCTGTAGGCAGAGGGTAGGGCATGGCTGCCGACGCTGTCGTAGAGCACGTAGACCTTGACGCCTTCGGTGGCCTTTTTCAGCAGCAGGGCCTGTAGCTGCCGCCCCAGGTTATCGTCGTGAATAATGAAAAACTGCACCAGCACCGTGTCGCGTGCGCCGGCAATGGCGTGAAAGATGGCGTCGAAAGTAGCCTTGCCGTCGATCAGCAAACGCACCTGATTGTTGGCCAGGCACGGCATGCGTCCCAGCTTGGGCATCGCCCGCAGCGCGGCATAGGATTCTGAATTGCGGGCTGCCAAGGCCTCTTCGACCCAGGGTCGCCAGTTGAGATCGGCCATGGCCACGTGCATTTCACGGTTGGCCTGGCGCCGGGCCTGGATGTAGGCGTCGAAGGTACGGCTGCCAAACACTAGGTAGGGAATAAGGGTGAAGTAGGGAATGAACAGCAGCGATAAGGCCCAGGCAATTGCCCCCTGAGCGGTGCGTACGGTGAACACCGCGTGCAAGGCGGCGATTGCCCCGAGCAAGTGAATCACGCCAATGAGGTAACCGAAGAAGTACGGGCTGTGGTAATCCATACGCATCCTGCTGTCCGAAGGCTCTACCCCTAACAGAGCATGTTCATGGCAGCACTTGCAACCGAAAGCACAAATTGACGTCTAAGCTGTGTTCCAGCTTGGGGCTGGAGTTTCGAGGAGTCACTACATGAAAAATCGTCTGCCGCTGCTGGCACTGATGTTCGGTCTGGCAAGCCCGTTGGTGCATGCGCAGATGTTGCAACCTGGCCTTTGGGAGCTGACCACCAGCAACATGCAGGTTGATGGCAAGCCGCTTCCAGACATGGGCTTCATGCTCGGTCAGTTGAAGAACCTGCCGCCGGAGCAACGGGCGATGATCGAAGGTGGCCTGGCCAAGCAAGGGATCAGCGTCGCCGGTCAAGGTGTGCGCTCTTGCCTGACGCCGGAGCAGGTAAAAAGCAATGACATCCCGCTGCAGGATCCCAAGTCTGGCTGTACCCAGAAGATCACCGAGCGCACCGGCAATGTCTGGAAGTTCACCTTCAGCTGCCCGAAAGCCCAAGGCAATGGAGAAGCCACGTTCGTCAGCGATCGTGAGTTCACAACCCAGGTCAACGGTACCTTCAACGCGTCCGGTGTGCAGCAGCAGGGCAGTATGAACACCCGGGCAGTGTGGCTTGGTAATGACTGCGGTACGGTTAAACCGCGTAGCTGAAGCGTCTCACCATCGCCATTGGCTGTGAGCGACTGCGTCGTGGGCATGCAAGCTTTCGGCATGCTCCACACGCAGGTTGAAGCCGCTGAGCCACGGCAGGGTTTTCAGCGCCACATTCAAGCGCCGGGCGGCATCTTCACAGAACATTAAATTCTGCCCGTTGGCCAAGGCAAAGGCTTGTTCGTCGGCGCGCTTTACCGCAGTTTGAACAGCGGTGCCCAAGGCGCTCTCGGCCTGGTTGATCAGCGTTTCTATCGGCAGTTCGTTAACCCCTGGGCGCAGACGAACCTGCAGCTTTGCCGCACTGCGTTGGCTATGGGGCGTGGCCACAATACCCTCGGCACTACCCAGCCAACTCAAGATCGCTTCATGGCTCAAGCTGCGATTGCCAAAATCGCTGATGAATTGCTGTTGAATCAGCTGCCGAGCCAAGGCGGCTGAGCAGGGGCAGGTGGAGGAATACGCCACATCGACAAATAGTTCCACGTGGAACACTCCGTCTTTTATCTGCGCATCCAGAGTAACCGGATAGGCTTTCCAACCTGCCAAGGGGCTGATTAGCGCAGGGCGTTTGAGCATCAGTTCGAATCGCAGGGTCAGGAACGCACTGGCGGAAAGGCCTATGTGGCTGTCGAGAAAACCCTGCAGAACTTCATTGATCAGCGCCGGACTCAAGGGTTGATGTTCCAGGGCTTCCAGCGCCAGGTACAAGCGTGACATGTGAATGCCCCGGGAGGCGCCATCATCAAGGCTGACGCCTGCGTCGGCTGTTGCTGGCGATATCTGCCCATCGATCTGCAGCGGCAGGGCAATGCCACACATGCCGACCCAATCCAATGGCAACTGGGAAGTGGTGGCTTGGGCAGCGATGTCAGGAAGGGTGAAAGCGCTCATCAGGGGTTCACTTTTCAAGAAGGCTATTGGCAGCCGCTCAGACGATTGCAGCGCAGATTGAAACGCTGCCCGCTGGAACTGGAGACCTTGTTCAAGGTGGTCCAGCCCACACGCTGGCTGTATCCGACCCAGGTTTCGCCGTTGCTCGCCACGCCTGTGAAGAAGGTCAGCTGGCCGTAGCGGCTATTGGTTTGTGCCCACAGTCGGCGGCCCTCCATTTCGAAGCCGCGCAGGTAGGTGGTGCTGCCCTGGGTTTGCACGCTGTAGTAATTGCCCTGGGCATCGCTGCAGGCAAGCAAGGTTGCACTGCGGGTACAAAGTGCCAGGCCGTTGCTGAGGGGCGCGCCGTTTGCAACGGCGGATTCGCACAGCAGCAATGCAGCGAAGGCAAAAAGGCAACGTGATTTCATCTTCCAGGTCGGCCTTTGGTCATGTTCTGAGCGAAGTGGGTTGGCGAGATTGTATTGTTATAATATAACATTGTGCAATGCATCGTTCGAATGCACTCGCCCCGATGAGGATAGCCCCCATGCCCAACCGTCTTCCCGTCACTGTGCTTTCCGGCTTTCTGGGTGCCGGCAAAAGTACTCTGCTCAATCACGTGCTGAAAAACCGCGACAACCTGCGGGTCGCGGTGATCGTCAACGACATGAGCGAAATCAACATCGATGCCAGCGAGGTGCAGCGCAACGTCAGTCTCAACCGCGCCGAAGAAAAGCTGGTGGAGATGAGCAACGGCTGCATCTGCTGCACCCTGCGCGAAGACCTGCTTGAAGAGGTCGCACGCCTGGCCCGCGAGGGGCGTTTTGATTATCTGTTGATCGAGTCCACCGGCATCTCCGAGCCGTTGCCGGTCGCCGAAACCTTTACCTTTCGTGACGAGCAAGGCCGCAGCCTGGCCGATCAGGCGCGCCTGGACACCATGGTCACGGTGGTCGATGGCTTGAACTTCCTGCGTGATTATCAGGCGGCCGAGAGCCTGGCCAGCCGCGGCGAAACCCTTGGTGACGAAGACGAGCGCTCGATCAGTGACCTCTTGATTGAGCAGGTGGAGTTCGCTGACGTGATTCTGTTGAGCAAGATCGATCTGATCAGCAGCGCCGAGCGCGAAGAGCTCAGCGCGATCTTGCACAGCCTTAACGCCCAGGCGCAGATCGTGCCGATGGTCATGGGTCAGGTAGCGCTGCAGCAGATCCTCAACACCGGTCTGTTCGACTTCGACCGCGCCGCCCAGGCGCCTGGCTGGCTGCAGGAACTGCGCGGCGAACACGTGCCGGAAACCGAGGAATACGGAATTGCCGCGACCACCTGGCAAGCGCGCCGGCCGCTGCATCCACAGCGCTTTTACGATTTTATCCACAGGCCCTGGGACAACGGCCGGTTGCTGCGCTCCAAGGGCTTCTTCTGGCTCGCCAGCAAGCACCAGGATGCCGGCAGTTGGTCGCAGGCCGGCGGCATGATGCGCCACGGTTTTGCCGGGCGCTGGTGGCGCTTCGTACCCCGTGAGCAGTGGCCGCAGGATGAACAGAGCAGCGCGCAGATCTTCAAGAATTGGACTGCAGAGTGTGGTGATTGCCGCCAGGAGCTGGTATTCATCGGTCAGAATATCGACTTCGCCCGGCTCGATGCCGAGCTCTCGAGCTGCCTGCTCGACGATGCAGAAATGGCCGCAGGCGTGAACAGTTGGCGGCAACTGCCCGACCCGTTCGGCCCGTGGTTTGACGAGGACGCGGCGTGATGCGCCAGGCCTTCGGCGAAACGCCTCAAGTGCTCACCGAGGCGTTGCAGGATGGCGTCAATCTCGCGGTATGGCAGCGCCGCTTGCCGGTGCAGATCGAAGACTTTGCCCGCTTGCTGCTGTCGCTGAACCAGCCACTGGGTGAACGCCGGGTCATCGAGCTGGATGAGCAACAACAGTTGCCGGACCTCAGTGGCTTGCTGGGCGGGTATGCCGACCTGGAAGGCCATGTGGCGTTTGTTACCGACGTTGCCTGGCTGGTGGCTGCCTACGCCTGCTTGCTCGACGCCCGACGAGTCGGCTTGCGCCTGCAGGCGCTGGGCAACGCCATGTGCCCGCGGTTTCATGTCGATCACGTCCCTCTGCGTTTGCTAAGCACCTACGCCGGGCCGGGCAGTGAATGGCTGGGAGAAGGTGCAATCGACCGTACGCAACTGGCTCGGGAGCAACCGCATGCCGAGGCAATCCGCCAATTGGCCGAGGGTGAGGTGGCCTTGCTCAAGGGCGAGAAATGGCTTGGTAATCAGGGATGCGGGCTGGTCCATCGTTCGCCGGCCTTGGCCAATGGTGAGCGGCGTTTGATCCTCAGCCTTGACTGGATGGCCTGATTTAGCGGCATAGTGACGAAAATTTCAGGCACTCTCCGTCTCATGCTGCAGAACATTCCTACCCACGTGATTGCCGGCCCGCTTGGCGCCGGCAAGACCAGCCTGATTCACCAGTTGCTGGCGCAGCGGCCCGCCGATGAGCGCTGGGCGGTGCTGATCAACGAGTTCGGCCAGATCGGCCTGGACGCAGCGCTGCTGGCAACCGATGACGATGGGATTGCCCTGGGAGAGGTGGCCGGCGGTTGCTTGTGCTGCGTCAACGGCATGCCATTCCAGGTCGGCCTGGGTCGCCTGCTGCGCAAGGCCAGGCCGCATAGGCTGTTTATCGAACCATCCGGGTTGGGCCATCCGTTGCAGTTGTTGCAGCAACTGCGCTTACCGCCCTGGCAGGGGGTGCTGGCGGTACAACCGGCGGTACTGGTGCTCGATGCCGAGCAGCTGGCTGCGGGTGTTGCCTTGCCGCAAGCTCAGCACTCGACCCTGGCCAGCGCCGGGCTGCTGGTGCTGAACAAATCCGCTGGTCTGGACGAACAACAGCGCTTGTGGATAACTTCCCGGCTGGCGGATGCTCGCCTGTACTGGACCGATTTCGGCCATCTGCCGTTGTCCGAAGTGCCGATGGCAAGTGCTCCGCCAAGCCATTCCCTGGCTGTGGATAAACTGGCATCAGCCAGTGTTTCCGCAGTCATAGGCAGCCTGTGGACAAATCCGCAGGAGCCAATTTGCAGCATCCAGGAGGCGGCGGAGGGCTGGAGCATTGGTTGGCGCTGGCACCCGGCTCAGGTGTTTGATCGTGCCCGCATCGAGCAATTTCTGCGGGAGTTGGACTGGCGCCGGGCCAAGGCAGTTATCCACAGCTTGGACGGCTGGCAAGCGCTCAATGCCCTGGCTGGACAGCCGTCCTTGCTGTGGAGCCGCAGCGAATGGCGGCGTGACTCGCGGCTGGAGCTGATTTTCGCCGAGCCGCAAGCTCCTGAAGCGCTAAAACAGGCCATGCTGGCCTGCCGCGTCTAGTTACGCCAGCGGTTATGGTCCTGACGCCACTGGTTCATCTCGACCACGTTATCGTGGTGTTGCGGCGTCTTGATCTCGAACGGGTAGGGCGCCAGTTCGATCTGCATGGTATGGGCGCCGAACTGGGTGACGGTACCGGGGTGGCGCTGTTCGCCGGTCACGGTGAATTCGAAGTTGTACACCCGGGCCAGGCGTTTGCGGCCGTTGGCATCGCGAACAAAGCCGATGCGCTTGAGCGCGACATTGCCATCGAGCAGCTCCAGGTCGAGCTTGGCGCAGTGCTGCTTGACCCGCTCCAGAGCCTTTTCACGCAAGCCGTGGTTATGCCACAACCAAGCGCCTGCCGTGGCCAGCAGCATCAGCACGAAGAGATTTCCCAGGGTCAACATTTACATATGCTCCAACGAGGTATGCCCAGCTTAACTGCCTCCCCGGTCTGTCGTACAGGTGGCATTTAGCGCCATACTGCGCGCCTTGTTTTTCATTCCTACGCTTTCGGAAGACCTGCATGAAACGTACACCGCATCTGCTCGCCATCCAGTCCCACGTGGTTTTCGGCCATGCCGGCAACAGCGCCGCAGTGTTTCCCATGCAGCGGGTCGGGGTGAAGGTCTGGCCGCTCAATACCGTGCAGTTCTCCAACCATACTCAGTATGGCCAGTGGACCGGAGAAGTGCTTGCTCCAGCGCAAATACCTGCACTGGTAGAAGGGATTGCGACGATCGGTGAGCTGGGCAACTGCGATGCGGTGTTGTCCGGCTACCTGGGCAGTGCCGAGCAGGGGCGGGCGATCCTCAGCGGCGTGGCCCGGATCAAGGCGGCCAACCCGCGCGCCTTGTACCTCTGCGACCCGGTGATGGGCCATCCCGAGAAGGGCTGTATCGTTCCGGCCGAGGTCAGCGAGTTTCTGCTCGAAGAAGCGCTGGCCCGTGCTGATGTGCTGTGCCCGAACCAGCTGGAACTGGACAGCTTCTGCGGGCGCCGTGCCGAGTCGTTGCAAGACTGTGTCGACATGGCCCGCAGCCTGCTGGAGCGCGGCCCGAAAGCGGTGCTGGTCAAGCACCTGGCGTACCCGGGGCGTGGCGCGGAAGATTTCGAGATGCTGCTGGTGACCGGCGAAGGGAGCTGGCACATCCGCCGCCCGCTGCTGGCATTCGCCCGCCAGCCGGTAGGCGTTGGTGACCTGACATCAGGCTTGTTCCTGGCGCGCTTGCTGCTCGGCGATGACTGGGTAGCGGCGTTTGAATTCACTGCCGCCGCGGTGCACGAAGTGCTGCTGGAAACCCAGGCCTGTGCCAGCTACGAGCTGGAACTGGTGCGGGCGCAAGATCGCATCGTGCACCCGCGGCTGCGCTTTGCGGCGCAGCCTCTGGCCTTTTAAAGGGCGGTCTTAAAGGGCTTCGCCCTTGAGCTCCTGGTAACGCTTCTCCAGCTCCTGACGTATCAGCCGGCGCTGTTTACCCTGGAGGAAACGGCGCTTCTCTTCGCTGCTTTCAGGCTGGCGCGGCGGCACCGCAACCGGCTTGCGGTCGTCGTCGACGGCGACCATGGTGAAGAAGCAGCTGTTGCTGTGGCGCACCGAACGCTCGCGAATATTCTCAGTGACCACCTTGATGCCGACTTCCATCGAGGTGTTGCCGGTGTAGTTGACCGAAGCGAGGAAGGTCACCAGCTCGCCGACATGCACCGGCTCGCGAAAGACCACCTGGTCGACCGACAGGGTCACCACATAACGACCGGCGTAGCGGCTGGCGCAGGCATAGGCCACTTCGTCGAGGTATTTGAGCAGCGTGCCGCCGTGGACGTTGCCAGAAAAGTTGGCCATGTCCGGGGTCATCAGGACGGTCATCGACAGCTGGGCGTTTCCAGGTTCCATAGTGTGCTCACGGTAAGGTTGCGCTGAGGCGGGGTGGCGATTGCTGTTCACGCTTCTTTCCCCCAATACGATTCCCATCTAAGTAGACGGGACGCTGACAGCGGCCTTGCCGTCACGCTATTTGTGCCATTTGCGGCGATGCTTTGGTCGATCTGTTTCTTCATATTGCACCGGCTTTTCGCGACAAGCGGCGGTGTTAACCTGAAGAAGCCCATGCAAGGTGGGCATTCCTACATTTAAAACGCTATGTACCCGCAACTCAATCAGACAATTCATCGGGTGAGTTGCGGCTTGTCTCTGGATACCAGGTAAGGAGTCCCACGCCGTGCATGCCATCAGCTTTATCCAGGATTTGGCAGTGATCATGCTGGTTGCCGGGGTGGTCACTATCCTCTTCCACCGTTTCAAACAGCCGGTAGTGCTTGGCTACATTGTTGCCGGCTTCATCATCGGCCCGCACACCCCGCCGTTCGGCCTGATTCACGACGAAGAGACGATCAAGACCCTGGCCGAGCTCGGCGTGATCTTCCTGATGTTCTGCCTGGGCCTGGAGTTCAGCCTGCGCAAGTTGTTCAAGGTCGGGGCCACGGCGTTCATCGCCGCGTTCCTGGAAATCGTGCTGATGATCTGGATCGGCTTCGAGATCGGCCGCTGGTTCGGCTGGAACACCATGGATTCACTGTTCCTCGGCGCCATCCTGGCGATTTCCTCGACCACCATCATCGTCAAGGCGCTCAACGACCTGAAGATGAAGAACGAGCGTTTTGCCCAACTGATCTTCGGCGTGCTGATCGTCGAAGACATCCTTGGCATCGGCATCATCGCCTTGCTCTCGGGTATTGCCGTGAGTGGCACGGTGAGCTCGGGCGAGGTGTTTTCCACGGTCGGCAAGTTGTCGCTGTTCATGATCGTTGCCTTGGTCATCGGCATTTTGCTGGTGCCGCGCCTGCTGGCTTACGTGGCCCGCTTCGAAAGCAACGAGATGCTGCTGATTACCGTTTTGGGCCTGTGTTTCGGCTTCTGCCTGCTGGTGGTCAAGCTTGAATACAGCATGGTCCTGGGCGCCTTTCTGATTGGCGCGATCATGGCCGAGTCGCGCCAATTGCTGAAGATCGAGCGCCTGATCGAACCGGTACGCGACCTGTTCAGCGCCATCTTCTTTGTCGCCATCGGCTTGATGATCGATCCGTCGATCCTGGTCGAGTATGCCTGGCCGATCGTGGTCATCACCATTGCCGTGGTGCTGGGCAAGATGCTGTCCTGCGGCATGGGCGCCTTTATCGCCGGCAACGACGGACGTACCTCACTGCGGGTCGGGATGGGGCTTTCACAAATTGGCGAGTTCTCGTTCATCATCGCCGCACTGGGCATGACCCTGCAGGTCACCAGCGACTTCCTTTACCCGGTGGCGGTAGCCGTTTCGGCCATCACCACGCTGCTTACCCCGTATCTGATTCGCGCCGCCGACCCGCTGTCGCTGAAGCTCGCCAAGGTCGTGCCGGGGCGCCTGTCGCGGGTGCTGTCGCTGTACGGCGAATGGCTGCGCAGCATCCAGCCCCATGGCCAAGGGGCATTGCTGGCGTCGATGATCCGACGGATTCTGCTGCAGGTGGGGGTGAACCTGGCGTTGGTGGTGGCGATCTTCTTCAGCGGTGGTTATTTCGCCGCGCGCATCGGTGACTACCTGAGCGAATGGGTCAGCGATGTCGGCCAGCAGAAGGCCTTGATCTGGGGCGTGGCGCTGATGCTGTCGCTGCCTTTCCTGATCGCTGCGTACCGCAAGCTCAAGGCGCTGTCGATGCTGCTGGCGGAGATGGGGGTCAAGCCGGAGATGGCCGGGCGCCACACCCAGCGGGTTCGACGGGTGATTGCCGAGGTAATTCCGTTGCTGTCGCTGTTGGTGATCTTTTTGCTGCTGTCGGCGCTGTCGGCCAGCATTCTGCCCACCAGCGAGCTGCTGTTGCTGATCGTGGTAGTCGCGGCAGTGGTGGTGGCGGTGCTGTGGCGCTGGTTCATCCGTGTGCATACACGCATGCAGATCGCTTTGCTGGAGACCCTGGAAAACAACCAGGAAAACCACCAATAAGAGGCGCTTCCTGCGCGGGGCGGTTCGAATGTCCGAGGGGATGGAGCGGTAGCGAAGCGCCACGCGCGGGAAGGCGTGGCGATTCTACGAGCATTAATAGCCAAGAGCCATTATTTTATGCGGGTATTTCTCATTCAGCTTTCCAGCCAGACGTCCCGCGCCCAGTGCCAGACCGATTCCCAGCTTTCCTCGGTAACGATCTCTTCTTCGCCGGACCACAGCACCACGGTGCCGTCCTCTTCGACGCAGTAAAAGTCGTCGCCGTCCTGGCAGATCGGGATCAGGTCGCGCGGCACGCCGGCGTCCCAGGCATTGGCTGCCACGTCCGGCAAATAGGTATGCGACTGCGGGTCGGTGACGGTGACCGGCTCCAGGCTGCCGTAGACCACGTCGCTGACCGTCAGCAGGAATTCCTTGAAGACGAACGGAATGTTGATGAACAACTCTTCTTCGATTTCGACCAGTTGGTCTTCGTCCGGCAACTCCAGCGGCACCGGTACCGGTTCATTGGCTTCTCGGAGCTGTTCGATGACTTCTTCCACGGTTCTATCCTCTAACCTTTACGACACGCTGCGCGTTATACCCTAGTAGCCTGCTGCGCTAAAAGCAAAACCCCGGGACAAGCCCGGGGTTTTTTGTGCAATGCCTCAAGATCAGCCGTTCTGACGGATCCCGGCAACCAGCCAAGGCTGGTTCTCGCCCGGCGCGCGTTCCATGTTCCAGCTTTCGCTGAACGGTTCGCCCTGGTCGAAGCGCGAAGTCTTCGATACACCGCTGAAGGTCAGGGTGGCGATGGTCTTGTCGGCGCGGTCGTCGACACCTTCAAGCTGCACATTCAGGTCGTCGATGTAAGTGGACTGGAAGGCATCACCCAGGTCAGCACGCTCCTGCTTGAGGAACTGCAGCATCTGCGGGGTGACGAACTCGGCGATCTTGTCCATTTCGTTGGCGTCCCAGTGCTGCTGCAGCGACTGGAAGTGGTTGCGGGCAGCCGCCAGGAAGCTTTGCTCGTTGAACCAGGCCGGGGCGTTTATTACCGGACGGGCGGCGGCAGGTGCAGCCGAACCACCGAAGATCGACGGCTGCGCAGGCTGGTGCGCTTCACGCTGGAAAGGCGCGTGGCCGGCGGCGGCCATTTGTGGCTGCTGCTTGCGGCGACGGGCGGCGATGAAGCGGAACGCCAGGAAGGCAATCAGCGCCATGATCAGGATGTCGAAGATCTGCATGCCCTGGAAGCCGTCGCCCATGAACATGGAGGCCAGCAGGCCACCGGCGGCGAGGCCGGCCAGCGGGCCGAGCCAGCGCGAAGCACCGCTGGCGGCGGCAGGTGCGCGACCTGGCGCGGTTGGCGAGGCAGCCGGGGTAGCTGGGGCTGCCTGGCGGGTCTGGTGGGTCGGCGCGGCGCCCGAGCTCTTGCCGCCGCCGAAGCGTTTGGCGTTGGCGTCGAGACTCATCGTCAGGCCGATGCACAGCGCCAAAGCGATGCTAAGAAAACGTTGCATAGAAGGGTATTCCCGTTTTGTGGATTGCACGCGCGTCATGGTGCACAGGTTGTAGGACACATGACCAGCGCCATAATGTTTCCAGCTTTTGCCTGAATGATCTGAATACGCTGTAGGAGCGGGCTTGCCCCGCGATTGCGGCGTGCAAGTCACATTGCATCGCGGGGCAAGCCCGCTCCTACAGGATTTTCTGCTTTACAGCGCTTCGAGCTTGGCGTAACCGAGCATCAGCCACTTGCTGCCTTCGGCAAAGTTGACCTGGACCCGGGCCTGGGCGCCGGAGCCTTCGAAGTTGAGGATCACACCTTCGCCAAATACCGCATGCTGCACCCGCTGGCCAAGGTTGAAGGCGGTCTGCGGGATGTTGGCGTTGGCGAACAGGCTGCTCGAGTTCTGCTGCTGACCGGAGCCGAACGGGCGGCTGACGCTGTTGGACAAGCGCACTTCCTGCACCAGGCCGGCCGGAATTTCGCGTACGAAGCGCGAGACCTTGTTGTAGGTCTCGCTGCCGTACAGCCTGCGGGTTTCGGCGTAGGTCATCACCAGCTGCTGCATGGCGCGGGTGATGCCGACATAGGCCAGGCGGCGTTCTTCTTCAAGACGGCCGGGCTCTTCCAGGCTCATCTTGTGTGGGAACAGGCCTTCTTCCATGCCGACCAGGAAGACGTGAGGGAATTCCAGGCCCTTGGCACTGTGCAGGGTCATCAGCTGGATGCTGTCTTCGTGCTCGTCGGCCTGGGCGTCGCCGGCTTCCAGCGAGGCATGGCCGAGGAAGGCCGCCAGTGGCGACAATTCGGCGTCTTCTTCGCTGTTTTCGAAGTTGCGCGCGGCGCTGACCAGTTCCTCAAGGTTTTCCACCCGGGCCTGGCCTTTTTCGCCTTTCTCTTCCTGGTGATAGACGATCAGCCCGGACTGCTCGATAACCGTCTGGGTCATCAGGTGCAGGGGCATCTCCAGGACTTTGGCGGCAAGGTTCTCGATCATTTCCATGAACGCGCCCAAGGCACTGGCGGCACGGCCTTTGAGCGCCTTGTTGGCGATCAGCAGGCTCATCGACTCCCACATCGAAACCTGGGCGTGGCGCGCGTGCTCGCGAATCGCTTCGACGGTTTTCTCGCCGATACCGCGCGGCGGCACGTTGATCACCCGCTCAAGGGCGGCATCGTTGCCGCGGCCTTCGAGCAGGCGCAGGTAGGCCATGGCGTTCTTGATCTCGGCGCGTTCGAAGAAGCGCTGGCCGCCATAGATGCGATAAGGAATGCGTTCGCGCAGCAGTGCTTCTTCAAGCACCCGCGACTGGGCGTTGGAGCGATAGAGGATGGCGATGTCGCTGCGTGCCAGGCCGGTCTTGAGTGCGCTTTCGATGCTCTCGACCACGTAGCGGGCTTCGTCGTGTTCGTTGAAGGCAGCGTACAGGCTCAGCGGTTCGCCATCGCCGCCATCGGTCCACAGCTCTTTGCCCAGGCGCCCGCTGTTGTTGGCGATCAGGGCGTTGGCCGCCTTGAGGATGCCGGCGGTGGAACGGTAGTTCTGCTCCAGGCGGATCAGCTCGGCGTCAGGGAAGTCGGCGGTGTACTGGTGGATGTTCTCGATCTTGGCACCGCGCCAGCCGTAAATCGACTGGTCGTCATCGCCGACCACCATCAGGCTGTCGCCGCCCTTGGCCAGCAGCCGCAGCCAGGCGTACTGCACGGCGTTGGTATCCTGGAATTCGTCGACCAGCACATGGCGGAAGCGCCGCTGGTAGTGCTCGAGCAGGCCGGGGTGGTCGCGCCACAGGTCCAGGGCGCGCAGCAGCAGCTCGGAGAAGTCGATGACGCCGGCGCGCTGGCAGGCTGCCTCGTAGGCTTCATAAATGCTGCGCATGGTGCCCAGGAACAGGTCGCCGCTGGCTTGGATATGTTGCGGGCGCAGGCCTTCGTCTTTCTGGCCGTTGATGAACCACTGTGCCTGGCGCGCCGGCCAGCGCTGTTCATCCAGGCCCAGCTCGCGGATTACGCGTTTGACCAGACGCTGCTGGTCGTCGCTGTCGAGGATCTGGAAGTTCTGGTTCAGCCCGGCCTCTTGCCAGTGCGCGCGCAACAGGCGGTGCGCCAGGCCGTGGAAGGTGCCGACCCACATGCCGGCCGGGTTGATGCCCATCAGCTGTTCGATACGCTGGCGCATCTCGGCAGCGGCCTTGTTGGTGAAGGTCACCGACAGGATCGAGTGCGGCGAGGCCTGCACCACCTGGATCAACCAGGCGATGCGATGCACCAGCACACGGGTCTTGCCGGAGCCGGCACCGGCCAGGACCAACTGACGACCGACCGGCGCAGCTACAGCCTGGCGTTGGGCGTCGTTGAGAGAGTTCAACAGGAGAGAGAGATCATCGCGCATCCGGCCATTTTAGGGGCGCAGGCGACCCTTGGGCAAATATACAGTAGAAAAACTTGGCGCTGACGACCGGCCGGTCACCGGCTGCAGCCCAAGGCCTGCGTGCTTGAGCACCTGCCGTCGGGAAATGCGATGAAATAATTATGATCCAGAGCAGTTTGGCCCAGGGGCTTGCTTGTGTATGCTCCGTGCACGTTTAAGGCTAACCATTACAAGAACACCGCCTATGACACTCGGTTCCGACTCCCTGAGCGCCCCAGCCCAAGCGCGCCGGAGTATTCGCAAACACTTCGCACCGCAACTGGCTGTCGAGCGCACCCGCCTGCTGTATCAAGGCTCGTTGCTGCCGACCCTGTTCATGCTGCTCAACGGCCTTGTCTGTGCCTGGCTGCTATGGAACCCGGCGCGTTACCTGCTGGTCAGCGTCTGGGTGGTCTGGCTGATGGCGCTGGTGGCGTTGCGGGTGATCCAGGTGGCCGCTTTCGATGCTGCCATGCCCGACCGGCAAGCCCAGCCGACCTGGTGGCGGATGTTTTTGCTCGGTTCGGCCTTCAGCGGCCTGACCCTGGCCAGCGCGGCGATTGCCCTGGTGCCGGTGGACAACTTCGTCCAGCAGGCCTGGGTGTTTGGCCTGCTGGGGGCGGCGACGCTTTCGGCCAGCGTTGCCTATGCCGTCAGCCTGCCAGCGTTTCTCAGTTTTACCTTGCCCTGCCTGCTGCCGCCGATTGCTTTCCTGTTCTGGAGTGGCGACGAACAGCAGCGCGGCTGGGGCTGGCTTGGGCTGATTCTGTTGATTGCGCTGTCGGTGGTGGCCTGGCAGGTCAACCGGCTGATCGAACGCGGATTGCTGCGACGCTTTCAGAATCAGGAGCTGATCGAACACCTGCAAGCGGCGCAAAGCCGCAGCGAGAGCCTCAACCAGGCATTGGCCGAGGAGGTCGAACAGCGCCGGTTGATCGAGGAACAGCTGCGTGAGGCGCAGGTTGGGCTGGAGTCGCGGGTGGCCCAGCGCAGCCAGGAACTCGATGTCGCCAACCAGGCCCTGAGCAAAAGCGAGCAGCGCCTGGCCCTGGCGCTAGAGGCCAGCGAGCTGGGGCTTTGGGACTGGAACCTGGACACCGACGAGATCCACCACACGCAATTGCGCGAGCTGTTTGGCCTGGAGCCTGAACAAGTCCAGGAAATGCTCGCGCACCTCAAGCCACGTTTGCATCCCGATGACGTGCCGCTGCTCAAGCGTACCCTGGTCGAACACCTCAAGGGCCGCAGCGAGGACTACCGCATCGACTACCGGGTGCGTCACCGCCAGGGCCATTGGTGCTGGATTGAGGACCGTGGCCGGGCGGTGGAACGTGATGCCAGCGGGCGGGTGCTGCGCATGCTCGGCACCCGCCGGGAAATCAGCGCGCAAAAAGCCCAGGAGGAACAGCAGCGCCTGGCCGCCACGGTGTTTGAAGCCGCCAGTGAAGGCATTGTGATTCTTGACCCTGACTATGTACTGCTGGCCGTCAATCAGGCCTTCTGCCGGGTTACCGGCTACAGCCGCGAAGAACTATTGCAAGGGCGGTTGCTGGAGCTGGCGTGCAGCCTTGATGCTCGTCGGCATTCACAGGCTATCGAACTGGCCCTGGAGCAACAGGGCAGCTGGCAAGGCGAACTGGTCGAGGCGCGCAAGAACGGTGAGCTTTATCCTCAGTGGCTGCAGCTTAACGGTGTACGTGATGCCCGCGGCAACCTGACCAGCATCGTCGGCTTCTTTACCGACCTGTCGGCGCGCCGTGAGTCTGAAGAGCGCCTGCGCTACCTGGCCCACTATGATGAACTGACGGGCCTGGCCAACCGCGCCTTGTTCCGCCTGCGCCTGCACGAGGCCGGCGAGCGCCTGCGTCAGAGCGGTCGCGGCCTGGCCCTGCTGCACATCGACCTGGACCGCTTCAAGCTGCTCAACGACAGCCTTGGCCATGAAGTTGCCGACCATTTGCTCAAGCAGATGGCCCAGCGCATCAGTAATGCCATGCCCGAGGCCGACACCGTGGCGCGGCTTTCCGGCGACGAGTTTGCCGTGCTGTTCGATGCCTACAGCAACCTGTCGAGCTTGGTGCGAGTGGCTAGCCGCCTGCTCGACAAGCTACGCGTGCCCCTGCGGGTCGATGGTCACGAGCTGGTGATCAGCGCTTCGGTGGGCATTAGCCTGCTGGCCGACACCTCGCGGGATGTCACGGTGCTGGTCAGCCAGGCCAATACCGCCATGCAGCACGCCAAGCACCTGGGTGGCGACAACTTCCAGTTCTACACCGAGAGCCTGCAGGCCAGCACCCTGCAGCGCCTGCAGCTGGAAAACCACCTGCGCAAGGCCATCGAAGAGCGGCAACTGCAGGTCTACTACCAACCCAAGCTGTGCCTGGCCACTGGCCGCCTGCATGCGGCCGAGGCGCTGGTGCGCTGGCAGCATCCGCAGTGGGGCATGGTGCCGCCGTCGGACTTCATCGGCCTGGCCGAAGAAACCGGGCTGATTGCGCCGATGGGCGAATTCGTCCTGCGCCAGGCCTGCTGGCAGGCTTGCGAGTGGCAGCGCATGGGCCTTGCGCCGATTCGCGTGTCGGTGAACCTGTCGGTATATCAGTTGCGCCAGGGCAAGCTGGTCAGCCTGGTGCGCCAGGTTTTGGAAGAAAGCGGCCTGGCCCCGCACTTGCTGGAGCTGGAACTGACCGAGAGCCAGTTGCTCGACAGCGTCGAGCACATCATCGCCACCTTCCGCCAATTGCATGAGCTGGGGGTGAAGCTTGCGATCGACGACTTTGGCACCGGCTATTCATCGCTCAGCTACCTCAAGCGTTTCCCGGTGGACTACGTGAAGATCGATCAGGCCTTTATCCGGGGCCTGCGCGAGGGCAGCGAGGACGCGGCGATCACCCGGGCAATCATCGCCATGGCCCAGAGCCTGGACCTGCAGGTGGTTGCCGAGGGCGTCGAGACCGCTGAACAGCTGGACTTCCTGCGCAAGCAAGGCTGCAACGAAGTGCAGGGCTACCTGATCAGCCGGCCGGTGCCGGCGCAGGAACTGGCCGGTTTACTGGCCAGCCGCTACAGCTTTTAAAGGTGCCAGGCGCGGCCCTGGTGGGCCAGCAGGCTGTGGGCCTGGTCCGGGCCGTTACTACCGGCGTGGTAGGGGCGCGGGGCCTGGAAGTGTTCCTGCCAGCCGTTAAGGATCGGGTCGATCCAGGCCCAGGCCGCCTCGACCTCGTCACGGCGCATGAACAGCGTCGAGTCGCCTTCGAGCACATCCAGCAATAGCCGCTCATAGGCGTCCCAGCGACGGGTCTGGCCGAATACCTGGGCCAGGTTGAGGTTCAGTTCCACCGGCTCCAGGCGCATGCCCTTGCCGGGTGTCTTGGTCATCATCTGCAGGCTGATGCGCTCGTCGGGTTGTAGCTGGATCAGCAGCTGGTTGGCCTGATCGCCGTCGAACAGGCGGTGGGGTACCGGCTTGAACTGAATGACGATCTGCGACGAGCGCTTGGCCAGGCGTTTGCCGGTGCGCAAGTAGAAGGGCACGCCGGCCCAGCGCCAGTTGTTGATGTGGGCTTCTACGGCGACAAAGGTCTCGGTATCGCTGTCGTTGTCGACATCTTTTTCGAAGTAGTAAGCCGGTACTTCCTGGCCGCCGATCTTGCCGGCGCTGTACTGGCCGCGCACGGTCTTGTCCTGCACGTCCTGGCCGGTGATCGGTTGCAGGGCCTTGAGGATCTTCACCTTCTCGTCGCGAACCGCTTCAGCCTCGAATTGTGCCGGCGGCTCCATGGCCACCAGGCACAGCAGCTGCAGCAGGTGGTTCTGCAGCATGTCGCGGGTGGCGCCGGCGCGGTCGTAGTAGGCGCCACGGTTTTCGACGCCGAGGGTTTCACAGACGCTGATCTGCACATGATCGACCTGGTTGTTGCGCCACACCGGCTCGAGCAGGGCATTGGCAAAGCGCAGGGCCATGAGGTTCTGCACCGTTTCCTTGCCCAGGTAGTGATCGATACGAAACACCTGCGACTCGGCGAACACCGCGCCGAAGGCCTCGTTGATCGCCGTGGCCGACTCCAGCGAGTGGCCGATGGGTTTTTCCAGGACGATTCGCGCATCGTGATCGGCAAGCCCGGCGATTTTCAGGTGGTTGGCAATCGGCACGAACAGGTTCGGTGCGGTGGCCAGGTAGTAGATCCGGGTCAGGCCGCCGGCTTCACCGAGAAAGCGCGCCAGGCGGACGAAATCGGCGCTTTGCGAGGCGTCCATGGGGAAGTAGTCCAGGCGCGCCGAGAACCGCGCCCAGACATCCTCGTCGAAGTCGGCACGGGCAATCTGTGCCCGGCAACGGCGTTCGGCGAGTTTGAGGAATTGATTACGTGGCAGATTGCTGCGGGCCAGGGCGATGATGCGCACGGCGGGGTGCAGGCGAGCCTCGCGATACAGGTGGTAGAGCGCCGGAAGCAGTTTATGCAGGGCCAGGTCACCGGTGCCGCCGAACACCATGATGTCGCAAGGGATAGTCAATACCACCACTCTCCTAGTTCGTTTAGCTGGGCGGGTCGCCGGTCATGTAGTATAACTACAAGAAAGCTACAACCCGGTCAGTCGATCATAACCGAGTCCTGCCCTTGAATCTGTTGCAACACATCGCCCAGTCGCGCCATCTGCTACGCAAATCGGAACTCAAGGTTGCCGATCACGTGCTGCTTGATCCAGCGGCCGTCATGCATAGCTCCATGGCCGACCTTGCCCACAGCGTCGGCATCAGCGAGCCGACCATCGTGCGTTTTTGCCGTGCGATCGGTTGTTCCGGTTTCCAGGACCTCAAGCTCAAGCTGGCCCAGAGCCTGGCGGCGGGCGCGAGTTTTGGCCAGTTCGCCATTCACGAAGACGACTCGGTTGCCGACTACAGCCTGAAGATCTTCGACACCACCCTGCATACCCTGATGGAAGTGCGCGAGCACCTCGATCCACAGGCTTTGCAGCGTGCGGTATCCGCCATGGCCCAGGCCCAGCGTGTCGAGTTCTACGGTTTTGGTGCCTCCGGCGCGGTAGCGGCCGATGCCCAGCACAAGTTCTTCCGCCTGCTGCTGACGGCGGCGGCGTATTCCGACCCGCACATGCAGGCGATGTCGGCGGTCACCCTCAAACCGGGCGATGTGGCCATCTGCATTTCCCAGTCGGGGCGCTCCAAAGACCTGCTGATCACCGCCAACCTGGTGCGTGAAAGCGGCGCCACGCTGATCACCCTGTGCCCGAGCCAGACGCCGTTGGCGGAGCTGTCGACCGTCAACCTGGCCATCGATGTGCACGAAGACACCGAAATCTACACCCCGCTGACCTCGCGCATTGCCCACCTGGTGGTGATCGACGTGCTGGCCATGGGCGTGGCCATGGCCCGCGGGCCGAGCCTGGTCAACCACCTCAAGAGCGTCAAGCGCAGCTTGCGCAGCCTGCGCCTGTCGCCCAAGTCGATCAAGGCGATGGACGACTGAGACCTGTAGGCGCGGGTTCATTGATTTGTCATTGGCCCGCCGCCAAACCGTAATGCCACGACGTCAGGCTGAAGCTCCCGCACTCGATAAGGGAGATATGCAATGGCTCGTGAATTCGATGGCTCGTACCAACCCAACGCCAAATCCCGCAAACAGCAGGAAAAAGACCAGCGCCGCATGGAGTTTCGCCGCGCGATCGAAAGCTACTCCGAGCAGCGCCGTCTGCTGCAGGACATCACCGACTACCCCGATTTGCAGGCCGTCAGCGTGTGGCAGGTATCGGCGGCAGAATCCCCGAGAAACGCTCAACAAGCCCGCTGATCTGTGTACGTTCGCTGCGAATGAACGCTAGAAAGGCCAGGGCCACCGGCGATTGCCGCTTGGCCTTGGACTGCACCACACACCAGCTGCGGTACAGCGGCAGCTCTTCGACCGGCAGCTCGCGCAGCACGCCGGTGGCCAGTTCCAGGTTCAATGCATGGCGGGTCAGCAGGGCGATGCCCAGGCCGGCAATCACGCACTCGCGCTGGGCATCGGCCGAGGCCACTTCCAGCGTCTGAGTGAAGTGCACGCGCTTTTCCTTGAAGTACTCTTCGCAAGCCTTGCGTGTGCCCGAGCCCTGTTCGCGTACCAATAGCGTGTGCGGCTCAAGGTCTTGCAAACGCAGGCTGTCGAGCTTGCACAGCGGATGATCGGGCGGCGCCACGGCAACGATCGGATTGTTGAGGAACGGCAGGAACTCCAGGCCCATGTCCTGGGGCACCATGGACATAATGATCAGGTCATCACGGTTGTCCGAGAGGCGACGTATGGCCTGGGCGCGGTTGACCACCGTGAGGGTAAGATTGACCTCGGGGTGCAAACGCTTGAAGGCCGCGAACAGATGCGGGACGAAGTACTTGGCGCTGGATTCGACCGCCAGCTTCAATTGCCCCTGCAGCGAGCCCTGCATGTCGGAGAGCTGCATGTCGAGGCTCTCCAGGCGCCCGAAGATATCGCGGCTGGCGCGTTGCAGCGCTTCAGCGGCTTCGGTCAGGTAGAGCTTCTTGCCGACATACTCGAACAGCGGCTGGCCGACCAGTTCTTCCAATTGGCGGATCTGTAGACTAACGGCGGGTTGCGTCAGGTTCATCTCCTCGGCCGCCCGGCTGTAGGAACGCAAATCACAGACCTCATTGAAGATCTGAAGTTGACGCAATGTCATACGCATCAATGACTTACGCATTTCTCTCAAGCCCCGGCAAAACCTTGTAACAGCACTATAAGCTTTTGCTTATGCACACCCTAATAAATATTGATTTTTGTTTATCCAGAGACAGCGCTAGGGTAAAGATGCGACTGGCCAGCGACGATTGGTCACGCGCCGACCGGCGTTGCCGGCTCGTTTGTTCTAGCGGCCTTGGGAATACTCCAGTGATAAAAAAGATCCTGATCGCCAACCGCGGTGAAATTGCTGTTCGAATCGTGCGTGCCTGCGCCGAGATGGGCATCCGTTCCGTGGCGATCTACTCCGACGCCGACCGCCATGCCTTGCACGTCAAACGTGCCGACGAGGCCCACAGCATTGGTGCCGAGCCCCTGGCCGGCTACCTCAACCCGCGCAAGCTGGTGAACCTGGCCGTGGAAACCGGTTGTGATGCGCTGCATCCCGGTTATGGTTTTCTGTCTGAGAACGCTGAACTTGCGGACATCTGTGCCGAACGCGGTATCAAATTCATAGGCCCGGCGGCTGAAGTCATTCGCCGCATGGGTGACAAGACCGAAGCCCGCCGCAGCATGATCAAGGCCGGTGTGCCGGTGACCCCGGGCACTGAAGGCAACGTCGCCGATATCCACGAAGCGCTGCTCGAAGGCGACCGCATCGGTTACCCGGTGATGCTCAAGGCCACTTCCGGCGGTGGCGGCCGCGGTATTCGCCGCTGCAACAGCCGTGAAGAGCTGGAGCAAGCCTTCCCGCGGGTAATCTCCGAAGCGACCAAGGCCTTCGGTTCTGCGGAAGTGTTCCTGGAAAAATGCATCGTCAACCCGAAACACATCGAGGCGCAAATCCTCGGTGACAGCTTCGGTAACGTCGTCCACCTGTTCGAGCGCGACTGCTCGATCCAGCGCCGCAACCAGAAGCTCATTGAAATTGCCCCAAGCCCGCAACTGACCCCTGAACAGCGTGCCTATATCGGCGACCTGTCGGTGCGCGCGGCCAAGGCCGTGGGCTACGAGAACGCCGGTACCGTGGAGTTCCTGCTCGCCGATGGCGAAGTGTACTTCATGGAGATGAACACCCGGGTGCAGGTGGAACACACCATCACCGAAGAAATCACCGGTATCGACATTGTTCGCGAGCAGATCCGTATTGCCTCCGGCCTGCCGCTGTCGGTCAAGCAGGAAGACATCCAGCACCGCGGCTTTGCCCTGCAGTTCCGGATCAACGCCGAAGACCCGAAGAACAACTTCCTGCCCAGCTTCGGCAAGATCACCCGTTACTACGCCCCCGGCGGCCCCGGCGTGCGCACCGACACGGCGATCTATACCGGCTACACCATTCCACCGTTCTACGACTCGATGTGCCTGAAACTGGTGGTCTGGGCGCTGACCTGGGAAGAAGCCATGGACCGCGGTCTGCGGGCCCTGGACGACATGCGTGTGCAGGGGGTGAAGACCACGGCTGCCTATTACCAGGAAATCCTGCGCAATCCGGAATTTCGCAGTGGTCAGTTCAATACCAGCTTCGTTGAAAGCCATCCGGAACTGACCAACTACTCGATCAAGCGCAAACCCGAAGAGCTGGCCCTGGCCATCGCCGCCGCCATCGCCGCACATGCGGGCTTATGAATAAGCCAGCTGCAAGTTGTTAGCTGCAAGCGACAAGTCAGAGCCGATCGGCTTTTTCTTGCGGCTTGTAGCTTGAAGCTTGCCGCTATGAGGAGATAAGAATGTCCAAGAAGATCTTTGTCACTGACACAATCCTGCGCGACGCCCACCAGTCCCTGCTGGCCACCCGCATGCGTACCGAAGACATGCTGCCGATCTGCGACAAGCTCGACAAGGTCGGCTACTGGTCGCTGGAAGTCTGGGGCGGCGCGACCTTCGACGCCTGCGTGCGCTTCCTCAAGGAAGACCCGTGGGAGCGCCTGCGCAAACTGCGTGCGGCACTGCCCAACACCCGCCTGCAGATGCTCCTGCGCGGGCAGAACCTGCTGGGCTACCGCCACTACAGCGATGACGTGGTCAAAGCCTTCGTCGCCAAGGCGGCGGTCAACGGCATTGACGTGTTCCGCATCTTCGACGCCATGAACGATGTGCGTAACCTGCGCGTGGCCATCGAAGCGGTCAAGGCCGCTGGCAAGCACGCCCAGGGCACTATTGCCTACACCACCAGCCCGGTACACACCATCGACGCCTTCGTCGCCCAGGCCAAGCAGATGGAAGCCATGGGTTGCGACTCGGTGGCCATCAAGGACATGGCAGGCCTGCTGACTCCCTTCGCCACCGGCGAGCTGGTCAAGGCGCTGAAGGCCGAGCAGTCGCTGCCGGTGTTCGTCCATTCCCACGACACCGCCGGCCTGGCTGCCATGTGCCAGCTCAAGGCGATCGAGAACGGCGCCGACCATATCGACACCGCCATCTCCAGCTTCGCCTGGGGCACTAGCCACCCGGGCACCGAGTCGATGGTCGCGGCCCTCAAGGGCAGCGAGTTCGACACCGGCCTGAGCCTGGAATTGCTGCAGGAAATCGGCCTGTACTTCTATGCCGTGCGCAAGAAGTACCACCAGTTCGAAAGTGAATTCACTGCCGTCGACACCCGTGTGCAAGTCAACCAGGTACCGGGCGGGATGATTTCCAACCTGGCCAACCAGCTCAAGGAGCAGGGCGCGCTCAACCGCATGAACGAAGTGCTGGCGGAAATCCCGCGGGTGCGCGAAGACCTCGGCTTCCCGCCACTGGTGACCCCGACCTCGCAGATTGTCGGTACCCAGGCGTTCTTCAACGTGCTTGCCGGCGAGCGCTACAAGACCATCACCAACGAGGTGAAGCTGTACCTGCAAGGCGGTTACGGCAAGGCTCCGGGTGTGGTCGACGAAAATCTGCGGCGCCAGGCCATCGGTAGCGAAGAAGTCATCGACGTGCGCCCGGCCGATTTGCTCAAGCCGGAAATGGCCAAGCTGCGCAACGACATCGGCGCCCTGGCCAAGTCGGAAGAAGACGTACTGACCTACGCCATGTTCCCCGACATCGGGCGCAAGTTCCTCGAAGAGCGTGAGGCCGGCACCCTGACCCCTGAAGTGCTGCTGCCGATTCCGGAAGCCGGCGCCGTGGCCTCGGCCGGCGGCGAAGGCGTGCCGACCGAATTCGTCATCGACGTGCACGGCGAGACCTACCGGGTGGATATCACCGGTGTTGGCGTCAAGGCCGAAGGCAAGCGCCACTTCTACCTGTCCATCGACGGCATGCCGGAAGAAGTGGTGTTCGAGCCGCTCAACGAATTTGTCGGCGGTGGCAGCAGCAAACGCAAGCAGGCCAGCGCCCCTGGCCATGTCAGTACCACCATGCCGGGCAACATCGTCGATGTGCTGGTCAAGGAAGGCGACATGGTCAAGGCCGGCCAGCCGGTGCTGATCACCGAGGCCATGAAGATGGAGACCGAGGTGCAGGCGGCAATCGCCGGCAAGGTCACCGCCATTCACGTGGCCAAGGGCGACCGGGTCAACCCGGGCGAGATCCTGATCGAGATTGAGGGCTGATTTTCAGGCCCTCATCTACAAGCGGTTAACCTCTGGGGGGCGTATGCCTCCCTTTTTTTGCCTGCTCCTACCGGCACGCCTCCAAGGTCTGTACCTGTCCCTCGGGCCGCTGGTTATCTGCCGCCAACCAACGTTCGAACCCCGCCGCAATCGCCGGCCATTCATCATCGGTAATCGAGAACCAGGCGGTGTCGCGGTTTCGGTCCTTGATCACCATGTGCTTGCGAAACCCCCCCTCGAAGGTGAAGCCAAAGCGCAGCGCGGCGCGCTTGGAGCGGGCGTTGTCGTTGTTGCATTTCCATTCCAGGCGGCGGTTGCCCAGCTCGAACGCCAGTTTGCCAAGCAGGTACACCGCTTCGGTGCCTTTAGGTGTGCGCTGCATGGCAGCACCAAAGGCGATATGGCCAATCTCGATGCGGCCCTGTTCGGGCACGATCGACATCAGGCTGAGGATGCCCTGGGTCTGGCCGCTGGCCAGGTCAATGACGCTGTAGAACAGCGGATCGCTGCTGGCGGCATTGGTGTCAAGCCAGTGATCGAAGTCTTCGCGCTCGGTGAACGGACCGTAGGCCAGGTAGTCCCACAGTGTGCGGTCGGCCTGGGAGCCCTGGAACACTTCCCAGAGGTCTTCGGTGTCGCGCTTGGGGTCGAGTTTTTCCAGGCGCACGAAGCGCCCGGTCAATGTTGCAGGTTGCGGGCGCTTGGCCGGATGCCAGTGCAATGGGCTGCTCATGGGGTGGCTCCTCTGGCTTACAGCGGTTTGCGAAACTGGATGAAGCCGGGCCGCTCGGCGACCTGCTCGTACAGGCTGATGGCCGTGGCGTTGGTTTCGTGGGTCAACCAGTGCACCTTGGCGCAACCTGCCGCCTTTGCCGTAGCGTAGACGTATTCGATCAGCTGGCGGCCGATACCCAGGCCGCGTTGCTCACTTTGCACGTAGAGGTCCTGCAGGTAGCAGGAGTTCTCGATGCTCCAGTTGGAGCGGTGATAGATCCAGTGGACCATGCCCAGTGCCTTGCCGTCGACCCAGGCCAGGGCGGCGTTGGTCGGCTCGGCCGGGTCGAGCATGCGCGCCCAGGCCACGGCGCTGACCTCGTCATCGATACGGGTTTCGTAGAATTGTTGATAGGCCTGCCATAGCGGTAGCCAGGCGCTGTGATCGTCGGCGGTGACAGGGCGGATGGTGACGTTAGGCATAGGTGTGTTCCTTCAAGGTTGGCCCATCAGGGCTGCCAATTGGTTGTCCAGAGGATCGCTGCTGTTGGCCAGGCCGGTGCGCACGCCTTCGATGTCGATGGCCGAACGGTTCTGGCTGAGTTTGCGTGTGCCTTGCAGGCGCTCGATGGGCAGGGCGAAGCCGACGATTGCCTTGAGCATGCCGGCCATGTAGTCGGCAGGCGCTTCGTCCACCGACCAGGGTTTGGCCTGGCGTTGTTCGTGGTGATCACTCAGGCGGCGGACGATCTCCAGCAGACGCTCGGCGTCATGGAAAACCTCAGCCTTGCCCCAGGCGTGCACAGCCACGTAGTTCCAGGTCGGAACCGTGCGCGGATCGTCGACCTTGCTGGGGTAGTAGCCGGCGCTGACATAAGCATCGGGCCCGGCAAACACCAGCAGCGCCTCGGCGCCGTTGGCCAGATCCTGCCATTGCTTGTTGGCGCGGGCGAAGTGGCCGTACAGGGTGCCGTTGCTGCCCTGTTTGCGATCCAGCAGCAGCGGCAGGTGACTGGCCTGCAAGCCCTGTTCACCGTGGGTGACCAATACGGCCAGGCGCGTTTGCTCGATCTGCTGGTGCAGACGCTCGAGGTCGGTTTCCTTGTAGCTCGAAGGTGTGAACATGTGGATTGTCCTTGGCGAATGGCTCAATCCTAGGCAGGCTATTGGACTAAGGTAAGAGCCATTTCCAGCTAATTTTATAGGTCCATTGTCATGAGCGAGCGCCCCTTCACCTTGCCGTTCGACCCGACTGGTATCGTTCTTGATCGCCGCCAGGGGCTCAGCCGCCAGCTTTACCAGGCGCTTCGCATGCGCGTGCTGGACGGTCGCCTGAGCAGTGGCACGCGCTTGCCGGCCAGCCGTGATATGGCTGCGGCGCTGTCGTTGTCGCGCAACAGCGTGGTGCGTGCCTACGACCAGTTGTACGCTGAAGGCTATATCGAAAGCCGGGTCGGCGATGGCACCTATGTCAGCCAGCTGCCAAAACTATCCACAAAAGTATCCACAGGGTTATCCCTGGGTTTTTCCACAGGGTTATCCACAAAAACAGCAAATAACACTGTGGATTCATCCAGCAAACTTATCCACAATGGTCCTTGCAACCGTCTGGAAAGCCACCATTTACCGCCACCGAAAAGTGGTCCGCCACGGGCTTTTCGCGTCGGTTTGCCGGCGTTCGATTTGTTCCCGTTCGACGTCTGGGCCAAGCTCCAGGCGGGTTTCTGGCGCAACCCCGATCGCGCTGCTTTGGGCTATGGCGATCCGGCTGGAGAGCCGCAACTTCGTCAATTGATCGCGACCTATTTGCGTCGATCTCGCGGACTTTCCTGCACGGCTGAACAAATTGTGATCACCAGTGGCGCACAGCAGGCCATCAGCCTTTGTGCACAGCTGTTATTGGAGCCTGGCGAAGTGGTGGCTGTGGAAAACCCCGGTTACCGCGCTGCTGGAAACGCCTTCGCCTTGACCGGGGCAAAAGTGCAAGGCGTGGCGGTCGACGATGAGGGCCTGGACTGCGCTGCGCTCAATGCCGTGGAACATTGTCGCCTCAGCTATGTGACGCCATCGCACCAGTATCCGACCGGCGTCACCATGAGCCTGGCCCGTCGTCTGCAGTTGCTGGCCTGGGCTGAGCGCAAGGACGGCTGGATCATCGAAGATGACTACGACGGTGAGTACCGCTACAGCGGCGACCCGCTAGCACCTCTGGCGGCGCTGGATCGCAGTGGGCGGGTGTTATATGTCGGCACCTTCGGCAAGATAGCCTTTCCGGCGCTGCGCCTGGGTTACCTGGTGCTGCCCAGGCAGTTGGTGCAGGTGTTTTCCCGCTGCCGGGCGCTGGCCGTGCGCCACTCTGAAATAGGCACTCAGGCAGTGATGGCCCAGTTCATGGCCCAGGGGCATTTTCAACGGCATATCCGGCGCATGCGCAAAGCGGCGCTCAGCCGAAGAAATACGTTGATGGCAGGATGGCCACAGGGCATCAGCGGCATCGGCCCGCTGCCACATGTAGCTGCAGGTCTACATGTGGCAGTGCGGGTTGATTCGCTTGCGCGCGAACGTACGTTGATCGGGGAAGCCGAAAGCGTTGGCGTCGAGATTAACGGCTTGAGTGATTTCTGGCTGCCAGACTCGGATACGCCGGAGGATGAGCGTGCTGGACTGGTCCTGGGGTTTGCCGCTGTTCCGGAAGCTGCGATTGAGGTCGCAGTGCGGCATTTGGCTGAAGTTTGGGGCCACTCAAAGAGCTGAAGGGATTTACAGTGAGTTCCTTCGCTGGGCATGTGTTACATGCCCGTTGGGCTAAATTTTTAGGTTACAAGTTAAATTTTTAACTTGATTGACGTTGCCTTCTCACGTGGTAGAACTTTCATGTGCTCAGGGTAAGCCCGTACTATTTCAGTTCAAGATTGTTACGTCATTTAATTCGAAAATCATTAGTCACACTTTTATTGGTGGCGCGGCGTGTTAGCTCGCCTGATGGTTTTTGCTCTGTATATAGGGTCAATAATGAAAGAATCCCATAAACACTGCATGAAAGCGGCCTTGAAGGAATTCAGCAAGCCTGGAAAACGAAATTTTTCGATACCTGCAGGTGATAGTTTCACTGCGTTGATCGATGGTGAGCCCTTCGTTGCAACAGACGTCCGTGGCTTCCACAGCTTCGGTGTAAGAATTGTCGTCGGGTTGATTGATGAAGGTAGTGAGCGCCGCTACATCACGGTGGCAGCCGATGATTACCTGGCGGCCGGCGAATATGATGTAACGCTTGAAGGAGAAGTTACCATCGGTTATGTCGTCGAGAACCCTGAGGGTAATAACGAATACTCCGCAGAGACGGGCTGTATCGCCATGTCGAGTGCGGCAAATACCGAATTTTCCGGGCAGTTCAATGCAACACTGGTCGAAAGTTCGCCGTACAAGGCGATTACCGAAGCCTGTTTCAAGGTCGGTCAAACTGTCGAATTGTCCTGACGGATAGGTTCGACATACCTCCCGCCATTGTTGGCGGGAGGTATTGCGGTTATTTGCCGGACTTTATCTTGCTCCAGGCGCGGGTGCGTGCGCGCTCGGCATCCCGCGGCAGCGGTTGCAGGGTATAAAGCTTGGCCATGGCTTCTTCGGTGGGGTACAGATTGGGGTTATTGCGGATGGCCGGGGCAACCCGTTCGGTGGCGTCCTTGTTCGGGTTGGGGTAACCGACAAAGTCGCTGATGGGCGCGATCACCTTTGGCTGCAGCAGGTAGTTGATGAAGGTGTAGGCATCTTCCGGGTTGGCCGCGCCTTTGGGGATTGCCAGCATGTCGAACCAGATTGGCGCACCTTCCTTGGGCAGACGCATGTCGACGACCACGCCGTTCTTCGCCTCGCTGGCGCGGTTGGCGGCCTGGGAGAAGCTGCCGGAGTAGCCGACCGCTACGCAGATGTCGCCATTGGCAATATCCGCCATGTATTTGGAGGAATGGAAGTAGGTGACGTGCGGGCGGATTTTCAACAGTAGCTCTTCGGCCTTTTTGTAATCAGCAGGTTTCGTGCTGTTCGGTGGCAGGCCGAGGTACTGCAGGGCCAGTGGCAGGATTTCAGAGGGTGAATCAAGCAAGGCCACGCCGCACTGCTTGAGCTTGGCGATGTTCTCCTCCTTGAAGATCAGGTCCCAGCTGTCGACCGGGGCGTTGTCGCCCAGCGCCGCCTTGACCTTGGCCGGGTTGAAGCCGATCAGCACGGTGCCGTACATGTAGGGCACGGCGAACTGGTTGCCGGGGTCGTTGGCCTCGATCAGCTTCATCAGCTTCGGGTCCAGGTGCTGCCAGTTCGGCAACTTGCTGCGGTCCAGGGGCTGGAATACCCCGGCTTCGATCTGCTTGGCCAGGAACACGTTGGACGGCACCACCACGTCGTAGCCGGAGTTGCCGGTCAACAGCTTGGCTTCCAGGGCTTCGTTGGTGTCGAAGATGTCGTAGATGAGTTTGACCTGGCTGTCTTTCTGGAAGTCCACCAGGGTTTGCGGGGTGATGTAGTCGAACCAGTTGTAGACCCGCAGGGTGCGTTGTTCGGCAGCTTGCAGGCTACCGGCGAGCAGGGTGCTGCACAGCAGCGGGGCGAGCAGGCGCTGGAGTCGGGTCATGCTTGAGCTTCCTGTTGGGCGCGTTCGAAACCTTCGAGTACGTTCACCGCGTTGATGCCGATTTCCTCGACCGCATAACCGCCTTCCATGACGAACAGCGTCGGCTTGCCGAGGCGGGCAATGCGTTCGCCCATCTGCAGGTAGTCGGGGCTGTCGAGCTTGAACTGGGAAATCGGATCGTCCTTGAAGGTATCCACGCCCAAGGAAATTACCAGCACGTCCGGGCCGTAGGCGGCGATGCGCTCACAGGCCTCGTCCAGGGCCTTGCTCCAGGTCGGCCAGTCACTCCCGGCTGGCAGCGGGTAGTTGACGTTGTAGCCCAGACCCTCGCCTTCGCCGCGCTCGTCGGCATAGCCGAGAAAGAACGGGAATTCGGCCTGCGGATCACCATGGATCGAGGCGAAGAACACATCGCTGCGCTGGTAGAAGATTTCCTGGGTGCCGTTGCCGTGGTGGTAGTCGACATCGAGGATAGCCACCTTGCGCCGGCCCTGGTCGAGGAACGCCTGGGCGGCGATGGCGGCGTTGTTCAGGTAGCAATAACCCCCCATGACGTCGCTGGCGGCGTGGTGCCCGGGTGGCCGGCAGAGGGCGAAGGCGCTGTGGGCGCCGGTCTGGATTGCCGCCTGGGCGGTAAGGGCTACTTGTGCGGCGCTGTAGGCCGCTTGCCAGGTACCCGCGGTGATGGGCGCGCCGGCGTCGAAGCTGTAGTAGCCAAGCTCGCCATGCAGGCCGCTGGGTTTTACGCTGCGCAGGGTGCGCGCCGGCCAGGTGAAGGGCAGCAGGTCGCCTTCGTGGCCCAGTTGGGTCCAGCGCAGCCAGGCGCCTTCGAAGAAGTTCAGGTAATCGGCGCTGTGCACCCGCAGCAAGGGCGCGCGGCCAAAATCGGCAGGGCCCTTGATGGCCCCCAGTTCACGGGTCTTTACCCGGTCCAGGACATGGTCGGCGCGCGAGGGCATTTCGAAGCAGGGCATCAGTTGCCCGTCGATCAGCTCGCAGCGGCCGTGGTGCAGGCGGTGGTCATCGGAATAGATCGTCAGCATGTTGTTGTTCTCCGGGTCACTGGCGTCGCTCCATTGTTGGTGGCACGGGCCTGCTGCAGAACGACGGAAACGGCCAAAAGGGGATCGATATGGCCAACCTGACTGTCCGGATTTCGCCCCCGGCGGTGCAAGCGCGATGTTCAGGCGCGGAAGTGACTCGGCGCCACCCCGCTCCAGCGCATGAAGGCGTGGCGAAAGCTGGCGGTCTCGCTGAAGCCGAGTAGTTCGGCGATGCGGTAGATGGGCAACTGATCTTCGGCCAACAGTTGCTTGGCGCGCTCGAAACGCAGTTCATCGAGCAGCTGTTGATAACTGCTGCCCAGCTCCTGCAGGTGCCGGCGCAAGGTGCGCGACGAGCAGTTCATTTGCCGCGCCAGGCCCTCGAGGCCGGGCGCCGCATCGAGTTGTTCGAGCAGCAGTTGGCGGATCCGCCCGAGCCAGGCCTGGCGGCCGGTGAACTCCAGGTTAAGCCGCCGGCAGCGCTCGCTCATGGCCTGGTGAGTGATCTGGTCGGCCAGCGGCAGGGGCTGGTCCAGCCATGTGCGGGCGAAGGCGAAGGCATTGTCGGTGGCCTCGAATCGCAATGGGCAGGCAAAGCTGTCGCCGTACAGTGCATGGTAATCCGGCATTGGGTGGGCGAAGCGTGCAGCCGTCAGCGGCAATGGCTGGCCAAGCAGGTCGTCGCAGATCACTTTCAGCGAGGTCAGACAGAACTCGGCGTTGAATGCAGCCAAATGCGGGTCTTCGCGATAATCGCTGGCGCTGAACCAGACCCGCTCGCCCTCCTCGACCAGACGCAGCTGAAAAAGTGTTCCCAGTAGCGCCGGGTACTGCATCGCCAGGCGCAAAGCGTCACCTAAGGTGGCACTGGAGAGCAGGGCGTAACCGAGCATGCCGTAGCAGGAAACATGCATGCGCCGGCCCAGCTCCAGGCCTACTTCGCGGCGTCGGGCCACCGCATTGGCACACACCAGCATCTCTTGGCGGGTGGTGATGCGCGAGTCGGCGCGGCCCAGGTCTGCCGGGCTGATGCCGCTGCCGGCCAGCAGCGCTTCAGCGCCGGGACCCTGGCCTTGAAAGGCTTGCAGAACCAGCGACACAGCGTTGAGGGTGGTGAGGTGTGAATGGAGCATGCTCGGCTTCTTTCGACAGGTTGGCCGAGCAAATCGAGCAATTTGTATGCCTTGAGCCGCTTACAGCAATTCCCCGCAAAGGTCCTGCTCCACCAGGTGCCTTACCTCGCCAACCGGCAAGCCGCTGCCCAGCAGCAACTGCAACTTGCCAAGCAACGCTTCGCGGGTCATGCCGCCACCCGACAGCACGCCGGCCTGACGCAAGCGGCTGCCGGCCTCATAGACATCCAGTTCGACCCCGCCTTCATGGCACTGGGTGATGGCGACCACGACCACACCGCTTGCCTGAGCCTCGGCCAGAGCGGCGAGAAAGTCGGGGTTGTCGGAAGGGCCGGTGCCACTGCCAAAGCATTCCAGGATCAAGCCCTGGGCACCGCTGGCGAGCGCGGCCTGCACCATTGGCGCGCCGATCCCCGGCACCAGAGGCAGAACGGCGACATTGGCGACTTGCTTGGGCTGGCGATAATCGAGCGCTGCAGGCCCGGGCATCGTTGCGTCAGCGCCGGCAAAGCGCTTGAGGGTAACGAACGGATGCCGGCCAAAGCTGCGGACCTTGGCGGTACGGTGCGGGGCTAGCAACTCTCCGTGAAAATACAGCTGCACACCCGGCGCGACGCCGGTGGCCAGGGCTTGTAATGCGCCGGTGAGGTTCTCCCAGGCATCGCTGTCGGCGACCCCGGCCGGCAGCATCGAGCCGGTGAACAGCACTGGGGCCTGCAAGCCCAGCAGCTGGAAGCTCATGGCGGCGGCGCTGTAGGCCAGGGTATCGGTGCCATGCAATACCAGCACGGCATCGCAACCTTCGCTGTCGACGGCGTCGATGATCGCCGCACGCAGGCGCTGCCAGTACTGCGGGGTCATGTTGGCGCTGTCGATCAGCGGCAGCAGTTCACGGAACTGCCAGGTGGGAATGCCGGCCTGGCCGGCCAGTTGCGCGCGCATCCGCTGTTCGAAGCCGGACGCCGGAGCCAGGCCGTTGGCGCTGGCTTGCATGCCGATGGTGCCGCCGGTGTACAGCACCATGATGTTGCGGGCCGGTTGCGCAATTGCCATTCGCCTGTCTCCGTGGTCGGCTTGGGTTAAGCCGACCACAGTACGCGAACACCGGGCTGGCTGTCAGCGCTTGGTGTCTTCGACCTTGGCAGGCCAGGCGTTGGTGTCCAGGTCGAGGTCGGCGAACTTGGCCGAATCGAACACCGGCGTTTTTATCCCGGCTGCGCGCTGGTCGTCGTAATCGCGCAGTACGCGCATGGCCACCTTGAACAGCAGGGCCAGGGCGATCAGGTTGACGAAGGCCAGGCAGGTCATGGTGATGTCGGCGAACGCGAACACCGTGCCCAGGTTCTGCACCGCGCCCCAGAAGATCAGCAGCAACACCAGGGCGCGGTAGCCGATCAGGGCTTTGCGGTTGTCGCCGACCAGAAAGCGCAGGTTGCTCTCGCCCAGGTAGTAGTTGTAGAGGATCGAGGTGAACACAAACAGCGCCAGGGCGACGCTGATGAAGATCCGCCCCCAGTCACCGACCACCGCCGCCAGCGAGTTCTGGGTCAGGGCAATGCCGTCGCCTTCGAAGCCCGGGGTGTAGAAGCCCGACAGCAGGATCAGCAAGGCGGTGCAGGTGCAGATAATGAAGGTGTCGAGGAACACCGAGAACGCCTGGACCACGCCCTGGGCAATCGGGTGGTCGACTTCGGCCACGGCGGCGACGTTGGGTGCGCTGCCAAGGCCGGCTTCGTTGGCGAACACGCCACGTTTGACGCCCATGATGATGGCGCTGCCAACCAGGCCACCGAAGGCCTGATCGAGGCCGAAGGCGCTCTTGACGATGGTCATCAGCATGTCCGGCACCTGGTCGAACTGCAGCACGATCACGTACAGGGTCACGGCGATGTAGGCCAGGGTCTTGACCGGTACCAGCAGGTCGGCGACGGCGGCGATGCGCTTGATGCCGCCGATGAACACCAGGCCCAGCAGCACCGCCAGGGCGATGCCGGTGTAGGTGGTGTCGAACTGGAAGGCGTTGTTCAGCGAGTGGGTCACGGCGTGGGCTTGCAGGCCGTTGAAGGCGAAACCGAAGGTCACCAGCAGCAGGAAGGCCATGACCATGCCCAGCCAGCGTTTGCCCAGGCCGTGCTCGATGTAATACGACGGGCCGCCGCGGTACTGGCCTTCGCTGTCGCAACGCTTGTACAGCTGGCCGAGGGTGCATTCGATGAAGCTGCTGGACATGCCGACCAGCGCGGTCACCCACATCCAGAACACCGCACCGGGGCCGCCAAGGGTCACGGCGATACCGACCCCGGCAATGTTACCGGCACCGACCCGGCCGGCCAGGCTGAGCATCAGCGCCTGGAACGAGCTCAGTTGCTCGCTGCTGCTGCGCAGGCTGTCGCGAAACACCGCGAACATGTGGGTGAAGTACCGCAACTGAACGAAACGCGAGCGGATCGTGAAGTAACTGCCCAGACCGACAATGAGCACGATCAGTACCTTGCCCGAGAGGAAGTCGTTGATGACTTCAAGCATGGAGTGTTCCTCGCTTTTGATGACTTTTGCTGCGTGTAGCGCCAGGGGGCTGGCACGCAAGAGGGCGGGCACTATACCGATGCGAGCGCCGCGCGTCTGCCTTGGCGTGGCGGATATGCCATCTGAAAGGGCATAAAAAAAGGGCCCGGGGAATGATCCCTGGGCCCTCAAAAGGTGAGAGGTGTCTAGTCCCTCGACCTGGTGAGCGTGTTACAGCATCGGTTACGCCTTGAGCGGCACCAGACGCGGAGCAATCATGTTTTCCGGACGCAGGATGTCGTTGAGCATCTCTTCGTCCAGCAGGCCTTCCTCGCGTACCAGCTCCAGCACGCCACGGCCACTTTCCAGGGCGATGGCAGCGATACGGGTGGCGTTTTCGTAGCCGATGTACGGGTTCAGGGCGGTGACCAGGCCGATCGAGTGCTCGACCAGTTCACGGCAGCGCTGTTCGTTGGCGGTGATGCCGACGATGCAGTGCTCGCGCAGCATGTCCATGGCGCGTTGCAGCAGGCGGATCGAGTCGAAGATCTTGTAGGCGATCAGCGGCTCCATGACGTTCAGCTGCAGCTGGCCACCTTCGGCGGCGACGGTCAGGGCCAGGTCGTTGCCCATGATGGCGAAGGCCACCTGGTTGACCGCTTCCGGGATTACCGGGTTGACCTTGCCTGGCATGATCGAGCTGCCTGGCTGACGCGCTGGCAGGTTGATTTCGTTGATGCCGGTACGTGGGCCGCTGGACAGCAGGCGCAGGTCGTTGCAGATCTTCGACAGCTTGACCGCGGTGCGCTTGAGCATGCCCGAGAACAGGACGAAGGCGCCCATGTCCGAGGTGGCTTCGATCAGGTCGGCAGCCGGGACCAGCGGCTGGCCGCTGATGGTGGCCAGGCGCTGAACGGCCAAGAGCTGGTAGCCAGGGTCGGCGTTGATGCCGGTACCGATGGCGGTACCACCCAGGTTGATTTCAGTCAGCAGCTCTGGCGCCAGCGAACGCAGACGGTTGAGGTCTTCGGTCATGGTGGTGGCGAAGGCGCGGAATTCCTGGCCCAGGGTCATCGGCACGGCGTCCTGCAGCTGGGTACGGCCCATCTTCAGTACGTGGTCGAATTCCTGGCCTTTGGCAGCGAAGGCCTGGATCAGGCTGTCGAGGCTGGCCAGCAGGGCGTCGTGACCCAGCAGCAGACCCAGGCGGATCGCAGTCGGGTAGGCGTCGTTGGTCGACTGCGCCATGTTCACGTCGTTGTTCGGGTGCAGGTACTTGTACTCGCCCTTCTGGTGGCCCATGGCCTCCAGCGCGATGTTGGCGATCACTTCGTTGGCGTTCATGTTGGTAGAAGTACCAGCACCGCCTTGAATCATGTCGACCACGAACTGCTCGTGGTAGTCGCCGCGGATCAGACGGGCGCAAGCCTCGCTGATGGCAGCGTGCTTGGCATCGCTCAGGTGACCCAGCTCGCGGTTGGCGTCAGCAGCAGCCTGTTTGACCATGGCCAGGGCCACAACCAGTTTAGGGTAGTGCGACAGCGGAACGCCGGAGAGGTGGAAGTTGTTGGCAGCACGCAGAGTCTGGATACCGTAGTAGGCATCGGCAGGAACTTCGAGGGTGCCAAGCAGATCTTTTTCGACACGGAACGATGCAGCAGCGGACATGATGGATATCATCTCGATTTTGACCCGGCACATGCCGGAATGGCGCCAATCCTAGGCCCGCGCCGATTTTGCGGCCAATGCTGTTGCACGCTAACCTATGCACAAACGGCATACGGGTTGATGTGACGCCAACTGCCGATCGAGCGTGTTCAATTTTGGTGCATGCCTGGAGAGCCCATGAACCTTGAGAGCAAATGGCTGGAAGATTTCAGTGCCCTGGCCGCCACCCGCAGCTTTTCCCAGGCCGCCGAGCGCCGCTTTGTCACCCAGCCGGCCTTCAGCCGACGCATTCGCAGCCTGGAAGCGGCATTGGGGCTGACCCTGGTCAACCGCTCGCGCACGCCGATCGAGCTGACGGCGGCGGGGCAATTGTTTTTGGTGACGGCGCGTACGGTGGTCGATCAGCTGGGCGAGGTGCTGCGCCATCTGCATCACCTGGAAGGCGGGCAGGGCGAGGTGATCCAGGTGTCGGCGGCGCACTCGCTGGCGCTGGGGTTCTTTCCGCGCTGGATCGCGCAGTTGCGCAACGACGGCCTGAACATCGCCACGCGTTTGGTCGCGACCAACGTCGGCGACGCTGTGCATGCCCTGCGCGAAGGCGGTTGTGATCTGATGCTGGCGTTCTACGACCCCGATGCCGCCTTGCAGATGGATGCGGAGATCTTCCCCTCGTTGCACCTGGGCCACACTGAAATGCTGCCCGTGTGCGCCGCCGATGCCGACGGCAAGCCGCTGTTCGACCTGGAAGGCGAGGGCAGTGTGCCATTGCTGGCTTACAGCGCCGGGGCGTTCCTTGGGCGTTCGGTCAATCTGCTGCTGCGCCAGCGCAACCTGCGCTTTACCACTGTCTATGAAACGGCGATGGCCGACAGCCTCAAGAGCATGGCCCTCGAAGGCCTGGGCATCGCCTGGGTGCCGAGGCTGTCGGCGCGGGCCGAACTTGAACGCGGTGAGCTGGTGATTTGCGGCGGTAGCCAGTGGCACGTACCGCTGGAAATCCGCCTGTATCGCTGCGCCCTGGTGCGCAAGGCCAACGTGCGCCTGCTGTGGCGCAAGCTGGAGGGTGGGCCGGCGACGCCGGCTTGACCCGAAAGTCAGCCAAAGCCCCGAAAAATAAGGCCGACAGTTGGTCGTCGGAGTGCATTAAGCGCACCGCTTTGCGATATACTGCGCGGCCTTCGGTCGGTTTCACCCGGCCCTAATTCGTATAACAAGCCACGCCGGTTGTCCCCGCGTGGCTTGTTGTTTTTTGACGCGCCTGCGGGCGCCCAAGAGAAGAGGCTCGACGATGAGTGCACTGGTTGGCGTGATCATGGGCTCCAAGTCCGATTGGTCCACCCTTAGCCACACCGCCGATATGCTGGAAAAACTCGGCATTCCCTACGAGGTCAAGGTGGTCTCTGCCCACCGTACCCCGGACCTGCTGTTCCAGTATGCCGAAGAGGCCGAAGGCCGTGGCATCGAGGTGATCATCGCCGGCGCCGGTGGCGCTGCCCACCTGCCAGGCATGTGCGCGGCCAAGACCCACCTGCCGGTGCTGGGCGTACCGGTGCAGTCGTCGATGCTCTCGGGTGTCGATTCGCTGCTGTCGATCGTGCAGATGCCGGCCGGCATTCCGGTTGCCACCCTGGCGATCGGCAAGGCTGGCGCGATCAACGCCGCGCTGCTCTCGGCGAGCATCCTCGGCGCCAAGCACCCGCAGTTCCACACTGTGCTCAAACAGTTCCGCGCTGAGCAGACAGACAACGTTCTGGACAATCCAGATCCGCGCCAGGCTTGAGGTCAAAAGCATGAAAATCGGTGTAATCGGTGGCGGCCAGCTGGGCCGCATGTTGGCCCTGGCAGGTACTCCGCTGGGCATGAACTTCGCTTTCCTCGACCCGGCTCCGGACGCCTGCGCGGCGCCCCTGGGCGAGCACCTGCGCGCCGATTACGGTGACCAGGACCACCTGCGGCAGTTGGCCGACGAAGTTGACCTGGTGACCTTCGAGTTCGAAAGCGTCCCGGCAGAAACAGTGGCCTTCCTTTCGCAGTTCGTGCCGGTCTACCCGAGCGCCGAGTCGCTGCGTATCGCCCGCGATCGCTGGTTCGAAAAGAGCATGTTCAAGGATCTGGGCATTCCCACCCCGGCCTTCGCCGATATCCAGTCGCAAGCCGACCTGGAGGCCGCCGTTGCCAGCATCGGCTTGCCTGCCGTGCTCAAGACCCGCACCTTGGGTTATGACGGCAAAGGTCAGAAAGTGCTGCGAACTGCCGCAGATGTTGTGGGTACTTTCGCCGAACTGGGCAGCGTGCCGTGCCTGCTCGAAGGCTTCGTGCCGTTCACCGGCGAAGTGTCGCTGATCGCCGTGCGTGCACGCGATGGCGAAACCCGCTTCTACCCGCTGGTGCACAACACCCACGAGAACGGCATCCTGCGTTTGTCGGTGGCCAGCGAAGACCACCTGCTGCAGGGCCTGGCCGAAGACTACGCCGGTCGCGTGCTCAAGCAGCTCGACTACGTCGGTGTGCTGGCCTTTGAGTTCTTCGAAGTCGATGGCGGCCTTAAAGCCAACGAGATCGCCCCGCGGGTGCACAATTCCGGGCACTGGACCATCGAAGGCGCCGAGTGCAGCCAGTTTGAGAACCACCTGCGCGCCGTTGCCGGCCTGCCGCTGGGTTCGACCGCCAAGGTCGGCGAAAGCGCCATGCTCAACTTCATCGGCGAAGTGCCGGCAGTCGACCAGGTGATCGCCATCGACGAATGCCACCTGCACCACTACGGCAAGGCCTTCAAGGTCGGTCGCAAGGTTGGCCACGCCACCCTGCGCTGCGACGACCTGACGACCCTGGAGCAAAAAATCCAGCAAGTCGAAGCCCTGATCAAGGGCTGAAGGGAACCTTCCCGCCCCGCTGTCCCTCTGATGGCAGGATGCCAAAGCGCTGACTAGGCTTTGGCATGCGCCATTCAACTCAGAGGGATTGCCATGGGTATCATCGGAACCATCTTCATCGGCCTGATCGTCGGTCTGCTGGCACGCTTTCTAAAGCCTGGCGACGACAGCATGGGCTGGATCATGACCATTCTGCTGGGCATTGCCGGTTCGCTCGCCGCGACCTACGGCGGCCAGGCGCTGGGCATCTATCAGGCTGGAGAGGGTGCAGGTTTCCTCGGCGCGCTGGTGGGCGCGATTATCCTGTTGGTGATCTACGGGCTGGTCGTCAAAAAGAGCTGACGGCAGGCTAGAATGCTCGGCACCGAATTCCTTCGTTGCCGAGCTTTTTCATGCGCCGTGTATTACTGCTTTCTCTGTTGCTGCTGAGCGGCCTGGCCCGGGCTGAGTTGCCGGAAACCGACTGGCTGGAGCTGATGCCCAAGTCGGACCAGAAAGCCCTCGAGCAGATGCCCGAAATCGACCACAACTCCCCGGAAGCCATGGGCACCTTCAGCGAAAAGGGTGGCCTCAAGCAGAGCAAGGGCTTGCCGGCAGTGATGTATTCGACCAAGACCGTGGCCGCCATGAATGGCAAGCACATCCGCCTGGGCGGGTATCCGGTGCCGCTGGAAACCGACGCCAAGGGCAACAGCACGTTGTTCTTCCTGGTGCCTTACCCCGGCGCCTGCATCCACGTACCGCCGCCACCACCGAACCAGCTGGTGCTGGTGCGCTATCCCAAGGGCTTGAAGCTCGACGATATCTACACGCCGCTGTGGGTCAACGGTACGTTGAAGGTGGAGACGGTCAGCAATGACCTGGCGGATGCGGCCTATGCAATGGATGCAGCCAAGGTGCGGGTGGTGGAAGACGCCGATCTTTGAATGATCGCGGGGCAAGCCTGCTCCCACCGGATACTGTGGGAGCGGGCTTGCCCCGCGATAGTGATCTAGAGCTGTTCGCTATCGATTTTCAGACTCAGCGAATGGGTTGCCCCAGGCGCCAGTGTCACCACATCGTCCCACACGTTCGCGGTCTCGATGCAGAGCATGCGCTGCCAGCCATCGTCGGCCATGTCCGGCAACTCAGCGGCACGCTCGGTCCAGGGGTTCCAGATCACAGCCGTACGCGAACCCTGGGCCGTTATCACCACGCGACGATTCCAGGCCGGGTCGACGATGCTCAGTTGCTCGGGCGCCTGCAGATAAATGCGGTCGGTTTCACCGGCAAAGCCCAGCGCGCCTTGCTGCTGGCGCTGCTCCCAGTTGGCCAGGGTTTCGATGTAGTTCAGACCATCGACACCTTCGACCTGGACCTCGCGCACATCGCTGACCGCGAAGTAGCTGTGCAGCGCCTGGCTGAGGGTGACCGGGACGTTGTCGAGGTTATAGCTGGAGAGGGTGATGCTCAGCTGTTCGCCCATGACGATGGTCAGCTTGAGCTCAACGATGTGTGGCCAGCCGGGCAGGTCGCCTTTGGCCTCTGGCAGGGTGAATTCGATTGTTACATTGCCGTCCTTCACGGCGATGCCCAGCAATTGCCAGTCACGACCGCGCACCAGGCCATGGGCCGGGCCGTCTTCAGCGCGATACATGGCCTGCACGGCATCGGGGTTGCGCTTGAAAATGCCAAACCAGGGCCAGCACACCGGAACCCCGGCGCGCACGGACTTGCCCTGCCTGAAGATGGCCTGTTCGCTGAGCCACAGCAAAGGTGGCTCGCCGAGCCGCTGATAGCTGAGCACCTGCGCGCCTTGCTGGGCGACCAGCAATTCAGCCGTGTCGCTGGTGATGCGCCAGCAATTGAGCTCGCCGTGCTTTTCGGATTCGACCTTGGGTGTGGACATGCGCTTTATCTCGTAGGTTTGCCGTACGGCCTTGGACCGCTTGCATACCTTCGAGTTTACCGCGCAGCGGTCTCAGCGACGAGGAGGAACCGAGCGGGTGCGCCCGCTGCCGTCGATGGCGACGAACACGAATACCGCTTCGGTCACCTTGCGCCACTCGCTGGACAGCGGGTCGTCGCTCCACACCTCGACCATCATCTGGATCGAGCTGCGGCCGATTTCCAGGGTCTGGGTATAGAAGGACAATTGCGCGCCGACTGCCACCGGCACCAGGAATGCCATGCGATCGATGGCCACGGTAGCTACCCGGCCACCGGCAACGCGACTGGCCATGGCGGTACCGGCCAGGTCCATCTGGGCGACCAGCCAGCCGCCGAAGATATCGCCGAAACCGTTGGTTTCACGGGGCAATGCGGTGATCTGCAAGGCCAGGTCGCCTTGCGGGATAGGATCTTCTTGTTCGAGTTCAATCATGCCGGGGGTGCCTCTGACCCATGACGCTTCGTTGGTTGGCGCTATGACAGACGCCTCGAAAAACGATTCAGCACAACTATTCTACGCTGCTTTCGCTTTGCCAGGCGGCGAAGGGAAACTCTGCGAAACCGACTAAGCATACCTAGCGGCGTTTTCGCACAACATCCTTCAGAAGGCGCAACCCTTTCCTACAAGCGGCCAGTATATAGAGCCGAAAGCGCAGCGACGACCATGCAGTCATGAATACTTGTATTGAATTTGTACTGCTATGTGCTTTTTCTGCCAATTTGCTATCTTTCCAGGCTGCCCAGGCCCAAACCCGCGTGCCAGGCGGCCTGCACCCCCAATAAGAAATGCCAAACAAGAGAGACCTATGACCTCCGTGCCCGGCAGTATCGCGCAGCCTTCGAGGCCGCTGACCCGCAGTGACTACAAGACCTTGTCGCTTTCCGCCCTGGGCGGTGCGCTGGAGTTCTACGATTTCATCATCTTCGTGTTCTTCGCCACGGTGGTCGGCAAGCTGTTCTTTCCCGCCGAAATGCCTGAATGGCTGCGTTTGATGCAAACGTTTGGCATCTTTGCCGCCGGCTACCTGGCGCGGCCGCTGGGCGGCATCGTCATGGCCCACTTCGGCGACCTGCTGGGGCGCAAGAAGATGTTCACCCTGAGCATTTTCATGATGGCGGTGCCGACCCTGATCATGGGGCTGTTGCCGACCTATGCGCAGATCGGCCTGTGGGCTCCGATCCTGTTGCTGGTGATGCGGGTGATCCAGGGCGCGGCGATTGGCGGTGAAGTGCCGGGCGCCTGGGTGTTCGTCTCCGAGCACGTGCCGGCGCGCAACACCGGGTACGCTTGCGGCACGCTGACGGCGGGGCTGACTGCCGGGATTCTGCTCGGTTCGCTGGTGGCGACGCTGATCAACACGGTTTACAGCCAGCAGGAAGTGGCCGATTACGCCTGGCGTATTCCGTTTCTGCTCGGCGGCGTGTTTGGCTTGTTCGCGGTCTATCTGCGCCGCTGGCTGCACGAAACCCCGGTGTTTGCCGAGATGCAGGCGCGCAAGGCGCTGGCCGAAGAAGTGCCGCTGCGCGCGGTATTGCGCGACCACCGTGGCGCCATCGTGCTGTCGATGCTGCTGACCTGGCTGCTGTCGGCCGGCATTGTCGTGGTGATCCTGATGACCCCGGCGCTGCTGCAGAGCCTTTATCAGGTCAGTCCGACCGATTCGCTGAAGGCCAACAGCCTGGCCATCGTCCTGCTCAGCCTCGGTTGCATCGGCACCGGCGCGCTGGCCGACCGTTTTGGCGCCGGGCGGGTGTTCATTGTTGGCAGCCTGGCGCTGCTGGTGACCTCCTGGACCTTTTATCACACGCTGCCTACCCACCCCGAGTGGCTGTTCCCGTTGTATGCCTTGACCGGCTTGTGTGTCGGCATCGTCGGCGCCGTGCCGTATGTCATGGTTAAAGCCTTCCCGCCGGTAGTTCGGTTCAGTGGCCTGTCGTTTTCCTACAACCTGGCCTACGCGATCTTCGGCGGCCTGACGCCGATGGCCGTCACCGCGATGCTCAAGTTCAGCCCGATGGCGCCGGCTTATTACGTTGCTGGTATCTGCACCATTGGTCTGCTGGTGGGTATTTATCTGACCGCGAAAAAGCGCTGAAACCGCTCTAAATCAAACCTCGCAACATTTTGAAAAGGCCATCACCGCTCGCCGGTGATGGCCTTTCATCTAATTGTCACATTCGATTCATAGAGTAGTCATACGGCCTGCAGATACTTGGGCCCGATCCATCTCACCCCAATTCCTGCTAGGAGCAAGGCATGAAACTGAAGCGTTTGATGGCGGCCCTGACTTTCGTCGCCGCTGGCGTTGCCACCGCCAATGCGGTTGCCGCTGTTGACCCTGCTATTCCGACCTACACCAAGACCACCGGTGTGTCGGGCAACCTCTCCAGCGTCGGTTCCGATACCCTGGCCAACCTCATGACCCTGTGGGCCGAGGCCTACAAAAAGGAATATCCGAACGTCAACATCCAGATTCAGGCTGCCGGCTCCTCCACCGCGCCACCCGCGCTGACTGAAGGCACCGCCAACCTCGGCCCGATGAGCCGCAAGATGAAGGACGTCGAGCTGCAGGCCTTCGAACAGAAGTACGGCTACAAGCCAACCGCCATCCCGGTTGCCGTCGACGCCCTGGCCGTATTCGTACACAAGGACAACCCGATCAAAGGCCTGACCATGGCCCAGGTCGATGCAATCTTCTCTTCGACCCGCCTGTGCGGCGCCAAGGCCGACGTGAAAACCTGGGGTGACCTGGGCGTGACCGGCGACCTGGCCAACAAGCCAGTGCAGCTGTTCGGCCGTAACTCGGTGTCCGGCACCTACGGCTACTTCAAGGAAGAAGCCCTGTGCAAAGGCGACTTCAAGCCTAACGTCAACGAACAACCTGGCTCGGCTTCGGTCGTGCAGTCGATCAGCAGCTCGCTGAACGGCATCGGTTACTCGGGCATCGGCTACAAGACCGCCAGCGTCAAGACTGTAGCCCTGGCCAAGAAAGAAGGCGGTGCCTTCGTTGAAGACAACGAAGCCAACGCCCTGAACGGCACCTACCCGCTGTCGCGCTTCCTCTACGTCTACGTCAACAAGGCGCCGAACAAGCCTCTGGCCCCGCTGGAAGCCGAGTTCGTCAAGCTGGTGCTGTCGCAAGCCGGCCAGCAAGTGGTGGTGAAGGATGGTTACATCCCGCTGCCAGCCAAAGTGGTTGATAAAGCCCTGGCTGACCTGGGCCTGAATCACAACGGCAACGTTGCGAAGAAGTAACTGAAGGACCGGCGGGGGCGGGTTTTGTCCCGGTCTCGCCACTCATTGCGAGTCCGCTGCCAGGGGTATCTGCGCGGCGGGCTTTTTTGCGTCACTGCATTGTCATGTTTTTGTCATACGGGACCGCTAGGGTGTGCGCATGAATGATCTGGCCAACTCCACCATGACCCAAAATTCTCCCCCCGTGCGGATTGACTTCAATACGCCCGAACTGCAACGCAAGCGGCGCATGCGTGCGCTCAAGGATCGCCTGACCCGCTGGTATGTACTGGTGGGCGGGCTTGCCGTGCTGGCAGCCATTACCCTGATCTTCTTCTACCTGGCCTATGTGGTCGTACCGCTGTTCCAGGGCGCTACCCTGACCAGCAAGAAGGCCCTGGAGCCGACCTGGCTGCAGCAGGACGCCGGCAAGCCGCTGATGATCGCCCTGGAAGAGCAGAACCTGGTCGGCATGCGGGTTTCCGACAAGGGCCAGGCGCTGTTCTTCGACACCAAGAGCGGTGCCGAGCTCAAGCGCGTCGAACTGCCGGTGCCGGCTGGCACCCAGGTGACCTCGATCGGTGCCGATCAGCCGGGTAACCCGCTGGTGGTGCTGGGCCTGTCCAATGGCCAGGCGCTGGTGTTCAGTCATAGCTACAAGATCACCTACCCGGACAACAAGAAAACCATCACTCCGGCCATCGACTACCCCTATGGCCAGGAGCCCTTCGCCCTGGATGACCAGGGCCGGGCGCTGGAGCATGTCAGCCTCAACGTCAATGGCGAGACCCTGGTGGTGGCCGGTTCCACCGGTGCGCACCTGCAGGTGGTGTCGCTGAGCCGCGAAGAGAACATGATGACCGGCGAAGTCACCAGCGAGCAGAGCCGTATCGAGCTGCCGCAGATGACCGAAGCGGTCAAAGCCATTTTCATCGACCCGCGCCAGCAGTGGTTGTATGTGATCAACGGTCGTGCCCAGGCTGACGTTTTCAGCCTGCGCGACAAGAGCCTCAACGGCCGCTACAAGCTGCTTGACGACGGCAATGCCGAAGTCACCGCCAGCACTCAGCTGGTGGGTGGTATCTCGCTGATCATCGGTGACTCCAAGGGTGGCCTGGCCCAGTGGTTCATGGCCCGCGACCCGGATGGCGAGCAGCGCTTCAAGCGCATTCGCGAGTTCCAGATGGGCAAGGCGCCGGTGGTGCAGATCGATGCCGAAGAGCGCCGCAAGGGCTTCGTTGCCCTCGACGCTGACGGCAAGCTCGGCGTGTTCCACAGCACCGCGCACCGTACCCTGCTGGTCGAGCCGGCCGCTGAAGGCGCGGGCATTCTGGCGCTGTCGCCACGGGCCAACCGCATCATCATCGAAGAAGGCGGCAAGCTGCTGCCGCTGACCCTGAAGAACCCGCACCCGGAAGTGTCCTGGAGCGCGCTGTGGAGCAAGGTCTGGTACGAGAACTACGACGAGCCCAAGTATGTCTGGCAGTCGACCGCCTCGAACACCGACTTCGAACCCAAGCTGAGCCTGTCGCCGCTGACCTTCGGTACCTTGAAGGCCGCGTTCTACGCGATGATCCTCGCTGCGCCGCTGGCCATTGCCGCCGCCATCTACACCGCCTACTTCATGGCCCCGGGCATGCGCCGCAAGGTCAAGCCGGTGATCGAACTGATGGAGGCGATGCCGACGGTGATTCTCGGCTTCTTCGCCGGCCTGTTCCTGGCGCCGTTCCTTGAAGGCCACCTGCCGGGTGTGTTCAGCCTGTTCCTGTTGATGCCGCTGGGCATCCTGGTCGCCGGCTTCGCCTGGAGCCGCCTGCCCGAGTCGCTGCGCCTGCGGGTTCCGGATGGCTGGGAAGCGGCGATCCTGATCCCGGTGATCCTCTTCACCGGCTGGTTCGCCCTGTACATGAGCCCGTTCATCGAGACCTGGTTCTTCGACGGCGACATGCGCCTGTGGATTACCAACGACCTGGGTATCACCTACGACCAGCGCAACGCCCTGGTGGTCGGTATCGCCATGGGTTTTGCGGTGATCCCGAACATCTACTCGATCGCTGAAGACGCCGTGTTCAGCGTGCCGCGCAGCCTGACCCTGGGTTCGCTGGCACTCGGTGCCACGCCATGGCAGACCCTGACCCGCGTGGTCATCCTGACCGCAAGCCCGGGGATCTTCTCGGCGCTGATGATCGGCATGGGCCGCGCGGTGGGTGAAACCATGATCGTGCTGATGGCCACTGGCAACACCCCGGTCATGGAAATGAACCTGTTCGAAGGTATGCGCACCCTGGCGGCCAACGTTGCGGTGGAGATGCCCGAGTCGGAAGTCGGTGGCAGTCACTACCGCGTGCTGTTCCTCGCCGCGCTGGTGCTGCTGATGTTCACCTTCGTGATGAACACCTTGGCCGAGCTGATTCGCCAGCGTCTGCGCAAGAAATACTCGTCGCTTTGATAGAAAGGTAGCGATCCGTGAAAAAGGATTCCCTCAAAAGCTGGTTCAAGAGCGGCGCCCCCGGCGTCTGGATGAGCGGTGGCGCGGTCGCCATCGCGGTGATCATGACCATCGGTCTGCTCGCCGTGATCGCCGTGCGCGGCCTGGGCCATTTCTGGCCGGCCGACCTGCTGCAAGCCAGCTACAACGTGCCTGGCCAGGCCAACCACATCGTCGTTGGCGAAGTGGTGCAGAAGGAAGAGGTACCCCGTGCCCGTTTGAAAGGTGCCGGCCTGCCGGTGCCTGATGAAGGCCCGGAGTTCATGACCCGCGAGCTGATCAAGGTCGGTAACCGCGACCTCAACGGTAGCGACTTCACCTGGGTGGTCGGCGAATGGCTGACCGACCAGCACAAGCCGGTCGACCTGATCGCCCTGGAGCGCCGCGAGTGGGGCAACTTCTATGGCTACCTGGTCAGCGTCAAGGAAAACGGCAAGGTCGTCGCCGAAGGCCAGGCGGCCTGGCGCGAGCTGCAAGATCGCCTCAAGCGTGCCGACAAGCTGGCCGGCGAGCTGCAGAAGCTCGAGAAGAAGGACATCGGTGCGATCAACTACGGTCTTGAGCGTCTGCGCCTGCAGACCCGCAAGCTGGAGCTGGACGGCAAGCTGGACGCCGCTGCCCAGGCCGATATCGAAGCCGAGCGCGCCGAGCTGAACAACCGCTACAAGGCCATCGAAGAGCGTCTGGGCGGCCTGCACCAGGACTTCGGCCGCGACAGCCTGGTGGCCAAGGACGGTAATGGTCGTGAGGTGGAAATCAACCTGAGCAAGGTGGTGCATGCCTACCAGCCGAACGGCATGGGTATCTTCACCAAGCTGGGCGTGTATTTTGCCAAGGTCTGGGAATTCCTCAGCGACGACCCGCGTGAGGCCAACACCGAAGGCGGGATCTTCCCGGCGATCTTCGGTACCGTGATGATGACCCTGATCATGGCCGTGATCGTCACCCCGTTCGGCGTGCTGGCGGCGGTGTACCTGCGTGAATATGCGCGTCAGGGCCCGGTGACCCGCCTGATCCGTATTGCGGTGAACAACCTCGCCGGTGTTCCGGCGATCGTCTACGGCGTGTTCGGCCTGGGCTTCTTCGTCTATGTGCTGGGTGGCTCGCTCGACCGGCTGTTCTTCCCCGAAGCGCTGCCGGCGCCGACCTTGGGTACCCCGGGGCTGCTTTGGGCTTCGCTGACCCTGGCGCTGCTGGCGGTGCCGGTGGTGATCGTGGCCACTGAAGAAGGTCTGGCGCGGATTCCGCGTACGGTCCGTGAAGGCTCGCTGGCGCTCGGTGCCACCAAGGCCGAGACCCTGTGGAAGATCGTCCTGCCAATGGCCAGCCCGGCGATGATGACCGGCATGATCCTCGCCGTGGCCCGCGCCGCCGGTGAAGTGGCGCCGCTGATGCTGGTAGGTGTGGTGAAGCTGGCGCCGTCGCTGCCGGTGGACGGCAATTACCCGTACCTGCACCTGGACCAGAAGATCATGCACCTGGGCTTCCACATCTATGACGTCGGCTTCCAGAGCCCGAACGTCGAGGCCGCGCGGCCGCTGGTGTACGCCACGGCATTGCTGCTGGTGCTGGTAATCGCCACCCTGAACCTCTCGGCGGTATGGATTCGTAACCACCTGCGCGAGAAGTACAAGGCGCTGGACAGTTGACTGAAAGCTATTAGCCATAAGCGGCAAGCTACACGCCGCTTTTGCTCAAACTTGCAGCTTGCAGCTAGAAGCATGCAGCTACAAACGGAGTGAAATCATGCAACATGAAACCCATTCTCACGGTATAGACATGTCGGCCCTGGGTCGCGACAAACAGAGCCTGCGCCTGGCTGAAGAAACCGTAGCCATCGAAGTGCCAGGCCTGAGCCTGTACTACGGCGACAAGCAAGCGCTGTTCGATGTCAGCATGAACATCCCCAAGCAGCGTGTGACCGCTTTCATCGGCCCGTCCGGCTGCGGTAAATCGACCTTGCTGCGCACCTTCAACCGCATGAACGACCTGGTTGACGGCTGCCGCGTGGACGGCGCGATCAACCTTTACGGCAACAACATCTACCGCAAGGGCGAAGACGTCGCCGAACTGCGCCGCCGGGTTGGCATGGTGTTCCAGAAGCCCAACCCGTTCCCCAAGACCATTTACGAGAACGTGGTCTACGGCCTGCGTATCCAGGGCATCAACAAGAAGCGCGTGCTCGACGAAGCCGTGGAGTGGGCGCTCAAGGGTGCGGCGCTGTGGGAGGAGGTCAAGGACCGCCTGCACGAGTCGGCGCTGGGCCTGTCCGGTGGTCAGCAGCAGCGCCTGGTGATTGCCCGTACCATTGCCGTGGAGCCGGAGGTACTGCTGCTCGATGAGCCGTGCTCGGCACTCGACCCGATCTCGACGCTGAAGGTCGAAGAGCTGATCTACGAGCTCAAGTCCAAGTACACCATCGTCATCGTTACCCATAACATGCAGCAGGCGGCGCGGGTCTCCGACTACACCGCATTCATGTACATGGGCAAGCTGGTGGAGTTCGGTGATACCGACACGCTGTTCACCAACCCGGCGAAGAAGCAGACCGAAGACTACATCACCGGCCGGTATGGCTAGCGGCAGTTGCAAGCTTCAAGCCGCAAGCTGCAAGAAAGTGGCGAGCGTGAAGCCCGGGAACGACACGAACAAACTTGAAGCTTGAAGCTTGCTACTTGAAGCTTTTTCGCGGAGCGAAAGCATGATCGATAAAGACAGCCTTACCCACCATATCTCCCAGCAGTTCAACGCCGAACTCGAAGAGGTTCGCAGCCACCTCCTGGCGATGGGCGGCCTGGTCGAGAAGCAGGTCAACGATGCGGTTACCGCGCTGATCGAGGCCGACTCGGGCCTGGCCCAGCAAGTGCGCGAAGTCGACGAGCAGATCAACCAGATGGAGCGCAACATCGACGAAGAGTGCGTGCGCATTCTGGCCCGACGTCAGCCGGCGGCGTCTGACCTGCGCCTGATCATCAGCATTTCAAAGTCGGTAATTGACCTGGAGCGCATCGGCGACGAGTCGACCAAGATTGCCCGTCGCGCCATCCAGCTGTGCGAAGAAGGCGAATCGCCTCGCGGTTACGTTGAAGTGCGTCACATCGGCGACCAGGTGCGCAACATGGTCCGTGATGCCCTGGATGCCTTTGCCCGTTTCGACGCCGACCTGGCGCTGTCGGTGGCCCAGTACGACAAGACCATCGACCGCGAGTACAAGACCGCGCTGCGCGAGCTGGTCACCTACATGATGGAAGATCCACGCTCGATCTCGCGCGTTCTCAGCGTGATCTGGGCGCTGCGTTCGCTGGAGCGTATCGGCGACCACGCGCGCAACATCTCCGAGCTGGTGATCTACCTGGTGCGCGGTACCGACGTCCGTCACCTGGGCCTCAAGCGTATGCAGGAAGAGGTTCAGCGCAGCGGCGAAAAGGCTAATGTTCCGGGCAAATCTGACGATAACTAAGACTGCCCGAGAATGAACGCCCGGCCTTGGCCGGGCGTTTTCGTTTGCGGGTGAGGCAGCCGCGAACGAAACAACGAGTCCCGGCGTGACCCAATGTTTGGCAAATGGCCATCAGTCAGCGTTATGCTAGTCGGGATTCAATAGGAGTGGCGATGAGTAAAGTCAGTGTGTTGGTTGTGGATGATGCGCCGTTCATTCGCGACCTGGTCAAGAAGTGCCTGCGTAACTACTTCCCCGGTATCGTCATCGAAGATGCGGTCAACGGCCGCAAGGCCCAGACCTTGCTGAGCCGTGAGGCTTTCGACCTGGTCCTGTGCGACTGGGAAATGCCGGAAATGTCCGGCCTTGAGCTGCTGACCTGGTGCCGTCAGCAAGAGTCGATGAAGACCCTGCCGTTCATCATGGTGACCAGCCGTGGCGACAAGGAGAACGTGGTCCAGGCGATTCAGGCCGGGGTCTCGGATTTCGTCGGCAAGCCGTTCACCAACGAGCAACTGCTGACCAAGGTGAAAAAAGCCCTGACCAAGGTCGGCAAGCTCGACACCTTGCTGGCCAGTGCGCCGACCCGCGCGACGTCGGCGTTTGCCAACGACTCGCTGAGCGCCCTGACTGGCGGCCGTGCCGAAACGGTCAAGCCGACAGCCCCGGTGGCCCCGGTAGCCGCGGCCAAACCCCTGGTGAGCGCTCCCAAGCCTGCAGCTGCGGCGCCGGCAGGGCGTGGCCAGGGCCAACTGCGCCTGCCAAGCGGCGTGCAGCCGTGTGTGATCAAGGCCTTGAGCCTCAAGGAAGCGCTGCTGGTGGTGCGCCGTGGCGAAACCCTGCCACAGGTTCTGGAAGGCGCGGTACTCGACCTGGAGCAGGGCGAGAACGCCGAGATCGCCCGCCTCAACGGCTACCTGCATGCGGTTGCCGCGCTGGAGCCGAAACCCGACAGCGACTGGTTGCAACTGACCTTCAAGTTCGTTGACCAGGATGCGCAGAAGCTCGACTACCTGTCGCGCCTGATCGCCCGCGGTTCGGCGCAGAAGCACTTCGTGCCAGGGGCCTGAAGGCCCTGTGGGAGCGGGCCTTGCCCGCGATCGAGCGCGCAGCGGTCGCAATCCAGACAACACCTGATGTATTGACTGGGCTGGCCTCTTCGCGGGGCAAGCCGGCGCCTACAGGAGCCGGCCTTGCCGGCGATCAATGCACCGTTCGTCTCCTGGTACACCCCTGAAACACTCTCGCCATACCCCCGCCAAAATCCGCTGCTAGGCTTCGACAGACCACTCACTGTCAAAAAGCCACTACTCATGCCTGCACGCACGCTGCTGTTCTGCGCCTTGCTCATGGCCTGCGGCCCTGTGCTGGCCATGACCCTTTACAAAAGTACCGACGCCTACGGCGTGGTGTCTTATTCCGATCGACCGATTCCCGGCGGCCGGGCGTTTGTCTTTGGCGACAGGATGGTTGAGCAACTGGAAACCCAGGTGCAGTTGCAGGCCAACCGCTTTGCCGCAGGCGTGCGCTTCAGTGCGCGTAACGACACCTACGCGCCGGTCGAGGTAGAGCTGCGCCTGGAGCGCCTGGGCAATGTCCAGGGTGGGGCGTCGCGTTTGGTGCGGCGAGTGGTGCCGGCGCGCAGCACGGTGGCACTGACGCTGCTCAGTGCCCGCCAGCCCGGCAAGCCGGTGAGCTACAAGAGCAAGTTCGATTTTGCCCTGGGCAACCCGGGCCAGCGTCAACAGGCGTTCCGTTACCCATTGCCCTGGCGCGGCGGGCCCTTTCGCCTGACCCAGGGGCCCAATGGCCGCTACAGCCACTTCGGGCCCAAGGGCCGTTATGCCATGGACATCGCCATGCCTGAAGGCACGCCGATCATCGCCGCACGGGCAGGGGTGGTGATCAAGACCGAAAACAGCCAGAGCGGCCGTGGCAGTCATCCGTCAGGCAACTTTGTGCGCATCCTTCACGAAGACGGCACCATGGGCGTGTACCTGCACCTGATGCGCGGCTCAGTGGTGGTCAGGGAAGGGCAGCGGGTGGTGTACGGCACGCCGCTGGCAAAATCCGGCAATACCGGCAACAGCAGCGGCCCGCACTTGCACTTTGTGGTGCAGCGCAACGTCGGGCTGGCGCTGGAGTCGATACCCTACCAGTTCAACCAGCCCGTCGGCGGGCTGCCGAACTTTACCGCCGGCAACCCCTGAGGCGGCTCAATCGAGCTTGAGCACCTTGGCCAGGACGATCTTCGGCCCCTTCATCTTTTTGATGATAATGCGCAGGCCTTCGACTTCCAGTAGCTCTTCCTCTTCCGGAACCCGCTTGAGGGTCTCGTAGACCAGGCCGGCGAGGGTTTCGGCCTCGATGTGGTCCAGATCCACGCCAAGCAGGCGCTCGACCTTGAACAGCGGGGTGTCGCCGCGTACCAGCAGCTTGCCCGGCTGGTAGGCGAGGATGCCGCGCTCGGCCTTGCGGTGTTCGTCCTGGATGTCGCCAACCAGCACTTCCAGCACGTCCTCCATGGTCAGGTAGCCGATGACCTTGCCGTCGGCTTCCTCGACCAGCGCAAAGTGCGCACCGCCTTTGCGGAACTGCTCGAGCAGGTGCGCCAGCGGCATGTGCCGCGACACGCGCTCCAGCGGCCGGGTCAGCTCGGCCAGGTTGAAAGACTCGGGGATATGGTCGAGATCGGCCAGCTCCAGCAGCAGGTCCTTGATGTGCAGCAGGCCGATGAATTCGCCGCGCTCGGCATCGAGTACCGGGTAGCGACTGAACTTGTGCCGACGGAACATCGCGAGGATTTCCTTGAGCGGCGCGTTGGCATCGAGGCAGACCATGTCTTCCCGCGAGTTAGCCCAGTCGACCACTTCCAGCTCGCCCATTTCCACCGCCGAGGCCAGTACCCGCATGCCTTGGTCGCTAGGGTCCTGGCCACGGCTGGAGTGCAGGATCAGCTTGAGTTCTTCACGGCTGTAGTGGTGTTCGTGGTGCGGCCCGGGCTCGCCCTGGCCGGCAATACGCAAGATGGCGTTGGCGCTGGCGTTGAGCAGGTAGATGGCCGGGTACATCAGCCAGTAGAACAGGTACAGCGGCACCGCCGTCCACAGCGACAGCAGTTCGGGCTTGCGGATCGCCCAGGACTTGGGCGCCAGCTCACCGACAACGATGTGCAGGTAGGAGATGACGAAGAAGGCGCTGAAGAACGAGATGCCCTTGATGACTTCCGGCGATTCAACGCCGACGGCGGCCAGCAGGGGTTCGAGCAGGTGCGCGAAGGCCGGCTCACCGACCCAGCCCAGGCCCAGCGAGGCCAGGGTGATGCCCAGTTGGCAAGCGGACAGGTAGGCGTCCAGCTGGCTGTGTACGGTGCGCAGGATCTGCCCGCGCCAGCCATGCTGCTCGGCAATCGACTCGACCCGGGTCGAGCGCAATTTGACCATGGCGAACTCGGCGGCAACGAAGAAGCCGTTGAGCAGAACCAGCAGCAGAGCGAAAAGAATCATGCCGAAATCGGCGAAAAGTGCAGCGAGGTTGAAACCAGGGGAAGGGTCCATGATGGAGTTTTACGGGGTCCGTCTTTTAAGAAAGGGAGTACAGCAATGCCAGCATGAGCTGGCGCGAGTCAGCCAATGTAGCGGCTGACTGCGCAAATTTAAAGGGCGGCGGCTCAGGATGCCTGGCGCGAGGCTATCTGCACCGGGGCGAAATGGCAGGTAAAGGTGCTGCCATGGCCTGGCACGCTGCTGATTTCCAGGCGCGCGCGATGGCGCAGCAGCACGTGCTTGACGATCGCCAGGCCCAGGCCGGTGCCACCGGTATTGGAGGCACGGCTGGAGTCGACGCGGTAGAAGCGCTCGGTCAGGCGTGGCAGATGCTTGGGGTCGATGCCGATGCCCGAGTCCTGCACGCTCAGGTGTGCGCCTTGCTCGTCGGCCCACCAGCGGATGCGGATCTGGCCTTCGTCCTGGGTGTATTTGACTGCATTGAACACCAGGTTGGAGAAGGCGCTGCGCAGCTCCGCCTCGCTACCCTTGAGGCGAATGCCCGGCTGCGCCTCCAGGCTGATGCGCTGGTTACGCTGCCCGGACAATGCCTGGGCGTCGCCCTTGATCGATTGCAGCAGGGTCTCGACCGCTACTGGCTGGTTGTCCGAGGGGTAGTCGGTGGCTTCCAGCTTGGCCAGCAACAGCAGGTCGTTGAGCAGCGTTTGCATGCGCCCGCCTTGCTGCTGCATCTGCTGCAGGGCACGAACCCAGCGCGGGTTCACCTCTTCGACGTTATCGAGCAGGGTTTCCAGGTAGCCGGCGATCACCGTCAGCGGCGTGCGCAGTTCGTGGGAGACGTTGGCGACGAAATCCTTGCGCATCTGCTCCAGCTGATGGATGCGGGTGACATCGCGTACCAGCATCAGGTGCTCGTTGTTGCCGTAACGGGTGATGTGCAGTTGCACGCGCATGCGGTCGTTGATCGGCGAGGGGATCTCCAGCGGTTCGAGGTAGTTCTCCTGCTCGAAGTACTCCTTGAAGCGTGGATGACGTACCAGGTTGGTAACTGGCTGGCCGCTGTCCTGCGGGGTCTTGAGGCCGAGCAGGGTTTCCGCGGCGCGGTTCCACCACTCCAGGTTGCCATCGCTGTCGAGCATGATCACCGCATCCTTGAGGGCGGCGGTGGACTCCTGCACCCGGTCGATCACCGCCTGCAGACGCCCGCGCACGCGCTGGTCGCGGCGTTGCAGATGGTAGATGCTGTCGAACACCTCGCCCCACAGGCCATAGCCATCGGGCGGTGCTTCATCGGGTTTGTGCAGGCGCAGCCATTCGTGCAGGCGCAGCAGTTGCTTGAGGGTCCAGCCCAGGTAGATCGCCAGGCCCAGGGCCAGGCTCCAGCCATAGTAGCCGCTGATCAGGCCGGCCAGCAGGCAGACGGTGATCAGCAACAGCATGTGGCGAATCAGGGTGCCATGCCAGTTCTGGTTCAATTGGGATCCTTAGCGGATCAGCTGCACGTTGCAAGCTACAAGCTGCAAGGTTGAAGCGGATCTGCGTGTGCTTTTGCTCTTTCTTGCAGCTTGGGGCTTACAGCTTGCAGCTTTCTCAACTTTTAGTTGAGAACCGGTAACCGGTGCCGCGGACGGTTTGTACCAGATTTTCGTAGGCATCGCCCAACGCCTTGCGCAGGCGGCGGATATGCACGTCGACGGTGCGTTCCTCGACATAGACGTTGCCGCCCCAGACCTGGTCGAGCAGTTGGCCACGGGTGTAGGCGCGCTCCTGGTGGGTCATGAAGAATTGCAGCAGGCGGTATTCGGTCGGGCCCATTTCGGCCGGCTTGCCATCGATGGTCACCCGGTGGCTGATTGGATCGAGCAGCAGGCCGCCGACTTCGATCGGCGCTTCGCCATCGCTCGGGCCGGCGCGGCGCAGCACGGCCTTGAGCCGGGCCACCAGCTCGCGCGGCGAGAAAGGCTTGGTGATGTAGTCGTCGGCGCCGACTTCCAGGCCCTGGATCTTGTTGTCTTCCTCACCCTTGGCGGTGAGCATGATGATCGGGATGTCGCCGGTCAGCTCGTCGCGCTTGAGACGGCGGGCCAGTTCGATACCGGAGGTGCCCGGGAGCATCCAGTCGAGCAGGATCAGGTCCGGCTTGCGGTCGACGATGATGGCGTGGGCCTGCTGGGAGTTTTCGGCTTCCAGGCAGTCATAGCCGGCCATTTCCAATGCAACGGCGATCATCTCGCGAATTGGCGCTTCGTCGTCAACGATCAGAATGTTTCTGCCAACCATGCTTAAACCTCTTCCATTAAAGGTGTCTTGGCCCGCATTAGATAACGGAATTATTGCAGTCGTGTGACAGCTCGTGGGCCATTGCAGCAACATTCTGTTACTGGGCTAGGCTTAAATTCCCTCTCCCGAGAATTACGGTGAATCCAATGACACGACATACGCTGAACTGGATGACGCTTTTCGCTGCAGTGGCACTGGCGTTGCCAGGGATAGCGTCGGCCCATCATGCCATGATGAAGGACGGCATGATGGTCGACCATGCTGGAATGACGCTCTACACCTTTGACAAGGATTCGGGCGGCAAGTCCATGTGCAACGATGAGTGTGCCAAGAACTGGCCGCCGCTTATGGTCAAATCTGGCGACATGGCTGAAGAGGGCTGGACACAAATCAAGCGCGATGACGGTTCGATGCAGTGGGCCTACAAAGGCAAGCCGGTGTACACCTTCATCAAGGACAAGAAAGCCGGTGACATGACCGGCGATGGCATGAAAGACGTCTGGCACGTGATCAAGTAATAGTGCCTTCAGTCGCGGGGCAAGCCCGCTCCTACAGGTGCAGGAGCGGGCATGCCCCGCGATGAATCAGAAGCTGTAATCCAGCACGATGCCGACAAACACCAGCAACCCGGCCCAGTGGTTGTGCAAGAAGGCCTTGAAGCACGATTCGCGGTCCAGCTTGCGCGTCGACCAGAACTCCCAGGCAAAGCACAGCAAGGCTGCCATCAGTCCCAGGTGGAACCAGCCGCCCAGCTCGAAGCGGTTGCCGGCCAGTAACAGGCAGCCAAGGGACAATACCTGCAAGGTGAGGATGATCACCCGATCGGCTTCACCGAACAGGATGGCGGTGGATTTGACCCCGATTTTCAGGTCGTCATCGCGGTCGACCATGGCGTAGTACGTGTCGTAGCCCACGGTCCACAGCAGGTTGGCGATGTACAGCAGCCAGGCGATGGCCGGCAGCTCGCCGGTGGCGGCGGTGAAGGCCATGGGGATGCCCCAGGAGTAGGCCGCCCCCAGCACCACCTGCGGGTAGTAGGTGTAGCGCTTCATGAACGGGTAACAGGCCGCCAGCGCCACAGCGCCGAACGACAGCCACACCGTGGTGGCATTGGTGCACAGCACCAGCAAGAAACTCACCCCGACCAATACCGCAAACAGGGTCAGCGCCTCGCGGGCGTTGATCCGTCCGGCGGCCAGCGGGCGGTCGGCAGTGCGTTTGACGTGGCCATCGACCTTGCGGTCGGCGAAATCGTTGATGGCGCAGCCGGCAGCGCGCATCAGCACCACGCCGAGGGTGAATATCAGCACGTTGGCCAGGGTCGGCGCGCCCTTGGCGGCAATCCAGACGGCCGAAAGGGTCGGCCACAGCAGCAGGTAGATGCCAATCGGACGGTCCATCCGGCTCAGCTGGATGAAGTCCCAGGCCCGGGGGTGCAGGCGATTGAACGACTTGAGCAACTGCAGGTACATCAGCGGGTCTCCGATGGGGTGTCGGCGGCAATCCACAGTGTAGGCAAGAACACCTCGGCCACCAGCACGCTCAAGGCGTCGCGATCAAAGCGCGAACGGCGCCCCCACAAGCCTGCATGGCACTGCTCCAGCGGCAGCCAGGCCTGCGGATAGTGGCAGACCTCGATGGGCCGGCGGACAAAGCCCTGTTCGCAGAACAGCAGTTCGCCCAATGAGCGGCTGCCCAGCGCTTCCATGTCCAGGCCGCCACTTTCCAGCGAGCTGCGCGCGGCCACGCTGCGGGCAAACACCCAGGGCTGGCCATGGCCGCGCAAGTACACTTCGCGCACCCAGCCTTCGCTGCCCAACGGCAGGTCAAGGGCCTGGCATTCGTCTTCGCGCAGGCGTTGCCAGCCCTCGCAAAGGGGTGTCACGCAAAAGTGATCGGCGGATAATTGAATCAGGCGGCGGGTCAGGGAGCCCTGGTCGTACAACCAGTCGCGAGTCGTGGGCGATGTGCTGTCTGCCAGGTCAGGGTGCTGCAGCCAGAGTGCAGCGGGCGCTTGCAATGTTTCGTACGGCACGGCGGTATCGAATAACAGGCCAGAGAGACGCCGAGCTTAGCATGATTGCCCGATCCGGCTTGCATGCTGGCACCTGGCTCCAGTACAAAGCCCTTTCTTTGATGGCCGCCACTGTAATCTTCACGAGAGCGGCCACTCCAATGCCTGAGTCTTTCGAGGAAGTGCGTTATGAAAAAGTGGCAATGTATTGTCTGTGGCCTGGTCTACAACGAAGCTGACGGTTGGCCGGACGACGGCATCGCTCCAGGCACCAGGTGGGAAGACGTACCCGAAGACTGGCTGTGCCCGGACTGCGGTGTCGGCAAGATGGATTTCGAGATGATCGAAATCAACTGATCACATTTCAATCAGATTTCAAGGAAGGCAGCGCATGACGGCTCCAGTGGTGATTGTCGGTACAGGTCTGGCGGGTTACAACCTGGCTCGCGAGTTTCGCAAGCTCGACGGCGATACGCCGTTGTTGCTGATTACCGCCGACGACGGCCGCTCCTACTCCAAGCCGATGCTTTCCACCGGTTTCGCCAAGAACAAGGACGCCGACGGCCTTAGCATGGCCGCACCCGGCGCCATGGCCGAGCAGCTCAAGGCCGAGGTGCGCACCCACACCCGCATCAGCGGCATCGACCCGGGCCACAAACGCCTGTGGATCGGTGAAGAGCAGGTTCACTACCGCGACCTGATCCTGGCCTGGGGCGCCGAAACCGTGCGGGTGCCGGTCGAAGGCGATGCAGGCGAGCTGATCTTCCCGATCAACGACCTCGAAGACTACGCCCGTTTCCGTGCCGCCGCCGCTGGCAAGCAACGGGTGCTGATCCTCGGCGCCGGCCTGATCGGCTGTGAGTTCGCCAACGACATGAGCCTGGGTGGCTATCAGGTCGAGCTGGTGGCGCCGTGCGAGCAGGTCATGCCGACCTTGCTGCACCCGATGGCGGCAGCCGCGGTTCAGGCCGGCCTTCAAGAGCTGGGCGTGCGTTTCCACCTGGGCCCGGTACTGACCCGCCTGCAGCGGCTGGAGCAGGGCCTGGAAGCGCACTTGTCCGACGGCAGTGTGATTGCTTGCGACCTGGTGGTTTCGGCTGTTGGCCTGCGCCCACGCATCGACCTGGCCTCGGCTGCGGGGTTGCAGGTCAATCGCGGCGTAGTGGTTGATCGCCAGCTGCGTACCTCCCACGCCAACATCTTCGCCCTCGGTGATTGCGCCGAAGTCGATGGCCTCAATCTGCTGTATGTGATGCCGTTGATGAGTTGCGCCCGGGCGCTGGCGCAAACCCTGGCCGGCAACCCGACAGCGGTCGCCTACGGGCCGATGCCGGTTACGGTTAAAACCCCGGCCTGCCCGCTGGTGGTGTCGCCTGTGCCCCATGGCCGTGAGGGCCAGTGGAGCGTTGAAGGCCAGGGCGCCGACCTCAAGGTGCTCTGCCATGACGCAGACGGCCAACTGCTGGGCTATGCCCTGACCGGCACCGCCGTCATGGACAAGCTGGCTCTAAATCGGCAACTTCCGGCGCTGATGGCGTAAATAACCGGCGTTCTGTCGGATTTCCCCTGCCTTTGCCCCAACAATGGCCGCCCAGAGACTGGCGCGGCCCCTGAGGGCATGCCATTCTCACTCCGTCTGCCGCAGTTTAGAGCCTGCGGTGCCTTGGGCGCTGTTCTTCAAGAGCAGCACGGCATAACAACAAAAAAACCGTCAAAGAGGCTTCACTATGCGTAAACCAGAACTCGCCGCCGCCATTGCGGAAAAGGCTGATCTCACCAAAGAGCAAGCCAACCGCGTGCTCAACGCCGTGCTCGAAGAAATCACCGGCGCCCTGCACCGCAAGGACAGCGTGACCCTGGTCGGCTTCGGTACCTTCCTGCAGCGCCACCGCGGTGCCCGCACGGGCAAAAACCCGCAAACCGGCGAGCCGGTCAAGATCAAGGCCAGCAACACCGTTGCTTTCAAACCAGGCAAATCCCTGAAGGACAGCGTCAATCCGTGATGCCTCGCACAGATCGATTGCAGTGAAAAACGGGCACCGCACAAGGTGCCCGTTTTTTATTGCCGCCGCCCTGGCATCTGGCTAGCATACGCGGCCGCCGTCGCAAGGACGGGGAAGTGTCCAGGGAGGGCCGTGATGAAGACCGAAGGATTCGCACTAACCGCTAGCGCAGGGCAACGCCATGTATGACGGCTTGACCTTGCCCAACTACCTGGCGGGCGTTGCCGACAGCGACCTGTTCGGCAGCCTGGCCTTTGTCTGCCTGATATTGATACTCACCAGCCTGCACCGACGCTGGCGTGACCAGCTCTGGCATCGACTGCTGACGTTCATTTGCCTGACCACCGTGGTGGTCATGGAACTGGTGGGTTCCTACTATGCGAACCTGCCGCCGGCATGAGCAAAGGCAAAGGGTTGGCCCTGGCGTTGCTGGTACTCCTGCTGCTGCCAGGCGTGACCACGCCGTTGTATTCGAACGCGCTGCTGCTGTGGATGGAGCCTGACAACTTCATCCCCGCCGAATCCTCAATGCTGACCTTCGAGCCCTACCAGATTTCCCAGGGCTCCTCGTCCTACTGGCTGTACGGCCAGGACAAGCACAACTACTACCACTTCACCTACGAAGCCGCGCACCCCTATCGCTATATCCCCCGCGACAACAACTGCCCGGGCTTCGACAGGAACGATGTGCGCAGCTGGTGCCAGGCTTTGCAAGGAAACTCCCGATGATCAAACGCTGGCTGATCGCCCTGGCCGTGCATGCGCTGGCTTGCTTCCTGTTCCTGGTGCTCAACGACATCGGGGTTCATTACTACAAGCAGATCTACGGCGGCTTCACCGCCCGCGGCGTGGCGTCTGGCGCCATTTTCTGGCTGGTGTTCGATGTGATGGTGATCTTCAGCCTGGTGATCGTTTTCGTGCCGCGGCTCAAGCACAAACTCATGATCAATGGCGCGCTGGTGGCGTTGATCATCTACTGGCTGATGCCGGATCACCCGGTGCGTACGATGTTTTTCAGCCCGCTGGCCGGTGGTCTGACTTTCCTGGCGATAATGCTTGCCCACTGGTTGGGCCGGCTGAATGTATTCAACAAGGATCAGTCTTGAAACGTAGGCACTATTTTGCCCTGGCGATGGTTGGGGCATTGGTACTTTGGGTGGGACACAACATCCAGGTATTGATCGACCGGCCAGGCGAAGTCAGGGTGGTCAGCGAATCGGGCCGTTATCTCATGGAGAATGTGCCGGTTGGTGGCTTGCTGGTGCCTTTCGATGACCTGGCCTACCTGCGTTTCATTGACCGCAGCAATCAAAAGCAGGTTTACCGCACGCCGCTGTTCTCGCAGACCTCTTTGGACATGCGCGATTACGAAGACAACGGCACTGTCGGCATCGTCTGGATCAGCTTGTACAAGGCTGATGGGCATATCGAGATCGCCATACCCAACTGGAAGCCCCATTGGCTCAACTACTTCATCAGCAATACGCCCTATGACGTGGCCGACGAGCAGGCCGATTGCCGCAAGCCGGAAAACGCCCTGCGCTTTATCCGCGATGTGCTGGGTTACTGGCTGGGTTTCAGTGACTACTGGTGTACTCCCACTCAACAGCTGATCGACAGAGGCAAACCATGAAAGGCTTTGCGACGACGTGGCGGCAGTGGTTCTGCTCGTTCCTGCTGCTGGCCGGGGCGACAACCTGCGCTGGTGCCCCGGCGGACATGCCGGACTGCTCCGACAACGATTTTGGCGCCTTTTTCGCCGCTTTTGCCCAGAGCGAAGCGCTGCAGCAGTCGCTGGTGGCTGACCCGCTGATCGAGCAGCGGATCTACCCCGGTCGCAAGCAACCGCGTGTGGCGATCCGCAAGCTGGCCCCGGAGCAGCGCCCGTCGCTGGCCTTGCTACAGCCGGCCAAGCGTGCCGCGCTGGGGCTGGTGGTCGAGCAGGAGGGTAGCCGGCAAGTGGTGTTGCACGACACCAAGGGCGAACTGCTCAAGGTCTATACCTTTACCCGCGGCCAATGCTGGGTGTTACAGCGGATCGATGACTGGTCGCTGGCGGGCTTCTTTACCGGGCGCCAGGAGAAGGTTGCCGGCGAGCTGGATGTCGAGCGCGCCAGGCTCTATGAGAATCTGGGCAGGGCAGGGCTCTACGACAACCCTGGGCAACTGATGAACGCCGCCCTCAACAGTCTGCTCAGTGCCGCTACCAAGGGCAACAACGAGGCCGCAGTCCAGGCGGTCATCCTGATTTTTTCAGGGGATGCCGAACGACTGCCGGACTCGACCATCGTGCAGCTCCTGGAGGCGGCTATGGTCACTGAACGGGACGCCGGGGCCATGCTGGCGCACTTCGTTTGCTACGGCGAAGAGTATGCCGAGGACCGGGTCTGCCAGGACCCGGGCAAAGCGCTTCAAGCCTTGCGCCAATCGGCGAAGCTGGAGTCGCCGCGGGGGCTGGTGGAGCTTGGCTTTGCCTACGAGGCAGGCAAGCTTGGCCAGCAGGACAATGACCGCGCCATGGCTTGCTACCAGCAAGCGGCACTGGAGGCCAGCGGTTACCGCGACAGCGCCGTGGACGGTATCAAGCGCCTGAGCGACAAAGGCGTGGTCGAAGACGAGACACAGAAATGCTTGTAACTCGCCCTTACCGCCTGGCAATCGCTCTGGTTGTGCACCTGTTGGCCATTGTCACTTACCTGTGGCTGCACAACACTGGCATGACAATGTACCGGCAGATGGCCGGCGGGCTGATGTCGCGCGGCGTCGCGATCGGCATGGGCATGTACCTGATCTTCTACTTCGTGGTGTTGATGAACCTGGCGATCGCGCTGGTGCCGCGGCTCAAGTGGCGGTTGCTGCTGGCGGCGGCCATTCCTGCCGCAATCCTGCTCTACCTGTTGCCCCAGCATCCGCTGCGCGCAATGTTTTGCAGCGTGCTGGGGTTGTCTACGGCACTGGCGGCTGTCGGCGCGAACCAGTTGATTCTGTACGCGTTGAGCAGGTTCAGGCGTCAGTGAATAACCCGGTTACAAGGCCAACGGCGGCTATCATCGGGTAAAGCGTAGAGAACTATGGCGTTTTTGTAGCGAGACTATAAACTGCTTCGCCAGTCACTTTTTAGCCGAGGCGTGCACATGAAGTTTCGCTTTCTCCTTTGGGCCATGGGCCTGCTGATGGCCAAAGCCAGCCGCAACAACCCTGCCTTTCAGCAGCAACTGGCCGACAAGGACCTGGTGTTCCAGCTGCAGACCCTCGATGGCAAGGCGGCGCGCCATTTCATCGTCAAGGACCTGCGAATCAGCAGCAAATCCGGCACTCACCCTGCGCCAGCTTTCGCTATCGCCTTCAAGGATGCCGCGTTCGGTTTTGCCACCCTGCAGGCCAAGAACAAGCAACTGGCCTTCATGCAGGGGATTCAGGACAAAAGCATCCAGATCAAGGGCAACCCGGCGCTGGTGATCTGGTTCCAGGGCCTGATGAAGTACCTGAAACCGAAAAAGAAGGCCTGACCGCCAAGGTCAGGCTTACGCCTCAGTGCTGGCTGAATTGCGAGGCCAGCTCACGCAGCATGGCTTCGGCTTCCAGCACCTTGTTGACCACGTCCTCGGCTTTTTCGCGGGTCAGGTTCAGACGCTCGAGCAGCTCGTCGGGGATGCTTTCCTGCGGCCCCGAGCCGATTCCGCGCGAGCGCAGCAGGCGTACCGCCAGGCACACCAGGTTGGGGAAGGCGGCGCAGTCGCCGGCATAGGTCGGGTCGTGCTGGAAGCGCAGGGCGGTGGACAGCTCATCCGGCATGTCCCAGTAGCGCATCAGCCAGGCGCCGATCTGCTCGCGGCTGATGCCCAGCAGGTGTTGCTCGACGTAGCTGTGGCACAGGTGCGGGTTGACCTCCAGGTGCCGGCAGATCAGCGAGAAATGCGGCGGGAACACATGCGCCAGCAACAGGTAGCCGAAGTTGTGCAGCAGCCCGGCCAGGTAGGTCAGGCCCGATTCCGGGCGCTCGGCCCGTGGCATGGCCCGGGTCAGGCCCTCGATCACCGCAGCGGTGTAGATCGATTGCTGCCAGTACGGCGTGGTCTGTTGCGGGTGGTCCTTGGGCAAGCTCAGGGTTTTGCCCAGCGCCAGGCCCAGGGCCAGGTTGATCACCAGGTCAAAGCCGAGTACGCGAACGATGGCGTCTTCCACCGAGCGGATCTTGCCCGGTGAGGCGTAGTAGGGCGAAGCCGCCCAGCTGACCACTTGCGCAGCAAGGGCCGGGTCGGTTTCGACCACGCCGGTGATGTCATCGATGGTGGCGTTGGGGTCGACCCGCAGCTTGATGATTTTTTGCGCGGTTTCCGCCAGCGGCGGGATCTCGATGGTGCTTTCCAGGCGCTGCTGGATGCGCCGGGCGGTGAATGCCTGGACGGCCTGGGAAATTTCTTCGCGGTCGTCGTGGGGGCGGTCGAGATTTGGGCGGATGCTGGTCAGCAGTTCGCCGAAGTTGCCGGCGCTGGCCTTGCTGAGCATCTTCTTGAAGTCGTCGCGCTCGATCTCCAGCAACAACCCGGCTTCACCGGAGTGAATCAGCAGGCGCTCGGGACGCAGCAGGCTTTCTTCGTACAGGCACGGTGAGCTGGTCAGCGCCGGAATCCCCGGGAGGATCTTCAGGCCGTGCTTTTCCAGCATGTGGCGCAGGCGTTCCAGCGGTACCGCAGCCAGCTTGCGGCCGGTCAGCTCGGTCAGGCGGCTGAGGTCGAGCAACTGGTTTTGCGGGAACAGCACCATCAACGCGCCGACTTCGTCGTCCAGCAGTACGGCCTGCACTTTGGCGGCGGCCGGCAGCTGCGGATGGTCGGTCACTTCGCGGTAGGCGATGCCGAGCTTGTCGAGCAGCAACCGGATAACAGACGGAGCGTGGGGGGTTGCGGTGTCCAGAGCAACTTCAGTCATGGTCTGTATCCAAAATTTTTTCAATCGCATGAGTATAACCAGCTTGAACCCCGGGCTGGCCGCAATCTGGGACGGGCGTCACACTTGGCCGTATTGCTGGCCGTGGCGCAGCCAGCGTTCCAGCAAGGGGCTGACGTGTGACGGCCAGCGGGCCAGCAGGGCCTGGGCGGCGTCGCGCACGGCGGGCAGCAGGTCAGCGTCGCGCATCAGGTCAGCGACCTTGAATTGCAGCAGGCCGGTCTGGCGGGTGCCGAGCATTTCACCCGGGCCGCGCAGCTCCAGGTCTTTCTCGGCGATGATGAAGCCGTCGTTGGTCTCGCGCATGATCCCCAGGCGTTCGCGGCCGATCTGCGACAGCGGCGGGTGATACAGCAGCACGCAATGGCTCACCGCGCTGCCCCGGCCAACCCGGCCGCGCAGCTGGTGCAATTGGGCCAGGCCCAGACGCTCGGGGTTCTCGATGATCATCAGGCTGGCATTGGGCACGTCGACACCAACCTCGATCACCGTGGTTGCCACCAGCAGCTGCAAATTGCCCTGCTTGAATTCGGCCATCACCGCGGCTTTCTCCGCAGGTTTCATGCGCCCGTGAATCAGGCCGACACGCAACTCGCCCAAGGCGCTGCTAAGTTCCTCGTAAGTGGTTTCGGCGGCCTGGCAGGTGAGCTCTTCAGATTCTTCGATCAGGGTGCAGACCCAGTAGGTCTGGCGCCCTTCGGCGCAGGCCGCGCGCACCCGCTCGACCACTTCGAAGCGCCGGCTGTCGGTTACCAGCACGGTGTTGACCGGGGTGCGGCCTGGCGGCAATTCGTCGAGGATCGAGGTGTCCAGGTCGGCATAGGCGCTCATGGCCAGGGTGCGCGGGATCGGCGTGGCGGTCATGATCAGCTGGTGCGGGCACAGTTGACCGCCCACGCCTTTCTGGCGCAGGGCCAGGCGCTGCTGCACGCCGAAGCGGTGCTGTTCGTCGATGATCGCCAGGGCCAGGTTCTTGAACTTCACTTCTTCCTGGAACAGGGCATGGGTGCCAACCACCATCGGGGCGCCGGCGGCGATCTGTTCCAGGGCGCTGCTGCGTGCCTTGCCCTTGAGCTTGCCGGCCAGCCAGGCGACTTCGATGCCCAGCGGCTCCAGCCAGCGCTTGAAGGTGATGAAATGCTGCTCGGCGAGGATCTCAGTGGGTGCCATCAGCGCCACCTGGTAACCGGCTTCCAGCGCTTGCAGGGCAGCGAGGGCAGCGACCACGGTCTTGCCGGCGCCGACATCGCCTTGCACCAGGCGCAGCATCGGCTCTGGCTGGCTGAGGTCGTAGGCGATCTCGTTGCCCACGCGTTGCTGGGCACCGGTTGGTGCAAAGCCGAGGTTGGCCAGGTACTGCTGGGGCAAGCGGCTGGCCTTGGGCAATACCGGCGCACGCTGGGCGCGCAGGCTTTCGCGCAGGCGCTGCTGGGACAGCTGGTGGGTCAGCAGCTCTTCGAACGCCAGGCGGTGCTGGGCCCAATGGTGGCCTTCGGCGAGCTCATCGACGTCGGCATCGGCCGGTGGGTGGTGCAGGTAGCGGATCGCATCGTCCAGCGGCGCCAGTTGGTAATCCCGGGCCAGTTCGTCCGGTAGCCAGTCCGGCAGGCTGCGCGGGCCGAGCAGGGCCAGGCTCTGCTGGCACAGCTGGCGCAGGCGCTGCTGGGTCAGGCCTTCGGTGGTCGGGTAGATCGGGGTCAGGGTCTGCTCCACCGGGGCCGGCTCGTCGCCGGTCAGCGCGCGGTATTCCGGGTGGTAGATTTCCAGCCCGGAAGCACCCGGGCGCGCTTCACCGTAGCAGCGCAGGTGGGTGCCGCGCTTGAGGCCTTCCTTCTGCGCGTTGCTGAAGTGGTAGAAGCGCAGGCTCAGAACGCCGCTGCCGTCGCCCAGGCGCACCAGCAGGCTGCGGCGCTTGCCCATGACCACGTCGGTGCCACTGACCACGCCTTCGATCACTGCATCCTGGCCCGGGCGCAGGGCGCCGATGGGCACCACGCGGGTGCGGTCCTGATAGCGCAGCGGCAGGTGGAACAGCACGTCCTGGAGGTTCTCCAGGCCGACCTTGGCGAGTTTTTCGGCCATGGCCTCGCCGACTCCCTTGAGCGCGGTCACCGAGACCTGGGACAACTCCGGCATGGTGCTTTCCTACTGGCTCGCGGCGGGTTTGGCGACCGAGCACAGGCGGATCGAGTCAGCGAGGATCTCGATGGCCTTGGGCCGCGGGAAGCTGGCGCGCCAGGCGATGGCCACGGTCCGAAACGGCGCCGGTGGGCTCAGCGGGCGCACTTCGATCACGCCCGGGGCGTAATGGTGGCTGTGCACTGCCGACAGCGGCAGGATCGATACGCCCAGGCCCGAAGCGACCATGTGGCGAATGGTTTCCAGCGAGCTGGACTCGACCGTGGTGTGCTTGGCGCCGTCGCTGCCTTTGGCCAGGGTCGGGCACGCCTCGAGCACCTGGTCACGGAAGCAGTGGCCTTCACCGAGCAGCAGCAGGCTCTTGTCGTTGAGCAGGCTGGCGTCGATGGTTTCTTTCTGGGTCCATGGATGCTCGCTGGGCATCAGCACGTAGAACGGCTCGTCGTACAGCGGCAGGGTCAGTACGTCGGCTTCGTTGAACGGCAGGGCGATGATCACTGCGTCCAGCTCGCCATTGCGCAGCTTGTCGCGCAGGATGTGGGTGAAGTTCTCTTCGATGTACAACGGCATCTGCGGGGCGACCCGGTGCAGTTGCGGGATCAGGTGCGGGAACAGGTAGGGGCCGACGGTGTAGATCGCGCCGACTTTCAGCGGGGCGGTCAGCTGGTTCTTGCCGGCCTGGGCCAGCTCGCGAATGCCCTGGGCCTGCTCGAGTACCTTTTGCGCCTGGGCAACGATGCCTTCGCCGACCGGGGTCAGGCGTACCGCGCTTTTACTGCGCTCGAAGATCAGTACACCCAGCTCGTCCTCAAGCTTCTTGACGCCGACCGACAGGGTCGGCTGGCTGACGTGGCAGCGTTCGGCGGCGTGGCCGAAGTGCTGCTCCTGGGCGAGGGTGACGATGTAGCGCAATTCTGTGAGGGTCATAACGTGCGTCCATGAAGTTGCGGCCCCAGCATAGCGGCTGCAATCGATAGACGCACGTTATCAGACTTGCTCGTTTGTGACAGAAACAAAGCGTTAGCGTTTGTCCAGCGAGTAGACGAAAGGCGCGATCACTTCAATGCTGCCGTTGTTGAGCAGTTCTTTAGGCGGCGGTGGCACCGGTTGCGCGCGACGGATCATCTCCAGGGTCGCCCGATCCAGTGCCGCGCTGCCCGATCCACCAGCCAGGGCATAGGAGAGGATCTTGCCCTCGCCATCGACCACGAAGCGCAGGCGGTTGATGCCTTCCATACGCATGCGCCGGGCGTTTTCCGGGTAGCGCTTGTACTTCGCCAGGTGTCGCAGCAGATCGCTCTGCCAGGTCGGCAGGGCATTGCTGTTGGTGGCGATGCTCGGCGCCGGAGCCGCCGATTTCTGCGACGGTGCGGTGGTTGGCGGTGTATCGACCACTTCCTCGTCGGCCGGCTTTTCCTGCGGCGGCTCAGGCTTTTTCTCGGGCTTGGGCGGCTGCGGTTTGGCCTTTGGCTTGACCTGCTTGGCAATGGCGATTTTCGGTTTCGGCGCCTCGGCCAGTTTCGGCAGCGGCGGTTCTTCGACCGGCGCTGGCGGCTGTGGCGGGGTGACCACCTTGGGTGGAGGTGGCGGGGCCGGTTCGGGCATCGGGGCCATTTCGATCATCATTGCCGCAGGCGGCAACTCGATCGCTTGGGGCACCGACCAATTGAGCGTCAGCAACACGGCAACGGCATGGATACCCAGCACAATCGCCAGACTACTGCTGTAACGCGCCAGCTTATGCCGCGTCTTGATCATTTCTTGGCTGCCGTCTCAAGGCCGACCAGACCGACTTTCAGGTAACCGGCCGCGCGCAGCGTGTTCATGACTTCCATCAGATCGCCGTAATCGACACCTTTATCGGCCTGGAAGAAGATCGTGGTGTCCTTGTCGCCCTTGGTCTTGGCGTCGAGAATCGCGCCGAGCTGGTCACGCTGGACCTGCTCGTCACCGACGTACAGGTTCTGGTCAGCCTTGACGCTGAGGAACACCGGCTTCTCGGGCCTCGGCGCCGGTTTTGCGGTCGAGGCTGGCAGGTCGACCTTGATGTCGACGGTTGCCAGCGGCGCTGCCACCATGAAGATGATCAGCAGGACCAACATGACGTCGATGAACGGCGTGACGTTGATTTCGTGGTTTTCGGCGAGGTCGTCGCCACCTTCGTTAAGATGCAGGCCCATGGCTTAGCCCACTTTAACCATGTGAGGTGCCGCGGCGCGATCGCCTGGCTGGTGGTCCAGGTCGCGGCTGACCAGCAGCAGGACTTCGGCCGAGGCATCGGACACCTGCGCCTTGTAACCGGCAATGGAGCGGGCGAAGACGTTGTAAATGACCACCGCAGGGATCGCTGCGACCAGGCCCAGGGCGGTGGCCAGCAGGGCTTCGGCGATACCCGGGGCAACCACGGCGAGGTTGGTGGTCTGGGTCTTGGCGATGCCGATGAAGCTGTTCATGATGCCCCAGACGGTACCGAACAGACCGACGAACGGCGCGGTGGAACCGATGGTGGCGAGGACGCCGGTGCCGCTGCTCATGTTGCGGCCGCTGGCAGCTACCAGGCGCTCAAGGCGGAAGCTGACGCGCTCCTTGATGCCTTCTTTCTCGCGGGTATTGGCCGACAGGCGCATTTCATCCAGGGCATCGTGAACCAGGATGTGGGCCAGGGTGCCTTCTTTGTTGGCACTGTCGCTGGCTTCCTTGAGGGTGGTGGCACGCTTGAGGGCGGCGATCTCGCCACGCAGACGACGCTTGGCGCCCAGCAGCTCGAAGCCTTTGGCGATCCAGATGGTCCAGGTAATGATCGAGGCGATGGCCAGGCCGATCATGACGATCTTCACCACGATGTCGGCGTTCTTGTACATGCCCCATGGCGACAGGTCGTGGGCCATGCCCAGGCTGGTATCTTCAACCAGTGCTTCAACGCTTTCGTCAGCCGGGCTGGCGGCCTGGCCATCAACCGGAGCAACAGCAGGCGCGGCAGCCGGATCGGTCGGCGCAGCAGCCTGTTCGGCACCCGGTGCGGCCGGTGCAACGGCGGCGGCTGGAGTGGCGGGTGCGGTGGTCGGCTCATCGGCCAGGGCGGCGGGTGCCATCACCAGGCTGAGCATCAGCGCGGCAACGGCGCGCCATGCGCGCGACGTGGTTGGCGAAGCGGAAGGTTGGATACGTGTCATGCTGGCCTGACCTGATGAAGAAGAAAGAGGTGGTTGTCCTTCCAGGCCTCGAGACAGGCCGAGAACAAAATTGGGTGGCCATTATTGCAAGTAATTCTTGTTAGCAGAAGTAATAAAGTTACTTTTTTTCCATCATAGCTAGCCGCCTATCGATTTATTTGGATAGGCTGGGCCTTTGATTTGCGGAGTTTCAGGATGTCTGCGCCCTCAGTTCTGATCGTCGGTTGTGGCGATGTCGGTGGCCGTCTGGCCAAGCAATTGCTGGCCTCTGGCTGGCCGGTGAGCGGCTTGCGCCGCAGTGTTGGCCAATTGCCAGAGGGGGTGACGGCGATCGCTGCCGACTTGAATGACTCGCGTTGCCCGGCCGACTGGCCGGTTGACGCTCCGGATTACCTGGTCTACAGCGTTGCCGCCAGCCAGCATGACGAAGCCGGTTATCAGGCCGCTTATGTCGAGGGCCTGCGCAACGTGCTGGCCTGGCTGGCCGAGCGCGGGCAAAAGCCGCGGCGCCTGCTGTTTGTCTCGAGCAGCAGCGTGTATGCGCAGAAGGACGGCGAGTGGATTGACGAAACTGCTGCCGTGGCGCCTGAAGGCTATTCGGGCAAGGTCATGCTCGAAGCCGAGCAACTGGCCCTGGCCAGCGGCATCCCGGCGACCATCGTGCGCCTTACGGGCATCTACGGCCCGGGTCGCGAATGGCTGCTCAGCCAGGTCCGCCAGGGTTATCGAGTAACCGAAGAGCCGCCGCTGTACGGCAACCGCATTCACGCTGAAGATGCTGCCGGGCTGCTGGCGTTCTTGCTCAAGAGCGATCAGCAAGGCAAGGCTGTGGACGACTGCTACATCGGTGTCGATGACGCGCCGGCGCCGCTGTTTGACGTGGTTGCCTGGCTGCGCGAGTACATGGGCGTTACCCAGTGGTCGGAACAGGAGCGGGTGCGCCGTGCCGGCAGCAAGCGCTGCAGCAACGCCCGGGCCCGGGCACTGGGCTGGGCGCCACAGTACCCAAGCTACAAGGAAGGCTATGCGGCCATCCTTGCCGGTAGCAATTAACCCTTACTGACGCTCAAGCAGCCAGCGACGAGGGCCAGGTTGCAGATCGGGCATCTCGTCGGCCTGGGCCTTGTTGACGGCCTGGAAGATTTCCAGCTGTTTGCCGTCACGCGTGAAAATCCACGGGTTGCCCTGCTGGTTGCGTTCCAGCCACAGGCTGTCGTGCTCGCCGCTCATGGCCGCGCAATCACCAGCCAGGCACAGCGCGTAGCGATCCAGGCCGGGCAGGCCGTCGAGGCTGCCGTTGGCGCGAAAATGCGCCACTGCACCCTGTCCCGGGCCCTCGATAATCTTCCAGTCGCCACCCATGTAAGCCTTGTACAGCTCGGTTTCAAAGGTGGTGCCAGCTGGCGCATCAATGGGTGCCGGGGTTTCGGCGCGCTGGAAGCTCTGCTGCGGGTTGGCGTCACTGGCCGTTTGAACCAGTTCGTCGCCGTCCAGGCTCAGCGTCTCGGCGTAGTTACCGTAGAAATCGACTTCCCACTGGCCATCTTTGAGCGCCTTGAGCTTGCCGTCGCCCGCTTCAAAGCCATTGCTGAAGGTGGCCTGGCTGGCGGCAACGTTGACCTTCCACTCAAGGTTCGGGCCGTTGGCGAGCAGGGCCTGGCGCAGGTTGGAGCCTTTGGCGGCAGCGTCGATGGCGTTCTGGTTGATCCAGGTACCGTTGAGGTCTTCCGGGCTGTGGCTGGCGCAGCCGCTCAACAGGGTGGCGAGCAGCGACAGGGCGAGCGCGTAGCGCATGGCGGGGGTCCTTGCAGGGGCGGGGGATGAGGGCGCACCGGGCGGCGCGCCCTCGGGGGTGTTACTCGATGACCAGGATGGCATCCATTTCAACCTGCGAGCCTTTCGGCAGGGCAGCAACGCCAATGGCGGCGCGGGCCGGGTACGGCTGGTCGAAGTACTTGCCCATGATCTCGTTGACCTTGGCGAAGTGGCTGAGGTCGGTGAGGAAGATGTTCAGCTTGACGATGTCCTTGAACGAACCGCCAGCGGCTTCAGCAACGGCTTTGAGGTTTTCGAAGACCTGGACGGTCTGGGCTTCGAAGCCTTCGACCAGTTCCATGGTTTTCGGGTCCAGCGGGATCTGCCCGGACATGTACACCGTGTTGCCGGCCTTGATCGCCTGGGAATAGGTGCCGATGGCGGCTGGGGCCTTGTCACTGGTGATGACGGTCTTGGTCATGATGACTCCTTGCTGTTATTGGGCTACGCACGCATGCGGGTGATTCGGATCACCCCGGTCAGGGCGCGCAGTTTCTTGATCACGCGTGCCAGGTGCACACGGTCGTGCACGCTGACCACCAGTTGGACCACGCTGATGCGACCATCGCGTTCATCCATGCTGATTTTCTCGATATTGCCGTCGGCGGCGTTGACGCTGCTGGCCAGCAGCGCGATCAGGCCGCGCTGGTGCTCAAGCTCGACGCGCAGCTCGACGTTGAATTCGCCGGTGACATCCTTGGCCCAGGACAGCTGGATGCATTTTTCCGGGTTGTGGCGGATTTCGCTGATGTTGCGGCAGTTTTCCAGGTGCACCACCATGCCTTTGCCCGCCGACAGGTGACCGACAATCGGGTCGCCCGGGATCGGCGTGCAGCATTTGGCGTAGCTCAACACCAGGCCTTCGGTGCCGCGAATGGCCAGCGGGCCTTCCGGGCTTGGCAGTTGCTCGCCTTCGGTGGACAGCAGGCGGCGGGCCACTACGTAGGCCATGCGGTTGCCCAGGCCGATGTCTTCGAGCAGGTCTTCGATCAGCTCCAGGCGGTATTCGCCGAGCATGGCCTGGATGCGCTCCTGGGGGATCTTGTCCAGGGCGCTGTCGAAGCCGTTGAGAACCTTGTTCAGCAGGCGTTCGCCGAGGCTGATGGATTCCGAGCGGCGCTGCAGTTTGAGCGCATGGCGGATGTGCGTACGGGCCTTGCCGGTCACCACGAAGTTGAGCCAGGCCGGGTTCGGTCGCGCCCCCGGGGCGCTGACGATCTCGACCGTCGAGCCGCTCTGCAGCGGTTCGGACAGCGGCGCCAGGCGGCGGTTGATGCGGCAGGCAATGCAGCTGTTGCCGACGTCGGTGTGCACCGCGTAGGCGAAGTCGACCGCCGTGGAGCCTTTGGGCAGCTCCATGATCCGGCCCTTGGGCGTGAACACATAGACCTCGTCCGGGAACAGGTCGATCTTCACGCTCTCGATGAATTCAAGGGAGTTGCCCGCGCGTTGCTGCATTTCCAGCACGCCTTTGACCCATTGGCGCGCCCGGGCATGGGTGCCCTTGGGCTGCTCGTCGTCACTGGACTTGTACAGCCAGTGGGCGGCGATGCCGTTGTTGGCCATCTCTTCCATTTCGCGGGTGCGGATCTGGATCTCGATCGGGACCCCGTGCATGCCGAACAGCGTGGTATGCAGCGACTGGTAGCCGTTGGCCTTGGGGATCGCGATGTAATCCTTGAAGCGCCCCGGCAGCGGCTTGTACAGGTTGTGCACGGCGCCCAGCACGCGGTAGCAGGTGTCGACCTTGTCGACGATGATGCGGAACGCGTAGACGTCCATGATCTCGTTGAAGGCCCGGCGTTTGCCGCGCATCTTCTTGTAGATGCCATAGAGGTGCTTCTGCCGGCCGCTGACTTCGCCTTCGATACCGTCGACCGCCAGGCAGTGGGCCAGCGACTCTTCGATCTTGTTGACGATTTCCTTGCGGTTGCCGCGGGCGCGCTTGACCGCCTGGTAGATGCGCGCCGAGCGCATCGGGTGCATGGCCTTGAAGCCGAGGTCTTCGAACTCTACGCGCACACTGTGCATGCCCAGGCGGTTGGCGATGGGGGCGTAGATTTCCAGGGTTTCTTTGGCGATGCGCCGGCGCTTTTCGCCGGACAGCACTTCGAGGGTGCGCATGTTGTGCAGGCGGTCGGCCAGCTTGACCAGGATCACACGGATATCCCGGGCCATGGCCATGGCCATTTTCTGGAAGTTTTCCGCCTGGGCTTCGGCCTTGGTCTCGAAGTTCATCTGGGTCAGCTTGCTGACGCCGTCGACCAGTTCGGCCACGGTTTCGCCAAATTGCGAGCTGAGTGCTTCCTTGGCGATGCCGGTGTCTTCGATCACGTCATGAAGCATGGCGGCCATCAGGCTCTGATGGTCCATGTGCATGTCGGCAAGGATGCTTGCCACCGCCAGCGGGTGCGTGACGTAGGCTTCGCCGCTGCGACGGCGCTGGCCGTCGTGGGCTTGTTCGGCGTAGAAATACGCCCGGCGCACCAGGTTGACCTGGTCGGCGCCGAGGTAGGTCGACAAGCGATCGGCGAGGGCGTCTATGCTCGGCATGGGATGACCTCTTGCCAAGGGACGATGACCGGTGCCGTACTACGTCGACCAGGCATGGGCTTAGACCGCCTCGTTGGTCTCGTCACCCTCGCCGAACGCGAACATTGGCTCAACTTGAGTCTGGATCGACTCTGCAGCCATGAACTCATCAGTGCAGATGCCTTCAGCGATTTCGCGCAGGGCCATGACGGTAGGTTTGTCGTTTTCCCATGGCAGCTTCGGCTCTTTGCCGCCGGTGGCCAGTTGACGGGCACGTTTGGTGGAGAGCATGACCAGCTCAAAACGGTTAGCCACGTGTTCTAGGCAGTCTTCAACGGTTACGCGGGCCATGGTCTTCCTCAAGTAGCAAATGCGGAGTTCAGCCCGAAAGGGCGAGCGGACTCGATAGTTTAAAAAATCACCAGCCTTTAGGGAAGCGCTGATTTCATTTCGAGTCCTTGATACCTCGACGATACCTACTTGCAGGGCTCTAGCACAACTGTCTTGTATGCGTGCTCAATTCAATAGCATCGCGCGGCAAGCCCGCTCCTACAGAGGTTCTGTGGCAGCGGGCTTGCCCCGCGAGGACGATTTCACTGGCGACCCAAGGCATCGCGCAGGCGCGGGGTCAATTCGTCGAACAGCGTCTGCACTGAACGCAAGGCGCGGCAATCGGGGCGGGTCAGCAGCCAGACTTCGGTGTCGCAGCCGGGCAGGGCAGCGCTCAGCGATTCGACGCCGGGCAGGGTATGGGCCATGTAGTCTGGCAGGGCCGCCACGCCCATGCCGGCGGTTACCAGCTGGGCAATCGCCGAGATGCTGCTGCAACGGTAGCGCGGCATGACCCCGGGCAGGTGTTCGCTGCGCCAGACCACGGTGGGGTGGTCCTGCATGGTGTCGTCCGGGGCTATCCACGGCAGCGCCGCCGGCGCGTCCTTGAGCTTGTCGCGAAACTCTTCGCGGCCGCACACCACATAGGACGCCGATCCCAGGCAGCGCCCGACCAGGTGCTCCGGCGGGGTGTTGGTCAGGCGCAGCGCCAGGTCGGCATCGCGCCGGCTGAGGTTGGCAAAGGTGTTGGAGGTCGCCAGCTCCAGCGACAGCGCCGGATACGCCGGCATGAACTCGGCCAGCGCTGGCAGCAACAGGCTGTGCAGCACGGCGTCGGTGCAGGTCAGGCGCACCGTGCCGCTGACCACCTGCTCACCGAGTTCCAGCGCCACCCGCGCGGCATCCAGTGCCTGCTCGGCGCGTTCGGCCTGCTCGGCCAGGGCCTGGGCGGTACCGGTGGGGATGTAGCCTTTGCGGCTTTTGACGAACAACGCGGTACCCAGGGCGGCTTCCATGCGCCGGATCGAACGAAAAACAGTCGATACATCGACCTTCAGCAGCTCGGCGGCCTTGGCCAGGGAGCGGCCGCGGACCAGTGCAAGCACCAGGGAAAGGTCGGCGTGGCTGATCTGATATTGCATGGATGCACTCTTTACTTGCCTAAATGCCAATGTCTGTTGCGTGGGGGCCATTCTATAGTGAGGCGGCAGTCGTGAATCAAGTCGCGACGTTGTCAGAAAAATCTGGAACGTCCGTGCGAACCCACGGCGTTCAGCTGTTCCCCACGATGGGACCACTTAAAAAGAACAAATGAAACCATCGCCGCTCTCGATAGCGCAGTAGTACCTCCTCCATGTCGTTCGATAAAAAATCAAAGGATGCCTAGCCATGACGTCGGTCTCCCCGTGCGCCATCCCTCTCGATGAGATGGGCGAATTTCTCCAGGCCCACCCTGAGGTGCAATTTGTCGATCTGCTGATTGCAGACATGAACGGCGTGGTGCGTGGCAAGCGCATCGAGCGTGCAAGCCTGGTTAAAGTCTACGAAAAAGGCATCAACCTGCCGGCTTCGCTGTTTGCCCTGGACATCAACGGCTCGACCGTCGAAAGCACCGGCCTGGGCCTGGACATCGGCGATGCCGACCGCATCTGCTTCCCGATCCCCGGTACCTTGGCCTACGAGCCGTGGCAGAAGCGTCCGACCGCGCAATTGCTGATGACCATGCACGAACTGGACGGTACGCCATTCTTCGCCGACCCGCGGGAAGTGCTGCGCAGCGTGGTGGAGAAGTTCGATGCGCTGGGCCTGGATATTTGCGCAGCGTTTGAGCTTGAGTTCTACCTGATCGACCAGGACAACCTCAACGGCCGCCCGCAACCGCCGCGTTCGCCGATCTCCGGCAAGCGCCCGCAGTCGACCCAGGTGTACCTGATCGACGATCTCGACGAATACGTCGATTGCCTGCAGGACATGCTTGAAGCCGCCAAGGAGCAGGGCATCCCGGCGGATGCGATCGTCAAGGAAAGCGCCCCGGCGCAGTTCGAGGTCAACCTGCACCACGTTGCCGACCCGATGAAGGCCTGCGACTACGCGGTGTTGCTCAAGCGCCTGATCAAGAACATCGCCTACGACCATGAAATGGACTCCACTTTCATGGCCAAGCCCTATCCGGGCCAGGCCGGTAACGGCCTGCACGTGCATATCTCGTTGCTGGACAAGAAAACCGGCAAGAACATCTTCACCAGCGAAGACCCCGAGCAAAGCGAAACCCTGCGCCACGCCATTGGTGGCGTGCTTGAGACCATGCCGGCGTCGATGGCCTTCCTGTGCCCGAACATCAACTCCTACCGGCGTTTCGGTGCCCAGTTCTACGTGCCCAACGCGCCGAGCTGGGGGCTGGACAACCGCACCGTAGCGGTCCGCGTGCCGACCGGCAGCAGCGATGCCGTGCGTATCGAGCACCGGGTTGCCGGCGCCGATGCCAACCCGTACCTGATGATGGCGGCCATTCTCGCCGGCATCCACCACGGCCTGACCAACCAGATCGAGCCGGGAGCGCCTATCGAGGGCAACTCCTACGAGCAGTTGGAGCAGAGCCTGCCGAACAACCTGCGCGATGCGCTGCGTGAGCTCGATGACAGTGAAGTGCTGAACAAGTACATCAGCCCCGACTACATCGATATTTTTGTCGCCTGCAAGGAAAGCGAGATGGCCGAGTTCGAGGTGTCGATTTCCGACCTCGAATACAACTGGTACCTGCACACGGTGTGACGCCGGAGAAAACAACAATGACAACAGCACCACGCCAACACTGGGAACAGCTTTTCCAGGGCCTGAACATCGAAGGCCGCGCCTTTATCGACGGCCAGTACTGCGCCAGTGTGTCCGGTGAGACTTTCGAGTGTTCAAGCCCGGTCGACGGCCGCCAGCTGGCGCAGATCGCCAGCTGTGACAGCGCCGATGCCGAACGCGCCGTCGCTGCGGCCCGGCGCAGTTTCGACAGTGGCGTCTGGGCCAACCAGGCGCCGGCCCAGCGCAAGCGGGTGCTGATTGCTTTTGCAGATTTGCTTCTGGCCAATGCCGAAGAACTGGCATTGCTCGAGACCCTGGACATGGGCAAGCCGATTGCCGATGCCCTGAGCATCGACATTCCGGCGGCGGCCAACGCCATCCGCTGGAACGCTGAAGCCATCGACAAGATTTACGATGAAGTTGCTGCGACCCCGTCCGACCAGCTGGGTTTGGTCACCCGCTCGCCGGTCGGCGTGGTCGCGGCCATTGTTCCGTGGAACTTTCCACTGATGATGGCCTGCTGGAAACTCGGCCCGGCCCTGGCCACCGGTAACTCGGTGATCCTCAAGCCGTCCGAAAAATCGCCGCTGACCGCCATTCGTATCGCTCAACTGGCGATCGAAGCCGGTTTGCCGGCGGGTGTCCTCAACGTGCTGCCAGGTTACGGCCACACCGTCGGCAAGGCCCTGGCCCTGCACATGGACGTCGATACCCTGGTGTTCACCGGTTCCACCCGCATCGCCAAGCAGCTGATGGTCTACGCCGGCGAGTCGAACATGAAGCGCGTCTGGCTCGAAGCCGGTGGCAAGAGCCCGAATATCGTCTTCGCCGACGCCCCGGACCTGCAGGCCGCCGCCGAAGCTGCGGCCAGCGCTATCGCCTTCAACCAGGGCGAAGTGTGCATTGCCGGTTCGCGCCTGTTGGTTGAACGCTCGATCAAGGACCAGTTCCTGCCGATGGTGGTCGAGGCCCTCAAGGCCTGGAAGCCTGGCCATGCGCTGGACCCGGACACCCGCGTCGGCGCCCTGGTCGACACCACCCAACTGGACACCGTGCTCGGTTACATCGAAGCCGGCAAGGCTGACGGTGCCACCCTGGTCACCGGTGGCGAGCGGGTGCTGGAAGACACCTGCGGTGTTTACGTGCAGCCAGCGATCTTCGATGGCGTGACCAATGCCATGCGTATCGCCCGCGAAGAAATCTTCGGCCCGGTGCTGTCGGTGATCACCTTCGATAGCGCCGAACAAGCCATCGACATTGCCAACGATTCGCCCTTCGGCCTGGCGGCGGCGGTGTGGACCAGCAACATTTCCCGTGCCCACAACACCGCTCGCGCCCTGCGTGCTGGCAGTGTCTGGGTCAACCAGTACGACGGCGGCGACATGACCGCACCGTTTGGCGGCTTCAAGCAGTCGGGTAATGGCCGGGACAAATCGTTGCACGCTTTCGACAAATACACCGAACTCAAGGCGACCTGGATCAAGCTGTAAGGGAGGGTGAACCCATGCAAACTACCGCAGCAATGCCGCCTTTGATTGGCGTTTCCGCTTGCCGCCAGCAACTGGGCAAGAACTCGTCGCACACCGTGGGCGACAAATATGTCGAGGCCGCAGGCTTTGCCGGGATCCCCCTGATCCTCCCGGCCAGGGCCGAGCCCAGCGACCCGCGCCGCGTACTGGAGCGGCTCGATGGCATTCTTTTTACCGGTTCGCCTTCAAATGTCGAGCCGCATCATTACAATGGCGCCCCCAGCGTGGAAGGGACCCAGCACGACGTGTTTCGCGATCGACTGACCCTGCCGCTGCTGCAGGCGGCGATTGCCGACGGCGTGCCGGTGTTCTGCATCTGCCGTGGTTTCCAGGAACTCAACGTGGCCCTCGGTGGCACCCTGCACCAGCGGGTGCAGGAACTGCCGGGTTACCTGGATCATCGCGAGCCGCAGGACGCCCCGCTGGAAGAACAGTACAGCCCCCGTCACCTGGTCACTGTCCAGCCCGGCGGGTTGTTCGAACGCCTGGGGATGGAGCACAGCTTCATGGTCAATTCGCTGCACAGCCAGGGTATCGATCGCCTGGCTGGCGGCTTGCGCGCCGAGGCATTGGCCCCCGACGGGCTGATCGAAGCGGTGTCGATGCAAGACGCCCCAGGCTTTGTGGTCGGCGTGCAATGGCACCCCGAGTACCGTTTTGCCGACAACCCGGTCTCGCTGCGCCTGTTCCAGGCGTTTCGTGAGGCATGCCTGACCCGTGCCATGGGCGAGCGGATCCGGGAGAAGATCCTATGAGGTCAGCCGGTTGATCCGGGCTTGAAGTACCACGCAACAGGTTTCAATGAGTGAAAGCGGACACCCCGCGGGGCGTCCTGAAAAACAATACCAATATTGGCGGCAACTACTCATGAGTGAACACAAAGCAGGCCTGTCCCCAGGTGAGGGCGGGCGATCCAAGGGGCTGGCCAAGGGCCGGCTCGGACTGCTGGCCAGCATCGTGCTGGGCATTTCCACCATCGCTCCGGTCTACACCCTGACTGGTGCGTTGGGCCCGACCGTGCGTGAAGTCGGGGCTCATCTGCCGGCGGTATTCATCGTTGGCTTCCTGCCGATGCTGCTGGTGGCCCTGGGTTACCGCGAACTGAATGCGGCCGAGCCTGACAGCGGTACTTCCTTTACCTGGTCGGCACGGGCGTTCGGCCCGATGATCGGCTGGATTGGCGGCTGGGGGCTGGTTACCGCAACCACCATCGTGCTGTCCAACCTGGCCGGGGTGGCCGTCGACTTCTTCTATCTATTCCTTGGGCAGATCACCGGCAGCCACGAGGTGGCTGCGCTCAGCGACAACCTGTTGATCAATGTCGTCACCTGTTGCGTGTTCATCGCCATGGCGGTGTGGATCTGCTGTCGCGGCATCGCCACGACCATGACCGTGCAGTACGGCCTGGTGGCCTTGCAACTGGTGGTGCTGGTGGGCTTTGCCATGGCTGCGTTTGGCGAGTCGTCGGCGACGCCACCGTTGGCGTTCGACCTGGACTGGTTCAACCCCTTCGGCGTTGAGTCGTTCTCGGCCTTTACCGCCGGCCTGTCGCTGTCGATTTTCATTTTCTGGGGCTGGGACGTGTGCCTGAGCATCAGTGAAGAATCGGTCGGCAGCGGTGATACCCCTGGCCGTGCGGCGACCCTGACGGTGCTGCTGATTCTTGGCCTGTACCTGGTCACAGCAATCGCTACCCTGCAATTCGCCGGTATCGGTGACATTGGCCTGGGCCTGAACAACCCGCGCATCCAGGAAAACGTCTTCGCTCACCTGGCCGGCCCGGTCATGGGGCCGCTGGCTATCCTGATGTCGATCGCGGTGCTGGCCAGCACTGCCGCCTCGCTGCAGTCCACTTTCGTATCGCCGGCGCGCACGTTGCTGGCCATGGGTTACTACGGCGCTGTGCCCGAGCGTTTCGCCAGCATCTGCCCGCGCTCGAAAACCCCGCGCTACGCCACCATCTGCGCCGGCATGGCGGCAGGTGTGTTCTACGTGACCATGCGTACCTTGAGCGAAAACGTCCTGGCAGACACCATCACCGCCCTGGGCATGATGATCTGCTTCTACTATTCGCTGACTGCCTATGCTTGCGTCTGGTACTTCCGCCACAGCCTGTTCGACAGCGTGCGGCATTTCCTGATGCGCGGCCTGTGCCCGCTGCTTGGCGGTGGCATCCTTTCGGTGATTTTCCTGCAGACAGCCATCGACAGCGCTTCGCCGTCGTTCGGCAGCGGTTCGCATGTGGGCGGGTTGGGCCTGGTGTTCGTGATCGCAATGATCATCACCGTACTCGGCCTGGTGCTGATGATGCTGTCGCGTCTGCGTGCGCCGGCGTTCTTCCTGGGCATGACCCTGCATCGTCACGCCACGGTCTCCAGCCGCCGCTAAGCGGCTGGAGCGGCAGGTTGCTCAGGCAAGCAATTGCTTGAGCAACTGGCCATGACGCTGCTGCTGGTTGGCTTGCAGCAGGCGATTGGCGCGGAACACCGCCTTGAGGTCTTCCAGTGCCGTGGCGAAGTCATCGTTGATGATGACAAAGTCATACTCGTCGTAGTGACTCATCTCGCTCACTGCTTCACGCATCCGTCCTTCGATGATCTCGTCGCTGTCCTGGCCGCGGTTGGTCAGGCGCTGGCGCAGGGCTTCCTGGGTCGGCGGCAGGATGAAGATCGAGCGCGCCTCGGGCATCAGCGTGCGCACCTGCTGGGCGCCTTGCCAGTCGATCTCGAGGATCAGGTCCTGGCCCTGGTCGAGCGCCTGTTGCAGCGCGCTGCGCGAAGTCCCGTAGAAGTTACCGAAGACCTCGGCCTGCTCGAGGAAGTCGCCTTGCTCGATCATCAGCTTGAACTCGGTGTGCTCGACGAAGTGATAGTTCACGCCGTGCACTTCGCCCGGGCGCATGGCCCGGGTGGTGTGTGAGACCGACACCTGGATGCTGTTGTCAGCATCGATCAGGGCTTTGACCAGGCTGGTCTTGCCGGCGCCGGAGGGGGCCGAAACGATGTAAAGGGTGCCGCTGCTGTGATTCATGGTCGGGGTGGCCTTACTCAATGTTCTGTACTTGTTCACGCATCTGCTCGATCAGTACCTTGAGGTTGACCGCGGACTGGGTGCTGCGTGGGTCGAAGGCTTTGGAGCCCAGGGTATTGGCTTCGCGGTTGAGCTCCTGCATCAGGAAGTCCAGGCGCCGGCCGGCGGCACCGCCGGACTTGAGCACGCGGCGCACTTCGGTGACGTGGGTGCTCAAGCGGTCGAGTTCTTCGGCGACGTCGCTCTTTTGCGCGAGCATGACCATCTCTTGCTCCAGGCGCTGCGGGTCGAGCTCGGCCTGCATGTCGCTGAAGCGGTCGAGGATCTTCTGCCGTTGCGCCGCGAGCATCTGCGGCACCAGGGCGCGCAAGGTGGTGACCTCGCTGGCCATGTTGTCCAGGCGCTCGTTGATCAGTCGCGCGAGTTCTGCGCCTTCGCGGTTGCGGCCGTTCTTCAGCTCGTTCAGGGCCTCTTCGAACAGGGCCATGGCCTCGCTGTTGAGCGCCTGCGGGTCGGCGGCATCGGCCACCAGCACGCCGGGCCAGGCCAGAACCTCGAGCGGGTTGAGCGGCGCCGGCTGCTTGATCAGGCTGGCGACTGTCTCGGCGGCGGCAACCAGTTGCGCGGCGCGCTCGCGATCAACCTGCAGGGCCTTGCCGTTGTTTTCTTCGTTGAAGCGCAGGGTGCATTCGACCTTGCCGCGCGACAGGCCCTGGCGCAGGCTTTCGCGCACGGCGCCCTCGAGGTCGCGGAAGGCTTCTGGCAGGCGCAGGTGCGGCTCCAGGTAACGATGATTGACTGAGCGCAGTTCCCAGATCAGGGTGCCCTGGCTACCGGCGCGCTCGACGCGAGCAAAAGCGGTCATGCTGTGCACCATGGGAAGTACCTCGCGCAAAAGATGAAGGAAAGCCAAGCGGCTGAAGGCGCAGGATTGTAGCGCAGTGCGGCGCTGGCTCCCAATCAACTGATGTTACAAACCCTCACGCGGTTCCCGGAAAAACCCGACCTGCGGCCCTGGGCCGTCTGTTTCGGGGCCTGCGACAATAGGCGTGTCCTCATCGCCCGGCGCGCTCTATAATGCTGGGCAGATTCAAGTCCAGTACAGGTATCCCAAATGAAACGTCCAAGTGGTCGCGCTGCCGATCAGCTCCGCTCGATCCGCATCACCCGCAACTACACCAAACACGCCGAGGGGTCAGTACTGGTCGAGTTCGGTGACACCAAAGTCATCTGTACCGTCAGTGTCGAGAACGGTGTCCCGCGCTTCCTCAAAGGCCAGGGCCAGGGCTGGCTGACGGCCGAATACGGCATGCTGCCGCGTTCTACCGGCGAGCGTAACCAGCGCGAAGCCAGCCGTGGCAAGCAAGGCGGTCGCACCCTCGAAATCCAGCGCCTGATTGGCCGCTCCCTGCGCGCTGCGCTGGACATGAGCAAGCTGGGCGACATCACCCTGTACGTCGACTGCGACGTGATTCAGGCCGACGGCGGCACCCGCACCGCTTCGATCACCGGCGCCATGGTTGCCTTGGTTGATGCCCTGCGCGTGGTCAAGAAGCGCGGCGGCCTGAAGGGCGGTGACCCGCTCAAGCACATGATCGCAGCCGTCTCGGTAGGCATGTACCAGGGTGAGCCGGTGCTCGATCTGGACTACCTCGAAGACTCGGCCGCCGAGACCGACCTGAACGTGGTGATGACCAGCGCAGGCGGCTTCATCGAAGTACAAGGCACTGCCGAAGGCGCGCCATTCCAGCCGCAAGAGCTCAACGCCATGTTGGCACTGGCGCAAAAAGGCATGGTTGACCTGTTCGAACTGCAGCAGGCCTCGCTGGCTGACTGATACACCCAAGCCCAGGAGCAGAGCATGACCGAGCAGCCCTTGCAGTTGCCCACTCCCAACGCCGAAGTCCGGCAATGGGCGATGTTCTGTCACCTGGCTGCCTTGCTCGGCCTGGTCTTCCCCTTCGGTAGCCTGTTGGGGCCGCTGGCGATGTGGATCTGGAAAAAGGACGTCGACCCGTTCGTCGATGCCCAGGGCAAGGAGGCACTGAACTTCCAGATCACAGTATTCATCGCCGGAATCATCTGTGGGCTGCTGATGTTTGTCCTGATCGGCATCGTGCTGTTTGGCATGCTGATGATCGCCGTGCTGATCCTGACCATCATTGCCGGGGTCAAGGCCAACGAAGGCCAGCCCTATCGCTACCCGCTGACCTGGCGGCCGATCAAATAATGATCTGATAAAAGCTGAAGCCACAAAAAAACCGACATGAAGTCGGTTTTTTTGTGGCTGCACGACTTAGATGGTCAGCGTCCAGTCGTAATCCACGATCAGCGGCGCGTGCTGGGAGAAGCGCGGCTGGCGTGGCAGGCGTGCGCTGCGAACAAAGCGGCGCAGGCCCGGGGTCAGCAACTGGTAGTCGAAGCGCCAGCCCAGGTTGAGCATCTCGGCCTGCTCGTTGTCTGGCCACCAGCTGTACTGGTCGCCTTCACGGCTGACTTCGCGCAGGGCATCGACATAGCCCATGTTGCCGACAATCTCGTCCATCCAGGCGCGTTCCGGCGCCAGGAAGCCTGGAGACTGCTGGCCATCGCGCCAGTTCTTGACGTCGAGCTTCTGCTGCGCCACGTACAACGAGCCGCAATAGATGTACTCGCGACGCTTGCGCCGCTGCTTGTCCAGGTACTTGGCGAAGTCGTCCATCAACTTGAACTTCTGGTTCAAGTCTTCATCGCCGTTCATTCCCGAAGGTAGCAACAGGGTTGCAATACTTACCTTGTCGAAATCGGCCTGCAGGTAACGTCCGTAGCGGTCGGCTGTCTCGAAGCCCAGGCCGCTGATGACTGCCTTGGGCTGCAACCGCGAATAAAGTGCCACGCCGCCTTGGGCGGGAACTTCTGCGTCGCAGGCATAAAGGAAGTAGCCATCGAGCTGGAAAGCTGGGTCGTCGAGTTCAAAGGCCGAGGCGCGGGTATCCTGAAGGCAGATGACGTCAGCATTCTGGGCTTGTAGCCAGCTGAGCAAACCACGCTCAACGGCAGCCTGAATGCCATTAACGTTCACACTGATGATCCGCATAAATGGCCCCAAAAATCTCGTGCGTGTATGATACCCGAGCTGTACTCAATTAGCTAAATCCGTGGTATCCGGGACTCTTCATGCAGCCGTATCAGCGCGACTTCATTCGTTTTGCCATCGACCGCGGGGTTCTGCGCTTCGGTGAGTTCACCCTCAAGTCCGGGCGCACCAGCCCGTACTTCTTCAACGCCGGCCTGTTCAACAGCGGTTCGGCCCTGGCTCAGCTCGGGCGTTTCTATGCTGCGGCAATCGTCGACAGCAAGATCCCGTTCGACGTGCTGTTCGGCCCGGCCTACAAGGGTATCCCCCTGGCGGCAGCCACTGCCGTGGCCCTGGCCGAGCACCATGACCTCGACCTGCCGTGGTGCTTCAACCGCAAAGAGGCCAAGGCCCACGGTGAAGGCGGCAGCCTGGTCGGCGCACCGCTGACCGGCGATGTGCTGATCATCGACGACGTGATCACTGCCGGTACCGCCATCCGCGAAGTCATGCAGATCATCCAGGGCCAGCAAGCCAAGGCTGCTGGCGTGTTGATCGCACTGAACCGCCAGGAGCGCGGCAACGGCGAGCTGTCGGCGATCCAGGAAGTGGAGCGCGACTTCGGCATTCCGGTGGTGAGCATCGTCTCGCTGACCCAGGTGCTGGAGTTCCTCGCCGACGACCCGGCGCTCAAGCAGCACTTGCCGGCCGTCGAGGCCTACCGGGCTCAGTACGGTATCTGAGGCAAACAAAAAGGCGACCCGAGGGTCGCCTTTTTTGTGCCTTAGCGCGGCTTGTGGTTGGTAATCAGGGTGCCTACGCCGCTGTCGGTGAAGATCTCCAGCAGTACCGCGTTCGGCACCCGGCCATCGATGATGTGCGAGCTGTTGACCCCGCCTTGCACCGCTTCAAGGGCGCAGCGGATTTTCGGCAGCATGCCGCCGTAAATGGTGCCGTCGGCGATCAGTTCGTTGACCTGCTCGGTGGTCAGGCCGGTGAGCACGGTGCCTTGCTTGTCCATCAGGCCGGCGATGTTGGTCAGCAGCATCAGCTTTTCAGCTTTCAGTGCTTCGGCAACCTTACCGGCCACCAGGTCGGCGTTGATGTTGTACGACTCGCCGTTGGCGCCCACGCCGATCGGCGCGATCACCGGAATGAAGTCACCTTTGACCAGCATGTTGAGCAGGTCGGTGTTCACCCCGACCACTTCGCCCACATGACCGATGTCGATGATTTCCGGGGTGGTCATCTCTGGCGTCTGGCGGCTGACGGTGAGCTTCTTCGCGCGAATCAGCTCGGCATCCTTGCCGGTCAGGCCGATGGCGCTGCCGCCATGACGGTTGATCAGGTTGACGATGTCCTTGTTGACCTGGCCGCCGAGGACCATCTCCACCACGTCCATGGTTTGCGCGTCGGTAACGCGCATGCCGTCGATGAAGTGGCTTTCGATCGACAGGCGCTTGAGCAGGTCACCGATCTGCGGGCCGCCACCGTGCACGACCACCGGGTTGATGCCGACCGCTTTCATCAGCACCACGTCGCGGGCAAAACCGGTTTTGAGCTCTTCGCTCTCCATCGCGTTGCCGCCGTATTTGATCACCAGGGTCTTGCCGACAAAGCGGCGGATATAAGGCAGCGCTTCGGACAAAACCTGGGCGACATGGGTGGCGGCATCGCGATCGAGGGTCATGCAGGGCTCCAGTTGGAACAGATAGTCGGTCAGAACTCGGGTTGCAGGTCAGGGGCAACGCGCTTTAGCTGGGCGCGGAATACCTCTTGGATACGCTGCAGTTCGGCGTCAGTGTCGGCCTCGAAGCGCAATACCAGCACCGGCGTGGTGTTGGAGGCGCGAACCAGGCCCCAGCCTTGTGGGTAGTCGACCCGCACACCATCGATGGTGGTCAGGTTGGCGTCGTTGCCCCAGTCGGCGTTGCGTTGCAGTGCATCAATGATGCTGAATTTACCCTCGTCGGTCACATCAATGTTGATTTCCGGCGTGGAAATATCGTTCGGGAACGCCGCGAACAGCTGTTCGGCATCGGTTTTGGCCTTGCTGAGGATCTCCAGCAGGCGCGCGGCACTGTAAATACCATCGTCAAAACCGTACCAGCGTTCCTTGATGAAAATATGGCCGCTCATTTCACCGGCGAGCAGGGCGCCGGTCTGTTTCATCTTCTTCTTGATCAACGAGTGACCGGTTTTCCACATTAGCGCGCGGCCGCCGTACTGCTCGATCAGCGGGGTCAGGCGGCGGGTGCATTTGACGTCGAAGATGATCTCGGCGCCCGGATTGCGCTCCAGCACGTCCTGGGCGAACAGCATCAGCAGGCGGTCGGGGTAGACGATGTTGCCGGTGTTGGTGACCACGCCGACGCGGTCGCCATCGCCATCGAAGGCCAGGCCCAGGTCGGCGCCGGTTTCCTTGACCTTGGCGATCAGGTCGACCAGGTTCTCAGGCTTGCCCGGGTCCGGGTGGTGGTTGGGGAAGTTGCCATCGACCTCGCAGAACAGCGGGATCATTTCGCAGCCCAGGGCTTCGATCAGCTGCGGGGCAATCACGCCAGCCGCACCGTTGCCGCAGTCCACCACCACCTTGAGCTTCTTCGCCAGCTTGATATCGCCGGCGATCTGTTTGAAATAGCGCTCGAGGATTTCGACTTTCTCGACGCTGCCTTCGCCGCGGCTCAGGTCGTTGGTTTGCAGGCGGATCAACAGAGCCTGGATCTGCTCGTTGGCCAGGGTGTCGCCGGCGATGACGATCTTGAAGCCGTTGTAGTTCGGCGGGTTGTGGCTGCCGGTGAGCATCACTCCGGACTTGCCGGCCAGTACGTTGGCGGCGTAGTAGAGGGCTGGGGTCGGCACCAGGCCGACGTCACTGACCTTGCAGCCGGCTTCGACCAGGCCCTTGATCAGTTGCTCGACCAGCATTGGCCCCGACAGGCGCCCGTCGCGGCCGACCGAGATGTTCGGCTCACCCTGGGCCAGCGTCTGGGCGCCGATGGCGCGGCCGATCCAATAAGCGGTTTCGGCGGTCAGGGTGTCACCGACCACGCCACGGATATCGTAGGCGCGGAAGATGCTGGCGGGAAGGTTCGGGGTCACTCGTTCCATGCTGGTCACCTGGGAAACTCCAATCTAAAAGGGTTGCTGAGAGCGTCAGCGGCAGCCACTGCGCGAGTCAATATGTCCGCCTTTGACGGCATTTTCGCGACAGAGTTCGCCGGTAAAGTCTGTTCTGTCTACATTCAGCTGATGTTTACGGCCCCATTCTGGGAGCGTCTGGCGGTTAACCAAAAGCCGCCGAACAGGCCGGACAACGCTAGAAAGGCGGCGAGCAGCAGCCAGGGGTTGAACCTGTATGCCGAGGCGTTCTCGATCAAGGGGCCGGGCTGAAACCCCAAGGCCCAGGTGGCGTTGGCAGTGCCCAACTGGTGCAATGCCGGCGCCTGGCTGTGGCCGTGGTTGAAAAGCTCGATGGGTGGGTCGTTGAATACCAATTGTGTCAGTCGCATCTGACCAATCGTACCCGCATCGCGCTGCAGTGGGTCAGTGAAGCGTGAGAGCGCGAATGTGAGCACCAGAATGGCCTGTACGGGGGCGTCAGCAGACTCACACAGTGCGGTGACGCTGAAAACCCGTTGCTGTCCAGCCTCAGGATAGGCTTCAAGGGCAGGTGGAACGCCGCGCTCGGCGCGCCGGACCATGTCGAGCACGGGCTCGCTCATGGGTGGGCTCGAGGCGGCCTGTCCAGGTTTGAGCAACTGTGCCGCCACCAGGCCGTCGAGGTGGGCGAATGCGCCAAGCAGCTTTTTTGGGTCAGGTGATTGAACCAATGCCAGTACCGCCGGGCTTCTCGCCAGGGCGTTCACTTCGTTGCTGACGGCAATGATCGAGGCGTCCAGGCGCGATACGAGTGCACCGGCCTGGGCGTAAGCCAGGTTGTTGCGGTGCTCACGCTGGCCAGTCAGTACTGCGGTGAACCAAGTCAGTAGTACGCCCGCAAGCAGGCCAGCCAGGGCTATCAATAGCCCCGGCAGCACCTGCTGGAAGCGCCTCAATGGCTACCGGAATGACCGAAGCCGCCAGCGCCACGCTGGCTTTCGTCGAAGGTTTCGACGATATCGAAGTGCGCCTGTACCACGGGTACCAGCACCAGCTGCGCAATGCGCTCGCCGATGGCGATGGTGAATGGGGTCTGGCCGCGGTTCCAGCACGAGACCATCAGCTCGCCTTGGTAGTCGGAGTCGATCAGGCCGACCAGGTTGCCGAGGACGATGCCATGTTTATGGCCAAGGCCCGAGCGCGGCAGGATCAGCGCCGCCAGGCCCGGATCGCCGATGTACACCGACAGGCCGGTAGGGATCAGCAGGGTCTGGCCTGGCTCGAGGACGGTGTCTTGCTTGAGCATGGCGCGCAGGTCAAGGCCGGCCGAACCCGGGGTGGCGTACTGCGGCAGCGGGAACTCGCTGCCGATGCGTGGATCGAGAATCTTGGCTTGTAGAGCGTGCATGCGAAATTAAACCTGGTTGAGACGTTCGGCAATGAAGGCTACCAGCTGGCGGGCGATCTTGCCCTTGCTGGTCTGCGCGAAAACTGTTGCGTGAAGTTGACGGTCGATGACGCTGCAGGCGTTCTCCTCGCTGTTGAAGCCGATGCTGGGGTTGGCCACATCGTTGGCGACAATCAGGTCGAGGTTCTTGTCCTTGAGCTTGCGCGCGGCGTAATCGAGCAAGTGTTCGGTCTCGGCGGCAAAGCCGACGCTGAACGGGCGGTCAGGACGGGTGGAGATGCTGGCAAGAATGTCCGGGTTGCGGACCATCTGCAGCAGCAGGCCGTCACCTGTCGTAGGGTCTTTCTTGAGTTTTTGCGGGGCTACCACTTCTGGGCGGTAGTCTGCGACTGCTGCCGAGGCGATGAACACATCGCAGGGGATGGCGGCTTCACAGGCGGCAAGCATGTCGCGGGCGCTGACCACGTCGATGCGGGTGACGCGGTCGGGTGTCGGCAGATTCACCGGGCCGGTCACCAGGGTCACCTTGGCGCCAGCTTCCACGGCGGCTTCAGCCAGGGCAAAGCCCATTTTCCCCGAGCTGTGGTTGGTGATGTAGCGCACCGGGTCGATGTTTTCCTGGGTCGGGCCGGCAGTGATCAACACGTGCTTGCCGGTCAGCGACTCGCGCTTGAAAGTCTCGGCGGCGCACCAGGCCAGGTCGGTGGCTTCGAGCATGCGGCCCAGGCCGACGTCGCCACAGGCCTGGCTGCCGGAAGCCGGGCCGAACACCTGGATATTGCGGCTTTGCAGCAGCTCAAGGTTGGCCTGGGTGGCCGGGTCGCGCCACATTGCCTGGTTCATCGCCGGGGCCACGGCCACGGTGGCATCGGTAGCCAGCACCAGGGTGGTCAGCAGGTCATCGGCGACACCCTGGGCCAGGCGCGCGAGCAGGTCGGCGGTGGCTGGGGCAATCAGTACCAGGTCGGCCCACTTGGCCAGCTCGATATGGCCCATCGCCGCTTCGGCAGCAGGGTCCAATAGGTCCATGTGCACCGGGTGGCCGGACAGGGCCTGCATGGTCAGCGGGGTGATGAATTCGGCCCCGCCACGGGTCATGACGACGCGCACTTGGGCGCCGTGTTCCAGGAGTCGGCGAACCAGCTCGGCACTCTTGTAGGCGGCAATGCCGCCGCCGACGCCGAGAACGATGCGCTTCCGATACAGCCGCTGCATAGGCTTGCCTTTTGCTCAGTGATTGCACGCGGCGACGACGCCTCCCCAGGCCGGTTCGTCGCGTAAAAATGAGCGGCTAATGTAGCACAGGGCTCAAACCGGGAGCAGTAACCGAAAGACAGAGGGAATTGTCATGAGTATCAGGGATTGGCCTGCGGCGGAGCGCCCGCGGGAAAAACTGCTGGAGTCGGGGGCGGGTAACCTGTCGGATGCCGAGCTGCTGGCGATTTTTTTGCGCACCGGGGTGCGTGGGCGTAGCGCGGTCGACCTGGCCAGGCATCTGCTCGGGCGCTTCGGCAGCCTGCGCGGGCTGCTGGAGGCAGACAGCCGCAGCTTCAATGGCGAGCTCGGCCTGGGCCCGGCAAAGTTCGCCCAGTTGCAGGCCGTGCTGGAAATGTCCCGGCGCCACCTGGCCGAGGGCCTGCGGCGCGATTCAGCCCTGCAGAGCCCGCAGGCGGTCAAGGACTACCTCAAGGCGCGCCTGCGCCACGAGCCGCATGAGGTCTTCGGTTGCCTGTTTCTCGACAGCAAGCACCGGGTGCTGGCCTTCGAGGCGCTGTTCCAGGGCTCGATCAACAGCGCCAGCGTCTATCCGCGGCAGGTGATCAAGCGCGCCCTGGCCCATAACGCCGCGGCGTTGATCCTCTGCCACAACCATCCTTCAGGCGTGAGCGAGCCCAGCGATGCCGACCTGGTCCTGACCCGGCGCCTGACCAAAGCGCTGGACATGATCGAAGTGCGCGTGCTCGACCACTTCGTCATCGGCGACGGCGAGCCACTGTCGATGGCCGAGCACGGCTGGCTCTAGCGCGAGGTGCTGACCCCGGCGAAGTCCTGACGACCGAACGGGCTGACCTGGTAACCCTGGACATCCTTGCGCGCCAGTACGGCGGCGGTCGGGTGGGCCAGGGGCAGCCACAAGGCCTGCTGCTGAATCAGCGTCTGCGCCTGTTGGTACAGACGGCTGCGCACGCTCTGGTCATTGGTGGTCTTGCCGGCGCTGATCAACTGGTCGAGGCGCTGATCGCAGTAACGGGCGAAGTTGGTCCCGGACTTGACCGCCGCGCAGGAAAACTGCGGGCTGAGGAAGTTGTCCGGATCGCCGTTGTCACCGGCCCAGCCCATGAACAGCAGGTCGTGCTCGCCAGCCTTGGCCCGGCGGATCAGCTCGCCCCATTCGATCACGCGGATTTCAGCCTTGATGCCGATCTTGCCCAGGTCGGCCTGCAGCAATTGCGCGCCGAGGCTGGGGTTGGGGTTGAGCAGGCTGCCTTGCGGGCGGGTCCAGATGGTGGTGCTGAAGCCGTCCTTGAGGCCGGCCTTGGCCAGCAGGGCGCGGGCCTTGTCGAGGTTGGCCGGATAGCCTGGCAGGTCCTTGGCGTAGCTCCAGGTGTTGGGCGGATACGGGCCATTGGCGGCGACGGCGGTGCCTTCGAACACGGCCTTGAGGTAGCTGGCCTTGTCGAAGGCGAGGTTGATGGCCTGGCGTACTTCCGGCTTGTCCAGCGGTGCGTGCTGGCTATTGATGGCGACGAAAGCGGTCATGAAGGCTTCGGTCTTTTCCACCTTGAGGGTCGGATCCTCGCTGGCCGCGGCGATATCCAGCGGTTTCGGCGACAGGGCGATCTGGCACTCATTGCGCTTGAGTTTTTGCAGGCGCACGTTGGCATCGGGGGTGATGGCGAAGATCAGCGGGTCGACGCCCGGCTTGCCGGCAAAGTAGTCCGGGTTGGCGCGGTAGCGGATCACCGCGTCCTTCTGGAAACGATTGAACACAAACGGCCCGGTGCCGATCGGCTGGCTGTTGAGCTTCTCCGGGGTGCCGGCCTTGAGCAACTGGTCGGCATACTCGGCAGAATAGATCGAGGCAAAGCCCATGCTCAGGGTGGCCAGGAACGTGGCGTCGGGATGGTCGAGGGTAAAGCGCACGGTCAGCGGGTCGACGGCCTCGATCTGCTTGATCAGGCTGGGTAGCTGCAGCGACTGGGCGTGCGGATAGCCGCTCTGGGCGATCTTGTGCCAGGAATGGGCGGGGTAGAGCATGCGCTGAAAACTGAACAGCACGTCGTCGGCATCCAGCGTGCGCCCGGGCTTGAAGTAGCCGGTGCTATGGAACTTTACCCCCGGGCGCAACTTGAACTCATAGATCAGACCGTCTGGCGAAACCGTCCAGCTTTCGGCCAGGCTCGGCACCACCTGGCCCTGGCGCGCATCGAACTCGACCAGGCGGTTCATCAGTACGTCGGCCGAGGCATTGGTGGTGGTCAGCGAGTTGTACTGGACCACGTCGAAGCCTTCGGGGCTGGCTTCGGTGCACACACTCAGCGCAGCCGCCTGGGCGAAAGCCGGGCCGAGCAAGGTGGCGAACAACAGGGGTAGAGCGGCAGCACGCATGGGGATTCCTTGGCTGATCGATGGCCCATCTGCCAGTGCAGTCTGGAAAAGTCCTACCCTAGTGTGCCGTGAGACAAATGACCATATCCTTTTTTGCCGATCGAGCGACGGGCGGTCGACAGCCGGCCGGGCCAGTGGTTATGCTGGTCCGGCGTGTCGAACAGCAAGTCAAAGCACATCTTCTGTTGTTGTGCTCTGGTCTTTCTGGTATAAAGCAGCGCTCTTTTCTAGGGGCTCGGCTTGTCGCATCTGCTGACCGAGTCGATAAGACCCTGAAGAAACACGGCGCCTGGCGCCAAAGACTGAGAGATTAAGCGGCCAACCCATGCCGGGTTGGGCATGTGGTTTTAGAGGGCTGAGGCATGTCGAGAGTCTGTCAAGTTACCGGTAAGGGTCCGGTAACCGGGAATAACATTTCCCACGCAAACAACAAAACCCGTCGTCGTTTCCTGCCGAACCTGCAGCATCATCGCTTCTGGGTCGAGTCCGAGAAGCGTTTCGTGCGTCTGCGCGTATCTGCCAAAGGCATGCGTATCATCGACAAGCGCGGCATTGATGCCGTTCTGGTCGACATTCGCCGTAACGGCGCTAAGGTCTAAGGGAGAGAATCATGCGTGAATTGATCCGTCTGGTGTCGACCGCTAATACCGGCCACTTCTACACCACCGACAAGAACAAGCGCACCACTCCGGACAAAATCGAAATCAAAAAATTCGATCCGGTTGTTCGCAAGCACGTGATCTACAAGGAAGCCAAGATCAAGTAATTGATCCGGCTGACGAAAAAAGGGCCCGTATCTCAGGATACGGGCCCTTTTTTTATGCCGCTTTGAAATTAGCTGAAATGAAACGACTGGATGATGCCTTCGTCGTTAGCAATTACCTGGATACGGCTCGGGTCGTACTCGCGGGTGGAGAACTCACCCGCACCGACCACGTGAGCGCGGCCGGTCAGTTCGCTGATGTAGGCCTTGGCACTAGGTACATAGCGGGTGCCGACAAGGTGATTGATGTGTTGCAGGGCTTCTTCGTTGGTCATGGCGTTGCTTCCTTTCATTGAGTACATACCCAATTGGGCAGCGCCATGCTCCGTCGGTCAGGTCCAGCCCGAGTGGTAGTTATTTACTTCTGCTCGAACATCACATAGATCTTGCGGCACGGCTCCAGCACTTCCCAGGTGCCCTTGAAGCCCGCCGGGATCACGAAGCGGTCGCCCGCGCGCAGGGTTTTTGCCCCGCCTGCCTCGTCGCGAAGCACCGAGACGCCTTGAACGATCTCGCAATACTCGTGTTCGGTGTAATTGACGGTCCACTGACCGACTTCGCCTTCCCAGACGCCGGCGGCGAATTGTCCGCAAGGGCTGGCATAGTGGTTATAGACGGCTTGATCCGGTTCGCCCTTGAGTATCTTTTCCGCGGCAGGACGGTAGCGTTCAGCCTCGGTCAGCACTTGGGCGAAGTCGATGATCTGGTCAATGCGCATGATCGGGTCCCCTTTTTGTTGTTTAATAAAATGAACATCAGTAGGTGTTTGGTGTGATTATGTCAAATATATTGAAAATTAGGGCGCCGGTGGTTTAGGGTGGCAGGTGCCTGTGCGCCTGTGTCGCCCAGCCAGAATTTTCGACAGTGCCCCCAAGCCCTCGCGCGGCACTGCACCTTAACAAGAGGAGGAGTTTCGTATGACCACCCTGACTCGTGCGGACTGGGAACAGCGTGCCCAGCAACTGAAGATCGAAGGCCGTGCTTTCATCAATGGTGAATACACCGCTGCCGTTTCCGGCGCCACGTTCGAGTGCCTCAGCCCGGTCGACGGACGCCTCCTGGCGCAGATCGCCAGCTGTGACGAGGCCGACGCCAACCGCGCCGTTGAAAACGCCCGTGCCACCTTCGCCTCTGGCGTCTGGTCGCGCCTGGCCCCGGCCAAGCGTAAGGCCACCATGATTCGTTTCGCCGCGCTGCTCAAGCAGAACGTCGAAGAGCTGGCCCTGCTGGAAACCCTGGACATGGGCAAGCCGATCAGCGACTCGCTGAACATCGACGTGCCAGGCGCCGCCCAGGCCCTGAGCTGGAACGGCGAAGCGATCGACAAGATTTACGACGAAGTCGCCGCTACCCCGCACGACCAGCTCGGCCTGGTGACCCGCGAGCCGGTGGGCGTGGTTGCCGCCATCGTGCCGTGGAACTTCCCGCTGCTGATGGCCAGCTGGAAACTCGGCCCGGCCCTGGCCACCGGTAACTCGGTGGTGCTCAAGCCTTCGGAAAAATCACCGCTGACTGCCATCCGTATCGCCCAACTGGCGATCGAGGCCGGCATCCCGGCGGGCGTACTCAACGTGCTGCCAGGCTATGGCCACACCGTTGGCAAGGCCCTGGCCCTGCACATGGACGTCGATACCCTGGTGTTCACCGGTTCGACCAAGATCGCCAAGCAGCTGATGATTTACGCGGGTGAGTCGAACATGAAGCGCGTCTGGCTGGAAGCCGGCGGCAAGAGCCCGAACATCGTCTTCGCTGACGCCCCCGACCTCAACGCCGCCGCCGAGGCCGCCGCCAGCGCCATTGCCTTCAACCAGGGCGAAGTCTGCACCGCAGGTTCGCGCCTGCTGGTCGAGCGCTCGATCAAGGACAAGTTCCTGCCGCTGGTGCTCGAAGCACTCAAGGCCTGGAAGCCGGGCAACCCGCTTGACCCAGCTACCACCGTCGGTGCTCTGGTCGATACCCAGCAGATGAACACCGTGCTGTCCTACATTGACGCTGGCCACAGCGATGGTGCCAAGCTGCTGGTGGGCGGCAAGCGCATTCTCGAAGAAACCGGCGGCACCTATGTCGAACCGACCATCTTCGACGGCGTGACCAACGCCATGAAGATCGCCCAGGAAGAGATCTTCGGCCCGGTCCTGTCGGTGATCACCTTCGACACCACCATCGAGGCGATCAACATCGCCAACGACACCCCATACGGCCTGGCTGCCGGTGTGTGGACCGCCGACATCTCCAAGGCGCACCTGACCGCCAAGGCCCTGCGTGCCGGTAGCGTGTGGGTCAACCAGTACGATGGCGGCGACATGACCGCACCGTTCGGCGGCTTCAAGCAGTCGGGCAACGGCCGTGACAAGTCGCTGCACGCGCTGGACAAGTACACCGAGCTGAAGGCGACCTGGATCAAGCTGTAAATCCAGACGGACCTGTCGCGGGGCAAGCCCTCTTCCACAGTGTGGGAGCGGGCTTGCCCCGCGATTTTTTTGCGAGGAAGACGCCGATGCGTTGGGGAACCTATTTCGCCGTGCTGGCGGCCGTGCTCAGTGTCGGCCTGGCCCTGGGCGTCAGTATGCCGCTGGTGTCGTTGCGCCTGGAGGGTTGGGGCTACGGCAGCTTTGCCATTGGTGTGATGGCGGCGATGCCGGCCATTGGCGTGCTGGTCGGTGCCAGCCTGTCCAGCCGTCTGGCCGCGCGTTTTGGTACGCCGGGGCTGATGCGCCTGTGCCTGTGGGCTGGGGCGTTGTCTATCGGCTTGCTGGCGTTGCTGCCGAGCTATCCGTTGTGGCTGGCCTTGCGCCTGTTGATCGGGATCATCCTGACTATCGTGTTCATCCTCGGCGAAAGCTGGATCAACCAGCTGGTGGTAGAGCAATGGCGCGGGCGTCTGGTGGCGCTGTATGGCAGCAGTTATGCCTTGAGCCAGTTGGCCGGGCCATTGTTGCTTGGCGTGGTGGGTTCGGAGGATGACCTGGGCTTCTGGATCGGTGCCGGTCTGCTGATTGCCGCGCCATTGGTGCTGCTCGGGCGCGACGGTGCACCGAGTGCCGAAGCCTGCAGCGTGACCTTCACCGACCTGTTCGGTTTCTGCCGGCGATTGCCGGTGATCGCCTGGGCTATTGCCCTGTTTGCTGCCTTCGAGGCGATGATCCTGACCTTGCTGCCGGTTTATTGCCTGCAGCAGGGGTTCACTACCGAAATCGCCCTGTTCATGGTCAGTACCGTGGTGGTCGGTGATGCGCTGCTGCAACTGCCGATCGGCGCACTGGCCGACCGCATGTCGCGGCGCACGCTGTTCAGTGGCTGTGCCTTGACGCTGCTGGCTTCGAGCCTGGCAATCCCGCTGGCGCTGCAAACGCCGCTGATCTGGCCTTTGTGGGTGTTGTTCGGCGCCAGTGCCGGCGGCCTGTTCACCTTGTCGCTGGTGCTGATTGGCGAACGCTACCGCGACGACGCACTGGTGCGCGCCAATGCTCATGTTGCGCAGCTGTGGGGCATCGGTTGCCTGATCGGACCGCTGGCGGCAGGGGCGGGCAGCCAATGGGTCAGCGGGCATGCGCTGCCGCTGTTCATGGCCGTGGGGGCCTTTGGCCTGGTGCTGCTCGCGCGGCGGCCCAATGCTTTTGAGCCGGCGCCGGTCTAGAGCATCTTCTCCAGGCCCACAGCCTTGCTGATCCAGGCGTTGAAGCGACGCCACAGACCGCCGGGCTCGGTGGTCAGGGTGTGCAGGCGGTGGTTGTCCTCGGTCACCCAGACCAGCTGGCCATCGACCAATTGTGGCTGGTAGCTGACCGCCGGGGCCATACCCTGGGCGGCTAGCTCGCGGGTGTATTCGGCCAGTTCCGGGCTGTCGACCAACACCCCGACCTCGGTGTTCCACAGCACCGAGCGCGGGTCGAAGTTGAACGAGCCAATGAAGGTCTTCTTGCGGTCGAAGACGATCGCCTTGCTGTGCAGGCTCGAGTCCGAGCTGCCATGAAAGCGCAAGCCGCGGCGCGAGCCCGGATCGCCTGGCTGGCGGCGTAGTTCATACAGGTGCACGCCGTGCTCGAGCAGTGCCTTGCGATAGGGTGCATAGCCGCCATGCACCGCCGGCACATCGGTGGCTTCCAGTGAATTGGTCAGCAATTTTACCGATACGCCTTTGTCGGCATGGCTGGTCAGGTAGAGCAGGCCGGACTCGCGGGGCACGAAATAGGCCGAGATCAGGATCAGCTCGTGCTGGACGTTGTTCAGGTCCGGTGCCAGTTGTTGGGTCATCAGCAGTTGCGGGTCCGGCTCGTCACGGGCCAGTACCTTGCTCGGCGCGTCCCAGAGCGCCTGGTTATGGGCCCAGATCAGCTCGTTGCGCCACACGTCGAGGCGCGGCCGGGCTTGATAGGCCATCAGCCGCTCATACAGAGCCTTGCGCTTGACCCGCGCATCGGCCAGTGACGCCTCAAGGCGCTGGCGGCTGTTGCGCAGGTCGTCGGCATCGGGTTGGGTGAACAGAAAATCGCCAATCGGCCTGCTCAGCGCGCTGTTCCAGTACTGGTCGAAACTGTGCCCCAGCTGTTCGGCCACCGGGCCGACGCCGAGCAGGTCGATGTCAGTAAAGTTGAGGTTGGGTTCGGCATCGAAATACTCATCGCCCAGGTTGCGTCCCCCGACAATGGCCATGCTGTTGTCCACCAGCCACAGCTTGTTGTGCATTCGCCGGTGCTGCAACGACAGGTTGAACAGCCGGCCCATGGCCCGGGTTACGCCAGTGCTGCGGCCCAGGTGCAAGGGGTTGAACACGCGGATGTGAATGTTCGGATGCGCGGCCAGGGTGCCGATCATTTCGTCGAGGCCATCGCTGGTGGTGTCGTCGAGCAGGATGCGCACGCGCACCCCGCGGTCGGCGGCCTGCAGCAGCTCGTGCACCAGCGCGCGGGTGCTGAGGCCGTCGTGGACGATGTAGTACTGCAGGTCGATGCTCGACTGGGCGTTGCGAATCAGCTCGGCGCGGGCGCGGAAGGCTTCGTTGCTGTTGGGCAGCAGGCGAAAGCCGGAACGCCCGTCATAGGCCGAGGCCTGGCGCTGCACTGAACGGCCAAAGGCCGAGTCACTGGCCGGCAGCGCCTGGCTGACTTCCCGTGGCTGGCTGACGCTGGCGCAGCCGCCCAGGCCGAGCAGTAGCGACAGCAGTAGTGGCAGCACCCGCTGGCTTTTCAAAAAGATCGTCCTGTTACAACTGAGGCGTAAGAATATGGACCGCGAGCGGCGGCGCAAAGTTACCCGGCGCCGTGCTCCTGGGCCAGTAGACGAATGGCGGTTTCGCCAACCTTGCGCACTGCCGCTTCGATTTCGGCACTGGGGCGTGCGGCGAAGTTCATCCGCAGGCAGTTACGGTACTTGCCCGAGGCCGAGAAAATACTGCCGACTGCAATCTGCACGCCCTGCCCAAGTAAAGCCCGGTTCAGGCGCAGCGTGTCGAAACTTTCCGGCAATTCCACCCACAGCATGAAACCACCCTGGGGCCGGCTGGCGCGGGTGCCCGGTGGAAAGTAGCGGGTAACCCAGTCGCTCATCTGGTCGCGCCCGCGCTGGTACTGGCTGCGCATGCGCCGCAGGTGCGGCTGGTAGTGGCCGCCTTCGATGAAGTCGGCAATTGCCAGTTGCGGCTGGGTGGCGGTGCAGCCGGTGCTGATGTACTTCATGTGCAGCACCCGCTCCAGATACCGTCCCGGGGCCGCCCAGCCAATGCGCAGGCCTGGCGCCAGGGTCTTGGAGAACGAGCTGCAGAGCAGCACTCGACCGTCCTCGTCGAACGACTTGATGGTCCGCGGTCTGGGATAGGTGTAGGCAAGGTCGCCATACACATCGTCTTCCAGGATCGCTACGTCGAAGCGTTGCGCCAGGGTCAGCAAGGCCTTCTTGCGCGCCTCGGGCATGATGTAGCCGAGCGGGTTGTTGCAGTTCGGGGTGATCTGGATGAGCTTGATCGGCCATTGCTCCAGGGCCAGTTCCAGGGCTTCGAGGCTGATCCCGGTGAGCGGGTCGGTGGGGATCTCCAGGGCCTTCATGCCCAGGCCCTTGAGGGTTTGCATGGCGCCATGAAAGCTGGGCGAATCCACCGCGACGATATCGCCAGGCTGGCACACCGCGCGGATGCTGCTCGACAGCGCTTCGTGGCAACCGGTAGTCACCACCAGGTCGGCCGGGCTCACAGTGCAGCCGGAGTCGAGCATCAGCCGGGCGATCTGCTCGCGCAGGGCGCGGGTGCCAGAGATGGTGTCGTAATACAGGCCGGGCATGTCCTGGCGCCGGCTGAGCTGGGCCAGGCTGCGCAGCAGCGGCTTGAGAGTCGGGCTGTCGATATCGGGCATGCCGCGGCCCAGTTGCACCACGTTTTTATTCGGCTCGCTGCGGATCAGCTCGATGACCTGCTCCCATTGGGAAATATCCACCGGCCGTTGTGCCGGGCGGCTGACATCGGGGAGGGCGGGCAGGCTGCGGTTGTTGGGCACGAAGTAGCCGGATTTTGGCCGTGGTGCGGCCAGGCCGTTGTCTTCCAGCAGGCGATAGGCCTGCTGCACCGTGCTCAGGCTGACACCATGTTCGATGCTCAGGGCGCGTACCGAAGGCAAGCGGTCGCCGGGACGGTATAGGCCTTGTTCGATACGGGCACCGAGCAGCTCGGCGAGGTTGATGTACAACGTCATGGCATACTCCGGAAAACGACTACAGCAACAGACCAATACAGATGAGGAAAAAATACAGCATTCAGTAGGAAATCTGCCAATTCTGTATGGAAATAATAGTCGGTCTTTGGATCTGTAATGGTTTTGCCTTGACGCGCATGCTTTCTCCACGGTTCACACACCCTAGAGGTAACAAGCAATGAGCGGCATGAGCGATGTGCGCCTGAAACTGTATGCCGAAGAACTGAGCCGCGAGCAGCGTACCCAGCTGTTCAGTGCGCCCACCGGTCTCAGTCGCTGGGGCCTGATGGCGCACCGTTGGCATACCCGCAGGGCACTACTGGCGCTGGACGCAGCGCAACTGCGCGACGTCGGCCTGACTCCTGAGCAGGCCCGTGAGGAAGGCTTGAAGCCGTTCTGGAGGTCTTAGACCAGCTCTTTCATCCGATGCCAGAGCATGCCCAGAGCCAGCAGCGGCGAGCGCAGGTGTTTGCCACCCGAGAAGGTGATGTGCGGCACCCGTGCGAACAAGTCGAAGCGCCCGCTGTGCTGGCCACTGATGGCTTCACCGAGCAGCCTGCCGGCCAGGTGCGTGGCATTCAGGCCATGGCCGGAATACGCCTGGGCGAAGTACACGTTGGGCTGGTTGGGTAGGCGGCCGATCTGCGGCAGGCGATTGGCACCGATGCCGATCATTCCACCCCATTGATAGTCGATGCGCACATCGGCGAGCTGCGGGAACACCTTGAGCATTTTCGGCCGCATGTAGGCGGCGATGTCTTGCGGATCGCGTCCGGAGTAATGACAGGCACCGCCAAACAGCAGCCGGCGATCGGCCGACAGACGGTAGTAATCGAGGGCCACGCGCTGGTCGCAGACGGCCATGTTTTGCGGCAGCAACTGGCTGGCCTGGGCTTCGCTCAGAGGCTCGGTGGCGATGATGTAGCTGCCGGCGGGCAGCACCTTGCCACCGAGTTCGGGGTTCAGGTCGTTAAGGTAGGCGTTGCAACCGAGCACCAGGGTGCTGGCCAATACCGAACCTTGCGCGGTGTGCACGCGCACCTGCTGGCCATAGTCGATGCGCGTCACCGCAGACTGCTCGAACAGGCGCACGCCCAGCTTGCCAGCCACCACGGCCTCGCCCAGGGCCAGGTTGAGCGGGTGCAAATGCCCGGAGCCCATGTCGATCAAGCCGCCAACGTAGCGGTCCGAGCCGACCACGCTGTGCATCTGCTCCGGCGCTACCAGGCGTAGCTCGTGGCGGTAACCGAGGTTGCGCAGTTCTTCGGCATCCTCGGCGAAACCTTGCAGGTCGCGCGGTTTGTTGGCCAGGTCGCAGTAACCCCAGGTCAGGTCGCACTCTATGCTGTGCCGCTCGATACGCTCGCGGACGATGTCTACCGCTTCCAGGCCCATCAGCTTGAGCTCGCGCACGCCGTCGCAACCAAGGATCGACGTGAACTGCTCAAGGCCGTGGCCGACGCCACGAATAAGCTGCCCGCCGTTACGCCCACTGGCGCCCCAGCCGATTTTGCGCGCTTCCAGCAGGATCACATTGAGGCCGCGCTCGGCCAGTTCGATCGCCGTGTTCAGCCCGGAAAAACCACCGCCGACAATACAGACGTCGCAACTCAGTTCGCCCTGCAGCTGTGGATAATCCGCTTGTGGGGCGCTGCTGGCAGCGTAGTAGGAAGCGGTGTGCGAGGCGGGCTGCTGAACGCCGGCGTTCATGGCGATGTCCTGGTTCTGAGTGTTTGGAAAATTTTACGCAGGATAAGCTGCGCTTTCAGGGGTGGGCAACCGTAGGGCAAAATAGAGCGCCAGACTTCTTTGCCGCAGGCCGCCATGAGTTGCAACAGCCACAAGATCCGCTTCCTGCGCGAGCAGATCCCGTCGTTTGAATGTGTGCCGGGCTGTCACGACTGTTGCGGGCCGGTCACCACTTCGTCAGAAGAAATGGCCCGCCTGCCGCGCAAGAGCGCCGCCGAGCAGGAAGCCGCGCTGGCGGAACTGAACTGCGTGCACCTGGGCCCCAACGGTTGCACCGTGTACGAAGAGCGGCCGCTGATCTGCCGCCTGTTCGGTACCACGCCGAAGCTGCCATGCCCCAATGGCCGCGGCCCGGCCGAGATGATCGATCCGCAGGCCGAGAAGCTGGTCCACCAGTACATCGCCAGCACCCGCCAGGTGCTGGTCTGAACCTCAGTCCGGAATCGGCAGGTTGAGGCTTTCCTTCACCTCTTCCATGACGATGTAGCTCTTCGACTCGCGCACATGCGGCAGCTTGAGCAGGATGTCGCCAAGCAGCTTGCGGTACGAGGCCATCTCGGAAATCCGCGCCTTGACCAGGTAATCGAAGTCGCCCGATACCAGGTGACACTCGAGCACGTGCGGCAACTTCAGCACGGCACGTCGGAACTCTTCGAAAGTGTCGCCCGACTTGTAGTCGAGGCTGATCTCGACGAACACCAGCAGGCTGCCCTTCAAATGCTGCGGATTGAGCCGGGCGTTGTAGCCCATGATGATCCCTTCGCGCTCCAGGCGCCGGACCCGCTCGGTGCAGGGGGTGGTCGACAGGCCGACCTTTTCGCCCAGTTCAGTAAACGAGATGCGTCCATCGGCCTGCAGGATGCGCAGGATATTGCGGTCGATCTTGTCCAGTTCACGCTTGCTTTGGTGCTGGGTTCTCATAGTGGATGCCCCTCCGTAAAAGCCAACCTTGCCGAGAATTCTCGCCAAATATAGGCTTTTATATAGTGAAAAGCACTGGTCATACCTTCCTATACTGCGCGCATCTACACCATTAACAACAAATGTCAGCGGTACGCTGCGTCGAGGGTAATAAACATGCGAGTTCTGGTACTTGGTAGCGGTGTGATCGGAACCGCCAGTGCCTACTATCTGGCACGGCAAGGGTTCGAAGTCGTCGTGGTCGACCGTCAACCGGCAGTCGCCATGGAAACCAGCTTTGCCAACGCCGGCCAGGTCTCGCCTGGTTACGCTTCGCCCTGGGCTGCCCCGGGCGTGCCGCTCAAGGCCATCAAGTGGCTGCTGGAGCGCCACGCGCCCCTGGCCATCAAGGCCACCGCCGACATCGACCAGTACCTGTGGATGGCGCAAATGCTGCGCAACTGCACCGCCAACCGTTACGCGGTGAACAAGGAGCGCATGGTGCGCCTGTCCGAGTACAGCCGTGACTGCCTCGACGAGCTGCGCGCCGAAACCGGCATTGCCTACGAAGGCCGTACCCTGGGTACTACCCAGCTGTTCCGCACCCAGGCGCAACTGGACAACGCCGCCAAGGACATCGCCGTCCTCGAGCAGTCCGGCGTGCCGTACGAAGTCCTCGACCGCGAAGGCATTGCCCGCGTCGAGCCGGCCCTGGCCAACGTGACCGATATCCTTGCCGGCGCCCTGCGCCTGCCCAACGACCAGACTGGCGACTGCCAGCTGTTCACTACCCGCCTGGCGGAAATGGCGATCAAGCTTGGTGTCGAGTTCCGCTTTGGCCAGGACATTCAGCGCCTGGACTACGCCGGTGATCGCATCAACGGTGTATGGATCGACGGCAAGCTGGAAACCGCCGACCGCTACGTGCTGGCCCTGGGCAGCTACTCGCCGCAGTTGCTCAAGCCGTTGGGCATCAAGGCCCCGGTCTACCCGCTCAAAGGCTACTCGCTGACCGTGCCGATCACCGATCCGGCCATGGCCCCGACCTCGACCATTCTCGACGAAACCTACAAGGTCGCGATCACCCGTTTCGACAACCGCATCCGCGTCGGCGGCATGGCTGAAATCGCAGGTTTCGACCTGTCGCTGAACCCGCGTCGGCGCGAAACCCTGGAGATGATCGTCAACGACCTTTATCCTCGTGGCGGCGACCTGAGCCAGGCCAGTTTCTGGACCGGCCTGCGCCCGACCACCCCGGACGGTACGCCGATCGTCGGTGCTACCCCGTTCCGTAACCTGTTCCTCAACACCGGTCACGGTACCCTGGGTTGGACCATGGCCTGCGGTTCCGGTCGCCTGCTGGCCGACCTGATTGCGCGCAAGAAGCCGCAAATCAGCGCTGAAGGCCTCGATATCTCTCGCTACGGAAAACACCAGGAGCCTGCCAAGCATGTCAGTCCAGCGCCAGCTCACCAATGAGCGCATGAGCCAGATCGTTACCCACAACGGCACCGTGTACCTCGCGGGCCAGGTCGGTGACGACATGAACGCCGGGATCGAGCAGCAAACCCGCGAGACCCTGGCCAACATCGAGCGCCTGCTGGACCTGGCCGGCACCGACAAGAGCCGCCTGCTTTCGGTGACCATCTATCTCAAGGACATCGACGCGCATTTTCAGGGCATGAACGCGGTGTGGGACAAGTGGCTGCCAAAAGGCGTCGCCCCGGCCCGTGCCACCGTTGAAGCCAAGCTGTGCGAGCCGGAAATCCTTATCGAGCTGTCGGTGGTCGCCGCACTGCCGTAATACCCGATCCCTAACCCGGTGCCGCCGGCGGCCGACCAGCTGCCTTCGAGCACCGGGCTTTTTACTTCTAACCAGACTGCCCAGAAGGCTGCCGTCATGCGTCCCGCCCGTGCCCTGATCGATCTTCAAGCCCTGCGTCACAACTATCAACTTGCCCGCGAACTGACCGGAGCCAAAGCCCTGGCCGTGATCAAGGCCGATGCCTATGGTCACGGTGCCGTGCGTTGCGCCCTGGCCCTGGAGCAGCACGCCGATGGTTTTGCCGTGGCCTGCATCGAAGAGGCGCTGGAGCTGCGCGCAGCCGGGATCAAGCCGCCGGTGCTGTTGCTCGAAGGCTTCTTTGAAGCCAGCGAACTGCAACTGATCGCCGAGCATGACCTGTGGTGCGTGGTGCATTCGCTGTGGCAACTGGAGGCGATCGAACAGGCGCACCTGAGCAAGCCGATTACAGTCTGGCTCAAGCTCGACTCGGGCATGCACCGGGTTGGCCTGCATGCCAAGGACTACCAGGCCGCGTACCAGCGCCTGCTGGCCAGCGGCAAGGTTGCGCGCATTGTGCTGATGAGCCACTTCGCCCGTGCCGATGAGCTCGACAGCGAGGCCAGCAACGAACAACTGGCGGTATTTCAGGCCGCACGCCAGGGCTTGAGCGCCGAGGTCAGCCTGCGCAACTCGCCGGCCGTGCTCGGTTGGCCGAACATGCCCAGCGACTGGGTGCGCCCGGGCCTGATGCTGTACGGCGCTACGCCGTTCGAAGTGCCCCAGGCTCAAGCGGCGCGCCTGCAGCCGGTGATGACCGTGCAATCACGGGTGATCAGCGTGCGTGAGCTGCCAGCCGGCGAGCCGGTAGGCTACGGTGCCAAGTTTGTCAGCCCGCGGCCGACCCGGGTTGGTGTGGTGGCCATGGGTTACGCCGATGGCTACCCGCGCCAGGCGCCAAACGGTACGCCGGTGCTGGTGGCCGGCAAACGTACCCAGCTGATTGGCCGGGTATCGATGGACATGCTCTGCATTGACCTCACCGACGTGCCTGAAGCGGGCCTCGGCAGCCCGGTGGAACTGTGGGGCAAAAACGTGCTGGCCAGCGAAGTGGCCATGCACGCTGGCAACATCCCTTACCAGATTTTCTGCAACCTCAAGCGCGTGCCGCTGGACTACAGCGGCGATTAAGGCGCCAAAGCGGACAGGCTGCGGGTCGAAGTGTTGTAAATACTGAACGCTGTTGCGATGATAACGTTCAATTTCGACCCCACTCGTTCGTTTAGGAGGGCTCCAGCTTTGGACGTCGGTGAACGACTGCAAGCCATACGCAAGCTCAAGGGCCTGTCACAGCGTGAACTCGCCAAACGTGCGGGCGTCACCAACAGCACCATCTCGATGATCGAGAAGAACAGCGTCAGCCCTTCCATCAGCTCGTTGCGCAAGGTGTTGAGCGGTATTCCGATGTCCATGGTCGAGTTCTTTTCCGAAGAGCTGCAACCGGAAAACCCCACCCAGATCGTCTACAAAGCTCACGAGCTGATCGACATTTCGGACGGCGCGGTGACCATGAAACTGGTCGGCAAGGCGCACCCGAGCCGGGCCATTGCCTTTCTCAACGAGGTTTACCCACCGGGTGCCGACACCGGCGAAGAAATGCTCACCCACGACGGCGAAGAGACCGGCATCCTTCTTGAAGGTCGTCTCGAACTGGTAGTAGGCCTGGAAACTTTCATCCTCGAAGCGGGCGACAGCTACTATTTTGAAAGTACCAAGCCGCACCGTTTCCGCAATCCTTACGATGAGCCGGCCCGGCTGATCAGCGCGGCGACTCCGGCCAACTTCTAGCGGGTATTGCGCGGCGGATTGTCGCGGCTAAGACCCTTTGGACTCTAGGGTTGTTTCGGTGAGGCAGGGTTCCCGTTATACTTGCGCCGCCTGCGAAACCGTGGCCGCGGGCGTGACTAGCCACCATGAGGGTGTACGCGTGAATCTAATCAAGAAAATGCTGGCCGTACCAGCTGCCGTATTGGCCCTTTGGGCAGTCAGCGCTCAAGCTGCGACCAACGACGACATCGCCAAGCGACTGGAACCGGTCGGCCAGGTGTGTGTTCAGGGGCAGGAATGCAAGGGAATGGAAGTCGCAGCCTCTGCTGCTGGCGGCGGTGCCAAGACCCCGGATGAAATCATCGCCAAGCACTGCAATGCTTGCCATGGCAGTGGCCTGCTCGGCGCGCCGAAAATCGGCGATACCGCCGCCTGGAAAGAGCGCTCCGACCACCAGGGTGGTCTGGACGGCATCCTCGCCAAGGCCATTACCGGTATCAACGCCATGCCGCCGAAAGGCACCTGCGCCGACTGCTCGGATGACGACCTGATGGGCGCCATCAAGAAGATGTCCGGCCTGTAAGCCCAGCGCTTGCCCAACAAAGCCCGCCGCGTGCGGGCTTTGTGCTTTTTAGCGCTGGCCAGCGCAGCAATCTGGCGGCATGCTCGGTCCAACCTGTTCAAGGAATGCCACAGGAGGCCGCGATGGCGTACAGCTGTTCGATCGACGATGCCGTAGACCAGGTGCTGGCGCGCCTGCCCGCGCATATCCACATGGGCCTGCCGCTGGGGCTGGGCAAGCCCAACCGCTTCGTCAACGCCCTGTATGCGCGAATCCGCCAGTTGCCCGAGCGGCAACTGACCATTTACACCGCTTTGAGCCTGGGCCGCCCGGACCTGGGCGACGGCTTGCAGCGGCGCTTTCTTGAGCCCTTCATCGAGCGGGTGTTCGCCGACTACCTTGAGCTGGACTACCTGCACGACCTGCGCCGCGACCAGTTGCCGGCCAACATCCGTGTCGAGCAGTTCTTCATGCAACCCGGCAGCCTGTTGCACAGCACCATGGCCCAGCAGGACTACGTCAGCAGCAACTACAGCCATGCCGCCCGCGATATCAACGCCAAGGGCTTGAACCTGGTGGCGCAGCTGGTAGCCGAAGATCCGGCACATCCCGGCCAGTTGAGCCTGAGCTGCAACCCGGACATCACCCTCGACCTGCTGCCAATGATTGCCCGCCGCCGGGCAGCCGGCGAAACCATCCTCATGCTCGGCCAGGTGCATGCCGAACTGCCGTACATGCCGGGCGCGTCCGAGCTGCCCCGCAATGACTTCGACCTGCTGATCGACCGCCCGGAAAACACCCGGTTGTTCTCCACGCCGAACATGCCGGTGACCACCCAGGACCATTTCATCGGCCTGCATGCCAGCACCCTGGTGCGCGATGGCGGCACCCTGCAGATCGGCATTGGTGCCATGGGCGATGCGCTGACCGCAGGGTTGCTGGCGCGACAGGCTGACAGCGAGGCGTACCAGGCATTGCTGGCAGATATCAACCTGACGCCCTGGCATAGCCTGATCGAACGCGAAGGCGGCCTCCAGCCCTTTGCCCGCGGCCTGTACGGCTGCAGCGAAATGTTCGTCAACGGCCTGCTGGCACTGGTCGAAGCTGGAATCATCCGCCGCCCGGTGTACCCGGACGAGTCGCGCCAGCAGGCGGCCAACAACGGCGAGCTGGATGACCAGGGTGTGCTAGTGCATGGCGGCTTCTTTCTTGGCCCTCAGGCGTTTTACCAGCGCCTGCGGGAAATGCCGCCAAGCCAGCGCAAACGCTTCGCCATGAGCGCCATCAGCTACATCAACGAGCTGTATGGCCAGGAGTCGCTCAAGCGCCTGCAGCGCCGGGATGCGCGCTTTATCAATACGGTGTTCACCATGACCTTGATGGGCGCCGGGGTCGCCGACCAGCTGGAAGACGGCCGGGTGCTCAGCGGGGTCGGCGGGCAGTACAACTTCGTTGCCCAGGGCCATGCCCTGGAAGGCGCGCGTTCGATCCTGCTGCTGCGCAGCTGGCGTGAGTCAGGCGGCGAGGTCAGTTCCAACCTGGTCTGGGAATACGGCCATTGCACCATTCCCCGCCACCTGCGCGATATCGTCGTCACCGAATACGGAATCGCCGACCTGCGCGGGCAGACCGATGCCGAGGTGATTGCCCGTTTGCTGGCGATCACGGACTCGCGCTTTCAGCCCGAACTGATCGAGCGGGCGCAGAAAGCCGGCAAGTTGCCCAAGGACTTTTGCCTGGCCCCGCGCTTCAGCGACAACACCCCGCAGCGTTTGCAGGCGCTGCGTGACCGCCATGCACGGTTGTTCCCCGAGTATCCACTGGGCAGTGATTTCACCGCCGAGGAGCGCGATTTGCTGCGGGCGCTGAACTGGCTGAAGAGCAAGTTCAAGTTGAGCGAGGTGCTGGAGCTGGGCAAGGCGGCGCTGGATGCACCGGCGCCCGAGGCGTTTCCTGCGCAGTTGGCGCGGATGAACCTGGCGCAGCCGCAGGGGCTGAAGGAAGATCTGTATCAGCGGCTGTTGCTGGCGGGGTTGCAGGCGACAGCTTTTAACTGATCGCGGGGCAAGCCCGCTCCTACAGGCTGGTAGGAGCGGGCTTGCCCCGCGAAAAAGTCGGCGTTGATTACTCGATGAAAGTAACCACGCCATCTTTCAGCGACTTGACCCGGGCCAGCGATTCAACGCGGTAGCCCTGGCTGTCCAGCTCGGCGCGACCGCCCTGGAACGATTTCTCGATGACGATACCCAGGCCGGCAACAGTGGCGCCGGCTTGCTTGATGATCGAGATCAGCGCCTGGGAGGCTTTGCCGTTGGCCAGGAAGTCGTCGATCACCAGCACGCGGTCGCTGCTGTTGAGGTGGCGCGGGGAGATCGCCACGGTGTTCTCAGTCTGCTTGGTGAAGGAATACACCGAAGCCACCAGCAGGTTTTCGGTCAGGGTCAGCGACTGGTGCTTGCGCGCGAAAATCACCGGGACGCCCAGTTTCAGGCCGGTCATCACCGCCGGGGCAATGCCCGAGGCTTCGATGGTGACGATCTTGGTGATGCCCGAATCGGCAAACCGGCGGGCGAACTCGTCGCCAATCAGTTGCATCAGCGCAGGGTCGATCTGATGGTTGAGAAACGCATCGACTTTGAGAACCTGATCGGAAAGCACGATGCCTTCTTCGCGAATCTTCTGGTGCAGTGCTTCCACTGTGGTATTTCCTCGATGTAGCAAGAGTGGCCACGGCAATACGCCGCAGCAAAGGTTGATTATCTAACGTTTGAGCATGGCACGGATATCGGCCAGTGCGTTGTTGCCGCGAGCGGCCTTCACTTCGGTTGGCGCGTCGTCCAGGCCCTCCCAGGCCAGGTCGTCGTCGGGCAACTCGTCCAGGAAGCGGCTCGGCGAGCAATCGATGATTTCGCCGTACTGCTTGCGCTTGGCAGCAAAGGTGAAGGCCAGGGTCTGACGTGCGCGGGTAATCCCGACGTAGGCCAGGCGCCGTTCTTCTTCGATGGTGTCGGCTTCGATGCTGGAACGGTGCGGGAGGATTTCCTCCTCCATGCCCATGATGAACACGTAGGGGAATTCCAGGCCCTTGGAGGCGTGCAGGGTCATCATCTGCACGCCTTCGGCACCGTCTTCCTCTTCTTGCTGGCGCTCGAGCATGTCGCGCAAAACCAGCTTGCCGATGGCCTCTTCGATGGTCATGCCGCCGTCTTCGTCTTTCTCGAGGGTGTTCTTCAGCGCCTCGATCAGGAACCAGACGTTGCTCATGCGAAAATCCGCAGCCTTGTCGCTGGAGCTGTTGGTGCGAATCCAGTTTTCGTAGTCGATGTCCATGATCATGCTGCGCAGGGCTGCGATCGGGTCTTCCAGGGCAACCTGTTCGCGGACCTTGTCCATCCAGCGCTTGAAGCGCTGCAGGCGGTCGGTATAACGGCTGTCCAGGTGCTCGCCAAGGCCCAGCTCCTCGCTGGCGGCATACATCGAAACCTTGCGCTCGGTGGCGTAGTTGCCGAGTTTTTCCAGGGTGGTCGAGCCGATTTCCCGGCGCGGTACGTTGATCACCCGCAGGTAGGCGTTGTCATCGTCCGGATTTACCAGCAGGCGGAAGTAGGCCATCAGGTCTTTAACTTCCTGGCGTCCGAAGAAGCTGTTGCCGCCGGACAGGCGATACGGCACCTGGTGGTGCTGCAGCTTCAGCTCGATCAGCTTGGCCTGGTAGTTGCCCCGGTAAAGAATGGCGAAGTCACTGTAGGGCCGGTCGGTGCGCAGGTGCAGGCTGAGGATTTCCATGGCTACCCGTTCGGCCTCGGCTTCCTCGTTCTTGCAGCGGATCACGCGGATCTCGTCGCCGTGGCCCATCTCGCTCCACAGCTGCTTTTCGAAGGCATGCGGGTTGTTCGAGATGAGCACGTTGGCGCAGCGCAAAATGCGGCTGGTGGAGCGGTAGTTCTGCTCGAGCATCACCACTTTCAGCGACGGGTAGTCGTCCTTGAGCAGCATCAGGTTCTCGGGCCGGGCGCCGCGCCAGGCGTAGATCGACTGGTCGTCGTCGCCAACCACGGTGAACTGGTTGCGCGTGCCGATCAGCATCTTCACCAGCAGGTACTGGCTGGCGTTGGTGTCCTGGTATTCGTCGACCAGCAGGTAACGGACCTTGTTCTGCCACTTTTCGAGGACATCGGGGTTGTCCTGGAACAGCTTGACCGGCAGCAGGATCAGGTCGTCGAAGTCCACCGCGTTGAACGCCCGCAGGGTGCGCTGGTAGTGCGCATAGACCACCGCGGCGGTCTGCTCCTTGGGGTTGCGGGCGTTTTCCAGGGCTTCGGGCGGCAGGATCAGGTCGTTCTTCCAGGCGCCGATCATGTTCTTGATCTCGTCGACACCGTCGTCGCCCGAGTATTCCTTCTGCATGATGTCGGTCATCAGGGCTTTGACATCGGTCTCGTCGAAAATCGAGAAGCCCGGTTTGAAGCCCAGCCGTTCATGCTCCTTGCGGATGATGTTCAGGCCCAGGTTGTGGAAGGTCGACACGGTCAGGCCGCGGCCTTCGCCCTTGCGCAGCAGGGTGCCGACCCGCTCTTTCATCTCCCGCGCGGCCTTGTTGGTGAAGGTCATGGCCACGATGTACTGGGCACGGATGCCACAGTTCTGGATCAAGTGCGCGATCTTGCGGGTGATCACGCTGGTTTTGCCGGAGCCTGCACCGGCGAGCACCAAAAGAGGGCCGCCGACGTAGTTCACGGCTTCTTGTTGCCGGGGGTTGAGTCGGGACATGACGAAAACCGGGGACGCTAGAAAAATAGCCGGGCATTTTAGCAGGGGTAGAAAGTTTCTGCCGCGACCGTCTGACAGTGTGACGTACCACGCGATCTAAATTTGCCGCATTTGATACTTTCCCGCAGGATGCGTGGCGAAACCTGCGGGATGTCGGCAATGGAATGGCATGACTTTAAGTGAAAATCATTTTCATTAATGGTTTAGGATACGCATTCTCGCTGCCCATCGTCATTTGACTGTGTCTACGTCCTAAGGAGCCAGCTTGTCTACGCCCGTCGAACCCTTGCGTTTGCTCCTGCTGGCCGATGAGCCGGAATGGGCCATTGTGTTGCGCGAGTGTCTGCTGCCGATGGCGGGCCAGGCGGTATTGCTGACCGCTCCGAACTGGGAGGCGGTCGACAGCCTGTTTGCCAATGACCGCAATGCGCTGGTGCTGGCGACCCCGCAACTGCAGCCGGCGCCCGGGCGCTGCGTGCTGCCGATGGTGCTGCTGCTCGAGCATGAACCGCAGGTGCCGCCGCCGGGTGTCAGCGACTGGCTGATTCGCGACCAGCTGACCAGCAATATCCTGCGCCGCAGCCTGCGCCATGTCCGCGAGCGCGGCGTCCTCGAAGCGACCCTGCAACGCCTCGCCGAACAGGACCCGCTGACCGGCATCGCCAACCGCCAGGGTTTCCAGACCCTGCTGGCTGCGCGCCTGGCCGACAACGAAGGGCGCGGCGTCGCCCTCGGGCACCTGGACCTGGACAACTTTCGCCATGCCAACGACGCCCTCGGCCACCAGGCCGGCGACCGGTTGATCCTGCAGGTGGTGGGCCGGCTGAAGAGCCAGCTTGAAGCCGGCGACCAGGTTGCACGTCTGGGCAGCGACGAATTCGCCCTGTTGATCGATACCCGCCGCGAGCCGCAGCGCGCCGAATGGATGGCCGAACGCATCACCGAAGCCCTGGCCGAACCTTACTGGATCGACGGCGAAAGCCTGTTGCTCGGCTGCAGCCTGGGGGTTGCCCACGCCCGCGCCCAGGGTGGCGCCGACCCGCTGATGTGGCATGCGCACATCGCCATGCAGCAGGCCAAGAGCACCCAGGGCTGTACCTTTCACGTCTTCAACGAACGCATCAACCGCAACGCCCGCAGCCTTGCCGACCTGGAAAGCGAGCTGCGCCGGGCGCTGCGCCGCGACGAGCTGGAGCTGCATTACCAGCCGCGACTGAACCTGGCCGACGGGCGCATTGTCGGCCTCGAAGCCCTGGTGCGCTGGCGCCATGCCGAACGCGGGCTGCTGCCGCCCAGCGAGTTCGTACCGCTGGCCGAGCAGAGTGGGCTGATCGTGCCTTTGGGCTACTGGGTCATCTCCCGGGCCCTGCGCGACATGCAGGCGCTGCGTGAGCAGGGCCTGGCGCCGTTGCACATGGCGGTGAACCTGTCGTTTCGCCAGTTCCAGGACAGCCAGCTGTTGGCGACCCTGAGCCGGCTGATCATCGAACACGGCGTCGATGCCCGCTGGCTGGAATTCGAACTGACCGAAACCGCCGTGATGCGCCGCAATGACCTGGTCAAACAGACCATGGACGCCCTTGGGCGCCTGGGCGTGCGCTTCTCGCTGGACGATTTCGGCACCGGCTTTTCGTCGTTCGTGCACCTCAACAGCCTGCCGATCACCTTGCTCAAGGTCGATCGCAGCTTTGTCGGCGGCATGGAGCAGCGTGAAGAGAACCGCAAGCTGGTGCACGCGATGATCAACCTGGCGCACAACCTCAACCTCGAGGTGGTGGCCGAGGGCGTGGAAACCCCGGAGCAAATGGACCTGCTGCGCAGTTTCGATTGCGATCAGGTGCAGGGGTTTCTGATCAGCCGGCCATTGCCGATTGATGAGTTGATGGAGTATTTGCTGCGCGGGCCGGCGCAGCAAGCAGCATCGCGGGTCATGTAGGAGCTGGCTTGACCCGCGATGGGGCCCTTCAAACCACTGAAGCAGTCACCTTGTTCACCCCAGCGGCACTGCCCAGCAAGCGCTTCATCCGCCATTCGAATGCCAGGGTCAGGCTCACCGCCGCACACGCCAGGCCCAGCGCCAGCCCCCACCACACGCCTACCGCGCCCAGGCCGAGGTTGAAGGCCAGCAGCCAGGCCGCCGGTGCACCGATCACCCAGTAACAGAACAGCCCGACCAGGAAGGTGGTCTTGGCATCCTTGAGGCCTCGGATCGAGCCCATGGCAATGGTCTGCACGCCGTCGAACAGCTCGAACCAGGCGGCGACCATCAACAGGCTTACCGCCAGCTGGATGATGTCGGCAAAGGCCGGGTCACCGTGGTCGAGGAACAGCCCCACCAGCGGGTCTGGCAGCAGCCAGAAGAGGATGGCGAACATCAGCATCATCGCCGCGCCAAAACCGATACCCACGCGGCCGGCATGCCGTGCCCCCAACAGGTTGTCGGCGCCGTAATAGAGCCCTACACGCATGGTCACGGCGTACGACAGGCCGGCCGGAATCATGAATGCGGTAGAGACGATCTGCAGGGCGATCTGGTGCGCGGCAAGCTCGGTGCTGCCGAGCACGCCCATGCACAGCGCGGCGAAGGCGAACAGGCCGACCTCGACGGTGTAGGTGCCGCCAATCGGCAGGCCCAGGCGCCACAGCTCACGCAGGGCTGGCCATGACGGGCGGCTCAGGCCCTGGCGAATCGGGTAGGGTGCATAGGCCGGGTGCCAGCGGATATACAGCGCCATGGCCACGGCCATGCAGTTGGCAACGATTGCGGTCACCAGGCCGATGCCCACCAGGCCCAGCTTCGGCAGGCCGAACATGCCTTCGATCAGCGCATAGTTGAGCAGGAAGTTGGCCACCGTGCCGATCAGGCTGATGACCATCACCGGCGTCGAGCGGCCAATGGCGCTGGTAAAGCCGCGCAGGGCCATGAAACTCAGGTAGCCGGGCAGGGCGAAGGGCAGCAGCAGCAGGAACTGCGCGGCCGCCTCGACGTTGTTCGGGCTCTGGCCGAGCAATAGCAGTACCGGCTCCAGGTTCCACAGCGCCAAAGCCGCCACCAGGGCCATGACCCAGGCCAGCCACAACCCGGCCTGGGTCAGGCGGGTGGCGCCGGCGATGTCGCCAGCACCCTTGCGAATCGCCACCAGGGTGCCGACGGCGGCGATCACGCCCAGGCAAAAGATCGACACGAACGAATAGCTCGCCGCGCCCAGGCCGCCACCGGCCAGGGCCTGCGGGCTGATGCGGGCCATCATCAGAGTGTCGGTGAGCACCATCAGCATGTGCGCCAACTGCGAGGCAATCAGCGGCCCGGCCAGGCGCAGCAAAGCCTTGAGTTCTTGGGTAGGCGCAGCCTGCATGGAGTCGTCCTTTTCTTACGCGATAGATTCAAAGCGTGAAAGTCTGAGGCTTGGTGCGGTTATCCACAAAAGGATAATAGCGATGGTTGGCATGATTAAAACTCATGGGAGTATGATCCAGTCGATTGCCTGTGGATAACCCGGAGCCCGCCGCCATGTCTCGCCGTTTACCGCCTCTGTATGCACTGCGGGCCTTCGAAGCGGCGGCCCGGCATAGCTCGTTCACCCGCGCCGCAGATGAGTTATCGATAACCCAGAGTGCAGTCAGCCGGCACATCCGCACCCTTGAAGAGCACTTTGCCTGCCGTTTGTTCGTGCGCAATGGCCGCAGCTTGCAACTCAGCGAAGCGGCGCGTTTGCTGTTGCCAGGGGTGCGCGAAGGCTTTGCCGCGCTGGAGCGGGCCTGCAACACCCTGCGCAGTGAAGACGACATCCTGCGCATGAAAGCCCCTTCGACCCTGACCATGCGCTGGCTGCTGGCGCGCCTCAGTCGCTTTCGCCACCTGCAGCCGGGCAACGAAGTGCAACTGACCAGCGCCTGGATGGATGTCGATCATGTCGATTTCAACCATGAGCCTTTCGACTGCGCGGTATTGCTCAGCGACGGTCACTTTCCGCCGGACTGGGAGGTCAAGCGGCTGTTTTCCGAGCTGCTGATCCCGGTAGGCGCGCCCGAGCTGCTCAAGGAAGGGCAGTGGGACGAGCGGCGCCTGGCCGGTGTCGAGCTGCTGCATCCAACCCCCGACAAGCGCGACTGGCGCAGCTGGCTGGCGCGCATGGACCTCACCGACAAGGTGTCGCTCAAGGGCGGCCAGGTATTCGATACCCTGGAGCTGGGCATGATCGCCGCCGCTCGCGGTTATGGAGTGTCCATGGGCGACCTGCTGATGGTTGCCGAAGACGTCGCCCAGGGCCGCCTGAGCCTGCCGTGGCCGACAGCGGTTGCCAGCGGCCTGGATTACTACCTGGTCTGGCCGCGAACCCGCCCCGGTGGCGAGCGGCTGCGGCGTCTGAGCGACTTCCTGCAGGGCGAGGCGGATTCGATGGACCTGCCCAAGGTTCAAATTCTGGGGACATCAGCGGCAATCGGAGCGAGTTGACCGTTTGCGCAGGATAACCCTGTTGCACGCTCAAGTATTGCGTCAGGCCGCCGAAGCAGAGGCATCAGAGCCACGCCTAGATGGTTCGATTCCCGTATCGATGCGGACGGTCAGCGTGATCAGGACGATCCCGGCCCCTCTTGCCAGGAGCTTCCATGTCTCAACCCCGTGCCCGGATTGCCTCGCAACTCGGTATCGCCCTTGCCATCGTGCTTGCTGTGGTGATTACCGGTAGCACCCTGTTTGCCCTGCGTTCGCTGGACAACGCCAACCTGAATACCCGCCAGGAACACCTGGCCAGTGAAGCGCGCCTGCTCGCCGATCAGCTCGACACTTTCCACAGTACCCTGCGCGAAAGCACCCAGCGCCTCAGCGGGCTGTTCGAGAAGCGCTTTGCTGCCGGTTTGCAGCTGCATCCAGGGGAGTCGGTGACGGTTGCCGGGGTTTCCACGCCCGCGCTGTACCTGGGCGAGCAACTGCTCAACAACGACTTTCGCCAGGTGGATGATTTTCGCCAGATGACCGCAGGCGTTGCCACCTTGTTCGTGCGCAGCGGCGACGACTTCATTCGCATCAGCACCTCGCTGACGAAGCAGGACGGCAGCCGCGCCATTGGCACCCTGCTGGATCGCCAGCATCCGGCCTACGCGCGCTTGCTAGCCGGTCAAGCCTACGTTGGCCGGGCCAACCTGTTCGAGCGCGACTACATGACCCAGTACACCCCGGTGCGTGACGGCAGCGGGCGGGTGATTGCGGTGCTGTTTGTCGGTTTCGACTACACCGACGCGCAGAAGGCTCAGTTTGCCAACCTCGGACGTTTTCGTATCGGCCAGACCGGTTCACTGGCCTTGCTCGACGACAAGCAGCACTGGTTGGTGCCGCCAGCAGGTGTGCGTGCGGACAGTCAGGCGGCGCAGGCGCTTGCCGGGTTCACTGCGGGCGAAGGGCGTTTCTGGCATGACGGCGTCGAAGAGCTGTTCAGCGTGACCGTGGCGTTTGCCGGCGGGCCGTGGACGGTGGTGGCAAGCATGCCGAAGGCGGAAATCCGCGCAGTGACCTGGAGCGTCGGCACGCGCCTGGCCATCGGCAGTTTGCTGGCGATGTTGCTGGCGGTCGCCGCCACCCTGTGGCTGTTGCGCCGCCGTCTGCGCCCCTTGGCTGACCTCTTGCAGCAGGCGCAGGCCCTTGGCGCCGGTGACCTGCAGGCGCGCTTGCGGGTATCGAGCGATGACGAAATCGGCCAGTTGGCGCACAGTTTCAACCAGATGGGCGAAGCCCTGGCGAGCATGGTCGAGCATATTCGCGCAGCAGCGGAGCAAGTCAGCAGCCGCGCCCAGGCCTTGTCGGGCATGTCCTCCGGGGCCTGTGAGGGCATGGAGCAGCAGTCTGGCGAAATCACCAGCATGGCCGGCGCTGTCGAGCAGTTCAGCGCCACCTCGATGAACATCGCCGAGAACATGGGCAGCACCGAACGCATGGCCCAGGACAATGTCCAGCAAACCCGCATTGGCCGTGCCTCGATGGACCAGGCGTCATCGTCCCTGGAGCAGATCGCCAGCGCCCTGGCCGGCACCGCCACGGTGATCGACACCCTGGGCCTGCGCTCCGAAGAAATTGGCGGCATCGTCGGCGTGATCACCTCGATTGCCGAGCAGACCAACCTGCTGGCCTTGAACGCTGCCATCGAAGCGGCGCGGGCCGGTGAGCAGGGCCGGGGCTTTGCCGTGGTTGCCGACGAGGTGCGCAACCTGGCCTCGCGCACCCGTCAGGCCACCGATGAAATCTCGGCGATGATCGGCAGCATCCAGCAGGAAACCGGCAATGCCATCAGCACCATGGAGCAGGGCAACCGCCTGATGCAGGAAGGCCTGGAGCGCAATGCCAAGGTTGCCGCAGCGCTGGCGCAGATCGATGAGCGCAGCCGCTCGGCGGGGGAGCAGTTTGCCGCCATTACCACCGCTACCCAGGAGCAGAGCAGCACGGCGAACGTGCTCAGCCGCAACCTGCAGAGCATTGCCCTGGCCAACAGCGAGCAGCATGAGGTGGCGACTAACCTGGCGGCTACCGCGCGTGAGCTTGAGGGGTTGGCGGGGCAGTTGCGGCAGGAAGTGGACAGGTTTCGGGTTGGGCGGTGACGCCATCGCGGGTCAAGTCGAGGCGTCGCACCGCCGCTCCCACAGACTTTGTAGGAGCGGGCTTGATCCGCGATGAGGCCCTCAAAGCCCAGGCATATCCAGCGTCTGCGCACAGGCCATCAGCGAGCGCCGCTCACTCTCGGCATACAACGCCAACTCATCCTGTACCGGCTTGCCCAGCGCCTGTTCGAAGGCGTCGCGGTTGGCGTTGCTGCCGTACTCGCTCTGCGCATCATCACCCAGATTCGACTGGAAGATTCCCGCCGCACTGACCGGCAGAAAGTCCTCGTACACCAGGGCCTCAAAGTGGATATGCCCGGCATCGATCAACGCCTGCAGTGACGTCGGCCGCTGAGCATCGCCGCGGGCTGCCAGGCCACGCTCGGTGGCAAAGTAGCGGAAGTACGCCAGCCCCTGCTCGCGCATCTGCGCCAGGTCATCGGGGAAGGCCTTGAAGCTGTCGCTGAGCAGGCTCATATAGCGTTCGGCATTGGCCTCGGCCGGCACACCACCTAGTGCCGCGCGGGCGCCATCGAGCAGTTGGTCGTAAAGCTCGCGGCCCTTCGGCGTCAACGCCGCACCCCGTTGTTCGATCTCGCCAAAGCGCGCGGTATGGCTGCCGCTGCCTTCCCCGTGCTGGTCAGTGAACGCGACCTTTTCCTGCAGCGCCTTGAAGCTGGTCTGACGCAGCAGTATCGGGCAGCGGCGCGGTGGCGGCCCTTCGATCACGGCTTTGGGCGGAATGCCCTTGGCCGGCATGCCCAGCTGAATGGCATCGATGTCCAGGGTGCGTGGGGTCAGGTGATTGATGTGCGGGCCCTTGAAGGCCACCACATCGGCAATCAGGCGGTGCTGGTCGTGCAGTTGCTGGTACTGCTCGGCGGTCACCGTGGCGTCCCGGTGCCAGCGGAAGGTATGCAGGGCTTCGTCGACAAACGCCTGGGCATCGTCGGCATTCAGGCCGCCAGCACGCTCGAACTGTTCGATCAGTTGCAGCGCGCGCGCAGTGAAGATCTGCCGCCGGGCAAGAATCTCGCGCGCCAGTTCACGCAGCGCCGGGTTGTCGATCAGTTCCAGGCGCAGCAAGGAGGTGAAGACCCGGAACGGGCTGATGTGCAGCGCTTGCTCGTGCACGGCGCGAAAGGCGGTGGAATGCACCGGTACACCGGCGCAGCTCAAGTCGTAGTAGCCCACCGGCTGCATGCCCATTACCGCGAACAGGCGGCCGATGGTCGCCAGCTCTTCGGCGGTTCCGACGCGAATGGCGCCGTGGCGTTCCTGATCGAGGCGCTCGATTTCGCCGGTCCAGCGCAGGGCCTGGGCAACTTCGGGTTGCTCAGCCATCACCTGCTGATTGATTTCGCTCACCAGCGACAGCAGCGTGCCGTACAGCGGCACTTCTTGCTTGTACATGAGCGACATGGCGGCCGAGAACTGCGCGCGAATGCTGTCCGGGCTGACGAAATCTTGAGCGGGCATCGAAAGCTTCCTGGTAAGTGGGCACCCTTACATGAAAGCGAGGAATGCAGTACCTGCACAAGCGAAAAAAAGTCGATGCGTCATTCCAAAAATTATCAATCTTGCCGGGCGAGCTCAGCGCGAATCCAGTCGACCAAGGCGCGCACCTTCGGCACTTCGGCGGCATGCTCGGAAAACGCCAGGAAATGCGCGCCATTGCTACGCATGCTGTGCTGCCAGGGCACGACCAGTTTGCCCTCGGCCAGCTCCTGGGCCACCAGGTAGCGCGGCACCAGGGCCACGCCGCAGCCGGACTGGGCAGCACTGAGGCTCATATAGAAGGTGTCGAAGCGCGGCCCGTGATAGCTGTGGGCCGAGTGCAGGCCTTGCTCCAGGAACCACTCATGCCAGGCCTCCGGGCGCGAGGTGCTTTGCAGCAGCACCAGTTCGGCCAGTTCGCTGGCGTCCTTGAGCGTGCGCCCCTGCAACAGCTCTGGCGCACACACCGGCAGCACTTCTTCACCGAACAGCTCGATGCAGGTCGCGCCAGGCCAGGTGCCCTGGCCAAAGAAGAACACCACGTCGGCGGTCGCCTGCAACAGGGCGAAGGGTTCCATTTCGTTGCGGATGTCGAGGTGGATGTTCGGGTGCTGCTTGCCGAAGCCCTTGAGGTGCGGAATCAGCCAGCGCACGCCAAAGCTCGGCTGAGTGGCTACCTTGAGGACTTCGGTCTGCTCGCCGTAGGACATGATGTAACGGCTGGACATATCGACCTGAGTGAGAATCTTGTTGACCTCGGCCAGGTACAGCGCGCCTGCTGGTGTCAGCTGCAGGCGCCGGCGGATGCGCAGAAACAAATGATGGCGGAGCATCTCTTCAAGCTGGGCCACCTGCTTGCTCACTGCGCTCTGGGTCAGGTGCAGCTCCTCGGCGGCGCGGGTGAAGCTCAGGTGCCGGGCGGCAGCTTCGAAACACTGCAGGGCGGCCATCGATGGCACCAGACGTTTGGACATAGCGGTCTCTAAGCCAGTAGATCATTACCTGGCGGAATGATATGCAGAATAAAGGTCGTTTGTTGCGCCAGAGTGATCGGATTAATACTGATCCCTATCACTATTTCAACCACTCATCGCATGCAGGAGAAGAAAATGGTTGATGGACTGCTTGACCGCCTCGGTGTCCCGGCCACTGCCTACACCCACGGTAACCATCCCGTTCACACCCCTATCGATGGCAGCGCGATTGCCGCGGTGCACCTGGAAAGCAAAGCCCAGGTAACCGCCAAGATCGATCAGGCCGAAAAAGCCTTCCAGGCCTGGCGCAACGTCCCGGCCCCACGCCGCGGTGAGTTGATCCGCCTGTTCGGCGAAGTATTGCGCAAGTACAAGGCCGAGCTCGGCGAGCTGGTGTCGATCGAAGCCGGCAAGATCACCCAGGAAGGCCTGGGCGAAGTGCAGGAAATGATCGACATCTGCGACTTCGCCGTCGGCCTGTCGCGTCAGCTCTATGGCCTGACTATCGCCTCCGAGCGCCCGGGCCACCATATGCGCGAAACCTGGCACCCGTTGGGCGTGGTTGGAGTGATCAGCGCCTTCAACTTCCCCGTCGCGGTCTGGGCCTGGAACACCACCCTGGCATTGGTGTGCGGCAACGCCGTGGTCTGGAAGCCGTCGGAGAAAACCCCGCTGACCGCGCTGGCCTGCCAGGCGCTGTTCGAAAAAGCCCTGAAAGCCTTTGGTGATGCGCCAGAAGGCCTGAGCCAGTTGATCATCGGTGATCGTGAGGCCGGCGAAGCGCTGGTCGACGATCCGCGCGTGCCGCTGGTCAGCGCCACCGGCAGCACCCGCATGGGCCGTGAAGTCGGCCCGCGGGTGGCTGCACGTTTCGGCCGCAGCATCCTCGAACTCGGTGGCAACAACGCGATGATTCTTGCACCGAGTGCCGACCTGGATCTGGCCGTGCGCGGCATCCTCTTCAGCGCCGTCGGTACTGCTGGCCAGCGCTGCACCACCTTGCGCCGGCTGATCGTCCATCGCTCGATCAAGGACGAAGTGGTTGCCCGGGTCAAAGCCGCCTACGCCAAGGTTCGTATCGGCGACCCGCGCAAGGACAACCTGGTCGGCCCGCTGATCGACAAGGCTTCGTTCGAAGGCATGCAGGACGCTTTGGCGCGCGCCCGCGATGAAGGCGGCCAGGTGTTTGGCGGTGAGCGGCAGATTCAGGACCAGTACCCGAATGCCTACTACGTGGCCCCGGCGATCGTCGAGATGCCTGGCCAGAGCGCCGTGGTTCGTCATGAAACCTTTGCACCGATCCTCTACGTGCTGGCCTACGACGAGTTCGAAGAAGCCCTGCGCCTGAACAACGAAGTGCCGCAAGGTTTGTCGTCGTGCATCTTCACCACCGACTTGCGCGAAGCTGAACGCTTCCAGAGCGCCGCGGGCAGTGACTGCGGGATTGCCAACGTCAACATCGGCACCAGCGGTGCGGAGATTGGCGGCGCCTTTGGCGGTGAGAAGGAAACCGGCGGTGGCCGTGAGTCGGGCTCGGATTCGTGGAAGGCCTACATGCGCCGGCAGACCAATACCGTGAACTATTCCCGTGAGCTGCCGTTGGCGCAGGGGATCGTGTTCGACTGACGGGCCCTATCGCGGGGCAAGCCCGCTCCCACAGGGGAGGTGATCTCTGTGGGAGCGGGCTTGCCCCGCGATCAGAACACCACTGTACAAGAATAAAACAGGAAGCCGGCCATGCCAGAACTGCGTCAACAATGCCTCTGGGAGCACGTCACCCAGCCCGCCGCGCCGTCCCGTGTGCTGAGCGCCGAACTCAAGGCCGATGTGTGCATCATCGGCGGCGGCATCACTGGCCTGTCGGCAGCCATCCACCTGCTTGAGCAGGGCAAGTCAGTCATCCTGCTCGAAGCCTGGAAAATCGGCCACGGAGGTTCCGGGCGCAACGTTGGCCTGGTCAACGCCGGCACCTGGATTCGCCCGGACGACGTCGAAGCGACCCTGGGCCAGAAGCAAGGCAGCCGCCTGAACAAGGTGCTGGGCGAAGCGCCGGGCGAGGTGTTCGCCACCATCGAACGCCTGGGTATCGACTGCCAGGCGCACAACAGCGGCACCCTGCACATGGCCCACAACGCCACCGGCGTTGCCGACCTCGAAGCCCGTCACCAGCAATGGAGCAGTCGCGGTGCCGATGTCGAACTGCTGACCGGGGCAAAGTGCGAAGAATATTGCGGTACTGACAAGATTTCCGCCGCGCTGCTCGATCGCCGCGCCGGCACCATCAACCCCATGGGTTATACCCAGGGCCTGGCCGCTGCGGTCGAGCGCCTGGGCGGGCAGATCTTCCAGCAGTCCGCCGTGCAAGGCCTGGAGCGTGAAGGCAGCAATTGGCGAGTGAAAACCGCCCAGGGTTCGGTCAGTGCCGACAAGGTGGTGATCTCCACCGGCGCCTACACCGAGGGCGACTGGACCAACCTGCAACGCCAGTTCTTCCGCGGTTACTACTACCAGGTCGCTTCGGTACCGCTGCAAGGCGCCGCTGCCGACAACGTGCTCAAGCACGGCCAGGGTTCATGGGATACGCGCACGGTGCTCAGCAGCATCCGTCGCGATGATCAAGGGCGGCTGTTGCTCGGCAGCCTTGGACGGGTCGACAACAAGCCGGCCTGGTTCATCCGCAGCTGGGCCGATCGCATCCAGAACCATTACTTCCCGCAACTGGGCAAAGTCGAGTGGGAAATGCATTGGACCGGTTGCATCGACTTCACCCCGGACCACCTGATGCGCCTGTTCGAGCCAGCGCCGGGCATCGTCGCCGTTACCGGCTACAACGGCCGTGGCAACACCACCGGCACAGTGATCGGCAAAGCCTTCGCCCAGTACCTGTTGTGCGATAACCCGGATGCCTTGCCGATTCCGTTCTCGGCAATGAAACCGGTGTCGGCGCCGGCGCTGCGGACCGGCTTCTACGAAACCGGGTTCTCGCTGTATCACGCCGGGCAGTGCTTGCGCGTGGTGCTCTGACCGCTACTTGTGCAGCCAGCTGAGAAAGCCGCCTTTCTTGATGGCTGCAGGTTTTTGCTCGAGCAGTGACTGGCGGGTTTGCTGGCGGATGCGTTGCAACTTGATCAGAGCGGTCTTGACCTCGGTGCGTTGTTCCAGGCAGCTGCGTACTTCGTCCTTGTCGATACGGTAGAGGATGCAGCTGGTCAGGGTGCGGAACTCGGCAGTGGAGTCTTCCGCTTCGAGCAGGCCTTCCACCCCCAGCACCTCACCCGGGCCCATGCGCCCGGCTTCGAGCTGCTTGTCACCATCACTAACACCCACCGACACTACCCCGGTGCCAATCACCAGCAGGTAGTCCGAGCTGTCGCCGACGCCGAGGATCACCTGGTCGGCCAGGTATTCCACAGCGGTCATGCGCTGGCTGAGGTTGTCTTTTTCCTCGTTGCTGAGCGAACGGAAGATGCGCACGTCTTCGAGCAGGGCGCGCTGACGGTTCCACACCTGGCCTTGCTGGGAGTCGCTGTTCCACACTACGCCGGCGGCTTCCAGGTGCCGGTGGGCGAGGTCGAACATATGGTTACGCACCTCGGTCTTCTGGCTCATGGCACTGACAAAACCGCTGGCCTCGTACTCCACCGATTCCAGGCTCGAACTCTTGATCGTGGCTTTCGGTGCCGGGCTGGTCAGCAAGGTACGTGTGCCTTGCAGGGTTTTTTCCAGGGCATCGAGCACCCGTCGCGGGCGTACCTTGGCCGGCACCACGACGCTGATGGAGACGCCATGCACATCGCTGGGCTGGCTGAAATTAAGCAGCTTGGCCTTGGCCGCCACCGAGTTGGGAATCACCGCCATGCTGCCGTTGCCAGTCAGCAAGCGGGTGGCGCGCCAGTCGATCTCGATGACCTTGCCTTCGGTGCCGTCGATGCTGATCGAGTCGCCGATCTGATAGGGGCGGGTGGTGTTCAGCACAATGCCGGAGAACACGTCGCTGAGCGTGCTCTGCAGCGCCAGGCCGATGACGATCGCCATCACCCCCGAGGTTGCCAGCAGGCCTTTGACCGGCAACTGCAACACATAGGCCGCCGCAGCCACAATGGCCACCAGGAAAATCACCGCCCCCAGCACATCCTGCAGCAAGCGCCCGGTGTGGCCGCTACGGGCCACCAGCACCAAGCCAATCACCACCGTCGCGGTACGCGCCGCAAACAGCCACCAGGCAATCCCCAGCACCGTAGCGAGCAGATTACGCGGCACATCCTCGACCCAGGGCGCAGGTTGTAGCGGGCTGACCCCGGCGCTGATCAGCACCCAGGTGAACAGCGAAAACACCAGCAAACGCGCAGCGATGCGCCAGGGCCGGCGATTGACGGGTATCAGTTGCCAGAGCGTGAGGTCGAGCACGATCAGGGTAATGCCGAGCAACAGCGGGTAACTCTGGGCGAATGCGAACATACCGGTCTCGGTGCGGTGGGCTGTTGCCAAGTTAAGAGCAGAATGCGGGCAATTACTACTGGTTGCTCGGGCGATAGTGCAGCGCTTCAGCCAGGTGCCCGCGTCCGATGTTTTCAGCCTGTTCCAGGTCGGCCAGGGTGCGCGCCACCTTGAGCAGGCGATGGGCGGCGCGCAAGGACAGGGTCAGGCGTTCGCAGGCGCTTTCCAGCCAGCTCTGGTCGGCTGTGGATAACCCGCAGTAATGGCGCAGGCCGGGCAGGTCGAGGAAGGCGTTGGCACAGCCCTGGCGCTGTTGCTGGATGTCGCGGGCGGCGGCGACTTGCGCGGCAATGGTGGCGCTGCTTTCGCCGTGGCTGCTGTTGGTGGACAGTGCCGTGGCTTCGCGGGCGACGGTCAGGTGCAGGTCGATACGGTCGAGCAGGGGCCCGGAGAGTTTGTTGCGGTAGCGCTGGATCTGTTCGCTGCTGCAGCGACAGCGGCCGGTGGGGTCGCCAAGATATCCACAGGGGCAGGGGTTCATGGCGGCGACCAGCTGGAAGCGCGCTGGAAAGCGGATTTTGTCCTTGGCCCGGGCGATGACGATTTCGCCGGATTCCAGCGGTTCGCGCAGCACTTCCAGTACCCGCCGCTCGAACTCCGGCAGCTCATCGAGGAACAGCACGCCGTGATGGGCCAGGGTTATCTCTCCTGGTTGCGGTCGGCTGCCACCGCCGACCAGTGCAGCACCGGAGGCCGAGTGATGCGGATGGCGAAACGGCCGCTGCGGCCAACTGTTCAGCGGCACATGGCTGGCCACCGACTGTATCGCCGCCACCTCCAGCGCTTCGCGTTCATCCAGCGGTGGCAACAGGCCGGGCAGGCGGCTGGCGAGCAGGGTCTTGCCGGTGCCCGGTGGGCCGCTGAACAGCAGGTTGTGCGCACCGGCGGCGGCAACCAGCAGTGCGCGCTTGGCGGCTTGCTGGCCCTGTACTTCGTTGAGGTCGGGGTAGGGGCGGATCTGCAGCAACAGGCCGTTGGCAGCGTAGGGATTGAGCGGGCTCTGGCCGTTGAAGTGGGCGACCAGTTCCAGCAGGTGACTGACTGCAAACACTACCAGGCCCGATGCTAAACAGGCTTCTTCGGCATTCTCTTGCGGCACCACCAAGGCCCGGCCGGCTTCTCGTGCCGCCAAGGCAGCGGGCAGTACGCCTTGCACCGAGCGGATTGCCCCGGACAGCGCCAGTTCACCCAGGCATTCCACCTCGCCAAGCGCTGCAATCGGGAACTGGCCGTTGGCGGCAAGGATCCCCAGGGCGATGGCTAGGTCAAAGCGTCCGCCATCCTTGGGTAAATCCGCGGGTGCAAGGTTAAGGGTGATGCGCCGGGCGGGGAATTCCAGGCCGGAATTGAGGATCGCGCTGCGCACCCGATCCTTGCTTTCTTTCACGGTCGCTTCCGGCAGGCCAACCAGGGTCAGTGCCGGCAGACCATTGGCCAGATGCGCTTCAACACTGACCGCCGGGGCCGAAACACCGACCTGGGCACGGCTGTGGACAAGGGCGAGGGACATGAACGCTCCATGATCTAGACAAAGCCGCGTCCTGCGGCTCTGCAAGCGTAGTGGGGTGGAGCGGATCGGGGCGGGGAAGAGTGAGTCTGGTTTTTACAGGACCACTAGTGCGAGCGCTGCGCACTCGATCGCCGGCAAGCTGAACTGGCCTAATGATCCCGGACACCTCTTAAGGGCGATATGATTCGCCCAACCAGGAGGTTCCATGCAAGAACGAAAGACTTATACCCGCGAGTTCAAGCAACGTGCTGCAAGCATGGTTCTTGACGACAACTGCTCGGTTCCCGACGTCTGCGCATCAATGGACGTCGGCCCCACAGCTCTGCGCCGCTGGGTAGACCAGGTTCGTAAAGAGCGTCAGAAAGGGCAACCAGTGCCAGGCACCAAGGCAATTAGCGATGAGCAGCGGGAGCTCCAGCAGTTACGCGCCAAGATCAAGCGTTTAGAGACCGAGGCCGAAATCCTAAAAAAGGCTACCGCTCTCTTGATGTCGGATCCCGATCGTTTTTCCTGATCGAGGAGCTGAGAGAGTCAGGCTCGTATCCGACCAGCCAGCTTTGCAGCGCTCTGGGCGTTTCCCGCAGTGCGTTTTATGACTGGCTTGATCGCCGCTCGGTACCCAATACCGAGCGTGATGTGCTCAGGGCAAAGGTCGTGCAACTACATGCTGAAAGCAGGGGAAGTGCCGGTGCGAGAATGATTTCTCAGTATTTGAAGGCCCAGCAGCTAAAGGTTGGAAGGTATCTAGCTGGAAGACTTATGGCGGAGGCGAACCTGACCAGCAGGCAGCGCCGTCGCCACCAGTATCGCTCCAGAGGTGTAGAGGCATTTGTGGCCAAGAATGTCCTTGAACGTAACTTCCAGCCCACGGCAACCAATCAGGTGTGGTGCGGTGACGTAACCAGCCTGATGATTGGGAAGCGCTGGTATCACTTGGCCGTGGTCATTGACCTGTTCGCCCGTCGGGTCATTGGCTGGGCATTTTCTCTGATCAATGATGCCCATCTGGTCAGCAAGGCCTTGGGCATGGCGGTAGAAGTACGAGGCAAATATGCGGGCTTGATGTTTCATTCGGATCAAGGCTGCCAATACACCAGCCAACGCTTCCAATCCGAACTGCTTGAGCATGGCATAACCCAAAGCATGAGCCGCAGAGGCCAATGCTGGGACAACGCACCAACGGAGCGCTTATTTGGCACGCTCAAATCAGAATGGGTGCCCGCCAAGGGCTATGCAACGATCGAAGAAGCCAGACAGGATATGACCAGCTTCTTCTTGCGCTACAACCAAATCAGGCTCCATAGCTACAACAACTATCTGTCGCCAATAGCAATGGAGCGGTTGGCAGCTTGATCACCGTAATCGGTGTCCGGTAAAACTTGACCAGAACAAGCCCGCTCCGACAGGTTCAGCACTGTTCTCAGGCTTGTAGGAGCGGGCTTGACCCGCGATGAGGCCAGTACAGCCAGCCACGCCGAGCGTTATGTGCGACGCCTTGACCACTACCGCGTCGCTCAGGCGCGCACGTAAACCCAGGCCGTCAGACCAGAGGCCAGGGTCACCGCAACCCGCTTGTAGTCGGACACTTCATAGGCATCCGCCGCGGCAAGTTCGGCTTCGCTGATCTGCAAGACCATGCCGGGTACGCTGTCGTCGGCATTGCTGCTGGGGGTGACGATCGGGTGGTGGGTCTTGCCGCTGGTGGCCAGGACTTGCGGGTCGGTGATTTCCACCCAGGCCTGGCTGTAACCGAGCATCTGGTCCTCCTGGCCGACCAGTTCACGGCCGAAGTTGGCCAACTGCACAGCTTTGTCCTGCAGGGTGCCATAGGAGAACAACAGCACCGGGTACTCAGTAGAAGGCGTCATCGCAAGCTCACTCGGCAGCAGGCGGGTTCAGGCGTGCTTCCATTTCCGCGACCTTGGCTTCGAGCGCCTCAAGACGGGCGCGGGTGCGGGCCAGGACGACCATCTGGCTGTCGAATTCTTCCCGGCTGACCAGCTCGAGTTTGCTGAAGCCGCTTTGCAGCAGGGCTTTGAACTGGCTTTCGATTTCGCTGCGAGGCTGCGAGGTGTCGCCGCTGAACAGGCGCGAGGCCTGGTCGCTCAGGGCATCAAGAAAGGCTTTGGGCGCGAGCATGTTCGGCTGTCCACAGTATGCAATGGGGCGCCAGTGTAACACGCAGCCTCAGCGCCCCAATGCTGCACGCTTTTCGCGCATGGCGGCGAAACGCCGCGCACCGTTGTTGTGCAGCAAACCCGTGCTGGCGACTGGCCAAGTCGGGTTGTGCAACCTAAGTCCCTGTAATCCGGGGCTTTAACCATTCTGGCAAGGTTTCTGCTATGTCCTTCATGACCCATGCACTGATGCAGTCACCATGACGACGCGTTACAAAGCCAGGCACTGCGCTTAGACTTGAGTCGGGTTTGTTTTCCTGGGGCAAGTCCACCAATTCGGGAGAGAGTTTCATGAAGCTAGTCACTGCCATCATCAAGCCGTTCAAGTTGGACGACGTGCGCGAGTCGCTGTCCGAAATCGGCGTGCAGGGCATTACTGTCACTGAAGTCAAAGGTTTCGGCCGGCAGAAAGGTCACACCGAGCTGTATCGCGGCGCTGAGTATGTGGTCGATTTTCTGCCCAAGGTGAAGATCGACGTCGCCATCGACGACAAGGATCTGGACCGGGTCATCGAGGCGATCACCAAGGCGGCCAACACCGGCAAGATCGGTGACGGCAAGATTTTCGTGGTCAATCTGGAGCAGGCGATTCGCATCCGTACCGGCGAAACCGATACCGACGCGATCTAAAAAAAGCCTCACCAAACCCCAACGCCCCAGGAGATAACAATATGACTCTGCGTCAGTTCGCAGGGCTAGGAGCCCTTTTGTCCCTCGTAATGCCTGGCCTGGCCCTGGCAGAGGAGGCGGCAGCCCCCGTGCTCAACTCCGGCGACACCGCCTGGATGTTGACCGCTACAGCCCTGGTGCTGTTCATGACCATCCCTGGTCTGGCCCTGTTCTACGGCGGCATGGTGCGTTCCAAGAACGTGCTGTCGGTGATGATGCAGTGCTTTGCGATCACCGGCCTGATCAGCGTCCTGTGGGTGGTTTACGGCTACAGCCTGGCCTTCGATACCACCGGTATGGAGCAAGGTGTCGTCAACTTCAATTCCTTCGTTGGCGGTCTGTCCAAGGCGTTCCTCGCCGGCGTGACCCCGGCGAGCCTGACCTCTTCGGCGGCGCTGTTCCCTGAAGCGGTGTTCATCACCTTCCAGATGACCTTCGCGATCATCACCCCGGCGCTGATCGTCGGCGCCTTTGCCGAGCGCATGAAGTTCTCGGCGATGCTGATCTTCATGGCCATCTGGTTCACCCTGGTCTATGCGCCCATCGCCCACATGGTCTGGAGCGGTAACGGCGGCCTGATGTGGGATTGGGGCGTGCTCGATTTCGCTGGCGGCACCGTGGTGCACATCAACGCCGGTATTGCCGGCCTGGTGGCCTGCCTGGTACTGGGCAAGCGCAAGGGCTTCCCGACCATGCCAATGGCGCCGCACAACCTCGGCTATACGCTGATGGGCGCGGCCATGCTGTGGATTGGCTGGTTCGGCTTCAACGCAGGCTCCGCCGCTGCCGCCAACGGCACCGCCGGCATGGCCATGCTGGTGACCCAGATTGCTACCGCCGCAGCGGCCCTGGGCTGGATGTTCGCCGAGTGGCTGACCCACGGTAAGCCAAGCGCACTGGGCATCGCCTCGGGCGTGGTCGCAGGTCTTGTGGCCATCACCCCGGCTGCCGGCACTGTCGGGCCGATGGGCGCCCTGGTAATCGGCCTGGTGGCGGGCGTGATCTGCTACTTCTGCGCCACCAGCCTCAAGCGCAAGCTGGGTTACGACGACTCCCTGGATGCCTTCGGCGTGCACGGCATCGGCGGTATTGTCGGCGCGATCCTCACCGGCGTGTTCGCAGCCCCGGCACTGGGCGGCTTCGGCACCGTCGAAGACATCGGCGCGCAAGTCTGGATTCAGGCCAAGGGCGTCGGCTTTACCGTGATCTACACCGCGATCGTCACCTACGTGATTCTCAAGGTGCTGGATCTGGTCATGGGCCTGCGGGTCAACGAAGAAGAAGAGTCGGTCGGTCTCGACCTGGCGCAACACAACGAGCGCGGCTACAACCTGTAACGTCCTCGAAAAAATCTTGCCCGGCTTGCCGGGCATTTTTTTGTCCGGATTTTGTCACTTCTCTCAGGCGCAAACGGTTTCTTGCCGCGCTTAGATGGCTGCATGCGACGTGGGCAGAAAACTTACAGCGCTCAGTGAAATTTAGGCACTTTGCTTTTTCTCTGAGCACGCTAGAATGCGCGCCGAAGGGTGCTGACGAGCTGTCCGCAAACTTCCGTACCCTTTGCTAGGCTTGCCAATAAGCGAGTCGATCATGCCAGGGTATGTCGGCGCATTACCGCCGCCCGCTCTTTATTTGTACAGACCTCGCCCGTGACGTGGGGTTTGCCCGGTTCTCGCCATTCGTTGTGGCGCAACCACGGCCCGCAGCCTGCCTGCGGTCCTTGAATTTTTTCTGGCAGCTGTCGATTTTCGACGTTGCTGGTCTATAACTAATCTGCTTTTCGCAAGTCATGAGGTAGAACATGAGCGACGACGATCTGGAAAATGACGACCTCGAAGTAGGCGATGAAGACGAAGGCGATGAAGGCCTCGAAGCGGCAGCCGATGATGTGGCTGACGACAGCGGCGACGACAGCCCGGCTCCCGTAGCCAAAGGCAAGTCGAAGTCGGCGGCAGTCTCGGTAGAAGACATGCCGAGCATGGAAGCCAAGCAGAAGGAGCGTGATGCCCTGGCCAAGGCCATGGAAGAGTTTCTCTCCCGTGGTGGCAAGGTGCAGGAAGTGGAGGCCAACGTGGTCGCCGATCCGCCCAAGAAGCCGGACAACAAGTACGGTAGCCGCCCTATCTGAGTGGCCCCGTCAGCAAGAAAGCCCGCCGTCGCTGCGGGCTTTTTTGTGTCTGCGCTTCAGCGCCAGCTGTTGAGCAGTTCAGGCAGCTGCGACAGGCGCTGGATCTCCGCGTCAGGGCGGTTCTCGGCTTCCCAGGCCTTGCCCTGGGGGTTGAACCAGATCGCCCGCAGGCCGGCGCGCTGGGCCCCGGCAATGTCATCGCCGGGGTGATCGCCAATGTGCACCGCCGCAGTCGCCTCGACTTCGCCCTGGCGCAGGGCTTCGAGGAAGGGTTGCGGGTCGGGTTTGCCGATGCCTAGGTCTTCGGCGCACAGGGCAAATTTGAAGTAATCGGCCAGGCCCAGGCGGCGCACATCGGCGTTGCCATTGGTGACCACGCCCAGGGTGTAGTGGTGACGGAGGATCTCCAGCACCGGCTGCACCTCAGGGAAGATATCGATCTGGTGGCGGGCGTGGAGGAACACTTCAAAGCCTTCGTTGGCCAGCTCACGGGCCTTGTTCTCGCTGTAGCCGACCTCTTCCAGGGCATGGAACAGTACGCGCCGGCGCAGGGCGCTGATGCGGTGCTTGAGCCCGGGTTCTGCCTGCACCAGGCGCTCGCGAATGGCATACAGGTGCTCGACCGGAACCGCGCCCAGGGTTGGCGCATTGGCTGCCAGCCAGTCGCGCAGGGTGGTCTCGGCGCTGACGATCACTGGTGCGGTGTCCCACAGGGTGTCGTCGAGGTCGAAGGTGATCAGCTTGATGCTCATGAGTCACTGCCCTTACTGCGTTTGGCCCGGGGGTGGGCGCTGTCATACACGGCGGCCAGGTGCTGGAAGTCCAGGTGAGTGTAGATCTGCGTGGTGGCGATGTCGGCGTGGCCGAGCATCTCTTGCACGGCGCGCAGGTCCTGGGACGATTCCAGCAAGTGGCTGGCGAAGGAGTGTCGCAACATGTGCGGGTGCAGGTTCTGGCCCAGTTCGCGGGCGCCAGCGGCTTGCACCCGCAGTTGAATGGCCCGTGGGCCCAGGCGCCGGCCCTGCTGGCTGACGAACACCGCGCCGTCCTGCGGGCCGCTGCCAGCGCGCAGCACCAGCCATTGCTCCAGCGCCTCGCGGGCCTTGCGCCCGACCGGCAGCACGCGGGTCTTGCTGCCCTTGCCATGGACTTGCACCAGGCCGCCGGGCAGGTCGAGCTGCTCCAGGTTGAGGCTGGTCAACTCCGACAGGCGCAGGCCGGAGGAGTAGAACAGCTCGAGCATGGCCTGGTCGCGGCGGGCGAGAAATTCATCCTCGACCGCACCTTCCAGCAGTTGCAGGGCGCGATCGGTGTCGAGGGTCTTGGGCAGGCGCCGTTCGCCCTTGGGCGCTGACAGGCCGTTGGCCGGATCGTGGCTGCAGTGGCCTTCACGGTTGAGGTAACGGTAGAAACCGCGCACCGCTGAGAGCAGGCGGGCAAGGCTGCGCGAGGACTGGCCCTGGTGATGCTGGCGGGCGATCAGTTGGCGCAGGTGCTGGATCTGCAGGGCGTTCCAGCTGTCGATGCCGCCCTTGGCACAGAACGCCAGGACGCTTTCGAGGTCGCGTCGGTAGGCCAGCTGGGTGTGTTCGGACACCTGGCGCTCGTTGCGCAAGTGCGCGCAGAAGGCCTCCAGCTGGCGTTCCACTAGCGCACCGGACGCAGGGTCTGGGTATGGCGCGGGACGACCCGGCCGAGCACTTCGGCGATGTAGCTGAGGAACAGGGTACCGACCGTGCTCTTGTAATGCTGCGGGTCGCGACTACCGATCGCCAGTACGCCGTGCAGGCCCTGGTGGTTGAGGGTGGCGACGGCGCTGGAGCCGACTTCCTTGCGCTGCTCTTCGCCGAACAGGAAGTCCAGCTCATGATCGCGCAAGTTGCCGCTGACCGTCTTGCCGGCGCACAACAGGCCACCAATGGCTTGCTGGGCGTCGCCGCTGTTGACCCAGCGGCCGACCGGCGCGGCGGCTTCACCGAACAGAATCAGGCTGACGAAGGGCACCTTGAACTCCTGGCGCAGGCTGTCTTCGACAGCCATCACCACGCTTTCGAGGCTGTCAGCATCGAGCAGGTCGAGGATCAGCCGGCGGGTCTTGTCGAACAGCCGGTCGTTGTCGCGGGCCACGTCCATCAGTTGCGACAGGCGGTGACGCATCTCGATATTGCGGTCGCGCAGCAGCTTGAGCTGGCGCTCGACCAGCGACACGCTATCGCCACGCTGATGGGGAATGTGCAGCTCGCTGAGCAGTTCGTCGTGCTCGGCGAAGAACGTCGGGTTGTCGCGCAGGTAGGCAACCACGGCCTCAGCCCCGAGGGTGGGCGTCGAGCCCTCGGCGCTAAGGTCGGTGGGCTGTTCGGCGGGAGCCTGGGGCTGATCGGTCATGGCTGGTACTCACTCATAGACGAACCTGTCCTTCAAACACACGTACGGCGGGGCCGGTCATCAACACCGGTTTGCCCGGGCCTGCCCATTCGATGGACAGGCGCCCACCCGGCAGGTCGATCAACAGCGGTGAATCCATCCAGCCCTGGCTGATCGCCGCCACGGCAGCGGCGCAGGCACCGGTACCGCAGGCCTGGGTTTCGCCCGCGCCGCGTTCCCACACCCGCAGTTGCGCGCGGTGACGGTCGATGACCTGGATGAAACCGACATTGACCCGCTGCGGGAAGCGCGGGTGATGTTCGATCTGCGCGCCCAGCTCGTGCACTGGCGCGGCGTTGATGTCGTCGACGCGCAGCACGGCATGGGGGTTGCCCATCGACACGGCGAAGAGTTCGACGTTGCGCCCGGCAACCTCGAGCGGATAGCTCAGGGCCTGGGCCGGCGCGTCGAACGGGATCTCGGCCGGCACCAGCCGCGGCGGGCCCATGTCGACGCTGATCTGCCCGTCGTTGCGCACGTCCAGCTCGATGATGCCGCCTTTGGTTTCAACGCGGATGCGTTTTTTCGCAGTCAGGCGCTTGTCCAGCACGAAGCGCGCAAAGCAGCGCGCACCGTTGCCGCACTGTTCGACCTCGGAGCCGTCGGCGTTGAAGATCCGGTAGCGGAAATCCACTTCCGGATTGCTCGGCGCCTCGACGATCAGCAACTGGTCGAAACCGATGCCGGTGTGGCGGTCGCCCCATTGCTTGGCGTGCTTGGGTAAAATGTGCGCATGCTGGCTGACCAGGTCGAGGACCATGAAGTCGTTGCCCAGCCCATGCATCTTGGTAAAACGCAGCAGCATGGGTTTACTCCGGCAGCAGGCTTTCGCCGGCGAACAACTCGGCCACGGTTTCGCGACGACGCACTTCGAAGGCCTGGTCACCATCGACCAGCACTTCGGCACAACGACCACGGGTGTTGTAGTTCGAGCTCATGACAAAACCATAGGCGCCCGCCGAGTGCACCGCCAGCAGGTCGCCTTCGGCCAGGTTCAGCTCGCGCTCCTTGGCGAGGAAGTCGCCGGTTTCGCAGATCGGCCCGACGATGTCGTAAACACGGCCTTCGCCGGCACGCGGCTGCACCGCCGTGACGTTCATCCAGGCCTGGTACAGGGCTGGGCGGATCAGGTCGTTCATCGCCGCATCGACGATGGCGAAATCCTTGTGCTCGGTGTGCTTGAGGTACTCGACCTGGGTCAGCAGCACGCCAGCGTTGGCGACGATATAGCGGCCCGGCTCGAACACCAGGGCCAGGTCGCGGTCGCCGACGCGCTCGCGGATGGCCTTGATGTAGTCGCCGGCCAGCGGCGGCTCTTCGTCGCGATAACGCACACCGACGCCGCCACCCAGGTCCAGGTGACGCAGGAGGATGCCGCAGTCGCCGAGGCGGTCGATCAACGCCAGCAGGCGGTCGAGGGCATCGAGGAAGGGTTCCAGGGTGGTCAGCTGCGAGCCGATATGGCAGTCGACGCCGACCACTTCCAGGTTCGGCAGTTGCGCGGCGCGGATGTACACCTCTTCGGCATCGGCGATGGCGATACCGAACTTGTTTTCTTTCAGGCCCGTGGAGATGTACGGGTGGGTACCGGCATCGACGTCCGGGTTGACCCGCAGCGAAACCGGCGCGCGTACGCCCATTTCGGCGGCCACTACCTGCAGGCGCTCGAGCTCGTCGGTGGATTCGACGTTGAAGCAGTGCACGCCGACTTCCAGGGCGCGGCGCATGTCTTCGCGGGTTTTGCCGACGCCGGAGAACACCACGCGATCGGCACGCCCGCCCGCGGCCAGTACACGCTCCAGCTCACCGCCGGAAACGATGTCGAAACCTGCGCCCAGGCGGGCCAGCAGGTTCAGCACAGCGAGGTTGGAGTTGGCCTTGACGGCGAAGCACACCAGGTGCGAAACACCCTCCAGAGCATCGGCGTAGCTACGGTACTGGGCCTCGATGTGGGCGCGCGAGTAGACGTAGGTCGGCGTGCCGAAACGTTCGGCGATGGCCGACAGGGCCACGCCTTCCGCGAACAGCTGACCGTCGCGGTAGTTGAAAGCGTCCATGGGTTACCCTTACTGGTGCTTGTGCGATTGCGACTTTTTACCGTCTTTGCTGTCGTCTGGCAGGTACAGCGGGCCCTTCTGGCCGCAGGCGGAAACGAGGCAGGCAACCGCGACGAGCGCCGCGAGGGTGGAGATCAGGCGCTTCATGGCGTAATCCTTTGTAATAAGCAGTATTGCGCCCGAGTATACCGAGCGCCCGGCCCCTTGCCTATGCGGGCAACCCGCCGTCGGGCGGGGTGGTGGCTGCGCTGCCTGGCGCAGGTCGGTATCCTTTGCATTCGGCGCGCCGCGCTCGTATCTTGCCCGGCTTGCGTGTGTGCAGACATTTTTGAGGTTCTTGCAATGAGTTTGACCGAAGCGCGTTTTCACGACCTGGTCGACGCGACCCAACAGGCGCTGGAAGACCTGTTCGACGAGACTGACCTGGATCTGGACATGGAGAACTCGGCAGGGGTCCTGACCATCAAGTTCGACAACGGCAGCCAGCTGATCTTCAGTCGCCAGGAACCGCTGCGCCAGCTGTGGCTGGCCGACAAGTCCGGTGGTTTCCACTTCGACTACGACGAGCAGAACGGCAAGTGGACCTGTGAAAAGACCGAGGAGCTGCTGGGCGAGATGCTGGAGCGCATCGTCTGGGAGCGGGCGGGTGAAAAGCTCGATTTCGACGACATCTGATGAGCAGCGCAGCCAAGCCGGCCAAGCCGCTCTACAGTAACGTCAGCCCGGCAGTACCGTCGCCGTGCATCAGCACCTGCCGGCTGGATGAACACAAGGTCTGCATCGGTTGCTATCGCCATGTCGAGGACATTCGCCAGTGGCGCGCGGCCGATGACGAGCAGCGCCGGCAGATCTGCCGCGAGGCGCTGGCGCGTCGACAGCTGGCCGGGTTGGCATAGACCCTGCGGGTATTGTGTATTTACTTGGCTGTGGTAGTGTCGAACCTGTTTCGGCTGTGCCGAATTCCTGCAAACCCCGCCCTTGGGCGGGGTTTTGCTTTATATCGCCCAAAAAAAGGAGTCTGACCGGATCATGAGCACCCACCCTTCCATTATCGTCACCCGCTTGGACGTGCAGCGTCTCGAGCGTCTGATCGACAGCCTCGATGAGAAGACGCAGGACTCGCCGGGTGTGCTCGCCTTGCAGGACGAGCTCGACCGCGCCGAACAGGTCGGTCACGAGGAAGTTCCGGCCGGTGTCGTGACCATGAACTCCCGGGTTCATTGCCGCGAAGAAGCCAGCGGCAAGGACTACCACCTGACCCTGGTCTACCCGAAAGACGCCAACGCCGACGAAGGCAAGATCTCCATCCTCGCGCCGATCGGCAGCGCGCTGCTGGGCTTGTCGGTAGGCGAGCAGATCGACTGGCCGGCCCCGGGCGGCAAGACCCTCAAGCTCAAACTGCTTGAAGTCGAATACCAGCCAGAAGCGGCTGGTGACTTCGACCTCTGAGCCTCAAGCCTGCGCCAGGGCCTCGTTGAGCGCCCGCTCCAGTTCGCCCTTGTAGCGCAGGTAGAGAATGCTCGAGCCCAGGCCATCGGCCAGCAGGCCCGACAAGTCCAGGTCGGTGATGTAGCAGCGGTAGCGCTCAGCCTCGCGGCGCTGCTCGATGATCTCGCGGGCGACCACCGCATACAGCTGGTCGCCATGCTCGAGCTGGGAAAACTCCCGCTGATTGCAGTACAGCGTGACTTGCACGTCATCGCTGGCGCCGGCCTGCAGAATCGCCTGCACTTCGTAGTAGGGCCGGTCGATGGCCTTGACCTCGACCTGGCGCGCTTCTACCTGGCGAACCTTGCCAGTGCCTGATGGCAACAATTGGTAATAAAGAATATCCAGTGAACCCTGGGCCTGCAGGCTGTCCAGTGGCAGGCGCGCATCGCGGCGAAACACGATCGATTGCAAGAAGCGCTGCAGCGGCAGCAACAGGCTGTTTTCATCGTGAAACGGCAAGCGCTGCTGCCACAGGGCATTGTGCTCATCGAGTACGTAGACATCCGCCCAGGTGTCCTGCAGCCGATAGAACAGCTGGATGCACTGCGGCTGGCCCAGCGGCAGCAGTTGCGCCAGGTCGAGCTCCTGCAGGGCATTGGCGTCCAGGTGCAGGGGGCTGTAGTCACTGCGTTCTTCACCGAGGTAGCGCAGCACCGCGTCCGGATCGTCGAGGGTCACCAGGTTTACCGCGCCGCGTTGCAGTTCCAGTACATGGGTGTGCTGCTCGACTTGCAACAAGTAGCGCTGGTTGAGGTTCTGCGCCAGCAGCGCCTGAGTGCTGGCGAACACTTCCTCGACCCGCAGGGCGATGGCCTGGGCGCGGTTGTGGCAGAAGCAGCGGACCCGCAGCCTGGGCGTGTGGCCGGCGCCCAGGCTGTTGAGGTAATCACGCAGGCAACGCAGCAGGGCATGTTCGCCGTCGTAGCGGTGCACCTGCACTTCGTTCCAGCTGTTGAGGGTGACCTGGTCGAGGGTCAGCACCAGGTTTTCGCGCACCCCGGCGTAGCTCAGCGAGTCAGTGCGCTCGGTGGTCATCAGGATGTTCAGGTCGCGGTGGTGCTGTAGCGGGTCGATGCCGACATTGACCAGCAGCAGGATCTCGTCCACCACGCTCGGTTGCAGCAGGCGCTGTTCGCTGACCACCGTCAGGGGCAGGGCGACGCTCTGTTGCAGGCTGCCGAGCAGGTTGAACAGCTCATACTCGCTCAGGTCGCTGCTGCCCGGGTGCAGGGCCAGGCGCGTGCTGCTGTCGATCACACCGTTGCGGTGCGCCCAGGTCAGCAGTTCGAGCAGTTCGCGGCAGCGTTTGATCGGCGCGAAGTGCTCCCACTCGTGCACGCCGAGGTTGCCGTTGTACAGGCCCCAGTGGGTCTGCCCGGGCTCTTTGCGGTTGGGTGACTGCACCAGGGTCAGGGTGTCTTCGGCGAGGTCCGGGGCGATGCCCGGGTTGATGAACTCAACCTTGCCGGCGCGCCGTTCAAAGGCGGCGTACAGGCGCCGGCCGAGCACGCTGAGATCGCGCTGGTCGATGCGGCTGGTGGCGTTCTGGCTGCGGGCAAACTGGCAGAGGAAGCGGTAGCTGTAGTTCAGCTCGGCTACCAGCTCCCGGCGCTCGACCGCCACCTGGCGGACTTTCCATTGGCTGCGGTTGTCGAGCAGCGCCAGCTGGCGTTGATCCCAGCTCCATTCCTGGCTCAGGCGCTGCAGCAGGTCCCGCTGCCAGCTGGCACTGCGCTGGCGGGCCAGGCCGCTGAGCTTCTTGTTGACCTTCAGGTACAGGCTGCGCCGCACCAGCTCCAGCCGCTCGCGTTCGCCGCGGCCTTGCAGGTACTGCTCGATACGCCGGTAGACCATCATGTAGGGGTCGAGCTCGTCGAGGTCGAGGCGATTGCTGAACACCGCCTGCTTGAACTGCAGGCTCAGGCACTGCACCTGCGGGTGTTCACTGGCGTAGACCTCGGTAAGCAGCAGCTTGAGCACCGACTTGTAGGGCGATTCAATGCCCTTGAACAGTTGCCAGAGCCCGGCGCCGACGAATTCGCCCGGAGGGATGTGCGCCAGGTGGCCGAGGTCGAGGTGGTCTTCAGCACGCACGAAACGCTTGGACAGCAGGGTCTGGATGTATTGCCGGTAGCGTGGTTCTTCATAGACCGGCACCAGCCACCACAAGGGTGTGCGCCCGGCCAGCCAGATGGCGGTGCGGTAGAATTCGTCGAGCAGCAGGTAATGCTGGGTGGTGCCGCAGTCGTCGGAGCTGAGCTGGCCGTCGCGTTCGCCCTGGACGAAGCCTTGCGGCTCGATCAAGAACAGGTGGGCTTCGGCGCCCTGGCTGGCGGCCCAGATTTCCAGCAGCAGGCATTTCTTGCGCAACTCCGCCAGGTCGCTTTCGCTCAGGTCGGCGGCGTGACAGACCCAGACGTCCATGTCGCTCTGCTCGGCCTGGGCCAGGGTGCCCAGGCTGCCCATCAGGAACAGCCCGTGAATCGGCTGGGGCGGGTTGCCGCGCCGGGCCTTGTACGAAAATGAGCGGGTCAGGCGCTGGGCTTCGGCCAGCAGTTGCGCATCAGGCTCGAAGTTGGCGACCCCCGCTGGCGTCGTGCCGGAGACATAACCGGGCAACAGTGGGTGATTGACGTGAAAAAACAGCGGCAGCAGGGTCAAGACCTGCTGCTGGCGGCTCGACAGCCCGTCCATGGCCCGCCCCAGGCGCCCCTGGTTGAGCTTCAGGAAGCGTTGGCGCAGCTGGCTGAGCACCTTGCGGTCAATGCCCTGGTCGAGGTCGGGGCGAATTTCGTGGGGGTGGTTCATGGCGAGCTGAAACCGGCCGTCTAGGGAGCAATGGCGAGTTTAAGTGGTATTTGGAATTTGACGCCATTTTATTAGCGCTTAACGCATCGCAGGGCAAGTCGGGTCGCCGCACCGCCGCACCCACCAGGCCGGTAGGAGCGGCGGTGCGGCGTTCCGACTTGCCCCGCGATTGCAGTTATCAGGCAGGTTCGACGACGTTCAGAATGTTCAGCAACACCTGCACGTTCTCGGCAGCATCGTGACCAAGGCTGGTCAGATAACCGCCATCGGGCTGGTCGGTGAGCTTTTTCTCGTACAGGCGACGCGCAGCGGCGATCACCTCCTTGGAGGCAGTGTTATGCACCTTGATGCCTTCCTGGCTGCTATCCAGGTTGAACAAGGCAAGGACTTCCAGCTCGGCAATCAGTTCGGGGGTAAACGACATAAAGACTCCGACTTCCAGACAAGGAGGGCAGCACCGTCGCCGGTGCCTGGTTTTGCAGTGTAGTCAGGGAAATCCTGCTTTGCTTCAGTCCTTTTCCGGCGGCAGCTCGGGCAGGGCGCGCAAGGCGGTTTCGTACCATTCGGTGTTGAACGCGCGGTCGTCTTCAAGCATCGCATCAATCTCGTAGGCCAGCACGTGGGCCATAAGGTTGAGGATGTCTTCACGCTCGTAACCCACCAGGGTCAGCTTGTTGAACGTGGCCTTGGCCGCTGGCGGGTTGTCGCTTTCGATCTGGTTCTCGATCGCTTCGATCAGGGTCGACTCGGCGAACGCTTCTTCGTCGTTGTCGATATCGGTAGGTTCGCTCATGGGCGCTTTCCTCTTTTGGGGTGCCCAGTTTGCCACGGGCCCGGCAGCAATGCCTTGTTATCGACAATCTTCATGATGCTGGTCAGTACCCGGCACTTGGGTCTATAACAACCCGGCCAACCCCTTTTCGGCCTGGAGGCTGTTTCATGCTCAAGCTTCATGGATTCGCGGTCAGCAACTACTACAACATGGTCAAACTGGCGCTGCTGGAAAAGGGCGTACCGTTTGAGGAAGTGCTGTTTTTCGGTGGCCAGAGCCCCGAAGCGCTGAAAATCAGCCCGCGCGGCAAAGTACCGGCGCTGCAGAGCGAAGACGGTTTTCTCAGTGAAACCAGCCTGATCCTCCACTACATCGAGCAGACCCAGCCAGGCAAGGCATTGCTGCCGGAGGGGGTATTTGCCCAGGCCAAGGTTCACGAGCTGGCCAAGGAAATCGAGCTGTACATCGAGCTGCCCGCACGTGCCTGCTACCCCGAAGCGTTTTTCGGCGCCCAGGTCGATGAAGCCATCAAGGCCAAGGCCAAGACCGAACTGCTGGCCGGTATCGCTACCCTCAAGCGCAACGGCAAGTTCAGCCCTTATGTGGCCGGCGACAGCCTGACCATCGCCGACTTGCTGTTCTGCTTCAGCGTCGACCTGGCCTATGCCGTGGGCAAGAAGGTTTTTGCCATCGATGTGCTGGAAGACTTCCCACAGGCCAAGGCGCTGCTGGAGCAGTTCAAGAACAACCCGAACGTACAGAAGATCGTCGCCGACAAGGAAGCGCAGATGCCGGCTTTCCTCGAGATGGTGCGCTCGGGCAAGCGCTGATTGGAGCACTATTGAGGCAAAAGCAGAAAGCTCCTACTTATCTATCGGAAGCATACGGCAGCTTTCTGGCTTGATTCGTTCCAAAAATGCAGAGACTTCACACGGCTAGGAGGCCGGAAATGTTCCGACTGCACGGATTCTCTGCAAGCAACTACTACAACATGGTCAAGCTCGCCCTGCTGGAAAAACGCCTGCCGTTCGAGGAGGTGCCCCTGCATGGTTGCCAGAACCCGCAAGTGCTGGCGATCAGCCCGCGCGGCAAGGTGCCGGTGCTGGAGGTGGCGCAGGGCTTTATCAGCGAAACCGACGCCATCCTCGATTACCTCGAAGAGGCCTGCCCTGAGGTGGCGCTGTTGCCGGCCGATCCTTTCCAGCGCGCCCAGGTGCGCGCGCTGGCCAAGGAAATCGAGCTGTACATCGAGCTGCCCGCCCGCTACTGCTATGTCGAAGTGTTCTTTGCCGGCAGGGCGACCCCGGAGGCCTTGAAGGCCAAGGCCCGGCGTGATCTGGACAAGGGCTTTGCCGCCCTGGCCCAGCGCGGTCGATTCGCCCCGTATGTGGCAGGCGAGTGTCTTACCCTGGCGGACCTGTACTTTCTCTATAGCGTCGACCTGGCCTGCCAGGTTGGCCAGCGTCTGTTCGGCATTGATTACCTGCAGCCATTGCCGGGCGCCCGGGCACTGTTCGAGCGACTGGGGGAAAATCCGAATGTGCACAAGGTCGCAGCTGACAGGAAAGCCGAAACGCCGGCTTTCCTTCAGCGCTTGCGTGCGGCTACCCAGGCAGAACTGGCTGGGTAGCAAGACGCAGGAAGGGCTTAGCGCGCGGCGAGCAGCGCCTTGCCGCGGGCTACGGCGGCGCGTACTTGCGCAGGCGCAGTCCCGCCGATGTGGTCACGGGCGTTGACCGAGCCTTCGAGGGTCAGTACGGCGAACACGTCCTGCTCGATCTGGTCGCTGAACTGGCGCAGTTCCTCCAGGCTCATCTCGGCCAGGTCCTTGCCGGTATCGACGCCGTACTTCACCGCGTGGCCAACGATTTCGTGGCAATCACGGAACGGCAGGCCGCGGCGCACCAGGTAGTCGGCCAGGTCGGTGGCGGTGCTGAAGCCGCGCAGGGCCGCTTCGCGCATGATGGCGTGGCGAGGCTTGATCGCCGGGATCATGTCGGCAAAGGCGCGCAGCGAGTCGCGCAGGGTGTCGGCGGCGTCGAACAGCGGCTCTTTGTCTTCCTGGTTGTCCTTGTTGTAGGCCAGCGGTTGGCCTTTCATCAGGGTCAGCAGGCCGGTGAGGGCGCCGAACACACGGCCGGTCTTGCCGCGCACCAGCTCCGGGACGTCCGGGTTCTTCTTTTGCGGCATGATCGAGCTGCCGGTGCAGAAGCGATCAGGCAGGTCGATGAACTGGAACTGCGCGCTGGTCCACAGCACCAGCTCTTCGGAGAAACGCGACAGGTGCATCATCGCCACGCTGGCGGCGGCGCAGAACTCGATGGCGAAGTCGCGATCGGAAACGCCGTCCAGCGAGTTGCCGCCCACAGCTTCGAAGCCCAGCAGCTGGCAGGTCAGTTCGCGATCGATCGGGTAGGTGGTGCCGGCCAGCGCGGCGCTGCCCAGGGGCATGCGGTTGGTGCGCTTGCGACAATCAACCAGGCGCTCATAGTCGCGGCTGAGCATTTCGAACCAGGCCAGCAGGTGGTGGCCGAAAGTCACCGGCTGCGCGGTTTGCAGGTGGGTAAAGCCGGGCATGATGGTCTCGGCTTCGCGCTCGGCCTGCTCCAGCAGGCCCTGCTGCAGGCGGGTGATCTCGGCCAGGATCAGGTCGATTTCGTCACGCAGCCACAGGCGGATGTCGGTGGCGACCTGGTCGTTGCGGCTACGGCCGGTGTGCAGCTTCTTGCCGGTGATGCCGATGCGGTCGGTCAGGCGCGCTTCGATGTTCATGTGCACGTCTTCAAGGTCGACGCGCCAGTCGAAGTTGCCGGCCTCGATTTCACCCTGGATGGTTTTCAGGCCATCGATGATGGTGTCGCGCTCGGCGTCGGTGAGGACGCCGACCTTCGCCAGCATGGTGGCGTGGGCGATCGAACCCATGATGTCGTGGCGGTACAGGCGCTGGTCGAAATTGACGGAGGCGGTGAAACGGGCGACGAAGGCGTCGACGGGCTCACTGAAGCGGCCGCCCCAGGACTGATTGGTCTTGTCGGTGCTCATGGATTCACTCTTGAAGGCGTGAACGGAAAAAGTGGCGTCGATCATAGCAGGATTGGCGGGGCTGCCGGAGTGCGGCGGTCGGGGCAAATGCGGGTTTATGTCGCAGCACAGGCCCGCGACAGCGCGCTTGCAACAGGATATTTATCGATTGAACGGCAGTGTTGCGGCAACCGTCTACAGTTGGACAGAGGCGCGGCATGTTTCCTGCCGGGCCAGTGAATCTTTAGCCATCGTGCGAGTCTGAGCGTGGATCGCCGTGACGGTCGTCACCTCACCTGTCTACGCTATCCTTGTGCGAGACTCACGCAGGAATCCAGCGCTATATGAATGTCCTGATCGTTGATGACGAACCCCAAGCCCGGGAACGCCTGAGCCGACTGCTCGGCGAACTGGAGGGCTATACCGTGCTGGAGCCCAGCGCCACCAATGGCGAAGAGGCCCTGGCCCTGATCGACAGCCTCAAGCCTGAGGTGGTCCTGCTCGACATTCGCATGCCGGGCCTGGATGGCCTGCAGGTCGCTGCCCGGCTGTGCGAACGCGAAGCACCGCCTGCGGTGGTGTTTTGCACCGGTGACGATGAGTTCACCGTCGAGTCGTTCAAGGACAGCACCCTGGGCTTCGTGCTCAAGCCGGTGCAGCCCGACAGCCTGCGCGACGCCTTGAAAAAGGCCGAACGGCCCAACCGCGTGCAACTGGCGGCCCTGACCCGCCCGGCCGCCGAGAGCGGCAGCGGCCCGCGCAGCCATATCAGCGCGCGCACCCGCAAGGGTATCGAGCTGATTCCGCTCGACCAGGTGATCTACTTCATTGCCGATCACAAATACGTGACCTTGCGCCACGAGGCCGGCGAAGTGCTGCTGGACGAGCCGCTCAAGGCTCTGGAAGACGAGTTTGGTGAACGCTTTGTGCGCATTCACCGCAATGCGCTGGTCGCCCGCAACCGCATCGAACGTCTGCAACGCACGCCGCTTGGGCATTTTCAGCTATTCCTCAAGGGCCTCAACGGTGATGCCCTGATCGTCAGCCGCCGGCATGTGGCTGGTGTACGCAAAATGATGCAACAGCTTTAAGGGCGGGGACCAGGGAGCGGTCGACGGCCAGGGATGGTCGGCTCCTACCATGATTTAGATCTGCTAGCGGTCTGGACTGAGCTGTTATCATCGGGCGAATCTATCTCGTACGGATCGTTCCATGTCCACTCGCGAAATCCGCATTGCCACCCGCAAAAGTGCCTTGGCCCTGTGGCAGGCCGAATATGTCAAAGCCCGTCTGGAACAGGCTCACGCCGGCCTGGTCGTGACCCTGGTGCCGATGGTCAGCCGTGGCGACAAACTGCTCGACTCGCCGCTGTCGAAAATCGGCGGCAAGGGCCTGTTCGTCAAAGAGCTGGAAACCGCGCTGCTGGAAAACCAGGCCGACATCGCCGTGCACTCGATGAAAGACGTGCCGATGGACTTCCCCGAAGGCCTGGGCCTGTTCTGCATCTGCGAGCGCGAAGACCCGCGCGATGCCTTTGTTTCCAACACCTTCGACAGCCTTGAGGCGTTGCCGGCCGGCAGTATCGTCGGTACCTCAAGCCTGCGCCGCCAGGCGCAGTTGCTGACCCGCCGCCCGGACCTCGAGATCCGCTTCTTGCGCGGCAACGTCAACACCCGTCTGGCCAAGCTCGATGCCGGCGAGTACGACGCCATCATCCTCGCCGCCGCCGGCCTGATCCGCCTGGGCTTCGAAGACCGTATCACCTCCAGCATCAGCGTCGACGACAGCCTGCCCGCAGGCGGCCAGGGCGCAGTGGGCATCGAGTGCCGCAGTGCCGACAGCGAAATCCATGCGCTGCTGGCGCCGCTGCATCACGCCGACACCGCCGACCGGGTGACTGCCGAGCGCGCCCTTAACAAACACCTCAATGGTGGCTGCCAGGTGCCGATTGCCTGCTACGCGGTGCTCGAAGGCGAGCAGCTGTGGCTGCGCGGCCTGGTTGGCGAACCGGCTGGCGGCAAGCTGCTCACGGCTCAGGCCCGTGCGCCGCGCGAGGAGGCCGAAGCGCTCGGTATCAAGGTCGCTGAAGACCTGCTGGCTCAAGGTGCCGAAGACATCCTCAAGGCGGTCTACGGCGAGGCCGGGCACCCGTGAGCGCCTGGCGCCTGCTGCTGACCCGGCCGGCCGAAGAGTGCAGCGCGCTGGCCCGCACGCTTGCTGAGCAGGGCGTGTTCAGCAGCAGCCTGCCGTTGCTGGAAACCGAGCCGCTGGCGCTGACGCCGGCGCAGCTTGGCCAGGTGCAGGCGCTCGACCAGTACAGCGCGATCATCGTCGTCAGCAAGCCGGCGGCGCGCCTGGCGCTTGAGCAACTGAACGCGCACTGGCCGCAGCCGCCCGCGCAAGCCTGGTTCACCGTTGGCGCTGCCACCGCACAGATCCTCGACGACCACGGTCTGAATGTCAGCTACCCGGCACAAGGTGATGACAGCGAAGCGCTGCTGCAACTGCCGGCGTTGACCGCCGCGATCAAGCGCCCGCAATCCCGGGTGCTGATCATCCGTGGCGAAGGCGGGCGCGAGCTGCTCGCCGAGCGTCTGGCGGCACTCGGCGCGCGGGTCGATTACCTTGAGTTGTATCGCCGCTACCTGCCGCATTACCCTGAGGCCACCCTGGTCCGGTGTATCGCCGGGGAACGCCTGAACGGCCTGGTGGTCAGCAGTGGGCAGGGTTTTCAACACTTGCGCCAACTGGCCGGTGAACACTGGCCGCAGTTGGCGCAATTGCCGTTGTTCGTGCCCAGCCCACGGGTGGCGGAACTTGCCCGCGCCAGTGGCGCACAGAATGTAGTGGATTGCCGTGGTGCCAGCGCCGCGGCTTTGCTGGCAACATTGCAGGAAACTCCTGCACCAGCCCCCTAAGGCGCTAAGCTGATTGGCGACGTGCCACAAAGCAAAGGATGGATACGTGAGCGAAACTGTCTTGCCCAACGATGAACTGAAGGCCCCAGAGGCTCCTGCGCAAACCCCCGTGGAACCTGCCAAACGCTCCGGCAACGGCCTGGCAGTCCTGGCCTTGCTGCTGGGCGCGGCAGGTGTCGCCGTTGGCGGATGGGGCGTATGGCAGGTTCGCCAGCTCCAGGGTAGCGAGCAGGGCCAGGTGCAGAGCCTGCAGGCCCTGAGCCAGCAAGCCCTGGCCCTGCAACAACGTGAACAGCAGATGTCTGCGCAGCTGGCCGGCTTGCCGCCCGCATCCGAGCTTGAAGATCGCCGGCGCCTGGTGGCGCAGTTGCAAGGCGATCAGCAACGCTTGAGCCAGCGTCTGGAAACCATCCTCGGCGCCAGCCGCAAGGACTGGCGCCTGGCCGAGGCCGAGCACCTGCTGCGCCTGGCCAGCCTGCGCCTGTCTGCCTTGCAGGACATCGCCAGTGCGCGCGAGCTGGTCAAGGGCGCCGATGAAATCCTTCGTGAACAGAGCGACCCCGGTTCGTTTGCCGCCCGTGAGCAACTGGCCAAGAGCCTGGCGACCCTCAACAGCGTCCAGCAGCCCGACCGCACCGGCCTCTTCCTCAAGCTGGCGGCCCAGCGCGAGCAGGTGTTGCAGCTCAGTGCGCAATCGCCGGAATTCACCAGCAATGCCGATGCGCTGGGTGCCTTGACCGCCGACGGCGATGGCGCCAGCCGCTGGTCGCAGTGGTGGGCAGAGCTGTCGAAGTACTTCCAGATCGATTTCGATGCTGACGACAATATTCGTCCGTTACTATCCGGGCAGTCACTCAACCAGCTGCGCCTGGCTCTGAGCCTGACCATCGAACAAGCCCAGTGGGCGGCGCTCAACGGCGAGGCCAAGGTTTATACCCAGGCCCTGGACGACGCCCGCAGCGTACTGCTGGCCAACTTCAACCCGGACAACCCGCAGAGCCAGGCGATGCTTGCCGCCCTCAACGAACTGGCCGAGCAGCCGGTCACCGTGCTGGTGCCGGACCTGGCCGACAGCATCAGTGCCGTGCAGGCCTACCTTGAGCGCCGGCATCAGCCAGTCGAGGGGGCCAAGCCATGAAGCGCGTCTACCTGCTGGCGGTGGTGGCCATTGCCGTGGCAGCCGCGCTCGGCATCGCGATCGCCAAGCACAGCGGTTATGTGCTGATTTCCTACGGCAGCTTTCGCTATCAATCGGGCCTGTGGGCAGCGCTCGCAGCCTTGGCCGGGATCATCCTGGCGCTGTTGCTGGTGCGCTACCTGGTGGGCCTGGTGCTGACCTCCGGCGGGGTGGTCAACCCCTGGTCGCGGCGTAACCGCAGCCGTCGTACCCAGCTGGCGATCGAGCAGGGCCAACTGGATCTCGCCGAGGGTCGCTGGGCCAGTGCCCAGCGCCACCTGCACCGCGCTGCCGAAGCCGAGCGTCAACCGCTGCTGTACTACCTCGGCGCTGCGCGTGCCGCCAACGAGCTGGGCCGCAGCGAAGACAGCGACAACCTCCTGGAGCGGGCACTGGAGCGCCAGCCCGAAGCGGAACTGGCCATTGCCCTGAGTCATGCCCAGTTGCAGATGGACCGCGGCGACAGCGACGCTGCCCTGGTAACCCTGCAGGCCATGCAGGAGCGTCATCCGCATAACGTTCAGGTGCTGCGCCTGTTGCAACGCCTGTACCGCGAGCGTGGCGACTGGTCGGCACTGATCCGCCTGCTGCCCGACCTGCGCAAGGATAAAGTGCTGCCGGCAGCGGAGCTGACCGAGCTTGAGCGTCGCGCCTGGGGCGAGAACCTCAACCTGGCGGCCAGCCGCGAAGGCGATGAGCAAACCGCCCGGCAATCCCTTGAGCGCGCCTGGCAGCAGCTCACTGCTGCGCAGCGCCAGGAGCCTCAGCTGGTGCTGGCCTATGCCGAGCAACTGCGCCAGCTGGGCGCCGAAAGCGAAGCCGAGCAAGCCCTGCGCGCCGCCCTCAAGCGCCAGTACGAAAGTCACCTGGCGCGCTTGTACGGGCTGGTGCGCGGCAGTGACCTGGCGCGCCAGCTGCAAACTGCCGAAGGCTGGCTCAAGGACCATCCCGACGACCCCAGCCTGCTGCTGACCCTGGGCCGTTTGAGCCTGCAGAACCGCCTGTGGGGCAAGGCACGGGATTACCTGGAAAGCAGCCTGCGCGTGCAGCGCAATCCTGAAGCCTGTGCAGAACTTGCGCGCTTGCTCGCTGGCCTGGGCGATACCGAGCGCAGCAACCAGCTGTTCCAGGAAGGCCTGGGCATGCTTGATCAGCGTCTGCTGGCATTGCCGTTGCCAGAGGCCGTGCGAGCTTGAGCTACCCATGGGCGCGCGAAAAAACGCGTGCCCATGGGCTCGAGCATATCTCCTGCTTTAGCCGGTAATTTTTCCTTCAGATGCCCAGCTATCTTTCTTGCTTAGTTCGGGATACTTCCCTTGTCGTTCAGGGACTTGTCCCGGCTGTCTTGCCTTGATACAAGCCGCGCCTTTCCTCTACCGTTGTCGCCTGTCCATCGCGCTCCTGGATTCGCCATGTCGTTGGCCCGCTTGCGTTCACTGTTCTTCCCGGCGTTGCTGGCATCGGTACTGGTCCAGGCTGCCGCCTATTACCTGGAATTCGGCATGGGCCTGGTGCCTTGCCCGCTGTGCTACAGCCAACGTTTGTTTTTGGGCGCCTTTGCTCTGGTTTGCCTGTGCGCGGTAGTGCATTCCCCAGGGCGTCTGGGCACCCGCATCTATGCCGCGCTGGCGTTGTTCTTCGCCACCGGCGGGGCACTGTTGGCCGCCCGGCATGTCTGGCTGCAAGGCAATCCGGCGCTCTCGAGCATCGAATGCGAACCGGCTTTTGACTATGTCCTCGAAAGCATGCCTATGCTTCAGGTCGTCAAGGCAATGATCATCGGCAGCCCGGATTGCGTGCCAATCACCTGGAGTTTCCTCGACCTGACCATCCCTGAGTGGAGCCTTTTGTCGTTCGTCTTGCTGGCAACCCTGCCGACCTGTCGCCTGCTCGGGCGCACCCGTCCACTGTTCAGTCGCTCGGTAAAAAACTGAGGCGAAGTTTTTCACTGTGCAAGCGACCGGCGGCAAAGGATGGGCGGATTAAACACTTGTATGAACTTTGTCGCGTGCGTACCTTGAAGGCTAGGGCGCACGGGAATAATCTCCCTGCACGCATACCGAAAACACAGCTGCTCGATGCCGCTCTGCTGACTTCACCTTTGCTCTGCACATTTGCGGCGCGGGGGCAGGGGGCATTACCCAGAAGGGAAGAGATCGCCATGCTAGATAGTTGTCAGAATGCTCAGGAACGCTGGGGTGGGGTCCATAAACTCATTGACCGCTGGTTGGATGAGCGTGCAGAGCTGGTGACGGCTTTCCGCGAGCTGCGTGATGCCAAACCGGCCTTTGCCGACAAGGACAAGAGCCGGGACTTCTGTGCGGTACTGGTCGACTACGTGTCAGCCTGGCATTTCGAAGTGAGCGAGCAACTGGTCAGCGAAGCCAAGGCGTTTGGCGATACTCGCGGGCTCGAGCTGGCCAAGCAGATCAGCCCGCGCATTGATGCAATTACCGAAATCGCGTCGGCCTTCAACGATCATTGCGACAAGGGCGACTGCAATGACTCTGAGCGCTTCGCGAAAAAGCTTCGCGAGCTGGGCAGTTTGCTGCACGAACGTTTCGAACTCGAAGACTGCCTGATCGAAGTGCTGCACACCGCGCACAGCGAAGAAGGCGCAGTCCAGGCTTGAGGGTGCTGCCGACCTTCAGTCGGCAACCCCGAGCAACTCGATCTCGAACACCAGCGGCGTATAGGGCGCAATCAGGTCGCCCGCGCCTTCGGCTCCGTAGGCCTGCGCCGAAGGAATCACCAGTCGCCATTTCGATCCGCTCGCCATCTGTGGCAATGCCACTTGCCAGCCCTCGATCACACTGTCCAGATTGAACCACTGCGGCTGCTGGTTCTGATCGAACACCGTGCCATCCGGCAACTTGCCAACATAGCGAACCTGGACTTTGCCGCCGGCTTTTGGCTTGCTGCCAGTACCGGCCTGCAACTCGCTCACGAGTATCCCTTCAGCCAGTTCACGCACTCCGGCCCGGGCCCGTTCAGTGGCCAGGAATCGTTTTTCCGCGCTCAGCAATTGTTCGCTTTGTGCTTGAACTGCAGCTTGGTTGGCCTGGGCATCATGTTCGCTGAGTATTGCCGCCATGCGTTCTTGGCTCAGGGCCAATGGCTTGTTCTGATAAGCCTGGCGCAAGCCTTCGATCAAGGCATCGAGTTGCAGGCCGGGAACTTCCGTGCGCAGGCGCTCGCCCAGGCTGGCACCCAGGCTGTAAGCCAGGTCATGGTCGCTGGCGGGTTTAGTATCAGGCGCTGCAATTAACGCTGTTGGCAACAGCAACAGGGTAAGGACTAGATAACGCGGCACAGGCTCGCTCCTGCTTCAGAGGAAATAAAGTATGCCAGCCTTCGCTCGTCACTTCGTGTAAATATCAGCAACACTTTGTGCAGCATCTACACTTGTTTCCAGCTGCAGCGATAACAACTTTGCCCAGGCATGCAACGCGGCGCATTTAATACTGTCAACATGCCCTAGCGGCGGTAGCAGCAGAAGCATAGTATGAGCCGCAATCTCGTCAGCCAGGAGGTAAACCATGTCGGCCAATAAGAAGCCAGTAAGTACGCCGTTGCACCTGCTCCAGCAACTCTCGGGCAGCCTGCTCGATCATTTGGAAAATGCCTGCTCGCAAGCGCTGGCTGATGCTGAAAAACTACTCGCCAAGTTGGAAAAACAACGTGGCAAGGCCCAGGAAAAACTGCACAAGTCGCGGCTGAAACTGCAGGACGCTGCCAAGGCTGGCAAAGCCAAGGCGCAGAAAAAAGCCAAGGACGGGGTGAGTGAACTGGAAGGTTTGCTCGACTCGCTGAAAGACCGCCAAACGCAAACCCGCACCTACATCCTGCAGCTCAAGCGTGACGCTCAGGAAAGCCTGAAACTGGCCCAGGGCGTTGGCAAGGTCAAGGAAGCTGCCGCCAAGGCATTGAGCGTGCGTTCGGCCAAACCTGCTGTTGCAGCAGCCAAGCCCGCAGCAAAACCTGCCGCCAAAGCACCGGCCAAACCTGCGGCTAAAACCGCAGCAGCCAAACCCGCAGCCAAGCCAGCGGCTAAACCTGTGGCCAAAGCGCCAGCCAAGCCAGCGGCGAAAACCGCAGCGGCTAAACCTGCCGCCAAGCCAGCGGCCAAACCAGCAGCGGCGAAAGCACCTGCCAAGCCTGCAGCAAAAACTGCAGCAGCCAAGCCTGCCGCCGCTAAAGCCCCGGCTAAACCTGCGGCAAAAACCGCAGCAGCCAAGCCAGCGGCCAAACCTGCGCCTAAAGCGCCAGCCAAGCCAGCGGCTAAAACCGCAGCGGCCAAGCCTGCCGCCAAGCCAGCGGCCAAACCAGCAGCGGCGAAAGCACCTGCCAAGCCTGCAGCCAAACCAGCAGCGGCAAAACCTGCAGCCAAGCCGGCCGCTAAACCTGCCGCAGCTAAAGCGCCGGCCAAACCCGTTGCCAAACCGGCAGCCGCTAAACCTGCAGCCAGGCCAGCCGCTGCCAAGCCAGCTCAGCCTGTAGCTGCCAAGCCTGCTACTCCAGCAGCACCTGCAGCACCCGCTGCTTCTGCACCGGCAACCACTGCGCCAGCAGCTTCGGTAGCATCGACCACTCAGACCCCGTCTTCGGCGTCCTGAGTCGTCAGCATCACGGCGCGCAGCCTTTGCAGCGCGTCGTGATGCGCACCGGCGCCTTCGGGTGCCAGCCAGCCTATCCAGTCCACTTCGGCTTCGGGCGTTGCTGCCCAGTCTTTGCAGGCCGTCTCCAGGCGCTCCAGCAGGATGCGTTCTGCCGCTAACTCCAGGCCTTTTACCTGCTCGCGCAATACCGCCAGTTGCACATCCTTGGCTGCTTCGTCACGCCAGGATTGGCGCAGTGCGCGCAACGGTTTCACCACCTCGGTTTGCCAAGCCTCGGCGAGTTCCTTGAGTTGTTTAACCCGTTGTTCGTTCGCTGCGATACCGCGTGCGCCGAGCCACACGCCGCACAGCAGCAGGCAGACGTCGCCACCCCGGGCCTGCCATTGCAGGCAGGCGGCTTCTACGCCCGGTCGAGCGTAGAGCTTCAGGGCAAAATTCCACAGGTCGGTGTGCATGGTCCCACTCGCGCCAGTTGCCGACGAAGCTGGTAGACTCCGCGGCCATTATGATCAGACTATCGAACCTCACTTTACAGCGTGGTCCACAGCGCCTGCTAGAAGGCGCCGAGATGACCCTGCACGCCGGCCAGAAAGCCGGCCTGATCGGTGCCAACGGCGCCGGTAAATCCAGCCTGTTCGCCTTGCTGCGCGGTGAGCTGACGCCCGACTCCGGCGACTGCCAGCTGCCTGGCGACTGGCGCATCGCGCACATGCGCCAGGAGGTCGACACCCTCGAGCGCCTGGCGGTCGACTATGTGCTCGACGGCGATGCCCGCCTGCGCAAGGTCCAGGCCGACCTGGCTGCGGCCGAAGCTGCCCACGACGGCACTGCGTTGGCACGCCTGCATATCGAGCTCGACAGCGCCGACGGTTATACCGCCGATGCGCGGGCGCGCAAGCTGCTGGCAGGCCTGGGGTTTACCAACGAGCAGATGGACCGCCGGGTCGGCGACTTCTCTGGTGGCTGGCGGATGCGCCTGAACCTGGCCCAGGCCCTGATGTGCCCGTCTGACCTGTTGCTGCTCGACGAACCGACCAACCACCTGGATCTGGACGCCATCCTCTGGCTCGAAGACTGGCTCAAGGGCTATCCGGGCACGCTGCTGCTGATCTCCCACGACCGTGACTTCCTCGATGCCGTGGTCGATCACGTCGCCCATGTAGAGCAGTGCAAGCTGACCCTCTACCGTGGTGGCTACACCGCGTTCGAGCGCACCCGTGCCGAACGCCTGGCGCAGCAGCAACAAGCCTACGAGAAACAGCAGGCGCAGCGCGCGCACATGGAAAAGTACATCGCCCGGTTCAAGGCCCAGGCCACCAAGGCCCGTCAGGCGCAGAGCCGGATCAAGGCCCTGGAGCGCATGGAGGAGCTGTCGGCGGCGCATGTCGATTCGCCGTTCGACTTCGTTTTCCGCGAGTCGGAGAAAATCTCCAGCCCGCTGCTCGACCTGTCCGAAGCCCGCCTGGGCTATGGCGACAAGACCATCCTCGAGAAGGTCAAGTTGCAGCTCACCCCGGGGGCGCGGATCGGCCTGCTCGGCCCCAACGGCGCGGGCAAGTCGACCCTGATCAAGAACCTCGCCGGCGAACTGGAGCCGCTCAGCGGGCGCCTGGTACGCGGCGAGAACCTCTCGGTTGGCTACTTCGCCCAGCACCAGCTCGACTCGCTGGACAACAAGGCCAGCCCGTTGCTGCACCTGCAGCGCCTGGCGCCGACCGAGCGCGAGCAGACCTTGCGAGACTTCCTGGGTGGATTCGATTTCCGCGGCGCGCGCATCGACGAGCCGGTGGTGAATTTCTCCGGTGGCGAAAAAGCCCGCCTGGCCCTGGCCCTGATCGCCTGGGAGCGGCCGAACCTGTTGCTGCTCGACGAACCGACCAACCACCTGGACCTGGAAATGCGCCTGGCGCTGACCATGGCCCTGCAGGAATTCAGTGGTGCGGTGTTGGTGGTCTCTCACGACCGTCACTTGCTCAAGAGCACCACCGATGACTTCCTGCTGGTCGCCGACGGCAAGGTCGAGACCTTCGACGGTGACCTGGACGACTACACCCGCTGGCTGGTCGAGTACCGTCAACGCAATGCCCCGGTCAGCACTGCGCCGGTCAGTGCCGACAAAACCGACAAAAAGGCCCAGCGCCAGGCCGCTGCCGCCCTGCGTCAGCAACTGGCACCGCACAAGCGTGAAGCCGACAAGCTCGAACGCGAGCTGGGCTCCGTGCATGAGCAACTGGCCAAGGTCGATGCCAGCCTGGCTGACAGCGCCCTGTATGAAGCCGCGCGCAAGGACGAGTTGCGTGAACTGTTGGCCCAGCAGGCCAAGCTCAAGGTTCGTGAAGGGGAGCTCGAGGAAGCCTGGATGGCCGCCCTGGAGACCCTCGAGGGCATGCAGGCGGAGCTGGAGGCGTTGTCCTGATGGAGTCTTTGCAGTTGCCATTGCCGGTGGAATGGATCGCTCCGTTCTGGCTGGGTTTGCAGATCCTGCTGATACTTTCGGCGGCGTTCATCCTGCAGCGCGTGGTTGCCCGTTGCCTCAAGCGCCTGGGCGAGCGCTACCCGTTGCCACCGGAGCTGCTGATGCCGCTGCGTGGTGGCCTGCGCTGGCTGATCATGGGCAGTGCGCTGATCTTCGTGCTCGAGCGCCTGGGGGTTTCCGCCACGGTGCTGTGGACCGCACTGTCCGGGTTCGTGGCGGTTGCCGCAGTGGCGTTCTTCGCCATGTGGAGCGTGCTGTCGAACCTGCTGTGCGCGGTGCTGATCTTTACCGTCGGGCCGTTTCGCATCGGCGATGTGGTGGAACTGGTGGAAACCATCGACAAGCCGGGCGTCAAAGGCCGGGTGGTGGCCATCAACCTGTTGTTCACCACCTTGATCGAACTGCCGGAAGCGGGCGGTGCGCTGGTGCAAGTGCCCAACAGCCAGTTCTTCCAGAAATCGGTGCGGCGCTGGCGCGGTGCCGAAGTGCTGCCGCTGGTGAGCGAGAGCAAAACCCCGGGCAATTGATCGATCGCAGAAAAAAATCGTGGTGATTTTTTCGCCAGGGCACTAGCTTAGAGGTTTGTAACAAGTTAGTGCCGAGGTGCGCGATGTCATTGGAAACGTGGTTGGCATTTTTTGCCGCTTGCTGGGTGATCAGTCTGTCGCCGGGTGCCGGGGCCATTGCCTCGATGTCCTGCGGCCTGCAATACGGCTTCTGGCGCGGCTACTGGAACGCGCTAGGCCTGCAGCTGGGCCTGGTGCTGCAGATTGCGATCATTGCCGCCGGCGTCGGTGCCATCCTCGCGGCATCGGCCACCGCATTCCAGGTGATCAAATGGTTCGGCGTGGCCTACCTGGTGTACCTGGCGGTCAAACAGTGGCGCGCGCTGCCGGCTGACATCAGCGACGAATCCGCCGTGCGCCCGATCGGCAAGCCGTTGAGCCTGGTGTTCCGTGGCTTTCTGGTCAACGTCAGCAACCCCAAGGCGCTGATCTTCATGCTCGCGGTGCTGCCGCAGTTCATCAATCCGCATGCGGCGCTGGTGCCGCAGTACCTGATCATTGCCGCGACCATGGTCACGGTCGATCTGATGGTCATGGCCGGTTACACCGGGCTTGCGGCCAAAGTGCTGCGCCTGTTGCGTACGCCCCGGCAGCAGCGGCGGATGAACCGCACCTTTGCCGGACTGTTCCTGGGGGCTGCGACCTTGCTGGCGACCATTCGCCGGGCGCCGGTGTAGGAAAACAATCAGCATAAAAAAAGGCGACCCGAAGGTCGCCTTTTTACTTTCTCAACGCAGGATCTGCGCTGGCTCGTCAGGCGGCAGGTTGTTGCGCGCCGGGGTGCGTTCACGCTCCGGCATCGCGCCTACCAGCTGTTCGGCCAGTTGCTTGGCAACGTCCATGCCCAGTTCCTTGGAAACCTCACGTACCACCCGTGGGCGGTTGAGGGTGACCCGAACATCCTGGCTGTTGACCAGCTTGGTGTCCTGGCCCTCACCCATGGCGGTGAACGCCGAGGTGATCTCGTAGGTCTTGGTGTTGATCAGGCTGAAGTCGGCCACCAGGCTCAGGCCGAGGATCGCCGAATAGCTGTTGGTGTTGTCCAGGGAGGTGATATCGCGCTGGAAGTCGATATCCGACAAGGTACCGAACAGCACGTAGTCAGCACCTTTGAAGTTGCCGTTCTTGATGCGGCGGATAACGTCGTAGACGTCAGCCTTGGCATCGGCGGTGTACGGCGTACCCTGGACCAGCTGGAACATCCCGGACTTGAGAATCTCGCCCTTGATGTCGCCGCTGAACTTGCGCAGCTCGGTCTGCTCGATGTAGCTCTCGCTGCTTTCGAACTCGCTGTAGCTCGACGAACCACTGGCGTGGTACATGCTCGCCTGGCTGCTGTTCTGCGCCGAGACCATGTGGATGTACTGCTCCACACGCTCCTGGTAGGCGAGGTCGGTTACTGCGACTTTTGGGGCCGCTTGCACGCTGAACGCGCAAGCCAGGCCCAGAATGCCCATCCATGCACGCATTGCTTAGCGCTCCGTGGTCTTGCGGATTTCTTTCTCGTCCATCCACTCGGCCAGGCCGCTCTCGACATCGATCAGCTGCAGGCTGAACTTGTAGAACACGTCCTTGTAGTCGCTGCTGCGCTTGACGATCGAGCTGATCGAGCCTTCCAGGCGGTACTTGGCGGCGATCATGTTGCCGGTCTTGGCCACGGTGCCTTTCTTGTACAGGCCGCTCTGGTTCTGCAGCTTGAGCTGGTCAACCTGGCTCTGCATCTGGGTGTTGTCGCTGGCGAAGCGGGCGGTGCCGGACTTCATCAGCTGGGTTTTGATCGACGTGGTGATCTCGCGGGTATCGATGTACTCGCTGGTCTTGTTCTTCACGTCATAGACCTGCACCACCGGGCGACCCTGGAGGATGCCGGACTGGGCCAGCGAGCGGGTCATGGACTCGGCGATCATCTGCAGGTCGGTCGAACCGAACTCGTTGGTAACCAGTTCTACGGCCTTGCTGTCGCCGTAGCCGATGTTCTTGCCGCCCAGGACCGGCGACGGGGTGCTGCAGCCGCTGACCAGGGCAATGGCGATGGCGGCGAGGGAAATGCGTGCAATCATGAAAATGTGCTCCTGCAAAAATGATTACTGAGACTGAACTTCGATACGGAAGTCGGTGGCCTGGGATACCGGGGCAATCGCCGGCAACACGCTGGCCTGCTTGCCATACAGGGTGACGGTCTTCCAGCTCTCTTCATCGGCCACCGGGAAACCGTCGTTGCCCAGCCAGGCGAAGCGGTAGAACAGGGTCTTGTTGCTGCTGCTGGTGTTGTTCAGGGACACCTTGACGGTCAAGAAGCCGTTCTCGCGCGCAACGCGCATCGGGCCGGTCTCGATGTTCTTCAGGTTGCCCATTTTCACCACTTTGCTGGCAGCGCTGCCCGGCTCTGGTGGTGGCGGGGTCGCGCAACCGGCCAGCAGGGCTGTGACGAGAACGGCGAGCAATTTGATACGCATGGCGTTTCCTTAAGGTTGTTTGAGGCTGGCGACGGCCTGGCCAGTGGCTTTTGGTGCCACCTGCAGGGCAGGGCCACCGGCGAAGACCTGGTTGCCGACTACGCGCAGGGTGACCACCTGGAACGGCCGGTCAATCTTCACGCTGACCTGGCTGCCGCCCAGGCTCGAAGGCAGGCTCAACTGGTGTTCGCCCTGACGCAGGCGCACGCGGGCTACCTGGGTTTCATCCGGCAGGGTGCGCCAGGTACGGGTGTCGGCACCTTCGGTGATGGTCGAGGCGATACCCAGTGCCAGGCCAGCCAGCGGGTTGGCGTCGTTCAGTTGCTTTTGCGCCACACCACGAGAGATAGCCCGCACGCTGGTGCGCAGGATGATCCCCGGCATGTCGTCACGCAGGGCGCGGCGGGACATGGCAGTGGTGCTGTTGAGTGCGGTCAGCTTCAGCGAGTGGTCGTTGAGGTAGATTTCGCTGAAATGCGCGGTGGAAGTGTCTTCCTTGATCACCGGGAACGACAGCGGGGTGATCACCAGGTTGCCGCTGATCGGCAGCGGCAGCGGGACGCGCACCGAGTCGCGGGCCGGAGCGAGGCCGCTCTGGATCACGATCAGCACATCGCTTTCAGTGGCTTTCGCCGCTGGCTTGTCCAGGTCGAGCAGGGCTTTTTCCAGCAGCGGGGTGTTCGGGCGCAGTTCGGCAGCCTTGCGGTAGCCCGGTGCGGCCAGGCCTTTCTCACCCAGGGCTTCGTAGACATAGCCAGACAGGTAGTGGCTGAACGCACTCTGGTAGCTGTTCTTGAGGCCCACCACTTCTGGCGCGTCGAGGCTGGCGACCGGGTAACCCTGAAGGTCCTTGTACTCGGTCTTGACGCCTTCTTTCTCGGCCTCTTCTTCGCGCTTGAGGTATTCCTTGTCGCGCAGCTCGGCAATCACCGCTTCGCGCTCGTGGGTCTTCTTGATTTCGGTACGGGCGCCGTCGAAGTCGTTCTGGGCCAGCAGGTTGAGGGCCATCTGCGTGGTCAGCATGACTTTTTCGTAGTCATAGCCTTCGTAGCGGCGCACCTTGTCGTTGACCAGGTAGCTGCCGAACTGGCTCAGGTACTTGTCGGTGTCGAGCTTGACCGACTCTTCCCACTTGAACACCACGTCATCGGCACTGCGCCAGGCCAGCTGGCTGCCGGCCAGGTCGCCCTTGGAGCGCAGCAGCTCGCCTTTCTCGAAGTAGTAGAGAAGGTCTTTGTCCTCACCCTTGTTGTTTTTTTCCAGCAGCGCCAGGGCAGCGTCGACGTTGCCGCTGGTCAGGTGCTGGTTGGTTTCCTGAAGTTCGCTGTCATAGCTGCGAAAGGCCGAGCAACCAGCCAGTTGAACGGCCGCGAGCAGTGTCGCGACGGTGAGGACACGGGATGCCATCTGAATTCTTCTTCCCTGAATTGATGAAAAGCCTGGGGGCGAGAAGGCTGTCATCCCTTTGGCAATATCGCCAAATCCTCTTAAAAGAAGAGCCGAAATTCTGATCCGCTATATAGCGGCGCGGCATTATAAACGCATTTGCTGGCTAAATAATGGCGTTGTGCTTTAGGAATTTGCCGTCGTGCCAGCATTCAGCTATCGGCCGACGAACGGTCGTTCTTTAATCGGGAGGTGTCGCAGGGTATTTGTCACAAAATTTTTCAAGGATTCATCTGGCAAGCCTTGAGCGAACGGCAGTGGAAGTGAACAATGCTTTACCTCGTATTTCCATTTGAGAGTCGCTCATGATTCCCCGTTCCCGCTTACTCGCCTGGCTGCTCTGGCCGGTGCTGGCGCTGAGCAGTGCCACGCTGCTGGCCGACAGCCCCGATGGCGCTGCCAAGGCCCTGCACCTGCTCGATTACATCGGTGCCGATTACCCGGCCACCGTCGAGGCGGGCAAGGTAATCGACGACGGCGAATACCGCGAACAGCTCGAATTCCTCGATGTGTTGCAGGGATTGATCGGCGCCTTGCCGGCACGCGCTGAGCGCCAGGCCCTGGAGCAGGGCGTGGTCAACTTGCGTACGGCGGTCAGCCAGCGCCAGGACGGCGCGGTGGTCGCCCGCCAGGCCCGTCAGCTTGGCGCGCAACTGGCGGTGGCCTATGAGGTCAGCCAGGCGCCGATCATTACCCCGGACCCGAGTCGCGGCGCGCCGCTGTATGCCCAGCATTGCTCAGTGTGTCATGGCGACACTGGCGCCGGCGACGGCCCCGCCGGCCTCGGCCTGACCCCGCCGCCGGCCAACCTGCGCAGCCTCGAACGGCTGGATCGCCTGAGCCTGTTCGACCTGTACAACACCCTCGGCCTGGGCATCGAAGGCACCGACATGCCGTCGTTCGCCGACCAGCTCGACGAGCGCCAACGCTGGGACCTGGCGACCTATGTCGCCAGCTTCACTGCCGACCCGGCCAAGGCCAAAGGCGATAAAACCTACAACCTGGCCGACCTGGCCCGCCAGACCCCGGCCGAAATTGAAGCCAGCGAAGGGCCAGAGGCGCTCGCCCGGTTCCGCGCCCAGCGTGCGCAACCGCCGCAGGTCCAGCGCGGCCCGGCGCAACTGCTGGACTACACCGCCAGCACCCTGGACAAGAGCCTGGCGGCCTATCAGGCCGGTGATCACGAGCAAGCCTACGACCTGTCGGTAGCGGCCTACCTGGAAGGTTTCGAGCTGGTCGAAAGCTCGCTCGACAACGTCGATGCCAACGTACGCAAAGACACCGAGAAATCCCTGATGGCCTACCGTCAGTCGCTGCAGGACGGCTTGCCGCTTGAGCAGGTGCAGCAACGCCTGGATGCCGCCAAGGCCAAGCTCAAGGACGCCGCCGGCCTGCTCGGCGGCGATGGCCTGAGCTGGTCGCTGAGCTACATCTCGGGCTTGCTGATCCTGCTGCGCGAAGGCCTGGAAGCGATTCTGGTGCTGGCGGCGATCCTCGCCTTCCTGCGCAATACCGGCCAGCAATCGGCCGTACGCAGCGTCAACGTCGGCTGGGGCCTGGCCTTGCTGGCCGGGCTGGGTACCTGGGCGCTGGCGGCCTATGTAATCGACGTCAGTGGCGCCCAGCGTGAACTGCTCGAAGGCTGCACGGCGCTGTTTGCCAGCGTCATGGTGCTGTGGCTGGGTGTGTGGATGCACGATCGCCGGCACGCGGCGGCCTGGCAGGATTACATCAAGAGCAGCCTGGTCAGTGGTGGCGGGCGCTTTGGTTTTGCCGTGCTGGCGTTTTTCTCGGTGTACCGTGAGCTGTTCGAGGTGATCCTGTTCTACGAAACCCTCTGGCTGCAGGCCGGCCCTGCCGGGCACAACGCGGTACTGGCCGGTGGTGCCACGGCACTGGTGCTGCTGGTGGGCCTGGCCTGGGTGATCCTGCGCGGCTCGGCCAAACTGCCGCTGGCGTTGTTCTTCAGCATCAACGCGGCGCTGCTGTGCGCCTTGTCGGTGGTGTTTGCCGGGCACGGGGTCAAGGCGCTGCAAGAGGCCGGGGTGTTCGGTACCCGGCCGGTGGCGTTCTTCGATTTCGACTGGCTGGGCATTCACGCCGACGCCTATTCACTGGCCGCCCAGCTGGTGGCCTTGTTGGCCATTGCCATCCTTTACGGGCGCAGCCGCCTGGCCGAGAAGCGCCGCCAGCCAGCGGGCTGATTTGAAGGCAAACGGGCGAGCAGGGATACTGTTCGCCCGTTTTTGTTGGAAATCTGTGCCATGCGTGTGTGGATCGATGCCGACGCCTGCCCCAAGGCGGCCAAGGATCAACTGGTCAAGTTCGCCCTCAAGCGTCAGCTGGAAGTGGTGTTGGTAGCCGGCCAGAGCCAGATCAAGCCGGCTTTTGCCTGCGTCAAGCTGATCGTCGTGCCCAGCGGGCCGGATGCCGCCGACGATTACCTGGTCGAGCACGCGGTGCCCGGCGAACTGGTGATCTGCAGCGACGTGCCGCTGGCCGATCGCCTGGTCAAGAAAGGCGTTGCCTGCCTCGACCCGCGCGGCAAGGAGTTCGACGAGCGCAATATGGGTGAGCGGCTGGCGGTGCGCAACCTGTTCACCGACCTGCGCGAGCAGGGGCAGGTCGGCGGCGGCCAGGCGCCGTATGGCGATCGCGAGAAGCAGGCGTTTGCCAACGCCCTGGACCGCATTCTTACGCGGCTGAGTAGGAGCGGGCTTGCCCCGCGATGAGGTCCGTGATCTCAGCGCATCATGTGGTGCCTGGACGACGACCGCTTCGCGCTCGATCGCGGGGCAAGCCCGCTCCTACAGGGGTGTTCAGTCATTCTCGTGGGTCAGTTCCAGCACCCGGTCGACCAGTTTGTAGATGCCGCCGGCGGCTTCGCTGATGCTTTTCGCCAGCATGTAGGCCGGGGTGCTGACCAGCTTGCGCTGGGTGTCTTCGACGATGTCATGGACATCGCATTCCTCATGGGTGCCGCCCATCTTGACGATGGCCGCGCTGGTGCCGGCATCGCTGCCAATGGTGCAGACCACGCCGGGGCCGTAGATTTTCGCCGCAAGGGCCGGCGAGATGCAGATCAGGCCGACCGGTTTGCCGGCTTCGGCAAAGGCTTCAGCCAGGGCCAGGACGTCCGGGTGCACGCTGCAGCCTTCGCCTTCAACGGCAAAGTTCGAAAGGTTTTTCGCCGCGCCAAAGCCGCCCGGCACGATCAGCGCGTCGAAGTCCTTGGCGTCGGCTTCGCGCAGGTCCTTGACCTCGCCGCGAGCGATTCGCGCCGATTCCACCAGCACGTTGCGGGTCTCGGGCATTTCTTCGCCGGTCAGGTGGTCGATCACGTGCATCTGCGCAATGTTCGGCGCAAAGCACTGCACCTGCGCACCGCGCTGGTCCAGGCGCAGCAGGGTGATCACGCTTTCGTGAATTTCGGCGCCGTCATACACGCCACAGCCGGAAAGAATCACAGCAACTTTTTTCTGGGTCATGCTCACTACTCCCGATTCGAGGCGCTAAATGTCCTCTAGTTTGGCAGATGTCGCCATAGGGTTTATGCCATTCCCGGCCTAATCTTGCTGGATAGGCTGGAGATGAAAAGACCCATGGACCTGATCCTCTTGGCGGTACCGTTTTTCATTGTTCTGATCGTTGCCGAGTTGCTCGCCGATCGATTGCGCGGCATGCGGACCTATCGCCTGGCAGATGCCATCAACAGCCTCAGCACCGGCGTGCTGTCGACCACTACCGGCCTGCTGACCAAGGGCGTCGGCCTGGTGACCTATGCGCTGGCCTGGGAGCACCTGGCACTGTTCAAACTGCCGGGCGAAGCCTTGTGGGTGTGGGTACTGGCGTTCGTCGTCTATGACTTTTGCTATTACTGGCTGCACCGTATGGGCCACGAGCGCAACATCCTCTGGGCCGCCCATTCGGTGCATCACCAGAGCGAGGACTACAACCTGTCGACGGCCCTGCGCCAGACCAGCAGCGGCTTCTTGCTGTCGTGGATCTTCTACCTGCCGCTGGCCGTGTTGGGGGTGCCGCCGCTGGTGTTCATCACCGTCGCGGCGCTGAACCTGCTGTACCAGTTCTGGGTGCACACCCGGCACATCCCCAAGCTGGGCTGGCTGGAATGGCTGTTCATTACCCCGTCCAATCATCGCGTCCACCATGCGCAGAACCCTCTGTACTTGGATCGCAACTACGGCGGAGTGTTCATTGTCTGGGATCGTCTGTTCGGCACGTTCCAGGAGGAGGACGACAATCAGCCGGTGATTTTCGGCGTGACCACGCCGCTGGCCAGTTGGAACCCGCTGTGGGCCAACCTGCAGTTCTATGCCCAGCTGTGGAGCGATGCGCGGCATGCCGAGCACTGGTGGGACAAGCTGCGAATCTGGTTCATGCCTACCGGCTGGCGCCCGGATGACGTGGTCAGGAGGTTTGCGCAAGCCAAGCAGGACCTGAGCCGCTTCCAGAAATTCGAGGTGCCGCTGGCCTGGCCGCAACAGTTGTATGTGGCGCTGCAGTTCGCGGTGTACGTGGGCTTGGGCAGTTACTTGATGGAGCACGCCGAGCAGTTGTCGGTGGCTGCCCTGGTGCTGGGCTGCGGCTTGATGGCATTTGGCTTGTTCGTGCTTGGCACGGCCCTGGAGAACCGCCCCTGGGCTTTGCGGCTGGAGCTACTGCGCCTGGGGCTGAATGTCCCGGCCATGGTCCTGGCCGGGATGACGGGCTCAGGGCCGGTCACTGCCCTGGCTTGGGTCCTGCTGCTTGGCTACAGCCTGCTCAGCCTTTTCGGCCTCTATGGCAGCCGCTTCCTTGCGCGCAATGCGCGCGGCCTTGAAGCGCCGGCGCAGCCACAGGCAGCCACCGAGCACCAGCAGGCCGCCGAGCACCCATAGCTCGTATTTCTTCACGTTGCCCAGCAGGCCTTCGAGGATGGCGCCGAAGTGATAGGCGGCGGCGCCCAGGGCCAGGGCCCAGATGGCCGCACCAATGCCGTTGAGCAGCAGGTAGCGGCGCGGCGGGTAGCCGGACAAACCGATGGCCACCGGCATCACCGTGCGCAAACCGTAGACGAAGCGGAAACTCAGGACCCAGATGTCCGGATGGCGGCGAATGTGCTCCAGCGCACGGTCGCCCATCATCTGCCAGCGCGGTTTGCGTGCCAGCAACTTGCGCCCGTGACGGCGCCCCATGAAGTACCACAGCTGGTCGCCGGCATAGCTGCCGAAGAAGGCCACCACGACCACCAGGTTGATATCCATGTATCCGCGGAACGCAAGGAAGCCTGCGAGAACCAGGATGGTCTCACCTTCGAAAAACGTGCCGAGAAAAAGGGCAAAGTAGCCGAAATCCTGCAGGAATTGTTGGAGCATTTTCTGGGTGCTGGCGAAATGAACGCGCAGCCTAACCCTTCGTGGCCTTTGGGGAAAGTGTCCAAATGTGTCTCGACGTGAACATTTCCTACAAGGACAATGACTGCGTCCTCAAGTCGCAGGGTTGCCCTTGCCTGTCATACAGGCGTCATAATGGCCGCTTATAACTGTCGCGCTCGCCCGCCTGCGCGGGCTCAGGAGTCTGCCGTGAGCTTTACCCCCGCTAACCGTTTGTTTCCTGCCACCCGTCTGCGTCGCAACCGTCGTGACGACTTCAGCCGTCGTCTGGTTCGCGAAAATGTTCTGACTGTCGATGACCTGATCCTCCCGGTGTTTGTCCTCGATGGCGAAAACCGCCGCGAAGAAGTCGCTTCGATGCCGGGCGTCGAGCGTCTGTCCATCGACCTGTTGCTGGAAGCTGCGCAAGAGTGGGTAAACCTCGGGATTCCAGCCCTGGCGCTGTTCCCGGTCACCCCGGTAGAGAAAAAATCCCTCGACGGCGCTGAAGCCTGGAACCCCGACGGCATCGCCCAGCGCGCCACCCGCGCCCTGCGTGAGCGCTTCCCGGAACTTGGGGTGATCACCGACGTTGCCCTGGACCCATTCACCACCCACGGCCAGGACGGTATCCTCGACGAAGAAGGCTACGTTCAGAACGACATCACCGTCGACGCCCTGGTGCGCCAGGCGCTGTCCCACGCCGATGCCGGTGCCCAGGTGGTCGCGCCATCGGACATGATGGACGGGCGCATCCAGGCCATCCGTGAAGCGCTGGAGCTGGCCGGTCACGTCAACGTCCGCATCATGGCCTACTCGGCCAAGTATGCCAGTGCCTACTACGGTCCGTTCCGCGATGCGGTCGGCTCGGCGCTGAACCTGGGCAAGGCCAACAAGGCCTCCTACCAGATGGACCCGGCCAACAGTAACGAGGCCCTGCACGAAGTGGCCGCCGACCTGTCGGAAGGCGCCGATATGGTCATGGTCAAACCGGGCATGCCGTACCTGGATATCCTTCACCGGGTCAAAGACGAATTCAAAGTGCCGACCTTCGTTTACCAGGTCAGCGGCGAGTACGCCATGCACATGGCGGCGATTCAGAACGGCTGGCTCAGTGAAGGGGTTATCCTTGAATCCCTCACCGCTTTCAAACGGGCGGGCGCCGATGGCATCCTCACCTATTTCGCTGTTCGCGCTGCTCAATTGATGAGAGGGCAGTAACGCCCTTCAGGAACGCTAGATGAATAACGAAGTACTTACCGACGTTGCAGTCAAAGACGCCCAGCCCGTGCCCGAGCAACTGGTCGAGACCCCGCCGGAGCCGCCTGCGGTTGCCGAGCCGGTGGTCGAGGCCCCGGCGCCGGCGCCAGTGGCTGCGCCTGCCATCGTCATTCCCGGTCTGGACGACAGCAGCCTGTACATTCACCGCGAATTGTCCCAGCTGCAGTTCAACATCCGCGTGCTTGAGCAGGCGCTGGATGAGTCCTATCCGCTGCTGGAGCGACTGAAGTTCTTGCTGATCTTCTCCAGCAACCTGGATGAGTTCTTCGAAATTCGTGTGGCGGGCCTGAAGAAGCAGATCACCTTTGCCCGTGAACAGGCCGGCGCCGACGGCTTGCAGCCGCACCAGGCGCTGGCGCGGATCAGCGAGCTGGTGCACGGCGAGGTCGATCGCCAGTACGCGATCCTCAACGACGTGCTGCTGCCGGAGCTGGAAAAGCACCAGATCCGCTTCATTCGCCGCCGCCACTGGAACACCAAGCTCAAGACCTGGGTGCGGCGCTTCTTCCGCGACGAAATCGCGCCGATCATCACCCCGATCGGCCTCGATCCGACTCACCCGTTCCCGTTGTTGGTGAACAAGAGCCTGAACTTCATCGTCGAGCTTGAAGGCATCGACGCCTTCGGCCGCGATTCGGGCCTGGCGATCATCCCGGCGCCGCGTTTGCTGCCGCGGGTGATCAAGGTGCCGGAAGAGGTCGGTGGGCCTGGCGACAACTATGTGTTCCTGTCGTCGATGATCCACGCTCACGCCGATGACCTGTTCCAGGGCATGAAGGTCAAGGGCTGCTACCAGTTCCGCCTGACCCGCAACGCCGACCTGGCGCTGGACTCCGAAGATGTCGAAGACCTGGCCCGGGCCCTGCGCGGCGAGCTGTTCTCGCGTCGTTACGGCGATGCGGTGCGCCTGGAAGTGGCCGACACTTGCCCCAAACACCTCTCCGACTACCTGCTCAAACAGTTCAGCCTGAGCGAGAGCGAGCTGTACCAGGTCAACGGCCCGGTCAACCTGACCCGGCTGTTCAGCATCACCAGCCTGGACAGCCATCCGGAGCTGCAATACACGCCGTTTACCCCGGCAATCCCCAAGCTGTTGCAGAACAGCGAGAACATTTTCAGCGTGGTCAGCAAGCAGGACATCCTGCTGATGCACCCCTTCGAGTCGTTCACCCCGGTAGTCGACCTGCTGCGCCAAGCCGCCAAGGATCCGCATGTACTGGCTGTGCGCCAGACCCTGTACCGCAGCGGTGCCAACTCGGAGATCGTCGACGCGCTGGTCGACGCCGCGCGTAACGGCAAGGAAGTCACTGCGGTGATCGAGCTGCGTGCGCGTTTCGACGAAGAGTCCAACCTGCAGATGGCCAGCCGCCTGCAGGCCGCCGGTGCGGTGGTGATCTACGGTGTGGTGGGCTTCAAGACCCACGCCAAGATGATGCTGATCCTGCGCCGCGAAGCCGGCGAGATCGTCCGCTATGCGCACCTGGGTACCGGTAACTACCACGCCGGCAACGCCCGCCTGTACACCGACTACAGCCTGCTGACCTCCGACGACGCCCTGTGCGAAGACGTCGGCAAGCTGTTCAGCCAGCTGATCGGCATGGGCAAGACCCTGCGCATGAAGAAGCTGCTGCACGCGCCGTTCACCCTGAAAAAGGGCATGCTCGACATGATCGCGCGCGAAACCCAGTTCGCCCTCGACGGCAAGCCTGCGCACATCATCGCCAAGTTCAACTCGCTGACCGATCCGAAGATCATCCGCGCGCTGTACAAGGCCAGCCAGTCAGGGGTGCGTATCGACCTGGTGGTGCGCGGCATGTGCTGCCTGCGTCCGGGCATTGCCGGGGTGTCGCACAACATTCAGGTGCGCTCGATCATCGGCCGCTTCCTCGAGCACACGCGGGTGTTCTACTTCCTCAATGGCGGCGAAGAGCAGATGTTCCTCTCCAGCGCCGACTGGATGGAGCGCAACCTCGACAAGCGCGTCGAGACCTGCTTCCCGGTCGAGGGCAAGAAACTGATCCTGCGGGTGAAAAAGGAACTCGAAGGGTATCTGACCGACAACACCCACGCCTGGATCCTGCAACCGGATGGCCGTTACGTACGCAGCACGCCAACCGGCAACCAGAACCCGCGCAGTGCCCAGGCCGCTCTGCTCGAGCGCCTGAGCAACCCGGTGCTTATCGTACGCTGAGGACGAAGCCGACCCGGGCCAGCCATTCTGCCTCCAGGCCGAAGTCGGCCTGGGTCAGCTGGTTTTCTTCCAGCCAGCCGGCCGGGAACTCGACGTCCAGGCTGTCGCCCTTGGCGTGCAGGGTGACCGTGGGCATCTGCTGGGTGCCGCGGATGTGATGGAACAGGATCGCGAAGCGCAACAGTACGCACAGGCGAATCAGCTTGGCGGCGTCCTCGCCGAATTCGGCGAATTTATCTTTGGGAATGTTGCGGCGATGGCCGCGCACCAATAGCGCCAGCATCAGCTGGTCTTCCCGGGAAAAGCCGGCCAGGTCGGAGTGCTCGATCAGGTAGGCGCCGTGCTTGTGGTAATGGTAGTGGGCGATGTCCAGGCCCACTTCATGCACCTTGGCTGCCCAGCCCAGCAGTTCACGCCAGATGCCGTCTTCCAGGTCCCAGGCTTTGGCCACCTGGTCGAAGGCGTGCAGCGCCTTGCGCTCGACCCGTGCCGCCTGGCCCTGGTCAACGTGATAACGCTCCATCAGCGAGGTCAGGGTGCGCTCGCGCACGTCTTCGTGGTGGTGGCGGCCGAGCAGGTCGTACAGCACGCCTTCACGCAGGGCGCCGTCGCAGTGGTCCATGCGCTGTAGCTCAAGGGCGTCGAAAATCGCTTCGAGAATCGCCAGGCCCGCCGGGAAGATCGCCCGGCGGTCGGGTTTGACCCCGTCAAAATCGATCTTGTCGGTTTCTCCCAGCTTGAACAGCTTGCGCTTGAGCCAGGCCAGGCCTTCGGCATTGACCTCGCCGCTGCCCATGCCGCCGGATTTGAGCGCCAGGCCGATGGCGCGGATGGTCCCCGAGGAGCCGATGGCTTCGTCCCAGGTCAGGCGATGCAGGGCGTTCTCGATGCTCATCAGCTCCAGGCGTGCGGCGGTGTAGGCCTGGGCATAACGCGCCGGGGTGATCTTGCCGTCGCGGAAATAACGCTGGGTATAGCTGACGCAGCCCATCTGCAGGCTTTCGCGCAGCAGCGGTTCAAAGCGCTGGCCAATGATGAATTCGGTACTGCCGCCGCCGATATCAGCGACCAGGCGCTTGCCTGGCGTGTCGGCCAGCGTGTGGGACACGCCGAGGTAGATCAGGCGCGCTTCTTCACGACCGGAGATGACTTCCACTGGGTGGCCGAGGATGGCTTCGGCGCGGCGGATGAATTCGCCGCGGTTGCGGGCTTCGCGCAGGGCGTTGGTGCCAACGATGCGCACGGCGCCATCGGGCATGCCGTTGATCAGTTGGGCAAACCGCTTGAGGCAGTCCAGGCCGCGTTGCATGGACTCTTCGCTGAGCTGGCGCTCTTCATTGATGCCGGCGGCCAGCTGAACTTTTTCGCCGAGCCGCTCAAGGATGCGGATCTCGCTATGGTGGGCCTTGGCGACCACCATGTGGAAACTGTTGGAGCCCAGGTCTATGGCAGCGATCAAGGACAGATTCTTGGCTGTGGTTTGCGGCATGGTCATGGGTTCTCGGTCGATAACCCGGCAATCCTGCCACGATCCGGCGCTGGCGCCAACGCGCAGCGTATCAAGGCTTGATATGGGGCAGGTTGTGCGGGAATTATGACTTTCCCGTGACAGCAGCGATATGCGCGGTCATGCACAACTATAGTTACACTCAATCGTTCCTGGCTTCCTGTAGGCAGCCGGTGCAGCTATGATGGGCCACGTTTTTTTGCTTACGACCTTGGAGACTTCCATGAGCAGCGATCTTATCAAACACGTCACCGACGCCACCTTCGAAGCCGAAGTCCTGAAGGCTGAAGGCCCGGTGCTGGTCGACTACTGGGCTGAATGGTGCGGCCCTTGCAAAATGATCGCTCCGGTTCTGGACGACATCGCCGCTACCTACGCGGGCAAACTGACCGTCGCCAAGCTGAACATCGACGACAACCAGGAAACCCCGGCCAAGCACGGCGTGCGTGGCATCCCGACGCTGATGCTGTTCAAGAACGGCAACGTCGAGGCCACCAAGGTCGGCGCGCTGTCGAAATCTCAGCTGGCAGCCTTCCTGGACGCCAATATCTGAGTGAAATTAGCCCCGCATTCGTCGGGGCTTTTCTTTATCTGGTGACTAGACGCCAGAAAAAGCAGGTGTTACATTCGGCCTCGCACTGTTTCTTCGGTGCCCTCTGCACGCCGTCGCCGACGCATCCCTAATTCGAATCAGTACGCGATCCTGTCGCCTTCTTTGCGGCGCGGCTTCATTAAGCCAGAAGCTTAATTCCCCCTTCTTACATGATTACGTCACTCCCCTTATGAACCTGACTGAACTCAAGCAAAAGCCGATTACCGATCTGCTCGAAATGGCCGAACAGATGGGCATAGAAAATATGGCCCGTTCGCGCAAGCAAGATGTGATTTTCTCCCTGTTGAAAAAGCATGCGAAAAGCGGCGAGGAAATCTCCGGTGACGGCGTGCTGGAGATTCTCCAGGACGGCTTCGGCTTCCTGCGCTCGGCCGATGCCTCGTACCTGGCCGGCCCGGACGACATCTACGTGTCGCCAAGCCAGATCCGTCGCTTCAACTTGCGTACCGGCGACACCATCGTCGGCAAGATCCGCCCGCCAAAAGAAGGCGAGCGTTACTTCGCCCTGCTGAAAGTCGACACCATCAACTTCGACCGGCCGGAAAACGCGAAGAACAAGATCCTGTTCGAAAACCTGACGCCGCTGTTCCCTAACGAGCGCCTGAAGATGGAAGCCGGCAACGGCTCCACCGAAGACCTCACCGGCCGGGTTATCGACCTTTGCGCCCCGATCGGCAAAGGCCAGCGCGGCCTGATCGTCGCTCCGCCAAAAGCGGGCAAGACCATCATGCTGCAGAACATCGCGGCCAACATCACCCGTAACAACCCCGAGTGCCACCTGATCGTCCTGCTGATCGACGAGCGCCCGGAAGAAGTAACCGAAATGCAGCGCACCGTGCGCGGCGAAGTGGTTGCCTCGACCTTCGACGAGCCGCCAACCCGCCACGTGCAGGTTGCCGAAATGGTTATCGAGAAGGCCAAGCGCCTGGTTGAACACAAGAAAGACGTGGTCATCCTGCTCGACTCCATCACCCGTCTGGCCCGTGCCTACAACACCGTGATCCCGAGCTCCGGCAAGGTCCTCACCGGTGGTGTCGATGCCCACGCCCTGGAGAAGCCGAAGCGTTTCTTCGGCGCCGCGCGTAACATCGAAGAGGGCGGCTCGCTGACCATCATCGCCACCGCGCTGGTTGAAACCGGCTCGAAGATGGACGAAGTGATCTACGAAGAGTTCAAGGGTACCGGCAACATGGAACTGCCCCTGGACCGCAAGATCGCCGAGAAGCGCGTCTTCCCGGCCATCAACATCAACCGTTCGGGTACCCGTCGCGAAGAGCTGCTGACCGCCGACGACGAGCTGCAGCGCATGTGGATCCTGCGCAAGCTGCTGCACCCGATGGATGAAGTGGCTGCCATCGAGTTCCTGATCGACAAACTCAAGCAGACCAAGACCAACGACGAGTTCTTCTTGTCGATGAAGCGCAAGTAAACTGTTGCGCTGGGCAAGAGCCGGGGCGACCCGGCTTTTTGCTATCTGTACTTTGGCTATTCTGAGCAGCCGAGTTCGGCGCTACACTCTGCAGCCCGACCGCTACGGCAGCCAATACGAGGCTTTTGCATGCAGTATCGCGATTTGCGCGACTTTATCCGTGGCCTGGAACAGCGCGGCGAACTCAAGCGCATCCAGGTGCCGATCTCTCCAGTCCTGGAAATGACCGAAGTCTGCGACCGCACCCTGCGCGCCAAAGGCCCGGCCCTGCTGTTCGAAAAACCTACCGGCTTCGACATCCCGGTGCTGGGCAACCTGTTTGGCACCCCGGAGCGGGTGGCCATGGGCATGGGCGCCGAGTCGGTCAGCGAGCTGCGTGAAATCGGCAAGCTGCTGGCCTTTCTCAAAGAGCCCGAGCCGCCGAAAGGCCTCAAGGACGCCTGGTCGAAGCTGCCGATCTTCAAGAAGGTCGTGTCCATGGCGCCGAAGGTGGTCAAGGACGCGGCATGCCACGAAGTGGTCATCGAAGGCGATGATGTCGACCTCGGCCTGCTGCCGGTGCAGCACTGCTGGCCGGGCGACGTTGCGCCGCTGATCACCTGGGGCCTGACAGTGACCCGCGGGCCGAACAAGGACCGCCAGAACCTCGGCATCTACCGTCAACAGGTGATTGGCCGCAACAAGGTCATCATGCGCTGGTTGAGCCATCGCGGCGGCGCCCTGGACTATCGCGAATGGTGCGAGAAGCACCCGGGTCAGCCGTTCCCGGTGGCGGTGGCCCTGGGCGCCGACCCGGCGACCATCCTTGGCGCCGTGACCCCGGTGCCCGATACCCTCTCCGAGTACGCCTTCGCCGGCCTGTTGCGCGGCAACCGTACCGAGCTGGTCAAGTGCCGTGGCAACGACCTGCAGGTGCCAGCCACCGCCGAAATCATTCTCGAAGGCGTGATCCATCCGGGTGAAATGGCCCCGGAAGGCCCGTACGGCGACCACACCGGCTACTACAACGAAGTCGACAGCTTCCCGGTGTTCACCGTCGAGCGCATCACTCACCGCAGCAAGCCGATCTATCACAGCACCTACACCGGCCGTCCGCCGGATGAGCCGGCGATTCTCGGCGTGGCGCTGAACGAAGTATTCGTGCCGATCCTGCAAAAGCAGTTCCCGGAAATCACCGACTTCTACCTGCCGCCGGAAGGCTGCTCGTACCGCATGGCGGTGGTGACCATGAAAAAGCAGTACCCAGGACACGCCAAGCGCGTGATGCTGGGTGTCTGGTCGTTTTTGCGACAGTTCATGTACACCAAGTTCGTTATCGTCACGGACGACGATATCAACGCGCGGGACTGGAACGACGTGATCTGGGCGATTACCACGCGCATGGACCCCAAGCGCGACACGGTAATGATCGACAACACCCCGATTGACTACCTGGACTTCGCTTCGCCGGTGTCCGGTTTGGGGTCGAAGATGGGCCTGGATGCGACGCACAAGTGGCCGGGTGAAACCACCCGCGAGTGGGGACGGGTCATCGTCAAGGACGAAGCCGTCACCCGGCGGATCGATGAGCTGTGGAACCAGTTGGGAATAGACTAAATGCAGGTAACCTTGCAGCCGTCCGGGGCCGTGTTGGCGCTCAAGCCCGGAGAAAGGATTCTGGATGCGGCGCGACGCCTGGGCTACGACTGCCCGCAAAGCTGTCGCAATGGCAACTGCCATGTCTGCGCCGCGCTGCTGGTCGAGGGCCGGGTGCGTCAGGATGGCGTCGAGCGTGATCATGGCGAGCTGTTCACCTGCATCGCCGAGCCACTGGAGGATTGCGTCTTGTTGTGGGATGGCGTGCTGGCCCTGGGCGAGCTGCCGGTACGGACCCTGGCCTGTCAGCTCAGCGAGTGTGTCGAAGTCGGCGGCGACGTCTGGCGCGTGCGCCTGCGGGCGCCTGCCGGCAAGCCACCGCGCTACCATGCTGGCCAGTACCTGATGATCGAGCGAGACAGCGGCGACAAGGCTGCCTTCTCGCTGGCCTCGGCGCCGCACAGTGGCCGCGACCTCGAGCTGCATGTACTGGCCCGCGAGAACAGTGCCCTGGAGCTGATCGCTCAGTTGCGGCGCAACGGCATGGCGCGGCTGCAGATGCCCTTTGGTGACACCCACCTGGCCGAATTGCCGGACGGCCCGCTGGTGCTGATCGCGGCCGGCACCGGCATGGCGCAGATGCACAGCCTGATCGAACATTGCCGGGCCAGCGGCTTCAAGCACCCGGTGCACCTGTACTGGGGCGTGCGCCTACCGGACGACTTCTACCAGATCGAGCACTGGGCCGAGTGGGAGAGTCTGCCCAACCTGTTCCTGCACAAGGTGGTCAGCGACCTGTGCGGCTGGGAAGGGCGCTGCGGCCTGTTGCACGAGGCGGTATGCGAAGACATCAGTGACCTGGCCGGCGTGCATGTGTACGCCAGCGGTTCGCCAAACATGATCTACGCCACCCTCGACGCACTGGTCGACGCCGGCATGGACGCGCATCAAATGCGCGCCGATGTATTCGCTTATGCCCCGCGCAATTGATTGACGGAATAAGGCACGCTGCAACAGCGTGCCGGTTTAAATAACTGCCGGTGCCGCCAGCGGTTATAAGCCACTAATTATTGCCGGCAACGAAAATAACTTTCGCTACACTTGAAACAGTGCACCTGTTATCGCACCGGTGCGGCCTTTATCGCCGTCTCATGGCGTCTGGGGGCTTGTATTGCGGCGCTTATCTGCCGTACGGTAACTCTGTGCACAGTGCGTTGCTTTATAGTGCAATGCGTTGGTAATTCATGGGGAAGTGTGGCGGCAGCTATGTCGGCGATCGAAACGGTATCTTTGAATGTGGCCTATCCGCCGTTGCTTGATTTCGGCGAACAGTTAACTCGCGAGCAACTTGTGCATTCAGTTCAACACACCATGTCCCGGCACCAGGGTGGCCCGGTATGGTTGTTTGCCTACGGCTCATTGATCTGGCGCCCGGAGTGCAATGCCGCCGAACGGCGACGGGCACGGGTGCACGGCTATCATCGCGGGCTGTATTTGTGGTCCCACGAGCACCGCGGCACGCCGGAATGCCCCGGGCTGGTATTCGGTCTTGATCGTGGTGGTTCATGCAGCGGTTTTGCCTACCGCCTGCCGGACGACTGCCTGGAAGATTCGTTGCTGGCCTTGTGGCAACGAGAAATGCCTTACCCTGCGTACCGCCCGCACTGGCTCAATTGCCGGCTTGAGGACGGCAGCAAGGTCCAGGCCCTGGGGTTTGTGCTGGAGCGGCATTTGCCATGCTATGCCGGCAACCTGCCGGACACCTTGCTCAGCCAGATATTTGCCAATGCCAAGGGCCGTTACGGCAGCACTCGCGATTATGTCGAGCAGACCCTCAATGCCTTGCGCAGCCATGCCATGCCCGATCGCAACCTGGAGGCGCGTTTTCGGCGCTGCCATTCCAGGTAGGAGCGGGCTCAGCTGTTCAGGCCATGGTCACCACCAGCTTGCCCACCGCCTTGCGCTGGCCCAGCATCTCGATGGCTGCACCTGCTTCAGCCAGCGGGAAGGTCTGCGATACCAGCGGCTTGAGCTTGCCTTCGGCGAACCAGGCAAACAGCTGCTGGAAGTTCGCCGCATTGTCGGCCGGCTGGCGCTGGGCAAAGGCGCCCCAGAACACCCCGAGCACCGCTGCACCTTTGAGTAGCGCCAGGTTCACTGGCAGCTCGGGGATGCGCCCGCTGGCAAAACCGACCACCAGCAGCCGGCCATTCCAGGCAATGCCGCGCACCGCCTGGTCAAACAGATCGCCGCCAACCGGGTCGTAGATCACATCGGCGCCGTTGCCGCCGGTCAGGCGCTTGATTTCGTCCTTGAGGCTGGTTTCGCTGTAGTTGATCAGCTCGTCGGCGCCTGCCGCCTTGGCTACGGCAAGTTTCTCGGCGCTGCTGGCGGCGGCAATCACCCGCGCGCCCATGGCCTTGCCGATTTCCACCGCCGCCAGGCCAACCCCGCCCGAGGCGCCCAGCACCAGCAGGGTTTCCCCGGCCTTGAGCTGGCCGCGCTGGCTGAGCGCATGCATCGAGGTGCCGTAGGTCATGCCGAAGGCCGCCGCCGTGGTGAAGTCCATCTGCGCCGGGATCGGCAATACGTTGTAGGCCGGCACCGCCACTTTTTCGGCAAAGCTGCCCCAGCCGGTCAGGGCCATGACCCGGTCGCCGATCTTCAGGTTGCCGGCTTTTTCACCCACGGCGCTGACCACGCCGGCGGCTTCGCCCCCAGGGGAGAACGGCAGCGGCGGCTGGAACTGGTACTTGCCTTCGATGATCAGGGTGTCGGGAAAGTTGACCCCGGCGGCCTGCACGTCGAGGAGGATCTCGTTCTTTTTCGGCACGGGGCTGGCGACTTCTTCCAGGACCAGGTTTTGCGCCGGGCCAAGGGCTTTGCACAACACTGCTTTCATCGGGACTATTCCTTTGCGCGTAGTGGCCGATAAGTGTAGGTGGGCGAGGTGCCGGGTCAACGAGCATGGCCCGCCCTGATAGGCCGGCATAAGCCCGGGCTTGGGTTTGACCGGTGCGCTGGGTATGCTGGCGCCAACTGTATGAGGAGCGAATTCGTGAAAGCGTGGATCTTGATGGTACTGGCGCTGATGCTGCCGATGGCGGCCATGGCCGAGGAAGCCAAGGAAGGGGAACCGAAGGTCTCCTACATTTCCCTGAGCCCGCCTTTTGTGGGCAACTACGCCCTTGATGGCGGGCCGAAGCTGCGCGTGTACAAGGCCGACGTGGCCCTGCGGGTCAACAGCGATGCCGCCGCCGCAGCGGTAAAGCATCATGAGCCGCTGATCCGCAACCAGCTGGTGGCGCTGTTCACCCAGCAGAACCTGGAGGCCATGAGTAACGTCGAGGCCAAGGAAAAACTGCGTCAGGAAGCTCTGAAGCAGGTCCAGCAGGTGCTCGAATCCGAAGAAGGCAAGCCGACCGTCGACGACCTGCTGTTCAACAACCTGATCGTCCAGTAATCACGAGGTCAGGCTGCGGCGAAAACGCGCCAGGGCAATGGCGAAGAAGGCCAGGCCAATGGCGGCGAGCGCCGCGATGTCTGGCCAGACCACTGCCAGCCCGGCGTCACGGAACAGGATCGCCGCGCTGAGGCTGACGAAGTGGGTCGAGGGCGAGCCCTGCATGACCCACTGCAGCCATTGCGGCATGCTGTCCAGCGGCGTGCTGCCGCCTGACAGCAACAGCATCGGGATGATCACCGGAATCGCCAGCAGGCCGAATTGCGGAGTCGAGCGCGCCAGGGTGGCGAGGAAGATCCCCAATGCGGTGCTGGCGAACAGGTACAGCGCCGTCACCGCCAGGAACAACCCCAACGATCCCGCCAGCGGTACCCCCAGCGCGCCCTTGACGATCACCTCAAGCGATACCCAGGTGCACAGCACCACCACCAGGGCGTTGCTGGCGATCTTCGCCAGCATGATTTCCAGCGCGGTCAGCGGCAGCACCAGCAGGTGGTCGAGGGTGCCGTGCTCGCGCTCGCGCAGCAGTGCCGTGCCGGTGAGGATGATGGCCAGGATGGTGATGTTGTTGACGATCTGGATCACCGCCAGAAACCAGCCGCCCTCAAGGTTGGGGTTGAACAACGCCCGGGCACTGAGCAGCGCCGGGCTGCCGGCGGTAGCCGAGCCCTGCTTGGCATAGTCGAGCAGCTCGCGCTCGACGATCCTGCCGATGTAACCGGCGCCCATGAACGCCTGGCTCATGGCCGTGGCGTCGACGTTGACTTGCAGCTCGGGCGAGCGCCCGGCCAGCAGGTCGGTCTGGAAGTTCACCGGTACGTTGATCACGAAGGTGTAGCGGCCGCTGTCCAGGGCCTGGTCGAGCTGGTCGTAGGGCAACGGCACGGCGTGCTGGAATTCCGGTGGTTGCAGGGCCTCGGCGAGCTTGCGCGAGACCAGGCTGTGGTCTTCGTCGATGATCGCCACGCTGGCGTTGTGCACGCCGATCACCGAGCCTGCGGCCGGCATGTAGATCGCCACGCTGAAGGCGTACAGCAGGAACAACAGCAGCACGCTGTCGTGGCGCAGGCTGGTCAGCTCCTTGAGCCCCAGGCGCAGGGTATGTGCCAGACGATGCATCAGACCTCCTGCTTCTTCAGCATGGCCAGACTCAGGCCAGTGAAACCGACAAAGAAGCCCAGCAGCGCCAGGCACTGGGGCCAGAGTTCGCGCAGGTCCAGGGCTTTGGTAAAGGTGCCGACGGCGATATCGAGAAAGTAACCGGCCGGGAACAACTGGCCCATCAAGGCCGCCGCGCCATCGAGCGAGGAACGCGGCACGATCAGCCCGGAGAACTGAATGGTCGGCAGGCTGGTGATGATCATGGTGCCGAGGATCGCGGCGATCTGCGTGCGGGTGAACGCCGAGATCAGCAGGCCCAGGCTGGTGGTCGCCAGCAGGTAGAGCACGCCGCCGCAGGCCAGGGCCAGGGCGCTGCCCTTGAACGGCACGCCGAACAGCCAGCGGTTCATTGCTACCAGCAGCGCCAGGTTGACCAGGCTTACCGCGAGGTAGGGCGCCTGTTTGCCGAGCAGGAACTCCAGGCGGGTCAGGGGCGTGGCATAGAAGTTGGTGATCGAGCCCAGCTCTTTTTCGCGCACGATCCCCAGTGCGGTGAGCATTGCCGGAATGAACGCCAGGATCAGCGCCATGACCCCGGGGCCGATGGCGTTGACGCTGACCACGTCCTGGTTGTAGCGAAAGCGGGTTTCCAGGCGCACTGGAGTTTGCCCGGCCCGGGCCTTGCTGCTCAGCGCTGCCAGTTGTTCGAGGTTGCCCTGGTGCACGGCTTCGACATAGTTACGGCTGGTCTCGGCGCGAAATGGCATGCCGCCGTCCAGCCAGGCTGCTACCACCGGCTGGCGACCGGCGTGCAGATCGCGACCAAAACCTGGTGGAATCTCCAGGGCCAGCTTGATTTCCGAGCGCTGCAGGCGTTTGTGTAACTGTGCGGCATCGCGAATCGGCGTCTGTTCGGCGAAGTAGCGCGAGCCGCGGAAGGCTTCAAGATAAGCGCGGCTTTGCGGGCTCTGGTCCTGGTCATAAACGGCGAAAGCGAGGTTTTCCACGTCCAGGGAGATGCCGTAGCCGAAGATCACCATCATGAACAGCGCGCCAAGCAGGGCGAACGCCAGGCGCACTTTGTCGCGCAGCAGTTCCTTGCCTTCGCGGGTGGCGACGGCGACCAGGCGCTTGAGGCTGAAGCCATGGCGCAGGGGTTGCGTTGCTGTATTGGCCGGGCTGTCGAACTGGGTTGGGGCCGTTGGCGCTTCGCTGGCGCCCTGGGCCTGTTCCAGGCAGGTGACGAAGGCATCTTCCAGGGTTTCACCGCCGAACTGCTGCTGCAGCGCCGCCGGGGTGTCGCAGGCCAGGACCTTGCCGGCATGCATCAGGGAGATCCGGTCGCAGCGCAGGGCCTCGTTCATGAAATGAGTAGAGAGGAAGATCGTCACCCCCTGATCGCGCGACAGCTCGATCAGCAGGCGCCAGAAGTCGTCGCGCGCTGCCGGGTCCACACCTGAGGTCGGTTCGTCGAGGATCAGCACTTCCGGACGGTGCAGTACCGCCACTGCCAGCGACAGGCGCTGGCGCAAACCCAGGGGCAGGGCGCCGGACTGCTGGTCGGCGATGGCGCCCAGATCGAAACGCTCGATCAGCTCGGCGATGCGCGGGCCGCTGTCGGCCTTGGGCAGGTCGAACAGCCGCGCATGCAGTTCAAGGTTCTGCCGCACGCTGAGTTCGCCATACAGCGAGAAGCTTTGGGACATGAAGCCAACGCGCTTACGCGTGGCCAGGTCCTTGGCGTTCACCGGGCGACCGAGCAGGGTGGCGCTGCCCTCGCTGGCCGGCATCAGCCCGGTGAGCACCTTCATGGTGGTGGTCTTGCCGCAGCCGTTGGAGCCGAGAAAACCGAAGATCTCGCCACGGCCGATGGCGAAACTGACCTTGTTCACGGCGGTGAAGTCACCAAAGCGCAAGGTCAGTTCATGGGCTTCGATAGCGATCTCGGCATCGCCGCTATCGCGCGGCGGGATCACCAGGGGCTGCTGGCTGCGCTGGCTGTCGCCCTGAAAGTGGGTAAAGGCGTCATCGAGCTTGTGGCTGGCGGTGGCTGCGGCCAGCTCTTCGCTCAAGCCTGCGGCAATCAGCCGGCCACGATCGAGCATCAGACAGTGTTCGAACTGTTCGGCCTCTTCCATGTAGGCCGTGGCGACCAGCAGGGTCAGTTGCGGGCGTTCCTGGCGCACCTGCTCGACCAGCTCCCAGAAGCGCCGGCGCGACAGCGGGTCGACGCCAGTGGTGGGTTCGTCGAGGATCAGCAGGTCCGGTTCGTGGATCAGCGCACAGCACAGGCCGAGCTTCTGCTTCATGCCGCCCGACAACTTGCCCGCCGGGCGTTCGGCAAAGCGCAGCAGGTCGGTGGCCAGCAGCAGGTTGTGCATGCGCTGCTCGCACTCCGTGGCGCCAAGGCCGAACAGGGTGGCGAAGAAGCGGATGTTCTCGCTGATCGACAGCTCGGGGTAAAGGTTGCCGCCCAACCCCTGGGGCATGAAGGCGATACGCGGGTAGAGGCTGTTGCGATGGCGGCGCTGGCGGATCGAGCCGCCAAGCACCTGCAGTTCGCCGCTTTGCAGCTTCTTCACCCCGGCGATCAGCCCGAGCAGGCTCGACTTGCCGGCGCCGTCCGGGCCGATCAGGCCGCAGCGGGTGCCGGCCGGCAGGCTGAAGGCAATGTCCTGCAGGGCGTTCAGCCCGCCGTAGCGGTGGTTGATGCCCTCGGCGTGCAGCGCCAGCGCGCTCATTGCAGGTTGGCCGGCCAGTCCACATCAGCGGTGCGCACATAGCCTGCGCCCGGCATGCCGGGTTTGGCCTGGGGCACGGCGCTTGGTTCGGTCAGGCGCAGCTTGACCCGGAACACCAGCTTCTGGCGCTCGTCACGGGTTTCCACCTGCTTGGGGGTGAACTGCGCCTTGGCCGCGACGAAGGCGATCTTCGCCGGCAAGGCCCGGTCGGGCAGGGCGTCGAGAACGATGCGCGCCTGGTCGCCGACGGTCAGGCGGCCGGTCGTGGAGGCGGGCAGGTAAAGGTTCATGTACTGGTCGCTGGGGTCGATCAGCATCAGCACGCGGCCGCCGGCACCGAGCACTTCACCTGGCTCGGCCAGGCGCAGCTGGATCACGCCGTTGATTGGCGCGCGCAGGCTGCTGTCGTCGATTTCGCTGGTCAGCTGTGCCTCCTGGGCTTCAGCGGCGCCGATGGCGGCCTTGATTGCCGCCAGTTGCGCGCGGGCGGCGACCACGGCGGAGTTGCTGGTGTCGTAGCGGGCCTGCTGCTGGTCGAGCAGCTGCTGGCTGGCATATTTGCGCTGGAAGATCTCGCGGACGCGCTTGAGCTCCTGGCTGGCCAGCAGTTGTTCGCTCTGGCGCAATTGCACCGTGGCCTGGGCGGCGGAGTAGTTTTCCCGGGCCCGTAGCACTTCGGCTTCGGCCTGGTTGCGCTGGGCTTCGAGGGTGCGGGTGTCGATGCGGGCGAGCAACTGGCCCTGCTTGACGGTATCGCCTTCGTCGACCAGCACCTCGGCCAGGCGCCCGGGGATCTTGCTGGCGATCTGCACTTCGGTGGCTTCGAGCCTGCCGTTGCCCATGCTCAGGCCTTCGGGCAGGCGGTCATGCAGGGACTTCCAGTAGCCCAGGCCACCCGCGGCCAGGAGCAGGGCGATCAAGGCACCGGCGAAGAATTTCGGGGCGTGTTGGCTCATCGACATGGTTGGGCAATCCTTGCTGCATTAACGTCAAATTGTGACGCCGCACCGGTCCTGGTGCGTTGATGTTCGTCAAATGAGCGGCCATCCTACCCTGTTTAACGCAGTGCGAGTACCGCTGCCCACTGTTCGGCGGTCACCGGCATCACTGAAAGGCGGCTGCCTTTCTGTACCAGCGCCAGTTCGGCAAGGGCGGTTTGCTGCTTGAGGTAGCCCAGTTGCAGGACCCTGCCGAAGGTTTCGACATGGGCGACATCGACAGCGCTCCAGGGGTTCTTGGCGTCGTTGGCCTTGGCGTCGAAGTAGTGGCTTTGCGGGTCGAGTGCAGTGGGGTCGGGATAGGCTGCGGCACTGATGCGGGCAATGCCGGCAATGCCCGGCTCCGGGCAACTGGAGTGGTAGAAGAAGAACTGGTCACCGACTGCCATGGCACGCAAGAAATTGCGCGCCTGGTAGTTGCGCACGCCATCCCAGCGCGCTTCGCCCAGCCGCGCGAGGTCCTTGATCGAGAGTTCGTCGGGCTCGGATTTCATCAGCCAGTAGGCCATGGGTGGTGCTCCAGACAATGTTTGAAATAACCTGTTTCAGGAAACCGACGGTCGGTTGGCGTCAACGTTTGCGTGTCGCCTCAGGTTGTCGGAGAATGCGCGCATTTTAAGCTTGACGCTGCTGCAACAACAAAAACGTTGCTGACAACGTGATCAGTTTGCCTGAGGGGGGCAATCGATGAATCGCAAACCGGATTTGCTCTGGATTCTGGTGTTTCTGTTCGGTTTGGGTGTTGTCACTACCGGTTATGCGCAAAGCCTTTGGGAACGCAAACTCGACGCCCCTTACGAAATGCCGGTCAATCCGCAACAACGTTGATAGCCAGGTACCAGCCACGGTCCGAGACCGTCCCCTGCAGCGGCACATCCCAGCTGGCTTGCGCCAGTCGTTCGACCTTCTGGCATTCATGCGCCAGGCCCAGCAGCAAGGGTTTTTTCCAGGCCTTGCGGCGGGCCTGATAGGCCAGGCTGCGGTCATAGAAACCGCCGCCCATGCCCAGCCGGCCACCCACTTCATCAAAACCCACCAGCGGTAGCAGGATCAGGTCCAGCGCCCAGATCGGTCGTTGCCGGGCCAGGCTGATGTGCGGCTCGGGGATGCGAAAGCGGTTGCGCCGCAGCTTCTCGCCGGCTTCGATGCGCTGGAACACCATCTTGGTTTTTGGCCAGGCGTGCAGTACCGGCAGGTAGGTGCGTTTGCCACGGCGCTGGGCTTCACGCATCAGCAGGCGCGGGTCGATCTCGCAATCATTGGGCAGGTACAGGGCGATGTGCCGGGCCCGGCGAAACAACGGATGCTGTGCCAGCTGACGATACAGGCCACGGGCTGCCTGGCGTTGTTCGGCCGGCGTCAGGGCACGGCGGGCATCGCGAAGCAGGCGGCGAAGTTGGGGGCGGGTCAGCGGCGCGGTGTCGGTCATGGCACGGGCGGTCCCAGAGAGGGCTGCCACCCGCCGGGTGACAGCTCGATTGCCCGCGCAGAAGGGCGGGCAAAGAATTCAGGCTCCCCGACGAACCGCTGTCGGTGTAGCCCTTGAACCCGAAAGTTCAAGGTGGAGATTGCAGGAGGCGTTAAGGCTTTCCGTCAAGCGGACATGCACACCGGCCCCACGTGCAACCCCCGTGGTTGTGCGTATCGGCTCAGGGACATGACCGACTGGCAAGCACTCCAGGGAGTGGCGCCAGTATACCGATACTCAACCCTTATTTGAATCTTGATCGTCGGCCAATGCCTGATCGACGCGTTCAAGCAGGTCGCGTACCTGTTCACGGTTGACGCCAGTGCCGGTCGCTTGCGGGCGTTCCTGGTTATGCAGCAGGTCGTGGGTAATGTTCAGCGCAGCCATCACGGCGATGCGGTCGGCACCGATGACTTTGCCGCTGCTGCGGATTTCGCGCATCTTGCCGTCCAGGTAGCGCGCGGCGCTGACCAGGTTGCTGCGTTCTTCCGGCGGACAGATGATCGAATATTCTTTGTCGAGAATCTGAACAGTGACGCTATTGCTTGAGCTCATGAGTCTTGCTCCAGGGCCTTGAGTCGCAAAATCATCGATTCGACCTTACGCCGGGCGATTTCATTTTTTTCGATGAGGTGGGCGCGCTCTTCGCGCCAGGATTTTTCCTGAGCTAATAAGAGTGCGTTTTGCCGTTTTAGTTGCTCGACCCGCTCAATCAGCAGTTCGAATCGGCCCATCAGCGCTTGCAGATCGTTCTCTTGCATTGGTTGCCACTCGATTCGGTCGTGCGGGTGGTTGCCCGGTTTATGCCCTGGCCGGCCCGGAGTTGGCCGCGTCGATGGTCTTGGCGCGCCTGCCGGTGCTAGGATACAAGGTCTTCATTCTAGTCATTGCGCCGTCTGGCGCCTAGTTGCCCATGCCCAATATCAATTCGCCGTACACCGCCTTCGCCACCTTGCTCAGCAGCAACGGGCATCCTGTTTCCCCTGCCGAACTGCACGGGCTGTTGCTCGGGCGCAGCTGCGCCGGTGCCGGCTTCGATGCCGAGGCATGGTTGGCAGACGCCGCCGGCCTGCTGGAAAGCGAACCGGCAGACAACGTTCGTAACGCCTTGATCGGCCTGCAAGAAATGGTCAAGGGCGAACTGACCAGCGACGATATCACCGTGGTGCTGTTGCTGCCGGGTGATGATGAGCCGCTGACCGAGCGTGCCACCGCCCTGGGTCAATGGTGCCAGGGCTTCATTGCCGGTTTCGGTTTGAATGCCGGTGGCAAGGACCTGAGCACCGAGGCCAAGGAAGTGCTACAGGACCTGGTCGCGATCTCTCAGGTCCAGGACGCCCTGGAAGAGTCCGAAGACGGCGAAAACGACTATATGGAAGTCATGGAATACCTGCGCGTCGCCCCGCTGCTGCTCTACACCGAGCTGAAGCAGCCGGTCGAGCCTGCGGCCAAACCTTCGTTGCACTGATCAACCACGGACTGCCACTGCCCATGAGCCACATCCCCAAGTCGGAATACGCCCGTCGACGCAAGGCGCTGATGGCGCAGATGGAACCCAACAGCATCGCCATCCTGCCCGCCGCCGCGGTTGCCATCCGCAACCGCGACGTCGAGCACGTGTACCGCCAGGACAGCGACTTCCAGTACCTCAGCGGCTTCCCCGAGCCCGAGGCGGTGATCGCCCTGATCCCCGGCCGCGAGCACGGCGAGTACGTATTGTTCTGCCGCGAGCGCAATCCCGAGCGCGAGCTCTGGGACGGCCTGCGCGCTGGCCAGGAAGGGGCGATCCGCGATTTTGGCGCCGATGATGCTTTCCCCATCACCGATATCGACGACATCCTCCCCGGCCTGATCGAAGGTCGCGACCGGGTGTATTCGGCCATGGGCAGCAACGCCGAGTTCGACCGCCACTTGATGGAGTGGATCAACGTCATCCGCTCCAAAGCGCGGCTGGGTGCGCAGCCGCCGAACGAATTCGTTGCCCTGGATCATCTGCTGCACGACATGCGCCTGTATAAATCGGCGGCGGAAGTGAAAGTGATGCGCGAGGCCGCGGCGATTTCCGCCCGTGCCCACGTGCGGGCCATGCAGGCCTGCCGCGCCGGTCTGCGCGAATACAGCCTGGAAGCCGAGCTCGACTACGAGTTCCGCAAGGGCGGGGCGAAGATGCCGGCCTACGGCTCGATCGTCGCCGCCGGGCGCAACAGCTGCATCCTGCATTACCAGGAGAACGACGCGCTGCTCAAGGACGGCGACTTGGTGCTGATCGACGCCGGTTGCGAGATTGACTGCTACGCCAGCGACATCACCCGCACTTTCCCGGTCAGCGGGCGTTTTTCGCCGGAGCAGAAGGCCATCTACGAGCTGGTGCTCAAGGCCCAGGAAGCGGCCTTTGCGGTCATCGCCCCGGGCAAGCACTGGAATCACGCCCATGAGGCCACGGTGCAAGTGATTACCGAAGGCCTGGTGGAACTGGGCCTGCTCAAGGGCCAGGTGCACGAACTGATTGAAAGCGAAGCCTATCGGGCTTTCTACATGCACCGCGCCGGGCACTGGCTGGGCATGGATGTGCATGATGTCGGCGAGTACAAGGTCGGCGGCCAGTGGCGAGTGCTCGAGCCGGGCATGTCCCTGACTGTTGAACCTGGCATTTACATTGGTGCCGATAACCAGAGTGTCGCGAAAAAATGGCGTGGCATCGGTGTGCGAATCGAGGATGACGTAGTGGTAACCAAGCAGGGCTGTGAAATCCTGACCTCCGGCGTACCCAAGACGGTTGCCGAAATCGAAGCCTTGATGGCTGCTGCGCGCAGTGCCGCAGCATGAGCCGGGTCAACCTTGCGATCATTGGCGGCGGCCTGGTCGGCGCCAGCCTGGCCCTGGCCCTGCAAGCCGGCGCCAAGGCGCGTGGCTGGAAGATCCTGCTGATCGAACCGTTCGCCCCGGGTGACAGTTTCCAGCCGAGCTATGACGCCCGCTCTTCGGCGTTGTCTTTCGGTACCCGGCAAATCTACGAGCGTCTTGGCCTGTGGCAACAGATCAGCCGCCGCGCCGAGCCGATCCGTCAGATCCAGGTCTCCGACCGTGGCCGTTTTGGCGCCACCCGCCTGGACGCCCTGGAAGAAGGGGTACCGGCGCTCGGCTACGTGGTCGAGAACGCCTGGCTTGGCCAGTGCCTGTGGCAGGGCCTGGACGCTGAGGTGGTGAGCTGGCGCTGCCCGGCGGAGGTCACCGCCCTGCAGCCGCTGGAAGACGGTTACCGGCTGTCGCTCAACGACGACACCACGCTTGAATGCGACCTGGCGGTACTGGCCGATGGCGGCCGCTCCGGCCTGCGCGAGCAACTGGGTATTCATGTCAGCCAGCGGCCGTACAACCAGAGCGCCCTGATCGCCAATATCACCCCGAGCGAAGCCCACTGCGGCCAGGCTTTCGAGCGCTTTACCGACGAAGGGCCGATGGCCTTGCTGCCATTGCCGGAGAACCGCTGCGCGCTGGTCTGGACCCGCGCCGGTATGGACGCCAAGCGCCTGGCCGAGCTGGACGAACGCAGCTTCCTCAGCGAGCTGCAGGACGTGTTTGGCTACCGCCTCGGTGCGCTGCGCCAGGTCGGCGCCCGGCACTTGTATCCGTTGTCGCTGGTCGAGGCCCAGGAGCAGGTGCGCCCGCATCTGGTAGTCCTTGGCAACGCTGCGCACAGCCTGCACCCGATTGCCGGGCAGGGCTTCAACCTGTCACTGCGCGATGTGCAGTCGCTGGCCGACGGCTTGCTGGCCAGCCCTGGAGTGCCGGGTGATTTCGCCACCCTGCAGGCCTACCGTGAGCGTCAGCGCCTGGACCAGGACCTGACCGTGGGCTTCTCCGACCGCGTCACCCGATTGTTCGGCAGCGCCCAACCCTTGGTCGCTACCGGCCGCAACCTGGGCCTGCTCGGCCTCGACCTGTTGCCTCCGGCCAAGCGCTGGTTCGCCCGCCAGGCCATGGGCCTGGGAACTCGCCCGGATCCACGGAGCTGAGCATGAGCGACCCGCGCAAACTGGCCCGGCGCGCGCGCAGGCTGCGCTGGCTGCTGAATATCTACCCGCCGTACCTGGGCGCGGGCATTCGCGTGCTCAGCGTCAGCCCCGACCTGCGCCACATCCGCGTGCGCATGGGCCTGCGCTGGTTCAACCGCAACTATGTCGGCACCCAGTTCGGCGGCAGCCTGTACTCGATGGTCGACCCGTTCTACATGCTGATGCTGATGGAGCTGCTCGGGCGTGAGTACATCGTCTGGGACAAGGCCGCCAGCATCGATTTCGTGTCGCCGGGCAAGGGCCCGGTGTTCGCCGACCTGCGCATCGACGATGCCCTGCTCGACGACATCCGCCAGCACACCGCCGGCGGCAAAAAGTACCTGCCACGACTTCAGGTCGATATCCGCGACGCCGCCGGTGAACTGGTGGCGCGGGTCGACAAAACCCTTTACGTGCGGCTCAAGCCGCAAGCGAGACAGGCTTAAGGCATGGAAATGCGCGCAGATCTGTTGATTGTCGGTGCCGGTATGGTCGGCAGCGCCCTGGCCCTGGCGTTGCAGCACAGCGGCCTGGAAATTCTCTTGCTCGACGGCAGCCCCTTGTCGATCAAACCCTTCGACCAGCAGTCGGCGTTCGAGCCGCGGGTCAGCGCCTTGTCGGCGGCCAGCCAGCGCATTCTCGAACGCCTGGGCGCCTGGCAGGGAGTCAGCGAGCGACGTCTGAGCCCCTACTCGGACATGCACGTGTGGGATGGCAGCGGCACCGGTCAGATCCACTTCTCGGCGGCCAGCGTGCACGCCGAAGTGCTTGGCCATATCGTCGAGAATCGGGTAGTGCAGGATGGCCTGCTGGAGCGTCTGCACGACAGCGAAATCGGCCTGCTGGCCAATGCCCGTCTGGAGCAGATGCGTCGCTCCGGCGACGACTGGCTGCTGACCCTGGCCGACGGCCGTACCCTGCGTGCGCCGCTGGTGATTGCTGCCGACGGCGCCAACTCGGCGGTGCGCCGCCTGACTGGCTGCGAGACCCGCGAGTGGGATTATCTGCACCACGCCATCGTCACCAGCGTGCGTTGTGCCCGGCCGCATCAGGCGACCGCCTGGCAGCGCTTTACCGACGAGGGGCCGCTGGCGTTCCTGCCGCTGTTGCGTGATGGCCAGCAGGACTGGTGCTCGATCGTCTGGTCGACCACCCCCGAGCAGGCTGAACACTTGATGGCCTTGAGCGACGAGGCGTTCTGCGCCGAGCTTGAGCGCGCCTTCGAAGGGCGCCTGGGCGGCGTCCTGCAGGCCGACCCACGGGTTTGCGTGCCGCTGCGCCAGCGTCACGCCAAGCGTTACGTGGCCGAAGGCCTGGCGCTGATCGGCGATGCCGCGCACACCATCCACCCGCTGGCCGGGCAGGGCGTCAACCTCGGTTTCCTCGATGCCGCGGTACTGGCCGAAGAGCTGCTGCATGCCTACGAGCGTGGCGAGCGCCTGGCTGATATTCGCGTGCTGAGCCGTTTCGAGCGCCGACGCATGCCGCACAACCTGGCCTTGATGGCGGCGATGGAAGGCTTCGAGCGCTTGTTCCAGGCCGATCCACTGCCGTTGCGCTGGTTGCGCAACAGCGGCCTGAAATGGATCGAGCAATTGCCGGAAGCCAAGGCCCTGTTCGTGCGCCAGGCCTTGGGCTTGAGCGGTGACCTGCCGGAACTGGCGCGGGCCTGAGGGCCCCGCAACATCTGGTAACTCCTCCCTTGTGAGTTCGGTTGAGAAGGCAAATGGGATTAACTACCATTTGCGCCTCTCATGAATTCCGAGGACTGCACCATGTTGCCACGCAAGCACGTAATGGCCGCCCTGGCTCTGACCCTGTTCGGCACGGCCGCCCAGGCGGCGGACGAAGTGGTGGTGTATTCCTCGCGCATCGACGAGCTGATCAAACCGGTATTCGATGCCTACACCAAAGAAACCGGGGTGAAGATCAAGTTCATCACCGACAAGGAAGCGCCGCTGATGCAGCGGATCAAGGCCGAGGGCGAGAACGCCACCGCCGACCTGCTGCTCACCGTCGACGCCGGCAACCTCTGGCAGGCCGAGCAGATGGGCATCCTGCAGCCGATCAAGTCGGACGTCATCGACAAGAACATCCCCGCCCAGTACCGCGCCTCGTCCCACGACTGGACCGGCCTGAGCCTGCGCGCACGGACCATCGCCTACTCCACCGAGCGGGTCAAACCCGAAGAGCTGAGCACCTACGAGGCCCTGGCCGACAAAAACTGGGAAGGTCGCCTGTGCCTGCGTACGGCGAAGAAGGTCTACAACCAGTCGCTGACCGCTACCCTGATCGAAACCCATGGCGAGCAAAAAACCGAAGAGATCATCAAGGGCTGGGTCAACAACCTGTCCACCGATGTGTTCTCCGACGACACCGCCTTGCTCCAGGCGATCAACGCCGGCCAGTGCGACGTCGGCATCGTCAACACCTACTACTACGGCCGCCTGCACAAGGAAAACCCCAAGCTGGCAGTCAAGCTGTTCTGGCCCAACCAGGCTGACCGTGGCGTGCACGTCAACCTCTCGGGTATCGGCCTGACCAAATATGCGCCGCACCCTGAGGCGGCGAAGAAGCTGGTCGAATGGATGACCGGTGCCGAGGCGCAGAAAATCTTCGCCGGCGTGAACCAGGAGTTCCCGGCCAACCCGGCCGTGGCGCCATCTGAAGAAGTGGCTGCCTGGGGCACCTTCAAGGCCGACAGCATTGCTGTGGAAGTGGCCGGCAAACGCCAGGCCGAAGCCATCCGCCTGATGGATCGGGCTGGCTGGAACTAAGCGCCAGGCTTTATCCTTCCGGGGCCCTTATCGGCCCCCTGTGGGAGCGGGCTTGCCCCGCGATTGCAATGTGACTGACACAATGCAATCGCGGGGCAAGGCCGCTCCCACAGAGCCTGTGCTTCTACATAGAGATTTTTCCTTTTGGCCCACCCCGCCCAACGCCGCTGGTACCCCCTGGTCTTCATCATCGCCGCCCTGGTGCTGCTGCCGCTGAGCGTGCTGTTGTTGTCCTGGCAGTCGGTCGACCTGCAGATCTGGTCGCACCTGCTCGATACCCAGATGAGCCGCCTGCTGGGCAACACCCTGACGCTGATCCTCGGTGTCGGCATTGGTGTGACGGTGCTGGGCGTGAGCCTGGCCTGGCTCACCAGCCTGTGCGAGTTCCCCGGGCGGCGCTGGCTCGACTGGGCCTTGATGCTACCGTTCGCGATTCCGGCCTATGTGCTGGCGTTCGTGTTTGTCGGCCTGCTGGATTTCGCCGGGCCGGTGCAAAGCTTGTTGCGCGAATGGTTCGGACCCTTGCGCCTGCCGCGGGTGCGTTCTACCGGCGGGGTCATCACCGTGCTGGTGTTGGTGTTCTACCCCTACGTCTACCTGCTGGCCCGTAACGCCTTCCTGGCCCAGGGCAAGGGCCTGATGGAAGCGGCGCGGGTTCTGGGTCTGTCGCCGCTGCAGGCATTCTGGCGGGTTGCCATGCCCATGGCGCGGCCGGCCATCGGTGCCGGGGTGGCCCTGGCATTGATGGAAACCCTGGCGGATTTTGGCGCGGTGTCAGTGTTCAACTTCGACACCTTCACTACCGCCATCTACAAGACCTGGTATGGCTTCTTCAGCCTCTCAAGCGCCGCGCAACTGGCCAGCCTGCTGTTGCTGGCGGTGATGCTGGTGCTGTACGGCGAGCGCCGGGCCCGTGGCGCCGTGCGCAGCAGCAACGAACGCCCGCGCGGCAAGGCCTTGTATCACTTGCGGGGCATCAAGGCCCTGGCCGCCAGCAGCTGGTGCCTGCTGGTCTTCGCCTGTGCCTTCGTGGTGCCGATGCTGCAGTTGCTGGTGTGGTTCTGGCAGCGGGGGCGTTTCGACCTTGACGAGCGCTATGCCGGGCTGATCCTGCATACCCTGTACCTGGGCGCCATGGCGGCACTGATTACTGTGTGTGTTGCCCTGATGCTGGCGTTTGCCCGGCGCCAGGCGCCGACCTCGACCATCCGCGCCGGCGTCGGCCTGGCCAACCTGGGCTATGCCTTGCCCGGCTCGGTGCTGGCAGTGTCGATCATGCTGGCCTTCAGTTACCTCGATAACCACTTGGTGGTGCCGCTGTCCGGCTGGCTCGGTGGTGCCGGCAAGCCGTTGCTGCTCGGCAGCCTGTCGGCCTTGTTGCTGGCGTATCTGGTGCGCTTTATCGCCGTGGCCTACGGCCCGCTGGAAAACAGCCTGGGACGGATTCGCCCGTCCTTGCCGGAAGCTTCGCGCAGCCTGGGGGTCAGTGGCCCGAGATTGTTTTTCAAGGTGTATCTACCCTTGCTGGTGCCCGGTGCCATGAGCGCGGCGCTGCTGGTATTCGTCGACGTGCTCAAGGAAATGCCGGCGACCTTGCTGATGCGCCCCTTTGGCTGGGATACCCTGGCGGTTCGGGTATTCGAGATGACCAGCGAAGGCGAATGGTCGCGGGCTTCGCTACCGGCGCTGACCCTGGTGCTGGTCGGCTTGCTGCCGGTCATCGGCCTGATTCGACGTTCGGCCCGCCACCCCGGTCAAACGCGCTGAGGGTGTAAGCCTGCTTGCTTGCAGCTACAATGCGCGGCATTCGCTGCGGCCGGTCCTACAGACCGGGTAGCTGCAACGCTGCCAGCCGCCGTAGCCTCGCCACGCCCGGAAGGAGAAACCCATGGGACAGCGTACGCCTCTTTATGACCTGCACTTGGCCCTCGGCGCCAAGATGGTCGATTTTGGCGGTTGGGATATGCCCCTGCATTACGGCTCGCAAGTCGAGGAACACCATCAGGTGCGCCAGGCCTGCGGGGTCTTCGATGTATCCCATATGACCGTGATCGATATCCGTGGCGCCCAGGCCGGTGCCTGGCTGCAACAGGTGCTGGCCAATGATGTCGCGCGCCTGAACGCCACCGGCAAGGCCCTGTACAGCACCATGCTCAACGAGCAGGGCGGGGTGATCGACGACATGATCGTCTACCGCTGTGAAGACGGTTACCGCCTGGTGGTCAACGCCTCGACCCGCGACAAGGACCTGGCCTGGCTGCAGGCGCGGATGATCGGCTTCGAGGTCGAGCTGAGCGAGCGCCCGGAACTGGCCATCCTTGCCATCCAGGGCCCGCAGGCGCGAGAAAAGGTCGCGGAGCTGGTAACCGCTGCCCGCGCCGCTTTGATCCGTGAACTCAAGCCCTTCGAAGGCCTGGCCGATGGTGACTGGTTCATCGCCCGCACCGGTTATACCGGTGAGGATGGCCTGGAAATCATTTTCCCGGCGGTACAGGCCCCGGCGTTTTTCAACGACCTGGTCGGCGCCGGCATCGCCCCCAGCGGCCTTGGCGCCCGCGATACCCTGCGCCTGGAAGCGGGCATGAACCTGTATGGCCAGGACATCGACGAAGCCCACACGCCGCTGACCTCGAACCTGGGCTGGAGCATCGCCTGGGAGCCGGCAGCGCGTGACTTCATCGGTCGCAAGGGCCTGCTGGAAGAAATCGAGCATGGCGTCGAGCAGAAACTGGTCGGCCTGGTGCTCGAAGAGCGCGGGGTTTTACGCGCCCATCAGGTGGTCCGTGTCGCCGGGATTGGCGAAGGGGAGATCACCAGTGGTAGTTTCTCTCCTACGCTGAGCAAATCCATTGCCCTGGCGCGGGTGCCGATGGCCACCGCCGATCGTGCCGAGGTGGAGATTCGCGGCAAGTGGTACCCGGTGCGGGTGGTCAAGCCGACCTTCGTGCGCCATGGCAAGATCCTGATCTGAACCCAATTCTGGCGGGCCAACCGCTGACCCAATCGAGGACAACAATTATGAGCAATATCCCCGCCGACCTGCGTTTTGCCGAAAGCCACGAATGGGCCCGGCTGGAAGCCGATGGCTCTGTGACTGTCGGGATCAGCGACCATGCCCAGGAAGCCCTGGGTGACGTGGTGTTCGTCGAGCTGGCGGAAGTGGGCAAGGTCTTTGCCGCCGGCGATGCGGCGGGCGTGGTCGAGTCGGTCAAGGCCGCTTCCGATATCTACGCACCGGTCAGCGGTGAAGTGATCGCGGTAAACGAAGAGCTGGCCGATAGCCCCGAGTCGCTGAACAGCGACCCATATGCCAGCTGGATCTTCAAACTCAAGCCAAGCGACAAGGCCGAGCTGGACAAACTGCTCGACGCCGCTGGTTACAAAGCCGCCATCGGCGAGTAGTTTCACGCAGGCGGCAATCTCTTCCTAGACTCAATATGCCTCGAGTGCTCGAGGCTTGGTCGAGGAAGAGAGAGCCGCTATGTCCCAGTCGCCGTCCCTGAGCCAACTGCAAGACCGCAATCCTTTTCTGCGTCGCCACCTGGGCCCCGATGCCTCAGAGCAGCAGGCCATGCTCGCCACCCTCGGGGTTGGCAGCCGCCGCGAGCTGATCGAACAGACCGTGCCGCCGGGCATCCGTTTGAACCGGCCACTGGAGCTGCCTGAGGCCCTCGATGAACAGGCTGCCCTGGCCAAGCTCAAGGGCTATGCCGAGCAGAACCAGGTGTGGACCAGCCTGATCGGCATGGGTTATCACGGCACCATCACGCCAACCGTCATTTTGCGTAACGTCCTCGAAAACCCGGGCTGGTACACCGCCTATACCCCGTATCAACCGGAAATCGCCCAGGGCCGCCTGGAAGCCTTGCTCAATTTCCAGCAAATGATCATCGACCTCACCGGCCTGGACCTCGCCAACGCCTCGTTGCTCGACGAAGCCACTGCCGCGGCAGAAGCCATGGCTCTGGCCAAGCGCGTGGCCAAGTCGAAAAGCAATGCCTTCTTCGCCGATGAACACTGCCACCCGCAAACCCTCTCGGTGCTGCAGACCCGCGCCGAGGGCTTTGGTTTCGAACTGATCGTCGACGCTGTGGATAACCTCGCGAACTACCAGGTGTTCGGGGCCTTGCTGCAATACCCCGATACCCACGGCGAAGTGCGTGACTTGCGGCCGCTGATCACTCAGCTGCATGCCCAGCAGGCGCTGGCCTGCGTCGCTGCCGATCTGCTCAGCCTGGTGATGCTGATGCCGCCGGGTGAGCAGGGCGCCGACGTGGTACTGGGCTCCTCCCAGCGCTTCGGCGTGCCCATGGGCTTTGGTGGCCCGCATGCGGCGTACTTTGCCTGCCGGGACGAATTCAAGCGGGCCATGCCTGGGCGCATCATCGGCGTGTCCAAGGATGCCCGCGGCAACACCGCGTTGCGCATGGCCCTGCAAACCCGCGAACAGCATATCCGCCGCGAGAAGGCTAACTCCAACATCTGCACCGCCCAGGTGCTGCTGGCCAACATCGCCGCCTTCTATGCGGTGTACCACGGCCCGGAAGGCCTGCAGCGCATCGCCCAGCGCGTGCATGCGTTGACCTTCGTGCTGGCTGCAGGTCTGGAGAGCAAGGGCATCAAGCGCCTCAACGAGCACTTCTTCGACACCCTGACCCTGGAAGTCGGCGGCAGCCAGACGGCCATTATCGAAAGCGCCGAGGCGGCGCAGATCAACCTGCGGATTCTGGGTCGCGGGCAACTGGGCGTGAGCCTCGACGAGACCTGTGACGAAACCACGGTGATGCGCCTGTTCGATAACTTCCTGGGCGCCGACCACGGCCTGGATATCGCCGCGCTGGATGCTCTGGCGCAGCCCGAGGGCATTCCGTCGGCATTGGTGCGACGCTCGGCTTTTCTCAGCCACCCGGTGTTCAACCTGCACCACAGCGAAACCGAGATGCTGCGCTACCTCAAGCAGCTGGAGAACAAGGACCTGGCGCTGAACCAGTCGATGATCCCGCTGGGCTCGTGCACGATGAAACTCAATGCCAGTAGCGAGATGATCCCGATCACCTGGCCGGGTTTCGCCCTGCTGCACCCCTTTGCCCCGGCCGCGCAGGTGCAGGGCTACAAGGCGATGATCGACGAGCTGGAAAGCTGGCTGTGCGCGATCACCGGCTTCGATGCCATCTGCATGCAACCCAACTCCGGCGCTCAGGGCGAGTATGCCGGGCTGATGGCAATTGCCAAGTACCACCGCAGCCGTCATCAACCGCAACGTGATATCTGCCTGATCCCGGCCTCGGCCCATGGCACCAACCCGGCCTCGGCGCAGATGGCCGGGATGCAGGTGGTGATCGTCGAGTGCGACCAGGCCGGCAACGTCGACCTGGCCGACCTCAAAGCCAAGGCGCAGGCGGCTGGCGACAAGCTGTCGTGCCTGATGGCGACCTACCCATCGACCCATGGTGTGTACGAGGAAGGCATCAGCGAGATCTGCGAGGTTATCCACACGCACGGCGGCCAGGTGTACATGGACGGTGCCAACCTCAATGCCCAGGTCGGCCTGGCGCGGCCAGCGGATATCGGCGCCGACGTCTCGCACATGAACCTGCACAAGACCTTCTGCATCCCCCACGGCGGTGGCGGCCCGGGCATGGGCCCGATCGGTGTGCGCGCACACCTGGCGCCGTTTGTCGCCAGCCACCCGGTCATCCCGCTGCCTGGCCCCGACCCGCAGAACACCGCAGTCAGCGCCGCGCCCTGGGGCAGCGCGAGCATTTTGCCGATCAGCTGGATGTACATCGCCATGATGGGCCCGCAACTGGCCGATGCCAGCGAGGTGGCGATCCTCTCGGCCAACTACCTGGCCGAGCAATTGGGCGGCGCCTTCCCGGTGCTTTATCGCGGGCGCAACGAACGGGTGGCCCATGAATGCATCCTCGATCTGCGCCCGCTCAAGGCCTTGACCGGCATCACCGAGGAGGATGTGGCCAAGCGCTTGATGGATTACGGTTTCCACGCGCCGACCATGTCGTTCCCGGTGCCGGGCACCCTGATGGTCGAGCCGACCGAGAGCGAGTCGAAGGCCGAGCTGGATCGCTTTGTCGAGGCGATGCTGAGCATTCGCGCCGAGATCCGTGAAGTGCAGGAGGGTAACTGGCCGGCCGAAGACAACCCGCTCAAGCATGCGCCGCATACGCTGGAGGATGTGCTAGGGGTGTGGGAGCGGCCCTACAGCATTGCCCAGGGCGTGGCGCCCAGTGCCCATGCGCGGCAGCACAAGTACTGGCCGGCAGTGAATCGCGTCGACAATGTGTATGGCGACAGGAACCTGTTTTGCGCCTGTGTGCCGGTGGATGACTATCGTTGAAGCGCTATTGGTGTGGGAGGGGATTTATCCGCTCCCACAGCGGTCGCGAGCTTACTCGCTGGCTAGCGCATTCTTGGCCAGGATCGCATTGGCCAGTTCCATGTCGCTGACTTGCAGCCCCGGGTTGTCGGCGCGCACTTTGTGCATCGCCGCTTCCAGGTACGGGCCGCGAATCGCGCCTTCGCTGGCGACGTAGCTGCCGGCATCATCCTGGGCCGCCATGACCAGTTTGTGGTCCTTGAAGGTCAGGTAGGTGGAACCGGTGGTGGCGCCGGACGAGATGACGTTGCGCCAGAAGGTATCGGCCATGGCAGAACCAACCGGCAGGGACAGCAGGGCGAGGGTTGCGACTGCGAATTTGAGGCGCATCGGGGGGGACTCCAACGTGAGGTGAACTGGGGCCTTTGATCGGCTTTGCGCAGATCTAGTTCCCTGCCCGGGTAAAAGCTTTGGCGCAGCCTCAGGCCGTGACGCGAAGCACTTCAGCCTGGCTTGTCTGCCCGGCCGCGACTTTGTCCAGGCCACTTTGCCTGAGGCTGTGCATCCCTTCCTTCAACGCCAGTTGGCGCAGGCCAGGCAGGTCGGCTTCACGGTTGATGAGTGACTTGAGCGCATCGCTGATGCCCAGCAACTCGAAGATCGCGCTACGGCCGTGATACCCGGTCTGCCGGCATTCCCGGCACCCCAGCGGCGCTCCCTTGCAGTGCCGGCACAGGGTACGCACCAGGCGCTGGGCCATGACCCCGATCAGGCTGGCCTTGAGCAGGTAGGGCGCAATGCCCAGCTCCAGCAGGCGGGTGATGGCGCTGCAGGCATCGTTTGTATGCAGGGTCGAGAGCACCAGGTGGCCGGTGAGGGCGGCCTTAATCGCCACCTGAGCGGTTTCCAGGTCGCGTATTTCGCCGATCATGATGACATCCGGGTCCTGGCGCAGCAGGGCGCGGGTGCCGGCGGCAAAGTCGAGGTCGATGGCTGGTTGCACCTGCAACTGGTTGAAGGCCGGTTCTACCATCTCGATCGGGTCTTCGACGGTGCACAGGTTGATCTGCGGGGTAGCCAGGTGTTTGAGGCTGGCGTACAGGGTGCTGGTTTTGCCCGAGCCGGTAGGCCCGGTGACCAGGATAATGCCGTGGCGATGGTCGAGCATGGCCAGCCAGCGCTTGAGGTCGGCGCCGCCGAGGCCCAGTTGGGCAAAGTCCTGTTGCAGCAACTGTGGATCGAAAACACGCAGTACGAGCTTTTCACCGAATGTGGTCGGCAGGGTCGACAGCCGCAGCTCGACCTCTGCGCCGCCTGGCAGGCGGGTCTTGATCCGGCCGTCCTGGGGCCGGCGTTTTTCTGCGACATTCATGCGCCCCAGGCTTTTCAGGCGGCTGACCACCGCCAGAGTCACCGGCCCCGGAAACTGGTAGACCGGGTGCAGCACGCCGTCGATGCGAAAGCGCAGCTGGCCCTGGTCGCGCCGGGGCTCGAGGTGGATATCGCTGGCGCGCTGCTCGAAGGCGTACTGCAACAGCCAGTCGACGATGCTGACAATGTGCGCATCGTTGGCTTGTGCTTCAGCCCCGCGCGCGCCCAGCTCAAGCAACTGCTCAAGATTACCCGCAGCGATTGGCGTCGACTGCTGCTGACTGGCGCCGCTAACCGATTGCGCGACCTGGAAAAACGTCTGGCTGAGCTGACGGATCTGCACCGGGCTGGCCAGCACGCGCTTGATTGGCCGTTGCAGCACCTGCGTCAGGTCCGCTTCCCAGGCGCGTACATAAGGTTGTGCGCTGGCCACGGTGACGCCGCTGGCATCGGCGGCCACCGCGAGGATGCCGTGGCGCCGGGCGAAGCCTGCAGACATCAGGCCGGTGAGGCGGGCGGGGTCGATCTCCAGGGGATCGATACGCAGGTACGGCTGCCCGGCCTGCCTGGCCAGCCATTGGCACAGGCTATCGAGGTCCAGGTGCTGGCCGGGATTAAGCAGGTCGGCAAGCTGCTGGCTGGCGATCCACTCCAGCGGGTGCTGGTCGTGCGGCACCGGCGGGCAATTGCCGCGATCAGCCGGGCTGATGCGTTGCTCGGCCAGCAGCTCGTCCAGCAGGGTGTTCAGGTCAAGCCAGCGATCTTCGCTAAGGTTGTGCATGGCTGCGGGCTTCCTTGCCGCGCCACCGACAGTGATGGCTTGAGCAAGGTTAGCGGCTGAGCCGGGGCTTCCCGCTGAACAAGGGTTACCAGGCTTTTCCGGCAGTGCTCAACTGCACTTCGCTTACGCAAATCAGGTTGCGCATTTTTTGCGCAATCAGCTCGGCGCGGTGCCAGCTAAGGCCGCTGATGCCAATCTCGATGTTGAGCAGGTCATCCTGCTGCTCGACATTCAAGCGATGTGGTACCAGAAATTGCAGGGCAAACAGGTTGAGCACCCGGCACAGGCTGTCGGGTTCGGCTTCGACCTGCAGTTGATAGCAGACATCGCTGTGGGCGTTGTTGGCGGCCCAGACATCGTGGCGCAAGGGCGTAAGGGGGCTGTCCAGCCGTTCGAGAGCGCTCATGGGTTTCTCCGCAGAAAGTGGAGAAATTTTTACATGCGGGCTGGGGTATTTCTTCTCTATGATCGTGAGATATTGCGGATTATTGAATAGCTCAATTCGAATCAACCGACTTTGGAGAAAAAATCATGCACAGCGAACTGGACGGCTATGACCGGCGCATTCTGGCTTTGTTGCAGGAAGATGCCTCGCTCTCCAGCGCACAGATCGCTGAGCGTGTAGGCCTGTCGCAGTCACCGTGCTGGCGGCGCATTCAGCGTCTGAAAGAGGAGGGGGTGATTCGCGCCCAGGTGACCCTGCTCGACCGCAAGAAGATCGGCCTGAACACGCAGATCTTCGCCGAGGTCAAACTCAACGCCCACGGGCGCTCCAACTTCACCGAGTTTACCGAGGCGATCCGCGGTTTTCCGGAAGTGTTGGAGTGTTATGTGCTGATGGGCGCAGTGGATTTTCTGCTGCGCATTGTCACCCCGGACATCGAAGCCTACGAACGGTTCTTTTTCGAAAAGCTGTCGATGGTGCCGGGGATCCAGGAGGTCAACTCGACCGTGGCCTTGTCCGAAATCAAGTCCACGACGAGTTTGCCGGTATTGCCTTGAGCCTTACTTGCGCAGCAGGTGTTTCCAGCCGCGGCTCTGGAACACGGCCATGGCCTGGTGGACGCGGGCTTCGAGCACTTCGTCGCTGATCGGCAGGTTGGCCAGTTCCTGGAGCTTGTTCAGCTCGCCGAACAGGCGGTCCAGGTCCGGGCTTTCCAGCACCTGGCGGGCATGATGTAGCCAGGCCAGCAGGCGCTCGATGCGCGGCAGCTGCTCGGCCAGGTCTTCGGGCTGGCGATGATACAGCGGCAGGTTGAGGGCCTTGGCTTCTTCGGCCAGCAGCACGTTCAGCCAGTTGGCCAGTTGTGCGGCGCCCTGGCGGTCGCCGCGCTTGTTGCGCTCGACGGTCCAGGCACGGGCCAGCAGCCAGCGCGAGGTCTCCAGGGAGAACTGGCCCCAGCGGGTTTCCAGCAGCTCCTCGGCGAACTGCTCGGGCGCTGCGCGGCGTACATCTTCGTCGTCGGCACCGGCGAGCACCAGCGGGCGCCAGTCTTCGAGCAGGGCGTCGAGGCTGTTGCGCAACTCGCGGGTGCTGGCGCGTGGGCCGGCCTGGCCGAGGCTGCTGGCCAGGGCACGCAGTTCCCAGAGGTTTTCGACCCAGTCCTGCAGCAGGCGCCAGTGACCGTTGAAACGGTACTGTTCGGCCAGGCGCTGGCTGCTGCCGAGCAACTGCCAGGCCAACGCGGCGAAGGCGTCGTCGAGGGTCATTTCGGCGTTCAGTTCGGCGGCTGGCAGGCTCAGGGCGTAGCTGCCGGCGTCGAGCAGGCGGTAGCCGCGCTCGGCCTTGCTGATGTCGCAGGGCATCAGCGGCAGCTTGGCTGACAGCTCGGCGGCCAGTTCCAGCAGGGCTTCGGGGGCGCCTTCGCGCAGCTCGAGCTCCAGCTCGCAGATCTCTTCTTTTTGCTTGCCGGCGACCACGGTGCCGAGGTCCAGGGCGGCTTCGATTACCACTTTGGCCTTGCCGCGGCCCCAGGCGATTTCGGCGTACTCACGGGTGAAATCGGTGGTGAACAGCGCCTTGATGGTTTTTTTGTCGACATCGGCCAGTTGCTCTGGCCAGCACTCGGCGTCGAGCTTTTTCAGGTCGAGCTTGGCCTTGGGCAACTGCCATTCGAACTCGTTGCGCTGGGACAGGCCGGCGACGCTCTGGCCGCGGGTCTTGAGGGTCTGGATGACCACCTCGCCGTCGCGGCGCAGGCGCAGGGCGACCTTGGCGGCGGCCAGGTCGCGCTCCGGAGTGTCGAAGTACTGGTTGAGCAGTTCGCGGCTTTGCCACCCGGACTTGTTGCGCTTGTTCAGCAATGGGTGTTCACGCAGGGCGGCGAGGGTCTCGCGGCTGACCCGCAGTTTGATTTCGGTTTCTTTATGCATTGCTGGGTAATCCAGGCTCGAATGACAGGGAGCGTCTTGGGGGTGCAGTGTACAGGAGTCGGCTCGCGGCGGTTTATTCCCGGTGCCGGATGGCCCTATGATGAGCTTCGCCCAAGGAGAAAGCGCATGCCGTTGCCATCGCTCAAAGAGCAGTTCGCCGCCCTGATCGCCGCGCCATCGGTCAGCTGTACCCAGCCGTCGCTGGATCAGTCCAACCGTGCGGTGATAGACCTGCTGGCCGGCTGGCTGGGGGACCTGGGTTTTGCCTGTGACATTCAGCAGGTGACCCCGGGCAAGTACAACCTGCTGGCGAGCTACGGCAGCGGCCCGGGCGGCCTGGTGCTGGCCGGGCACAGCGATACCGTGCCGTATGATCCTGAGCTGTGGCAGACCGACCCGCTCAAGCTGACCGAGGTCGACGGCCGCTGGGTGGGCCTGGGCAGTTGCGACATGAAGGGCTTCTTCGCCCTGATCATCGAGGCCGTGCAGCCGCTGCTGACGCATGACTTCAAGCAGCCATTGTTGATTCTCGCCACCTGTGACGAAGAGAGCTCGATGGCCGGCGCCCGCGCCCTGGCCGAGGCCGGCCGGCCGCTGGGCCGTGCGGCGGTGATCGGCGAGCCGACCGGGCTCAAGCCGATCCGCCTGCACAAAGGGGTGATGATGGAGCGCATCGACATTCTTGGGCGCAGTGGCCATTCGTCCGATCCGAGCCTGGGCCACAGCGCGCTGGAGGCCATGCACCAGGTGATGGGCGAGCTGATGAGCCTGCGCCGGCAGTGGCAGCGGGAATACAACAATGCCCAGTTCAGCGTGCCGCAACCGACGATGAACTTCGGCTGCATCCACGGCGGCGACAACCCCAACCGCATCTGCGGGCAGTGCGCCCTGGAGTTCGACCTGCGCCCGCTGCCGGGCATGGACCCTGAAGTACTGCGCAACGCCATCCGGCACAAACTGGCGCCGCTGGCCGAGCAGCATCAGGTGCGCATCGACTACGCGCCGCTGTTCCCCGAGGTACCGCCGTTCGAGCAGGCCGCCGATGCGGAACTGGTACGGGTCGCCGAACGTCTTACCGGCCATCGCGCCGAAGCGGTAGCCTTTGGCACCGAAGCGCCTTATCTTCAGCGCCTGGGTTGCGAGACCCTGGTACTGGGCCCCGGCGACATCGCCTGCGCCCACCAGCCGGGCGAATACCTTGAAATGTCACGCTTGCAGCCTACCGTGCGTCTATTGCGTGAGTTGATCGAACATTATTGCCTCAGCCCGGTAATTGCCCGCTGAGCTGAACCGTTTTGCAGAGGAGATTGCGCGTGACGCCAAGCCTGTTCCGACGATAACCCTTCGAGCGCTGTGTGCTTTCCCGTTCTTGTCCCTATTTTCTACAGGCTCTCCGGTTATGCCCGAATACGTCAATTGGCTGCGTCATGCTTCGCCTTACATCAACGCCCACCGCGACTGCACCTTTGTGGTCATGCTGCCCGGTGACGGCGTCGAGCACCCCAACTTCGGCAATATCGTTCACGACCTGGTGCTGTTGCACAGCCTTGGCGTGCGCCTGGTGCTGGTCCACGGCTCGCGCCCGCAGATCGAAAGCCGCCTGGCGGCCCGCGGCCTGACCCCGCACTACCACCGCGGCATGCGCATCACCGATGCGGCGACGCTTGAATGCGTGATCGATGCCGTAGGCCACTTGCGCATCGCCATCGAGGCGCGCCTGTCGATGGATATGGCCGCCTCGCCGATGCAGGGCTCACGCCTGCGCGTGGCTGCCGGCAACCTGGTTACCGCGCGGCCGATCGGCGTGGTCGAAGGCGTTGATTACCACCACACCGGCGAAGTGCGCCGGGTCGACCGCAAAGGTATCAATCGCCTGCTCGACGAGCGCTCTATCGTCGTGCTTTCGCCTTTGGGCTATTCGCCCACCGGCGAGATCTTCAACCTCGCCTGTGAAGACGTCGCCACTCGCGCCGCGATTGAACTGAATGCTGACAAGCTGCTGCTGTTCGGCGCCGAGCGCGGCCTGCTCGATGAACAGGGCCGGCTGGTACGCGAACTGCGCCCCCAGCAAGTGCCGGCGCACCTGCAGCGTCTGGGCAGCGACTACCAGGGCGAGCTGCTTGATGCCGCCGCCGAAGCCTGCCGGGGCGGTGTGGCGCGCAGTCATATCGTCAGCTATGGCGAAGATGGCGCCTTGCTCACCGAGCTGTTCACCCGCGATGGTGGCGGTACCCTGGTGGCCCAGGAACAGTTCGAGAAGGTGCGTGAAGCCGCGATCGAGGATGTCGGCGGCTTGCTCGACCTGATCAGCCCGCTGGAGGAGCAGGGCATTCTCGTGCGCCGTTCGCGTGAGGTGCTGGAGCGTGAGATCGAGCAGTTCAGTGTGGTCGAGCGCGAGGGCATGATCATCGCCTGTGCGGCGCTGTACCCGATTGCCGATTCCGAAGCGGGCGAGCTGGCGTGCCTGGCGGTCAACCCGGAGTATCGCCACGGCGGTCGCGGTGACGAGCTGCTTGAGCGCATCGAAACGCGGGCGCGCGCGATGGGGCTCAATACCCTGTTTGTGCTGACCACGCGCACGGCGCACTGGTTCAGGGAGCGGGGGTTTGTGCCGAGCGGGGTCGAGCGGCTGCCGGCGGCGCGGGCATCGCTGTACAACTATCAGCGCAATTCGAAGATCTTCGAAAAAGCGCTGTAAAGCATCGCGGGTCAAGCCCGCTCCCACAGAAGATATTTGTGGGAGCGGGCTTGACCCGCGATAAGGCCCTCAAGCATCAAACGGTATGCAGATACCAGTTGTACTCAAGGTCGGAGATGGAGTGTTCGAACTCCTCCAGCTCGCTCTCTTTACAGGCCACGAAGATATCGATGTATTTCGGATCGATGTACCGGGCCAGGATCTCGCTGTCGTCCAGCTCGCGCAGGGCATCACGCAGGTTGTTCGGCAGGCTCTGCTCGTTCTGCTCGTAGGAGTTGCCTTCAACCGGTTCGCCCGGGTCGACCTTGTTGGTCAGGCCATGGTGAACACCGGCCAGTACAGCGGCCATCAGCAGGTACGGGTTGGCATCGGCACCGGCTACGCGGTGTTCGATGCGCACGGCGTCCGGGGTGCCGGTCGGCACGCGCAGGGCCACGGTACGGTTGTCCAGGCCCCAGCTAGGCGAGTTCGGCACGTAGAACTGGGCACCAAAACGGCGGTACGAGTTGACGTTCGGGCACAGGAACGCCATCGACGCCGGTAGGGTCTCGAGCACACCGCCGATCGCGTGACGCAGTGCGGCGTTCTGCTCGGGATCCTCGCTGGTGAAGATGTTCTTGCCATCTTTGTCCAGCACCGAGATATGGACATGCAGACCATTACCCGCCTGGCCCGGGTAGGGCTTGGCCATGAAGGTGGTGTCCATCTCATGGTCGTAGGCAATGTTCTTGATCAGGCGCTTGAGCAGTACCGCGTAGTCGCAGGCCTTCATCGGGTCGGCAACGTGGTGCAGGTTGACTTCGAACTGTGCCGGGGCGCTTTCCTTGACGATGGCGTCAGCCGGAATGCCTTGTTCCTTGGCACCCTCGAGGATGTCCTGGAGGCAGTCGACGTATTCGTCGAGGTCGTCGATCAGGTAGACCTGGGTCGAGATCGGGCGTTTGCCGGAGATCGGCGAGCGCGGCGGTTGCGGGCGGCCGTTCACGTTCTCCTGGTCGATCAGGTAGAACTCAAGCTCGAATGCGGCGCAGATGGTCAGGCCCAGCTCGTCGAACTTGCTCACGACCTGGCGCAGGACTTCCCGCGGGTCAGCGAAGAACGGTTCGCCTTCGAGCTCGTGCATGGTCATCAGCAGTTGCGCGGTCGGGCGCTTTTGCCAGGGCTCGTTGGACAGGGTGTCCGGGATTGGATAGCAGATGCGGTCGGCATCGCCGATGTCCAGGCCAAGGCCGGTGCTTTCGACGGTCGAGCCGTTGATATCCAGGGCGAAGAGGGAGGCCGGCAGGTTGATGCCTTTCTCGTAAACCTTGTGGAGGCTGGTGCGCTCGATGCGCTTGCCGCGCACCACACCATTCATATCTGCAATCAGAAGGTCAACGTAGAGAACCTCAGGATGTTCCTTAAGGAACGCGTTCGCTTCGTTAAGCTGAACGGCACGCGGGGGTACCGACATGATGCAACACCTTTGTTGTTAAAAATATCAATCAATGGGGGCTTGCAGGTTCAGTCAATCGGAAAGCCTTGCTGAAGTCAAGCCAGCCCCATGATGCCCTAAAATGGCCCTCAAGCGGCATTTTTGCTGCAATTGGGGGCGCCGACAAGGGCTGCTTTCGTACGGTAACGGCGATCTTGAGCGGGCCGTGTTCTATTTTTTACGGGGGTGTTGTGTAAAAAAATGAACAAGGCTAAGCTCGGTGGCAACCCATAACACCAATAATACCGGGGGTTACATGTCACGCCTGCCGACAACCGGCATCATCGCCCGCCGTTCACAGAACGGTTTGCACGCATTCCTCGCGGGTGGCTTGCGCCCTGCGCCAGCACCTTGCGCCCCGGCTGAAATAATTGACGGCCCAGGCGTCCTGCCTGCTGTCGACGCTACTTCGAATGACCTCTGCCATCACTATAGCGGGCTCGTCAGCCTTGCGGGAACTGCCCGTTGCGGCCTCCCTGCGCCTGACTTTTGCTTTAGCCCCGTGGGGCATCCAGAATGTCTGGGACGGCCCACTCCGGGTCACGTCCTGACGTCAGTCCAGACATTTACCTCCTGAGGTATTTATGAGTAGCAACCTCGACCAGCTCACCGATTGGTTGAAAGAACACAAGATCACCGAAGTCGAGTGCCTGATCAGCGACCTCACCGGTATCACCCGCGGCAAGATCTCGCCGACCAACAAGTTCATCGCCGAAAAAGGCATGCGCCTGCCCGAGAGCGTGTTGCTGCAGACCGTGACCGGCGACTATGTCGATGACGACATCTATTACGAACTGCTCGACCCGGCCGACATCGACATGATCTGCCGCCCCGACGAGAACGCGGTGTTTCTCGTGCCCTGGGCCATCGAGCCGACCGCCCAGGTGATCCACGACACCTACGACAAGCAGGGCAACCCGGTCGAGCTGTCGCCGCGCAACGTGCTCAAGAAGGTTTTGAAGCTCTACGCCGACAAGGGCTGGCAGCCGATCGTGGCGCCAGAGATGGAGTTCTACCTGACCAAGCGCTGCGAAGACCCGGACTTCCCCCTGCAGCCGCCGATTGGCCGCTCCGGGCGCCCGGAAACCGGTCGCCAGTCCTTCTCTATTGAAGCGGCCAACGAATTCGACCCGCTGTTCGAGGACGTCTACGACTGGTGCGAGCTGCAGAACCTGGACCTCGACACGCTGATCCACGAAGACGGCACGGCGCAGATGGAAATCAACTTCCGTCACGGGAATGCCTTGTCGCTGGCCGACCAGATTCTGGTGTTCAAGCGCACCATGCGCGAGGCTGCGCTCAAGCACAACGTCGCCGCCACCTTCATGGCCAAGCCGATGACCGGCGAGCCGGGCAGCGCCATGCACCTGCACCAGAGCATCATCGACGTGCACACCGGCAAGAACATCTTCTCGGACGAAGACGGGCGCATGAGCGAGCTGTTCCTCAACCACGTCGGCGGCCTGCAGAAGTTCATCCCGGTGGTGCTGCCGCTGTTCGCCCCCAACGTCAACTCGTTCCGCCGCTTCCTGCCCGACACCTCGGCGCCGGTGAACGTCGAGTGGGGCGAAGAGAACCGTACCGTCGGCCTGCGCGTACCGGATGCCGGCCCGCAGAACCGCCGGGTCGAGAACCGCCTGCCAGGCGCCGACGCCAACCCCTACCTGGCGATCGCCGCCAGCCTGCTGTGCGGTTTCATCGGCATGGTCGAAGGCATCAAGCCGAGCGCGCCGGTACAGGGTCGTGGTTACGAGCGGCGTAACCTGCGCCTGCCGCTGACCATCGAGGACGCCCTCGAGCGCATGGAAAACTGCAAGGCCCTGGAACCCTACCTGGGCAAGAAATTCATTACCGGCTACGTCGCCACCAAACGCGCCGAGCATGAAAACTTCAAACGCGTAATCAGCTCCTGGGAACGTGAGTTCCTGCTGTTTGCGGTCTGATCAACCCGGAGCCGCAGGACCGCGGCCGTCAACAAACGGAGAAGCACATGAGCGTCAACAACCCGCAAACCCGTGAGTGGCAAACCCTTAGCAGTGAGCATCACCTGGCACCTTTCAGTGACTACCAACAGCTGAAAGAGAAGGGGCCGCGGATCATCACCAAAGCCGAGGGCGTGCACCTGTGGGACAGCGAGGGCAACAAAATCCTCGATGGCATGGCGGGCCTGTGGTGCGTGGCGGTCGGTTATGGCCGTGAAGAGCTGGTTGAAGTGGCCGCCAAGCAGATGCGCGAGCTGCCGTACTACAACCTGTTCTTCCAGACTGCCCACCCACCGGCACTGGAGCTGGCCAAGGCGGTTACCGCCGTGGCACCCAAGGGCATGACCCATGTGTTCTTCACCGGTTCCGGTTCTGAAGGCAACGACACCAACCTGCGCATGGTCCGCCACTACTGGGCGCTCAAGGGCAAGCCGCAGAAACAGGTGATCATTGGCCGTATCAATGGCTATCACGGCTCCACCGTGGCCGGCGCCGCCCTGGGCGGCATGAGCGGCATGCATGCCCAGGGTGGCACGCTGCCGGGCATCGAGCACATCCCGCAGCCATACTGGTTCGGTGAGGGCGGTGACATGACCCCGGACGAGTTCGGGGTCTGGGCTGCCGAGCAGCTGGAAAAGAAAATCCTCGAAGTCGGCGAAGACAAGGTCGCCGCCTTTATTGCCGAGCCGATCCAGGGCGCCGGCGGGGTGATCATTCCGCCAGAAACCTACTGGCCGAAGATCAAGGAGATCCTCGCCAAGTACGACATCCTGTTCATTGCCGACGAAGTGATCTGTGGCTTCGGTCGCACTGGCGAGTGGTTCGGTTCCGATTACTACGACCTCAAGCCCGACCTGATGACCATCGCCAAGGGCCTGACCTCCGGTTACATCCCCATGGGCGGTGTGATCGTACGTGACGAAGTGGCCAAGGTGCTTAGCCAAGGCGGCGACTTCAACCACGGCTTCACTTACTCCGGCCACCCGGTGGCGGCGGCGGTAGGCCTGGAAAACCTGCGGATCCTGCGCGACGAGAAGATCATCGAGCGGGTTCAGGCCGAAACGGCACCGTATTTGCAGAAACGTCTGCGTGAGCTCAACGATCACCCGCTGGTGGGCGAAGTGCGTGGCCTGGGCATGCTCGGTGCCATCGAGCTGGTCAAGGACAAGGCCACCCGTGCCCGTTACGAAGGCCAGGGTGCCGGCATGATCTGCCGCCAGTTCTGCTTCGACAACGGCCTGATCATGCGCGCCGTGGGCGACACCATGATCATCGCGCCGCCGCTGGTGATCAGCCACGCCGAGATCGACGAGCTGGTGGAAAAGGCGCGCAAATGCCTGGACCTGACGCTCGAAGCGCTGAAATAGCCAGGTGCTAGGCTGGCGTAATGGCATCAATGGGTTTCAAGGCGCCTCTGTTGTTGAAAGAGCGCCTTGTAACTTGCCAGACTAGCGGCTGTTTCAGTCGCTCGGAGCTTGCGCCGAATAAGCCGGCCGCTGAACAGATGGCTAAATAAAAAATTCTGGAGCATTACGCATGAAGAAATTGGGCAAGACGTTGTTGGCCGTGTCCCTGATGGGCGCCATGGCCAGTGCTGTTCAGGCGGATGACAAAGTACTGCACGTCTATAACTGGTCCGACTACATCGCACCAGACACCGTCGCCAAGTTCGAGAAACAGTCCGGTATCAAGGTCGTCTACGACGTCTTCGACAGCAACGAAACCCTCGAAGCCAAGTTGCTGGCAGGCAAGTCCGGTTACGACGTGGTGGTACCGTCGAACAACTTCCTGGCCAAGCAGATCAAGGCTGGCGTCTATCAGGAGCTGGACAAGTCCAAGCTGCCAAACTGGAAGAACCTCGACGAAGACCTGCTCAAGGCCGTTGGCGATGCCAGCGACCCGGGCAACAAGCATGCGTTCCCGTACATGTGGGGCTCCATCGGCATCGGCTACAACCCGGAGAAGGTCAAGGCGGCGCTGGGCGTCGACAAGATCGATTCCTGGGACGTGGTGTTCAAGCCGGAAAACATCGCCAAGCTCAAAAGCTGCGGCGTGAGCTTCCTCGATGCCCCGACCGAGATGATTCCGGCGGCGCTGCACTACTTGGGCAAGCCGACCAACAGCACGAAAAAAGAAGACCTCAAAGCCGCCGAAGACCTGTTCCTCAGCGTGCGTCCTTCGATCGGCTACTTCCACTCCTCCAAGTACATCTCGGACCTGGCCAACGGCAACATCTGCGTGGCCGTAGGTTATTCGGGTGACCTGGAGCAGTCCAAGGCACGTGCCCACGAAGCCGGCGACAAGGTCAAGCTCGACTACATCATTCCGAAAGAAGGCGCCGGTACCTTCTACGACATGGTTGCCATCCCTAAAGATGCCGTCAACGTCGACGCCGCCTACAAGTTCATGGATTTCCTGATGCAGCCGGAAATCATGGCCGAGATCACCAATGCCGTCCGTTTCCCGAACGGCAACAAGGCGGCCACCGCACTGGTGGACAAGGACATCTCGGGCGATCCGAGCATCTACCCACCGGCTGATGTGAAGAAGCAGCTGTACGCAATTGCTGACCCGGGTGCCAAGGCCCAGCGCGAAATCACGCGCAGCTGGACCAAGATCAAGTCGGGCAAGTAACAGCGGTGACCTCCCTGGGCGCGGTGTAAATCCCGCCCGGGGAGCATGAAAGCACAAATTTTTTTTGCGGCATGAGTGCATCGAAGGTAAGTTGCGCGCCGGTTTGCTTATCCGGCAGGTATTTCTGCCGTTTGCCACGGGCACATTTGTGAGGACCTCCCACTTGTCTATTTCTGTATTTCGCAAGGCCATGTTGGCTGGAGCGGGTCTGACGCTGGCGATCAGCGTCCAAGCGGCGCCCACGGTGCACATTTATAACTGGTCCGACTACATCGGTCAGACCACCCTCGCGGACTTCGAAAAAGCCACTGGCATCAAGCCGGTGCAAGATGTCTTCGACTCCAACGAAACCCTGGAAGGCAAACTGCTGGCTGGTCGCACCGGCTATGACGTGGTGGTGCCGTCCAACCATTTCCTCGGCAAGCAGATCAAGGCGGGCGCGTTTCAGAAGCTCGACAAGGCGCTGCTGCCAAACTATGCGAACCTCGACCCGGCGCTGATGAAGCGCCTGGAAAAGAACGACCCGGGCAACCAGTACGCCGTCCCCTACCTGTGGGGCACCAATGGCATCGGCTATAACGTCGACAAGGTCAAGGCGGCGCTGGGTACCGACAAGATCGATTCCTGGGCCGTGCTGCTCGAGCCGGAGAACATCAAGAAGCTCTCCAAGTGCGGAGTCGCGTTCCTCGACTCGGCCGACGAGATGCTCCCGGCGGTGCTCAACTACATGGGGCGCGACCCCAACAGCACCAACCCCAAGGACTACGCCGATGCCGAGAAAAAGCTTTTGGCCGTACGTCCCTACGTGACCTACTTCCACTCCTCCAAGTACATCTCGGATCTTGCCAACGGCGACATCTGCGTGGCTGCCGGTTTCTCCGGCGATGTATTCCAGGCCAAGTCCCGCGCCGAAGAAGCCGGCAAGGGCGTCAAGGTGGCCTATGCGATTCCCAAGGAAGGCGGCAACCTCTGGTTCGACATGCTGGCGATCCCCAAGGACTCCAAGAATGTCAAAGAGGCCCATGCCTTCATCAACTATTTGCTGCAGCCTGAGGTAATTGCCCAGGTCAGTGATTACGTCGGTTACGCCAACCCGAACCCCAAGGCTGGCGATCTGATGGACCAGAGCGTGCGAACCGACGCAGCGGTTTACCCACCGCAAGAAGTGCTGGACAAGTTGTACGTCAACTCCGAGCTGCCTCCCAAGGTGCAACGGTTGATGACCCGTAGCTGGACCAAGGTCAAGTCGGGCAAGTAAAAATCCAGGGTCCGTCACGGCAGGGGCGGACGCAAAAAATCTTGTTGGGAGTTTCACAAATGGCAGTTGCCTCCGGTGCCTATAAGAAAGCCCTCGAGGGCGACCAGCAACCTAAACAGGTGCTGGTCAAAATCGACCGGGTCACGAAAAAGTTCGACGAAACGGTCGCCGTGGACGATGTGTCCCTGGAAATCAAGAAGGGCGAGATCTTCGCCCTGCTCGGTGGTTCCGGTTCGGGCAAATCCACCTTGCTGCGCATGCTCGCCGGCTTCGAACGGCCCACCGAAGGGCGTATCTTCCTCGATGGTGTAGACATCACCGATATGCCGCCCTACGAGCGGCCGATCAACATGATGTTCCAGTCGTACGCATTGTTCCCGCACATGACCGTGGCGCAGAACATCGCCTTCGGCCTGCAGCAGGACCGCATGCCCAGGTCTGAGATCGACGCCCGCGTGGCCGAGATGCTCAAGCTGGTGCACATGACCCAGTACGCCAAGCGCAAGCCGCACCAGCTCTCCGGTGGCCAGCGTCAGCGTGTGGCCCTGGCCCGTTCGCTGGCCAAGCGGCCGAAACTGCTGCTGCTCGATGAGCCGATGGGCGCGCTGGACAAGAAGCTGCGCTCGCAGATGCAACTGGAGCTGGTGGAGATCATCGAGCGGGTCGGCGTGACCTGTGTGATGGTGACCCACGATCAGGAAGAGGCCATGACCATGGCCCAGCGCATCGCCATCATGCACCTGGGCTGGATCGCCCAGATCGGCAGCCCGATCGACATCTATGAAACCCCGACCAGCCGCCTGGTTTGCGAGTTCATCGGCAACGTCAACCTGTTCGAGGGCGAAGTGGTCGACGATGCCGAAGGCCACGCGGTGATCGCCAGCCCCGAGCTTGAGCGCAAGATCTACGTCGGCCACGGTGTCACCACTTCGGTGGAAGACAAGCGCATCACCTACGCCCTGCGCCCGGAAAAACTGCTGGTGACCACCGAGCAGCCGACCTGCGAGCACAACTGGTCGCGCGGCAAGGTCCACGACATCGCCTACCTGGGTGGCCATTCGGTGTTCTACGTCGAGCTGCCTGGCGGCAAGATCGTCCAGTCGTTCGTTGCCAACGCCGAGCGCCAGGGCACCCGGCCGACCTGGGACGACCAGGTCTACGTCTGGTGGGAGGATGACAGCGGCGTGGTACTGCGCTCATGAACGCCCGCAAGCTCAAGCGAGCCTTCAACCGAATAAAGCCCGAGGGGCGCCATGTGGTGATCGGCGTGCCGTTCATCTGGCTGTTCCTGTTCTTCATGCTGCCGTTCTTCATCGTTCTGAAGATCAGCTTCGCCGAAGCCGACGTGGCGATCCCGCCGTACACCGAGATTTACAGTTACGTCGAAGACAAGGTGCAGCTGGTGCTCAACCTGGCCAACTATGGCCTGTTGACCGAAGACGAACTGTACATCTCGGCGTACCTGGGGTCGTTGAAGATGGCCTTCGTCAGCACGCTGCTGTGCCTGCTGATCGGCTATCCGATGGCCTACGCCATCGCCAACGCGCGCAAGGAAACCCAGACGGTACTGTTGCTGCTGATCATGATGCCGACCTGGACCGCAATCCTGATCCGTGTCTATGCCTGGATGGGCATCCTCAGCAACAACGGCCTGCTCAACGCCCTGCTGCTGTGGCTGGGCTGGATCGATCAGCCGTTGCAGATCCTCAACACCAACCTTGCGGTGTATATCGGCGTGGTCTATTCGTACCTGCCGTTCATGATCCTGCCGCTCTACGCCAACCTGGTGAAGCATGACCAGAGCCTGCTTGAAGCCGCCTCGGACCTGGGTTCGAGCACCTTCAACAGCTTCTGGAAAATCACCGTGCCGCTGTCGAAGAACGGCATCATCGCCGGCTGCATGCTGGTGTTCATTCCGGTGGTGGGCGAGTTCGTCATTCCTGAGCTGCTTGGCGGCCCGGAAACCCTGATGATCGGTAAAGTGCTCTGGCAAGAGTTCTTCAACAACCGTGACTGGCCAGTGGCCTCTGCCCTGGCGGTAGTGATGCTGGCGATCCTGATCGTACCGATCCTGCTCTTCAACCGTAGTCAGGCCAAAGAGATGGAGGGCAGGGCATGAAGCGTTTCAGTTTCTCCAAATTGATGTTGGTCCTGGGCCTGCTGTTCATCTACCTGCCCATGCTGATCCTGGTGATCTACTCGTTCAACGCCTCCAAGCTGGTGACGGTGTGGGGCGGCTGGTCGGTGAAGTGGTACGTCGGCCTGCTCGACAACACCCAGTTGATGGGCTCGGTGATGCGCTCGCTGGAGATCGCCTGCTACACCGCGATCGCCGCCGTGGCGCTGGGCACCCTGGCCGCCTTCGTGCTGACCCGGGTCACCCGCTTCAAGGGCCGCACGCTGTTCGGTGGCCTGGTTACCGCACCGTTGGTAATGCCCGAGGTGATCACCGGTCTGTCGCTGTTGCTGCTGTTCGTGGCCATGGCGCAGATGATCGGCTGGCCGCAGGAGCGTGGCATCGTCACCATCTGGATCGCCCACACCACCTTCTGCGCAGCCTATGTGGCGGTAGTGGTGTCGGCGCGCCTGCGTGAGCTCGACCTGTCGATCGAAGAAGCGGCCATGGACCTCGGTGCCCGGCCGTGGAAGGTGTTCTTCCTGATCACCATCCCGATGATCGCACCGTCGCTGGCAGCGGGCGGGATGATGTCCTTTGCCCTGTCGCTGGATGACCTGGTACTGGCCAGCTTCGTCTCGGGCCCGGGTTCGACCACCCTGCCGATGGAAGTCTTCTCTGCCGTGCGTCTGGGCGTGAAGCCGGAAATCAACGCCGTGGCCAGCCTGATCCTGCTCAGCGTGTCGCTGGTGACCTTCATGGTCTGGTACTTCAGCCGTCAGGCCGAAGAGCGTCGCCGTCGGGCGATCCAGCAGGCTATCGAAGAAAGCGCTGCCGACTCGTGGAAACAACCGGACGTGCGTCGCGCGCCGGCGCCGGTTTCGGCGTGATCTGAAACCCTTCGCGGGGCAAGCCCGCTCCTACAAATGGGTAGGAGCGGGCTTGCCCCGCGATTGGTTTTCACTCCGGCCAGTGCCAGGCCGGCTCATCGAGCATCCCCTGACCGGCAACGCGGGTCTGCCCCAGCACCTTCTCCAGCACGATCGAATTGCAGCTCGCATCCTGTTCCAGCGCTGCCACCAGGCGGCGTGCATGTGACACCACCCACACCTGACACTGCTCCGAGGCGCGAACGATCAAGCGCGCCAACGCTGGCAGCAAATCCGGGTGCAAGCTGGTTTCCGGCTCGTTCAGCACCATCATGGTCGGCGGCCTTGGCGTCAGCAGCGCGGCGACCAGCAGCAGGTAGCGCAAGGTACCGTCCGATAGCTCGGCGGCGCTCAGCGGCCGCAACAAGCCCTCTTGATGAAACAACACCCCGAACGCCCCACCCGGCACTGCATCGATCTCCAGGCGTGCGCCCGGGAAGGCATCGGCGATGGTTGTCTGCAAGGCCTGCGGGTCGCCGATCTCGATGATGGTCTGCAGCGCGGCGGCCAGGTCGCGGCCGTCGTGGTGCAGTACCGGCGTGCGCGTACCCAGTTGCCGGCGGCGGGCCGGGGCATCACGGTCGGTGCGAAAGTGATCGTAGAAGCGCCAGCCACGGATGCGCTCGCGCAGCAGCAACACCTCCGGTGAGGAGCGCAGGTTGCCGACCTGGTCGAACAGGCTGTCGAAGCTCGGCGTGTGCTGCGCCAGCACCTCCCATTGGCGGCCTTCACGGACCTTGACCATCGGCCCCTGGCGGTCCACCAGCAGGCTGGCCGGGCGGTACAACGGACCTGCCCAGATGCTTTCGCGCTTGATCTGCGGGTCGAGGGCGAAAGATGACCTGCTCGGCTCCGGCAGGCCGAGACCGATGGCGTAGCCGAATTCTTCGTCGCCAAAGCCCAGGCGCAAGCGCCGTGCATGCTGGCGCGGGCCGCCCTGGATGGCGACTTCGCCGTTGCTCATGCGCCGGCTGATCTGCTCGGGGCCGGCCCAGAACGTCGACTCCAGCCCGCCCTCCACCGCCAGGGCGTTGACCACACCGCCTTGCGCCGTTTCGGCGAGCAGGCGCAGGGCCTTGTACAGGTTGGACTTGCCGCTGCCGTTGGGCCCGGTGATGACGTTAAGGCGTGCCAGTGGCAGTACCAGGTGATTGATCGAGCGGTAGTTGGCGACAGCCAGGGTGGTCAGCATGGCAGCGTCCATTCAGGTAAAGAGGGCAGTATCGCCGATTCCGCGTGGTGAACGAATTGTGTACACCGACAAGCGATCAAGGGAACCCTGATCTACGCTAACACTCGCATTCCTAAATAGATCTGGCACATGCAAGGAGCCTGCATGAGGGTGTTGCGTCCTTTATCGCTCGTCTGCCTGGGGGTGTCGCTGGTGCTGACGGGATGCGGGGAAAAAAAAGCCCCTGAAGCCGAACTGCCCAGGGTTGGTGTTCAACGTGTTCAGCCCAGTGATTTCGCAGCGTCCGTAACCCTGACCGGCGATGTTCAGGCGCGGGTGCAGACCGATCTTTCCTTTCGCGTGGGCGGCAAGATCATTGCCCGCAGCGTCGATGTCGGCGATCACATCAAGGCCAACCAGGTACTGGCCAGGCTTGACCCCAAGGACCTGCAGACCAACGTCGACTCGGCCAAGGCCGAGGTCTTCGCCGAGCAGGCGCGCGTGACCCAGACTGCCGCGGCCTTTGTTCGCCAGCAAAAACTGTTGCCCAAGGGCTACACCAGCCAGAGCGAGTACGACTCGGCCGAAGCCGCCTTGCGCAGCAGCCAGAGCGCACTCAAGGCCGCCCAGGCGCAACTGGCCAACGCCCGAGAGCAGTTGAGCTACACCGCGCTGGTCGCCGAGGCGGACGGGGTGATCACCGAGCGCCAGGCCGAGGTCGGCCAGGTGGTTCAGGCCACGGTGCCGATCTTCAGCCTGGCCCGCGATGGTGAGCGCGATGCGGTGTTCAATGTCTACGAAGCCTTGCTGGTGGCCCCGGCCACCCGTGAGGCAATCAAGGTCAGCCTGGTGGATAACCCGAAAATCCAGGCTCAGGGTTACATCCGTGAGGTCACCCCGACGGTTTCGGCGCAAAGCGGCACGGTGCAGGTCAAGGTGGCATTGAATGATGTGCCGCCCGGCATGGACCTGGGCTCGCCAGTTACTGCCACAGGCAAAGTTCAGGGCAAGCCGAGCGTAGAGTTGCCCTGGTCAGCGCTGACCAAAGACCTGCATGAGCCGGCGGTGTGGCTGGTGGGCGAGGGTGACAAGGTGCGCTTGCAGAAGGTCAAGGTGATGCGCTACCTGACCGGCAAGGTGGTGGTGGGCGATGGCCTCAAAGGTGGGGAAACCGTTGTGGTAACTGGCGGGCAACTGCTAAATCCGGGCATGCAGGTGGAAATCGCGCCGCTCAAGGACAGCGGGGTGGCGCAATGAAAGCAATCACGTTTGTCTTGGGCGGCGCACTACTGCTCGTAGGTTGCGGCAAGCAAGCCAGTGCGCCAGAACCTGTGCGACCAGTGCTGTCGGTCATTGCCCAGCCGCAGGTACAGGCCAATCTTGGACGTTTCGCTGGCAGCATCCAGGCCCGTTTTGAAAGCACCCTGGGCTTTCGTGTGGGGGGCCGGATTGCCCGGCGCTGGGTCGATGTCGGCAGTCAAGTGCAACCAGGCGATGTGCTTGCCAGCCTTGATCCCACCGACCAGCGCAACCAGTTGCGCGCCGCTGAGGGCGACCTGGCGAAGATCCAGGCGCAGTGGATCAACGCCCAGGCCAACGCCCGACGTCAGCAGCAGTTGTTTGATCGCGGCGTGGGTGCGCAGGCCCAGCTGGACATCGCGCAGACCGACCTGAAGACCACTGGAGCCTCCCTCAAGCAGGCGCGGGCGGCGGTTGACCAGGCCCGTGATCAACTGGGTTACAGCGAGCTGAAGGCCGACCATGGCGCCGTAGTCACCAATTGGCAGGCCGAGGCCGGGCAAACGGTGAGTGCCGGCCAGGCCGTGGTGACCCTGGCGCGACCGGATATCAAGGAAGCGGTGATCGACCTGCCGACCAGCCTGGCCGAGCAATTGAACACGCAGCTTCAGTTCCTGGTGGCCTCGCAACTGGACCCGGATATCAACACCACAGCGACCCTGCGTGAGCTGGAGCCGCAGGCCGATGCCACCACGCGCACCCGTCGCGCCCGCCTGACCTTGGTCGATACGCCGAATGCGTTCCGTCTCGGCACGGCTATCAGCGTCACCCTGACCTCGGCGGTTTCGCCACGCACCGAACTGCCGGCGTCGGCCTTGCTCGAAAGCGACGGCAAGACCCGGGTATGGGTGGTCGATCCGCAGCAAAAAACCGTCGCCACACGTGATGTGAAGCTGCTTGAGCGTACCCCCGGCAGCGTAGTGCTGGCCTCGGGCGTACAGCCTGGCGAGCGAGTAGTAACCGCCGGTGTAAACAGTCTCAAACCGGGCCAGAAGGTCATCGTCGACGAGGAAGACCCGCAATGAATGGAAGCTTCAACCTGTCGGAGTGGGCGCTGAAGCACCAATCCTTTGTCTGGTACCTGATGTTCGTCGGCTTGCTGATGGGCGTGTTTTCCTACATGAACCTGGGGCGTGAGGAAGACCCTTCGTTCACCATCAAGACCATGGTCATTCAGACCCGCTGGCCGGGTGCGACCCAGGATGAAACCCTGTACCAGGTCACCGACCGCATCGAAAAGAAGCTCGAAGAGCTGGACTCCCTCGACTATGTGAAAAGCTACACCCGCCCGGGCGAGTCAACCGTGTACGTCAACCTGCGCGACACCACCAAGGCGGCGGACATCCCGCAGATCTGGTATCAGGTGCGCAAGAAGATCCAGGATATTCGCGGCGAGTTTCCCCAAGGCATTCAGGGCCCGGGTTTCAACGATGAGTTCGGTGACGTGTTCGGCTCGATCTACGCCTTTACCGCCGATGGCCTGAGCATGCGCCAGCTGCGCGACTACGTCGAACAGGTGCGCGCCGAGATCCGTGAAGTGCCCAACCTGGGCAAGGTGGAAATGATCGGCACCCAGGACGAGGTGCTCTACCTGAACTTCTCGACCCGCAAGCTGGCGTCGTTCGGCATCGACCAGCGCCAAGTATTGCAGGCCCTGCAGAGCCAGAACGCAGTCACCCCGGCGGGGGTTATCGAAGCCGGTCCCGAGCGCATTTCGGTACGCACCACCGGGCAGTTCGCTTCGGAAAAAGACCTGGAAGCGGTCAACCTGCGGATAAACGACCGTTTTTTCCGCCTGGCGGATATCGCCGAGATCCAGCGAGGCTTTGTCGACCCACCCGCGCCGATGTTTCGCTACAACGGCCAGACCGCCATTGGTCTTGCCATCGGCATGAAGGCCGGCGGCAACATCCAGGTGTTCGGTGCCGACCTGCACAAGATGATGGACCGCGTGGTCTCCGAGTTGCCGGTTGGTGTTGGCGTGCATACGGTGTCTGACCAGGCGGTGGTAGTAGAGGAGGCCGTGGGCGGCTTTACCAGCGCCCTGTTCGAGGCGGTGGTGATCGTCCTGGTGGTCAGCTTCATCAGCCTCGGGGTACGCGCCGGTCTGGTGGTGGCCTGTTCGATTCCGCTGGTGCTGGCCATGGTCTTCATCTTCATGGAATACAGCGGCATCACCATGCAGCGGATCTCCCTGGGCGCGCTGATCATTGCCCTGGGCCTGTTGGTGGACGATGCGATGATCACCGTCGAGGTCATGGTCACGCGCCTGGAAATGGGCGAGAGCAAGGAGCAGGCAGCCACCTTTGCCTACACCTCGACCGCCTTTCCGATGCTTACCGGTACCCTGGTGACGGTCGCGGGCTTCGTGCCGATCGGCCTCAATGCCAGCTCGGCAGGGGAGTACACCTACACCCTGTTCGCGGTGATCGCGGCCGCCTTGCTGGTGTCCTGGGTGGTGGCCGTAGTATTTGCCCCGGTACTCGGCGTGCATATCCTCAGCACCAAGGTCAAACCGCACAGCGAAGAGCCGGGGCGTATCGGCAAGGCCTTTGGCAACAGCCTGCTGTGGTGCATGCGTCATCGCTGGCTGACCATCATCGGCACTGTGTTGCTGTTCGTGCTGGCGGTGTTCTGCATGCGATTCGTGCAGAACCAGTTCTTCCCGTCCTCGGACCGCCCGGAAATTCTCGTCGACCTCAACCTGCCGCAAAACGCCTCGATCGAGGAAACCCGCAAGGCGGTGGATCGCCTGGAAGCGACGCTCAAGGGCGACCCGGATATCGTGCGCTGGAGCACTTACATCGGCCAGGGCGCGATCCGTTTCTACCTGCCGCTGGACCAGCAACTGCAGAACCCGTACTACGCCCAGCTGGTGATTGTCAGCAAAGGCCTGGAGTCGCGCGAGGCATTGATGGCGCGCCTGCAAAAGCGTCTGCGTGAAGACTTCGTCGGCATTGGCAGCAACGTCCAGTCACTGGAAATGGGCCCGCCGGTCGGGCGACCAATCCAGTACCGGGTCAGCGGCAAGGACATCGATGAAGTGCGCAAGCACGCCATTGCCCTGGCCTCGCTGCTCGACCAGAACGAGCACATCGGCGAGATGATTTACGACTGGAACGAGCCGGGCAAGGTGCTGCGGGTCGAGATCGCCCAAGACAAGGCGCGCCAGCTCGGGTTGTCGTCCGAAGACGTGGCCAATGTGATGAACAGCATCGTCAGCGGCGCGCCGGTGACCGAGGTCAACGACAACATCTACCTGATCGACGTCATCGCGCGCGCCGTAGACAGCGAGCGCGGCACGCCGCAGACCCTGCAAAACCTGCAGATCGTCACCCCCAACGGCACCTCGATCCCGCTGCTGGCCTTCGCCACCGTGCGCTATGAGCTGGAACAGCCGCTGGTATGGCGTCGCGACCGCAAACCGACCATCACCATCAAGGCCTCGGTGCGCGGCGAAATCCAGCCGACCGACCTGGTGGCCGAGCTCAAGCCGCAGATCGACGAATTCGCCAGCAAACTGCCGGTGGGTTACGCCGTGGCCACCGGCGGTACCGTAGAAGAAAGCGGCAAGGCCCAGGGCCCGATCGCCAAGGTGGTGCCGCTGATGCTGTTCATGATGGGCACCTTCCTGATGATCCAGCTGCACAGCGTGCAGAAGCTGTTCCTGGTCGCCAGCGTGGCGCCGCTGGGCTTGATCGGCGTGGTCCTGGCGCTGGTGCCGACCGGCACGCCGATGGGCTTTGTGGCGATCCTGGGGATTCTTGCGCTGATCGGCATCATCATCCGCAACTCGGTGATCCTGGTGACCCAGATCGACGAGTACGAAGCCCAGGGCTACTCGCCCTGGGATGCGGTGCTGGAAGCGACCAACCACAGGCGCCGGCCGATTTTGCTGACTGCGGCAGCGGCGAGCCTGGGCATGATCCCGATCGCCCGCGAAGTGTTCTGGGGGCCGATGGCCTACGCCATGATCGGCGGGATCATCGTCGCCACCTTGCTGACCCTGCTGTTTTTGCCGGCGCTGTACGTGGCCTGGTACAAGATCCGCGAGCCGCAGCGCCAGTGATTACGCCATCGCGGGTCCAGCCCGCTCCCACAGTTTCAACGGTGTATTCTGTGGGAGCGGGCTTGACCCGCGATGCTTTTAGATCCAGACCGCATCCCAATGAGGATAGTCACCAATTCGCTGCACCAGCCCTGCACGAATAGGGTTGGCAACAATGTAACGAGCTACTGCCTGGACATCTTCTTCATAGCGCAATGCACGATCATGAAACCCAGGCTGCCAGAGTCTGCTTTTGAGTTTGCACGCCTTGCAAATGGCGCAGCCACTGCGTGACTTGAGCCTGCGCATTAGTGTTTTCAATGTGCAGGACTGCAACTCGATGAGCCAATGAAAGTGATCAGGCATTACTACCCAGGCCAGTGATCGCGCAGCGCCTTCTTGCTCAGCTAGTTTGAATTGGGCAACGACGAGCCGGGCCAAGCCAAACTCTCTGAGTATGGGGGCCCGGTTTTCAGTGATGCTCGTCAGTAGATACAACCTGCCGGGTTCGGAAATTCGCCCCCGTCGCAGGAGCTTGGAGTGTGGACGGTCCATGTCGACTTCCTTGAGTTTGAAACTTCAAGGTAGCTGGACTCGCTGGGGGAGCATGGAGGTCTTGAAAACAGAATGTTTCCCTGTGCCATAGATGTGGGGGTGGTACGACGTCTCGACTTGACCCGCGATAAATTCAGCGCTTGTTCAAGCCCTTCGCCAACCGGTCCCCGCCCAGCTGAATCAACGCCACCAGCACCACCAGCATGACGATCACCGTCAGCATGATCTGGCTGTCGAAGCGCTGGTAGCCATAGCGGTAGGCAATGTCGCCCAGGCCTCCGGCACCGATGGCGCCGGCCATGGCCGAGGAGTTGATCATGGTCACCAGGGTGATGGTAAAGCCGCCAACGATGCCCGGCAGGGCTTCGGGCAGCAGTACATGCCAGACGATATGCCAGCGCCGGCAGCCCATGGCCTGGGCCGCTTCGATCAGGCCGTGGTCGACCTCGCGCAGGCTGACTTCGGCAATGCGCGCAAAGAACGGTGTGGCGGCAATGGTCAGCGGTACCACTGCCGCCCAGACGCCGTAGGTGGTGCCGACGATCAAGCGGGTGAAGGGAATCAAGGCCACCATCAGGATCAGGAACGGAATCGAGCGGAACAGGTTGACGAAGGCGCCGAGCACCCGGTTCAGGGCAGGCGCTTCAAAGATCCCGCCCTTGCCACTGGTGACCAGGATCACCGCCAGCGGCACGCCGGCGAGCAGGGCGATCAGCGATGAGACGCCGACCATCAGCAGGGTGTCGAGCACGCCCTGGAGCAAGCGATCAAACCACATAACCCAATACCTCCACTTGTGCCGCCCATTGCCGGGCGCGCTCAATCACTTGCTCGTGGCGGTGCGGCGAGTTGGCCACCGACACAACAAGCTGCCCCAACGCGCGGCCCTGGATCGGTTCGATGCCGCCTTGCAGCAAGCTGATCCGACCGCCGAGCAAGGCGAATAATGAAGACAATTCCGGCGCCTGCTTGTCTTTGCCACTCACCCGCAAGCTCAACACCAGTGCTGCCTCAGGCCCCGCCGGTTGCGGCTGCAAGCGAGCCTGCAACGCAGCTGGCAGAGCAGGCTGCAAGGGCGCGAGCAGGGTCTTGCTGACCTCATGCTGCGGATCGCCGAACACCTGCCAGACAGCGCCTTGTTCAACGATGCGCCCACGCTCGAGCACCACTACCCGGTGGCAGATATCGCGGATCACCGCCATCTCGTGGGTGATCAACACGATGGTCAAACCCAGGCGCTGGTTGATATCGCGTAGCAGGCCGAGGATCGACTCGGTGGTTTCCGGGTCGAGTGCCGACGTAGCCTCGTCACACAGCAGGATCTCGGGGTCATGCACCAGCGCCCGGGCAATGCCGACGCGCTGCTTCTGCCCGCCGGACAACTGCGCCGGGTAGACGTGATGCTTCTCCTGCAGGCCGACCAGTTCCAGCAATTGGGCAACCTTGCGCTGGCGCTCGGCCTTGGGCACCCCGGCGACCTTGAGCGGTAGCTCGACGTTCTGCCAGACGGTCTTGGCCGACATCAGGTTGAAGTGCTGGAAGATCATGCCGATGCGCCGGCGCAGGCGCACCAGGCGGTCTTCGTCGTACTCGCCGATGTCTACCTGGTCGATCAGCACCCGACCCTGGCTGGGTTGCTCGAGGCGGTTGATGGTGCGGATCAGCGACGACTTGCCGGCGCCGCTGCGGCCGATGATGCCGAAGATCTCACCGTGCTGGATGTTCAGGTCGATGCGGTCCAGCGCCGGGGCCTGTTGGCCAGGGTACGTCTTGCCGAGGCCAATGAAGCGTACATGGGCGTTGCCCAGCTCCGGGTGCAAGGCCCGTTGCCGGGCCTGTTGCAGGGGCGCGAAAGTGGCCTGCTGCTCCTGCGCCACGCGGGCGCTGATGGCGCTCATTTCAGCTCTCCCAGCCGGCTTGGTAGAGCTTGCCGTGGGCCTGGTCGAGGGCAGCACGCACCACCGGCGAGTGCTGGTAGATGTCGATGAACCTGGCCAGGCGCGGGTCGTCCTTGCTCTGCGGGCGGATGACGAACTGGATCACGTATTCCTTGTGGTCGAGGCCGTCGAACAGCAGCGCCGAAGTGGCGTCGAAGGTCTTGGCCAGGCGGATGTAGGCCGGGTAGCCCTGGACCAGGTCGGCGTCGTCGTAGGCACGCACCAGTTGTACTGCTTCAACCTGGAGGATCTTCAGCTTCTTCGGATTGGCGACAATGTCTTCTTCGGTGGCCTTGTAGCCGACGCCGGGCTTGAGGGTGATCAGGCCGGCCTTGGCCAGCAACTGCAAACCGCGGCCGCTGTTGATCGGGTCGTTGGCGATGGCCACGCTGGCGCCCTCGGGCAGCTCGGCGAAGCTCTTGTACTTTTTCGAATACAGGCCGACGTTGTTGATGATCCCCGGGGCGAAGGGCACCAGGTCGAAACCGGCAGCAGCCTTGGCGTTTTCCAGGAACGGGATGTGCTGGAAGTAGTTCACGTCGATGTCGCCGGCCGCCAGGCTGACATTCGGCGCGATCCAGTCGCTGAACTCGATCAGTTCGACGTCCAGGCCCTGTTTCTTGGCCTCGCTGACGGCGGCTTCAAGCGGGATCGAGAAGGCTGCGGTGGTGCCGACTTTCAGGGCATCGGCGGCCTGGGCGGCGCCGAGCAGGCCGAGGCTCAAGGCCAGGGCTGCGACCGGGCGGGCAATAAAGGTTTTAAGCATGCTGTAGCGCTCCCGTCGGGGTCGTGGTGGTGTGGCGATAGCTGGCGCCAGGATGGTCTGCCGGCAGGTGAGGCTGGTCGCTGGCGAAGAGTTTTTCGCGCAGGCTGCCCTGTTCGTAGGCGGTCTTGTACGAGCCGCGGCGTTGCAACTCGGGGATGACCAGGTCGATGAAGTCGACATAGCTTTCCGGGGTGACCGTGCGCGCCAGGTTGAAACCGTCGAGGCCGGTTTCGGCGATCCAGCTTTCCAGCGCGTCGGCGACCTGGGTCGGCGAGCCGATCAGGGTGATGTAGCGCCCGCCCAGAGCGTGCTGTTCGAGCAGCTTGCGCCGGGTCCAGTCGTTGTTCTGCAGGTTCCTGGTGGCAGACTGGATGGCATTGCTTTTCACGTACTGGATCGGCTCGTCCAGTTCGTACTCGGAAAAATCGATAGCGGTGGAACTGGCAAAGTGCGCAACACCGGCCTCGGGGCTGGCATAGCGTAGGTACTCGGCGTGCTTGGCCTTGGCCTGTTCTTCGGTGCGGGCGACGATCACCGTCAGGCCCATGAACACCTTGATGGCCTGCGGGTCGCGCCCGGCTGCGACGGCGGCAGCGCGGACCTTGTCGACCTGGGCGCGGGTGGCGGCCTTGTTCTGGCCGCTGATGAAAACGCATTCGGCATGGTTGCCGGCAAAGCCCAGGCCACGCTCGGAGCTGCCAGCCTGGAACAGCACCGGCGTACGCTGCGGCGACGGCTCGCAGAGGTGATAGCCCTCGACCCGGTAGAACTCGCCTTGATGCTTGACCTTGTGCACCTTGTCCGGCTGGGCGTAGATCCGCTGCTGGCGGTCGTTGAGCACCGCGCCGTCTTCCCAGCTGCCTTCCCAGAGCTTGTACAGCACCTGCAGGTACTCGTCGGCCTGGTCATAGCGGCGGTCGTGCTCGGGTTGCTGGTCCAGGCCCATGGCCTTGGCAGCGCTGTCGAGGTAGCCGGTGACGATGTTCCAGCCGACCCGGCCACCGCTCAGGTGGTCGAGGGTGGAAAGGCGCCGGGCAAACAGGTACGGCGGCTCGTAGGTGAGGTTGGCGGTCAGGCCGAAACCCAGGTTGCGGGTGACCGCGGCCATGGCCGAGACCAGCAGCAGCGGGTCGTTGACCGGTAGCTGGATCGACTCTTTGAGCGGTACATCGACCGACTGCTGGTAGACGTCGTAGACACCGACGATATCGGCGATGAACAGCCCGTCGAACAGCCCGCGCTCGAGCAACTGGGCAAGCTCGGTCCAGTATTCGAGGGTTTTGTACTGGCTCGAGTTGTCCCGCGGGTGGGTCCACAGGCCGTGGTTGATATGGCCAACGCAGTTCATGTTGAAGGCGTTGAGCAGGATCTTTTTCTTGGCCATCAGATGGTGCCCCGCAACGGTGGGTTTTCATCGTTGAGGTAGTAGTTGCCGATGGCGTGGTACTTCCAGCGCACCGGGTCGTGCAGGGTGTGCACCCGGGCGTTGCGCCAGTGCCGGTCGAGGCCATGCTCGGCCAGGGTGGCCTGGCTGCCCGACAGCTCGAACAGAGTGGTGCCGGCGGCGAGGGAAATCTCGGTGCTGATCGCCCGCGCTTCGGCCACGGCGATGGAGGCGGCGGCGACGGTTGCGGCATTGGGCTCGGCCTGGGCGCGGTCGAGGTATTCGCCGGCGCGTTCGAGCAGCGCTTCAGTGGCGTGCAAACGGATCGCCAGGTGGCCGAAGGATTTCAGCGTCAGTGGATCTTCGCTGGCCTTATCGACCCCGGAGTCGACCCATGGCCGGCTGCGGGTGCGCACGAAGTGCAGGGCATCTTCGTAGGCGGCGCGGGCGATGCCGGTGTCGATGGCGGCGTGGAGGATCTGCGCCAGCGGGCCGACCGTGGTCGGGCGCTCGAAGGCGCTCTGGAACGGCAGCACGTCTTCGGCGCCAACCTGGACGTTATCGAACAGCACCGAACCGCTGCCGGTGGTGCGCTGGCCGAAGCCGCTCCAGTCGTCGATGACCTTCAGCCCGGTACTGTCTGCCGGGACGAAGGCCAGGCGCTGGATGCCGTCCTCATCGACAACCGAGGTGGGAATGCGCTGGGCATAGAGCGCACCGGTGGCGTAGAACTTGCGCCCGTTGATGCGGTAAGCATCGCCGTCGCGGCTAAGGGCGGTGGTGCGGTCGTGGGCGGTCTTGGTGCCCAGCTCGGCCAGGGCATTGCCCAAGCGCTGGCCGGCCAGTACTTCGGCGTACAGGCGCTGCTGTTGCGCCGCGCTGCCGTTGACCCGCAGCACTTCGAGGGCATAGAAGTGGTTCTGCGGAATCTGCCCCAGCGAGGCGTCCGCCTGGGCGATGCGGGCGATGACCTTGGCCAGGGTGACGCTCGATACGCCTGCGCCACCAAAGGCCTTGGGTACGCTGATGCCCCACAGGCCGGAGCGCGAGAACAGTTCAAGTTCAGGGTGTGGCAGGCGTCGTTCGCGGTCGCGCAGGGCGCTGTCGCGGCGCAGCTGGACGGCGATTTCCTCGGCGACTTGCAATGCCTGGGCGTCAGTGTGGATGACCGCGACGTTGGCGTGCGGTTGTGGCAAAAGGCTCATAAACAGGGCTCCAGTGGTCTGGTCAAATCCAGGAGTGCCGGGCAGGCAAGGTACCGTTGAGGTGATAGGCGCCGACGGCGTGGTATTTCCAGCGCACCGGATCGTGCAGGGTGTGCACGCGGGCATTGCGCCAGTGCCGGTCGAGGTTGAACTCGGCCAGGGTGGCGCGGCTGCCGGAGAGCTCGAAGAGCTTCTCGCTAGCCAGCAGCGAAATCTCGGTGGTCAGCACCTTGGCTTCGGCCACGGCAATCGAAGCGCGAGCGGCCGCAGCGGCATCGACCGGCGCGGCGCTGACTTCGTCGAGCACCCGCGCAGCCTTGGAAAGCAGCGCCTGGGCGGCATGCAGTTCAAGCTGCAGGCGGCCGACGTCGGCGATTACATAGAGATCATCGCTGGCACGATCGACCTTGGCGTCGATCCATGGCCGGGCTTTGTCGCGAACGAAGGCGATGGTGTCGGCAATCGCCGCTTCGGCGATACCGGCATCGATGGCCGCCTGGATCAGCTGCGAAGCCGCGCCCTGGATGTTTGCTACTTCGCTCTGTTTCCAGGTGTCGATCACCAGCTCCGCATCGACCTGCACCTTGTCCAGCAGCACGGTGCCGCTGGCGGTGGTGCGCTGGCCGAAACCCGACCAGTCATCGACGATGCGCAGGCCCGGGGTGCCGCGGCGGACAAAGGCCATGACCTGACGGCCGTCATCGTTCAACGCCTTGACCGCGACCCAATGGGCAAACAGGGCGCCGGTGGAATAGAACTTCTGGCCGCTGAGCACATAGTGATCGCCCTCGCGGGTGATCCGTGCCTTGAGGTCCAGGGTGTGCTTGGTGCCGCGTTCCGGCCCGGCATTGCCGATGCGCCAGCCATCGAGCACCGAGGTGAACAGCAGCTCTTTCTGCCGCTCCGTGGCGGTGCCTTTGAGCAGTTGCAGGATGCCGAACTGGTTTTGCGGGATCTGCCCCAGCGCCGGGTCGGCGGCGCTGATGATGCGAAAGACTTCCGCGATGGTGACAAACGACACCTGCGCGCCGCCAAAGGCGCGCGGGATGCTGATGCTGCCCAGGCCGCTGCGGGTGAACTGCTCGATTTCTGCCCAGGGCAGCTTGCGCTGCTGGTCGCGCTTGGCCGCCTGGGTGCGTGCTGCTTCGGCCAGCTCGTGGGCTGCCTGCAGGGCTTGTTCGTCGTTGCTCAGCACCTTGGCCGGCAGCAACAGCGGGGCGCTGTCCAGATCGCTGTGGACTGTGGTTTCTGCCAGATTGGACATCAGTACCGCTCCTTGGCTGCACTCAATGCCCTGGCGTTACGCACTGGGGTGATTGTGTTCCTGACCATACCTACCTCACGAATTGAAAACGTCGGCGCGGGTTGCGACGACAAAATTGCGCTGGTCCGGTGGTCCGGTGCATATACCCTAATAGCGTATAAAAATTAAATAAACTAACTTTTAGGAATAAATATAGAAGTACTTGGCGGTCGCTGGACGAACGCCTGCCGGAGCTGGGCAGGCGCTGTAAGAGGGGCGGGGAAAGGGCGGGGAAAACTCAGTAGCCGGTGTTCTGCGTACCGAGGAACTTGCTCAGGAACTGGCGTGTGCGGTCTTCCTTGGGGTGGGCGAACAGCGCCTTGGCTTCGCCCTGTTCAACGATCACGCCCTTGTCGAAGAAGATCACCCGGTTGGCCACGTCGCGGGCAAAACTCATCTCGTGGGTGACGATGATCATGGTGCGCTTTTCTTCAGCCAGGCCACGAATGGTCGCCAGCACTTCGCCGACCAGCTCGGGGTCGAGCGCCGAGGTCGGCTCGTCGAAGAGGATCACTTCCGGCTCCATCGCCAGGGCCCGGGCAATCGCTACCCGCTGCTGCTGACCGCCGGAGAGCTTGCGCGGGTAGGCGGCTTCCTTGCCGGCCAGGCCGACCTTGGCCAGCAGCTTCATGCCCAGGGCCACGGCTTGTTCGTGCGGAGTTTTCTTGACCACCAGCGGGCCTTCGATGACGTTCTCCAGCGCCGTACGATGGGGGAACAGGTTGAAGTTCTGAAACACGAAGCCGACTTCCTGGCGCAACTGGCGGATCAGCCCGCTTTGCTGGCCCAGCGGGCGGTTGGCGTCGATTTCTACCTTGCCGACCTTGATGCGCCCGCTGCTGGGGGTTTCCAGCAGGTTCAGGCAACGCAGGAAGGTGGTCTTGCCCGAGCCGCTGGGGCCGATGATGGCGATCACCTCGCCGGCCTCGACCTTGAGGCTGATGTCATCGAGCACGGTCTGGCCGTTGAACTGCTTGCTCAGTCGTTGTACCTCGATCATGCCTCAGGACTCCTGGTCGTGCCGGTTGACCCGCGCTTCCAGGCGGTTCTGCAGGTGCGCGAGAACGCTGGCCAGCACCCAGTAGATCAGTGCGGCGGCAAGGTACATGGTGAAGATCTCGAAGGTGCGCGCAGTAATCAGCTGCGCCTGGCGGAATAGCTCCGGCACCTGGATGGTGGCGGCCAGGGCTGTGTCCTTGACCAGCGAAATAAAGCTGTTGCCCAGTGGCGGCAAGGCGGTGCGCGCCGCTTGCGGCAGGATTGCCCGGCGCATGGCCTGGCCACGGGTCATGCCGATGCTGGCGGCAGCCTCCCACTGGCCGCGGTCGATGGAACTGATCGCGGCACGGAGAATTTCACAGGCATAGGCGGCCATGTTCAGCGAGAAGCCGATCAACGCTGCGGGCAGCGGGTCGAGCTCGATGCCCAGTTGCGGCAGGCCGTAGTAGATCATGAACAGCTGCACCAGCAGCGGCGTGCCGCGAAAGAACGACACGTAGACCCGCGCCGTCCAGCTCAGCAGCTTGATCGACGACAGGCGCATCAGCGCCAGGCCAAAGCCCAGCAACAGGCCAAAGAACATCCCGCCGAGGCTGAGAATGACCGTAAAGTACGCGCCCTTGAGCAAAAAGGGCGCGGACTCCAGCGCCAGTTGCAAAGCTGCTTCCATTATTGGGTGACGTCAGCGTTGAAGTACTTTTCCGAAAGCTTTTTCAGTGTGCCGTCGGCGCGTAGCTTGTCGAGAGCTTTGTTCACTGCTGCCAGCAGTTCCGGCTCGCCTTTGCGCAGGGCAATACCGGCTTCCTGGCGGGAGAAGGCGTCACCGGCGGCAGTGGTGTCCTTGGCTTTCTTGGCGTATTCCAGCGCCGCCAGACGGTCGATCAGGATGGCGTCGATCCGGCCGACGCGCAGGTCCTGGAACTTGGTCGGATCGTCTTCGTAGGTGCGCACGTCCGCGGTCGGCACGTTGGCTTTGACCCACTGTTCGTAGTTGGTGCCCAGGCCCACGCCGACTTTCTTGCCGCCCAGGTCGGCAGCGGACTTGATGTTCAGCTCGGCGGCCTTTTTCGTCAGCACCAGCGCCTGAATCCCGGAAACGGTGTAGGGCGCGGAGAAGTCATACTTCTTCTTGCGCTCATCGGAGATGGTCACCTGGTTCACCACCGCGTCCAGGCGCTTGGACTCCAGTGCCGCGAGGATGCCATCCCACTTGGTTGGCTGCAGCTTGACCTTGACCCCCAGCTCCTTGGCCAGGGCTTCGGAAAGCTCCACTTCGAAGCCGGCCAGCTTGCCGTCGGCGTCGACGAAGCTGAACGGTGGATAAGTGCCTTCAAGGCCGATGTTGATCACGCCCTTGTCTTTGATCTGCTGCAGTTGCTCACCAGCGACAGCCTGGCCGAGCAGGCTGGCGCCGAGCAGCAAGCCGAGGCCTGCGGCGACTGCCTGTTTACCGAAAGCGGAAATCTTCATGGTTAGCCCCAATGTTGTTGTGAGTGTGGCGCTGACTATAGGGTGACGCTTTTAGTCTTAAAAATAATATAAATTCATTTTCTTATATTATTTTCAAATAAGTTAGTTAGCCGTTCCAGACCTCAGGGTAGGCGAATAATGCCGGGGCCCCACCGGTATGCAGAAAAATCAGTGGGCCGTCATCGAATCGCTGACGGGCAATACCATCAAGCAGCCCGGCCATGGCCTTGCCGGTGTATACCGGGTCAAGCAGCAAGCCTTCCTGGCTGGCCAGCAGGCGGATGGCGGCGAGGGTACCGGCGTTCGGTTCGCCATAGCGCGGGGCGAAGTACTCATCCCACAATTCGATCTTGAAGGTGGCCGGCAGGCGCAGGCCCAGCAGCTCGGCGGTGCGCTCGGCCAGGCCTTGGACTTTCGGGCGCTGGTCTTCGTCGCTGCGCGACACGGTGACGCCGATCACCGGCAGCTTCGGCAGTTTTTCTGCCAGGGCGATGGCCAGGCCGCTGTGGGTACCGGCACTGCCGGAGGCCAGCAGCACCCCGGCGAACTGCTCGCCGCAATGTTCGATCTGTTCGGCCAGCTCCAGGCCTGCGCGTACATACCCCAGGGCACCGAGGGCGTTGGAGCCGCCAATCGGCACGATGTAGGGCTTGCGGCCACTGGCGTGCAGGCGCACAGCCAGGGCTTGCAGTTGTTCGTCGGCATTGTCGAGGTTATCGACCAGCTCGACCTTGGCGTCGAACAGCTCCAGCAACAGGCGGTTGCCGTTGTGCTGGTAGTTGGCTGAGTCGCTGGCGATCGGGTTTTCCAGCAAGGCTACGCAGGCCAGGCCCAGTTGCGCGGCCAGCGCCGCGGTCTGGCGCACATGGTTGGACTGGATGGCGCCTGCGGTGACCAGGGTGTCGGCGCCCTTGGCCAGGGCATCGGCGGCCAGGTATTCGAGCTTGCGTAGTTTGTTGCCGCCCAGCGCCAACGGCGTGCAGTCGTCGCGTTTGACGTAGATGTCGCGGCCGGCCCAGGCTGACAGCCGATGCAGTTTTTCCAGCGCGGTAGGGGCGCCAAGCAGGTCCAGACGATTGAAGCGGGCAAGCTGTCGGTCGATCATGGGGTCACGTCGGCTAGGTAAAATTCGACTATAGGCAGCCCGGGGCAGGTGGGCAACTCCCGGGCTTATGCCCCCTTTATTGCGTTCTGGAATAAAGGGTTATTTTTTCTGTCGCAGGAAATTGCCGTAAAGTAATCGGCACTTCGGCGGCACCACCATCCACCGACCGCCGCTGCAGCAGGAGAGGTAACCGTGAGCGACAACGCGCAAACAGGGCATTGGCAGTTGCAGACCATCGTCGGCCAGCTGCGTGCCGCCCGCGACCAGTGGCGCAGCAGTAACGGGCGCAGCAGCGGCGAGCAGGGCGGCCGCGAGCTGCCGTCACGCGAGGCCATGCGCCATATTCTCGAGCAGTTGTGTGGTGCCCTGTTCCCCATGCGCCTGGGCCCGGTCGACCTGCGTGAAGAGAGCGAAGACTTCTATGTTGGCCATACCCTCGATGCCGCGCTGACCGCCTTGCTCGCCCAGGCGCGCCTGGAGCTGCGCTACGTGGCGCGCCACGGCAAGCAGGCCACGGCCGAGATCGACGCCACGGCGCTGCGCCTGATCCAGGACTTTGCCGCCGCCCTGCCAAGCCTGCGCAGCATCCTCGATACCGATGTGCTGGCCGCTTTTCATGGCGACCCGGCGGCGCGCAGCGTCGATGAAGTGCTGCTGTGCTACCCGGGCATCCTCGCGGTGATTCACCACCGCCTGGCCCACCATCTGTACCGCGCTGGCCTGCCATTGCTGGCGCGGATCAGCTCGGAGCTGGCGCATTCGGCCACCGGCATCGACATTCACCCGGGGGCGCAGATCGGCCCGAGCTTCTTCATCGACCACGGTACCGGCGTGGTGATCGGCGAAACGGCGATCATCGGCGAGCGGGTACGCATCTACCAGGCCGTGACCCTGGGCGCCAAGCGCTTCCCTGCGGACGAGGACGGGCAGTTGCAGAAGGGCCATCCGCGCCACCCGATTGTCGAGGACGACGTGGTGATTTATGCCGGCGCGACTATTCTGGGACGAATCACCATTGGCAAGGGTTCGACCATCGGCGGTAACGTCTGGCTGACCCGCAGCGTGGCGCCGGGCAGCAACCTGACCCAGGCCAATCTGCAGCATGATGACGGTACCCAGAAGTAGGCAATCCGAGGCTTGGCTTGCGGCAACGGGTCGCATCGCGACCCCCATCCATGTTTAACTTGAACGCTTGTTCAAGTTAAAACGGTGGTCCGCTGCCGGTGTTCAACAGGAGGAAACCCTTTGCTGAACCCGTTCAATCCAAGCTTCTCCCCCCTCGGCGAGGTGCACAACCAATGAGTGCACCCAGCTCCGAATCCAGCGGCAAGATCCGCATGAACCCGCCGGTTTTCTACTTCGCGGCGAGCTTTATCCTGATATTCGGCCTGGTGGTCATCAGCAACCCGCAAGCCGCTGGCGAGTGGCTGCTGGCGGCGCAGAACTGGGCGGCCAACACCGTTGGCTGGTACTACATGCTGGCGATGACCCTGTACCTGGTCTTCGTGGTGGTCACCGCCTTGTCTGGCTACGGCAAGATCAAGCTCGGTGCCGACCACGACGAGCCCGAGTTCAGCTACCTGTCCTGGGCCGGCATGCTGTTCGCCGCCGGCATCAGCATTACCCTGTTCTTTTTCTGCGTCTCCGAACCCCTGACCCACATGCTGCAGCCGCCGCAAGGCGAGGCCGGCACGGTCGAGGCCGGGCGCCAGGCCATGCAGTTGCTGTTCCTGCACTGGGGCCTGCATGGCTGGGGGGTGTTCGCCTTTGTCGGCATGGCCCTGGCCTATTTCGCCTACCGCCATAACCTGCCGCTGGCCCTGCGCTCGGCGCTGTATCCGTTGATCGGCAAGCGCATCAACGGTCCGATTGGTTATGCCGTCGACGGCTTCGGCATCATCGCCACGGTGTTCGGCCTGGGCGCCGACATGGGCTTTGGCGTGTTGCACCTGAACTCCGGCCTGGACTACCTGTTCGGCGTGCCGCACACCCAGTGGGTGCAGGTGATCCTCATCACCCTGATGATGGGCGCGGCGGTCGCGGTGGCGGTTGCCGGGGTCGAGAAGGGCGTGCGGGTGATGTCCGACATCAACATGTTCCTGGCCTGCGCGCTGCTGCTGTTTGTGCTGTTCGCCGGCCCTACCCAGCACCTGTTCAACACCCTGATCCAGAACCTCGGTGACTATCTTGGCGCCTTGCCGCGCAAGAGCTTTGACGTTTATGCCTACAACCAGGCCAATGAGTGGCTGGGCGGCTGGACGGTGTTCTACTGGGCCTGGTGGATTGCCTGGGCGCCGTTTGTCGGCCTGTTCATCGCGCGGATTTCCCGCGGCCGGACCATCCGCGAGTTCGTCTTCGGCGTGTTGCTGATTCCGCTGGGCTTCACTCTGGCGTGGATGTCGATCTTTGGTAACAGCGCGTTGTTCCAGGTGCTCGAGCACGGCATGACCGCGCTGGGCCAGTCGGCCCTCGACAACCCGTCGATGACCCTCTACCTGTTGCTGGAAACCTACCCGTGGAGCAAGGCGGTGATCGCCGTCACGGTGTTCATCAGCTTCGTGTTCTTCGTCACCTCGGCAGACTCTGGCACCGTGGTGCTCTCGACCCTCTCCGCCCGTGGCGGCAATGCCGATGAAGACGGGCCGAACTGGCTGCGGGTGTTCTGGGGCGCGATGACCGCACTGGTGACCAGCGGCTTGCTGTTCGCCGGCAGTATCGATTCGCTGAAATCGGCGGTAGTGCTCACCTCGCTGCCGTTCTCGGTGATCTTGTTGCTGATGATGTGGGGCCTGCACAAGGCCTTCTATCTGGAGTCGCAACGACAGATCGCCCAGTTGCATTCGCTGGCGCCGTTCGCCAATTCGCGGCGCGGCCGCGGTGGCTGGCGTCAGCGCCTGAGCCAGGCCGTGCACTTCCCGTCACGCGACGAGGTGTACCGCTTCATGGACGACGTGGTGCGCCCGGCGATTGCCGAGGTGACCGAGGTGTTTAGCGAGAAGGGCCTGCACGTCATCACCCAGGAAGACCCGAGCCACGACAACGTCAGCTTGAAGATCGGCCATGGCGAAGAGCAGCCGTTCATTTACCAGGTGCAGATGCGCGGTTACTTCACGCCGTCATTTGCCTTGGGCGGCCTGGGTACCCAGGAGCTGAAGAACCGTCGTTACTACCGTGCCGAGGTGCACCTGAGCGAGGGCAGCCAGGACTATGACCTGGTGGGCTACAGCAAGGAGCAGATCATCAACGACATTCTGGATCAGTACGAACGGCATATGCAGTTCTTGCATCTGGTGCGCTAAAAGCATCGCGGTCTTGCCCGCTCCCACAGTGTGGACTGCTGGGAGCGGGCAAGACCGCGATGGATCTTAAAACGGCGCATCCCCGAGAATCGTCGCCCGGTGCATCACCCGCCGCGCCGGCCGGTAATCATCCACCGCGTAATGCTGGGTCACGCGGTTATCCCAGAACGCCACGTCGTTTTCCTGCCAGCGCCAGCGAATGGTGAACTCCGGGCGGGTCGCGTGGGCGAACAGCAGCTTGAGAATCGCCTCGCTTTCAGCCTCGCTCAGTTCGTTGATGCGGGTGGTGAAGCCCTCATTGACGAACAGTGCCTTGCGCTTGCTCACCGGGTGGGTACGGATTACCGGGTGCGACAGCGGCGGGTTGTTACGCCGTGCCGTTTCCCAGCGCGCCAGGTCCTCAGGGGTGGTGCCGAAACGCTCCAGCGGGAACGACTTGGTGAAATCATGGGTGGCGGTGAGGCCAGCCAACAGCTGCTGCAGCGGTGCCGACAGTGCCTCATAGGCAGCAATGCCACTGGCCCACAAGGTATCGCCACCGTAGGCCGGCAGTTGCTTGGCACTGAGCACCGCACCCAGTGCCGGGGTTGGCAGGAAGGTCACATCGGTGTGCCAGATGGCGTTGTCGCGCACGTCGGTGACGGCGGTGTCGAGCACCAGCACCTGCGGGGTTTCCGGTACATTGGGGTAGATCGGGTGGATATGCAGGTCGCCAAAGCGCGCGGCGAAATCGGCCTGCTGCTGCGGGTTGATCGGCTGGTCGCGAAAGAACAGTACCTGGTGCTTGAGCAGCGCCTGTTCGATGGCGTCGCGTTGTTCTTTGTTGATTTCGCGGCTGAGGTCGATGCCGCTGATCTGGGCGCCGAGCGCCGGGCTCAGCGGGGTAATGGTCAGGCTCATGGTTGTTCTCTGTTCGTTTTCAATGGCTCTGGCCGTGCCAGGGCACCAGCTTGCGCTGCAGGGCGCGCAGGCCCATTTCCAGGGCAAAGGCAATCAAGGCGATCACCAGGATGCCCAGCACCACCACGTCGGTGACCAAAAACTGCGCCGCCGACTGCACCATGAAACCCAGGCCGCTGGTGGCGGCGATCAGCTCGGCGGCCACCAGGGTTGACCAGCCAACCCCCAGGCCAATGCGTACGCCGGTAAGAATGTCGGGCAGGGCGCTGGGCAAAATCACGTGGCGAATCAGCTGCCAACGGGTGGCGCCCAGCGACTGCGCCGCGCGCAGCCTGGTCGGGTCGACGGTGCGCACGCCAGTGGCGGTGGCAATGGCGATCGGGGCGAAGATCGCCAGGTAAATCAGCAGCACTTTCGACAGCTCGCCGATACCGCACCAGATCACGATCAGTGGCAGGTAGGCCAGGGGCGGAATCGGCCGGTAGAACTCGATCAGCGGGTCGAGAATGCCGCGGGCTATACGGTTATGGCCGATGGCGATGCCGATCGGGATTGCCGTGACAATCGCCGCGCCAAGGGCCAGGCCGATACGTTGCAGGCTGGCGCCCAGGTGCTGCCACAGGGTGGACTCCATGTAGCCCTGGGTCAGCAGCAACCAGGCCTTGCCCAGCACCGCTTCCGGCGAGGGCAAAAAAAGTGGCTCGATCCATTCGGCGGCGGTCACCGCCCACCACAGCAGCAACAGCGTGGCCAGGGTCAGGCCGCTGATCCAGCGGGTGCTCAGGCTGCGCCGGGGTTTGCTCGGCGCAGTGTGGCTGGCGGTGCGTTTGCTCGCTACCGGGACATCCAGGCTGCTCATGCGGACTCCTGCCGCGTTGCGGCACTGCGTTGGGAGAACACCCGGGCCAGCACGTGCTCGCGGGTTTCGATAAAGCGCGGGTCGGACTTGATCGAACGGGCCGACTCGCCGGCGCTGTAGCGCTGGCCAAAGTCCAGTTGCAGGCGTTCGACGATCTGCCCGGGGTTCGGCGCCAGCAACACCAGTTCGGTGGCGAGGAACACCGCCTCTTCAATGTCGTGGGTAATCAGGAATACCGGCTTGGCGGTACGCTGCCAGACCTGCAACAGCAACTCCTGCATCTGTTCACGGGTAAAGGCATCCAGCGCGCCGAACGGCTCGTCCATCAGCAGAACCCGCGGATCGGCGGCCAGCGCCCGGGCCAGGCCCACGCGCTGCTTCTGGCCACCGGACAATTGCCAGATGCGCCGGTTGCCGAAGTCCGCCAGGTCGACCAGGGCGAGCATTTCGCGGGCCTTTTTCTCGCGGCTGGCGCGTGGCACGCCGGCCAGTTCCAGGCCGAAGGCGACGTTGGCCAGCACGTCTTGCCAGGGCAGTAGAGCATCATCCTGGAACACCACGCCGCGCTCGGCGCCCGGACCTTGTACCGGCTCGCCGTCGAGGGTGATACGGCCACTGCTGGGCGCCACGAAACCGGCAATCAGGTTGAGCAACGAGGTCTTGCCGCTGCCCGAAGGGCCGAGGGCCACCAGCAATTGCTGCGGGCCCAGGCTCAGGTTGATATCGGCCAGCACCGGCTCGGCCGCGCCGGGGTACTGTGCGCTGATGCGCTCCAGTTGTAACAGGGCCATGGTCTGCTCCGAGTCTCAGTTGGCGATGAATTTGGCGCTGACGTAAGGCGCGTAGTCCGGCAGCACCGCTTCGACCTTGCCTTGCTCCTTGAGGAAGGTGGCGGTGTCGGTGATTGCCTGGGTGGTCGGTGCACCGAGTGCTGCGACCTGGTCAGCGGCCAGCGGGAACACGTTGCCTTGCAGCAGGCCAGGGATGTCAGCCGCCTTGGCGCCGGAGAGCTTGACCAGCTTGTCGACGTTACTCTGGTTTGCCAGCCACGCTTGCGGGTCCTTGCGGTAGTCGGCGTAGGCATCCAGGGTGACCTTGGCGAAGGCCTTGACGATCTCCGGGTGCTTGGCGGCGAAGTCCTTGCGCACGATCCAGGCATCGAAAGTCGGCGCGCCTTTTTCGGCCAGCTCAGCGGAGGTGATCAGCACCTTGCCGTTTTCCTTGGCCACGCCCAGGGCCGGGTCCCAGACGTAGGTGGCGTCGATGTCGCCGCGCTTCCAGGCGGCGATGATTGCCGGTGGCGCGAGGTTGAGGATCTGTACCTTGGCCGGGTCGATGTTCCATTGCTTGAGTGCGGCCAGCAGGCTGTAGTGACCGGTGGAGACGAACGGCACGGCAATCTTCTTGCCGATCAGGTCCTGTGGCGAGTTGATGCCGGCGCCGTCGCGGGCGACCAGGGCTTCGGCTGCGCCGATCTGGGTGGCGATCAGGAAGGTTTCCACCGGCAGTTTGCGGGTCGCAGCGGCGGCCAGCGGGCTGGAGCCGAGGTAGCCGATCTGCACGTCGCCGGAGGCCACGGCGGTGATCACGTCGGCGCCGCTGTCGAATTTGCGCCAGTCGATATCGGCCTTGCTGGTTTTCTCGTAGGTGCCGTCGACCTGGGCGACTTTCGCCGGGTCGACGGTGGTCTGGTAGGCCACCGTCAGGTCGGCCGCCTGGGCAAACCAGCTGGTGCCGGCCAGGGTCAGGGCGGCGAACAGGCGCAGGGGAGCATGCAGGGTCATGGTTAACTCCTTGTCAGGCGGGCGATTGTGTTGGTGTGGGATAAGACTAGATGATCTAAGAAAGTTAAAATAAATAACTTTTTAGCATTAGCTTAGGAGCCAATTGATTTAAGGCTTGCGAAAGGGGGGAGTCATCGCGGGGCAAGTCCGCTCCAGCCTATAGGCGCCATCGGCCTGGGCGACAAAAGTGACGCTGGTCAAGGTCAGGGCGCAGAGGAAACGCAATGATGGCCTGGCCATGAGGGCTACTTTGTCGAAGGGGAAGGATCGGCGAAGCTAAGCGATCTAAAAAACCGCTTTGAAATATCCTTTAGGAATTAGCTTATGTGCCGATAACGGCAGCGAAGAAAAATCTTGGGTGATATTCCGTAATAATCTGAAAAATTACGAAATAAGTCTTTTTGGATTTATAGGATTGTCATTATCCTTCACCCCCACCGCTGGTGCATTAGACCAAAGTAGTGAAATGAATAGTTACGATTGACTTGACGGTCACCCTTTGGTGCTAATCGCCCATCGACGTCGAGCGGGACACAAAGATCCTGCCGTAAGCGACACACAAGAATTAGAACGTAGAGGAGCAAAACATGTACAAGTCCACCTTGGCACTTGCCGTGGCCGTTGGGGTTCTGGCCCAGCAGGCGGGTGCTGCCGGCTTCATCGAAGACAGCAAGGCAACACTGAAGCTGCGCAACTTCTATATCAACACCGACAACCGTAACCACGGTACCAACACCAGCACCAACTACCAGGAAGAATGGGGTCAGGGCTTCCAGGTCGATTACGCCTCGGGCTTCACCCAGGGCACCGTCGGCTTTGGTGTTGACGCTATTGCCCTGTTGGGCGTGCGTCTGGACTCGGGCAAGGGCCGTCATGGCAACCCGACCAGCGCCTCCTATGGCGGTTCGGTGTTCCCGACCGACAGCAACGGTCGTGCAGTTGACGAGTACTCCAGCCTGGGCCTGACCGCCAAGGCCAAGATTTCCCAGACCGAACTGCGCTACGGCACCCTGCTGCCGAAGCTGCCGGTCATCTCGTACAACGATGGTCGCCTGCTGCCGCAAACCTTCGAAGGTGGTCAGATCACCTCGAACGAGTTCAAGGACCTGACCCTGATCGGTGGTCAGATCGAGCACGTCAAAGGCCGTAACTCCAGCAACAACGAAGAAATGTCGATCGCTGGCGCCAACAACGCCCGTACCGGCAAGTTCAGCAACAAGTTCCTCTACGCCGGTGCCGACTACAAGGTCACCAAGGACCTGCTGCTGCAGTACTACTATGGCAACCTGGAAGACTTCTACAAACAGCACTTCCTGGGTGCGGTACACAACTGGGCAATCGGCCCGGGCGTGCTGAAGTCCGACTTCCGTTACTTCCACAGCACTGACGACGGCGCCAACAGCAACGATCCGGCCTACTTCACCAGCGGCTGGTACGGCAACGGCACCAAGGGCAAGGTTGATAACGATCTGTACAGCGCCCTGTTCCTCTACACCGTCCAGGGTCACACCTTCGGTGGCGGTTACCAGGTCTCTAGCGGTGACAGCGACTTCCCTTGGCTGAACCAGGGTGACGGCTCGTCCAACTACACCATCACCGACTCGCAGATCCAGAAGTTCGGCCGTGCCGGTGAGCGTACCTGGCAGGCTCGCTACTCCTACGATTTCGCCAAGGTCGGCCTGGCGGGCGCTACTGCCGGCGTCACCTACCTCAAAGGCGATAACATCGATTCGGCAATCGGTGACCGTACCGAGTGGGAGCGTGATATCACCGTGGCCTACGTGGTACCGGAAGGCACCCTCAAGGGCCTGGGCATCATGTGGAAAAACGCCACTTGGCGCAGCGACATTGCCAACACCAAGGACCAGGACGAAAACCGTCTGATCCTCAGCTACTCCATCCCGCTGCTGTAAGGCGAGAAAAGCGCGCCCGCCCGGCCCTGTGCCGCGCGGGCGTTGTTTTGCCTGTTTTTTGATGTTTCTGTTAGTTCTAAATAAATCAATATTTATTCTTTTTAATTTCAGCAGGAAGCAGGCACAGTGAAGCCATAACGAACCCAGCCAAGGAGCCGCACCATGAGCCTCAGACTCGGCGATATCGCCCCCGACTTCGAACAGGATTCCAGCGCCGGCAAGATCCGCTTCCACGAATGGCTGGGCGACAGCTGGGGCGTGCTGTTCTCCCACCCGGCCGACTTTACTCCGGTGTGCACCACCGAACTGGGTTTCACCGCCAAGCTCAAGGAGCAGTTCGCCGAGCGCGGAGTCAAGGCCATTGCCCTGTCGGTGGACCCGGTCGATTCGCACCACCGCTGGATCGAAGACATCAACGAAACCCAGAACACTGTCGTCAACTTCCCGATCCTGGCTGATGCCGATCGCAAGGTTTCTGACCTCTACGACCTGATTCATCCCAATGCCAGCGACACCCTGACGGTGCGTTCCCTGTTCGTCATCGACCCGAACAAGAAGATCCGCCTGACCATCACCTACCCGGCCAGCACCGGGCGCAACTTCCATGAGATCTTGCGGGTAATCGATTCGCTGCAACTGACCGACAACCACAAGGTTGCCACCCCGGCCAACTGGCAGGACGGTGACGAAGTGGTGATCGTGCCATCGCTCAAGGATGAAGACGAAATCAAGCGCCGCTTTCCCAAGGGTTACCGGGCGGTCAAGCCATACCTGCGCCTGACCCCGCAACCCAATCGTTGATCTTTAGCCATAGCAGGGAACTCGGGCCGTTTACGGCCCTTTTTTTATTCCCCTGGAGGCCGGTAGGAGCGGGCTTGCCCCGCGATGCTCCTATAGTTCCGTAAAGAATAAACAAATGAAAAAATATGATTTATAGATATATGTATCGAGCTGTTAAGGTCACTCCACTCCAGCGAGAACTGCAACTCGCGGCCCTCTAGAACACGATCAAGGATGCGCTCCAATGCTGGTTGTTTCTCTCGGTGGTAGTCCCAGTCTGCGTTCGCGCTCCGGCGTCCTGCTTGAGCGCAGCCGCCAGTGGCTGCAGGGCCAGGGCGTGGAAGTGGTGACATTCCAGGTGCGCGACTTTCCCGCCGAAGACCTGCTGCATGCACGCTTCGACAGCCCCAGGGTGCAGCATTTTCTGCAGTTGGTAGAGCAGGCCGACGGCTTGGTGGTTGCCACTCCGGTGTACAAGGCTTCGTTTGCCGGTGCGCTGAAAACCCTGCTCGACCTGCTGCCCGAACGCGCCCTGAACCACAAGGTGGTGCTGCCGATCGCAACCGGCGGCAGCATCGCCCACATGCTCGCTGTGGACTACGCGCTCAAGCCGGTACTGTCTGCGCTCAAGGCCCAGGAAACCCTGCAAGGCATCTTCGCCGACGACAGCCAGATCGCCTACGGCGAAGGCAGTGCCGCCGCGCAACTGGCGCCGGCGCTGGAGCAGCGCCTGCTGGAATCGCTCGAACTGTTCCACAGCGCCCTGGCGCGTCGACCCAAACCGGTTGCCCCGGGCGTGTTGAATGAACGTCTGCTCAGTGCTCGCTGGAGCATCTGAGGCTTTCCATCCGTTACCTGTAATTCCCACCTTACTCGCCCGCCAACGGGCAAGCAGGTGCAGCCTGAACCCCAACAGCAAAGGAGAGCGCTATGCGCACTGTCATTTTGCGTCGTGGTCTGGTCGCTCTGTTTGCTGCGGCTGTGTCCTTCGGCGCCATTACTCAAGCCCAGGCTGAAAGCCTGCGTATCGGTTACCAGAAGTACGGCACCCTGGTGTTGCTCAAAGCCAAGGGCACGCTGGAAAAACGCCTTGCCGCCCAGGGCGTGCAGGTGCAATGGACTGAATTCCCCGGTGGCCCGCAACTGCTCGAAGGCCTGAATGTCGGCTCGATCGACTTCGGCGTCACCGGCGAAACCCCGCCGGTGTTCGCCCAGGCCGCTGGCGCCGACCTGCTGTATGTCGCCTACGAGCCGCCGGCACCGCACAGCGAAGCGATCCTGGTGCCCAAGGGCTCGCCGATCCAGTCGGTGCAAGAGCTCAAGGGCAAGAAAGTCGCGCTGAACAAAGGCTCCAACGTTCACTACCTGCTGGTCCGCGCCCTGGAGGACGCCGGCCTCAAGTACAGCGACATCCAGCCGGTGTTCCTGCCGCCCGCCGATGCCCGCGCCGCCTTCGAGCGCGGCAGCGTCGATGCCTGGGTGATCTGGGACCCGTACCAGGCGGCTGCCGAGCAGCAGCTGCAGGCGCGCACCCTGCGCGATGGCCAGGGCATCGTCGACAACCACCAGTTCTACCTGGCGACCAAGCCTTATGCGCAAAAGCACCCTGAAGTGATCAGCGCGCTGGTCGATGAAGTGCGCGCGGTGGGCGAGTGGTCCAAGGCCAACCCGCAGGAAGTCACTGACCAGGTCGCGCCGCTGCTCGGCCTGCCGGGCGACATCACCCTGACCTCGGTCAAGCGCCAGGGCTATGGCGCTGCCTTCCTGACCCCGCAAGTGATCGCTGCCCAGCAGAAGATCGCCGACACCTTCAAGACGCTCAAGCTGATTCCCAAGCCCTTGAGCATCAAGGATGTGATCTGGACCCCACCGGCCAAGGTCGCCAGCGCCCCTTGACGATTTGCCCGCGCCGGGGCGCCGCCCCGGTCTGCGCCACCCCTAGGAGACAACTCCAATGAGCCTCAACGTATTCTGGTTTCTTCCCACCCATGGCGACGGCCATTACCTTGGCACCGCCGAGGGCGCGCGCGCCGTCGATCACGGCTACCTGCAGCAGATTGCCCAGGCCGCCGACCGCCTCGGTTTTGGTGGCGTGTTGATTCCGACCGGGCGTTCCTGCGAGGACTCCTGGCTGGTTGCCGCGTCGCTGATCCCGGTAACCCAGCGCCTGAAGTTCCTGGTCGCGCTGCGCCCGGGGATCATCTCGCCGACCGTGGCGGCGCGTCAGGCGGCAACCCTGGATCGTCTTTCCGGTGGCCGTGCCTTGTTCAACCTGGTCACCGGCGGCGATCCGGAAGAGCTGTCCGGTGACGGCCTGTTCCTCAGCCATGAAGAGCGCTACCAGGCCTCGGTGGAATTTACCCGCATCTGGCGCCGGGTGCTGGAAGGCGAAACCGTCGACTACGACGGCCAGCACATCCAGGTCAAAGGCGCCAAGCTGCTCTATCCGCCGATCCAGCAGCCGCGTCCGCCGCTGTACTTTGGCGGCTCTTCAGAAGCGGCCCAGGACCTGGCAGCCGAGCAGGTCGAGCTGTACCTGACCTGGGGCGAGCCGCCTGCGGCGGTGGCCGAGAAGATCGAGCAAGTGCGCGCCAAGGCCGCCAAGCAAGGCCGCACGGTGCGCTTCGGCATCCGCCTGCACGTGATCGTGCGTGAAACCAACGCCGAAGCCTGGCAGGCCGCCGAGCGGCTGATCTCGCACCTGGACGACGACACCATCGCCCGCGCCCAGGCCTCGCTGGCACGCTTCGATTCGGTCGGCCAGCAACGCATGGCCGCGCTGCATGGCGGCAACCGCGACAACCTCGAAGTCAGCCCCAACCTCTGGGCCGGTGTCGGCCTGGTGCGCGGCGGTGCCGGCACGGCGCTGGTCGGCGACGGCCCGACCGTGGCCGAGCGGGTCAAGGAATACGCAGCATTGGGCATCGATACCTTCATCTTCTCCGGTTATCCACACCTGGAAGAGTCGTACCGGGTCGCCGAGCTGCTGTTCCCGCACCTGGACGTGGAGCGCCCGCAACTGCCGCAAAGCGGTGGCTACGTGAGCCCGTTCGGCGAGATGGTCGCCAACGACATCCTGCCTAAATCCTCGGCGCAGCGCTGAGGGCCGGGCCATGAGTCGTAAATCCACTCCCTGGCAGCAACGCCTGGCGCCCTGGGCGTTGCCGCTGCTGTTGTTGGCGGTCTGGCAACTGGCAGTCAGCGTCGGCTGGCTGTCGACGCGGATTTTGCCGGCGCCCAGCGCGGTATTAAGCGCTGGCGTCGAGCTGGTACGCAGCGGCGAGATCTGGACCCACCTGGCAATCAGTGGCTGGCGCGCCGCCGTCGGTTTTGTGATTGGCGGTGCCATCGGCCTGGCGCTGGGCTTTATCACCGGCCTGTCGAAATGGGGCGAACGCCTGCTCGACAGTTCGGTGCAGATGATCCGCAACGTACCTCACCTGGCGCTGATTCCGCTGGTGATCCTGTGGTTCGGCATCGACGAGTCGGCAAAGATTTTTCTGGTGGCCCTGGGCACTTTGTTCCCGATCTACCTGAACACCTACCACGGCATCCGCAACGTCGACCCGGCGCTGGTGGAAATGGCCCGCAGCTATGGTTTGTCCGGCTTCGAGCTGTTTCGCCAGGTGATTCTGCCCGGTGCCTTGCCGTCGATCCTGGTCGGCGTGCGCTTTGCCCTGGGCTTTATGTGGCTGACCCTGATCGTTGCCGAAACCATTTCGGCTAACGCCGGCATCGGCTACCTGGCAATGAACGCCCGCGAGTTCCTGCAGACCGATGTGGTGGTCCTGGCGATCGTTCTCTATGCCGTGCTCGGCAAGCTTGCCGATCTGGCCGCACGCGGCCTCGAGCGGGTCTGGCTGCGCTGGCATCCGGCCTATCAAGCGAGCAGGGGAGAGGGCGCATGACCATCCTCAAGGATCCACCACCACGGCTGCTGCGCGGGATTCCGCTGGCGGCGCAGAACCTGCAGAAGACCTTCGGCCAGCGCCAGGTACTGCGCGATATCGACCTGCACATTCCGGCTGGGCAGTTCGTCGCCATTGTCGGGCGCAGTGGCTGCGGCAAGAGCACCTTGCTGCGCTTGCTCGCCGGCCTCGACCAACCCAGTGGCGGCGAGTTGCTGGCAGGTTCCGCGCCGCTGCGCGAAGCCCAGGAAGACACCCGCCTGATGTTCCAGGAAGCGCGCCTGCTGCCGTGGAAGAAGGTTATCGACAACGTTGGCCTGGGCCTCTCGGGCAACTGGCGGCCACGGGCGCTGGAAGCGCTGGCAGCGGTCGGCCTGGCCGAGCGTGCCAATGAATGGCCGGCGGCCTTGTCGGGTGGCCAGAAGCAGCGCGTGGCCCTGGCCCGGGCACTGATTCACCAGCCACGCCTGTTGCTGCTTGATGAGCCGCTGGGGGCACTGGATGCCCTGACCCGGATCGAGATGCAGCAGTTGATCGAACGGCTGTGGCGCCAGCACGGCTTCACCGTGTTGCTGGTTACCCACGACGTCAGCGAGGCGGTGGCGGTAGCCGACCGGGTGATTCTCATCGAAGACGGCGAGGTGGGCCTGGACCTTATCGTCGACCTGCCACGCCCGCGGGTACGCGGCTCACATCGCCTGGCTGCACTGGAAACCGAAGTTCTCAACCGGGTTCTGTCGATTCCGGGCACACCGCCCGAGCCGGAACCTGTCGCACCTTTGCCGACGCAATTGCGTTGGGCTCTCTGACCTGTAAGGAACCAAGCAGATGACTATCAAAGCGATCAACGTACGCAACCAGTTCAAAGGCACCGTCAAAGAAATCCTCGAAGGCCCGGTATTGTCGGAAATCGATGTGCAGACCGCCTCGGGTATCGTCACCTCGGTGATCACCACCCGTTCGGTGCGTGAGCTGGAATTGACTATTGGCAGCGAGGTGATTGCCTTTGTGAAGTCGACCGAAGTGTCGATCGCCAAGCTCTGAAAATCGCGGGTCAAGCCCGCTCCCTGTAGGAGCGGGCTTGACCCGCGATGAGGCCGTCAGCGTTTAGGCAGAAAGGGCGGTAGGTACAAGCCCAGATACGCATCAAACACCCGCATCCCTTCCTCGGCCATGCGCGGCGTAATCTGCCCATGCAACTGCACCGAACGGGCATACACCCGGTCTCCCAGCTCCATGGCCAGGGCAAACACATCGACATCTTCCGGTAACACCGGCAACTGGAAATGCGCGGCAAACAGCCTGTGCATCAGGTCGCCCAGCTCGATGTCGTGCTGGCGGTCAGCCTGGGTCACTTCGCTCAGGCCATGCTGGGCGAGAATCAATTGCCGGGCCGCGGCGTCTTCGTTGTAGATCACCAGCATGCGCTGCTCGACCAGGCGCGACAGGTCGTGCCAGGTGTTCAGCGCCGCTGAATCAATCGGTGCTTCAAGGCAGGCGCGAAAGGCGCCGTGCACGTCGGCGGTGAGTGCTTCAAGCAACGCCGGGACACTGGCGAAGAAGTGATACACCGACGACGGCGGAATCTGCGCGCGCTCGGCCACGCTGTAAATCGACAGGCTGGCCACCCCTTCGCTGGCCAGCAGCGTGCGCGCCGCCTCGAGGATCGAATCGATCCTCGCCTGGCTGCGGGCCCGGGGTTTGCGCGGGGTAACGGTGCGGGTCATGTCAGTTGCTGATCGCCAGGATGCTCGCCTGGTAAGCGCTGACGAACAGGTCGAAATCAGCCTTGTCCTCTTCACGCTCAAGCTTGGCCTGGGCTTCCAGGGACTGGCGCGCTGCGCTTTCGAAACCTTGCTGCTGCTCGGCTGAAAGGGCTTGGGCGCGGAAGAACTCGGCATGCACCTGGCTTTGGCGCAAGGCGAAGCGGCTGAAGCTTTCCTTGTGCTCGGTCATGCTCGCCAGCACCTGCGCCGATGGCGTCAGGGCAGGGTCGCTGACCTTGGCTTTCTGCGCCTGCAGGGCCTTGGCGTGTTCGTCGCCGCCCTGGCTGCGGTCAAGCAGTTCGGCCAGTGGCGCGATGCGTTCGAGCAATTCATCGGCCCACTGCTTGAGTTCGACCGGCTGGCCGTCACGCTGCAGTTGCAGGCCCGGGCGGCGACCTTCCTTGACCACGCTGAGGAAGTTGCCGGTGCAGTTACCGCATTCCTGGTTGCCCAGCAGCGGGCTGTCTTCCAGGGCGCAGAACAGCAGGAAGGCGTCGAGGAAACGCGCTTGCGGCAGGTCGATACCGGTGGGCAGGAACGGGTTGATGTCCAGGCAGCGCACTTCGACGTACTGGATGCCACGGGCCATCAGCGCCTGGATCGGCCGCTCGCCGCTGTAGGTGACGCGCTTGGGGCGAATGTTGGAGTAGTACTCGTTTTCGATCTGCAGGATGTTGGTGTTCAGCTGAACCCACTCGCCATCCTTGTGCGTACCGATCTCGACATAGGGCGCGTACGGCGTGGCCACCGCCTTGCGCAGGCTGTCGGTGTAGCTGGCGAGGTTGTTGTAGCACGGCGTCAGGCCGGCCTGGGCGTTGCTCTGGTAACCCAGGTCGCTCATACGCAGGCTGGTGGCGTAGGGCAGGTACAGGGTGTCGGCGTCGAACTGCTCAAGCTGGTGCGGGCGGCCACGCAAGAAGCCGGCATCCAGGGCCGGCGAGGCGCCGAACAGGTACATCAGCAGCCAGCTGTAGCGACGGAAGTTGCGGATCAGGGCGATGTAGGCCGACGACTGATAGTCGCGATCATCCACCGTGCTGTGTTCCGCTTCGCGCAGCAGCGGCCAGAGTTTTTCTGGCAGCGAGAAATTGTAGTGAATCCCGGCGATGCACTGCATGGTGCGGCCGTAGCGCAGGGCCAGGCCCTTGCGGTAGACGTACTTGAGCTGACCGATGTTGGAGGTGCCGTACCAGGCGATCGGAATGTCTTCCTCGGCCGGCAGCGGGCAGGGCATCGACGGGCTCCAGAGGAACTCGTTGCCAAGCTTGGTGTAAGCGAAGCGGTGGATGTTCTCCAGGCTTTCGAGGGTCTGCGCCGGGTCCGCCAGGGCTGGGGTGATGAACTCCAGCAGCGACTCCGAGTAGTCCGTGGTGATCTGCTCGTGGGTCAACGCCGCGCCCAGGGCTTCGGGGTGCGGAGTCTGGGCCAGACGACCTTCCTCGGTCACACGCAGGCATTCACGCTCGATGCCGTGCAGGCACTGCTTGAGCAGGGAGAGGTTGTCGCCTTGGCCGAGCAGGCTCAGGCGGCGGTTGAGAAGTTCGCTCAAGATGGATTCCTTCACGCGTCAGTCGCCCCAATATGGGGGTAGAGATGACGGTCTACAAGGGTGGACAGAGGAACTGGCGTTGTCGCCTGGTTTTGGCCGGCTTTCGGCAGCGCCTGCGCTCTGCCGAAAGTACCGCAGTTTGGCCATTTGCGGCTAGAGGACGACGAAAGTCCCCTGTGCTTTTGCCACCAGTTTGTCGCCCTGGAGTACATCGGCGTCGACCACCAGCGTGCGCCGCCCGGCATGCAGCACCCGGGCGATGCACAGCACGTCACCTTCGCTGACCGCGCGCAGGTAGTTGATCTTGCATTCGAGGGTCACGCTCTGCTGGTCGAAACCATGGGAACTGGAGCAGGCCAGGCCCATGGTGGTGTCGACCAGGCTGAAGATTGCCCCGCCATGCAGCTTGCCGCCGCGGTTGCGCAGGTGCGGCTCCAGGGCCATGGCCACCTCGGCAACGCCGTTTTCCAGGCGTTGCAGACGGCAGCCGAGCAACTGGCTGAAGGCGCTGAAGACGACGTCGTCGGGAACCGTCATCACTTCTTCTTCAGCTGCTTGGCGTTGGCGAACAGCGAGGCCATGGCGTTGTTGGCCGGTGCCGGGGTTTCCTTGGCGCGGGCTGGGGCACTCTGTTGGCGCGGGGCCGAGCCCGGGCGGCTGCCACGGGCGCCGTCGATCTTCTCGCCCGGGGTGTCGCTCATGCGCATCGACAGGCCGACGCGTTTGCGCGGGATGTCGACTTCCATGACCTTGACCTTGACCACGTCGCCGGCCTTGACCGCTTCACGCGGATCCTTGATGAACTTCTCCGACAGCGCCGAGATATGCACCAGGCCATCCTGGTGCACGCCGATGTCGACAAAGGCACCGAAGTTGGTGACGTTGGTCACCACGCCTTCGAGGATCATCCCCAGTTGCAGGTCCTTGAGGTCTTCGACGCCTTCCTGGAACTCGGCGGTCTTGAACTCCGGGCGTGGGTCGCGGCCGGGTTTGTCCAGTTCCTGGAGGATGTCGGTGACCGTCGGCAGGCCGAAGGTTTCGTCGGTGAACTTCTTCGGGTCCAGGCGCTTGAGGAAGCCGCTGTCGCCGATCAGCGAACGGATGTCACGGTCGGTCTCGGCGGCAATGCGTTGCACCAGCGGGTAGGCTTCCGGGTGCACCGCCGAGGCGTCCAGCGGGTTGTCGCCGTTCATGACGCGCAGAAAGCCTGCGGCCTGTTCGAAGGTTTTTTCGCCCAGGCGGCTGACTTTCTTCAGCGCGGCGCGGGTCTTGAAGGCGCCGTTGGCGTCGCGGTGGGCGACGATGTTCTGTGCCAGGGTGCTGTTGAGGCCGGAGATGCGCGCCAGTAGCGCCACCGACGCGGTGTTGACGTCGACGCCGACGGCGTTCACGCAGTCCTCGACCACCGCATCCAGGCCACGGGCCAGCTTCAACTGCGAAACATCGTGCTGGTACTGGCCGACACCGATGGATTTCGGCTCGATCTTCACCAGTTCCGCCAGCGGGTCTTGCAGGCGGCGGGCGATCGACACAGCGCCACGGATCGACACGTCGAGGTCCGGGAACTCCTTGGCCGCCAGCTCCGAGGCCGAGTACACCGAAGCACCGGCTTCGGAGACCATGACCTTGGTCATTTTCAGCGCTGGATATTTTTTGATCAGTTCGGCGGCGAGCTTGTCGGTTTCGCGGCTGGCGGTGCCGTTACCGATGGCGATCAGCTCGACCGAGTGCTTGGCGCACAGCGCGGCGAGCACGGCGATGGTCTGGTCCCACTGGTTTTTTGGTACGTGCGGGTAGACGGTGGCGGTGTCCAGCAGCTTGCCGGTGGCATCGACCACGGCGACCTTGCAACCGGTGCGCAGGCCCGGGTCCAGGCCCAGGGTGGCGCGCGGGCCGGCCGGGGCGGCCAGCAGCAGGTCGTGCAGGTTGTGGGCGAAGACGTTGATCGCCTCGCCTTCGGCGTTGTCGCGCAGCTCGCCGAACAGGTCGGTTTCAAGGTGGCTGTAGAGCTTGACCTTCCAGGTCCAGCGCACCACTTCGGCCAGCCATTTGTCGGCAGGACGGTTCTGATTTTGCAGGCCGAAACGCTCGGCGATCATCATTTCGCACGGGTGCAGGGTGCCCGGCAGTTCTTCGCCGACTTTCAGCGAAGCGGACAGCACGCCTTCGTTGCGGCCGCGGAAAATCGCCAGGGCGCGGTGCGACGGTACGCTCTTGAGCACTTCGTCGTGCTCGAAGTAGTCACGGAACTTCGCCCCTTCCTCTTCCTTGCCGGCCACCAGGCGGGCGCTGAGCACCGCTTCCTGCTTGAGAAAGCTGCGCAGCTTGTCGAGCAGGCTGGCGTCTTCGGCAAAGCGCTCCATGAGGATGTACTTGGCGCCTTCGAGGGCGGCTTTGACATCGGCCACGCCTTTTTCGGCGTCGACGAAACGCGCGGCTTCGGTTTCAGGGCTCAGTTGCGGGTCGCTCAGCAGGCCGTCGGCCAGCTCGCCGAGGCCGGCTTCCAGGGCGATCTGGCCCTTGGTGCGGCGCTTTTGCTTGTACGGCAGGTACAGGTCTTCGAGGCGGGTCTTGGTGTCGGCCAATTTGATTTCACGGGCCAGTTCCGGGGTCAGCTTGCCTTGCTCTTCGATGCTGGCAAGGATGCTGACACGCCGTTCGTCCAGCTCGCGCAAGTAGCGCAGGCGCTCTTCAAGGTGACGCAGCTGGGTGTCATCCAGGCTACCGGTGACTTCTTTCCGGTAACGGGCGATAAAAGGCACGGTCGAACCTTCATCAAGTAGAGCCACGGCCGCTTCGACCTGTTGTGGGCGGACACCGAGTTCCTCGGCGATGCGGCTGTTGATGCTGTCCATAAAACCACCTGACAAATTGTGAATACAAAGGCCGCGGGCGGGCGCTGTAGAGCGCTTGTGGTCAATGCGGCGCTGGCTGAAAGCGGCGCATTATACCCAGCGCGTCCGGCTTGCGGTGATAGCAGCAGGCCAGTTGTCGGCCCGGCAATACTGGCACCCGGGGAAAAATCTGCTAACAATGCACACGGCACGGCCATTGATGGCTAAGCCATAATGCGTGCCGAGATTAGAGGAGCTACCCATGAGCAGCACTGCACAAACCGCCGAAGGCGACAAAATTCTCATCGTCGACGATGACCCGGGCCTGAGCAGCCTGCTGGAACGGTTCTTCACCAGCAAGGGTTATCGCGCCCGTGCAGTACCCAATACCGAACAGATGGACCGCCTGCTGGCCCGCGAGGTTTTCAACCTGGTGGTGCTCGACCTGATGCTGCCCGGCGAAGACGGCCTGACCGCCTGCCGCCGCCTGCGCGCCGCCAACAACCAGATCCCGATCATCATGCTCACCGCCAAGGGCGACGAGCTGAGCCGCATCAAGGGCCTGGAGCTGGGTGCCGACGACTACCTGGCCAAGCCGTTCAACCCCGACGAACTGATGGCCCGGGTCAAGGCCGTGCTGCGCCGCCAGGCCCCGGCAGTACCGGGTGCACCGGGCAGCGAGGACGAAACCGTCACCTTCGGCGACTACGAGCTGTCGCTGGCCACCCGCGAACTCAAGCGCGGCGAAGAAGTGCACATGCTCACCACCGGTGAGTTCGCCGTGCTCAAGGCGCTGGTGATGCACGCCCGCGAGCCGTTGACCCGCGACAAGCTGATGAACCTGGCCCGTGGCCGCGAGTGGGACGCCCTCGAACGCTCCATCGACGTGCAGATCTCGCGCCTGCGCCGGATGATCGAACCCGACCCGTCCAAGCCGCGTTACATCCAGACCGTCTGGGGCGTTGGTTATGTGTTTGTGCCGGATGGTAATGCCAGCAAGTGATATTTCGTTTGCAGGAGTAGCTCACCGCCAGCAGGGCAGGCCTTCGGGGTTGCCCTGTTTTTGCCTGTGCAGCGCTTTGCAAAGCCTGCGAGCCCCGCTCGTTCCCGCATAGTGTGTAGCCGTTGTCGATGAAAACGCCCCTGTGGTTCCCGCAAAGCTTCTTCGCCCGCACCCTCTGGCTGGTGCTGATCGTTGTGCTGTTCTCCAAGGCCCTGACCCTGGTGTACCTGCTGATGAACGAGGACGTGCTGGTCGACCGCCAATACAGCCATGGCGTGGCCCTGACCCTGCGCGCCTACTGGGCTGCCGATGAGTCCGATCGCGACAAGATCGCCGAGGCGGCGGGGCTGATCCGGGTGGTTGGCTCCGGGGTGCCCGAGGGTGAGCAGCACTGGCCGTACAGCGAAATCTACCAGCGCCAGATGCAGGCCGAACTTGGCGCCGACACCGAGGTGCGCCTGCGTGTACATGCGCCGCCGGCCTTGTGGGTACGGGCGCCGAGCCTGGGCGATGGCTGGCTGAAGGTGCCGCTGTATCCGCATCCGCTGCGTGGGCAGAAGATCTGGAGCGTGCTTGGCTGGTTCCTGGCCATCGGCCTGTTGTCGACCGCCTCGGCCTGGATTTTCGTGCGCCAGCTCAACCAGCCGCTCAAGCGTCTGGTGTTCGCCGCCCGGCAATTGGGCCAGGGGCGCAGCGTGCGCTTGCCGATCAGCGATACGCCGAGTGAAATGACCGAGGTGTACCGTGCCTTCAACCAGATGGCCGAGGATGTCGAGCAGGCCGGGCGCGAACGTGAACTGATGCTCGCCGGGGTCTCCCATGACCTGCGCACACCGCTGACGCGCCTGCGCCTGTCGTTGTCGTTGCTGGCCAACGAAAGCGACCTGACCGACGACATGGTCCGCGATATCGAAGACATGGACGCGATTCTCGACCAGTTTTTGGCGTTCATCCGCGATGGTCGCGATGAGCCGGTCGAAGAGGTCGATTTCAGTGAACTGGTGCGTGAGGTGGTGGCGCCGTTCAACCAGCCGGAGGAACAGGTGCGCCTGTGCCTGGAGCCGATCCCGCCGTTCCCGCTGCGCCGGGTGTCGCTCAAGCGCTTGCTCAACAACCTGATCGGCAACGCCCTGTACCACGCCGGCAAGGGCGTTGAAGTGGCGGCCTATGTGTCTGGCGAGAATGGCGCGCCCTACGTGGTATTGAGCGTGCTCGACCGCGGCGCCGGGATCGACCCGGGCGAGCTGGAGGGCATCTTCAACCCGTTCATCCGCGGCGACCGTGCCCGCAGCGGCAAGGGCACCGGGCTGGGCCTGGCGATCGTCAAGCGGATCGCCGCCCAGCACGGTGGCAACGTGCAGTTGCGCAACCGTTCAGGCGGCGGCCTGGAGGCGCGGGTGCGGCTGCCGCTGGGGCTGATGCTGCCGCGCGACGCTGTTTAGCCTTTGCCCTTGGTGCGGGTCAGGTTCGGCCCGCCATTCTTCTCCAGGTGTTCGATGATCATCCCGGCGACGTTCTTGCCGGTGGTGACTTCGATGCCTTCCAGGCCAGGCGAGGAGTTGACCTCCATCACCAGCGGGCCGTGATTGGAGCGCAGGATATCCACACCGGCCACGCTCAGGCCCATGACCTTAGCGGCGCGGATGGCGGTCATGCGCTCTTCCGGGGTGATCTTGATCAGGCTGGCGCTGCCGCCGCGGTGCAGGTTGGAGCGAAACTCACCGGGCTTGGCCTGGCGCTTCATCGAGGCGATGACCTTGTCGCCGACCACGAAACAGCGGATATCGGCGCCTCCGGCTTCCTTGATGTATTCCTGGACCATGATGTTCTGCTTCAGGCCCATGAAGGCTTCGATCACCGACTCGGCCGCCTTGGTGGTTTCGCACAACACCACGCCGATGCCCTGGGTGCCTTCGAGCACCTTGATCACCAGCGGCGCGCCATTGACCATCTGGATCAGGTCGGGGATGTCGTCCGGCGAGTGGGCAAAACCGGTGACCGGCAGGCCGATACCCCGGCGCGACAACAGCTGCAGCGAGCGCAGCTTGTCCCGCGAGCGGGCGATGGCCACCGATTCGTTGAGCGGGAACACCCCCATCATTTCGAACTGGCGCAGCACCGCGCAGCCGTAGAAGGTCACCGAAGCGCCGATTCGTGGGATCACCGCGTCGAAGTTTTCCAGCGGCTTGCCGCGGTAGTGGATCTGCGGTTTATGGCTGGCAATGTTCATATAGGCGCGCAGGGTGTCGATCACAACCACCTCATGGCCTCGTTCGGTACCGGCTTCGACCAGGCGACGAGTGGAATACAGACGCGGGTTTCGCGACAGCACGGCGATCTTCATGCAACACCTGTGGAGGGAGTGATAGTGGCCGGGAATGCCGGCTTGTCCTGAACGTACTTGAGCCCCGGGTTGACCACCAACTGGCCATGGATCAGGGCTTTGGAACCGAGCAACAGGCGATAGCGCATGGCCTTGCGGCAGGCCAGGGTGAATTCCACCTCCCACACCCGGTCACCCAGCGCCAGGGGCGTGCGGATCACGTAGCGGGTCTGGGCCTGGCCGTTGGAGCTCTTGATGGTTTTCATCGTCACCAGCGGCGCCTCGCAGCGCCGGTGACGCAGTTGTACCACCGAACCCAGATGGGCGTTGAAACGCACCCACTGCTCGCCATCGCGCTCGAAGGGTTCGACTTCGGTGGCGTGCAGGCTCGAGGTGCTGGCGCCGGTGTCGATCTTGGCCCGCAGGCCGGCCAGGCCGAGGTCCGGCAGGGCCACCCACTCGCGCAGGCCGATCACGGTCAAATGGTCAAATGTCTTCAAAATGCTCAACCAGCGTAGTAAGTCGTCAGGCACCAGGGCGGGCATGAACGACAGGTCGGTGAACTGTAAGCACGCCGCGTGTTTTTTGCATCCGCCAGATACGGTAGTACAGTTCCCTTTACGAAAATAAGTGGGGAAATGTCATGGCACAAAAGCCGGAAGAGGATGACAAGGTCCGTCTGGATAAATGGCTATGGGCGGCGCGCTTCTACAAGACCCGGGCGCTGGCCAAGGCGGCCATCGAAAGCGGCAAGGTGCATTGCCGGGGCGAGCGCTGCAAGCCGGGCAAGGAGCCGCGGTTGGGCGATGAGTTCGTCCTGCGTACCGGCTTTGACGAGCGTACGGTGGTGGTCAAGGCGCTGTCGGTAGTGCGTCGCGGCGCGCCTGAAGCTCAGGCGCTATACGAGGAAACCGCGCAGAGCATCGCCCGCCGGGAACAGGCTGCGGCGATGCGCAAGGCCGGTGCCCTGGGGGTCAGCACTGATGGCCGGCCCACCAAGAAACAGCGGCGCCAGCTGCATCAGTTGCATGACAGCGCCGGTTAAGCGCGCGGGTTGACCACATTCAGGCGCCCGAGCAGTGGCAGCCGCGCCATGAGCTCGAACAGCGGTGCGCTCAGGCGCATCAGGGCAGCGCTGGCCTTGGCGGCAAACGGGGTATAGCAGCTCCAGCCCAAGGCCAGTACCGCCATCAGCACGCCGCCGATGTAGTCGTCCTGGCCCCAGTGCGCGCCGGCCACCAGGCGCGGCAACATGAACAGCAGCGCCAGGGCCCAGACCAGCAATTGCTGTAGCAGCTTGCGGCTGAACAGACTCATGAACATCGCCCAGATCAGCAGCACCGAGGCGTGATCGCCAGGGAAGCTCTGGCTGGAGCGGTCCTTGAGTTCCCAGCGTGCTTCAAGTTGCGGGTAGAAATCGCTGAGGTGAATGGCATCGCTGAACACCATCGACGGGCTGTTGTGCTGCCAGCCCATGGCGTTCATCCATTTCGAGAACAGCGCGCGGATCACCAGCAGCAGGACCAGGGTAGCGAAGAAGCCGAAGAAGGCCTGGCGCACCTGGCTGGCCTTGAATACCCAGTCGCCACGGATCAGCAGGCTGAGGAGGATCAGGCCGACGACAATATCGAACGGGCGCAGGCTGCCGACGGTCCAGATGTAACGCCAGACGCTATTGTCGGCCAGTGGCCGGTTGAGCAGGTGAAACAGCCATTCGTCGAAAGTCAGGCAGATGATCTGGCCAACAGGCCACAACCAGAAACACAGTAGAGCAACGGGCAAAACCGTGCAGAGAATCAAGGGACCCCAAGCCCACCTTGCTTGGAACAGTGAAGAATTGTCCATAAACTACCTCTTTGCTGCGAACCACGAGTGCACCATTCTGGTGCTCTAGACTGGGCTTTATAGGCCCTTGAAATTATTTTGTCATCATTCAGATAGCCAAAGCCCATGTCCGATTTGCCAGATACCGACTACACACAACGCTTCCTTTTCGACGACCGCGACGTTCGCGGTGAAATGGTCGGGCTGGAGCGCAGCTACGCCGAAGTGCTGGCCAAGCACCCTTATCCGCAGCCTGTGGCACAGCTGCTCGGCGAGCTGATGGCGGCAGCCGCGCTGCTGGTCGGTACGCTGAAGTTCGATGGCCTGCTGATCCTCCAGGCGCAGTCGAGCGGGCCGGTGCCCCTGCTGGCTATCGAGTGCACCAGCGAGCACGAAATTCGTGGCCTGGCCCGTTATGCGGCCGAGCAGATCAAGGATGATGCAACCCTCGCCGATCTGATGCCTGGCGGCCACCTGGTGCTGACCATCATTCCGGTCAACGGCCAGCGCTATCAGGGCACGGTGGAACTGGACGGCAAGGATCTGTCGGAATGCTTCACCAACTATTTCGTCATGTCCCAGCAGGTCAACACCTGCATCACCCTGGCCGCCGACGGCATTCGTGCCCGTGGTCTGCTGGTGCAGCAGCTGCCGGCCGACCGCCAGAAGGACATTGAGGAACGCGAGGAAAGCTGGAACCACGTCAAGGCGCTGGCCAATACCCTGAAGGCTGAGGAATTACTAGGCCTGGACAACGAGACCGTTCTGCATCGCCTGTATCACGAGGATGCCGTGCGCCTGTTCGATATCCAGCCGCTGCATTTTCGCTGCAGCTGCTCCCGTGAGCGCTCCGGCAATGCCCTGGTGAGCCTGGGCAAGCATGACGCGCTGGAGCTGATCAACGAGCATGGCGGCCAGATCGAAGTCGATTGCCAGTTCTGCAATCAGCGCTACCAATTTGATGCCGCCGATATCGAGCAATTGTTCGCCGGTGGCGGTGTAGACACACCGTCAGATACTCGTCACTAAAACGTTTCACCACAGGTAAATCTCCTGTCTAACGCCGGAAACACGCCGTTCTGACAGGAGGGCCCTACTTTTTTTGGGCGTTTCTGGCATAATCCGGCCACTTTTTTCGCTGTAGTAGTTTTCAAAGCTCTACTACAAAACGTTTGGAGCACTCGGCCGCAGGCCGGATGGGGAATCTCATGACGCAAGCCAACAACACCGTCTATACCGACCTGAGCGTCGATGAGCTGGTAAAAGAAGCGCTGAACCGCGGTGAAGGCGAGCTGGCCGATACTGGCGCGCTGGTCGTGAAAACCGGTCACCGTACCGGTCGTTCGCCGGTGGATCGTTTCATCGTCGAAGAGCCGTCCACTCAGGACGCCATCGCCTGGGGCCCGATCAACCGCAAGTTCCCGGCCGACAAGTTCGATGCCCTGTGGGACCGCGTCGAGGCGTTCAACAACGCCCAGGATCACTTCGTTTCCTACGTTCACGTAGGCGCGGCTGCCGATCACTACCTGCCAGTGAAGATGACCACCCAGACTGCCTGGCAGAACCTGTTCGGTCGTTGCCTGTTCATCAATCCTGAACAGTACAACCCTGCTGGCCGTGATCAGTGGCAAGTGCTCAACGTTGCCAACTTCGAGTGCGTGCCTGAGCGTGACGGCACCAATTCCGATGGTTGCGTGATCCTCAACTTCGCCCAGAAGAAAGTCCTGATCGCCGGCATGCGTTACGCCGGTGAAATGAAAAAGGCCATGTTCTCGGTACAGAACTTCCTGCTGCCGGCTGCCGACGTGCTGCCAATGCACTGCGCCGCCAACATCGGCGAAGAGGGCGACGTGACCCTGTTCTTCGGTCTGTCGGGTACCGGCAAGACCACCCTGTCGGCTGACGAAAGCCGCTACCTGATCGGCGACGACGAGCACGGTTGGGGCGAAGGCGTTGTCTTCAACATCGAAGGTGGCTGCTACGCCAAGTGCATCGACTTGTCCGAGAAGAACGAGCCGGTCATCTGGAAAGCCATCAAGCACGGCGCAGTACTGGAAAACGTCGTCATCGACGATGCCAAGCACGCCGACTACACCGATGTCAGCCTGACCCAGAACAGCCGCGCCGCCTACCCGCTGGAGCACGTTGCCAAGCGTTCCGAGAAGAACCTCGGTGGCGAGCCTAACGCGGTCATCTTCCTGACCTGCGACCTGACCGGCGTGCTGCCGCCAGTGTCGATCCTCAACGAAGAACAAGCGGCCTACCACTTCCTGTCCGGCTACACCGCTCTGGTGGGCTCGACCGAAATGGGTTCGGGCAGCGGCATCAAGTCGACCTTCTCCACCTGCTTCGGCGCGCCGTTCTTCCCGCGTCCGGCTGGCGAATACGCAGAGCTGCTGATCAAGCGTATCCGCGGTTTCGGCTCCAAGGTCTACCTGGTCAACACCGGCTGGACCGGCGGTGGCTACGGTGTGGGCAAGCGCTTCAACATCCCGACCACCCGCGCGGTGATCGCAGCGATCCAGAGCGGCGCCCTGATCGGCAGCGAAACCGAGCACCTGGACACCATCAACCTCGACGTGCCACTGGCCGTACCGGGCGTTGAAACCAACCTGCTCAACCCACGCAACACCTGGGCTGACCAGGCTGCTTACGATGAAGCTGCAAAAGCCCTGGCTGGCTTGTTCATCGAAAACTTCAAGAAGTTCGAAGTGTCCGACGCCATCAAGGCTGCTGGCCCACAGCTGTAAGCTGAAGCCTGCGTAAACAAGAAGCCGCCCTCAGGGGCGGCTTTTTGTTTTCCGGCTGTTCAATCATGGCCATTGTTGCCTGGCATGCAGCACCCGGATGATCTCGACGCAGTCTTCCACCACGCGATAGATCATTAAGTAGTTGGGACGAACCACGATTTCATGCGTACCGGGAAATCTTCCCGCTTTGTACATCGTCGGTGAGTATTGCGCTTTCCGGGCTTTGCTTTCAAAAGCCTCGTCCAGCGCGATTGCCGCTTCCGGGTTGTCGGCTGCAATGTGGTCCATGATCAGTTCGCGGTCGCTCAGTGCCATGGCTCGCCACACCAGTCTCATCAATGCGAACGAGCTTTCAGCGCTGCGCGGCGCTCGGCGAACAAGCGGCGAGCTTCATCATCCTCGATTGACGGAGTAGTGTCCTGCAGGCTGGCTTCGACTTGTGCGCTGAACCAGGTTTCGTAGGCCGCCGCTTCATGTGCTGTTTTAAGGGCCTGGGCACGATCAGGTCTTTGATAGGTCTGGAGTGTCTCGGGGTCGTAGCTGGAAGTGTCGACCTTGAAGTAGTCAATGCCTAGCGCCTGGAGATAGCTCACCAGCGTCTCGAGTTTTTTGAACAACCGGACATTGCCACTGCGTTGTGCAGTGAGTATGTGCTCCTGGTCCCTGGCGGAGACTTGAACAGCCCAGCCCCCCGCTTGCGCGACTACATGCGTGGTGTTGATGCAGCCAATCTCGACCATCTTGCTGAGTTCGGCATGGTCCATGTTATGAGTTGGCATGGGTGAATGTCTCTGCTTCATAAGGTCGATCCATGCTATGCAATCTATAGTTGATTGCAACTATAGGGCTTCTGAAGTGTTTGTGGGAAGCTTCGCACTCTTCCACAAGTGTCTCAGGTCCCTCATGTCCGAACTCCCACAACGCCAAGCCTTCCGCCATCTGCACCCGATCCTCAGCCGCTGGCAGGACAGCGACCTCAATGGTCATATCGCCGGTGCCACGGTTTACGCCTACTTCGACACTGCGATCCAGGCCTACCTGCTGCAACAGGCCGGGCTGGATTTGCAGGAAGGCGAGGTGGCCGGGTTCGTGGTCAGTTCGGCGGCGGATTTTTTCGCCTTGCCGGCCTTCCCCGACACCCTTGAAGTCGGCCTGCGGGTGGCACGCCTGGCGGGCAGTTCGGTGGAGTACCAGTTGGCGTTGTTCCGGGTCGAGGACGGGCAGCCTTGCGCGGCCGGCAAGGTGGTGCAGGTGTTCGTCGAGCGCGAGTCAGGGCGGCCGGCGCAGTTGCCGGCCACGCTGCAGGCGGCACTGGAGCGCTTGCAAGGCTGAGACCGCTCAATCGTTGAGGCGGATGATGCCTTCGCGTACGGCAAACAGCACCAGGCCGGGTACATCGTGAATCTGCAGGCGATGCATGATCTGCGAGCGGTGCGCCTCGATAGTCTTCACGCTCAGGCCGAGGCCGTCGGCAATCGAGCGGGTCGACTCGCCGCGGGCAATCAAGCGCAGGATTTCCAGCTGGCGCGCAGTCAACTGCATCGTGGTGCTGCCGTTGGGACGCTTGCGGCTGTGCTTCACCGCCTGGCCAATGACCATCGGCAGCACCGCTGACGACAGGTACTGGCCGCCGTTTTTCAGCGCCTGCAGGGCTTGCTCCAGCTCCAGTACGGTGGCGCTCTTGAGCAGAAACCCGTGAGCACCCAGCTGCAGGCAACGCATGACGAAGTCCAGCTCCGAGCGCGACGAGAGCATCAATACATGGCTTGAGGGCACGCGCAAAAACAGCTCACGCAGGATCTGCTCGCTGTCGAGGGTGTCGGCGGTCATGTCCAGCAGGATGATGTCGGGCTTGAGATTCTCGGCCAGGGCGACAGCGGTCATGCCGTCGCCTGCGTCACCGACTACGGCGTATTGTTTTTTTTGTTCGAGCAGCGCTCGCAGGCCCGCTCGAAAGAGCGGCGAGTCATCGGCAAGTAGTATTCGGCAAAGCATGGGTTCGAGCCTGTTTCGCAAAAGAAGAGGGGCGGCAGGTTTGCTCGGTCCGGATGAGCGCTGCCGCGCGGTGGCGCGATCAGTATCGGGGGCCTGCCGCAGGTCCCGACAGCGCCGGCCATCATAGGCGTTCGAACACCGAGGGCAGGATCGGCCGCAAGGGCAGGTCGAGGCCGTGGATGCTCTCGCTATGCCCGATCAGCAGCAGGCCACCCGGGCGCAGGCAGGCCAGCAGGCGATGAACCACGCGCTGCTTCTCATCCTGACTGAAATAGGTCAGCAAATTGCGCAGAAAAATCACATCGAACAGGCCCAGGTCGGTGGGCAGCGACTGGATCAGGTTGATCGGGCGAAACCGCAGGCGCTCGCGCAGGGACGCCACCATGCGCATGCGCCCGGCCATTTCGCCGACGCCGCACAAGCAGTAGCGTTGCAGCCAGCCTTCGGGAAAGTAACGGGCCTGGGCGACGTCATAGATGCCTTCGCCTGCCTGCTCGAGCAGGTTGCGGCTGACGTCGCTGGCCAGCACGCTCCAGTCGTCGTTCACGGCGTGTTCGCTGGCGACCATGGCCAGGCTGTAGGCTTCTTCGCCAGAGGCGCAGGCAGCGCTCCAGAGCCTTAACGGGCGGGGCATGTCGCGCAGCCACTGGGCGAGGAATTCGAAATGGCGATGTTCGCGGAAGAAGTAGCTGTCGCGGGCAACCAGCAGGTCGAGCACCCGCTGTTGTTCCTGCTGCTGATCAGGCTGTTCGACCAGATGCAGGTACTGTTCGAAGGAGGCCAGTTGCAGGTGCCGCAGGCGCTTTCCCAGGCGCGCTGCCACGGCGGCGCGGCGGTCGGCGGCGAGGAACACGCCGGTGCGCTGGCTGACCAGGGTGCGAAAGCGCAGGAACTGGGCTTCGCTCAGTAACGGAGGGCGGCTGCCGGCAGGCATCTCACACCCCTCGTGCACAGGGCAATCGGGCCGTCTTTGCGTGATAGCTGCGCATTCCCTGCGTCCATTGGCTGATTGGGAACGGCCGATGATAGCTACTGGCTATAACCGCCAGAATCGGGGTTGCCCCTAGGTCACAGGTGGCTGGCAAGCAGAAGGGAATTCAGGGCCTGCCGGGACTGGCCGGAAGATCGGCCTGCAGGGCTTGATCGGTAACGCGCGGGGTGATGCAGCGATCCCTGCCCATGGGGGCAGGGACTAGGAGTTTGGCTTAAGCCCGAAAGGCTTCAGCGGTGACGCCAGTGCTTTTTGTGCTTGCGGTGGCCGTAGTGGTGGCCACGGTCGTAGTAACGACGGTCGTCGTAGCCGCGACGGTAGCGACGGTCATCGCGCTCGTCTTCATCGGCCTTGTTGCCCATGTAGTTACCCAGCGCGCCGCCGGCACCACCGCCTGCGGCCGCACCGATATAGCTACCGGTGGTGCCGCCCATGCTGCGGCCGACCACGTTGCCGCCGGCTGCGCCCAGGGCACCACCGATTGCGGCTTCACCGCGCTGGCGCTTGTCGGCACCGACCGCACTGCCGGCTGCGCCGCCCAGGCCCGCACCGATTGCACCGCCGGTGCTGCCGCCGATCGACTGACCGACCACCGAGCCCAGTACCCCACCCAATGCGCCGCCAATACCGGCTTCGGTGGTGCCACCTGCCGAGGCAACGCCGCTGAGCAGGCCAAGAGACAACAACAGAATCGAGGAGTACTTCATCAAGAAAGCCTCATAGGGATGACGAGGCGATCCTGAGGCTGGGGAGGGGGGCTGGCAAACGAAATCCGACGAGTAACACGAGTTGTACACAATTTTCTAAGTTACTGTTTTCACTGTGAAACTTTATCGTTTTTCGCGTGTCTGAGCTTACTTGGAACGCGGCCCTGACAGTGATGTCAGGGCCTTTTTTGTGCCTGTTTGCCGCCGATTCTGTCAGAGGATCCGGGCGTTGTCGCTGGCAGGTTGCAACTGGATCGCGACGAACTTGGAGGTCGGCGTGTGGCTGCCATCGCCCACGCTCTCCAGCGGTACCAGCGGGTTGACCTCCGGATAGTAGGCCGCCGCCTGGCCAGCCGGAATATCGAAGGCCAGCAGGGTGAAGCCCTTGACCCGCCGCTCGCGACCATCGCTCCACAACGAGACGATATCGGCCTTGTCCCCGGGGTGGAAGCCCAGGCGGACGATGTCGGCCTCATTGGCGAACAGCACGTTGCGCTGGCCCTTGACCCCACGGTAGCGGTCATCCAGGCCATAGATGGTGGTGTTGTACTGATCGTGCGAGCGCATCGACTGCATGATCAGGTCCGGCACCTGGCCGCTGGCGCGCACACGCTCGTGCAGCAGGTCGTCCGGCAGGGCGTTGGCCTTGAAGTTGGCCCGGCCGCTGGCGGTCTTCCATTGCCGCTGGCCGGCGCTGTTACCCAGGTAGAAGCCGCCCGGGTTTTGCAGGCGCTGGTTGAAGTTGTCAAAGCCGGGGATGGTCTGGTCGATCAGGTCGCGGATGCGCCCGTAATCGGCGATCAGCCAGTTCCAGTCCACAGGCTTGGCACCGAGGGTGGCGTTGGCAATCCCGGCGATCACTGCAGGCTCTGAGCGCATTTGCCGCGACAGTGGCTGCAACTGGCCATTGGAGGCGTGGACCATGCTGAACGAGTCTTCCACCGTTACTGCCTGAGGGCCTTGGCCCTGCAGGTCGATATCGGTCCGGCCCAGGCACGGCAGAATCAGCGCCTGCTTGCCATGCAGCAGGTGGCTGCGGTTGAGCTTGGTGCTGATCTGCACGGTCAGCGCGCAGTTGCGCAGGGCCTGGGCGGTGCGTTCGGTGTCCGGGGTGGCTTGGGCGAAGTTGCCGCCCAGGGCAATAAACACCTTGGCCTGGCCGTCGGCCATGGCGCGGATCGCCTCGACGGTGTTGTGGCCATTGTGGCGCGGTACCTTGAAGCCGAAGCGGCGCTCCAGGGCGTCGAGCAGGGCCACCGGCGGCCGTTCGTTGATGCCCATGGTGCGGTCGCCCTGCACGTTGCTGTGGCCACGCACCGGGCACAGGCCGGCACCGGGAACGCCGAGGTTACCGCGCAGCAGCATCAGGTTGGCGATTTCCTGGATGGTCGCCACCGAATGGCGATGCTGGGTGATGCCCATGGCCCAGCACATGATGACCTTCTTGGCCTTGCAGTACATGCGCGCGGCTTGCTTGATCTCGGCCAGGGTCAGGCCCGACTGCGCGGTGATCTGCTCCCAGGAGGTGGCGTCGACCGCGGCCAGGTAGCCCAGTACGTCCTGGGTGTGCTGGTTGAGAAAGTCGTGATCGAAAATTGCCGGGGCACCGCTGGCCTGGGCTTCACGCTCCCACTGCAATAGGAACTTGGCCATGCCGCGCAGCACCGCCATGTCGCCGCCCAGGGCTGGGCGGAAGTAGGCGGTGTTGGTCGGGCGGTCGCCGTTGGTGAGCATCTCCAGCGGGTGCTGCGGGTGCTGGAAACGTTCCAGGCCGCGTTCTTTCAGCGGGTTGACGCAGACCACCTGGGCGCCGCGCTTGACCGCTTCGCGCAGCGGTTCGAGCATGCGCGGATGGTTGGTGCCGGGGTTCTGGCCCCAGACGAAGATCGCGTCGGCATGTTCGAAATCGTCGAAAGTCACCGTGCCTTTACCGACCCCGACACTCTGCCCAAGCGCCACGCCGCTGGCCTCGTGGCACATGTTCGAGCAGTCGGGGAAGTTGTTGGTGCCGTAGGCGCGCACAAACAGTTGGTACAGGTAGGCCGCCTCGTTGCTGGCCCGGCCAGAGGTATAGAACTCGGCCTGGTCCGGGCTTTCGAGCTGTTGCAGGTGTTCGGCGATCAGGGCGAAGGCGCCATCCCAGTCGATTGGTTGGTAGCGGTCGGTGCTGGCGTCGTAGACCATCGGTTCGGTCAGCCGGCCCTGGTATTCGAGCCAGTAGTCGCTCTGGGCCAGCAGCGAAGTGACGCTGTGGCGGGCGAAGAACGCGGCATCGACGCGGCGCTTGGTCGCTTCCCAGTTCACCGCCTTGGCGCCGTTTTCGCAGAACTTGACCATGCCGCTTTCCGGCGAGTCGCCCCAGGCGCAGCCAGGGCAGTCGAAGCCGCCGTTCTGGTTGGTCTTGAGCAGCGCGCGGATGTTCTTCAGGGCATTGTCGCTGCCGATCCAGGCCTGGGCCACGCTGCGCAGCGCGCCCCAGCCGCCAGCGGCGCCGTGGTAGGGTTTGTAGCGGGGCACAGGCTTGTGGTCGGCTTGGTGATGCAGGCTCACGTTCGGTTCTCCCGCACGGGGCTGAACACCCGTGGTGCGCTGTGTTTGGGCAGGTGAATAAGGTTGAGGTTGTGCCGCCGTGCCCACTGCAGGGCCAGGCCGGTAGGCGAGGACAGGCTGACCAGGGTCTGGATGCCGGCGCGCAGCACCTTCTGGATCAACTCCAGGCTGCAGCGGCTGGTGACGATCGCCAGGCCGCCGTCGAGGCTGATGTGCTGGCGCACCAGGGCACCGATCAACTTGTCGAGGGCGTTGTGCCGGCCGATGTCTTCGCGGCCCAGGAGGATCTCGCCCTGGTTGTTCATGAACAGTGCCGCATGCACCGCGCCGCAGTGCTGGCCCAGGGGCTGGAAGGCATCCATGCGCTGGCGCAGGCCGGCCAGCCATTGCGCGGGTGGCAGCGGAGCACCGGGCAGCACGGCAAGGTCGGGCAGCGCCTGCTCCACCGCCTCAACACCGCACAGGCCACAGCCACTGGTGCCGGCCAGTTGCCGGCGCTGGGTCTTGAGGTTCCAGAAGGCGCGGTTGGCAATCTCGACTTCGGCATGCACGGCAGAACCGTTGCCGGTGAACTTGACGTCGTAGATCTCGTTGGCCGAAGCGATGATGCCGCTGCCGATGCTGAAACCGACGATAAAGTCTTCAAGGTCCGTGGGGCTGACCAGCATCACGGCCTGGCTGATGCCGTTATAGGCGATCGCCAGCGCGACTTCCTCGGCCAGTGCGGTATGGGCCTGGCTGTCGTCGTCAAGGTGGCAGTAGTCGTAGGTGTTGCTGGCCGCGGGCGCAGTCACAAGCGGGGTGGACGCCGCACAGGCCGGGGGTTTAGTGCTCATCAGCAGAGGTACCGGCGGCTGTTCAGCTTTAAGCCTAGGCTTGCGCTCGGGTATCGTCTAATCGCTAATGCTGATGCTTTGATAGACGGCGTCGATCAAGCCTCGCCGCGCAGCGCTTGATATTCGCCCAGGCACACCTCGGCCAGGGCCGAGCGCGGCGCCGTGCGACGCATGATCAGGCCCAATGGTGCCAGGGTGCAGGCCTGTTCGATCGGTTGCAGGCGCAGCCGTTCGGTGAGCACTTCCAGCCCTGCCGCCAACGGCATGATCGCGCAGCACAGGCCGCCGCTGACGGCCTGAGCCAACTGATGGACGGCATCGGTCTGCAGCAACAGCTGCGGGGTCAGGCCGCGGCTGTGAAAGTTATGGTCGATCGACTGGCGAAAATGCATGCCGGCGGTGAGCAAGCCCAGCGGCAGTTCGGTCAGCTGTTGCCAGCTTAGGGGCTGCTCGTCGAAGCGGAAATGATCTGGATCATATAAAAGCCCCATGCGCGTCTCGCCCAGCGGCAGCGCCTGGAAGCGTTCGTGGTCGAGCCGGTCGAGGTATGACACGCCCAGGTCCAGCTGGTTGCTGGTCAGCTGTTCGAGGATCTGCTCGGAGCTCAGGGCGCTGAGTTCGAAGCGCAGTTCCGGGTGCTGCTGGTGCATGCGCCGTAACAATGGCAAGGGGTCGAAGCTCGACAACGGCACCACGCCCAGGCGCAGGGTACCGACCAGGTGGCCACGGCAGGCGGCCGCTTCGGCGTTCAGGCCATCGTAGGCGGCGATCACCGAGCGCGCCCAGGCCAGCACCCGCTCGCCCTGGGCGGTGAAACCCTCGAAGCGCTGGCCACGGTTGACCAGGGCCAGGTCCAGCTCTTGCTCCAGGTTGCGCAAGCGCATCGACAGGGTTGGCTGGGTCACGTGGCAGCGGGCGGCGGCCTGGCCGAAGTGGCGGGTTTCATCCAGGGCGATGAGGAATTTGAGTTGTTTGATGTCCATCGTCGCTCCACGGCGCAAAGCAGGCGAAGCATTCTAACCTGTCCTAGACTCCAGGCTCCGAGATTCATCACCAAGGAGAGCGGTATGAGCATTTTCAGTTTCGTCAAAGAAGCAGGCGAGAAACTTATCGACCTGTTGACCCCGGGTAATGCCAATGCCAGCGAGCAGTTGAAGGAGCATGTCTCCAAGGTAGGCTTGGGCAATCCGAACATTCAGACAACTGTCGAGGGCAGCAAGGTGACGGTCACCGGCGAGGTGGCGACCCAGGAAGAGAAGGAAAAAATCCTCCTGGCCCTGGGCAACATTGCAGGTGTGGAGTCGGTGGATGACCAGATCACCGTTACCGGCCCGGTTGTTGCGGCGGCCCGCTTCGTCGTGGTCAAGAAAGGCGACACCCTGAGCGCCATTTCCCTGGCCGTGTACGGCAATGCCAACCAGTACAACAAGATTTTTGAAGCCAACAAGCCGCTGCTCAGCCACCCGGACAAGATCTACCCGGGCCAGACCCTGCGCATCCCCGAGTAATCACAACCCTTCGAGCAACGCCCGGTAGTCTTCCACCGCGGCGAACTCTTCGGTATCCCGCGGCCATTTGCGGCTATCGGGCTGGCGCACCGCAAGCAGGTGCGCCACGCCGAAGTCGCGGGCGCTGCGCAGGATCGACAAGGTGTCATCGATAAACAGGCTGCGTTGCGGGCTGAAGCCGATATCGGCCTGCAGGGCGCTCCAGAACTGCGGGTTCTCCTTGGGGTAGCCGTAGTCATGGGAGCTGATCAGGCGCTCGAAGTAAGGCGCCAGCTCCACCCGCTCCAGTTTCAGCGACAGCGAATCGCGATGGGCGTTGGTGATCAAGATCACCCGCTTGCCGGCCTGTTTGATCGCCTGCAAAAAGGTGTCGGCATCCGGGCGCAGGGCGATCAGGTGGGCGGTCTCAAGCTTCAGCTCGCGCACCGGGAGGTTCAGCTCGCGGCTCCAGAAGTCCAGGCAGTACCAGTTCAGCGAGCCGGCGTGCTGCTCGAACAGCGGCTGCAGCTCGAGCTCGGCCATGGCCCGGCTGATGCCGTGCAGTTCGGCGTAGCGCTGGGGCAGCTGCTCGAGCCAGAAATGGTTGTCGAAGTGCAGGTCGAGCAGGGTGCCGTCCATGTCCAGCAGGACGGTATCGATGGTGGACCAGGCTAAAACGGGCATATGAAATTCTCGAACAGTCATTAGGCAGCGGCCGGGCAAGCCACGGTATAGTAACCCGTTCACGCCAAGGAGCCGCCCCATGCGCCAGAAACCCACCGTCCTCTCTCGCGAGATTGTCGCCAGCAGTCGCCTGTTTCGCGTCGAAGCCGTGCAATTGCGCTTTGCCAACGGCGCCGAGCGCACCTATGAGCGCCTGGTCGGGCGCGGCAACGGCTATGGCGCGGTGATGATCGTGGCGATGCTCGACACCGAGCACGCGGTGCTGGTGGAGGAGTACTGCGGCGGTACCGACGAGTACGAGCTGTCGTTGCCCAAGGGCCTGATCGAACCGGGCGAAGACGTGCTGGCGGCGGCCGACCGAGAGCTCAAGGAAGAAGCAGGTTTCGGTGCCCGGCAACTGGAGCACCTGACCGAGCTTTCGCTGTCACCGGGTTACATGAGCCAGAAGATCCAGGTGGTGCTGGCCACCGACCTCTACGAGGAACGCCTGGAAGGCGATGAGCCCGAGCCGATGCGTGTCGACAAGATCAACCTGCGCGAGCTCTCGGCCCTGGCCCAGCATCCGCAGTTTTCCGAAGGCCGGGCCCTGGCGGCGCTGTACCTGGTGCGCGACTTGCTGAGCCAGCGTGGGGTGTTCCCGCTATGAACGACATTGAACTGATGCAGCACGTGGTGGAGCTGGCTCGCCAGGCGGGCAAGGCCATTTTGCCGTTCTGGCGTGCCGATGTGGCGGTGACGGCCAAGGCCGACGAATCGCCGGTCACCGCCGCCGACCTGGCTGCCCATGACGTCATTGCCGAGGGTTTGCGCGCCCTGGCGCCGCAGATCCCGGTGTTGTCGGAAGAGGACTGCGATATTCCCCTGGGCGAACGGCAAGGCTGGCAGCGCTGGTGGCTGGTCGATCCGCTGGATGGCACCAAGGAATTCATTGCCGGCACTGAAGAATTCACCGTCAACATCGCTCTCATCGAGCAAGGCCAGGTGGTGTTTGGCGTGGTGGCGATTCCCACCAACGGGCGTTGCTATTACGGCGGCAAGGGCTTCGGGGCCTGGCTGGCGGAAGCGGGCGGCGTGCCTAAGGCCATCAGCGTGCGCAACGCGCCGACTGCGGGTGAGCGATTTACCGTGGTTGCCAGCCGCCGGCACTCCAGCCCGCAACAGGAAGCCTTGCTGGCCGGCCTGAGCCAGTCGGTAGGGGAGCTGGAGCTGGCCAATATCGGCAGTTCGCTGAAGTTCTGCTTATTGGCTGAGGGCGTTGCCGATTGCTACCCGCGCCTGGCACCGACCTCGCAGTGGGACACCGCAGCAGCCCAGGGCGTGCTCGAAGGCGCCGGCGGCGAAGTGCTTGGCCTCGATGGCCAGGCCTTCGTCTACCCTGCGCGCGAGTCCTTGCTCAACCCGTTCTTCCTGGCCTTGCCGGCGGCCGCGCCGTGGCGCGACAAGCTGCTGCAACAAGCCCTAGCGGTGTAGCACGTACTGGCCGCTGAATAGCACGGCAGCCTCGCTGCTGCCGGCATTGCTGACCTGGGTATGCAGGTTCAGCCGCGCCCGGCCCCGGCGCTGATAGGTGGCGATGAAACGCTCCCAGACCTTCTCCTCCGGTGCCGCGCAGGTGGCGATGGCTGTGCCGGTGACCGGCAGCGGATAACTGATCTGGCCTTCCTGAATGACGATATGCCCGTCATCGACCCCCGCTTCGCGCAGCCTCAGGTGCAGCCAGCCCCAACCGACCAGCACCGCCGCGCAGTACAGGCTGCCGCCGAACATGGTGCTCTTGTGGTTGACGTTGGCCTCCAGCGGTAGCTGCAGGCGCAGGCAATGTTGCTGCCAGTCGAGCACCTGCAGGCCCATTTGCCGGGTCAGCGGGATGTCGCTGTGCAGTACCGATTCGAGGTAGTGGCTGTCCGTGCTCATGGACGGTTGTCCTCCAGGTCATCGCTGTGATGGTTGTCGCCGAAGCTCAGGCCGTGTTTACGCAGCTTGTCGTGCAGGGTCTTGCGCGGGATGCCGAGGGCCTCGGCCAGGCTGCGTAGTGAACTGTGCGAGCGCGCCAGCTCCGCGGCGATCAGCGAGCGTTCGAATTGCTCGACCTGTTCGCTGAGGTTGCCGCTGCCGATGCTGGCCACGGGACCGTCGGCCGCAGGCGGCAGGTCACCGTCCAGGGCCAGTTCCAGGCCCAGGGCGAAGCGCTCGGCAGCGTTTTGCAGCTCACGGACGTTGCCCGGCCATTCATGGCGCAGCAGCAACGCCCGTTGCGCCGGTTGCAATGCCGGCACTGGCAGGCCGTGGCGCTCGCCGGCGGCGTGGGCAAAGTGCTGGAACAGCACCAGGATGTCTTCGCCGCGCTCGCGCAGCGGCGGAATGCGCAGTGGCGCGACGTTCAGGCGGTAATACAGGTCGGCGCGAAAGCGCCCCTGGTCAGCGGCCTGGCGCAGGTCTTCCTTGGTTGCGGCAATGATGCGGATATCCAGCGGGATCAACTGGTTGCCGCCCAGGCGCTCGACTACACGCTCCTGCAGCAGGCGCAGCAGCTTGACCTGGACATCCAGGCTCATGCTTTCGATTTCATCGAGAAACAACGTGCCGCCGTTGGCGAATTCGAATTTGCCGATGCGACGCTTCTGCGCGCCGGTGAAAGCCCCTGGCTCGTGGCCGAACAGCTCGCTCTCGACCACCGATTCGGCCAGGGCGCCGGCGTTGATGGCCACGAACGGGCCGTCGCGGCGGCTCGACAGGTCGTGCAGGGCGCGGGCCACCACCTCTTTGCCGGCGCCGGTTTCGCCAAGGATCAGCACATCGGCGCGGGTGCCGGCCAATGCGCCAATTTGCTCGCGCAGGCGCAGCATCGGCGCCGAGTGACCGACTAGGCGCGTGCTCAACTCCTGGCGATCGCTCAGGGCCAGGCGCAGGCTGCGGTTGTCCAGCACCAGGCGGCGCAGGGCCAGGGCGCGGCGCACACTGTCGAGCAGGGCATCGCTGGCGAAGGGTTTCTCCAGAAAGTCGTAGGCGCCGGCACGCATGGCCTGCACCGCCAGCGGCACGTCGCCGTGGCCGGTGATCAGCAGCACCGGCAGCTCCGGGTCCTGGGCGTGCAGTTGCTGCAGCAACTCGAGGCCGTCGATGCCAGGCATGCGGATATCGCTGACCACCACGCCCGGCCAGTCGCGCTCGATGCGCCCGGCCAGGCCCTGGGCGTCGCTCAGGGGCAGGATCTTCAGCCCGGCGAGGTCGAGGGTCTGGCTCAGCGCCTGGCGCAGGTGCGGGTCATCGTCGACCAGAATCACCTGCGTGCGGCTGTCGATGAGCGGCTCGGTCGTCATGCCGATGGGTCCTCCGAAGTGGGTAGGGTGGCGCCGGGCTTGGCGATGCGCAGTTGCAGGGTAAGCAGGGCGCCGCCTTCCGGGTGGTTGCCCAGTAGCAGCTCGCCGCCCAGCGCCCGCATCAAGGTATCGCAGATTGCCAGGCCCAGGCCAAGGCCCTGGGTGCGCGTCTTGGTGGTGAAAAACGGCTCGCGGGCGCGGGCCAGGGCCTGGCTGCTGAAGCCCGGACCGTTGTCGCGTATGTACAGGTAGACGTTGCCATCGCGCTGTTCGGCACTGAGCCAGAGTTTGCGCGGGTTGGCTTTTTCGGTCAGCGCGTCGAGGGCGTTGGCCAGCAGGTTGCCGAGCACCTGGCGCAAGCGGGTTTCGCCGGCCTGGACCCACAGGGTTGCCTCTGGCAGGTCGCGCACCAGTTCCACGGCCATTGCCCGCCGACGTTTGGCCAGCAGCGCCAGTGCATCGTCCAGCGCCGGTTGCAGGGCCACGCTTTCCGGGGCGTGGCGGTCGCGGCGGGCGAAGGCGCGCAGATGGGCGATGATCGAGGCCATGCGCCCGGTCAGTTCGCTGATCAGCTTAAGGTTGCTGCGGGCATCGTCGGTACGCTGGTGATCGAGGAGGATCTCGGCGTTCTCGGCGTAGCTGCGGATCGCCGCCAGCGGCTGGTTGAGTTCGTGGCTGATGCTTGCCGACATGGTGCCCAGTACCGACAACTTGCCGGCCTGCACCAGCTCGTCCTGGGCGCGCACCAGTTCTTGCTGGGCCTGTTCGCGCTCCAGCACTTCTTCCTTGAGGCGGCTGTTGAGGCCTTCGAGGTCGGCGGTGCGCTCGATCACGCGCTTTTCCAGTTCCTGGCGGCCGTGGGCTTCAAAGTCGATGCGGTCCATGTAGTGGCGGCGCCGCTGCATGATCAGGCCGAGCAGCAACATCAGCACCAGCAAGGTGGCGCCGCCGATGGCCACCACCGTGCGTACCGAGCGGTCGATCAGCGTGCGCGGGGCGAGGATGCTGACCTGCCAGCCGGTCTCGTCGATGGCCTGGGTCTGGGTCAGCCAGGCCTTGGGGTCGAGGGTCAGCGGCTTGGGTGACTGGGTCGGGTAGGGCTGGATGGCAACGATGGCTTCGCGCTCGGCGTCGCTCAATGGCCGGGTGGCACGGAAGCGCCAGTCGGGGCGCGAGGTCAGGATCACCACGCCATTGTGGTCGGTCAGCAGCAACTGCTCCGGGGTCTTGCCCCAGAGGGTTTCGGTATGGTCCAGATCGACCTTGACCACCAGCGCGCCGATCACCTGATCGCGGTCGCGCACCGCGGCGGCGAAGAAGTAACCACGCTTGGCCGAGGTAGTACCCTGGCCGAAGAAGCGCCCCAGGCGCCCGGCAATGGCTTCGCTGAAATAAGGGCGGAAGGCAAAGTTGCGGCCGATGAAACTGTCGTGCTTGTCCCAGTTGGAGGCCGCCAGGGTGTTGCCGTTGGCGTCCATCAGGTACATGACTTCGGCGCCGGTCTGGGTGGCGATGTCCTTGAGCAGGCGGTTGGCGTTGGTCAGGGTTTCCAGGCGCAGCGGGTCGGCCAGCACTGCGCGCAGGGCCGGCAGGTCGCCGAGGATCTGCGGCAGGGTTTCGTAACGGTGCAGGGTGCCGAGCAGGTTGGCCACGTAGAGGTCGAGGGTCTGGCGGTTCTGTCCGGCCAGTTCGTCCTGGTAGTAGCGCTCGGCGAGGTGCTGCAACGGCCACAGCAAGGGTGCCAGGCACACGGCAAGGATGGCCAGGCTGCGCCAGCGAGGGCGGCGGGGTACGGGTGGAGTTATGTTCATCGCAACTGCGCCAGAATGATCTGGCGCATTATGCGCTACTTCAGGCAGTCGATCAGCGCCTGCTGCCAGTGCGGCTGGCTGACGTGCCACTCGCGTTGCAGGCGGCTGCAATCGAGGCGCGAGTTCAGCGGGCGGCGAGCCGGGGTCGGATAGTCGCTGGAGGCGATTGGCAACAGCTTGGCGCAGGGCAGGCCTTGAACCTTGAGTTGCTCGCCAATGGCCTGGGCAAAACCGAACCACGAGGTCTCCCCTTGCGCGGTCAGGTGATAGACACCCCAGGCACCGGCCTGGCCAGCCTGCCAGCGTTCGACCAGGGCACGGGTGCTGCGGGCGATGGTGCCCGCCCAGGTCGGCGCGCCGATCTGGTCGGCGACGATGCGCAGCTCGGGCTTATCCTGCAGCAGGCGCTGCATGGTCAGCAGGAAGTTGCGTCCGTGGCGTGAGTACACCCAGCTGGTACGCAGGATCAGATGCTGGCCACCTACCGCGGCAATCGCCTGTTCGCCGGCCAGCTTGCTGTGGCCGTAGACGCCGAGCGGGTTGGGCTCGTCGCCCTCCGTGTAAGGGGTGGCCTTGCTGCCATCGAACACGTAGTCGGTGGAGTAGTGGATCAGCGGAATGCCAAGCTTCGCGGCTTCCTCGGCAAAAATGCCAGGGGCCTGGGCGTTGATCGCAAAGGCCAGATCCGGCTCGTTTTCGGCCTGATCCACCGCAGTGTGGGCCGCGGCGTTGATGATCAGGTCGGGCTTGAGCTGCTGCACCTGGCCACGGATGGCTTCGGGGTACGCCAGGTCGAGCTGGTCACTGCCCAGGACGTGCAACTGCGCCAGGTTGCCCAGTTGCTGTTGCAGCGCCTGGGAAACCTGGCCGTTGCGGCCGGCGATAAGGATGCGCGGTTGGCTGTGCTTCACGGGAACAGGTCTGCCTCATGCAGGAACTTGCCGACCTGGTCCTTGGCTGAAAGCACCGGTGCGCTTTCAAGTTCCCAGTCGATCGCCAGGTCCGGGTCATCCCAGCGGATGCAGCGCTCGGCAGACGGCACATAGTAGTCAGTGGTCTTGTAGAGAAACTCGGCGAAGTCGCTCAGCACCAGAAAACCATGGGCAAAGCCCTTGGGAATCCACAACTGGCGATTGTTCTGGGCCGAAAGCCTGACACTGACCCAACGGCCAAAGGTCGGTGAGTGGCGGCGGATATCGACGGCCACATCCAGCACTTCGCCTGCAGTTACCCGCACAAGCTTGTCCTGGGTATGTTCAACCTGGTAATGCAAACCGCGCAGCACATTTTTTTGTGAGCCGGAATGATTGTCCTGAACAAAGTGGGCATCGATGCCTGTTGCTTCCTGGAACGAGCGCTCATTGAAGCTCTCGAAGAAAAAGCCTCGTTCATCACCGAAGACCTTCGGCTCGATCACAAGAACATCAGGCAGCGCGCTGGCTGTTACTTTCATTAACGTTTCCCTACGAGACCGAACAGGTACTGACCGTAGCCGGTCTTGCCGAACATCTTGCCTCGCTCCAGCAGATGCGCTTCATCGATCCAGCCCTGCTGGTACGCGATTTCTTCAAGGCAGGCGACCTTGAGGCCCTGACGGTGTTCGATGGTCTGCACGTATTGCGATGCTTCCAGGAGACTGTCGTGGGTGCCGGTGTCCAGCCAGGCGAAACCGCGCCCGAGCAACTGGACATTGAGGTCGCCGCGCTTGAGATAGGCGTTGTTGATGTCGGTGATCTCCAGCTCGCCGCGTGGCGAAGGTTTGACCGCCTTGGCGATCTCGACCACGTCGTTATCGTAGAAATACAGGCCTGTCACTGCGTAACTGGACTTGGGTTGTGCCGGTTTCTCTTCGATGGAAAGGGCGCGGCCTTCATCGTCGAATTCGACGACGCCGAAACGCTCCGGGTCCTTGACCCAGTAGCCGAACACGGTGGCACCGGCACCCTGCTGGGCTGCCTTGCGCAACTGCGGAGTGAAGCCCTGACCGTGGAAAATGTTGTCGCCCAGGATCAGGCACACCGAATCATCACCAATGAATTCTTCGCCGATCAGGAAGGCCTGTGCCAGGCCGTCCGGAGAGGGCTGCTCGGCATAGCTCATTTCGATACCGAACTGGCTGCCATCACCCAGCAGTTGCTTGTAGTGCGGAAGATCCTGCGGGGTGGAGATCAACAGGATTTCGCGAATACCGGCCAGCATCAGTACCGAGATCGGGTAGTAGATCATCGGTTTGTCGTAGATCGGCAGCAGTTGCTTGGAAACACCCAGGGTGATGGGGTGCAGGCGGGTGCCGGAGCCGCCCGCCAGGACGATACCTTTGGTCATGCAATCAGATCCTTGAATTCGCTGGCGCCCAGGCGCTGGCCTTGATAACTGCCGTCTTGTACCCGCTGGCACCATTGCAGGTTGTCCAGGTACCACTGTACGGTCTTGCGCAGCCCGGTCTCGAAGGTTTCTTCGGGAACCCAGCCCAGTTCACGCTCGATCTTGCTGGCATCGATCGCGTAGCGCTGGTCGTGGCCAGGGCGATCCTGAACGTAGGTGATCAGGTCGGCGTAGTTGGCAATGCCAGCCGGACGTTGTGGCGCCAGCTCTTCGAGCAGGGCACAGATGCCGCGTACGACGTCGATGTTCTTCTGCTCGTTGTGGCCGCCAATGTTGTAGGTCTCGCCAACTTTGCCTTCGGTTACCACCTTGAGCAGGGCGCGGGCATGGTCTTCGACGAACAGCCAGTCACGCACCTGCAGGCCGTTGCCATACACAGGCAACGGCTTGCCCGCCAGGGCATTGAGGATCACCAGCGGAATGAGTTTTTCCGGGAAGTGGAACGGCCCGTAGTTGTTCGAGCAGTTGGTGATCAGCACCGGCAGGCCATAGGTGCGCTGCCAGGCGCGGACCAGGTGGTCGGACGCAGCCTTGCTGGCGGAGTAGGGCGAGCTTGGAGCGTAAGGCGTGGTTTCGGTGAACAGGTCATCGACGCCATGCAGGTCGCCATACACTTCGTCGGTGGAAATGTGATGGAAGCGGAACGCGCCACGCTCATCGGCCGGCAAGCCCAGCCAGTAGGCGCGGGTGGCCTCGAGCAGGCTGTAGGTGCCGACGATATTGGTCTGGATGAAGTCCGAAGGGCCGTCAATCGAGCGGTCGACATGCGACTCTGCCGCCAGGTGCATGATCGCATGTGGCTTGAAGCGCTCAAGCACAGCGCTAACGGTGGCCTGATCGACGATATCCGCCTGGACGAACTCATAGCGGGTGTCGGTCGCGATACTGGTCAGCGATTCCAGATTGCCTGCATAGGTCAGTTTGTCGAGGTTGAGCACTTCGTGCTCGGTATTGGTGATCAGGTGACGCACCAGCGCCGAGCCGATAAAGCCGGCCCCGCCGGTGATAAGAATTCGCATGTCGGACTGCCTTTCTTCCGTAACTGACATTGAACTTAGGGTGCACAGCTTGTGGCCGGGTGCAGGCAGGCGCAAGCAAAAAGCGCCGAACAGTCCTTCTTACCCGGGCTGCTCGATGAAACTGAGCAAATGTTGCGCAATTTTAGCCGTTATTCTTGCCAACCGGCACAAGCAGTGGCGATATAGGCAACAAAAAAATGAGGTCCCCTGCCCATGTCGCTCAGTACCCTGATCCATCGCTCCAGCCAGCCATGCCCTGAAGTCAGTGAACAGCAGGCCGCAACCCTGTTGCAGGAACACTTTGGCCTGAGCGGCTCATTGCAGGCATTGGGCAGCCAGCAAGACCTGAATTTTCTTATCGATTCGGACCATGGGCGCTACGTGCTGAAGGTTTGCCATGGCGCCTATGCCGAGCAGGAACTGCAAGCCCAGCATGCCGCCCTCGGCTTCCTGCGCGATCAGGGGCTGCCAGTGCCTGCGGTGCAGGCTGCCCGATCCGGTGAGCAACTGCTGACGGTGACTGTCGACGGCCAACCGCTACGCGTGCGCCTGCTCGACTATATAGAAGGCCAGTCACTGACCCGCATCAAGCACATGGAGCCGCGTTTGGTGGCGGAACTCGGCCGCCTGTGCGCGCGGGTCGACCAGGCTCTGGCCAGTTTCACCCACCCGGGCCTTGAGCGCACATTGCAGTGGGATCCGCGCCATGCCCAGGCGTTGATCAATCACCTGTTGCCGATACTGGATAACAACCCGCAGCAAGCCAGGGTAAAAGCCGCCGCAGATCAGGCCCGGGAACAGCTGCAACCCTTGATCAACGATCTGCCATCGCAAGCCGTGCACCTGGACATCACCGATGACAACGCCGTATGGGCGCGCGATGAGCAACGCCAGTGGCAACTGCAGGGGGTCATCGATTTCGGCGACCTGATGCACACCTGGCGCATTGCCGACCTCTCGGTCACCTGCGCGGCCTTGCTGCACCACGCCGAAGGCGATCCCCTGCGCATCTTGCCGGCGATCGAGGCTTATCATGCGCTCAACCCGCTGAGCGCCGCCGAACTCAACGCCTTGTGGCCATTGGTGGTGGCCCGCGCTGCGGTGCTGGTATTGAGCAGCGAGCAACAACTGAGCGTCGACCCCGGCAACAGCTATAGCCGGGACAATCTGGCCCATGAGTGGGAAATTTTCGACGTCGCTACCAGCGTGCCTTCCGAACTGATGCAGGCGGCGATTCTGCAGTCGAGCGGGCATGAGCTGCCTGCGCTGGCGCTGGAAGGCTCGGCGCCACTCCTGCCGAACCCGGTGGCTGCCCAGGTGATTGGTGTGGACCTGGGCGTGCTAAGCGAGCATTACCAGGCCGGCAACTGGGAGCAAGCCGGCATTGACCAGCGCGTGCTGGCGCAGCAGGCCAGTGCTTCAGGCGCTGCCAGCAGCCTGTATGGGCAGTACCGCCTGTCGCAGACCCACATCGACAATCCCGCGGAACCTGCGACGTGCGCCCTGCATGTCGAACTGCATCTGCCTTGCGCCACGGTGCTCCAGGCACCTTGGGCCGGGACCTGGCACCAATATGGCGAAGACAGTGGCTGCCTTGAGGGCAGTGAATGCAGCCTGTGGTTGCACGGGCTGGATCAGACGCCGGCCGACGGGCAGGCATTGGCCATCGGACAGTCTCTGGGCGCCACTGGCGCATTGTTGACGGTCCAGTTATGCCGGGTGGCCGGCTTGTATCCGCCAGCTTTTGTCGTGCCTTCGCGGGCCCAGGCCTGGCAGGCACTGTGCCCCTCGCCGCAAGCCATCCTCGGCTTTGCCTGCGACGCCGAACCGCTGGTCGATGCCCAGGCTTTGCTGGCTCGGCGCGATGCCAGTTTCGCCCGCTCGCAAAAACACTATTACCAGCAGCCGCCGCATATCGAGCGCGGCTGGCGCAACTACTTGTTCGACATGCAGGGGCGGGCCTACCTGGACATGCTCAACAACGTTGCGGTGCTCGGCCACGGGCACCCGCGCATGGTCGCCGAGTCGGCGCGGCAATGGTCGTTGCTCAATACCAACTCGCGTTTTCATTATGCCGCCATCGCCGAATTCTCCGAGCGCTTGCTGGCCCTGGCACCAAGCGGCATGGACCGGGTATTTCTGGTCAACAGCGGCACCGAGGCCAATGACCTGGCGATCCGCCTGGCCTGGGCCTACAGCGGTGGGCGTGACCTGCTGAGCGTACTTGAGGCCTATCACGGCTGGTCGGTGGCCACCGATGCGATTTCCACCTCCATCGCCGACAACCCCCAGGCCTTGAGCACCCGGCCGGACTGGGTTCACCCGGTGATTGCGCCCAACACCTATCGCGGCGCCTACCGTGGCGCCGAGAGCGCCGCCGACTATCTGCGCGACGTCGATGCCAAGCTCGACGCGCTGGCTGCCGAGCAGCGGCAACTGGCCGGGTTCATCTGCGAGCCGGTGTACGGCAATGCCGGCGGCATCTCGTTGCCTGCGGGTTACCTGCAGCAAGCCTATGCCAAGGTGCGTGCTGCGGGCGGGGTATGCATCGCCGACGAAGTGCAGGTCGGCTATGGCCGGCTGGGCACCTGGTTTTGGGGTTTTGAAGAGCAGGGCGTGGTGCCGGACATCATCACCATGGCCAAGGGCATGGGCAACGGCCAGCCACTGGGCGCGGTCATCACCCGCCGCGAGATTGCCGAGGCGCTGGAAGCCGAGGGCTATTTCTTCTCCTCCGCCGGCGGCAGCCCAGTCAGTTGCCGAATCGGCATGGCCGTGCTTGATGTCATGGAAGAAGAAGGGCTATGGGACAACGCCCGGGAAGTCGGCGGCTACTTCAAGTCACGGCTGCAACAATTGGTCGATAAACATCCGCTGGCGGGTGCCGTACACGGCTCCGGCTTCTACCTGGGGCTGGAACTGGTGCGTGACCGCCAGAGCCTGGAGCCGGCCAGTGCCGAGACTACCCTTCTGTGCAACCGCCTGCGTGACCTGGGTATCTTCATGCAGCCCACTGGCGATTACCTGAACATTCTCAAGATCAAGCCGCCGATGTGCACCACCCGCGCGAGCGTGGACTTCTTCGTCGACAGCATCGACCGGGTACTGTCGGAAGACCTGTAACCCTTGAGCTAAAGCCGGTTAATCCGATTGTTATCGAATTAACCGGCTTTTTTACGCCTGATATTTTCCATTTTCCACTTTTAAAGCCGATATTTATCGGATATAAATGCCTCCATTATCACCAGGGTGGCCTGGCCTTGTTGGCCCGAGCACCTGCCGAGGAGGAATGCATGAGCCGCACTGTCACTGTTGCCGCCACCCAGATGGCCTGCTCCTGGGACCGCCAGGGCAACCTGGAAACCGCCGAACGGCTGGTCCGCGAAGCGGCTGCCAAGGGCGCGCAGATCATCCTGATCCAGGAACTGTTCGAAACCCCGTACTTCTGCCAGAAGCCCAATCCGGACTACCTGCAACTGGCCACAGCGGTTGAAACCAACGCCGCCATCGGTCATTTCCAGAAGCTCGCCAAAGAGCTGCAGGTGGTGCTGCCGATCAGCTTCTACGAGCTGGCCGGGCGTGCGCGTTTCAACAGCATCGCGATCATCGATGCCGACGGCAGCAACCTCGGTGTGTACCGCAAGACCCACATTCCGGATGGCCCCGGCTACCACGAAAAGTACTACTTCAACCCGGGCGACACCGGCTTCAAGGTCTGGCAGACCCGCTACGCGAAAATCGGCGTCGGCATCTGCTGGGACCAGTGGTTCCCCGAGTGCGCACGCAGCATGGCCCTGCTCGGCGCCGAGGTGCTGTTCTACCCGACCGCCATCGGTAGCGAGCCGCACGACCAGAGCATCTGCTCGCGCGACCACTGGCAGCGTGTGCAGCAAGGTCATGCCGGTGCCAACCTGATGCCGCTGGTGGCCAGTAACCGTATCGGCCGCGAACAACAGGACGGCTACGACATCACCTTCTACGGCTCCTCCTTCATCGCCGACCAGTACGGCGAGAAGGTCCAGGCGCTGAACGAGACCGAGGAGGGTGTGCTGGTGCATACTTTCGACCTCGATAAACTTGAGCACACCCGCAGTGCCTGGGGTACTTTCCGCGACCGTCGTCCGAATCTGTACGGCCCGCTGAAGACCCTCGACGGCGCGCTGCAATCCTGAAAGTTCAGCAAGGATCCTCTATGAAAACGCTTACCAGTACCCCGCGCGCCGACGGCTTCCACATGCCTGCCGAATGGGCGCCACAAACCCAGGTCTGGATGGTCTGGCCCGAGCGCCCGGACAACTGGCGCCTGGGTGGCAAGCCGGTACAGGCTGCCCACGTGACCCTGGCCAAGGCCATCGCCCGTTTCGAGCCGGTGACCGTTGCCGTCTCGGCCGCGCAGTACGACAACGCCCAGGCCCGTCTGGACCTGCCGAACATCCGCGTGGTGGAAATCAGCAACGACGACGCCTGGGTGCGTGATACCGGCCCGACCTTCGTCATCAACGACAGCGGTGAAGTACGCGGCGTCGACTGGGGTTTCAATGCCTGGGGCGGCTTCGAGGGTGGCCTGTACGCGCCGTGGAACCGCGACGAGCAACTGGCCAGCAAGGTGCTGGAGATGGAGCGCTGCCAGCGCTACCACACCGAAGGCTTCGTGCTCGAAGGCGGCTCGATCCATGTCGACGGTGAAGGCACCCTGATCACCACTGAAGAATGCCTGCTCAACCACAACCGCAACCCGCACCTGAACCGCGAGCAGATCGAAGCCATCCTGCGTGACCACCTGGCCGTGGACAGCATCATCTGGCTGCCCGATGGTCTGTACAACGACGAAACCGACGGCCACGTCGACAACTTCTGTTGTTACGTCCGCCCAGGAGAAGTGTTACTGGCCTGGACCGATGATCCGCAAGACCCCAACTATGCACGCTGCCATAGCGCACTTGAGGTGCTGGAAAACAGCCGTGACGCCAAAGGTCGCGCCTTCACCGTGCACAAGATGCCGATTCCGGGGCCGCTGTTCGCCACTGAAGAAGAGTGCGCCGGGGTCGATCCGGTGGCCGGCAGCCAGGAGCGCAACCCGTCGGTGCGCCTGGCTGGCTCCTACGTCAACTTCCTGATCGTCAACGGCGGCATCATCGCCCCGAGCTTCGACGACCCGGCAGATGCCGAGGCTAGAGCGATTCTGGCGCGGGTGTTCCCTGACCATGAAGTGGTCATGATCCCCGGGCGCGAGATGCTCCTGGGCGGCGGCAACATCCATTGCCTGACCCAGCAACAACCGGCGCCAGCCAAAGGCTGAAGTGCAGTAAGAAAACAGCCCGTCGATTGACGGGCTTTTTTATGCGTGGACGACGACCGGCATAGTCTTCTGGCACACCTCTTGTATTTGTTTTGCATTGTATTTCAAACAGATAGACCAGCATGGTTCTGTCACAAAGTTTGAGTAGGTTAGCCGCTCACGGCCCCAGGGAGTACGTGTCGAAATGAATGCAGCAAGTGAGCCGGCTTCGCCCCCATCAGCGGTGAATCACGAGTCCCTCCAGCGCGTGGCGCAATGGTTGAAACACCATGGAGCAAACCGGGTCAGGAAGGCCGATCAGCGTCGCTCGTTACTGGCGCGTTATCCGGCAGGCCTGCTGAGCGAGGCAGAGCTGGAAGCGCTGCTGGGTGATGGCAGCCGCTAGAGGGTTCGGCAACAACAATGAAAAGGGCGGCATTGCCTGAACAATGCCGCCCTTTTTTATTGCCTGGTGTTTAGAAGCTGTAGGTGCCGGTCACGATCAGGCTGCGCGGGTCGCCAAACTGGATCTGCGCGGCGCTGGTGGCCGAGCTGTAGTAGGTTTTATCGGTGATGTTGTTGAGCGCCGCGCGCAGGTCCCAGTCCTTGGTACGAAAGCCCGCCAGCGCGTCCCAACGGCCATAGCCGGGCAGCACGGCGGTGTTCTGGTTGTCGGCATAGCGCTCGCCGACCAGGGTCAGGCCGGTTTCGCCGTACCAGCCCATTTCCGGTTTCCAGGTAACGAACAGGCTGCCGTTGCGCTTGGCAACGTTGCTCACGCGGTTGCCTTCCTGGCCGTTGTTGTCCTCGACGATGGTTGCATCCTGGATACCGATACCGCCGCGTACGTACCAGTTGCCAACGATGTTGCCGGTGGCGGTCAGCTCGACGCCGCGTGAGCGCTGCAGGCCGCTGAGCAAGGTGATGCCCGGGTTGTTCGGGTCGCTGGTGCGGCGGTTGTAGAGTTCCAGCTCATAGACCGCCAGAGTGGTGCTCAGGCGTTCGTCGAGCCAGTCGCTCTTGACCCCGATTTCCTTCTGCCGGGTCTGCTCCGGGCTGGTTTCGTTGGTATTGCCGGCCGCACCCGGGGTAATGCCGATCAGGCCGCCGCCGACTGGCGAGAAGGTCTTGCTCCAGGAGGCATAGAAGGAGTGTTCCTTCCACGGCGAATAGACCACGCCCAGACGCGGGCTGGTGCTGTTGCTGTCCTGCTTCTCGGAGATACCGCGGACCTTGTTGGTGGTTTGCACTTCGAACTGGTCGAAACGCACCCCGGCCAGCACTTGCCACTGATCATTCAGGCGCAGTTGGTCCTGAAGGTACAGGCCGCGGCTGTCGACCACGGTGTGGTTGTTGCTGGAGACCACCATGGTGCCGTTGTGCTGCAGGTTACGGTTGGGGTTGTTCAGGTCCAGGCCCGGCACCGGGCGAGCGCCTGCGCCGGAAGTCGCTGCAGTGTATAGGATCGGATCGCGGCGCTGGTTACCGAACTCAAGGCCGGTGAGCAGGGTGTGCTGCAGGCCGAAGGTGTCGAAATTGCCTTCCAGTTCCAGGTTGTTGAACAGGTTGCGGGTGTTCAGGTCCTGCTGCCAGCGCTGGCGGGTAACCTGGTTGGTGGTGGCGTTGTAGCCGGTCAGGTAAGTGTTGTCGAAATCGCTGTTGAGCTTGAACAGGCCCAGGGTGTGGCGCACTTGCCAGGTGTCGTTGAGCTGGTAGTTCAGGCGCGAGCGCAGCGATTGCGCCTTGTCGTCGATGAAGTCGCGCTGGGTATCGCCGTAGGTGGTGTCGCGACCAACGTCGGCCGGGCGGCCGTTGACACTGGGGATGCCGCGATCGGGGGTACGGTTGTAGCGGCTGTACTCGTATTGCACCAGCCAGTTCAGCTGCGGTGTCAGCTGCCAGCTCATCGAGGGAGCGAACAGCTGGCGGCTGCCGTCGATGCCGTCGCGGAAACTGTTGTTGTCCTGGTTGCCCATGTTCAGGCGCAGGCTGATGTTGTCGCTCGGGTCGGCGCTGAGGTCGGCATACAGGCTGCGCAGGTCCTCGCTGCCGCCCTGGGCCTCGATGCTGGAACGGCGGCCGGCTTCCGGCATCTTGCTCACCCGGTTGACGATCCCGCCCTGGCTGCCACGGCCATAGAGCACCGCGGCAGGGCCCTTGAGCACCTCGACCCGCTCGATATTGTGCAGGTCGCGCACGTATTGGCTGTCGTCGCGAATACCGTCGAGGTAGAAGTCGTTGCTGGCATCGAAGCCACGGATGCGCACGCTGTCAAAGCGCGTATCGGCGCCGCTGCTGACGTTGGGGATGCCGCTCAGGGCTTTGCCAAGGTCGTTGCTGCCGTAATCCAGCACGTTGCTGGTCTTCACCGAATCGATAGCCTGCGGCACGTAGCGGGCGGGCGTGGCGGTACGGGTTGCGGTGCTGACTTCACGTACCCGCGGGTCATCGCGTTCACGGTCAGACTCGGCGGTAACCGAGACTTCGGGCAACGTGGTGGTGGCAGCAGTGACCAACCCTGAGCTGAAAAACAGCGACAGGCCCAGGGTCAGGGGAGAGAGGCGGCAAGGGGCAAGCATGACGGACATCCGGGCATTTATTAGAGTGAGGAAATTTTGCGCGAATGATAATGCTTGCCATTTACTAACGTTAATTGTTTCTGGATCTATCGACGAGCTGTTTGTTTCAAAATATTTCTGTCTATCAGCCTTTAGTTTTAGCGGTGAATTTGTACTGTTTTTCGCAACAAAGCTGTAACCCGTGCAGCGTTTTTCGCAACCTTCATCCGGCCTAACCTGACGTCATCATTTTTTCAGGAGGCGCTCATGCCGGTACAAACCACCCTTCACTATGTGTTCGATCCGCTGTGCGGCTGGTGCTACGGCGCCGAGCCGTTGATCAATGCGGCCAGCGGGCTGATGCCGGTTGTGCTGCACGGTGGCGGGATGATGGCCGGAGCCAATCGCCAGAAGGTCTCGGCGCAGTTGCGCGACTTCGTCATGCCCCATGACCGGCGTATTGCCGAGTACACCGGGCAGCCCTTCGGCCAGGACTACTTCGAGGGCCTGTTGCGTGACAACGACGCCGTCTTCGATTCACAGCCACCCATAGCGGCGATCCTGGCAGCAGAGCAGCTCGCCGGGCGTGGCCTGGAGTTGCTGGCGCGCTTGCAGCGTGCGCACTACGTGGAAGGCCGGCGGATTGCCGATGATGGCGTGCTCAAGGCCATCGCCGCCGAGATGGGCCTGCCTGCACCCGCCTTTGCCAGTGCATTGCGCGATGTGGATACCCAGAGCCATATGCGCACCAGTCGTGCGTTCATGGCCAGCGTCGGTGGCCAGGGCTATCCAACCCTGGTGCTGGAACGCGAAGGGCGGCTGCAGGTCATCGACATCGGTCCTTTCCTCGGCAAGCCTGAGGCCTTCGTGCATTGGCTGGACAGGGAGTTCTATCTGAGCGCGGAGAAAGATACCGCAAACGCGGCGTTCTGTGCCGCGGATGGCTGCGATCTGTAAGCAGAAACACTTACTTTTCACGAATTTTTGACATGCTGATCCGCACACGGATAGGATTCGGTCAACGCCTGTAGGCCCATCGGCCAAGAGTCCAGAAAAAAGGCCCGCTGCGAACACTCGCAGGCGGGCTTTTTATTTTCAGACCCGTGAGCGTCAACCCACGCAGGGGGCGTGGTTTTTGGCGTTTGGTCGCAGAGCGTCTTTGACTAAGTAATAAGGAAAATAAAATGTTGAAAACCAGGATCAGTCTGGTCGCGCTGGGGCTTATGGCCGCGACTCAGGCTATGGCCAATGACCAGGCCGAGGCCAAGGGCTTCGTAGAAGACAGCAAAGCCAGCGTTCTGCTGCGCAATGCCTTCATCAATCGTGACAAGAAGCACCATACCAACGACCAGAGCGAGTGGGGCCAGGCCTTCATCGGCAAGTTCTCCTCCGGCTACACCCAGGGCACCGTTGGTGTCGGTGTCGACGCCTTCGGCCTGTACGCAGTGCGTCTGGACGGTGGTAAAGGCCGCAACGGCGGTGGCGGTATCGACTTCTTCAAGCCGGCGGACGGCGACTCGCCGACCAACCAGCAGAACTCCCCGCACAACCTGGCCCGTGGTGGCGCAGCAATCAAGTTCCGCATCTCCAACACTGTACTGAAGTACGGTGACCAGATGCCTGAGCTGCCAGTGCTGCAGTACGACGATGGTCGCCTGCTGCCAGAAAGCTACACCGGTACCCTGATCACCTCCAAGGAGATCAAGGGCCTGGAACTGAACGCCGGTCGTTTCACCCAGGAAGCCCGTAAAAGTGCTGAAGGCCGTGACAGCGGTGGCCTGAAGTCGATCAACGTATTCGGCGGCAGCTACAAGTTCAGCGAAAACCTCTCGGCTTCGCTGTACACCTCCGACGTCGAAGACGTGCTGAAGAAGCACTACCTGGGCGTGAACTACGTTCACCCGATCGCCGACGACCAGTCGCTGACCCTGGACTTCAACGGCTACAAGTCGGACATCGACAAGAAGTACGTCGCTGCCGCCGACCTGACCGGTGACTCCAACACCATCTGGAGCCTGGCGGCTACCTACGCCTTCGGCCCGCACTCGATTACCATCGCCCACCAGCGCAGCACTGGCGACACCGGTTATCAGTACGGCTTCTACCAGAACGCCGGTGGCGTGGGTGACGGTGGCTCGACCATCTACCTGGCCAACTCCTACTGGTCCGACTTCAACGCTGAAGACGAGCGTTCCTGGCAGCTGGGCTACGGCCTGGACTTCGGCGCCTTCGGCGTACCGGGCCTGACCTACAAAGTGGCCTACGTGCGTGGTGACAACATCAACACCCACGGCTTCGGCGAAGGTAAAGAGCGCGAAATCTTCAACCAGTTCAAGTACGTGGTTCAGGAAGGCCCGGCCAAGGACCTGTCCGTCAAACTGCGTAGCTCGTTCCTGCGTACCTCCGAAAGCGTTCGTCAGAACGGCTACAACGACGACGGCAACGAAGTTCGCGTGTTCGTCGAGTACCCGATCAGCATCCTCTGATAGCTGTCTGGTGTCTCCAGCAACCCCGGCCTAGGCCGGGGTTGTTTGTTTTCGCCGCACAGCAGGTTTGATCGCCTGCACCTCGCCGCTCTCCGGCTCGAAGCTGTCGCTGCGGGCCATGCGCCACATCCGTGCATAGAATTCACTGTCGATCGAGCCGCTGAGCAACTCACCGGGCTTGAGGAACACATGCAACTGCGAAAACAGGCGGATCTCGCTGGCGCTGATGCGCCGAACCAGGTGCTTGGGCTTGAGCTCGGCCGGGTGATCCAGGCCTGCAGCAGCCAGCATTTCGGCCAGGGCATGCAGGGTGTTGCGATGGAAGCTGTAAACCCTGTCGGCCTTTTCCGGCACCACCAGGGCGCGTTGGCGTAACGGATCCTGGGTCGCCACGCCGGTCGGGCATTTGTTGGTGTGGCAGCTTTGCGACTGGATGCAGCCGATGGCGAACATGAAGCCGCGGGCCGAGTTGACCCAGTCGGCGCCAATGGCCAGCACGCTGGCAATGTCGAAGGCGCTGACGATCTTGCCGCCGGCACCAATGCGAATCTTGTCGCGCAGGTTCAGGCCCACCAGGGTGTTGTGCACGAACATCAGCCCTTCGCGCATCGGCACGCCGATGTTGTCGCTGAACTCCCGTGGCGCGGCGCCGGTGCCGCCTTCCTTGCCGTCGACGACAATGAAGTCCGGGACGATGCCGGTAGCCAGCATGGCCTTGGCGATACCCATGAATTCCCACGGGTGGCCAAGGCAGAACTTGAAGCCCACCGGTTTACCGCCAGACAGCTCACGCAACTGGCCAATGAACTGCAGCAGTTGCACGGGGCTACGGAAGGCGCTGTGCGCCGCCGGTGAGATGCAGTCCTGGCCCATCAGCACGCCACGGGTGGCGGCGATTTCGGCGCTGACCTTGTGCCCAGGCAGGATCCCGCCGTGGCCGGGTTTGGCGCCCTGGCTGAGCTTGACCTCGATCATTTTCACCTGTGGGTCGCCGGCCTGTTCGGCGAAACGCTGCGGATCGAAACGACCCTCCGGGGTGCGGCAGCCAAAATAGCCGCTGCCGATTTCCCAGATCAGGTCGCCACCGTGCTCGCGGTGATGGGGGCTGATGCTGCCTTCGCCGGTGTCATGGGCGAAGCGGCCACGTTTTGCGCCCTTGTTCAGCGCGGCAATGGCATTTGCACTGAGTGCCCCAAAGCTCATCGCCGAGATATTGAAGATCGACGCCGAGTAAGGCTGGCGGCACTGCGGGCCGCCGATGTTGATGCGAAATGAGGCAGGGTCGGGGGTTTCGACTGGCAGCATGGAATGGCTGATGAACTCGAAGCCTGGCCGGTAGACATCGTTGAGCGTACCAAAGGCCTTCTCGGCGCTCTCGTTCTTGGCCCGTGCATACACCAGCGAGCGCTGGGCCCGGGAGAACGGCAGCTTGTCATCGTCGCCTTCCAGCAAGTACTGGCGGATCTCCGGGCGGATGGTTTCGATCAGGTAGCGAATGTTGCCCAGGATCGGGTAGTTGCGCCGCACCGCGTGGTGGCTCTGGCGCAGGTCATTGAGGCCGACCAGGCTGAGCAGGGCGCTGATCAGGGTGAACGGCCACAACCAGGAATGGGCAGAAACAAACGGCAGGCTGGCAAAACTGAAAACGAGACAGCCGACAAGGCAGGCGTAGCGGCTGGGAAGCGAAGCTTTCATGGATCTTCCGCTGATATGAGAGATCCTTCCTAGGATAGGCAAAGCGTCCCGCCAGAAAACCAGTGGTTTCGGTAAAACACTTTTATCCTGGGCGTGCTTGCCAGAGGGCCGTGCTCATGCGCAGGGAGTGGTTGCCCGGGCAAGTATTTGCAGAAACGCCTCGGCTGCCCGCGAGCGCCGCTGGCGGTGGCTGATGGCGAGCAGGTCGATGCTGGCGGCTGCTTCGTTCAGGGGCCGGTAGCACACGCCGCGCTGGTTCAGGGCACGGGTGCAGGCAGGCACCAGGGCAATGCCCTGGCCGGCGGCTACCAGGGCAATGATCGAAGTGATCTGCCGTCCGCGCGGGCCCCGCAGCAAGGGCAACTGGCAATGCTGGAACAAGCGCTCGATGGCATCGTTGAGCCCGGTGCCTTGCTCGTCGGTGTACAGCACCACAGGATGCGCTTGCAGCTGGGTGAGGCTGATGGTGTCGAGTGCCGCCAGCGGATCGTTCGTGGCCAGTGCCACCAGCAGCGGCTCCTGGTCGAGTGGCTGGACGTGCAGCTCCGTGAACTCCTGGGGTGGCAACAGCCGACTGAGGCCGATTTCCAGGGTGCCTTCGACGATGTTGCGCCATTGCGCGCTGGAGGCTTCTTCAACCAGGGTCAGGCGAACCTGCGGGTAGGCGTGGGAAAACTGCTGGATTGCCTGGGTGAAGTGGTCACTCAAGGCCACCGAGCTGGCATAGCCGATGCTCAACTGCCCGGCTGTGCCGGCGGCCAGCTTGGCGGCGAAGCTTTCGCTGCGTGTCAGTTGCTCCAGTACCCCGCGGGCGTAAGGCAGGAACTGCTGGCCTTCGCCGGTCAGACTGACTGCACGGCTGCTGCGCTCGAACAGGCGAAAACCCAGCTGGCTTTCCAGGGCCGAGATCTGCCGGGTCAGTGCCGGTTGCGCCAGGTGCAGGCGCTGCGCGGCGCGGCCGAAATGCAGGTCGTCGGCGACGGCAATGAAATAGCGCAGCTTTCGCACATCGAGCATGTTGCACCTTGAGGTATCAATCGGTCGGAAATCGGTATTGGCCAGTGCCAATGACCGCACCTTATAAACAATACTCGTCACTGTAACGAGTTTTCCCATGCAATCGCGCCTGTCTGCCGCACGAATCGCGATGTTCCTCTGCGGATGCGCCGCGTTTCTGCCGCTCTACGCTACCCAGGGCATCCTCGCCGAGCTGGCGCAGAGCTTCGCCGTGGATGCGCGGCACGTCAGCTGGAGCATCACCGCCACGACCCTGGCCGTGGCCCTGGTCGCGCCCTTTGTCGGCGTGCTGACCCGGCGCTGGAGCCAGAAGACCGTGCTGGTGGCGGCAACCCTGTTGCTCAGCGTGCCGGGCTTGATGCTGGCAGGGGCCAGTGACCTCAACAGCCTGCTGTTCTGGCGCTTTGTCCAGGGCATGCTGATCCCGGTGATCTTCGCCACCAGCGTGGCTTACGTCGGCGAGCGCTGGCAGGGGGCGAAAGTCACCGAAGTTACCAGCCTGTACGTCGCCGGGACCATTCTCGGCGGTTTCGCCGGGCGTTTCCTGACCGGGGTCATGACCCAATACCTGGGCTGGCGCGAAGCGTTCATCCTGCTGGCGTTGCTGACCGTGCTGATCGGCCTGAGCATTCACCGGCTGCTACCCAGCGGCGCGCGCCTGATCGAAATCACCATCGCCAACAGTCGTATCAGCATGCTGCGCAACCGACCGTTGCTGGCGGCCTATCTGGTTGGTTTCTGTGTGCTGTTTTCGCAGATCGCCACCTTCACCTATGTCGGCCTGCACCTGCTGGCCGCGCCGTTCAACCTTGGCGTTGCCGCGCTGGGTTCGGTTTATGCGGTGTTTTTGCTGGCGCTGGTGGTCACGCCGATTGCCGGCAAGCTGGCCAGCGCCAGGCCGCCGGCGCACTTGGTGGTATTCGCCGGGGTACTGGGGCTGCTGGGCTCGATGCTGACCTTGCTCAGCAGCCTGTGGTGGATCGTGCTGGGGCTGGCGCTCAGTTCCACCGGGGTGTTCCTGGCCCAGGCGGCGGCCAATGCCTTTGTTACGTCCACTGCCAGGCACAACAAGGCCGGCGCGGTGGGCTGCTATCTGACGTTCTATTACCTGGGCGGCAGCGTCGGTGCGCTGTTGCCGGCGCTGCTGTGGCAGCGCTGGGGCTGGTCAGGCTGTGTGCCGCTGATCATGGCCGCGCAGTTGCTGGTGATGCTGATCGCCTGGTTCGGCTGGCAGCCCACCGATTCCACCGACAAGAACGCGTTCAAAGAAACCGCTGACCCCTCCATTACAAGGACGTAAATACGCCAATGAACACCGTGATAGCCCTGCACAGCAAGCTGCTTTCGATCGTCGAGCCGGTCCTCAATGACATGCCGGCCAGCACCCTCAAGCACGCGTTGTTCGAAGCCTTCTGGGCGGTAGAAGAAGAGCTGATGGAGATTGAAAAGGCCTTTGCCCTGTTGACTGAGCGCAAGCATTCACCGGCAGTGCTGCGCAAGTTCTTCGCCAGCTGGTCGAAAACCAACAACTCCGCGGCCAGTGTCTCGGGCCTTGCCAACCGCCTGACCCTGCTGGCCCGCTCCGACGCCGGCTCCATGGCTGCCGACCAGCTGTATCGGGCCTGCGGCAGCCTGCAGCGGATCACCGATGAAGACCTCGGGGCCCTGGGCAATACCCTGCACGCCGATTTGTTCTACAACATGGCGACGCCCCTCTGCGGTGATGATCAGTGGATGCTCAAGGCCAACTGCCTGCCTTCGGCCCAGTCCTTCAAGGACTGGACCGATCGCCAGCGCCTGCGCGAGCGCGACCTGCTGCAAGGCCTGCTGACCACCCTGGTGCATGAGGTTTATACCCACGGCGAGGTCGAGTTCATTCATCCGTTGTTCAAGCAGTGGTTCGTCCGTGACATGGGCATACCGGCAGAGCGCGCGCGGGCAACGGTGGCCTGGGTCACCGTGCACACTGGCGGCACCGAGAGCAATCACTTTGCCCACGCGGTGGCGGCGGTCGAGCAGTTTGTCGAAGCCATGCAGATCAATATCGACCAGGCGGCGGCGCGAGAGATTTTCGAGCACTACCTGCGGTTGAAGGCTGGCGTGATGAAGGAATGCGCCGAGCTGTTGCACTGACCGCTGGATAGGCCGCGCGCAGGCACAGTTCGCTGCCGGCTGAACCCAACTCCGGCAGTTTTATAACGGTCGTGGAGCAAGGCCATGCTACAAAGCAGCTCCACTTCGCCGAGTGACGTCCGAGCATGTCCGCCATCCGTACCGAACAAGCTGCCCCTGGCTTTGGCCTGCTGTGCCTGGCCAGCTACCTGCTGTCGTTGTCCTATGGCTCGACCTTCCTGTTGTCGCTGTTGGTCAGCAGCCGTGGCGGCAACGAGCAGGATGCCGGGCAGATCATTTCAGTTGCCATGCTTAGCACCATCGTCGCCGTACTTGGTAGTGGCCATCTGGCCGACCGCTTGGGTTCGGCACGAGCCATCGCCCTGTCGGCGCTGAGCCTGGTGGCGGCTTGCCTGGGCTTCGCCCTGGTGCCTGGCACCGGCGCGGGCTTGATGCTCTGCGGCCTGATGCTGGGCCTGGGTTGGGGGGCTTTTTACACCCTGGGCCCGATCCTGGTGGCCGAGCGGGTCGAAGCCCAGCGGCGTACCCACTGCTTCGCTTTGCTCTCGGGCAGCATGATGAGCGGCATCGGTTCCGGGCCGCTGGCGGGCAAGCTGGCAGCGCTGTTGCAACTGCCGGTGCAGACGGCGTTCTACACCGCCGCGGGTGCCGCAGTCGCGGGCCTGCTGATCTTCAACCATCTAGCCCGCCAGCCACGGCACGCCACTCAGCCGGTTGGCATCAGCCGCCGCGCTGGCGCAACCGTACTGGCCTCGCCCGCACGCTGGCCGGTTCTCATGGTCGGCCTGGGCGGCGCGATCTTCGGTGGTCTGGGCAGCTTCCAGACCTCTTATGCCGCCGGGCGCGGCCTGGATTATTCGTTGTTCTTCATCGGCTTCATGAGTGCGGCCATCAGTTGCCGTTTGCTGATCGCCGGCTGGGTGGTCAAGCGTGATGCCTACCGTGCCTCGTGCCTGCTCTCGGGCTTTATCGTGCTCGCCGTGCTGGCGCTGGGCTGGTGGGTACAGGGCAACCTTGGCTATCTGCTGGCCGCGGCGCTGCTGGGGGTTGGATACGGTCTGAACTATTCGGTAATCAACGGCCTGGCCGCCAACCAGGCACCGCCCGGGCATACCCCGCAGGCCTTGCTGCTATTCAGCCTGGCGTACTTTCTCGGGGTGTTCGGCTTTCCCTGGCTGGCCGGGCAGCTGATCGTCAGCGGCGGCACCGAGGCGATGATGCTGTGCCTGCTGCTGGTGGCGTTGCTCAACTGGGCGGTCAGCCTTGGCCGCCTGTTCGGGCGCAGGCGCGCCCGTAACGTTGCGCAGGCGTTACTGGTCCGGGGCGATGGCAAACATTAACTGGTCGGCTTCCAGGTAAACGATCGCCTCGCGGCCGATGACATCCACCGGGCGAGCGGCAACTGCCTCATGCTCGGGGACGATCTTCTCCAGGCGCTTGGTCACCAGGTCGACCCTCCAGATGCAGGCGAAGCCGCCGTTGTTGTCGAAGTACAGGACCGGCCGGGTCGGGCTCCAGGTCGGGTTGACCAGGCTCCAGCCGCCGGCATCCTTGTCCATCACCCGGTCGTAGGGGTTGCTGTCGCCGGTAAGGTGCGGGTAATAGATCAGCAGGCCGGAGTTATCGTGGTTGAGGTCGCCGCTGATCTGCGCCTTGGCGAAACGCTTGCTGTTGGACTCGGCCGCGTACAGTTGCGTTGAAGGCTGCGGCGTGGCCTTGGAACCCAGTGTGTAGGCCATGCTTTGCTGCGCCTCGCCGCTCATTTTCTGCCGGTAGTAGAACACCCCGTCAATGATCCCGGCATAGCGCCGGCCCTGATCGTTGGCGGTGATACTGTTCCAGCCATCAAAGCGCACATTGCGCGCGAACGGGTGCAGGCCAGGGCGTGCGTCGGAGTATTCGTAGAGGGTGCCGATCGGGCGGCTGTCATAGATATTGCCGGGGTTGCTGCCTTCGTCATCCTGCTTTTCGGCAACGAACAGCACCACGTTCAGCACGCCATCGAGGGTGGCAACGTCCACCAGATAGGCAAAACTGTCTTCGCTCATGTCGGCAACGGTGGCCAGGGGAAAGCGCTGCCACGGCTCATCCTCGACCTGGGTATAACGCTGGTCGCGGGGCAGGGGCTGCAGGCTTTTGGGATCAACCTGGGAGAGTGCCGGTACTGGCGTCAGCAGTTTGATCTGCTGGTCGTAGGCGACTTCCAGGCAGGCGGCAGTCTCGCAGCGGTTACGCACCTCGCGCAGCCAGAAGTTTTCCAGCTCGCGGAAGATCTTGCGGTCCTTGAGCGGCTTGTAGCGCTCGTTGAGCGTGTCGTCCTTGGCCGACAGCGACGGTGTGGTGCAGATCGCGGTTTCCAGCAGGGTGCTGGCCTTGCTGCAGTCAAAGCCTGCGGCAAGGGTCGCGGGGCTGTGCAGGCAGGCAGCGAACAGGGCAGCAGGAAGCAAGCGCGCGGCGGCTTTCATCGGACATCCATGTGAGGTTGAGCAGGGTGCGGATGATACGTCAGCAAGGGCCATTGCGGAATCTGCCGCAGTAATGTGCCTGGGGTTCATTGGCCGTTGAGTTGTGCGCTCAGGTAGCAATGCAGCTGCTCTGCAATGATCTCTGCGTGTGCAGATTTGACGATCAGGTTAAAAAAATAATATTGCTCGAACAGAGGCTCGATATCGATCTGAGGCACAAGGTAGAACGCAACATAACTTGTGTAGATCGCTTTCACTGCTTCGGAAATTTCTTCGAGGTCCCCTGACAGATTGGTAATGTCGTAGAAAACATTCTTGTACGTTTCATTGATGTCGCTGATCTCTATGTAGGGCGCCTGCTGCCGCTCGCACTGTTCCCAGTGGCTCTTCTGATTTTTGCTGTTTCGATGGGTGTAGTTCATCTTCAGTCCTTTATCTTGAAGTCAGTGACGTGGGTCATTTTCCCTTTAGGATCGAGCTTGGCCATGTAGTGGACGTTGACCCCGTTTACTTTACGCTCCATTTTTGACCAGCCCTTGCCTTTGAAGTGAGGGTCTCCGATCTGGTCGGGCTTGATGATCTCTATCCCGTTTTCCGGATGTTTCTTGACATGATCCAGAGCGAACTCTTCGTTGCGGTTCCGGGGTCTGGTGCGCCCCGTTGATTTGCTTTTTACCCGTCGGGGTTTTCGGAAGCTGCATTTCTTCTTCCAACCTAGCGGGTCGATCCAACCGAGCGGATTCGGTGCGTATTGATAAAGGTTGATGCCCCCCAGCAGGCCGATGGGATCGGGTGTGGTGAAGCGTCCGATATCAGGATCATAGAAGCGAAACGTGTTGTAGTGCAGTCCGCTTTCCCGATCCAGGTACTGCCCTTGGAACCTGAGATTCTGCTCTTCGAGGTAATATCCTTCGCGGGTTTCCTGCAGGGTGTTGCCCCATACCAGATAGCTCGCCTGCCAGAGAACGTCACCCTTGAATTCGGTCAATTGCTCTGGCAAGCCGTTAAGGTCGTTGTGGTAGTAGCGCACGTGTTGTTGTGCGCCAGCGCCGTCGACCCGCGCCAGAGGCTCATGGCTGTCCTGATCATAGAGATAGAGACTGGTTCGGCCATGCTGCTGCTCCAGCAAAAGGCGCAGTCCATCCCAGGTAAAACGGGTCTTTTCCAGCAGATTGCCAGCATCGTCGTGCTGGCTTTTTTCGACGCGTCGACCCAATGGGTCATAACGCATGTTCAGCACCCGTTCTCGGCCGCCGATATGGCTGCGGACCTGGATCAAGCGGTGTTCTGCGTCGTAGCTGAACCGTTGCACGCCGTGGCGGCTGCTACGTTTTTCGATCATCCGACCAAAGGCGTCGTAGCGATACCGCTTGTCTTGGTAAGAAAGCAAACGATTATGGCGGACAAGGCCCTTTCCGAGCTCTGAACCGTCGAGCAGATTAGCCGCGGCATCATAGGCAAAGACTTCGCTCTGGCCCTGACCTGTGTTCTGGCTGGCCATGATGCGAGCGCTGGCATCGTAATGCAGCAGTTGCTGGTGCTGGCCTGCAAGATCCTGATTGAAACGACCGATCAAATTGTCGGCAGGATCGAAGTCAAAGCGTTGTTGAACGGGCGCTGGTAGCTGTGGCGGCTGCTGGAGTGAACGACGCAGCCGGGAGCGCAGGCGGCCGCTACGGTCGTACTCGCTGCGGGTGCAGAGCTGTCCCTGGGAGCGAAACACTTCTCGATGCAGGCGGTCGCGCTCGAAGTCGCAGATCACCTGGCCATCGAGATTGAGCTGGTGCAGATGGCCACTGCCATAGTAAAGACGATTTAGCCAGCGGCCGTCGTCCAGTCGGGTCTGGGTCAAGTTGCCAAGTTCATCGTAGCAGTGCTGCAGTAAGCCGGCCTGACTGCAGTCCTCAACAAGCTGTCCGAGTTCGTCATAGCCGAATTCCAATTGTTCGCTGTTGCCGCTGGTATCGGTGAAACAGATGGCGATCAGGTGATCAAGTGCGTCGTAGCTGTACTCGGTTAGTCCATCGTCAGTGCGTTTTTGGATTACCCGGCCGGCTGCATCCAGTTGGTAGTGGTGACAGATCGGTTTGAGTGTCGGCTCGTTGTCATCGGGCGCCGGGACATAGGTCTGAGCCGTAACGTTGTTCAGCGCATCATAGTGATAACAGCGGGTGCTTGAATCCAGATACTGCTGCTGGGTCAAGCGATCTCCTTGATCCCAGGCGAAGCGATAACGCTCACCATTTTCGTTGGTCAGCGTGTGCAAGCGGCCGTAGGCGTCATAGCCGTACTGAACTTTGCGCCCGTGCGGATCGATGCGCAGGTGCAGCTGACCGCGACGGGTATAGAGGAACTGGGTGGTGTGCCCGGCCGGGTCGGTATGGGTACTGAGCTGACCGTTGCAGTGATACTGGTAAAGGTCGCTGCGCCCATCCGGTAACTGTCGCAGTTGCAAGCGGCCTCGTGCGTCGTATTCATATTCGGTACGTTCGCCGAGGGCGTCGGTGACAGATTGTAGATGGCCACGACGGTCATAGTTCATACGGGTGGGATAGCCCGAACAGTCAACCTGCTCACTGAGCAGGCCGTAATCATTCCAGCGCAAGTGTTGGCGCTTGCCTGTAGCGTCGATCACCTCTACCACTTGGCCTCGTTCGTCGTAGCGATAGCGAGTTATGTTGCCTTGTGGGTCGGTTTCACTGCTGCAGTTGCCGCGCTGATCGTAGCGATAGCTTCGCCGATTGCCTGCGTAGTCGGTCTCTACTCGGGGTAGAGACCAATGCTCCAGCCATAGGGTTGACTCGCTGCGCCCGAGTGGGTCGATGCTTTCGCACAGGTTGCCGGACTCATCGTACAGGTATTGCCATTGCCCACCTTGCGGGTCGGTGGCAGCGAGCAACTGGCGCTCGTCGTTCCACTCGAAGCACCAGGTGTGGCCGAGGGCGTCGGTGTATTGGGTGATCTGGTACTGCGGGTTCCAGTGGCGGCTGCTGACCCGTTGCAGGCTGTCGGTGATCCGGGTGATGCCGGCCTCGATGTCGTAGTCGAAACGATACTCGTCGCCATCATCGGTCCAGTGCCGAGCGACGCGCCAGTCGTCGGCAGCGCGAGTCCATTCGTAGAAGCAGCGCAGGCCGCTGGGCAACTGGTGCTCGACCATGCGTCGGCCCTGGTCGTAGCTGAAGCTGCGTTGCAACTGGCCATTGGCGTCGCGCACCTGGGCCAGGTCGCCGTTGTCGTCATAACCATAACTGACCAACAGTTCGGTTGCGCCGTCGCTATACAGGCGCTCGAGAGAACTGATCCGCCCTGGCCATTGAGTGCTGTAATGCAGTTGTACCTGGATCAAGTCGAAGGTATCGCGCAGCCCGGTCAAACGACCATTGGCGTCGTAATCAAGATAGATGCGGTTATCGTTGCGGTCACCCAATTGCGCCAGGCGCAGGTGCAGTGGGTCGTTCGGAGTCGGCTGGAACAGGCGATACAATCCGTCGGTACGCTCGATCAGCAGTTCACCGTTATGCTCGCGGCGTACACTCAGGCCTTCACCTGCGCTGAAGACGGCATCGCCCCGGGGTATGTGGCCCATGTCGATAATACGCGCCTGATCGTCGGTAAACAGCACTCGCTCGCCGCCTTGCGGGTGTAGTTCGATCCTGACAAATACCTCGTAATCGACGCTCCAGCCCGCACCGAAAAGACCATCGTGGCGGGTGTCACGGCTGCTGTAGAAGCGCTGCCACTCCAGCGGGATCAAGCCGGGCAAGCTGAAGTCCAGATCATCGTCGTCAGCAAGAACCTTGGCCCCGGTGGGGCTATGGACCGGATGCGCAGAGCCGGCTAGAGCGGATGTCAACGCACCTGCTACCTGCTCGGTCAGGTAGGTAGCAACGCCGCCAATTACCATACAGCCCAGTTCGCTGTAGAACTTGCCGCCACGCCCGCGCAGCAGCATCAAAGCGGTAATCGCCAGGCCGATGCCCGGGGTCTTGCCACTGCGAATCTCGCGGACCACGATCGAGCCGCCGCCAATGCGCACGTTACTGGAGATCAGCCCGGCGTCGACGATCACCGCCTCGCAGGTGCTGCGATCGCCGCTGCGGCAAGCCGGATGGCCGTTGATGGTGACCTTGCTCGAACCTTCGGCCAGGTACTGCGGCGGCATTGGCGGGTGCTTGCTGCAGAGGATCTTGTCGTCGTCGGCAGGCTCGGTGTTTGGTGCGGGGCTGGCGACCGTGGGCCGCCACATCTGCGAGAAAAAGCCCTTGGCCATGTCGAGGAAGCTTTCTTCTTCCTCTTCGGCAGGTGGCTGGGCGGCATCACTGCCAGCGGGCGCCGCCGCGGCGACGATGACGCCAGCAGCGCGGGCGGCCGGTTTGCCATTGGTGTGGGTGTTCTTCGAGCCAGTGAGGATGTTGGCCTGCACCGAAGGCGGGAACAGAAAATTGCCGATACCCTCGCATAAACTGCTTAAACCCTTGTCGGCCCCGGTCTTGCTCATGGCCACGCCGACCACGATACCGACCACCGCGCCGAGCACGAAGCAGCCGAGGCCGCCGGTGACCACGGTAAGCCCAAGCGCCGCAGTCACCGCCGCGGTGGCCAACATGCCGATGGCGACGTTGGCGGCCACTTCCAGCACACCGCCGACGATGTCGGCCATCATCGAGGTGTGCATCAGCGCATCGCCCTGGCGGGCGGCCCAAAGAGCGTCAGACATGCAAGGTGCTCATCAGGCCAGGGTGTCGAAGTTCAGTGATTGCTTGATCGCTGCCCAGTGCGCAGCCTCGGCATCACCCAGCGGTTGGGCTTTGACGTAACTCAGGGCGAACATCTTGCGCGTGCCGGGCAGTACCAGAGCCAGTTGGTACTGGAAGACCTTTTCGTTGCCCTTGCTGAACTGGCTGCCCAGCTCGATGCCTTCCACCGTCTGCTCGGCGCCCAGGCGCACGGCCTGGCGCGGCTGGAAGCGCAGGTCCTTGACCTGTTGTTGCAGGCGCTCGAGCTGGCCGTCGAAGTTGCTTTGCAGGGTTTCGCCGTCGGCCAGCAAGCTGCGGCTGATGATCAGCGAGGTGCCGAGCTTGGCAAAGCGCAGGATGTTGATGCTGGTGTCCTGCATTTCGGCATCGGGCAGGGCGAGCTGGAATTCGTTGAGGCGATAAGTCATGACGCACAAATCTCTTTATTGGCTGGCTTTGGGCTTGGGGAAGATCGCTTCCACGGCGCCATCGATGGTGCCTTTGACGCCTTGCCCGTCCGCAGTGGCGCCGGGGGCGCCGCCGATGTTCAGGTCCAGGGTGCCGCCGGTGTTGAACTGGGCATTGCCTTCGGCGTTGAAGTTGAACTGCACGCCGGTGAGGTTGATCTGGCCGCTGGCGTTGAGTTCGAGCACGCTCTTGCCGCACACCAGGCGCAGGTTTTCGCCAACCTCGATCAGGTAGCTGCGGCTGATGCTGTCGGTCTTGGTCGAGCCCACCAGCAAAATGTCATCGCGCTTGACCGCGCGAATGCGGTCTTCGCCGATGGTCGCCACTTCGCTGAAGTCCACCACCTTGTTGCGGTTGTGGCCCACCCAGTGGCTCTCGTCGTTCTCGACTTCGATGTCCTGGTTGCGCTCGGCGTGGATGTACAACTGCTCGGCGCCCTTCTTGTCCTCCATGCGGATTTCGTTGAAGTTCGCCGGCGTGCCGCCTTTGCTCGAACGGCTTTTCATTCCGCTCTGGGTCGCATTGGCCGGCAGGTCGTAGGGCACCGTCTGCTCGGCGTTGTAGACCCGGCCGGTGATGATCGGCCGGTCGGGGTCGCCTTCAAGAAAGCTGACGATCACTTCCTGACCGATCCGCGGGATCTGCATCGAACCCCAGTTCTTGCCGGCCCAGGCCTGGGACACGCGAATCCAGCACGAGCTGTTCTCGTTGGACTGGTCATGGCGGTCCCAGTAGAAGTGCACCTTGACCCGGCCATACTGGTCGGTCCAGATCTCTTCCCCGGCCGGGCCAACCACGATGGCGGTCTGCGGGCCCTTGACCTGCGGGCGCAGGGTGCTGGCCAGGGGGCGGAAGCTCTGCTGCGCATCGATGCAGCTGAGGTTGCTTTCGAACTGTGCATTGCCGCCGCCGGCGCCGGTTTCCAGGCGCTCCTGGACGATGTAATAGCGGGCACCGACGATCAGGTATTCGCGATTCTGGTCCTGGCGGCTGAAGCCGCTCATGCTGAACAGGTTGCCTGCCGCCAGGCCGCGGGCATTGCCGCGCAGTTCGATGCGTTCATGCAGGCTTTGCAGCGCTTCGATACGGGTACGGGCGTAATGCTCGCCGTCCTCACTCTGCACATAGGTGCCGGGGTAGTCGTACAGCGGGTAGTCGCCGGCGCTGTGCGGGCGCGGCATTTGCGAGCGCACGTCGATGCGCGCGCTGGGGCGCTGGAAGTCGTAGTCGTTAAGCTCCAGCGAGCCGGACTGCACCTCCTGGGCCAGGTGCCAGTCGTTGAGGTGGTCACGCTCGCGGTGCTGACCATCAGGTGGAAAGTACGGCACCGACTCGTAGCCCGGCACCACCTGGTGGGCGCCATAGGCATCGGCCAGCACCAGCACGTGGCGGTCCTTTTCGTGGCGGAAGTAGTAGTAGATACCTTCCTGTTCCATCAAGCGGCTGACGAAGTCGAAGCTGGTCTCGCGGTACTGCACGCAGTACTCCCACTCGCGATAGGGGCGGCTCAAGCTGTCTTCGAAGTCGGAAAACCCCAGGTCGCGAAATACCTGCTTGATGATCTGCGGGGTGCTCTGGTTCTGGAAGATGCGGCAATCGGAGGTCTTGCTCAGCAGCCACAGCCAAGGCCGCAGCGTCACCCGGTAACTGGCGAACTGGCCGCGGTCGATGCTCTGGCTGCAGCGCGAAACGATGCCGTGAAAATACCGCGAGCGGCCCAGCTCCAGTTGCAGGCTGAGGCTCATGGGCTTGCCGAGCAACTGGTTGAGGTCGATGGCCGAGTTGTCCGAGGTCAGTTGCAACTCGTAGTCGAACAGCCGCCCCAGCTCTTCGCCGCCGCCCATTTCCGCCAGGATCAGCGCATCCGGGCCCAGCGGGCTGTTGATCTGCGCCAGTCGGGTGAATTGCTTGAATAGCATCGCTTATCTCGTCAAACGCGCCATCACGGCGCGTCGCTGAAGTGGTAGTGCAGGTCGTTGTCGCGGCGGCTGATGCGCACCCCGGCCAGGGCCTTGCCTTCGAGCATGCGGGTGAGGAACTCGCGGCTCATGTCCGGCAGCAGGCTGTTGGTCAGGATCGCGTCGATCATCCGCCCGCCGCTCTCGGTCTCGCTGCAGCGCGAAACGATCAAGTCGACCACTTCGTCGTCGTAGTCGAAGGCCACTTTGTGGGTGCCTTGCACGCGCTTGCGGATGCGCTCGAGCTGCAGGCGGGTGATGGCCTTGAGCATCTCGTCGCTGAGCGGGTAGTAGGGGATGGTCACCAGGCGGCCGAGCAGCGCCGGCGGGAAGATTTCCAGCAGCGGTTGGCGCAGGGCGCTGGCGATGGCCTCGGGTTCAGGGGTGTTCTGCGGGTCTTTGCACACCCGGGAAATCAGCTCGGTACCGGCGTTGGTGGTGAGCAGGATCAAGGTGTTCTTGAAGTCGATCACCCGGCCTTCGCCGTCTTCCATCACGCCCTTGTCGAACACCTGGAAGAAAATTTCGTGCACGTCCGGGTGGGCTTTTTCCACCTCGTCGAGCAGCACCACGCTGTAGGGCTTGCGCCGCACCGCTTCGGTCAGCACGCCGCCTTCGCCATAACCGACATAGCCGGGCGGGGCGCCCTTGAGGGTCGAGACGGTATGGGCTTCCTGGAACTCGCTCATGTTGATGGTGATGACGTTCTGCTCACCGCCGTACATGGCTTCGGCCAGGGCCAGGGCGGTTTCGGTCTTGCCTACCCCGGAGGTGCCGGCGAGCATGAACACGCCGATTGGTTTGTTGGGGTTGTCGAGGCCGGCGCGGGAGGTCTGGATACGCTTGGCGATCATCTGCAGCGCATGGTCCTGGCCAATGATGCGCTTGGCCAGGTGCTGGTCGAGCTTGAGCACGGTCTCGAGCTCGTTGCGGGCCATGCGTCCGACCGGGATGCCGGTCCAGTCGGCAACCACCGAGGCCACCGCCTGATAGTCGACGGTTGGCAGGATCAGCGGGGTTTCACCTTGCAGGGCGCTCAGGCGCTGCTGCAGCTCGATGAGTTTTTCGCGCAGCTCATGGCTCTGTTCGCTGCCGGTGTCGCGGTCGACCACCCCAACGTTTTCGCGCAGCTGCGCGCGGGTGGCCAGCAGCTCGTCGACCAGGGCCTTCTCTTCGGCCCAACGGCTTTCCAGTTCGGCCAGGCGCTCGCGCTCGGTAGCCAGCAAGGTTTCAGACTGTTGCTGGCGGTTGCCGATGGCGATACCGATGGCCTGCTCGCGGGCGATGATCTGCAGCTCGGTTTGCAGTGCCTCGATGCGTCGACGGCTGTCGTCGACCTCGGCCGGTACCGCATGCAGGCTGATGGCGACACGGGCGCAGGCGGTGTCGAGCAGGCTGACGGACTTGTCTGGCAACTGGCGCGCCGGGATGTAGCGGTGGGAGAGCTTGACCGAGGCTTCCAGGGCTTCATCGAGGATCTGCACCTGATGGTGCTGCTCCATGGTCGAGGCCACGCCGCGCATCATCAGCAGTGCCTTGTCTTCGCTCGGCTCGGCGACCTGCACCACCTGAAAACGCCGGGTCAGGGCCGGGTCTTTCTCGATGTGCTTCTTGTACTCGGCCCAGGTGGTGGCGGCCACGGTGCGCAAGCTGCCACGGGCCAGCGCGGGCTTGAGCAGGTTGGCAGCATCGCCGGTGCCGGCGGCACCACCGGCACCGACCAGGGTGTGGGCTTCGTCGATGAACAGGATGATCGGTCTGGGCGAGGCCTGCACGTCCTCGATGACCTGGCGCAGGCGCTGTTCGAACTCGCCTTTCATGCTCGCCCCGGCCTGTAGCAGGCCGACATCCAGGCTGCGCAATTCGACGTCCTTGAGCGATGGCGGAACATCGCCGGCAACGATGCGCAGGGCAAAGCCTTCAACCACCGCGGTTTTGCCCACCCCGGCTTCACCGGTGAGGATCGGGTTGTTCTGCCGGCGACGCATGAGGATATCCACCAGTTGGCGAATCTCTTCGTCGCGACCAACGATCGGGTCGAGCTTGCCGCTGCGCGCCTGCTCGGTGAGGTCGACGGTAAAGCGCTTGAGCGCTTCCTGCTTGCCCAGGGCGCTGGGGGCCATGGCGCCGCTGGCTTCGCCCGGCACGGCGCCGGCATTGAAACCGTCGCTGGCGCCCAGGGCGTTTTCCGGTGAGTCGCCGACGTACTCGTCAAAGCGCTCGCTGAGGGCTTCGACCTTGATCTTGGCAAACTCCGACGACAGGCCGAGCAGGGCATTGCGCAGGCTCGGAGTCTTGAGGATGCCGAGCACCAGGTAACCGGTGCGCACCTGGCTTTCGCCGAACATCAGGCTGCCATACACCCAGCCACGCTCCACCGCCTCTTCGACGTGGGACGACAGGTCGGTGATCGAGGTCGAGCCGCGCGGCAGGCGGTCCAGGGCCTCGGTCAGTTCGCGGGCCAGGCGTGCTGGCTCCAGGTTGAACTGGCGAATGATGCGGTGCAGGTCCGAGTCCTGCAGTTGCAGCAACTGATGAAACCAGTGAGCCAGTTCCACATAGGGGTTGCCCCGCAGTTTGCAGAACACCGTGGCGGCCTCGATGGCCTTGTAAGCGACGCTGTTGAGCTTGCCGAACAGCGCGGCGCGGCTGATTTCACCCATGTTCCGGACTCCTTGTGGATTGCGATGCGCGCGTCTCGGCGTAGTACCGAGCCAGTGTCAGGTCGCTGGCATCGTGTTGCGGGCGGCCGAGCCAGGTATCGAAACCCAGGCGTCGGCCAGTGTTGAGTTGCAGTACGGGTATTTCGTCCTGCTGCAGAATCAGTTGAAGGTCCCAGTCCAGCTCGTGCCCCTGGTGCTCGGCGACCCAGGCCACCAGCTCGGCGAAGGCACTGCCATCGGGCAATAGCGACAGGTATTGCTCCAGGCTCAGCGGCCCCAGGCAGATGCGGAACTTGTGCTGGCGGTCCCAGACATGGCTGCCCAGGCACACATCCATGCCCAGCTGATTGGCGCTCGCGCCCAGGCGGCTGCGTTCAGGCAGTTGCAGCCACTGGCCAACGTATTCCTCGATGCTTACCGGCACACCGAAGTAGGCCCCGAGAATGCCGCGCAGGCCATCCGGATAGCGGGTCTGGGCGGCTAGGTGGCCGCTGTAGTGCAACTTGGCGGTATCCGGCAACGGGCCCTGATCACGCAGCGCCGGGGTGCCGCGCCCGCTCAGGGCGGCCAGTCGGGCGGCCCAGTAGTCGTCATTGGGCCGGTCATGGCTGACCGTCGGCCGCGCTTCGGCCCAGGCCCGGTAGAACAGGCTCAGCAGACGGTGATGAAAGACATCGAGAAAGCGCTTGCTGGTGCTGTCGGCGTTGTTGCGCTGGCGCTCGCGCATGTACTCGGTCAGGTGCAGCGGTAAGGGGCCGTTGGGGCCGCCTAGGCCAAAGAAGAACTGCTCCAGGCGCGCCGGGCCCTGATCGCTGGCAGGCGTCAGCGCCGCCAGGGTGGCCGGCGCAAACGCACAGTCGAGCTGCTGGCCAAGGCGCACCGGATCATCGGCCAGGCGCAGCGAATGGCCGAAGCGTGGCAGCTGCGGCGACTCGCATTGCAGCCGGCGCAGGGCCTGGAAGAAATCGTAGTTCCAGGGTTCGGCCTGCATTTCGCTGAGGATGTTCACAGGGTCGGACGGCGTCCGGGCTTGGCTTTCCATCGCATGATCTCGCCGCGTTCGGTGGTACGGAGCACCGTCTCGGTAAAGCTGTTGATCGACACGTAACGTGCCAGGAAGCGCTCGAACACCGCACCGAGCAGGAACACGCCAGTGCCGCGAAAGGCGTTTTCGTCGAATTCCAGGGTGATCTCCAGGCCACGGCCAAAGACGATCGGCCCCGGCATCGGCAGGCGTCGCGTGCAGGCCTTGCTGCTGACCTCGCGCAGGCCGTCGATCTGCAGCTGCAGGGCGGCGTCGTGGCTGTCGCCGTACAGGCGCAGCAACTCGCGCAGGGCGGCGGCGCCCTGGCCTTGCTCGGTCAGCGACAGGTAGTTCAGCGACAACTGGCTGATCAGACGCCAGGCCTTGTTGTCATGGGCATGGCTGGCCCGTGGCCGGCTTGGCCCGGCCAGGCAGCGAATGGCGGCCACCGGCGCGCTGTCGGCCAGGGTGAAATCGCTGCGGCCATCGCCGACGTTCATGAACAGCGCCAGGTCGCGATTGGTGCACAGGGCACTGACCCCCAGTTGTCGCAGGTCGTGGCGGTAAGGCGCCTGTTGGCCATCGACCAGGCTGATGAAGGTTTCGCTGCCCATGTAGGTCGAGCGGGTACCGTTGCGGCGCTGCTCGCTGGAAAGCATGCGCGGCTCGCGGCGGACGATGTAATAGGCCTGGTCACGGCCGTAGCGCGACGGGTCGCGTACGGCATAGAAGGGCAGGAAAGCCTGGTCGGGGCCGGTGCCGTGGCCGGTAACGCTGCTCAACGAGTGGATCTCGAAATCCGTTGGCCGGGTGCGGTCGGCAATCACATGATGTTCGTTGACCCGGTCATTCAGGTGGATGCGGTCGACCCGGCGCGGGAACAGGTTGATCGCCGGTGTGCAGAAGGGCACGAACTGCTCGGCGCCGACGCTGCCTTCCAGGCTCTGGTCGTAGCGCTCGAACAGCACGATCAGCTCCAGCTCCTGACCATCGCAACGCTTTACTGCGCGATCCAGTTCGGCAAATTCTACGAACAGAAAACGCTGCGGTAGGGCGAAGTACTCCTGCAGCAGGCGGTAACCCTGGAATGCCTGCGGCACCACCGGTAGCGCCGCCTCGCGGTCATCGAAGCCGCAAGGGCGCAGGGCCGAGGTCGGGATGCGCTCGACCCAGTCGCTGCCAGGCTGGCGCGCGAACACCGCACAGGCGTTGCCCAGCAGCTGTTCGTACAGGCGAAACGGCAGTTCGTCGGCGCCGTTCAGGTACAGCGGCAGGCTGCTGAGGTCGAGGGCGTTGAACGGCAGGTCGGCGCCGGTACGCAAGGTAATGCGCAAGCCGGCGCGGGCCTTCGGTTCGCTGGCGGCCAGGCGCCCGAGGCGGGCTGCCGGGTTGCCGAAGTATTCCGCCTGGGCGACTTGCAGCGGCCACAGGGTAACGGGATGGGCACTACGAAACTCGCAAGGCGTTTGCGAATCGCGACCAAGGGTGGCGCGCAGCACGCTGCCACGCGGCAGGGTGAAGCCGGCACTTAGCGAACCTTCATCTGGATCGGCCTGCATCTGCACCACCGTCATCGACGGCGTCGGCGCCAGGTAGTGCGGGTAGGCGATCTCCAGCAGGTTGTGGGTGAAGGTCGGGTACTCGGCATCGAGCTTGAGTTGCACCCGTGCGGTCAGGTAGGCAAAACCTTCAAGCAGGCGCTCGACATAGGGGTCGGCGCAATCGATACCGGACAGGGTCAGGCGCCCGGCGATCTTTGGGTATTCCCTGGAAAATTCTGCCGCGCTTTCGCGGATGTGTTGCAGTTCCTGGTTGTACAGCTCGAGCAGGCGCGGGTTCATGGACGTCTCCGGCGCTCGGCCGGGGCCACCCGGACATGCCCGGATTCCAGGTCAAGGTCGGTGCGCAGCAGCAACGGCAGTGCCGCCGGCTGGGCCCACAGGTCGCCTTCGATCTCGAAACTCAGGGCGTTGTTGTTCATCTCCCCCGGTGCGACCTGGGCGCGCACCCGCAGGCTGCTGCGCAGGATGCGTGGTTCGAAGGTGGCGATGGCCTGGTAAATGATGCTCTCCAGTGCGCTGATATCAATGTTCGAGGCGCTGTTACCGGCCAGTGCCGGCAGGCCGTAGTTGACCACCGAAGTGCCGGCCGGGGTGTTGAGGGTGGCGGCCGCATCGAGCAGTGAAGTGGTGTTGAGCAGCCAGGTGAGGTCGCGCAGTACCGAGGCCTTGAGCTGGCTCAGCGAAAGCACGCGCTTGTCGTTGGCTTCTTGCAGGTTGCCGGGCTCGTCGTCGGTCAGACGATCGAGCAGCGAAGGCTGCAGACGGTCACGTGCAGCGATTTCGGCTACCAAGGGGCGGCTCCGGTGGTGATATGCGTGAGTGCGTTATCCCTATCGCGGGGCAAGCCCGCTCCTACAGGGTGGGAGCGGGTTTGCCCCGCGAAGAGGGCGAAACGCATCAGATCTTGACGTTCTGGCGCACGTTCCAGCCGTACTTGACCGGGCCGCCGTCTTTGGTGCCGTCAGCTTTCTGCGGCTGGTAATCGACCGTGACTTTGCCGAAGTTCAGGGTGACGTTTTCGGTCAGGCGGTCATCGCCGCCCGAGCCACCGGTGCTCAGCGAGCTGATCAGCACTTCTTCGAGGTTGATGATCAGGTACTCGACCTGGCTCTCGCCACCGGCCTTGCGCACGGTCAGCTTGACCTTGTCGATGTGCTTGCCGCTGGAGCAGTGCATCATCAGGTTGGGGCTGGATTTGTCGACGTACTTGGTCAGCGACAGGTCCTGGATGTTGACCTTGCCGGCGCCGCCGCCACCACCCATGTGCATGTTGCCGGACTGGGCCATGCCCCAGCTCCAGTTCAGCACATCGATTTCGTCCTTGTGGGCCTTGTCCATGGACTCGCCCTTGATGTCGCCAATCTTGATGAAAATATCAACTGCCATGTTGTCTCCAGAGTGTGGCATCTACCACATTATTTTTTCAGTGCACGCCCCGCAGCACGGGGCGTTCTAGCGAGCCTGGGCTCAGGCGCCCTTGGCCGACGGCAACTTCGATACCAGGCGCAGCGACACGGTCAGCCCTTCGAGCTGGTAGTGCGGGCGCAGGTAGAAACGCGAGTTGTAGTAACCCGGGTTGCCTTCGACTTCTTCGACCACCACTTCGGCAGCTGCCAGTGGGTGCTGGGCCTTGGTGGTTTCGGTGGAGTGGGCCGGATCGCCATCGACGTAGTTGAGGATCCAGTCCTGCAGCCAGCGCTGCATCTCGTCCTTCTCTTTGAACGAGCCGATCTTGTCGCGCACGATGCACTTCAGGTAGTGAGCGAAGCGGCAGGTGGCGAACAGGTACGGCAGGCGCGCGGCTAGGTTGGCGTTGGCGGTGGCGTCCGGGTCGTCATACTCGGCAGGTTTTTGCAGCGACTGGGCGCCAATGAAGGCGGCGAAGTCGGTGTTCTTCTTGTGCAACAGCGGCATGAAACCGTTCTTCGCCAGTTCCGCTTCACGGCGGTCGGAGATGGCGATTTCAGTCGGGCACTTCATGTCCACGCCACCGTCATCGGTAGGGAAGGTGTGCGCCGGCAGGTTCTGCACTTCGCCACCGGACTCGACGCCGCGAATCCGCGAGCACCAGCCGTAGTACTTGAACGAGCGGTTGATGTTCACCGCCATCGCGTAGGCGGCGTTGGCCCAGGTGTACTTGGCGCTGTCGGCGCCGTCGGTGTCTTCTTCGAAGGCGAAGGCTTCTACCGGGTCGGTCTTGGCGCCATATGGCAGGCGCGCCAGGAAGCGCGGCATGGTCAGGCCGATGTAGCGCGAATCTTCCGATTCACGCAGCGAGCGCCAGCCGGCGTACTCGGGGGTGGTGAAGATTTTGGTCAGGTCGCGCGGGTTCGACAGCTCCTGCCACGAGCCCATGCCCATCACGGTCGGCGAGGCCGCAGCGATGAACGGCGAGTGCATGGCGGCACACACCTTGGACAGCTCGCCGAGCAGCTCGACGTCCGGTGGCGACTGGTCGAAGTAGTAGTCGCCGACCAGGCAACCATACGGCTCGCCGCCGAACTGGCCGTACTCTTCTTCGTACATCTTCTTGAACAGCGGGCTCTGGTCCCAGGCTGTGCCCTTGAATTTCTTCAGGGTCTTGTGCAGGTCGGGCTTGGAGATGTTGAGCACGCGGATTTTCAGCTGCTCGTCGCTCTCGGTGTTGTTGACCAGGTAGTGCAGGCCCCGCCAGGCGCTTTCCAGCTTCTGGAACTCGGGGTGGTGGATCACCTGGTTGACCTGGGCGGTGAGCTTGGCGTCGATGGCGGCAATGATCGATTCGATCGACTTGATCGCGTCATTGGACACCAGGTCGGTTTGCGCCAGGGCCTGTTCGGCCAGGGTGCGCACCGCAGTTTCGACGGCCTCGCGGGCGCGCTCGGTCTTGGGTTTGAATTCTTGCAGCAGCAGCGAAGCGAACTCGCTGGCTTGCTCGGTGGCCGCTGGCTGGGCCTGGGTATCACGCATCGGATCGGTCATGAGGCTTTGTCCTGATTAAGCGTTCGGCTCGGCATCCTGGGGCTTTGGCGCGCTGGCCAAGGCCTGGAGCAGGGCCGGATCCTTGATGGCTTTCATGATGATTTCTTCGGCGCCGGTCTTGCCGTCCATGTAGGTCAGCAGGTTGGCCAGCTGGGTCCGCGCTTCGAGCAGCTGGTTCAGCGAATCGACCTTGCGCGCCACGGCGGCAGGGCTGAAGTCGTCCATGCTCTCGAAGGTGATATCCAGGCTCAGGTTGCCTTCGCCGGTCAGCTCGTTGGGTACGTGGAACGCCACCCGTGGCTGCATGGCCTTGAGGCGCGAGTCGAAGTTGTCGACGTCGATTTCCAGGAACTTGCGCTCGGCGACCGGGGCCAGCGGCTCGGCAGGCTTGCCCGCGAGGTCGGCCATGACGCCCATGACGAAAGGCAGCTGGACCTTCTTTTCGGCGCCGTAGAGCTCGACGTCATACTCGATCTGCACCCGCGGCGCGCGATTGCGCGCAATGAATTTCTGAGAACTGGGGTTCGCCACGTTGTTCCTCCTGGTCGCAGGTGCGACGGTATTGGCGTCATCGATCGTTGCCGGTAACGGTGTTGCGTATGTGCGTTAGGTTAGGCCCGCAGGCCTCAGTCAGCTTCGGGTCCGCGCAGGGTTTCGAACTGCGACAGCCCATCGGGGATCAAGTCGCGGACGATCGCGGCAAAATCGGCGTTGACCAGATTTTTCGCGCGGTTGAGCAGCACCGGCAGCGGGCTCGAGGGCTCGTGGCGGGCGTAGTACTTGAGAATTCGGTCAAGGCTGCGCAGCACTTCGTCGCGGCTGGCGATATCGGCCGAAGCGCGGGCGATGGCGGGCGCGGGGGCGGCCTCGGCAACCGGCGTCGAGCTGTCGGCAGCGCTGCTGGTTTCGCTGGCGTCGTTGGCGGCCTGTTCGCTGGCTGGCGCATGTTCGGCAAGAATCTGCGCGGCCTGGCGCAGTGGCTGCTTGAGCGCGCTCAGATCAACTCCGCTGGCCGATCCGACCTGCTCGTTGACGTATTGCTCGATTGCCTCGGCGGCTTCGCGGGCTTGCTGTAGCGCCTCGCGGGTGGCCTGCAGTTGCTCGCCATCGCTGTCGCGCAGGGCGCCGCCGAGTTCGTCGGCGTTGAGCGTCTCGCTGGCAAAGTGCTGCAAACCGCTGGCGTGCAGGGCTGCGCGCAGGCTGACCGGGCCGAAGGCGCGGGAGCGGGTCAGCAGGCTTTCGCGCAGCAGGGCTATGTTGGTCTCGCAGACCAGGCCGGCGAGGGCGTTGATACGCACTGTCGGGTCGTTGTCGTCATCGGCGTCGAGCTGCGGATGGACCTGCGGCCAGTACTGGCGCAACAGCTCGTTGATCAGTTGCAGAGTGTTGGCCAGGCCGGCAATGCCGTGCAGGGCGAGGGCACTTTGCAACAGGAAATGAGTGACGCGAAGGTCTTTGCTGCGTTGCAGCAGGGCGGTGCAGGACTGTTCGATCTGCCGCCACTGCGGAGCTTCGGCAGGCTGGATGGCATCGCCCATGACACGCTCGGGCCGGCCTTGGGCATCACGCTCCAATTGCAGGAAGTCCGGGTCGTATTCAAGGTCGTCGCCGCAAGGAAAGTTTTCCGAAACGGCAGCGAGCAAATGCGCTGAGTTCACCAGATATCGATCTCCGTATCGTCCCGTGGTGGGGGTGGCTAATGTGTGCTAGTTGGTTTTGTGACATAGCGCACATAATTTGCTGAGTTGTCCTTAGTTGATATCAGAGTGATATCACGCCTGTTCAGCAAGTTGCGCATTTTTGGTTTATTTCCAATTGGCTGTCAAGGTAAGCTAGCGGCCCATCGTGACCTGCATACTGGGCCGTACAGGTTTATTGACTTGTTGGTCAGGGTAGCGGTGGATGTCATTTGAAACTGATGAACATCAGCGAAAAGTGAACGAAATTCGGACATTCAGTAGACTTTTTCAGGGATTGGAAGCGAATCGTGGCAAGTGTGGCAGGCCTCCAGCGGGCCCACAGGCGATTCGGGATGTTGCTAAGGAGGCGTGATGTCGCTGAGTCTTACTATTACCAGTTATCACAAGATTACCCCTGGCCAATGTCCTGAAAAGTTCATCGAGTCAGGTGCCATCAGTATTGGTCGCGGCCCCGATAATGATTGGGTGCTGCCCGATCCGGAGCGTCTGGTTTCTTCGCAACATTGTGTAATTCAATATAAAGACGGCCGTTATTACCTGACCGATAACAGCACTAATGGTGTCGAATTAATTCACGCCGGTATTCGCTTGCGTCGCGGTAACAGTGAGCCGTTGATGGATGGCGAAGTCATCCGTATCGGCGAGTACGAAATCCAGGCACGGATCGATTCAAGCTTCAAGATTGCCGATGGCAACCCGCACGGTGCTGACGCCGCCAACAGCTTCGAGGCGCTGATGGCCAACCAGGCCGGTGCCGCTGCGACCCCCCAAAATGCTGTTGCGCCAGCGTTGATCCAGGGCGCGTCGAGCAATGCCACCTTGCCGGACCTGTTCGATTTTCTTGCACCGGCGAGCATTGCGCCGGTGACCCGCGCCGATCACGTGCCTGCCCAGCAGCATGATTTTCGCCCGCCAACGCCCGTAGCGTCGACGCCTGAGCCGGTACCGGCAAGCCCTGGAGTGATTCCCGAAGACTGGGACCTGTTCGCCGAACCGATGCCGGCGGCGCCCGCGCCTGTCGTTGTAGCTGTCGAACCAGCCATGCCCGCACCCATGCCCGCGCCTGTCGAGGCCTCGGCGCAGGCTGGCGACTCCAGTGTGCTGGCCCAGGCGTTCCTGCGCGGTGCGGGCCTTGAACATCTGCGTATCGACAGCGCCCAGGTCGAGGCGCAGATGGAAGCCCTTGGCCGCAGTTATCGCTTGATGGTCGAGGGCCTGATCGATGTGTTGCGTGCGCGCAGCAGCCTCAAGGGCGAGTTCCGCATGCAGCAGACGATGATCCGCCCGGCAGAAAACAACCCGCTCAAGTTCGCGCCCAATGCCGATGAAGCGCTGCTGTTGCTGCTGCGCCATGGCAACCACGCGTTCATGGCGCCGGACCAGGCGGTACGCGACAGTTTCGACGACTTGCGCGCGCATCAGCTGGCAGTGATGGCCGGTGTTGAAGCGGCGATCAAGCACCTGCTCGGGCGCTTCGAGCCGGCGCAGCTGGAATCGCGGCTCGGCGAACCGGCAGGGCTGTCGAAGCTGTTCGCAGGTTCGCGCCAGGCGCAGTACTGGCAGCAGTTCACCGAGCTGTACAGCAAGATTTCCCGGGAAGCCGAAGACGACTTCCAGGACCTGTTCGGGCGCGAATTCAGTCGCGCCTACGAGGAGCACAGCGCGCGTCTGCAGCGCTCCTGAAACAAACGGAAAGTGCCACGTCATTGAGGACGCAGGATGATTCGAACAATGCTGATGGCAGCGGTAACCACACTGCTGCTCAGTGGTTGTAGCAAGGATGAAGTCGCAGCACCGGTCCAGCCCGAGGTGGCGGGGCCTACCAGCGTCACCTTGTATTTCAGTGCCGCCGCCGGGCTCAACCCGGGCGCCAACGGCCAGGCCGCGCCTGTGCGCGTGCGCATTCTCGAACTGAAGAACAGCGCAGGTTTCAGCCGCGCCGATTATTTTGCCCTGGCCGAACGCGGCCCGGCGACCCTGGGCGCCGACCTGCTAGATCAGGACGAAGTGCTGGTGCAGCCCGGTGAGCAAGTGCGCATCGACCGGCCGTTGAACCCGCTGACGCGCCAGATCGGCCTGGTGGTCGGCTACCGCGAAATCGACCAGGCGCAATGGCGCAGCCTGCTGCCAGTGCCGCCGCTGGACTACCAGATCAGCCTCGATGTTCGCGCTGTGCGCAGCGTTGCCCATACCTCCCCAACCAGCACCGCCCAATAGGCGATCGGAGAAGCCATGTCCTGGAACAATCGTGTGGTCTGGTCGGAAGGCATGTTCCTCGGAACCCAGCACTTTCAACAACATGACCGTTATCTCGAGAACCTTATCGATGCCCGCAGCCGGCCGCTGTCGGCGGGCGCCTGGGGCTTCTCCGAGCTGCTGGTCGACCAGGGCCTGCTGGCCCAGGGCAAGCTGGCCATCGTTTCTGCCCGCGGGCTGCTGCCCGATGGCACGCCGTTCAACATCCCCCACGATGACCTGGCGCCCAGCCCGCTGAACATCGACGACAACCTGCGTGATGGCCTGGTGTACCTGGCCTTGCCGCTCAAGCGCGCCGGTGCCCGCGATACCGTGGACGAAGGCGAAGCCGCAGGTGGCGCGCGTTATGTCAGCCGGGTGGCCGAAGTGCGTGACGACAACGCGCCGTTCGAGAACCGCGCCCCGGTCGCCCTTGGCTCCCGTGCGCTGCGCTTGATCACCGCCGAAGAAGGCCTGAGCGACTATGCCGCGCTGGGCCTGGTACGTATCAAGGAAAAACGCGCTGACCGCGCCCTGGTGCTGGATGACAGCTATATCGCGCCGGTGCTGGATGTATCGGCGAGCAAAAGCCTGTCGGCATTTCGCAGCGAACTGCTGGGCCTTTTGCATCAACGCGGTGAAGCACTGGCCGGGCGGGTGGTGGCCTCCGGTGCCGGTGGTGCTTCGGAGATCGCCGACTTCATGCTCCTGCAACTGGTCAATCGCGCGCAACCGCTGGTCGAGCACCTGAGCCAGTTGAGCCCGTTGCACCCGGAGCGGCTGTACAGCGAGCTGGTCAGCCTGGCCGGTGAGTTTGCCACCTTCTGTGCCAGCAACCGCCGCCCGGGTGAGTTCCCGGTGTACCAGCATGACGACCTGGCGGCGAGCTTCGCCCCGGTCATGCAGGCGCTGCGCGAAGCCCTGTCGATGCTGATCGACAGCAAGGCCACGCCGATCCCGATTGTCGAGAAGGCCTATGGCATTCATGTCGCCATGCTTGCCGACCGCAGCCTGCTCGACAATGCCAGTTTCATTCTCGTGGTGCGTGCCGACGTGCCGAGCGAAACCCTGCGCGGGCGCTTCGCCCAGCAAAGCAAGATCGGCGCGGTCGAGCACATCCGTGACCTGGTCAACCTGCAACTGCCGGGCATCGGTCTGTTGCCGCTGCCGGTGGCACCACGGCAGATCCCGTTCCATGCCGGCTCCACCTACTACGAGCTCGATCGCGGCAGCGAGCACTGGCAGCAACTGCAGAACGCCGGCGGCTTTGCCTTCTACGTCGCAGGCGAGTTCCCGGGGCTGAACCTGGCCTTCTGGGCCATCCGAGGATAAGCCGCAATGCAGCCTAACGACCCGTCGGCGCCACCGGCCAACGACCGCACCCAGTTCATGCCGCGCCCCGGTGGCCGCGGCCCGCAGGCCGGTACGCCGGAGCCTGTGGCGGCGCCGTCGATGCCGGCGCAGCCGCTGCCCGCCGGCCAGGCGCTGGGCCTCAACCCGCTGGAAAGCGCCGCCGGGCCATTGTTGGCCTTGCTGACCCGCTTGCGCAGCACCATCGCCCATCCGGCCCCGTCCAGCCTGCGTGCGCAGTTGCTGGCTTATCTGCGTCAGTTCGAAGAGCGCGCCGAAGCCGCCGGTGTGGCCCGTAACGAAGTCATGCTGGCCCGTTACGCGCTGTGCACTGCGCTCGATGAAGCGGTGCTCAGCACGCCGTGGGGCAGCAGCAGTGACTGGGGCAAGCAGAGCCTGCTGATCACTGTGCACAACGAAGCCTGGGGGGGCGAGAAGGTATTCCAGCTGCTCGAGCACTGCCTGCAGAGCCCGCGCGAACGCCTGTACCTGCTGGAGTTGCTGTACCTGTGCATGTGCCTGGGCTTCGAGGGCCGTTACCGGGTTATCAACGGTGGCCGCGCCCAGCTCGAAGCCTTGCGCGAACGCACTGCTGCCGCTATCCGCAGCGCCCGGGGTGAGTTCGAGCGCGAACTGTCGCCGCACTGGCGCGGGGTCAGCGTCAGCCGAGATCGGCTGTCGCAGTTCATCCCGCCCTGGGTGGGCCTGGCCATCGCCCTGGCGTTGCTTGTGGCTCTGCTGTTTGCCCTGCGCATGATGCTCGCCGCCGACGCGGAGCCTGTGTTCAAGAACATTCATGCCCTGGGCGAAATCCCGGTGCAGGCCATCGACCGTCCGGTGACCCAGCCCAAGCCGGTGGAACGCCCACGCCTGGCGGGTTTTCTGGCCAGCGATATCAAGGCCGGGCGGGTCAGCGTCGAAGACGCCGTCGACCGCTCGGTGGTGACCATCCGTGGCGACGAATTGTTCGCCTCGGCCAGCACCAGCATCAACGACAGCCTGCAGCCACTGATGCTGCGCATTGCTGACGCCATCGGCCAGGTCAAGGGCCAGGTGCGCATCACCGGCCACAGCGACAACCGGCCGATCGCGACCTTGCGCTTCCCGTCCAACTGGGCGCTGTCCCAGGCCCGCGCCGAGCAGGTGCTGCAGATCCTGGCCGCCAAGACCGGCCAGCCCGCGCGCTTTACCGCGCAGGGCCTGAGCGACACCGAACCACTGGCAGCGAACAACACGACCGAAGGCCGGGCAAAGAACCGCCGGGTTGAAATCACTGTATTGGCGGAGGGGGTCGAGTGAAGGCGTTTTTCGGATTTGTCATTCGCTGGGTCATTCCGCTGCTGGGCCTGATCGCCCTGAGTCTGATCATCTGGTTCGTCGGCCCGCTGTGGGACATGCTGATCCCGGCAGGGCGGCGCTGGGCGCTGATTGCCCTGCTGTTTGCAGTGTGGCTCGGCTATCGCCTGTGGCGCTTCATCGAGGCCCGCCGCCAGGCGGCAGAAGTCATGCGCAGCCTGGCTGCAGAAACAGCTCCTGACCCTGCCAGCGTGGCCACCGCCGAAGAACTGACAACCCTGCGCCAGCGCATGGACGAGGCCCTGGCCCTGCTGAAAAAGGCGCGCCTGGGTGGCGATGAGCGGCGCAACCTGTACGAGCTGCCGTGGTACGTGATCATCGGCCCGCCGGGCTCGGGCAAGACCACGGCGCTGGTCAATTCCGGCCTGCACTTTCCGCTGGCGGCGCAGCTTGGCGCCGGGGCGATTCGCGGCGTCGGCGGCACGCGCAACTGCGACTGGTGGTTTACCGACCAGGCCGTGTTGCTCGACACCGCTGGCCGCTATACCACCCAGGACAGCCACGCCCAGGTCGACAAGGCGGCCTGGCTGGGCTTTCTCGATCTGCTGAAAAAGCAGCGCGCGCGCCGGCCGATCGATGGCGCTTTCATTGCCATCAGCCTGTCCGACCTATTGCTGGGCAGCGACGCCGAACGTGCTGCCCATGCTGCGGCCATCCGCTCGCGTATCCAGGAGTTGTACAGCCAGCTGGGCGTGCGTTTTCCGATTTACCTGATGCTGACCAAGCTCGACCTGGTGCCGGGTTTCATGGAGTTCTTCGACACCCTGAGCAAGGAAGAGCGCGCTCAAGTGTGGGGTATGACCTTTGCCCTGGACGACGACAAGTCGGTCGAAGGGCCGCTGGCGCAGTTCCACAGCGAGTTCGCCGGCCTTGAGCAACGCCTCAACGAGCGCCTGGTCGAGCGCCTGCAGCAGGAGCGCGACCCGGCGCGGCGCGATCTGGTTTACGGCTTTGTCCAGCAGTTCGCTGCCTTGCGCTCCAACCTGCAGGGCTTTCTCGACGGCGTGTTCAAGCCCAATGCCTATGAAGAACGCGCCCTGTTGCGCGGCGTGTACTTCACCAGCGGCACCCAGGAAGGCAGCCCGATCGATCGCCTGATCGGCGCCATGGCCCAGAGCATGGGCCTGGACCGTCAGCATCTGGCACGCCAGAGCGGCACCGGGCGCAGCTACTTCATTGAAAAACTGTTCAGCGCCGTGGCGTTTGCCGAGCGCGGGCTGGTCGGGGTCGACCCGCAAGTCGAGCGCCGGCGCAAATGGTTGGCCCGTGCTGCACTCGCCGCCAGCGTTGCCCTGGTAGTGCTGGTCGGCAGCGTGTGGGCGCTGAGCTATCGCGCAAACCAGGCTTACATCGCCCAGGTCGAGCGTAAGCTCGCGCCGCTGGGGCCAGTCCTGCAAACCTTGAGCCCGGCCCAGCGCGATGTACTGGCGGTACTGCCGTTACTCAATGCCGTGCGCCATCTGGCCGAGGATCCGCCCAGTTGGGCCGAGGGGTTGGGGCTGTACCAGGGCGACATGCTCGAAGCCGAGTCGGCCAGCGTCTACCGCAAGTTGCTGATTGCCGTGTTCGCTCCGCGCCTGGTCACCCGTATCGAAGAGCAACTGCACAGCGGCGGTGGTTCGGACTTTCTCTACGAAGGCCTCAAGGCCTACCTGATGCTGGCTGACGGCGAGCATTACGACCCGGACTTCATCAAGGCCTGGGTCAGCCTCGACTGGGAGCAGAGCCTGCCTCGCGACCTGGCCCCGGAGCAGCGTGCGGCATTGGGCGAGCATCTGCAGGCGCTGTTTGAAAAGCGTCCGCCGAATGCGCGCCTGGATGCCAACCTGATCGAAGACCTGCGTCGCCAATTGCAGCAGTTGCCGGTGGCCCAGCGCGTCTATGACCGGGTCAAACGCCAGCAGTTGCCCAAGGGCGTCAGCGATTTTCGCCTGAGCGAAGCGGCTGGCCGCGACGCCGCGCTGGTGTTCAGCCGCAAGAGCGGCAAGCCTTTGGGTGAACCCTTGAGCGGGCTGTTTACCCTCGATGGCTATCGCAAGGCGTTTCTTGCCACCAGCCTGCAACACAGCAATACCCTGGCTGAAGAGCGTTGGGTGCTGGGCCGCGAGCAAGCCGATGAAGGTGATGTGACTAGCCTGGCCGCCGACGTGCGCCGTTTGTATTTCGCCGACTACATCCGCCACTGGGACGCGCTGCTGGCCGATATCGACTTTGTGCCGATCACCAGCGTGGCCCAGGCCGCCGATGTTCTGCGGGTGATTTCCGGGCCGACCTCGCCGCTGAAAAAGCTGCTGAGCGCCGTGGCCAAGGAAACCAACCTGCAACAGCAGGACCCGCTTGCCGCGGCCCAGGCCAAAGCCAGCGAGGCTGGTGTCGACCAGCTCAAGCAGCGCCTGGGTAACTTGCTGGGCCAGGATGCTCCGGCCGATAGCCGCCAGGCGCAGCAAGACCAGGACCCGGTCACCGCGCACTTTGCCGACCTCGCCAGCCTGGTCAGCAAGGGCGAGGGCGAGCCGGCCGCCATCGACGGCCTGCTCACCGACATGAACGCCTTGTACGTGCAGGTCAGTGCCATGGTCGGTGCCAGTGGCGACGCCCTGCTCGGCGAGGCCAAGAACCAGGCCACGGCCGCCGCCAACCGCGTCAGCCTCACCGCGCAGCGCCAGCCGCCGATAGTTCAGGGCCTGGTCAAGTCGGTGGTCAACTCGACCACCAACACCATGATGGGCGGCGTGCGCAATCAACTGAACGCCGCCTGGACCAGCGAAGTGGTCAACGTTTATCGCCAGTCGCTGAGCGGTCGTTATCCGCTGGCAGCGGGCAGCTCGCGGGATGCCACGCTGGACGATTTCGGCCAGTTCTTCGGCGTCGGCGGGGTGATGGACAGTTATTTTCGCAAGTACCTGCAGCCGTATGTCGATACCTCGGCCAACCCTTGGCGCTGGCAGCCGGGCGCGGCGCAGAAGCTCGGCATTGGCTCTGGCGTGTTGCACACCTTTCAGCGTTCGGCGGCGATTCGCGATGCGTTCTTCCGCTCGGGCGGCATGCAGCCGACCGTGCGCTTCGAGCTCAAACCGGTGGCCATGGACGCCTCGGTCACCCAGTTCTTGCTCGACCTCGATGGCCAGCAGATCAGCTATGACCACGGCCCGAGCCGCCCGGTTGCGATGCAGTGGCCAAACCCCAACAGCATCGGCGTGGTGCGCCTGTCGATCATGCCGCCATCGGCCAGCGGTCGTTCCGGGCTGACCCTGGAAGGGCCGTGGGCCTGGTTCCGCTTGCTCGATCAATCCGACCTGGTGGCCGGCAACGGCCCGGATCGCTTCAGCCTGCGCCTGCGCGTCGATGGCGCCAGCGTGTCGTACGAGCTGCGCGCCAACAGCGCCTTCAACCCGTTCAAGAGCCGCGTGCTCAGCGGCTTCAGCCTGCCGGAGCGGTTGTGATGGCGGGCGTCGGCTTCTACGGCAAGCTGGCCAGCCGCGGCGACTTTGTCAGTCGCGGTTTGCCGCAGAGTTTTATCCAGCCCTGGGACCAGTGGCTGGCGGCCGGGCTTGTGGCCAGCCAGCAGCAACTGGCCGAGCGCTGGTTGCCGGCCTATCTGGTCAGCCCCTTGTGGCGCTTCGCCCTGGCCCCGGGAGTATGCGGGCCCGACGCTGTAGTGGGGGTGTTGATGCCCAGCATTGACCGGGTAGGGCGCTATTTCCCTCTTATCCTGGCCCAGGTTCTGGCGCCGGATGAGTCGCTGGCGGCAGTGGTGAGTGGCCCGGATAACTGGTTCGAGCAGTGTGAAGCCCAGTTACTGGCAACCCTCGAGCCGCAAGCCGCTTTTGAGGCGTTCGATGCAGCAGTGCAGGGCATTGATGCCCCTCGTAGTGCTGTTGATTCAAGCCCGGTTGTGGGCGGGTTGCAACGCTTTGCAGCGGTGACCCCGCAGGCTCGCAACGCAGCCCTGGCCGAAAGCGCCTGCGCCGGCATGAGCCTGTGGTGGGGGCGCGGCTCGGAGCATATCGAGGCGGGAATGCTGCGCTGTGCGGGCCTGCCGCACAGCGAGGATTTCGCCAGTTTTCTTTTGGGTAGTGAGGCGGCGCGCTAGATGACGGCTTTGCATTACACCGCAGCCAGCTACAGCCATGTCGGCCTGGTGCGCAGCATCAATGAAGACGCTTGCCTGGACCTTGCCAGCGAAGGCCTGTGGGCAGTTGCCGATGGCATGGGCGGGCATGCGGCGGGCGACTACGTCAGTTGCCTGATCGTCGATACTTTGCGCCAGTTGCCGACCACGGCGTCCCTCAATGACTTCGCCCAAGTGCTGCGCCAGCGGCTGTCGGCGGTCAACGCGGCAGTGCGCGAAGAAAGCGCCCGGCGTGGCGTGGCGATGATGGGCAGCACCCTGGTGCTGCTGGCGGTGCGCGCTGACCAGGGTATCTGCCTGTGGGCCGGGGACAGCCGCCTGTATCGCCTGCGCGACGGGCGCCTGGAAGGTATCTCGCGCGATCACAGCTACGTGCAGGAACTGCAGGACAGCGGCCTGCTCAGCGAGGCCGAAGCGCGGGTGCACCCGCGGGCCAACATCGTCACCCGGGCAATTGGCGTCGAGCCCGAGCTCGAACTTGAGGCCGTGCACCTGCAGGTCCTCCCAGGCGATACCTATCTGCTGTGCAGCGATGGTCTGAACAAGACCGCCGAAGACCATGAAATTCGCGAAGTGCTGGGCCACAGCGACCCCTACCAGGTGGTCCGCAGCCTGGTGCACCTCGGCCTGACCCGGGGCGCCCCCGATAACATTACCGCCGTCGTCATCAAGGCCGGTTGAAGACCAAGCACATGGACAAAGTGATCCCCGGATACGACATCGACGGCGAGATTGGCGAAGGCGCCATGGCCACCGTCTACCTCGCCACCCAGCGCTCGCTGGAGCGCAAGGTGGCCTTGAAGGTCATGGCGGCGGCGCTGGCTGCCGACCCGACCTTCTGCGAGCGCTTCCTGCGTGAAGGCCGCACACTGGCGCGCTTGTCGCACCCGCACACGGTGACCATCCACGACATCGGCAATGTCGGCGAGCTGTACTACATGGCCATGGAGTACCTGCCCAACGGTACGCTCAAGGAGCGTATCGCCGCCGGGGTCACGCCGGAGCAGGGCCTGCTGTACATCCGCCAGATCGCTTCGGCGCTGGGTTATGCCCATGCCCAGGGCCTGGTGCACCGGGATGTGAAACCGGCCAACATTCTTTTTCGCGCTGACGGCACTGCGGTGCTGTCGGACTTCGGCATCGCCAAGTCGCTGGATGACCGCACCCAGTTCACCCAGGCCGGGTTTGCCGTCGGCACTCCCAGCTACATGAGCCCGGAGCAGGCGCGCGGCCAGGAAATCGACGGCCGCGCCGACCTCTATGCCCTGGGCGTGGTGTTTTACGAGATGCTGGTTGGCAAACTGCCCTACAGCGGCAACGACGCGCTGTCGACGGCCTTGGCGCATTTGACCGAGCCGTTGCCGGAGCTGCCGATCGAGCACGGCCGCTATCAGGACATTCTCCGTGGCCTGCTGGCCAAGGACCCGGCCGAGCGCTTTGCCGATGCCGAGACCTTGCTGGCGGCGCTCGACCGGCTACCCGTGCAAGACACCGAAAGCACCCTGATCCAGCCGCTGCCGATTGCAGCGCCGGTGCCACCCCTAGCCGTAGAGCCAGCACCGCCAGCGCCGCAACCAGAACCGGTCACCAAGGCCTCGCCACCTGCAGCTGCGCGCAAGCGCCCGACACCGGCCTTGCTCGCCATCGCCGTTGCTGCCGCGCTGGGCCTGGGCGGGATTGGCTACTGGGCCATCAGTGGCGACGAACAGGTAGTGGAGGCGCAGCCGGTACAAGCCCGCGAGCCAATAGCGTCCACCGTTGCAACCGCGAGCAACGACAGTGACCGGCCATTGCTGATGGCCGGCAAGAAAACCCTGTTCCAGCGCGTGCTGAGCCGGCCGGGCGCGCAGGTCGTCAAGCAGCCGGGCGCCACGCCCAGCGATACCTTGCCGGCCTTTACCGTGCTCTATGTCTACCAGCGCCAGGACGTCAACGGCAGCCCCTGGCTTGAGGTCGGCACCGCCAGTGACGGTCGTCGCGACGGCTGGTTGCCGGCCTCCCAGGTCAGCGACTGGAAGCAGAGCCTGGTATTGAAGTTCACCGAACGCTCGGGGCGTGCGCCGGTGATGTTCCTGCGCCAGGCCGATGAGCTTGAGCGTTTGCTTGGCGACACTTCGGCCGCCCGTGCCGAGCTGCTCAAGGCGCAGAACAACCCCGACGAAGTGCCGCAAGTGATGGCCCTGGAACCCAGCGCCAGCGCCGTGCCCCAAGAGCAGTTCTACCTGATGCCGATCTTCGAGGCGCGCGAGAGCTTCGACGAAAACGGCCAGCCGCTGCAGCTGCTCAATGTCGCCTCCATCGACCCGGGCAACAGCGCACCCGCCGGCGAAGCGAAAGCCGCCGGCATGGCCACCTCAGGCGACGCCTTCCGTACCGCCGTGGTGCTGGTGGTGGATACCTCGGTATCGATGCAACCTTATATCGATCAGGTCCGCCAGGTGGTGCACGAGCTGCACGGGCAGATTTCGCGCCGTGGCGAGCTGGACAACGTCAGCTTCGGCCTGGTCGGCTTTCGCAACAACACCACGCGCACGCCTGCCCTGGAGTACCTGACCAAGACCCTGGTAACACTCGATGAAGGCCGCGATCCCGAGCGTTTTTTGAAGCTGGCCGAGCAGGTGAAAGCCACCAACGTCTCCAGCCATTCGTTCAACGAAGACGCTTTTGCCGGGATCATGCAGGCGGTCGACGGCATGGACTGGTCCGGCTACGGCGGGCGCCTGATCCTGCTGGTCAGTGACGCCGGCTCCCTGCGCAAGAACGACCGCTACAGCAGCACCCAGATGAACGAAGCCGAAGTGCGCCAGGCGGCCTTGAGCAAGCAGATCAAGATCTACGCCCTGCACCTGCGCACCGAGGCCGGCAAGAAGAACCACGCCTACGCCGAGCAGCAGTATCGGGTGCTTACGGCCGATGCCAACCCGCAGATCGGCGACCTGTATGTATCGGTCCCCGGTGGCGATGTGCACAAGTTTGGCGAGCGGGTGCGCGAGATCGGTTCGACCTTCGCCGATCTGGTCCACCAGGTGCGCAGCAACACCGCGCAACCGGCGCCGCTGCTGGCGGCTTCGCCGAGCATCGCCGACAAATCCGCCGCCATCGGCTATGCCATGCACATGGATTTTCTTGGCCGCAAGAGCGCCAGCCAGGCCCCGCAACTGGTCAGCGCCTGGACCTCAGATCGCGACCTGACCAACCCGGCGCTGCCGACCCTGCAGGTCTGCGTGATGCTCACCAAGCTGCAACTCAACGACCTGCAGCAGTCGCTGAAGCTGATCGTCGATGCCGCGCGCAAGACCCGCACTTCGCCCAAGGATTTCTTCCAGGAAATCGCTAGCGCCAGTGCCTACATGAGCCGCGACCCGGCCGCCCTGCGCAAGGGCGCCAACCTCGCCGAAGGCGGTGTGCTGGGCGAATACCTGGAGGGCCTGCCGTACCGCAGCAAGTCCCTGAGCATGACCCAGGACCTGTGGTTGTCGCTCAGCGTTGGCGAACAGGAAGACTTCATCGACGAGCTCGATTCGAAGATCCGCCTGTACGAAACCTTCCACAACGACATGGCCAACTGGGTGCGCTTCGGCAATGCCGAGCCCGGTGACGCCTTGTACCGTGTGCCGTTGTCGACGCTGCCATGATGATCAACCTGCACGCGCTGCGCAAAACCCGCGGCCTCGGCAACCAGCGCTACAGCCTGGAGATCGAGCGCCTGGAACTGCGCGCCGGTCAGCAGCTGGCGCTGGTCGGCCCCAGTGGCTGCGGCAAGAGCACCTTGCTCGACCTGCTGGCCTTGGTGCTGCAGCCCGATCAGGCCGAGCGCTTTGTGTTCAGCACCGACTCGCACACCTACGACGTTCAGCAGCTGTGGCGTGAACAACGCCAGGAGCACCTGGCGCACCTGCGCCGCCGGCATCTGGGCTATGTGCTGCAAGCGGGGGGCTTGCTCGGCTTTCTCGATGTGCGCAGCAACATCGCCCTGCCGCGCCGGGTGCTTGGCCTGGGCAATGACGGCAGCGTGCAGCGCCTGGCCGAACAACTGGAGATTGACGATCAGCTCGACAAGCAGCCAGGCGCCTTGTCGGTCGGCCAGCGCCAGCGGGTCAGCTGCGCCCGTGCCCTGGCGCACAACCCTGATTTGCTCCTGGCCGATGAGCCGACCGCGGCCCTGGACCCGCTCAATGCCCAACGGGTAATGCAACTGCTGCTGCGCCAGGCGCAAGCACGGCAGGTGACCTGCCTGGTCGCCACCCACGACGAGGCGCTGGCCCGTGATGCCGGCTTGCAGGTGTTGCGCATGGTCTGCCGCCGCGATGCCGACGGTGGTGTCACCGCCACGTTGGAGGGCCAGCCGTAATGCGCCCGATGCTGATCGCAAGCCTGGCCTGGCGCGACTACCGCAACGATGCGCGCCTGTCCGTTTGCAGCGTGCTGGCCCTGGTGGCGGTGATTGCGCCGTTGCTGGTGCTGTTCGGTCTGAAATTCGGCCTGGTCAGCAGCCTTACCGAGCGTTTGCAGCGCGACCCGGCCGTGCGGGAAGTCATCCCCTTGGGTGGCGGTCGTTTCAGTGCCGACTTCGTCGCTGAACTGGCGGCGCGTAACGACGTCGCCTTCGCCTTGCCGCGTACCCGGCAGATTGCCGCGACCGCCGACCTGGTGCTGGCTGCGCGCAAGGTCGTGGTCAATGTCGAGATGATCCCCACGGCGCTTAACGATCCGTTGCTGCAAGGGCTGGCCGTCCCCGGTACGGTCGACCAGATCGTCCTCAGCCGTACGGCGGCAGAAAAGCTTGGCGCGAAGGCGGGTGATCAGCTCGATGCTTCGTTCAGCCGCCAGCTTGCCGGGCAGATCCAGGCCCAGCGCACCACCTTGAAGGTCGTGGCTGTGCTGCCGCTGGAAGCCTTCGAGCGCGATGCCTTGTTTGCACCGCTGGCGCTGCTGGAAGCCGCCGAAGACTACCGTGATGGTCGCGCCGTGCCCGCTTTCGGCTGGGAAGGTGAGCGCCATACCGGTGAGGTGCAACGGGTTTATCCGGCCTTCCGGCTGTACGCGCGCAACCTCACCGATGTCGAGCCGCTGCGGCGCTTTTTTGCCGATCGCCAGTTGCTGGTCTCGACCCAGGCCCCGGCGATTGCCCAGGTGCAGTCGCTGAGCCGCAACCTGACCCTGGTGTTCTGGATCATTGCCGCGCTGGCGGTTGCTGGCGCGTTTGCGGCGATCTGCGCCGGCGCCCTGGCGGCGGTCGAGCGCAAGCGCCGCGAGCTGTCGGTGTTGCGCCTGCTCGGTTTCAGCACCGCTGCCTTGCTTGCATTTGTCGTGCTGCAGGCGTTGTACAGCGGGGTGTTTGCCGCTGTCATCGGCGCGGCGCTGTACGCCCTGGCCGAAAGTGGCCTCAACCAGTTGTTCATGCAGATGCCCGGCGAGTACGCCAGCCATCTGCTCCCGTCGCATTACCTCGTTGCCTTGCTCGCTGTGCTGCTGGCCAGCGCGGCCGCTGCCGCCCTGGGGGGCTGGCGCGTGGCGCGAATAGACGCTTGTGAAGGAATTCGAGATGTTTGACCGCCGCTTACCCGTCCTGGCGCTGATCGTCGCCGCCCTGAGCCTGGTGTCCTGCGCCCAGGCCGAGGACGACAGCAAGCCTGCCAGCAATAAACTGGACAATCCCAAGCCACTGGCCGACGACATCAGCCTGCCGCTGCCGTGCGACGGCGAGATGGTCTTCCGCCACGTCTACGTGCTGGCCCAGGGCAGCCTGGACGACCGTGAGGTGAACCTTGGCTACCCCTTCAGCGAAGGCGAAGCGGGCTACAAGCAGTCGTTCATTTCCGGCTATCGCCGTGACTTTATCAACGGCCAGTTCAGCCTCCAGGACCTGTCTGCCGACTGGAAAAAACGCATTAGCCCGAGTCTGCCGAGGACCGACGCCGGCAGCCCGCTGAAGCCGATGATGTACTTCATCGGCAAGTACGAAGTCACCGCCCGCCAGTACGCTCAGGTGATGGCCCAGGCCCAGTCGCTGGCCAGCGGCGAACCGGCGCCGGCCTGTGAAGCACCGAGTGGCATGGCCGGGCGTTTGCCCAAGGTCAAACTGTCGCGCTTTGAGGCCGAGCGTTTTTCCGCGGTGTACAGCGCCTGGTTGATGAAGAACCATCGTGACCTGCTGCCGGTCAGTGGCCGTGGCAACAAGGCCGAAGACGGCGGTGTAGGCTTTGTGCGCCTGCCCACCGAAGTGGAGTGGGAGTTCGCTGCCCGTGGCGGCTCCGCCGTCAGCCGCCAGGAGCTGGAAGGGCGGCTGTTCCCGCGCCGCCTCGAGGGCAGCGAAAGCGACGGCCCGCTGGCCGACTGGGCGGTGTTCAACCAGGTCGCCGGCGGCACCGGCCAGGCCGCGCGCCTGACCCCGATCGGCACCAAGCTGCCCAACCCGCTGGGTATGTTCGACGTACTCGGCAACGCCGCAGAGATGGTCCAGGAATCGTTCCAGCTGGTGCACGCCGGGCGGCGCCAGGGCGCTTATGGCGGGTTTGTGGTCAAGGGCGGTAACTACCTTGAAGGCGAGGGCACGCTGTTTACCGGCATGCGCCGCGAGTACCCGCTGTTCGGCGGCGATGGTACCGAGCAAAGCAACGAGACCACAGGTTTTCGTGTCGCCATCGGCGCGCTGTCGGCGCCGCGTTCGCGTTATGAGGAACTGTTCGAACAATGGCAGAAAGAGGGCCGCCTGGCCGCGCTGACCGACGCCATCGACGACGCCCAGGACCCGACCAAGCGCCTGGACAGCATCATCGCCGCCAGCGTCGACCCGCGCCTGCAAGCCGAGCTTGGCCTGGTCAACGAAGAGCTCAAGCGCAACGTCTCGCTGATCGCCCAGCAGCGCGAAGAAGCCGCCGGCAACCTGATCCAGTCGGCGGCGCTGGTGGCCGAAACCATCAATAACTACAACATCCGCCTGACCAACCTGCAGAAAACCCAGCAGCAGGCCAAGGCTTCTGGTGACGAGACCAGCGCCAAGCTGTTTGCCGCTGCCATCAACAACGGCCGCAGCGCCCTCGACGGCGCCGTGGCGATCTACATCGACAACCTTGCCACTGGCACGCGCTACACCGACGCGGTGATCCAGGCGCAGTTCCAGCGGGTCAAGGAAGAGCTCAATCGCAAGCCGGTGCTGGGCAAGAGCCTGCTCAGCCGCGCGACCCTGTTCGTCCGTCATGTCGGGGACTATCGCCAGCAACGGCGCGCCGACCCGGCGACGATTTTGAAAGAACTGCTCGCATCAGCCGCCCCGCAACCTTGAGCGGCTGTCGAGCGAGCATCGGAGTGACCGGGGCGACATGAGGTTGTCCCGGGCGTGTTTAAACAAAGAGAGAACCTGACCATGCTTTCAACTCGCAAGCCCTTCTTCACTGCTTCCAACGGCCGGGCCGCGCTGCTGCTGGCGGCCGGTTTCAGCACCGTCCTGCTGACTGGCTGCGCCAGCTCGCCGGCGTCCAAGGTCGGTGCGACGACCAAGGTCGAGTACTACCCGAGCTGCTACGAGCCGGTGCAGCACCTGCGCGCCACCGATTCGGACATGACCAAGTCGGTCGCCACCGGTGCCCTGATCGGAGCCGTCGGCGGCGCGCTGACCGGCGCCCTGACCGGCAACTCCGACAACCGTGGCCGCAATGCTGCCATCGGTGCTGCCGGTGGTGCTCTGGTCGGCGGTGCAGCCGGTTACTACACCGAGCGCCAGAAGCAGATCAGCGACGACAACCAGCGCATCGGCTCCTACGCCACCGACATCAACAAAAGCGCGGCCGACATGGACCGCAGCACCGCTTACGCCAAAGCCTCCCAGGCGTGCTACCAGCGTGAGTTCGCCAACCTGATGGATGGCCGCAAGAGCAACAAGATCAGCGATGGCGAAGGCCGCAAGCGCCTGGCGGAAATCATCGCCGGCCTGCAGGAGTCGAACAACCTGATCACCGCGGTCAACGGCCGTCTGGGTGAGAACCTCAACAACTACACCCAGGCTTACGAGCAAGACCTCAAGCAGGTCGGCGTACCGCGCAACGATGTGGTGATCGTCGCCGAAGCCCAGGCGCCGGTGCTGGCCACCGGTAACGCCAAGAAGACCAATACCGGCAAGACCAAGACCCCGCCACCGGCGAAGAAAAAGCTGCCAGAGGTACCGAAGGAAGCCGTCGCCACCGAGAAGACCCTGCAGGACGCCAACGCCAAGAAGGCTGAAAGCCAGAAGGTTGCCAGCGCCGGCCAGAGCCAGGTCAACAACATGTGCAAGAACCCGGACATGGGTGACTGGGCACCGGTGCCTTGCCCTAACGTGTAAGGCTTGAGCCACAGCGCCGCCCGGCTCGGTGCCATAAGGCCGGGCGACCTGTGCGCCGTTTCAAGGAAGACCGTTCATGAGTGAGTTACTCAACCGACTGGATAACAATCCGTCGCAATTTTTCGCAAGGCAGCGCATCGAAAGCAGCATCAACCTGCCGAAACTCTTTGCCGCCATCGATGCCGATCCGGGCATTGTCGGTGCTGGGGTGGTGTATATCGATGCGGATTACAACGTGGTGACGCTGCGTGAGTTTCAGCCGATATGCAGTGTGCTACCCAAGCGGGTGATTTTGCGTGAGGCGAAGAAGTATCTGGCGCCTGCGCAGTTCATCGAAGAGCTCAAGACCAGTCCGCGTGAGTCGCGAGTGGTTAAAGAAGCACTGAACGCAACGCTTTCCTGTACCGGGGCAGTTCTGGGATGGATCGTAGTGTTTAGCGGCACAGTTGCGGTGCCGTTCACTGCCGGCACCAGCCTGGTGCTCACTACAATGGGCGCCGCAGCTGCAGCGGCCAGTACCACCCAGTGTATTTTCGGCGGGTACAGAACTTTCAACGAAGTGGTGAACCCTGCGGATAACGATGAGCTGGACTCTTACGAGTGGTACCAGAACATGTCGTCAGCACTGGATGCTGTGTCGTTGATGGGGGTAGGGGCCTCTGGGCTTACGACCTTCAAATATCTGCAAGTGCGCAAAGCGGCTACCGGAAGCAGTTGGTCTGAGCTTTCCAGAAAACTGAGCCGTCAGCAGCGCAAAGCGCTGACCGATGAATTGCTTTCGCTCAAGCATCCTTCGCTGACAGCCAAGCAACTACGGCTCAAACAGAGTACTGGTCAACTTCCCAAGCGCCACACACCGACCGAGTTCAAGCATGCAACCCGAACCCTGATCAAAGACTCCCTGGGTGCGGGTGCCGGGTTTGTGGGCAGCAGCAGGGTGCAGACGATCGCAGTAGGGCTGTATGAGGAGTTCAAGCCATGAAGCAGCCACCGAGCTTGAAAGTGTTTCTGGCAAAGTACTTTCCAGCCTTCATCGTTGCCTTCTTCATGGTGTGCTTCTCGGCTTCCTGTACCGTGGCGCTTGCCTCCAATACCTATTTCAAAGGTATTGAAGATCGAGTGTTCAAAACCTCGATGGTTCTGCTGGCGCTTTCTGTGGTGGTCTTTGTGAGCCATTTTCTGATGGTACGGGGTCGTGCTTGGGCGGTCTGGGTCGTTGTCGGTTTGTTCGTGGCTTGCCTGGTGACCGTGCTGCCCAGTTACGGATACCGGCCACATATGTTTGTCTATAGCACCGGCCTGCTATTCCCGCTCATCGGCTTATTAATTCTGAACAGCAAACTGCACAGGGAAATGCGTGCCTATCTGGCGGAGATGCGAAAGGAGCGTGTCAAGCAACGGGACGAAGCTCGGGCAATCAAGGAACGTCGTTGAAAGGGAAATCCCGAATGCTCCACCTCCATGACGTACCAGGGTTTCTTCGCCGTTACTTTGCGACTTTCATCTGCGCATTCTTATTGGCCTGCTTTTCCTGCGCGTTGACAGCGATAGTCGTGGTCGAAGGCCGTTTTTCCACTGTGAGAGAGCAGGCTAACTACACCGTAATACTGGTTATGACCGCGTCCTTGGTGCTTAGTATCGGCAATATGCTTGTTGTCCGTGGGCGCCCCTGGGGTGTCTGGGTGGTTGTTGCATTGTTGCTGGTTAATCTGTTGGCGTTGCTCGTTAGCTATGGGCCGCGCTCTAGCAATCTGCTGTTTCTGATTATCACGGTTCTGTCCCTTTCTGGGCTCTATCTGCTTAACAGCCAACGCCAGCGAGAAATGCGCAGTCGTCTGGTGGCGATCCGCAAATCGCGTATTAATTTGCTCAAAGCCATGCATGCCGGCAATCGGCAAAACCATTGACCCTGGTTAATATTTGCTCAATCGCCACCCCCTAAACTGAGGACTCTGCACCCTCAAAGGGGGACATGGCATGACCATTATCGTCACCGGCGCCGCCGGTTTTATCGGTAGCAACCTGGTTCAGGCCCTCAACCAACGCGGCGAAACCGAGATCATCGTGGTCGATGACTTGAGCGATGGCGACAAGTTTCGAAACCTGGCTGACAGCGAAATCGCCGACTACCTGGACAAGGACGACTTTCTTCAGCGCTTTGGCCGCGGCCAGTTTGGCAAGGTGCGCGCCGTGCTGCACCAAGGCGCTTGCTCGAGCACCGTCGAAGGCGACGGGCGCTTGATGATGGACAACAACTACCGCTACAGCCGCGACCTGCTCGACGCCGCTCAAGGCCTGCAGGTGCCGCTGCTGTATGCCTCGTCGGCGGCGGTGTATGGCGCCGGGCGCGACTTTCGCGAACAGCGCGAGTGCGAGCGGCCATTGAACGTATATGGCTACTCGAAATTCCTCTTCGACCAGCGCGTGCGCCGGCAACTGCCCCAGGCGCGCAGCCAGATCGTCGGCCTGCGTTACTTCAACGTCTACGGCCCCCACGAGCAGCACAAGGGCGCCATGGCCTCGGTGGCCCTGCACTGCTTCAACCAGTACCAGGCCAACGGCAAGGTCAGCCTGTTCGGCAGCTATGGCGACTATCCCAGCGGCGGCCACCTGCGCGATTTCGTGGCGGTCGAGGATGTGGTCAAGGTCAACCTGTTCTTCCTCGACCGGCCGCAGCTGAGCGGCCTCTTCAACGTCGGCAGCGGCCGCGCCCAGCCTTTCAATGACGTGGCCTTGGCAGTGATCAACCGCCTGCGCGAGCAGCAGGACCAGCCGCCGCTGTCGCTGGAGATGGCCCTGCTGGAGGGCATTCTTGAATACAGCGAATTTCCCGAGCACCTGCGCGGCAAGTACCAGTGCTACACCTGCGCCGACCTTGAGCGCTTGCGCAGCGTTGGCTATGAGCAGCCAACGCTGACGGTGGAGCAGGGTGTGGCGCGTTACTGCGACTGGTTGCAGCGCACGCCGTAGTCAGTGCTGGCGCAAGGTCTTCAGGTCGCCCTTGCCCGAGGTCTCGCGCAGGTACTCCTGCAGTGAGTCATCTAGCGCGTTGAGCCAGCGGGTATGGTGCGGCACGGCAGCGGTACCGGTGATCACCGAGCGGTAGGACTTGTCGCGGTAACCCATGATGTCTTGCTTTTTGTCCGACTTCCATTTGAGGAAAATCCGGTTCACTGCGTCGATATCGAAGCTCGGGTAATCGGTCTGCTCGATCAGGTGCTTGATATAGCGGCCCTGGAACTCGTACATCGAGGCGGTCGACTCCAGCGCCAGTTCCTCGGCCCGCCACTGTGCGCTGTCGGCAGCCATTGCCGCCGGCTGCGGCAGCTTGATGCGCCCGAGCATGTAGTCGCGGGCAAACCAGGCCTGAGCGTCGAACAGGTTGAAGCTGTACCAGAGGTCTTGCATGCCGAGGTAGATCAGCTGCGGGTTGTGCTCCCAGACAACCCCTTGGTACAGCCCGGCAGGCCACAGGCGGTTGCTGGTCTTGAGCGTCAGCTCGTCGGGCAGGAACGGGAAGTGATGCTGGTAGCCGGTGCAGAGGATGATGGCATCTACGCGCTTGCTCGAACCGTCGGCAAAGAACGCCATCTCGCCCTCGACCCGCAGCAACTGCGGGCGCTCTTCCCAGCCTTTGGGCCATTTGTAGCCCATGGGCTGGGTGCGGTAGGCACTGGTGATCGAGCGCGCACCGTACTTGAAGCATTGCGAGCCGATGTCTTCGGCCGAATAGCTGCTGCCGACAATCAGCACATCCTTGCCCTTGAACTCCACCGCCTCACGGAAATCATGAGCGTGAAGGATGCGCCCGGAGAAGCGCTCGAAGCCGTCGAATTCCGGCACATGCGGGGTAGAAAAATGCCCGCTGGCGACCACCACGAAGTCGAACACCTGCTCGATGCCCTGGCCGGTGCCGTAGTCATAGGCACTGACGGTAAAGGTGCGGCTGGCCTGATCAAAGCGTACCGCCTTGACGGCGGTATTGAAGCGAATGTAATCCCGCACACCGGCCTTTTTTACCCGGCCCTGGATGTAATCCCAGAGCACCTCGCGCGGTGGATAAGACGAAATCGGCCGCCCGAAATGTTCATCAAAGCTGTAGTCGGCGAACTCCAGGCATTCCTTCGGCCCGTTTGACCACAGGTAGCGGTACATACTGCCGTGCACCGGCTCGCCATGCTCGTCCAGGCCGGTGCGCCAGGTGTAGTTCCACATCCCGCCCCAGTCGGCCTGTTTCTCGAAGCACACCACCTCGGGCATCTCGGCACCCTGGGCATGAGCGGATTGAAAGGCACGTAACTGCGCCAGGCCGGACGGGCCTGCGCCGATAATGGCAACACGAATAGTCATAAGATTTCCTGACAGAAAACACTGAAAAAAATGCAAAGCATCTCCAGCCCTGAACGGCAGAACCGAGGGCGAGGGGAAGCGGAAACTTCAGGTGTCAGCTGGCAGGTGGAGGGACAGGGCGCTTGCGCTTGTGCGCGAGCAAAACGTCGCGAGGTGGAATCGACAAGGTGTGGAACAGCGTCGAGAGGTGGGAGCTGGTCAGCGAAGGGCTAGCGACAGCGTTGGGCCCGTAAGGCTTGCCGAACAGCGCGGCAAACGGGCCTGAAGGGCGAAAGATACGTGTGGTCTCGTACATGGCGGGCTGATTCTGCCTCTTTTTGGTTATGGATGCCTTTTTAGCTATAACGGATGGGGGAGAGGATTACAAGGTGGGGGCTTGGCAGAATCTCATACTCGACCGCTGACGGACTTGCGCTTCACCCTCGCGCAGTGGTTCTGATTTGCATTGCAAGGCGCAGTGCACGTCGGATGTCTGCATTAATATCATCGCTATCTTCCAGGCCAACAGAGATTCGCACCAAGCCGTCCGGCACGCCTATTTTTTCCAGGTCGGTGCTGCCCTCCCTGCTAAAACTACCGTAGTGATAACATAAGGACTCAATATTGCCGAAGGTTGTACCTATTCGGATAAGCTGCAGATGACGAACAAAGCTTGTAGCCGTTTCTCGCGATGGAAAAACAATGGCGATAAGGCCTGTATGCAATGACGGAGAAATTCCGTTGGTTTGCGCACTTTTAGTCGACCAGACTGCACGCCACTCCAGCTTCGGAAACTCCTCGCGCAGCATGGCGATCACCGCATGTGCATTATCGGTATGTTTTTTTAATCGCAGTGGCAGTGTCCTTAGTCCTCGTATAGTGAGCCAGGCCGAGAACGGATCTACTATGAGCCCTGCACTGTCCCTGTGATACTTCAATGCCTTGAACAGGTCCGGTTCATTGGTACTGAGCATGCCGCCCATCACATCGCCGTGACCGTTGATGTGTTTGGTGATGGAATATAATGTTACTGCAGCCCCCAGGGAAAGTGGCTTTTGGCAGGCAGGTGTAAGAAAGGTGTTATCAACAACAAGAAGAATGCCACGCTTGTTGCAAAGCTCTGCCAAGTCAGGAATGTTGATATCTAAAAATGCTGGGTTGGTGGGGGCTTCGATAAAGATCATTTTCGTGTTGGCTTGGATCGCGCACTCAAATGTCGCCGCTTGGTATTTGTCGATAAGCGACATTTCAATCCCGCGATGGTTGACTTCATAATTAAGCTGCTCAATGATTTCGTAAAATACACTGTGGGGCACGATGACATGATCGCCTGCGCTCAACAGGGCGCGAAAAGCAAGCAGGCAGGCGGTCATTCCGCTATTGACCGCGAGGCTATAGGAGCAGTGTTCAATGGCTCGAAATTTCGCTTCTAAAATTGAAACGGTAGGATTTGCATAACGTTGGTAGGCAAAATTCTCCTGCTCTGCATTGCCTAGCATCTCTCTGCCTTCTTCAATTGAATTCAGGAGTGTTGCAGAGTTACAAATGAGCGCTGGAACTGGAAACTGACTCAGGCCATTCTCATGTTGCCCTAAATGGATCGCCTGGGTAGCGATACCTAAAGAAGGAGAAAGAAAATAGTCACGGCATGGTAGTTCGCGTGGGCACTTTTTTTCTGCTGGGCTCATGAAAGGCCTGGTTCCGAAAGGTAATGAGAGACGCTTTGACGGCAATGGTTACGTCAGAGGGGCGTATGACGAGATTTAAAGCTCGTTTGACAATGACCAGGCCGTCATGGCCACGACGGCTTTGCTGTTTACTCGTATTGATAGCAGGGGACAACTTTTCCGCCCAGTGAGACAATCGAAAATCTTTCCATTTTTGGCATGACCGCACAGGCCAGGCTAACCTGGTTGGGGCTGGAATGTAGTTCTTTTATCCAAAGGGGATGATTGGCTTTAAAACACTCATTTTTAAATGGGACAAGTGTAGCGCCAGTGGAATTTTTTCCGGGTCTTGAGGCATCGGGTAAGGTACTGTTTTGGCACGCTGGGTAGCCCCAAACGCCATGCGTAAGCAGCGCAGCAACTTTGGTTTTTTGGCCAGGTTGTTTTTTGAACTGGTCCACTCTTGTGTGACGTGCTGCACACCTTCAGCGACTTTGTATTGCTGCACCAGCTCCTTGATCGCACGTGCTGCGGCATGGCTCGGGTAAAGTGAACAGCCGCCACCAACGACATGAATATCAGCGATCGTCTTCTCCGGGCAGTAGGCAATAAAAACGGGATAGTCTATTTGACTAGAGGCGTCAAATACCTCGATTGAAGCACCTATGGCAGTTTCTGCATCACGCAAGGTGTTTAACAGATACTCTGGCATTGAATCCTCAACAATCTTTCTTATCGGCTCTTTTGAATCATAGAAGAAATGTTGAGCAATAAAGCGCCCAATGCCATGGCGCTCTATGACCTCGCTCGCGGCATGAATTGCCGCTTCCGTAAATCCCACACCCGCTGCCACACCGGTGCCACAGGAGTATCGGCGCGCAGCGCTATAGTCGGTATCATCACCGGGAAGCAACTCGTTGGCATACTGATGGTTGATCAGAAATGACGGATAGAGTAACTCAACGCCTGCGGATGCTTCATGCGCCTCGAAGGAAAGTACAGCCATCTGTGATGCGCCGGCGTGGCGAAGCATTTGCATCGGCAGTATGTTTTGCAAGGACGGTTGAGAAACAACCGAATCAAAACAATGCAGTGCGCTATGCTTTCGTAGCTGAAAGGGGCCCATGTAATGCTCATAAGCCTCGAACTTCGCACCCACACGAGCCTCTGCTTCATAGCCTTTGCCACAACCGACACATTCTATGCCGCTACTGTCATAGGGGAGGTGAAGGGTGGCAACAGTGCTGGACAGCGGACTACCGTAACGACGTAGGGTTAAATGAATTCCTTCGCTGGAAAAGTGCTGATCGATTGCGCTTTCTGCATCGTCCAGCGATAACGTACGCTCTGGGGCAATTGTTTTCATAGTCAGGAAGTTTCCATATAAGCCAAAAAATGAGGCGAAAAAATCGCCTCATTCATTTTCGTTACTCAGCCAGTATGGAGAGCTCTTCCGGGGTGAAATCTTCTTCTGCTTTGACAGATTCTACTTCGTCGTCAGTGGGTTGGTCGACTTTGAATTCGTTGATATACATGCAACACCACATACCCATGGGGATATCCTTTTTTATTTGATTTAAGTGTGCACTTTTTAACAGGTGCAATGAGAGATTAGTTCGTATGGCTTTGGCTGCACATAGGAAGAATCCCGATTCTATGAGTGATTATGTTTTTTTGAGGGTGCTATTTATTTCTGCACTACTCAGAAATAAGACTCTGGCTTGGGGCATCGGCGTTGACACCAGATCGGGCCAAGTTCTTAGGGGGTAGGTGCAGTGGCGAATGTGACAAACTGGGTTGATCAGCGGAGGTGATCAAGCGCACAGCGGTTGCGATTTAGACGCCGCCTTCAGCAGCTCATTGCGGGCAAGCCTGCTCCCAACCGGCGGGTGTGCCCACGCAAACAAAAAAGGCCCACCTTGCGGTGAGCCTTTTTTTACTGTGTATGGTGCCGGCACCAGGAATCGAACCCGGGACCTACTGATTACAAGTCAGTTGCTCTACCATCTGAGCTATACCGGCACAGGGGCGTCATTATAGCGATCAGTTTGCGTCTGTAAACCACTTCTGCAACATTCCTCGCGATACCCGGTTTCAGCGGGCATCGCGGGGTGTTTTGTTACCAGCCGCGGTGCATTGTGGTGGCGCTGGGTTCGGCTTTGGTGGGGTCGAATATCAGCGGTTTGTAGCGGCAATCATGCTTTTTACAGTGCTCTCGGCAGCCGTGCTTTTTCTTGCAGCTGTAGGCCGGGCCGGTGTAGCCCTTGTCGCCGTATATCTGCATCTGCGGGATTTCCCAGCCAGACATCGGGGTGTAGTCGCCGCTGGTGCAGCCGCTCAGGTAGAGCGCGCACGCCAGCAGGAGGAAGGATCTGATAATGGCCACAGGCAATTCCGTTTGGTCGAAGTGTCAGTGTTTGTGTGTGTCGAGGTAGTGCTGGATGGCGTGGCGGTCTCTGCTGAAGTCCGGCCCGGGGAAGCTCTGGTTGCCGTACATCTGCATGGGCGGCACTTGCCAGTCGGACCGGGGTGGCGGGACTTGCCAGTCGGACATGAAGGCGCAGCCGCTGAGGTAAAACGCGAACGCAAGCAGGGCGATGGATCTGATGATATCCACAGTCAATTCCGTTTATTCGAGGCGTCAGTCTTTGTTGAGGATGCGCTGGATGGTGCCGCCGCAAGATTGGTAGCAGCTGTCGTAGTCGCTGCCGCACGAGTAGCTGGAGCCGCTGTTGAACGGGTAGCTGGGGTAGTAGCAGCTTTTGCGCGCTTCTTTTTTGCTCTTGCCGGCCTGGCACAGCTGGTAGTTTCTGTAGTTGGCCTGGTACAGGGCGTGGTCGCTGTTTTCCTGCAGGCGCGCCATCTGTTTGCAGTGGTTGCGTTCCATCGAGCAGGAGTTGATGCAGTTCATGCCCGCCATGCTGGGCGGTGGGGAGTATCTATAGGTATAGCTGGGGCCGCAGCCGCCGAGCAGGCCGACGGCCAGCACTAGCGCAGCGCGCCATTTGAGTGAATTGCTCACGAGTTGCCAGTTCCTTGTTCATTCCTCGCTGAACTCCAGCAGGTCACCTGGCTGGCAGTTCAACGCGCGACAGAGCTTCTCGAGGGTTTCCATCTTGAAACCCTTGATCTTGCCGTTTTTCAGCAACGACAGGTTCGCCTCCGTAATACCGATAATCTCGGCCAGATCCTTGGAGCGGATCTTGTTCTTGGCCATGACTACATCGAGTCGAATAATTATCGGCATAGGGGCAGGCTAGACATAACAGTTGTGTTCATCGCTGATGGTTTTGGCGTCACGCATGAGGAGTGAGAAGGCGCAGAGGAAAATGCCTTTCATGATCTCGTAAACCGCCTGGGATGATACACCGATCGATACGCTGAAGCTTCTCTCGCCTTTGGGCAGGTCGATGGAGAACGCCAGGCCCTGCAAGGTGCCGATCATCGGCCAGACCATCGGCAAGCCGATGCACAGCAAGCCCACCCACCAGAGCATCTTGATGTTTTGCGTCGTCCAGGTTTCACCCCGGGACAGGCGCAGGAAGAACAAGCCGGTCAGGTACAAGGCAAAGGCCGAGAGGCTGGCGGGGATCAGTTCCAGGCCGATCACCAGGCCCAGGGCCAGGTACGAAGGCTGGTAATCCGGGGCCAGCAGCAGCGGCATGTTTTCACCGAAGCTTTGCAGGTAGGCGCCTTGCACCTGGGCTTTTTCGAACACCCACAATAGTACGTTGCCGCCGAACTCGACGATCCCTGTACCCCAGGCGAGTACCGCGGCGAATGCACCGATCACTCGCAGACGCGATCTCGCGTAAGCCACTGTCTTACTGTTCATGGTTTCCCTCCGTGCTAGTTGAGCGGGGTGCATTATTTGTGAAAAATTATCGTATTACAATAATTAATTGTGATTTTGCCGAAGGTGCGGCGTTTTGACACGAGGGTGAGGTGGGATCTTACGGGGGATCGCGGGGCAAGCCCGCTCCTACAGGGTGGGAGCGGGCTTGCCCCGCGATGCCTTTATCAGGCCGGGTAATATAATTTACGAACCTTTCTGCAACCTTTAAGGGCTTTCACCTAAATACGGACTGAAAGACGCGAAAATTAATTAGTCATTTTCTATCGATTTGACTTTAGCGATGCCTTGAGCTAATTTGTTGTTCATTATGTTGAACACTAAAGCGTTTCCGCTCCTCACCTCCCGCCTGGTTTCCCGTGAACGTCACTGGACCGGCGACCTCTAGCGCCTCCCCCGACAAACAGCCTTTTTCTTCTCTTTGTCTGTAGCCGTCAGCGCGATTTCGCTCGGTTTGTGTCGCCCGTGGGAGGGCATCATGCGTTCCTGGATCTATCTGTTTATCGCCATCACCGCCGAGGTGGTCGGCACCGCGTCGATGAAATTCGCCGCCAGTCATTTCCCCATTCTTGGTCACGGGTTGATGTACCTGATGATCGGCCTGTCGTACTTTTTCCTGGCACTGGCGGTAAAACGCGTACCGGTGGGCGTGGCCTACGCCCTGTGGGAAGGCATCGGCATCGTGTTGATCACCCTGATCAGCGTCACCTGGCTGGGCGAGAGCCTGGGCCTGCTCAAAGCCGCCGGCCTGGGCGTGATGATCGCCGGTATCCTGCTGATCAAGTCGGGTACCCGCGCCGCACCTGCCCCGCGCAATATGGAGGCCCTGCCATGCTGAGCATGAACTGGATTCCCTTCGCCTGGCTGGGCCTGGCGATCGTGCTGGAAGTGATCGCCAACCTGCTGCTCAAGTATTCCGACGGTTTTAAAAAGCGCGGCCTGGGCATTGCTTCGATTCTCTGTGTGCTGGCCGCCTTTACCGCACTAGCCCAGGCTGTGCGAGATATCGAACTGTCGCTGGCTTACGCCATCTGGGGTGGCTTCGGCATCCTCGCCACCGTGGCCATGGGTTGGGCACTGTTCGGTCAGCGCCTGGTAGGCCGCGGCTGGTTGGGCCTGGCGCTGTTGCTGGTGGGCATGAGCCTGCTGAAACTGGCCTGATTCAACCTGCTTAGTGCTATTCGCGCGAAGGCTTATGCACAAGCCGCATGCCAAACAGGTGCGCATTGCATCGGAGCAACGCCCGCCGTTGGTCTTTGCGCAAATGGCTGTTTTTGCTGGCGATTAATCAGTGAACAAAAAATGACCAGCCTGTGAAAGCGCTTGGATCCACGAATTTGCTGGGGTTCGGCGCAAGGTTGCGCACAGACTTATCCACAGGCTGAGCGCCGTTACCGGCGTTCGGCCAACAGCAGCAGGTTGCGCGGGGTGAGAGGCTGTTCGCAAAACACCCCGAGCTGTACCTGGTAGGACTGTTCCTCCAGGAACAGTGCGCGATCCAGCACCAGCCATAATTCCAGCGGGCGGCGGAACAGATTGCGCAGCAATTCCAGGTTGCGCACCTGGGCCAGGCGCTGCCAGCCGGCCGCTTCCAATGCTGGCCAATCAGGCTCGGCACCTGGCTGCAATTCCTTGAGTTCGGCAAGGCCCCGGCAGTAGTCGGCGAACGGCTTGTGCAGCCAACTGACCGGCAGCGAAGGCGTCGGCAGGTACTCATCTACCCCACGCAACTGCCGTTGCCACAGATCGAAACCCAGGCGCCTGGCCATGGACTCGTCACGCTGGCGGCGTACCCGCGCACCTGCGGTAACGGTTTCGCTGAGCGGCAAGCCAAGATCATCAATCGACAACTGCAGGCCAGATGCCTTGGCGGCTGTGGATAACGGCTGGTACTGCGGCGCCTGGATGCGGTTGTAGCAGCACGGCGCGATGGCCAGTTGGCGGCAACCCTTGAGGCTTGCCAGTTGCATCAGGCGTACATGCAGGTCGCCACAGGCGTGCAGGGCCACTGCGGTGTGCTCGGCGCTCAGTTGCTGGGCGGCGCTATCGGCCAGTACATCCTGCAGGCGGTGCTCGGCGGGCAGTTGGTGATGCTGGCTGAGGGCGCTGCCGGCTTCGACCAGCGCCGGGTCGTATTCCAGGCAGGTCAGTTGCTGACTATGAGGCTGCAGCAAGCGCCGGCCCAGATGACCTTTGCCGGCGCACCAGTCCAGCCAGTGCCGTGGGCTGTGGATAAAACCCAGGTGGCTGGCGAAGGCTTCGATCTGCTGCCATTTGCGCCCCGGCACGTCGACATTCAGGCGAGGGCCAGCAGGGGGCAGGGCAACGGTGGATAACTCGCCGATGGCAGACAGCGCTGCCGCCCGGCGTGCCAGCTGAGGAAAAGGCGCCGGTGCAGCGAGTTGCTCGGGGTGATTGTGCGCCGCTTCCGCCTCGCTCAACGAGCGCTGGCGCAACCAGTCGGCCAGGGCGCGGTATTCGGTTTCCCACGGCAGTTGCAACTGGGTGAAAGGCCGTGGCCGCCACAGCGCCTGATGCTCGCGCAGAAAGTCGTCCAGCGCCTGGAAGCGGCTGAGCAGTTGGTCGGCGCAGAGGGGGAGGGCAGTGGTCATGAGCGGATACGAAAACGGGGCTGAGATCAGCCCCGTTATACAGGTTTATCGACCCTGGCAGGCGTCGACGCGCAGCCAGCGTTCCAGCTGCTTGAAGGCTTGCACCAGCAAGAAGGAGATCAGCAGGTAGAACAGTCCCGCCGCGAAGAAGATCTCCACCGGCAGGTAGGTCCGGGCGATGATCGTCCGTGCCATGCCGGTCAGCTCCAGCAGGGTAACGGTACTCGCCAGGGCACTGGCCTTGAGCATCAGGATCACTTCGTTGCTGTAGGCCGGCAGGCCGATGCGGGCGGCACGCGGCAGCATGATGTAGAGCATTGCCTTGGCCCGGGACATGCCCAGGGCCCGCGCCGCTTCGATCTCGCCACGGGGGATGGCCTGCAGCGCGCCACGCAGGATTTCTGCGATGTAGGCGGCAGTGTGCAGGGTCATGGTCAGCACCGTGCACCAGAACGGATCGCGCAGGTACGGCCACAAGGCGCTGTTGCGCACGGCATCGAACTGGGCCAGCCCGTAATACACCAAAAACAGCTGCACCAGCAGCGGCGTACCGCGGAAGAAGAAAATGTAGCCGTAAGGCAGGGCCCGTACGTACCAGAGCCGCGAAGAGCGGGCGATACCCAGTGGAATGGCGAGGATCAGCCCGGCGATGACCGCGATGGCGACCAGCTCGAGCGTCAGCGTGGCGCCCTGGGCCAGGCGTGGCAGCCACTTGATGATGACTTCCCAGTTCATTGGTTGGCCCTCGCGAAGCCGCGACCGGCGCGTTTTTCCATGAAGTGCATGCCGGTCATGGCCAGGACGGTAAGGCCCAGGTAAATGATGGCGGCGACCATGTAGAAGGTGAAGGGTTGCTTGCTCACGGTCACGGCGATTTGCGAATGACGCATGATTTCTTCCAGGCCGATTACCGAGACCAGCGCGGTGTCTTTCATCAGGATCATGAACAGATTGCCCAGCCCCGGCAGGGCGATGCGCCACATTTGCGGCAGCACCAGCCTGGAGAAGATCCGCCCCTTGGACAGACCGAGCGCCAGGCCGGCTTCACGGTGGCCCTTGGGGATCGCCAGCAGCGCACCACGGAACACTTCCGTGGCATAGGCGCCGAAGCACAGGCCCAGGGCAATCACGCCTGCGGCAAAGGCATTGAGCTCAAGGCCGGGAATATTCAGAAGCTCGCCCAGCCGGTTCATCAGGCTGACGGTGCCAAAGTAGATCAACAGCACCCAGAGCAGTTCCGGCACGCCGCGAACCAGTGTGGAGTAGAAACCACCCAGCCATTGCAGGGGTTTGTAGGGTGAGGTCTTGGCCAGGGCGCCAAGCAGTCCCAGTACCAGCCCCAGGAGCAGGGCCGACAATGCGAGTTTGACGGTCATCAGCGTCCCGGCCATCAGGGCCGGACCGAATCCGTAAAGATCAATATTCATGGGCAGGTTTGTTCAAGGGACCGGCATTGCCTGCAGGGCAATGCCGGTCGGGGCGAATCAATAGATGCTGAACGGGAAGTACTTGTTGTTGATCTTCTCGTAGGTGCCGTCGGCAACGATTTCTTTCAGGGCGGCGTTGAGCTTGTTGCGCAGTTCGTTGTCACCTTTGCGCACAGCGATACCAACCTTGTCGCTTTCGTTCACCGGATCGCCTTTGAACTCGTAGTTTTTACCGGCGTCGGACTTGAGCCAGTCGTAGTTGGCGTATTTGTCAGCCAGCAGGGCGTCGACGCGGCCCGAGGTCAGGTCCAGGTAGGCGTTTTCCTGGGTGTCGTACAGGCTGACCTTGAACTTGTTGTCCATGCCGCCGTTATCGTCCAGCCAGATAGCTGCCTGGGTGGCGCGTTGAGTGCCGAGGGTCTTGCCTTCGAGCGACTTGGGATCAGTCTTGAAGTCGACGTTTTTCGGGGCGATGAACTGCTGCTTGTTCGAGTAGTACGGGTCGGTGAAGTCCACCGCCTGCTTGCGCTCGTCGGTGATCGACAGCGAGGAGATGATGAAGTCGGACTTCTTCGCGTTCAGGGCGGGAATGATGCCGTCCCAGTCAGAAACCACCACTTCACACTCGACCTTCATCTTCGCGCACAGGGCGTCGCCGATGTCTTTGTCGAAACCGACGACCTGGCCACTGGCGTCCTTGTTGTTGAACGGCGGGTAGGCCGCCTCGATGCCCATCTTCAGTTTCTCGGCAGCCATGGCATTGGCCGAGAACACCAGCGTGGCGGCAGCGGCCAGGAGGAATTTCTTATAGGTCTGCATGCGTGTTGCTCCGTTAGCGGTTGCTGGACATGAATTGTTTACAACGCGCCGAGGTCGGGTTTTCGAAAACCTGCTGCGGCGTTCCTTGCTCTTCGACCAGCCCCTGGTGCAGGAAGACGACTTCGCTGGACACCTGGCGGGCAAAGCCCATTTCGTGGGTAACCAGTAGCATGGTACGGCCTTCTTCGGCGAGGGCACGGATAACGTTGAGCACTTCCTGGACCATTTCCGGGTCCAGGGCCGAGGTCGGCTCGTCGAACAGGATAACCTTGGGCTTCATTGCCAGGGTGCGGGCAATGGCCGCACGCTGTTGCTGGCCACCGGACAGCTCGGCCGGGTAGCTGTGACGCTTGTTGTGGATGCCAACCTTGTTCAGCAGCGCTTCGGCATGCTCGGTGGCCTCGGCCTTGCTCTGGCCGAGCACCCGGCGCGGCGCCTCGATGATGTTGTCGAGGATGCTCATGTGCGGCCACAGGTTGAAATTCTGGAAGACAAAGCCGATCTCGCTGCGCAGGCGATTGATCTGCTTGTTGTCGGCGGCCACCAGTTCACCGTTTTTTGCCGCCTTGAGCCGCAGCTCTTCGCCGGCCACCAGGATCTGGCCCTGGTGCGGGTTTTCCAGCAGGTTGATGCAGCGCAGCAGAGTGGACTTGCCGGAGCCGGAGGATCCCAGGATCGAGATCACGTCGCCATCACGCGCGGTCAGCGAAATTCCCTTGAGGATTTCCTGGTCGCCGTAGCGTTTGTGCAGGTTGCGGATTTCCAGCGCGGGCGTGGCCTCAGCCATGTGCGGTCCTCATGTGTTCTGGTGCGCTCCTGCTGTTAGCGGCCTTCCTGGCGAGGCGCCAAGCTAGCATAGCGGTCCGAAGACAGCCAATAACGTCGGGAGAGGCAATCGGTTGGTGGGAGGGCGGGTGTCGCATCGCTGCAGTGGACTGTCGCGCAGATGTCCGCCTACCCTCGTTTCCAGGGCCGGAGCCTTGATGAAAAAAGGCGCGATGTTGCCAGTTTTGGCCGTTTCTGGGAAGTCGTTTCTGACCTTGTGCACAGGTTCGGGCCTTTATCTACGGCTTTGGTTGTACCTTTGGGTTGTACCTTTTTGGTCGTAGGAAGTGCATGAGGTGTTACCGGTGACGAAGTGTGGTGCACCCGGGGCATTTGTAAGTGGGTATTTCAGTAATTGGTCTATTCCGTCGGTTTTTCAGGGTCTTTCGGTCAAGTCTTGGCCGAAAGACCTGTAAGCCTTGTTAAGCGGGGCTGTGAAAATTTTCGAACGAACGGTCATCGGCCTGGCGCGGTAATTGCGTTATCGATCGGCAACAGGATGTAGCACTCTTTTTGAAGAGCGCGACTCGAGTAGCAGGATCAAAACGCCATTTCTCGCAAAGGTAGTTTTATGAGCGGTACGCACAATTCCAATGACCTCGCTCAGGGGCTCAAGCAGCGGCATGTGACCATGCTGTCGATTGCCGGTGTCATCGGCGCCGGGCTGTTCGTCGGCTCCGGCCACGCCATCGCCGAAGCCGGCCCTGCGGTCTTGCTGGCCTATGCCGCGGCCGGGACCCTGGTGGTGCTGGTGATGCGCATGCTGGCCGAAATGGCCGTTGCCTCGCCGGATACCGGTTCGTTTTCGACGTATGCCGACAAAGCCATCGGCCACTGGGCCGGTTTTACTATCGGCTGGCTGTACTGGTGGTTCTGGGTTCTGGTGATTCCGCTGGAGGCCAACGCCGCCGCAACCATTCTGCATGCCTGGTTCCCCGATATCGGCATCTGGGTGTTTACCCTGGTGATCACCTTGCTGCTGACCGCGACCAACCTGTTCAGTGTGAAGAACTACGGTGAATTCGAGTTCTGGTTCGCGTTGCACAAGGTAGTGGCGATCATTGGCTTCATCATCCTTGGTGTGGCTGCGATTTTCGGCCTGCTGCCCAACAGCCAGGTCAGCGGCGTCAGCCACCTGTTCGACACCCAGGGCTTCATGCCCAACGGCATGGGCGCGGTGCTGGCGGCGATGCTGACCACCATGTTCTCGTTCATGGGGACTGAAATCGTCACCATCGCTGCCGCCGAGTCGAAAGACCCGGGCAAGCAGATCACCAAGGCCACCAACTCGGTGATCTGGCGGATCTTCCTGTTCTACCTGGTGTCGATCTTTGTGGTCGTGGCCCTGGTGCCGTGGACCAACAGTGACCTGGCCGAAGTCGGTTCGTACCAGACCGTGCTCAACCTGATGGGCATCCCCAACGCCAAGCTGATCGTCGACATCGTTGTGCTGATCGCCGTGACCAGTTGCCTGAACTCGGCGCTGTACACCTCCTCGCGCATGCTCTTCTCCCTGAGCAAGCGTGGCGATGCGCCGGCCATGGCCCAGCGCACCACCTCCAGCGGCACACCGTACGTGGCGGTGGTGCTGTCGACTGCGGCGGCGTTCCTCACCGTGATCGCCAACTACCTGGCACCTGCCCAGGTATTCGAGTTCCTGCTGGCGAGCTCCGGCGCCATTGCCTTGCTGGTGTACCTGGTGATCGCCGTGTCGCAACTGCGCATGCGTCGTCAGCGTATGCAGCGCGGCGAGAAGATCGCCTTCAAGATGTGGCTGTTCCCGGGCCTGACCTGGGCGACCATTGCCTTCATCGTCGGCATCCTGACGGTGATGCTGATCCGTCCGGACCATCGTATTGAAATCGTCGCGACCGGCTTGTTGTCGATTGCCGTGGTCGCCGCCGGCTTGCTGGTGGCGCGCAAGCGCAAGGCCGAGGCGGCCGGGCGGGCGGTGCTGAACAACTGATGTGATGCGGATGCAATGACAAAGGCCGCGATCTGTGAGGATCGCGGCCTTTTTGTTTTGGCCGTGGCGGGCTCATCGCGGCTCACGCGGTGGGCTTTACCAGTGCTCAGGTCGCTCACTGCGCTGATGCAGAAATCGCAATACCTGGACCCGTCCGTCGAGCAAGCGGTACGGGGCAATAAAGGGGATGTGGGCGAGCACCAGCTCACGCACATCCGGCACTGGCGAGGGGCGGCCTGCACCTGGGAAGTGTTCGAGTATTTCCAGGCTGCTCAATATGCCCTGAACCATTGCAAAGGCCGTTTTGCTGCCTGCCTTGAGCTGATGGTGCTCGAAAATCGAATCCAGGTCGCTTTCAGCCTTCGCCGTCAGTGCAATCATCTTCGCGTTTCACCCACTTTGCCTTGACCTCAGAGAGGTCGGTCAGGTTGCCAGTGTCGGCATCGCTGATGCCGGCAGCAATCGCCTGCACGTGCCATGACTCGGCTTCGACATAGCGCAGCAAAGCGCGCTTGAGGTGATATTGGCGATCTCGATCGGTGGCGGCTGCCAGTTGATCGAGCTTTTCGGCGAGGGATGCTTCGACGCGAAACGACAGAACCGGGGAAGCCATGTCTACGCTCCTGACTTTGTATACGTTGTAAACGGTCAACAAAGGTTAGGTGGCGTCGAGGCGATGGTCAATCGGCCAGGGACCTGTGGTCGATGTAGGATTTTTCTTTGAGAGGATCTGGCCCCCGAGGAATCAGGAGCCAGGCAAGCTGTCAGCCAAACTTCTTCTGCTGCTTGGCCACCGCCTCGGACGCGCTGATGTAGGCTTCCTGGAACTCGTCGCTCTCGAGCCAGGCCATGGTTGTGGCTTCGTCGGCGCCGTCCAGCCACTTGCGGTAGGCAGTGAAGACCATGACGATGTAGTCGGTGGCGTGTTCTTCCTTGTGGCCCTTGAGCACCAGGGTCAGCAGCGGGTCGACCAGGAACACCGAAATCAGCGCGACCAGGCCGGTTTCCTGGGCTTGCTTCATTTTTTCGAACAGGGCGGTATAGCTGCCCGATTCCATGGCCTTGTTGAAGACCTGCTCGACGCTGGCGCTGGAGCTTTCGCCCGAGCTCTTGACCGCTTGGCCGCTACGCACCATGCGGTTTTCGCGGGCCTTGTTGGCGGCGCGCTTGGCGCGTTTCTGTTGTTTGCTGCTGGAGGCCATCGGTGAACCCTTGTGCTGAGCCGGATAAATTCTGCGTATTGAATCGCAGTTGGCCGGGAAACCCAAGTGCCGCCGACGGCCTGGAGCAAGCTCAGGCTGGTTGCGCCAGCTCGCCGCGGTCTTCCTCTTCGAGCACGCGCGCGGCGCGGTCCACCAGCAGCGGGTCAGGCTGGTGGGCGACACTCAAATCCTTGCCGGGGTAGTCCAGCGAGTGCAGGAAGTGGCGGATGCAGTTGATCCGCGCGCGTTTTTTGTCGTCGGATTTGATTACCGTCCACGGTGCATCGGCGGTGTCGGTGTGGAAGAACATTGCCTCCTTGGCAGCGGTGTATTCGTCCCACTTGTCCAGCGACTTGATGTCGATCGGCGACAGCTTCCAGTGCTTGAGCGGGTCGTCACGGCGGGAGATGAAGCGGCGCAGCTGCTCTTCGCGGTTCACCGAGAACCAGTACTTGAACAGCAGGATGCCGCTGTTGCACAGCATGCGTTCGAGCTCCGGCGCCTGGCGCATGAACTCCAGGTATTGCAGCGGCGAGCAAAAATCCATGACCCGCTCGACCCCGGCGCGGTTGTACCAGGAGCGGTCGAAGAAGACCATTTCACCGGACGTGGGCAGGTGCTGGACGTAGCGCTGAAAGTACCACTGGCCCTTCTCCTGCTCGGAAGGCTTCTCCAGGGCGACAATCCGCGCACCACGCGGGTTGAGGTGCTCCATGAAGCGCTTGATGGTGCCACCCTTGCCGGCGGCGTCGCGGCCTTCGAACAGCACGACGATGCGCTGACCGGTTTCCTTGACCCAGCTTTGCACCTTGAGCAGTTCGATCTGCAGTTCGTGCTTGGCCTTTTCGTACTCGGCGCGGCGCATGCGGTTGCTGTACGGGTAGCTGGCCGGCAGCTTGGCCGAGGCGCTGTCCTCGTTGGAGCCGCGCGGCGCCGAGGCGACTTTCAGGGCCGCCGGTTGCTGGCTGATGGCGCTGATTTCGCTTTCGGCAGCGGCGCTGACAGCAGGCTTGCGCGGCGTGCGTGGACGCCGTGGACGGGGGGTGGCAGCTTTGCGTGCCGGGCTTGGGCTGGGGCTCGCAGGTGTTTCAGCGGCAGGCGAGGGCAGGGGCAGGGCAGTGGATTCTTCGCTCATGGGGAGGCCTGTTGGTTCCTTCTAATATCCTCAGAGCATTTTATCGACGCCGGCCAAGGGCATATTGACGGTGGTCAACAGCCCTTGGCATAGCGCCATCAGTACCAGTATTTCGGGTAGCTGTTGGCCTGGCGCGCATTGTTCAGGCACCAGGCCACGGCGACGATCACCAGCGAGCCGGCCAGTACCGGGGTAATCACGAAGCTCAGTGGTGCGTGGCTGGCGATCACCACCAGCGGGTTGGCCCCGGCTGGTGCGTGCAGGGTGCGGGTTTGCTGCATGGCAGCCAGGGCCAGGCCGACGGCCAGGGCTGCGCTCCACCAACTGTCGCCGAGGGTATGCAGCACTGCCAGGCCCACCAGGGTGGCAATTACGTGGCCGCCGATGATGTTGCGCGGCTGCGCCAGCGGCGAGTCGGGCATGCCGAAGGCCAGCACGCAGCTGGCGCCAAACGGGGCCATCAGCCACAGCGCGCCGGACACCTGGCTGAGCCAGCCGGTGGCGCCGATCGCCAGGGCCGCGCCGATCAGTGACAGCAGGCTGAAATGCAGGGAAGGGGCGGCGGGCGCCTTGGATTTGAATGGCATGGGTACAGTTCTCCGGGTGGGCGATTTGCGCCGAGGATACCGATCGGTTTACCTGCAGGTCAACCGATCGGTATACACTGTTGGCAACTGTCCTGATCGAAGGTGTGGCATGAGCACGTCCGAGAAAATCGCCGAGTCGGCGCTGCAGTTGTTCTACCGCCAGGGTTACCACGGCACCGGCGTCGAGCAATTGAGCCAGGAGGCCGGGGTGACCAAGAAAACCCTGTACCGGCATTTCCCCAGCAAGGAGCTGTTGATCGAGGCGGCGCTGGAACGTCGCGATCACGATTTCATGGCGCGCCTGCAAAGCGCTCTGGCGGCCGTTGAGGCAAAAGCGCGGCCGCTGGCCTATATCGATTTCATCGAGGCCTGGGCGCGCTCTGAAGACTTCTACGGCTGCGCCTTCATCAACGCCTCGGCCGAGTATGCCGGGCCGGCCGAGCCACCCCATGTGCTGGCCAGGTTGCACAAGGACAAGGTCATGGCCGCACTTGAGCAGGCCTGCCAGCAGGCGGGGTGCAAGCAGGGCGCTGCGCAGCAGCTGTTTTTGCTGGGCGAGGGGTTGATTGTTGCGTCGCAGGTCGGCGGGGTGCAGGTGCCGCTGTTCGAAGCGGCGCGGTTGATAGTGGCTGCGCTGGCCTATCGCAGCATCCCGCAGATCTGATTGCCTTCGTAACCATGGATGATCGGCGCCAGGATCATCATCGGGCCACAGGCGTACATGGGCGAGCTGATGGTCTGCCTGGCGTTGAACAGCACGACCTGGTCGCCATCGATGTCCGGGCCATAGGCCACTTCACTGTAGGTCCTGCACACCGGCAGTAGTAAAGGCACCGGCACGACCACAGCCCAGAGGGTGACGCCGCACCATTCGCGGGTGACGTCGGATTTCTCCGATTTGCTGACCTTGGGGGTGATGTTCTTCAGGCGCAGGATGCGATGGGCCGCGGTGGGGTAGGTGTCTTTGTGCGGCAGCACCACGGTGGCGCCGACACAGCCGGTCAGGCTCAGCAGCATGGCGACGGCGACGGCAATCGATTTCATCCCTGGCTCCGACAAGCTCGCGGCATTTCCGTGCGCGAGCAGGCCTGCGTTCGTTGATAAATCGCAGGCATGAAAAAAGCCCCAAGGAATCACTTCGCTTGGGGCTTTTCGGTATTAGTGGTGCCCAGAGACGGAATCGAACCGCCGACACGGGGATTTTCAATCCCCTGCTCTACCGACTGAGCTATCTGGGCAACGGGGCGCATTAAAAGGGTTTTTCGGATTTACGTCAACGACTTTTTGAAAATTTTTTAAATTAATTCCGTCGCTTACGATTTTCCGGGGTTATTCGCTAGGTGGAACGTAGCCTTCGGCCTTCTCGTAATCCTGGCCGGAGAAGAACTTGTCCATCTCGCCCTGGAGAAATTTGCGGTCCTCGGCGTTCATCATGTTCAGGCGCTTCTCGTTGATCAGCATGGTCTGCTCTTTCTGCCAGTCGGCCCAGGCTTGCTGCGAGATGTTCTCGAAGATGTCCTGGCCCTTGGCGCCCGGGTAGGGTGGACGCTCGAGGCCTGGCAATTGTTCTTTGTACTTGCGGCACATTACGGTGCGGGTCATCGCGACTCTCCTGTAAGCAATACGTCGGCCGCGCGTTTAAGCAGTTTTTTCACCGGGGCGGCAAGGCCCAGGCGCGGCGGGGTGGCGAGGTTATACCAGAGCCAGTCGGCCTCGGCCACGTGGTCGCTGGTGGCATTGACGCGCACCAGCCAGGGCTCGATGGCCAGCTGGAAGTGGCTGAAGGTGTGGGTCAGGCCGTCCAGCGCCTGGCTGCCGGCCAGGCTCAGGCCGTGCTGGTCGGCCAGCTCGTCGATCTGCGCGAGATTGTCCAGTTCCGGCAGGCTCCACAACCCGCCCCACAGGCCCGTGGAAGGCCGCCGGTAAAGCAGGATGGCGCCTTGGTGGTTGGCCAGCAGTGGCATCAGCGTGCGCTTTTGTGGCAGCTCCTTGCGCGGCTTGGGCACTGGGTAGCGGATTTCCTGGCCGAGCATGTGCGCCTCGCAACCGACCTTGAGCGGGCACAGCAGGCAACTGGGCTTGCTGCGGGTACACAAGGTCGCGCCCAGGTCCATCATCGCCTGGGTGTAGTGGTTCACCCGGCTGTGCGGGGTATAGCGCTCGGCATTGGCCCACAGCGCCTTGGCCACTTTCGGCTCGCCGGGGTAGCCCTCTTGCGCGGTGTAGCGGGCCAGCACGCGCTTGACGTTGCCGTCGAGGATCGGCGCACGCAGGCCCATGCTGATGCTGGCAATAGCGCCGGCAGTGGACAGGCCAATGCCGGGCAGGTCGGTGAGTTTCTCGACATCGCGGGGGAATTCTCCGCCATATTGCTCGACAACGATCTTCGCGGTCTTTTGCAGGTTGCGCGCCCGGGTGTAGTAACCCAGGCCCGTCCACAGGTGCAGCACCTCATCCTCGGGCGCTTCGGCCAGGGCCTGGACCGTCGGCAGCGCCTGCATGAAGCGGTCGAAGTAGTTGAGCACGGTGCTCACCTGGGTCTGCTGCAACATGATCTCCGAGACCCACACCCGGTACGGAGTGATGCCCTGTTGCCAGGGCAGGTCGTGGCGGCCGTTACGGTCGTACCAATCCAGCACGGCGCTGGAAAACTGCTCAGGGCTCATCGCTTGAACAACCCCTTGAGCGCGTCCTTGAGTTCCGGGCTGACCTTGTCACCGAGCTTCTCGTCGATCTTCTCGCTGAGCTTTTCGCTGACCTTGTCGCCAGCCAGCTTGGCCGCGACCTTGCCCAGGCCGTCTTTATCCAGGCGGCAAGCCTTGGCGCCCAGCTCCAGCGGGCCACGGCAGCGCAGCGGCAGTTCGAGGCCGACATAGCGCTCGCCGACCTGGCAGGCTGGGTCGGGCATATCGCGCTTGTCGCCCTCGACGATCACGCCAATGCGGTAGTCCATGCCCAGCACGCGCAGGTCGAGGTCGCCATGGCCGTTGACGGTCAGGCCGGGAATGCGTGCCTTGAGGTCAGGGTTGCTGGCCACGCCGTTACGCATTACCAGGCTGCCCTTGAGCTCCTGGAACGGCGTGTCCTTGCCGCGTGGCTCGCCACTCAGGGCCTTGCGGTTGAGGGTGGCGATGGCCTGGCACAGTTGCTGTTCGAGGTTGGCGTTGACCAGGATACCGTCGTTGATGACGAAGCTGGCGTTGCCGTTGAGGGTGTCGACCAGGGCTTTCTGGCTGTTGCCAGTGGCGGTCAGGTCGCTGTTGAGGGTCAACAGACCCTTGACCGGTGGCGTGCCGGTTTCGCTCTTGATGAAGTGCTCGACCGGCACCCGGTTGATGCGGGTGTTAAGACCAATCTGCGGCACGGCTGGGCGTACATCGAGGGTGCCCTTGCTTTCGAAGTCGCCGTTGTACAAGCCGCCGCGCAGGGTTTCCAGGGTGATCAGGCCGCCTTGGCCCTGGGCCTTGAGGTGGGCGTTTTCGATCGGCAGCTTGTCCAGAGTCAGCTGGCCAAATGTCAGGTCGGCCTGCAGGTCGACCTTGCGCAGGCGGTCAACCGGCAGCAGCTTGTCGTTGCTCCAGGCCACCTGGGTCGGCGCGTCGGGCAGCGGCGTGGTACCGGCACCGGCGAGGGCACCGGCCTCTTTGCTCTGCACTTCGGCCTGGCGTGCGGCCTTGGCGCCCTGGGCTGCCTCGCTCTTGGCCAGCAGGTAGCGGTCGGCGTCGAACTTGTCGGCCTTGAGCTGCACGCGCAGGGCCTGCTTGGCGAAGTCTTCAATGGCCAGGCGGCCGCTGAAGGTGCTGTCGTCGAGCTTGATCGCCAGGTCTTCCAGGGCCAGGCTGTTCGGCGTGCCTTGCAGGCGGGTGACCAGCTCGACCTTGCCCAGGGTGCTGGCGTCGGCCGAGGCCGGCAGCGGGTGGCCGATGCTGTCGAGGAAGTTGCGCAGGTCGAATTGGGCAATCGACAGGCCGCCGCTCAGTTGCGGGGTTTTGTCGAGGTCGCGCAGGTTCAGCTCGCCGAGGGCGCGCAGCTGGTTGGCCGAGAGCTTGAGGCCGTTCCATTCGGCGACGTTGGCCGCCAGATCGACCAGCAACTGGCCCTGGGCGGCGAAGGTCATGGTCTTGCCTTGCAGCGGCTCTCCCGAGGCTTCGCCGCTGAGTTTCATGTCTTCGAACTGGTAGCGCTTGAGCCGGCGATCGAAGCGCAGCTCGCCGTTAAGCTCGGTGCGCGCTTTGACCACTGGCTGGCCGGAACTGAGGAAGGCGGTCATCTTCAGCGGGATGTTCACCCCTTCATGCACCGCGCCGGTGCTCAGCTGGATGCTTTCGGCGCCGAAGCTCTGGCCGCTGCGGGCATCGTTGTACTGCACGCGGGCGTTGTTGACGGTCAGGCTGTCGATATCGAGCTTGACCGGGCGCTCGCTGGCGCTGTCGCTGCTAGCCTGGGCCGGGGCAGTGCCGGCGCTTTCGGCCGGGGCCGGGGCCGGGGTGGCAGCGGGCAGTGGCTTGCCGATGTCTTCCCAGTTGCCGTGGCCATTTTCGTCACGGCTCAGGGTCAGGTTCAGGCCCTCGACGCGCACATCGCTCATTTGCACTTCACGGCGAAGCAACGGCAGCACGCGTACCGACAGGCCAAGCATCTGCAGGTCGGCAAACGGCACTTTCGGGTTGTTCAGGGTGGCGATGCTGGCTTCATGCAGCTCAAGGCCCAGCCACGGGAACAGGCTCCAGCCAATGTCGCCATTGAGCGTCAGCTCGACGTGGGCCTTGTCGCGTGCCAGCTGGCGAATCTCGTCTTTGTAGTCGTTGGGATCGAAGAGGTGGGTCAGGGCGAAGCCCAGAGCCACAATGATCAGCAACAACCCGAGAAGCACCAGCCCCAGGATTTTGCCGAACGCTTTCATGGGCGAGTCCTTGTAGTCCGATTTCTAAATTCAGCCGCAGAGTATAGCGCTGCGGTTATCACCGCTGGGTGATATGGGGCGAAGGTTTAGTCCTGCATAAGTGTCGGATTCGACAACACATGGCATGACAGTTCCTTGCCGGGGGGATCAGTTGCAGAACAAACGACGGTATCAGTTAGCGCTAAGTGACCACGGCAAATGCTACTCTCTCGCCGCTCTCAGGCCCTGCTGCGGCCATTTGTCGCGCAAACGGGGCCGTTCGCCAATAACAACGACCAGTTGCCAAAGCGCCAAGGTCGCGGGCGGTGAGCGCTTCATTCCTACGAGGGGAACACAACAATGAGCAGCAGCATCACGGCCGGAACCGTCGCCAGCGCGCCCGGCTTCCTGTCCAAGGAGCGGATCATCGCCCGTCCGGGCTTCAACCGCTGGCTGGTACCGCCAGCGGCCCTGGCCATCCACCTGTGCATCGGCATGGCCTACGGTTTTTCGGTGTTCTGGTTGCCGCTGTCGCAGGCCATCGGCATCAGTGCGCCGCTTGTCTGCTCGGAACAGACCCACTTCCTGATGCGCATGTTCACCACCGAGTGCGACTGGCCGATCTCGATGCTCAGCTGGATCTACACGCTGTTCTTTGTCTTCCTGGGGTGCTCGGCGGCCATCTGGGGCGGCTGGCTGGAGCACGCCGGGCCGCGCAAGGCCGGGGTGGTCTCGACCCTGTGCTGGTGCGGCGGCCTGCTGATTTCCGCCTTTGGCGTCTATACCCACCAACTGTGGCTGATGTGGCTGGGCTCCGGGGTGATCGGCGGTATTGGCCTGGGGCTTGGCTATATTTCCCCGGTCTCGACCCTGATCAAGTGGTTCCCGGATAAACGCGGAATGGCCACCGGCATGGCGATCATGGGTTTTGGCGGCGGCGCCATGGTCGGCGCGCCGCTGGCAGCAGCGCTGATGAACCACTTCGCTACGCCCGGCGACGTTGGGGTCTGGCAGAGCTTCGTGGTCATGGCGGTGATCTACTTCGTGTTCATGCTCGGCGGCGCCCTGGCCTATCGCGTACCGCCTACCGGCTGGAAGCCTGAAGGCTGGACTGCGCCGCTGAAAAAAGTCGGCAACGCGATGATCACCCATCGCCATGTGCATGTCAGTGTGGCGTGGAAAACCCCGCAGTTTGTGTTGATCTGGCTGGTTTTGTGCCTGAACGTTTCGGCAGGTATCGGCATTCTCGGCATGGCTTCGCCGCTGCTGCAGGAGGTTTTTGCCGGCAAGCTGCTGGGCAATGACCTGAGCTTCAGCCAGCTCAACGCCGCGCAATTGGGCCAGATCGCCGCGATTGCCGCCGGTTTTACCGGTTTGCTCAGCCTGTTCAATATCGGCGGGCGCTTCTTCTGGGCGTCGTTCTCCGACTATATCGGGCGCAAAAACACCTATTTCGCCTTCTTCGCCCTGGGCGTGGCTCTGTATGCGCTGGTGCCGAACATGGGCCACCTGGGCAACATCGCCCTGTTCGTGGCGGCGTTCTGCATCATCCTGTCGATGTACGGCGGCGGTTTTGCCACGGTGCCGGCGTACCTGGCCGACCTGTTCGGCACGCAGATGGTCGGTGCCATTCACGGTCGCCTGCTGACCGCCTGGGCCGCAGCCGGGGTGCTGGGCCCGGTGCTGATCACCTACCTGCGCGAGTACCAGCTGGCGCTGGGCGTGCCACGGGCGGCGGCCTATGACATCACTCTGTACATCCTCGCCGGGCTGCTGGTGCTGGGCTTTGTCTGCAATGCGCTGGTGCGGCCGGTGGCCGACAAGTACTTCATGACCGATGCCGAGCTTGCCGCCGAACGGGCCCTGAGCCACGACCAGGGCAGCGCCAGCGAGCGCGTACTGGAGTGGAAGGCCGACCCGGCCAGCAAGCCTTTGGTGCTGGCGGCCTGGCTGGTGGTCGGGGTGCCGCTGGCCTGGGGGATCTGGGTGACGTTGCAGAAGACTGCGGTGTTGTTCAATTAGGTCTGCCCTGTAGGAGCGGGCTTGCCCCGCGATGAACCCGCATTCGATCGCGGGGCAAGCCCGCTCCTACAGAAGTAGCTGAAAATTGCCGGATCGCAGGTAAATTCCCTGCCACGCGTCATCTGCGTTTCAAGCCGCGTGCTTCTGGGCCTATAATGGTCACCTTTTTCGCCCAATGATTTTGCGGAGCTGGTGATGGTCGAACGTAAGGCTTCCGTCGAGCGCAATACTCTGGAGACCCAGATCAAGGCCTCGATCAACCTGGATGGCAGCGGCAAGGCCCGATTCGATATCGGTGTGCCTTTCCTTGAACATATGCTCGACCAGATCGCCCGACATGGGCTGATCGACCTCGATATCGAGTGCAAGGGCGACCTGCATATCGACGATCACCATACTGTCGAAGACGTCGGTATCACCCTCGGCCAGGCCTTCAACCAGGCCATCGGCGACAAAAAGGGCATCCGCCGCTACGGCCATGCCTACGTGCCGCTGGACGAAGCGCTGTCGCGGGTGGTCATCGACTTCTCCGGCCGCCCCGGCCTGCAGATGCACGTACCGTATACCCGCGCTTCGGTGGGCGGCTTTGATGTCGACCTGTTCCAGGAGTTCTTCCAGGGCTTCGTCAACCACGCCAACGTCACCCTGCACATCGACAACCTGCGTGGGCACAACACCCACCACCAGATCGAGACCGTGTTCAAGGCCTTCGGCCGCGCGCTGCGCATGGCCATCGAGCTGGACGAGCGCATGGCCGGGCAGATGCCATCGACCAAGGGTTGCCTGTAATGCAGACGGTTGCCGTTATCGACTATGGCATGGGTAACCTGCACTCGGTGGCCAAGGCCCTCGAGCACGTGGGCGCCGGCAAGGTTCTGATCACCAGCGACGCCGAGGTGATTCGCGAAGCCGACCGCGTGGTGTTCCCCGGTGTTGGCGCGATCCGCGACTGCATGGCCGAAATCCGCCGCCTGGGCTTCGACAGCCTGGTGCGCGAAGTCAGCCAGGACAGGCCGTTCCTCGGCATCTGTGTGGGCATGCAAGCCTTGCTCGATCACAGCGAAGAGAACGACGGCGTCGACTGCATCGGCCTGTTCCCGGGCAATGTGCGCTTTTTCGGCAAAGACCTGCACGAAGACGGCGAGCACCTCAAGGTGCCGCACATGGGCTGGAACGAAGTTGCCCAGAGCACCGACCACCCGCTGTGGCACAACATCCCCGAGCGTGCGCGCTTCTACTTCGTGCACAGCTACTACATCACCGCCGGCAAGCCGGGCCAGGTGGTCGGTAGCGGCCATTACGGCGTCGACTTCGCCGCAGCGCTGGCCGAAGGCTCGCGCTTTGCCGTGCAGTTCCACCCGGAGAAGAGCCATACCCATGGCCTGCAGCTGCTGCAGAACTTCGCCGCCTGGGACGGGCGCTGGTAATGGGCAAGTCCAGGGCCAAGCCGCCGATCCTCACGCTGGCGCCGGAACAGGAGCGTGAAGCGCTCGATACCCTCAAGCGCTTTCTCGAAGACCGTTTCGAGCTGCAGCTGGGGTCGTTCGAGGTGGCCGAGGTCCTGGAACTGTTCACCAAAGAGATTGCCCCGCACTACTACAACAGGGCGATTTTCGATGTGCAGAACCACCTCAAGGAACGGTTCGAGAGTATCGAGAGCGACCTCTGGTCGCTAGAGAAAGGCAGCTGAAAGCGACAAGCTGCAAGAGAACAGACGCGCATGCTTGCAGCTTGTAGCTAGCAACTTGCAGCTCTTTTTTACGAAGGAAAAAAGCATGCTGATTATCCCCGCTATCGATCTCAAGGACGGTGCTTGCGTACGCCTGCGCCAGGGCCGCATGGAAGACTCCACGGTATTCTCCGACGACCCGGTGAGTATGGCCGCCAAATGGGTTGAAGGGGGCTGCCGCCGCCTGCATCTGGTTGACCTCAATGGCGCCTTCGAAGGCCAGCCGGTCAACGGTGAAGTAGTCACCGCGATTGCCAAGCGCTACCCGAACCTGCCGATCCAGATCGGTGGCGGTATCCGTTCGCTGGAAACCATCGAGCACTACGTCAAGGCCGGCGTCAGCTACGTGATCATCGGCACCAAGGCGGTGAAAGAGCCGGAGTTCGTCGCCGAAGCCTGCCGCGCCTTCCCGGGCAAAGTGATCGTCGGCCTGGATGCCAAGGACGGTTTCGTCGCCACCGACGGCTGGGCAGAAGTCAGCTCGGTGCAGGTCATTGACCTGGCCAAGCGTTTCGAAGCCGACGGCGTCTCGGCTATCGTCTACACCGACATCGCCAAAGACGGCATGATGCAGGGCTGCAACGTGCCCTTCACCGCCGCCCTGGCCGCTGCCACCAAGATCCCGGTGATCGCCTCCGGCGGTATCCACAACCTCGGTGACATCAAGGCCCTGCTCGACGCCAAGGCGCCAGGCATCATCGGTGCGATCACCGGCCGCGCCATCTACGAAGGCACCCTGGATGTCGCCGAGGCGCAAGCCTTCTGTGACGCCTATTCGGCTAGCTCCAAGTCGTAAGCTGCAAGCTGCAAGTCAAAAGCGCGACCGAGTCGCTCTTTCTTGCAGCTTGAAGCTTGAAGCTTGCAACTCGAGGTCTACCTATGGCTTTAGCCAAACGCATAATTCCCTGCCTCGACGTCGACAACGGCCGGGTGGTCAAGGGCGTCAAGTTCGAGAACATCCGCGATGCCGGCGACCCGGTGGAAATCGCCCGGCGCTACGATGAACAGGGCGCTGACGAGATCACCTTCCTCGACATCACCGCCAGCGTCGATGGCCGTGACACCACCCTGCATACCGTCGAGCGTATGGCCAGCCAGGTGTTCATCCCGCTGACCGTGGGCGGCGGCGTGCGCACCGTGCAGGACATCCGCAACCTGCTCAACGCCGGTGCCGACAAGGTGTCGATCAACACCGCCGCGGTGTTCAACCCGGAGTTCGTCGGCGAAGCTGCCGCGCACTTCGGCTCGCAGTGCATTGTGGTGGCCATCGATGCCAAGAAGGTCTCGGGCCCGGGCGAAACCCCGCGCTGGGAGATTTTCACCCACGGCGGGCGCAAGCCGACCGGCCTGGACGCGGTGGAGTGGGCGAAGAAGATGGAAGGCCTGGGGGCCGGCGAGATCCTCCTGACCAGCATGGACCAGGACGGCATGAAGAACGGTTTTGACCTGGGCGTGACCCGCGCCATCAGCGACGCCCTGGGCATTCCGGTGATTGCCTCCGGTGGTGTCGGCAACCTGCAGCACCTGGCCGACGGGATTATCGAAGGTCATGCCAGCGCAGTGCTGGCGGCGAGCATCTTCCATTTCGGTGAGTACACCGTACCCGAGGCCAAGGCGTTCATGGCCAAGCAGGGTATCGTCGTTCGCTGACGGTCCTCTATCGCGGGGTAAGTCGAGGCGTCGCACCGCCGCTCCCACCGGGATTTAGGTGATCCTGGTGGGAGCGGCGGTGCGGCGACCCGACTTGCCCCGCGATAGCTTTCAGCCCAGGTTCTTGCCCAGCAGCGCGTGATACAGCTCGCTGTCGCCAAGAATCCCCACCACTTTGTTGCCCTCTTGAAGCACCAGCTTGTTGCCAGTCTGGTAGCGGATCTGCAGGGCTTCGCGCATGCCGATGTTGGCATTCACCAGGGTCGGTTTGCGCCCCAGGCCTTCCACCGCTTCGCCCGGTGCCCAGTTTTGCAGGTCCATGCCGTTGGCGCCCTGGCGCGCACCCTTGATGGTGTTGCCTTCGGCCAGGTCCAGCCAGGAGTCGCCACCCGGGTCGAGGCACACCGAGCCGTTGATGCGTTTGCACTTGTCCAGGGTGCGCATCAGGCTGCGGCCGCACAGCACGTTGAGCGGGTTGGTGTGGGCGACGAAGGTGCGCACGTAGTCGTCGGCGGGGTTGAGGACGATTTCTTCCGGCTTGCTGTACTGGATGATCCGCCCGTCTTTCATGATCGCAATACGGCTGCCCAGCTTCAGGGCTTCGTCCAGGTCGTGGCTGACGAAGACGATGGTCTTGTTCAGCTTGCGTTGCAGCTCCAGCAGCTCGTCCTGCAGGCCCTGGCGGATCAGCGGGTCGAGGGCCGAGAAGGGTTCGTCCATCAGCAGGATGTCGGCGTCCATTGCCAGTGCCCGGGCCAGGCCGACGCGCTGCTGCATGCCGCCCGAGAGTTCATCGGGCTTCTTGTTGCGCCATTGGGTCAGGCCCACCAGTTCGAGTTTTTCATCGACCAGCTTGCGCCGTTCCTTCTCCGGGCGGCCCTGCATTTCCAGGCCGAAGCTGATGTTCTCGCGCACCGTCAGCCAGGGCATCAGGGCGAACTTCTGGAACACCATGGCGATGCGCTTGGTGCGCATCATCTTCAGTTCCGCCGGGGTGCAGTGGGCGATGTCGATATGCGAGCCTTCGTGCTCGACGAACAGCTTGCCGCGGCTGACGGTGTTGAGGCCGTTGATACAGCGCAGCAGGCTCGACTTGCCTGAGCCGGACAAGCCCATCAACACGCAGATCTCGCCCTTGTTGATGTCCAGGTTGGCTTTCTCGACACCGACCACCAGGCCGGTCTTCTTCAGGATCTGTTCGCGGGTCATGCCCTGGTCGAGCAGGCTCAGGGCCTCGCGCGGTCGGCTGGAGAAGATAACGTCTACGTCTTCGAAGCGAATAATGCTCATGCTTCACTCCTTACCGGCGCGTCGGGTTGTTTGCAGATACGGTCGAGCATGATCGCCAGCAACACGATCGCCAGGCCCGCTTCAAAACCCAGGGCGATATCGGCGGTGTTCAATGCGTTGACCACAGGTTTGCCCAGGCCGTCGGCACCCACCAGCGCGGCAATCACCACCATCGACAGCGACAGCATGATGCATTGGGTAACGCCGGCGGCGATGCTCGGCATGGCGTGGGGCAGCTCGATGCGCGACAGCAGCTGGCGGCGTGAGCAGCCGAAGGCCTTGCCGGCGTCGAGCAGTTCCTGGGGCACGTCACAGATACCCAGGTAGGTCAGGCGAATCGGTGCGGCGATGGCGAACACCACCGTCGAGATCAACCCGGGGACCACCCCCAGGCCGAACAGGGTCAGGGTCGGGATCAGGTAAACGAAGGTAGGTACCGTCTGCATCAGGTCGAGGACCGGGCGCATGGCGGTGTAGAACATCGGCTTGTGTGCGGCGAGGATGCCCAGCGGCACGCCGATGGCCACGCAGACCAGGGTGGCGAACAGCACCTGGGCCAGGGTCTCCATGGTCTCCTGCCAGTAACCGAGGTTGAGGATCAGCAAAAATGACAGTACGCAGAATGCGGTCAGCGCCCATTTGCGCTGGATCAGGTGCGCGATTACTGCAATCAGGCCGATCAGGACGAAAGGATTGAACCAGGTCAGTGCCCCGGTCACGCCATGAATCATGTATTCCAGTGCTGCCGCGAAGGCATCGAAGTAATTGGCGCCGTGTTGCGTCAACCATTCAACGAAGCCTGCGATGTACTGGCCCAAAGGGAGTTTTTCATCGATCAGCATGATAGCGAGCGTCCACCTGCAAAAGTTTGAAGACAGCCTGCGGCGGGGCCAGCCCGCCGCAGTCAGTGCTTACTGCGTGAGTTTGGCTTTGGCTGCCTCCAGGCCAGGCTTGCCGTCAACGGTGGTGACCCCGGCCAGCCAGGTGTCGAGCACCTGCGGGTTGTTTTTCAGCCAGGCCTTGGCTGCGGCGTCGGGTTTCATCTTGTCGTCCAGGACGTTGCCCATCAGCTTGCTTTCCATGTCGAGGGTAAAGGACAGGTTCTTCAGCAACTGGCCGACGTTGCTACATTCCTGAACATAGCCCTTGCGGGTGTTGGTGAGGACGGTGGCCTTGCCGTAGTCGGGGCCGAAGAAGTCATCGCCGCCGTCCAGGTATTTCATCTTGAAGCGGGTGTTCATCGGGTGCGGTTCCCAGCCCAGGAACACCACGGCGGTGTCACGGCGCTGGGCACGTTCGACTTGCGAGAGCATGCCGGCCTCGCTGGACTCGACCACCTTGAAACCGGCGTCCTTGAGGCCGAAGGCGTTCTTGTCGATCATGCTCTGGATGGTGCGGTTGCCGTCGTTGCCCGGCTCGATGCCGTAGATCTTGCCGTCCAGCTCCTTCTTGAACTTGGCAATGTCGGCGAAGTTTTTCAGGCCCTTGTCGTACAGCGCCTGGGGCACCGCCAGGGTGTACTTGGCGTTCTCAAGGTTGGCCCGAACGGTTTCCACGGTGCCGGCATCGCGGTACTGCTTGATGTCGTTTTCCATGGTCGGCATCCAGTTTCCGAGGAACACGTCCATGTTCTTGCCATCGGCCAGCGACTTGTAGGTCACCGGTACCGAAATCATCGTGGTCTTGGTCTTGTAGCCCAGCGACTGGAGCACGACGCTGGTGACCGCGGTGGTCACGGTGATGTCGGTCCAGCCGACATCGGAGAAGTTGACGGTGTGACATTGCTCGGGCTCTGCGGCCTGGGCCAGCACCGGCAGACTCAGCACTGCGGCCAGCAATAGCGAGGGTGAACCTTTCATTCGATGGACTCCTGGGTTTTTTTCTCGGATGTCCCACGGGACCGCCGTGCTTTATGGTTTGCATTCGGTCGGGCCTGACTATCGGGCGATAGCGGGACGGCTGCCGTGCAATCGAGTCGATACCGATCATCTAACAGCGAAAATCAAACGCCTACAGGGTGCGTCGTATCCAGTACAGACAGGGTCGCATCCAGTGTCGATGAGGTCGTTTACAGATTTATCCGGCCCTGTAAACGCAGTTTCGGCACTTGTGCACCGCAAAAAAAACGGCGCACAAGCGCGGCTGACAGCTGGCGGCGTTGCTGGGCAAGAACGCGTCGGTTGCAGACGTCAGAGGTCCTGGCAAAAGCCTGATGATGCGCGGAATCGGCGGATTGCCGCCTATTCAGCGTAGCAGTTGCGACGCCCTTGGCTTGGGCTGCGGGGCTGCACATTCAGGCTGTACATTCAGGAGGTAGGTGGCATGGCCATCAGTGTGTTCGACCTGTTCAAGATCGGCGTTGGCCCATCCAGCTCCCATACCGTCGGGCCCATGCGCGCCGCAGCATTGTTCGTCCAGGGCCTGCGCGAGCGCGGCGAGCTTGAACAGGTGCGGCGCGTCGAAGTGCGCCTGTACGGCTCGCTGTCGGCCACCGGTATCGGCCACGGCAGCGACAACGCAGTGATCATGGGCCTGATGGGCGAATGGCCGGACGCCATCGACCCCGCGCAAATCGGTCCGCGCATCGCTGCACTGCGCGAAACAGACACCTTGCTGCTCGATGGCCGGCTGCACGTCGGCTTCGTCTGGGCCCGCGACATGCTGCTGCTCGACGAGAACCTGCCGTACCACCCCAACGCCATGACCCTCATCGCTGAAGGCGCCGCAGGCGAGCTGCACCGCGACACCTATTATTCGGTGGGCGGCGGCTTTGTCGTTGATGCGGCACAGGCTGCCAGCGGCGTGCTGGACGCCGACAACACGGTGCTGCCCTACGATTTCGACAGTGCCGTGGAGTTGCTCGAACTGTGCAAGCAAAACGACCTGCGCGTGTCGCAATTGATGATGGAAAACGAAAAGGTCTGGCGCAGTGAAGCAGAAATTCGTGCCGGGCTGCTGAAGTTGTGGCACGCCATGCAGGCCTGTGTCGAAAACGGCCTCAAATACGAAGGCATCCTGCCTGGCGGGCTCAATGTCAAACGTCGCGCAGCCAAGCTGCACCGCAGCCTGCAGGAACTGAACAAGCCCAATGTCATCGGCTCGACCCTGAGCGCCATGGAATGGGTCAACCTCTATGCCCTGGCGGTCAACGAAGAGAATGCCGCTGGCGGGCGCATGGTCACCGCACCGACTAATGGCGCGGCAGGGATCATCCCTGCGGTGCTGCACTACTACATGCGCTTTAGCGACGAAGTCAGCGAAGCCAACGTCGTCGACTTCTTCCTCGGCGCCGCCGCAGTGGGCATTTTGTGCAAGAAGAATGCTTCGATCTCCGGTGCTGAAGTCGGTTGCCAGGGTGAAGTCGGTTCGGCCTGCGCCATGGCCGCCGCCGGCCTTGCCGAGGTGCTCGGGGCTACCCCCGGGCAACTGGAAAACGCCGCCGAGATCGGCCTTGAGCACAACCTGGGGCTGACCTGCGACCCGGTTGGCGGGCTGGTCCAGGTGCCCTGCATCGAGCGCAACGCGATTGCCGCGGTCAAGGCCATCAATGCCGCGCAGATGGCCTTGCGCGGCGACGGCGAGCACTTCATCTCCCTCGACCGGGTGATCCGCACCATGCGTGACACCGGCGCCGACATGCACGACAAGTACAAGGAAACCTCGCGCGGTGGCCTGGCGGTCAGCGCCATCGAATGTTGAAACGCTGACGCGCCCTGCGCCGTTTTCGCCCACCTTCGGCCTGCGCGCCGCCTTTTGGCGCGCAGGCCTTTCCCGCCTCGAACAATCCGCTGTCACCCCCGTGCCTGGCGCCTTGGGTGACAGTTGCCGATGTCGTTTCTGGGCATCCTTCACACAAGTGCTACCGAATTGCTCATGCGTCCTACAGACCGGCGCTAGGCCGCTGGTTTGCGTTTATAACCGCGCCCGGCAACAAGGGCCATATAGACGCTGCGCGACGTCGTTTTTGGGTTTTGTTGAATGGCCATTCAATTTCAGGCATGGCATTTGCGTTGTGATTGGCAAAGCCCCTGCATCCGAATCGGGGCCGTGACAAAAAAGCCCGTGCCTGCCTGAGGCACAACCTGCATTGTGTGAGGAGATACCGCGATGACGTCGTACAACTCCGGGACCCCAACCCAGAACCGCACGCCCCAATCCATCGGCTTTCTGCTGCTGGACAATTTCACGCTGATTTCCCTGGCTTCCGCTGTTGAGCCGCTGCGCATGGCCAACCAGCTGTCCGGCCGCGAGCTGTACCGCTGGAGCACCCTGAGCGTGGATGGCGGCCAGGTGTGGGCCAGCGACGGCTTGCAGATCACTCCCGATGCGGCAATGCACAAGGCACCGGCTATGGACACCGTGATTGTCTGTGGCGGTATTGGTATCCAGCGCACCGTTACCCGCGAGCACGTCACCTGGCTGCAGAGCCAGGCGCGCCAGTCGCGACGGCTGGGTGCGGTGTGCACCGGCAGCTGGGCCCTGGCCTGTGCCGGCCTGCTCGATGGTTTTGACTGCAGCGTGCACTGGGAATGCCTGGCGGCGATGCAGGAAGCCTTCCCGCGGGTGAGCATGAGCACCCGTTTATTCACCCTCGACCGCAACCGCTTCACCAGCTCCGGCGGCACTGCGCCGCTGGACATGATGCTGCACCTGATCAGCCGTGATCATGGTCGCGAGCTGTCGGCGGCGATCTCGGAGATGTTTGTCTACGAGCGCATCCGCAACGAACAGGACCACCAGCGCGTGCCGCTCAAGCACATGCTCGGCACCAACCAGCCGAAACTGCAGGAAATCGTCGCGTTGATGGAAGCCAACCTCGAAGAGCCGATCGACCTGGATGAACTGGCCGTTTATGTGTCGGTGTCGCGGCGCCAGCTTGAGCGCCTGTTCCAGAAGTACCTGCACTGCTCGCCGTCACGCTACTACCTGAAGCTGCGGCTGATCCGCGCCCGGCAACTGCTCAAGCAGACGCCGATGTCGATCATCGAAGTGGCTTCGGTGTGCGGCTTTGTCTCGACCCCGCATTTCTCCAAGTGCTATCGCGAGTACTTTGGCATTCCGCCGCGTGACGAGCGCGTGGGCTCTAATACTGCCCAGCAGGTGGCGATGATGCCGATCCCGCAGGCGCTGGTGCTGTCGCCGCTGGCCGGGCCGATGTCGGCGTTGAGCCAGGCGCGCAATGAGTCGACTTTTGCCAGTGTGAGGCTCTGATTCCGAGCTGAATTCATCGCGGGTCAAGCCCGCTCCCACAGGAGTTAGGTGATCTCTGTGAGAGCGGGCTTGACCCGCGATGCTTTTAGCGATTCTGGAATTGTGCCAATGCCGGCAACAGCTGTTTGTCGATGGCTTTACGAACGTCCGGCAGAATAGTCGCACTACTGGTGTACATCTGCTCGACCATGACCTTCAAGGCTTTGGCCCGCGGCTCACTCAAACCGCGTACCGCACACTCGCAGGCTTGCTCGGCACTGGCCCCGGCCGGCGTCTCGAAACCCAGCGCGCGCAGCTGGCCCAGCAGGTCGTCCTGATCAATCAAATCCGCATGCATCATGGTTGTTGTCCTTGTTTGCAGGTGTGATCGTCAGTCGATTCTGTGGGCCCGGGCGCACTGCGGCAAGGGCAGATTGTCGCAATGGCCGCTTTACCTAAGCACAGGTCGTTTTCGGGTAAATCGGCGGGGGAGGGAGGCTGCACACTGGGGCCATGCACAGCAACGGAAGGTTTGGTCACCGTCCGCTTCAGCCCCGTTTGCGTCACCGCTGCGGGGCTGTTTTTTGTCACTGCGCGCGGGGCAACCCGATCACCCGGCCAACAAACTCGGCCGCCGGCAGATCAACCTGCTCATTCACGACCCCCTGCAAGCGCTCAAGCACCGCTGGTGCAAACGGTGCTGACCTCGGTCCGGCAAGGTCGACATGCAACAGCATCTGTTCACTGGCCGCCAGCGCTTCATCAAACCCCTCGCGATGCAGGCTGTGGTACAGGTGCAGGCGCTTGTGGTCAAAACCGATAACCTGGCTCTGCACCCACACCTGGGTGCCGAGCTTTACCTCATGCAGGTAGTTCAGGTGGCACTCCAGGGTGAACAGCGAGTGGCCGCTGGCGCTGCGGTTGTCGCTGTCCAGGCCGATGCGGTCCATAAAGGCATCGGTGGCATAGCTGAAGATCAGCAGGTAGAAGGCATCGCGCAGATGCCCGTTGTAGTCGACCCAGTCTGCCGGAACCTGGGTCTGGTAGGTGATCAATGCGGGCATCGCTGCACTCCGGTCAGTCGCTGAAGGCCATGCCGTGCTTGGCCTTGGTGGTTTTTACCGCAGCCAGCACGGCCAGCAGGCAATCATCACGATAGCGCTCCAGCGCGCTGATGCTGCGCTCGCCCAGTTGTTCGCCGGTGCCTTCGACCACGGCGTCGATCAGGCCGTCGGTCAGCTCGGGCGCGGGCAGGTAGGTCCAGGGCAGTTGCAACGCCGGGCCGAACTGGGCCATGAAGTGGCGCATGCCGGCGTCGCCTCCGGCCAGGGTATAGGTGAGGAAGGTGCCCATGAACGACCAGCGCAAACCGGCGCCAAAGCGGATTGCGTCGTCGATCTCACCGGTGGTCGCCACGCCATCGTTGACCAGGTGCAGAGCCTCGCGCCACAGCGCTTCGAGCAGGCGGTCGGCGATAAAACCGGGCACTTCCTTGCGCACATGCAGCGGGCGCATGCCGAGGTTGGTGTAGACGGTTTTTGCCGCTTCGATGGCCTCGGGCGCGGTTTTGTTGCTGCCGACGATTTCTACCAGCGGCAGCAGGTACACCGGGTTGAACGGATGGCCGACCACGCAGCGTTCGGGGTGGGTCGAAGACTCGTAGAACTCGCTGGGCAATAGCCCTGAAGTACTGGAGCCGATCAGCGCATTGGGCTTGGCTGCGGCGCTGATCTTGCTGTGCAGGTCGAGCTTGAGGTCGAGGCGCTCGGGGGCGCTTTCCTGGATGAAATCGGCATCGCGCACGCATTCCTCGATAGTCGCCACAAAGCGCAGGCGCTGCTGCGAGGCGCCGGGCGTCAGGCCTTGTTGCTCCAGGGCCGGCCAGGCATTGGCGATGCGCTTGCGCAAGGCCGCCTCTGCTCCCGGCGCCGGGTCCCAGGCGACTACATCCAGGCCATGGGCCAGGGCGCGGGCCACCCAGCCGCTGCCGATTACGCCGCTGCCCAGGGCTGCAAAAGTCTTGATCTCGGTGATAAAGCTCATCGGTTTCTCCAGCAATCAGCGACGGGTCAGGTTCATTTTGGCGCGGCCCTCGGCAGGGCTGAGTACCCGTGCGCCAAGGCGGCTGAGAATCTCGCTGGCGCGTTCCACCAGTTGGCCGTTGCTGGCCAGCACGCCTTTGTCCAGGTACAGGTTGTCTTCCAGGCCGACCCGCACGTTGCCGCCCAGCAGCACCGCCTGCGCCGCCATCGGCATCTGCATGCGGCCGATGCCGAAGCCGGCCCAGGTCACGCCTGGCGGCAGGTTGTCGACCATGGCTTTCATGGTGGCGGTGTCGGCCGGCGCGCCCCAGGGGATGCCCAGGCACAGCTGGAACAACGGGTCGTCGAGCAGGCCTTCCTTGATCATATGCTTGGCGAACCACAGGTGGCCGGTGTCGAAGATTTCCAGCTCCGCTTTGACGCCCAGTTCAGTGATGCGCCTGGCCCCAGCGCGCAGTTGCGCCGGGGTCGAGACGTAGATGCTGTTGCCGTCGCCAAAGTTGAGGGTGCCGCAGTCCAGGGTGCAGATTTCCGGCAGCAGCGCCTCGACGTGGGCCAGGCGCTCCAGCGGGCCGATCAGGTCGGTGCCGGCGCCGAACTCCAGCGGAGTTTCGCCCGGGCCGATCTCCAGGTCGCCACCCATGCCGGCGGTGAGGTTGACGATGATGTCGACGTCGGATTCGCGGATGCGCTCCATCACCTCGCGGTACAAGTTGACGTCGCGGCTGAAACGGCCGGTTTGCGGATCGCGAACGTGGCAGTGGACCACCGTGGCACCGGCTTTGGCGGCTTCTACGGCGGCTGCGGCGATCTGTTTCGGGGTGACCGGGACCAGGTGGCTTTTGCTGGCGGTGTCGCCGGCGCCGGTCAGGGCGCAGGTGATGATGACGTCGTGGTTCATGTGCGGTTTCCTTCGGGCGAGTTGGGCCATCGCGGGTCAAGCCCGCTCCCACAGGGTCTGTCAGTTAGCGGTCAGTTGCAGGTTTTCGGCGGCCGGTTTGCCGTCAAACGTGGTCACCCCTTCAAGCCAGCGCTTCTGGTCTTGCGGGTGATCCTTGAGCCACTGGCGGGCGGACTCCAGCGCATCCTTGTGCTCGAGCAGCGGCTGCATCATGCGGCTCTCGTCTTCGGCGGTGAATTTCAGGTTGCTCAGCAGGCGATGGGCGTTCGGGCAGCGCTGGGCGTAGTCGGGGGCGGTAACGGTCCACACCGTGGCGCGGCCTTCGTCCGGGCCCAGGGCGTCTTCGCTGCCGCTGAGGTAGGCCATGTCGATGTTGACGTTCATCGGGTGCGGCGCCCAGCCGAAGAACACCACCGCCTCCTTGCGCCGTACCGCGCGGTCGACGGCGGCGAGCATGCCGGCCTCGCTGGACTCGACCAGTTGGAACTTGCCCAGGCCGAACTGGTTCTTGCTGATCATCGCCTTGATCTGGGTGTTGGCGCCGGAGCCCGGCTCGATGCCGTAGATCTTGCCGCCCAGCTCCTTCTCGAACCTGGCAATGTCGGCGAAGGTTTTCAGGCCCTTGTCGGCCAGGTAGCTGGGCACCGCGAGGGTGGCGCGGGCGTCGTCGAGGCTCGGCTGGTCGAGGACCTTGACCTGCTTGGCGTCGATGAACGGGGTGATGGTCTGGGTCATGATCGGGTTCCAGTAGCCAAGGAACATGTCCAGGCGCTGGTCGCGAATGCCGGCGAAAATGATCTGTTGCGAGGCGCTGGTCTGCTTGGTCTTGTAGCCCAGGCCATCGAGCAGCACCTGGGTCATGGCGCTGGTGGCCATCACGTCGGTCCAGTTCACCACGCCGAGGCGCACGTTCTTGCAGGCGGCCGGTTCTGCGGCCATCACGTTGGTGCTGAGGATTGCGGTACCGACGAGCATCAGCAGGCTACGGCTGATCATTCTGTTCATGGTGGCTCCTCCAACGGCAGTTCTAATTGTTATAGGGGGCGGCCTCTGCGTGCCGTGTGATCAAACTACGCGGCTGCCGTGGGTAAAAATCGCACTGTGGCGACCGGCACTTGCACAGTGGCGACCAGCGCGCTATTAACCCTGCATCCGTGGCCGTCGAGTCGTCGCTATGCCCCAGGATTTCCATTTCTTGCTGTTGCCGGGTTTCTCCGCGATCGGTTTTATATCTGCGGTAGAGCCGCTGCGGGTGGCCAACCGCTTTCGCGGCGAGCTGTACCGCTGGCAGGTGCTGAGCATAGATGGCGGCGCGGTGCAGGCCAGCAACGGCATGTCGGTGAATGCCGACGCCGCGCTGCAGCCGTTGGGCAAGGGCGCTACCCTGCTGGTGGTGGCCGGTTTCGAGCCGCTGCGCAGTTTCGGCCCGGCCCTGCAGCACTGGTTGCGCAAGCTTGATCACGAAGGCGTGGTATTGGGCGGCATCGATACCGGCAGCGTGGTGCTGGCCGAGGCCGGTTTGCTTGAGGGTTACCGGGTGACCCTGCACTGGGAAGCGCTGGAGGCCTTCAAGGAAAGTTACCCGCAGTTGCAGGCGACCCAGGAGCTGTTCGAAGTCGATCGCCGGCGCATTACCTCAGCGGGAGGCACTGCCTCGATCGACCTGATGCTCGACCTGATCGCCCAGGCCCATGGCCCGGAGCTGGCGATCCAGATGTCGGAGCAGTTCGTGCTCGGCCGGATTCGCCCGCGCCAGGATCACCAGCGCATGCAGATCGCCTCACGCTACGGCATCAGCAACAAGAAGCTGGTGCAGGTGATCGGTGAGATGGAGCGCAACACCGAGCAACCGCTCAACACCTTGGTGCTCGCCGAGTCGGTGCAGGTCACCCGACGCCAGCTGGAGCGCCTGTTCAAGCTTTACCTGCACGACACCCCCAGCGGCTTCTACCTGCGCCTGCGCCTGGACAAGGCCCGGCAGTTGCTGCGCCAGACCGACCTCAGCGTGCTGGAGGTGGGCATCGCTTGCGGGTTCGAGTCGGCGTCGTATTTCACCCGTTGTTACCGCGGGCGCTTCCAGCGTTGCCCGCGCGAAGACCGCAAGGCCGCGGCGGCCAGCCTCAGCGGCGCTTGAGCAACAGCGCGCAGGCGCTTTTGTAGGCTTCGTGCTGGTACTTGTTCAGCGACGCCGGCAGTTCAAGGTCGTGTTTCTTCGCTTGGGCGCTGACGGTCTGCGGTGACACCAGCTCGACCTCGCAATTGTCCAGCAACTGCAGCACGCCCTCGATCTTGAAGGTGGTCGGGCCGCCGGCGAAATCGCCTTTCTTGCTGCGCTTTTTGATCGCCAGGTGGCTGATGCCCTGCTCGGCGATAAAGGCCTGGGCCTGGCGGGCAAAGGCTTTGACGCTATCTGCCAGTTCGTCGTCTGCCAGGGCGATTTTTTTCGTCGCCACGGCAAGGTGCACAGGGCTGGCGCCGTCCAGGGTGGCAACGGCAAGCAGCGCTTCGCTGCCTTTGATTTCAATTCCGCAGATTTTCATGCTGGTCTCAATCGGAGTTCTGCAGCCCCAGGGACTGCAAGTATTCGGAGCGATCATCGCTACGTTGGGCAATGCAGGTGTTCAAGGCCGCGTCGAAAGCCTTGCCGGGTTGCTGGTCATAGGTCTCGACCTTGCAATCGGCGTCGCGCAGTTGCTTCCAGATGGCTTGGGCCTCACGCAGGCGCTTGCTCAGCTCGTCGACCTTGGCTTGCTGGCCGCCGTACTGCTCGCCAATGCGCTGCAGCAGGTCATCGAAAGCGGCATTGAGTTCGCGTTCGGCGGTAGTGCGGCTGTATTGGGCGCACGCATAGCTTTGCTGGTCGGTGTCGACGTTGTCGCACGGGGTGCTTTCGTCGTCCTCGGCATGGGCGCCGAATGCCAGCAATACCAGGGCCAGGCCTACCATCGTTCTCATCTGCGACATCCTCCGAAAGCTTGCGCGAACATGGGCGCCGATTCTCGCTCAGCGCCGCAGCAAAGAACAGGGTAGCCGTTGCGCCTGTCCACTCACCAGGCCCAGGCCAAAACCGCCTGAGGCGCGAAGTGTCGAGTCCTCTACCCAGGGCAGTTCAGATCATCAGGCCGACGATGAATGTTTCGGCCATCTGGCCAAGACGCTCCTGGATCATTTGCTGTATGGCGTAATTTCCCGGGGGATGAAACTGCACCTGGTGAATTTCCAGTTTTACCATGGCTCTGGATTCAAGCCGCTGACGGTCAAGGAGGCTTGTCACTGGCACAGCAGACGAAAGCTCCAGCCTGTGCAACTGGACATCCAATAGACCGTTGGCCCGCTCGTTGACAGGGATGAACTGAAAGCTGTTGAACGCATGGTGGTCATTGCCGATTCTGAACACTTCCCGGGCAGCTGTGGATTGCAGGAGCGCCCTGAACGTTCTGTCGACCTGCTGAACTTGCGTGAGGTCCAGTACGGGCGAGTTCTGTGCAACGGTAGAGAACGCCAGTTCGAGCAATGTCCAATACAGGTGATGCAGCTCGAGCTGTTTTTTCCAGACGCCGGTGAAGCGCCAGCCCAGGGTTGCCAGGATCGCACAGTAGCTGGCAAACCAGTCCTGACCCGGGGGCGTTTGTTGTTGAGCCAACAGTTGCGCAAAAAGTGTGCTGTTCAACACGCTCTTGCGCCGCGTATCTGTCAGTCGGTCACTGAAACTGAGGACACTATCCGCTGCCACCGCAGCATTCACTGCACCCGATAGAGTGTTATTGTGATAGTTGACCAGGCTGCGAGTTGCCGGCGTTAGTGCCGGTGGAATAGCTATCGGGTTTGAATCCATAGAGGTGTTCATGGCGAGGGGCTCGGATACTGCCGCATTGCCAGGATTGACCAGTGCGACAGTATCAGTGGAATAGCCAGCGATTCACGGGTGGGGAAGTTCGAAGGTGAGTTGCTGAATGTGACTACCCAGTTTGGTGGTCACGGTGCTCCTCAGGCTGCTGTAGCTTGCTTTGAGACTGGCATCACTGTGGCGGATCTGGATTGGGCACAGAATGTCCTGACAGGCAAACGAATGCTTTAGCCAGTCATCGGTGACGTTAAAGGGTTTAGTCTCCAGGGCCAGACTGATCTTCTTGATCGCCGTTAACGAACGCGCAATCAGCACTTCAATAGTGATCAACAGGCGGTCCTGGCCAGGCAGCGGTTTAAAAGCAGATTGGCGCAGAACAGTTTTTTTTTGGTCGGGCTGACCCGGCTCGTTCAATGCAGTCCACACCTGCGCTGGAATCGCATAGGGACTGGCAACCTGCTGAAGCAGTTCCATTAGCGTGATTGTGCTTCCCAAGCTTGAGGTGTATTCGGTCAACTGCTCGGTGGTGAAAACCCAGCCTAACTTACCGAGCGCCTTACTGTAGTGCGAGTGCCACGCCTGGATAGAATGGTACGGCTGTTTGTCGGCAGACATTTGCGCGAGCAGGCTCGATCTCAATATGTCTTCCTTGGTGCTCACAGGCAGGTGCGTGGATAAACAGGCAATCTGCGCAGCGTTGATATAATTCTCGAAAGCATTGGGCATGTTGGCACTCCTTGCGATGGGCAGTGCCGATGCCGGGCATCGGCACGCGAAGTATCAAATCTCGAATTGCTCAAGAAAGTTTTCTGCACCACCGGCCAGTTTGTCTTCTACCGCAGAACGGATGCGGGCATACAGATTGGTGTTCAACTGAACCTGGCTAGCAGCCCGATAGATGGTCACATTGGTTTTCTTGAATTTGAAAAACAGCACGCGCTTGGTCCTGACCTGTTTCTTGAACTCCAGGCAATTGAGCACCATCGCTACCTGACCCTTGCTGGACTCGAGGCACGGAAGAATCTGGAAGGTGCCGAAGGATTCCGAGGCGCTGTTGTTTTCCAGCAGGTTCAGTGCGCCCTGGTCTTTTTGCAGGCCATTCAGGGTTTTTTCCGCAATGCTCCTGAATGCACCGCCCCCGGACACCGCGCCAATGATTTCCAGGGCAATCTGGTCCATGGAAAACTCACTGGCGCGTGGGGTGTAAAGCTGAGAGGCGTTGTTGGTGGTGTTCCATCCCAATGTCGCCAGGCCTTTGGTGTAGAACTCATACCACTGCTTGCGCTGGGTTTCCTTGTCGAACTTCTTGTCTGCCCCTTGTTGCATGAGGGAGATGCAGTTCATTACATCAATACTGTTTTGTTCCGACAGCGAGTCAGTGAGGCCGATGGCACTTTCACCGACGACGACGCCATTGTCGGTGTTTTCGTCGAAGGCGACTCCCGGGAGGGTGGGTGCTGCCGCAAACGCCGCGCGAGTGGCGATGACGGGTTTGCGGGCAGGCAACTCAAGGGAACTGATGAAGTCAAGTTGATCCGATTGCAGCATGTCGTTACTCCTGTAAAGGGCGCCAGCCTCCTGGCTGGTCGAGCAATGATAGAGCGACCACTGCTGCAACCCAGAGGGACGCGCTTCTATTCCCAGGGTTCGCCGCGGCACAAACTGCCCCCCTTCAGCAGGCGTTGACGCTTTCGGCAATTCCCCTGTCGTTTTTGCATCTGGGCGACATTCCCCCTAGGCATATGCTGGCTCCAAAGCGCCGGCAGACGATTCGGCGCAGGTTTTACCAATAAAGGGGACAGCCTGATGAGCCCAGCCGAATTACACGCAGACAGCATCGTTATCGACGGGCTGATCATTGCCAAATGGAACCGCGAGCTGTTCGAGGACATGCGCAAGGGCGGCCTGACCGCAGCCAACTGCACAGTGTCGGTCTGGGAAGGCTTCCAGGCCACGGTCAACAACATCGCCGCCAGCCAGAAGCTGATTCGCGACAACAGCGACCTGGTGATGCCGGTGCGCACCACCGCCGACATCCGCAAGGCCAAGGAGTTGGGCAAGACCGGCATCCTCTTCGGCTTCCAGAACGCCCATGCCTTCGAAGACCAGATCGGCTACGTCGAGGTGTTCAAGCAGCTGGGCGTGGGCATCGTGCAGATGTGCTACAACACCCAGAACCTGGTCGGTACCGGTTGCTACGAGCGTGACGGCGGGCTGTCGGGCTTTGGCCGCGAGATCGTCGCCGAGATGAACCGCGTCGGGGTCATGTGCGACCTGTCCCATGTCGGTTCCAAGACCTCCGAAGAAGTCATCCTCGAATCGAAAAAGCCGGTGTGCTACTCCCACTGCCTGCCTTCCGGGCTCAAGGAGCACCCGCGCAACAAGTCCGATGAAGAGCTCAAGTTCATTGCCGATCGCGGCGGTTTCGTCGGCGTTACCATGTTCGCGCCGTTCTTGGCCAAGGGTATCGATTCGACCATCGACGACTACGCCGAAGCCATCGAATACACCATGAACATTGTCGGTGAAGACTCCATCGGCATCGGTACCGACTTCACCCAAGGCCACGGCCAGGATTTTTTCGAGTACCTGACCCACGACAAGGGCTACGCCCGGCGCCTGACCAACTTCGGCAAGATCATCAACCCGCTGGGCATCCGCACCGTGGGCGAGTTCCCCAACCTCACCGAGACCCTGCTCAAACGCGGCCACTCCGAGCGAGTGGTGCGCAAGATCATGGGCGAGAACTGGGTCAACGTTCTAAAGGACGTCTGGGGCGAGTGAATACCTCTGGAGCCTACTCCGCTCGCCGATAGCTGCGTCAGGTCCTCGCGAAAAGCTCGCCGTACCTCGGTACTGTCTCGCCTTTCGCTCCGGTCCTTCCTTGCTCTCGACGTGCTCGCTACGGCTCCAAAGGCATTCACAGCGGCTGTTTATTGAAGAGCAAAGCCAAAGCGGCTTTGCATCGTGAATACCACATTTCTGGAGTTCAGTTTCCATGGCCAAGATTGCCCCGCAATTGCCTATCGAAGTCGACAGCGAAACCGGTGTCTGGACCAGCGACGCCCTGCCGATGCTGTACGTGCCGCGGCATTTCTTCGTCAACAACCACATGGGCATCGAGGAAGTACTGGGCGCCGAGGCCTATGCCGAGATCCTCTACAAGGCCGGCTACAAGTCTGCCTGGCACTGGTGCGAGAAAGAGGCCGAATGCCACGGCCTGCAAGGCGTGGCGGTGTTCGAGCACTACATGAAGCGCCTGTCCCAGCGCGGCTGGGGCCTGTTCAAGATCCAGGACATCGACCTCGACAAGGGCACCGCCAGCGTCAAGCTCGAGCATTCGGCGTTCGTGTATGTGTACGGCAAGGTCGGGCGCAAGGTCGACTACATGTTCACCGGCTGGTTCGCCGGGGCCATGGACCAGATCCTGGCCGCCCGCGGCAGCAACATTCGCACGGTCGCCGAGCAGGTCTACGGCGGTTCGCAAGAAGGCCACGACGACGGCCTGTTCATCGTCAAGCCGTTGTAAGTCGAGGATCCCGCCATGGCTTTCGAAGCAATGTTCCAGCCGATCCAGATCGGCAAACTGACCATCCGCAACCGGGTACTGAGCACTGCGCACGCCGAGGTCTACGCTACCGATGGCGGCATGACCACCGAGCGCTACGTGAAGTACTACGAAGAGAAAGCCAAGGGCGGCATCGGCCTGGCGATTTGCGGCGGCTCCTCGGTGGTGGCCATCGACAGCCCGCAGGAATGGTGGGCGTCGGTGAACCTCTCGACCGACCGCATCATCCCGCACTTCCAGAACCTGGCCGACGCCATGCACAAGCATGGCGCCAAGATCATGATCCAGATTACCCACATGGGCCGTCGCTCGCGCTGGGACGGCTTCAACTGGCCGACCCTGATGTCGCCATCGGGGGTGCGCGAGCCGGTGCACCGGGCCACCTGCAAGACCATCGAGCCAGAAGAAATCTGGCGGGTGATCGGCAACTACGCGCAGGCCGCGCGCCGGGCCAAGGAAGGTGGCCTGGACGGCGTCGAGCTGTCGGCGGTGCACCAGCACATGATCGACCAGTTCTGGAGCCCGCGGGTCAACAAGCGCACCGACGAATGGGGCGGCACCTTTGAAGGGCGGATGAAGTTCGGCCTGGAAGTGCTCAAGGCCGTGCGTGCCGAAGTGGGCCCGGACTTTTGCGTGGGCATGCGCATCTGCGGTGACGAGTTCCACCCCGATGGCCTCAGTCATGAGGACATGAAGGAAATCGCCAAGTACTACGACGCCACCGGCATGCTGGATTTTTTCGGCGTGATCGGTTCGGGCTGCGACACCCACAACACCCTGGCCAACGTCATTCCCAACATGAGCTTCCCGCCCGAGCCGTTCCTGCACCTGGCAGCCGGCATCAAGGAAGTGGTCAAGGTGCCGGTGCTGCACGCGCAGAACATCAAGGACCCGAACCAGGCTACGCGCATTCTCGAAGGCGGTTATGTCGACATGGTCGGCATGACCCGTGCGCACATCGCCGACCCGCACCTGATCGCCAAGATCAAGATGGGCCAGATCGACCAGATCAAGCAGTGCGTGGGTGCCAACTACTGCATCGACCGCCAGTACCAGGGCCTGGACGTGCTGTGCATCCAGAACGCCGCGACCTCCCGTGAATACATGGGCGTGCCGCACATCATCGAGAAAAGCACCGGACCCAAGCGCAAGGTGGTGGTGGTTGGCGCCGGGCCTGCGGGCATGGAAGCCGCGCGCGTGGCAGCAGAGCGCGGCCATGACGTCACCCTGTTCGAGAAGAAGGACGCCATCGGCGGGCAGATCAGCATTGCCGCCAAGGCGCCGCAGCGCGACCAGATCGCCGGTATCACCCGCTGGTACCAGCTGGAGCTGGCGCGCCTGAAGGTCGACTTGCGCCTGGGTACTGCCGCCGATATCGACACCATTCAAGACCTGCGCCCGGACATCATCGTGCTGGCGGTGGGCGGCCATCCATTCATCGAGCAGAACGAACACTGGGGCGCCGCCGAAGGGCTGGTGGTCAGCAGCTGGGACGTGCTCGACGGCAAGGTGGCGCCGGGCAAGAACGTGCTGGTGTACGACACCATCTGCGAATTCACCGGCATGTCGGTGGCCGACTACATCGCTGACAAGGGCAGCCAGGTCGAGATCGTCACCGACGACATCAAGCCGGGCGTGGCCATTGGTGGCACGTCGTTCCCGACCTACTACCGCAGCATGTATCCCAAAGAAGTGATCATGACTGGCGACCTGATGCTGGAAAAGGTCTACCGCGAGGGTGACAAACTGGTGGCGGTGCTGGAGAACGAATACACCGGCGCCAAAGAGGAGCGGGTGGTCGACCAGGTGGTGATCGAGAACGGCGTACGGCCGGACGAGGCGCTGTACTACGGCCTCAAGGAAGGCTCGCGCAACAAGGGCCAGATCGACATCGAAGCGCTGTTCGCGATCAAGCCGCAGCCGATTCTCAGCCAGCCGGGCGAAGGCTACTTGCTGTATCGCATCGGCGACTGCGTGGCGCAGCGCAATACCCATGCCGCTATCTACGATGCACTCCGGCTTTGTAAGGATTTCTAAGGCAGCTGCAAGCGGCAAGCTTCAAGCGGTAAGCAAGAGCAGCGCGGTGTTGCCCTGGCTTGCGGCTTGAGGCTTGAGGCTTGCACCTGAAAGGTGCCTCTAAATGTTGAACACCCTTATCCCCATCCTCCTGTTCGCCGCCCTGGGCCTTGCTGTCCTGGGCGCGCTGCGGCGCGTGCGGATGTGGCGCCAGGGTCGGCCTTCGAAGGTCGATCTGCTCGGCGGCCTGCTGGCCATGCCCCGGCGCTATATGGTTGACCTGCACCACGTGGTCGCCCGCGACAAGTACATGGCCAACACCCACGTGGCCACCGCTGGCGGCTTTGTCCTGGCGGCGGTGCTGGCGATCCTGGTGCATGGCTTCGGTCTGCATAACAAGATTCTCGGCTACGCCTTGCTGTTCGCTACTGTGCTGATGTTTGCCGGTGCGCTGTTCGTTTACAAACGCCGGCTCAATCCGCCGTCGCGGCTGTCCAAAGGCCCATGGATGCGCTTGCCGAAAAGCCTGCTGGTGTTCGCCGCAAGCTTCTTCATCGCCACCTTGCCGGTCGCCGGGATCCTCCCCGAAGGCTTCGGCGGCTGGCTGCTGGTGGCGCTGCTGGGGCTTGGCGTGTTGTGGGGCGTGTCCGAGCTGTTCTTCGGCATGACCTGGGGCGGGCCGATGAAGCATGCCTTCGCCGGTGCCCTGCACCTGGCCTGGCACCGGCGTGCCGAGCGCTTTGGCGGTGGCCGTTCGACCGGGCTCAAGCCCATCGACCTGGAAGACCCGCAAGCGTTGCTGGGGGTAGAAAAGCCCAAGGATTTCACCTGGAACCAATTGCTCGGTTTTGACGCCTGCGTGCAGTGCGGCAAGTGCGAGGCCGTGTGCCCGGCGTTTGCCGCCGGCCAGCCGCTGAACCCGAAAAAACTCATCCAGGACATGGTCGTTGGCCTGGCCGGTGGTACCGATGCCAAGTTTGCCGGCAGCCCCTATCCTGGCAAAGCCATTGGCGAGCATGGCGGCAACCCGCACCAGCCGATCGTCAACGGCCTGGTCGATGCCGAGACCCTGTGGTCGTGCACCACCTGCCGCGCCTGCGTCGAGGAATGCCCGATGATGATCGAGCACGTCGATGCCATCGTCGACATGCGCCGCCACCTGACCCTGGAAAAAGGCGCGACACCGAACAAGGGCGCCGAGGTGCTGGACAACCTGATCGCCACCGACAACCCCGGCGGCTTCGCCCCGGGCGGGCGGATGAACTGGGCGGCGGACCTCAACCTCAACCTGCTCGGCGACATCAAGACCGCCGAGGTGCTGTTCTGGGTCGGCGATGGTGCCTTCGACATGCGCAACCAGCGCACCCTGCGCGCTTTCGTCAAAGTGCTCAAAGCCGCGCAAGTGGACTTCGCCGTGCTCGGCCTGGAAGAGCGCGACAGCGGTGACGTGGCCCGGCGCCTGGGCGATGAAGCGACCTTCCAGCAACTGGCCCGGCGCAATATCCAGACCCTGGCCAAGTACAGCTTCAAGCGCATCGTCACCTGCGATCCGCACAGCTTCCACGTGCTCAAGAACGAATACGGGGCCTTCGGCGGCAACTACCTGGTGCAGCACCACAGCACTTACATCGCCGAGCTGATTGGCGCAGGCGCGCTCAACCTGGGCCAGCACAAGGGCGGCAGCGTGACCTACCACGACCCGTGCTACCTGGGCCGCTACAACGGTGAGTACGAGGCGCCGCGCGAGGTATTGCGCGCTCTCGGCATCGAGGTCAGGGAGATGCAGCGGTCGGGCTTGCGTTCGCGCTGCTGCGGCGGTGGCGGCGGAGCGCCGATTACCGATATTCCGGGCAAACAACGGATCCCCGACATGCGTATGGATGACATCCGCGAAACCGCCGCCGAGCTGGTGGCCGTGGGTTGTCCACAGTGCACGGCGATGCTCGAGGGCGTGGTCGAACCGCGTCCGCTGATCAAAGACCTGGCGGAGCTGGTTGCCGACGCCATTCTCGAAGAACCGGCGGCGCCGAGCAAACCCGCTCCGGCACAGCGTGAACCTGCGGAGGTGCACTGATGAGCGACATTATTCGCCGTGATCCGCGCGCCGAGTGGATCGCCCGCAACCGCTTGCACCCGCTGCATGCGGCCATGCAGCAGGGCCAGCAACACAGCTGGATGGGGCCCAACGGCATCATTCGCAAGAACCCGCACGGGGTTGGCTTCATCGGCCCCAATGGCCTCAAGCGCATCGACCGCAGCGGCGCCCAGCAGGGTGGCAGCAGCAAGCGCACGGCTGCGGCCGTGGTGCAATTACCGCTGCACCAGGTGGCACAGCCGGCGTTCTACATCGCCGTGGTTCCAGACATGGTCGGCGGTCGCCTGGGCAGCCACGACCGCGACCTGCTGGGCCTGGCCCACAGCCTGGCCGGTAGCGACGGCGCGGTGCTGGCAGTGGTGTTTGGCGAACACAAGGAAAGCAACTTTTCCACAGCCGGTGTCGATCGCCTGCTGGTCATCGAAGGTGACGAGTTCGCAGGTTACGCACCGGAGCAGTTGGTGCAGGGCCTGCGCGCTGTGGATAACCAGTACAGCCCACACCATTGGCTGCTGCCAGACAGCCGCACGGGTGGCGGCGAGCTGGGCCGGCGCTTTGCTGCGGCCATTGGCGAACGCCCGGCGACTCGGGTCTGGCAGGTCAAGGACGGGCAGTGCAGCGGCCGTGCCGGCGCTGGCCAGCAAGACCTGGTCCGCGGCTTGCCGCGCTTGATTCTGGCAGCCGCCGAATGTGCGGAACCGGTCAGTGAAACTCGTCATGAAGCCTTGCCGGTGCAGTTATCCACAAGTGCTGTGCGCAGCTTGTCGCGCATCGAGGACCTGGGCCCGGTCGCCGTCGACCCGGCAGCCATCGCCATGGCCGAGGCCGAGTTCATTGTCTCGGGCGGTAACGGCGTCAAGGATTGGGAACTGTTCCACCGCGCCACCGTGGCCCTCGGCGCTACCGAAGGCGCCTCGCGGGTGGCAGTGGACGACGGCTTTATGCCACGCAATCGTCAGGTCGGTGCCACCGGCACCTGGGTGACCGCGCGGGTGTACCTGGCTGTGGGTATCTCCGGGGCGATCCAGCACCTGCAGGGCATCGGCGCCTGCGACAAAGTAGTGGCGATCAACATGGACCCGGGCTGCGACATGATCAAGCGTGCCGACCTGTCGGTGATCGGCGACAGCGCGGCGATTCTCCAGGCGCTGATCGAGGTTGTGGAAAACTACCGCAACGACGTCAAGCGCGATGCGGCTTGAGGGCAGGGGATAACTATGCACACCAAGGTCATCAGTCTGGTTTCAATCGGTGCCCACCCAAGCTCTGGCCGCACTCGACGTGCCGAGCAGGATGCCCGGGCGGTAGAGCTGGGCCTGCAGCTGGCTGGGGATAACTTGCAGGTGCTGCACGCCGGCGACCCGCAGGAGCCAGCCTTGCGCGCTTACCTGGGTATGGGCCTGGAGCACATCGACGTGCTCGAACAGCCACATGGCGCCGATGCCCTGGGCGTACTCGGCGATTACCTGCGCGACGCTGGCGCTCAATTGGTGCTGACCGGCAGCCAGGCGGAAACCGGCGAAGGTTCGGGCATGCTGCCGTTCCTGCTGGCCGAGCGTCTGGGCTGGCCGCTGGTGGTGGGCCTGGCCGAAGTTGAATCTATCCACAATGGTGTCGCCCAGGTGCTGCAGGCCCTGCCACGGGGCCAGCGGCGGCGTCTGAAGGTACGCCTGCCGCTGCTGGCGACTGTGGATAACGCCGCGCCCAAGCCGCGCCAGAGCGCTTTTGGCCCGGCCCGGCGGGGGGTGTTGGCAGCGCGCCAGGTGGATGTTGTCGAAGACGAGTTATTCACAAGCGCCGAGCTGCAGCCGGCCAAGCCACGGCCCAAGCGCCTGAAAGTGATCAAGGCCAAGAGCGGCGCCGACCGCATGAAAGCTGCTACCGCCAAGGCCAGTGGCGGTGGTGGGCAAGTACTCAAGGACCTCTGCCCCGCAGACGGCGCGCAAGCCATCCTCAAGCTGCTGGTGGAAGAGGGCGTATTACGCTGACAGTTGCTCACAAAGTCTGTTGGCCGATCTGTGGATAAAGTGTTCGTGTATGGCTGCAGGGCACGCATTGCGTGCCCTTCGGCGTTATGGTCAAAAAATGATCAAGCTAAGTTGTGGATTTTTCGAGGTTTTCTCCCTCTGGCTCGGCTGAGTTTGCCCACAATCGCTGTTGGCGGGTCTGTGGATAATATGTTCGCCCATGGCTGAGAGGCCCGTGTGGCAAGGGCTGCGCACGGTTGATCAAAAACTAGCCAATTGCCGTGTTTATGCCTGCCCACGCCCGTTTTTTCAGTTGTTCAGGGCGTTATTCACAACGCTTTTTCACCGCTGCGACTTTTGCACACAAAGTCTGTTGGCGTCTCTGTGGATAAGGTGTTCGCCTTCCGCTGTGAGCCTTGTATTTAAAGGCGTTCAGAGATTTGATCAAATATTGATCAATAAAATTTAGTGGGAAAAACAACGACTTGCCCACATTAGCTGTGGGCTGTCCTGTGGATAAAGTGTTTGTTCTATCGAGGGCCCCAGTAAGGCCGGGGTGTTGCGGGGTATGGTCAAAATTTGATCAGCTCCCACAGGATTCACAGCTACCTACAAATCCGGTGGGAGCGGCGGTGCGACGCCTCGACTTGCCCCGCGATAAGGTTACTGCGCAGCCACACCCTTCAGATAAGGCGCCGGCGCCGCCCCCAGGTTGCTCAGCATCCGCTCGCTGTACCAATCGACGAAATTAACCACGCCAAACTCATAGGTCTTCGAATAAGGCCCGGGCTGATACGCCGTGGAGTTGATCCCACGCTGGTTCTCTTCAGCCAGGCGCCGGTCCTGGTCGTTGGTGGCGTCCCACACCTGGCGCATGCGCGCCGGGTCGTAGTCCACACCTTCAACCGCATCCTTGTGCACCAGCCACTTGGTGGTGACCATGGTCTCCTGGGCGCTGATCGGCCACACAGTGAAGACGATGATGTGATCGCCCATGCAGTGGTTCCACGAGTGCGGCAGGTGCAGGATGCGCATCGAGCCGAGATCCGGGTTCTTGATCCGGCCCATGAGCTTCTGGCAGCCCTGCTTGCCATCCAGGGTCATCGACACCGTGCCCTTGAGCAGCGGCATGCGCACGATACGGTTACGCAGGCCGAAGCTTGCGTGGGCGTAGGGGATCTTCTCGGCATCCCAGGCGGCAGCCGAGGTGGCGACGTGGTCCTTGAACGCCTGGTCGGCGCGTGGGTCGGTGACGTCGTCCCATTCCAGCAGGGTTTTCAGCAGTTCAGGGTGCGAGCCGCTGCAGTGGTAGCACTCGCGGTTGTTTTCCAGCACCAGCTTCCAGTTGGCCTTCTCCATCAAGGTGGTTTGCACCGCCACCTTGGTGTTCTCCATGTCGTAGGGTTCCATGTAGTGGGTCAGGGTGGCGAGGAAGTCGTCAATCGCCGGCGGGTTCTCGGCCAGGCTGATGAAGATGTAGCCACCGGCGGTCTTGACGTTCACAGGCTTGAGGCCGTACTGCTTCATGTCGAAATCGGCGCCCATTTCGGTGCCGGCAAACAGCAGGCGGCCGTCCAGCTCGTAGGTCCACTGGTGGTAATGGCAGACCAGCTTGGCGACCTTGCCCTTGTCGCTGGTGCACAGGCGTGAACCGCGATGGCGGCAGACGTTGTGGAAGGCGTGCACCTGGCCTTCGGTACCGCGCACCACCAGGATCGGGTTCTTGCCGATCTGCAGGGTGATGAAGTTGCCCTTGGTCGGGATTTCACAGGTCATCCCGGCGATCAGCCATTCCTTCTGGAAGATTTCTTCCATGTCGATCTGGAACAGGCGCTCGTCGCAGTAGAACGGCTGTGGCAGCGAGAAGGTCCGCTCGCGGCTCTGCAGCATCTCGGCGGTGGCCTTGCGTGCAGGTTCCAGTGGATCGCCCAGACTCAAAGTTGCGGTGACGTCCATCGTGTAGGTCCTCATGGCCAGTGCTTGTGGCCGGTGAAAGTGGCTAATCGTTGTTATGGCGACGCAAGGCTCAAGTACAGCAGGATCATGTGCGTTGGAGTGTGCGTTCGAAGGGCGCAGGAACCATATCCATGGACGACATGATCAGATCCGTTTCCGACGCGTAAGCCCCCTTGGCTGGGGGCTGGTCGCGATAAGCACGCCAATGTCGCGGATAGGTAAGTGTCGCCTGCGCGGCTTAAGCAGAATCGCAGCCATCAGGCCGCAGTCGGCCGTGGAGACGAGCATGTCCAACAGCTTCCTCAATCCGGTCAGCACCCAGACCTGGGCCAACGGCCGCCACATCGTCCGTTGCGTCAAGGTGATCCAGGAAACCTGGGACGTGCGCACCTTCTGTTTCATGGCCGACCAGCCGATCATGTTCTTCTTCAAGCCCGGGCAGTTCGTCACCCTGGAGCTTGAGATCGATGGCGAGCCGATCATGCGCTCGTACACCATCTCAAGCTCGCCGTCGGTGCCCTACAGTTTCTCGGTGACCATCAAGCGCGTGCCCGGCGGCAAGGTCTCCAACTGGCTGCACGACACATTGCACGAAGGCCAGGAGCTGGCGGTGCACGGCCCGGTCGGGCTGTTCAACGCCATGGATTTCCCCAGCCCCAAGGTGCTGTACCTCAGCGGCGGCGTCGGTATCACCCCGGTGATGTCCATGGCCCGCTGGTTCTATGACACCAACGGCAATGTCGACATGGTTTTCGTTCATAGCGCGCGCTCACCGAAAGACATCATCTATCACCGCGAGCTGGAACATATGGCGTCGCGAATCGACAACTTCAGCCTTCATATCATTTGCGAGAAGCACGGCTTGGGCGAGCCCTGGGCGGGCTATCGCGGCTACCTGAACCAGAAGCTGATGGAGTTGATCGCCCCGGACTACCTGGAACGGGAGATTTTCTGCTGCGGCCCGACGCCCTACATGAACGCGGTCAAGCGCCTGCTGGAAAGTAGCGGCTACGACATGAGCCGCTACCATGAAGAGTCGTTCGGCGCGACCCCGGCCGAGGTCAAGGCCGATGCCGTGGAACACGCCGAACAAGCCGCCGAAGCTGCCGAGGTGGACGCCGGCGACCTGCACCAAGTCGAATTCACCGCCACCGGCAAGAGCATCCGCGTCGCCCCGGGCGAGACCGTGCACGCGGCGGCGGCCAAGCTCGGGCTGATGATCCCCAAGGCCTGCGGCATGGGCATCTGCGGCACCTGCAAGGTGCTCAAGCTGGGCGGCGAAGTGGAGATGGAACACAACGGTGGCATCACTGATGACGATGTGGCGGAGGGTTATATTTTGTCCTGCTGCAGTGTGCCGAAGGGTGACGTACGGATTGAGTACTAGTGTTGCAGACACCGCCGTAAAGCTGCGGCTGGCGATCTTCATGGACATGGTTGTGGTCGCTGATCCACTTGTAGTCGGCGTCGCTCAGGTCCAGGTCGGCCAGCAGCAGTTGCGCTTCGGGCAGGCTGCTGGCGCCAGCCAGGGGAAAGCCGTCGGCATCGACAATGGTTGAACCGCCCACCCAGTCGACCCCGCGTTCGCTGCCATGGCGATCACAAACCGCGATGAACATGCGATTCACTGCTGCCCCCGCCTGAACCCGGACGATTTCTGCCGGGCGCTCCTCGGGAGGGCGGGGGAATTCTGGCCAGTTGGCGGGCGCACACAACAACTGTGCACCACTCAGCGCAGCCAGGCGTACCCACTCCGGGAGCTCCAGGTCATAACAGATCATCAGTGCTATTCGCCCTTTGGCCGTTCGCACAACGGGTGGCGGTTGTTCGCCCGGTGTGAAGATGAGTTTTTCCCGGTCCCACAGGTGCACCTTGCGATAGCAGGTGATCCAGCCCTGAGGCTCGATCAGCACTACGCTGTTGGCGACTTCGGTTGCCGACAGGCGTTCGCACAGGCCGGCCACCACCATGATCTCGTGTTGCCGGGCGAGGGCGAACCAACCCTTGACCGTGGCGTCGTATAAACCCTCGGCAACGCTCAAGGCTTCGTCGCGGTCTTCAAACACGTAGCCGCTCTGCATAAGCTCCGGCAGCACGACCAGTTCCGCGCCTTCCCGGGCGGCCTCGATGATCGCTGCATTGGAAACTTCGCGGTTATGGATTACATCGGCAACTTTCGGTGCAACTTGGGCGCAAGCAATGCGCAGCGGCAGTGATGATGTGTTCATGTGTGCTCTCCTGAAAATAATGATCAGGCGATATAAAATAGTTAGCGTCAACTGGCATTTTTGCTAGTTCAAGTTCCGTGTTTTTGATTGCCAATCAATATAACTATTGAAGACCCCCGGCTCTATGCTGTGAGTTCATCACTGCCTTCAGGCGGAGCCTGATATGTCCTCGATCCCTTCACGAATTCTTTCCGCCAAGCGTGTGCTGGATAATCAGGTTCGGGCGCTGATTCCAGACTTTCCTTTTGACTATGGGCAGTACCTGGCGGACAAGGGGCCGGCACCGCTTGGCCGAATCCAGCCACAGCATCATGGCCAGCAAGTGCTGGTGGTGGGGGCCAGCGTGGCCGGGCTGGTTGCCGCCTATGAAGCAATGCGCATGGGCCTGCATCCGGTTTTGGTGGAGGCCAGCGGACGCATAGGCGGGCGCCTGTATTCGACCGCGGTCAACGATAGCGTGCCGTTTGAGCGCGGTGCCATGCGCTTTCCGTTGTCGGGCCAGGCGCTGATGCATTACTTCAGCAAAGTGCGCATGCGGGATAACACTGAAGACTTTCCCAATCCCGGAAGTGCCGCCGCCGTTAGTACCGTCGTTGATTATGCCGACGAAAAATATTACTACGAAGTCGGCAATGACAACTTTCCCCGGCCGCCGGCGTTCGAGAACATTGAAATCAAGTTCTTCGATGAGTTTCTCGAGCAGGCGCCTATCCATTTCAAGGAAATGGAACACGCCATGTCTGCCGGGACAATAGACCAGGCGAAAATCAAACTGTTGTGGAATGCAATTTTGCGCGAAGGCTGGGACAACCTCAGCTTTCATGCCGCGATGGTCGAGCAGGCGCGTTGGCCTGCCGACGAGATTAACCTGTTCGGCCAGATCGGCTTTGGTACGGGTGGCTGGAACACCGACTTTCCCAATTGCTTTCTGGAAGTACTGCGGGTGCTGTATACCGGGCTGGATATCAACCACCTGTTGATGCGCGACGGTGCCGACCGGTTGCCCCTACGGCTTTGGCAGCAACCTGCAGCGGCCTTTGGTGATGACAGCGTGTTCTGGCCGCAGAACATGACCCTGGAAGAACTGGCGAGCGCGTTTCCGGGCGACCCGCTGCGCCAGGAAGTTCGGCAGATCAAGCGCCTGACAGCGGGCGAAGGTGGCGGTTTCGAAGTGCTCTGCCATGACCTGCAGAGCGGACGCGACCAACGCCTGCGCTACGCCAGTGTGGTCTACACCCCGCATGTGCGGATACTCGACAAGTTCCGCTACATGAACGGCGCCGAAGGCCTTGAGGCCAGCCGTTCGCTGCTGACGCAGCAGCAATGGGAAGCAGTGATGTATACCCACTACATGCAGTCGGCCAAGGTATTTGCCGCTACCCGCGAGCCGTTCTGGACCCAGCGCGGGCCGGACGGCAAGCAACTGATGAGTATTACCCTGTCTGACCGCCTGACCCGTGGCACCTACCTGGTGGACTACAGCCGAAACCCGGGAGCCTACAAAGGTAGTGGGGTTTTCTTGTCATATACCTGGAACGACGACAGCCTGAAGTTTCTCGGTGACCGTCAGGGCGACCTGCCGCAGCATGGCGAGTTGTGCACCGCCTTGCTCGATCAGGTTTATCCCGGCCTGGACCTGGCTTCGCATTTCCCTGCGGCAGACCCCTTTGTCGAGATCAACTGGGAGAACGAGCCTTTCTATCTTGGGGCTTTCAAGATGAACCTGCCGGGCCAGTACGAGTACCAGCGGCTGTTGTTCAGCCAGTTCAAGGAGGGCAGTGACGGTAGCGCAGTGGATGGCTTCATCCTGGCCGGCGACGATGTGTCCTGGACCGGCGGTTGGGCTGAAGGGGCGGTGACCACGGCACTTAATGCCGTGGACAAACTGGCCACGCGCTACAACAACGGCTTCAGCCCCGAGGGCGGTCCCATTGCGCAGTGGGACCCCCTCAAGCCGGCTGCGCTGGCCGATCTGCAGGTCAAACGCTAAAGCGCGACACCAGCCCGCTCAGGTCCACCGCCAGGCGCGACAGCTCGGCACTGGCGGCGCTGGTCTGGTGGGCGCCGGTGGCCGACTGCACCGAAAGATCGTTGATGTTGACCAGGTTGCGGTCGACTTCGCGGGCAACCTGGGCCTGCTCTTCGGCGGCGCTGGCGATCACCAGGTTGCGTTCGTTGATCTCGGCCACCGCGCCGGTGATGGTTTCCAGCGCCAGGCCGGCGCCACGGGCGATGTTCAGGGTCGACTCGGCGCGTTCGGTGCTGTTGCGCATGGAGTTGACCGCCTGCTCGGTGCCGCCCTGGATACTGCCGATCATCCGTTCGATTTCGCTGGTCGACTGCTGGGTGCGGTGGGCCAGGGCGCGCACTTCATCAGCCACTACGGCAAAGCCGCGGCCGGCTTCCCCGGCACGCGCCGCTTCGATGGCGGCGTTGAGTGCCAGCAGGTTGGTCTGGTCGGCCAGGCCGCGAATCACATCGAGCACCTTGCCAATATCACGCGACTCTTCCGCCAGGTTGCCGATCAGTTCGGCAGTGCCTTGCACGTCGGTGCTCATGCGCTCGATGGCGCTGACGGTTTCCATGACCAGGTCACGGCCGTCACCGGCCGAACGGGTGGCTTCCTTGGAGGCTTCCGAGGTGCTCACGGCATTGCGCGCGACTTCTTCGACGGCGCTGGTCATCTCGGTGACGGCCGTGGCGGCCTGTTCGATTTCGTTGTTCTGTTGCTGCAGGCCACGGGCGCTTTCGTCGGTGACGCTGTTGAGCTCTTCGGCCGCCGATGCCAGCTGGGTGGCCGAGCCGGAAATCTGCTGCAGGGTGTCGCGCAGCTTGTTCTGCATCTTGGCCATGGCCTTGAGCAGACGCGCTGCTTCGTCCTGGCCTTCGGCGTGGATGCTGCGGGTCAGGTCGCCTTCGGCAATCCGCTCGGCGGCCTGCAGGGCTTCGTCGATCGGCTTGACGATGCTGCGGGTCAGCAGCAGGGCGCAGATCAGGGTCAGGGCGGTGGCGGCCAGCAGCAGGCCGATCACCAGAGTCACGGCATTGGAATATTGTTCGGCGGCGGTGCGGTTGATCTCGCTGGTTTGTTCGGTGTTGATGCTGACCAGTTGATCCATGACGCTGTTGATCTGCTCGGAGCTGTCGAGCATGTCGCGGTTGATCAGGTTGCGCAGGGTGTCCAGGTCATTGTTCTGCGAGGCCAGGCGCATGCGGTTTTCCAGTTGGCGGTACTGGCCCAGCAACTGCACGTACTGGTTGTAGGCCGAGCGTTCCTGGTTGCCGAAGATCAACGGTTCGTAGTTGCGGCGCGCGTCGTCGATCTGCTGGTTGCGCTGGTCGATCAGCTTGAGGGTGGCCTGCAGGGTGTCGGCTTCGCGGTTGAGCAGCAGGCGGTACGACAGAGTGCGCAGGCGCAGGGTCAGCTGGGTCAGTTGGTCGAGGTTGGTCAGGCTTGGCACCGTCGAGGTCTCGATGGTTTCGCCGGCCTGGCGAATCTTGCTCATCTGGTTCAGGGCGAACAGACCCAGGGCCAGCATCAGCGCACCGATCAGAGCAAAGCCCAGAAGCGCGCGCGGGGCGATATTCATGTTGCGTAGGGACATGGTGGTATCCAGGAGGGAAAAGGGCACGCGAACCGTGCGCAGGAGTCAGGACTGCCATGCCTATCGGTCGGCGGGGTAAAGACTTGAGCGGGCGAAGATGAAATTGTGAGGCAGCTATCTTTTTTCCTGACCGGTGGTAGGCAAAACGGGGAACCGGACCCGGATCGGCGGGTCAATCTGCACCAGGCCGAAGCGTCTAAACCCGATATCCCTGGCTAGCACGCGGACTTTTCTTTATCGTGTGCGCCCCCTGAAACACCCCGAGAAGGCAATCATGTTGGAAACTTCCCTTAGTCAACTGGAGCAACTGGTCAGCGACCTGGTGCAGAAGAATCAGGAACTGACCGAGCGCAACGCGCAAATCAGTGCCGAACTGGCCCAGGCCAAAGATGAAAACGACAGCTTGCAATTGAGCCTGCTGGAGCAGGAAGAAAAGCAGGGCGCTACCGCCGCACGCATCCAGGCCCTGGTTGAGCGTGCCAGCGTTGGTGCCGTGAACGCATGAAAACCTCAGCGCAGCCGATCAATGTCGTGTCGATCCTCGGCAGCGATTATTCGATCAAGGCCCCCGAAGGCCAGGAGCAGGCGCTGGCGCAAGCGGTGCAGATGCTCAATGCCTCATTGGCCGATACCAAGCGTAAATACCCGACTCTGATCGGTGACAAGCTGCTGGTACTGGCAGCCCTCAACCTGTGCTCGCAGCAGATCGAACTGCAACAGCAGCACCAGCAGGCCCTCGACCGTTACCAAGAGCAAGTCAACGCCACGGTCGATGTGATTGCGCGGACCATCAGCAACAGCTGATCGCCTCCAAAGCCCCAAGCTAAACCTTTTTGCCAGCTCACCGCCTTCGGGAGGGTGGGCCGGCATTGCTGTGGATCACTGTCATTATTGTATTTCCTGTTGTATACAATTGGCCTGTCTCTTGCACTACAGGGCTTATTTACCCAGGGGAAATACATGCAGTTCTGGCGGCGCAGTATCCAGTGGCAATTGATCGCAAGCATGGGCGCAGCGCTGTTGCTGAGCATTCTGGTGGTGGTCGGCATCTACAGCGTGGCGGTCAATCGGCTGACCGAGCGTTACCTGGTCGACACTGCCTTGCCGGCGAGCATTGAGGCGATTCGTAACGACATCGAGCGCATGCTTGGCCGGCCGCTGACGGCGGCGGCGGACATCGCCAACAACACCCTGCTGCGCGACTGGCTGGCGGCGGGCGAAGACAGTGCCCAGGCGCCGCAATTCATCGAGTACCTCGAAGCCCTGCGCAAGCACAACCAGGCCTTTACCGCGCTGTTTGCCGCGACCGCGAGCAACCACTACTACAACGAGAAAGGCCTGGACCGCACCCTCAGCCGCAGCAACCCGGCGGACAAATGGTTCTTCGGCTTCATCGACAGCGGCAACCCGCGGCTGCTGAACATCGACACCGATGGCAGCACCGGCGAACTGGCGCTGTTCATCGATTATCGGGTGGAAAAAGCCGGGCAACTGGTGGGCATCGCCGGGCTTGGCCTGCGCATGACCGAACTGTCCGAGCTGATTCACAACTTCAGTTTTGGCGAGCACGGGCGAGTCATGCTGGTGCGCGGCGACGGTTTGATCCAGGTGCATCCGCAGGCGCAGTTCAGCGGCAAGCGGCAGTTGGCCGAACAGATTGGTGGCGAGGCTGCCAAAGTTGTCTTGAGCCGTGAGCAGGGCCTGCACAGCAGCCGCTTCGAGCGCGATGGCGAGGGCTACCTGGCCCTCAGCCTGCCGCTGCGTGACCTCAACTGGACGCTGGTTGCCGAAGTGCCAGAAGCGCAGATCTACGCCCAGGTACGCGAGACCGTCTGGCTGACCAGCCTGATTGGCGGCGCAGTGGCGTTGGTGTCGCTGTTGCTGGTGGTACTGCTGGCACGCGGTATCGTCCGGCCGATCCGCCGCGTGACCGCTGCCCTGATGGCCATCGGCAATGGCGGCGGCGACCTGACCCAGCGCCTGGACGAGAACCGTGCAGACGAACTCGGCGACCTGGCCCGTGGCTTCAACCGCTTTCTCGACAGCCAGCGTGACCTGATCGGCGAAGTGCTGAGCACCAGTGAGCGCCTGCGGGCCTCGGTGGCGCAAGTCACGCAAGTGGTGGACAACACCGCCGAGCGTTCCGGCCGCCAACAGGAAATGACCGAGATGGTCGCCACCGCCGTGCATGAGATGGGCCTGACCGTGCAGGACATTGCCCAGAATGCCGGCAATGCCGCGCACGCCTCGCAAACCGCGCGCAGCGAAGCGCTACAGGCCCGCGACGTAGTGCGCCGCTCGATTGCCCATATCGAGGGCATGTCCGAGGAGATTGGCCAGGCGGCCAGTGCAGTGGGGGAGCTGGCTACGGAGGTGGCGTCGATCGACGAAGTGCTGGCGGTGATCCGCAGCATCTCCGAGCAGACCAACCTGCTGGCGCTCAACGCTGCCATCGAAGCGGCGCGGGCCGGCGAAATGGGCCGCGGCTTTGCCGTGGTCGCCGATGAAGTACGAACCCTGGCGCGGCGCACCCAGGTGTCCACCGATGAAGTGCAGCAAATGATCCTGCGCCTCAAGCAGGGTGCCGGCAGTGCGGTGGCGTCGATGCAGGCCGGGCAGGCGGCAACCGGTACGGGCGTGGAGTCGAGCCAGCAGACCGGTGCTTCGCTGGGGACCATCACCGAGCAGGTCGAGCACATCAGTGACATGAACCATCAGGTGGCGACAGCGACTGAAGAGCAGTCGGCGGTGACCGAGGAGATCAACCGCACGGTGCAGGGGATTTCCGACCTGGCGCGGGAAACGGCGGTGGATGTGCAGGGGTGCCGGGAGGAGTGCCAGGCGCTGCGCGGGCTGGCCGATGACCTGGCGCGGCAGATGGGTGGGTTTCGCCTTTGAAATTATCGCGGGGCAAGCCCGCTCCCACCGGATTTCATTGATCTTCGGTGGGAGCGGGCTTGCCCCGCGATAAGGCCCTCAAGCCCCCATCACCGCCCGGATATCCGCCGCCAGCTCACGCACCCGCGCCTCTTCGGTATCCCACGAGCACATGAAGCGTGCGCCGCCGCTGCCGATGAAGGTGTAAAAGCGCCAGCCCTTGTTGCGCAAGGCTTCCAGCGCCGGTTCCGACATCTGCAGGAACACCCCGTTGGCCTCCACCGGGAACATCAGCTCAACCCCCGGCACATCGCGAACCAGTTCGCTGAGCAACTGCGCGCAGTGGTTGGCATGCACAGCGTGGCGCTGCCAGGCGCCGTCTTCCAGCAAACCGACCCAGGGTGCCGACAAAAAGCGCATCTTCGACGCCAGTTGCCCGGCCTGCTTGCAGCGGTAGTCGAAGTCTTCGGCCAGCTCGCGGTTGAAGAACAGGATCGCTTCACCCACCGCCATGCCGTTCTTGGTGCCGCCAAAGCACAGCACATCGACACCGGCCTTCCAGGTTAGCTCCGCCGGGCTGCAGCCAAGGAACGCGCAGGCGTTGCTGAAGCGGGCGCCGTCCATGTGCAGGTTCAGGCCCAGCTCCTTGCAGGTGGCGCTGATGGCCTTGAGCTCGTCCGGGCGGTAGACGCTGCCGACCTCGGTGGCCTGGGTGATGGTCACCACCCGTGGCTTGGGGTAGTGGATGTCCTGGCGCTTGAGCGCCACTTCGCGGATCGACTCGGGGGTCAGCTTGCCGGCTTCGCTGCGCGCGGTGAGCAGCTTGGAGCCGTTGGAGAAGAACTCCGGGGCGCCGCATTCGTCGGTCTCGACGTGGGCGGTCTCCGAGCAGATCACGCTGTGATAGCTCTGGCACAGCGACGACAGCGCCAGCGAGTTGGCGGCGGTGCCGTTGAAGGCGAAGAACACTTCGCAGTCGGTTTCGAACAATTTGCGGAAGTATTCCGAGGCACGTGCCGTCCATTGGTCGTCGCCGTAGGCGCGCTCGTGGCCCTGGTTGGCCTTTTCCATGGCGGCCCAGGCTTCGGGGCAGATACCTGAGTAGTTGTCGCTGGCGAATTGCTGGCTTTTATCTGGCATGACACTGTCCTGTGAACGACGCAGACGAGCACTCTAAACCAAGAATTGCGGCGTCGCCTATACAAAGCATTGCCCCCGTGGAAGCGGGCTTGCCCCGCGATGAGGCTACATGTCGTAAACGCACCTTTGCGTGGCGTCCGTAGGCATCTGGGCTGTCTGCGTCGGTCATACCATCGCTGCAAAAGGGCAATTGCCCGACAAGAACCGATGCCGCTGCCGGGAGAGACTGCGATGTTCAGCAAGCAAGACCAGATCCAGGGTTATGACGATGCACTGCTGGCGGCGATCAATGCCGAAGAGCAACGCCAGGAAGATCACATCGAGCTGATCGCCTCGGAAAACTACACCAGCAAGCGTGTCATGCAGGCCCAGGGCAGCGGCCTGACCAACAAATACGCCGAAGGCTACCCGGGCAAGCGCTATTACGGCGGTTGCGAGCATGTGGATAAAGTCGAGCAACTGGCCATTGACCGCGCCAAGCAGCTGTTCGGCGCCGATTACGCCAACGTCCAGCCGCATTCCGGTTCCTCGGCCAACAGCGCCGTATACCTGGCCCTGCTGCAGGCCGGCGATACCATCCTGGGCATGAGCCTGGCCCACGGCGGTCACCTGACCCACGGCGCCAAGGTGTCGTCCTCGGGCAAGCTGTACAACGCCGTGCAGTACGGCATCGACACCAACACCGGGCTGATCGACTACGACGAAGTCGAGCGCCTGGCGCTGGAGAACAAGCCGAAGATGATCGTCGCCGGGTTCTCGGCCTACTCAAAAACCCTCGATTTCCCACGCTTTCGTCAGATCGCCGACAAGGTCGGTGCTTATCTGTTTGTCGACATGGCCCACGTTGCCGGCCTGGTCGCCGCTGGCCTGTACCCGAACCCGCTGCCTTACGCTGACGTGGTCACCACCACCACCCACAAGACCCTGCGCGGCCCGCGTGGCGGCCTGATTTTGGCGCGCAGCAACGAAGAGATCGAGAAGAAGCTCAACGCCGCGGTGTTCCCCGGTGCCCAGGGCGGCCCGCTGATGCACGTGATCGCCGCCAAGGCGGTGTGCTTCAAGGAGGCGCTGGAGCCTGGCTTCAAGACCTATCAACAGCAGGTGATCGACAACGCCCAGGCCATGGCCGAAGTGTTCATCAAACGCGGTTATGACGTGGTTTCCGGCGGCACCGACAACCACCTGTTCCTGGTCAGCCTGATCCGCCAGGGCCTGACCGGCAAAGAGGCCGACGCCGCCCTCGGCCGTGCGCACATCACCGTCAACAAGAACGCCGTGCCCAACGACCCACAGTCGCCGTTCGTCACCTCCGGCCTGCGCATCGGCACTCCGGCGGTCACCAGCCGCGGCTTCAAGGTCAGCCAGTGCGTGGAGCTGGCCGGCTGGATCTGCGACATCCTCGATAACCTCGGCGATGTCGACGTCGAGGCCGATGTTGCGAAGAACGTGTCGGCACTCTGTGCAGATTTTCCGGTTTATCGCTGAGTGGTCCAGGAGTAAAGACTATGCAACGTTACTCAGGCTTCGGCCTCTTCAAGCACTCGCTCAGCCACCACGAAAACTGGCAGCGCATGTGGCGCACGCCCACCCCGAAAAAAGTCTACGACGTGGTCATCGTCGGTGGTGGCGGGCATGGCCTGGCCACCGCCTACTACCTGGCCAAGGAACACGGCATCACCAACGTGGCAGTGGTCGAGAAAGGCTGGCTGGGTGGCGGCAACACCGCGCGCAACACCACCATCGTTCGCTCCAACTACTTGTGGGACGAATCGGCGCACCTGTATGAACACGCGATGAAGCTCTGGGAAGGGCTGTCACAAGACATCAACTACAACGTGATGTTCTCCCAGCGCGGCGTCTACAACCTCTGTCATACCTTGCAGGACATGCGTGATTCCGAGCGTCGGGTCAGTGCCAACCGCCTCAATGGCGTCGACGGCGAGCTGCTCAATGCTCAACAAGTAGCTGAAGAAATCCCTTACCTGGACTGCTCGAAGAACACCCGCTACCCGATCATCGGCGCCACCGTGCAGCGCCGCGGTGGTGTTGCCCGCCACGACGCCGTGGCCTGGGGCTTTGCCCGCGCCGCCGACGCCCTGGGCGTCGACCTGATTCAGCAAACCGAAGTGATCGGTTTTCGCAAGGAAAACGGCGTGGTCATCGGCGTCGAGACCAACAAAGGCTTTATCGGCGCCAAGCGCGTCGGCGTGGTCACCGCCGGTAACTCCGGGCACATGGCCAAGCTCGCAGGTTTCCGCCTGCCGATCGAATCGCACCCGCTGCAAGCACTGGTGTCCGAGCCGCTCAAGCCGATCATCGACAGCGTGATCATGTCCAACGCCGTGCACGGCTACATCAGCCAGTCGGACAAGGGCGACCTGGTCATCGGCGCCGGCATCGACGGCTGGGTCGGTTACGGCCAGCGCGGTTCGTACCCGGTGATCGAGCACACCCTGCAGGCCATCGTCGAAATGTTCCCGATCCTCTCGCGGGTGCGCATGAACCGCCAGTGGGGCGGCATCGTCGATACCACCCCGGACGCCTGCCCGATCATCTCCAAGACCCCGGTGAAGAACATGTTCTTCAACTGCGGCTGGGGCACCGGCGGCTTCAAGGCCACCCCAGGCTCGGGCAACGTCTTTGCCGCAAGCCTGGCCAAGGGCGAAATGCACCCGCTGGCCAAACCCTTTTCCATCGACCGTTTCCACAACGGTGCACTGATCGACGAACACGGCGCCGCCGCTGTCGCCCACTAACAGGAGAAATCCCCATGTTGCATATCTTCTGTCCCCACTGCGGCGAGCTGCGCTCCGAAGAGGAGTTCCACGCCGCAGGCCAGGCGCACATTCCCCGGCCGCTGGACCCCAACGCCTGCTCCGACGAGGAGTGGGGCGACTACATGTTCTTTCGCGATAACCCCCGTGGCCTGCACCACGAGCTGTGGATTCACGCCGCTGGTTGCCGCCAGTATTTCAACGCCACGCGTGACACGCTGACCTACGAAATTCTCGAAACCTATCCGATCGGCGCCAAGCCGCAGGTCACCGGCAAGAACACCAGCCCGCAGTTGGCAGTCAGTGGTCAGGGAGAAAAGGTATGAGCCAGGTCTATCGCCTGTCCAACGGCGGTCGTATCGATCGCAGCAAAGTCTTGAACTTCACCTTCAACGGCCAGACCTACCAGGGCTTTGCCGGTGACACCCTGGCCGCCGCGCTGCTGGCCAACGGCGTCGACATCGTCGGGCGCAGCTTCAAGTACTCGCGCCCCCGCGGGATCATCGCCGCAGGTAGCGAGGAGCCCAACGCCATCCTGCAGATCGGCGCCACCGAAGCCACCCAGGTGCCCAACGTGCGCGCCACCCAGCAGGCGCTGTACGCCGGCCTTGTGGCCACCAGCACCAACGGCTGGCCGAATGTGAACAACGACGTCATGGGCATCCTCGGCAAGGTCGGCGGCAAGCTGATGCCGCCGGGTTTCTACTACAAGACGTTCATGTACCCGCAGTCGTTCTGGATGACCTACGAGAAGTACATCCGCAAAGCCGCCGGCCTTGGCCGTGCGCCGCTGCAGAACGACCCGGACAGCTACGACTACATGAACCACCACTGCGACGTGCTGGTGGTCGGCGCCGGCCCCGCCGGCCTGGCCGCAGCCCTGGCGGCTGGCCGCAGCGGCGCGCGGGTGATCCTCGCCGATGAACAGGAAGAGTTCGGCGGCAGCCTGCTCGACAGCCGTGAAACTCTCGACGGCAAGCCGGCCGCCGACTGGGTTGCGGCAGTGGTGGCCGAGCTCAAGGCACTGCCGGAAGTCACCCTGTTGCCACGGGCCACGGTCAACGGCTACCACGATCACAACTTCCTCACCATTCACGAGCGCCTGACCGACCATCTGGGCGATCGCGCGCCGATCGGCCAGGTGCGCCAGCGCATGCACCGGGTACGCGCCAAGCGTGTGGTGCTGGCGACTGGCGCCCACGAGCGGCCTTTGGTGTACGGCAACAACGATGTGCCGGGCAACATGCTCGCCGGTGCGGTCTCGACCTACGTGCGCCGCTATGGCGTGGCGCCGGGGCGCAAGTTGGTGCTGTCGACCAACAATGACCACGCCTATCGCGTAGCCCTGGACTGGCACGACGCCGGCCTGAACGTGGTCGCCGTCGCCGATGCCCGCCACAACCCGCGCGGTTCGTTGGTGGAAGAGGCGCGGGCCAAGGGCATTCGCATCCTCACCTCCAGTGCGGTGATCGAGACGCGCGGCAGCAAGCACGTGACTGCAGCCCGGGTTGCCGCCATCGACGTCAAGGCGCATAAGGTCAGCAGCCCCGGCGAGTGGCTGGATTGCGACCTGGTAGCCACCTCCGGCGGCTACAGCCCGGTGGTGCACCTGGCTTCGCACCTGGGCGGCAAACCGGTCTGGCGTGAAGACATTCTCGGTTTCGTACCCGGTGAAGCACCGCAAAAACGCGTGTGCGTGGGTGGCATCAACGGTGTGTTCGCCCTTGCCGACACCCTCGCCGATGGTTTTGAAGGCGGCGTGCGCGCCGCCACCGAAGCCGGTTTCAAGGCGGTGCTGGGGGTGATTCCGAAAGTCCTGGCACGCCAGGAGGAACCAACCGTGGCGCTGTTCCAGGTGCCCCACGACAAGAACACTGCACGGGCGCCGAAGCAGTTCGTCGACCAGCAGAACGACGTCACCGCCGCCGCCATCGAACTGGCTACCCGCGAAGGCTTCGAGTCGGTCGAGCACGTCAAGCGCTACACCGCGCTGGGCTTTGGTACCGATCAGGGCAAGCTGGGCAACATCAACGGCCTGGCGATTGCCGCCCGTTCGATGGGCATCACCATCCCGGAAATGGGCACCACCATGTTCCGCCCCAACTACACGCCGATCACCTTCGGCGCGGTGGCGGGCCGGCACTGCGGGCACCTGTTCGAGCCGGTACGCTTTACTGCCCTGCATGCCTGGCATGTGAAGAACGGCGCCGAATTCGAAGACGTCGGCCAGTGGAAGCGCCCCTGGTACTTCCCGCGCAACGGCGAGGACATTCATGCCGCCGTGGCTCGCGAGTGCAAGGCGGTGCGTGACAGCGTCGGCCTGCTCGACGCCTCGACCCTGGGCAAGATCGACATCCAGGGCCCGGACGCGCGCGAATTCCTCAACCGCATCTACACCAACGCCTGGACCAAGCTCGATGTTGGCAAGGCCCGCTACGGCCTCATGTGCAAAGAAGATGGCATGGTCTTCGACGACGGCGTCACCGCCTGTGTCGGCGACAACCACTTCATCATGACCACCACCACAGGTGGCGCGGCGCGGGTGCTGCAGTGGCTGGAGATCTACCAGCAGACCGAATGGCCGGACCTGAAAGTGTACTTCACCTCGGTCACCGACCACTGGGCGACCCTGACCCTGTCGGGCCCCAACAGCCGCAAGCTGCTCAGCGAAGTCAGCGATATCGACCTGGACAAGGACGCCTTCCCGTTCATGACCTGGAAGGAGGGCCTGGTCGGCGGTGTGCCGGCGCGGGTGTTCCGTATCTCGTTCACCGGCGAGCTGTCGTATGAAGTCAACGTCCAGGCCAACTACGCCATGGGCGTGCTGGAGAAGATCGTCGCTGCCGGCAAGCAATACAACCTGACCCCGTACGGTACCGAAACCATGCACGTACTGCGCGCCGAGAAGGGCTTCATCATCGTCGGCCAGGACACCGACGGCTCGATGACCCCGGACGACCTCAACATGGGCTGGTGTGTTGGCCGCACCAAGCCGTTTTCGTGGATCGGCTGGCGCGGGATGAACCGTGAAGACTGCGTGCGCGAGAACCGCAAGCAGCTGGTCGGGCTCAAGCCGCTCGACCCCAACAAGTGGCTGCCGGAAGGCGCGCAACTGGTGTTCGACCCGAAACAAGCGATCCCGATGGACATGGTCGGTCACGTCACCTCCAGCTACGCCAGCAACTCCCTGGGCTATTCGTTTGCCATGGGTGTGGTCAAGGGCGGGCTCAAACGCATCGGCGAACGGGTCTACTCGCCCCAGGCCGATGGCAGCGTGATCGAGGCCGAGATCTGTTCTTCGGTGTTCTTCGATCCGAAGGGTGAACGGCAGAACATCTAACGCCGGCGTGATGTAGCTCCCACAGGGATCGCGTTACCAGGTCCACAGAATTCAAGGCAGGTGTGTAATGAGCACGATCAACGTCTACCAGCAACGCCCCGGCAACGACGCCAAGGCTGAAACGCCGCTGCACCACGCCGACCTGCCGAGCCTGATCGGCAAGGGTCGCAAAAACGCCGGGGTAACCCTGCGCGAGAAAAAACTCCTCGGCCACCTGACCCTGCGAGGCGATGGCAAGGACCCGGCCTTTGCCGGCGGTGTGTTCAAGGCCCTGGGCCTGGAGCTGCCGGTGGCCCTGACCGTGGTCGCCAACGGCGAGATGTCGCTGCAGTGGCTGGGCCCGGATGAATGGCTGCTGATCGTCCCCGGCGGTGAGGAATTTGCCGTCGAGCAAAAGCTGCGCGACGCCCTCGATGGCCTGCACGTTCAGATCGTCAACGTCAGTGGCGGGCAAACCGTGCTGGAACTGAGCGGCCCCAACGTGCGCGACGTGCTGATGAAATCCACCAGCTACGATGTACATCCAAACAACTTTCCGGTGGGCAAGGCCGTCGGCACGGTGTTCGCCAAGTCGCAACTGGTGATCCGCCGCACCGGTGAAGAAACCTGGGAGCTGCTGATCCGCCGCAGTTTCTCCGACTACTGGTGGCTGTGGCTGCAGGACGCTTCCGCCGAATACGGCCTGAGCATTCAGGCTTAAGGAGCAATGCCATGAGTCGTGCACCGGACACCTGGATTCTCACCGCCGACTGCCCGAGCCTGCTCGGCACGGTGGATGCGGTGACGCGTTACCTGTTCGAGCAGCACTGCTACGTTACCGAGCACCACTCGTTCGATGACCGGCTGTCCGGGCGCTTTTTCATTCGCGTGGAATTCCGCCAGCCGGATGATTTCGACGAGGCCAGCTTTCGCGCAGGCCTGGCCGAGCGCGGCGCGGCGTTTGGCATGCTGTTCGAGCTGACCGCGCCCAAGCACCGACCGAAAGTGGTGATCATGGTCTCCAAGGCCGATCACTGTCTCAACGATCTGCTCTATCGCCAGCGCATCGGCCAGTTGAGCATGGACGTGGTGGCAGTGGTTTCCAACCATCCGGACCTAGAGCCCCTGGCCCACTGGCACCGCATTCCCTATTACCACTTCGCCCTCGACCCCCATGACAAACCGGCGCAGGAGCGCAAGGTGCTGCAGGTGATCGAAGAGTCCGGCGCCGAGCTGGTAATCCTTGCCCGCTACATGCAGGTGCTGTCGCCCGAGTTGTGCCGCAAGCTCGACGGCTGGGCGATCAACATCCATCACTCGCTGCTGCCCGGCTTCAAGGGCGCCAAGCCCTACCACCAGGCCTACAACAAGGGCGTGAAACTGGTCGGTGCCACCGCGCACTACATCAACAACGACCTCGACGAAGGGCCGATCATCGCCCAGGGCGTCGAGGCGGTCGACCACAGCCATTACCCCGAAGACCTGATCGCCAAGGGCCGTGATATCGAGTGCCTGACCCTGGCGCGGGCGGTGGGCTATCACATCGAGCGGCGGGTGTTCCTCAACGCCAACAGAACGGTAGTGCTCTGACGGCCGCCATCGCGGGGCAAGCCCGCTCCCACACCGGTAGGAGCGGGCTTGCCCCGCGATGAGGCCTTCAAGGCAAAAACAGATTCCAGTAACACAGCGCCGCCTACGGGCAGCGCACTTTGCACCGCTACATAACAACAAACTTTAGCGAGGTGAAAGCATGTCTGGTAATCGTGGTGTGGTGTATCTCGGCGCTGGCAAGGTCGAGGTGCAGAAGATTGACTACCCGAAAATGCAGGACCCGCGCGGTCGCAAGATCGAGCACGGGGTGATCCTGCGGGTGGTCTCCACCAATATCTGTGGCTCCGATCAGCACATGGTCCGTGGCCGTACCACGGCCCAGGTCGGCCTGGTGCTGGGCCATGAAATCACCGGCGAAGTCATCGAGAAGGGCAGGGACGTCGAAAACCTGCAGATCGGTGACCTGGTTTCGGTACCCTTCAACGTCGCCTGCGGCCGCTGCCGCTCGTGCAAAGAGCAGCACACCGGCGTCTGCCTCACCGTCAACCCGGCCCGCGCCGGCGGTGCCTATGGCTATGTCGACATGGGCGACTGGACCGGTGGCCAGGCCGAATACGTGCTGGTGCCTTACGCCGACTTCAACCTGCTGAAACTGCCGAACCGCGACAAGGCCATGGAGAAGATCCGCGACCTGACCTGCCTGTCGGACATCCTCCCTACCGGCTATCACGGCGCGGTGACGGCTGGGGTTGGCCCGGGCAGCTCGGTGTACATCGCCGGTGCCGGCCCGGTGGGCCTGGCTGCAGCGGCGTCGGCGCGCCTGCTGGGCGCTGCGGTGGTGATCGTCGGCGACGTCAACCCGGTGCGCCTGGCCCACGCCAAGGCCCAGGGTTTCGAAATTGCCGACCTGTCCCAGGACACCCCGCTGCACGAGCAGATCGCCAACCTGCTGGGCGAGCCGGAAGTCGACTGCGCGGTCGATGCCGTGGGCTTCGAAGCCCGTGGCCACGGCCATGCCGGTGCCAAGCACGAAGCGCCGGCCACCGTGCTCAACTCGCTGATGGGCGTGGTGCGGGTTGCCGGCAAGATCGGTATCCCTGGCCTGTACGTCACCGAAGACCCGGGCGCGGTGGATGCCGCGGCGAAGATCGGCAGCCTGAGCATCCGTTTTGGTCTTGGCTGGGCCAAGTCGCACAGCTTCCACACCGGGCAGACCCCGGTGATGAAATACAACCGCCAACTGATGCAGGCGATCATGTGGGACCGCATCAACATTGCCGAAGTGGTGGGTGTGCAGGTGATCAGCCTCGACCAGGCACCTGAAGGCTATGGCGAGTTCGATGCCGGCGTGCCGAAGAAATTCGTCATCGACCCGCACAAGCTGTTCAGCGCTGCCTAAACACATCGCGGGGCAAACCCGCTCCCACTGTGCCTGTGGGAGCGGGCTTGCCCCGCGATAGAGGTCTGTCAGTCACATCGCATCGCGGGGCAAGCCCGCTCCCACCGGTTACAAGGGAACAATCCCCCGCCCACAAGGTCGAAACCTCGTTTTCCCTGCCTTAACGGCTGACGAGGTATTTCGATGAAACGTTTCGCACTGGTCACCCTGGTGGCCCTGGCTGCCACTCCGGTATTCGCAGGCTTCAGCCTCAATGACGCGGCCAATGTCTACAACGCCGCCAAGGGCAACAGCGGCGATGCCGCGGTACAGGCCCCCGCTGCTTCGGCGAACCTGCTCAATACCCTCGGCAGCGAACTGAAAGTCACCCCCGAACAAGCCATCGGCGGCACCGGCGCATTGCTGGGCCTGGCCAAGAACCAGCTCAACAGCGGCGATTACGAGCAACTGAGCAAAGCCGTGCCCGGCCTTGACCTGCTTTCCGGCGAGAAGGCCCTGGGCGGTTTGAACGGTCTGGGCACGCTGCTGGGCAAGAGCGACAAGTCCTCGGCCCTGAGCAATGCCCTGGGTAATGTCAAAGACACCAATGACCTCAACAACGCCTTCAGCGCGCTGGGCATGGACACCGGCATGATCGGCCAGTTCGCGCCGTTGATCCTGCAGTACTTGGGCCAGCAAGGCGTCGGCGGCTCGCTGTTGCAGAGCCTGGGCAGCCTGTGGGGCACAGGGGCGGGCGTGCCTTCCGTGTAAGCCAGCTATTTGCGCGGGCGGGGCGGTGTGCTATATGTCCCGCCCCGTTTTACAAGGAAGTGTGATTCGCCATGTTCATGGACGCCCTGAAGATGTCTTTGCCTGCCGACGCCGTGCTCGGCTTTGTGGTCTACATGCTCGGCGCCGCCGTGCTGTTCGGCCTCTACGCATTCATCTACACCCGCCTGACCCCCTACAACGAATTGCGCTTGATCCGCGAAGGCAACAATGCCGCCGCCATTGCCCTGGCCGGTGCCTTGATCGGTTTTGCGATTCCGGTGGCCAGTGCCATTTCCCATTCGATTTCGCTGCTCGACTTCCTGCTCTGGGCGCTGATTGCCGCAGTGGTGCAGTTGCTGGCGTTCGTGGTGGTCAACCGCTGCGTCAAAGGCATGGCTGAACGGGTTGCCCGCCAGGAAACCGCCTCGGCCATTTTGCTGGCCGCCGTGTCCATTGGTATTGGCCTGCTCAACGCCGCCTGCATGACCCCCGCCGCCTGATCAGGGACGATCGACAATGAAACGCAGCAAAACCATTCGCCTGGTCGCCCTCGGCAGCCTGCCGCTGGTGCTGTCCGCCTGTGGCGACCGGCCGACCAAAATCATCAGCGAAACCAAGCGCTACCAGGACGTCGACTATTGCGTCATGGACGGCAAGCCGCGCCAGGTGTGCCAGCAAGCCTGGGTCGCCGCGCAGAACCACCATGCCGCCAACGTCCCGCGCTTTTTGACCGCCGAGGCCTGTGAGGCAGTCTATTTCAAGTGCGATTTTCGCCGTTACGCCAACAACTACGTGCCGCCGATGGAAGGCTTTGCCCTGACCACCGAACGCCAGGTGTACGCCGACGATGAGGACAACAGCAGCAGTTCGTCGACCAACAGCTCATCGTCGAGCGGCGGCTCCGGCGGCGGTCGTCGCTATTACGAGTACACCGACACCGATGCGCGCTATTCGACCGAGGCGATCTATCACGAGCGCGACGGGCGCAATGCGTTCAAGGTCAGCACCCTGACCGAGCAAGTGGCAAATCACAATTACTACGCCGGCCTGGACACCTCGCACCCGGCCTCGCAGCCGTTCAGCGAAGCCGCGCAGCATGCGGCGGCGAGTGGCGGCGGTAGCGCCGTTGCCGGCAGCGACCCGGCGCACGTGGGCAGCGCCCATCCGGCGATTATCCCCATGGCCCAGACTAACAAGCTGATCAGCTCGGCCCGGCCGTTCGCGGTGGGTACCCACAACGGTTTTGTCTCGCGTGCTTCGGGGCGTGGCGGCTTCGCTTCCTGAACGAGGTCAGCCGATGAAACGCAGCAAATCCCTGCGCCTGCTGGCCTTGGGTAGCCTGCCGCTGGTACTCAGTGCCTGCGACAACCAGGTGGCGGCAATCAAGCCGTATAGCGAGGTGCGTCACCATCAAGGGGTGCAGCAGTGCATTGGCAGTGGCACCCGCGCTGAAGCGTGCAATGAGGCACGGGATGTCGCGCAGCAGCTGCACTATGCCCACGCGCCGCGCTTTGACGACCTCAACGCCTGCCAGCTGCGCTTTGAGCGCTGCCAGCAGGTCGAGGGCAACGGCTTTTTTCTGCCGGCCATGGACGGTTTCAACCTGACCACCGAGCGCCAGGTCTATGACGACGGGGTGCCGATCGACCAGGCGCACTGGACCAGCCTGCGCTATGTCGATGCCGCACCGCGTTACCTGGCGGAGCCTGTGTACCGGGCGCGCAAGGGCCGCGAGGCGTTTGTCAGCAGTGCATTGAGTGAACAGGGCAGAGCTGACGTGGCGCCTGCCCAATTGCGTGTTTTCGGCGGTAACAGCTATGGCTCGACGCGTTGGTTGACCCTGGATAGCAACGGGTTCAACAGCCGCTCGTCGCTACGCGGCTACAGCACCTGAGGATTGCAGATGAAGCGAATTTCCATCGCCCCGCGCCCGGACTGGCGTGCCACCGCCGAGCAGTTCGGTTTCAATTTCCACACCTTCGGCGACGAGCCCTACTGGGACGAGTCGGCCTATTACCAGTTCAGCCTGCGGCAGATCGAAGACGATCTTGAAGAGCCCACCCGCGAACTGCATGAGCTGTGCATGGCGCTGGTGGCCGAGGTGGTCGACAGTGAAGAGCTGCTCGAGCGCCTGGCGATCCCGGCACCGTACTTCGATTTGATCCGCCGCTCGTGGCGCGACGGCCACCCGCATTTCTACGGGCGCATGGACCTGTGTTACGACGGCAAGGGCCCGGCCAAGCTGCTGGAGGCCAACTACGACACGCCGACGTCACTCTACGAAGCCAGTTTCTTCCAGTACCTGTGGCTGGAGCAGCAGATGCAGCGCGGCATGCTGCCGGCCGACGCCGACCAGTTCAACAGCCTGGAAGACAAACTCACCCAGGTGATGGGTGCCAATACCTTTGCCACGCCGTTCTACTTTTCTTCGGTGAAAGACTCGATCGAAGACCGCGGCACCGTCGAATACCTGCGCGATATCGCCCTCGGCGCCGGGCTCGATGCGCGCCTGGTAGACATGGAAGACATCGGCCTGAGCCGCGGCGGGCGATTTGTCGATGATGTTGGCGCACCGATCCCGAGCCTGTTCAAACTCTACCCCTGGGAAGACATCTTCCATGACCCCTACGGCCCGGCGATCGCCACCAGCGGTACCTTGTTCGTCGAGCCGCCGTGGAAGGCGATCCTTTCCAACAAGGGCATGCTGGCGCTGCTGTGGGAACGCCACCAGGGCCACCCGAACCTGCTGCCGGCGTTCATCGAGCAAACCCCGGGCGCGCCCCTCGACAAGGGCTGGGTGCGCAAGCCGTTCTTCTCGCGCGAAGGCGCCAACATCGAGATCCACACCGCCAGCGGCAAGCGGGTGGTCGAAGATGGCCCGTATGGCGGCGGGCCGAGCATCATCCAGCAGTTCCAGGCGCTGCCGCGCTTTGGCGACAGCTACACGGTGATCGGCAGCTGGGTGGTCGGCGACCTGCCGGCGGGCATCGGCATTCGCGAAGACAACTCGCTGATCACCAAGGACAGCAGCCGCTTTCTGCCCCACGCGATCATCGACTGATCAGCGCAGCTCGGCGCGCAAGGCCTCGATGCGGGCGTCCTTGGCGTGCCAGAGCTGGTTGACCCAGTCCTGCACGGTCTGGCGAAACACCGGGTCGTTCTCGTAGTCGCCGCTCCACAGTGCCGGGTCCAGCTCATGTACCTGGATGTCGATGATCACCTTGGGCAAATTGCCGCTGAGCAGGTCCCAGAACCCTGGGGCCTTGTCGCCGGGGTAGACGATGGTGACATCCAGCAGGGCGTCGAGCTGTTCGCCCAGCGCCGCCAGCACGAAGGCCACGCCGCCGGCCTTGGGCTTGAGCAGATGCTTGAAGGGTGACTGTTGGGCGGCGCGCTTGGCCTCGGTGAACCGCGTGCCTTCGAGGTAGTTGACCACGGTCACCGGCTGGCGCTTGAACAGCTCGCAGGCGGCCTTGGTGATTTCCAGGTCCTGGCCCTTGAGCTCGGGGTGCTTGTCGAGGAAGGCCTTGCTGTAGCGCTTCATGAACGGGTAGTCCAGGGCCCACCAGGCCAGGCCCAGCAAGGGTACCCAGATCAGTTCCTTTTTCAGGAAGAACTTGAAGAACGGAATGCGCCGGTTGAGCACCTGGATCAGCGCCGGGATATCCACCCAGCTCTGGTGGTTGCTGACCGCCAGGTACGAGGTGTCGATACGCAGGTCGGCGGCGCCGCGCACGTCCCAGATGGTCGGGATGCACAGGCGGAAGATCAGTTTGTCGATTTCGGCCCAGGTTTCGGCGATCCACATCACCGCCCACGAGGCATAGTCGCGGTAACGGCCGGGCAGGACCAGTTTGAGCAGGGCAAAGACCATCAGCGGGCCGATCAGGACCAGGGTGTTGAGCAGCAACAGCAAGGTCACAAGAATGCCCGTCAGCAAGCGGCGCATAAGAAAGCTCTTATATTCAAGTAAGCGGTCGACAATGATAAGCACCCGGTCGGCGTACGCCAAATGCTCCGGTCTGCTCCCTCCGGACAAATGTTTCACATTGTGTTGAATAAGCTATTGGCGCGAACCTATCCTGCCTTCGCAGTCTAAACACTGTCTTATCTCAAGGAAGCGGATCCTGTGAAATCGGTACTTGCACTGCTGTCCCTGTTAGCCCTGCCGGCCCTGGCCGCCGAGCCGACCCTGTATGGCCGCTACGAATACATCAAACTGCCGGAAGTCGGTGGCCAGACCTTCAAGGCCAAGATGGACACCGGCGCGCTGACCGCTTCGCTGTCGGCCAAGGACATCGAAACCTTCACCCGTGACGGCGAAGAGTGGGTGCGCTTTCGGGTCGCCACCAAGGACGCCGACGGCAAGGTCTATGAACACAAGCTGGCGCGCATCAGCAAGATCAAGAACCGCGCCGATGAAGACGAAGACGGCGAGGGCGCCGAGATCAGCAAGCGCCCGGTGGTCGACCTGGAGCTGTGCCTGGGCGACGTGAAACGCACCGTCGAGGTCAACCTGACCGACCGCAGCAGTTTCAACTACCCGTTGCTGATCGGTGCCAAGGCGCTGCGCGAGTTCAAGGCGGCGGTAAACCCGGCGCGGCGCTTTACCGCAGACAAGCCGAGCTGCTGAGCAGCTCACTAGCTGCAAGCTTTAAGCGACAAGCTGCAAGAAAAAGCGGTTCAGTGTAACTTCACGCGATCCGCTTCTTCTTGAAGCTTGTCGCTTGAGGCTTGCCGCTCCAGATGCCCCACATTTTAATTGTCGAAGACGAAGCGGCCATCGCCGATACGCTGATTTTCGCCCTGCAAGGCGACGGTCACAGCACCGAGTGGGTGACCCTGGGCAGCGCCGCGCTGGAGCAGCAACGCCAGCGCCCGGCCGACCTGATCATCCTCGACATTGGCCTGCCGGACATCAGCGGTTTTGAAACCTGCCGGCAACTGCGCCGTTTCAGCGAGGTGCCGGTGATGTTCCTCAGCGCTCGCGATGGCGAAATCGATCGGGTGGTGGGCCTGGAAATCGGCGCCGACGATTACGTGGTCAAACCCTTCAGCCCTCGCGAAGTGGCGGCCCGGGTGCGGGCGATCCTCAAGCGCATGGCGCCGCGCGCGGAACCTGTGGTGAGCGCCGCCGAGCTGTTCCAGGTCGATACCCTGCGCATGCAGATCCACTACCGTGGCCAGGCCCTGAGCCTGACCCGCCACGAGTTTCGCCTGCTGCAAAGCCTGCTGGAGCAACCGGAGCGGGTGTTCAGCCGCGAGCAACTGCTCGATGCCGTCGGGGTCGCCGCCGATGCCGGCTACGAGCGCAGCATCGACAGCCATATCAAGAGCCTGCGCGCCAAGCTGCGTGCGGTGGCTGCCGACGCCGAGCCGATCCAGACCCACCGCGGCCTGGGCTACAGCTACAGCCCGAGCCATAGCTGATGCGCCTGGGGATCCGGATTTTCCTGGTGTACTTCCTGTTCGTCGGGCTGACCGGCTACTTCATCCTCAGCACTGTGCGCGAGCAGATCCGCCCCGGTGTGCGTCAGTCCACCGAAGAAACCCTGGTCGACACCGCCAACCTGCTGGCGGAAATCCTCCACGACGACGTCAAGGCCGGCACCCTTGGCCAGAGCCGTTTGCCGGTGCTGCTGCGCGCCTACGGCCAGCGCCAGCCCAAGGCCGATATCTGGGGCTTGTCGAAGAACCAGGTCAACCACCGCATCTATGTCACCGATGCCCAGGGCAAAGTGCTGCTCGACTCGGCCGGCGTGGCGGTAGGCGAGGACTATTCGCGCTGGAACGACGTCTACCTGACCCTGCGCGGCCAATACGGTGCACGCTCGACTCGCAGCAACCCGGACGATCCGGATTCGTCGGTGATGCACGTGGCGGCGCCGATCCTCGATGACGGCAAGATCATCGGCGTGATCACCGTGGCCAAGCCGAACAAATCGCTGCAACCCTATATCGACCGCTCCGAGCGGCGCCTGCTGTACCTCGGCCTGGGCCTGATCGGCCTTGGCCTGCTGGTGGGCGCGGCATTGTCGTGGTGGCTGGCGCGCTCGCTGCGCCGCCTGACGCGCTACGCCCAGGCGGTCAGTGAAGGCGAGCGCACGGCGCTGCCGCATTATCGCGGTGGTGAGTTGTGGCAACTGGCGGCGGCGGTGGAGCGCATGCGCACCCAGCTTGAAGGCAAGGATTACGTCGAGCGCTATGTGCACACCCTGACCCACGAGCTGAAAAGCCCGTTGGCGGCGATTCGCGGCGCCAGCGAGCTGCTCCAGGGGCCGATGAGCGACGAACAGCGCCAGCGTTTTGCCGGCAATATCGAAAGCGAAAGCGCACGTATGCAGCAATTGATCGAACGCCTGCTCAACCTGGCTCAGGTCGAGCAGATGCAAGCGCTGGAAGAACAGCAACAGGTGCCGCTGGCAGCATTGGTCGACGAGTTGCTGCTGGCCCAGGGCGCGCGGATCGAAAGCGCCGAGCTGCAGGTGCGTCAGCGTCTGCCCGCGGCCGCGCGCCTGCTGTGTGACCCGTTCCTGATGCGCCAGGCCATCGCCAATCTGCTCGACAACGCCCTGGACTTCACCCCTCCAGGCGGTTTGCTGGTGTTCGAGCTGGAGCACGGCGATGGCCGCGTGGCCTTGAGCCTGTTCAACCAGGGCGAGTCGATTCCGGACTACGCCCTGGGCCGGCTCAGCGAGCGCTTCTATTCGCTGCCACGACCGTTCAGTGGGCGCAAGAGCACCGGCCTGGGGCTGAATTTCGTCGAAGAGGTGATGCAGCTGCATGGTGGCGCGCTGGAAGTGGCCAACGTCGAGGACGGCGTGCGCGTACGGTTGTGGCTGCCGGCCAAGCGCCTGGGCTGAAAACTTCACAGAGTCTGCACACAGGCTCCACATAAGTCCGCAAGGGCTCCATTTCGTTTGCGCAGACTCTGCCCATCGAAACCGGAGTCCTGTCCATGCACCGCAAACTGAGTTACAAACTGGCCGTGATCGGCTTTTTGATCGTATTGCTGCTGATCCCGTTGTTCATGATCGGCGGCTTGATCCAGGACCGTCAGTACCAACGCGATCGCGTGGTGCGCGACATTGCCGAAAGCTCAAGCTTCGCCCAGCAGATTACCGGGCCGATGCTGGTGGTGCCGTACCGCAAGATTGAACGGCGCTGGAAGACCGAAGAGGGCAAGAGCTTCCAGGAAATCAGCCAGGTCAACGGTCATTTGTATTTCCTCCCGGAAACCTTCGACCTCAACGCCAGCATCGACACCGAGCTGCGTTCGCGCGGTATCTACGAAGCGCGCCTGTTTCACGCCAATAGCCACATCAACGGCCATTTCGAGATCCCGGCCAACTGGGGCATTACCGAGGACTTCGAGGATTACCGCTTCGAACCTGCGTTCCTGGTCGTCGGTATCAGCGACATCCGCGGCATCGAAAAAGGCCTGCAACTGCAGCTCAACGACCAGCGCCTGGACTTTGCCGCCGGCACCAAGCTGGGCTGGATGAGTGGTGGTGTGCACGCACTGTTGCCCGGTGTCGATGGCAAGGTCGCCAGCGTGCTCAACTATGCCTTCGACCTCAGCCTGCAAGGCACCGAACAGCTGCAGGTGGTGCCGGTAGGGCGTAGCACCAGCGTGGCCATGGCCGCCAACTGGCCGCATCCGAGCTTTGACGGCAACTACCTGCCGGTCAGCCGCAAGATCGATGCCGGTGGTTTCTCGGCGCGCTGGCAGACCTCGTTCTTCTCCACCAACCTCGAAGACGCCCTGACCCAGTGCGTGGTCAATGACAAGTGCAATGCCTTCAACGGTCGCGCTTTCGGGGTCAGCTTCATCGACCCGGTGGACCAGTACCTCAAGAGCGAGCGGGCAATCAAATATGCGCTGCTGTTCATCGCCCTGACCTTTGCCGGCTTCTTCCTCTTCGAAGTGCTCAAGGGCCTGAGCGTGCACCCGATCCAGTACGGCCTGGTGGGCGTGGCCCTGGCATTCTTCTATCTGCTGTTGCTGTCGTTGTCCGAACACCTGGGCTTTGCCATGGCCTATGCCTTGTCGGCGAGCGGTTGTGTGTTGCTGATCGGCTTCTACCTGTGCCACGTGCTGCACAGCGTGTTGCGCGGCATGGGCTTTGCCCTGGGCCTGGCGATGCTCTACGGCATGCTCTACGGTCTGCTGACGGCCGAGGATTACGCTTTGCTGATGGGTTCGCTGCTGCTGTTCGCGCTGCTGGGTGTGTTCATGGTCCTGACCCGTCGCCTGGACTGGTATGGGGTTGGCCAGGTGAAGCTGTCGTGAGCGGCTTGCGCGAGGAGAGGTATCTGGGGGCAGTGCTGGCGATGAAAATCGCCAGGCTGTTCGTGCGCTGGGAGGCAGAAGTCAGCATCGCGGGGCAAGCCCGCTCCTACCACGCACGTAGGAGCGGGCTTGCCCCGCGATAAGGCCGGCTCAGACAATCGAAGGGTCAGTCGCGCGCATCGATTCACGCAGGCAAACCTGCGCATACCACCCCGCCAGCTGCGGCTGTTGCTCACGCCAGCCGAAGTCGGGGAAGCGCAGGTCGAGGTAACCCAGGGCGCAGGCCACACCGATGGCGGCGATGTCGAAGCCTGAGGCAAGGTCGGCGAAATGCTGCTGCTCAAGGTTGCTCAGGCCACGACGAATCTTGTCCTGTTGCGCCTCGATCCAGCTGTCCCATTGCTTGTCCTTGGGCCGCAGGAAGGTTTCGTAACGGGTCAGCACCGCGGCATCCATGATCGCATCGGCCAGCGACGCCAGGGTCAGGCGATGCCAGCGCGGCCAGCCGTCACGGGGGATCAGCGGGTTGCCGACATGCTGCAGGTCGAGGTATTCGCAGATCACCCGGCTGTCGTGCAGCACGCTGCCGTCAGCCAGGCGCAGGGCCGGGATCTTGCCGGCCGGGTTGCCCTGGTTGAGCTCGGCCACCGGATCGACCGGGGTGAGGTTGACGGTCTGCAGCGCCACCCGGTCGGTTTGCCCGGTTTCGTGCAGCACCACCAGGACCTTGCGCACGAACGGCGAGGCCGGCGAATGGAACAGGGTCATGCTTGGTGCGGACATGTCGATCCCTCAGTTGCCCTGCAGGCTCGGTGGCAGGCAGACACCGGTACCGCCGATGCCGCAGTAGCCGTCGGGGTTCTTGGCCAGGTACTGCTGGTGGTAGGCCTCGGCAAAGTACACGGTCGGCGCCTGCTCGATCTCGGTGGTGATCTCGCCGAAACCGGCTTTGCTCAGTTCGGCCTGGTAGGCCTGCTTGCTGGCCAGTGCCTCGTCCAGTTGCTGGGGGCTGGTGCAGTAGATTACCGAGCGGTACTGGGTGCCGATGTCGTTGCCCTGGCGCATGCCCTGGGTCGGGTTGTGCAGTTCCCAGAACATCGCCAGCAGCTCTTGGTAGCTGACCTTGTCCTTGTCGAACACCACCAGCACCACTTCGGTGTGGCCGGTCAGGCCCGAGCAGACTTCTTCGTAGGTCGGGTTGGGGGTGAAACCGCCGGCATAGCCGACCACGGTGCTGACCACGCCTTCACGCTGCCAGAAGCGCCGCTCGGCCCCCCAGAAGCAGCCCAGGCCAAAGATTGCGAAGTCGATGGCGCCTTCGAAGAACGGGCCGAGCAGCGGGGTGTCCTTGAAGACAAAATGCTTCTCGGGCAGGGTCATCGGGGTTTCGCGGCCAGGCAAGGCCTGTTCGGCAGTGGGCAGGACGTTTTTGTTCACCAGAATCTCCGAGCGCAGGACCATGATCGTTCCTCTGCTGATTGGGGTAGGCAAGGCTGGCCCCATCGCGGGTCAAGCCCGCTCCCACTGTGGGAGCGGGCTTGACCCGCGATGGGACCCGAATGAACCTATATTGCCCGAGACAAGCGCCGCTGTCAGGCGATAGGGCCACGCGGATAGCGTTTGAGTTTGGTGATCAGCTCGCTGCCCGGAATCGGCCGGTCGAACAGGTAGCCCTGGCCGACATCGCAGCGGTGGCGACGCAGGAAGGCCAGCTGCTCGGCGGTCTCGATGCCTTCGGCCACCACCTTGAGCTTGAGATTGTGGGCCATGGCCACCACCGCCGAGGTAATCTCCATGTCGTCCTGGTTGTCGGGGATTTCGTGGATGAAGCTGCGATCGATCTTGATGATGTCGATCGGGAATTTCTTCAGGTAGCTCAACGACGAATAGCCGGTGCCGAAGTCGTCCATGGCCAGGGTCAGGCCCAGTTGCTTGAGCTGGTCGAGCTGGCGGTGAGTGTCTTCGGTGGCTTCCAGCAGCAGGCCCTCGGTCAGCTCCAGCTCCAGCAGGTGCGGGGGCAGGGCTTCTTCCTTGAGGATATTGGCGATCGAGGCGACCAGGTCCGGGTCGGAAAACTGCTTGGGCGAGAGGTTGATCGCCACCTGCAGGTTGCCCAGGCCCTCCAGGCGCAGCGTCTGGCTCATGCGGCAGGCCTGGCGGGCGATCCACTTGCCGATGGGGATGATCAGCCCGGTCTCTTCGGCGACGCTGATGAACTGGTCGGGGCGAATCATGCCCTTTTCCGGGTGGTTCCAGCGCAGCAGCGCTTCCAGGCCCAGCAGGCGGCCGCTGCGCAGGCACAGCTTGGGCTGGTAGAACACGTCCAGCTCGTTCTGGGTCAGGGCGCGGCGAAGGTTGTTCTCGACGAACAGCTTGTAGCTGGCCTCGGCATTGAGCGCTTCGGTGAACACCTGGACCTGGTGCTTGCCGTTGGCTTTGGCCTTGTGCAGGGCAAGGCCTGCGTTCTTCATCAGCGTCTGCGGGTCGCGCCCGTGCAGCGGCGCGCAGGCCAGGCCCACGGAGCCGGTGACGTTGATCAGCTGGTTGTCGACGAACATCGGTTTGTCGAGGGTGCGCAGCAGTTGCTGGGCCACCTGCTGGCCGCTTTCAAGGTCGGTGTCTTCGAGCAGCACGGCGAATTCGTTACTGGCAAAGCGCGCCAGACTGCCGCCGGGGCTCAGGCTGTTGCGCAGGCGCCGGGCCAGGCTGATCAGCAGCTTGTCGCCGGTCTGGTGGCCGAGGCTGTCGTTGATCCGCTTGAAGTTGTCGATGTCCACCAGCAGCAGGCTGATTGGGCTGTCGCTGTCACGGGCGAAGCGCTCGTCGAGGTTGCGGATGAACGCCGGGCGGTTGCCCAGGCTGGTCAGGTTGTCGGTGTAGGCCAGGCGCTCGATGCGCTGCTGGGCCAGCTTGCTCTGGGTGATGTCTTCGTAGATGCCGATATAGTGGGTCAGTTCGCGATTGTCGCCGAACACCTTGGAAATCGACAGCTGGCCCCAGTAGGGCTCGAGGTTCTTGCGCCGGCTCTTGAACTCGCCTTGCCAGCTGTTGCCCATGGCCAGGCTCGACGGCGCGTCGAACAGCAGCTCGCTGAGGTTTTCCAGCGCCGGCAGCTCCGACAGGCGGTGGCCGTGGACTTCATCGGTGCTGTACTGGGTGATGGCGGTAAAGCTTGGGTTGACGTACTCGACCACACCGTCGCGGTTGACCAGCAAGAAGGCGTTGGCGCTTTGCTCGACGGCGCGCTGGAACAGGTGCAGGGCATTGGTCGCGGTGCGCCGGTTGTGGTTGTTGATGACCTGGGCGAACTGGTCGGCCAGCTCGCCAGCAAAGGCGATCTCATCGGTTTGCCAGGCCCGCGCCGAGCCGGTCTGCTCCAGGCACAGCACCCCGACCACCTGGCCATCGATGCGGATACTGGCATCGAGCATGGCGTTGATATCGCGTGGGCGCAGGCTCTCGGCCATGTCGCGGGTGCGCGGGTCGTGGGTGGCGTTGTGGGCGTCGATGGCGCGGCTGGTGTGCAGCGCTTCAAGGTAGTCGGGAAAACGGCTGGCGTCGATGGGCTCGGGCAGGCGGTATTCCTGGGTCGAACGGTAGAACGCCGAAATCGGCTGCAGTTGCTGCTCTTCCAGGTACCAGATGCTTGCGCAGTCGATCTTGTAGATCTCGCAGGCACTGCGGGTGATCAGCTCGGCGGCTTCGAGCAGCGAGTTGCTGGCGCTGTAGCGATGGCGCGCCAGGTGCAGGATCAGGTCCTGCTGGGCGCGCACCCGCTCCAGGTGCTCGAGCTGTTCCTGCTGGGCCCGCTGGTTGAGCTGCAGGGCGATCTGCAGGCGACTGTTGCGGGTTTCGAGGTCGGCGGCCGACAGGTCCGGGGTATCTCCCGGCTGGCTGTCGAGGACCATCAGGTAACCGCGCAGCAGCTGGCGGTTGTGCTGCTTGTAGGCTTCGCCCAGCTCCAGCAGGTGCAGCGGGCCCTGGCCGGTGTGCAGGGTGTAGCGCACCAGGTAATGCGGGCGCTGGGCCAGTTGCAGCTGGATGGCGTCGTGCAGTTTGTAGCGCGCTTCGGGCTCCATCAGGCTGGCGTAGGGCGAGCCGACCAGGGCGCAGAGTTCGACGGCGGCCAGGCCAAATTGCCGTTCGCAACCAGGGTCCAGATAGAGCAGCGCCCAGCTCGCCTCGTTCAGCCGCTCGAAACGCAGCATCCCGAGCCGCGAGGGCACGGGCAACTGCGTCACGACCTCGGCCACCATACGGCTGGCGGCATCAGGTTGGCTTTTCATCGAGAGCTCGCTTCAAGAAGGCTGTTCGCGCAAATAGAGCAATCTGCTACTACGCGTGTCGGCAAGGTTGCATCATGCGCTTGAGGCTGACAAGCGATACAGAGACCTCCGTACTAACTGTGTCGGCATTGGCGTAGGAATCTTAAGTCGGACACAGCGCATCGCGGGCTCAGCCCACTTCCACAGGACCTTTCCAGCAGATAAAAAAAGCCCCGCCAAAATGACGGGGTTGAGGTACGAGCGTGGCAGCTCGAAAAGGGAGCCTGTCTCCCCCGGCAGGGGAGACAGGAAACAGCAATTACAACAGCATGGTGCGGATGTCGGTCAGCAGGTCGCCCAGGCGCTTGGTGAAGCGCGCAGCAGCAGCACCGTTGATCACGCGGTGATCGTAGGACAGCGACAGCGGCAGCATCAGCTTCGGCTGGAAGGCTTTACCGTCCCAGACTGGCTGGATGGTTGCCTTGGAGACACCGAGGATCGCCACTTCCGGCGCGTTGACGATCGGCGTAAAGCCGGTGCCGCCAATGTGGCCGAGGCTGGAAATGGTGAAGCAGGCGCCTTGCATGTCGTCGGCCGAAAGCTTCTTGGTCCGGGCTTTTTCTGCCAGGGCCGCCGCTTCGCCAGCCAGTTGCAGCAGGCTCTTCTGGTCGACGTTCTTGATCACAGGGACCAGCAGGCCGTCCGGGGTATCCACCGCGAAGCCGACGTTGACGTACTTCTTGCGGATGATCGCCTTGCCGCTCGGGGCCAGCGAGCTGTTGAAGTCCGGCAGTTCCTTGAGCAGGTGCGCGCACGCCTTGAGCAGCAGTGGCAGCACGGTCAGCTTGACGCCAGCCTTCTCGGCCACGGCCTTCTGGGCTACGCGGAAAGCTTCCAGCTCGGTGATGTCGGCGCTGTCGAACTGGGTCACGTGTGGCACGTTCAGCCAGCTGCGGTGCAGGTTGGTGGCACCAACTTGCATCAGGCGGGTCATCGGCACTTCTTCGATTTCGCCGAAGCGGCTGAAATCGACTTCCGGGATCGGCGGGATGCCTGCACCACCGGTGGCACCGGCGGCTGGAGCTTCCTTGGCCTTCTGCATCATGGCCTTGACGTAAACCTGCACGTCTTCCTTGAGCACACGACCGTGCGGGCCGCTGGCGGCAACCGCGCTCAGTTCGACGCCGAACTCACGGGCCAGCTGACGCACGGCAGGGCCGGCGTGAACCTTGGCACCGCTTGGTGCAGGGGCAGCGGCAGGCGCCGCTGCGGCCTCGGCTTTGGCAGCCGGAGCAGGTGCAGCAGCAGGTGCGGCTTCAGCCTTGGCGGCCGGGGCAGCAGCGGCAGGCGCTGGCGCCGGGGCAGCAGCGCCCTGGACCTTGAGCTTGAGGATGAAGTCGCCAGTGCCGACTTCGTCTTCAAGCTTGACGCCGATGCTTTCCACCACGCCGGCAGCCGGCGACGGGATTTCCATCGAGGCTTTGTCCGATTCCAGGGTGATCAGCGACTGGTCGGCTTCGACGCTGTCGCCGACCTTGACCAGCAGCTCGATGATCTTGGCCTTGCCCGAGGAGCCGATGTCCGGAACATGAATGTCCTGGACGGTTGCGGCAGCCGGTGCTGCGGCCGGGGCCGCCGGGGCCGGGGCAGCAGCAGGTTTTTCTTCGCCAGCAGGCGCTGCGGCAGGGGCGGCAGCCGCTGGGGCCGCAGCAGCGGCGCCCTCGACTTCCAGCTCCAGCAGTTCGTCGCCTTCTTTCAGACGGTCGCCCAGCTTGACCTTCAGGCTCTTGACCACGCCGGCCTTGGGAGCAGGGATTTCCATGCTCGCCTTGTCCGATTCCAGGGTCAGGATGCTCTGGTCGGCTTCGATACGGTCGCCAACTTTGACGAACAGCTCGATGACTTCACCTTCACCGCTGCCGATGTCAGGTACGCGAATGAGTTCGCTCACTTAAAAATACTCCTCAGCAGTCCAGTGGGTTGCGTTTGTCCGGGTCGATGCCGAACTTGGTGATGGCTTCAGCCACGACCTTCGGTTCGATATCGCCACGGTCAGCCAAGGCTTCCAGGGCAGCCAGCACCACGAAGTGGCGGTCGACTTCGAAGAAGTGACGCAGCTTCTTGCGGCTGTCGCTGCGACCGAAGCCATCGGTACCCAGGACTTTGAACTCTTTGCTCGGAACCCACTGGCGAATCTGCTCGGCGAACAGCTTCATGTAGTCGGTGGAGGCAATGACCGGGCCCTTACGGCCAGCCAGGCACTCTTCGACGTAGGTAACCTGAGGTTTCTGACCAGGCTTGAGGCGGTTGCTGCGCTCTACGGCCAGGCCGTCGCGACGCAGTTCGTTGAAGCTGGTAACGCTCCAGACGTCGGCGCCAACGTTGAACTCTTCACGCAGGATCTTCGCCGCTTCGCGAACTTCACGCAGGATGGTGCCGGAGCCCAGCAACTGAACGTGGTGCGCCGCTTCGCGGGTGTCTTCCTCGAGCAGGTACATGCCCTTGATGATGCCTTCCTCGACACCGGCCGGGATGGCTGGCTGCTGGTAGGACTCGTTCATCACGGTGATGTAGTAGAAGACGTCCTGTTGCTCTTCGGTCATCTTCTTCATGCCGTCCTGGATGATCACCGCCAGCTCGTAGCCGTAGGTCGGATCATAGGTGCGGCAGTTCGGGATGGTCGCGGCCAGCATGTGGCTGTGACCGTCTTCGTGCTGCAGGCCTTCACCGTTGAGGGTGGTACGGCCGGCGGTACCGCCGATCAGGAAGCCACGGGTGCGGCTGTCGCCAGCGGCCCAGGCCAGGTCGCCGATACGCTGGAAGCCGAACATCGAGTAGAAGATGTAGAACGGCAGCATCGGCTGGTTGTGGTTCGAGTACGAAGTACCGGCAGCGATGAAGGAGGACATGGCGCCTGCTTCGTTGATGCCTTCTTCGAGGATCTGGCCCTTTTTGTCTTCGCGGTAGAACATCACCTGGTCTTTATCGACTGGCTCGTAGAGCTGGCCGACGGAGGAGTAGATGCCCAGCTGGCGGAACATGCCTTCCATACCGAAGGTACGGGCTTCGTCCGGGATGATCGGGACGATGCGCTGGCCGATTTCCTTGTCCTTGACCAGTTGCGCGAGGATCCGCACGAAGGCCATGGTGGTGGAGATTTCACGGTCGCCCGAGCCGTCGAGGATCGCCTTCAGGGTTTCCAGTGGCGGGGTCGGGATGCTGAAGCTCTTGGCGCGGCGCTGCGGCACGAAGCCACCCAGGGCGCTGCGGCGCTCGGCCAGGTAACGGGCTTCGGCGCTGCCTTCTTCAGGCTTGAAGAACGGCAGGTTTTCCAGCTCTTCGTCCTTGACCGGGATGTCGAAACGATCGCGGAAGTGACGCAGGCTGTCGACGTCGACCTTCTTGGTGTTGTGCGCGGTGTTCTTGGCTTCGCCAGCACCGGTGCCGTAACCCTTGATGGTCTTGGCCAGGATGACGGTCGGTTGCTCTTTGTGGTTGACCGCCTGGTGGTAGGCCGCATAGACCTTGTACGGGTCGTGGCCGCCACGGTTGAGCTTCCAGATCTCGTCGTCGGACAGGTCGGCGACCATGGCCTTGAGTTCTGGGGTGTTGAAGAAGTGCTCACGGACGAACGCGCCGTCCTTGGCCTTGTAGTTCTGGTACTCGCCGTCGATGACTTCGTCCATGCGACGCTGCAGGATACCGTCGACGTCCTTGGCCAGCAGTGGGTCCCAGAAACGGCCCCAGACCACTTTGTTGACGTTCCAGCCACCACCACGGAACACGCCTTCGAGTTCCTGGATGATCTTGCCGTTGCCGCGAACCGGGCCGTCGAGGCGCTGCAGGTTGCAGTTGATGACGAAGATCAGGTTGTCGAGCTTCTCGCGGCCAGCCAGCGAGATTGCGCCCAGGGATTCCGGCTCGTCGCACTCGCCGTCGCCCATGAAGCACCAGACTTTCTGCTTGCCTGCAGGGATGTAGCCGCGGCTTTCCAGGTACTTCATGAAGCGTGCCTGGTAGATCGCCTGGATCGGGCCCAGACCCATGGAAACGGTCGGGAACTGCCAGAAGTCAGGCATCAGCCATGGGTGCGGGTACGAAGACAGGCCCTTGCCATCGACTTCCTGGCGGAAGTTGTTCATCTGGTCTTCGCTGATGCGGCCTTCCATGAAGGCGCGGGCGTAGACGCCAGGCGAGGCGTGGCCCTGGAAGAAGATCAGGTCGCCGCCGTGTTCTTCGGTCGGAGCCTGGAAGAAGTAGTTGAAGCCGATGTCGTACAGGGTGGCACTGGAGGCGAAGCTCGAAATGTGGCCGCCCAAGTCCGAGTCTTTCAGGTTGGTGCGCATCACCATGGCCAGCGCGTTCCAACGGACCAACGAGCGAATGCGGCGTTCCATGAACAGGTCGCCAGGCATGCGTGCTTCGTGGGTAACGGGGATGGTGTTGCGGTATGGCGTGGTGATGGCATATGGCAGCTGAGAGCCACTACGGGTGGCCAGCTCGCCCATACGGGTCATCAGGTAGTGAGCGCGGTCTTCGCCTTCTTTGTCGAGAACCGACTCCAGGGCGTCCAGCCATTCCTGGGTTTCGACGGGATCGAGGTCTTGCATGGCTTGCTCCAGGGCGGAAAGGCTTCCAGAATCGGTTGCCTGAGTTTGCGACTGGCCTTTTGGGCAGACGACATAAAATTCTTGGATTACCGGAGAGTGTACCGGCGTTGTGTAGTTTTACTACAAATGAATCACCATTTCATGCTTTTGAAGTGATCGGGCAGTAGTAAAACTACACAAAAATGGCTCGTGGCCGCAGTTCGGGTTGTGGGAAAAATCGATACCGGTGGTTAAAAACAAGTTAAGAAAAGGTTTGCTGCGATGGTTTCTGCCAGAAAATCAGTTTTTACAGCTATTTCTAACTTTTGTACGACAGTCCAACCGTGGTCAGGGTTCCCCGGTCCGCTCGCTGCCAACCCAATCTCGCCGATCAAGGATAGACCATGAGCCTGCCTTTGCTGGCCGAACTGCCGGCCACCCTCACTGCCTTGGTCAGCCGTAACGAGCAATCGTTTCGTGCGGCTGTCGCCCTGCAGCCAGAACTGTCTGTTGCTGACTGGAACGCCGAACGCTGGGCGCAGTTCGCCCGGGTGACTGCGGCCAGTGATTTTGCCCTTGAACAGGTGCTGCGCGACCCGGCGATGCTGGTCGATCTGGCCGCCAGTGGCGAACTCGACCGGGCCTTTGCCGCGGGCCAGTTGTGCGCGCAGATCGCTGCCGCCAGCCAGACCGCCGAGAGCGAGGACGAACTGGCGCGCAACCTGCGCCGCCAGCGCAGCCGCCAGCAGGTGCGGATTATCTGGCGCGACCTGACTCGCCAGGCCGACCTGGTGCAGACCTGCCGCGACCTGTCCGACCTTGCCGACGCCTGTATAGACCAGGCCTACAACTGGCTGTACCCGCGCCATTGCCAGCAGTTCGGCACGCCGATCGGCCATCGCAGCGGTGAGCCGCAGCACATGGTGGTGCTGGGCATGGGCAAGCTCGGCGCGGTGGAGCTGAACCTGTCGTCGGACATCGACCTGATTTTCGCCTTTCCCGAAGGTGGCGAGACCGAAGGGGTCAAGCGCTCGCTGGACAACCAGGAGTTCTTCACCCGCCTGGGCCAGCGGCTGATCAAGGCCCTCGACCCGATCACTGTCGACGGCTTTGTATTTCGGGTCGACATGCGCCTGCGCCCGTATGGCTCGGCCGGCGCTTTGGTGCTCAGCTTCAATGCTCTGGAGCAGTACTACCAGGACCAGGGCCGCGACTGGGAACGCTACGCGATGATCAAGGCGCGGGTGGTGGCCGGTGACCAAGTGGCCGGCGCGCAGTTGTTGGACCTGCTGCGGCCCTTCGTTTACCGGCGTTACCTGGATTTCTCGGCGATCGAAGCGCTGCGCACCATGAAGCAGCTGATCCAGCAGGAAGTGCGGCGCAAGGGCATGGCCGAGAATATCAAGCTGGGTGCCGGCGGCATCCGCGAAGTCGAATTTATTGCCCAGGCCTTCCAGTTGATTCACGGCGGGCGCGACCTGAGCCTGCAGCAGCGGCCGTTGCTCAAAGTGCTGTCGACCCTCGAAGGCCAGGGTTACCTGCCGCCGGCGGTGATTGCCGAGCTGCGCGAAGGCTATGAATTCCTGCGCTATACCGAACACGCGATCCAGGCGATTGCCGACCGCCAGACCCAGATGCTCCCGGACGATGAGCTGGACCGCGCGCGCATCGCCTTCATGCTTGGCTTTGCCGACTGGCCGAGCTTCCATGCCCAACTGATGCACTGGCGTGGGCGCATCGACTGGCACTTTCGCCAGGTGATTGCCGACCCGGACGAAGACGAGAATGAAGAAGGCGAAGTGATTGTCGGCGGCGAATGGCTGCCGCTGTGGGAAGAAGCTCAGAATGAAGAGGCCGCCTGCCGTCAGTTGCAGGACGCCGGTTTTGCCGACCCGCAAAAAGCCCTCAAGCAACTCGCCGGCTTGCGTGTCAGCCCGCAGTTGCGGGCCATGCAGCGCCTGGGGCGTGAACGTCTGGATGCCTTTATTCCGCGCCTGCTGGCCCAGGCGGTGGAGCACGCCGACCCGGACCTGGTGCTGGAACGGGTGTTGCCGCTGGTCGAAGCGGTAGCCCGGCGTTCGGCCTACCTGGTGCTGCTCACCGAAAACCCCGGCGCCCTGCGCCGCCTGCTGACCCTGTGCGCCGCCAGCCCATGGATCGCCGAGCAGATCACCCGCTTCCCGCTGCTGCTCGATGAACTGCTTAACGAAGGCCGCCTGTTCAGCCCGCCGCAGGCCCCGGAACTGGCCGCCGAGCTGCGCGAGCGGCTGACGCGCATCCCCGAGGACGATCTCGAGCAGCAAATGGAGGCCTTGCGCCACTTCAAACTGGCCCACAGCCTGCGCGTGGCCGCTTCAGAAATCGCCGGCAACCTGCCGTTGATGAAAGTCAGCGACTACCTGACCTGGCTGGCCGAGGCGATTCTCAACCAGGTGCTGGCCCTGGCCTGGCGCCAGACGGTCAGCCGTCACGGCCAGCCCAAGCGCAGCGACGGCAGCCTGTGCGACCCGGGCTTCATTATTGTCGGCTACGGCAAGGTTGGCGGCATCGAGCTGGGCCACGGCTCGGACCTGGACCTGGTGTTCATCCACGACGGCGACCCGCAGGCCGAAACCGATGGCGCCAAGCCGATCGACAGCGCGCAGTTCTTTACCCGCCTGGGCCAGCGCATCATTCACCTGCTGACCACCCAGACCAACTCCGGGCAGCTCTACGACGTGGACATGCGCCTGCGACCTTCGGGTGCGTCGGGGTTGCTGGTCAGCTCCCTGGGCGCCTTCGAGCGTTACCAGCAGAACGAAGCCTGGACCTGGGAGCACCAAGCCCTGGTCCGCGCCCGGGTGCTGGTCGGTTGCCCGCAGGTGGGCACGGCGTTCGAGGCGGTGCGCGCGCGCATCCTTGGCCAGGCCCGCGACCTGCCCAAGCTGCAGGCCGAGGTCAGCGAGATGCGCGCCAAGATGCGCGACAACCTCGGCACCAAGCTCAGCGCCGCCGGGACTGCGGCCAATGCTTTCGAGGCCGGCGTGCCCTTCGATATCAAGCAGGATGCCGGTGGTATCGTCGATATCGAATTTATGGTGCAATACGCCGCTTTGGCCTGGTCTCACGACCATCCGGCACTGCTGCGCTGGACCGACAACATCCGCATCCTCGAAGAGCTTGAGCAGGCCGGGCTGATGCCCGCCAGCGATGCCGTGCTGCTGCGCGAGGTGTACAAGGCGTTCCGTTCCGCCGCGCACCGCCAGGCCCTGCAAAAGCAGGCCGGGGTAATCGATGCCGGGCAGTTCGTCCAGGAGCGCCAGGAGGTGCGGCGGATCTGGTCGCAGCTGGGTTTGAGTTGAGCCATCGGCCAGGCGGTTCAGGCACCAGGACGCCTGCCACGACCACAGTACAGCCCGAGTGGCGTACACTGGTCGACATATAGCCTGAATATAAAGAGGGGAGGCCAGGCTGTTTGCGAACAGTTTGCAGCCTCCCTGATCGTTTCTGGATAAAGCATGAGAATTTTGATCATTGGCCCCAGCTGGGTGGGCGACATGGTAATGGCGCAGACCCTGTTCCAGTGCCTGAAGCAGCGTCACCCGGAATGTGTGATCGATGTGCTGGCGCCCGAGTGGAGCCGGCCGATCCTCGAGCGCATGCCTGAAGTGCGCCAGGCCTTGAGCTTCCCGCTCGGCCACGGCGCGCTGGAGCTTGCCACGCGCCGGCGTATCGGCAAGTCCCTGGCTGGCCAGTACGACCAGGCGATCCTGCTGCCCAACTCGCTGAAATCGGCGCTGGTGCCGTTCTTTGCCGGCATCCCCAAGCGTACCGGCTGGCGCGGCGAGCTGCGTTTCGGCCTGCTCAACGACGTGCGCAAGCTCGACAAGGCCAAGTACCCGCTGATGATCGAGCGCTTCATGGCCCTGGCCTACCCGGCCGGCGCCGAGTTGCCGCAGCCGTACCCGCGCCCGAGCCTGCAGATCGAAGCGCCGAGCCGCGACGCCGCCCTGGCCAAGTTCGGCCTGAGCCTGGATCGCCCGGTGTTGGCACTGTGCCCCGGTGCCGAGTTCGGCGAAGCCAAGCGCTGGCCGTCGGAGCATTACGCCAAGGTCGCCGAGACCAAGATCCGCGAAGGCTGGCAGGTCTGGTTGTTCGGCTCGAAGAACGACCACGCGGTCGGCGAGGCCATTCGTGCGCGGCTGATCCCGGGCCTGCGTGAAGAAGCAACCAACCTCAGCGGCGAAACCTCGCTGGCCGAGGCCATCGACCTGCTGTCGTGCAGCGATGCGGTGGTGTCCAACGATTCCGGGCTGATGCACGTGGCGGCGGCGCTGAACCGCCCGCTGGTGGCGGTCTACGGCTCTACTTCGCCGGGCTTTACCCCACCTTTGGCCGATCAGGTCGAGGTGGTGCGCCTGGGCCTGGAGTGCAGCCCATGCTTCGACCGTACCTGTCGCTTCGGCCATTACAACTGCTTGCGTCAGCTGGAACCGGAAGCCGTGGAAGCTGCGTTGCAGCGCCTGAACGGCCCGAGCCTGATCGACGTCATGGCCGAGGTCGACTAAGTGCGGGTACTGCTGATCAAGACCTCGTCCCTGGGCGATGTGATCCACGCGCTGCCGGCGCTGACCGACGCTGCCCGGGCGATCCCCGGCATCCGCTTCGACTGGGTGGTGGAAGAAGGCTTCGCCGAGATCCCCAGCTGGCACCCGGCAGTCGACACGATCATCCCGGTGGCCATCCGTCGCTGGCGCAAGAACCTCTGGCAGACCTTCAAGAGCGGCGAATGGCGCCAGTTCAAGCAGCGTCTGCGCGAGCGCAAGTACGATTTGGTGATCGACGCCCAAGGCCTGGTCAAGTCGGCCTGGCTGACCCGTTACGTCAAGGCGCCGGTGGCCGGCATGGACCGTTACTCGGCCCGTGAAGGGCTGTCCAGCCGCTTCTACGACCGGCGTTTGTCGGTCGAGCGCGGCCAGCATGCGGTAGAGCGGGTACGCCAGTTGTTTGCCCTGGCGCTGGGCTACAACCTGCCAGCAGGCCTGGGTGATTACGGCCTGGACCTGAACCGCCTGCAGTTGCCGCCGGCGGCGCCGTTCGTGGTGTTCCTGCACGGCACCACCTGGGCAACCAAGCACTGGCCGGAAGCCTACTGGCGCCAGTTGGCCGAACGCCTTGGCCAGCAAGGCCTGCAGGTACGCTTGCCGTGGGGCAACCCGGCCGAACAGGCGCGTGCCGAGCGCATCGCCCAGGGCCTGGCCAACTGTCAGGTACTGCCCAAGCTCAACCTGGTGGGTGTTGCCCGGGTGCTGGCGGCGGCCAAGGCCTGCATTGCCGTGGACACCGGCCTTGGTCACCTGGCGGCGGCGCTGGATGTGCCGACCCTGTCGCTGTTCGGGCCGACCAACCCGGGGCTGACCGGGGCCTATGGCAAGTCCCAGGTGCACATCGCCAGCGATTTTGCCTGCGCGCCGTGCCTGCAGAAAAAATGTACCTACAAGCCGAGCGCTGATGACCAGCGCCGGTTCGATCTCAAACGCGAGTGGCCGCTGTGCTTCACTCGCCTGAATCCCGAGCGTGTGGCGAGCCAATTGCGCGCGTTGCTGCTGGCTGAGGATGTTCGTTGATGCAACTGGCTTTTGTTCTGTACAAGTATTTCCCCTTCGGTGGCCTGCAGCGCGACTTCATGCGCATTGCCCTGGAGTGCCAGCGGCGCGGTCATCAGATCCGCGTCTATACGCTGATCTGGGAAGGTGACGTGCCCGAGGGCTTCGAGGTGCTGGTGGCACCGGTCAAGGCGCTGTTCAACCACCGGCGTAACGAGAAGCTCAGTGCCTGGATGCAAGCGGATCTGGCCAAGCGCCCGGTCGATCGCCTGATCGGCTTCAACAAGATGCCCGGGCTGGATGTCTACTTTGCTGCTGACGGCTGCTTCGAAGACAAGGCGCAGACCCTGCGTAATTCGCTGTATCGGCGTTGGGGCCGTTACCGGCATTTCGCTGAATACGAGCGGGCGGTGTTCGCCAAGGACGCCAAGACCGAGATCCTGATGATCTCCGAAGTCCAGCAGCCGCTGTTCATCAAACACTACGACACGCCGATCGAGCGCTTCCACCTGCTGCCACCCGGCATCAGCCAGGATCGCCGGGCGCCGGCCAATGCCGCCGAGATCCGCGCCGAGTTCCGCCGCGAATTCGACCTGAAAGACGATCAGCTGCTGCTGGTGCAGATCGGTTCGGGCTTCAAGACCAAGGGCGTCGACCGCAGCCTCAAGGCCCTGGCCGCCTTGCCGTCGGCCTTGCGCAAGCGCACGCGGCTGATGGTCATCGGCCAGGACGACCCCAAGGTGTTCCAGTTGCAAAGCGCGACCCTCGGCCTGACCGAGCAGGTGCAGTTCCTCAAGGGCCGCAGCGATATTCCGCGATTCCTGCTCGGCGCCGACCTGCTGATTCACCCGGCCTACAACGAAAACACCGGCACCGTGCTGCTTGAAGCACTGGTCGCCGGGCTGCCGGTGCTGGTCTCGGCCGTGTGCGGCTATGCCCATTACATCGCCGAGGCCGACAGCGGCCTGGTGCTCGATGAGCCGTTCGCGCAGGAGCAGCTCAATCGCTACCTGCAACGCATGCTCGAAGACGGCTCGGCCCGCGTCGACTGGGCGCGCAATGGCCTGGCATTTGCCGATACCGCCGACCTCTACAGCATGCCCGAGCATGCCGCCGACGTGATCCTGGCGCAGGAGCGCGCATGAAACTGATATTGGCTGAGCCGTTCAAGCGCCTGTGGGCCGGGCGCGATGCCTTCGAGGCCGTCGAGGCCTTGCAGGGCGAGGTGTACCGCGAGCTGGAAGGCCGCCGTACCCTGCGCACCGAGGTCGAAGGCCGTGGCTATTTCGTCAAGATTCACCGCGGCATCGGCTGGGGCGAGATCTTCAAGAACCTGTTCACCGCCAAGCTGCCGGTGCTCGGTGCCGGCCAGGAATGGCAGGCTATCCAGCGCCTGCACCAGGTGGGCGTGCCGACCATGACCGCGGTTGCCTATGGCGAACGTGGCGACAACCCGGCGACCCAGCATTCGTTTATCGTCACTGAAGAGCTGGCACCGACCGTCAGCCTTGAAGACTTCAGCATCGACTGGCTCAAGCAACCGCCGCAGCCACGCCTCAAGCGTGCGCTGATCGCTGAAGTGGCGCGCATGACCGGCATGATGCACCGCGCCGGGGTCAACCACCGCGACTGCTACATCTGCCACTTCTTGCTGCACACCGACCGGCCGGTGACGGCCGATGACTTCAAGTTGTCGGTCATCGACCTGCACCGCGCCCAGACCCGGGCGAAAATCTCTCGCCGCTGGCGTGACAAGGACCTGGCCGCGCTGTATTTCTCGGCGCTGGACATCGGCCTGACCCGGCGCGACAAGTTGCGCTTCTTGCGGGGCTACTTCCAGCAGCCGCTACGCCAGATCCTGGCCGAAGAAGCGGGGCTGCTGGCCTGGCTGGAAGGCAAGGCGCGCAAGCTCTACGAGCGTAAACAACGGTACGGAGACGCGCTCTGATGGCGGGTTGGAAACTGGAGCCTGCGTATCAGGCCCTGGCGACGGATTTTGGCAGTATCGACGCGGTATTCGCCCTCAAGGGCGAGCGCCTGACCCACGACCCGCTGAGCGAAGTGATCCGGGTCGAGCGCGACGGGGTCAACTATTACGTCAAACGCTATACCGGCGCCGGCAAAGGCTTGCGCCGCTACCTCGGGCGGCCGCGGATCAAGGCTGAATGGCAGAACCTCAAGCAGTTCGCCAAGTGGGACATTCCCACCGCCGAAGTGGTCGCCTTCGGTCATGAGCGCAATGGCCTGGCGTTCGGCCGCGGGGCGATGATCACCCGCGAGCTGCCGCGCACCGAAGACCTTTCGGCCCTGGCCGAGCGCAACGATGCGCGCCTGGCCGATCGCGCCTGGGTCGATCACATCAGCCGTCAGCTGGCCCGCCATACGCGGATCATGCATGACCATCACTTCACCCATAACGACCTGAAGTGGCGCAACCTGCTGGTGGACGACCAGGCCACGCTATTCTTCATCGACTGCCCGACCGGCGATTTCTGGTGGGGCTTCATGCTGCGTTACCGCATCACCAAAGACCTGGCGTGCCTGGACAAAGTGGCCAAGTATCACTTGTCCAACACCCAGCGCCTGCGCTTTTACCTGCAGTACCGCGGGCGCGAGCGTCTGAATGAATCGGACAAGCGCCGCATTCGTCATGTGGTGACGTTTTTCGAGGGACGCGAATGACTGATTTTCTTGCCGGTGCCGATAAGGCACTGCTTGAGCGCCATGGCCTCAACGGCTTCGACCAGCTCTGGGCCCTGCAGCTCGATGCGGTGGATGAGCCCAACACCGGCCGTGGCGGCTGGAGCAGCGTCTATCGCCTGGAACTTGAAGGCAAGGGCTACTACCTCAAGCGCCAGAGCGACTACCTGACCCGCACGTTGCACAAGCCGTTTGGCGAGCCGACCTTCGCCCGCGAGTTTCGCAATATCAGCCGCTACCAGAAGCTCGGCATTCCCGCATTGCAGGCGGTGTATTACGGCGAGCGCAAGGTTGAAGGCGAGCGCCGGGCGATCCTCATGACCCGCGCCCTGGATGAGTGGAGCGACCTCGACAGCCTGCTGGAGCAGTGGCCACAACTGGACATCGGCCAGCGCCAGGGCATCCTGCGCGCCTGCGGGCAGCTGGCGCGCACCCTGCACGCGGCCAACCAGGTGCATGGCTGCTTTTATCCCAAGCATATCTTCCTGCGCACCCGCAGCGACGGCTGGTTGGCGCAACTGATCGACCTGGAGAAAACCCGGCCGTTGCTGCTGGGCATGCGCGACCGCCTCAAAGACCTTGAGCCGCTGTTACGCCGGGCGCCGATCTGGAGTGAGGCCGAAGTGCGGGTGATGCTCTCGTCCTACCTGGACCAGCCCAGCGACAGCCCGTTGGTCGATACCTGGCTGCAGCGCCTGACGCGCCGCCGCCGTGAGAAAGAGGCTCGCTGATGCGTTTGTCTGAACTCAAGGATGCCGGGCGCAGCCCGGACCTGCCGCTGAACATCAGCCTGGCCGACGCCGCTGGCAGCGCCGAGCTGCAATTGCTCAGCCTGTTGCGGGTGTTGCCCGGCCAGCGTTACGTCGGCGCCGGAATCTGGCGCGGCAAGCCGGTTTTGGCCAAGTTGCTGGTTGGCAGCAGCGCCGCCCGGCATTTTCAACGCGAGCTGGACGGCGCACGGCTGCTGGCCGCGCAGGGCCTGACCACGCCGTTGCTGCTGGCCGATGGCTTGCGCGAAGGCGAGGGTGGCTGGCTGCTGTTCGAGTTTCTCGAAAACGCGCAAAGCCTGGCCGATGCCTGGGCGCAGGTCGAAGCCCTGCCGCCGCTGGCCGATGAACAGCACCTGGTACTTGGCGAAGCGCTGACCGCCGTGGCGCAGATGCACGCCAAGGGCCTGTGGCAGGACGACCTGCACCTGGACAACCTGCTGCGTCACGACGGCCAGCTGTATCTGATCGATGGCGCCGGGATCAAGGCCGAAACCCTCGGCCAGCCCCTGTCGCGCCAACAAGTGCTACACAACCTCGGGGTGCTGTTCGCCCAGTTGCCCAAGCGCCTGGAGCCTTTTATCGAAGAGCTGCTGGTGCATTACCTGCTGGCCAACGCCGAGCACGCCTTGCCGCTCGAAGCACTGCAAAAGCAGATCGACAAGGTGCGCAGCTGGCGCCTGAAGGACTACCTCGACAAGGCCGGGCGCGAGTGCACGCTGTTCAGCGTCGAGCGCGGCCCGTCGGGCCTGCGTTCGATCCGCCGCACTGAAGTGGCCGCCATGCTGCCAGTGCTGGAGCAGGCCGATGCGCTGATCGACCAGGGCCACCTGTACAAGACCGGCGGCGCTGCCAGTGTCGCGAAAGTCGAGGTCGATGGCCGGCCGCTGGTGCTCAAGCGCTACAACATCAAGAACACCGCCCACTGGTTCAAGCGCTTCTGGCGTCCGAGCCGGGCCTGGCATTCGTGGATCGAAGGGCATCGCCTGGAGTTTCTCGGCATTGCCACGCCCAAGCCGCTGGCGGTGCAGGAGCTGCGCTTCATGGGCTTGCGCAGCCGCGCCTACCTGGTTACCGAGTATGCCGATGGCCCGGACTTGCTGGCCTGTTTTGCGCCTTATGTCGAGTCTGGCGAGGTGCCAGAGGAGCAGTTGCAGGCCCTGCAACAGCTGCTTGGGCAACTGATCCACGAGCGCATCAGCCATGGCGACATGAAAGGCCACAACCTGTTCTGGCAGGACGGCCAATGGTCGCTGATCGACCTCGATGCCATGTGCCAGCACGCCACCCAGAGGAGCTTCGCCCAGGCCTTCGCCCGCGACCGCGCGCGGCTGTTGCGTAACTGGCCCGCTGGCAGTGCGCTGTACAAGCGGCTGGATGAGTGCCTGCCGAAGCTGGTGAGCTAATCAAGCGCTTCGCGGGTCAAGTCGAGTCGTCGCACCGCCGCTCCTACAGGACCCATGCTGTGGGAGCGGGCTTGACCCGCGATAGCTATCTCGCCAAGCCTCGCAAACTGTAAAGAGCCGGCAGCCCCAGCCCTACCCAGGCCAGTGCATCCCACCAGCCATCGCCGAGCAGGGCAGCAAACAGCCCTAGCGCGCCCAGCAGGGCAATGACTGTCGGTATGGCGAATACGCTCCAGAAACCTGACGTCTTGCGCTTCATTGCAGCGTCTCCATCTGCGCCGCAACCAGCGGCTTGCTGGCCCGCCGGCGCACCACCCAAAGGTACACGCCGCTACCCAGGACGATGATGGTCAGCACATCCAGCACTGCCCAGAGGATCTGCATTGGCCGGCCGCCGTAGTCACCAAAGTGCAGCGGCTGCGACAGGCCCATGGCGTCCATGTACCAGGGGCGGTCGCCGATGGCGGTGACTTGCAGGTTGCTCGCGTCGATCAGCACCGGCGTCAGCAGGTGCGCGGTCAGGTGGGTGCTGCCTTTCATGAACACCGCATAGTGGTGCTCGCTGGAGAAACGCGTACCGGGGAAGGCGATGAAGTCCGGCTGCATGCCCGGTGCGGCGTCGGCGGCGATATCCAGCACACGGCTGACCGGTGCCAGTTCGGTCAGCGGCGGTGCATCGCGGTAGGGCGCAACCATCGCCGTCAGGCTGTCGTTGCGCCAGGCGGCGATGACCAGGTCCGACAGCGCGCTGATCACCCCGGTGACGCCCACCACCAGCGCCCAGGTCAGGGTGACGATGCCGATCAGGTTGTGCAGGTCGAGCCAGCGCAGACGCGTGGATTTGTCGTTGCGCACCGTAGCGAACTTCAGCCGGCGCATGAACGGCGCATAGAGCACCACGCCAGAGATGATCGCCACCACGAACAACAGCCCCATGAACGCCAGCAGCAGTTTGCCGGGCAGGCCGGCAAACATGTCCACGTGCAGGCGCAGCATGGTCATCATGAAACCGCCGTTGGCCGAAGGCATTTCCACCGCTTCGCCGCTGCGTGCATCGAGCATGAAGGTGTGCGACGAGTTCGGCTCGGTACCTGCGGTAGCGGCCATGATCGCGACCACGCCGTTGCGGTCGTCTTCATCCCAGCCGAAGTATTGCATCACTTCACCGGGGCGATGGGCCTGGGCCTTGAGCACCAGTTCCTGCAAGTCGAGCCTGGGCGTGTCGGCCGGCATCTCCTTGAGCTCGGGGGCATCGCCCAGCAGGTGGTCGATCTCGTGATGAAAGATCAGCGGCAAGCCAGTGACTGCCAGCATCAGCAGGAACAGGGTGCAGATCAGGCTGGTCCAGGTATGCACGAAGGACCAGCGGCGGATGGTTCGGCTGTTCATCCGCGGCCTTAGAACTTGTAGTTGACGCTGGCAACCACGTTGCGCTCGTCACCGTAGTAGCACCAGTAACCGTCGCAGTTGGCCAGGTAGTCCTTGTTGAACAGGTTCTTGGCCTCGACGGCGACGGTCATGCCTTTGAGCGTGCTGACCTTGCGGCCCAGGTCGTAGTGCACCGAGGCGTCGTAGACGGTGTAGGAGCCGACATAGCCCAGATCGGTGTTGGTGGTGTTGCCGTAGTTGTCACCGACATAGCGCACGCCACCGCCGACGCCGAAGCCGTCGAGCAGGCCGTTGTGCCAGGTGTAGTCGGCCCACAGGGTCGCCTGGTTGCGCGGGATCAGGGCCATGCGGTTGCCTTGCTCGTTGGCCGCACCCTTGAGGATCTCGGTATCGGTGTAGCTGTAGGAACCGATCACCTTGAGGTTCTCTGTCACCTGGGTGGTGGCTTCCAGTTCCAGGCCGCGGACCTGCAACTGGCCAACCTGCTGGGTAATGTTGCCTTCGGTAACTTTCACGTTGTCCTGGCGCAAGTCATACACGGCAGCGGTGTAGAGGTTCTTGCTGCCCACCGGCTGGTACTTGATGCCGACTTCGTACTGGCGGCCTTCGGTGGGTTTGAACGAGTCAGTGGAGGCGACGGCGGCGCCGGTGGTCGGCTGGAACGACTCGGTGTAGGAGATGTACGGGGTTACGCCATTGTCGAACACGTAGCTCAGGCCGATGTTGCCGGTGAAGGCCTTGTCGCGCTCGGTGCTGGTGGCATCGTTCTGGTTGTGGAAGGTGGTGCCGGTGTGCACCCAGTCTTCACGCCCGCCCAGGGTCAGGCGCCAGTTGTCGAGGGCGATCTGGTCCTGAATGTAGAAGCCGGTCTGGCGGGTTTTCTGGCCGTAGTCGTACATGGTGAAGTACGACACCTTGGAGAAGTCCTGGCCGTACGGCGGGTTGATCACGTTGCCTGGCGGCACGCTGAAGGCCAGGCCGTAGTCCCAGCGGTAATTGGTGTTCGAGCGCTGGTGATCGAGGCCGATCAGCAGGGTGTGGCTCAGGGCGCCGGTCTGGAAGTCGGCCTGGAAGTTGTTGTCGACGGCGAACTGGCTGATGTCTTCGTTGACGATGCCGGTTTCACGCGGGACGCTGCCGTCTGCTTCGACGCTGCCGCCTGGGGTGGAGGTATCGTTGTTCATGGTCGCGACGTTGATGCCCTGGAACGACAGGTCGCTCTTGGTATAGCGCAGGTTCTGACGGAACTGCCAGACATCGTTCAGACGGTGCTCGAAGGCATAGCCCAGGGCGTAGTAGGTGCGATCGTAGAACTCCCAGTCCGGGTCACCGAGGTTCTTGTGGTGGGAGATGTCGCCAGCCGGCGAGCCCAGCTTGGTGCCCTGCAGCGGCAGGAACTGGCCGCTGATACCGGTATCGTCACGGGTGAACTGGGTGATGAAGGTCAGGCTGGTGTCTTCATCCATGTTCCAGGTCAGGCTGGGCGCGAGGTTGTAGCGCTTGTCTGGAACGTGGTCGGTCGGTGCGCCGCTGTCGCGTACCACGCCGCTGACGCGATACAGGAACTGGCCGTCGTCATCGATCTTGCCGGTGCTGTCGAAGTTGATCTGGCGGTGGTTGTTGCTGCCAACCTGGGCTTCGACCTGGTGGGCGCTTTCAGCCTGGGGGCGACGGCTGACCATGTCGAGCATGCCGCCGGGCGGGGTCTGGCCATACACCGACGAGGCCGGGCCGCGCAGCACGGCAATGCGCTCAAGGTTCCACGGCTCGACCTTCGGGTTGGCGAACGAGCCTTTGGGCAAAGGCAGGCCGTCGAGGAACTGGGTCGGGTCGAAACCGCGTACCCGCAGCCAGTCGGCGCGGGTGTCGGAGCCATAGCCGCTGCTTTGTACGCCAGCGGTGTAGCGCAGCGCGTCGTTGAGGTTGAGAACCTGGCGGTCGTCCAGTTGTTCACGGGTGATCACGCTCATCGAGCGGGGTGCTTCAACGATCGGGGTGTCGGTTTTGGTACCAGCGGCGGTGCGCGTGGCGGTAAAACCGGTGGCCGGGCCCCAGGCGCTTTCGTAGTCGCTGCGCGCGTTGACGCTGGTTTCCGGCAGCGCCAGGGTACCCTCGGGGGTGGCGATCAGGCTGTAGGTGCCGGCGCTGCTCTGCTGCAGTTGCAGGCCGGTGCCGCGCAGGGCCGCTTGCAGGGCGCCGACGCCATCGTACTGGCCGTTGACCGGCGCCGAGGTGCGGCCGCTGGCCAGGCTCGGGTCCAGGGCCAGGGCGATGCCAGCCTGGCTGGCGATCTGGTTGAGCGTGGTCGACAGCGGCGCGGCAGGCAGGTTGTAGCTGCGCAGGGTGGCCGATTGCACGGCAGCGATCAGCGGGCTGCTCGCCAGAGGTGCTGTCAGGGCAATGGCCACGGCCAGCAGACCGGGACGCAGGAAGTTCTCAAAAGCGCGGGACATACAGCGGCTCCTCGACGGAAGTAAGTGCTAACTAGCTTCCTTGCCGAGTGAGTTGGAAAAAGTGTCAGGGGTTAGTGAAAATAATTTTGATTTTTATTTCACGCTGCTCGCCGGCGTATCGCTTTTAGCCACCACCGTCACCCACCACGGCGTGCGCTGCTCGATCTGCACCGGCAAGGTCGGTAGCAACGAGGTCAGTGCCAGGTCGATATCATTGAGCGGGAAGCTGCCGGTAATGCGCAGGTCGGCCACATCCGTAGCAACCCCCAGGTGCCCGCTGCGGTAACGCCCCAGCTCCTCGACCAGATCGGCCAGGCGCACGTTGTCGACCACCAGCATGCCGCGGGTCCAGGCATCGGCTCCGGCGGCCAGGCCGTCGGCGCGGCCCAGGCGGTCGTGGTTCATCAGCACCTGCTGGCCTTCCTTGAAAATCTGCTCGTCGCCGCTGTCTTGCGGGCGCGCCGCTACTGCCGACTGCAGCACGCTCAGGCGTGTGCCCTGATCTTCGAGCTTGACCAGGAAGCGCGTTCCCAGGGCACGCAGGCGACCGTCTTCGGTGGTGACTACAAACGGACGATCGTCCTTGTGGCCGGTCTCGATGGAGATTTCGCCTTCGTGCAGGACGATCAGGCGCTGTTTCTCGTCGAAGCGGATATCCACCGCCGAATGGGTGTTGAGGCTGATCAGGGTGCCGTCGGTGAGGCGCAAGGTACGCTGCTCGCCGGTGCCGGTGCGCTGGTCGGCCAACCAATAGCCCAGCGATTGATGGGCACTGACCCAGCTCAGCAGGCCGACCACCAGCACCAGGCTGGCCAGGCCGCTGCCCAGCTTGCGCACCCGCTGGCGCAGGCCGGCGCGTGATTGCAGCAGGGCCTGGCGCGCAGGGCCGGCAGCGGCGCTGAAGCGCTGGTCGAGCATGCCCAGTTGCAGCCAGGCACGGGCGTGCTCTTCGCTGGCGGCGTGCCAGCGGGCGAACTCGGCGCGCTCATCGGCGCTGCCGCTGCCGCTGCCCGAGTCCAGGCACAGCTGCCAGGCGATCGCGGCATCCAGTACCCGCGCCGAAACCGGCTTGCTGTTCATGTCGGCTCACCGTACAGCGCCACGTAGCACTGGCGCATGCCCTGGGCCAGGTACTGGCGCACCCGCGACACGGAAACCCCCAGACGCTCGGCGATCTCGCCATGGCCCAGGCCGTCCAGGCGGTTGTACAGGAACGCCGCCCGGGCTTTGCTCGACAGCTTGCCGAGCAGGCGGTCGATGGCCTTGAGGTCTTCGAGGATCAGGTGCTGTTCTTCCGCAGAGGGCTGTTCGGCTTCGGGGATGAGCATCAGTTCGGCCAGGTACGCCTGTTCCAGTGCCGCGCGGCGAAAGTGGTCGAACAGCAGGCCCTTGGCAATGGCCAGGAGGAACGCCCGGGGTTCGCGTGGCGCCGGCAATTGCTCGCGCCCGAGCAGGCGCACGAAGGTGTCCTGGCTCAGGTCTTCGGCGCGCTCGGCGCAGGCGATGTTGCGCCGCAGCCAGGCGAGCAGCCAACTGCGATGGTCGCGGTAAAGCGTACCGACCAGCTCAGTGTGTGGGCTTTGCACAGACGACAAGGCGTTCCCCGAAAAGATGCGTTAACTAACGAGAATTATTCGCGATTGTCGCAGAAGCTCCCCATTAGACGCAATTCACGCTCATCGGATGATGCTTAAAAGCCATGACTTTGTTGCCGCCGCCTGCGCAGGCGGTGCAACTGCTGGTCGAGCAAGGCCGGGCTGTCCAGCTGCTGGCGGCGGGCCTGGCTGAACAGAATCAGCGCCAGCTCGGCGGTGACCATGGCATCGGCGCTGGCGTTGTGCCGTTCGGCGGCCTCAAGGCCAAAGTAGGCGGTCCAGTCATCCAGCCCGGCTTCACGCAGGGTGATCTGCGGGTTGAGCAGCGGTGCCAGCTCGGCGACATCGAAGAACGGATGCTGCAGGCGATAGCCCAGGTGGTCCTTCAGCGCTCGGCTAAGCATGCGTTGATCGAACGGTGCATGAAACGCCAGCAGCGGGCTGTCGCCGATAAAGTCCATCAGCTCCAGCAGCGCCTGGGCTGGATCACTGCCAGCGGCGATGGCGCTGGGGCCCAGGCCGTGGATCAGCACACTGGAGGTGAGCTTGTGGTCCCGCTGGTGCAGGGTGCGTTCGAACTGCTGGCTGAAGTCGATGGCACCGTCTTCGATCACCACCGCGCCAATCGACAGCACCTGGTCGCGGTTGAGGTTCAGGCCGCTGGTTTCCAGGTCGAGCACCACCCAGCGCTGCTGGCGCAGGCTGTGTTCGGCCAGCGGCGCGGGGGCTGTCAGTTGCTCCACGCGCTGGCGCAGGTGCTCGTCGAGCCGCGGTTGGCTGGGGCGCAGCCAGGCAAACAGGCTCATAGCTGGTACCGCAGGGCCAGGCTGCTTTGCAGGCGCTGGGCCTGGCGCAGCGACTCGCGCAGGATGCGCCGGTCCAGGTGGTTGAGGCTGTCGGGGTCGACCCGGTTGGAGTAGGGCAGGTTCTGCCGGCTTTGCAATTGATGTTGCTGCATGCGGGTTTGCTGAATGAAGTGGTAGGCCTCTTCATAGGCGGCGCCGTCGAGCGGGTCGATCACTTGCCTGGCCACCAGTTGGCGCAGGCGCTCCAGGGTGTTGTTGGCGCCGATGCCGTTGGCCAGGGCCAGTAACCGTGCGCCATCGACGAACGGCGTCAGGCCCTGGACCTTGAGGTCGAGAGTGGCGGCCTTGTCGTTACCCTGGCGGGTCAGCACGAACTCCCGGAAACGTCCCACCGGCGGGCGCTGGCGCAGGGCATTATCGGCCATCATGCGCTGGAACAGGCGGTTGTCGGCTACCTGCTCGAGGATGCTCTGGCGCAGTTGCTCACAGGCCTGTTCGTCGCCCCAGACCACCCGCAGGTCGAAGTAAATGCTCGACGCCAGCAGGTTTTGGGGCGTGGCTTCGCGAATGAAAGCGGCAAAGCGCCGTGCCCATTCGGCGCGGGACAGGCACAGCTCGGGGTTGCCGGCCATGATGTTGCCCTTGCACAGGTTGAAGCCGCATTGCGCCAGGCCCTGATTGATGTGCTGGGCCAGCGGCAACAGGCGCCCGCGTAGTTCGGCGGCATGGGCGGCATCGCGGGCTTCGAAGAGGATGCCGTTGTCCTGATCGGTGTGCAGGGTCTGTTCGCGGCGGCCTTCGCTGCCGAAGCACAGCCAGCTGAAGGGCACGCCCGGGTCGCCCTTGTCTTCGATGGCCAGCTCGATCACCCGGCACACGGTGTGGTCGTTGAGCAGGGTGATGATCTGGGTGATCTGCGTCGAAGACGCGCCATGGGCGAGCATGCGTTCAACCAGCTGGCTGATTTCGCCGCGTAGCGATACCAGGTTTTCGACCCGGCTGGCGTGGCGGATGGTGCGCGCCAGGTGCACCAGGTCGACCCGTTGCAGGGAGAACAGGTCCCGCTCGGACACCACGCCGCACAAGCGCCGTTCTTCGACTAGGCAGACGTGGGCGATATGCCGCTCGGTCATGGCGATGGCGGCGTCGAAGGCGCTGGCTTGCGGGCTCAGGTAGAACGGCGCGGCGGTCATGTGCCGGCTGATTGGCTGAGCGAAGTCGGCGCTGGCATCGGCCACCACCTGGCGCAGGTCGCGCAGGGTGAAGATGCCGATGGGAAAGCGCTGCTCGTCGACGATGACAATGCTGCCGACCTGTTGCTCGTGCATCAGCCGCACCGCTTCACGCAACGGCGTGGCCGGGTCGCAGACTACCGGGTGACGCATGGCCAGCTCGCCCAGGCGGGTGTTCAGTGAATACTGGTTGCCGAGGGTTTCCACCGCGCGGCGCTGGACCTGCTGGTTGACCTGGTCGAGCAGGCTGCTGACCCCGCGCAGGGCGAAGTCGCGGAAGGCTTCGGACAGGGTGAACAGGCGGATGAACGCGGCCTTGTTCAATTGCAGGCAAAAGGTATCTTCGCCGGCCAGGTGTTCGGTACGGGTCGCCCGTTCGCCGAGCAGGGCGGCGAGCGGGAAGCACTCGCCGCTGGTGATCTCGAAGGTGGTTTCGGTGCCCGGGCGGCTTACGTGCTGACGCTCACCGACCACCCGGCCCTGCTTGACGATGTAGAAGTGCTCGACCGGGCCGTCGCTGGGCTTGATGATGCTGTCATTGGCCGCATAGAAGCGCAGTTGGCACTGTTCGACGAGAAACGCCAGGTGGGCGTTCTCCATCTGATTGAAGGGTGGAAAGCGTTGCAGAAACTGCATGGTCCCCTGGATGTTCTGCATGACTGCAGTCTTTCCTGCCTGGGCGAAGGCGTCCTTTTTGCTCATGAGCATTACCGCGTCTTTGTGTCGAGCTGTGACCATCGACCTTGTTGTTTTCGTTGTTCATGGTCGGCCGCGGGCTGCTCAGTGCCCATTGGACGTAAGTCTATAAACTGCGTCAGGCTGTTGAAGCGTTGCGTCATGTGTCAATTTGCCGACGAAAGGCAGTTTGCAAGTAATCTCAATGCGGTCTGAACTTGATTCACAGGACATTTTGCAGGTCATTGATGATGAGACAGCCATGTCCGACCACGAAGACATACTGAGCGAAGCCGAGCGCAAAGCCCTGGCATCGGTGATTGCGCCTGAGGCTGCGCCGCCCAAGGTTTTGATCGTCGACGACAACCGTGTGGCCCGCGATGCCCTGGCCAGGTACCTGAGTTCAAAACGCATCAAATGCCTGACCGCCAACAGCGGCAAGCAGGCGCTGGAGTGCCTGGCCAAGGAGCGCGGTATCGGTCTGGTGATTACCGACCTGCGCATGGGCTCGTTCGGTGGGCTTGAGTTGATACGTCAGATTCGCGAATCGGAGCGCGCGGCGATGCCGATCATCATCGTCTCAGGGGCTGCGGATGTGAAAGACGCCATCGAGGCGATGCACTTGAGCGTCGTCGACTTTCTGCTCAAGCCGATCGATCTGGACAAGCTGGTGGGGTTGGTGCGCAGGGAACTGGGGATAGGCTGAAGCCATCACGGGTCAAGTCGGATCGGCGCACCGCCGCTCCGACTTGACCCGCGATGAAGACAACGCGATTACAGGCCGTTCCGGGCCTTGAACTCGCGACGACGACGATGCAGCACCGGCTCGGTGTAACCATTCGGTTGCTTGCTGCCTTCGACGACCAGCTCGACCGCCGCCTGGAAGGCGATGTTGTTGTCGAAGTCCGGAGCCAGCGGGCGGTACAGCGGGTCGTTGGCGTTCTGCTTGTCGACCACCGGCGCCATGCGCTTGAGGCTCTCCAGAACCTGCGCTTCGCTGACCACGCCGTGACGCAGCCAGTTGGCCAGCAACTGTGCGGAAATCCGCAGGGTGGCGCGGTCTTCCATCAGGCCGACATCGTTGATGTCCGGCACCTTCGAACAACCGACACCCTGGTCGATCCAGCGCACCACGTAACCGAGGATGCCCTGAGCGTTGTTGTCCAGTTCGTTGCGCTTTTCTTCGTCCGACCAGTTGGTATCGGTCGCCAGCGGGATGGTCAGGATGTCATCGACCGAAGCCGGTGTACGCTTGGCCAGTTCCGCCTGACGGGCGAACACATCAACCTTGTGGTAGTGCAGGGCGTGCAGGGCCGCAGCAGTCGGCGACGGTACCCAGGCGGTGTTGGCACCGGCCAGCGGGTGGGCGATCTTCTGCTCGAGCATGTCGGCCATCAGGTCCGGCATGGCCCACATGCCTTTACCGATCTGGGCGCGGCCTTGCAGGCCGGTGGCCAGGCCGATATCGACGTTGGAGTTTTCGTAGGCGCCGATCCACTTCTGGGTCTTCATGGCGCCTTTGCGCACCACGGCGCCGGCTTCCATGGAGGTGTGGATTTCGTCACCGGTACGGTCGAGGAAGCCGGTGTTGATGAACACCACGCGCTCGCTGGCCGCCTGGATACAGGCCTTGAGGTTGACCGTGGTGCGGCGCTCCTCGTCCATGATCCCGACTTTCAGGGTGTTGCGCTTGAGGCCCAGGGCATCTTCGATGCGGCCGAACAGCTCGTTGGTGAACGCAGCTTCTTCCGGGCCATGCATCTTCGGTTTGACGATGTACATGGAGCCGGTGCGGCTGTTCTTGCGGCTGGTGTTGCCATTGAGGTTGTGCATCGAGGCGAGGCTGGTAACCAGGCCATCGAGGATGCCTTCCGGCACTTCGTTGCCGTCCTTGTCGAGGATGGCGTCGATGGTCATCAGGTGCCCGACGTTACGCACGAACAGCAGCGAACGGCCGTGCAGGCTGACCGAACCACCGTTAGGCGCGGTGTATTCGCGGTCCGGGTTCATGGTCCGGGTGAAGGTCTGGCCAGCTTTGCTGACGCTTTCGGCCAGGTCGCCTTTCATCAGGCCCAGCCAGTTGCGGTAGATCACCACTTTATCGTCGGCATCGACGGCGGCAACCGAGTCTTCGCAGTCCATGATGGTGGTCAGGGCGGCTTCCATCAGCACGTCCTTGACCCCGGCGGCGTCGGTCTGGCCGACCGGGGTGCTGGCGTCGATCTGGATTTCGAAGTGCAGGCCGTTGTGCTTGAGCAGGATCGCAGTCGGCGCCGAAGCGTCGCCCTGATAGCCGATCAGCTGGGCATCGTCGCGCAGGCCGCTGTTGCTGCCACCCTTGAGGGCGACCACCAGCTTGCCGCCTTCAATGCGGTAGGCAGTGGAGTCGACATGGGAGCCGGCAGCCAGTGGCGCCGATTCGTCGAGGAAGGCGCGGGCGAAGGCAATCACCTTGTCGCCGCGAACCTTGTTGTAGCCTTTGCCTTTTTCTGCGCCGCCGGCTTCGCTGATGGCATCAGTGCCATACAGCGCGTCGTACAGCGAACCCCAACGGGCGTTGGAGGCGTTCAGGGCAAAGCGGGCATTCATGACCGGCACGACCAGCTGAGGGCCGGCCATGCGGGCGATTTCGTCGTCGACGTTCTGGGTCGAGGCCTGGAAGTCTGCAGCTTCTGGCAGCAGGTAACCGATGTCCTGAAGGAAGGCCTTGTAAGCCACGGCATCGTGAGCCTGGCCTTTGCGCGCCTGGTGCCAGGCGTCAATCTGCGCCTGCAGTGCGTCACGTTTGGCCAGCAGTGCTTTGTTCTTTGGAGCGAGGTCGTTGATGATCTTTTCCGCACCCACCCAGAATTGTTCGGCGTTGACGCCGGTTCCGGGAATGGCTTCGTTGTTCACGAAGTCGAACAGGACTTTGGCGACCTGAAGGCCACCGACTTGAACGTGTTCAGTCATTGCTTGCCTCACTCTGCTCAGCTATTCAGCTCTTCTATTTAAGCCTTGCGCGCTTCTCTAAACACGGCACCAGAACATGCCCTTGTGGGCGGCTGGGTGCGGCCTGCCAGACAGGCTGGCAGGCGTTGGCGTATTTTCACAGGCGCCTTGGCAGACATCGATCCAACGTTTTGTAGTCCACGCTGCGGCATACTACATGATGCGCTGCGGTTGTGAAAATCAGACTAAATACGTCGTTCTGCGACCAATTGGTCGCATAGGGTCACGCTGGGAGTGCGTATGTTCTCAAAAAAGCGGCAGATTGTTCCAGATAAATCTTGAAATAGTACACGATTAGTCAATCGCTGCTCCTGCGGCAGGTTGCCGCGCCTTGCCTATACTTTCTGCGCGCCCTTTGATTTCGGGGGCTGAACGTCAAAAGCAGAGGGTTAGCGCGTGGATCATCTCGTATTGACAGTGATCGCCCCCGACAAGGCCGGGCAGGTCGAGCGGATCGCTCAATGCATTGCCGAGCATAACGGTAACTGGTTGGAGAGCCGCATGTCGCGCATGGCCGGGCAATTTGCCGGCATTCTCAAGGTAGCGGTGCCGGCCGAGTCCTACGATGAACTGGTCGAGGCGCTGAAGGCCCTGATCAAGCACGACATTCGTGTGCTGATCGCCGAGAGCGGCATTGAGCCGTCCTGCACCTGGAAGCCGATCGCCATGGAGCTGGTGGGCAATGACCGCCCGGGTATCGTTCGCGACATTACCCGGCTGCTGGCCGAGCAGGGCGTCAACGTCGAGCGCCTGACCACCGAGGTGCGACCGGCGCCGATGAGCAGCGAACCGCTGTTCCATGCCGATGCCTTGCTGGCGGTGCCGCTGACGCTGTCGCTGGAGGTGTTGCAGGGCAAGCTGGAGGCATTGGCCGACGACCTGATGGTCGAATTGAACCTGCGCCCCGAGGATTAGTTATCCCGGTTATCGGGGATGCGCCTGTGGATAAGCTTGGGAGATGTCGCTGCAGGCCACGATTGGCGTGGCCTGCAGGTGGTTGTGTGTTTTTTGATCAGCTGCGCCGGCGCAGGCTCAGCCAGGCGTCGACGCTGTACAGCGCCAGGCCCGCCCAGATGAACATGAAGGCCACCAAGGTGCTGCTCGACAGGTGCTCGCCGAACAGCCACACCGCCTGCAGCAGGACCAGGGTTGGCGCCAGGTACTGTAAGAAGCCCAGGGTGGTGTAGGGCAGGTGCCGGGCGGCGGCGTTGAAGCACACCAGCGGCACCAGGGTGACCGGACCTGCGGCTATCAGCCACAAGGCTTCGCTACTGGTATAGAAACTGGCCTGGGCGCTGTGAGCCATGGGGTTGAGCAGCATCCAGCCGATGGCCAGCGGCACCAGCATCCAGGTTTCCACCACCAGCCCGGGCAAGGCGGCGACCGGCGCCTGTTTGCGGATCAAGCCATAGAAACCAAAGCTCAGCGCCAGTACCAGGGATACCCAGGGCAGGCTACCGACCTGCCAAACTTGTTGCGCTACCCCAAGCGCGGCCAGCCCTACTGCGACCCACTGCAAACGGCGCAGGCGTTCACCGAGTAAAAGCATGCCCAGCAGCACGTTGACCAGCGGGTTGATGTAGTAGCCCAGGCTGGCTTCAAGCATGCGCCCGTTGTTCACCGACCACACGTAAGTCAGCCAGTTGCCGGCGATCAGCGAGCCGCTCAGGGCCAGGATCGCCAGGCGCTTGGGGTTTTCGCGCAGTTCGCGTAACCAGCCCGGATGTTTCCAGACCAGCAGCAGCAACGAGCCGAACAGCGCCGACCAGAGCACCCGGTGGACGATGATTTCTACCGCGGGGACGCTTTGCAGCGCTTTGAAGTAGAGCGGGAACAAACCCCAGATGATGTAGGCGCTCAGGCCCAGGATGTACCCGCGGCGCGGGTTGGCGGCGTGCATGCAGATTCCTTGCTTAGGCAGCTATCTAAAAGCAGGGGGCTATTGTAGACAGACTCGCACGCGCTTCAGAACAATTTCAGCGGTTCTTCATCCAGCGCCGCCATTTGTTCGCGCAGGGCGAGGATCTGGTCGCCCCAGTAGCGCTCCTGGCCGAACCAGGGGAAGCTGCGCGGGAACGCCGGATCGTCCCAGCGCCGGGCCAGCCAGGCACTGTAATGCAACAGGCGCAGGGCGCGCAGAGGCTCGATCAGCGCCAGCTCGCGCGGGTCGAAATCGTGGAACTCGTTGTAGCCATCCATCAGCTCGGCGAGTTGGCCAAGACGCTCGTGGCGTTCGCCGGCAAGCATCATCCACAGGTCCTGCACGGCCGGGCCGGTGCGGCAGTCGTCGAGATCGACGATGTGGAACACTTCGTCGCGGCACATCATGTTGCCCGGGTGGCAGTCGCCGTGCAGGCGGATGACCTGGTGCGGAGTGCTGGCGTAGATCGCTTCGACCCGCTTGAGCAGGTCGCGGGCTACCGATTCGAAAGCCGGCAGCAGGCTTTTAGGGATGAAGTTGCCTTCGAGCAGGGTGTTCAGCGAGGCGTGGCCGAAGTTATCCACCGCCAGCGCTTCGCGGTGCTCGAACGGGCGGGTAGCGCCAACCCCGTGCAGGCGGCCGAGCAATTGCCCGAGGCGATACAGCTGATCAAGATTGCCTGGCTCCGGCGCGCGACCACCGCGGCGCGGGAACAGGGTGAAGCGAAAGCCGCTGTGCTCGAACAGGGTCTCGCCGTTGTGCACCAGTGGCGCCACCACCGGCACTTCGCATTCGGCGAGTTCCGCGGTAAAGCTGTGTTCTTCGAGGATCGCCGCGTCGCTCCAGCGGTCCGGGCGGTAGAACTTGGCGATCAGTGGTTCAGCCCCTTCGATGCCCACCTGGTAGACCCGGTTCTCGTAGCTGTTGAGTGCCAGCACCCGGGCGTCGCTGAGAAAGCCAATGCTTTCCACGGCGTCCAGGACCAGGTCGGGGGTGAGTGTTTCAAAGGGGTGGGACATGCTCGCTCCTGCTATGCGGCAGGTGGCCGCAAGGTTCCTGCATGGTATCGCACATCGCCGGCTCGTGTGGGAGCGGGCTTGCCCCGCGATGCAGACACCAACTGATGTGCCGTCTGCACTGGCGTCATCGCGGGTCAAGTCGAGTTGTCGCACCGCCGCTCCTACAGATGGGCGCCAACGATCCCACCATCCTCCCTGCTGATTGCCATCACCGACGAGCGCGGCTTGCCATTGGGCAGGTGCTCGGGGAAGGTCGAACCGCCGGTTTCGCCCGGATGCTGGATACCGACGAACAGCGTGCGCTGGTCCGGGGCAAAGGCGATGCCGGTCACTTCGCAGGCCACCGGGCCGACCATGAAGCGGCGGATCTCGCCACTGGCAGGATCTGCACAGAGCATCTGGTTGTTGCCCATGCCGGCGAAGTCACCGCTGTTGCTGTAGTCGCCGTCAGTCAGTATCCACAAGCGGCCATCGGCATCGAAGCCCAGGCCATCGGGGCTATTGAACATGTTTTGCGGGGTGATGTTGGCGGAACCTGCCTTGGCATCACCGGCATGCACGGATGGATTGCCGGCCACCACGAACAGGTCCCAGTCGAAGCTCATCGCGCCATGGTCATCGGCGCTTTCGCGCCAGCGCAGGATCTGCCCGTAGACATTCTTCTCGCGCGGGTTGGGGCCGCCGACCGGCTGGCCGTCTTCACCGCGTTTGACGTTATTGGTCAGGGTGCAATAGACCTGGCCGTCCGTGGGGCTGACCACGATCCACTCCGGGCGGTCCATGCGCGTGGCCTGCAGGTGGCTGGCGGCCAGGCGTGCATGGATCAGCACCTGGGCCTGGCTGGCAAAACCGTTGGCGGCGTTGAGGCCGTGCTTGCCGTGGGTCAGCTCCAGCCATTGGCCTTTGCCGCGCGGATGGTCAGGGGTACGGTCGCCATCGTCGAAGCGCGCCACATACAAGGTGCCGTGGTCCAGCAGGTTGCGGTTGGCGCTGGCGTTCTTGTGGTCGATGCGCTCGCGGCTGATGAACTTGTAGATGAACTCGCCTCGCTCGTCGTCGCCCATGTACACCACGGCGCGGCCGTCGGCGGTCTCGGCGAGGGCGGCATTTTCGTGCTTGAAGCGGCCCAGGGCGGTGCGCTTGAGCGGTGTTGATTGCGGATCGAACGGGTCGATCTCGACCACCCAGCCATGGCGGTTGAGTTCGTTGGGGTTTTTCGCCAGGTCAAAGCGCGGGTCGTGCGGGTGCCAGTCGACGTCCTTGCCGCTGACCGAAGCGCCATAACGCTTCTGCGCGGTATCGAAGGCCTGGGCCGGATCGCTGCTGCCGAAACAGTCGGTGAAGTTCTCTTCGCAGGTCAGGTAGGTGCCCCACGGGGTTTTGCCGTTGGCGCAGTTCTGGAAGGTACCCAGCACCTTGCGCCCGCTGTTGTCGGCCGCGGTTCTGAGCAGGGCATCGCCGGCGGCGGGGCCGCTGAGGCTGATGGGCGTGTTGCCATGGATGCGTCGGTTGTAGGGCGAATCCTGGATGAATTGCCACTGGCCGTCGGCGCGTCGCACTTCGATTACCGACACCCCTTCAGCGGCCTGGGCCTTGTGCACCTCTTCGGCAGAGGCCGGTTTGCCGCCGTGGCTGAACAGGTAGCGGTAGTTGGTGTACTCGTTGTTGATCGCCATCAGCGCGCGGTTGTCGTCGCCGGGGAAGGGGAACAGGCTCATGCCGTCGTTGTGGTCACCGAACTGCAGTTCCTGGGCCTGGGCACTGCCATTGCCGGAAGGGTCAAAGGCTGGCGCGTCGGCGTGCAGCGGCTGGCCCCAGCTGATCAGCACCCGGGCCTTGTAGCCTGGTGGCAGGCTGATGCTGTCGGCGCTGGCGGCGGGAATGCTGGCAAAGCCCAGCAGGCTGCTGTTGCCGGCGCTGACGCTGGCGGCCAGAACGCTGCGGCTGAGCAGATTGCCACCGAGAAACAACGCTGCGCCGCACAGGGCCCCGGCACCGATAAAGCGCCGGCGGCTGAGACGGGTGAGCTGTTCGAGGTCGGTTGGCTGGTGTTCTTCTAATAGGTGCATGACAGGCTTCCTGCGGGTTTGGCAGTCACCTTAGTCAGGGCGCATGACGGTTTTGTGGCAGTTTTACAGCGGCGTTCCGAGAAGTACGTAGGAAGGCTGGAACTGCACCTGCAGGTCGCTACCTACAACGACCCGGTGACCCTTAAGCCAGTGAGCTTCGGCAAAGGCACACAGGGTTTGCCCGCTGGCCAGGGCCAGGCGCACTTCGGTGGGGCCCTCGGCGTCGTCAAGCAAGGCATCGACCTTGACCGGCAAGCAGTTGTAGCCCTGCGCAGGTTGTTCATCGAGGCCGAGCAACTCCAGCCAGCCGGCCTTGATCAGGGCGACGACGGCGGTACCGGGGCTCAGTTCCAGGCGAGCGGTGCTGTCGTGGGTGATCTCGGCGTCGATGCGCAGATCACCCGCCAGGGTCAGGCTGATGCGGTCATAGCGGCCCTGGGTCTCGATCGAACTGATACGCCCGTGCAGTTGGTTGCGCGCGCTGGTGCGCAGCATCAGGCGGCCGAGCAGGTCGAGATCGCTGGCGTCTTCGGCGGCTTCGAGGATCTGCGCCTGCAGCGCCTGCAAACGCTGGTACAGGCGCAGCACCCGTTGGCCTTCGGTGGACAGTTTGGCCCCACCGCCGCCACGGCCGCCGACACTGCGCTCGACCAGCGGGCTGGCCGCCAGGTTGTTGAGCTCGTCGATGGCATCCCAGGCGGCCTTGTAACTCATGCCGGCGCTTTTTGCCGCACGGGTGATCGAGCCTTGTTCGGCAATGTGTTGCAGCAAGGCAATACGCTGCGGACGGCGGACGATGTGCTGGGTGAGCAGGGCAGGCAGAGACATAAGCGGTAACGGGCACCTGAAAGGAAACAGCCCGAAAGTGCCCGCACCCCGCGTGCAAGTCAAGCGCTGCCGGGCTTGGCGGTGCGTGCCAGGCAGTAGACATCGACCCGCCGGGCACCCGCCTTGAGCAGCAGGCTGGCCAAGGCCTGGGCAGTAGCGCCAGTGGTCAGCACGTCATCCACCAGTGCCACATGACGCCCGGCAATCAGCTTGCTGTCGTGGATGGCGAAGGCCTGGCGCAGGTTGCGTTTGCGCGCCTGCGCCTTGAGACCTTGCTGGGCCGGGGTATCGAGGGTGCGGATAAGCACCTGTTCGCTGCAGCTTATGCCCAGTTGCTGCGCCAGCCAGTGACCGAGCATGCCCGCCTGGTTGTAGCCACGTTGGCGCAAACGCCGCTTTGCCAACGGCACCGGCAGCAACAAGGCCGGGCGCGGCAGCCCTTCTTCAAAGCGATGGATCAACCAGCGCCCGAGCAGTTGCGCCAGCAGGCGGCCCAGCGGCCACTGGCTGTTGTGCTTGAAGCGGGTGACCAGCGCATCGACCGGAAAGCCGTAGTGCCAGGGCGCCTCGACCCGATAGAAAGCCGGCGGGCGCCGGCTGCACTGGCCGCAAACCAGACCGTGCATGGGCAGCGGCAGGGCACAGACCTGGCAATGCTCATCGAGCCAGGGCAGTTCGCTTTCGCAGGCGACACACAAAGGGTAGGGCTGCTCGGCCGCTTCATTGCAGAGCAGACAGGTATGGTTATTAAATAGCCAGTTGTAAACCTTGTTTTTGACTTGTGGTTGACAGTGCATCAGCCTTCCTTAACTATGCGAGCTATCCGTGATGCGCTGGCGGGGTTTCCTGTGCCGGCGCTTGTACAAGCCTAAACAAGGAACCGCCGATGAGCGCCAGCACAACTGCAACAACACGTCACGACTGGTCCCTGGCCGAGGTCAAAGCCCTGTTCCAGCAGCCGTTCAATGACTTGCTGTTCCAGGCGCAAACCGTGCACCGCGCGCATTTCGACGCCAACCGCGTGCAGGTCTCGACCCTGTTGTCGATCAAGACCGGCGCCTGCCCGGAAGATTGCAAATATTGTCCGCAGTCCGGCCACTACAACACCGGGCTGGAAAAACAGAAGCTGATGGAAGTGCAGAAGGTCCTCGAAGAGGCCGCCCGCGCCAAAGCCATTGGTTCGACCCGCTTCTGCATGGGCGCGGCCTGGAAGCATCCGTCGGCCAAGGACATGCCCTACGTGCTGCAGATGGTCAAAGGGGTCAAGGCCATGGGCCTGGAAACCTGCATGACCCTCGGCAAGCTCGACCTTGAGCAAACCCAGGCGCTGGCCGAGGCCGGGCTGGACTACTACAACCACAACCTCGACACCTCGCCGGAGTTTTACGCCAGCATCATCACCACCCGCACCTACAGCGATCGCCTGCAGACCCTGGCCTATGTGCGCGACGCCGGGATGAAAATCTGTTCGGGTGGCATCCTCGGCATGGGCGAGTCGCTGGACGACCGCGCCGGGTTGCTGATCCAGCTGGCCAACCTGCCGGAGCACCCGGAGTCGGTCCCGATCAACATGTTGGTAAAGGTCGCCGGCACTCCGCTGGAAAACGCCGAAGACGTTGACCCGTTCGATTTCATCCGCATGCTCGCCGTGGCCCGCATCCTCATGCCCAAATCCCACGTGCGGCTGTCCGCCGGCCGCGAAGCGATGAACGAGCAGATGCAGGCCCTGGCCTTCTTTGCCGGTGCCAACTCGATCTTCTACGGCGAGAAACTGCTGACCACCGCCAACCCGCAAGCCGACAAGGACATGCAACTGTTCGCGCGCCTGGGCATCCAGCCCGAAGCCGGTGAAGAACACGCCGACGAAGTCCATCAAGCGGCCATCGAGCAGGCCTTGGTCGAGCACAAGAGCAGCGAGCTGTTCTACAACGCTGCCTCGGCCTGAGGCGCGCATGGCTTTTGATCTTCGCGCGCGGCTCGAGCAACGCCGCGCGGCTGACCTGTACCGTCAGCGCCCGCTGCTGCAAAGCCCGCAGGGCCCTGAAGTGGTGGTCGACGGCCAGCCGTTGCTGGCGTTCTGCAGCAATGACTACCTGGGCCTGGCCAATCACCCGGAAGTGATCGCCGCCTGGCGTGCCGGTGCCGAGCGCTGGGGTGTCGGCGGCGGCGCTTCGCACTTGGTGATCGGCCACAGCAGTCCGCATCACGCGGTCGAAGAAGCCCTGGCCGAACTTACCGGGCGGCCGCGAGCACTGCTGTTTACCACCGGCTACATGGCCAACCTCGGTGCTCTGACCGCGTTGGTCGGGCAGGGCGATACGGTGCTGCAAGACCGCCTCAATCACGCCTCGCTGCTCGATGCCGGGCTGCTCAGCGGCGCGCGCTTCAACCGCTACCTGCACAACGATGCCCAGAGCCTGGCCAGCCGCCTGGACAAGGCCGTCGGCAACACCCTGGTGGTGACTGACGGGGTGTTCAGCATGGACGGCGACCTGGCCGATCTGCCCGCCCTGGCTGCAGCGGCCAATGCCCGCGACGCCTGGCTGATGGTCGACGACGCCCATGGCCTGGGTACCTTGGGACGCAACGGCGGCGGCATCGTCGAGCATTTCGGCCTGACACTGGCGCAGGTGCCGGTGCTGATCGGCACGCTCGGCAAGGCTTGCGGTACCGCGGGTGCTTTCGTGGCGGGTAGCGAAGAGCTGATCGAATGCCTGATCCAGTTCGCCCGGCCCTACATCTATACCACCAGCCAGCCACCGGCGCTGGCCTGCGCCACCCTGCGCAGCCTGGAACTGCTGCGCAGCGAACACTGGCGACGTGAGCACCTGGCGGCGTTGATCCAGCAGTTTCGCCGCGGCGCCGAGCAGATTGGCCTGCAGTTGATGGACAGCTTCACGCCAATCCAGCCGATCCTGATCGGCGACAGCGCGCGCGCTTTGCGCCTGTCGCAGCTGCTGCGCGAGCGCGGCCTGCTGGTGACCGCGATCCGCCCACCCACGGTGCCTACCGGCAGTGCGCGGCTGCGCGTGACCCTGAGTGCGGCGCACAGCGCGGCGCAGGTGCAGCTATTGTTGAATGCATTGGCTGACTGTTATCCGCTGCTGGAGCCTGCTGATGCGTAATCATCTGATCCTGTTGCCGGGCTGGGGCCTGGGCAGCTCCGCCTTGCAACCGCTGGTGGCGACCCTACGGGCCATCGACCCCGGTTTGCGGGTCGAGATCCAGGCCTTGCCCAGCCAAGTGTCGAGCAACCCCGAAGACTGGCTCGACAAGCTCGACCGGCAACTGCCACGCCATGCCTGGCTGGGTGGCTGGTCGCTGGGCGGCATGCTCGCCGCAGAGCTCGCTGCTCGCCGAGGCGATGACTGCCATGGCTTGATCACCCTGGGCAGCAACCTCAGTTTTGTTTCGCGCCCAGGCTGGCCGCACGGTATGGCGGTGGATACCTTCCAGACCTTCCTCGAGGGCTGCCGTTATCACACCCAGGTCACCCTTAAGCGTTTTGTTTCGCTGTGCAGCCAGGGCGCGCAAGAGCCGCGCAGCCTGGCCCGGTTGCTCAGCGCCTGCATGCCCGCGCCGGCCCCCGAGGAACTGGTGGCGGGGTTGCAGGTGCTCGGCCAGCTCGATACCCGGAAGGCTGTGCAAGCTTATGGCGGCCCGCAGTTGCACCTGTTTGCCGGGCGTGACGAGCTGGTGCCGGCGGAGGTCGCCGGCGAGTTGCTGGAGATTCTGCCCGACGTGGAAGTCGGGCTGCTGGAAGACAGTGCTCATGGTTTTGTGATGGAAACACCTCATGAGTTGGCGGCAGCAATCAAGGCCTTTGTACATGAGAGTGGCGATGACTGATCTTTCCCTGCCGGGCCTGCCCGGCGCCTTGCCCGATAAACGCCAGGTTGCTGCGTCGTTCTCCCGCGCCGCCGCCAGCTACGACAGCGTCGCCGAACTGCAGCGCGCGGTAGGTACTGCGCTGCTTGAGCAGTTGCCGGGTGCACTCGAACCGCAAGGCTGGCTGGACCTGGGCAGTGGCACCGGCTACTTCAGTCGCGCCCTGAACAGCCGTTTTCCCCAAGCCGCCGGTATCGCCGTGGACATCGCCGAAGGCATGCTCGAGCACGCCCGCGAGCAGGGCGGGGCGCATCATTATGTAGCTGGCGATGCCGAGCGCTTGCCGCTGCGCGACGCCAGTGTCGAGTTGATTTTCACCAGCCTGGCGGTGCAATGGTGCGGCGATTTTCGTGCCGTGCTCAGCGAGGCCCGGCGCGTGCTGCAACCGGGTGGCGTACTGGCGTTCGCCAGCCTCTGCGTCGGCACCCTGCATGAACTGCGCGAAAGCTGGCAGGCGGTCGATGGCCTGGTGCACGTCAATCGCTTCCGGCGCCTTGAGGACTATCAGCGCCTGTGCGGCGAAAGTGAGCTGCAGGTGCTGAGCCTGCAGGCCCGGCCCCATGTGTTGCACTACCCGGATGTACGCAGCCTGACCCACGAACTCAAGGCCCTCGGCGCCCACAACCTCAACCCCGGCCGTCCGGCAGGCCTGACCGGACGCGCGCGCATGCAGGGGCTATTGCAGGCCTATGAGCGCTTCCGCCAGCCGCAAGGACTACCGGCGACCTACCAGGTGGTCTACGGTGTACTGCAAAAGCCGCCGGTAGAAGGGGATTGAGATGAACCCGGCCTATTTCATTGCAGGGACCGACACCGACGTCGGCAAGACCACCATCGCCGCCGGCCTGCTGCACGCCGCGCACCTGGCCGGCCTGAGCACCCTCGGTGCCAAGCCGGTGGCGTCCGGTTGCGAGGCCAGCAGCCAGGGCCTGCGCAACGCCGATGCCATGGCGCTGATCGCCGAAAGTTCGCTCAAGCTGCCCTACGAGCAGGTCAACCCGTTCGCCTTCGCGCCGGCCATTGCCCCGCACCTGGCGGCGCGTGAGGCCGGTATCGCCCTGAGCGTGCAGGCCTTGTTGACGCCGATGCGCGAGGTACTGGCCCAAGGCGCTGATTTCACCCTGATCGAAGGTGCTGGCGGCTGGCGAGTGCCGCTGTCCGACCAGGCCAATCTGTCGGACCTGGCCGTGGCCCTGAAGCTGCCGGTGATCCTTGTGGTCGGCGTACGTCTGGGCTGCATCAACCACGCCTTGCTGACGGCTGAAGCCATTGCCCGCGACGGCCTGCAACTGGCTGGCTGGGTGGCCAACATTGTCGACCCGCGCACCTCGCGCCTGGAGGAAAACCTCGCCAGCCTCGCCGAACGTTTACCGGCGCCGTGCCTCGGGCGGGTGCCGAAGCTCAAGCAGGTCAGCGCTGAAGCGGTGGCCGCGCACTTGCAACTGGACCTGCTGGACTGACGCTCGTCTATCGTAAGGCACAGTGCCATTAGTGTTTTCAACGGGCCTTTTGTTGGCAAGTCTGCTTCAATAGAGGCTGTTCGCCTTCAGCGTCATGGAGTTTCGACATGGAAATCTCGGGCAACTCAGTCTACTACGCAGGGCTCGGCGCCATTCAGGCCGGGCAGAATCGCGTCGATCAGGCCGCCAGCCAGATCGCCAACACCACCGTCGAGCGTGCCGCCACCAGCCAGTCCAGCGACTATCAGGCCGAGCGCCTGCGTGCGGTCGATCGCAGCCAGCAGATGGACCTGGCCACCAGCAGCGTCGAGATGGCGCTGGGCAAGCATCAGGTCGAACTTGGTGTCAAAGTGGCCAAAGCATCGGACGAAATGCTCGGCACCCTGATCGATACCTACGCCTGACCCCCTGCGGCTCGCCCTCTGCGCGCCTTCAACTAGTCTTTATGTATCAGCGCCTTGGCCTTGCAGGCCGGCGCTCGGCTGCGCGTTTGCGGGGTATTTTGCCAGGGCAATCGCGCAGTCTGGCATGGCCGAACTGCCCTCTGCTTGATGCTTGACAAGTTTTCGGCGTAAACGTATGTTTCAAACAACTGTTTGACCGAAAGCCGCCTAGAGCTGGTCGGTATATCGCGGTCTCCCTATCCAGGATTCATCAGCAGAGGTTCATCGCTATGCCTGATTACAAAGCCCCCTTGCGTGATATTCGCTTCGTTCGTGACGAGCTGCTCGGCTACGAAGCGCATTATCAGAGCCTGCCGGCTTGCCAGGACGCCACCCCGGACATGGTTGACGCCATCCTCGAGGAAGGCGCCAAGTTTTGTGAACAGGTACTGGCCCCGCTGAACCGTGTCGGTGACCTTGAAGGCTGCACCTGGAGCGAGTCGGGCGTAAAAACCCCATCCGGCTTCAAGGAAGCCTACAAGCAGTTCGTCGAAGGTGGCTGGCCGAGCCTGGCCCATGACGTCGAGCACGGCGGTCAGGGCCTGCCTGAGTCGCTGGGCCTGGCGGTCAGCGAAATGGTTGGCGAGTCGAACTGGTCGTGGGGCATGTACCCTGGCCTGTCCCACGGCGCGATGAACACCATCTCCGAGCACGGCACCGCCGAGCAGCAGGAGACCTACCTGACCAAGCTGGTATCCGGCGAATGGACCGGCACCATGTGCCTGACCGAGCCACACTGCGGTACCGACCTGGGCATGCTGCGCACCAAGGCCGAACCTCAGGCTGATGGTTCCTACAAAGTTACCGGCACCAAGATCTTCATCTCGGCCGGTGAGCACGACATGGCCGACAACATCGTCCACATCGTCCTGGCCCGCCTGCCCGATGCTCCTGCTGGCACCAAAGGCATTTCGCTGTTCATCGTGCCGAAGTTCCTGCCGACCGCCGAAGGCACTGTCGGTGAGCGCAACGCCGTTTCCTGTGGCTCGATCGAACACAAGATGGGCATCCACGGCAACGCCACCTGCGTGATGAACTTCGACGCCGCTACCGGCTACCTGATCGGCCCGGCCAACAAAGGCCTGAACTGCATGTTCACCTTCATGAACACTGCTCGCCTGGGTACCGCGCTGCAAGGCCTGGCCCACGCTGAAGTGGCGTTCCAGGGCGGCCTGAAATACGCTCGCGACCGCCTGCAAATGCGCTCGCTGACTGGCCCGAAAGCGCCGGACAAAGCCGCTGACCCGATCATCGTCCACCCGGACGTACGTCGCATGCTGCTGACCATGAAGGCGTTCGCCGAAGGCAACCGCGCCATGGTCTACTTCACCGCCAAGCAGGTGGACATCGTCAAGTACAGCCAGGACGAAGAAGAGAAGAAGAAAGCCGACGCACTGCTGGCCTTCATGACGCCGATCGCCAAGGCGTTCATGACTGAAGTCGGCTTCGAAGCAGCCAACCACGGCGTACAGATCTACGGCGGCCACGGCTTCATCGCCGAGTGGGGCATGGAGCAGAACGTTCGCGACAGCCGCATCTCGATGCTGTACGAAGGCACCACCGGCATCCAGGCCCTGGACCTGCTCGGCCGTAAAGTACTGATGACCCAGGGCGAAGCGCTCAAGGGCTTCACCAAGATCGTGCACAAGTTCTGCCAGGGCAACGAAGGCAACGAGGCGATCAGCGAGTTCGTCGCACCGCTGGCCCAGCTGAACAAAGAGTGGGGCGAGCTGACCATGAAGGTCGGTATGGCTGCAATGAAAGACCGCGAAGAAGTCGGCGCCGCTTCGGTGGACTACCTGATGTACTCCGGTTACGCCTGCCTTGCCTACTTCTGGGCCGACATGGCGCGCCTGGCTACCGAGAAGCTGGCTGCCGGCACCACTGAAGAAGCCTTCTACACCGCCAAGCTGCAGACCGCGCGTTTCTACTTCCAGCGCATTCTGCCGCGTACCCGCACGCATGTCGCAACCATGCTGTCGGGCGCCAACAACCTGATGGACATGAACGAAGAGCACTTCGGTCTCTCGTACTGATTCAAAGGCTGTAAGGAAAAACGCCTGCCCTCACCGGCAGGCGTTTTTTTTGCCTTTTGTTTTCTGTGGGAGCGGGCTTGCCCCGCGATGTGAGGTAGCTGACAGAATGCTATCGCGGGGCAAGCCCGCTCCCACCGACCAAGCGCATTCATCTATTCATGTGCGCTGCCGATACATTAAGGCACAATGCCATTATTGATCTGCCGGGTCGGAGATTACCCTTGTTTCGTTTATCCGCTGTACGCCTGAGCCACTTCCTGCCATCAGTCTGTTTGCTGGTGTCGGGGCTCGCGGCCGCTTATGTGAGAGACCTCAGCGTCTTTTTCACCTCACTGTTCAATGTCCTGCCTACTCTGGTCCTGTTGCTCGGCGGCGCCTATTGCGCCGTGTACCGTCGTCAGCGCGAACTGTTTCTGATGCTCACGGTGTACATCGCCTACTTTCTCCTCGACACCCAGACCGACTTCTACCGCGACAACGGTCGCGTGCGCGAAGACGCAGCGGTGGTGTTCCACCTGGTTTGCCTGCTGTTGCCGCTGATGTTTGCCCTGTATGGCGCCTGGCAGGAGCGTACCCACCTGTTCCAGGACATGGTCGCGCGCTTCGCCGTACTGCTGGCCGTGGGCAGCGTCGCTCTGGGCCTGGAGCAGAGTTTCCCGCAGGCACTGCTGAGCTGGTTGGCGGAGATCCGCTGGCCATCGCTGCACGGCCAGTGGATGAGCCTGATCCAGCTGGCCTACCCGGTGTTCTTCTGCGCCTTCATCCTGCTGGTGGTGCAGTACCTGCGCCAGCCACGGCCGTTGCATGCCGCGCAGTTGATCGGCCTGATCGGTATCTTCTGGATGCTGCCCAAGACTTTCATCCTGCCGTTCACCCTGAACATCATGTGCAGCCAGGTGATGCTGATGATTGCCGCAGCGGTGTCCCACGAGGCTTATCAGATGGCCTTCCGCGATGAGCTGACCGGCTTGCCCGGCCGCCGCGCGCTCAACGAACGCATGCAGCGCCTGGGGCGCAACTATGTGCTGGCGATGACCGACGTCGACCACTTCAAGAAATTCAACGACACCCATGGCCACGACGTCGGTGACCAGGTGTTGCGCCTGGTGGCCAGCAAGCTGTCCAAAGTTACCGGCGGTGGTCGGGCCTATCGCTATGGCGGTGAGGAATTTGCCGTGGTGTTCGCCGGCAAGAGCATCGAGGAGTGCATGCCGCACCTTGAGGCCGTGCGCGAGGTGATCGCTAACTACAACATCCAGTTGCGCAATCAGGACAGCCGCCCCCAGGACGACCAGCAAGGGCGCCAGCGCCGTGGTGCGTCGGCGGCCTCAAGCGTTTCGGTGACCATCAGTATCGGCGTCAGCGAGCGTCTGGCCGATCATCGCTCACCCGACGAAGTGCTCAAGTCCGCCGACCAGGCCTTGTACAGCGCCAAAGGTGCCGGGCGTAACTGTGTCGTCGCCTACGGTGTACAGGCCAAGCGTGGTGCCGTACGCATGGCGTGACCGAAATAGACTATACAGTCGCCAGATGACCCTATGTGTCACAAAAGTTGTTCGGTTACACTGCTTGCATAACAGTGATGCGGCCTGCGGGCCGTCCCCGACTCTAGTGTGAGAGGTAGCCATGGCTGACTATAAAGCGCCCCTGCGCGATATGCGCTTCGTCCTCAATGAAGTCTTCGAGGTGTCCAAGCTTTGGGCGCAGTTGCCGGGCCTGGCCGAAGTGGTCGACGAAGAAACCGCGCTGGCAGTGCTCGAAGAAGCCGGCAAGGTCACCAGCAAGACCATCGCGCCGCTGAGCCGCAGCGCCGATGAAGAAGGCTGCCACTGGGACAACGGTGCGGTGAGCACCCCGGCCGGTTTCATCGAGGCCTACCAGACCTACGCCGAAGGCGGCTGGGTGGGCGTCGGTGGCGACCCGGCCTACGGCGGCATGGGCATGCCCAAGGTGATCTCGGCCCAGGTCGAGGAGATGGTCAACTCGTCCAGCCTGGCGTTCGGCCTGTACCCGATGCTGACTGCCGGTGCCTGCCTGTCGATCAACGCCCACGCCAGTGAAGAGCTCAAGGAAAAGTACCTGCCGAACATGTACGCCGGTATCTGGGCCGGCTCCATGTGCCTGACCGAGCCGCACGCCGGCACCGACCTGGGCATCATCCGCACCAAGGCCGAGCCTCAGGCGGACGGCAGCTACAAGGTCAGCGGCACGAAGATCTTCATCACCGGTGGCGAGCACGACCTCACCGAGAACATCATCCACCTGGTGCTGGCCAAGCTGCCGGACGCCCCTGCCGGGCCGAAGGGCATTTCCCTGTTCCTGGTACCGAAGGTCCTGGTCAATGCCGATGGCAGCCTGGGCGCGCGCAACCCGGCCACTTGCGGCTCGATCGAGCACAAGATGGGCATCCAGGCCTCGGCCACCTGTGTGATGAACTTCGATGAAGCGGTCGGTTACCTGGTCGGCGAGCCGAACAAGGGCCTGGCGGCGATGTTCACCATGATGAACTACGAGCGCCTGGGCGTTGGTATCCAGGGCCTGGCCTCGGCCGAGCGCTCCTACCAGAACGCCATCGAATATGCCCGCGACCGCCTGCAGAGCCGCTCGCCAACCGGCCCGCAAGCCAAGGACAAGGTCGCCGACCCGATCATCGTCCACCCTGATGTGCGGCGCATGCTGCTGACCATGAAGGCCCTCAACGAAGGGGGTCGTGCGTTCTCCACCTATGTGGCGATGCAGCTCGATACCGCCAAGTTCAGCGAAGACGCCCAGACCCGCAAGCGCGGTGAAGACCTGGTGGCCTTGCTGACGCCGGTGGCCAAGGCATTTCTCACCGACCTCGGCCTGGAGTCGGCGGTGCATGGCCAGCAAGTGTTCGGTGGCCATGGTTACATTCGTGAGTGGGGCCAGGAGCAACTGGTGCGCGATGTGCGCATCACCCAGATCTACGAAGGCACCAACGGCATCCAGGCCCTCGACCTGATGGGGCGTAAGGTGGTTGGTAGCGGCGGCGCGCTGTACAAGTTGTTCGCCGACGAGATCCGCCACTTCACCGCCAGTGCTGGCAGCGAGCTGGGCGAATTCGTCAAACCGCTGAATGCCGCCCTCGACAACCTCGACGACCTGACCGCCTGGGTACTCGACCGGGCCAAGAGCAACCCGAATGAAATCGGCGCGGCGTCTGTTGAATACCTGCAGGCGTTTGGCTATACCGCTTATGCCTACATGTGGGCGTTGATGGCCCGGACCGCCCTGGCCAAGCAAGGCGAGGACGATTTTTACGCCAGCAAGCTGGGCACCGCACGCTTCTATTTCGCCCGTCTGCTGCCGCGGATTCACTCGCTGAGCGCTTCGGTCAAAGCCGGTAGCGAGTCGCTGTACCTGCTGGATGCGGCGCAGTTTTAAGCGTAATAGTTGTTTGTAAGCATTCTCTTACATGACGTGGTGACTTTTCGCCTCTATCGGAAGATTGGATCCACAGTTAATCTTCTCACATGGACGTAGCGCAGGAAGCGCAAAGTACAGAACACGGACACGAAGGATTCCTGCCAGGATGGCGGGGCGAAAAGGATGTCAGGGAAACAGTCTGCAAAGCCCCGCTTCGGCGGGGTTTTCTTTTGCCTGCGATTTGACCTCAGCCCAGTACATCCAGCGGCGACACGCCGATCTGGCGCGGGTCGGCTTCTTCTTCCAGCAGGTTGCGCAGCAACTCCACCGAGGCTTGCTGGCGCTGCGCATCGCGAAACACCAGGCCGATCTTCAGCGGCACCCGTGGTTCGCTCAATGGCTTCCACAACAAGTCCTGGTCATCTTCGACCACTTCCTTGGCGCGCCCGGGCAGTACCGTTGCCAGCGAGGTGTGCGCGAGGCTGTCGAGAATCCCGCCCATGTTGTTCATTTCCGCCTGCACTTGCGGGCGCCGGCCGAGGTTGGCCAGTTGCGACTGCCAGATCTGCCGCACCTGAAATTCTTCGCCGAGCAGCAGCATCGGCAATTCGGCGGCCTGCTTGAGCGATACCTTCTTGAATTCGCGCAAGGGGTGGGTGTTGGGGATGACCAGTTGCAGCTCGTCTTCGTACAGTAACAGCCCATGCAGGCCGGGCTGGCGCGGCGGCAGGTAGCTGATGCCGATGTCCAGGCTGCCATTGAGCAGGCGCCGCTCGATCTCCAGCCCCGACAGCTCATAGATCTGCACCACCAGGTGCGGCTGCGCCTTGCGCACCCGGTCTAGCAGTTGCGGCACCAGGCTTGGTCGCACGGTTTGCAGCACGCCGATGGCCAAGGTGCGCAACGACTGGCCCTTGAAATTGCGCAGGGCCTCACGGGCCCGCTGCAGGCCATCGAGCAAGGGCAGGGCGTGGTTGTACAGGGTGTGCGCGGCCAGGGTCGGCAGCAGGCGCTTGTTGCCGCGCTCGAACAGGCTGACATCGAGGTTCTGTTCAAGCTGGCGGATCTGCTGTGACAGCGCCGGTTGCGACAGCGACAGGCGCTCGGCGGCCCGGCCGACGTGGCCCTCTTCATACACCGCGACGAAATAACGCAGTTGGCGAAAATCCATAACTGATACTTATCAAAAATGCTCGAAAAACCAAATGGCCGTTAGCCGCCAAGAAGCCTAGTCTATCCCGTATTCACAAGGTTTACAGGGCCAGAAGGCGCGATGAATACCGTGTATGTGGATGGCGTTTACATAGGCAAGGCAAAAAACCTCGGGCATGGCTTGTTGACTGATATCGATAAGCAGGAGGTTGCAAGACGCTTGTGGTTATGGCCGCAAGGGTTGGGTAACGACGAACACGGCGACCCACGCTTTCATACCGGCCCCGAACGGGCCTTGCACCACTACCCGGCCGAGCATTACGCCTGGTGGCGGCAACGTTATCCACAGATCGACTGGCGCGCCCCGGGTTTTGGCGAAAACCTCTCGACCCACGGCCTGGATGAACATCAGGTCTGCCTGGGCGACATGTTCCGCTGGGGCGGGGCGCTGCTGCAGATCAGCCAGCCGCGTTCACCGTGCTATCGCCTGAGCCATCGCTGGGGTTTGCCGAACCTGCCGCAACAGGCCCAGGACAGTGGCCGCTGTGGCTGGTTCTACCGGGTGCTCAGGCCTGGTTTCGTCAGCGCCGACGAGCCTTTTGAACTGATTCAACGCAGTTATCCGGGCCTGACCGTGGCCTGGGCGCTACGCACTTTTTACCGTGAACCTCTGGAGCATGCAGGTTTGAAAAAGCTGGTGGATTGTCCGGCCCTCTCGTCTCGCTGGCGCGATATCGCCATCAAGCGCATGCGCACCGGTCAGGTCGAAGACTGGAGCGCGCGTTTGCTTGGTCTGCCGCTCGAGGGGCTGCGCGCATGAACCTGTTCAACCTGCGCCGCCCGGCTCCGGCCGTGGCCGAGCGCAAGCTCGCTGCGCAACCGGTAGAAGATCTGTCGCGGGAATGCCTGATGCCGGCGGTAGCGCGAGCGCCCCAGGTGTTCGTTCGCGGCCAGGGTTCGTGGTTATGGGACAGTGAAGGCCACGCTTACCTGGACTTCACCCAGGGCTGTGCAGTCAACAGCCTCGGCCACAGCCCCAGTGTGCTGGTCAAAGCCTTGGGCAGCCAGGCCCAGGCGCTGATCAATCCGGGTGCCGGTTTTCATAACCGCGGCCTGTTGAATCTGGTCAACCAACTGTGCGAAAGCACCGGCAGCGATCAGGCCTATCTTCTCAACAGCGGCGCCGAAGCCTGTGAAGGGGCGATCAAGCTGGCGCGCAAATGGGGCCAGCTGCATCGCAACGGCGCCTTCCACATCATCACCGCCAGCCAGAGCTGCCATGGCCGCAGCCTGGGCGCGCTGTCGGCTTCCGACCCGTCGCCGTGCAATCGCTGCGAGCCGGGGTTGCCGGGCTTCAGCAAGGTGCCGTTCAACGACCTTGAAGCGCTGCACGCGGCGGTCGACTCGCGCACCGTGGCGATCATGCTCGAACCGATCCAGGGCGAAGCCGGGGTGATTCCGGCGACCCAGGCGTACCTGCAGGGCGTCGAGCGGCTGTGCCGCGAACTCGGCATCCTGCTGATTCTCGATGAAGTGCAGACCGGCGTCGGCCGCTGCGGGGCGATGCTCGCCGAACAGCTGTACGGCGTACGTGCCGATATCCTCACCCTCGGCAAGGGCCTGGGTGGCGGCGTGCCCTTGGCGGCCCTGCTGGCCCGTGGCAGTGCCTGCTGCGCCGCACCCGGCGAGCTGGAGGGCAGCCACCATGGCAATGCACTGATGACTGCGGCAGGTCTGGCGGTACTGCAGACCGTGCTGGAGGCGGGCTTCTTCGAGCATGTGCAGGATTCCGGGCGGCACCTGCGCGATGGCCTGAGCCGGTTGGCCGGCCGCTATGGCCAGGTCGAGGTGCGTGGCCAGGGGCTGCTCTGGGCGCTGCAACTGAGTGAAGACAATGCGGGCGAGCTGGTCCAGGCTGCCTTGCACGAAGGCCTGCTGCTCAATGCCCCGCAAGCCGACGTGTTGCGCTTTTCGCCGGCACTGACGGTGAGCAAGGGCAACATCGACGAAATGCTGTTGCGCCTGGCCCGGGCCTTTGCCCGCGTGCATGCCGCGCAGCAGAACCAGCGACGCGAGGCCACGGCCTGATCAATACATCGCGTTAACGAATTTTCCGAACCGTCTCGCGTTCCTGCGCATCGCCCCGGGCCTGTTGTTTTTGGCTTGGGGCGTTTTTTTGTCTGCTGCCAACGAGTGGAACCCTGGTGCCGCGCTAGAGTCAGTTCTAGTACATCTTTGAAGGGAGCTGCCCAATGGATTTTATTCGCATCATCATCGCCATTCTCCTGCCGCCGCTGGGCGTGTTCCTGCAGGTCGGCTTCGGCGGCGCCTTCTGGCTGAACATCCTGCTGACGTTGCTGGGGTACATTCCGGGCATCGTGCATGCGGTGTATATCATCGCCAAGCGGTGAGGCCAATCGCGGGTCAAGTCGGGTCGCGATAGCGATCTAACTGCCCTCCAGCACCCGCCGATAGAACTTCCATTCCTCTTCCAGCGCATGCGCCAGGTTGCTCGCGGTACGAAAACCGTGACGCTCCGATGGGTAGAAATGCCCTTCGGCGCGAATGCCGTTGGCTTTCAATGCATCCAGCATCGAACGGGTCTGTTCCGGCACCACCACGGCATCCAGCTCACCCTGGAAGAAGATCACCGGCACCTTGATGTTGGCGGCGTGCAGCAACGGCGTGCGCTGCTGGTAACGTTCGGCGTCGGCTACCGGGTCGCCGATCAGCCAGTCCAGGTAATCGCCTTCGAATTTGTGCGTGGCGCGGGCCAGCGCCTGCGGGTCGCTGACGCCGTAGAGGCTGGCACCGGCGCGGAATACATCATGGAACGCCAGGGCGCAGAGGGTGGTGTAGCCGCCAGCGCTGCCGCCACGGATGAACGCGCGCTGCGGGTCGATCAGCTTGCGTTCGGCCAGGTGCCTGACCACGGCGCAGGCATCTTCGACGTCAATCTCGCCCCAGCGCAGGTGCAGGGCCTGGCGATAGTCGCGGCCATAGCTGCTGCTGCCTCGGTAATTGAGGTCGGCCACGGCAAAACCGCGCTGGGCCCAGTACTGGATGCGCGGGTCGAGCACCGGGTAGCAGGCCGAGGTCGGCCCGCCATGGATGAACACCAGCAGTGGCGGCTGCGCCTCACCGTTCATGGCCGGGTAGAAGAAACCATGAGCGAAACCATCGCCACTGGGGTAGCGCAGGGCCTGCGGGCGGCTGATGCGTTCGGCCGGCAGCGGCAAGGCACCGCCTGCCAACACCTGCACCTGATGATTCTGGCGGTTGATGGCGATAACCGCAGGTGGGCTGATGGCCGACGCGGCAATGGCATAGATGTGCTGCTCGTCGAGGTCTAGGCAGCGGAAGCGGTTGTAGTTCGCGCTGTAGTCTTCTACCGAACCGTCGGCATGACAGATGCCTAAACGACTGAAGCCGTTTTCGAACCAGCTGGCCAGGTAGTGTTGCTGACCCAGCGCCAGCCAGGTGCTGGCGCCCAGTTGCCAGGGCGCGCCGGCATGGTCGGCAGCGGCGGCCGGCAATGCGCTCCAGCCTGCGGCGGTTTCGCCCCAGGGTTGCCAATAACCGTTGCGGTCGGACAGGCAATACAAGCGGCCGCCGGCATCAAAATGTGGTTGCTGCAGGGACTGTTGCGGGCCTTGTTCACCGGCGATACAGCGCGGTGTGCTCCAGCGGCCATTGGCCTGGCGCTGGCAACACAGCAACCGGGTTGCGGTCCATGGTTGCTCGGGGCGGCTCCATTCTATCCAGGCCAGGCGCGAGCCATCGGCGCTGAGGGTGGGCGCGGCGTAGAAGTCGGCGCCTTCGGCCAGTACTTCACGGCTGCCCTTGGCGATGGTCACCAGGCGATGCTCGACCGCCCCCGGGCCATGGCTTTCTTCCACTGCCAGCACCTGGCCATTGGCCCAGCGCAGGTCGCCGTAACGCTTCAGACCCTCGGTCAGTGGTTGTGGCAACCCGCCGTCAAGGTCCTGGCAATAGAGCTGCTGGTCGGCCTCGTTGACGAACACCAGGCCATCGTCGCTCAGGCAGAAGCTGCCGCCACCGTATTCATACACCCGGCTGCGCACGCTGAAGCCATTGGGCGTCAGGCAGCGGGCCTGGCCATCGCGCCAGAGCCAGATCCGGCAGGCGCCGTCGCTGGGGCGAAACTCGTTCCAGAACAGGCCCTGGGCGGCAACCCGCAGCTCGGCAAAGTCGGTACCGGCGGCGACCGCCTGTTCGGCGCTGAAGCGCTCAGCCGCGGACAATGACACGGGAGTTTCGCTCATTACGGAAGGTCAGCTCGTCGATGGTCTGATGGGCATGCTCGGCGTCTTCACGCGCCTTGAGGATGATGCCGTGCTCGGCCGACTTGGCGCAAACCGGGTCGGCATTGCTGGCGTCGCCGGTGAGCATGAAGGCCTGGCAGCGGCAGCCGCCGAAGTCTTTCTCCTTTTCGTCGCAGGAACGGCACGGCTCGGGCATCCAGTCATAACCGCGAAAGCGATTGAACCCGAACGAGTCGTACCAGATGTGCTGCATGCTTTGCTCGCGCACATTGGGAAACTGCACCGGTAACTGCCGGGCGCCATGGCAGGGCAGGGCGGTGCCGTCCGGGGTGACGGTGAGGAACACGCTGCCCCAGCCGTTCATGCAGGCCTTGGGGCGCTCTTCGTAATAGTCCGGGGTGACGAAGATCAGCTTGCACGGGTTGCCGGCGGCTTGCAGTTTGGCCCGGTACTCGTTGGTGATGCGCTCGGCGCGTTCGAGCTGGGCGCGGGTCGGCAGCAGGCCGACGCGGTTCAGGTGCGCCCAGCCATAGAACTGACAAGTGGCCAGTTCAACGAAGTCGGCTTCCAGGGCCACGCACAGCTCGATGATGCGGTCGATCTTGTCGATATTGTGCCGATGGGTGACGAAGTTCAGCACCATCGGGTAGCCATGGGCTTTTACCGCGCGGGCCATTTCCAGCTTTTGCGCGAAGGCCTTCTTCGAGCCGGCCAGCAGGTTGTTCACTTGCTCGTCGCTGGCCTGGAAGCTGATCTGGATATGGTCCAGCCCGGCCTCTTTGAAGGTGGCGATCTTCTGTTCGGTGAGGCCGATGCCGGAGGTGATCAGGTTGGTGTAGTAACCCAGGCGCCGGCCCTCGCCGATCAGTTCGGCCAGGTCCTGGCGCACCAGCGGCTCACCGCCGGAAAAGCCCAGTTGCGCGGCGCCCATCTCCCGCGCTTCGGCCATCACCTTGAACCACTGCGCGGTGCTCAGCTCCTGGCCCTGGGCGGCGAAGTCCAGGGGGTTGGAGCAGTACGGGCACTGCAGCGGGCAACGGTAGGTCAGCTCGGCGAGCAGCCACAGCGGCAGGCCGACGTCAGGTTTTGCCGGCAATTCAGGCAAGGCTGATCCAGTGTTCGGCACGGGCCACCTCCATGAACTGCTCGATGTCGTCACCAAGTTCAGGTACGCCAGGGAACTGCTTGTCCAGCTCGGCGATGATCGCAGCGACATCGCGCTGGCCGTCGATCAGCCCGCCGATCAGCGCAGCGCTGTCGTTGAGCTTGATCATCCCTTCCGGGTACAACAGCACATGGCCCTTTTGCGCCGGCTCGTACTGGAAGCGATAGCCCGGGCGCCAGGCCGGAACTTGCGCGCGATTAAAACTCATAGGGCGATTCCTTTGTGCCAGACCCTATCGCTGGTGACACTGTGATAGGGCGGGCGGTTGAGTTCGTAAGCCATGCTCATGGCATCGAGCATGCTCCAGAGGATGTCCAGCTTGAACTGCAGGATCTCCAGCATGCGCTGCTGGCCTTCAACTGTAGTGTAGTGCTGCAGGGTAATCGCCAGCCCATGCTCGACGTCACGCCGGGCCTGGCCCAGGCGGGTGCGGAAGTACTCATAGCCGGCCGGGTCGATCCATGGGTAGTGCTGCGGCCAGCTGTCGAGCCGCGACTGATGGATCTGCGGGGCGAACAGCTCGGTCAGCGAGCTGCTGGCGGCCTCTTGCCAACTGGCGCGGCGGGCGAAGTTGACGTAGGCATCCACGGCAAAACGCACGCCGGGCAGCACCAGTTCCTGGGAACGCAGCTGCTGCGGATCGAGGCCGACCGCCTGGCCCAGGCGCAGCCAGGCTTCGATGCCGCCGTCTTCGCCAGGGGCGCCGTCATGGTCGAGCAGGCGCTGAATCCACTCGCGGCGGATTTCGCGGTCCGGGCAGTTGGCCAGGATCGCGGCGTCTTTCATCGGGATGTTGACCTGGTAATAGAAACGGTTGGCCACCCAGCCCTGGATCTGCTCGCGGCTCGCGCGGCCTTCATACATCGCCACATGGTAGGGGTGATGAATGTGGTAATAGGCGCCCTTGGCGCGCAGGGCCTGTTCGAATTCGGCGGGGGACAGCGGTTTGGCGTCGCTCATGTCGGCTCCTAGAGGGTGATGCTCATGCCGTCGAAGGCCACTTCGACGCCGCGGCGTACGCATTCGGCGCGTTCGGCCGAATCCTCATCGAGAATCGGGTTGGTGTTGTTGATGTGGATAAGCACCTTGCGCTGACGCGGGAAGCCTTCCAGTACCTCGAGCATGCCGCCCGGGCCGTTCTGCGCCAGGTGGCCCATCTCGCGGCCGGTGCGGGTGCCGACACCGCGGCGCTGCATTTCATCATCCTCCCAGAGGGTGCCGTCGACCAGCAGGCAGTCGGCGTCGCTCATCATCTGCAACAATTTGCCGTCGACCTGGCCCAGGCCCGGGGCGTAGAACAGCTTGCCGCCGGTGCGCAGGTCTTCGACCATCAGCCCGAGGTTGTCACCCGGGTGTGGGTCGAAGCGGTGCGGAGAGTAGGGCGGTGCGGCGCTACGCAGCGGGAAGGGGGTGAAGCGCAGGTTCGGGCAGGCATCGATGACGAAGCTGCCTTCGAGCTCGATGCGCTGCCACTGCAGGCCACCGTTCCAGTGGCTGAGCATGGTGAACAGCGGGAAACCAGTGCTCAGGTCCTGATGGACCATGTCGGTGCACCAGACCTGGTGCGGGCAGCCTTCGCGCAGGCTGAGCAGGCCGGTGGTGTGGTCGATCTGGCTGTCGAGCAGGACGATGGCATTGATGCCGGTGTCGCGCAGGGCGCGGGCCGGCTGCATCGGGGCAAAGCTTTGCAGCTGTGCGCGGATGTCCGGCGAGGCGTTGCACAGCACCCAGTGGATGCCGTCGTCAGACAGGGCAATCGATGACTGGGTGCGCGCCGTGGCGCGCAGGCTGCCGTCGCGAAAGCCTTTGCAGTTGGCGCAGTTGCAGTTCCACTGGGGAAAACCGCCACCGGCGGCGGAACCTAGAATCTGGATGTACATGGCCACTCCTGCCGCGTCCTGAAATAAAAACGCCCCGGCGGGCCGAGGCGTTGTACCGCAAGCAGGTTCAGCGGCTTGCGAAATACATGGTCACTTCAAAGCCGATACGCAGGTCAGTGTAAGCAGGTTTGGTCCACATGGGATTACTCCTTCCGGATAGGTCTGGGGGTTGTCAGCTACTTATTTAGTCCACCCTCCAGGTGAGGGGTTCCATAGCCAAGATTGCGCTATCTTACTAAAAAAATACGAACCGAATGGTTAAATCTGAGATAAACGCCATTACCGGGACGGTAAGAATCGCCTGCATCAGTGCCAGTTTTCGCTGGGCACCGGGCCGTTGACCAGGCACAGCCAGCCGTGTTCGGCCTGGCTTACCTGGCGGGTCAGGTGCTGCAGTTGCGGCGTTTCGACCGCCAGGATCGCCGCTTGCAGATCGCTCAACTGCGGCTGGCGATGGCCGGCCAGATGCGCCTGCCAGGCCCATTCGGCCACCTCGTTGTTGGTCATCGCCGCTTCGTCGAGCTGGGCGGCGAGGGCCTGTTTATCTGCAGGGTTGCAGCTCAGTGTGGCGGGCAGGTTATCGAGCAATGCCTGGATGTGCCCGATGATCTCGGTATGGCTGGCCGATGGCGACTGCACGCCAAGCAACAGGCCGTTGCAGCCCTCGATCTGTCGGAAGGCGCTGAATACCGCGTAGCCCAGGTTCAGTTCGACCCGCAGGCGCTGATAGAAAGGCCCTTGTAGCTGCTGGGCAAACAGCCGGCCTGCGGCTTGGTCCTCGATCGGGCAGAACAGCAGCAAGGCCTGTTCACTGGCCGCTGGCGGTAGCGTTTGCCAGCGCCGCACAGGTTCGATTGTGGTCGGCAGATGCCTGCCAGCGCACCCTGGCATTGCGCTTAGGGCCTGGTTCAGCGCCGATTGCTGGCTGGCACTGAAGCCGGTCGAAAGTCCAGTCCAGGTTGAATGCTCCCACAACGCATCCAGATCGCTCTGGCTGATTATGCAGGCCGGCAAGGGCTCGTCGACGCGGCGGCCTAGTAGTTGCTCCGGCAACTGCCTGAGCAGCGCGCGGATCGGCATGGTATCAGGCCGCTCGGCAGCGCCAGTTGTCCAGCTCTGGCTGGGCGGCTGCCGCAGGATGGCCAATGCCTGTTCAATCACTGCGCCCACCACGGTGCCATTGCCGGCGCAGCGCAACTGCCAGTATTTGTCGCAGGCGCTCAATTGCACTTGCACCCCAGCCTGCGCAGCCTGTTCACTCAGGGCTTGCAGCGCCCGATCAAGTACCTGCCACAGGCGCCCACGCAAGGCTGAGGTGAGCTGCCAGCGCAGGTAGACCACACCATGCTCGCGCGACGGCGGTAGCAGGGGAGAGACAGTCAGGCCTTCGGGAACGGCGCTGACCGAGAGGGTCTGCGCCTTCACGCTCAGCAACGGATTTGCAGCGGGCAACTGCCAGGCGTGGGTAGGCGGTTTTACCTGGCCGGCGAGCATTGTTTCGAGCAACTGTTCAAGCGCAGCCAAGCCTTGCGCGTCCAGCGCGTCGAAGCGTTGCCCGGTGCTGTCCTGGCGTGCCAGCTCCAGCGCGCTGGCGGCAAGTTCGCGACAACGCTGCAAGCGGGCGTATTCCTGATTGATGCTGCTCAGGTCCTCCGTGCGGAAAAACGCCAGCCAATCAGTCAACAGCGCCTGGACCTGCGCGGCATCAGCCGCGTCGTTGAGCTTGAAGCCCGCATGCAGCAGCGTCTGGCCGGCAAAGCTGTACAGCGAGGAAAACGCGAAGTGCGCCAGCCAGCCCCGCTCGCGCAAGGTCGCCGGCAAGCCGCCGGGCCGGGTGTCGCTCAGCCAGGTAGCGAGAAAATCGACTGCCTGCTCAAAACCTGTGGGGAGTTGCTCGCACGGGTACAGCACATCCAGTTGCCGTTCGTTGTGCATCAACAGCGCAGCCCGGCTATAGAAGCTCGGTGGTAGCGATTGCTGCACTTTTGCCCCGCGACTGAACACCTGGCCGAAGCGATTCGCCAACGCCCGCAGTTCGTCGAGGCTTTGTGGCCCGCTCAGGCTCAAGGTGATTTGCCCGGCCTGGTAGAAGCACTGGTGAAAGCCGCGCAACGCCGCCTGGAACGCCGGATTTTGAACCTGCAGGCTGTAGCGGTTGCCAGCCTGGAACGCGCTCAGCGGATGTTCGCTGCCCGCAGCCTGAAGCAAGGCAAACTGGTGCTGCGCTTGTGGATTGCGCGACCAGGCAATGAACTCGGCATGGATCACTTCCCGTTCGCGCACTTGCCGCTCAAGGTCGAACTGCGGCTGTGCGAGCATCTGGCACAGTCGCTCAAGCCCCCCGGCAAAAGCCGCGGGCGGTACTTCGAAAAAGAACTCGGTGCTGCGTTCACGGGTGCTGGCGTTGACCTGCCCGCCGTGGTGCTGCACATAGCGCATCAGGCCGTCGTCCAGGGCGAAGCGTTGATTGCCGAGGAAGAACAGATGCTCGAGAAAGTGTGCCAGCCCCGGCCACGCCGGTGGCGCGTCATGGCTGCCGGCCGCTACCCGCACAGCCGCCGCGCAGCGTTTTAGCTGCGGTGCATGGCGCAGGGTGACCTGCAGGCCATTGGCGAGGGTCAGGTTGTGCAGGGCGCTGGGCATGACGACTCCGGGTACAGGCGAACCGTCATGCTAGCGGATTATTGCCGCGGCGTGCTGTAGAGCTCGGGGCGCAGGTCGTGCAGGTAAGGGTTGTTGGCCCGCCCTTGCTGCACTCGCTGCAGGTCGAGGTCGGCGCTCAGCAGCGCGCTGTCACGACCGGCCATGGCCAGGATGCTGCCATCCGGGCCGACGATGCTGCTCTGCCCGCAGTAGTGGATTTCGCCTTCGCTGCCGCAGTAGTTGGCGTACGCCAGGTAGCACTGGTTCTCGTAGGCGCGGGCGCGCACGGTGACCTGGGCAATGAAGTCGAAGGGCACCATGTTCGCCGTCGGCACCAGGATCAGTTCGGCACCGGCCAGGGCCAGGCGCCGGGCGTTTTCCGGGAACTCGATGTCGTAGCAGATCAAAAAGCCCAGGCGCCAGCCGTTGAGCTCGACCACCGGAAAGTGATCGGGCCCCGGGCTGAACATCGCCCGGTCGAGGCCACCGAACAGGTGGGTCTTGCGGTAGTTGCACAGGCTGCTGCCGTGGGCGTCGATCAACTGCACGCTGTTGAAGATCTGCCCGTCCTCGGCCAGCTCCGGGTAGCCGTAGGCAATGGCGATGCGGTTGCTCTGGGCGATCTCCACCACGGCCATGGCCGAGGGGCCGTCTTCGGCTTCGGCCAGGCGCGCGACGGCTTCGCTGCCGATGTTGTAGCCGCTCAGGAACATCTCCGGGCATACCAGCAGTTCGGCGCCGCGGGCAGCGGCCAGTTGCGCCTGCTGGTGCAGGCGCTCGAGGTTGCCGGACAGGTCCAGCGGTTGCGGTTCGCCTTGGAACAGGGCGATGCGCATGGCGATTCTCCCGTCAGTCGGCCAGGGCGATCGGGCCGATTTCATTGAACACGTCGCCCGGGCCTGGGTTGTCCGGGTGGGTCTGGCCACCGAAGTGATTGATGATACCCCACACCGCATTGAGCGACGTTTGCACCGCGCCTTCGACCCAGGCCGGGGTCCACGACACATCGTCACCGGCAATGAAGATGCCGCGCTGCTCGGCCGGCATGTCCTGCTGCATGAAGTGCGCGTACATGCGCTGGTTGTAGCGGTAATGGCCGGGCAGGGCGCCCTTGAAGGCGCCGAGGAAGTGCGGGTCGGCTTCCCACGACACGGTGATCGGGTCGCCGATGATGTGCCCGGCGATATCGACTTTCGGGTAGATCTTCTTCAGCGCATCGAGGGCCAGCTTGACGCGCTTTTCCACTGGGTGCGGGAGCATTTTCAGCGCATCGCTCATCCACGAGTACGACAGGCAGATCACCCCCGGCTTGTCGTCGCCGTTGTCGAACAGGTAGGTACCGCGGGTCAGGCGGTCGGTCAGGGTCATGCTCATCAGGTCGCGGCCGGTATCTGGATCCTTGTCCTTCCAGAACGGCCGGTCGACCATGACGAAGGTCTTCGACGACTGCATGTAGCGGGTACGGTCCAGGGCCATCCACATCTTCTGCGAGAACAGCGATTCTTCGCACTCGATCTGGGTGGTCAGCAGCCAGCTCTGGCAGGTGGTCAGCACCGCGGCGTAGTGGCGGGTGTCGCCCCAGGTGTCGGTTACCGCCAGGCGCCCGTCGCTGTCGCGGGCAATGCTTTTCACCCCGGCACGTGGCGCGCCGCGGTGTAGCGAGCTGAGGCTGGTGCCGGCCGGCCAGTGCGCGCAACGCTCCGGCACATGGCGCCAGATGCCCAGCGGCACTTGCTCGACGCCGCCAACTACCAGGTGCTGGTGATCGTCGCAGTTGGTCATCACCACGCGGAAGATTTCCAGCATCGAATTGGGGAAGTCCGAGTCCCAGCCACCGGTGCCGAAACCGACCTGGCCGAACACCTCGCGGTGCAGGAAGCTGAGCTTGGCGAAGGCTTTTGAGGTGGCGACGAAGTCGTAGAAGGTGCGGTCGTCCCACAGCGGTACCAGGGTGTTCCACAGCTCCTTGAGGCGCGGCACATCGCGGTCGCGGATGGCTTGCTGGATGTCGCCGAAGCGGGCGCCGTCTTCCAGGGCATCGGCCCAGGCGTCGGCAACCTCCTGGAACAACTTGGGCAAATCGGAGAGTTTTTCCGCGTAGTGGGTCTGGCCTTCGAGGTCGATCACTGTGCTGCCCGAGGCCGGGGTCAGCGGGTTGGGGAAGGGCTTGGTTTCAAGGCCGAGCTTGTCGACATAGTGGTAGAACGCCGTCGACGACACCGGAAAGCGCATGCCACCCAGCTCGGCGATGATCCCGTCACTGCCTTCGAAGGCTTGCGAGCGCAGGCGCCCACCCATTTTCGAAGCTTCGTAGACCACAGGCTTGAGGCCCAGCTTCATCAACTCGTAGGCCGCCACCAGCCCGGCGATACCGGCACCGACAATCGCCACTTCCTCTCCATGGCGCGCCGCCGGGATGCTACCCAAGCCGGCCGGGTGCTCGATCCAGTCGTCAAAGGCAAAAGGAAAATCCGGGCCGAAAATGGTGATGGGTTTCTTGCCGTCGGCGGGGTGACGATTGTTCTTGTTCATAAGTGACCTTGCCAGGCGCTGCGCGGGGTGCGGAGCTTGAGTATAGAAAAAACACTGGCGGTCATTTTAGGGGGCGGGGGTTACGTAATTAAGATGCAGAGTGTCGTCGTTTGGTCGGCTTGTTGGTCGATATGACGTATCTGTCATTCATATTGACTTCTGTGGGCGCCGGCTTCAAACCGGCTGCCCGCGATCCACCTTGCTGCTGAGGATGATCGAGGTGGTGGTTTTTTCCACGCCTTCAACGCTGCCGATCTGGTCGAGCAACTGGTCCAGTTGCTCGGGCGAGTCGCTGCGCAGCCAGGCGACGTAGTCGAATTCGCCGCTGACCGCGCACAACTGCTGCACCTGGCCCATGGCGCTCAGGCGCCGCACCACGTCCTTGCCCGAACGCGGTTGTACCTTGATCCCGACATAGGCCTGCAGGCCACCATCGATCAGGCGCTGACCCAGGCGCACGCCGTAGCCGCTGATGACCTTGGTCTTTTCCAGGCGGGCCAGGCGCGAGGTTACCGTGGTGCGCGCGATACCCAGTTGCCGGGCGAGCGTAGCGACGCTTTCACGGGCGTTGATTTGCAGCAGCGAGATCAGCTGGCGATCGATTTCGTCGAGGGCGACGGGGCGGCTGTCGGACATGGGCACTCTCTGGCAAGAGCCGCTTTGCGCGGCTCATGGAATAAGCGCGATAGCCTATCCATTGCCCTCACCCTGGGGCAAGGCGTCTGTGCTCAGCGCGCCTTGAAGCAGTGCTCGGCCTGGGGGAAGCTGCCGTCGCGTACTTCCCGGGCATAGGCGGCCAATGCCTGGGCAATCTGCGGCTGAAGGTCGGCAAAGCGTTTGACGAAGCGCGGTTGGTATTCACCGAACAAACCCAGCAGGTCCTCGGTGACCAGCACCTGGCCATCGCAGGCAGGCGAAGCGCCGATGCCGATGGTGGGGATTGTCAGCTCTTCGCTCACGCGGCGTGCCAGGGGTTCGGCGATGCCTTCGAGCACTACCGAAAAGGCACCGGCGGCCTGCATGGCCAGGGCGTCCTGGCGCACTTTGGCGGCGCCCTGGTCGTCGCGGCCCTGGGCCTTGAAACCTCCCAGGCAGTTGACCTGTTGCGGCATCAGGCCGACATGGGCCATGACCGGAATCCCACGGCGGGTGAGGAATTCCACGGTCTCGGCCAGCTCTTCACCGCCCTCAAGCTTGACGCCCTGGGCACCTGTCTCGCGCAGCAGCCGGGCGGCGCTGAGGAAGGCCTGTTCGGGTGAGGCCTGATAGCTGCCAAAGGGCAGGTCGATGACCACGCAAGCGCGCTGGGAGCCGCGCATCACTGCCTGGCCATGGGCAATCATCATCTCCAGGCTGACTCCCAAAGTGCTGGGCAGGCCATACAGCACCATGCCCACCGAGTCGCCGACGATAATCACGTCGGCTTCGGCATCTACCCAACGCGCCATCGGCATGCTGTAGGCGGTCAGCACCACCAGGTTGCCAGCGCCCTTGCGTTGCTGGATGGCGGGCACGCTCAAACGGTTTTCACGCACATGGCTGCTCATCGGTCTCTCCTTGGGTTGTTCAACGAAGCCGGGCGCAGGCTACCATTGGCCTTCGTCGGCTCACTTGAGCAAAGGAGACAGGCATTGCCGCCAATGAGACAAAGCAGTGAAGTACCGCCGTTGCCGGACTTCCAGCAACTGCCGGGGCCGGTTTATCGGCGCATGTTTGCCATTCCGGCCGGCCATCGCGTGCAATTGCACAGACACCCCTGGGTGCAGTTCACCTACGCCAGCGCCGGGATCATGCAAGTGGTCACCGAGCAGCACAGCTACCTGCTGCCGCCGCAATGTGCGTTGTGGATACCGGCGGGGGTCGAGCACACCGCCTACAGCGACCAGACCATCGAGTTTCGCGGGCTGTACCTGGATGACTCGCTGCTCAATGGCTACCAGCGTCCTTGCGGTGTGGTGCAAGTCACGCCGCTGGTACGCGAGCTGATCGCCAAGGCCAACAGCTTTGCACCGCAATACCCTGCCCAAGGCGCCCAGGCGCGGCTGTTGCAGGTGCTGGTCGATGAGTTGCGCGAACTGCCCGAAGCGCCGTTCGGCCTGCCGCTGCCCAGTGATCCGCGCCTGCGCCGAATCAGCGAAGCCTTGCAGGCCAACCCGGCCGACAACCGCAGCATTGAAGACTGGGCGCAGCAGGTGGGGGCTTCGCGGCGCACCCTGGTGCGGTTGTTCCAGGCCCAGACGCAGTTGTCGTTCAGGGAATGGCGCCAACGCTTGCGCCTGTTGGCGGCCTTGCCGTTGCTGGCGCAAGGCATGAGCGTCACGGCGCTGGCCAATGAGCTGGGCTACGACTCGGTGTCGGCGTTCATCGCCTTGTTCCAGCGCCACTACGGCAAGACCCCGGGCTTGTGGGCGGCAGAATTGCGCAGCTGACAGCGGGCACAAAAAAACCGCGCCATGCGCGGTTTTTTGTTTGGTGGGCCCAGCAGGACTCGAACCTGCGACCAAGGGATTATGAGTCCCCTGCTCTAACCAACTGAGCTATAGGCCCCAGTGGACGCGGATTATAACGAGGGTTTCCGGGCTGTGCTATCCGAAAGATCTGAAAGTGCTATGCGAAGGAAACTCGCGGCAAATTCTTCGGGCGGCAGCGGCAGGCTGACGATGTAGCCCTGGATCTGCTCGCAGCCTTCGGCAGCGAGGAACTGCTGCTGAGCCTGGCTTTCCACTCCTTCGGCGATGATGGTCAGTTGCATGCTGCGGCCCAGGGCGATGATGGCGCGGGCAATAGCCGCATCATGAGGGTCGTCGGGCAGGCCGCGGATGAACGACTGGTCGATCTTGAGGATATCCAGCGGCAGGCGCTTGAGGTAGCTCAGCGACGAGTAGCCGGTGCCGAAGTCGTCGATCGCCAGTTGCACGCCCAGGTGCTTGAGTTGATGGAGGATGGCCAGGGCTTCTTCGGCCTGGCTCATGATGAAGTTCTCGGTGATTTCCAACTGCAGGTCACCGGCCATGAGCTGGTGGGTCTTGAGCAGTTGTTCGATGCGTTTGACCAGGCTTGGCTGGCGCAACTGAGCGCCGGCGAGGTTGACCGACAGCGGGCCGAACGCCAGGTAGTTATGCTTCCAGACCTGCATTTGCCGGCAGGCTTGTTCCAGTACCCAGTCGCCCAGTTGCAGGATCATGCCGTTCTCTTCGGCCAGTGCAATGAAGTGCTCCGGCGGGACGTCGCCGAACGTCGGGTTGGTCCAGCGGATCAGCGCTTCGGCGCCGACCAGGCTCTGGGTCTTGAGGCTGAACTTGGGCTGGTAGCACAGGCTCAGTTCATTGCGCTCGATGGCCCGGCGCAGTTCGTGCTCCAGAGCGATGCGCTCGCTGGCCTGGGCGGTGAGGTCGCGGGTGTAGGACTCGACCCGGTTGCGCCCCTTGGCCTTCGAGCGGTACATGGCGGCGTCGGCGTTGCGGATCAGCGAGGCGACGTCGGTGCCGTCCTGTGGATAAAGGCTGGTGCCGATGCTGGCGCTGGTGAAGAACTCATGTTCGCCAGCCTGGAACGGTGCGCCGAAGCAGGCCAGCAGTTTGTGCGCGATGTGCTCGGCATCACTGGGCTGGTGCAGGCCGGGCAGCAGGATGATGAACTCGTCGCCGCCCAGGCGTGCGACGGTATCGATGTCGCGCACCTGTTCCTTGAGCCGCTGGGCGATGCCTTTAAGCAACAGGTCGCCGACCGGATGGCCGAGGCTGTCGTTGATGTGCTTGAAGCGATCGAGATCGAGAAACAGCACCGCGCCCTGGCGCTTGGAGGCCTGGGAACAGTTGAGCGCGGCCTGCAGGCGGCTTTCGAACAGGGTGCGATTGGGCAGGCCGGTCAGCGGGTCGTGATGGGCCTGGTAATCGAGCTTGGCCTGGGCGTGCTTGAGGCTGGAGATATCGGCGAACACCGCGACAAAGTGGGTGATGGCGCGCTCGCTGTTGCGCACCGCGCTGATGGTCAGCCAACTGGGGTAAACCTCGCCGTTCTTGCGCCGGTTGTGGATTTCGCCCTGCCAATGGCCCTCGGCCGTCAGTTGGTGCCACATGGCCACATAGAAGGCGCTATCGTGCTGGCCGGAGGCGAGCAGCCGTGGGGTCTGACCCAGCGCTTCAAACTCGCTGTAGCCGGTGATTTCGCTGAAGGCGCGGTTGACCGCACTGATGCGCTGGTCGATGTCGGTGATCAACACGCCTTCGGCGGTGTTCTCGAATACGGTGGCGGCCAGTTGCAGTTTTTCCTGCATCAGGTGGCGCTCGGTGATGTCGCGGGCGATGGTCAGCATGCAATCGACCCCGGCAATCGGCAGCGGCCTGGCTGACAGTTCGCAGAGGCGGATCTGGCCGTCGCTGCGGCGGATATGGCAGCTGAAATCACGCACGAAGCCGTCGCGCTGGAGCATGTCCAGCAGCCGCCGGCGCTCGTTGAGGTCGACCCAGATACCCAGGTCCAGGGAGGTGTGGTCCAGCGACATGTGGGTGTCGTAGCCGGTCAGGCGGCAGAAGCCTTCGTTTACTTCGATCAGCAAACCGTCACTCTGGCGCGACAGCAACAGGCCGTCGGGGGAGGCGTGGAAGGCCTTGGCGAACTTCTCTTCGGAGGTCTGCAGCTGCTCCTGGGTTTCTTTCAGCTGGCTGATGTCGCGTACTGCCACTACCAGCGCCGGCGTGCTGTCGAGCTGGAAGGTCTCGGCGGAGGTCAGGCCGGTGAACAGCTGGCCGTTGCTGCGCCGGAAGAGCATTTCCAGGTTGCGGATGCTGCCTGCCTGCAAGCGCTTGAGCAGGTCCGGGCCAACGCCGTCGATGCCCCAGATGTTCAGCTCGGTGGCGGTGCGGCCCAGCACTTGCGCCGGACTCAGGCCGATCTGTTCTTCAAAGGCCTCATTGACTTCCAGCAGGCAGCCGTCGCTCATCCGGGCGATGACCAGGATATCCGGGCACTGCTGAAACACCGAGGCGAACTTCTGCTCCGACAGGCGCAGGGCTTCTTCGGCGTTCTTGGTTTCGCTGATGTCGATCATCAGCCCACGCATCACTGGTTTGTGCCCGTGTTCGATGAGGCTGACGATATCGCGCACCCACAGGCTGCGGCCGTCGGCGCGGATTACGCGGTAATCAAGGCTGTGATCGCGGCCGGCGGCGGTTTCGCTGTCGCAATAGGCCTGGGCCCAGAGGGCGTCGTCGGGGTGGATGATGCTGCGCCAGAAGCCCGGGCGCAGCCACTGGTTCAACGGGTAGCCGAGCAGGTCTTCGGCATGGGGCGAGACGTAGCTGTAGGTGAAGTCGTTGGCGTCGGCTTCCCAGGCAATGGCCGAAAGGCTTTCGACCAGGCCGCGGTAGTGGTATTCACTGCTGCGCAGTTCCTGCTCAAGGGCGATGCGCCGGGAAATCTCCGAGCTCAGGCGGCGGTTGACGCGGATCACCGCAGCAAGGATGGCGATCATCAGCAGCAGGGCGGGCAGGCCGTAGATCAGCAGGTCGTACCACAGCGTGCGGTGGTCAAGCACTTTGCCGACCCAGCGCTCCTGGATATTGCTGATTTCGCCGGGGCTCATGTCGGCCATGACCTTGTCGAGAATGCCGACGAGGATCTTCTGTTCCCGTGGCACTGCCATGGCCAGCTGATAGCGGTAGGGCGTTTCGCCGCTGACGTAGAGGCCTTCGAGCTTGAGCTGGCGCAGGCTCCAGATGCTCGAGGCAAGGTCGCCCACCACGGCATCCACTTCATCGGTGGCCAGGGCCTGCAGCGCCGAGCTGACATTGGGCAGGGCCACCAGGTTGAGGTCCGGGTGGTGGGTGCGCAACAGCTCGTGGGGCGCGTAGTTTTCCACCACGGCGATCTTCAGGCCGTAGAGGTCCTTGATGGTTCGTGGTTGCGGCCCGCCATCATGGGCGAGGATGACGATCGGAAAATCCAGGTACGGGCGGGTGAAGGCCAGAAAGCTCTGGCGCTCTGGGGTCGACATGATACCGGGCAGCAGATCGAGCTTGTTCTGCCGGGCCTGCTCGAGCACGGCAGTCCAGCTGATCGGCTCGATCGGCTTGAACTGCACGTCCAGGCGGTCCTGGATAAGGGCAATGTAGTCGGCGGCCAATCCCTGGTAGCGACCGTCCTGGTCCCGGTATTCAAAAGGTGGCCAGGATGCATCGACGCCCAGGCGCAGCTGCGGGTGTGCGCTGAGCCAGGCTTGTTCTTCCTCAGTCAGGGTCAAGGCGCCGGCAGTTGCACTCCAGACGAGCAGGAGAGCCAACAGAAGGGCCGGCATTCGGGGCATAACGGCCTCGTCACACAGGTGGATTGATTCGAGTGTAGACGGGCATTTCAGCGGCGGGGTAGTGGGCAAAGACTGAAAAGCGCCATTCGCCGGAAAAGAAAAACCCCGGCCTGGGCCGGGGTTTGTCATCACTCGTCGAGGAAGGAGCGCAGATGCTCGCTTCGCGTCGGATGGCGCAGCTTGCGCAGCGCCTTGGCTTCAATCTGACGGATCCGCTCGCGGGTCACGTCGAATTGTTTGCCGACCTCTTCGAGGGTGTGATCGGTGTTCATGTCGATACCGAAACGCATGCGCAGCACCTTGGCTTCGCGTGCGGTCAGACCGGAGAGCACGTCACGGGTCGCTTCCTTGAGGCTTTCGACCGTGGCCACATCGATTGGCGACTGCATGGTCGAGTCTTCGATGAAGTCACCCAGGTGCGAATCTTCGTCGTCACCGATCGGGGTTTCCATGGAGATCGGCTCTTTGGCGATCTTCAATACCTTGCGGATCTTGTCCTCAGGCATTTCCATGCGCTCACCCAGCTCTTCCGGGGTCGGTTCGCGACCCATTTCCTGCAACATCTGCCGGGAAATACGGTTGAGCTTGTTGATCGTCTCGATCATGTGCACCGGAATACGGATGGTGCGGGCCTGGTCGGCGATCGAACGGGTGATCGCCTGGCGAATCCACCAGGTGGCATAGGTCGAGAACTTGTAACCACGACGGTATTCGAACTTGTCCACCGCCTTCATCAGGCCGATGTTGCCTTCCTGGATCAGGTCGAGGAACTGCAGGCCGCGGTTGGTGTACTTCTTGGCGATCGAGATAACCAGACGCAGGTTGGCCTCGACCATTTCTTTCTTGGCGCGACGAGCCTTGGCTTCACCGATCGACATGCGACGGTTGATGTCCTTGATCTCGGCGATGGTCAGGCCGGTTTCGCTTTCGAGGTCGATCAGCTTCTGCTGGCAGGCCACGATGGCGTCGCTTTTCTCACCCAGGGCAGCCGCCCATTTGGTGCTGCGCTTGGCCAGGTCGCTGGCCCAGGTCTGGTCGATTTCGTTGCTCGGGAACAGGCGCAGGAAGTCGGCACGTGGCATGCGCGCGTCACGGACGCACAGTTGCATGATGGCGCGTTCTTGCTGACGCAGGCGGTCCAGGGCGCTACGAACGCGCTCAACCAGGGCTTCGAACTGCTTCGGTACCAGCTTGATCGGCATGAACAGCTCGGCCAGATCAAGCATCGCCTTGAGGCTGTCCTTGTGGCTGCGGCCGTTCTTCTTCAGCACCTTGAGGGTAGCGTTGAGCTGATCCTGGACGGCACCGAAGCGCTGTTGCGCGACGACCGGATCCGGACCGCTTTCGACTTCTTCCTCTTCGTCGCTGCTTTCCTCTTTCTCTTCCTCGTCGTCGTCAGCATCGGCCTTGGCCGGGGCTTTCGGGTCGATCGGCGGCGGCACTTCGGCCGGCGGCGCGATGCCGTCGTCCGGGTCGATGTAACCGCTGAGAACGTCGGACAGGCGGCCACCTTCGGTGGTGACGCGATCGTACTCGGAGAGGATGTGCTCGACCGTACCCGGGAAGTGGGCGATAGCACCCATGACTTCACGAATACCTTCTTCGATCCGCTTGGCGATTTCGATTTCGCCTTCGCGGGTCAGAAGCTCGACGGTACCCATTTCACGCATGTACATGCGCACCGGGTCAGTCGTGCGACCAATATCGGTTTCCACAGCCGCCAACGCTGCGGCGGCTTCTTCAGCTGCGGCTTCGTCGGTGTCGGCTTCGGCCAACAAAAGGGCATCCGCATCCGGAGCACTCTCGAATACGTTGATCCCCATGTCGTTGATCATGCGGATGATGTCTTCCACCTGCTCCGGATCTGAAATATCCTCTGGCAGGTGGTCGTTGACCTCCGCGTAAGTCAGGTAGCCCTGCTCACGACCGCGGGTGATCAACTCTTTGATGCGAGACTGCTGTTGCGCTTTTCCGGACATAACACCCTATCCACTGAAGGTCTTGGCGGGCAAAAAACAAGCCGAGGATTATACCCGAGCTAGGACCTCACGCGCCAGTTGAGGTCGGGGTTTGTGCGGGAACATTACGGCTTAACAGGTCACGCAGCTGATTTTTTTCCTCTGCGCTCAAGTCACTTTGACGTGCTTTCCTGAGCAGATGTTCCAGGCTGCGCTCGCGTTGGCGAGCGGACAAGCTAGTTATGGTGTCGAAAAACTGTTGTTCAAGGTTATCGGCATCGATCAGCCATTCCTTTTCTGCCAATGCCCTTAGCAGGCGGCCCTGTTCAGTGCCATGCCAGCGGGCGATCAGCTGTAGTGAGCGTAGCTCAGGATTCTTTTGCAACGCCTCGAGCAGGGCTACCAGCAGCTGGGCATAGACGTGTTCTTCGGCCGCCAGCTGGCTGGCATCTTCGACCTTTTTCGCCAGTTGCGGGTGATGCAGCAAGGTGCGCAGGGCGCTCAAGGTCGGCGGTTCTACCGAGGTCGGCACCCGTGGTGGCGCATCCTGGCGCTGGCCATTGCGCTCCCAGGGCTTGCCCTTCTTGTCCCAGGGTTTGCCGTCCCACTTTTTCTTGCCGCCCTTGTTCGGTGTCCACTGCTGTTGTGGCGCGGCGTACTCGGGCTGGTGAAAATCAGCGTAATCCGGTGTGTAGTCGGGAATCGCGTCGTAATCGATGCCCGGGTCGTAACTGGGTGGAGCTTCCGCCGGTGCAGTGTGCGCCAGTTGTTCGACCTGCTGGTTGTCCAGGCCGGTGATTTCCTTGAGGCGGTTGCGCATCAAGGCGCGAAGATTCGCCCCGGGCACTTTTTCGATCAACGGTGCAGCGAGGGTGGCCATGTGTGCCTTGCCCTCGAGCGAGCGCGGGTCAGCTTCCTCGGTCAACTGCTGGAAAAAATAATCGGCCAGCGGCTGCGCATGCTGATTGATGCGCGCGCGGAAGGCATCGGTGCCTTCGGCGCGTACCAGGGTGTCGGGGTCTTCGCCTTCGGGCAAAAACAGAAAGCGCGCCTTGCGCCCGTCCTGCAGGCTCGAAAGCGTTGCTTCCAGGGCGCGCCAGGCAGCATTGCGGCCGGCCTGGTCGCCGTCAAAACAGAACAGCACGCTCGGCACCACGCGAAACAGACGCTTGAGGTGCTCTTCGCTGGTGGCCGTGCCCAGGGTTGCCACCGCGTTGCGCAAGCCTTGCTGCGCGAGGGCGATGACGTCCATGTAGCCTTCGACCACGATGATCTCGTCGAGGTTGCGGTTGAACTTGCGCGCCTCGTACAGCCCGTACAGCTCCTGGCCCTTGTGGAACACCGGGGTTTCCGGGGAGTTGAGGTACTTGGGCTTGTCGTCGCCCAGAACCCGGCCGCCGAAGGCGATGACCCGGCCACGGCTGTCGCGGATCGGAAACATCACCCGGTCACGGAAGCGGTCGTAGCGCTTGCCGGACTCGGCGTTCTCGATCAGCAGGCCGGCATCGATCATGGCCTTTTGCTGCAAGGTATCGCTGCTCAAGTGTTTGAACAGGTTGTCCCAGCCGGGCGGGGCAAAGCCCAGGCCGAAGTCGCGGGCGATCTCGCCGGACAGGCCGCGGCCCTTGAGGTAGTCGACCGCGGATTTGCGCGTCGGATGGCTGCGCAGCGCCTGGCGATAAAATTCGGCGGCGGCTTCAAGCAGCGGGTACAGCGGTGAATCGACTGGTTGCCGGGGTTTGTGACCACGCCCGCTTTCTTCGCGGGGGATCTCCATGCCGGCGGCCTTGGCCAGTTCCTCGACGGCCTGGGGGAAATCCAGGTTGTCGTGGTCCATGATGAAGCCAAGGGCGTTGCCGCCCGCGCCGCAGCCAAAGCAGTAATAGAACTGTTTGTCGGGGCTGACGCTGAAGGACGGGGTCTTTTCCTTGTGGAACGGGCAGCAGGCCGTGAGGTTCTTGCCAGCTTTTTTCAGCTGCACGCGCGAACTCACCACATCGACGATGTCGGTACGGTTGAGCAGGTCGTCGATAAAACTCTGGGGAATCAGCCCGGCCATGGCACTCTCATCATCAGGCGATAAGCAAGTGTAATCGCTAATGCGGCGGGAACGGCTGCGCGTTCGAGCGATGTCGAATGGCGTAACACAAAATACGGAAAGACGTGCTCGTCTGCAGCCGGTGAAGGCTCGTCAGGAAGGACGTGCACAGCTGGCGTTGCGGCCAGTTCTGACGATTCAGGCAGGTTGTCCATGCTGCAGGGCAACAGGACGCCTTGGGCCCGAAGGCCAAAGGATCAAGCAACAACTGCCGGCAGCCCGGCTGTGGGCCGGGCGAGGCAGAAGCTTGCGACGGACGTCTGTATTAGTACAGACGAACGGCGCGGCGCTGTTCGCGCTGAACTTTCTTGGCGTGACGTTTAACAGCGGCTGCTGCTTTGCGCTTACGCTCAGAAGTCGGCTTCTCGTAAAATTCGCGGCTACGAACTTCAGCCAGAACACCGGCTTTTTCGCAGGAGCGCTTGAAACGACGCAGAGCTACGTCGAAGGGTTCATTCTCTTTAACTTTGACGGCTGGCATCCAGAGCTACCTTCATTCATTACCGGGGTCAACGAACTCGTGGCAAAAATGTGCGCTGGAGAACGTCGGTTTTTAAGGGTTGCGGATGTTAACCCTTAGCCGACCGGAATGCAAAGCCTCTGATCGAAAACCGCTGGTCGGCGTCGGGAGCGGGGACTATCATGCGCGCCTTCGAATTCAGCCTCAACAAGGCACGGACCCATGCTAGTACTGGGATTGGAAACATCCTGCGACGAAACCGGCGTCGCATTATACGACAGTGAACGCGGCCTTTTGGCCGATGCATTGTTCAGTCAGATCGACCTGCACCGCGTCTATGGCGGGGTAGTGCCGGAGCTGGCCTCGCGTGATCACGTCAAGCGCATGCTGCCGTTGATCCGCCAGGTGCTGGCCGAAGCCGACTGCGTCGCCACCGAGATCGACGCCATCGCCTATACCGCAGGCCCCGGCCTGGTCGGCGCACTCCTGGTGGGCGCTTCCTGCGCCCAGGCCCTGGCCTTTGCCTGGGGGATTCCGGCGCTTGGCGTGCATCACATGGAAGGTCACCTGCTGGCGCCGATGCTCGAAGAGCAGCCACCCGAGTTCCCGTTCGTCGCCTTGCTGGTGTCGGGCGGGCATACCCAGTTGGTGCGCGTCGACGGTATCGGTCAGTACGAGTTGCTCGGCGAGACCCTCGATGACGCCGCCGGCGAAGCCTTCGACAAGACCGCCAAGCTGATCGGCCTGCCGTACCCGGGTGGCCCGGAGATCGCTCGCCTGGCAACCCAGGGCGTGCCCGGGCGCTTTGTCTTCCCGCGGCCGATGACCGACCGCCCGGGGCTGGATTTCAGCTTCAGCGGCCTGAAAACCTTTGCCCTCAATACCTGGCAGCAGTGCCAGAGTGCTGGGGACGACGGTGAGCAAACCCGTTGCGACGTGTCGCTGGCCTTCCAGCAGGCGGTGGTGGAGACTTTGACCATCAAGTGCAAGCGAGCCCTCAAGCAGACCGGCCTCAAGCGCCTGGTGATCGCTGGCGGCGTCAGTGCCAACAAGGCCTTGCGCGCTTCGCTGGAAGACATGCTGGCTGGCATCAAGGGTAATGTGTACTACGCCCGGCCGCAGTTTTGCACCGATAACGGCGCCATGATTGCCTACGCCGGCTGCCAGCGTCTGGCCGCCGGGCAGCAGGAAAGCCTGGCGATCAGCGTGCAGGCGCGCTGGCCAATGGAGCAACTGGCGCCGCTGTGAAGCTGAGCGTTGCTCATGCGCTGGATTCAGAAATGCCGTTCGCGTCCGGCGAAAAGGTCGCGTAGATTGCCGCGGTGACGCCAGACGATCAGCACGGTCAGCACGCTGATTGGCAGCAACGCTTCCGGCTCACGCCAGGCCAGTAGTGGCAGGGTCAGTGGCGTTGCCACCAGCGCCGCCAGCGAGCTGGTACGGGTCAGGTAGAAGGTCAGCAGCCAGGCGCTGATGGCCAGCAAGGCGGCTGGCGGGTAAAGCCCCAGCAGCATGCCGGCGGCGGTGGCGACACCTTTGCCGCCGCGAAAGCGGAAGTACACCGGAAACAGATGGCCAATCACCGCGCACACGCCGATCCAGGCCTGTTGCTGCAGGTCGAGGCCAGCAAGATTGGCGACCAGCACGGGCAGCAGGCCCTTGCACAGGTCGCCAAGCAGGGTCAGGACCGCCAGTTTGCGGCCGGCCAGGCGCAGCATGTTGGTTGCACCGGCATTGCCTGAACCGCTCATGCGCGGGTCCGGGCTGCCATTGAGGCGGCTGAGGACGATGGCAAAGGACAGAGAGCCAAGCAGGTAGGCGCACAGCGCCAGTAACCAAAACATGCTAACCATTCCGGGCGAGGACGCCCTGATTCTAACGGCGCAACGCGCCCTTGTCGTGCTGTGGAGAGAAGTGCTTGGACAGAGTGTTCATCGAGGGGCTGGAAGTCGATACCGTGATCGGCGCCTATGACTGGGAGCGCGGAATCCGCCAGTGCCTGCGCCTGGACCTGAGCTTTGCCTGGGATAACCGCCCGGCCGCAGCCGGAGACGACCTGACCAAGGCCCTGGACTACGCCAGCGTGTCGGCGCGCATCCAGGCGTTTGCCGAGCAGTCCGAGTTCCAGTTGGTGGAAACCTTCGCCGAGCGCCTGGCGGCGGTGCTGATGAGCGAGTTCCAGATTCCCTGGTTGCGCCTGAAACTGACCAAGCCTGGCGCGGTACCGGCCGCCACTGGGGTCGGCGTGGAGATCGAGCGCGGATGTCTCTGAACAGGGTTTACCTCGGGCTGGGCAGTAATATCGAGCGCGAGCGGCACTTGACCGCCGGGCTCGATGCCCTGGCCGAAATGCTCACCGACATGCACTGTTCGGCGGTGTTCGAAAGCCAGGCGGTGGGCATCAAGAGCGGACCGTTCTTCAACCTGGTGGTCAGCGGTTTGACCGAGCTGCCGCTGATGGAACTGGATCGCCGGCTCAAGTTCATCGAGGCCGACAATGGCCGCTACGCCCCCGAGCGCAAAGGTCTGCCGCTGGATATCGACGTGCTGATGTACAACGACCTGCATGGCAGTTTCGACGGGCTGGTATTGCCGCGGGCAGAGATTCTCAAGAACGCATTCGTGTTGTGGCCGCTGGCGTTGATTGCGCCAGCGCTTAAGCACCCGGGTGCGGGCAAAACCATGGGCCAGCTGTGGGCCGAGGCGCAAATCGAGCAAGTGCTGGCGCCGGTGCCGTTCGAGTGGCGTGGGCAGCAGTTGACCGGTCTTTAGCTTCGATCGCGGGGCAAGCCCGCTCCCACAGGATTGTAGGAGCGGGCTTGCCCCGCGATAGGTTCAGCGCCCGAGACCTTCCTTGTACGCCTTCAACGCCTTCAGCCGCTCGCCCTTGAGCGCCTCGCCCAGCGCCTGCCCGGTCAGCCCTCGTTGCACCAGCGGTTGCACCTGCACTGCACGCGCCGCCGCCGCTGCGCCGCGCAGGTAATCAGCCTGTGGATAATCACGTTGCTCCAGGCCCTTGCGGCCCCGGGCGTCCATCTCGCAGGCGACGATAAACTCCTCGAAACGCTGCGGCCGGCGGTACACATCGAAGCTTTGCAGTAGCTCCAGCAAGGTCGAGGCGCGCAGTTCCAGGGCCCGGTGGCAGTGGGTGTGATATTCCCCGACCAGCAGGGCCAGTTCCTGGCATTCACGGGGCGCCTTGAAGCGCTGGTTCACCGCCTTGATCAACTTCAGCCCGCGTTGCTCGTGAGCGATGTGCCGTGGCCATTCTTCCTCTGGGGTAAGGCCCTTGCCCAGGTCGTGCAGCAAACAGGCCCAGCGCACGCTCAGGGGCTGCTGGTGCAGGGCGGCTTGCTCGAGCACCGAGAGGGTATGGATGCCGCTGTCGATCTCCGGGTGATGGGCCTCAGGCTGCGGCACCCCGAACAGCGCATCGAGCTCGGGCATCAGTTGCTTGAGGGCGCCACAATCGCGCAGCACCTGGATGAATACCTGGGGTTGGTCCTCCATCAGCGCCCGGGCGATTTCCTTCCAGCTGCGCTCGGCAGTCAGGGCTTGCAGTTCGCCTGAATCTCCCAGTTCGCGCATCAGCTCGATGGTTTCCGGGGCCACGCTAAAGCCCATGCCGGCATAGCGCGCGGCAAAGCGGGCGACGCGCAGCACGCGCAAGGGATCTTCGGCGAATGCCGGGGAAACATGACGCAAAATTCGGGCTTCTAGGTCTTTCTGGCCGTTATACGGGTCGCAGATATTACCCTCGTCGTCCTCGGCCATGGCATTGATGGTCAGGTCGCGGCGGATCAGGTCCTGCTCGAGGGTAACCTCGGGGCTGGCGTGGAAGGTGAAGCCGCCATAGCCGCGTCCGCTCTTGCGCTCGGTGCGCGCCAAGGCGTATTCCTCACCGCTTTTGGGGTGCAGGAACACCGGGAAATCCGCCCCGACCGGGCGATAGCCCAGGGCTTGCATTTGTTCCGCCGTGGCGCCGACCACGACCCAGTCGATATCACTGACCGGCCTGCCGAGCAGGCGGTCGCGTACGGCGCCGCCGACTTTGTAGATCTGCATGTAGAACCTCCGTTGATGCCACAGGATAACCTGTCTGGCAGCAACGGAGGGCGTGCTAGAGGTGCACTACCGCCAGGTCCAGGCGACCATAGTCAGCTTCGCCGTGCTCGCCTTTGGGCGGCACATGGTGGGTTTTCATCACCTGCTCGCCCTGCAGGGTCTCCAGGTGGATGTCAAAGCCCCAGAGGCGGTGCAGGTGCTTGAGAACCTCCTCGGTTGAGTCGCCCAGGGGTTTGCGGTCGTGTTGCTGGTGGCGCAGGGTCAGCGAGCGGTCGCCGCGACGGTCGATGCTCCAGATCTGCACGTTGGGTTCACGGTTGCCGAGGTTGTACTGGGCGGCCAGGGTCTCGCGGATGATCCGGTAGCCACTTTCGTCGTGGATGGCCGGTACCAGCAGGTCTTCGCGCTGATCGTCATCGAGGATGCTGAACAGCTTTAGGTCGCGGATTACCGTCGGCGACAGGTACTGGAGAATGAAGCTTTCGTCCTTGAAGCTGCTCATGGCGAACTTGATGGTCGACAGCCAGTCACTGCCGGCGATGTCGGGGAACCAGCGGCGGTCCTCTTCGGTAGGGTGTTCGCACATGCGGCGGATGTCGCGGTACATCGCAAAGCCCAGGGCATAAGGGTTGATGCCGCTGTAATAGGGGCTGTCGAAGCCTGGCTGGAACACCACGCTGGTGTGCGACTGCAGGAACTCCATCATGAAGCCTTCGGTCACCAGGCCTTCGTCATACAGGTCGTTCATCAGGGTGTAGTGCCAGAAGGTTGCCCAGCCTTCGTTCATCACCTGGGTCTGGCGCTGTGGGTAGAAGTACTGGGCGATCTTGCGCACGATACGCACGATTTCACGCTGCCAGGGTTCGAGCAGCGGCGCGTGTTTCTCGATGAAGTAGAGGATGTTCTCCTGGGGTTCGGCCGGGAAGCGCGCGTTGTCGCGGTCGCTGTTCTTGTCGGCGCCCTTGGGAATGGTGCGCCACAGGTCGTTGATCTGTTTTTGCAGGTGCTCTTCGCGTTCCTTCTGGCGGCGCCGCTCTTCTTCGGCGGAGATCGGGTAGGGCCGCTTGTAGCGGTCGACACCGTAGTTCATCAGCGCGTGGCAGGAGTCGAGCAGGTCTTCGACGGCATCGATGCCATGGCGTTCTTCGCACTGGGTGATGTACTGCTTGGCAAACACCAGGTAGTCGATGATCGAGCTGGCGTCGGTCCAGGTGCGGAACAGGTAGTTGCCCTTGAAGAAGCTGTTGTGCCCGTAGCAGGCGTGGGCAACCACCAGGGCCTGCATGCAGATGGTGTTTTCTTCCATCAGGTAGGCGATGCAGGGGTCGGAGTTGATCACGATCTCGTAGGCCAGGCCCATCTGACCGCGGCTATAGGACTTTTCAGTGCTAAGAAAGTGTTTGCCGTAGGACCAGTGGTGATAGCCCAGCGGCATGCCGACGGAGGCGTAGGCGTCCATCATTTGCTCGGCAGTGATCACCTCGATCTGGTTGGGGTAGGTGTCCAGGGCGTAGCGCTCGGCCAGGCGGCTGATTTCCCGGTCATAGGCCTGGATCAGTTCGAATGTCCATTCGGACCCGGTAGAAATAGGGTGGCGCTTCTGCTCTCTAGCGGTCATGTCACTAACCTGCGCTGGAAGAGTTCACGGAAGACCGGATAGATATCGCCGGCCGACACCAGCTGCTGCTGGGCGAACGTATCGGCAAAGGCTTCGCCGATACGCTCATACTCGTACCACAATGCCTGATGTTCGCGAGGGGTGATCTCAACGTAAGTGTAGTACTGGACGAACGGCATGATCTGCTTGGTAAGAATCTCGCGGCAGATCGGCGAGTCGTCGTTCCAGTTGTCGCCGTCTGAAGCCTGGGCGGCGTAGATGTTCCATTCATTGGCCGGATAGCGCTCGGCCATGATTTCCTGCATCAGCTTCAGGGCGCTGGAGACGATGGTGCCGCCGGTTTCCCGAGAGTAGAAAAACTCCTCTTCGTCTACTTCGCGGGCGCTGGTGTGATGGCGGATGAACACGACTTCGATCTTGTCGTAGTTGCGCTTGAGGAACAGGTACAAAAGGATGAAGAAGCGCTTGGCGATGTCCTTGGTGGCCTGGGTCATGGAGCCGGAAACGTCCATCAGGCAGAACATCACCGCCTTGGAACTGGGGTTGGGTTGCTTGACCAGCAGGTTGTACTTGAGGTCGAAGGTGTCGAGGAACGGCACGCGGTGGATGCGCGCGCTCAATCGCTCGATTTCCGCTTCAATTTCCTGAATATCGCCGAAGTTGTCCGGTTCTTCGCGCTTCAGGCGCGCCAGTTCTTCTTGCGCCTCACGCAGTTTTGCCCGGCTGCTGCCGGACAGGGCGATACGCCGGGCATGGGCTGAACGCAGGGTGCGGATGATGTTGATGCGTGACGGGTTGCCTTCGTTGCTGATACCGGCGCGCACGGTCTTGAAGGTGTCGGTGCCGGTCAGGTGACGTTTGACCAGGTTGGGCAGTTCGAGGTCTTCGAACATGAACTCGAGGAATTCTTCCTGGGTAATCTGGAAGACGAACTCGTCCATGCCTTCGCCAGAGTTGCCGGCCTTGCCGCGGCCGCCGCCCCCGCCGCCTCCTTGCGGACGGGCGATATGCTCGCCCGCGGTGAATTCCTTGTTGCCAGGGTGCACCACGGTCTGCTTGCCGCCGCGGCCATGGTGCAGCACCGGCTCGTCGATGTCGCGACCGGGAATGCTGATCTGCTCGCCATGCTCCATATCGGTGATGGAGCGGCGGCTCACGGCCTCCTCGACGGCCTTCTTGATATGGTCACGGTAACGCCGCAAAAAGCGCTGGCGGTTGACCGTGCTCTTGTTCTTGCCGTTCAGGCGTCGGTCGATCACATAGCTCATAGGCCCCTCCGGGAGTAGGCGGTAGCTGCAAGCTGTAAGCTTCAAGCTTCAAGTTGGATCACCGCTGCCCCCGCAAGCCGACACGTATTTGACCTACGTGCGCGACTTGCAGCTGACAGCTTGCAGCTTGGCGCTTATTGCGATTTTCTGACTCGCAGGTACCATTCCGAGAGCAGCCGAACTTGCTTGTCTGTGTAACCGCGTTCCACCATTCGGGTGACGAAGTCGTTGTGCTTTTGTTGATCCTCTTTGCTGGCCTTGGCGTTGAAGCTGATGACCGGCAGCAGGTCCTCGGTGTTGGAGAACATTTTCTTCTCGATCACCACCCGCAGTTTTTCGTAGCTGAGCCAGGTCGGGTTCTTGCCGTTGTTGTTGGCCCGGGCGCGCAACACGAAGTTGACGATTTCGTTGCGGAAATCCTTCGGATTGCTGATGCCGGCCGGCTTCTCGATCTTCTCCAGCTCTTCGTTGAGGGCGATGCGGTTGAGGATCTCGCCGGTTTCCGGGTCGCGATACTCCTGGTCCTGAATCCAGAAGTCGGCATACAGCACGTAACGGTCGAAGATGTTTTGCCCGTACTCGCTGTAGGACTCCAGGTAAGCGGTCTGGATTTCCTTGCCGATGAACTCGATGTAGCGCGGTGCCAGGTACTCTTTGAGGTAGCGCAGGTAGCGTTCGCGCACTTCGGCCGGGAACTGTTCCTGTTCGATTTGCTGCTCCAGCACATACAGCAGGTGCACCGGGTTGGCGGCAATTTCGTGAGGGTCGAAGTTGAACACCTTGGAGAGGATCTTGAAGGCGAAGCGGGTCGACAGGCCGTTCATGCCTTCGTCCACTCCAGCGGCGTCGCGGTACTCCTGGATCGACTTGGCCTTGGGATCGGTGTCCTTGAGGTTTTCGCCGTCGTACACCCGCATTTTCGAGTAGATGTTCGAGTTTTCCGGCTCTTTGAGCCGTGACAGCACGGTGAACTGGGCGAGCATCTTCAGGGTGTCTGGCGCGCAATGGGCCTTGGCCAGCGAGCTGTTGAACAGCAGCTTGTCGTAGATCTTGATCTCGTCGCTGACCCGCAGGCAGTACGGCACCTTGACGATGTAGATACGGTCGATGAAGGCTTCGTTGTTCTTGTTGTTGCGGAAACTGTGCCATTCCGATTCGTTGGAGTGAGCCAGCAGGATCCCGGAGTAGGGGATCGCCCCAAGGCCTTCGGTACTGTTGTAGTTACCTTCCTGGGTTGCCGTGAGCAGCGGGTGCAGAACCTTGATTGGCGCCTTGAACATCTCGACGAATTCCATCAGGCCCTGGTTGGCCCGGCACAGCGCGCCCGAGTAGCTGTAGGCGTCGGCGTCGTTCTGCGGGTATTCCTCGAGTTTGCGGATGTCGACCTTGCCGACCAGGGCGGAAATGTCCTGGTTGTTTTCATCACCCGGTTCGGTTTTGGCCACGGCAATCTGGTTGAGGATCGACGGGTAGAGTTTGACCACTTTGAACTGGCTGATGTCGCCCCCGAACTCGGCCAGTCGCTTGGTCGCCCAGGGCGACATGATGGTGTTCAGGTAGCGTCGTGGAATGCCGAAGTCTTCTTCGAGAATGGCGCCGTCTTCAGCGGCGTTGAACAGCCCCAGGGGCGATTCGAATACCGGCGAGCCCTTGATGGCATAGAAGGGCACCTTCTCCATCAATTGTTTGAGCTTTTCGGCCAGGGACGATTTACCACCGCCCACCGGGCCCAGCAGGTAAAGGATCTGTTTCTTCTCTTCCAGGCCTTGGGCGGCATGGCGGAAATACGACACGATCTGGTCGATGCATTCTTCCATGCCATGGAAGTCTTCAAAGGCCGGATAACGGCGGATCACCTTGTTGGAGAAAATGCGCGACAGCCTTGAGTTGTTCGAGGTGTCGACCAGTTCCGGCTCGCCGATAGCCATCAACAGGCGTTCGGCCGCCGACGCATAAGCGCTGCGATCGCTTTTGCAGAGCTCAAGGTACTCTTGCAGCGAAAGTTCTTCCTGACGGGTGGACTCGAAACGTTGTTGGAAGTGGCTAAAAATACTCATGACGTCACCTCGCTCGATACGTGGAGCCGACGCCGGATCAGTCAGCTGATGCTGGCATGCAATCGACACCGCCGATTGCTGTATACCCCCCAGAACACCTAGAACTCGCTACCGATGACCCGCACGCCGGTGTACCGGCTCTCCCCTTTTTGGATGGCCTGCGCTTAAGGATAGTTCGTTATCGGGGAGGTCAAGGGCGGTTGTACATGAAGTTCGCCATGACCGTTCGTCTGGCCAGGCGCGAGCCCGCACAGGACGCGGGCTGCGAGAGATGAAAAAAATTATTCGGCAGTGCCTTGGGCGGTTTCTGCAGGGTAGGTGCCACGCCACAGCTCGAAGCCGCCGTCGAGGCTGTAGACGTCGGAAAAGCCCTGGCTGATCAGGTAGGCGGCAGCGCTCTGGCTGGAGTTACCGTGATAGCAGACCACTACGGTGGGGGCATCGAGATCGGCAGTGCGGATGAAGTCCGCTACCGAGTGATTGTCCAGGTGGCTTGCGCCGGTAATGTGGCCGGCGGCAAAGGCTTGCGGGTCGCGAATATCGACCACGACCGCACCTTGCTCGCGCAGCGCCTGGGCCTGCTCGGGAGGGATGCGTTTGAATTCGCTCATGGGTACGGTTTCCTTCAGGACTGGTCGTTCATTCTAGCCGGTTGTGCGGACGCAGGCTGCGTGCGCGGGGTGCCTTGCTCGGTGCATTCACAGCGCTGCAATGCGCCGGTATCGACGTTGTACAGGGTCATCGCGCCACCCCAGACGCAGCCGGTGTCCAGGGCGATCACCCCGGGCTCCTTGCAGCGCCCTTCAAGGGCGGCCCAATGGCCGAAGATGATCTTCACATGCCGTGAGCGGCGGCCCTTGTGGGCGAACCAGGGCTTGTAGCCGGGCGGGGCGGTGTCGGCGCCTTCCTTGCCCTTGAGGTCGAGCTTGCCTTCGCTGGTGCAAAAGCGCATGCGGGTGAAGTAGTTGGTGATCACCCGCAGGCGGGTGACGCCGCTCAGGTCCTTGCTCCACTTGTTCGGCTCGTTGCCGTACATGCCATCGAGGTAGGGCTTGAAGCGATTGTCGTCGCGCAGCGCTTCCTCAACTTCGCCTGCCAGCTCCAGGGCCTTGCCCAGGGTCCACTGCGGCGGGATGCCGGCGTGCACCAGCACTACGCCGCGCTGCTCGTCGTAATGCAGCAGCTTTTGCCGGCGCAGCCAGTCGAGCAGTTCGCCAGCATCTGGCGCATCGAGAATTTCGCGCAGGGTGTCGCTTTTTTTCAGGCGCTCGATGTTGTGCCAGGCGGCCAGCAGGTGCAGGTCATGGTTGCCCAGTACGCACACCAGCGATTCGCGGATGGAATAAAGGAAGCGCAAGGTTTCCAGCGATTCCGGGCCGCGGTTGACCAGGTCACCGACCAGCCACAGGCGGTCGACCTTTGGATCGAATCTCACCCGTTCGAGCAGGCACTTGAGCGGCTGCAGGCAGCCTTGCAGGTCTCCGACTGCGTATACCGCCATCAGTGCAGGGCTCCGGGGACGGCGAGGCGGAATGGGGCAATGACGGCGTCGAAACGCTTACCGTCCTCGGCAAACATCTGATAGCTGCCCTGCATGGTGCCGACTTTGGTGCTGATCACCGCGCCGCTGCTGTAGGTGTGGCTTTGCCCGGGCTCAATGGCCGGTTGCTGGCCGATCACACCGGCGCCCTTGACCTCTTCGACATGGCCATCACCGTTGGTGATCAGCCAGTGTCGTGACATCAGCTTGGCGGTCACAGAGCCATTGTTCTTCACCGTAATGGTATAGGCGAAGGCGAAACGGTCGTTTTCGGGGTCGGATTGTTCTTTGAGAAAGCGGGTCACGACGCTGACGTCGATCTGGTAACGGGGATCAGACATGCAAGGGGCCTTGGCAACAGACGCGGATACGGCGATGGCGTCAGTCTAGGCTATCGGCGGGGTAGCCGGCCAGTCATGCGGGCATGACTGGCCTATGGCGCAGGTTACGCGGCGCCCTGTTGCTCGGCCAGCTTGTCGGCCAGGCGCACGAAGGCGGCGAGGTCGAGTTGCTCGGGGCGCAGGCTGCCATCGACGCCGGCAGCTTCAATGGCGTCGCTGCTGAGCAGGGCCTTGAGGGTGTTGCGCAGGGTTTTGCGGCGCTGGTTGAAGGCTTCGCGAACGATGCGTTCGAGCAGGCGATGGTCCTTGGCCGGGAACGGCAGGGTTTCGTGTGGCACCAGGCGCACGATCGCTGAATCGACCTTGGGCGGCGGGTTGAACGCGCCGGGACCGACGTTGAACAGGTGTTCGACCCGGCAGTGGTACTGCACCATGATCGACAGACGGCCCCAGTCACCACCGCCAGGGCCTGCGGCCAGGCGCTCGACCACTTCCTTCTGCAGCATGAAATGCATGTCGCGGATCAGCTCGGCGTTGGCCAGCAGGTGGAAGATCAGTGGCGTCGAGATGTTATACGGCAGGTTGCCAACCACGCGCAGGCTGTGGGGGGCAGCGCCGAGGGTGGTGAAGTCGAACTTCAGTGCATCGCCCTGGTGCAGGCGAAAGTTGTCGCGGTTAGCGAACTGCTGGTTGAGGATCGGTACCAGGTCTTTGTCCAGCTCGACCACGTCCAGCTGCGCGCCGCTGGCCAGCAGGCCGGAGGTCAGGGCGCCCTGGCCCGGGCCGATTTCCAGCATGCGCTCGCCGGCCTTGGCGTGGATCGAGCGCAGGATGCGGTCGATGACCCCGGCGTCGTGCAGGAAGTTCTGGCCAAAGCGCTTGCGCGCCTTGTGTTGGTATTGCTCGGTCATTTTCGGGTCTCGGCCATCTGGTAGGCGGTTTCCAGGGCGACCTGCAGGCTGCCGGTGTCGATCTTGCCGCTGCCGGCCAGGTCCAGGGCGGTGCCGTGGTCGACCGAGGTGCGGATGATCGGCAGGCCCAGGGTCACGTTGACCGCAGCGCCGAAGCCTTTGTACTTGAGCACGGGCAGGCCCTGGTCGTGGTACATCGCCAGCACTGCATCGCAGTGCTCCAGATATTTGGGGGTAAACAGGGTGTCGGCGGGCAACGGGCCGCGAAGGTCCATGCCTTCGCTGCGCAGGCGCGCCAATGTCGGTTCGATGGTGTCTATTTCTTCGTGGCCCAGGTGGCCACCCTCGCCGGCATGCGGGTTGAGGCCGCAGACCAGGATGCGCGGGTTGGCTATGCCGAACTTGTGTTGCAGGTCAGCATGCAGGATCCGCGTGACGCGCTCCAGGCGCTCGCTGGTGATGGCGTCGGCAACCTCGCGCAGCGGCAGGTGCGTGGTCACCAGGGCCACGCGCAGGCCGCGGGTCGCCAGCATCATCACCACTTGCGCGGTGTTGGTCAGGTCGGCGAGAAACTCGGTGTGCCCGGAAAAGGCGATACCGCTTTCGTTGATCACGCCCTTGTGCACCGGTGCGGTGATCATCCCGGCGAAATGCCCGTCCAGGCAGCCTTGCGCGGCGCGGGTGAGGGTTTGCAGGACGAATGCGGCGTTGGCTTTGTCCAGCTGGCCGGCAACCACCGGGTTTTGCAGCGGCGTGTCCCAGACATACAGGCTGCCTGCCGGAGCGGGCTGGTCGGGGAGGGCGTCGAGGCTCACCGGCAGCAGCGTGACGGCCACGCCCAGCTGCGTGGCCCGCTCGGCGAGCAGGTCACGGCTGGTAATGGCAATCAGGGGGTGCGGCTGGGCTTGCGTGGCGAGCAGCAGGCACAGGTCAGGACCTATGCCGGCCGGCTCGCCGGGTGTGAGGGCGAAGCGCTGCGGTTTCACTGCGCGGCCTGATCGGCGCCAGGAAGCTTGATTTCGACGTAGGCTTCGTCACGGATCTGACGCAGCCAGGTCTGCAGTTCTTCATCGTACTTGCGGTTGCGCAGTACGTTCATCGCTTGTTGCTCGCGGGCCTGTTCGGTGCTGTCGGTGGCGCGGCGGCCCAGCACTTCGAGCACGTGCCAGCCATACTGGGTCTTGAATGGCTTGGTCACCTGGCCCTGTTGGGCGTTGGCCATTTCTTCGCGGAACTCTGGCACCAGGGCGCTTGGATCGATCCAGTTGAGATCGCCGCCATTGAGTGCCGAGCCAGGGTCTTCGGAGAAGCTCTTGGCCAGCGTGGCGAAATCTTCGCCGTTCTGGATGCGGTCATACAGCCGTTGCGCCAGTTCCTTGGTCGCCGCTTCGCTGCGAATCTCGCTTGGCTTGATCAGGATGTGGCGGACATGCACTTCGTCGCGCATGGTGGCACCACCGCCGCCGCGTTTTTCCTGCATCTTGATGATGAGGAAACCGGTAGGAATACGCAGTGGCTGAGTCACGTCACCAACGCTCAGGCTGCTGAGCAGCTTGGCGAGCTCCGGCGGCAGCTGACCGGCTTTACGCCAGCCCATTTCGCCGCCTTCCAGGGCGTTTTCGCTGGCGGAGCTGGCGATTGCCATCTGGCCGAAGTCGGCACCGCTTTTCAGGCGCGAGTAGACCTCACCAGCCTTTTGCGCGGCCGCCTGGATCTGCGCCGAGTTGGCGCTTTCCGGGGTCGGGATCAGGATATTGGCCAGGCGCCATTCTTCCGACAGTTGCATCTGGCCTTGCTCCGAGGCGAGGAAGTTTTTCACTTCCTGCTCCGAGACCTGGATGCGCTCGGCAACCCGGCGCTGACGCACGCGGCTGATGATCATCTCGCGACGAACCTGCTCGCGGGCATCTTCGTACGACAGGCCGTCATGGGCCAAAGCGGCGCGGAACTGCTCCAGGTTCATGCCATTGCGCTGGGCAATGGTGCCGATGGCCTGGTTCAGTTCTTCGTCGGTGATGCGGATGCCCGAGCGATCGCCGATCTGCAGTTGCAGGTTCTCGACGATCAGGCGCTCGAGCACCTGTTGGTCCAGGACACCGGCGGGCGGCACCTGGCCGCCACGCTTGGCGATGGTCTGCTGGACTTCGCGTACGCGGCTGTCCAGCTGGCTTTTCATCACCACGTCGTTGTCGACGATGGCCACAACGCTGTCCAGGGGTTGCACGGCGGCGTGCGCCGTGCCGGTCAGCAATACCGCGCCCAGCAACAGCGGGCGCAGACAATCAGTAAGCTTGGTCTTCACGAGTACGATAACCTTGAATGCCCTGGTCGAGGAAAGACTCGACCTTGTTGCCCACTACGCCGCCGAGGCCTTTCAGCACAATCTGCAGGAAGACGCCGTGGTCGCCTTTTTCGTTTTGCGGAATTGCCTGGCTGTAATCGTCGTAATCGATCCAGTAACGGTTGATCAGACGCAGCTTCCAGCAGCAGTTGTCATATTCGAAACCACCGAAGGCTTCCAGCGTGCGGTTGCGGTTGTAGTCATGCTGCCAGCGCGCGATCGCGGTCCACTGCGGAACGATCGGCCACATGACTGAGAAGTCATGCTGCTGGATCTTGTAGTAGTCCTTGATGTAGTTCGCGTCACCCGGCTGGCCATAGTCGCCACCACCTACCTGCCAGCGACCAGTGGCGCTGTTGTAGATGACCATGTCGTTGCGGTAGCGGTAACCGAGGTTGACCACCTTGTTGACGTTGTCTTCAGGCTGGTAATGGAACATCGCGCTGCCCGAACGGGTGCTGCGGCTGTCCGGATCCCAGTTGAAATCGGAATTGAAGCGCCAGTCGCGGTTGAAGCGGTATTCGTATTCCAGTGCGTACGGGGAAACGTCCGACTGGGCGTCCTGACGGTCCTTGTAGGCAATGCCAGGCAACTGAACCTTGCGGTCCTTGAAGTACAGGGCCTGGCCAACGCTAAGGCGCTGACGTTCAAAGCCGTTCTCTTCGATCCAGCGGTTGGTCACGCCCAGCGACAGCTTGTTCTCGTCGCCGATACGGTCGTTGCCACTGAAACGGTTGTCGCGAAACAGCGAGGCGTAGTTGAAGGTGTACTCGCTGGTATCGAAGACCGGGATGTCCATCTGGTTCTTGTACGGGACGTACAGGTAGTACAGACGTGGTTCCAGGGTCTGGGTGTAGTTCTTGCCGAACCACTGGGTGCTGCGGTCGAAGTACAGCCCGCTGTCGACGCTGACGATCGGAACATCGCGATCCTGCGAAGAGTTGAACCGGCCGAATTCGCGCGGCTGGCCTGGCGCCTGGGCCTTGCCCTGACTGTCGAGGTCAAGGTCGTAGTGGGTGTAGGCGTACTTCAGCGATGGCCGTACATAACCATAGCTTGCTTCCATCGGCAGGCTGATGGTCGGCGCCAGGTGCAGGCGAGTGCCGTTGGCTCGGGCCAGGCCGGTGATGTTCTGGTCGATGCGGCCACCGTCAGCGCGAACGCTGGTATCGAGCTTGCCGTCCTTGTCGAAGACAGTGCCGTTCTTCAGATCACGCTCGAAGCGTACAGCCTCGGATTCGTAGGTGAAGTTCATCCCGCCCGGGTGGTAAGGCAGCATGCCGTTGAAAGTGACCTGCGGCAGGCGGTCATACGGGGTGATCTGCGAAATGGTCGCCAGCTCGAAAGCCTGCACGTTCAGCCGCGCGGTGTAGGTATCGCCGCGATAGGTCAACGCACCTTGCTGATTGACGAAGTCCCGGCTTTCGACACCGATCTGATCCGATTCCAGGTCCTGGAAGTAGAACGGGTCGCTGAAGTCGGTGTAGTCGACTTCAGTCATCAGGCGCTCGTCGAGGCCGCCCTTGTGCTGCCAGTTGACCATCCAGCGCTGATCTTTGTAGTCCGTCTGCAGCTTGCGGTCATCATCCTTGTCATTCAGGTAAGCACCACCGAACTGTCCTTCGCTGGACTTGGTCAGGTAGCGGAACTCGCCTTCCATCAACATGCCGCGCTTGGCCATGTAGCGTGGATACAAGGTGGCGTCGTAGTTTGGCGCCAGGTTGAAATAGTACGGCGTGACCAGCATGAAGCCGGTATCGCTGCTGGTGCTGAACGACGGCGGCAGGAAACCGGACTGGCGGCGGTCATCGATCGGGAAGTAGATGTACGGTGTGTAGAACACCGGGAAATCCTTGACCCGCAGGGTGACGTTGGTCGCGGTACCGAAGCCGGTGGCCGGGTTCAGGGTAATGTTGTTGCCTTTGAGCTGCCAGGCGTTGCTGTTCGGCTCACAGGTGGTGTAAGTACCGTCCTTGAGGCGGATGATGGCGTTTTCAGCACGCTTGGCGTATAGGGCGCTGCCGCGGATGCGCGATTTGTGCATCACGTATTCGGCGTTATCGACCTTGGCTTCACCGGTGTCGAGCTGGATGTCGGCGTGATCGCCGACCACCAGCGAACCGTTGTCGCGAATCTTCACATTGCCGCTCAGCTCACCACGGTTCTCGGCCTGGTACAGGTTGGCCTCGTCGGCCTCGACCTGCATGCTGCCCTGGCGCATGACCACGTCACCGGCGAGGGTGGCGATCTGCTGCTCCTGCTGGTAGCGCGAAACCTTGGCACCGATGAAGGTCGGCGACTCGTCTTTGGGCGTGGTGTCGGTCATGCCCGGACGGGTCGGCTCGATGTAGGCACCGGCGCAGTAAGGCCCGGTTTCGGCGAGCTGGGCTGGGGTGAGCTGGTCACGAGGGACCCAATCCAGGTGGCTGGCATCGGGGCTACGGGATTTCAGCACGCGGCCTTTGGCTTCGGTGACCAGCACCGGACCTTGAGCTTGCTCCTGGGCGACCTCGCCGGAGCCGGCTGGCGTTTCACCGGACGAGCTGGCGGCCGCTCCGGCGTGCACCGGGCGCGGCGGCAGTGCGGCGGCAGGGGTTTTGGGCTTGCAGTCCCAGCCTCCGGCAGCAGACACTTGGCAGTCGAACTGCTCTGCGGCAACCACGTATGGGGTGGCCAGAGGTTGCATCGCCAGCAAACCGCCGGTGACCAGCAACGGGAATTTTTTACGAAACGCGGGGGATTTCAATGCCATCTTATTAGTCCGGGCTTCCTGCGTGCCATCTGCCCGCGTGTGGGGCCGCACGCCTCTCGATGGTCTGAAAAAGATGCTGGATAATAAAGCATGACCCGCTTGACGGCTAGGGCCGTCGGAGACCCTTGTAATGCCCGATCACGATGTACGCTTGCAACACCTGAATGTCTGGCTCGCCGAGCAGCTGGCAAATCTGTTCCATAAACAGGGCTGGGGCACGGTTCCCGCGGGTAGCCTGACCGCCGCCAGCAGCGATGCGAGCTTTCGCCGCTACTTCCGCTGGCAGGCCGAAGGCCACAGCTTTATTGTCATGGATGCGCCACCGCCGCAGGAAAACTGCCGGCCATTCGTTGATATTGCCCACTTGCTGGCCACGGCCGAGGTCAATGTTCCGGTCATTCATGCCCAGGACCTTGAACGTGGTTTCCTGTTGCTCAGCGACCTGGGCACCCAGACCTACCTCGATGTGATCAACGCCGAGAACGCCGATGGTCTGTTCAACGACGCCATTGATGCGCTGCTAGCCTTCCAGCAGTTGCCGATGAACGCGCCGCTGCCAAGCTACGACGTGGCCCTGTTGCGCCGCGAGCTTGAGCTGTTCCCGGAGTGGTACGTCGGCCGTGAACTGGGCCTGGGCTTTACCGATGCGCAACTGGCTGCCTGGCAGCGCATCAGCAACCTGCTGATCGACAGCGCCCTGGCCCAGCCAAAGGTGCTGGTGCACCGCGACTATATGCCACGCAACCTGATGCACAGCGAGCCGAACCCTGGCGTGCTGGACTTCCAGGACGCGGTGTACGGGCCGGTCACCTATGACATCACCTGCCTGTTCAAGGATGCCTTCCTGAGCTGGCCGCAGGCACGCGTGCAGGGCTGGCTCAAGGATTACTGGCAGCGCGCCCAGGCCAAGGGCATCCCGGTGCAGGCCGATTTCGAGGAATTCCACCGCGCCAGCGACCTGATGGGAGTGCAGCGTCACCTCAAGGTCATCGGCATCTTCGCGCGCATCTGCCACCGCGACGGCAAGCCGCGTTACCTGGCCGATGTACCGCGCTTCTTTGCCTATATAGATGAAGTGATCGCGCGCAGGCCGGAGCTGGCCGAACTCGATGAACTGATCGAGAGCCTGCAGGCCGCCGCCGGAGCGCGTCCATGAAAGCGATGATTCTTGCCGCGGGCAAAGGCGAGCGCATGCGCCCGCTGACCCTGCACACCCCCAAGCCGTTGGTGCCGGTGGCCGGTATGCCGCTGATCGAGTACCACCTGCATGCGTTGGCAGCGGCCGGCTTCAAGGATGTGGTAATCAATCACGCCTGGCTCGGGCAGCAGATCGAAGATCACCTGGGCGATGGTTCGCGCTGGGGCCTGAATATCAGTTACTCGCCCGAAGGTGAACCGCTGGAGACCGGCGGCGGCATCTTCAAAGCCCTGCCTTTGCTGGGGGATGAGCCTTTTGTGTTGGTCAACGGCGATATCTGGACCGAGTACGATTTCGCCCGCCTGCCGAAGCACCTCGACGGCCTGGCCCACCTGGTGCTGGTGGATAACCCTGGTCATCATGGCAAGGGTGACTTCTGTCTGGATAAAGGCCAGGTCAGCGATGCCAACGCCGATGCCGACACCCTGACCTACAGCGGAATCGCCGTGCTCGCCCCGGAGCTGTTTGCCGACTGCCAGGCCGGCGCCTTCAAGCTGGCGCCGCTGCTGCGCCAGGCGATGACGGCCGGGCAGGTCAGTGGTGAGCATTTCAGCGGACACTGGGTGGATGTCGGCACCCTGGAGCGGCTGGCCGAAGTCGAGCAACTGCTCGCTGAGCGCCGCTGACATGTTGTGGCCGAGCACAGTGATAGGTGCCGGAGCAGGCTTCGCCATCGCCAGTATTCCCGGGGCGTTGCTGGGGGCGTTGCTGGGCCAGGCGATGGACCGCCGTTTGCAGTTGCACAGTTGGGCGCATCTGCGTGAACGCCTGGGTGGGCGGCCGGTGCTGCGTGACGACGAGGTACTGTTCGTCCTGCTTGGGCGCCTGGCCAAGAGCGACGGACGGGTGGTCGATGGCCATATCCAGCAGGCACGGGTGGAGATGCAGCGCCTGGAAATGAGCGAACCGGCCAGGCGCCGCGCCATCGCCGCGTTCAATCGTGGCAAGGCTGGCAAGGAGCGCCTGGGTGTTCATCTGCGCCGCCTCAAGCAACAGCCGCATGCCGCCGAAGGCATGTTGCGCGCATGCTGGCGCATGGTCTGGGCTGATGGCCAGGCTGGCCGGCATGAACGCGAGCTGCTGCTGGCGTGGGGCCAGGCCCTTGGCTGGTCGGCAGCCAAGGTCCAGGCCCTGGCGCTGGACTATGAGCCGCAAAAGGCCGCACTGGCCGACGGCACGCTGGGTTATCCACAAGCCTTGCGCATGCTTGGGGTCAGCGCCGACAGCGAAGCCGGGCAGATCAAACAAGCCTACCGGCGCCTGCTCAGCCGTCATCATCCGGACAAGCTGGTGGGCAATGGCGCAAGCCCCGCGCAGGTTCGCGAGGCCACCGAACGAACCCGCGAACTGCATCAGGCCTACGCCGTCATCCGTAAACGCCGTGGCTTCTAGTCGAGTTTTTCCGGGCTGAGCCAGCCGCGGATGCGGCGGAACAATTGCTCCTGTTCCGCCGCGCTGTTGCCTGGCATGGCGGTCAGGCTGACCTGGCGGTAGTTGGCGTCCTTCAAGCGTTTACTGGCTTGCAGGCGCTGCTCGGCGGCGCGCCTGGCCTGGGGCAGGGTGGCGTAGAAGAAGTCTGCGGTGGCTACCTTGAGGTTCGGCGCCAGGCTGTCCAGGCTCTGTTCGGCCTGGGCTGGTGTCTGCGCGGCGACCATTACCAGCTTCTGCACCTGGGCCGGTTGCCGTTCGCTCAAGTAACGCGCTGCCCAGTAGGCGCCGCTGCCGTTACCGAGCAGGACAATGCTGCGGGCATTCTGTTGCTGGGCATAAGCAACGGCCGCATCGAGGCGGGCGAAGATGCGTTCGGCATCGGCCTTGTCATCGTCGACCGGCGCCTTCGCTTGTTCGATACTTTCGCTGTTCTCGCTTTCGGCTGCCGTGGCTTGCTCGATACTGGCGTTGGCATTGGCCGGGGTGTCCTTGGCCGGTGCGCTTTCGCCTGGCTCGGCCTTTTTTTCGATTGCCGGGGGCACTTCGACGCGCGCCTGCGGGGCGCTGGCAAGCAAATCCGGCTGGGCCAGGCTCAGGCTGTGCCAACCGGCATCGGGAAACTTGCGCCGCAGCGGGCCGACGGTTTTCGGCCAGTCGGCATTTTCGCCAGCACCGGCAAGAATGATCAGGGCGCCTTCGGGTTCGGCAGTGTTGGCCGGTTTCCACAGGGCCAGGAAGCTGTCGCTGCCAGCCTGCAGGGTTTGCTGTTCGGCTGCAGGAACCTGGCGTTCCAGGGCCTGGGCGTCTTCCTGGCTGCGTTCGGCCAGCGGTTGGCGTTCGACTGCGGCAGGTTTGCTGTCGGCAGCCGCTTCTGGCGTTTCGCCAGCGGCTGCTTGTGCGGTACAAGGTAGTATCAGTGACAGGCATAACGCCGGCAGCGTCGTGCGATAAAGTGCGAACATGGATCGATCCAGGCCAGATTAATACCGGCAGCCTAATAGTATTTGCTCGGGACGGCCATGCTCGGTGGCCGACCTACCCTTGATGAGAGTGCAGATGAAGCTTTTGCGCTGCCTGTTGCTTATCGGCTGTTTTTGCCTGCCCTTGATCACAGGGGCAGCTTCGCCTGCCGCGCCTGCGCAGGTTGTGCTGGAGCCGGCCCAGCAGCAATGGCTTGAGCAACACCGCAGCCTGCGCGTCGGGCTGGTGTTGCAGGCACCTTTTGCCCAGTTCGACCGGCGCCTGCAGCAACTCTATGGGGTCAACGTCGAGCTGATGAACTGGCTTGGCCGTTCGCTGGGGCTGGACCTTACCTGGCGCAACTTTACCGATCAGGCTGCCCTTGAGCATGCGCTGCAGGCCGGCGAAGTCGATCTGGCCCCAGGTCTGACCCAGACACCTGCCAGCCTGCGCCTGTGGTTGTTCAGCGATCCCTACATGCGCGTGCCGCAATTGATTGTCGGCCCGCGTACTGGCGCGGTGGCGGTTGATCTGGAGAAGCTCGCCAGTACCGATCGGGTCGCCGTGCGCATGCCCAGCACTGTCGCCGACTACCTGCGTGCCACCTACACCAACCTCAACCTGCAAGGCGTGCCTCAGGAACGCCAGGCGTTGCAGCTGGTGCTCAGCGAACAGGCGCGGTTTGCCGTGGTAGATGAAGCGCAGTTGAGCCGTCTGTCTCGGGAAAGTGAATTCAGCGAGCTGGTGGTGGTCGGTGATATCGGCCTGCCGCAGTTGCTGCGGGTCGGCTCGCGCCGGGACTGGCCGGAGCTGGCCGAGATTCTTGAGCGCGGCCTGCAGGCCGTTCCGGCCAAGGACCTGGAGCAACTCCACCAGCGCTGGCTGGAGCCTAAATACCCGCGCCTGAGCGAATCCCCGGGCTTTTGGCAGAACCTGGGTCTGTTACTGGCGGCGCTGCTGCTCAGTTGCGTGGCCATCGTCATTTGGCAGCGTCGGCAACTACAGCAGCTCGAGCACAGTCTATTGGCCACCCGCGACACCCTGGCCCAGCGCCAGGCCCGCGAAGAAGCCTTGCGCCTGAGCCAGTTTTCCATCGACCAGAGCACCGTGGGCATTCTCTGGGTCAACTGGGACAGCCATGTGCGCTATGCTAACCGGGCCGCCGAAAGCATGCTCGGATACCCCTCGGGGGCGCTGATCGATCGGCCGCTGATTGATTTCGAGCCGAACCTGCACATGGACCGCTGGCTCGATCTGTGGAAGCGTGCCCGTGCCAGCGATGAAGCCCCGCAGCATTTTGAAACCCGGTGCCTGCGTGCCGATCGCAGCCTGCTGCCGGTGGATGTGTCGCTGAGCTTTCTGCGCTTTCGTGATGCCGAATACCTGGTGGTGTTTCTTGCCGATGTCACCGAACGCAGGCGCGCCCTGGCGGCGCTGCGCGAGAGCGAGGCACGGCTCAAGGGTATTGCCGGCAACGTACCCGGCCTGGTGTTTCGCCTTGAACGCAACCCGGCCGAAGGCGAGCTGGAGTTCCCCTACATCAGTGAAGGCAGTGAAGCCCTGGTGGGCTATGCGCCTGCGGCGTTGCAGCATCCGGACATGGGCCTGCGCAACCTGGTGCACCCTGACGACCGCGCCGATTACCACCGGGTCCAGGACCTGGCCCTGGCCACTGACAGCGACTGGTCCTGGCAAGGGCGGATCCTGACCCGCCAGGGCGAGCAGCGCTGGGCCGACATCAAGGCCAGTACCCGCACCCTGGCGGATGGCCGGGTGGTCTGGGACGGAGTGGTCTGGGACATCAGCCAGAGCAAGCGGGTCGAACTCGAGCTTGCCCGTTCACAGGAGCAACTGCGCGAACTGTCGGCGCACCTGGAAAGCGTTCGCGAGGAAGAAAAAGCCCGTATTGCCCGGGAAGTGCACGATGAGCTGGGACAGATGCTCACGGTGCTCAAGCTTGAAACATCCATGTGCGAACTGGCCTACGCCGAACTGGACCCCGGCCTCAACGAGCGCCTGGGCAGCATGAAGCGCCTGATCGCCCAGCTGTTCCAGCTGGTGCGCGATGTGGCCACCGCCTTGCGCCCGCCGATCCTCGATGCCGGCATTGCTTCGGCCATCGAGTGGCAGGCCCGGCGTTTCGAGGCGCGCACGCAGATCCCCTGCCTGGTGCAGGTACCGGAGAATCTGCCACCCTTGAGTGATGCCAAGGCCATTGGCCTGTTCCGCATCCTGCAAGAGGCGCTGACCAATGTCATGCGCCATGCCCAGGCGCATACTGTGCAGATCAGCCTGAGTCTCGATGGCCAGACCCTGCGCCTGACGGTGATCGATGATGGCGTAGGGTTTGTCCTCGAGCAAAGTCGGCCAACGTCCTTTGGCCTGGTCGGTATGCGTGAGCGGGTGCTGATGCTCGGTGGCAGCATGACCCTGGAAAGCGAGCCGGGCGAGGGCACCAGCCTGAGCGTGGCCATCCCCCTGGATTAGGAGCATTGCGTGATTCGAGTACTGGTTGCCGAAGACCACACCATTGTCCGTGAAGGCATCAAGCAGTTGATCGGCCTGGCCAAGGACATGCAGGTAGCGGGGGAGGCCGGCAATGGCGAACAGCTGCTGGAAACCTTGCGCCATACCGAGTGTGAGGTGGTGCTGCTGGATATTTCCATGCCCGGGGTCAATGGCCTGGAGGCGATCCCGCGGATTCGCGCCTTGAACAACCCACCGGCGATCCTGGTGCTGTCGATGCACGACGAAGCGCAGATGGCAGCGCGGGCGCTGAAAGTCGGCGCTGCCGGCTACGCCACCAAGGACAGTGATCCTGCATTGCTGCTCACCGCGATTCGTCGGGTCGCCGGTGGCGGGCGTTACATCGACCCGGACCTGGCTGACCGCATGGTCTTCGAGGTCGGCCTCACCGATGCCCGGCCGCTGCATTCATTGCTGTCTGAGCGCGAATTCTCGGTGTTCGAGCGCCTGGCCCAGGGCGCTAACGTCAACGATATTGCCCAGCAACTGGCGCTGAGCAACAAGACCATCAGCACCCACAAGGCGCGGCTGATGCAGAAGCTCAACGTCACCTCGCTGGCGGAACTGGTGAAGTACGCGATGGAGCACAAGTTGTTGTGAGTGTTCCAGAAGCGACATTGCGCTGAGCTCATCGCGGGTCAAGCCCGCTCCCACAGGGGGCGGTACCGTGGGAGCGGGCTTGACCCGCGATAGCATTGAACCTGCCATGCACATATCCAAAAACGTCACTCTTGTAGGGCAATCCCTACCCCAAGCCTTCCATCCTGCTGATATCAATCTCTCTCCACCGCCGATTTGCGCCGCTTGCCGCCTTCACTAGGCTTTGGATACAGCAGTCATCCAACAAAAAGGTGCGGGTATGAGTGAGGTGAATTCGAGCGCTGCAACCGGCGAAGTGCTGGTCAGCTTCCGTGGTGTGCAGAAGAGCTACGACGGCGAATCGCTGATCGTCAAAGACCTCAACCTGGATATCCGCAAGGGTGAGTTTCTCACCTTGCTCGGCCCGTCCGGTTCCGGCAAAACCACCAGCCTGATGATGCTCGCCGGCTTCGAAACGCCGACTGCAGGCGAGATCCAGCTGGCTGGCCGTTCCATTAACAACGTGCCGCCGCACAAGCGCGACATCGGCATGGTGTTCCAGAACTACGCACTGTTTCCGCACATGACCGTGGCCGAGAACCTGGCCTTCCCTTTGAGCGTGCGCAACCTGAGCAAGACCGACATCAGCGAGCGGGTCAAACGCGTGCTCAACATGGTCCAGCTCGACGCTTTCGCCCAGCGTTACCCCGGCCAGCTTTCCGGTGGCCAGCAGCAACGGGTGGCCTTGGCCCGGGCGCTGGTGTTCGAGCCGCAGCTGGTACTGATGGATGAACCGCTGGGCGCTCTGGACAAGCAACTGCGCGAACACATGCAGATGGAGATCAAGCACCTGCACCAGCGCTTGGGCGTCACTGTGGTCTACGTGACCCACGACCAGGGCGAAGCGCTGACCATGTCCGACCGCGTCGCGGTATTCCACCAGGGCGAGATCCAGCAGATCGCCGACCCGCGCACCCTGTATGAAGAGCCGAAAAACACCTTCGTCGCCAACTTCATCGGCGAAAACAACCGCATCAATGGCCGCTTGCTCAGCCACGATGGCGAGCGTTGCCAGGTGCTGCTGCCGCGCGGCGAGAAGGTCGAGGCGCTGGCGGTCAATGTCGGCCAGGCCGGCGAGCCGGTAACCCTGTCGATCCGCCCCGAGCGCGTGCGCCTCAACGGCCACAGCGAAAGCTGCGTCAACCGTTTCTCCGGGCGCGTGGCCGAATTCATCTACCTGGGCGACCACGTGCGGGTACGCCTGGAAGTCTGCGGCAAGGCCGATTTCTTCGTGAAGCAGCCGATTGCCGAACTCGACCCGGCCCTGGCCGTGGGCGATGTGGTACCGCTTGGCTGGCAGGTGGAGCACGCCCGCGCGCTCGATCCTCTGCTGGAAGCCAATTGAAGGTTTGCTTCACCAACCCTGTTCTGTGGAGAGAATAATAATGCTCAAGCACTTGAAGTTGACCGCCCTGACCCTGGGCCTGTTTGCGGCAAGCCAGGCCATGGCGGCCGACCTGACCGTGATTTCCTTCGGCGGCGCCAACAAGGCGGCCCAGGTCAAGGCGTTCTACGAGCCATGGGAGAAGGCGGGCAAGGGCAAGATCGTCGCTGGCGAGTACAACGGTGAAATGGCCAAGGTCAAAGCCATGGTCGACACCAAGAGCGTGTCGTGGAACCTGGTGGAAGTCGAGTCGCCGGAGCTGGCCCGTGGGTGTGATGAAGGCATGTTCGAAGAGCTCGATCCTGCACTGTTCGGCAACGAAAGCGACTATGTGAAGGGCGCTATCCAGCCGTGCGGTGTCGGCTTCTTCGTCTGGTCCACAGTCATGGCCTACAACGCCGACAAACTGAAGACCGCGCCGACCAGCTGGGCCGACTTCTGGGACACCAAGCAGTTCCCGGGCAAGCGCGGCCTGCGCAAAGGCGCCAAGTACACCCTGGAGTTTGCCCTGATGGCCGACGGCGTTGCGCCCAAGGACGTCTACAAGGTGCTTGGCACCAAAGAAGGCCAGGACCGCGCCTTCAAGAAACTCGACGAGCTCAAGCCGAGCATCCAGTGGTGGGAAGCCGGTGCCCAGCCGCCGCAGTACCTGGCCTCGGGTGACGTGGTCATGAGCTCGGCCTACAACGGCCGGATTGCCGCGGTGCAAAAAGAGAGCAACCTGAAAGTCGTATGGAACGGCGGTATCTACGACTTCGACGCCTGGGCCATCCCCAAAGGCGCCAAGGATGTTGAAGAGGCAAAGAAATTCATCGCCTATTCGGTCCAGCCTGAACAGCAGAAGACCTACTCCGAGAACATCGCCTACGGCCCGGCCAACTCCAAGGCCGTCGCGCTGCTGTCCGACGAGATCAAGAAAGACATGCCGACCACCCCGGAAAACATCGCCAACCAGGTGCAGATCGACGTGGCGTTCTGGGCCGACAACAGCGAGCAGCTGGAGCAACGCTTCAACGCCTGGGCTGCCAAGTAAGGGCTGCTGATGGGGCGCCGGCTTGCCGCCGGCGCTCCTTGTTCTCAAGATTTCGGAGTTCGCTATGGCCATCGCAGTGCCCCTGAATGAAGGCGCCGGTTCCAACCTCAAGCAGCGTCTCAAGCGTGCCGAGCGGGTCAACCGCTGGAAGGCGCAAGCGCTGATCGCACCGCTGGCGCTGTTTCTGCTGCTGGTGTTCCTCGTGCCGATTGCCGCGCTGTTGTACAAGAGCGTGGGCAACCCGGAAGTGGTCGGCGGCTTGCCGCTGACTGTGACGGCTGTGGCCGAGTGGGACGGCAAGGGCCTGCCAGGGGAGGCGGTATATAAGGCGCTAAGCGAAGACCTCGCGCAAGCACGCAAGAACCAGACCCTGGGCGATACCTCCAAGCGTCTGAACATGGAGCTGGCCGGCTATCGCAGCCTGCTGGCCAAGACCGCGCGGGCGTTGCCGTTCAAGACCGAGCCGGCTTCCTATAAAGAAGCCCTGCAGGAACTGGACGAGCGCTGGGGCGATCCGGCCTACTGGCAGGCGATCCGCCGTAACACCAGTAGCGTCACCCCGTTCTACCTGCTGGCGGCCCTGGACCATCGTATCGATGACCTCGGCGAGCTGGCCAAGGCCACCCCGGACCAGGCCATTTACCTGGACATCTTCACCCGTACCCTGTGGATGGGCTTCGTCATCACCGCCATCTGCCTGGTGCTGGCCTATCCGCTGGCCTACCTGCTGGCCAACCTGCCGACCCGGCAGAGCAACCTGCTGATGATTCTGGTGCTGCTGCCGTTCTGGACCTCGATTCTGGTGCGGGTCGCGGCCTGGATCGTGCTGCTGCAATCGGGCGGGCTGATCAACAGCGCGCTGATGGCCATGGGCATCATCGACAAACCGCTGGAACTGGTGTTTAACCGCACCGGGGTGTACATCTCCATGGTGCACATTCTGCTGCCGTTCATGATCCTGCCGATCTACAGCGTGATGAAGGGCATCTCGCCCACCTACATGCGTGCGGCGATATCCCTGGGCTGTCATCCGTTTGCCAGCTTCTGGCGGGTGTACTTCCCGCAAACCTACGCCGGCGTAGGCGCGGGCTGCCTGTTGGTGTTCATCCTCGCCATCGGCTACTACATCACCCCGGCGCTGCTCGGCAGCCCCAACGACCAGATGGTCAGCTACTTCGTGGCCTTCTACACCAACACCAGCATCAACTGGGGCATGGCGACCGCGCTGGGCGGCCTGCTGTTGCTGGCCACCGTGCTGCTTTACCTGATCTATAGCTGGCTGGTCGGCGCCAGCCGCCTGCGCCTGAGCTGAGGAGCGTTGTCATGCTGAGCCCCTACATGTCGCCCGTCGAGCGGGTCTGGTTCTACAGCTTGCGCATCCTTTGCGGGCTGATCCTGTTGTTCCTGGTGTTGCCGGTGCTGGTGATCATTCCGCTGTCGTTCAACTCCGGCAGCTTCCTGGTCTACCCGCTGCAGGGCTTTTCGCTGCAGTGGTACCACGACTTCTTCGCCTCCGCCGAGTGGATGCGCGCGCTGAAGAACAGCATCATCGTCGCCCCGGCGGCCACGGTGCTGGCGATGATCTTCGGCACCCTGGCTTCGATCGGCCTGACCCGCGGTGATTTCCCCGGCAAGTCGCTGATCATGGCCCTGGTGATTTCGCCCATGGTGGTGCCGGTGGTGATCATCGGTGTGGCCAGCTACCTGTTCTTTGCTCCGCTGGGCATGGGCAACAGCTTTATCTCGTTGATCCTGGTGCATGCGGTGTTGGGCGTGCCGTTCGTCATCATCACCGTTTCGGCGACCCTGCAGGGCTTCAACCATAACCTGGTGCGTGCCGCCGCCAGCCTGGGCGCCTCGCCGCTGACCACCTTCCGGCGGGTTACCCTGCCGCTGATTGCGCCGGGGGTGATCTCCGGGGCGCTGTTCGCTTTTGCCACGTCTTTTGACGAGGTGGTGGTCACCCTGTTCCTCGCCGGCCCCGAGCAGGCGACCCTGCCACGGCAGATGTTCAGCGGCATCCGCGAGAACCTCAGCCCGACCATCGCCGCCGCTGCAACCTTGCTGATTGCCTTCTCGGTGGTGCTGTTGCTGACCCTGGAGTGGTTGCGTGGGCGCAGCGAGAAGCTGCGTACCCAGCAGCCGGGTTGAGATCGTTCGCGGGGCGAGTCGAGTCGACTGGCCCCGCGATGAGCACCCGTCGACCGCCTTGATACCGGTCAGCCCCTGAGCGTTTGCCTGAGGTACAATGCGCGCCACTGTGATTCTGCCTACAGGTGCGCCATGCAGCCCTACGCTATTGCCCCCTCGATTCTTTCTGCCGACTTCGCCCGCCTCGGCGAGGAAGTCGACAATGTCCTGGCCGCGGGTGCCGACATCGTTCACTTCGATGTAATGGACAACCATTACGTGCCCAACCTGACCATCGGCCCGATGGTCTGCACCGCCCTGCGCAAGTACGGCATCACTGCACCGATCGACGTGCATTTGATGGTCAGCCCGGTCGACCGCATTATCGGTGACTTCATCGAAGCCGGCGCCAGCTACATTACCTTCCATCCGGAAGCCACCCTGCACATCGATCGTTCGCTACAGTTGATTCGCGACGGCGGTTGCAAGGCCGGCCTGGTATTCAACCCGGCGACTCCGTTAGACACCCTCAAGTACGTGATGGACAAGGTCGACATGATCCTGTTGATGAGCGTCAACCCAGGCTTTGGTGGCCAGAAATTCATCCCCGGCACCCTCGACAAGCTGCGCGAAGCCCGCGCGCTGATCGACGCCAGCGGCCGTGATATCCGCCTGGAAATCGACGGTGGCGTCAACGTCGGCAACATCCGTGAAATCGCTGCTGCTGGCGCCGACACCTTCGTCGCCGGTTCGGCGATCTTCAACACCCCGGACTACCGTGAGGTGATTGCCAAGATGCACGCCGAACTGGCCCTGGCCCGCCCATGAGTGGCTTCGAGCAGCTGTTCCCCGGCGCCCTGCCCAAACTGGTGATGTTTGATCTGGACGGTACCCTGATCGATTCGGTACCGGACCTGGCAGCGGCGGTGGATAACATGCTGCTCGCAATGGGCCGCCCGCCCGCTGGCCTTGAGGCGGTACGCCACTGGGTCGGCAATGGTGCGCCGGTGCTGGTGCGCCGCGCGCTGGCCGGTGGCATCGAGCATGGCGCAGTGGATGACGACGAAGCCGAACGGGGCCTGGAGCTGTTCATGCAGGCCTACGCCGAAAGCCATGAGCTGACGGTGGTCTACCCCGGCGTGCGCGACACCCTCAAGTGGTTGCACAAGCAGGGCGTGGAAATGGCTCTGATCACCAACAAGCCCGAGCGCTTCGTTGCACCTTTGCTTGACCAGATGAAAATCGGCCGTTATTTCCGCTGGATCATCGGCGGCGACACCCTGCCGCAGAAAAAGCCCGATCCGGCTGCCTTGCTGTTCGTGATGAAAATGGCCAGCGTCGAGCCCGAGCAGGCGCTGTTCGTTGGCGACTCGCGCAGCGACGTGCTGGCGGCCAAGGCTGCCGGGGTCAAATGCGTTGGCCTGACCTATGGCTACAACCATGGCCGGCCGATCAGCGAAGAGGCGCCGTGCCTGGTCATCGACGACCTGCGCGCGCTGTTGCCTGGTTGCTTAGATCCGGCCACTGGGATAACGTTGGCGGACGTTCAATCCCCCTCAGATCGAGATTCCATCGTGGCGGTTATCGGCAAACTCTGGATGAAAGTCATCAAGGCCCTGGCCCGCTGGCGTTGGCGCGCCTGACTGCTATCCGCCGGCCCGCGCCGGCCTGCTTGCCTGCCTGACCCATCTGCTGCTTGCCACGAGGCTATCATGACCCGCGAAGAATTCCTGCGCCTGGCCGCTGCCGGCTACAACCGCATTCCCCTGGCCTGCGAGACCCTGGCCGACTTCGACACGCCGCTGTCGATCTACCTGAAACTGGCTGACCACGCCAACTCCTACCTGCTCGAATCGGTGCAGGGCGGCGAGAAGTGGGGGCGTTACTCGATCATCGGCCTGCCGTGCCGCACCGTGTTGCGTGTGCACGATCACCAGGTGCGGATCACCCATGATGGTGAATTGATCGAGCAGCATGAAGTGGAAGATCCGCTGGCCTTCGTCGAAGCTTTCAAGGAGCGCTACCAGGTGCCGACCATCGCCGGCCTGCCGCGCTTCAACGGCGGCCTGGTCGGCTACTTCGGTTATGACTGCGTGCGTTATGTCGAGCGGCGCCTGGGCAAGTGCCCGAACCCTGATCCGCTGGGCGTGCCGGACATCTTGCTGATGGTCTCCGATGCCGTGGTGGTGTTCGACAACCTGGCCGGCAAGATGCACGCCATTGTCCTCGCCGATCCGGCTGAACAAGACGCTTACGAAAACGGCCTGGCCCGGCTCGAAGGCCTGCTTGAGCAACTGCGCCAGCCTATCGCCCCGCGTCGCGGCCTCGATCTGGGTGGGCCGTTGCCGGCAGAACCTGAGTTCCGCTCAAGCTTTACCCAGAGCGACTACGAACGTGCGGTCGATACCATCAAGGAATACATCCTCGCTGGCGACTGCATGCAGGTGGTGCCGTCGCAGCGTATGTCCATCGACTTCAAGGCCGCGCCGATCGACCTGTACCGGGCGCTGCGCTGCTTCAACCCGACGCCATACATGTACTTCTTCAACTTCGGCGACTTCCACGTAGTAGGCAGCTCTCCGGAAGTGCTGGTACGGGTCGAAGACAACCTGGTCACCGTGCGCCCGATCGCCGGTACCCGCCCACGCGGCGCCACCGAAGAGGCTGATCGCGCGCTGGAAGAAGACTTGCTGTCTGACGACAAGGAAATCGCCGAGCACCTGATGCTCATCGATCTGGGCCGCAACGACGCTGGCCGGGTGTCGGAAACCGGCTCGGTCAAAGTCACCGAGAAGATGGTGATCGAGCGTTATTCCAACGTCATGCACATTGTGTCCAACGTCACCGGCGAGCTGAAGCAGGGCTTGAGCGCCATGGATGCCCTGCGTGCCATCCTGCCGGCGGGCACCTTGTCCGGCGCGCCGAAAATCCGCGCCATGGAAATCATCGACGAGCTGGAGCCGGTCAAACGCGGCGTCTACGGTGGTGCGGTGGGGTATTTTGCCTGGAACGGCAACATGGATACCGCAATTGCCATCCGTACCGCGGTGATCAAGGACGGCGAGCTGCACGTGCAGGCCGGTGGCGGCATTGTTGCCGACTCGGTGCCAGCGCTTGAGTGGGAAGAAACCATCAACAAGCGCCGGGCGATGTTCCGTGCGGTGGCGCTGGCCGAGCAGACGCCACGCAACTGAGCCTGATCCACGGCGCCTGTTGGTAGCAGGCGCTGTTCCCTTCCCTAGAACTCCAGACTCAATGCCAGGCTGACCCCCTGTTGGGTCAGCTCGTCGCTCTTGCGCCAGTTGTAGCTGCCGCGCAGGGCCAGGCCCGGTGCCAAGCTCTGGCTCAGACCCAGGGTTGCCCGGTTCAGATTGCTCTGCGGGGTGTAGCCGGTCAGGGTGAAGTCGTTGCCCGGCAGGCTGTTGAGGTGGAGGGTCAGGTCCTGCTGGTCGTCCTCGAACTCGTGCTCGTGAGCGACTTCGGCGAACAGCAAGGTGCTGGGCCCGGCCTGGTACTTGCCCTGCAAGCCCAGGCCCAGGCGTCGTGATTCGCGGTCCTGATCGTCAAAGCTCAGGGCAGTGGCGCGGCTGCCTTTCTCCGAATAGCCATCGACTTTCACCCGCGCATAATCGGCGCTGACAAACGGCGAAAGGCTCCACTGGCTGCCGGGCGCTGCCAGGTCATAACCCAGGCGTGCGGCGAAGGCCCACAGTTCGCCATCGGTATCACCTTTCTCGCTGCGATCATTTACCCCCAGGGCGAAGGTGCGCTTCAAGTCACTGTAGTCCAGGTGCCCGCCGGTCAGCGCGGCATCGGCCCACCACTGGTTCTGCTGGAACTGCACGAAAGCGGTTGCCAGGTAGCTGTCGAGCTTGTAGTCGGAGTCTTGCTCGCCGGCTTCGAGCTTCTGCTGGTACACGCCTGTGGCCACGCCAATACGCCAGGCCTCGTCCAGACGATAGCTGCCGCCCAGGGTCAGGTTATAGCCATGGCCGTCGGCGCTGGCCGAACTGCGCTGGCTGTCGATATCCAGGTTCAGCCCCCCGGCGGCTACGATGGCCTGCCATTGGCCAACCGGCTGCCAGCGGCCTTGCCATTGGTTGCGCAGTTCATCCTGGTGCGCGCGCAGGCTAGCGTGGGCCATTTCTGGTAACAGCGTCAGCTCCCAAGGGGCGGAAAGAATCGAAAACGCGTAGTCGGCGATCAGCTCCTGCCCAGCACTGGTGGGGTGGACCGAATCGTTGAACAGCAGCTTGCTCGGGTCGGGCGTGGCACCGTTGATGCCGTAGGTTGCGTTCTGCACACAGCCATTGCCGCTGAAACAGGTACCGACCAGGTTCTGCCCGCTGGCCAGGCCGAACTGCGTCGGAGCAGCCAGGGCTTCCTGGAGCAGCAACGGCACATTGAGCGGAATAACCTGTGCATCAATCTGGCTCAGCTGGCCGACCAGTTGCTGGTTGAAGATACTGCTTAACTGCGAAGCCGGGCCCTGCATCGGCGTGCCGTTGATGGCCGGAGTCAGGCCCAGGTCGGGCAGCAGCCAGACCATGATGTACTGCGCGCCACCCTGTTGCAGGGCCTGGGCGCTGGCGGCCAGGCGATTGGCGGCAGCTGCGGCGGTTGCCGGGCTGGTGATCTGGCCCTGGAGGAAGTCGTTGCCGCCACCGGTCAGGTAGTAAAGCGCGTTGGGGTCGGCGCGCAGACCACCGGCCAGATAGCCCGGGCGTTCGCGCAGCACGGTGCCGGCGCCGGGGTTGCCCGGTGGAATGATCACGTCGGAAGTACCGGTGATCGAGTCGAGAATCTGGTCGGTACGGTAACCACCCACTGCCCAGTTGTTGCCGTCCGGGCGACCCAGCGCGGCATTGACTGGCGAGGTCGAAGCGCCCAGGTCGGCCGCAGCAACACCCAGCTGGGCACCGAGCAGCATGGGCGAAACCGCGCCGAAGGCTTCGCCGTTGGCATATGTTGGCCCGACCCGGTTGGTAAAGCGCTGGGTGGAGCCCGCCGGGCCATTGCTGTCGGGGAACTGCCCGGCATCGGCAAGGCTGTCGCCGAAGACGATCAGAGTTGAGTAAGGGGAGGGGGCGGCATGGACGCTGGAGCAGGCCAGGGCCAGCAGCGAGAATGCACAAGGCAACAGGGAGCGCGCGTTCAACATCGCAAAGATCCTTTTTCGTTGTTGTTATCGGATGACGCCTTACGACGTTAGCAAAACATTCCGCGCGTCTTCCATCGCTAAAGCGTTTCGGCATGCCACCGTCATATTGCGTGGACCGCGCCGGTAGGCTACTGTGCGGGAACGTATGAACGAGACCTACCCCGTGTTGATCGTCAGCAAACTCTTGATGCGCGTTATCAAGGCCCACGCCCGTTGGCGTTGGCGCGCCTGACTTTATCTCTTGCCGGTTAGCCGGCCCTGTACCGCTTTGCCTTTCTGAATGCTTTACCTGCTGTAACCGGCGCTTGCTGGTGTGCACCGGGAAGCTCGCACCTGTAGCACCGAGCACAGGCACATCGAAAGGCATGTATTCAAAGTCAGTAGATGCAAGAGGTTGAACCCAGATGTTACTGATGATCGACAACTACGACTCCTTTACCTACAACGTCGTGCAATACCTCGGCGAGCTGGGTGCAGAGGTCAAGGTCATTCGCAATGACGAACTGACCATCGCCCAGATCGAAGCCCTTAACCCCGAGCGCATTGTCGTTTCCCCTGGCCCCTGCACCCCGACCGAAGCCGGTGTGTCGCTGGAGGCCATCAAGCATTTTGCCGGCAAGCTGCCGATCCTCGGGGTATGCCTGGGCCACCAGTCCATCGGCCAGGCCTTCGGCGGTGAAGTCGTGCGCGCCCGCCAGGTGATGCATGGCAAGACCAGCCCGGTGCTGCACAAGGACCAGGGCGTGTTTGCCGGCCTCAACAACCCGCTGACCGTCACCCGTTACCACTCGCTGGTGGTCAAGCGCGAAACCCTGCCCGATTGCCTGGAACTGACCGCCTGGACCGCCCTTGAAGACGGCTCGGTGGACGAGATCATGGGCCTGCGCCATAAAGAGCTGAACATCGAAGGGGTGCAGTTCCACCCCGAATCGATCCTCACCGAGCAGGGCCACGAGCTGTTCGCCAATTTCCTCAAGCAGACCGGCGGCCGCCGTTAAGGATCGAACATGGATATCAAGAGCGCGCTGAGCCGCATCGTCGGCCACCTGGACCTGAGCACCGAAGAAATGCGCGATGTCATGCGCGAAATCATGACCGGCCAATGCACCGAGGCGCAGATCGGCGCCTTCATGATGGGCATGCGCATGAAGAGCGAGAGCATCGATGAAATTGTCGGTGCCGTGTCGGTGATGCGCGAGCTGGCCGACAAAGTCGAGCTCAACACCCTCGACCAGGTGGTCGACGTGGTCGGCACTGGCGGTGATGGCGCCAACATCTTCAACGTATCCACCGCATCGGCCTTCGTCGTCGCCGCCGCCGGTTGCACCGTGGCCAAGCACGGTAACCGTGCGGTCTCGGGCAAGAGTGGCAGCGCCGACCTGCTGGAAGCCGCTGGCATCTACCTGAACCTGACGCCGGTGCAGGTTGCACGCTGCATCGACAGCGTCGGCATTGGCTTCATGTTTGCCCAGACCCACCACAAGGCGATGAAATACGCCGCCGGCCCGCGTCGTGACCTGGGCTTGCGTACCCTGTTCAACATGCTCGGCCCGCTTACGAATCCGGCCGGGGTCAAGCACCAGGTCGTCGGCGTGTTCACCCAGGCACTGTGCCGCCCACTGGCTGAAGTGCTGCAACGCCTGGGCAGCAAGCATGTGCTGGTGGTGCATTCGAAAGATGGCCTGGACGAATTCAGCCTGTCGGCGCCAACCTTCGTTGCTGAACTCAAGAACGACCAGATCAGCGAGTACTGGGTCGAGCCCGAAGACCTCGGCATGAAAAGCCAGAGCCTGCATGGCCTGGCCGTGGAGAGCCCGGCCAAGTCGCTGGAGCTGATCCGCGATGCCCTGGGCCGGCGCAAGACCGAGAACGGCCAGAAGGCTGCGGAAATGATTGTGCTCAACGCCGGCGCCGCACTGTACGCCGCCGACCACGCCATGAGCCTCAAGCAGGGCGTGGAGCTGGCTCACGACGCATTGCACACTGGCCTTGCCCGGGAAAAACTCGAAGAGCTCGGTGCCTTTACCGCGGTATTCAAGCAGGAGAATGAAGGATGAGTGTGCCGACGGTTCTGGAAAACATTCTGGCGCGCAAGGTCGAAGAAGTCGCCGAGCGCAGCGCCCGTGTCAGCCTTGCCGAGCTTGAACGCCTGGCGGCCGCTGCCGATGCGCCACGCGGTTTTGCCAAGGCCCTTATCGAACAGGCCAAGCGCAAGCAGCCTGCAGTCATTGCCGAAATCAAGAAAGCCTCGCCAAGCAAGGGCGTGATCCGCGAAAACTTCATTCCGGCCGACATTGCCGTCAGTTACGAGAAGGGCGGGGCAACCTGCCTGTCGGTGCTGACCGACGTCGATTACTTCCAGGGCGGCGACATCTACCTGCAACAGGCGCGCGCCGCGTGCAAGCTGCCGGTGATTCGCAAGGACTTCATGATCGATCCTTATCAGATCGTCGAAGCCCGGGCCCTGGGCGCCGACTGTGTGCTGTTGATCGTTGCCGCGCTGGATGACGTGAAGATGGCCGAATTGGCCGCGACGGCAAAAGGCGTGGGCCTTGATGTGCTGGTCGAAGTGCACGACGGCGACGAGCTGGAGCGGGCGCTGAAGACTCTCGACACGCCGCTGGTGGGCGTCAACAACCGCAACCTGCACACCTTTGAAGTCAGCCTGGAAACCACCCTCGACCTGCTGCCGCGCATCCCCCGTGATCGCCTGGCCATCACCGAGAGCGGCATCCTCAACCGCGCCGACGTCGAGCTGATGGAAATCAACGAGGTCTACTCCTTCCTGGTCGGCGAAGCGTTCATGCGCGCCGAGCACCCGGGGCTGGAGCTGCAGCGCCTGTTCTTCCCGGAGCGTGTGGTGCAGAACCCGGTGCAAGGCCTGGACTGATTCAACTCTGAAGCCGGCGATGCCGGCTTTTTTGTCTCTACAAGGTTAATGCGATGACTGATCAAGTGCTTGATGTCACTGTCGAGGCCGGGCTGCACGCCGAACAGGAGCTGCTGGCGGCGGTATGCAAGGGCGAAAAGGATCATGGCCTGTTGTTCTGGCGACCGACCGATCATGCCCTGGTCATGCCCCGGCGCATGAGCCGCCTCGAAGGCTTCGAGGCGGCCTGCGCCGAGCTTGCGATTGCCGGTTGGCCGGTGCTGCTGCGCGAAACCGGTGGTGAGCCAGTGCCGCAGTCGCCGGCGGTGCTCAACATCGCCCTGGTTTACGTCGCACCAAAAAGCGAAGGTGATCACGGCCGTATCGAAAACGCCTACGAGCGCCTGTGCCTGCCGCTGTGTGATGTGCTGCGCGAATGGGGCGGGATGGCATCGGTGGGGGAAATCGAAGGGGCGTTCTGCGATGGCCGCTACAACGTCAACCTTAACGGTCGCAAACTGGTCGGCACTGCCCAGCGCTGGCGCCAGGGCCTGGGTGGCAAGCGCCCGGTGGTGTTGGTTCATGGTGCGTTGCTGCTGGATAACGAGCGCGAGTCGATGGTGGCGGCGGTCAACCGCTTCAACGAATGCTGCGAGCTGGAGCAGCGCTGCCTGGCCGACAGCCACATCGCTTTGCACGAGGTGGTACCCGAGGCGCCACTGCTCGAGCGCCTTGGCCAGGCCTATGCCGAAGTGATCAAAGGCATCGCCCGCGATTAACGGGTACCGAAGACCACCATGGTCTTGCCCTTGACGTGTACCAGGCTGCGCTCTTCGAGATCCTTGAGGACGCGGCCAACCATCTCCCGCGAACAACCGACGATGCGGCCGATTTCCTGGCGGGTGATCTTGATCTGCATGCCGTCGGGGTGGGTCATGGCGTCTGGCTGCTTGCACAACTCCAGCAGGCAGCGGGCTACCCGGCCGGTGACGTCGAAGAAGGCCAGGTCGCCGACCTTGCGCGTGGTGTTGCGCAGGCGTTGGGCCATCTGGCTGCCCAGGGCATAGAGAATGTCCGGGTCGTGACGCGCCAGTTCACGGAATTTTTCGTAGCTGATTTCTGCAACTTCACATTCGCTTTTGGCCCGCACCCAGGCGCTGCGCTGGTGTTCCTGGCCGGCTGGTTCAAACAGCCCCAGCTCGCCGAAAAAGTCGCCACTGTTGAGGTAGGCGATGATCATTTCGTGGCCGTTGTCATCCTCGATAAGGATGGTCACCGAGCCCTTGACGATAAAGGACAGGGTTTCGGCCTTGTCACCGGCGCAGATGATGTTGCTCTTGGCCGCATAGCGGCGGCGCTGGCAATGGACCAGCAGCTTGTCGATGTTCTTGATCTTGGCTGGAAGGGCTGATGCAACCATGGCTGGATCCCGGTCAGGAGGCGACGCTTCAATTTCTTTTATAGATAGTCTGGCGATAAGCGCCAGTGATTTGGCGTCAGCTTATCAGACACTTGTCCTTCTATCGGCAGATTTACTCATGCGCTTGAGCTTTTCCGCCGGGCTCGCAGGGTCTAAGCTGGCAGCCTTTTTTCAATCAAGGGAGTCCAGGTAATGAAGGCGCGTATCCAGTGGGCAGGTGAAGCCATGTTTCTGGGCGAATCGGGCAGTGGCCATGTGGTCGTGATGGATGGCCCGCCCGAGGCCGGTGGCCGCAACCTGGGTGTACGGCCCATGGAAATGCTGCTATTGGGCCTGGGTGGCTGCAGCAACTTCGATGTGGTCAGCATCCTGAAGAAATCCCGCCAGGCAGTAGAGAGCTGCGAAGCTTTCCTTGAAGCCGAGCGCGCCAGCGAAGACCCGAAGGTATTCACCAAAATCCACCTGAATTTCGTGGTCAAGGGCCGTGGCCTGAAAGAAGCCCAGGTCAAGCGTGCGGTCGAGCTGTCGGCAGAGAAGTATTGCTCGGCCTCGATCATGCTCGGCCGGGCCGGTGTTGAGATCACCCACAGCTACGAGATTGTCGAGCTCGGTTGATTACCAGCAAGCCCGCTCCTGTGGGGGCGGGCTAACGGCGCAGGCGCTCCAGCCCGATCAGCCAGGCCAGCCCCGGAACCAGCGCCACCACCAACCAGTGCAGGTTGAAGACGAGCAAACCGACGATTTCTGCGCTACTCCAGGTATTGCCAAAGGCGTCGGCAAATATCAGGCACTGCAGCCAGGCCGTCAGCGCGGCCGATAGCACAAAGGCCAAGGCAAGCAGGCGCTGCCTGTGAATGAAGCAGCCGGCCAGCAGCAACAGCAGTTGCCCGGGCAGTGAGAACACCCACAGGTCGACGGCACTGTTGCCATCAGGTTGGGAGATGTCAGGCAGTTTCAGGCTAAAGGGTTCCCCGCTCATGCCGGCGGTCAGCAGGCACACGAACAGATAAGCCACCAGCACCAGCCCCAGGCTTTGCAGCAAGCGAAGGCAAAATAACCGGATCATCAGTGGCGCAACCCCGGCAGCAGCTTCAGCAAGCCTTGCGGCAATCGCGCCTGCAAACGGCTGCTCAAAGCCTCGCGGTGCTTCTGATAGAAAAGCCCCAAGCCAATCACGCCCAACCCGATCAGGGTCAGCACCACCGGGAACAGCAGCGACTCGGCAAACACCTCGTAAGACAGGTAACCCAGGTACATCGCCACGCCCATGCCACCAAAGACCATGAACAGCGGACGGCGCAGCAACAGTGCTATGCCCATCAGGCCAAGATTGATCAGACCATAAAGCGCTTTGTCCCATTCACTGTCGGTATCCAGCAGCGGCAAGCCGAGCCAGAAGGCCAGCAATCCGGCCAGATAGCCCCAGAAGGCATAGTCCTGGCGGGTGCGACCGTCGATCACCAGGAACACCAGCAATGTCGCCAGGCCAAACCACAGTGACACCGTACGCCGCTGATTCCAGTCGAAGGCCTCGCCATAGAACCATTCGCTCAGGTCCATGGACATGAACCACAAGGCCACGGCAATCGGCATGACGATGAACGGAAACGGGATCAGGCGCAGCATCAACAAGCCGGCCAGTATCGTCGCCGCCTCCATCAGCAGCCAACCGTCCTGCACGTAGGTGTAGTAGTTGTGGTAGTTGCCCTGGGCGTTGTCCAGTAGCCAGAAACCGCTGAGTCGCTGCGCCGCAAACACTGCCAGCGGTACGATGCTCACTGCCACCGCAGCAAGTACGCCAGCAGGGATGACCTGGCCGCGGCGTTGCATTAGCAAGGCGCCCAGGGTCAGTACGCCGATATAAATCAGTGAGACCAGCAGCAGGGCGCTGTCACCGACGCGCATCCAGGCTTCACTGAGCAGCCAGCCCATGGCGGCCATGATCAGCAGGGCGCCGAAGTAAAACGCCACGTGGGCCAGCTGGAAACTGGCCTGGGTTTGCGGCTGGCGCTTGAGAAATTCAAGCAGGGCCTGATCCTGGCCCGGGTTCAGAACGCCGGCGCTGACTGCGCGGGCCAGGTCCTTGGCGTCGAAGCGTTCCGTCATCGGTGGTCCTAGATACGATAAGTGCTTTTGGTCATGACCTTGGCCATCAGGCTCATGCCGAACTTGACCGGTGCCGGGAAGCGGAAGCCGCCAGCATCCAGGGCCGATTCGGCATGTTGCTCTTCGTCGATGCGCATCTGCTCAAGAATCGCCCGGGATTTCTCATCCTCGGCCGGGATTTGCTCCAGGTGTTCGTCCAGGTGCTTGCACACCTGATGCTCGGTGGCGGCGACAAAACCCAGGCTGACCTTGTCGCTGACCAGGCCAGCGAGGGCGCCGATGCCGAAGGACATACCGTAGAACAGCGGGTTGAGCACGCTGGGGTGGCTGCCGAGCTGGCGAATGCGTTGTTCGCACCAGGCCAGGTGGTCGATTTCTTCTTCGGCGGCGTGTTCCATGGCCTTGCGAACCTGGGGCAGCTTGGCGGTCAGGGCCTGGCCCTGGTACAGCGCCTGGGCACAGACTTCACCGGTATGGTTGATACGCATGAGCCCGGCCACATGGCGGGTCTGGGTTTCGTCGAGGGTGACATCCGGCTGGATGATCGCCGGCGACGGCCGGGAAGGCTGGCCGCTGAAGGGCAGCAAGGTGCGCATGGCGGTGTCGGCCTGCAGCAACAAGCGGTCGAGCGGGGAATAGTGACGTTCGGTAGCCATCGGGCACCTCCGCAAGAATGTGCCCGACAGTTTACCCCAATCGCGATGCCGGGGCTTGCCCTGGATCAGCCCGGTGGCCAGTGCATCTGACGCTGGCCAAGCACGTGCATATGAATGTGGTAGACGGTCTGCCCACCCAGCTCATTGCAGTTCATGACCACGCGAAAGCCGTCTTCGCAGCCCAGTTCCTTGGCCAGCCGCTGGGCGGTGAACAGGATGTGCCCGGCCAGGCCCTTGTCTTCTTCGGTCAGATCGTTGAGGGTGCGGATCGGTTTTTTCGGGATGACCAGAAAATGTACCGGTGCCTGCGGGGCGATATCGTGGAAGGCCAGAACCTGGTCGTCCTCGTAGATGATCTTGGCCGGGATTTCCCGGTTGATGATCTTGGTAAACAGAGTATCCACTACGGCTGCTCCATGAGGGTGATCGGACTTGAGTGTACGCAGGCCAGACGCTTGCGCCCAGCCCTGTACAACTAGCGCGGGCAATAGGCCTGGTTGATGGCGCCGGCCAGCTTGCGTGCCAGCCAGCGCGATAGCCAGCGCGGGCTGAAGGCCAGCCAGCGGTTGCGCCGGCCGGGGATGATCAATGCGCGGTTCTTGTCCAGGGCGCGTACGGTATACAGCGCGACTTCTTCCGGGCTCAGGCTGCGTTGGCCGTTTTCCAGCCGCGGGATACGTCGCAACGGCGAACGCACCGGGCCTGGGCACAGCACCGAAACCTTGATGCCGGTGCGTTTGAGCTCTTCGCGCAGGCCTTCGGAAAAGTGCAGCACATAGGCTTTGCTTGCCGCGTAGCTGCTCATCCACGGGCCGGGCGCGAAGGCGGCAAGCGAAGCGACGTTGAGTATCTGCCCGCCGCCCTGAACCGCCATGGCATTGCCAAGGGCGTGGCAGAGGCGGGTCAGGGCGAGGATGTTCACCTCGATCAGGTCCTGCTCATCGCTCCATTCCTGGGCCAGAAAGTGCCCGTAGGAGCGAATGCCGGCGCAGTTGACCAGCAAGTCGATGTGCCGCTCGCTTTCTTCCAGCTCCAGCAGGAACCCCGACAACCGCAACGGCTCGCCCAGGTCGCAGGCACGAAACAGCACTTCGACGCCAAACCGCTGGGTCAGCTCGATGGCGATGCTTTCCAGCGGGTCGCGCTGTCGGGCCACCAGGATCAAATTGCGTCCCCGACGTGCCAGCGCCTCGGCCAGTGCCAGGCCCAAGCCGCTGGAGGCACCGGTGATCATGGCGTAACGGGTCATGCAGTTCTCCAGTCGGGAAGGGTGGCCAAAGTGCGCAGTTTACAGGTGCTGGGCCCGGAGTGCTGCTACCCGTGGCGTGTCTAGATGCCGGGGCGGGTGACGGTGACGTATGCAAGCCCGGCAACCAGGACCAGCCACAGCCAGGCCAGGATCACCACTGCGTTGTTGTTGGGCGCTGGCGGCGCACCGAAGCGGTTGCTGCCACGCGTGCCGGGCATCAGTACCAGCACCAGGATGAAGAAGTTGCCGACCCATGGAAGGATCGACAGCCAGCAGAACCAGCCGCTCCAGTTCAGGTCGTGCAGGCGCTGGACAATGAACAGCATGCTCAGGATCCGTGCCGACAACAGGCCGATCATCATCAGGCCGCCGAGGTCCAGCGACATTGAACTGGACAGCAAGGCCACCAGGAAAATGCCGCCGATGGTCGCAGCGAACAAGACCAGGCTCCAGGCCAGCAGGCGCACGCGGCCAATTCGCCCTTCCAGGCTCATGACCTTGGGTTTGCTCGAGTTGGCGAGAGTCAGGGTGTCATACATGCGGGCTTCCTTTGCCGTGATAAAGCGTGAGTCAGCCCGGCCAGCGATGGCCAAGGGCTGTGGCCGAGGCGTGCGCCTGGCGGTATTCGGTATCCAGGCGGGTAATCAGTTGCTCGACCGAGCAGAGCTGGTCGATGGCACCGACACCTTGTCCGGCAGACCAGACGGTCTTCCAGGCCTTGGCCTCGTCGTCGATGGGTTTGAGCTTGGTCTCGGTGTGGCTGCGCAGGGCGGCCATGTCGAAACCGGCGTTTTCCAGGCTCTGGCGCATGAAGCTGGCAGGCACCCCGGAAACCGCAGCGGTGTGGATGATATCGGCTGCCTTGGCTTCAAGCATCATTTCTTTGTAAGGCCCCGGCGCCTGGCTCTCGTGGGTGGCGATAAAGCGCGTACCCAGGTAGGCGAGGTCAGCGCCCAGCAACTGCGCGGCGAGGATTTCCTGGCCACGGTTTATGCAACCGGCCAGCAGCAAGGTCTTGTCGAAGAACTGGCGAATCTCGGCGATCAGGGCGAACGGGCTCCAGGTGCCAGCGTGGCCGCCGGCGCCCGCGGCTACGGCAATCAGACCGTCGACACCGGCCTCGGCGGCTTTCTCGGCATGCCGGCGGGTGGTCACGTCATGGAACACCAGGCCGCCATAGCTGTGCACGGCATCGACCAGTTCCTTCACCGCCCCGAGGCTGGTGATGACGATCGGCACCTTGTGCTCGACGCACAACGCCAGGTCTGCCTGCAGGCGCGGGTTGCTCTGGTGCACGATCAGGTTGACGGCATAGGGTGCAGGTTTGTCGAGGGCCGCCAGGCCCGTTTCGATCTCTTCCAGCCAAGCCTTGAAGCCTGCGCTGTCGCGCTGGTTCAGGGCCGGGAAACTGCCGACCACCCCGTTGGCACAACAGGCCAGTACCAGTTGCGGATTGGAGATCAGAAACATCGGCGCCGCTACCACCGGCAGGCGCAAGCGTTGTTCGAGCAGGGCAGGCAATGACATGGCAGGTTTCCCGAGGCTGAGTATGGGTTTAGGTTAGAACGGTTTGACCACCACCAGAATTACCACGGCCAGCAGGACCAGCACCGGCACTTCATTGAACCAGCGGTAGAACACGTGGCTGCGGGTGTTTTCGCCGCGGGCGAAGCGCTTGAGCTGTGCGCCGCACATATGGTGGTAACCGATCAGCAGCACCACCAGGGTGAGCTTGGCGTGCATCCAGCCCTGGCTCATGAAGCCCGGGGTCAGGCTCAGCAGCCAGATGCCGAAGACCAGGCTGGCGATCATCGCCGGCAGCATGATGCCGCGGTAGAGCTTGCGCTCCATGATCACGAAGCGTTCCTGGCTGATGCTGTCCTGGCTTTGTGCGTGATAGACGAACAGGCGCGGCAGGTAGAACAGGCCGGCAAACCAGCAGACCACGCTGACGATATGCAGCGCTTTGATCCAGAGAAAAAGCATGGGGTTGAGTTCCTTCAGGGTTCACGGTGGTCAGATAGTAGAGGCAAGGGGCCCGGCGAGCCATCGCAACAGTTGTGGGCGTGTTTCAGCGCCCCTATTATCGTGGGCTTTCCTGATGGTTCGTTGATAAGGGGCACGCGTTATGGTCAAGGTCGGTATCGTTGGCGGCACGGGTTACACCGGGGTCGAGCTGCTGCGTCTGTTGGCACAGCATCCACAGGCCGAGGTGGCAGTGATCACCTCGCGTTCCGAAGCTGGTCTGGCGGTTGCCGATATGTACCCGAACCTGCGTGGCCACTACGACGGCCTGGCCTTCAGCGTACCGGACGTGAAGACCCTGGCCGCCTGCGACGTAGTGTTCTTTGCCACCCCGCACGGTGTCGCCCACGCCCTGGCCGGCGAGCTGCTGGCCGCGGGCACCAAGGTCATCGACCTGTCCGCCGACTTCCGCCTGCAGGACGCCGATGAGTGGGCCAAGTGGTACGGCCAGCCGCACGGCGCGCCCGAGCTGCTCAAGGACGCGGTCTACGGCCTGCCTGAAGTCAATCGCGAGCAAATTCGCCAGGCACGCCTGATCGCCGTACCGGGTTGCTACCCAACCGCTACCCAGCTTGGCTTCCTGCCGCTGCTCGAAGCCGGTATCGCCGACGCCTCGCGGCTGATCGCCGACTGCAAATCCGGGGTCAGCGGCGCCGGCCGTGGCGCGGCGGTGGGCTCGCTGTTCTGTGAGGCGGGCGAAAGCATGAAGGCATATGCGGTCAAGGGGCACCGTCACCTGCCGGAAATCACCCAGGGCCTGCGCCGGGCGGTGGGTGGTGATGTCGGACTGACCTTCGTGCCGCACCTGACCCCGATGATCCGCGGTATCCATTCGACCCTGTATGCAACCGTCGCCGATACCTCGGTCGATCTGCAGGCGCTGTTTGAAAAACGCTACGCCGATGAACCGTTCGTCGACGTAATGCCGGCCGGCAGCCACCCGGAAACCCGCAGCGTGCGCGGTGCCAACGTCTGCCGAATTGCCGTGCACCGTCCACAAGGCGGCGACCTGGTGGTGGTGTTGTCGGTGATCGACAACCTGGTCAAGGGCGCGTCGGGGCAGGCGGTACAGAACCTCAACATCCTCTTTGGCCTGGACGAGCGCATGGGGCTTTCCCACGCCGGTCTGCTTCCGTAAACGCCAGCTTTCAAGCTGCAAGTAAAAGGTGCATGCGATCCGCTTATAGCTTGCGGCGCACCTCTTGCAGCTTTTGTATTGTTGACCGCTTTTCTCGGAGAAGCGGATAATGCGCGTCATCACGCATTATGGCGGCATAGCGCCGGGAGATAGTCAGCATGAGCGTCGAATCCTTCACCCCTGTGGCATTGCAGTTCACTGAGGGTGCAGCGCACAAGGTGAAGACCCTGGTCGATGAAGAAGGCAATGATCGCCTGAAGTTGCGAGTTTTCGTGACCGGCGGCGGTTGCTCGGGTTTTCAGTACGGTTTCACTTTCGATGAAGACGTTGCCGAAGACGACACCATCGTCGAGCGCGAAGGCGTGGCTCTGGTTGTCGATCCGATGAGTTTCCAGTATCTGGCAGGAGCCGAGGTGGATTACCAGGAAGGCCTGGAAGGCTCGCGTTTCGTTATCAAGAACCCGAACGCCACCACGACCTGTGGTTGCGGCTCTTCGTTCTCGATCTGATCGCCAGGGCAGTACCGCAAACGCCGCGCTGATGCGCGGCGTTTTGCTGTCTGCGAGTTATGCCGGGTAGATCGCGCCCAGTACCCGCAGGCCACGGGCAGCGGTGACGCTGGGGCGGTTGGCGGGGATGCGCTGCAGGCAGCAGTGGGCCAGCCAGGCAAAGGCCATGGCCTCAACCCAGTCAGGGTCGATCCCGCAAGCGGCAGTGCTGCTGACCCGGGCATTGGGCAACAGGTCTGCCAGGCGCTGCATCAGCACGCTGTTGTGGGCGCCGCCGCCGCAGACCAGCAGTGCCTGGGTATCATCCTGTGCCGCTTGCAGCGAGCTGACGATGCTACGGGCGGTCAGTTCCAGCAGGGTGGCCTGCACGTCTTCATCCCGAAGGCTTGGCTGAGGGGCCAGGTGCTGATTGAGCCAAGGCAGGTTGAACACTTCGCGGCCGGTACTTTTCGGGCCGCTGCCTGCGAAGAACGGATCGCTCAGCAGCGAGGCGAGCAGGCCTGGGATAACCTGGCCGGTGCCCGCCCAGGCACCATTGGTGTCATAGCTGTGCCCTTGTTTCTGCTGAATCCAGGCATCGAGCAGCACGTTACCCGGCCCGCAGTCGAAGCCGCTGACTGGTTTGTCCTGTTCGATCAGGCTCAGATTGCTGAAGCCACCGACATTGAGCACCGCCAGGCGTTGGCCCTGATGGGCGAACAGGGCTTCGTGAAAGGCCGGTACCAGGGGAGCGCCCTGGCCGCCGGCGGCAACGTCACGGCGACGGAAGTCGCTGACCACGCTGATGCCGGTAAGCTCAGCCAGCAGCGCCGGGTTGCCGATCTGTACGGTAAAGCCGCGCGCCGGTTCGTGGCGGATGGTCTGGCCGTGGCTGCCGATGGCGCGAATGGCCTCGGGCGTGAGGTTGCGCGCGGCCAGCAGGTGCTGGATACCTTCGGCGGCAAGCTGCACCCAGCGGTTTTCGGCCAGGGCGGCGCGGGCAATCTCGTCCGGCCCGCTGGCGCACAGGGCCAGCAGGTCCTGGCGCAGGTCGGCGGGCATGGGGATGTAATGGGTGGCGAGCAGCGTGAGTTGCTGCTCCTGTTCGATCAAGGCGATGTCCAGGCCATCGAGGCTGGTCCCGGACATCACACCCAGATAGAGCGGCATTGCTTAACGCTTGCTCGAAGCAAGCAGGGTGGCCTTTTCCTGGTCCATGCGCGCGACCAGTGGCTGGCTTTGCTGCAGGAAACGCTGGCGCTCGGCCTTGGCGATCGGGTCAGCCATTGGCAACTTCTGCCCGAGCGGGTCGACGTGGACGCCGTTGACCTGGAACTCGTAGTGCAGGTGCGGGCCGGTAGACAGGCCGGTGGTGCCAATGTAGCCGATGATTTGCCCTTGCTTGACGGTGCCGCCGGTCTTCACGCCCTTGGCGAAGCCCTGCATGTGCCCGTACAGGGTCTGGTAGCGGTTACCGTGCTGGATGATCACGGTGTTGCCGTAGCCGCCGCGGCGGCCTGCCAGCAGCACTTTACCGTCACCGGCCGCCTTGATCGGTGTGCCGCGTGGTGCTGCGTAGTCGACACCTTTGTGCGCGCGGATCTTGTTCAGGATCGGGTGCTTGCGGCCAGCCGAGAAGCGCGAGCTGATGCGGGCGAAATCAACCGGAGTGCGGATGAAAGCCTTGCGCATACTGTTGCCGTCGGCGGTGTAGTAGTTGGTGTTGCCCTGCTTGTTGGTGTAGCGCACTGCGGTGAAACTCTTGCCGCGGTTGGTGAAGCGGGCAGAGAGGATATTGCCGGTACCGACGACCTTGCCGTTCATGACCTTCTGTTCATAGATCACGTCGAACTCGTCGCCCTGGCGGATATCCTGGGCGAAGTCGATGTCATACCCGAAGATGCGCGCCATATCCATGGTCAGGTTGTGATTCAGGCCGGCACGCTGGGCCGAGGCCGACAGCGAACTCTTGATCACGCCATGTACATAGGCCGAGCGCACCACGGGCTTGCTGATTTCACGGTTGAACGCGTAACCGTTTGCGCTCTTGGTCAGGCGAATGGTTTCCAGGTCGCTGAGCTTGCTGTGCAGGCTGGCCAGCTGGCCGTCCTTGTCCAGTTCGATCTGCAGTACCTGGCCATGCTTGAGCTGGCTGAACTGCTTGGCCTGCTTGTTACTGGCCAGCACTTCATGCACAGCGGTAGCCGGCAGGCCGACCTTGGCGAACAGGGTCGACAGGGTATCGCCGCGGCTTACGGTGACTTCGCGGTGGCTTGGGTCCTTGGCTGGCGCGGCTTCGGCAGCGGCGGGCGCAGGCTCGGTCTTGGCGGTTTCCTCGGTTGCTGCGGCGCTGTTGTCGATCTGCGCAAACGGCGAGGGGGCGGCGTCGGTGTTCTGGGTAAGTGGGGCGTCCTGTTCCTGCTTGAGTTGCTCTGCCGGGCTTTCCAGCTCCAGGTTCAGGGTGGTTTTCTTGGCTTCGACCTCGCTGGATGGGAACACCAGCAAGGCCAGGCTGAGTAAGGCGGCGATGCCGCTGGCGGCCAACAGGTGGCTCTTCGGATAAAGCGGGGGCGCTTTAGGCGGTTCGTTGGTCATAGATGAATTGACTTTGAAATAGATGAAGTGGAAAAGATGAATGACATGATGAAGATGAAATAACTGTATAAAATATAACCAAATCCCCTTCAGCGCAAGCGCGCAGACGTCATCAGTCGGCTTCGAGGTCACACTCGGGGCAAAAACTTGTATTTGATGGCTGATCTTGTATGGTTGGGTCCCTTTGAATCTGAGCCTTACGGGTCTGTTATGAAGTCGGTTGAAGAGCAGCTAGCGCTGATCAAGCGTGGAGCGGAAGAGGTACTGGTCGAGTCCGAGTTGGTCGAGAAGCTCAAGCGCGGGCAGCCGCTGCGGATCAAGGCGGGTTTTGACCCGACTGCGCCTGACCTGCACCTGGGGCATACCGTCCTGATCAACAAGCTGCGCCAGTTCCAGGACCTGGGTCACCAGGTGATCTTCCTGATTGGCGACTTCACCGGCATGATCGGTGACCCGAGCGGCAAGAGCGCTACCCGTCCGCCGCTGACCCGCGAGCAGGTACTGGATAACGCCGAGACCTATAAACAGCAGGTCTTCAAGATTCTCGACCCGGCCAAGACCGAAGTCGCGTTCAACTCCACCTGGATGGACAAGCTCACCCCGGCCGACTTCATTCGCCTGGCGTCGCAGTACACCGTGGCGCGCATGCTCGAGCGCGACGACTTCGACAAGCGCTACACCACCAACCAGCCGATCGCGATCCATGAGTTCCTCTATCCGCTGGTGCAGGGTTATGACTCGGTGGCACTCAAGTGCGACGTCGAGCTCGGCGGTACCGACCAGAAGTTCAACCTGCTGATGGGGCGCGAGCTGCAACGTGCTTACGGCCAGGAAGCACAGAACATCGTGACCATGCCGCTGCTCGAAGGGCTCGACGGCGTGAAGAAGATGTCCAAGTCCCTGGGCAATTATGTCGGCATCCAGGAAGCCCCCGGGGTGATGTACAGCAAGCTCGTGTCGATTCCTGACACCCTGATGTGGCGTTACTTCGAGCTGCTGAGCTTCCGTTCCATGGAAGAGATCGAGCAGTTGCGTGCCGATGTCGCCAATGGCGCAAACCCGCGTGACATCAAGATCAAGCTGGCGGAAGAGATCGTTGCCCGCTTCCATGGCGAGGAGGCTGCCGCCAATGCTCACCGCGCGGCAGGTAACCGTATGAAAGAGGGCGAGTTGCCGGAGGATCTGCCTGAGGTTGAGGTCTCTGCGGCTGAAGGCTTGCCGATCGCTGCCGTGTTGAACCGCGCGGGTCTGGTGAAGAACTCGGCGATGGCGCGGGATCTGCTCAATGGCGGCGCGGTAAAAGTCGACGGTGCTGTGGTTGATCGTGATTTCATGTTTGCACTTGGCGCGACCCATGTATGCCAGGCGGGCAAGAAGGCATTTGCCCGGGTTACCCTCAAGGCTGAGTAGGCGGTAGCGGCAAGCTATAAGCTGCAAGCTACAAGTTGAGCGCGGTGCCTCTGCTTTTACTTGCAGCTTGAAGCTTGCTACTTATAGCCAAAACGCCCCCGCTGAAACAAAGTTGAAATAAGTCCTTGACGCTCCCGCAGATCTCTCTATAATTCGCCCCACTTCCGGCGCAGTCGGAACTGAAAACTCCTTGAGTTTCAAAGAGTTAGCGGTTCCAGGGTCATCCGGAGGTGCTTCGATCGAAAGATCGGCAGCGGTGAAAAAGGCGGTTGACAGCGGTTTGAAACGCTGTAGAATTCGCCTCCCGCTACGAGAGATCGCAGCGAGTCAAGTGTTTGAAGTGAAACGAAAAACTTCAAAATAAACGCTTGACAGGCTCTGAGGAAAGCGTAGAATGCGCGCCTCGGTTGAGACGAAAAGCTCTTAACCAACCGCTCTTTAACAACTGAATCAAGCAATTCGTGTGGGTGCTTGTGAGTTCAGACTGATAGTCAAAAAGATTATCAGCATCACAAGTGGCTACACGAAAATCGAAAGATTTGAAAGTAAGTCATTTGAGATTGCTGAGCCAAGTTTAGGGTTTTCTCAAAACCCAAGCAGTATTGAACTGAAGAGTTTGATCATGGCTCAGATTGAACGCTGGCGGCAGGCCTAACACATGCAAGTCGAGCGGATGAGAAGAGCTTGCTCTTCGATTCAGCGGCGGACGGGTGAGTAATACCTAGGAATCTGCCTGGTAGTGGGGGACAACGTTTCGAAAGGAACGCTAATACCGCATACGTCCTACGGGAGAAAGCAGGGGACCTTCGGGCCTTGCGCTATCAGATGAGCCTAGGTCGGATTAGCTAGTTGGTGAGGTAATGGCTCACCAAGGCGACGATCCGTAACTGGTCTGAGAGGATGATCAGTCACACTGGAACTGAGACACGGTCCAGACTCCTACGGGAGGCAGCAGTGGGGAATATTGGACAATGGGCGAAAGCCTGATCCAGCCATGCCGCGTGTGTGAAGAAGGTCTTCGGATTGTAAAGCACTTTAAGTTGGGAGGAAGGGTACTTACATAATACGTGAGTATTTTGACGTTACCGACAGAATAAGCACCGGCTAACTCTGTGCCAGCAGCCGCGGTAATACAGAGGGTGCAAGCGTTAATCGGAATTACTGGGCGTAAAGCGCGCGTAGGTGGTTTGTTAAGTTGGATGTGAAATCCCCGGGCTCAACCTGGGAACTGCATCCAAAACTGGCAAGCTAGAGTAGGGCAGAGGGTGGTGGAATTTCCTGTGTAGCGGTGAAATGCGTAGATATAGGAAGGAACACCAGTGGCGAAGGCGACCACCTGGGCTCATACTGACACTGAGGTGCGAAAGCGTGGGGAGCAAACAGGATTAGATACCCTGGTAGTCCACGCCGTAAACGATGTCAACTAGCCGTTGGAATCCTTGAGATTTTAGTGGCGCAGCTAACGCATTAAGTTGACCGCCTGGGGAGTACGGCCGCAAGGTTAAAACTCAAATGAATTGACGGGGGCCCGCACAAGCGGTGGAGCATGTGGTTTAATTCGAAGCAACGCGAAGAACCTTACCAGGCCTTGACATGCAGAGAACTTTCCAGAGATGGATTGGTGCCTTCGGGAACTCTGACACAGGTGCTGCATGGCTGTCGTCAGCTCGTGTCGTGAGATGTTGGGTTAAGTCCCGTAACGAGCGCAACCCTTGTCCTTAGTTACCAGCACGTTATGGTGGGCACTCTAAGGAGACTGCCGGTGACAAACCGGAGGAAGGTGGGGATGACGTCAAGTCATCATGGCCCTTACGGCCTGGGCTACACACGTGCTACAATGGTCGGTACAGAGGGTTGCCAAGCCGCGAGGTGGAGCTAATCTCACAAAACCGATCGTAGTCCGGATCGCAGTCTGCAACTCGACTGCGTGAAGTCGGAATCGCTAGTAATCGCGAATCAGAATGTCGCGGTGAATACGTTCCCGGGCCTTGTACACACCGCCCGTCACACCATGGGAGTGGGTTGCACCAGAAGTAGCTAGTCTAACCTTCGGGAGGACGGTTACCACGGTGTGATTCATGACTGGGGTGAAGTCGTAACAAGGTAGCCGTAGGGGAACCTGCGGCTGGATCACCTCCTTAATCGACAGACATCAGCTGTCTTATGAGCTCCCACACGAATTGCTTGATTCATTGAAGAAGACGATATCGGTAACAGCTCTTAACTGGGTCTGTAGCTCAGTTGGTTAGAGCGCACCCCTGATAAGGGTGAGGTCGGCAGTTCGAATCTGCCCAGACCCACCAGTTTCTTGTTGGGGCCATAGCTCAGCTGGGAGAGCGCCTGCCTTGCACGCAGGAGGTCAGCGGTTCGATCCCGCTTGGCTCCACCACCCCTTGCTACCGTGTCAAAGCTTAGAAATGAATATTCGCCTCGAATATTGATTTCTGAACTTTTTCAGAATCGTTCTTTAAAAATTTGGGTATGTGATAGAAAGATAGACTGGACAGCACTTTCACTGGTGTGTGTTCAGGCTAAGGTAAAATTTGTGAGTAATTACAAGTTTTCGGCGAATGTTGTCTTCACAGTATAACCAGATTGCTTGGGGTTATATGGTCAAGTGAAGAAGCGCATACGGTGGATGCCTTGGCAGTCAGAGGCGATGAAAGACGTGGTAGCCTGCGATAAGCTTCGGGGAGTCGGCAAACAGACTTTGATCCGGAGATCTCTGAATGGGGGAACCCACTCAGCATAAGCTGAGTATCTTGTACTGAATACATAGGTGCAAGAGGCGAACCAGGGGAACTGAAACATCTAAGTACCCTGAGGAAAAGAAATCAACCGAGATTCCCTTAGTAGTGGCGAGCGAACGGGGACTAGCCCTTAAGTGGCTTTGAGATTAGCGGAACGCTCTGGAAAGTGCGGCCATAGTGGGTGATAGCCCTGTACGCGAAAATCTCTTAGTCATGAAATCGAGTAGGACGGAGCACGAGAAACTTTGTCTGAATATGGGGGGACCATCCTCCAAGGCTAAATACTACTGACTGACCGATAGTGAACCAGTACCGTGAGGGAAAGGCGAAAAGAACCCCGGAGAGGGGAGTGAAATAGATCCTGAAACCGTATGCGTACAAGCAGTGGGAGCCTACTTGTTAGGTGACTGCGTACCTTTTGTATAATGGGTCAGCGACTTATATTCAGTGGCGAGCTTAACCGAATAGGGGAGGCGTAGCGAAAGCGAGTCTTAATAGGGCGTTTAGTCGCTGGGTATAGACCCGAAACCGGGCGATCTATCCATGGGCAGGTTGAAGGTTAGGTAACACTGACTGGAGGACCGAACCGACTACCGTTGAAAAGTTAGCGGATGACCTGTGGATCGGAGTGAAAGGCTAATCAAGCTCGGAGATAGCTGGTTCTCCTCGAAAGCTATTTAGGTAGCGCCTCATGTATCACTGTAGGGGGTAGAGCACTGTTTCGGCTAGGGGGTCATCCCGACTTACCAAACCGATGCAAACTCCGAATACCTACAAGTGCCGAGCATGGGAGACACACGGCGGGTGCTAACGTCCGTCGTGAAAAGGGAAACAACCCAGACCGTCAGCTAAGGTCCCAAAGTTATGGTTAAGTGGGAAACGATGTGGGAAGGCTTAGACAGCTAGGAGGTTGGCTTAGAAGCAGCCACCCTTTAAAGAAAGCGTAATAGCTCACTAGTCGAGTCGGCCTGCGCGGAAGATGTAACGGGGCTCAAACCATACACCGAAGCTACGGGTATCACTTAGGTGATGCGGTAGAGGAGCGTTCTGTAAGCCTGTGAAGGTGAGTTGAGAAGCTTGCTGGAGGTATCAGAAGTGCGAATGCTGACATGAGTAACGACAATGGGAGTGAAAAACTCCCACGCCGAAAGACCAAGGTTTCCTGCGCAACGTTAATCGACGCAGGGTTAGTCGGTCCCTAAGGCGAGGCTGAAAAGCGTAGTCGATGGAAAACAGGTTAATATTCCTGTACTTCTGGTTATTGCGATGGAGGGACGGAGAAGGCTAGGCCAGCTTGGCGTTGGTTGTCCAAGTTTAAGGTGGTAGGCTGAGATCTTAGGTAAATCCGGGATCTTAAGGCCGAGAGCTGATGACGAGTTGCCATTAGGCGACGAAGTGGTTGATGCCATGCTTCCAAGAAAAGCTTCTAAGCTTCAGATAACCAGGAACCGTACCCCAAACCGACACAGGTGGTTGGGTAGAGAATACCAAGGCGCTTGAGAGAACTCGGGTGAAGGAACTAGGCAAAATGGCACCGTAACTTCGGGAGAAGGTGCGCCGGTGAGGGTGAAGGACTTGCTCCGTAAGCCCATGCCGGTCGAAGATACCAGGCCGCTGCGACTGTTTATTAAAAACACAGCACTCTGCAAACACGAAAGTGGACGTATAGGGTGTGACGCCTGCCCGGTGCCGGAAGGTTAATTGATGGGGTTAGCTAACGCGAAGCTCTTGATCGAAGCCCCGGTAAACGGCGGCCGTAACTATAACGGTCCTAAGGTAGCGAAATTCCTTGTCGGGTAAGTTCCGACCTGCACGAATGGCGTAACGATGGCGGCGCTGTCTCCACCCGAGACTCAGTGAAATTGAAATCGCTGTGAAGATGCAGTGTATCCGCGGCTAGACGGAAAGACCCCGTGAACCTTTACTATAGCTTTGCACTGGACTTTGAATTTGCTTGTGTAGGATAGGTGGGAGGCTTTGAAGCGTGGACGCCAGTTCGCGTGGAGCCATCCTTGAAATACCACCCTGGCAACTTTGAGGTTCTAACTCAGGTCCGTTATCCGGATCGAGGACAGTGTATGGTGGGTAGTTTGACTGGGGCGGTCTCCTCCTAAAGAGTAACGGAGGAGTACGAAGGTGCGCTCAGACCGGTCGGAAATCGGTCGTAGAGTATAAAGGCAAAAGCGCGCTTGACTGCGAGACAGACACGTCGAGCAGGTACGAAAGTAGGTCTTAGTGATCCGGTGGTTCTGTATGGAAGGGCCATCGCTCAACGGATAAAAGGTACTCCGGGGATAACAGGCTGATACCGCCCAAGAGTTCATATCGACGGCGGTGTTTGGCACCTCGATGTCGGCTCATCACATCCTGGGGCTGAAGCCGGTCCCAAGGGTATGGCTGTTCGCCATTTAAAGTGGTACGCGAGCTGGGTTTAGAACGTCGTGAGACAGTTCGGTCCCTATCTGCCGTGGACGTTTGAGATTTGAGAGGGGCTGCTCCTAGTACGAGAGGACCGGAGTGGACGAACCTCTGGTGTTCCGGTTGTCACGCCAGTGGCATTGCCGGGTAGCTATGTTCGGAAGAGATAACCGCTGAAAGCATCTAAGCGGGAAACTTGCCTCAAGATGAGATCTCACTGGAGCCTTGAGCTCCCTGAAGGGCCGTCGAAGACTACGACGTTGATAGGTTGGGTGTGTAAGCGCTGTGAGGCGTTGAGCTAACCAATACTAATTGCCCGTGAGGCTTGACCATATAACACCCAAGCAATTTGAGCGAAAGCCAGATTGCGGTGTTGTGAAGACTGCACAGCCGAAGATTTGTAACTCACAAACATCACATACCCGATTCGCTGGAGTGTCTGAACAAGACCTTCTGGCAACAGAATTTCTTGACGACCATAGAGCATTGGAACCACCTGATCCCATCCCGAACTCAGCAGTGAAACGATGCATCGCCGATGGTAGTGTGGGGTTTCCCCATGTGAGAGTAGGTCATCGTCAAGATTAAATCCCGAAACCCCTATCTGCATATGCAGGTAGGGGTTTTGTCTTTCTGGCTGTTTCCTCTGCGGGCGGTGACCACAGAGGGCCATTCCTACAGCTCAGTTTTCTATGCAATCCCCACCTGCATGGCTATCATGCCCTCCTCATTGTGAGTCGAGATTGGCATGCTGAAGTTGTTGAAGCTCCTCAAGGATGGCCGGTTCCATTCCGGGCAAGACCTGGGCGCAGCCTTGGGCGTCAGTCGCGCCGCTGTCTGGAAGCAATTACAGCTTCTTGAGGCTGAGCTGAACCTGCCCATTCATAAAGTCCGTGGCCGCGGCTACCAGTTGGCCACGCCGTTGTCGTTGCTGGAAGAATCGGCCATAGCCGAGCTTTCCCAGGGCGAACAATGGCCAGTATTGATATTCGAATCCATCGACTCGACCAATGCCCAGGCCCTGCGCTCAATCAGCGAAGGCCAGGCTGCGCCGTTCCTGGTGCTGGCTGAGCGTCAGGCGGCGGGGCGCGGCCGACGCGGTCGTCAGTGGGTCAGCCCATTCGCGGAAAACCTCTATTACAGCCTGGTGCTGCGTATTGAAGGCGGCATGCGCCAGCTGGAAGGTCTGAGCCTGGTGGTTGGCCTGGCGGTAATGCGTACGCTGCAGGCCTTTGGTGTTGCCGGCTCGGGACTGAAATGGCCGAATGATGTTCTGGTAAACAATCAGAAGATCGCCGGTATCCTCCTGGAACTGGTCGGAGATCCTGCGGACGTCTGTCACGTCGTGCTGGGGATTGGTATCAACGTCAACATGCAGGTCAACGAGCAGATCGATCAGTTGTGGACGTCAGTGCGTCGTGAGACAGGGGTGGCAGTCGATCGTAATAAACTGGTGGCTGCGCTCAGTCAGAACCTGCAGCAGGATCTGCAGCGCCATCGGCAATCCGGATTCGCCGCGTTCCAGGCCGAGTGGGAACAATCCCATCTGTGGCAGGGGGCTGCGGTGTCCTTGATTGCCGGAGTCAACCGGATTGACGGAATTGTTCTAGGCATTGACCGGCAAGGGGCGCTGCGCCTCGAGGTCGATGGTGTTGAAAAGAGCTTTAGCGGTGGTGAGCTCAGTTTGAGGTTGCGTGATGATTCTTGAGCTCGATTGTGGCAACAGCTTTATCAAGTGGCGAGTCATCAGCGCTACTGAGGGCGCCGTTGTTGCCGGCGGCATTGTGGACTCCGATCAGGCCCTGGTGGCTGCCGTCACGGCGCTCCCTGCAGCGCCCCGGCGCTGCCGCCTGGTCAGTGTCAGAAGTGAGGAGGAGACCGCTGGCCTTTCGGCGCTGCTCGCCCAGCATTTTGGCTTGAGCGTCGTGGTGGCTCAGCCTGCCAGGGAGGTCGCTGGCGTACGCAATGGCTACGAAGATTACCAGCGCCTCGGCCTGGATCGCTGGCTTGCGGTGCTGGGCGGCTTTCACTTGGCCCGTGGCGCGTGTCTGGTGATGGATTTCGGTACGGCGGCCAAGGCTGACTTCGTTTCGGCCGACGGCGAGCACCTGGGTGGCTTCATCTGCCCGGGCATGCCGTTGATGCGTAGCCAGCTGCGTACCCACACCCGACGCATCCGCTATGACGATGCCTCCGCTGAGCGCGCACTGTCGAGCCTTGCCCCTGGGCGTTCTACCGTCGAGGCGGTAGAGCGTGGCTGCGTGCACATGCTTCAGGGCTTTGTCCGCTCGCAGCTTGAGCATGCCCATGAGTTGTGGGGTGATGATTTCACTGTGTTGCTGACCGGGGGCGATGCGCTCCTGGTGCAAAAGGCCGCTCCACAGGCCCGGGTGGTTCCGGACCTGGTATTTGTTGGCCTGGCCATGGCTTGTCCCCTGGATTGAGGTGCCTATGCGTTGGTTGTTTCTGTTGTTGGTGGTGCTCAACGTCTTTTATTACGTCTGGCACCAGCAGGAAGCGCCGTTGAAGGCCAAGGAAGTGGCGCCGTTGTCGCTGTACAAGGGAAATCAGCAGGATATTCGTCTGCTGAGCGAGTCGAGCAAGGGTAAAACTGCGCCCGAGCGTGGCCAGGAGTGCCTCTATGTAGGTGGCTTGGTGGGCCAGGATCAGCTAAAAGCGCTGCGTCAGCGCTTGCTGACCCTGGATATCGCTGCTGCTCCAGTGACCGGCCGCCTGGGGGACAGCACGGGTTTGTGGTTGCAGATTGCGCCCCAGAGCCAGCGTTTGCTGGACCAAACCGTGCTCGGGACACTTTCCCATGATTTCAAAGACTTAAAACATAAAATAATGTTGTGCGAGGGTATTGCAACTGGCGAATAGCTTGATAGAATGGCGCCCGCTTCACAGGGAACACCACTGAGGTGGTAGAGCTGGAAGCGGTGTCAAAGCAGCTAAGTTTCAGATTTGATTGAAAAAATTTGAAAAAACGCTTGACACTTGATCGGTATCTGAATAGAATGCCGGCCAATTCTGGAGGGATTCCCGAGCGGTCAAAGGGGACGGACTGTAAATCCGTTGCGAGAGCTTCGAAGGTTCGAATCCTTCTCCCTCCACCAGTTTTAGCGAGAGCCGCAAGCTCCGCGGGTATAGTTTAGTGGTAGAACCTCAGCCTTCCAAGCTGATGATGCGGGTTCGATTCCCGCTACCCGCTCCAGGTTTGCTGTTGTTGCACAGTGTTACGCTCTTGTAGCTCAGTTGGTAGAGCACACCCTTGGTAAGGGTGAGGTCAGCGGTTCAAATCCGCTCAAGAGCTCCATATAACAAGGCAGATATGAAAATATCTGCCTTTGTTTTAATGGTCATATTGACTTGCTTGTTTCTTATTGCTGAGGATTGTCTCGATGGCTAAGGAAAAGTTCGATCGTAGTCTGCCGCACGTAAACGTCGGCACCATTGGTCACGTTGACCATGGCAAGACCACGCTGACTGCGGCACTGACCCGCGTCTGCTCCGAAGTTTTCGGTTCGGCCGTCGTTGAATTCGACAAGATCGACAGCGCTCCAGAAGAGAAAGCTCGCGGTATCACCATTAACACCGCACACGTCGAGTACAACTCGAACATTCGTCACTACGCTCACGTCGACTGCCCAGGTCACGCTGACTACGTGAAGAACATGATCACCGGTGCTGCCCAGATGGACGGCGCGATCCTGGTTTGCTCGGCCGCCGATGGTCCGATGCCACAAACCCGTGAGCACATCCTGCTGTCCCGTCAGGTTGGCGTTCCGTACATCGTGGTCTTCCTGAACAAGGCTGACCTGGTAGACGACGCTGAGCTGCTGGAACTGGTCGAGATGGAAGTTCGCGACCTGCTGTCCACCTATGACTTCCCAGGCGACGACACCCCGATCATCATCGGTTCGGCTCGTATGGCGCTGGAAGGCAAAGACGACAACGAAATGGGCACCACCGCTGTCAAGAAGCTGGTTGAGACTCTGGACAGCTACATCCCAGAGCCTGAGCGCGCTATCGACAAGCCGTTCCTGATGCCAATCGAAGACGTATTCTCGATCTCGGGTCGTGGTACTGTTGTTACCGGTCGTATCGAGCGTGGTATCGTCCGCGTTCAAGACGCCCTGGAAATCGTTGGTCTGCGTGACACCACCACCACCACCTGCACCGGTGTTGAGATGTTCCGCAAGCTGCTGGACGAAGGTCGTGCTGGCGAGAACTGCGGCGTGCTGCTGCGCGGCACCAAGCGTGACGACGTTGAGCGTGGCCAGGTTCTGGTCAAGCCAGGTTCGGTCAAGCCGCACACCAAGTTCACCGCAGAAGTTTACGTTCTGAGCAAAGAAGAAGGCGGTCGCCACACTCCGTTCTTCAAAGGCTACCGTCCACAGTTCTACTTCCGTACTACTGACGTGACTGGTAACTGCGAGCTGCCAGAAGGCGTTGAAATGGTAATGCCAGGTGACAACATTCAGATGACTGTTACCCTGATCAAAACCATCGCGATGGAAGACGGCCTGCGTTTCGCTATCCGTGAAGGCGGTCGTACCGTCGGCGCTGGCGTAGTAGCGAAGATTATCGAATAAGTAGTTGATTTCTCTCGATCAGGCCGGCATAATGGTCGGCCTGATAAGCTTTTAGGTCAGTAGCTCAATTGGCAGAGCGACGGTCTCCAAAACCGTAGGTTGGGGGTTCGATTCCCTCCTGACCTGCCAGATTCACCTCGTGTGTCTGGCTTTCTTTTCACAGGATCTTCCTAGATGACTCCCAAGGCTGAAGCCCAAGACTCTCGTTTTGATCTGCTCAAGTGGCTGGCTGTTGTCGCTTTGGTAGTCGTTGGTGTTGTGGGTAACCAGTATTACTCTGCTTCGCCGATTCTGTACCGCGTACTTGCACTGCTTGCCCTTGCTGCTGTAGCTGGCTTTGTTGCCCTGCAGACCGCCAAAGGCAAGTCGTTCTTTGCGCTGGCAAAGGAAGCTCGCACCGAGATTCGTAAAGTCGTATGGCCAACCCGCCAAGAAACCACGCAGACCACGCTCATCGTAGTGGCGGTTGTCCTGGTGATGGCGTTGCTGCTGTGGGGTCTCGACTCCCTGCTGGGTTGGTTGATTTCCTTGATTGTTGGCTAAGGGTGTCCCGTGGCTAAGCGTTGGTACGTTGTGCATGCTTACTCGGGTTACGAGAAGCATGTCATGCGCTCGCTGATCGAGCGCGTAAAGCTGGCTGGCATGGAAGATGGCTTCGGCGAAATTCTGGTCCCCACTGAAGAAGTGGTTGAGATGCGCAATGGCCAGAAGCGCAAAAGCGAGCGTAAGTTCTTCCCAGGTTATGTGCTGGTCCAAATGGACATGAACGAAGGGACTTGGCACTTGGTCAAGGACACCCCTCGCGTCATGGGCTTCATCGGTGGTACTGCAGACAAGCCTGCACCGATCACCGACAAGGAAGCCGAGGCCATTCTGCGTCGCGTTGCCGATGGCAGCGACAAGCCGAAGCCGAAGACTCTGTTCGAGCCGGGCGAAGTGGTCCGTGTTATCGATGGTCCGTTTGCTGATTTCAACGGTACCGTTGAAGAGGTTAACTACGAGAAGAGCCGGATCCAAGTGGCCGTGCTTATTTTCGGTCGCTCTACCCCGGTAGAGCTCGAGTTCAGCCAGGTCGAGAAGGTCTAGCCGAACAAAGCATCCCATACCCCGCAGCCCTATGTGCTGCGGGGTTTTGTCGTCACTGGGATAAAACGCAAGTCATCCGGGGAGCCATCTGGCGTTCGTACCCGATATTGGAGTAGCTCATGGCTAAGAAGATTCAGGCTTACATCAAGCTGCAAGTAAAGGCCGGCCAGGCCAACCCAAGCCCACCCGTTGGTCCAGCACTGGGTCAACACGGTGTGAACATCATGGAATTCTGCAAGGCCTTCAACGCCCGTACCCAGGGTCAAGAAGCCGGCCTGCCGACTCCTGTGATCATCACTGTTTACAGTGACCGCAGCTTCACCTTCGAAACCAAAAGCACCCCTGCTTCGGTTCTGCTGAAGAAAGCAGCTGGCCTGACCAGCGGTTCTGCACGTCCGAACACCGTTAAAGTCGGTACTGTGACCCGTGCTCAGCTGGAAGAGATCGCAAAAACCAAAAATGCTGATCTGACCGCTGCTGACATGGATGCGGCCGTGCGTACCATCGCCGGTTCCGCTCGCAGCATGGGCCTCAACGTGGAGGGTGTGTAATGGCTAAGCTGACCAAGCGCCAAAAGGCCATTGCTTCGAAAATCGAAGCAGGCAAAGTCTACAACTTCGAAGAAGCAGCAGTGCTGCTGGCCGAACTGTCCACCGTGAAGTTCAGCGAATCCTTCGACGTTGCTGTCAACCTCGGTGTTGACCCACGTAAATCCGACCAGGTCGTACGTAGCGCTACCGTGCTGCCACACGGCACTGGCAAGACCGTACGTGTAGCTGTCTTCACCCAGGGTCCTGCTGCCGAGGCCGCTCTGGCTGCCGGCGCTGACCGCGTTGGTATGGACGATCTGGCTGCCGAAATGAAAGGCGGCGACCTGAACTATGACGTCGTTATTGCTTCCCCGGACGCAATGCGTGTTGTAGGTCAGCTGGGTCAGGTTCTGGGTCCTCGCGGCCTGATGCCTAACCCGAAAGTCGGTACCGTAACTCCAGACGTAGCCACCGCGGTTAAAAACGCCAAGGCTGGTCAGGTTCGTTATCGCACCGACAAAAACGGCATCATCCACACCTCCGTTGGCAAAATCGGCTTTGAAGCTGGCAAGCTGAAGGAAAACGTTGAAGCCCTGATCGCTGATCTGAAGCGTATCAAGCCAGCTTCCTCGAAAGGTATCTACGTCAAGCGCGTTACCCTGAGCACCACCATGGGCCCAGGTCTGGTCATCGACCAGAGCTCGCTGAACGCGTAAGACAAAACCCGGTGCGAGTGATCGCACCAGGTTGAAAAATTGGGGTCCCTGCCTGGCGGGGGCTATCCAAGACCGTAGGCGACGCAAGTCTTAAACCACAAGCCTACGCAGATGGTGCCCCTGGTTCCTTACCGAATCAGACACCAAAACGACATCCGGCCCCGGCTGGATGAAACGGTAACAAGCAGGAGTTTTACCCGTGGCAATTAAACTCGAAGACAAGAAGGCCATCGTCGCTGAAGTCAACGAGGCTGCCAAAGTCGCTCTGTCTGCTGTCGTGGCTGATGCCCGTGGCGTGACTGTAGGCGCAATGACCGGACTCCGTAAAGAGGCTCGTGAAGCTGGCGTTTACGTACGTGTTGTACGTAACACCCTGCTCAAGCGCGCTGTTGCTGACACTGAATTCAGTGTCCTCAACGACGCCTTCACCGGCCCTACCCTGATCGCGTTCTCCAACGAACACCCGGGCGCTGCTGCCCGTCTGTTCGCAGAATTCGCCAAGGGTCAGAGCAAGTTCGAGATCAAGGCAGCTGCGTTCGACGGCAAGTTCCTTGCCGCAAACCAGATCGACGTGTTGGCTTCGCTGCCGACCCGCGACGAAGCTATTGCAAAGCTGATGAGCGTGATCCAAGGCGCTACCAGCAAGCTGGCTCGTACTCTGGCAGCCGTTCGCGACCAGAAAGAAGCTGCTGCAGCCTAAGGCGCAGAAAGCACTTTCGAAATCATACGTTTAATTTGATGGCTGCGTAGGCTGTCACCCCAATACAGGATTTAAGTCATGTCTCTGACTAACGAGCAAATCATCGAAGCAATCGGCCAGAAAACCGTTCTGGAAGTTGTTGAGCTGATCAAAGCAATGGAAGAAACCTTCGGCGTTACCGCTGCTGTTGCCGCTGCTGGCCCAGCTGCTGCCGCTGCCGTTGTTGAAGAACAAACCGAGTTCAACGTTGTTCTGGTTGCCGCTGGCGACAAGAAAGTAAACGTGATCAAGGCTGTTCGCGAACTGACCGGCCTGGGCCTGAAAGAAGCCAAGGAAAAGGTTGATACCGCTCCTCAGGTTGTTGCTGAAGGCGTTTCGAAAGAAGCCGCTGACAAAGCTAAAGCTGACCTGGAAGCAGCAGGCGCTACCGTCGAACTGAAATAATTTCGACTGTGCGTCTCCAGCCCGAGCGACAAGCGAAAGGCTGATGGCTGGTGGCTCTTGCCACCGGCCTTTTTCCGTTATTGGCAGCTGACCAGGTCGGCGCTGATAACGAGCTGCAACCACCAATGATGGTGGCGCAAACCAAGGGGTTTGCACGATTTTCTGGCTGCTCCCGTCGGGAGAAGCCAAACAAGCAGGTGACCAAGCTGGGGAACGCTGATGGCTTACTCATACACTGAGAAAAAACGTATCCGCAAGGACTTTAGCAAGTTGCCGGACGTCATGGATGTGCCTTACCTCCTGGCCATCCAGCTGGATTCGTATCGTGAATTCTTGCAAGCGGGAGCGACCAAAGATCAGTTCCGCGACGTGGGCCTGCATGCGGCCTTCAAATCGGTTTTCCCGATCATCAGCTACTCCGGCAATGCTGCCCTGGAGTACGTTGGCTATCGTCTGGGCGAACCGGCTTTTGATGTCAAAGAATGCGTATTGCGTGGCGTGACCTACGCGGTGCCGCTGCGGGTAAAAGTCCGCCTGATCATTTTCGACAAAGAATCGTCGAACAAAGCGATCAAGGACATCAAAGAGCAAGAAGTCTACATGGGTGAAATCCCCCTGATGACTGAAAACGGTACCTTCGTAATCAACGGTACCGAGCGTGTTATCGTTTCCCAGCTGCACCGTTCGCCGGGCGTGTTCTTCGATCACGACCGCGGCAAGACGCACAGCTCTGGCAAACTGCTGTACTCGGCGCGGATCATTCCTTACCGCGGCTCGTGGCTGGACTTCGAATTCGATCCGAAAGACTGTGTATTCGTCCGTATCGACCGTCGTCGCAAACTGCCTGCGTCGGTTCTGCTGCGCGCGCTGGGCTACAGCACTGAAGAAGTGCTGGACGCTTTCTACACCACCAACGTTTTCCACGTGTCGGGCGAGAAGCTCAGCCTGGAGCTGGTGCCTCAGCGCCTGCGTGGTGAAGTTGCGGTCATGGACATCCATGACGAAACCGGCAAGGTCATTGTCGAGCAAGGTCGTCGTATCACTGCTCGCCACATCAACCAGCTGGAAAAAGCTGGCGTCAAGCAGCTGGACGTGCCGCTGGAATACGTCCTGGGCCGCACTACCGCCAAGGCGATCGTGCACCCGGCTACCGGCGAGATCCTGGCTGAGTGCAACACCGAGCTGAGCACCGACGTCCTGGTGAAAATCGCCAAGGCCCAGGTTGTTCGCATCGAGACCCTGTACACCAACGACATCGACTGCGGTCCGTTCATCTCGGATACCCTGAAGATCGACTCCACCAGCAACCAACTGGAAGCGCTGGTCGAGATCTATCGCATGATGCGTCCTGGCGAGCCGCCAACCAAGGATGCCGCCGAGACCCTGTTCAACAACCTGTTCTTCAGCGCCGAGCGTTACGACCTGTCGGCCGTAGGCCGCATGAAGTTCAACCGTCGTATCGGTCGCACCGAGATCGAAGGTTCGGGCGTGCTGAGCAAGGAAGATATCGTCGAGGTCCTCAAGACCCTGGTCGACATCCGTAACGGCAAAGGCATCGTCGACGACATCGACCACCTCGGTAACCGTCGCGTCCGCTGTGTCGGCGAGATGGCCGAGAACCAGTTCCGCGTTGGCCTGGTGCGTGTAGAGCGCGCGGTCAAAGAGCGTCTGTCGATGGCAGAAAGCGAAGGCCTGATGCCTCAGGACCTGATCAACGCCAAGCCGGTTGCGGCGGCGGTGAAAGAGTTCTTCGGCTCCAGCCAGCTCTCGCAGTTCATGGACCAGAACAACCCGCTGTCCGAGATCACCCACAAGCGTCGTGTCTCTGCACTCGGCCCTGGTGGTCTGACCCGTGAGCGCGCAGGCTTCGAAGTCCGTGACGTACACCCGACCCACTACGGCCGCGTGTGCCCGATCGAGACCCCTGAAGGTCCGAACATCGGTCTGATCAACTCCCTGGCGGCATACGCTCGCACCAACCAGTACGGCTTCCTGGAAAGCCCGTACCGCGTGGTGAAAGAGGGCGTGGTTACCGACGACATCGTGTTCCTGTCGGCGATCGAAGAAGCTGATCACGTCATCGCCCAGGCTTCGGCCACGATGAACGAGAAGAAGCACCTGATCGATGAGCTCGTAGCTGTTCGTCACCTGAACGAATTCACCGTCAAGGCGCCGGAAGACGTCACCCTGATGGACGTTTCGCCGAAGCAGGTAGTTTCGGTTGCAGCGTCGCTGATTCCGTTCCTCGAGCACGACGACGCCAACCGTGCGTTGATGGGTTCGAACATGCAGCGTCAGGCTGTACCAACCCTGCGCGCCGACAAGCCGCTGGTCGGTACCGGCATGGAGCGCAACGTTGCCCGTGACTCCGGCGTTTGCGTCGTGGCCCGTCGTGGCGGCGTGATCGACTCTGTCGATGCCAGCCGTATCGTTGTTCGCGTTGCCGATGACGAAGTTGAAACCGGTGAAGCCGGTGTCGACATCTACAACCTGACCAAATACACCCGTTCGAACCAGAACACCTGCATCAACCAGCGTCCGCTGGTTAACAAGGGTGACGCGGTTCAGCGTGGCGACATCATGGCCGACGGCCCGTCCACCGACATGGGTGAACTGGCGCTGGGTCAGAACATGCGCATCGCGTTCATGGCGTGGAACGGCTTCAACTTCGAAGACTCCATCTGCCTGTCCGAGCGTGTTGTTCAGGAAGACCGCTTCACCACGATCCACATCCAGGAACTGACCTGTGTGGCCCGTGACACCAAGCTTGGCCCAGAGGAAATCACCGCGGACATCCCGAACGTCGGTGAAGCTGCGCTGAACAAGCTGGACGAAGCCGGTATCGTTTATGTTGGTGCTGAAGTTGGCGCTGGCGACATCCTGGTCGGCAAGGTCACGCCAAAAGGCGAAACCCAGCTGACTCCGGAAGAAAAACTGCTACGCGCAATCTTCGGTGAGAAAGCCAGCGACGTTAAAGACACCTCCCTGCGCGTGCCTACCGGCACCAAAGGTACTGTCATCGACGTGCAGGTCTTCACCCGTGATGGCGTCGAGCGCGACAGTCGTGCGCTGTCCATCGAGAAGATGCAGCTGGACGAGATCCGCAAGGACCTCAACGAAGAGTTCCGCATCGTCGAAGGCGCAACCTTCGAACGTCTGCGTTCGGCCCTGAACGGCCAGGTTGTCGACGGTGGTGCAGGCCTGAAGAAAGGCACTGTGATCACCAACGAAGTCCTGGACGGTCTGGAGCACGGCCAGTGGTTCAAACTGCGCATGGCCGAAGACGCGCTGAACGAGCAGCTCGAGAAGGCCCAGGCCTACATCGTTGATCGTCGCCGTCTGCTGGACGACAAGTTCGAAGACAAGAAGCGCAAGCTGCAGCAGGGCGATGACCTGGCACCGGGCGTACTGAAGATCGTCAAGGTCTACCTGGCAATCCGTCGCCGCATCCAGCCGGGCGACAAGATGGCCGGCCGTCACGGTAACAAAGGTGTGGTCTCGGTGATCATGCCGGTCGAAGACATGCCGCACGACGCCAACGGTACTCCGGTCGACGTGGTCCTCAACCCGTTGGGCGTACCATCGCGTATGAACGTCGGTCAGATCCTCGAAACCCACCTGGGCCTGGCGGCCAAAGGTCTGGGCGAGAAGATCAACCGCATGCTCGAAGAGCAGCGCAAGGTCATCGAGCTGCGCAAGTTCCTCACCGAGATCTACAACGAGATCGGTGGTCGTCAGGAACAACTGGAGACCTTCTCCGACCAGGAAATCCTGGACCTGGCGAAGAACCTCAAAGGCGGTGTGCCAATGGCCACTCCAGTCTTCGACGGTGCCAAGGAAAGCGAGATCAAGGCCATGCTGAAGCTGGCAGACATGCCAGAAAGCGGTCAGATGCAGCTGTTCGACGGTCGTACCGGCAACAAGTTCGAGCGTCATGTGACCGTTGGTTACATGTACATGCTCAAGCTGAACCACTTGGTGGACGACAAGATGCACGCGCGTTCCACTGGTTCTTACAGCCTGGTTACCCAGCAGCCGCTGGGTGGTAAGGCGCAGTTCGGTGGTCAGCGTTTCGGGGAGATGGAAGTGTGGGCGCTGGAAGCATACGGCGCGGCATACACCCTGCAAGAAATGCTCACAGTGAAGTCGGACGACGTGAACGGTCGGACCAAGATGTACAAAAACATCGTGGACGGCGATCACCGTATGGAGCCGGGCATGCCCGAGTCCTTCAACGTGTTGATCAAAGAGATTCGTTCGCTCGGTATCGATATCGATCTGGAAACCGAATAACACGTGACGCGAATCGGGAGCGTGGCTGAAAAGCCCGCTCCCTGCTCCGCCAGGAGGAAAGGCCTTGAAAGACCTACTGAATTTGCTGAAAAACCAGGGTCAAGTCGAAGAGTTCGACGCCATCCGTATCGGATTGGCCTCGCCTGAGATGATCCGTTCGTGGTCGTTCGGTGAAGTTAAAAAGCCGGAAACCATCAACTACCGTACGTTCAAACCCGAGCGTGACGGCCTGTTCTGCGCCAAGATCTTTGGCCCAGTCAAGGACTACGAGTGCCTGTGCGGTAAGTACAAGCGCCTGAAACACCGCGGCGTGATCTGCGAGAAGTGCGGCGTTGAAGTCGCCCTGGCCAAGGTTCGTCGTGAGCGCATGGCGCACATCGAACTGGCTTCGCCGGTTGCCCACATCTGGTTCCTGAAGTCGCTGCCGTCCCGTATCGGCCTGCTGATGGACATGACCCTGCGTGATATCGAGCGCGTTCTCTACTTCGAGAGCTATGTCGTTATCGACCCGGGCATGACCACCCTGGAAAAAGGCCAGCTGCTCAACGACGAGCAGTACTTCGAAGCGCTGGAAGAGTTCGGTGACGACTTCGACGCCCGCATGGGTGCCGAGGCTGTCCGCGAGCTGCTGCACGCTATCGACCTGGAGCACGAGATCGGTCGCCTGCGCGAAGAGATTCCGCAGACCAACTCGGAAACCAAGATCAAGAAGCTGTCCAAGCGTCTGAAACTGATGGAAGCCTTCCAGGGCTCGGGCAACCTGCCTGAGTGGATGGTCCTGACCGTTCTGCCGGTTCTGCCGCCAGACCTGCGTCCACTGGTTCCGCTGGATGGCGGTCGCTTCGCGACTTCCGACCTGAACGACCTGTATCGTCGGGTGATCAACCGTAACAACCGTCTGAAGCGCCTGCTCGACCTGTCCGCGCCGGACATCATCGTGCGCAACGAAAAGCGCATGCTGCAGGAAGCGGTCGACGCCTTGCTGGATAACGGCCGTCGCGGTCGTGCCATCACCGGCTCGAACAAGCGTCCTCTGAAATCCCTGGCCGACATGATCAAGGGTAAGCAAGGTCGTTTCCGTCAGAACTTGCTCGGTAAGCGCGTTGACTACTCCGGCCGTTCGGTAATTACCGTAGGTCCGACCCTGCGTCTGCACCAGTGCGGTCTGCCGAAGAAAATGGCTCTCGAGCTGTTCAAGCCGTTCATTTTCGGCAAGCTGGAAATGCGTGGTCTGGCGACCACCATCAAGGCCGCCAAGAAGATGGTCGAGCGCGAGCTGCCAGAGGTCTGGGACGTTCTCGCCGAAGTGATTCGCGAACACCCCGTACTGCTCAACCGTGCGCCGACCCTTCACCGTCTGGGTATCCAGGCCTTTGAACCGGTACTGATCGAAGGTAAGGCTATCCAGCTGCACCCGCTGGTCTGTGCTGCGTACAACGCCGACTTCGACGGTGACCAAATGGCCGTTCACGTGCCGCTGACGCTGGAAGCCCAGCTCGAAGCGCGCGCGCTGATGATGTCGACCAACAACATTCTGTCGCCAGCCAACGGTGAGCCAATCATCGTTCCGTCGCAGGACGTTGTACTGGGTCTGTACTACATGACCCGTGAAGCCATCAACGCCAAGGGCGAAGGTCGCGTGTTCGCCGACCTGCAGGAAGTCGACCGCGTATTCCGCGCCGGCGAAGCTGCCCTGCACGCCAAGATCAAGGTTCGTATCAACGAAACCGTAAACGATCGTGATGGCGGCAGCGTCAAGAACACCCGTATCGTCGACACTACTGTCGGCCGTGCGCTGCTGTTCCAGGTTGTACCGCCAGGTCTGTCGTACGACGTGGTCAACCAGCCAATGAAGAAAAAGGCGATCTCCAAGCTGATCAACCAGTGCTACCGCGTGGTTGGTCTGAAAGAGACCGTGATCTTCGCTGACCAGCTGATGTACACCGGTTTTGCCTACTCGACCATCTCCGGCGTTTCCATCGGTGTTAACGACTTCGTTATCCCGGATGAAAAAGCCCGCATCATCGGTACCGCTACCGACGAAGTGAAAGAGATCGAGAGCCAGTACGCCTCCGGCCTGGTAACCCAGGGCGAGAAGTACAACAAAGTCATCGACTTGTGGTCCAAGGCGAACGACGAAGTTTCCAAAGCGATGATGGCCAACCTCTCGAAAGAGAAAGTCATCGACCGCAACGGCGACGAAGTCGAGCAAGAGTCCTTCAACTCGATGTACATGATGGCTGACTCCGGTGCCCGGGGTTCGGCAGCTCAGATTCGTCAGCTGGCCGGTATGCGTGGTCTGATGGCCAAGCCGGACGGCTCGATCATCGAGACGCCGATCACCGCGAACTTCCGTGAAGGTCTGAGCGTACTCCAGTACTTCATCTCGACTCACGGTGCTCGTAAGGGTCTGGCGGATACCGCGCTGAAAACCGCGAACTCCGGTTACCTGACTCGTCGTCTGGTAGACGTTGCCCAGGATCTGGTGGTTACCGAGATCGACTGCGGCACCGAGCAAGGCCTGCTGATGACGCCGCACATTGAAGGCGGCGACGTTGTAGAGCCACTGGGTGAGCGTGTACTGGGTCGTGTTATCGCCCGTGACGTGTTCAAGCCAGGCACCGACGACGTTATCGTTCCGGCTGGTACCCTGGTCGACGAGAAGTGGGTCGAATTCATCGAGCTGAACAGCATCGACGAAGTGATCGTGCGTTCGCCGATCAGCTGCGAAACCCGCTACGGCATCTGCGCCAAGTGCTACGGTCGCGACCTGGCTCGCGGTCACCAGGTGAACATCGGTGAAGCTGTCGGCGTTATCGCTGCCCAGTCGATCGGTGAGCCGGGTACCCAGCTGACCATGCGTACGTTCCACATCGGTGGTGCTGCAAGCCGGACCTCGGCTGCCGACAGCGTCCAGGTGAAGAACGGCGGTATGGTTCGCCTGCACAACCTGAAACAGGTTGAGCGTGCCGACGGTAACCTGGTTGCCGTATCGCGTTCCGGTGAGTTGGCGATTGCCGACGAATTCGGTCGTGAGCGTGAGCGTTACAAGCTGCCTTACGGTGCGGTCATTTCCGTGAAGGAAGGCGACAAGGTCGACGCTGGCGCAATCGTCGCCAAGTGGGACCCGCACACCCACCCGATCGTTACCGAAATGAAAGGTACCGTGACCTTCGTGGGCATGGAAGAAGGCATCACCATCAAGCGTCAGACTGACGAATTGACTGGTTTGACCAACATTGAGGTTCTGGACGTCAAAGACCGTCCGGCTGCAGGTAAGGAAATCCGCCCTGCAATCAAGATGGTCGACGCCAATGGCAAGGATCTGCTGCTGCCAGGTACCGACGTACCGGCTCAGTACTTCCTGCCGGCGAACGCCCTGGTTGGTGTGGCTGACGGTGCCCAGATCGGCGTCGGTGACGTTATCGCGCGTATCCCGCAAGAAACGTCGAAGACCCGTGACATCACCGGTGGTCTGCCACGGGTTGCCGACTTGTTCGAAGCCCGTCGTCCGAAAGAAGCCTCGATTCTGGCTGAAGTCAGCGGCACCATCGCCTTCGGTAAAGAGACCAAGGGCAAGCGCCGTCTGGTCATCACCCCGAACGATGGCAGCGATCCGTACGAAGAGCTGATTCCGAAGTGGCGTCACCTGAACGTCTTCGAGGGCGAACAGGTTAACCGCGGCGAAGTTATCTCCGACGGTCCAAGCGATCCGCACGACATCCTGCGTCTGCTGGGTGTAAGCGCGCTGGCCAAGTACATCGTCAACGAGATTCAGGACGTTTACCGTCTGCAAGGCGTGAAGATCAACGACAAGCACATCGAGACCATCCTGCGTCAGATGCTGCGTAAAGTTGAGATCACCGAGTCCGGCGATTCCAGCTTCATCAAGGGCGACCAGATGGAACTGACCCAGGTACTGGTAGAGAACGAGCGTCTCGGCGCAGATGACAAGTTCATCTCCAAGTTCTCGCGCGTACTGCTGGGTATCACCAAGGCCTCGCTGTCCACCGAATCGTTCATCTCGGCGGCTTCCTTCCAGGAAACCACCCGCGTACTGACCGAAGCGGCGGTAACAGGCAAGCGCGATTACCTGCGCGGCCTGAAAGAAAACGTGGTCGTGGGTCGTCTGATCCCGGCCGGTACCGGTCTGGCCTACCACAGCGAGCGCAAGCGTCGCCGTGATGCCGACAAACCGCTGCGCGTAAGTGCCAGTGAGGTGGAAGCCGCACTGACCGAAGCGCTGAATTCCAGCGGTAACTGAAAGTAGGATAGGGCCCCGGCAAACCTGTTTTGGCCATCGGCGACATAATTTGTTGCCGATGACTGGAAGGGGAGGGCCGGGGCCTTGTCTTGACTGGGGGCAAGATCCTCTTTAGACTCTTGTACCCCTAAATTTGGTGGGACTCCGTCCTGCCAATTTTTGCTTTTCTTGCAAGACAATAGCGTCGCAAGACAACAGTGGAGCTAGTAGATGGCAACTATCAACCAGCTGGTACGTCAGCCGCGTAAGCGTATCGTCGAGAAATCCGACGTTCCTGCGCTGCAGAACTGCCCGCAACGTCGTGGCGTGTGCACCCGTGTGTACACCACCACGCCGAAAAAACCTAACTCGGCACTGCGTAAAGTTTGCCGTGTGCGTCTGACCAACGGTTTCGAGGTTTCCTCGTACATCGGCGGTGAAGGCCACAACCTGCAAGAGCACAGCGTCGTACTGATCCGTGGCGGTCGTGTAAAAGACTTGCCAGGTGTTCGTTACCACACCGTTCGCGGCTCCCTGGATACCTCCGGCGTCAAAGGTCGTAACCAAGGTCGTTCGAAGTACGGTACCAAGCGTCCGAAGTAATCGGCCGTTTGTCGCAGTTTGCAGTTATCAATTTTATTGAGTCGATAAGAGTAAGGTCGGGCACGCACCCTTAAGGGGCACTGTCCCGGGCTAACCTGAAGACCGTTTGAGGGCTTATCAATGCCAAGACGTCGTGTAGCAGCCAAGCGTGAGATTCTGGACGATCCAAAATACGGAAGCCAGATCCTCGCCAAGTTCATGAACCACGTAATGGAAAGCGGCAAAAAAGCCGTTGCCGAGCGTATCGTTTACGGTGCACTGGACAAGGTTAAAGAACGCAAGAACAGCGATCCCCTGGAAATCTTCGAGAAAGCTCTCGACGCCATCGCTCCGCTGGTCGAAGTTAAGTCGCGCCGTGTTGGCGGTGCCACTTACCAGGTTCCTGTTGAAGTTCGTCCATCCCGTCGTAACGCCCTGGCAATGCGCTGGTTGGTAGACTACGCCCGCAAGCGTGGCGAGAAGTCCATGGCTCTGCGCCTGGCTGGCGAGCTGCTGGATGCTGCTGAAGGCAAAGGTGCTGCAGTCAAGAAGCGTGAAGACGTACACCGTATGGCCGAAGCCAACAAAGCGTTCTCGCACTACCGCTTCTAATTCTGGCATCACTATTTTTGCGAGGGCTCTATGGCTCGTACTACACCAATCAACCGCTACCGTAACATCGGTATTTGCGCGCACGTTGACGCGGGCAAAACTACCACTACCGAGCGGATCCTGTTCTACACAGGCCTGAGCCACAAGATGGGCGAGGTGCATGACGGCGCCGCGACCACCGACTGGATGGTGCAGGAGCAGGAGCGGGGTATTACCATTACCTCCGCTGCTGTTACCACCTTCTGGCAGGGTTCCCGTGGCCAGTATGACAACTACCGCGTAAACGTCATCGATACCCCCGGCCACGTTGACTTCACCATTGAAGTAGAACGTTCGCTGCGCGTACTCGACGGCGCGGTCGTTGTGTTCTGCGGCACTTCCGGCGTTGAGCCACAGTCCGAAACCGTATGGCGTCAAGCCAACAAGTACGGCGTTCCACGTGTTGTTTACGTGAACAAGATGGACCGTGCCGGTGCCAACTTCCTGCGCGTCGTAGGTCAGATCAAGAACCGTCTGGGTCACACCCCGGTTCCTGTTCAGCTGGCCATCGGTTCGGAAGATAACTTCCAGGGTCAGGTCGACCTGATCAAGATGAAGGCTATCTACTGGAACGACGACGACAAAGGCACCACTTATCGCGAGGAAGAAATTCCTGCCGATATGCTGGAGCTGGCTGAAGAGTGGCGCGCCAATATGGTCGAAGCCGCTGCCGAAGCTAACGAAGAGCTGATGAACAAGTACCTTGAAGAAGGTGAGCTGACCGTCGAAGAAATCAAAGCCGGTCTGCGCGCGCGCACCCTGGCCAGCGAGATCGTTCCGGCTGTCTGCGGTTCGTCGTTCAAGAACAAGGGCGTTCCCCTGGTTCTCGACGCCGTTATCGACTTCCTGCCTGCTCCGACCGAAATCCCGGCGATCAAGGGTATCCACCCTGATCTGATCGAGAAGCCGAAAGAAGAGCTGGTTGACGCCGACTACGACGAGCGTCATGCCGACGACAACGAGCCGTTCTCGGCTCTGGCGTTCAAGATTGCCACCGACCCGTTCGTGGGTACTCTGACCTTCGTCCGCGTTTACTCGGGTATGCTGCAGTCCGGCGACTCCGTGATCAACTCGGTCAAGGGCAAGAAAGAGCGCGTTGGTCGTATGGTGCAGATGCACGCCAACCAGCGTGAAGAAATCAAAGAAGTACTGGCAGGCGACATCGCTGCTCTGATCGGCATGAAGGACGTCACCACCGGTGACACCCTGTGCAACGCCGACAAGCCGATCATCCTCGAGCGTATGGACTTCCCGGAGCCTGTGATCTCGGTAGCTGTTGAGCCGAAGACCAAGCAAGACCAGGAAAAGATGGGTATCGCACTGGGCAAGCTGGCTCAGGAAGACCCGTCGTTCCGCGTCAAAACCGACGAAGAAACCGGCCAGACCATCATCTCCGGTATGGGTGAGCTTCACCTGGACATCCTCGTTGACCGCATGAAGCGCGAGTTCAACGTCGAAGCCAACATTGGTAAGCCACAGGTTTCGTACCGCGAGCAGATCACCAAGGACAACGTCGAGATCGAAGGTAAGTTCGTTCGTCAGTCCGGTGGTCGCGGTCAGTTCGGTCACTGCTGGATTCGCTTCTCGCAGCCAACAGTGGACGCACAAGGCAACATCACCGAAGGCCTGGAATTCACCAACGAGGTTGTAGGTGGTGTGGTTCCTAAGGAATACATCCCGGCGATCCAGAAGGGTATCGAAGAGCAGATGAAGAACGGCATCGTTGCCGGCTATCCGCTGATCGGCCTGAAGGCTACCGTGTTTGATGGTTCCTACCACGACGTCGACTCCAACGAGATGGCGTTCAAGGTGGCGGCCTCCATGGCGACCAAGCAACTCGCAGCCAAAGGCGGCGGTAAAGTGCTTGAGCCGATCATGAAGGTAGAAGTTGTGACCCCTGAGGACTACATGGGTGACGTGATGGGTGACCTGAACCGTCGTCGTGGTCTGATCCAGGGTATGGAAGATTCGGTGTCCGGCAAGGTTGTCCGTGCTGAAGTTCCGCTCGGAGAAATGTTCGGTTATGCGACCGACGTTCGTTCCATGTCTCAGGGTCGCGCGAGCTACTCCATGGAATTCTCCAAATACGCCGAAGCTCCGTCGAATATCGTCGAAGCACTCGTTAAAAAACAAGGCTAATCCAGCCCTTTAGGCAAGAGGTTCACTGTCGTGGCTAAAGAAAAATTTGATCGTTCCCTTCCGCACGTCAACGTTGGCACCATCGGTCACGTTGACCACGGTAAAACCACTCTGACCGCAGCTCTGACTCGCGTCTGCTCCGAAGTTTTCGGTTCGGCCGTCGTCGAATTCGACAAGATCGACAGCGCTCCAGAAGAGAAAGCTCGCGGTATCACCATCAACACCGCACACGTCGAGTACAACTCGAACATTCGTCACTACGCTCACGTCGACTGCCCAGGTCACGCTGACTACGTGAAGAACATGATCACCGGTGCTGCCCAGATGGACGGCGCGATCCTGGTTTGCTCGGCCGCCGATGGTCCGATGCCACAAACCCGTGAGCACATCCTGCTGTCCCGTCAGGTTGGCGTTCCGTACATCGTGGTCTTCCTGAACAAGGCTGACCTGGTAGACGACGCTGAGCTGCTGGAACTGGTCGAGATGGAAGTTCGCGACCTGCTGTCCACCTATGACTTCCCAGGCGACGACACCCCGATCATCATCGGTTCGGCTCGTATGGCGCTGGAAGGCAAAGACGACAACGAAATGGGCACCACCGCTGTCAAGAAGCTGGTTGAGACTCTGGACAGCTACATCCCAGAGCCTGAGCGCGCTATCGACAAGCCGTTCCTGATGCCAATCGAAGACGTATTCTCGATCTCGGGTCGTGGTACCGTTGTTACCGGTCGTATCGAGCGTGGTATCGTCCGCGTTCAAGACGCCCTGGAAATCGTTGGTCTGCGTGACACCACCACCACCACCTGCACCGGTGTTGAGATGTTCCGCAAGCTGCTGGACGAAGGTCGTGCTGGCGAGAACTGCGGCGTGCTGCTGCGCGGCACCAAGCGTGACGACGTTGAGCGTGGCCAGGTTCTGGTCAAGCCAGGTTCGGTCAAGCCGCACACCAAGTTCACCGCAGAAGTTTACGTTCTGAGCAAAGAAGAAGGCGGTCGTCACACTCCGTTCTTCAAAGGCTACCGTCCACAGTTCTACTTCCGTACTACTGACGTGACTGGTAACTGCGAGCTGCCAGAAGGCGTTGAAATGGTAATGCCAGGTGACAACATTCAGATGACTGTTACCCTGATCAAAACCATCGCGATGGAAGATGGTCTGCGTTTCGCTATCCGTGAAGGCGGTCGTACCGTCGGCGCCGGCGTCGTAGCCAAAATCATCGAGTAATCGTTGATCGCTTAAAAAGGCCCCCGCTCAGCGGGGGCTTTTTTATTGGGTTGACACTCAGTGGGGCCCTCTATAGAATCACGCCTCCTTTTAACGGGCGTAGTGCGCCCGGTGGGAATAGCAGCCTGGAGTCTGAAATCCAATGCAAAATCAGCAAATCCGTATCAGGTTGAAGGCTTTTGACCATCGCCTGATCGACCAATCCACCCAGGAAATCGTGGAAACCGCGAAACGTACTGGTGCTCAAGTGCGTGGTCCAATTCCACTGCCTACCCGTAAAGAGCGGTTCACCGTTCTGGTCTCCCCGCACGTCAACAAAGACGCGCGTGACCAGTACGAGATCCGTACTCATAAGCGCGTACTGGACATCGTCCAGCCAACGGATAAAACCGTTGATGCTCTTATGAAGCTTGATCTTGCGGCCGGTGTGGAAGTGCAGATCAGCCTCGGCTAAGACACGGTCTTAGTCGTGTAACGCTCTGAAATGGGCGGCCATAGCGGGTGAAAGCCCCGTACACTCATGAGGTTTACAACATGACTATTGGTGTAGTCGGTCGTAAATGCGGTATGACCCGTATTTTCACCGAAGAAGGTGTCTCCATTCCGGTCACGGTCATTGAGATCGAGCCGAATCGCGTCACCCAGTTCAAAACTGAAGAAACCGATGGCTATCGTGCAGTGCAAGTCACTGTCGGTGAGCGTCGCGCTTCGCGCGTGACTGCTGCTCAAGCAGGTCACTTCGCCAAGGCGAACGTTGCCGCGGGTCGCGGTGTCTGGGAATTCCGCCTTGAAGAAGGTGAGTTCCAGGCCGGTGATTCGATCAACGCTGAAATCTTCGCTGCAGGTCAGCTGGTAGACGTTACCGGCCAGTCCAAGGGTAAAGGCTTTGCCGGTACCATCAAGCGCTGGAATTTCCGCGGTCAAGATAACACCCACGGTAACTCCGTCTCCCACCGCGTCCCGGGCTCTATCGGCCAGTGCCAGACTCCTGGTCGTGTATTCAAGGGCAAAAAAATGTCCGGTCACATGGGCGCCGAGCGCGTGACCGTTCAGTCCCTCGAAGTAGTGCGCGTCGACGCTGAACGCAATCTGTTGCTGGTCAAGGGTGCCGTTCCAGGCGCAACTGGCAGCGATCTGGTTGTGCGTCCGGCTGCCAAGGCTCGCGGTTAAGGGGAAGCTGACATGCAACTAAATGTAAATGACGCTCAAGCGATCGAAGTTTCCGAACTGACTTTCGGCGGCGAATTCAACGAGACGCTGGTACACCAAGCAGTCGTGGCCTACATGGCCGGCGGCCGTCAGGGCACCAAGCAGCAGAAAACCCGTTCCGACGTTGCTGGTGGCGGTAAGCGCCCATGGCGTCAGAAAGGCACTGGCCGTGCTCGTGCCGGTACTATCCGTAGCCCAATCTGGCGTGGCGGCGGTACCACTTTCGCAGCTCGTCCTCAGGATCACTCGCAGAAGCTCAACAAGAAGATGTACCGCGCAGCAATGCGTTCCATCCTCGCTGAGCTGGTGCGTACCGACCGTCTGGTCGTGGTTCAGGACTTCGCTGTTGAAGCACCGAAAACCAAAGACCTGCTGAACAAGCTGAACGGCATGGGTCTGAGCGACGTTCTGATCGTTTCGGACGCTGTTGATCAGAACCTGTACCTGGCTGCTCGTAACCTGCCGCACGTCGACGTACGTGACGTACAGGGTTCCGATCCGGTCAGTCTGATCGCATACGACAAAGTGTTGATCACTGTGTCGGCCGTGAAGAAATTCGAGGAGCTGCTGGGATGAACCAGGAACGCGTATTTAAAGTCCTCCTTGGCCCGCATGTTTCCGAGAAGGCTACCGTTCTGGCTGAGAAAAAAGGCCAGTTCGTATTCAAGGTTGCTACTGACGCAACCAAGCTGGAAATCAAGAAAGCTGTCGAAGGCCTGTTCGGCGTAAAAGTCGAAAACGTGTCGACTGTAAACGTTCTGGGTAAAACCAAGCGTACCGCACGTGGTCTGGGCAAGCGCAATGACTGGAAGAAAGCGATCGTTTCGCTTCAGCCAGGCCAAGATCTCGATTTCAGCAGCAGTGCTGAGTAAGGAAGGGGTGCATCATGGCAATCGTTAAATGCAAACCGACTTCCCCTGGCCGCCGTTTCGTGGTCAAGGTGGTCAACAAGGAGCTGCATAAAGGCGCTCCTCACGCACCGCTGCTCGAGAAGAAATCGAAGTCTGGTGGTCGTAACAACAATGGCCGTATCACTACTCGTCACGTAGGTGGTGGTCATAAGCAGCATTACCGTATGGTCGATTTCCGTCGCAACGACAAAGATGGCATCGTCGCCACTGTCGAGCGTATCGAATACGATCCAAACCGTACTGCTCACATCGCACTGCTGTGCTACGCAGACGGCGAGCGCCGCTACATCATCGCCCCTAAAGGCGTTGCTGCTGGCGACCAGCTGATCGCAGGCGCTCTGGCTCCAATCAAGCCAGGCAACTCCCTGCAACTGCGCAACATCCCAGTGGGTAGCACCATTCACGGCATCGAACTGAAGCCGGGCAAAGGTGCACAGATCGCTCGTTCCGCTGGTGCTTCGGCTCAGCTGATCGCTCGCGAAGGTGTCTATGTGACCCTGCGTCTGCGCTCTGGTGAAATGCGTAAAGTCCTGGCTGAATGCCGTGCGACCCTGGGTGAAGTCTCGAACTCCGAGCACAGCCTGCGTTCGCTGGGTAAAGCTGGTGCCAAACGCTGGCGTGGCGTTCGCCCAACCGTTCGTGGTGTTGCCATGAACCCGGTTGACCACCCACATGGTGGTGGTGAAGGTCGTACCTCCGGTGGTCGTCATCCGGTATCGCCATGGGGCTTCCCGACTAAGGGCGCGAAGACTCGTGGTAATAAGCGTACCGACAACATGATCGTCCGTCGTCGCAAGTAAATAGAGGGATACGACAGTGCCACGTTCTCTGAAAAAAGGTCCTTTTATCGATCTTCACCTACTGAAGAAGATCGAAGTGGCGGCGGAAAAGAACGATCGCAAACCAGTTAAGACCTGGTCGCGCCGTTCCATGATCCTGCCACAAATGGTCGGTCTGACCATCGCGGTACACAACGGTCGCCAACACGTCCCAGTTCTCGTGAACGAAGACATGGTCGGCCATAAACTGGGCGAGTTTGCCGGTACCCGCACTTATCGTGGGCACGTGGCTGACAAGAAAGCCAAGCGTTAAGGGGTAAGGAAATGGAAGTAGCCGCTAAGTTGTCGGGCGCTCGAATCTCCGCCCAGAAAGCCCGCTTGGTCGCCGACCAGATCCGCGGGAAGAAGGTGGGCGAAGCGCTCAACCTGTTGGCTTTCAGCAGCAAAAAAGCCGCTGAAATCATGAAGAAAGTCCTCGAGTCGGCCGTAGCCAACGCCGAGCATAACGAAGGCGCAGACGTTGATGACCTGAAGGTCTCCACCGTTTTCGTCAACGAAGGGCGTTCGCTGAAGCGCATCATGCCGCGTGCCAAAGGCCGCGCTGATCGCATCGTCAAGCGGTCTTGCCATATCACTGTCAAGGTTGCGGACAAGTAACGGAGTCGATCAGATGGGTCAGAAAGTACATCCCACTGGCATTCGCCTGGGAATCGTCAAGGAGCACACCTCCGTCTGGTACGCAGACGGTCGGACTTATGCGGACTATTTGCTCGCAGATCTGAATGTGCGTGAGTACCTCCAAGACAAACTAAAAAGCGCGTCCGTTAGCCGTATCGATATCCATCGTCCGGCCCAAACTGCACGCATCACCATCCACACCGCTCGTCCAGGTATCGTTATCGGGAAGAAAGGTGAAGATGTTGAGAAACTGCGTCAGGACCTGACCAAGCAAATGGGTGTGCCTGTGCACATCAACATCGAAGAGATCCGCAAGCCGGAACTCGACGGTATGCTGGTAGCTCAGAGCGTAGCTCAGCAGCTGGAGCGTCGTGTGATGTTCCGTCGCGCCATGAAGCGCGCCGTACAGAACGCCATGCGCATTGGTGCCAAAGGCATCAAGATCCAAGTGAGCGGTCGTCTCGGCGGTGCTGAAATCGCACGTACTGAATGGTATCGCGAAGGTCGTGTGCCGCTGCACACCCTGCGTGCCGATATCGACTATGCCACCTACGAAGCTCACACCACTTACGGTGTGATCGGTGTGAAGGTTTGGATTTTCAAAGGCGAAGTAATTGGTGGTCGCCAAGAAGAACTGAAACCACAAGCACCAGCGCCTCGTAAAAAAGCTGCTAAGTAAGGGGTACGCCAAATGTTGCAACCAAAGCGTACAAAATTCCGCAAGCAGATGACTGGCCACAACCGTGGTCTGGCACTGCGCGGTAGCAAAGTCAGCTTCGGCGAGTTTGCTCTGAAAGCTGTTGCTCGCGGTCGTCTCACCGCCCGCCAGATTGAGTCGGCACGTCGTGCTCTGACCCGTCACGTAAAACGTGGCGGTAAAATCTGGATCCGTGTGTTCCCGGACAAGCCGATCTCCAAGAAGCCTCTCGAAGTGCGGATGGGTAAAGGTAAAGGTTCCGTGGAGTACTGGGTTGCCCAGATCCAGCCAGGCAAAGTCCTGTACGAGATCGAGGGTGTTTCTGAAGAGCTGGCGCGTGAGGCTTTCGCCCTGGCGGCTGCAAAGCTGCCTCTCGCCACCTCCTTTGTTAAGCGGACGGTGATGTGATGAAAGCGAATGAACTTCGTGAAAAATCAGCACAGCAGCTGAACGAGCAACTGCTCGGCTTGCTGCGCGACCAGTTCAATCTGCGTATGCAGAAAGCAACTGGCCAGTTGGGGCAGTCGCACCTGCTCTCGCAAGTTAAGCGTGACATCGCTCGCGTGAAAACTGTGCTCAACCAGCAGGCAGGTAAGTGATCATGGCTGAAGCTGAAAAAACCGTCCGTACGCTGACTGGCCGTGTCGTCAGCGACAAGATGGACAAAACCATCACCGTACTGATCGAGCGTCGCGTAAAGCACCCGATCTACGGTAAATACGTTAAGCGTTCGACTAAGCTGCACGCGCACGACGAAACCAACCAGTGCCATATCGGCGACAAGGTCTCCATCCGTGAGACCCGTCCGCTGGCCAAGACCAAGTCCTGGGCACTGGTTGAAGTTCTCGAACGCGCTGTTGAAGTCTAAGGGCTAAGGGTCGGAGAAATTTTATGATTCAGACTCAATCCATGCTCGATGTGGCCGATAACAGCGGCGCTCGTCGCGTCATGTGCATCAAGGTTCTCGGCGGTTCGCACCGCCGTTACGCCGGCATCGGTGACATCATCAAGGTAACCGTCAAGGAAGCAATTCCTCGCGGTAAAGTGAAGAAAGGCCAAGTGATGACTGCTGTTGTAGTCCGCACTCGCCACGGTGTCCGTCGTGCTGACGGCTCCATCATCCGCTTTGATGGCAATGCTGCTGTTCTGTTGAACAACAAGCAAGAGCCGATCGGCACCCGTATCTTTGGGCCAGTGACCCGTGAACTTCGTACTGAGAAGTTCATGAAGATCGTCTCGCTCGCCCCAGAAGTGCTGTAAGGAGATCCGACATGCAAAAGATTCGTCGTGACGACGAGATCATCGTGATCGCCGGCAAAGACAAAGGTAAGCGCGGTAAGGTGCTCAAGGTTCTCGCTGACGACCGTCTGGTCGTTGGTGGGATCAACCTGGTGAAGCGTCATACCAAGCCTAACCCGATGTCGGGCGTACAGGGCGGTATCGTCGAGAAAGAAGCGCCACTGCACGCTTCCAACGTCGCCATTTTCAACGGCGAAACCAACAAGGCTGACCGCGTTGGTTTCAAAGTAGAAGACGGCAAAAAAATTCGTGTCTTCAAGTCGACCCAAAAAGCGGTTGATGCTTGAACACTGCTAGGTAGAAGACCATGGCACGACTGAAAGAGATTTACCGGAACGAGATTGCTCCCAAGCTTAAGGAAGAACTTAAGCTGGCGAACGTGATGGAAGTTCCGCGCGTTACCAAGATCACCCTGAACATGGGTCTGGGCGAAGCTGTCGGCGACAAAAAAGTCATCGAACACGCTGTTGCTGACCTGGAGAAGATCACCGGTCAGAAAGCCGTTGTGACTTTCGCTCGGAAATCCATCGCGGGCTTCAAAGTCCGTGAGGGCTGGCCGATCGGCGTTAAAGTTACCCTGCGCCGTGATCGTATGTACGAATTCCTGGACCGCCTGCTGGCGATCTCCCTGCCTCGGGTTCGCGACTTCCGCGGCCTGAATGCCAAGTCCTTCGACGGTCGTGGCAACTACAGCATGGGCGTGAAAGAGCAGATCATCTTCCCGGAAATCGACTACGACAAGATCGATGCTCTGCGCGGTCTGGACATTACCCTGACCACCACTGCCAAGAACGATGACGAAGGCCGCGCTCTGATGCGTGCTTTCAAATTCCCGTTCCGCAACTGATTGGAGTAGGAAAATGGCCAAGAAGAGCATGAAAAACCGTGAGCTGAAGCGTCAGCTCACTGTTGCCAAGTACGCCAAGAAGCGTGCCGAGCTGAAAGCGACCATCGTCAACCTGGAAGCAACTCCAGAAGAGCGTTTTGCCGCTGTCGTAGCTCTGCAGAAGCAACCACGTGACGCCAGCGCCTCGCGCCTGCGTAACCGTTGCCGCATCACCGGTCGTCCACACGGCGTTTACCGCAAGTTCGGCCTCGGCCGTAACAAGCTGCGTGAAGCAGCAATGCGCGGTGACGTTCCAGGTCTGGTTAAAGCCAGCTGGTAAGACGTACCGGCAGCGTCCAGGTGGCGGGGGAGCAATCTTCCGACCACCGGTGACCTTGCAACGAAACAAGCCCCTTCTGGGGCTTGTTTCGTTTCTGGGAACTGTCTAGAATGACCGGCTCTCCTGAGCCCGGGTTTTTACGCCCGGCGATTTCAGGGGACTGTAGTAGCCGAGAGGCTAATTTTTCTTGTATCAGGAGCGTCTAGCCCATGAGTATGCAGGACCCGTTAGCGGACATGCTAACTCGCATCCGTAATGCCCAGATGGCTGAAAAGTCCGTCGTAAGCATGCCTTCGTCGACTCTGAAGGTTGCGGTAGCCAAAGTTCTGAAAGATGAAGGTTACATCGCTGGCTACCAAGTCAGCAGCGAAGTAAAACCATCGCTTTCCATCGAGCTGAAATACTTCGAAGGCCGTCCGGTCATCGAGGAAGTCAAGCGCGTAAGTCGTCCAGGCCTGCGTCAGTACAAGTCCGTCGAAGAACTGCCGAAAGTACGTGGCGGTCTGGGCGTGTCTATCGTCTCCACCAACAAAGGTGTGATGACTGATCGTGCTGCGCGCGCTGCCGGTGTCGGCGGCGAAGTTCTCTGCACAGTGTTCTAAGGGGGGATAAGCATGTCTCGCGTCGCTAAGAACCCCGTTAAGCTGCCAGCCGGTGTCGAAGTCAAATTCGTCGGCCAACAGCTTTCGGTGAAGGGTGCCAAGGGCACTCTCGAACTGAACGTTCACTCGTCGGTTGAAATCGTTGAAGAAGCTGGTGAGCTGCGTTTCGCTGCTCGCAATGGCGATCAACAAACTCGCGCTATGGCCGGTACTACCCGCGCCCTGGTGAACAACATGGTCCAGGGCGTAAGCCAAGGCTTCGAGCGTAAGCTCCAGCTGGTCGGTGTTGGTTACAAAGCACAAGCCAAAGGCACCGTGCTGAACCTGGCACTCGGCTTCTCGCATCCAGTGGATTACGAACTGCCGGCCGGTATCACCGCAGAGACCCCAAGCCAGACCGATATCCTGATCAAGGGTATCGACAAGCAGCTGGTAGGTCAGGTGGCCGCTGAAATCCGCGACTTCCGTCCACCAGAGCCGTACAAAGGCAAGGGTGTGCGTTACGCGGACGAAGTCGTCCGTCGTAAAGAAGCCAAGAAGAAGTAGGGCCTAGCAAATGACCGACAAAAAAGTTACTCGACTGCGTCGCGCTCGCAAAGCACGCCTGAAAATGCACGAACTCGAAGTCGTGCGTCTCTGCGTGTTCCGCTCCTCGCAGCACATCTACGCCCAGGTCATTTCGGCCGACGGCAGCAAGGTTCTGGCCAGTGCCTCGACCTTGGACAAAGAACTGCGTGATGGTGCCACCGGCAACATCGACGCGGCCACTAAGGTTGGCAAGCTGGTAGCTGAGCGCGCGAAAGCCGCCGGTGTATCTCAAGTTGCCTTTGACCGTTCCGGCTTCAAGTACCATGGCCGCGTCAAAGCGCTGGCTGATGCTGCTCGTGAAGGCGGGCTGGAGTTCTAAGTTATGGCAAATAACGATCAAAAGCGCGACGAAGGCTACATCGAGAAGCTGGTTCAAGTTAACCGCGTTGCTAAAACCGTCAAAGGCGGCCGTATCTTCACTTTCACCGCGTTGACCGTGGTGGGTGATGGTAAAGGTCGTGTTGGCTTCGGCCGTGGCAAATCGCGCGAAGTACCTGCTGCGATCCAGAAAGCCATGGAAGCTGCCCGTCGCAACATGATTCAGGTAGACCTGAACGGCACTACTCTGCAGTACGCCACCAAGTCCGCCCATGGCGCGTCGAAGGTGTACATGCAGCCTGCCTCGGAAGGTACCGGTATCATCGCCGGTGGCGCAATGCGTGCCGTCCTGGAAGTTGCTGGCGTTCAGAACGTCCTGGCCAAGTGCTACGGCTCGACCAACCCAGTGAACGTGGTTCATGCCACTTTCAAGGGTCTGAAGGCTATGCAATCTCCTGAGTCCATTGCTGCCAAGCGCGGCAAGAGCGTTGAGGAGATCCGCTGATCATGGCTACCGTTAAAGTAACGCTGATCAAAAGCACCGCCGGCCGTCTCCCTAACCACAAACTGTGTGTTAAGGGTCTGGGTCTGCGCCGCATCGGTCACACTGTAGAAGTCCTGGATACTCCCGAGAATCGCGGGATGATCAACAAGGCTTACTACATGCTGCGCGTCGAGGGTTAATCGATGAAACTCAATGATCTGAGTCCAGCGCCGGGTTCCCGTCGCGAGAAGCATCGTCCGGGCCGTGGTATCGGTAGCGGTTTGGGTAAGACTGGTGGCCGCGGCCACAAAGGTCAGACCTCCCGTTCCGGTGGCACCATTGCTCCAGGCTTTGAAGGCGGTCAACAGCCGCTGCACCGTCGTCTGCCGAAATTCGGCTTCGTTTCCCTGAAAGCCATGGACCGCGCAGAAGTGCGTCTGTCCGAGCTGGCCAAAGTGGAAGGCGACGTTGTCACCGTGCAATCCCTGAAGGATGCCAACGTGATTAACCAAAACGTACAGCGTGTGAAAATCATGCTGTCCGGCGAAGTTACTCGCGCGGTCACCATCAAGGGTATCGCAGCCACCAAAGGTGCGCGTGCGGCTATCGAAGCAGCTGGCGGCAAGTTCGAGGAATAAATGGCTAAGCAAGGTGCTCTCTCTTCGCTCGGCAAAGGCGGGATGTCTGAACTCTGGGCTCGTCTGCGTTTTCTGTTCCTGGCGATCATCGTCTACCGGATAGGCGCACACATCCCAGTTCCAGGTATCAACCCGGACCGGCTGGCGGAACTGTTTCGACAGAATGAGGGGACCATTCTTAGCTTGTTCAACATGTTTTCCGGCGGCGCGCTGGAACGGATGAGCATCTTTGCGCTGGGGATCATGCCGTACATTTCGGCATCGATCATCATGCAATTGATGACCGCCGTCAGCCCGCAGTTGGAGCAGTTGAAGAAGGAAGGTGAAGCTGGCCGTCGCAAGATCAGCCAGTACACCCGCTACGGCACCGTTATCCTGGCGCTGGTCCAGGCCATTGGCATGTCCATTGGCCTGGCCGGTCAGGGCGTGGCGTTTTCTGCTGACTTTGGCTTCCATTTCGTTGCGGTGTCCACGTTCGTGGCCGGCGCGATGTTCATGATGTGGCTGGGCGAGCAGATCACCGAGCGCGGTGTAGGCAACGGTATCTCGATGTTGATTTTCGCAGGTATCGTCGCCGGTCTTCCGAGAGCAATCGGGCAGTCTTTCGAGTCTGCACGCACAGGCGATATCAACATTTTCGCCCTGGTCGCTATCGGTTTGCTGGCAGTAGCGATTATCGGTTTCGTGGTGTTCATTGAGCGTGGTCAGCGTCGTATCGCCGTTCACTACGCCAAGCGTCAGCAGGGCCGCAAGGTCTTCGCTGCGCAGACCAGCCACTTGCCGTTGAAAGTGAACATGGCGGGTGTAATCCCTGCCATTTTCGCGAGCAGCATCTTGCTGTTCCCGGCTTCGCTGGGTGCCTGGTTCGGTCAGTCCGAAGGTATGGGCTGGTTGCAGGACATCTCGCAGTCGATCGCTCCTGGTCAGCCGTTGAATATTCTGCTGTTTAGTGCAGGGATTATTTTCTTCTGCTTCTTCTATACGGCGTTGATGTTCAATCCGAAAGACGTAGCGGAAAACCTGAAGAAGTCCGGTGCCTTTATTCCGGGCATCCGTCCAGGTGAGCAGTCGGCGCGCTACATTGATGGCGTTCTGACCCGCTTGACCATGTTCGGTGCTCTTTATATGACGGCCGTGTGTCTGCTTCCCCAGTTCCTGGTGGTCGCGGCAAACGTTCCGTTCTACCTTGGCGGGACCTCGTTGCTGATTGTGGTAGTGGTTGTGATGGACTTCATGTCCCAAGTACAATCGCACCTCGTTTCGCACCAGTACGAATCCCTGATGAAGAAAGCCAACCTGAAAGGCTACGGTGGCAGCGGTCTGCTGCGCTGATTGACCCTTAAGGTTCGAGGAGTTGGTGATGAAAGTTCGTGCATCGGTGAAAAAGCTGTGCCGTAACTGCAAAATTATTCGCCGCGAAGGTGTCGTTCGAGTAATTTGCAGTGCGGAACCACGTCACAAGCAGCGCCAAGGCTGATTGTGATCTGCGCTACAAACCCAGCAGCTAGTGCGCTGCTGGGTTGATTATTTGTTTCTACAGCGATATTATCTCGCGCCCTATTTCTTGGCTTCCGGGGCGTAGGTAGCTGTCAATTGGAGTCCCACTGAATGGCCCGTATTGCAGGCGTCAACATTCCAGATAACAAGCACACTGTTATCTCGCTGACCTACATCTATGGTGTTGGTCGCACTACTGCACAGAAAATCTGTGCAGAGACTGGGGTCAACCCAGCCGCAAAGATCAAGGATCTGAGCGACGAGCAGGTTGAATCGCTGCGTACTGAAGTCGCGAAGTACATCACCGAAGGTGATCTGCGCCGTGACATCAACATGAAAATCAAGCGGTTGATGGACCTGGGTTGCTACCGCGGCCTGCGTCATCGTCGGGGTCTGCCAGTACGCGGTCAGCGTACCAAGACCAACGCGCGTACCCGTAAGGGCCCGCGTAAGCCGATCCGCAAGTAATCGCACCAGCGAATCGACAGGAATTTAGAAATGGCAAAACCTGCTGCTCGTCCTCGTAAAAAAGTCAAAAAGACAGTGGTTGATGGCATCGCCCACATCCATGCCTCTTTTAACAACACCATCGTGACCATCACCGATCGTCAAGGTAACGCTCTGTCCTGGGCTACCTCCGGCGGTTCGGGTTTCCGCGGTTCCCGCAAGTCCACCCCGTTCGCTGCTCAGGTAGCTGCTGAACGTGCTGGTCAAGCTGCGCTGGAATATGGTCTGAAGAACCTCGACGTCAACGTCAAGGGTCCAGGTCCAGGTCGTGAGTCCGCTGTTCGTGCTCTGAACGGCTGTGGCTATAAGATCGCCAGCATCACCGACGTGACGCCAATCCCGCATAACGGGTGCCGTCCGCCGAAGAAGCGCCGCGTGTAATCAGGAGACAGATAAATGGCACGTTACATTGGTCCAAAATGCAAACTGTCTCGTCGTGAAGGCACCGATCTGTTCCTGAAGAGCGGCGTTCGCGCTCTGGAATCGAAGTGCAACATCGAAGCAGCCCCAGGTATCCACGGTCAGCGCCGCGGTCGTCAGTCCGACTACGGCACCCAGCTGCGTGAGAAACAAAAAGTCCGTCGTATCTACGGCGTACTTGAGCGTCAATTCAGCGGTTACTACAAGCAAGCGGCCTCCAAGAAGGGCGCTACTGGTGAGAACCTGCTGCAACTGCTCGAGTGCCGTCTGGATAACGTCGTTTATCGTATGGGCTTTGGCGCTACTCGTGCCGAATCCCGTCAGCTGGTTTCGCACAAAGCGATCAGCGTAAACGGCAAGACTGTAAACGTTCCGTCCTACCAAGTTCGTCCGGGTGACGTGGTCGCGGTTCGCGAGAAGTCGCTGAACCAGCTGCGCATTGTTCAAGCCCTTGAACTGTGCGCCCAGCGTGGCCGCGTTGAGTGGGTAGATGTGGATGCTGCCAAGAAGTCGGGCGTTTTCAAGAACGTTCCTGCTCGCAGCGACCTGTCCGCCGACATCAACGAAAGCCTGATTGTCGAGCTCTACTCCAAGTAAGGGCTAGAAAATAGGTGCATCCATGCAGATTTCGGTAAATGAGTTCCTGACGCCCCGCCACATCGATGTGCAGGTCGTCAGTCCAACCCGCGCTAAAATCACGCTCGAGCCTCTCGAGCGTGGCTTTGGCCATACCCTGGGCAACGCGCTGCGCCGCATCCTGTTGTCCTCCATGCCTGGCTGTGCAGTAGTCGAGGCCGAGATTGACGGTGTACTCCACGAGTACTCGGCAATCGAAGGTGTACAGGAAGATGTCATTGAAATCCTGTTGAACCTGAAAGGCCTGGCTATCAAACTGCACGGTCGTGACGAAGTTACGCTGACCTTGTCGAAGAAGGGTTCGGGGGTGGTTACCGCTGCCGATATTCAGCTGGATCATGATGTCGAGATCGTTAACCCCGATCACGTAATCGCTAACCTGGCGTCGAATGGCGCCTTGAACATGAAGCTCACTGTAGCTCGTGGTCGTGGTTATGAGCCGGCCGATTCGCGTCAGAGCGATGAAGACGAAAGCCGCAGCATTGGTCGCTTGCAGCTCGACTCTTCGTTCAGCCCGGTTCGCCGTATCGCATACGTGGTGGAAAACGCCCGTGTCGAGCAGCGTACCAACCTGGACAAGCTGGTAATTGATCTGGAAACCAACGGTACCCTGGATCCTGAAGAGGCCATCCGTCGTGCCGCAACCATCCTGCAACAGCAGCTGGCTGCGTTCGTCGACCTCAAAGGTGACAGTGAACCAGTGGTAGTCGAACAGGAAGACGAGATCGATCCGATCCTGCTTCGTCCGGTTGACGATCTGGAATTGACCGTGCGTTCGGCCAACTGCCTTAAGGCGGAGAACATTTACTACATCGGCGACCTGATTCAGCGCACCGAAGTAGAACTGTTGAAGACTCCGAACCTGGGCAAGAAATCCTTGACCGAAATCAAGGACGTTCTGGCCTCCCGTGGTCTGTCCCTCGGCATGCGCCTCGACAACTGGCCGCCTGCAAGTCTTAAGAAGGACGACAAGGCGACTGCCTGATCGTCGTAATCACCGAACGTAGTGTTTGGTAAGGAATGAACCCATGCGTCATCGTAAAAGTGGACGTCACCTGAGCCGTACTAGCTCTCACCGTAAGGCCATGTTCCAGAACATGGCGGTGTCGCTGTTCGAGCACGAGCTGATCAAAACTACTCTGCCAAAAGCCAAGGAACTGCGCCGCGTTGCCGAGCCGCTGATCACCCTGGCCAAGGAAGACAGCGTTGCTAACCGTCGTCTGGCTTTCGACCGTACCCGTTCGAAAGAAATCGTCGGCAAGCTGTTCAACGATCTGGGCAAGCGCTATGCCACCCGTCAGGGCGGCTACCTGCGTATCCTCAAGTGCGGCTTCCGCGCTGGCGATAACGCACCTATGGCGTACGTCGAGCTGGTTGATCGTCCTGTTGGTGGCTCGGTTGAAGCTGCTGAGTAAGGCGAACAGTCTGTAACAAGAAACCGGGCCTAGTGCCCGGTTTTTTGTGTCTATGTGTATTGTAATAATCTATTGATCTGAGTCAGGCAATGAATTTGTTGTTGTCATAGTTGTGGTCGATACTCCTCCCAAGCCGATTAGCCGGCCGTTCAAGACCGATAGGGAGAGAGAGCATGAGCCAGAACAAAATACTGACCACCGCCAGCGGCGCCCCGGTAGCCGACAACCAGAATTCGCGTTCGGCAGGCCCACGCGGCCCGCTGTTGCTGGATGACTTCCATCTCATCGAGAAGCTCGCGCATTTCAACCGCGAGAACATCCCTGAACGCCGCGTACACGCCAAAGGCTCGGGTGCCTATGGCACCTTCACCGTTACCCGTGATATCACCCAGTACAGCTGCGCCAAGCTGTTCAGCAATGTTGGCAAGCAGACCGAGACCTTCCTGCGTTTCTCCACTGTCGGTGGCGAGCGAGGGTCGGCCGACACCGAGCGCGACCCGCGTGGTTTCGCCCTGAAGTTCTACACCGAGGAAGGCAACTGGGACATCGTTGGCAACAACACCCCGGTGTTCTTCATCCGTGATCCGCTGAAATTCCCCGACTTCATCCACACCCAGAAACGCCTGCCGCAAAGCAACCTGAAGAGCGCACAGATGATGTGGGACTTCTGGTCGCATTCGCCCGAAGCGTTGCATCAGGTCACCATCCTGTTCTCCGACCGCGGCATTCCGGACGGCTACCGGCACATGCATGGTTTTGGCAGCCATACTTACAGCCTGATCAACGCTCAGGGGCAGCGCACCTGGGTCAAATGGCACTTCAAGACCAAACAGGGCATCAAGAACCTGGCACCTGCCGAGGCTGCTCGCCTTGCCGGTACCGATCCGGATTACGCCCAACGCGACCTGTTCGAAGCGATCGAGCGCGGTGACTTCCCGAAATGGGCCGTGTGCATCCAGGTCATGAGCGAAGAAGAAGCGGCCAGCCGCGACGAGAACCCGTTCGACGTGACCAAGACCTGGTCGCAGAAGGACTACCCGCTCATCGAGATCGGCGAACTGGAACTCAACCGCAACCCGCTGAACTACTTTGCCGAAGTCGAGCAAGCCGCGTTTGGCCCGAGCAACATGGTGCCCGGTGTCGGCCTGTCGCCAGACCGCATGCTGCAGGGGCGCGTGTTCGCTTACGCAGACGCCCATCGCTACCGCGTCGGTACCAACCACCAGCAACTGCCGGTAAACGCCCCACGCAGCCCGGTAAACAGCTACCAGCGTGATGGTTCTATGGCGTTTGGCAGCAACGGTGGTGCGGCGCCGAACTATGAGCCGAACAGCTACGCCAATGCGCCCAAGCAAGCGCCGCAGTATGCTGAGCCGCCACTGGCGCTCAACGGTGTCGCCGATCGTTACGATCACCGCGAAGACACCGACTACTACAGCCATGCCGGTGCGCTGTTCCGCCTGATGAACCCGGAGCAGAAGGCGCTGCTGATCAGCAACATCGCCGGCGCCATGGGCGGAGTTTCTGAAGAGGTGGTCCAGCGTCAGTTGCAGCACTTCTTCAAGGCCGATCCGGCCTATGGCGAAGGGATTGCCAAGGCTTTGGGCATAAATCTCGCCTAAGTCGAAGTGATAAGAAGAACCGCCCTCATTTGGGCGGTTTTTCAATGAATATCACTACCGTTTACCCGCTTTTTTGCACTTTTTTGCCCAATTCTCAGTGACCTTCCGGTCATCCTGGTTCAAACTATGACTTTCACACAGGGAGAGGCAGGGCGATGCAAGGTCACCCGGACGTAATCGATTATCTCAACACGTTGCTGACGGGCGAACTGGCGGCACGTGACCAATATTTCATCCACTCGCGGATGTACGAGGACTGGGGCTTGAGCAAGCTCTACGAGCGTATCAACCACGAAATGGAAGAAGAGGCGCAACACGCCGATGCCCTGATGCGTCGTATCCTCATGCTCGAAGGCACCCCGCGCATGCGTCCTGATGACCTGGACGTCGGCACCACCGTGCCGGACATGATCGCCGCCGACCTGCGCCTGGAGTACAAGGTGCGCGCCGCACTGTGCAAAGGCATCGAGCTGTGCGAACTGCACAAGGACTACATCAGCCGCGACATCCTGCGCCTGCAGCTGGCCGATACCGAAGAAGATCACACCTACTGGCTGGAAAAACAGCAGGGCCTGATCAAGTCGATCGGTCTGGAGAACTACCTGCAATCGCAGATGTAATTTTCCGGAGCAAAAAAAGCCCCGCCAGTGCGGGGCTTTTTCATGTGCGAGCGGGCCGAATCAGGCGCGGTCACGTTCCAGCAGCGGCTTGAGGTAGTAGCCGGTATACGACTGCTTCATCTCGGCCACTTGTTCCGGTGTACCGAAGCCGATGATCTGTCCGCCTTTGGAACCGCCCTCGGGGCCGAGGTCGACGATCCAGTCGGCAGTCTTGATCACGTCCAGGTTGTGCTCGATCACCACTACGGTGTTGCCGTGATCGCGCAGGCGGTGCAGCACATCGAGCAACTGCTGGATATCGGCAAAGTGCAGGCCGGTAGTCGGTTCGTCGAGGATGTACAGGGTCTTGCCGGTGTCACGCTTGGACAGCTCGCGTGACAGCTTGACCCGCTGCGCTTCGCCACCGGAGAGGGTGGTCGCCGACTGGCCGAGCTTGATGTAGGACAGACCGACATCCATCAGTGTCTGCAGCTTGCGCGCCAGCGCCGGTACCGCGTCGAAGAACTCGCGGGCTTCCTCGATGGTCATTTCCAGGACCTCGTGGATGTTCTTGCCCTTGTACTTGATCTCCAGGGTTTCGCGGTTGTAGCGCTTGCTCTTGCACACATCGCACGGCACGTAGATGTCCGGCAAAAAGTGCATCTCGACCTTGATCAGGCCGTCGCCCTGGCACGCTTCGCAGCGCCCGCCCTTGACGTTGAACGAGAAACGACCCGGGCCGTAGCCGCGCGAGCGCGACTCCGGCACGCCGGAGAACAGCTCGCGAATTGGCGTGAACAGTCCGGTGTAGGTCGCCGGGTTCGAGCGCGGGGTACGGCCGATCGGGCTCTGGTCGATGTCGACCACCTTGTCCAGGTGCTGCAGGCCATCGCAGCTTTCGTGCGGCGCCGCTTCCAGGGTGCTGGCACCGTTGAGGGCGGTGGCGCTGAGCGGGAACAAGGTGTTGTTGATCAGGGTCGATTTGCCGGAGCCGGACACGCCAGTCACGCACGTCAGCAGGCCGATCGGGATTTCCAGGTCGACGTTCTGCAGGTTGTTGCCGCGCGCGCCCTTGAGCTTGATCGAGAGCTTCTTGTTACGCGGCGTACGCTTGGCCGGTACGGCAATCTTCACTCGGCCAGACAAGTACTTGCCGGTCAGCGAGTCGGGATGGGCCATGACCTCGGCCGGGGTGCCTTCGGCGACGATCTGGCCGCCATGCACGCCGGCGCCCGGGCCAATGTCGACGACGTAGTCGGCCAGGCGAATGGCGTCCTCGTCATGCTCGACCACGATCACCGTGTTGCCGATGTCGCGCAGGTGATTGAGGGTGCCGAGCAAGCGGTCGTTGTCGCGCTGGTGCAGGCCGATGGACGGCTCGTCGAGGATGTACATGACCCCGACCAGGCCGGCGCCGATCTGGCTGGCCAGGCGGATACGCTGGGCTTCACCGCCGGAGAGGGTATCGGCGCTGCGATCGAGGGTCAGGTAGTCGAGACCGACGTTGACCAGAAACTGCAGGCGCTCGCAGATTTCCTTGAGGATCTTGTCGGCAATTTCGCCCCGGCGACCGGTCAGCTTGAGGCCACCGAAGTAACCGCTGGCATCGCCGATCGGCAGGCAAGTGACTGCCGGCAGGGTCTTCTCGCCGACCCACACGTGCCGCGCTTCACGGCGCAGGCGCGTGCCACGGCAATCCGGGCAGGGCTGGGTGCTGAGGAACTTGGCCAGCTCTTCGCGCACGGTCGCCGACTCGGTCTCGCGGTAGCGGCGTTCCAGGTTCGGCACGATGCCTTCGAACGGGTGCGAGCGCTTGACGATGTCGCCGCGGTCGTTGAGGTATTTGAAATCAACGTTCTGCTTGCCGCTGCCGTGGAGGATGACTTTCTGCTGCTCGGCCGGTAGTTCGCCGAAGGGGATCTCGAGGCTGAAGTCATAATGCGCGGCCAGCGAGCCGAGCATCTGGAAGTAATAGACGTTGCGCCGGTCCCAGCCGCGAATCGCACCTTCAGCCAGGGTCAGCTCGCTATTGACCAGGCGCTTGATGTCGAAGAACTGCTTGACCCCCAGGCCGTCGCAGGTCGGGCAGGCGCCGGCCGGGTTGTTGAAGGAGAACAGCTTGGGCTCCAGCTCGCTGATCGCATGGCCGCAGATCGGGCAGGCGAAGCGGGCGGAGAAGATCATTTCTTCGAACGGTTGGTCGTCCATCGAAGCAACCAGGGCGATGCCGTCGGCCAGTTTCAGCGCGGTTTCGAACGACTCGGCCAGGCGCTGCTGCAGGTCATCACGCACCTTGAAGCGGTCGACGACTACTTCGATGGTGTGCTTTTTCTGCTTGTCGAGCTTGGGCAGTTCATCGAGCTCGAACAGCTTGCCGTTGACCCGCGCGCGGACGAAGCCCTGGGCGCGCAGCTCTTCGAATACCGCCAGGTGTTCACCCTTGCGCTCGCGAATCACCGGCGCCAGCAGCATCAGCTTGCTGCCTTCGGGCTGGGCCAGGACCAGGTCGACCATCTGGCTGACGGTCTGCGCTTCCAGCGGGATGTCGTGGTCCGGGCAGCGCGGGGTACCGACGCGGGCGTAGAGCAGGCGCAGGTAGTCGTAGATTTCGGTGATGGTGCCGACGGTCGAACGCGGGTTGTGCGAGGTCGACTTTTGCTCGATGGAGATCGCTGGCGACAGGCCTTCGATGGTATCGACGTCGGGCTTTTCCATCATCGACAGGAACTGCCGGGCGTACGCCGACAGGGATTCGACATAACGGCGCTGGCCTTCGGCGTACAGGGTATCGAAGGCCAGGGACGACTTGCCGGAACCGGACAGGCCGGTGATGACGATCAACTTGTCCCGGGGCAGGGTCAGGTCGATGTTCTTCAGGTTGTGGGTACGTGCCCCACGAATCAGGATCTTGTCCACTGCGGCCTCGCTCGGCGGGCATAAACGGTTGAGTATACGGCTCCATGCCATTACGCGGCAAAGCGTCGCGTATATGCCGTTATGCGATGGGACTGGTAGAATCGCCGCCGGTTCACACGAGGTTTATCCATGCACGATCCCCACAGCGAACGCATGAGTGGCAGCGAGACCCGCGCCGCAGGCGGCCTGGCCCTGGTGTTCGCCTTCCGTATGCTGGGCATGTTCATGGTCCTGCCGGTACTGGCGACCTATGGCATGGACCTGGCCGGTGCCACCCCGGCACTGATCGGCCTGGCCATTGGTGCCTACGGCCTGACCCAGGCTTTCCTGCAGATCCCGTTCGGGGTGATTTCCGATCGCATCGGCCGTCGCCCGGTGATTTACCTGGGCCTGGTGATCTTTGCCCTGGGCAGCGTGCTGGCGGCCCAGGCCGACTCGATCTGGGGGGTGATTGCCGGACGCATCCTGCAAGGCGCCGGGGCGATTTCTGCCGCGGTCATGGCCTTGCTCTCGGACCTGACCCGCGAACAGCACCGCACCAAGGCCATGGCCATGATCGGCATGAGCATCGGCCTGTCGTTTGCCGTGGCCATGGTCGTCGGCCCGCTGGTCACCCGTGCCTTTGGCCTCTCGGGGTTGTTCCTGGCCACCGCGGCCATGGCCGTAGTCGGTATTGCGATCATTGCCTTTGTCGTGCCGCCGTCCCACGGCGCGTTGCAGCATCGTGAGTCCGGGGTCGCCAAGCAGGCGCTAATGCCGACCCTGCGCCACCCGGACCTGCTGCGCCTGGACGTGGGCATCTTCGTCTTGCATGCCATTCTGATGGCCAGTTTCATCGCTTTGCCGCTGGCTTTCGTCGAGCGCGGCGGCCTGCCGAAAGAAGAGCACTGGTGGGTGTACCTGACCGCCTTGCTGATTTCATTCTTTGCAATGATCCCGTTCATCATCTACGGCGAAAAAAAGCGCAAGATGAAACGTGTCCTGCTGGGCGCGGTCAGTGTGTTGATGCTCACCGAGCTATTCTTCTGGCTGTCAGCAGACAACTTGCACGAACTGGTGATCGGCACCGTGATATTCTTCACCGCCTTCAACCTGCTGGAGGCATCCTTGCCTTCACTGGTAAGCAAGGTGTCGCCCGCCGGCGGCAAGGGCACGGCCATGGGGGTATATTCCACCAGCCAGTTCCTTGGTGCCGCGTTGGGAGGAATTCTCGGTGGCTGGTTGTTCCAGCACGGTGGCCTGAGCACGGTGTTCCTTGGCTGCGCAGCGTTGTGTGCCCTGTGGTGGGTCGTGGCGCTGAGCATGCGTGAACCGCCGTACGTGACCAGCCTGCGCATGCCGTTATCGGCCGAGGCGGTACGGGAAGCGGGGCTGACCGAGCGGCTGATGGCCGTCCCGGGTGTGACCGACGCAGTGGTGGTGGCCGATGAAGCCGCCATCTATATCAAACTTGATACACAAATTTTGGATCGCACGACCCTGGAACGCCTGGTAAACCCGGCTTCCTCCGCGTGCGAAGCCTAGGAGAACGTTATGGCCCGTGGGGTTAACAAAGTCATTCTGGTCGGTACCTGCGGCCAGGATCCCGAAGTCCGCTACCTGCCCAACGGTAACGCCGTGACCAACCTGAGCCTGGCTACCAGCGAGCAGTGGACCGACAAGCAGACCGGCCAGAAGGTCGAGCGCACCGAATGGCACCGCGTATCGATGTTCGGCAAAGTTGCCGAAATCGCCGGTGAATACCTGCGCAAAGGCTCGCAAGTCTACATCGAAGGCAAGCTGCAGACCCGCGAGTGGGAAAAGGACGGCATCAAGCGTTACACCACCGAAATCGTCGTCGACATGCAGGGCACCATGCAACTGCTCGGTGGCCGCCCGCAGAACCAGGACGGCGCCCCGCAAGGCGGCAACAACTACAACCAGGCGCCACGCCAACAGGCTCCGCGTCCACAGCAGTCCGCGCCGCAACAGCGCCCGGCGCCTCAGCAGGCCGCACCGCAGCCGGCTCCGGACTTCGACAGCTTCGATGACGATATTCCGTTCTGATTCGCCACGCTGACCGCAATACCCTCAAAACGCCCGGTGCATCGCATCGGGCGTTTTGCTTTTTGTCGACCGACAATCCGTTTTCATCCCGCTCCCGGGAATCTTGACTAGAGTGACAGTTGGCGGCCATCAATCTGCCGCCACCGTGATCGTTTCAAGAGACGCCGGCAACGTCCCGCGCGTCCACCACCTGATCAGGAGTGCACGATGGATCTCAACCGTCGGCAGTTCTTCAAGGTCGCAGCAGTTGGCCTTGGAGGCTCGAGCCTGGCAGCGTTGGGCATGGCCCCCACACCTGCCTTCGCCGAGCAGGTGCGCCACTTCAAGCTGGCGCACACTAAGGAAACGCGCAACACCTGCCCCTATTGCTCGGTCGGCTGTGGCCTGATCCTGTACAGCCAGGGGGACGGCGGCAAGAACGTTGCGCAGAACATCATCCATATCGAAGGCGACGCCGACCATCCGGTGAACCGCGGTACGCTGTGCCCGAAAGGCGCCGGCCTGCTCGACTTTATCCACAGCCCCAGCCGCCTGCAGTACCCGCAAGTGCGCAAGCCCGGCAGCAGCGAGTGGACGCGGGTGTCCTGGGATGAGGCGCTGGACCGTATCGCCGATCTGGTCAAGACCGACCGCGACGCCAACTTCATCGAGAAGAACGCCCAGGGGCAGACGGTCAACCGTTGGCTGACCACGGGTTTTTTGGCAGCATCGGCGGCGTCCAGCGAAGCCGGTTACCTGACCCACAAGGTCATTCGCAGCCTGGGCATGCTGGGGTTCGATAACCAAGCGCGTGTCTGACATGGCCCGACGGTGGCAAGTCTTGCCCCGACGTACGGCCGTGGTGCCATGACCAACCACTGGACCGATATCGCCAACGCGAATCTGATCCTGGTGATGGGCGGCAACGCTGCAGAAGCGCACCCGTGCGGCTTCAAATGGGTGACCGAAGCCAAGGCCCATAACAAGGCCCGGCTGATCGTGGTCGACCCGCGGTTTACCCGTACCGCGTCGGTGGCCGATTACTACGCGCCGATTCGCACCGGTAGCGATATCGCCTTCATGGGGGGCCTGATCAATTACCTGCTGAGTAACGACAAGATCCAGCACGAGTACGTGCGCAACTACACCGACGTGTCGTTTATCGTCAAAGCCGGCTTTGGCTTCGAGGATGGCCTGTTCAGTGGCTATGACGCGGCCAAGCGCAGCTACACCGACAAGTCCGGCTGGGGTTACGAGCTGGGCGAGGACGGCTTTGCCAAGGTCGACCCGACCCTGCAGGACCCGCGCTGCGTCTACCAGCTGATGAAGCTGCACTACAGCCGCTACACCGCGGAACTGGCGAGCATGACCTGCGGCATGCCGCAAGACCGCATGCTGAAGATCTGGGAAGAGATCGCCACTTGCTCGCAACCGGACAAGACCATGACGATCCTCTATGCCCTGGGCTGGACCCAGCACTCGATCGGTGCGCAGATCATTCGCAGTGCGGCGATGGTGCAACTGCTGCTGGGTAACGTCGGCATGCCCGGTGGCGGCGTCAATGCCCTGCGCGGGCACTCCAACATCCAGGGCCTGACCGACCTCGGCCTGCTGTCCAACTCGCTGCCGGGCTACTTGACCCTGCCGGGCGATGCCGAGCAGGACTACGACGCCTACATCGCCAAGCGGGCGCTCAAACCGTTGCGGCCGGGGCAGCTGTCGTACTGGCAGAACTACGGCAAGTTCCACGTCAGCCTGATGAAGGCCTGGTATGGCGCCAATGCCAGCGCCGAGAACCATTGGGGCTACGACTGGCTGCCGAAGCTGGATATTCCCGGTTACGACGTGCTGAAGATGTTCGACCTGATGGGCCAGGGCAAGGTCAACGGCTACATGTGCCAGGGCTTCAACCCGATTGCCGCGTTGCCGGACAAAAACCGCGTGACTGCGGCCCTGAGCAAGCTCAAGTGGCTGGTGGTGATGGACCCGCTGGCCACCGAAACCTCGGAGTTCTGGCGCAACGTCGGGCCCTATAACGACGTGCAGAGCGAGGCTATCCAGACCGAAGTCATCCGCCTGCCCACCACCTGCTTTGCCGAAGAGGACGGCTCGCTGGTCAACAGCAGCCGCTGGTTGCAATGGCACTGGAAGGGCGCCGACGGCCCGGGGGAAACCCGCACCGACGTGCGCATCATGAGTGAGCTGTTCCTGCGCCTGCGCAAACGCTACCAGACCGAAGGCGGCGCCTTTGCCGAGCCGCTGTTGAACCTCAGCTGGCCCTACAAGGTAGCCGATGAACCGTCGCCCGAAGAACTGGCCAGGGAGCTCAACGGTAACGCCGTCAGCGACCTTACCGATGCCACTGGCGCCACCCTCAAGGCCGGCCAGCAGTTGTCCGGTTTTGCCCAGCTCAAGGATGACGGCAGTACTGCTTCTGGCTGCTGGATCTTCTGCGGCAGCTGGACCGAGCAGGGTAACCAGATGGCCCGGCGCGACAACAGCGACCCATTCGGCATGAAGCAGAACCTCGGCTGGGCCTGGGCCTGGCCGGCCAACCGGCGGATCCTCTACAACCGCGCCTCGGCCGACCCGCAAGGCAAGCCGTGGGACCCGAACAAGCGCCTGGTGTGGTGGAACGGCAAAGCCTGGGGCGGCACCGATACCCCGGACTACAAGGCAGACGTGCCGCCAGAGGACGGCATGAACCCGTTCATCATGAACCCTGAAGGGGTGGCGCGCTTCTTTGCCGTCGACAAGATGAACGAAGGCCCGTTCCCCGAGCATTACGAGCCTTTCGAAACGCCGATCGGCATCAACCCGCTGCACCCGAACAACAAGCAGGCGACCAGCAACCCGGCCGGGCGCATCTTCGATTCGGTGTGGGACACCCTTGGCCAGGCCAAGGATTTCCCTTACGCGGCGACCAGTTACCGGCTGACCGAGCACTTCCACTTCTGGAGCAAGCACTGCAAGCTCAACGCCATTGCCCAGCCCGAGCAGTTTGTCGAGATCGGCGAAGTGCTGGCGCAAGAGAAGGGCATCGTCGCCGGCGACCGCGTGCGGGTCACTTGCAAGCGCGGGCATATCGAGGCGGTAGCGGTGGTCACCAAGCGCATCCGGCCGTTGCAGGTCAACAACCAGACCGTGCACCAGATCGGCATCCCGCTGCACTGGGGCTTCACCGGCAGTACCCGCCACGGCTACCTGACCAACACCCTGGTGCCGTTCCTCGGTGATGGTAATACGCAGACGCCGGAATCGAAGTCGTTCCTGGTCAACGTGGAGAAAATCTGATGGCTAGCCAAGACATCATCGCCCGTTCGGCCACCACCACGCCGCCCTCGTCGATCCGCCAGCTGGAGGAGGTGGCCAAGCTGATCGACACCACTAAGTGCATCGGTTGCAAGGCCTGCCAGGTGGCCTGTTCGGAGTGGAACGAGCTGCGAGACGAGGTCGGTCACAACCATGGCACCTACGACAACCCCCAGGACCTGAGCGCCGAAACCTGGACGCTGATGCGCTTTACCGAGCACGAAACCGGCGACGGCAACCTGGAGTGGCTGATCCGCAAGGACGGTTGCATGCACTGCGCCGATCCCGGTTGCCTGAAGGCCTGTCCGAGCCCGGGGGCAATCATCAAGCATGCCAACGGCATCGTCGATTTCAACCAGGACCACTGCATTGGCTGCGGCTACTGCATCACCGGCTGCCCGTTCAACATCCCGCGAATCTCGCAGAAGGACCACAAGGCCTACAAGTGCACCCTGTGTTCCGACCGGGTGTCGGTGGGGCTGGAGCCGGCCTGTGTGAAAACCTGTCCGACCGGCGCCATTGTCTTCGGCAGCAAGCAGGACATGAAGGAGCACGCCGCCGAGCGCATCGTCGACCTCAAGTCGCGGGGTTTCGACAACGCCGGCCTGTACGATCCCGATGGTGTCGGCGGTACCCACGTGATGTACGTGCTGCACCATGCCGATACCCCGCGTTTGTACGCGGGCCTGCCGGACCAGCCGATCATCAGCCCGCTGGTAGGCCTGTGGAAAGGCGTGACCAAGCCGCTGGCGCTGCTGGCCATGGGCGCGGCGGTGCTCGCCGGGTTCTTCCACTATGTGCGCGTCGGCCCGCAGCGGGTCGAAGAGGACGAGCACCCGAGCCCTGCGGATACCAGTGTGCAGGTGGTCGACCCGGCGGTGCATGTCTATGACCCGAACCGGCCGGGCGGGCAAGGGGAGGAACGACCATGAACGACAAACCTATCCTGCGCTACAACGCCAACGAACGGACCAATCACTGGCTGGTGGCGATCCTGTTCATCATGGCCGGGTTGTCGGGGCTGGCACTGTTTCACCCGGCACTGTTCTGGCTCAGCCATCTGTTCGGCGGCGGGCCGTGGACACGGATTTTGCATCCGTTCATGGGCGTGTTGATGTTCGTGTTTTTTGTTGGCCTGGTGCTGCGTTTCTGGCGGGCGAACTACTTCATCGCCAACGACCGCCTATGGCTCAAGCGTATCGACCGGGTGATGCGCAACGAAGAGGAGGGCGTACCGCCAATCGGCAAGTACAACCCCGGGCAGAAGCTGCTGTTCTGGACCTTGCTGCTGTGCATGCTGGTGCTGTTGATCAGCGGCGTGGTGATCTGGCGGGCCTACTTCAGCAGTTATTTCGGTATCGGTTCGATTCGCCTGGCGACCCTGGCGCACGCCCTGGCGGCGTTCGTGCTGGTGCTGAGCATCATCGTCCATATTTACGCCGGGATCTGGATCAAGGGTTCGGTCAGCGCCATGCTGCATGGCTGGGTCAGCCGCGCCTGGGCGAAAAAACACCATGAGCTGTGGTATCGGGAAGTGACCGGCGACAAACAGCCGCCACCGCCGATCAATAAAAAAGGATGAGCGCTTGAGTACTCTTCTGGAACCCGGGCAGATCGAAGCGGCGGCCAGCACGCCGCCGTTTCTCTACCTGCCGCCGAAGAACCTGTTCGCCCTGCGTGCGCAGCGCCTGGAGCAACTGGCCGAGGGCAACCCGCTGGCGGATTACCTGCGTCTGCTGGCCGGCCTCTGCCATGTGCAACAGAGCCTGCTCGACCAGCCCCCTGCCGCAGCTCCCAGCGACAGCGAACGCCAGCGCCTGTGTGTCGAGCATGGCTTGCCGCCGCTGGCTGCCGACAGCCTGGTGCGCGACGGACACTGGCTGGCTTATCTACAGGCGTTGTTGCAGCGCTATCCGGCTTCGAGTGGCGCCGTGGCCGATGCCGTGTCTGTGCTGCAATGCGCCGCCGATGAGCAGCGCAAGCTGTGGGCCATCGCCTTGCTCACAGGTTCGTACAGCCTGGTGCCGGCGGCGCTGGTGCCGTTCCTGGGCGCTGCACTGCAGGCGGCCTGGAGCCATTGGCTGCTGAGCCTGCAGGGGGTCGAACTGAAAGCGGCGGACAGCCTCTGCCAATGCCCGGCCTGTGGCTCGCCGGCCATGGCCGGGGTCATCCGCCATCGCGGCAAGTACAACGGCCTACGTTACCTGGTGTGTTCGCTGTGTGCCTGCGAATGGCATGTAGTGCGGGTCAAATGCGTGTACTGCGAACAGAGCAAGGGCCTCAAGTACTTCAGCTTCGAGGATGACCGTTACGCCAGCGCCAAGGCGCCGCTGCAGGCCGAATGCTGCCCGGGCTGCAACACCTACCTCAAGCATATCTACCTGGAAAACGACGCCGATGCCGAAGCACTGTCGGCCGACCTTGCCAGCCTGGCGCTGGACCTGCGCCTGGATCAGGAAGGCTTCAAGCGCCTGGCGCCGAACCTTTTGCTGGCGCCGGGAGGGGAGTGAGATCGGGTCTACACTGAGGTTTTGCCCATGGCCAGCGCCCACTGAAGTTGAGAACCGTCTGAATGCCGTCCAACCTCGCCAAGCTCCCGATCCGCCTGCCCTCCATCGACACTCTGTTGCGTCACCCCGCCAGCCAGCCGCTGACCGAGCGCTATGGCCGCGACGCGCTGCTGGCGATCTTGCGCCAGTTGCTCGACGACCTGCGCGAGGACGCCCGGCTCGGCCAACTGGACGCCGCTGAACTGGCCGCGCCGGTGCTGCTCGGCCGCGCCGGCGAGCGCCTGGTGGTTCGCCACCGCAGCCAGGTGCGGCGGGTCTTCAACCTCACCGGCACGGTGCTGCACACCAACCTGGGCCGGGCCTTGCTGCCCGAGGAAGCCATCGACGCCGTGCAACTGGCGGCCCGCTATCCGCTCAACCTCGAGTTCGACCTGGCCAGCGGCAAGCGCGGCGATCGCGATGACCTGATCGAAGGCTTGATCCGCGAACTCACCGGCGCCGAAGCCGTCACCGTGGTCAACAACAACGCCGCGGCCGTGCTGCTGGCGCTCAACAGCCTCGGTGCGCGCAAAGAGGGGATCATCTCGCGCGGTGAGTTGATCGAGATTGGTGGCGCTTTTCGCATTCCCGACATCATGGCCCGCGCCGGGGTCAAGCTGCATGAGGTGGGCACCACCAATCGCACCCATGCCCGCGATTACGAGGCGGCCATCGGCCCGCGCAGCGGCCTGTTGATGCGCGTGCATTGCAGCAATTACAGCATTCAGGGCTTCACCACCCAGGTGCCGACCGCAGAACTGGCGCGCTTGGCTCATCGCCATGATTTGCCCCTGCTCGAAGACCTCGGCAGCGGCAGCCTGCTCGACTTGAGCCGCTGGGGCCTGCCGGCCGAGCCCACTGTGCGCCAGGCCCTGGCCGATGGCGCCGATCTTGTCACCTTCAGCGGCGACAAGCTGTTGGGCGGGCCACAGGCTGGCATCATTGTCGGGCGCAAGGACTTGATCGCGCGGATCAAAAAGAACCCGCTCAAGCGCGCCTTGCGGGTCGACAAGCTCACCCTCGCAGCGCTTGAGGCGGTGCTGGGCTTGTACCGTAATCCTGATCAACTGGCCGAGCGCCTGCCCAGCCTGCGCCTGCTGACCCGGCCGCAGGCCGAGATTCTCCAGCAGGCCGAGCGCTTGCAGCCAGCGTTGGCGCAACAGCTGGGCGAGCAGTGGACGGTCAGCGCAGAGCTTGCATTGGGCATGATCGGCAGTGGCAGCCAGCCGGTGGCGCGCTTGCCCAGTGCGGCCTTGTGTGTGCGCCCGCAGGTGTCCAAGCGCCTGCGCGGTCGCGCCTTGCATGGCCTGGAACGCGCGCTGCGGGCCTTGCCGATTCCAGTGCTCGGGCGCATCGATGACGATGCGCTGTGGCTGGACCTGCGCCAGCTCGATGATGAAGCCGCGTGGCTGGCGCAACTGGCGCAGGTGCAGGCGTGATTATCGGTACCGCCGGGCATATCGACCACGGCAAGACCGCTTTGCTCGAGGCCCTGACCGGCCAGGCGGGCGACCAGCGCCGGGAAGAGCGCGAGCGCGGCATGACCATCGACCTCGGTTATCGTTATGCCGCCCTCAGCCCTGGCGCAGCTCTAACCGGCTTTATCGACGTGCCCGGTCACGAGCGGTTTATCCACAACATGCTCGCTGGTGCCCAGGGCATCGACCTGGTGCTGCTGGTCGTGGCCGCCGATGACGGGGTGATGCCGCAGACCCGCGAGCACCTGGCGATTGTCGAGCTGCTGGGCATTCCCCAGGCCTTGGTGGTGATCAGCAAATGCGACCGGGTCGAGCCGCAGCGGCTGCAGGAAGTGCAAGCCCAGGTCAGCGTGCTGCTGGCTGCCGGGCCGTATGCGGGGGCAGTGCAGTTTGCAGTTTCCAGCGTCACTGGCGAGGGCATCGAGGCGCTGCGCCAGGCCTTGCTGGCGGCTCAGGCTGAGGTTAGCCAGCGCAGCAGCCAGGGCGGTTTTCGCCTGGCCATTGACCGCGCTTTTGCGGTTGCCGGTGCCGGCATCGTGGTCACCGGCACGGCGCTGGAAGGGCGTGTGCAACTGGGCGACAGCCTGCTGCTCGGCAAAGCCGGTAAGCCGGTGCGGGTGCGTGGCCTGCATGCGCAGAACCAGGCCGCCGTCGAGGCCCAAGCTGGGCAGCGGGTGGCCTTGAACATCAGTGCCGAGCGCCTGGCCCTTGAGCAGATTCACCGCGGTGACTGGCTGCTTGCCGAGTGGCTGCATGCGCCGACCCAGCGCGTGGACATCGAGCTGCAACTGCTGGCCAGCGAACTGCGCGCCTTCGAGCACTTCAGCCCGGTGCATGTGCACCTGGGCACCCAGGATGTCACCGCCCGGGTAGCGTTGTTGCAGGGCGAGCATGTGCTACCGGGCAAGCGCATGTTCGCCCAACTGCTCACCAATGCACCGGTACAGGCGGTGCACGGTGATCGCCTGGTGCTGCGTGACCAGCGTGCGCAACGTACCCTCGGTGGCGGCCGGGTGCTCGATCCCTTTGCACCTGCGCGCCAGCGCCGCAGCGAGGCGCGCATTGCCCAGTTGCAGGCCCTGGCTGGCGCCGACAGCCTTGAGCAGGCCTTGCCGGCGCTGCTGGCCAGTGATGACCTGGGCCTCGACCCGCAACGCCTGGAGCGCCAGTTCAATCGCCTGCGCAGCCGCTGGCAACTGCCGGCCAATGTCCAGGTAATCGCCACTCGCCAAGGCCCGCTGCTGTTCACCGATGAGCATTGGCAAACATTGCAAACGGCGTTGCTGGAGGGGCTGGCGCGGTTTCATGAACAGGAGCCGGACCAGCTCGGTCCTGATCGTGATCGCTTGCGCCGCTTTGTTGGCCTGACCCTTGAGCGCCCGGCCTTCATCAGCCTGGTGGATGAACTGCTCGCCAGCGGCAGGTTGGTCAGCAGCGGGCACTGGCTGCACCTGCCCGAGCACCAGATACGCTTGAGCGATGCTGACTCGCAGCTGTGGAGCCAGGTGCAGCCATTGCTGGTCGAGGGGCTGTTCGACCCGCCCTGGGTACGCGACCTGGCCAGGTCGCTACAAGTCGATGAAGCCGAGGTGCGCCTGTTGCTGCGCAAGCTTGGGCGTTTGGGCCAGGTGCACCAGGTGGTGCGCGATCTGTTCTATCCTGAGGCCACGATCCGGCAAATGGCGGCTATGCTCTTGCAGCTGGCCAGCGACGATCCGGTGGTGCAGGTGGCGGCGTTTCGCGATGTGCTGGGGATCGGGCGCAAGCGCAGTGTGCAGATACTCGAGTACTTCGACCGCATCGGCCTGACCCGGCGTGTCGGTGACCGACGCCAGGTTCGCGCCGACAATGCCCTGGCCCAGGCGCCGGGGCAGTAACCCGTTCAAGGAAGGCAATCGCGCCCGGTGGCGCGGCCGGGCTTCAAACCCGGTTGGGGACGGCAGCCGTTCCCGGGCAGGTTCGACTCCCGCTGCCTTCCGCCATTTCTACTGGGCGCGCTCGCCGCACAGGTCCTGGGCGAACCAGTGTTCCGCCGCTTGCACATCGAGCCCGGCACCGAGCAAAGCGAACATCTTGCCCAGCGCCGCTTCGCGGGTCATGCCGCCGGCGCTGACCAGGCCGGTATCGCGCAGGCGGCTGCCGGCCGCATAGGTGTCGAAGTGCACCGCGCCTTCCGGACACTGGCTGATGGCCGCAATCAACACCCCGCCTTGGCGGGCGTCGTGCAGCGCATCGAGCAGGTCCTGATCGTCCGATGGCCCGGTGCCGCTGCCGTAGCACTCCAGCAGCAAGCCCTGCACGCCGCTAGAGAGCAGGCCGCGCAGATGGCCGACCTGCAGCCCGGGGAACACCGGCAGCACCATCAGGTTTACCGGTTGGCGTGGCTGGCGGTAATCCAGGCAGGCCGGGAGCGACTCGGCGCGTTGTCCATCGCGCTCACGCGGCAGCGCGGCGAAGGCATCGAAGGCTTCGCTGCGCAGCTTCGACGTGCGCGCGCCGTGCAGCAGCTGGCCGTGGAAATACAGCTGCACGCCATTGTCGATACCGGATGCCATCACCCGCAGGGCGCCGCAAAGGTTGTCCCAGGCGTCGCTGTCGGCGGTGCCGGCCGGCAACATCGAGCCGGTCAGCAGTACCGGTACTGGCAGGCCGAGCAGCAAAAACGACAGCGCCGCTGCGGTGTAGGCCAGGGTGTCGGTGCCGTGCAGCAGCAGGATACCGTCGTGGCCATCGCGCTCCACCGCCTCGACAATCGCCTCGCGCATGGCCAGCCAGTTGCTTTGCTGCATGTTGGCGCTGTCGATCAATGGCCGCAGTTCGCGCAGCCGCCAACTCAGTAGCGGTGCATCGGCCATTTGCTCCAGGTGCTCGCGCATACGCGCTTCAAAGCCGCCGGCAGGCGCCAGGCCCTGCGGGGTTTGCAGCATGCCGATGGTGCCGCCGGTGTACAGCACCAGAAGGTTGTTGACGGCGCGCATGTCAGCTCTGCGTCTGTGCGTTGGCGACGTTGACGTCGGTCCGGGTCTCGACCTGCGGATTCACTGGCCAGGCAGCCGGGTCCAGGTCCAGGTCGGAAAACTTCGACGCGTCGAACACTGGCTGGGCGATACCGGCGCGGCGCTGTTCGTCGTAGTCGCGCATCACCCGCAGGCCGACCTTGAACAGCAGGGCCAGGGCTACCAGGTTGACGAACGCCAGGCAGGTCATGGTGATGTCGGCGAAAGCGAACACGGTCGACAGGTTTTGCACCGAACCCCAGAGAATCAGCAGCAGTACCAGGCCGCGGTAGCCCAGCAGCACCAGGCGGTTGCGGGTGAAGAACTGCAGGCTGGTTTCGCCCAGGTAGTAGTTGTAGAGGATGCAGGTGAAGACGAACAGCGACAGCGCGACACTGACGAAAATCCGTCCCCAGTCACCGACTACCGCAGCCAGGGAGTTCTGGGTCAGGGCGATGCCGTCACCTTCAAAGCCTGGGGTGTAGAAGCCCGACAGCAGGATCAGCAGTGCGGTGCAGGTGCAGATCACGAAGGTGTCGAGGAACACGCTGAACGCCTGGACCACACCTTGGGCGGCCGGGTGTTTCACCGCGGCCACGGCGGCGACGTTCGGTGCACTGCCAAGGCCGGCTTCGTTGGCGAACACGCCACGTTTGACGCCCATGACGATAGCGCTGCCGAGCAGGCCGGCAAAGGCCGGATCAAGGCCGAAAGCGCTCTTGACGATGGTTTCGAGCATGGCCGGCACGTGTTCGATCTGGGTGAAGATCACGTACAGGGTCACGCCGATGTAGGCCAGGGTCTTGACCGGGACCAGCAGGTCGGACACCGAGGCGATACGCTTGATACCGCCGATGAACACCAGGCCGAGCAGGGCGGCGAGGGCGATACCGGTGTATTTCGGCTCGAAGCCGAAGGCGTTCTGCAGCGAGTGGGTCACGGTGTAGGACTGCAGGCCATTGAAGGTAAAGCCGTAGGTCACCAGCAGCAGAATCGCGAACACCATCGCCATCCAGCGCAGCTTCAGGCCGTGCTGGATGTAGTAGGCCGGGCCGCCACGGTACAGGCCGTCGCCGTCGCTACGTTTGTAGACCTGGGCCAGGGTGCACTCGAAAAAGCTGCTGGACATGCCCACCAGCGCGGTCACCCACATCCAGAACACCGCACCCGGGCCGCCGAGGGTCACGGCGATGCCGACACCGGCGATGTTACCGGCACCGACGCGGCCGGCCAGGCTCAGCATCAGCGCCTGGAACGAGCTCAGCTGGCCTGCCTGGCCGCGCAGGGATTCCTTGAAGACGCTGAACATGTGGCCGAAATGGCGGAACTGGACGAAACGGGAGCGCAGGGTGAAGTAGCTGCCGAGTCCGACGATAAGCACGATGAGGAGTTTCCCCGAGAGGAAATCGTTGAGCGCTTCGAGCATGAAATGACCTCGATTCTTATTCTTCGCATGAAAGACGACAGGCCGGCGTCGATGCGCCGTGTCCGTGGGGCGCATGGTTGGTCATGACAAGACTGGTTACAATTTCGCGGGTTGCTCTCAGTTGATGCGACTTGATGCTAAACTGGCGCCTGTCGCATCACCTGGAACAGCTCACATGAGCGAACATCTCGGCGCCAATCTCAAGCTCGCCTGCAGCCACTACCGCTCTATCTCGGAAGTTTGCCGGCAGCTGTCGATCAATCGTGCACAGTTCAACAAGTACCTGAGCGGGCAAAGCCAGCCGACGGCGTACAACCTCAAGCGCATCGGCGATTTCTTCGGTGTCGAGGATTACGAACTGGGTTTGCCGCCGGAGCAGTTCGCGCGCCTGATTGGTGCGCGCAGTACCGCCAACCAGGCGCTCAGCCACAACGATCCGCTGGCCGAGCTGCTGCGGCCGTTGCGCGAACACGCCGGCAACCTGTCGCGCTATTGCGGTTACTACTTCGAATACTCCAACTGCATGTCGGTACCCGGCTCCATCCTGCTGTCGCTGGTGCACCTGCGCGAAGAGCGCGGCAGTTTTCTGTTCGAGCGCCAGGAGCGTCAGGAGCGCTCCAGCAGTACCGATGTGCAGGCCGAAGACTGGGTGCGCTGCCGTTACCTGGGCGCGGCGTTCCAGTTGCAGGACCGCCTGTTTCTGCTCGATTACGAGTCGTTGACGGTCAACGAGATGAGCCAGACCATCCTCATTCCCAGCTTCAAGAGCCGCATCACCCGCCTCAACGGTCTCAAGACCGGGGTTTCCAGTGGTGACCGGCGTACCCCGGCCTGCACCCGGGTGGTGTGGGAGTTCCTCGGCACCGAGATCAACCGCATCAGCGCCTACCGCCAGGTCAAGCTGTACCGCCCGGACGATCCACGGATCGACGACGACGTGCGTGAACGCCTGAGCGCCGGGCCGATCCGCAACGGCCTGTTCGAGATTGAATAACCCGCTTAGCCGAGAATGAACTCGGCCACCACCTGCGCCACCTGATTGGCCACCGCCGGCTTGTCGCGCAGGTGTGCGGCAATGCCGTGATCGCAGTCGGTCAGCAGCAGGCATTCCAGGTGCGGTGCCGGCACGGCGCGCAGCAGGGCCTGGGTGACTTCTTCAGGGATCGGGCTATAGCGCTGGGCGCCGGCCAGCCACAAGGTGCCGGCCGAGGTGCCTTCGGCTTGCCCGTAGGCTTTGGAGTTGAGCCCGTCGAATTCGCCGATCACCAGCAGCACCCGGCCCGCAAACGAGCGCAGAAACTCGTAGCTGTCGCAGTCGAGAAAGCCGTAGGGCTGGCGGATCGCTGCGCTGAAGGCCGGGCCGAACGGCGCCTGGTGGGCGGCGTCCGGGTAAACCGCCGGGCAGATCAGCACCAGTTTGTCGATGGCCGGCGTTTGCGCTGCCAGTTTCAACGCGATGGCGCCGCCCAGGCTGTGGCCGAGCAGGGTCTGGCAGCGCTCGGCGATATGCCGGTGAAAGCGCTGCGCTTCTTCCAGGTTGGTGGTCAGCGACGGCTGCGGCGCGCCGGGCTCGGCGGCCAGGCTGTGGCCGGAGAGGTTGCCGGTCAGCGAGCCGATCCCCTGCTGCTGCAGGCGATACAGCAGCGGGTTGAGGCGAGTGAAGTCCGAGCGCGCGCCACCGATCACGAACATCGGCGCAGCGCGCTCCTGGTCAGGTATAAGCAGCCGCGCCTGTTGCTGGAAACCGTCGAAGGTTTCGCTGATGAAGCGCTCGGTAGCCGGCGCGGGTTCGTCGTACTGCCAGGTGGAACGTTGGGTCGAAATTGCTTCCAGGTGCATGGACACCGCCTATAGAAACTGATGTTGCAGCCATTCGCCAAGGGGGTTGCCGGCGCTGAGCAGCAGCTTGAGGGCCATGATGCAGCACACGCAGACCAGCAGCGGCTTGATCAGTTTAGGACCGAAATGCACCGCGCAGCGAGCCCCCAGTTGCGCGCCGACGAAGGCCGCGCAAGCCATCGCCAGGGCCAGCGGCCAGACGATCGCGCCGCTCAGGGAAAACACCGACAGCGCCCCGAGGTTGCAGGCGGCGTTGAGCAGTTTGCTGTTGCACACCGCGCGCAGCATCGGCTGGCCGAGCAGAACCACGCACGCCACCATGTAGAACGAGCCAACGCCGGGGCCGAACACCCCGTCGTAGAAGCCGATCACCGGCGCCACCGCCAGGCAGAACAGGCTGATCGAGATCCTCGCCTTGCGCTGCTGCTCGTCCGGCTTGGGGCTGAAGGCAAAGTAGGCGGCCACCAGGATCAGCAGCACCGGTACGCAGGCCTGGAGGAAACTCTTGGGCACCAGGCTCACCGACAGCGCCCCGAGGGCGCCACCGGCAAAAGCCATGGCCGCCATGGGCAGGCCGCGCTTCCAGTCGATCATGCCCTTGCGGGCAAAGGCAAAGGTGGCCGAGACCGTCGCCGAGGCGGCCTGGAACTTGTTGGTGGCGATCGCTGCCAGCGGGTCGATGCCGGCAACGAACAGCACCGGCAGGGTGATCAGCCCGCCGCCGCCGGCGATGGCATCGAAAAATCCGGCCATCAGCGCTACCGACGCCAGGGTCAGCAGCAGGGTGATATCAATTTCCATCATCGGGGGGTTCCCTTGTTCAGCCACGTACCAGCAGCGGGTCATCGTTGAGGACTATCGGGCGCGCGAATCGCGAGTAGCCGAACAGGCGCACCAGCAGGCGCCGGTTGTCCTGGAGAATGTCGCGCCCATGCAGGGCGCGGCAGTTATTGATCAGCAAGGCGCTATCGGGTTGGAGCACGAACGGCAAGGGCTGGGCGTCCCGGACCAGCGCCTGGAAGGCGTCGAAGGCACGGGCTGCGGCGTCGCTGGCGTGATCGTTCAACGAGAAACGATACGAGTTGTAGCGCAGGCTGAAACCGCCGTCGGGATCGAACTGCAGCATCGACGTGGCCTGGCCGGCCTCGCCTTGACCGGCGACAAAGCACTCGCTGCGGGTGAAGTCGAAGGAGGCCGAGGTCAACGCCAGCGCATGCAGGCTGCCCAGTTGCTCGATGATGGCGCGCAGCGGGATGATCCGGGTCGGTTCGCCCGCCGGGTTCCAGCGCGCGGAAAGGATCAGCGCTGACGGCGCAGGTGAGCGGCCCTCGCTGGCGGCAACCGAACAGTTGTAGGGCGCTTCGGTATGCGGGCCCAGGCGCAACCCGGCGTGAGAGCTGAGTTCGACTTCGGTGTGCTGGTGTTCGTCGGGGCGGGGCACTCTGCCGCCGCCTTTGAAGTTGCCGACCAGCCGCATGATCTGGCCTTCGTTGTCGATATCGAAGGCAAAGGCCCGGTAGTTCACCAGCTCCAGCAGCAACTGGTTGCGTGAGGCCAGGTAAAGGCAGCGCTCGCTCTGAGCCAGGGTGGCCAGCTCAGGCAGATGCTCGGGCAGCGGATCGCTGCCGAGGCAGGCCATCTGCGAGCACATCAGGGCCGACAACTGGCCATCGGCAAAGCGTTGCAACACGGCCTTCTGGCTGGCGTCGAGGGTAGGGTGCAGGCGTTGTGCCCACTGGCGCGCCTGGTTGGCGACTCCGCGGGCCTGAGGGCCGCCGAGTTCGGCGAGGTGCTGGCTGGCAGCTGCCAGCGTACGGGCCTGGTCCTGGTCGAAACTCAGGTACGCGACTTCCGAATCCTGCATGGGAAACATTCCTTTGTTATTGGTTTTATCTGGCAATCCGTGCCGGCCAGGGTGCAGAAAGTGCTGCTGCGCCCCGGCGAACGAATAAGCTAACTATTCTCCTGGTTAATCCATTCAGGCGAGTCAGCTCATTCCGGGCGCAGTATAGGCAGTTTCCGGATTTGTGTAAGCACAGGAAAAACCTTGCCTTCAGCGCCGCGCCGGGCAGGACGGGCGCCCCTGTGTTGGACTTCCCCTGCCGGAAACCGCAAAATGAAGGCTTTCTTCCAATAATCTGATCGGACCTGCTGACTCTATGCGAATGCGCCTGATGCTGTTGGGTGGTGGAAGTGCCCTCGGGCAAGCGCTGATTCGACTCGGGGCCGAGGAAGATATCGGCTTTCTGGCACCGCGCCCGCCGGACAGCGGTTGGGATCCGGCGAGCCTGACCCAGTTGCTCGACGACACCCGCCCTGATGCGCTGATCAACCTGGCTTACTACTTCGACTGGTTCCAGGCCGAAGCGGTCAGCGAGCAGCGCCTGGCCCAGCAGGAGCGCGCCGTCGAGCGCCTGGCCGAGCTGTGTCAGCACCACAACATCATTCTTGTCCAGCCGTCCAGCTACCGGGTCTTCGATGGCTCGCGGGCGACCGCCTACAGCGAAAAGGACGAGCCAGTGCCGCTGGGCCTGCGTGGCCAGGCCCTGTGGCGCATCGAGCAGAGCGTGCGCGCCACCTGCCCGCAGCATGTGTTGCTGCGCTTTGGCTGGGTGCTCGACGAGAGTATCGATGGCGTCCTCGGCCGCTTCCTGACCCGCGCCGAGCAACCGCAGGAACTGCTGCTGGCCGATGACCGGCGCGGCAACCCGACGCCGGTGGACGACGCTGCGCGGGTAATCCTCTCGGTGCTCAAGCAGCTCGATTGCGCCGCGCCCCTGTGGGGCACCTATCACTACGCCGGGAACGAGGCGACCACGCCGCTGGCGCTGGGGCAGGCTATCCTCACGGAAGCGGCCCAGTTGCATAAGCTGGCGGTACAGGCCCCGACCGCGCAGGCCCACGCCGCGCGCCCGGACGCCAGCGAAGAACCGCAGCATGCGGTGCTGGCCTGCAAGAAAATCCTCCACACCTTCGGCATCAAGCCCCGCGCCTGGCGCGCCGGTTTGCCGCCCTTACTGGATCGCTTCTATCGTCATGGCTGATGCCCCTATTCTGATCACCGGTGGCGCCGGCTTCATCGGTTCCCACCTCAGCGATGCGTTGCTGGAAAAAGGCTATAGCGTGCGTATCCTCGACGACCTGTCGACGGGCAAGCGCAGCAACCTGCAGATCGACAACCCCCGGCTGCAACTGGTCGAAGGTGATGTCGCCGACGCCGAACTGGTCAAGCGCGCCGCGGCCGGTTGCCAGGCGGTGGTGCACCTGGCCGCAGTCGCCTCGGTACAGGCCTCGGTGGACGACCCGGTGAAAACCCACCAGAGCAACTTCATCGGCACCCTCAACGTGTGCGAGGCCATGCGCCTGAACGGCATCAAGCGCGTGCTGTTTGCCTCCAGCGCGGCGGTGTACGGCAACAATGGCGAAGGCCAGTCGATTGTCGAAGACACGCCCAAGGCGCCGTTGACGCCTTACGCGGTGGATAAACTGGCCAGCGAGCAGTACCTGGACTTCTACCGCCGCCAGCATGGCCTGGAGCCGGTGGTGTTCCGCTTTTTCAATATCTTCGGCCCGCGCCAGGATCCTTCCTCGCCGTATTCCGGGGTTATCAGCATCTTCTGCGAGCGCGCCCTGAACGGCACGCCGATCACCCTGTTTGGCGACGGTGAGCAGACCCGCGATTTTCTCTATGTTGGCGATCTGGTCACGGTAATGGTCCAGGCGCTGGAGTTGGCACAGGTCGAGGAGGGCGCGGTGAACATCGGCCTGAACCAGGCCACTTCGCTGAACCAGTTGCTGGCGGCATTGAAGTCGGTGGTTGGCGATTTGCCGGCGATCAGCCATGGGCCGGCGCGCTCGGGCGATATCCGCCATTCGCGGGCGAACAACCAGCGCTTGCTGGCGCGTTTTGATTTCCCTGAGCCGACGCCGCTGGTGGTGGGGCTGGCGCGACTTTTAGGACGCTGAAAAGCAGCGCGGGGCAAGCCCGCTCCTACATCACGTTGTAGGAGCGGGCTTGCCCCGCGATGTGCGTTTGAAGACGCTTAGAACTTGTAACCCACGCCAACCATGTAGACCCATGGATCGACATCGACGTCGACCTTGGTCTTGCCAACGCCCAGGGCGCTCGGGCCGTCGATGGTGGCCTTGGTGTCGATGTCGACGTACCAGACCGCGGCGTTGATCAGGAAGTTGTCGTTGATCATGTAGTCCATGCCCAACTGACCGGCCAGGCCGACCGAATCCTTCAACTTCATGTTGCTGAAGCCTTGAGCCTTGCGGTTGCTGCTCAGGTCTTCGTCAAAGAACATGGTGTAGTTCAGACCGATACCGGCGTAAGGCTGGAACTTCGACGAAGCTTCCATCGGGTAGTACTGCAGCGACAGGGTCGGTGGCAGTTGCTTGATGTCGCCCAGCTTGCCATCCAGGCCAGCGCCCAGGCCCTTGACGCCCACGGTGTGCTGGAACGGAGTGGCGGCCAGCAGCTCGAGGCCGATGTGGTCGGTCAGCATGTAGGCAAACGCCAGGCCCAGCTGGGTGTCGCTGTCCAGAGTAGCCTTGGTGCCGGACATCTTGGTGCCGTCGAGCTTGATGTCGCCGCTGTTCTCGTTGGGAGCGGTAGTGATCGCACCGGCACGCAGGATGAAGTCGCCAGCCTGGTGGGCGTGGGCAACAGGGGCTGCAAGCGCCAGAGCAACGAGCGAGGCGCCAAGCAAGGACTTGTTCATGGAAGCTCCCAAAGGACGTTTAGAATTTAATGAGTCCAATGGTAAGGAGCTGACGGACGGCGACTTTTGACGCAGCTCAATGAAATCGTCAAAGGCTGACAAGCGGCCATTCATTCTAGCTCGTATGCGTAGATTTTCTCGGCTTCCATTTGATATCCGGCATCGGCCAGCTCGCTGCTGGAGGCTTTGACCTGCATCTGGCCTTCAATCCAGTACGGTTGGTAGAGGTCTTCGACCTTGACGCCGATCTCGCTGAAGATGTGAACGATCTGGTTCGACGGCGGTGGCGGTACATGAATGCAGGCGCCGTAGTAAGGCACCAGCAGGAACTCGGTGGTGCGGCCTTCTTCGCTGACCTCCAGCGGCACGATATACCCCGGCAGTTTGACCTGCTGGCCATCCAGGGCCTTGACCACCGGGGCATTGGGTGCGGTTTGCCGCGCAGCGGGTGCCGATTCGGCAGCCAGGGCGTCGCTCAGTTGCGAAAGGTCGTGCAGCGGCGCCAGTTGCGGCTGGATCACCGGCGCCCCGGCCGGGATCAGTTGCTGCCACTCCAGGGTGCGCGGTTCAGCGGCCCACAGGGGCGAGGCAATCAACAGCAGCAACAGCAGCAAGGCGCGGTTCATCGAGTTACTCACAGGTGAATGGACAGGCCGTCGGCCAGCGACTGGCGATAGGCGCGCCAGGCCGGCACGCTGCCCATCAGCAAGGCGGCGCCAAGGATGATGCCCAGCAGGGTCCATTCATGGGCGCTGGGCCAGGCCAGCGGCAGCAACAGGCCGTAATTGGCCTGCACGTAACCCTGGGCCAGGGCGATGCAGGCGTACAACAAAGCCACCCCGGCGATGATGCCGGCCACCGCCAGGGCCAGTGCTTCGAGCACCAGCAGCCCGGCAATGTGCCAGGGACGCGCGCCGACCGAGCGCAGGATGGCCATTTCCCGGCGCCGTTCGTTGAGGCTGGTGAGGATCGCCGTGAGCATGCCAATCAGGCCGGTCAGCACCACGAACAGCGAGACCACGAACAGCGCCTGCTCGGCCGTGCCCATCAGGCTCCAGAGCTCTTGCAGGGCCACGCCCGGGAGGATCGCCAGCAGCGGCTCGTTGCGGTACTCGTTGATCTCCCGTTGCAGGCTGAAGGTGGCCACCTTGTTGTTCAGGCCGAGCATGAAGGCGGTGATGGCGGCGGGCTTGAGGTCCATGTTGCGCGCCTGATCGGCGCTGATACGCCCGGCGCCGCGGGCCGGCATACCGTTGTGCCAGTCGATGTGGATGGCTTCCATACCGCCCAGGCTGATGTGCAGGGTGCGGTCGACCGGGGTGCCGGTGCGTTGCAGCACGCCGACCACGGTGAACGGTTTGTCATCGTGTTTGACCAGGCTGATGGCCGCCACGCCATGGGCCAGCACCAGCTTGTCGCCCAGCTTGTAGTGCAGGGCATCGGCCACCTCGGCACCAAGCACCACCTCGAACGGGTCGGTGGCGAAAGCGCGGCCCTCGGCCAGTTGCAGGTTCTGCTTGCGGCCGTACTGGTAGTGCTCGAAATAGCGCGCGTCGGTGCCCATCACCCGGTAGCCGCGATGGGAATCGCCCAGGGAGATGGGAATGGCCCATTTCACCCGTTTGTCGCTGGCGTAGTGTTCGAAGCTCTCCCAGCGGATGTTGTTGGTGGCGTTGCCGATGCGAAACACCGAGTACAGCAGCAGGTTCACCGAGCCCGAGCGGGCGCCGACGATCAGGTCGGTGCCGCTGATGGTGCTGGCAAAGCTGGCGCGGGCTTCGGTGCGCACCCGCTCGACCGCCAGCAGCAGGCACACCGACAGGGCGATGGCGAAGGCGGTCAAAAATGCAGTAAAGCGGCGGTTGGCCAGGCTGGCCAGGGCAAGGCGGAGCAGGTACATCAGGCCTCCAGGTCGTTGGCCGGGCGGGCCGCGCGGTTGAGTTCGGCAAGGGACAGCTGGCGGTCAAACAACGGTGCCAGGCTCTGGTCGTGGCTGACGAACAGCAGGCTCGAGCCGGCCGCACGGCATTCGGCGAACAACAGGCGGATGAAGGCTTCGCGGGTGTCGGCGTCGAGGGCTGATGTTGGCTCGTCGGCGATTACCAGCTCCGGCTGGCCGATCAAGGCCCGGGCGGCGGCAACGCGCTGTTGCTGGCCGATCGACAGGCTGCCCGCGCGGCGGGAAAGCAACGCCGGGTCTTTCAGGCCCAGGTGGGCGAGCAGGCTGGCGGCGGCCTGGTCGATGCTGCCATGGCGCTCGGCGGCGCGTTGCGCGCGGCTGCGCGAGAAGCGGCAGGGCAGTTCGACGTTCTCCCGTACCGAGAGAAACGGCAGCAGGTTGAACTGCTGGAAGATGTAGCCGGTGTGATCGACGCGAAAACGGTCGCGGGCGGCCAGCTTCAGTTCGCTCAAGTCCTGGCCGAGCAGGCGGATGCTGCCGCGATCGGGCTTTTGCACTCCGCCCAAAAGGCCCAGCAGGGTGGTCTTGCCGCTGCCGCTGGGGCCTTTGAGAAACAACGATTCGCCGGCTTCCAGGCGCAGGGCGGGAATCTCCAGCAGGGGGGCTTGGCCCGGCCAGGCGAAGCCCAGGTCGGTCAGTTCAATCAGTGCCTGGCTCATAAATGAACGCCCGGGTTACCCCGGGCGTTTCGCTGCAAAAGGGCTATCAGAAGTTGATCGTGGCCTTGGCCGGGGTCGCTTCGACACCTTGCTGGCCGTTGGGCCCGATCAGTTGCAGGGTAATTTTCTGGGTGGCGGGGAAGGCCTTGAACAACGGAGTCAGGTCGAGGCTCTTGAGCTCAGCGGGCTTGTCGCAGGTCAGCCGGTAATGGGCATGGACCTCACTGTGCTCATGGCCTTCGTGCTCGTCGCCGTCATCATCGACTGCCGGCTTGTCGCCGAACAGCGGGCTTTCCAGCTCCTGGTCACTTTCGCTGCAGTTGGCCGCCTTGGCCAGGCCGAACAGCGCCAATGGTTTTTCCAATTGTGAACGCACGGCAGCAACCTTGGCTTTGTCGGCGGCGCTGGTGGCCGGGTGTTCGAAGCCGACCAGGTTCATCGCCGGGCTGTCCAGTTCCAGTTCCAGGGACTTGTCGTCGAGCACCACATTCAAGCGCGCGACGCCGTGTTCATGGGCGCCGAGGCTGCCATGGGCGTGGTCATGATCGTGGTCGTGGCCTTCATGGGCGTGGGCGACGGCCAGGGGCAACAAGGCAAACGGCAAGGCGAGCAACAGACGACGCATGGGCTGACTCCGCGGAGGCACTGGAATGATTTGGTAATGTTATAACAACTTGTTCGGCGTGCGCCAGTGTGCTTGGCGATGAAGCGTTGGCGTGGGAGCATGGGCCCATTGACTGCGCACAAGGACACCCCCATGCGAATTCGCGGACACATCGGCGACTGGCCGGTAGACCTGACCCTGGAACTGGACCCGGCGGAATGGGCGCAACTGGGCGGCCAGCTGGCCGCTGTGACGCCAGCGCCTGCAGCAGCGGCGAGTGCGGTTGCGGCGGTGCGACCGGATGATGCGCTCTGGCAGGCGGCGCGCGAGGTACTGCGCAAGGCCGGGCAGCTCAACGGGCCGGAGTTGCTTGAACACTTGGAAGGGCTGGCGGGCAATACCGCGGCGGGCAAGCGACTGCTGGTGCGCCTGCGCCACAGTGCCGAGGTGAAGGTGCAAAGCGGGGCGGATGCGCCGGTTTATCACTGGGTGGGGTAATGAGGGTATCGCGGGGCAAGCCCGCTCCTACAAGATCAGTAGGAGCGGGCTTGCCCCGCGATCAATTCAATACAAGGCAGCAAACAACTTGCGACGGTAGCTGCCGACCAGCGGATGGTCGTTGCCCAGCAGGTCAAACACCTGCAGCAAGGTCTTGTGTGCCACCCCGCCGTCATAGCTGCGATTGCGCTTGAACAGCTTGAGCAAGCCTTCCAGCGCCGCTTCGTACTGCTGACGCGACAACTGCTGGATGCACAGCTGGTACGCGGCCTCGTCATCTTCAGCATTCTGCGCCAGGCGCGCTTTAAGGTCGGCGACTTCCGGCAGGCTGGCGGCCAGGCCGAGAAAGGTCAGCTGCGCCTTGGCACCGGCTAGGGCAGCCTTGTGCTCGTCGCTCTTGACCGCGTCGAGCACGGTCTGGGCTTCACCCAGTTCGCCGCGCTCAGCCAGGCAGCGGGCGTAGAGGATCAGCGCGCCGGCATTGCTGTTGTCTTCGCTGAGCAGCGCCTTGAGGGTGCTTTCGGCTTCGCTGAAACGGCCTTCGGCAAACAGCGCCTGGGCTTGCTCCAGCGGGTCGGCGGCAGCCGGTGGCGGCAGTTGTACATGGGGTTCGAGCAGGGCGCGAATCGCCGACTCGGGTTGGGCACCGGCAAAGCCGTCGACCGGCTGGCCATCCTTGAACAGCACTACGGTGGGCAGGCTGCGGATGCCGAAGCGGGCGACGATGTCCTGCTCGATATCGCAGTTGACCTTGGCCAGCAGCAGTTCGCCCTGATAGCTCTCGGTGATCTGCGCCAGCAGCGGCATCAGTGCCTTGCACGGCGCGCACCACTCGGCCCAGAAGTCGACCAGTACCGGTTTATGGAAAGAGTTCTGGATCACCAACTGATCGAAGTCGGCGCCAGTGGCATCGAAAATGTACGGGGTAGCAGGGTTCATCGCGACTCTCGAAAATCCGTGAATGGCATCACTATAAAGGCTGGCGGCTGGCGTGGTACAGGCTGACCCGGCGGAATTCGTGGGGCTCGGCCAGGTCCGGCAGGGTCAGGGCATCCAGCACGCCCAGCGACCGGTACAACGGGTGGCTGAAATCCCGTACCCGCGAATCGGCGACCAGGGCCTGCTGGCCACGGCTGAGAAACTCGTCCAGCAACGGTAGGTTGGCGCGGTCGTAGAGCACGTCGGCGACCAGGATCAGGTCGAAACGGTCGGCCTCCTGGAAAAAATCGCTGGAATAACTCAGTTCCACCTCATTGAGCTCGGCATTCGCCCGGCAGGCCTGCAGCGCCAGCGGGTCAAGGTCGCAAGCCACCACTTCCAGCGCGCCGGCCTTGGCTGCCGCGATACCGGCAATCCCGGAGCCTGCGCCAAAGTCCAGCACGCGCTTGCCTTCGACCCAATGCCGATGCTCATCCAGGTAGCGGGCCATGGCCAGGCCGCTGGCCCAGCAGAAACTCCAGTACGGCGGCTCGTGAAGGATGCGCCGGGTTTCTTCGGAGCTGAAGGCGCGGTCCATGTTCTGCGCATCGATCAGCCACAACTTGAGCGCGCACTCGGGCAGGTCGCTGACCACCAGTTGCGCATCCCCAAGCAACTCGCTCAAGGCCTGTTGCAGTGGAGCGGGCGCCATCATGGCGCCTTTTCGAAGCGCAGCGGGCCGGTGGCCTGGGTTTGCGCCTGGGCGATGCGCAGGGGCGGCAGGTGCAGGATCAACTGGCCGGACTTGCTCGCGCGACCGCGCAGCTCGACCCGCGCCCCGGCGGGAAAGGCCTCGGGGTTGAAGCGCAGGCGAAACGGCAGGTCCAGGCCATTGCCGCTGAACGTGCTGCTGGCTAGCAAGCCTTGCGGCCGCCCGCGTTCATCGATCACTAGCAGGGCCAGTTCGACTTCGGCGCCGGCCGGAATGTTCTGCAAGGTGCCGCTCAATTCGCGTTGATAGGCCGGCAGCGGCCCGAGCTCCTTGGCCGGTTTGCTGGCTACCGGGGCTTTGGGCGCCGGCACAGGCTGGGGTTTATCGCTGCTGCACGCGCTCAGCACGGCAGCAAAACTGAGCACGACAAGCGCTCTTGATGGCATGGGGAATTCCTTCGCGGCGTATTTCCTCACTGGATGGTAACCCCTTTGGCTTGTCTTGCCAGTGGGATGCGCTACCATGGCCCTCCCTTTTTTTGTTGCCTGCCACCATGCACTGTCCCTTCTGCGGTGCCAACGACACCAAGGTCATCGACTCGCGACTGGTTGCCGAGGGCGAGCAAGTGCGCCGTCGGCGCGAATGCGTAGCCTGCGGTGAGCGCTTCACCACCTTCGAAACCGCCGAACTGGTTCTGCCCCGGCTGATCAAGCAGGACGGCAGCCGCCAGCCTTTCGACGAAGAAAAACTGCGTGCCGGTATGCAGCGTGCTCTGGAAAAACGTCCGGTCAGCGTCGAGCGCCTGGAAGCGGCGCTGGCGCATATCAAGCACAAGCTGCGGGCTACCGGTGAGCGCGAGATCAAGTCGCTGGTGGTCGGCGAGCTGGTGATGGCCGAGCTGCAAAAGCTCGATGAAGTCGCCTATATCCGCTTCGCCTCGGTGTACCGGCGTTTCCAGGACCTCAACGAGTTCCGTGAAGAAATCGACCGCCTGGCCCGTGTGCCGGCTAAAGAGTGAGCATGTCCAGCGAACGCGCGGTGCTTGATGCGCACTACATGGCCCGGGCCATCGAGCTAGCCCGCAAAGGCTTGTACTCCACCCACCCGAACCCGCGCGTGGGCTGCGTGATCGTCCGCGACGGCCAGGTGGTCGGCGAAGGCTGGCACGTGCGCGCCGGCGAGCCGCATGCCGAGGTGCATGCCTTGCGCCAGGCCGGCGAGCTGGCCCGCGGCGCTTGCGCCTACGTCACCCTTGAGCCGTGCAGCCACCATGGGCGCACGCCGCCGTGTGCCGAGGCGCTGGTCAAGGCCGGTGTGGCGCGGGTGGTCGCGGCCATGCAGGACCCCAATCCGCAAGTCGCCGGCAACGGCCTCAAGCGCCTGGCCGATGCGGGTATCGAGGTTGCCAGCGGTGTGCTGGAGGCCGAGGCCCGCGCCCTGAACCCGGGCTTTCTCAAGCGTATGGAACACGGCCTGCCGTTCGTCCGGGCCAAGCTGGCGATGAGCCTGGACGGCCGCACGGCCATGGCCAGCGGCGAGAGCCAGTGGATTACCGGCCCGGCGGCGCGCTCGGCAGTGCAGCGTTTGCGCGCCCGCTCCAGCGTGGTGCTGACCAGTGCCGAAAGCGTATTGGCCGACAACGCGCGGATGACCGTGCGCGCCGAAGAACTGGGCCTGGACCCGGCAACCACCGCGCTGGCCCTGGCGCGTCCGCCCTTGCGGGTGTTGATCGATGGTCGCTTGCGTGTGCCGCTCGATGCGCCGTTCTTTACCGCCGGCCCGGCCCTGGTGGTCACCGCCGCTGAAGCCGACGCACGTTATGCCCAGGCCGGTCATGAGCTGCTGAGCCTGCCCGGCAGTGCTGGCCGCGTCGACCTGCCGGCGCTGATGCTTGAGCTGGCCGCGCGTGGCGTCAACGAAGTGCTGGTCGAAGCCGGTGCCGGCCTGGTCGGCGCCTTTGCCCGGCAGGGACTGATCGACGAGTACCAGATTTTTGTCGCCGGACGCATCCTTGGCTCCAGTGCCCGGCCGTTGCTCGACTGGCCCCTGGATAAAATGAGCCAGGCGCCCCATTTGCAGATCACCGAAATGCGCGCAGTAGGCGATGACTGGCGAGTCACTGCAGTACCCAAGCCTGCGCCCGGCGTATAATTTGCGGCTAGCGCCATGCGCAGCCCTGTTCTCGAGGAGGACTTCATGTTCACCGGCATCATCGAATCGATTGGCAGCATCCGTTCCCTGACCCCAAAAGGCGGTGACGTGCGGGTGTATGTCGAAACCGGCAAGCTCGACCTGGGCGACGTCAAGCTGGGCGACAGCATCGCCGTCAACGGCGTGTGCCTGACCGCGGTCGAGCTGCCTGGCGATGGCTTCTGGGCCGACGTCAGCCGCGAAACCCTCGACTGCACCGCCTTCAACGAGCTCAAAAGCGGCAGCCGGGTCAACCTCGAAAAAGCCCTGACGCCGACCACCCGCCTGGGCGGTCACCTGGTCAGCGGCCATGTCGACGGCGTCGGCGAAGTGGTCTCGCGCAGCGATAACGCCCGCGCCATCCAGTTCCGCATCCGTGCACCCAAGGAGCTGGCCAAGTACATTGCCCACAAGGGCTCGATCACCGTCGACGGCACCAGCCTGACGGTGAACGTCGTCGATGGCGCCGAGTTCGAGCTGACCATCGTCCCGCACACCCTGGCCGAAACCATCATGGCCGACTACCGTCCAGGTCGTCGGGTGAACCTTGAGGTCGACCTGCTGGCACGTTACCTGGAGCGTCTGCTGCTGGGTGACAAGGCCGCCGAGCCAAGCAAAGGCAGCGGCATCACCGAAAGTTTCCTGGCCGCCAACGGCTACCTGAAATCCTGATTTGAAAGGGGGTGCCGAGTGGCGCTCAACAGCATCGAAGAACTGGTCGAAGACATCCGCCAAGGCAAAATGGTCATCCTCATGGATGACGAAGACCGCGAGAACGAAGGCGACCTGATCATGGCCGCCGAGTGCTGCAAGGCCGAGCACATCAACTTCATGGCCAAGCACGCCCGCGGCCTGATCTGCATGCCGATGTCGCGCGAGCGCTGCGAAACGCTCAAGCTGCCGCTGATGGCGCCACGCAATGGCTCGGGTTTCGGCACCAAGTTCACCGTGTCGATCGAAGCCGCCACCGGCGTCACCACCGGCATTTCCGCCGCCGACCGCGCGCGCACCGTGCAGGCTGCCGCCGCCCGTGATGCCAAGGCCGAAGACATTGTCAGCCCCGGTCACATTTTCCCGCTGATGGCCCAGCCTGGCGGTACCCTGGCCCGTGCCGGCCACACCGAAGCTGCCTGCGACCTGGCGCGCATGGCCGGTTTCGAGCCGAGCGGGGTGATTTGCGAGGTGATGAACGACGACGGCACCATGTCGCGTCGCGCCGAACTCGAGACTTTTGCCGCCGAACACAACATCAAGATCGGCACCATTGCCGACCTGATCCACTACCGGATGATCCACGAACGTACCGTTCAGCGGGTTTCCGAGCAGCCGCTGGACAGCGAGCTGGGCCATTTCAACCTGGTCACCTACCGTGATTCGGTCGAAGGCGATGTGCACATGGCGCTGACCCTGGGTAACATTTGCGCCGAAGAACCGACCCTGGTGCGGGTGCACAACATGGACCCGCTGCGCGACCTGCTGATGGTCAAGCAACCGGGCCGCTGGAGCCTGCGCGCGGCCATGAGCGCCGTTGCAGACGCCGGCAGCGGCGTGGTGCTGCTGCTCGGCCACCCGCTCGATGGCGACGTGCTGCTGGCGCACATTCGCGAAAGCGCCGACGCTGGCGTCCAGGCGAAAACCCCGACCACCTACAGCACCGTCGGTGCCGGTTCGCAGATCCTGCGCGACCTGGGCGTGCGCAAAATGCGCCTGATGAGTTCGCCAATGAAGTTCAATGCGATATCCGGATTCGATCTGGAAGTTGTAGAATACGTGCCCTCCGAATAAAGCAGGCGGTTTTTCGCGCTGCCATTCGTGTCCCAAACACCCACAGGCCGCCTGTTTGCGGCCTGGCTCTTTAAGATGAGAACTCCGCAATGACCCTGAAGACCATCGAAGGTACCTTCATTGCCCCCAAAGGTCGCTATGCTTTGGTGGTTGGCCGCTTCAACAGCTTCGTCGTCGAAAGCCTGGTGAGCGGTGCCGTTGATGCCCTGGTTCGCCACGGTGTGAACGAAAGCGACATCACCATCATCCGTGCCCCGGGTGCCTTCGAAATCCCGCTGGTGGCGCAGAAAGTCGCCCAGCAAAGCGAATATGCCGCGATCATCGCCCTGGGCGCCGTGATCCGTGGCGGTACCCCGCACTTCGAATACGTTGCGGGCGAATGCACCAAGGGCCTGGCCCAGGTGTCCATGGAGTTCGGCGTGCCGGTCTCCTTCGGTGTCCTGACCGTCGATTCGATCGAACAGGCCATTGAGCGTTCCGGCACCAAGGCCGGCAACAAGGGCGCCGAAGCTGCCCTGTCCGCTCTGGAAATGGTCAGCCTGCTGGCGCAGTTGGAGGCCAAGTGATTAGCGACGAAAGCGATCGTTTCAACCCGCGCGATCCAAAACCTGCGGATGCTGGCAAGCCATCGAAAAGCGCCAAGCGTCGCGAAGCCCGTCAGCTCGCGACCCAGGCCCTGTACCAATGGCATATGGCCAAGCAGTCGCTGAACGAGATCGAAGCGCAGTTCCGGGTCGATAACGATTTCACCGATGTCGACGGTGCCTACTTCCGCGAAATCCTCCATGGGGTTCCGGCGAAGAAAGTCGAAATCGACGAAGCACTCAAGCCGTGCCTTGACCTGACTATTGAAGAGCTCGATCCGGTTGAACTGGCGGTGCTGCGCCTGTCCACCTGGGAGTTCATGATGCGCGTTGATGTTCCGTACCGCGTTGTGATCAACGAAGGTATCGAACTGGCCAAGGTGTTCGGTTCGACCGACGGCCACAAGTTCGTCAACGGCGTGCTCGACAAGCTGGCACCACGCCTGCGTGAAGCCGAAGTCAAGGCGTTCAAGCGCTGATTCCGGCGCTCTGTGCCAATGGGTGAGTTCGAGCTGATCCGTCATTACTTCGCCGCCGCGTCCTGTGCGCAAGGCGGCGAAGGTGTGGCCCTGGGCATTGGCGATGATTGCGCCTTGCTCAGCGTGCCAGCCGGCGAACAGCTGGCGATCTCTACCGATACGCTGGTGGCCGGGGTGCATTTCCCGGCTGTCTGCGACCCTTTTCTGCTCGGTCAGCGTTCGCTGGCCGTCGCTGCCAGTGACCTGGCTGCCATGGGCGCCACGCCCATCGGCTTTACCCTTGCCCTGACCCTGCCCGAGGTTCGCGCCGACTGGCTGCAGGCTTATGCCCGCGGTTTGAACCAGATGGCCGAAAGCTGCCAGCTGAGCTTGATCGGCGGCGACACCACCCGTGGCCCGCTGAGCCTGACCATGACCGTGTTCGGCCGCGTACCCGGCGGCCAGGCCCTGACCCGCAGCGGTGCCCGCGCCGGCGACCTGCTGTGCGTCGGCGGCGAACTGGGCAATGCCGCCGGCGCCTTGCCGCTGGTGCTCGGCGAGCGCATGGCCGAGGCGGCCCAGGCCGAACCATTGCTGGCCCATTACTGGTCGCCGCAACCGCAACTGGCGCTGGGCCAGGTGCTGCGCGGCAAGGCAACCTCGGCGCTGGATATCTCCGACGGCCTGCTCGCCGATTGCGGACATATCGCCAAGGCGTCGCAGGTGGCATTGCAGGTCGAGCTGGAGCGGCTACCGTTGTCGGCGGCGCTGCTGGCCTTTTTCGGTCGCGCAGGCGCGCAACAGGCGGCATTGGCCGGCGGCGACGATTACGTCCTGGCCTTCACCTTGCCCGAAGCTGAGCTTGCACCGTTGCTGGCGGCCGGCTGGCCGGTCCATGTGGTCGGGCGGGTGAGTGCCGGCAGCGGCGTGCGCCTGCTTGATGGCAGTGGCCAGGACATCACCCCGCACACCCGGGGCTATCAACATTTTAAGGAGACACCGTGACCGATCACCCCAAACAGGTGCCTGCGGAGTTCGTTCCGCCGTCGGTCTGGCGCAATCCCTGGCATTTCCTGGCATTCGGCTTTGGCTCCGGAACCCTGCCCAAGGCGCCGGGAACCTGGGGCTCGCTGGTGGCTCTACCGTTTATCCCGTTGTGGCAGATGCTGCCCGATTGGGGCTACTGGCTGATGCTCGGGTTGACCATGCTGTTCGGCTTCTGGCTGTGCGGCAAGGTCGCGGATGACCTCAAGGTCCACGACCATGAGGGCATCGTCTGGGACGAAATGGTCGGCATGTGGATAACCCTGTGGCTGGTGCCGGAGGGCTGGATGTGGCTGCTGGCGGGCTTTTTGATGTTCCGTTTCTTCGACATCCTCAAGCCCTGGCCGATCCGCTGGATTGATCGTCATGTGCATGGCGGGGTCGGGATCATGCTCGACGATGTTCTGGCCGGGGTGTTTGCCTGGCTGGGCATGCAGGTTCTGGTATGGAGTTTCACCTAAGGAGCGGGGCGATGACGGGATGGCGGCTGTTGCTGGTGTTGCTGGTCCTGGCGGCAGGTGTGGTCAAGGCGGCGGACGCGCCGTCGGCGACACCTGGCCAGGTTCGTCTGGTCAGTGAAGAGTGGCTCGACTACACCAACGCCGACGGCAGCGGCCTGGCCTGGGACGTGCTGCGCAAGGTGTTCGAGCCGGCCGGCGTCAAGGTTCGCACCCAGAGTGCGCCGTACAGCCGCGCGGTAGGCCTGGTCAAACGCGGTGAGGCCGATGCCTGGGTCGGTTCCTATCACGAAGAGAACGCCGACAACCTCTATCCGCGCTGGCATTTCGATATGGACCATATCTATGCCCTGGGCCTGGCCACCAGCCCTGTGCCGACCCAGCAGACCCTCGGCCAGTATCGCCTGGCCTGGGTGCGCGGCTATGACTACAAAAGCTATCTGCCCAATGTCGGTCACTTTCGCGAAATCCAGCGCCGCGAGGGGATCTTGCCGATGCTTGAACATGATCGCGTCGACTACTACATCGATGCCCTGACCGAAGTCGACTATGTGCTCGGCCAGGCCCCCGATCCCAAGCTGTTTCGCCGCAGCCACCTGGCGGAGCTGCCGCTGTACCTGGCCTTTGGCCGCACCGCCGAGGGCAAGGCGTTGCGCGCGCTGTTCGACCAGCGCATGGACAAGCTGGTGGCCAGTGGCGAGTTGCGGGCGATCTTCGAGCACTGGAAGCAGCCCTATCCGTTCGACGGCGAGGGCAAGCGGCCGTAGCTGATATCGAACTTGTCGATCTGTTTGCCCAATAATTCAGCCTAAGCAGCGGCGCCACGCTGCTGATACAATCGGCCCACGTCAATTTTCAAGTTACTGATCAGGAGCACAACGTGCCCGTCGTTTTTGTTGCCGCTTCCAAGCTGCCTACCCCGTTTGCGACCTTCACCATGCATGGTTTTCTCGATGAAGCCACCGGCCGCGAGCACGTCGTGCTCAGCCTGGGTGATGTGGCCGATGGGCAGCCGGTGCTGGGGCGCCTGCATTCCGAATGCCTGACCGGCGACGCCTTGTTCAGCCAGCGCTGCGACTGCGGTTCGCAACTCGAAGCGGCCCTGCAGGCGATCGCCCGCGAAGGCCGCGGCGTGCTGCTGTACCTGCGTCAGGAAGGCCGTGGCATTGGCCTGTTGAACAAGATCCGCGCCTACGAGCTGCAAGATGGCGGCGCCGACACCGTCGAAGCCAACGAACGCCTGGGCTTTGCCGCCGACCAGCGTGACTACGGCATGTGCCAGCCGATGCTCGAGCACCTGGGTGTCAAGTCGCTGCGGCTGATGACCAACAATCCGCGCAAGGTCAAGGCACTGACCGGCATGGGCATTCCGGTTGCCGAGCGGGTGCCGCTGCACACCGGCCACAACCCGCATAACAAACACTACCTGGCGACCAAAGCCGGCAAGCTCGGCCACATGATGGGCAACGAGCACCAGGGCGAGGCCGGTCGGGCGTGACCCGCGCCCAGGTTCGCCGTCGCCTGGAGCTGGCCTGGTGGCAGTACCTGGCGGTGGCGCTGGCGCCGTTGCTGGTGTTTGCCTGGGCCTTCGGTGGCGTGCAGGCGTTGATTCCGATCCTGGCCATGCCGATGTTTATCGCCGGCGTGGCCTCGATGTTTCTCAGCCTGCCGCGCTTTGGCGCCTACAAGCACGGGCTGATCGCCACCCAGAAAGCCCTGAACAGCGACGATGAACCTGCGGCCTGGATCGAGCTGGCACGTATCCGCCGCCTGGGCATGTTGTTCGCCTGCCTGCCGGCCTGGGTCGCCGCGTTGTCGGTATTCGTTGGCCTTGAGGCGGTGCCGCAGATCCTCCTGGCAATCTCCAGCGTGGTCCTGCTCTACCTCTATCGCATTCCTCGCCAGCTCGGCTGATGCGTCGCTACCTGTGGCTGTTGCTGCTGGCCTTCGGTATGCCGCTGGCCGCGGCGCCGCGGGTGGTCAGCCTGGCGCCCTCGATCACTGAAATCATCCTCGAGCTGCAAGCCGGCGACCTGCTGGTGGGCATGGCCGAGTGGCACGAACGGCCGACGCAGTTAAGCACCGTACCGTTGGTGGGCCGTTATGGCCAACTGGACATGGAGCGCCTGCTCAGCGTGCGCCCGGACCTGGTGCTGTACTGGCCGGGCAGCGTGCCGGCGGCCCAGCGCGACCAGCTCGAACGCCTGGGTATCCCGCTATACAGCGTCGATGTGCACGAGCTGGATGACCTGGTGTCGCAGGTGGACGAAATTGGCCTGCGGATCGGGCGCAAGGCGCAGGGCGGGCAGTTATCCACAGCCTTGCGCCAGCGCCTTGCCGCGTTGCGCCAGCAGTACCATCGCGAGCAGGCGCTGACGGTGTTCTACCAGGTCTGGGACAAGCCGCTGTATACGGTTGGTGGTTACCAGATCATCTCCGATGCGCTGAGTGTCTGCGGCGCGCGCAATGTGTTTGCCGACCTCCCCCAGCCGGCGCCGCAGGTTAACCTGGAGACCGTGCTGGCGCGCAACCCGCAGGTGATCCTTGCCCCTGATCAGCTCCAGCTCGAGGCCTGGAAGGCCTGGCCGCACGTCGCTGCCGTGCGTGATGGCCTGTTGCTGCAGGTGCCGGACAAAGGCCTGGAGCGCCCCAGCGGGCAGATGATCGAAGCGACGGCCAAGCTGTGCGAACTGCTGCAGGCTAAAGCGCCGGTGTCCAGGTGACGCCCAATAGCCAGGTGCGGCCTTCTTCGCGGTAATCGGCATAGCCTGTGCCGTAGCTGTACTGCGCACGGCTGTAGGTTTTATCCAGCAGGTTTTCGGCTTTGAGCTCCAGACGAACCTCGCGGCTCAGGTTCCAGCTGCTGCGCAAACCGAGCAGACCGTAGCCGCTGAGTGAGCGCTTGTTGTCGGCGTCGGCGTAACTGCTGCTGACTGCCTGCCAGCTGGCACCCAGGCCGAGGCGATCGAACTGGCGATCCAGGTCCAGGCTCAGGGTGCGGCGGGCGCGACGTTCGAGGGTGTGTCCGGAATCGCGATCACGCGGGTCGATCAGTGCCAGGCCCAGGCTGCTCTGCCAGCCAAACCACTCCTGATTAAGGCTGGCTTCGAAACCATTGATGCGTGCCGAGTCAACGTTGTACGGAATATAGTTGAGGTCCGGGGTGATCGCATTGCGCAGGTCAGTGCGGTACAGCGAGGCCTCCAGCCTGGTGCTTTCGGTCAGTTGGCTGCGCCATTGCAGCTCGTAGCTCTTCGAGCGCTCGGGCTTGAGGTCGGGGTTGCTGAAATCCGGGTAGTAAAGGTCGTTGAACGTCGGTGCGCGAAAGCCTTCGCTGTAGGACAGAAGCAGGTCGTTGTCGACGTTGAGCGGCACGCCGAGACTGGCGCTCCAGCTGTTCTGGCTGCCGAATTGCTGGTTCTGGTCGCGGCGCACGCCGATTTCGGTGTTGAAGCTGTCGCCTTTGTAGCGATGCTGGACAAAAGCGGCGCGGTTCCAGCGGCTGTCTTCGTCAAAGGTCGTGCTGCCATGCAGGCGATCCTGATACCAGTCGCCACCGAGCAACAGGTTGTTGCGCTCGTCGAAGCTAAGGTCATTCTGCCAGTTGATCGAGTCGCGGTAAGTGTTGAACTCGCTACCGCCCGGCTGCAGCGAGTCGCGCTTGGTATCGCGGTTCTCGCTGTGGCCCAGCTCCAGGCGTGAATGCCACATCTCACTGAGCTGTGCGTCGGCATAGGTGCCGAGGCTACTGACGGTGAAATCGGTGTAGGGCTGGCTGTGGTCGCCAAACAGGTTGTCGTATTCGCTGCGTCCGCGGCTGTCGAGCAGATTCAGGCCCAGTTCCAGGGAGTCGCTGGCAACATGGCTGAGGTTCAGGCTCAGGCTCTTGTTTCTGTAGGCATCATGATCGCCGTTGGCCGGGAATGACTCGCGGGTAGCGTTGATGCCGTCGGTTTCGTCCAGACCTGCGGCGAGGTTGAAACGAGTGCGCTCGTCACCTGCGGACAGGCCGACATCTCGCTGCCAGGTCTTGTTGCTGCCACCGGCCAAGTGCAGGCGTGGTTGCAGGCCGGGCTTGCTGGCGCGGCGGGTGAAGATCTGGATCACCCCGCCAATCGCATCGCTGCCATAGATCGCCGAGCGCGAACCGCGCAACACTTCGACCCGCTCGATCTGATCAATGTTGAGAAACTGCAGGCCGCTGTCGCCGGACGAGGTGTTGGCAATACGTACGCCATCGACCAGCACCAGGCTCTGGGCCGACTTGGTGCCGCGAATGAAAATGCCAGGCAAGCTGCCACGCCCGCCGGTGCGCGAGACCTGAACACCCGGCACCCGAGTCAGCAGATCAGTAACGCTGGAAGGCTGCAGGCGGTCGATGTCGTCGCGGGTGAACACCGTATTGGCGGCGCTGGTTTGCGTGCGGTCTTCAACCTGGCGGTTGGCACTGATCAGTGTGTTGGGCAGTTTCAGGGCGCTTTCGCGGTCGATCGGGTCGGCCAGCAGGGTGGTTGGCAATAGCAGGAGGGGGGCAAGACGCAGGGGTTTCATGGGCAGTTCCATTGCTATCGCGGGTCAAGCCCGCTCCCACAAAACCTGTAGGAGCGGGCTTGACCCGCGATGCGGTCTCAAAGACCGAGCAGTTGCATCCGCTGACGCACCGAAGCCTCGATGCCGGCGGCATCCAGGCCGCACTCGGCGAGCATCTGCGCAGGCTTGGCATGCTCGACATACACATCCGGCAGGCCCAGGTGCAGCACTGGCTTGAGCACCGCTTCGCGGGCGAGGAACTCGCTCACTGCCGCACCGGCGCCGCCCATGATGGCGTTTTCTTCGATGGTCACCAGCAGTTCGTGGCTACCGGCAATCTCGCGCACCAGGGCTTCATCCAGCGGTTTGACGAAACGCATGTCGACCACGGTGGCATCGATCTGCTCGGCAACCTTGAGGGCTTCGCTCAGCTGCACGCCGAATACCAGCAAGGCGACCTTGCTGCCCTGGCGGCGGACGATGCCCTTGCCGATTTCCAGTGGCTCAAGGTTGCTCTCGATGGTTGCGTTCGGGCCGCTGCCACGTGGGTAACGCACGGCGGCCGGGCCGTTGTACAGGTGGCCGGTGCTGAGCATCTTGCGCAGTTCGTTCTCGTCGCTCGGGGTCATCACCAGCATGCCGGGGATGCAGCGCAGGAACGACAGGTCGAAGCTGCCCGCGTGGGTCGGGCCGTCTTCGCCGACCAGGCCGGCGCGGTCGATGGCGAACAGCACGTCGAGATTCTGCACCGCGACGTCATGGATCAACTGGTCGTAGGCGCGCTGAAGGAAGGTCGAATAGATCGCCACCACCGGCTTGGCGCCTTCGCAGGCCATGCCCGCAGCCAGGGTGACCGCGTGCTGCTCGGCGATGGCGACATCGAAGTAGCGATCCGGATAGCGCTCGCTGAAGGCCACCAGGTCGGAGCCTTCCTTCATGGCCGGGGTAATGCCGACCAGGCGCTGGTCAGCAGCCGCCATGTCGCACAGCCATTGGCCGAACACTGCGGAGTACTTCGGTCCGGCAGCCTGTTTCGGCGCGGCGGCGGGTTTGTCCACAGGCTCAAGCTTGGTGATCGCGTGGTAGCCGATCGGGTCGACTTCGGCCGGGGCGAAACCCTTGCCCTTTTTGGTGACCACGTGCAGGAACTGCGGGCCCTTGAGGTCACGCATGTTGCGCAGGGTGGTGACCAGGGTCGGCAGGTCGTGGCCATCGATCGGGCCGATGTAGTTCCAGCCCAGCTCTTCGAACAGGGTGCCGGGTACCAGCATGCCCTTGGCGTACTCTTCGGTGCGGCGGGCGATTTCCCAGGCGCCGGGCAGGCGCGAGAGGACCTTCTTGCTGCCCTCGCGCATGCTCGAGTAGGTGCGGCTGGAAAGAATCTTGGCCAGGTAGTTGGACAGGCCGCCGACATTGCGCGAAATCGACATGTCGTTGTCGTTGAGGATCACCAGCATGTCGGCGTCGACTTCCTGGGCGTGGTTCAACGCCTCGAAGGCCATGCCGGCGGTCAGCGCGCCGTCACCGATCACGGCAATCGACTTGCGCGGATCGTTCTGCAGACGGGCGGCGATGGCCATGCCCAGGGCCGCACTGATCGAGGTGCTGGAGTGACCGACGCCAAAGGTGTCGTACTCGCTCTCGGCGCGGCGCGGGAAGGCGGCCAGGCCGTCCTTCTGGCGCAGGGTGTGCATGCGCTGGCGGCGACCGGTGAGGATCTTGTGCGGATAGGCCTGATGACCGACGTCCCACACCAGACGGTCGTCCGGGGTGTCGAAGACGTAGTGCAGGGCGATCGTCAGCTCGATGACGCCCAGGCCGGCACCGAAATGCCCGCCGGTCTGACCAACGGTATAGAGCAATTCCTGGCGCAACTCGTCGGCCAGGTTCTCCAGGTCGGCTTCAGCCAGGCGGCGCAGGCCGGCAGGCGTATCGGCACGGTCAAGCAGCGGCGTGACCGGGCGTTCGCGGGGGATCTCTTGAAACGTCGTGGGCATCAGGCGAATCGTTATAGATATGAAGTGGCGGCAGTTTACCTTATTGCGGTGTTGGCTGCCCATTTGAGCTAATCGCGGGGCAAGCCCGCTCCTACAGTGATCGCTGTGGGAGCGGGCTTGCCCCGCGATACCCGCGCTGCTTAGTTACGGCGCTCGACGATGTACCGCGCAAGTTCGCGCAGCGGCTCGGCTGCCGCGTCAAACGGACGCAGGGCATGCAGGGCCTGGTCGCGCAGTTCCAGGGCGTAGGCCTTGGCTGCCTCGAGGCCGAGCAGGGCCGGGTAGGTCGGCTTGTCGCGGGCGATGTCGGCGCCCTGGCGCTTGCCCAGGGTGGCGGTGTCGCTCTCGACGTCGAGGATATCGTCCTGAACCTGGAAGGCCAGGCCGATGGCCTGTGCATAGGTTTGCAGGGCCTTGAGCTGGGTCTGGTCGGCGCGGGCGCTGGCCAGGGCGCCGAGCTTGACGCTGGCTTCGATCAGCGCGCCGGTCTTGTGCCGGTGCATGAACTCCAGCGCCGTCTGGTCGAGCTTGAGGCCCACCGAGCCCAGGTCGATGGCCTGGCCGCCGACCATGCCGGCAGGCCCTGCAGCCAGCGCCAGGGTCTGGACCATGGCCAGGCGGATGCTGTCTTGCTGCGGGCTCAATTGCGGGTCGAGCAGGGCGCTGAAGGCCAGGCTCTGCAAACCGTCGCCAGCGAGGATCGCGCAGGCTTCATCGAAAGCCTTGTGAGTGGTCGGCTGGCCGCGGCGCAGGTCGTCATCGTCCATCGCCGGCAGGTCGTCGTGCACCAGCGAGTAGGCGTGAATCAATTCGACCGCGCAGGCCGCGCCGTTGGCCTGCTCCGGTGCAGCACCGAGGGCCTGGCAGGCGGCATAGGCGAGCAGCGGGCGTACCCGTTTGCCGCCATTCATGACGCTGTAGCGCATGGCCTCATAGAGGCGGCTGAGCTCAACCGAGGGGGCGATGAACAGGTGTTCGAGGGCGGCGTCGACCCGCGCCTGGCAACTGGCCTGGTAGGCGGCGATCATTCCGGCTGTTCCGCATCGAAAGGCTCGGCCGCCAGTTCGCCATCGCGCTCGAGCAGCACCTGGACCTTCTGTTCGGCCTGGGCCAGCGCGCTCTGGCAGTCGCGGGTCAGGCTGATGCCTTGCTCGAAGGCAGTCAGCGAGTCTTCCAGCGACAGCTCGCCGTTCTCCAGGCGCTCGACCAGGACCTGCAGGTCGGCGAGGGATTGCTCGAAATCAATGGAGGCTTTTTTTCGGGCCATGGCGGCTGTCTCGGTGGCAGTATAAACGGCGCGACACTAGCAGAGCGGGGCGGGGGGAGCAAATCGATAGGGTCGATCTTTCGTCGCATTCTGTTGCACAAAGGCCCACGGTGAAGTCTTGATTTTTCTACAGGGCTCGCATTGTGAGGGCTTGTGGCTCTCTGCCATAATCGCGCCCGCTTTGCCCCGCGGCTCTGCGGCGGTAACGCCTCCTATTTCTGTTGTCACGTAATGGACTACGTTGTGAGCTTCCTTTCGATCGAGTTCGGCCTCTGCTTCACACTGTTTTTCATCGTTTACTGGAGCCTGTGCTGGAGCGTTCGCTTGCAGAACGTCCTGCTGCTGGCCGCCAGTTACGGCCTGGTGGCCAGTTTCAGCTTCAACTCCCTGTACATCCTGCTGGGCTACAGCGCCCTGGTGTATCTGCTCGGCCTGGTCGGTGAGCGTTATCCCGGGCGGCGCTTCAGCTATTTGTTGGTGTTGCTGCTGGTGCTGGGCTGTTTCTACCTGTTCAAGTACCAGGAGTTCTTTGTCGGCGGCGTGCAGGGCGCCCTGGCCAGTGCCGGGCTGGACGTGTCGCTGCCGGTGCTGGAAGTGCTGGTGCCGATCGGCCTGTCGTTCTACGCCTTTCACTCGGTCAGCTACCTGGTGTCGATCAACCGCCGCGAGATGCCCTCGGCTTCGCCGTTCGACCTGGCCCTGTACCTGGCGTTCTTCCCCAGTCTGATCGCCGGCCCGGTCAACCGCGCCAGCCACATGCTGCCGCAGATTCGCACGAGTACTATCCGTGAAGTGCTGGAGCCGCAACGGGCCCTGGGGTTGATTGCCCTGGCGGTGGTCAAGCTGTTCTTCTGCAGTGCCTGGCTGGCCAGTGAGTGGGTTGACCCGGTGTTCGAGACGCCGGGCAGCTATTCGCCCGAGCAGATACTGCTGAGCGTGTATGGCTACAGCTTTCTGATTTATTTCAACTTCAGCGGTTACACCAACCTGGTCACCGGCATTGCCTTGCTGCTGGGCTTTCGCCTGCCCGACAACTTCAATGCGCCTTATGCCGCGCACAACCTCAAGGAGTTCTGGGGCCGCTGGCACATCAGCCTGTCGCTGTTCATTCGCGACTATGTCTACATTCCGCTGGGCGGCAATCGCCAGGGGGTGTGGCGCGGCAACCTGAACATGCTGCTGGCGATGCTGATTTCCGGCCTGTGGCACGGGGCGAGCATCAACTTCATCATCTGGGGGGCGCTGCATGGTATTGGCCTGGCGCTGTACAAGGCTTCGACCTACATCCTGCCGCAGCCGATGCGCTGGCCGGGCGCCGGCCTGGCGGCGCGCCTGCTGACCTTCCACTACGTGGCCTTCGCCTGGATCTTCTTCCGTAGCGCCAGCCTTGATGAAGCCATGGACATGCTCGCCGGTATCGGCGGCTTGAGCCTGGATGGATTGTTCTCCAGTACCGGCCTGCTGTTGCTGGCGAGCGTGTTGTATGTCGCCGTCTACCCGCAGTTGCTGGTGCTGCTGCGCCAGTTCTTTGCTACCACCACGCGCTTGCCCTGGCAGCTGTATCCAATACCGCTGGGGTTGTTCATTTCCTTGGTCATTTTTGCTTCGCAATCGGGCGTACCGGGGTTCATCTATGCAAGCTTCTAATGCCGGTCGTTTGCTGTCGTCGCAACTGGGCGCGGCCAAGGCTTTCTACGCCGTTGTCATCACCACGCTGTTGCTGTTCTGGCTGAACCAGGATTCGATCAGCCTGTATTGCCAGCAGAAGTATCACCAGAGCTGCGAGCTGCCGGTACTTGGCCAGAGCCCGGCCTGGCGCATGGGCGGTAACCTCACTCATACCCTGGGCGATGCTCGCGACAGCTTTATCGACAGCCTGGAAAAACGTAGCGAGCAGGTGCTGGTGGCCAAGGTTGAGACCAACGACACCGTGGAGCTGCCAGCGCCGATTCCTGTGGTCCCGGTGCACCTGGACAAGCCGCCCGTTCCGGCTCACCCGGTGCCAGTCAAGGTTGCGACAACGTCTGCGCCTGTGCCGGCAACAGTGGCTACGCCAGTGCCGCAACCCGCAGCGCAAGTTGCCCAGGCACCTTTGCAAGCCGGCACCGTGGTGTCCCTGGCGGCGGGTGACGAAGTCTTCCTGGTCGGCGACTCACTGATGCAGGGCGTCGCTCCGCACCTGGCCAACAGCCTGCGCAAGCGTTACCAGATCAAGAGCGTCAACCTCAGCAAGCAGAGCACCGGCCTTGCCTATCCCGGTTTCTTCAACTGGCCGCAGACCGTGGCCAAGACCCTGGAAAGCGAGCCGAACATCCGCCTGATGGTGATCTTCCTCGGCCCCAACGACCCCTGGGACATGCCCCAGGGCAAGGGCAAGCCGTTTTTGCGCTTCAAGTCGCCGGAGTGGGAAGTCACCTATCGCCAGCGTATCGACTCGATCCTCGACCAGGCCCGTGAGCACAATGTGCAGGTGATCTGGGTCGGGCCGCCGAACATGCAAAAGCCCAAGCTGTCTACGGCCATGGCTTACCTGAGCGGGCTGTACGAGCAACAGACCGGCCTGTATCAGCAGCATTACGTTTCGGCCAACCCGGTCCTGGGTTACAACGACGACAGTTTCTCCTATACCTTGCAGAACGCTCAGGGCAAACGGATCAAGACCCGGGTCGATGACGGCATCCATTTCACTACCACCGGACAGAAGCTGATCTCGGAACGGATTCTCTCGTTGATCGCCTTTCCCGGCCTCACTGTAACGGGACACTGATGCCTCGACTGCACAACATTCTGGGGTTGGCCCTGCTGATCTGCGCGTTGCCGGGCTGTAGCCCGGTGGCGGCGGTCAACACCTCGGCCAAGCCTGCCAATACGGCGGCCAAGGCCCCGGCCAGCCGCGTCGACGGCAACCTGGCGGTACTGGCGGGCAAGTTCAAAAACGCCAACCGCGCACCGGTCAACATCATCCAGTTCGGCGATTCGCACACCGCTGCCGACCTCTTCAGCGGCGAGATGCGCCGCCTGCTGCAGGCGCGTTATGGCGATGGCGGTATCGGCCTGATTGCCGCCACGCCGGTGCCCGGCACCCGCTACGACCAGGTGATCCTGAAAACCGCCAAGCGCCAGTGGGAGCTGGTGTCGGCGCGCAACCAGCAGAGCACGCAATTCCCGCTTGGCGGTTACCTGTCGGTGCCGATGGCGGCCAACCCCAGCGTGCGCATCGAAGCCCGCGAGCCTACGGCGCAACGCTATCGGGTGCAGGCGCTGTACCAGGCGCGGGAAAACAGCACCCTGGTGCTGCGCGATGGCCGTGGGCGCAACCAGCGCCTGCTGGCGGCCACCGGCGGGCAGTGGCGCTTCGGCCCGCAAGTCAGCAACCTGGCTCTGCCGCTGGACCTGAGCGTCAGCAACCGCCCCGGCACGCTGCTGGGTGGCTGGTATATCCAGGGCCAGAAGAATGCCGGGGTGATCTACTCGGCGCTGGGCATCAATGGCGCTCGCCTGGAAGTGCAGGACAAATGGCAGGCCGGCTGGCAGGACAACCTCAAGACCCTGCGCCCCGACCTGGTGATTCTCGCCTACGGCACCAATGAAGCCTTCGATGACACCCTCGATCTTGGCCTGTACCAGACGCAACTGCGCAACACCCTCAAGCGCCTGCGCCAGGATCTGCCGCGCGCGGTGATATTGCTGGTCGGCCCGCCGGACTCGATCAAGCAGCGCAAGGCTCGTAGCTGCAGTGCGCGCCAGCCGCAGCAACTGGCCCAGGTGATCCGCATCCAGCGCCAGGCGGCCAAGCAGGCCAATGCGCTGTTCTGGGACTGGCAGGCGTACATGGGCGGGCAGTGCTCGATTGTCGGCTGGCAGGCGTCGGGCCTGGCCCGTGGTGATCTGGTGCACCTGACGGCTGATGGCTACAAGAAAAGCGCGGCCGGCCTGCACGAGTTTTTGCGCAACCAGCTGGGCTTGAAGTAGGGCAGAAAAAAGTAGAGGCGGGGACGACTCAGGGTTGGCTTGCGGCGCCCCATGAAGTCGTCTTCCCGCCCCTTAACAGAGGCAAACCCGGGGGCGTGCAACCGCCCCCGCTCAGCACGATGCGACTGCCTTGAATCAGTCGCGGTTCATTCCTCTGCATTCACCTTAGTAGCTGTGTGCGGGGCTGTAAATTTTCTCGAACAGATTATTTCTCAGGTGCTTTCCGGGGCTGCCTGGCGCGCACTCAAAGGCCCAGGGCGTAGTCCAGGTAGCCTGGGTAGGCCTTGCGCCAGTCGTCCTGGAAGGTGTGGCCTTCAGGGTGTTCGTGGCTCTGCACCTTGTTGTTGCTGGCGAAGGCTTTTTCGGTGGTGGCGGTCAGTTGCAGGTTGCTTTCATGCTCCTGGGCGCCGTGGACCACGACCAGGCGCTTGTCCTTGGCCTTCTGCACGGTGAACGGGATCTTGAAGCCGCCCGGCGACAGCAGCACCGCGCCGCTGTAGTTCTGCGGGTACTGGGCGATCAGGTGGGCGGCGTGTTCAGCACCCTGGGAGAAGCCGATCAGGGCGACTTTCGAGCGGTCGATGCGGGTGTCTTTTTCCAGCTTCTTCAGCGCTGCGGCCACCGCTTGTTCGGTCGGCTCGACCGACTGTTGCTGCCACATGAACTGATGCTCGTCGCGCTTGAGGGTACCGTTCAGGGCCACCAGCACGGCCTTGTCGCCGACCAGGTCGGCGCGCATGTTGGTGCCCTTGACGCCTTCGGTGCCAAAGCCTGCCAGCCACACCACCACCGGCCAGCCGCCAGCCGGGGCCTTGCCTTCAGGGATGCTGAAGGCGGCGAGGCCGGCGTCCTTGGCCTGGGTCGGGTAGTTCTTCTCGGCCGCTTGCAGCAGCTTCTGGTAGGCCGGGTCGTTTTTCATCGGCTCCAGTTCGTCGTCTTCCTTGAGGATCACCGCTTGCCAGAAGCCGCGCTCGCGGGCCTCGTCGAGGTATTGCGCGGCCAGTTCCGGGCTGTCCATGGACGACAGCGCGGCAGCGGCCTGGTACGCGGCGAAGGCGTTCTTCGGGTCGAGGCGGGCGGCGGTCAGGTAGAAGGCCAGGGCGCCGGCATAGTTGTCGTGCTCGCTCTTCTCTTTGTCACCGGCATCCATGAACTCGGCCGGGGTGGCGTTGTTGAGGTACAGGTTGGCCATGGCGGCCATGCCTTGCCAGCGGCCTTTGTGCAGGGCCTGGTCGGTGGCCTCGTCGGCGAAAGCAGTGGTTGCGGTGAGGCTGAGGCCGGCCAGCAGGCCGAAGGAGCAGAGGTGCAGGCGGGTCGCTGTCAGCAATGACATGGCCGAGAGTCCTTTTTCGGTAGTGCTCGGCCAGGTGCGGCCGAAGAGGGCGCGGATTCTAGCACCCTGTTCAGCCCTTGAGTTGATTCCAGTCCAGGCCAAAGCGTGCCAGGTATTTGCGCAAACGGTCGGCGTCATTGGGCTTTTCTTTTTCCAGGCGCGAGACATCGAACAACTGGCGCCCGGCCTCGGACAGTGTGCGGGCGTTGCCGCACACCTTGAGTACCGCCTGCAGTTGCAGACGGTCGAACTGGTCAAGGGCCTGGTCGCCGAGCAAGGCGTCGAGTGGGTCGGCACCTTGCTCCAGGCCCCAGGCGTGTTGCAGGCGCTCGATTTCTTCCAGTACCAGCGGCTCGTCGATACGGCCGCTGTCGGCGAGGGTGGCCATGCGCGTGATCGACGCCGACAGCTCGCGAAAGTTACCGGTCCAGCGCGCTTGCGGCGAGTTGGCAAAGGCCAGGTAGCGGCGCTTGGCTTCGAGGTTGAAGCGCACCTGGCGGTTCTGTTCGCGGGCATGGCGCTGCAGTTCGAAATCGATGTTCGGCTCGATGTCTTCGCGGCGCCCTGCCAGGCCTGGCAGGGCGAAGGTCCAGAGGTTGATGCGCGCGTACAGGTCTTCGCGAAACAGCCCTTCGGCGACCCGGCTGCGCAGGTCGCGGTGGGTGCCGGCGATCAGCTGGAAGTCGCTCTCTACCTCACGGTCCGAGCCCAGCGGGAAGAAGCGTTTTTCTTCGATGGCCTTGAGCAGCATGGCTTGTTCATCAGCGCCCAGTTCGCCGATTTCATCAAGGAACAACATGCCGCCATCGGCGGCGCGCAGTAGACCTTCGCGGGCGTTCTGGGCGCCGGTGAAGGCGCCTTTGCTATGGCCAAACAGTGTCGACATGGCGCCGTCGCCGCGCAGGGTGGCGCAGTTCACTTCAACGAAGCGTCCCTCCAGCTGATGGCGGCCGCGCTTGAGCTCATAGATGCGCCGGGCCAGGAACGACTTGCCAGCGCCGGTCGGGCCGACCAGCAGCATCGGTGCCCGTGAGCGCAGCGCCACCCGCTCGATCTGCTCGATGGAGCGGTTGAAGGCGGCGTTGCGGGTGGCGATGCCGGCCTTGAGAAAATTCAGGCTGTCGGCCTGCTCGCGCTGAAAGCGCGATGCGATGTGGTCATAGCGCGACAGGTCGAGGTCAATCAGCGTGCTGGTGCCGGCCGGGTCGGCGATGTCTTCCTTGCCGCGCGCTGGCGAGGTCTGGATCAGCCGCGCCGGCAGGTAGCGCGCCTCGGTCAGCAGGAACCAGCAGATCTGCGCCACGTGGGTACCGGTGGTGATATGCACCAGGTAGTCCTCGTGCTCGGTATCGAAGGGGTAGGCGCTGGAAAAGTCGTGCAGCGCGCCATAGACCTCCTCGAAGTCCCAGGGGTTACGCAGAACCATCGGCTGCAAACGCACCTCGGTGTGCGGCGAGATGCTCTGGATATCTTCGCGAATGCGCTCGGCCAGGCCCAGGTCGCGAGCGCTGGTGCCGTGGATCAGCTCCAGGCGGTCGATGGGGGTTTGTGCCTGCTGGCACAGGCTGATGGTCGGCCGCCAGCGCTGCCAGCGCGCCGCGCCTTTGCCGTTGCGATCCAGGGTGGTGCCGAGAAAGCCGATGGCGACGCTGCGCTTGCTCATTGCTGTTTAGCTCAAGAGATAAATGTGTATCTCATAATATATAAAAATCTTGTCTGGTGTGGGCTGAGAAAACTCATGGTTTTTTGTTGGTAAAAATAAAAACCTTATAAATCAATATGATAAGAGTTAATTTTGGACCTTATTCAAAACCTGGCACGCCCCTCGCAATATCTTCCCCGACCGCATCGCCAAGCTGGCCAACGGGACGGGGTTTATGTCCCCGCCGGTGCACGAGCCCACCCCTGGTGTAGGTGTCGTGCATGCCGCCGCCGCAACGTGCAGTCGATAGCGTGGCTCCTCACGGAGACGCTGGTCTCGAGGCCTGACTCGAACCTTACATACCCTCCAAGGTATTCGAATGTTGTACCCGCCGGTGGGGCGTAGCCAGGCAAGGCTGCAAGGTGCGCACGGAGCGCACACGCCCACCGCCGATTTGCCCGGCTTGCCGGCCGGGCCCGGAGCAAGGCAGTTGCCGCACCGCAGGATGCGGTCAGTGGACAGGAAGTCCCGACAACGGCCTCCTCCGGGCCACGCCCGCAACGCTCGGCGCTTTGGCAACACCGGCACCAAGGACTTAATTGCACAGGATGATCAAGATGAAACTGTTGAAACGCTTTATCGTGAAAAAGAACGAACGCGGCCTGCTGTTCTGCGAAGGCGACTTTGTGTCGATCCTCGAACCTGGCGTGCACAAGCGTTTCGACCTGCACAACCGGCTGACGGTAGAAACCTTCAGCCTCAATACTTCGCTGTTCGAACATCGCCTGGCGGGCTACCTGCGTCAGAGCGAGCCGGCCTTGGTCGAGCAGTATTTCGAGCGCATGGACCTGGCGGAAAACGAAGCCGGCCTGCGTTTTGAGGACGGTGCCCTGGTCGAATTGCTGGCTCCGGGCAGCCGCCAGCTGTACTGGAAGGGCCAGAGCGCGCAGACCCTGCAGCGCATCGACCTGAGCCAGACCTATCGCCTGGATAGCGCCCTGGTAGCCCAGCTCAACCAGCCTAAACTGCGCGGTCGCAGCCTGGCCGGGCTGGATGCGGTGTTGCTGGCGGCGGTGCCGGCGTTCCATGTCGGTGTATTGAAGGTCGATGGCGTGGTGGAAGAGTTGCTGGGTGCCGGGCAGTACGGCTTCTGGCGCTTCAACCGTCAGGTGAGTGTCGAGTTGGTCGACATGCGGATCCAGGCCATGGAAATCAGCGGGCAGGAAATTCTCACCCGCGACAAGGTCAGCCTGCGCCTGAATCTTGCTGCCAACTGGCGCTACAGCGATGTGCTCGGTGCGTTCGCGCAGTTGAGCAAACCGCTGGAGCATCTGTACCGCGAGGTGCAGTTCGGCCTGCGGGCGGCGGTGGGTACCCGCACCCTCGATGAACTGTTGGAAAACAAGCAGTTGATCGACGATTCGGTCAGCCAGTACCTGCAGGAAAAACTCGCTGGCAGCGGCATCGAAGTCAGCGGCCTGGGGGTGCGCGACATTATCCTCCCAGGCGAGATGAAAACCCTGCTGGCGCAGGTGGTGGAGGCAGAGAAAGCGGCGCAAGCCAACGTCATCCGCCGCCGTGAAGAGACCTCGGCGACCCGATCGCTGCTCAACACCGCCAAAGTCATGGAAGACAACCCGACGGCCCTGCGCCTGAAGGAACTGGAGACCCTGGAGCGGGTGGCCGAGCGCATCGACCGGATTTCGGTGTTCGGCGGCCTGGATCAGGTGTTGAATGGACTGGTCAGCATCAAGGCCGGATGAGCGTTGCCGGGCTCAAGCAGCCCGGCAGCAACAGATAAAAATGGAAGTACCGACATGAACATACTCGAAGTGGCCGGCGGCAAGCCGATCAAGCTCTGGACCGACGGCGTCCCGGTGGACGAGGGCGCCCGTGAGCAACTGCTGAACACCGCGAAGATGCCGTTCATCTTCAAGCACCTGGCGGTGATGCCCGATGTGCACCTGGGCAAGGGCTCGACCATCGGCAGCGTGATCCCGACCCTGGGCGCGATCATCCCGGCGGCGGTTGGCGTCGACATCGGCTGCGGCATGATTGCCGCGCGCACCTCGCTGACCGCCAGCGACCTGCCGGACAACCTGCACGGCCTGCGCTCGGCGATCGAAAAGGCTGTGCCCCACGGCAAGACCTTCGGCCGCCGCGACCAGGGCGCCTGGGACAGCGTGCCGGCCATGGCCGACCGTGCCTGGCACGACCTGGCGGCGCGCTTCAAGGCGATCACCGACAAGTACCCGAAGCTTGAGAAAACCAACAACCGCCAGCACCTGGGCACCCTCGGCGGCGGCAATCATTTCATCGAGGTTTGCCTGGATGAAGCCAACCGCGTCTGGTTCATGTTGCACAGCGGTTCACGCGGGGTCGGCAATGCCATCGGCAACCTGTTCATTGAACTGGCCCAGGCCGACATGCGCCAGCACATCGCCAACCTGCCGGACCGCAACCTGGCCTATTTCGAAGAAGGCAGCCGGCACTTTGCCGACTACGTCGAGGCGGTGGAGTGGGCTCAGGATTTCGCCCGGCAGAACCGTGCGCTGATGATGCACGCGGTGATCGCCGCTACACGCAAGGTGCTCGGCAAACCCTTTGAGGCCAACCTCGAAGCGGTCAACTGCCACCACAACTATGTGCAGCGCGAGCATCACTTTGGCCACGACGTGCTGGTCACCCGCAAGGGCGCAGTGTCGGCGCAAAAGGGCGAGCTGGGGATTATTCCCGGCTCCATGGGCGCCAAGAGTTTCATCGTTCGTGGCCTGGGCAACGAAGAGGCGTTCTGCTCCTGCAGCCATGGCGCCGGGCGGGTGATGAGCCGTACCCGGGCCAAGCAGGCGTTCACCGTTGAGGATCAGCGCCGCGCCACTGCCCATGTCGAATGCCGCAAGGACAAGGACGTGATCGACGAGATCCCCATGGCCTACAAGGACATCGACGCGGTGATGCAGGCCCAGCGCGAACTGGTGGAAGTAGTGCACACCCTGCGTCAGGTGGTGTGCGTAAAGGGATAGGAAGGGATACACCATGAACAAGGAAGACCGTCACCCACTGCCGGGCGCCATGCGCGAGTGGGTGCTTGAAGAATTGCGCCGGGTCGAGCTTGAACACGATGTGCGCGTGCTCTACGCCTGCGAATCCGGCAGCCGTGCCTGGGGCTTTGCCTCCACCGACAGCGATTTCGACGTGCGCTTCATCTACGTCCCGCGCCAGGACTGGTACCTGCGTGTCGACGAGCCGCGCGACGTGATCGAACGGCCGCTGACCGACGAGCTGGACATCAGCGGTTGGGAGTTGCGCAAGACCCTGAAGCTGCTGCGCAACTCCAACCCGACCCTGCTCGAATGGCTCGGCTCGCCGCTGGTGTATCGCGCCGAGCCCGGTGCGGTCGAGTCGCTGCGGGCGCTGGCGCTGAACTTCTACAGCGCCCGGGCGGCGCGGCATCACTACTTGTCGATGGCGAAAAAGAACCACCGCGACTTTCTCCAGGGCGAGCAGGTGCGCTTCAAGAAGTACCTTTACGTGCTGCGTTCGCTGTTGGCGGTGCGCTGGATCGACCTGGGTCTGGGCATGCCGCCGACGGCCTTTGCCGACCTCTTGGCAGGCACCTTGAACGAGCCACAGATGCTTGCCGAGATCGATGAATTGCTGCGCATCAAGCGCCAGGCGGTCGAGGCCGATTACGGGCCGCGACGGGTGGTGCTGCAGCAGTTCATCGACAGTGAGCTGCTGCGTGCAGAAACTTCACCAGCCTTGCCGCGGCTGCGCGGTGATACGCAACAGCTAGATGACTATTTGCGCGATACTGTGCGGCGTTACTCATAGGAGGCGCGCCTTGGCGTGCCTTCCTTGTCGAAAGGACTCGGACCGTTTTCATGCCTGACAGTAAGTACCAACGCCTGCCCCATGCCGGAGACTTCGAGCAAGTCTCTGGCACCGAGATTGTCTACCTGTCGCCCAAACCCTTGCCCACGGGCGTCGAGGCCTACAGCTACCAGCTCCTGCACCGTGATGCCAACGAGGTCTACCTGGACTTCGGCATCGGCCGGGGCAACTTCGAGTTCATGGCCCGCTGCGGCATTGCCGCGGTCATGGGCGTGATCACCAGCTTTGTGATGACGGCGCTGCTCGCGGGCTGGGCACGGCGCAAGTACGAGCCGTTCTGGTCGGGTGTTCTCGACTTTCTCGCCTCGCCGCCGATCTGGGGCTTTATCGGCGCGTTGGCGCTGATGTACGTGTTCATTTTCTGCAAGACCGTGCGCGAGCTCAGAGTCCAGCCGCCGATCCGTTTCAACCGCCAGCGACGCGAAGTGGCGATGGTGCCGAAGAAAGGTGCAGCCCCCCATTATGTGCCGTGGGAAGAGGTTATCGCCTGTGTCTCGGCCGGCAAACTGGTCACCGAATACGCGGTGCTGCCCGAGTTCAAACTGATGATCGGCCTGCGTGACGCCGCCAGCGGTAACGTCCTCTGGCTGACTGTGGCCTGCGGCAGCCTGCGCGCTGCAGTGGCCGAGTGGGAGGCGATTCGCGCCTACATGGAAGAGGGCCCGGCAGCCTTGCCGGCGCCACCGTCAGAAGAATTCGAAGAGGGCACGGTGGCGTTTTTCCACATGGCCCGCCTCGGCTATCGGGAAAATTTCCCGTGGCTGCAGTACGTGTTCGGCTTTCTGTTCGTCCAGGCGTTCGGTGGCTGGACCTTGCCGTGCCATATCTCCAACTGGGTCAACAATCGCCCCAGGGCCCTGTTCCCCAAAGCGGTGCAGGAGTGGTCCCGGCCCTTGCCGGCAGATCAGCATGCGCTCCCCAGTGAGGCGCTGCTTAAAGAAAGTGCCGAGGTACGCGAGGTTTTTTACCGGGGCAAAACCCTGCTGGATTACTTCAAGGTGAAATTTGCCGAGGCGGCCTGACGGTGCGCCGTTACGCAAAGGAGTTGAGCATGAACAAGGACGTGATTCAGAGCGCGGCATGCTGAAGCTGCGCGTGAGAGAACGCTGGCAACGGTTGCAGATAAGCGGCAGCGATCAGGTGGTGATGCTGCTGCTTTCAGTGATGGTCGGCTTGTGCATCGCGGCGGCGTACTGGACGGCCCACCCCAAGTCCGGGTGTATCCGCCTTGGGCGCGGTAATAGCGGGCCGATCAGTTGCGATCCGCAGGTCATTGCCGGTGAAGCGATGAACATCGTGCTGTTCAGCCTGCTGTTCGCGGTACCACTGCTCTACATACTTGGCCGGCTATTGGTGCAACTGTTCAGGCCGTTGAATGCGCCGCCGTGATGGAATGTTCAAGGCCAGCACACTGATCAACACGACCACCGCTGCGACTATCACCATCAGCGAAGGCTGCTCGCCGAGCAGCGAGGCCGCGATCAGCATGGCGCAGGGCGGGATCAGGTACAGCGCCATGGTTGCCCGGCTGACCTGCGTGTGGCTCAGTACAAAGGCCCAGCCCAGGTAGGCCAGGGCGCTGGGAAATACGCCCAGCATCAACACCGCCAGGTCTGCCTGCAGTGGAGCGGCCTTCACGGCGCCGGCCAGGCCCGGCAGATACATCAGCAGCAAGGCGGTGCCGGCCCAGATGGTGTAGCAGACCATGGTCAGGCCGTCGTACCGATGGCCATGAAGTTTCTGCAGGGTGAAGTAGATACTCCACGACAGCGCGGCCAACAGCACCAGCAGGCCGTGGGCGTTCAATGCGCCTGGCCCGTGATCCCCGGCAACCACCATCGCCGCGCCAAGCATGCCCAGCACCAGGCAGCCCCAGTGCCAGGCGCTGGCCTTCTGACGCAGAACAAAACAGCCGATCAACAGGCTGAACAACGGTGTGGATTGCGCCAGCACACTGGATGCCCCGGCACTGATCCCGCGCTGGCCGAAGTTGATCGCCACATGGTGGGCAAACACTGCGAAAAAACCGAGCAGCATCAACAGCGGCAAGTCCTTGAGCCGGGGCAGGCTGATCCCTCGCCACAGTGCGACAAAGGCCATGAATACCGACGCCACGATAAACCGCGCCAAGGCCAGATGGCCCGGTTCGTAGCCTTGCAGGGCGATATGGATGCCCGTGGGTGAGTAGGCCCAGCACAGCACCACGAACAGGGTCGCCAGGACGATTTTCAGGGATTGGGCGCGTGGCATCGCAAGAGGCTCCGGGGGGCTGGGAGCTTCAGTATCAGAAAGGCCTATGCTCACCACAATCGACTTATACTGAGCGTATCGTTCACTTTGGGTGATGTATGGAGCTGATGCAGATTCGCATGTTCAAGACGGTCTACGACACCGGCAGCATCGCCCGTGCGGCCGAGGTGTTGCACTACGTGCCGTCGAACATCACTGCGCGGATCAAGGCGCTTGAACAAGAGCTGGGCGTGGCGCTGTTCTTTCGCCATGGTCGCGGTTTGAAGATCAGCCCGGCAGGCGAAACCTTCCTTGAATACGCCACCCAGATGCTCGCCCTGGTCGAAGCCTCGAAGGCCGCTCTGAGCCCGCAAGCCATGCCCAGCGGGCGCCTGCGTATCGGCGCCATCGAGTCCTCGGCCAGTGGCCGGCTTCCGCGGCTACTGGCCGAATACCATGCGCGCTTCCCGCAGGTATCACTGGAATTGAGCACGGGCACCTGGTCGCAACTGCTCGATGACGTGCTCAACCATCGCCTCGACGGGGCGATTGTCGCAGTGGAGGTCGAGCGGCCGTTGCTCAAGCGCACGCCCATGTACCAGGAAGACCTGGTGCTGATCGCGCCTGAATCGCTGGGGCCGATTCGCAGCGCTGAAGACCTGCAGGGCAAGGCTATCTTCATGTGGCCGGAAGGTTGCCCATACCGCGCGGCTCTGGAGCACTGGTTGCTCGAACAGGGGCAAAGACTGCCGATTGTCGGCATTGCCAGCTATGGCGCCATCGTCAGTTGCGTCAGTGCTGGCGCCGGAGTGTCGCTGGTGCCCAGGGGCATCTTCGAGCAATACCGCAAGGGCGCCGGCTGGAGCGGCCATGAGTTCGCCGAACTCAAGGCCATCAGCAACGCCTTCTACTGGCATGCCCAGGCAGCAAGGCATCCGGCCCGGGATGCCTTCGTGCAGATGCTGCGCGAGGGGTTGGCGCCGGACGCTATTCGATCGGGTACTTGAGCATCGCCGGATGCCCTTCGATCTTCTGCGCCAGACGCTGCACATGCGCATAGTCGCTGGCCGCAACCACCTCGGCGCATACGTACTGGGTGAACGACCAGGCCACCGCCGTGGTGATTTCTGCCTGGCTCAAGGGCAGGGTGGGGCACTTGCTCGGCTGTTCGGCGAGCAAGCCGTCGAGCCGCGCATACGCCGCCTGCAACTGCCCGGTCACCCGCTCCAGCCAGGGCGTGTGCAGCTTCTCTTGCGGGCGCAGGTTGTGCTCGTAGTAGATCTGCACCGACTTCTCACTGGCCGCCAGCGCCAGGCCGATCACCTGCAAATCGCTGGCGCGGGCCAGCGGGTCTTGTGGCAATAACTTTTTGGCGGGTACGGCCAGGGCTTCGAAGTAATCCAGAATCAGCGTCGAATCCATCAGCAGCGTGCCGTCGTCCAGCACCAGGCTCGGCGCCTTGACCACCGGATTGATCGCGGCGAACTCGGCAAAATTGCGAAACACTGACAGCGCCTGGTGTTCGAAGCTGATGCCGTACAGCTCCAGCGATACCGCGACGCGGCGCACGTAGGGGGAATCGAGCATGCCGATGAGTTTCATGACCACTCCAGTGAGAACAGGTTACGACCGAGTAAAAGTAGTCGAGTTTTTCCCGGTGTGGTTCGAAGTGTGGGCTTGGCAGGTCAGGTGCGCGCAGGGGAATGTTTCAGGCATTAAAAAGCCGGCTTGTGGCCGGCGCGATTACGCCGTAAATGGCTGATTTTGCTGGACTTAATTTGTGATTACAGCTTTGTCCCTCCATTTGTCCCCCCACTTAGGCGGCGCGATGGGGCGCAGTTGCTCACCCTTCTCTCAGGTGCAGTTTACCTGCTAATGCCAGCTGCGAGGTAACAGCTCAGACCATGAGAGGTTTCCTTGGCTGCCTTCACCTTCGAGGGAAGACCAAGCGATTGCAGCGGCGCTTGAGTAGGTTAGATTCTCGATACTAAAGGTAGTTTGGCGGGCTAATGGTGCGTAGACGAAGCTGGTAGTCGCGCCTGGCTGCATCGGCCTTCTGCCCTTCAGCGGCGCTTTAGAGAACCTATCGAGGAGTCTACCGAGAGTAGATTTTAGCTGAGGACCGGGCAAAATTGACCACTGCACGCCCCGACCTGATCGCCGGTGCGACTCAAAATGTGACCGAGAATAAATTGCCATGTACTGGGAATTTGCTAAGCTGTCAACCCTATCGGTTGGCCAAGAGGGCTCAAATGGTGGGTTGTCTTTTCCAATAGCGTAACGACGCACAATCTTGAACTGAGATGCCCCAATGCTAAAGGTAGGATTGGCCCCACCCAGTAGACATAAGGATGTGAGCTTGAGCGTAATAATTCAAAGACCTCCGCCATTTTCTTCTGTAAGCAAGAGATCGGATCATATTGGCCTCGAGTTCGAGTCGTCTGAACTCATCGCCAAGCCACAGTTAACCCGGTTCTGCATGGTTAGTAAGTCGTGCAGTAGCGCGGCCTATGAATCTACCCGTCGGGACTTTGGCCTAAGTCAGTGAATACATGAATTATCCCTTAGATATCCATAAAGTTTCTTCTTCTCAAATCGGGCAGGAGCTGTACTCCGAGATTGCGCGTGCATCGTGGAGCACAATGTCACCTCTCTCTATACCTGAACTATCTGTGGCTATTGGTACTTCAATCGGGTCTGTTAGGCAGAGAAATGAAGACCGGGTTGCTATTGCTAAAGTCCATGGAGCTAATGGTACTGAATACTTCGTCACGCTGGTTTGCGATGGGGTAGGTGGCTCTGATATGGGGGATGTCGCTGCGTCAATAGCGTTAGCGGTATTTCTAGATGAGTTGGTTTATACGAGCATCAGGCAGCCATTAGAGGTTCTAGTCCCTAGATTGGTTAGGCGGGTTGATGACCGAGTTAGAGATATTTTGCAAGGGCGCGGTGCTACTACGTTAAGTGTGCTAGTTGCTGCCGGGGATGGCGATATTATTGCTACTAATGTAGGTGATAGTCGTATTTATGCATGGTCGCCTCAAAAAGATAAACTCATGCAGGTTAGCAGAGATGACACCTTGGAAAATGAGTTGTCAGAGTTTGCGCTCAAAGATCCTTCGGCTCTGCGACTGAGAGGGTTAGGAGGAAGTCTCTCCCAGGCTATAGGAGAGACTGGGCGTACTAGTGATGATCTTCGTATTAAGTTGCTGGGGAGAGAGCTCTTTCCTGATGGTGCCGTACTTGCGACCGACGGAGCCTGGAAGGGGGCGGAAGACGGGTTTAATGCTGTAGTAAAAAAGGCGCCAACTGCTGCTAACGTAGTAACCAGGGCTTTGTCAGTAGCAAATTGGAGCGGTGGCATTGATAACGCGTCGTTGATTGCAGTGGAGCGGATAAGCGCGACACTTAGTGTGGCCTATGATTTCTCGATTACTTCGCCAAAGGTTAGTGTTTGGATTGGCAATACAAAGCTGGTGTTAGTTGATTCTTCTTTTTCCTCACCTGGAAGATACTCTATTCCTGAGGTGAAAGATAAGCCAGTTATGAAGGCAGATATACGAAGGGCTCTGAGAAAAAAATATGTTAAAGCTAAAGGCGAGCCAAAAACACCGGAGCAATTAGACTTCAAAATTGTAGAAGATGCGCCGTCACCCAGAAAGAAAGATCCGCGAGCAGATTTAGAAATTTCCATCGAGCCAACACCAAAAAAAGAATCAGATAGCTGAACGGAATCAGATGATAAACTTAACCAGCAGATATGTGCCGCTTACTCAGACTTTGATTAGCGGTGGATTCGGAAGCGTTCAACCAGTCCGAGATACATTTCTTGGTCGCGACGTGTTATTCAAGTTTCTGCATTCGGGAAACGATGATGCGCAGCTTCGGAATGAGATACAAATGCTAGCTAAAGTTCGGTCTAAGCATATTGTTGAGATCTACGACGTTATCAAGGGGGATGATGGTAAGGTTCAAGGTATTATAATTGAACACTTGAAAGGTCGGTCCTTTGATGACTTCCATCTCGAAGCGCTTGCTAACCCTACCGAATATCTGAGGGTGGTTTATCAAATCGCACAAGCTTTATCTGTCCTGCACGGCTCGGGGATCGTGCATAGAGACTTGAAGCTGGATAATATTAAGGGCTCATCTTCTGGTATTGTAAAACTATTTGACTTCGGTATTTCGGTTGATGGGGATAACTACCACACTGTTTTGAATCGTGGCACATTAGTTTATGCTGCGCCAGAGCTTTTCGTGCCAGGAGCTTGTATAACCAAAGAAATGGATGTCTATGCTTTAGGCGTATGTGCCTGGGCACTGGCTACCGCTAAGCTGCCTAAGGTATTACGTGAGACTCCTCCGCAACAAACAGCGGACGCACCCTCAATAAACTCAGCTATGGGAGGGGGACTGGCGCAAGAGGTCGTTGACGTAATTGACGCATGTTTGGCTGTAGATCCACGTCGTCGTCCATCTGCACAACAGGTTTGTGATGTGATCCACAAGCATTTGGTACGGGATGAACATAGGGGCACCTTTGTGTACGGTAGTAAGGTTTACCTGCTTCACAAAGGAAACAGAAATGTAACTATGAAAATATCAGGCGTAGGTGAGCTGAGTGTCGCTTATACCGGTGTCAGCTTTGAGATTACTGGTGTGGCAGGGGATGTCTACGTTAATAATAGGGATGCGGTCCCTGGTATGGAGTTGCACGAAGCTTGTGTTCTGACCTTTGGTAAGCCTGAACGAAAGTCTCAACGTTCATGGGTCACTTTTTCATCTTCGCATCCTGAGGTTATCCTGTGATTCAGCATCGTCTTAACGCCGGAGAAGTGTTGGTTGGTCGCTACCAAATTTTAAATTATCATGCGGCTGGCGGGATGCAAGAGGTTTATTATTGCTTCGATCAAACTCTGGAGCGGCATGCTGCGCTAAAGATTCCGAAAGCCGGTGTTAAAGACCGTCGCTTCCGTCGTGGTGCTGAGATGGGCGCGCGAGTCAATCACCCTAATATTGCAGCCACGCTAGATTACTACGAGGATGATTCGTTAACATTCTTGGTAGAAGAGTTTATTCCTGGACTAGATTTGGGGCAGCGGCTTGCCAACGAGTTTCACTTTTTAGATCCGTATCTGTGTGCTCATGTAGCGCACCATGTTGCCAAAGCTCTTCACGAAGCTCACGGCGTAGGTATATGTCACCGCGATCTGAAACCAAGTAACATCATGACGTCGCCTGATCCATCAATTGAGTCAATTAAGTTGACAGACTTTGGGATCGCTAAATTAGCAGAGTCCGAAATCGCGGCAGAGATGGAGCTTTTTGCTGAGGACGAGTCTACTCTTGTTACGTCTAACACATTGTTGGGCGCTGTCCCTTATATGGCGCCAGAGTGCTGGGACGACTGGAAGAGTGCAGGCATGCCAATGGATGTTTGGGCGCTTGGTAGTGTTATCTATCACTTACTTAATGGCGCGCCTCCCTTTGGTACGGGACGAAATGCGATTATGAATGTCGCAAAATATCAAGCCGGGACGTTCAAACTTACTAAGCCTGTTTGGTTTGGAAAATATCCTGACACCCGTGATCTTGAGGGTAACCTCTGGGATATCATAACTAAGTGCCTAGCTGTTGATCCTGCTGATCGGCCTACAGCAAAAGATTTGCTTGGCGCTTTCAACTCTCTAACATATGCCAGCGGTGCTAGAAAGTTAGGATATATCACCCAATATCCAATGTCTTATGCCGGAGGAGGAACAGCTACTGCTGGGTTTATTCGGGATGTAGATAATGAAAGCCGCTTTTTCCATTTAACTAGTTTTTATGGAATGCATGGCCCTGAAAAAGGGCAAAAAGTATGCTTCGCCTCTTATCCCGGGGTGCCATCCCCTCGTTCGTCTCCTATTCTTCTATTAAAGTAGACTTTCGCCGATTTTACATTATCCTGGCCCCTTAATACCGAGCCAGGATAATGTATGGCTGCGTGTTGGGCTCCCTATTTCAATCTCTTACTTTTTCCAGAGATGATACTCAGGGTTGAGACCGATTACGTCCTGATTGGAGTTGTAGCAGAATTCTAATGTGCAATTGTTCGCCGCTGTTGCCATTGGTACATATACTGGTAGGCGTTCACGACTTACCATGTCGTCACCCCCATCAATGGTTATCGAACAGGAGTCACCCTGTGGATCGCACCATACATCATAAGTCCCATTTGCTGTTGGGGTAGCGGTTAGTTGTCTGGGGGGCGACTTTTCTGCACCTCCGCCAGCAGCGTAACCACCAAACAAAGGGCCTGTCCCAGTTTTATAAGCATAATCTTTGCCGTCTGTGCCTGGGTACACATAAAAGTCTTTAAATACTGCGTAGAATGCATCTTTAGGAGCGGTAAACTTACCCCTGTAGTTTTTATCGCTGTCAGTGCACTTGTCTTGTGCTTTTGAGCAACGTAAGTACTCGAATGTCTCCTCTTCTTTCATGGTTACTTCACCCGTCTCACGGTTCTGGTAGCGCACTACGTGTTTGCCAGGACGGCTCTCTTCTAAGCAGAGAGTAAGTGGAAATCCATACATCACTCGGCCAGTGCTTTCACAAAGAATTACGTCAGAAGTTTGGTATTGGTCGAACTCTGGATGTCCGTTTGCGTAGGCTTGCGTTGCAAAGAAAATGGTTGCTGCGAGTGCAGTCTTAGCGAAGGTTTCCACAATTATTCCTTTATTGGTGGTGGGTGGGCTAGCTTGGATTCAAGGACGCCCCGGAGATCTCAGAGGCGACAGATTTGTAAAAATGGGTCGTAAATGCCGTGGTCGTAAACGCATCATAGCGTGACGATTCAATGCATGGGAAGAGTCTCCGTTAGTCATGATAAAAATCGCGATTTGGTCCGTCTGGGGGCTGTAGTGCGCGCTCACCGCGTCGCTCTTGGCCTGTCGCAGGAGGCGCTGGCCGATGCAGCTGAAATCGATCGTTCCCACATGGGGAAAATCGAACGCGGCGAGCGAAACGTCACCTTTCTTAACATCCTTCGAATTGCGAACGCCCTTGATCGGAAGCCTTCAGTGCTTCTGGCCGAAGCCGGGCTCTGAGGTTGATCGTTCGGGTAATTGACTGGCTGGATAGCCAGAGGCCTGATATCAAGCAGCGAGTCTTAGCGCCGCGTCCAACGCCCTTTGCTTAATCTGCGCACCATGTCCGAACCAGGCGGAATCCATGCGGTACTCAATGCTGCGCGCTCGACGTTCGTGATCGACATACTCTGTCACAGCGTTGAGCAAGCCCCATGCAGTCCCCTGGGCGGACTTTAGTAAAGCTCCCCGACCTCCGCCTTCGTACAGCCCCTGGACTCTGCGCAATGCCCGCTCGTTTGGAAGGGCTTCGGGCAGTTTGTCATCAGGAGCTACATCACACAGCACGTTCATGAAAAAGCTCATTGCTTCATGCCACTGCACCTTGCGTTCAGTCAGTGCTCGCATGCGGTACATGAACTCGTCCCATTGCGAGACGGCAATGCCTAACTGCTTTTTCACTGCCTGCGAATCGAAGCGGGTGTTATGTGGAACCTTGATCGCACGATTGCTCCCATCCAAGGCGATGGCCAGCGTGTTATTGCAGACTACACGTACGGTAGTTGGAGTGGCGGTAGTAGCTAAGGTGCCGTCGCAGGAAGTAGCTAGCAGAAGGTAGCTATCCACTTGGTCGTTGTCCTTCAGCACTGTGCTTTGCCCGGTACGGGCCAAAGCCCAGAACTTGCGCCCCCCCTTCAGCACCCCGGCTGTTTCCAGTTCATACCCCGAGACTTCAGTGAGGTCCCGGTAGAACTCCAGTACTTCACGGGGCTGCACCACCTGATACCGGCTGGAGACTACTGACAATGGAGCCTTGGTGTCGGATCGGTAAAGTACCTTCTGTTCAGGGAAGGTATAAATTGATCCCAGAGCACCGATGCTGTTGGACTTGAAATGTACCGGGCTGTCTTGGATCTTCCAGTCCATGCCAGCTTCACGCTGCCATACTTCGATTGGTTGTTTCGGGGAAAGGCGTCTTCCCAGGCCATGCCACGGGGTTACGCCAATGTAAGCCATTTGTTCAATGAAATGAGCCATGTGAGATGTCCCTGACGAATGAGCGGAAATAAGGCCGTTTCACCAAAAGCGACGGCTGCTCCCAAAAACTTAACTCTTGATGCTAAAGCTGTAACCACAATGCAGGCATTGATAGTTGTTGAGAATCTTTTCATCAACCTGTTCGCCAATCGTGGCACCAGTTATGCCGCCAGCTACTCCGCCAAGCAGTCCACCGACAAGAGCGCCAGCAATACTGCCAATTGCTATCCCTACTGGGCCACCGACCACGCCTAGCACCGCACCGACTTCTGCGCCGGACATAGCGCCAGCGGCACCACTAGCAGCACCGCCCGCTGCACCAATTAATCCCCCTGTTTGTTTTCCGAGATTCTTTGTTGCTATACGACTGGAGTTGCAATTTGGGCATAAGTTGTACATGTGGTTTCCCTAATTTGTTTAAGTGTTTGTAGTGATTGAGAAGTGCGGTGGTTCGCTTTGAATAGTTAGTATTTGAAATATTTTTAAATATGGTTTTATGCAGGCCTGTCACTGATTTCAATTTGTTTGGTGTGCTGGATATTGAAGCTTGAATGTGGTCGGGTTGGTTCTCTAATCACTGTACTGGTTGGTTCTTTTGTGAGGTTGGGTTGTAGTCGGGTTAGTTCTTATGTCAGGAATTGTTGAGGTAATTTGCTTAGCGTATTTTTTTACGTAAGCACCTTTCTGCACGCGCCTTGGGTGATCGCTTACAGTCTGCCCCATAGCTAATTCGGCTGGCTGGAGGTTGATGATGGATGCAAAAGCTCACGCACCTATGAGGGTGCTTAGGCTAAGACAAGTGCAGGAGCGTATTGGTTTATCGCGATCCACTATTTATGACCGGATGAATGTTGACTCTCCTCGTTACGACAGTACGTTTCCTAAGCCTATGAAAATTGGGTGTTCAGCTGTCGGTTGGTTGGAGGAGAGCGTCAATGACTGGATTCGATCAAAGATGGATGGGGCACATCGCGGAAATACTGAATGATTAGATTTGCACTAACTCGACAGAGAGTTATTGTTTTAATTGTCTATTAATCTAACGGCTTTGCTTTGACTTATGGAGTGGGTGGCTTAGTTTTGTCGTGGTGCGTTTAGCTCAGGGGTTCTGGATTATTTGTTATTAGGTTGTTAGGTGTTAATTGGGTGTTAGCGATTGGTTGTTGTGTCAATGCCTGTGAGACAGGAGGTGTTATTCTGCTGCGGTGAGTATCATGGTTGCTGTCGCTTTATTGGTCGATGGAGAATGGGCATAAGCCTGGGCGTATCGAGCACAGGCATTTAAGGAATCGGATAAAGATTAAAGCATGAAGAAGAAAGATTTTCTGTCTGTTGAAGCGGCTTTGTTGGAAAGTACAATTACGTATTTCGATACCTACAATGCTAACGTTATGGCTGTTGGTGGTGAGAGAAACGCTGTACTAAAAATCAAAGATATAGAAAGGTTGGTAAAGGAAATATCTGCTAGTGATGAAGTCCATTTCTATGAAAAAATCAGTCATGGGGTGGCTAGGGCTGATTTGACAAAGCCTGGGAAGCGATTATTAATGAATGTGTGGGCATGGGAGGAAATAGAGCGTTACTATCCAATCCATGACTTCACTCCAGGCGTAAGGGTTTTTTTTGAGTGTACTAAGGAGTATGCCAGGGCTTTCTATTATCGCAGGAGTCTTAGACTTTTTGATGGTAGTCCTTCGGCGGTTATAGAGTCTCTGAATAACGTGGTTGAGCGTATAAGATCCATCGTGAGAGGGGGTGCATTTAAGTCTGAGCAAAATGCACATCGTCGGCTTTCAAATAAAAACTACAAAGGTTTGCTTAATTATATCGAGGCTATTTTCGAGAAGCGGTCGCGAGTGCTAGTCTTGAGAGTTGACTTGGGTTACTCAAAGCCACTGGTTCAAAGAGGTTTTCGACAAGATCTAAGTTTTGATGAGGTAAAAAAGCATCGCGAAAAATTATTAAGATTGTTGCGGCGTAAGCTACCAGCTAAAACTTTTCTAGGCCACGCGTGGAAATTGGAGTTTGGGTTGTCTAAGTCTTATCATTATCACTGTATGTTTTTTTTGGATGGCTCAAAATTGCGTGAAGATGTCGCTTGGGCAAGAACTATTGGTGAGCTTTGGGCTGAAAGAGCTACAGGCGGGAAGGGGGTGTATTATAACTGTAATCGTGCAAAGGGTAATTATCGCGCCTGTGGGATTGGCATGATTGAGCACACTGATAAAGGCATGCGTAAAAATCTACAAAAAGCGGCGCTTTACCTTACGAAGATAGAGTATTACATACGGATTGCAACTGAGGGGCAGGCTCGGACATTTGGTCGTGGTGAAATGCCTAAAAGAGATAGTAAGAAGATGGGGCGCCCTAGGCAGTCGCCCGCATCTGAGAGTGGTGTTTCTACTGTTTGAGCGAGGGAATAATTTCGGCGATGGCTCTCCGAAAGATCTCATCATCTTTGCGCCATCTCCGTAGGGTCTTTGTAATTAGCTCTTTTCTTAGGCCGATTTTCTTCATGTCGATAAAATTACCTAGTTCATTTTTGATTGATTCCGCCGCGTGCATGAAGTCGTCCCAGCCGTGTTTGGGACGTTTCTCTATCATGAGAGTTAAAGCGTAGTCTTTCACTTTTTGGAATTTAGCATTGCGGGCATTTGCACCTGCCATCGCTCTACGATGATTTAGAGCTGCTGTGGTGTCTATTACCGTGCTATAGAACGCATGGGTAGCAGCACCTTCTGCGCTTGCGCTAGCATGAGTAATTAAAGGCCAGCTTCGATTATGATCTCCAGAGCTAATAGCCTGCTGTGCCAATTCGTTGAGAATGCAAGCGTAAAGGAAAGGATACTCTGCGCTCATTTTATTGGCAGCGATATGTTGCAGCCTCAGGTCGTCAAGCAAGGCCTCGGTAATATCGCCGTTTTTTATGCTCTCCCTTAGTGCTAGGATGAATTCATCGAATCGGGAGTTTTCAAATAGGTTTTCGTGCGTGTCACGAAGAGACTCCCAAGTTCTTGAAATAATTACCTCTGGTGAAGTTTTGGACAAATCCTTAAAAAGCATTTATTCCTCTCTTTTCACTGCTGGCTGAGCCTGAGTTTTAATTAGGAAATTGGCCCATTCGATCATCAGTGCGCGTCGCTTGTCGAGAAAATCGGAGCGAGAGTATGCCCCTTCGGTTTGGCCGCGTTCGTCGTGAGCAAGCGCCATTTCGCATACTTCGCGAGGATAATTTGTGCATTCGCCTGCCCAGTCACGAAATGAGGATCGAAAGCCGTGTCGGGTGATATGTTTGTAATCCATGCCATGTAGCAGAGTGCGTATGGCATTGGCGTGCATTACCCCTGTCTTGCCTTGGCCAGGGAAAATAAAGGGGGATCCTGATTCTCTCGGAATTCTTTGAACTAGCTCCACGACTTGATCGGGTAGTGGGATTACAAAGGCCACCCGCATTTTCATGCGCTCTTCAGGAAGAGACCAGGTGGCTGCATTAAGGTCGAACTCGTCCCAACGTGCGAATCTCACCATGTGAGCGCGTGCGCCTGTCATTATCAGGAGCTGAGCGGCCAACGACGCTGGCGCGGTGCTTGCTCTGAGTTTGGCCATTAGGGCAGGGACATCCTGCCAGCGCAGAGCTTCAAAGTGCTCTCGTTTTCGGGCTTTTTTCTTTTCAGCACGGCTGAGCAGATTGTCCAAGTGTCCCCGCCAGCGAGCTGGATTTTCTCCCTGGCGTAGGCCGCGTGCTTTTGCCGCGTCTAGAATCTGCTCAATCTGACCGCGCACTTCATCGGCTGTGCGGGTTTTGGTCTGCCAGATAGGTTGAAGGACCTTAAGTACTTGAGGTGTGTCAATTTCATCAGCAGGAAGCCTACCAATGTGCTCAAACGCATACAGCTCAAGCTTGCGTAACCAGCCTTTGCGCCACTTATCCGACCAAGAGGCGCTGTGTGCATCGCAGTAGTCTTTCGCGATGGCCTCAAATTTTAGCTGTTTCGCCTCACTGGCTTTCTGAGCTTCGCGCTGTGCTGCTCGTTCGATATCACGGGCAGCTAGCGGATCTATTCCGTTGCTTAGTAGGCTGCGCTTGGCACTGGTTTCAAGCCTAGCTTTCTTGAGACTTACCTCAGGAAATGAGCCCAATCCCATCTCCCTTCGCCGACCTGCCAGTTGGTAGCGAAGCAACCAAGATTTACGCCCGGTAGGTTTGACGACCAAGCGAAGCCCATCACCATCTTCATAGGTGCCGGGTTCGGTAAGGTTTTCGACTTGTTTAGGATTCAGCTTACCCATTGGATTTCCCCTGTCGTCCCTCGTCCCCCCATCGGGCCCCCCACTTCATCGTCGGATGAGGTCAAATGGCGTTGAACACCATCGGACACGGGAGCGCCTGAAACGCGCATGATAGCTAGGCTATCGGCAGGATTTTCGGATGGGATAGGATTATTTCGGACAATTAAAAAGCCGGCTTGTGGCCGGCTTCCGGGGACGGGCTTGGCTAATTTTTGGTAAGCCGCAACCGCCTTAAAATCGTTGCTCCGGCGCTGGGGCCGGGAGGTGGCGGGCAAGCTGTGGAGTGCCGCGCCAGGGCCGCGGACGGGCTGGGCCGTCGGGCTAAATGTGCGGCGTAGCATACTGGGATTGGCCGGCGATGCCCAGCAAAAAATCACTGGCCGGTGCTCAGCCCGGGCGGCTGTCGCGCAGGTGGCCCCACCAGAATACCCAGCCCAGTACTTCCAGACGCTGGGTTTTCAGTTGTGCCGGGCTGTAGGTTTCGGTGGGGTATTCGTCGCTGTCCTGGCTGTGCAGGCGCAAGGCGCCGTTGGCGCGGCGGCTGAGGCTGTTGATGCGCAGGCGGCCGTTGTGCAGCAAGGCATAGATTTCGCCTTCGACCACCCGGGTCAGGCTGCGGTCGACGGCCAGGGTGGTGCCGCGTGGCAGCAGCGGGCTCATGTTGTGCCCGGGCATGCTCAGGCACAGGGCATCGCCCGGGTCGACGCCGACGGCGTCGAGGGCACGCAGCGGCAGGCGCAGGTAACGGTCTTCGACCGGTTTTAGCTGGCGGGTCTGGATGCTGTAGAACGGCACCTGGATGTCGTTGTAGCTGTGTGCCGCCAGCGCGCTGGCATCGGGGCCTTCAACGCCTGGGCGGGCGGCCTGGCTGTTGAGGCGCGGCAAGGGGTTGGGGTGCTTGGGGCCTTCGCCGTTGCGCAGCCAGCGGCTGCGCACGCACAGCAGTTCGGCGATTTCATCCAGCCGGGCCAGGGGCACGCCGCGCTTGAACCAGTTGTTGACGTGCTGCGGCGTAACCTTGCGCTGCGCGGCAAAGTCGGAAGGGGACAGGTTGCACTCGCTCAGGAGCGCTTTGAGACGATCACCGGATGTATTCATGAGGCCCGAGTTTAGTGGGCTTATCGGCTGCGGGAAATAAACGCAAAGTTCTTCTTTTGCCGGGGAATGTGATCGGTTTACAGGCGTTGGCTTAGGATGCTGTAGGAAATTTTTCAGCCAGACATAAAAAAACCCCGCGTGTGCGGGGCTTTTTGCTCAAGCGCTTGCTTAGCCTTTGTAAGCGGCAACCGACTTGGTGATCGCAGCGCGGGCGGCGTCAGCGCCATCCCAGCCTTCGATCTTGACCCACTTGCCTTTCTCGAGATCTTTGTAGTTCGCGAAGAAGTGCTCGATCTGCTGGATCAGCAGGGCTGGCAGGTCGGTGTATTCTTTGACGTCGACGTACAGTTGCGACAGTTTGTCGTGCGGTACGGCGATGACTTTGGCGTCGCCGCCGCCGTCGTCGGTCATGTTCAGGATGCCGACCGGACGGGCGCGGATTACCGAGCCTGGCGCTACCGGGTACGGGGTAACAACCAGCACGTCGAGGGGGTCACCGTCGTCGGCCAGGGTGTTGGGGATGTAGCCGTAGTTGGCCGGGTAGAACATCGGGGTAGCCATGAAACGGTCAACGAACAGGCAGTCGCTGTCCTTGTCGATCTCGTATTTGATCGGCGCGTGGTTGGCTGGAATCTCGATGGCGACGTAGATGTCGTTCGGCAGGTCTTTGCCAGCCGGAATCTTGCTGTAGCTCATTGGGCAGTGCCCCCATGTTTGGCCAAAAATTGGTCGCGATTATAGGCACATTCCAGCGTGCTTGCCACGCCCGGGCGGATGTCCGGCAGGCTCAGTCCTGCGCGTCCTGGTAATGCGGGTGGTGGCGCTGCAACTGCTGCAGGCGGGCCAGCGGGTCCTGGCGGTAGAAGCCGCGCAATTGCTGGTACACCGCGGGGTAGGCGTCGTTGAGCAGGTCCGGGGCGCTGAAGAAGTATTCGCAGGTGACGGCGAAGAATTCTGCCGGGTTTTCCGCGGCATAGGGGTCGATGGCGGTTTCGGCGTCGGGGTTGCGGTCGAGCTGGGCGTTGAGGTCGTCAAAGGCCGCTTGCATGACCTGGGCCCAGTCGCTGACGCGCAGGTCACTGTGCAGCGGCGGCAGGCCGTTGGCATCGCCATTGAGCATGTCGAGCTTGTGCGCCAGTTCGTGGATCACCAGGTTGTAGCCTTCCCAGCCGCCACTGGCCAGCACGCCAGGCCAGGCCAGGATCACCGGGCCCTGCTGCCAGGCTTCGCCGCTGTGCTCGCCGTCCCATTCGTGTTCGATGCCGCTGGCGTCGCGATGGCGCTGGGGGCTTACGAAGTCGTCGGGGTAGAGGATGATTTCGTGAAAACCCTGGTACCAGTTCAGCTCGCCCAGGTGCAGCAGCGGCAGTTGCGCCTGGGCGGCAAGAAACAGCCGCTGCTCGCCGTCCAGCTCTACCCCGGGCAGGGCGGTCAGGTGCTTGTGATCGAGGAACAATACGCAGGCTTCACGCAGCCATTGGTCTTCTTCTTCGCTCAGGCCATCGAGCATCGGCAGGCGCTCGCGCACCCGCTGCCAGCGCTGCGGGTCGAGCGGGTGTCGGGCCAGGGTGCGGCGACGGCGCCAGGCGCTCAGCGACCACATAAACCGGGCTTAGTGAACCTTGGCTTCGTTGCGGCCCATGCGGCTGCGCACGATGCCGATGATCATCGGCACCAGCGACAGCAGGATGATGGCGACGATCATCAGCGACAGGTTCTGCTTGATGAACGGCACGTTGCCGAAGAAGTAGCCGAGGGTGACCAGGCCGCCTACCCAGAGCACGGTGCCGGCGACGCTGAAACCGAGGAAACGCGGGTAGTGCATTTTGGCGATGCCGGCGACGAACGGCGCAAAGGTGCGCAGGATCGGCAGGAAGCGCGCCAGGGTCACGGTCTTGCCGCCATGACGCTCATAAAAGTCGTGGGTCTGCTGCAGGTAGTCGCGGCGGAAGATCTTCGAGTTGGGGTTGCGGAACAAGCGTTCGCCTGCTGTTCGGCCAATCACGTAATTGGTGCTGTCGCCCAGGATTGCCGCCGCCATCAGCAGGCCGCCGAGCAGCACCGGGTCCATACCGCCGCCTGCGGCCACGGCGCCGGCGATGAACAGCAGGGAGTCACCCGGCAGGAACGGCATGACCACCAGACCGGTCTCGCAAAAGATCACCAGGAACAGGATCGCGTAGATCCACGGGCCGTAGTTGTTGACCAACAGGTCCAGGTAAGCGTCGAGATGCAGAATAAGGTCCAGCGGGTTGAAATCCATGTACAGCACCTTGTGTTCTTGACCCGGGCGACGGGCTTGCGATGACTGGCAGTGCGAATGCGGACGGTCGCTACCCGGAAGATGGGTAAAGTTTCACACACAATGAAGAGGCGCATTATACGGCCACGAACAGATTGTGCCTGCGCAGTTTGTAGCGGCGGATGTCGAATGAATGTGAACGGCAGGCGTCGCGCCTGCCGTTGCGCCCGGATCAGTCCGAGTTGATAGGCAGGATGTAGCTCTTGAACTCGGTGTCTTCGTGAAAACCGATGGATTCGTAGGTTTTCATCGCCACTTCGTTGTCGCTGCTGGTCGATACCCGCAGGCGCACGGCGTTGGTTTCCTTGGCCAGCTTCTTGGCTTCGCGCATCAGGTGGTCGGCCACCAGCATGCGCCGGGAGTCTTCGGCGACGTAGATGTCGTTGAGGATCCACACGCGCTTGAGCGACAGCGACGAGAAGCTCGGGTAGAGCTGGCAAAAGCCCATCAGTTTGCTGTCGTCATCGTCCGGCAGGGCCAGGTAGATGGTCGACTCGCCACGTTCCAGGCGTTTTTTCAGGAACGAGCGCGAGGAATCCGGGTAGGGCAGCTGGCCGTAGAACTCGCGGTATTTGACGAACAGCGGGGCAAGCAGGTCCAGATGTTCCAGGGTTGCTTTGATGATTCGCATAAGCAGGCCTCAGGGTCCATGGGAGTTTGCGGCGAATCGCCGGCAGCCTTGGCAGATGCTGCCTGAAAGCAATTAGAAAGCGCAATCTACGATCTCAAGGTTTACTCAACAGGAAATTTCCGCTTTTCGGCGTATCGGTGTCTGACTCAAGGGTTTGCACCTGGGCTTCATCCTTCAGATTGACCCCCGACAACTGCCGCCGACAGGCCTCGCGCATCAGGTACAGCAGGCGGTGGGCGGCCATGCCGTAGCTCAGGCCTTCCAGGCGCACGTTGGAGATGCAGTTGCGGTAGGCGTCGGTGAGGCCGACCTTGGGGTTGTAGGTGAAGTACAGCCCGAGGCTGTCCGGCGAGCTCAAGCCCGGGCGTTCGCCGATCAGGATCACGGTCATTTTCGCCCCGAGCAGCTCGCCCACTTCATCGGCCACCGCCACCCGGCCTTGTTCGACCAACACCACCGGAGAGGTCGACCAGCCGTCGGCGGCGCTCTGTTCTTCCAGGCGGGCGAGAAACGGCAGGGTATGGCGATGCACGGCCAGGGCCGAGAGGCCGTCGGCAACGACGATGGCCAAATCGACGCCGCCGGGGTTGGCCTGGGCGTGTTCGCGCAGCCGTTGTGCTGAATCTTCGTGCAGGCGGCGCCCCAGATCGGGGCGTTGCAGGTAGCTGTGACGATCGGCGGCGGCGCTGTGCAGCAGCAGGCTTTCACGTCCGCGCTCGCTCAATTGCTGGCGCAGGCCGGCATGGTCGAAGGCCAGGTGCACGGCGTCGCGGGCCTGGGCGTGGGCGAACTGAAAGTCCAGCTGGGCGCCGGTCGGCAGGCTGGTGCCGGTGCGGCCCAGGGCGATGCGCGCCGGGGTCAGGCGGCGCAGTTCCAGCCAGGGATTGGCGCTGTTGTCGTGTTGGGGAGTATTGGCCATAGTCGACTCGCTTATCCCAGTTGCGCCAGGGCCTGGCGGAAGGCCGGTGGCAGGTTGTCACCGAAACGCACCCGGCCGTCGGCCTGGGTGAAGATACCCATGCGCGCCAGCCAGCTTTCGAACTCCGGCGCAGGCTTGAGGCCCAGGGTCTGGCGGGCGTAGAGCGCATCATGGAATGAAGTGGTCTGGTAGTTGAGCATGATGTCGTCGGAGCCGGGGATGCCCATGATGAAGTTGATACCGGCCACACCCAGCAGGGTCAGGAGCATGTCCATGTCGTCCTGGTCGGCTTCGGCATGGTTGGTGTAGCAGATGTCGCAGCCCATGGGCACGCCCAGCAACTTGCCGCAGAAGTGGTCTTCAAGCCCGGCGCGAATGATCTGCTTGCCGTTGTACAGGTACTCCGGGCCGATGAAGCCGACCACGGTGTTGACCAGAAACGGCTTGAAGTGACGGGCCACGGCGTAGGCGCGGGTTTCGCAGGTCTGCTGGTCGACGCCATGGTGGGCGTTGGCCGAGAGGGCGCTGCCCTGGCCGGTCTCGAAGTACATCAGGTTCTGCCCGAGGGTGCCGCGGTTGAGGCTCAGACCTGCGTCGTAACCCTCCTTGAGCACATTGAGGTTGATGCCGAAGCTGGCGTTGGCCGCTTCGGTGCCGGCAATCGACTGGAACACCAGGTCCAGCGGCACGCCGCGGTTGATCGCCTCGATCGAGGTGGTCACGTGGGTCAGCACACAGGCCTGGGTGGGGATGTCATAGCGCTGGATGATGGCGTCGAGCATCTCCAGCAGGGCGCAGATCGAGGCAATGCTGTCGGTGGCCGGGTTGATGCCGATCATCGCATCGCCATTGCCGTAGAGCAGGCCGTCGAGAATGCTCGCGGCAATCCCGGCCGGCTCGTCGGTCGGGTGGTTGGGCTGCAGGCGGGTCGACAGGCGCCCGCGCAGGCCCATGGTGCCGCGAAAGCGGGTGACCACGCGGATCTTCTGCGCCACCAGCACCAGGTCCTGCACGCGCATGATTTTCGACACGGCCGCAGCCATTTCCGGGGTCAGCCCCGGGGCCAGGGCACGCAGGCTGTCTTCATCGGCGGCTTCGCTGAGTAGCCAGTCACGCAGCCCGCCGACGGTCAGGTGGCTGACGGCGGCAAAGGCATTGGCATCATGGGTGTCGATGATCAGCCGGGTGACTTCATCGTCTTCGTAGGGGATCAGCGCTTCAGTCAGAAAATGCTTGAGCGGGATTTCGGCCAGGGCCATCTGCGCCGCCACCCGTTCGCCGTCGTTGCTGGCGGCGACACCGGCGAGAAAGTCACCCGAACGCGCCGGGCTGGCCTTGGCCATGACTTCCTTGAGGCTGTCGAAACGGTAGGTCTGGTTGCCTGCCGTGTGAACAAAACTTGCCATACAGACTCTCCAGAACGCCGCAGGGCTGGCCTGCGGCGTAGGTGGCGTTGATCAGTGCAGGGCCTCTTCGGCCTTCTGGATCGCGGCGAGTTCTTCTTCCGGGGTCCCGGCGACCAGGTGGTGCCGGCTGTAGAAAGCAAAGTAGGCAATCAATACCGCATAAATCGCCGCGGCGCCAATCACTACCCGTGGGTCGACCAGAAAGCCCGCCACCACCGCGATGCAGGCCAGCACCAGGGCCACGCCCGAAGTGAAGATGCCGCCCGGGGTGCGATACGGCCGCTCCATTTTTGGCCGACGGATGCGCAGGGTGATGTGCGCGGCCATCATCAGTACATAAGACAGCGTAGCGCCGAACACCGCGACCAGGATCAGCAGGTCGCCCTGGCCGGTCAGCGACAGGCCAAAGCCGATGATCCCGGGGATCACCAGGGCCAGTACCGGCGCTTTGCTCTTGTTGGTTTCCGAGAGCTTGCGTGGCAAGTAGCCGGCACGCGACAAAGCAAAAATCTGCCGCGAATAGGCGTAGATAATCGAGAAAAAGCTGGCGATCAGGCCGGCCAGGCCCACCAGGTTGACGAAACCGCCCATCCAGGTCGAACCACCGTAGGCTTTCGACAGCGCCTCCACCAACGGGTTACCGGAGGCTTTGAGCGCCTCGGCACCGGCACCACCCGGGCCGACCACCAGGATCAGCAGGGCAAAGGCCAGCAACACCAGCATGGCGCCGATCAGGCCGCGGGGCAGGTCGCGCTTGGGGTTCTTGGTTTCTTCGGCAGCCAGCGGCACACCTTCGACGGCGAGGAAGAACCAGATCGCGTAAGGGATCGCCGCCCATACCCCGACATAGCCGAACGGCAGGAAGCTGCTGGCGCCGACGGCGTCGGTCTGGGCTATATCGAACAGGTTGTTGACGTCGAAGTGCGGCACCATCGCCACCAGGAACACGCCCAGGGCAATGGCGGCCACGGCGGTGATGATGAACATCAGCTTGAGCGCTTCACCGACCCCAAAAATGTGGATGCCGATGAAGATGATGTAGAAGGCCAGGTAGATCATCCAGCCGCCGATGCCGAACAGCGACTGGCAGTAGGCGCCGATGAACACGGCAATGGCCGCCGGGGCAATCGCGTATTCGATGAGGATCGCCGTGCCGGTGAGAAACCCGCCCCAGGGCCCGAAGGCGCTGCGGGCAAAACCGTAACCACCACCGGCGGTAGGGATCATCGACGACAGCTCGGCCAGCGAGAAGCACATGCACAGGTACATGGTCGCCATCAGCAAGGTGGCGAGGAACATGCCGCCCCAGCCACCCTGGGCCAGGCCGAAGTTCCAGCCGGCATAGTCGCCGGAAATCACGTAGGCGACGCCCAGGCCCACCAGCAATACCCAGCCGGCGGCGCCCTTTTTCAGTTCACGTTGTTGGAAATAGTCGGAGCCGACTTTTTCGAAGTCGACAGAAGAGCCTGCCGGCACGCTGCCGGTATGATCGCTTGGCATAGGATTCACCTGTTGTTTTTATCAATACCGGCGGGTGCCGGTTTGTCTGGTGATGGTCTTGCAGGAAGCGAGCCAGCGCGGCCCCGGTTCGAAGCCGCGCTGTATCTCGTTTAGAAGAAGCCCAGCGGGTTGATGTCGTAGCTGACCAGCAGGTTTTTGGTTTGCTGGTAGTGATCGAGCATCATCTTGTGGGTTTCACGGCCGACGCCGGACTTTTTGTAGCCACCGAACGCGGCGTGGGCCGGGTACAGGTGGTAGCAGTTGGTCCAGACGCGACCGGCCTTGATGCCGCGGCCCATGCGGTAGGCGCGGTTGATGTCGCGGGTCCAGACTCCGGCGCCGAGGCCGAACTCGGTGTCGTTGGCAATCGCCAGGGCTTCGGCTTCGTCCTTGAAGGTGGTGATGCTCACCACCGGGCCAAAGATTTCTTCCTGGAACACGCGCATCTGGTTGGTGCCCTTGAGCAGGGTCGGCTGGATGTAATAGCCGGTCGACAGGCTGCCTTCGAGTTTTTCCACCTTGCCGCCGGTGAGCAGTTCGGCGCCTTCCTTCTCGGCGATTTCCAGGTACGAGAGGATCTTGTCGAACTGTTGCTCGGAGGCCTGGGCGCCGACCATGGTGTCGGTGTCCAGCGGGTCGCCGCGCTTGATCTGCTTGATCTTCTTCATCACCTCTTGCATGAACGCCGGGTAGATCGACTCCTGCACCAGTGCTCGCGATGGGCAGGTGCACACTTCGCCCTGGTTGAAGAATGCCAGCACCAGGCCTTCGGCGGCTTTCTCGATGAAGCTCTGCTCGGCCTGCATGATGTCTTCGAAGAAGATGTTCGGCGACTTGCCGCCCAGTTCGACGGTCGACGGAATAATGTTTTCGGCGGCGCATTTCATGATGTGCGAACCGACCGGGGTAGAGCCGGTAAAGGCGATCTTGGCGATGCGCTTGCTGGTGGCCAGGGCTTCACCGGCTTCGCGGCCATAGCCTTGCACCACGTTGAGCACGCCAGGCGGCAGCAGGTCGCCGACCACCTCCAGCAGTACGCTGATGCCCAGCGGGGTTTGCTCGGCCGGCTTGAGTACCACGCAGTTGCCGGCGGCCAGGGCCGGGGCGAGTTTCCACGCGGCCATCAGGATCGGGAAGTTCCACGGGATGATCTGGCCAACCACACCCAATGGTTCATGGATGTGGTAGGCAACGGTGTTGCCGTCGATTTCGGCGGCGCTGCCTTCCTGGGCGCGCAGGCAACCGGCGAAGTAGCGGAAATGGTCGGCAGCCAGCGGGATGTCAGCGTTGAGGGTTTCGCGGATGGCCTTGCCGTTGTCCCAGGTTTCGGTGATGGCCAGCAGTTCGAGGTTCTGTTCGATACGGTCGGCGATTTTCAGCAGGATCAGCGAACGTGCCTGCACCGAGGTTGTGCCCCAGGCATCAGCGGCGGCGTGGGCGGCATCCAGGGCTTTTTCGATGTCTTCGGCAGTCGAGCGGGGGAATTCGGCGATCAGCTGGCCGTTCACCGGCGAGGTGTTTTCGAAGTACTGGCCTTTGACTGGGGCAACGAACTCGCCACCGATGTAGTTCCCGTAACGGCTCTTGAAGGAAACCTTGGCGCCTTCGGTACCGGGATGTGCATAACGCATGATGTTTCTCCTGGCTATTGTGCTTGTTGGGGAGGATGTAAAGCATAGAGCAAGGGTTGGGCCAGTGTGGCCGACCCCAGTTAAATCAAGGGCTTGGCAGGTTTTTACGCAGGTGCAGGAAGGGCGCTGTAGCAGCGCCGGTACAGCCTGGGTGACACTTTGTACCGTTGCTGACACAAAGCGTGACCCAGCGGTCAAGCCAGCATTGCATTGCGCCGACGGGTGGAGGATGCTGGGCTTATCTCGTCTGCGGAGAACAATAAAAAGTGCAGAGCAATCACCTTAGCCGGCATGCCCGGCAAGTCCTCACCGTGACCCAGGGCAAGGCCCTGGCACAGGGCCCCGGCAGCGATCCGTCGATTGCCCGTTCCTGGCTGCGTTGCCTTGAGGACTATCACCTGGATCCGGCCCAGAGCATGGCCCCGACCGTGCTCGAGCACGGCCGCGTGCTGGAAAGCCGCGAGCGCTTGCAGCAGGTACTGCAGATCGCCGGCAACGAGATGAACAGCCTGCACCAGCAGCTGTCCGGTGCCGGCCATGCGGTGCTGCTCACCGATGCCCGCGGGGTCATCCTAAATTGCGTCACCGCGCCTACCGAACGGCGCATCTTCGAGCGCGCCGGGCTGTGGCTGGGTGCCGACTGGAGCGAGGCACGTGAAGGTACCAACGGCATCGGCACCTGCCTGGTCGAGCGCCAGGCGGTAACCATCCACCAGGATGAGCACTTTCGTGGCCGTCATACCGGCCTGACCTGCTCGGCCAGCCCGGTGTTCGACCCGCACGGCGAGTTGCTGGCGGTGCTCGATGTCTCGTCTGCCCGCGCTGATGTTTCGCGCCAGAGCCAGTTTCACACCATGGCGCTGGTCAACCTCTCGGCGAAGATGATCGAGAGCAGCTACTTTTTGCGCTATTTCGATAACCAGTTCCTCCTGCGCTTTCATCTGCAGGCCGAATCGGTAGGGATGTTCAGCGAAGGGCTGCTGGCCTTTGATGGCGACGGGCGGATCTGCGCGGTCAACCAGAGCGCCTTGAACCTGCTGGGCACCATCCGTGGCGGTGTGCTCGGCAAGCCTGTGGATATGTTCTTCGATTGTGCGCAGGATGAGTTGTTCAGCCGCGCCACTGCCCAGGCCAACACCAGTTGGCCGCTACGCACCCGCGACGGCCGGGTACTGTTCGCCAGTCTGCGCGGCCAGGTGCGTTCGCTGGCGCCGGCAGCGGCGCCGTTTGTTGCCCCGGCGAAAACCTCGCAGCCCGGTGGCATCTGTCTGGTCGATCCGGCCCTGCAGAACGATTTTCGCCGGGCCGTTCGTGTGTTCGAACGCGATGTGCCATTGCTGCTGCGCGGCGAGACCGGTTGCGGCAAGGAGGCCTTCGCCAAAGCCGTACACCAGGCCAGCCAACGCAGCAGCAAGGCGTTTGTTGCCCTCAACTGTGCGTCGATCCCCGAGAGCCTGATCGAGAGCGAGCTGTTCGGCTATCGCGGCGGCAGTTTTACCGGGGCGCGCAAGGAGGGCATGCGCGGCAAGCTGCAGCAGGCCGACGGTGGCACGCTATTGCTGGACGAAATTGGCGACATGCCGCTGGCCCTGCAAACCCGTCTTTTACGCGTGCTCGAAGACCGCATGGTGGTGCCCATCGGTGGCGAACCGCAGGCCGTCAACGTGCGCATCATCAGCGCCAGCCACCGCAACTTGCTTGAGCGGGTCGAAGATGGCAGTTTCCGCGAAGACCTTTATTACCGTCTCAACGGCCTGGAAATCGATCTGCCGGCCTTGCGCGAGCGCAGCGACAAGTCGCAGTTGCTCGACTTCATCCTGGCCGAAGAGGCCGGTGAGCAAAGCGTAAGCCTGGACCCTGCGGCGCGCCGGGCGTTGCTCGACTTCGCCTGGCCGGGCAACGTGCGCCAGCTGCGCAACGTCCTGCGTACCTTGGTGGCGCTGAGCGAAGAGGGGCACATCGAGTTTGCCGACCTGCCGGCGGTAGTTCGCCAGCCGCCGGCACTTATCAAAAGCTCCTCACCTGTGGATAACCCCGCGCCGCTGCTGGACAGCGCCGAGCGCAACGCCTTGCTGGCAGTGCTGGAGCAGCAGCGCTGGCACATGACCCATGTCGCCGCGCAGTTGGGGGTTAGCCGTAATACCTTGTATCGAAAACTTCGCAAACACGGCATCGCCCGGGACGCCTGAGCGAAACACAGGATGCGATTTGTCGCGCCCTAGGCTACCCTGCCTCGACGTTTTGCGAGGTCGATCATGCACATTCATATTCTCGGTATTTGCGGCACTTTCATGGGTTCGCTGGCCGTGCTGGCCAAGGAGCTTGGCCATCGGGTCACCGGCTCCGATGCCAACGTCTACCCACCGATGAGCACCCAGCTTGAAGCCCAGGGCATCGAACTGACCCAGGGCTATGACGCCGCCCAACTGGACCCGGCGCCCGACCTGGTGGTGATCGGCAACGCCCTGTCGCGGGGCAACCCGGCAGTCGAGTACGTACTGAACAAGGGCCTGCCCTACGTGTCGGGCCCGCAGTGGCTGGCCGACCACGTGCTGCAAGGCCGCTGGGTGCTGGCGGTTGCCGGCACCCATGGCAAGACCACCACCAGCAGCATGCTTGCCTGGGTGCTGGAGCACGCCGGCATGAGCCCGGGCTTCCTGATCGGCGGCGTGCCGCAGAATTTCTCGGTCTCGGCGCGCCTGGGCGGCACGCCGTTCTTCGTGGTCGAGGCCGACGAATATGACAGCGCCTTCTTCGACAAGCGCTCGAAGTTCGTGCACTACCGTCCCCGTACCGCGATCCTCAATAACCTTGAGTTCGATCATGCGGATATCTTCCCAGACCTGGCCGCCATCGAGCGACAGTTCCACCACTTGGTGCGAACCATTCCAAGCGAAGGCCTGGTGATCCATCCGACCACCGAGCCGGCCCTTGAGCGCGTGATCAAGATGGGCTGCTGGACGCCGGTGCAGACCACCGGTGAAGGCGGGCAGTGGCGGGTCAAACTGCTCTGCGCCGACGGTTCGCGTTTCGAAGTCAGCTTCGAAGGCGAAATCCAGGGCGTGGTCGAGTGGGAGCTGACCGGGCAGCACAACGTCGCCAACGCCCTGGCTACTTTGGCGGCTGCACGTCATGTCGGCGTGGTGCCGGCCATGGGTATTGCCGCATTGAGCGCGTTCAAGAGCGTCAAGCGGCGGATGGAAAAGGTCGCTGAAGTACAGGGAGTGACCATCTATGACGACTTCGCTCACCACCCGACCGCTATCGCCACCACCCTCGATGGCTTGCGCAAACGCATCGGCGATGCTCCGCTGATTGCCGTGATCGAGCCGCGCTCCAACTCGATGAAGCTCGGCGCCCACCGTGATGGCCTGCCCGAGAGCGTCAACGATGCCGACCAGGTGATCTGGTACGCACCGCCGAACCTGGGCTGGGACCTGGCCGCCACCGCCGCCGAATGCAAGGTGCCGGCTGTGGTGGCCGACAGCCTTGAAGCGATCATCGAACGGGTCAAGAGCCAGGCCAAGCCCGGCACCCAGGTGGTGATCATGAGCAATGGCGGCTTCGGCGGCCTGCACGGCAAGTTGGCCGAGGCGCTGAAATGAGCGGGCCGGAACGCATCACCCTGGCCATGACCGGGGCTTCGGGGGCGCAGTATGGGCTGCGCCTGCTCGATTGCCTGGTGCGCGAAGACCGCGAGGTGCATTTTCTGATCTCCAAGGCCGCGCAACTGGTGATGGCCACCGAGACTGATGTGTTGCTGCCGGCCAAACCGCAAGCCATGCAGGCCTTCCTCACCGAGTACACCGGCGCTGCCGCCGGGCAGATCCGCGTGTATGGCAAGGAAGACTGGATGTCGCCGGTCGCCTCGGGCTCTGGCGCGCCGGCGGCGATGGTGGTGGTGCCGTGCTCGACCGGGACCTTGTCGGCGATTGCCACCGGCGCCTGCAACAATCTGATCGAGCGGGCTGCAGACGTGACCCTGAAGGAGCGTCGGCAGTTGATCCTGGTGCCGCGTGAGGCACCGTTCTCGACCATCCACCTGGAGAACATGCTCAAGCTGTCGAACATGGGCGCGGTGATCCTGCCGGCGGCGCCGGGCTTTTATCATCAGCCGCAGACCATCGACGACCTGATCGACTTTGTTGTCGCACGGATCCTCAACCTGCTGAACATTCCCCAGGACATGCTGCCGCGTTGGGGCGAGCATCATCTGGGCGCGGATGAATGAAGCGCCTGCTGGGCGTGATGCTGCTGTGCGTGATGGCTAGCGGTTGCGCCAGTGTGCGCACCCTGGACGCGGCCAAACCGGGGGCGCCGGTGGTATATGCCGGTACGCGCCTGGATCTGTATGCGTTGCAGGGCGGTTGTTGCGCCATTGACCGCTTTGGCGCCGAGGCGCCGAAGTATCCCGGGCTGGACCTGCCGGGCAGTGCCTTGCTTGATACCGTGCTGCTACCGCTGTCGGTATTGACCGCGCTGGGAATTGGCTTTCAGGCGACGGGCGGGTTGTAGCGGCTGGCCTGATCGCGGGGCAAGCCCGCTCCCACACACTCTGTGGGAGGGGGTTGCCCCGCGATTGCTACTTGCCCAACCGGCGCAATTCATCCGACTCGACAATCCGGATCCCGTCCTGCTCTTCCAGCGCCAAACGCCACAGCGCCCTGGCCAGTTGGCAGGCCTCGATGCCCCGGTACTTGCCCGGGATCAGCTTCGACAGCGGCCCGGCCAAGCGTTCCGACATCCGCGGTTCGATGCGGTCACCCAGCAGCAGCGAAGGCCGGGCGATGGTCAGTTGCGGCCAGTCCTGGGCCTTCAATGCGGCCTCCATTTCGCCTTTGACCCGGTTGTAGAAGATCGGCGATCTGCGGTCGGCGCCCAGGGCGCTGACCACCAGCAGGTGCCGCGCGCCCATCTCCCGGGCGCGCTTGCCGAAGGCGACGACCATGTCCAGGTCGACCGCGCGAAAGGCCGGCTCGGACCCTGCCTGCTTGATCGTGGTGCCCAGGCAGCAGAAGGCGATGTCGACGCGACCTGCCAGTTGCGGGAGGAACACCGCCGGGTCACCCACCGGGTTTTCCAGGTGCGGGTGTTCGGCCAGTGGGCGACGGGTGGGGGCCAATACGCGGCTGACGGTGGGCTCGTTGAGCAGCCGATCAAGTAAGTGTTCACCGGTAAGACCGGTGGCTCCGGCAAGCAGGATGTGCTGAGGCGTCAAGTACATGATGTCTCTCCCTTGATACAGTCAGCTTAGTGGTTGCCAGCATTTTTTGCATGCTCGGCCTGTTGCTTGCCCGCATCACTTTGCAAGGCTTTGCGCGCTTGTTGCTGGCGCAGGCGCTGCCAGTGATCGAGTACGCCCTTGGGTGCCCAGATCTGAGGCTCGGAGGCATCGAAGCCTTCAATGGCCTCGCGCTCGGAGACGCTGGCGCTGGCCCGCTCGAAGGCCTGCTGCAGGTCGTCGGTCTGGTTCAGGGCCTGGGCGAACAGGGCGTCGCCAAAGTAGGTGAAGTCGGCTTCTTCGGAGCAGCCGAACGACACCCGGTCGGCGCGCGAGGCGGTCATGATCAGGGTCCGCTCGTCTTTGAGCGGGGCGATATAGCCACCTGAATAACAGGCCGAGATGACAATGATCTTGTCGCGGTCTTTCAAGGGCGCCAGGGTCGTGGCCAGGGCATCGGCGGGCAGGTCTGCCAGTTGCAGGCGCGGCTGGTCGAGTACCAGTTCGTGCTCGTGGCTGCCGTGGCTGGTCAGGTAGATGAACACCAGGTCTTCCGGGCCGCTGCGTTCGGCCAGGGTGCGCACGGCGCGGGCAAGGTTCTCGCGGGTGGCCATGGGCCGGTCGCTGAGGTGGTCGCGGTGGTTGACCAGGCTGATCTGGCCGACCGCGCCAAAGCGGCTCTTGAGCATGTTGCTGACGTAATCGGCCTCGCGCAGGAACACGCTCTGTTTGCCATCGCCCCCCAGGGCCAGGCTGTAGAGTTCGATGTCCGGGGTCGAGGCCGGCACCTTGGCCAGCGCTTGGTCGAGCAGGCCGCCCTGGTTGAGCAGCGCCAGTTCCAGCGGGTCGGGCAGCAGTTTGCCGTGCTCGTCGCGCACGCGCTGGCCATTGAGCCACTGGCCGCTTTCATTGCGCCCGTCGAGCAGGGTCAGGCGGCCGTTGCCCTGGTAGGTGTCGTTCTCGAAGCCGCCGACATAGACACTGCCGTCCGGCAACTGCAGGCGCCCGTTACCGGAAAACCGCCAGTCGCGAAAATAACCCTTGTAGTGGCTGCCGTCGCTGCCGATCAGCTCGCCCTTGCCGCTGAGCGAGCCGTCCTTGAACTGGCCGATCCACACGTCACCATCGGTGTTTTCGTAACGGCCGCGGCCTTCCAGGCGGTTGTCATGGAAGGCACCGATGTACTGGTCGCCTTCGGCGCTGTTGAAGGTACCGCTGCCTTCGAGCTGGCCGTTGACGAAACGGCCGCTGAACTGGTTGCCGCTGGCGTCGCTGCGGATGCCTTCGCCATTGGGTTTGCCGCGGGCGAACAGGCCCTGGTACTGGCTGCCGTCAGCCAGTTCGAGATGGCCGGCGCCGTGGTACTGGTCGTCCTTGAACTGGCCACGGTAAAGCAGGCCGGGTTCCTTGAGGGTGCCTTCGCCGTCGCGGCGGCCGAGCTTGAACCCACCGGTGTAGCTGCTGCCCGGTGTTTTCAGGGTGCCCAGGCCGTGGAACAGGCCCTGCTGGAACCCGCCGCGGTAGACCTCGCCATTGCTACCATGCCATTCACCCTGGCCATGCCACTGGCCATTGAGGAAGTTGCCCTTGTACCAACTGCCGTTGGGGTAGTCGATGCGCCCGGCACCTTGCAGCAGGCCGTCGACCACCTCGCCCCGATAGCGGCCGCCATCGGGCAGGCGCGCATCGGGCGGCGACAGGGGTTCGCCGTCACCGCAAGCGGCCAGTAGCAGGGTCAGGGCAAGGGGAACGAGTGGGCGCATGGCGGGGTCCGGACAAGTGAGGCCCCGAGTATGCCGTAGAACGCGGGGGGTGAAACAGTCGCCAGGACGGTTTCACCCAGTGCCTGGCTCAGATGAAGCAGAGCGACAGCGGTTCGGCGATGTAGGCAGGTTTTTCCTGGCCTTCGATTTCCAGGGTGGCGGTGACCTTGAGCAGCCACTGTCCGGGTTTCTTCTCGGTCACCTCGGCCAGATCGACCTTGAGCCGCACCTTGCTGTCGACTTTCACCGGCTGGATGAAACGCACGCTGTCCAGGCCATAGTTGACGGCCATTTTCAGGCCTTCAGGCACAACCAGAATGCCTTCCATCAACTTGGGGATCAGCGACAGGGTGAGAAAACCGTGAGCGATGGTGCTGCCAAATGGCGTTTTTGCCGCCTTGTCCGGGTCGACATGGATGAACTGAAAGTCGCCGGTCGCCTCGGCAAACAGGTTGATGCGCTGTTGATCGATGGTCAGCCATTCGGAACGTCCCAGTTCCTTTCCAACGTACTGCGAAAGCTCTGCAACAGGTACATAGGGCATTGTGACTCTCCAGATTGTCTTTGGTTTTGTTATGACTTCGGCAGATTCGAAAGTCTAAGATCAGCACGCCTGCAGGAAGTGGTCAAGTCGGCGAAGATCGGCTTATAGCCCGGTCGTTAGCGTGCTTATAATGGCCGCCAGGCCTCAAGGAGATGCTTATGCTGTTGCGTGGTTTGACCTGGCTGGTGCTGTTCCAGTTGCTCGGAACGGCGATCAATCACCTGGTGGTGCCGATCCTCCCCGGGCCGATCATCGGCCTGCTGTTGCTGCTGGTGTACCTGATGCTGCGTGGCGAGGTGGGCGCGCCCCTGAGCGAGGCGGCCAACAGCCTGCTGCGCTACTTGCCACTGCTGCTGGTGCCGCCGGCGGTGGGGGTAATGGTCTATGCCGCGGATATCGCCGCCGACTTCTGGGCCATCGTCGGCGCCCTGGTGCTGTCGGCGCTGCTCACCCTGGTGTTCGTCGGCGTGCTGATGCACAAGCTGATGGCCCGCCAGGGCAGCCATGAGGAGCAGCCATGAGCCTGGACTGGAGCGGCGCCGTCAACGCCGTCATTCACCATCCGCTGTTTGGCATCGGCATCACCCTGGGCGCCTACCAGCTGGTGCTGGCGGCCTACGAGAAAACCCGCTGGATCTTCCTGCAGCCGGTGCTGGTGTCGATGCTGGTAGTCATTGGCGTACTGCTGGGCTGTGGCCTGACTTACAGCGAATATCGCAAAAGCACCGAGATCATGAACATCCTCCTGGGCCCGGCGACCGTGGCCCTGGCGGTGCCGCTCTATCTCAACCTGCGGCGCATTCGCCAGCTGTTCTGGCCGACCTTTACTACGCTGGTAATCGGAGGGGTGTTCGCCACCGGCGCCTGCCTGTTGCTGGGCTGGTGGTTTGGCGCCGAGCACATGATCCTGATGACCATGGCGCCAAAATCGGTGACCTCGCCGATTGCCATGCTGGTGGCCGAGCAGATTGGCGGCGTGGCCGCGCTGGCGGCGGTGTTCGTGTTGATCACCGGGGTGATCGGGGCGATTTTCGGCCCGGCGCTGCTGTCGCGTTGTGGTGTGCACAGCCCTGAAGCGCGCGGCATGGCTTTAGGCGTGACTGCGCATGCGGTTGGTACTTCGGTAGCGCTGCAGGAAAGTGAAGAATGCGGGGCCTTCGCGGCCCTGGCGATGAGCCTGATGGGGGTTGCCACGGCGGTATTCCTGCCACTGGCGGTTAGCCTGGTTGCTTGAGGAGTTGCAATGACGTTACCCCTGTTTCCGCTCAATACCGTGCTGTTCCCGGGCTGCTTTCTCGATCTGCAGATATTCGAGGCGCGTTACCTGGACATGATTGGTCGCATCATGAAGCAGGGCGGCGGTTTTGGCGTGGTGTGCATCCTTGAGGGCGAGCAGGTTGGCGCTGCGCCCAGCGGTTTCTCGCAGGTTGGCTGCGAGGCGCTGATTCGCGATTTTCAGCAGCAGGACAACGGCCTGCTGGGGATTCGGGTCGAAGGCACCCGGCGCTTTCGTGTCGGGCCGTTCGAGGTGCAGAAGGACCAGTTGCTGGTCGCTGATGTGTCGTGGCTGCCGGAGCTTGCCGACGAGCCGCTGGAAGATGACCATCACGACTTGCTGGCGCTGCTGCAAGCCCTGGGCGAGCACCCGATGGTCGAGGCGCTGGGCATGCCGGTGACGGTCCAGGGCCAGCAGGCCCTGGCCAACCAGCTCGCCTACCTGCTGCCGTTCGTTGAAGAAGATAAACTCGACCTGCTGGCCATCGACTCACCGCACAAGCGCCTGGAGGCTATCCAGGCGCTGCTTGACCGGCTGCAAGGCGAGCTGTTCGCCTGATGCCTCAGTACTGGTAGCGCAGCAAGGCGTGCGGCAGCGAGTGCAGGGCGAAGAACGCCAGCAGGGCGACGCAGGCCGGCAGGATCAGCCACCAGACCCGTAGCGGCAGGGCGGTGAGCGGTTGCCGGTATTGGGTCAGGGTCAGGCTGGTAGCGCACACGCAGCAGGCGAGCATGGCGCCGGCGAGGATGTCGGTCGGCCAGTGCGCCCCCAGGTACACCCGTGACAGCGCGATCGCCAGTGCCGGAATGCAACCCAGCATGATCCAGGTCAGGCGCATGCGCGGCGGCTGCCCGCGCCCGGCCAGCACCGCCAGTACCAGGAAGAACGCAAACGACGCCGAGCTGTGCCCGCTGGGCATGCTGTAGGTGGTCAGCGGATCAGTGAGTACCTCCGGGCGCGCCCGGGCAAACAGCCACTTGAGGCTGCCATTGGCCAGGGCCGTGCCGATCAGGGTGCTGCCGGCGAAAATCGCCGGGCGCCACTGGCGGGCCAGCAATAACAGGCCGGTGAGCAGGCCGCCGAGGAAGAACTGGGTTCGGAAATCGCCGAGGCGGGTGATCAGCACCACCGTGCCGTCGATGGCGCGGCTGCGGTTCTCCTGGATCAGGGTCATCAGGCCCTGGTCGAACTGGGTCAGGTATGGCCAGCCGAGAAACAGCCCGGTCAGGGCCAGCAAGCTCATCCCGGCAATCAGCCGGGTGCCGCGGCGCATGCTGCGCAGGCTGCTGTTGATGCTCAGGCCGACCAGCACCGCCAGGCCGCCCATCACTACCCCAGCCTGTGGCCAGAAGCCTTCCGGCAACGGCAGGCGCATGGCCGCGCCGGTTGCCCAGCCCGGCAGCAGGTAAGCCACTGCCCAACCGGCCCCGGCCAGCAGGCTGACGGCGATAAAACGCGGCAGCGGCATGTCGAACATGCCGGCGACCATGGGCAGCATCGGCCGCAGCGGGCCGATGAAGCGCCCGACTAGCAGGCTGGCGATACCATAGCGCTGAAAGTAGGTTTCGGCGCTGCCGATCCATTCCGGATGGTGGCGCAGCAGCGGCAAGCGGCGGATGTTCTGATGAAAGCGCCGGCCTAAGGTGTAGGAGATCGCGTCGCCGAGCAAACCACCGGCAAAGCCCAGCAACAGGGTTTCGCCCAGGCTCAACGCACCGCTGCCGGCCAGTACCGCGACGGCGAACAGCAAAACGGTGCCGGGGACGATAATCCCGGCAATCGCCAGGCATTCCACGCAGGCCACCAGAAAAATCGCTAATCCCAGCCACTGCGGGTTGGCGCTGAGCCAAGTGGTCAGGCTGTCGAGCCATGGGCCCATCGTGTCAGTTTCCTTGTGTCAGTAAAAAGTAGTCCCGGCCTTCGACTTGGCCCCGGCGCAGCGGGTTCCGTGTGCAATGGCGGGCAAAGTCGGCGTCGACGAAACGGTAGGGCAGATGTTCATCGCGGCCGTGGGGAATCCCCAAGCGGGTGGTCTGGATAATTTGTTTCACTTTGATACCGCAGTCCTCGACAAACAGCTGCTCGGCATCAAAGCGTTTGCCGTCCCAGTGCGGCACTTTCAGGCCCAGGGCCTTGCACAGCAGGGTCTGGCCGGCGCACAGGCGTTCGGGCGGGCGCGCCTGGCCGCTGGCGTCAGGGTTGTTCAGTTGCATCTGTGCCAGGCTGTTGTCATCCGACAAGGCATCGACGAAGGGGTAGGCCGATTTGATCAACACCGCATTGCCCGGCCCGTGGGCGCTGAAGTTCAGCGAGTCGCCGCCGCGGGCGTAATACATGTAGATGTGCCCGCCGTCGAGGAACAGCGCCCGGCGTTTTTCGGTGTAGCCGAGCGAAGCGTGGCTGCCCTTGTCGCTGAGGTAGTAGGCCTCGGTCTCGATAATCCGTGCCGCCAGCCAGTACGGGCCGTAGCGGTGGCGGATGACCTTGCCCAGCAGGGCCCTGGCCAATTCGCCAGCGTCGCGGTCGAAGAAGCTGTCGGGCAGGGCCTTGGGCGGGCAGGGGGCGGAGTCTGGCATGCGGGCAGGTTCGCGGGTGGACAGGTGGGCGATGATAGCAATTTCTGTCTTAACCAACCCTGAATGGCCATTATGAAGCGAGGGGCCGGCACTCTTTTCGACCATCCGCCTGTCACCGCTGGGCGTGGGGCCACACGACAGTTATAATCATCCGATTTTCCCCTTCGCCAAGACCACTGAGCCCATGACTGAGTCCGTTCTTGACTACATGACCCGCCTGGGTCGCGCTGCCCGCGCGGCGTCGCGCGTGATCGGCCGTGCCAGCACTGCGCAAAAGAACCGCGCCCTGCAAGCCGCCGCCAACGCCCTGGACGCTGCCCGCGCCGAGCTGACCGCCGCCAACGAACTGGACCTCGCTGCTGGCCGCGCCAATGGCCTGGAAGCGGCCATGCTCGAGCGCCTGGCGCTGACCCCGGCACGCATCGACGGCATGATCGTCGGCCTGCGCCAGGTGGCCAGCCTGCCGGACCCGGTCGGCGCGATCCGCGACATGAGCTACCGGCCATCGGGTATTCAGGTCGGCAAGATGCGCGTGCCGCTGGGGGTGATCGGCATCATTTACGAGTCGCGTCCGAACGTGACCATCGACGCTGCCAGCCTGTGCCTGAAGTCGGGCAACGCCACCATCCTGCGCGGCGGCTCCGAAGCCATCCATTCCAACCGTGCCATTGCCGCCTGCATCCAGCGCGGCCTGGCCGAGGCCGGCTTGCCGGCGGCGGTGGTGCAAGTGGTCGAAACCACCGATCGCGAGGCGGTTGGCGCATTGATCAGCATGCCGGAGTTCGTCGACGTCATCGTGCCGCGTGGCGGCAAGGGCCTGATCGAGCGCATCAGCCGCGACGCGCGCGTGCCGGTGATCAAGCACCTCGATGGTATCTGCCACGTCTATGTGGCTGAGCACGCCGAGCTGGACAAGGCCCGGCGCATCGCCTTCAACGCCAAGACCTACCGCTACGGCATCTGCGGGGCGATGGAAACCCTGCTGGTCGATCAGTCGGTCGCGGCCGAGTTCCTGCCGGAAATGGCCCGACAATTTCGGGAAAAAGGCGTCGAATTGCGCGGTTGTGAGCGCACGCTGAAAATCATCGAGGCGCTGCCGGCGACCGAAACGGACTGGAACACCGAATACCTCACGGCGATTCTGTCGATCCGCGTAGTGGACGGTCTGGACCAGGCCATCGAACACATCAATCGCTATGGCTCGCACCATACCGATTCGATCGTCACCGAACACCAGGCGCAGGCTCGCCAGTTCATGGCCGAGGTCGATTCGTCGTCGGTAATGATCAACACCCCGACCTGCTTTGCCGACGGTTTCGAGTACGGTCTGGGCGCGGAGATCGGGATTTCCACCGACAAGCTGCACGCCCGAGGCCCGGTTGGCCTGGAAGGCCTGACCTGCGAAAAATACGTGGTGATCGGCGACGGTCAGCTGCGCGGACAGGAGTCGCTCTGACTTGGCCGAGCGCAAACCGCTCGCCCCAGTCTCGACGATGTCGCCCGCCCGGCGCATCGGCGTGCTCGGCGGGACTTTCGACCCGGTGCACATCGGACACCTGCGCAGTGCGCTGGAGGTCGCCGAAGTGCTGGCGCTCGACGAGCTGCGGCTGATGCCCAACGCCCGCCCGCCGCACCGTGATACGCCGCAAGTGTCGGCCCAGGACCGGCTGGCGATGGTCCAGTGCGCGGTTCAGGGCGTGCCTACGCTGTCGGTCGATGCCCGCGAACTGGCCCGTGACAAGCCGTCGTACACCATCGAAACGCTGGAACTGATGCGTGCTGAAATGGCCGCCTCGGAGCAACTGTTTCTGCTGCTGGGCTGGGACGCGTTCTGCGGCCTGCCCAGTTGGCACCGTTGGGAAGAATTGCTGCAACACTGTCACATCCTGGTGCTGCAACGCCCGGATGCCGACGTCGAGCCGCCGGATGCCTTGCGCAACCTGCTGGCCGCACGTTCGGTCAGTGATCCGCAGGCCCTTGAAGGGCCTGCCGGGAATATTGCATTCGTCTGGCAGACGCCGCTTGCGGTGTCAGCCACGCAGATCCGACAGCTGCTGGCCAGCGGCAAGTCGGTGCGGTTTCTGGTGCCGGACGCAGTACTGGCCTACATCGATGCGCACAACCTTTACCGTGCGCCGAACTGAGGGTGCTGAGAAGCGCCTCATACTATTGAGTTGAATGAGTTTTATATGACCAAGCAAAAACACAACGTCAGCGCCGAAGAGCTGGTCGAACTGACCAAGTCCGCCCTGGAAGACGTCAAGGCCCAGGACATCCAGGTTATCGACGTAAAAGAAAAGCACAGCCTGACCGACTACATGATCATCGCCACCGGTACCTCCAACCGCCAGATCAGCGCGATGCTGGAAAAGGTCCGTGAGCAGGTCAAGGCCAAGGGCGTGCAGCCACTGGGCGAAGAAGGCAAGGGCGACAGCGACTGGGTACTGCTGGACCTGAATGATGTCATCGTCCACATGATGACTGCCGCTGCCCGTCAGTTCTACGACCTTGAGCGTCTGTGGATGGGTGCCGAGCAGAGCCGTGCCGCCGATGGCAAGCACCACAGCCCGGAAAACACCCACGACTTTGCAGACAAGCTGAAAGATCGGGAATAAGGAAGGCTCGTGCGTCTGCGTCTGATCGCGGTCGGCTCGCGCATGCCCAAGTGGGTCGAGGACGGTTGGCATGAATATGCCAAGCGCCTGCCCGCGGAGCTGTCGCTGGAGCTGGTGGAAATACCGCTCAATACCCGGGGCAAGAATGCCGACGTCGCCCGCCTGATCCGTCAGGAGGGTGAGGCCATGCTTGCCAAGGTCCAGCCAGGGGAACGGATTGTCACCCTGGAGGTCCATGGCAAGCCCTGGAGTACCGAGCAACTGGCGGTCGAGCTGGACCGCTGGCGGCTGGATTCGCGTACCGTCAACTTCATGGTCGGCGGCCCCGAAGGGCTGGCGCCGGAAGTCTGTGCGCGGGCCGAGCAGCGCTGGTCGCTGTCGCCGCTGACACTGCCCCACCCGTTGGTAAGGATACTGATCGGCGAACAGCTGTACCGCGCCTGGACCGTATTGTCCGGGCACCCCTACCACAAATAAGCCTTAAGCCTTTTCAATGTCGCAGCCGATTCGCCTCAAGGATCACGAGAAAGACGCCCGTCTGGTGCGTAGCCGCGTCGTGGTCGGTGCAGTGGCGATCGTCCTGCTGATTTGCGTGTTGATCGCCCGCCTGTATTACCTGCAGGTGATCCAGTACGACTATCACTCGACCCTGTCGGAAAATAACCGGGTGCATGTGCAGCCGATTCCGCCGACTCGCGGGCTGATCTTCGACCGCAACGGGGTGATCGTCGCCGATAACCGGCCAAGCTTCAGCCTGACCATGACCCGTGAGCGCTCCGGCGACTGGCAGCAGGTACTCGATGTGATCGTCGAGGTGCTCGAGCTGACCCCGGACGACCGCACCCTGTTTGAAAAGCGCATGCGCCAGGGCCGCCGGCCGTTCGAGCCGGTGCCGATCCTGTTCGAGCTGACCGAAGAACAGATCGCCCGGGTTGCGGTGAACCAGTTCCGCCTGCCCGGCGTCGAGGTGGTCGCGCAGCTGGTGCGCCATTACCCGCAGGGAGCGCACTTTGCTCACTCGGTCGGTTATGTCGGGCGGATCAACGAGAAAGAGCTGAAGACCCTCGACCCGGTCAACTACAGCGGCACCCACCATATCGGCAAGACCGGCATCGAGCGCTTCTACGAGCCGGAACTGCACGGCCAGGTGGGTTACGAAGAGGTTGAGACCAACGCCCGTGGCCGGGTATTGCGGGTGCTCAAGCGTACCGACCCGATCCCCGGCAAAGACATCGTCCTGAGCCTCGACATCAAGCTGCAGGAAGCTGCCGAGGCCGCGCTGGGCGGGCGCCGCGGCGCCATTGTCGCACTCGACCCAAATACCGGCGAAGTACTGGCGATGGTCAGCCAGCCAAGCTTTGACCCCAACCCGTTCGTCACCGGCATCAGCTTCAAGGCCTATGCCGAGCTGCGCGATTCGATCGACCGGCCGCTGTTCAACCGCGTGCTGCGCGGCCTGTACCCGCCGGGTTCGACCATCAAGCCGGCAGTGGCCATCGCCGGCCTCGACAGTGGCGTGGTCACCGCCAGCAGCCGGGTGTTCGACCCGGGCTTCTACCAACTGCCCAACTATGACCACAAGTACCGCAACTGGAACCGCAGCGGCGACGGCTGGGTCGACCTCGACCTGGCGATCATGCGCTCCAACGACACCTACTTCTACGACCTGGCGCACAAGATGGGCATCGACCGTCTGTCCAGCTACATGAACAAGTTCGGCCTCGGGCAGAAAGTCTCCCTCGACATGTTCGAGGAGTCCGCCGGCCTGATGCCGACTCGCGAATGGAAGCGCGCCACCCGCCGCCAGGCCTGGTTCCCGGGCGAGACGCTGATCCTCGGTATCGGCCAGGGCTACATGCAGACCACGCCGCTGCAGATGGCCCAGGCCATCGCCCTGATCGCCAGCAAGGGCAAGTGGAACCGTCCGCACCTGGCCAAGACCATCGAAGGCCAGCCACCGGTGGACGAGAACCCGATGGAAGACATCGTCTTGCGTGACAAGTCCGACTGGGCCAGGGTCACCCATGGCATGGAGCAGGTGATGCACAACGCCCGCGGTACCGCCCGCGCCGCCGCCGCCGGTGCCCAGTACCGGATTGCCGGCAAGAGTGGTACCGCCCAGGTGGTAGCGATCAAGCAGGGCGAGAAGTACGACCGCAACAAGGTTCAGGAACGCCACCGCGACCACGCCCTGTTCGTCGGCTTCGCCCCGGCAGAGAACCCGAAGATCGTGGTTTCGGTGATGATCGAAAACGGCGAAGCGGGTGGCCGCGTCGCGGCGCCGGTGATGCGTCAGGTAATGGACGCCTGGTTGCTCGACGAGCATGGCCGGCTCAAATCCGAGTTCGCTCCCGCCACCGTCGTTCAGGAATCGGCCCAGTGAAGAACAATTTCGATCGCATGCTTTCCAGCGAGGACGTAATGCGTCGTCGCGCAAGCTTCCTGCAGCGCATCCATGTCGACGGCCCGTTGCTGATCCTGCTGCTGACCCTGGCTGCCGGCAGCCTGTTCGTGCTCTATTCGGCCAGCGGCAAGAACTGGGACCTGCTGCTCAAGCAAGCCAGTTCGTTCGGCATCGGCCTGGTGTCGATGTTCGTCATTGCCCAGCTCGAACCACGTTTCATGGCGCGCTGGGTGCCCCTTGCCTATGTGGTCGGGGTGATCCTGCTGGTGGTGGTTGACGTCATGGGCCACAACGCCATGGGCGCCACGCGCTGGATCAACATTCCCGGGGTGATCCGCTTCCAGCCCTCGGAGTTCATGAAGATCATCATGCCGGCGACCATCGCCTGGTACCTGGCCAAGCGCTCGCTGCCGCCGCATTTGAAGCACGTGGTGATCAGCCTGATCCTGATCGGCCTGCCGTTCATCCTCATCGTGCGCCAGCCAGACCTGGGTACCGCCTTGCTGATCCTCGCCTCCGGCGCCTTCGTGCTGTTCATGGGCGGCCTGCGCTGGCGCTGGATCCTCAGCGTGGTGGCGGCGGCAGTGCCGGTGGCGGTGGCGATGTGGTTCTTCGTCATGCACGACTACCAGAAACAGCGGGTACTGACCTTTCTCGACCCGGAAAGCGATCCGCTGGGCACCGGCTGGAACATCATCCAGTCGAAAGCGGCGATCGGCTCGGGCGGGGTGTTCGGCAAGGGCTGGCTGCTGGGCACCCAGTCGCACCTGGACTTTCTCCCGGAAAGCCACACCGACTTCATCATCGCCGTGCTTGGCGAGGAGTTCGGCCTGGTCGGCATCTGCGCGCTGCTTTTGATCTACCTGCTGCTGATCGGCCGCGGCCTGGTGATTACCGCCCAGGCCCAGACGCTCTACGGCAAGTTGCTGGCCGGCAGCCTGACCATGACCTTCTTTGTTTATGTGTTCGTCAATATCGGTATGGTCAGCGGCTTGTTGCCCGTGGTGGGGGTGCCGCTGCCCTTCATTAGTTATGGCGGAACTTCGTTGGTGACGCTGCTGTCAGCGTTTGGGGTTTTAATGTCGATCCATACGCATCGCAAATGGATTGCGCAGGTTTGAATAAGGTGAAGAATTACATGCAAGCAATGCGTGGCTGGGCGGCTCGTTGTGCGCCCTGGGTCGGCTTTGTAGGTTTGCTCGGCGGAGCGCAAGGCGCTGCTGCCGGCGACTACGACGGCTCGCCCCAGGTAGCCGAGTTCGTCGGCGAAATGACCCGCGACTACGGTTTTGCCGGTGAGCAACTAATGGGGGTGTTTCGCGAGGTTCAGCGCAAGCAGTCGATCCTTGACGCGATCTCGCGCCCGGCTGAACGGGTAAAACCCTGGAAAGACTACCGGCCGATGTTCCTCACCGACGCCCGCGTCGCCCGCGGCGTCGACTTCTGGCGCCAGCATGAGGCCACCCTGGCCCGCGCCGAACAGGAATACGGCGTGCCGGCCCAGGTGATCGTCTCGATCATCGGCGTCGAAACCTTCTTTGGCCGCAACACCGGCAATTACCGGGTGATTGATGCGCTGTCGACCCTGGGCTTCGATTATCCGCCGCGTGCCGAATTCTTCCGCAAGGAGCTGCGCGAGTACCTGTTGCTGGCCCGTGAAGAGCAGGTTGACCCACTGACCCTCAAGGGCTCCTACGCCGGGGCCATGGGCTTGCCGCAGTTCATGCCGAGCAGCTTTCGCGCCTACGCCGTGGATTTTGACGGCGACGGCCACATCAATATCTGGAACAACCCGGACGATGCCATCGGCAGCGTTGCCAGCTACTTCAAGCGTCATGGCTGGGTAGCCGGCGAACAGGTGGTCAGCCGCGCCACGGTGCGTGGCGAACGCGTCGACGAAGGCCTGAGCCCGGGCATCGACGCGGTCAAGACGGTCGGGGAGTTGCGGGCACTGGGCTGGTCGAGTCATGATGCGCTGCGCGATGATCTGCCGGTCACCGCCTTCCGGCTCGAAGGTGACAACGGCCCGGAATACTGGCTGGGCCTGAAAAACTTCTACGCGATCACTCGCTATAACCGCAGCGTGATGTATGCCATGGCAGTGCATCAGCTCTCGGACCTGCTGGTTCAAGCACGGGGCGCCAAGTAATGCGCGTAATGTTCTCCGCTACATCGCTGAAACTGCTGGGTTGCGCGGCCCTGGGCCTGGTGCTGGTGAGCTGTTCGAGCAGCCGCCCGAGCACCTCCACCCAGGGTAATGCCAATGTCGTGCGGGCCAAGCCCGGCCTGGACATCAACCGGGCCCACAAGGACGGCGCGCCCTGGTGGGACGTCGACGTCTCGAAGATCCCCGACGCGACCCCGACTGTGCACACCGGCAACTACAAGGCCAACCCCTACACCGTGCTGGGCAAGACCTACTTCCCGATCCCCGACTCGCGCAACTACCGCGCCGAGGGCACGGCATCCTGGTACGGCACCAAGTTCCACGGCCAGAACACCGCCAACGGCGAGGTCTATGACCTCTACGGTATGAGCGCGGCGCACAAGACCCTGCCGCTGCCGGCCTACGTCAAGGTTACCAACCTCGACAACCAGCGCAGCGTGATCCTGCGGGTCAACGACCGCGGGCCGTTCTATTCCGACCGCATCATCGACCTGTCGTACGCGGCGGCGAAGAAGCTCGGCTATGCCGAGACCGGCACCGCGCGGGTGCGCGTCGAAGGCATCGACCCGAAACAATGGTGGGCCCAGCGCGGCCAGCCGGCGCCGATGGTCCTCGACCAGCCGCAAGTGGCCCAGACCCAGGCGCTGCCGGCCAGCACCGGCACGGTCGAGCAATGGACGCCACCGCCGCAGCAGCACGCCGCTGCGGTCGTACCCCTGCAAGTCGCCAGCAACAACACGATGGCCAGCAATGGTCTTTACTTGCAGGTCGGCGCTTTTGCCAACCCCGATGCCGCCGAACTGCTGCGCTCCAAGCTCAGCAGCATGGTCAGCGCACCGGTGTTCATCAGTTCGATCGTGCGCAACCAGCAGACCCTGCACCGGGTCCGCCTGGGGCCGATCAACAGCCAGGGTGAAGCCCAGCAGATGCAGGACAGCGTGCGCCTGGCCAATCTGGGGCAGCCCAAAGTCGTCACGGCAGACTGATCGGGGGGACTGATCGGTTTGTCATGCAGCCGGGCGCAGCCGCCATGTACAATGGCGGTTTTGCCCGTCAGGCCATGCGCCTGTAAACGTTTTGCCCATGAGGGCATGAGCCCATTAGCCATTTCGAGAGACGGATGAACATAACCAGCTTTGCCAAACGCCTTTGCCTGCTTGTACCGCTGATGATTGCCCCTGCCGCCTTCGCGGCAGAGCAAATGATGCCGTCGCCGCCGCAACTGGCTGCCAAGTCCTACGTGCTCATGGAAGCCTCCAGCGGCAACATCCTGGTCGAGAACAATGGTGACCAGCGTCTGCCTCCGGCGAGCCTGACCAAGCTGATGACCGCCTACATCGCGACCCTGGATATCCGTCGCGGGCAGATCGGCGAAAACGACCCGGTCACCGTCAGCGAAAACGCCTGGCGCACCGGCGGTTCGCGGATGTTCATCAAGGTCGGCACCCAGGTCAGCGTCAGCGACCTGCTGCACGGCATCATCATCCAGTCGGGTAACGACGCCAGCGTCGCCCTCGCCGAGCACATCGCCGGCAGCGAAGACGCCTTCGCCGACATGATGAACAAGACCGCCGGCGACCTGGGCATGAGCAACAGCCACTTCATGAACCCGACCGGCCTGCCGAACCCCGAGCACTACTCGTCGGCCCACGACATGGCAGTGCTGGCGCGCGCGATCATCCACGAAGACCCGGCTCACTATGCGATCTACTCGCAGAAAGAGTTCTTCTGGAACAACATCAAGCAGCCTAACCGCAACCTGCTGCTGTGGCGCGACAAGACCGTCGACGGCCTGAAAACCGGCCACACCGACGAAGCCGGCTACTGCATGGTGTCTTCGGCAGTACGTGACGGCATGCGCCTGATCGCCGTGGTCTTCGGTACCAACAGCGAGCAATCGCGTGCGGCCGAAACCCAGAAGCTGCTGACCTACGGCTTCCGCTTCTTCGAAACCCAGACCTTCTACCAGAAGGGTACCGAGCTTGCCCAGGCACCGGTCTGGAAGGGCGCAACCAATCAGGTCAAAGCCGGTCTCGCCGAAGACCTGACCATGACTTTGCCTAAAGGCCAATTGAAAAAGCTGGCCGCAAGCATGACCATGAACCCGCAATTGATCGCTCCGATCAACAAAGGTGACGTGATCGGTAAAGTGGAAGTCAAACTGGATGACAAGGTTGTCCACAGTGCCGACCTGATCGCGCTGGATGGCGTTGAGGAAGGTGGTTTCTTCCGTCGTGTGTGGGATAGCATTCGGCTATTCTTCTACGGGTTGTTCAACTGATATCGTGACCTGCCACGCCCCCGCCACTCATGCGGGGGCGTTGTTGTTGCCACGGCTTACGAGGCCGTTACTGCTATGACCGAAGCTGACAAGTCGCACAAAATCGAATTCCCCTGCGCCGATTACCCGATCAAGGTCATCGGCGACACCGTGGTCAATTTCAAGGACACGGTGATCGAGATCCTCAAGAAGTACGCCACGGTCGACATGAGTACCCTGGCTGAACGTCAGAGCAAGGAAGGCAAGTACACCACGGTGCAACTGCACATCATCGCCACGGGTGAAGACCAGCTGCACGATATCAACAGCGCCCTGCGCGCGACCGGAATCGTGAAAATGGTGCTCTGATGCCCGCGTGTCTCGGCTTTCGCGACCTCGGCCTGCTGCCTTACGAGCCGGTGCTGGAGGCCATGCGTCGGTTTACCGACCAGCGTGGCCCGGGTACCGCGGATGAGGTATGGCTGGTTGAACACCCGGCGGTGTTCACCCAGGGCCAGGCCGGCAAGGCCGAGCATCTGCTGGTACCGGGTGACATCCCGGTGGTGCAGACCGATCGCGGCGGCCAGGTGACCTATCACGGCCCGGGTCAGCTGGTGGCGTACTTGCTGCTGGATGTACGCCGCCTGGGTTTTGGCGTGCGCGATCTGGTCAGCCGCATCGAGCGCTGCCTGATCGAGTTGCTGGCCAGTTACAACGTCGAGGCGGCGGCCAAGGCCGATGCCCCAGGCGTTTATGTCGACGGGGCGAAGATCGCCTCGCTCGGCCTGCGGATTCGCAATGGCTGTTCGTTCCACGGCCTTGCCTTGAACGTGGACATGGACCTGGCGCCATTCCGCCGGATTAACCCCTGCGGGTATGCGGGGCTGGCCATGACCCAGCTGCGCGACCAGGCAGGCTCGATCGAACTCTCTGAGGTAAGGGCAAGGCTGCGCGGGCAGCTGGTCAAGCACCTCGACTATGCTGAGCAGACGACCCTTACGGGCGGAATCTTCTGAATATGACTACTGTTGTGCAAGAACCAGTGCAAAGCGTGACGCCAGCGCCTCGGCCGAAGGTCGAGGCGGGTGTCAAACTGCGTGGCGCGGAAAAAGTCGCGCGTATCCCGGTAAAGATCATCCCCACTGACGAGCTGCCAAAGAAGCCTGACTGGATTCGCGTGCGTATCCCGGTTTCGCCGGAAGTCGACCGCATCAAGCAACTGCTGCGCAAGCACAAGCTGCACAGCGTCTGCGAAGAAGCCTCCTGCCCGAACCTGGGCGAGTGCTTCTCGGGCGGCACCGCGACCTTCATGATCATGGGTGACATCTGCACCCGTCGCTGCCCGTTCTGCGACGTCGGCCATGGCCGGCCGAAGCCCTTGGACGTCGACGAGCCGAAGAACCTCGCCGTGGCCATTGCCGACCTGCGCCTGAAGTACGTGGTGATCACCTCGGTGGACCGCGACGACCTGCGCGACGGTGGTGCCCAGCATTTTGCCGACTGTATCCGTGAGATCCGCGCGCTGTCGCCGGGTGTGCAGCTCGAGACCCTGGTGCCGGACTACCGCGGGCGCATGGATGTAGCCCTGGCGATTACCGCCGAAACCCCGCCGGATGTGTTCAACCACAACCTCGAAACCGTACCGCGCCTGTACAAGGCCGCGCGTCCGGGTTCGGACTACCAGTGGTCGCTGACCTTGCTGCAGAAGTTCAAGGAACTGGTGCCGCACGTACCGACCAAGTCCGGGCTGATGCTGGGCCTTGGCGAAACCGATGAAGAAGTGATCGAAGTGATGCATCGCATGCGCGAGCACAACATCGACATGCTGACCCTCGGCCAGTACCTGCAGCCGTCGCGCAGCCACTTGCCGGTGCAGCGTTTCGTGCACCCGGACACCTTTGCCTGGTTCGCCGAAGAAGGTTACAAGATGGGCTTCAAGAACGTTGCTTCCGGTCCGCTGGTGCGTTCTTCGTACCATGCCGACCAGCAGGCGCATGAGGCCAAGATCAAGCTCTGATCGACAGCCTGGTTGTCTCGATGCCGATGTCTGCTGCAAAGCGACATCGGCATTTTTGTTTGCCGACCTGTCCACACAAGGAGTCGTCTGGATGAACCTTCCCTTCACCCATCAGGCCGATGTGCTGTCTCACGCCCAGCCGTTGCCCATGGCCTTGCCCGCTGGCGGGCTGATCGCAATCATCGCCCCGGCAGGTCCCGCTCAGGTCGATACGCTCAAGGTCAACCAGTGGTTCGAGGCGCGCGGCTATCGCTGCCGGATCTACCCGGGAGTAACCGCCGCCGAGGGTTATCTGGCCGGTAGCGATGCGCAGCGCCTGCAAGACCTGCACAGTGCATTTGCCGCTAAGGATGTCGATGCCATCATCTGCCTGCGCGGTGGCTACGGCAGCATGCGCCTGCTGGAAAACATCGATTTCGACTTGCTGCGCCGGCATCCCAAGCCGTTGGTCGGCTACAGCGACATTACCGCGCTGCACACGGCGATTGCCCGTCATGCCGGGTTTGTGTCTTTCCATGGTGCCATGCTCAAGTCGGAGCTGCTGGGCAACAAGCAGGAGCCGACACTCTCTTCGTTGTTCGAGCAGCTGCGCGGCCAGCTGGGCGCCGGTGACCGTCTTGAGCACCCTCAGGCCTGGCCATTGACCACCATCCTGCCAGGCACTGCCAGCGGGCCTTTACTGGGGGGTAATCTGTCGTTGTTGTGCGCGACCCTGGGCACCCCGGCAGAACTCCACTGTGATGGCGGTATTCTGTTTATCGAAGACGTCAACGAGCCGCTGTACCGGGTCGACCGCCTGCTGACGCAATTGCGTCTGGCGGGCAAGCTCGAAGGGATTCGTGGCGTGCTGGTCGGGGATTTCGCCGGGATTGCACTAGAGGCGCTGGCGCCCTTGCTGCGCCAGTTCTTTGCACCGCTGCAGGTGCCGGTGCTGGCCGGCTGGCGCAGTGGTCATTGCGACCCGAACCTGACGTTGCCGATGGGGGCCAGGGTGTGCCTGGATGCCGATGGCAAGTGTTTGCGACTGGAGCAGGATTTGTTTGAGCGCCATCGCGGGGCAGGCCAGAGTGACCTGCCCCGCGAGGTGCTTCAGCGCTGACGCAAGCTATCGAGCAGCTTGTGCGTCGGATAGCCATCAGCCGGCCAGCCCAGCGCCTGCTGGGCGCTGCGGATGGCCTTGCGGGTGTTGGCGCCGATGATGCCGTCGGCGGCGCCGGCGTCGTAGTTGCGGGCACTGAGCAGGGTCTGCAGCTCGACACGCTCGCTGCGGCTCAGTGGCAGGTCATCCTTGGGCCATGAGCCGGCAATGTAGCCCGAGCCATCGAAGCGCTGGCCGAGCAGGCCGACGGCCATGGCGTAGGACGACGAGTTGTTGTACTTGAGGATCGCGCGGAAGTTGTCCAGTACCAGGAATGCCGGGCCGCGATAACCGGCCGGCAACAGCAGGGCGGCGGACAGCTGCTCGCTGCCGGCTGGCAAACGTACGCCGGCGGGCAGTTTCAGGCCCATCTGCAGCCATTCCGATACCGGCTTGCGCTGGCTGCCATCGGCCAGCCAGTAGTCGAAGCCAGGCGCCAGCTGCACCTCAAAACCCCAGGGTTCGCCGCGTTTCCAGCCGGAGCTCTGCAGGTAATGCGCAGTCGAGGCCAGGGCGTCAGCCGAGCTGTTCCAGATATCCCGGCGGCCGTCGCCGTCAAAATCCACGGCATGGGTGTTGTAGGTGGTGGGGATGAACTGGGTCTGGCCCATGGCCCCGGCCCACGAGCCCTTCATGGCGTCGGGCTGGATATCACCGTTTTGCAGGATTTGCAGCGCCGCGATCAACTGCGCCTGGGCGAATGCCGGGCGGCGGCCTTCATAGGCCAGGGTGGCGAGAGAGCGGATAACCGATTTGTTGCCCTGGAACTGGCCAAAGTTGCTCTCCATTCCCCACACCGACACCAGCACATTGCGGTCGACGCCGTAGCGTTGTTCGATCTGGCTCAGCAACTCGGCATGTTTTTCCAGCAGGCCTTTGCCGTTGCGTACCCGCAGTGGCGACAGCGCACCATCGAGGTACTCCCATACCGGCCGGGTAAACTCAGGCTGGCTGCGGTCGGCCTTGATCACGTCCATGTCGGGTGTGACACCGAGGAATGCGCGGTCGAAGGTGCTGGCATTGATACCCGCTTGCAGGGCTTGCTGGCGGAATCCCGCCTGCCATTGGGCGAAGCTTTGCAGCGGCTGGATCTCGCTGAGCGTGTCGACGGCAGGGGTGGGCAGGGTGACGACTGGAGCCGGTTGGGCAGGGGCCAGCGGCAGCGCATCGGCGGCGGTGGGTTTCTCCGCGCAGGCGACAAGCAGGATGAGGCTGGAGGCGGCAATCAGCTGGCGAGGTTGCCAGCGACGGGAAAGACAAAGGGGCATGCACAGGTCCAGGTATTTCAGGTCAGGTGCCGACCATACCATGCCTGCCGGATTCTTGCCTTTATGCGGCCAAAAAGTAAGAAGCCTCCCAATCTCTCGATTGGAAGGCTTCGCGGCGGTAGCTGCCTTTGCCTTTGCCGGCGCGTTCCTGGCGGCTGCGGAACAAGGGCTGGGCGACGATGGATTTGGCCTTGTTGGGCCCGGGCTTTGCGGGTTTTTTGCTCATGACAGGGAGTCCTGCAGGGTGGGTGTGGGGCGCAATATAGGTGTGAAGTTATCGCGGGGCAAGCCCGCTTCCACACAAATCGGTAGGAGCGGGCTTGCCCCGCGATACATTTCACTCCGCCGGCAAAGCCAGGCGCTGCCCCGCCATCAACAACGACAAGCGCGCCAGGCTGGTCCACGGCGAACCCTGGGCCTGGCCCTTGATCTGCGCATCGATGCGCTGGGCATCCTGCAGCAACTGGCTCCAGCGCTGCGCCGAATGGCGTTGCAGGGCTTTGCTCATCAGCGGCTTGCGCTTGTCCCAGACCGGCGGCCGGGCCTGGCTGAAGGCCTTGTCCAGCGGCACGCCCTGGCTGAACTGCTGGGCAAGCCCGGCCAGCAGGCGCAGTTCCCGGGCCAGGGCCCAGAGAATCACCGGTGGCTCGACCCCTTCGCCGCGCAAGCCCTCAAGCATGCGCAAAGCATGGGCTGCCTCGCCATTGAGGATCGCATCGACCAGGCCGAACACATCGAAACGGGCACTGTCGGCTACTGCCGCCTGGACCGTTTCAACCGTGATCTGATTGCCTTCGGCCAGCAGCTTGAGCTTCTCGATCTCCTGGGCTGCTGCCAGCAGGTTGCCTTCAACCCGGGCGGCGATCAGGTCAACCGCGTCGCGCTGGGCGCTCAGCCCGGCCTGGGACAGGCGCTGGCTGATCCATTGCGGCAACTGGTGGCTGTCTACCGGCCAAATCTGCACGAACTGGACGTGCTGGCCTTCGATCAGCGCCTTGCCCCACTTGGTCTTCTGCGCACTGCCATCGAGCTTGGGCAGGCTGATCAGCAGCAGGGTGTCTTCGGCAGGCTTGGCGCAGTACTCGATCAGTGCTGCCGCGCCCTTGTCGCCAGGCTTGCCGGAGGGCAGGCGCAGCTCGAGCAGGCGGCGCTGGGCGAACAGCGACAGGCTGGCCCCGGCCTGGAGCAGGGTGCCCCAGTCGAAGTTGGCGTCGGCGCTGAACACCTGGCGCTCATCGAAGCCTTGCTGGCGCGCCGCGGCACGCACGGCGTCGGCCGCTTCCTGGCACAGCAGCGGGTCATCGCCGCTGATCACGTAAACCGGCGCGAGGCTGCCTTGCAGGTGTTTGTTGAGCTGGGCGGGAGTGAGTTTCATGATGGCAGACGGGGCACCGAAGTGCCCCGTTCAGTCTCAGTTGCGCGGCAGTTGCAGCGGCGACTGCTGAGGCGTTTCGTCCTGGGCACGGCGGGCAGCTTCCAGGGCGTCGGCTTCGGCTTGCGCACGTTCGTCAGCCTTTTGTTGCAGGCCTTCAAGCTGGCTCGGGGTCAGCAGTTGCAGGCGTACGAGCATGTTCTGCACCAGGTCGCGGCGCATTTCCTTGCGGGTCTGGTTGGCTTCCTGGTCGGAACCGGTGATGTTGTTGCCGTCATGCACGTAGACCTTGCGCACTTCGAGCTTGTCGTTGAGCAGGTTGGTGTCGTTGTGACCTTCGATACTGTAGCTCAGCACGGTGGTCAGTTCGTACTCGGCCGAGCGCCCGGAACCGGCGTAGGTTGCCGCACGCTGGGACTCTTGTTCGTTGGTCAGCACCAGCTTGTAAGGCGCGCCGGCGTGGACATTGACGCCGTTGCTTTGCAATGCCTGGCGCAACTGCAGCACGGTATCGCCGTAGGCGTTACGCGCGCTCAGGTCCAGTTCCTTGATCGCCAGTTCCGTGTTGCCGGTACCGCGCAGCTGGAAACCGCAGGCGCTGAGCATCACGGCCAGGCCCATTACCAGCAGATTGCGTTTGATCATGTTGTAGCTCCCTTGTGGGCCGATTCTGTGCGCCGGCCCGCGCTGTGGCGGGCCGGCGTTTCCTGTCAGTTGGCGACGATGTTGACCAGCTTGCCCGGTACCACGATGACCTTGCGGATGCTCAGGCCTTCGGTGAAGCGCAGCACGTTCTCGTTGCTGCGCGCGGCGGCTTCGACTTCTTCACGGCTGGCCGCGGCCGGCATTTCGATCTGGCCACGCAGCTTGCCGTTGACCTGGATGACCAGGACGATGCTGTCCTGGACCAGGGCGCCCTCGTCCAGTACCGGCCAGGCCGCATCGATCACTGCGTCCTGGTGGCCCAGGCGCTGCCACAGCTCGTGGCTGATGTGCGGGGTAATCGGTGCCAGCAGCAAGGTTACAGCTTCCAGGCCTTCCTGCAGCAGGGCGCGGTCCTGTTCGCTGGCTTGCGGGGCTTTCTCCAGTACGTTCATCACGGTCATCACCTGGGCGATGGCGGTGTTGAACTTGTGGTGCTGGCCGACATCGGTGCTGGCCTGCTTGATGGCTGCGTGGATGGCGCGGCGGATCACTTTTTGCCCGTCATCGAGGCTGGCGACATCCAGCTTGCCCGGCAGGCCCTGGGCCACGTGGGCCTGGGCCAGGCGCCAGACGCGGCGCAGGAAGCGGTTGGCACCTTCGACACCGGAGTCGGACCATTCCAGGCTCATGTCCGGCGGCGAGGCGAACATCATGAACAGGCGGCAGGTGTCGGCGCCGTAGGCTTCGATCATCGCCTGCGGGTCAACGCCGTTGTTCTTGGACTTGGACATCTTCTCGGTGCCGCCGATCTCGACCGGCAGGCCGTCGGTTTTCAGCGTGGCGCCGATGATCTTGGCCTTTGCGTCGCGCTCGATCTCGACGTCGGCCGGGTTGAACCAGTCCTTGCCGCCGTTGCTGGCAACGCGGTAGTAGGTTTCGGCAACGACCATGCCCTGGGTCAGCAGGTTCTTGAACGGCTCGTTGGAGGTGACCAGGCCTTCGTCGCGCATCAGCTTGTGGAAGAAGCGCGCGTACAGCAGGTGCAGGATCGCGTGTTCGATACCGCCGATGTACTGGTCGACCGGCAGCCAATGGTTGGCCGCTTTCGGGTCGACCATGCCGCCTTCGTAGTTAGGCGAGGCGTAGCGGGCGAAGTACCACGACGACTCGACGAAGGTGTCCATGGTGTCGGTTTCACGCTTGGCCGCGGTGCCGCATTTCGGGCAGCTGCACTCGTAGAACTCGGGCATGCGCGCCAGCGGCGAGCCGGCGCCATCGGGCACGACGTTTTCTGGCAGGATGACCGGCAGTTGCTCTTCCGGTACCGGCACATCGCCACAGGACGGGCAGTGGATAATCGGGATCGGGCAGCCCCAGTAGCGCTGGCGGCTGATGCCCCAGTCGCGCAGGCGGAACTGGGTGCGGGATTTGCCCAGCTCTTTCTTGATCAGCGCCACTTCGATGGCGTCGAACGCGCCGGCGAAGTCCAGGCCGTCGAATTCGCCGGAATTGATCAGCTGGCCGTGCTCGCCATAGGCGGCCAGCCACTCGTTGCCGACTTCATCGCCGGCACTGGTGCGCACCACGGCCTTCACTGGCAGGTTGTACTTGTGGGCGAACTCGAAATCGCGCTCGTCGTGTGCCGGTACCGCCATTACTGCGCCATCGCCGTAGTGCATCAGCACGTAGTTGGCGACCCACACCGGCAACTTCTCGCCGGTCAGCGGGTGCTCGACGAACAGCGAGGTGGCCAGGCCCTTTTTCTCCTGGGTGGCGATGTCGGCTTCAGCGACGCTGCCGCTCTTGCATTCATCGATGAAGGCTTGCAGCTCGGGGTTGCCCTGGGCGGCCTGGGTGGCCAGCGGGTGCTCGGCGGCAACGGCCACGTAGGTGGCGCCCATCAGGGTGTCCGGACGGGTGGTGAAGACTTTCAGCACCCCGGCGTGGCCGATGCTGGCCTGGTCGTAGGGGAACTGCACTTCCATGCCGCGGGACTTGCCGATCCAGTTGCGCTGCATGGTCTTGACCTGCTCAGGCCAGCCCGGCAACTCGTCGAGGCTTTCCAGCAGCTCGTCGGCGTAGTCGGTGATCTTGAAGTAGTACATCGGGATTTCGCGCTTCTCGATCAGCGCGCCCGAACGCCAGCCGCGACCGTCGATGACCTGCTCGTTGGCGAGCACGGTCTGGTCGGCCGGGTCCCAGTTCACGGTACCGTTCTTGCGGTAGATCACGCCTTTTTCGAACAGGCGGGTGAACAGCCACTGTTCCCAGCGGTAGTAGTCCGGCTTGCAAGTGGTGACTTCACGCGACCAGTCGAATGCCAGGCCCAGGCTCTTGAGCTGGGTCTTCATGTAGTCGATGTTTTCGTAGGTCCACTTGGCCGGGGCGACGTTGTTCTTCATCGCGGCGTTTTCCGCCGGCATGCCGAAGGCGTCCCAGCCCATTGGCTGCAGGACGTTCTTGCCGAGCATGCGCTGGTAACGGGCGATCACGTCACCGATGGTGTAGTTGCGCACGTGGCCCATATGTAGCTTGCCGCTTGGGTACGGGAACATCGATAGGCAGTAGTACGTGTCCTTGCCTGGCTGTTCACTGACTTCAAAAGACTTTCGCTCATCCCAGTAAGACTGGGCGGCGGCTTCGATTTCGCGGGGCTGATAGAGTTCGTGCATGGCTACTTTGCGCTGAGAAATGGGAGACCTTATCCAGGCAGCGATCAAACCGCTGCATCGGCAATCCGGTGTCAAGTATGGTGAACGCCCTAGCATACATGACCCCTGTCCACCGAGGGAAACCCTGATTGCACCGCCTTTGGCGCGGCGGGCCGTTGGTCGCGGCGTCCGGCTGCTTTTGCGAGTAACGCTAAGCTCATGTGTGGGGGGAGATATATTTATCTTCAATGAGGTGAACGGATGGGAGAGTCGCAGCAACAAGTAACCAAACCGGAGCTTTACGAACGGCTGATCGATCGTCTGGGCCTGGCCCTCGAGGTCGCCAGAACCTCCGTTCGATTACGCGATGAAGTGCCTGCTGAATTGGAGTTGCGTGGTTTGAGCCGCGCTGAATTCGAAGTGATCAAGGCCTATCTGGAATCCCTTCCGGAGGGCGGGCATGGACGCGTCGGCGCATTGCCACACGTGGAGACGCCACCTGCGGCCAGAGTTGTCTGGCTCAAGGACAAGCGCTCCGCTACCACAGCGAAGTCCAGGACGCTGCATTTCAAGTAGCTGTTCGGGTTTTTCCGGCGCAAGGCGGAGTGCGCCACTGCAGCAAAAACTTCCCGGAGCGGCACCTGACTATTGTTGCCAGGTGCCGTTCCTCTTAGGCTGCGCACCTCCAAGGAGGTGTCCTGTGCCCATTCGCTATCTCATCAAACAAATGATCATGCCGCCTGGCATCCTGTTTCTTTTGCTGATTGCTGCCTGGTGGCTACGCAATTCCTGGCCGCGGCTGTCGACCCTGTGCTTTGTCCTGGGCCTGGGCGGCTTGTGGCTGATGAGCCTGCCGATCGTGGTGGAGCAGGCTGCCCGGCAACTGGAAAGCGAGCCGGCACTGGCCCGCAGCCAGTGGGTGGGGCTTGCGCAACAGGCCGATGCCATCGTCATCCTCGGGGCCGGGCGCGAGCGCGGCGACCCTGCCTGGGACTCGCAGGACCAGCCCACGGGCGTGGCCATGGAGCGCATGCGTTACGCCGCGCAGCTGGCCAAGGCCTCGGGGTTGCCAGTATTGACCAGCGGCGGTCTGCATTACGGTACGCCGCCCAGCGAAGCACAGCTGATGGCCGACTCGTTGCAACGCGATCTGGGCGTGAGCGTACGCTGGAAGGAAGAACGCAGCCGTACCACCTGGGAAAACGCGCAGATGAGTGCCGAGTTGTTGCAGCCTCTGGGGATCAAGCGCGTAGTGGTGGTGACCCAGGCCTGGCACATGCAGCGTTCACGCTGGAGCTTCGAGCAGGCGGGGTTTGTCGTGGTGCCGGCACCGGTGGGCTTTCTGGGTCGTGACCATGCCCGACCCTTCGGTGGCTGGCTGCCGGAAGGCAAGTCGTTGTGGCAGAGCGGCCAACTGCTCAATGAGGCAGTCGGCCTGCTCGGCTACAAGCTGGTCTACTAGACGGTCTTGGCGATCCGGCTGGCCAGCAGGGCCCAGCCCAGCAGCAACGCGCAGAGAATCACCAGTGGCCAGGAGCGCCACTGCAGGTAAGGGGTGAGTTGCTGCATCGGCACCACTTCGCCATAGAGGATGCCGCGCTCGAACTGCGGGATCTGTGCGGTGATGCGCCCGAACGGGTCGATCAGGCCGGTGACACCGTTGTTGGTGGCGCGGATCATCCAGCGGCCGGCTTCCAGGGCACGCATCTGCGCCATCTGCAGATGCTGCAGGGGGCCGATCGAGGTGCCGAACCAGGTGTCGTTGCTGATGGTCAGGAGGATATCGCTGCGGGCCGCCAGGCTTGCGGCAAACTCCGGATAAACCACTTCGTAGCAGATGTACGGCGCGATTTGATAGCCCTTGGCCTGCAACAGTGGCTGATCGGCCGGGCCACGGGCGAAGTCCGACATTGGCAGGTCAAAGAAGGCGATCAGGCCACGGAGCATGTCCTGCAGCGGCACGTACTCGCCAAATGGCACCAGTTTCTGCTTGAGGTAGGTGCCATCGCCTTCGCCGGTGACAGTGATGCCGTTGTAATAGCGGCGTTGCTCGTGCACCACTTCACGTACCGGAACCCCGGTGATCAAGGCGGTATTACGCTCGGCGGCGAAGTTGCCCATCATGTCCAGGTAGCCCTGGGCCTGGTCCTTGAGGATCGGCACCGCGGTTTCCGGCCACACCAGCAGGTCGACCGGCTTGGAACTGAAGCTCATGTCGCGGTACAGGGCCAGTTGAGCGTTGACGTGTTCGGGGTTCCACTTCATTTCCTGCTCGACGTTGCCTTGCAGCGCAGCAACGGTCAGCGGCTTGCCCGCCGGGCTGGTCCAGGCATGGTTTTTCAGCGCCAGGCCGATGGCCCAGGGCGCCAGCAGCAAGACCACGGCCACTGCCAGAAACGACGTGCGCGCGCGCAGGCGTGGCAGGTTGCACAGCAGCGCCGCGCACAGCGCCAGGCAGAACGAGATCAGCCACATGCCGCCCAGCGGCGCCAGGCCCGACAGCGGGCCGTCGAGCTGGCTGTAACCGGAGTACAGCCAGGGGAAACCGGTAAGGAACCAGCCGCGGAACGCCTCCTGGCCGACCCATAAGGCGGCGAAGCACAGAGCATCGGCCAACGGCGCCTCGTTGCGCCGTAGCCAGCGCGCCCAGAGCCAGGCGGGCAGGGCGAAGAACCAGGCAATGGCGGCAAAGAACGCCAGCAACAGCCCGGTGGCCAGCAGCGGCGTGGCGCCGCCGTAGGTATTGATGCTGACGTAGATCCAGCTGGTGCCGGCGGCGTACAGGCCAAAGCCGAAGCACCAGCCGCGGCCCAGGGCCTGGCGCGGGCTGAGCTCGCGCAGGCCGAGGTAGAACAGGCCGGCCGCAAGCAATGCCAGCGGCCAGATGTCGAACGGCGCCAGGGCCAGGGTGGTGATTGCACCGGCCGCCACGGCCAGCAGGTTACCGGGCCAGCCGGGGCGGGTGATCCAGCGCATGGTTGTCCTTAACGGGTGATAGGGGTCAGACGCAGCAGGTGAATCCGGCGGCTGTCGGCGTTGAGAATACGGAAACGGTACGGGCCGATCTCGGTGGTCTCGTTACGCTTGGGCAGGTGGCCGAAGGCGCTCATCACCAGGCCGCCGACGGTGTCGAACTCGTCGTCGGAGAACTGGCTGTCGAAGAACTCGTTGAAGTTCTCGATCGGCGTCAGCGCCTTGATCAGGAAGTCGCCGCTGGGCAGCGGCTTGATGTAGCTGTCTTCCTCGACGTCATGCTCGTCTTCGATGTCGCCGACGATTTGCTCGAGGACGTCTTCGATGGTCACCAGGCCCGCCACGCCGCCGTACTCGTCGATGACGATGGCCATGTGGTTGTGGTTGGCGCGAAACTCGCGCAGCAGCACGTTCAGGCGCTTGGACTCGGGCACGAAGGTGGCCGGGCGCAGCAGGTCCTTGATGTTGAAGCTGTCGCCGTTCTCCTTGAGGATCAACGGCAGCAGGTCTTTGGCCAGCAGCACGCCGAGCACGTCATCGTGGCTTTCGCCGACCACCGGGTAGCGCGAGTGGGCGGCGTCGATCACCGCCGGCAGGAACTCACGCGGCGACTGGGTCGCCTTGATGCTCATCATCTGCGAGCGCGGCACCATGATGTCGCGTACCTGCAGGTCGGCGACCTGGATGGCGCCCTCGACAATGGTCAGCGCCTCGCTGTCGAGCAGCTTGTTCTGATGGGCTTCGCGCAGCAGCTCAAGCAGCTCCTGACGGTTTTTCGGCTCGTGGGCAAAAGCCTGGGTCAGTTTGCCCAGCCAGGACTTTTGCCCGTTGCTCGATCGATCTTCGCTCATGGCGGTTACTCGTGATCCTTTGCAGATATCAGTGTTGAATTGTCGTCGTGTTCGTCGTCGGCGTACGGGTCCGGATGACCCAGTTCAGCAAGCAACGTTCGTTCCAGTGCTTCCATTTCCTCGGCCTCATCGTCGTCGATGTGGTCGTAGCCCAGCAGGTGCAGGCAGCCATGGATGACCAGGTGCGCCCAGTGGGCCTCGAGCGCCTTGCCCTGTTCGACAGCCTCGCGTTCGACCACGGCGATGCAGATCACCAGGTCGCCGAGCAGCGGAATGTCGAGCAACTCGTCAGGCACATCGGCCGGGAACGACAGCACGTTGGTGGCGTAGTCCTTGCCCCGCCAGGTGTGATTCAGTTCGCGGCCTTCGGCTTCATCGACCAGGCGGATGGTCATTTCCGAGCCGGCCGTGCGCTGGCGCAGGGCCAGCTCGCACCATTGGCGGAATTGATCTTCGGTCGGGTGGTTCGCATCGCTTGCCAGCTGCAGATCGAGCTCAAGCATCGCGGTGTTTGCCTTCGGTCGGGTTCTGCTGCTGGCTGTCGAAGCGCTCGTAGGCCTCGACAATGCGCTGCACCAACGGGTGGCGGACCACGTCCTTGGGCTGGAAGTGCGTAAAGCTGATGCCTGGCACGCCCTTGAGCACCTCGATGACGTGGGCCAGGCCCGACTTGGTGCCACGCGGCAGGTCGACCTGGGTGATGTCACCGGTGATCACCGCGGTGGAACCGAAACCAATGCGGGTGAGGAACATCTTCATCTGCTCGACCGTGGTGTTCTGGCTTTCGTCGAGGATGATGAAGCTGTTGTTCAGGGTGCGCCCGCGCATGTAGGCCAGCGGCGCGATCTCGATCACCTGGCGTTCGATCAGCTTGGCCACGTGTTCAAAGCCGAGCATCTCGTACAGCGCGTCATACAGCGGGCGCAGGTACGGGTCGATCTTCTGTGCCAGGTCGCCGGGCAGGAAGCCGAGTTTTTCACCCGCTTCGACCGCCGGACGCACCAGCAGGATGCGTCGCACCTGTTCACGCTCCAGGGCATCAACCGCGCAGGCCACGGCCAGGTAGGTCTTGCCGGTACCGGCCGGGCCGATGCCGAAGTTGATGTCGTTGCCGAGGATTTCCTTCACGTAGCGCTGCTGGTTCAGCCCGCGCGGACGAATCATGCCCTTGCGCGTGCGCAAGGAAACACTGACTTCGTTGACGGCCGGGTTCTCCAGCTCTTCGACGGCCGATTCCTGCAGGTACAGGTGGACCATTTCCGGCGACAGCTCGGTGGCCTTGGCCTCGCGATAGAGGCGGCGCAGCAGTTGCTCGGCAGAGGAGGTGTGCTTGGGTTCGCCGATCAGTTCGAACTGATTGCCGCGGTTGCGGATTTCGATGGCCAGGCGCTGTTCGATCAGGCGCAAATGCTCGTCGAACTGCCCGCACAGGTTGGCGAAGCGATGGGCCTCGAAAGGCTCGAGGATGAAACGATGTGGTTCGATAGGTGCGTTCAAGGTCGTTTTTCAGCCGCCCAACGGCAAAGGATATGGTCTCAAGGATAACCCTAGCCGCTGCAGGGCGAAAGCGCTGAAACGATCAAGGGTCGCCGGGCCTGTAACCAGGCCCGGCAGGACAGCTCAGTGGGCCAGCGAGCCGAACAGCGAGTGTGGGCGCGCGTCGTCGATATGGATATCGACGAACTGGCCGATCAGCTTGGGATTGTCGCAGCGAAAGTTGACGATACGATTATTCTCGGTACGCCCCTGCAACTGGCCAGGATCGCGGCGCGAGTAGTCGGTGACCAGAATGCGCTGGACCGTACCGACCATTTGTCGGCTGATCTCGAAGCCCTGGGTGTCGAGGCGGTGCTGCAGGGCCTTGAGGCGCTCTTTTTTCAGTTCTTCCGGGGTTTCGTCCGGCAAGTCCGAGGCCGGGGTGCCCGGGCGCTGGCTGTAGACGAACGAGTAGGAAAAATCGAAACCGACGTCGGCCACCAGCTTCATGGTCTGCTCGAAGTCTTTCTCGGTTTCGCCGGGGAAGCCGACAATGAAGTCCGAGCTGATGCAGATGCCCGGTACCGCCGCCTTGAGCTTGCGCAGCTTGGACTTGTACTCGAGGACGGTGTGGTTGCGCTTCATCGCCGCCAGCACCCGGTCGGAGCCCGATTGCACCGGCAGGTGCAGGTGCTTGACCAGCTCCGGCACCTCGGCGTGGGCCTGGATCAGGCTGTCGGAAAATTCCAGCGGGTGCGAGGTGGTGTAGCGGATGCGCTCGATGCCATCGACGGCGGCGACCACGCGGATCAGCTCGGCAAGGTCGGCAAGGCGGCCGTCGTGGGTCTGGCCGCGGTAGCCGTTGACGTTCTGCCCCAACAGGGTGACTTCACGCACGCCGTTCTCGGCCAGGTGGATGACCTCGGCCAGCACGTCGTCGAACGGCCGGCTGACTTCCTCGCCGCGGGTGTAGGGCACCACGCAGAAGGTGCAGTACTTGCTGCAGCCTTCCATCACTGAGACATAGGCGGTGGGGCCGTCGATGCGTGGCTCGGGCAGGTGGTCGAATTTTTCGATCTCCGGGAACGACACATCGACCTGCGGCAGGCGCGTGGTGCGTGCGGCGTCGATCATCTCCGGCAGGCGGTGCAGGGTCTGCGGGCCGAAGACCACGTCGACATAGGGCGCGCGCTTGCGGATCGACTCGCCTTCCTGGCTGGCCACGCAGCCGCCGACGGCGATGACCATGTCCGGTTTGAGGTCCTTGAGTTCACGCCAGCGGCCCAGCTGGGAGTACACCCGGTCCTGGGCACGCTCGCGGATCGAGCAGGTGTTGAGCAGGATGACGTCGGCGTCTTCGGCGCGGGCCGTGACTTCAAGGGCTTGATGTTCACCCAGCAGATCGACCATGCGCGAGCTGTCGTACTCGTTCATCTGGCAACCGTGGGTTTCGATGTAAAGCTTCTTGGCCATGGGAGATCATCTGGTAATTCGAAGAACCGCACATTATAAGGGGCCGGCGCCGTGGATCCTAGCGTTGTCGGCCCGGTGCCTATGTTATAGTTTGCGACTTCTTTACCACCCTTGATTGTCCCCGCCCAAAATGACCAAACGCGAAGCTCCGATCTACAAAGTGATCTTTCTCAACCAGGGCCAGGTGTACGAGATGTACGCCAAACAGATCTACCAAAGCGATCTGTGGGGCTTCCTTGAGGTCGAGGAGTTTGTCTTTGGCGAGCGCACCCAGGTGGTGGTCGACCCGAGCGAAGAAAAGCTCAAGGCCCAGTTCGAAGGCGTGGTGCGCAGCTTTGTGCCGATGCATTCGATCGTGCGTATCGACGAGGTGGAGCGTCTGGGCACGCCGAAGATCAGCGAAGCACGCGGTACTGGCAATGTAATGCCATTCCCGATGCCAATGCCGGAAAAGTAAGCGGGGATCAGGGCAGCGGCGAGAAGGGCGTGCGGCCTTCGGCGGTCTGCAGCTCCAGCAGGTACTTGCGGAAAATCTGCCCCAGCACCTGGGTGGCGACTTCCAGTTCATCGCGGGGCATCTTCGCAGACACCTCGTCGGCCATGTCCAGGGCATCTTCGGCGCCGTTGACCGCCGCCATCTTCAGCACGATGTAGGCCTGCACATTGTTGGCCGCCACACCTTCACCCTTGTAGAACATGCTGCCCAGGCGGTATTGCGCCTCGGCGTGGCCTTGCAGCGAGGCTTGCTCGAAGTAGCTCAGGGCCTGGTTGAGGTCGCGCGGGGTGTTGGTGCCCTCGTAGTAGAACTCACCCAACTCGTACTGGGCCTGGGCATCCCCGGACTTTGCCGCGTCCTGGCAGGCGGCGAGGGCTTGCGGCAGGTCTTCGGGCTGGGAATCGAGGGTGCAGCGGCCCGTTGCCGGAATCAGCAACGAGTTACCGCCTGCCGTGGCCAGCAGGGGCTGAAGAAGCAACAGGCAGCCCAGGGCGAGGGCGCGGCCGGTGCGGTTCATGGGGATCGACATACCTCTGCAAAGCTGCGGCCAAAGTGTCTGGTGGCACATTATGGGATAAGCAGCGCCTACCTTACAAAGTCTTTACTCGATTTTCTGCTTTGCAAGGCCCCATCGCGGGGCAATCGTGCGCCTGCAGGCGCACGATTGCCCCGCGATGGTCCACTGAATTACAGCTTGGCAAACGCCTTCTCAGCCGCATCCAGGGTGATCTGCAGCTCGGTGTCACCGTGGGCGATCGAGGTAAAGCCGGCTTCGAAGGCGCTTGGCGCCAGGTACACGCCACCTTCGAGCATCAGGTGGAAGAAGCGCTTGAAGCGCTCGGCATCGCTGGCCATGACGTCATCGAAAGTAACGATATCGTCGGCGCCACTGAAGTACAGGCCGAACATGCCACCGGCCTGGGTGGTGACGAACGGGATGCCAGCAGCATCGGCGCGCTGTTGCAGGCCATCGAGCAGGCGGCTGGTGAAGGCGCTCAGCTCGTCATGAAAGCCCGGGCGACTGATCAGCTTGAGGGTGGTCAGGCCGGCGGCCATGGCCAGCGGGTTGCCCGACAGGGTGCCGGCCTGGTAGACCGGGCCCAGCGGCGCGATCTGTTCCATGATCTTGCGCTTGCCGCCGAAGCAACCGACCGGCATGCCGCCGCCGACGATCTTGCCGAAGGTCGACAGGTCCGGAGTAACACCATAGTGCGCCTGGGCGCCACCCAGGGCGACGCGAAAACCGGTCATCACTTCGTCGAAAATCAACACCACGCCATGCTTGTCACACAGCGTACGCAGGCCTTCGAGGAAGCCCGGCGCCGGTGGCACGCAGTTCATGTTGCCGGCTACCGGCTCGACGATGATGCAGGCGACCTCCTGGCCGACTTCGGCGAGCATCTTCTCGACCGCGTCGATGTCGTTGAACGGCAAGGTCAGGGTGTGTTTGGCGAAGGCTGCCGGCACGCCGGCCGAGCTTGGCACGCCCTGGGTCAACAGGCCGGAGCCGGCTTTGACCAGCAGGCTGTCGGAGTGGCCGTGGTAGCAGCCTTCGAACTTGATGATGCTGTCGCGGCCGGTGTAGCCACGGGCCAGACGGATGGCGCTCATGGTCGCTTCGGTGCCGGAGCTGACCATGCGGACCATTTCCATCGAGGGCACGATCGAGCAGACCAGGTCAGCCATTTCGGTTTCCATGGCGGTTGGCGCGCCGTAAGACAAGCCGTGTTCCAGCTGCTTGCGCACCGAGTCGAGCACGTCCGGGTGGCTGTGGCCAAGGATCATCGGGCCCCAGGAACCAACGTAGTCGACGTAGCGTTTGTCATCTTCATCGGTGACATAGGCGCCAGCGGCATGCTTGAAGAACAGTGGCGTGCCGCCAACGCTCTTGAACGCCCGCACCGGCGAGTTGACGCCACCGGGGATGTGTTTCTGGGCGTTGGCAAACAGGGTTTCGGAACGAGACATGATGGGCTCTCTCAATCAGGCAGAAGCGAACAGGGCGTTGAAGGCGCGTGCACGGCGGGTGACTTCCTGCGTGCTGTCGGCGCCGAACAGGCCGTGAATCACCGCCAGCAGGTCGGCGCCGTGGGCGACCAGCGGGGCGGCGTTGTCGAGGGTGATGCCGCCGATCACGCAGATCGGCAGCTTGATGCGGGTGCGCGCTTGTTCCAGCAAGGCGATGTCGGCGGCGGGCACGCCCGGCTTGGTCACCGAGTTGAAGAAGCGGCCAAAGGCGACGTAGCTGGCGCCTTCGCGGGCGGCCTGTTCGGCCAGCTCAAGCTGGGCATGGCAGGTCGAGCCGATGATCGCTTCGCGGCCGAGCAGGGTGCGCGCTGGCGTCAGCGGGCCATCGGTCTGGCCCAGGTGCACACCGACACCCAGGCGCGCGGCCAGCTCGGCATCGTCGTTGATGATCAGTTGGGTCTTGTAGCGTGCGCAAAGCTCGGCCAGGGCTTCGGCTTCGCGCAGCCGACGGGACTCGTCCTGGCTTTTGTCACGGTACTGCAGCAAGGTCACGCCGCCTTCAAGCGCCGCTTCGACATAGGGCAGGAACTTGCCGGCCAGCAACTGGCTGTCAGTGATGGCATACAGGCCGCGTAACTTCATGGTGTAGACCTCAAGCGAAGATCAGGAACAGAAATCCAGGGGCAGGCGGCGCGGCACGTACTGGCCTTTGCCCAGTTGCTCGGCGTCGCGCAGGGTCCGCCAGGTGTAGTCCAGGGCCGAACGCACCGCGCTTTGCAGTTGCTCGCCAAGGGCCAGGCGGCCGGCCAGGGCGCTGGCCAGGGTGCAGCCGGAACCGTGGTAGCTGCCGGGCAGGCGCTGGCAGGTCCAGGTATGACGCTGGCCGTCGCGGCTGTACAGGCGGTTGTGGATTTCGTGTTCGTCACCGTGACCGCCGGTGATCAGCAGGTGTCTGACAAACGGCAGGAGTTTTTCGGCGCATTCATCGGCGCTGCCGTCGGGCAGCTCGGCCAGGATGCGCGCTTCGGGAAGGTTGGGGGTAGCAATGGTTGCCAGCGGCAGCAGGCGTTCGCGCATGGCGTAGCCGACTTCATCCTTGCCCAGGCGGCCACCGCCGCCAGCGCGCAGGACCGGGTCGCAGACCAGCGGCAGGTGCGGGTGGGCACTGAGCAGTTCGACCACGGTATCGACCATTTCGGTCGAGCCGAGCATGCCCAGCTTGACCGCCGCTACGGTCGAATCGGCAAGCACGGCATTGGCCTGGGCCAGTACCCACTCGCGGTCGAGGACACGGAAGTCAGTGACATTGACGGTATCCTGAACGGTCAGGGCGGTCACGGCCGGAGCGGCATGACAGCCTTGCGCAATCAGGGCTTCGATATCTGCCTGCAAGCCGGCACCGCCACTGGGGTCGTGGCCGGAGAGACAGAGGACAACGGGGCGGGAGCTGTAGGTATTCATGGTGCGCGAGCTTATCACCAAACGCTTTTGCTGGGTCCGCCCCGGCGCCGGGGATTTTTCAACGGGCGTTTGAACTGTACTTGTGAAATCGCTGAAAGTGGCGTTCTAGAGCCTTCGGCGTAAAGTTTTCAGTGGCATCTGGCAGGCTCGGAAAGCTATGCTAGAGTGCTCGAATAAACCGATAACGGTTACTGCCGGATTGCATCGCCTCAAACGGACAGGAGGCTACGCGACGCGACCGGGACAGGCCATGCTGGGGCTGTATGCGCTATTTGCTGATTGTTGTGCTGGGCTGGTTGCCGTTACTGGCCCCGGCGGTCGATTTCGACGACTCCACCCGCAGCTTGCCGCTGGGGCAAGTGATGCAAGTGTTCGAAGACCGCGATGGCAATGCCAGCATTGCGCAGGTCAGTGCGCCCTCGTTCGCCGAGCATTTTCGCCCGCACCGGGCCGAGGTCCTCAACGCCGGTTACTCCACCTCGGTGTTCTGGCTGAAAGTCCAGCTGCGCTACACCGCCTTGCCCTCGGCTGCGCCCCGCGCTTGGTTGCTGGAACTGGCCTACCCGCCGCTCGATCACCTGGAACTCTACCTGGCCGACGCCAGCGGCACCTTCCACCTGGCCCAGCGCACCGGCGACGCCTTGCCCTATGCCAGCCGGCAGATCAAACAGAACAACTACCTGTTCGAATTACCGTTCACCCCCGGCCAGACCACCACCGCTTATTTGCGCCTGCACAGCGAAGGTTCGGTGCAAGCGCCGCTGACCCTGTGGTCGGCCCAGGCTTACCTCGAAGCACAGCCCACCCGCTTGTACGTGTTGGGCCTGATCTACGGCGTATTGCTGGGGATGCTGGTGTACAACCTGTTCATCTACCTGAGCGTACGCGACACCAGTTACCTGTATTACATCCTCTACATCGCCTCGTTCGGCCTGTACCAGGTGTCAGTCAACGGCGCTGGCGTGGCGTATTTCTGGCCGGACAGTCCCTGGTGGGCGAACGCCGCCACGCCGATGTTCATCGGCGCGGCAGGTTTGTTCGGTTGCCAGTTTGCCCGCAGTTTCCTGCAATTGAGCAATCACAGCCGTGTCTTCGATGCAGTGCTCAAGGTGCTGATGGGCTGCGGCGCGCTGGTCATGCTGTTGTCGCTGACCAGCAGCTACGGTGTTGCCCTGCGCCTGGCCACCGCCTTGGCCCTGCTGTTTACCGTGTGCATTTTCGCCGCCGGGATTTTCGCCTGGCGCCGTGGTTTGCGCGTGGCCCGCTACTTCATCATCGCCTGGTCGGCATTCTTGCTCGGCGGCCTGGTCAACACCCTGATGGTGCTGGGTTACCTGCCGAACGTGTTCCTGACCATGTATGCCAGCCAGATCGGTTCGGCGCTGGAGGTCGGCCTGTTGTCCCTGGCCCTGGCCGACCGCATCAACAGCATGCGCGACGAGCAGGCCCGGACCCTGCGCGAAACCGGCCGTACCCTGGAACAGCTGAACATCGAGCTGGCCAACAGCAACCGTCTCAAGGACCAGTTCCTGGCTACCGTCACCCACGAACTGCGCACGCCGATGAACGGTGTGATCGGTTCGCTGGAACTGATGCAGACCATGTCGCTGGACGGCGAGCTGGCCCAGTACCAGCACACCGCAAGCTCCGCGGCCCAGGACATGATGGGCATGGTCGATGACATCCTCATCCTCACCGAACTGCAGGCCGGCCGCCTCAGCGCGCAAAATGCACCGTTCAGCCTGCGCTCGCTGCTGCAGGAAGTGCGTGCCGAATACGCCGCGCCGGCCATGGCCAAGGGCTTGTACCTGAGCCTGGATATCCCGGCGGAGCTGCCTGACGTACTGATCGGCGATCGACACAAGCTGGCCATGTGCCTGGGTTACCTGATGGACAACGGCATCAAATTCACCCACCAGGGTGGAGTCATGTTGCAGGCCCGCGGCACACGGCTGGGGCCGGACCTGTTGGGCCTGAGCATCAGTGTCAGCGACAGCGGCATCGGTTTTGACTGCCTGGACGAAGCCACGCTGTACCAGCGCTTCTTCCAGGTCGACGGTTCGATGACCCGTGAATACGGCGGCTTGGGCATTGGCCTGGCGATTTGCCGGCAGCTGGTCGAGTTGATCGGTGCACGCCTGCAGCACGAATCCAACCCGGGCCTGGGCAGCCGTTTCGAGCTGAACCTGAGCGTGCCCTTGAGCCCGCCCCAGGCGCAGTTGGGCATGCCTCGGCCAGGGTTAAACCACGGCTAGTTAGGCGTTTTTGTCACTTTGACAGGGGGGCAGGGCGTGATTCACTGAAAATTCAGTCACGCCAGGATCCAGGAGGCCCCTCGATGAACCTGCACCAGTACGCTGAAACCCATGAGGTCACCAACCAGCCACCGTCCCTGGACGGGGCCAACCTGTACCGCATCGACCTGCCACTGCAGGAATGGTCGCGGCGCTACGGGGCGGGTTGGGCGCAGGAGCGCATCGACGCGTACGGTGCCCTGGCCGGCGGGCCGCTGATGGCCGCAGGCTTTCTGGCCAACCAGAACAAGCCGCAGTTCAGCAGCCATGACCGTTATGGCCATCGCATCGACCTGGTGGAGTTCCATCCGGCCTATCATGAACTGATGCGCACGGCCATCGAGCATGGCCTGCCGTCCTTGCCGTGGACCGACCCGCGTGAAGGCGCGCATGTCGCCCGCGCCTCGATGACCTACCTGCACAGCCAGGCCGAAGCCGGCAGTGGTTGCCCGCTAACCATGACCTTTGCCGCGGTGCCGGCGCTCAAGCTGCAACCTGAGCTGGCCGAGTACTGGCTGCCGAAAGTGCTGGCCACCAAATACGACCCGCGCAATGTCGGCGATCGCCACAAGGCCGGCGTGACCCTGGGCATGGCCATGACCGAGAAGCAGGGCGGCACCGATGTGCGTGCCAACACCACCCGCGCCTATCCGGTGGGAGCACCCGGCCCGGGCCAGGCCTATGAGCTGGTCGGGCATAAATGGTTCTGTTCGGCGCCGATGTGTGATGCCTTCCTGACCCTGGCGCAGACTGACAAGGGCTTGAGCTGCTTCCTGCTGCCGCGCCACCGCCCGGATGACAGCCGCAACCAGTTCTATATCCAGCGCCTGAAGAACAAGCTCGGCAACTGCTCCAACGCCTCCAGCGAGGTCGAGTTCCGTGGTGCCCTGGCCTGGATGATCGGCGAAGAAGGCCGCGGCGTGCCGACCATCATCGAGATGGTGGCCATGACCCGCTTCGACTGCATGGTCGGCTCCAGCGCCCTGATGCGTCAGGCCCTGACCCAGGCTGCCCATCATTGTGCCCATCGCCAGGTCGGCGGGCGCTTGCTGGCCGAGCAGCCATTGATGCAGAACGTGTTGGCCGATCTGGCCCTGGAAAGCGAAGCGGCGCTGGCCCTGAGCCTGCGCATGGGCCGTGCCCTCGACCAGCCGGATGATCCGCACCAGGCGCGTTTTGCCCGCTTGATTACCGCCGTGGGCAAGTACTGGATCTGCAAGCGTGCGCCGGCAATGATCAACGAAGCGGCCGAATGCATGGGCGGCGCCGGTTATGTCGAAGACAGCATCCTGCCGCGGCTGTACCGCGAAGCGCCGGTCAACTCGACCTGGGAAGGTTCGGGCAATGTCCAGTGTCTGGACGTGTTGCGGGCACTGTCCAAGGAGCCAGGTGTGCTCGACACGTTGTTCGCCGAGCTCGGTGATGGCCACGGCGACCCGCGCCTGGCCGCACATATCGGTAACCTCAAGGCGGCCTTTGCCGACACCGCGGACATCCAGTACCGCGCCCGCCAGCTCACCGAAGACATCGCCGTCGGCCTGCAGGCCAAGCTGCTGCTCGAAGCCGGTAACGCCGCGGTCAGCGATGCCTTTATTGCCAGCCGCCTGGGCGGCAATGGCCGGGTGTATGGCGTACTGCCCCGTGGTGTCGACGTCGCCGCGCTGGTGCAACGCTCGACCCCGAACTGGCCGCTCTAACGTGCGTGCCTTTGCCGCCGGATATAGGCAAGATGGGCGTATGCATGTCAGACAGGAAGTACATTGTGAGCCGTACTGATGAAGCCTTCGTTGTCGTAGAAACCGCCGAGCAGGCCGTCGATCGCCTCGCCGCCCTGCACGAACAAGCCACCGCGGCCCTGAGCCAGGCGCTCAAGCGCTACCTCAAGGACCGTACCGAGCCGGATGCCGAGGAGCGCGCACTGTTCCGCTACCCCGAGCTGCGCCTGACCTACCAGTACCATGGCGAAGTGCCGGCGATCACCCGCGCCTATGCCAAGGTCCAGTTGCCGGGCACCTACAGCGTGACCGTGACCCAGCCGGCGGCGTTCCGGGGTTACCTGCTGGAGCAATTGAAGCCGCTGATGCGCGACTTCACCGTCACGGTTGAAGTGGGCGTCAGCCAGCAGAACATTCCTTACCCCTATGTGGTCGAGCAGGGCGATGAGCTGGCCGGTACGGGCATTACGGCTGCGGCGCTGGCGCGGGTGTTCCCCAGCACCGATCTTTCTGCCGCCACCGACGGCATCGCTGACGGCCTGTACGACTGGGCCAACGTCGACCCGTTGCCGCTGGCGCTGTTCGACGCCGCGCGGGTGGATTTTTCCCTGCGCCGCCTGGTGCATTACACCGGCAGCGACTGGCGCCATGTGCAGCCGTGGATCCTGCTGACCAACTACCACCGCTATGTCGACCAGTTCATCAGCCACGGCCTTGAGCGGTTGCGTGACGACCCGCGTTTCGTACGCATGGTCCTGCCGGGCAACGTGATCATCGAAAAGGCCATGGACAACGGCGAAGCGCAGGCCCTGGTTGCCGGAGTGGTGTGGCACCGCTACCAGATGCCGGCCTACCACCTGATCGCCGCTGATGGCGACGGCATCACCCTGGTCAACATCGGCGTCGGCCCGTCCAATGCCAAGAACATCACCGACCACCTGGCGGTACTGCGCCCGCATTGCTGGCTGATGATCGGCCACTGTGGCGGCCTGCGCCAATCGCAGACCATCGGCGACTACGTGCTGGCCCACGCCTACATGCGCCGCGACGGGATTCTCGACCGGGTAGTGCCGCCGAACATTCCGATTCCGGCCCTGGCCGAAGTGCAACTGGCCTTGCAGGAAGCGGCGGCGCAAGTGACCGGCGAGCGGGGCGACGAGCTGAAAAAGCGCCTGCGCACCGGCACCGTGCTGACCTACGACGACCGTAACTGGGAGTTGCGCTGGGCGCAGGAGCGGCCGTTGATCAACCTGTCGCGGGCCGTGGCGGTAGACATGGAGAGTGGCACCATCGCCGCCCAGGGCTATCGTCTGCGGGTACCGTACGGCACTTTGCTGTGCGTTTCCGACAAGCCGCTGCACAGCGAGATCAAACTGCCGGGGGCTGCCAACGCCTTCTACAACCGGGCGGTCAGCCAGCACTTGAAGATCGGCATCGCTGCCCTCGACCTGCTGCGTACCGAGCTCAACTCGCTGCACTCGCGTAAACTGCGCAGTTTTGACGAGCCGCCGTTCCGCTGAGGCCCCATGTCGTTACCCCCACGCTCCAAGCCGCGGCGCCCCGCGGCCAAACCCGCCGGCCCGCGTCGCCACGCCAAGGCGCCGCCGGCCGAGCCGCGGTTGATCCTGTTCAACAAGCCCTTTGACGTGCTGACCCAGTTCAGCGACGGCGAAGGGCGCGCGACCCTCAAGGACTTCATCGCCATCCCCGGCATCTACCCGGCTGGGCGCCTGGACCGTGACAGCGAGGGCCTGCTGCTGTTGACCAACGACGGCCAGTTGCAGGCGCGGATCGCCGACCCCAGGCACAAGCTGGCGAAAACCTATTGGGTACAGGTAGAAGGGGAGCCGAGCGAGGAGCAACTGCAGCGTTTGCGCGATGGCGTCGAGCTCAACGACGGCCCGACCTTGCCGGCCCAGGCCCGTCAGCTCGACGAGCCCGAACTGTGGCCACGCAACCCGCCGGTACGCTTTCGCAAAAGCGTACCGACAAGCTGGCTGGAGCTGGTCATCAAGGAAGGGCGCAACCGTCAGGTGCGGCGCATGACCGCTGCCGTCGGCTTGCCGACCCTGCGCCTGGTGCGCGTGCGGATCGGCGACTGGAGCCTGGATGGCCTCGATCAGGGCCAGTGGCGGGAAGTCCCGGCCAGGCTTTAGACGCCTTCGATGAAGCCGATCACCACGCTTTTGATGATGAAGGCGAGGATGCCCAGGCCCAGCACGAAAAACAGGATGAAGGTGCCGAACTTGCCGGCCTTGGATTTTTTCGCCAGGTCCCAGACGATAAAACCCATGAAACCAATCAGGATGGTGACCAGGATGGTCATCATCCATTCTTCGAACAACGCAGGATCCATCGATACTCTCCGGCAGGTTGAGGCGCGCGATTATACGCCGCCGTTGCCAACCTGACTAACGCAGGTGCGTGAGCGGCAGTTCGGTGCTGGCCAGTACCTGGTTGAGAACAAAGCTGGAGCGCACGCTGGTCACGCCTTCGATACGGGTCAGGTGGCCGAGCAGCAACTGCTGGTAATGGTCCATGTCGGGCACCACGACTTTCAGTTGGTAGTCGGCATCCATTCCGGTCACCAGGCTGCACTCGAGCACCTGCGGCAGGCTGCGGATCGCCGCCTCGAAGGTCTCGAAACGCTCGGGAGTGTGCCGGTCCATGCCGATCAGCACATAGGCGGTCAGGCTCAGGCCGAGCTTCTTGCGGTCGAGCAGGGCGACCTGGCGGGCAATATAACCGTCGTCTTCCAGTTGCTTGACCCGACGCGAGCAGGGCGAAGGTGACAGGCCGATGCGTTCGGCCAGTTCCTGGTTGGAGATACGCGCGTCGCGCTGCAATTCGGCAAGAATGCTCAGGTCATAACGGTCGAGCTTGCTCATGGGATTGGCCTTTTCTGTTTCGATTGCGTCGAATTATCAATCTGTAGGCAAAAATTGCGCAAGTGATATTTAAATGAGCAATCTTCGCAATCCTCTGCCGCTGCCATCGCCGTATTCTTATCACCAGAATCACTGCCCGGACATCAGTCCAGTGCGGCGGGCCGAATCAGGCCAGCTGCGGCCAGCAACCCCACCAGGTTGTGCTCGGCCCCCGGGCTACACATTGTCCACAAGACGGCGTGAGGTGAGCCGGTGTCACAAGCGCCGAGCACGGACAAAATTCTCAAAGGGAGACCCCAGGGTCTCCCTTTTTTATTACTCAAATTTCATCTGGCGGCCGATAACCCCTGGCAGACGGCCTGATAGAGTAATCACAGGCCCCTTGTTATCGGTCCGAGAGGAAAGTATGAAGTCGCGTGTCTGGCGTATGGCGGGTGTGGGTGTGCTGTGCATGAGTGTCAATCTGCCGCTGCTGGCTGAGGGGCAGGGAGCTTCACCCCTGCAGTCGCGGCCCGATGAAGTGCGCCAGACCCAGGAGCCACGCACCGGCTATTACCAGGATATCCCGCGGCGCAACGACAACCGCTATTACCACGCCGGTGGCGGCGGGCATGGGAATGGCCACGGCAATGGCTGGGGGCCGGGGCCGCAATACCGCCCGGGGCAAACCATCGAACACTTCCCCGAGCAGTACTGGAAAGTACCCTATCGCGGGCATGACTACTTCTATTCCGGCGGTTACTGGTATCGCCCGCAAGGCCCGCGCTATGTAGTGGTGACTCCGCCCTATGGCGTGCGGGTCAACTACCTGCCCGACTATGCCCAGCAAGTGTGGATAGGCAGTGCGCTGTTCTTTCTGGCGGCAGGGACGTATTACCAGTACCTGGAAGACAGCCGCGAGTATGTGGTGGTCAACCCGCCGGCGGCCAGTACGCCGGCCCGAAGCGGCCCAGGTTATGACGTGATTGCTTATCCCGCGCAGGGCCAGAGCCCGCAGCAGCTTGATCGCGACCGCTACGAATGCCATCGCTGGGCGGTGCAGCAGACCGGTTTTGACCCGGCTGCGGCCAGCTACGCGCCGTCGGCGCAGGTGGCCGATAACTATCGGCGGGCGCAGGGTGCTTGTTTGAGCGGGCGAGGTTATAGCGTCAATTGACCCAGGGCTGCTGCGCAGCCCCTCGCTGGCAAAGAGCAGCCTTGCCAACTGCCTCACATCACCGGATCTGCATGCACCAGCACTTCAGCCTTGGGGTACTTGCTGTTGATCGCCGCCGCTGCCTGGTCACACAAGGCATGGGCCTGGGTCAGCGGCAGGTCCCCGGGCAACTCCAGGTGCAATTGCACGAACCAGTGGCTACCCGACACCCGCGTACGCAAGTCGTGGGCGCCGCGCACCCCCGGCACACTGCAGGCCAGCGCCAGCATCTGATCGCTGATGTCGCCGGGCAGCTCCTGATCCATCAGGATCGAGCTGCTCTCGCGGGCAATCTGCAGGGCGCTCCAGAGGATGTACAGGGCAATGCCCAGGCCGAAGATTGCATCCAGCTGTGGCCAACCAAAGCGCGCCAGCACTAGGGCAACGAGGATGCTGCCGTTGAGCAGCAGGTCGGAGCGATAGTGCAGTGAATCGGCGCGCACCGCGGTCGAGCCGGTGATGCGGATCACCTTGCCCTGCAGCATCAGCAAGGCAATGGTCAGCACCAGCGACAACAGCATCACCGCAATGCCGATGCCGGTGTCACCCAGAGGCTGCGGATTCTGCAGCCGCTCAACCGCCTGCACGCCGATCAGCACCGCGCTGACGCCGATGAACAGCGCCTGGGCCATGCCGGCCATGGCCTCGGCCTTGCCGTGGCCGTAACGGTGGTCGTCATCGGCCGGGCGCAGGGCGTAGTGCACCGCCAGCAGGTTGAGGAACGAGGCGACTCCATCGAGGGCCGAGTCGGTCAACCCGGCCAGCAGGCTGACCGAACCACTGAGCCACCAGGCCAGCGCCTTGGTCAGGATCAGGATACTGGCCACCGCCAGCGATGCGCGGGTGGCCAGGCGCAGCAGGCGTTGGTGTTCAGCCGAGGGAGTCATGCCTAAAGTGGCTTCCTGTCAGAGTTCAAGCAGCGGGCTTGAGGCCGTACATGGCCAGTTGCTCGACACTACCCTTGTGCTGGATCAGGCGCGGGTCGTTGAGCGGCAGGCGCTGGCCCAGTTCGCTTTCGAGAATAGCCTGCAGCTTGCTGTTGTCGACCTTGCCGTCGGCGCTGATGGCTTCATTGAGTTTTTCAGGCGCGACCTGGGCGGTGGTGCCGCCGGGCAGGTAGATGGCGCCGGTGGCGAAGTCGATGCCGAAAGCGATCAGGCCCGGGATCACATAGAAAAGAATGCCGATGGCGTCGAGGGCAGCAACCACCGGGTCGATCTTGCCTTCGATCTGGCCGCGCCGGTCGGGGAAGAACAGGGTGCCGCAGGCGGTCAGTTGGCTCAGCAGGGTGGCGATCACGACGCCGCCAATGACACGGGAGGGAATACGCATGGAAGTCTCCGGAATGAAGGCGACAAAGATACAGGCAAAGAGCCTGTATCTACAGCTAAGACCATGATAAGGCAGGCTCGGTTCGCCGTTATACTCGGCGGATTGTTTGAGGGCCACCATGAAATCATTACCGATCGATGCCGCACTGCCAGCCTTGCGCGCCGCCTTGAGCCAGCGCCACGAAGCGGTGCTCGAAGCGCCCCCTGGCGCCGGCAAGACCACCCGCGTACCGCTGGCGCTGCTCGATGAGCCGTGGCTGGCCGGGCAGCGCATCCTCATGCTCGAACCTCGGCGCCTGGCGGCGCGGGCGGCGGCCGAACGGCTGGCCAGCGAGCTGGGTGAGCAGGTTGGGCAAACGGTCGGTTACCGCATTCGCCTGGACAGCAAGGTCGGGCCGAACACGCGCATCGAGGTGGTCACCGAAGGGATTCTCACCCGCCGCCTGCAGGCCGATCCGGCGCTGGACGGAGTGGGCCTGCTGATCTTCGACGAATTCCACGAGCGCAGCCTCGATGCTGACCTGGCCCTGGCCCTGAGCCTCAATGGTCGCGAACTGTTGCGTGACGACCCGCCGCTGAAAATCCTGCTGATGTCGGCGACCCTTGAGGGCGAGCGCCTGTCGAGCCTGCTCGACGATGCTCCGGTGGTCAGTAGCGAAGGGCGCATGTACCCGGTGGATATTCGCTGGAGCCGGCCGTTCCAGGCGGGCGAGTTCATCGAGCCGCGGGTGGTCGATACGGTGCTGCAGGCCATCAGCGACGAGTCGGGCAGCGTGCTGGTGTTCCTGCCGGGGCAGGCGGAGATTCGCCGCGTGCATCAGTCACTGCAGGAGGCCCTGGGCGAGCGCCGCGATATCCTCCTGTGCCCGCTGCATGGCGAGCTCGATCTCAATGCCCAGCGCGCCGCCATCGACACGCCAGCCGCCGGCCTGCGCAAAGTGGTGCTGGCGACCAACATCGCCGAGACCAGCCTGACCATCGACGGTGTGCGCGTGGTGGTCGATGCGGGCCTGGCGCGGGTGCCGCGCTTTGATCCTGGCAGCGGCATGACCCGCCTGGACACCCAGCGCATCTCCCGCGCCAGCGCCACCCAGCGTGCTGGCCGCGCTGGGCGCCTGGAGCCCGGCGTGTGTTATCGCTTGTGGTCCGAAGCCCAGCACGAGCAACTGGCGGCCTATGGCGCGGCCGAAATTCTCCAGGCTGACCTGGCTGGATTGGCCCTGCAACTGTCGCGCTGGGGCGTTACCCCCGAACAACTGCGCTGGCTCGATCAGCCACCTGCGGCCGCCTATGGCCAGGCGCTGGAGCTGTTGCAGCGCCTGGGCGCATTCAAGGCCGACAGCCCGGACAGCCTCAGCGCCCACGGCCAGGCCATGGCCGAACTGCCGGCGCATCCGCGCATCGCCCACCTGCTGTTGCGCGGCCAGGACCTGGGCCTGGCCGACATGGCCTGCGATGTCGCCGCCTTGCTCGGTGAGCGCGACATTCTGCGCGGCGGCGGTGCCGACCTGCATAGCCGCCTGGCCCTGCTCAGCGGCGAAACCCGCGCGGCCAAAGGCGCGCAGGGCGGTGTGCAGCGCGCCCGGCAACTGGCCCGCCAGTACCGCGGTTACCTGCGTGGCAACGCCACTGCAGCCGTCGCCGACCCCGAGCATTCGCGCTGGCTCGGCGCCCTGCTGGCACTGGCTTATCCCGACCGCGTTGCGCAGCAGCGGCGTGCCGGCGGTGCGGAATATCGCCTGGCCAACGGTCGCGCTGCGTTGTTTGGCGAAGCCGATGCCTTGATGAAACATTCGTGGCTGGTGATCGCCGATCTGGGCAGCCGTCAGGGCCAGCGCGAGGAGCGCATTTACCTGGCCGCCGATTTCGACCCGGCACTGTTCGACGGGGTGCTGGCCGAACAGGTGCGCAGCCTGGATATCCTTGACTGGGACGAACGCGAGAACGTTTTGCGTGCCGAGCGTCAGCGCAAGGTCGGCGAGCTGGTGCTCAGCCGCGAGCCTTTGACCGGCCTGGATGAAGACGCCCGCGCCCGGGCCTTGCTGGAACTGGTGCGGCGCAAGGGTCTGGAGTTGCTGTCGTGGACGCCCGAGCTGCGCCAGTGGCAGGCACGGGTGGCGCTGTTGCGCCAGCTCGACCTGGCAAGCCGTGGTGAAAGCGAGTGGCCGGACCTGGGGGATGCCGCGCTGCTGGCGAACCTGTCCGAGTGGTTGCAACCCTACCTGGGCAAGGTCACCCGCCTGAGCCATTTTGCCCAGCTCGACCTCGCGTCGATCTTGCGCAACCTGCTGCCCTGGCCGCTGCCCCAGCGCCTGGATGAGCAGGCGCCGGTGCACCTGAGTGTGCCCTCGGGTTCGAACATTCGCCTGGACTACAGCGAAACCCCGCCGATTCTCGCCGTGCGTCTGCAGGAACTGTTCGGCCTGGCCGAAACTCCGCGCATCGCCCAGGGCCGTCAGCAAGTCCTGCTGCATTTGCTGTCGCCCGCGCGCAGGCCGGTACAGGTGACCCAGGATCTGGCCAACTTCTGGCGCAGTACCTATGCCGAAGTGAAGAAAGACCTCAAAGGGCGCTACCCCAAGCACTATTGGCCGGATGATCCGTTGGTGGCCGAAGCCACGGCGCGGGCCAAGCCGCGCAAGTAGTCACGGCTGCGCCGGCAACAGCAGGCGCGCCGTCACTGGCAGGTGATCGGAAATCTCCAGGGTGTCCTGCTGAATTACCTGTGCCCCCAGACGCTGCAGTTTGGGGCTGTGGAACAGGTAGTCGAGGGTGCGGTCCGGGCCTTGCAGGTTGCGGTCGTTGGGGTAGTGGGTCAGCCAGGCCGCGCGGTCGGCGCCGCTGGCTTCGGCGTTGCTGGGGATCATCGGGTATTTGTCCCAGAGCAGATGCAGGTCGCTGTCGGCACCGTACTGGCCGCGCAGTTCGGCCGGCAGGCGGCGGTACTGGCCGAGCGGCAGCAGGTTGAAGTCGCCGCCGATCAACCATGGCGTGCCTTGGCTTTCCAGCTTGTCGAGCAGGCGCGTCACCTGTTGCACCTGCTGGCGCTGGATATCGCTGCCGGCTTCGAAGGTCGCCAGGCGGGTGTTGAGCACCGCCAGCTGGCCGCCATCGCGCAGCGGCAGGTAGCTGGCAACAATCGCCTGCTGAGGTTGCAGCAAGCGCCGCCAGGCATTGCTGGCGTCGACCGGCAATTGCAGGCGCTCGGCCTGCTTGATCGGGTAGCGGCTCAGGGTCGCCAGGCTGCGGCCGACACTGCCGAAGATGTGCCAGTCGGGGACGAAATCGGCTTTCCAGTCGTAGGCCTGCACCGCGCAGGGGTAAATATCCACCAGCCGTTCGCGCAGCAGTGCCAGTTGGTCTTGGTAGCCGCTGGCCTTGGCGTTGTTGTCCAGTTCCTGGAGCAGGACGATGTCCGGCTGCTCAGCGCGGATTACCCGCGCCACTTCATCAAGGTTGAAGGCGAGGTCTTCAGGGGTAGGGCGGGTGTCGTCGCCGCGGCCCTGGTCGTACCAGAATACGTAGCGCTTGCCGGCCAGGTACTGCACGTTCCAGGTCATCACCTTGAGTACCTGGCCGGGTACCAGTGCCGCCGTGCTGGCCCGGCAACTGACCGCCAGGCTCTCGCGCGGTTCAGGTTGCCAGCTCAGCTGGCTGGCCAGCAGCCACAGCAGGGCGATCACAACAAGCAGGGTCAGCAGGGCGTTGCGCAGTAGTCGGGTCATCGGCTAACCAGTCAGGACAGCGGTGGCTCTGTCGCCGGTTCGCTGACCAGCATGTACAGGCGGAACATCACTACGGTGCTGAACAGCTGCAAAAAGCCGTTGCCGCTATCCAGAGCCAGTTGCGCCAGCGGCGAAGGCTCGGGCACCAGCATCATGCTCAGGCCGTCGATCAGCCACAGCACTGCCATTACGCCGAGGACGCAACTGAAGATGCGCCAGAAGTTGCCGGTGGTCATCTGGAAACTGGTACGCATGGCTTCGATCGGTGGCTGGCCGCGCAATACCAGGGCGTATTCGGCAAACACCAGGTGGATCATCACCCAGATACCAGGAATGATGAACAGCGCGGCGCCGGCCATGATCAGCAACGAGCTGAGCATCACCATCAGCGCAAACGACGGCCACAGGCGCAAGGCCATGGCCAGCAGGTTGCGCTTGAGCGGGGCGTAGCCGTTGCTGCGGCTGTCGAGGTAGAGGATCAGCGCGGCGCTGTACAGCGGGTAGAACAGCAGGCTGACCAGCATGCCGTAGCCTGGCGAGGCGTCCTTGCCCAGTTGCTGGTACAGCAACTGGGCGCACAGGGCTTCGAGCACCACCAGCGGCAGGCACAACTGGGCAATGCTCAGCAGGTGACGGCGGAAGAAATACAGGGAGTCGCGCAGAACACTAAGCGGATTCATCGGTCGATATCGCATTGAATAAAAGCAGGGCGTCACTTTAGCCCAGGCGCTGGCCAACCTGAAGAAAGTTTAATCCCGGCTTGTGTTGAATCTGGCGCCTCGGCACCCCATTTTACCGGTACCCGTTTTTCCGCTTTTGCAGTGAGGTTGCCCATGAACAGTGAAGAACAAACCCTGATCGACGGCCTGTTCGGTCGGCTCAAGCAGGCCGAAGATCCGGCCGTGCCGCGTGATGCCCAGGCCCAGGCGCGCATTGGCGAGCACCTGCAGCAGCAACCGGCGGCGCCTTACTACATGGCCCAGGCGATCCTGGTGCAGGAAGCGGCGCTCAAGCGCCTGGATGAACAGAACAAGCAACTGCAGGCCGAGCTCAAACAGGCCAAGGCCCAGGTGGCCGCTACCGCGCCGAGCAGCAGTGGCGGCTTCTTGTCGAGCATCTTCGGCAGCGGCACCCGCGACCCGCAGCCGGTGCAAAACCAGCCGGCGGCCAGCGCTCCTGCCAGTGGTGGCGGCTGGCGCGAACCGTCGCGCCCCTCGTTCAACCCGCCTGCCCAGCAGCAGGGCTTCAACGCAGCTCCCGCCCAGGCCCCGGCCCGCGGCGGTGCCAGCAGCTTCCTTGGTGGCGCGCTGCAAACTGCTGCAGGCGTGGCCGGCGGGGTGATGCTGGCCCAGGGCATCAGCAGCCTGTTCAATCATCACTCGCAGCCTGAAGAGGTGGTCGAAGTGATCAAGGAAGAACCAGCACCCGCCAGCGATAGCGGCGGCTGGGGCAGCAACGACGAGCAGCGCCTGACCGCCGACAACGGCGGCTATGGCAACGACCAGGGCGGCTTCATCGACACCGACTACGGCAGCGATGATGGCGGCTTCTTCGGCGGCGACGACGACAGCTTCGTCTGACCGCGCTTACCCGCATGGCCCGCGGGCTGGCATACTGGGCGCCGAAACGGCCCCGGTGTGCGGCGGCCGGCAACAGCGCCGTGGCGCCATGAGGAAAAGCGGTGAAGAAGATCGCGGTATTCGCCGATGTGCAAAACCTCTATTACACCGTGCGCCAGGCCTACGGTTGCCACTTCAACTACGCGGCGCTGTGGGCCGATATCAGCCAGCACGGGCAGATCGTCGAGGCGGTGGCTTACGCCATCGACCGCGGCGACAGCAAGCAGCAGCAGTTTCAACAGATCCTGCGCAACCTCGGTTTCACGGTCAAACTCAAACCCTACATCCAGCGCAGCGACGGCTCGGCCAAGGGCGACTGGGACGTGGGCATCACCCTCGATGTGATCGATGCCGCCGCGCGGGTCGATGAGGTGGTGCTGGCCTCCGGCGACGGCGATTTCGACCTGCTGCTGGAACGGGTCATCAGCCGTCACGGCATTCAGGCCGTTGCCTATGGCGTGCCGGGGCTGACCGCCAACTCACTGATTCGCGCTGCTAGCCGATATGTGCCCATCGAGGGCAGCCTGCTGCTCAAGCATTAAGATTTTTGAGGTTGTCGTTTTGGAACGTATCGCTGTCATCGACTTTGAAACCACTGGCATTTCACCCGGCGCCGGTTGCCGCGCCACCGAAGTGGCGGTGGTCATGCTGGAACGCGGGCGCATCGTCGAGCGCTACCAAAGCCTGATGAATGCCGGGGTACCGGTACCGGCGTTTGTCGCCGGCCTGACCGGTATCACCACCGCCATGCTGCGCAGCGCGCCGCCAATTGCCCGGGTGATGAACGAAGTAGCCGAGTTCGTTGGCGATACGCCGATGCTCGCCCACAACGCCTCGTTCGACCAGAAGTTCTGGGACTACGAGCTGGCGCAGATCGGCCGTAGCCGTAGTCAGCGTTTCGCCTGCTCGATGTTGCTGGCGCGGCGCCTGATGCCCTCGGCGCCAAACCACAAGCTGGGCACCCTGACCCGCTGGGCCGGCCTGCCTGACACCGGCACCGCGCACCGGGCCATGGCCGATGCCGAAATGGCCGCCAACCTCGCCCAGCACCTGGCCGGACAACTGCGTCAGCAGGGCGTCAACGGCGTTTCCCACCAATTGTTCTGCAGCCTGCAGAAAGTCCCCGCGGCGAAGATCGGCGAAGCGCTGAAAACCTATCGCTAGGCCTTCTTGCCGTTGTGTTCCAGGTGGCCCAGCGGCAAGCGCCGCTCCACGGCGCTGGAGAGAATGATCGAGGTCTTGCTGAAGCCGAACCGGGCGACCCGGTTGATCAGCTCTTCGAGTTCCGGCATCGAACCCACTGCCGCCTGCATGATCACGCAGGGGTCGCCGGTCACCCGGTGGCACTCGGTCAGTTGCGGAATCTGCGTGAGTTCTTCGTAGGTTTGCTGGTTGCCATGGCTGGCCAGGCGCAGTTCGATCACGCACTGGATCGGCAGGCCGATCTTCTCCAGGTCGACCTTGGCCTGGTAGCCGGTAATCACCCCGCTGGCCTCAAGCTTGGCCACCCGCTCGGCCACCGCCGGAGCGGAGAGATTGACCTTGCGCGCGAGCTCGGCGAAGGAGGCGCGGCCGTTGTCCAGCAGGGCGCTGAGGAGCATGCGATCGTATTTGTCCATGGGTTTCCAGGGGCGGGTTGTTGATTCCAAGGCGCAAGGCCAAAAGATCCGTTGTTTCAAAAGTGTACGGTTCGTTTAAACAGGTTTTGTAACTTATGTTTACTGCGCTGCCTTTCTAAACTAACTGCCCGACACCCATAATTCGAGCCCCCCATGCCTGCCTCCCGTCGCTTCCCGTTAGTCTTGATCGGTGCCTTTCTCGCCTTGTACCTGGTCTGGGGCTCGACTTACCTGGTGATTCGCATCGGCGTCGAATCCTGGCCGCCGTTGCTGATGGCCGGGGTGCGTTTCGTCATTGCCGGCTCCTTGCTCTACGGCTTTTTGCGCTGGCGCGGCGTGCCGGCGCCGACCTGGCCGCAATGGCGGGCGGCGAGTGTCATCGGCGTATTGCTGCTCAGTTGCGGCAACGGCGGCGTAACCCTGGCTGAACATGCCGGTGTAGCTTCAGGCGTGGCAGCGCTGGCGGTGGCTACAGTGCCGCTGTTCACCTTGATGTTCGGCCTGCTCTGGGGCCATCGCAACACCCGTCTGGAATGGGCCGGGATTGTCCTCGGCCTGGTCGGCATCGCCTTGCTCAACCTCGGCTCCAACCTGCAGGCCAGCCCGGTCGGCGCTGCGCTGATCCTGTTTGCCGCCGCCTCCTGGGCCTTCGGTTCGGTCTGGAGCAAAAGCCTGCCGCTGCCCGCCGGGCCGATGGCCAGCGCCGCAGAAATGCTTGTCGGTGGCGTGGTCTTGCTGCTCGGCAGCGCCCTGAGTGGCGAACGCATGACCCAGATGCCTACCGCCGCTGGCTGGGGGGCGCTGGCCTATCTGGTGTTCTTCGGCTCGATCCTGGCCTTCAGCGCCTACATGTACCTGCTCAAGCATGTGCGCCCGGCCGCGGCCACCAGTTATGCCTATGTCAACCCGGCGGTGGCGGTGTTGCTGGGGATTGTTTTTGCCGGCGAGCAAATTGGTTTCGAGGAATGCGTGGCAATGGCGGTTATCATTGGCGCCGTTGTGCTGATCGGTGTGCCGCAGTGGCGCCGGCCGGCAGTGGAAAAAGCCAAAACTGTTGGCGAAGTGGAAGGTGAACTGTGTAAATGAAAGGACGTTTTGCCAGGAAGGCAGTGAAGATTTTTGCTTGTGTGGCCTTGCTCGTAATGGGCGTGGTGATGCTGTATGACGGTAAGCAAACCTTCATGACCCTGTATTTCCAGGAACCCATCTCTCTGGAAAACAGTTTCGAAATCGAGGCCGCCTATTTGCAGGCCGTGCGCCAAGCCATGGCCCCCTGGCCGATCCCGGCGGGCAAGCTCGAACTGCGTCTTGAGCCCGGCAACCGGCAAGCGTTGCAGGTGCGTTTTGCCAAGGATGCCCTGGACGCCGGGCAGCGTCAGCAACTGCGGGCGCTGTTCGAGTCATTCGAGCCCGCTCGGGAAGAGGTCCGGCCCACAGGCCGGCTGCTGGTCGACATGCGTCAGGCGCGTCAGGTGGGCCTGGGTGTTTACGATTTTGGCCCGGCGCCCGCTGAAGTCGTCGCGCTTGGCGAGATGTCGCTGGCGCTGCACTTCAGCTTTCCTTCGCAAATCGATGTGCAACTGCGGCGCAACGAGCAGGCGACTGCGCAAAAGCCGCAAGCCGATATGATCTGCGAGGCTAGCGCCAGGCTGAATGGCGCCTTGCCCTTCGAAGTCACCGACTTCAATGTCAGTGGCGCCGATCTGCGCGGCGAGATGAAACTGCGCATGCCCAGCGGTTTACAACTGCGGGCGCCGGCGCAATTGTCGTTCGATGAGCAGCGATTGCTTGAGCGCCTGGAAATGGGCGATATGCGGGTGCGTATCCAGCGCCCGGAGACTATCGACCGGTTGGTGTTCGAGTTCGGCAAAATTGGCACTGTCAGGGATCAGCCTTACCTGTTTTTCATCCGCAGCGATCCCGAAGCATTCGCGGCATGTCGTGCGATTGCCTACCAGAGCGGCAGGCCGTTTTCGTTCTACCTGGGTGAAGGGCTCGATCGCCTGCTCAAGGTACGCTTTGCACCGCAAGGCTGATAGCGATGGCGGCACGCGCCGGGCCTGAACAAGGTAAACTGCCGCCATTGCTGAATTCCCCTGACGGTATTGCCATGACTTTCGCCAAACTCGGCCTGATCGAACCCTTGCTGCGCGCGCTCGAGCGCCTGGACTACAACACCCCGACACCGGTCCAGGCCCAGGCCATTCCTGCCGTACTGGCCGGCCGCGACCTGATGGCCGCCGCCCAGACCGGCACCGGCAAGACCGCAGGTTTTGCCCTGCCGCTGCTGCAACGCCTGACCCTGGAAGGGGCCAAGGTCGCCAGCAACTCGGTGCGCGCCCTGGTGCTGGTGCCGACCCGTGAACTGGCCGAACAGGTTCACGCCAACATTCGTGAGTACGCCGAGCACCTGCCGCTGAGCACCTATGCGGTGTACGGCGGGGTCAGCATCAACCCGCAGATGATGAAGCTGCGCAAGGGCATCGACCTGCTGGTGGCCACCCCGGGCCGGCTGCTCGACCTGTTCCGCCAGAACGCAGTCAAGTTCAACCAGTTGCAGGCGCTGGTGCTCGATGAAGCCGACCGCATGCTCGACCTGGGTTTTGCCGAAGAGCTGCGCGCGGTGTACGCCGCCCTGCCGGCACGCCGGCAAACCCTGCTGTTCTCAGCGACGTTCTCTGACGAGATCCGCCAACTGGCCGCGCAGACCCTCAATGACCCGCTGAGCATCGAAGTCAGCCCGCGCAATGTCACCGCCAGTACGGTCAAACAGTGGATCGTGCCGGTGGACAAGAAGCGCAAGCCGGAGCTGTTCAGCCACCTGATGCGCAAGCAGCGCTGGAAGCAGGTGCTGGTGTTCGCCAAGACCCGCAATGGCGTTGACCAGTTGGTCGAGCGCCTGCGTGGCCAGGGCGTCAATGCCGACGGCATTCATGGCGACAAGCCCCAGGCAACCCGCCAGCGTGCCCTGGACAGCTTCAAGGCCCGCGAGATCCAGATCCTGGTCGCCACCGATGTGGCGGCGCGCGGGCTGGATATCGACGACCTGCCGCTGGTGGTCAACTTCGACCTGCCGATCGTCGCCGAGGACTACATTCACCGCATCGGTCGTACCGGGCGCAAAGGCAATAGCGGTGAGGCGATTTCGCTGGTGTGCGCCGACGAAGTGCAGCTGCTGTCGGCGATTGAAACCCTGACCCGCAAGACCTTGCCACGCCACGAAGAGCCGGATTTCATTCCGGACCACAAGGTGCCGATGACCGATGCCAGCGGCCAGGTGCTGAAGAAGCCGAAAAAGCCGAAGAAGCCCAAGGAAAGCAGCAGCAAGCGCAGCCTCGGGCGCTGGATGGACAGCGCTGAAGCGCCAGCGGCAGCGCCGCAGGCCAAGCCGGTACGCAAGGTGCCGGCCTTCAATACCGGGCCGCGCAAGCGCAAGCCTTGACCCGCGATTATTCAGCCGTTAAGCCACTCCAGCAGACCCAACCCGGCCTTGCGCCCACTGGCAAAACAGGCAGTCAACAGATAGCCGCCGGTTGGCGCTTCCCAGTCGAGCATTTCACCGGCACAGAACACGCCGGGCAGTTGCTTGAGCATCAAGCGCTGATCCAGTGCTTCAAAGGTCACCCCGCCCGCGCTGCTGATCGCTTCGTCCAGCGGGCGAGGGCGCACCAGGGTGATCGGCAAGGCCTTGATCGCCTGCGCCAGCAAGGCCGGGTCAGCAAAGGTCGGTTGATCGGTCTGCTCTCGCAACAACGCCGCCTTGACCCCGTCCAGCCCCAGTTGACTGTGCAGGTGCTTGGCCATTGAGCGCGAACCTCGCGGCTTGGCCAGGGCCTGCTGGATTTTATCCACAGGCCGGTTGGGCAGCAGGTCGACCAGCACCCTGGCGCTGCCATCGCGGTTGATCGCTTCGCGGATCTGCGCCGACCAGGCGTACACCAGGCTGCCCTCCAGGCCTTGGGCAGTGAGCACGCATTCGCCCAGGCGCGGCGCCTGGCCGGCAAGGCTCAGGGCGATGTTCTTCAGCGGCGCGCCGGCAAACTTGTCCTTGAGCAGCGCGCTCCAGCCTTCGACCTCGAAGCCGCTGTTGGCCGCCTGCAATGGCGCGATCTGCACGCCTTGCGCTTGCAGCCAGGGCAGCCAGGCCGCATCGGAGCCCAGGCGTGCCCAGCTGCCGCCGCCCAGCGCCAGCACGGTGGCGGTCGGCTTTAGTGTCAGCTCGCCCTGTGGATAAGCGATTCGCAAACTGCCATCGGCATTCCAGCCCAACCAGCGATGGCGGGTGTGGATAACGACCCCGGCATCGCGCAGGCGCTTGAGCCAGGCGCGCAAAAGTGGCGCGGCTTTCATGTCGCGGGGGAACACCCGGCCGGAACTGCCGACGAAGGTTTCGATGCCCAGGTCGTGAATCCACTGGCGCAGCACATCGGCATCGAAGCCTTCGAGCAGGCGGGCAACGTCTTGCGTGCGCTCGGCATAACGGGCGATGAATGCCGGGTAAGGCTCGGAGTGGGTGATGTTCATGCCACCGACCCCGGCCAGGAGAAACTTGCGCCCCACCGAGGGCATGGCGTCGTACAGCTCGACGGCGACCCCGGCCTGGCTCAGCACTTCGGCGGCCATCAACCCGGCCGGCCCGCCTCCGATAATGGCAACGTGTGGGCGGTCGGTGGTGCAAGTGTCGGTCATGGTCGGCTGCAAGCTGGAAAAAAGAGCCGGCATTCTACCTTAGCGCGGCGCCCGGAATCACTGATCAAAAAACGTACATCGGCCTCAAGGCCCCGTGGTTAAAGGCCTTGAGGGGCTTTCCCGCAGGTTATCCACAGGCGGTTCCACAGTCATTGTGAGTAACCCAGCACACGGCTGGCGCTGTGGTGCAGTATGCCGTGGCGGCGGGCGAGGGCTTCGCGGTCCTTGCTGTAGCCACCACCAATCACCCCAACCACCGGAATGTCCCGGCCCAGGCAGTGGCGCAGCACGCTTTGGTCACGGGCGGCGACGCCTTCATCGGTCAGTTGCAGATAACCCAGGGCGTCGTCCTTGTGCACATCGACCCCGGCGTCGTACAGCACCAGGTCCGGGCGGTACAGCGGCAACAGGTAGTTGAGCGCGTCATCGACCACCTTCAGGTACGCCTGGTCGCCCATGCCGCGCGGTAGAGGGATGTCCCAGTCGCTTTCGGCCTTGCGCGCGGGGAAGTTCTGCTCGCAATGCAGCGATACGGTGATCGCGTCCGGGGTGTCATGGAGGATGCGCGCGGTACCGTCGCCCTGGTGCACGTCGCAATCGAAGATCAGCACCTTGTGCACCCGCCCGGCGGCGAGCAGGTAATGGCTGATCACCGCCAGGTCATTGAAGATGCAAAAGCCGGCCGGGTGATCGTAATGGGCGTGATGGGTGCCACCGGCCAGGTGACAGGCGATGCCATGCTCCAGCGCCTGCTCGGCTGCCAGCAGCGAGCCGCCAACCGCGCGCACGGTGCGCCGCGCCAGGGCTTCGCTCCAGGGCAAGCCAAGGCGGCGCTGGTCTTCACGCGACAGCTCGCCGTTCATGTAGCGCTCGATATAGGTGCGGTCATGGGCCAGGGCGAGGATGTCGTTGGGGCAAACCTCGGGGCGTAGCAACGCCGCGTCGGTAGTCAGGCCGCTGGCGACCAGGTGGTCGCGCAACAGGCGGAACTTGTCCATCGGAAAGCGGTGCTCGGCGGGAAACTCCGGGCTGTAGTCGTCGTGGTAGATCAGCGGCAGCGGCATGGCAGGGTCTTGAGCGAGACAGAAGCTGATCTTGCCAGTTACCAAGGCCGTTACGCCAGCTTCTACAATGAGTAGCAATTCCTTGCACAGGCGTACTTATGGTGTTGGCTTCATGGACTTTCTGGGCGGTGTTATCCGCCGTGTTCGCCGCGTTGACCGCGATCTTCGCCAAGGTCGGCATCAGCGGCATCAACTCCGACTTCGCCACCTTGCTGCGTACGGTGGTGGTGCTGATCAGCCTGACGCTGATTCTGTATGCCACCGGCCAGTACCAGTCGCTGAGTTCGATCCCGGCCCGCAGCTATCTGTTTCTGGTGTTGTCGGGGCTGGCCACCGGCGCCTCGTGGATCTGTTACTTCCGAGCCCTGCAGTTGGGCCAGGCGTCACAGGTGGCGCCTGTGGATAAACTCAGCGTGGTGCTGGTGGCGGTACTTGGCGTAACCCTGTTGGGCGAGCGGCTTGACTTGCGCCAGTGGGCCGGCATCAGCCTGGTCACTCTGGGCGTAGTGATGCTGGCGTGGCGTTGATCAACGCCGGCGTGCGTGCTCTGGTCGCCACCCGCGCGGGAGCCTGTAATGCCAGCCGGCCGTAAAAGAACAGTGCTGTCAGCCATGTCGTCAGCCAGACGAAAATCCCTGCCCAGAAGGTGTGCGACATATAGTGCCAGCCCTGCAGCACGCGCGTGGTGCCAAACACCAGCCCCAGCAACAACACCGCCACCAGCAGTTTGCGCGCATGCGCCCAGCGATGGCGTCGGGCAACGAAGTACAGCGCCAGCAAGGTAAAGCCGCTGGAGGCGTGGCCACCCGGCCAGCAACGCCCGGCACCGGCCTTGTCCAGCCAGCTGAAGTTCTCGAACCATTCCTGGCGCAGCTCGCTGCCGCCGTACAGGGTGGTCTCCACCGGGCAGTACACGCTGGTGTGGCTTTTCAGGTAATGGATGACCGTGGTGCTCAGGGCAAAGGCCACCACCACGAACAGCAAGTCGCGACGGTAGCGGGTGGTCAAGCGCAGCACCGCAGCGATACGCCAGGTGTTCAACATGCGGCTGGCAGTGGACTGTGGATAAGCGGCAAAGCGTGGCCAGATAAACGACAACAGCGAGCCGATGACTGCCAGCTCGCCGGTCCAGTTCGGCAAGATGCGCGGCCACTTGTGGGTCACTTTCTCGAACCATTGGTTGTGCAGCAGCGGGAACTGGCCGCTGGCCGGGTCGAGCAGCAGGTTGCTGATCAGCCGGTCGAGGCTGGTGAGGTCGAACAGCAAAAAAACCACGGCAGCCAGCAGCAGCGGCAAACCCAGGTTGGTCAGATAGAAGTCGCGGCGAGAGGGGCCCGGCATGCTTTACATTCCTGCGCTGGCGACAAGTTTGCGCCATTCATTGGCGTTCATCTGCCCGAGAATCCGCGCCTTGCCGTTGCTGCCCATGGACACGAACAAGGCACTGGCATAGGCGCTGGAGCGTTCACCACCGGGCACATTCAACTGCCGCTCAAGATGATCGATGCAACCACTGTGGGTGACCAGCACCAGGTTATGGTAGGCGCGCTTGTGCTTGAAGGCGGCATCGGCAAAACCCTTGTCGCATTGCTTGAGCCAGTCCTCGCTGGCGATCGCCTTGCCGAACATGAAGTGCGCAGTTTGCTGGGTGCGCACCTCCGGGCTGCTCAGCACCTGAGCGTTGTTCAGGCCCAGGCGCTGGATGCCGTTACCGACGTCGCTGGCCGCCTGGCTACCCTCGAGGGTAATGCCGCTGGGGTCGCCCAGGCAGCGGTTGTGCGAACGGTCGCAACGTTCGGCATGGCGGATCAGGACGATGACCGCGCCCTTGGCCCATTCGCTGTAAACACCACTGTTGTGCATCTGATTGTCGCTGCCCAGGTCCACGATCGGTGTCCTCGATGTCCACCACAGTGCAAGGATGACCAGGGCGAGCAGGAGGCCCAGCCCGGTCAGCGGTTGGCGCCAGGGAGCGCCGCGTCGTCGCTGGGTGGCAGTGCTGGCGGTAAGCGCAGGCGTCAGGTGGGAAGATGACATAGGACCACTTCAGGCAGGTTCAAGAGTGAACGCACTGTAGAAAAGGTCAGGTTCAGAACCAGTGAAAGGGATGTGAAAAATAGCTTGGAGCTGAGGTTGTTACCTACGCTATAAACAGCAGGCTGTGGATAAGGAGCCGAGCATGACCCCGATATTGCAACTGGAAAGCGCACGGTTGCTGTTGCGCCAATGGCAGGATGACGACCTCAGGGAGTTCGCCGCGATGTGCGCCGACCCGCAGGTCATGCGTTACTTTCCTGCACCCTTGACCCGGGTCGAGAGCGCTGCGCTGATCGGCCGGATTCGCGGCCACTTCAATGAATACGGCTTTGGCCTGTGGGCCCTGGAGCGCAAGGACACCGGCGCCTTTATCGGCATGACCGGCCTGCTCAACGTGAGTTTTGCCGCCGATTTTACCCCGGCGGTGGAGATCGGCTGGCGCCTGGCCCGGCGCCACTGGGGGCTGGGTTTTGCCAGTGAAGCGGCCTGGACCAGCCTGCGCTGCGCCTTCGCTCAACTGGGCCTGGAGCAGGTGGTGTCGTTCACCACCGAGAGCAACCTGCCATCGCAAAAAGTCATGCAGGCCATCGGCATGCAGCAGGACCTGGCCGGCAGCTTCGAACACCCCAGGCTAGAGCCTGGCGACCCTTTGCGAGCGCACGTGTTGTACCGCATCGACCGCGCCCAGTGGCAGGCCACCCTGCGCGGCTGAATTGCACAACATACGGGCCGGCAATGACAAACCCTGTATTATTTGCCGCAGTTGCGCATTGCCTTGGAGAATCTTGAATGAGCCACGTGTTGGACGATCTGGTTGACCTGTTGAGCCTGGAATCGACCGAGGAAAACCTGTTCCGCGGGCGAAGCCAGGACCTGGGCTTTCGTCAGTTGTACGGTGGGCAGGTACTGGGCCAGTCGCTGTCGGCGGCCAGCCAGACGGTCGAGGAGGCGCGCCACGTGCACTCGCTGCACGGCTACTTCCTGCGCCCGGGCGACGCCAGCATGCCGGTGGTCTATTCGGTCGACCGCGTACGCGATGGTGGCAGTTTCAGCACCCGGCGGGTGACGGCGATCCAGAAGGGCAAGACCATCTTCACCTGCAGCGCCTCGTTCCAGTACGACGAGGAAGGCTTCGAGCACCAGAGCCAGATGCCCAAGGTGGTCGGCCCGGAGAACCTGCCGTCGGAAGTCGAGCTGGCCAAGCGCATGGCCGATCGCCTGCCTGAAGCCATTCGCGACAAGATGCTCTGCGCCAAGCCGATTGAAATGCGTCCGGTAACTGCCGAGGATCCGTTCAACCCCAAGCCCGGCGAGCCGGTCAAGTACGTCTGGTTCCGTGCTGACGGCAACCTGCCGGACGTGCCGGCGCTGCACAAGTACATGCTCGCTTATGCCTCGGATTTTGGCCTGTTGACCACCTCGCTGCTGCCCCATGGCAAATCGGTGTGGCACAAGGACATGCAGATCGCCAGCCTCGACCACGCGCTGTGGTTCCACGGCAACCTGCGCGCCGACCAGTGGCTGCTGTACGCCATGGACAGCCCGTGGGCCGGCAATGCCCGTGGTTTTGCCCGCGGCAACATCTACAACCAGGCCGGGCAACTGGTGGCTTCGTCGTGCCAGGAAGGCCTGATTCGTCATCGCCAGGACTGGCAATGAGCCTGCAGCAGATTCGCCACTGGGTGTTCGACATGGACGGCACCCTGACCGTTGCCGTGCATGATTTTGCCGCGATCAAGGTGGCGCTGGAAATTCCCCAGACCCACGACATCCTCACCCACCTGGCGGCCCTGCCGGCCGATGAAGCCGCAGCCAAGCACGCCTGGTTGCTGGAGCATGAACGTGAGCTGGCGATTGGTTCACGCCCGGCTACCGGTGCCGTGGAGCTGGTCCGCGAGCTGGCGGCGCGCGGTTGCCAGCTGGGTATCCTTACCCGCAATGCCCGGGAGCTTGCGCATATCACCCTTGAGGCAATCGGCCTGGCCGACTGCTTTGCCGTCGAGCACGTGGTCGGGCGTGATGAAGCACCGCCCAAGCCACACCCTGGCGGCTTGCTGAAGCTGGCCGACGCCTGGGCGGTGGCGCCGAGCGAGATGGTCATGGTCGGCGACTACCGCTTTGACCTGGACTGCGGCCGGGCGGCGGGGGCGCGGACGATTCTGGTGAACCTGCCGGATAACCCCTGGCCAGAGCTGGCCGACTGGCATGCAGCGGATTGCCGGGCGTTGCAGGTGATGCTCGACAATTGAGTTGAATTCATCGCGGGGCAAGACCGCTCCTACATTCGGTGTGCAGGAGCGGGCTTGCCCCGCGATGGGGCCTCAGAACTCCCAGCGCGTCGTCAGCATCACATTGCGCGGATCACCGTAGTAGGTGGTGTCGAAGTTGCCCAGCCCGGTCAGGTAGCGCTTGTCGAAGACGTTGTTGGCATTGACCGTGAAGCTCAGCTGCTCGTTGTATTGATAACGGGTCATCAGATCGACCAGGGTATAGCCGCCTTGCTTGATGAAGCTGTAATCCTCGATCGAGCGGTTGTAGATCTTGCCGTAGAACGCGCTCTGCCAGTTGATTCCACCCCCCACTGTCACCTTGTCCAGCACCCCCGGCAGGCGGTAGGTGGTGAACAGCCGCACCAGGTGTTCAGGTTTGCTGGTGCTCATCGGGAAGCCATAGATACGCTGCTCGTCGGCATCGCGTGAACGCGCGTAGGTATAGCCGGCCGAGAGGTTCCAGCCTTCCTGCAGCTCACCAGCCACTTCCAGCTCGATGCCCTGTGTGGTGGCGCCACTGGTCGCCTTGTAGATGCCCTCATTGGTCGCAGGGTTGGTGCCGATCGACTCGGCGACGTTGTCCTGCTCGATGCGAAACAGCGCCAGGCTGGCGTTGAGCTTGCCGTCGAAGTAGGCCGCTTTCAGGCCGGTTTCGTAGCTGTCGCCTTCGACCGGGTCGAGGGTGGCACCGTTGCTGTCTTTGTTGCTCTGTGGCTGGTAGATCGAGGTGTAGCTGGCGTACACCGAGTAGGTGTCGTTCAGGTCATAGACCACTCCGGCGTAGGGCGTGACCACGCCGTGTTGCTTGTAGCTGGCCTGGCTGTCGGCAAAGTTCGGGTTCAGGCCGTCGTAGTCGTAATTGTCGCTGTACTTGAAGGTGCTGACCCGGGTGCCGAGGATGACTGAAAAGTCATCGGTCGGGTGCAGGCGGGTGGCGATGTAGGCGCCGTTCTGGCTCTTCTTCTGTTCGTACTTGCCGTTTTTCGGGAAGTCCGGCACGCCGATGTGACCGTCCCAGTCAAAGATGCTGCCGGGCACCGTGCCAAATTCGCCGGTGTCCCAGGTGGCGCCGGTCTGGCGCGAATGGTTGGTGTCAAGGCCGACGACCAGGTCGTGCTGGCGGCCGAACAGGGTGAACGGGCCGGAGATATTCAGGTCGGCACTGTTCTGCACCCGGTGGCCTTCCCAGCGGCCCCAGAAAAAGTACATGCCGTCACCATTGCGATCCGGCGCGCCACCGCTGGCCGAGGCCAGGCGGGTGTCGTGATCGCTCTGCAACTGGTTGACGCTGAGCTTGAGCGACCAGTCGTTGGCCAGCGCCTGTTCCAGCGAGGCGAAGTAGGTGCGGTTCTGGAAGTCGCGGCGGCTCCAGTCGGCGCCCGGGTTGAACGAGCGGGAGAAGTCAGTGCGACCGCCGTCGGTGTAGTACACCGGGTTGCCGGTCCAGGAGCTGCCGCGCGGGGTGGTGGTCTGCTGGTCGATACCGACGGTCAGCAGGGTATCCGGGGTGATGTCGGCCTCGAGGATGCCGTAGTACACCTCTTTGTTCTGCTGGTAATGGTCCTGGTAGCCCTTCTTGTCCTGCTGGGCGCTGACGAAACGCCCACGCACGCTACCGCTGCTGTTGATCGGGCCGGAGACATCGACTTCGCCGCGGTAGTTGTCCCAGCTGCCGGCACTGCCGGTGAGCGAGCCCTGGAACTGCGCGGTCGGTTTCTTGCGGATCAGGTTGACCGTGGCCGACGGGTCGCCGGAGCCGGTCATCAGGCCGGTGGCGCCCTTGAGCACCTCCACACGGTCATAGATCGACATGTCGACATGCGCGGTACCTTCGCCGTACACCCCGTCATACACGGTGTTGACGCCGTCGTACTGGTAGTTGGTGATCACCAGGCCGCGGCTGGTGAACTCGGTGCGGTCGCTGTCATAGGTTTGCGCCGAGACGCCGGGGGTATTGCGCAGCACATCGGAAATACTCTGGGCGCCCTGATCGTCCATCTGCTGGCGGGTAACCACGGTGATGGTTTGTGGCGTCTCGCGGATCGACAACGGCAGCTTGGTCGCAGTACGGGTCGCTGCGGTAGTGTAGGAATGCGTACCCTCGGTGGTTTCACCCAGGCCTTGAGCATTGATGCTGGTGGCGCCCAGTTCCATCGCCGCGCCAGTATTGGCGGGCACCAGCACGTAGCCGCCGTTGGACTGACGCTGGGCCTGCAGGCCGGTGCCGCTGAGCAGGCGCGCCAGGCCTTCCTCGACCGAGTAGGTGCCGTGCAGGCCGGCCGACTGCTGGCCTTGAGTCTGGCGCGCATCGAACGACAGGGTGATGTTGGCGCGGGTGGCGAACAGGCTCAGGGTAGTGCCCAGCGGGCCCGGGGCGATCTGGAACTGGGTGCTGGCGCTTTGCGCCATGGCCTGGGCCGGCAGCAGCGCGAGCAGCGGCAACGGTGCCAGGGTCAGGCCGAACAGCGCCAGGTGGACAGCGCGAACCAGCGGGCGAGGGGCGCGCGGACAAGTCGGGGTCATGCAGGATTTCCTTCGATTGGCTGGGCAGAGGGGCGGTCGAAATTTGCCGCTTTAACTGCGTAGCCGAATGAGAATGAAAATCGGCAACCCTTTGTACGAAATTTCTTCAGACAGCTTCAATGCTGACCCAGTAGCGAGTCATGTAACGCACCCTGACCGGCAACGACACGCCGAGGTTTTCCAGAATCGTGTCGGTGTCGTCGATGCGAAACGCACCTGACAGGCGCAGGTCAGCGATGCCCTCGGCGCAGCGCAGCACGCCGGGGCGGTAGCGGCGCAGTTCGCTGATGAAATCGGCCAGGCGCCATTCGATCACGGTCAGCATGCCCTGGGTCCAGGCGCCGGTGCCGGGCAGGGCGGTGCTGGCGGCAGCAATCTGCGTGCGGTTGAAGCTGACGCTTTGCCCGGCCTCCAGGCGCAGCATCAGCAGCGGCTGGTCGAGCGGGCGCACCTGCACCGCATGTTCGAGCACGCTGACCCGGCTCAGGCCATTGTCGCTACGCACGTTGAAGCGCGTGCCGAGGGCGCGCACCCGGCCTTCGGCGGTTTCGACCATGAACGGGCGCGCCGCGCTGTCAGGGGCGGTTTGCACCATGATCTCACCACTGTACAGGCGCAGCAGGCGTTGCTGGCTGTCGTAGCGGATATCCACGGCACTGTCGGTGTTCAGTTCAAGCTGGCTGCCATCGTCCAGGCGCACCTGGCGGCGCTGGCCCTTGCCGGTGCGCAGCTCGGCCATCCACGCCTGGCCCGGGGTACTTTGTTGTACCGCCCAGCCGGTTGCGCCAACGGCCACGAGCAGCGCCAGGGTCTTGAGCACGGCGCGGCGCCGGGCGCGCACGCCGGCAAGCGTCGGCAGGGCGACATCAGCGGGCAGCCGGCCCAGTTGGCGCTGCAGCTTTTCGACCCGCGCCCAGGCCTGGGCATGGGCCTGGTTCTTGCCCAACCAGTCTTGCCAGGCCTGCAACTGCGCAGCGCTGGGCGGCGCGGCGTTGAGCTGCACGTACCAGGTGGCGGCAGCTTCGAGGGTGCGATAGTCCAGCGGCTGGGCCATGTCAGTCGTCCGTGAGCAGCAGGCAGTGGGTCATGGCGCGGATCAGGTGTTTTTTCACCGTGGTCACCGATATCCCCAGGCGTTCGGCGGTAGCCACATAGCTCAGGCCTTCGAGTTGCACGGCCAGGAAGATAGAGCGCGTGCGCTCGCCCAGGCCATCGAGCATCTGGTCCACCGCCAGCAGGGTTTCGAGGATCAGCAAGCGGCTTTCCGGTGATTCGGCGACCCGCTCCGGGCGCAGCGCCAGTTCGTCCAGATAGGCCTGTTCAAGCGCCTTGCGGCGAAACTTGTCGATCATCAGCGCATGGGCGATGGCGCCCAGGTAGCTGCGCGGCTCGCGAATGGTGTCTGCATTGCGTGCATTCAATACCCGGATAAAGGTGTCCTGGGCAAGGTCGGCGGCATCGGCGGCATTGCCCAGGCGGGTACGCAGCCAGTTTTTCAACCAACCGTTATGTTCGCTGTAGAGCGCGTGCAGGGCAGCATGATCGGGAGCGGGCATGGCGGGGCAATATCGAGTAATTGATAATTAGTCGCATTATTGTGGTTTGCTGGCGCACTATGCAAGCGCTCGTGCTTGACCTGGGGCAGGGTCGGGCGAAGACTGGTCAGCTATTTGCCGAATCGACTCAGGAGGTTTCCATGACCAGCAGGGCCATTATCGTCCAGACCGGCGGTGGTTACGACAAGGTGCAGGTAGGCACCCGCGAGGCAGCCGCCCCGCAAGCCGGCGAAATCAGCGTGCGCCTGCATGCCAACTCGCTCAACTATCACGACTTCGCCGTGGTCAGCGGCATGTGGGGGCCGACTGCGCCGCGTATTCCCATGGCCGATGGCGCTGGCGTGGTGACCGCAGTGGGCACTGGCGTCAACGAGTTCGCTGTCGGTGATTCGGTGGTCAGTACGTTCTTCCCGGACTGGCTGGACGGCCAACCGTTGGTCGAAGGTTTCGCCAGCGTTCCGGGCGACGGCATCGATGGTTACGCCCGCGAACAGGCCACCGCTCGCGCGACGTCCTTTACTCATGCACCCAAGGGCTACAGCCACGCGCAAGCGGCGACCCTGACTACCGCCGGCCTGACTGCCTGGCGTGCGCTGATGGCCGACGACTCGCTCAAGCCGGGCGATACCGTGCTGGTGCAAGGCACCGGTGGCGTGTCGATTTTCGCCCTGCAGTTCGCCAAGCTGGCGGGCGCCACGGTGATCGCCACGTCCTCCAGCGACGACAAGCTCGAACGCCTCAAGGCCCTGGGCGCCGACCACCTGATCAACTACCGCAAAACCCCGGCCTGGGGCGAGAAAGTACGCCAGCTCACCGCCAACCGCGGTGTCGATCACGTGATCGAGGTCGGTGGTCCGGCGACCCTGGAGCAGTCGATGATCGCCGCGCGTATCGGCGGGCATGTGTCGCTGATCGGCATTCTTACCGGCGTGGCGGGCAACCTGCCGCTGGTCCAGGCGCTGGTGCGGCAGATCCGCCTGCAGGGTGTGCTGGTTGGCAGCCGCGCCCAGCAGCAGGCGATGGTCCGCGCCATCGATGCCAATGGCCTGCGCCCGGTGATCGACAAGACCTTCGAGCTGGAACAGATCGTCGAGGCCTTCCGTTACCAGGAAAGCAACCAGCACTTCGGCAAGATCTGCCTGAGCATCTGAGCCAGCGCCTCAGATCTGCCCCAGCAACCAGCCGCGAAATGCCGCCAATGACGGCAGCGACTGGTTGCGCGGCGGGTAGATCAGGTAATAGCTGCGCTGGCTGGCAAACGGCGCGCCGACGCTGACCAGCTCCCCGCTGGCCAGCTCGTCGGCCACCAGGATGCGCGGCACCAGGCCGATACCGATGCCGGCGCGCACCGCCTGGATCAGGTGCGAGGTCAGCTCGAAGCTTGGCCCCAGGCGCATGCTGCGGTGCGCCAGGCCATGATGGGAAAACCACTCGCCCCAGGCGTTGGGGTTGTTGGCCACGTTGAGCAGCAATTGCTCAGGCAGGCGCGGCGGCGACCAGTCGGCCTGGCTGGCGGCAGTCTCCGGCGACAGAATCACCAGCAACTCTTCGGCATGCAGGTGATGACAGACCAGCCCGGGCACATCGGCATTGCCGACGACAATGGCGGCGTCGATGCCGCTGGTTTCGAAATCGATGGCTTCGATGCGCGAATTGATGTGCACCAGCATGCCCGGGTGCAATTTGTAGAATTCATGCAGGCGCGGCAGTAGCCACTTGGAACCGAAGGTCGGCAGGGTGGCCAGGCGCAGGCTGCCTTCGCCGGACTGATAGGCCATGGCCTGCAAGGTGGCGCTGCGAATGCGCCCAAGGGCTTCGCTCATCTCCCGTTGATACAGCCGGCCGACATCGGTCAGGCGCACCTGGCGGCCTTCGCGGCGGAACAGGGTCAGGCCCAGTTGCTGCTCCAGCGCCTGCACCTGGCGGCTCACCGCGCTTTGGGTCAGCGACAGCTCGGTGGCGGCGCGGGTATAGCTTTCATGCCGGGCGGCGGCTTCGAACGCCAGCAGCAATGACATGGACGGTGTGAGATGGCGGTAATTCATTCGTAAAAGTCATCGATAGCGGCAGAAATATCCAGTTGTCCGCAGCGTCGCGCTCCGGGATCATTGGCATATCAGTGTCTTGAGGCTGACCTAATTATGCTCAGCCAGCAAGTGTTCCGATATTCCCGTGATTAGCCAAATTAAAGAGGCCATCCTTTGATGATCGCCCAGTTGCCGACCAGCGCCCCCGCTGGCGACTATGCCGATTTTCTCGCCGCCCTGCGCGCCAGCGGTTTCCGTGGCCAGTTCAGCGCCGACTATGCCACCCGCACGGTGCTCGCCACCGACAACTCGATCTACCAGCGCCTGCCGCAAGCGGCGGTGTTTCCGCTGGATGCCGAGGATGTTGCCCACGTCGCTACGCTGATGGCCGAACCGCGCTTTCGCCAGATCAAGCTCACCCCGCGCGGCGGTGGCACCGGCACCAACGGCCAGTCGCTGACCGACGGCATCGTCGTCGACCTGTCGCGGCACATGAACAACATTCTCGAGATCAACGTCGAGGAGCGTTGGGTGCGGGTACAGGCCGGGGTGGTCAAGGACCAGCTCAACGCAGCGCTCAAGCCCCACGGGCTGTTCTTCGCCCCGGAGCTGTCGACCTCCAACCGCGCCACCGTCGGCGGCATGATCAACACCGATGCCAGCGGCCAGGGCAGTTGCACCTACGGCAAGACCCGCGACCACGTGCTCGAACTGCACAGTGTGCTGCTCGGCGGCGAGCGCCTGCACAGCCTGCCGATTGATGATCAGGCGCTGGAGCAGGCTTGTGCACAAGAAGGCCGCAGCGGTGAGGTGTACCGCATGGCCCGGCAGATTCAGGAAACCCAGGCCGAACTGATCGAGACCATCTTCCCCAAGCTCAACCGCTGCCTGACCGGCTACGACCTCGCGCACCTGCGCGACGAGCAGGGCCGCTTCAACCTCAACAGCGTGCTGTGCGGTGCCGAAGGCTCGTTGGGTTACCTGGTCGAGGCCAAGCTCAATGTGCTGCCGATTCCCAAGTACGCCGTGCTGGTCAACGTACGCTACAGCAGCTTCATGGATGCCCTGCGCGATGCCAATGCGCTGATGGCGCACAAGCCACTGTCGATCGAGACGGTGGACTCCAAGGTGCTGATGCTGGCGATGAAGGACATCGTCTGGCACAGCGTCGCCGAGTACTTCCCCGCCGAAGCCGAGCGCCCGACCCTCGGTATCAACCTGGTGGAGTTCTGCGGTGATGATCCGGCAGAAGTGAACGCGCGGGTGCAAGCCTTCGTCGCCCACCTGCAGGCCGATACCGGCGTCGAGCGCCTGGGCCACACCCTGGCTGAAGGCGCCGAAGCGGTGACCCGCGTCTACACCATGCGCAAGCGCTCGGTGGGCCTGCTTGGCAACGTTGAAGGCGAAGTGCGCCCGCAGCCGTTCGTGGAAGACACCGCCGTACCGCCCGAGCAACTGGCCGACTACATTGCCGATTTCCGTGCCTTGCTCGACAGCTACGGCCTGGCCTACGGCATGTTCGGCCACGTCGATGCCGGCGTGCTCCACGTGCGCCCGGCGCTGGACATGAAAGATCCGGCCCAGGCGGCGCTGGTCAAGCCGATTTCCGATGCCGTGGCGGCGCTGACCCATCGCTACGGCGGCCTGCTCTGGGGCGAACACGGCAAGGGCCTGCGTTCGGAATACGTGCCGGATTTCTTCGGCGCCCTGTACCCGGCGCTGCAATCGCTCAAGGGCGCCTTCGACCCCTACAATCAGCTCAACCCCGGCAAGATCTGCACCCCGCCGGACAGCGAACAGGGTCTGATAAAGGTCAACGAAGCACCGATGCGCGGCGACTTTGACCGGCAGATTGATGAGCGGGTGTGGCAGAGCTTTGGCAGCGCCGTGCACTGCAACGGCAACGGCGCCTGCTACAACTTCGACCCCAACGACGCCATGTGCCCATCGTGGAAAGCCACCCGCGAACGCCAGCATTCGCCCAAGGGCCGTGCCTCGCTGATCCGCGAATGGTTGCGCCTGCAGGGTGCGGCCAGTATCGATGTGCTGGCGGCGGCAAAGAACAAGACCTCCTGGCTCAAGGAGCTGCCCAAGCGCCTGCGCAACAACCAGGCCCGCTCCCGTGGCGAGGCTGACTTTTCCCACGAAGTCTACGAAGCCATGGCCGGCTGCCTGGCGTGCAAATCCTGCGCGGGGCAGTGTCCGATCAAGGTCAACGTGCCGGAGTTTCGTTCACGCTTTCTGGAGCTGTACCACGGCCGCTATCAGCGTCCGCTGCGTGACTACCTGATCGGTTCGCTGGAGTTCAGCATTCCTTACATGGCTTATGCGCCAGGCTTGTACAACGCGGTGATGGGTTCGAAGTGGGTCAGCCGCCTGCTTGAGCGCCATGTCGGCATGCTCGACAGCCCGCTGATCAGCCGCTACAACCTGCAGAACACCTTGACCCGCTGCAACGTGCGCGCGGCCAGCGTACCCGCGCTGCGCGAGCTGACCCCTGCCCAGCGCGAGCGCAGCATCGTTCTGGTTCAGGATGCCTTCACCCGCTACTTCGAAACACCGTTGCTGGCGTCGTTCATCGAACTGGCCCATCGGCTGGGTCACAAGGTGTTCCTCGCGCCCTACAGCGCCAACGGCAAACCCTTGCATGTCCAGGGCTTCCTCGCAGCCTTTGGCAAAGCGGCGATTCGCAACGCCACCCAGCTCAAGGCCCTGGCCGATTGCGGCGTGCCGCTGGTCGGCCTCGATCCGGCCATGACCCTGGTGTATCGCCAGGAATACCAGAAGGTCGAAAGCCTGAGCGATTGCCCGAAGGTGCTGCTGCCGCAGGAATGGTTGATCGACGTGCTGCCTGAACAGGCTGCGGGCGCCAGCGAAACCTTCCGCCTGCTGGCCCACTGCACCGAAAAAACCAACGTGCCGGCCAGCACCCGTCAGTGGGAACAGGTATTCGCCCGCCTGGGGCTGAAACTGGTTACCGAAGCCACTGGCTGCTGTGGCATGTCGGGTACCTATGGCCACGAAGCGCGCAACCAGGACACCTCGCGGACCATCTTCGAGCAATCCTGGGCCGGCAAGCTGGATAAACCGGGGGAAGCATTGGCCACCGGTTATTCCTGCCGCAGCCAGGTCAAGCGCATGGCTGAGCGCCAGTTGCGTCATCCGCTGGAGGTGCTGCTGCAGTTCGCCAAGGGCTGATGGCCGCTCAGGGTTCGAGGGTATCGACGCTGACGGTGATGTAGAAGAACTCGATCTGTGCCCACTGCGAGCGCTGGTTGGCCAGCGTCTCTTCGGAGGCCATGAGGACTTGGTAAGTGATGCCGCTGTGTGGGTCGCGGTGGAAGTGGCGCAGCGAGTCCCACATGCAGCAGAAAAACTGCAGGCGGCCCATGCCATAGGTTTGCTGCAGGTGGGCCTCGGCCACCGCTGCTTCGGTGCCCCTGACCTTGTAGGTCGCGATCAAGGGCGCCGTCTGTCCTTCGATGTCCTGATGGCAGCCCTGGTACTGGATGCCCTTGGGGTACGCGCCCAATGTGCCGAGGAAGTCCTCGCACTTAGGTGCGGCCTGCAGCGACCCGCACAGCAGGAGCAGGGTCAGGATAATCAATGGGCGCAATGGCTTCGTCCTTGAAGTACGCCGGATCAGGCAAAGCTGATGTTGGTGCGCTGCTTGCCGTAAACAACCCGGGCGGCGGACATCAGTTGATGCGGGATTTCGACGAACGGGATATCCGAGTTGGTGATGGCGATGTCCACAAGTTGCAGCATCATCGAGTTCTTTTTGACCAGGATGACATCCGACCAGTCAGTGTTGGTCACGGCCACAGGCACGAAGTCGGAACGCTTGAGGAAGCTGCTGAGGGCTTCCAGTACACCCAGGTTCTGCTTGGTGCCTTGCAGGCTATGGCAGCAATCGTTGAGAAGCATGAAGCCATCATCGGCCAGCAGGTCCTGGTAGTACATCATGTCGCGCAGGATGTACTCGTATTGATGGTTGGCATCAATGTAGATCAGGTCGAATTTCTCGATACCGGTTCTTGGCTGGATCTCAGGAATGGCGTCGATCGTCTCGGCGCGAATGAGGGTGACGTTGGGCTTGTCGGCGAATTTGCCCTGGCATTCTTCATACAGGTTGTCCCAGGTGGCCATGTCATAAAGCGAGCCGCCATAGTAGTAATCATAGCTATCTACAGGGTCAACCCAAGGTGGCAGCTGGTCGAACGGGCTGTAGGCTTCGGTGGCCGAGGGGCTCCAGCTGTCGATCAAGACCATCTGTTCAGGGCTGAGGGCGTTATAGAGGTTCAGCGCATTTTGCCCGCGCAAGACGCCAAGCTCGGCGATGACCGGCTTTTTATTGCAGGCGTCAAACACTGCCTTGAGAACGTGGTAGAAGGTCTCGCGGTGGGTCATACAGACTTTCATGCCTGCTCCTGTTCTGTGGTGGTTGCGGCCCCCCGGAGTCGACAAGGATACGAGACGGGGCGGTCCTTCCAGGTGTTTATCGACCGCTGCGCCAATAGGATGAGCACGGTTTTGTCCGCAGCGTGTCGATGGCCGACAGGCGGGTTCAGTCAGGGTTCTCCGGGCAACAAAAAAGGCATCGGCGCAAGCGCCAGATGCCTTTTTCGTTTTGCGTATTTGGTGGAACCGGGGGGATTTGAACCCCCGTCCGCCAGTGATCCGCTGTCGGTACTACATGCTTAGCCGTGTCTATTGAGTTAATCCGCAGCCGCCCGACGGGCAGGGTGCTTTGGACGAGTTGTGTAAGTTTTAGCCGCTTCGTCCACAACGTACTGCACGGCGATCCTGTTCTGTATGACAATCACTTCGGGTTTACAGGCATCCCCTAGTGATTGCTGGAGCCGAAGCTACCAGGAGAGCGGGCTCGGCTGCTTACGCAGCGAGAGCGTAACCCTCGTAGTTTTCGTCATTGGCAACTATAGAAAGTTGCAACAGTGGATTTACGAGTTCTGTTACCAACTCGGCATGCACCTAGAGTTTCACTACCGGCGTCGAATCCTAATCGGCCCCATGTGTTGCGCTCTAGCTGTAAGCGTTTTTCAACGCTCGAGGTCCAGTATACGCCATCGGTCGGGCGACGTCGACTGCTGGTCTGACATCGCCCGGCAGACGGGTTATTGGCCGTTGCTGCCTTTCTCGGTTTTCTCCAGGCGCTCCAGAGTCTTGCTGGTAATAGCAATGCAGTCTTTCGTGTTACCCGCTGCCTGGGCAGCCTTGGCGTCCTTGACATGCTCGGCCACGGCGTTGTCCATACCTTCGGAGGTAGCTCCGGCGGTAGCCGTGGCATCTTCAATCTTCTGCAGGTTTAGGGCGCACAGGTCTTCTTCCGCAAACACAGGGGAGGCAAGCAGTGCGGCGGCAATGAACAGTCCGGAAATCGCAGTACGCTTCATGTGAATCTCCTTGGCTGGGAAGGCCTCGGGAAAGGGGGGCCTAATTTGATGGACTGCTCCGCTCTCACAAAGGTTCAGATAGCCCGCGCCCGTGTTACCCGGTCCACCAGGTACACCAGCCCGTGATAATCGATCCCGCCATGGTTCGACAGGCCGATCTCGCAGGTGCGGCTGGTAGAGATGCCTTCGCTGCAGTACTGCACCGCATCCTTGAGGCTGCGCAGCGAATGGGCATTGAGCTGCGGGGTGGTAAAGCCCTTGTCACCGGCAAAACCGCAGCAATGGATGCCTTCGGGAATCACCACCTGTTTGCTGCAACGCCGCGCCAGGTCGATCAGCGCCTGGCTTTCACCCAGGTGCTGGGTGCTGCAGGTCACGTGTACGGCGATCGGCTCGTCCTGGGGGGTGAACTCCAGCTTGTCGACCAGGTGGGTGCGGATGAAGCGCACCGGGTCATACAGGTCCAGGCGCGTTTCGGCGAGATCCTGGACCAGGCGCAAGGTGCACGGGCTGGTATCGCAGTAGATCGGGTCAAGGCCGCCGCGGCTGGCGTGCAGCAGGGCGTTGATCAGCTCCTGGCGCTTGTGCTCGGCCTGCTCGGCATAGCCCTTGGAAGCAAACGGCTGGCCACAGCACAGGTTGTCCTGGTTGTCCGGGAATACCACTTGATAGCCGGCCTTTTCCAGCAGGGCGCGGGTCTTGTCCAGCAACGAGGTTTGCTCGCGATCCGCCGCCGCCGGACCCATCACCCTTGAAACACAGGCGGCCAGATAGACGACTCGGGGCCGCGCATCGTTGCTGGCCGGGCTGAGCTGCACCGCTTTTAGCGGTTGTGGCATGGCCGGCGTCCACTGTGGTACTCGGCCGTGGCTGAGCTTACTGAGGCTGGCGCTCAGGCGACTCAGGCGCGGCGCGCCAAGCAGGCGACGGGCGCCGTTGGCGGCTTGCAAGGTAAGGCGCGCGCCACTGAGGGCGGTATGGAAATTGTCAGCCAGCCAATCGGCAGTCTTCACGTGTTCGGCAGCCTGGCCGCGCAGCTTTTTCACCAGCTCACCGGTATTGATACCCACCGGGCAGCGTTGGGCGCACAGGCCGGTGGCGGCGCAGGTGTCGATGCCCTGGTACTGGTAGTTGCGTTCCAGCTCGCGGGTATCGCTGCCAGCGCGTTTTTTCGCCTGGATATCGCGCCACATGACGATGCGCTGGCGCGGGCTCAGGGTCAGCCCCTTGGACGGGCAGACCGGCTCGCAGAAGCCGCATTCGATGCACTTGTCGACGATCTCGTCAGCCGCCGGTAGCGGCTTGAGGTTTTTCAGATGGATTTGCGGGTCTTCGCTGAGCACCACGTCCGGGTTGAGAATGCCATTGGGGTCGAGCAGGCGCTTGAGCTGCCACATCAACTGGTAGGCATCGCTGCCCCATTCCAGCTCAACAAAGGGTGCCATGTTGCGCCCGGTGCCGTGTTCGGCCTTGAGCGAGCCGCCGAATTCGACCGCCACCAGTTGCGCCACGTCGTCCATGAAGGCCTGGTAACGCGCGACCTCTTCGGCGCTGTTGAAGCCCTGGGTGAAGACGAAGTGCAGGTTGCCTTCCAGGGCATGGCCGAACAGGATCGCCTCGTCATAGTGATGTTTGTCGAACAGCGCAATCAGGCGATTGACGCCGATGGCCAGTTGCTCGACCGGGAAGGTCACGTCTTCGATGATCACCGTGGTGCCGGTCTTGCGCACCGCGCCAACGGCCGGGAAGGTGTCCTTGCGGATGGCCCAGAGCTTGGCGTTCTCCTTGGCGTCTTCGGTAAAGTTGACCTGCTTTTCCACCGGGAAGCTGGCCAGCGAGGCCATGATTTGCGCCAGTTGCTCGTGCAGCAGCGCCTGGGTTGCTGCGCGGGATTCGATCAAAAGTGCGCAGGCGCCATCGGACAGTTGCTGGACGAAGGCCGGCATCCCGGGCTTGTCCTGCACCGAGCGCAGGCTGCGTCGGTCGAGCAGTTCCACCGCCGATACCGGTTGGCTCTTGAGTACGGTAACGGCGTTGCAGCAGGTTTCTACATCCGGGAAGACGATCAGTGCCGAGGCTTTGTTCGGGTGATCGATCACCGTGTCGTAGGTCACGGCACTGATAAAGCCCAGGGTGCCCTCGGAGCCGACCAGCAGGTGGCTGAGGATATCCAGCGGCTGGTCATAGTCGATCAGGGCATTGAGCGACAGGCCGGTGGTGTTCTTCAGGCGGTACTTGTGGCGAATTCTGGCGGCTAGCTCAGTGTTGGCGCGGGTGTCCCGGGCCAGGCGCGCGAGCTTATCGAGCAGGTCGGCGTGGCTCTGTTCGAAGGCGGCGACGCTGGCCGGGTCTTCGCTGTCCAGGCGCGTGCCGTCGGCCAGCACCAGGCGCATGCCGGCCAGGGTGTGATAGGTGTTCTGCGCGGTGCCGCAGCACATGCCGCTGGCATTGTTGGCGACGATACCGCCAATCTTGCAGGCGTTGATCGAGGCAGGGTCCGGGCCGATCTTGCGCCCGAACGGGGCCAGCCAGGCATTGGCCTGGGCGCCGATCACGCCCGGTTGCAGACGGATCTGCTGGCCCTGGTGGCGAATCTCGCGGCCGTTCCAGTTATCGCCGAGCACGATCAGCACCGAATCGCTGATGGCCTGGCCGGACAGGCTGGTGCCGGCGGCGCGGAAGGTGACCGGCACGCGCTCGCGCTGGGCCAGCTTGAGCAGGGCGACCACTTCATCTTCGGATTCGACCCGTATCACCAGTTTGGGAATCAGCCGGTAGAAGCTGGCATCGGTGCCGAAAGCCAGGGTCGACAGCGGGTCGTCGAAACGGCGCTCGGCGGGTATCAGGCGTGCTACCGAGTCGAGAAACGCGGCGGGCAGACTCATGCAATCTCCTCGCGGGGTCGTGGCGTCTGGTGCGCCGCGTGCCCCGGTCAATCAGGCGGTGATTCGAAGGCGCGGCTATCAGGCACCCAGTTCGCGGACCAGCGAGTCGCGGGTGATTTCGCTGATCGATTTGGCGCCTGTCAGCACCATGGCCACGCGCATTTCTTTTTCGAACAGCTCCAGCAGGTTCTTCACCCCGGCTTCACCGGCGGTGGCCAAGGCGTAGAGGAATGCACGGCCGATCAACACGGTGTCGGCGCCCAGGGCAATCATGCGCACCACGTCCAGGCCGCTGCGGATGCCGGAGTCGGCGAGAATCTTCAGATCGCCTTTGACCGCGTCGGCAATCGCCGGCAGGGCGCGGGCACTCGACAGCACGCCATCGAGCTGGCGGCCGCCGTGGTTGGAGACGACGATGCCGTCGGCGCCGAACTTCACGGCGTCCTTGGCATCTTGCGGGTCGAGGATGCCCTTGATCACCATCGGGCCTTCCCAGAATTCGCGGATCCACTCAAGGTCTTTCCAGGAAATCGACGGGTCGAAATTGGCGCCCAGCCAGCCGATGTAATCGGCCAGCCCCGTGGGGCTGCCGCGGTAGGCGGAGATGTTGCCCAGGTCATGGGGTTTGCCCAGCAGGCCGACATCCACGGCCCACTGCGGGTGGGTCATGGCCTGCCAGACGCGGCGCAGCGGCGCGTTCGGGCCGCTCATGCCGGAGTGCGCATCGCGGTAGCGGGCGCCGGGCACCGGCATGTCCACGGTGAACACCAGGGTGGTAACGCCAGCGGCCTTGGCGCGCTCCAGGGCGTTGCGCATGAAGCCGCGATCCTTGAGCACATAGAGCTGGAACCACATCGGCCGGTCAATGGCCGGCGCCACTTCTTCGATCGGGCACACCGACACCGTCGACAGGGTGAACGGAATGCCTTTGGCCGCTGCCGCCCGCGCCGCCTGGACTTCGCCGCGGCGTGCGTACATGCCGGTCAGGCCGACCGGGGCCAGGGCCACCGGCATGCTCAGGGTTTCGTTGAACAGTTGGGTCTCGAGGCTCAGCTCGGACATGTTCTTCAATACGCGCTGGCGCAGGGCGATGCCGGCCAGGTCTTCGACGTTGTGGCGCAGCGTGTGCTCGGCGTAGGCACCGCCGTCGGCGTAGTGGAACAGGAATGGCGGCAGCTTGCGTTGGGCTGCTGCGCGGTAATCGGTAGCGGCAGAAATGATCATGGGGTCTCGCAGCGTTGGGTGAAGGGGAGCTGCCGGGCGCACCACAACGCGCCCGGCCCCTGACACTTTAGTGAACCAGCATGCCGGTCAGCCAATAAGCCTGGATCAAGGTGATCAGGCCAACGATAGTGGCGAAGAACAAGCTGTGCTTGAGGGTGAAGCGGAACAGGTCCGACTCTTTGCCGACCAGGCCGGTAGCGGCGCAGGCCACGGCGATCGACTGCGGCGAAATCATTTTGCCGGTCACGCCGCCGCTGGTGTTGGCGGCCACCAGCAGGGTGTCGTTGACCCCGATCTGGTGCGCGGTGGTGGCCTGCAGCGAGCTGAACAGGGCGTTCGACGAAGTATCGGAACCGGTCAGAAACACGCCCAGCCAGCCGAGGAACGGCGAGAAGAACGGGAACGCCGCGCCAGTGCCGGCCAGTACCAGGGCCATGGTCGACGACATGCCCGAGTAGTTGGTGACGAAGGCAAAGGCCAGGACCATGCCGATCGACAGGATCGGCCAGCGCAGTTCGAAGAAGGTCTCTTTCAAAGTGGTCAGACCAGTTTTGAAATTGATCTTCAGCACCAGCATCGAGATCAGCGCCGAGAAGAAAATCGCGGTACCGGTGGCAGAAATCGGGTCGAGCTTGAACACCGCCGGGATCGCCGTCGGGGTGGCGACGATCGGTGCGGTCTTGATCACCAGTTGGTCAAGGTGCGGGATGGCGAAGTTGAATACCCAGCTGTACATCGAGCCACCGGCGGCGAAAGCGGCCTTGAACGGCTTGAGGGTCCAGATGGTGACCAGCACGGTGAGGATCAGGAACGGCGACCAGGCTTTGAAGATCTCGCCGAAGCTGTACGGCGAAGGCTGGCTGCCACCGCTCTGTACCACAGCGGCGCCAACACTACCGGGGGCGGCGGCGAACGAACGCTTGGGCTGCCAGACCTTGAGGAACAGGGTCAGGGAAATCAGGCTGGCCAGGGCCGAGGTGATGTCCGGCAGTTCCGGGCCAATGAAGTTCGAGGTGAAGTACTGGGTCACGGCAAAGCTCAGGCCGGCCACCAGGGCGGCTGGCCAGGTCTCTTTGACGCCGCGCAGGCCGTCCATCATGAACACCAGCCAGAACGGTACGAATAGCGACAGCAAGGGCAGCTGGCGGCCGGTCATGGCGCCGATCTTGAACGCATCGATACCGGTGACCTGGCCGGCCACGATGATCGGGATGCCCAGGGCGCCGAAGGCCACAGGCGCGGTGTTGGCGATCAGGCACAGGCCGGCGGCGTACAGCGGGTTGAAGCCCAGGCCCACGAGCAGGGCGGCGGTGATCGCCACCGGGGCGCCGAAGCCTGCCGCACCTTCAAGGAAGGCGCCGAAGCAGAAACCGATCAACAGCACCTGCAGGCGCTGGTCGTCGGTAATCGACAGCACCGAGCTGCGGATCACTTCGAACTGGCCGCTCTTGACCGTCAGCTTGTACAGGAACACTGCGGCGACAATGATCCAGGCAATCGGCCACAGGCCATAGGCAAAGCCGTATCCGGCGGCGGCAAGGGCCATGTCGGCAGGCATCTGGAAAGCAAAGATCGCCACCAGGATCGACAGGCCCAGCGTGATGCTGCCAGCCACGTGACCCTTGAGGCGGAACACCGCCAGCGCGAGGAAAAAGAACACGATCGGGATGACTGCCGCGAGCGCGGACAGGCCAAGACTACCAAGCGGACTGTAAAGCTGTTGCCAGGTTTGCATATGGGGTGGCCCCTAATTGTTGTTGGTCAGGCACTGGCATTGGATAATTGGTAAGACCAATTTACAATGTCGAGGCGCTAGGTTAAAAGCCTCGAAGTGGCTGTGTCAATTTGTCCCAGGAAACTTTTCTTGGGATGGTTGAAGGGGAGCGGGCCTGAACGGCAGGGAAATTTGCCAACTGATTAGTGTCGGCGGGTCGCGGATGCGCCAGAATAGACAGCCCCGAACGCACTCGGGATTGTGGAGAGCATGTGATGGTTTTTGATCAGGTCCGCCAACGCCGTTTGTCCGACGATATCGTCGAACGGCTGGAAGGGATGATTCTCGAAGGCACCTTGACGGCCGGTCAGCGCCTGCCTGCCGAGCGGGCGCTGGCCGAGCAGTTCGGCGTGTCACGACCGTCGTTGCGCGAAGCGATCCAGAAGCTGGTGGCCAAGGGCTTGTTGGTCAGCCGCCAGGGCGGTGGTAACTATGTGGCCGAATCGCTCGGCTCGACCTTCAGTGACCCGCTGCTGCAGTTGCTCGAAAGCAACCCTGAAGCGCAGCGCGACTTGCTAGAATTTCGGCATACCCTGGAGGCATCCTGTGCCTATTATGCAGCGATCCGTGCCACCGAGCCTGACCGCCTGCGGCTCAAGGCAGCCTTCGACACCTTGCAGGATTGCTATGCCCGCGCTGATGAAGTCGACCGGGCCGAAGAGGGCGCGGCCGATGCGCGTTTTCATCTGGCAATCGCCGAAGCCAGTCATAACGCGGTGTTGTTGCACACCATTCGTGGCCTGTTCGACCTGCTCAAGCGCAACGTGGTGACCAACATCGGCGGCATGTACAAACAGCGCAGCGAAACCCGCGACATGCTCATCAGCCAGCACCGCGAGCTGTACCTGGCGATTGTCGAAGGGCGTGCCGAAGATGCACGCGAAGTCTCCAGCCGGCACATCACGTATGTGCAGGAGGTGCTCGATGAAGTGCGTCAGGAAGTCCAGCGGGTGGCGCGGGCGGAGCGGCGCAGCGGGCGCTAGCAATCGCGGGGCAAACTCGCCCCTGTAGGAGCGGGCTTGCCCCGCGATGAGGGCGCTTCAGGCTGGAATCAGTCTTCCTTGCCCTTGTTGCGTACCGCGCGCTGCAACTCGCGGTCGGAATCGCGCTCGCGCTGGGTATCGCGCTTGTCGTATTCCTTCTTGCCCTTGCCCAGTGCGATTTCGCACTTGATCAAGTGCTTGCTCCAATAGATCGACAAGGCCACGCAGGTGTAGCCCTTCTGCTGGACAGCCGCGTGCAGGCGTTCCAGCTCTCGACGGTTGAGCAGCAGTTTGCGGGTACGTGTCGGGTCGGCGATGACGTGAGTACTGGCGGCTGTCAGCGGCGTGATGTGGCTGCCCATCAGCCAGGCCTCGCCATCCTTGAGCACCACGTAACTGTCGGTCAGGTGCGCCTTGCCGGCACGCAGACTTTTTACTTCCCAACCGGACAGGACCAATCCGGCCTCGAACTTGTGCTCGATGAAGTAATCGTGACGCGCCTTTTTATTCTGCGCGATAGTCCCTGTCGGATGTTTCTTTTGTTTAGCCATAGGGGCGGCATTATAGGCAGTCGCCGCGCTGTCGGCTATGGGTAGCGGTGCGCTTGAGCCATTGCCGTGAATCCCGGACAATGCGCGCACTTGATGCGCTCAATGGCGCCCATCGGCATTCGGGTTGCGTTTGCCGCTCAGCTTTGGAATCGACCCCTGGATGACTACCCATATTCAACGTTCGGCCCTGCTGCCATATCCCGCCCAGGCCCTGTACGACCTGGTCAATGATGTCGCGCGCTACCCGGAGTTCCTGCCCTGGTGTTCGTCCAGCACCGTGATCGAAGAAAGCGACACGCACATGCGCGCACGCCTTGAGGTAGCCAAGGGCGGGATGAGCCAGCAGTTTGTAACCAGCAATGTGCTGGTGCCGGGCCAGTCCATCGAAATGAACCTTGAAGAAGGGCCATTTTCCCAGCTGCATGGTGTCTGGGTGTTCAAGCCGTTGGGCGAGAAAGCCTGCAAGATCAGCCTCGACCTGTCGTTCGATTACGCCGGGCCATTGGTGCGTGCCACCTTGGGGCCGTTGTTCAACCAGGCCGCCAACACTCTTGTCGATGCTTTCTGCCAGCGTGCCAAGCAGCTCCATGTCTGAAGCCTTGCTGACCGTCGAGGTGGTGTATGCCGTGGCTGAGCGGCAGGTGCTGCTCAGTGTTGAGGTGCCGGCGGGTGCGACTATCAATGAAGCAGTAAAACTGTCGGGGATCGCCGCGCATTTTCCCGAGGCCGATATTCAGGCCTGCCCGGTCGGGGTCTTTGGCCGGGTGATCGCCAATCCTGAAGCGCACAAGGTTGAGGTGGGTGATCGCATCGAGCTTTATCGGCCTTTGCTGGCGGACCCGAAAGAGGTGCGCAAACAGCGCGCGGCCAAGGTTGCTCGGGTCTTCAAGAAAGCCAAGCGCTGAGCAATCTTGCTTGCTGACGTCGAGTTGACCTAGCATTTTTACCAGTAGTCGGTGATTTCTAATTGAGGTTAGCTGTGACGTGAAAGGCTGAAGGTATGGCCTTGAGTAGTCACATACACTTGAATGGGACTTCACCATGTCCGCATCAATAAAAATTGAACCGGTCGTTGAACTTGTCGGCGCCGAAGGCACAACCTATTACCCGATGAAACATCAGCAGGGTAATGCCGCGACGGTCAAAGTCTGTTATGAGGGGCTTACGGCTGATGACACTATTCGTGTTTATTGGCAAACAGTTGATGATGAATATCAATCTATCGAGGTTTGGGTAGAGGAACAGGGTTGTGCACTGTTCCAGGTATCTCACTATCTACTGGGCTTGCGAATCGCAGCGACGGCGCGTATCTATTGTGAAGTTGTTCGTGATGATGAGACGTTCACTTCGCCGGTCAGCGAATACTCAATCAGCCTGCGGTCCGAAGATCTGCCGGAAACCACAGTGCTGCAAATGACTGCGGAAGGGAAGCTGGATCTTTCGTTGTTGTGCTGTGAAGACCCCGATGTTTATATTGAGCCTTGGCCTTTTGTCAAAGTTGGCCAGCGAGTGACGCGCTTGGCGCTAATGGGGCCTTCTGCGCAGTTCATGCTGTATGAGGGGGATCTAATTACAGCCGCTGATGTGGCGGGTGGCTGGAGTAGGAAGCTGCCGCTGGACAAGCTTCGGCAATTTGCTCATGGCGAGTTGGTATTTTTGCAATTAATGATTCAACTCAATCCTGGCGTGTCCAGTGCGCATCAACTCTTCCCGCTTAAAACCGTTACTATCCTGACGGAGCCTCATCTAAGCCTCTCGCCTCCTGCTGTTGTCGAAGCAACAGACTGTGGTTCAGGTAATTTTGTTCTCAACCCAGCCAATGCCGTCGAGGGTGCGACCCTCCAGGTGGCCTACGAAAACATGTGCTGCAATGACCGGGTGTGTGCCACCTGGCAGGGGGCGCCGGGTGCGGGGACGCCAGAGCTTGAGTGCCAGATTGTCGGTGATTCGCAGGTTGTCAATTTTCGGATTCCTCCTCAAGCAATAAGCGCAAACTTCAACGGTAGGGTCTTCGCAGCTTACTCAGTCTGGCGTGAAGGTGGGGCTTGGGAGTCGCCGCAGCTTGAGATCCAGATACTCGACATCGATGTGTTGCCGACCCCGGCTGTAGAGCAGTCCACAGGCCGCTGGCTGGACCTCAATACCTTCCCCGGTGATGCGGTTGCCACGGTTGAACCATGGGATTTTGTCGAGGTTGGCCAGGCGTGTTGGTTGACCGTGACAGGGCAACTCGAGAGCGGGGGTGAGCACACTTTCCAGGTATTGGAAGGCATGCCATTGCCGGCAGAATGGCTGGCGAATGGCGTAAGTACACTGCTGGCGCGAAATGAGCTTGAGCAACTGGCGGATTACAGTCATTTACAGCTGCACTTCGCGGTCAATTTTGATGGAAAAGTCGACAGGTCCACAGCCAGGGAGTTTCCGCTGCTGTCACTGCAAGTTGTACAAGCCGATTTGCAGCTGCCCGCGCCGCAGGTTGTGCAAGCGGTTGGCAACACCTTGACGGTGTACAACGGTCGGGATGGCGTGACGTTGCGGGTTCGCTACGAGCGTATGAGCTCGCAGCACAGTATCCAGCCGTGCTGGCGGCGTGGGGACGGAAGTTGTTTACCGATCACTGCCAAGCCTGGCAATCCTGGATCGGGTTACGTCGACTTTTTTGTGCCGCGTGAAGCGGTGATTGTGGCTAGCGGTAAAACTGTGAAGATCAGCTACACAGTTTCTCGTGATCAAAAGATACAGGTTTCAGGGGTCCTGAACTTGTTCGTCACTTGGCCTGTGCGTTTTCCGTTTATGTCTGTACGCCAGGCGACTCAAGGTTCTTTGGAATTACGCAATTTTTACGGGCATGCAGAATTAAATCTGGCGGCATGGTGGTTTATTTTGCCTGGGCAAAGAGTTTGGCTGCGTGGGCACGGCACGAGGCAGGATGGTACAAATTACAATTTTGACGTACTTTTGAATCACTCAGTAACACAGGCGCAGGTTACTCAAGGGTTAAAAATTGTATTGCGACGGCAGCACTTGGTCGTACTGAAGTCTCTGAGTAACTTGAGATTCACCTGCAGGGTTACTCCGGATCGGAGTTCGCAAGAAAGTGCAGCTTTGGAGTTTCCATCTTTAACATTGCTGCTGCGCTCGCAGTACGAAAATATTACTACCTTTGACGGTGGAAGCTGGAATGGATGGGTGAAAGGGCCGGCTGCACAAGCGAATGACATGAGTATTAGGTATGAGGGGAGTAATGCGACGCTGTACAATAATACCCACTCGCTCTACTTGACGGGGATATTTTTGCAGAAAGAGTTCTACGGCTTGGAAGTCGGTAGGGTATATACGTTTATGATGAATATTCGACAATATGACAATATTGCACCTATTCCGCAGGTTTCGGTTACTGCCGATAATATGCCTGTTATTTCTAGGACGATAGTTGCTGGCACGAGTTGGCGGCAATTGAAGGGTAACTTCACTGCAACTAGGGATTATATGCACGTCCAGCTTCATTGCCATGTGGCTTCAGCGACAGGAAATGATTTTTCGATGGATAATCTGAGGTTAACTGAGCTCTAGCGCGACAAGTCTGCGTACTGAAACCACTGTAGGGCGTATGGCAAGAGAGCTGGAAGACACCTTCCAGCTCTCTCTGTCTTTCATCACTGCGGCGAGGTATCCAGCGGCTCTGGCACCGGCACCGGGATGACCTCAATGGTATCCACGTCTTTCTGGATGGTGTCTTCCAGCGAGCCTGGCTTGGCAGGTTTTTCCTGCGCAGCGGGTTCGGTGCTGCCGGTCGGGCTGACAGTCGTATCGCCGCTGCCACCGAGGATTTCCTGGTCGCGGCTGACACCCGGCATGAAGTCGCCGGACAGGCTGCTGAGCTGATCGTTCTCGTTGAAGAAGATGCTCATGCGTTCCTGTTGGCGCTCACCGCCGCCAGGCTGCAGGCTGTACAGGTAATCCCAGCGATTGGTGTGGAAGGTATCCTGGATCAGCGGGTTGCCCATGATAAACCGTACTTGCCGACGGGTCATTCCGGGGCGCAATTGGTCTATCATGTCTTGCGTGACGACATTGCCCTGCTGGATGTCGATTTTGTAAACCCCGGGGAACGAGCAACCGGCGAGTGCGAGCAGTCCCACGAAGGTGAGGCTGGTTAGCAAGAGCTTGGTGTTTTGCATCGGTGGGCGACTTCCACTATCTTGGCTGGACAACGTAAACCCCGATCATACCCGTATTCAGAGAAGCTGCGAAGCAGCATCGGCGAGAAAGCTGACCATGGTTGAAAATAGCGAACTGCGCAAAGCCGGTCTCAAGGTGACACTGCCTCGAGTGAAAATTCTACAGATGCTCGACTCTACCGAGCAGCGTCACATGAGTGCTGAGGATGTCTACAAAGCGCTGATGGAGGCAGGCGAGGACGTCGGTCTGGCCACGGTTTACCGTGTTCTGACCCAGTTCGAAGCCGCAGGCCTGGTCGTGCGCCACAACTTCGATGGCGGCCACGCCGTGTTCGAGCTGGCTGACGGTGGTCACCACGACCACATGGTCAACGTCGATTCCGGCGAAGTCATCGAGTTCTTCGACAGTGAAATCGAGAAGCGCCAGAAGCAAATCGTGGAAGAGCACGGTTTCGAGCTGGTGGACCACAATCTGGTCCTGTACGTACGCAAGAAAAAGTAAGCAATTATTACATTGCTGCATATGTACTGAAGGCGACCCTGGGGTCGCCTTCGTGCTTTCTGGCTGGCAGCTTTTTATAGCTGCGCGTTTCAGGCCTTGCTGGTGACCACCATCTTGCGGGCGTGGGCCAGGGACTCTTTGGTCAGGTCGATGCCGCCGAGCATGCGTGCAACCTCTTCAACGCGCTCGCGCTTGCCCAGGTTGGCCACTGCGGTGTGGGTGGCATCGCTGTCGCGCACTTTGTGCACGAACAGGTGGTGATGGCCCTGGGCTGCTACTTGAGGCAAGTGAGTGACGGTCAGCACCTGGCCGCGTTCACCCAGGCGGCGCAGCAGCTGGCCGACGATCTCTGCCGTTGGCCCACCGATGCCGACGTCGACTTCGTCGAACACCAGGGTCGGGATGCGCGAGGTCTGTGCAGTAATCACCTGGATCGCCAGACTGATCCGCGACAGCTCGCCACCGGAAGCCACCTTGGCCAGGGCCTTGAGCGGCTGCCCGGGGTTGGCGCTGACCAGTAGCTCGACCTGCTCCAGGCCCTGGGGTTGCAGTTCGTCGCTGCTGTTGGGCCGCAGCTCGATGCTGAAACGCCCGCCCGGCATGCCCAGGCGCTGGATTTCCTGCTCCACTGCACTGGCCAGCTGGCTGGCGGCTTGCAGGCGCAGGGCGCTCAGTTCGCCGGCCTTGTCCTGGTAGTGGCGGGCATAGGCGGCCAGTTCTTCACCCAGGCGCTCGATCGATTCGTCGTTGGCGTTGAGGTTCTCCAGCTCTTCCATCAGGCGTTGCTGCAGGCCAGCCAGCTCAGTGGGGTGCACCCGGTGTTTGCGGGCGAGGGTATAGATGGTGTCGAGGCGCTCTTCGAGCTGTTGCAGGCGCGCCGGGTCGGCGTCGAAGTTGTCGAGGAAGCGGTTCAGCTCGCCAACCGCTTCTTCTACCTGGATCTGCGCACTGGCGATCATGCTGGCTGCCTCGCCCAGGGCCTTGGGCGCGTTGTGCACGGCGGTCAGGCGGTTAAGGCTGGCGGTCAGGGCATTGAGCACGTTGCCCGAGTCGTTCTCGCTGCAGTGGTCGATGACCTGGCGGCAGATGCCGAACAGTGCTTCGGCGTTGGTCAGGTTCTTGTGTTCCTGCTCCAGCAGTTCCAGCTCGTTCTCGCCCAGGCCAAGGTTGTCGAGTTCTTCGAGCTGGTAGCTGAGCAACTGGTGCTGCGCGCGCTGCTCGTCGCCGGAATTGGACAGCCGCTCCAGCTCCTGGCGGGTCTGGCGCCAGCGCTGGGCGGCAAGCTGGACCTGGCGGGCGAGGTCGGTGGCGCCGGCGTATTCATCGAGCAGGCGCCGATGCGTGTCGGTTTTCAGCAGTGACTGGTGTTCGTGCTGGCTGTGGATATCGATCAGCAGCTCGCCCAGGGCCTTGAGGTCGCCGAGCGGGCAGGGCGTGCCGTTGATATAGCCACGGCTACGGCCTTCGGCGGTGATCACCCGGCGCAGGATGCACGGGCCGTCGCTGTCGAGGTCGCGTTCGGCGAGCCAGCTGCGCGCCTCGGGGATGTCGACCAGGTCGAAGGTGGCAAGGATGTCGGCCTTGTCGGCCCCTGGGCGCACCACGCCACTGTCGGCGCGATCGCCCAGGGTCAGGCCCAGGGCGTCGAGCATGATCGATTTGCCGGCCCCGGTTTCACCGGTGATGACGCTCATCCCGCGGGCGAGCTCGAGGTCCAGGTGTTCGACGATGGCGTAGTTGTGTACGGACAGGTGCACCAGCATTGGGGCGGCTCCCAGGCGTTAGGTCTGGTTATTTATACAGTGTTTTCAAATCCGCTGACAATGCTGATGTTTAGTTCAATTTGGTAATCGCGGCGCGGTTCTGATTGCGCTGGGTTATGAGCGAATGTGTACAAGCTGTGTTGCCGGCCCTTGAACCTGGGTTTTGCGACCCCATATAGCCGGCAGACGCGCGAGTAATGCTCGCAGACCTTATTCGAGAGGAGAGATTTTATGGCTGACGAACAGCTGGATGAACAGAATCTGAACGCCGAAGCGACTGGCGACCAAGAGCTGAGCGCCCGCGTGCAGGTGCTCGAAGAGCAGCTGGCGGCGGCCCAGGATCAATCCCTGCGCACCGCCGCCGACCTGCAGAACGTGCGCCGCCGCGCCGAGCAGGACGTAGAAAAGGCGCACAAGTTCGCCCTGGAAAAATTCGCCGGTGACCTGCTGCCGGTCATCGACAGCCTCGAGCGCGGCCTGGAACTGTCCAGCCCCGACGACGAGAGCATTCGCCCGATGCGCGAAGGTATCGAGCTGACCCTGAAGATGTTCCACGACACCCTCAAGCGCTACAACCTCGAGGCCATCGACCCGCACGGCGAACCGTTCAATGCCGAGCACCATCAGGCGATGGCCATGCAGGAAAGCGCCGAGGTCGAGCCCAACAGCGTGCTCAAGGTGTTCCAGAAGGGCTACCAGCTCAACGGTCGCCTGCTGCGCCCGGCCATGGTCGTGGTCAGCAAGGCCCCGGCAGCGGTTTCGCCGTCGATTGACGAGCAGGCTTGAAATCGTTTTCGGCGCCCCCATCTAGGTGTCAAGCATTCAAGTATTACCGCAGTTAGCCACCACTGCTGCGGCAACCAAATTCAAGTTTCGGGAGAGTTAACATGGGTAAAATCATCGGTATCGACCTGGGGACCACCAACTCCTGTGTCTCCATTCTGGAAAACGGCAACGTCAAGGTCATCGAGAACGCCGAAGGCGCTCGTACCACGCCGTCGATCATCGCCTACGCCAACGACGGCGAAATCCTGGTTGGCCAGTCGGCCAAGCGCCAGGCGGTCACCAACCCGCACAACACCCTGTACGCGGTAAAACGTCTGATCGGTCGTCGCTTCGAAGAAGAAGTGGTGCAGAAAGACATCCAGATGGTTCCGTACAAAATTGTCAAAGCTGACAACAACGACGCCTGGGTTGAAGTGAACGGCCAGAAAATGGCGCCGCCACAAATCTCGGCTGAAATCCTGAAAAAAATGAAGAAGACCGCCGAAGACTACCTCGGCGAGCCAGTGACCGAAGCGGTGATCACCGTTCCGGCCTACTTCAACGACAGCCAGCGCCAGGCCACCAAAGACGCCGGCCGTATCGCCGGTCTGGACGTCAAGCGGATCATCAACGAGCCGACCGCGGCTGCGCTGGCCTATGGCATGGACAAGGCCAAGGGCGATCACACCGTGATCGTTTATGACCTGGGTGGCGGTACCTTCGACGTTTCGGTAATCGAAATCGCCGAAGTCGATGGCGAGCACCAGTTCGAAGTTCTGGCCACCAACGGTGACACTTTCCTCGGTGGTGAAGACTTCGACATCCGCCTGATCGACTACCTCGTCGACGAGTTCAAGAAAGAAAGCGGCATGAACCTCAAGGGTGACCCGCTGGCTATGCAGCGCCTGAAAGAAGCCGCTGAAAAGGCCAAGATCGAGCTGTCTTCGAGCCAGATGACCGACGTCAACCTGCCGTACATCACTGCAGACGCCACCGGTCCTAAGCACCTGAACGTGAAGATCTCCCGCGCCAAGCTGGAATCGCTGGTAGAAGACCTGGTTCAGCGCACCATCGAGCCATGCCGCATCGCCATGAAAGACGCCGGTATCGACGTCAGCAAGATCGACGACGTGATCCTGGTCGGCGGTCAGACCCGTATGCCGCTGGTGCAAAAAGCGGTTACCGACTTCTTCGGCAAAGAAGCGCGTAAAGACGTCAACCCGGACGAAGCGGTTGCCATGGGTGCTGCCATCCAGGGTGCGGTACTGGCCGGTGACGTCAAGGACGTATTGCTGCTGGACGTCAGCCCGCTGACCCTGGGTATCGAAACCATGGGCGGCGTGATGACCGCGCTGATCGAGAAGAACACCACTATTCCGACCAAGAAGTCGCAAGTGTTCTCGACTGCCGATGACAACCAGGGCGCCGTGACCATTCACGTGCTGCAAGGTGAGCGTAAGCAGGCTGCTCAGAACAAGTCCCTGGGCAAGTTCGACCTGGCCGACATTCCACCTGCTCCACGTGGTGTGCCACAAATCGAAGTGACCTTCGACATCGACGCCAACGGCATCCTGCACGTCGGCGCCAAAGACAAGGCCACTGGCAAGACCCAGTCGATCGTGATCAAGGCCAATTCCGGCCTGTCTGATGAAGAAATTCAGCAGATGATCCGCGACGCTGAAGCGAACTCGGAAGAAGACCGCAAGTTCGAAGAGCTGGCCGCTGCCCGTAACCAGGGCGATGCACTGGTTCACTCGACTCGCAAGATGGTCGTTGATGCTGGTGACAAGGTCACTGCTGACGAGAAAACCGCGATCGAAGCGGCCGTGGTTGCCCTGGAAGCCGCCATCAAGGGCGACGACAAGGCTGCCATCGACGCTAAAGTCGAAGAGCTGTCGAAGGTCTCGGCTCCGGTTGCCCAGAAGATGTACGCCGAGCAGTCGGCTGAACAGCCTCAGGGTGGCGCCCAGCAAGCTGAGCCGGAAGCCAAGCACGACGACGTCGTCGATGCCGAGTTTGAAGAAGTCAAAGACAACAAGTAATTGCTACAGGTTGTCGGCCAGTTGACTGTTTATTGATGGTTGGCTGGTAGGATGTCGCCGCGCGGGGGCTTGCTCCCGCGTTGGCGTGTCTGCAATACCCGAATTTTTACAGCATCTGTCAGCCGCCCGTGGGGCAGGTGAGGCGGGTGCTGGCGGCACAGCGCGGAATGCGCAGAGGTTTGCCGAACGTCCTCAAGAGTGCAAAGACTTATGGCAAAGCGTGACTATTACGAAGTTCTGGGAGTTGAGCGCGGCTCCAGTGAAGCGGACCTGAAGAAGGCCTATCGCCGCCTGGCGATGAAGCATCACCCGGACCGTAATCCTGATGACAAGGACTCGGAAGAGAAATTCAAGGAAGCCAACGAGGCTTACGAAGTGCTCTCCGATGCCAGCAAGCGTGCGGCCTATGACCAGTATGGTCATGCCGGCGTGGATCCGAGCATGGGTGGCGGCGGTGCCGGTTTCGGCGGCGCGAACTTCTCGGATATCTTCGGCGATGTGTTCAGCGATTTCTTCGGCGGTGGCCGTGGTGGTTCGCGCGGTGGCGCCCAGCGTGGCAGCGACCTGCGCTACACCCTGGAACTGAACCTGGAAGAAGCCGTGCGCGGCACCACGGTCAATATCCGTGTGCCGACGCTGGTCAACTGCAAGCCGTGCGACGGTTCCGGGGCCAAGAAAGGCTCGTCGCCGTCGACCTGCCCGACCTGCGGCGGTATCGGCCAGGTGCGCATGCAGCAGGGCTTCTTCTCGGTCCAGCAGACCTGCCCGCGCTGCCACGGCCAGGGCAAGATCATCACCGACCCGTGCGACTCGTGCCACGGCGAAGGGCGCATCGAAGAGTACAAGACACTGTCGGTCAAGGTCCCGGCTGGCGTTGATACCGGCGACCGTATTCGTCTGTCTGGTGAAGGTGAAGCCGGTTCGCACGGCGGCCCGACTGGCGACCTGTACGTTGTCATCAACGTGCGTGAGCACCCGATTTTCCAGCGCGACGGCAAGCACCTGTATTGTGAAGTGCCGATCAGCTACACCGACGCTGCCCTGGGTGGCGAGCTGGAAGTGCCGACCCTCGATGGCCGGGTCAAGCTGAAGATCCCGGAAGGCACCCAGACCGGCAAGCAGTTCCGTCTGCGCGGCAAAGGTGTGGCACCGGTTCGCGGTGGTGGTGCCGGTGACCTGATGTGCCGGGTCGCGGTGGAAACCCCGGTCAACCTCAGCCGTCGCCAGCGTGAGCTGCTCGAAGAGCTGCGTGATTCGCTGGAGGGCGACAGTTCCCACTCGCCGAAAGCCAATGGCTGGTTCGAAGGCGTGAAACGCTTCTTCGGCGATCTGTAAGAAGGAATAGGGCATGCGACGTATAGCGGTAATGGGCGCTGCAGGGCGCATGGGCAAGACCCTGATCGAAGCGGTGCAGCAAACCCCGGGTGCCGGGCTGACCGCAGCGATCGATCGCCCGGACAGTTCGCTGGTCGGCGCTGATGCCGGTGAGCTGGCGGCTCTGGGCCGAATCGGTGTGTTGCTGTCGGACGACCTGGCCAAGGTTGCCGACGAGTTCGACGTGCTGATCGACTTCACTCACCCCTCGGTGACCCTGAAGAACCTGGCGTTCTGCCGCAAGGCAGGCAAGGCGATGATCATCGGCACCACCGGTTTCTCGGTCGAAGAAAAGCAACTGCTGGCCGAGGCGGGCAAGGACATTCCTATCGTCTTCGCCGCCAACTTCAGCGTTGGCGTCAACCTCAGCCTCAAGTTGCTGGACATGGCGGCGCGGGTGCTGGGCGATGATGTCGATATCGAGATCATCGAGGCGCACCACCGGCACAAGGTCGATGCGCCGTCGGGTACCGCGCTGCGCATGGGTGAAGTGGTTGCCAATGCCCTGGGCCGTGACCTGCAGGAAGTGGCGGTGTATGGCCGTGAAGGCCAGACCGGCGCCCGTGATCGCAAGACCATCGGTTTTGCCACTGTGCGCGCTGGCGATGTGGTCGGTGATCACACCGTGCTGTTCGCTGCCGAAGGTGAGCGCCTGGAGATCACCCACAAGGCCTCCAGTCGCATGACCTTCGCCAAGGGTGCGGTACGTGCCGCGCTGTGGCTGGACGGGCGCGAGCCTGGCTTGTACGACATGCAGGACGTGCTCGACCTGCGTTGACCTGCGCTGTATCCCCTGTGGGAGCGGGCTTGACCCGCGATTGCGGTTTGTCTGTCACGCCGCAATCGCGGGTCAAGCCCGCTCCCACAAGACCCTCCCAGTGCGCCCTGTCGCATTCCTGCGCCTTTCAGGCACATCAGTGGTAGACCAAAAAAGCGTTTTTCTGTAAGCTACAGCTTTAGTGTGTCCACTAAAAGCGCGCAGATAATTCGACGAAGAAAGCGGGGTGACGTGTCTATACGTCATTCCGCTTTTTTGCAACCTGCGATCGCCCCTTCAGGCTTGATTTACGGGAGGTCTTCTTGACTAAGCCAGCCATACTCGCCCTTGCCGATGGCAGCATTTTTCGCGGTGAAGCCATTGGAGCCGACGGACAAACCGTTGGTGAGGTGGTGTTTAACACCGCAATGACCGGCTATCAGGAAATCCTGACTGACCCTTCCTATGCGCAGCAAATCGTTACCCTGACTTACCCGCACATCGGCAACACCGGCACCACGCCGGAAGACGCCGAGTCCGACCGCGTCTGGTCGGCGGGCCTGGTGATTCGCGACCTGCCTCTGATCGCGAGCAACTGGCGCAACAAGCAATCCCTGCCTGACTACCTCAAGGCCAACAACGTAGTGGCGATCGCAGGTATCGACACCCGTCGCCTGACCCGCATCCTGCGTGAGAAGGGCGCGCAGAACGGCTGCATCCTCGCCGGCGACAACATCAGCGAAGAGGCTGCAATCGCCGCCGCTCGCGGTTTTCCGGGCCTGAAGGGCATGGACCTGGCGAAAGTCGTCAGCACCAAGAGCAGCTACGAATGGCGCTCCAGCGTCTGGGAGCTGAAGACCGACAGCCACGCCACAATCGAGGCGTCCGAGCTGCCTTACCACGTGGTTGCCTACGACTTCGGCGTCAAGCTGAACATCCTGCGCATGCTGGTTGCCCGCGGTTGCCGCCTGACCGTAGTGCCGGCGCAAACCCCGGCCAGCGAAGTTCTGGCACTCAACCCTGATGGCGTGTTCCTGTCCAACGGCCCTGGCGATCCGGAGCCTTGCGACTACGCGATCCAGGCGATCAAGGACATCCTCGAAACCGAGATCCCGGTATTCGGCATCTGCCTGGGCCACCAGTTGCTGGCCCTGGCCTCCGGTGCCAAGACCGTGAAAATGGGTCATGGTCACCACGGCGCCAACCACCCGGTCCAGGACCTGGACACCGGCGTGGTCATGATCACCAGCCAGAACCACGGCTTTGCGGTTGACGAAGCGACCCTGCCGGGCAACGTGCGCGCCATCCACAAGTCGCTGTTCGACGGTACCCTGCAGGGTATCGAGCGCACCGACAAGAGCGCGTTCAGCTTCCAGGGCCACCCTGAAGCCAGCCCGGGCCCGACCGACGTCGCGCCACTGTTCGACCGTTTCATCGATGCCATGGCCAAGCGCCGCTGAGCATCTGGCGAGAAGGCCCTGGACCGGTGCAAGCCGCGTTCAGGTGCCGCCCCCAAGATTGTTCAATGCGGCTTGCCGACTGACCTGCGGAATTGAGTGACAACCCATGCCAAAACGTACAGACATCAAAAGCATCCTGATTCTCGGCGCTGGCCCGATCGTGATCGGCCAGGCCTGCGAATTCGACTACTCCGGCGCCCAGGCCTGTAAAGCCCTGCGCGAAGAGGGCTACCGCGTCATCCTGGTGAACTCCAACCCGGCCACCATCATGACCGACCCGGCCATGGCCGACGCCACCTACATCGAGCCGATCAAGTGGCAGACCGTTGCCAAGATCATCGAGAAGGAGCGTCCTGACGCGCTGCTGCCGACCATGGGTGGCCAGACTGCCCTGAACTGCGCCCTGGACCTGGAGCGCGAAGGCGTTCTGGAAAAGTTCGGCGTAGAGATGATCGGCGCCAACGCCGACACCATCGACAAGGCTGAAGACCGTTCGCGCTTCGACACCGCCATGAAGGCCATTGGCCTTGAGTGCCCGCGCTCCGGCATCGCCCACAGCATGGAAGAGGCCAACGCGGTGCTCGAGAAGCTCGGCTTCCCGTGCATCATCCGTCCGTCCTTCACCATGGGCGGCACCGGTGGCGGCATCGCCTACAACCGTGAAGAATTCGAAGAAATCTGCGCCCGTGGTCTGGACCTGTCGCCAACCAAAGAGCTGCTGATCGACGAATCGCTGATCGGCTGGAAAGAGTACGAGATGGAAGTGGTCCGCGACAAAAAGGACAACTGCATCATCGTCTGCTCGATCGAGAACTTCGACCCGATGGGCGTGCACACCGGTGACTCGATCACCGTGGCGCCAGCACAGACCCTGACCGACAAGGAATACCAGATCATGCGCAACGCCTCGCTGGCGGTGCTGCGTGAAATCGGTGTCGAGACCGGCGGTTCCAACGTGCAGTTCGGTATCTGCCCGGACACCGGCCGCATGGTCGTGATCGAGATGAACCCGCGGGTTTCCCGTTCCTCGGCGCTGGCCTCGAAAGCCACCGGCTTCCCGATCGCCAAGATCGCTGCCAAGCTGGCCGTCGGTTACACCCTCGACGAGCTGCAGAACGACATCACCGGCGGCCGTACCCCGGCGTCCTTCGAGCCGTCGATCGACTACGTCGTCACCAAGCTGCCACGTTTCGCCTTCGAGAAATTCCCGAAAGCCGACGCCCGCCTGACCACCCAGATGAAATCCGTGGGTGAAGTCATGGCCATCGGCCGGACCTTCCAGGAATCGCTGCAGAAAGCCCTGCGTGGCCTGGAAGTTGGCGTTTGCGGCCTGGACCCGAAAGTCGACCTGGCCAGCCCTGACGCTGCCAGCATCCTCAAGCGCGAGCTGACCGTGCCGGGCGCCGAGCGCATCTGGTACGTCGCCGACGCCATGCGTTCGGGCATGACCTGCGACGAAATCTTCGCCCTGACCGGTATCGATCACTGGTTCCTGGTGCAGATGGAAGACCTGATCAAGGAAGAAGAGAAGGTCAAGACCCTGGCCCTGTCGGCGATCGACAAGGACCTGATGCTGCGCCTGAAGCGCAAGGGCTTCTCCGACCAGCGTCTGGCCAAGCTGCTGGGTATCACCGACAAGAACCTGCGTCGTCACCGCCACAAGCTGGAAGTGTTCCCGGTCTACAAGCGCGTCGACACCTGCGCCGCCGAGTTCGCCACCGACACCGCCTACCTGTACTCGACCTATGAGGAAGAGTGCGAGGCCAAGCCGTCGACCCGTGACAAGATCATGATCCTCGGTGGCGGTCCTAACCGTATCGGCCAGGGTATCGAGTTCGACTACTGCTGCGTGCACGCAGCACTGGCCCTGCGTGAAGACGGTTACGAGACCATCATGGTCAACTGCAACCCGGAAACCGTCTCCACCGACTACGACACTTCCGACCGCCTGTACTTCGAGCCGCTGACCCTGGAAGACGTGCTGGAAGTTGTTCGCGTCGAGAAGCCCAAAGGCGTGATCGTCCACTACGGCGGCCAGACCCCGCTGAAACTGGCCCGCGCCCTGGAAGAAGCCGGCGTGCCGATCATCGGTACCAGCCCGGACGCCATCGACCGCGCCGAAGACCGCGAGCGTTTCCAACAGATGGTTCAGCGCCTGAACCTGCTGCAGCCGCCAAACGCCACCGTGCGCAGCGAAGACGAAGCGATTCGCGCTGCCGGCGTGATCGGTTACCCGCTGGTGGTGCGCCCGTCCTACGTACTGGGCGGCCGCGCCATGGAGATCGTCTACGAGCTGGACGAGCTCAAGCGCTACCTGCGTGAAGCGGTGCAAGTGTCCAACGACAGCCCGGTGCTGCTCGACCACTTCCTCAACTGCGCTATCGAGATGGACGTGGATGCGGTCTGCGACGGCACCGATGTGGTGATCGGCGCGATCATGCAGCACATCGAACAAGCCGGTGTTCACTCTGGTGACTCGGCGTGCTCGCTGCCACCGTACTCGCTGCCGGCCCATGTGCAGGACGAAGTCCGCGAACAGGTCAAGAAAATGGCCCTGGAGCTGGGCGTTGTCGGCCTGATGAACGTGCAGCTGGCCCTGCAGGGCGACAAGATCTACGTGATCGAAGTCAACCCGCGCGCCTCGCGTACCGTACCATTCGTCTCCAAGTGCATCGGCACCTCGCTGGCGATGATTGCCGCGCGCGTCATGGCTGGTAAATCGCTGAAGGAAATCGGCTTCACCAAGGAAATCATTCCTAACTTCTACAGCGTCAAGGAAGCGGTGTTCCCGTTTGCCAAGTTCCCGGGTGTTGACCCGATCCTCGGCCCTGAGATGAAATCCACCGGTGAAGTCATGGGTGTCGGCGACAGCTTCGGTGAAGCCTTCGCCAAGGCCCAGATGGGTGCCAGCGAAGTGCTGCCGACTGGCGGTACCGCGTTCATCAGCGTGCGTGACGACGACAAGCCACAAGTGGCCGGCGTTGCCCGCGACCTGATCGCCCTGGGCTTCGAAGTGGTTGCCACCGTCGGTACCGCCAAGGTCATCGAAGCGGCTGGCCTGAAAGTGCGTCGCGTGAACAAGGTGACCGAAGGTCGTCCGCACGTGGTCGACATGATCAAGAACGACGAAGTGTCGCTGATCATCAACACCACCGAAGGTCGTCAGTCGATCGCCGACTCCTACTCGATTCGTCGCAATGCGTTGCAGCACAAGATCTACTGCACCACCACCATTGCGGCCGGTGAAGCCATCTGCGAAGCGCTGAAATTTGGTCCGGAAAAGACCGTTCGCCGCTTGCAGGATCTGCATGCAGGACTCAAAGCATGAGCATTACCAAGTACCCGATGACCGTCCAGGGCGCTCGCGCCCTGGAGGAAGAGCACCTGTTCCTGAGCAAGACCGAGCGTCCGCGCCTGAGCCAGGCCATTGGTGAGGCCCGTGAGCTGGGCGACCTCAAGGAAAACGCCGAGTACCACGCTGCCCGTGAAGAGCAGGGTATGGTCGAGGCGCGTATCCGCGATATCGAAGGCCGTCTGCAGAACTCGGTGGTGATCGACGTCACCACCATTGCCCATACCGGCAAAGTGATTTTCGGCACCACCGTAGTGTTGGCCAACACCGAAACCGACGAAGAGGTGACCTACCAGATCGTTGGCGAGGACGAGGCGGACGTCAAGAACGGCAAGCTCTCGGTCGGTGCGCCGATCGCCCGCGCCATCATCGGCAAGGAAGAGGGCGATACCGTGGTGATCAAGACGCCAAGCGGTACGGTCGAGTACGAGATTGTCGAAGTCAAACACATCTGACCGACGCCGCGGCTTTGCCGCGGCCGCGGTGATCTGGCAACTGACCCAGGTGTTCTGGGTTGGCGGCCTGTGGATGTTGCATTTCGGTTTGCTGCCGGCGTTGGGCAAGATTGGCCTGGCGCCGCTGCTGATCGAGGATATCGGCAGCCTGATGGCATCGTTGCTGGTCGCGTTTGCGGCGTTTTGCGCAGGCGTGCAGGCATTGGTGCTGATGCAGGCTCAGGGCCTGGCCAGTCTGTGGCGGGATATGCGGGGGCAATTGCTGTCGATGGCGATGCTGGCGTGCGTGGTGTATTTCGCCTTGCGCGTGGGCATGCCGGAGGAGTTGCGCTGGCAGCTGTTCTGCTACCTGGTGCTGGGCCTGACCGGCCTGCTGCTGGTCATGCAACCCGTGCCGGGCAGGGCGCGCAAGGCGCGCCACTGACCGCGGCGAACATCACTTGTAACGGTGGATGTTCGACAGCTGTTTGTTCGGCTGTGGATTGCGGCGATAGATCAGCGCCTTCTTGCCGATGGTCTGTACCAGTTCGGCGCGGCCGGCCTTGCACAGGGCGGCGATTGCGGCGGCACGTTCTTCGCGGTCTTCGGAGCGAATTTCGACCTTGATCAGCTCGTGATCGGCCAGGGCGCGTTCGAGTTCGGCGATAACCCCTTCAGTCAGCCCATTGCCTGCCACAATCAGAACTGGTTTCAGATCGTGGCCAATGGATTTGTACTGTTTCTTCTGCTCGTTATTGAGCGGCATAATCTGACCCTTTGTCTGATTCTGTAAAAATGGCGGCCATTTTACCCGAGGGCCCGTGGATCCGCCCAGTTAATCACGACCCTTATCATCGAGGTGCCCAATGGCGCGTTCCAAGACAAGCCTTGGCTGGCTGAAAGAACACTTCAACGATCCTTACGTTAAAAAAGCGCAAAAGGATGGTTATCGCTCGCGTGCGAGCTATAAATTGCTGGAAATCCAGGAAAAGTACCGGATTATCCGCCCCGGCATGAGCGTCGTCGATCTTGGCGCGGCACCGGGTGGCTGGTCGCAGGTGACCAGTCGTCTGATCGGCGGTCAGGGCCGTTTGATCGCCTCCGATATCCTCGAAATGGACAGCATTCCCGACGTTACCTTCATCCAGGGCGACTTTACCCAGGACGAAGTGCTGGCGCAGATTCTCGAAGCAGTGGGTAATTCACACGTAGACCTTGTGATTTCCGATATGGCCCCCAATATGAGTGGTACGCCTGCCGTGGATATTCCCAAGGCCATGTTTCTCTGTGAGCTGGCCCTTGATCTGGCGACCCGGGTACTCAAGCCGGGTGGTGATTTTTTGATCAAGATTTTCCAGGGCGAAGGGTTTGACGTATACCTCAAGGACGCTCGTCAGAAATTCGACAAGGTCCAGATGCTCAAGCCTGATTCTTCGCGGGACCGCTCCCGCGAGCAGTACTTGCTGGCGCGGGGGTATCGCGGCGAGTAGGGGCGTCAGGCCGGCGGCTTCCAGGGTATCCGATAGTTTTTTCCAATCGGCTCTCCTGCCTGACCTGGATGTACTTCGTGTAGTCTAGGTTTCACAAAGGGTTACAGACGGCGCCTGCAGATGTGTAGGTTATGTAGTAAGTTAAGCCGGTGAATATCATGCGAGGCACGGCTGCGCCGTCAGCCGGCTTCAGAGGGTAGCTAATTGAACGATATGGCAAAGAACTTGATCCTGTGGTTGATCATCGCGGCTGTCCTGGTGACGGTGATGAACAACTTCTCCAGCCCGAATGAGCCGCAGACCCTCAACTATTCCGACTTCATTCAGCAGGTCAAGGATGGCAAGGTCGAGCGCGTTGCGGTCGACGGCTACGTCATTACCGGTAAACGCACCGATGGCGACAGCTTCAAGACCATCCGTCCGGCCATTCAGGACAACGGCCTGATCGGTGATCTGGTCGACAACCACGTCGTGGTTGAAGGCAAGCAGCCAGAGCAACAGAGCATCTGGACCCAACTGCTGGTCGCCAGCTTCCCGATCCTGGTCATCATTGCCGTATTCATGTTCTTCATGCGCCAGATGCAGGGCGGCGCCGGTGGCAAGGGCGGGCCGATGAGCTTCGGCAAGAGCAAGGCGCGCCTGCTCTCCGAAGACCAGGTAAAAACTACCCTGGCCGACGTTGCCGGTTGCGACGAAGCTAAAGAAGAAGTCGGCGAGCTGGTTGAGTTCCTGCGCGATCCGGGCAAATTCCAGCGCCTGGGCGGTCGTATTCCGCGCGGCGTGCTGATGGTCGGCCCGCCAGGTACCGGTAAAACCCTGCTGGCCAAGGCCATTGCCGGTGAAGCCAAGGTGCCGTTCTTCACCATCTCCGGTTCCGACTTCGTCGAGATGTTTGTTGGTGTCGGTGCCAGCCGTGTTCGCGACATGTTCGAGCAGGCCAAGAAGCACGCACCGTGCATCATCTTCATCGACGAAATCGACGCCGTCGGTCGCCATCGTGGCGCCGGCATGGGTGGCGGTCACGACGAGCGCGAGCAGACCCTCAACCAGTTGCTGGTAGAGATGGACGGCTTCGAAATGAACGACGGCATCATCGTCATCGCCGCGACCAACCGTCCGGACGTACTCGACCCGGCGCTGCTGCGTCCAGGCCGTTTCGACCGCCAGGTTGTCGTTGGCCTGCCGGATATCCGCGGTCGTGAGCAGATCCTCAAGGTGCACATGCGCAAGGTGCCGATTGGCGACAACGTCAATCCAGCCGTTATTGCCCGTGGTACCCCGGGCTTCTCCGGTGCCGACCTTGCCAACCTGGTCAACGAAGCCTCGTTGTTCGCTGCCCGTGGCGGCAAGCGCGTGGTCGAGATGAAAGAGTTCGAGCTGGCCAAAGACAAGATCATGATGGGCGCCGAGCGCAAGACCATGGTCATGTCCGAGAAAGAGAAGCAGAACACCGCGTATCACGAAGCTGGCCATGCCATTGTCGGTCGCGTCGTGCCCGAGCACGATCCGGTCTACAAAGTGTCGATCATCCCTCGCGGCCGGGCACTGGGTGTAACCATGTTCCTGCCTGAGGAAGACCGTTACAGCCTGTCCAAGCGCGCGCTGATCAGCCAGATCTGCTCGCTGTACGGCGGCCGTATCGCCGAAGAGATGACCCTGGGCTTCGATGGTGTCACCACCGGTGCCTCCAACGACATCATGCGGGCCAGCCAGATTGCTCGCAACATGGTCACCAAGTGGGGGCTATCGGAAAAACTGGGTCCTTTGATGTATGCCGAAGAAGAGGGCGAGGTGTTCCTCGGTCGCAGCGCCGGTTCCCAGCACGCCAGCGTCTCCGGTGAAACCGCCAAGCTGATCGACTCCGAAGTGCGCAGCATCATTGACCAGTGCTATGCCACGGCCAAGCAGATCCTCACCGAGAACCGCGACAAGCTCGACGCCATGGCCGACGCGCTGATGAAGTACGAGACCATCGATGCCGATCAGATCGACGACATCATGGCCGGTCGCGAGCCACGCGAGCCGCGTGACTGGGAGGGTGGATCAGGCACTCCAGATGCCTCGGCTCCACGCCCAGAGTCGCCGATCGGCGGTCCAGCGGCGCAAGTCTAAGGGCATATATGACCTCACAGCAGTACCCGACCCGGTTGCCTTGCGGCAACCGGGTTCTTGATTTGTCCCGTACCCATGTCATGGGTATCCTCAATATCACCCCCGATTCCTTCTCCGATGGCGGTCGCTTCACCCAGCGTGATGCGGCCTTGCGCCACGCCGAGGCGATGGTGGATGCCGGCGCAACCCTGGTCGATGTCGGTGGCGAGTCCACTCGCCCAGGCGCTCGCGCGGTGTCGGCACTGGAAGAGCTGGAGCGTGTCGCGCCTATCGTCGAAGCGATCAATCGCGAACTCGATGTGATCATCTCGGTCGATACCTCGACGCCAGCCGTAATCCGCGAGTCGGCCAGGCTTGGTGCCGGGTTGATCAACGATGTGCGCTCGCTCAGTCGTGATGGCGCCCTGGATGCTGCGGCAGCCACTGGTTTGCCGGTGTGCCTGATGCACATGCGCGGTGAGCCCGGCGACATGCAGGACGATCCTCAATACCAGGATGTCACCGCCGAGGTGGCGAGCTATCTTGAAGAGCGAATGGCTGCGTGTGCGGCCGTGGGCATCGAGGCCGAACGGATCATCCTTGATCCGGGTTTCGGCTTTGCCAAGACCCTCGGGCACAACCTCAGCCTGTTCAAGCACATGCAGGCGCTCTATCGATTGGGGCGTCCGTTGCTGGTGGGCGTTTCACGCAAGAGCATGATCGGCCTGGCCCTGGGCCGTCCGGTCGGTGAGCGGCTCTATGGCAGCCTGGCCCTGGCTGCGCTGGCGATGACCCAGGGCGCGAGCATACTGCGCGTTCACGATGTCGCCGAAACCGCCGATGTAGTGCGGATGATTGCTGCGGTGCAAGCCGCCGAATAAGAGTGATGGAGCATCTATGAGCAGAAAATATTTTGGTACCGACGGTATTCGTGGCCGTGTCGGCGAATACCCCATCACCCCTGACTTCATGCTCAAGCTCGGCTGGGCGGCTGGCATGGCCTTTCGCAAGCAGGGTGCCTGCCGGGTGTTGGTGGGTAAAGACACGCGCATTTCCGGCTACATGTTCGAGTCGGCTCTGGAAGCAGGCCTTTCCGCCGCCGGCGCCGATGTGATGCTGCTGGGGCCGATGCCGACCCCGGCCATCGCCTACCTGACCCGTACCTTCCATGCCGAAGCGGGCATCGTCATCAGTGCCTCGCACAACCCCCATGACGACAACGGCATCAAGTTCTTCTCCGGCCAAGGCACCAAGCTGCCGGATGAAGTCGAGCTGATGATCGAGGAGTTGCTCGACCAGCCGATGACCGTGGTCGAATCGAGCAAGCTGGGCAAGGTCTCGCGCATCAACGATGCGGCCGGTCGCTACATCGAGTTCTGCAAGAGCAGCGTGCCGAGCAGCACCGATTTCGCCGGCCTCAAGCTGGTGGTCGACTGCGCCCATGGCGCTACCTACAAGGTTGCGCCCAGCGTGTTCCGCGAGCTGGGTGCTGATGTCACCGTGCTATCGGCGCAGCCTGACGGCCTGAACATCAACGAGAACTGCGGCTCGACCCATATCGAGTCGCTGCAGGCGGCGGTGCTGGTTGGTCATGCCGATCTGGGTATTGCCTTCGATGGCGACGGCGATCGGGTGCTGATGGTGGACCACACGGGCACCATCGTCGATGGTGACGAACTGCTGTTCATCATCGCCCGTGACCTGCACGAGCGCGGCAAGCTGCAGGGCGGGGTGGTGGGTACCCTGATGAGTAATCTGGGCCTGGAGCTGGCCCTGAAGGACCTAGACATTCCGTTCGTGCGCGCCAAGGTCGGTGACCGCTACGTGATGGCCGAGCTGCTGGAGCGCGATTGGGTGATCGGTGGCGAGAACTCCGGGCACGTGGTGTGCTGCAACCACACCACCACCGGTGATGCGATCATCGCCGCGCTGCAGGTGCTGATGGCCCTCAAACGCCGTGAGGAAACCCTCGCCCAGGCTCGCCAGGCCCTGCGCAAATGCCCGCAGGTACTGATCAATGTGCGCTTCGGCGCGAGCAAGGTCGACCCGCTTGAGCATCCGGCCGTTCAGGAAGCCAGTGCCAAGGTTACCGAGGCCCTGGCCGGTCGTGGCCGTGTGCTGCTGCGCAAGTCCGGGACAGAGCCTCTGGTGCGGGTAATGGTCGAAGGCGAGGACGAAAGTCAGGTGCGCGGCCACGCCGAAGCCCTGGCAAAACTGGTAAGTGAAGTTTGCGTTTGAAATAGGCTTGCCAGAGGTGATCGGGTTGGGTAACATCTGCGCCCTCTTTGACCGACGAGGTACAGCATGCGTCGCCCTATGGTAGCTGGTAACTGGAAGATGCACGGTACCCGCGCCAGCGTCGCTGAGCTGATCAAGGGCTTGAGTAATCTCGCCCTGCCGAGCGGTGTCGAGGTCGCGGTGTTTCCCCCCGCCCTGTACATCAATCAGGTAATTGATGGCGTACAAGGCAAGGCGATCGCCGTCGGCGCTCAGAATTCTGCGGTACAGCCTGAGCAAGGCGCACTGACCGGTGAGATTGCACCGAGTCAACTGGCCGAGGCAGGTTGCGAGCTGGTACTGATTGGGCACTCCGAACGCCGCCAGATCATTGGCGAGAACGACGAAGTCCTCAATCGCAAGTTCGCTGCGGCACAGGCTTGCGGTTTGAAGCCGGTGCTCTGTGTAGGGGAAACCCTCGAAGAGCGCGAAGCGGGTAAAACGCTTGAGATTGTCGGGCGTCAGCTGGACAGCGTCATCGAAGCGTTCGGTGTCGAAGTCTTCGCCAGTGCGGTGATTGCCTATGAGCCTGTATGGGCCATCGGTACAGGGCTGACGGCCTCGCCACAGCAGGCTCAGGATGTGCATAAAGCCATTCGCGAGCAGCTGGCGGCAAAGAACCCGGAAGTCGCGGCGAATGTGCGGCTTCTATACGGCGGCAGCGTGAAGGCGGCCAATGCGGCTGAACTGTTCGGCATGCCGGATATCGATGGGGGCCTGATTGGTGGGGCTTCCCTGAACGCAGACGAATTCGGTGCAATTTGTCGCGCCGCAGGAAACTGAAAAATGCTGGAAACAGTGATCGTTGTTTTGCATCTGTTGGGCGCGCTGGGTTTGGTAGTGCTGGTGTTGCTGCAACAGGGTAAAGGTGCGGAAGCGGGTGCATCTTTCGGCGCAGGTGCTTCAAATACTGTGTTCGGAAGCCAAGGTTCTGCTACCTTTCTGAGTAAGTTTACTGCTATACTAGCTGCCTCTTTCTTCTTAACTGCTCTTGGGTTAGGATACTTTGCTAAGGAGAAAGCTCACGAGCTGACTCAAGTAGGGTTGCCAGATCCAGCGGTCTTGGAAGTGAAGCAGCAAAAGCCGGCAACAGATGATGTACCGGTGCTCCAGGAGCAGAAGAGCGAAGCCACTAACACTGGCGATGTTCCTCCCGCTCAAGAGCAGAAGTAACGGGTTTCAAAGTAGTATTGCCGAGGTGGTGGAATTGGTAGACACGCAACCTTGAGGTGGTTGTGCCCATAGGGTGTAGGGGTTCGAGTCCCCTTCTCGGTACCAATTGAAACAAGACAGCCCGCTACAGCGGGCTTTCTTGTAGGTGGAGGTTAGATTGACCCTGTCGGGGTTCGGTCGTATACTTTCGCCCCAGCTTTGTCGCGGGGTGGAGCAGTCTGGTAGCTCGTCGGGCTCATAACCCGAAGGTCGTTGGTTCAAATCCAGCCCCCGCAACCAGTTTCAGCGGAGCCCCTTTTGCAGGGGCTTTTTCTTGGCTGAACAGTCATAACGCCGGTATTCAACGGCGTATCAGGGATGGGCGCTTTGCCCATTTTTTATTTGCATAGCATGCACGAGGGGGTTCAGGTGTCGAGCAAGCTAGAACAGTTGCAGGCCTTGTTGGCCCCGGTGGTCGAGGCTCTTGGCTATCAATGCTGGGGGATCGAATTCATCTCTCAAGGCAAACATTCGGTACTGCGTATCTATATCGATAAAGAGGATGGAATCCTGGTTGATGACTGCGCGATTGTCAGTCGTCAAATCAGCGGTGTTCTCGATGTCGAAGATCCGATCAGTTCCGAGTACACCCTTGAAGTGTCCTCTCCTGGCATGGAACGCCCACTGTTCACCTTGGAACAGTTCGCTTCGCATGCCGGTGAACAAGTGAAGATCAAGCTGCGTACGCCCTTTGAAGGTCGTCGTAACTTTCAGGGCCTTCTCCGTGGCGTGGAGGAGCAGGATGTTGTGGTCCAGGTGGATAACAACGAATTCCTGTTGCCGATCGACTCGATCGACAAGGCCAACATTATTCCCAGTTTTGACTGAGACGTGCCGGATCCCGCGGACCGCGCGGATCCAATGGCTTGCGAAAGGCGAGGCGTACGATGAGCAAAGAAGTACTGCTGGTTGTTGAGTCGGTATCCAACGAAAAGGGCGTACCGGCCGGCGTAATTTTTGAAGCGCTGGAAGTGGCCCTGGCCACTGCAACCAAAAAACGTTTTGACGACGAAGTCGACCTGCGTGTGGAAATCAACCGCCACACCGGTAGCTACGAAACCTTCCGTCGCTGGACTGTCGTCGAAGAAAAGGATCTGGACGATCCGGCGATCGAAGTGTGGCCAGCGAAGATTCAGGACACCCATCCTGAAGCCAAGGTCGGTGACGTGATCGAAGAGAAGATCGAGTCGATCGAGTTCGGCCGCATTGCCGCCCAGACCGCCAAGCAAGTCATCGTCCAGAAGGTCCGTGAAGCCGAGCGCGCTCAAGTGGTAGATGCCTACCGCGAGCGTCTGGGCGAGATCATCTCCGGCACCGTCAAGAAGGTCACCCGTGACAACGTCATCGTTGACCTGGGCAACAACGCCGAAGCGTTGCTGGCCCGTGAAGACATCATCTCCCGCGAGACTTTCCGTGTCGGTGTGCGCCTGCGTGCACTGCTCAAGGAAATCCGCACCGAGAACCGCGGCCCGCAGTTGATCCTGTCGCGTACCGCGCCACAGATGCTGATCGAACTGTTCCGCATCGAAGTGCCGGAAATCGCCGAGGGCCTGATCGAAGTCATGGCCGCGTCCCGTGATCCGGGTTCGCGCGCCAAGATCGCCGTGCGCTCCAAGGACAAACGCATCGACCCGCAAGGTGCCTGTATCGGCATGCGCGGTTCGCGTGTCCAGGCGGTGTCCGGTGAACTGGGTGGCGAGCGTGTGGACATCGTCCTCTGGGACGACAACCCTGCACAGTTCGTCATCAACGCCATGTCGCCGGCTGAAGTCGCGGCGATCATCGTCGATGAAGACGCCCACGCCATGGACATCGCCGTGGGTGCCGACAACCTGGCCCAGGCGATTGGCCGTGGTGGCCAGAACGTGCGCCTGGCCAGTCAGTTGACCGGCTGGACCCTGAACGTGATGACCGAATCGGACATCCAGGCCAAGCAGCAAGCTGAAACCGGTGACATCCTGCGCAACTTCATCGACGAGCTGGAAGTCGACGAAGAGCTGGCACAGGTGCTGGTCGATGAAGGCTTCACCAGCCTGGAAGAGATTGCCTACGTACCGCTGGAAGAAATGCTCAACATCGACGGCTTTGACGAAGACATCGTCAACGAGCTTCGTGCTCGCGCCAAGGATCGCCTGTTGACCAAAGCCATCGCTACTGAGGAAAAGCTGGCAGACGCCCATCCGGCCGAAGACCTGCTCTCGCTTGAGGGTATGGACAAGGATTTGGCGATGGAACTGGCGGTGCGCGGCGTAGTTACCCGCGAAGACCTGGCCGAGCAGTCGATTGATGACCTGCTCGACATCGACGGCATCGACCAAGAGCGTGCCGGCAAGTTGATCATGGCCGCCCGAGCCCACTGGTTCGAGTAATTAGGCGCGGCCTGAGGAGAGAAGTGCATGACGCAAGTCACGGTGAAAGAATTGGCCCAAGAGGTCGCTGCACCGGTAGAGCGCCTGCTGCAGCAGATGCGTGAGGCAGGTCTGCCGCACACCGACGCCGGTCAGGTAGTGACCGACAATGAGAAGCAGGCATTGCTGGCTCATTTGAAGAGCAGCCACAAGGCAAAAGTGGAAGAGCCGCGCAAGATCACCTTGCAGCGCAAAACCACCAGCACCCTGCGTGTCGCCGGTAGCAAGAGCATCAGCGTAGAAGTACGCAAGAAGAAAGTATTCGTTCAGCGCAGTCCGGAAGAAATCCAGGCCGAGCAGAAGCGCGAGCTGGAAGAGCGCCGTGCAGCGGAAAACGCTGCCCGCGAAAAGGCCGATGCCGACGCACGTCAGCGTGCCGAGGAAGAGTCCCGTCGCCAGCCAGCCGCTGCCAACGCCGCACCGGCTGCTGCCGCTGCGCCGGCTCCAGCGCCTGTAATCGAAGCCGCAGCCGCCGATGCTCCGGCACCGGTTGCCGAGCGCAAGAAAGACGACGTGCGTCGCAGCGACAAGTCGCGTGACGACGAGCGCCGTGGCGGCGAGCGCCGTAACGAAGCGCCGCGTGTTTCGGTCAAGGTCAAGGAAAAGGAAAAGGCGCCTACCCCGCGTGCCGCTCCGCGTACCACCGACGAAGAAAGCGATGGCTTCCGTCGTGGTGGCCGTGGCAAGGGCAAGCCGAAGAAGCGCAACGCCCACGGTTTCCAGAACCCGACCGGTCCGGTTATCCGCGACGTGCAGATCGGCGAGACCATCACGGTTTCCGACCTGGCCAACCAGATGTCCGTCAAGGGCGCTGAAGTGGTCAAGTTCATGTTCAAACTGGGCACTCCGGTGACCATCAACCAGGTGCTCGACCAGGAGACAGCTCAGCTGATCGCCGAAGAGCTGGGCCACAAGGTCACCCTGGTCAGCGACACCGCCCTGGAAGATTCCCTGGCCGAGTCGTTGAAGTTCGAAGGCGAGACCTTCTCCCGTGCACCAGTCGTGACCGTAATGGGCCACGTTGACCACGGTAAGACCTCGCTGCTCGACTACATCCGTCGTGCCAAGGTTGCTGCTGGCGAAGCCGGTGGTATTACCCAGCACATCGGTGCGTACCACGTGGAAACCGACCGCGGCATGGTCACCTTCCTCGACACCCCTGGCCACGCCGCGTTTACCGCCATGCGTGCCCGTGGTGCCAAGGCGACCGACATCGTGATCCTGGTGGTTGCGGCGGACGACGGCGTGATGCCGCAAACCCGCGAAGCGGTCCAGCACGCCAAGGCTGCCGGTGTTCCGCTGGTGGTTGCGGTGAACAAGATCGACAAGCCAGGTGCCGACCTCGATCGTATCCGTAACGAACTGGCCGTCGAAGGCGTCACTTCCGAGGACTGGGGTGGAGATACTCCGTTCGTCAAGGTGTCGGCGAAGATGGGTACCGGTGTCGACGAACTGCTCGAAGCGGTCCTGCTGCAAGCCGAGATCCTCGAACTCAAGGCCACTCCATCGGCTCCAGGTCGTGGTGTGGTAGTTGAATCGCGTCTGGACAAGGGCCGTGGCCCGGTGGCTACCGTACTGGTTCAGGACGGTACCCTGCGTCAGGGCGACATGGTCCTGTGCGGTTCGAACTACGGTCGCGTACGGGCCATGCTCGACGAGAACGGCAAGCCTGTTAAGGAAGCCGGCCCGTCGATCCCGGTCGAGATCCTCGGCCTGGATGGCACTCCGGACGCCGGTGACGAGCTGTCGGTAGTGGCTGACGAGAAGAAAGCCCGTGAAGTTGCCCTGTTCCGTCAAGGCAAGTTCCGCGAGGTCAAACTGGCTCGCGCTCACGCTGGCAAACTCGAGAACATCTTCGAGAACATGGGCCAGGAAGAGAAGAAGACTCTCAACATCGTGCTCAAGTCCGATGTTCGTGGTTCTCTCGAGGCCCTGCAGGGCTCCCTGAGCGGCCTGGGCAACGACGAAGTACAGGTTCGCGTGATTGGCGGCGGTGTCGGTGGTATCACCGAGAGCGATGCCAACCTGGCCCTGGCGTCCAATGCAGTACTGTTCGGATTCAACGTGCGTGCCGATGCCGGCGCGCGCAAGATCGTCGAGCAGGAAGGTCTGGATATGCGTTACTACAACGTGATCTACGACATCATTGAAGACGTCAAGAAAGCCCTGACCGGCATGCTCGGCAGCGATGTTCGCGAGAACATCCTGGGTATCGCCGAAGTGCGTGACGTGTTCCGTTCGCCGAAGTTCGGCGCCATCGCCGGCTGCATGGTCGTCGAGGGTGTGGTCTACCGCAACCGTCCGATCCGCGTACTGCGCGAGGACGTGGTGATCTTCGAAGGCGAGCTGGAATCGCTGCGTCGCTTCAAGGACGATGCGTCCGAAGTACGTGCCGGCATGGAATGCGGTATCGGCGTCAAGAGCTACAACGACGTCAAGGTCGGCGACAAGATCGAAGTCTTCGAGAAAGTCCAAGTGGCTCGTACGCTCTAAGCCGCGAGCATGGGAACCGCCAATCGCCCGCCCCAGGGCGCCGCTTGGCGGCTCTGAACGCAACGCCCGGTCCGGCTCTAGCCTGGCCGGGCGTTTGCCGCTTTAGTTACAGGTAGCAAAAATGGCAAAAGAATATAGCCGTACCCAACGCATCGGCGATCAGATCCAGCGCGAGCTGGCCCAGTTGATCCGTCGTGAAGTCAAGGACCCGCGCGTCGGCGTGGTCACCATTACCGCTGTGGATGTCAGCCGCGATGTCGGCCATGCCAAGGTGTTCATCACCTCGATGGGCCAGGAAGGCGCGGAAGACATCAAGCAGACCCTCAAGGTGCTCAACGGCGCGGCCAGTTTCCTGCGCGTGCACCTGGGCAAGGAAATGCAACTGCGCAGTGTGCCGCAACTGCATTTCCACTATGACGAAAGCATCAGTCGCGGTGCCCACCTGTCGGCCCTGATCGAGCGCGCCGTCGCCGAAGACAAGCTGCACCAGGCTGCCGACACGCCCCTGGACACCAAGGAGTAAGCGGTGGCTCAGGTCAAGCGTATCCGTCGTAACGTCAGCGGCATCATCCTGCTCGACAAGCCGTTGGGGTTCACCTCCAACGCTGCCCTGCAGAAGGTCCGCTGGCTGCTCAATGCCGAAAAGGCCGGGCACACCGGCAGCCTCGATCCACTGGCCAGCGGCGTGCTGCCGCTGTGCTTCGGTGAGGCGACCAAGTTCTCGCAATACCTGCTCGATTCCGACAAGGGCTACGAGACGGTCATGCAACTGGGTCAGACCACCACCACGGGCGACGCCGAAGGTGAAGTGCTGAAAACCCGTGAGGTGACCGTTGGTCGCGCCGATATCGAAGCGGTTTTGCCACAATTTCGTGGTCAAATCAGTCAGATACCGCCGATGTACTCGGCCCTCAAGCGTGACGGCCAGCCGCTGTACAAGCTTGCCCGTGCAGGTGAAGTAGTGGAGCGCGAGGCGCGTTCTGTTACTATTAACCGCTTGGAATTGCTCGAGTGCGAAGGCACCCGTGTCCGGTTGTCGGTCGGCTGCAGCAAAGGCACCTACATCCGCACCCTGGTCGAGGATATCGGCGAGGTGCTCGGTTGCGGAGCCTATGTCGCTGAACTGCGTCGTACGCACGCCGGTCCTTTCGAGCTGGCCCAGACCGTGACCCTCGAAGAACTCGAAGCGGTCCACGCCGAAGGTGGCAACGAAGCGGTCGATCGTTTCCTGATGCCATCGGACAGCGGTCTGCTGGACTGGCCACTGTTGCAGTTCTCCGAGCACAGTGCGTTCTACTGGCTCAATGGTCAGCCGGTCAGAGCCCCCGACGCGCCGAAGTTCGGCATGGTCCGGGTACAGGATCACAACGGTCGCTTCATCGGCATCGGTGAAGTGAGCGAAGACGGGCGCATCGCGCCGCGTCGCTTGATTCGGTCAGAATGATCGAAACCTTCAGTGTCAGGCCCAGGCCTGGCACTGGTGGTAAAGAGGATGGCTGTTAATAGGCACGGTCACGCCTCACTTTATGAATACAGGGAGCAGTCCCTGGCCTATTGGAAGCCGTTTGTTCGGTTTCCCTTGATTTGGAGAAGCCAGATGGCACTCAGCGTTGAAGAAAAAGCAAAGATCGTTGGCGAATACCAGCAAGCCGCCGGTGACACCGGTAGCCCGGAAGTACAGGTTGCTCTGCTGACCGCCAACATCAACAAGCTGCAAGGCCACTTCAAGGCCAACGGCAAAGACCACCACTCCCGTCGTGGTCTGATCCGCATGGTTAACCAGCGTCGCAAGCTGCTGGACTACCTGAAAGGCAAGGACACCACCCGTTACAGCGCCCTGATCGGTCGTCTGGGTCTGCGTCGCTAATAGCGGCCTGGCCAGTGGTGTGCACGGCGTGCTGCAGTCACCGCACGGAGCCTTTGGCCCCCGTGTCGGTGAGCACGCCTTGCCTATCTATGAGGTTGGCTGTCTGTCTCGCCTGAGCGGTTTACCGCGAGGGCAGGGCAGGCTCCCAACCTCTAGTTTTATCTGGACCGCCAACAGGGCCGATTCCCTGTTCTGCCCAAGAATTCGCAAGAACCCGTTCCCCCAGAGCCACTGAAAAAGGTAGGAAACCGTGAACCCGGTAATCAAGAAATTCCAGTTCGGTCAATCGACCGTTACCCTCGAGACGGGCCGTATTGCTCGTCAAGCGTCCGGCGCCGTATTGGTCACCGTCGACAACGATGTCACCGTACTGGTGACCGTGGTCGGTGCCAAACAGGCCGATCCAGGCAAAGGCTTCTTCCCCCTGTCCGTTCACTATCAGGAAAAGACCTACGCCGCCGGCAAGATCCCTGGTGGTTTCTTCAAGCGTGAAGGCCGTCCTTCCGAGAAAGAGACCCTGACCTCGCGTCTGATCGACCGTCCGATCCGTCCGCTGTTCCCGGAAGGCTTCATGAACGAAGTGCAGGTTGTCTGCACCGTCGTTTCCACCAGCAAGAAGACCGATCCGGACATCGCTGCGATGATCGGTACCTCGGCTGCCCTGGCCATCTCCGGCATTCCGTTCGAAGGCCCGATCGGCGCCGCTCGCGTTGCTTTCCACGAAAGCACCGGCTACCTGCTGAACCCGACCTACGAGCAACTGGCTGCCTCGAGCCTGGACATGGTCGTTGCCGGTACCTCCGACGCCGTACTGATGGTTGAATCGGAAGCCAAAGAGCTGACCGAAGACCAGATGCTGGGCGCCGTACTGTTCGCCCACGACGAATTCCAGGCTGTGATCCAGGCTGTCAAAGAGCTGGCCGCCGAAGCTGCCAAGCCGACCTGGGACTGGACTGCCAAGGCCGAGAACACCCCTCTGCTGAGCGCCATCCGTGGCGAATTCGGTGCTGCGGTTTCCGACGCCTACACCATCACCGTCAAGGCTGACCGTTACGCTCGCCTGGGCGAACTGCGCGAGCAAGTGATCGCCCAGTTCTCCGGTGAAGAAGGCCAACCTTCGGCTTCCGAAGTCAAAGAAATCTTCGGCGAAATCGAATACCGCACCGTTCGCGAAAACATCGTCAACGGCAAGCCACGTATCGACGGCCGCGACACCAAGACCGTACGTCCGCTGAACATCGAAGTCGGCGTACTGCCAAAGACCCACGGTTCGGCGCTGTTCACCCGTGGCGAAACCCAGGCCCTGGTCGTTGCGACCCTGGGTACTGCCCGTGACGCCCAGCTGCTGGATACCCTCGAAGGCGAGAAGAAAGATCCCTTCATGCTGCACTACAACTTCCCGCCGTTCTCGGTCGGCGAGTGTGGTCGCATGGGCGGTGCTGGCCGTCGCGAAATCGGTCACGGCCGTCTGGCCCGCCGTTCGGTCCAGGCCATGCTGCCTGCTGCCGACGTGTTCCCGTACACCATCCGCGTTGTTTCGGAAATCACCGAATCCAACGGTTCCAGCTCGATGGCTTCGGTCTGTGGTGCATCCCTGGCACTGATGGACGCTGGTGTGCCGATGAAGGCGCCGGTTGCCGGTATCGCCATGGGCCTGGTTAAAGAAGGCGAGAAATTCGCCATTCTGACCGACATCCTCGGTGACGAAGACCACCTGGGCGACATGGACTTCAAGGTAGCCGGTACCGCCAAAGGTGTTACCGCGCTGCAGATGGACATCAAGATCAACGGCATCACCGAAGAGATCATGGAAATCGCCCTGGGCCAGGCCCTGGAAGCGCGCCTGAACATCCTCGGCCAGATGAACCAGATCATTGGTCAGTCCCGTAGCGAACTGTCGGAAAACGCTCCGACCATGATCGCCATGAAGATCGACACCGACAAGATCCGTGACGTCATCGGTAAAGGCGGCGCGACCATCCGTGCCATCTGCGAAGAAACCAAGGCTTCGATCGACATCGAAGACGACGGTTCGATCAAGATCTTCGGTGAGACCAAAGACGCCGCTGAAGCTGCTCGCCAGCGCGTTCTGAGCATCACTGCCGAGGCCGAGATCGGCAAGATCTACGTCGGTAAGGTTGAGCGCATCGTCGACTTCGGTGCCTTCGTCAACATCTTGCCTGGCAAGGACGGTCTGGTTCACATCTCGATGCTGAGCGATGCTCGCGTCGAGAAAGTGACCGACATCCTCAAAGAAGGCCAGGAAGTTGAAGTACTGGTACTGGACGTGGACAACCGCGGCCGTATCAAGCTGTCGATCAAGGACGTTGCCGCTGCCAAGGCATCGGGCGTCTAAGATCGCCGCTTAAGAAAAAGGACCCTTCGGGGTCCTTTTTTTATGCCTGCAGAAATTGTCTTGCGGACTTGCATCTTGCATGCAGGATTTTGCCACTGCTTGCAAAATGCACGATCCAGTTTTTTGCTTGATTAGATAAGCTACTGTTTTATAAGGAGAAAATTATTCACAAAAGCTGGCACAGGCCCTGCAATAGTATTCATACCCCTGCTGCCAGGACTTACGGCGCAGACTTTTCGAAAAACAGGAGTGTCTCGTATGAAGAAGTTCGCTATTGCTGCCGCTACTGCCACCGCCCTGACCCTGACCCTGGCTAACGCGGCGTTTGCCCAACAGCCTTCCCAGGCTCCGCTGACCGTTGCTGCTGGTGAAGTTACCAAAGCAAAAGAAGCGACCTCCGACACCTGGATCACCACCAAGGTCAAAGCTGACCTGATGACCGAGAAAGGCATTCCGGGTAGCGACATCAAGGTCGAAACCAACAAAGGCGTGGTCTCCCTGTCTTCCGAGGTTGCCGTGACCGATTCGCAGAAAGACATGGCGGTCGCTATCGCCAAAAAAATCAAAGGCGTTCAAGCCGTCTCGGCTGATGGCCTGAAAAGCAACTAAGGCGTTTGTCCCGACTCGCTGACCCTTACAGGTTCATGCGAAAGACCAAAAGGACTTGGTCACTCAAAGCCCCGGCACTGGTTGCCGGGGCTTCTTTTTTGGGGGAAAGGAGGGGAAGAAGAGGTGGTTATTCCGCGTCCAGATGCAGCGGCGAGATCACTCGGCCATCCGCCTCGGCCTGGCCCAGGCTGGCATCGACGAAGTACACCCGGTCATCCGCCAGCTGGCCTTTATCTACCAGGTAGTCCTTGATACTGCTGGCCCGGGCCTGACCCAACTGACGCAGCAGCAGGGCGCTTTCGCCCCAGGACTTGAGCACGGCATCGCGCAACTGGGTGGTGCGCTGTTCGCGATCGAGTTGTTCCCACTCCGCTGGAGGCTGTTTCTTCATGCGGGTACGGTAGATGCCTTCAAGCATCGCCGGCTTGTCGCCATCCGGCACCTTCAGCTCGGAGGCCTGGGCTGGCACCTTGTCGCCGCGGCGCTGGAGGATCTTGTAGTAGGTACTCTGGTACTCACGCTCCAGGCGCTGCTGGGCAATCAACGGTCCGTCGCTGCTCTGGGCGCTGGTGCCTTCGATCTCCAGGCGCAAGGCAGGGCGCTCTTTGAGCGCCGTCGCCAGCTTGTCCAGGGCGCTTTGCGCATCCGGGCCCAGGTCGCTGGAGCCAGCGGCAAAGGCAACGTTGCCCAGGTCCTGGGAATCGCCGCCGCTGACCAGCCCGCCGATGAACTTGAAGGGCGCCTGGGCCGCGCGCAGCACCAGGTTGCGCAGGGTCTGCCAGACAATCGGCATGACGCTGAACTGCGGGTCATTGAGGTCGCCAGTCACTGGTAGCTCGATGGAGATCTTGCCATCGGTGTCCTTGAGCAAGGCCACTGCCAGGCGAATCGGCAGGTCCACCGCATCCGGGCTGTCGACCTTCTCACCCAGCTGCAGTTGCTCGACCACTACCTTGTTCTCAGCCTTGAGCTTGCCTTGGGTGATCACGTAGTGCAGGTCGATGTTCAGCCGGCCCTTACGAATGCGAAAACCGGCGAACTTGCCCGAGTAAGGCGTCAGGGTGGTCAGCTCGACGCGTTTGAAGCTGGTGGCGATGTCCAGGGCGGCCATCGGGTCGAAGGGGTTCAGCGAGCCTTTGATGGTCACCGGTGCATAGCGATCGACCTTGCCCTTGATATCGACCTTGGCCGGTTTTGGCTGACGGTTGTCGATGGTGCCGATCTGGCCGTTGAGCTGCTGGATGGCGGTGGCGAAGTTCGGGGTCAGGCTGAAGTCGGCAAAGTTGGCCGAACCGTCATTAATATCGATTTCACCGATACGGATGCCCAGTGGTTTTTCCGCAGGCGCCTTGGCTTTGGCCGGCGCCTTGGACTGCGCGGTAGCCGGTTGCGGGATCAGCAGGTCATCGACGTTGGTGGTGCGGTCTTCGTTGATCATGAAGCGCGCGTAGGGCTGCTTGAGGGTCACTTTACCGATGCTCAGGGCGTCACCGTGGCGGTACGACAGACCGTCGAGGTTCAGCTGCTGCCATTTGACGAAGTCGCGATCCTTGATGGTGTCCAGGGTGTGCAGCTGGTTGACCTGGGCCTTGCCGTCAATGCTGAAGGCCAGCGGCTCGGTGCTCTTGAGGTCGACGTTGAGGTCGCTGCCGAGCATGCCGCTGCGCAGTTCCAGGCGGATGTACGGGCTGATGTAGGCCTGGGCGACACGCAGGTCGATGTCCTGGGTGTTGACCTTGAGCTTGGCGCTCATCGGCGCCAGGTTGACCTCACCGGCCGCCTGCAGCTTGCCTTGCTTGCCGACACCGGTGTCGAGCTTGAGGGTGAAGGGCGACTGGTTGAGGCTGTCGAAATTCTGCAGGTCGAGGTTCAGCGGGCCAACCTCGAGGGCGACCGGTTGTTTCTGCGAGCGGTCGGCCAGGTGTACCTGGTAATTGCGCAGTTGCACGTCCTTGAGCAGCACTTGCCATGGCTTGCTCGGTGCCTCGGCGGCGGCCTTTTCCTTGGCATCCGGCTCGGCGGCGGCAGGTTCGGCTTTCTCTTTGGCCGTGGCTTTGGCCGGCTGGCTGGCGAACAGCTTCTGCCAGTCGAGCTGGCCATCGGACTCTACTGCCGCCCAGGTTTCGAGCTTTTCGCTGCGGATCTTGCCAACGGTGACCCGCTGCTTGGCCAGGTCAATCGAGGTTTCGCTGACATCCAGGCGCGCCAGGCGTGCCAGCGGGCGGCCATCCGGTGCCTTGATGGCAAAGGGTGCGATGCTCACCGAGGTGTTGTCCAGCAGCAGCTCGGTTTCCTTGGACAGGTTCAGCTTGTAGTGGGTATCGAGGCTGACCACGCCTTCTTCCAGCACCAGCGGCACGGCATCGCGCACATAAGGCCAGAAAGCTTTCATTTTGCCGTCGGTGACCTTCAGGGTGCCTTCGGAGGCGATCGGTACCAGGCTGAAGTTGCCGGCCCAGTCGATGCGCCCGCCCGCCGGACCATTGGCCACCAGGGTCATTTCGGTACTGTCTTCGGGCAGGGTGCTGAGGTTCTTCAGTTCCAGGTTCATCGAGTCGTAGAGAAACTCGATCGGCTCGCTCGGGCGCAGGTCCTGGAAATGCAGGTAGCCTTCGCTGAGCTTGATACTGCCGATGCGCAGCGGGAACGGATCGCCGGCGGGTTCTTGCGGCTTGGGCTCGCTCGGCGGCAGCTTGAACAGTTGCGTCAGGTTGAGGCTGCCGTCCTTGGCGAACAGCAGCTCGGTACGCGCCTTGTCCAGCTCGACACTGTCCAGGTGCAGGGCACCGCTCCACAGGCTGTTGATTTGCAGGTTGGCGTACAGGCGTTCGAAGCCGACCTGCTCTTTGCCCGGCTCGCCGATCTGCAGGCCCCAGAGGGTCAGTTCGAGGCTGAACGGGTTGAGCTCGATCCGCTGCAGGTGCGCCGGCACCGTGGCGTAACTGGCCAGTTGCTGGTTGGCGATACGCAGGGCAACCCCTGGGAGAATCAGAAAGCCTAGCAGGCTGTACAAGGCCACTGCGGCCAGCATGGCGCCGAGGGCGCGTTTCAATCCTTTGGGCATGTGTGGCGTCGTCTGTCTCGAACGGGAGTGCTTGGAGTATGGCACGTAAAAACGGTTCCGAAGCTACTCCGAAAATTAACGAAATTTTGTTTCAGAGCTGAAGAATCAAGGTCTTCAGTGGCGGCTGGCCATCCTGCGACGGAAAGTCGCCGGCAGGTTTGAGCACTTGCCAGTCGCGTACCGGGCGCCCGGCTTTCTCGGCGCAGCGCAGCACTTGCTCGCGCCAGTCGTCGAGGCTGACCTTGGCCAGGTTGTTACAGCAAATCAGTACGCCGTCGTCGGCGGTGCTCAACAGGGCCGGCTTGAGCAGGCTCTGGTAGTCGCGCAGCAGGTCGACGGTGCCGAAGGCGCTCTTGGCCCAGGCCGGCGGGTCGAGGAACACCAGGTCGAACTGGCGCTGCTCCAGGCGCGGATACGGCGGCAGCTTGTGGCCGCGACGCTGGCTGACCGGCAAGCCGGCGAACTGGCGGATCGCCGGAAAGTAATCGGACTGGATAAAGCTCATCGGCAACAGTTGCGGGTTGAGTGCGCCGTTCTCCTTGCCGACCGCCAGGTTGCCTTCGGCGAAGTCCAGGTTGCACACCTCGCGCGCGCCGCCCGCTGCGGCGCTGAGGCCGACGCCGCAGGTATAGGCAAAGAGGTTGAGCACGCTTTTGCCGGCACTGTGCTGCTTGACCCAGCCACGGGCATTGCGCAGGTCGAGGAACAGTAGCGGATCCTGCCCGGCATGGCGGCCACGTACCCGGTAGTTCAGGCCCCATTCGTGACCGACATGATCGGCCAGCGCGGCCTCGCTCGCCTGATACACCGGGTCGCGACGATCGATGCGGCTGTTGCCCTGGGAGCGGTCGTTGTAGACCAACAGCAGTTCCAGGCCCAGGTGCGCTTGCACCGCCGCGTGCAGCTCCAGCAAGGCGCCGGTCTCAAGGCTTTGGTGGAAGCTTTGCACCAGCAACTGCGGGCCGTAGCGGTCGATGGTCAGGCCGCTGGCGCCTTCCTGGCTGCCATGGAACAGGCGATAGCAGTCGGTGCCCTGGGCATGCAGTTCGGCGAGAAGGCCCTGGCGGGCGTCGAGGGCGGCGCGCAGCGCCTGATTCAAGAGGGACATGCACGTGGCCTTGGTTTGCGGACGTGCAGTTTATCAGTTCAGGCCAGGGGAGGGGCCGTTGCAGCCCCTCCCGCAGTGATCAGCGCTCGATCGCCAGGGCCACGCCCTGACCACCGCCGATGCACAGGGTCGCCAGGCCTTTGCTGACGTCACGCTTGATCATTTCGTGCAGCAAAGTTACCAGCACCCGGCAACCCGAGGCGCCAATCGGGTGCCCCAGGGCAATCGCGCCGCCATTGACGTTGACCTTGCTGGCGTCCCAGCCCAGCTCCTTGCCCACCGACAGGGCCTGGGCGGCAAAGGCTTCGTTGGCCTCGATCAGATCGAGGTCGCTCAACTGCCAGCCGGCCTTGTCCAGGCAGCGGCGGGTGGCGCTGACCGGGCCGATGCCCATGATCGCCGGATCAACCCCGGCGTTGGCGTAGGCCTTGATCCGCGCCAGGATCGGCAGGCCCAGCTGTTGCGCCTTGGCCGCACTCATCAGCAGTACCGCTGCCGCACCGTCGTTGAGCGACGAGGCGTTACCGGCTGTTACCGTGCCGTCTTTCTTGAACGCCGGCTTGAGCTTGCCCAGCGACTCGGCGGTAGTGCCGGCGCGGGGTTGCTCGTCGGTGGCGAAGGCTACCGGCTCGCCCTTGCGCTGCGGAATCAGGATCGGGGTGATTTCGTCGACGAAGCGCCGGGCTTCGATGGCTGCGGCGGCTTTCTGCTGCGAGGCGGCGGCGAAGGCGTCCTGTTCTTCCCGGCTGATGCCGTATTTTTCCACCAGGTTCTCGGCGGTGATGCCCATGTGGTAGTCGTTGAACGCATCCCACAGGCCGTCGCTGATCATGCTGTCGATCAGTGTGCTGTGGCCCATGCGTAGGCCGGTACGGGCACCCGGCATGACGTAGTTGGCCAGGCTCATGTTTTCCTGGCCGCCGGCGATGATCACCTCGGCATCGCCGCAGCGAATTGCCTGGGTCGCCAGGTGCAGGGCCTTGAGGCCCGAGCCGCAGACCTTGTTCAGGGTCATGGCCGGTACCGCGTGGGGCAGGCCGGCCTTGATCGCGGCCTGACGCGCCGGGTTCTGCCCGGCACCGGCGGTCAGTACCTGGCCGAGGATGACTTCATCGACCAGTTCGGCATCGATGCCGGTCTGGGTCAGCAACTGGCGGATCACCGCAGCGCCGAGGTCGACGGCAGGAATGTTGGCCAGCGCCCCCTGGTAGCTCCCGACAGCAGTACGGGTGGCGGCAACGATTACGACATCTTGCATGGCGCGGGTCCTCACTCTTATTGGATTTGGCGTCAGAACGGTTCAGGCCCCAGGGCCTGGATAGACCGGCATGGTGGCATAGATGAGCGGGCGAGGGCTATTGGCGTACCGCTCAGGCGATTCCCATACGTCGCCGGGCGCGATGGGCCGAGCCGTCGCGCATGGCCCAGCGCAGCACCGGAGCAGTGCTGTGGATGCCCAGGCGAATCAATCGGCGTTGCAGCGGGTTCTGGCCCAGCTCGAGCATCGCGCTGGCCCATTCCGGCAGCAGGTCGATACCGGCGCGCAGCATCAAGGCGCCGACCGGTTGCGCCAAGCGGCTGGGCGCCGGCGCGTCGAGCAGCACCTGCACCACTTCATGGCTGCGCGCGTCGCACAGCAGTTGCGGGCGCATGGCCTGCAGGTAGTCGGCAATTTGCTGGCGTGAGCGCGGCACGTTGCGTGCGCCCAGGCGCTCGGCGATCAGGGCGATCTCGGCGTAGTAGGCGTCCTGTTCGGTGACCGGCATCTGCGGGTTGCGGTAGCGCATGTGGGCGGCAAGAAAGCTGCTGACCTCGGCCACATGCACCCAGGTCAGCAGGTCCGGGTCGCTGGCGGCATAGGGCCGGCCATCGGCAGCGCTGCCGACCACCTGCAGGTGAATGGTGCGCACTTTTTCGATCAGCCAGTTGGCATCCCGGCTCGAACCAAAGGTGGTGCCGGAGATGAACTGGCTGGTGCGGCGCAAGCGGCCGAGCAGGTCCTGGCGAAAGTTGGAATGATCCCATACGCCAGCCAGCGCCAGCGGGTGCAGCAACTGCAGGAGCAGGGCACTGATGCCGCCGATCAGCATGCTCGGGAAGTCGCCGTGCACACGCCAGCTGAGGCTGTCCGGGCCGAACAGGCCGGGGTCGCCCTTGGGGTTTTCCAGGTCGAGCTGACCCAGGGACAAGCCGGTCAGGCTCATTACCTGGGTTTCGATACGGCGGCGAATCGCTTCCATGGTTACCTTGTGTTCAAGGCAGCCGATCAGCGCTGCCGCTTAAGTGTTCAGGCGTTTGTCGATCAGGCCCTGGACCACGCTCGGGTCGGCCAGGGTCGAGGTATCGCCGAGGCTGTCGAGCTCGTTGCAGGCGATCTTGCGCAGGATACGCCGCATGATCTTGCCCGAACGGGTCTTGGGCAGTGCCGGCGCCCACTGGATCAGCTCGGGTTTGGCGAAGCTGCCAATCTCTTTGCTGACCAGGGCCAGCAGCTGCTGCTTGAGGCTGTCGTCCGGGGTCACACCGTTCATGGGCGTGACAAAGGCATAGATGCCTTGGCCCTTGAGATCGTGAGGGTACCCGACAACGGCCGCTTCGGCGATGCTGTCGTGCAGTACCAGAGCGCTTTCCACCTCGGCGGTGCCGATCCGGTGCCCGGAGACGTTGATCACGTCATCGATGCGCCCGGTTATCCACAGGTCGCCGTCTGCGTCGCGGCGCGCACCGTCGCCGGTGAAGTAATAGCCCGGCAGCGGCTTGAAGTAGGTATCGATCATCCGCTGGGGATCGCCGTACACGCCGCGGATCTGCCCAGGCCAGCTGGCCTTGATCGCCAGCATGCCGCTGCCGGGGCCTTCGATCAGCTTGCCTTTTTCGTCCAGCAACACCGGTTGCACGCCGAACAGCGGCTGGGTGGCGCACCCGGGCTTGATTCGCCGGGTGCCCACCAGCGGGCTGATCATGATGCCGCCGGTTTCGGTCTGCCACCAGGTGTCGACGATCGGGCAGCGCTTTTCGCCTACGGCCTCGAAGTACCATTCCCAGGCTTCCGGGTTGATTGGCTCTCCGACGCTGCCGAGCAGGCGCAGGCTCTTGCGCGAGGTGCCCGCCAACGGGCCCTGGCCTTCGCGCATCAGCGCGCGCAGGGCGGTGGGCGCGGTGTAGAAGATATTGACCTGGTGCTTGTCGACCACCTGCCAGAAGCGCGAGGCATCGGGGTAGTTGGGCACGCCTTCGAACATCAGGGTAATTGCACCGTTGGCCAGCGGCCCGTAGACGATATAGCTGTGGCCGGTCACCCAGCCGACATCGGCGGTGCACCAGAACACCTCGCCCTCGCGGTAATCGAACACGGTCTTGAAGGTCAGCGCTGCCTGCAGCAGGTAGCCGGCGGTGGTGTGCAGTACGCCCTTGGGTTTGCCGGTGCTGCCGGAGGTATAGAGGATGAACAGCGGGTCTTCGGCGTCCATCGGCTCGGGTGGGCAGTTATCGCTGACCTGCTTGATCGCTTCGTGGTACCAGAGATCGCGGCCTTCGCTCCAGTCGATCTTGCCGCCAGTACGCTTGATCACCACCACCGTACTGACATCCGGGCAACTGAGCAGGGCCTTGTCGACGTTGTGCTTCAGCGCCACGCTCTTGCCGCCGCGCACGCCTTCATCGGCGGTGATCAGCGTGCGACAGTCGGCGTCGAGAATCCGGTCACGCAGGGCATCCGGCGAAAAGCCACCGAACACCACCGAGTGAATGGCGCCAATACGGCTGCAGGCGAGCATGGCGTAGGCCGCCTCCGGGACCATGGGCATGTAGATGCACACCCGGTCGCCTTTTTTCACCCCGCGCTGCTTGAGTACGTTGGCCAGGCGGCAGACCTGCTGGTGCAGTTCGCGGTAGGTGATGACGCTGGAGTCGGCAGGGTTGTCGCCTTCGCGAATGATCGCCGGTCGATCGCCCCGGGTGGCCAGGTGACGATCGATGCAGTTGTAGCTGACATTGAGTTGCGCGCCCTTGAACCAGGCGGCCTGGCCGGTCTTCATGTCGCTCTGCTGGACCTGGCTCCAGGGCTTGATCCAGTCCAGGGCCTTGGCCTGTTCGCACCAGAAGGTATCCGGGTCGTCGATGGACTGGCGGTACAGGCGCTGGTAGTCGGCCTGGCTCAGTTGCGCCGCTCTGCTGACGGCATCGGCTTGGGGAAAGTCGCTGATATCGAACATGGCGGGGTCCTGTTCTGACGGATTGTTTTTGTCAGGACAGTGTAGCCGCTGCCCCCGGCCGTGTTCGTTCGGCCAGGGGCAGCGCGGGCGGTCAACCGCGGTGACGGCTGCGGAAGAAGTTGATCAGGCCCTGGGTCGAGGCGTCTTCGGCAGGCTCTTCAATGCCGCCGGTCAGGCGCTGGTAGACGCCCTTGCCGAGCTCCTTGCCCAGCTCCACGCCCCACTGGTCGAAGGCGTTGATACCCCAGATGACGCTTTGCACGAATACCTTGTGCTCGTACATCGCCACCAGTGCGCCAAGACGCCGTGGGCTGATGCGCTCGACCACCAGGGTATTGCTCGGGCGGTTGCCCGGAATCACCTTGTGCGGTGCCAGCTTCTGGATCTCGGCTTCGGCCATGCCTTTGTCACGCAGCTCGGCTTCGGCTTCGCTGCGGGTCTTGCCCAGCATCAGTGCCTGGCTCTGCGACAGGCAGTTGGCGTACAGCCACTGGTGATGGTCGGCGACCGGGTTGAAGCTGACCACCGGGACGATGAAGTCGGCCGGAATCAGCTGGGTGCCCTGGTGCAGCAACTGGTGGTAGGCATGCTGGCCGTTGCAACCCACGCCGCCCCAGATGACCGGGCCGGTGTCGTGGTTGACCGGCGTGCCGTCCTGGCGGACGCTCTTGCCGTTGGATTCCATGTCCAGCTGTTGCAGGTGCTTGGTGATGTTACGCAGGTAGTGGTCGTACGGCAGGATCGCGTGGCTTTGCGCGCCCCAGAAGTTGCCGTACCACACGCCGAGCAAGGCCAGCAGCACCGGCATGTTCTGTTCGAACGGCGCGTTCTGGAAGTGCTGGTCCATGGTGTAGGCACCGGACAGCAGTTCCTTGAAGTTGGCGGTACCGATGGCCAGCGCAATCGGCAAGCCGATGGCTGACCACAGCGAGTAACGCCCGCCGACCCAGTCCCACATCGGGAAAATGTTTTCTTCACGGATGCCGAAGGCCACGGCGGCGGCCTTGTTGCTGGAAACAGCGATGAAGTGCTTGTACAGCTCGGCTTCCGAGCCACCCTGGGCCAGGTACCAGGCGCGGGCGGTCTGGGCGTTCTTCAGTGTTTCGAGGGTGTTGAACGACTTGGACGAAACGATGAACAGCGTGGTTTCGGCGCGCAGCTTGGCCGACAGCTCGTGGAACTCGCTGCCGTCGATGTTTGCCAGGTAATGGCAGCGCACGCCGCGCTGGGCGTAAGGCAGCAGGGCTTCGGAGACCAGCTCGGGGCCGAGGAACGAGCCACCGATGCCGATGTTGACCACGTCGGTGATCGGCTTCTCGCTGTAGCCGCGCCACAGGCCATCATGGATGCGGCCAACCAGCTCGGTCACCTGGTTGAGGACCTTGTGCACCTCGGGCATCACGTTGACGCCGTTGACGCTCAGCTTGTCGCCCACCGGGCGGCGCAGGGCGGTATGTAGCGCCGGGCGGCCTTCGGAGGCGTTAAGGATCTCGCCGGCGAACAGGCCCTTGATGGCCTCTTGCAGACCGACCTCGTTGGCCAGGCCCACCAGCAGCTCGCGGGTCTGGGCGTTGATCAGGTTTTTCGAGTAGTCGAGGAACAGCCCGCAGGTGCTCAGGGAGAATTCTTCGAAGCGCTTTGGCTCGGCAGTGAATGCGTCGCGCATGCTGAAGTCCTGCATGGCTTCGCGGTGTTGCTGGAGCGCCTGCCAGGCGGGCAGGGCGGTAACATCATGAGGGGTGCGGTAATACGCCATCGCTGCAGGTTTCCTTATTGCGTGAACTGCCTTGGACACTGAAAACAGCGCCCCGTTTGCAGGCTGATGCCAATTATAGGCATGCAGCCTGCGTTACAGGGAGAGGCAGCTCAGCGGGCGACCGGGTTACTTGTCGTCAAGGTTCAGGTGCAGGTTGTCGATCAGGCGGGTAGCTCCGAGGAAGGCGGCTACCAGGATCACCAGATCGCGGTCTTCAGGCGTCGCCGGGCGCAGGCTCAGGGCCTGGCGGACTTCCAGGTAGTCCGGGCGAAAGCCTGCTGCAGCCAGTTGCTGCTGGCCGTTGGCGATAAGCGCCGGGTAGTCGCGTTCGCCTTGCTCGATGGCGGCGGCCATCTGGCTCAGCAGGCGATACAGCGCTGGCGCCGTGGCGCGCTGCTCGTCGCTCAGGTAGCCGTTGCGCGACGACAGCGCCAGGCCGTCTTCGGCGCGCACGGTCGGCTCGCCGATGATCTGGATCGGCATGTTCAGGTCGCGCACCAGCGCGCGGATTACCGCCAGTTGCTGGAAGTCTTTCTGGCCAAATACCGCCAGGTCCGGCTGGACCATGTTGAACAGCTTGCTGACCACCGTCGCCACGCCTTCGAAATGGCCCGGACGGCTGGCACCACAGAGCCCGTCGGACAGCTGCGGGACGCTGACCCGGGTCTGCCCGGCCATGCCGTCGGGGTATATTTCTTCGACAGTGGGGGCGAACAGCAGGTGGCAGCCGGCCTGGAGCAGTTTCTCCTGGTCGGCGGCGAGGGTCCGCGGGTACTTGTCGAGGTCTTCGCTGGGGCCGAACTGCAGCGGGTTGACGAAGATGCTGGCGACGACGAAGTCGACCCGTTGCGCGGCCTTGGTCACCAGCGCGGCATGGCCGCTGTGCAGGTTGCCCATGGTCGGCACGAAGCCGATGCGTTTGCCCTCACTGCGCGCCCGCGCCACGGCGGCGCGCAGTTCGAGGACGGTCTTGACTGTATTCATGCACTGAACCCGTGTTCGCTGGCGGGGAAGCTGACTTCCTTGACGGCGGTTACATAAGCCTTGAGCGCACCTTGAATGTCGCTCTGGCCGGCCATGAAGTTCTTCACGAACTTCGGTACCCGGCCGGTCAGCGACAGGCCGAGCATGTCGTGCAGCACCAGGACCTGGCCGTCGGTGGCGCTACCGGCACCAATACCGATGACCGGAATGCTCACCGCCTGGGTGATTTCGGCGGCAAGTTCGGTCGGCACGCACTCGAGCAGCAACATGGCCGCGCCGGCTTGCTCCAGGGCGATGGCGTCGGCACGCATCTGCCGGGCCTGGTTTTCCTGGCGGCCCTGGACCTTGTAGCCACCGAGGATGTTCACGGTTTGCGGGGTCAGGCCCATGTGCGCGCACACCGGCACGCCACGTTCGGCCAGCAGGCGGATGGTCTCCGCCAGCCAGGCGGCGCCTTCGACCTTGACCATGTGCGCGCCGGCTTGCATCAGCGCGCCGCTGTTGGCGAATGCCTGCTCGGTGGTGGCGCAGGCCATGAACGGCAGGTCGGCAAGAATCAGCGCACCTTCGTTGCCGCGTTTGACGCAGGCAGTGTGATAGGCCATCTCGGCATTGGTTACTGGCAAGGTGCTGTCATGGCCCTGGAGGACCATGCCCAGGGAGTCACCCACCAGCAATACTTCCACGCCGGCACGGCTGGCGGCCTGGGCAAAGGTCGCGTCGTAGCAGGTCAGCATGGTTATTTTCTCACCCTTGGCCTTGAGGCTCTGCAGGGTGGTCAGGGTTACTTCTGGCATGAAAAGGAATCCTCGTTCAGGCGCTGTGAAAAACGACTGCGTACAACGCGTGTATTCATCTTCTGGAACAGCACATCATCGATCGTGGTGTTTGAATTACGACCTGTTCCAGGCCTATATACGCCTTTTTGCGACGCTCGGGGCGCCACGGGACGCCTATAGTCGTGAGCGAGGGGGCTGAAGTCAATTACCCTGTTACCGCATTGTTACTAATGCGCTGTTACGGGCGTTACCGGCTGGGGGAGCGCCCGGCTACAGGCGCTCGAGGCCGACGAACGGGCAATCTGCCAGTAATTGGGACAGGGGCCTTTGATCGGCCAGGCAGAAGTCTTCGGGTACCAGCTCGGCCAGCGGGTAGAGGACGAACGGTCGCGCCTGCATGTGGTAATGCGGCACTTTCAGGCGTGGCACATCGATGACCTGGTCGCCGTACAGCAGGATATCCAGGTCGAGGGTGCGCGGGCCCCAGCGCTCTTTGCGCTCGCGGCCCTGATCGGCCTCAATGGCCTGCAGCGCATCGAGCAGCTCAAGCGGCGCGAGGGCGGTATCCAGCGCTGCCACGGCGTTGGTGTAGCGCGGCTGCCCGGGCGATAGCGATTCGCTGCTGTAGAAAGCCGAAACCCCGGCCAGGGCGCTTTCATGCAACTGCCCCAGCGCCTCGACGGCGCTGCGCAATTGCTGCTCGGGATCGGCCAGGTTGCTGCCCAGGCCAATGAAGGCGCGGACCATCGGTTACTCGCCTGCAGCGCCGTCGGCGCGCTTGCGTTTGCTCGGGCTGCGCTTGCGTTTGCGCGGGCCGGCACCGGCGCCTTCGTCACGGCTGCCGAGCTCACGAATCATGTCGCGGCGCTCGCTGTCGTTGCAGTCCTGGTAGTCAGTCCACCATTGGCCGAGGCCATCGGTTTCTTCGCCCGCGCTTTCACGCAGCAGCAGGAAGTCGTAACCGGCGCGGAAACGCGGGTTGTCGAGCAACAGGTCGGCACGCTTGCCGCTGCGCCGTGGCAGGCGCTCCTGCATGTCCCAGATCTCGCGGATCGGCATGGTGAAGCGCTTGGGGATCGCAATGCGCTGGCATTGTTCGGCGATCAGCTCGTGGGCGGCTTCGTTCATCGCCGGGATCGGCGGCATGCCGCGGCTCTGCAGGCGCAGGGCGCGACCCGGCAGGGCTGGCCAGAGCATCGCGGCGAACAGGAAGGCCGGAGTCACCGGCTTGCCCTGCTTGACACGCAGGTCGGTGTTGATCAAAGCCTGGCTGATCAGGGTGTGGGTGTAGGTCGGGTGTTCTTCGAGCGCTTCGGCACTGGCCGGGAACAGCGGGTTGAACAACTCCAGGTCGACGAGCATTTCAAAGGTGTCGGCAGCCTGCCCGGAGAGGAACAGCTTGAGCGATTCTTCGAACAGGCGCGCCGCCGGGATCTCGCGCAGCATCGGTGCCAGTTGGCGAATCGGCTGCACGGTGTGCTTCTCGATACCGAAGTTGAGCTTGGCGGCGAAACGCACAGCACGCAGCATGCGCACCGGGTCTTCCTGGTAGCGCTGGGTCGGGTCGCCGATCAGGCGAATCAGGCGGTTGCGGATGTCGTGTACGCCGTTGGCGTAGTCGAGGATGCGCTCGCTGACCGGATCGTAATACAGGGCGTTGATGGTGAAGTCGCGGCGTTGGGCGTCTTCTTCCAGGGTGCCGTAGACGTTGTCGCGCAAAATTCGCCCACTCTCGTTACGCGACGAGGTGTGGCTGTTCTCTTCTTCGCTTTCCGGGTGGTTGGCGCGGAAGGTGGCGACTTCGATGATTTCACGGCCGAAATGGATGTGAACCAGCTTGAAACGGCGACCGATGATACGGGCGTTACGAAATTCGCCGCGGACCTGTTCAGGGGTGGCGCTGGTGGCGACGTCGAAGTCCTTGGGGGTGATGCCCAGGAGCTGGTCGCGTACGCAGCCACCGACCAGGTAGGCCTGGTAGCCAGCGTTTTGCAGGCGCTCGACGATGTTCACCGCGTGGCGGCTGAACTGGCCACGTTGCAGCGAATGTTGACCACTATTGATCACTTCGGGCGTGGTGCGGATATGGTGCTGGCCACGCACGGTAGGACGGAATGACTGGAACAGCTTCTTCAGCATGGGATGCACTGTTTGAAGGAATGTTCGGCCAAAAACGAAGAATGGCCGCATGATGGGCGGGGATTCTAGCATTTACTCGGTGGATGGTGTAGGCGGTCGCGTCGGACGACGCGCGGGCAGGCTGGGGCGGCAGAAACTACAAGGGGAGCCGAAGCTCCCCAAGAAGTAGTTGCGTGCTCTTATTGTTTTTTTGCCGGGCTTCTTGTTTTTGTTGAGTGCCCTGCCCACAAAAAAAGCTGTGGGCGGTCTCCCTAACCGGGATCAAGAGCAAACGGATTGCTTTGGTCGCTGAGGTTGCAATGATCATGCGATCCAACCAGTTCAGGCCCTGCTTGAGTGCAGTTTTTATTGTTCTCTGCCTGGTTGTGGGGCAAGCCCCAAATACAACTCCTCTCCAAAAGAATCAGTTAGCTGCGCCTCCGCCGTCTTGTTCTTATTGTGCGTGAGCCGATTCGTCTTATTTTTATTGTCTTTTGCAGTGCTTGTTATTGTTCTTGTACCAAACATATAGCAGGTGCCGTGCCAACTTTTGCAAAGCCCAGTAAAACAAGGGCTTGGAGCGGTTTTGCGGGGTTCGCGGGGCGAAAAAAAACCGGGGCTTCGTTACCGTAAGCCCCGGTTTTTGTTACGACTTCGTGCTGCGGTAACAGTTTGTCGCAAGGTGACAGTGTTACCGCCGCCCACCGTCGAAAACTGCTGAAACGCCTCAGCCTTCGCTGGTGGCCCCGCTCTTGCGCCGCGGGATACCCAGGCGCTGACGACGTTCCCACAGGCACTTGCGACTGACTCCGAGTTTGCGTGCAAGCTCGGTCTCGGTCATGTGGTCCTGGTGCTCGAGGACGAAATGCTGGAAGTAGTCCTCCAGCGACAGGTCTTCAGTCGGCTCGTGGCTGGTGTTGCTGGCATTGCTGCCGGTACCCGGCAGGCTGGCAAACGGATCGTCGTCTTCCAGATCGCTCAGTTCGATGTCGATGCCCAGCAGGTCGGCGGAAATTTCCGGGCTCTCGCAGAGGATTACCGCACGCTCCACGGCGTTTTCCAGCTCGCGCACGTTACCTGGCCAGGAGTAATGCCGGATCGCCTGCTCGGCGTCGTGGCCAAAGCGCAGGTCGTTACGCCCCACGCGCGCACTCTGGCGAGCGAGGAAGGCATTGGCGATCTCGTTGACGTCGGCGCCCCGCTCGCGCAGGGCGGGCAACTTGAGGGCGATGACGTGCAGGCGGTAGTAAAGGTCTTCGCGGAACTGGCCGACCTTGGCCAGGTTCTTAAGGTCGCGGTGGGTCGCGGCAATCAGGCGCACATCGACCTTTTGCGATTGCACCGAGCCGACCCGGCGAATCTCGCCTTCCTGCAGCACGCGCAACAGGCGGGCCTGGGCTTCGAGCGGTAGTTCGCCGATTTCGTCGAGGAACAGCGTACCGCCATCGGCGGCTTCGACCAGGCCGGCACGACCGGCGCTGGCACCGGTAAAGGCGCCTTTCTCGTGGCCGAACAGTTCCGATTCGATCAGGGTCTCGGGAATCGCCGCGCAGTTCACCGAGATCATCGGCGCCTTGGCGCGCCGCGAGAGGTTGTGCAGGGCGCGGGCCACCAGCTCTTTACCGGTACCCGACTCGCCCTGGATCAATACATTGGAATCGGTTGGCGCAACCTTGCGGATCTTGCCGTACAGGTCCTGCATCGGCGGGCAGGAACCGATGATGCCGATCTCGCCGTTGGCTGCAGTGCTGGCCGCCTTGTCGCCGGGCACCGCCTTGCCGTTGCCGCGCTCGGCCGGGGCGGCCGGCGCGTTCTGCCGGTCACGCAGGATGCGCGCCACGGCCTGGAGCATTTCGTCGTGATCGAACGGCTTGGCGATGTAGTCCACCGCGCCCATTTTCATCGAGTCGACGGCAGAGCGCAGGCTGGCGTAGCTGGTCATGATCAGCACCGGCGTGCCCTGGCCGAGCTTGATCAGTTCGGTGCCCGGTGCGCCGGGCAGGCGCAGGTCGCTGACAATCAGGTCGAAGGTCGCAATGCTGAAGCGTTCCTGGGCTTCCTGCACCGAGCCGGCCTCGCTGACCTGGTACTGGTTGCGCTCGAGCAGTCGGCGCAACGCCGAGCGGATGATGGTTTCGTCTTCGACGATCAGAATATGCGGCATTGATTCAATTCTCTCGACGGTCTCAGTTCACAGCGGACGTCGCTACGACATGGCGCGGCAGGGTCACTCGGATCCGGGTGCCGCGTTGGCTCTGGCTATCGGCCGGGCTGTCGATGGTGATTTGTCCATAATGCTCTTCCACGATGGAATAGACCAGAGCAAGCCCCAGTCCGGTGCCTTCGCCCGGGTCCTTGGTGGTGAAGAAGGGTTCGAACAGACGATCCATGATGTTTTTCGGGATGCCGCTGCCTTCGTCCTCGACGATCAGGTCGACGGTATGCTCGCTGGCTTCGCTCTTGACCCGCACGGCACTGCCGGGCGGGGAGGCGTCGCGGGCGTTGGACAGCAGGTTGATCAGCACCTGGGCCAGGCGTTGCGGGTCGCCCTCGACCCAGTGGTCCGGGTCGCACAGGTTGAAGAACTGTACTTCGAAATTGCGCCGGTTCAAGGCCAGCAGACCGATGGCGTCCTGGGCCACTTCGGCCAGGCACACCGGCTCGTCGCTGTGCTGGTGGCTGCCGGCATGGGCAAAGCTCATCAGCGACTGGACGATGCGCGAGATGCGTTTGGTCTGCTCCAGGATCTGGCTGCTCAGCTCGGTGATCTCGCCGTCCTCTTCGCGCTCTTCGCGCAGGTTCTGCGCAAGGCAGGCGATACCGGTGACCGGGTTGCCGATCTCGTGGGCCACCCCGGCAGCCAGGCGGCCGATGCTGGCCAGGCGCTCGGAGTGCACCAGCTTGTCTTCCAGGGCCTGGGTCTCGGTGAGGTCTTCAACCAGCAGCACCAGGCCGCTGTTACCCGGTGCCAGTGGCTCGTCGATGGCCGCCTTGTGCAGGTTCAGCCAGCGGGTCTGGCCATCGAGGCCCAGGCGTTGTTTGTGCAAGTGTTCGTCGGGCACGTTGATGAAGCCCAAAAGCAGGCCGCGCCAGGGGTCGGCAATGGTGGTCAGGCGCGAGCCGACCACGCGCTTGGCGGGGATGCCGGTGAGCTCTTCCATGGCCTTGTTCCACATCAGGATCTCCTGGTCCTTGGCCAGCGAGCAGACGCCCATCGGCAACTCCTGCAGGGTCTGGCGGTGGTAACGGCGCAGGGCATCGAGCTCGGCGGCAAGGCCGGTCAGGCGCGAGTGGTAGTCTTCCAGGCGGCTTTCGATGAAGTGGATGTCTTCGGTCACGTAGTTTTCGTTACCGGACTTGTAGGGCAGGAAGGTCTCGACCATGTCCTGGGCCACACTCGGGCCCATCAGCCCCGACAGGTTGGCCTCGATGCGGTCGCGCAGGCGGCGCAGGGCATACGGGCGGCGCTCGTCGAAAGGCAGGTAGAGGTCGCGCAGGGCCTGTTCCACTTCCTTCTGCGCAGCCTTGGCACCTAGCGGCTTGGCCAGTTGCGTGGCGAATTCCTGCGGCGAGGCCGCGTGCAGCTCACGGCGCTGCGGGCGGCGCACGTTATCCACCGCGCAGGCCTCGGCGGCGCTGACTTCTTCACTGCTGGCGTTGGTGAACAGCGAGATCAGGGTAAACAGCAGCACGTTGGCGGCCAGCGAGGCGATCGCAGCCATGTGCCAACTGGTGTCGTCGAGCACATAGATCATGTTCAGCAGCGGGATGTAGAAGCCTTGCAGGTTGCCCACCAGCGGCAACAGCATGGTCACCATCCACACCAGGATCCCCGCCAGCAGGCCGGCAATGAAGCCGCGGCGGTTGGCGGTCGGCCAGTACAGCACCGAGAGCACGCCCGGCAGGAACTGCAAGGTGGCGACGAAGGCGACGATGCCGAGGTTGGCCAGGTCCTGCTGGCTGCCCAGGGTCAGGTAGAAGCCGAAACCGGCGGCGATGATGGCGACGATCAGCGCCCGCCGGGTCCATTTCAGCCAGCGGTAGATGTTGCCCTCGGCCGGTGGCTGGTACAGCGGCAGCACCAGGTGGTTGAGGGCCATGCCCGAAAGCGCCAGGGTGGTGACGATGATCAGCCCGCTGGAGGCCGAGAGCCCACCGATATAGGCCAATAGCGCCAGTGCCTGGTTGTTGGCGGCGATGCCCAGGCCCAGGGTGAAGTATTCCGGGCTGGTGCTGGCGCCCATTTTCAGGCCGGCCCAGAGAATCAATGGCACCGCCAGGCTCATCAGCAGCAGGAACAGCGGCAGGCCCCAACTGGCGCTGACCAGCGAGCGCGGGTTGAGGTTTTCGGTAAAGGCCATGTGGTACATGTGCGGCATGACGATGGCCGAGGCGAAGAACACCAGCAGCAGCGTGCGCCATGGGCCTTCCTGCAAGGGGGTGTGCAGGGCGGCGAGGGCGGTCTGGTTCTGCAGCAGCCAGACTTCCAGCTCATGCGGGCCGCCAAACACGCCGTACAGCGCATACAGGCCAATGCCGCCGAGGGCCAGCAGCTTGATCACCGATTCGAAGGCAATGGCGAACACCAGGCCCTCGTGTTTCTCCCGGGTAGCGATGTGCCGCGAACCGAAGAAAATGGTGAACAGGGTGATCAATGCGCAAAAGGCAAAGGCGACCCGCGCCTTGACCGGTTCGCCGGTCAGAATGCTGATCGAGTCGGCCACCGCCTGGATCTGCAGGGCCAGCAGCGGCAGCACGCCGATCAACATGAAGATGGTGGTCAGCGCCCCGGCCCAGGTACTGCGAAAGCGGAAGGCGATCAGGTCGGCCAGCGACGACAATTGGTAAGTGCGGGTGATCTTCAGGATCGGGTACAGCAGCACCGGTGCCAGCAGAAAGGCCCCGGACACCCCCAGGTAACAGGCGAGAAAGCCGTAGCCGTATTGGTAGGCCAGGCCCACCGAGCCATAAAAGGCCCAGGCACTGGCATAGACGCCCAGCGACAGGGTGTAGGTCAGCGGGTGGCGGATGATCGAGCGCGGGATCATCCCGCGTTCGCTGACCCAGGCCACGCCGAACAGCACCAGCAGGTAGGCGGCGCTGATCAGGATCATCTGGGTCAGGCTAAAGCTCATCGGCATCACGTTGGCTCTGCAGGATAAAGGTCACGACGATCAGGATCAGCCAGAGCAGGTAAGGGCGATACCAGGCTCCGGTTGGCTCGATCCACCAGTCCATGATGGCCGGGGAGAACAGGTAGATCCCCACGACCAGAAGCAGGACCAAACGATAGATATACATGCTGGCCTCAAAGGTTAGGGCGCTGCGGCTTGGACTTATTATTGGCGCAAATGGCTGCGGCGATGGTAACGGGCTTGTGGGTTTTTGCCAAAGAATTGAATTTACTGGGCTTTCTGTGGGGCCGGGCCCCCCAGGGATCAGTGCAGATCGGCCTCGGGCACGCTCAGGCACCGGGGCAGGGCGTCGGGGTTCCAGTGCAATGCGGCATGCGCCAGCACTTCGCCCGGGGTACCGTACTCCATGCCTGCTTCGGTCTTTTGCCCCAGTGCGCGCAGTGCGCGCAGCAGCAGGGGCGTGGCCTGGTCGGCGGCCAGTGGTGGCGAGCGGTAGGACTTGCCCAGCTTGTGCCCGTCAGGCTGCACGATCAGCGGCACGTGCAGGTAACGCGGCTGCGACAGGCCCAGCAGTTCCTGCAGGTACAGCTGGCGCGGGGTGTTATCCAGCAGGTCGGCGCCGCGCACGATATCGGTCACACCCTGCCAGGCATCATCAAGCACCACCGCCAGTTGATAAGCGTACAGGCCATCGCGACGGCGAATGACAAAGTCACCCACCTCACGGCCCAGGTGCTGTTCGAAACGGCCCTGCACGCGGTCATCGAAATGGTAGGCCAGCTCCGGCACCCGCACGCGGATGGCGGCGCCTTCGCAGGCATGCGCGGCATTGCGGCACAGGCCCGGGTAAACGCCGTTGTAGCCTTCGAGTTGCTTGCGCGAGCAGGTGCAGGCGTAGGCCAGGCCCTGGCGGAACAGGCGCTCGAGCACTTCGGCATAGGCCGCGTGGCGCTGGCTTTGGTAGACCACCTCGCCGTCCCATTCCAGGCCGTAGCTTTCCAGGGTTTGCAGAATGGCGGCCTGGGCGCCGGGAGCTTCGCGGGGCGGGTCGATGTCTTCCATGCGCACCAGCCAGGTGCCGCCGACTGCCCGGGCATCCAGCCACGAGGCCAGGGCCGCGACCAGCGAACCAAAGTGCAGAAATCCACTGGGCGTGGGGGCGAAGCGTCCGATGTAGCGGGAGTCGTTCATGGCGAGCAGGTATGAAAATGAAACGGGGCGCCTGATGCGCCCCGTTCGGATGGGAGAAGGATCAGCCTTTGCCGACCGTTTTTTCTTTCTTCTCCGCGATTTCCTTGCAGTCAAAGCACAGGTCCGCGGTAGGGCGGGCTTCCAGTCGGCGAAGACCGATTTCAACGCCGCAGGCGTCGCACCAGCCGTATTCTTCGTCCTGGATCTTCTGCAGGGTTTTGTCGATTTTCTTGATCAGCTTGCGCTCGCGATCGCGGTTGCGCAGTTCAAGGGCAAATTCTTCTTCCTGGCTGGCGCGGTCGGCGGGGTCCGGGAAATTGGCCGCCTCGTCCTTCATGTGGTCCACAGTCCGGTCCACACTGGTCATCAGCTCCTGCTTCCAGGCACCCAGGAGTTTGACGAAGTGCTTGCGCATGGGATCGCCCATGTACTCTTCACCCTTGGTTACCTGATAGGGCTCGACACCGTACATGGTCTGAGTTTTTTGCTTTTCTAGGGTGGACATGAATAGACCGCCTCTCACTTTTCTAATCCATTGCGCAGGCTGCTCCATCTCCGGCGCCCGCCGGCCCTGCGACTGCGAGCCGCCGAACTTACCAGATCGAATCGGGGTGCGCTACTCCCGGTTGTCAAGGCCAGGGCAACGCTACCTGGCCTTGATGATCTTTGCAGTGGACCGCAGCTTTTGCCACACGTTCGACCCCGCGCGTGGGTAGAATCATTATTCTAGACCCTTTTGAGAGAAGGCTAATGGCCCAGCCCTACAGTGCGCGCAGCCGCGCCATCGAACCTTTCCACGTGATGGCCCTGCTGGCCCGCGCCAACGAGCTGCAAGCGAGCGGCTGCGACGTGATCCACCTGGAAATCGGCGAACCGGATTTCACCACCGCCGCGCCGATCATCGAGGCCGGCCAGGCCGCACTGGCCCAGGGGCATACCCGTTATACCGCTGCCCGCGGGCTGCCGGCGCTGCGCGAAGCGATTGCCGGGTTCTACCAGCAGCGCTACGGGCTGAGCATCGACCCGCAGCGCATCCTCATCACCCCGGGCGGTTCCGGCGCCTTGCTGCTGGCCGCCAGCCTGTTGGTCGACCCGGGCAAGCACTGGCTGCTGGCCGACCCGGGCTACCCGTGCAACCGGCATTTTTTGCGCCTGGTCGAAGGCGCCGCACAACTGGTGCCGGTCGGCCCCGAGGCCAATTACCAACTCACCGCCGACCTGGTCGAGCGCTACTGGGACCAGGACACCGTCGGCGCCCTGGTGGCGTCACCTGCCAACCCCACCGGCACGGTGCTCGATCGCGATGAGCTGGCAAGCCTCTCGGCCGCCACCCGCGCGCGTAACGGCCATTTGGTGGTGGACGAGATCTACCACGGCCTGACCTACGGCATGGATGCACCGAGCGTGCTGGAAGTCGACGACGAAGCCTTCGTCCTGAATAGTTTTTCCAAGTATTTCGGCATGACCGGCTGGCGCCTGGGCTGGCTGGTGGCGCCACCGGCTGCGGTGGCTGACCTCGAAAAGCTGGCGCAGAACCTCTACATCAGTGCCCCGAGCATGGCCCAGCATGCCGCCCTGGCGTGTTTCCAGCCTGGCACCCTGGCGATTCTCGAAGAACGTCGGGCCGAGTTCGCCCGCCGCCGCGATTTCCTCTTGCCGGCCTTGCGTGAGCTGGGCTTCAAGATAGCCGTAGAGCCACAGGGTGCCTTTTATCTGTACGCCGACATCAGCGCCTTTGGCGGCGATGCCTTTGCCTTCTGCCGGCACTTCCTCGAAACCGAGCACGTGGCCTTCACCCCGGGCCTGGACTTCGGTCGCCACCAGGCCGGGCACCATGTGCGCTTTGCCTACACCCAGAGCTTGCCGCGCCTGCAGGAGGCGGTCGAGCGGATTGCCCGCGGACTACGGAGCTGGCAAGGCTGATGCGCTTTTCTCCACCCCTTGAAACCGCACGTTTGCTGCGCCGCTACAAGCGCTTCCTGGCTGACATCGAGCTGGCCAGCGGCGAGCAAATGACCATCCATTGCCCCAATACCGGCTCGATGTTCAATTGCATGGTCGAGGGCGGCCAGGTCTGGTTCAGCCGCTCCAACGACCCTAAGCGCAAGCTGCCCGGCACCTGGGAAATCAGTGAAACCCCGCAGGGGCGCCTGGCCTGTGTCAACACCGGGCGCGCCAACGCGCTGGTGGAAGAAGCCTTGCGTGCTGGCGTCATCAGCGAACTGGCCGGGTTTACCGGGCTCAAGCGCGAAGTGGCTTACGGCGAGGAGAGCAGCCGGGTGGATTTTCGCCTGGAGTTTGCCGAAGGGCCGGCCTATGTCGAGGTCAAGAGCGTCACCCTGGGCTTTGACGACTCGGCAGTCGCCGCCTTCCCTGACGCCGTCACCCAGCGCGGTGCCAAGCACCTGCGCGAGCTGGCGACCCTGGCCCGCCAGGGTGTGCGCGCGGTGCAGCTATATTGTGTGAACCTCAGCGGGGTCGAAGCCGTACGCCCTGCCGACGAGATCGACAGCGCCTATGCCGATGCCCTGCGCGCAGCGGTGGCCGATGGCGTCGAAGTGCTTGCCTACGGCACGCGGATCGATGGCGAACAGGTTTATATCGATCGGCCTTTGCCGGTGTTGCTCAGTCGATAAGCCAGATGCCCTGGCTGTCTTCGCGACAGTTCAGGGCCGTCAATTGCTCGCCCTCGCAAGGGCCGGCCACGCATTCGCCGGACTCGATCAGAAACAGCGCGCCGTGGCGCCCGCAGGCAATCAGGCTGGCGCTGCTGTCGAGAAAGGCGTCAGGTTCCCAATTCAGGGGGATGCCACGATGAGGGCAGTGATTGCGGTACAGGTAGACTGTGCCCGCACGCCGGACCGCGAAAATCCCCAGGTCATTGACACTGAAGCCTCGGCTCTGGCCTTCGCCCAGGTGCTCGGAATGACAAAGAAAATGCATGGTGAGGGTTACTCGTAGTCACAGTGACGGCTTGACGTGCAAATGCAAATAATTATCAAATTGCCTGCATCAGCCGTATCGGACGCTTTATACCGTGCGTCCCCGGCATTATCCACCCGGATTGCCGCTCCTCCTCATTCAAGGAAGCCTGTTATGCGCCCACGTGCCCGCCTGATCGCCCTGTGTGCCGGTCTTGTGTTCAACACCCTGGTCCAGGCCGACACCTTGCCGCAGCGCTGGGTCAGCGCCGGTGGGGCACTGAGCGAGTGGGTGGCGGCGCTGGGCGGTGAGCAGAAGCTGGTCGGGGTCGATACCACCAGTCAGCATCCGCAATCACTCAAGGCCTTGCCGAGTATCGGTTATCAGCGCCAGCTGTCCGCCGAAGGGGTGCTGAGCCTGCGTCCGGATGTGCTGGTGGGAACCGAAGAAATGGGCCCGCCGCCGGTGCTCGCGCAAATCCGCGGCGCCGGGGTCAAGGTCGAACTGCTGTCGAGCAAGGCCGACCTGGGTGCGGTGGAAAGCAACTTGCAGCAACTGGGGCGCTTGCTCGGCAATGAGCAACAAGCCCGGCAACTGTTCGCCGACTACCGCCGGCAACTCGATGAGCTGCAGGGCAAGATCAAGCAACTGCAAACCACCCAGGCCGCTCCCGGAGTGATTCTGCTGGTCGGTCATGCCGGCTCCAAACCGATGATCGCCGGCAAAGGCACCGCTGGCGACTGGTTGCTCAAACAGGCCGGTGCGCGCAACCTGGCAGATAACGAAGGCTACAAGAACTTCTCTGTCGAGGCCTTGGCAGCCCTTGACCCGGATGTGCTGGTGTTCGCCGACCGCAGCCTCAGCGGTGAGCAGGCCTTGCAGGCGCTGCTCAAGGAAAACCCGGCCCTGAATGCTTCGCGCGCCGCCCGTAACAAACGCCTGATCGAACTGGACCCGACTTTGCTGGTGGGGGGGCTCGGCCCGCGTCTGCCGGTTACCTTGCAGAACCTTTCCCACGCCTTTTACCCGACCGCGCAATGAACCGGCTGGTCAAGCCGCGCACGCTGTTCGTCACCCTGACGCTGCTGTGCCTGTTGGCGATCTGGTTGTCGCTGGCGCTGGGGCCGGTCAGCCTGCCGTTGTTCGATACCCTGCGCGCCGGAGCCCGGTTGATCGGGCTGCCGGTGGCCGGCGACGGGCTGGAGCAGGCCGAGCTGATCCTCGGCCAGATCCGCTTGCCACGGACCCTGCTGGGGTTGGCCGTGGGTGCCGTGCTGGCGCTGTCCGGGGTGGCGATGCAGGGGCTGTTTCGCAACCCGCTGGCCGACCCCGGCCTGGTCGGGGTGTCTGCGGGGGCCGCGCTCGGTGCGGCAGTGGCGATTGTCGGCGGCTCGTGGATGGGCGGTATTCCCGAGGCCTTCGGCCCTTATCTGTTATCGCTGTGTGCATTTCTTGGTGGCCTGGGGGTGACGGCGCTGGTGTATCGCCTGGGCCGGCGCGATGGCCAGACCAATGTGGCGACCATGCTCCTTGCCGGCATCGCCTTGACCGCCCTTGCCGGCGCGGCGGTAGGGCTGTTCACTTACCTGGCCGATGACGCCACCTTGCGCACCCTGACGTTCTGGAACCTGGGCAGCCTCAATGGCGCCAGTTATCAGCGCCTGTGGCCGCTGGTGCTGGTGACCGTGGGGGTCTCGCTGTGGCTGCCACGCCGGGCCCAGGCCTTGAATGCCTTGTTGCTGGGCGAGTCCGAAGCCCGTCACCTGGGCATCGAGGTCGAGAAGCTCAAGCGCGAACTGGTGTTCTGCACGGCGCTGGGGGTGGGCGCGGCAGTGGCGGCGGCGGGGCTGATCGGCTTTATCGGCCTGGTGGTGCCGCACCTGGTGCGTTTGCTGGCCGGGCCGGACCACCGCGTATTGCTGCCGGCATCTTTGTTGGCCGGGGCCTCGCTGTTGCTGTTCGCCGACCTGATCGCGCGCTTGGCGCTGGCACCTGCGGAGCTGCCGATCGGTATCGTTACCGCGTTCATCGGTGCGCCGTTCTTCCTCTATCTGCTGTTGCGGGGGCGTGCCTGATGCTGCGTGTCGAAAACCTGTCGCTGCGCCGTGGCGAAAACCAGGTCCTCAGCGATATCAGCCTGGCCCTGCAGCCCGGCCAGGTACTGGGCGTGCTGGGCCCCAACGGTGCCGGTAAAAGCAGCCTGCTCGGGGTGATGTGCGGTGAGTTGAATCCCAGCCACGGACGGGTGAGCCTGGATGACCGCGGGCTGTGCGACTGGCCCGGGCAGCAGCGGGCCCAGCGCCTGGCGGTGCTGCCGCAGGTGTCCAGTCTGGGCTTTGCCTTCAAGGTCGAAGAAGTGGTCGGCATGGGTCGCTTGCCGCATAAAACCGGTCTTGAGCGCGACCAGCAGATCATCGACGCGGCCCTACAGGCGGCCGATGCCGGCCACCTGCTAGGGCGCAGCTATCTGGCGCTCTCTGGTGGCGAGCGTCAGCGCGTGCACCTGGCGCGGGTACTGGCGCAGCTGTGGCCAGGCGAAGACGGGCGCATCCTGCTGCTCGACGAGCCGACCTCGATGCTCGACCCGCTGCACCAGCACACCACCTTGCAAGCGGTGCGCGAATTCGCCGATCGCGGCGCCGCGGTGATGGTCATCCTTCATGACCTGAACCTGGCGGCACGCTACTGTGATCGTATCCTCTTGCTCGAACAGGGTCGCAGCCATGCCCTGGATACCCCGCAGCAGGTATTGCGCCCCGATTCGCTCAAGGCGGTGTTCGGCATCGATGTGCTGGTCCAGCCTCACCCCGAGCGGGGGCACCCGCTGATCATCGCCCGTTAGGAGTACCGCCCATGCGTTGTCCCCGCTTGCCCGCATTGTTGCTGTTGCTGGTCTGGGGGCTCGCCGGCTGCCAGTCCCGGGCCGAAGTACCGCCATTGCCCGCCTGGCAAAGCCCCGAAGGCCGCGAGCATGCCGAGCTTGGGCAGATTCGTGAGCTGAGCAGCGGGCGCCTGTTGACGCCCGCGCAACTGCTGGAGCGGCTGGCGCAGGCGCCGCGGCTGCTGGTAGGCGAGAAACACGACAACCCCGACCACCATGCCCTGCAGTTGTGGCTGCTGCGCGCCCTGCAGGGGCAACGGCCGCAGGGCAGCCTGCTGCTGGAGATGCTGCAGCCGGTGCAGCAAGCCAAGGTCGATGCGCTGAAGCAGCAGGCCTTGCCGGCCGATCTGCCGCTGGCGCTTGGCTGGCAGCAAGGCTGGGATTGGGCCCTGTACGGACCGATCGTCCGCGAGGCCCTGGGCCAGCCTTACCCGTTGCTGGCCGCCAACCTCGACACCGAGGAGGTGCGCAGCCTCTATCGCCAGCCGCCACCATTGAAAGGTGAGCGCTCGACCGCCGCCAAGGTCCGGGCCGTGCTGCTGGAGCAAGTCCGGGAGTCCCATTGCGGCCTGCTGCCCGAAAGCCAGTTGCCGGCGATGCTGGCGGTTCAGCAACAGCGCGACCGGCGTATGGCCGAGCGCCTGCTGGCCGCGCCACAGCCAGCGTTGCTGTTAGCCGGTGGCTATCACGTGCGCAAGGACATCGGCGTGCCCTTGCATTTGGCCGACCTGGGCGCCGAAGCCGGCACGCAGGTGTTGATGCTCGCCGAAGTGGGGCAGGGGGTTGATGCGCAGATGGCTGATTATGTCTGGTACACCCCGGCCTTACCGGAGCAGGACTACTGCGCGCAGATGCGTAAGGGCGAGTAAAAAGCCCAGGCAAAAAAAGACCCGGCAAAGTGCCGGGTCAATAACCGTGATTAGCCTGATGAGGAGATAATCTGAGAGTCCGAACCAGGGGCTTTCAGGTTACCCAACCAGTCTCGCGACCAGTTGTGATAATCATAACGATTCTCATTTCGTAGTCAAGCGTCGTGATTCAAAATTCCCGATTATTTTTCTGTACGGCAATTTTGCCGTCGAGTTGCTGGTTCAGGGCTTCCTTGCGTTCAGCCGGAATATCGTTCCAGTGCACATCAAGCAAGGCGCCTTCAATCGCGTACAGCAGCACCTTCGAGGCCCGGAAACCCCGAGTACGGACGGCCTTGTAGGCGTTGACCGCACCCAGCCGGCGTAGATCCGAAGCACTGTGGATGCCGACCGCATGCAGCCACTGCGCAGAAGTCTTGCCAAGGTTTTTCAGATGCTGGAGTTCATCGTTCATCAAGCCTCCTTGCGACGGCTGAACGGGTCTTGATTTAGTAATCGCGGCAGGTCAATGAGCAGTGTAGCGGCACTTGGGAAATACGCGGCGTTTTGCCATCCATGTGCCGACGGGTAGCCGAAAGCCCCCGCCAGGCCACGGCCGGCGGGGGTTTCGAAGGTTGCTGTCAGCGTGTGCGGTAGCGCAGGCGGGTGCCGAAGTTGACCGACATGAGAATCTCGTCGGCGCTCAGTTCGCTGGGAAAGTAGGTGCCGGAAATCTGTGCATGGGCCAGGCTTGCGCCTTCCAGGCCGTTGTGACGCAGGTCCAGGCCGCGCAGGTCGGAGGCGCGAAAGTAAGCATCGGTGAAGTCGATGCCGGTGGTGTCCAGCTCGCGCAGGTCGAGCCCGCGAAAATCGCCGCCACGAAAGTCGACGGTGCCATCCTTGGGTTTCTCGCGATTGAAACTGGCGATCTGTTCGTCATGCACCAGCGCATACAGCGCGCTGTCCAGTTGCCGTGGCTGATTCATGAGGCGCCTCCTTGTTTGCACTTGTGGTGACACTATAGTGCCATCACCACGGGGGCGCCCGGAATCAGGCGTGAACTGTCGACTGCTTCACGTCCTGGGTGGTATCAGAGCCCGGGCAGGCGCTGGCGGATCTGCTTGACCAACAGGTCGAGGCTGCCACTTTCGTTGGTTTCCACGCGCTTGCTTTGCAGCAGCTCTTCGGCGCTGAGCGGATCACGGCTGGCCTGTTGCGCCTTGACCACGTCCAGGGTGGCATCCGACGGATCGTTCTGATCGGCCTGACGCTGGGCCAGCCAGCTAGCGATCACCGCATCCGGGGCGTTGCAGTCGAGGATCAGGAACGGCACGCCGGTTTCGCTGGCAACGCCGGCGGCGGCCTGGCGCTGCTCGTGCTTGAGGTAGGTGGCGTCGATAACTACCGGGAAGCCAGCACGCAGGATGGTTTCGGCCAGCTGGTGCAGACGCTGGTAGGTGGCCTGGCTGGCGTCTTCGCTATAGATGCCGGCTTGCAACTGACCGGCATTGGCGCTGGCTTGCTCACCGAACATGCGCTTGCGCTCGACGTCCGAACGCAGGCGAATGGCGCCCAGGGCGTCGACCAGGCGCATGGCCACGTGGCTCTTGCCGACTGCAGACACACCATGGGTGATGGCCAAAAAGCGCGAAGGGATGGCGCTGTAGCTTTCCGCCAGGTTGGCATAGTTGCGGTAGGTGCGCAGGGTAGTGGCGCGCTGCACGGCATCGGCGTTGGCCGGCATGCTGAACAGGGCGACCTTGGCCCGCACCAGGGCACGGTAGGCCTTGTAGAAGTTCAGCAGTTCCAGGCCGGCGTAGTCACCGGTGAGTTCCAGGTACTGGCTGACGAAGCGGCGCGACAGCGATTTCAGCCCGCGGTCTTCGAGGTCCATGGCCAGGAACGCGGCATCGGCGTAGACGTCGGTCAGGCGGAACGGCTCGTTGAATTCAATGCAGTCGAAAATCACCACCTTGCCATCGATCAGGGTGGCGTTGCCCAGATGGATGTCACCGTGGCATTCGCGAATGAAACCTTCGGCCTTGCGCTGCTCGAGCAGGCCATGCAGGCGCTTGAAGCTGTCCTGGGCCCAGGCTTGCAGGGCATCGAGCTGCTGCAGGTCGGCCTTGTCGGAAAGGAACGGGCGAATCTGCTCGAAGTTCTGCTCGACCGGGGCCATGACGCTGTCCGGCGTGCCCAGCGGATGCTCGACGGCAACTTTTGGCGCGGCCAGGTGGAAGCGGGCGATCTGCTCGGCCATCTGGTCGATGTGCGCGGCGGTCAGTTCGCTGTTGGCCTGCAGGGTGCTGAGCATCTGGCTCTGGGGGAACTGGCGCATTTTCAGCGCGTATTCGATCGGCTCGCCTTCGCCGCCCAGTTGGGGCGCTTCGGCGCTGCCGGTGATCGGCAGTACTTCCAGGTACAGGTCGTCGGTCAGGCGCTGGTTCAGGCGCAGCTCTTCGGCGCAGAAGTGGGCACGCTGGGACAGCTCGGTAAAATCGAGGAAACCGAAGTTCATCGGCTTCTTGATCTTGTAGGCATAGTCACCGGTGAGCAGCACCCAGGAGATATGCGTCTCGATGACCTGAAATGCCTTCACCGGGTGAGGGAACAGGGCGGGATTCTGCAGGGCTGTGATCAAGGCTTGGCTCACGGGCGATCCTTCTGGGTCGGAGATTCGAATCGGCCATTATGGCCGCAAGCGGGGCTGGTGCAAACCGCCGGAGGGCGCCTGTCGATGATTGATAAAGTGCGTATAATCCGCCGCCATGACTCGATCCCGATCCCCCCGTACCGCTAAAAAACGCCCGTCTGGCCGCTCGCGTGCCTGGCTGGGCTGGGCCTTGAAGCTCAGCCTGGTCGGCCTTGTGCTGGTGGCGGGCTATGCCATTTACCTCGATGCTGTGGTCCAGGAGAAATTCTCCGGCAAGCGCTGGACCATCCCGGCCAAGGTGTATGCCCGGCCGCTGGAGCTGTTCGTCGGCCAGAAGCTGAGCAAGGCCGACTTCCTCATCGAGCTCGATGCCCTCGGCTATCGCCGCGAAAGCGTCGCCAATGGCCCGGGTGCGGCGGCAGTCAACGGCAATACCGTCGATCTCAATACCCGTGGCTTTCAGTTCTATGAAGGCATGGAAAGCGCACAAGCGGTGCGCGTGCGCTTCTCTGGCGACTATGTTGCCGGGCTCAGTGGCGCCAACGGCTCGAAACTCGACGTGGTGCGCCTTGAGCCGCTGCTGATCGGCGGCCTGTACCCGAAAAACCTCGAAGACCGGATCCTGATCAAGATCGACCAGGTGCCGCCGTACCTGCTGGAAACCCTGGTGGCCGTGGAAGATCGCGACTTCTATCACCACTTCGGCGTGTCGCCCAAGTCCATTGCCCGGGCAGTGTGGGTCAACACCTCGTCCGGCGCCATGCGCCAGGGCGGCAGTACCCTGACCCAGCAGTTGGTGAAGAACTTCTACCTGACCAACGAACGCAGCCTCAGCCGCAAGCTCAATGAGGCGATGATGGCCCTGCTGCTTGAGCTGCATTACGACAAGCGCGAAATCCTCGAGGCCTACCTCAACGAAGTGTTCGTTGGTCAGGACGGCCAGCGTGCGGTGCACGGCTTCGGCCTGGCCAGCCAGTTCTTCTTCAGCCAGCCGCTGTCGGAGCTCAAGCTGCACCAGATCGCCTTGCTGGTCGGCATGGTCAAGGGCCCTTCCTATTACAACCCGCGGCGCTACCCGGAGCGGGCGACGGTGCGGCGTAACCTGGTGCTCGACCTGCTGGCCGAACAGGGCGTGGCCACCCCGGAAGCGGTGGAAGCAGCGAAGAAAATGCCACTGGGTGTGACCAAGCGCGGCAGCCTGGCCGACAGCTCCTACCCGGGCTTCCTCGACCTGGTCAAACGCCAGCTGCGCCAGGACTATCGCGACGAAGACTTGACCGAAGAAGGCCTGCGCATCTTCACCAGCTTCGATCCGATCCTGCAGATGAAATCCGAAGCGGCCATGGCCGAGACCTTCAAGCGTCTGGCCGGGCGCAAGGGCGCCGATGAAGTCGAAGCGGCGATGGTTGTAACCAACCCGGAGACCGGCGAAGTCCAGGCCCTGATCGGTAGCCGCCAGGCAGGTTTTGCTGGCTTCAACCGCGCGATCGACGCGGTACGGCCGATCGGCTCGCTGGTCAAGCCGGCGGTGTACTTGACCGCCCTGGAAAAACCGAGCAAATACACCCTGACCACGTGGGTACAGGACGAGCCGTTCTCGGTCAAAGGCGCCGATGGCCAGGTGTGGAAGCCGCAGAACTACGACCGTCGTTCCCACGGCACCATTTATCTGTATCAGGGCCTGGCCAACTCCTACAACCTGTCGACCGCCAAGCTCGGCCTGGAACTGGGCGTACCGAACGTACTGAAAACCATCGGCCGGCTGGGCGTCAACGTCGACTGGCCGGCGTTCCCGTCGATGATGCTCGGCGCCGGCGGCATGTCGCCGATGCAAGTCGCAACCATGTACCAGACCCTGGCCAATGGCGGCTTCAACACGCCGATGCGCGGTATTCGCAGCGTGCTGACTGCCGAAGGCGAGCCGCTCAAGCGCTATCCGTTCCAGATCCAGCAAACCTTCGATCCGGGCGCCATTTATCTGGTGCAGAACGCCATGCAGCGGGTGATGCGCGAAGGTACCGGGCGTTCGGTCTACAGTGTGCTGCCAAGCTCGTTGAACCTGGCGGGCAAGACCGGTACCAGTAACGATTCCCGTGACAGCTGGTTCGCAGGCTTCAGCCAGGATTTGCTGGCAGTGGTGTGGCTGGGGCGTGACGACAACGGTAAAACGCCATTTACCGGAGCCACCGGTGCGCTGCAGGTCTGGACCAGTTTCATGCGCAAGGCCGACCCGCTGCCACTGGACATGCCGCTGCCCGACAACGTGGTGCAGGCCTGGATCGATCCGCATAGCGGCCAGGGCTCGGACGCCAGTTGCCCGGGCGCCGTGCAGATGCCGTATATTCGCGGAAGTGAACCGCCGGCCGGAGCCGCCTGTGGTGGTGAGCCGGATCCTGCCGAGTCCGTCATGGACTGGGTCAAGGGTTGGATGAATTAAGCATTAGCCTAGAGAGGGTGTGCAGTGAACAAGTGGTGGTTTCCAGCCTTGACGGCGCTGGCTTTGCTCAATGGCTGCGCCAGCAATCCGCGCGGCTCCATTCCCGTGGTCGACTCCAGTACCCGGGTCTCCAACAGCGAGCGGGTTACGGCCAACCGTGGCGCGCCGGCGCAGGTCAATAACGGTACGCGCCAGGCGCAAGCCGTGCCCCAAGACTCCGGGGTGATGGTCATGGTCCCGCAGGGTTCCGGCGCCGCACCGATCCAGACCTTCCCGGCGGCCACCGGCGCCGCGCCGATCAGCACCGGCCCCATTACTCCGGGCCCGAGCAGTTCGACGCCGTTCGACAGCAGCTCGACCAACGCCGGCAGCTACACCATGCCGAGCACCAGCGCGCCGAGTGCGCCGAGCGGCATTCCGCGCTCCAGCGCTGCCAGCGGTGGCCTGTCGGCTGACGAACAGCTCGACGGCCCGGTACTGGCGCTGCTGACCACCGCCCAGCAACAGCAGAGCGGCGGCGACTACAACGGCGCTTCGTCGAGCCTGGAGCGTGCCCAGCGCATTGCCCCGCGTGAGCCGCAGGTGCTTTACCGTCTGGCCCAGGTACGCCTGGCCCAGGGCGATGCTGCGCAGTCCGAGCAACTGGCGCGCCGCGCGCTGACCTACGCCAACGGTCGCCCCGACCTGCAGGCCGGGCTGTGGAACATCATTGCCCAGTCGCGCGAGAAGCAGGGTGACTCGGCCGGTGCAGCGCTGGCCCGGCAGAAAGCCCAGGTCAACCTGTAATGGATCAACGCATCCTCGATATCGCCGATCACCTGCTGTTGATCGAGCGCGAGCTGCACGTCCAGGGCTGGTGGAGCGAGCAGCCGCCAAGCCCCGAGGCGCTGGCAAGCACAGTGCCCTTTGCGGTCGACAGCATGAACTTCGATCAGTGGCTGCAGTGGATTTTCCTGCCAAGAATGAAAGTGATTCTCGAGAACGGACTGGCGCTGCCAAATGCCTCCGGGATCCTGGTCATGGCTGAAACGGTATACGTCGACCGCCCGGAGCAAAGCCGCGAGCTACGCAGGCTGCTAGCAGAGTTTGACCAATTGATCAGTCCTTCTGCCTGAATTTCCCTCTTTTCACCCTTGGAGCCACAGATTGTGGCTCTTTTTGTTTGTATTGTTAGTATTTCTGCTGCTGTCACTGGTATTAGTGGTGGCTGTAGATAGTCCTTGGGCGAAATTGGCAATAATTTTTCTTGACTTGCGCGCGCCGAAAAAGAAGAATCCAGATTCCGCTGTAGAGGGACTGCCAGAAGCAGACCCGCTAAGCAGATCATGAGGCGCACACCCGCGCCGACCTGTTACACCCCGCAACGCGTTACCTCGCGCTGGGTGGGAAAACCCCGCAACACTTTGGGGCGCTCCCAATACTTGCTCAGTCAGTGCTGACGTAGTCGGCGATTTCGTCGCTCATGCTCTGCTTGGCAGTAAACCTATTAAGACCCGTCCACCGTGGACGGTATTCTGGCGTTTTAGAGGTGAACAACGTGGAGCTTTTATCTGGCGCTGAGATGGTCGTCCGCTTTTTGCGTGACGAAGGCGTTAAGCACATCTACGGGTACCCTGGTGGTGCTCTCCTTCATGTTTACGATGCCCTGTTCAAAGAACCGGAAGTAAGCCACATCCTGGTTCGTCACGAGCAGGCCGCAACCCATATGGCGGACGGTTACGCCCGTGCCACCGGCAAGGCCGGCGTGGTACTGGTGACCTCGGGCCCTGGCGCGACCAATGCCATCACCGGTATTGCCACCGCGTACATGGACTCCATTCCGATGGTCATCCTCTCCGGTCAGGTGCCCAGCACCATGGTCGGTACCGATGCCTTCCAGGAAACCGACATGATCGGTATTTCCCGGCCGATCGTGAAGCACAGCTTCATGATCAAACACGCCTCGGAAATCCCTGAAGTCCTGAAAAAAGCTTTCTATCTGGCGCAATCCGGTCGCCCGGGCCCGGTCGTGGTCGATATCCCCAAAGACATGACCAACCCTGCGGAAAAGTTCGAATACGTCTACCCCAAAAAGGTCAAGATGCGTTCCTACAGCCCGGCTGTTCGTGGCCACTCGGGGCAGATCCGCAAGGCTGCCGAGATGTTGCTGGCTGCCAAGCGTCCAGTGGTCTATGCCGGTGGCGGCGTGATCCTCGGCGGCGGCTCTGCAGCCCTGACCGAAGTTGCGCAGATGCTCAACCTGCCGGTCACCAATACCTTGATGGGCCTGGGCGGCTATCCGGGTACCGATCGCCAGTTCCTCGGCATGCTCGGCATGCACGGCAGCTACACCGCCAACCTGGCCATGCACCACGCTGACGTGATTTTCGCTGTCGGTGCGCGCTTTGACGACCGCGTGGTCAACGGCCCGGCCAAGTTCTGCCCGAACGCCAAGGTTATCCACATCGACATCGACCCGGCGTCGATCTCCAAGACCATCAAGGCCGACGTGCCGATTGTTGGCCCGGTCGAGAGCGTGCTGAGCGAAATGGTCGCGACCTTGCGCGAAATCGGCGAGCAGCCAGACAAAGCCGCCATGGACGCCTGGTGGAAGCAGATCGAAGAATGGCGTGGCGATCGCGACATGTTCCCTTACGACAAGGGCGACGGCAGCGTGATCAAGCCGCAGACCGTGATCGAGACCCTCTGCGAAGTGACCAAGGGCGATGCCTTTGTTACCTCCGACGTGGGTCAGCACCAGATGTTCGCGGCGCAGTACTACCGCTTCAACAAACCCAATCGCTGGATCAACTCCGGCGGCCTGGGCACCATGGGCTTCGGTTTCCCGGCGGCCATGGGCGTGAAGTTGAACTTCCCGGACCAGGACGTTGCCTGCGTTACCGGCGAGGGCAGCATCCAGATGAACATCCAGGAGCTGTCGACCTGCCTGCAGTACGACCTGCCGGTGAAGATCGTCAACCTGAACAACGGCGTCTTGGGCATGGTCCGCCAATGGCAGGACATGGCCTACAACAGCCGTCACTCGCACTCCTACATGGAATCGCTGCCTGATTTCGTCAAGCTGGCCGAGGCCTATGGTCACGTGGGTATCCGCATCACCAGCCTGAAAGACCTCAAGCCCAAGCTCGAGGAAGCGTTCGCCATGAAAGACCGCCTGGTGTTCATCGATATCCAGGTCGACAACAGCGAGCACGTCTACCCGATGCAGATCAAAGACGGCTCCATGCGCGACATGTGGCTGAGCAAGACGGAGCGTACCTAATCATGCGGCACATTATTTCCCTGCTGTTGGAAAACGAACCCGGTGCCTTGTCTCGCGTGGTCGGTCTGTTCTCGCAGCGTAACTACAACATCGAAAGCCTGACGGTGGCGCCAACCGAAGACCCGACCCTGTCGCGTCTGACGTTGACCACGGTCGGTCATGATGAGGTGATCGAGCAGATCACCAAAAACCTGAACAAGCTGGTTGAAGTCGTCAAGCTGGTCGACCTCTCGGAAAGCGCGCACATCGAACGTGAACTGATGCTGGTCAAGATCAAGGCCACGGGCGCCCAGCGCGCGGAGATCAAACGCACCACCGATATCTATCGTGGGCAGATCGTCGACGTCAGCAGCAGCGTCTATACCGTTCAGCTGACTGGCGCCAGCGACAAGCTTGACAGCTTCATTCAGGCCATCGGTACCGCGTCCATTCTCGAAACAGTGCGCAGCGGCGTTACCGGCATTGCCCGTGGCGACAAAGTGCTCAGCATCTAACTCAAAAAATTAGCGATGGCCCTATGGGCCGAGATAACAGGGGTATTTTCATGAAAGTTTATTACGACAAAGACTGTGACCTTTCCATCATCCAGGGCAAGAAAGTTGCCATCATCGGTTACGGCTCCCAGGGCCACGCTCAGGCGTGCAACCTGAAGGACTCCGGTGTGGACGTCACTGTCGGTCTGCGTAAAGGTTCGAACACCGTTGCCAAAGCCGAAGCTCACGGCCTGAAAGTTGCCGATGTAGCGACCGCTGTTGCCGGTGCCGACCTGGTCATGATCCTGACCCCGGACGAGTTCCAGTCCCAGCTGTACAAGAACGAAGTCGAGCCGAACATCAAGAAAGGCGCCACCCTGGCCTTCTCCCACGGTTTCGCCATCCACTACAACCAGGTCGTTCCACGCGCCGACCTGGACGTGATCATGATCGCGCCAAAAGCGCCAGGTCACACCGTACGTTCCGAGTTCGTCAAAGGCGGCGGCATCCCTGACCTGATCGCGATCTACCAGGACGCTTCCGGCAATGCCAAAAACGTTGCCCTGTCGTACGCCGCGGGCGTCGGTGGCGGCCGTACCGGCATCATCGAAACCACCTTCAAGGACGAGACTGAAACCGACCTGTTCGGTGAACAAGCCGTTCTCTGCGGCGGTACCGTCGAGCTGGTCAAAGCCGGTTTCGAAACCCTGGTTGAAGCGGGCTACGCGCCAGAAATGGCCTACTTCGAGTGCCTGCACGAACTGAAGCTGATCGTTGACCTCATGTACGAAGGCGGTATCGCCAACATGAACTACTCGATCTCCAACAACGCCGAGTACGGCGAGTACGTGACCGGCCCAGAAGTCATCAACGCCGAATCCCGCCAGGCCATGCGCAACGCTCTGAAGCGCATCCAGGACGGCGAATACGCCAAGATGTTCATCAGCGAAGGCGCCACCGGCTACCCTTCGATGACCGCCAAGCGTCGTAACAACGCTGCCCACGGCATCGAAGTCATCGGCGAGCAACTGCGCTCGATGATGCCTTGGATCGCAGCGAACAAAATCGTCGACAAGGCCAAGAACTGATCTTGTCCTGATGCGATGAAAACGCGGCTTCGGCCGCGTTTTTTCGTTTAGGCGGTCAGCTTCTGGTATAAAGCTTCATCGTTTGTCGGCGAACCCTCGTCGCAGACGTCTGTCGAAACTTTCCACACCGTTGCAAGGTAATGTCCATGAGCGAACGTCCCGAAGAGCCGAACAAGGCCTCTGACGCCGAAAGCCTGCTACCGATCGATGAGCATGTTGAAGAAGGGCATGACGCCGAAGGACGCAAGGTTCGGCATCGCGGCATCTATCTGCTGCCCAACCTGTTCACCACTGCGAACCTGTTCGCCGGTTTCTATTCGATCATCAACTCTATGAGTGCCCAGGCGGCCCTCAGTGCGGGTGATCCACGCGAGGCGAGCAAGTATTTCGCCTTCGCCGCCATCGCCATTTTTGTCGCCATGGTCCTTGATGGCCTGGACGGCCGCGTGGCACGCATGACCAACACCCAGAGCGCCTTCGGTGCCGAGTACGACTCGCTGTCGGACATGGTTGCCTTCGGTGTCGCCCCGGCATTGCTGGCCTTCGGCTGGGCCTTGGGTGACATGGGCAAGGTCGGCTGGATGGTTGCCTTCATCTATGTCGCTGGCGCCGCGCTGCGTCTGGCGCGCTTCAACACCCAGGTCGGCAAGGCCGACAAGCGTTACTTCATCGGCCTGGCCAGCCCGGCGGCAGCCGGCGTGGTGGCCGGTACCGTCTGGGCTTTCAGCGACTACGGCATCCAGGGCTCGAAGCTGTCGTTCCTGGTGGCGCTGCTGGTGGCGGCGGCCGGTATGCTGATGGTCAGCAACATCAAGTACAACAGCTTCAAGGAGCTGGACCTCAAGGGGCGCGTGCCGTTCGTAGCGATCCTCGCCGTGGTGCTGGTGTTCGCGGTAGTCTTCAGTGACCCGCCGCGCATCCTGCTGCTGGTGTTCCTCGGCTATGCGGCCTCCGGTCCTGTGCAATACCTGTTGCGCATGCGTCGGCGGAAAAACATCGAGTGATGTAATTTCGCTAGGGCTCCGTAGTCTACTGGTGCATCAGTCCTCCAGTTCTACGGAGCCATCATGCTCATCAAGCTGCCCAAAGCCTCCGATTGCAAAGAATCGGACGTCACCCCCGAATCTCTCTATGTCTCTCGCCGCGCCATGCTTGGTGGGTCGCTGGCTGCCCTGGCGGCAACCGCGCTGCCACGCTGGGCCAGTGCTGCCGATCCATCGCGCTATATCGATGTCGAGGCGGGCAGGGCGCCAGGCTGGTTCAACGACAAGCTCGCCGCTACCCAGTGGCAAGCCGTAACCGCGCCGGGGGAGGCGACCACGCCTTTCAAGGACGCCACCCACTACAACAATTTCTATGAGTTCGGTACCGACAAGGGTGATCCGGCGGCCAATGCCGGCAGCCTGAAAACCGAACCCTGGACCGTGGTGGTGGATGGCGAGGTCGGCAAGCCCGGGCGTTATGCCCTCGAAGACTTCATGAAGCCCTACCAGCTGGAGGAGCGCATCTATCGTCTGCGCTGCGTGGAGGCCTGGTCGATGGTCATCCCCTGGTTGGGCTTTCCGATTTCGGCACTGCTCAAGCAGGTCGAGCCAACCTCCAAGGCCCGCTACATTCGCTTCGAAACGTTGCAGGACCCGAAGAGCATGCCTGGTCAGCGCTCAAGCTTTGCCCTGATCGACTGGCCTTATATAGAAGGCTTGCGCCTGGATGAGGCGATGAACCCGCTGGCCATTCTCGCCGTCGGCATGTACGGGCGCGAACTGCCCAACCAGAACGGCGCGCCGTTGCGTTTGGTGGTGCCATGGAAGTATGGGTTCAAGAGCATCAAGTCGATCGTGCGCATCAGCCTGGTCGAAGAACAGCCACGTACCACCTGGCAGGCGATTGCCCCGGATGAATATGGCTTCTATGCCAACGTCAACCCCGAGGTCGATCACCCGCGCTGGACCCAGGCTCGTGAGCGGCGCCTGCCCAGCGGCTTGTTCAGCCCCAATGTGCGGCCCACGCAGATGTTCAATGGCTATGCCGAAGAAGTGGCAGGGCTTTACAGCGGCCTCGACCTGCGGAAGAACTACTGATGCGCTATCCCCTGTTCAGGCTTGGCATCTTTATCCTGGCCAGTATCTGGCCGCTGTGGTGGTTATATGAAGCGGCCATGGAGGCCCTTGGGCCGGACCCGGGCAAGATCCTCGTTGATCGCCTGGGGCTAGGGGCTTTGATCTTCCTGTTGATAACCCTGAGCATGACGCCCTTGCAGCGCCTTACCGGGTGGTCGGGCTGGATCGTCTCGCGGCGCCAGCTGGGGTTGTGGTGCTTTGCTTATATAGTGCTGCACCTGAGTGCCTACATGTTCTTCGTGCTTGGCCTGGACTGGGGGCAGTTGGGCGTAGAGCTGAGCAAGCGTCCCTACATTATTGTCGGCATGCTGGGATTTGTCGGTTTGCTGATATTGGCGGTGACATCCAACCGCTACAGCCAGCGTCGCCTGGGTGCTCGCTGGAAGAAGTTGCACAAGCTGGTGTATGTCATCCTCGGGTTGGGCTTGCTGCACTTTCTCTGGGTGGTGCGGGCTGATCTTAAAGAGTGGTCCATATACGCCGTTATTGGTTTGTTCCTGCTGGCCCTGCGCATTCCCGCGCTTGAGCGGCGAATTCCGCGGTTGGTAACGCGTAAAACACCGCCTTTGAAACAAAGTTGAAATAAGTCCTTGACGCCCCCGCAGATCTCTCTATAATTCGCCCCACTTCCGGCGCAGTCGGAACTGAAAACTCCTTGAGTTTCAAAGAGTTAGCGGTTCCAGGGTCATCCGGAGGTGCTTCGATCGAAAGATCGGCAGCGGTGAAAAAGGCGGTTGACAGCGGTTTGAAACGCTGTAGAATTCGCCTCCCGCTACGAGAGATCGCAGCGAGTCAAGTGTTTGAAGTGAAACGAAAAACTTCAAAATAAACGCTTGACAGGCTCTGAGGAAAGCGTAGAATGCGCGCCTCGGTTGAGACGAAAAGCTCTTAACCAACCGCTCTTTAACAACTGAATCAAGCAATTCGTGTGGGTGCTTGTGAGTTCAGACTGATAGTCAAAAAGATTATCAGCATCACAAGTGGCTACACGAAAATCGAAAGATTTGAAAGTAAGTCATTTGAGATTGCTGAGCCAAGTTTAGGGTTTTCTCAAAACCCAAGCAGTATTGAACTGAAGAGTTTGATCATGGCTCAGATTGAACGCTGGCGGCAGGCCTAACACATGCAAGTCGAGCGGATGAGAAGAGCTTGCTCTTCGATTCAGCGGCGGACGGGTGAGTAATACCTAGGAATCTGCCTGGTAGTGGGGGACAACGTTTCGAAAGGAACGCTAATACCGCATACGTCCTACGGGAGAAAGCAGGGGACCTTCGGGCCTTGCGCTATCAGATGAGCCTAGGTCGGATTAGCTAGTTGGTGAGGTAATGGCTCACCAAGGCGACGATCCGTAACTGGTCTGAGAGGATGATCAGTCACACTGGAACTGAGACACGGTCCAGACTCCTACGGGAGGCAGCAGTGGGGAATATTGGACAATGGGCGAAAGCCTGATCCAGCCATGCCGCGTGTGTGAAGAAGGTCTTCGGATTGTAAAGCACTTTAAGTTGGGAGGAAGGGTACTTACCTAATACGTGAGTATTTTGACGTTACCGACAGAATAAGCACCGGCTAACTCTGTGCCAGCAGCCGCGGTAATACAGAGGGTGCAAGCGTTAATCGGAATTACTGGGCGTAAAGCGCGCGTAGGTGGTTTGTTAAGTTGGATGTGAAATCCCCGGGCTCAACCTGGGAACTGCATCCAAAACTGGCAAGCTAGAGTAGGGCAGAGGGTGGTGGAATTTCCTGTGTAGCGGTGAAATGCGTAGATATAGGAAGGAACACCAGTGGCGAAGGCGACCACCTGGGCTCATACTGACACTGAGGTGCGAAAGCGTGGGGAGCAAACAGGATTAGATACCCTGGTAGTCCACGCCGTAAACGATGTCAACTAGCCGTTGGAATCCTTGAGATTTTAGTGGCGCAGCTAACGCATTAAGTTGACCGCCTGGGGAGTACGGCCGCAAGGTTAAAACTCAAATGAATTGACGGGGGCCCGCACAAGCGGTGGAGCATGTGGTTTAATTCGAAGCAACGCGAAGAACCTTACCAGGCCTTGACATGCAGAGAACTTTCCAGAGATGGATTGGTGCCTTCGGGAACTCTGACACAGGTGCTGCATGGCTGTCGTCAGCTCGTGTCGTGAGATGTTGGGTTAAGTCCCGTAACGAGCGCAACCCTTGTCCTTAGTTACCAGCACGTTATGGTGGGCACTCTAAGGAGACTGCCGGTGACAAACCGGAGGAAGGTGGGGATGACGTCAAGTCATCATGGCCCTTACGGCCTGGGCTACACACGTGCTACAATGGTCGGTACAGAGGGTTGCCAAGCCGCGAGGTGGAGCTAATCTCACAAAACCGATCGTAGTCCGGATCGCAGTCTGCAACTCGACTGCGTGAAGTCGGAATCGCTAGTAATCGCGAATCAGAATGTCGCGGTGAATACGTTCCCGGGCCTTGTACACACCGCCCGTCACACCATGGGAGTGGGTTGCACCAGAAGTAGCTAGTCTAACCTTCGGGAGGACGGTTACCACGGTGTGATTCATGACTGGGGTGAAGTCGTAACAAGGTAGCCGTAGGGGAACCTGCGGCTGGATCACCTCCTTAATCGACAGACATCAGCTGTCTTATGAGCTCCCACACGAATTGCTTGATTCATTGAAGAAGACGATAGAAGCAGCTTTAAGCTCCAAGCTGATAGCTCCAAGCTAACAGTTACGCGCTCGAAATTGGGTCTGTAGCTCAGTTGGTTAGAGCGCACCCCTGATAAGGGTGAGGTCGGCAGTTCGAATCTGCCCAGACCCACCAATTTTGTTATGGGGCCATAGCTCAGCTGGGAGAGCGCCTGCCTTGCACGCAGGAGGTCAGCGGTTCGATCCCGCTTGGCTCCACCATTAATACTGCTTCGTAAAGCTTAGAAATGAATATTCGTATCGAATATTGATTTCTGAACTTTTTCAGAATCGTTCTTTAAAAATTTGGGTATGTGATAGAAAGATAGACTGGACAGCACTTTCACTGGTGTGTGTTCAGGCTAAGGTAAAATTTGTGAGTAATTACAAGTTTTCGGCGAATGTTGTCTTCACAGTATAACCAGATTGCTTGGGGTTATATGGTCAAGTGAAGAAGCGCATACGGTGGATGCCTTGGCAGTCAGAGGCGATGAAAGACGTGGTAGCCTGCGATAAGCTTCGGGGAGTCGGCAAACAGACTTTGATCCGGAGATCTCTGAATGGGGGAACCCACTCAGCATAAGCTGAGTATCTTGTACTGAATACATAGGTGCAAGAGGCGAACCAGGGGAACTGAAACATCTAAGTACCCTGAGGAAAAGAAATCAACCGAGATTCCCTTAGTAGTGGCGAGCGAACGGGGACTAGCCCTTAAGTGGCTTTGAGATTAGCGGAACGCTCTGGAAAGTGCGGCCATAGTGGGTGATAGCCCTGTACGCGAAAATCTCTTAGTCATGAAATCGAGTAGGACGGAGCACGAGAAACTTTGTCTGAATATGGGGGGACCATCCTCCAAGGCTAAATACTACTGACTGACCGATAGTGAACCAGTACCGTGAGGGAAAGGCGAAAAGAACCCCGGAGAGGGGAGTGAAATAGATCCTGAAACCGTATGCGTACAAGCAGTGGGAGCCTACTTGTTAGGTGACTGCGTACCTTTTGTATAATGGGTCAGCGACTTATATTCAGTGGCGAGCTTAACCGAATAGGGGAGGCGTAGCGAAAGCGAGTCTTAATAGGGCGTTTAGTCGCTGGGTATAGACCCGAAACCGGGCGATCTATCCATGGGCAGGTTGAAGGTTAGGTAACACTGACTGGAGGACCGAACCGACTACCGTTGAAAAGTTAGCGGATGACCTGTGGATCGGAGTGAAAGGCTAATCAAGCTCGGAGATAGCTGGTTCTCCTCGAAAGCTATTTAGGTAGCGCCTCATGTATCACTGTAGGGGGTAGAGCACTGTTTCGGCTAGGGGGTCATCCCGACTTACCAAACCGATGCAAACTCCGAATACCTACAAGTGCCGAGCATGGGAGACACACGGCGGGTGCTAACGTCCGTCGTGAAAAGGGAAACAACCCAGACCGTCAGCTAAGGTCCCAAAGTTATGGTTAAGTGGGAAACGATGTGGGAAGGCTTAGACAGCTAGGAGGTTGGCTTAGAAGCAGCCACCCTTTAAAGAAAGCGTAATAGCTCACTAGTCGAGTCGGCCTGCGCGGAAGATGTAACGGGGCTCAAACCATACACCGAAGCTACGGGTATCACTTAGGTGATGCGGTAGAGGAGCGTTCTGTAAGCCTGTGAAGGTGAGTTGAGAAGCTTGCTGGAGGTATCAGAAGTGCGAATGCTGACATGAGTAACGACAATGGGAGTGAAAAACTCCCACGCCGAAAGACCAAGGTTTCCTGCGCAACGTTAATCGACGCAGGGTTAGTCGGTCCCTAAGGCGAGGCTGAAAAGCGTAGTCGATGGAAAACAGGTTAATATTCCTGTACTTCTGGTTATTGCGATGGAGGGACGGAGAAGGCTAGGCCAGCTTGGCGTTGGTTGTCCAAGTTTAAGGTGGTAGGCTGAGATCTTAGGTAAATCCGGGATCTTAAGGCCGAGAGCTGATGACGAGTTGCCATTAGGCGACGAAGTGGTTGATGCCATGCTTCCAAGAAAAGCTTCTAAGCTTCAGATAACCAGGAACCGTACCCCAAACCGACACAGGTGGTTGGGTAGAGAATACCAAGGCGCTTGAGAGAACTCGGGTGAAGGAACTAGGCAAAATGGCACCGTAACTTCGGGAGAAGGTGCGCCGGTGAGGGTGAAGGACTTGCTCCGTAAGCCCATGCCGGTCGAAGATACCAGGCCGCTGCGACTGTTTATTAAAAACACAGCACTCTGCAAACACGAAAGTGGACGTATAGGGTGTGACGCCTGCCCGGTGCCGGAAGGTTAATTGATGGGGTTAGCTAACGCGAAGCTCTTGATCGAAGCCCCGGTAAACGGCGGCCGTAACTATAACGGTCCTAAGGTAGCGAAATTCCTTGTCGGGTAAGTTCCGACCTGCACGAATGGCGTAACGATGGCGGCGCTGTCTCCACCCGAGACTCAGTGAAATTGAAATCGCTGTGAAGATGCAGTGTATCCGCGGCTAGACGGAAAGACCCCGTGAACCTTTACTATAGCTTTGCACTGGACTTTGAATTTGCTTGTGTAGGATAGGTGGGAGGCTTTGAAGCGTGGACGCCAGTTCGCGTGGAGCCATCCTTGAAATACCACCCTGGCAACTTTGAGGTTCTAACTCAGGTCCGTTATCCGGATCGAGGACAGTGTATGGTGGGTAGTTTGACTGGGGCGGTCTCCTCCTAAAGAGTAACGGAGGAGTACGAAGGTGCGCTCAGACCGGTCGGAAATCGGTCGTAGAGTATAAAGGCAAAAGCGCGCTTGACTGCGAGACAGACACGTCGAGCAGGTACGAAAGTAGGTCTTAGTGATCCGGTGGTTCTGTATGGAAGGGCCATCGCTCAACGGATAAAAGGTACTCCGGGGATAACAGGCTGATACCGCCCAAGAGTTCATATCGACGGCGGTGTTTGGCACCTCGATGTCGGCTCATCACATCCTGGGGCTGAAGCCGGTCCCAAGGGTATGGCTGTTCGCCATTTAAAGTGGTACGCGAGCTGGGTTTAGAACGTCGTGAGACAGTTCGGTCCCTATCTGCCGTGGACGTTTGAGATTTGAGAGGGGCTGCTCCTAGTACGAGAGGACCGGAGTGGACGAACCTCTGGTGTTCCGGTTGTCACGCCAGTGGCATTGCCGGGTAGCTATGTTCGGAAGAGATAACCGCTGAAAGCATCTAAGCGGGAAACTTGCCTCAAGATGAGATCTCACTGGAGCCTTGAGCTCCCTGAAGGGCCGTCGAAGACTACGACGTTGATAGGTTGGGTGTGTAAGCGCTGTGAGGCGTTGAGCTAACCAATACTAATTGCCCGTGAGGCTTGACCATATAACACCCAAGCAATTTGAGCGAAAGCCAGATTGCGGTGTTGTGAAGACTGCACAGCCGAAGATTTGTAACTCACAAACATCACATACCCGATTCGCTGGAGTGTCTGAACAAGACCTTCTGGCAACAGAATTTCTTGACGACCATAGAGCATTGGAACCACCTGATCCCATCCCGAACTCAGCAGTGAAACGATGCATCGCCGATGGTAGTGTGGGGTTTCCCCATGTGAGAGTAGGTCATCGTCAAGATTAAATTCCGAAACCCCTATCTGCATATGCAGGTAGGGGTTTTGTCTTTCTGGCGTCTGTGCGAACGGCGGTGCGACGCCTCGACTTGCCCCGCGATGCGATGTGGTTGACAGAAGGGTATCGCGGGGCAAGCCCGCTCCTACATCGGTTAGAATAGCGCCCTCGCGTTGACTCAGAAGTTCACTATGTCAGAACCTGCCGACCCCCATCAGCTCGCCGACCTGCCCCTGGAAGACCTGGTGGCCTGTCACGAATGCGACCTGCTGATGCGCAAGCCTGTGCTCAAGCAAGACGAAAAGGCCCACTGCCCGCGCTGTGGCTACGAGCTCTACGCCCATCGACACAATGTGGTCCAGCGCAGCCTGGCCCTGGTGCTGGCCGCCTTGCTGCTATACGTACCGGCCAACTTCCTGCCGATCATGCAACTGCACCTGCTGGGGCAAACCTCCAACGATACGGTCTGGAGCGGCGTGGTCGGGCTGTACAACACCGGTATGCGCGGCGTAGCGGTGGTGGTGTTTCTCTGCAGCATGGCGATTCCCTTGCTCAAACTGTTGTGCCAGCTGGCAGTGCTATTGAGCATTCGCCTGAACGTTGGTCGCAGTTACGGTTTATTGCTTTATCGGATTTATCACCATCTACGCGATTGGGGCATGCTCGAGGTCTATTTCATGGGCGTGCTGGTGGCGATGGTCAAGCTGGTCGACCTGGCTGAGCTCAGCCTCGGCCTGGGCCTGGCCTGCTTTATCAGTTTGTTGTTGGTGCAGGTGTGGCTGGAGGTGGTGATGTCGCCCCACCAGATATGGAGTGCTTTATCGGGGGAAGACCTGCATGCGTGCGATTGATGCCGGGATTCTGGTTTGTGGCGAATGCCATGAACTGAATCGCCAGGAGCCGGACAGTGACGCGCAAACCTGCACCCGCTGTGGTGCAGTGGTGCACGCCCGGCGGCCAAACAGCCTGGTGCGAACCTGGGCGTTGCTGATTACTTCGGCAATCTTGTACATCCCGGCCAACGTGTTGCCGATCATGACCGTCAGCGCTCTGGGGCAGGGTAGCCCGGACACAATAATGTCCGGCGTCATCACCCTGATGAAGCACGGCATGCTGCCGATCGCCGCGGTAGTGTTCATCGCCAGTATTCTGGTGCCGACTTTCAAGCTGGTCGGCATTGCCCTGCTGCTCTATTCGGTGCAGCGCCACCAACCGTTGTCGGCCCGGCAACGGATCCTGATGTACCGCTTCATCGAATTCATCGGACGCTGGTCGATGCTGGATATTTTCGTGATCGCCATTCTGGTGGCGGTGGTGAATTTCGGCAGGATCGCCAGTGTCGAAGCCAATCTGGGCGCCGTCGCCTTCGCCAGTGTGGTGATTCTGACGATGCTCGCTGCAGTAACCTTCGATCCCCGACTGATTTGGGATAACACGGAGTCGGATGACGACCATGAGTGATTTGCCTACGGCTAAAACCCGCCCAGCTTCGAACTGGTCGGCCATATGGATATTGCCCCTGATCGCCCTGGTGATTGGTGGCTGGCTTGGCTGGCAGGCCTATCGCGAGTCAGGTGTGAACATCCAGGTCCGCTTTGAGAGCGGTGAAGGTATCGTCGCCAACAAGACCGAAGTGGTCTTCAAGGGCATGTCGGTCGGTAAGGTGAAAGAGCTGGTGCTGGATGCCAAGGGCAGCAATACCGGGGTCATCGCCACCATCGAAATGAACAAGGAGGCCGAGCCGCACCTGAACACCGGTACGCGCTTCTGGCTGGTCAAACCGAGCGTTAGCCTGGCCGGGATCACCGGCCTGGAAACCTTGGTATCGGGCAACTACATTGCCGTCAGCCCGGGGCAGGGCGAGCCGACCAAGCGCTTCAAGGCACTGGATGAAGCGCCGCCGTTGTCCGACAGCGAGCCGGGCCTGCACCTGACCCTCAAGGCCGACCGCCTGGGTTCGCTCAACCGCGACAGCCCGGTGTTCTACAAGCAGATCCAGGTTGGCCGGGTGAAGAGCTATCGCCTCGCCGAAGACCAGGGCACGGTCGAGATCAAGGTGTTCATCGAGCCGGCCTACGCCGACCTGGTGCGCAAACATACGCGCTTCTGGAATGCCAGCGGCATCAGCATCGACGCCAACCTCTCCGGGGTGAAGGTACGCAGCGAGTCGCTGGCCAGCATCGTCGCCGGCGGTATTGCCTTCGCCACCCCCGAGCACCGCAAGGACAGCCCGCCCACTGATCCGAACCTGCCGTTTCGCTTGTACGAAGACTTTGATGCGGCCCAGGCCGGGATTCGCGTCAAGGTCAAGCTGAGCGACTTCGAGGGCCTGCAGGCCGGGCGTACCCCGGTGATGTACAAAGGCATCCAGGTCGGCTCGCTGAAGACCCTCAAGGTTGATCCCGACCTGGCCAGTGCCATGGCCGAGCTGACCCTCGATCCGCTGGCCGAAGACTACCTGGTCGACGGTACGCAGTTCTGGGTGGTCAAGCCATCGATCTCCCTCGCCGGTATTACCGGCCTGGAAGCGCTGGTCAAGGGTAACTACATTGCCATCCGCCCGGGCGACAAGGGCGCGACGCCGCAGCGCGAGTTCGAGGCGCGAGCCAAGGCACCGCCACTGGACCTCAAGGCGCCCGGCCTGCACCTGGTGCTGTACAGCGACAACCTTGGCTCGCTGGAAGTCGGCAGCCCGATCCTCTACCGCCAGGTCAAGGTCGGTACGGTGCAGAGCTACCAGTTCTCGAAGAAGAGCAAGCGCCTGCTGATCGGTGTGCACATCGAGAAAGAGTACGCCGGCCTGGTCAACGGTTCGACGCGCTTCTGGAATGCTAGCGGCATTACCCTGAGTGGCGGCCTGTCGGGCATCCAGATCAAGAGTGAATCGCTGCAGAGCCTGATGGCTGGCGGTATCGCTTTCGACACACCTATCCCGAATGTGAAGCTCAAGCGCCGCATTCCGTTCTTCCGCCTCAATGAAAGCCAGGAAGCGGCCAACCGCAGCGGTACCACGGTGACCATCCGCGTCGATCGCGCAGACGGCCTCAAGGTTGGCACGCCTGTTCGCTTCAAGGGTCTGGATGTCGGCAAAATCGAACAGGTCGACCTGACCAATGATTTGCAGGCGGTGCTGCTCAAGGCGCGGATTACCGAAGTGCCGGAGCGCATTGCCCGCGAAGGTACGCAGTTCTGGGTGGTCAAGCCGGCCCTGGGCATCGTCAAGACCGCCAACCTGGAAACCCTGGTCACCGGCCAGTACCTGGAAGTGCAGCCGGCAGTCAGAAGCACCGGGCCGCAGCTCAACTTCAATGCCTTGCCTCAGGCGCCGGATTTCTCTGAGCGCGAAGCTGGCCTGTCGCTGGTGCTCAGTGCTGCGCGGCGGGGTTCGATCAAGCCGGGCGTACCGGTTACCTACCGCGAGATTCCGGTCGGCAAGGTCACCGGCTTCGAATTGGGCCAGACCGCCGACCGGGTACTGATCCATATCCTGATCGAGCCCAGGTATGCAGCGCTGGTGCGTGGCGGTAGCCGTTTCTGGAACAGCAGCGGCTTCGGCTTCGATATCGGCCTGTTCAAGGGCGCGACGGTGCGTACCGAGTCGCTGGAGACCCTGATAGAGGGCGGCATCGCCTTCGCCACGCCAGACGGCGAGAAGATGGGCAATCCGGCGCGGCCGCAGCAGACCTTCGCCCTGTTCGACAAGGCCGAGGATGAATGGCTGCAGTGGGCACCGAAGATTCAGATTGGTAAGTAGTCGCTAGCCATCGAGGGTCAAGCCCGCTCCTACACAAACCTGTAGGAGCGGGCTTGACCCGCGATGCTTTTCTGCCCGCAACCCAAATCACAGGCAATAAAAAACCGACCCTAGGGTCGGTTTTTCAACAAGCATGTCGCTTAGGCAGCTGCAGCTTCTTTCAGCGCCTTGATGTGGCCATTCAGACGGCCTTTATGGCGAGCAGCCTTGTTCTTGTGGATGATACCTTTATCGGCCATACGGTCGATAACTGGAACAGCCAGAGTGTAAGCAGCTTGCGCTTTTTCGGCGTCTTTTGCGTCGATGGCTTTTACTACATTCTTGATGTAGGTACGAACCATGGAACGCAGGCTGGCGTTGTGGCTGCGACGCTTCTCAGCCTGTTTTGCACGTTTTTTGGCGGAAGGTGAGTTGGCCACCGTCGAGCTCCTCGAAAGACTTGGTAAATAGCAAACAAAATAGGCCGCGAATCATGCCGATGAGTTGATCGGTTGTCAAGGGCACTTGCATGGTTCCGCTGAGTGGTCGTTCTGTACAAGGGAGTGATTCCCTTCTGCGGTACGACCTGTAAACTCGGGAGCTTTTGCTCTGCTTGCGTTGCGGCGCGGAGTATCGCACAACTGGGCGCGTTGCGGCACAGCCCTTTATCCTCAGGCGTGAAAAACTTTCGATGAATCTTCTTAAATCCCTGGCCGCGGTCAGCTCCATCACCATGATCTCGCGGGTGCTGGGCTTTGTCCGCGACACCATCCTGGCGCGGGTATTCGGTGCCGGCGTGGCCACAGACGCCTTCTTCATTGCCTTCAAGCTGCCCAACCTGCTGCGGCGCATCTTTGCCGAAGGCGCGTTTTCCCAGGCGTTCGTGCCGATTCTGGCCGAATACAAGACCCAGCAAGGCGAGGAGGCGACCCGCACCTTCATCGCCTATGTCAGTGGCCTGCTGACCCTGGTGCTGGCCCTGGTCACCGCCCTGGGTATCCTCGCCGCGCCCTGGGTGGTGTGGGTCACCGCCCCAGGCTTTGTCGACAGCACAGAAAAATACCAGCTGACCACCGACCTGCTGCGGGTGACCTTTCCTTATATATTGCTGATCTCGCTGTCATCGCTGGCCGGCGCCATCCTCAATACCTGGAACCGCTTTTCGGTGCCGGCCTTCGTGCCGACCCTGCTCAACGTGGCGATGATCGGCTTTACCCTGTTCCTCACGCCATATTTCGACCCGCCGATCATGGCCCTGGCCTGGGGCGTGCTGGCTGGCGGCCTGGCGCAGCTTCTGTACCAGCTGCCGCACCTGAAGAAGATCGGCATGCTCGTGCTGCCGCGCCTGAACCTGCGCGACAGCGGTGTATGGCGAGTGCTCAAGCAGATGCTGCCGGCGATCCTCGGGGTTTCGGTAAGCCAGATCTCGCTGATCATCAACACCATCTTCGCCTCGTTCCTGGTCGCAGGTTCGGTGTCGTGGATGTACTACGCCGACCGCCTGATGGAGCTGCCTTCCGGAGTGCTGGGTGTAGCCCTGGGTACTATCCTGCTGCCCACCCTGGCCAAGACCTACGCCAACCGCGACCGGCACGAATACTCGCGGATCCTCGACTGGGGCCTGCGCCTGTGCTTTTTGCTGGTGCTGCCGTGCACCCTGGCCATGGCGATCCTGGCCGAGCCGCTGACCGTGGCGTTGTTCCAGTACGGTAAATTCAGCGCCTTCGACGCGGCCATGACCCAGCGTGCGCTGATTGCCTATTCCCTCGGGCTGCTGGCGATTATCCTGGTCAAGGTCCTGGCCCCTGGCTTCTACGCCCAGCAGAACATTCGTACTCCAGTGAAGATCGCCATCTTCACCCTGGTCTGCACCCAGCTGTTCAACCTGGCCTTCATCAGCCACCTGCAGCACGCCGGCCTGGCCCTGGCCATCAGCCTCGGCGCCTGCCTGAACGCCGGCCTGCTGTACTGGAAGCTACGCCAGCAGCAGTTGTTCCAGCCACAACCGGGCTGGGCCAAGTTCCTCGCCAAGTTGGTGGTGGCAGTGCTGCTGATGTCGGCGGTGTTGCTGGTGGGCATGCACTACATGCCGGCCTGGGCCGAAGGGCAGATGCTTGAGCGCTTTCTGCGCCTTGGCGCGCTGATCCTGGCCGGAGTCGTGACCTATTTCGGCTGTCTGCTGCTGTTCGGATTCCGCCCGCGTGACTTCGCCCGCAAGGCGTTGCATTAAGGCGTAACGGCGGTCAGACGTCGGTTTTACACATTCCACGCCACGGGGTGACGCTGCTGCCTGTCGTCAGCGCCCGGGTGTGGTTATAATCGACCACTTTATGAGCAAGAAGCGCGTTATGCAGCTGGTTCGAGGCCTCCACAACCTGCGCCCCCAGCACCGGGGCTGTGTCGCCACTATTGGCAACTTCGACGGTGTTCACCGCGGCCACCAGGCAATCCTGGCGCGCCTGCGTGAGCGAGCGGACGAGTTGGGCGTGCCCAGCTGCGTGGTGATTTTCGAGCCACAGCCGCGTGAATACTTTGCCCCCGACACTGCGCCCGCACGCCTGGCGCGCCTGCGCGACAAGGTCGCCCTGCTGGCCGCCGCCGGTGTCGACCGGGTGCTGTGCCTGGCGTTCAACCAGCGCCTGAGCAAGCTCAGCGCCGCCGAGTTCGTCGACACCATCCTGGTCGATGGCCTGGGCGTGAAGCACCTGGAAGTGGGCGACGATTTCCGCTTTGGCTGCGACCGGGTTGGCGACTTCGACTTCCTCGAGCAGGCCGGTATCCTTCAGGGCTTTACCGTCGAAGCGGCGCAAACCGTCGAACTCGATGGCCTGCGGGTCAGCAGCACGCAAGTGCGCGATGCCCTGGCCAATGCCGATTTCGCCCTGGCCGAGCGTTTGCTGGGGCGGCCGTTCCGCATCCGCGGGCGCGTGCTGCACGGGCAGAAGCTGGCACGCCAGCTGGGTACCCCGACAGCCAACATCCAGCTCAAGCGCCATCGGGTACCGCTTACCGGGGTTTACCTGGTCAGCGTCGAGGTCGATGGCAAGAACTGGCCGGGCGTCGCCAACATTGGTGTACGGCCCACCGTTTCAGGTGATGGCAAAGCCCACCTGGAAGTACATCTTCTGGATTTTGCCGGCGATCTCTATGGCCGGCGTCTGACGGTGGAATTCCACCACAAGCTGCGTGAAGAGCAGCGATTCGCCTCCCTGGAGGCGCTGAAGTCGGCGATCGATGCGGATATCGCCGCCGCACGTGCCCATTGGCACGGTCAACCGCTAACGAAGAGCCTGAAATGACCGACTATAAAGCCACGCTAAACCTTCCGGACACCGCCTTCCCGATGAAGGCCGGCCTGCCACAGCGCGAACCGCAGATCCTGCAGCGCTGGGACAGCATTGGCCTGTACCAGAAGCTGCGCGAAATTGGCAAGGATCGTCCGAAGTTCGTGCTGCACGACGGCCCGCCCTACGCCAACGGCAAGATCCACATCGGTCATGCGCTGAACAAGATTCTCAAGGACATGATTGTCCGCTCCAAGACCCTGTCCGGTTTCGACGCCCCGTACGTCCCGGGCTGGGACTGCCATGGCCTGCCGATCGAGCACAAGGTCGAAGTGACCCACGGCAAGCACCTGAGCGCCGACCAGACCCGCGAGCTGTGCCGCGCCTACGCCGCCGAGCAGATCGAAGGGCAGAAGACCGAGTTCATCCGCCTGGGTGTGCTGGGCGACTGGGACAACCCATACAAGACCATGAACTTCGCCAACGAAGCCGGTGAAATCCGCGCGCTGGCCGAAATGGTCAAGCACGGCTTCGTGTTCAAGGGCCTGAAACCGGTCAACTGGTGTTTCGATTGCGGTTCGGCCCTGGCCGAAGCCGAGGTCGAGTACGCCGATAAAAAATCGCAGACCATCGACGTCGCCTTCCCGGTGGTCGATGAGGCCAAGCTGGCCGCCGCGTTCGGCCTGGCTTCGCTGGCCAAGCCTGCCTCGATCGTGATCTGGACCACCACGCCGTGGACCATCCCGGCCAACCAGGCGCTGAACGTCCACCCGGAGTTCAAGTACGCCCTGGTCGATACCGGCGACAAGCTGCTGGTGCTGGCCGAAGAGCTGGTCGAGTCGTGCCTGAAGCGTTATGCGCTGGAAGGTTCGGTGATCGCCACCGCGCCAGGCTCGGCGCTTGAGCTGATCAACTTCCGTCACCCGTTCTACGATCGCCTGTCGCCGGTATACCTGGCCGACTACGTCGAGCTGGGCGCCGGTACCGGTGTGGTGCACTCCGCGCCAGCCTACGGTGAAGACGACTTCGTCACCTGCAAACGCTACGGCATGGTCAACGACGACATCCTCACCCCGGTGCAGAGCAACGGCGTGTACGTGCCGTCGCTGGAATTCTTCGGCGGCCAGTTCATCTGGAAGGCCAACCCGGCCATCGTCGAAAAACTCTCGGAAGTCGGTGCGCTGATGCACACCGAAACCATCAGCCACAGCTACATGCACTGCTGGCGCCACAAGACCCCGTTGATCTATCGCGCCACCGCGCAATGGTTCGTCGGCATGGACAAGCAGCCCGACAACGGCGACACCCTGCGCAAGCGTGCGGTCAAGGCCATCGAAGAGACCAAGTTCGTCCCGGCCTGGGGCCAGGCGCGCCTGCACTCGATGATCGCCAACCGTCCGGACTGGTGCATCTCGCGTCAGCGCAACTGGGGCGTACCGATCCCGTTCTTCCTCGACAAGCAGTCCGGCGAGCTGCACCCGCGCACCGTCGAGCTGATGGAAGAAGTGGCCAAGCGTGTCGAGAAAGAAGGCATCGAAGCCTGGTTCAAGCTCGACGCCGCCGAACTGCTCGGTGACGAGGCCGGCCAGTACGACAAGATCGCCGACACCCTCGACGTCTGGTTCGACTCCGGTACCACCCACTGGCACGTGCTGCGTGGCTCGCACAGCATCGGCCACGAAACCGGCCCGCGCGCCGACCTGTACCTGGAAGGTTCCGACCAGCACCGCGGCTGGTTCCATTCCTCGCTGCTGACCGGTTGTGCCATCGACAACCACGCACCGTACCGCGAGCTGCTGACGCACGGCTTCACCGTCGACGAGAACGGTCGCAAGATGTCCAAGTCGCTGGGTAACACCATCGAGCCGCAGAAGGTCAACGACACCCTGGGTGCCGACATCCTGCGCCTGTGGGTTTCGGCCACCGACTACTCCGGCGAGATGGCGGTTTCCGAGCAGATCCTGCAGCGCAGCGCCGACGCCTACCGGCGTATCCGCAACACCGCGCGCTTCCTGCTCTCCAACCTGTCCGGCTTCGACCCGGCCCGCGACCTGTTGCCGGCCGAAGACATGCTGGCGCTGGACCGCTGGGCGGTCGACCGTACCCTGCTGCTGCAGCGCGAGCTGGAAGAGCACTACGGCGAATACCGCTTCTGGAACGTCTACTCGAAGATCCACAACTTCTGCGTGCAGGAGCTGGGCGGCTTCTACCTGGACATCATCAAGGACCGTCAGTACACCACTGGCGCCAACAGTGTTGCCCGTCGTTCCTGCCAGACCGCGCTGTACCACATCAGCGAAGCGCTGGTGCGCTGGATCGCGCCGATCCTGGCGTTCACCGCCGACGAGCTGTGGCAGTACCTGCCGGGCGAGCGCAACGAGTCGGTGATGCTCAACACCTGGTATGAAGGCCTGAGCGAGCTGCCGGAAGGCTTCGAGCTGGGTCGGGCCTACTGGGAGCGGATCATGGCCGCCAAAACCGCGGTCAACAAGGAACTGGAAAACCAGCGTGCGGCCAAGGCCATCGGTGGCAACCTGCAAGCCGAAGTCACCCTGTTCGCCGACGACGCCCTGAGCGCCGACCTGAACAAGCTGGGCGACGAGCTGCGCTTCGTGCTGATCACCTCGGCGGCCAGCGTTGCGCCATTCGCCCAGGCGCCAGCCGATGCGGTCGAGACCGAAGTCCCGGGCCTGAAGCTGAAAGTGGTCAAGTCCGGCCACGCCAAGTGCGGTCGTTGCTGGCACTTCCGCGCGGACGTCGGCGCGAACCCGGAGCACCCGGAAATCTGCGCCCGTTGCGCCGACAACATCGGCGGCAAAGGCGAGGTGCGCCACTATGCCTAACCCTGGTGTGGGGCGCTTCGGGCGCCTCAGCTGGCTGTGGCTGAGCGTGCTGGTCCTGGTCCTCGACCAGGCCAGCAAGTTCTACTTCGAGGGCGCGCTGAGCCTGTACCAGCAGATCGTGGTCATTCCCGACTACTTCAGCTGGACCCTGGCCTACAACACCGGTGCCGCCTTCAGCTTCCTGGCTGACAGCTCCGGCTGGCAGCGCTGGCTGTTCGCCCTGATCGCCATAGTGGTCAGTGCCGTGCTGGTGGTCTGGCTCAAGCGCCTGGGGCGCAACGAGACCTGGCTGGCCGTCGCCCTGGCACTGGTGCTGGGTGGTGCGCTGGGCAACCTGTACGACCGCATCGTGCTCGGCCACGTAGTCGACTTCATCCTCGTGCACTGGCAGAACCGCTGGTACTTCCCGGCCTTCAACCTGGCCGACAGCGCCATTACCGTGGGTGCGGTGATGCTGGCGCTGGATATGTTCAAGAGCAAAAAGTCCGGAGAACCCGTCCATGACTGAGACCCGTATCGGCCAGAACACCGAAGTGACCCTGCACTTCGCACTGCACCTGGAAAACGGCGACACCGTCGACAGCACTTTCGACAAGGCGCCAGCGGTGTTCAAGGTCGGCGACGGCAACCTGCTGCCGGGCTTCGAAGCGGCGCTGTTCGGCTTCAAGAGCGGCGACAAGCGCACCGTGACCGTCAACCCGGAAAACGCCTTCGGCCAGCCAAACCCACAGAACGTGCAGGTCATGCCGCGTTCGCAGTTCCAGGACATGGAGTTGTCCGAGGGCCTGCTGGTGATCTTCAACGACGCCGCCAACGCCGAATTGCCCGGTGTGGTGAAAGCCTTCGATGATGCCCAGGTGACCATCGACTTCAACCATCCACTGGCCGGCAAGACCCTGAACTTCGAGGTGGAAATCCTCGCGGTCAAGGCCCTGTGAGCCTGGAGCCTGCCATGCAAATCAAACTCGCCAACCCCCGTGGCTTCTGTGCCGGTGTGGACCGGGCGATCGAGATCGTCAATCGTGCCCTCGAAGTGTTTGGCCCGCCGATCTACGTGCGTCACGAAGTGGTGCACAACAAGTTCGTGGTCGAAGACCTGCGCGCGCGCGGGGCGATTTTTGTCGAAGAACTCGACCAGGTGCCGGACGACGTCATCGTCATCTTCAGCGCCCACGGTGTTTCCCAGGCCGTGCGCCAGGAAGCGGCGGGGCGCGGCCTGAAGGTATTCGACGCGACCTGCCCACTGGTCACCAAGGTGCATATCGAGGTGGCGCGCTACAGCCGTGACGGCCGCGAGTGCATCCTGATTGGCCACGAAGGCCACCCGGAAGTCGAAGGCACCATGGGCCAGTACGACACCAGCAACGGTGGCGCCATCTACCTGGTCGAAGACGAGGACGATGTTGCCAGCCTGCAGGTCAACGACCCGGACAAACTGGCCTTCGTCACCCAGACCACGCTGTCGATGGACGACACCAGCCGGGTGATCGATGCCCTGCGCGCGCGCTTCCCGAATATCGGCGGGCCGCGCAAGGACGACATCTGCTACGCCACCCAGAACCGTCAGGACGCGGTCAAGCAACTGGCCAACGAATGCGACGTGGTCCTGGTGGTCGGCAGCCCGAACAGCTCCAACTCCAACCGCCTGCGTGAACTGGCCGAGCGCATGTCGACCCCGGCCTACCTGATCGACGGCGCCGAAGACCTGCAAAAAAGCTGGTTCGATGGCGTTGAGCGCATTGGTATCACCGCCGGTGCTTCGGCCCCCGAGGTGCTGGTGCGTGGCGTGATCGAACAACTGCGTGCCTGGGGTGCCACGGGCGCCGAAGAGCTTGATGGCCGCGAAGAGAACATCACCTTCTCGATGCCCAAGGAGTTGCGCGTACGTTCACTGATCTGACCCGCCGGCCGCGCACAGCGGCTGCTCGCCGGGCTCTTCGCGCAGGCTGACCCGGCCTGTGTGTGCCAGTACCACCCGGTACTGGCTGAAGGGCTCGGGGCGCTGGCAAATGAACAGCGTCCCGGCCTGAAACGCTCCCCCCGCGTGCAACGGCACCCCCAGCCCACTGAAGCGCACCTGCCGGGCCACCGGTTGATTGCCGACGATGCTTGCCCGCTCAAGCCGCTGCTCGTACAGCAACTGTAGGCCATCCTGCTCGACGACCATGCGCCAGCCATTGCTCCAGTTGTCTTCCCGCGCCTGCAGGCGAACCACCTGGTTGCGCAGCAAGGCCTCGCTGCGTGCGGTGCGCAGGGCCTGGGCCAGGTCCTTGGCGGCGGCGTGCTGTTGTAGCCCGCTGCTCATGGTGTTGTAGGCCGGCAGGCTGATGTGCGTGAGCATCCCCACCAGCGCTAGCGCGAACATCATTTGTATCAGTGTTACGCCCTGTTGCTTCACCGTGCATTCCTCCCTGGAAGTGCTTCTATAGAGTCAGGCCGGCGCACCGCAGCGTCCAGTCGGGCGGGTTGGCAAAGTGCTGGGGAAAAGTCGCAGGAGGGATGGCGCCATGGATGGCGGACGGCAACAAGGAATGAGCTTGCTCGAGGTGCTGCTGGCCATGCTGGTGCTGGGGCTGGGTGTGTTTGCTGCAGCGGCTGCGCAAGTGCGGGCGCTGCAGGCCACCGACAGTGCCTTGCACAGTACTCAGGCGGCGTATCTGCAGCATGGCGCGCTCGAACAAGCGCGCATCAACGCAGGGCCAGGCCGATGACCCGGCAAGCCGGCGTCGCCCTGGTCGAAGTGTTGCTGGCCCTCAGCCTCGGCTTGGTGCTGCTGCTCGGTGTCAGCCGCTTGTTTCTGGCGGCCACTTCGAACTGGCAGGCTCAGGGCATCGCGGCACAACTGCAGGAAGACGCGCGCCTGGCGTTGCAGCGCATGGCCCAGGATATTCGCATGAGCGGCATGTTCGGCTGCTTGCGTGCGGATGCAATCAGCCATGTGAACCCGTCCTCGGCACAGGCGTTTGCCCAACCGCTGGAGGTAATCCGCGCAGCGGACGGCCAATTGCAGCAATTGAGCCTGATCAGCGCCGAAGTCGCTGGCGCCGGTGGGCGGCCGAACTGGACGCTGGTCACCGATTGCATAAGCCAGGCGCGGGTCTATCTCGATGTCCAGGCGGCGCCGGCCGGGCACTTCGCGATACCGATACGACGCCAGACCTATCGCGTTGATGGCACCAGCCTGATGCTCGGCAGCGGCGCCAGTTATGCGCCGCTGATCGACAACCTCGGTGAGCTGCGCGTCGACATTATCAGCCGGAGTGCCACCCGCATCGCCGGACTGCGCCTGAGCCTGACCTTGCTTGACCCGCTGGCGCGGGTAAGGCCGCAGCAGTATCAACTGACAGTGGCCCTGCGCAATGGCTAGGCCCGGCAGCCAGCGTGGGGTGGTCCTGCTGGTCAGCCTGGTGCTGCTGGGGCTGTTGGCTTTGCTCGGCGTCTCGGCGATGGTCAGTGCCACCTTGCAGAGGCGCATGGCCGGCAACCTGCAAGCAGCCTTGCACGGCCTCGAGCAGGCGGAGCAGGCCTTGCTGCTGGGAGAGTCGACCGTCGTCGGCGTGCTGCCATGCTCGTACTGTTTACCGCCGCCGGAAGCTGCACGGGTGCGGGCGCCTGGCGTCTACCGCGGCGAAGGGCCGACCTCCGGCCTGAGCTGGCAAGGCGGCGCCAGCGGCTTCCACCTGGTACAGAACCTTGGCCAGAGTACCCACGCCGCGCACTGGCCTGCCAACCTGTCCGTTACCTTGTACCGGATCACCGCCGTCAGCCACGCCTGGGTAGGGCGCAGCGTGCTCGAAAGCGTTTATGCACAGGCTGTAGAAGAGGGCGCCCAGCCACCCAGGCGCATTCTCTGGCGCCAGCTTCACTAGGAGTTCGACTTATGTCCACCCTGCAGAAAGGTTTGAGCCTGATTGAACTGTTGCTTGTCGTCGCCGTGGTCGGCATTCTGGCGGGCATTGCCTATCCCAGCTACAGCGAACAGGTCCGCAAGGCCGCACGCACGGAAATCGCCGGGTTGCTGTTCGAAAGCGCGCAACTGCTCGAACGTCACTATGCCCGCAGCGGCCAGTACGCCGACAGCGAAGCCCTGGTCACCCCATTGGCGCCCGGGACCGAGCACTACCGGCTGCAGGCCGTTCGTCTTTCGACGTCATTCACCCTTACCGCCCGGCGCATTGGCGGTGGTTTGATGAACAGTGACCGCTGCGCCGATTTCGAACTCGACCAGGCCGGTGTGCGCCGCAATCCCGGCGCCGTTGATGGCGGCCGCGGCTGTTGGGGTGGCTGAGGTTTACTTCAGACGTTGGATCAATACATGACCAAGCAAGTAGTGATTGTCGGTGGCGGGGTAATCGGCCTGCTGACAGCGTTCAACCTGGCGGCCGAGGTCGAGCAGGTGGTGCTGTGTGACCGTGGCGCGCTCGGCCAGGAGTCTTCCTGGGCTGGCGGCGGCATCGTCTCGCCGCTGTACCCGTGGCGCTATAGCCCGGCGGTAACGGCCCTGGCGCATTGGTCGCAGGATTTTTATCCACAGCTGGGCGAGCGCCTGTTCGCCAGCACCGGGGTTGACCCTGAAGTGCACACCACCGGCCTGTACTGGCTGGACCTCGACGACGAAGCCGAAGCCCTGGCCTGGGCCAAGCGCGAAGGACGGCCGCTAAGTGCTGTGGATATCTCGGCGGCCTATGACGCGGTGCCGGTGCTGGGTGGCGGTTTCCGCCGCGCCATCTACATGGCCGGGGTTGCCAACGTGCGTAACCCACGCCTGGTCAAATCACTCAAGGCCGCCTTGCTGGCGCTGCCGAACGTGAGCATTCGCGAGCAGTGCGAAATCACCGGCTTCAGCCGTGAGGGCGAGCGCATCACCGGGGTCGAGACTGCAACCGGGCCGATTCCGGCCGATCGCGTGGTGCTGACGGCTGGCGCCTGGAGCGGCGACTTGCTGCGGCCATTGGGCCTGGAGCTGCCGGTGGAGCCGGTGAAAGGGCAGATGATCCTGTACAAGTGCGCCGAAGACTTTTTGCCGAGCATGGTGCTGGCCAAGGGGCGTTATGCGATCCCGCGGCGCGACGGGCATATTCTGGTGGGCAGTACCCTGGAGCATGCCGGTTACGACAAGACCCCAACCGACGAAGCGCTGGAAAGCCTCAAGGCATCGGCGGTGGAGTTGCTGCCGGCGCTGGCCGACGCCACCCCGGTGGCCCATTGGGCGGGGCTGCGGCCGGGTTCGCCTGAGGGCATTCCGTACATCGGCGAGGTGCCAGGCTATGCCGGACTGTGGCTGAACTGCGGGCATTACCGCAATGGCCTGGTGCTGGCGCCGGCGTCCTGCCAGTTGTTTGCGGATTTGTTGCTGGGGCGTGAGCCAATCATTGATCCGGCGCCATATGCACCGGCTGGGCGGGTGGCTGCTCTTTAGGGCTCATCGCGGGGCAAGCCCGCTCCTACAATCTGGTAGGGGCGGGCTTGCCCCGCGACGCAGGCGCCGCGCAATCAGCGCTGCGCCCCAGGCCCCTGCTCCAGATGCGCCTGACTGCAATACCACTGCGCCCCGCGATGCAGCGCCCGGTCACTGGGCAAATGCACGCCGCAATGGGCGCAGCGGACCATCTTCAGCGGGTCTTCGAGGCTGTTGTTTTGCCCAGCAGCATTGCTGGCCTTGAACTTGCGCCACAGCCAGAAGGCAGCAGCAATCAGGGCAATCCAGAAAAGTAGGCGAACCATGGTGTCCAGCTTTGTCAGTGAAGAGCCTTCAGTCTAGGGCTCGGGCATGAAAAAAGGGAGGCCTTGGCCTCCCTTTATCTTTTACACGATGGCTCAGTCGAACACACCGAAGGTCATGTAGCTGAACCAGGAGCGGTCTTCGTTGTTACCTTCCGCTTCGTGGTTTTCTTCTTCGATGATGTCACCGTTGGCATCTTTAGGCAGCAGCTCTTGCGGGATCGCGTCCTTGGCGTCCTGGTACTGCTTCACCACGTCCTGGTTGGCACGGGTTTCACCCGGCGGCAGCGGCGGGGCGGTATTGATCAGGCCCAGGGTGGCCTTGGACAGCCACGAGCGGTTGTCGGCTTCGTTCTGCTGCGGCACGAACTGGCCATCGACCAGGCTCGGGTGGTCCGGGTAGTTGAGCTTGAGGGTTTCCAGGCTGGTGGCCGCCAGTTCGTCCAGGTGCAGGCGCATGTAGGCTTCGGTCATCACCGCCAGGCCGTCGCCGACCGATGGGGTTTCCTGGAAGTTCTCTACTACATAGCGGCCACGGTTGGCGGCAGCGACATAGGCCTGACGGGTCAGGTAGTAGTCGGCCACGTGGATTTCGTAGGAAGCCAGCAGGTTGCGCAGGTAGATCATGCGCTGCTTGGCGTCAGGCGAATAGCGGCTGTTGGGGAAGCGGCTGGTCAGCTGGGCGAATTCGTTGTACGAGTCGCGGGCAGCGCCCGGGTCACGCTTGGTCATGTCCAGCGGCAGGAAGCGCGCCAGCAGGCCGCGGTCCTGGTCGAACGAGGTCAGACCCTTGAGGTAGTAGGCGTAGTCGACGTTCGGATGCTGCGGATGCAAGCGAATGAAGCGCTCGGCGGCAGACTTGGCAGCCTCCGGTTCGGCGTTTTTATAGTTCGCGTAGATCAGCTCGAGCTGGGCCTGGTCGGCGTAGCGGCCGAACGGATAGCGCGATTCCAGAGCCTTCAGCTTGCTTGTGGCGCTGGTATAGCTGTGGTTGTCCAGGTCGGCCTGCGCCTGCTGGTACAGCTCGGCTTCGCTCAGGTTTTCGTCGACGACTTCCTTCGAAGAACAAGCAGCGGTCAGTCCGAGGATGGCGATCAGCAGCAGGTGTTTCACTTGCATGGCGGCTTGCGTCCCTATGACGGCCGCTGTCTTGGGCGTGGCCGTCCTGTTATGATGAGCACCCCGATGCAACCCTCGGGGCAAAAGACGTCGTATTTAACCACAAGCGCGCAGTCGAAACCAAAGGCTGTGCCGCCCGCTGATTCGAGCATGTCCGAGATCATTCAACTTCGCGCAGAGGTGCCGTCCGAATTGGGCGGGCAACGCCTCGACCAAGTCGCCGCCCAATTGTTCGCTGAGCACTCGCGCTCGCGCCTGTCCACCTGGATCAAGGAGGGGCGCCTGACGGTCGATGGCGCTGTCCTGCGTCCGCGCGATATCGTCCACGGCGGTGCGCTGCTGGCGCTCGATGCCGAGCAGGAAGCCCAGGGCGAGTGGGTGGCCCAGGACATCGAGCTGGATATCGTCTATGAAGACGACCACATCCTGGTGATCAACAAGCCTGCCGGGCTTGTGGTCCACCCGGCTGCGGGCCACGCCGATGGCACCCTGCTCAATGCCCTGCTGCACCACGTGCCGGACATCATCAACGTGCCGCGCGCCGGTATCGTCCACCGCCTGGACAAGGACACCACCGGTCTGATGGTGGTGGCCAAGACCATCCAGGCGCAGACCCAGCTGGTTGCCCAGTTGCAAAGCCGCAGCGTCAGCCGCATCTATGAATGCATCGTGATCGGTGTGGTCACGGCCGGCGGCAAGATCAACGCGCCGATCGGTCGCCACGGCGGTCAGCGCCAGCGCATGGCGGTCACCGAAGGCGGCAAGCCTGCGGTCAGCCACTATCGCGTACTGGAGCGCTTCCGCTCGCACACCCACGTGCGGGTCAAGCTCGAAACCGGGCGTACCCACCAGATCCGCGTGCACATGGCCCACGTCAACTTCCCGTTGGTCGGCGACCCGGTCTACGGCGGGCGCTTCCGCATTCCGCCAGCGGCCAGCCTGACCATGGTCGACGCGCTCAAGACCTTCCCGCGCCAGGCCCTGCATGCACGCTTCCTGGAGCTCGATCACCCGGTGACGGGCGAGCGCATGGGTTGGGAATCGGCGCTGCCGGACGACTTCGTCTGGCTGCTGTCGCTGCTCAAGCAGGACCGCGAGGCGTTCGTCGGATGAGCGAGCTGACGCAAGTGCTGCTGTTCCCGGACTGGCCTGCGCCAGCCGGGGTGCGCGCCTGCGTCACTACGCGCAGCGGCGGGGTCAGCCTGCCGCCCTATGAAAGTTTCAACCTCGGTGACCATGTTGGCGATGCGCCAGCAGCGGTGGCCGAGAACCGCCGGCGCCTGACCGCCGAGTTCGGCATCCAGCCAGCCTGGCTCAAGCAGGTGCATGGCGTAGTTGTAGCCGATGCCGACCCTGGCGTTATTGCCGAGGCTGATGCCAGCTACAGCGATACCCCCGGCATTGCCTGCACGGTCATGACCGCCGACTGCTTGCCGGTGCTGTTCTGCGACCGCGCCGGCACCCGCGTAGCCGCCGCCCATGCGGGCTGGCGCGGGCTGGCCAACGGTGTGCTGGAGGCGACCCTGAAGCGCTTGGCACTGCCGCCCGAAGAGGTGCTGGTGTGGCTGGGCCCGGCGATTGGCCCGCAAGCCTTTGAAGTCGGCCTTGAGGTGCGTGACGCGTTCACGACCGTTCATCCGGAAACTGCCCAGGCCTTCGTGCCCGGTGCCCAGCCCGGCAAGCTGATGGCCGATATCTACCAGCTGGCCCGCCTTCGCCTTGCAGCGCGCGGCGTCAATGCCGTCTATGGTGGTGGCTTGTGCACCGTCAGCGACCCGCGCTTCTATTCTTATCGGCGCACCCCGCAGGGTGGCCGCTTCGCTTCGCTGGTCTGGCTGGCAGCGCGCTGACCTGGATCAAGCCCGCCTAGCTTGAATCTTCCAGAATCACCCTTATCTACAGTGGTATCTCTGGCAGGTTTTTCTTCATCAGGTGTGTCCATCGCTCCGACCTGCCCATAAAGGAAGGTAACCCATGCGAATAGACCGTTTGACCAGCAAGCTGCAATTAGCATTATCCGATTCCCAATCCCTGGCCGTGGGTATGGACCATCCGGCCATCGAGCCTGCGCACCTGGTGCAGGCCCTGATCGATCAGCAGGGCGGTTCGATCAAGCCGTTGCTGATGCAGGTCGGCTTTGACGTCAACAGCCTGCGCAAGGCGTTGAGCAAAGAGCTCGACCAGCTGCCGAAAATCCAGAACCCGACCGGCGACGTCAACATGTCCCAGGACCTGGCGCGTCTGCTCAACCAGGCCGACCGCCTGGCCCAGCAGAAGGGCGACCAGTTCATCTCCAGCGAGCTTGTGCTGCTGGCGGCCATGGACGAGAACAGCAAGCTTGGCAAGTTGCTGCTCAGCCAGGGCGTGAGCAAAAAGGCCCTGGAAAATGCCATCAGCAACCTGCGCGGCGGCGAGGCGGTCAATGACCCCAACGCCGAAGAGTCGCGCCAGGCCCTGGACAAATACACCGTCGACCTGACCAAGCGCGCCGAAGACGGCAAGCTTGACCCGGTGATCGGCCGTGACGATGAAATCCGCCGGACCATCCAGGTGCTGCAACGCCGGACCAAGAACAACCCGGTGCTGATCGGTGAGCCTGGCGTCGGTAAGACCGCCATCGCCGAAGGCCTGGCCCAGCGCATCATTAATGGTGAAGTGCCGGACGGCCTTAAAGGCAAGCGCCTGCTGTCGCTGGACATGGGCGCGCTGATCGCCGGTGCCAAGTTCCGCGGTGAGTTCGAAGAGCGCCTCAAAGGCTTGCTCAACGAACTGTCCAAGCAGGAAGGGCAGATCATCCTGTTCATCGACGAGCTGCACACCATGGTCGGCGCCGGTAAAGGCGAAGGCTCGATGGACGCCGGCAACATGCTCAAGCCGGCCCTGGCCCGTGGTGAACTGCACTGCGTCGGCGCCACTACGCTGAACGAGTACCGCCAGTACATTGAAAAAGACGCAGCGCTTGAGCGGCGTTTCCAGAAGGTGCTGGTAGAAGAGCCGAGCGAAGAAGACACCATCGCCATCCTGCGTGGCCTCAAAGAACGTTACGAGGTGCACCACAAGGTGGCGATCACCGACGGCGCGATCATCGCCGCGGCCAAGCTCAGCCATCGCTACATCACTGACCGGCAGCTGCCGGACAAGGCCATCGACTTGATCGACGAAGCGGCCAGTCGCATCCGCATGGAGATCGACTCCAAGCCGGAAGTGCTCGACCGCCTGGAGCGCCGCCTGATTCAACTGAAGGTTGAGTCCCAGGCGCTGAAGAAAGAGGACGACGAGGCCGCGCTTAAACGCCTGGAGAAACTCACCGAAGAGATCGCCCGGCTCGAGCGCGAGTACGCTGACCTGGAAGAGATCTGGACTTCGGAAAAAGCCGAAGTACAGGGCTCGGCGCAGATCCAGCAGAAAATCGAGCAATCGCGTCAGGAGCTCGAAGCGGCCCGGCGCAAGGGCGACCTCAGCCGTATGGCCGAGCTGCAGTACGGGGTGATCCCGGACCTGGAGCGCAGCCTGCAGATGGTCGACCAGCACGGCAAGGCGGAAAACCAGCTGCTGCGTAACAAGGTGACTGAAGAAGAGATCGCCGAAGTCGTGTCGAAGTGGACCGGCATCCCGGTGTCGAAGATGCTCGAAGGCGAGCGGGAAAAACTGCTGAAGATGGAAAGCCTGCTGCACGAGCGGGTGATCGGCCAGGAAGAAGCCGTGGTGGCAGTGTCCAACGCCGTGCGCCGTTCGCGTGCCGGCCTTTCGGACCCGAACCGCCCGAGCGGCTCGTTCCTGTTCCTCGGCCCGACCGGTGTCGGTAAAACCGAGCTGTGCAAGGCGCTGGCGGAATTTCTCTTCGACACTGAAGAGGCCATGGTGCGCATCGACATGTCCGAGTTCATGGAGAAACACTCCGTGGCTCGCCTGATCGGTGCTCCACCAGGCTACGTAGGGTATGAAGAGGGCGGCTACCTGACCGAAGCCGTGCGGCGCAAACCTTATGCGGTGGTGCTGCTGGACGAGGTCGAGAAGGCCCACCCGGATGTGTTCAACGTGTTGCTGCAGGTGCTGGAAGACGGTCGCCTGACTGACAGCCACGGGCGGACGGTGGATTTCCGCAATACCGTGATCGTCATGACCTCCAACCTGGGCTCTTCGCAGATCCAGGAGCTGGTGGGTGATCGTGAAGCGCAGCGTGCGGCGGTGATGGATGCCGTGGGTTCGCACTTCCGGCCGGAGTTCATCAACCGGATCGACGAAGTGGTGGTGTTCGAACCGCTGGGTCGCGAGCAGATTGCCGGCATCACCCAGATCCAGCTCGGCCGCCTGCGCAGCCGTCTGGCCGAACGTGAGCTGAGCCTTGAGCTGAGCCCCGAGGCGCTGGATAAACTGATCGCCGTCGGTTACGACCCGGTCTATGGCGCACGGCCGCTGAAACGGGCGATCCAGCGCTGGATCGAGAACCCGTTGGCGCAGCTGATCCTGTCGGGCCAGTTCCTGCCAGGCAGCGCCATCACGGCGAAGGTCGAGGGCGAAGAGATCGTCTTCGCCTGAGTTTTCGGCGGGTTACGCTAAGGCCTCGAATTTCGAGGCCTTTTTTCTTTGCATTTTTTCTCGAGTGCTTGTAAAGTGCGCCCCGCTGTATGTCGCCCCGCAGCTTCCCGGCAAAATTGGGAATCTGAAAAAAAGTTGCAAATCAGTAAGTTGAATGCAAATTAGGGGTTGACAAGGGTTTTGAAGGTTGTAGAATAGCGCGCCTCAGAGACATGAACGCAGCGATGCACAAGGTCGAAGAGTTCGAAGCGGTAGTGATACAGCACTCGAAATTGCAGCACTGTTGTAATTGAAATTGATAGTTCCGCGATAGCTCAGTCGGTAGAGCAAATGACTGTTAATCATTGGGTCCCAGGTTCGAGTCCTGGTCGCGGAGCCAAATTTCAAGCCGGGGTATAGCGCAGTCCGGTAGCGCGCCTGCTTTGGGAGCAGGATGTCAGGAGTTCGAATCCCCTTACCCCGACCATCTTAGGGTCGTTAGCTCAGTTGGTAGAGCAGTTGGCTTTTAACCAATTGGTCGTAGGTTCGAATCCTACACGACCCACCATTTTTGAATCCGGTACGCTGGGTTCAAATCTTAAAAGGTTGGTTTGCCATTAGCAGCCAGCCATAAAAAAAGGCACCTTAATCGGAGCCTTTTTTTTTACCGGGGTATAGCGCAGTCCGGTAGCGCGCCTGCTTTGGGAGCAGGATGTCAGGAGTTCGAATCCCCTTACCCCGACCATCTTCAGAAAGAAGGGCACCTTGCAAAAGGTGCCCTTTTTTCGTTTCTGCGCCCTGGCTGATACTATCCGGTTATTTCCTGCAAAGGAGTTGCGCCGTGCCCCTGAAAACCTCCGTGTACATCGCCACCAGCCTCGATGGCTTCATCGCCCGTGAGAGCGGTGAGCTGGACTGGCTGATGGTTGCCACCAGCTCCAGTGACGATCACGGCTATGCGGCGTACATGGCCACCATCGACACTCTGGTCATGGGCCGCAACACCTTCGAGAAGGTCCTGACCTTTGGCGAGTGGCCGTATCCGCACAAGCGCGTGGTGGTGCTGAGCAGCACCTTGCAGCAGGCCGATATGCAGCATGGCGTTGAAGTGCACCCGGGGCCGGTCGCCGACCTGGTCGAGCACCTGAATGAAACAGGCGCCAAGGGCCTGTACCTCGATGGCGGGCAGGTGATTCAGAGCTTTTTGCGCGAAGGCCGGCTGGATGAACTGACCATCACCCGCATACCGGTGTTGCTGGGCAGCGGCATCCCGCTGTTCGGGGCCCTGGCGAAGGACGTGACGCTGCAGCATATGCGCAGCACCACCTTTGAAAGCGGCTTTGTGCAGAGTACTTATCGGGTACTGAAATAAACAATGCCGACGCCATCGCGGGTCAAGTCGGGTCGCCGCACCGCCGCTCCCACAGAAACACCGCCATACCTGTGGGAGCGGCGGTGCGACGCCTCGACTTGACCCGCGATGAGGCCCTCAAAGCCAATACAAAATCAGTGCAGCTTCAACCGCGGCTCAGTCCCGCGACCAATCCGGCTGCCGAGCATCAGCATCAGCGTACGGAAAGTCCCATACAGCGCCATCTGGTGCATGCGATACAGCGACACATAGAACATCCGCGCCAACCAGCCCTCGAGCATCACGCTACCGGTCAGGTTGCCCATCAGGTTACCCACCGCCGAGAAGCGCGACAGCGACACCAGCGAGCCGTAATCCCGGTACGCATAAGTCGGCAACGGCTTGCCTTCCAGGCGCGCCTTGAGCCCCTTGGCCAGCAACGACGCCTGCTGATGCGCAGCCTGTGCCCGTGGCGGCACGTTACGGTCGCTACCCGGTTGCGGGCAGGCAGCACAGTCGCCAAAGGCGAAAATGTTGTCGTCCAGAGTAGTCTGCAGGGTAGGGCGTACCACTAGCTGGTTGATGCGGTTGGTTTCCAGGCCGTCGATGTCTTTGAGGAACCCCGGCGCCCGAATACCCGCCGCCCACACCTTGAGGCTGGCCTGAATCACCTCGCCATTGCTGGTGCGCAGCTCATCGGCCGTCACTTCACTGACCGCCGCGTTGGTCATCACCGTTACCCCGAGTTTTTCCAGGGTCTTGTGCACCGGCACGCTGATGCGCTCCGGCAGGGCTGGCAGCACCCGCGGGCCGGCTTCGATCAGGGTGATGTGCATGTCTTTTGGCTGGATACGATCCAGGCCATACGCCGCCAGCTCGTGGGCCGCGTGATGCAGCTCGGCGGCAAGCTCGACACCGGTGGCACCGGCACCAACGATGGCCACGCTGATTTTTTCATGGGCCTGATCACCTGCGTGGGCACGCAGGTAATGGTTGAGCAGTTGCTGGTGGAAACGCTCGGCCTGCTTGCGGGTGTCGAGGAACAGGCAATGCTGCGCCGCGCCCAGGGTGCCGAAGTCGTTGGTGTTGCTGCCCACCGCGATCACCAGGGTGTCATAGCCCAGGGTGCGCGCAGGCAGCAGCTCGCGACCGTCCTCATCGAGGGTCGCGGCCAGCTGGATCTGCTTGGTTTCGCGGTCCAGGCCGCTCATGCGCCCGAGCTGGAACTGAAAGTGATTCCACTTGGCCTGGGCCACGTAGTTCAGTTCGTCTTCGGAAGAGTTGAGCGAGCCGGCCGCCACTTCGTGCAGCAGCGGCTTCCAGATGTGCGTCAGGTTGGCGTCGACCAGGGTGATGCTGGCGCTACCCTTTTTGCCCAGGGTCTTACCCAGGCGGGTCGCCAGTTCCAGGCCGCCGGCGCCGCCGCCGACAATCACTATACGGTGAGTCATGGAGATATCTCATAAGGTTTACGGAATTCGGGTCTTGAGTGGTAGGCCGCACGGGGCGGGCGTTGTGGGCGAGCGCAAGGCAGCTCATAGCACCAGTTGACTCAAGAGGCGGCTCAACAAGCCGAGCGCAACCGTTACGGCCACCACCAGCACAAGGAGCAGCCAGGGCCGGAAAGGCTTGCGCTCGACTTGGTGCTGAGGGGCTTGCAGGTATTCATCGACACGACGCTGGTCATCGGGATTCAGGCGGCTGGTCATGAGGGCCTCGTCAGATAGACGCTTGTGACTGTGGGAAAGCTACAGTGTTCACTGTAGTTGCTCGAAGGTCGCCCATCTTTCAGTCACTTGGCTGTCTTTATAACGAATGATTGCGCTTTGTATCACCGGCGCAGAATTTATGCCATCGGGCTTTGGCAGGGGGCCAGCTCAGAGGCTGATTCCGACATCAAAAACGATGCTGCGGCCCAGATTGCCACGCAAGAAGTCCGGTGCATCGGGGTGGGCAAACAACACCCGGGCGAAGGTCGGGCCCACCAGCGACAACGAGCGCCAGCCCTGGCGCAGGTATTCGGTGGGTGGCGGGAAGTGGCTATTGAGGTCGAGCACTTCGCGCTTGAGGCTGGCGAAGGCAATGATGTCCAGCTCGCTCAGGTCGAGGCCGCGCTCCTGATAGTTGTGCGATTTTTTCCGCAGGGTAGGCGCCAGGCGCTGCAGCAGCTCCTGGGCGCTGATCCGCCGTGGCCGGGCTTCGCGGCGCACCAGCTGGCTCAAGGAGAAAGCACTGCGCCGGCGCTGCAGCTCTTCGCGCCACTCGTCGTTCAGGCGCCGGCCCTCATCGAGGACAAAAAACACCTCGAAGGCGGCATCGCGAAACAGCACGTCAGGCGGCTCTTGCCCGGCGGCAGCAAAATCTTCGCTGCGGTAAGGAATATTCAGGCCTTGCAGCAGGCGCTGGCAGACCCAACGCTCACGTTCCCATTTACGGGCATTGGATAGAAACGCATTGGCTTGTTCGGCCTGAATGGTGAGCAGGCGCAAGTAGTCTGAGTCGTCCATGGGCACAAGCTTAGCGTTCAATTGAGCTTTGCAGGAAATGTCTGCAAGCCATTGCTGCAACGCCGGGCCAGCGCCTAGACTGCGCACCCGTTGTGGGCTCAGTGAATATCAGGGAAGAAACATGAGCGTAGTGAAGATGGGCGGCATATTCGGTTCCGGCACGGTGGTTTGTGCCCTGGTGGTGTACGGCGTGGGCTTTTTGTTCTGGACGCCTACCGTGCCCTACGACACCCCGGATGGCCGCTATATAGTGCTCAAGGAGGGCGATTCAGCGCCCTACAGCGTCAAACTCATCGACCATCGCGGCGCAGAAGATGAAATCGTGCGCAGCTACGCCGAGTTCAACCCCAAGGTGCTCAGCGTCATGCCCGGCGATTACCGCTTGCGTCTGACCCTGAACGAGTTCGCTTGCTACGGCGCCTGGGCCGATGTGCAGGTGTCGGCGACCACCGTCAGCGTGGTCGAGCTGCAGCGCAACCCGAGTTGCCAGCCAGCAGACTGGCTGGTTGAAGGCGCAGTGTTCCGCCTGTTCGAGGCACCCAAAGCACCGGCGGAGGCTGATCAAGCCAGCCCCGAGGTGTAGACTGCCCCCAGGTCTATTGCCTTACTCGCACAAGGGTTATTTGCCGTGATCAGTGCCGCCGTACTTTCCAGCCAGACCCTGACCATCGCCTGGGTCGCCTACGTACCCGTGCTGATCTGGGCGGTGGCGCGTACCCGCTGGCTGGAACTGTTCGCTGACAGCCGGCGCCAGCACTTGCTGTTTGGCACGGTGTTCGCCTTGTTTGCCCTGTGGCTGGTGCGCCGCGACTTCGACACCGGGGTGTCGTATCACTTTATCGGCATGACCGCCGTCACCCTGCTGCTGGACTGGCCGCTGGCGATTGTCGGTGGCTTGCTGGCGCAGCTCGGCCTGCTGGCGCTGGGGCGTCAGGACCTGGCGGCGATGGGGGTCAATGGCCTGCTGCTGATCGGCCTGCCGGTGCTGGTTACCGAGGTGTGCGCGATCCTGGTGGAGCGAGCCCAGCCGCGCAACCTGTTCGTCTATATCTTCTGTTCAGGCTTTTTTGCCGCGGCGCTGTCGGCACTCTTGTGCCTGCTCGGTGGGCTGGGGTTGCTGTGGATGGACGGGCGGTTCGTCATGCCGGAGTGGATCGAGGACTTTATCGGCTACCTGTGGCTGATCATCTTCCCCGAAGCCTTCATCAACGGCATGGTGGTCAGCGCCCTGGTGGTGTTCTGCCCGGAGTGGCTGGAGACCTTCAACCGGACCCGCTACCTGCAGGCCCCGTGGAAGGATGACGACCCCGAGCGCTGAGGCCTCAGTGACGCGGGTCGAGCTCGCCGGAGAACAGCTCGTCTTCGGCATCCGGAGCGACCGGAATCTTGTGCTCTTCCGAGGCCCAGGCACCCAGGTCGATCAGCTTGCAGCGGTCGGAACAGAACGGCCTAAACGCGCTGGCCGCGCTCCATTCCACAGGGGCGCCACAGGTCGGGCAATCTACGGTCGTTGGTTGGCTCATGCTTGGCCTCCTCGCAAAGTCAGGTAAAAGTGGTGCAGGCGGTCGACCTCCGAATGCAGCCAGGCCAGGTCGCGGTCGTTGACGATCACGTCGTGGGCGTGGCTAAGGCGTTGTTCACGGCTGGCCTGGGCCTTGAGGATGGCCTGCACCTGCTCAGTGCTGGTCTGGTCGCGCAGCAGGGTGCGTTGCACCTGCAGTGCCTGCGGCGCATCGATCACCAGCAGGCGGTCGGTGCGTTTGTACTGGCCAGACTCGACCATCAACGGCGAAACAAACACCGCATAGGGCGACTCGGCCTTGGCCAGGTAGCTGAAGATCTCCTGGCCGATCAAGGGATGCAGCAGCGCTTCGAGCCACAGCCGTTGCTGCGGGTCGGCGAAGATCAGCTCGCGCAGGGCCGCGCGGTTGAGCTGGCCGTCTTCGAGCAGCACCCCCGGGCCGAAACGCTCGACGATACTCGCCAGCGCCGGGCGGCCCGGCTCGACCACCCAGCGCGCGGCCTGGTCGGCGTCGACCAGGTGCACACCCAGCTCGACAAAGCGCTGCGCGGCGGCGCTCTTGCCACTGCCGATGCCGCCGGTAAGGCCGAGAATCCAGGGGGTGAAAGCAGCGGTGGTCATCAGAATCCGGAATATTTCAGATAGGAAGTGGTTATTTGACCACCCCAGAGCAGCGCGATCCAGCCCGCAATGGCCAGATAGGGACCAAAGGGGATCGGCGTGCTCGCCTGCTTGCGCTGCAGGCGCAGCATAACCAGGCCGATCACCGCCCCCAGCAGCGACGACAACAGCAAGGTCAGCGGCAAAATCTGCCAGCCGCCCCAGGCGCCGAGCATGGCCAGCAACTTGAAATCGCCATAGCCCATGCCCTCTTTGCCGGTGACCAGCTTGAACACCCAGAACACCGACCACAGGCTCAGGTAACCGGCCACCGTGCCCCACAAGGCATCCTCCAGCGGGACGAACAGTTCAAAGGCATTGGCGATCAGCCCCAGCCACAACAACGGCAGCACCAGGGCATCGGGCAGCAGATGGTGCTCGATATCGATCAAGCTCATGGCCAGCAGGCCCCAACTCAGCACCATCAACGCCAGGGCCGCGACGGTAAAACCCAGATGCCAGGCGGCAAACAGCGTCAGCGCCCCGCAGGCAATTTCCACCAGCGGGTAGCGCGGGCTGATGCGCGCCTGGCAAGCGGAACAGCGCCCGCGCAAGGCCAGGTAACTCACCACCGGTATGTTTTCCCACGGGCGAATGCGGTGGGCGCAATGCGGGCATTGCGAGGGCGGTAAAAACAGGTCGAAGCGCGGCGCTTGTGCCTCGCTGGGCAACGCCAGTACCTCACGGGCCTCGGCCTGCCATTGGCGTTCGAGCATGATCGGCAGGCGATGCACCAGCACATTGAGAAAGCTGCCGACAATCAGCCCGAGCAACAGGGCGAAGCTCAGGTACATCAGTGGCTGGCTGGCCAGGGTGTTCAACAGGTTCATGGTCAGATCACATTGCCCAGCTGGAAGATTGGCAGGTACATGGCGATCACCAGGCTGCCCACCAGCAACCCCAGGATCAGCACGATCAACGGCTCAATCAGGGCCGTGAGGGTGTCGAGCAGGTGGTCGATGGCCTGTTCATAGTGGCTGGCGATCCTGGCGAGCATATCGTCCAGCGTGCCGGCTGTCTCGCCAATGGCGCACATCTGCACCACCAGCGCCGGGAACAGCCCGCTGGTACGCAACGCCACGTTCAAGGCCAGGCCACTGGCAAGGTCGTCGCGCACCTTGTGCACCGCCTGCTCATACAACGGATTGCCGCAGGCCCCGGCAACCGGCCCCAGCGCCTCCACCAGCGGCACCCCGGCGGCAAACGAGGTCGACAGGGTGCGGGCAAAGCGGGCGAGGGCGGCATGCCGGAGCAGGCTGCCAAGCACCGGCAAGCGCAGCGCCACGCGCACCAGCCACAAACGCACCCCAGGCTTGTGCCGATAAGCCCAAACCAGCGCACTACAAGCGCCGCCAAACGTTATCAACAGCCACCCAAGGTGCGCGCCCAACCACTGCGACAAGCCAATCACCTGTTGAGTAAAGGCCGGCAGCTCGGCACCAAAACCGCCGAACAACGACTGAAAGCGCGGCACCACCTCCAGCAATAACAACGCCGACACCCCAAAGCCCACCAGCAACACCAGCAGAGGATAGGTCATGGCCTTTTTCAGCCGCATGCGCAGGGCCTGGCGTTGCTCCTGCAGCGCCGCCACCTGGGCCAGCACCGTCTCCAGGCTGCCGGACTGCTCACCGGCGTCCACCAGGTTGCAGTACAGCCGATCGAAGTACTGCGGGTGGCTGCGCAGGGCAGTGGCCAGGCTGCTGCCGGCGGCGATATCGGCCTTGATCGCCCCCAGCAGGCTGGCCAGCGCCGGGTTAGTGCTGCTCTGGGCCACTACATCCAGCGCCTGCAACAGCGCCACCCCGGCCTTGACCAGGGTGGCCAGCTGGCGGCTGAACTGGCTCAACGCCTTGCCATCCAGTGGCCGCCGCCATTGCCACAACGGCGGGCGCACACTGGCGATACGCCCCGGGCGAATCCCGCGCTGGCGCAACTGCGCCCTGATCAACGCCGGGCTGCGCGCCGCACTCTGGCCGCTGATCAAGGCACCCTGGGCGTTGGTGCCTTGCCAGCTGTACATCCGGTTGCTTTCGGTCATCGCCACATCCTTGTTGCGCTGCCTTGCACAAGCCTGGTAACAGCTCCAGGCCCCGAGTGGCGAGCAGGGTTGCCCGCCGCCCACTAGAGTAGTCGAGCCAGAGCGACCGAATGACCGTCACAGGGTGACAAAAGGTGTCTGTTCGGGCCTACTGGCGCGCCTGCTGGCGCCGCACCACTGCGGCCGGCATGAACTGATTTTGTGAGGGAGAGTGTCCATGAAAGGGCAACGCGGTATTACCTTGATCGAACTGATGATCGTGGTGGCGATCATCGGCATTCTGGCGACCATCGCCTTACCGATTTACACCAACAGCCAGGTACGCACCAAAGCCACGGCGGCCCTGGTAGAAATTTCTGCGCTCAAGACCGCCTTCGACCTGCGCCTGAACGAAGGCAAAGACATCGCCAACGTCGCCGCCCTGGGCGGCCAGGAGCGCACCGCCCACTGCGCCATTGCCGCCAGCGGCACCGCGGCCACGGGCGTGGGCAGCATCGTCTGCACCCTGATCGACGCCCCGGCCATCGCCACCGACAAAACCATCACCCTGACCCGCGCCGCAAGCGGCTGGGCCTGCACCAGCACCCTCAACGAAGACCTCGCCCCGGCAGGCTGCAAAGCCCTCTGAAACAGACGCAATTGCTGTTAATAAACAGTGATTTGCGTAAGCGATCCGGCAGTGGTAGCGTTATCGCCACGCCGGTGTAGCTCAGTCGGTAGAGCAGCGCACTCGTAACGCGAAGGTCGCAGGTTCGATTCCTGTCTCCGGCACCACATCCAGCTCCACTGCATTCCGCTGAATGCTTTGGAAGCCCTCTAAAACGGCCTTTTGGCCGTTTTTTTGTTTCCACGACCCTCCGTCGGGAACCAATAAAATCCCCAATAACCGGGGGTATTTTTGGGGTACAGCGTCTTTCCTGAATGGAGAACGTACCCCTATGCCACGTCTAGCCATTCCGCTCAGCGACCTGAAATGTCGCACGGCGAAACCGCGTGATCGCGCCTACAAACTGTTCGACGGCGGGGGTATGTATCTTTACGTCACGCCCTGTGGCTCGAAGACTTGGCGGCTGCGGTATTTCAAACCCAACGGCAAGGAAGGCACGCTGATCATAGGCAAGTACCCCATCGTTTCGTTGGCCGTCGCGAGGACCAAGCGTGATGAGGCCAAGGCTCTGTTGCTCGATAACCTTGATCCGATGGAAGAAAAGCAGAAGGCTAAGATCGCTGCCCAGCGGGCGAGTCTTCTCTTTGAAACCGTTGCCCTGGAGTGGCACGTCGAAATGTCCCGGCGCTGGACCGAGGGCCACGCCAAGACGGTGCTGAGCAGGTTGCGCACCCATGTCTTTCCACTGATTGGCCAGCGGCCTATCGCTGAACTCGACACCCACGATCTGCTTGAGGTCACTCAGCGGATCAAGGATCGCGGCACCATGGATGTAGCGCTGCGTGTGCAGAACTATCTATCCACGATCATGCGGGGTGCGAAGCGGGCGCGACAGATCACTCAGAATCCGGCGCTCGATCTGGCGGGTTCGATTCAAGCGCCACGTACCGTGCACCGTCCTGCGCTCTCGCTGAACCGCCTTCCTGAACTGTTGGATCGGATCGACAACTACACCGGTCGCGAGCTGACCCGGCTCGCAGTGCTGCTGACGCTGCATGTGTTCGTGCGCTCCAGCGAACTGCGCTTTGCGCGGTGGGATGAATTCGACCTGCAACGGGCGATGTGGGAAATCCCCGATACCCGTAGGCCGATTGAAGGCGTCCGCTATTCCACGCGCGGGACCAAGATGAGTGGGGACATTCAGATAGTGCCGCTGTCGCCTCAAGTCATCGAGATCCTTGAGCGGCTACGCAGCTTGAATCGCTTCTCTGAACTGGTTTTGCCCGGTGACCACAGGTATTGGAAACCCTTGTCGGAGAATACGGTTAACCAGGTGCTGCGCAATATGGGCTACGACACCACCAAGGACGTGTGCGGGCATGGTTTCAGGACCATGGCTTGTAGTGCCTTGCTCGAATCAGGGCTATGGACGGACGCGGCGATTGAGCGGCAGATGAGCCATCAGGAGCGTAACCGCGTGCGCGCCGCGTATATCCACAAGGCCCAGTTTCTGGAGCAGCGTCGGTTGATCATGGCGTGGTGGAGCAATTATATCGATGCCAACAGATCGGGGCATGTGACCCCGCATGAGTTTGCCCACCCGGTAGGCGATAACGTCACCGCCTTGCCAAATGGCCATGGCGCATTCAATCGCGGGTGAGCCTGCAAGATCGGCGCTGGCTGCTCTTTCACACGGGTCCATCCAAACAGGGCTGCAAAGCCGCCCTGTTTGGATGGACCTCACTTTGAAGAGCTAAAAGCCACTACGTTGTCCGGGGTTTACCACGGAATTCCACCGATGGATGACCGCTTTTCAGGTCCCCAAGAACGCTGAGTTTCGGCCCTTGACCGGGTTTATCCACAGGCGTAGAACTGGCCATGCAAGCGCTGTCGATGACAGCACCCCAGGTGACCCGAACCTTCAAGGTCACGCCGCTCCCGCGGTGGTTCTCCCCAAGGGCGATTCGCATCCGGCAGCTCGCCCGGTCACCTTCCCGGTGATGGATGCTATCTAATCTCATGGCCCTCGTGCGCCAGCTACACCGTACTGTGCTGCCCTGCAGCAACCTATCCGCTTGGCCGACTATTGCGCCAACCTGTGCCCGTCTCTTTCTCTGGAAAGAGACGGGCGCTTCTAACACTGCTGCAGCCCCCATCGCACTTGGCTTTGCGACAACTCTCCTCGTGACAATCGGCGTGACAAACGCCGATGTCACCAGCAACAGCCATGTAGATGATGGTGCCGCAGACCAGGGAATGGACTGCACCTGACTGACAGTCAGGTATTCCCCGGTCATCGCATTGCTGCTTGCACCTGGCTCAGGATCTCGCGGCACTGGTCTCGTCAGCCAATGCAGCCTCCACCCGCCCACCGGTAACGGTGCTCAGGAGGCCAGATCATGAGATGCCCTTGCTCCCGGACGTAAGGAGCCGCCAGTTCCGCGTAGTGGACATTCCCCACAGGTCGCAGGGGCCTTGATCCCTGATAACACTCAGCATTCTTGGCGGGATGACGTGGGGCGAGGATCGAAGAGCGGGACGATGAGGTGACCGACATGGCATTGGTGGGTAGACGCGATGGCCGTAATTTCGGCTACGGCAGGCAATTGAGCTACGCAGGTCCGCAGGCGCTCAAAGACATGTTCGGCGGCGGTCACTACGGCACGGTGAGGGCACACTGTAATCGGTGGCAGGCATTCGTGAAGTGGTGCCGCTCCGAACTAGGGCCCGGTATCAATGATGCGCGGCTGATTGATCGGGAGGTGCTGGCCGACTATGCGGCGTATCTGTGCGACATGGTTAGGCGCGGTGATCTCGCTGTCAGCACCGCACAAAATCGGCTCTCCAGCGTTAACAGGGCCATGGCGGCGCTTCGCGGTGATCAGTACGTGAAGTTGCCAAGCCCGAGCAAGGCATTGGGTATGCAGCGCAGCGGGGTACGTCAGTCGGTGCCGCAGGGCCAAGACCGCGAAGAGGTTAATCAGATCGTCGATGCGCTTTGCAGCCTTGACCAGGGACGGGTCGCAGCGATCATCCTGCTGGCGCGAGCCACCGGCATGCGCTTGCGTGAGGCAATCTTGGCTGACCTGCCACGGCTAAGCCGCGAGGCTAAAGAGCTAGGCAGGATTAACATTCAGGATGGCACCAAAGGTGGCCGCGCCGGCGCCTCGGCACCACGCTGGATTTTGGTGGACGACCATGTCCGAGGTGCACTTGGGTTTGCGCGGCAGGTTTCGCCTACGGGTAGCCGCAACCTAATTGCGCCAGACGAAAACTACCTCAATGTTCTGCAGGAAATCAGCCGCTCTGCACGGGACACCCTGCATGCACACAACCTCAAAGGCTTCCATGAGCTACGAGCGGCGTATGCATGTGAGCGCTATGAGCACATCACCCTGCACCGTGCGCCTATTAACGGTGGCCAATGTTGCCAGGTAGACAGGCATCTTGATCGTGAGGCCCGGAGGCGAATCAGCTATGAGCTGGGGCACGGTCGGATCGATGTGGTCGCCACCTACATTGGAGGGCGCACATGAGTAAGCCATTCGATATGGAATTGTTCTTGGCTGGCGTGTTGACCGGATCGCACGTCACGAGGCAACGTCATTTGCGGCAGGCGAAAATCATCCAAGCCGAAATCACTGAACGCTGGCAGCGAGAGACGCCTTGGTCTTGGCAGAGGAAGCATGTGGCTTGGTTTCTTGAGCATCGCCTAGATCGACGCAGCGAGGCAACTCGGTATTACTATTTGCTGACTGTACGGCTGCTCTCTCGCCGGCTACAGAAAAGATGGGTGTTCAACCTTTAGCAAGGATTTCATGTAGATAGTTGAGATTGACAGCAAGTGAGCAGAAGGTTGAGAACTCAAAGTGCAAATGAGAATTTATATCATGAGCAGGTGGGGCGGGATGGAACCAATACCAAACGAAATTGACGCATTCCGCCTCAGGAAACCGATGGGCGCTTTTATTTTTCCTTCTACGCTCTAGGCATAGGTCAAGGATGGGTGGGGATTCCACAGCTAGCCCCTAGCCTCCATAGGTATGGATAGGCGCTGAGAGACTGATGGCATTTTGCCGATGAGCCATCGCAAAGCTTAGCTGAAAATGTTAGTAATTTAGGCGTTCAAGCTGGCCACAGAGAAGGGAGAGCGAATGTCTGCAGTATTTGTTCATGTGTCCGACATCCACTTCGGCCAAGAAAAGGATGACCGTGTCCAGATTCATGGCGATGTAAAGCAGCAATTGATCCTAGATGCCAAAGAAGTAGTCTCAAAAATTCCAGGTGGTGCCGCTCATGGAATTTTGGTGACTGGTGACATTGCTCAGTCTGGTGTGAAGGCCGAGTACGATGAAGCCGCGAAATGGCTGGATGAGCTGGCAGGTAGCATAGGGGTAGGGATCGACTGCGTACAGATGGTGCCGGGCAACCATGATCTTGATAGGTCAAAGCTTACTGCGGGCGTTAGATTGATTCTGGATCGGATTAGGGACGGGGGAGCCGCAGAGTTTGGGGAGTTCCTAAATGACGCGTCGATTCGGGAAGCGCTCTTCGCTCGATTCAAGGATTATGGGAGCTTCAGCTTCGGCTACAACTGTCCGCTCAATAACGATGGAGTTTATGCTTCTGAGATGGTGGTCACTCTCGCACCTGGACGTGCGATCCGCTTCATCAGGCTCAACTCATCCCTGCTATGCCATGGCAAAGAGAGAGATGAGCATCCTGAGTTGATGATAGGTGCTAGGCAGTTCACCATACCTCGTGAGGATGGCGTAGAGAACATCATCCTCGTTCACCACCCTCTGGGTTGGTACAAAGACAGAGAGCAAGTACAAACATACGTACGAAACCGGGCACGCGTCTTCATCTCCGGCCATGAACACGACCCCAAGGTGTCGGTCGACAGTGTTGAGCCGGGCTGTGACCTGATGATGCTGGCTGCCGGCGCGACTGTCCCTTTCAAATCTAATGCGGAATACACCTTCACCTACAACGTCATTGAGTTCGACTGGGATGCAGAGACAGATAGCCTGTCGGTGACCATTCATCCTAGAGCATGGAATCCAGAGCGAACGCAGTTTGAAGCGGACGATCAACGCCTGGGTGGAGCAAATCCTAACTATCGGCTGGGATGCCCTTCGTTCCGCAAAGCAAAGCGGCCTGATGTGCCTTCGGTACAGCACACCAGTAGTATGCCTCCAGGAGAGCAAGCCTCATGCTCGGCGGGGCCGACTATTGAAATGGTTCCAATGGCATCCTCGGTCGAGGAGCTAAAGCTCATGCCACCTCCTTTAGAAGGCTATGAGGTCGTCCGCCTCCGGTTTTTCCGTGATCTGCTGGAGGGGGAGCGTTTGCGCATCCTCGTTGAGTTGGATGCAGTTCCGGAAGATCTTGATGAGCCAATGTCGCAGGGGCTAGAGCGCAAGCTATTGGAGTGGCTTGCACGAGAGGGCAAGCTGGAGCAGGTCGAGCACATGATTGATCGGTTGATTCGCGAGCGAAAGGATGGAATGCAGTAATGGAGAATTTTGCGGCTCATATGCGGGTTTGCAGCGTCAGTGTAACTGACGATGATGTGAACTCCCGGCGCTCGGCTGCGACCAGCCTTGCAAGCAGTTGGGTTAAGGAAAGGAACGTAGAAAAGATCATCTCTAGGGCATCTGATGTCGCCGGTGCACTTGGTGGTGACGGGGTTCCTCCCGAGACGCTAGGGAGTGAGGTTCAGGCAGCAATTCAGAAGAAGTCTTCCTCGTACTTACACAAGGAGCGGCCGCTAGACGTCAGTGTTTGCGCGGGTATGGCGATGGTCTCCATGCTCGGCACAAACGTTGGGTCGGGAGGGTGGTCGACCACTGATGTATATGCTGCGGCGCTTTGGTCTTCGCTGGCATTTCAACCGGCCTTGGAGGCAACTCGGAGAGAAAGCCTGCGTTGCGAGGTTCTCAAGGCCGCTGCTGACTGGAGCTCGAAGGGTGCTGAGGCAGCGAGGGAGCGAGGGGCTGTTCCTGACCCCTCCATTGCCAAAATCACCATCTCTGCCGAAAGCGAGATTACCTATAACACAGTCGAATCCATGGCCAAAACAGTTGAGGCTTTACGCCGTAACGCCGCCTTGGATAGAGAGGAGTTAGATTTCCTTTGGTGGGCGCAAGCTGGTCGTAGTCGCTTACTTAAAAGGCTACCCTCCGCGATAAATGAGCCGACACGGGTGGTCACTGCCGGTATAGAAGGCTCAAAAATGCTTCGTCGTCTTCCTTGCGAGGTGCACCGTGAGATCGTTCTCCGAACAGTGGAGGATGATCCAGAACTTGATCTAGTAGAGCTGCTAGCGGCACTTGAGGATGACAGGGAAAAACTCGGTAGCGCAGTCGATAAAAATTGGGTCGCCGATCATCCTTCCGTCTTTCCGCTTTTGCATGCATTGGTAACTGGAGAGGCGGATGTCGTCGGCGCAGCCGTTAAGCGGCGTGCATCGGAGTGGGGTGAGCGCGCACTGTTGGAGGCAGGTTTACTTAATCTAATACTGAATGGTCCGGCTAAGCTATGAGTGGATCGTGCGGATTTGAAGGGTGTACTGTTGACGAGACAGGGGTATGTGCACTTGAGCGCGATCCGGCAACGTGCTCCAACCGATCCCCAGTCCAGGTTGGTAGTCAGCCAGTGGACGACGGTCAGGGCGACTCCGAAGTCTCATCCCCACTTAGCGATCGGCTTGGCGCCGCTGTACTTGTTCAGCCCGCCCGAACTCGCTCATTCCCCTCCAGTCGTACGCTTGGGCTGGATGAGCTGAACATGATGATGGGGAAGCGATACGTTAATGTAGTGGGCATTCTGGGCGACCCAGAGTCCGGTAAGACAGCATGTCTGGCGAGCCTGTATCTGCTGATCTCGCACGCTAAATTGAACGGCTGGTGTTTTGCTGATAGCAGAAGTCTCGCAGGCTTCGAAGATATCGCACGTGGTGCAAGGGACTGGAACGAAGGTCGGGCTCCAGAGCAAATGACGGTGCATACCGAGATGGCGGATGATCGTCGCCCTGGTTTTTTGCACCTTCGGCTTGTGCGCCCCGAGGACGGGAGGCGTGTCGATCTAGCCCTACCGGACATACCTGGGGAATGGACCCAGGAACTCGTCAGCTCAGCAAGAGCGGATCGGCTGGACTTCCTGAAATCAGCGGAAGTAATTTGGGTCGTTCTCGACGGGCGTTCTCTCGCGGATATCGAGAAGCGAAACGGGCTTATTGCCCGTGTAGGACAGCTTGCCGCTCGGTTGAAAACCATGTTGGAGGGCCGCAAACCTCGTTTGGTGGTCGTAGTTACCCACCACGATGTGCATGTCCTTGATGACCAGTTGGCTCAACGTCTGAGAGCCGAGTTCATCAGACGGGATGCCGAGATTGAGATTGTAGGTGTGGCCCCGTTTTCTGATAATCCGAAAAGTGTGCCTGCAGGATTTGGTCTGGCGGAGCTAATCAATTTAACCATTGGCGCTTTACCTGATCGGCCAACCTTCTGGCGTTCGACCGAGCCTGCCGAGGGTAGTCGTGCGTATCTAAAATACAGGAGGGACTAATGAGCCGTTCAATTGTGTTGCTGGGTGGTCCTGACTCTGGGAAGACCAACTACATTGGCCCTCTATGGCAAGCGCTCGATGCTGAGGGTGGGGCGCTGCATGCTGCCGAGCAGCCTGATGATATCAATTTTGTACTCGACATCACTGCGCACATTTTTGCTGGAGAGTTCGCTCCACGTTCTGAGCATAGCGATGCACGGCGAGACTTTGAGGTGGCGGTCGCTGCGACGAAAGGTGGGCCACAAGCCAGGATCATTGTGCCGGATGTATCGGGGGAGCTTTGGCGCAACGCAGTCATTAATAGCGAGATTGATTCCGACTGGATGGAGGAGCTGGAGCGGTCAGATGGCGCTTTGCTATTCGTGAGGGTTGGTTCTGATCAAGATGTACGGCCACTCGATTGGGTAACGTCGCGTACGTTACTAGAGCGATTGGGGGATGATGGAGAGACTGCTCTCCCCACGCAGGTCATGCTCTGCGAGTTAATCCGTTTTTTAGAGCTTTCACTTGCCCGTCGTGAGGATGGTAGCCGTCCGCGGTTGTCTGTGGTCGTCACCGCCTGGGATCTGGTTGACTCTCAAAAACTCCAACAGGGCCCCTTTGTATACTTGGAGGCTGAGTATCCTCTGGTCGCAGGAAAACTGATGGATTTAGAGGGGCTTGATATCCAGATATTTGGCCTCAGTAGCTTAGGTGGCGATCTAAAAAATGACGCAGCTTACCGGAAAGAATTTCTTGAGGCAGGCCCTAATGGTAAGGGATGGGTTGTATTAAAGGATCAGGATGGGTGGAGGAGAGACTCCGATATCACTCTCCCAATTGCCTGGGCTGTGGGGCTATGAATCGGTGATTACTGCGGAAATTCAAATCCACGGCTATCGCAAGGGGCACCAACTAATCGCCTCTTCGACTGTGCTGTCCAAAGAGGATCAAGCGGTTGTTGACCGCCTCTCGGATGTAGCGGGGCCGCTTCGTCCTAAGGAAAAGTTTGCGCCTTATCTATCAGCCTATCCGTTACCGAGCGGTAGTTACTACGTCATTGCTAGGACATGGCAGGATCACACTGTTGCTAGGGCGGGCTGCGTTCGAACGATGAGCGTTCTGATTGATGTCAAAGTTTGGGCAACCGAGGCGCCACTTATACCTCTGCTTAATCTACTCAAGCTGACTGAGCTTCCTAGTGAGCAGCATGCAGTTCGGACCGACCTGAACGAGTGCACTGAAGACAGATTGCCCTCCGCCCCATCCTTCAGTGCCAGTGAGATGCTCGAAGCGCTTTTCCTCGAAGATGCGAAGCCGGTAGTAGTGTTTGACGCCCCGGATCCCGAGCTCATTGCCTTACGTCTACTTACCGCGTTATGGCCAGATATACGGCGGCGCTTTGCGCTTTCCACGTTTGCACTTTCGCCGAGAAAGATAGGTGGGCGCGACCTCGATCTTGTCTTTGCTCCGATGACCGCCAAGGCAAAATTTAGCGACTGGCCAGGCCGCCGTGTAGATGGCAGATCTCTACAAAGCGATCGGCACAGATGGACTGGGGCGATTGTGAAGCGTGTCTTTGAAGATCCTCTGCCGAGGCTATTATCAGAACGAGAAATCAGTTTGCTAGGAGACCGTGATGCGAATAGTGCCGCAGCTCTCCGTATCGCATTGCTTTGGGACGAGCTGCTGGTCAAACTGAAGCAGTCGCCTACCGCAGTTCTAGGGCTACTGGATATTGCTAACTCAGGCATGGTAAGCAACGCCGTAGCCATCAATTCCCTTCAGCCACTATTGGCCGAGGCAATTAGTCGGGCAGCCAGCACCTTATCCAATAAAGATGCATGGGACTTCGTAGGTGCGCTCACGAGAAAGATGCAAGGCCAGATAATGCCTGCTGGCAAGGCAGCAGCACAACACCTTGCTGAGCAACTTGCAGAGCGTGCACCTTTGGGCGCGGTTAGTTTTCTGCTCCAGTCAGATCATAATGGGGCTATTGTAGGCTTAATCCCGAGCATCGCAGCTGGTCTCGCAAAAGGGGCTGATCCTGTCGTCGAGCAGGCGCTTTACGACGCACCTAAGGAGATTCTCGCGGGTCTTGTGGCGCAAGATGGTGATCTTGGCCGCCGTGTTGTCAACGACGATATGCTCATTGAGCGGATGGGGAAAGCTCTAAGCAGCGTCGATCCGCAGCTGGCAGATAGGGCAGGAAAGATTCTGCTTCCATATCTTACTGATGATCGGCAATTGCCTGTTGCTAAACCGATAGTCAATAGAATGGATTCCTCGGCGTTGGCTGAGGAATTCAGCTGGTTAGGAAAGGTAAATGGGTTTAAAGCTAAGCGTCTGAACACACTGCTGGTAGACCGAGCACGTAAGGTAGGCGGGTTACCCAATATCCGTGAGGTGCTAGTTTTGTCAGAGGCTTCTGCGCAACGTAACTCGCTGATAGCACAGTCAATTGAGCCTACCAAGGCTGATGTGCTTTGGTTGTTGGGTGAAAAGCGACTGACCAGAACTACTTTCTCAAAGCTTCTCATCGGCGTGCTTGAACAGGCAAGCGAAGATCAGTTTGCGCAGCTTATTTCAGACAGCGAAATAAGCGAGTGCATTTTAACGTGCTTGCCGAAAGACTCTATTGAGATGTTGGTGCGAATTGCCATACAGGATGACCTGCCAATCAACCTTCAAGTCAAGGTTGTTTGCTCTCTGATTCCAAGGGTCAGTGAATCGCAGAAATTCGAGATCGCTAGTCGAGCATTAATGCGGTGCTTGCGCAGCCGCTTCGAAGGTGATGAAAACAAATTTCTGCTCATGTTGCTTGAGGTAATTGGCATGAGGCTTAATGCTGTCGGAGCTGTTAGTGCGGGACTTAGACGGTGGGTCGATTCAGATGTCGCAAGTCGAAATCTAATTGCTTTCAATATGGCTCCCTCTCCAGCGAGAGAGTGCATTATTGGCGCTGTAGATGAAGTCGCATTTGCCTTAAATTCACGTGATGCAATTGATCTAGATGAGATGGCTGTTGATGCATGTGCAAAAATCATGTCGGATGCAGAAAAAAAATCTCGACAAGCTCTACTGATAGCTGCTGGGGTGTTGATGCCATCGCTACTTAAGGCGCGGCACCTTCCGGTATCTCCCATAATCGCGGCCTTATTTCCTCCACTGTATAACGAGTTGGCGAGCTCCGATGATGTGCCCGAGCTTCTAAAATTTGTCCCTTTTTTCGACTGGGACCGCTGCAAAGCTGCCCGCCGTGAATTAGTTGAAGCTTTTATTTCGTCATCCTGGAGACCTGGAGATCTTGCTTTGACGGCGTATCGATGCAGTGATGTCGCTAAAATCCTGGAGTGTGTAAATAAGTCACATGGAGGGGGACGTTACCTTTCTCTGGTTGAGAGTGACTTGGGCAGGTTGGGTAAAGATGTTCGGAAAACAGTTGCGGGCATAATCTCTCAAGTTCTCTAGTGGTTTATGAATTTAAATTTGATTCTGGTGTTTCAGTTTGTGGTGGTAAACTCTTGGCTGCATTACTTTTGGGGGCGAAGAACTGAGGCCTGCTAGGTGGTTGGGGTTGGTTAGTTTGACACGACGTGGTTGTTGTTAGCGGATTTTGCACGCTATTGACCGATTTGTCCCGCTCCTCACCTAACGCTTGAAGAAGATGGTCGTGAAGTCGCTGTCTTTGTGCTGATAACTTATCGATTTAACTTTTTTGTACTGCTGTTCTTTGCTCTGATCCGTTTCGATTTAACGGCTCACTCCCGATTGATTGCCTGAACGATTACTATGTCATTAGGCTAATACGGGGGCGTCCGCCTCTATGGTGAATCGCTTCTGGGCTGATCTCACCGCAGCACAGCTTAACGAGGCTTTGGCGTTTTTTGCACAAAACCAGCGGCCAGCACTATACGAAATGCTGACTTGAAGCTGCCTTAGTTTTCAAAAGTATCGTCTGTAAGCAAGATTCGCATGTGTCTCGACCCAGTCCGCTCAGCGACACGGGGTCGACAAATCATGCAAACGCATCGAGTTCAAAACGATAAGGTGCTAGGTGAAACCAAAGACGACTCCATCAGTATTCCTACAAGCATCATTAACTTGAATGCTTAGGAGCTATGCTGCGATCGTCTTGGTCACATCGCTCGAGACGATTTACCAACCGCTCGGGTAGTCGACGTTGAGCGTAGGCTTTTTCAGATGAATCAATCAGGGGATGTGATCGGGGCTAATGGAGTTTTGAAGAAGGCCTGTGATCGAGGACCACCGACGTATGACAATACCCTCTGATGTTGAGCAAAGAACCTGCCTCATGGCAGACAACACATCGTAGCAAGCCTTAAAATAGAGAGGGGGCACCAAGAGCATTGATTACGAAGCATTTTGCCCGGGACTGGTGATGCGGCCACTGGGGTGCTCACCGATATATACCTGATGCCAGTTGCCACGTATCACTAGGCTGGCCACGTAGTAGGAAACTCGAGATGAGCAAGCAGGAAAAGGACATCCAGTGGCTGGGCGAAGAGGATGCACACCTGGGACCGGCAGCCCGGGCAGCATTGGGGATTTTATTGGAGACAAGGGATTGGGCATGGTGGCATGACCCATCCAAGACATTCGATTGTCTCAATGACGCAGCGCCTCGGTACAGGCCCTCTGTGTGGGGCGGCGATGCCAGTCTGTTGGATGCTGATCAATGGGTCGATCCGCTGCGGGCTCTAGCGCTGGCCCGAGCTTTTGAAAGTCTGAAACGCAGGCGTAATCTAACCATCAAGGTGGCCAGATCCGTGTGGAGCTGGCCTGGCGGAAGTGGGGCGGTGCACGCTGCAGTTTTGGAACTGTCCAAGTTACTAGGATCACAGCAAGTGTTCCCGGAATGGGAAAGCAGGGCGCGGCCGCGCTTTCCTGAGCAAAGGGCATCGTCGACGGGACGATGCGTGATAACCAGCCCTACTCTTGGCCGTGAAGCCTTCGGTTTAAAAGAGGATGAGGATGTTGAGTGGAGCGATAACGGCCAGGCGGTAGACATCGTCATCGCCGGTTCCGTCGAGGCAGTTCAGCAAATCAGGGCGGCGAAGTTGATCATTATCTACGGTCAGCCCGCCCAAGATGCGTTCGCCAAAGTAAGTGTGCTGCGCCGAAACTTATACGCGCAAAGTGTCGTTCACGTACAGGCGGACGGAGAACACGCTGCGGTTTGGTTGCAAGAAGTCGTCGGGCTGTGGGTCTCCCTGGGAGTTCCTCTGCGGTACGCTCTACGGGCCGCTAGCGATAATCTGGGCTTGAAGACATTGGTTCTATCGTCTACCCAGTCATTCATAGACAGCGCAAGCGGATCTTACGCTCGCTTCAAAATCCAGACAGAATACGTCGGCTATTCAGGCCGTCGTATGTTTCTCAAGGACTATGAAGTAGATGTTCCACCTGAGGTGCTTCCGCTGTCTGCGCCTCCAACCGAACGAATATTGACCGCTACCGTTGTCCAAGGCGCCCGACAGTTACAGTCATGGCCAACAAGCGGCCCAGTAGATATCAACGTGGGTATTGAGCTGAAAACACCACTGCATGCGGGCAGCCCAGCATTTCCCGAAGACCGAATTGAGTGGCAAGGAGAGAGTAAGCTTCTTCAGGTTCATATGTTTGAATTGGGGCAGAAGCCGGTTAGTAAAACGCTGCTACTGCCCAGAGTAGGAAGTTCCGAAGTTATAACCTTCAGCCATGACGTCGACGTTGATGAAATAGATGTGCGCTTTATCATTAGCGACGGGGCCCAACTTCTTCAAACAGCCCGGCTTCAAGCGCAGCGGGGGGGGACTATCAGCTTCTTTATCGAAGCGATCGTAACTCCGCTGGACCGAGAAAAAACAGGATTTGACGTTGCACTGCTTGTGAACGACAGCCTAGGAAAGCAGCCAAGCCTGACCGCTATAACCGCGGATGGAAGGGCTGTGCATATCGCGCTCGAAGAGTACGATCTGACAACAGCGAGACAGCAGTTGCTAAACGTGCTCGACGAAGCTGTGGCCAACCCGAACGCGCCACTTGCCCCGCTGATGGTCAAGTTGGCAAACCGTGGAAAGATTATAATGGATGGGTTGCGAGAAGTCATTTCCCAGCTGCCCAATAATCTAGATAGAGTGCAGTTAGTCACTCAGAGCGATGCTTTCTTTCCCATCGAATACTTGTTCGAGGGTACTTTGCCGGATTCTTCTCAGGCCCCGCTATGCGCAAAGCGAGCCGGGTGCTTGAATTCAGGTCAGGCGATTTCAGATTGTATTATTCGCGCGTCTGGCGAAGCGTTATGCCCTATGGGTTTTTTGGGCGTATCTGCAGTTATCGAGCGCCATAGTTGGCAGCTAGGGCGGGCTGCGCGAGTATGGCGGACATCAGGAGGACAGCAATTCGAGCGGCACCGAATCAAGGATTTGTCGAATATTGCATTCGCAGCCAGTAATCGGGCGGACGAATTCGAAGATAAAGACGTGTTGCCTCATGAGGTAGTAAGAATTGCAGGCATTGAGGCTGCTTTGGGAGTTAATAGCATTACAGACTGGAAGGTTTGGAAAGCCCATCTCGACGCCTCCCAACCCTCACCTGAGCTGTTACTGCTACTGGTCCACGTCGAAGATAAGGTTCTTTATGTGGGGGCGAACTCCGACCTTAACCAAGGCGCGATCGATCACAGACATATTCGCGATGCGCAGGTCGTCATTGCCATTGGTTGTTCAACCGGGCTAGGGGACGCGCGTGGCGGGAGCTTGCCAGCAATCCTCCAGAGAAACGGAGCTCGTGTAGTAATTGCGGCAATGACAACTGTGCTGGGCCGCCATGCTAACCGGGTAGCAAGAGACCTGTCAGCGGCCTTGCGCGATGCGGCTCACGCACCTACTTCCTCCTATGTAGGCAATATCATGAGTGGCATCCGCAGAAAACTGCTCGCCGATGGCTTGGCTCTTGGCTTGGCGGTAGTAGCATTTGGTGATGCAGACGTGGTGCTCGGTAAGGGATGATTAGAAGAGGCTAGAATGTTTAGAGTTCGGGCAATACAAGTTGAACATGGAGACGCGCTATTGGTGAGCTATGGCACGGCTGAACATCCGCGCCACCTGCTCGTCGACGGTGGGCCATCCGAATCAAGCAAGACATTGTTGAGCGTGCTAGAAAAAGCATGCGTGGACGGTATCTTGAAGCTAGAAGCATTAGTGGTCACTCATTATGATCTTGACCACATTCAGGGCGTGATTGAATTGCTTGAAAAACTACCTCCGTGGCTGCAAATCGAAGATGTTTGGTTCAACGGTTACCATCACCTGGGCGCCTCAGACGCTTTAGGGGCAAAAGAGGGGGATGCGTTGTCCGCCCTCATACGCAACCTTGGGTTGCCATGGAACAAGTACTTTAAAAAGGGCGGGGCCGATAATGTAGGTCGAGCTGTTATGCAAAATTCAGATGCCGTCAATCTGCCAGGCGGGCTCGAAATCCGGGTTCTGTCGCCTGATCAGAGCGGGCTGTCTGCACTTAACAGGGTTTGGAAAAATCCGGCGATACCGCCTCCCGAGCCAGAAGATATGCCAAGAGATGTTCTCGGCCGTGACGACTCATGGCCGCCGGGTGAATTTTCTGCAACACGCGTTCACTTGTTTACGTCAGATCGCTCAGTATCAAACCAGAGCAGCATTGCCTTACATATAACCTTTGATAGTAAGCATGTGCTTCTCGCCGGGGACGCATTTGCAGACGTGGTGACGGCGGGTCTTCAACTGAATGGTCCGAGCGTCGAGAACTTCGACCTTTTGAAGGTTTCTCATCATGGCAGTAAAGGAAATACTCACATGAATCTGTTAGCGCTAATAGGGTGCAAACGTTTTTTGATCAGTACCAATGGGAAATCGCACAAGCACCCCGACCATGAGTTGATAGAGCGTCTCGTTGCAAATGGCCGAAGTCCGGAAATTATATTTAATTACGACACTGGGTGGTCAGGGAAGTGGAAGCAGCGCCCTGCAGGCTGGCCTTTCTATAGTACTCATTATCCAAAGCACGGCGATCATTTTGTGGAGGTCCTAATCTAGGTTGCTGCCTTCGTCGGACTGCCATCCCTTTGTTGGCCTGCCTCTGAAACCAGAAAGCCAGGCTCGGCGGTAGTCCCGCAATTCTATGCCGTTAAGTTGCCGTTTTCAGTTCTGGCAGTTGAACACCCTGCGCGCTAAGTTTGATTTTAAGAGCTTTGTACTCACCACAATCTCTACTGCTGGTGCTTCTGCTGTTTTGCTCGCGGCTTTAGGGTGGCTATTAAGGAATTGGATAAGCGAGCGTCTGCGCGCCAGCATCAAGCATGAGTATGATGCCCGACTGGAGATAATCAGGGTTGAACTGAAGGCGCAGTCAGATGCTCACCTGACTTCGATGAAATCAGAACTGGATCGCCAGGCAGATAAGCTACGGATTGCATCCGCCTCATTCTCCGAGGTGCAGAAGGCTACGATCGCCAAAAAAATCGATGCGGTGGATGCTCTGTGGCGGGGCATTATCGAGTCTCGCGAGGCCTTCCCGAGTGAAGTCTCTATTACCGACATTTTTACAGATGAGGAGATGAAGCTGTTCTATTCCGATCCGAGGATGAGCAAGTATTCAGAGAAAATGGATCGCATTAATGAGTACGATTTCTTCCAAGCCGGTTTCGACTCGGTTCAGTTGATGCGCCCCCATTTAGGTGAGTACACCTGGGCGCTTTATGTGACCTACAGAGCGGTTTTAGGGAGATCTATTTACTTGATAAAAAAAGGAAAGGATGAGCCGTCGAAGCTCGCTTGGCATGAGGATTCCAACATCCAGCGGCTGGTTGGGTCCGCATTTGGTACTGAAGGTTTGGCGGAATTCATGACCCTGCAGGTAGGGCGATACCAGTGGCTCAGTGGGCAATTCGACATTCTGTTGTTTAAGGCAATCGACACCCTCCTTACAGGAAAAAGCTTCAGCGACGCAGCTCTGAAGCAAGCTCAAGAAATGGAGCAGCAGATCATGGTAAGCAAGTCTCGTTCTAGTTGAGCGTTTCTTTGATTCAAAGCACAGTGGTTGTAGAGCACTGCGCGTGGCGGGCAGTTGCCCTGATACCAATGCCAGCGCCTAGCAGCTCCTTGACCCGCTTGTGCAGCTCTTCATCCACCGGGCGCCCCTGATACTTGCCGCTAATCGTCACCATATATACCTATTAAATGCCGACCAGGCTTGACCTCAAACGTTGCGACCTCTCCGGTCGCCATCCGGGCCGCTTTCTTGCCATCAATGAGCACTTGGGCGATACATCCGCCAGATGCCCAGTAGCCGCTCTACCTGGTAATGACCGGTTTTGCGCCAGGCTCAAACTCGACCTAGTGGGAGTAGAGCCGTTGATGCGGTATCGCCCTTGCTTTGGTCGAGTCAATGGGCTTACTGGTGCAGCCTGTAATAGGTGCGGTGGCGGCTACCGCTTGCATGTTCCTGTGCATTTCTCGTTCTCAAGTTGAGTACAGACGGTATACGAAGCCCAGCATCCTCTGACGCTTTGCTTTCCGCTGGGCAATAAAAACCGCCCGGAGGCGGTTTGTGAAAGTGTAGATTAAACGAGTATATTTACATGCTAGTTGTGAAGCGAGATTTTAATATTGTCTCTATCAATGTCATATCTGAGACTTAGCGCCTCGACCGCTTCATCGATTGAAATATTCAGTTTGGGATCTTCTTTCGTACGAATGTTTTCGGATTGTTCGAAAATAGCAAGAACCTCATCATCCTTATCAGAGTCGAGCCACTCCGTCCGACCTCCGTATCCTTCTGCCGAAAAACTAAGTCTAGGATCGTTTTTGAAGCTGGAAAACTCAAGCGTCCAACGGCGTTCATCGTGATTAGGGTATTCAGTAACGCTCAAAACTTTCGCAGCGCAAACAAAACGTCCATTCTCAGCGAACAAAACATAGTTCCAAGTCAGCGAGTGAGCTTTGACGTGCACTTCTGTGACCTGCAATCGCCAATTCCGGCGAGCTTCTAACAAATCGTTTTTGCTTAAAAACTGAACAATACCTGGCATGAGAACCTCCTTGATTTTCTTACCTATAACTTTTCCTCTGCGAAAATGCTAGCACTGATGATCGCGCCGCCCCTTGCCACGGGTGACAAAGGCGGCGATCTGATCGACCTGGTCCGCTACCTGGATCGCGTCACTGACATAGACGCCTGCAACAAACTCGCGGCCTTTCTCTGCGTCGAGCCAGGTAGCACAAGCGTCAAGCCGCCCAGGGTGTTCTATGCCTCTGAGGATGGCGAAGCACGCCCAGTTTGTTCATGACTAGCGATATTGACTCGCACCCGTGACGAAAAGGGCCAAGGCTGAGGCCTGCTTGTGGAGTTCGATGATCCGAATGGGGCAGGCAAGCGCTTCAACATTCCGGCTAGGCTCTGTCTGAAAAAAGCCGTCGCATACACCGCATGACACAAGCCAGCGAGACCATCGCGGCATAACTTTTTGCGAGCTTGTCGAAGCGCGTAACGATTCGGCGGTTCTCTTTCAACCAGCCAAACATGCGTTCGATGATGTTGCGCTGTCGGTATTTGGGCCGGTCGAACAGTCTGGGTAAGCCAGGCTTGGGCTTGCGCTTCATCGAGCGCAGCGGGATGACGGGTTGCATTCGATATTGGTCGCAGTAGCGGCGTAGCGCTTCCGCGTCGTAGCCCTTGTCGGCGAGTAGCCATTTGCAGCGCTTGCGCGGGCGGCCACGTTGGCTCGATGGAATGCTGACCTCGTCCAACAGTGGTTGTGCGTAGCTGATGTCACTGGCTTGACCGCCAGAGAGGAGAAAGCGCAGCGGTGTTCCGTTGGCGTCGCAGAGCATGTGGATTTAGGTAGTCAGGCCGCCGCGACTGCGGCCTAATGCATGATCGGCAGGCTCGTCAGGCCCCCTTTTTCCCCGGCGCCAGATGAGGCTCGGGTTGCGCGTACTGCAGTAGAGTCGATCATCCAGGTTTGCAGATCGATCAAGCCCTGCTCATTCAATCTCAGATGCAGACGTTTGAGCATCTGATCGAAAGTCCCTTGGTTTCGCCAGCCCCGAAACCGTTGATACACCGTTGACCATGGGCCGAAGCGCTCAGGCATATCTCGCCATGCAGCCCCCGAGCAAAGTACTCACAGCACGCCATCGAGCATCAGTCGGTCGCTCAGTCGCTGCCGGCCCCGGCCATGGGTTTCGATGAAGAGATCGGAGACCACATCCCAGGCCTCGTCCGTGAGTTCGTAGCGCCTTGCCATCACAGAATTCCTTTCCGTTAATGGCGCGTGACTCTACAAAATCTCAGCGCTGGAGGAGCGACGATTAGGTTTCTCGGGATTTCGTACAGAGCCTAGTTGATCCCGCACCTGACCAAACTGAAAGTTACGACTCAGGATTTAAAGCACGAAACGTCTCCTTTCCCGACTGATGTTCCAATGACGGGCAGCTATATGGGGTCGAAAGCTGTCCCTCGGGAATGGCCACTTTTGCCGTTTTCTGCCTTCTACTAAAGGCCGCTGTGGGTCGTTTCTGTCGTTCCCAACCTCGCATTTGAAGCAGGCAGGCGCAGCTCTTACTGGGTGTTCACCAATTCCCGCTTCGATTCCACCGAAAGCCATAACTAGCTGATTTGTTTATAGACACTCTATGAGGTACATCAAAAAATCCACCAAATTCCAGCCCCGCGAAAACCGGGCCCTCACGGCCAACAACCGTCCGTCTGTCTCCGCACCAGATATCTGATTTCTAGCTGTCTGAGGCCTCTACGAAATACCCAACAAATCCTGCCTTGTGTGGGCTTTGTTGTTTCTGGTTGTTTCTGATGTCTTGTTGTCTCTCTGCTGGTCCAGGGATTGAGTATGGATGTTCAGGTGGTACCATAGATAAGTATTACGGATAATGGAATTCATGGAGTGTCCAGTGTGAAAAAATGGAGGTTAGTATTAATCGGTACAGTTTCGCTGTTCCTCGTAGCCTGTGAGAAAGCACCCTCTTATGAGTTCGAGGGCACATACTTCATAACTGAAGGTGAAAACTGCACGATTCCGGCAAGTGCGGAAGACAACAAGAATTATTTTTTAGAAATAACCAGGCACGTACACACTGGAAGCGTGTCGTACTCCGCCAAGCTCCCATCAGTTGCAAAAGCCGAAATGCCCATTATTAGCGTGCAAAACGCCTCGCCAAGCAAAGACAATGAACTCACGTTCACCTTCACTCACGCTAAGGTATCAGGCGCCGTGCCGGGGAGCTCAAAGATGAGCTTCGAAATTTCTGTAGTTCCTAATAAGAACAAGGAAAACCATCTATGGCTAACAAAACAAAAGGCCATCATGGTTCGGGACGAGAAAGTAACCGAGTACGATGTTCTTGATAATTTGAGAAGATTTTTCGAACTCGGGAAGGCAGGGGCTTGCTTGAGAAAGGGAACAGCGGCAGGCTGAGTGCAACAGGGAGGCGGTGTTGGCGAGGATAACCAGACGCGTTCAACCTCGCCCGCTACCTTTCGGTCATTCGCCAAACAGCGCCTTGGTGTATTTTTTGGAGACGGCTCCGGATCGCTCTCCGTTCGCGCCGTAGTAGCGATCTTCGCGACATAACCGCTCTTTCACGTCGCAGAATATCCCGTTGGCGAAGGTGAATTCGGTCAGGTCAACGTCACTCGATGTGAATACGTCGGTCGTCGCTGCTTTCTTGCCTAGGTACTTTTCCGTTAGCTCGCGGGAGATGCCTTTGTCGTTGGCGCACACGTAACGGTCGCAGAGCACGCCCGACTCTGGCGTTTTCAGTGCGGCTCGCTGTTTGGCCTGTGCGGGCATCACGCCCACGGCCAGCAGCAGCGCCAAAGAGAACAGTAGAGGTGATTTATTCATACTCATTGGACTTCGTTCAGTGGGTTTCAGATTTACGCAAGCCACGGCGCTGCAGGTTAGTAGACCATGTTAAGGCAAAGAGGTTTCTGCGAGACTAGGCGATTCATTTGCCGTCGCCAAATCCTCGATCAATGCCTTCGCCATCCCACTGAGAAAATGAGCCGCACAAGTCATCGCTTCATTCTCTTCAATCATCACGTGATGAGTCAGCTTGTTCACGCAGCCCATCAACAAAGCTGCCTGCTCCAGCACAAATTCCACACTGTGCCCTGGCTCAACCCGAAACAGTCGTTCGGTGGTCTTCCCGCTCGGGCCTTCGCCGAAGGTGCCGACGCCTATCGTTTTCACAATTGAAGCACGATCTTCGTTCATCAATACCTCCCAAAGCAGGCAGCCAGCATTGCCCAGGCAACACTGGCGCTCTTCTGAAATTGACCTCAGTGCTTCAACTGAACCTTGCTCAAAGCCACTTCAATCAAGCTTCGGGCGTGTTCGATCTCATGCATGGTGGCCAAGGTCAGTACTTGCTCAGGCGGCCTGGGATGGAGCAGCACTGTCTGCTGAGCAATAGTCAGCGCGCGGACCAAATATCCGGAAGTCTGGACGAGAAGGTCTTCAAGGGATTGGTTGGGATGATGCGGTGGGTCGGGGACGATTTTGAGCATGCGAACCTCTAGAGTCATCGAGGCTGCTACAGACCTGCTGTCAAACAAGTAGGTGGCAGCGGTACGCGGGTTGACAGACCGAGGACTCTAGAAACTCGGCGCACACGAGGTGCCCCACGTACTGCCGCCATAAAGCGTGCACGTGTTCTAGAGATCTGGAGGCCTGTCAAAGCCTGTCGTTAAAGGTCAACGACCGGTCGAGACTAGAGTGAGGCCAATGCCATCGCAATGGTTTACGCGCGGCAAAAGTATGATTGGGAAATGGACTACATGGAATCAGGAAATTCTGAAGATTTCCGCCGTTAACGTACCGTTCTCGCGACTATTCGTTACAAATCCACGTTCCACGCTGGTGACCCTGCCATCACCCACGCCATCATAGGAGGTCACCGCAACCTGGCCTGTCCAGGCGCTGCGTTTTATACGAAGGGCAACGAAAGCCCTCTTTTTCTGCTGGGGCGATGGATGAAACAAGGGCGAGTGTGGGCGCTGATGTTGATGGTTGCGGTCTTGTCGGGCTGCGCCACGGCGCCGCCGAGGGATCAGAACAATCTGTGCAATATCTACCGCCAGTACCCGGACTGGTACGAAGATTCGCTGAAGATGCAGCAGCAGTTCGGCACGCCGCAACATGTGGCGATGGCGATCATGAAGCAGGAAAGCAGCTTCGTCTCCGATGCGCTGCCGCCCCGCGACTACTTGCTGTGGGTAATTCCGTGGGGGCGGGTGAGTTCGGCCTATGGTTATGCCCAGGCTCAGGACCCGGTCTGGGGTGAGTACAAATCCGGCACCGGCAATGGCGGCTCGCGCGATAACTTCGATGACGCGGTGATGTTCATCGGCTGGTACACCGCCGGCACCCAGCGCCAGTTGGGGATTTCCAAGTGGGATACCTACAACCAGTACCTGGCCTATCACGAAGGGCGCGGCGGTTTTAGTCGTGGGACTTATCGCAGCAAGCCGTGGCTGATGCAGGTGGCGCGCAAGGTGGAGGCGCAGTCGCGGGTCTATGGCGCCCAGCTCAAGGCCTGTCGCCAGGAGCTGGAAGATGATCGCGGTTGGTTTTAGACCGTTCGGCGCAGCAGCGGGCGGGTCTTGATCAGCCCCGCCGCAAGGGCCGCCAGAATCAGGGCAATGGCGATGCCTTCGTTGCGCTCGATGTGGTGGCCGAGCATGACGATGGAGCCGGCGATGCCGAATATCGGGATCAGCAACGACAGCGGCGCAACGGTTGAAACCGGGTATTCGCGCAGCAACAGGTTCCAGCCCCAGTAGCAGAAGTGCGTCGCCGCGTAGACCTGGAACACCAGCGATAGCAGGGCGATGCCCTCAAGGTGGCTGGCCAGGGCGGTGAACGGCGCGCTGCCCTGGCTGAGCCAGGTGAGCAGCAGCAAGGGGATCGGCGGGAAGAGGCTGGCCCACACTACAAAGGCAAACATCTCACGCACTTTCGAGCGTTTGATGATGACGTTGCCAACGCTCCAGCTGAAGGCGCTGACCAGCAATACGCTGTACCCAACGGTCGTCGCCTGGCCGGGGCTGCTGGTGATAATGCAGAGCAAGCCGAGGGCGGCGAGTAGCACGCCAACGCACTGGCCAAGGCTCATGCCTTCGCGAAACAGCAGCACGCCCCAACCCAAGGTGAAGAAGGCACTGAACTGAATCAGCAGGGCAGCGGTGCCGGGTGGCACGCCCAGGCTGATCCCTAAGTTGATCAGCGCCCACATCGCCACGCCGAAAATCAAGCCGTAGGCGGCCAGCCAGCCCAGGGCCACGGGCGGGCGTTTGATGAACAACACCCAGGGCAGGGCGGCGAGGCTGAAGCGCAGGGCGGTAAGCAACAGCGGGTCGATCTCGGCCAGGGCCAGTTTGCTGATGGGGAAGTTCAGGCCCCAGACGGCGGTCACCAGCACGGCGAGCAGCAAGTGTTTTGGTTGCATGGTGTTGTTATCCACAGGCGGGCAGGGCGCAACTATGCGCAATGTAAGTTTGGCCCGCTTGCGCTATCGGGTCGCATATCGGTAGATTCGGGCCATGATTGAAATTGACCCGTCTGAACACATTCCCCGCGATGCGGTGGTGACCGCCGTTGACTATGCCGATGGCCATCACTTCGCGCTGCATACCCACCAGCGCGGGCAGTTCGCCTACGCGGCCTGTGGGGTGATTACCGTGTTCACCCGCCAGGGCAACTGGGTGGTGCCGCCGCAACGGGCGATCTGGGTGCCGGCGCAGGTGCCCCATGAGATGGTCATGAGCGGGCCGGTGACCATGCTCAACACCTATATCAGCAACGAGGCGGCGGCACGTTTGGCGCTGCCGGGGTTGTGTCAGGTGTTTGATGTGTCGGCGTTTTTGCGCCAGTTGCTGATTCAGGCAGCAGCCGTGCCGGCGCTGTATGCGCAAGAACAGCGCGACGGTCATTTGATGGCCTTGCTGCTGCACGAAATCGCCAGCATGGCGCCGCTGTCGCTGAATGCGCCGCTGCCGGATGATCCGCGCCTGGCCCAGGCGTGCCAGCGGCTGTTGCAGCAACCCTCGCTTGAGGTGAGCATCGATGACATGGCCCGGCAGGTGGGCCGGAGCCGGCGTACGTTTACCCGGCTGTTTCGTCAGCAAACCGGTATCAGCTATGTTGAATGGCGCCAGCAGGCATGCCTGTTGGCAGCGGTAGTGCGCCTGGGCAATGGCGAGCCGATCACCCGGGTGGCGGTGGACCTGGGCTATAGCAGCCCGAGTGCGTTCACCAGTGTGTTTCGCAAGGTGCTGGGAGCGGCGCCGAGTCGGTATTTCAGCAAGGATGCGCTATGAATCATGGCGCGCATGCACAGCCGCAACGGCGATGCGCCCTATGGTTCATCCGCCGAAGCGATGTCCTTCTGGTGTGAAACGGCTACCGCTATTGCGATTCGACGCACTGCTGAGGATATGTGTGAAGTGTCGGCGCCTTTGGGGCTTGATGACTTGTTCGCGCTGCTGCTCAGGCCGAGCCGGCGCTTTGTGGTGGATAAGCGGCAGGTTTATGAGGAGCGGATTGCGGGCAAGGCGTGGTTGAGTAAGTGGCCACGGTAGCGGTGTGTTGGCTGATGTCCTTTTGTGGGGTGGCTGAGTCCCTGCAGAAAGCGAAAACCCGATGAAAGCTGGTGGGATCATTTCTCGCTGGGCTCGTACTCGGGTTTTATAGCTTTCGCGGATAAGCCCATCCATGAAATAGTACTAGTGCCATGGAGAGCCAACCTATGAGCGGGTAATCATCCGATGAGTAGTTTTGAATTCTAAGGTAGGTGTATTTTTCATGGTTCACTAGATAGAGGTAGCAACTGCCGAAAAAGACATTGCAGGTCAAGCAGATAAGGAACTTTGTCCAGCCTAGGTCAGCCCCGGTGAAGCGCTTCTTTAATAGAAGTGCTAATGAAATGCCCAGGGTTGCAAACGCGAAAAAAGCAGTAATTATCATTTTTTAATTTCCTCATAGATTCGCGTGCCTGTAATTACATCGCTTATAATCTCAGTGCCTAGTGATACGCTTCCCAAATTTTTGAATCCGCGCTCATAGTCTGATTTCAAGTATCGAAACAATCGCCAGCTGTCTTTCTTTAGAACGTACCGGCTAAGGCCATATACGGAAAGACCTAAATCAACACTACCATAAGCTATATTGCCCTCCCGGCTCTGATGGCCCAGCATTTTTGCTGCATGCTGGTACCCTTTTCTGACCGGCCCCTGCGTATCGTTTCTGCTCAATAATAAGTTTTGACTGTTTTCATAAATGTTGTTCGCTCCATGGGCCATAAGCGGTACGCCAAATAGTACGCACAGGGTTCCCACCGAGGCGTAGCAAATGCCTCCCCCTGCGGCTACTTGAGCCGTACCCGCTGCCAGGCCCAACCCTTTGTTGAAAATTTCGCCCGACTGGCTAAGCAAACTCCGCTGCTCTTCCTGGATTTCTCTAAGCCCTTCCTCAGGGCTCAAGCGTCGCTGCTCGACATCATCGACCACGCGCTTGGCGTAGTACGCCAGCTCGCGGTTGAATTGCATGCGTACACCATCATCCTGAAGATGTCGGGCACTGATCGAGCAGGCGTAGCTGGTCAGGCGTGCGGCGGCGCTACTGACTTCCCATAGATCGTGTGAGCGCAGTTCAGGTTTTTTCTTCATTCGCTCCATTGCTCGTCCCCCCAAAAGGCATGACCGCTGGTGCCTGCCAGGTGATGAGTCCAGAAAATGTCGCGATAGCGGATGGCAAGGTGTTCCTGGGCATTCATGTCGTGCTGGAGAACCGCGTGGGGTACATCGATTCTCAAATCGACGACCATCCCGCCCCTGAGTTCTATGGTGTAGTACTTCTCATGGTGGCCGCTGGAAGAGATTCGAAAGAAGTTGATCAGGCACTTCAGCTCCTCTCGATTGGCCAGCGCCTGAGCCAGTAACGGTGATGCCTTGTCTATGTTTTTAGTGATGACAATCGGGCGGTGGGTAGCGTTCTGGGTGTTGCCGAGGTTGGAAAGGTTATGACTGTACGCCAGCACCATGATCTCGTCGCAATGCCCGGACTGATACTTGTTGCCCATTGAATCTGCGGTGGAGCAGCCAGCCGAGATCAACCCTTGCTGCCTGCCGGTGATGGTCATGTATCCATGATTGGCCATAAGCGTTACTCCCTGTAGTCAGAGAGCGCAGCCTAGATTCGAATAAGCAGATGGGTATGTAGGTCGTTTCCGAAAATTGTTGCTTTGGCCTGAAAGATTTACGCCCAGCCAAACAACTCACAAGCATTACCCGTACTCACCTCCGCCAACCGCTCAACCTCAATCCCCATGATCGCGGCCAGCGCCTGGGCAATCTGCGGTAGGTGCTCCGGGCTGTTGCGCACGCCGGGGAACATCACCGGGGCCATGTCTGGCGCGTCGGTTTCCAGCACCACGCTGTCGAGCGGTAACTGTGGCAGCACCTTGTGCAAGCGCAGCGCCTGCGGCCAGGTCGCGGCGCCGCCGAGGCCGAGTTTGAAGCCGAGCTTGTGGTACTCGCGGGCTTCTTCGACGCTGCCGGCGAAGGCGTGGATGATGCCGCCGCGCTTGAGTTTGTAGCGCTTGAGCGTGGCGATCACCACGGCGTGGCTGCGGCGCACGTGCAGCAGGGCGGGCAGGTTGCAGTCCGCGGCCAGTTGCAGCTGGGCTTCGAACAGCGCTTGCTGACGCTCGCGGTCGAGTTCGGGCAGGTAGTAGTCCAGGCCGAATTCACCGACGGCGCACAGCTGACGCTCGCCTTGCAGGCGGGTCAGCCAATCGCCCAATTCGACAAGGTGCTCGGGGCGGTGCTGGTCTAGGTAGACCGGGTGCAGGCCGAACGCGGCATAAAGTTGCGAGTCGCTGCGCACCAGGTCCCAGACCCGCTGCCAATTATCCTGATGCACCCCCAGCACCACCATGCGCTCGACGCCGCCGGCCCGGGCGTTGGCCAGCAGGGCCGGGCGGTCGGGGTCGAAGTCTGGAAAGTCCAGGTGGGTGTGGGTGTCGATCAGGCGCATGTTCAGGCCGGGAAGATTCGCTGTTTGAAGGTTCGACCGATGGCGTGCACGCCAGGTTGGTATTGCTTCTGTTCAACGGCGGCGAGGGCCAGCTTGAGCGCGGTTTCGGCAATCAGGCCGTGTTGCTGGGCCATGGCGTTGACCGGCAGCGGCAGGAAGTCGAGCAGTTGGTTGTCACCGAAGGTGCCCAGTTGCAGGCGGCGCGAGTCGGCCGGGCGTGCTTGCAGTACGTCGAACACGCCTTGCAGCAGCACGTAGGAGGTGGTCACCAAGGCGTCGGGCAAGCGGCCGAGGTCTTCGAGCAACTGGTTCATCAGGCGCTGGCCGCACTCGCGGCTGAAGGCTTCGCCTTGCAGGCGGCTGACGTTACCGCCGAAGCCTTCCAGGGCCTGGTCGAAGCCGCCGGCGCGGGCCTGGCTGACGCTCAGCTCCGGGCGGGCGCCGATCAGGGCGATGTGCGCAGGCTGGGTGGCCAGCAGGCTGCGGGTCAGTTGCTGGCTGGCGTTGCGGTCGTCGCTGACGATCGAGCAGAAGTGCGCGGGGTCGAGGCTGCGGTCGATGGCGATGATCGGCATGCCCTTGGCTTGCAGTTCGCGGTAGCTGTCGTCTTCTGGCGGCAGGCAGCTGGCGACGAACAGGGCGTCGCAACGGCGGGCGCGAAACAGCTGCTGCAGCTGGCGCTCGCTGTCGGGCTGGTCGTCGCTGCTGGCGATCAGCAGTTGGTAACCCTGGGCCCGGGCGCGTTGTTCCAGTTGCTTGGCGATACGCGCGTAGCTGGGGTTTTCCAGGTCGGGGAGGATGAAGCCGAGGGTACGCGTGTGCCGGCTGCGCAAACCTGCAGCCTGGGGGTTAGGGGTAAAGCCGTGGGCTTCGACCACCGCCTGCACCCGCTCGACAGTGCTTTTGCTGATGCGTTGCTGTTCGGCCTTGCCATTGATGACGTAGCTGGCGGTGGTGACGGACACACCGGCCAGACGCGCGATATCGCTGAGTTTCACCGCATTTTCCTTGTTATTACCGAGACTGGCTGCAAAGCCTGACCGGGTATTGTCGCCGATCCTGGAAGGATGGCGCAGACGACCATTGTCGCAATTGTCCTACAACATGGGCAATGTTGTTCACAGTTGGAGCGCAGTACCTGTAGGAGCGGGCTTGCCCCGCGATGAGGCAAGTACAGCCCACACATCATTACGACCGCTTCGCATTCGATCGCAGGGCAAGCCCGCTCCTATAGCAATACGACAAGCAGGGCTTCATTCATCCCACATTATCGAGTAACGTGCTCGTGAATCTAGATTAAACGTTTCAGCAGGCGATTTACTGCCGATCCTTTCGCCTGGACAGGGCCATTGCAACTGGCCCTTAGCTGAACAATTCACAACAATACCTCAGCACCGCCCTGGTGCTGCAAAGGAGAAGGTCATGCTCGAGCTCACCGTGGAGCAGATATCCATGGGCCAGTCGGCTGTGGATAAGTCGGCGGCGCTGCACCTGTTGGCTGAGCGCCTGGTCAGCGACGGCCTGGTTGCCGAAGGCTATCTGGCCGGCCTGCAAGCCCGTGAAGCGCAAGGCTCGACCTTCCTCGGCCAAGGTATTGCCATCCCCCATGGCACCCCCGCAACCCGCGAGCTGGTGCATGCCACCGGGGTGCGCCTGCTGCAGTTCCCCGAAGGCGTGGACTGGGGCGATGGCCAGATCGTCTACCTGGCCATTGGCATCGCCGCCCGCTCCGATGAGCACCTGCGCCTGCTGCAACTACTGACCCGCGCCCTGGGCGAGACGGACTTGGCCGAAGCCCTGCGCCGTGCCAGCTCTGCCGAGGCATTGCTGAAGTTGCTGCAAGGCGCGCCGCAGGAGTTGGCGCTGGATGCGCAGATGATCGGCCTGGGCGTGCCCGCCGAAGATTTTGACGAGCTGGTATGGCGCGCCGCACGCCTGCTGACCCGCGCGCAGTGTGTCGGCGGCGGCTTTGCCGGGGTGTTGCAGCAGCTCGACCCGCTGCCGCTGGGCGAGGGCCTGTGGTGGCTGCACAGCGAGCAGGCGGTGCGCCAGCCGGGCCTGGCCTTCGTCACCCCGCAGCAACCGCTGCGCCACAATGGCCAGCCGGTGCAGGGCCTGTTCTGCCTGGCCAGCCTTGGCGCTGCGCATCAGGCCTTGCTTGAGCGCCTGTGCACGCTGTTGATCGAAGGCCGCGGCCAGGAGCTGTGCCGCGCCACCAACAGCCGCACCGTGCTGGAAGTGCTGGGCGGCGAGCTGCCTGCCGACTGGCCCAGCGCGCGTATCGGCCTGGCCAACGCCCACGGCCTGCATGCGCGGCCGGCCAAGGAGCTGGCGCAACTGGCGAAAAACTTTGATGGCGAGATTCGCCTGCGCCTGGTCGACAGCGGCCAGCCGGCGGTGTCGGCCAAGAGCCTGAGCAAGCTGCTGAGCCTCGGCGCCCGGCGTGGGCAGATGCTGGAAATCATCGCCGAACCCGCCATTGCCGGCGATGCCTTGCCGGCGTTGCTGGCCGCGATTGAAGCGGGCCTGGGCGAAGAGGTGGAGGCGCTGGCGCCCGTCGTCGAGGCGGTCATCGAGGTGATCGCCGAGCCAGAGCTTGTGCCACCGGCAGCGGGCGCGCTGATCCACGGCGTTGCCGCCGCGCCGGGCATTGCCAGCGGCCCGGCGCATATCCAGGTGCTGCGCGAGTTCGACTACCCGCTGCGCGGTGAATCGCTGCCGATTGAACGCCAGCGCTTGCAGCAAGCGCTTAGCAATGTGAACCAGGAGATCGCAGCGCTGACCCAGCGCAGCCCGGCCAAGGCCATCCGCGAGATTTTCGTCACCCACCAGGAAATGCTCGCCGACCCGGACCTTACCGACGAAGTCGACCAGCGCCTGCGCCAGGGCGAAAGCGCCGCCGCTGCGTGGATGGCGGTGATCGATGCCGCCGCGCGCCAGCAGGAGTCCTTGCACGATGCGTTGCTCGCCGAACGTGCCGCCGACCTGCGCGATATCGGCCGGCGGGTATTGGCCCAACTGTGTGGCGAAGCCGACGTGCCGGCGCCGGAGCAACCCTATGTGTTGGTGATGGAAGAGGTCGGCCCCTCCGATGTGGCGCGCCTCGACCCGCAACGGGTAGCCGGAATTCTGACCGCTCGGGGCGGCGCCACCGCCCACAGCGCCATCGTCGCTCGTGCCCTGGGCATCCCCACTGTGGTGGGTGCCGGCGATGCCGTGCTGCTGATTGCCCCGGGTACGCCGCTGCTGCTTGACGGCCAACGCGGGCGCCTGACCGTCGCCCCCGCCGCTGACCAACTCGAACGGGCCCTGGCCGAACGCGACCGCCGCGAGCAACGCCTGCAGGCCGCCAAGGCCCGGCGCCTGGAGCCTGCAATCACCCGCGACGGCCATGCCATCGAGGTGTTCGCCAATATCGGCGAAAGCGCCGGGATCGAAGCGGTGGTTGATCAGGGCGCCGAAGGCGTTGGCCTGCTGCGCACCGAACTGATCTTCATGGCTCACCCGCAAGCCCCCGACGAAGCCGTGCAAGAGGCCGAGTACCGCCGCGTGCTCGATGGCCTTGCTGGCCGGCCGCTGGTGGTGCGCACCCTCGATGTCGGCGGCGACAAACCCTTGCCTTACTGGCCGATCGCCAAGGAAGAAAACCCCTTCCTCGGCGTGCGCGGCATTCGCCTGACCCTGCAACGCCCGCAGGTGATGGAAAGCCAGCTGCGCGCCTTGCTGCGCGCTGCTGGCGACCGGCCGCTGCGGATCATGTTCCCGATGGTCGGCCAGCTCGAAGAGTGGCGCCAGGCGCGGGCCATGGTCGAGCGCCTGCGCGAGGAAATCAGCGTCAGCGACCTGCAACTGGGGATCATGATCGAGGTGCCATCGGCCGCCTTGCTGGCGCCGGTGCTGGCCCAGGAAGTGGACTTTTTCAGCGTCGGCACCAACGACCTGACCCAGTACACCCTGGCCATCGACCGCGGCCACCCGAGCCTTTCGGCGCAAGCCGACGGCCTGCACCCGGCGGTGCTGCAACTGATCGACATCACCGTGCGCGCCGCCCATGCCCATGGCAAATGGGTCGGCGTGTGCGGCGAGCTGGCGGCCGATCCGCAGGCGGTGGCGCTGCTGCTCGGCCTTGGCGTCGATGAGCTGAGCGTTGCTGCGCGCAGCATCGCCGAGGTGAAAGCCGAAGTACGTGAACTGAACTTTGAACATGCCCAAAAGCTTGCGCGCCAAGCCTTGCTGCAGGGCAGTGCCGGTGCAGTGCGGGCACTGCTGGAGACCCGTTGATGGCCAAGATACTGACCCTGACCCTGAACCCAGCGCTGGACCTTACCGTCCGCCTCGACAGCCTGCAGGCCGGCCAGGTCAACCGCAGCCAGGCGCAGCACAGCCATGCCGCCGGCAAGGGCCTGAACGTTGCCCAGGTACTGGCCGATCTTGGCCATAGCGTGACGGTGGGCGGCTTTCTCGGTCGCGACAACCTGGCGCCGTTCGAGGCCCTGATCGGCCGCCGTGGCTTTGCCGATTGCTTCGTGCGGGTAGCCGGCGAGACCCGCTGCAACATCAAGCTGGTCGAAGCCTGCGGCCAGGTCACCGATATCAACGGCCCCGGCCCGCAGGTCGATGAGCAGGCGCGTCTGGAACTGCTGACCCGCCTGGAGCAGATCGCCCCCGGTCACGCTGCGGTGGTGGTCGCCGGCAGCCTGCCGCAGGGCATCAGCCCGCAGTGGTTGCAGATGCTCCTGGCCCGGCTCAAGGCCATGGGCCTGAAAGTGGCTCTGGACACTAGCGGTGAAGCCTTGCGGGCCGGGCTTGCCTGCGGGCCGTGGCTGGTCAAGCCGAACACCGATGAGCTGAGCGAAGTGCTTGGCACTGCGGTGCATGATGTTGCCCAGCAGCAACAAGCTGCATCCCGGTTGATCGGCCAGGGTGTCGAACATGTGGTGGTGTCCCAGGGCGAGCAGGGCGTCAACTGGTTCCGCCAGGGCAGCGTCCTCAGCGCCGTGCCGCCCAAGGTCACGGTAGCCAGTACCGTCGGCGCCGGCGATTCGCTGCTGGCAGGCATGGTCCATGGCCTGCTGAGCGCCGACACGCCGGCGCAAACCCTGCGCCGGGCCACGGCGATTGCCGCCCAGGCGGTGACCCAGATCGGTTTCGGCATCAACGACCGGGCGCAACTGGCGCAACTGGAAAGCCAGGTGCAGCTGACAGAAGAACAACAAGAGGCTTGCAGATGAACATTGCCATCGTCACCGCCTGCCCCAATGGCCAGGTCTCCAGTGTGCTCAGTGCGCGCCTGCTGGAAGCGGCCGCGCTGCGCCAGGGCTGGAGCACCAGCGTTGAAGTGCACGACCCGCAGCAACCCGAGCGGCAGTTATCGGCGGCGGCGATCGCTGCCGCCGACTGGGTGCTGGTGGTCAACACCGGCCCGCTGGAGCTGCGCCGTTTCGCCGGCAAGCGCCTGTACCAGAGCACCCCGGCGCAAGCCCTGGCGGATGTCGAAAACTTTCTCCGTGAAGCGGCCGAAAAGGCTGTGGTTTATCAGCCCGAGGCCGAGCCGGTTGCAGCGCCGGTAGAGCGCGGCGCGAAGATTGTCGCGGTCACTGCCTGCCCGACTGGCGTCGCCCATACCTTCATGGCCGCCGAGGCCTTGCAGCAGGCGGCGCAGCAACTGGGCTACCAGCTCAGCGTCGAGACCCAGGGCTCGGTGGGCGCGCGTAACCCCTTGTCGGCAGCGGCCATTGCCGACGCCGACGTGGTGCTGCTGGCCGCTGATATCGAGGTGCCCACCGCGCGCTTTGCCGGCAAGCGCATCTACCGCTGCGGCACCGGCGTTGCCCTCAAGCAGGCCCAGGCGACACTGAAAAAAGCCCTGGCCGAAGGCCGCGAAGAAGCTGCCGTGCAAGGTGCAAACGCAGCGCCTGCGCGCAGCGAAAAAACCGGGGTGTACAAGCACCTGCTCACCGGCGTGTCGTTCATGCTGCCGATGGTGGTGGCCGGCGGTTTGCTGATCGCGCTGTCGTTCGTGTTCGGTATCGAGGCTTACAAAGAGCCCGGCACCCTGCCTGCGGCATTGATGCAAATTGGCGGTGACGCGGCGTTCAAACTGATGGTGCCGCTGCTGGCCGGTTACATCGCTTATTCGATCGCCGACCGCCCGGGGTTGGCGCCGGGGATGATTGGCGGCTTGCTCGCCAGTACCTTGGGCGCGGGGTTTATCGGCGGTATCGTCGCAGGCTTTCTCGCCGGTTACAGCGCCAAGGCCATCAGCCGCTGGGCGCGCCTGCCCAGCAGCCTTGAGGCGCTCAAGCCGATCCTGATCATCCCGCTGCTGGCCAGCCTGTTCACCGGCCTGGTGATGATTTACGTGGTCGGCAAGCCGGTGGCCGGCATGCTCGAAGGCCTGACCCATTTTCTCGACAGTATGGGCACCACCAACGCGATTCTGCTCGGCGTGCTGCTCGGCGGGATGATGTGCGTCGACCTCGGCGGGCCGATCAACAAGGCGGCCTATGCATTCTCGGTCGGGCTGCTGGCGTCACAGAGTTATGCACCGATGGCCGCGACCATGGCCGCCGGCATGGTGCCGCCGATCGGCCTGGGCATCGCCAGCTTCATTGCCCGGCGCAAGTTCGCCCAGAGCGAGCGCGAAGCCGGCAAGGCGGCGCTGGTGCTGGGCCTGTGTTTTATTTCCGAGGGGGCGATTCCGTTTGCCGCCAAAGACCCGCTGCGGGTGATCCCGGCCAGTGTCGTCGGCGGTGCGCTGACCGGCGCCTTGTCGATGTACTTCGGCTGCAAGCTGATGGCGCCCCATGGCGGCCTGTTCGTCATGCTGATCCCCAATGCGATCAACCATGCCTTGTTGTACTTGCTGGCGATCGTCGCCGGCAGCCTGCTGACGGCAGTGGTGTATGCCGTGCTCAAGCGTGGTGAAGGGGTGGAGCTGACAGTGCAGCCGGCCAAGGCCTGATCAGTTGCGCGGGCGCGGGTACTTCTTGCGCAGGGGGACCAGCAGGTCGCTCAGGCCGTTGTGATCGACCTCGTGCATCAGTGCCAGCAGGCTACCCAGCTCGCCCTTGGGAAAGCCCTGGCGGGCGAACCAGTTGAGGTAGTGACCAGGCAGGTCGGCGATCAGCCGGCCCTGGTATTTGCCGTAGGGCATTTCGCGGGTGACCAGCAGGACGAGGGCTTCCGGGTTCATGGCAAGGCTGTTCTTTGAAGAGGTGGGCCAACATACATGCAATCTGCATGAAGGCCAAAGGACAGTTCATGCAGAACGCGTGCAAGTGATAAGTTCATTTAATTACAAGTCATTGAAAGTTAACGATATTTTTTATGTTCACCGGCTGGCACGAACCCTGCTCCGATCTATTGCACTTCCCTCATGCAAAGGAGCAACGTCATGACTACCCCCAACAAAGAAGTGGTCTCGGTTCTCAACGAACTGATCGAGTTCAGCAAGGATGGCGAAAAGGGTTTCAAAACCTCTGCCGAGGATGTGAAAAATCCGCAGCTCAAAAGCTACTTCATCCAGCGTGCCGGTGAGTGCGGTAGCGCCGCCGCCGAACTGCAACAGCAAGTGCGCAGCCTGGGCGGCGACCCGGAAACCTCGACCAGCGTCAGCGGTGACCTGCACCGTGGCTGGGTTAACCTGAAGTCGATGCTCACCGGCAAGGATGAAGAAGCGGTGCTCAACGAAGTCGAGCGCGGCGAGGACCACGCCCTGAAAGCCTACAAGGACGCCCTGGAAAAACTGGCTCGCCTCAACACCCTGCCAAGCAGCGAGGTGTACGCCCTGGTTGAACGCCAGTACCACGGTGTGCAGCGCAACCATGACCAGGTCAAGGCCCTGCGCAACCAGGCTCGCGCCAGCTCTTAACGCGCAGCCTCGACCCGGTTGCGGCCGTTGCCCTTGGCACGGTAAAGCGCCTCGTCGGCATCGCCCAGCAAGGTCGCGAGATCTTGCTGGGCGCCTGGCGTGTGGCAACCGATGCCGATACTGACGGTCACCGGCGCTGTGTCAGCGCCAAACGGCGGCAACGCCTCGACGGCTGCGCGAATGCGTTCGGCCAGCAGCAGTGCCCCCGGCAGTTCAGTCTCCGGCAACACCACCAGAAATTCCTCACCCCCATAGCGTGCGGCCAGGTCGGCCGGGCGGCGAATGCTGCTGGCAATCGCTGCGGCCACCTGGCGCAAGGCGGCATCGCCACCCGGGTGGCCATGGCGATCGTTGAAGGCCTTGAAGTGATCGACATCGACCATCAGCACCGCCAGCGGCCGGGCATTGCGCAGGCTTCGCGCCCATTCCTGGCGCAGCACCTGGTCGAGGCGCCGGCGGTTGGCAAGGCCGGTCAGGCTGTCGGTGGCGGCCAGCGCCGCCAGGCCTTGTTCGGCGCTCTGTCGGCGGCGTAATTCGCGACCCAATAGCAGGGTCAGCCAGAGAATGCCGATGCACAGTACGCCGGTGGCGACGCTGACCAGCACGGCGGTGCGCCGCCACGACTCGAAGACTTCGTCGGCGGAGTGGGCGACGATGACGATCAGCGGCAAGTCGCCAACCCGGGCGAAGGTAAACAGCCGTTCTTTACCGGTGCGGGTGGAAACCCCGGCAAAGGTGCCGCTGACATCGGCGCGCATGCGCTGGAAGTTCGGCCGGTCGCTGTAGTTCTGGCCGATTTTTGGTTCATCCGGGCTGCCCGGCTGGCGTACCAGCAGGGCGCCGTCGGTGTTCATCAGGTTGATGCTGCTGTCGGTGCCGATGTCCAGGCGCTGGAACAGCGTGCTGAAGTACGACAGGCGCAAGGCCCCGGCAGCCACGCCGAGAAACTCGCCGTGTGGCCCGGAGATGCGCCGGCTGAAGCTGATGCACCAGTCCAGGTCGCCCAGCCGCGCCTTGAACGGTTGGCCGATGACCAGCCCCAGGTCAGGGTTGTCGCGATGCTGCTGGAAGTCCTTGCTGTCGGCGAAGTTGGCCTGGCGCGGGATGGCGCTGGTGGAGTCTGCAACCACGTCGCCCTTGGCATCGAGCCAGAGGATATCGCCACGTACCGGTGCGGTAACGGCCTGGTTGAAGAGAATCTGCTGGCGCAACTCGACCGGCACGGCGAGCAGTTCCGGGCGCTGCACGGCCCAGATCAGGCCTTGCAGGGAAAGGTCATAGAGTTCGACATTGCGCACGATGTCGCTTTCGATCAGCTGCACTATGTTGCTGGCCGAGCGTGCGGCAGCCTGTTCGACGCTGCTGCGTTCGCGCATCAACAGGAAGGTGACGATGGCGACGATGGCGAGCACCGCGAGGCAACTGCCCAGGTTGAGGATCAGCTCCGGATGAGACTTGTACAGGGCGGATCGCTGGGATCGGGTGGGCAACGTCATGGTCACTGATGCCGAAGACCGTCTGGAAAGTGCGGTATTACTGCGCGGCGGCCGTATTCTAGGGGCGCGCGGATTGTCGGACAAGGATTTAATGGTGACATTCTGACGAATGTGGGAGCGGGCTTGCCCCGCGATTGCAACGGGTCAGACCCATCGCATCGCGAGTCAAGCTCGTGCCTACAGGTTCGATCAGAAAATGTTCAGCGGGTAGTCAACGATCACCCGGTACTCGTCGACATCGTTGTCGATGTGCGAGTAGCCCTGGGTGCCACGGTGCGAGGCCCAGCGCAGCAGTACCGAGAGGTCCTTGAGCTGGCCTTGCTGGAACACGTACTGCAGGTCGACGTCACGTTCCCAGTGCTGGGCATTCTCGCCGTCGGCGTTGTACCAGTGGCCGTAGCCGACGCTGTTGGGGTCGACCTTGCTCATGTCCAGCTCACCGCGCGAGTAGGACACAATCGAGGTCAGGCCGGGGATGCCGGCACCGGCGAAGTCGTAGGCGTACTTGAGCTTCCACGAGCGCTCGTTGGGGCCGTTGAAGTCCGAGTAAATCTGCGAATTGTCGAGAAAGACGCTGTCGCCCTGGTTGATGTAGTCGAACGGGGTGTTGCCGTTGACCCGCTGGTACACCGCGGTGAGGCTGTTGTAGCCGACGTTGACGGTGAAATGCAGGCTGTAGGTGTTGTTGTCGATGTGCCCGAGCAGCGCCTGGCCGGTGTCCTGGGTGTGGTAGAAGTGCAGGCCGGGGTTGAGGCTGACCAGCTCGTTGAGCTGCCAGGTGTAGTCCAGATCGAAGTAGTACTGGTTCCAGATGTCCTTGAGCTCGGCGGCATACACGCTCGAGGTCAGGTTCGGTACGCCGCTCCAGGCCACCCCGGCCCAGTTCAGGTGGCGGCTGTCGCGCTCGTCCTGCAACTTGCCGTAGAAGGTGTCGATGCGCCGATGGCCGCTCTGGTTGTAGGGCTTGGTGAAGCTGGCCTGGCCGGCTTCGAGCATCACCCCGTCAAAGCTGTTGTTGGTGACGCTGACGCCACGGAAGGTCTGCGGCAGCATGCGCGACTCGCCGCCGGCGATCACCGGGTTGGTGAGGAACAGGTCGCCGGCCTTGAGCTCGGTGTCGAAGGCTTTCATCTTCAGCGCAGCGCCGGCAGTGGAGAACGAATCGTGGGCCTTGCCCGGTTCGCCATCGCCCTTGGTGTTGATGGGCAAAATACTCGAGCCGGAGGTACCGCCACCGCCGTCGAGTTTCAGCCCGAGCATGGCGTGGGCATCGAGGCCGAAACCGACCGTGCCCGGGGTGTAGCCCGATTCGAATTTGCCGAGAAAACCCTGGCCCCATTCGCGGTTGTCACGCACGCCTGGCAGCAGCTGGTTGCGGTTCAGGTAGTAGTTGCGAGCGTGCACATTGAGGCTCGACCCTTCGATGAAGCCTTCGGCTTTTTCCTCGTCGGCCTGGGCGCTGCAGGGCATCGTTGCAGCCAATGCAACGAACAGTGGAGTGAAGCGTAAAGCAGTGTTCACCGGTGTGGACTCCTTGGGGTGAATGTACGGCAGTTTTTATTGTGTGAAAGACGGTCTTGTTATGAACAAACGAGCCAGCGCGCTGGCATTTTTCGACACACGAAAAAAAGCCGCTGATCGGCAGCGGCTTTGAAAGACAACCGCACAGGCGCTCAAGTCACCTGTACGGCCATCGAGGGAGTCGAAGGAGTGGAGCGTGGCGCTATCAGCTATCGGAAGCGTCACTCGCTTGAGCCTTGGAAGCGGTCTGTTCCAGGCCTTTGGCCTGCTCGGCCTTGTGTGCGGCGATGGCCTCCTGAACGACGGCGGCGCGCTCGGCATTACGGGCAACAAAGGCCGGGGATTCTTCAGCCATGGCCAGTGGCGACAGCAACAGGGACGACAGGACGAATACGCTGGCAACACCCATACTGTTGGACATTTGCAACAACCTTCTTGCTTGGCAAGTGTGGATTAGGTTTGACTAAATTAGTCGGAAATGGGTGATAGAAACAGTTACTTTTAGGATAAGCACTGTTGCGTCAAAGGTAATAGTCATCGCGGGTCAAGCCCGCTCCCACAATGGATCTGTGTACACCGGACCTGTAGGAGCGGCGGTGCGACGCCTCGACTTGACCCGCGATGAGGCCCTCAGGCCGGCAACAGGATCCCGAAGGTATTGGCCCCCGCCTGGCTGCGCACGAACACGCTGCCGCCATGCATCAACGCAATCGCCTTGACGATCGCGAGCCCCAGCCCGTGGTTGCCGGCGCCGCTGTTGCTGCGCGCCGCATCCACCCGGTAGAAGCGCTCGAACAGCATCGCCAGGTGTTCCTCGCCAATCGCCGGCCCCGGGTTGCTCACGGCGATGCTCACCTGGCCGTCCTGTTCCTCGATGCGCACCTGGATCACCTGCTCGGGCAAGGTGTGCTGCACCGCGTTGTTCAGCAGGTTGATCAGCGCCCGGCGCAGCTGGGCCTTTTCGATGCGCGCCTGGGCATCGCCGCTGACCTGCACACTGATGCGCGCGTCCTCGAGGATGTAGTCCAGGTAGTCGAGAGTGGTCGCCACTTCTTCGGCCAGCGAGGTGCTGGTCAGCGCCGTGGCTTTGCTGCCCTGGTCGGCGCTGGCAAGGAAGAGCATGTCGTTGATGATGCTGCGCAGGCGCTCGAGTTCTTCAAGGTTCGATTGCAGCACCTCGAAGTAGTGCTCGGCGCTGCGCCCACGGGTCAGGGCGACCTGGGTCTGGCCGATCAGGTTGGTCAGCGGCGAGCGCAGTTCATGGGCGACGTCGGCGTTGAAGGCTTCCAGGCGGCTGTAGGCCTGGTCGACGCGCTCCAGGGTCGAGTTGAAGGCGCTGGCGAACTGCGCCAGCTCCGGGGGCAGGTCGGCCAGTTGCAGGCGCCCGCTCAGGCGCGGCGGCGCCAGCTTTTGAGCTTCCGCCGAGAGTGCCAGCAACGGCCGCAAGCCATAGCGCGCCACCCAGTAACCGAGCAACGAGGCCAGCACCACGCCCAGCACCGACAGGCTGATGATCGCCACCAGCAAGGTGTGCTGGGTGTGCCAGAAAGTCTCGGTGTCGATGCCGATCAAAAAGCGCAGGGCCGGGCGCTTGCCCATGGCCGGCAGTTCGCTGACCAGTACCTTGTAAGGGTAGGGGCTGGCGGCCAGGTGCAGGTCGCGCATGCCCAGCCGGCCCTGGGCAAAGGTGCGGATGCTGGCGTCTGGCTGGCCATACTCGAACGGACTACCGTCGCTGACCACCCAGAAGCGGATGCGCCGGTCTTCTTCGCTGAGCAAATTGAGCTTGTTGGTGATCTTCTGCCAGTGCTCGCGGGTGTCGTAGCGGGTCAGCGACGACTCCAGCACGCTGAAGCGCGCTTCAAGCTCGGCGGTGGGCAGCAGGTCGAGGCTGCGGTCGACCTGCTTGTACAGCGCGGTACCGATCACCAGGAACACACCCAGTGCCACCAGGGTGAACAGCGCGCTCAGGCGCAGGGCGATGGAGTTAGTCGGCACGGTTTTCCAGAACATAGCCCATGCCTCGGATGGTGTGCAGCAGTTTGGTTTCGAAAGGCCCGTCGAGCTTGGCGCGCAGGCGCTTGATCGCTACCTCGACGACGTTGGCGTCGCTGTCGAAATTGATATCCCAGACCAGCTCGGCAATCGCCGTTTTCGACAGAATTTCGCCATGCCGGCGGGCCAGCACGCTGAGCAGCGAGAACTCCTTGGCGGTCAGCTCCAGGCGCTGCCCGGCGCGGCTGGCCTTGCGGCTGATCAGGTCGACCCAGAGGTCGGCGACCTGGATCTGCACCGGCTCATGGCCGCCGCCACGGCGGGTCAGGGCTTGCAGGCGGGCGACCAGTTCGAGGAACGAGAACGGCTTGCCAAGGTAGTCGTCGGCGCCTTCGCGCAGTCCGTGGATGCGGTCTTCGACCCGCTCGCGGGCGGTGAGCATGATCACCGGCGTCTGCTTGCGCGCACGCAGGGCGCGCAGCACACCGTAGCCGTCCAGGCCCGGGAGCATCACATCGAGGACGATCACCGCATAGTCGCCTTCCAGGGCCATGTGCAGGCCATCGATACCGTCGCGCGCCAGGTCCACGGTAAAGCCTTGCTCGCTGAGGCCGCGGTGCAGGTAGTCGGCGGTCTTTTGTTCGTCTTCGATAATCAGCACACGCATGGTCGGCTCTCAACTGGCATCGGTTTGCGCCATGGTCACGGCCGTCTGGCGCCGGTGGAACAGGCGTTCCAGGGCCAAGTATATGACCGGTGTGGTGAACAGTGTCAGCGCCTGGCTGACCAGCAGCCCGCCGACCACAGCAATGCCCAGTGGCTGGCGCAGCTCGGCGCCGGCGCCCATGCCGAACATCAGCGGCACGGCGCCAAGCAGGGCGGCGAGGGTGGTCATCATGATCGGCCGAAAGCGCGTCAGGCAGGCCTTGTGGATCGCCTCTTCGGCGCTCAGGCCCTGGTGGCGCTGGGCGTCGAGGGCAAAATCGATGAGCAGGATGCCGTTCTTCTTGACGATGCCAATCAGCAGCACGATGCCGATCAAGCCCATGATCGAAAAATCCTCGCCCGACAGCCACAACAGCGCCAGGGCGCCGAGCCCGGCCGAGGGCAGGGTGGAGATGATGGTCAGCGGATGGACGAAGCTCTCGTAGAGCACGCCGAGGATTATGTATACCGCCACCAGCGCCGCGAGGATCAGCCACGGCTGGCTCGACAGCGAACTCTGGAAGGCCTGGGCCGCACCCTGGAAGGTGCCGATGATCGAATCGGGCATGCCCAGTTCGCGCTGGGTGCGTTCAAGAATCTGCACCGCGTCGCCCAAGGCGACGCCGGGGGCCAGGTTGAACGACAGGTTGGCGGCCGGGAACAGGCCGTCATGGGCAATCGACAACGGCCCGGTGCTCGGCGCCGCGACCTTGGCCAGCACCGACAACGGCACCATCTCGCCGCTCAAGGGCGAGCGCAGGTAGAAGTAGTTGAGGCTCTCGGCCTTGCCGCGCTGGCGGGCGTCGAGTTCGAGGATCACCTTGTACTGGTTGGTCTCGGTCTGGAACTCGCTGATCTGCCGCTGGCCGAAGGCATCGTAGAGCGCCTGGTCGACGTCGGTGGTGGTCAGGCCGAAGCGCGCCGCGGCCTTGCGGTCGATGTCGATGCGGGTAACGCTGGCGCCCAGTTGCAGGTCGTTGGACAGGTCGCGAAAGGCCGGGTTGGCCTTCAGCCGCTCGGTCAGGCGCTGGGTCCAGAGGTTCAGGGCCGGGCCGTCGTTGCTCTTGAGCACGTACTGGTACTGGCTGCGGCTTGGCCCGGAGCTGAGGTTGATGTCCTGGCCGGCGCGCAGGTACAGGACCACGCCCGGCACCTTGGCCAGCTTCGGCCGCAGGCGGTCGATGAATTCGCTGGCCGAGACGTCGCGATCGCCGCGGTCCTTGAGGGCGATCCAGAAGCGGCCGTTGGCGATGGTCTGGTTGCTGCCGGTCACTCCGACAGCATGGGAGAAGGCTCGCACGGCCGGGTCGGCCTCGACGATCCTGGCCAGCGCCTTATGTTTTTCGAGCATGTCCGGGTAGGAGACATCGGCCGCCGCCTCGCTGGTGCCGAGCACGAAGCCGGTGTCCTGCACCGGGAAGAAGCCTTTGGGGATGGCAATGTAGCCGACCACCGTCAGGGCGAAGGTCAGGCCGAACAGGCCCAGCATCAGCCGCTGGTGGGCCAGGGCCTTGACCAGCCCGCGCTCGTACCAGCCGAGCAGGCGGCTCGGGGTGTCCTGCGCGTTGTGCTGCGGGCGGCGCATGAACAGGGCGCAAAGGGTCGGCGCCAGGGTCAGCGACACTACCACGGAAATCAGGATGGTCGAGGTGGCGGTGAGGGCGAATTCCTTGAACAGCCGCCCGACCACGCCGCCCATGAACAGCAGCGGAATGAACGCGGCAATCAGCGAAAAACTGATCGACACCACGGTAAAGCCGATTTCGCCCGAGCCCTTGATCGCCGCCTCGCGCATGCCGTCACCGGCTTCCAGGTGACGGTGGATGTTCTCCACTACCACGATCGCGTCATCGACCACAAAGCCCACGGAGATGACGATGGCCACCAGAGTCAGGTTGTTCAGGCTGAAGCCGAACAGGTACATCAGGGCGAAGCTGGCCACCAGCGACACACCGAGCACGCTCGACACGATCAGGGTTGCCGACCATTGGCGCAGGAACAGCGCCATTACCCCGATCACCAGCAGCACGGCGATCATCAGGGTGATCTCCACCTCGTGCAGCGAGGCGCGGATGGTCTGGGTGCGGTCGTTGAGCACCGACACCTGCACGGATGCCGGCAGCATCTGCTCAAGCCCCGGCAAGGCCGCCATGATGCCGTCGACGGTATCGACGATGTTCGCCCCGGGCTGGCGGAACACCACCAGGTTCAGGCCCTGCTGCTCGCCGGACCAGGCTTTGACGTAAGCGTTTTCGGCGCCATTGATGACCTTGGCAACATCCTGCAGGTGCACCGGCGCGCCGTCGCGGTACGAGACGATCAGCTGGGCGTATTCCTCGGGGTGGAACAACTGGTCGTTGGTGGCGATGGTCGACACGCTGTTCTGCCCGTACAGCGCGCCCTTGGCCAGGTTCAGGCTGGTCTGCTGGATGGCCTGGCGCAGGTCGGCCAGGGTCAGGCCCAGGGCGGCGAGTTTTTCTGGCTGGGCCTGCACGCGGATGGCCGGGCGCAACTGCCCGGTGATGTTGATCAGGCCGACCCCGTCGATCTGGCTCAACTGGCGGGCCAGCAGGGTTTCGGCGTAATCACTGAGCTCGTTGGCCGGCATCTGCGCCGAGCTTACGGTAAGAATCAGCACCGGGCTGTCGGCCGGGTTGACCTTGCGCCAGGTCGGCGGGCTGGGCATGTCCTGGGGCAGGCGCGCGGTGGCGGTGTTGATTGCCGCCTGGACTTCCTGGGCGGCGGTGTCGATGCTCTTGTCGAGGGTGAACTGCAAGATCAGGTTGGTCGAGCCCAGGGCGCTGCTGGAGGTCATCTGGGTCATGCCGGGGATGGCGCTGAACTGCACCTCCAGCGGCGTGGCCACCGACGAGGCCATGGTTTCCGGGCTGGCGCCGGGCAGTTGCGCGGTAACCTGGATGGTCGGGAAATCGGCTTCGGGCAATGGCGCCACCGGCAGGCGCGGAAAGGCGATGACCCCGAGCAGCACCAGGGCGAAGGTCAGCAGCAGGGTGGCGATCGGGCGGTCGATGCACCAGGCGCTGATCGAGCCGCGCGGGTTCATGGCTGCACCTTGGCGCTGGTCACGTCTTCTGGCGGCGGCGCCTCAGGGGCGATTTCGACATGGGCGCCGGGCTTGAGCCGCGACTGGCCGTCGGACACCAACCGGTCGCCAGCTGCGACCCCGGCAATGATGTTCAGCACGCTGTCCTGGTAAAGCACCTTGACCGGCACGCTGTCGACCTTGTCGCCATTGAGGCGGTACACGTAATGGCCGTCGATGCCGCACTGTACCACTTGCGGCGGCACCACCAGGGCTTTTTGATCCAGCGCGGTCTGCAGCTTGAGGGTCACCAGTTGCCCGGGCCACAGCCGCGCATCCGGGTTGGCGAACTCGGCCTTGACCCGGATGGTGCCGGTGTTGGCCGCCACCTGGTTGTCGATCAGGCTAAGCCTGCCCTCGCCCAGCAGCGTGCCGCCGCTGTCGCCGTCGCCTTCCAGGTAGGCTTGCACCACCGCCGGGGTTGGCGCGGTGAGCAGGCCCTGCAGGGTTGGCAGCTGTTGCTGCGGCAGCGAGAATTCGACACCGATCGGGTCGATCTGGGTCACGCTGAACAGCCCCTGGGTGTCGGCCACGCGCAGGAAGTTGCCTTCATCGACATTGCGAATACCGACCCGGCCGGTCACCGGCGAGCGAATCTGCGTGTAAGACAGCTGCACCTGGGCGGCGGCAATCGCGGCCTGGTTGCCGAGTACCGTGGCCTTGAGCTGGTTGAACAGCGCCTGCTGCTGGTCGAGGGTCTGTTTTGAGACGCTGTTGTCGGTGCTCAGCAGGCGGTAGCGCTTGAGGTCGACCTCGGCCACCTGCAACTGCGCCTGGCTCTGGCCCAGTTGGGCCTTGGCCTGTTCGAGGGTGGCGCGGATCGAACGGTCGTCGATGGTGGCCAGCAGGTCGCCTTGCTTGACCGCCTGGCCTTCCTTGACCAGCAACTGCGTCAGCAGCCCTTCGACCTGCGGGCGAATCACCACGCTGTGCAGCGACAGCACCGAACCGATGCCGCTGACAAAGCGCGGCACGTCCTGCTGCTTGACGCTGACCACGCGCACCGGGATGGCGCTACTGGTGGTGGATTGTTCCTTGCCGGGGCGGTTGACCAGCCACAGGGCGATGCCTGCCAGGGCGATGAGCAGGGCGCAGATAACGACGGAACGAGGCTTGATTGACATGCTTGCAGGGCACCGCGGGCGCAGGGATCGGTATGTAGCGTTATAGCCGCTCAATCAGGTCAGCAGCGTGACCGCTAACTGACAGCGCTGACAGGTTTGGCGTACACCGCTCCTTTGTGGGAGCGGGCTTGACCCGCGATGAGGCCCGACCTGCCAACACAGCAGATTCTGTGTATTTCAGCTCGGTAATGGCCAAGTGCCAATATCCTGAGCTGGATCAAGATTGCGCAAAAATTTGCCACTAGAGTCGTACGCCCTGCCGATTCTCCCCGACAAAAACGAGTGCCTCCGATGAAGAGCAATTTGCCTGTGACCGGTCGCAATGTGGATTATCCCGGTGACGCCAATATCCTTTCCACCACTGACCTGACCAGCCAGATCACCTACGCCAATGACGATTTCATCAAGATCAGTGGCTTTACCCGCGAAGAGTTGATCGGCAACCCCCACCATATCGTCCGCCACCCGGACATGCCGCCCCAGGCCTTTGCGCAGATGTGGCAAACGCTGAAGAGCGGCCGCTCATGGATGGGCCTGGTGAAAAACCGTTGCAAGAACGGCGACCATTACTGGGTCAGCGCCTTTGTTACGCCCATCTCCAGCAACGGTCAGGCCATGGAGTACCAGTCGGTGCGGACCAAGCCCAGTGCCGAGCAGGTCGAGGCCGCTGAGCGTTGTTACGCCCACCTGCGCAGTGGCCGCAACCGCTGGTGGCAGCGTCTGCCGGTGCTGGGGTTGGGCTGGCAGTTGTGGGGCGGGGTGACCCTGGCGCTGGCGGCGGTGTTTGCCATCAGTCGCCTGCTGCTGCCGGTGCTGCCATGGCAAGGTGCGCTGGAGCTGATTGTGGCCAGCGGCCTGGCGGCGTTGATGATCTTCATTGCCCTGCGCCCGCTGGAGCGCCTGCGCGTGCAGGCCCAGGCGATTGCCGACAACCCCTTGAGCCAGCAGCTGTACACCGGCCGGCGCGACGGCATCGGCCAGATCGACTTCGCCCTGCGCATGCTCAAGGGCCAGTTGGGTGCGGTGGTCGGGCGTATCGGCGATACCTCGCGGCGCCTGGCCGGGCATACCGGCAGCCTTGCCCAGTCGCTGCAAAGCAGCCACAGCAACAGCCTGGAGCAACAAAGCGAAGCCGACCAGGTGGCCACCGCGATCAACCAGATGGCCGCCAGCGTCGCCCAGGTTGCCAGCAGCGCCCAGCAAGCCTCGCAGGCTGCCGACCAGGCCGAAGGGGAAACCCAGGCCGGGCATCAACTGGTCGACCTCAACCGCAGCGCCATCCAGAACCTGGCCAACTCGCTGAATTCGGCCACCGAAGTTATCCACAATCTGGAAAGCCACAGCAGCGAGATCACCGGGGTGCTCGAGGTGATTCGCGGCATCGCCGAGCAGACCAACCTACTGGCCCTCAACGCTGCCATCGAAGCGGCGCGAGCCGGTGACCAGGGCCGTGGTTTTGCCGTGGTTGCCGACGAAGTACGCGGCCTGGCCCAGCGCACCGCGCAGTCGACCCACGAGATCCAGCGGATGATCAGCGCTCTGCAAAATGGTGCGCGCGAAGCGGTGCAGGTCATGCAGCAGAGCAGCGAACATGCCGGGCACAGTGTCGAACAGGCCCAGCGCGCCGCCAGCGCCCTGGACGGCATCAGCCTGCGGGTCAACCAGATCAGTGAAATGAGCCTGCAGATTGCCGCGGCAGTCGAGCAGCAAAGCCAGGTCAGCGAGAGCATCAACCGCAACATCATCAGCATTCGCCAGGCCAGCGAAGCCACGGTGCAGGTCGGCCAGCAGAGCCACCTGAGCGCCACCGACGTGGCCGGGCTGGCGCAAGACCTGCGCCGGCTGGCCGATGAGTTCTGGCGGCGCTGCCAGTAGGGTGATTCAAAAACCGATGAAGCTGTAGTACAAGCCCGGTTCGCTGCACACCTGCGCGCCGCAGGCTTCAAGCTCGGCGCTCAGTTGCGGATCGACCACATGCAGCGTCCACGGCGCCAGCGGCTGCTCCAGCGCCGGTTGTTGCAGGGCCTGGGCAAGCGCGGCAGTGTCGGGCAGGTATGCGGTAAAGCCATTGCCCTTGAGCGCGCTGACATCGATGCCCAGCGCCTGGCAGATGGCAACCTTGGCACGGATATCATCGCGGTCGGCCTGGCGTGAACGCTCGATCAGCTCCGCCAGGCGCTTATCGACCAATTGATTGCCGTGGATCAGCGCCGGGCCGCTTTGCCAGGCTTCGCCCGGGCAGTCCTTGGCTTCGGGGCGCAGCGGGATGTGCGGGTTGATTTCCATCGGGTAGATGCGGCACACCAGCGGGCGGATCTCGTAGATGCCGCAGCGGTTGTCGTCATTCAGGTTGCGGCAGCGGCCGGGATTGAAGGCGGCGAAGGTGATGGTCACCCAGGCTTCGCTGCTGCCGCAGGGCACCGGCCAGGAGCGGCGCATGGCGTGCTCGCGCTGCTCGGCCGGCAGGCCCAGGCCGTTGGCGAGGAAGGCTTCGACCAGGACGATGACCTGGCCGCCAGAGCCAGCCCAGTGGCGGGCTTCGCTCAAGGTCAGGGGCACATGATGCCCGGTGCAGCATTTGCCACAGCCGGTGCAGTCGAAACGGATATCGGAGGCAGGTGCGCTGTTCACGGTTGGCCGGGTGCCCACTCGGTGACGAAAGCCGCCTTGCGTTTTTTATCGAACAGGCACAGCTCGGTGCCTTTGCGGTTGTTCATGTGTTTTTGCGGGTAGCGGCCTTCGAGCAGCAAGGCGCTGTAACCGACGCGGTCGTCGAACTCGGCGGCCTTGCCCAGGGCCTTGACCTGTTTGAGCTGGCTGGCGGCGATGCAGCTTTTCAGGACCTGCTGTTCATGCTCGCTCCAGGCCTGGCTGCTGGAAGCCTGGGCGCCGGCACTGAACACAGCGCAGCCGAGCAGGGTGAAGAGGAGGGCTTTCATGGCGGGTACTCGCAAAGGTGTGCGCACAATTGTGCCTGAGCCTCAGGCACATTCAAGCGCAGCGCTTCGCGGGTATGTGTCAGCGTTCTTCGAAGGCCACGGTGCGCGCGGCGACGATCAGGCAGTCGGTCAGCTCCGGCGAGGAGAACTTGGTCAGCACCGCGTTGGCCCCGGCATCCTTGGCTTTGTCGCTGTTCATGGCGCTGTCCAGCGAGGTATGCAGCAGCACATAGAGGTGCTGGAAGTCCGGGGTTTCGCGCAGGGTGCGGGTGAAGGCGTAGCCGTCCATCTCTGACATCTCGATGTCCGATACCACTACGTTGATCTCGCGCTCGGTGCCTTGCAGTTCCAGCAGGGTGTTGATTGCATCCTTGGCGCTGCGCGCGGTGTGGCACTCGATGCCGAGGTTGCGCAGGGTGTGCACCGACTGCTGCAGGGCCACCTGGCTGTCATCGACCACCAGAATGTTGGTGGCGGCCAGTACCGCAGCATCTTCTGCATTGAGCTCGGAGCTGGCCACCTCGTGGGGCGGCGGGGCGATGCCGTGGATGACCTTCTCGATATCCAGTACCTGCACCAGGGTGTTGTCGACCCGGGTCACGCCGGTGATGAACGACTTGCTCCCCGAGCCGTAGGGCGGCGGCTTGATGTCGGTGCTCAGGCAATGGACGATCTTGCTCACCGCCTGCACGTGCAGGCCCTGTTTGGAGCGGCTGATGTCGGTGACGATCAGGCAGCCGCCGTCCGGGTCTGCCAGCGGCCGTTCGCCGATGGCCCGGGACAGGTCGATGACCGACAGCGAGTTGCCGCGCAGGGTGGCCACGCCTTTGACGTGCGGGTGCGACTCCGGCAGCTTGGTCAGCGGCGGGCAGGGGATGATTTCACTGACCTTGAGCAGGTTGATCGCCATCAGCTTGCCGCTGCGCAGGGTAAACAGCAGCAGCGACAGCGAGTCCGCGCGGGCATTTTGCGACGCCATAGGCACCTTCAGGGCAGAGTAATAGGGGGAGATGCCAGGTTATCGACCCGGCAGCCCGTGGCTTTAATCACTCGGTGAAATCAGCGTAGACCCAAGCGCCGCGCCAGGCGACTGAGATTGGCCCGGTCCAGGCCCAGCTCGCGGGCGGTGCTGGCCCAGTTGTGCTGGTGGCGCTCCAGGCAGGCCTGGATCAGCTGGCGCTGGTAGTCATCCAGGGCCTGGCGAAGGTCGCCAACGGGCAGCGGCGCTTCGACCAGCGGCTGTGTTTCGGCTTGTGTCGGCAGCGCCTCGAGCGGGCGCAGGTCCAGGTCAGCGGCCTCCAGGGTGAGGATTTTCGGCCGCTGTGCATGTTGCCCCAGGGCCTTGAGCGCCGAGCGGCCGATCAGGTGCTCCAGCTCGCGCACGTTGCCCGGCCAGCTGTAGGCAAGCAGTGCGGCCTGGGCTTCGGCGCTCAGGCGCAGGCTACCGAGGCCCATGCGCGAGCGGTTCTGTTCCAGAAAGTAGCCGCTGAGCAGCAGCACATCGCGCCCGCGCTCACGCAGCGACGGTACCAGCAGCGGATACACACTCAGGCGGTGGTAGAAATCGGCGCGGTAACGCCCGGCGCGCACTTCTTCGGCGAGGTCGCGGTTGGTGGCGGCGATCAGGCGCACATCGACGCGGTGCTCCTGGTCCGAGCCCAGGCGTTGCAACTGGCCGCTTTGCAGCACGCGCAACAGCTTGGCCTGCACGCTCAGAGACAACTCGCCGACTTCATCGAGAAACAACGTGCCGCCATTGGCCAGCTCGAACTTGCCACGGCGCTCGCCGACCGCGCCGGTAAAGGCGCCACGCACATGGCCGAACAGCTCGCTCTCGACCAGAGTGTCGGGCAGCGCCGCACAGTTGAGGCTGATCATCGGCCGCTCGGCGCGGCTCGAGGCCTGGTGGATGGCCTGGGCCACCAACTCCTTGCCGACCCCGGTTTCGCCGGTGATCAACACCGTCAGGTCGCTGCTGCCGACCAGGCGGATTTCTTCCAGCAGGCGTTTGTGCGCCTTGCTCTGGCCGATCAGTTCCTTGTGCTGTTGGCCGCTGGCCTGGCGATACACCTCGGCGCGCTGGTGTTCGTCTTCGGCGCGCAAGGCCAGTTGTTCGATGCGCTCGGCAACACTGACCGTAGCCGCGGCCAGGCTGGCAAAGGCCTGCAGGGCATCGAGCTCGACCTGCTGGAACTGCTCCGGGTCGAGCGCATCGAGGGTGATCAGGCCCCAGGGCTGTTCGTCGACAAACAGCGGGCAGCCCATGCAGTCGTGGACCTCAAGCTGATGATGCAGGCCTTCGACCAGGCCGTCATAAGGGTCGGGCAAGTCGCTGTCGCTGGCGAAGCGGGTGGGCTCTTCGCGGCTGAGGATGGCGGCAAAGCGTGGATGTTCATCGACCTTGAAGCGCCGCCCGAGAGTATCGGTGCTCAAGCCGTCCACCGCCAGGGGCACCAGCCATTCGCCGTCCAGGCGCAACAGCGCCGCGGCATCGCACGGCAGTAGGCTGCGCATGGCTTGGAGCAGGCGCCGGTAGCGCTCGCGTTCGGGCAATTCGCGGGACAGGTCGCTGACCAGCGGCAGCAAGGCGGTGAGCAGGGATTTTGCGGTCATAAAGACTCCTGTGGGTCAAAATGACTATATCGCAGATGTTGTCGTTATGACTCTTTAATTTATAAGTTATTAATTTATATGAATTAAATAGTTGGCACGAAAGCTGTAATAACTCAGGCATTCATCAAGAAGCCACAGGCTCAGGAGTCATCCATGCTCAATGCCCAGGATCGTGCAATCGTCAAAGCCACCGTACCCCTGCTGGAAAGCGGCGGTGAAGCGCTGACCACCCATTTTTACAAGCTGATGCTCAGCGAGTACCCCGAAGTGCGCCCGCTGTTCAACCAGGCCCACCAGGCCAGCGGCGACCAGCCACGGGCCCTGGCCAATGGCGTGCTGATGTACGCCCGGCACATCGACCAGCTCGAACAACTGGGTGGCCTGGTCGGGCAGATCATCAACAAGCATGTGGCTTTGCAGATCCTGCCGGAACATTACCCGATTGTCGGTAGCTGCCTGCTGCGCGCCATCGAAGAAGTCCTCGGCAAAGACATCGCCACCCCTGAAGTGATCGCCGCCTGGGGCGCGGCCTATCAGCAACTGGCCGATATCCTCATCGGTGCCGAAGGCGAGGTCTATGCACAAAAAGCTGCGGCCCCTGGTGGCTGGCGTGGCGCGCGCGCATTCAAGCTGGTCGAGCGGGTCGAGGAGAGCAGCGAAATCGTCTCGTTCTACTTCGCCCCGGTTGATGGCGGCGCGATCCTGCAGGCTGAGCCTGGCCAGTACATCGGGTTGCAACTGCTGATCGACGGCGTCGAACAGCGCCGCAACTATTCGCTGTCGGCCCTGAGCAATGCCGGCCAGTACCGCATCAGCGTCAAGCGCGAAGCCGGCGGCAAAGTCTCCAACTACCTGCACCAGCAACTGGCGGTAGGCGACAGCATCAACCTGTTCCCGCCATCGGGCGAGTTCACCTTGAGTGCCAGCGACAAGCCGCTGGTGCTGATCAGCGGCGGCGTCGGCATCACCCCGACCTTGCCGATGCTCGAAGCGGCGCTGGACAGCGGCCGTTTGGTGCACTTCATTCACTGCGCGCGCAACGGCGCGGTGCACGCCTTCCGCGACTGGGTCGATGAACTGGCGGCGCGCCACCCGCAGGTCAAGCGCTTCTACTGCTATGCCGAGGACGATGGCGTCAGCCAGCCGGCGGACGCCGTGGGTTTGCTCAGCGCCGATCAGCTTGGCCAGTGGTTGCCGCAAGAGCGTGATGTGGACGCCTACTTCCTCGGCCCGAAAGCCTTCATGGCCAGCGTCAAGCGCCACCTCAAGGGCCTGGGCGTGCCCGAGCAGCAGAGCCGCTACGAATTCTTCGGCCCGGCTTCGGCGCTGGAGTAAACACGTTTCGGTAACCGCGAACTGAAAGGATAGGGGCACGGCCAGCGATGGCTGTGCCTTGCGGCAATCGGTCGCCTTCTCAAGCAGGGGGCCTGGCCTTTTTACTGCATGCAGACAAAGCGTCATGCGCCTGGCGCATCATCCTTCCAGCCGTATCAAGGAAACCGTATCGTGAGCATCAATTGGGCTGACAAACTGCGCAAGAGCCTGCATGGCTCGGCCGACTCGCTGGGCAACCTGTGCGTCGAGGCGTTCCACTACCTGGCCCTGTTCGGCATCGGTGGCATCACCGCCTACGCGGCCGTGGTCACCTTCATCGAGATGCTCGGCAAGGGCGTCAGCGTCGACGACATCCTGCTGCTGTTCATCTACCTCGAGCTCGGCGCCATGGTCGGGATCTACTTCAAGACCAACCACATGCCGATCCGCTTCCTGCTGTATGTAGCGATCACCGCGCTGACCCGCCTGCTGATTGGCGACGTGTCGCACCACAAGGCGCCGGACGCCGGTTTGCTGTACGTGTGCGGCGGCATCCTGCTGCTGGCGTTCTCGATCCTGGTGGTGCGCTACGCCTCGTACCGCTACCCGTCGACCAAAGCCATCGATGCTAGTGGCAAGGAGATCGAGGAAGCCAAGTAACCTGGCCGGCTTTTGCACCGTTGCGGGTCATGGCGGCGAGGATTTCCACGGCGCTGTGGCCCTGTTCGATGGCGATACCGAACTGGACGCTCTCGATCAAGCGCTGCAGGCGCTGCGGGTCGTTGCGCTGGGCCGGGCTGATCAGCCGCTTGGCGACGATGCCGGTGTCGTTGGAGAGGGTCAGCATGATGCTGCCGTCGAGTCGCTCGATACTCAGGTTGACCCGGTACTCGGGGGCAAAAGCGTCGTTGATCTGTTCGAAAGGGTTGATCATGGTGCTTCACCTGGCAAAGACATGCAGTGATTGACCGGGAGGGGGAGGGTTGGTTCAGGTGATTTTTCTCACGGTCTTTTGCGATATCTGACAGCTAAATCCTACGACCGAGTGGGATGCTTCTGAATTGCCTCTGCCCAGGCAGAAGGCCACCTTTACCGTGCTAGGTTCCGGGCTTCATTTGCCCAAGGAAGCTACACATGACACGGAATAATCAACCCGCCACCTCTTCCTTCACCAACGCGCTGACTTCGCAACAGTGCGCAGCCGTTTCATCCTCTGTTACCGAAGCCATCTATCGTCTGGCAACCCAAGGCAGCCGCACGCGCAAGGGGGTGTCATTCGCCAGGCCAGTGCCCCACTGACCATCACCCTGGACGATGGCCAGGTGGTGCGCGTGGCGCAGACCGGTGACTATGCCGAGTATCCGGACGGCAGCCGCGCGCACATCATTAGCGGCGCCGGAGCCCAAGGGCAACTGCAGGATCAGGCCATTGCCCTGGTCGGCAGTGCCTTGAGCAACGGTGATGAAATCATCGATACCCCACAAAACACCGTGCTGATCAGCAAGCAGCAAGGTGTACCCATGGCGGACGATTTCCTCACGAGCGCGAGGTGAGCGATGGTCTATCGCCTGAGCCTCAATGGTCGCGGCGCCGGGCAGCATGGCGACCCGACCACCAGCGGGGCGACCTGCCTCAGCAGCCAGTCCAGTCACCTGCAGAACGGGGTCGGCAGCCTGCGCCTGGGGGATGCCACCACGCCATGCCCGGAGTGCGGCCAGGCCGGCAAGATTGCCGAAGGGTATGCTGACTGGACCATCAACGGGCTGCCGATCGCCTTTGATGGTGCGCAGATCGACTGCGGCTGCCCGGCCGGCAGCAACCGCCTGGTCGCGCCGCTGGATGGTAGCGGCGCCAGAGCGGCGCCGGTAGCGGGCGGCTTTGCCGCGCCGGCTGGCCAGGCCTTCAAGCCGCCTGCGGCGACGCCCAGGCCAGCCGCCATCGCCACGACTAATCCCGCTTCAGCCATGTCCAGTGCGCCTGGCGCGCTGGAGCCGGGCTTCTATGTGGTGCCACGCAGTATGTCGGGTCAGCAGGTGCTGGCCCGGCTTGGCGGCGAAAACCGCTACCTCAGCGCCCGGCTGCAGCGGCTTAACCCCACCTTCGCCGAAGGATTCAAGGCAGGCGAGCTGTTCGTTCTCGGCGACCCCGACAACGGCATGAGTTGCACCCGCGAGGAAGCGCAATTGATGGCCGCTGCCGCCCAGGTGCGCGAGGCACTGGCGCCGCTGACCGAGGAAGAGGCCAACTTCATGGTCCGCTACCAGGGTGAAATCGCCGGCTTGTTCAGCGGCGCCAGCCAGTCGATGGGCGTCGGCAAAGACATGCTCGGTCATGGTTTGAGCCAGGTTGAAAACAGCCTGCGCGCGCTTGAACAGCTGCATCAGCGCTCGTTCAGCACCTACGGGCATCTGAACAGCCCGCAGTTTTTCGCCTCCCGCCAACAGCTGTACCGCCAGCTGGATGCCCAGTTGAAGACGGCGTTTCTCAACAAGCCATTGAACCTGGGCAGTTACGACAGCCTGCGTCGAGACCTCGGCATCTCGACCAAAAGCCTGGTTCACCACTGGAGCCGTGCCGGTGCGCCGGGAGAGATCCCGGGTTATGCCACACACCTTGAGCAGGTATCCCGGACCGCGAAATACCTTAAGCACGGTGGGTATGTCGGTATTGCCCTGGGGGGTGGCGCGTCGGTTCTCAAAGTGCAGGAAGTGTGTAGAGCGGGGGAGACGGAGGAGTGTAAGAAGATTCGATTTACTGAGGCTGGGAGTTTTTCTGGGGGGTTGGCGGGTGGTGCTGTAGGAGCGTTGGCCGGACGTCTGCTGGCTGGTTTTGCTTGTGGTGCTGTTGGTGCCGTGACAGCCGGGGCAGGCGGTGCCGTTTGCGGCATCGTATTAGTCGGAGGAGGGTCCGTTGCATTCGGATTAGCGGGAGAAACGGGCGGGGAGTCTATGGGAGAAGCACTTTACAACCGGATGGAACCATGACATTTGATTACTACACTTGGCATTCTGATATCCAGATTTCATTCCTGCTCACCCCCATTGTAACTGGTGTGACAGGCGTATTTATCAACCGATACGTGGCCAGTAGTCGACACTTGAACGTCATGCTTGCAGCCCTTAAGAACAGTCGTTGGCCAGAGCAGCAGATATTAAAGGGAGGGCTGATCCTTCCGACGGCTCGAGTCAATCTGGTTGCCGGTATCTCGGGCTTTCTTGTGTTCCCGAGCTTCAGTGTTCGCACCGGGAGGCTGAATGCAGAAGACTTACGTAACTTTCCACCTTACCTTCGACGGTGGTTGATCGCATCGTTCTGGCTCACGATTTTGGGGTGCATAGGAATGCTCCTAAGTGTATGCCTTCTCAAACTTTCAGCAACCTGAGCATTCCAAAGCGAGCCCCATGGGCTCGCCTTGGAAGTTTGCAGGGCAGAGGAGACGGATGGGTGTAAAAAGATTCGATTTGCTGAGGCCGGAAGCTTTTCTGGTGGGTCGCTTGCGGGCGGGCCAGGAGTTGAAGCAGGTGGCGAATGGCTCAGGGAATTCATTTATAAAAAGGTCAATTCATGACGGGATTTTGGAGCTCCTGGTGGGCATTTACTTTCATGCTGACTCCTTTCGTGTTCAGTCTTTCCGGCGTGGCGATAGGCGCGCATATCGCCTGCAGCCGCGACTTCAACACCATCGGAGAATGGCTAGGAGACAAGATTTATCAGGTGAACCATGATTGACATAAACACTTGGCCGCCGAGCGTTGCGATCGCTTTCGGTTTTGCACCCTTTGGCATCCTCTTATCTGGCGTAGCCATGGAAACCCACATCGCCCGAAGCCGTGACTTCGACCTCATCATTGCCAGCCTTCCAAACAGCCTCTGGCTCAAGCAGCAGATACCGTTCTGGGGGACCACAAGGTTGAAATCACGCTGCTATTTGCTCAGCACGATTTGCGGTGCAATGCTTTATCCAAAGCTTTGCATCCGCCTGGGAATGATGGATGCAGAGGACTTGCGCAACTTTCCGCCACGGCTTCGCCGACGCTTGTTGATTGCTTCCTGGCTGATCATCATTGGCTCGGCATGGCTGTTTATCGGTGTAGGCCTGATCAAGCTTTCAAAAACCTGAGCATAAAAAAAGCGAGCCCCATGGGCTCGCCTTTTTACCGTCTGCGTTGCTGATTATCCGTTGCTGCGAGCTTGCTCGTTCTCCAGAAACTCTTGCTGCATCAGCCCATCATTCTGGGCACCGCTGTCGCTTTGCTGGGTGACTGCGCGTTTGCTGCGCAGTTTGCCGTAGAAATGCTCCAGGGCGTGGTTCAGTTTGATTGCGGCGCCTTCGACAGCCTGGTCGAGGGATGCGGACTTGTGGCTTACGGAAATCGGTTGATGGCCTTTTGGGCGTGCCTCCATCTGGCAGCGTTTGTCGTGCGGACCTGGCTTGTCGCCGTTCTCGTCGCGCAGGTGGACCTCGATGCGGGTGAGGTCTTCGTCATATCGTTCGAGCGTGCTTTCTACCGTGCTGCGGACCCACTCTTCCAGCCGGATGTTGCCTTGAATATGGTTGTCGCTATTGACCTGGATTTGCATAGTTCAATCCCTTATTCAGCTAGCTCGCAAGAGAATCGATGGGGCCTTGGCGGCCTGTGACAACCATCGCCTCTTGACTACAAGGTCAGGCACTTGGCCAAACAATTCAAGCCCTTTTGAAATAAAAATATCTTGTAGCAAATAGCCCGGCACAGGCCGGGCTTTTGCATGCGCTGGATCAGAACGCGACGGAGGTCTGCAGGTATACCGTACGGGGTTCACCCACGTACTTGCCCTTGTTGTTGTCGTCGAACGAGCGGGTGTAGTACTGGTGATTGAAGATGTTTTTCACCCCCACGGCGACGTTGAGGTTCGACAGTTGCGGGCCGAAATCGTAGGCCGCGCGGCTACTGAACAGCATGTAGCCGGGGATGCGCCCGGTGCTGCCGTCAGCGCTTTCGGCCGCGGTATTGGCGTTGTCGGCGAACTGGTCGCTCTGGTAGCTGCTGTCGAGGTTGAGCCGCCACTGGCCTTCGGTATAACCGATGCCCAAGGTGCCTTTGTGGCGCGAGGAGAAGGGCACACGATTGCCCTTGTTCGGCCCGTCTTCGCGGATTTTAGCGTCGACGAAGGCGTAGGTGGCATACACGTCGAAACCTGCCAGCGCCGGGTTGAGGCCTTTGAGGGCGTACTTGACGCTGGTCTCGATGCCCTGGTGTCGGGTTTCGCCGCGGGCGATCACCGAATCGTTGGTCTGGTTGCTTTCGTACTGGTTGTCGAAGTTGATCAGGAAGGCGCCGATCTCGGCCTGCAGGTTGCCGTTGTCGTAGCGGGTTCCCAGTTCCCAGGTGCGGGCTTTTTCCGGTTTCACTTCGCCACTGCTGACCCGGTTGGGCATCTGGCTGTATTGCACGCTGCCGAACGAGCCTTCAGTGTTGGCGTACAGGTTCCAGCTGTCAGTCAGGTGGTACATGACATTGAGCGCCGGCAGCGCGGTGTTGTAGTCGCCCTGGTAGCGCTGGCCGTTGAGTTTGTTCGACTGCTCGGAATCGATCATTTCGTAGCGGATGCCCGGGGTGATGGTCCACTGGCCGATGTCGATGCGGTCATCGAGGAACAGCGCGTGGGCTTCGGTGCTGCCACGGGTGTCGCGGTCGTTGCGGCTGGCGCTGGTCGGCAACTGGTTGGCAGCGATCGGCTCGCGGTAGCGCAGCTCGTGGCCGGCTTCGTTGACGTAACGGTAACCGACGCCCACTTCATGCCAGCTCTCGCCGAGGGCAAAGCCCTGGGAGAAGCGTGTTTCGATGCCGCGTACCCAGTACTCGCGCGGCGACAGCGAGACGAAGCTGCCCTGGTCCAGATAGCCGCTGCGCAGGGTCTTGGTGAAGAAGCTGTTGACGCTGAACTGGCGGGCGTCTTCCTTGTAGTCATAGCCGAAGTTGAACATCGTTCGCCGGCCCCAGAACTTGTCCTGCAGGCGGGTCGACTGGTACGGGTCGGCATCGTAGTCGGCAACGCTCAGGCCGCCGGGCATCTGCGCTTCGCCTTCGTAGTACTGGGCCATGGCGTGCAGGCTGTTGGCCTCGTCGAGCTGGTATTTGCCCTTGAGGATCAGGTCGTCGATCTGCGTGTCGCTGTGCTCGCGCCAGTCACCGCCACGGCTGCCGGAGTACAGCAGGGCGCCGCCCAGGCCGTTGGCGTTGGTGCCGCCGGCGAGCAGGTTGGCGCTGGTCTTGAAGCCGTCGTGGCTGGACGACGGGCTGGTCTGGGTCTGGAAACCGGCTTTCACCGTCGGCTCGTCGGGGATCGCCCGGGTCACGAAGTTGACGATGCCGCCGACGTTCTGCGGGCCGTAGCGCACCGCGCCGCCGCCGCGCACGACGTCCACCGCGTCCATGTTGCCCATGCTGATCGGAGCGAACGACAGCTGTGGCTGGCCATAGGGTGCGAACGGCACCGGAATGCCGTCCATCAGCACCGTCGAGCGCGAGGCCAGGCGCGGGTTGAGCCCGCGAATGCCGAAGTTCAGCGCCATGTCGTGGCTGCCGGTGCCGTTGTTTTCCGGGGCGTTGACCCCGGGGATGCGGTTGAGCACTTCGCGCGCGGTGGTAGCGCCGCTGCGCTCGAATTCTTCGCGGCGGATTACATCGCGGGCACCGGCATGTTCGAAGACGTTGTCTTGCTGCGCCGCGCCCAGCCAGTCGCCGACCACGGTAGAGGCGCCGAGCTCGACCGGCGCGCTGGCGGCCGCGAGCGGTTGCAGGCTGAAGGCGTTGTCACCTTCGGCGCGGGCGTGCAGGCCGGTGCCTTGCAGCAATGCATCGAGACCCTGCTGCGGGCTGTACTGGCCCTGCAGGCCGGGGCTATGCACACCGCGAGTGAGCTGCGAGCCAAACGAGATCAGCACGCCGCTTTCACGGCCGAACTGGTTCAGGGCGTTTTCCAGCGTGCTCGGGGCGATCTGGTAAGTGCGCGCCGGGGCCTCGGCTGCCTGGACGGCAACGGCGCTGAAACTCAGGCTGGCACCCAGCAGCAGGGTGCGCAGGGCCTGGGCAAGTGGACTCGGTCGAAGGGGCATGCAGAAGATCCTTGAGAAGGTCGAAGCAAAGGGTTCTGCCTTCTCTGTCACGCGAGAGGTGAAAACGGCTCAGGTCAGTGGAAAAAACCTTCAGGCCCGCGCTTCGACCGTCACCCAGTAGCGGGTAAAGCGCCGCACGCGCACCGGCAGTGCCACCTCGAGCAGGTCGAGAATGCGTTCGCTGTCGGCCAGCGGATAACTGCCGGAGATCAGCAAACTGGCCACCTCGGGTGCACAGTTGAGCTGGCCGCGGCGGTAGCGGCCGAGCTCGTCGAGAAACGCGCCAAGGGGCATGTGCGCAGCCACCAGCATGCCGTCGACCCAGGCCCCGAGGTTGCTGTCCAGGGCCTGGCTGGCCTGCCAATGCGGGCCGTTGAAGCGCGCTTGCTGGCCCGCCCCCAGGCGATTGCCGGCCAGGCTGGCGCTGCCTTCGAACACCGCCAACTGGCTGTAGCCGGCGAACTGGCGCAGGTTGTAGCGGCCGTTGCCCAGGTTCAGCAGGCCGTGTTCGCTGCGCAGTTGCAGCGGTCGGCTATCGCCGGCCACGGTCAGTTGCAGTTCACCTTCGAGCAGGTGCACCAGGCGCTGGCTGGCATCGAAACGCACGTCGGCGGCGCTGCGGGTGTTGAGCTGCAGCAGGCTGCCGTCGTCCAGAGCCAGGCGCCGGCGTTCGCCGACCGGGCTGCGGTAATCGGCGAGCAATGTCGGCAACGGGGTGTGCTGCTGCAAGGCCAGGCCACTGGCGCTGCCGACCCCGAGGATCAGCAGGGTTTTCAGCGCCCGGCGGCGGCTGGCCGAACGTGGCGCCTGCAACGCGGCGTGGGCCAGGGGCGAGGATAAGCCGCGCAAACGCTGGTTGACCCGCTGGATGTGCTCCCAGGCGCGTTGGTGGTTGTCGTCGGCCTGCAACCATTGCTGCAGGGCCTGTTGCTGACGCGCATCGAGGGCGCCGCCCTGCAGCTCGATCAGCCAGTGCACGGCCTGTTCGGCCACCTGCGGGGAAAACTCCTGATGGCCGTTCACAGGGCGAAGTAACAGCGCATGGCCGCCTTGTTCAGGTAGCGCTTGACCGTGGCCAGGGAGATGCCCAGTTGCGCGCCGATCTCGGCGTAACTCAGGCCGTCGACCTGGGCCATCAGGAAAGCGCGCTTGACCACCAGTGGCAAGCCGTCGAGCAGGCGGTCGAGCTCCAGCAGGGTTTCGAAAATGATTGCCCGGTGTTCTTCCGACGGTGCCAGTGCCTCGGGCAACTGCGCCAGCGCCTGGAGGTAGGCGCGCTCCAGGTCCTGGCGGCGGTAATGGTTGCACAGCACGCGTTTGGCGACGGTGGTGAGGAACGCCCGCGGCTCGTTGAGCAGCGGCGTTTCGCGGCCCTGGAGCAGGCGCATGAAGGTGTCCTGGGCCAGGTCGGCGGCGCTGTCGGGGCAGCCCAGACGCCGGCGCAACCAGCCAGTGAGCCAGTTGTGATGGTCGAGGTAGAGGCCTTCGAGCGAGGAAGGGGGAGCGCTGGGCACCGTGAACACTCCGGCGCCGGGATGCGCAACAGAATAAGAATTGTTCGCATTGTAGTGAAAGGTGCCACTACTCGGCAATCGGTGCCTGACTGACGGGCGTAGCAGAGGATCGGGGAAATGTAAAAAACGTAAATACGCTTTACTCACATTTGAGAATGAATAGCATTCGCTCCCTAGATGAATTTACGCAACCTTTACATTTCTCAGGGAGAGGTCCTCGTGTCCCCGACTTTCAGTAAATCCTGCCTCGCGCTTACCCTCTGCTCGCTCTACACCGCGCAAGCCACAGCTCAGAACCAGCCGCTGGAGCTGGACAACATGGTGGTGACTGCGTCGGGTTTCTCCCAGCAGATCAAGGATGCGCCGGCATCGATTTCGGTGATTACCCGCGAGCAGATCGAGAACAAGTCCTACCGTGACGTCACCGATGCCCTGCGCGATGTGCCGGGCGTGGTGGTCACCGGTGGCGCCAGCTCCAGCGACATCAGCATTCGCGGCATGGCCTCCAAGTACACCCTGATGTTGGTCGACGGCAAACGCCAGGACTCGCGTGCCACCCGCCCGAACAGTGACGGCGCCGGTATCGAACAGGGCTGGATGCCGCCGCTGGAAGCCATCGAGCGCATCGAAGTGGTGCGCGGGCCGATGTCTTCGCTGTATGGCTCCGACGCCATGGGTGGGGTGATCAACATCATCACCCGCAAGGTCACCCCGCAGTGGTACGGCGGCGTGCGCACCGAAGCAACCTTCCAGGACCGCTCCGACTCGGGCAACTACAACAGCACCAACGCCTTCATCTCCGGGCCCCTGGTCGACAACCTGGTCGGCCTGCAGCTGTACGGCCAGCGCTCGCGCCGCGACGAAGACCATATCGTCAACGGCTTCAACGAGCAGAGCACCGACAGCGCTACGGCCAAGCTGTCGTTCACCCCGGATGAACACAACGACATCACCCTCGAAGCGGGCAAGTCCGAGCAGGAGCGCAACTCCCACGTCGGCCGTTCGGCCAGTCGTTCCGCCAGCCGTAACGACTACGACCGTACCAACTTTTCCATCACCCATTCCGGGCGCTGGGACAGCCTAACCAGCGAAAGCTACCTGCAGCGCGAAAAGATCGAGAACCCGGGTCGGCGCATGGAGCTGGAAAACACTGTGCTTAATTCGCAGGTGTCGTTCTTCAGCGATTCGCACATCACCACCTTCGGTGGCCAGTACAAGTACGAGGACCTCAGCGACGAAGGCAACCAACTGGCCTCGGCGGCCAGCGTCAACCAGCTGACCCGCTGGTCGTGGGCCCTGTTTGCCGAAGACGAATGGCGCCTGACCGAAGCCTTCGCCCTGACCGGTGGCCTGCGCATGGACCGCGACGAAAACTACGGCACGCACTGGTCGCCACGCCTGTACGGGGTCTACCACCCGACCGAGCAGTGGACCATCAAGGGGGGTGTATCCAGCGGCTACCGCTCGCCGGACATCCGCGCCGCCGTCGATGACTGGGGCCAGATCACCGGTGGCGGTGGCGACCCGGCGATCATCGTCGGCAACTCCAGCCTCAAGCCGGAGAAGAGCCTGAGCCAGGAAATCGGCTTTATCTGGGACAACCTCGAAGGATTCTCCACCGGCCTGACCCTGTTCAACACCGACTTCAAAGACAAGATCACCGAGACCCGCCGCTGCACCGACAGCACCGGCAATGCCTCGGGCCAGTGCCAGATCGGCGGTACCTCGTACAAGTTCATCAGTGACCGGGTCAACGTTGACGAGGCGCAGATGCGCGGCATCGAAGCGACCCTGGACTGGGACATCACCCAGACCGTGTCGCTGGCCACCAACTACACCTTCACCGCCTCCGAGCAGAAGAGCGGCCCGCAGAAAGGCAAGGCCCTGAACCAGATGCCGCGGCACATGTTCAACGCCACCCTCGACTGGCAGGCCACCGACCAGCTGGGCACCTGGGCGCGCCTGAACTATCGCGGCAAGACCTCGGACTACCTGGGCCGCACCACCATGTCCGACGGCACGCCGTCGTACACCTTCGTCGACTTCGGCGGCACCTACCGGGTGACCAAGAACGTCAAGCTGCTGGCCGGTATGTACAACGTCTTCAACAAGGAAGTGGACTACGACAACTACCAGACCGTGCTGGACGGCCGCCGCTACACCATGGGCGTCGACCTGTCGTTCTGATCGGCCGGCCTGCGGTTTTGCTTATGAGAATATAAATCATTATTATTGTGCGCTTCTCGTAATGGACCGATGCCATGAAAAGCAAAGCCGCCGGGCTGCCCATCAGCTATCGCCTGGCCGTGACTTCCCGCAGCCTGGCTGCCGTGTTCGGTGGCTACCTGCTGGCGGCCATGGCCAGCGTCTGTATCACCCTGCTGTTGCCGGTTCCGCGTGCCGAGGCGGTGATCAGCGGCATGATGCTGTCGTTCCTGTTCTACCTGGTGGCTTTTCTCTGGTGCTTCGCCTGTCGTAGTGCCTGGCAGGCCTGGCTGGGAGTACTGGTGCCGAGCCTGGTGCTGGCGATGATCAGCGGCCTGGCCTACTGGATGAAAAACCCATGAAAGAGGGCTTTCGCCAGGCCATGGCCTGGCTGCATACCTGGACCGGGCTGATCTTCGGCTGGTTGCTGTTTGCGATTTTCCTGACCGGGACCATGTCCTACTTCAAGGAAGAAATCAGCCACTGGACCCAGCCGGAAGTACCCAGCCGGGCGCTGGATCCGGCGGCCAGCCTGGACCTGGCCCAACGCTACCTGCAAGAGCATGCGCCGACTGCGGGCAGCTGGTTCATCGAGTTGCCCAACGCTCGCGAATCGGCGCTGAGCGTGAGCTGGCCCAAGGCTGGAGGCGGGCGCCGCGACTTCACTTCCAAAACCCTCGACCCTGCCACCGGCGCCGAATTGCAGGCGCGCGAGACCCGTGGCGGCAATTTTTTCTACCGTTTCCATTTCCAGCTGGAGATGCCTCACCCCTGGGGCCGCTGGCTGTCGACCTTTGCCGCGTTCATCATGCTCCTGGGCCTGGTGACCGGGATCATTACCCACAAGAAGATCTTCAAGGAGTTCTTCACCTTCCGCCCGGGCAAGGGCCAGCGTTCCTGGCTCGACGGGCATAACGCCATCGGCGTATTGGTGCTGCCGTTTCACCTGATGATCAGCTACAGCAGCCTGGTGATCTTCATGGCCATGGTCATGCCGGCCAGCATCATCGCCAGCTATGGCGACAACACCCGTGGCTTTTTCAACGACCTGTTCGGCGGCCAGAGCCAGGTCCAGGCCGCCGGCACCGCGGCGCCGTTGCTGCCCTTGCCGCAGCTGTACGCCAAGGTCCAGGAGCAGGCGCCCGGGGCCAATCTTGCCTGGGTCGAGGTACAGAACCCCGGTGACCAGAACGCCCGGGTCCGGTTCGCCCGCCATGCCGGTGACCGCATTGCTCACCAGCGCGGCGGTGGCTGGCTGTTTGACGGGGTTAACGGCACGCTTGAGGGCGGCAGCCAGATCGAGGCCACGCCGGTGCTGATTTCCGGCGGCATGTACGGCCTGCACATGGGCATTTTCGCCGGGCCGTGGCTGCGCTGGCTGTACTTCTTCTTTGGCCTGGCCGGCACCGCAGTGATCGGCACCGGCCTGGTCATGTGGCTGGGCAAGCGCCAGCTCAAGCATGCCAAGAGCGGCACCCAGCCGTTCGAGCTGCGCCTGGTCGAGGTGCTCAACATCGCCAGCATGAGCGGCTTGCTGCTGGGTGTGGCGGCGTTCTTCTGGGCCAACCGCTTGTTGCCGATCGACCTTGAAGGCCGTGCCGACTGGGAGACCAACTGCTTCTTCCTGCTCTGGGCTTTGTCACTGGTGCACGCCATGCTGCGCCGCGGCCGCCGAGCCTGGGCCGAGCAACTGGGCCTCGGCGCGCTGATGTGGGCGGGCTTGCCGCTGCTCAACGGCCTGACCACCGGCCAGGGCCTGAACCACTCGCTCGCCGTCGGCGACTGGGCCATGGCTGGTTTCGACCTGACCGCCTTGGCCAGCGGCCTGTTCCTGGCCTGGGCTGCCAGCAAGATGTGGCGGGCGCCGCTAGTCGCGCCCAAGCGCAAGCCCAAGGCCGCGCCTGGCACGTTGATTGAAAGCGAGGTGAACTGATGCTGGCCATTGCCCTGTTTGGTTTTGCCGGCTTCGCCGCCCTGTGCCTGGCCATGGACAAGCACTACAAGGACCTGCTCGGACAGCCACCGAGCAATGCGCGGCGTGCGGCGCTGCGGGTGGCGGGCTGGGCGCTGCTGGCCCTGGCGCTGTTGTTGGCGGTGCGCCACAGCGGCTGGGCCATGGGCCTGGTCGAGCTGTTCGCGGTGCTGATGGCCGGCGTCACCCTGTGGGTGTTCCTCCTGCCTTACCAGCCGCGCCTGCTGCTGGGCCTGGCGGCGGCCAGCGTGGTGCTGGCGCCATTGACTGCCCTGGCGTCGCTGTAGCTTGGTCAACGAGCCGCTCGACCTACCCGCCGAAGGTGGCAACGACACCGACGGGGCCAGCGGGCGCGCGCGATTTGTGCAGGTGTTTCTCGCCCAACGGGCGCAGATGGAAGCCCTGGTCAGCCGCCGCATCGGCTGCCGGGCCACCGCCTCGGACTTGATCCAGGAGTTGTTCCTGCGCTTCTGGCGCCGGCCGCAGGTCAAGGTCGAGGCGCTCGATACCTACCTGCTGCGCTGCGCCGGCAATATCGCCATCGATCACCTGCGCAGCGAAGGTGCCCGCGAGCGGGTCAACGACAGCCTGCAACTGGAGGTGGCCGACGAGCATGTCAGCGCACCGCAAGTGGCCCTGGAGGTAAACAGCGACCTGCAGCGCATCGAGGCGGCGCTGCGCCTGCTGCCCGAGCGTACCCGGCAGATCTTCTTGCTCAACCGCATTCACGGGCGCAAGTACGCCGAGATCGCCAAGGCCATGGGCCTGTCCCAGAGTGCGGTGGAAAAACATATGATGCGCGCACTGGAGGCGTGCAAGGCGAGTATCGAGCTGCCGCCGGCCAGCACCCGCAAGCCAGGGAAAGCACCATGACTGACATCACCGCCGCGCAGCACCAGGCCGCACTGGGCTGGCTGAGCCGGATCAACGAGCAACCGCAACTGGCCGAGCGCGCCGAGTTCAAGCGCTGGTTGCTCGCCCATCCGGCCCATGGCCGCGCCTATGCCCAGGCCCAGGCGTTGTGGCGCCTGAGCGAAGCGCCGGCGAGCCTGTTGGCAGCCGAGGACGACCCGGCCTTGCAAGGCTATTTGCGCGCCATGCAGCAACCGCCAGCGGGGCGCACCTGGCGCCGTGTCGCCACCTTGGCTGCCGCTGCCTGCCTGGTGTTGGCGCTGGGCACCGCTGCCGGCTGGCATCCGGCCTACTGGCTGGATGACCTGCAGGCGGATTACGTCACGGCGCCGGGGCAAGTCGAGGAAGTGGTGCTGGCCGACAACTCGCACATGACTCTGGATGCTGGCAGCGCCGTGTCGGTAGATTTCAGCGAGGGTCAGCGCCAGGTGACGATCCGCCGTGGCGCGGCGTTCTTTCATGTCACCCACACCGGCGCGCCGTTCGTGGTCGAGGCGGCAAAGGGCGAGACGCGGGTACTCGGCACCCGCTTCGAGGTGCGCAAGCACAATGGCGGCGCGCGGGTCACCGTGCTCGATGGCCGGGTGGCGGTGACCGCCGAGCCCGGGCGCTTGCAGCAACAGCTGAGCGGCGGCCAGCAGGTGGCCTACCGCCACGGCACCGCCAGCGCCGTCGAAGCGGTGGACAGCGAATCGCGCCTGGCCTGGCGCCAAGGCTGGCTCAATTACTACCAGGTGCCGCTGAGCACGGTGATCGACGACCTGGCCCGCTACTATCCAGGGCGCATCATCGTGCTCGACAGCGAACTGGGCAAACGCAAGGTCAGCGGCAGCTTCCCGGCCAGCCAGCCGCTGGCGGCGCTGGATTCGCTCGGCGCGGTGCTGGGCTTCAAGCGCAATACCCTGCTGGAGCGGGTGACGCTGATCCGCTGAAAAATATTTTCAGAAAACTGATGAGGTAAGTTCGCGCGACAACCGTGTAGTGAGTGAAAGTGCGATTCATTCGCATAAACGTCACTCCTTCATAGGTTACCGGTCATGAAGTTCACCCCCTCGGCAGCGCGCAGCTTTTCAATCTGGCTCAGTGTCTCGGCCCTGGCCACAGCGGGCGCATTCCCCCTGGGCGCGGTGGCCGCGCAGCAGGTCTATGTGTTTGCCCAGCCGAGCAAGCCGCTGGTGCAGGCACTCAATGACTTCAGCCGGCTGACCGGGCAAAGCGTGATCTATACCACCGACCTGCCGGCGCTCAACGCCCCGGCCCTGCACGGCAGCCTCAGCGCCGAGCAGGCCCTGCAGCAACTGCTGGGCAATTCCGGTTTTGCCGCACGCCGGGTCGATGCCCGCACCCTGACCCTCGAACCACTCGATGTCGGCGCTGCGCTCAAGCTCGAGGCGACCACGGTGAACTCGCAAGCCGATGCCGACTACAGCTACCAGCCGCCAGCCAGCAGCTCGGTGATGCGCAGCCAGGCTTTGATCATGCAGACGCCCCAGGCGATCAACGTGGTGCCGGCCCAGGTGCTCAAGGACCAGACCCCGCGCAACCTCGACGACGCCCTGGCCAATGTCAGCGGCGTGACCCAGGGCAACAACTTCGGCGGCACCCAGGACACGGTGATGAAGCGCGGCTTTGGCGACAACCGTGACGGCTCGATCATGCGTGACGGCATGCCGATCGTGCAGGGCCGCAGCCTCAATGCCAGCACTGAGCGGGTCGAAGTGCTCAAGGGCCCGGCTTCGTTGCTGTATGGCATCCAGGACCCGGGCGGGGTGATCAACGTGGTCAGCAAGCGCCCGCAACTGCAGCAATACAACGCCCTGAACCTGCGCGGCTCGACCTATGGCAGCGGCAAGAACGGCATCGGTGGCGGCCTGGACAGCACGGGTGCCCTGGGCCAGAGCAACTTCGCCTACCGCCTGGTGCTCGACCATGAAGACGAAGACTACTGGCGCAACTTTGGTACCCACCGTGAATCGCTGGTGGCGCCGTCGCTGGCCTGGTTCGGCGAAGACACCCAGGTGCTGCTGGCCTACGAGCACCGCGAGTTTCTCTACCCGTTCGACCGCGGCACGGCCATCGACCCGCGCACCAACCACCCGCTGGACATCCCCAGCACCCGGCGCCTGGACGAGCCGTTCAACGACATGCAAGGGCGCTCGGACCTTTACCGCCTGGAGGTCGATCATCAGCTTGCGGACGACTGGAAAGCCCACTTCGGCTTCAGCTACAACCGCGAAACCTACGACGCCAGCCAGGTGCGGGTAACCGCCGTCAACGCCGCCCGCGGCACCCTGAGCCGAAGCATGGACGGCACCCGTGGCGCGCTCAGCAGCGACCGTTTCGCCACCGCAAGCCTGGAGGGCAAGGTGCAACTGGCGGGCATGCAGCATGACCTGCTGCTCGGCCTCGACAATGAGTACCGCAAAGTCTACCGCGCCGACCTGATCCGCCAGGGCAGCCTCAGCACTTTCAGTTACCTCGACCCGGTGTATAGCCGCGAAGTTGAGGGCACCAGCGTGCGCGACAGCGACAGCGCACAGACCGACAAGCTGCGCAGCGACTCGTTGTTCTTCCAGGATTCTATCCACCTCGATGAACACTGGATTCTGGTCGCCGGTGCGCGCTACCAGATGTACGACCAGCTCGCCGGGCGCGGGCGGCCGTTCAAGGCCAATACCAACACCAACGGACAGGCCTGGGTGCCGCGGGTGGGGCTGGTGTACAAGGTTGACGAGCAGCTGTCGTTGTACGGCAGCTACAGCGAATCGTTCAAGCCCAACTCCAGCATCGCCCCGCTGACCGGCGGCCTGGTTCTGGATTCGGGGATCGAACCGGAGGAGGGTAAATCCTGGGAACTGGGCGCCAAGCTCGACATGCCGGGGGCGCTGACCGGCACCCTGGCGCTGTTCGACATCCGCAAGCGCAACGTGCTGGTGGCCAACTTCGATTCCGCTACCGGCGACACGCTCTACAGCAACGCCGGCGAGGTGCGCTCGCGCGGCATTGAGCTGGACCTGACCGGGCAGTTGAGCGAGCGCTGGAGCCTGATCGGCAACTATGCCTTCACCGACGCCGAGGTCACCCAGGACCCGACGCTTGAAGGCAATCGCCTGCAGAACGTGGCGCGCCACAGCGGCTCGCTGTCGGCGGTGTATGACGCCGGCAGCCTGTTCGGTGGCGACCGCCTGCGCCTGGGCGCCGGGGCGCGCTATGTCGGCGAGCGGGCCGGCAACGCCGAGAACGATTTCGAGCTGCCGGGCTACACCGTCGCCGATGCCTTCGCCAGTTACGAAACCCGCCTGGACGAACACAAGGTGCGCTTGCAATTGAACGTCAAGAACGTGTTCGACCGCACCTATTACAGCTCGGCGGTGAACCGCAACTTTGTCTCGGTGGGCGATGCGCGCCAGGTCAGCCTGTCCAGCACCCTCGAATTTTAACTGTTGAAGGCCGTCCGGTAGGCGCCGGGCGTTGCTCCCAGGGCCTGGCGGAAGCGGTTGCTGAAATGGCTGGCGCTGGCAAAGCCGCACAGCAGCGCCACTTCGCCCAGCGGCAGTTGGCCATGGCGGAGCAATTGCCGCGCTTTGGCCAGGCGTCGGGCCAGCAGGTACTGGTGCGGCGGCAGGCCGAAGCTTTGACGAAACATTCGCGCGAAGTGGTACTCGGAAAGGTTGCACAGCGTCGCCAGCTCACCAAGGCTCAGCGGCTGATCCAGGTGGCCTTCGACATATTCACTCAGTTGCCGGCGCTGGTGCGCGGCCAGCCCGCCCTTCAGGCGCAGGCCCTGGCGCAGGCCGACCTGGCTGAGCAAGGCGTGGTCGAGAATCTCGTGAGCCAGGCTGCTGGTCAGCAGGCGTTCGGCGGGCTCGTCCCAGTCCAGGGCAATCAACTGACGAAAGCGCCGGGCCTGCTCGGGATCGTCGAGAAAGGTCGCTTCCTGCAATTGCAGCTCGCGCGGTTCGCGGTCCAGCAGGCTGACGCAGCCGAGGGCGAACTGCTCCTGGCTGATGTACAGGTGCGCCAGGCGGATCGAGCCGTTGACCACCCAGTGCGAGGCGGAACCGGCGGGCATGATGCACAGTTTGTCGGGCGAGCCGGTGTGGCCGGGGCGGTCGCGGCGAAAGGTGCCGGTGCCGTCGGCGATGTAGCACGACAGGGTGTGATGGCTGGGCGCTTCGTAGTCGCGGGCGTCGTGGCGGTTGTTCCACAGGGCTGCCGCCAGGCCGTCCCCCAGGTGCGCGCTGTGTTCCAGGCGGGCATGGGGTGAGTCGTGCATGGCTTTGAAAACTTGCAGCTGGTCCAACGGCGTCATGGTCGCTACCTCTGTTGGCCATCCTACTCCGCCACGTCCGGGCTGACAGCTGCTGCCTGCGCAAAAGCGCAAGAATGTGCAAGTGCCACTGGCGGGGACGGCTGCACACTGGTGGCCTGGAATTGAGGAGTGCCGCCATGAACCTGTCGTTATACCTGCTCACTGTGCTGATCTGGGGCACCACCTGGATTGCCTTGAAGCTGCAACTGGGGGTGGTCGCCATCCCGGTGTCGATCGTCTACCGCTTTGCCCTGGCGGCGCTGGTGCTGTTTGTCATTCTGCTGCTCAGCCGCCGCCTGCAACCGATGAACCGTCGCGGTCACATGATCTGCCTGGCTCAGGGCTTGTGCCTGTTCTGCGTCAACTTCATGTGCTTTCTGACCGCCAGCCAGTGGATTCCCAGCGGCCTGATCGCCGTGGTGTTCTCTACCGCGACCTTGTGGAACGCGCTGAATGCGCGGGTGTTCTTCGGCCAGAAGGTGGCCGCCAATGTGCTGGCCGGTGGCGCCCTCGGCTTGGCCGGGCTGGGCCTGTTGTTCTGGCCCGAGCTGTCCGGGCATGCCGCCAGCCGTGAAACCATCATCGGCCTGGGCCTGGCGCTGCTGGGAACCCTGTGCTTTTCGGCCGGCAACATGCTCTCCAGCCTGCAACAAAAAGCCGGTTTGCGCCCGCTGACCACCAATGCCTGGGGCATGCTCTATGGCGCCAGCATGCTTGGCCTGTATTGCCTGGTCAGCGGTATTCCGTTCGCCATGGAATGGAACACGCGCTACATCGGTTCGCTGATGTACCTGGTGATTCCGGGCTCGGTGATCGGCTTTACCGCCTACCTGACTCTGGTCGGGCGCATGGGCCCGGAGCGGGCCGCTTACTGCACGGTGTTGTTCCCGCTGGTGGCGCTGAACGTCTCGGCGTTCTATGAGGGTTATCAATGGACGGCACCGGCGCTGGCAGGCCTGGTGCTGGTGATGCTGGGCAATGTGCTGGTGTTTCGCAAACCCCGGCCCAAGGTGGTCGAGCCGGTGGTGGCCTTGCGGTAGCTATCGCACCGAACCTGTGGGAGCGGGCTTGACCCGCGATGAGGCCGGTATAGCCAGCCCACAGGAGCCGGCTCAAGCAGGAGCATTGTTGGCAACCGGCCTCAATCATCTATTTTGAGGCTGATGAAAATCAGCGTGGCGAACAGAAAGTCGACGATCCGCCCCGCAGTGGCCAGGGCGTTCCACTGCGTGGATTGCCACATGGCAAACCATTCACCGCCTACCACCTGGAAGAACAGGTACCAGATCAGCAGCCCCAGCAGGCAACCGGCAACGGCGAAGCGCTTGGCCTTGTGAAAGTGTCGGGCGTCGGCACATCGGTGTTTGAACATCTGCCAGGCACCGACTACGAAGCACAAGGTACAGAGGACCTGGGCGGCAATGATCAACCAGTAGAACAGGTGGTGCAGAGGCGGCGAGGTGATTGAGCGGTAGAGCAGGGCATTGCCCGGGAAGGTCGTGTCCATGCTCAAGGTGTGTTGGACGAAGACAAAGTTGCTGGCGTAGTCGGTGAGGTTGCCGAATACCACTAGCGCACCGAAGATCCCGATGAACGCTGTGAGCAGTATTTTGCCGAGGCGGATCAATCCGTGAGTCGAGAAGGTTTCCATGCTGTTGGTGACCTTAGGCTAAACACGCTTATGGAGTCTGAAATTTCAGGTTCGTTACAGCGATGTAGCCGTTGCAGCTGATTAGCGGTACCTGGCAAAAATGCCAGGTTTCAAGGGCGTGCCAAAGGCGTAGCTTGCACAACATATCCGCCGCGTTCGAGGCAACGGTCATGGAAGTGATGATGGGTAAGTCCAATAAACCGTTGGTCGCGCCGCCCACGCTCAAAGATGCGAGCTGGACGGTCAGCCTTTCCCAGGTGGACGAGGCGGGGCTGACGCTCAGTGGTTACGCCTTGCCAGGCTTGCAGGGCTCTCAAGGGGCAACCTTGCTGCTTGGCTGGATTGGCTTTCCACCGGGAGGGGCGCCGGAAACCTACGGTGACTCGCTTGCGATCGAGCGTTGGGAAGATTACCGAGGGCACGACTTCGTACTGCCCAGGCGCTATTTGCAAAGCGCGCTGGGCGGTACTGGTGTGCTGTTTTTCGATCTCTCGGTGCTCAGCCTGCCGTCGCAGATTTCACCACTGGTAACGGTAAGGGTGGTTGATTAGGCCGACTTCCACACCTGCGGATTGACCAGATCCCGTGGCCGTTCACCGAGCAAGGCGCTGCGCAGGTTATCAATCGCCCGATTGGCCATGGCCTCGCGGGTTTCAGCGGTAGCCGAACCTACATGCGGCAAGGTCAGGGCGTTTTTCAGCTGGAACAGCGGTGATTCGGCCAGCGGCTCCTTCTCGTAGACATCCAGCCCGGCGCCGCGAATAGTGCCGGCCTGCAAGGCTTCGACCAGCGCCGCTTCATCGACCACCGGCCCACGGGAGACGTTGATCAGAAACGCGCTGGGTTTCATTAACTGCAGCTCGCGACTGCTGATCAGGTGTTTGGTCTGCGCGCCCAGTGGCACCACCAGGCAGACGAAATCAGCTTCAGCCAGCAGTTCATCAAGGCTGCGGTACTGCGCGCCGAGTTCCTGCTCCAGCGCTGGCTTGCGGCTGTTGCCGCTGTAGATCACCGGCATGTTGAAACCGAAGCGCCCGCGCCGGGCGATGGCCGCGCCGATATTGCCCAGGCCGACGATGCCCAGGGTCTTGCCGTGCACGTCGCTGCCAAACTGCGCCGGGCCGACGGTGGCTTGCCATTGCCCGGCCTTGGTCCAGGCATCCAGCTCGGCGACCCGCCGCGCCGCACCCATGAGCAGGGCAAAACCGAGGTCGGCAGTACTTTCGGTAAGCACGTCGGGGGTGTTGGTCAGGGCGATGCCGCGCTGGTTGAAGTAGGCCAGGTCATAGTTGTCATAGCCCACCGAGACGCTGGCGACCACTTCCAGCTTGCTGGCGTTTTCCAGCTGCGCCTGGCCGAGTTTGCGGCCGACGCCGATCAGGCCATGCGCTTGGGGCAGGGCTTGGTTGAACTGGGCGCTGATGTCGCCGAGCTTGGGGTTCGGCACGATCACGTTGAAGTCTTGCTGCAGGCGTTCGACCATCGCCGGGGTGATGCGGCTGAAGGCAAGGACGGTCTTTTTCATCGGCGAAATCTCTGCGGGCGGTGGAGAATGGGTAGCACGCTATCATTCTCCACCACCGCTGTGCAGCAAGATTTCAGGTGGCGATGCGCAGTTCGTGGGTTTTCAGGTCCGCTTCATGGGCGGCGAGAATTTCCGGCAGCGAGTTGCGCAGGTACTCGACCCAGGTCTTGATCTTGGCATCCAGGTACTGGCGCGACGGGTAGATCGCGTACAGGTTCAGCTCCTGCAGGCGGTACTCGGGCATTACCCGCACCAGCGAGCCATCGCGCAGGCCCTCTATGGCCGAGTAGATCGGCAGCACGCCAACGCCCATGCCGCTGCGGATCGCGGTTTTCATCGCATCGGCGGAGTTCACCTGGAACGGCGCCTGGGTAATGTTCACCACTTCCTGGCCTTCGGGGCCGTCGAACAGCCATTTTTCCAGCGGGATCACCGGGCTGACCATGCGCAGGCAGGCGTGGTTGAGCAGGTCACTGGGCTTGTGGGCGATGCCGTGGCGCTTCACGTATTCGGGCGATGCGCAGACGATGCTGTAGGTAATGCCCAGGCGCTGGGAGACGAAGCCCGAGTCCGGCAGCTCGCTGGCCAGCACGATCGACACGTCGTAGCCCTCGTCGAGCAGGTCCGGCACGCGGTTGGCCATGGTCAGGTCGAAGGTTACGTCCGGGTGGGTTTCGCGGTAGCGGGCGATGGCATCGATGACGAAATGCTGGCCGACCCCGGTCATTGAATGCACCTTGAGCTGCCCGGCCGGGCGCGCATGGGCGTCGCTGGCTTCGGCTTCGGCTTCTTCGACGTAGGTAAGAATCTGTTCGCAGCGCATCAGGTAGCGCTTGCCGGCTTCGGTCAGGGCAATGCGCCGGGTGGTGCGGTTGAGCAGGCGGGTTTGCAGATGGGCTTCAAGATTGGAGACCGCCCGCGATACGTTGGCGGTGGTCGTATCCAGTTGCACGGCCGCGGCAGTGAAGCTGCCGACTTGCGCGACGCAACTAAAAGCACGCATGTTTTGCAGGGTGTCCATGGGTCGCTCTCAAAGTAGACGACAAATTGTGACATGAAGTAACCGGGGCGGTCTTCAGACTAAAGCCGGATTATCGCTGTTTTCGTAACAAAGATTCGCAGTAATGCACGCTTATCGCCAGTGCGGCGGCCCCCTAGAATTGCCTCTCCAAGCGTCATCCACCTTCTACGTCGGGAATTCGCAGCTGTGCCGCGTCGCATTATCAGAGCGCTCAATGCGCTCAGTGCCTGTGCCTTTAGCTTGACCTTGAGCGGCTGTATCGGAACCTGGGGCATTGCCCCGCAAAGCAAGACGCTGCAAGCCAATACCCTGACCACCGACGCGGCCATCCGTGAAGCCGCCCTCGACGCCCACTGGCCCGAGCAGCAATGGTGGCGGGCCTACGGCGACCCGCAACTCGATCGCTGGATCGCCCTGGCCGTACACGACAGCCCCAGCATGGCCATGGCCGCCGCCCGTGTGCGCGAAGCCAGGGCCATGGCCGGGGTGGTCGAGTCGGCGGAGAAACTGCAGGTCAACGGCCAGTCGACGCTCAAGCGCCACAACTGGCCGGAAGACCAGTTCTATGGCCCTGGCGCACTGTCGGGTTCCAACACCTGGGACAACAATGCGGCATTGGGCTTCAGTTATGCCCTCGACCTCTGGGGCCGCGAGCGTAATGCCAGCGAGCAGGCCGTGGACATGGCCCACATGAGCGTGGCCCAGGCCCGTCAGGCCCAGCTCGAGCTGCAGAACAACATCATCAAGGTCTATATCCAGCTGTCGCTGCACTTTGCCCAGCGCGATATCGTCAAGGCCGAGCTTGAGCAGCAGGAGCAGATCCTGGCCCTGGCCGAACGGCGCCTGGCCGGCGGTATCGGCACCCATTTCGAAGTCAGCCAGGCGCAGACGCCGCTGCCGGAAACCCACCGCCAGCTCGATGCCCTGAATGAAGAAATCGCCCTGGCGCGTAATCAACTGGCGGCGTTGGCCGGCAAAGGGCCGGGGCAGGGCGCGCAGTTGCAGCGTCCGCAACTGGCCCTGGGTACCGCGTTGAAGCTGCCCTCGGCGTTGCCCGCCGAACTGGTCGGCCAGCGCCCGGACGTGGTCGCCAGCCGCTGGCAGGTGGCGGCTCAAGCCCGTGGTATCGATGTCGCCCATGCCGGTTTCTTCCCCAATGTCGACCTGGTCGGTGGCCTCGGCTTCATGGCCACCGGTGGCGGCGCGCTGGAGTTTCTGACCGGGCGCAAATTCAACTACAACGTCGGCCCGGCGATCAGCCTGCCGGTGTTCGACGGCGGCCGCCTGCGCTCGCAACTGGGGGTTGCCTCGGCCGGTTACGACATCGCCGTGGCGCACTACAACCAGACCGTGGTCGAGGCGCTCAAGGGCATTTCCGACCAGCTGATTCGCCGTGAGTCGATGAACGAGCAGCAGCACTTTGCCGCCGAGTCGGTGGCTTCGGCGCAAAAAACCTACGACATCGCCATGATCGCTTTTCAGCGCGGCCTGACCGATTACCTCAATGTGCTCAACGCGCAAACCCAGTTGTTCCGCCAGCAGCAGATCCAGCAGCAGGTCCAGGCTGCGCGCCTGAGTGCCCATGCCGAGCTGGTTACGGCCCTGGGCGGCGGCCTGGGCGCGGGTAGCGATGTGCCCGGCGAAGACCGTCAGCAGGCGCCGAAGACCCCGGCGACCCTGGCGATTTTCGATAAGCCGGTTCACGCCCAATGAGCGCGCTGACCCTGCCGTTTCGCTGGCTGGCCACCCTGGAGTGGCGTCGCGGGTTCTTTGAATGGCTGCGCACCGACGGGGTGACCTGGGTGTACATCTTCAAGGTCCTCAGCGCCGCCTTCCTGACCCTGTGGCTGGCCATGCGCCTGGAGTTGCCGCAACCGCGCACGGCGATGATCACCGTGTTCATCGTCATGCAGCCGCAGAGCGGCCATGTGTTCGCCAAGAGCTTCTACCGGCTGCTCGGCACCCTGGCCGGCTCTTCGATGATGGTCGCGCTGATCGCCTTGTTTCCGCAAAACACCGAGCTGTTCCTGCCGAGCCTGGCGATCTGGGTCGGCCTGTGTTCGGCCGGTGCCATGCGCTACCGCACCTTCCGCGCCTATGGTTTCGTGCTCGCCGGTTATACCGCGGCGATGGTCGGCTTGCCGGCCCTGCAGCACCCCGACGGCGCGTTCATGGCCGCCGTGTGGCGGGTGCTGGAGATCTCCCTGGGGATTCTGGTCTCGACCCTGGTCAGCGCCGCGATTCTGCCGCAGTCGGCCAGTGCTTCGATGCGCAACGCCCTGTACCAGCGCTTCGGCGTGTTCGCCGGTTTCGTTGCCGAGGGCCTGCGCGGCGACAGCCAGCGCGACCGCTTCGAAAGCAGCAACGTGCGTTTTATCGCCGAGGCCGTGGGCCTGGAGAGCCTGCGCAGCGTTACCGCCTTCGAAGACCCGCACATGCGCCGGCGTAACGGTCGCCTGGGGCGGATGAACAGCGAATTCATGGCCATCACCACGCGCTTCAACGCCTTGCACCAGTTGCTTGAGCGCTTGCGTTTGCGTGGGCCGCTGCAGATCGTCACCGCCATCGAACCCGGGCTCACCGCCCTGGCCGAGCTGCTCGACGGTTATGCCGGGCGCGGCCTCACCGAGCGCGATGCGGCGCGCCTGGCCGAGCAACTGGCGGCCTACAAGGAAGGCTTGCCGGAGCGCGTGCGCACGCTGCGCGCGGCCTATGTCGAAAGCGGCCCGAGCGACGCCGACCTGCTGGATTTTCACACCGCCTATGAGCTGCTGTACCGCTTCGTCGACGACATGCACAGCTACGCCCAGACCCACGCCTCGCTGACCGAACACAACCATGCCCGCGAGCAGTGGGATGAGCCCTATGTCGCGCAGACCAACTGGATGGCTTCGCTGGCCGCCGGTGTGCGCGCTTCGTTCATTTTGCTGGTGCTGGGCAGTTTCTGGATTCTTACCGCCTGGCCGAGCGGGGCGATGATGACATTGATCGCCGCCGCCACCGTCGGCCTCTCGGCGGCGACGCCGAACCCCAAGCGCATGTCGTTCCAGATGGCCTGCGGCACTTTGTTCGGCGCCTTTGTCGGCTTCTTCGAAACCTTCTTCGTGTTCCCCTGGATCGACGGTTTCCCGTTGCTGTGCCTGGTGCTGGCGCCGGTGTTCGTGTTCGGTGCGTTCCTCGCCTCGCGCCCGGCCTATGCCGGTTATGGCCTGGGCCTGCTGATCTTTTTTGCCACCGGTTCCGTGCCCGACAACCTGACCATCTACAACCCCTACAACTTCATCAACGACTACATCGCCATGGTCATCGGCATGCTGGTCTGCGCCGCTGCCGGGGCGATCATCCTGCCGCCCAACAGCCGCTGGTTGTGGAGCCGCCTGGAGCAGGACCTGCGCGCCCAGGTGCTGTATGCAATTACCGGGCGCCTGCGCGGCCTGGGTTCGAGCTTCGAAAGCCGCACCCGCGACCTGCTGCACCAGGCCTATGGCCTGGCGGTCGGCCAGCCGTTGGTGCAGAGCAAGCTGCTGCGCTGGATGTTCGTGGTGCTTGAGGTTGGCCACGCGATCATCGAGCTGCGCAAGGAACAGGCAATCTTGCCAGTGCACCCGTGCTATGCCGAATCGCAGCCCTGGCGCCAGGCCATCCGGGTCATGGGCCGGGCGTTGGCGCGGCTGTTCATGCAACCGAGCGCCAGCAACCACGAGCGCGCCCTGGTGGCGGTGGATCACGCCATCAGCCGCGTACAGGCCACCGACGAGCCGTTCGCCCGCCACTTCGACACCTCGGCCCTGCGCCGGGTGCAGAGCTACCTGCACTTCATCCGTACTTCGTTGCTCGACCCTCAGTCGCCGCTGGCCGAACTGGCCCCGGCCAAAGGACTGCCCCATGCCTCGTGAAATCGCCTTCCATGGCGTCTACATGCCAACCATGACCTTGATGTTCCTGTTCGCCGCCGGGCTTGCCTGGGGGCTGGACCGGTTCATCGCCAGCCACGACGGCTACCGCTTTTTCTGGCACCCGGCGCTGCTGCGCCTGTGCCTGTTTATCTGCCTGTTCGGATCCATGGCCCTGACTCTCTACCGTTGAGACCCCTGTTGATGAAAAAGTTTTTCAGCCTGATCGCCACCTTGCTCGTGCTGGCCGCTGCCGTGGTGATCGGTCGCCAGCTCTGGGTGCATTACATGAACACGCCCTGGACCCGCGACGGGCGGGTGCGCGCCGATATCATCAACGTCGCCGCCGACGTGCCGGGTTATGTGGTCGATGTGCCGGTGCGCGACAACCAGTTGGTGAAGAAGGGCGACGTGCTGCTGCAGATCGACCCCGAGCACTACCAGGTAGCGGTCCGCCAGGCCCAGGCGCTGGTCGCCTCGCGCAAGGCCACCTGGGAGATGCGCAAGGTCAACGCCCATCGCCGCGCCGACATGGACAACCTGGTGATCTCGCGGGAGAACCGTGACGATGCCAGCAACATCGCCAACTCGGCGCTGGCCGATTACCAGCAGGCCCAGGCCCAGCTGGCGGCGGCCGAGCTGGACCTCAAGCGAACCCGGATCCTCGCCACGGTCGATGGCTATGTCACCAACCTCAACGTTCATCGCGGCGATTACGCGCGCACCGGCGAGGCGAAGATGGCGGTGGTCGACAAGGACTCGTTCTGGGTTTATGGCTTTTTCGAAGAAACCAAGCTGCCGCACGTGCGCGTGGGTGACCAGGCCGAGCTGCAGATGATGAGCGGCGAGCGGCTCAAGGGCCACGTCGAGAGCATCTCGCGCGGTATCTATGACCGCGACAACCCTGAAAGCCGCGAACTGATCGCCGACGTCAACCCGACCTTCAACTGGGTGCGCCTGGCCCAGCGGGTGCCGGTGCGGATTCACATCGATGAAGTGCCGGAAGGCTTTTTGCTGGCGGCGGGGACCACCTGCACAGTGGTGGTCAAGCCGGCTCGGAAAGAAGGCTAAAAGCGCCTCAAGCCTGGCGCGAATCCACCAGCACCGGGCAACTGACCTGATCGATCACCTTGTTGCTGATCGACGGATCGAGCAACCGCCCGAGGCGGTTCAAATGTCGGTGGCCGATGATGATCAGCTCGCACTCAAGCGCGCGGGCGGCAGCGACGATGGCCGCCACCGGCTCGCCCGGCACCAGCCTGCCTTCGCTCTCGAAGCCCAGCGCCCGCAGGTTCTCCAGGGCCTGGCGCACGGCCTGGACGGCATGGCGCTGCTCATCGGTGGCCGCCGGGTATTCCTGCTGCTCGTACAGGCTGATCGCCCCCGGGCCGTCGCTCAGGGCGAAGGCGCTGTCGATGGCCAGCACCACCTGCAGGCGATGGCAGTTGGGCAAACAGTACTGTTGCGCGAGCTCGACCAGGCCCTGGGAGGCGGGCGATCCATCGATGGCAATCAATACGGGGCTGAGCATGGGCGGCTTCTCTGGGCGGCAGTCGAGCCGGCTATTGTTGAGGATCGGCGGCCTGCGGATAAATGGCCTGGCATGCACTGTGTAGTTGCGTGACGCGCAACCCGATGGCCGCTGCCGAGCTGTTAAGATCGGCCCTTGTTTACCCGTCATGGATGCCTGGCAATGCAGATCCCGGATATGAACCTGTTGGTCGCTCTCGATGCCCTGCTTGATGAGGGCAGCGTGGTCGGCGCAGCGCGGCGCATGAACCTCAGCCCGGCGGCCATGAGCCGGACCCTGGGGCGAATCCGCGAGGCCATCGGCGACCCGATCCTGGTCCGCGCCGGCCGTGGCCTGGTGCCGACGCCGCGGGCGCTGGCCCTGCACGAGCAGGTGCGGGCCCTGGTCGAGCAGGCCGGGCTGGTGTTTCGCAGCCGCGAAGAAGTCGACCTGGCAACCCTCGACCGGGCCTTCAACATCCGCACCAACGACCTGTTCATCGCCCTGTATGGCGCGCAACTGCTGCAGATGATGCACGAGCAGGCGCCGCACACCGTGCTGCGTTTTGTCCCGGAAGGCGGTGGTGACGATGATGCGGTGCTGCGCGACGGCGGCACTGACCTGATCGTCAGCTCGACCATCGACCTGGGCCCCGAGATCAAGATGCAGAGCCTGTTCAACACCATCTACGTCGGCCTGGCGCGCCAGGATCACCCGATCTTCGAGGCCGAAATCACCCCCCAGCGCTTTGCCGCCTACCCGCAGATCAGCGTCTCGCGCCGCGGCCGCGCCAACGGCCCGATCGATGTCGAACTGGCCAACTACAAGGTGCAGCGGCGGGTGGCGCTGATCACCCCGAGCTTTCATTCGGCGATGTTCTCCTTGCCTGACTCTGACCTGTTGCTGCCGATGCCGGCCAATATCCTCAGCAGCGTGACCAAGCTCGGCCTGCCGCTGCGCTCGTTCCACATCCCGTTGCCACTCGAGCGGGTGACGGTGATGCAGGCCTGGCACCCGCGTTTTGACAACGACCCGGCCCACCGCTGGCTGCGCCAGACCCTCAAGGCGTGCTGCAGCGAGCAACGCTGAACCAGTCGATTGCGTTTGCTGCACTAGTAAACTGCCAATATGTCAGTTTTCGTAAGCATTGCCCCTTCATAGACTTGCGCCGGTTCTTTTGTTTGTCCGGAGATGTCTGTGATGAGTTCGCTGACCGCGACTCCTTTACCTGTGCTGCCCCGACCGGTTGCCGCTACGGCAGCGCCGGCAGCTTTTGGCACGCGCATTCTGGTCGGCCTGCTCGGGGTACTGCTGGCGGTGCTCTGCGCCGGCCTCAACGAGATGGTCACCAAAGCCTCGCTGGCCGATATCCGTGGTGGCATGTTCATCGGCGCCGATGAGGGCGCCTGGCTGATCGCGGTGTATTCGGCGGCGTCGGTCTCGGCCATGGCCTTTTCGCCGTGGCTGGCGGCGACCTTTTCCCTGCGCCGTTTTACCCTGTGCGCCATTGCCGTGTTTGCCCTGCTCGGGCTGGTGCAGCCGTATGCGCCCAACCTGTCCAGCCTGATGCTGCTGCGCACCTTGCAGGGCCTGGCATCGGGGGCGTTGCCGCCGATGCTGATGAGCGTCGCCCTGCGTTTCCTGCCGCCGGGGATCAAGGTCTACGGCCTGGCCGGCTATGCCTTGACCGCGACCTTCGGGCCCAACCTGGGCACGCCGCTGGCCGGGTTGTGGACTGAATATGTCGGCTGGCAGTGGGCGTTCTGGCAGATCATTCTGCCGTCATTGCTGGCAATGGCCTGTGTTGCCTGGGGCCTGCCCCAGGACCCGCTGCGCCTGGAGCGTTTCAGGCAGTTCGACTGGCGCGGGCTGCTGCTCGGCCTGCCGGCCATCTGCACGCTGGTGATCGGCCTGACCCTGGGGGATCGCATGGGCTGGTTCGATTCACCGCTGATCTGCTGGCTGCTCGGCGGCGGCCTGGTGCTGCTGGTGCTGTTCCTGTGCAACGAGTGGTCCGAGCCGCTGCCGTTCTTCAAGCTGCAGATGCTCAAGGTGCGCAACCTGACCCACGCCCTGGTGACCCTGTTCGGCGTGCTGATCGTGCTGACGGCAGTGATCATCATCCCCTCCAGCTACCTGGCGCAGATCCAGGGTTACCGCCCGGCGCAGACCGGCCCGCTGATGCTGCTGGTGGCCTTGCCGCAGTTGCTGGCGCTGCCGCTGGTGGCGGCGCTGTGCAACATTCGCGCAGTGGATTGCCGCTGGGTGCTGGCGGCGGGGCTGGGCATGTTGTCGCTGTCGTGCGCGCTGGGCAGCCAGCTCACCAGCGTGTGGATTCGCGACAACTTCTACCTGCTGCAACTGCTGCACATCTTCGGCCAGCCGATGTCGGTGATCCCCTTGCTGATGCTGGCCACCGGCGGCATGACCCCACAGGACGGGCCGTTTGCCTCGGCCTGGTTCAACACGGTCAAGGGCCTGGCTTCGGTGGTTGCGGCCGGCTTGATCGAGGCGCTGACCACCGTGCGCCGGCATTTTCACTCCAATGCGCTGGTCGACAGCCTGGGCAATTCGCCGCTGGCCGACAGCAGCGCCCCGGGCCTGGCCAGGCGCATCCATGAACAAGCCCTGGTGCTGACCTCGGCCGATCTTTACCTGTGCATGGCACTGCTGGCTGCGGCGCTGATTGTACTGATTCCTTTTGTGCCTACCCGGATCTACCCACCGCGCGCGGTGGCCTAGGTTTGCGGATTTGAGAGAAAGACATGACCACGACAACAACTCACCGAAAAACCGCCTTGATCGTCGCCGCCCTGGTGGTGGCAGGGATTGCCGGCGTGTTCGGCCCGATGCTGCTGGGCCACGACAGCGCGCAGAGCACCAACGACGCCTACGTGTCTGCCGACTACACGGTGATCGCACCGAAGGTGGCCGGCTTTATCAAGCAGGTACTGGTGGAGGACAACCAGCAGGTCAAGGCCGGCCAGTTGCTGGCGCAGATCGACGACCGCGACTACCAGGCGGCGCTGGCGGCGGCGCAGGCGCAACTGCTGGTGTCCAGCGCGCAAAGCCACAACGCCCGGGCGACCCTCGAGCGCCAGGCCTCGCTGATCGACCAGGCCCAGGCCGCGGTCAGTGCCGACCAGGCTGAGCTGGCCTTCGCCAATCACGAACTGACCCGCCACAGCCGCCTGGCCGAGCAGGGCGCCGGTACCGTGCAGAACGCCCAGCAGGCGCGCAGCCGGGTTGATCAGGCGCGGGCGCGGCTGGCCAACTCGCAGGCGGCGCTGGCGGCGGCGCGCAAGCAGGTGGATATCCTCAGCGCCCAGGTCGACAGCGCTGAAGGTGGCCTCAAGCATGCCCAGGCAAGCCTTGAGCGGGCGCAACTGGACCTGTCGTACACGCGCATCGTCGCACCCATCGACGGCATGGTCGGCGAGCGCGCGCTGCGCGTTGGCGCCTACGTCAACCCGGGGGCGCGGTTGCTGTCGGTGGTGCCGCTGGAGCACGCCTATGTGCTCGGCAACTTCCAGGAAACCCAACTGACCCACGTGCAACCCGGGCAGCCGGTGCAGATCCGCGTGGACACCTTCGCCGATGAATACCTGCACGGGCGGGTCGAGAGCATCGCCCCGGCTACCGGTGTCACCTTCGCGGCGGTCAAGCCGGACAACGCCACCGGCAACTTCACCAAGGTGGTGCAGCGCATTCCGGTGAAAATTGTCTTCGACGCCAACCAGCCATTGCTGGATCGCCTGCGGGTCGGCATGTCGGTGGTGGCCACGATCGATACCGGCGCGAGCCTGAGTACCGGTAAAGAGGTCAGCGCCCGATGAAACCTGCATTCGCCCTTTGCCCGCTGCTGCTGAGCCTGCTGGCCGGCTGCAGCCTGGGCCCGGATTTCAGCGCGCCTGACAGCCATGCCCCGGCCGCATGGCCGGCGCTGCAGGAAACCCCCGCCGCCAGTCAGGCCCAGGCCACACCGCTGGAGCAGCGCTGGTGGGAAAGCTTTCACGACCCCAAGCTCAGTGCCCTGATCGAGCGCGCCAGCCAGCGCAACCTCGACCTGCAGATCGCCAGCGCGCGCTTGCTGCAAAGCCGCGCGCTGCGCATGAGCATCGCTTCCGAGCAAACCCCGTCGGTTGATCTGGGCGGCGGATACAGCCGGGCGCGCAACAGTGCCGAAGGCCTCAACGACCCGTCCGGCAACGGCGGCAAGTCGGCCTTCAGCCTCTGGCAGGGCGACTTTACCGCCAGTTGGGAGCTTGACCTCTGGGGCCGCGTACGCCGCCAGGTCGAAGCCGCCGACGCGGTGGTCGAAGTCGCCGAGAACGACCGCCGTGGCGTGCTGTTGTCGCTGCTGGCCGAGACCGCCGGCAACTACATCCAGCTGCGAGCGGTGCAGAGCACCCTGGCCGTCACCCGGGAGAACCTTGAGGTTTCGCGGCACAGCCTGCGCCTGTCGCAAATGCGCCTGCGCGACGGGGTAGCCACCGCCCTCGATGTGGCCCAGGCCAGTGCCCAGGTCGCCTCGGTCGAGGCCCGCCTGCCGACCCTGGAAGAGCGCCAGGCACAATTGATCAACGCCCTCGGCCTGTTGCTGGCCGAGCCGCCACGCAGCCTGCAGGCCGAATTGCTGGAGCCAGGCGCGATGCCGACGCCGCAGCAACGCTTTGCCATCGGCGTGCCGTCGGAGCTGGCCGAGCGGCGCCCGGACATTCTTCAGGCCGAGGCCCAGCTGCATGCCGCCACCGCCAGTATCGGGGTGGCCAAGGCGGATTTTTATCCGAGCATCCGCTTGTCGGGCAATGTCGGTCTGCAGTCACTGCAGTTGTCGGATTCCGGCAGCTGGGATGCGCGTCGATTCGCCATCGGCCCGCAACTGAACTTGCCGATTTTCGAAGGCGGGCGCCTGCGCGGCGTGCTCAAGTTGCGCGAAGCCCAGCAGCAGGAAGCGGCTCTGCGCTACCAGCAGGTGGTACTGCGCGCCTGGCACGAAATCGACGATGTGCTGCGCCTGTACAACGCCAGCCAGTTGCGTCGTGACCTGCTCGAAGAGGCCGTGCGCCAGAACCGCATCGCCCTGCAGACCGCGCAGCAGCAGTATGTCGAGGGCGCCGTGGACTTTCTCAATGTACTCAGCGTGCAGGGCGCCTTGCTGGCCAGCCAGGAGCAGTGGGTCGAAAGTTCGGCGGCGGTGTCCCAGGCCCTGGTTGGCTTGTACAAGTCGCTGGGCGGTGGATGGCAGCCGTTCAGCGAGCCGTTGCAGACCGCCGCCCAGGGGTGATCGTTGCGCGGTCATGCACCCGGCGTGCTGCGCTCGATCGCCTAGAGCGCGCGGTCCAGGCCGAAGCGTTTTTTCAGCACGCGCTGCAGCAAGCCCCGCGGCAGCCAGTTTTGCAGCAGCGGCAAGGCGCGGCTGCCATTGCCCAGGCGTACCAGCGCCGCCGGCTCTGGCTGGCGCACGGCCTTGAGGACATCGCGGGCGAAGTCGGCCGCTGGGGTCGGTTTGTCCTGGGAGGCGCGTGAGCGGGCACGGATGCCTTCGCGCAGCGGCCACCACGGCGATTGTTCACCGATCAGTTGTTCGGCTTCGTGCCCGGCGTTGCTGGCGAATTGCGAGGCAATTGCGCCAGGCTGTACTTCCATGACCCGTATGCCAAAGGGCGCCACTTCCAGGCGCAAGGCTTCGCTCAGGGCGTGCACGGCCGCCTTGGAGGCGCAGTAGGCGCCGGCGAACGGCGTGACCAGTACCCCGGAAACACTACCGATATTCACCACCAGGCCTTTGTTGCGGCGTAGCGCCGGGAACAATGCGCGGGTGACCCCGACCACGGCGAACACATTGGTTTCGAATTGCCGGCGCATCGCCTCGGCGCCGCCATCGAGCAGCGGCCCCATGGCGCCGTAGCCGGCGTTGTTGATCAGTACATCGAGGCCCTGGCCGTGCTGTTCCAGTTCACCGGCCAGCTGCGTCAGCGCCTGCTGGTCATTGACGTCCAGTTGGCGGGCATTGAAGCCGCTGGCGGCCAGGCGGTCTACGTCCTCGGCCTTGCGCGCCGTGGCCCAGACCTCGAAACCGGCATTCTTGAAGGTCTCGGCCAAAGCCAGACCGATACCGCTGGAGCATCCGGTGATCAACACGCTGGGCATGAGCTGCTGTCCTTGAGCAGTGGGGGTACTGGATCATAGTTCAGCAATCAGCGTTTTCAATGCATTTTCCAACCGATCGGTGCAAATGCCGGTCCAGAGCTGGCGTTGGCTTGCCCTGTCATACAGCAGTTGAGTGGGCACGTGGGTGACCTGGGTGTCGAGGGACAACGTTTGAAAGGCAGCGAATGTCAGCTGGTAGAAGTCAACCCGGTCCCGATAGCCGTTATCGGCCAGGGTTGTCACGTTGCGCTTGGCATCGGCACATGCCGGGCAGGTGTCCGAATACACCAGGATCACCACGGGCCTGGCCAGCGGTTGATGATGATTGATCCGTTCGAACAGTTGCTTGAACTGGTCCTGAACCGCTGGCGATGTATCGACCATGACCTTACTCCGCTAGGCAGTGAAGTACGCGGAGTCATTCAACAGGATTTTGCCGCTTGGGTAACCTGGCAAAAATACCAGGTGCTCAGTCGGCGAAGCTGCCTTGCAGGTGCTCGGCGCGGTAGTCGACGCTCTGTGGCCGGTAGCCGGAACGCAGTGGCGGCAACGGCAGGCACTCCTGCCAGCTGGCGCCGGGCTGCAGCTCGCCGGGGCCGCGGTAGCGCGGGGCGGCGTAGGTGTTCTCAGCGAGGTTGACAGTATCGCCCGGGGCATAGGCCGCGACCCGCCAGCGCAGCTCCACCAGTGGCACCGGGTTGCCGTTGTTGATGTGCACCTGCAGCGGGCGATCGGCCGGGCATTGCTCCGGGGCGTAGGTCAGGCGCAGCTCCAGGTGGGCCAGTTGCCTGGCTTCGCGGTTGTCCAGCCAGACCACCCACAACGCCACCAGGCCCAGGCCGAACAGTGCCGCCAGCGAAATCGGCAGGGCTTTGGCCGGGTAGCGCAGCAGCAGGACCAGCCAGGTGAGGATGAGCAGGGCGCCGATGAACATGGAGCGAACCTTGTGGGTGGGGGTGCTTTCATCCTAACCAAAAAGCATCGCGGGGCAAGCCCGCTCCCACAATGTGTAGGAGCGGGCTTGCCCCGCGATTGGGGTTTTACTGCGCGATGGTCTTGATCGAGATCCCGCGCTCGATCGGCGTCGAGCGTCCGTAGATATCTTCAAAGCGCTCGATATCGTCCTCGCCCAGGTAGCTGCCCGACTGCACTTCGATGATCTCCAGGGGGATCTTGCCCGGGTTACGCAGGCGGTGCACCGAAGCGATCGGGATGTAGGTGGACTGGTTTTCGGTGAGCAGGAACACGTTCTCGTCGCAGGTCACCTCGGCAGTGCCGGACACCACGATCCAGTGCTCGGCGCGGTGGTGGTGCATCTGCAGCGACAGGCTGGCACCGGGCTTGACGGTGATGTGCTTGACCTGGAAACGCCCGCCCATGTCCACCGAGTCGTACGAGCCCCACGGTCGGTACACCTCGCAGTGGTTCTGGGTTTCGCTGCGGCCTTGTTCGTTGAGGGTGTTGACCAGTTGCTTGACGCCCTGGACCTTGTCCTTGTGGGCAATCATCATGGCGTCCTTGGTCTCGACCACGACGATGTTCTCAAGGCCGATCACCGATACCAGCTTGCCGTTGCCGTGGATCATGCAGTTGTGGCTGTCCTGGACCACCACGTCGCCCTTGGTGACGTTGCCGTTGTGGTCTTTTTCATGCACATCCCACAGCGACGACCAGCAGCCGACATCGCTCCAGCCCGCCGACAGCGGCACCACGCAGGCGCGCTGGGTCTTTTCCATCACCGCGTAGTCGATGGAGTTGTCCGGGCAGCAGGCGAAGGTGGCTTCGTCGATGCTCAGGTTATCGCCGTCTTCCTCGCTGCGCTCCAGGGTCAGCAGACAGGTGTCGTAGATATCGGCGTCGTGCTTTTTCAGCTCTTCGAGGAAGCGGCTGGCGCGGAACAGGAACATGCCGCTGTTCCAGAAGTAGCCACCGGCCCGGACGAACTCGGCGGCGCGTTTTTCATCCGGTTTCTCGACGAACTGCGCCACCCGGCTGACGCCTTCGGGCAGCAGCACGTCCTGGCTCGACTTGATGTAGCCGTAGCCGGTTTCCGGCTTGGTCGCCGGCACCCCGAACAGCACCATCTCGCCGCGCTCGGCGGCCACGGTGGCCAGGGCCAGGGCCCGTTGCAGGGCTTTCTGGTCGTCGATCACATGATCGGCCGGGAGCACCAGCATCAGCTCGTCACGGCCTTCGTTAACCAGCTTCATCGCGGTCAGTGCCACTGCCGGCGCGGTGTTGCGGCCGAAGGGCTCCATGAGGATGCCCTGGGTTTGAAGTTTGAGGCTTTGCAGCTGCTCGCTGACGATGAACTTGTGGTCTTTGTTGCAGACCACGATGGGCGCGTCCATGCCGTCGAACACCAGGCGCGAGAGGGTTTGCTGGAACAGGGTGTGTTCACCGGTCAGGGCCAGGAACTGCTTGGGAAACTGCTTGCGCGACAGCGGCCACAGACGCGAACCGCTACCACCGGACAGAATGACTGGAATCATGGGTGTTCTCCAAAAATAGAAATAGGCAGGTGGTTAACGGGTGGATACCGGGCGCTTGACCCAGACCGGCGACAGGCTGCTGCCGGAACCGGTGACATACAGCACCGCCGCTTCGCCGCGCTCCAGAGCCACAGGCTTCAGATCGCTGACTTTTTTATCGCCTTCATACAGCGCCAGGCTGACCTTGACCGGGTTGATCTCGCGCTCGCCACGGGCCTTGGCGGCCACCGGCTTGACCACTTCGGTCTTGCCGTCGGCGGTCTTCAGGGTCAGGGCCTGGCTACTGAGGTTCTGTACCCGCACCAGGGATTTCTGCTTGTTCTTGAACGGTGGCTCCTCGACCAGTTGCGGCTGGCCCGAGGCGTTGTTGACCAGGGTGTAGTAGTGATCGGCGGCGAGCTTGACCGGCAGGCTCTGGCTGCCGACCTTGGCGCTGTAATCGCCCTGGGGCATGAAGCTGAAGTCACTGCTGCCCTGGGCCGCCACTTCGCTGATCTGGGTGTTGCCGACGCTGGCGCTCACTGGCTGGGCGCCGGCGTTGTAGATGCGCACGAAGGTCGAGCCTTTCGGCGCGGTCGGGCCATACAGCGCGGCGTCGGCGCCGGCCAGGGCTTGCAGCGAGAGCAGGCTGAGGCCGGCGGCCAGGGCGCAGGCTTTGGCGATGCGCAGCTTTTGGGTATGCAAGGTCATGTGCGTTTCCTCTTCAGTTTTCCGTCCGATGGGACGACAGGGCCAGGTCTTGATTGGCATTGCGGGTTTTTTTCAGCTGCGCGATCCACTGCGGATCGAATGCGCTGAGGTCGTTTTTCATTGGCAGATAACGTTCCGGGAACTCCCAGATCAGCACTTGCGGCGCGCTGTTCTTGAAGGCGTCGGTTTGCAGGTACTTGAGCATCGGCAGCAGTGGGCCATGGCCGTCTTCGGCGTAATTGACCACGTCGCTGCGCAGCGCTTGCTGCAGGGCTCCGAGGAAGTTCCAGTTGGGGTTGGCGCTGTAGCTGGTGCCGATCAGCGCCACCGGGATTTCACTGTCGGCGAACAATGCATCGCCGCTTTCACCTTCAGCCTCGGCCGGGCGGGTGCTGCGTTTTTGCAGGCTGTCCGGCGGCGGCAGCAGGTTGCTGAACAGCGGGTCGAGCGGCAGGAAGTTGGTCAAATCGCCCTTGTATGGCGCGCTCTGGCGTTGTTCGGTGACGAACTGCTGGGGCTCGCCGTTGAGCAGGGTCTGGCGCGCCACGGCGGCGGCCAGGTGCTGGGCAACCACTTCGGCGCCCATCGGCGTCCAGTGGGTGTCGGTGCGCAGGAACACCTGGCCACGGGCTTTGGCCTCTTGCAGCGGCGCCAGCAGGTCGGGGGCGAACACGCCGGCCTGGCGGGCCTGGGCGTGGAACTCGTTGTACAGGTCGGTGTGCAGGCTGGCCGGGGTCTGTTCGCCGACATACTCCGGATACAGCCGCGCCTTGGCCGGCACAATCGCCAGCACCAGTTGCACGCCGTGTTGCTGCAGGGTGTCGCGCACACCGCGGATCAGCGCCAGGTTCTCTTGTTCGTACTGGTCGCTGTTGGCCACCGGCTTGAACTCCTCGTCACTGAACAGCCAGTGCTCGCGGCCCAGCACCACGCCCGGGCGGCCTTCGTTGAACAGTTTGAAGTCCAGCGCCGCCCACAGGTTGGTGCCGATGCGCTTGAGCGGGAACTGCTCGTCGTAGTGGGTTTCGGCGGCCTTGGCCAGTTTGCCGTCGAGGGCGCTCATCTGCGCAGTGCGCTGGAAGCTGCCCAGGCCGCCCAGCGACCACAGGCCCAGGCCCAGCAACAGGGCGAGGAACAGCAGGGCGTAGAGTTTGCGTAAATGTCGGGTCATGGTCGGCTCGCTCAGAACTGGAAGTAGAGGAACGGCGAGTAGCTTTGCGCCGAGAGCTTGAGGATCGAGGCCACGAACAGCAGCAGCACCAACGCGCGGGTGGCGTACAGGCCCCAGTCCAGGCTCAGGCTGCCGTCGGCATGCACGGCCACCGGGCTGGTCTTGGGCGCGGGCCTGGCGTTGCGATAGAAGTCGCGCAGGCCGAAGTACGCCAGAGTCACGTAGGCCAGCACCAGGGTTGCCACTTGCAGGCCGGTGAGGCTGGCGCGGTTGAGCTCCGACAGTTGCCAGTCACCGAAGCTGAACATGGCGCCGTACATGCGTGCGGCGACGTGCAGGTTTTCGGCGCGGAAGATCACCCAGCCCATCACCACCAGCAGGAAGGTGAAGGCCCAGCGCACCAGGTTGAATCGCTGCGGCGCGGCGTTGATGCCCAGGGCCCGCTCGATCGCCAGCCACATGCCATGCCAGGCACCCCAGACGATGTAGGTGAAGTTGGCGCCGTGCCACAGGCCGCCCAGCAACATGGTCAGGAACAGGTTGCGGTAGGTGGCGAAGGTGCCGCCGCGGTTGCCGCCCAGGGTGATGTACAGGTAGTCGCGCAGCCAGGTCGACAGGCTGATATGCCAGCGCCGCCAGAACTCGGTGATCGACTGGCTGATGTACGGCTGCTTGAAGTTCTCCATGAAGCGAAAGCCCATCATCAGGCCCAGGCCGATGGCCATGTCGCTGTAGCCGGAGAAGTCGAAGTACAGCTGCGCGGTGTAGGCCAGGGCGCCGAGCCAGGCGTCGCCGGTGCTCGGGTTCTGCAGGGCGAAGCAATGGTCGGCGACCACCGCCAGGGTGTCGGCGATGAACACCTTCTTGATGAAGCCCTGCATGAAGCGCGTGCAGCCTTCGGAGAACTTGTCGAGGGTGTGGGTGCGGTGGTTGAACTGGTCGGCCAGGTCCTTGAAGCGCAGCACAGGGCCGGCGATCAGGTGCGGGAATATCGCCACGAAGGCGGCGAAGTCGATCAGGTTGCGGGTCGCCGGGGTGTCGCCGCGGTACACGTCGATGATGTAGCTGATCGACTCGAAGATGTAGAACGAGATACCGATCGGCAGCAGCACATGGGTGAGGATGAACGGCTCAAGGCCGAACGAGGTCATGATCGCGTTGATGCTGTCGACGCCGAAGTTGGCGTACTTGAAGTAGCCGAGGATGCCCAGGTCGACCGCAACCCCCAGCAGCAGCCAGCGCTGGGCCGGCTTGCTGCGCACGCCGGCGGCGCCGACTTTCAGGCCGATCCAGTAGTTCCACAGGGTGACCCCGGCAAACAGCGCCAGGAAGTCCACCCGCCACCAGGCATAGAACACGTAGCTGGCCAGCAGCAACAGGGCGTTGCGATAGCGTTGCCCGCTCAGGTAGTACAAGCCGAGAAAGATCGGCAGGAACAGGAACAGAAACACGTTGGATGAAAACACCATCCCGATCTCTCCTTGTCGTTAGCAACCGGGGCAGCAGCCCCCCAACCCCCCCATGTCGGAACGCGGGGGGCAGTGTTTAAAGCATTGCGGGTTCGCCGCGCTCCTGTGGGAGCGGGCTTGACCCGCGATAGGTCCTAGCTCATTTTTTCTGTTCGGCCTGCGGGTCATAGACCCGGGTCAGGTCGCCGCCCAGGCGGAAGCTCTTGAACGGCTGCATGTCGTGCTTGCGCCCGAGCACGTCGCTGTTGCAGCTGTAGAGGCTGCACCAGGGCTCGAGCCAGGCGTATTTGCTGTCGATCTTGAGGTCGTCCATGTCCTGTTTCTCGCCGTTCTTTGCCTTGAACGGGCTCGGGTCTTTCGAGCCCGACAGCACCCGCTCACCCAGGCGCTTGAGCGCGCCGTTGTTTTCCGGGCGCACATCGACACCATTGGCCTGGGCGAAGCTTGCGATCATCGCCAGCGGCGGCAGGGCGTAGTTGTGGTAGGCCAGGGCGCGCTGCTTGCGCTTGAGCTCGTTGGGCAAGAAGCCCTGGGCGTCGACCTGGTTGGCGGCCACGCGGTATTCCTTGATCGACCAGTCGAACAGGTCGCGGCGGTCGGTGGCGACGGCGGTGGCCATCACCGACCAGGCCGCCCAGTAGGAGTGGTTGTTGATCTTCTCCAGCGGCAGGTCGCTCCAGTCCTTGATCACCTGGTCGGCCAGGCGCCCGAACCATTTCTCGATCAGTTCGGCCTGTTGTTGGTGCGCCGCCAGCGGCTGGGAGTTGGAGAACTTCAGGCGCAGCCAGGCCGAGCTGAGGCTGCCCAGCGCCCATTTGCGCATCGACTTGCCGGTGTGGTTGTAGTCGGTGGACATCAGCGCATTGGCGCTGGCCCAACTGCTCAGCCACTCCAGGGTGCAATCGAGCTGTTGCGGGCGGCCATCGCGCATGTACTGCATGACCTGTTTACTGACCCCGCGCTCGAGGGTGGTGATGCTCGCGGTGGAGTCGCGGAAGGCCTTTTCCGAGGCTTTGTTCAGGGTTGCGCGGGCCTTGTCCGAGCCTTCGTACTTGCTGCGAAACTGCAGCTTGTCGGTGTAGGGCGTGGGGATGGCTGCGCATTTGAAGTCACTGTCGCCGGTCTTGAGTTTTTCGATCCCGGCGTAATAGCCCTGGGGAGGGACCAGCCCGGCGGCGTGCGCGGCCGGGCCGTACAGGGCCAGCGCCAGTGCGAGCGCTGCTACAGGGGATGTGCTGAAATTTTTCATAGGCGCCTCACTTTCGTTTGCACAGCGTGGCTTCGACTTTCTGGCTGCCGCTTTCCGGCCCCTGGATTTCGACGGCGAGCAGGGTCTGGGCGGCCCAGTCCTCATCCTCGCGCAGCTCGAAGGCAAAGCGGCCATCGGTGTCGGCGGTTTCCGGCTTCTCGATCTTCAGGTCTTCGTGGCGGCCGTTCATGTACCAGAGGGTGGCTTGCAGGGTCTTGACCGACTTGTCTTCGAACTGGATATCCAATTGGTGGCGGCCATTGGTCAGGTCCTTGATCACGCCGTTACGGCCGTTGACCATCAGCTCGTTCTTGCCCGGCTTGAGCGCGGTGCTGGCGCTCATCTGCGCAGGCTTGCCTTCGCAGCCGTTGTCGACCAGGGCGAGCATCTGTCGCCAGATGGTTTCCTGGTCGAGGCGGTACAGCGGCGAGAATTCCCAGATGAGGATCTTCGGCGGGTTGTTCTGGAAGTCTTCGCTACCCAGGTACTGGATCATCGAGCCTTCCAGGCCGCCGCCGGGGAAGGCGACGTTGAGCACGTCGGCGCCGATGTACTGCTCAAGGAAGCCCGAGAAGTTGTAGTTCTTGCCGCTGTGGCTGGTGCCGACCAGGGTGATCTGCGGGTTGCCGGAGTCGCCGAACAGGTCGTCGCTGCCGCTCTCGCCCTTGGGCTCGGTGACGAACTGGTCCATGTACTGCACCGCATAGCTGGTGCCGCACAGCTGCCCGGCGACGTTGTGCAGGGTGCCGGTCTTGCCCATGCGCCCGGACTTGTGGCTCTCGAACTCACGCTTGGGTACGTCGGCGAAGGCCGGCATCTTGTGCACGCTGTCGGCGACGATTTTTGCCGCGCGCTCGGCGCCGTACGGGGTCCAGTGCTGGTCGCCACGGAAGTAGAAGTCCTTGCCCTGGTCGGCCGCAGCCAGTTGTTCGTTGGTCAGCGGCGACAGGTCGGGCACGGTGTAGCCCATCTGGCTGAAGCGCCCGAGCATGGCCTGGTAGTTGTGCAGCGCCTTGGCGTAATTGAACGCGGCCTTTTCGGCCGGCTTGAGCATGTTGCGGTTCACCAGGCCGCGGGTCGGCTGGTAGACGATCACCAGTTCCACGCCCTTGGCCTTGAACGCATCGTGCAACTGCTGCAGGCGCCGGTAGCCGGCCGGGGAGGTGTCGAATTCGGTGCGCAGGTCTTCGCGGGTGCGAAACAGCCAGTCGCCCTGGGCTTGCACCAGGGTGGTGAAGTTCTGCTGGTAGCGGGTGGTGTAGCGGCTGGCGTCGTGGGCCTGCGGGCACAGTTGGCAGCACGGCTCGGCGGTGAAGTCCGGTGCCTGGACCTGTTCGGCCGAGGCGCCGGCGCTGATGGCCAGCAGGGCAGTGGCGAGGCCGCAAAGGCTCAGCAGCTTGGTCAGTTGTGGTTGCATAGGATTGGCTTCCTCAGTCCAGCATTTCGGTCTGGCGCTCGACCGGATCGATCAGCACGGCTTTGCCCTGGCGCACCATCAGGTCGAGAATCTCGTCCTGGCGATCGCCCAGTACTCCGGAAAAACTGATGCCGCTGGCCTTGCTCGGCGCCAGCATCGACACCCGGTACAGCTCCACGCTCAGCGGCGAATCGATCGACAGCGGGCCGCTGCCGTTGGCCGCCAGCTCACCGCCGACGACGATTAGCGAGACCTTGGTGTCGAACGGGTCGAGGGCGATGTCGCGGTCGGTCTCGGACAAGTCCTTGATGTGCCCGTAGACGCCTACCAGGCCGTTGGCCATGGCGACGTTCTCGTACAGGCGGATGTTGACGCTGTTGCGCACGCGAATGCCGTGGCGGCGGTTACTGATCAGCTTGTTGCCCCAGATCAGGTTGTCACCGCTCTCGTACAGGGTGATGCCGTCGGTGTGGTTGCGGTAGATCTCGTTGTAGGCGATCAGGTTGTTGACGCTGTTACGGTCGATGACCACGCCCGAGAGCTTGTTGTCGTAGCTCTTGTTGTTGATGATCCAGCTGTCGTTGACCTCGCGTGAAACGATGATGCCGTGCTTCTTCTTGGTCCCGTACACGGTGTTGCCGGCGATGATCAATCGGTGCGAGCGGTCGTGGGGGTCGATGCCGTAGACGATGTTGTCGCGGTAGGTGCTGTCCTTGACCACGAAGTCGCTGGTTTCGTAGCAGTAGAAGCCGTACCACATGTCGCTGAACTCGGAGCCGATGATCCAGCCGGTGGGTTCCGGGCGGCCCATCTGCTTGGCCATGTTCGGCGTGTACTGAGAAATGCTCACGCCGTAGGACTTGCTCTTGGCATAGCCGAAGCTGGCCATCTTGCTGTTGACGATGTAGGTCTCGGTGCCGCCCCACGACAGCAGGAACGGGCGGAATTCCTTCGGCGAGCGGAAGGTCGCCGGGCCGTTGTCTTTCTCGCGCCAGCCAGTCACCCGGGTGTCGCTGACGAACAATTTGCCGTCGTTGACGATGAACGCGCCACCCTCCTGGGACAGGCGCAGTTCCTTGACCTTGGCGTCGATCTCGAGCACGCCTTTTTGCCCGACCACGATCGGCAGGCGCGCCAGGTACACGCCCGGCGCGGTTTCGCGCAGGTACTGGGCGGGCACCTGCTTGCTCAGCTCGGTGAAGTTCACATGGCCGTCGTCGATGAAGATCGCCTGGGGAATGCCATGCTGGCGCGCCACCCATTCGGCCATCTTGTTGTCGCCGCCGATGAACTCCTTGAGGCTGTTTTCCTGGAGCATGCGCCGCACCGAGACCTTGCCCTTGTGCGAGCGGTCGATCTTTTTCTGCACCGCTTGCGCGCTATAGCCGGACAGGTCGGGCAGGGTCGGCGCCGGGATCTGCAGCGGCTCGATCGGCGCGCTGCTGACCGTGTAGGTCTTGGCCTGCTGCAGCTCCTTGGCCACCGGCGTCGGCGCCTGGCCGTTGGCCAGGGCGATGCTGCTGGCCAGCAGCAGGGTGCCGGCCAATAAGGCGTGGAGCTTGTTCGGTTGATGGCTCATTTGATTGCACCCCAGGCGTCAGAAGCGCCAGATCACGTCGACGAAAGCGCGGTGCATGTAGGAGTCCGCTTCCTTGCCATAGGCATCACCGGGCTTGAACACGCCGCCACGAAAGCGCACCAGTGCCGACGGCTCGTCGATCGACTGGCTCAGCGCGGCGGGCAACAGGCCCTGCTTGAAGTACTTGGTGACCACCAGGTCCATCTCCTGGCCGAGGTCTTTCTCGCCCTGGATCAGCGGCCGGTTGATGCCGTTGTCCTCGACCACGGCGTTGATGCCGCTGCTGCCGATGTTCTGGTCGCCATCGACGCGCCAGAACTTGTGGTAGATCAGGCTGGCGTCGTAGTCGTCGCGCAGTTGCCAGGAGGTGAACAGGGTCGCCGCCTGGACATTGCCCAGTTCGCCACGGAAGGCCTCGCCGAAGCGGTGTACGCGCGAGCGGGTGCCGGTGAAGTTGGAGCGGTTGCTCTCAAGGCCGGTCTGCTCGTAGTTGCCTGAACCGTCGCTACCACCGCCGCCGCTGCCGCGGGCATAAGCGGCGCCGACCTGCCAGTTGGGATCGAGGCGCAGGCGGATACCGAGGTCGGTGGCCCAGGCATTGACGTCGCCGCTCTGCTTACCGCTGGCCACTTGCTCGCCGTTGACCGTGGTGGTGTTGAGGCTGTCGCGATCGCCGCTCAGCCAGGTCAGGCTGCCCCAGTAGTTGACGCGGTTCTGGTTGCGCCAGTTATAGGCGTCGCTGTTGGCTTCCAGTCCCAGCCAGGTGAGGTCGCCGGTGCGGGTCTTGTCCAGGGCGTCGACGGTTTCGCCGGGATTTTTCAGCTTGCCGTCGTCGTGGGTGTGGTGGGCGCGCAGGCCGACCCAGTGCCCGGGCGTCCACTGCGTGGCAACGTCGCCGTAAATGTGCAGGCGGTCCTTGTCTTCCGGCGCCAGCTCGGTGAGGTCGGTACGGTACTCGCTGAAGCGCTCGGCCACGCCCAGGTTGGCGCGCAGCAGGGTGGTGTCGAAGGTCCAGTTCAGCGCTTCGATGTTGGTGTCGCGCCACATGCCGTCGTCGTTGCGCAGGCGTTGGCGGCCAAAACGCAGTTGCTCGCCGGGGTAGGCGGTCAGGCCGCTGTAGCCGACCCAGAACTCGCGCATGGCCAGGTAGCTTTTATCGGCTTCGCGGCCATGGGCGCGGCCGCTGTCGGACTCGGCCTCATCGCCGGACTGGCGCAGGGTGTCGGTCTCGATGATGTCGCTGGCGGCCACCGCCTGGCCCATGGCAAAGGCGCTCCAGTTGCCGCGCTCGCCGTACACCCAGGGGCGCAGGTCCAGGCCCAGGCCGTTGACGTCGCCGCCGGAGCGGGTACCCAGGTCGCGGTCGTCTTCGGACTGGCCGGTGATCTTCACGTCCAGGCCGAAGTTCTTTTCAGCGGTCATTGCCGCCAGGGTCGGGCACGACCAGAGCAGGGCGAAGCCCAGGCCTACGCCTGCTTTCATCCACGGATTGAGTGTCATAGGGAGTCCTCGCCTTGTTCGGGTTGCGCTTGGGCCTGCAGGGCCAGGGCATCGGCACCCGGGCCCATGGCGCCACGGGCCTGGCGCTCTTGCTGCAGCAGGCGCTCGGCCTGGGCTTTTTGCGCGGGAGTGAGTTGCTGGTCAAGCTGGGCGGCCAGCTCGCGCGACTGATCGCTGGGGTTGGCTTGCGCCAGTTGGCTGAACACCCAGGCGTTGACCAGGTCCTGGCGAATGCCGTGGCCTTCGCTGAACAACTGGGCCAGGGCGTAGTCGGCGCTGAGCTGGCCGCCGCGGGCAGCGCTGAGCAGATGATCGACGGCCTTTTGCGGGTCAACGCTGCCCAGGTAACCGCGGCGATACAGCTGGCCCAGGTAGTAATGGGCGCTGACTTCGCCGGCGTTGGCGGCGCTGAGCAAATGAGTTTCGGCCTGCTGCGCATCGGCCGGCACGGTCTTGCCTTCGTAGTACAGGCGGCCTAGCAGCAGTTCGGCGCGCGGTTGTTCGGCGGCGCGGCCCTTGTCGATGTATTCCATCAGCTTGTCGGTGTCGCCAAGCTCCGGGAAGTCGTTGAGCAACTGCGCCAGGCTGACCCAGGAACCGGGGTTGACCGGCGCCACCTGCTCAAGCAGGGCCTGGGCGGTTTTCTCGTCAGTCTGGCCGAGGCTGCGGTCGGCCAGGACGCGGGCCACGCTGTCGACCCGGGTGGCCGGGATTGCACCGCGCTGGTAGGCGCTTTTGACTTGCTCGAGCAGCGCCGCTTGCTGCTCGGGCTGGGCGCGCTTCTGGTAGACGGTGGCCAGTTCCACGTAGCAGATGTCAGTGCTGCTCAGCGCCGCTTTGCAGATGCGCTCGACCTCGTCCAGGTGCTGGTCGTAGCTGTCCTGGGTGCGGTACAGCAGGATCTGGGCCAGGCCGGCTTCGGCGTAGCCGGCGCTGCGCCACGTGTCGATCTGCTGCTGGGCGTTGGTGCCGGGGAAGCTCTGCGGGTATTGCAGGTAGAGCATCGCCAGCGGGATCAGGGTGTTGCCCTCGCCATTGGCGAAGGCTTTTTTCAATAGGGTTTCGGCTTCCTGGCGCTCGGCTTCGCTGGCGTCCGGCTTGGCCGCCAGCAAACGGCCGAGGCGGGCCTGGGCGCGCGGCGAGATATCAGCGGCGGCGCGGTAGGTGGCTTCGGCCTCCTTGAGCTTGGCCGGGTCGCGGGTTTCCACCTGGATATCGGCGAGGCCCACCTGGGCTTCGCTGTAACCGAGGTCGGCGAGCTGGCGGTAGTTCTGTTCGGCCAGGGCGGTGTCGCCGCGCTTGAGCGCTTCATTGGCCAGGCGCTGGTCGGGCAGGCCGGCACAACCGGCCAGGCTGATGGCCAGGGCCAGGCCGAGAAGGGTGCCACTGTGGGAGCGGGCTTGCCCCGCGATCGAGCACAACGCTTTGGGGAATTGAGGGGCTTCATCGCGGGGCAAGCCCGCTCCCACAGTTGGGGTGTTGAGCATATTCATGGGCAGATCCTCTTAGAGCCCACGGGCCACGGCTTTATCGATCAGCCAGTCCAGCGACGGGCCTCGATTGCTGTCTACCGCCACCGGGCGGCCGGCCAGTTCGCTGGGCAGCGATTCGTCCGGCTTGATCTGCACGCGGATGTCCGAGGACAGGTCTTCGCTGTTCAGGCTGCTACTGCTGACGATCTGCCCGGTACGGGTCTGCTCTTCGCCAGCGACGGTGAAGTGCACGCGCGAGCCTGGTTTGACGTCGTCGAACTGGCGGTAGCTGAAGCGCGCTTCGACCGTGGGAATGGTGGTGCGCGGGACCAGCTGGAAGATCACCTGGCCCTTGCTTGCATACTGGCCGTCATCCACCAGCTGGCGGGCGACCACGCAATCGCAGGGGCTGGTCAGGGTGCCGCTCATCTGTTTGCCGAACAGCTCCTCGACCTTGGCCGGCTCCAGTTGCTGGTCATCCAGGTGGCCCTTGAGCATGTCCAGCATGCTGGTGCTGAACGAGGCCAATGGCGCGCCCTTGACCACCTGGCCGCCGCTCTCCACCAGGCCCTGCACGGTACCGTCGCGGGGCATGGTGACGTTGCTGGTCGGCACGCTGACCACCCCGGCCTGGGCATGGCTGACGAAGTACAGGCCGTATACCGACTTGGCGATAAAGCCGAAGGCGGCAACGCCAACCACGAACACGCCGAGGCTGAAGGTCACCGCCCGCAAGCGGCCGAAGGCGCTCATGCCGCCGCTGGCGTCTTTCTGTTTGCGCGCCTTGGTGAAGTTGTCGCGCTGCAGGGTACTGAGTACGTCGCCGATGGTGATCAGTTCGCCCGACAGGTGCGAGGTGATGATGTGGCGCAGGGTGGCGATGTCGCGGGGTTCGAGGTTCTGGAACTGCACGCCGGCGCGGCCGCTGGAGGGGTCGAAGGAGCGCACCTGGAACTCGATGTCCATCGCCAGGCCGAGCTTGTCGACGGTGAACTGCAAGCGCCCGCGCAGCACTTCGCCGACTTTCAACGGGTGCTTGGCATGGAAGCTCAGGCCGCCGGCGGAAAGGTCGTCGACCTTCACTTCGAGGGTTTCGCGGTTCTCCCCCAGGTAGCGCAGCTTGGCCGGGATGCGTACCCGGGCGTGCTGGCGCTGGGCTTCGGACTCATGCACGACATTGACGTTCACGGCGGTATTCATGGCGATTTGTTCCTGTTTAATCCAATCGGGTTCCGGCTCACACGACCATGAACAGCACAGCAATGAAGATGCTGGCCGCCGAGAAGGTCATGGTCCGGGAGGACCAGGTGTTGAACCATTGTTGAAAGCTGGCGAGGTCGCGCTTGAGGGCAGTGGGCTGGCGGGTCCAGGACTGCTTGTCGAGGCGGAAGAACACGTAGATCTTCATGATCGCGCCGACGATCTGGTTGTAATAAAGAATCAGCGGGTAGGCCGGGCCGATGTTGTGGCCCGAGCACAACAGCATCAGGGTCAGGATCAGCCGGGTGATGCCGATCCACAGCAGGTACACCAGCAGGAACGCCGGGCCGAACTTGAGGCTGGCGATCACCGCGACGGTCAGGCCCAGCAGGCTGGTCCACATCGACACGCGCTGGTCGAACAGCACCACGCTGGTGAACAGGCCCAGGCGGCGGATGCCCAGGCCCAGGGCGCGGGAGTTCTGCCGCAGGTTGTTGCCGTACCAGCGGTACATCAGTTTGCGGCTGGCCTTGATGAAGCTCTTTTCCGGCGGGTGCTCGACCGTGTTGATCGCCGCGTCCGGCACGTAGAAGGTGTCGTAGCCCAGGCGCATGAGGCTGAACCAGCTCGACTTGTCGTCGCCGGTGAGGAACTTGAAGCGGCCCAGGCGCCAGTGCTGCAGCGAGTCGTTCTCGACGTCGGCGATGAACTCGGGGTTGGTCACCACGGCGGCGCGGAACACCGACATGCGTCCGGTCATGGTCAGCACGCGCTTGGACAGGGCCATCGAGCACATGTTGATGTGGCGCTGGGCGAAGCGCAGCTTGTGCCACTCGCTCATGATGTAGCCGCCACGTACTTCACAGAATTCGTTGGTGGTCAGGCCGCCGACATTGCTGAACAGCTTGAACCAGGGCACGGTCTTGCGCACCACGCCTTCGCCGAGCACGGTGTCGCCATCGATCACCGCGACCACGGCGTTTTCATCCGGCAGGTGGCGGGAGATGGCCCGAAAGCCGTAGGCCAGGCCGTCGCGCTTGCCGGTACCGGCAATGCGCACGAAATCGAGGGTCACGCGCTGCGGCGGGTTGTATTTCTCCCACAGGCTTTTCACCAGCAGTTCGTCGGACATTTCCACCAGCGAACAGACCACAGTGGTCGGGTAGCCGCAGTCGATCGCTTCGCGGATCACCGAGCTGTAGACCTGGGCGGTGGTCAGGGCATCGATGCGAAAACTGGTGACCATCAGGTACACATGAGATGGGTCGGCCGCGCTACCGAGCTTGCGCACCTTGCGCCGCAGGTAGGGGTAGACCACGTAGAGAAACAGCATGCCGCGGACAAAGTGCGTGGCACCCATGGAATAGCGCCAGATGCCGACGGCGCCGACCAGGAAAATGAAGTCCTTCGAGTCGGGGTCGAAAATGGAGTTGGGCAAGGCCAGGGCGATCAACATGAGCAGGCTCACGTAGAACAGCCAACCGGCGACCTGTAGCAGGCCGTGCTTGAGCCTGTGCATGTTCTGCATCCGTATCGAATGGAAGGGGCGTTGATGGCGCGCGGGGCCGGGCGGCCCCGCGCAACCTGCGGGTTACCAGCAGATACCTTCGGTACGGCTGCTCGGGCAGGAGGCCTTGCTCATGAAACCGACCAGGTCGATGACCTGCTTGCCGGCGGGCGCCTGCTGGGCCAGGGCGCGAAACTTCTCGTCGCGGTTGCCCAGCACGATGACGTCGGCGTGGTTGATCACCTGCTCGAAGTCAGCATTGAGCAGCGACGACACGTGAGGGATTTTCGACTCGATGTATTCCTTGTTGGCGCCGTTGACCCGCGCATACTCGACGTTGCTGTCGTAGATGTTCAGCTCGTAGCCCTTGCCGATCAGGCGTTCGGCAAGCTCCACCAGCGGGCTTTCGCGCAGGTCGTCGGTACCGGCCTTGAAGCTCAGGCCGAGCAGGGCGACCTTGCGCTTGTCGTGGCTTTCGATGATGTCGAAGGCGTTCTGTACCTGCGACTCGTTGCTGGTCATCAGCGAGTTGAGCAGTGGCGCCTTGACGTCCAGGCTGCCGGCGCGATAGGTCAGCGCGCGCACGTCCTTGGGCAGGCACGAACCGCCGAAGGCAAAGCCCGGGCGCATGTAGTACTGCGAAAGGTTCAGGGCCTTGTCCTGGCAGACCACATCCATCACGTCACGACCATCGACGCCGACCGCCTTGGCAATGTTGCCGATCTCGTTGGCGAAGGTAACTTTGGTGGCGTGCCAGACGTTGCAGGTGTACTTGATCATCTCGGCCACTTCGATGTCCTTGCGGATGATCGGCGCGTCGAGTTCTTCGTACAGCGATTGCAGAAGGTCGCCACTGGTCTTGTCCAGTTCGCCGATGACGGTCATGGGTGGCTGGTCGTAGTCCTTGATCGCGGTGCTTTCGCGCAGGAATTCCGGGTTGACCGCTACGCCGAAGTCGACGCCGGCTTTTTTCCCCGAGCAGTCTTCGAGGATCGGGATCACCACGTTCTTCACCGTGCCCGGCAGCACGGTGCTGCGTACCACGATGGTGTGGCGGCTGGATTTTTCCCGCAGTACGAAGCCGATTTCGCGGCACACCGACTCGATGTATTCCAGGCCCAGGTCGCCGTTCTTCTTGCTTGGCGTGCCGACGCAGATCATCGACAGGTCGCTGTCGCGAATTGCCGCGGCAAAATCGGTGGTGCCACGCAGGCGGCCATTGTCGATACCCTGTTGCAACAGGGCTTCGAGCCCCGGTTCGACAATCGGCGATTTGCCTTGGTTGATCAGGTCGATCTTGGTGGTGGATACATCGACGCCAATCACTTCATGGCCACGTGCCGACAGGCAGCCAGCACAGACTGCACCCACATAACCCAAACCAAAGATGCTGATACGCATCGCATTCACCTCATGTGTTTATCACGCCGGCTCAATAAATAGAGCCAGACCGGGTTGATTAACCAGCAGTTATCGGGCACACGGAGGCGTGGCAGAAAGATGTCACTTCACCGTGTGCAGGCATATAAATATCAAGTGCAAAAGTCGTTGCACTTAAAGTTGGCAGCCAAAGGCCAATAATTATGGGCGTGCCCTGTTATGCAGCCGTCTTTATTGCAGATCGGTTACCCGAAACTGCAGTGCTTGTTCTTTCAAGTGAATAAAATCCTTTGAAATCAACCACAAGGACGATTTTTAGGGGCGCGTTTCTCCTGGGTTCAACTGTGGGTCGGGTGACCGACACTCAAGTCAAAGTTGTCTGGATGCACAATGACTGTGCACTCCAATCAATGCTGTAGGTCATCTCTCACATAATGCTCGAGAATCGTTACGGGTGGTATGAGCGATGGCTGAAGGGATAAGTTCCGGGGGCGGTTCAGGGGCCGTGAAAGATTTTTTAATATTTTATCTGATGGCCATACTTTCACTTTGATAGCACTTGTCAGTTTCGTCCCTGTATATAAAGGACGAACTCGAGGTGGGATGTTTTTATGCCAGTACCGGAAATTTTTTTTTCAAAATTCGTCAAAAAATTACGAACGGTCTTATGGCGTTTTGCGATAAAGCTAGAAGGGTGGTTTTTTGGCGCCAGGATTGTGGCGTATTTATCGCGGGACAAGTCGGGCCGCATCGCCGCTCCCACTCCGACGGGTAGGAGCGGCGATGCGGCGGCCCGACTTGCCCCGCGAAAGCTTTTACTCGTCCGCGTGATCGCGCAGAAACACCAGGTTGTCGGCCTTCGACAGCTCGGCACTGTAGTAGTAGCCCTGCACATCGAACTGCTTGAGCTGCTCGGGATCGTTGATGCGTTCCTGGATCACGAAGCGGCTCATCATGCCGCGGGCCTTTTTGGCGTAGAAGCTGATGATCTTGTACTGGCCGTTCTTGAAGTCGCGGAACTCGGTGTTGATCACCCGCGCTTTGAGGGCATTGCGCTTGACCGCGCTGAAGTACTCGTTGCTGGCCAGGTTCAGCAGCAGGTCGTCGCCTTGCTCGGCCAGGGCCTGGTTCAGCCACTCGCTGATGCGCGTGCCCCAGAAGGCATACAGGTCCTTGCCGCGGGCGTTGGCAAGCTTGGTGCCCATCTCCAGACGGTACGGTTGCATCAGGTCCAGCGGGCGCAGCAGGCCGTACAGCCCGGAGAGCATGCGCAGGTGCTCCTGGGCGTAGCTGAAGTCGTCTTCGCTGAGGCTTTGCGCGTCGAGCCCGGTATACACGTCGCCCTTGAACGCCAGCAGCGCCTGCTTGGCGTTGTCCGGGGTGAAGGCTGGCGTCCAGCTGCCGAAGCGCGCGGCGTTGAGCCCGGCGAGCTTGTCGGAGAGGTGCATCAGCTCGCTGATCTGCGCCGGCGACAGCTCGCGCAACTGCACGATCAGTTCCTGGGAATCATCCAGGTACTGCGGCTGGGTGTAGCGCTGGGTTACCGGCGGGGTGTCGTAGTCGAGGGTCTTGGCGGGGGAAATCACCGTCAGCATCAGGTCGGCTCCTTTATTCGTGGCGCCGATTCTACGGGGCGGGGGCGGCGATCTCCAGCTATCAAGGCAATAGCCACAGACCATCCCGACACTTGGCGCTATAGTGCGCGGCGAGGAAAACGGAGAGCCCGATCGTGCGCATTGCCCTTGTTTTACTGGCTGGCCTGTTCAGCTTCACGGCCCAGGCCGCGCCAGCCCCGGTCGCCACTTTCGACCGCAGCCACTGGCCAGAGCAGCTCGACAGCCCGGCGCTGTTCGATGTCGCCTCGCGCGCCGAAATCCTCGGGTTTGCCCGGGTGCTGGCTGAAAGCGAAATGCTTGATCAGAACGCCCTGGCGGCGCGGCTGAACCTGCGCCAGGTCAATCTGCTGTCGATCAACACGCTGCGCCAGCGCCTGTGGCAGCGCTTATGGCGCAACTACGACCTGGCGCAGAAGAGCTGCGAGCAGGATGCCTCGTTCTGTTATGCCATCGACGACCTGGGCGATTTTCGCAAGCAGACGGCAACCTTCGAAGTCGCCGCCGACTCGTTCTACGCGAGCTGGGCCGAGCCCAGCCGGGCCTTTCACGAGCGCTACCTGGACGAGCTGCTGCGCAAGGCCGCGCTGTTCCCGCAGACCGCCAGCGAAATCGAGCGCTTCTCCGACCTTGAGCGCAATGGCGACGAGCTCAACGACCGGCTATTCATGCTGACCTTCGATGGCGGCCCATCCTTGGCGGGCGGCAGTACCGACGGCCTGGCCGAGTTCCTGCGCCGGCAACGGCTGTCTGCGACCTTTTTTGTGCTGGGTAACAGCCTGCAGAACCGGCGCGACAAGACCTCGCTTAGCGATCTGCGGGCGCTCTACCAGGGCCAGTGCGTGGGCTTGCAAGGCTGGCAGTACCGCTCCCACGGGCAGTGGCAGGGCTGGCAGGACTCGGTGCTGCGCAGCCAGGCGCGGGTGCAGGGCGACTTGCCGCAGCAGTATGTGCCGTTGTTCCGGCCGCCTTATGGCCAGCGCCGTGCCGACAGCCAGGCATTCTTCGCCGGCCAGCATTTGCAGGTGGTGTTGTGGGATATCGACGCCCAGGATCAGGGCGCGTTGAACAGCGAACAGGCGGCCCAGCGGGTGCTGACCTTGATGTTGCTGTGGCGCAAGGGGCTGATCCAGTTTCACGACGCCCAGCCCAAGGCGCAGGAGGCAGTGGCCTGGTTGCTCAAGCAAACGGCTCAGAGTGGAATTGGCTGGGAAGATTGCCGTAATTTCGGCGAAAAGCGTTGAAAGTGTAAAGTTTCGCTAAGAGGCGGGAAGGAAAGATCGCAGGCATTTCACATGACTGGATTTATGACTGTAGCGGTGCTTTGCCCCTGCGCCAAGGGCTAATTGGCCGATCGAAAAATAAACTTCAAAAAAACGTAAAAACGCTTTTTCCGGTCATGGGTTTTGCGGTATTACGAAGACAGACCGCCGAACCCTGCAGCACAGGTGGCGTCCTACGGCCCATTCTTTGTTCGCAGCTCCCTACCCGTAACGACGCGGACCAGGGGAGAACCGGCGGCCACTTCGCGGCGCAGCACCGCTCAGGTATTGCGTCGTCTGGCTCCCACAAAGGTGACCGAGTATGGATGATCAAGGACGCAGCACTTCCTCCAACCAGCCAATCCTTTATGTGCTCGATACCAATGTACTGATTCACGATCCCAACGCTTTGCTCAACTTCGAGGAGCACCACGTCGCCATCCCGATGACGGTGCTGGAGGAGCTCGACAAACTCAAGACGGGCAAACATACGATTGCCGCCGAATGTCGCCAGGCCATCCGCCTGATCGACCAGACCCTGGGCGATGCCTCGCCGGCCGATGTCGAGCAGGGCGTGCCGATCCAGCGCGGCAAGAGTGGCCCCAAGGGCTTCCTGTCGATTCTCATGAGCCCGCGCAACGAGCCCAACCGCCTGCTGCCGGAGAACCTCAACGACAACATCATCATCAACCAGTTGCTCGAGCTGCGTAGCCGGCGCAAGGAACTGGACGTGGTGCTGGTGACCAAAGACATCAACATGCGCCTCAAGGCCCGCGCCTGCGGGATCGCGGCCGAGGACTACAGCACCGACCAGCTGGTGGACGACGTCTCCCTGCTGTCCAAGGGTTACCACAGCGTCACCGGCTCGTTCTGGGACCGCGTCAGCAAGGTCGAGACCCGCCAGGACCATGGCCGCACCTGGCACCGGGTGCAGATGATCGACAACCTGCCGGCCGTGCACATCAACGAGTTCATCATTGACGAGCAGGGCTTCGTCGGCTGGATCAAGGGCATCAAGGATGGCGAGCTGGTGCTGCTCGACCTGCACCAGGAGCCGCTGCTGCACCAGGAAGCCTGGGGCCTCAAGCCGCGTGACATCCACCAGAGCCTGGCGCTGTTCGCCTTGCTCGACCCGGACATTCACCTGGTCAACCTGACCGGCGCGGCCGGTTCCGGCAAGACCATCCTGGCCCTGGCCGCCGCCATCGAGCAGACCATGGTCAGCAAGCGCTACCGGCGCATCATCGCCACCCGAAGCGTGCAGGGGCTGGACCAGGAGATCGGCTTCCTGCCGGGCACTGAAGCAGAAAAAATGGAGCCCTGGCTCGGGGCAATCACCGACAACCTCGAAGCCCTGCACATGGATGACGAAAACACCCATGGCAGCGTCGAGTACATCCTTGAGCGGGTGCCGCTGCAGTTCAAATCGCTGAACTACATTCGCGGTCGCAGCTTCCAGCAGAGCCTGATCCTGATCGATGAATGCCAGAACCTCACCCCGCACCAGATGAAAACCATCATCACCCGTGCCGGCGCCGGTTCCAAAGTGATCTGCCTGGGCAACCTGGCGCAGATCGACACCCCTTACCTGTCCGCCACCAGCTCCGGCCTGACCTACCTGACCGAGCGCTTCAAGGACTTCCCCAACGGCGTGCACATCACCCTGCAGGGCGTACCGCGCTCGATTCTGGCCGAATACGCCGAATCGCACCTGTAACCCGGTACGGAGGTTGCAAAAAGCCCGCATCAGCCGATGCGGGCTTTTTCATTGCTGGTAATTTCATTTCCAACCGCGGCCAAAAGCACCCCAACCGGTGAAAATTACGCTCACTATGCTGTCGTCCTTGTCGAGAATCAGCAGGTAAGGGCTCTGCCCGGTATAACCAATGACTCCCGGCCGAATCTCGCTGACTTCACCTCCACCCGCATTTTTGCAGATCTCGTCGGCTAACTCCTTGCTGAATGTCTTGCCAATGTAGGGAGCAAAGACGGGTTGCATTTTTTCGTAGTCTTTCGCGTTCATGACCATATCGGTGCCTCCTGGCATCAGGTTAGGGTGCGTGCAAGGTTGTTGCATTGGCAGCTTCTACCTGCAGACGCATCAGTGTGTAGTAGATGGATATCGCATGTTTAAAGCCCCAGGCAGTGTCCGCGCTTGTCGCTAAGGTCTGACTCAAGGGTTTACAATCGACTGTCCTGAAACAGGAGTAACGCTGTGCTGACCCATCTCGATTCCCAAGGTCGCGCCAACATGGTCGACGTCACCGATAAAGCCGTGACGTCGCGTGAGGCGGTGGCCGAAGCGCGGGTGCGCATGCTCCCGCAAACCTTTAACTGCAAGCCTGCGCTTTCGCAGGCTTGCAGTGTTTCAGTCTATGGTTGCGCTATCTCGTATGCTGGTGCTTTCTGAATGATTCGTCCGATGGGTAACATGTAGCGTACAAGCGATCAAGGTGGTGGAGATACCTGCTGCTAAGAGAACGCTGGCGATGTTGGCCAATTCCGCTAGCCAACCACCCAGTATGGGGAAACTGATGAACAGAGCGATGGATAGAGTGCGCACAGTCGCAAATGTCGTACCCAATTTGTTAGGGGGGCAAGTGAGTTGCAAAGTGGTTGTGAGGCCCTGAGTTGTCAGACCATAGGCGAATCCGGCGAGAAGAAAAAGTAGCGACAAGAGATTAAGCTCGAAATACGCAGGAAAAAAGCTGAGAGATCCGACTGCGAGTACTGCGAGACCAAAACACATCGACGCTATTGTGGAGCAGATACGCGAACCACTACGATAAAGGCGTGGAAACAAGAAGCCTGCAAAAATGCCGCCCAGTGCAGTTGCACTGACGATAACGCCGAAAGACGTTGCACTTTGTCCGTTCCCCTTCAACAGCAAGCTCAATAGGGAGTCGTATAGACCCAAGGCGGCTGACTGGGAAAGTATGCACATTAAAAAAATACGTGCGGTCAATTGTTTTTTGAAAAAACTATAGATTTGTCGGTTGCTGGTTTTTGGAATTAAAGGACATGTGGCCTCGCTTCTCATGATCCTTGCAGATAATAAAGTTACGAATAGTAAACCACACAAACACACAAAAGCGGAAAGTAAAAAACCGGCTGACTTAAAACTCAATCCTGTGAGAATCCCAGCTGCAAGGGGGGATACGATTTTTACGGTTTGATCTATTATCATAATTAATGAAGTGTTTCGGATAATCTGCGGTGCGGTCAGCAAGTTTCTTGTGAGAACGACTTCGGCCGCTGTTGAGCCAAGGTTAGATAAGCCCTTTAGCATTGTAAATGCCAAAAACAACTCAACGGAAGGGGCTGCAAACAGAGCGCAAGATGCAATGAAACGAATACAGAAACTGACCGAGATTATTATGCAGGGGTTGAATCGGTCTGCCAATGATCCTAGATAAGGGCCAAAGAGAAGCGCCGGAATCCCATACAAGGAAGCTGCTAATGCTAGCGTTTGTGCCGAGGCATCGAAAATGAAAGTTAGCGTCGAAAAAATGAGTATGAAGTCGAGCCATAGTACAACAGAGCTGCAGAACCGGATTCCACACAGAGAGAAGTAGTTCTTGGTGCTGATCTGTTGCACTTCAACGGTCTCCTGGCTTGATGTGCGTTGTATTGTTTATCACAAATGTTATTGTTTTGTGTTTGGTGCAAAAGTCTCTGTTTGGCATTCGGTCGGTCGATAGGTGTTGTTCGGTGGTTTATTAATTTGGCGCGGCATGACTATCTTCAACAAGGGTTTTTCATTGTGGCTGGTGAAGTTCTTAGGCTTGATGTGTGAGGGTAATTTTGCTCTGGGCAATGTCAAGGCTAATGCGGGTAAGGGGGGTCTTATAATGCTGTAAGAATATTCGTGGGTTTGGTGTTTATTGGTCTAATGAATTTTGGTGTATTACTTTGTCTTCAGGCTGAATGGTTTCAAATGATCATGAGTATGGAGCTTTCTAGTTTTTGCACTGTAAAACCTATATTCAGCCATACACCCCAATAAAGCGCCTTGACGCCGGCCCAGGCTATTTTTCGCTTCGAAGACCTGACCCCAGGGTTTACACTCTTTGCTCCTGAATAGGAGGAAAGCTGTGCTGACCCATCTCGATTCCCAAGGTCGCGCCAACATGGTCGACGTCACCGATAAAGCCGTGACGTCGCGTGAGGCGGTGGCCGAAGCGCGGGTGCGCATGCTCCCGCAAACCCTGCAGATGATCGTCGAAGGCGAACACCCCAAGGGTGACGTGTTTGCCGTGGCGCGCATTGCCGGTATCCAGGCGGCGAAGAAGACCAGTGACCTGATTCCGTTGTGCCACCCGTTGCTGCTGACCAGCGTCAAGGTCGAGCTCAGCGCCGAAGGCAACGACACTGTCTATATCGTCGCCCGTTGCAAGCTGGCCGGGCAGACCGGGGTAGAAATGGAAGCGCTGACCGCTGCCAGCGTCGCGGCCCTGACCATCTATGACATGTGCAAGGCGGTCGACCGCGGCATGATCATCGACGGCGTGCGCGTGCTGGAAAAGCTCGGCGGCAAGAGCGGCCATTACCAGGCGGATGAAGTGAAATGAAAATCAAGGTGATGTATTTCGCCCGTTACCGGGAGTTACTGGGGGTTGATGCCGAAAAGCTCGAGGGTTCGTTCGCTACCCTGGATGACGTACGCAAGGCGCTGGTTGCAAAAGGTGACAAGCATGATGTGCTGCGCGAACAGAACCTGATGTGCGCGCGCAATGAAGAGCTGTGCAAGCTGGACGAGCCGCTTGAAGACGGTGACGAAGTGGCGTTCTTTCCGCCCGTGACTGGAGGCTGAGCATGAGCGTTCGAGTCCAGAGCGAGCCCTTTGACCCGGGGGCTGAAGTCAATGCGATGCACGCGGCCAACGTCGGTGTCGGGGCGGTGGTCGGTTTTATCGGCTACGTGCGCGACTTCAATGATGGCCAGGACGTAGCAGGGATGTTCCTCGAGCATTATCCGGGCATGACCGAAAAGGCCCTGGCCAAGATCGTGGTTGAAGCCCAGCAGCGCTGGCCGTTGCTCAAGGTCGAGGTGCTGCACCGCATCGGCGGCCTGGAGCCCGGTGAGCCGATCGTTTTTGTCGGTGTTGCCAGTGCCCATCGTCAGGCCGCATTCGATGCCTGCAATTTCATCATGGACTACCTGAAAACCCGCGCGCCGTTCTGGAAGAAGGAACAGACCGGCGACGGCCCGCGCTGGGTCGAGGGCAAGCAGAGTGATGAAGAGGCTGCCGGGCGCTGGTAAATCTGATCGCGGGGCAAGCCCGCTCCTACAGGGATCAAGGTAGGAGCGGGCTTGTCCCGCGATGCTTTTGCTTGTTGAATTTTCATACCAAAAAGTCCAGTATGGAATTATAAGTACAAAATAATTCCAGGCCGACCCGCGCCTGCCCCTTTCCCTCTGTCTGGCACCACACCTCCAACAACGAGCGAGAGAGCCCCGTCATGAACAAGTTCACCCTGATCAGCGGCCTGGCCCTGAGCCTGATGGCCAGCAGCAGTCTGTTTGCCGCCGAGAAGACATTGCGCATTGGCATCGAAGCCGCGTACCCGCCGTTCGCATTCAAGACCCCTGACGGCAATATCAGCGGCTTCGACTACGACATCGGCAATGCCCTGTGCGCGCAGATGCAGGTCAAATGCCAGTGGACCGAGCAGGAGTATGACGGCTTGATCCCGTCGCTGAAGGTCAAGAAGATCGATGCGGCGCTGTCGTCGATCACCATCACCGAAGAGCGCAAGCGCTCGGTGGACTTCACCCACAAGTACTACTTCACCTCCGCGCGCCTGGCGATGAAGGAAGGCAGCCAGGTCGACGACCAGTTCGTCAGCCTCAAGGGCAAGCGCATCGGTGTGCAGCGGGCAACTACCACTGACCGTTACGTCACCGAGGTGCTGGCCCCCAAGGGTATCGAGGTGGTGCGCTACACCAGTAACGAAGAGATCTTCATGGACCTGGTTTCCGGGCGTCTGGACGGCGTTTTCGCCGACACCATTCCGCTGGAGCAGGGTTTTCTGAATACCGAGAAGGGCAAAGGCTACGCTTTCGTCGGCCCAGAGCTGAAAGACCCGAGCTATGTGGGTGAAGGCGCGGGTATCGCGGTGCGCAAGGGCAACACACAACTGGTGACCGAGCTGAACCAGGCCATCGACGCCATTCGCGCCAACGGCGAATACCAGAAGATCCAGGCCAAGTACTTCAAGTCTGATATCTACGGCGACTGATCGTCGCTTTACTCAAGGCCTGAGCGTGATCAGGCCTTGAGTTCCTTCAGGTGCTTGTACACCGTCGCCCGTCCCATCCCCAGCACATTGGCCACATAGTTGGCGGCACTCTTGCCCTTGAACGCGCCCTCGGCGTGCAGGGCCAGTACCAGTTCGCGCTTATGGTCGCGGCTGAGCAGGTTGAGGCTCAGTTGACGTTGGCGCAGCCAGCTGTTGAGGAAGGTGTTGATGCGCTCCTGCCAGTCATCGCGAAACAGCGCATCGGGCTGCGGGATCAGCTTGCTCGGCGACAAGAACAGGTCGAGCGCCGCCTTGGCGTTTTCGAACAGGGAAATATTCAGGTTGATGCACAGCACCGCCAGCGGCTTGCCGGCCGGGTCGCGCAGTACGGTGCTCAGCGAGCGGATCTTCTGACCGTCCCAGTTGAGCTTTTCGTACGGTCCGATGTTGGTCTCGTCAGTACCTTCCTCGAACATGTCCTCCAGCGCCGCATCATCGCCAATCTCGCGCTTGGACAGGTTGTTGGCAATGTAGTCGATCTTCTGGCTGCGCAAATCGTGCAGCACCACTTCGGCGTGGGGGAAGAACAGGGTGGCGATGGCGTCGGCGATGGCCCGGTAGTTGTGCAGGACGGGATCGGCTTGGGGTGTGGGCATTCGGACGGGCTCCAGGCGGTGTCAGCGCCCTTGCGACAGGGCGCTGGGAGTGTGCCGCAATCGCGGCCGGGCGTCACCCTTGCAGGCGGCGCGGCGACAGCATCGCAGCGTTGAGGCCAAAGCCCTTGAGGGTGTCAGGCAAGTCTTCACCGCGCACCAGGGCGGCGCTGGCCTGGCCCATGGCCGGCGAGGTCTGGATACCATAGCCGCCTTGCGCGGCCACCCAGAACAGCCCGGGCACCTGCGGATCGAAGCCGGCCACCAGGTCGCCGTCAGCGACGAAGCTGCGCAAGCCGGCCCAGGTACGGGTCGGGCGACGAATGCTCAGGGTGGTGGCTTCTTCGATCTGGTAGATGCCCATGGCGATGTCCAGCTCTTCGGCCTGCACGTCGTGGGGCTCGACCGGGTCGGCATTGGCCGGTGAGCCGAGCAGCATGCCGGCGTCAGGCTTCATGTAGAACGACTCATCGAGGCTGACCAGCATCGGCCAGGCATGGCTGTCGATGCCTTCGGGGCCGGCGAAGATGAACGCGGCGCGGCGCTTTGGCTGCAGGCCCAGGGGTTGGGCGCCGGCCAGTTCGCCGACTTTGTCGGCCCAGGCACCGGCAGCGTTGATCAGCACCGGGGCGGTGAAGGTGCCGCGGCTGGTCTGCACGTGCCAGAGGCCGTCGGCGTCGCGGCTCAGGTGTTGTACTTCGCAGTCGCTGTGCACTTCACCCTGCTGGCGACGAATGCCGCGCAGGTAACCCTGGTGCAGGGCGTCGGTGTCGATGTCGCTGGCACTCGGGTCGTACAGGGCGCCATGCACCTTGTCGCGGCGCAGCACCGGCAGGCGCGCGCAGGCTTGCTCGGCGCTGAGCAGCTCGACCTCTGGCACGCAGGCCTTGGCGCTCTGGTACTGACGCTGCAGCTCTTCAGGGTCGCCATTGAGATCGACGGTCATTTCCCCGCGCGGGCTGAGCAGCGGGTGCTCGGTAAAACCCGCTGGCGGCTGGTCGAAAAACGCCCGGCTGGCCAGGGTCAGTGCGCGCACTTGCGGGGTGCCATAGGCGGCGGTGTACAGCGCTGCCGAGCGGCCGGTGGAGTGGTAGCCCGGCTGCGACTCGCGCTCAAGCAGCAGTACCCGGCCGTGGCCGGCCAGCCAGAAACCGGTGGAGGCACCGGCAATACCGGCGCCGATGATGATGAAATCAGCCTGTTGCATGAAGGTTTCCTCAGTCGGCGCGTTGCAGGCGGTACAGGGCGTTGGCCAGGGCGATGTCTTCCAGGCCCAGGCCGATGGAGCGGAAAAAAGCGTGGCGCTGGTAGCCCGGCTTGTGCGCCGCACCACTGATCAATTGCGCCAGATCGCCGACGATCGCATCGGCTTGCCAGCCATGTTGTTCGGCGGCGATGCGCATCTCGCCGGCGCTGCCCGGGGTGGTTACGCGGTAGTCGCAGTAAACGTCCATCTCGCTTAAGGTCGCTGGTGGCACTTCGTGGGCACGCACCGCATTGGTGCTGATGGAGGTGATCAGCGCGGGCTTGCTCAATTGGCGCGGGTCGAGCACCGGCGTGGCGCATGAGGTGCAGAGCATGATCACGTCGGCATCCAGCACCGCCTGCTCCAGACTTTCGCTGAGCACCAGGCGCGGGTCGAGATTACTCAGGGCCTGACGCTGTTCGGTCGATTGCCGGCCCAGGCTTGGCGAGTACAGGCGGATGTCCTGCCATGGACGCAGGCTGCGGGCGTAATGCAGGTGGGCGCGGGCAATCGGGCCGCTGCCGATGATGGTCAGGCGCCGGGCCTCGCTGGCTGCCAGGGCATCGACGGCAACGGCGGTAGTGGCGGCGGTGCGCGCGGTAGTCAGTTCACCGGCATCGCACAGCAGCAGCGGCTGGCCGCTGTCCATGGACATCAGCAGGGTCCAGGCGGTGACCAGCGGTCCCTGCTCGCGGACGATATAGGGCGAGGTCTTGACCCCGTACACGCGCTGTTCGGCCAGCACGCCACCGTAGTTGATGAAGTCGCCTTTGCCGGCCGGGAATTCCACCAGTTGCTGGGGCGGTTGCACCGCTTGCCCGGCCGCCAGGTCACGGAACAGGTTGCGCAGGATCTGCGGAACATCCACCTGGGCGAGCAGTTGGCGAGCGTGCTGTTGATCGATGACGAGAGGCGCAGACATGCGAAGCTCCAAATGAACTATTTAGTCTATTATGGACTTTTAGTTTATTTGGGCAATATGCCGAGGTGTAAAAAGCATCGCGGGGCAAGCCCGCTCCTACAGGGTGGTGTAGGAGCGGGCTTGCCCCGCGATTGGTGTTACTGCACTCAGTGATGCTTGCGCGGTACCGGCTTGAGCAACTCGGTCGGTGGCATCTCGCAGCTGATCTTGCGCCCCAGCAGTTCTTCGATGGCTGGCAGCTGGTAGGAGTCATCCTCACCGGCGAAGCTGATCGACACGCCGCTGGTGCCGGCACGACCGGTACGACCAATGCGGTGCACGTAGTCGTCCGGGTCTTCCGGCAGGGTGAAGTTGATCACGTGGCTGATGCCGTCGATGTGGATACCGCGGCCAGCCACGTCAGTGGCTACCAGCACGGTGATGCGCCCTTCGCGAAAACTCTCGAGGGTCTTGATCCGCTTGTGCTGCGGCACGTCGCCCGACAGCTGGGCGGCGTTGACGCCATCGCGCACCAGGCGCTCTTCGATGCGTCGTACTTCGTCCTTGCGGTTGGCAAAGACCATCACCCGTTCCCACTTGTTCTCGGTCACCAGGTTGTACAGCAGCTTGTACTTGTCGCTGCCGGCCACGGCATAGACGTGCTGCTCGACGGTCTCGCTGGCGACGTTCTCCGGCTCGATCTCGACGATGGCAGGGTCGGTGGTCCACTGCTTGGCCAGGTTCATCACGTCTTCGGTGAAGGTTGCCGAGAACAGCAGGGTCTGGCGCTCGCTCTTGGGCGGGGTCTGGCGGATGATCTGCCGCACCTGGGGGATGAAGCCCATGTCGAGCATGCGGTCGGCTTCGTCCAGTACCAGCACCTCGACCATGTCCAGGTGTGCTTCGCCGCGCTGGTTGAAGTCCAGCAGGCGGCCCGGGGTGGCGACCAGGATGTCGCAGTGGCGGGCTTCGAGGGCCTTGAGCTGCTTGTCGAAGTCCATGCCGCCGACGAAGGTCATGACGTTGAGGCCGGTGTATTTGGTCAGCGCCGCGGCGTCCTTGGCGATCTGCACCACCAGCTCGCGGGTCGGGGCGATGATCAGCGCCCGTGGCTCGCCCATGTAGCGCTCTTTCGGCGGCGGGGTCTGCTGCAGCTGGGTGATGATCGAAATCAGGAAGGCTGCGGTCTTGCCGGTACCGGTCTGGGCCCGGCCAATGGCGTCTTTGCCACGCAGGGTGTAGCCCAGCACCTGGGCCTGGATTGGCGTGCAGTACGGGAACCCTAGGTCGTGGATCGCATGCATCAGCTCGGGCGAGAGCTTGAAGTCATGGAAGCGGGTCTTGCCTTCCTGCGGCTCGACGGCGAAGTCTTCGAGCTTCCAGGTGGAGGCGGCGGGCTTTGGCTTGCGCTCACGGCGCGGCTTGGCCTCGGCCGGTTTTTCGGCGCGTGCCGGGGCAGGGTCCACGGCTTCGGTCTTGAGCGGTGCCGACGGGGCAGGGGCCTGGGGTGCTGCGGGCGGCTGCTTCACGGGGGCAGCGGTTTCGGTGGCGAGTTGCTCAACCTCGCTCTTGCCGAACATCTTCTTGAGTGCTTTGAGCACGGTCATCTCATCAATTGGTTAAGGAATGTACGCCGGGCAGTGTAATGCAAGAATCGGGCGCGGCGTAGTGGATTGCACTGACAACTACAGGGAACGCTTCTTTTAGCGCAGGCGCTCGGCCAGCCAGTCGGCGATATCGCGAATTTCTTCCTGCAGCACTTCGTGCTCCATCGGGTACTCGGCCCACTTGGCGCTGACGCCCCAATTCTTCAGGTGCTCGTAGGCGCTGCGCCCCATGGCCGGTAGCACAACCGGGTCGTACACACCGTGCAGGCACAGGGCCGGGGTGCGTTGCTGGCAGGCGCTCAGTTCGCGTGCCTCGGTGAAAGTCGGGGCATAGGTCGAAAGCGCCAGTACGCCGCCCAGGGCTTCTTGCCACTTTATATAGGCAGTGTGCAGCACCACGGCGCCGCCCTGGGAAAAGCCGGCGAGGATGATCCGCGACAGGGCCACACCCTTGGCCTGCTCGGCCTTGATCAGTTCGATCACCTGTTCCGCCGATTCGTGCAACTGGTCTTCATCGATGGCCCGCGCCGGGCTCATGGCCTTGATGTCGTACCAGCTGGGCATTGCATAGCCGCCGTTGATGGTCACCGGACGGGTGGGTGCCTGGGGCATGACGAAGCGGGTGGTCAGCAGAACTTCCTGCAGGGCCTCAGCCACCGGCATGAAGTCGTAACGATCGGCCCCCAGGCCGTGCAACCAGATCACACAGGCGTCTGCGGTTTTTTGTGGTTCGAGAATCAGCGGGTGGGTCATGACTGCTCCGAAAGTGTGCGCGCGCTCTTGTTTGCGTGCATGAAATGAAGGCGCGTCGGGTAAATCCGGGAAAAACCTGTCGCAAGGTTGCAAGTTTTCCTATTGACGTTAACTGAAACGCTTTAGCCCTTCAGTGTGGTACGCGCTTTGCTATGAAACTCCAGATGCGAGGTTACACGTTTTGGACGGTAACACCCGTTAGCGGTCCCCAAGGCTGTCACAGAACAGCGCATTGCGCCAATTGACCCAAAAACAAGCCAACACGGGTCGGATGCGCCTCATAAGGGTGCGGTGCAATCCCGGCTCACACAACAAGAGCAAAACTGGAGGTTTGAATGAAGATGTTGAAATCCACACTGGCAGTGGTTACCGCTGCTACCGCGTTGGGTATCAGCGGTTTCGCACAGGCAGGTGCGACCCTGGACGCAGTACAGAAGAAGGGATTCGTTCAATGTGGCGTCAGTGACGGCTTGCCGGGCTTCTCGGTACCGGATGCCAAGGGCAACATCGTCGGTATCGACGCCGACGTCTGCCGCGCGGTCGCCGCTGCGGTGTTCGGCGACGCCAAGAAGGTCAAGTTCAGCCAGCTCAACGCCAAGGAGCGCTTCACCGCGCTGCAATCGGGCGAAGTCGACGTGCTGTCGCGCAATACCACCTGGACCAGCTCGCGCGACGCCGGCATGGGCCTGGTGTTCGCCGGTGTTACCTACTACGACGGCATCGGTTTTCTGGTCAACAAGAAGCTCGGCGTTTCCAGCGCCAAGGAACTGGACGGTGCAACCATCTGCATCCAGGCCGGTACCACCACCGAACTCAACGTCTCCGACTACTTCCGCGCCAACGGCCTGAAATACACCCCGATCACCTTCGACACCTCCGACGAGAGCGCCAAGTCGCTGGAATCCGGCCGTTGCGACGTGCTCACCTCGGACAAATCGCAGCTCTACGCACAACGCTCCAAGCTGGCCGCCCCGGCCGATTACGTGGTGCTGCCAGAGACCATCTCCAAGGAGCCGCTGGGCCCGGTGGTGCGCAAAGGCGATGAAGAGTGGTTCAGCATCGTCAAGTGGACCCTGTTCGCCATGCTCAACGCCGAAGAGATGGGCATCAGCTCGAAAAACGTCGAAGCCGAAGCCAAGGCCACCAAGAACCCTGACGTGGCCCGCATGCTCGGCGCCGACGGCGAGTACGGCAAAGACCTGAAACTGCCGAAGGACTGGGTAGTGCAGATCGTCAAGCAGGTCGGCAACTACGGCGAAGTCTTCGAGAAAAACCTGGGCAAGGAAACCCCACTGCAAATCGACCGCGGTCTGAACGCCCTGTGGAACAACGGCGGCATCCAGTACGCGCCACCGGTGCGCTGACGGTTGCGGCCTGCGGCGGCATCCGGCCGCCGCAGGCTGTTCGGTTCCCTTCCTTGCGGGGCATTACATGCAAAATAATATCGGCGCACCCAAGGGACTATCCCTGAGCGATCCACGTGTGCGTGCGTGGCTGTTCCAGATTATCATCGTGGTCGCGGTGGTCGGTCTGGGCTGGTACCTGTTTCACAATACCCAGACCAACCTGCAACACCGCGGGATCACTTCGGGCTTCGACTTTCTCGAACGCAGTGCCGGTTTCGGCATCGCCCAGCACCTGATCCCCTATACCGAACAGGACAGTTATGCGCGGGTGTTCGTTATCGGCCTGCTCAACACCCTGCTGGTAACCTTCATCGGCATCATTCTCGCGACCCTGCTGGGCTTCATCATCGGTGTGGCACGACTGTCACCGAACTGGATGATCAGCAAGCTGGCCACTGTGTATGTCGAGACTTTCCGTAACATCCCACCGCTGCTGCAGATCCTGTTCTGGTACTTCGCGGTGTTCCTGACCCTGCCGGGACCGCGGGGTAGCATCAATCTCAACGACACCTTCTTCATCAGCAACCGGGGCCTGAACATGCCCGGTGCTGCCATGGCCGATGGATTCTGGCCATTCGTCGTCGCCGTCGCACTGGCAATCCTTGCCATTGTGGTAATGGTGCGCCTGGCCAACCGGCGCTTTGAGGCCACCGGCGAGCCGTTCCACAAATTCTGGGTCGGCCTGTTCCTGTTCTTCGGCATTCCGGCGTTGTGCGTGCTGCTGTTCGGCGCGCCGGTGCACTGGGAGATGCCGCAGCTCAAGGGCTTCAACTTCGTCGGCGGCTGGGTATTGATCCCGGAACTGCTGGCGCTGACCCTGGCACTGACCATCTATACCGCAGCGTTCATCGCCGAAATCGTGCGTTCCGGCATCCGTTCGGTGAGCTACGGCCAGACCGAGGCGGCTCGCTCCCTGGGCCTGCGCGAAGGGCCGACGCTGCGCAAGGTGATCATTCCCCAGGCGCTGCGGGTGATCATCCCGCCGCTGACCAGCCAGTACCTGAACCTGGCGAAGAACTCTTCGCTGGCGGCCGGTATCGGCTACCCGGAAATGGTCTCGCTGTTCGCCGGTACCGTGCTTAACCAGACCGGCCAGGCCATCGAGGTGATCGCCATCACCATGAGCGTCTATCTGGCCATCAGCATCAGCATTTCCCTGCTGATGAACTGGTACAACAAGCGCATTGCGCTGATCGAGCGGTGAGGACAAGCGCATGAGTACCCATGTTTTCAAACCTGATATGCCGCCACCGGTCAAAGCCGTCGGCGTAATGGCCTGGATGCGCGCCAACCTGTTCTCCAGCTGGCTCAACACCCTGCTGACGCTGTTTGCCGTGTACCTGGTGTGGCTGATCGTGCCGCCGCTGCTGCAGTGGTCGATCTTCGACGCCAACTGGGTGGGCACCACCCGCGCCGACTGCACCAAGGAGGGCGCCTGCTGGGTGTTCATCCAGCAGCGCTTCGGCCAGTTCATGTACGGTTACTACCCGAGCGAGCTGCGCTGGCGTGTCGATTTGACCGTCTGGCTGGCGGTAATCGGCGCCGCGCCGTTGTTCATCTCGCGCTTCCCGCGCAAGGCGGTTTACGGCCTGGGCTTTCTGGTGCTGTACCCGATCATCGCCTACACCCTGCTGCACGGCGGCTACCTGGGCCTGGCCACGGTACCGACCAACCAGTGGGGCGGGCTGATGCTGACCCTGGTGATCGCCACCGTGGGCATCGTCGGGGCCTTGCCGCTGGGCATCCTGCTGGCGCTGGGGCGGCGTTCGAACATGCCGGCGGTGAAGGTGGTCTGCGTGGCCTTCATCGAGTTCTGGCGCGGCGTGCCGCTGATTACCGTGCTGTTCATGTCCTCGGTGATGCTGCCGTTGTTCCTGCCTGAGGGCATGAGCTTCGACAAGCTGCTGCGGGCCATGATCGGGGTGATCCTGTTCCAGTCGGCGTATATCGCCGAAGTGGTACGTGGCGGCCTGCAGGCTATTCCCAAGGGCCAGTACGAAGCCGCTGCGGCGATGGGCCTGGGCTACTGGCGCTCGATGGGCCTGGTGATTCTGCCGCAAGCCCTGAAGCTGGTAATCCCCGGCATCGTCAACACCTTCATTGCCCTGTTCAAGGACACCAGCCTTGTAATCATCATCGGCCTCTTCGACCTGCTCAACAGCGTCAAGCAGGCAGCTGCCGACCCGACCTGGCTGGGCATGGCGACCGAGGGCTATGTATTTGCCGCCCTGGTTTTCTGGATTTTCTGTTTCGGTATGTCCCGCTACTCCATGCATCTGGAGCGCAAGCTGGACACAGGCCACAAGCGTTAGGAGTGTTCCCATGAGTGAAGCGATCAAACAGCCTGTGAGCCCTGAAGGCATTATTCAGATGCAGGGCGTGAACAAGTGGTACGGCCAGTTCCACGTGCTCAAGGACATCAACCTGAACGTGCGCCAGGGCGAGCGTATCGTGCTGTGCGGGCCGTCGGGCTCGGGCAAGTCGACCACCATCCGCTGCCTCAACCGTCTTGAGGAGCACCAGCAAGGGCGCATCGTCGTCGATGGCGTGGAGCTGACCAACGACCTCAAGCAGATCGAAGCGATCCGCCGCGAAGTCGGCATGGTGTTCCAGCACTTCAACCTGTTCCCGCACCTGACCATCCTGCAGAACTGCACCCTGGCGCCGATGTGGGTGCGCAAGATGCCCAAGCGCAAGGCCGAGGAAATTGCCATGCACTATCTGGAGCGGGTGCGAATTCCGGAGCAGGCCAACAAGTTTCCCGGGCAGCTATCGGGTGGCCAGCAACAACGGGTAGCGATTGCCCGGGCGCTGTGCATGAAGCCGAAGATCATGCTGTTCGACGAACCGACCTCGGCGCTCGACCCTGAGATGGTCAAGGAAGTGCTCGATACCATGGTTGGCCTTGCCGAAGACGGCATGACCATGCTCTGCGTGACCCACGAAATGGGCTTTGCCCGCACCGTGGCGAACCGGGTGATCTTCATGGATAAAGGCGAGATTGTAGAGCAGGCGGCGCCGGACGATTTCTTCGACCGGCCGCAGAATGAGCGGACCAAGCTGTTCTTGAGCCAGATTCTGCACTGACCCCATCGCGGGGCAAGCCCGCTCCCACAGGTAAACCACAAAACCTGTGGGAGCGGGCTTGCCCCGCGATGATGTTAACCCATCAGTTTTCTTCTTTGGCTGCCGGTGCCGGCGGTGGACGCAAGCCGATCTCGGCGGTCAGCTTGAGCTCCTTGCCGTTGCGCATGACCTGGATCGCCACCTTGTCATTGGGCTTGATCCGCGCCACCTGGTTCATCGAGCGGCGGCCATCGCCGGCCGGTTCGCCGTTGATGCTGAGGATCACGTCACCCAGCTCCAGGCCGGCCTTCTGTGCCGGGCCATCACGGAAAATCCCTGCCACGACAATGCCCGGGCGTCCCTGCATGCCGAACGACTCGGCCAGTTCCTGGCTCAGCGGCTGCACCTCGATCCCCAGCCAGCCCCGAATCACCTGGCCGTGCTCGATGATCGACTTCATCACCTCCAGAGCCAGCTTGGTCGGGATGGCAAAGCCGATGCCTTGCGAGCCGCCGGACTTGGAGAAGATCGCCGTGTTGATGCCGGTGAGGTTGCCGTTGGCGTCGACCAGCGCGCCACCGGAGTTGCCCGGGTTGATTGCGGCGTCGGTCTGGATGAAGTCTTCGTAGTTGTTCAGGCCCAGCTGGTTGCGGCCGGTGGCGCTGATGATGCCCATGGTCACGGTCTGGCCGACACCGAAGGGGTTGCCGATGGCCAGGGCGACGTCGCCGATATGGATGTTGTCGGAGCGGCCGATGGTGATCGACGGCAGGTTCTTCAGGTCGATCTTCAGCACCGCGAGGTCGGTTTCCGGGTCGCTGCCGATCACCCGTGCCAGGGTTTCGCGGCCGTCCTTGAGCGCCACCACGATCTGGTCGGCACCGGAGGTCACGTGGTTGTTGGTCAGCAGGTAGCCTTCCGGGCTCATGATCACTGCCGACCCCAGGCTCGACTCCCAGCGGCGCTGCTTGGGCAGGTTGTCGCCAAAGAAGCGGCGGAACTGCGGGTCTTCGAACAGCGGGTGGGCGGTCTTGTTGACCACCTTGGTGGTGTACAGGTTGGCCACCGCGGGGGCGGCGATGCTCACGGCGTCGGCGTAGGACACCGGCCCCTGCATGATCCGCGTGGTTTGCGGGGCTTGCTGCAGGTTGACGTCCTGGCTGGGCAGGCCGACCCACTGCGGAAAGCGCTGGATGACCAACAGGGCGATCAGCACGCCGACCAGCAGCGGCCAGCCAAAGTAACGCAAAGCCTTGAACATTGAACGAATCCTGGGAGTTGGCAGAGGGCCGATGACAGCTGGGAGCGTAAACGCGCGCGATCATACTGCGCTGCGGCTTGTGCAGGAACTGTTAAATCGTCACGAAAACCAACAATGCCAGCCCCCAGGCAACTGCCGTCGGTTTCCCCAAACCCGGCGACGGCCCATAATGCCGCTCATTATACGGGGCCTTGGGCCGCGCTGAACTGCGAAATTGAGGAGTCTTTCCATGGCTGTTGCCTTGAGTACCCTGGTCGAGGAAGCCGAACGCTACCTCGGTAGCGCCAAAATCCAGGACTACTGCCCCAACGGCCTGCAGGTCGAGGGCCGCCCGCAAGTGACCCGCATCGTCAGTGGCGTGACCGCAAGCCAGGCGTTGCTCGACGCTGCAGTCGAAGCCGACGCCGACCTGGTACTGGTGCACCACGGCTATTTCTGGAAGGGCGAGAATCCGTGCATCACCGGCATGAAGCAGCGCCGGCTGAAAACCCTGCTGAAAAACGACCTGAGCCTGTTGTCCTACCACCTGCCGCTGGACCTGCACGCGGAAGTGGGCAACAACGTGCAGCTGGCGCGCCAGCTCGACATCACTGTCGAAGGCCCGCTGGACCCGCAGAACCCGCGCATTGTCGGATTGGTCGGCTCGCTCGCCGAACCCATGTCGGCGCGCGATTTTGCCCGCAAGGTGCAGGAGGTGATGGGCCGTGAGCCGCTGTTGATCGAAGGCGAGCAGATCATCCGCCGGGTCGGCTGGTGTACCGGCGGCGGCCAGGGCTATATCGACCAGGCGATTGCTGCCGGTGTCGACCTGTACCTGAGCGGCGAAGCCTCCGAGCAGACCTTCCACAGCGCCCGCGAGAACGGCATCAGCTTCATCGCCGCCGGCCACCACGCCACCGAGCGTTACGGCGTGCAGGCGCTGGGCGATTACCTGGCCCGACGGTTTGCCCTGGAACACCTGTTCATCGACTGCCCGAACCCTATATAAAGCTAAAACGGCAGGGCATATTCTTATACTGTTTCGTTCTAGTTGGCTGCCTAAATAGAATCGGGCGCTGTGATAAAGTGGCCCGCTCGAACACGGCCCGCTGGCCGTCCATAAGATCGTATTTCCGTGAGTAGCCATGGTCGACAAACTGACGCATTTGAAACAGTTGGAGGCGGAAAGCATCCACATCATTCGTGAGGTGGCCGCCGAGTTCGATAACCCGGTGATGCTGTACTCGATTGGCAAGGACTCGGCCGTGATGCTGCACCTGGCGCGCAAGGCCTTCTTCCCGGGCAAGCTGCCGTTTCCGGTGATGCACGTCGACACCCAGTGGAAATTCCAGGAGATGTACAGCTTCCGCGACAAGATGGTCGAGGAAATGGGCCTGGAGCTGATCACCCACGTCAACCCGGACGGCGTCGCCCAGGGCATCAACCCGTTCACCCACGGCAGTGCCAAGCACACCGACATCATGAAGACCGAGGGCCTCAAGCAGGCGCTCGACAAGTACGGCTTCGATGCCGCCTTCGGTGGCGCGCGCCGCGACGAAGAGAAGTCGCGGGCCAAGGAGCGGGTCTACTCGTTCCGTGACAGCAAGCACCGCTGGGACCCGAAGAACCAGCGTCCGGAGCTGTGGAACGTCTACAACGGCAAGGTCAACAAGGGCGAGTCGATTCGCGTGTTCCCGCTGTCGAACTGGACCGAGCTGGACATCTGGCAGTACATCTACCTCGAAGGCATCCCGATCGTGCCGCTGTACTTCGCCGCCGAGCGTGAAGTGATCGAGAAGAACGGCACCCTGATCATGATCGACGACGCGCGCATCCTCGAGCACCTCTCGGAGGAAGAAAAGGCCCGTATCGTCAAGAAGAAGGTGCGTTTCCGTACCCTTGGCTGCTACCCGTTGACGGGCGCGGTGGAGTCGGAGGCCGAAAGCCTCACCGACATCATTCAGGAAATGCTCCTGACGCGCACTTCCGAGCGCCAGGGCCGGGTCATCGACCACGATGGCGCCGGCTCCATGGAAGACAAAAAACGTCAAGGGTACTTCTAAGCTTCAAGTTACAAGCGGCAAGCTGCAAGTTAGAAGCAAAGTGCGTAGCTTCTGGGTTTTGTCGGCTGCCGCCCCATTGTGGGTGCGTGAGAGTGCTTAACAATGGACTTTGAGAAGCTTGCTGTTTGGCAGAGAAGCAAAGATTTGGCGGTAGCGATTTACACGCAGCAGAGGGTGTGCCGGGATCTTGGATTCAAGGATCAGATCACCCGGGCGGCACTTTCCGTTCCGTCGAATATCGCCGAAGGCATGGAGCGCAGAACGGCAAAAGAAAAGGTTCGCTATCTGTGTATTGCCAAGGCGTCCTGCGGTGAGTTGCGTACGCAGATCATCATCGGGGGAGAGGTAGGCTATCTGCCAAAGCCTTTGTCGAATGAGTGGATTACAGAGACTCGTGAGCTTTCAAGAATGCTGAGCGGGTTGATCAACAAAATTTCTGACTAGTTGTATGCCGACAAGCTTGCCGCTTGAAGCTTACAGCTTGGAGCTTGAATGTAATGAGCCACCAATCTGATCTGATCAGCGAGGACATCCTCGCTTACCTGGCCCAGCACGAACGTAAAGAGCTGCTGCGCTTCCTTACCTGCGGTAACGTCGACGACGGCAAGAGCACGCTGATCGGGCGCCTGCTGCACGACTCGAAGATGATCTACGAAGACCATCTGGAAGCCATCACCCGCGACTCGAAGAAAGTCGGCACCACCGGTGACGACATCGACCTGGCGCTGCTGGTCGACGGCCTGCAGGCCGAGCGCGAGCAAGGCATCACCATCGATGTGGCCTACCGCTACTTCTCGACCGCCAAGCGTAAGTTCATCATCGCCGACACCCCGGGCCACGAGCAGTACACCCGCAACATGGCCACCGGTGCGTCGACTTGCGACCTGGCGATCATCCTGGTCGATGCCCGCTACGGTGTGCAGACCCAGACCCGCCGGCACAGCTACATTGCCTCGTTGCTGGGCATCAAGCACATCGTCGTCGCGGTCAACAAGATGGACCTCAAAGGCTTTGACGAGGGCGTGTTCGAGAGCATCAAGGCCGACTACCTGAAGTTCGCCGATGCCATCAACATGAGCCCGAGCAGCCTGCATTTCGTGCCGATGTCAGCGCTCAAGGGCGACAACGTGGTCAACCGCAGCGAGCGTTCGCCGTGGTACACGGGCCCGGCGTTAATGGAAATCCTCGAAACCGTCGAAGTCGCGGCCGACCGCAACTTCACCGACCTGCGCTTCCCGGTGCAGTACGTCAACCGGCCGAACCTGAACTTCCGCGGCTTCGCCGGTACCCTGGCCAGCGGCGTGGTGCACAAGGGCGATGAAATCGTCGTGCTGCCGTCGGGCAAGAGCAGCCGGGTCAAGTCCATCGTCACCTTCGAAGGCGAGCTGGAAAACGCCGGCCCCGGCCAGGCCGTGACCCTGACCATGGAAGACGAGATCGACATCTCCCGTGGCGACCTGCTGGTGCATGCCGACAACGTCCCGCCGGTGACCGACCAGTTCGACGCCATGCTGGTATGGATGGCTGAAGAGCCGATGCTGCCGGGCAAAAAATACGACATCAAGCGCGCCACCAGCTATGTGCCGGGCTCGATTGCCAGCATCGCCCACAAGGTCGATGTCAACACCCTGGAGCAGGGCGCCGCCAGTGCCCTGCAGCTCAACGAGATCGGCAAGGTCAAGGTCAGCCTCGATGCGCCGATCGCGCTGGACGGCTATGACAGCAACCGCACCACCGGTGCCTTTATTGTCATCGACCGCCTGACCAACGGCACCGTTGGCGCCGGCATGATCATCGCGCCACCGGTTGTGCCCCATGGCAGCGTTGGCCAGCACGGCAAACTGGCCCACGTGGACACCGCAGAACGTGCCCTGCGTTTCGGTCAGCAGCCAGCCACCGTGCTGTTCAGCGGCCTCTCGGGCGCGGGCAAGAGCACCCTGGCCTATGCCGTGGAGCGCAAGCTGTTCGACATGGGCCGTGCGGTGTATGTGCTCGATGGCCAGAACCTGCGCCACGACCTGAACAAAGGCTTGCCGCAGGACCGCGCCGGGCGCACCGAGAACTGGCGCCGTGCCGCGCACGTTGCGCGTCAGTTCAACGAAGCCGGCCTGCTGACCCTGGCCGCCTTCGTCGCCCCGGACGCCGAAGGCCGCGAACAGGCCAAGGCGCTGATCGGCAAGGAACGCCTGCTCACGGTCTACGTCCAGGCTTCGCCTCTGGCGTGCCGCGAGCGTGACCCGCAGGGCCTGTATGCCGCCGGCGGCGACAACATCCCGGGCGAGAGCTTCCCGTATGACGTACCGCTGGATGCGGACCTGGTGATCGACACCCAGAACGTCAGCCTGGAAGACGGCGTCAAGCAGGTGCTGGAGCTGCTGCGCAAGCGTGGCGCGATCTAAGCGCTGGCGCTGAACAAGAAGCCCCACTTCGGTGGGGCTTTTTGTTGGTCGAATTCACCGCACGGTAGGAGCGGGCTTGCCCCGCGATGGGCCCTCATTCAGCCCACCTTCAGTCCAGGCCTGCCGTTGGCTACTCGCCACTCCAGGATCTGCTTCATAATCTTCTGCGGCGTTGGTTCCTGATCGCCAGCCGGGTAAAAAATCAGGTCCGAGCCCTCTGGATGTTGCGTCACTGCGATGAAGTGCTCAAGCAAGGTGTCCTGATAGAGCTCGGTGCCAGCGGCCCCGGCAGGTTGTCCAGGTCATACAGTGCACCGCCCTCGCTCGTTGGTACGATATGGCGCATTTCATAAGAACGGCGATTCTTGACCGTTTCTGAAAATGGCGCGCGGGGTGGGAGTTGGAGTCAGGATTTTCTGAGCAGCGAGAAATTTGCTTCCTACAGGGCGATGCAGTGGGAAAATCGCGGGGCAAGCCCGCTCCCACATTGTAGGAACGGGATTTGAATTCAGATGTGCTTTTCCGACACCGGAATCACCCGCTTCTCCTTCACTGCCTTGAACGAGAAGCTCGAGTAAATCTCTTTCACCCCGGGCAAGGTCTGCAGCACTTCGCGGGCAAACTCACCGAATGACTCAAGGTCGCGGGCAAGGATTTCCAGCAGGAAGTCATAACGCCCGGAGATGTTGTGGCAGGCGACGATTTCGGGGATTTCCATCAGTCGCTGCTCGAAGGCGCGGGCCATTTCCTTGCTGTGCGAGTCCATCATGATGCTGACGAAAGCGGTTACGCCAAAGCCCAGCGACTTGGGCGAGAGGATGGCCTGGTAGCCGATGATGTAGCCGGCTTCTTCCAGTAGCTTGATCCGTCGCCAGCACGGCGAGGTGGTCAGTGCGACCTGGTCGGCCAGCTCGGAAACCGTCAAGCGCGCGTTGTCTTGCAAGGCCGCGAGCAACGCTCGATCGGTGCGATCGATGGTTGTAGGCATGTTTTACCCTCCGTGGTCTGAAATCGTTGTTTTTATGTCAATAACCTTCCGCAAGGACGGCTACATTTGGAAAAAAATCAGCACCTCAGTGGCATAAGCTTATAACAAACCACTAGAGGCTGTTTGCCATGAGCGGCTCCAATAACAATTCAGGTTTTGCCACCCGCGCCATTCACCACGGTTACGATCCACTGGAACACAGTGGTGCCCTGGTGCCACCGATCTACCAGACCGCGACCTTTGCTTTTCCGACCGTCGAGTACGGCGCTGCCTGCTTCGCCGGTGAACAGGCCGGACATTTCTACAGCCGGATTTCCAACCCTACCCTGGCCTTGCTGGAACAACGCATGGCCTCGCTCGAAGGCGGCGAAGCTGGCCTGGCGCTGGCCTCGGGGATGGGCGCGATTACCGCGACCCTGTGGACCCTGCTGCGCCCCGGCGACGAGGTGCTGGTGGGGCGCACCCTGTACGGCTGCACCTTTGCCTTTTTACACCATGGTATCGGCGAGTTCGGGGTCAAGGTCCGGCATGTCGACATGAGCGACCTGCAGGCTGTCGCCGCGGCGATTAACGGCAATACCCGGGTTATTTATTTCGAAACCCCGGCCAACCCCAATATGCAGATGACCGATATCGCTGCCGTGGCCGCGCTTGCGCACCAGCACGATATCAGCGTGGTGGTCGACAACACCTACTGCACGCCGTACCTGCAGCGACCCCTGGAGCTGGGCGCCGACCTGGTGGTGCATTCGGCGACCAAGTACCTCAGTGGCCATGGCGATATCACTGCCGGCCTGGTGGTGGGGCGCAAGGCGCTGGTGGACAGGATTCGCCTGGAAGGCTTGAAGGACATGACCGGTGCAGTGATGTCGCCCCATGACGCCGCCTTGCTGATGCGCGGGATGAAAACCCTGAACTTGCGCATGGAGCGCCACTGCAGCAATGCCCAGGCCATTGCCGAATACCTCGAGCAACAGCCGGAAGTTGAAATGCTCAATTACCCCGGCCTGCCCGGCTTTGCTCAATATGAGCTGGCCCAGCGGCAGATGCGTTTGCCGGGCGGCATGATCGCCTTTGAACTCAAGGGCGGCATCACTGCCGGCAGGCGTTTCATGAATGCCCTGCAGTTGTTCAGCCGTGCCGTCAGCCTTGGCGATGCCGAATCGCTGGCCCAACACCCGGCAAGCATGACCCACTCCAGCTATACCCCAGAGGAGCGTGCGCAGTACGGCATTTCCGAAGGGCTGGTACGCCTGTCGGTGGGCCTGGAGGACATCGACGACCTGCTGGCGGATATTCAACAAGCGCTCAAGGCCTGCGCCTAACCTTTCACGGACGAGGTCAATGCAATGGTGGCAATGATGAACCTTGTGCCTGGCGAAGGTGTGCCGCGGCGCCCGGGCGATCCACAGCAGGACAGCGATCCGGGGGAAACCGCCGAATGGCTGGACGCACTGGATTCGACCCTGCTGCACTGCGGCCCGGAGCGTGCGCGGTTTCTGCTGCAGCAACTGCAAACCCATGCCCGCGAGTTGGGCCTGGAGCGCGGGGCCCAGGCCTTTTCGGCCTATCGCAATAGCTTGTCGGTGGAGCAGCAGGGCGTCTATCCGGGTGATCTGGAGCTCGATGAGCGCATCACCAGCATCCTGCGCTGGAACGCCCTGGCCATGGTCATGCGGGCCAACCACGCTTATGGCGACCTCGGCGGGCACATCGCCAGTTATGCCTCGGCCGCAGAGATTTTCGAAGTCGGTTTCCAGCACTTTTTTCGCGGTGAGGCCGGTGGCGAGCAACGCAGCGCTGACCTGGTGTTCTTCCAGCCGCATTCGGCGCCGGGCATTTATGCCCGGGCCTTCCTTGAAGGACGTTTGAGCGAAGAGCAACTGGCCAGCTATCGCCAGGAAGTGGCTGGCAAGGGCCTGTGCTCCTACCCACATCCGTGGCTGATGCCGGACTTCTGGCAGTTTCCGACAGGATCCATGGGCATCGGCCCACTCAACGCGATCTACCAGGCGCGGTTCATGCGCTACCTGCACAACCGCCAGTTGCTCGATACCAGTGCCCGGCACGTCTGGGGGGTGTTTGGCGATGGCGAGATGGACGAGCCGGAGTCGATTGCCGGCCTGACCCTGGCCGCCCGCGAGCAACTGGACAACCTGACCTTCGTGGTCAACTGCAACCTGCAGCGCCTGGACGGCCCGGTGCGCGGCAACGGCCAGATCATCCAGGAACTGGAGGCGCTGTTCAGTGGCGCCGGCTGGAACGTGATCAAGGTGCTCTGGGGCTCGGAGTGGGACGCATTGTTCGCTCGTGACACCGAGCACGTGCTGTTGCGCCAGTTGGCGGCGACCCCGGACGGGCAGTTCCAGAACCTTGGGGCCAAAGATGGCGCCTACAACCTCGAGCACTTTTTCAACCAGCAACCGGCCTTGCAAAAGCTGGTGGAGCACATGAGCTCGGCCGAGATCAATGCGTTGAAACGCGGTGGCCACGATTTTCGCAAACTGTACGCCGCCTTCGCCGCCGCCAAGGCCTGCAAGGGCCGGCCAACGGTTATTCTGGCCAAGACCAAGAAGGGCTACGGCATGAGCGCCGCCGGTGAATCGCGAATGACCGCGCACCAGGCCAAGAAGCTCGACGTGCAGGCCTTGCTAGCCTTTCGTGATCGTTTTCATTTGCCGCTGTCGGACGCGCAGGTCGAACAGTTGCAGTTCTATCGACCGGACCAAGACAGCGCAGAAATGCGCTACCTGCGCGAGCGGCGGGAAGCTCTGGGTGGGCCGCTGCCTGCTCGGCGCAGCGACGTACGCCCGGTGCCGGTGCCAGCGCTGGAAGCCATGGGCGGCTTCGCCCTGCAGGCCGACGGCAAGGAAATGTCCACCACCATGGCCGCCGTGCGCATGCTCAGCGCCTGGCTCAAGGCGCCACAGCTGGGGCCGCGGGTGGTGCCGATAGTCGCCGACGAGGCGCGCACCTTCGGCATGGCCAGCCTGTTCCGGCAGATCGGCATCTACTCGCCCCAGGGGCAATGCTACGAGCCGGAAGACGCAGGGTCGTTGCTGTCCTACAAGGAAGCGCGCGATGGCCAGTTGCTGGAGGAAGGTATTACCGAAGCCGGGGCGATTTCTTCCTGGGTGGCGGCGGCAACGTCCTACGCGGTGCATGGCGAACCGATGCTGCCGGTGTACATCTATTACTCGATGTTCGGCTTTCAACGCGTCGGTGACCTGATCTGGGCCGCCGCCGACCAGCGCGCCCGTGGCCTGCTGCTGGGCGCCACTGCCGGGCGCACCACGTTGGGCGGAGAGGGGCTGCAGCACCAGGACGGTTCAAGCCTGGTGATGGCCTCGATGGTGCCCAACTGCCGGGCCTGGGAGCCGTGCTTTGCTGGCGAGCTGGCGGTGATCCTCGAGTACGCGGCGCGGCGCATGCTCACTGAACAGTGCGATGAATTTCATTATGTCGCGGTGATGAACGAAAACTATCCACAGCCGTCCCTGCCGGCGCAGGTGCATGAAGAGGTTTTGCGCGGCATGTACCGTTATGTCGAACAGCAGCTGCCGGCTGCCCAGGGGCGGGTGCGCCTGCTGGGCTCCGGGGCGATTCTGCGCGAGGTGATTGCTGCCAGTGAACTGCTGGCCAGCGACTGGCAGGTTGCCAGTGAAGTGTTCAGTGTCACCAGCTTCAGCGAGCTGGCGCGTGAGGCGCGGGATGTAGATCGCGCCGGCCGGTTGGGGCAGGGCAGTGCTGATCTGAGCCATGTGCAGCGCTGCCTGGACGGTGACGCGCCGGTGATTGCCGCAACCGATTACGTGCGGGCCTGGCCACAATTGATTGCTGAATATGTACAGGCACCTTATGTGACGCTTGGCACTGATGGCTTTGGCCGAAGCGATACCCGCCAGCAGCTGCGGCGCTTCTTCGAGGTCGATCGCTTCAGTATCGTTCTGGCAAGCCTGCACAGCCTGGTGCGCCAGGGTGGAGTTGAGCGGCGGGTGCTGGATGAGGCGCGGGAGAAGTACGGCTACCGGGAGGGGGAGGCGCCTTGGTATTGCTGAGGCTCATCACGGGGCAAGCCCGCTCCTGCAGGCTGCAACAGCAGCCATAATAAAAAACCCCGCCAGTTGGCGGGGTTTGTATTTTTAACGCTTGAGCCCGTAATGCTCATCGAGCATGCCCGGTGCGTTGGGCGCTTTCGGTGCGTAGTCGCGCGGCACCTCGGTGTCCTTCGGCGGGGTCAGGCGATCACGCGCAGGCTGCACGGCTTCGGAGTGCAGGGCGGCCAGCAGGCGCTGGCGGGTGAGTTCGTCGAGGGCCAGGCGGTTGGCGCCCTCGGCCAGGTGATCCTGGACGTCCTGGTAACTTTGGGTCAGCTTTTTGACCAGCGCAGCCGTACTGTTGAAGTGAGTAACCACCTCATTCTGGTAGCTGTCGAAACGTTCCTGGATATCATCCAGCTGACGCTGGGTGCTGCTCGGTGCGGCATTGGGCAGCAGGCGGGCGACCAGGAAACCAACGACGACACCCACGACGAGGGCCAGGGTCGGCAACAACCAAACTAAGAGCGAGAGTTCCACGAGTCCTTCCTCTATAAACGGCTTTGCTTTACGTTAACGGCTCGGACCTGCGCTGTATACCGCGAACGATCGCAAATATCTCAGACAGAATCATTCAGCTAGACGAGTCGACCCTTTCCGAGGTCACGGAGTTTATCCTTGCTTATCCGCGAAACCCCCGTATTCATCGATGGCCCGGTCGGCCAACTGGAAGCCTTGTACCTTGATGTTGCCGACGCCCGTGGCGTGGTGTTGCTGTGTCACCCTAACCCGGTGCAGGGCGGGACCATGACCAACAAGGTGGTGTCGATGCTGCAGCGCACCGCCCGCGATGCCGGTTACATCACCTTGCGATTCAACTACCGTGGTGTCGGTGCCAGCGCCGGTAACCATGACATGGGCAGCGGCGAAGTGGACGATGCTCAGGCGGCGGCGACCTGGCTGCTGGAACAACATCCACAGCTGCCCCTGACCCTGATGGGTTTTTCATTCGGCGGCTTTGTTGCGGCCAGCCTCGGCGGGCGTCTGGAAGCAAACGGTATCGAATTGAAGCACCTGTTCATGGTTGCGCCAGCGGTGATGCGCCTGCAGGATCACGACACCTTGCCACAAGGCTGCGCGCTGAGCGTGATCCAGCCGCAAACCGACGAAGTGATCGATCCGCAGATCGTCTACGCTTGGTCCGGCGCACTGCCACGCCCCCATGAGCTGCTGAAAGTGGCAGAATGCGGACACTTTTTCCATGGCAAGCTCACCGACCTCAAGGAACTGGTGCTGCCACGCCTTTCGAACTGATACAAGCCTGATAAGCGATTACCCATGACTACGCGCATCCTTACCGGTATCACCACCACGGGCACGCCTCACCTGGGCAACTACGCCGGTGCCATCCGCCCGGCGATCCTCGCCAGCCGTGAGCCGGGTGTCGACTCGTTCTATTTTCTGGCCGACTACCACGCCCTGATCAAATGCGACGACCCGCAGCGCATCCAGCGCTCGCGCCTGGAAATCGCCGCGACCTGGCTGGCCGGTGGCCTGGACCCGGAGCGAGTGACTTTCTATCGTCAGTCCGACATCCCCGAGATTCCCGAGCTGACCTGGCTGCTGACCTGCGTTGCGGCCAAGGGCCTGCTCAACCGCGCGCACGCCTACAAGGCGTCGGTGGACAAGAACGTCGAGAACGGCGAAGACCCGGATGCCGGCATCAGCATGGGCCTGTACAGCTACCCGGTACTGATGGCCGCCGACATCCTGATGTTCAACGCCAACAAGGTGCCAGTCGGCCGTGACCAGATCCAGCACGTGGAAATGGCCCGCGACATCGGCCAGCGCTTCAACCACCTGTTCGGCCAGGGCAAGGAATTCTTCGCCATGCCCGAAGCGCTGATCGAAGAAAGCGTCGCCACCCTGCCGGGCCTGGACGGGCGCAAGATGTCCAAGAGCTACGACAACACCATCCCGTTGTTCACCAGCGCCAAGGACATGAAGGATGCCATCTCGCGCATCGTCACCGACTCCCGCGCCCCGGGCGAAGCCAAGGATCCGGACAACGCGCACCTGTTCACCCTGTTCCAGGCCTTCGCCACTGCCTCCCAGGCCGATGAGTTTCGCAGCGAACTGCTCCAGGGCCTGGGTTGGGGCGAAGCCAAGCAGCGCCTGTTCCAGTTGCTCGATGGCCAGCTGAGCGAGCCGCGCGAGCGTTATCACCAGTTGATCAGCCGCCCGGCCGACCTTGAGGACATCCTCCTGGCCGGCGCGCAAAAAGCCCGCAAGGTGGCCACGCCGTTCCTTGAGGAGCTGCGCGAAGCGGTCGGCCTGCGCTCGTTCCGTAACGTCGAGCAGGCCACTGCCCAGGTCAAGAAGAAGGCGGCCAAGACCGCGCGCTTTGTCAGCTTCCGCGAAGACGACGGCAGCTTCCGCTTCCGCCTGCTGGCGGCCGATGGCGAGCAACTGCTGTTGTCGCGCAACTTCGCCGACGGCAAGACCGCAGGTGCTGTGAGCAAGCAATTGCAACAGGGCGGCGAGCTTGACGTGCGCCACGAAGGCCTGGGCTTCAGCCTGTGGCTGGAAGGTGAGTGCGTTGGCGACGGCCCGCAGTTTGCCGACGGCGCCGCCCGCGACAGCGCCATCGAAACCCTGCGCGCGGCCCTGGTGCCCCAGCAGGACTGAACGGCTTATCGGAAGTCTGATTGCCATTATCCCGGGCCGTCGCTACAGTGACGGCCCGTTTTTGTTACCTTGCTAACGAATTATGACGCCCCTAGAACGATATCAAGCAGATCTGAAACGTCCCGAATTCTTCCATGACGCGGCGCAGGAAACTGCAGTGCGTCATCTGCAGCGCCTGTACGACGATCTGATCGCGGCGCAGAACAACAAGCCGGGTGTGTTCGGCAAGTTGTTCGGCAAGAAGGACCAGGCACCGGTCAAGGGCTTGTACTTCTGGGGTGGGGTAGGCCGCGGCAAGACCTACCTGGTCGATACCTTCTTTGAAGCGCTGCCGTTCAAGCAGAAGGTGCGCACGCACTTCCACCGCTTCATGAAGCGCGTCCACGAGGAAATGAAAACCCTCAAGGGCGAGAAGAACCCGCTGACCATCATCGCCAAGCGCTTCTCCGACGAGGCCCGGGTGATCTGCTTCGACGAGTTCTTCGTCTCCGACATTACCGATGCGATGATCCTCGGCACCCTGATGGAGGAGCTGTTCAAGAACGGCGTGACCCTGGTGGCCACCTCCAACATCGTCCCTGACGGCCTGTACAAGGACGGCCTGCAGCGCGCACGCTTCCTGCCGGCGATTGCCCTGATCAAGCAGAACACCGAGATCGTCAACGTCGACAGCGGCGTCGACTATCGCCTGCGGCACCTGGAACAAGCCGAGCTGTTCCACTTCCCGCTCGACGAAGCGGCCCACGAAAGCCTGCGCAAAAGCTTCAAGGCACTGACCCCGGAGTGCACCCAGGCGGTCGAGAACGATGTGCTGGTGATCGAGAACCGCGAAATCCGCGCCCTGCGTACCTGTGACGACGTGGCCTGGTTCGAATTCCGCGAACTGTGCGACGGCCCGCGCAGCCAGAACGACTACATCGAACTGGGCAAGATCTTCCATGCCGTGCTGCTCAGCGGCGTCGAGCAGATGAGCGTCGCCACCGACGACATCGCCCGACGCTTCATCAACATGGTCGACGAGTTCTATGACCGCAACGTCAAGCTGATCATCTCGGCCGAGGTTGAACTCAAGGACCTGTACACCGGTGGTCGGCTGACCTTCGAGTTCCAGCGCACCCTGAGCCGCCTGCTGGAAATGCAGTCCCACGAATTCCTGTCGCGGGCGCATAAGCCTTAAAAGCAGCTGCAAGTTTCAAGCTTCAAGCTGCAAGCAGGATCAAGAGCCGACCGCGTGCTGCTTTTGATCCTGCTCTTGCTCTTGCTTGCCGCTTGAAGCTTGAGGCTTGAAGCTGAGGAGGCCTTTCAGGCCTCCTGCATAAACTGCTGCCGATACTGATTCGGCGACAACTCTGTGTGCTGCCTGAACAACCGGGCAAAGAAACTCGCATCGTCATAACCAACTTCATAGCTGATGGTCTTGATGCTTTTGCGTGTGCCCGACAGCAAGCCCTTGGCCGTTTCGATCCGCAGCCGTTGCAGGTAGTGCAGCGGCTTGTCGCCGGTGGCGCTCTGGAAGCGGCGCATGAAGTTGCGGATGCTCATGCCGTGGTTGCGGGCCACGTCCTCGAAGCGGAACTTGTCGGCGAAATGCTCTTCGAGCCAGTGCTGGATCTGCAGGATGATCAGGTCCTGGTGCAGTTTCTGCCCGCCAAAGCCCATGCGCCCCGGGGTGTAGTTGCGCTGTACTTCGTAGAGGATGTCACGGGCCACCGCTTGCGCGACGTTTGCCCCGCAGAAACGCTCGATCAGGTAGATGTACAGGTCGCAGGCCGAGGTGGTGCCGCCGGCGCAATAGAGGTTGTCGGCGTCGGTCAGGTGCTTGTCCTGGTTGAGGCCGACCTTGGGGAAGCGCTCTTCGAACTGGCTGAAGAAGCGCCAGTAGGTGGTCGCCTCCTTGCCGTCGAGCAACCCGGCTTCGGCCAGCCAGAACACGCCGCTGGCCTCGCCGCAGAGCACGGCGCCGCGGGCGTGTTGCTCGCGTAGCCAGGGCAATACTTGCGGGTAGCGCTGGCAGAGGGCATCGAAATCGTCCCAGAACGCCGGCAGGATGATGATGTCGGCCTGCTCCAGGCCGCTGTCGACCGGCAGCATCACTTCGCTGAAGCTGCGCACAGGCTGGCCGTCAGGGCTCACCAGGCGGGTTTCGAACATCGGCTGCAGGCCCAGGCCCAACTGCTTGCTGTAGCGCAGGCTGGCGAGATGGAAGAAATCCTTGGCCTGCATCAGGGTCGATGCGAAGACATTGTCGATGGCCAGGATACTGACGCGCCGCAAGGACGCCGTGGGTTGGGTAAACATCATTTTCTTTATTCTTATAGGGTAGAGTGGTCAATCACCGGCTGGATCGTCTTATTTTTTGGCGATTGTGTCTACCCTCGGTTCCCACCTTGTTGATGGGAACCGGGATTGCGTCTCAGGGCGCGGGGTTGGGCTGGTCCTGATGGATGGCCTCGATGGCCGCCAGCAGCTCGTCGCTGAGCTTGAGGTCGGCGCTTGCCAGGTTGCTGTCCAGTTGCTCGAGGGTGGTGGCACCGATGATGTTGCTGGTCACGAACGGCTGGCGGGTGACGAAGGCCAGGGCCATTTGCGCCGGGTCCAGGCCATGGTCGCGGGCCAGCTTCACGTAGCGGCTGCAGGCAGCCACGGTTTGCGGGTTGGAGTAGCGCGAGAAGCGGCTGAACAGGGTCAGGCGGCCCGCGGCCGGGCGTGCGCCGTTTTCGTACTTGCCCGAGAGCATGCCGAAAGCCAGGGGCGAGTAGGCCAGCAGGCCGCACTGTTCGCGGATGGCGATTTCCGCCAGGCCCACTTCGAAGCTGCGGTTGAGCAGGTTGTAGGGGTTCTGGATCGACACCGCGCGGCTCCAGCCGCGGCTTTCGGCCAGCTGCAGGAACTTCATGGTGCCCCACGGGGTTTCGTTGGACAGGCCGATGTGGCGGATCTTGCCGGCCTTGACCTGCTCGTCGAGCACTTCGAGGGTTTCTTCCAGCGGGGTGAACAGGTCTTGCGGCGCATGCTGGTAACCCAGCTTGCCGAAGAAGTTGGTGCTGCGCTCTGGCCAGTGCAACTGGTAGAGGTCGATCCAGTCGGTCTGCAGGCGCTTGAGGCTGTCGTCCAGGGCGGCGACGATGTGCTGGCGGTTGTGCTTGAGCAGGCCGTCGCGGATATGGTTGATGCCGTTGCCGGGGCCGGCCACCTTGCTGGCCAGGATCCACTGGGCGCGATCGCCGCGCTGCTTGAACCCGTTACCGATCATGCGCTCGGTGGCGGCGTAGGTTTCCGGGCGGGGAGGGACGGGGTACATCTCGGCGGTATCGATGAAATTGATCCCGGCGGCCTTGGCCCGTTCGATCTGGGCGAAGGCCTGGGTCTGGTCGTTCTGCTCGCCCCAGGTCATGCTGCCAAGGCACAGGGCGCTGACGTTGAGGTCGGTTCGGCCCAGCTGGCGATAGTCCATTCGACTGCTTCCTGTCTAAAAGAAGCATAAAAGCAGGTTGAATTTTTTTTCGCAATCTGGATAATTCAGCCCCTCTCCGTGCAGCGGGAGTGATGCCCCGCTCCATAGAAGAACCCTGCCGAATATTGGACGCGCTGACCCGAGCCCCCGATAGCGTCCGTGTGCGGCTGTGTCCTTGACTTGTCAAGGTGCGCACTATCCAGTAAGATCTGCCGTCTTATTTTCGCTGGGCGGCCCCTGAGGCTATAAAGAATGAAAACTTTTACTGCTAAACCGGAAACAGTAAAGCGCGACTGGTTCGTCGTTGACGCTGCTGGCAAGACCCTGGGTCGTCTGGCCACTGAGATCGCGAGCCGTCTGCGTGGCAAGCACAAGCCAGAGTACACTCCTCACGTTGACACCGGCGACTACATCGTCGTCATCAACGCCGAGCAGGTTCGTGTCACTGGTGCCAAGACTTCGGACAAAATGTACTACTCCCACTCCGGCTTCCCGGGCGGTATCAAGGAAATCAACTTCGAGAAGTTGATCGCCAAGGCCCCAGAGCGCGTGATCGAGACCGCGGTTAAAGGCATGCTGCCTAAGAACCCACTGGGTCGCGACATGTACCGTAAGCTGAAAGTCTATGCGGGCGCTACTCACCCTCATACTGCTCAGCAGCCCCAAGAACTGAAGATTTAACGGAATAGTTCATTATGTCGGCGACTCAAAATTACGGCACTGGCCGTCGCAAGACCGCAACCGCTCGCGTTTTCCTGCGTCCAGGTACCGGTAACATCTCCATCAACAACCGTTCTCTGGACGTGTTCTTCGGTCGTGAAACCGCGCGCATGGTAGTACGCCAGCCGCTGGAACTGACCGAGACCACCGAAAAGTTCGACATCTACGTCACCGTTATCGGTGGTGGTGTCAGCGGCCAGGCCGGTGCAATCCGTCACGGTATCACCCGTGCACTGATGGACTACGACGAAACCCTGCGTGGCGCTCTGCGCAAAGCTGGCTACGTCACCCGCGACGCCCGTGAAGTCGAGCGTAAGAAAGTGGGTCTGCGTAAAGCACGTAAGCGTCCTCAGTACTCCAAGCGTTAATTTCGCTTCGGCGTTCAAAAAAAGCCCGGTTCCTGGTGGAACCGGGCTTTTTTTATGTCTTGAATAACTATGCTGTTGTTTACTGTGACAACTTGCCGCATAGACGCAAGTCAAGAGTTACAAGGGATAGCGGGGTGGCACAAGGCTAATCACCTTGTCAGAGAAGGGTCTTTTCATTACCATGCGGCAAATTTTTAGCAGTTCAGAAATTACTTAGTAGATGCCTGTTGCAACAGGCCATAAAGCTGATGGGAGAGGACTGAATGAGCAATGACGGCGTCAATGCAGGCCGGCGTCGCTTCCTCGTAGCAGCCACGTCCGTGGTGGGTGCTGCAGGAGCGGTGGGGGCTGCGGTCCCGTTCGTAGGGTCATGGTTCCCCAGTGCCAAGGCGAAAGCCGCGGGTGCACCGGTGAAGGTCAATATCGCCAAGGTAGAGCCTGGTCAGCAGATGATTGCTGAGTGGCGCGGCCAACCGGTGTTCATCGTCCGTCGTACCGAGGAGATCCTCGGTAACCTCAAGAAGATCACCGGCGACCTCTCCGACCCAGAGTCCAAGGCTTCGGTTCAACCCACTTACGTCGATCCGTCGAACCGCTCGATCAAGCCGGAAATCCTCGTGCTGGTCGGCCTGTGCACCCACCTGGGCTGCTCGCCGACCTTCCGTCCGGAAGTGGCACCTGTCGACCTGGGTCCGAAGTGGGTCGGTGGCTACTTCTGCCCGTGCCACGGCTCCCACTACGACCTGGCTGGCCGCGTCTACAAATCCCAGCCGGCGCCGCTCAATCTGCCAGTGCCGCCGCACTCTTATGAGTCGGACGACATCATTGTCGTCGGCGTCGATCAGGAGAACGCGTGATGAGTAAGTTCATGGATTGGGTTGACGCCCGCTTCCCCGCGACCAAGATGTGGGAAGACCATCTCAGCAAGTATTACGCACCGAAGAACTTCAACTTCTTCTATTTCTTCGGCTCCCTGGCCCTGCTGGTCCTGGTCAACCAGATCGTCACCGGCGTGTGGCTGACCATGAGCTTCACCCCTTCGGCCGAAGAGGCGTTCGCCTCGGTCGAATACATCATGCGTGACGTCGAATACGGCTGGATCCTGCGCTACCTGCACTCCACCGGCGCCTCGGCGTTCTTCATCGTCGTCTACCTGCACATGTTCCGCGGCCTGCTGTACGGCTCGTACCAGAAGCCTCGCGAACTGGTCTGGGTGTTCGGCATGCTGATCTACCTGGCGCTGATGGCCGAAGCGTTCATGGGCTACCTGCTGCCATGGGGCCAGATGTCCTACTGGGGTGCCCAGGTGATCATCTCGCTGTTCGGCGCCATTCCGGTGATCGGCGACGACCTGACCCAGTGGATCCGCGGTGACTACCTGATCTCCGGCATCACCCTGAACCGCTTCTTCGCCCTGCACGTGGTGGCCCTGCCGATCGTCATTCTCGGCCTGGTGGTGCTGCATATCCTGGCGCTGCACGAAGTCGGTTCGAACAACCCTGACGGTGTCGACATCAAGAAGCACAAGGACGAGAACGGCGTGCCGCTGGACGGTATCGCGTTCCACCCTTACTACACCGTGAAGGATATCGTCGGCGTCGTCGTGTTCCTCTTCGTGTTCTGCGCCATCGTGTTTTTCTTCCCGGAAATGGGCGGTTACTTCCTGGAAAAACCGAACTTCGAACAGGCCAACGCCTTCAAGACCCCTGAGCACATTGCCCCGGTCTGGTACTTCACTCCGTTCTACGCGATCTTGCGCGCCGTTCCGGACAAGCTGCTCGGTGTAATAGCCATGGGCGCCGCGATCGCCGTGCTGTTCGTCCTGCCGTGGCTGGATCGCAGCCCGGTCAAGTCCATGCGCTACAAGGGCTGGATGAGCAAGGTCTGGCTGCTGGTGTTCTGCATCTCGTTCGTGATCCTCGGTGTGCTCGGCGTTCTGGCGCCTACCCCGGGCCGTACGCTGCTGTCGCAGGTATGCACCTTCCTGTATTTCGCCTACTTCCTTCTGATGCCGTTCTACACCCGGCTCGAGAAGACCAAACCGGTTCCGGAAAGGGTGACTGGCTGATGAAAAAGCTATTTGCAGTATTGATTCTGGCAGTGATGCCCGCGTTCACCTTCGCCGCCGAACACGGCCTGGAGCTGGACAAGGTCGATATCGACCTAACCGACAAGGCCGCCATGCAGGACGGCGCACGCACCTTCGCCAACTATTGCATGGGTTGCCATAGCGCCAAGTTCCAGCGTTACGAGCGCGTGGCTGACGACCTGGGCATTCCTCACGAGCTGATGCTCGAGAAGCTGGTGTTCACCGGCGCCAAGATTGGCGACCACATGAAGATCGGCATGAAGCCTGAAGATGCCAAGACCTGGTTCGGTGCTGCGCCGCCTGACCTGACCCTGGTTGCCCGGGTCCGTGGTACCGACTGGCTGTACAGCTACCTGCGTAGTTTCTATGAGGACAAGTCGCGTCCGTACGGGGTGAACAACAAGGTTTTCCCCAACGTCGGCATGCCTAACGTGCTGGTTGGCCTGCAGGGCAACCAGGTGATTGGCTGCAAGCAAGTGCAGACCGTGGTCGATGGCAAGAAGCAATACGACCCGCTGACCGGCTCGCCTTTGACTCATGAAGCATGCGACCAGCTGACCGTGGAGCCGAAATCCGGTACCCTGACGCCAGAGCAGTTCGACGAGAAGGTCAAGAACCTGGTGACCTTCCTGGCCTACTCGGCTAACCCGGTCAAACTGGAAAGCCAGCGCATCGGTACCTATGTGCTGCTGTATCTGGCCTTCTTCTTCGTATTCGCTTATCTGCTCAAGCGCGAATACTGGAAGGACGTGCACTGATCACGCAGTAGTTTCTGGTAGTTGAACGCGCCCTGGGGCGCCTCTGGAATCACAGGGGCGCTCGCAGGGCGCGTTTGCATTTGCAGCATTTATAAATTCATACGCGAGGAGGACCACTATGGGCGTGACCAACCGGTTAGCCTGCTACTCCGACCCCGCTGACCATTATTCTCATCGGGTGCGCATCGTTCTCGCCGAGAAGGGTGTCAGTGTCGAGATCATCAACGTCGATCCTGGTCGCCTTCCGCCCAAGCTGGTTGAAGTGAACCCCTATGGCAGCGTGCCAACCCTGGTCGATCGCGACCTGGCGTTGTACGAGTCGACCGTGGTGATGGAATACCTCGATGAACGTTACCCGCACCCGCCATTGTTGCCGGTGTATCCGGTGGCGCGGGCCAACAGTCGCCTGCTGATCCACCGTATCCAGCGCGACTGGTGTGCGCTGGTCGACCTGATACTCGACCCGCGCAGCAAGGAGCCGGCACGGGTACAGGCGCGCAAGGAGCTGCGCGAGAGCCTGACCGGAGTGTCGCCGTTGTTTGCCGACAAGCCTTGTTTCTTGAGTGAGGAGCAAAGTCTGGTCGATTGTTGTCTATTGCCCATACTCTGGCGTTTGCCGGTGTTGGGTATCGAACTGCCGCGGCCGGCCAAGCCGTTGCTCGACTACATGGAGCGACAGTTTGCCCGCGAAGCCTTCCAGGCAAGCCTGTCCGCTGCTGAACGTGAAATGCGCTAGGTTTTAAGGAGCTGTCGATGAACTCCAGTCGCCCCTATTTGGTACGTGCACTCTATGAGTGGATCGTGGACAACGACTGCACACCGCATATGCTGGTCAACGCCGAATACCCGGCCGTCCAGGTACCCCAGAGCTTCGCCAGTGACGGCCAGATCGTCCTCAACATCTCACCCAGTGCCGTACGTCACCTGCACATGGATAACGAGGCTGTGAGCTTCGAGGGCCGCTTTGGCGGCGTTGCTCACACCCTGTTCGTGCCTGCCGGTGCCATCCTCGGTATTTATGCCCGGGAAAACGGCCAGGGTATGGTCTTCGAACTCGAGCCGCCGCTGCTCGATGATGAAGATGAAGAAGACGACAGCGTCGAGCCGGATGACGACGGTCCGCCTGCCGGCGGCCAGCCGCCGCGGCCAAGCGGGCGTCCGAGCTTGAAGGTGGTCAAGTAACAAAAAAGGCGATCCGCATGGATCGCCTTTTTTGTGTCTGCCGGCCTGGATTACAGGTCGGTGATGGTGCGGACCTGGTCCTTGTTGACCTTGATCACCTTGCCATCGAGCTGCTTGAACTCGTAGAAGCCGGCTGCGCGGTCGTAGTGCGGCGCGTCGACTGCCTGGAATTCGCGGCCGTCGTTGAGGGTGATCTGGGTTGGGGTGGAGCAGCCGGCCAGGGTGGCGAAGGCGCCAATCAGCAAGGTTGGCAGCAGGCCGTTTTTCATGGGGACTTCCTAAGGATGGTTGGATCGCGGGGCGCTTGCCCCGCGATGGGTTTATCAGTCGATGTATTCGAACAGCTTGACGATCTTCTGCACGCCCGACACGCCCTGCACCAGGTTGGTGGCGCGCGAGGCTTCCTGCTGGGTCAGCAGGCCGAGCATGTAGACGATGCCGTTTTCGGTGATGACCTTGATGCGCGAACCGGGAATGTTGCTGTCGGTGAGCATCTGGGTCTTGATCTTGGTGGTCAGCCAGGCGTCGTTGTTGCGCGCCAGGATCGAGGAGGGCGGCAGCACCTGCAGCTCGTTATGCACCTTTTTCACCCGCTGGACCTGGCCGGCAGCCTGTTCGGCCAGGCCCTTGAGGTCGACGCGCGGGGTTTGCCCGGCGAGCAGGACGATGCCGTTGAAGCTGCTGACGACAATGTGCGAGTTCTTGTCCAGGTCAGGGCTGGCCTTGGCGACGTTCACCGCGACTTTGGTTTCGATCAGCGAGTCATCGATCTTGCTGCCGAAGGTGCGGGTGCCGCGGTCGTCCTCGATCGGCTTGTCGCGGGTGGCGGTGAGCACCGAGCTGCAACCGGTGAGGCTCAGGCACAGGGTCAGGGCCATCAGGCCGAGGCGGTTAGGGGTCATTCTTCACTCCCGAACAGTTGGCTGTCGATCAGGTCGCAGAGGCAGTGGATCGCCAGCAGGTGGACTTCCTGGATACGTGCGGTGACGTTGGCCGGTACGCGAATCTCGACGTCTTCAGGCAGCAGCAGCGAGGCCATGCCGCCGCCATCGCGCCCGGTCAGAGCTACGACAATCATTTCGCGATCATGTGCGGCCTGGATCGCCTGAATAATGTTCGCCGAGTTACCGCTGGTCGAAATCGCCAGCAGCACATCGCCGGGCTGGCCCAGGGCGCGGATCTGCTTGGAGAATATTTCGTTGTAGCTGTAGTCGTTGGCGATCGAGGTGATGGTCGAGCTGTCGGTGGTCAGGGCGATGGCCGGCAGGCTCGGGCGCTCACGCTCGAAGCGGTTGAGCAGTTCGGAAGAAAAGTGCTGGGCATCGCCGGCCGAGCCGCCGTTGCCGCAGGCAAGCATCTTGCCCTCGTTGAGCAGCGCATTGACCATGACCTGACTGGCTTGCTCGATGTGTGGTGCAAGGACTTCCATCGCCTGTTGCTTGGTGTTGATGCTGGCCTGAAAAAGCTGGCGAATTCGGGATTGCATGTCCATCAGTGTGACCTTAAGTAGGGCGGCTGGCCGGGCGCGTCGGGAGTATACAAAAAAGGTCCCGGCACATGACTGTGCAGCCCGTGAAGCAAAGAGCAAAAAAGTTGTAGGGGTAATGGCGCAGGGCAGTGGCGGGTTCAGCACTCGAAGGCATTTTTCAGCCAGTCCAGCGGTGGGCCCGAATGGCCTCTGCCTTGCAAGGCGATGACATCGAAACGGCAGGGGTGGTTGGCCCAGCGTGTTTCCTTTTGCAGAAAAGACTCGGCGGCTAGCACCAGTTTGTCCTGCTTGCGCCCGTCGATACTGGCGAGCGCACCGCCAAAATCCGCGTGCAGCCGGTAGCGGACTTCGACGAATACTACTGTATCGCTGTCGAGCATGACCAGATCAAGCTCGCCGCGTTTGCATCGCCAGTTCTGCGCCAGCAGCCGCAGGCCTTGCCCTTGAAGGTATTCAAGAGCTTGCCGTTCGGCGGCCTGGCCGGCCTGTTGGCGCGAACTGTCGGGCATCAGCGTGGGGTGTCGGGCAGGCGTTTGATTTGGCCGCCGGTGAACTCGGCCCACGGCAGTTGCCGCTCGATGCGCTGGTTCTCGTTCATGCTCAGGCTGCCGGACAGGCCGTCAATGCGGTTTTCCGGCAGCGCGCGCAGCTGGCCCAGGCGTGGTGCCAGGCTGAAGGCGTCGATGCCCATGGCGTACAGGCGGCCGAGGCTGCCGGCCGCTTGTGGCCACTGACGTTCTACCTGCTGGCGCAACGGGTTGCCGCTGTCGAGCAGCCATGGAGTATCGCAAAAGCGCACGCCGGTGAGGTCGCGGTACTGGTTGACGTCGCCGCTGGCGCTGTAAACGTGCGAGGTGGCATACACCGGTACGTCGCCAGCGTACTGGAAGTTCAGGGTCGGCTTGATCTGCTGGCCTTGCTGCGGGGTGGCGGCAAGGAAGATGAAGTCGATGTCCTGGCGGCGCGACGGCTGGGCCGATACGGCGCCACCGACGGTGCTTTGCAGGCTCTTGGCGCGGCCTTCGCTCTGGCGCAGCTGGAACAGCTCGGCGATCTGCTGGGCCAGGGCTACCGGCTGGTCGATGTGCTGGGCAGCCAGCAGGCTGCCACCGTTGGCTTCCCAGTCCTGGCGGAAGGCCTTGAGCACGCGGTCGCCCCATTCGCCTTTCGGCACCAGGGCGACGGCGCGCACCATGCCGTCGGCGCGGGCGCGGCGCGACACTTCACGGGCTTCGTCTTCGGCGGCGAGGCCGAACTGATACAGCTGCTCCGGGCCTTTCTGGCCGGCGTCGCTGTAGTTCAGGGCGAGGGTGGTGATCGGCAATTGCGGGTAGGCGGCGAGCTTTTTCACCAGCGGTTTTTCCAGCGGGCCAACCACCAGTTGCACGCCAGAGGCCTGGGCCTGGCGGTAGAAGTCGTCCAGCGAGGTCAGTCGCGAGCTGTCGAAGACTTCGATGGTCGGCGGCTTCTGGCCGGCTTGCTGGGCCTGGAAGTGCGCGGCCATGAAACCGTCACGCAGGGCGCGGGCAACGCCGGCCAGCTGGCCTTCCTGTGGCAGCAGCAGGGCGATTTTGGTCAGCGGCTGGCTGGTCAGCTCCATCAGCTTGATCAGCGACGGTGGCAGCTGGGCGGCGGCCGGGTGATCGGCGTGCTGGGCGCGCCAGGCGTCGATGGCGGCTTGTTGCTGCTCGACGGTGCCGGCGCCTTTTACCGCCAGGGCCAGGCTGGCCCAGCCGGCCATGGTGTCGGTGCCGCTGCTGAGGTTATTGAGCTGATCGCGCGGGGTGGCGGCTACCAGGTTCCAGATCGCGTCGTTGTTGGCGTTGGCAGCATCGCCCTTGAGCAGCGGCGTCAATTGCGCGCGCTCCTGGGCGGCGGCCAGTGGCTGGCCGTTGGCTTCCAGCACTGCGGCATGCACGCTGCGGGTACGGATCTGTTGATCTTCCGGCAGCTCGTTGAGGCGCGCCAGGCTTGGGTGGCTCAAGGCGGTCAGGGCCATTTTCGGCTGGTTGCGGCTCATGGCCAGTTCTGCCGCCAGGGTGCTGGCGAAGATCTGCTGGGCCGGTTTGAGCTGCTCCAGCGGCACCTGCTCGAGGATGCGCGCGGCGCGGGCATTGTCCTTTTGCTTGTAGGCCAGGTCGGCGGCGCTCAGGCGCAACAGTGCAGCTTGCTCCGGCGTCTTGCTGGTGGTGGCCTGTTCAAGCAGTTGCTCGATGCTGGCATCCGGTGTGCGCGGCAGTTCGCCGAGGCTCGACGAGGGCGAGCTGGCGCAGGCTGCCAGCAGGGCGGCGAGGCAAAGGGCTGTGAACAGCCGCAGGCAAGCGATCATGTAAGGGTCCTGTTACTCGATCAAATTAACTGGCAATTGTACCCAAGCGCTGGCCGGGGCGCGATCTTGCTGGCGTTAATCCTTCAATATAGGTGCTGGAACGCCGCTTTGCGGCAATCCTGATTGCCCAATGTTGCCGAGTCTCGGGCTACAATGGCGCTTTGATCATGACGACAGGTGTGTGCAGTGACTGATGTTCCAGGGGCTTCCCAATCCACTTCGGGCACGCTTTACGTGGTGGCCACGCCGATCGGCAACCTGGATGACATGAGTGCCCGGGCACTGAAAATACTCGGTGATGTGGCGCTGATCGCCGCCGAAGACACACGTCACTCCATTCGTCTGATGCAACACTTTGGTATCAACACGCCGCTGGCTGCCTGCCACGAGCACAACGAGCGTGATGAGGGCAGTCGTTTTATCACCCGTTTGCTGGCGGGCGACAACGTCGCGCTGATTTCCGACGCCGGTACGCCGCTGATTTCCGATCCTGGCTATCACCTGGTACGCCAGGCCCGCGCCGCCGGCATCGCAGTGGTGCCGGTGCCCGGTGCCTGCGCGCTGATCGCGGCGCTGTCGGCCGCTGGCCTGCCGTCGGACCGGTTCATCTTCGAAGGCTTCCTGCCAGCCAAGGCTGTAGGACGTCGCGCGCGCCTGAGTCAGGTAAAGGAAGAGCCGCGTACGCTGATCTTCTACGAAGCACCGCACCGGATTCTCGAGTGCTTGCAGGACATGGAAGAGGTATTCGGTGGCGAGCGCCCGGCGTTGCTGGCCCGCGAGCTGACCAAAACCTTCGAGACCCTCAAGGGTTTGCCGCTGGCCGAGCTGCGCGCCTTCGTCGAGGCTGACAGCAATCAGCAGCGTGGCGAGTGTGTGGTGCTGGTGGCGGGCTATACCGCGCCGGAAGATGAGCAGGCGGTCAGCAGCGAGGCAATGCGTATTCTCGACCTGCTGCTGGCGGAAATGCCGCTCAAGCGCGCCGCTGCGCTGGCGGCGGAAATCACCGGGGTGCGCAAGAACCTGCTGTACCAGGCGGCACTGGAAAAACAGAAAGCCCACTGATGTTATAGTGCTATTATCAGTTTTATCGCTTGTTCTTGGCGCCCGCTACCGTTAACCTTTGCGGCGGAGAGTCGATTGGACAGTCGCTGCCTTCTATTGTTCCGCAATAGAGGGGGGAGGAAAGTCCGGGCTCCATAGGGCAGAGTGCCAGGTAATGCCTGGGGGGCGCGAGCCTACGGAAAGTGCCACAGAAAATAACCGCCTAAGCACTTCGGTGCCGGTAAGGGTGAAAAGGTGCGGTAAGAGCGCACCGCATGACTGGCAACAGTTCATGGCTAGGTAAACCCCACTCGGAGCAAGACCAAATAGGGTTCCATATGGCGCGGCCCGCGTTGGAACCGGGTAGGTTGCTAAAGGCGTCCAGTGATGGCCGTCGTAGAGGAATGACTGTCCTCGACAGAACCCGGCTTACAGATCGACTCTCCACCTCTTCCCCTCCTGCTTGAATCGATAGCAGATGCGTGCTGGTAATACCGAAAAAATCTTACTCTTAATAAATTACTTTAACTTCGCTCTCTATCCATCTGAGTGGGTTTGAGTTTTTTCGTCAAAATCCCTTCCGAATTGTCCTTCTATCTTCTCTGTGCGCGCTAAATCTCCGATCTGTAAGGGATTTCCTTATAAGCGTGCCTTGACGGTGTGGTAGGCGGATTCCTATAGTGTGCGCAAGTGGCAGAAAGTGGCATGAAGTGGGTTTTCTGACACAAAAACGCTAACATTGTGGGGAATCGCAGCCGTGTTCCGCGGAGCCAACGCCATCAACCTCGACGCAAAGGGCCGTCTCGCAATGCCGAGCCGGTACCGTGACGAGCTCGATTCGCGTAGTTCCGGGCAGTTGATCGTGACCATCGATGCGGTTGATCCCTGTTTATGTGTGTACCCGCTCGATGAGTGGGAGCTGATTGAAGCCAAGTTGCGCGCCTTGCCGTCATTGCGTGAAGAGAACCGCCGCCTGCAGCGTTTGCTGATCGGCAATGCGGTGGATCTTGAGCTTGATGGCAGTGGGCGTTTCCTGGTGCCGCCGCGTTTGCGCGAGTACGCCAAGCTCGACAAGAAGGCAATGCTGGTGGGGCAACTGAACAAATTTCAGCTGTGGGACGAGGATGCCTGGAACGCGGTTTCGGCAGCCGACCTCGCAGCTATCCAACAACCGGGCGCCATGCCTGATGAACTGCGTGATTTGATCCTGTGACTATAGATAGCGGCTTTAACCACATCACCGTACTGCTTGACGAAGCCGTCGAGGCTCTCGCCGTACGCGCCGATGGCTGCTATCTGGATGGCACCTTCGGGCGCGGCGGGCATAGCCGGCTAGTCCTCAGCAAGCTCGGGCCGCAGGGCCGGCTGCTGGGTTTTGACAAGGACCCACAAGCGATTGCCACCGGGCAAGCGCTGGCGGCCGAAGACGGCCGCTTTGTCATTGTGCAGCGCAGTTTTGCCGAGCTGGGCGCCGAAGTTGCCGAGCGCGGCCTGGCCGGCAAGGTCAGCGGCATCCTGCTCGACCTGGGCGTCTCGTCGCCACAGCTGGACGACCCTGAGCGCGGCTTCAGCTTCCTCAACGACGGCCCGCTGGACATGCGCATGGACCCGACTCGCGGCGTCAGCGCTGCAGAGTTCATCGCCACTGCGCCGGAAGAAGAAATCGCCCGGGTGTTCAAGGAATACGGCGAAGAGCGCTTTGCCAAGCGCATGGCCCGTGCCGTGGTGCTGCGCCGTGAAGAAACTCCGTTTACCCGCACCGCCGACCTTGCCGAAGTGCTCAAGGTTGCCAACCCGGCCTGGGAAAAGGGCAAGAACCCGGCAACCCGTGCCTTCCAGGGCCTGCGCATCCACGTCAACAACGAACTCGGTGACCTTGAGGCCGGCCTTGAGGCTGCGCTCGAAGCGCTGGAAGTCGGCGGGCGCCTGGTGGTGATCAGCTTCCATTCGCTGGAAGACCGCATCGTCAAACTGTTCATGCGCAAGCTGGTCAAGGGTGAGGCCGACAACCTGCCGCGCAACCTGCCGGTCCAGCACAAGCACTTCGAGCCGAAGATCAAGGTCCACGGCAAGGCCCAGTTCGCTTCCGAAGCCGAGCTCAAGGCCAACCCACGTTCGCGTAGCGCGGTCATGCGCGTCGCCGAGAAACTGCGGTGAGCCGTTTGTTCGCCAAGCCTTTGCCAGGCGGAAGCTTCCTGATGCTTCTGCTGTTCATTGGCGTGCTCGTTTCTTCGGTGGCGGTGTCCTACAGCGCGCACTGGAACCGTCAGTTGCTCAACACCCTGTACGGCGAACTCAGCGAGCGCGACAAGGCCCAGGCCGAGTGGGGCCGACTGATTCTCGAGCAGAGCACCTGGACGGCCCACAGCCGTATCGAGAACCTTGCCAGCGAACAGCTGAAAATGCGTATTCCGGCCGCTGACGAAGTACGGATGGTGGCGCCATGATGAAACTTGAAGGCGCACTCTACCCATGGCGGTTCCGCGTGGTCATCGCCCTGCTGGCACTGATGGTCGGCGCGATTGCCTGGCGCATCATCGACCTGCAGGTGGTCGACCGTGACTTCCTCAAGGGCCAGGGCGATGCCCGCAGCCTGCGACATATTCCTATTCCTGCGCACCGCGGGCTGATCACCGACCGTAATGGCGAGCCGCTGGCCGTCAGTACCCCGGTGACCACCCTGTGGGCCAACCCGAAAGAAATGCAGGCTGCCAAGGACCGCTGGCCGGCCCTGGCTGCCGCGCTCAAGCAGAACCCGCAGCAACTGGCAGCGCGCCTGGAACAGCAGGCCAGCAAGGAGTTCATCTACCTGGTCCGCGGCCTGACCCCGGAGCAGGGCCAGGTGGTGCTCGATCTTAAAGTCCCCGGTGTCTATGGCATCGAGGAATTCCGTCGTTTCTACCCGGCCGGCGATGTCGCCGCGCACATGGTCGGCTTTACCGACCTCGACGACCATGGCCGCGAAGGCGTGGAGCTGGCCTACGATGAATGGCTGGCCGGCGTGCCCGGCAAGCGACAGGTGATCAAGGACCGGCGCGGCCGGCTGATCAAGGACATCCAGGTAACCAAAAACGCCAAGGCCGGAAAGACCTTGGCGTTGTCGATCGACCTGCGCCTGCAATACCTGGCCACCCGCGAGTTGCGCAACGCCATTGCCGAACAGGAAGCCAAGGCCGGCAGCCTGGTGATCCTCGACGTCAAGACCGGCGAAGTGCTGGCCATGGTCAACCAGCCGACCTACAACCCCAACAACCGTCGCAGCATGTTCCCGGCGGCCATGCGTAACCGGGCGATCATCGACGTGTTCGAGCCAGGTTCGACGGTCAAGCCGCTGTCCATGAGCGCGGCCCTGCAGAGCGGGCGCTGGAAGCCGACCGACAAGGTCGAGGTCTACCCGGGCACCCTGCAACTGGGCCGCTACACCATTCGCGACGTATCGCGCAGCGAAGGGCCGATCCTTGACCTGACCGGCATCCTGATCAACTCCAGTAACGTCGGCATGAGCAAGATCGCCTTCGATATCGGTGGCGAATCGATCTACCGGGTCATGTCCCAGCTGGGGCTTGGCCAGTACACCGGCCTGGGCTTCCCGGGCGAGCGCGTCGGCAACCTGCCCAACCACCGCGAGTGGCGCAAGGCCGAGACCGCGACCCTGTCCTACGGCTACGGCCTGTCGGTGACCGCGCTGCAACTGGTGCATGCCTACGCCGCGCTGGCCAACGACGGCAAGATGGTGCCGCTGAGCATCCTCAAGGTCGACAAGGCGCCGGAGTCTACCCAGGTCGTGCCCAAGGAAGTCGCCGAGACCATCCAGGGCATGGTCCAGCAGGTTATCGAGGCGCCGCGCGGGGTGTTCCGCGCCCAGGTGCCGTTCTACCACGTGGGTGGCAAGTCGGGCACCGCGCGTAAAGCCACTATCGGTTCCAAGGGTTACACCGAGAATTCGTACCGTTCGCTGTTCGCCGGCTTCGGGCCGATGAGCGACCCGCGCTATGCCGTGGTCGTGGTCATCGATGAGCCGAGCAAGGGCGGCTACTTCGGTGGCCTGGTATCGGCGCCGGTGTTCAGCAAAGTCATGTCCGGCACCCTGCGCCTGATGAACATTCCGCCGGACAACCTGCCGCCGGCAACACCTACGCAGCAAGTCAACGCTGCACCGGTCAAGGGAGGACGCGGTTGATGACAATGCCATTGAGCAAGCTTTTTACCCAGGCCAGCCGCGATCCGTCGATCCGCGAACTGACCCTGGACAGCCGCAACGTGCGCCCGGGCGACCTGTTCCTGGCGGTGCCGGGTACGCGCATGGATGGCCGTGAACACATTGCCGACGCGCTCAAGCGCGGTGCGGCGGCGGTCGCCTATGAAGCCGAAGGCGCTACCGTGCTGCCGATCGCCGAGGTGCCGTTGATCCCGGTCAAGGGCCTGGCCGCGCAACTGTCGGACATCGCCGGGCGTTTCTACGGCGAGCCGAGCCGCCTGCTCGACCTGGTCGGCGTCACCGGCACCAACGGCAAGACCAGCGTCACCCAGCTGGTAGCCCAGGCGCTGGACCAGCTCGGCCAGCACTGTGGCCTGATCGGCACCCTCGGGACCGGTTTCTATGGCGCCCTGCAAAGCGGTCGCCTGACCACGCCGGACCCGATCGCCGTGCAGGCAACCCTGAGTGACCTGAAAAAGGCCGGGGCCAAGGCCGTGGCCATGGAAGTCTCTTCCCATGCCCTGGACCAGGGCCGGGTCGCGGCTCTGGCATTCGATATTGCGGTGATGACCAACCTGTCCCGTGATCACCTCGACTACCACGGCAGCATGCAGGCTTACGAAGACGCCAAGGCGCGCCTGTTCGCCTGGCCGAACCTGCGTTGCCGGGTGGTCAACCTCGATGACGATTTTGGCCGGCGCCTGGCAGCCGGGCAGGGCGAGTCGCGCCTGATCAGCTACAGCCTCAAGGATCCGGCCGCGTCGCTGTACTGCCGCGAAGCGCATTTCGATGATGATGGCGTGCGCGCCGTGATCGTCACCGCCCAGGGTGAGCACGCGCTGCGCAGCCGCCTGCTCGGGCGCTTCAACCTGAGCAACATGCTCGCGGCGGTCGGCACCTTGCTGGCGCTGGATTTCCCGCTGGACGAAATTCTCAAGGTTACCCCGGCGCTGGAAGGCCCGGTCGGGCGCATGCAGCGCCTGGGCGGCGGCAGCAAGCCGCTGGTGGTGGTCGATTACGCGCATACCCCCGATGCCCTGGAGCAGGTGCTGCAAGCGTTGCGCCCGCACGCCAAGGGCCAGTTGCTGTGCTTGTTCGGTTGCGGCGGCGATCGCGATCGCGGCAAGCGGCCGCTGATGGCCGAAGTTGCCGAGCGCCTGGCTGACCGCGTGCTGGTTACCGACGACAACCCGCGCACTGAAGACCCGCAGCAGATCTTCGCCGACATCCGCCCGGGTTTTGCCCAGGCCGATGCGGTCGAATTCGTTGCCGGCCGCGGTGCCGCCATCGCTCAGCTGATTGCCAGCGCCGGCGTTGACGATGTCATCGTCCTGGCCGGCAAGGGGCATGAGGACTATCAGGAAATCAACGGCGAGCGCCACGACTTCTCCGACCTGGTTGAAGCTGAGAAGGCCCTGGCCGTGTGGGAGGCTGCCCATGCTTAAGCCATTGTCCCTCAGCCAACTGACGGCGCCGCTCAACGGCCGCCTGCACGGTCAGGATGCAACCTTCAATGGCGTCAGCATCGACAGCCGTGCCATCACCGCCGGGCAGCTTTTCGTTGCCCTGGCCGGGCCGCGTTTTGACGGCCATGATTACTTGAACGACGTTGCTGGCAAAGGCGCGGTCGCCGCCCTGGTGCAGCGCGAAGTGCCGGGCAGCAGCCTGGCGCAGTTGGTGGTTGCCGATACCCGCCTGGCCCTGGGCCAGCTCGGCGCGTTGAACCGCGCCGCTTTCGACAAGCCGGTCGCCGCCATTACCGGCTCCAGCGGCAAGACCACGGTCAAGGAGATGCTTGCCAGCATCCTGCGCACCCGTGGCCCGGTGCTGGCCACCCGTGGCAACCTCAACAACGATTTTGGCGCACCGCTGACCCTGCTCGAACTGGCTCCGGAACACACCGCGGCGGTGATCGAGCTGGGCGCCTCGCGCATCGGCGAAATTGCCTACACCGTCGGCCTGACCAAGCCACAGGTCGCGTTGATCAACAATGCCGGAACTGCTCATGTCGGCGAGTTCGGCGGGCCAGAGAAGATTGTCGAAGCCAAGGGCGAGATCCTCGAAGGTCTGGGTCAGGATGGCGTGGCCGTATTGAACCTTGATGACAAGGCCTTCGCCATCTGGAAAAAGCGCGCCGGCAATCGCCCGCTGCTGACCTTCGCCCTGAACAACGCCGACGCCGATTTCCACGCTGCCAACATCGCCCACGACCCGCGCGGTTGCCCGTCGTTCGACCTGCACAGCCCGCTGGGCGTGGCGCGGGTCCAGCTCAACCTGCTGGGCACTCACAACGTGGCCAACGCACTGGCGGCCGCGGCTGCCGCGCATGCCTTTGGTCTGACCCTGGACGGTATCGTCCAGGGCCTCAATGCCGTGCAACCGGTCAAGGGCCGCACTGTGGTGCAGATGACGGCCAACGGTGTGCGGGTGATTGATGACACTTACAACGCAAACCCCACCTCGATGTGCGCTGCCGTTGATATACTCGCCGGCTTTTCCGGCCGCACCGTCCTGGTGCTCGGGGATATCGGCGAATTGGGCCAGTGGGCTGAGGAAGGGCATCGGCAGGTAGGCGAGTACGCCAAAGACAAGGTTTCGGCACTCTATGCGGTGGGCACCAACATGGCCCACGCGGTAGCTGCGTTCGGTACCAATGCCCGACATTTCGCTAATCAAGCTGACCTGATCGACGCCGTTCGCGCCGCCGAGCAGGCCACCAACACCACTATTTTGATCAAGGGTTCGCGCAGCGCTGCGATGGAGAACGTCGTGGCGGCTTTGTGCGGTTCCAGCGGGGAGAAACATTAATGCTGCTGCTGCTGGCTGAGTATCTGCAACAGTTCTACAAAGGCTTCGCGGTCTTTCAGTACCTGTCCCTGCGCGGGATTCTGGGTGTACTGACCGCGTTGTCGCTGGCCCTGTGGCTGGGCCCATGGATGATTCGTACCCTGCAGATTCGCCAGATCGGTCAAGCCGTTCGTAACGACGGCCCGCAATCGCACCTGTCCAAATCCGGCACCCCGACCATGGGTGGCGCACTGATCCTGTCGGCCATCGGCATCAGCACCCTGCTGTGGGCCGACCTGACCAACCGTTATGTCTGGGTGGTGTTGATCGTCACCCTGCTGTTCGGCGCTATCGGCTGGGTCGATGACTACCGCAAGGTGATCGAGAAGAACTCGCGCGGCCTGCCGAGTCGCTGGAAGTATTTCTGGCAGTCGGTGTTCGGCCTGGGCGCGGCGATCTTCCTTTACATGACCGCGCCGACCAGCGTCGAAACCACCCTGATCGTGCCGATGCTCAAGGATGTCACCATCCCGTTGGGTATCGGTTTCGTCGTCCTGACCTACTTCGTCATCGTTGGCTCGAGCAACGCGGTGAACCTCACCGACGGCCTCGATGGCCTGGCGATCATGCCAACAGTCATGGTCGGCGGCGCCCTGGGCATCTTCTGCTACCTGTCGGGTAACGTGAAATTCGCTGAATACCTGCTGATCCCTTATGTACCGGGCGCAGGCGAACTGATCGTGTTCTGTGGCGCGCTGATCGGTGCCGGCCTGGGCTTTTTGTGGTTCAACACCTATCCGGCCCAGGTGTTCATGGGCGACGTCGGTGCCCTGGCACTGGGCGCCGCACTGGGCACGATCGCGGTGATCGTGCGCCAGGAAATCGTCCTGTTCATCATGGGCGGTGTGTTCGTCATGGAGACCCTGTCGGTGGTGATCCAGGTGGCCTCCTTCAAGTTGACCGGCAAGCGCGTGTTCCGCATGGCGCCGATCCACCACCACTTTGAACTCAAGGGTTGGCCCGAGCCTCGGGTGATCGTCCGCTTCTGGATCATCACCGTGATTCTGGTGCTGATCGGCCTTGCCACCCTGAAACTGAGGTAGAAACGCGTGTCCTTGATCGCTTCTGACCACTTCCGCATCGTTGTCGGCCTCGGCAAGAGCGGCATGTCCCTGGTTCGCTTCCTGGCGAACCGGGGCATTGCCTTTGCGGTTGCCGACACCCGTGACAACCCGCCGGAACTGGACACCCTGCGCCGTGATTTCCCGCAGGTGGAAGTGCGCTGTGGCGAGCTGGACGTCGAGTTTCTCTGCCGCGCCGACGAGCTGTATGTCAGCCCCGGCCTGGCCCTGGCCACCCCGGCCCTGCAACAGGCCGCTGCCCGTGGCGTGAAGCTGTCGGGCGATATCGAACTGTTCGCCCGCAACGCCAAGGCGCCGATCATTGCCATCAGCGGCTCCAACGCCAAAAGCACCGTCACCACCCTGGTTGGCGAAATGGCCGCCGCGGCAGGCAAACGTGTGGCGGTCGGCGGCAACCTCGGTACCCCGGCGCTGGATTTGCTCAGCGACGACGTCGAGCTGTACGTGATGGAGCTGTCGAGCTTTCAGTTGGAGACCACCGACCAGCTCAACGCCGAAGTGGCCACCGTGCTCAACGTCAGCGAAGACCACATGGACCGCTACAGCGGCCTGCCGGCCTATCATCTGGCCAAGCACCGGATCTTCCGTGGTGCGCGCCAGGTGGTGGTCAACCGCCAGGATGCCCTGAGCCGGCCTCTGTTGTCTGAAGGCCAACCGGTATGGACCTTTGGTCTGAACGCCCCCGACTTCAAAGCCTTCGGTCTGCGCGAAGAGAGCGGCGAGAAGTACCTGGCGTTCGAATTCCAGAATCTGATGCCGGTGCGCGAGCTGAAGATTCGCGGCGCCCACAACCAGTCCAACGCCCTGGCGGCCCTGGCCCTGGGCCATGCGGTCGGTTTGCCGATGGACGCCATGCTCTCCAGCCTGCGCACCTTCGCAGGCCTTGCCCACCGTTGCCAGTGGATCCGCGAGCGTAACGGCGTGAACTGGTATGACGACTCCAAGGCGACCAACGTCGGTGCCGCCCTGGCGGCGATCGAAGGCCTGGGCGCCGATATCGACGGCAAGCTGGTGCTGGTCGCCGGCGGCGATGGCAAAGGTGCCGACTTCAGCGCCCTGCGCGCACCGGTTGCAGCCAACTGCCGCGCCGTTGTGCTGCTTGGCCGCGATGCCGAGCGCCTGGCGCAAGCCCTGGGCGACGACGTGCCGCAGATCCGGGTGAACACCCTCGATGAAGCCGTGCAGCAATGCGCCGAACTGGCCCAGCCTGGCGATGCCGTGCTGTTGTCGCCGGCCTGCGCGAGCCTGGACATGTTCAAAAACTTCGAAGAGCGTGGGCGCCTGTTCGCCCAGGCCGCAGGAGGGCTGGCATGATCTTCGGCATCATCAAGCCTTATCCATCGCCGCTGATCAGCGGTCGCGGCATCGACCTCGATTTCGCCATGCTCGCCGGTTGCCTGGCGCTGCTCGGCCTCGGCCTGGTGATGATCACCTCGGCGTCCTCGGAAGTCGCCGCGGCGCAGTCGGGCAACCCGCTGTATCACATGTTTCGCCACCTGGTGTACGTGGCCATCGGCGTCTTTGCCTGCATCGTCACCATGATGGTGCCGATCGCCACCTGGCAGAAGATGGGCTTCACCATGCTGGTCGGCGCCTTCGGCCTGCTGGTGCTGGTACTGGTGCCGGGCATCGGCCGCGAAGTGAACGGCTCGATGCGCTGGATCGGCTTCAGCTTCTTCAACGTCCAGCCCTCGGAAATCGCCAAGGTCTTCGTGGTCATTTACCTGGCCGGTTACCTGGTGCGTCGCCAGCAGGAAGTGCGCGAAAGCTGGATGGGCTTCTTCAAGCCGTTCATCGTGCTGTTGCCAATGGCCGGCCTGCTGCTGATGGAGCCGGACTTCGGTGCCACGGTGGTCATGATGGGCGCGGCGGCAGCGATGCTGTTCCTTGGTGGCGTCGGTCTGTTCCGTTTCAGCTTGATGGTGGTGCTGGCGGTGGCGGCGGTGTTCATCCTGGTCCAGGCCCAGCCCTACCGGATGGCACGTTTGATTACCTTTACCGACCCCTGGTCGGATCAGTTCGGCTCCGGCTACCAGCTGACCCAGGCGCTGATCGCCTTCGGTCGCGGCGAGTGGCTGGGTGTCGGCCTGGGCAACAGCGTGCAGAAGCAGTTCTACCTGCCCGAAGCGCACACCGACTTCGTCTTCTCGGTGCTTGCCGAAGAACTGGGCGTGGTCGGCTCGCTGGTCACCGTGGCGCTGTTTGTGTTTGTCACTGTGCGCGCGCTGTACATCGGCCTGTGGGCTGAAAAAGCCAAGCAGTTCTTTGCCGCCTACATGGCTTTCGGCCTGGCCTTTCTGTGGATTGGTCAGTTCCTGATCAACATCGGCGTGAACGTCGGCCTGCTGCCGACCAAGGGCCTGACCCTGCCGTTCCTCAGTTACGGCGGTAGCTCGCTGGTGATCTGCTGCGCCTGCGTCGGTTTGCTGCTACGGATCGAGTGGGAGAGCCGCACGCACCTGGGCAGTGAAGAACACGAATTCGATGAAAGCGATTTTGCCGAGGAGCCGAATCATGGCCGCTAACGGCAAGAACGTATTGATCATGGCCGGCGGCACCGGGGGCCACGTGTTCCCGGCGCTGGCCTGCGCCCGTGAGTTCCAGGCGCGCGGCTTCAGCGTGCACTGGCTGGGCACCCCTCGCGGTATCGAGAATGAACTGGTGCCCCAGGCAGGCCTGCAATTGCACCTGATCCAGGTCACCGGCCTGCGCGGCAAGAGCAAGCTGTCGTTGCTCAAGGCGCCGTTCACCCTGGTCAAGGCGGTGCTGCAGGCGCGGCGGATCATTCGTCAGCTCAAGCCGGTGTGCGTGGTCGGCTTCGGTGGCTACGTGACCGGCCCCGGTGGCGTAGCCGCCAAGCTCTGCGGCGTGCCGGTGGTGATTCACGAGCAGAACGCCCGCGCCGGTACCGCCAATCGGCTGCTGGTGCCCTTGGCTGGCCGAGTCTGCGAAGCTTTCCCCGACACCTTCGCGGCGTCGGACAAACTGCGCACCACCGGTAACCCGGTGCGCAGCGAACTGTTCATGGAAACCCTGCGCGAGCCCCTGGGCGCGCGCAGGCCTCGCTTGCTGGTACTCGGCGGAAGCCTGGGTGCCGAACCGCTGAACAAGCTGCTGCCCCAGGCCCTGGCCCAGGTGCCTCAGGAGATTCGTCCCGAGGTGTTCCACCAGGCTGGCAAGCAGCACGACCAGATTACCGCCGAGCGTTATCGCCAGGCGGGTGTCGAGGCTCAGGTAGAGCCGTTCATCAAGGACATGGCCCATGCCTATGGCTGGGCTGATCTGGTGGTCTGCCGCGCGGGTGCGCTGACTGTCAGCGAGCTGGCTGCGGCCGGCTTGCCCTCGATGCTGGTGCCCTTGCCCCATGCCATCGACGACCACCAGACCCACAACGCCCATTATCTGGCCCGTGAAGGCGCTGCCTTCCTGATGCCACAAGCGACAACTGGCGCAGCGCAACTCGCTGAACGCCTGAACGAGGTGCTGATGCAACCGGAAAAACTCACCACCATGGCCGCCACTGCCCGGCGCCTGGCCAAGCCCGCTGCCACCCGCACCGTGGTCGATATCTGTCTGGAGGTGGCCCATGGTTGAGAATCAAAAAGCCATGCCACAACCGGAAATGCGCCGTATCCGTCGCATCCACTTCGTCGGTATCGGCGGCGTGGGCATGTGCGGTATTGCCGAAGTGCTGCTGAACCTGGGTTACCAGGTGTCGGGCTCCGACCTCAAGACCTCGCCGGTCACCGAGCGTCTGGAATCCTTCGGTGCGCAGATCTTCATCGGTCACCGTGCCGAGAACGCCGCCAGCGCCGATGTGCTGGTGGTCTCGAGCGCCATCAACACCGCCAACCCGGAAGTCGCCACCGCCCTTGAGCGGCGCATTCCGGTGGTGCCGCGGGCCGAGATGCTCGCCGAGCTGATGCGCTACCGCCACGGCATCGCCGTTGCCGGTACCCATGGCAAGACCACCACCACCAGCCTGCTGGCCTCGGTGTTCGCCGCCGGTGGCCTGGACCCGACCTTCGTCATCGGTGGCCGCCTCAATGCAGCCGGCACCAATGCCCAGCTCGGCACCAGCCGCTACCTGATCGCCGAAGCCGATGAAAGCGACGCCAGCTTCCTGCACCTGCAGCCGCTGGTGGCGGTGGTCACCAACATCGACGCCGACCATATGGCGACCTACGAAGGCGACTTCAACAAACTGAAGAAAACCTTCGTCGAGTTCCTCCACAACCTGCCGTTCTACGGGCTGGCGGTGATGTGCCTGGACGATCCGGTGGTGCGCGAGATCCTCCCGCAGGTCAAGCGGCCGGCGGTCACCTATGGCTTCAGCGAAGAAGCCGACGTGCGCGCGATCAATGTCCGCCAGTCGGGCATGCAGACCCACTTCACCGTGCTGCGCCGCGATCGCGAGCCGCTGGACGTGTCGGTCAACATGCCGGGCAATCACAACGTGCTCAACGCCCTGGCGACCATCGCCATTGCCACCGACGAGGGCATCAGCGATGAAGCCATTGTCCAGGGCCTTTCGGGGTTCCAGGGGGTAGGGCGGCGCTTCCAGGTCTACGGCGAACTGCCGGTAGAGGGCGGCAGCGTGATGCTGGTCGACGACTACGGCCACCACCCGACCGAAGTCGCGGCGGTGATCAAGGCCGTGCGCGGTGGCTGGCCTGAGCGGCGCCTGGTGATGGTTTACCAGCCGCACCGTTACAGCCGCACCCGCGACCTCTACGACGATTTCGTCCAGGTCCTGGCCGACGCCAACGTACTGTTGCTGATGGAAGTCTATCCGGCCGGCGAAGAGCCGATCCCCGGTGCCGACAGCCGTCAGCTGTGCCACAGCATCCGCCAGCGCGGCCAGCTCGACCCGATCTACATCGAGCGCGGCATCGAGCTGGCGCCGCTGGTCAAGCCGCTGCTGCGCGCTGGCGACATCCTGCTGTGCCAGGGCGCCGGTGACATCGGTGGCCTGGCCCCGCAATTACTCAAGAGTCCGTTGTTCGCTGGTGCTGTTGCCAGTCAGGGGAAGTCGAAATGACTGATAACGCATACGCCACTTTGCACTCGACCATCGACCCGAAAGCCTTCGGCCGCGTTGCCGTGCTGTACGGCGGCAAGAGCGCCGAGCGCGAGGTTTCGCTGAAATCCGGCGCCGCAGTCATCCAGGCGCTGACCAGCGCCGGTGTCGACGTGGTCGCCATCGATGTCGGTGACGATCTGCTGCAGCGCCTGCTGAGCGAGAAGATCGACCGCGCCTTCATCATCCTCCACGGCCGTGGCGGTGAAGACGGCAGCATGCAGGGCCTGCTGGAGTGCCTGGGCATCCCTTATACCGGCAGCGGCATCCTCGCGTCGGCACTGGCCATGGACAAGCTGCGGACCAAGCAGGTCTGGCACAGCCTGGGGATTCCGACCCCGCGCCACGCGGTGCTGAGCAGCGAAGCCGACTGTATTTCTGCAGGTGCGGAACTGGGCTTCCCTTTGATCGTCAAACCGGCCCATGAAGGTTCCAGTATCGGTATGGCGAAAGTGCAGGGTGTCGACGAATTGATCGCCGCCTGGAAGGACGCCGCTACCTACGATTCGCAAGTGTTGGTCGAACAATGGATTCATGGTCCGGAGTTCACCGTCGCGACCCTGCGTGGCCAGGTGTTGCCGCCGATTGCCCTGGGCACGCCGCACACCTTCTATGACTACGACGCCAAGTACATTGCCAACGATACCCAGTACCGCATCCCGTGCGGCCTGGACGCGGCCAAGGAACAAGAGCTGATCGACCTGACTGCCCGTGCCTGCGACGCCATCGGCATCGCCGGCTGGGGCCGCCTGGACGTGATGCAGGACGAGCAGGGGCGTTTCTGGCTGCTCGAGGTCAACACCGCACCAGGCATGACTGATCACAGCCTGGTCCCGATGGCGGCACGCGCGGCCGGCCTGGACTTCCAGCAGTTGGTGCTGGCGATCCTGGCGGCAAGCGCCCCGGCGCGAGGTTAAGCCCATGCAAGGCGCGATGTTACGTCATCAGCAACCCGCCCCCGGCCGTAACAAGCCGGTGCCGCGTGGTGCCAGCCGGATGGTGGCCAAGGAGCCACTGTCGGCGCGCCTGCCCAAGGCCAACTTCAGCGTGTTCAAGCGCCTGCTGTGGCCGGTGCTGCTGGTCGTCGCAGGTTTTGGCGCCTACGAAGGTGCCCAGCGCCTGATGCCGTACGCCGATCGGCCGATTACCAAGATCGCCGTACAGGGCGACCTCAGCTACATCAGCCAGCAGGCGGTGCAGCAGCGGATCGCCCCCTACGTAGCGGCGAGCTTCTTCACCGTCGACCTGGCGAGCATGCGCGCGGAACTGGAGCAGATGCCCTGGATCGCCCACGCCGAAGTGCGCCGGGTGTGGCCGGATGAAGTGGTGATCCGCCTGGAAGAACAGTTGCCGGTCGCGCGCTGGGGTGACGAAGCCTTGCTCAATAACCAGGGCCAGGCCTTTACCCCGCGTGAACTGGCCAACTACGAGCACCTGCCGCAGCTGTTCGGGCCGCAGCGGGCGCAGCAAAAAGTAATGCAGCAATATCAGGTCCTGAGCCAGATGTTGCGGCCGATGGGCTTTTCGATTGCCCGGCTGGAGTTGCGCGAGCGCGGCAGCTGGTTCCTGACCACCGGTGCCGGTAGCGCCGGGCCAGGTATCGAACTGCTGCTGGGACGCGATCATCTGGTGGAAAAGATGCGCCGCTTCATTGCCATTTACGACAAGACACTCAAAGAACAGATCACGAACATCGCCCGCATCGATCTGCGTTATGCCAATGGCCTGGCTGTTGGCTGGCGGGAACCGAATGCACCGACGACGGCCCAACCCGCCGTTGCGAAGAATTAGAGAGAGGCAGGACCCATGGCAAATGCGCATAGCGGCAAAATGATCGTCGGGCTGGATATCGGCACCTCCAAGGTCGTGGCACTGGTGGGCGAAGTCGCCGCCGACGGCACCCTGGAAATCGTCGGTATCGGCACCCACCCATCGCGCGGGCTGAAGAAGGGCGTGGTGGTCAATATCGAGTCCACCGTGCAGTCGATCCAGCGTGCGGTCGAAGAGGCCCAGCTGATGGCTGGCTGCCGGATCCACTCGGCGTTCGTCGGTGTTGCCGGCAATCACATCCGCAGCCTGAACTCCCACGGCATCGTCGCCATCCGCGACCGTGAAGTCAGCGCCGCCGACCTTGAGCGCGTGCTCGACGCCGCCCAGGCCGTGGCCATTCCGGCCGACCAGCGGGTCCTGCACACCCTGCCGCAGGACTACGTGATCGACAACCAGGAAGGCGTGCGCGAGCCACTGGGCATGTCCGGCGTGCGTCTGGAAGCCAAGGTCCACGTGGTCACCTGCGCCGTCAATGCCGCGCAGAACATCGAAAAGTGCGTGCGTCGCTGCGGCCTGGAAATCGACGACATCATCCTCGAGCAACTGGCCTCGGCCTACTCGGTGCTGACCGATGACGAGAAAGAGCTCGGCGTGTGCCTGGTCGACATCGGTGGCGGCACCACCGACATCGCCATCTTCACTGAAGGCGCAATCCGTCACACCGCGGTGATCCCGATTGCCGGCGACCAGGTGACCAACGACATCGCCATGGCCCTGCGTACCCCGACCCAATACGCCGAAGAGATCAAGATCCGTTACGCCTGCGCCCTGGCCAAGCTGGCCGGCGCCGGTGAAACCATCAAGGTGCCGAGCGTCGGCGACCGTCCGCCGCGCGAACTGTCGCGCCAGGCCCTGGCCGAAGTGGTCGAGCCGCGTTACGACGAGCTCTTTACCCTGATCCAGGCCGAACTGCGTCGCAGCGGCTACGAAGACCTGGTACCGGCGGGCATCGTCCTGACCGGCGGTACCTCGAAAATGGAAGGCGCGGTAGAACTTGCCGAGGAAATCTTCCACATGCCGGTACGCCTGGGCGTGCCGCACAGTGTTCGCGGCCTTAGCGATGTGGTGCGCAACCCGATTTATTCCACCGGTGTGGGCCTTTTGACCTACGGCCTGCAGAAGCAGTCCGACGGCTTGACCCTGACCGGTATCAGCAGCAGCAACAACGGCTATGGCGATGAACCGAAGGCTCCAGCGTTCGAACGCTTCAAACGCTGGGTCCAGGGCAACTTTTAAAGTTTCAAAGCAGTAGTAGTAGGCGCAAAAACTAGAGAACTGTAAGGAGAGGGAAAATGTTCGAGCTCGTAGACAACGTCCCGCAAAGTCCGGTCATCAAAGTGATCGGCGTCGGTGGCGGCGGTGGCAACGCCGTCAATCACATGGTCAAGAGCAACATCGAAGGCGTCGAATTCATCTGCGCCAACACCGATGCTCAAGCGCTGAAAAACATCGGCGCGCGCACCATCCTGCAACTGGGTACCGGCGTGACCAAGGGCCTGGGTGCCGGGGCCAATCCGGAAGTCGGCCGCCAGGCCGCGCTGGAAGACCGTGAGCGCATCGCTGAAGTGCTGCAAGGCACCAACATGGTGTTCATCACCACCGGCATGGGCGGCGGTACCGGTACCGGTGCGGCGCCAATCATCGCCGAAGTGGCCAAGGAACTGGGCATCCTCACCGTTGCCGTGGTGACCCGGCCGTTCCCGTTCGAAGGCCGCAAGCGCATGCAGATTGCCGACGAGGGCATCCGTGCACTGGCTGACAGCGTCGACTCGCTGATCACCATCCCCAACGAGAAGCTGCTGACCATCCTCGGCAAGGACGCCAGCCTGCTGTCGGCGTTTGCCAAGGCTGACGACGTACTGGCCGGTGCCGTTCGCGGTATCTCCGACATCATCAAGCGCCCGGGCATGATCAACGTCGACTTCGCCGACGTGCGTACCGTGATGAGCGAGATGGGCATGGCCATGATGGGTACCGGCTGTGCCAGCGGTCCTAACCGTGCACGTGAAGCGACCGAGGCAGCCATCCGCAACCCGCTGCTCGAAGACGTCAACCTGCAGGGCGCTCGCGGCATCCTGGTGAACATCACCGCAGGTCCTGACCTGTCGCTGGGTGAGTACTCGGACGTCGGTAGCATCATCGAGGCCTTCGCATCCGATCACGCCATGGTCAAGGTCGGTACCGTTATCGATCCGGACATGCGCGACGAGCTGCACGTTACCGTGGTTGCCACTGGCCTGGGTGCGAAAATCGAGAAGCCGGTCAAGGTTATCGACAACACCATGCAGACCGCTGCGGCGCAGACCCCGGCTCCGGCCCCTGTACGCAACGAGTCGTCGGTTAACTACCGTGACCTGGAGCGTCCGACCGTGATGCGCAACCAGGCCCACGCCGGTGCTGCGGCTGCTGCAAAACTTAATCCGCAAGACGATCTGGACTACCTGGACATCCCGGCATTCCTGCGTCGTCAGGCCGATTAATGAAATTTATCAGGGGTATAAGGGTGATTGGTGTTCAGCAAAGGCCGGGTCTGGTATTATCCTCAGCCTTTGTTGATACCAGTTCGCAATTTGCGCTGAAGCGGCCAATGCCATGATTAAACAACGCACCCTGAAGAATATTATCCGTGCCACAGGTGTCGGCCTGCACTCCGGGGAAAAGGTTTACCTGACCCTCAAACCTGCACCTGTGGATACCGGCATCGTATTTCGCCGTGCCGACCTCGACCCCGTGGTGGAAATTCCCGCCCGCGCGGCCAACGTCGGCGAGACCACCATGTCGACGACACTGGTCAACGGCGATACCAAGGTAGACACGGTTGAGCACTTGCTCTCGGCCATGGCTGGCCTGGGCATCGATAACGCCTACGTCGAGCTCTCCGCGTCCGAAGTGCCGATCATGGACGGTAGCGCTGGGCCCTTTGTATTCCTGATTCAATCTGCCGGCCTGGAAGAACAGGACGCAGCCAAGAAGTTCATCCGCATCCTGCGCGAGGTGACAGTGGAAGACGGCGACAAGCGCGCTACTTTCCTGCCATTCGACGGGTTCAAGGTGAGTTTCGAGATCGATTTCGATCACCCGGTGTTCCGCAACCGGACCCAAAGCGCCAGCGTGGACTTTTCCAGCACCTCGTTTGTGAAGGAAGTCAGCCGCGCCCGTACCTTCGGGTTCATGAGTGACATCGAGTACCTGCGCAAGCACAACCTCGCACTCGGTGGCAGTGTGGAAAACGCCATCGTGGTCGACAAGGACGGCGTGCTCAACGAAGACGGTCTTCGCTACGAAGACGAATTCGTCAAGCACAAGATCCTCGACGCCATCGGCGACCTCTACCTGCTGGGCAACAGCCTGATCGGCGAGTTCAAGGGCTACAAGTCCGGACACGCGCTGAACAACCAGCTGCTGCGCAAGCTGATCGAGGAAACAGACGCCTGGGAAGTGGTGACTTTCGAAGATGCCAGCACGGCACCGATCTCTTACATGCGTCCGGTTGCGGCAGTGTAAGTACGAACACTCTCTTCTTTAGTTTTTTTCGGCCACCTTCGGGTGGCCTTTTTTATGCCTGAAGCCCCTGTAGGAGCGGGCATGCCCCGCGATAGCAGGCGCATCGGGGGCAAGTCGAGTCATACCCTCAAGAGTCCGCCGCATCCTTATCCCGCGCATGGCTGGCCAACCGCTCCAGCGCCGCCCGCAGCTTCGGATCGCTGATGCCTTCAGCCGTCGCCTGAATACTTTCGGCCGCCCGGCTCGACAGGTCGGCGGTGTGCCCGGCCGCGCGGCTCTGGGTGGTCGGTGGCTGTACCTTGAACACAATCCGCGTCAGGCTGGCAAAGGCTTCCAGGGTCTGCAACTGGCGTTGCAGGCGTTTTTGCTGGTAACGCAGGCGGGTGGCCCAGTGGCCGTCGGTGACGATCAACAACAGCGTGCCCTCGCGCCAGGAAGCGAGGTGGCAATGTTCGCGGGCCGCCGGCTGCAGCTGGCTGTCGAGCAGCTTCTGCAGTTGCGCCAGGCGCTGGGCCTGGCTGAACAGGGCTTTGAGCGGCCGGGCTTCGCGCAGAAGGACAGCGGGAGCGCGGGCTGGCGAGGGGCGAAAAGCCATGAAGGGACACCTGAAGTTACAGAGCTGCCATCTTAGCAGATCGCCACAGGCAGGCCCTGTTTGCGCTGCGAGGGTAAAACTTCATGTTGCAATGGCTTGAAGTTGGCGAAAAAGGCCTTATTTTAACCATGCCCCGTCAAAGCGCTGTGCCAGCATCGTGGAAATCCGCCACTTTCCTCACCATCGTTTCCGGGTAGAATGCTCGTTCGCATGCGGCCATTAGGGCTGCACGGGCGACTTACGGGGCCGCCCTCCATCCCCACGTGTGGAAGATCCTGCCGATATGTTTGCGCCTTTGTTAAAAAAACTTTTTGGAAGCAAGAACGAGCGTGAAGTCAAACGCATGCTCAAGACGGTACAGATCGTCAATGCCTTCGAAGAGCAGATGGTGGCCCTCTCGGACGAGCAGCTGCGCGCCAAGACCGCAGCGTTCAAAGAGCGCCTGGCCAAAGGCGAGACCCTCGACCAGCTGTTGCCTGAAGCCTTCGCGGTCGCCCGTGAAGCGGGCAAGCGGGTCATGGGCATGCGTCACTTCGATGTGCAGCTGATCGGCGGCATGACCTTGCACGAAGGCATGATCGCAGAAATGCGTACCGGTGAAGGCAAGACCTTGGTCGCAACCCTGGGCGTGTACCTCAATGCCTTGTCGGGCAAAGGCGTGCACGTGGTCACGGTGAACGACTACCTGGCCCGCCGCGACGCCAACTGGATGCGTCCGCTGTACGAATTCCTCGGCCTGACCGTCGGTGTCGTCACACCGTTCCAGCCGCCGGAAGAGAAGCGCATTGCCTATGCCGCCGACATCACCTACGGCACCAACAACGAATTCGGTTTCGACTACCTGCGCGACAACATGGCCTTCAGCATGGAAGAGAAATTCCAGCGCGAGCTGAATTTCGCCGTGATCGACGAAGTCGACTCCATCCTCATCGATGAAGCCCGTACCCCGCTGATCATCTCCGGCCAGGCCGAAGACAGCTCCAAGCTGTACATCGAGATCAACAAGCTGATCCCGCGCCTCAAGCAGCACATCGAGGAAGTCGAGGGCCAGGTTACCCAGGAAGGCCACTACAGCATCGACGAGAAGAGCCGTCAGGTTGAACTCAACGAAGCCGGCCACCAGTTCATCGAAGAGATGCTCACCCAGGTCGGCCTGCTGGCCGAGGGCGAGAGCCTCTACTCGGCGCACAACCTGGGCCTGCTGACCCACGTCTACGCCGGCCTGCGCGCGCACAAGCTGTTCCATCGCAACATCGAGTACATCGTCCAGGACGGCCAGATCCTGCTGATCGACGAACACACCGGGCGTACCATGCCGGGCCGTCGTCTGTCCGAAGGCCTGCACCAGGCGATCGAAGCGAAAGAGAACCTGAACATTCAGGCCGAGAGCCAGACCCTGGCCTCGACCACCTTCCAGAACTACTTCCGCCTGTACAACAAACTGTCGGGCATGACCGGTACCGCCGACACCGAAGCGTTCGAGTTCCAGTCGATCTACGGCCTCAACGTGATGGTGATCCCGCCGAACAAGCCGTTGGCCCGTAAGGACTTCAACGACCTGGTGTACCTGACCGCCGACGAGAAGTACCAGGCTATCATCGCCGACATCAAGGAAAGCATGACCCAGGGCCGTCCGGTCCTGGTGGGCACCGCGACCATCGAAACCTCCGAGCACATGTCCAACCTGCTGCAGAAGGAAGGCATCGATCACAAGGTCCTGAACGCCAAGTACCACGAAAAAGAAGCCGAGATCATTGCCCAGGCCGGTCGCCCGGGTGCGCTGACCATCGCCACCAACATGGCCGGTCGCGGTACCGACATCCTCCTGGGCGGTAACTGGGAAGTCGAAGTCGCCGCCATGGACAGCCCGACCGCCGAGCAGGTCGCGCAGATCAAGGCCGACTGGCAGAAGCGTCACCAGCAGGTGATCGAGTCCGGTGGCCTGCACGTGATTGCTTCCGAGCGTCACGAATCGCGCCGTATCGACAACCAGCTGCGTGGCCGTTCCGGTCGTCAGGGCGACCCGGGTTCGAGCCGTTTCTACCTGTCGCTGGAAGACAGCCTGATGCGTATCTTCGCCTCTGACCGGGTGAAGAACTTCATGAAGGCCCTGGGCATGCAGTCCGGTGAAGCCATCGAACACCGCATGGTCACCAACGCCATCGAAAAAGCCCAGCGCAAGGTCGAAGGCCGCAACTTCGACATTCGCAAGCAGTTGCTCGAGTTCGACGACGTCGCCAACGAACAGCGTAAAGTCATCTACCACATGCGTAACAGCCTGCTGGCAGCCGACAACATTGGCGACACCATCGCCGACTTCCGCCAGGAAGTGCTCGACGTCACCGTCGCCCAGCACATTCCGCCGCAATCGCTGCCCGAGCAGTGGGACGTGGCCGGCCTGGAAGCGGCCCTGGCCAGCGATTTCGGGGTCAAGCTGCCGATTCAGCAATGGCTCGACGAAGACGACCACCTGTACGAAGAAACCCTGCGTGCCAAGCTCATGACCGAGCTGCTGGCGGCCTACAACGAGAAGGAAGAGCAGGCCAGCGCCGAAGCCCTGCGTACCTTCGAGAAGCAGATCCTGCTGCGTGTGCTCGACGACCTGTGGAAAGACCACCTGTCGACCATGGACCATCTGCGCCACGGTATCCACCTGCGCGGCTATGCGCAGAAGAACCCGAAGCAGGAGTACAAGCGCGAGTCGTTCAACCTGTTCCAGGAGCTGCTCGATTCGATCAAGCGCGACACCATCCGCGTGCTCTCGCACGTTCAGGTGCGCCGCGAAGATCCGGTCGAGGAAGAGGCCCGTCTGCGCCGCGAAGCCGAAGAGCTGGCTGCGCGCATGCAGTTCCAGCACGCCGAGGCCCCGGGCCTTGAAGCTGAACCGCAGGAAGACGGTGCTGACGTTGCCGTGGCCGCCGCGCCTGTGCGCAACGAGCAGAAGCTAGGCCGCAACGAGCCATGCTGGTGCGGTTCGGGCAAGAAGTTCAAGCAGTGCCACGGCAAGATCGACTGATCATCACGCCGTAGTACCTCGCTGACATCTGAACACCGCGCCGCGACTGGTCCTGACCGTCGCGGCGTTGTTCCATCTCAAGCGCCGGTAATCTCGTCCCGGTGCCTTTTTTCTAGGAGCGCTTTCATGGCTGTTGGTCTTGGTCCTTTGCCAACGTTGCACCCGGTTCCAGGTTTCGAACTCGGCATCGCCTCTGCGGGCATCAAGCGCCCCGGGCGCAAGGACGTGGTGGTAATGCGCTGCGCCGAAGGCTCCAGCGTCGCCGGCGTGTTTACCCTGAACGCCTTTTGCGCCGCCCCGGTGATCCTCGCCAAACAGCGCGTACAGGGTACCGTGCGCTACCTGCTGACCAACACCGGCAACGCCAACGCCGGCACCGGCGCGCCAGGCCTGGCTGCGGCCGAGCGCACCTGCGCCAAGCTGGCCGAGCTGACTGGCGTCGACGCCAGTGCCGTGCTGCCATTCTCCACCGGCGTGATCGGCGAGCCGCTGCCGGTCGAGAAGATCGAAGGCGCCCTGCAGGCAGCCATCGATGACTTGTCGGAAAACAACTGGGCCGCTGCCGCCACCGGCATCATGACCACCGACACCCTGCCTAAAGGCGCCAGCCGCCAGTTCCAGCATGACGGCGTGACCATCACCGTCACCGGCATCAGCAAAGGCGCGGGCATGATCCGCCCGAACATGGCGACCATGCTCGGTTACATCGCCACCGACGCCAAGGTGGCCCCGGCGGTGCTCAAGGACCTGATCCTCGACGGCGCCAACAAGTCGTTCAACCGAATTACCATCGACGGCGATACCTCCACCAACGACTGCTGCATGCTGATTGCCACCGGCAAGGCCGATGTCGCCGAAGTCAGCGAAGCCAGTGGCCCGCTGTTCGAAGCGCTGAAAAAAGCCGTGTTCGAAGTGTGCATGGAAGTCGCCCAGGCCATCGTCCGCGACGGCGAAGGTGCGACCAAATTCGTCACTGTTGAAGTCAACGGCGGCGGCAACCATCAGGAGTGCCTGGACGTCGGCTATGCCGTGGCCCACTCGCCGCTGATCAAGACCGCACTGTTCGCCTCCGACCCGAACTGGGGCCGGATCCTCGCCGCGGTCGGCCGGGCCGGTGTACCGGACCTGGACGTCAGCCTGATCGACGTCTACCTGGGTGATGTGTGCATCGCCAGCCAGGGCGGGCGCAGCGCCAGCTACACCGAAGCCCAGGGCTCGGCAGTCATGGCCCGTGAAGAAATCACCATCCGTATCGAGCTGGGCCGTGGCCAGTGCAGCGAAACCATCTGGACCACCGACCTGTCCCACGAGTACGTGAAAATCAACGCTGAATACCGTACTTAACCTCATCGCCGGGCAAGCCCGCTCCTACCAAACCTGTAGGAGCGGGCTTGACCCGCGAAAAGCCCCTGATGGAGCCGAACCATGAGCTACCACCTGATCATCGGCGACAAGCTGTACTCCTCCTGGTCGCTGCGCGCCGCCCTGGCCCTTGAGCTGGCCGGTGCTACTTACGATGAAACCCTGATCAAGCTCAACCAGCCTGACACCCGCCAGCGCCTGCTCGAGCATTCGCCCACTGCCAAGGTACCGCTGCTCAAAAGCGAGCACGGGGTGATTGCCGACTCCCTGGCGATTGCCGAATACCTGGCCGAGCGTCACCCGCAAGCCAACCTCTGGCCTACCGACGTCGCTGCCCGTGCCCAGGCCCGTTCGGCTTGCGCACAGATGCACAGCGGCTTCTTCGCCCTGCGTGGCAACATGCCGTTCGACCTGTCTCGCGATCAAGCGCTGGAAAGCATGCCGCTGGACGTGCAGGTCGATATCGACCGCATCGTCGCGCTGTGGTCCGAATGCCGCCTGGCAGCCAAAGAGGCTGGCCCTTACCTGTTCGGCAGCCTGAGCCTGGCCGACGCCTTCTTTGCCCCGATCGCCGTGCGCCTGCGCACCTACCGGGTCGAAGTGCCGGCAGATGCGGCGGCCTATATCGAGACCATCTACCAGTGGCCAGCCTTCCAGGCCTGGCAACAAGCTGGCCTGGCGGAGCGTGAAGGGTGAAACGTGTGCATGTAGCCGCCGCGGTCATCCGCGGCACCGACGGACGCATCCTGATTGCCCGCCGCGCTGACAGCCAGCACCAGGGCGGCCTGTGGGAATTTCCCGGTGGCAAGGTCGAAGACGGCGAAGCGGTCGAAGTGGCCCTGGCTCGTGAGCTTCATGAAGAGCTGGGCATCGTTGTCACTGCGGCGCGGCCGCTGATCAAGGTCAAGCACGATTACCCGGACAAACAGGTACTGCTGGATGTCTGGGACGTTAACGGCTTTAGCGGCGAACCCCATGGCGCCGAAGGCCAGCCGCTGGCCTGGGTGACTGCGCGGGAGTTGCCGGACTACGACTTCCCTGAAGCCAACCAGCCAATCGTTGCCGCCGCGCGTTTGCCGGGGCAATACCTGATTACTCCCGAGGGGCTGGAAGTCCCGCAGATGTTGCGAGGCATCCAGAAGGCCATTGCCGACGGAATCAAGCTGGTACAACTACGTGCGCCGAACATGTACGACCCCAAATACCGCGATGTCGCGGTAGATGCGGTCGGTCTGTGCGCGGGCAAGGCGCAGTTGATGCTCAAGGGCCCGCTGGAATGGCTGGGCGACTTCCCGGCGGCCGGTTGGCACCTGACCTCTGAGCAGCTGCGCAAGTACGCCAGCAAAGGCCGGCCGTTCCCCAGGCAGCGCTGGCTGGCGGCGTCGTGTCATAACGCTGAAGAACTGGCACTGGCCGAGCAGATGGGCGTGGATTTCGTCACCCTGTCACCGGTGCAGGCGACCCAGACCCATCCGGATGCCGTGCCACTGGGCTGGGACCAGGCGCAGCAACTGATCGAAGGCTTCAGCAAGCCTGTGTATCTGCTTGGTGGCGTGGGCGCTGCCGAGCAGGAAAAGGCCTGGCAGCATGGCGCTCAGGGTGTGGCGGGGATCCGCGCGTTCTGGCCTGAGCTCTGAATTGATCGCGGGGCAAGTCCGCTCCTACAGGATCGCCACCTGTAGGAGCGGGCTTGACCCGCGATGAGGCCCTCAGGGTTTGGCCGCAGCCTGCCACAACACCTCGGCCACTCCCTGACGCCGTGCTATCAAGCGTGCCGCGACAAACAGCAAATCCGACAACCGATTGATATACGCCAGGCCCACCCCGGCCAGCGGCTCGATGCTGTTCAACTGCTGGCAGCGCCGCTCGGCACTGCGGGCCAGGCTGCGGCACACGTGGGCCTGGGCGATCAGCGCCGAACCACTGGGCAGAATGAAGTTCTCCAGCGGCCCCAGCTCTTCGTTCCAGCGGTCGATCGCCGCCTCCAGGCGCTCCACTTCAGCGCTGTTCAGTGCTTGATACGCTGGCATCGCCAGTTCCCCGCCCAGATCGAACAGCCGGTGCTGACAAGGTGCGAGTACCTCAGTGAGCTCATCCAGCCGCTGTTCGGCCAACCCGGCCAGCAACAGGCCCAACTGGCTGTTGAGGCTGTCGACCTCGCCAATCGCTTCGATTCGCGGATGGTCCTTTGGCACGCGGCGGCCATCGCCCAGCCCGGTTTCACCTTTGTCGCCGGTGCGGGTGTAAATCTTCGACAAACGAAAACCCATGCTCAAGACTCCGTTTTGCTTGGGGCAAGCGGCAGGCGCAAGGTGAAGCAAGTACCCTGGCCCGGTGCCGATTGCACTTCCATCTGCCCCTTGTGATTGTTGGTGATGATGAAATACGACACCGACAGGCCCAGGCCCGTGCCCTGGCCGATTTCCTTGGTGGTGAAGAACGGCTCGAAGGTGCGTTTGCGCACCGCTTCGGGCATGCCGATGCCGTTGTCTTCGACCTGGATCTCCGCCCACGGCGGGTTGAGCCGGGTGCGCAGGGTGATGCGCCCGGGCTCACTGTCGTCGTGGCGCAGGTGAATGGCCTGGGCGGCGTTTTTCAGCAGGTTGAGCAACACCTGTTCCAGTTCGTTGGCGGTGCACGGCACCGGGCCCAGGTTGGGGTCGAACTGGCGGACGATGGCCTGGCCCTTGAAGTCGAAGCCGATGGTCAGGTCAAAGTCGTTGCCGGCAATTTCCACCGCCTGGTCGATCAGCGCTGGCAAATCGCAAGGCGCCAACTGGCGGTTGCTGCGCCGGCTGAAGCTGAGCATGTGGGTCACTATTTTTGCCGCGCGGGCGCCGGCCTGCTGGATGCCGTCGAGCAACTGCGGCACTTCGCGGCTTTGCAGGTAGCGGTTGACGGTCGGCAGGTCGATGCCGATCTCGTCGGCCTGTTCGAGGTTCCTGGCAAGGTCCGGCGATAGCCGCCGGCGAATGTTCTGCACGTTGTGCAGGATGGCGCCCAGCGGGTTGTTGATCTCGTGGGCCATGCCCGCCGCCAGGCCGCCGACCGAGAGCATCTTCTCCGACTGCACCATCATCTCTTCCAGCGACAGGCGCTGGGTGATGTCGTCGATGCGGATCACCACGCCGCGGCCGCCACCGCCCATCAGCGGGTAAAAGGTCAGGGCATAGTGGCGGGCGTCGTCGTCCTTGGTCCAGGTTACCCGCTCGATCTTCGCCACCCGGTGCTTCTCGACGCTCTCCTTGAGCTGCGGCAAAAACGGCTTGAGGGGTTCGAAGGCAAGGAAGATCGGCTGGTTCAGCGCTTCGTCTAGCGGCGTTCCAGAGAGCGCACTGGCTTCCTGGTTCCACTGGGTGACATAGAGCTGCTCATCGAGGGCGATCAGCGCCGAGGGCATGGAGTCGATGATGCTGTTGAGATAGTTCTGAAAACCGGTGAGTTTTTTCTCGATCTTGCTGCGCACCTGGACTTCCAGCTCCAGCTTGCGGTTGGTATGACGGGTTTCTTCGGCCAGGCCCTGGGCCTGGTCGTAGGCGTCCTGGAATTCGTCGCGGGTGCGCTTGAGCTGCTGCTCGCGGGCTTCGATGCGCGAGAGCATGGTGTTGAAGGCGTCGGCCAGGCTGCCGATCTCGTCATCGTTGCCGCGCTTGGCGCGCAGGGCGTAGTTTTCTTCGCGGGTGACCTGGCGCGAGAGTTCTTCGAGCTGGTAGATCGGCTGGGTGATCAGGCGTTTGATCTGCCGGGCGATGATCATCCACAGCAGGATGCTGAACACCAGGATGCCCAGGCTGGCGGTCAGGGTGCCGGTGTAGAAGGCCATCGGCAGCTCGCTGCTGGCCACCAGCAGCAGATGGCCGGGCGGGCCGCCCGCGCGCGGCAGGCTCACCAGTTGCGTGCTGCGAAATTCGGTCAGGCGCCAGTTGTCGATGTTGCGGTAGCGCTTGGGCAACGGCAGGGCTTCGCCGTGCTGCAATTGCGCAAGCATCTTGCCGTCGCTGCCGTACAGGGCGGCGGCGCGCAGCGGGGTGTAGCTGTCGAGTTCCTTGAGCAGGGCCTTGGCGGCCTCCGGCGAATCGCTGGCCTGTTGCGCCAGTTGCGGGTTGGACACCAGCCGGCCAATGGTCTGCAGGGCTTGCGGGGCCATGCTCTCCTGGGAAATCCAGTAGGCGGCGCTGATAAAAGTCAGGTTGGCCACCAGCAGGATAGTGATCAGCAGCACCAGCAGGGCGGCCAGCAACTTCTGGCCGACCGGCAGGTTCTCCAGGCGTTCGCGCAAAGTCATGTGAAAGGCGTAGTCCCGGTCTGTAGGTGAAGGGGCAGGGTAGCGCCGTGCTCAGTCGCTGGGCAATCCGCGCGTGTTCAGGTGTTCGACCAGGCGCCGGTACAGCCGTTCCAGGTGCGGCAGCTGCCGGCCGTGGCGGCTGGCGGTGCGGCAGGCATGGCCGAGCAGGTAGTGGATTTCGGTGCGCCGGCCGTGGCGAACATCCTGGTACATGGAAGAGTAGTTGGCCGCCGTGGCATGGATCACCCGTTCCACTTCATCGACCAGGCCCTCGGCCGCTTGCGGCTGGCCGCAGTATTGCAGCAGCTCGGCAAGTTCGGCGCACAGGGTCGCGACTTCGCACTGATGCGCCTGCAGGCCGCCATTGCGACAGTCATGCAGCACGGTCAGCGGGTTGATCGCACAATTGAGCGCCAGTTTGCGCCACAGGCGGGTGAGGATGTCCGGGGTCCACTGGTGGGGAATGCCGGCTTCGCTCAGGTCATCGAGCCAGTCCGGGGCGCCGGGGTTGGCCGGATCGCCTAGCCAGTTGAAGCCGTGCCCGGCGAAATTAACCTGCCAGTCCTGCTCGCGGAACGCGCCTTCGGTGCTCGAGGCGGACACGCAGCGGGCGTGGGGTACGCGGTTGGCCACAGCTTCCTGGCTGCCCAGACCGTTCTGCAGCAGGATCAGCTCGGCATCTTTAGCCAGGCGCGGCGCCAGTTGCGCCACCGCCTGTTCGGCGTCGTAGGCCTTGCAGGCCACCAGCAAGCGGTGGATCGGCGTGTGGTCGTCGGCCAGTTGTGCGGGGATCGCCTGCAGTTGCGCCTTGTCCTGTTCGACCAGGGTCAGGCCGCCTGCGGCTTCATAGGCCTGCAGCCGCGCCTTGTCGCGCAGGATCAGCCGGACCGGTTTGCCGGCGCGGGCCAGCCGGCAGGCCCAGAGGCTGCCCAGACTGCCGGCGCCGAGAATATGCCAGGTGCTGCTCATCAGCGTTTCGCAACCGTTATAATGATCCGGTATTTTAACCGTCAAACCCTGCGCGCTCCATCGCGCTCTTTCAGCAGAGCCGCGAGGGTGCCTTTATTTTTTGGAGAAAAGGTATGCCGTCGTTCGACGTGGTATCGGAACTGGACAAGCACGAAGTCACCAACGCCGTGGAAAACGCGGTCAAGGACCTGGACCGTCGCTATGACCTCAAGGGCAAGGGCAGCTTCGAGTTCAAGGAAAAGGAACTGACCGTCAACCTGACCGCCGAGGCCGAGTTCCAGCTCGAAGCGATGATCGAGATCCTCAAGCTGGCCCTGGTCAAGCGCAAGATCGACGTGCAGTGCCTGGAAGTGAAGGACGCCTTCGCTTCGGGCAAGGTCATGAAGCAGGAAGCGGTGCTCAAAGAGGGTATCGATAAAGAACTGGCGAAGAAGATCGTCGCCCACATCAAGGACGCCAAGCTCAAGGTCCAGGCCGCCATCCAGGGCGAGCAGGTGCGCGTCACCGGCAAGAAGCGCGACGACCTGCAAGAAGCGATCGCCGCCCTGCGCGCCAAAGAGTTCGGCATGCCCCTGCAGTTCAACAATTTCCGCGACTGAAGTCGCGGAGCCCGGAACCTTGGCGCCTTTTTGGCGTCCGAGGGCCGAGGTGCCGCTGAAACGTTTGCGGCAGGTCTTTTTCAGCTCTTTGCCGCTCGGCATCAGGAGAACATACGATGGATTTCAACGCTGAGGTCGACCAGCTGGTCAAGGCTTCGCAAACCTGGCTTCCGCTGATCATGGAATACGGCAGCCGCCTGTTGCTGGCGCTGCTGACCCTGGCCATCGGCTGGTGGCTGATCAACAAAGTCACTTTCCGCCTGGGCAAACTGCTGGCCCTGCGCAATGCCGACCAGGCCCTGCAAGGCTTCATCAGCAGCCTGGCCAACATCATCCTGAAGATCCTGCTGATTGTCAGCGTGGCCTCGATGATCGGCATCGAAACCACCTCCTTCGTCGCCGCCATCGGTGCCGCAGGCCTGGCCATCGGCCTGGCGCTGCAGGGCAGCCTGGCCAACTTCGCCGGTGGCGTATTGATTTTGCTGTTCCGCCCGTTCCGCATCGGTGACTGGATCGAAGCCCAGGGGGTTGCGGGTACCGTCGACAGCATCCAGATCTTCCACACCGTGCTGCGCACCGGCGACAACAAGACCGTGATCCTGCCTAATGGCAGCCTGTCCAACGGCATCATCACCAACACCAACCGCCAGCCGACGCGCAAGGTGGTGTTCGATGTGGGCGTGGACTACGACGCCGACCTGCAAAAGGCCCGCAACGTGCTGCTGGAACTGGCCCAGGACCCGCGGGTGCACCAGGACCCGGCGCCACAGGCAGTGATTTCGACCCTGGGCGACAGCTCGATCACGGTATCGCTGCGCATCTGGGTCAACACCGCCGACTACTGGGACGTGCTGTTCATGCTCAACGAGCATGCCCGTGACCGCCTCAAGGCCGAAGGCATCGACATTCCCTTTCCGCAGCGGGTAATCCGCGTGGTGCAGGAAGCGGCGGTGCAGTAACGACCGACGCCATCGCGGGGCAAGCCCGCTCCTGCACAATGCTGCAGGAGCGGGCTTGCCCCGCGATGCTTTCAGCAGTCATTACACTTGTTCACGTCTTCGCGCTACCTGCGCCCGGTGCTTTCTGGCATATAGGCTCGCTTACTTTTGTTTGCCCGGTCTTATCATGCTTACCCCCCTGATCAACATCACGCCGTTGCGGGCGTTTTGTTTCGCCATGACCCTGGCGCTGTTCGAACTGCTCACTTACCTCGCCAGTGACGTGGTAATGCCGGCGATGCCGGTGGTGGTCGGTGACCTGAACGCCAGCCCCGAATTCATTCCCCACGCGCTGAACCTCTACCTGCTTGGCGGCGTTGTCCTGCAATGGCTGATCGGCCCGCTGGCCGACCGTTACGGGCGGCGACCGCTGCTGCTGGGTGGCTGCGCGTTCTTCTGCCTGGCCTGCATCGCTACCTTCTGGGTGCAGGGCATCGAGTTGTTCAACCTGCTGCGCCTGCTGCAGGGCATCGGCCTGGGCTTTGTCGTGACCGTCAGCTACCCGGCGCTCAACGAGGCGTTCAGCGAGGCCGACGCGGTGCGGATGATGGCCTTGCTGGCCAATATTGCCTTGCTCTCGCCGCTGCTCGGGCCATTGGTCGGCACCCTGCTGCTGGAGTGGGTGTCCTGGCGCTGGCTGTTCGTGCTGTTCGGCGCGGCGGCGGTGCTGGCCTGGTTTGCCCTGTATCGGCTCATGCCGGAAACCCTTGGCGTCGAGCGCCGCGACGGCTCGCGCCTGGCGTTCCAGCCGATCCACTTGTTGCCGTTGCTGGCCGGCTACGGGCAACTATTGGCCAACCGCCGCTTTGTCGCCGGCAGTGCCGCTCTGGGCCTGGTCGGCTTGCCGCTGATCGGCTGGATCGGCCTGTCGCCGGTGCTGCTGATCCATGACGAGGGCCTGAGCACCCTGGATTACGCCCTGTGGCAATTGCCAGTGTTCGGCGGGTTGATCCTCGGCAACCTGATCATCAACCGCATCGCCGATCGCTACGCGCTGACTACCCTGGTACGGCGGGCGCTGTGGCCGTTTCTGATCGGTTTGCTGGGCATGATGCTCGGCACCTGGCTGCTGCCTTCGGTGCTGAGCCTGGTGGCCGGCCTGTCGGTGTATGCTCTGGGCCTGGGCATCGCCAACGCGGTGCTGTACCGCATGACGCTGTTTTCCAGCGAGCAGAGCAAGGGCCTGGTGTCGGCGATGCTGGGGATGATCACCATTGCCCTGCTGGGCCTTGGCGGGGCGTTGCTGGCGATGCTCGGTGCTGGCGCCAGCCTGGTGCACTTCGCCCTGGCGGCGGGCGCTGCAGGGATTCTTGCGCTATGGCCGCTGAGGGTCGTTCTGAGCGCTTCCAGCAACCTGCCAGAGGCTATCCCGGAGTAATCCCGGCGATAGCCTCAGCGCGGTTCAGGGGCGTTCTGCAACCTGGTGCTCGACCGGCTCTGGCTTGCCGCGCTCCTGACGCCATTGCAGGGCGATCAGGATCAGGGTCGGCACGCCAAGCAGGGCGGTGATCAGGAAGAAGTCGTGATAGCCGAATTTCTCGACCATGACCCCCGAGTAACCGCCGATCAGCCGCGGCAACAGCAGCATGATCGAGCTGAGCAGGGCATATTGGGTTGCCGAGAACTTGAGGTTGGTCAGGCTCGACAGGTAGGCGACAAACGCCGAGGTGGCCAGGCCCGAGCTGAAGTTGTCCAGCGAGATGGTGACGATCAGCATCTGCAGGTTGGCGCCCATGTCGGCGAGCATCAGGAACAGGATGTTGGTCGCCGCCGACGCCACGCCGCCGATGAACAGGATCGGCAAGATGCCGAAGCGCACAATCAGCAAGCCGCCGAAACCGGCACCCACCAGGGTCATGATCAGGCCGAAGATCTTGCTGACGCTGGCGATCTGGTCCTTGGTGAAGCCCTGGTCGATATAGAACACGTTGGCCATCACGCCCATCACCGTGTCGGACATCCGGTAGGTGGCGATCAACCCGAGCAGCAGCAGGGCCTGCCAGCGATAGCGGGTGATGAAGTCGTTGACCGGCGTCAGCACCGGTGCCAGGCCGCGGCGGCCCATGGACGACAGGCACAGGGCGGTGAGGGTGATATAGAGGATTGCGCGCAGGAAGGCGCGGTCTTCGAGCAGCAAGTCGAGCAGGCTCACGCCTTCGAACAGCACGCTGGCGAAATCGGTGTTGTACAGCTGGGTGAAGGTAGCCGGTACCGACACCAGCAGGATGATCAGCACGAACACCGACACCAGCTGGTGGGCCAGGCCGTAGCGCGCCGCCGACAGCTGGGTGCGCAGTGGCACCGGCGGTTCGCGCATCAGCAGGGTGGTGATCAGCGCCGGCAGCATCATCACGCCGAACAGCACGTAGGTGCCGGTCCAGGCCTTGTGCAGGTAGCTGAAGCCGGTTGAGCCGAAGCCTTCGGCGAAGAACAAGGCACCGGCGGTAGCCAGCAGCGCGGCAACCCGGTAGCCGGCCATGTAGCTGGCGGCCAGCGCGGCCTGGCGCTGGTCATCGGCGATTTCCAGGCGGTAGGCGTCGACAGCAATGTCCTGGGTGGCCGAGGCAAAGGCCACCAGCACCGCCAGGGCAATCAGCCAGGACAGGTGCTTTTGCGGGTCGCAAAAGCCCATGCCGATCAGGCCGATAACCACCAGGATTTGCGACAGCACCAGCCAGGAGCGGCGGCGCCCGAGTTTGCCGAGCAACGGCAGGCGCCATTGGTCGAGCAGCGGCGACCACACCCATTTGAAGGCATAGGCCAGGCCGATCAGGCTGGCATAGCCGATGGTTTCACGGGCCACGCCGGCCTCGCGCAGCCATACCGACAGGGTCGAAAACACCAGCATGTAAGGCAGGCCGGCGGCAAAGCCGAGCAACAACAGCACCAGTGTCGACGGGCTGGCATAGGCAGCGAGCGCAGCGCGCCAGGTTTTACGGGGCATGGGCCAACATCTGCCTCAAGTTTACGAAAACAAAGCGCGCACTCTAACCGCTGTGCTCCATCGGGCGCCAGCCATGGCGCAACATATCCACACGATTATTGTGCAAGGTGATGCCTTCTGCGCGCAGCCGGGCCCGCTGTTCATCGCCTGAAGGGGTGCCCAGGGCCAGGCTCAGGCGTCCGCCGGCGCCCAGCACCCGGTGCCAGGGCAACTGGGTATCGCTGGGCAACTGGCTGAGGGTACGCCCGACCCAGCGCGCCGCACGGCCTAAACCTGCCAGTTGCGCCAGTTCGCCGTAGCTGATCACCTTGCCCGCGGGCACCTGGCCAAGCACCAGGTAGAGTGCCATTCGTCGGGCTTCGGCGCTTTCGGTCGGATCGCCGGGAATCCCGTTCATCGCGGGATTCGCTTATTGCGCGCTGCACGCGCAGGTTTGTTCGAGCAAATAAGAATTGAACTCATCGACATGGGGCAGGTCAGTCCTTGCTCTGATGGCGGGTATCTGGATAATGCCCGACTTTTTTCGCGAACCCGAGTCCGTTGCCGCTTATGTTTCCTAGAGCCTTGTTGTGCGTTGCCCTCGCTGCTGCCTGTTCCCCCGCCCTTGCCGACACCGTGTGGATGAAAAACGGTGACAAGCTGAGCGGCAAGATCAAGGTTTTCGATGGCGGCAAACTGTTGCTCGAAACGCCTTATGGCGGCTCCATCGCCCTGGACTGGAAGCAGGTGCAGACCCTGGAAAGCGATCAGGAGTTGCTGGTCAAGCAAGACGCCTACAGCGGCGAAAAAGCCAAGTCGCTGCAGGCTGCCGAAGACGGCAAGGTCGTTCTGGCCAACGGCGAGGCCCCCAAGACTGTCGAACTGGCCAGCATCCAGCAGATCATGAAGCCAAAGCCTGTGGTCGAGGACCTGTCGTGGAAGGGCAATGTCGACCTGGCCATGGACTATAAGCGCGCCGAAACCGACAGCGACGACTACGACATCGACTTCAAGACCACCGCCCGTCACGGCCGCTGGCGCCATCAGGCCGAAGGCGAATACAACCGCGAAAGCAAGGACGAGGTCACCACCACCAACAACTGGAGCGCCGAATACGCGCTGGACCGCTTCATCACCGAGAAGTGGTTCTGGCAGGGCCGTCTGGAATACAAGCGTGACCACATCGAAGACCTCGCTCGCCAGCGCACCGTGGGTACCGGCCCGGGCTACCAGTTCTGGGATGACGAACTGGGCGCGTTCTCGCTCGGTTCGCTGGTCAACCGTACCGACTATGAATACGCCGACGGCGGCAAGGACAACTTCTACTCGCTGGCCATGAAGTGGGACTACAACCGCTACCTGATTGGCAAGCGCGTCGAGTTCTTCACCAACGGCGAAGTCGGCAAACCGCTGGGCGGCGTCGCCGAGTACGCTCTGGATGCCGAGGTCGGCCTGCGCTACAAGGTTACCGAGTGGGCCTCGCTCAACCTCAAGGCCGAGAAAGACATCATCAGCGGCACCCGCGACAGCGACCTGGACAAGACCCGCTATACCGCAGGTTTCGGTGTGGCCTGGTAAGCACGCTGGCAACACCGAGCGATAATGATTATTTTGTCGGTTAACTAGCCTGGGCGTGCGCGCATGCACGCTCGGCATTACGACGATTATCGAGCGGGGAGTCATACAGTGAGCGCTAAAGCCGCAACACAGGCACGGGAGCTGCTGCTCAAGGAATACCGCGGGGTGCTGTCGACCCATTCCAAATCGATGCCGGGCTTTCCGTTCGGATCGGTGGTGCCCTATTGCCTGGATGCCGACGGCAATCCGCTGATCCTGATCAGCCGCATTGCCCAGCACACCCACAACCTGCAAAAAGACCCCAAGTGCTCGTTGCTGGTGGGCGAGCGCGACGCCGAGGACGTCCAGGCGGTGGGCCGCCTGACCGTGCTGGCCGAGGCGCAACAGCTGGTCGAGACCGAGGCAGTCGAAGCCGCTGCCGAGCGCTATTACCGTTACTTCCCCGAATCGGCCAACTACCATAAAGCCCACGATTTCGACTTCTGGGTGCTCAAGCCGGTGCGCCATCGCTACATCGGCGGCTTCGGCGCAATCCACTGGATCGATCACCTGAACCTGGCCAACCCCTTTGCCGGCAAGGCCGAACAGAGCATGATCGAGCACATGAACAGCGATCACGCCAACGCCATCGAGCACTACGTCCAGCTCAGCGGCCTGCCCCAGGGCGCGGCGGCGCAGATGGTCGGCATCGACAGCGAGGGCATGCACCTGCGCATTGGCCAGGCCCTGCACTGGTTGCCGTTCGCAGCGCCTTGCAATACGCCGATACAAGTGCGCGAAGCCCTGGTTTTTCTGGCCCGCGCCGATCAATGGCCTCAACGGCAAGCCGCCGAGGCTTGAAATGGCGAGGGATCGCATCCATTAAAGGTCTACTGCAAGGACATCTTGCGCAGAGGAACCGTTGATGCGTGCTTTTCTATTGCTGTTTCTGATTTTTCCGGTGCTGGAGCTGTATGTGTTTTTCAAGGTCAGCACCGCGATCGGCTTCTTTCCCGCGCTGCTGCTGATCATCGCCGGCTCCGCCCTGGGCGTGCTGGTGGTGCGGGTGGCGGGCCTGGCCACCGCCCTGCGTGCCCGCGAGAGCCTGCAGCGCGGCGAGCTGCCGGCCGAGGACATGTTCCACGGCCTGATGCTGGCGCTCGGTGGCGGCCTGCTGCTGTTGCCCGGCTTCATCAGTGACGTGATCGGCCTGGTCTGCCTGCTGCCGTTCACCCGTCGCCTGCTCGGGCGCAAGATGCGCGAGCGCGCCGAGGCCCAGGCCATGCGCCAGCGCGCCTTTGGCGATGATCCGTTCATGGCGCGGCCGGGCCAGCCCGGTGGCCACCAGCCAACGGTGATCGAAGGTGAAGTGGTCGGTCGTGAAGATCCTGCTCAGCCTAACCTGCGCAATCCACGGGACTTGTAAAGGTTACCTGTGCTTTGCCAACGGCCCCTATCGGGGCCGTTTTGCTTTGTGCAGCGCCGATCGCTAAAAATTTTCACAGCCAAGCCTTGTAATTGCTCTTGGCGACCTCATGTATGGGTCACCGCAAGGTTTCTGGTGATTTGCACCAGACATTACATGTGTGGTCCGCCCCGCGGGCTACGAGCGGCTACGCCGCAAGCATCAACCCGCCGGTGTCGATACCGGCCGATGAAAACCACAATTAGGAGAGATCGACAATGAAGCTTCGTCCTCTGCATGACCGCGTCGTTATCCGTCGCAGCGAAGAAGAATCGAAAACCGCTGGCGGTATCGTTCTGCCAGGTTCGGCCGCTGAAAAACCTAACCGTGGCGAAGTCGTCGCTGTAGGTACCGGTCGCATCCTGGACAACGGTGAAGTGCGTGCGCTGGCCGTGAAAGTGGGTGACAAGGTGGTTTTCGGCCCTTACTCGGGCAGCAACACTGTGAAAGTTGACGGCGAAGACCTGCTGGTGATGGCTGAGAACGAAATTCTCGCTGTCATCGAAGGCTGATTCCGCTGGTTTCCCGTTACTCCAAAGTATTCAAGGATTAAACGATCATGGCTGCTAAAGACGTAAAATTCGGCGACTCCGCCCGTAAGAAAATGCTCGTTGGTGTCAACGTTCTGGCTGACGCTGTAAAAGCCACCCTGGGCCCGAAAGGCCGTAACGTTGTTCTGGCCAAGAGCTTCGGCGCTCCAACCATCACCAAAGACGGTGTGTCGGTTGCCAAAGAAATCGAGCTCAAAGACGCCTTTGAAAACATGGGCGCCCAGCTGCTGAAAGACGTTGCCTCCAAGGCCAACGACGAAGCTGGTGACGGCACCACCACCGCTACCGTTCTGGCTCAGGCCATTGTCAGCGAAGGCCTGAAAGCCGTTGCTGCCGGCATGAACCCGATGGACCTCAAGCGTGGTATCGACAAAGCCACCATCGCCATCGTCAAAGAGCTGAAGTCCCTGTCCAAGCCATGCGCCGACTCCAAGGCCATCGCTCAGGTCGGCACCATCTCGGCCAACTCCGACAACTCCATCGGTGACATCATCGCCGAAGCCATGGAAAAAGTCGGTAAAGAAGGCGTGATTACCGTCGAAGAAGGCTCGGGCCTGGAAAACGAACTGTCGGTCGTAGAAGGCATGCAGTTCGACCGCGGCTACCTGTCCCCTTACTTCGTCAACAAGCCAGACACCATGGTCGCCGAGCTGGATGGCCCGCTGCTGCTGCTGGTTGACAAGAAAATCTCCAACATCCGCGAACTGCTGCCAGTTCTGGAAGCCGTTGCCAAGGCCGGCCGTCCGCTGCTGATCGTGGCTGAAGACGTCGAAGGCGAAGCGCTGGCCACCCTGGTGGTCAACAACATGCGCGGCATCGTCAAGGTTGCTGCAGTCAAGGCCCCTGGCTTCGGCGACCGCCGCAAGGCCATGCTGCAGGACATCGCCGTCCTGACCGGCGGTACCGTGATCTCCGAAGAAATCGGCCTGAGCCTGGAATCCGCTACCCTGGAGCACCTGGGTAACGCCAAGCGTGTGACCCTGTCCAAGGAAAACACCATCATCGTCGACGGCGCTGGTGTTCAAGGCGATATCGAAGCGCGCATCACCCAGATCCGCGCTCAGGTTGCCGAGACTTCCTCGGACTACGACCGTGAAAAACTGCAAGAGCGTCTGGCCAAGCTGGCTGGCGGTGTTGCCGTGATCAAGGTCGGTGCTGGCACCGAAGTCGAAATGAAAGAGAAGAAAGCCCGCGTTGAAGACGCCCTGCACGCTACCCGTGCAGCCGTCGAAGAAGGCGTGGTGCCTGGCGGTGGTGTTGCCCTGGTTCGCTCGCTGCAAGCTATCTCCGAGCTCAAAGGCGACAACGAAGACCAGAACGTCGGTATTCAGCTGCTGCGTCGCGCTGTTGAAGCGCCACTGCGTCAGATCGTTGCCAACGCCGGCGACGAGCCAAGCGTGGTTGTCGACAAGGTCAAGCAAGGTTCCGGCAACTTCGGTTACAACGCTGCGACCGGCGAGTACGGCGACATGATCGAGATGGGTATCCTCGACCCTGCCAAAGTAACCCGTTCGGCCCTGCAAGCTGCAGCTTCGATTGGCGGTCTGATGATCACCACCGAAGCCATGGTTGCTGACGCTCCAGTGGAAGCTGGTGCTGGCGGCGGCATGCCAGACATGGGCGGCATGGGTGGTATGGGTGGCATGGGCGGCATGATGTAAGCCAGCCTTACCCGCTCGATAAAAAGCCCCGCCTTGTGCGGGGCTTTTTTATGCTTGCGTTTTTACTTTGCAGCAACCAGCGCGTCCTGCTTGACCTCAACCGGCCGGCGGTACAGCACCCAGTAGTAACAGCCAAGGCTGATCAGCCAGCAAAACACCGCCGTCCATACGTTGTGCGAAAAGAAGTGCGCGCCCTGCAGCATGCGCCCCACCGAAAACAGCGTACCCAGGCCAAAGGCGAATACCAGCGCGGCCCTGGCCAGGCGCGGGCGCCGATCACGCAAAACAAAAAACAGTGCAAACAGGGTAAAACCGGTTGCCGCATGGCCGCCTGGCCAGCAGCGTCCGGGCTTGTCGGTAGCCGGGCGCGGGCTGAGCAGCTCGCTGTAGGTTTCCTTGCCACCAAACTCGCTCAGGCTCCACGGGCACTGCACCGCAGTTACTGCCTTGACCGGGGTGACAAAGCTGGTCGACAAACCCATGGCCAGCACCAGGCAACCCAGTTCCCGCCGCCAGCTGAACAGCCGCGACCAGAAGAAACTCACGGCGAAGGCGACAATCGCCAGCAAACCGAGGGCGATTACCGCCTGTTTGGCCCGGTCGTGCAGGATATCTTCGAGAAAATAGCTGTGCCGGCCGATGAACTGCCCGGCTACCGGATCGAACGCCATCTTGGCCAGGTCCATGTCCAGCGAGGTCAGTTCCAGCAGGATCAATATGATTGCGGTAATGGCGGGAATGCCCAGGGCGATCCAGAAATTCAGCGGACGGGAGTAGGCGGGTAGTGACATGGCAAGTCCAGGCAGGTCAAAGGGGAGTCCGACCGGCAATTCTCGGGCAGCCGCCATCACCTGTCCGTGAAGGCTCGGTGAAAAAAACGTTAACCTGCAATAAAGTCGCGCCGACCTAGCCTGGCGGCGCTGATGGCCTTAAGCTGCGCCTGCCAAGCAGGCAAAAGCGTCGGACCGGAGACACCCCAATGCGAATTCTACTGGTTGAAGACAACCGCGATATCCTGGCCAACCTGGCCGACTACCTGGGCCTGAAGGGCTACACGGTGGATTGTGCCCAGGATGGCCTGTCCGGCCTGCACCTGGCCGCTACCGAGCACTACGACCTGATCGTGCTCGACATCATGCTGCCCGGCATCGACGGCTACACCCTGTGCAAGCGTCTGCGCGAAGATGCCCGGCGTGATACCCCGGTGATCATGCTCACCGCCCGAGACCAGCTCGATGACCGCTTGCAGGGTTTTCGTTCTGGCGCTGACGATTACCTGCTCAAGCCGTTCGCGCTGTCGGAGCTGGCCGCGCGCATCGAGGCAGTACTGCGCCGGGCCCAGGGCGGCGGTCGCCGGACCTTGCAGATCAGCGACCTGATCTACGACCTGGACACCCTGGAAGTGACCCGCGAAGGCAAGCTGCTCAAACTCAACCCGGTGGGCCTCAAGCTGCTGGCTGTGCTGATGCAGAAGAGCCCGCACGTACTGCGCCGCGAAGTGCTCGAAGAGGCGCTGTGGGGCGATGACTGCCCGGACAGCGACAGCCTGCGCAGCCATGTTCACCAGTTGCGCCAGGTGATCGACAAACCCTTCGAAAAACCCCTGCTGCATACCGTCCACGGCGTCGGCTATCGTCTGGCCGAGGGCCGTGATGGAGTTTAGACAGAGCCTTGCCCAGCGCATCATCATTGCTTTTGCCCTGATGAGCGCACTGGTGGCCGGGGCGTTTGCCTTTGGCATTGTTGCCACCGTGCACCTGGTCGAAGAGCGGCTGATTTCCGCGGTACTGGGCGGCGATCTGCAGCGCTTGCTGCGCATGGACAGCGTCGGCGACTGGAGCCACCGGCCACGGCCGGACCAACTGTTCTATTTCAGCGGCGGGCGCGACGAATTCGAACTGCCCAAGGATTTGCGCCATCTCGAACGAGGCTTTCACGAAGTGTTTCGCGAAGACTTGTCCTACCACGCGATGGTCGAAATCGTTGATGGCCGGCGCTATGTCCTGCTCCAGGACCAGAGCGATTTCGAAGAACGCGAGCGGGTGCTGTTCGCCGTCGTGGTGGTCGGCTTCGTGTTGAGCCTGGCGCTGGCAGTGTTCCTCGGCTGGGTCCTGGCCCGCCGGGTTATGGCGCCGGTGATCCGCCTGGCGCGCCAGGTTCGTCACCGCGACCAGTTGCTCGGCCTGGCACCACCTTTGGCACCAGATTACGCCGCGGATGAAGTCGGCCAGCTGGCGGTGGCCTTCGACGACACCCTTGGGCGTCTGCGCGATGCCCTGACCCGTGAACGCCTGTTTACCAGCGACGTCAGCCACGAGCTGCGTACGCCGCTGATGGTGCTGGCCAGCTCCTGCGAGCTATTGCTGGTCAACCCCAACATGGAGCCCCGGGCGCGCTCCCAGGTCGAACGTATCGCCCGCGCCACTGAAGAGATGCAGGAACTGGTGAAAACCTTCCTGATGCTTGCCCGTGCCCAGCGCGACGAAGGCGCAGTGGCCTCGCAGGCAACCATGAAGGAAGTCGCCGATGACCTGATTGGCGTCTGGCGCGACACCATCGAGCAGAAAGGCCTGACCTTGCTGTACGACCCCAAGGCCGCAACCTCGACCTTGTACAACGCCACCTTTCTGCAGGCGGTGATGGGCAACCTGCTGCGCAACGCCGCGCACTACACCGACCAAGGCTTTATCCGCCTGACCCTGGAGCCTGCCGGGTTTCTGGTCGAGGACAGTGGCGTGGGGATTCCCGAAGAGCAGCGCGAAGCCATGTTCCGGCCGTTCGTGCGCGGCGACGAACGGCGTGGCGAAGGCCTGGGCCTGGGTTTGTCGCTGGTGCAGCGGATCTGTGACGATCAGGGCTGGTCGGTCAGCCTTAGCGCTATGGTGCCCCATGGCTGCCGCTTCCATGTCGACCTGAGCCTGGCACCCGAGCGGCCGCTCGAGGGGTAACAGGGCATTGGCCGGTGTGAAAGTTTGTAATTTGTTGAAACCTTTACCGTGAAAACTAACAAATTTTTCACACCAGCATGACCTGACGCCAACGCTTGCCTGCCTAAGGTGAGTGCATTGGAGTCAGGAGATGCACAATGCGTAGCCCTATCAAACTCGAGTTTTCGGAAAAGTACGACCAGCAGCACGCCCAGGAATACTTCCTCAAGCACCAGGATGGCCTGGCGCGGCGGATGTCCCACCAGCGTGACGAGCAACTGGCCCGTCGCGCCCTGGCGCTGGCTGGCGAGCCCGGGCTGGTCCTCGACCTGCCGTGCGGCGCCGGGCGTTTCTGGCCGTTGCTGGCAGAAAAACCCAACCGGGTGATCATCGGCGCCGACAACTCCGAAGCCATGCTCGAAACTGCACGCGCCTCGCAGCCGGCCCATGTGGTGGAACGGGTACGTACCTTGCAGACATCTGCCTTCGCCATCGATTTACCGGATAACTCGGTCGACAGTATTTTTTGCATGCGGCTGATGCATCACATCGGTGAAGCCGCCCATCGCAAGACATTACTCTCGGAATTTCAACGAGTTACCCGCGACAGCGTGATCGTTTCGCTGTGGGTGGATGGCAACTTCAAAGCCTGGCGGCGCAAAAAGCTCGAGCAACGGCGTTACGCCGAAAGCGGGCAGGGCAGTTACCAGAATCGTTTTGTGTTACCAGCTGCTACGGTTGAAGAAGAATTCGAAGCCGCAGGGTTCCGCATTCAGGAACGATTGGACTTCTTGCCGTTCTATGCCATGTGGCGAGTCTATCTATTGCGTAAGGGGTGAGCGGGGCATGGGGTTTGAGCGCACAGCAGCAGCAACGACGAACAAGGATCAGTTCGATCATTTCTGGCAGCAGCAGGGTGAATGGGTCGAGGAGCCCAATCAGCGTCGCGGCGGCGAGAGTGGTGTACAACGCCTGAGCGACGACACGGGCCATACGTTCTATGCCAAGCGTCAGATCGGCCATATCTACCGCAGCCTTTTGCACCCCTTCGGCCGGCCCACCGTGCTCCGTGAGTACGAGGCCCTGAACAGTTTCGAGCAGCTTGGCGTGCGGGTGCCGCATATCGTCTATTGCGGCGTCGAGCGCGATGCCGAGCACCAGTGGCGCGCGTTGCTGGTCAGCGAGGCGCTGGAAGGTTTCGAGGACATCGACAGCTGGTTCGCTGCCGGCGCCCGTGAGCGCTATCACCCGGCATTGCACGAGCGGGTCCTGCTGGACCTGGCGCAGAACCTGGTGCGTATGCACCGTGGTCACTGGCAGCATGGTTGCCTGTATGGCAAGCACGTGTTCGTCAAGGTCGTCGGCGAGGGCGCCGAAGCCAGGGCCGAGGTGGCATTGCTGGACCTGGAAAAATGCCGCCGGCGCATCAGTTGCCAGCGCGCTGCCGCCAATGACCTTAAACAATTGCGCCGCCATTCGTCTTTCACTGACGCAGAGTGGCAAAAACTGCTCTATTTTTACCAGATGGCGTTTGGCAGCGCTGTCAAAGGTTTAGAGTAATGAAACTAGAAATAGCTCGAGGTGTGTTCCTGCTGATGGCGCTGGGCGTGGCAACTGTCGCCGTGGCCGCGTGGGAAGAGCCACGCCCGCAAATAGTCAGCAAGGTCGACGCCGGTGCGCAATGTCCGTTGCCCCGGGTGGTCAAGCCCCAGGTCGATGCCAAACCCGATCACGATCTGCTGTTGTTGCTGTTCGGGTTGAGCCAGGGCGTACGCGCCAGCGGCTGAAACCTTGCAAGGCGTTCGGGCAAAGGCCTCGTCATCGACGAGGCCTTTGCATTTCATACCGTTTGCGTGGCGGCTTGCGGCGCATCGGCCTTGGCCAGCAAGGTATAGATGCACGGCAGCACGAACAGGGTGAACAAGGTGCCCACCGACATGCCGGTGGCGATCACCGTGCCGATGTCGAAGCGGCTGACCGCGCCGGCGCCGGTGGCAAGGATCAGCGGCACCATGCCAAATACCATCGCCGCAGTGGTCATCAGCACCGGGCGCAGGCGGATGGCTGCGGCTTCTTCCACCGCTTCGCGGGCGCTCAGGCCTTTTTGCTGGCGCAACTGGTTGGCGAACTCGACGATCAGGATGCCGTGCTTGCTGATCAGCCCGATCAGGGTCACCAGGCCCACCTGGGTATAGATGTTCATGCTCGAGATCCCCAGGAACAGGGGAATCAACGCCCCGCAGATCGACAGCGGCACAGTCACCAGGATCACCAGCGGGTCGCGCAAGCTTTCGAATTGCGCCGCCAGTACCAGGAAGATGATCGCCAGCGCCAGGCCGAAGGTTACCCACAGGGCGCTGCCTTCCTGAACGAACTGACGCGCCGCGCCGCCATAGTCAAAGCCGTAGCCCTCCGGCGCTTCCTCACGGGCAATCGTGCGCACGGTATCCAGCGCCTCGCCCATGCTGACCATCGGGAAGCCCTGGATGATCGCCGAGTTCAGTTGCTGGAACTGGTTGAGCTGACGCGGGCGGGCGCGGTCGCTGATGCTGATCAGGGTCGACAGCGCCAGCATCTGCCCCTGCTGGTTCTTCACGTAGTAGTTGTTCAGCCAGTCGGGGTTGTCGCGGTAGGGCCGCTCGACCTGGGCAATGACCTTGTAGCTGCGCCCGTCGATAGTGAAGCGGTTGATCTCCGCCTCGCCTAGCAGGGTCGCCAGGGTGCCGCCCAGGGCGTCCATGGACACGCCCATCTGCGCCGCCTTGGCGCGGTCGATATCGACCACCACCTCGGGCTTGTCGAAGGCCAGGTCGATGTCGAGGAAGGCGAACTTGCCCGACGCCTGGGCACGCGCCTTGACCCGTTCGGCCACCTCCAGCAACGAGGCGTAGTCGTTGGCGGTGTTGATCACGAAGGCGAACGGCAAGCCTTCACCGGTGCCCGGTAGCGAGGGCAGGTTGAAGCCGAAGATCTGCAGGCCGCTGATGCCTTCGAGCTTGGCCTGTACCAATGGCAGCAGCTGCATCTGGGTGCGCTCGCGTTCGTTCCACGGCTTGAGCAAAAAGCCGCCGATGCCCGATTGCACGCCGTTGAAGCCGTTGATCTGGAACGACGAATAGTACTCGGGGAAGTCCTTGAAGATCTTGATGAACTCGTCGGTGTAGCTGTTCAGGTAATCGAGGTTGGTTGGCTGTGGGGCGGTGGCCATCATGAAGATGATGCCCTGGTCTTCATCGGGCGCCAGCTCGTTCTTGGTGAACATCAGAAACACCGGAATCAGGCACAGCACGATCAGCGCGAACACCAGCACCACCGGCCGGGTGTTGAGGGTGCCATGGAGGGTTTTCTGGTAGCGCAGTTTGAGCCGTTCGAAGAGTACATCCAGACGGTGGGCCAGGCCGCTGGGGTTCTGCTCGTGCCGCAACAGCAGGGCGCACATCATCGGTGACAGGGTCAGGGCGACGATCCCGGAAATCACCACGGCGCCGGCCAGGGTCAGGGCGAACTCCTTGAACAGCGCGCCGGTGAGCCCCTGCAGAAAGCCGATAGGGGCGTACACCGCCGCCAGGGTGATGGTCATCGACACCACCGGCATGGCAATTTCGCGAGCGCCTTCCAGGGCCGCGTCGTAGGGCGATTTACCTTCTTCGATATGACGGTGGATGTTTTCCACCACGACGATAGCGTCATCGACCACCAGGCCGATGGCCAGGACCATGGCCAACAAGGTGAGCAAGTTCAGCGAATAGCCCATCAACTGCATGAAAAACAGCACGCCGATCATCGACAGCGGGATGGTAATGACCGGGATCAGCACCGAGCGCAAGGCGCCGAGGAACAGGAAGACCACGACGATGACGATCAGCACCGCTTCGACCAGGGTCTTGACCACTTCGTCGATCGAGGCCTGGATGAACAGCGTGGCGTCGTAGGCGATCGAGGATTTCAGGTTCGGCGGTAGCTGGCTTTCAAGCTCGGGCATGAGCTTGCGCACCTCCTTGATCACTTCCAGCGGGTTGGCCCCGGGGGTGGCCTTGATGCCGATGTACACCGACGGCGTGCCGTCGAAGGAGCTCACGGTGTCGTAGTTCTCGGCGCCCATTTCAACCCGCGCCACGTCGCCGAGCAGCACCCGGCTGTCACCACTGGTCTTGAGCGGGATATTGGCGAAGGCTTCGGCGCTCTTCAGTTCGGTGGTGGCGTTGATACTGGTGACGATGTACTCGCCCTTGAGCTCGCCGGCCGCCGAAAGGAAGTTGTAGCCGCGCACCGCCTGGGTCACGTCGTTGGCGCTCAGGCCGTAGCCGGCAAGCTTTACCGGGTCGATCCACAGGCGCATGGCGAACAGCTGGTTGCCGAGGATCTCGGCTTCGGCCATGCCCGGCAGGGTCGCAAGCTTGGGCTGGATGACCCGCGACAGGTAATCGGTGATCTGCGGGTTGCTCAACTCGCTGCTGTAGAAGCTTACGTACATCAGCGCCGAGGCGTCGGCGGCCTCCTTGCTCAGCACCGGGTCTTCGGCGTCCTGGGGCAGCTTGTTCTTGACCTCGTTGGCCTTGGCCAGCAACTCGGTGAACAGCCGGTCGCTGTCCGAGCCGATGCGCGCATAGATCGAAATCACCGAGAAGTTCTGCCGGCTCACCGAGGTCATGTAGTCGATGCCTTCGGCGCTGGCCAGGCTTTGCTGCAGCGGCTGGGTGATGTAGCCCTGGATGGTTTCGGCGTTGGCCCCGGGGTAGGCGGTGGTCACCGTGATCAGGGCGTTTTCCATTTGCGGGTATTGGCGGATCGGCAACTTGCTCCAGGCCTGGAAGCCCAGCAGCACGATCAGCAGGCTGACCACGCTGGCCAGCACCGGGCGGCGGATGAACGGATCGGTAAAGGCCATGACGGTTCCTTGATCAGTTGCTGCGCGGCGGGCTGTCGGGGGCTTGCAGGGCTTTGTCCGGGCTGATGCTGATCGGCGCGCCGTGGGTGAGTTTCAACTGGCCGGCGGTGACTACCGTTTCGCCGGCCTTGAGCCCCTTGCTGATGATCACCAGGCCATCGCGGCGCTCGCCGGTCTCGACGAAGCGGCGTTCGGCAATCAGGGTTGGCTGGGCGTCGGCGTTGTCTGGCACTTTGCCGTCTTCAGGCTTTTTCGCCGTGGCGACATACACCGAGTTGCCATACAGGGTGTAGGTCACCGCGCTTTCCGGCACCACCACCTGTGGCTGCGGGTCGGGCAGCAAAACCTGCAGGCTGGTGAACATGCCGGGCAGCAGCTTGCCGTCGGGGTTGGCCAGGGTGGCGCGGACCTGCACGTTGCGGGTGCTGTCCTCGACCTTGGGGTTGATCGCGCTGATGCTGCCGGGGAAGTGCTCTTGCGGGTAGGCGGCGACGCTGACCAGCACTTGCTGGCCAATGCTCAGCTTGGGAATCGATTGCTCGGGGACGAAGAAATCGACGTAGAGGCTGCTCAGGTCTTGCAAGGTGGCGATCACCGTGCCGCTGGCCAGGTAGTCGCCAACGTCCACCTGGCGGATGCCGATGGTGCCGCTGAAGGGCGCATTGATGCTCTTTTTTGCCAGCGCCGCCTTGAGTTGATCGACCACTGCCTTGTTGCGCTTGAACTGGGCGCTCAAGCGATCGAACTCACCCTTGGAAATCGCCTGGCTGCCGACCAGCTGGCTGCCGCGGTTGTAGTCGACCTGGGCCAGGCCCAGGTCGGCGAGGGCGGTCCCCAGCAATGCGGTTTCGACATCGCTGTCCAGTTGCAACAACAACTGGCCCTTGCTGACTTTCTGCCCGGACTCGAACTGCAGGGCCTTGACCGTGCCGGCGATCTCCAGGCTCAGGTCGACCCCTTGCAGCGCCTTGAGGCTGCCCACGGCCGGCAGGCGGTTCTGCCAGGCACGTTCGCTGGCCTCGGTCGCCGCCACGCTGATCGGCGGCTTGGGGGCCGAGAACATCTGGATCTGCTGATAGATGGCAAAGGCCTTGTAGCCCCCCAGGATCAGCACGAGCAGCAAGACAACACCCAACATGATCAGCATGCGGCGGCGCAGCATAGTCCAGTTCCTTGGAGACGAATTGTTGTTCGCTTGGCACGACGACGGGCGATCCTGCCCACGTGCGATGTAGCCGAATATTACTCTGTTGACCGGGCCTGGGAAGCCTGTGTTCCCGGCTATTTTCAGGCCAGGTGCAGGTGGTTGTCCCAGAGCCCGGACGGCAATTGCAGGGGCTGGCCGATCAGTTCGGGCTTGCGGCAATCGTACAGGCGGCAACGGCCTTGGCCTGAGGTCACGACAAAACCGTCGGCCACCGCGCCGACACCGGCGCAATCGGGCATCGGTGCGTCAAGGCGTACCTGAGCGCTGTCCAGGTCCCAGATAAACAGCCGGTTGGCCCGTGGCGCGGTCAGGGCCACCAGGCGCAGCTCGTTGTGAATGGCGACGCTGGCGGTGTAGTGGGCCATGGACTGCAATTGCTGCTCGGGCACCGGGAAGGCTTCAAAGGCCTGGCCCGGGCGCTTGATCGCCAGCAGCTCGGCAGTCTCGTGGCTGGCGCCCATGAACTGCTGGCCGGCGACGATGGTGCCGTCGGCGGCAATCGCCAAATGGCGCACGCTGTTCATCTGCTGGCTGAGCACTTCTTTGCTCAGCAGTGTGCCGTCGCGCTGCATCAGCACCAGGCTCGGCTGCATGGCATCGAGGTTCATCTCCACCCGGCTTTCGGCCTCGGTGCGAATGCCGCCGTTGGCCACCACCAGGGTTTCGCCATCGGGCATCCACGACACCTGGTGCGGGCCGATGCCGTGGGTCGAGATTTCGCCAGCATGGCTCAGGCGCTCGCCGTCGAAACGGTAGACACCGAGTACGCCACGGCCAGGGTCGGTGGTGTCGTTCTCGGTGGCGTAGAGCCATTCGCCGCTCTTGTGGATCACCGCATGGCCGTAGAAATGCCGGTTCGGCTGCGAGGTGATGGTCTGCAGCAAGCGGCCATCGCGCAGGTCGATCAGGTAGCTCTCGGTGCCGGGGCGGCGGGCGACGAACAGGGCAATTGGCTGTTCGGGATGGTTGATGATGTCATGGCAACGCTGGCCCACCTCGGTGGCGAACACCTGGGTGCCGTCCAGGCGGTAGCCGACGGCGTAGTGCTTGCCGTCGCCATCGTCACGCGCCGAGAGCAGCAGCGGCGTGCCGGCCTTGTTGCGAAACAGGGTCCAGCCGCCGAGGGTGAGGGCGCTGAGCACAACGCTACCGAGTTTGAGAGCCTGGCGTCGCAACATGATCAGTCACCGTCGTTGGCGTTGAAGCCCAGCTGGATGCCCAGCGCCTTGGCCAGCTCGCCTTCGTGCAGGCGGTGAACGGCGTTGAGGCTGTCGTAAATAGTGTTCAGCTGCTGGCGGCCGGCTTCGTCGTCGAGCAACTCGCCGAGGGTTTTCTGGTTGCCGGCCAGCAGCTTGGAGGCGTTGGCGTAGGCGGCGTCGATCTTGTCCGCCAAGGCTTGCTGGTCTTTGCCCAGCAGGCCGCGCAGGCCTTTGTTGTCGACCCCGACCCAGACGGTCTGGGCAGCATTGAGGCTGGCTTCCAGGCTTTTCAGCGAGGAGTGGCTGCGCCAGGCCTCGGCCTGCAGCGGCTGCGGGATACCCTTGCTCAGGCGGCCCATGGGCGCGCCGAGTTTCTTCTTCAGGGTATCCAGGGCGGTAACCTGGGCCCGCAGCAGGTCGGCGATGGCCTCGTGGGAATCGGCGTAGCGCTGGTTGGGGAACTTGGTCATCTGCGCGAGCATGCCGTCGGTGCTGTTCCAGCCTTTGAGGATTTCCTCGGCCAGGGCCTTCTGGTGCTCGCCGATGGCCACCAGCAGCGGGCAGTAGCGGGCTTTCTGTTCGGCGTTGGCGGCATCCGGCTTGCTATCGAAGAGGATGTACTCGTAGGCCGACAGGCCGCGCACGACGACACTGGATTTGCCCAGGGTTTCGGCGTCGAGTGGCTTGTCACCGTTGACCAGTTGCTCGACCTGACGGCCGACCAGGTTCTTCTTGTCGGGCCAGAACTGCACCTGCCAGGCACGGTTGCCTTCGGCCAGCGGGCCGATCAACAGGGGCTGCAACTCGGCCCAGGCTTTTTGCGCATGGAGAAAATCGGCGCGGGCAGTGGCCAGGTCCGCCTTGCCTTCACAGAAGGCCAGGGCGCTGACGGCCAGCTGGCGGTCGGCTTCGACCCAGCGGCTGTAGGTCGGCAGGATTACCTGTTTGGCGATCGCCGCCGAGGTCACCGCTTGCGGGTCTTGCGGCGAGCAGGCGCCGAGGGCGAGGGCGGCAAGGCTGGTGAACAACAGTTTGGGACGGAACATGCCCGGCTCCTTTGCTTAAAGTGAATTCAGGAAAGCCAGCAACGCGGTGCGTTGCCCGGCGTTGAAGCTCAAGACGTACTGTTTGGCCGCTTCGGCTTCGCCACCGTGCCAGAGCACAGCTTCGAGCAGGTTGCGGGCGCGGCCATCGTGAAGAAACTGGGTGTGACCGCTGACGGTCTCGTTCAGGCCGATACCCCACAGCGGCGCGGTGCGCCAGTCCTGGCCGCTGGCGGCGAACTCGCTGCGGTTGTCGGCCAGGCCCGGGCCCATGTCATGCAGCAGCAGGTCGCTGTAGGGGCGGATCAGCTGGTTGGCCAGCTCCGGCTCGGCGGCGTCGCTGGCGGTGGTGAACTGTGGCGTGTGGCAGCCTTGGCAGCCGGCCTGGTGGAACAGGTTCTTGCCGGCCAGCACCTGGGGCGAATCGACGTCCTTGCGCACCGGCACTGCCAGGTTGCGGGTATAGAACAGCACCAGGCGCAGGATGTTGTCGCTGACTTCCTGCTCGCCGTTGGCACCGTTGCCGTTGGCGGCGTTGAGGCAGTCGGTCTGCGCCGGGGTGCAGTCGTCCATTGGCCGCAGGCTGGTGGTCAGGCCCATGTCACCGGAAAACGCATGGACGTTCTGCTGATTGAGGTTCGGCTGCCCGGCCTTCCAGCCGAAGCGGCCGACCACGGTCTTGCCCTGGGCATCGTCCCAGACCCGGTTGGCGCGGCCGCGGATGCCATCGCCGTTGCGGTCGTCAGGGTCGGCATTAGCCAGCAGCGCCGCCTCGGGGATGGCCTCGAGCAGACCCAGGCCGATCATCGGCGGGGCGACCCGGGCCGAGAAGCGCGTATCGGGGTGCATCGGCCCGTAGCCCAGCTGGGTGATCTGCAGGCGCGGCTTGCGCAGCTCGACCTGGGTGCCGTCCTTGAAGGTGACCTGTTGCGTATCGTACTCAACCCGCACCTTGCCTTCGGGGGCGACACCCGGCACCGCCATGTCCTGCAACTGACCGCCATACACCGGCTCCGGGACGATGCCCAGTTGCTCGATAACCTTGGCGTACTGCGGCAGATCGGGGATCGACAGGCGCACCAGCATCGACACCGCGTTGGCGGCGTTGGGCCCGGGCGGGTGGCCGCGGCCGTCCTTGATGTGGCAGTTCTGGCAGGCATTGGTATTGAACAGCGGGCCCAGGCCGTCGCGGGCGGTGGTGGTCGACGGGGCAATCACCCAGGGGCTGCGGAAAAAGCTGTTGCCGACACTGAAGTCCAGGCGCCGGCTCGGCGGCAGGTTGGCCGAAGGCATGGAATAGGCGTTCTGGTCGCGCTTGTTCACCGTCGCCTTGCCACCGGCCAGCGCTTCACCGGGCTCGGCCTGGGTGAATCGCGGGGCGTCGTCGCAACCGGCCAGAACGGCGACCAGAAGCAGGGGGCTGAGACGGGGAAGCAACGAGGACATCAATAATCCTGGGGCTTGGGCAAAAAACCGGCGTGCAAGCTTAGCAGGCTCGGGGTAATTGAATAAGAGGGATTTGCGTTTGCTCGATGAAATCTATCGCGGGGCAAGCCGGCTCCTCCAGTGGACCTGCCTGCACCAATCCTGTGGGAGCGGGCTCGACCCGCGATGATGCGCATAAAGAAGGCGACCCGAAGGTCGCCTCTATCAAGCCGCCGCTGAATCAGAACTCGTGATCAGCGGTGTCCGGTGCCAGGTTGGCGATGCCCAGTTTGCTTGCGGCCTGTTCGATCGCACCGGTCTGCTTGACCAGGGCGGCGATGGCGTCACGCACGATCTGGTTGCCGGCAGCGTTGTCGGCCGCGATCAGCTGGTCGTAGTGCTCGCCTTTGGCGGCATGGTCGACCATCACCTGAATCTTGGCTTCGGTTGCTTGCAGGTCGGCCTTGAGGGTGGTGTCGGTGGCGGCGTCGATCTTGGCCACCAGCGACGACAGGCTCGGGCCGCTCAGCTTGGTGCCGTCGGTGCGGGTGTACTCGCCCAGGTAGACGTTGCGGATGCCCTTGGCGTCATAGAAGTGCGAGTTGTGGGTGTTGTCGCTGAAGCAGTCCTGCTCGTCTTCAGGCGAATTGGCTTCCAGGGAAACCTTCATGCGCTCGCCAGCCAGTTCGCCCAGCGACAGGCTGCCCATGCCGAACAGCATCTTGCGCAGGCCGTCGGCCACTGGCTCGGCTTCGAGGGTGGCACGGTAGTTGGTGGCAACGTTCGGTGCCCAGTTGCCGACCATTTCCTCGAGGTCGTTGACCAGCAGTTGGGTCACGGCTTTGAGGTAGGCACGGCGGCGCTCGTTGTGGCCGCCGGTAGCGCCCTGGCCTTCCAGGTAGTCGGAGGCAGGACGGGCGCCGGCGCCCGGGCCGGTGCCGTTGAGGTCCTGGCCCCAGAGCAGGAATTCGATGGCGTGGTAACCGGTGGCAACGTTGGCTTCGGAGCCGCCCAGCTCGTTCAGGCTGGCGAGCTTCTCCGGGGTGATGTCCTTGACGTCAACCTTGTCTTCGCCGACCTGAACCTGGGTATTGGCGATGATGTTGGCGGTCGCGCCAGGGTTGCCCAGAGCATGCTCGTAGCTCTTGTCGACATAGTCGATCAGGCCTTCGTCCAGCGGCCAGGCATTCACCTGGCCTTCCCAGTCGTCGATGATGGTGTTGCCGAAGCGGAACACTTCGCTCTGCAGGTATGGCACACGGGCAGCGACCCAGGCGGCTTTGGCAGCGTTCAGGGTTTCGTCGCTGGGCTTGGCAAGGAAGGCGTCGATCGCGGTTTGCAGGGTCTTGGCGGTGCTCAGCGAGTCGCTGTAGACGGCGTGGACCATGTCGGCGTAATGCTTGACCACGGCCTTGGCCGCTGCCTCGTCGACGGCGCCAGCGGCAGCAGGGGCGGTAGCCGAGGTGGTGGCCGGGGCTTGCGGTGCGGCGGCTTTGTCCTTGTCCTTGCTGTCGCCGCAACCGGCGAGAGAGATGGCAATGGCCAACAGACTGGCGGTGGCCAGAGGCATACGAATCATGGCGAATTCCTGCGTCGAGAGGTTGGACAGGCGTACCGGGGGCACGCAAAACTGCAACATAATGCGAAAGATTTGCATTTTGTGTAAAGGGGCAGTCACGTAAATATTCAAATGCGTGGGTTGACCGCTTCGAGCAATGCGTACAGGGGTTAGAGAATCGAAACCTGGTTGCGCTGGGCCTGTTTGAGGAACGCAGTCAGCTCCCGGGCCGGCAAGGGTTTGCTGTAGTGGTAGCCCTGACCTTCATGGCAACCCTGGGCGATGATGTAGGCTTCCTGTTCCGCCGTCTCGACCCCTTCGGCAATGACTTGCATGCCCAGGCTCTTGCCCAGCTGGATGATGGCGCGGACGATGGTGGCATCGTCGTCGTCATCGAGCAGGTCCTGGACGAAGCTCTTGTCGATCTTGATCTTGTCCAGCGGCAGCGACTTCAGGTAGCTGAGCGACGAGTAGCCGGTGCCGAAGTCGTCAATGGCAATCAGCGCCCCGGATCGGCGCAGGCTCAGCAGGTGCTGGGCAGCGGTGCTGATGTCTTCCATCAGGCCGGTCTCGGTGACTTCCAGCTCCAGGCTGCGCGGCGGCAGGCGGTAGATCTGCAGCAGGTTGTTGACCACTCGCGGCAACTCGTTGTGGTGCAGTTGCACGGTCGACAGGTTGACCGCCATGCGCAGTTCGCTGAAGCCCTGATCGTGCCAGTCGCGTAGTTGCCGGCAAGCCTGGTCGAGCACCCATTCGCCGATGCTGATGATGTTGCCGTTCTGCTCGGCCAGGGGGATGAACTGGTCCGGCGGGACCATGCCCAGTTCCGGATGCTGCCAGCGCAGCAGCGCCTCGACACCGACCACGCGATGGTCGCGGTAGCTGATCTGTGGCTGGTAGACCAGGAACAGCTGGTTGCGCGGCAGCGCTTCGCGCAGGTCTTTTTCCAGCTCGCGGCGCCGGCGCATCTCGCTGTCGACACTGGCGATGTAGAACTGGTAGCGGTTGCGCGAGCGGGCCTTGGCCAGGGTCATGGTCTGCTCGGCCTTTTGCAGCAGCTTCTCGGTGCTGTCGCCGTCTTCGGGGAACAGGGTGATGCCGATGGTCGCGCGCAGGCGGATTTCCTGATGGTCGAGGGCGAACGGTGCTTCGAGGTCATCGAGAATGCTCTGGGCCAGCTCCGCCGCTTCGTAGGGCTGCTCGATATCGGCCTGGACCAGGGCGAACTGGTCGCCGCCCAGGCGGGCCAGGGCACCGAGGCGGCCACTGTGGGCGCGCAGGCGGTCGGCCAGGGCCAGCAGCAACTGGTCGCCGGCCTGGTAGCTGAACTGCTCGTTGATGCCCTTGAAGTCGTCAAGGCCCACGCACAGTACCGCCACCCGGCGTTGCAGGCGCCCGGCGTCGACGAGGATCTTGTCCAGTTGCTGCTGCAGTTGCTGGCGGTTCGGCAGGCCGGTGAGAAAGTCGTACTGGGCCATGCGCAACAGGCTGTTCTCGGCTTCATGGCGCAGGTGGGTATTGCGCTCGATCGAGGCCAGCAACTGGTTGGCGGTATTGACCCTCAGGCCCAGCTCGTTCTTTTCGTGGCCCTTGATCAGCGGCAACTGGTGCTGGCTGGGACGGTCGGGGTTGATCTGGGTGAGGTGCTCGATGATCTTCGACAGCGGCTTGGTCAGCATCCAGTGATAGACCAGGTACAGCACCAGGCCCATGGCCAGGGCGCGCAGCACGCCGGAAATGAAGATGATCACTGAACTGACCAGGAAGCCCTCGCCGTAGGAGGCGGTGTCGAGGGTGATGCTCAGGTCGCCGTAATATTCGCTATAGGGGCCACGGCCGACCAGCTGGGTGGTGAAGTTGCGCTCCTGGCCGAGAATCAGGTCGGTCAGCCAGCGGCTGGAAACCTCCTGCAGCGGGCGGGATTTTTCCGCCAGCATGGTCTCGTTGGGATGGCCGATGGAGGCCATGCGCACGGACTCGTCCTGGAACAAGCCCTCCATGACCTGCATGCCCATTTCCTTGTCCAGGCTGTACACCGCCTGGGTCGAAGGGTCGCGGAACATGTCGAGGATCCGTTGGGCGTCATTGGCGACGGCCTGGCGGGTCTTGTAGGCATCAAAGACGATCTGCGCACAACTGAGAACTACACCGACGACCAACGCCGAGAGCAGTACTACCCTGAGCAACTTGACCGATAAGCTGTTCTTGAGTTCCAGCTTCAATGGGGTTTCCTTAATCCATGCGCATGGCATCATTTTGCCATCAAACTTGGCAATCCACTATCGGCCGTCAACAGGACTTCTCCAGCTCCTTGACGGTGCATTTTGCACCAGGAGCAGGTTGGCTGCCTGCCGTCACTGTATCGGTTGCCCGGCCTCGCGACTTTAATCCGTGGCAACGAGTTTCCCAACGTTTGATGTTAGCGTGCTCTGCGTGCGCGGCAAGATGCACGGCGCCTGAATAGGATGAAAAATGTTGCAGCGCAGACGCGCATAAAAAAGCCCACCGCTAGGGTGGGCTTTTCGCGCGCTCAATACCTTGTGCAAGGTATTGCTCAGCAGCCGGCTCAGGCAGTGAAGGTTTTGCCTTCGAACTGCTCGGCGACGAACTTCCAGTTGACCAGGTTCCAGAACGCCTCGACGTACTTCGGACGCACGTTACGGTAGTCGATGTAGTAGGCGTGTTCCCAGACGTCGCAGGTCAGCAGCGGGGTGTCGCCGTTGGTCAGCGGGTTGCCGGCGCCGATGGTGCTGGCCAGGGCCAGGGAACCGTCGGATTTTTTCACCAGCCAGCCCCAACCGGAACCGAAGGTGCCGACCGAAGTCTTGGTGAACTCTTCCTTGAACTTGTCGAACGAACCGAACGCGGCGTTGATGGCTTCAGCCAGGGCGCCGGTTGGTTGGCCGCCGGCGTTTGGCGCCAGGCAGTTCCAGTAGAAGGTGTGGTTCCAGACCTGAGCGGCGTTGTTGAAGATACCGCCCGAGGAAGTCTTGACGATCTCTTCCAGGGTCTTGCCTTCGAACTCGGTGCCTGGCACCAGGTTGTTCAGGTTCACGACATAGGTGTTGTGGTGCTTGTCGTGGTGGTATTCCAGGGTTTCCTTGGAAATGTGCGGCTGCAGGGCGTCGTGGGCGTAAGGCAGCGGCGGCAATTCAAAAGCCATGGTGATTCTCCTAATCAGGTCTGTTGCGGTGAGCGCAAGGCCGATCACGGGCGGCCGGTGTGCGTCGGCGAGTTTGTACTCTTTGCGACGCAAGGGCTGGATCATAGCACCGGGCCCGGTGCATAACCACGCAACAAGTGTACGGGAAAGAGGTTCCAGAGCCTTTGCCGGTGTCGGACGAGCGGCGCCTCAGGTAAAGATCAGCTGCGCCGCCACGGCAAACATCATCACCGCCACCATCAGGTCGAGCAGCCGCCAGGTGCCTGGGCGCGCCAGCCACGGGGCCAGCCAGGCGGCGCCCAGGGCGAGGGTGAAAAACCACAGCAGCGAGGCGCTGGCGGCGCCGGCCACGTAAGCGCCGGGCACGGTCTGCTGGGCGCCCAGCGAGCCGATCAGCAATACCGTGTCGAGGTATACGTGGGGGTTGAGCAGGGTCACCGCCAGGGCGCTGAGCAGCACCGCCCGACGCGAACGCAAGCCCTGGCCTTCGCCCTGTTGCAGGCTTTGTTGCGAGCAGGCGCGCAGCAGCGCCTTGCCGCCGTACCAGATCAGAAACACCGCGCCACCCCAGCGCGCCACCGCCAGCAGGGTCGGGTTTTGCGCCAGCACCGTGGCCAGGCCGAACACGCCCGCCGCCACCAGGATGGCATCGCAGACCACGCACAGCGCCGCCACCGGCAGGTGATGTTCGCGGCGCAGGCTCTGTGCCAGGACAAAGGCGTTTTGCGTGCCGATCGCCATGATCAGGCCGAAGGCGACCAACAGGCCGTTCAGGTAGCTTTGCCACATAAGAGGAACTCCACAAGACACCCGCAGGGCGCGGGCGCAAATACAAAGAAGATGCTGGCCATTGTGGGGATTTCCTCTGTATAAGAAAAACAAATAAAGCTGATCTGGCATTAGGAAAAATAATGTTCGATTACAAACTGTTGTCTGCCCTCGCCGCCGTGATTGAACAGGCCGGTTTCGAGCGCGCCGCCCAGGTGCTGGGCTTGTCGCAGTCGGCGATTTCCCAGCGCATCAAGTTGCTCGAGGCGCGCGTTGGCCAGCCGGTGCTGGTGCGCGCCAATCCGCCGAGCCCCACCGATGTCGGCCGGCGCCTGCTCAACCATGTGCAACAGGTGCGCCTGCTTGAGCGCGATCTGCAGAGCCAGGTGCCAGCGCTGGATGCAGAGGGCATGCCCGAGCGCCTGCGCATCGCCCTCAATGCCGACAGCCTGGCGACCTGGTGGGCAGGCGCTGTGGGCGAATTCTGTGCCGATCAGCAGGTGTTGCTCGACCTGGTGGTCGAAGACCAGGAAGTCGGCCTCAAACGCATGCGTGCCGGCGAAGTGGCAGCCTGCCTGTGCGGCAGCGAGCGGCCGGTGGCCGGCGCACGCAGCCTGTTGCTCGGCGCCATGCGCTACCGGGCGCTGGCCAGCCCGGCGTTCATGGCCCGCTACTTTCCAGCCGGTTTCGCTGCCGCGCGGCTGTCGCGCACGCCGGCGCTGGTGTTCGGGCCGGATGACTTTCTTCAGCACCGTTACCTGGCCTCGTTAGGTATTCAGGACGGTTTCCTCCATCACCTGTGCCCGTCATCCGAAGGCTTCTTGCGCATGACCGAAGCGGGCCTGGGCTGGGGCCTGGTGCCGGAACTGCAGGTGCGCGATCAGCTGGCCAGCGGGCGCCTGGTAGAAATATCCGCGGATAAACCCATCGACGTGCCCTTGTACTGGCATCATTGGCGCAATGGTGGGCAGTTGCTCGGCCAACTGACGGATCACCTGCGCCTGACGGCCGGGCAGTGGCTGGTGCCCTTGTAGGCATTGGCGGCGTCAGCAGTATCTGAAAAACCTGTTTTAGGCGGAGTGCTACATGCAAATTCTGGTCACCGGCGCGAGCGGCTTCATAGGCGGGCGCTTTGCGCGCTTTGCCCTGGAGCAGGGCTTTGACGTTCGGGTCAACGGCCGCCGCGCCGAAGGCGTCGAGCACCTGGTGCGACGCGGCGCGCAGTTCATCCCGGGTGACCTTGGCGATCCGGACCTGGCCCGACGCCTGTGCCAGGGCGTCGAGGCGGTGGTGCATTGCGCCGGTGCGGTGGGCAACTGGGGGCGTTACCAGGACTTTTACCAAGGCAACGTGGTGGTCACTGAAAACGTTGTCGAGGCTTGCCTGAAGGAGCATGTACGGCGCTTGGTGCACCTGTCTTCGCCGTCGATCTATTTCAATGGCCGCTCGCAGCTGGGCATTACTGAAGACCAGGTGCCACGGCGCTTTCATGACCATTACGGGGCCACCAAGCACCTGGCCGAACAGAAGGTCTTCGGCGCCCAGGAGTTTGGCCTCGAAGTGCTGGCCCTGCGTCCGCGCTTTGTCACCGGCGCGGGTGATGTGAGCATCTTCCCGCGCTTGCTGCAGATGCAACGCAAGCGGCGCCTGGCGATCATCGGCAATGGCCTGAACAAGGTCGACTTCACCAGCGTGCAGAACCTCAACGAAGCGCTGATCAGTGCCTTGCTCGCCGATAACGCGGCGCTTGGCCAGGCCTACAACATCAGCAACGGTCATCCCTTGCCGCTGTGGGATGTGGTCAATTATGTGATGCGGCAAATGCACCTGCCGCAAGTCACCCGCTACCGTTCCTACGGCCTGGCCTACAGCCTTGCAGCCTTGAACGAAGGCGCCTGCCTGCTCTGGCCGGGCCGCCCGCAGCCGACCCTGTCACGCTTGGGGATGCAGGTGATGAGCAAGGACTTCACCCTCGACATCAGCCGCGCCCGGCAGTTTCTTGATTACCGCCCCAGCGTCAGCCTGTGGTCGGCACTGGATGAGTTCTGCGGCTGGTGGAAAGCCCAGGACCTTGCGTCCGGCCAGCACTGAACCCGATCACGGCTTTGCGGTCGATCAGTGCGCAGATCAGGCTTTATACTAATGACCATTTGCTATCACCGTGGTTGAAGGGATCCCATGCGTAACAATGCCCCAGATGATTTCGATAACGTACCGACCTTGAGTGCCGGTAGCCGTGACGACGATGATGTTGTCCCGGTTGCCGGCGTGCGTCGTGGCGGTGCGGCGGCCGCGCATGCCCAGCCCAAGGTGGCCAGCAGCGGCCCGTTGTGGGCGTTGCTCGGCGCCTCGTTCATTGCCCTGGCGGGCCTTGGTTGGTGGAGCTTTCAGCAGATTTCGCTGATGGAGCAGCAACTGGTTGCCACCCAGGAGAGCTTTGCCCGCATCAGTGAAGAAGCGGCGGGGCGCCTGCAGGCGATCAGCGGCAAGGTGGCGGCCAGCGAGAGCAGTGTCAGCACCGACAGCGAAGCCCTGAAGCTGCAGATCAGGCAGTTGCAGGCGAGCCTGACCGAGCAGGGCAAGCAACAGCAGGGTGTAGCCGGGCAGACCGGTGACCTGGGTAAACGCCTGGAGCAAGTGCTGGCGCAGGCCAGCGAACAGCAAGCGGCCAATGCCAAATTGCAGGAGCAGTTGCAGGCCCAGCTCAAGCGTGTGAACGAGGAGCTGGCCGCATTGAAGACGGCCCAGGTGGATGGCGGCAAGCTTGAAGGTGAGCTCAAGAGCCTGAACGCTGATGTGGCAGCCTTGAAGAAGCAGGGCAACCCTTCAGCGGCGATTCAGCGCCTGGAGCAGGACCTGATCGTGCTCAAGAGCGAGCAGGAGAACCGCCCGGCGCCGGCGGCCAGCAGCGGTGCCTCGACGGCGGAGTTTGATGCGTTTCGTGGCCAGGTGACGCGCAATATCAATACCCTGCAAAGCCAGGTGCAGAACCTGCAACAGCAGATCAACGCCCGGCCTTGAGGGCCTCATCGCGTTCAGCACCTACAGCCGCGGATAATCGATGTAACCCACTGGCCCCTTGCCATAGAAGGTCTCCGGATGCGCTTCGTTCAGTGGCGCATCCGCCGCCAGCCGCGCCGGCAGGTCCGGGTTGGCAATGAACGGAATGCCGAAGGCCACCGCATCGGCTTTACCGCTGGCCAGCGCTGTGTTGGCGCTGGCCTTGGTGAAGCGCTCGTTGACGATATACGGGCCGCCAAAGGCTTCTTTGATCAGTGCGCCGATGCTGTCGTCGGCTTCCTTCTCCCGCGAGCAGATGAAGGCGATGCCGCGCTTGCCCAGTTCGCGCGCCACATAAGTGAAAGTCTCGGCGCGGTTGGCGTCGCCCATGTCATGGGAGTCGGCGCGCGGTGCCAGGTGTACACCCACCCGTTGCGCGCCCCAGACTTCGCTCACCGCGTCAGTCACTTCCAGCAACAGCCGAGCACGGTTCTCCAGCGAACCGCCGTACTGGTCATCGCGCTGGTTGGTGCTGCTCTGCAGGAACTGGTCGATCAGGTAGCCGTTGGCCGCGTGCACTTCAACGCCATCGAAACCGGCCGCCTTGGCATTCTCGGCGCCGGTACGGTAAGCCTCGACAATGTCGGCGATTTCTGCGGTTTCCAGTGCCCGCGGGGTCGGGTAATCGGCCAGTGGGCGCACCAGGCTGACATGGCCTTTGGGCTGGATGGCGCTCGGCGCGACCGGGGTTTCACCATTGAGGTAGCTGGGGTGGGAGATCCGCCCTACGTGCCACAGCTGCAGGAAAATCCGCCCGCCGGCGCCATGCACGGCCTTGGTCACGTTGGTCCAGCCGCGCACCTGGTCGTTGGACCAGATGCCCGGGGTGTCCGGGTAGCCGACGCCCATGGGCGTCACCGAGGTCGCTTCGCTGAGAATCAGCCCGGCGCTGGCGCGCTGCACGTAGTACTCGGCCATCAGTGCGTTGGGCACCCGGCCTTCATCGGCGCGGCAGCGGGTCAGTGGGGCCATGATGATGCGGTTCGGCAGCACGAGGTCGCCGAGGGTGATCGGATCAAAAAGCGTCGTCATAAATACCTCAAGGCTTATCAGTGAGTGGCAGGTGCCAGTTCGGCTTTTTTGCCGCTCTGGCTGAAGGTGATCAGGGTGACGATCAGCGCCAGTACCGCCAGCGCTGCGGCGGCCAGGGGCACGCGGGTCAGGCCCAGGCCCTGGGCGATGACGGTGCCGCCGACCCAGGCGCCAAGGGCGTTGCCCAGGTTGAAGGCGCCGATGTTCAGGGTCGAGACCAGGTTCGGCGCGGCCTTGCCGAAGGTCACCACGTTGACTTGCAGGGCAGGCACGGCGGCAAAGGCGGCGGTGGCCCAGAGGAACAGGGTGATTTCGGCCGGAATCAGCGCGACGCTGGTCCAGCTCAGCACGGTGGAGACCACCGCCATGCTGGCGAACACGCCGACCAGGGTGGCGCCCAGGCGCTTGTCGGCCAGCTTGCCGCCGACGATATTGCCCAGGGTCAGGCCGACGCCGATCAGCAGCAGGGTCCAGGTCACGCCCCGTGGCGAAACGCCGGTGACGTCGCCAAGCAGCGGCGCGACATAGGTGAACAAGGCGAACATCGAGGCTGAGAACAGTACGGTCATCGACAGCGACAGCCAGATGCCGGCGCCTTTGAGCGCAGCCAGTTCGGCGCGCATGTCGAGTTTTTCTTCGTCATGGCGAAACGGCAGGAAGCGGATCAGGCCGATCAAGGCAATCACGCCGATCACGGTTACCGCCCAGAAAGTCGAGCGCCAGCCGTATTCCTGGCCCAGCGCGGTGCCCAGCGGCACACCCAGCACGTTGGCCAGGGTCAGGCCGGTGAACATCAAGGCCACGGCCGAGGCGCGGCGGTTGGCCGGCACCAGGCTGGCCGCGACCACCGAGCCGATTCCGAAGAAGGCACCGTGGCACAGGGCGGTCACCACCCGGGCGAACATCAGCAGGTTGTAGTCGCTGGCCACCGCACACAGCAGGTTGCCGACGATGAACACGCCCATCAGCGCAATCAGCGCCGCTTTACGCGGCAGGCGCGAGGTGGCCAGAGCCATGAACGGCGCACCGATGGCCACGCCCAGGGCGTAACCGGTGACCAGCCAGCCGGCCCCGGGAATCGACACACCCAGGTCTGCCGCCACGTCGGGCAGCAGACCCATGATGACGAACTCGGTGGTACCGATGGCGAAGGCGCTGAGCGCCAGGATTATCAGCGAAAGGGGCATTGCAAGGTCCTTGTCAGAGCTCTTGGCTCATCTGCTGGAGGAAGGCCTGGATGGTTTCCTCGTTGCGTTTGAAAAAATGCCACTGGCCAATCTTCTGGCTGCTGATCAGGCCCGCGCGCTGCAGGGTCGCCAGGTGGGCAGAAACGGTCGACTGCGACAGGCCGCAGCGTTGATCGATCTGCCCGGCACACACACCGTGTTCGGTGCTGTGGTGCTGGTCGGGGAACTGCGCGTCGGGGTCCTTCAGCCAGTTGAGGATTTCTCGCCGTACTGGGTGGGCCAGGGCTTTTATTATTTCGTCGAGATCGAGAGGCATGGTTGGGCTCGTGGTTGTGTAGCGGTATATCGCGATGTGGCGAAATATAAATCGGTATTTCGCGATATACAAATATGATGTGGTTCTGAGTTCAGCGTAAATCGCTATATCGGGTTATAACGATATAGATGCCGGGGTGCTAGAATCCCAGTCCATGAACTACCTCGCACACCTTCACCTCGGCGGTCAGCAGCCCGAGCAATTGCTCGGCAGCCTCTATGGCGATTTCGTCAAAGGGCCGTTGCAGGGGCGCTTTGCCCCGTCGCTGGAAGCGGCGATTCGTTTGCACCGGCAGATCGACGTCTACACCGACAGCCATCCACTGGTGCTGGCGGCGCTGGCGCGTTTTCCGCGGCAGCGGCGGCGTTATGCCGGGATCATCCTCGATGTGTTTTTCGACCACTGCCTGGCCTTGCACTGGCAGGACTACGCTGAGCAGCCATTGGGCCAGTTCACCGACCGCGTGTACCAGGTCCTCGCCGCCGAGCCGGCCTTGCCCGGGCGCCTGGCGCAAATCGCGCCGTACATGGCCGCCGATGACTGGCTGGGGTCTTACCGCGAATTCGCGGTGCTCGAACAAGTGTTTCGCGGCATTGCCCGGCGCCTGTCACGGCCCGAAGGCATGGACGGTGCGATAGAGGAGGTGACGGCGCTGTACCAGCCATTGCTGAATGACTTTCGCAATTTCTACCCAGAGCTTCAGCGCTTTGCCAGGGCCAATACCTAGGCGGCCCTGGCCCGGCGTTGTGGCTGGGCAACCGGTTCGCTGCCGAACAGTGCCTGCTGGATTACCTGCTGCGCCTTGAACGCCAGGGCGGCGCGTTCTTCGCCGGCGCTGGCAATTGGCGCGAGCAGATGGATCTCGACCTCGGCGCAATCATTGGCAAACAGCCGGAACAGGTGCGAGAGCAAATCGTCATTACCGATAAACGGTGCGATCGCATCGCTCTGGCCGTTGCGCAGGTAGCGCAGGGCGACCGGCTGCAACGGGGTTTGTGTATCGATGGCACTGGCCAGCAGGCGCCCATGAAAGGTGCGCAGGCTGCGCCCGTCGGTGGTGGTGCCTTCGGGGAAAATCAACAATGCACTGCCTTGTTGCAGGTGCTGGCTGATCTGCTGGCGCAGCAGCTGGCTGTCGTTACCACCGCGGCGGATAAATAGAGTGCCGGCCTTGAGCGCCAGCCAGCCGGCAATCGGCCAGGTGCGCACTTCGGCCTTGGACAGGAACGACAGCGGCGCAAGCATGCCCAGCAACGGGATGTCGGTCCAGGACACATGGTTGCTGACCCACAGCATCGGTTGCTGCGGCACCTGGCCCACCACCCGCACCTTGAACGGCAGGGCGTTGCTCAGCCTGCCCATGAACAGCTGCGACCAGCGCTGCCGACGCTCGGTCGAGGCCGGTACGCGCAGGCGCTCGTAGAGGGTGAACAGCGCGGCCATGGCCAGGCCGAACAGCACCACCAGCAGCACCCGGACCACGCGCCCATAGACGCGCAGGCGCTGCATCAGACCGCCGCCTTGAAGTGCCGGGCATAGCGCGGGCACAGCTCGTCGCGCTTGAGCAGGATGAACACGTCGGCGACCTGGAAGTCTTCGTCCCAGCACGGCTCGCCGCAGATCTTCGCCCCCAGGCGCATATACGCCTTGAGCAGCGGCGGCATCTCGGCGATGACGTTACCCGGCAGGGCCAGGCTTGGCAGCGGGTTTTTCGGTTCGGCGCGCAGGTGCTCGGTGCACAGGTAACGTTCGCGCAGGCGTTGCATGATCGCATGGGCCTGCACGCCGCCATCCTGCATGGGGATGCTGGCGCAACCCATGAGGTAGCTGTAGCGGCCCTCGTTGAGCACTTCGGCGAGTTCCGCCCAGAGCACGGCGATGGTGCCGCCGTTGCGGTAGGCCGGGTCGACGCAGGTGCGCCCCAGTTCGAGGATTGGCCCTTGCAGGTGGCCGAGGCCGTGCAGGCTGAATTCCTCTTCGCTGTAGAAGCGCCCCAGGCTGCTGGCAGCCTGATGGTCGAGCAGGCGGGTGGTGGCGACCAGGCGCCCGCTGGTCAAGTCGCGCACGCCGATGTGGCGGCAATGAATGTCGTAGTCATCCATGTCCAGGCCCAGTTCGGCGCCTTTGAGCTTGGCCTTGAATTCACCGCTGAATACGCTGAACCTCAGGGCCTGGGCTTCCTGCAGGGCTGCCGGGCCGACCAGGCGTTCGGCTTGCAGACGGCGTTCAGTGCTGTTGTCGCCAGAGCGAGCGATCCGAGTCATTGCGTGTCTCCATAAGCCAGCCATGGGGTTGCGGCCGGTCGACTTTGTTGTGCAAAGTCAGCCTAGGTAGATGCGGTGTCACCCCCGTGAACAATTGGTGATGCTTGTATGACAGCCCCCAAGGAGCGCTTCGATGGCCTGGCTGCAACGACTCAACGACCGACAGCGACACCCCCAGGCGGCCACGCTGGCCGATACCTATTCCACCTTGCTGGCACGCCTGGGCACGGTCAGCCCGTTCGAGCTGGCGGTGCTCGGCGCACGCGCCATGGCCACCCCGGGCCTGGCGTTTCTGCTCGGCTACCAGGCGGCCCTGCGGGTACTGTGGCCGAGCGCGCCGCCGAGCCTCGGCGCCCTGTGCGCCAGCGAGCGGCGCAGCGTGCGTCCGGCCGACATGCAGGTGCGCCTGGATGACCTGCGCCTGAGCGGCAGCAAGGACTTCGTCACCGCCGGGCTGGATGCCGAATGGCTGCTGGTGGCGGCGCGCTGCGAGCCACAAGGGCAGGCGCCTGAGCTGAGCCTGGCGGTGGTTTATGCCGGCGAGCCCGGGGTGCGCCTCGAACCGCTGCCGGCCTTGCCATTGATGCCGGAGGTCGGCCATGCCCGCCTGCACCTGCAAGGGGCGTTGTGCGAACGGCTGGCGGGCGATGGTTGGGATGCCTACGTCAAACCCTTCCGCTCCTTGGAAGACCTCTACGTGCTCAGTGCCCTGTGCGCCTGGCTGTATGGCGTCGGCCAGGAATCGGGCTGGGCGCAAAACCTGCAACTGCGCCTGATCGGCTTGCTCGGCGCCTGTGCCGAAAGCACCCGCCAATGCGCGGAGGCTTCAGCCAGCCATTTATTGCTGGGCGGCCTGTTCGCGCAGTTCAACGCCATGAAGGAGGAGATCAACCAGGCGCTGCTGGCCAGCCCTGGTGAATGGGCAAGCCTGTGGCAGCGCGACCAGGGCCTGCTGGAAATCGCCAGCGCCGCCCGGGCCAAGCGTTTGGCCAAGGCCTGGGCTGCCGCCGGACTGTCATGAAACGCTGGCAGGCTGGGCAAACCCTGGCCTTGAGTAAGCGGCATGAGCAACGTGGCGTGGTGGATGCTGGCGCTGTTGGCCTTGAGCAAGGCCGTGCCAGCGCAGGAGTTGTGGCCTGTACCTGACTGGACCGTTGCGCCCGTGGCCAACCGTAGCGCCTGGCAGGCGGTGGAGCGTTATGCCTTCGCCCCTCGCGATGATCAGCAGCGCCAGGGCGTACGCACCGACGCGCTGCTGGTGATCGCCGACGGGCGCATTGTCTATGAACGCTATGCCGCGCCCAGCAGCGCTGCAACCGCGCACCTGACCTGGTCGATCAGCAAGAGCGTGCTGGCGACCCTGCTCGGCGTCGCCCACGGCGAAGGCCGCTTTGACCTGCACGATCCGCTGGCGCGTTTCTACCCGCCGATGCGCGCCCATCCCCAGGTGCGCATCGAAGACCTGCTGCACTGGGCCAGCGGCCTGGACTGGCAGGAAGACTACGAGTACGCGCCGCTCAAGTCCTCGGTGGTGGCAATGCTCTACACCCGCGGGCGCGGCGACATGGCCGGCTACACCGCAGCCAGACCCGAAGCGGCCAGCGCCGGGCAGCGTTTTCTTTACTCCAGTGGCGACAGCAATGTGCTGGCGGCGGCCTTGCGCGGCATGCTCGGCGAAGCTGACTATGCGAATTATCCCTGGCACGCCTTGTTCGAGCCCCTGGGCATCAGCAGTGCGGTCTGGGAGCGTGACGCTAAAAACACCCTTGTGGGTTCCTCCTACCTGTACATGAGCGCCCGCGACCTGGCCCGTATCGGCCTGTTGATGCTGCGCGAAGGCCGCTGGCAGTCGCGCCAGCTACTGTCCAGCGACTGGGTGGCGTTCAATCGCCAGCCATTCCTGCCGGTCACCGCCCAGCCGGGTGAAGCCAACCCGGGTGGGCACTGGTGGCTCAACCAGCCGCTGCCCGGCAGTCCGCGACCCTGGCCGGATGCGCCGGCCGATACCTACGCAGCCCTCGGGCACTGGGGGCAGGCGCTGTATGTGCTGCCGGCGCAGAAGCTGGTGATCGTGCGCTACGCCGATGATCGCGATGCCAGTTACGCCCACAACGAACTGCTCAAGCGGGTACTGCCTGCGGTCGATGAGGTGCGGCCATGAAGCGCGTGTTGCTGGTGCTGGTGCTGCTGGCTGGCGCCTGGGCCTGGTATGAGCGCCAGGCACTGATGGATTTCCCAGGCATTCTCAGTGCCTACTCGGCCAAGGAGTACTGCTCGTGCCGTTATGTCATGGGTTTCGATCCGCAGTACTGTCGCAGCTACGTGCAGCAGTACCTGCCGCTCAGCCGCCTGGACGAAGACGCGCAGCAGCGGCTGATCAGCGCTGCCGGCCTGGGGGTGGAGAATCATGCGCAGTGGCTGGGGCCGCGCGAGGGCTGTCGCTTGCTGCCGTGAAGGCAGCCGGGTAAGGTTGACGACCATTGTGTTACAGGATTTCACATGTTCAGTCTGCCGCGTCTTCTGCTTGCCCTGCTGGTCGTCTTGAGTCTCCCTGCCCAGGCCAACTGGCACCTGGACGGCGAATCGTCGCGCCTGTCGTTCGTCTCCAGCAAGAATGGCGACACCGCCGAGGTGCATCGCTTCCTCGTCCTGCATGGCAAGGTCGATCGCAAGGGCGCCGCCGAGCTGCTGATCGAGATGGACTCCAACAGCAGCAGCGTACCGCTGCGTGACGAGCGCATGCGCAAGGAGCTGTTCGAGTTCAGCAAATTCCCCGAGGCCAAGGTCAACGCACAGATCGACCTGCGTCCGATCAACGACCTGGCCAATGGCGCCCAGGTCGAACTGCGCCTGCCGGTGACGGTCAGCCTGCATGGCAAGCAGCACAGCTACAGCGCCCTGTTGCTGGCGACCCGCCTGGATGAGCGGCGCTTTCAGGTGGTCACCCTGGAGCCGTTGATGCTGCGCGCCGATGATTTCGATCTGCTCCCAGGCCTTGCCACCCTGCGCAAGCTGGCCGGGCTCAAGTCCATCAGCCCGTCGGTGCCGGTGGCTGCGGTGCTGATTTTTACGGCGCGCTGAGATGGCCGGACCGGTCTTTCCCTGGCGCGATGGCAATCAGTTCGAGCTATTGATCGACGGTCCCGAGTTTTTCCCGCGCATGCTTACCGCGATCGTGCGCGCCGAGCACCAGGTGGACCTAGAGCTGTACCTGGTGGAGGCGGGCGCCTGCGCCGAAACCATGGTCCAGGCCCTGGTGCAGGCCGCCGAGCGCGGTGTGCAAGTGCGTTGCCTGTTCGATGACTACGGCTCGCTGGCTTTTACCCTGAGCCTGCGCCAGCGCTTGCTGGCCGCTGGTGTCGAGCTGCGCTGGTACAACCGCCTGCGCTGGCGCCGGGGCTTGCGCAACCTGTATCGCGATCACCGCAAGCTGCTGCTGGTCGACCAGCATTGGGCGGTGGTGGGTGGCACCGGCGTTACCGACCAGTTCTGGACGCCCACTGAAGACGTCAGCGAGTGGCACGAAGTGATGGTGCAGATGCAAGGCCCGCTGGTGGCCGACTGGCAGATGCTCTTCGACCGTCAGTGGCGGGCCAACCTGCGCCGCACCGCCTGGCGGCCGCCAACCCACTTCGGCCTGCCGCGTTTGCCGCCGATCCCGCTCAGTGGCGCCGGCCTGGGCCGCGTGGCCTATGCCGACGCCCGCCAGCACCGGGACATTCTGCAGTCGCTGGTGCGTGCGCTGAACAGCGGCCAGCGGCGCATCTGGCTGGCCACGCCGTACTTCTTGCCGACCTGGAAAGTGCGCCGTTCCCTGCGCCGTGCTGCTTCCCGCGGCGTCGATGTGCGTTTGCTGCTGACCGGGCCGCGTACCGATCACCCGTCGGTGCGCTATGCCGGCCATCGCTATTACCCGCGGCTGTTGCGCGCCGGGGTGAAGATCTTCGAGTACCAGCCGTGCTTCCTGCACCTGAAGATGGTGCTGGTGGATGACTGGGTGAGCATCGGCTCGTGCAACTTCGACCACTGGAACCTGCGCTTCAACCTCGAAGCCAACGTCGAAGCCATCGACCCACCCCTGACCGCCGACGTGGCGGCGAGCTTTGAGCGCGACTTTGCCCAGAGCCTGGCCGTGGACCTTGCCCACTGGCATGCGCGACCGTTGTGGAAGCGGGTGCAGCAACGCTTGTGGGGCTGGCTCGACCGGCTGGTGGTCAACCTGCTCGATCGGCGCGATTGAGCCTGAGGCCGGTTGGCGGTCTATGGTGTCCTTGTTCGCCAGCGATGAGGCCCGTACAGGCAATAAAAAAGCGGCAGGGGAATAATCCACCTGCCGCTTTCTTGTACCAGCAAACCCTGAGGCTTACTTCACTTCCACCGCCAGGCTTTCAGCGATCTTGTGCTGCCAGATCGCAGGGCCGGTGATGTGTACCGACTCGCCGTTGCTGTCGACCGCGACGGTGACCGGCATGTCCTTGACCTCGAACTCGTAGATCGCTTCCATGCCCAGTTCGGCAAAGGCCAGGACCTTGGACTTCTTGATCGCCTGGGCCACCAGGTAGGCAGCGCCGCCGACGGCCATCAGGTACACGGCCTTGTTGTCCTTGATCGCTTCGATGGCGGTCGGGCCGCGCTCGGATTTGCCGATCATGCCCAACAGGCCGGTCTGCTCGAGGATCTGCCGGGTGAACTTGTCCATCCGCGTTGCGGTGGTCGGGCCGGCCGGGCCAACCACTTCGTCACCGACCGGATCAACCGGGCCGACGTAGTAGATGAAGCGACCCTTGAGGTCGACCGGCAATTCTTCGCCCTTGTTGAGCATCTCGACCATGCGCTTGTGCGCAGCGTCGCGACCGGTGAGCATCTTGCCGTTGAGCAGGATGGTCTCGCCCGGCTTCCAGCTCTGCACGTCTTCCGGGGTCAGGGTGTCGAGGTTGACGCGGCGGGCCGATGGGCCGGCTTCCCAGACGATCTCCGGGTAGGCGTCCAGCGATGGCGCTTCCAGGTCGGCCGGGCCGGAACCGTCGAGCACGAAATGGGCGTGACGGGTGGCGGCGCAGTTGGGGATCATGCACACCGGCAACGAGGCGGCGTGGGTCGGGTAATCCATGATCTTGACGTCGAGCACGGTGGTCAGGCCGCCCAGGCCCTGGGCGCCGATACCCAGCTGGTTGACCTTGTCGAACAGTTCCAGGCGGATCTCTTCGATGCGGTTCTGCGGGCCACGGGCCTTGAGCTCGTGGATGTCGATGGACTCCATCAAGACTTCCTTGGCCATCACCGCGGCTTTCTCGGCGGTACCGCCGATGCCGATACCGAGCATGCCCGGTGGGCACCAGCCGGCACCCATGGTCGGAACGGTCTTGAGTACCCAGTCGACAATCGAGTCGGACGGGTTGAGCATGGCCATCTTCGACTTGTTCTCGGAGCCGCCGCCCTTGGCCGCTACGTCCACTTCCACGGTGTTGCCCGGGACGATGGAGTAGTGGATGACCGCCGGGGTGTTGTCCTTGGTGTTCTTACGCGCGCCGGCCGGGTCGGCCAGGATGGATGCACGCAGGACGTTTTCCGGCAGGTTATAGGCGCGGCGCACGCCTTCGTTGATCATGTCGTCCAGGCTCATGGTCGCGCCGTCCCAGCGCACATCCATACCGACGCGCACGAACACGGTAACGATACCGGTGTCCTGGCAGATCGGCCGGTGGCCGGTGGCGCACATGCGCGAGTTGATCAGGATCTGGGCGATGGAATCGCGCGCAGCCGGCGACTCTTCACGCAGATAGGCCTCATGCATGGCCTGGATGAAATCAACGGGGTGGTAGTACGAAATGAACTGCAGGGCGTCGGCAACGCTCTGAATCAGGTCGTCTTGCTTGATCACGGTCATGCAGCGCGCTCCTCTTAAAGACGGGAACATTCATTAAGGTATTCCGACGCGGACTGGCCGAGGTGTCGAAACGACCTTCAACAGGCGCCAACGCAAGGCTGTCGGCGCAAAAAAGGCGCGGCAGTATAGCGCGCATCCGCGGTTGGCACACGTACCAAAGGTCCCCACCAAGGTCGGCAGTGGCCGGGCACTGTTCTTGCCTGAATGCCTGCCAGGGCCGATATGTGGAAACATGGCAATTATTCTTCACACACCCTAAAGTGGCGGTTGGCCATGCCTTATTCCTCTGCCCTGGCCAGAGCACGGTGAGCCACCTGTGACCGAAACAGCGCTGCAGAAGCTTCTCCTCAAACGTTTTCTCATGGCGGCCGGCACCTATCTGTTGGTGCTGGCGCTGGTCTGGGTTGCGCTGTTGAATGGCCATCTGCAAGCCTCCCTGGATGTCTTGTTGCTGGGCAGCGGCTTGTTGCTGATGAGCCAGTTGCTGCTCGGCTGGGTGTTTGCCAGTGGCCGCAACCTGCGCTTTGGCGACCCGAGCCTGACCGAATTCCAGGTGTTGCTGGCGATTGCCTGGCAAACCTGGCTGCTGGCCCAGCTTGACCAGGGCCGCGGTACTTTTCTGATGTTTTATCCGTTGATTCTGATGTTCGGCCTGTTTCACCTGAGGGGGCGGGTGTTCGTGCGCTGCGCGCTGCTGGTGCTGTGCAGCTTCTTCGGCCTGATTGCCTGGGAGGCCTGGCAGGTGCCGCATTTCGCCGGTTCGCTGCTGGCGTTGCAGGCCAGTGCCTTGCTGGTGGTGCTGTGCTGGTTGTGCCTGTATGCCCGCTATGTGCAGGCCGCTCGCCAGCGCATGCGCCAACGCCGCTATGCCTTGCAAGCCCATCAGGACACCTTGCGCGGCATGATGCGCCAGCTTGAAGACCTGGTGGCCACCGACGAACTGACCGGGCTGTTCAACCGTCGGCATTTTCTCAGTCTGGCCAGCCGCGAGCTTGCGCACATGCGCGCAGACAGCAGCCACGGCCTGGCGTTGATCGACCTCGATCATTTCAAGCGCATCAACGATGTCTATGGGCATGCCGCCGGCGACCAGGTGCTGCAAGCCTTCGCCTCGATCGCCAGCGATTGCCTGGGCGACACTGCGGTGCTGGCCCGTTACGGTGGCGAAGAGTTCGTGCTGTTGCTGCCCGATTGCAGCCAAGCGCAGCTGTTCAGCTGTTGTGAACGCTTGCGCAAGGCCTTTGCCCTGGCCCAGCCGCCAGCGGTCGGCTTGCGCGTCGAACCGTTAAGCCTGTCGGCCGGGCTGACCCTGTTGGCGCCTGGCGATGATCTCGATGACGCCTTGCAACGTGCCGATCAGGCCTTGTACCGGGCCAAACACTGTGGGCGCAACCGCTGCCTGGCCGCCTGGGAGGCCGTCGATGCCTGAGTTGCGGGTCGCTGAGCGACAATGGCAGGTGGCCGCGGGCAGCAACCTGCTCGATGCCCTTAATGATGTCGGGCTGGCGGTGCCCTACAGTTGCCGTGCCGGCAGTTGCCACGCCTGCCTGGTGCGCTGCCTGCAAGGCCAGCCCGCAGATGCCCGGCCCGATGCCCTGGCGGCGGACAAACGCCAGCAAGGTTGGCGCCTGGCGTGCCAGTGCAGTGTCGAAGAAGATTTGCAGGTGGCCTTGTTCGACCCGCTCGCAGATGGCCTGCCGGCCGAAGTCAGCGGCCTCGACTGGCTGAGCCCGACGGTGCTGCGCCTGCGGCTTGAGCCGCAAAGGGCACTACGCTACCAGGCCGGCCAGCACCTGGTGTTGTGGAGCCCGAACGGGGTCGCCCGGCCTTATTCGCTGGCGAGCCTGCCGGGGGAGGACGGCTTTCTCGAGTTTCACCTCGATTGCCGGCAACCCGGTGCCTTCTGCGATGCCGCCCGGCAACTGACTATCGGTTCGACGTTGCGCTTGGGCGAGTTGCGCGGCGGCGCCTTGCATTACGATCCGGACTGGCAGGAGCGCCCGTTGTGGCTGCTGGCCGCCGGCACTGGCCTGGCGCCGTTATGGGGGATTGTGCGCGAAGCCTTGCGCCAGGAACACCACGGCCCGATTCGCCTGCTGCACCTGGCCCATGACCCGCAGGAACATTACCTGGCGCCCGCACTGACGGCGCTTGCCAGCCAGCATCCGCAATTGCAGGTCGAGCTGCTGACCCCGCAGCAGTTGCCCCAGGCTCTGGCGGCGCTACGCCTGCCGTCACGCCAGACCGTGACCCTGGCCTGTGGCTCGGCGGCCAGTGTCGAGCAGTTTGCCCGGCGCATGTTTCTCGCCGGCCTGCCGCGCAATCAGTTGCTTGCCGATGTGTTCACCGGTCATGCCTGATTCCAGCAGGCAAAAAAAAGCCCCGCAGCACAGGCTACGGGGCTTTGTTCAGCAGGGGCTGAGCATCAGACCAGCGAATCACCGACGTGCAGGATCTTCATGCCGTTGGTACCACCGATGGTGTGGTAGCTGTCGCCTTTGGTCAGGATCGCCCAGTCACCTGGCTCGACCGCGCCGCGCTGCAGCAACTCGTCGACTGCCGCCTGGCTGACTTTCTCCGCCGGCAGGGCTGCCGGATCGAAAGCCACCGGGTACACGCCACGGAACATCGCAGCGCGAGCCAGGGTGGCGCGGTGCGGCGAGAACGCGTAGATCGGCACCGAGGAACGCAGGCGCGACATGATCAGCGGGGTGTAGCCACTTTCGGTGAGGGCGATGATTGCCTTGACGCCGGGGAAGTGGTTGGCGGTGTACATGGCCGCCAGGGCGATGCTTTCGTCGCAGCGCTCGAAGCGGGTGTGCAGACGGTGGCTGGACTTCTGGCTGGTCGGGTGCTTTTCCGCGCCCAGGCAGATGCGCGCCATGGCCTGTACCGCTTCGATCGGGTAGGCGCCGGCGGCGCTTTCGGCCGAGAGCATCACCGCATCGGTGTTGTCCAGCACGGCGTTGGCCACGTCGGACACTTCGGCGCGGGTCGGCATCGGGTTCTGGATCATCGACTCCATCATCTGGGTCGCCACGATCACCGCCTTGTTGTTGCGGCGGGCGTGCTGGATGATCTTCTTCTGGATCGCGATCAGCTCGGCATCGCCGATTTCCACGCCCAGGTCGCCACGGGCCACCATGACCGCGTCACTGGCGGCGATCAGGCCGTCGAGGGTCTCGTCATCGGCGACCGCTTCGGCGCGCTCGATCTTGGCCACCAGCCAGGCGCTACCGCCGGCTTCGTCGCGCAGGCGACGGGCGTATTCCATGTCGGAGGCGTCGCGCGGGAAGGAAACGGCCAGGTAGTCCAGGTCCATTTCGGCTGCCAGCTTGATGTCGGCCTTGTCTTTTTCGGTCAGCGCCGGAGCTGTCAGGCCGCCGCCGCGACGGTTGATGCCTTTATGGTCGGACAGCGGGCCGCCGATCAGCACTTCGCAGTGCAGGGCGTCGGCGGTGGCGCTGGTTACGCGCATGACCACGCGGCCGTCGTCGAGCAGCAGCTCATCGCCGACGCCGCAGTCCTTGACCAGGTCCGGATAGTCGATGCCGACGATATCCTGGGTGCCTTCGGTCAGCGGATGGGCGGTGGAGAAGGTGAAGCGGTCACCGACCTTGAGTTCGATACGCTTGTTGCTGAACTTGGCGATACGGATCTTCGGCCCTTGCAGGTCACCGAGCAGCGCCACGTGGCGGCCCAGGCGGGCAGCGATATCGCGGATCAGGCGCGCGCGAGCCTTGTGCTCGTCAGGCGTGCCGTGGGAGAAGTTCAGGCGAGCGACATCCAGGCCGGCGAGGATCAGTTGCTCGATCACTTCCGGCGAGTTGCTGGCGGGGCCAAGGGTGGCGACGATTTTGGTACGGCGGATGGTCATGCACAGACTCCTATAGTGAAGCGCAGCGAAAGGCTACTCCGGAAAATCGCTGTAGTCATTGTTCCTTTGCACTACCTGGCGGTTAGCGCGGGTGGCGTTTGAACGGCTACAGGGCCCGAGCGCCGCTGGTGTGGGAGCGGGCTTGACCCGCGATGAGGCCAGTGCAGCCAGCCATGTCTACAGATTTTCCGCACAAAGCCGATACACTGCTCAATACAGGAGATCCCCCATGCGAGCCTTGATCGTTTTAGCCCTGGCCACCAGCGTCGTCGGTTGCACCCGCTGGTCGATGGACCATCATTTGAACAACGCCTACCGCGCCTATGACCGGGGCAACTGCGAGAAGGTCATGCTCGAGCTGTCCCAGGTCGAGCGCACCAGCCGTGCCCGACCGTTCATCCAGCCGGAAGTGTCGCTGCTGCGTGGCCAGTGCCTGGAACGGCAGAAATTGTTCGTCGATGCGGCGCAGACCTACCAGTTCATTCTTCAGCGCTACCCGCAGAGCGAGTACGCGTTCCGTGCCCGTGCCCGGCTGCAGACCCTCGAACAACTGGGCCACTACCGCAGCGGCGAAGCGGCGATTGCCCGCCCGGCAACCACCACGCCTTGGCGTTAATACTAAAGTCAGCAGGTCTGATTGTGACGCGCGGGTCAGGGTGCGCTAATCTTGTTGCTGAAATGAATGAAAAACAGCAGCCCTAGCGCGGCCCTGCTAAAAGGGTCTTCGACAGCGATCCCGACCATGTTTGACGAGCGCCGCATCGAGCGTCACCAGCTCCCTTATTTTCTCAAAGTCTTCAACCGCTTCACCGACCAGCCCATCGGCTACCTGGGAAATGTGTCCGAAGACGGCCTGATGCTGATCAGCCAGCTGCCGATGCTGGTCGGCCCGGATTTCGAGTTGCAGCTCAAAGTCCCGGGCCGCGATGGCGCAGTGCACCTGATCAACCTCACCGCCAGTTGCCTGTGGAGCCATGAAGACCAGACGCCCGGGCATTACGACTCGGGTTTCATGCTGCTGCAGGCGCCACGTGACTACGAGCAACTGGTGCGTGCCCTGCGCAACTATTTCAGCTTCCATCCGTTGAACGCTTCGGCCTGACGCTGGCCGTGACGGGCTGCTGGCCCTAGACTCTGGGCGACCTTCTGTTCAGGACGACCCCGTGAGCTCCAGCATTTTCTGGCACGACTACGAAACCACCGGTATCAACCCGCGCAACGACCGGCCCTTGCAGGTCGCCGGGGTGCGCACCGACCTTGACCTCAACGAGATCGAGGCGCCGATCAACTTCTATTGCCAGCCCAGCGCCGATATCCTGCCGCATCCCAAGGCTTGCCTGGTCACCGGCATCACTCCGCAGCAACTGGCCGCCAACGGCTTGAGCGAAGCCGAGTTCATGACCCGGGTGCATGCCGAACTGGCCCGCCCCGGCACCTGTGGCGCCGGCTACAACAGCTTGCGGTTCGACGACGAAGTCACCCGCTACAGCCTGTATCGCAACTTTTTTGATCCCTATGCCCGCGAGTGGCAGGGCGGCAACAGCCGCTGGGACTTGATCGACATCGTACGCACTGCTTATGCCCTGCGCCCGGACGGTATCGAGTGGCCACAACAGGACGGGCGCACCAGTTTGCGCCTGGAGTTGCTCACTGCCGCCAATGGCATCGACCATGGCCAGGCCCATGAAGCGTTGTCTGACGTGCGCGCCACCATTGCACTTGCGCGATTGATCCGACAGAAACAGCCCAAGCTTTATGACTGGTTGTTTCAACTGCGCAGCAAGCAGAAAGTCCTCGACCAGATTCGATTATTACAACCGATGGTGCATATCTCTGGCCGTTTCTCTGCGGCACGCAATTATCTGGGGGTGGTATTACCTCTGGCCTGGCACCCGCGCAATCGCAATGCCTTGATTGTCTGTGACCTGCACCTGGATGTTCAGCCCTTGATAGATGAGGATGCTGATTCACTGCGTCAGCGTTTATACACTCGTCGTGAGGAAATGCCTGACGGACAATTGCCGGTGCCGTTGAAATTAATCCATATCAATCGCTGCCCGGTGGTCGCCCCGTTGAGTGTATTGCGTGGCGAAGATCAGCAGCGTTTGCAACTGGATATGGCTGTTTATCAGGCGCGCGCGGCGAGTCTGATTGCCGCCGCCGGGCAATGGCAGGAGAAATTGCCGCTGGTTTATAGCGCCGAGGAGTTTGCTCCCAGCGAAGACCCGGAACAGCAGTTGTATGATGGCTTTCTTGGCGATCGTGATCGGCGTTTGTGCGAGCAAGTGCGCAGTGTCGATCCGCAGCAACTAGGGCAGGGGCAGTGGATGTTCGATGATGAACGTTTGCCAGAATTGTTGTTTCGTTATCGCGCACGCAATTTCAGCGAAACCTTGAATGCCGAGGAACGCCAGCGTTGGCAAACCTTCTGCCAGCAACGCCTGAGCGACCCGTTGATGGGCGCGCCCAATACCCTTGGGGATTTCGAGCGGGCCCTGCAGGAATGCTGGCTGGACGCCGACGCCCAGCAACAACTGTTGCTCGGCCAGTGGCGTAACCATGTGCAGGCGCTTAAGTTGCAATTGGGAATGTAAGCAAACGTTGAAAATAAAAAACGCCAGCAAGGCTGGCGTTTTTAGCGAGTAACACAAGGTTACCAGCGGGCTTATTAACCCAGCAGGGTTGCCCAGCCTTCAACCACGTCACCACCCCATTTGGCTTTCCATTCTTTCAGGGTTTTGTGGTTGCCGCCTTTGGTTTCGATGACTTCACCGTTGTGCGGGTTTTTGTATTGCTTGACCTTGCGCGCACGTTTGGTGCCGGTGGTTTTAACCGCGCCGCGCGGGGCTTTGTTCAGTTTGGCTTCTGGATCCAGCAGCGCAATGATGTCACGCAGGGACTTCGAATATTCGCCCATCAGTGCACGCAGTTTGCCTTCGAATTCCAGCTCGGTTTGCAGCTTGTCGTCTTGCGACAGGTTCTGCAGACGCGCTTGCAGTTCTTTGATGGCTTCTTCGGTAGCGCGATATTCGTTGATCAGGGACATGAGGCGTTCCTTGGAAATGAAGGATTTTGGACAGACAGTGCGGCAATAATAATCAGACAGTACCCCCAAGTAAACATTTAAGCAGGCAATTAGCTCAATGAATGCTTAAACACCTTGAGGGATTAGGTTAAGAAAAATTTACAAACTAAGTGGTTTTTCCAATAGTTAACTTGATCGCCAGCCCGCAGCGCTACACGGCAGTGCCCTCTACCGCGCCACCCGGGCAGGCGACAGGGCGCGTGCAATGAGTACTGCAGTTTTGCCGGGCACTCGCTAGAATGTGCGCCTTTGCGAAAGTTTCTGGAGTCCATTTCATGCGCACCTACCGGCTGGTGATTGCCTGCCCCGACCGCGTTGGCATCGTCGCCAAAGTCAGTAATTTCCTGGCGTCCTATAACGGCTGGATCAACGAAGCCAACCACCACTCCGACGAGCAGAGCGGCTGGTTCTTCATGCGCCACGAAATCCGCGCCGAAACCCTGCCGTTCGGTATCGAGGAATTTCGTGAAGCCTTCGCACCGATCGCCGAAGAGTTCTCGATGGTCTGGCGCATCACCGATACCGACCAGAAGAAGCGCGTAGTATTGATGGCCAGCCGCGAGTCCCACTGCCTGGCCGACCTGCTGCACCGCTGGCATGCCAAGGAACTGGACTGCGACATTCCCTGTGTGATTTCCAACCACAACGACCTGCGCAGCATGGTCGAGTGGCACGGCATCCCGTTCTTCCATGTGCCGGTCGATCCGCAGAACAAGCAGCCGGCCTTTGCCGAAGTCTCGCGCTTGGTCAAGGAGCACGGTGCCGACGTGGTGGTACTGGCGCGCTACATGCAGATCCTGCCGCCGCAACTGTGCCAGGAATACGCCCAGCAGGTGATCAACATCCACCACAGCTTCCTGCCTTCGTTCGTCGGCGCCAAACCGTACCACCAGGCGTCGCTGCGCGGCGTCAAGCTGATCGGCGCGACCTGCCACTACGTCACCGAAGAACTCGATGCCGGCCCGATCATCGAGCAGGACGTGGTTCGCGTCAGCCATAGCGACAGCATCGAAGACATGGTGCGTTTCGGCCGTGACGTCGAGAAAATGGTCCTGGCCCGCGGCCTGCGTTATCACCTGGAAGACCGCGTGCTGGTCCACGGCAACAAGACCGTGGTGTTCAACTAAGCCTCAGTGCCGGAGGTTGGCCAATGGCCGATCCACTCGACAAGGCTACCTCCAAGGCCCCGCCGACCCTCGGCGAGGGCTGCCTGAGCCGCTACGACCCGGATGCGCTGGACAGCGAAGACGGCACCGATTTTCCCGGTGCCGCCGAGCTCTGGGAGCAGCTCAAGCCGGCTAGCGACGAACCCGCGCCTGACTGAGCCGCCAGCGCTCCAGCAGCGGCCGACCCAGCAGGCAGAGGAACACCGGGCCACCGGCGACCAGGTAGAAATAGTAGGTCACCAGCCGCCAGATCAGGATGGCCGCCGCCGCGGTCGATGTGCCCACCAAAGGCGAAAGCAATGCGGCCGAGGTCATTTCAGCCGCGCCTGCACCGCCCGGCAGCAGGCTGAATTGCCCGGCGCTGAGCGACAGCATCTGCACCAGGAAGCTCGGTATCCACTGCAGATCGACCCCAAGCCCGCGCAACGCCAGGTACAGCACGCTGTAGCGCAGCCCCCAGTGCACGCAGGTCAGGGCAAACACCAGCGCCAGGGTGCGTTTGGGTAGCCGCCAGGTTTCGCCCAGGGCGCGAAAGAAGTGCAGCAGCTTGCGCGTCCAGCGTCGGCGCCTGCGGGCGGACACCTTGAGCCTGTGCAGCAACCGGCCATTGAGGCGCAGTAGCGCGCGACGGTATCGCAGCAAGCCGAGCAGGGTGGCGAAGGCGGTGAACATCAACAGCGCGCTGCTGAGCAGCAGGCCCTCCAGGCTGCGGTTGAGACTGTGGAACAGCGCGTAGCCGGCGATCCCCAGCATGGCGCAGAAAAAGAACAGCAGATCATTGAGCTGGTCGGCAGCAAATACCGCGCTGCTGCGCGCCGGCCCGATGCGATCGCGGGCCAGCAAGGCCATCAGTGCCAGCGGCCCGCCGCTGCCGCCCGGCGTTGTACAGATGGCAAACTCGGTGGCCATGATCACCCCCAGGCTGCGCAAGCGCCCCAGCGCCGCGCCCTGGCTGCCGAGCAGCAGACGCAGGCGCATGGCGTTGATGATCCAGCACACTACAATCATGGCGAACAGGCCCAGCAGCAGTTGCGGGGCAAAACCACGCAGGCGCGGCAACAGCTCGCTGCCTCCGAGCAGGGCTGGCACCAGCAGCGCCCCGATCAGCGCCATCAGCAGCCAGGGCAGGCGGTTCACCGAGGGTGCCTGCTGGCCAGCCAGGCGGATTTGGTCATCGGCTCGCGGCCCTGGCGCAGCAAGCGCTGGACCGTTTGCAGCCAGTAGCGGCGGGAAAAGCCATGGCGCATGTCCACCGGGTGCAGGCCCAGGCGGATCACCGGCGCTTGGCGCAGGCGCGCCTCACGTACGTCGCACAACACTTTCGACAGCCCGCGGCGCCAACGGCTGCGGGCGCTCCAGACCAGGCCGGGGGCCGCGATCGGGCTGAAGTCGGGCAATTGAAAGATGTGCTGCGGGTCGCTGGTGTAACGCAGCGGGAGTTGGCGCAAGGCCTGGCGGGTGCCGTCGCTCATCAGCCAGGCCGGGGCGACAAAACCCGCCAGGGGCCAGTCATAGCGGCGGAACAGGTCGATACCGGCTTCAAGGCGTTGCCGCGCCTGGGGCTGGTCGAGGCTGTAGAACTCGCCTTCCCAGGTATAGATGCGGCGCATGAAGTAGTCCCGCGGCGAGCGCGGTGGCGGGCTGTCATCGGCATGAAAGTAGCCATGCAGGGCCATTTCGTCGCCACGCTGCAAGCGCCGGTCGAGCATCAGGCGAAATCCGGGGGCCTGCTCCAGGGCATTGCGCTTGTGAAAGTCCGGCACCACCAGCCAGGTCATGGGAATGTTGCCCAGAGCGTCGATGGCTTCGACGAAGGGTTGGTAGTCCGGCCAGGTTTCCGGCGCGACATCATGCAGCACCAGCAGCAGGCTCGGGCGATCGGCAGGCTCAGGCATGAGCGCGTACCGGCATCGGGTGGCCGAGCACCGCCCGGTAATGCTCGAGCAGGCCATTGACTACGCTGTCCCATCCGTAGTGCTGCTCGACATGGGCGCGGGCCTGCAGGCCCATTTGCCGGGCACCGGCCTCGAACACCTCGCGCACCGTGCGGGCCATGGCCTGGCCATCGTTGGGCGGGCACAGGCGCCCGCAGTGCTCGTTGACGATTTCGCTGAAGGCCCCGGCGGCCACGGCAATGACCGGAATGGCACTGGCCATGGCTTCGAGAATCACCAGGCCGAAGGTCTCCTGGTCGCCTGCGTGCAGCAGGGCATCGGCGCTGGCCAGCAGGCGGGCGACTTCAGCGGCCGGGCAGAAGTGATCGATGACGCTGACGTTGGCCGGCACGGTGGCCGGCATGTGCGAGCCCACCAGCAGCAGGTGATAGTGCTTGCCCAGACGTTTCATGCAGTCGAGCAGTACCGGCAGGTTCTTCTCCCGCGAGCCGCGTCCGGCGAACACCAGCAGGCGCGTGGTATCGGCGAGACCCAGTTGCCGGCGCAGCGACAGGTCACGGTGCTGCGGGTGGAAGGTTGCCAGGTCGACGCCCAGGCGCTGCACATGGACATTGTCGATACCCAGGCCGCGCAACTTGTCGGCCATTACCTGGCTCGGCGCCAGCACCCGGTCGAAATTGCCATAGAGTTTGCTGACATAGGCTTCGACGTTGGGCGTGAACCAGTTGCCCATGCGGTTGCTCACCAGCAACGGCAGGTCGGAGTGATAGAAGCCGATCACCGGCACATCCAGCTGGCGCCGGGCATCCAGCGCCGCCCAGGCGGTCAGGTAGGGGTCACCGACCTCGATCAGGTCCGGCTGAAGATCGTGCAGGACATTGCGCCAAGGTGCCAGGCGCAGGGGGAAGCGATAGCCGTTGCCGAATGGCAGGGCCGGGGCCGGCACCTTGTAGATGCCGTTATCGTGGCTGGCGCTGGCGCCGGGAATCAACAGGCTGTGACGAACACCGGGAGTAAGGCCCAGGCGGCGGTGTTTGGCATCAAGATAGGTACGCACGCCGCCGCTGGCGGGCGCGTAGAACATGGTGATGTCAGCGATGTGCACGATCAGCATCCCTCCGAGATCGTCTCCAGAGTGTGTCACCAGGCGGCTTTTCGCCGCTGGAGACGCGCCCTAAGGTTGACCTCTATGAAGGATAGTTTGTTCGATTGGGTTCGGTAGCGGCTAGCGGTAAGCTACAAGCTGCAAGAAAAAGCAGAGCGCACTAGGCTCTGTTTCTTCTTGCACCTTACAGCTTGTAGCTTGCCGCTCAAGCTCAAATACGGAAGCTGCCCACCAGTTGTTTCAGGCGGCTGGCTTGTTGCTCCAGGTCGGCGCAGGCGCGCAGGGTCGACTGCAGGTTCTCGACCCCTTCCTGGTTGAGCATGTTGATTTCGTTGATGTCCATGTTGATCGAATCGACCACGGCGGTCTGTTCCTCGGTGGCGGTGGCCACCGACTGGTTCATGCCGTCGATCTCGCCGATGCGCAGGGTTACGCTGCCCAGGCGCTCACCGGCCTGGTTGGCGATCTCGACGCTGTCCTGGCTGTGGCGCTGGCTTTGGCCCATGGTGTCGACCGATTCACGGGCGCCGACCTGCAGCTCTTCGATCATGTTCTGCACTTGCTGCGCCGACTCCTGGGTGCGGTGCGCCAGGTTGCGTACTTCATCGGCGACCACAGCAAAACCGCGACCGGCTTCCCCTGCGCGTGCCGCCTCGATGGCGGCGTTGAGCGCCAGCAGGTTGGTCTGCTGCGAGATGCTGGTGATCACTTCGAGGATCTGGCCGATGTTCACCGTTTTGCTGTTGAGCGTCTCGATGTGTGCGCTGGAAGTGCAGATCAGGTCCGACAGACGGTTCATCGCCTGGATGCTGCGATCGACCACCTGCTGGCCTTCTTCAGCCAGATGCCGTGCCGAGCTTGCCTGTTGCGAGGCTTGCGCGGCGTTGTGGGCGATTTCCTGGGCGGCGGCGCCCAACTGGTTGATCGCCGCGGCAACGCTGTTGGTGCGGTTGGACTGCTCGTCGGAGTTGACCATCGACGAGTTGGAGGCGCTGACTACCCGCAGGGCCACTTCGTTGACCTGCTCGGTGGCCGAGGACACTTCGCGGATCGAGCCGTGGATGCGCTCGACGAAGCGGTTGAAGGCGGTGCCGAGGATGCCGAATTCGTCGTGGTTATGGATCGCCAGACGCTTGGTCAGGTCGCCCTCACCTTCGGCGATGTCCTCCATGGCCCGGGTCATGGTGTGCAGCGGTTGCATCAGTACGCGGATCAGCAGGCCGAGCAGGGCAATGATGATGACCACGGCGACCAGGGTGGCAATCACCGCCGAGGTGCGGAACTTGCTCAGCATCGAGTAGGCCTCGTCCTTGTCTACCGACAGGCCGATGTACCAGTTAGCCGAAGGCAGGCCCTTGACCGGGGCGAAGCTGAGGATCCGGGTCTTGCCGTCAAGTTCGACCTCGCTCGGTTCCTTGCTGATGCGCGGGGTGTTCTGTGGGAACAGGTCCGACAGCGACTTCATCACCAGGTTTTTATCCGGGTGCACGAGGATCTTGCCTTGATCGTTGATCAGGAAGGCGTAGCCCATGCCGCCGAAGTTCAGCGAGTTGATGATCTCGGTCAGGCCGTCGAGGGCCAGGTCGCCACCGACCACGCCAACGTTGCGCGCAGCGGTCGCCACCACCGAAATGACCATCTTGCCGGTGCTGACATCAATATAAGGTTCGGTCAGGATCGGCCCGTTGGCGGCCATGCCGTCTTTATACCAGGGGCGTACGCGCGGGTCGTAGCCGTCGGGCATCTTGGTCTGTGGGCGGATGGTGAAACCGCCATTGACGTCACCCAGGTAAATGGTCAGGAAACTTGAGACCAGCGCTTGTTGGCCGAGCAGCGTGCCGACTTTGTCAGCCTCGGGAAACGCGGCAATGTTTTGTGCAACGTTTTGTACCAGCAGAATACGACCGTCAAACAGGTTCTTGATATTGGTCGAAGTGGTTTCGCCCATTTCTTCAAGATAGTTTTCCAGATCCTCGCGAATGGCATTACGCTGCAAGAAATCGTTGTACAAGGTAAACAGGGTAAAGGCGATCATGACGATCAGCGAGGCGGCCAATAGGATCTTGTGGCTGAATCGGAGGCTTTTGTTCATAACGTGTCGGTCCGCTAAGGTCTTGTTATCCGGGTCGTTCGCACAAAGAACAGCGTGAAAGCAGTGCAGGTCCCAATTCCTTGTCGGGCTATTCCTGTCTTCCTGGTGGTCTATCGCTATTTAATATCGGCCGTTTCAAGCCAAAGCTTTAAACAGAGGGTGAAAAAACATGCCTGACTCTTCGCAATTCGTGCTCGGCGCCGACCTCGCCGGGCAGCCGGTGGCCCAGGCCATGCGCCTGGCCAACCGTCACGGCCTGGTGGCCGGGGCGACCGGTACCGGCAAGACCGTAACCCTGCAACACATGGCCGAAGCCTTCAGCGACGCTGGCGTGGCGGTGTTTGCCGCTGATGTCAAAGGCGATCTGTGCGGCCTGGGCGCGGCGGGCAACCCCCAGGGCAAGGTGGCCGAGCGCATTGCCGGCATGCCCTGGCTTAACCATCGGCCTCAGGCTTATCCGGTCAGCTTGTGGGATATTCACGGTCAGTCTGGTCACCCGCTGCGCACTACCCTCAGCGAAATGGGCCCGTTGTTGTTGGGCAATTTGCTGGAGCTGACCGACAGCCAGCAGGCGGCGTTGTATGCCGCGTTCAAGGTCGCCGACCGCGAAGGCCTGTTGCTACTCGACATCAAGGACCTCAAGGCGCTGCTGGCGCACCTGAAGGACAACCCGCAACTGCTCGGTGAAGACAGTGCGCTGATGACCACCGGCTCCAGCCAGGCCCTGTTGCGGCGCCTGGCAACCCTCGAGCAGCAGGGCGCTGAGGCGCTGTTTGGCGAGCCGGCCTTGCAACTGGAAGACATTCTGCAGCCGGATGTCGATGGTCGCGGACGCATTCACCTGCTCGACGCCAGCCGCCTGGTGCATGAGGCGCCGAAGGTCTATGCGACCTTCCTGCTGTGGCTGTTGGCCGAACTGTTCGAGCAATTGCCCGAGCGTGGCGATGCCGAAAAACCGTTGCTGGCCCTGTTCTTTGATGAGGCCCACTTGCTGTTCAATGGCACCCCCAAGGCCCTGCAGGACCGGCTGGAGCAGGTGGTGCGGCTGATCCGTTCCAAGGGCGTAGGTGTGTACTTTGTCACCCAGTCGCCGGGCGATCTGCCGGATGATGTCCTCGCGCAGTTGGGCCTGCGCGTCCAGCACGGCCTGCGGGCATTCACCGCCAAGGAGCAGAAATCCCTCAAGGCCGTGGCCGATGGTTTCCGCCCCAACCCGCAATTCGACACCTTGAGCGTGCTAACCGAGCTGGGCATCGGTGAGGCCCTGGTCGGTACCCTGCAGGAAAAGGGCACGCCGGGTATGGTCCAGCGTGTACTGATTGCCCCGCCGCAGTCGCGCATCGGGCCGCTGAGCGCCGCCGAACGGGCAGCGCTGATTGCCGCTTCGCCCTTGGTCGGGCGTTATGACAAACCGATCGACCGTGAATCGGCCTATGAAATGCTCAATGCCCGTAAAGGCGGCGCCGCTGAGCCTGAGCAGGCGCCGGCTGCGGCTGAAGAGAGCTTGGCCGACAAAGCCGGCGAGTTCCTGCAAAGCGCAGCAGGGCAGGCGATCAAGTCGGCGGTACGCCAGGCGGCCAACCAGTTCGGGCGCCAGTTGGTACGGGGCCTGATGGGTTCGTTGCTCGGCGGCAGCAAGCGCCGCTGATTGCATCAGGCATAAAAAAGGCGCCCCTCGGGGCGCCTTTTTACTGCGGGGGGGTTAGCCGATGGCTTTGGTCGCCAGCCAGAACAAAGCTGCCGACAAGCCCACGGTAGCCGGAAGGGTCAGTACCCAGGCCAGCAGGATGGTGCGCACGGTGCCACCTTGCAGGCCGCTCTTGTTCGCCACCATGGTACCGGCCACACCCGAGGACAGTACGTGGGTGGTCGAGACCGGCAGGCTGAAGATGTTGGCCATGCCGATGGCGCAGGCTGCGGTGATCTGCGCCGACATGCCCTGGGCATAGGTCATGCCCTGCTTGCCGATCTTCTCGCCGATGGTCAGCACTACGCGTTTCCAGCCGACCATGGTACCCAGGCCCAGGGCCAGGGCGACCGCGAGAATCACCCAGAACGGTGCGTACTCGGTGGTGGCGGTGAGGTCCTTGCGCAGTTTGTCCAGGTCCGCCTTCTCGCGTGCCTGCAGGCCTGGCAGCTTGCCGACCTTCTTGGCCGTGTCGTCCAGGCAGAGCAGGTAACGACGTACTTCAATGCGTTTTTCCGGCGTCAGCGAACGGTAGTCGGCCACGCCTTTGAGCGAATCGAGCAAGGCATTGATGGTCGGCTCGGTCTGCTGCGGGTTGCAACTGAACTGTTCTGGCAGGTCGCCTTCTTTGGCTTTGCCCAGGGCCAGGAATTCGCCCAGGGTCGCTTCGTTGCGCTGGTAGAACTGGTTCAGGTGCAGCGTGGCGTCGCGGGTCCGCTCGATCTGGTAGGTGGTGCTGTTGAGGTCGAGAACGAACGCCGATGGAACGATACCGATCAGTACCAGCATGATCAGGCCGATACCTTTCTGACCGTCGTTGGAACCGTGCACGAAGCTCACACCCATCGCCGAAATTACCAGCACCAGGCGGTTCCAGAATGGCGGGTGCTTCTTGTCGTCGAGTTTGCGGCGCTGTTCCGGCGTCTTGTGCATCTTCGACAGTGGTCGCCACCATTTCAGGCCGAGCAGCACCAGCGCGGCGACAGCGAAACCGGCCATCGGCGACAGTACCAGCGACATGCCGATATCGATTGCCTTCTGCCAGTTGACCCCGTCACCCAGCGGAATGTCGCTGATCAGGGCGTTGGCCAGGCCCACGCCGAGGATCGAGCCGATCAACGTGTGCGAACTGGACGCCGGGATCCCGAAGTACCAGGTACCCAGGTTCCAGGTGATGGCGGCAGCCAATAGAGAGAAGACCATCGCCAGGCCGTGGCCGGTGTTCACGTTGATCAGCAGTTCGACCGGCAGCAGGTGAACGATGGCATACGCCACGCCGACACCGCCGAGCAGAACCCCGAGGAAGTTGAACACGCCGGAGAAGAACACGGCCAGGTGCGGCGGCATGGCTTTGGTATAGATGACTGTAGCTACCGCGTTAGCGGTGTCATGAAAGCCATTGATGAACTCGAAGGCGAGTACGAAGGTCAGAGCGAGCAGCAAGCTCACCAGTACCCAGGCATCAAGTCCGCTGAATAAATCGATCATGAAGGAATTCTGACCCGGTCATAAGGGGGCGCGATTATGCCAGAAATCCCCGGTAATCGATGCCCCTGCGACGGACCGCTCGACGACTTTTCTACCCCATTGCCCAAGCCGCTGAGTCGGCGATGCTTCGGTGATCGTCGGCTAAAATCGAAAAAAATCGAGAAAAATTAAACATTTGCATGATTTCATGTGTGTCAGAAAAAAATCAAACGGCCGTATGAAATTTGTGAAATTCCGTTACCGCATGCGTATGACGGCGCAAAAATCAGCTGCATCGTGCTCAGCTAAAAGCATCCCCGCACGCCGTGGCGCGGCGTGTTGCGATCGCCATCAGGCGTGGCTCAGGGCGCCGGGTCCTTGAGTTCTTTCTCGATTTTTTCCAGTTCCTGGGCGAAGGCCTGGTCTAGCACGCTTGCGCGTTTGCGCCATGGCTTGCGTTCCGGGTCGGGTTGCGCGGCATAAGTGGTGACTTCACCGCCATAGACGTCCTTGTAACGTTGTTCCTGGCGCTCTAGTTCGGCGCGCAGTTCATCTTTGGTCACAGTATTACCTGTATGGATATAAACCCTGGCGTTTACGCGGGCAATTGAGTGCGCGGGGCACAACATGCACACGGCTACGCGGCCAGAGCGGCATAACTGTCGCAGCAACAGTAGGTTGTGGTGGTGCAAGCGAAAGTGAACATCGAGGTGTTCACGTTAATGGCACTTGCAGCGATCCGGTTGTGTCTGCCTGGGGGCAGCAGCGGATTGGATCCGCACTATCCCCGCCCAAGGGCGTGGATACGAAGTTTTATTATAGCAAGCAGATTGTCTGACACTAGTACTCTCTATTGTTGATAAGAACAATAGAGCGGCGGTTTTGTTACCAAGTTATGAATGCGCTCAGTCCGCCGAGTATGAAATTTGAACCGGGCGCCGAGAAAAAGTTCTCTGGCCACCGACCCCGTCTTTTACGGAGGAAGGAAAAACGGCCTCGCTTCGTGGGCAAGGCCGTGCCTGGGACTTCTACGGTGGGTACCTGACCAGTCTCTCCAAGAAGCCACATGGTGGCGGGAGAAAGGTATAAGCAATTGAGGGTAGCGGTCAATTGCGATTATCGGTCGATGGTTCGATAATCGCCCCAGTGACCGTGTTGCCGAGGCTAGCCATGACAGAAGAAACCACGCCCAAAGGGCCAGGATTGAACGACAACGTGCGTAGCTCGTTTGCGTCCCTGGCGCCGCCTATCGTTGCCTCGCCGGCCAAGCGTATCCAGGCCTTTACCGGTGACCCCGATTTCATGACCTCGCTGGCCCGGGGCCTGGCGGTAGTTCAGGCGTTCCAGGAGCGCAAGCGCCACCTGACCATCGCCCAGATCAGCCACCGCACGGAAATCCCCCGCGCCGCGGTACGCCGCTGCCTGCATACGCTGATCAAGCTCGGTTACGCCACCACCGACGGGCGCACCTATTCGCTGCTGCCCAAGGTGCTGACCCTGGGTCACGCCTACTTGTCGTCGACGCCGCTGGCGGTATCAGCGCAGCCTTATCTGGACCGCATGAGCGACCAGTTGCACGAGGCTTGCAACATGGCCACCCTGGAGGGCGACGACATTCTCTATATCGCCCGCTCGGCCACGGTGCAGCGCCTGATTTCGGTCGACCTGTCGGTTGGCGGGCGCCTGCCGGCTTATTGCACCTCCATGGGCCGTATCCTGTTGGCGGCGCTGGACGACGCAACCCTGCACGAATACCTCGAGCACGCCGACCTGCAGGCCAAGACCAGCCGCACCCTCCATGACCCGGTGGCCTTGCTCGAGTGCCTGCAGCTGGTTCGCCAGCAGGGCTGGTGCGTGGTCGACCAGGAGCTGGAGCAGGGCTTGCGCTCGATTGCCGTACCGGTCTACGACGCCTCCGGCCAGGTGCTGGCGGCGCTCAACGTCAGTACCCATGCCGGACGGGTCAGCCGCACCGAGCTTGAACAGCGCTTCCTGCCGATCATGCTTGCCGCCAGTCGTGACCTCAGCGCGCAATTGTTCGCCTGAACGTTCCTGTTCGATAAACGCACAGAGATGCGTTTATCGAATTGCGCCGCGCCCGCCTGCTTATTAATGTCCCTCGCAGCGGTCAGCCTGCCCTGACCGCCCATAATAATGAGCGAGAGGCAAACGCCCCATGACCGACTTCCTGTCCCTGCACGGTTTGCACCTGTCCTACGCGGGACTGCGCGGCAGCTGATCCAGTTTTTCGATCCCGTACCTGTTCGTCCGTGCCGTTCACGCGCGCACCCGCACACGCGCGCGCTTCTTCTGGATAAAAATAATGAATAGTCCTCAAGCTGCTGTCGGAAACTGCCTTGATGTGCAGTCCTTTATCAATAGCCAACCGCTGTCGCGCTACCAATGGCGGGTGGTGATCCTGTGCTTTCTGATCGTCTTCCTCGACGGCCTCGATACGGCGGCCATGGGCTTTATCGCCCCGGCCCTGTCCCAGGACTGGGGCATTGACCGGGCCAGCCTCGGCCCGGTGATGAGCGCTGCGTTGATCGGCATGGTCTTCGGTGCGCTGGGGTCCGGGCCGCTGGCCGATCGTTTCGGGCGCAAAGTCGTACTGGTGGGGGCAGTGCTGCTGTTCGGCGCGTTCAGCCTGGCGTCGGCCTACAGCACCAATGTTGACCAGTTGCTGGTGCTGCGTTTTCTCACCGGGCTGGGCCTGGGCGCGGGCATGCCCAATGCCACGACGCTGCTGTCCGAATACACCCCGGAGCGGCACAAGTCGCTGCTGGTGACCAGCATGTTCTGCGGCTTCAACCTGGGCATGGCCGGGGGTGGCTTCATTTCTGCCAAGCTGATCCCGGCGTTCGGCTGGCACAGCCTGCTGCTGATCGGCGGGGTTCTGCCACTGGTGCTGGCGGTGGTGCTGGTGTTCTGGCTGCCGGAGTCGGCGCGTTACCTGGTAGTGCGCAACCGCGGCACCGACAAGGTACGCAAGACCCTGGCGCCGATCGAGCCGGCCATCGTCGGCCAGGCATCGAGCTTCAGCGTGCCGGAGCAAAAGACAGTCAAAGCCCGCAACGTGTTTGCGGTGATCTTCTCCGGGACTTACAGCGTCGGCACTCTGCTCTTGTGGCTGACCTATTTCATGGGCCTGGTGATCGTCTACCTGCTGACCAGCTGGCTGCCAACCCTGATGCGCGACAGTGGCGCGAGCATGGAGCAGGCCGCCTTCATCGGTGCGCTGTTCCAGTTTGGCGGGGTGCTCAGCGCCGTGGCGGTGGGCTGGGCCATGGACCGTTACAACCCGCACAAGGTTATCGGCACCTTCTACTTGCTGGCCGGGGTGTTTGCCTACGCGGTAGGGCAGAGCCTGGGCAACATCACCCTTCTCGCGACCCTGGTGCTGATTGCCGGTATGTGCGTCAACGGTGCGCAGTCGGCGATGCCGTCGCTGGCGGCCCGCTTCTACCCGACCCAGGGGCGCGCCACCGGGGTGTCGTGGATGCTCGGTATCGGCCGTTTCGGGGCGATTCTCGGGGCGTGGATGGGCGCAACCCTGTTGGGCCTGGGCTGGAATTTCGAACAGGTGCTGACCGCGCTGGTGATCCCGGCGGCACTGGCCACCACGGCGGTGATTATCAAGGGCATGGTCAGTCACGCAGATGCGACCTGACAGCCCTCGCACGTGTTGTTAGCAAGGTAACAATCAGTTCGATAATCGAACGGTTAGTCGATTATCGGATTGAACAGCCCCCCAGCCCATCTTAATCTGAACCCATGACCGGCGCCGCCCGAGGCGCCTTGAAACCGACCCCGACTCAGCATATCCAGGAGTCTGCAATGGCTGAAATCCTCTCGCTCCACGACGCCGTGAAGCAGTTCGTCAACGACGGAGACAGCGTCGCCCTCGAAGGCTTCACGCACTTGATTCCGACTGCCGCCGGGCATGAAATCATTCGTCAGGGCAAGAAAGATCTGACCCTGGTACGCATGACGCCTGACCTGATCTACGACCAGCTGATCGGCGCCGGTTGCGCCCGCAAGCTGATTTTCTCCTGGGGCGGCAACCCGGGTGTCGGTTCCCTCCATCGCCTGCGCGACGCGGTTGAAAAACACTGGCCGCACGCTATCGAGATCGAAGAACACAGCCACGCCGACCTGGCCAACGCCTACGTCGCCGGCGCCTCGGGCCTGCCCTTCGCGGTGCTGCGTGCCTACGCAGGTTCCGACCTGCCGAAGGTCAACCCACTGATCAAGAGCGTGACTTGCCCGTTCACCGGTGAAGTCCTCGCCGCCGTGCCTTCGGTACGCCCGGACGTCACCGTGATTCACGCGCAAAAGGCCGACCGCAAGGGCAACGTGCTGCTCTGGGGCATTCTCGGTGTGCAGAAGGAAGCAGCCCTGGCGGCCAAGCGCTGCATCGTCACCGTCGAGGAAATTGTCGACGACCTCCAGGCGCCGATGAACGCCTGCGTGCTGCCGACCTGGGCGCTGTCTGCGGTGTGCCTGGTGCCGGGCGGCGCGCATCCGTCCTACGCCCATGGTTACTACGAGCGGGACAATCGCTTCTACCAGGCCTGGGACCCGATTGCCCGCAGCCGCGAAAGCTTCACGGCGTGGGTCGACCAGTACATTCGCGGCACCGCCGACTTCACTGAATTCAAGGCAAAACTGGCCAGCGCGGAGGCTGCACAATGAGCTACTCCACCAATGAAATGATGACCGTTGCCGCAGCCCGTCGCCTGCGCAATGGCGCCGTCTGCTTCGTCGGCATCGGCCTGCCGTCCAAGGCCGCCAACCTGGCGCGCCTGACCTCGTCGCCCGATGTCGTGCTGATTTACGAGTCCGGCCCGATCGGCGCCAAGCCAAGCGTGCTGCCGCTGTCGATCGGTGACGGTGAGCTAGCGGAAACCGCCGACACCGTGGTGCCGACCGGCGAGATCTTTCGCTACTGGCTGCAGGGCGGGCGCATCGATGTGGGCTTTCTCGGCGCGGCCCAGGTCGACCGCTTCGGCAACATCAACACCACCGTGGTCGGTGACTATCACCAGCCCAAAGTTCGCCTGCCAGGTGCCGGTGGCGCGCCGGAGATCGCCGGTTCCGCCAAGCAGGTGCTGATCATCCTCAAGCAGTCGAACCGTGCCTTTGTCGACAAGCTCGACTTCATTACCTCGGTCGGCCACGGCGAAGGCGGTGATTCACGCAAGCGCCTGGGCCTGCCAGGCGAGGGGCCGGTAGGCATTATTACCGACCTGTGCATCATGGAGCCGGAAGCCGGTACTCATGAGTTCGTGGTGACCTCGATCCACCCGGGTGTGACCCGCGAGCAGATCATCGCTGCCACCGGCTGGGCCATCCGTTTTGCCGACAACGTGCAAACCACCGTCGCACCGAGCGATGTCGAGCTCAACGCCCTGCGCGACCTTGAAGCGCGCACCGCCGCCGCCCACGGCCAAGCGCCAGGAGAAGCCTGATGCGTGACGTATTTATCTGCGATGCCATTCGCACCCCCATTGGCCGCTTTGGCGGCGCCCTGGCCAGCGTGCGCGCCGACGACCTGGCGGCAGTGCCGCTCAAGGCATTGATCGAGCGTAACCCGCAGGTACAGTGGGATCAGCTCGACGAGGTGTTCCTCGGCTGCGCCAACCAGGCCGGTGAAGACAACCGTAACGTCGCGCGCATGGCGCTGCTGCTGGCCGGCTTGCCGGACAGCGTGCCGGGGGTGACCCTCAACCGCCTCTGCGCCTCGGGCATGGACGCGGTGGGCACGGCCTTTCGCGCCATCGCCAGCGGCGAGATGGAGCTGGCGATTGCCGGCGGCGTCGAGTCGATGTCCCGGGCGCCGTTCGTCATGGGCAAGGCCGACAACGCCTACTCGCGCAACATGAAGCTGGAAGACACCACCATCGGCTGGCGCTTCATCAACCCGCTGGTGAAGGCCCAGTACGGCGTCGATGCCATGCCGCAGACCGCCGACAACGTTGCCGACGATTACCAGGTCTCGCGTGCCGACCAGGACGCCTTTGCCCTGCGCAGCCAGCAACGCACGGCTGCCGCCCAGGCTGCGGGCTTCTTTGCCGAAGAGATCGTGCCGGTGCGCATCGCCCATAAAAAGGGCGAGACGGTCGTTGAGCACGACGAGCACCCGCGCGCCGACACCACCCTCGAAGCCCTGGCCCGGCTCAAGCCAGTCAACGGCGCGGACAAGACCGTCACCGCCGGCAATGCCTCGGGGGTCAACGACGGTGCTGCGGCGCTGATCCTGGCCTCGGCAGACGCAGTGAAAAAGCATGGCCTGACCCCGCGGGCGCGGGTGCTTGGCATGGCCAGTGCCGGTGTGGCGCCGCGGGTAATGGGCATCGGCCCGGTGCCGGCGGTGCGCAAACTGACCGAGCGCCTGGGCGTGGCGGTGGCTGATTTTGATGTCATCGAACTCAACGAAGCCTTTGCCAGCCAGGGCCTGGCCGTGCTGCGCGAACTCGGCCTGGCCGACGATGCGCCGCAGGTCAATCCCAACGGCGGCGCCATTGCCCTTGGCCATCCGCTGGGTATGAGCGGCGCGCGCCTGGTCCTTACCGCTTTGCACCACCTGGAGAAATCCGGCGGACGCAAAGGCCTGGCGACCATGTGTGTCGGCGTCGGCCAGGGCCTGGCCCTGGCCATCGAGCGGGTGTAAACCAATGGCCCGGCCGCGCCGCCTCCACGCAAGGCGGCGCGGCCGGCGTGATTGTTCTGTGGAACGTGAGTGTTACTGAGTGTGTCTAGACTCTCAGAACCCACCAAGAGTAAGCAGCCATGACTTCAGCCTATTACACCGGTGAGGAGCGTAGTAAACGCATCTTTGCCATTGTCGGTGCGTCCTCGGGCAACCTGGTCGAATGGTTCGACTTTTACGTCTATGCCTTCTGCGCCATCTATTTCGCCCCGGCCTTTTTCCCCTCCGACGATCCGACGGTACAGTTGCTCAACACCGCCGGAGTGTTCGCCGCCGGCTTTCTGATGCGACCGATTGGCGGCTGGCTGTTCGGCCGCGTCGCCGACCGTCATGGCCGCAAGAATTCGATGATGATCTCGGTGCTGATGATGTGCGCCGGATCGCTGGTCATCGCCTGCCTGCCCACCTATGCCTCGATCGGCGCCTGGGCGCCGGCGCTGCTGTTGCTGGCGCGGCTGTTCCAGGGCCTGTCGGTGGGCGGTGAATATGGCACTACCGCCACCTACATGAGTGAAGTGGCGCTGCGCGGCCAGCGCGGTTTTTTTGCCTCGTTCCAGTACGTGACCCTGATCGGCGGGCAGTTGCTGGCGGTGCTGGTGGTGGTGATCCTCCAGCAGTTGCTCAGTGAAGACGAACTGCGCGCCTGGGGCTGGCGCATCCCGTTTGTGGTCGGTGCGATTGCTGCGCTGATCTCGTTGTTTCTGCGCCGCTCGCTGGAAGAAACCAGCAGCGCCGAAACCCGCAACGACAAGGACGCCGGCAGCATCGCCGGGCTGTTTCGCAACCACAAGGCGGCGTTCATCACCGTGCTCGGCTACACCGCCGGCGGCTCGCTGATCTTCTACACCTTCACCACTTACATGCAGAAGTACCTGGTCAACACCGCCGGCATGAGCGCCAAGACCGCAAGCTTCATCATGACCGGCGCATTGTTTTTGTACATGTGCATGCAGCCGTTGTTCGGCATGCTCTCGGACCGTATCGGCCGGCGTAATTCGATGCTGCTGTTCGGCGCGTTGGGCACGCTGTTCACCGTGCCGATCCTGCTGGCGCTGAAAACCGTCACCAGCCCGTTCCTGGCCTTCGTGCTGATTACCCTGGCGCTGTGCATCGTCAGCTTCTACACCTCGATCAGCGGTCTGGTCAAAGCCGAAATGTTCCCGCCGCAGGTACGCGCCCTGGGCGTCGGCCTGGCGTATGCGGTGGCCAACGCGCTGTTTGGCGGCTCGGCCGAGTACGTCGCCTTGGGGCTGAAATCCATGGGCATGGAAAACACCTTTTACTGGTACGTTACGGCGATGATGGCGATTGCCTTCCTGTTCAGCCTGCGCTTGCCGAAGCAGGCTGCGTACCTGCACCACGACCATTGACCTGTTCAAGGACCTGCCAATGAACCCGCGTCCGGGCAATCAGCTGTTCGATGCCTATTTCACCGCGCAGGGAATGCGCGAGATTTTCTCTGACCGTGGCCGGGTGCAGGGCATGCTTGATTTCGAAGCGGCCCTGGCTCGTGCCGAAGCGGCCACCGGGGTGATCCCCCAGGTGGCGGTGGCGGCGATCGAAACCGCCTGCCATGCCGAGCGCTACGACTTTGCCGCGCTGGCCGAGGCGATTGCCGTGGCCGGCAACTCGGCGATCCCGCTGGTCAAGGCGCTGGGCAAGGTGATTGCCAGTGGCGTACCGGAGGCCGAGCGTTATGTGCACCTGGGCGCCACCAGCCAGGATGCCATGGACACCGGCCTGGTGTTGCAACTGCGGGCGGCGCTGGCCTTGATCGAGGCCGACCTGGCGCAACTGACCAACGCCCTGGCGCGCCAGGCCGAGATTCACGCCGAGACGCCCCTGGCCGGGCGCACCTGGCTGCAACATGCTACGCCGGTCACCTTGGGCATGAAGATTGCCAGCTGGCTGGGCGCCTTGAATCGCCATCGCCAGCGCCTGCAGGAACTCAAGCCGCGCCTGCTGACCCTGCAGTTTGGCGGCGCCTCCGGGACCCTGGCGGCGTTGGGCGACAAGGCCTTGCCGGTCGCCGAAGCCTTGGCCGCAGATTTGCAGCTGACGCTGCCTGAACAACCCTGGCACACCCAGCGCGACCGTCTGGTGGAGTTCGCGGCGGTGCTCGGCATGATTGCCGGCAGCCTTGGCAAGCTCGGCCGTGACGTCAGCCTGCTGATGCAGACTGAAGCGGCTGAGGTGTTCGAGCCTTCGGCGCCGGGCAAGGGCGGTTCCTCGACCATGCCGCACAAGCGCAACCCGGTCGGCGCTGCGGTGCTGATCGGCGCCGCCACCCGGGTCCCGGGCCTGCTGGCCACGCTGTATGCCGCCATGCCCCAGGAGCACGAGCGCAGCCTCGGCCTGTGGCATGCCGAATGGGAAACCCTGCCGGAGATCTGCTGCCTGGTCTCCGGGGCGCTGCGCCAGGCACAGATCATCGCCGATGGCCTGGAAGTGGACGCCGAGCGCATGCGCCGCAACCTCGACCTGACCCAGGGCCTGGTGCTGGCGGAAGCGGTGAGTATCGTCCTGGCCCAGCGCCTGGGCCGTGACCATGCCCACCATCTGCTGGAAACCTGCTGCAAGCGGGCCGTGGCCGAGCAGCGCCATCTGCGCGCCGTGCTGGGCGACGAGCCGCAGGTCAGTGCCGAACTTTCGCCAGACGAGCTCGATCGTCTGCTCGACCCAGCCCACTACCTCGGCCAGGCTCGTGCCTGGGTCGAGCGGGCGCTGGCTGAACATCACCGCGTCAATGCCTGAAGGAGGCTGCAGTGGCACAGGTACAACTCACCGATGGCGTACTCAACTATCAACTCGAAGGCCCGGAACACCTGCCGGTGCTGGTGCTGTCCAATTCTCTGGGTACTGACCTGCACATGTGGGACACCCAGGTGCCGGCTTTGACTGCGCATTTTCGCGTGCTGCGCTACGACACCCGCGGCCATGGCGGTTCGCTGGTGACCCCGGGGCCGTACAGCATCGAACAACTGGGGCAGGATGTAGTGGCGTTGCTCGATGCCTTGCATATCGAACAGGCGCATTTCTGCGGTCTGTCGATGGGCGGGCTGATCGGCCAGTGGCTGGGGATCAACGCCGGCGAGCGGCTGAACCGCCTGATCGTGTGCAACACCGCGGCCAAGATCGGCGCGCCGGACACCTGGAACCCGCGCATCGAGCTGGTATTGCGTGATCGTCAAGACGCGATGGTCGGCTTGCGTGATGCCTCGATCGAGCGCTGGTTCACCAAAACCTATGCCGAGGGCAATCCCGACCAGGCCAAGCGGATTACCGATATGCTCGCCGCCACCTCGCCTGAAGGCTATGCGGCCAACTGCGGGGCGGTGCGCGATGCTGATTTTCGTGAGCAACTGGGCCAGATCAAGGTGCCGCTGCTGGTGATCTCCGGCAGCCACGACGCAGTGACGCCGCCGGCCGGTGGGCGTTTCATCCAGGAGAACGTGGCGGGCGCGCAGTACGCCGAATTCCACGCTGCGCACCTTTCCAACGTCGAAGTCGGTGCGCCGTTCAGCCGCCGGGTAATTGATTTTCTGCTGGGCCGAGAGGGCTGACCATGGACGAGAAACAACGTTATGACGCCGGCATGCAAGTGCGCCGCGCGGTGCTCGGCGATGCCCATGTCGACCGTAGCCTGAGCAACCTGAGCGAGTTCAACAGCGAGTTCCAGGAGATGATCACCCGCCACGCCTGGGGTGACATCTGGACCCGCCCGGGCCTGCCGCGGCATACCCGCAGCCTGATCACCATCGCCATGCTGATTGGCATGAACCGCAACGAGGAGCTGAAGTTGCACCTGCGCGCGGCGGCCAACAATGGCGTGACCCGTGAGGAGATCAAGGAAGTGCTGATGCAGAGCGCGATCTACTGCGGCATTCCGGCGGCCAATGCCACCTTCCACCTGGCCGAGTCGGTGTGGGATGAGTTGGGGGTTGAGTCCAGGGGCTGACCCTCAGGGCCTCATCGCGGGGCAAGCCCGCTCCCACAGGTTTGGTGTAAGCGCAGGGCTGCAAAGCAGCCCCGCTCAGACCGCTGCCTTCTTCTGCCGAACCGCCACCGGCCCGACATTCTCCTCGATGACCTTCTTCAGCTCCGGGCGCAGCCCCAGCAAGAACCCCAGCTCCACCACCACGAACAACGGCCCGATGATCAAGCCCATCAGATCATCGACAAACGCCGGTTTGCGGCCTTCATAGTGGTGGCCGACAAACTGGATCACCCAGCCGATCACGAACAACGCCAGCCCGGCACTCAGCCAGACCAGGGTGCTTTGCACCGCCAGCGCCTGCCCGGCCCACAGGCACAAGCCCAGCAACAACGCCATCAGCAGGCCCAGGCGTTGGTCCAGGCGCAGGTAGAACCAGCCGGTAACCAGCGCCACCAGCAGTGCTGGCGACAGCCAGACGCCAGCTAGTTCGGTGCCCGGGCGTGACAGCAAAACCGTTACCGCCAGCACGATCAGCGGTATGCCGATGAAGTGGGTGGCGATGTTGCGCGGGTCGCGGTGGTAGGCGGCGTATTGACTCAGGTGTTCGACCAGGTTTTTCATTGTTGTTCCTCCTGTAGGTAACGTGAGCATGTCCTACAGATATCCACCTGTCTGTCGGCTAGCCGACAGAGTTCAGCTTTGAGGCGCTATGCGCGAAACCCTGCTGCAAGGTCACTGGTTCCAGGCATTGCCTCCCAGCTTTCAGGATAGCCTGCTGGCACTGGCCCGGCCGCGTCAGCTGGCGGCCGGGCAATACCTGTTCCAGCGCGGCGATGCGCCGTGCGGGCTGTATGCGGTGCTCGACGGGGCGATGCGCGTGGGCGCGGTGGCCACCGATGGCAAGGAGGCGCTGCTGACCCTGATCGAAGCGCCGCACTGGTTCGGCGAGATCAGCCTGTTCGACGGCCAGCCGCGCACCCACGACGCCCAGGCCGAAGGACTGACCCAGTTGCTGTGGATCCCCCAGGCGCCGCTGTTGAAGTTGCTCGATCAACAGCCCCGGCACTGGCGCGACGTGGCCTTGTTGATGAGCCATAAACTGCGCGTGGTGTTTGTTGCGCTGGAGCAGCAGAGCCTGCTGGCCGCCGCACCGAGGGTGGCCCACAGGCTGTTGCAGATCGCCGCCGGCTATGGCGAGTTGCTTGGCAGCCGGCGCGTGCTGCAACTGTCCCAGGAGCAACTGGCGCTGATGCTCTCGCTGTCGCGCCAGACCACCAACCAGATCCTCAAGTCGCTGCAGCAGGAAGGCGCCTTGCGCCTGGGCTATGGCGAGATCGAGATCCTCGACCCGGCACGCCTGCAGGCCCTGGCTAGTCCGGCTGGAACGGCGACTGACTGAGGATCACTCCGGTCTCCTCGACATACTTCTGCCATTCGCCCAGCAGCGCCTGCAGCTTCGCCGGTTGTACTGCGGCCAGGTCGTTGATTTCGCCCGGGTCGCTGGCCAGGTCGTACAACTGCCAGGTGGCCGGGCCGACCGGGCCGGGAATGTACAGCGCTTTCCAATGGCCCTGGCGAATGGCCCGGCGGCCGAACAGCTCCCAGCCGGTGACGGTGTTTTCGTCGTGCACTTGCTCGGTCTCGCCCGACAGGTAACCCAGCCAGGATTTACCGCGCAGCGGCGCTACCTCACGGCCGCGCCAGCGCTTGCCGGGGTGGCGCACGCCGGCAAGATCGAGCAGGGTCGGGGTGATGTCCATCACCGTGCTGAACTGCTGGCTGATCTGACCCTGGCGTGCCAATGCCGGGTAATGCACCAGCGCCGGTACGCGAATCCCGCCTTCGCTGGTAAAGGCCTTGTACAGCCGCGACGGTGCGGTGGCCGCCTGGGCCCAGTGCGGGCCATACCAAACATAGGAGTTGGCCCGGCCGATGTTGTCCAGGCTGTTGTCATAATGTTGGTCGAGGTAGCTGGCCAGTTGCGGGCCGAACTTGGGGAAGGCTTCGAGCAGCGCACCTTCGGCGCCGTTGTCGGACATGAACAGCACCAGGGTGTTGTCGAGCAGGCCCTGGTTGCGCAGGTAGTCGAGCACCCGGCCGATGTTCCAGTCCATGCGCTCGACCATCGCCGCGTACACCTCCATGGCCCGCGCCGAGCGCTGGCGTTGCTCGTCGCTGAGGCTGTGCCAGTGGTTGTCGACCGGGTGGGCCTGGGTGTCGGCGGCGATCAGGCCGAGCGTGCGCAGTTTTTCCAGGCGCTCCTGGCGCAGCACTTCGGGGCCGGCGTCGTAGCGGCCCTGGTAGCGCGCCACCACTTCGGCCGGCGCCTGCAACGGCCAGTGCGGCGCCGAGAACGGCAGGTAGGCGAAGAACGGCCGGCTCTGGTCGCGCTCCTTCAGGTACTGCAGCAGCTTGTCGCCGAAGGCGTCGGAAGAATAGAAATCCTTGGGCAGTTCGTCGATGAAGGTCTGGTCTTCGATGTACAACGCCGGCGTTGATTTGAGCAGGCCCGGGGTGTGTTCGTCGTAGGTCGGTTCAAAGCCATAGTGGTTGGCCGCGCCCGGCAGCAGGGCGAAGGAGCGCTCGAAGCCGCGGGCCTGGGGCGCCAGCTCGGCGGTCAGGCCCAGGTGCCATTTGCCGCTCATCAGGGTCTGGTATCCGGCATCGCGCAGCAGCTCCGGCAAGGCCACCACGCGGTCGTTGAGGTAGCCTTCGTAGCCCGGCTTGCCGATCAGCTCCGGGGTCAGCGCCTCGGCCATGGTGCCGATGCCGGCGATATGGTGATCGGTGCCGGTGAGCAGCATCGAGCGGGTGGGCGAGCAGGTCGGCGCGGTATGAAAGTCGGTCAGGCGCAGGCCGGCGGTGGCCAGCGCGTCGAGGTTCGGCGTGGCGATTTCGCCGCCGAAGGCGCCGATATCGGAGAAACCCAGGTCGTCGGCAACGATGACCAGAAAGTTGGGGCGTTGGCTCATGGTCGGTTCTCAGTAGGCAAGGTAGGTCAAGGGCAGGTCGCGGATCTGTTCCTGCGCCGGTGGCAGGTAGCGCGCGTCGGCGGTCAGTTCGTGCAGCAGGTCTTCGCGCAGGCGGTGGAAGGCCAGGCTTGCGCGTTGGCGCGGGTGCGCCAGGTCGATCTCGACGATGCGCTTGATCCGCCCCGGGCGCGGCTCCAGCACCACCACGCGGTCGGCGAGAAACAGCGCTTCCTCGACATCGTGGGTCACCAGCAGGGTGGTGATGCGCGCGCGCTCGCGAATCGCCAGCAGCTCGTCCTGCATCTGCTGGCGGGTCAGCGCGTCGAGGGCGCCGAAGGGTTCATCGAGCAGAAGAATGCGCGGGCTGGCCACCAGGCCGCGGGCAATCGCCACGCGCTGGGCCATGCCACCGGAAAGCTGGTGCGGGTAGGCCTGGCTGAAGTCCTCAAGGCCCACCAGGGCGATGTACTGGTTGATGCGTTGCTGGCGCTGCTCGTTGTTCAAGGGGTCGTTGACCAGGCCCAGGGCGATGTTTTGCGAAACGGTTAGCCAGGGGAACAGCCGGTGCTCCTGAAAGACGATGCCGCGTTCGCTGCCGATGCCATCGAGCGGCTTGCCATCGATCAGAATCTGCCCCTGGTAGTCGTTGTCCAGGCCGATCAGCAGGCGCAGCAGGGTGGATTTGCCGCAGCCGCTGGCGCCGACGATGGCGACGAATTCACCGTCGGCGATCTGCAGGTTGAAGTCGCGGATGGCTTCCAGTTCGCCGCCAGCAACGGCGAAGTGTTTGCCGACCTGATTGAAACTGACCAGGGCAGGGGCGATGGCGTTCATGCTCGTCTCCAGCGCGTGGCGCGCAATTCGAGGTGTTGTCCGAGGGCGCCCAGCAGGGCGCCGGTGAGGCCGACCAGGAGCATCCCGGCCATGATGATGTCCATGCGCAGCAGTTGCTGGGCGCCGATCATCAAGCTGCCGATACCGCCGCCCGAAGGCATGAAGTACTCGGCGCCGATGGTGCCCAGCCAGGCGTAGATCAGGCTGATACGCAGGCCGGCGAAAATCCCCGGCGCCGCGCCCGGCAGCACCAGCCGGCGCAAGCGCTGGGGCAGATCGAGGTGCAGTACGCGGGCGGCTTCCTCCAGCTGTGGCGAACGGCTGGCCACCGCCCGCTGGGTGGCAATGAACAGCGGGAAGAACGCCGCCAGGCCAACGAACACCCACTTGGCCAGTTCACCAAGGCCGAACCAGGCGGTCAGCAGCGGCACCCAGGCGAAGATTGCGATCTGCCGCAAGCCGGCCAGGCTGGGCCCGAGCAGGCGTTCGGCAGGCGTCGACAGCCCCAGCCACAGGCCCAGGGCGAAGCCCAGGCCACCGCCGAGCAGCAAACCGCCCAGTGCCCGGCCGACACTGATGGCCAGTGCGCCGCTGAGCGAGCCGTCAAGCAGGCCGTCCCAGGTGGTCTGCAAGACCTGCAGCGGGGCGACCAGGATCTGCGTGTCGACCCAGTCCAGCTGATTGGCCAGTTGCCACAGCACCAGCAGCGCCAACGGTAGCAGCAACGCCTGCAGGCGCTGGCCACCTTGCAAGCGCGACACCCGCAGCTCGGCGCTGGGCGGGTGCGGCCAGTGCACCAGGCGCCGGTCGAGCCAAGCCAAGCCACGGTCCATGACAAAACCCAGCAGGCCGATGACCAGGATGCAGACGAAGACGATATCGAGCATGAACAGCTGCCGGGCCCAGACCATCAGGTAGCCGATGCCTTCACTGGAGGCCAGCAGCTCTACCGCCAGCAATGAAGTCCAGCCTGTGGCCAGGGCCAGGCGCACGCCGGCGAGAAAGGCCGGCAGGGCCGCCGGAAAAATCAGCCGGCTGATCAACAGGCGCGGCGGCAGGCGCAGTACCGTCGCCGCTTCGCGCAGGCGTGGCTGGGCATCGCGCACGCCGACCAGGGTGTGCAGGGTCACCGGGACGATGATCGCCTTGACCAGCACCACCAGCTTGAGCACCTCGCCGATACCGAACAGCACCATGAACAGCGGCACCCAGGCCAGGGTCGGGATCTGCGCCAGGGCATTGAAGGTCGGCAGCACCAGGCGTTCGGCGCGACGGCTGAACCCCAGCCAGGCGCCGAGCAAGGCGCCGCTGGCAACCCCCAGCAGCAGGCCCAGGGCCAGGCGTTGCAGGCTGATCGCCAGGTGTGTCCACAGCTCGCCCTGGGCCAGTTCCAGGCCGCTCTGCCAGACCAGGCTCGGCGCTGGCAGTATCTGTTCGCTCATCCACTGGTTGCGACTGGCCAGCCACCACAGGGCGGCCAATGACAGCGGCAGATACCAGGCTTGCAGGCGGCGCAGGGGCAGGCCGCCGAACCGTCGCGTCCGGCCTGGGGGGCTTGCCAGTGGCAGGCTGGAAAGTGAAGCTCGGGCCATGGAAAACCTCCGCACATTGGCTATTTGCTTATTCTTAAATTGAATTATTCGGTGAGTTTCAATGCGTTTAGGTGATAAGAACCTGCATTTAAAGCCGCTGCCATAACCCGTAGCCAATGCATTCGAAGCATATTTTTTTTGTGTCTGATGCATGGCACGCTGCAAGGCACGTGCTGCGGTATTTATGCTTACAGGTTATTAAAATGTAATTTATTAGTATTTATTTAATGGTTTGGGTTGTCGGTAGCGTGGGCGCACCATTACCAGGAGTCGCGTGCCATGAACCTGTCGATCAACCGTGTGTTTAACCTGTTTGCCGTTCCCGCCCTGGCCGCGGTGGTCGGCTGGCTGCCGCCGCTGGCCCTGGCTGGCGAGGTCAAGGAAATCCGCATTGCCGTGCCTGACCTGAGCGCCGGCACCCAGCATTCCGGTGGCGGTGTGACCGACGTGCTGCGCGACCAGCAACTGCTGGAAAAAGCCTTCGCCGCCGATGGCATCCACATTCAATGGAACTACTTCAAGGGCGCCGGCCCGGTGATCAACGAGGCCTTTGCCAACGGCCAGGTCGACTTCGCCTACCTTGGCGACCTGGCGGCGATCATCGGCAAGGCCAATGGCCTCGACACCCGCCTGCTGGCCGCCACCGGGCGCGGCATCAAGCACTACCTGGGGGTGGCGCCGGGCAGCAACATCAAGACCCTGCAAGACCTCAAGGGCAAGCGCGTGGCGGTGTTCCGCGGCACCGCCACCCAGCTGTCGTTCGACGCCGCCCTGGCCAGCCAGGGCCTGAGCGAGAAGGACCTGAAGGTCATCAACCTGGATTTCAACGCGGCGATTGCCGCCCTGGCCGCCAGGCAGATCGACGCCACTTGGGGCTCGACCGGCATCAGCGCCCTCAAGCAACGCGGCCTGGCCGAGCTGCCGTTGAATACCCGCGACCTGGGCGGCGCCGGCAATGTCCAGGCGGTGCTGGTGGGCTCCGGGCGCTTTGTCGACGAGCATCCCGAGCTGGTGGAAAAACTGCTGGCCGCCCAGCAGCAGGCCGTGCACTGGCTGACCCAGGACGACAACAAGGACGCTTATATCCAGCTGGTTTCGGGGCTGGCCAGCTACCCGCCGGCGATCCTCCAGCAAGACTTGCAGGATGAGCAACTGAGCAAGATCTTCCCCTCGACCCTGGATGCCGACTTCCTGAGCAAATTGCAGGCGTCAGTGGACCTGGCCGCCGAGCAGCGGCTGATCCGCAAAGGGTTCAAGGTCGATCAGTGGCTGGCACCGCAGGCTATCCGGCCAGCACCTGCACCTCTGGCTGCCGATCGAGGCTGACCAGGGTTTCGATCATTGCCCGGGCGGCGGGCGAGAGGCGGTATCCGCTGCGGCTGACGATGCCGCAGCGGGCGTTGAGGCTATCAAGGTTGGCCGGCAGGTTGCGCCAGTGCAGGCGCACCAGGCGGCCGTGGTCGATGTCCTCGGCAAAGGCTTCTTCGGTGCCGATGCCAATGGCATCGGTACCCAGCACGATTTTCACCAGGGTCGGCAGGTGCTCGGTTTGCACCTGTGGGGCGAAGTCGGTCTTGCCGCTGAGGTTGGCCAGCAGCTTGCGCACCCCCGGCGGGATCAGGGTGGTGGCCAGCGGGTAGTCGAACATGTCGTTGGTCGACAGGCTGTCCTTGGCCAGCAGCGGGTGCCCCGGGCGGCAGAAGAACAGGCCGCGGCGCGGGCTCAGCGCTTGGGTCTGGAAGTTCGGGTCGGCCTCGAAGTGGCGGATATCGGCGACGAAGAATTCGATCTCTTCACGGTTTAGCGCGCGGCTGAGTTTTTCCCAGTTATCCACGTCGAAGCAGGTGCGCACCTTAGGGTGGGCGGCGAGAAAGCGCGCCACCGCCTGCGGCACCAGGTGCACTGCCGGCGCCGGGCCGCAGCCAAAGCGCAGCTCGCCGGCATCGAGCTTGGTCATCTGCTGCACCTCGCTGTTGAGCTGCGCTGCGCCTTGCACCAGGCGCAGGGCGTGTTGCAGCACCACCTGGCCTTCGGGGGTGGGGCGCAGGTCCTTGTTGCCGCGATCGATCAGCACGCAGCCAAACTCTTGTTCCAGCCCCTGGATACTGCGGCTGAAAGCCGGCTGGGTGATGCCCATGGCATCGGCGGCGCGGACAAAACTGCGGTGTTCGGTGAGGGCGATGAAGTAACGCAGTTGGCGAAGATCCATATGCTTTCCCGGCATTCCAAAAATACGGCGAAGGTATTTGCCGCCGCGCAGGCTCAGGTTTTAAATGCAAGCTCTTATTCCGTCAATGAAGCATCTGCTTATTTGTTAGAGCTTATTTGCATATCAATAGAGCAGAGCTTTCATCGGCACTTAGCGCAACCTAGCCAGATGAGGGTCAAACCATGAGCAATGCCGCACGCGCCGTAGTACCTGTCACCCATACCCTGGAGATTCACCCGGTGGCCGGGCGCATCGGTGCCGAGATTCGTGGCGTCCAGTTGAGCGCCGACCTTGAACCGGCCGTGATCGAGGCCATCCAGGCTGCGCTGGTGCAGTACAAGGTGGTGTTCTTCCGCGCCCAGACCCACCTTGATGACCAGGGGCAGGAGGCCTTCGCGCACCTGCTCGGCGAGCCGATCGCCCACCCGACCGTGCCGGTGCGCGAAGGCACCCGCTACCTGCTTGAGCTTGATGGTGGCGAAGGGCGCCGGGCCAATTCCTGGCACACCGACGTGACTTTCGTCGATGCCTACCCCAAGGCGTCGATCCTGCGCTCGGTGGTGGCACCTGAATCCGGCGGCGATACCGTCTGGGCTAACACCGCCACGGCTTACCAGGACCTTTCCGCTGAGCTGCAGGCCTTGGCGGACCAGCTCTGGGCGGTGCACAGCAACGAGTACGACTACGCCGCCGCCAAACCCAACGTGAGCCTTGAGCAGCTGGAAAACTACCGCAAGGTCTTCACCTCGACGGTGTACGAAACCGAGCATCCAGTAGTGCGCGTGCACCCGGTCAGCGGCGAGAAAAACCTGCTGCTGGGGCACTTCGTCAAACGCATCAAGGGCTACTCGCAGAGCGACTCCGCGCACTTGTTCAACCTGCTGCAAAGCCATGTCACCCGGTTGGAAAACACCGTACGCTGGCGCTGGCAGGCCGGTGACGTAGCGATCTGGGACAACCGCGCGACCCAGCATTACGCAGTGGACGACTATGGCACCCAGGGCCGGGTGGTGCGCCGGGTGACTTTGCAGGGCGATGTGCCGGTGGGGGTTGCCGGGCAGCGCAGCCGCACGACTCGCGGGGCTTGAAGCCATCGCGGGTCAAGTCGAGTCGTCGCACCGCCGCTCCCACAGGTGTCCCAAATACCTGTGGGAACTGGCGTAGCAGCAGATTCAGAGAATACCGATCGGATAACTGATGATCAGCCGGTTCTCGTCAAAGGCGTTGGTGCTGTAGTCCCGGCGCATGGTCGAGTTGCGCCATTTCAGCGACAGGCTCTTCAAGGTCCCGGACTGGATTACATAAGCCAGCTCCGATTCCCGCGCCCATTCCTTGCCATCGGTGATGGCGCCGGTATGCACGTTGTCGCCGCTGATGTAGCGGTTCATCAGGGTCAGCCCGGGCACGCCGAGGGCGGCGAAGTTGTAGTCGTGACGCAACTGCCAGGAGCGCTCCTGGGCGTTGTCGAAGCTTGAGTTGTAGCTGTCGTTGGCCAGGGTGCCACCACTGGTGCCATTTACCCGCATCCAGGCATCGTCGCCGCTGACTTTCTGCAGGCCGACATAGAAGGTACTGGCGCCGTACTTGGCCGAGAGCATTGCCGAGGCAGTGCGGTTGTCCAGTTTGCCTGCGCGTTCGGCGCCGTCTTCCTTGCCGATGAAGTAGCCGAGGTTGGCGCCCAGGGTCCAGTCGCCCAGCGGCTGGCTGTGCACCAGGTTGAGGTACTGCTGGTTGTAGATGTCCTTGAGCTCGGCGTTCCACAAACCGATCATCGTGCGCTTGTCGTTGAAGCTGTATTCGCCACCGGCAAAGTTGAAACGGTCGGAGGTGAAGGCCGCGCGGCCGTTCATCGACATGTCTTCCATGCTCGCATCGTTACGCGGGCTGTTGCCGCGAAACTGCCCGGCATACAGGGTCAGGCCGGCGATTTCCTGCGAGGTGAGCTGGCCGCCACGGAAGGTCTGCGGCAGCGAGCGGCCGTCGTCGGAGCGCAGGATCGGCAGCACCGGCATCCATTCGCCAACCTTAAGCTCAGTGTTGGAGATCTTCGCCTTCAGCGCCACCCCCAGGCGGCCGAAGTCGTCGGCCGGGCGGCCATCATCGTGCACCGGCAGCAGGTGGGTACCCGCCGTGCCCTTGCCGCCATCGAGCTTGACCGAGTACAGGCCCAATACATCCACGCCAAAACCGACCAGGCCCTGAGTAAAGCCGGAGCGGGCGTCGAGGATGAAACTCTGGGTCCATTCCTCGCCCTTGCCCTGGGGGTTGGCCGGGTCGACGAAGTTGCGGTTGATGTAAAAGTTGCGCAGGTTGAGGCTGGCCTTGGCGTCCTCGACAAAGCCGCCTTCGGCCGCGAGGGCGGGCAGGGCGCAAGTCATGGCCAGCAAGCCGGGAAGCAGGTGTCGTGCGGGTGTGGTCATCGTCAGTTGTCTCTTGTTTTTATGTAAGCCGAAGCCATCCGCTGCGACGCTTGGAGGTCACAGGCCGGGCTACGATCTTTGGGAGTACGCTTTGGAAAAGCTGCGAAGCGATGGTGCGGCGGCGGGCGGGGATGAATCAATTCGTTACGGGCGGAATTGGGCGATAATCGAACGGTAACTGTTTGGTTAATTCCTTGGCCCGGGGTTACAAAAGGCTCTTCATGCAATCCTGAGATCTATGATTTTTGTGGTTGGGTTTGCAAGCTTATCCATTTGATGTGGCGCGGCTGCCGGCCCCTTCCGCCCTTACGGCGGGTCCCTTTTGTTCTTGGCAAAAGGAACCAAAACCGCTCGCTCCAGCATACGGCCCTACGCTGCGCTCCGGGTTCCTTCGCTACGGTGCCTTCCAGGGGCATCGCGGCCTACGACTTGCTGCGCCAAGTCTACGTCTCGCGACTTCGGCTCAGGCCGAAGGGTGCTGCGCACCAGCCCCCTCCAGACACCTACGCTCAGCCTCCTGAAGTCGCGAAGTTACGGGCGGTGCCTGCACTGGCGTATCTGCGAAATCAGATTCTGGCGCGGTCATACTGAAGCCAAAGCTAGGAACGACTTGCTTGGTTTTGGTTTTGGTCTTGATCTTCATGCACGTACTTCCAGGCGCCGCGAAAAGCGACTTCAGGAGGCCGAGCGTAGGTGCCTGTAGGGGCGGTGCGCAGCACCTTCGGCGGCAGCCGAAGACGCGAGATGTAGACTTGGCGCAGCAAGTCGTAGGCCGCGATGCCCCGGAAGGTGCCGTAGCGAGGGGACCCGAAGCGCAGCGTAGGGCCGTATGCAGGAGCAAGCGGTTTTGCCTACTTCTTCCCAAGAGAAAAGTAGGCCGCCGTAAAGGCGGAAGGGGCAAGCAGCAGCGCCACAACGAATGGATAAGCTCGCAAACCCACATCTAAACCCTACACCCGGAACTCCCCAAATAACCATAATAAAAAGCCCACCGCCAAGGGTGGGCTCTTCTACAGCACAGGGACTCAGCCTTTCGGCGTCTGGACCGCTGCCTGCTGCTGCGCCTGACCGGTCTGCTCGTACCAGCCGCCACCGAGGGCCTTGTACAGGTTGACCTCGCTGACCAGCTGCGACAGGCGATCGCTGATCAACGACTGCTGGGTGTTGAACAGCTGACGCTGGGCGTCGAGGAAGGTCAGGTTGCTGTCGATACCGATGCGGTAGCGACGCTCGGCCAGGCGGTAGTAGTCCTGGTTGGCGGCAACCAGATCACGCTGGGCCTGCAACTGCTGGTTGAAGGTCTGGCGCGCGGCGAGGCCATCGGAGACTTCCTGGAAGGCGGTCTGGATGGTTTTCTCGTATTTCGCGACGTTGATGTCCTTCTGGATCTTCGAGTAGTCGAGGCTGGCGCGCAGGGCACCGGCGTTGAAGATCGGCAGGTTGATCTGCGGCTGGAACAGCCAGGTGCCCGAACCACCCTTGAACAGGCCGCCCATGTCCGGGCTCAGGGTGCCGGCATTGGCGGTCAGGCTGATGCTCGGGAAGAACGCTGCGCGGGCGGCGCCAATGTTGGCATTGGCGGCCTTGAGCAGGTGTTCGGCTTCCTGGATGTCCGGCCGGCGTTGCAGCAGGTCGGACGGCAGGCCCGCCGGCACTTCGGCCAGCAGGTCGCTGTCGAGCTTCTGCGCGGTCGGCAGGTTGGCCGGCACGCCGGTGCCGAGCAGCACGGTCAGGCTGTTGAGGTCCTGAGCAACCTGGCGCTGGAACTGCGCCAGCTTGACCCGCGCGCCCTCAACCGAGGTGCGTGCCTGGCTCAGGTCCAGAGCCGAGGCCACCCCCACTTCATTGCTACGCGCGGTCAGCTGATAGCTTTCCTCGTAGGTCTTGAGGGTGTCTTCGGTCAGCTTGAGCAGTGCCTGGTCGGCCTGCCAGGTGAAGTAGGCGTTGGCCACACTGGCCACCAGGCTGATCTGCGTCGAGCGCCGGGCTTCTTCGCTGGACAGGTAGTTCTCCAGCTGTTGTTCGGTCAGGCTGCGCACCCGGCCGAACAGGTCCAGCTCATAGGCGCTGACCCCGAGGGTCGCCGAGTACTGGCTGGTGATGCCCGATTCGCCGGTTTGCGACATGTTCGCCGGCATCCGCTGGCGGCTGCCGCTGCCATTGGCCGAAACCGCCGGGAACAGGTCGGCACGCTGGATGCGGTATTGCGCACGGTAGGCATCGATGTTCAGCGCCGCGACCTTGAGGTCGCGGTTGTTGACCAGCGCGGTCTGGATCAATTGCTGCAGCGCCGGGTCATGGAAGAACTGACGCCAGCCCTGTTCGGCGGCGGCCACCTCGGCCGACTCGGTCGGCGAGTAGGCAGGGCCTTGCGGCCACTGCGCGGCCACCGGCGATTCCGGGGTCTGGTAGTCAGGGATCAGCGAGCAGCCGCCAAGAATGAAAGCGGTTACTGCCAGGGACAACAGGGACTTACTCATTGCCCGGCCTCATAGCGTGGAGTTTCAGGGGTGGCGTCCTCTTCGGGCTTCTTGCTACCGAACAGCGACGACACACTTACGAAGAACAATGGCACCCAGAAGATCGCCAGTACCGTGGCGGTGATCATGCCGCCGATCACCCCGGTACCGATCGCATGCTGGCTACCCGAGCCTGCACCGCTGGAAATGGCCAACGGTACCACGCCGAGGATGAACGCCAGCGAGGTCATGATGATCGGCCGCAGACGCATCCGGCAGGCTTCGATGGCCGCGTCGATCAGGCTGCGGCCCTGCTCGTGCAGCTCTTTGGCGAATTCGACGATCAGGATCGCGTTCTTCGCCGCCAGGCCGATGGTGGTCAACAGACCCACCTGGAAATACACGTCGTTGGACAACCCGCGCAGGCTGGTGGCCAGCAGCGCACCGATGATCCCCAGCGGTACCACGAGCATGACCGCGATCGGGATCGACCAGCTTTCATACAGCGCTGCCAGACAGAGGAACACCATCAGCAGCGACAGGGCGTACAGCGCTGGCGCCTGGGAGCCGGACAGCCGCTCCTCGTACGACAGGCCCGTCCATGAGTAACCGATACCCGCCGGCAGTTGCGCGGCCAGGCGCTCGACCTCAAGCATGGCTTCACCGGTACTGTAGCCAGGGGCTGGTGCACCGAGGATTTCCATGGCTTCGACACCGTTGTAACGCGACAGCTTCGGTGCACCGTAGATCCACTCGCCCTTGGCGAAGGAGGAGAACGGCACCATCTCGCCGGCGGCGTTGCGCACGAACCACTTCTGCAGGTCTTCCGGGCTCATCCGTGCACCGGCTTCACCCTGGATGTAGACCTTCTTGACCCGGCCGCGGTCGATGAAGTCGTTGACGTAGCTGGCACCCAGGGCAATCGACAGGGTGTTGTTGATGTCGGCGATGGTCACGCCCAGGGCACTGGCGCGCTCGTCGTCGACGGTCAGCTGGTACTGCGGTTCATCGTTCAGGCCGTTCGGGCGCACTGCCGAGAGGATCTTGCTTTGCGCAGCCATGCCGAGGAACTGGTTACGCGCTTGCATCAGTTTTTCGTGGCCGACACCGGCACGGTCTTGCAGGAACACGTCGAAACCGGTGGCGTTACCCAGCTCCAGTACTGCAGGCGGGGCAAAGGCGAACACCATCGCGTCGCGGAAGCTGAAGAAATGCTGCTGGGCACGGTTGGCCAGGTTGAACACGTTGTTCTCGGCCGAACGTTCGCCCCATGGCTTGAGCATGATGAAGGCCATGCCCGAGCTCTGGCCGCGACCGGCGAAGTTGAAGCCGTTGACGGTGAACACCGAGGCAACGGTATCGGCTTCCTTGTCGAGCAGGTAGCTGCGCATCTCGTCGATCACCACCTGGGTGCGCTCGGCGCTGGAACCGGCCGGGGTCTGCACCTGGGCAAACAGTACGCCCTGGTCTTCTTCAGGCAGGAACGCCGTCGGAATGCGGGTGAACAGCCAGATCATGCCGACCACGATCAGCAGGTAGGCCAGCAGGTACGGGGCCTTGTGCCGCAGCATGTTGCCGACGCCGCGCTCGTAGCTGCGCACGCTGCGGTCGAAGTTGCGGTTGAACCAGCCGAAGAAGCCGCGCTTGGCAACGTGGTGCTCGCCCTTGGCAATCGGCTTGAGCATGGTCGCGCACAGTGCCGGGGTGAAGATCAGTGCCACCAGTACCGACAGGGCCATGGCCGAGACGATAGTGATGGAGAACTGTTTATAAATCACACCGGTGGAGCCGCCGAAGAAGGCCATGGGCAGCAGTACCGCCGACAGCACCAGGGCGATACCGACCAGGGCGCCCTGGATCTGGCCCATGGACTTCTTGGTCGCTTCCTTGGGTGACAGCCCTTCTTCGGACATTACCCGCTCGACGTTCTCCACCACGACGATGGCATCGTCCACCAGCAAGCCGATGGCCAGTACCATGCCGAACATGGTCAGGGTGTTGATGCTGAAATCGAACGCCGCAAGAATCCCGAACGTACCCAGCAATACCACCGGTACGGTCATGGTGGTGATGATGGTGGCGCGGAAGTTCTGCAGGAACAGGTACATCACCAGGAACACCAGCACGATCGCTTCGATCAGGGTGTGGATTACCCCGCTGATCGACTCGGTCACCACTGGCGTGGTGTCATACGGGAACACCGCCTTCATGCCTTCCGGGAAGAACGGTTCCAGGTCGGTGATGGTCTGGCGCAGGGCCTTGGCGGTATCCAGGGCGTTGGCGCCGGTGGCCAGTTTCACCGCAAGGCCAGAGGCCGGCTTGCCGTTGAACTGGGCGCTGATTGCGTAGTTTTCACCACCCAGGCCGACCTCGGCGACATCGCTCAGGCGCACCTGGGAGCCGTCACGGTTGACCTTGAGCAGGATCTTCTCGAACTGCTCGGCGGTCTGCAGGCGGGTCTTGCCGATGATCGTGGCGTTCAGCTGGGTACCCGGCAGGGCAGGCAGGCCGCCGAGCTGGCCGGAGGACACCTGGACGTTCTGCGCGGCCACGGCGGTACGCACATCGACCGGAGTCAGCTGATACTTGTTCAGCTTGGCCGGATCGAGCCAGATGCGCATGGCGTACTGCGCACCGAATACCTGGAAGTCACCGACACCGGCAGTGCGCGAGATCGGGTCCTGCATGTTGGAGACGATGTAGTTGGCCAGGTCGTCCTTGGACATGCTGCCGTCTTCGGACACCAGGCCGATCACCAGCAGGAAGTTCTTCACCGCCTTGGTCACGCGGATACCCTGTTGCTGCACTTCTTGCGGCAGCAGCGGGGTGGCCAGGTTGAGCTTGTTCTGCACCTGGACCTGCGCGGTATCGGGGTTGGTACCCTGCTCGAAGGTCGCGGTAATGGTCATGCTGCCGTCGGAGTTACTTTCCGACGACACATAACGCAGGTTGTCGATACCGTTGAGCTGCTGCTCGATCACCTGCACCACGGTGTCCTGCACGGTCTGCGCCGAAGCGCCCGGGTAGGTCACGGCGATGGCGATGGCCGGCGGCGCGATGCTCGGGTACTGGTTGATCGGCAACTTGAGGATCGACAAGGCGCCGACCAGCATGATCACCAAGGCGATCACCCAGGCAAAGATCGGGCGATCGATAAAGAATCTCGACATGGTTTACTCCCCTTTGGCCCCTGCAGTCGTTGCATTGGCCTGGGTTGGCTGGGCAGGCTTGACGTTGGTGGCTTCGCTGACCTTGACCTCGACGCCCGGCTTGACGAACTGCAGGCCTTCGGTGATCAGGCGGTCGCCCGGGTTCAGGCCTTCCTCGATCAGCCAGTCGCTACCGACGGTACGGCTGGCCTTGAGCTGACGCAGCTCGACCTTGTTGTCCTTGTTGACGATCAACGCGGTCGGCTGGCCCTTGAGGTCGCGGGTCACGCCTTGCTGTGGCGCGAGGATGGCGGCGCTGTTGACCCCGGCAGCCAGGCGCGCATGCACGAACATGCCCGGCAGCAGGTTGTGCTCGGGGTTGGGGAACACGGCGCGCAGGGTCACGGAGCCGGTGGTCTGGTCAACCGAGACTTCGGAGAACTCCAGGCGACCTTCCTTGGCGTAGGTGCTGCCGTCTTCCAGGGTCAGGGTGACCTTGGCGGCGTTGTCGCCGACCTTCTGCAACTGGCCGCTTTCCAGCTCGCGGCGCAGTTTGAGCAGCTCGGCCGAGGACTGGGTGACGTCGACATAGATCGGGTCGAGCTGCTGGATAACGGCCATGGCTTCGGCCTGGCCGTTGTTGACCAGCGCGCCTTCGGTTACCGAAGAGCGGCCGATACGGCCGCTGATAGGCGCCAGGACCTTGGTGTAGCGCAGGTCGATCTGGGCACTGCGCAGCGAGGCTTCAGCCTGCAAACGTTTGGCTTGGGCGTCGTCGTATTCCTGGCGGCTGACAGCCTGTTCGTTGACCAGCTGCTTGTAACGCTCGGACAGCGAACGGGTCGATTGCAGGTTGGCCTGGGCGCTGTTCAGGGTCGCCTCGTACACCGACGGGTCGATCTGGTACAGCTGCTGGCCGTCTTTGACCTCGCTGCCTTCCTTGAACAGACGTTTGAGAATGATGCCGTTGACCTGTGGGCGAACCTCGGCGATGCGGTACGCAGTGGTACGGCCGGGGAGGTCGGATGTCAGGGTATAGGCCTGGGTTTGCAGGGTTACGACGCCGACCTGAGGAGCTTGCGCCGCAGGCGCCGCCTCTTCCTTTTTACAGCCGCTGAGCAGTGTTGCCAGGGCGACGGCGGAAACCAGAGCGGTAACAGCTGGCTTGAATTGCATGAAGATCCTCGGGTCGCAAGAGCTGAAGACGCTCAAGAATAATGGAAAGGGTGCGCTATAAAAAATGCTGTCGAGTGGATAAATAGCTTGCTAAGGAATATACTTACATTCATGGTTGTTTGTAAATACCTCGCAGGCGACGTGCTCAGCCAATGCGAGCCCCCAAATTAATACAGCCGGTAACAGCCTGCAGAGGCTGACCCGGCCCGACTCCCAGGCACCCTGCGTGCGTGCCCGGGCCTGATGAGGTTGTACTGCCATGGTCCGTCGAACCAAAGAAGAAGCCCAGGAAACCCGCGCCCAGATTCTCGAAGCTGCGGAAAAGGCCTTCTACAAGCGCGGGGTAGCGCGTACCACCCTGGCCGATATCGCCAAGGAGGCGGGTGTGACCCGCGGTGCTATCTACTGGCACTTCAACGACAAGGCCGAACTGGTGCAGGCCATGCTCGACAGCCTGCACGAGCCGCTGGACGCCCTGGCCCGGGCCAGCGAAAGCGAGGATGAACTCGACCCGCTCGGCTGCATGCGCAAGCTGCTGGTACGCTTGATGCACCAGATGGTGCTCGATCCGAAGACCCGGCGAATCAATGAAATTCTGCATCACAAATGCGAGTTCACCGATGATATGTGCGAGATCCGCCAGCAACGGCAGGCCTCGACGATCGAATGTCATGCCCATATTGCGTTGTCGCTGGGCAATGCAGTCAAGCGCGGGCAACTGCCCGCCGACGTGGACCCAGAGCGCGCAGCGCTGGCCATCTATGCCTATATAGACGGACTGATTCGCCGCTGGCTACTGCTGCCCGACAGCTTCGACCTGCTCAACCAGGCCGAGCAGTGGATCGATACCGGGCTGGATATGCTGCGCTTGAGCCCCGCCTTGCGCAAATGAGACTTTGTGAAGCTTTGTGATCATTTGTTTCCACGTCAGTTATAAGGTCTTACGGGCGGCCGCGCAATTGTCTGTCAGGCAAGGCCAGCGCCGCCGTCAGCCCCAGCAGTGAAACTGCCGCGCTGCCGAGCAGCAGGTTGCGAAAGGTCAGCAGCAATTCAGCCTGCATTGCCGCGGTCGGTTCGCCGGCCTGCAGGCTGCCAAGCAGGGCATCGCCGGCCAGGCTCAAGCCGCCCCGGGCCAGCATCGCCAGCAACAGGGTGGACATGATAGCCACGCCCATGGCCCCGCCCAGTGAGCGGAACAGGTTGGTGGTACTGGTGGCCACGCCGATATCTCGCGGTTCTACCGCACTCTGGGTTGCCACCAGCGAGGTGGGGAACTGCAGGCCCGAGGCAATGCCGGTCAACAACATGAACACGCCACTGAACCAGGCTGCCTGCGGCGGGCTGAAGGCCATGCCGACGATGGCAAACGGCATCAGCAGTGCGCCGCCGAGAATCTGCGGTTTGTAGCGCCCTGTGTGCGAAGTCATGCGGCCGCCACAATAAGCGCCGATGGGCAAGCCGATGGCCAGCGGCAGCAGGTGCAACGCGGCGCTGTCGGCGCCGGCACCGGTGATGCTCTGGTAGCGCAGCGGCATCAGCATGGTCAGCGAGATGGCCTGGAAGCTGGTAAAGAAAATCGTGCACCAGCACAGGGTGGCGATGCGATTGGCGAACAGCTTGAGCGGCAGCAGCGGTTCGGCGGTTCGCTGTTCATGCAGTACGAACAGCAGCAGGCCGATCAGCGCACAGCCGAGCAGGCTGGCCACTTGCGCAGAATCCCAGGGCTGGCCCTGGCCGATCAGGGTGATGCCCAGCAGCAGGCTGCCCAGGCCAAGAATCAGCAGCGCGGCGCCGAGGTAATCGACCTGCGCCTTGCGTGTAGGCACCTGCAGGCTGCGCAGGGCTCGGCGGGTCACCCACCAGGCGGTCAGGCCCAGCGGCAGGTTGAGCCAGAACACCCAGCGCCACGACAGGTATTCGGTGAGTATTCCGCCCAGCACCGGCCCGGCGACACTGGCCAGGGCGTACATGCTGCTGAAATAGCCCTGGTAACGGCCGCGTTCGCGCGGCGGCACGAAGTCGCCGATGATCGCCTGGCTGACCGAGACCATGCCGCCGGCGCCGATACCCTGCAGCACCCGCGCCAGCACCAGTTGCTCCATGTTCTGCGCCAGTGCGCAGAAGATCGACGCCAGGGTAAACAGCGCAGTGCCGGTAAGAATCATCCGCCGCCGGCCGTACAAGTCGCCGAGCTTGCCGTAGATCGGCACCGCTACGGTCATGGCCACCATGTAGCCGGAAATCACCCAGGCGAGCAGGCCGACGTCGTTGAATTGCGCCGAAATCGCCGGCATCGACACGGCGACGATGGTCTGGTCGAGGGCGCCGAGGAAGATCGCCAGCATCAGCGCGACGAGCACGCTGCGCAGCACCGGTTGCGGAGTGTTCAGTTGAGTCACGGGCCAGCTCGGGGGCAGGTGAAGCCCGCAGCCGTTACGCTGCGGGAACAGGTGCTGACCAGTCTACTCGATAGCTTGCTAAGCGTCTTCTTCGATTGGCTCGTAGGGCAGGCCGACGTAGTTTTCTGCCAGTGTTGTGCGACCGGCTGCGGAGCTCACGTAATACTCAAGCTCGGTTTGCTGGATACGCTGGCTGAAGGCGTCGCTGTCCGGGAATCGATGCAGCATGGAGGTCATCCACCAGGAAAACCGTTCGGCTTTCCAGATCCGCCGCAGGCAGATCTGCGAGTAGCGCTCGAGCAGATCGGTGCGACCTTCGCCGTAGACCTTGCGCAGGATGTTGTACAAGGTGCTGACATCGCTGGCCGCCAGGTTCAGGCCCTTGGCGCCGGTGGGCGGGACGATGTGCGCGGCGTCTCCGAGCAGGAACAGCTTGCCGTACTGCATGGGTTCGACGACGAAGCTGCGCAGCGGCGCGATGCTTTTCTCGATTGACGGGCCGGTCACCAGGCGCTCGGCAAGATCCGTGGGCAGGCGCGATTTCAGTTCAGTCCAGAAGCGCTCATCGGACCAGTCCTCGACCTTTTCTTCAGCCGCCACCTGCACGTAATAGCGAGTGCGTGTCGGTGAGCGCATGCTGCACAGGGCGAAGCCGCGCTCGTGGCGGGCGTACACCAGTTCGTCGCTGACCGGCGGGGTATCGGCCAGCACGCCGAGCCAGCCGAACGGGTAGACCCGCTCGAAAATCTTCAGCGCCTCGGCGGGAATCGATTGCCGGGCGATGCCGTGGTAGCCGTCGCAGCCAGCAATGTAGTCGCAGTCCAGGCGAAGCACTTCGCCGTTTTTTTCGAAGGTCAGGTAAGGGTGCTCGGACTTCAGATCATGGGGCCGGACGTTGTCGGCTTGATAGACCGTCACGGCGCCGCAGGCCTGGCGCGCTTGCATCAGGTCACGGGTGACTTCGGTCTGGCCGTAGATCATCACCCCTTTGCCGCCGGTCAGGCCCTTGAGGTCGATGTGTTCGCGGCGCCCGTCGAAGGCCAGTTCAAAACCGCTGTGGGGCAGGCCTTCGGCGTCCATGCGCGCACCGACGCCGGCTTCGCGCAGCAATTGGACCATGCCTTGTTCCAGCACCCCGGCACGGATGCGCCCGAGCACGTAGTCGGCGCTCTGGCGCTCGACGATGACGTTGGCAATCCCGGCCTTGTGCAGCAACTGGCCGAGCAGCAGTCCGGCAGGGCCGGCACCGATAATGGCGACTTGAGTCTTCATGGTTGTTATCCCAGGCAAGCTTCAGCGCAGGGCCGAAAGCAGCTTATGATTGTTGTGCTTGCATTTTTCGCTTGGAAAGACGGGCGAAGAAGGGATAAAAACCGCAGGAAGCAGGACTTTTCACTAATCAGTGCGATTATCGGGCATTGCCCTGGAGCCAGTTGATCAATGAGCAAGGCGTCGATACCGGTATTCAAACTGTATGGCGAACAGTTGCAGTGGCCGACCCCGGACCTGCTGCACTGCGAGTCGATCCCGGCGCGCAGCCGCTTGCACGACTGGGAAATCGAGCCCCATCGGCACGCCGATCTGTGCCAACTGCTGTTCCTTTATGCCGGCCAGGCCGAGATCGAAGTCGAAGGCCAGGTGCGGCGTCTGGAGCAGGCGGCGATCCAGGTGGTACCGGCGCTGTGCGTGCACGGCTTTCGTTTTTCCAGCGATGTCGACGGCTACGTGGTGACGCTGGCGGCGCCGCTGGTCAACCTGCTGCACACGCAACTGGCCGGCGCACCAGCGGCCCTGGCCCAGGCCGGCACCTACCTGGCAGGCGACGATCGCAACTATCTCTACAGCCTGTTCAGCGCCTTGCAGCAGGAGTACCAGCGGGACCTGCCCGGGCGCGATTTGCAGTTGCGCTCATTGATAAACCTGTTGGTGGTGTGGATCAGTCGCCAATGTTTGCAGCGTCATGGCCAAGGCCTGGCGGTGGCACGCGGACGTGAGTATCTGGAGCGCTTCAACGCGCTGGTCGAGCAGCAGTTTCGTCAGCAGCCGAGCGTCGAGGCGCTGGCCCATGAGGTGGGGATTTCGGTGGCGCACCTGAACAGCATCTGCCGCGAACTGGCCGGGCAGTCGGCCTTGCAGATCATCCATCAACGCCTGTTGCTTGAAGCCAAGCGCGAGCTGATCTACACCAGCCTGAGCATCAAGCAACTGGCCGACAGCCTGGGCTTTGCCGACCCTGCGTATTTCTCGCGGTTCTTCCGCCGCCTGACCGGCAAGGCGCCCAGTGACTTTCGTCACCAGCCCGGGCAATCACCTACTTGAGTGCGCTCAGCGTCGCGGTGTGCGGCACGCAGTGCGCCAGGCTGCAACTGGCGGCGGAGTAGGGCTGATTGCGGATCTGTTCAACCCGCCAGGCGGCGGTGGCATACAAGCCGACCACAGCGGCCATGGCACAGATAACGGCGCATTTTCTGGATTTGACGCCCATGATGCTCACCTCCTGCCAACCACCTACAGGTGCTATTCAAAGCATAGGTCAGCTTGGCCGGGTGTGCCCGTCTAGAGCAGGTCCTGGTCCCAGATAGGCTCGGCGGTAAAGCGCTCGGCGAGAAAGTCGAGCATGCTGCGCAGGGTCGCCGGCATGTGCTTGCGCGAGGTGTACACAGCGTTGAGGTTCAGCTCGCGCGGCTTGGCCCGGGGCAGCAGGCGAACCAGCTCGCCACTGCGCAGGGCGCCGGCAGCCTGGTAGGTCGGCAGCATGGCCACACCGGCGCCAGCCAGCGCCGCCCGTTGCAGGGTCATGGCTTCGTTGGCGCTGATGTTGCCTTGCACCGGTACCGACACCACCTCGCCAGCCACGTCGAAATGCCACAGGCTGCGACCGAAGTAAGAATGGGTCAGGCAGTTGTGCTGGCTGAGCTCCTGCACCTGCTGCGGCGCCGGGTGCTGGCGCAGGTAGGCGGGCGAGGCGCAGATCACCGAGCGGCATACGCTCAGGCGCCGGGCGATCAGGTTCGGGTCCAGGTCGTTGCTGGTGCGGATCGCCAGGTCGATGCGCTCATCCACCAGGTTCACCGTGCGGTCGAGCATCTGCAGGTCGATCTTTACCCCGGGATAGCGTTTGACGTAGTCGGCTACGGCGTCCATCAACTGTGCCTGGCCGAACGAGGTGCTGACGCTGATGCGCAACTCGCCGCGCGGCGCATCGTTGGGGGTACTGACCGCGGCCTGCAGGTCGCCGGCAAGCTCGAGCATCTGCCGGCAGCGCGGCAGGGTTTCCTGGCCGGCGGCGGTCAGGCTCAGGCGCCTGGTGGTGCGCTGCATCAGGCGCGCGCCGACCCAGTCCTCAAGCTCGGCCAGGTAGCGGGAAACCACCGGCCGGGAGAGTTCCAGGTGGTCGGCGGCAGCCGATTGGCTGCCCAGGTCGACCACGCTGACGAAGACCCGCATTGCTGTCAGACGATCCATGATTTGCCCGCTTTCAGAAACAAACTAATCCTAAGCATCGCATTTTTTGTGACGGATCGTGCAACTAAGCTGTTGCTCATTGCCCACTTCACAGGAATCACCTTGATGCCTCGTTCGTTCTCCCTGCGCCGCTTGTTGCTCGCCTTTGCCACCCTTGGGGTCATGGCCCAGGCTTCGGCCGCCGAGCCGCTGAACCTGGATGTCTACAATCCGGGTAGCAATGCCCTGTTTCCGGTCAGTTCGGTGATCGTCAGCGGCAAGCATGACGCCATCCTCGTTGACGCCCAGTTCGGCAAGGCCCAGGCCGAACAGGTACTGGCCAAGCTGCAAGCGAGCGGCAAGCAACTGACCACTATCTATATCAGCCACGGTGACCCGGACTACTACTTCGGCCTGCCGACCCTGACCGACGCCTACCCCAAGGCCAAAGTCGTGGCCTCGGCGGCGACCGTCGCCCATATCAAGCAGACCATGGATGGCAAGCTGGCCTACTGGGGCCCGCAGATGGGCGCCGACAAGCCGGCGAAGCTGATCGTGCCGCAAGTGCTGCAAGGTACCGAGCTCAAGCTTGAAGGCCAGCGCCTGCAAGTGGTTGGCCTCGACGGCCCGCAACCGGACCGCAGTTTCGTGTGGATTCCGTCGATCAAGGCGGTGGTCGGTGGCGTGGTAGTCGCCGAGAACCTGCACGTGTGGATGGCCGACACGCAGTCGGCGCAATCGCACAAGGACTGGCTGGCGACCCTCAAGCGTATCGAGCAGCTCAAGCCCGACACCGTGATTCCTGGCCACTACCTGGGCCAGAGCAGCCGTTCGCTCAAGGCGGTGCAGTTCACTGCGGACTATATCCGGGCCTTCGACGAAGAAACCGCCAAGGCTGGCAACGCCGCCGAACTGATCGCGGCGATGAAAAAACGTTACCCGGACCTGGGCGAAGAGAGCTCGCTGGAGCTCGGCGCCAAGGTCGCCAAGGGCGAGATGAAGTGGTAAGCGTTGTTCAATCCTGACTGGAGAATGTCCATGAGCAAGATCGCAATCATTGGGGCTACCGGCCGTGCTGGCACCCAGTTGCTGGAAGAGGCCCTGCGCCGCGGCCACAGCGTTACCGCCATTGCCCGAGACCCGTCGAAACTGCAGGGGCGTGAGAGGGTGAAAAGCGTGGCGCTGGACGTCAGCGATGCCGCCGCCCTTGAACAGGCAGTCGCTGGCCACGACGTGGTACTGAGCGCCGCACACTTTTCCAGCATCAAGCCGCAGGCCATCATCGAGCCGGTCAAGCGCGCCGGGGTCAAGCGCCTGCTGGTAGTAGGCGGGGCCGGCAGCCTGTTGCTGCCGTCGGGGCACAAGGTCATAGACAGCCCGGACTTTCCCGAGGCCTACAAGGCTGAAGCCACCGCCGGCGGCCACTACCTTGACACTCTGCGTCAGGAACAGGAACTGGACTGGAGCTTCCTCTCGCCTTCGGCCGAGTTCGTCGAAGGTGAGCGCCGCGGCGCTTACAAACTGGGCAAGGATCACCTGCTGATCGGCGCCGACGGCAAGAGCTGGATCAGCTTTGCCGACTACGCTATCGCCATGCTCGATGAAGTAGAGAAACCGGCACACTCGCGCCAGCGCTTCACCGTCGGTTACTGAGGCACCTGGGCCTGCTCGCACAACCAGGCGAGCAGCTCCAGCAAAGCCGCTGAAGCCGACCCTTGCGGTCGCACCAGGTAATAGGCCTGGCCAGTGCTGACCTTGAGCGGGAACGGCATCACCAGCCGTCCGCACTTGAGGTCATCACCGATCAGCGACCAGTCGCCGATGGCCACCCCGGTGCCCTGAGAGGCCATGGACATGGCCATGTCCAGGGTTTCGAAATGCTGGCCCTTGCCCTGCCGGGGCAGGTTCGCCCCGGCGGCATCGAGCCAGGCATTCCAGTCGCGCTGGTCGCGGGTCGGGTGCAGGAGCATGTGCTGATCAAGGTCGGCGACCTGTTGCAAGGGCAGGGCGCCGCTCAGCAGTTGCGGCGCGCACACCGGCGTCAGTTGTTCATCAAAGAGCTTCTGGGTCTGTAGGCCATGGTTGGGCCGGGCGCCATAGACCACCCCCGCATCGAACACTTCCCGACGAAAATCCACCCCGTGCTGCACCGTGGTGGTCAGCTCCACCGGCACGTCCGGGCGCAGCGCCTGCCATTCCATCAGCCGTGGCAGCAGCCAGCGCATCACGCAGGTCGGGGCTTTGAGCTGCAAGGTGGTACTGCGCGCCCCGACCTGCTGCACGCCTTCCTCGATCAGGGCGAACACCTGCTGCACCCGCGGCAGCCAGTCCTGGCCTTCGCGGGTCAGGCTCAGGCCGCGGGCCTGACGCAGGAACAGCGGATAACCCAGGTGCTCTTCAAGGCCGGCAATCTGCCGGCTCACCGCACCCTGGGTGATGTGCAGCAATTGCGCGGCGCGGGTGAAGTTGCAGCACTGGGCGGTGACCAGAAAGGTGTGCAGCGCAGGCAATGGAGGCAGGCGTTTCATCAGCTTGAGCCATGACTTGGGAACATGGCTAGTATGAGCTTTTTTGCATTGTGCAGGTAGCCGTCGGGCGGTCCAATACAGGCTGTTTCCCGAACAATTACAGGCACACGATCATGGCGACTTGCGGCGAAGTACTGGTCAAACTCCTTGAAGGCTATGGCGTAGACCATGTCTTTGGAATTCCCGGCGTGCATACCGTGGAACTCTATCGCGGGCTGGCAGGCTCGAGCATCCGCCACATCACTCCGCGCCACGAGCAAGGCGCCGGTTTCATGGCTGACGGCTATGCCCGTACCCGTGGCAAGCCGGGTGTGTGCTTCATCATCACCGGCCCGGGCATGACCAACATCACCACCGCCATGGGCCAGGCCTATGCCGATTCGATCCCGATGCTGGTGATCTCCAGCGTGCAGTCGCGCGACCAGCTGGGTGGTGGGCGCGGCAAGCTGCACGAGTTGCCGGCGCAGGGCAACCTGGTGGCCGGTGTGGCGGCGTTTTCCCACACGCTGATGAGCGCCGATGACCTGCCGTCGGTGCTGGCCCGTGCCTTTGCCGTGTTCGATGGCGCCCGGCCACGCCCGGTGCATATCGAGATTCCGCTGGATGTACTGGTCGAAGACGCCGATCACCTGCTGGCCTGTGCCCCGGTGCGCATCGCCCGTGCTGGCGCCGCGCCTGCGCCGGTTGCGCAAATGGCCGCCATGCTCGCTGCCGCCCGGCGGCCACTGATTCTCGCCGGAGGTGGCGCCATTGACGCCAGCGCCGCGCTGACTCGCCTGGCTGAATACCTGCAGGCCCCGGTAGCGCTGACCATCAACGCCAAGGGCGTACTGCCGGCCAGCCACCCGCTGCAGATCGGCTCGACCCAGTCGCTGGTGGCCACCCGCGCCCTGGTCGCCGAGGCCGATGTGGTGCTGGCGATCGGTACCGAGCTTGCCGAGACCGACTACGACGTGACCTTCAAGGGCGGTTTCGAGATCCCCGGTGAGCTGCTGCGCATCGACATCGACCCCGACCAGACCGTGCGCAACTACCCGCCGAAGGTCGCTTTGGTCGCCGATTCGACCATCGCCACCCAGGCCCTGCTGGTCGCCCTGGCCGAGCAACCGGCCCCGGTGCGCGGCGCCGAATGGGGTGCGGCCCGTGCCGCGCACCTGCGTGAGGTGCTGCAAGCCGAGCGCGACCTGCCGATGCGCAGCCAGACGCGCATGCTCACAACCCTCCTCGAAACCCTGCCCGGCGCAGTGCTGGTCGGCGATTCGACACAGCCGGTGTACACCGGCAACCTGACCCTGGACATGGACCAACCGCGGCGTTGGTTCAACGCCTCGACCGGCTACGGTACCCTCGGTTACGCCCTGCCGGCAGCCATGGGCGCCTGGCTGGGTAGCGCTGAAGTGGCGGCCGAGCGCGCGCCGGTGGTGTGCCTGATCGGTGACGGTGGCTTGCAGTTCACCCTGCCGGAGCTGGCCAGTGCCCGTGAGGCGCAGGTGCCGCTGATCGTGCTGTTGTGGAACAACCAGGGCTACGAAGAGATCAAGCGCTACATGGTCAACCGCGCCATCGAACCGGTCGGTGTCGACATCTACACCCCTGACTTTATTGGCGTGGCCAAGGCCCTGGGCTGCAGCGCCGAATCGGTGGGTGACCTTGCCCGGTTGCGTGAAGCCTTGCGCCAGGCTTGCGATCGCAAAGGCCCGAGCCTGATCGAAATCGACCAGGCCACCTGGATGCAGGCGGTGCCCGCATGATCAAGCTGCCTGGCATCTATATCGAAGGCGTCTGGCAGCATGGCCCGCAAGCGCTGGCGGTAATCAACCCGAGCAACGAGCAGGTGCTGGCGGAAGTTGCCGGGGGTGACACTGAAGCCGTCGAACGGGCAACGCTGGCTGCCCAGGCTGCGTTTGTTGAGTGGTCCACCTCCAGCGGGCCGACCCGTGCGGCGATCTTGCGGGCCATTGCCGAGGGCGTCGAAGCGCGCCGCGAGCGCCTGGTGCAGTTGCAAGCCAGCAACAACGGCAAGCCGCTGGCTGAAGCCCATATCGATGTCGATGATGTCGTCGCCACTTTCCGCTATTACGCGGAGCTTGCCGATAACCTCGGGCGTGACCGCTCGGTGGCGCTGCCCAGCGAAGACTTTGTCGCCCGGGTGCGCCGTGAACCGTGCGGCGTGGTCGGCTTGATCGTGCCGTGGAACTTCCCCATGGTCACTACCGCCTGGAAGCTCGCGCCAGCCCTGGCGGCCGGCTGCTGCGTGGTGCTCAAACCGTCGGAAGTCACGCCGCTGGCCGAGCTGGAACTGGCGGCAATCATCGCCGAAGCGGGGCTACCGCACGGGGTGTTCAACCTGGTCTGTGGTACTGGCCTTGCAGTGGGCGCGCCGCTGGCGGCCGATCCGCGTGTTGCCAAGATTTCCTTCACCGGCAGCAATGCGGTGGGTGTGCAGGTCATGCAGCGAGCGGCGGAAACGGTCAAGGGCGTGAGCCTTGAGCTGGGCGGCAAGTCGCCGTTGCTGGTGCTCGAGGACGCCGACCTCGAACTGGCAGTGGAGCTGGCTTGCCTGGGTGGCTTCTTCAATGCCGGGCAGATGTGTTCGGCGACCAGCCGGGTGTTGGTGGCCGAAGCCCTGTACCCGGCATTTATCGATGCCCTGAAGGCCCGCGCCGAAGGGATTCGCGTCGGCGAGCCGTTCAGCGGCGACAGCGAAATGGGGCCGCTGGTCAACCAGGCCCAGTACCAAAGGGTGCAGGCGCATATCGCCGCAGGCCTGCAAGCAGGGGCGCAGTTGCTGTGTGGCGGCTCACGGCCGGCGCAGCTGCCTTGCGGCTATTTTGTCAGCCCGACGGTGTTCACCGAGGTGCCAGTGGACAGCGCCTTGTGGCGAGAGGAAATCTTCGGTCCGGTGCTGTGTGTGCGTTCGTTTGCCACCGAAGCCGAGGCGCTGGCGCTGGCCAACGACACCGAGTTCGGCTTGGTGGCCAGCGTGCTCAGCCGTGACTTGCAGGCTGCCGAGCGGGTTGCCAATGCCTTGCAGGCCGGGCTGGTGTGGATCAACGCGCCGCAGGTGATCTTCCCGCAGACGGCCTGGGGTGGCTACAAGCAGAGCAGCCTGGGACGGGAGCTGGGGCCTTGGGGCTTGAGTGCGTTTCAGGAGATCAAGCACGTAGTCAGGGCGGTGTAGACTTCATCGCGGGTCAAGTCGAGTCGTCGCACCGCCGCTCCCACAGGTTGGGTGCTATGCCCTGAGTGGGAGCGGCGGTGCGGCGATCCGACTTGACCCGCGATAGCTATCTAGAGCGCGCTGCGCAACCTTGCCAGGTCGCGCACCGGCGGCGCCCCATACAAGCGGCTGTACTCGCGGCTGAACTGCGAGGGGCTTTCATAGCCCACCCGATAACCCGCCACTGCCGCCTCCAGCCCGTCATTAAGCATCAGCCGCCGCGCTTCCTGCAGGCGCAACTGCTTCTGGTACTGCAGCGGGCTCATGGACGTCACCGCCTTGAACCGGTGATGCAGGGTCGAAGTACTGAGGTTGACCTCGCGCGCCAGCTCGTCGATGCGCAATGGCCGATCAAAGTGCTGGTTGAGCCATTCGATGGCCTGGCACACCCGGTGGGTCTGGCTGTTGGCCATGGCAATTTCATACAGCCGGTAACCCTGCGGGCCTCGGAGCAGCCGATAGAGAATCTCGCGCTGGATCAGCGGTGCGAGGATCGGGATGTCCTTGGGTGAATCGAGCAAACGAATCAGCCGCAGCAACGCATCGAGCAACAGCGGATCGGTCCGTTCCACATACAGCCCGCGCCCCGATGGCAAGCTCGGTACGCCCAGCGGGCCGGCATCGGCCAGCAGGTTGTTGATCTGCGCCGGGTCGATGTTCAGGCGCACGCCCAGGCTGGGGTTTTCCGGGCTGGCCTCGAGCAGCACGCCGCTGATCGGTAGTGCCACCGACACCACCATGTAATGCAACGGGTCGTACATATAGCGCTCGTCGCCCAGGCACACCTCCTTGCTGCCATGGGCCAGGATGCACAGCGCAGGTTCCGCCAGGGCCGGCATGGAGCGCACGCTTTCTTCGTAGCGCACCAGAAACAGGTCTTCAACCGCCGACTCGACGCCAGCCTGGCGTGGTGCATGGCGCTGGATGAGATCCGCCAGCTCCTGGCGCTGGCGCTCCAGGGCAGGGTCGAGGATCAAGCGGTTGGGGTCGGTAGCGGACATGGGAGCGACTCCTCGGAGAACGACTGCAGGATAGGTTTGTGCAAGCCACGGCGCTAGTCGAAAGCTGCCGCCTGCTTGCCTGATCCTGCAAGGCGCGCAGGATCAGGCAAGCGCTCGACAGGAATCGCCTAACCGCCGCGCAGGCGCGTGGCCTAACCTGTGCAGCCTGGCAATTTCATCTGGCTGCACATGGAGAAACGCTCATGACCTCGGCACAATCGGTCACCCACCTTGCTTTTATCCGCGCCAGCAGTGGTCGTTCAGACGAACTGGGCGAGCGCCTGCGTGATCTGCTGGAACCCTCGCGCCAGGCCCCCGGCTGCCTGAAATTCAGCCTGCAACGCTCCCAGGCCGACGCCGACCTGTGGCTGCTCAGCGGCTTCTGGCGCGATCAGCAATCGATGAGTGGCTACTTCGCTTCACCGACCCTCGAGCTGTTCGGTGAGTTGGTACAGGCGCGGGTGGTCGACAGCCTCGACCTGCATACCTTCGGCGAACCATCTGCAGGTTAGAATGGCGGCTTTCGGCAATTGATGTGGATTCAAGGCACATGGCACGTAAAGAGTTTTCGCAGTTCGAAGCAGTATCGGCAGCCGTACGCGGCGACGACGGTTACCACGCCGCCATCGCCGTCAAAGGCCTGGGCGCCTCCGGGGCGCCGCGCTTTCACAAGGTCTTGCTGGAGCAGACCTTCAAGACCGCATTGGCCGCTGATGAAGCAGCCTGCGCCGAACTTGAACGCCTGCAGGGCGTCGATGACGACGCCGAGCTGCTCTGGCAACTCAGCTGTTGACCTGCGGGCGGGCCATTTTGAACAGGTTGCCCAGCTCGAAGTAATCCGCCGGGCCACCGCCACGCAGGATCGGCTGGCCCGCAGCGGTATCGTAGATACCGTCCTTGAGCAGGTGCTCGGCGATATGCACCGCCACCACTTCACCCAGCACCAGCCAGCTAGGCACCAGTGCCTGGTCGGCACTTTGCAGCTGGATAATCTGGGTCACCTTGCACTCGAACGACACCGGGCTTTCTTGCACCCGCGGCACCGCAATCACCTTTGATGCGACGGGCGTCAGCCCGCTCAGGGCGAATTCGTCGATCTGCGGCGCAACCGCAGCGCAGCTCTGGTTCATGGCCTCGGCCAGCGGCAGGGTGGCCAGGTTCCAGGCGAACTCGCCGGTCTGCTCGATGTTGTTCAAGCTGTCTTTACGCCCGACGCTGGAAAAACCAATGATCGGCGGAATGTAGTTGAAGGCGTTGAAGAAGCTGTAGGGCGCAAGGTTCAGGCGACCTTCGGCGTCCTGGGAGGAAATCCAGCCAATCGGGCGGGGGCCGACGATGGCATTGAACGGATCGTGGGGCAGGCCGTGGCCTTTTGCCGGTTCGTAGTAATACATCTGCGCTGGCCCGAAGGCCTTCCCTGTGAGTAAGCCTCTAGTGTGCCAAGGCTTGGCCTTGCTGAAAATGACTAAGCCCGGCCGAAGCCGGGCTGACTGCGTCGCAGCAGGGGTTAGCTGATGCGGTGGGCCTGGGTGCGATCGAAACCGTCTTCAGCGAATTTGGCGCCGCCAGTGCGATCGAAGCCGTCTTCGGCAAATTTGGCCGCGCCAGTGCGATCAAAACCATCTTCTGCATAAGTGGCCGACTGGCTTTGCATGGCGCTGAAGTTGTGGCCGTTGGTGCGGTCGAAGCCGTCTTCGGCGAATGCATTGGCAGCCAGTACCGAGAAGGCCAGGGTCAGGATCAGTTTGCTTTTCATGGTCGTTGCTCCGAGGTGGTGAGGGGTTGTTTGTTTCTATGGGTTTAATGCTACGCCGATTAAATTGATTAAAAAGCGCAAAAAATAGCGTATAAAAATCGAATAACTAGATGTGTTTGGCGACAGTCCCGCCTTTATCGCGCACCTGTGGGAGCGGGCTTGACCCGCGATGCAGGCAACCCGATCTCCCATGGGTGAACAATGCCCCCCCAGGATTAATCAGTCGTTAAACCGGCCAAAACACTTTTTTCATCAGCCCACTACCGATTTTTCATCGGCGCTTGCGCAGTCTCTGCCGCACCTGACACTGGAGCGCTACCCGATGAATAAACTCCCCCAGATCACCTTGGCCTTCTGGGTCATGAAGATCTGCGCCACCACCCTCGGCGAGACCGCCGGCGACCTGCTTTCAATGACATTGAACGTGGGCTACGCCATGAGCTCGCTGATCCTGATCAGCGTGTTTCTCGCCACCCTGGTCACCCAACTGTTTTCCAGGGCCTACCACCCAGTGCTGTACTGGCTGGTAATCCTTTCTACCAGCACCGCCGGCACGACCATGTCCGACTTCATGGACCGCACGCTGGGCCTGGGCTACGCCACCGGCTCGGCGATCCTGATCGGCATTCTGTTGCTGACCTTTGCCCTCTGGCGCCTTAGCGGCAATCCGCTCAACGTCAATCACATCAAGACGCGCAAGGGCGAGCTGTTTTACTGGGTGGCGATCCTGTTCTCCAACACCCTGGGCACGGCGCTGGGCGACTACCTGGCAGACGATTCGGGCCTGGGCTTTGCCGGTGGCGCCTTGCTGATCGGCAGTGCCATCGGTTTGGTGGTGCTGGCCCGGTACTGGACCCGGCTGTCCGGCGTGGTGTTGTTCTGGATCGCCTTCGTGCTGACCCGGCCCTTTGGTGCGACTTTGGGCGACTTCCTCACCAAACCCCATGAAAAGGGCGGCCTGGACTTCGGCACGGTAGGCTCATCGGCGGTATTGGGCGGTATCTTGCTGGCGATGATCGGCCTGGCCTATTACTACAACAATCGCAATCAGCGCCAGGCACTGGCCGAGTTGTCCTGAACCGGGTCATGCAAAAAAGGGGCGTCCATTGCTGGACGCCCCTTTTCATTTACAGCGCAAAGTTGGCTGTCAGTCAGTGGTGATCCGCGAATGCTTGCGGGTGTCCTTCATGAATACATACACCAGCAACGAGCAGGCGATACAGGCGGTCACATACCAGTAGTAGCCGGTCTCCATGCCGATGCTCTTGAACCACAGCGCGACGTATTCAGCGGTACCGCCGAAGATCGACACGGTCAGGGCGTACGGCAGGCCAACGCCCAGGGCGCGGATTTCGGTCGGGAACAGCTCGGCTTTGACCACGGCGTTGATCGATGTGTAGCCGCTGACGATGATCAGCGCCGCCATGATCAGGAAGAACGCGCCCCACCAGGTTTCGATGGTGTGCAGGGTGGTCAGGATCGGGACCGTGCACAGGGTGCCGAGCACGCCGAAGGCGATCAGGATCGGGCGTCGGCCGATCTTGTCGGAGAGGCTGCCGATGACCGGCTGCAGGCACATGAACAGGAACAGGGTGGCCGCCGAAATGGTGGTCGAGTCGGAGATGCTCATGCCCACCGTGTTCACCAGGTACTTCTGCATGTAGGTGGTGTAGGTGTAGAAGGCCAGGGTGCCGCCCATGGTCAGGCCGACCACGGTAGCCAGCTCTTTCGGATGGCGCATCAGGGTGCGCATCAGGCTTTCCTTGGACTTTTCCTTCTTGGTGAAGGAGGCGGTTTCTTCCATGCCGCGACGCAGGTACAGGGCAACCACCGCGCACAGTGCGCCGATCACGAAGGGTACGCGCCAGCCCCAGGCATACAGCTGCTCGGTGGTCAGGGTCTGCTGCAAGATGATCAGCACCGCCAGGGCGATGAGCTGGCCGGAAATCAGCGTCACGTACTGGAAGCTGGAGAAGAAGCCACGGCGTTCCTTGGTGGCCATCTCGCTGAGGTAGGTGGCGGAGGTGCCGTACTCACCGCCTACCGACAGGCCTTGCATCAGGCGGGCGATGACCAGCAGTACCGGTGCGGCGACGCCGATGGTTTCATAGCCCGGGGTCAGGGCGATGACCAGCGAGCCTGCGCACATCAGCAGTACCGAGGCCATCAGTGCGGCCTTGCGGCCCTTGCGGTCGGCGTAGATACCCATCAGCCAGCCGCCGATCGGGCGCATCAAAAAGCCCACGGCGAAGATCGCAGCGGTGTTGAGCAACTGGGCAGTGGTGTCGCCAGCAGGGAAGAAGGCTTTGGCGAAGTACAGGGAAAACGCGGCGTAAACGTACCAGTCGTACCATTCGACCATGTTGCCGATCGAACCGCTGAAAATCGACTTGAGTCGGCTTCGGGTGGTTTTTTCCGCGGCGGGCGCAACGGCCGCCCCGGCGGGCAGGGTGGTGGAGTTATCCATCGAAGGGACCTTCATAGTTGTTTTTGTGGAGCGCGCCGAAACGCAGCCTGCCAGGGCTATAGCAGAAGCTGTGCCAGGTGCTGGAAGCCCGGTCTAGAAGGGTTGTATGGATGTGGTGAGCGGAAATCCGCCTATTCAAACGGGTGGGTCGGCGAAAATCCGCTTATGTTGATCGGCGTTTCGATCAAGCAGGGCCGAGAAAATCTTCACGCAACAGGCCGTGGCGTTGCATCTTCTCGTTGAGGGTGCGCCGCGGCAGTTGCAGCTCTTCCATGACCGCCTTGATCTCGCCCTTGTGCCGGCTCAAGGCGGCGCGCAGGCACTGGGCCTCGAAGGCCTCCTGCTGGGCGGCCAGCGACTGCCCGGCTTCGATGGGCGCCGCTGCCGGCTCGCCCAGGCCCAGGGCATGGCGTTCGGCGGCGTTGGCCAGTTCACGGACGTTGCCCGGCCAGTCGTGCCCCAGCAGCTTGCCCAGGTGCGCGCCACTGAGTAGCGGCGCGTTGCGGCCAACGCGCTCGGCGGCCAGACGGGCAAAGTGGTTGAACAGCAGCGGAATGTCTTCACGGCGCTCGCGCAACGGCGCCAGGCGCAATTCGGCGACGTTCAGGCGGTACGCGAGGTCTTCGCGAAAGCGTCCGGCGCGGGCTTCTTCAAGCAGGTCGGGCTTGGTTGCGGCGATGATCCGCAGGTCGACGCTGATGCTCTGGTTGGCGCCCAGGCGTTCGAGCTTCTGCTCCTGCAGCACGCGCAGCAGCTTGGCCTGCTGGGCCAGCGGCATGCTTTCGATTTCGTCGAGGAACACCGTGCCGCCGTTGGCGTATTCAAGCTTGCCGATGCGCTTGCCCTGGGCGCCGGTGAAGGCGCCGCTTTCATGGCCGAACAGCTCGGCCTCGAACAGTTGCTCTGGGATTGCCGCGCAGTTGAGGGCAACGAAAGGCTTGCCGGCGCGCGGGCCGAAGTCGTGCAGGCAGCGTGCGACCTGCTCCTTGCCGCTGCCGGTTTCGCCGCGAATCAGCACATTGACCGGCAGGCTGGCGAGGTCCAGCACCTGCTTGCGCAACTGCTGCATGCCCAGGGACACACCCAGCAGGTTCGCCTCCAGGCGCACCTTGAAATCGGCCTGCTCATGCAGGCGGCGGTTCTCCAGCACCAGCTGGCGTTTTTCCAGGGCGCGGCGCAGGCTGCCGAGCAGGGCTTCGGGGCTGAAGGGTTTTTCCAGAAAGTCGTAGGCGCCGTTGCGCATGGCCTCGACCGCCATCGGCACATCGCCGTGCCCGGTGAGCAGAATCACCGGCAGGTCGGCATCGCTGGCCTGCAGCTTTCCAAGCAACTGCAGGCCGTCCATCCCTGGCATGCGCACGTCACTGAGGATCACCCCGGGGAAGTGCCCGGGCAGTTGCTCAAGGCAGTCTTCGGCGCGGCTGAACAGTTGCACGTTGAAGCCCGACAGGCTCAGCCACTGCTCTACGGCGGTGCGGATGCTGGCTTCATCGTCGACGACCATTACTGAGTTCAACATGCAGGTTCCGGGTCCATAGGCAGGGTCAGGCTGAAACGGGCGCCGCCGGGCTGGTTTTCAACCTGCAGGCGGCCACCGGCTTCGTGAATGATGCCATAGGAAATCGCCAGGCCCAGGCCCAATCCTTCGCCCACCGGCTTGGTGGTGAAGAACGGGTCGAAGACACTGCCCAGGTGTTCGGCGGGGATACCGCCACCGCTGTCGAGCACGCTCAGGCGCCAGTGCTCCTGCTCGGCATCGATGCGCACCTCAAGGCGTTTGTAGCTCTTTTCGGCCATGGCATCCAGGGCGTTACGCAGCAGGTTGATCAGCACCTGCTCAAGGCGGATCGCATCGCCGCGCACCCAGGCCGGGCGGGCCAGGTACAGGGCGACGCTGACGTCTTCGGCGCGGATCCGCGCATCGAGCAACTGCAGCGCCTGGTCGACCACGGTGGCCAGGTCCAGGCGTTCGCGCAGGCCGCTGGGGCTGTTGCGGGCGAAGGTCTTCAGGTGCCCGGTGAGCGCCGCCATGCGCGTCAGCATCTGCTCCAGCGGCTCCAGGGCCTGGCGCGCTTCGTCCAGGCGCTGGTTGTCGAGCAGCAGGCGCAGGGTTGCCAGTTGCATGCGCTGGGTGGTCAAGGGTTGGTTGATTTCGTGGGCCAGGGCCGCCGACATCTGCCCCAGCGCCGCCAGTTTGGCCGATTGCACCAGGCCTTCCTGGGCGGTGCGCAGGTCGCGGGTGCGGGCCTCGACCAGGCGTTCGAGCTCTTCGCGGCTGCGTTGGCGCAAGCGCGCCAGGCGCAGGCGCTGGCTGATGAACAACAGGGCGAACACCAGGCTTAGCCACACGGCAGCGGCGGCCAGCGCGGCGTTGCGCCCGTCATCGCTGACCTGCGGCTTGCGCAGCAGGTGCAGGGTCCAGCCTTCGGCCTCCAGCGGCAGGCTTTCCCACAGGTAATCGGTGCTGCCCTCGGGGCCCTGCACGCGCATCAGGTGGCTGTTGGCGTCGAAGCTGCTGAGGATATGGTGCTGCAATGGCACCAGCGGTTGCTTGTCGTACTGGCGGGTAGCGGCCAGTTCCGCGCGGTCGGCGCTGCTCAATGGTTGCAGTTCGCGGTAGCGCCAGCCGTCCTGGTTGGCGATGAAGATGATCCCGCGGGCGTCGCTGACCAGGAGGATATCGCTGCCCTGGCGCCATTCGCGCTCAAGCTCGGGGAACTCCAGCTTGACCACCATGGCGCCGAGAAAGCGGCTGTTTTCATCATGCACGGCACTGGACAAGAAATACCCCGGCACGCCGCTGGTCACGCCCACCGCATAGAAGCGGCCGCTGCCCTGGCTGCGGGTCTGCTTGAAGTACGGGCGAAAGCCATAGTTGGAGCCGACATAGGTGCTGGGCAGGCGCCAGTTGCTGGCGGCCACGGCCAGGCCGGTGCGGTCGAGCAGTTCCAGGGTCGAGGAATTGGCCGCGCCGTTGATGCGTTCCAGTTTGCGGTTCAGGGCGTCCTGCACCGGGCCTGCGACTGGCCCGCGCAAGGCGCTGATCAGTTCCGGGTCGAGTGCCAGCACGGCGGGCAAGGCGCGGTAGCGCTCGATCAGGGTGTGCAGCGACGTGGCATACAGCCCCAGTTGCTCATTGGCCCGGCGGGCATCCTCGACCATCGACTGGCGCTTGGCATGGTGCATGGCCCAGCCTGCGGTCAGCAGGGTACCGGCAAGGATGAAGAACAGAATCAGGCCCAGACGCAGGGCGCGAAAGGAAGAAGGCATGGTGCAAGTCCCGGCAGTGGGGAAGGCCTCCTGGCCTTCCCTTGGAGCATGGCAACGTTGTTACAGCAGCTCGAAGCTCTGTTGTTGCACGGCCTGCGAATCGAGGCCGACCTGGACCCGGAACTCGCCCGGTTCCGCCGCCCATTGCAGCTGGCCGTTGTAGAACTTCAGGTCGTCGGCTTTGATGGTGAAGCGCAGGGTGCGTTCTTCGCCAGCCTTGAGCATGACTTTCTGGAAGTTCTTCAGCTCCTTGACCGGGCGGCTCATGGACGCGGTGACGTCCTGCAGGTACAGCTGCACCACGGTTTCGCCATCACGCTTGCCGGTGTTCTTGACCACGATGCTGGCTTCCAGGTCCTGGCCCTGTTTGACCGTCTTGCTCGAAAGCTTCAGGTTCGCCAGGCTGAAGTCGCTGTAGCTCAGGCCGTAGCCGAAGGGGTACAGCGGGCCGTTTGGCTCTTCAAAGTACTGCGAGGTGTAGTTGCCTGGCTTGCCTGGGGTGAACGGGCGGCCGATGCTCAGGTGGTTGTAGTACATCGGGATCTGCCCGACCGAGCGCGGGAAGGTGATCGCCAGCTTGCCCGACGGGTTGTAGTCGCCGAACAGCACGTCGGCAATGGCGTTGCCGCCTTCGGTGCCGCTGAACCAGGTTTCCAGAATCGCATCGGCCTGCTCGCGTTCCCAGGCCAGCGACAGCGGCCGGCCGTTCATCAGCACCAGCACCAGCGGTTTGCCGGTGGCTTTCAGGGCCTTGATCAGCTCGCGCTGGGCGGCGGGGATTTCCAGGGTGGTGCGGCTGGACGATTCGTGGGACATGCCACGGGACTCGCCCACCACCGCCACCACCACGTCGGACTGCCTGGCAGTCTTGACCGCTTCATCGATCAGCACCGCGGCAGGGCGCGGATCGTCGATGATTTCCGGGGCATCGAAGTTGAGGAAGTTCAGGTAGTCGAGGATGGCCTTGTCGTGGGTGATGTTGGAGCCTTTGGCGTAGATCACCTTGGCCTTGTCACCGAGCGCCTGGCGCATGCCTTCGCGCACAGTGATCGATTGCTGCGGGCGGCCGGCGGCGGCCCAGCTGCCCATCATGTCGATCGGGGCATCGGCCAGCGGGCCGACCAGGGCGATGGTGCCGGCTTTTGCCAGCGGCAGGGTCTGCTGGCGGTTTTCCAGCAAGACCAGGCTGCGGCGCGCGACGTCACGGGCCTCGGCGCGGTGCAGGCGGCTGTCGGCATAGGTGTCGGCCGGGTCGTCGCTGGCCTTGCCGATGCGCCGGTAGGGGTCTTCGAACAGGCCCATGTCGTACTTGGCACCGAGCACTTCGCGCACGGCGTTGTCGATATCGGCCTGCTGGATTTCACCGGCCTTGAGCAGGCTGGCCAGCTCTTCGCCGTACAGCGAGTCGTTCATGCTCAGGTCGATGCCGGCCTTGATCGCCAGCTTGGCGGCTTCGCGGCCATCGCGGGCGACACCGTGACGCACCAGTTCGGTGATCGCCCCGTGGTCGCTGACGGTCACGCCTTTGAAGCCCCAGTCCTTGCGCAGCAGGTCGTTCATCAACCAGGTGTTGGAGGTCGCCGGTACGCCGTTGATCGAGTTCAGCGCCACCATGACCCCACCGGCGCCGGCATCGATGGCGGCGCGGTAGGGTGGCAGGTAGTCGTTGAACATCTTGGTCGGGCTCATGTCGACCGTGTTGTAGTCGCGCCCGCCTTCCACCGCGCCGTACAGGGCGAAGTGCTTGACCGCGGCCATCAGGCTGGTTGCCGCCGCCGGGCTCGGGCCCTGGAAGGATTCGACCATCACCTTGGAGATGCGCGAGACCAGGTAGGTGTCTTCGCCGAAGCCTTCACTGGTACGGCCCCAGCGCGGGTCGCGGGCGATGTCGACCATCGGTGCGAAGGTCATGTCGATGCCGTCGGAGGCGGCCTCGGCGGCGGACACCCGGCCAACCTTGGCGATCGCTTCCATGTCCCAGCTGGCGGCCAGGCCCAGGCTGATCGGGAAGATCGTGCGGTGGCCGTGGATCACGTCGTAGGCGAAGAACATCGGGATCTTCAGCCGGCTCTTGGCGGCGGCATCCTGCATCGGCCGGTTTTCTGCGCGGGTGATCGAGTTGAAGGTACCGCCGATGCGGCCGGCAGCGATTTCCTTGCGGATCATCTCGCGGGGCATTTCCGGGCCGATGCTGATCAGGCGCAACTGGCCGATCTTTTCATCCAGGGTCATCTGCTTGATCAGGTTGGCGATGAACGCCTGTTTGTCCTGCAGCGGGGCGGCAGAGGTGTCGGCAAAGGCCGATTGACTGGCCAGGCTGACAACCAGACCCAGCAAACACAGCTTGTTCATGAATTCTGTTCTCAAGGCTTGCGGCAGTATTCACGGTGATACTGCCCAGCCGAAGTTGGGGAAGCGGCTATTGTTGTAGTTTGCTGGGGCATCTTTTAGCCGATTGGGCGATCCCGATCCAGCGGCGATGACGGATTATGCCTCAAGTCCGGTGAATCACGGCGATCAAGGAGCGTAGCGACATGCAGGTAATTCAATTCAAGGGCGTACGCCTGTGGCTGCTGCTGATGCTTGGCAGCCTGCTGGCCGGTTGCGGGATCAACAACATCCCCAACTACGACGAGCAGGTAAAGGCCGCCTGGGCTCAGGTGCAGAACCAGTACCAGCGCCGCGCCGACCTGATTCCCAACCTGGTCGAAACGGTCAAAGGCTACGCCAGGCAGGAGCAGGAAACCCTGACCGCGGTCATAGAAGCCCGGGCCAAGGCGACCTCGATCCAGGTCGATGCCAGTACGCTGGACGATCCACAAAAGTTGCAACAATTTCAGCAGGCGCAGTCGCAGCTGACCGGGGCCTTGAGCCGCTTGATGGTGGTGTCCGAGCGTTACCCGGACCTCAAGTCGAACCAGAACTTCCTGGCCTTGCAGTCGCAACTGGAAGGCACCGAGAACCGCATCGCCGTGGCGCGCAAGGATTTCATCGCCGCCGTGCAGCGCTACAACACCGAGATTCGCACCTTTCCCGGGCGCCTCTGGCACAGCGTAATGTACAGCGACCTGCCGATCCGCGAGAACTTCGAGGCCACCAGCGCCGATGCCGAAAAAGCGCCTGAAGTGAAATTCTGATGCGCCTGTTCAAGCTTGCGCTGCTGCTAGCGCTGCTGATCGCTACGCCGCTGCGCGCCGAGCTCAGCTTCCCGGCGCTGAGCGGGCGGGTGGTGGACAACGCCGGCCTGCTCGACGGTGCCAGCCGCAGCCAGCTCGACAACATGCTCAAGGCCCATGAGCAGGGCACCGGCGAACAGGTCGTGGTGGTGACCCTGGCCGACCTGCAGGGGCAGAGCATCGAAGACTACGGCTACCAGCTCGGCCGTCACTGGGGCATTGGCCAGAAAGGCAAGGACAACGGCGCGCTGTTGATCGTCGCCCCCCAGGAGCGCAAGCTGCGCATCGAAGTCGGCTATGGCCTGGAAGAGCGCCTGACCGATGCGCAGTCGTCGGTGATCATCAACCGCATCATCACCCCGGCGTTTCGTCGTGGCGAGTACAGTCAGGGCATCGTCCAGGGCACGGCGGCGATACTCCAGGTGCTGGGCGGCAACCCCTTGGCCGAGCCTTCGCGGGCGCTGGGCAACGATGGCCAGGACGGTGCGCCGGCCTGGGGCATCGGTTTGTTCATCCTGCTGATCCTGGTGGTGTTCGCCCTGCAGTCGCTGGGCCTTGGCGGCAGCGGGCGCGGCGGCATGGGCGGCGGTTTCGGCGGTGGCTACGGCGGCGGTGGTTTTGGCGGCGGCGGTGGCGGAGGGGGCTTCAGCGGTGGCGGGGGCAGCTTCGGCGGCGGTGGGTCGTCGGGGGGCTGGTAAATGAACAACAACGGGTAGCGCAGCGCATGACTTTGCTCACTGAACAACAACAGCGCCAGGTCGCTGAAGCCATTGCCCGGGTCGAGCGGCATACCGATGCCGAACTGGTCACGGTGCTGGCCAGCCGCGCCGACGACTATGCCTATATCCCCTTGCTGTGGGCCAGCCTGCTGGCCCTGGTGGTGCCGGGCGTCGTCCATTACCTCAGCGGCTGGATGAGCGTGCACAGTTTGCTGATCGTGCAGTGGCTGACCTTTATTGCCTTGTGCCTGCTGTTTCGCATCCCGTCGCTGACCACCCGCCTGATTCCGCGCTCGGTGCGCCACTGGCGCGCGGCGAACCTGGCCCGCCGGCAGTTTCTCGAACAGAACCTGCACCACACCGTGGGTGGCACCGGCATGCTGATCTTTGTCAGCGAGGCCGAGCGCTATGTCGAGATTCTCGTCGATGAAGGCATCTCCCGGCACCTGGACAACAAGGTCTGGGACGCGATCGTCAAGCGCTTTACCGCACAGGTGCGCCAGGGCCAGACGCTGCAGGGGTTCGTCAGTTGCATCGAGGCCTGCGGCGAGCTGCTGCGCACCCATGTGCCGCAGACTCACGAGCGCAACGAGCTGCCCAACCGCCTGGTGGTGCTCGGTTAGCCGCGGCGGCATCGGTCGACAAAAGCTGTGCAGGGAAAGCGCATCCACGTAAAATTCCCGGCACTGCGCATCCCTGCGCCCCCTCCGCAACCCGAGGCACCCTTTCCCGATGTCCGATTCCCCCACCGCCCAGGCCGCGCCGGATGCGCGTGCGCAGTTTCTGAGCCTGCTCGCCACCAGCCTGGAACAGAACGCCCTGATCAAGCTGGTGCTGGCGCGCCATGTCGGCAACGAAGAAACCCTGCAGCGCATCATCGCCAAGCCGCTGACAGTCAAGGGCCAGGCTTGCGTGTCGTTCGTCTACCGCTACAAGACCCGCGACATCACCCGCAACCTGGGCAACGATGAAGCCCTGGCGCTGGTCGATGAGCTGCTGCCGGCGTCGTTTCGCAACGCCCATCTGCTCAGCCTCAGCGACGAAGCGCAGCTGGAATTCAGCAAGAAGGGCAAGCCGATGCTCCATCGCAGCGCCGTGCAGCAGGCGCGCCAGGCGCCGGCCGGGGAGCATGACCGCGAGAAAAAGCGCTACCTGGAGCTGAGCCGGCCGTTCTTGCACGACCTGGGCGTGACCGACAAGCAGCAGGCGCTGATCCCGGCGATGTCGCGCAAGTGGAAGCAGATCAACAAGTTCATCGAAGTGTTTTCCCATGCCCTGAATTCGGCGCCGCTGGCCGCCGACCAGACGCTGCGGGTGGCCGACTTCGGCTCGGGCAAGGGCTACCTGACTTTCGCCATCCACGATTACCTGCGCAATACCCTGCAGCGCGAGGCGCAGGTTACCGGCGTCGAACTGCGCGCGGACATGGTCGAGCTGTGCAACGCCGCGGCCTCGCGCCTGGAGCACCCGGGCCTGGTGTTCGAATGCGGTGACGTGCGCAGTGTGGTGCCCAGCGCCATCGAGGTGATGATCGCCTTGCATGCCTGCGATATCGCCACCGATTACGCGATTCATACCGGCATTCGTTGCGGCGCGGCGATCATCATGTGCTCGCCGTGCTGCCACAAGCAGATCCGCCCGCAACTGCACAGCCCAGGCTTGCTCAAGCCGATGCTGCAGTACGGATTGCACCTGGGCCAGCAGGCCGAGATGCTCACCGACAGCTTGCGCGCCTTGTACCTGGAAGCCTGCGGTTACGAAACCAAGGTTTTCGAGTTCATTTCCCTGGAGCACACCAACAAGAACAAGATGATCCTGGCGGTCAAGCGCCAGGCACCGGTTGAGGCTTCAGCATTGTTGGAGAAGATCCAGCAGCTCAAGGACTTCTACGGGGTCAAGGAGCATTGCCTGGAGACCTTGTTGCGCGCCGATGGCTTGATTCCTGCCTGAATCATCGCGGGGCAAGTCGAGGCGTCAGCCCAGGCCCCGCACAGGCGCAGGCTGCACCCGGGTCTTGCGCCCCAGCACCACCGTGGCAATCACCCCGGCGGCAAACAGCCAGGTAATCGGCTCGACCTGCTCGCCAAAGAACAGCGCCGAAAAGGCGATGGTGAAGAAGATCTGCAGCAGCTGGATCTGGCTTACCCGGGCAATGCCGCCCAAGGCCAGCCCGGCGTACCAGGCAAAGAAGCCGATGAACTGCGAGAACAGCGACACATAGCCGAACGCCCACCAGGCCTTGGCACTTACCGGCCCCTGGTGCTGCAGGGCCAGGTAGATCACCGGTCCGAGCAACAGCGGCGCCGACAGCACCAGCGCCCAGCAGATCACCTGCCAACCGCCCATTTCCCGCGCCAGCCGGCCGCCTTCGGCATACCCCAGGCCGCCCACGGCAATCGCCGCGAGCATCAGCAGGTCGCCGGCCTGGATCTGCCCGGCGCCCATGATCATCGCGTAGGCCAGCACCAGCGCACTGCCCAGCGCGGCGCAGGCCCAGAAGGCTTTCGATGGCCGCTCATGGGACAACCAGGCGGCGTACACCGCCACGCATAAAGGCTGCAGGCCGTTGACCAGTGCTCCGTGGGACGCCGGCACGCTTTGCATGGCCCAGGCCGAGAACACCGGAAAGCCGAGGATCACCCCCAGCGCCACCAGGCTCAGGCCCTTGATCTGCGCCCAGGTTGGCCATTTTTCCCGGCGCCAGAGCAGCAGCGCCGCAGCCGGGATCGCCGCCAGCAAGGCCCGCCCCAGGCCGTTGAGCAAGGGGTGTAGCTCCTGTACGACGATGCGCGTCATGGGCAGGGTCAGGCTGAAAATAATCACACCGAGAAGGCCAAGGGCCATCCCGGTGTTTTCGCGGCTGGACATACGGAGCGCCTGTGGCAGATAAGTGCTTTCATTGAGCCACAGGGCGGACGGATGATCTTGTTACAGTTGCTGACAAGTTCATCCGTACAGTTGCCTCAGAAGAAGCGGGTGATGCTGACCTTGGCGTTCCGGCCCTGGCTGTAGGCGTACTCGCCACTGAGCTCGGAGCGGTAGTCCTTGTTGAACAGGTTGTCCACCGTCAGGTTCACCTCGGTGCCTTTCAGGTAAGGCTGCTGCGGCTTCCAGTTGGCGAACAGGCCATGGATCTGATAGTCGTCGTTGGCATAGTGGTCGTAATAGCGATCACCCAGGGCGCTGGCCGGGCCTTCGCGGTAGTTGTCGCTCGGCAGGCGGTCGGTCTTGCGCACGAACTGCGCCTGCCAGCCGACCTTGGCGTCCCAGCTGGGGATCTTCACACCCAGGGTGGTGATCCATTTCGGTGCCGGAATGTCCTTGGCCCAGACGTCCGGCCCCCAAGGGTTGGTGTAGGCGCCTTCATGGCGGCCGGTCATCCACGAGTAGGACACCGAACCGAACAGGTAGGTCGAGTCGTAGAAGCTTTCGACCTCGAAGCCCTTGATGGTCACACCCTTGAGGTTGCGGTAGTTGGACATCAGGCCTTTACCGCAGGCGTCGGAGATGCTTTCGCCCTTGGCCAGCTGTGCTTCGCAGCCGATGCCGGTGGCCTTGAAGATCTCGTCCTTGATCTCGTTACGAAACAGCGTGGTGCGGATCTGCATGCTGTCGTCAGCGGTGAAGACGTTGGCAAAGTCGGTGACGTTACCGGCACGCAGGGCGGTGATGCGTTCCGGGTCGAGGTTGCGGCTGCTGGCGGTGCGGCTGCCGATGCCCTGGACTTCGTATTGCTCATCAAGCACCGGAGCGCGCCAGGTCTTGCTGTAGTCGGCAAAGAAGGCGGTGTTGGCGGTGGCTTTCCAGAACACTGACAGGCGTGGCGACCAACCGGTGTAGGTTTTTTCGCTGTAGTCGTGGCCATTCTCGGCAACGTTGTAGTACGGCGCCTGGTTCGGCTTGCCCTTGTTGGCAACATGGTCGTAGCGCAGCGACGGGGTGATGGTCACGTCACCGAGGGTGATGGCGTCCTGGATGAAATAGCCCTGGCTGTCGACGGTGCCGCTGGGCATGAAGTACGGCTGGTAGTGGCCGTTGTTGTACTTGGGAATCTCGTAGCTTTTGCCGGGCATCCACATCTGTGTGTCACGGTCGTGGTGGCGGATCTGAAAGCCGCTGGTGAAGGCGTGCTCCAGCGGGCCGGTGGTAAACAGGCTGGTGTTGCGCACATCGAGCATCTGGTCCTGGTATTCGGTGTCCATCTTGCGCCCGCCGGTGGACGGCTGGAAGAACGCCGTGGCATCGCGCTCGTCGGTCTGCTTGGTGTCGGACTCGGAGTATTTGACCTGCAGGTCGATCAGCGGGTTGTTCACCGGCTGGTACTTGTAGGTGGTCGACCAGGTGGTGTCGGTGGTCGTGCGATTGGCCAGGAAGCGCTTGAGGGCATCCTTGTAGCCGAACCTGTTGATGTCCGACTGGGTCGGCGGCGTCGGGTAGGCGGTGGAAGAGAACGGCGCCCAGCGCTCACTTTCCGAGCGCGACCAGGAGAAGCCCAGGCTGTGCTCGTCGGTAAAGTGCATGTTGGCCTTGAGCAGCGCGCCGTCCAGGTCCAGGGCACTGTTGGGCAGGCGCTGGGGGTTGATCGGGTAGCGGCCCTCGGGGTCGGGCAGGGTACCGGCCAGTTTCATGTCATCGCCGTCGCGCTTGGTCAGGTACACCAGGGCGTCCATGCGGCCATCGTCGGTGCGACCGAACAATGCCGAGCTGTAGACCTGCTGATGGTCGTTGCTGGCATAACCATACTTGAGCATGGCGCCGCTGTTGCGACCTTCCTGGAGCAGGTCGGGGGCGTCCTTGGTGGTCATGTTGACGCTGCCGCCGAAGCCGCCGTTGCCGGTGTAGATCGAGTGCGGGCCCTTTTCTACTTCGATGTTCTTGATCAGCTCCGGCTCGATGAAGATGGTGCCTTGCTGATAGCGCTCAAAGCCGCTCTTGGTCGCGCCGTCGACGGTCATCGGCACGTCTTCGGCATCGCCCAGGCCCCAGATGTTGATGGTCTGGCCGCCGGGCTTGGCCGAACCGCCCATGTTCACCCCGGGCAGGGTCGCGAGCACGCTGGGGATGTTGCTCGGCTGATAGCGGTCGATGTCTTCCTGGGTCAGGGTCGAGCGGCCGACGGTGCTCGGGTCGACCTGCTGGCCGTTACCCACCACGCTCACCGCGCCAAGCTGGATGCTGTTGTCGGCGGTAGCATCGTTGTCTTCACGCAGGCGCACCACATAGGTGTTGCCGACCTTGACCAGGGCAAAGCGGCTGTTGTGCAGCAACTGGCTGATTGCTTCGAGCGGTTCGTAAGCACCTTGCAGCGCCGGGGCCTGGACGCTGTTGAGCAAGGATTCGTCAAACAGCAGCTGCAGCTTGGCCTGCTGCGCCAGCTGGCTCAGCGACGTCGCCAGCGGCTGCGCCGGCAGGTTCAGTTGCACCGGTGCGGCCTGGGCCTGCAGGCTCAGGGCCAGGCACGCGGCCAGCAGCGAAGGACGAACAGACAACGGCTTGAAAGGAGCAAACGCACGCAAGATAAAACCCCCAATACGGCAACAAAGGCCAGAAAAGGCCTGCAGTGATTACGCAGACGGGAGGAAGACGCAGGGCTGCGGAAAACCCTCACATGCGAATGAAAAATATTCTCAAATTATTGTTTGCGTTCGATCCGCACCCGACCGTCGGCAAGGTTCACCGCCTTGATCGGCAGCAGCACTGGCAGCGCAGTGAGCAGGGCGTCAGGGTCGTTGACGTCGAGATTGCCCGAGACCTTGTAGCGGCCCAACGAGGGATCGGCGAGCAGCACCGGTGCCGTACGGTAAAGCGACAGTTCGTCGATCAGGCTGGCCAGTTCGCGGTTGCGAAAACTCACGTGGCCGCTGCGCCAGTCGGCGATTTCTGCTGCGCTCAGGTTGTGCACGTTGAGGCTGCCGCGGGCCAGGTCATAAACCGCTCGCTGGCCGGCGCTCAGTAGCAGCGGCGGGCGATTCTCGCCGGGGGTTTCCAGCGCTACCTGGCCGTGGGCGACGCTGAGCACCAGCTCCTGCTGGCCGCGGCGCAGGTCGAAACCGGTACCCACCACGCGTACCCGGGCGTTGCCGGCATCGACGAACAGCGGCCGCTCCTTGTCGGGCGCCACTTCGATGTACAGCTGGCCCTGGTCGAGGCGAATCAGCCGGCGTTCGTTGTCAAAACTCAGGCTCAGCCGGGTGCGGGCGTTGACGTCCAGCTGGCTGCCATCGGGCAGGGCCAGGTGTTGTGGGCGTTCGCTCTGCGCGGCCAGTTGTTGCTGGTGATGGCGGTTCGGCAGGCCCAGGTTGGCCGCCAGCAGCGCACACACCAGCCCGGCGGCGATGGCCAGGGCCGGGCGCCAGCGCAACGGTTGGCGGCTGGGCAGGGCGACCGGTTTGTTCAGGCTCTTGAGCGCAGCCAGGTCGTCCCAGAGCTGTTCGAACTGGGCATAGGCGCGGGCATGCTCGGGGTTTTGCAGCCACTGGGCGAAGGCCTTGCGGGCTGTGCGCGAGTTGTCGTTGCGGTTACGGGTAAACCAGCTGGCCGCCTGGGCATCGATGCTGCGCTTATCGATTTCAGGAGTGGGGGTCATTCTGGCTGCTCCATGCCGTTGTCACTGTCCAGGCGATGCTTGCAATGCAGCAGGGCCGCGGCGATGTGCTTTTCCACCATGCTTACGGAAATGCCCATGCGCGTGCTGATCTGCGCCTGCGTCAAACCTTCGAAGCGGTGCAGCATAAGGGCTTCGCGGCGGCGCGGCGAGAGTTCGGCGAGGACAAGTTTCAATTGTTCCAGGCGTTGTTGCTGCTGGGCATGCTTGAGCGGGTCGCTGGCGGTGCCGGCCGGTGTCTGTTCGCTGGCCTGGGCATCCTCGTCGAGCACGCTGTGGCGCACCTTCTGCCGACGCCAGTGATCGCTGAGCAGGTTGCGCGCCATCTGGAACAGAAACGCCCGTGGTTGCTCGACCCGCGCCCGGTCGCGATAGCCCAGCCACTGGGTGAACACGTCCTGGGTCATGTCTGCCGCATCGTTGGCATTGTCCATGCGCTTGCGCAAAAAATGCAGGATGTCGGCATAGAACCCGCGGCAGGTGTCGTGGGCAAAAGGGTCGGGTTTGGGGCGCGGCATGCAAGCTTTCCAGGACGGACCGGAGAGAAAGGTTGCGAATGGTATCGAGAATAATTGTTATTTACCATGCCTGTTTTTGTCGCCGCTCAATGCCGCTTGCGGATCGGCACCGGCACCGGCACTTCCAGCCCGGGCGCTCCCAGCGGGTGGCTGCTGGCATCGAAGAAGTGCAATTGCAGCGTGGGCATATCGGCAAAGCGCTGCACGTAGTGCTGCTTCTGGCTGATGATCGAGGCTGCGCTTAACGGCCGGATGGCGATGGTCAGGTGCGCCGGGCGTGCTTGCTTGATCGCCTCCAGCAGGTGGCGGTCGGTGCTGTCCAGGTGCTGGCCGAAAATGCACAGGCCGCCTTGATGGCCGGCCAGTTCACCAAGCGCCCAGCTTAAGTAATCGGAACTGCGGATGGCCTTGAGCTTGTCGTCGCTGCTGCTTTCGTTGACGAACAGCGGCACATCACCGGGGGTGTTGACGGCAAAGCCGTCGAGCAACTGGCCGTCGCTGGCGCTGCGCTGGCGGGTGCTGCCGTCCTGCTGCTTGAGCAGGTGCAGGCCGCCGTGCAGGTACAGCAGGCGCGTGCCCGGGCCGCGAGTGCGGCGGATATCGAAGTTGCCGTCTTCGTCGAACAACTGCTGGAAACCTTCCGGCTTCTGGCTGGCGGCCCAATGGCAGATCAGGTCGTAGTTGCTGGAGTAGACGCTCTGGTAGTTGCCCAGCTCGCGGTTGATCTGTTGCAAGGTCTGGCTTGGCAGCATGCGCCAGGGGATGTGCACGCTGCGGATGGCGTGGATCAGCGCTTCCTTGATCGCGTAGTAGCGGTTCAGCGGCGCCGAGGAACTGATCGCCAGCGCGGCGTTGATCCGCACCGTGGTGTTCAGGGCACTGAGCACCGGTTCGAACAGCTCGCTGCCCAGCGACTTGAACAGCGCCTGATCGCTCAGGTTCAGGGGCTTGTGCCGCACCCGCTGGGCCTCCTCGAACAGCGAGAAGTAGCTGAACGGCCGCCACAGTGCACGGCTGGCGCCATTGCCCAGCAGCAGGCCGCTGCAGGGGTGACTGGCGTTCAGGTCTGGCCAGTGGTTGAGGCTGGCGTCGAGGTCGGCGTGGGGCATCGGGCATCTCTGTGGCAGGGCAGGCAATCGCCGGCGACTTTAGCATGCAACCGGTCTGTCATCAGCGTTGGCGACTATGCTGGATTCGCTGCGCAGCAAAGGAAGCCTGAAGATGTTCAAAACCGTTAAACATGTATGTTGCCTGGCGCTATTGCCGCTGGCGGCGCTGGCCGAGGCCGGGCCGGGCACTGAATTGGCCAGGGCGCAGGGCATTGCCTACCCGGCGGTGATCGCCCATCGCGGCGCCTCGTATGATGCACCGGAGTCCACGGCGCCGGCCTACCGGCTGGCACGGGAGCTGGGCGCCGATTACCTGGAGCTGGACCTGCAACGCTCCAGCGACGGCGTGCTGGTTGCTGTGCATGACGATAACCTGCTGCGCACCAGCGACGTGGCCGAGCGCTTTCCCGAACGCCAGGACCAGCCGGTGAGTGCCTTCACCCTGGCCGAGCTGAAATCCCTGGACGTCGGCAGCTGGTTCAACAAGGCCTACCCCGAACGTGCCCGGGCAAGCTTCAAGGGTTTGAAAATCCAGACCCTCGATGAAGTCATGGGCATCGCCGCGGCCAATCCGCAGCGCCAGCCCGGCTTGTACATCGAAACCAAGGTGCCGAACCTGTTTCCCGGTATCGAAGCCGACCTGAACAAAGCCCTGCAGGCCCGTGGCTGGCTCGAGCGGCCGGGCAGGGTGGTGCTGCAGAGCTTTGACCGCAACAGCCTGGCGCTGCTGCACCAGCACATGCCCCAGGTGCCCAAGGTGCTGTTGCTGTGGATCGGCAAGGGCAGCATCGAGCCCGCCTCGCAGCAGACCTTCGCCGAATCCGGTGAAACCGACAAGGCCGCCTTCTATGCCCGTCAGCAACCCCGGGACAAGGCCGAGTTCGTGCGCTGGCTGGATTACGCCAAGGCCGCCGGCGCCATCGGCACCGGACCTTCGGCGGCGCTGGCCGGGGGCGGCGCGCAGAGTTACGCCGACCTGGTGCAGCCGTGGATGAACCAGCTCAGCCACGACAAGGGCCTGCTGGTGCACGTGTACACCGTCGATGAACCGGTGGATTTTCGCCAGGTGCTGGAGGCGGGTGTGGACGGCATCTTCAGCAACCGCAGCGGCCAGCTGCTGCGCTATCTGGGCCGCCCCAGTGCCCGCAGCGAGGCGCAGATCCTGCGTGCCGAGGGCTACTGAGAGGCTGGCTGGCGCCGCGCGGCTGCCGTAGACTTCGCGCCTTGCACGGACTTTCAGGATACTGCCCCGATGACCTTTTCGCTGCTGCTCGCGGTAATCGCTTCCGGTTTTATCTACGGTATTACCCCGGGCCCCGGCGTGCTGGCGGTGCTCGGCATTGGCGCCACCCGCGGGCGCCGCGCCGGCGCGGGGTTTCTTTGCGGGCACTTGCTCGGCGATGTGCTGTGGTGCAGTACCGCATTGGTGGCGATCGTCGGTGCCCGGCAAATCGGCAGTTCGGTGTTCGACATCCTCGGTGTGATCAGCGGCCTGTACCTGTTCTGGCTGGGCATGCGCGCCTTGCGCAGCCGCCCGGGCAGTGGCGACGGCGAGCAGGGGCCGGTGCGCAAGCCGTTCTGGCATGGCGTGGTATTTGGCCTGACCAACCCCAAGGCCTACCCGGTGGCGGTGGCGACGTTCACCGCCTTGCTCTCGAGCCGCGCCGAAGCGCTGGACTGGTCGATGCTGCCAGCCTTGATCGCCCTGAGCTTTGTTGGCGGCTTGCTGGCCTACCTGATTCTGATCGGCGTGGTCGGTGCCCGTCATGTGCGCACCCTGTACACCCGCTACGAGCTGTGGATCACCCGCGCCTGCGGGGTGATGTTCATTGGCTTTGCCGTCAATGCCCTGGCCCACGCCTTGCCGGGGCTGCTGCCGCGCAACAGCTGAGGGCTGGCAGAAGGCCGCACAGGTATGTGAGAATGATATGAATTCCTATTCATGTTCATCTTCCACGCCGGACCTTCATGACTTCGCTCTCCATGCCCTGGACCGCCGCTGCTCCGGCCCTGCAGGCGGTCGTCGACGATCTGCTGGCCAATTACAGCGACCTGCGCCGTTACCTGTGCGGCCGTCTGCGCAACCCGGATGATGCCGCCGACATTGCCCAGTCAAGCTTTGCCCAGGCTTACGCCCATGCTCTGAACGCGCCAGTGGTCAACGCCCGGGCGTTACTGTTCCAGGCCGCGCGCAATCTGTGCATTGATCAGTACCGGCGGCGCAGCAACGAGCTGGCGGCGCTGGAAGACTGGCTGACCCGCGTCGATGTGCTGAGCCCCAGCGTCGAAGACATCATCATCGCCCGCGAGCAGCTGCAGCAATTGATCGAGCGTATCGAGCGCATGCCGCGCCTGCGCCGCGAGGTGTTCGTCCGTGTGCGTCTGCACGGCCAGCCCCATCGCCAGGTATGTGCTGAACTTGAGCTGTCGGCCAAGGCCGTAGAGCTGCACATCGCCCGGGCGGTGTTCGATTTGTCCGAGCTGAGCCTGGCGGCACGGCATGTCTGAGTCGTCGCCGGTTTCTCCACGCAAGGTGCAGCAAGCCCTGACCTACCTGGCCGCGCTGAACAGCGACGACCCGCAGCGGGTGCAGCAGACACGTGGCCAGCTGGAGCGTTGGCGCGGCAAAAGCAGTGAGCACGAACGGGCCTGGCAAGAGGCCGAACAACGCTGGCAACTGGTGCATCGGCTGACCCCGCAACTGCGCACGGCAGTAACCCCGGAGCCGGTTAATCTCAGTCGTCGGCGTCTGCTGCGCCAGGGCGGCGGCTTGCTGGTGGCGGTGGCCGGGGCCAGTTGGCTGGGCTGGTTGTGGCGGCGTGCGCCGCAGTTCGATCGCCTGCTGCAAACCGTGCATGCCGAGCCGCCGCGGCAGGAGATTCTGCCCGATGGCAGCCAATTGTTGCTGGCGGCCGAAACCAGCTTGCGCATCGAGTACAGCAACGGCTTGCGCCAGGTGCGCCTGCTGCAGGGCAATGTCTATTTCGATGTGGCGCGCGAGCGCTTGCGACCGTTTCTGATCAGCACCCGCCTGGGCGAGGTGGAAGTGCTGGGCACGGCCTTCAGCGTCAGCGATCGCGGTGGCGAGATTCAGGTCGCGGTGGCTCGCGGGCGGGTCGAGGTGCGTGGCCTGCGTGAGGGCTCGCAGGTGTTGCAGGCGGGTGAGCGCATCAACCTCGACGCATACGGGCGCCTGCTCGCGCGCAGGGCTGATGCGCATGCTGCAGCGAGTCTTGAGCATTGGCAGCGGGGCTGGTGGTCGTTTACCGATACGCCGCTGGCCGAGGTAATCGCCGAGGTCAACGCCTATGCCCTGCAACCGGTGACCCTCGCGGCTAGCGCCGCCCAGTTGCACCTGACCGGTAGCTTCCCCAGCAACCAGCCGGAAATGCTCCTGCAGGCGCTGCCGAAAATCCTCCCGGTGAGCCTGGTCAACCAGGGGCAGCAGCGCACCCTGCAACGGCGCTGAAAATAATTTTGAGGGGTAACGCCGAGGTGGCCCGTCTTCATCGCTGAACCCACCTCTGCAAGGACAGATCATGTCGCTTCCCCATGCCCGCCCGGCACACCCTGTGGCTTTTCCCGGCACCCTGCGTCGATTGGCGCTGGCCTGTGCCCTGGGCAGCGCCAGCCTGTTGCCGTTGAGCGCGGCCCATGCCGGCGCTCTGGCCGCCGATGCGCAGGCCTTGAGCCTGAACCTGCCGGGCCAGTCCCTGGAAGCCGCGGTGCATGCCCTGGCCCGCGAAGCCGGGGTGGCCATCGCCGCCGACAGCCAGTTGCTGGCTGGCCGTAGTGCCCCGGCCTTGCAGGGTCGGTTCACCTTGCAGCAGGCCTTGCAGCGCTTGCTGGCCAACAGTGGCCTGGTGGCCAGCGAAGAGAACGGCGTGATCATTCTGCGCAGCCTCGACAGCGATGGCGCCCTGACCCTTGGCGAGCTGAACATCAACGCCAACAGCAACGCCAACGGCATCCCCGAGGCCTACAGCGGTGGCCAGGTCGCCCGTGGCGCGCGGCTGGGCATGCTGGGCAATCGCGAGGTGATGGAGACGCCGTTCAACGTCACCGCCTACACCGCCCAGCACATGGAAAACCAGCAAAGCGGCACGGTTGGCGCGGTGCTGCGCAACGACCCGTCGATCCGCTTCAGTACCGGCGAAGGCCACGCCTACGAGAACTTCATGATTCGTGGCTACTCCCTCGATTCCACCGAGCTTGCGCTGAACGGCCTGTACGGCCTGGCCCCGGACGGCCACGTTGCGACCGAGTTTCTGGAACGTGTCGAGGTGCTCAAGGGGCCCGGCGCCTTGCTCAACGGCATGGCGCCCAACGGCGGTGTCGGCGGGGTGATCAACCTGGTGCCCAAGCGCGCCGGCGAAGCACCGCTGACGCGCCTGACCAGCAGCTACATGTCCGACGGTTATATCGCCAACCATATCGACCTGGGCCGGCGCCTGGGCGATGAGCAGCGTTTCGGCATCCGCTTCAACGGCGTCTACGGCAGCGGCGAAACCGGTGTCGACCAGCAGTCCAAGGACCGCACCCTGGCGTCGCTGGGCATGGACTATCGCGGCGATGGCTGGAAGCTCGAGCTGGACGCTTACGAAAGCCATGAAAAGCTCGAAGACGGCAGCCCGATGATGGCCGGCTTCAGCAAGCTGGGGCATGTCACCAAGGCGCCGAAACCGGACACCAACATCCTCGACGGCATCTACGCCAAGCAAGTCAGCAAGGCCGTGGTGCTGCGCGGCGAATACGACCTCAACGATGACTGGACCGCCTACGCCAGCGTCGGCAGCGCCCGCACCCGCTACAAGGGCTTTCTCAATGGCACCCGGGTGATCGTCACCGGCGCCAACGGCGATGCCAGCGGCGAGACCTACAACCAGGCCGGCTACACCCACAGCCTGTCCACCGAAGCCGGGGTACGTGGCAACTTCGTCACCGGCCCGGTGAACCACCAGGTGGTGTTGAGCACCACTTTGCTGCACCAGGACATCGGCCGCGCCGCCACCGTCACCAGCAAGAAATACGTGACCAACATCTACCACCCGGGCAAGCCGATCATTGCCGGCGATATCGGCTCCAGCGACAAGACCGGCGACAACACCCTGTCCAGCTTCGCCGTCGCCGACACCCTGGGCTTTATCGATGACAAGGTGCTGCTGACCCTGGGCGTGCGCTCGCAACGGGTGCGGCAGAAGATGAGCAACCCGGCCTACGACGAACGCGCCCTGACCCCGGCCCTGGGCCTGGTGCTCAAGCCCTGGGACGCGCCGGTGTCGCTGTACGCCAACTACATCGAAGGCCTGACCCAGGGCGGCATGGTCACCGACCTTGCCGCTGCCAACTACGGCGAGCAGTTCGCCCCGTACAAGGCCAAGCAGATGGAGGCCGGGGTCAAGTGGGACCTGGGCGACTTCACCCACACCCTCAGCGTGTTCCAGATCGAGAAGCCGAGCATGCTTCTGGACCGCGCCAGCAACCGTTACACCGACGATGGCGAGCAGCGTAACCGTGGCGTGGAATGGAACCTGTTCGGCTCGCTGACCCCGAGTGTGCGCCTGCTCGGTGGCGTCACCTACACCCGCGCCGAACTGACCCGCACCGCTGGCGGCAGCTTTGACGGCAACACCGCCCGTGGCGTGCCGGCCTGGTCGGCCAACCTCGGCGCCGAGTGGGACACCCCCTGGATCGAGGGCCTGACCCTGACCGCGCTGGGCATCCACAGCAGCTCGCAATACCTCGATAGCGCCAACGACCTGAAGATCCCGCAATGGACCCGCTATGACCTCGGCGGTCGCTACAGCACGCGTATCCTCAGCAAGGACGTGGTACTGCGCGCAAGCCTGGAGAACGTCGAGAACCGCGCCTACTGGGCCGGAGTGTTCAACGACGGTTACGCCACGGTCAGCGAGCCGCGCACGCTGAAACTCTCCGCCAGCATCGATTTCTGAGGTGACCATGCAAATGTTCAATCAATGGCGCTGCGCCCTGGCGCTGGCCCTGTGCATGAGTGGCAGCGCGATGGCCAGTAGCGGCAACCTTCTGCAACCTGGGCAAACCGTCAGCGCCAGCTTTGCCCAGGGCCAGCAATCGGTCTGGACCTTGCAGCTCAAAGCCGGCGACCTGGTTCAGGGGCGGCTGCTGGGCGATGCCAGCCTGCGCCTGCTCGATGCCCAGGGCCAACCTGTACGGCTGCTCATCGATGGCCAGGACCAGCCGCGCGAGTTCATTTTCATCGCCGAGCGCGATGGCGCTTATGGCCTGCGCGCCGAGGCGCTGGCCAGCCGCGCGCAAGCCACTTATGCACTGACCCTGAAGCAAGTAATCGCGGCCAGCGAGCAGAAGCGCACGGCCGCCCCGTTGCCAAGCCCGACCCTGCGCGAGTTGCAGCAACAGCTGGCTCAGGGCGCGAGTACCGAAGCCTTCTGGCAGGCCCGTCAGCAGCAGGGCACGCCGATGGTCGAAAGCGTGGCAGACCAGCCCGGCATGGCCCTGGTGACCTTCCTCTGGCGCGGTGCGCGGGACAACGTGCGAGTGTTCGGCGCGCCCTCGGGCAATCATGATGAACTGCAACGCCTGGGCGACAGCGACGTGTGGTTTCGCAGCTATCTGCTGCCGGCGTCTGCGCGCTTGAGCTACCAGATGGCCCCGGACGTGCCGGCCTCGGATGATCGGCGGATGATCCTCGCCAGCACCCGCCGCGATCCACTCAACCCCAACGGCTTTGCCGATGGCAGCGGCGACCCGTTCCTCTCGCGCTCACGCCTGGAATTGGCGGCAGCGCCTGCGCAACCCTGGGTTGCCGAGCGTCCCGGCATTGCTCGGGGCAGCCTGGAACGCAAGGTGTTGAGCAGTAAATTGCTCGGCAACGAGCGTGACGTTTACCTGTACCGCCCGGCGCAGTGGCAGCCGGGCGCCAAGGGCCAGGGTTTGCTGGTGCTGTTCGATGCCCACGCCTATACCCGCCAGGTGCCGACCCCGACGATTCTCGACAACCTGATCGCCGATGGCCTGATCGCGCCGACCGCGGCGTTGATCATCGCCAACCCCAGTGACCTCAGCCGCCAGCAGGAACTGCCGCCCAACCCGCAGTTCGCCCGCTTCATGGCTGAAGAACTGATGCCCTGGGCGCGCCGGCAAGGTCTTGCGGCAGCGTCAGAACGCACGGTGGTGGCCGGTTCCAGCTACGGCGGCCTGGCGTCGGCCTACCTGGGTCTCAAGCACCCGCAGCTGTTCGGCAATGTCTTGAGCATGTCCGGTTCCTACTGGTGGGGACGTGAGGGCGAAGAGCCGGGCTGGCTCACCCGCGAATACGTCAAGGCGCCCAGGCAAGCGCTGCGCTTTTACCTGCAGTCGGGCCTGTTCGAAGGGCCGAAAATCCTCGACACCAACCGCCATCTGCGTGACGTGCTGCTGGCCAAGGGGTATGCGGTGGAGCAGGTCGAGTACCCGGCCGGGCATGATTATTTGCAGTGGCGGGGCAGCCTGCCGTGTGGCTTGATCAGCTTGATCGGCGAGGTGCAGCAGTTGCCGAAAGCCTGTCAGCCAGGCTGACGGCGGGGCTCAGCGAGAAAGCGCCTCAAGAACATGTTCAGGGTCGTTGTGTATCGCCCTCAGCAAGGCTTTGGCCGGACCTGTGGGCTCCCTGCGGCCCTGTTCCCAATTGCGCAACGTGCCAACTTGGACGTCGATCATGGCGGCAAACTTGGCCTGCGACAGGCCGGTTGCCTTGCGGATGGTTTTGACCTGAACAGCATCGATAGAGAACTCGCGTGACGGCTGGCGTTCGCCGCGGACGATTTCGTCCATCTGCTTTACGCTCTCCATCAGTTCGTCAAAGAATGCACTCACGCTTACCTCCAGTTCTCGATAACGGCCTTCAGTGCTTTTCGTTGGTTCGGGTCGAGGTCCTGTTGTTCGTTCTTGGAGTAGATGAACAGCATTGCAATTTGTGACGCCGAAACAAAGTGGTAGTAGATGACCCGTAGCTATGACTTCATCTTTCGATACCGTCGTGTTTCAGCGTTCACCAGGAGCCCCAAGGCTAATAGCTCCAGGTCGGACACGTCAGAGGCGTGCATCCTGAAAAGATGTGGGACGGATCTTCATTTGTTCTCTTCCTTACGACTGCGATTGCGCCACAACCGATACGCCCGGATCCCCGAGCGTACCGAGCCAAACAACAAGCCGTTCTCCATCTCCCGGGCGATCCCCGAGCGCACCAGCATGCGCAAGAAGCGCCCGCGTGCCCGGGCGATACCGAAGTAGATGCCGCGGGCTGTCAGGGTATCGCGCACTTCGCGCAGGGCAGCAATGCCGCTGACATCGATGGAACTGACCGCTTCGGCATCGAACAGCACCGCGCGCGGCTGCTCCTCGCGCTGCACCGCCTCGAGCAAACGCATCTTGAAGTAGTCGGCATTGAAGAACAGGATCGCATCGTCAAAGCGATACACCACCAGCCCCTGCACCGTGCGCGCATCCTGGTGGCGGCGGATGTCGACCTGGCCCTCGATGCCCGGCACCCAGCCGAGCACCGCATCGGTAGGCTGGTAGATGCTGTAGAGCAAACGCAGGATCGCCAGGGTCACAGCGATGATGATGCCCGGCAGCACACCGACGCCGAGCACGCCGACGGTAGTCAGCACGCACAGCCAGAACTCGAAGCGGCTGAGGCGGTAGATTTTTTTCAGCGACTGCACATCGATCAGCCCCCAGCCGGCCATCAGCAAAACCGCACCGAGGGCAGCCTGGGGAATCCAGGCCATGGGCGTGGTGAAGGCCAGCAGGATCAGGGCGATGACCAGGGCGGCAATAATGCCGACCAACTGGCTTTTGCCGCCGACCATGTCGTTGACCGCGGTGCGCGAGTCGGCGCCGCTGATGGCAAAGCCTTGGGAAACCCCAGCGGCGATATTGGTGACCCCGAGAGCAAGGAACTCATGGTTGGCGTTGATCGCATAGCCATGGCGGGCAGCAAAGCTGCGGGCAGTCAGCATGGCGCTGCAAAAGCTCACGGTGGCGATACCCAGGGCGTCGCGCAACAGGCTTTTCATTTCTTCCAGATTGGTTTGCGGCCAGGCCAGTTCCGGCATGCCGGCCGGCACCGGGCCGAGGATCGCCACGCCAAAGCGGTCGAGGCCAAACAGCCCGACTACCAGGGTGGCCACTGCCACGGTGACCAACGCCGCCGGCAGGCGCGGGTAGCGGCGCGGCAACCAGATCAGCAAACCCAGCCCGGCAACGCCGATCACCAGGGTCAGCCAGTGGATTTCGCCCAGGCGCTGCAGCAGGTTGATCAGGCTGAGGACAAAGCCGTTGCCCTCGATCTGAAAGCCCAGCACCTTGCCCAGTTGCCCGGCCAGCAGGCTCAGGCCGATACCGTTGAGGTAACCGATAAGGATCGGTCGCGAGAAGAAACTGGCAATGAACCCGGCTCGCGCCAGCCCGGCACCGATCAGCATCAGGCCAACGAGGATGGTGACAATCACCGACAACTGCGCCAGCCGCGCCGGGTCGCCCATGGCCAGTGGCGCAATGGCCCCGGCGACCATGGCGCAGGTGGCGGCATCCGGGCCGACCATCAACTGCCGCGAACTGCCGATCAGCGCATAGACCATCATCGGCAGGATGCACGCGTACAGCCCGTACTGCGGTGGCAGGCCGACGATCTGCGCATAGGCGATGGCGATGGGAATCTGGATCGCCGCCACCGACAGGCCGGCCTGCAGGTCATGACGAAACCATTCGCGGCGGTACTGCAACAGATTGGCCAGGCCAGGCAGCCAGCGGGAGAGAAACATGCACGGATCCTTTCGAGTGTTTCGCGGTGGGCTATTAAAGCGCAGCGCGCGGCGCCTGGGCAGGGCGCCAAGTCAAAAACACTGCTGTTAAGTCTGGCTCAAGCCGTGGAGAATGCCGGCCGATTACAGGGACAGTGAATGGATACCGATGGAACGCAGGATCAATCGCTGGAAAAAGCGCGCAATGTTGCTGAGCCTGGCCTGGTGCTGTAGCGCCCAGGGCCAGGGCGACATCTTTGGTAGCGGCGGCGACGTCGATGGCATGTTGACCCTTGGAGCCACGTTTTATCTGCCCTTCATGCTCACTGGCGCAACCACTTATGGACCCACCATGGCCTCTGAGGCCAGTTCCGGCAAAGATGGCAAACGCGTGATGGCGCAGGCTCGCGACGATGCTGCGGCGTTCATTGCCAGCGACGGGGCTTACCGGGGTGTCTATCTGGAATCGGCGTTGAACTGGTTGCGTAGCGAAGGGCGTGCGCCAGGCGCAACGGATCGCGACCTGGCCCAGGGAATACTGGTGCTGGCAGCAGCCGAAGCGAAGGGGATCTAGCGAAACAGCCACCAGGGCGGTGGCCAAGGCCTCAGCGGCGCTGAAACCTGAAGGAAGCTGGAGCGGGTGAAGGGAATCGAACCCTCGTTATCAGCTTGGGAAGCTGGAGTAATGCCATTATACGACACCCGCTTTCAGGGCTGACTTTGTACCAGAACTTCGTCGCGATTTGAAGCCCTATGTTGCTTAAGCGTCATCTGCCGGTGGCCAGTAGCGCGAGGTCGTGCATCTTCTGTTTGGCCTTTTGGGCCGTTGATGCAGGAGGCTGCGCTACCGGCGACCGTGTCGCTCAGATAGCCAGTGCATGATGCTCCTGGGTGTAGCTGTAACGCGGGCGCGATTCCTTCAGGGCAGGTTTGAGAAAACCCAGCAGGGCTTCGCGGGTATCGCGGCAGGCGGCCTTGTGTTCCATGTCGAGGAAGTGGCCGGTGGCGCGGATCTCGCGAAAGTGGCTGTTGCGCACGTGTTGGCCGAACTGGCGGGCATCTTCGGTGGTGGTGTATTCGTCCCACTCGCCATTCATGAACAGCACCGGAATGTCGATCACCCGTGCCGCCCGCAGGGCATTGCCCAGGTCGTGGTCGAGCACCTGGTTGATGTGAAAGTGCATCTGCGCGTATTCGTGGTTGTCCAGGCTGCTGACGTGGCGGTAGTTGAAGCGCTTGAACAGCGACGGCAGGTGCTTGCCGATGGTGTCGTTGACCAGGTTGCCGACCCGGTAACGATCGCAAGCGCTCAGGTACTGGCAGCCGCGTTCGAGGTAGTCGCGCATCGGTTCGTTGATTACCGGCGAGAACGAGCTGACCACCGCCTTTTCGATGCGCCGCGGCTTGTGCGCCAGGGCCAGCAGGGTGCAGGCGCCGCCCCAGGAGAAGGACATGACATGATCGGCGCCAAAGTGGTCGATCAGCTCCAGGAGGATCTGCCCTTCGGTTTCCTTGGTCAGCAAGTGTTCGTTGCGGTTGTGCGCCTTGGACTTGCCGGCGTAGGGCTGGTCATAAAGCACCACGTTGAATTGCGGGTGCAGGTTGCGCACCGTCTGGGCAAACGAGGCCGTCGTGGCCAGCGAGCCATTGATCAGGATGATCGTCTTCTCAGCGGCATCTGCGCGATAGAACTCCGTGTAAACCCGATACTGACCTTGTATATCAAGCACAGCGATTTCTGGCCTCATGTCGTCGACTCCTGGCGCAAAAAGGGTGTTCGCACATGCAAGGATGCGCGTTCTTTATGACAGGTAGGCATACGCCTTGAAGAGAAGCTGAGGGCCCTGGTCGATCCATGTGGCACGTTGGTCGACCGGTATTGTTCTAGGAGGGCAATCTGCCGGACGCCGGGGCTTCGAGGCACTGGTCGCTGGCAAAAAGGTGTCTTGGACTACGATCGTGACTGGCTGGTCACATGCAGACCGACGATTGGATTCAAGCAGGCACCCGGCCAACCCGCAAGTGCCTTTCGGGCAATTGACGAAAATTTTCCGCCAGGCGGTCGCAGGCTCAGATTGCCCGGATTTCTTCAGGGTAGAGCGCGCGGTACTGACCGGGCTGCAGGTCGGGGTCCAGCTGCAACGGGCCCATGCGTTCGCGGTGCAGGCGCACGACCTTGTTGTCGAAGTGGCCGAACATGCGCTTGACCTGGTGGTAGCGGCCTTCGACGATGCTCAGGCGCGCGCTGCGTGGGCCGAGCAAGGTCAATTCGGCAGGCAGGGTGGTGAGGTCTTCAAAGGCGAAGTAGAAACCCTGGCGGAATTTCTCGATGTAGTGCTCGCCGATCTCCTGCTCGGTCTCGACGTAGTAAACCTTGGGCAGCTTGGTCTGCGGCTGGGTCAGGCGCCGCGACCACAGGCCATCGTTGGTCAGCAGCATCAGCCCGGTGGTGTTGAAGTCCAGGCGCCCGGCGATGTGCAAATCTTCGGTGTCGGCTTGGTCGATCAACTCGATCACCGTGGGGTGCTGCGGGTCCTGGGTGGCGCTGACGCAGCCCTGGGGCTTGTGCAGCATCAGGTAGCGCAATGGGCGCCCGGCCTGCAGCAGTTGCTCGTCGACCTCGATGCGGCTGAATTCGCGCACCTCGAAGCGTGGATCGCTGACCTGCTGGCCATCCACGCGCACGCGCCGTTCGACCAGCAGCAAACGCACGTGCTGACGGCTGAAGCAGGGCAGGTTGCTGAGGAAGCGATCGAGACGCATACAAAACCAGGTGCAGGGCGCGACAGTTTAACCGGCTGGCGTGGCCTTGGCTGCCTGCAATTGCGCCTCGACCTCGGCGCAGCGCGGGCACAGGCAGGCCTGGTTGCGCAGTTCGGCGGGCAGGGCTTCGAGTACCTTGGGGTCGATGCTCACGCCGTAGCACCAGCAGGCCTGGGCGGCCGTGCGCGGGTTGGCCAGGCTGCAATCGTTGCTGGCGCCGCAGGCGGGGCAGCGGCGGCTGTCATTCATGATCGGGGCTGTTCATGGTCGGTTCGGGGTATCTCGCTGCAGACACGGTTGCGCCCACTTTGTTTGGCCCGGTACAGGGCACGGTCGGCGCGGGCGATCAGGCTGTGCAGGGTATCGTCGGCCTGCAGGTTGCTCAAGCCGATGCTGGCGGTCAGGTGGATCGGCTGCTCGGCATAGGTAAAGGCCAGGGCCTCGGTCTTGCTGCGAATTTTTTCGGCCACCGCCGCGGCGTTCTGGCTGTCGGTGTCCTTGAGCAGCACGATGAATTCCTCACCACCCCAGCGGCAGATGATATCAGCATGGCGCAGGCATTCCTCCAGCACCTGGGCGAACTGGCGTAGCACTTCGTCGCCGGCCAGGTGGCCATGGGTGTCGTTGAGCGCCTTGAAGTGGTCGAGGTCGATCAGCAGGGCGATCAGCGGCTTGGGTTCGCGCTGGGCTTCTTGCAGCGCTTGCGCGGCCAGCAGGTCGAAGCCACGGCGGTTGGGCAGGCCGGTGAGGCTGTCGAGGGTGGCCAGGGCTTCGATGTTGTCCTGATGGCGCTTGACCATGGCATTGAGCAGCGACAACACCACCAGGGTGATCATCGCGCAGATCGCCAGGTTCAGGTACAGCGACTGGCGAATGGCATCCATGGCGCCGTCTTCGCGCTTGTCGACGAACAGGTACCAGTTCAGCTCCGGCACCAGGCGCACGTTGAGGAAATGACTATGGCCATCGCTGCTGTTGTATTCATGGCTGCCGCTGACCGGTTGTGGCATTTGCCCGAGCCCGTCCAGTTCGACCAGCGGCTGCCCGGTCCTGGCGCCATGGGGACCGCCATTGGAGCCGGTAAGTACGATACGCCCCTGCGGATCGACGAAGAACACCTGGCGCTGGTAGCGCTGCTGGTAATCGTCGATCAGGCGGATCACCGCCTCGACCGTCAGGCCGATGCCGGCAACGCCGATGAACTTGCCGTCGTAATCGAACACCCGGTAGTTGATGAACACCGTGAGGCGGTCCTGGTTGGCCATGTCGAGGTCGACGTTGATCTCGTAGGGCGTGTTCATTTTCAGTACCCGCTGGTACCAGGCATCACGGGGTTCTTGCGGGTCGATTTTCTTCAGAACGCCTTTGGTCTGGTAATAGATACCGTTGTTGCTGGAGACGAAGAACGCCGTATAGGCGTGGTGCTGGCGCATGATTTCGTCCAGGTAACGGGTGACCTGGGCGGTGTCGCGCTCGCCGCCCAGGGCCCAGTCGCGCAAGAAAGTGTCGTGAGCCATCATCGACGAGATCAGGATCGGACGTACCAGGTCTTTCTGGATTTCCGAATAGACCGTATCGGAGGTCAGCGGCAGCTCGGTGTTGACGATGTTGTCGCGAATCGAGCTGCGTGAGGCGAAGTAGCTGAGCAGGGAGGTCGCCAAGAAGCCGCAGGCGAGCAACAGCAGTAATGTCAGGATCAGCGAGCGCTGCGAAAACAGGGCGGAACGAGGCGGCATGACATTCCCGGTCTGTAGGCCAATGGCCTTCATTCTAGTGGTGTGGCAGAAAAATAACTTTACGATTTTTAAGGGTATCGGCCTTGTATCAATTTATTGCAGCAATGGCACCGGACCTGGTTTTGACAGTCTTATTCAATGTCGATGAACACTTGCCGATCGACGCCGACCAGCGCCGCTGGGATGGGCAGTTTCGCGGTCCGGGAGGCCGCCATGTATCGCCGACTTTTGCTGCTTGCAGTGTTGGGTTTGCTGACCACCGCCTGTGTCCCCTATGGAGGTAACGGTTACTACCGCACCGAGGTCTACACCGCCGATCGCTATGGCTATCCGGGTTACTACCGGCCGTCGTATCCCTACAGCCGCGGCTATTACGTAGCGCCGCAGCCGCGCTACTACGTGGCACCACCGCCGCGTTACTACGCGCCGCCACCGCATTACTACCGTCCGGCGCCCCACGGCTATTACCGGGAAACGCCGCATAACTACTACAAGCCTTACCCGGGGCGCGGCCATGACCGCTACCGCCAAGGATCGTCACGTCACGAGCGCAGCCGTGACGGCTGGCCGGATCGCAACTGGCGCCGCTGAGGCGCCATTCAGGCCAGGTCCGCCAAGGGGTGACGACCTTCCCACGCCTTGCTGAAATGCGCTTCAACCACCGCCGTTGGCACCTGGGCGATATCTGCCCAGTGCCAGCGCGGTTTCTGGTCCTTGTCGATCAGCCGCGCGCGCACCCCTTCGCTGAACTCCGGATGCTGGCAGCAATTGAGGCTCAGGGTGTATTCCATCTGGAACACCTGGGCCAGCGACAGGTACTTGGCACGCTGGATTTGCTCCCAGACCAGGTGCGCGGTCAGCGGGCAGCCTTCGAGCATGGTCTGCGCGGCCTTGGCCAGCAACGGGTCGGCGTGGTTGCGCAGCTGGGCGATGGCACGCCAGGCGCACACCGGGTCGGCGACATCGAGCAACGCGTCGATCTGCTGGCGCCTGGGCAGCCACTGGGCTTCTGGCCTTTGCGCCTGGGCGCCGTTCTGCTGGGCCTTGAGCAGGCTGTTGAGCTGCAGGGCGGTCTGCTCCTGCCAGTTCAATTGCAGCAGGTCATCGAGCAACTCTTCCTGCTGGCTTTCGCCCAGCAGACGGTCGGCCAGGCCCAGGTCGAGGGCATCGCTGGCGTTGATCGGCGCGCCGGTAAGGCCGAGGAACAAGCCCAGTTTGCCGGGCAGGCGCGACAAGAACCAACTGCCGCCGACATCCGGATACAGGCCGATGCTGATCTCCGGCATGGCCAGGCGGCTGCTGGGAGTGACCACGCGTACATTGGCCCCCTGCAACAAACCCATGCCGCCACCCAGCACATGGCCGTGGCCCCAGCAGATCAGCGGCTTGGGGTAGGTATGCAGGCGGTAGTCGAAGCGGTATTCGGCGGCAAAGAACTGCGCCGCCAGGGGCGGTACCCGGCCGGGATGGTCAAGGCAGGCCTGGGCCAGGCTGCGCACCTCGCCACCGGCGCAGAAGGCCTTGGCGCCTTCGCCGCGCAGCAGCACGCAGACCACATCCGGGTCATCGGCCCAGGCCTTGAGCTGTTCGTCGAGCACCTCGATCATCGGCAGCGACAAGGCATTGAGGGTTTGCGGCGTATTGAGGGTGGCGACGCCGATGCGCGCGCCGTCGACGCCGGTGAGTTCTTCGCACTGTACTGCAGCCATGGGCGACCTCTTGGTTGATCCGCACAAGTATGGCCGCTGCTGGCGATTTCGGCGGTCGCCGGTCGGATCGATTGACAAGCGCAGGCGGCTTTCCTAGTGTCGCGCCATTGTTTTACGGACCCGACCATGACTGACGACGATCGCATCAAACTTGAACCGAGCTGGAAAGAGGCCCTGCGCGCCGAATTCGACCAGCCCTACATGCACCAGTTGCGCGAGTTCCTGCGCGAAGAGCACGCTGCCGGCAAAGAGATCTACCCGCCGGGCCCGCTGATTTTCAACGCCCTCAACTCTACACCGCTGGACCAGGTCAAGGTGGTGATCCTCGGTCAGGACCCATACCACGGCCCCGGCCAGGCCCATGGCCTGTGCTTTTCGGTGCAACCGGGGGTAGCGACGCCGCCGTCGCTGGTGAACATCTACAAAGAGTTGCAGCGTGATCTGAACATCGAGATCCCCAAGCACGGCTGCCTGCAGTCCTGGGCCGAGCAGGGCGTGTTGCTGCTCAACACCACCATGACCGTCGAGCGCGCCAATGCCGCGTCTCATGCCAACAAAGGCTGGCAGTTCTTCACCGACCGCATCATCGAGGTGGTCAGCGAACACCAGCCCAACAGCGTGTTCCTGCTCTGGGGCGCCCATGCCCAGAGCAAGCAGAAACTGATCGATGCCACCAAGCACCTGGTGCTCAAGTCGGTGCATCCATCGCCGTTGTCGGCCTACCGGGGCTTTCTCGGTTGCGGCCATTTCAGCCAGACCAACCGTTTCCTCGAGCAGCGCGGGTTGACCCCGATCGACTGGCGTTTGCCGCCGGTTTAACGCCGGGTACCTAGCATTTTTGTCAGTTTCGGCCGATTTGAAATAGGCATCTAATACTTCCAGGTTTTCCACGGCAGTCAGCTACAGGCTCGCTGCCACGGTCTTCTTCGCTGGAAGGAACTGTCGCCATGGGTTCGGACGATTCTGATGCTACTGATGAACCGGTAAATCCCCGGGAGCGCTACGCCGCGCCGTTCGTTCCGGCCGCTATGGAGTTGACAGAAGATGACGTGCTGGGGCATTTGGTCCGCAGGGAAGACCAGTTACGCCCATTGGAAATCAGCATCAGGGAGATCTGGGCGGATTACAATGCCGCTCCTCCGGGCCTCGATACGACAGTCGAATTTCTCTGGCGAGGCGATGTAGTTGAAACATTTACCTTTTCTCAGCCAGTGATCCCGGATGATGTGATCCCGGTTGTCTGCAAGATGCCCTCGGAGTACATGGCGGCGCCTGGCCCCGCCCGGGTCGAGTACCGCGTTACGGTATCGGTGAACCCGTCCACTTCGCACGCAACGCACCTGTTCATCGATAAACAGGCGCCCAATGGCGACGAAGAAGGTACACCCCTGCAGTTTGACCAGGAAGTCCTGATCAGCGGCGTTACAGAGGATTATCTCAGCCGGCACGACACGGTCGATGCCCGGGTCGAGCCTTGGCCAGATATCAGGGTGGGCGACCTGCTGACCTACTACTGGGAAAAGTTGCCCGTTATCGATACGGATGAGCAACCACGCGAACTGCCCTATGCCGGTGAGTTGCACATCACCGATGTCAATGCGCCGATCATTGTGCAATACGATGCGATGCTGGTCCGAGAGAGCGGTTCAGGCCCGCATAACGCCTACTATCGCCTGGAAGATCGAACCGGTAATCGCGGGCCAACGTCCGAGGTCCAGCCAATTGAGGTAGTGCTGGATGAATTGCCGGGCGACCTGCCTGACCCTCGGGTGCCCAGGTTCGATGTCGATGGGCTGATTGACCTGGAAGATGCCCGTGCAGGTGTCGAGGTTCACATCGACGTCATCAGCGACGCACTGCAAGGCGATCAGGTTCAGGTCTACTGGCGCGGGCTGGCGCTTCGCCTCATCACCATTGCCGAGAACCAGCAATGGCCTTTGAGGGCCCCGGTCAGTTGGGCAATTCTAGCGGCGGGAGGCTTTGCTGCACCTTTTGTTGATCGGGTGCACTACACCTGGCGACGCGGTGGGGCTTCGCTCACCTCTTCGACCTTATGGGTAGACATCGACCTGACGGTGGCCGGTCCGCCTCCCGGTCCGGATCCGGTCAACCCCTTGTTGCTACCGGCTGTAGTCAAGGGCACGACAGCCGATAATGTGCTCACAGGCGCCGATGCCGGGCAGGACGCGCGCGTCGAGATCCTTCTGTATGACAACTCGCAATTCGGTCAAGTGCTGGAGTTGTTCTGGGGCAGTCATCCGCAGGCGGTGGATCGCTACGAGGTGAAGGCTGAGGATGTTGGCGGGCAATTGATCGTGCTGAGGGTTCCTTGGGCGATTATCCATAGTGTCGGCAATTCACCTGCCTTGCCGATGCAGTACACCACGTTCAATGGGGTTAACCGGCAGCGGTCACCCGTAACATCCGTGCGTGTCGAGGTGCGAGTCATCGAAGGCCTGGCGCCCGCCACCTTTCCAGATGCCAAGACCAATCAATGGATACGTTGCGAAGAACAGCCATGGTTGGGCGTTCGGGTAGAGATCCCCAAAGACCCGCAACTGCAGGTGGATGACAAGCTCATCCTGCTTTGGGAGGGCGACTACAACCAATCGGGCAATAACCCGATCCCTGGAACCCAGGGACGTTTCGAGCATGTTCTGACCCGCGAAGACCTCGAAGCCGAGCATGGCTACAGGTTCACCGTATTGCCCTACGACCCGCTGATCAAGTTGGCGGCTCGAAGTGCGCCGGGTGGGGGGGCGGTAATGTCCGTTATCGGCTGGAGAAAGGCGACGGTAGTGGTGTGGGGGAGTCGGGGTTGGCCCGTGCGAGGTTGTCAGTCATCGATCTGAGTACGGGCCTGTATTGTGATCTAGAGGCGTGAATACTGTGTTCAAGGATGTTGACTCAATACGCTGAAGTGATTGCGCAGTTGCGATAAACAAGACGACGTTTTGCTCTGAAAAAAGGTTTGGCTTCGCCCCCGCAATGCCGTTGCTTGGCAGGACGGCGGCTGGGTCGACTGAGGTGCTGATGGTGTTCCAAGCCTATTTCTATTTGCAGGAGATACCAAGATGACCAAGTTTGAAGCGACAACCAAGGCGTCAGCCGAAAAAGCCAAAACACGGGCCCCACAGCCTAGAAGTTTTAGAAACTTGTTTAATCCACCGGTGCCTATTAATACTGAGCAAAATATTCCCGGGGGACAGATTAATCTGCTGCGTACACCGAAAATCCCGGAAGGACTCGAGGTGGAAATTCCGGCTTTCACTACAGTGGGGCCGCCCGGCACAATCGATACGGTAACCGTTTATATTAACGAAAGGCCGGTTCACAGCGTTGAGTTGCCGGTCCCTCATGTGATCACATTTCCCATTCCGGTGACGCTGCAAGACCCAGTGCTTGAGTCGCATGGTGAGAAAGTTGTTTATTTTGACGTCGTCAACTCGATAAATCCCAATGATGGAGTTTCGCAGAATCTTACGGTAACAGTCGACAGGCTTGATCCCAATCTTGGTGCTTTCCCAACGGCCATCATTCTTCCGGAGGACCTGCCGGATGCCACGGTGACGCCGGAGTATCTGGAAGCGCACGACGATGAGCTGGTGTTGCAGATTCCAGATTACCTTGACCCGCAAGTGGGTGACTACTGGGCGATTCTCTTTGGTGATGAGCAGTCCCAGCCGAATAAAGGCGGGCTGGTTAGCGAAAGGCCTATCAATGTAGTGCTGACAAAGGACGAGCTGCTCCTTGCCGGGCCTGGCACCAAGCAGGTGACCTATATACTGGAAGACCGGGCCGGCAATCCGACCAAGCTGGCATACCGCCAGCAAGTGTTCGTTATCCTTGAGCCAACACCTATCGACTTGCTGGCGCCCAGGGTTGACGCTGCGCCCATTGACATTGTCGAAGCACGTGAGGGCGTGCTGATCGAGGTGGATGAGTATACCAATGCGGCGTCGGGTGACGAAGTGCGCGTTTACTGGAATGATATTTATGTGGATCGGGTCTTCCTGCCGCCCACGCCTAACTGGCCTTTACCGTTTACCGCACCATGGGCAGTCATCTCCAGTGGCGTCGAAGGGACTGCGCATATGGCCCAGGTGCGCTATGAAGTCATCCGTAGCAAGGCCTATCCCTCCCCAGTACTGGACGTGGAAGTAGACCTGGAGTTGATTGGGCCACCTAACCCGGGCGAACCCGATCCGGTCAACCCGGCGCTTGATGTTCCACTCCTGACCTCGTCGACGGGGGAGCTGAATCTTTTGCGCCCAGAGGATGCAGGCCAGCCTGCCGACGTCAGTTTTACCCTCTATGATCCTGCGCAAACCGGGGAGGTTATTCGGCTTTACTATGGCCCGGAAAACCTGTTGGTGGCCACCTATACAGTGCAGAGCACAGACAATCCCGGTGACCCGATCGAGTTGCAAATCAGCTGGGACGATATTGTCAAAGTCGGCAATGGAACGGACATTCCGCTGTTCTATAAAATTTTTGCCAATGCGACCACCACCAACTTCCAGTCGTCGGGCAGTCAATTGGTGGATGTCAGGGCCATTCCATTGGCAGAGGTCAACGCGCCTGAGTTGAATTTGCTCGAAACCCAAGCGGGTATCAGTTGTTCCGATTTTCCATGGCGAGGCGTTAATGCCAGGGTTGTTGATGCTCAAAATCTTCAAGTGGGCGACATCGTTACTTTGCACTGGCTGGGCCTTGAAGGTTTTACCAATTCGCAGCCTGTCGAAGAAACGCGTTCATCTTTCCCACGGGAAGTGCTCAATCAAAACGAAGTGGACACCGGGGTAAATCTTACGATCCCATGGATTCCTTGCATGGAGCCGCTGCGCAGCGGTTTTGTCGAGCTGTATTGGATTCAGGAACGTGGTGGCGAGGATATTGGCCGTTCTCCAGTGAAGTCTTACTACTACTTTGGAGAACAGGGGACCGGGCTTTGCCCAGGAAGGCCATAAGCTGAGTGTTTGATAATGAATGAGGCCGAGCAATGCTCGGCTTCATTTTATCTATATGGGCGCGACACTGCCTGTTGATTACGCCTACTTCTTATGAGGAATATTCCTACATAAGATTCTGTCAGAAGTTTCTATTCTGCGCTCCGAACAAACGGGGCTTGAACTAGTTGGCTCTGTTTAATCCGGAACTGAATAGTCTCAATGCTGCGGAGTAGAATCTCATGACCAAACCAAGCATCTTCAAACCCTCGGCGCTTTCGTGCGCCTTGCAGGCAGCCCTTGTCGCACCTTTGGTGATGGCATCGGCTCAGGCCCTGGCTATCACCAAGGTTGTCGAAAGCAACCAGACCTTTACCGCTACCTCGGGGACGCCGTCCTACAACTATGGCGTATTGGAAAATGCCACTCTGAATGTCCAGGGTGCGCGGACCGAGCACATTCAAGTGCGCAAGGGCCAACTGAACATCGAGGGTGGCACCGTCACTGCCGTCGGCTCGAACAACGCTGTTGCCCTGGTGAGCAGTACCGCCCGTATCGCCAACGCACGTATCGATAGCGCCCAGGGCAACGGCCTGACGGTTGGCCGATTGCTCGATGGTTCGGCGACCGGGTCCGAGGTCCAGGTCCAGAGCAGCGAAATCAACGGTGGCCGATTCGGTGCAACCCTCAGCGCCTATAGCAATTTGTCGCTCAAAGACTCGAGCCTGACCGGTGCTACGGCTGATGGTCTGTTGATGATCGGCGGCCAGGCCCAGGCGCACAACAGCGTGATCAAGGGCGCCGAGAGCGGTGTGCGTTTGTCTCATGAATACTATGGCTCTGAAGCCAACGAGCAGGCGCCGACTTTGCTGCTGGACAACAGCAAAGTGATCGGGGAAGCAGGGCCGGCCCTGGTGGTGGATTCTGCAACCACCGCCCGTATCGACGTACTCAATGGTTCGAGCCTGGAAGGCGCCAATGGCACCCTGCTTGAGCTCAAGAACGGTGGTTCGGCAGAGATGCAGATTGGCCGCAGCGACCTGGTCGGCAATATTCAGGTAGGCGATGGCAGCACTGCGCAACTGACCCTGAACGATCAATCGCTGTTCAAGGGGCGCCTGGAAAACGTCGACGCACTGGCGCTCAACGGCGACAGTACCTGGGCGCTGGTGGGTGACAGCCAGGTTGAACAATTGAGCCTGCAGGGCGGCCATGTGCAGTTTGGCGAGCCTGGCCAGTTCTATCGCCTGGACCTGGGAGAGCTGTCTGGCAACGGCACCTTTCATATGTCGGCTGACTTCGCCACTGGCGAAGGCGACCTGCTCAATGTCAGCGGTCAGGCCAACGGTCAGCACACCCTCGCCATCAGTGCCAGTGGTCACGACCCGGCCGCTGTCGAGCGGATCACCGTGGTCACTACCGGCGGCGGCGATGCCGAGTTCAGCCTGGTGAACGGTCCTGTCGACCTGGGCGCGTTTTCCTATGACCTGACCAAGGAAGGCAACGACTGGCACCTGGACACCGAGAAGAAAGTCATCAGCCCCGGCACCCGTTCGGTCCTGGCGCTGTTCAATACCGCACCGACCGTGTGGTATGGCGAGCTGTCGTCGCTGCGCACCCGCATGGGCGAGTTGCGCTACAACGAAGGTAAAAGCGGCGCCTGGGGCCGTGCCTATGGCAGCAAGTACAACGTTGCCGAGTCGTCTGGCACCGCCTACAAGCAAACCCAGCAGGGCTTCACCCTGGGTGCCGATGCCCAGGTGGGCGACAGCCAGTGGCTGGTGGGTGTGCTGGCCGGTCATAGCAAGTCCGACCTGGACCTGAGCCGCGGTACTACCGGTACGGTCGACAGCTACTACGCCGGTGCCTACACCACCTGGCTGGACCAGGACAGCGGTTACTACTTTGACGCGGTGGCCAAGGTCAACCGCTTCGACAACAAGTCCAAGGTGGCCATGAGCGACGGCAGCCAGGCCAAGGGCAACTACAAGACCAACGGCGTCGGTGCGTCGGCCGAGTTCGGTCGTCACATCAAGCTCGATGACGGCTACTTCGTTGAACCTTTCGCCCAAGTGTCGGCAGTGAGCATCCAGGGTGCATCCTACGACCTGGACAGCGGCCTGAAGGCTGAAGGTGACCGCACCATGTCGGTACTCGGCAAGGCCGGTGCCACGGTAGGTCGCAACTTTGATCTTGGCGAGGGGCGCTTTGCCCAGCCGTACCTGCGCGCTGCCGCGGTGCACGAGTTCGCCAAGAACAACCAGGTCAAGGTCAACGACAACGTGTTCAACAACGACCTGTCCGGCTCGCGTGCCGAGGTCGGTGCCGGTATTGCCGTGTCGCTGTCCGAGCGCCTGCAGTTGCATGCCGATATCGATTACAGCAACGGCGACAAGATCGAAAAGCCGTTCGGTGCCAACGTCGGCGTGCGTTTCACCTGGTAAGCGCGTAACTGAAAAGAGGACGCCTTGGCTTCCTCTTTTTTTGTTTCAGTCGCAGCGTTTGTCCCAGTGCCTGAATAACGGTTCGGCCAGAAACAGCACGAACAGCAAACGCATCACCTGTAGCGCCGTGACCAGTGGCACCGACAGTTGCAGGGTTTCGGCGGTCAGGCTCATTTCGGCGATGCCGCCGGGCATCATGCCCAGGGTCAGCGAGCGCAGGTCGAGGTTGGTCATGACACTGAGCACACCCGCCGCAAGGCCTGCGATCAACATGGTCAGCGCCGTGGCAATCAAGGTGCGGCCGAGAAACGACGGTGCCCGGCGAAAGAACGCGCGGTTGAAGTGACAACCCAGACCGCTGCCGATCAGCCATTGGCCGATCTGGCTGGCGCCATCGGGCAGGGCCACCTGCAGGTTGGCGCTGACACTGGCCACCGCCGCCACCAGCAACGGCCCGAACAGCCACGGGTTGGGTTGTTTCAAACGCTGCCAGCCCAGGGCCAGCAACACCCCCAGCGGGCAGATCACAACCAGCCAGCCCCAGTGCACGCTCCCGGCGTGGGTCAGCGGCACGCCATTGCCGAGCAAAAACTTGAACAGCGCCGGCACACACAGCACCACCGCCAGCACCCGCAAACTCTGCGCTGCCGCCACCTGGCTGAGCACCGCACCGTTACGGGCGCCGAGGTTGACCATCTCCCCGGAGCCACCGGGCATGCTGGAAAAGAACGCTGTGGCCCGGTCTTCGCCAGTACGGCGCAGCAACCACACCCCGACCACACTGGAAACACTGGTGATCAGCGCCCCGCAGAAAATCAGGCCGAAGTTGCTCGCCACCTGCTCGACCACCGCCGGGGTGAAGTGCAGGCCGATCCCGATACCGATGATCCACTGCCCGCATTTGCGCCCGCCGGGGATCTCGCTCAATTGCCAGGGCGTCAGGCAACGCACGAGGATGATCGCCAGCAACGAGCCGACCATCCACGGCAGCGGCCAGCCGACCCTGCTGGCGAGGTAACCGCCGGCCAGGCCGACCAGGCCGGTGGCCCAGTACAGTTTCAAGCGGCCATCAGACATCGGCCAGGGCACGACGCTGAAGGCTGCGCTTGCGCCAGATGCGCAGCAGCGGCAAAAGCATCATGGCGATGGTCAGGGCCCACACGCTCATGCTGATCGGGCTCGACCAGAGGATGTCCAGGGCACCATTGGAAATCGACAGCGCCCGGCGCAGGTTCTGCTCCATCAACCCGCCGAGGATGAAGCCCAGCAAGATTGGCGACAGCGGGAAGTCCAGCTTGCGCAGGATGTAGCCGAAGATACCGATGCCGATCATCAGGAACAGGTCGAAGGTGGTGGCATGCACCGCGTACACGCCGATCGCGGTGATGATCGCGATCACCGGCACCAGCGCCCAGTTCGGCACGGCGAGGATGCGGGTGAAGATGCGGATCATCGGGATGTTGAGGATCACCAGCATGATGTTGGCGATGAACAACGACGCGATCAGGCCCCAGACGATGTCCGGTTGCTGGGCGAACAGCATCGGCCCCGGGGTGATGTTGTACAGAGTCAGGGCGCCGATCATCACGGCGGTGGTGCCCGAGCCGGGTACGCCGAGGGTCAGCATTGGCACCAGGGCGCCGCAGCAGGAGGCGCCGATGGCGGTTTCCGGTGCGGCCAGGCCGCGCTTGTCGCCCTTGCCGAAGGTGCCGCTGGCACCGGCGATGCGCTTTTCGGTCATGTAGGCCACGGCGCTGGCCAGGGTTGCGCCGGCACCGGGCAGCACGCCCATGATGAAACCGAGCAGGCCGCAGCGAATGTTGACGACGAATACCGAGGCCGCTTCCTTGAAGTTGAACAGCATGCGCCCGGTGGCTTTCACCGCTTCGTGGCCATGGTGGGTTTTTTCCAGCAGCAGGAGAATCTCGCTGATGGAGAACAGCCCCAGCACCAGCACCACGAACTGAATGCCATCGGCCAGGTGCACGCTGTCACCGGTGAAGCGGTACACGCCGCTGTTGGCGTCGATGCCGACACTGGAAAGAAACAGCCCGATCAGCGCGGCGATGAAGGTCTTCAACGGCCGGTCGCCGGCCATGCCACCCAGGCAGACAATGGCGAACACCATCAGCACGAAATACTCCGCCGGGCCGAAGGCGATCGCCCATTTCGCCAATAGCGGCGCGAACAGCACCATGCCGCAGGTAGCGATAAAGGCGCCGATGAACGAACTCCAGGCCGACAGCGACAGCGCCACCCCGGCCAGGCCCTGGCGGGCCATGGGGTAGCCGTCGAGGGTAGTCATGACCGTCGACGCTTCACCGGGGATATTGAGCAGGATCGAGCTGATCCGCCCGCCGTATTCGCACCCCAGGTACACCGCTGCCAGCAAAATCAACGCCGACTCCGGCGGCAGGCCGAGAGCGAAGGCAATCGGGATCAGCAGCGCCACGCCGTTGATCGGGCCCAGGCCCGGCAGCAGGCCGACCACGGTGCCGATCAGAGTGCCGGCGAGGGCGGTAACCAGGTTGTAGGGGCTCAGGGCGACGCCGAAGCCCTGGCCGAGATAACCAAGCGTATCCATGTCAGTTCTCCAGAACGTCGAGCAGGCCGAGGGGCAGGGGCACATCCATCACACGGTCGAACAGCCAGTACAGGGCGATGCTCATCAGGCCGATGATCACCACGCTGGGCAACCAGCGCCCGCCATACAGGCGCGCCATCGGCACGCCGATGAGGATGCTGCTGACAATGAAGCCCAGTGGCTCGAAGGTGGCGGCAAAGACCAGCAGCAAGGCGACGCAGAGGCCGATCTTGTTCAGGGTTTCGCGGTCCAGTTCGGGTTCGTCGTCCTTGTGCACGATCGGCGTGGGACGAAAGGCCAGGTACAGCAGGCCGGCGGCCATCAGGCCGAGCATCAGCAAGGGATAGGCACGTGGCCCGACCGGTTCGTAGGAAAAGGCTGCCTGGTAGGGCCAGGCCATGACGGCCAGGGCGGCGCACAGCGCCAGCAAAAACAGGGCGAAGAGACGTTGCAGGATCATTGCGGAATCCTCTTTTCGCGGGGCAAGTGGGAGCGGGCTTGCCCCGCGATGCGTTCGAAAGGGGAGAGGCTTATTGAATCAAGCCAAATTCCTTGGCCAGGGCCTTGTAGTCAGCCACCTGCTTCTTGACGTAGGTGTCCAGTTCGACACCGGTCATGGCGAAGGGGAACAGCTCGCGCTGATCGCGCAGCTTGGCGAACTCTTCGGAGGCCAGCAGCTTGTCGAACGAGGCTTTCCACCAGTCGTACTCTTCATCGGTGACTTTCGGCCCGAGGTAGAAACCGCGCACCACCGGCCAGACGATGTCGTAGCCTTGTTCCTTGGCGGTGGGGATGTCCTTCATTTCCGGCTCGTCCAGGCGGGTTTCGGCGAACACCGCAAGCAGGCGCATGTCACCGCTCTGGATGTGCGGCATGGAGTCGGAGATGTCGGTACTGCCGACCTGAATGTGCCCGCCGAGCAGCGCCGTGGCGATTTCGCCGCCGCCTTCCAGGGCCACGTAGCGCAGGTCGCGCGGGTTGATCCCGGCGGCCTTGGCGATCAGCGCGGTCTGCATCCAGTCCTGGCTGCCGACGGTGCCGCCGGAGCCGATCACCACCTTGCTCGGGTCTTTTTTCAGCGCCGCGACCAGGTCGTCGAGGGTCTTGTAGGGCGAATCGCTTTTCACGGCAATGGCACCATAGCTGGTGCCTACCGCCGCCAGCCAGCGCACGGCGTTTTCATCGAAACGGCCGAACTTGCCCTGGGCCAGGTTCAGCAACGAACCACTGGACCAGGCCACCAGGGTGCCGGCATCGGCCGGACGCTGGGCGACCACCGCGTTATAGGCCACCGCGCCGACACCGCCGGGCATGTAGGTGACGCGCATCGGTTTGCTGAGGATCTTTTCGTTGACCAGGGCGCTTTGCACCAGTTTGCAGGTCAGGTCGAAACCGCCGCCGGGCGAAGCCGGGGCGATGCATTCAGGGCGTTTCGGTTCGCCCGCCAGAACGTTGCCGGCCAGCAGCAGGCAACCGGTGGCGAGGGCAATGCGGCGCAGTGAAAAAGTCATCGTGTCTCTCCGTGAACGTTATTGTTATCAGGGATTACCACAGCGCAAGGCTGTAACTCACCAGCAGTCGCACTTCGTCGGCATCGCGGGCGAAGTTGGAGCGGAAGGTGGCGTTGCGCAGGCGCACGGCGACGTTTTTCAGGGCGCCACTTTGCACCACGTACTTGAACTCGGTGTTGCGTTCCCACTCCTTGCCCTCGCCACCATCGGCCAGGCTGACATTATCGCCGCTGATGTAGCGGCTCATGAAGGTCAGGCCGGGGATGCCGAGCTTGCTGAAGTCGTAGTCGTAACGGGCTTGCCAGGAGCGCTCGTCGGCGCCGGCGAAGTCGTTGATCTGTACGAAGTTGACCAGGTACGGGTCGGCGCCATCGACATAGGGGAAGGCGGTGTCGCCGGACAGGTGCTGGTAGCCGGCGCTGAGCTTGTGGCCGTTCAGGCCGTAGCTGAGCATGCCGTTGAGCGCGGTGTTGTCGATGTTGCCACCGCGGGCCTGGCCCTGGTCGTCACTGAAGGCCATGCGCAGGTCGGCGCCGAAGGTGCCCGGGCCCCACGGCTGGGAGGCGATCAGGCCGACGAAGTGCTGGCGGTAGACGTCATCGAGCTGGGCCCAGTGGTAGCTGCCGGTAATCTTGTCGGTGAACCTGTAGTCCAGGCCGGCCATGTCGAAATGGTTGCCGGCGACGGTGCCAAGAAATCGGCTGTTCTTGTTGTTGAGGGCGATGTCCTCGTTGTTGGTGCTGTCGCGGTCGCGGGCTTTTTCCAGGCGCCCGCCGGTAAATGTCAGGTTTTTGATCTCGCCCGAGGTCAGCAGGCCGCCCTCGAAGGTCTGCGGCAGGATGCGCCCGTCGTTGGGCTGCAGGGTCGGCAGCTCCGGGATCAGCGTGCCGATCTTGAGTTCGGTCGCGGAAATCTTCACCTTGCCGGTCAGGCCGAGTTTGGAATACTCGTCGGCGGCGCGGCCATCGTCGTGGGTTGGCAGCAGGCCGGTGCCGGTGCGGTCGGGGCTTGAGTCGAGCTTTATACCGAGCATCCCCAGGGCATCCAGGCCGAAGCCTACAGTGCCGTCGGTATAACCTGACTCGAAATTGAGCATGAAGCCCTGGGCCCATTCGTCACGCTTGGATTGCTGGGCGCTGGTGCCATCGCGAAAGTCGCGGTTGAAGTACATGTTGCGGGTTTCGAAGCTCGCCTTGCTGTCATCGAAGAAGGCGGCCTGGCTCAACGGGGCGACGCCGGCAAGGGCGAGGGCGCTGGCAACTGCGGTCTGGCGGGAAGGTAGACGTCGGGTAGGCGCGTACGCCTGCGGCTGCATGGACAGCATCGTGGAGTGACTCCGTTATTGTTCTTATTAGTTCGGACCTTGGGTCCGGTTTTACGGCAAGCAGAGTGAGCCGTGAGAGGATGCTAGGGCGTGAACCTTTCGCTAACCTTTCAGCAGCTTTTGATTGCGCCGAAGGCTTCACAGGCGGGCTGTCGGCTGTACACTCCGCGCCATTGAACGCGACGCAAAGGGGAGAAATCGATGCGTGTGCTGCTCGTCGAAGACCATCTGCAACTGGCCGAAAGCGTGGCCCAGGCCCTGAAAAGCACCGGCCTGACCGTGGATGTGCTGCATGATGGCGTGGCCGCCGACCTGGCCCTGGCCAGCGAGGAATACGCCGTGGCGGTGCTCGATGTCGGCCTGCCGCGGATGGACGGATTCGAGGTGCTGGCGCGCCTGCGGGCCCGCGGCAAGACCGTGCCGGTGCTGATGCTGACCGCGCGCAGCGACGTCAAGGACCGGGTCCATGGCCTGAACCTGGGCGCCGACGATTACCTGGCCAAGCCGTTCGAGCTGACCGAGCTTGAGGCGCGGGTCAAGGCCCTGCTGCGCCGTAGCGTGCTCGGTGGAGAGCGCCAGCAGCGCTGCGGGCCACTGGTTTACGACCTCGATACCCGGCGCTTCACCCTCGGCGAAGAACTGCTGACCCTGACCTCCCGCGAGCAGGCGGTGCTCGAAGCACTGATTGCGCGGCCCGGGCGGGTGATGAGCAAGGAGCAACTGGCCGCCCAGGTGTTCGGCCTGGACGAAGAAGCCAGCGCCGATGCTATCGAAATCTACGTGCACCGCTTGCGCAAGAAGCTCGACGGCCATGCCGTGGCGATCGTCACCTTCAGGGGGCTCGGCTACCTGCTCGAGCACAAAGATGCGTAACAGCGACAGCCTGCGCGGGCGACTGCTATGGAACCTGGCAATCCTGCTGGTGGTGCTGATGCTGGCCAGCGGCCTGAGCGCTTACTGGAACGGCCGTGAAGCCGCCGACACCGCCTACGACCGTACCTTGCTGGCCTCGGCACGGACCATCGCCGCGGGCCTGTCGCAACGCGACGGCACCCTCAGCGCCGATGTGCCCTACGTGGCCCTGGACACTTTCGCCTACGACAGCGCCGGGCGCATCTACTACCAGGTCAACGATATTCACCAGCGCTTGATCTCCGGCTACGAAAACCTCCCGGCGCCGCCGCCCAATACTCCGCGCACCGACGATTACCCGGCCCTGGCGCGCTTTTACAACGCCCGTTATCTGGGTCAGGACGTGCGCGTGGTCAGCCTGCTCAAGGCGGTTAGCGAGCCGAACATGAACGGCATGGCCGAAATCCGCGTGGCCGAAACCGAAGAGGCGCGGGTGCGCATGGCCCGCAGCCTGATGGCCGATACCCTGCTGCGCCTGGGCATGCTCGCCCTCGGCGCGCTGATGCTGGTGTGGTTTGCCGTCAGCGCCGCCCTGCGCCCGCTAGAGCGCTTGCGCAGCGCTGTGGAGGAGCGCCAGCCCGATGACCTGCGGGCCTTGCCGGTGGTCCAGGTGCAGCGCGAGCTGAGCCCGCTGGTGCGCGCCCTGAACCACTTTACCGAACGCTTGCGCGGCCAGTTCGAGCGCCAGGCACAGTTTATCGCCGAGGCCGCCCATGAACTGCGCACGCCGCTGGCAGCGCTAAAGGCGCGGGTCGAACTGGGCTTGCGCTCCACCGAGCCGCAAGTCTGGCGCGAAACCCTTGAGGCCGCCGCGCAAGGCACCGATCGCCTGACCCACCTGGCCAACCAGTTGCTGTCGCTGGCGCGGGTCGAAAACGGCGCCCGGGCGATTGCCGAAGGCGGCGCGCAATTGCTCGACCTCAGCCAATTGGCCCGTGAGCTGGGCATGGCCATGGCGCCGCTGGCCCATGCGCGTGGCGTCGCCCTGGCGCTGGAGACCGAGGGGCCGGTGTGGGTGCGCGGCGAGCCGACGCTGCTCAATGAGCTGCTGAGCAACCTGGTCGATAACGCCATGGCGTATACGCCCAAGGGCGGCGATGTGATTCTGCGCGTGGTTGAGCCGGGCATTCTCGAAGTCGAAGACGACGGCCCGGGGATTCCTGAAAGCGAGCGCGAAAAGGTCTTCGAGCGCTTCTACCGGCGCGGCGCCCAGGGCACTGGCCTGGGCCTGGCGATTGTCGGCGAGATCTGCCGCGCGCACCTGGCGCAGATCAGCCTGCACGATGGTGAGCGTGGCGGCTTGAAGGTGCGGGTCAGCTTCAGCGCTGACTAGCGGAACATCGCCTTGGCATTTAGCAGGTCGCTGGCCTGCAGCTCAGTGCCGGTGGGCAGGCCAAGGTGGCGGTAGGCGGGCAGGGCGGCCAGCGGTCGCTCCTTGCTGTTGCTGCTGAGTACCTGGGCGATCTGCACAATATCGACGTAGTCGACCTTGTCGGTGCCGCGATCCAGGTCCTGGATCAGCCCGGGCAGGTGCACCAGTTGCTCGGGGAACTCCCAGACGCTGAGGATCTTGTCGCCCAGTGCCGGGTGAATCTGTTCGATTACATAGTTCAGGCTGACCGGGTCGGAGAGCAGCTCGTTGTGCTCTTCGGCATACAGCAGGATCGGCAGCGCGCCAATCTGATGAACCAGGCCAGCGAGGGCTGCCTGGTCCGGCTTGAGCTGGGTGAATCGCAGGCACAGCTCATAGCTGATGCCAGCCACTTCGAGGCTTTTTGACCAGATCTCGCGCATTTTTTGCTCAACCACATCCGAGCGGGCATGGAAGATCTGCTCGATCACCAGGCCGATCGCCAGGTTGCAGCTGTAGTTGATGCCCAGGCGGGTGATGGCCGTTTGCAGGTCGGTGACCTCGGTGGCGGCGCGCAGCAAGGGGCTGTTGACCACCTTGATCAGGCGCGCCGACAACGCTGCATCGCGACCGATCACCTTGCTTAGGGTACTGACGCTGATCTCGCTGTCTTCGGCGGCTTCGCGAATGCTCAAGGCCACTTCCGGCAGGGTCGGCAGCACCAGGTCATCGTTGTCGATGGCGCTCAGCAGGTGGGCCTGGATCATCTCGGCCATCTTGTTCATGGTGATTCTCTACCGCAATTGACGAGTGCCCCGCCCGTGCAGGGCGGGCGCAGGCTCAGCGCTGGATTTCGCGATCGCGGTCCAGTTCGTAAGGAAGCGTCAGCAGCTCCAGGCGCGGACCTTCGGCGCTGCCCAGGTGCAGGTTGTTGTCGGCAACCGCGTCGGCGGTCAGCACGGCCAGCAGTTCGCAGCCCTGTTCACTGCGGGCCGCCAGTACCACTTCACCAACGGAGGAGTTGTGGGTGGGCGAGAACACTTCGGTACCGGGCTGCGGCAGGTCGCCCTCGGCTAGGGCCAGGCGGTATTGGCGACGCTTGAGCTTGCCCAGGTACTGCATGCGCGCGACGATTTCCTGGCCGGTGTAGCAGCCTTTCTTGAAGCTCACGCCACCCACGGCCTGCAGGTTGATCATCTGCGGAATGAACAGCTCGCGGGTTTGCAGCATGACCTGGCCGATACCGGCGCGGATCTGTCCGAGCAGCCAGTCGTTGAGCCCGGCCTCGGCCAACTGCGCCGCCAGTTGCGCTTGCACCGCCGGGGCCTGCTCGGCAGGTACCCACAACTCGATGCGCCCAGCCGATACGGCAATGGCGACCAAGCCGTTTTGACGGGTGACCGCGTCAGTCTGCACCGGCACTTCCAGGCCCAGGGCCGGCAGCGCGGCTGCACCGTCGTGCAGGCCGAAACGCACCCAGGCAGCGCTGTCGTCGGTCAGCTTGGCCTTGGAGAACACTGCGTACTTTTTAAGGTCGGCCAGTTGCGGTTCGAGCAGTTCGCGGGTCATCGCCAGCAAGTAGCCATCGCCCTCGGAGAGGATGCGAAAGCTCGACTGCATGCGGCCCTTGACCATGCAGCGGGCGCCGAGGCTGGCGGTATGCTCGTTGAGGTAACTGATGTTGCAGGTCAGCTGGCCTTGCAGGAACTTGCCGGCGTCCGAGCCGCGGACGGCGAGAACGCCTTCGTGGGAAAGGGTGCAGAAAAAAGCGGAATCGGCCATGGTTTATCGCAAGGTGATAGGACTGGGGCCCATGATAGAGCGCTGTCGGCAAAATAGGTAGTTGAGTACAGGCCTCTGTCATTATTTGCTCACATGTCCGGACCAACGTCGCGTGTCCCTCGGGCGCTGGCTCTGTATACTGGCGGCCTATTTTTGGAGGGCTTCATGGTCGAACAAATTGAACTCAACAAGCTCTTTTGGCACAGCCGCCGTGGCATGCTCGAGCTGGACGTGTTGCTGGTTCCTTTCAGCCAGGACGTTTTTCCAACCCTGAGCCCGGAAGACCGGGAACTGTACTGGCGCTTGCTCGGCTGCGAAGACCAGGACATGTTCGGCTGGTTCATGGAGCGCAGCGAGTCCGAAGACCCGGAGCTGCAACGCATGGTTCGCATCATCCTGGACCGTGTCCAGCCCAAGTGAGCGTTTCGAATGTCGCTGGCAGGGCTCAAGGGCACTGTTGGCGGCATACCTGGCCAGCCTGCTGCTGGCCTTGCTGGCCCTGAGCCTGCTGCAGGTGCCCCTGTGGTTGCGCCTGGCGGCCATTGCCTTGTGCCTGCTGCATGGCGCCTGGGTCATTCCCCGGTGCATCCTGCTGACCCACCCCAACGCCATTACCGCCCTGCGCCGCGATGCCCACGGCTGGCAGTTGTTCAGCCGCGCCCAGGGCTGGCAGGCGGTGCAGCTCAAGCCCGACAGCCTGGCCTTGCCCGGATGCGTGGTATTGCGCTTTCGCCGGGCCGGGCGGCGTTTCAACGAGGGCCAGTGCATCGCCTTCGACGCGCTGGAGCCGGTGCAGCACCGGCGCCTGCGTTTGCGCCTGAAATTTAGTCGGCGTAGGTGGGCGGCTGCAGGATAGTGTCGCGGGCCTCTGTGAGCATGCCCGGGTAATCCAGGGTGTAGTGCAGGCCGCGGCTTTCCTTGCGTTGCATGGCCGAGCGGATCATCAGTTCGGCGACCTGGGCAAGGTTCCTCAACTCAATCAGGTCGCGGCTGACTTTGTAGTTGCTGTAAAACTCGTCGATCTCATCGAGCAGCAGACGCACCCGGTGTTCGGCGCGCTGCAGGCGCTTGTTGGTGCGCACGATACCGACGTAGTCCCACATGAAGCGCCGCAGTTCGTCCCAGTTGTGCGCGATGATCACGTCTTCGTCCGAATCGGTCACCTGGCTGGCATCCCAGCACGGCAGCGCCCGGGGCATTGCGGTCTGGTCCAGGCGAGCGACGATGTCGTTGGCCGCTGAACGCCCGTAGACGAAACATTCGAGCAGCGAGTTGCTGGCCATGCGGTTGGCGCCGTGCAGGCCGGTAAAACTGGTTTCGCCGATGGCGTACAGGCCCGGCACGTCGGTCAGGCCTTGTTCATCGACCATCACCCCGCCGCAGGTGTAATGGGCGGCCGGTACTACCGGGATCGGCTGGCGGGTGATATCGATGCCAAAGCCCAGGCAGCGCTCGTAAACGGTGGGGAAGTGGCTTTTGACGAATTCGGCCGGCTTGTGGCTGATGTCCAGGTAGACGCAGTCCACCCCCAGGCGCTTCATTTCATGGTCGATGGCGCGGGCGACGATGTCGCGCGGGGCCAGTTCTTCGCGCGGGTCGAAGCGCGGCATGAAACGCTCGCCATTGGGCAGCTTGAGCAGGCCGCCTTCGCCGCGCAGGGCTTCGGTGATCAAAAAGCTCTTGGCCTGCGGGTGGTACAGGCAAGTCGGGTGGAACTGGTTGAACTCAAGGTTGGCCACCCGGCAACCGGCGCGCCAGGCCATGGCAATGCCGTCGCCACAGGCGCCGTCGGGGTTGCTGGTGTAGAGGTAGACCTTGGCTGCGCCGCCGGTGGCGAGCACGGTAAAGCGCGCGCCGAAGGTGTCGACTTCGCCGCTGGTGCGGTCCAGCACATACGCCCCCAGGCAGCGATCGCCGTCCAGGCCCAGGCGCCGTTCGGTAATCAGGTCGACCGCTACTCGCTGTTCCAGCAGCTCGATGTTCGGCCGCAGCCGCGCTTGCGCCAGCAGGGTGGTGAAGATCGCCGCGCCGGTGGCATCAGCGGCGTGGATGATGCGCCGATGGCTGTGGCCGCCTTCGCGGGTCAGGTGGAACTCGAAGCCGCTTTCTTCATCGCCGGCGTGTTCGTCGCGGGTAAAGGGCACGCCCTGGTCAATCAGCCACTGGATCGCTTCGCGGCTATGCTCAACGGTGAAGCGCACGGCGTCTTCGTGACACAGGCCGCCACCGGCATTGAGGGTGTCTTCGACGTGGGACTGCACCGTGTCGGTGTCGTCCAGCACCGCGGCCACGCCGCCCTGGGCCCAGAAGGTCGAGCCATTGGCGAGGTCGCCCTTGCTGAGCACGGCGACGCGCAGGTGACCGGGGAGGGTCAGGGCCAGGCTGAGGCCGGCGGCGCCGCTGCCGATCACGAGAACATCATGTTGGAATTGTTGGCTCATGTCAGGACACTAGTATCTGAAGGGGGGGATCGGCACAATAGTCAGGCGCTTATGGCATTGTGAAACTATCGTGAATCTGGACCGGCTGCCTTTATAGCAGCCCCAAGGCCCTGATTTCCAATGGCGCTTGTGCAGTCCAGGGAGCCTTTTGTGGGAACTTTCCGTGATGTACGGATATCCATAGAAGGATGCCCGCACGCCACAATGCCGCGGCGACGCATGGCAGGCGCCCCTTGAAGGCACTGTTTGCGTATTCGAGACCCGATTATCGACGCAGCCGGCCGTGACCGCGCTGCGTTTTTCGTGCGAGCCGACCAAGGGCCGCAGGAAACTTGCTTGGAGGGGAGAACTTTTGCGCAAAGCCCGAGTCTATGGTTGCAAGCCTGAACGATGGCAGGTGCAACGCTCCTTCGAGTTCACTGAGGAGTGTTCATGCTAACCCAGGAAGAGGATCAGCAGCTTGTCGAGCGCGTGCAGCGTGGCGACAGGCGAGCGTTCGATCTGTTGGTGCTGAAGTATCAGCACAAGATTCTCGGGTTGATCGTGCGTTTTGTCCACGACACCCATGAAGCCCAGGATGTGGCGCAGGAAGCTTTCATCAAGGCTTACCGGGCGCTTGGTAATTTTCGCGGGGACAGCGCCTTTTATACCTGGCTGTACCGCATTGCCATCAACACGGCAAAAAACTATCTGGTGTCCCGCGGTCGGCGGCCACCAGACAGCGATGTAAGTTCCGAGGATGCGGAATTTTACGACGGCGATCATGGCCTCAAGGATCTGGAGTCCCCCGAGCGCGCGTTGTTGCGAGATGAGATCGAAGGCACCGTCCATCGGACCATCCAGCAACTGCCAGAAGATTTGCGTACGGCGTTAACTTTACGTGAATTCGATGGTCTGAGTTACGAGGACATTGCGAGCGTCATGCAGTGTCCGGTGGGTACCGTGCGCTCTCGAATCTTCCGCGCTCGGGAGGCCATAGACAAAGCCCTGCAGCCGTTGTTGCAGGAAACCTGAGACAGCGGCGACAGCCAAGAGAGGAACCGCCATGAGTCGTGAAGCTTTGCAGGAATCGCTGTCCGCGGTGATGGATAACGAAGCGGACGAACTGGAATTACGACGGGTGTTGAATGCCGTCGATGATCCCGAAACCCGTGCCACCTGGTCGCGTTACCAGGTAGCCCGTGCAGCCATGCACAAAGAGCTGGTACTGCCACAGCTGGATATCGCCTCGGCCGTATCCGCAGCCCTGGCCGATGAAGCCGCTCCCGCCAAGGTCTCCCGTGGACCCTGGCGCAGCCTGGGCCGCCTGGCCGTTGCCGCTTCGGTGACTGTCGCGGTACTGGCCGGTGTACGCCTGTACAACCAGGACGAAATCAGCGGTGCCCAGCTGGCTGCCCAACAACCGGCGCAGCAAGGCCTGAGCTTGCCACAAGCACAGGGCCCGGCCGTATTGGCAGGCTATAGTGAAAGTGCAGAACAGCCAGGCCCGATGGCCAATGGCGTGCTGCAGGGGCAAACCGGCTGGCACGACCAGCGTCTGCCTGGCTACCTGCGTCAGCATGCTCAGGAAGCAGCCCTCAAGGGTACCGAGAGCGCTCTGCCGTATGCACGTGCAGCCAGCCTGGAAAATCGCTAAGTAAGGAGGATCATGCGCGCGCTACCTCTCATACCGCTGCTGCTGGGTGGCTGGTTGACGCTACCGGCCCTTGCCGCCAACTCCTCTGCGCAGGCAGGTGACTGGCTCAAGCGTCTGGCCCAGGCCGAGCAACAGCAGAGTTATCAGGGTACTTTCGTTTACGAGCGTAACGGTAGCTTCTCCACCCACGACATCTGGCATCGCGTCCAGAGCGGCAAAGTCAGCGAGCGGCTGTTGCAGCTCGATGGCTCGGCCCAGGAAGTCGTGCGTGTCGACGGGCAGACCCAGTGCGTAAGCGGGGCCCTGGTACCGGGAGTGGCCAACACGCCGGAGTCTGCGGCGCGAGTGCTTGATCCTCTGAAACTGATGAGCTGGTACGACCTCGGGGTCGCCGGCAAATCGCGGGTGGCCGACCGTGAAGCGGTAATCGTCACCCTTACCCCGCGTGATCAACACCGCTATGCCTTCGAGCTGCACCTGGATAAAGACACCGGGCTGCCGCTCAAGTCGTTGATGCTCGACGACGGTGGGCGATTGCTCGAGCGTTTCCAGTTCACTCGCCTGAATACCGCCGTCGCACCAAGCGATGAACAGCTCAAGGCCAGTGGCATCTGCAAGCCGGTTGCCCAACTGACCGCGCAGGCTGCACAGCCTGTCACCGGCTGGCGATCGGACTGGTTGCCACCTGGATTCGAGCTGATCACCAGCTCCGTGCGCAAGGACCCGCAAAGCAAGAATGCCGTCAGCAGCCTGATGTACGACGACGGCCTGGCGCGCTTTTCGGTGTTCGTCGAAGCCCTCGACAAAGGCTCGGCCGCCGATATCCGCACGCAGCTGGGCCCGACGGTCGCCGTCTCGCGGCGCCTGACCACGCCCCAGGGCGAAATGATGGTGACTGTGGTGGGCGAGATCCCTATCGGCACCGCCGAACGCATTGCGCTGTCCATGCGCGCCCAGGATGCCCAGGCTAAAAAATGAGGCGCAGGCAATGAGGCTGACAGGTCGAGGATTGCTTGGCTGACATGATTGGCAAGCTTTGCAGTTTGCAAAAACTCCAGAATTTTTCTATAGGTCAGTCCTTTCGGGGGCTGGCCTTTCCTGCTTCTGCAGGTCCCTACTGCTAACCACGCTCGTTGTGACGGGAGCCGTATGTCAATACCACGCTTGAAAACCTACCTATCGATGGTCGCCGCCGTGTTCATGCTCGGTCAGGTGCTCACCGCCCAGGCCGAAGCCCTGCCGGACTTCACCACCCTGGTCGAGCAGGCCTCGCCTGCGGTGGTGAACATCAGTACCAAGCAGAAACTGCCGGACCGCAAGTACGCCGCCGGGCAGATGCCTGATCTTGAAGGCCTGCCGCCGATGTTCCGCGAATTCTTCGAGCGCAACATGCCGCAGACGCCGCGTTCGCCGCGCGGTGACCGCCAGCGTGAAGCGCAATCGCTGGGTTCGGGCTTCATCATCTCCAGCGACGGTTACGTGCTGACCAACAACCATGTGGTCGCCGACGCCGATGAGATCATCGTCCGCCTGTCGGACCGCAGCGAGCTGCAGGCCAAGCTGGTCGGCACCGACCCGCGCACCGACGTGGCCCTGCTCAAGGTCGAAGGCAAGGACCTGCCGACCGTCAAGCTGGGTGACTCCGAGAAGCTCAAGGTCGGTGAGTGGGTGCTGGCCATCGGTTCGCCGTTCGGCTTCGACCATTCGGTGACCAAAGGTATCGTCAGTGCCAAGGGCCGCACCCTGCCCAACGACACCTACGTGCCATTCATCCAGACCGACGTGGCGATCAACCCGGGTAACTCCGGTGGCCCGCTGTTCAACATGAACGGCGAAGTGGTGGGTATCAACTCGCAGATCTTCACCCGTTCCGGTGGCTTCATGGGCCTGTCGTTCGCCATCCCGATCGATGTCGCGCTGGATGTTTCCAATCAGCTGAAGAAAGACGGCAAGGTCAGCCGCGGCTGGCTGGGCGTGGTGATTCAGGAGGTCAACAAGGACCTGGCTGAGTCCTTCGGTCTCGACAAGCCGGCCGGTGCCCTGGTCGCCCAGGTGCTGGAAGATGGCCCGGCCGCCAAGGGTGGCCTGCAGGTCGGTGACGTGATCCTGAGCATGAACGGTCAGCCGATCGTCATGTCTGCCGACCTGCCGCACCTGGTCGGTGGCCTCAAGGATGGCGCCAAGGCCAAGCTCGACATCATCCGCAATGGCAAACGCCAGTCGCTGGACATCACCATCGGCGCACTGCCGGATGAAGATGCCGACATCACCACCAACGCCAATGGCGGCGTCGAGCGCAGCAGCAACCGCCTGGGTGTGTCGGTGGCCGACCTGACCGCCGAGCAGAAGAAGTCCCTCGAGCTCAAGGGCGGCGTGGTCATCAAGGAAGTCCAGGACGGTCCGGCAGCGCTGATCGGCCTGCGTCCGGGCGACGTCATCAGTCATCTGAACAACCAGGCGATCCTTTCGGCCAAGCAGTTCACCGAAATCGCCAAAGAGCTGCCGAAGAACCGTTCGGTGTCGATGCGCGTCCTGCGTCAGGGCCGCGCCAGCTTCATCACCTTCAAACTGGCTGAATAAGCCGGCTTGAGCAGAAAAGGGCAGCCTCGGCTGCCCTTTTTTCTGGGCGCCGCGCAGGTTTCCCGGGGCATGCACCGATTTCCCACAATCGCGGTACCCACAGTTCACGTGACGCCAACGTCAAGCTTCAGGTACAATTCCCGGCTATTTTTCGGTGGGCGTCCGGCCCGCAGCCTTTTTGAGTGTTGACCCGTGAGTGATTTGAGTCATATCCGCAATTTCTCCATCATCGCCCACATTGACCATGGCAAGTCGACCCTGGCCGACCGCTTCATTCAGATGTGCGGTGGCCTGACTGCGCGTGAAATGGAGGCCCAGGTACTCGATTCCATGGACCTGGAGCGTGAACGCGGTATCACCATCAAAGCCCACAGCGTCACCCTGCACTACAAGGCGCAAGACGGCAAAACCTATCAGCTGAACTTCATCGACACCCCCGGCCACGTTGACTTCACCTACGAAGTCAGCCGCTCGCTGGCGGCCTGTGAAGGTGCCTTGCTGGTGGTCGACGCCGGCCAGGGTGTAGAAGCCCAGTCGGTCGCCAACTGCTACACCGCCATCGAGCAGGGCCTTGAGGTCATGCCGGTACTGAACAAGATGGACCTGCCCCAGGCCGACCCGGACAAGGTCAAGGACGAGATCGAGAAGATCATCGGTATCGACGCCACCGACGCCGTGGCCTGCAGTGCCAAGAGCGGCATGGGCGTCGACGAGGTGCTCGAGCGCCTGGTGCACACCATCCCGGCGCCTACCGGTGACATCGAGGCGCCGCTGCAGGCGCTGATCATCGACTCCTGGTTCGACAACTACCTGGGCGTTGTCTCCCTGGTGCGTGTCCGTCACGGCCGGGTGAAGAAGGGCGACAAGATCCTGGTCAAGTCCACCGGCAAGGTCCACCTGGTCGACAGCGTCGGTGTGTTCACCCCCAAGCACACCCAGACCGCTGATCTCAAGGCCGGCGAAGTAGGCTTCATCATCGCCAGCATCAAGGACATTCACGGCGCGCCGGTGGGTGACACCCTGACCCTGAGCACGACCCCCGAGGTCGAGGTGCTGCCAGGCTTCAAACGTATTCAACCGCAGGTGTATGCCGGTCTGTTCCCGGTCAGTTCCGATGATTTCGAAGATTTTCGTGATGCATTGCAGAAACTGACCCTGAACGACTCGTCGCTGCAGTACCTGCCGGAAAGCTCCGACGCCCTGGGCTTCGGCTTCCGTTGCGGCTTCCTCGGCATGCTGCACATGGAGATCATCCAGGAGCGCCTGGAGCGCGAGTACGACCTGGACCTGATCACCACCGCGCCGAGCGTAATCTTCGAGGTCAAGCTCAAGACCGGCGAAACCATCTACGTCGACAACCCGTCGAAGCTGCCGGACGTGTCCTCGGTCGAAGACTTCCGTGAGCCGATCGTATCGGCCACCATCCTGGTGCCGCAGGAGCACCTGGGCAACGTCATTACCCTGTGCATCGAGAAGCGTGGCGTACAGCGCGACATGCAGTTCCTCGGCTCGCAGGTGCAAGTACGCTACGACCTGCCGATGAACGAAGTGGTACTGGACTTCTTCGACCGCCTGAAGTCCACAAGCCGCGGCTACGCCTCGCTGGACTATCATTTCGACCGCTACCAGTCGGCTAACCTGGTCAAGCTCGATGTACTGATCAACGGTGACAAGGTCGACGCCCTGGCGCTGATCGTGCACCGCGACAATGCGCACTACAAGGGCCGCGCATTGACCGAGAAGATGAAGGAACTGATTCCTCGGCAGATGTTCGATGTGGCAATCCAGGCCGCCATTGGCGGGCAGATTGTTGCGCGTACGACTGTCAAGGCGCTCAGAAAGAACGTACTGGCCAAATGCTACGGTGGTGACGTTAGCCGTAAGCGCAAGCTGTTGGAGAAGCAGAAGGCCGGTAAGAAACGCATGAAACAGGTCGGTAACGTGGAAATCCCACAAGAAGCCTTCCTCGCCGTGCTCAGGTTGGATAGTTAGGTCCTATGTCGCTAAATTTCCCGCTGTTGCTTGTCATCGCCGTCGCCGTCTGCGGTCTGTTGGCCCTGGTCGACCTGCTGTTCCTGGCCCCGCGCCGGCGTTCGGCGATCGCCAACTATCAGGGCAGCGTCAGCCAGCCAGAAATGGCAGTGGTCGAGCGCCTGAACAAGGAACCGTTGCTGGTCGAGTACGGTAAATCGTTCTTCCCGGTGCTGTTCATTGTCCTGGTGCTGCGCTCGTTCCTGATCGAGCCGTTCCAGATCCCTTCGGGGTCGATGAAGCCGACCCTGGAAGTGGGCGACTTCATCCTGGTGAACAAGTTCTCTTACGGGATCCGCCTGCCGGTGATCGACAAGAAGGTCATCGAGGTGGGTGATCCGCAGCGCGGCGATGTCATGGTGTTCCGCTACCCGAGCGACCCGAACGTCAACTACATCAAGCGTGTGGTTGGCCTGCCGGGCGATCAGATTCGCTACACCAGCGACAAGAAGCTGTTCGTCAACGGTCAGGCGATCGCCGAGCAGCTGGTCGGCACCGAGCCGGGTACCCTGGGCAGCGCCGAGCTGTACAAGGAAAAGCTCGGTGAAGCCGAGCACCTGATCCGCAAGGAAATGAGCCGCTACCGCATGCCGCCTGACCAGCAATGGACAGTCCCGGCCGGCCATTACTTCATGATGGGCGACAACCGCGACAACTCCAACGACAGCCGTTACTGGGATGATCCCAACATTCCCAAGGAACTGCACGGCATGGTCCCGGACCAGAACATCGTCGGCAAGGCCTTTGCGGTCTGGATGAGCTGGCCAGAGCCTAAACTGAGCCACTTCCCGAACCTGTCGCGGGTCGGCCTGATCAAGTAACACTACAACGGCGCTGTCCTGGGACAGCGCCGAATGCGTTTCTGGCATAGGCTGTGTTCAGGGAAGCCTGGATGCAACCGATCACCCCGGCCAGCGAGCATGAGCCAAACAGTCTTTCAGGATGTTGATTTGAACAATGCGTTAAATCCGACGGTAGCCCCGATGGCGGCGTACCGAGTTGCAAAGTGTGAGCCCCGCGCCCAGGCGTGCGGGCTGAATTTCGGCCACGAACTGCGCGTGGGTACACTGTGAGCGTTTCCTTGAGCCGCCTCGAGCGCCAGCTCGGCTACACCTTCAAGAACCAGGAGCTGATGCTGCTGGCCCTGACGCACCGCAGTTTTGCCGGGCGCAACAACGAACGCCTCGAGTTCCTCGGCGATGCGATCCTCAACTTCGTCGCCGGTGAAGCGCTGTTCGAGCGCTTCCCCCAGGCCCGCGAAGGCCAGCTGTCGCGCCTGCGTGCGCGGCTGGTCAAGGGCGAGACCCTGGCGGTACTGGCCCGGGGCTTTGACCTGGGCGAATACCTGCGCCTGGGTTCGGGCGAGCTGAAAAGCGGCGGTTTTCGCCGCGAGTCGATCCTGGCCGATGCCCTGGAGGCGCTGATTGGCGCCATCTACCTGGATTCGGACATGCAGACCGCTCGCGAGCGGGTACTGGCATGGCTGGCGGGTGAATTCGAAAGCCTGACCCTGGTCGATACCAACAAGGACCCGAAAACCCGTCTGCAGGAATTCCTGCAGTCGCGGGCCTGCGAACTGCCGCGCTACGAAGTGGTGGATATTCAAGGTGAACCCCATTGCCGGACGTTTTTCGTCGAATGCGAAGTGACCCTTTTGACTGAAAAAAGCCGAGGGCAAGGCGTCAGCCGGCGTATCGCCGAGCAAGTCGCGGCCGCCGCAGCACTGATCGCCCTGGGCGTGGAGAATGGCAATGACTGATACCAACACTACCCGCTGCGGCTATGTCGCCATTGTCGGCCGCCCGAACGTCGGCAAGTCGACCCTGCTCAACCACATCCTCGGGCAAAAGCTCGCAATCACCTCGCGCAAGCCGCAGACCACCCGCCACAACATGCTCGGGATCAAGACCGAAGGTGATGTGCAGGCGATCTACGTCGATACCCCGGGCATGCACAAGAGCAACGAAAAGGCGCTCAACCGTTACATGAACAAGACCGCTTCGGCCGCCCTCAAGGACGTCGACGTGGTGATCTTCGTGGTTGACCGCACCAAGTGGACCGACGAAGACCAATTGGTGCTCGAGCGCGTGCAGTACGTGCAGGGCCCGGTGATCCTGGCGATCAACAAGACCGACCGGATCGAAGAGAAAGCCGACCTGATCCCGCACCTGCAATGGCTGCAGGAGCAACTGCCGAACGCCGAAATCGTGCCGATCTCGGCCCAGCAGGGGCACAACCTCGAAGCACTGGAAGGGCTGATCGCCAAACACCTGCCGGAAAACGAGCACTTCTTCCCGGAAGACCAGATCACCGACCGCAGCAGCCGCTTCCTGGCCGCGGAACTGGTGCGCGAGAAGATCATGCGCCAGCTCGGCGCCGAGCTGCCGTACCAGATCACCGTCGAGATCGAAGAGTTCAAGCAGCAGGGCAAGATCCTGCACATCCATGCGCTGATCCTGGTCGAGCGTGACGGCCAGAAGAAGATCATCATTGGCGACAAGGGCGAGCGGATCAAACGCATCGGCTCCGAGGCGCGCAAGGACATGGAAGTGCTGTTCGACGCCAAGGTCATGCTCAACCTCTGGGTCAAGGTCAAGGGTGGCTGGTCCGACGACGAGCGCGCCCTGCGTTCGCTGGGCTACGGCGACCTCTGATCGCTCCAGGCCCGGTAGCGTCCGCTGCCGGGTCGAACCTTTTCTGAAGCGCCGCTCATGGAACTGCCAGTTGGCCAACCGGCCTACGTGCTGCACAGCCGGGCCTACCGTGAAACCAGCGCGCTGGTGGATTTCCTCACCCCGCAAGGACGCCTGCGCGCGGTCATGCGCCGTGCCCGTGGCAAAGGCGGCAGCCAGGTGCGGCCGTTCGTCCCGCTTGAAGTCGAGTTTCGCGGCCGCGGCGAGCTGAAGAACGTCGGCCGTCTGGACAGCGTCGGTGTCGCTGCCTGGCTGCACGGCGATGCGCTGTTCAGCGGGCTGTACCTCAACGAGCTGCTGATTCGCCTGCTGCCGGCTGAAGACCCGCATCCGGTGGTATTCGAGCACTATGCGGCGACCTTGCAGGCGCTGGCCGCCGGTCGCCCGCTGGAGCCGCTGCTGAGGGCGTTCGAGTGGCGCCTGCTGGACGAACTGGGTTATGCCTTCGCTCTCGATCACGATGTCAACGGCGATCCCCTTGCGGTCGATGGCCTGTACCGCTTGCAGGTCGATGCCGGGCTCGAGCGCGTCTACCTGTTGCAGCCGGGGCTGTTCAACGGTGCCGAGCTATTGGCCATGGCTGAAGCCGCCTGGGAAATCCCCGGTGCTCTGGGCGCCGCCAAGCGCCTGATGCGCCAGGCCCTGGCCGTACACCTGGGCGGTCGGCCGCTGGTCAGTCGCGAACTGTTTCGCAAGCGCTGAACAACGTCGTATGCTGTGGGGCTCAATCTTCAGGAGAGCCTCTTCGTGACTCAAAGCAACCGCATGCTGCTCGGCGTGAACATCGACCACGTGGCGACCCTGCGCCAGGCGCGTGGTACCCGCTACCCGGACCCGGTCAAAGCCGCGCTGGACGCCGAAGAAGCCGGTGCCGATGGCATTACCGTGCACTTGCGCGAAGACCGCCGGCACATCCAGGAGCGTGACGTGCTGCTGCTCAAGGATGTGTTGCAGACGCGCATGAACTTCGAAATGGGCGTCACCGAAGAAATGATGGTGTTTGCCGAGCGCATTCGCCCGGCGCACATCTGCCTGGTTCCGGAAACCCGTCAGGAGCTGACCACCGAAGGCGGCCTGGACGTCGCCGGCCAGGAAGCACGGATCAAGGCTGCGGTTGAGCGCCTGTCGCGTCTGGGCGCGGAAGTGTCCTTGTTCATCGATGCTGACGAGCGCCAGATCGAAGCCTCGCGCCGTGTCGGTGCGCCGGCCATCGAGCTGCACACCGGCCGTTATGCCGATGCGCAAACCCCGAGCGAAGTGGCTGAAGAGCTCAAGCGCGTGGCCGACGGCGTAGCCTTTGGGCTCGGCCAGGGCCTGATCGTCAATGCCGGTCACGGCCTGCATTACCACAACGTTGAAGCGGTGGCGGCGATCAAGGGCATCAACGAACTGAACATCGGCCATGCGCTGGTGGCCCATGCGCTGTTCGTTGGCTTCAAGTCGGCGGTAGCGGAGATGAAGGCGCTGATTCTGGCGGCCAGCCGGCACTGAGATTGTCCGGGGCTGCTTTGCAGCCCATCGCCGGCAAGGCCAGCTCCCACAAAGTAAGCAACCCTGTGGGAGCCGGCCCGATCAGCCAACCTGATCGGCAAACACCAGGCTAAACCGCGTCACCCCCTGCAGCTCGCTCTGCACCTCAACCCGCCCGCCATGCACCTGCATGATCGAGCGCACGATTGCCAGCCCCAGCCCGGTACCGCCTTCCAGGCGCGAGCGCCCCGAGCCCACGCGGTAAAAGCGCTCGAACAGGTGCGGCAAATGCATCGCGGCAATACCGGGACCGCGATTTTCCACTGATACCCACACCGAGCCGTCGCGGCGTTCAATCGCGATGTTGATCGGCTGGCCCTCATCGCCATGGCGAATCGCATTGCTGAGCAGATTCGACAGCGCCCGCTGCACCATCAAGCGATCACCCAGCACCGTGCCCCAGCCCTGTACGCGCAGGGCAATACCTTTTTGCTCGGCGTTGCATTCGAACAGTTCGCAAACCCGCTGCACCTCGTCGGCCAGCACCACCGGCTTGAGCGGCACCTGCGCCTGCGGCTGGCTGACCTGGGCGAGGAACAGCATGTCGTTGATGATGCGATTCAACCGGGTCAGCTCTTCGATGCTGTTTTCCAGCGCTTCACGGTATTGCTCGTTGGAGCGCTCGCGGGTCAGGGTGACCTGGGCCTTGCCCATCAGGTTGCCGATGGGCGTGCGCAGTTCATGGGCAAGGTCGTCGGAAAACTGCGACAACCGCTGCACGCCGTCGTCCAGGCGGTCGAGCATGATGTTGATACCACCGGCCAGATCGCCCAGTTCTTGCGGCAGGCCGGTTTCCGGCAGGCGGTGGCTGAGGGTTTGCGCCGAGACCTGTTCGGCCACCCGGCGAAAACGGCGCAATGGCAGCAGCCCGCGCTGGACCAGCTTCCAGGCGCCCAGGCCGATCAGCACCAGCAGCAGCGGCAAGGCCCACAGGGTCGAGCCCAGGTAGGCCTGGAGCAGGGCATGGTCGTCGGCACGATTGACCGTCAGCAGCACCCGCACCAGGGTGCCGTCCTGCAGGCGCATAAGCCGCGAGGCGGTGAGCAGGTGTTCGCCGTCCTGGTCGCGCCAGGGGCTGAAAGCCAGGTGCGGGCCGCTTTCGATCTGCAGCAAGGCGTTGGCTTCCAGGGCCGGGCCCAGAGTGAGCAGGGCTGAGTGACGGCCGGTCAGGGCAATGACGCTCAGGCTCAGGTTGTCGTGGCCCATGACCACATCCAGCAACGGATGCACCGGCGTGCCGAGGTCGGCGGCCTTGAGGTCAATCGTCAGGCTGTGTTCGATCTGCGCCATCTTGTTGGCCAGGTGCTTGCGTGCACGGCTGTCCAGCTCATGGTCGAGGGCAAATACCGCGAGGCATGCGAGCAGCAGCACCAGCGCCGCGCCCATCAGGCTGACGCTCAGGCCCAGGCGCAGCGACAGGCGCGCAGGTTTCATTCGCGGGCCTCAAGTACGTAGCCGACGCCGCGCAGGGTGTGGATCAGCTTGTTGTCGAAAGGATCGTCGATTTTCGCCCGCAGGCGGCGGATCGACACTTCCACCACGTTGGTGTCGCAATCGAAATTCATATCCCAGACCAGCGAAATGATCTGTGTGCGCGACAGTACCTCGCCGCTCTGGCGCATCAGCAGGTGCAGCAGGGCGAACTCCTTGGCGGTCAGGTCGATGCGCTGGCCGCTGCGGTAGGCGCGGTGGCGGCTGGGGTCCAGCTCCAGGTCGGCGACCTTGAGGGTATTCGGTTGCAGGGCCTGGTCGTTGCGCCGCAACAGGCTGCGGATGCGCGCCAGCAGTTCGGGGAACTCGAAGGGCTTGAGCAGGTAATCGTCGGCGCCCAGGTCCAGGCCCTTGACCCGATCGGCCAGGCGGCCGTGGGCGGTGAGCATCATGATCCGCGTGCTGGACTCGGCGCGCAGGCGCTGCAGCACGGTCCAGCCATCGAGCTCGGGCAGGTTGACGTCGAGAATCACCAGGTCATAGGCCTGCTGGCGCGCCAGGTGCAGGCCGTCGGCGCCAGTGTGGGCGCAATCGACGATGTAGCCGTTTTCGCGCAGGCCCTGTTGCAGGTATTCGGCGGTGCGCAGTTCGTCCTCGACAATCAGTAGACGCATGGGATGACTCGTTGGCAGTGAAAGGCGCTGATTCTCAACCCTGTAGTAACTGTAAGGTCAAGCGCTGGAGTGCATTGAGCGGCGGATACTAAGCCATCCGCGCCTGCGGTTTGCCTGGATTACAGATTTGTAATACTTGAGTCATCCTGGCGATAAACCCCGATTACTAGAGTGCGGGCTCCGATCACGGCGCAGGAGTCCGCCATGTTTTGCACCCTGGAGCGGCCAGGCACAGGCCCTGGCCGACTATTGCTGGCCCTGTTGTTACTGGCCTTGCCGTCGCTGGCCCTGGCGCAGGAGCCCGTATTAACGCTGGAATCGGCGCTGCAGACGGCCCGTGACAACAACCCCGAGCTGGCTGCGGCGCGTTGGGGCATCGACATTGCCGAAGGCGAGCGGCGCCAGGCCGGTGTACTGCCCAACCCGCAACTGAGCTGGGAAGTGGAAGACACCCGCAAGGGCTCGCAGACCACCACCGTTGGCGTCAGCCAGCTGTTCGAGCTGGGCGGCAAACGGGGGGCGCGCCTGGACGTTGCCGGCCGCGATGCCGAGCTGGCGGCGCTGGAACTGGAGCGCCAGCGCAACGTGCTGCGGGCTGAGGTTATTGCTGCCTTCCAGGCCGCTGCCCAAGCCCAGGAAGGCTTGCAACTGGCCGAGCAGTCGCTGCGCCTGAGCGAGCGTGCGCTGCAAGTGGTGCAAGGCCGGGTCAGGGCCGGCAGCGCCTCGCCGGTCGAGGCTACCCGCGCCCAGGTGCAACTGTCAGAAGTGCGCCTGGAGCAGGGCCGCGCCGAGCAGGCGCTGACCGTTGCCTACCAGCAACTGGCCGCCGTCACCGGCGCCGCCAGGGTGCAGTTCAGCCGCGTTGACGGCGGCCTGCAGGCGAACAACGACATCCCCAGCCGCACACTGCTGCTCGATCGCCTGGAGCAGACGGCCGACTTGCGCCTTGCCCGCCTGCAGATCGACCAGCGCGAAGCCGCCCTGGGCCTGGCCCGCAGCCAGCGTATTCCCGACCTGACGGTCAGTGTCGGCAGCCAGTACAGCGAAACCGACCGCGAGCGCATCAATGTGGTCGGCTTGTCGGTGCCGATTCCTTTGTTCGACCGCAACCAGGGCAATGTGCTGGCCGCTGCCCGGCGCGCCGACCAGGCCCGTGACCAGCGTAATGGCGCCGAACTGCGCCTGCGCAGCGAAGTGGTCCAGGCCCTGGCGCAGTGGAGCACGGCGGCCAGCGAGGTGCAGACCTTCGACCGCTCGATCCTGCCTTCGGCGCAGCAGGCGCTGGATGCCGCCACCCGCGGCTTTGAGCGCGGCAAGTTTGCCTTCCTTGATGTACTCGACGCCCAACGCACCCTGGTGGCTGCGCGCCTGCAATACCTGCAGGCCCAGGCCCAGAGCAGCGAGGCACGGGTGCGCCTGGAACGGATCTTTGGCGACCTGAGCCTCGCCAGTCGCTGATCGCGACCATCACCCGACACTTTGCTGAGGAACCTGCATGAACAACAAGTCCATCACGCTGCTGGTCGCGGCCCTGCTGCTCGGCCTGGGCCTGGGCGTGCTGCTGGCGCGCCAGGGCGGCCCGGTTGCCGCCGCCCCTGCCGCGGCCCACGCCCATGCCGAAGGCGATCATGAAGAAGAGGAGCATGGCCAAGCGGAACAAGCCGAAGAAGGTCATGAAGAGGAGGGCGCGCTGACCCTAAGCCAGGAGCAGATAGATCTCGCCGGTATCGAGCTGGCCGCCGTTGCCCCGCGCCAACTGCAGCGCAGCCTGGCACTGCCCGGCGAGATCCGTTTCGACGAAGACCGCACCGCGCACCTGGTGCCGCGCGCAGCCGGGGTGGTCGAGTCGGTCGCCGTGGTGCTCGGCCAGCAGGTCAAGGCCGGCGATCTGTTGGCGGTGATCGCCAGCCCGCAGATCTCCGAGCAGCGCAGTGAACTGGCCGCCAGCCAGCGCCGCCTGGAACTGGCGCGCAGCAGCTACCAACGCGAGAAGGACCTGTGGCAAGAGGGCATTTCCGCCGAGCAGGATTACCAGCAGGCGCGCCAGACCCTGCAAGAGGCAGAAATCGCCCAGGCCAATGCCCGGCAGAAGATCAGCGCCCTGAGCGGCAGTGTGGTGCTGGCCGGCGGCAACCGCTACGAGTTGCGCGCACCGTTTGCCGGGCAAATCGTCGAGAAGCACTTGGTGCCGGGCGAGGTGGTCAACGAAACCAGCGCCGCCTTCACCCTTTCGGACCTGTCGCGGGTCTGGGCGACTTTCGGCGTGGCGCCCCGTGACCTGCCCAAGGTGCGCGCCGGCATGCCGGTGACCATCGTTGCCAGCGAGCTGGGCCAGCAGGTGAGTGGCACGGTTACTCATGTCGGCAGCCTGCTCGGCGAACAGACCCGTACCGCTGCGGTGCGCGTCACCCTCGACAACCCGCAAGGGGCCTGGCGCCCCGGCTTGTTTGTCGCCGTGCAGGTGCCCACCGAGCAGTATGCCGCCGCCCTCAGCGTACCGGACCAAGCCCTGCAGACCCTGGAAGAAAAGCCCACGGTGTTCGTGCGCACTGCCGAAGGCTTTATCGCCCAGGCGGTTGAGCCGGGCGCCAGTGCCAACGGTTTCGTCGAGATTCGCAAGGGCCTGCAAGCCGGCCAGCAAGTAGCGGCGCAGGGCAGCTTCATCCTCAAGTCGGAGCTGGGCAAGGCCAGCGCCGAACACGCCCACTGACCGGGAAGCTCACATGTTCGAACGCCTCATACAATTTGCCATCGAACAGCGCCTGATGGTGCTGCTGGCGGTGCTGCTGATGGCTGGGCTTGGGGTTGCCAGCTACCAGAAGCTGCCGATCGACGCCGTGCCGGACATCACCAACGTCCAGGTGCAGATCAACACCCAGGCCGCGGGCTTTTCGCCGCTGGAAACCGAGCAACGCATTACCTTCGCCATCGAAACCGCCATGGCCGGCTTGCCGGGGCTGGAACAGACCCGTTCGCTGTCGCGTTCGGGCCTGTCGCAGGTGACGGTGATTTTCGAAGAAGGCACCGACCTGTTCTTTGCCCGGCAACTGGTCAACGAGCGCCTACAGCAGGCACGTGAACAATTGCCCGAAGGCGTTGAAGCGGCCATGGGGCCGATCTCCACCGGCCTTGGCGAGATTTTCCTGTGGACCGTCGAAGCGGCTGACGATGCGCGCAAGGCCGATGGCAGCCCGTACACGCCGACCGACCTGCGCGAGATCCAGGACTGGATCATCAAGCCGCAACTGCGCAACGTGCGCGGGGTGGCGGAGATCAACACCATCGGCGGTTTCGCCAAGGAATACCAGATTGCCCCAGACCCAAAACGGCTGGCGTCCTACAAGCTGACCCTGGGCGACCTGCTCACCGCCCTTGAACGCAACAACGCCAACGTTGGCGCCGGCTATATCGAGCGCCGTGGCGAGCAGTTGCTGATCCGCGCGCCGGGGCAACTGGCCGGTCTCGATGACATTGCCAATATCGTCCTGGCCAACGTCGACGGCACGCCGATCCGCGTGCGCAATGTCGCCGAGGTCGGTATCGGCCGTGAGCTGCGCAGCGGCGCGGCGACCGAGAACGGCCGCGAAGTGGTGCTCGGCACGGTGTTCATGCTGATCGGCGAGAACAGCCGCACGGTGTCCCAGGCGGTGGCGCAAAAGCTGGTGGAGATCAACCGCTCGCTGCCGCCAGGGGTGAGTGCGGTCACCGTCTACGACCGCACCAACCTGGTCGACAAGGCCATCGCCACGGTGAAGAAGAACCTCATCGAAGGCGCGATCCTGGTCATCGTCATTCTATTCCTGTTCCTCGGTAACATCCGTGCGGCGCTGATCACCGCCATGGTCATCCCGTTGTCGATGCTGTTCACCTTCACCGGCATGTTCAGCAACAAGGTCAGTGCCAACCTGATGAGCCTGGGCGCGCTGGACTTCGGCATCATCGTCGATGGTGCAGTGGTGATCGTTGAAAACGCGATCAGGCGCCTGGCTCATGCCCAGCAGCATCACGGCCGCCTGCTGACCCGCTCCGAGCGCTTGCACGAAGTCTTCAATGCCGCCCGCGAAGCGCGCCGGCCGCTGATTTTCGGCCAGCTGATCATCATGGTGGTGTACTTGCCGATCTTTGCCCTGAGCGGGGTCGAGGGCAAGATGTTCCACCCGATGGCCTTCACCGTGGTCATCGCCTTGTTCGGCGCCATGCTGCTGTCGGTGACCTTCGTGCCGGCGGCCATCGCCCTGTTCGTCACCGGCAAGGTCAAGGAAGACGAAAACCTGCTGATGCGCAGCGCCAAGCGTGGCTATGCGCCGCTGCTCAAATGGGTCATGAGCCATCGCCCGCTGGCGTTCTCCCTTGCCGCGATTACCGTGCTGCTTTCGGGTGTGCTGGCCAGCCGCATGGGCAGCGAGTTCGTGCCGAGCCTGAGCGAGGGCGACTTTGCCCTGCAGGCCCTGCGCGTGCCCGGCACCAGCCTGAGCCAGTCGGTGCAGTTGCAGCAGCGCCTGGAGCAAAGCGTGCTCAGCCAGGTGCCGGAGGTAGAGCGGGTGTTCGCCCGCACCGGTACCGCTGAAATCGCCTCGGACCCGATGCCGCCGAACATTTCCGATAGTTACGTGATGCTCAAGCCACAAGAGCAATGGCCCGATCCGGGCAAGAGCCGCGAGCAACTGATCGCCGATATCCAGCGTGCCAGCGCGCGGGTGCCGGGCAGCAACTATGAACTGTCGCAGCCGATCCAGTTGCGCTTCAACGAGCTGATTTCCGGGGTGCGCAGTGATGTCGCGGTGAAGGTGTTTGGCGACGACATGGCGGTGCTCAACAGCACTGCGGCGAAGATCGCCAGTACCTTGCAGGCGGTGCCGGGCGCCTCGGAAGTGAAGGTCGAGCAGACCTCGGGGCTGCCGGTGCTGACCATCGACGTCGACCGCGACAAAGCCGCGCGCTATGGCCTCAACGTCGGCGATGTGCAGGACACCATCGCCGTGGCCGTCGGCGGCCGCCAGGCCGGGACCTTGTATGAAGGCGATCGGCGTTTCGACATGGTGGTGCGTTTGTCCGACACCCTGCGTACCGATATCGACGGCCTGTCGCAGTTGTTGATACCGGTGCCGGCCAGCAGCGGCAGTGGCGGCCAGATCGGCTTTATCACCCTTGGCGATGTCGCCAGCCTTGAGCTGGTGCAAGGCCCCAACCAGGTCAGCCGTGAAGATGGCAAGCGCCTGGTGGTGGTCAGCGCCAACGTGCGCGGTCGCGATATCGGCTCGTTCGTCGACGAGGCGGCGGCGCGCATCGACAGCCAGGTGAGCATTCCGGCCGGTTACTGGACCCGCTGGGGCGGTCAGTTCGAGCAGTTGCAGTCGGCGGCGCAGCGCCTGCAAGTGGTGGTGCCGGTGGCGTTGCTGCTGGTGTTCGGCCTGTTGTTCATGATGTTCAACAACCTCAAGGACGGGCTGCTGGTGTTCACCGGCATTCCGTTTGCCCTGACCGGCGGGGTGGTTGCCCTGTGGCTGCGGGATATCCCCCTGTCGATCTCGGCGGGCGTGGGCTTTATTGCCCTGTCTGGGGTCGCGGTGCTCAACGGCCTGGTGATGATTGCCTTTATCCGCGGCCTGCGCGAGCAAGGTCGTTCGCTGCACCAGGCGATCGACGAAGGCGCACTGACGCGTTTGCGCCCGGTGCTGATGACTGCCCTGGTGGCATCCCTGGGCTTTATTCCCATGGCCCTGGCCACCGGCACCGGTGCTGAAGTGCAGCGACCGCTGGCCACTGTGGTGATCGGCGGCATTCTCTCGTCGACGGCGCTGACCCTGCTGGTACTGCCGGCGTTGTATTACTGGGCGCACCGCAAGGATGAAGAGCAGGAGGTCGCATCCGAGGTGACGAAACTGTAATTCGCCGCTCATCTTCGGGTTATTCAGCCCTTGTCAGGATACCCAAGGCGCCCGCATTGCGGGCGCCTTGCGTATCTCTGCCAATAATCAGGAGTTGAAGATGGGGAACAAATCCACAGCCTGTTTTACCGGCGCCCTGGCCCTGGCCAGTTGTGCGACCGCCAATGCCGTCAGCCAGCCCGCAGGCGGAGGCTTTGTCGAAGACAGCAGCCTGACGGTGCTCAGCCGTAACTTCTATTTCAACCGCGACTACCGTAACGGTGAGCAATCGCCTACCGGCAAGGCCGGTTACGCCGAAGCCTGGGCCCAGGCCTTTATCGCCCGCTTTGAGTCAGGTTACACCGAGGGCACGGTCGGCTTTGGCCTGGATGCCCACGCCATGCTCGCCCTCAAGCTCGACAGCGGCGATGGCCGCAGCGGCGGGCGCAGTTCGTTCGACATGCTGCCGGTGGACCGCAATGGCGATACCGCCAGCAACTTCAGCAAGCTCGGTGGCGCGATCAAGGCGCGTTTGTTCGACACCGAGCTCAAGTTCGGCGACGTGTTCCCGACCACCCCGGTGGTGCATTTCGGCGACTCGCGGCTGTTGCCGGAAAGCTTCACCGGCTGGACCCTGGAGAACACCAGCCTGGCTGGCCTGAAAGTGCAGGGCGGGCGCCTGCATGCCATGAGCCAGCCGCTGTCGAGCAACAACCGCGACGGTTTCGTGACTTTCTACGCCGGCCCCGTGGATTCGCCCTGGCTGGGCTATTTCGGCGGCGATTACCAGGCCACCGACAACCTCAGCCTGAGCCTCTACAGCAGCCGCCTGAAGGACGCCTGGGACCAGTACTACGCCGGAGTCAGCTACAAGTACCCGATCACCCGCGACCTCACCGGCTTTACCAGCTTCAACTACTACAAGGCCAAGGACGAGGGCCAGCAACTGCTCGGCACGTTTGACAACGACATCTGGAGCGCCCGCGTCGGTGTCAGCTACGGCGCCCACACCCTGGCGCTGTCGCACCAGCGCAACCAGGGTGACAACGATTTTGACTACCTGCGCCAGTCCGACTCGATCTACCTCGACAACTCGATCCAGTACAGCGACTTCAACTCGCCGAAAGAGCGCTCGTGGATGCTCCGTTACGACCTCGACATGGCCGCCTATGGCGTGCCGGGCCTGTCGTTCATGAGCCGCTACGGGCGCGGCAGCGGCATTGATTACTCCGATGCCAACGGCGTGTACATGCGCCGCGATGCCGAGGGCAACCCGCTGACCGGGCAGAAGCGCTGGGAGCGCGATATCGAGGCGAAGTATGTGGTGCAGTCCGGCAGCCTCAAGGACCTGTCGCTGCGCGTGCGCCAGGCCACGACCCGGGCCACGGCATTCGAATCGGACCTCGATGAGGTGCGCCTGATTGTCGAGTATCCGCTGAGCGTGCTGTAAGGCGAATCTTGCAGCACTGTAATGTCCGCCTCACCTTGGCGTTAGCTTGCCCCCCGTAAGATTGAACTGTCCTGAAATTCAATCACGAGGTGAGCAACATGAGCCTGAACAAGTATGTGCTGATGGCCGTATTGGCCCTGGGCAGTAGCGCGGCACTGGCCGAAGGCGGGGCGGAGCGTTCCAGGCAGTTCTGGGAAAACTTCCGCCTCAGCCAGGAGCAGATTCACGGCAAGAAGGACCAGGCCGTGGCGGAGTCCGAGCGTGAGAGCAAACAGAAGCAGGTCGCCAAAGAGTAGCTCCGTTCACCTTGGAAGCTCCCCAGCTCCTTTGGAAAGGTGAATCTTCGGCGCCCGTTACGGGCGCCTGTTTTATTTGCGCGCCACCAGTACGGCGCGGCGCGGCGCTGGCAGGCCTTCGATGGTGCGGCTGTGGTCGTCGGGGTCGAGGAAGTCGCTGAGCGACTGATAGCGCATCCACTCGGTGCTGCGTTGTTCTTCGATGCTGGTGGTGCTGACATCGACGCAGCGCACATCGCTGAAACCGGCGCGGCGCAACCAGCGCTCCAGGGCCGGTACCGATGGCAGGAACCAGACGTTGCGCATTTGCGCGTAGCGGTCTTCCGGCACCAGCACCTGGTTTTCGTCACCTTCGATCACCAGGGTTTCCAGCACCAGTTCACCGCCCTTGACCAGGCAGTCCTTGAGCGCCAGCAGGTGCTCGATGGGCGAGCGGCGATGGTAGAACACGCCCATGGAGAACACCGTGTCGAAACCTTCGAGGTTGGCCGGCAGGTCCTCCAGGGCGAAGGGCAGGTGCCAGGCCGGCAGCTGCGGCAGGTAGCGCTGCACCGCCTGGAACTGGCAGAAGAACAGCCAGTTGGGGTCGACGCCGATGACGCTGTCGGCTCCGGCGCCGAGCATGCGCCACTGGTAGTAACCATTACCGCAACCGACATCCAGCACCCGCTTGCCCTTGAGGTCCAGGTGCGGGGCGACGCGCGACCACTTCCAGTCCGAGCGCCATTCGGTGTCGACGTGCACGCCGAACAGGTCGAACGGCCCCTTGCGCCACGGCGACAGGCCCATCAGTGCCTGCTGCATGCGCGCGCGGGTGTCGTCGTCGCAGTCGCAATCGAGGTTGAGGCCGTTCTGCAGATCGATGCGCGTGGGTTCCAGCACTGGCAAGGCATCCAGCGCCGCTTGCCAGCGTTCCAGGTCGCCATGACCTTTTGCCATCTTGGCGTCGAGTTGCGCTTGCAGGCCTTGCGCCCATTGCGCCAGGGGGGTGCCCGCCAAGCGGCGGACCAGGGGGGACAGATCAATCATGGCAGGGCAATCAACGAGGCAAAGTTAAGGCATTGGAACCAGGGCACAACCTTGGAGAAACCAGCCGCCAGCAGGCGCTGGCGGTGTTCTTCGAGGCTGTCGGGCTTCATCACGTTCTCGATGGCGCTGCGCTTCTGGGCAATTTCCAGTTCGCTGTAGCCATTGGCGCGCTTGAAGGCCACGTGCAGGTCAGTGAGCAGCGCGTGTTCATCAGCGTCTTCGAAGCGCAGCTTCTCCGAAAGGATCAGCGCACCGCCCGGCAGCAGCGCCTGGCGAATACGTGTGAGCAGCTCCAGGCGTTGTTCGGGGGCGATGAACTGCAGGGTGAAGTTCATCGCCACCACCGAGGCCGGCTGGAACTCGAGGGCAAGGATGTCGCCTTCGATCACCTCGACCGGCAACAGCTCCTGGAACATCGAGTCCTGGGCATTGAGGTACTGCCGGCAGCGCTCGACCATGGCCGCCGAGTTGTCGATGGCAATCACCCGGCAACCATCGCTGCGCACATGCCGGCGCAGCGCCTGGGTCACCGCGCCGAGCGAGCTGCCCAGGTCATACAGGGCGGTGTTGGGCTGGGCAAACTGGGCGGCGAGCACGCCGAGGTTCTCGACAATGGTCGGGTAACCGGGCACCGAACGCTTGATCATGTCCGGGAACACCCGCACCACGTCTTCGTTGAAGGCGAAGTCGGGCACCTGGCCAAGGGGCTGGGCGAAAAGGCGGTCGGGTTCTTTGCTCACGGGGGCAATCCAGGCGTTGGGCGGTAAAAGGCCGGCATTTTAGCCAAACTGGCGCCAGGATGCATGGCCCGCTGACCAGCGCGGCCTACTTGACCGTGATTGCGCAGTCGAAGGTCTGCACCGGGCGCACTTCCGGGGCCCAGGGTTGCTGGTAGACCAACAGCAGATGGCCTTCACCGGCGCCCTGGGCCTGGAAACGCCACACCGATTGCCCGGCGCTACCGACGATGCCGGCATCTTCCGGGTGGCTGTAGACCTCGGGGCCGAGGCTACGCAGGATGCCTGCGGCCGGGTTCTGCACCAGCCAGCGATAGCCGGTGCTGGGGTTGCTCGGTAGGGTCAGGGTGAGGTTCTGGCCGTTTTGCAGTTGCAGCGGGCAGTCGGCCTGGTTGTCCAGTTCGACGTTGTGCACAGGTTTTTGTGCGCAGGCAGCTAGCAGGGCAAGGCCCAGGGGAACGAGCAGGCGGGCGGCAGTCATGAAAGCTCCGGATAGGCGACGATAGCGCAGCATAACCGAAGATGATCGCAGGGCAAGGGCCTGCATCGTCTGTGGGAGCGGGCTTGACCCGCGATGAGGCCGGTACAGCCAGCACTCCAGGTGAAGCCTGAATTGCGCCCGCTGCGCGCCCGATCGCGGGGCAAGCCCGCTCCCACATCTATGGTCCGGGGTTAGAACAGCACCTTCGCCACATCACTGAAGCGCTTGGCAAAGTGCACGCTCAAACCCTCCTTGAGGTAATCCGGCAATTCTTCGAAATCACCGCGGTTGGCTTCCGGCAGGATCAGCTCGAAAATTTTCTGCCGCCGCGCCGCAATCACCTTCTCGCGCACCCCGCCAATCGGCAGGACCTTGCCGGTCAGGGTCAGCTCGCCGGTCATGGCCACGCCTTTCTTCGGCGCCTGGTCGCGCGCCAGCGACAGCAGCGCACTGGCCATGGTCACCCCGGCGCTGGGGCCGTCCTTGGGCGTGGCGCCTTCGGGTACGTGCAGATGAATGAAGGCCTCGTTGAAGAAGCTCGGATCACCGCCATATTGCTTGAGGTTGGCGCTGACGTAGCTGTAGGCAATTTCAGCGGACTCTTTCATCACCTCACCCAACTGGCCGGTGAGCTTGAAACCACGATTGAGGGTGTGGATGCGCGTCGCCTCGATCGGCAGGGTGGCGCCGCCCATGCTGGTCCAGGCAAGGCCGGTGATCACGCCTTTGCCGGTCAGCACCTGTTCGCTGCGAAACACCGGCATGCCCAGTGACGTTTCGAGGTCCTTGGGGCCGATCTTGATCTTTTTCTCGGGATCTTCGAGCAGTTGCACCACGGCCTTGCGCACCAGCTTGCCCAGCTGTTTTTCCAGCTGGCGTACCCCGGCTTCGCGGGCATAACCCTCGATCACCGTGCGCAAGGCGCTGTCGCTGATGCTCAGGCTGGTCTTGGCCACCCCGGCCTTTTGCAACTGCTTGGGCCACAGGTGGCGCTTGGCGATGGCCAGTTTTTCTTCAGTGATATAGCCGGACAGGCGGATCACTTCCATGCGGTCGAGCAACGGCCCGGGGATCGAGTCGAGGGTGTTGGCGGTGCACACGAACAGCACCTTGGACAGGTCCAGGCGCAGGTCCAGGTAATGGTCGAGGAAGTCGACGTTCTGCTCCGGGTCGAGGGTTTCCAGCAGCGCCGAGGCCGGGTCGCCCTGGTAGCTCTGGCCCATCTTGTCGATCTCGTCGAGCATGATCACCGGGTTCATCACCTCGACGTCTTTCAGCGCCTGCACCAGTTTGCCCGGCTGGGCGCCGATGTAGGTGCGGCGATGGCCCTTGATCTCGGCCTCGTCGCGCATACCGCCGACGCTGAAACGGTAGAACGGTCGGCCCAGGGATTCGGCAATCGACTTGCCGATGCTGGTCTTGCCAACCCCCGGCGGGCCTACCAACAGCACGATGGAGCCGCTGATCTCGCCTTTGTAGGCACCCACGGCGAGGAACTCGAGGATGCGTTCCTTGATGTCATCGAGGCCGGCGTGATGCTGGTCGAGCACCTTGCGCGCGTGCTTGAGGTCGAGCTTGTCCTTGCCGTAGACACCCCAGGGCAGGGCGGTGGCCCAGTCCAGGTAGTTGCGGGTGACGGCGTACTCGGGCGAGCCGGTCTCGAGGATCGACAGCTTGCCCAGCTCTTCGTCGATGCGCTTTTGTGCGGCTGCGGGCAGGGTCTTGCCTTGCAGGCGCTGCTCGAATTGTTCGAGGTCGGCACTGCGGTCGTCTTTGGTCAGGCCCAGCTCCTGCTGAATGACCTTGAGCTGCTCCTTGAGGAAAAACTCGCGCTGGTGCTCGCCGATCTGCCGGTTGACCTCGGCGGAGATCTCGTTCTGCAGGTGCGCGACTTCGACCTCTTTACGCAGCATCGGCAGGACTTTTTCCATGCGCTTGAGCATCGGTACGCAGTCGAGCACTTCCTGCAGCTGATTGCCGGTGGCCGAGGTCAGCGCCGCGGCAAAGTCGGTCAGCGGCGACGGATCGTTGGGACTGAAGCGGTTGAGGTAGTTCTTCAGCTCTTCGCTGTAAAGCGGGTTGAGCGGCAGCAGCTCCTTGATCGCGTTGATCAGGGCCATGCCGTAGGCCTTGACCTCGTCGGTCGGCTCGCTGGGTTGATGCGGGTACTCGACCTCGACCAGGTAAGGCGGGCGATGGTGCTTGAGCCAGGTACGGATGCGCACCCGGGTCAGGCCCTGGGCGACGAACTGCAACTTGCCGTTCTCGCGGCTGGCGTGGTGAACCTTGACCAGGGTGCCGTACAGCGGCAGGGCCGAGGTGTCGAAATGACGGTGGTCTTCCGGCGGCGTGTCCATGAAGAACAGAGCCAGGGAGTGGTGCGGGGTCTTGGCGACCAGGTCCAGGGTTTCGGCCCAGGGTTCTTCGTTGACGATCACCGGCAATACTTGCGCGGGGAAGAACGGGCGGTTGTGGATCGGGATGATATAGACCTTGTCCGGCAGCTGTTGGCCCGGCAAAGCAAGGTTATGGCCGCTGTTTTCGGCGGCTTCGAGATGCTCGACTTCGGCGTTTTCCTCGGGACGTTCCGGTAGATCCTGCTGATCGCTCATGGCGCACCTGCTCAATGACTATGGTGCTTAGATGGGGCGGGTGGAGCAAAGATTCAAGCTTCAAGCTACAAGCCGCACGTGAGGAGCGCGGTGCTTGCAGCTTGAAGCTTGTAGCTGGCAGCTCAGGCCTACTCAGCCAGTTTGTAAGCGATTACGTAATCGCCCATCTTGGTACCCAGCGAGCCGTGACCACCGGCGGTCACCAGCACGTACTGCTTGCCGTCCTTACCGGTGTAGGTCATCGGCGTGGCCTGGCCACCGGCCGGCAGGCGCGATTTCCACAGCTCCTTGCCGGTGTTGCTGTCATAGGCACGCAGGTACTGGTCCAGGGTGCCGCTGAGGAAGCCCAGGCCGCCGGCGGTGACGATCGAGCCGCCCATGCTTGGCACGCCAATCGGCAGGCCGATCGGGATCGGCGAGCTGTCGCGGCTGGTGCCGTTCTTATGCTTCCACACCACCTGGTTGGTGGTCAGGTCGATACCGGCCACGTAACCCCAGGCTGGCGCCTGGCACGGTACGCCCAGTGGCGACATGAACGGGTGCATGATCACCGCATAGGGTGCGCCGGTGTTCGGCTGCACACCGCTGGTTTCGCTCTCGCGCTTGCTGCCGGCGGCGACTTCGGCGCGCGGCACCATTTTCGAAACGAAGGCCATGTAGTTGGGGCTGGTGAACAGCAACTGGCGGACCGGGTCGACCGAGACGCTGCCCCAGTTGAACACGCCGACGTTACCCGGGTAGACCAGGCTGCCCTGCACTGACGGTGGGGTGTACTGGCCTTCGTAACGCAGTTCGCGGAACTGGATGCGGCAAAGCATCTGGTCGAACGGGCTGGCGCCCCACATGGCCTGTTCGGTCAGGTCCGGGCCGAGCAGGTTGAGGTCCGAACGGGCCTGGGTCGGCGCGGTATGATCGCCTTCGACCGCACCTTGCGGTACCGGGATTTCGCGGATCGGCACGATCGGCGTACCGTCGCGACGGTCGAGCACGTACAGGCTGCCCTGCTTGGTCGGGGCGATCAGCGCAGGTTTGACGCCGTCTGCGGTCTTCAGGTCGAGCAGGGTTGGCTGGCTGCCGACGTCCATGTCCCACAGGTCGTGGTGGGTGAACTGGTAGTTCCAGCGGACTTTGCCGTTGGCAAGGTCCAGCGCAACGATACCGGCGCTGTACTTCTCGGCGCCCGGGGTGCGATCAGCGCCCCACTGGTCGGGGGTCTGGTTGCCCAGCGGGAGGAAGACCATGCCCAGTTTCTCGTCGACACTGGCCAGCGACCACATGTTCGCCGAGTTGCGGCTGTAGGTCTTGCCCGGCGCCAATGGTGCGGTGTCGTCCGGGTTGTTGCTGTCCCAGTTCCATACCAGGCGGCCATCGTGCACGTCGTAGGCGCGGATCACCCCGGACGGCTCGTTGGTCGACTCGTTGTCGGTGACATGGCCGCCGATGATCACCAGTTCGCGGGTGATCGCCGCAGGCGAGGTGGAGTAGTAACCGCCGGCGGTGAACGGGCCGATGCCGGTGGTCAGGTCGATCACGCCCTGGTTGCCGAAACCTTCACAGACCTTGCCGGTGTCGGCGTTGAGGGCGATCAGACGGGCGTCGGCAGTCGGCAGGTAGAGGCGACGCGGGCAGGCGACGGCAACGGCCTGGCCGGCATCGCTGATTTTCGGCGCCGGGCTGCCGTCAACGTTGACGTAGTTGTTTTCGTCGTAATACGACACACCACGGCAGGTCATGTGGGCGAAGCCCTTGAAGCCCACCGGGCTCTTGATCTGCGGGTCGAAACGCCAGATTTCGGCACCGGTGTCCGGGTCCAGGGCCAGCACCTTGCTGTGGGCGGTGCAGGCGTACAGCTTGCCGTTGACCTTCAGCGGGGTGTTCTGGTTGGTCAGCTCGACCGGGTCGTTGTCGGTCGGCAGGTCGCCAGTGCGGATGCGCCAGGCTTCCTGCAGCTTGTGCACGTTCTGCGGGGTGATCTGGCGCAGCGGCGAGTAGCGGTCGCCGAATTCGGTACGGCCGTAGGCCTGCCACTCGCCATCCGGCATCTGTGGCGCAGTGCTGCTCATCTCGGCGCTTTCACGGCCCAGCTCGCCCTTGATTTCACCCGGGTGGGTGAACTGGCTGGCCACTGCAGTAGCGCCCGACAGCACTACGGCCAGGCTCAGCAGGCCGCTGTTGACCTTGGACGGGTTGCCCAGCAGCGGGCGGCGTGCCCACGGCAGCAGCAACACCACACCCAGGGCGAACCACAGGGCCAGGCGCGGCACCAGCTGCCACCAGTCCAGGCCGACTTCCCACAAGGCCCACAGCGTGCTACCGAGCAGCACCAGGCCATACAGGCCCAGGGCGTTGCGGCGCAGGGCCAGCAAGAGGATGCCGGACAGGGCAAAGCCGATGCCGGCGATCAGGTAATACAGCGAACCGCCCAGCTGGCTCAGTTTGATACCGCCAGCCAGCAGGGCCAGGCCCATCAGCAACAACAGCACACCGATCAGTCGCGGCAGCCAGCGGGTTCTACTCAAGGCACCATCAGTGCTCATCGTGTGTTCTCCGTTAGGTGAAAAGGGTGGTTAGAAACTGCTCTGGATCTTGATCCCGCCGATCAGCGCGTCATCGACCTGGCTCACGCCACCGGGGTGGCGGATGTATTGCAGGTTCGGGCGCACGGTCAGCCAGTCGGCCAGGTGGATGCCGTAGTACAGCTCGGCGCTGTATTCGGTGTCCTGGATCGGACGGAACAGGGAGTCGTTGAAGTCGCTGACGTCGCGGGCCTGGTTGATGGCCTGGGCGTTCTTGCGGTAGGCAGGGTTGACGTGCACGCGTGCCAGGGCGAAACCGATGTCGTCCTTGGCGCGGGCATCGAAGGGCCCCTTGTACACCACACCTGCCTGAACATAGTTGTCGATGGCATTGGTCTTCTTGTCGTGCAGCGTGGCGTTGGCGAATACGCTCAAACCACGCGAATGGTCAGATGCCAGCGACGTCACCTGTTGCTGGGCACCGAGCCAGAAGCCGTGCTTGCTCGAACTGCTGCGGTAAGCCTGGCCGCTCAGTGCTGCCGGTTGATCGTTGCTGTCCTTGTAGACATCGCTTGCCTTGGCATTACTGTAGTAGTAACCGGCGCGATATTCCCCTTTCAGGCCATTGGCCGCCGGGCTCCACACCAGTTCGACCGGAATCACCGCGCCCTGGGTGCCGCTGCCGCTGAGCTTGAAGCCGTTGCCGCGATCAAGGTTGGAAGGGTTCTGTTCGTAGGCGCCGATCTGCGCGTACAGCTCGGGAGTCAGGTTGTACTTGACCCGCAGGGCCCACTGGCTGACCGGCCAGTTGTACCAGATGTCACCGACCCAGTTGCCCACCTGCGAGCCGCAGAACGCCAGGTTCTGGAAGTCGCACGGGAAGCTGTTGAAGTCCTCGCCCTGGCCGAAGCGGCCGAATTTCACATCCAGCGCGCCGTCGAAGTATTTTTGCTTGATCCACATCTGCGTCAGCCGCCAGGTCTGGCCACGTCCCCAGACTTCCTGGGCCGAGGTAAAGCCGCCAACGCGCGGGTCGTTGATGCGGTCATTACTGATGTTGTTGCCGTGACGCTCGGTGACCGTCAGCTGGAACTCGGCATCATGCCAGCCAAGGATCTTCTGCAGGTCCAGGTGGGTGCCGAGGGCGAACTGGTCGCTGTAGCGCGCGGTCTTGTCGTTGTCATGGCCGCCGTGCAGGTTGGCGCCCATCTCGCCGGTATAACCAAGGGTGAAGTCGTAGCCGCGTTCAGCCAGCTCCGTGCGGGTGCCGCCCCAATCGCCAAGCATCCATGGCGAGTCGCTGGCGAACATCGCCGCGGCCTGGGCGCAAGGCGCGAGGCTGGCGATGGCCAGACCCGAAAGCAGTGTCCGGGTGGCGGGGGAAAAGCGGAAACGATCGTTCTGAGGCATGAGATAGCGCTATCTTTTGATTATTGAAAAAACGGCAAGGCCACCGAGTTCCGAGGATCATCGGCGATAAAGCTGCAGGGAAATAGACTGAAGCGGTTCAGCTTGCGGCGGGGAGGATATAGCTGAACTTGTAAGAAAAAAAGTCAATTCAGCAAGAGGCACCGTTGCCGGATTGGTAACAGTGCGGTTGAGGCAGGCGACTCTGATCCGCTGTGGGAGCCAGCAAGGCCGGCGCCCACAGGGAGCTATTGCTTTAGAAGGTGGTACGCAAGCCGACTTCGACACTGCGCCCTGGTGCCGGGGCGATGTCACGCAGGATCGAACTTGAGTAGCGCACGGTCTGGTCGGTCAGGTTCTCGCCCCGGACGAAGGCCAGCCACTGGCTCTGGCCGATATCGAAGCGGTAGCCGACGCTGGCGCCGAGGGTGGTGTAGCCGTCGGTGCTGGTCTCGTTGGCCGGTTTCTTGTGCTGAGCGCTGGCGTGCTGCACGTCCACCCGCGCCTGCCAACGGTCCAGTTCCCACAACAGGCCGCTGTTCAGGCGCAGCGGGGCGATGCGCGGCAGGTCCTCGCCGGTGTCGAGGTTCTTGGCCCGGGTATAGTCGCCGGACAGCTCCAGGGCAAAGCTGCCATAACGGTTCTGCGCCAGTTGCCAGCGGTCCTGGGCCTCGATGCCGTAGAAGCGCGCGCGAACCCCGTGGTAGAGGTATTCGGGTACATCGCCGCCGTGGTCATGATCATGGTCGTGATCGTGGTCTTCATCGCCGTGATCATGGTCGTGGTCGTGGTCGTGGCCTTCGCGCAGGTTGCCGCTGGCCAGCAGGCCGATGTAATTGCGAAAGTGGCTGTAGAACACACCGACGCTGCCCTTGTGCGTGCCGTTGTCGAAGCGCAGGGCCAGGTCGCTGGAGATGGCTTTTTCCTTGCTCAGGTTCGGGTCACCGACCTCGTAGGTGCCGGTGGCGACGTGGGCGCCGTTGGCGTACAGCTCGTAGAAGGTCGGAGCACGCTCGGTGTAGCCCAGGGTCGCGGCCAGGGACCACACCGGGGTCAGCTCGTAGACCGCGCCGGAGGACAGGCTGGCGGCGGTGAAACTGCTTGAACGATCAGCCTCGGCAAAACGTTCGCTGCCCTTGCTGTCGGGTTCGACCCGGGTGTGCTCCAGGCGCCCGCCGAGGCTCAGGTTCAGGCGTTCGGTGGCTTGCCACTGCTCGAGCATGAACAGCGCCAGGCTGTTGGTGTCGGTGTGCGGCACGAAGGCTTCTTCGCCGAGGGCGGAGAACTCGTTGCGGCTGACCTGGGCGCCAATCACCCCTTCGACCGGCCCCAGTGGCTGATGCCGCGCCTCGACCCGCGCCTCGTAGCCTTTGTTCTTGAAGGTGGTGTGCACCTCGCCGCTTTCCAGCTCGCGGTGCTGGTAGTCGGTATAGCCAAGGTCGACCTTCACCGAGCTGAACGGGCCGTCGAGGTCGCGCAACTCCGAGGCGAAGCCGTAATGATCCTGCTGCATGTCCAGGCGCACGCCCGGCTCGGCCACCGAGCCGTAGTTGGAGTCATAGCGGCTGTAGGAAAGGCCGGCATAGCCGTGATCCCAATGGTAGGAACCGCCAACGGCACCGCCGTCCTGGCGACCGTCGCTGTTTTCCAGGCGGTGCTTGCTGCCCGGTTCGTCGGCGTCGCGCACTTTCGAGCTGCGGGCGTAGCCTGGGATGCGCAGGTCATTGAACTGGCGGCTGTTGGCGTCCAGGTGCAGGGCGAAGCGGCCATCACCAGCCTCCAGTTTGCCGGCGCTGCTGCGGGTGGTGTCGGCGCCGCCATAGCGCAACTCGCCGGCGCCGTGAATGCCGTCGATGGGCGAAGTCGGAATGCGGTTGTCGAAGCTGTTGACCACCCCGCCGATGGCGTTGCCGCCGTAGAGCAGGGCAGCCGGGCCGCGGACGATTTCGATACGCTCGACGGTGGCCGGGTCCAGCGGCACGGCGTGGTCATAGGACAGCGACGAGGCATCCAGGGCGCCAACACCGTTGCGCAGGATGCGGATCCGGTCGCCGTCCAGGCCGCGGATCACCGGGCGGCTGGCACCGGGGCCGAACCAGGTCGAGGCGACGCCGGGCTGGTTGTTGAGGGTCTGGCCGAGACTGCCTTTTTGTTGCAGGGCCAGGTCGTCGCCATCGAGCACAGTGGTGGGCGCAGCCAGCTCGCTGTTGCCCAGCGGGTTGGCGGTGATCACCTGGGGTTGCAGTTCGACAGCCTGGCTCACGGGGGACGCGAGCCAGAGCGCAGCGGCAAGGGGAGAGAGGCGCAGGGGTAAGTGACGCATGGAGGGAAGGGGTCCTTGGCAGTGTTATAGTGTTGAAACAATATAACATTACCATTAAAGATAAAACGCTCAAGCGCTGGCTAGAGCCTTTGCCCACACTAGAATGTCTGTTAGCAGCACCTGGGATGCGAAAAGTCTGAAGACTTGCAGCCGTGCCTCGGCTAAGGTGCGCACCTTTCGTTGGCTGGAGCACAGGCATGACCGCCGCTAATCAAAACCCGCTGCATGGTGTGACCCTGGAGCAGATCCTTACCGCGCTGGTCGCGAAGTACCAATGGGACGGCCTGGCTGAGCGCATTGATATCCGCTGCTTCAAGAGCGACCCGAGCATCAAGTCGAGCCTGACCTTCTTGCGCAAGACCCCCTGGGCCCGCGAGAAAGTCGAGCGCCTGTACCTGAAAATGCAGCGCGGCCGCTGAGCCGGTGAGCCGGCGCAGGCTGTTGATTGCCCTGACTGCGTGCCTGGGCTGGAGCGCGCTGGCGATCCAGATGTACCTGCTGTTGCTGGCGCGCTGGCAGGAGCAGGCGAGCCTGCTGGGCGGCCTGGTGACCTTGTTCAGTTTTTTCACCGTACTCAGCAACACCCTGGTCGCGGTGGTGCTGAGCCACGCGGCATTCGGCCGCGAGTCGGCGCTGCGACGGTTCTTCCTCGCGCCCTGGGTCAGTTCCGGGATTGCCGCGAGCATTATCCTCGTGGGCCTGGCCTACAGCCTGTTGCTGCGGCACCTGTGGCACCCGCAAGGTTGGCAATGGCTGGCGGACGAGCTGCTGCACGATGTCATGCCGCTGCTGTTCGTGGTCTATTGGTGGTGCTGTGTGGAGAAGGGCAGCCTGCGATTCAGGCATCTGCTGGCCTGGCTGCTGTATCCGCTGGGGTATTTTGCCTACGCACTGCTGCGCGGGCATGTGATAGGTGTCTATCCCTATCCGTTCATCGATGTGGCCGAACTGGGCTATGGCCAGGTGCTTCTTAATGCGCTGGCGATTCTCGCCGGGTTTGTCGCCATCAGTCTGCTGTTGCTCGGCCTCGATCATTGGCAGGGCGGGCGCCTGGCCAAGGCCAGGACGCAACCCTGAGGCAGCCGTTCATTCGTCGTGCGGGTCGAGCTGCCAGTACGAGGCGGCTTTGATCAGGTCTTCCTTGACGCCCTTGTCATCGATCAGCAGGCGCTTGGCCTTACGCATCAGCGATTTTTCCAAGGCTACCCAGGTATACAACTGACCGCTTGGCAAGGACAGATCCTTCACTACGTCAAGCAGATCCTGCTGCTGGCGCAGAACCCAGATCACTTCGACCTGCGCGGCGCTGGCCAGTGCTTGTTGCTCCTGGGCATTCTCGATCTCGATCACTGCCAGCACCTTGCGGCCGGCCGGCAGTTCTTCCAGGCGCCGGGCGATGGCCGGGATCGCGGTTTCGTCACCGACCAGCAGGTAGCTGTCGAAGATATCCGGGACCACCAGCGAGGCCCGTGGCCCGGCCATGTTGAGCACCTGGCCGACTTGCGCCTGGGCCGCCCAGGTCGAAGCAGGGCCGTCGCCGTGCAGGACAAAGTCGATGTCCATCTCGCCGCCGGCCAGGTCGATGCGCCGCGGCGTGTACTCGCGCATGGTCGGGCGCAGGCCGTCGCGGCTGAAGTCGAGGTTGTCGAGCACGGCCTGTTCTTCTGCCGAGCAGGCGAACATCAGTTTGACGTGATCGTCGCTGCCAACGCTGGTAAAGCCCTGCAGTTCTGGCCCGCCGAGGGTGATGCGGCGCATGCGCGGGGTCAGCTCGGTGACCCGCAGCACGTTCAGGCGGCGGTGCTTGATCTCGTGGTTGACGCGGTGAATGGTGGCGTTTTCGCTAACAGTCATTCGGCTTGCTCCGTTGAGGTCGCAATGGGCCCTGCGACGATGGCTTTGGCGGTGTCGTTGAGCAGGGTGCGGACCCGCTCGATTTCTGCCGGGTTCCAGCGCCCGCTGTGCATCTGCAGGGCATGGCGCAGGTTGTGGACCGCTTCGTGGATCTCGGCCGGGCGGTCGTGGCCGCGCAGCGAACGCTTGCTGACTTCAATGCGCATGCGCACCCCGTCCAGGGCGATGGCCTGGTCGGCCAGGGACTTCTCCCCGGCTGCGGTAATGCCGTAGAGGCGCTTGCTGCCCTGGGTCTGGCCGCTGATCAGCTCGGCTTCTTCAAGAAAATTCAAGGTCGGGTAGATCACCCCGGGGCTGGGGCTGTAGCTGCCATCGAAGAGGCTTTCGATCTGGCGGATCAGGTCGTAGCCGTGGCAGGGCTGCTCGGCCAGCATCGACAACAACAGCAGTTTCAGGTCGCCTGGGGCAAACACGCGGGGGCCGCGATCGCCGCGTTCACGGCCGTGACGGCGTTCGAAGCCGTCATGCCGGTCGCCATGCTCGCGGTGGGGATGATGGTCACGCATGGGGGATCTCCGTTTGCGTTAGATGTATCTTCAGATATTACTCAAGATATATCTTAAAGCAAGCGCGAGAATAAGAATATTTCTCATGATCAGCGTAGGACGGGCTGAATTTGTGTAGGAATGCTTAAGGTTTTTCCTACAAGCGCCTCAGATTGGCTTGATCTACACCCACGGAAATCACCCCTAAGATTCGCCACGTTTTCTTCACCTGTGAGTATTTCACCGTGGCGCGTTCAATTTTTTTCATCAGCCTGCTCTGGGGGCTGTCGTTTTTTGCCCAGGCCAATTTCTCCGTTACCCAAATCGCTCGCGAGCACACGGTGCGGCACGAGCTGGAAGCCAACCTCGATCGTCTGGTCGAGCGTGCACACGAGTTGATCGGCGTGCCGTACCGCTGGGGCGGCATGTCGGTCAAGGGCGGGTTTGATTGCAGCGGCCTGCTGGTCTACCTGTTTCGCCACGAGGCCGATATCAGGATTCCGCGTACCACCGCGGCGATGCTCAAGTCCGGTGCCCGGACCATCAAGCAGAGCCAGCTAAAACGTGGCGACGCGGTGTTCTTCAACCGTAATGGCCAGGGCCGGATCGGCCACGTCGGCCTGTACATCGGCGAAGGGCGTTTCATCCACGCCCCACGGACCGGCAAGAACATTCGTATTGACTCGCTGAGCAACAGTTACTGGGCCAAAAGCTACACGACCGCCAAGCGCTTCCACTAACGCTGGACCATCCGTGGCGGCTTGCACAGGGTGTGGCTGCCTGGTTCCAGGTAGGGCATCAGGATTGGCGCCATGCCCTTGAGCACCTGCACCGGCAAGGCCGAGGTAAAGCGGAAGGATTCCGCCGCACGGCCAGGTACGAAGGCGGTGAGGGTGCCGAAGTGGTTTTCGCCGAGGTAGAACACGAAAGTCGCGGTGCGGTTCAGCGAGCGTGAGCCGATCAGCCGCCCGCCGGCACCGAAGCTTTCGATGCGATTGTCGCCGGTACCGGTCTTGCCGCCCATCACCAGCGGGGTGCCGTCGGCCAGTTTGAAGCTGCCCGACACCCGCCGCGCAGTACCGGCGTCGACCACTTGCGAGAGGGCGCCGCGCAGGGCCCGGGCAACTTCCACCGAGAGCACCCGCTGGCCGAGGTCGGGGTCGCTGGTCAGGCGGGTTTCATACGGGGTGTCGGCGGCGAAGTGCAGGGTGTCGATGCGCAGCACCGGCAGGCGTACGCCATCGTTCTGGATGATCCCGATCAGCTCGGCCAGGGCTGCCGGACGGTCGCCGGAGCTGCCGATGGCGGTGGCCAGCGACGGCACCAGGTGGTCGAACGGGTAGCCGACACGTTTCCAGCGCTGATGAATATCGAGGAAGGCTTCGATTTCCACCAGGGTGCGGATACGGCTGTCGCGTGCGCCCTTGTGCCGGCTCTTGAACAGCCAGCCATAGACTTCCTGACGCTCGAAGTGACCGGCCTCAGCCGCCTCCTGGAAGGTGGCGCTGGGGTGCTGGAGCAGGTAGCCAAGCAGCCACAGGTCCAGTGGATGGACCTTGGCGATAAAGCCCTGGTCGGGCAGGTCGTAGGCGCCCGGGCGGTAGGCTTCGTACAGCTCTTGCAGGCGTTTCTCGGTGACGGTGTTCTGCTTGGTCGCCGGGGTCTTGTTCTCGACCCGGTCCTTTTTCAGGTGCGCCTGGACGAACGCGTTGAAAGTCGCCTGGTCAGCCTCGGGAAACAGGTAGCGGTGCACTGCGGCCAGGCGGATCGGGGTGACCCGCAGGCTGTCGAGGAAGGTGTCCAGGCGCTGCTGCGACGTCTTGCGCTGGTACTTTTTCCAGAACTTGCGCATGTAATCGGTGCCTTCCTTGTCGGCAAAGCGTGCCAGGTACTCCTGGCGGCGCGGCTCGGCATCGTCCTTGAGCAGGCTGGCGCTGTTGCCCGGCTGCTGGTAGGTGCTGTAGCGCACCAGGTCGCGCATCAGGCGAATAAACGGCAGGTTGATCGACTCGCGCAAGGCGTCTTTGAGGGTAGGGATACGGCCGTTGTCTTCCTTGCGAAAGTTGTTGAACACATGCAGGCCGCCGCCAGTGAAGAAGGCTTCGCCGGGGCTGGCGGAGTACTTGCGCTCAAGGGCGGCGTTGAGCATGGCGCTGAGGTCGCGGTCCTTGTTCTGGATCAGGTAGTCGATGGCCCAGCGGGTAATGAAGTCCAGTTCCGCCACCGGGACTTTTTTCAGCTCCGCAGCCGGGGTGTTGGCGTACTTGTCGTGCAGTTCGCCGATGATTTCCAGGTAGCTGGTCAGCACCCGCAGCTTGGCGGTCGAGCCCAGCTCGAGCTTGCTGCCTTCGTTGATGTCGAACGGCTGGTCGGTGCTGTCGGTCTGCACCCGCACCCTTGAGCCGTCGGCGGTGCGTTCGAGCAGGGTGAAGCTATAGCGCACCTGGGTGGTACTGGTCGGGGTCAGCAGGCGTTCGCCGAACAGGCCCATTTTTTCCGCAAAGGCCGGGTCGGCGAGGTCCTTGAGGTACTGGCTGACCTGGCCCTGCAAATCCGACTGCAGGGTGCTGGTGGCCGACAGGTCGAGACGGTCGAGGTCGTACAGTGGCCGGCCGAGGGCCGAAGACAGCCGGCTGCGGGCAACGCTGATGCCTTTGTTGGTGACGATTGGCTGAATGGTCGGCTGGGCCACCCAGTCGCGGTAGATGGCCTTGCTGGCCAGGGCGGCGTCCGCCAGCGGCTTGTCGATGATGTTGCTGGCCGCGAGGATGCGGATGTGGCTGTCGGTCAGCAACGCCAGTTCCGCCCGGCCCTTGGACAAAAAGTGCGAGGGCCGGCGTTGAGCGATCATCAGCGACAGCACCTGGCGCAGGGCCAGGCCACGGGCGGCGAGGCTGGCCGGGTCGGTGTCGGTGGACGACAGGGCCTGGTTGACCTGGGCGAAGTCGGCGCCGTACCAGACCCGCAAGCCTTCGGCCATGCCATGTACTTCACCATGCCCGGGAACCGCCGACAGCGGCACGCTATTGAGGTAATCACGGACGATGCGCTGGCGGGCTTCCAGGGTCTGTGGGCCATCCTGATAAGCGCGCACGCTGGCGGAAATCATCTGGCGAATCTTCTCGCTGCCCGAGGCGGTCAGGCCGTCGGGCGAATGCCGGTATTTTTCCAGCTGGGTCGCCAGGGTACTGCCGCCTGCCGACTGGCCGGGCAGGGCCAGGTACTTGGCCACCTGGGTGTAGGCCGCTTTGGCGAAGCGCGGCCAGTCCACGGCGGGGTTGTTCAGTGGGTCGTCGGGGTCGAGCAGGTCGCGGTTCTCGATGAACAGCAGGCTGTGGACGATGACCGGCGGGATCGAGGCGAAGTCGGGGTACAGGTGCTGCGGGTAATGAAACTGGTACAGGGCGTCGCCCTTGCAGTCGGTAATCGACAGGCCTGCCTGAATCTTCTCGGCATAAGGCACGAAAAAGCCATGATCGACGTAGTCCATCAATGCGGGCGAAAAACGCGTCTGTTCATTGATGACGTAGTCCCGCTTGAGCAGGCGCGGCAGGAACTCCCCCAGCGAGCTGTAGCCCAGGCGCTTGTCGAACGGGCCGTCGCCAGGGTAGCGAATGGCATCGCTGGGGCCGGGTTGCATGGAATAACTGAGGGTCGCGGCGAACTGGCTGAATTCTCGCGCCTGCAGGCGCGAAGTGCGCATTTCTTCGGAGGCGGCATAGCCCAGGGCGATCAGGGCGAGCAGCAGCACCAGCCACAAAAGGCGCCACCAAAGACGGCGCTGGCGTGGGCTTTTCGGCAATGGCGAAGGTTCGAGGTGTTCAGAGGGAGCTTCCGTACTGTTCGGTTCCGATTGCCACAATGCGCCCATAGTCTTCAGCCCGGCTACGTATTTTCGTCTTGCTTGCCTGAAGCTTAGACGGTGGCCGGGTTTGGTGAAAAATTTGTAGTCAGTTGCCGGGCATTTCCTAAAAACGTGTCAGAAATGCGCCTTTGGTGGAGCTTGAATTGCCCCGTTTTGGTGCTATGTTAGCCGCCCTGTTTCCTGCAGAGGCTCTAGCACGGGGAATGCCCCTCCGTAGAAGCGGTTTTTGCCGAGAGTTCTCGCCAAATATCGCGCTTTATACAGTGAAATGCCCTGCAGGGGCCTTTCTATACTGCTCGCCCCTTTCGCTCTGCCGGTTTTGCACACCCGGCAGACGGGTCCGCTCACAAGGTGGTGCCCGGCGAGGCAGCGCATCCAGCCTATCGGCGGTGCCAGGCCTGCACGAATGGTCATATCCAATAACAAAATGAGGTTGTATTTCTATGCCAGTCGGCAACCACCCTTCTCATGGTGAGACCGCCCAGGGCGGCCCACTCAAGCGAGAACTCGGCGAACGCCACATTCGCCTGATGGCGCTGGGCGCCTGTATCGGTGTCGGCCTGTTCCTCGGTTCGGCCAAGGCCATCGAAATGGCCGGTCCGGCCATCATGCTGTCGTACATCATTGGCGGTCTGGCGATCCTGGTGATCATGCGCGCCCTTGGCGAGATGGCCGTGCACAACCCGGTAGCCGGCTCGTTCAGCCGCTACGCCCAAGACTACCTCGGCCCGCTGGCGGGTTTTCTTACCGGCTGGAACTACTGGTTCCTGTGGCTGGTGACCTGCGTGGCGGAAATCACCGCGGTGGCCATCTATATGGGCATCTGGTTCCCGGAAGTGCCGCGCTGGATCTGGGCCCTGGCGGCTCTGGGCAGCATGGGCGCGATCAACCTGATCGCGGTCAAGGCCTTCGGTGAGTTCGAGTTCTGGTTCGCCCTGATCAAGATCGTCACCATCATCGCCATGGTCCTGGGCGGCGTCGGCATCATCGCCTTCGGTTTCGGCAACGATGGCGTGGCCATGGGCATCTCCAACCTCTGGAGCAACGGCGGCTTCATGCCCAATGGCGTGACCGGCGTGCTGATGTCGCTGCAGATGGTGATGTTCGCCTACCTGGGCGTCGAGATGATCGGCCTGACCGCCGGTGAAGCGCGCAACCCGCAAAAGACCATTCCCCAGGCCATCGGCTCGGTGTTCTGGCGCATCCTGCTGTTCTACGTCGGCGCCCTGTTCGTGATCCTGTCGATCTACCCGTGGAACGAAATCGGCAGCCAGGGCAGCCCGTTCGTGATGACCTTCGAGCGGCTGGGCATCAAGACTGCTGCCGGTATCATCAACTTCGTGGTGATCACTGCCGCGCTGTCGTCGTGCAACGGCGGCATCTTCAGCACCGGGCGCATGCTCTACAGCCTGGCGCAGAACGGCCAGGCGCCGGCCACCTTTGCCCGCACCTCGAGCAACGGCGTACCGCGCAATGCCTTGCTGCTGTCGATCGCAGCCTTGCTGCTGGGCGTGCTGGCCAACTATCTGGTGCCGGAGAAAGTCTTCGTCTGGGTAACCGCCATTGCCACCTTCGGCGCGATCTGGACCTGGGTGATGATCCTCCTGGCCCAGCTGAAGTTCCGCGCCGGCCTGAGCAACGCCGAGCGCGCTGCCTTGAAGTACCGCATGTGGCTGTGGCCGCTGAGCTCCTACCTGGCGCTGGCGTTCCTGATCCTGGTGGTCGGCTTGATGGCCTACTTCGAGGAAACCCGCGTAGCCCTGTACATCGGCCCGGCGTTCCTGGTGATGCTGACCGTGCTGTACTACGTGTTCAAGCTGTCGCCAAACAGCGTGGAACAGCGCGCGGCAAGTTCGGCGTCCTGATCCTCGCGTAAGTAAAAAAGCCCGTATCCTTGGATACGGGCTTTTTTTTACCTGCGCGAATCAGGTAGCAACCGCCCGCATCGGCTGGGTCAGGCGCTTGTTGAAGTCCAGCCAGGCGCCGAGCAGGGCCATGATCGCGACGCCCACCAGGGCGGTGAATACCTGCATGGCAAAGGCATCGCCGGCCATGGCATTGATCATGTCCGCCAGCGGCGCCAGCAGCACCCCCAGGCAGAATACTTCAAGCGAATAGCGGCCCATGCGCCCGGTTTGCTGCGCCAGCCAGTTCTGCGTCCAGCCGCTGCCGGGCAGCAGCTTGGCGGTGACGTAGGCCAGGGCCAGGAAGTGCAGCAAGCGCACCGGCGACAGGTCGGTCTTGCTGATCGGGTACAGCAGGTTGTTGAGGCTGGCCGGCATCCACGCATCGTGAATCTCTGGCCAGCGCCAGGACAGGGTAATGATGCCGGCTGTCAGTGAATAGGCGGCAGCTGCCAGGAACAGTGGCTGGCGGCGCAACGGTCGGGTTTGTGCTGGCCGCGCCTGCTGCCCGTACAACGCCGCGGCGCCGCCCAGCACGAACAGGAACTGCCAGGTGACCGGGTTGAAGTACCACACGCCATCGGAAAAATTCGCCAGGTTCCAGCCCATGCCGGGGGCCGCCAGGTACACCGCCATCGATACACCGACCACCGCCAGGGTGTTGCGCATCAGCAGCCCCAGCCCCAGCGCCAGGCCGGCCAGTAGCACGATGTACAGCGGCAGCGGGTCCATCAGGTTGGGTTTGAAGCGCAACAGCAGCTCGTCGGTCAGGGCTTGCTGAGGGTTGGTGACGAAGTGGGTAAGACCCATTTCCTGGACCAGGTCGCGAGTTTCTACATGGCTGTTGGCAAAGAACACGATGCCCATCAGCATCGCCAGCAGGAAGATATGCACCACATACAGCACCCAGGTGCGGCGCAGGATTTTCACGCAGGCGATCAGATAACCGTCGCGCTGCAGCACCTTGCCGTAGGCCAGCACTGCAGCGTAGCCGGCAAGGAAGACGAAAACCTCGGCGGCATCGCTGAAGCCGATGTTACGCAGGGTGATCTGGCCTAAAGGGTTGTGGGGGACGTGATCCCAGAAAATGAAGATCAACGCCAGGCCTCGAAAGAAATCGATGCGCGGGTCGCGTCCGTTAAGCATGGCAGCGGGCTCTTGAACAGTGGGTTTAATAGTGACAGGCAGACGCCGGCAAAAACACGCGCCGCACGTCGGGCGGGGGGCAGGGTGGCGGTATTGGCAGCGAATTGCAAAAGTTGCGTATTACCGGATGTCTCGATTGTCCCTTGAGCAACAGACCGTTGGTCGTAAATCGTCCGTTCCTGTCATTAGTATCAGTAGACGAACCGCCAATGGCGTGGCCTGCTGAGCCCAGGCGCAACGGTCAGCGAGGCGTGACAGGCAATGGCCAACATATGGAAAGGATTTTCCACCTACAGCGTAATTGGCATCGCCAATACCCTGGTTCATTGGCAGCTGTTTTTCGTCCTGCGGGTCGAGTTCGACCTGAGCCAGGCCCTGAGCAACCTGCTGGCGTTTTGTGTTGCTGCGAGCCTTTCCTACTACGTCAATGCGCTCTACACCTTCGCCGTGCCGCCCTCGATCGGCCGCTACCTGCTGTTCATGCTGTGTCTGGGCACGGTCAGCCTGGCGGTGGGTTGGCTGGGCGACCACTGGCGGCTGCACGGGATGATCACGGTAGTGAGTTTTTCCCTGATCAGCCTGACCTGCGGCTTCCTGCTGGCCAAATGGCTGGTGTTTCGCGGGGCCGAGTCATGAACGTCTCGCTGATCGTGCCGGTGTTCAACGAAGAACAGGCGCTCAGACTGTTTTACCAGGCTGTGCGTCAAGAACCCTCGTTGCAGGCACACTGCATTGAAATCGTCTTCGTCAACGACGGCAGCAGCGACCGCACCGCCGAAGTCGCCCGTTCGCTCGCGCTGGCGGACAGGGACGTGGTGCTGATCAACTTCTCGCGCAACTTCGGTAAGGAACCGGCACTGTTCGCCGGCCTGGAGTACGCCAGCGGTGACGCCGTGGTGCCCATGGATGTTGACCTGCAAGACCCGGTAGCGGTGGTTGCGCAGTTGATCGACGCGTGGCGCGACGGTGCCGACGTGGTCCTGGCCAAGCGTCGGGATCGCTCCAGCGATGGTTACCTGAAGCGTCGCAGCGCCTCGCTGTTCTATCGTCTGCTTAACCGTATTGCCTACACCCATATTGAAGAAAACGTCGGCGATTTCCGCCTGATGGACCGCAAGGTGGTGGACGTGATCAAGACCTTGCCCGAGCAGCAGTTGTTCATGAAGGGGGTGCTGTCGTGGGCGGGGTTCAACGTCGCCATCGTCGAATACGACCGCGCGCCGAGGGCGGTGGGGCGCAGCAAGTTCAACGCCTGGCGGCTGTGGAACCTGGCGCTGGACGGCATAACTTCGTTCAGCACCTGGCCTTTGCGCTTGTGGAGCTACGTCGGCGCATGTATCTCGTTGTTGGCGTTGCTGTACGCCGGTTACCTGGTAGTGGACAAGCTACTGTTCGGCAATGAGGTGCCCGGATATCCGTCATTGATGACAGCGATACTGTTTCTGGGCGGGGTGCAACTGATCGGTATCGGCATATTGGGGGAGTACATCGGCCGTATCTACATGGAGGCCAAGCATCGACCCCGGTATGTGGTCAAAGAGATCGTCAGGGCCAATGGCACGAGCTATCGAAAGGGGGCCAAGCGTGTTGGCGAGTGAACGGGTGTTAAGCCCCCAACAGGTGCTGTTGTTTTTTATTGTTCTGTCCCTGGCTTACGTGTTTCCCATTGTTCATGCCGACTACGCCTATGTGGATGACAACTGGCGGGCGTTGCTGCAGGCCCAGGACGCCTGGCGCAATCAAGGCAGAATTCTGCTCGAGTGGCTGTACAAGGTACTGACCTTCAGCCAGGCAACGATCAATATCTTCCCGATGCCCTTGCTGATCAGCATTGTTGCCCTGGCCATGGCCATGGCGCGCCTGACGTTGTGGCTGTTTCCTCGCCCCGGGATTACCAGCTGCCTGGTGATCCTGCCAGTGCTATGCAATCCGTTTTTCCTCGGCAATCTGACCTATCAATACGACGGTCCGGGGATGGTGCTGGCGCTGGTCGCGGTGATCTATGCAATAACCTGCCGGGTTGAACATCGCACTATTCGCACGCTGCTGGCGGCCCTGTTGATTGCCGTAACGCTGAGCCTATATCAACTGAGCATCAGCCTGTTTATTGGCTTGTGCATTGTCGAGTTCATCCGCGGGGTAAGAGACAAGGTTGCGCTCCAGGCAGTGCTGGTGATGCTTGTGGAGCGGCTTGTGCAACTGGTAGTCGGTGGCCTGATGTATTTTCTTACCGCCTACCCACTGGCTGTCGATACCCGCGGCAGCCACCTGCCCGTTGATCAGCAGTGGCTCGGTGTGGTGTGGCAGAAGTTGTGCGTCTCAATGCAGATGCTGGGCTTGCTGATGGCCTCTGCGGGCAATGTGCTGACGCTTGCCCTGCTATTGGGGGCAGGTGCCGGTTTTGTATTGCTCATGGGAAACATTCGCCAGATGCACGGGCGGCCGTCCGCCAGGTTTGGCGTTGCGCTGCTGTACCTGCTCAGCCCGGTGGCCCTGGTCTGGAGTGTGCCGGGCATGATGCTGTTTCTTGCCGAGCCCAACCTTGAGGCTCGAAACTTCATCGGCTTTTCGCCAGTGCTGGTTTTACTGTTGTTGTTCAGTCACGAGTTGCTGGGGCGGGTCTGGCCGGGATTGCGCTGGCTGTTGATCTTGCCAACGCTGTTCATGTTTGCCTTCAGCTATGCCTATGGCCAGGTGATCATCGCCAAGAAAGAACTTGAATCAGCCATGGCGCACTACATTGCCAATGACCTGGTATCACGCAGTGAGCTGCGCGACGTAAACAGGTACAACTACCTGAGGGCACCCGGTGACGGTAACTGGTTGCCCAGAGGACATGGCGCCATCACCCACATGCCGCTACTGAGATACATCCTCAGCGGCTCCAATTCGGTGTTGCATGCGCAGTTTTTTCCCCGGCTGGGGATCAATAATGTCATTGGCGGTGAACGCTCGGACTTTGAGCGGTTGGTGGCGGCAGGGGGCGTGGGCGCGCCGCTGGTGGACAACCGGTTCTATTCGATCTACGTCACCGGTGAGCAGGGCTTCATTGTCATGAAGCCCATCCTGGAAGATGAAAACTACAATCACAACTGGCCCCGCGTCCCCTAGCGTTACCGATCTTCAGGCCGCCGCCACCTCTTGCGGCTCGAAGCTGTCCGCCCGCGCCATCTGCCACATCCGCGAATAGAACTCGCCGTTGACCTCGCCGTTGAGCAATTCACCCGGCTTGAGGAACACATGCATCTGCGAGAACAGCTTGATCTCGGTGGCCGAGATGCGCCGCACCAGGTGCTTGGCTTGCAGTTGCGAGGGGTGATCGAGGCCGGCGGCGGCGAGCATTTCAGCCAGGGCCTTGAGGGTGTTGTGGTGAAAGTTGTGCACCCGCTGGGCCTTGTCGGGCACTACCAGGGCGCGCTGGCGCAGCGGGTCCTGGGTGGCAACGCCAGTCGGGCACTTGTTGGTGTGGCAGCTTTGCGACTGGATGCAGCCGATGGCAAACATGAAGCCGCGCGCCGAGTTGGCCCAGTCGGCGCCGATGGCCAGGACGCTGGCGATGTCGAAGGCGCTGACGATCTTGCCGCTGGCGCCGAGCTTGATCTTGTCGCGCAGGTTCAGGCCCACCAGGGTGTTGTGGACGAACAGCAGGCCTTCGCGCAGTGGCACGCCGATATGGTCGGTAAACTCCACTGGCGCCGCGCCGGTGCCGCCTTCCTTGCCGTCGACGACGATGAAGTCAGGCAGGATGCCGGTTTCCAGCATGGCCTTGGCGATGCCCATGAACTCCCAGGGGTGGCCGAGGCAGAACTTGAAGCCCACCGGTTTGCCACCCGACAGTTCACGCAATTGGGCGATGAACTGCATCATCTCGATCGGGGTAGAGAACGCGCTGTGGCGTGACGGCGAGATGCAGTCTTCACCCATCATTACCCCGCGGGTTTCGGCGATTTCGCGGGTGACCTTGTGCTTGGGCAGGATGCCGCCGTGGCCGGGTTTGGCGCCCTGGCTCATCTTGATTTCGATCATCCGCACTTGCGGGTTGCGCGCCTGCTCGGCAAAGCGCTCGGGGTCAAAGCGCCCGTCCGAGGTGCGGCAGCCAAAGTAGCCGCTGCCCAGTTCCCAGGTCAGGTCGCCACCGTGCTCGCGGTGGTAGGGGCTGATGCTGCCTTCACCGGTGTCGTGGGCGAAGTTGCCCAGCTTGGCCCCCTGGTTCAGGGCACGGATGGCGTTGGCGCTGAGTGAGCCGAAGCTCATCGCCGAGATATTGAACACCGACGCCGAGTAGGGCTGCGTGCACTGCGGGCCGCCGACGATTACCCGAAAGCTCGACGGGTCGCTGAGCGGCGCCGGGCGCATGGAGTGGCCGATGAACTCGAAACCGGACTGGTACACGTCGATCAGGGTGCCGAAAGGCTTGTCCGAAGCTTCGTTCTTGGCCCGCGCATACACCAGCGAGCGCTGCGCCCGGGAAAACGGCAGGGCATCGCTGTCGGCTTCAAGCAAGTACTGGCGGATTTCCGGGCGAATGCCTTCGACCAGGTAGCGGATATTGCCCAGGATCGGGTAGTTGCGGCGCACCGCGTGACGGCTTTGCAGCAGGTCGCCAAGGCCGATCAGGCTGAGCACGGCGGTCACCAGGGTGAACGGCCACAGCCATTCGTGGTGGAGGAAGGGCAGGCTGACCAGGGTGAACAACACACAGGCAGCGAAGAAGGCGTAGCGGCTGAGAAGTGACAGGCTCATACGGTTTCCTTGCGATGGCACGGTCAGGCTCAGGGCCTGGACAAACCCCGACCTTAGCCCGGTTGGGGTTTCCAGCGCCAGCCCGCAGCGCGCAAGGGCTGCAAGCTTCATCTTGGAATCGAAAATCATTTGTATTTGCGAGCAATTGATATGTTATATAGTATCAGCTCTTGTTCGTTCATTTTCCCAAGAGGCTTGACCATGAAACCCGGCATTCACCCCGACTATCGCCCCGTGCTGTTCCACGACACTGCCGCCGATGTGTACTTCCTGATCGGCTCGACCGTCGACACTGACCGCAGCCACACCCATAGCGACGGCAAAACCTACCCCTACGTGGCCCTGGATGTTTCCAGCGCTTCGCATCCGATCTATACCGGCCAGCAACGCAAGACCACGGTCGAAGGTCGGGTGGCCGGATTCAACAAGCGCTTTGCCGGGTTCGCCGCGCCGCAGGTCAAGTGACCAGAGCAGCATCGCGGATCAGGCGCTCGCGCCATTCGCCATGCGCCGCCAGTTCATCTTCTGCATTGAACTGGAGTTTGCCGGCAATCAGCGTCGCCACCGGCACACCATCGCGATAAAGCAGGCGATTGCCGCTGACTGCAGGCACCTTGCTGCCCGGCAGCAGGGTGCCGACCAGGTTCAGCGGGTCGCTGGCGCTGATCGCCACCAGGCTGCCATCGAGCGGGCGCCGGCGCACTTCGCGTAGCAGTGCCACGGCCTCGGGCAGGGCGAACTGCTCGCCGGCCAGGCCGCTGATAAAGCGCCCGCCACGGATTTCGCCGCGGGCTTCCAGGCGGTGGTAGCAGCGCAGCAGCTCGCGCCAGCTGGGCAGCCAGTCGGCCTCGCGATCCAGCAAGCGCCAGCACATCACGCCATAGCGGCGCAGCAAGGTGCGGGCGATGTGTTCAAGGTCCTCGTCACGCTTGGCAGTGGGTTTGCGCAACAGCGCCCAGCGCCCGGCGTCTTCCATACCGCCGAACAACGGCCCGCGACCGCGGCGATGGCTACGGCCCTGGCGTTTGCTCGCCGGGGTAATCAGTGCACGCAGGCCGGCAAAGCTGTCGGCGCTGATCAAACCGGCGGCCACCAGCTCTTGCAAGGCGTTTTCCAGTTCGCTGGGCAGCAGGTGGGCGTCGTGCACCAGCTCATCGAAGAACAATGCGCCGTGTTCGCTCAACACCGTGTGTACGCGTTGGGCACGCAGGCCCAGTTCGCTGCTGTCCAGCGCCGGGCTCAGGGCCCGCCACAAGCCCAGGCGGGGGCGTGGCAACAGCACCAGCGGCGTGCTGCGCAGGGTGCTCGCCGCGGCGCTCGGGGCCAGGCGCGCCCAGGCATATTTGCCGGCGCGGCAGGCTTCGTCGAGCCAGCGCGGGCTGTAGTCCTTGAGCCGGGTGGGCAGCAGGTCGCTTTCCCAGGCCGCCGCCGCTGCGGGGTAACCTTCGAACTGATCGAGCACGGCGCTCAGCGCGGCCTGGCCTTGCAGGCGCGAGCCGGGTGCCAGGTGCTGCCAGTCGAACAGAAAGCGGGTGAAGTCCTGCAGGCTGACCGGTTCAATTTCCCGGCGCAGGCGCTTGATGGTGTAGCGATGAATCCGCGCCAGCAGGTGCCGTTCGCACCATTGCAGCGCTTGCTGGCCCGGTTGCTGGTTCGGTTGCTGATTTGGTTGCTGATTTGGTTGAAAGTAGTACCCGCGCATCACGTAGCCTTCGCCTTCCAGGCGGGCCAGGGCCTGCTCGATGGCGCTGACCGGCAGTTGCAGCGGCGCGGCAATCTGCTCGGTCGTCAGCGGGCCGAAGCCGCTCAGGCGTGCGCGCAGCAGCTCGACCAATGCGGCTTCGGCGTCCATGGCCTGATCAAAGCCGGGCAGGGCGCTGACGTCGGGTGTCAGGGGCGCGTTTGGGTACAGGGCGCGCAGCAGCATCAGGCGTTCGCGGGCCAGCCACAATGCTTGGCCACCGCTCAGTTGCAGGCGGCAGGCGCGGCCTTCATTGCCCAGCGCCGCCAGCCACTCTTGCCAGCCGTCATTGGCCTCGGCTTCGGCCTGGCTGATGCAGGCCAGGCTCATCAGAGCCTCATGCATTTCATCGCTGCGGGTGGGCGTCGGCCACGCCTCGCTTTGTACGGCGGCGATGGCCTGCGGGTCGAGCGCGCCGAGGTCATCGCTGCTTTGCGCCTCGTTCCAGCGGCGATTGAGTACGGCCTGGGTGCGTCGTTCTTCTAGCGGCGCATCATCCAGGAAGGTATAGGGCCGGGCGTTGAGAATGGCCGAGGCCAGCGGCGAAGGCGCGGGCAGGTCACGGGCAATCAGCGTGATCTGGCCGTGTTCGATACGCCGCAGCAGCGCCAGCCAGCCTTCGCTGTCCATGGCTTCGTGCAGGCAGTCGTCGAGGGTCTGCTCGACCAGTGGGTGATCGGGAATCTGCCGCTCGCCGGCGAGGTTTTCCAGGCAGGCAATCTGGTCGGGGAACACTGCGGCTATCAGGTCTTCGCTTTTCATCCGCTGGATTTGCGGCGCCACCTTGCGCCCGCCGACAAAGCGCGGCAGGGCCAGCGCGGTGCCGGCATTCCAGCGCCAGCGCACGCCGAACAGCGGCGCATCGAGCAGGGCCTGGATCAGCACCGCCTCGGCGCTGTTGCTGTGCAGGTAACGCCAGACTTCTTCGAGGGCAAAGCTGTGGCTGGCCGACAGCGACAGGACAATCGCATCTTCGCTGGCCGCCGCCTGCAGCTCGAAGTTGAAGGTACGGCAGAAGCGCTTGCGCAGGGCCAGGCCCCAGGCGCGATTGATGCGGCTGCCGAACGGTGAGTGGATGATCAGCTGGGTGCCGCCGGACTCGTCGAAAAAACGCTCCATCACCAGGGTCTGCTGCGAGGGCAGGGCGCCGAGCACCTGGCGAGTATGGGCCAGGTATTCAAGCAATTGCTCGGCGCTGTCCAGGCCCAGGCTCAGCTCGGTCGTCAGCCAGTCGAGCAGCGGTTGCAACTGGCCGTCGGCAGCGCCCAGGCGCTGGTCGATCTCGCCTTGCAAGCGTGCCACGCCTGCCGACAACTCGTCACTGCGCCCCGGCGCTTCACCGAGCCAGAACGGGATGCTCGGCGGCAGGCCCTTGGCGTCCTCGACCCGCACCCGGCCGCTTTCCACGCGCAGGATGCGGTAAGAGGCGTTGCCCAGCTGGAAGATATCGCCAGCGATGCTTTCCACCGCGAAGTCTTCGTTGACCGTGCCGATGTTCAGGCTCTGCGGTTCGAGCACCACGCTGTAGTCGGCGTTATCGGGGATGGTGCCGCCGCTGGTCAGCGCCGTCAGTTGCGCGCCACGGCGCCCGCGCAGGGTACCGTTGACCGCATCGCGGTGCAGATAGGCGCTGCGGATACCCTGGCGACCATTGAAGCCTTCGCCGAGCATGCGCAGCAGCGCCTGGTAGTGGCCTTGATCCAGCTCGGCGTAGGGCATGGCCCGGCGCAGGCAGTCGAACAGCGCCTGTTCATGCCATTCCTGGCTGCTGACTTCGGCGACGATCTGTTGCGCCAATACGTCCAGCGGTGCCTGCGGCACCTGCAGGCGATCGAGCTCGCCGCGCCGTACGCAATCGAGCAACGCTGCGCATTCGATCAGGTCATCGCGCGACAGCGGGAACAGCCGGCCCTTGGGCGTGCCTTCGACCTGGTGCCCGGAGCGCCCGACTCTTTGCAAAAACGCGGCAATCGAGCCGGGCGAGCCAATCTGGCAGACCAGCTCGACCTCACCGATATCGATGCCCAGCTCCAGCGAGGCGGTGGCTACCAGGACCTGCAGCTCACCACGCTTGAGCCGTTGCTCGGCGTCCAGGCGGTACTCCTTGGCCATGCTGCCGTGGTGCGCGGCCACGGCGTCGCGGCCCAGGCGTTCACTCAAATGGCGGGTCAGGCGCTCAGCCAGGCGCCGGGTGTTGACGAACACCAGGGTGGTGCGGTGCTCGCGGGCCAAGGCCGCCAGGCGATCGTAGACCAGGCCCCAGACATCCGTGGCCATCACCGCGCCAAGCGGCACCGGCGGCACTTCCAGGCCCAGGTCGCGGGGGCGGGCATGGCCGATATCGACAATCGCGCACTCGCGCCCCTGGCCCACCAGAAACTGCGCCACGCGCTCGACCGGGCGTTGCGTGGCCGACAGGCCGATGCGCCGCAGTGGCCGCCCGCACAGCGCTTCAAGGCGTTCCAGGCTCAGGGCCAGATGGCTGCCGCGCTTGTTGCCGGCCAGGGCGTGGATTTCGTCGACGATCACCGTGTGCACGCTGGCCAGGCCCTGGCGCCCGGAGGCCGAGCCGAGCAACACATACAGCGATTCGGGGGTGGTCACCAGAATATGCGGAGCCTGGCGGCGCATGGCTGTGCGTTCTTTTTGCGGGGTATCGCCGCTGCGCACCGCCGTGCGGATTTCCAGCGGCGCCAGGCCTTGCTCGGCCAGTACCGCGTTGATCCCGGCCAGCGGCGCCTGCAGGTTGATCTGGATATCGTTGGACAGCGCCTTGAGTGGCGAGACGTAGACCACCTGGGTCTGGTCCGGCAACTGGCCGGCGGCCAGGCCCTGCACGAACAGCTCGTCGAGGATGGCCAGGAAGGCAGTGAGGGTTTTGCCCGAGCCGGTAGGCGCTGCCACCAACAACGATTGCCCGCTGCCGATCAACGGCCAGGCCCGGGCCTGGGCGGCGGTGACCGTCGGGAACTGGCGCTCGAACCAGGTGCGGACCGCGCGGTGGAAGGCGTCCAGTTCCGGGTGCTTGCAGGCGGGTAGGTTCATGGCCTGTTTATGCGGCCAATGGCGCGGGCTTGCAAGGGGCGTTCGTCAGACCGGCCCAGGATTGAAAGGCACCTGCCAACATGTGATCCTTGCGCGCTTTCCTGTTCACGAGCGTCCCATGAGCAAAACCATCCGCATCGCCGCCGCCCTCCTGCTTGACCCGCAAGGCCGTACCCTGCTGGTGCGCAAGCGCGGTACCCAGGCGTTCATGCAGCCGGGCGGCAAGATCGAGGCCGACGAGCAGCCGGTCAGCGCCCTGGCCCGCGAGCTGTTCGAAGAGCTGGGCCTGGCGATCGAGGCGCAGGACGCCGAGTACCTGGGGCAGTTCAGTGCCCCGGCCGCCAACGAGCCGGGTTTTGTCGTCCAGGCCGAGATTTTCAAGGTGCACACCGCCATGCCGGTCGAGCCTGCCGCGGAAATCGAAGAGGTGGTCTGGGTCTCGGCGCGCAAGCAACTGACCCTTGAGCTGGCGCCGTTGACCCGGGACTTGATTCTGCCGCTGTACCGGCAGTTAACTACAGCACCTGCCTGATCTCACTTGCAAAGGAATGCCGATGATCCCCACCCATGAATGGCTGCTGTTTATCGGCGCCGCGCTGCTGATGGTGCTCACCCCCGGGCCGAACATGATCTACCTGATTTCCCGTTCGATCTGCCAGGGCCGCATGGCTGGGGTGACGTCGCTGCTGGGGGTGGTCGGCGGCTTTCTGGTGCACATGACGGCCGCAGCCATTGGCCTGACTGCTTTGTTCATGGCCGTGCCGCTGGCCTACGACCTGCTCAAGTGGGCGGGTGCCGGCTACCTGCTGTGGCTGGCCTGGCAGGCGGTCAAGCCGGGTGCCCGTTCGCCGTTCGAGCCTCGCGAGCTGGCGCCGGACTCACCGCGCAAACTGGTGTTGATGGGTTTTCTGACTAGCGTGCTCAACCCCAAGGTGGCGGTGTTCTACCTCTCGGTGCTGCCACAGTTCGTCTCGCCGGAAAACGGCTCGGTGCTGCTCCAGAGCCTGGCCCTGGGCCTGACCCAGATCGCCGTAAGCTTTTCGGTCAACCTGCTGATCGCATTGTTCGCCGCCGGCATCGCCGGTTGGTTTGTACGCTACCCGCTGTGGCTGATGCTGCAGCGCTACGTGATGGGTTTCGTCCTGGCCGGCCTGGCGTTGCGCCTGGTGCAGGAGCAACGCCGGGCCGTGTAAGGCTCAGCGTACCGCGCTGACGCCATCGAGGGTCGAGAACGAGGTGTCCTTGGCGGTCAGCAGAAAATCGCGCATGTACGGCGCATCGAGCATGTCGCTGCGCACCGCCGCGTAGAGCGTGGCGAACAGGCCTTTCTCGCCCAGGCGCTTGGCCTTCACGTAGCCACGCGAACTGTACTCGTGCAAGGCCCAGTGCGGCATGCCGCAGACCCCGCGGCCGCTGGCCACCAGTTGCATCATCATCACCGTCAATTCGGCCGTGCGCACCTGCGCGGGCTCGACGTCGGCCGGCTCCAGGAAGCGGGTGAAGATGTCCAGGCGGTCACGCTCTACCGGGTAGGTGATCAGGGTCTCCGTGGCCAGGTCTTCCGGCACCATGTACGGCTTGTGCGCCAACGGGTGCTGGTTGGCCACGGCAAGCATGGCTTCGTAGGTAAACAGCGGCACGTAGGTGATGCCGCTGAGCTCCAGCGGGTCGGAGGTCACCACCAGGTCGAGGTCGCCGCGGGCCAGCGCCGGCAGCGGGGCGAAGGCAAAGCCCGAGGCCAGGTCCAGTTCGACCTCCGGCCAGGCATCGCGGAACTGGTCGATGGTCGGCATCAGCCACTGGAAGCAACTATGGCATTCGATGGCCATGTGCAGGCGCCCGGCAGTGCCGCCGGCCAGGCGGGCGATGTCACGCTCGGCGCCGCGCAACAATGGCAGGGTGGCATCGGCCAGCTGCAGCAGGCGCAGGCCGGCGCTGGTAAAACGCAGCGGCTTGGTCTTGCGCATGAACAGCGGCATGCCCAGGCGCTCCTCGAGCTCCTTGAACTGATGGGACAGTGCCGACTGGGTCAGGTGCAGGCGTTCAGCGGCCTCGACCAGGCTGTCGGCTTCGCGCAAGGCGTGCAGGGTTTTCAGGTGGCGAATTTCCAGCACCGAGGGGCTCCATGAGTAAACTTTGAGATGAACACGAATTTATTGAGTTTGTCTCATGTTGGTCTGACTGTCGACAATAGCGTCATCTTTTACAGGGAGGACGTTTTCTCATGGCACTGGCCCACAACCTTGGTTTCCCGCGCATCGGCGCTGACCGCGAACTGAAAAAAGCACAAGAAGCCTACTGGAAAGGCGATCTCGATCAGGCCGGCCTTGAAGCCGTTGGCCGCGAACTGCGTGCCCGTCACTGGCAGGTGCAGAAAGACGCCGGGATCGAGCTGCTGCCGGTTGGCGACTTTGCCTGGTACGACCAGGTGCTGACTCACTCGCTGACCTTCGGTGCAATTCCCGAGCGCTTCGCCCAGGTTACCGGTGATAACGGCCTGCCGACCCTCGATACCCTGTTCGCCATGGCCCGTGGCGCCAGCACCTGCTGCGGTGCCAGCCACGGCCAGACGCAATATGCGCAAGAGCTGACCAAGTGGTTCGACACCAACTACCACTACCTGGTCCCGGAATTCAGTGCTGACCAGCGCTTTCTGCTCAGTTGGGAGCAACTGTTCGAAGAAGTCGCCGAAGCCCAGGCCCTCGGCCACGCGGTGAAACCGGTGCTGATCGGCCCGCTGACCTACCTGTGGCTGGGCAAGGCCAAAGGCGGCGAGTTCGACAAGCTCGACCTGCTTGAGCGCCTGCTGCCGGTGTACGGTGAAATCCTCAGCCGCCTGTCGCGCCAGGGTGTGGAGTGGGTGCAGATCGACGAGCCGATCCTTGGCCTGGACCTGCCGCAGGAATGGAAGAACGCCTTCGAACGTGCCTACCACATCCTCCAGTACTCGCCCCTGAAGAAACTGGTCGCCACCTACTTCAGTGGCCTGGAAGACAACCTCGGCCTGGCCGTCGGCCTGCCGGTGGATGGCCTGCACATCGACCTGGTGCGCGCCCCGGAACAACTGCCGGCCGTGCTCGATCGCCTGCCAACCTACAAGGTACTGTCGCTGGGTGTGGTCAACGGCCGCAACGTCTGGCGCTGCGACTTGGACAAGGCCCTGGAGCAGCTGCAACAGGCCCAGCAGCGCTTCGGTGCCAACCTCTGGGTCGCCAGTTCCTGCTCGTTGCTGCACAGTCCCGTGGACCTGTCCCGTGAAGACAAGCTCGATGCCGAGCTGAAAAGCTGGCTGGCCTTCGCCGTGCAAAAGTGTGAAGAGATCGCCGTGCTGGCCAAGGCCCTGGATACCCCGCACTTGCCAGCAGTACAAAACGCCCTGAGCCACAGCCGCGCGGTACAGAAAAGCCGTGCCGAGTCGCCACGCATTCACAAGCCGCAGGTCCAGGCGCGCCTGGCCGCCGTCACCGCTGCCGATAGCCGGCGTCAGTCGGCCTTCGCCCAGCGTATCGAAGCCCAGCGTCAGCGCCTGCAACTGCCGGCGTTCCCGACCACCACCATCGGTTCTTTCCCGCAGACCTCGGCGATCCGCCTGGCGCGTCAGGCCTTTAAGCAGGGCAAGCTCTCGGCCAACGATTACACCGATGCCATGCACAGCGAGATTCGCCATGCCGTGCAGGTCCAGGAGCGCCTGGGCCTGGACGTGCTGGTGCACGGTGAAGCCGAGCGCAATGACATGGTCGAGTACTTTGCCGAGCAACTGGACGGCTATGCCTTCACCCGCTTTGGCTGGGTGCAGAGCTACGGTTCGCGTTGCGTAAAGCCTGCGATCATCTACGGCGACCTCAGCCGTCCGCAGGCCATGACCGTGGCCTGGATCGAATACGCCCAGCGCCTGACCAGCAAGGTCATGAAGGGCATGCTGACGGGCCCGGTGACCATGCTGATGTGGTCGTTCCCGCGCGAAGACGTGTCGCGCAAGGTCCAGGCCGAGCAACTGGCGCTGGCCATTCGTGACGAAGTGCAGGACCTGGAAGCCGCCGGCATCAAGATCGTGCAGATCGACGAAGCCGCGTTCCGTGAAGGTCTGCCGCTGCGCCGGGCGCAATGGCAGCAATACCTGGGTTGGGCGGTGGAAGCCTTCCGCCTGTGCTCAAGCGGCGTGCGCGATGAAACCCAGATCCACACCCACATGTGCTACAGCGAGTTCAACGATGTGATCGAAGCGATCGCGGCCATGGACGCCGACGTCATCACCATCGAGACTTCACGTTCGGACATGGAGTTGCTGGAGGCCTTCGAAGCTTTCGACTACCCCAACGACATCGGCCCGGGCGTCTACGACATCCACTCACCGCGGGTGCCGGACACGGCCGAGATGGTCAAGTTGATGAGCAAGGCGGTCAAGCGCATCCCGGCTGAACGCCTGTGGGTCAATCCGGACTGCGGCCTGAAGACCCGTGCCTGGCCGGAGACTGAAGCGGCACTTATCAACATGGTCGCGGCGGCGCGGCAATTGCGCAGCGAACTGGCGTAGAGCGCGAACCGGGCATCCTGTTCAAGGATGCCCGGTGTGGTTTCAGAAGAGGTTGGCGAAGACACGTTCGGCCAATGGCCGGCCCAGGTCACCTCGCCAGATTTGCACTTCTTCGATCTGGCTGCTTTGCCATTCTGTGCCCAGTTTGCGCTGGGCCGGTATTTTCAAATGGGCTTTGTCGAACTCGGCAAAGCGCGGCTTCTGCTTGTTGTAATGGAAGTGCGCATACCAGAGGGTACGTCGCGGTTGTTGGGTGCGATCATAGATGACGTACTCCTGCAGAAAGTCCGGACGTCCATCGGGGCGTTTTCTTAGTTCCACAAGGCCGCCAACCTTTTCGATCTCCACCACACCCCGTTGATTCTCTAAGTACTCAAGGTGGCCGCCGTTAGGCTGTTTGGTTTGCAGAATTTGCTGGACGCGCAGTTGACGTCCATCGTTCACCAGCTGTCTTGCGGCTTCGCGCAGTTCGTTGATCAAGTCGTCGGTGGGGCTTAGGCGTTCGATTGTGTTGGCGGCAGCATTCAGGTCGTCGGCCCGTTTGAGCATCAAGTCCTCAAGGCTGGCGGGTTCCAGATTTTGAGTGGCATAACCATCTACTTTGTTGCGAAACGCAGAGGATCCGTCGAGAAACTTGCGTGCCTCGGAACGGCTTTGTGAAAGCGACGGTTGACTGGCTGAACCTGCGGACGTGTCGGGGTTTTGCAGGATGAACTTACCGTCGGCGCCTTGAATGTAGATTTCGTCACGGCCATTGATACCCGTGAGCGTGTAGGTGTTGCGCTGTTGTGTGGGAGTACCAATAAGGTAAAGGTCGTCAGTGGTCTGAAACACCCGAGCGCTTGTGGGCTGGTTTTTCGGCACGGTTGGAAGATTTTCGGTGGGTGTATTCAAGTAGCGGCTGTAGTAATTGATGCTGTCGTCGAGGCGACTCTCTAGTACCTTTACAACAGCGGCGTCGAAGTACTCATCATCGCTGATGCTCCAGTAGCGCAGATTGTTCTTGAAGGCTTGAAGTTCATCGACCCCTTGTTTGAGTATTGCACTGCGTTGCGCTCTGCTATGGCTGACCGAAGCAAGCTGGCTCAGGGCATAGAGCATCCGGTCAAGGCGATTGCGCGGTGCTGACAATTTTATCTGAAGATTGGCCCAGCCTAGGTCGAAACCGCTTAGCGGTTTACTGATCAACTCTTTGAGCTGGTCGATTCGCAGGCCGTTGAGCACCACGGGTGTGAGGGTATCGGTCACGCGATCGATGTCGCTGATAAAGTCCCTTCGGTCAATGCCCTGGGTGATTTTGAGTTTCCAGATCCTCATGTTGTCGAGATGGCGTGCCATCAGTTCAAGCGCTTCAAGAATGTTGCGGCGAAGGGGCAGAGCCTGATTTCTCTTCTGCGCCATTTGACGGGCAAGGGTGTAAAAAGCCTCTCCTGCGGTTCCGTCCGCCGCCAGGGTTTGCGGGATTCTCTGGACCAGTCTGTTGACCTCCAGGCCGATGTTCGCTATTTCGGTATTAATAGACTCGATGCGTGTGATGGCGTTGTTCAATCTGAGGTGGTAACGGCTGGTCAGCATTTTCGCTGTGACGCTCATTTGATCTTTTGTTGCCTGGGCATTGGAGCGGGTTGCCAGTGCCAGGAAGTCTTCGTAGGTTGTGTACAGCGCAATTGCGTCCTTGATGTCCTTTTCGAGCTCTTGTTCTGTGACAGCGAGCCCTTGGCGGTGTTTGTCATTGACTCTGCGTGTTTGCAGTTGAAAGGCTTCACCGTCTGACCTTAACTTGTTTAAAAGCCTTTGGTATTGGCGCTGACGTACATCCGTCCATGATGTCGGTAGCCGCTCGCGAATCGCCGCCGGCCAGTACGGTGCCAATACATCCGCCAGATGCCCCAGTACCTGGCCGCCGCCTGCACCGCCGCCGCGCAGGTGCACGCCATACAGCGCGAAATGGGTGTCCCACTGGCCGTTTTCATTCAGCGCGATATTTTTCCGCCAGGTCTTGAACTGTGTGCCACGCAGACGCCAGGTGTGTTCCGTCTCCAGCCATTGCACCTGGCAGGGGCGGTCGCCCACCAGGATGAAGTCGCCTTTGGCGTGCTGGTAGATGCCTTTGTACTTGCCGTGGCGCCCCGGCTCGATCCCGGCCAGCGACAACGGCGTCTGGTATTCGTAACCTTCAAAGCGCGACAGGCGTTGGGCGCTGCCGGGCGCAAAGCCCGCCGCCGGGCCTGCTTGCAACAGTTGCAACTGACGCTGGCGGGTCAGCTGACGGGCGCTCAGGGCCTTGAGGGGCAGGCCGGGCGCGAGGTCGATGGCAGCATCGACGAAAGCCAGCAGCACTTGTTGCAGCGCCTCCAGCGCCTTGTACACCTCATCCTGGCGCAATGCGCTGACCAGTCGGGCACTGGCTTCAAAGAAGTCGTAGACGGCGACGACGGTCCCGATTACCGGAATGAAGCCCAGCGCCATCTTGATGTAGTTAAAGATCATGCCGCTCTGGTAGGCGAAGTTTTCCAGCCACAGGTCGCGGTTCGAGCGCGAGGTGGCGCGATGGGCTTCGAGAATGCGGCCACCCTGGGCGTCGAGTAGGTGCTGGGCCAGTGAGGTGGTCGAGGGCCATGTCGTGCCCAGGCCAATAATGCCGTCGAAGCGATGTTTGATGGCCTGGCGCATCCGCGATCGGTGTGCGTCCGGGTTGCCCAGCAAGGCGCGCCCGGCCAGGTAGTCGATTTCGCCGCTCTGCTTGCTCAGGTCATACAGCCCGGAACGGGCCGCTTCCAGGCTGCTGTACTGGCGTACCAGGCGGGTGGGATGCTCGGGTCGGTAGAGTACGGTGATGCCGCTGTTCTGATCGCTGATGAAGGTGACCCCGGACAGCGTAGTGCCGTAGCTGTCGGTGTCTTCGCCGCCTGCGGTCAGCCGGGCAGAAATCAGTTCAATATCATGGCCGTCGGCTTGGTAGGCCGCTTTGCTGTCGGCGTCGATGGCGATATTGAAGATCGTCTGGCCCCTGTCGTCCAGCTCGCCCTTGGCCCTGGCCTGGGCGCTATGCATGATGAGCATCTGGCGGAAAGGTTCACCCAGGCATTGACGCCGATAGGCCCGGGAAAAAGCGCCTTCGTGAGTGCCCCGATACGCCTCGGTGATCTTGTTTTCGTATTGCTGGGCCAGGTCAAGGTCGGTGGCCAAGCCGCTCAGGTAGGTTTTGTCGATGCTGTCCTTGAGCTGTTGAACAAGCGCCTGATTCGATGTGTTGAGCTTCAGCTTGAGAAAACTCAGACGCTCTTTCATGGCCTCGTCGATGTTGTCCAGCAACAAGGCATCCAGCGTCAGGTCGACCCATTTGTTGCTGGCCTTGAGCGTCGGCTTGGTGGCAATGCCCTGGGGGCTGGTGCTGTCAACCACAATGGGCACCCACGAGGTGCTCTCTGGCAGGTAGAGGGTGATGGGGCTGTCGTCGTAGCCAGGGAAGTCCTGCTTCAGGCGTTGGCTGATGAGCTGGCGGCAGAACAGTTCGCGGTGGGGCAGGTCGCGGGCGACCAGGGCCTGGGCCCGGTGCATGGCCGCGATGAAGCCGAGGGTGCCGGCCTTGAGCATCGCGCGATCGCTGGCCGACAACTTGTCCAGCCAGTTCAGGGGAGCGCCCGTCAACGTGGCACTGGTTTCCTGTTCCTGGATCAGGTTGAACGCGTACTCGCGCGCGGCGTGGCGGGGGACCTGCAGGCGCCGGGTCAGTGCTTCTTTCACCGCCGCGGGCGCCTCCTCGGTGGTCAGCGCAGTCTTGGCCTGGCTTAAATGGTGGGCCAGAACCACGGCCAGGACATCGCCGGTCACCGGGCTTAGGCTCAGTGACTGCTCGCTCTGATCGTTGATGGCGAAGCAGCGGGTCAGTTCCGCTTGGTTGGCGCAGCGCAGCAGCCCGCCGGCTTCACCCGGCCAGTACAGCAGCAGGCTCTGCGGGTTGTCACCGTCCTGCAGGGTCACGACCAGGCAATCATTGAGGGTGGTGCTGGTAGAGATTTGGACGCCATTGTCCATCGACGTTGTGTTGAGCACTGGATGCGCCGCGACAATACTGGAGCCCAGGCGCGGGAAGGTGTCGGGTTGATCGAGAAGGCTTTCGAGCCACCTCAATTCTTCGTTATCGATTTGCCCCAGCAGGTTCTGAAAGCGCGCGTGGGCGCGCAAGCCGTGGTAATGCGCCTGGAGCAGCGCAGCATTGGCGGCGGGGGATTGCTCCTGGTGCCAGGTGTCGGCCTTCAGTTGCTGCTCAATGGCCTGTTCCGCTTGTTGGCAGGCATCGCCAAGAGTTTGCTGATGATCCTTGAGCGCTTGCAGATCGGTTTCGGCAATGCTGGCCATCAGTGCCCGCTGGGTGTTGATCTGTTGCAGGCGGATGGAATAAGGGATGTCGAGGTTCAAGCTGCCAAAGTCGTAGAGCGAACGCTGCGAGGCGTCTTCGCTGTCGGTTGATTCAAGGGCAGGCGGCAGGCTGAAGATGCTTGAACTGCGCTGCTGAGTATCGACCCAGTGGACCATCGACAGCGCAAGTTCGCCAAACTGGCGAATATCTTCGCCGGGCTTGAAGTCCAGCGCGCTCAAACGCTCATTGAGCAGGCTGTTGAACAGCGGGCTGAAACCGCCTGAAAGGCTGCCGTGGCTTTCATAGCTGACGCTGGAGACCGTGGCGCCAATGGCCGCCTCCAGGTCCGCCTGGGACGCGTGGGTACTGAAGCCGCTGTCGGGGCGATACAGCATCAGCTGTGGTTCGTCTTCGATTTTGAACAGCAGCGCTCCTGGCATTGCCTGTCCGTCTATCGCGACGGTCTGGATCTCGATACCTTGCTGGCTTTGCCATTCAGGGTTGTCGAGCACCTCTTGGACCGCGCGCTGCTGTTGCCTATCGAATTTGCCGGTTGCCAGCGCCACATCCCAACTGGCCTTGAAAATATCCAGGTACTGGTGCTGGGCATGGGTACGGCGGCTGACGACGGTATCGGCGGCCCGCGCTTGCCAGTAGCGATCCCACTGGCGTCGGACCGCTGCGGGAAGGTCCAGTTGCGCAAGCCTGGCGAGCAGTTGTGTGGGTGTCAGGCGCAAGGTCGGATGATCGGGGCCCTGAGCGGTCACCTGGGCGTGCTGGTCAAGATCAGCGGGCGGCTGGGGATACTGGCGCGTGTGTAGCGCCAGGGCGACCAGGCTGACATCGCTGTCGTGTGCATCGGAGATACGGAATCGCAGGGCAGTGCTCAGTGGATCGACACCCAGCTGTTCGCGTACTACGTCCTGTAGTGTCTGGTAAACGCCGGGTGCTTGTGCAAGCAAGGTGGTGAAAGTATCGCGGTGGTCTTTCCAGCGTTTGCTGGCATCTGCCAGCAACGCAGTGTCGTGGTTTATGACTGAAATGAAATCCACAGGAGAGTGAGGGGCGGGGACTTCTGGCAAATCGCTCATGGCGGTATCCCAAACGTGAAGTTATGGCCGGAAATGGCGTTCACATTGGGCGCGAGGCGTTGCCGCTAGATGCGGTACATAGGTACTGCGGATAACCGTCGGGCGACATTCATCAAACTGTCACGCAACTGTGGCAGCGCGCTTGAACGAATTTCATCAGACTCGCGCTCTACTGGGGATTTGCATTCTGGTGTTTCGCTCATGCGGGCTTTGGTTTTTTTTCTGGCGCTGATGTGCGCCATTCCTTCTTTTGCAGCGGCGCGTTGCGACGTCAACGTGCCCACTGAACGGGTCGAGCTGGCGCAGGTCAGCCTGGCTTACCAGAGCATCGGGCGTGATTCGGACCCGGTCTTGCTGCTGGTCATGGGCCTGGGCGGGCAACTGATCCACTGGCCCGATGAAGTGGTGGTGGCCCTGTGTCAGCAGGGCTTTCGGGTGATCCGCTACGATAACCGCGATGTCGGCCTGTCCAGCTGGAACCAGGCGCCAGACGACGCCAACCTGACCTTCGAAGTACTGCGCTACAAGCTGGGTTTGCCGGTGGCCGCGCCTTACACCCTGAGCGACATGGCCGAAGACGGCCTGGGGTTGATGGATGCCCTGCAGGTCGAGCGCTTTCATGTCCTGGGCGTGAGCATGGGCGGCATGATCGCCCAGCATCTGGCGGCGCTGGCACCGCAGCGGGTCGAGAGCCTGACCCTGATCATGTCCAGTTCCGGTGCCCAGGGCCTGCCGGCACCAAGCCCGGCGCTGGTGCAGTTGCTGGCCAGGCGCGGTGCGCCGAATCGCGAGGTGGCGCTTGAACAGCAGGCCGACTTGCTGGCCGCCTTAGGCAGCCCCGAGGTCAAGGATGATCGTCAGGCGCTGCTTGAGCAGGCCGCGATAGCCTACGACCGCGCCTTCAACCCCGAAGGGGTCAAGCGCCAGATCATGGCGATCCTCGCCGAACAGAGCCGGGTTGAGCTGCTCAACAACCTGCGCCTGCCGACCCTGGTGGTGCATGGCACCGCCGACCCGCTGCTGCCGGTGATGCATGGCGTACACCTGGCCGCGCACATCAAGGGCAGCCAGCTACGCCTGATTCCAGGCCTGGCGCATCGCTTTCAGGAGCAGTTCAAAGGGCCGTTGCTGGGTGCGGTGTTGCCGTATCTGAACACGCAGCGCCTGGCCGATACCCATGTGGCGGTGTATTGATACTGCTGCTGCCCTGAACAGGTCAATGCAACCTGACCCAGACACTCACCAGCACCGTCGCCGCCACCAGCCAGGCCAGGGTCGCCAGGGCCAGCGAAGTTTCCAGGCGCAGGCGCTCGACCAGCAGGTACAGCGTCGCCAGGTAAACGAAGTAGGGGATGATCGACCACGCACTGAACAGGATGGTGGTCTTCAGGTCCTCCAGTGAACGCCCCTTGCCGACGATGTAGTGGGCGATCAGGGCGAAGGTCGGGAACAACGGCACCAGGCCGGCTATGTAGTAGTTGCGGGTCTTGGCCAGGGCGGCAAGGATCACCACCACGGCCGCACCCAGGCAGGCTTTGAGGATCAGGTCCACGTTTTGTTCCGTTTCTGCGGCCGGTCAGCCCAGGCCATACTTTTTCACTTTGTCGAACAGCGTGGTCTTGGCCATGCCCAGCTCCTGGCTGGCCTGGCTGAGGTTGCCGCCGGTACGTTGCAGGGCATCGCCGAGCAGGTTGCGTTCGAAGGCCTCGACCGCTTCGGCAAAGCCCAGGCCCTGGTTGGCGCTGGCACCGGCCTTTTTGAATGCCGGCAAACCCAGGGCATAGCGCTCGGCGACGTTGCGCAGTTCGCGCACGTTGCCTGGCCAGTCGTGGGCCATCAGCCGCGACAGGGTCTGGCTGTCCAGTTGCGGGACTTCCCGGTCGAAGCGCAATGACGACTGCTGCAGGAAGTGTTCGAACAACTGCAGGATGTCTTCGCGGCGTTCGCGCAGCGGCGGCAGTTCCAGGGTCACCACGTTCAGGCGGTAATACAGGTCGCTGCGGAACTGCCCGCTCTGGCCCAGGGCGTCGAGGTCGGACTTGGTCGCGGCGATCACCCGGCAATCGACGGCGATGCTCTGGTTCGAGCCCAGGCGTTCCAGGGTGCGCTCCTGCAGCACGCGCAGCAGCTTGATCTGCAGGTTCAGCGGCATGCTTTCGACTTCGTCGAGGAACAGCGTGCCACCGTTGGCGTGCTCGATCTTGCCGATCCGGCGCTTGCCGGCGCCGGTAAAGGCGTTGGCTTCGTGGCCGAAAATCTCGCTTTCGAACAGGTTCTCCGGCAGGCCGCCGCAGTTCAGGGCCACGAACGGCGCGCCCTGGCGGCGGCTGAAATCATGCAGGCAACGGGCGACCAGTTCCTTGCCGGTGCCGGTCTCGCCCTCGATCAACACGTTGGCCGAGGTATCGGCGACGTTGGCGATCAGTTCACGCAGGTTCTGCATGGCCGGCGAGCGGCCGATGATTCGCCCTTCAAGGGTACTCTGCCCGGCCAGTTGCCGGCGCAGGGCAAACACTTCGCGGGACAGCCCGCGCTGCTCCAGGGCACGGCGCACCACTTCGACCAGGCGCTCCGGGGCGAAGGGTTTTTCCATGAAGTCGTAGGCGCCGTTGCGCATGGCGCCGACCGCCATGTCGATATCGCCGTGGCCGGTGATCAGCACCACCGGCAGGCTGCGGTCGCGGGCCTTGAGGCGGCTGAGCAGTTCCAGGCCATCGATGCCGGGCAGGCGGATGTCGCTGACAACGATGCCGGCAAAGTCATCGCCGATGCGCTGCAGGGCCTCTTCGGCGCTGCCAACGCCTTCGCAGGCAATGTCTTCCAGGGCCAGCGCCTGCTGGCAGCCGAGCAGCACATGCGGGTCGTCTTCGACGATCAGGACAGTTAGGGGCGCTTGGTTCATAGGGACTCGGCTGATTCTGTGGGGGCATTGACCAGCGGCAGGCCGAGCACGAACGCAGTACCGCCGCTGGCGGGGTGTTCGACGCTGAGGCTGCCCTTGGCGGCGGCGGCGAGGCTGGCAGACAGGGTCAGGCCCAGGCCCAGGCCGTGCTCTCCCGGTTTGGTGGTGAAAAACGGTTCGAACAGGTGCTTGCGTGCTTCGTCATCGATACCGTGACCGTTGTCGCGTACGCGCAGGCGGTACTTGTCGCCCTGCAGCTCGCCTTCCAGCCACAGCTGCGGCATCGGTTGCGCGGCCATGGCATCGAGGGCGTTGCCGATCAGGTTGACCAGAATCTGCTCCAGGCGGGTCTGGTCAATGGCCAGCTTCTGGTCTTCGTAGTTGCTGTGCAACTGCAGGTGACAGCCGGCGATGCGGTTGCCCAGCACTTGCAGGCTGGCCTCGACGGCCTTGCCCAGCGAGGCCTTGCCGCTGTCTTCGCCACGGCGGGCGAAGGAGCGCAGGCTGGCGGTGATGCGGCCCATGCGGTCAATCAGGTCGTTCATGGTGCGCAGGTTGGTGCTGACGGTTTCCAGCGCGCCGCGTTCGAGGAAGCGCACGCTGTTGCCCGACAAAGTGCGCAGGGCCGCCAGCGGCTGGTTCAGTTCGTGGGCGATGCTGGTCGACATCTGGCCGATGGCGGCCAGCTTGCCGGCCTGGACCAACTCGTCCTGGGCGTGGCGCAGGGTCTGCTCGGCATGCCGGCGTTCGCGGATCTGGCCCTTGAGGCGTTCATTGCTGGCGCGCAGGTCGGCGGTGCGTTCGGCGATCTTGCGCTCCAGCTGGCTGTTGGCTTCTTCCAGCGCTTCACGGGCGGCCAGGCGCGTGGCGATCACCTTGCGCCGTTCGTTCCAGGCAATCAGCAGGATCGCCAGCAGGGCAAAGGCGACGCCGACCAGGATGCCCTGGACCATGGATTCGCGGCGCAGATCCTGCAGCGGCGTGAGCAGGGTGAAGTGCCAGGGGGTGTCGCTCAGGCGCCGGGTTTGCGCCAGGTACGCCACTTCGCGGCGGCCATCGCCGAGTTCGGCATTGGCCGGGAAGCTCAGCTTCTCGACGCCGTCGGCGATTTTCTCCCGCGACAGCGGCTCCAGTTCATTCAGCGGCCACCAGTAGTACTGCAGGCTGCGCGCCAGGCGTTCCTTGATTTCCGGGGTCAGCGGGCGCACCGACTTGAGCCGCCGTGCCGGGTCGCTGGAAAGGATGATGATGCCGTTCTCGTCGCTGACGAACGCCTCCAGGCGAGCCCGTTGCCAGCGCTCTTCCATGGCCTCAAGGCGCACCTTGATCACCGCCACGCCGATGATCTTGCCGTGTTCTTCCAGGCCGTGGGCGAGGAAATAACCCGGCTCCCCGGTGGTGCTGCCGATGCCATAAAAGCGCCCCGGCTGGCCGCGCACGGCGTCCTGGAAATAGGCGCGGAACGACAGGTCTTCGCCGAGGAAGCTATCGACATCGCGCCAGTTGCTGGTGGCCTGGACCCGGCCGCTGGTGTCGAGGACGAAGATCGCCCGGCTGCGACTGCGGCGGTTCAGGCCTTCAAGGTATTCGTTGACCGCCTGGCGGTGTTCGCCATCGGCTTCGGTGAGCAGGCTGGAAACGCTGTTTTCAAGCTCCAGCAGGCTTGGCAGGTAGGTGTACTTGCTGATCTCGCTCTCGACCGCGCGCGCGTGCAGCTCGAGCTGTCGCTCGCCGTTTTCGCTCAAGGTGCGGATGCCGTTGTGTTCGCTGATCATGAAGCCGGCCACGCCGAGGCCGATCATCAGCAGGATGATCAGTGGCGGTAACAGCAGCTGGCGAATCAGACGGGGTTTCACGGCAAGGGCAGGCTTGGCAGGGCGAAAGAGCGTAGGGTCGCATTTCATCACAGTAGCCTTGGTACGGCCAGCACGCTCTGCCGGCGTACACCGGACAGAGCGTGATGATCACCTCAGTGTTGCAGGATCTTGCTGAGGAAGTGCTGGGTACGCTCGTCGCGCACGCTCTGGTCACCAAAGAACTCTTCCTTGGTGCAGTCTTCGATGATGTTGCCCTTGTCCATGAAGATCACCCGGTTGGCGACCTTGCGGGCAAAGCCCATTTCATGGGTCACGCACATCATGGTCATGCCTTCGTTGGCCAGCTGGACCATGACGTCGAGTACTTCGCTGACCATTTCCGGGTCCAGTGCCGAGGTCGGTTCGTCGAACAGCATGACGATCGGGTCCATGGCCAGGGCGCGGGCAATCGCCACGCGCTGTTGCTGACCACCGGAGAGCTGGCCCGGGTGCTTGTGGGCATGCGCCGAGAGGCCGACCCGCTCAAGCAGTTGCAGGCCCTTCTTGGTGGCTTCTTCCTTGCTGCGGCCGAGCACCTTGATCTGCGCGATGGTCAGGTTTTCGGTGATGGTCAGGTGCGGGAACAGCTCGAAGTGCTGGAACACCATGCCGACCCGCGAACGCAGCTTGGGCAGGTTGGTCTTGGGGTCGGCGATCGAGGTGCCGTCGACCACGATGTCACCCTTCTGGAAGGGTTCCAGGGCGTTGACGCACTTGATCAGGGTCGATTTGCCCGAGCCCGACGGACCGCAGACGACAACCACCTCGCCTTTCTTGACCTCGGTGTTGCAGTCGGTCAGAACCTGGAAGTCCCCGTACCACTTGTTGACGTTCTTGATGGAGATCATACGGTTATCCTTTTCTGCAGACGCTTGACCAGGAAGGAAGCGGAGAAGCTGATGACGAAGTACACGGCGCCGGCAAACACCAGGAACTCGTTGGAGCGCCCGATGATGTCGCCACTGGCCCGTGCCGAGTTGAGGAAGTCGACCAGGCCGACGGTGTAGACCAGCGAGGTGTCCTGGAACAGGATGATGCTCTGCTGCAGCAGCAGCGGGGTCATCTTGCGAAACGCCTGGGGCAGGATGATCAAGCGCATGGTCTGGCCGTAGGTCATACCCAGGGCTTGGGCGGCGCCCATCTGGCCCTTGGCGATCGACTGCACGCCGGCGCGGACGATTTCACAGAAATACGCCGCTTCGAACATCATGAACGCCACGACGCAGGAGGTGAACGCCCCGATCGGGGTGTCTTCGCCAGTGATCCAGCGCAGCACGAACGGTACCGCCAGGTAGAACCAGGTGATCACCAGCAGCAGCGGGATGGAGCGAAAGTAGTTGACGTAGGCGCCGGCCACGTTCGACAGCAGCTTGTTCGACGACAGGCGCATCAGGGCCAGGATGGTGCCCAGTACGATACCGCCGACAACGCCCATGACCATCAGCTGCAGGGTCATGAGCATGCCGTTCCACAGGCCCGGCAGGGCAGGAATGATTCCACTGAAGTCCATTATTTACCCCCCACGGAGATCAGGCCGGGCACGGCGACTTTCTTCTCGACCAGGCGCATCAGCAACATCAGGCCCATGTTCAGGGTGAAGTAGATCAGGGTCGCCAGGGTGAAGGCTTCAAACAGGTTGGCCGAGAACTCGGCGGTCTGTTTGGTTTGCGCCAGCAGCTCCATCAGGCCGATCAGCGAGGCCACCGAGGAGTTCTTGAACACGTTCAGAAATTCCGAGGTCAGCGGCGGAATGATGATCCGGTAGGCTTGCGGCAGCAGCACGTTCCAGTACACCTGCGGCAGGCTGAAGCCCATGGCGCGGGCGGCGGCTTCCTGGCCGCGGGGCAGCGCCTGAATGCCGGTACGCACCTGCTCGCAAACACGCGCGGCAGTGAACAGGCCCAGGCAGACGATCACGCTGATCAACGCCGAGGTGGTCGGGTTGAGGTCCTGCTTGTACCACTCCTGCAGGTTCTCTGGCAGCAGGTCGGGCACCAGGAAGTACCAGATGAACAGCTGCACCAGCAGCGGTACGTTACGAAAGAGTTCCACGTAGGCGGTGGCAATGCCCGACACCAGACGGTTTGGCACGGTACGCATGACGCCGAGTATCGAACCCAGCAGCAAGGCAATGATCCAGGCGGCAATGGCAATGGCGATGGTCCAGCCCAGGCCGGTGATGTACCAGTCCAGATAGGTTTCGCTGCCCACGCCAGTGGACTTGAAGAATACGCCCCAGTCCCAGTTGTAATTCATCGGGATCTCCCCTCAGATCAGTTTTTCACGGGCACCTTCGAGCATCCGGGGGTGCGCGAGGCACCCTCGGATGAAAGGTTAGACACTAACTAGCTGGGGATCAGGACTTCTTTTCGTCTGCAGCTTTGTCGGTTGGTTCGGCGATCAGCTTCTTGAGTTCGTCGCTCATCGGGAACTGCAGGTTCAGGCCTTTAGGTGGCACTGGCTGGTTGAACCACTTGTCGTAGATCTTGTTGATCTCGCCCGACTTGTAGAGGGCGACGATGGCATCGTCGACGGCTTTCTTGAACGCAGGATCGTCCTTGCGGACCATGCAGCCGTAGATTTCATAGGACTGCGGGGTGCCGACAATTGCCCAGCCCTTCGGGTTCTTGGCCTTGGCCATTTCACCGGCGAGCAGTGCGTCGTCCATCATGAAAGCCACGGCACGGCCGGATTCAAGCATCTGGAACGACTCGCCATGATCTTTGGCCGAGATGACGTTCATCTTCATCTGCTTGTCGGCGTTCATGGCCTTGAGGATGCGCTCGGAAGTGGTACCGGCGGTGGTAACCACGTTCTTGCCGGCCAGGTCCGCGAAGTCTTTGTACTTGGCGTTTTCCGGCTTGCCGTCTTCTGCTTTGGTCAGCAGGCGGGTGCCCACCTCGAAGATACCGACCGAGAAGTCGACCTGCTGCTGGCGCTCGACGTTGTTGGTGGTCGAGCCGCACTCGACGTCAACGGTGCCGTTCTGGACCAGCGGGATACGGGTCTGGGAGGTGACGAGGTTGTATTTGACCTTCAGGTCCGGCTTGTTCAGGTCCTTTTTCAGGGCCTCGACGATTGCCAGCTGGATGTCATGGGAATAACCGACGGGTTTGCCCGAAGCGTCGGCGATGTAGGAGAACGGAATGGAAGCGTCGCGGTGCCCCAGGGTAATGGTGCCCGAGTCGTTGATCTTTTTCAGGGTGCCGGTCAGTTCGGCAGCGAAGGCTGGCGCGCTGATCAAAGCGGCCGCAACAGCGGCGCCCAACAGATGGGGAACGATACGCATCAAAATTTCCTCGACGTTGTTTTTTTTATGGAGCCGTTGGCCGGCTCTTTCGTTCAGCGAACACTGCAGTGAAGCGTTTTGCGCATTCGGGTACTGAGTGTAGAGCATGACTCGTGCCAAGCCCTGATTTCGATCATAACGCCATGAAAAATCGGGGGATTAATCTTTTTTGACGGTTTGCGGAAGGTAGGATTCGTCCGGATGGCCGAATGAGGTGGTGTTTAGTGTTCGGAAATCCGAATGGATGAGTTCATCGCGAGGCTTTGCCCCGCGATGATGTTCAGCGATCAGGCCGCCTGAACCCGCGCGCGGTTCAGTTCCAGGCGCTGCAGGTAATCCTGCAACGCCTGCTGTTCGGCGGCGGTAGTGAACAGCCCCAGCTTGCTCCGGCGCCAGAGGATGTCGTCGGCATTCACCGCCCATTCCTCGCTGCACAGGTAATCCACCTCGCGGGTGAACAAGCCGCCGCCAATCGCCTCACCCAGGTCTTGCGGGCCCTGTACGCCTTCGAGCAGGCGCCAGACGCGGCTACCGTAGGTGCGTGCCCAGCGCTTGGCAATCTCCACCGGCAACCAGCCACAGCGGGCCAGGATGGCATCCACCAGCGCCTGCGGGGTGCTCATGTCTTCACCGCCCGGCAGGGGAGCGGTGGCGGTCCAGCTGCCGCGCATCTGGGTGAAGAACGGCGCCAGTTCGCTCATGGCCGACTCGGCCAGTTTGCGGTAGGTGGTCAGCTTGCCGCCGAACACCGATAGCAGCGGTGCTTCGCCGGTGCTGGCCGACAGCGCCAGGGTGTAGTCGCGGGTGACGGCCGACGGATTGTCGGATTCGTCGTTGCACAGTGGGCGAACACCGGCATAAGTGTGGAGGATATCGGCGCGGCTGAGCTGGTGGTTGAAGTGCTCGTTGACCACTTTCAGCAGGTAATCGGTCTCGCCCTCGGTGATAGCTACCTTGGCCGGGTCGCCGGTGTACTCGCGGTCGGTGGTGCCGATCAGGGTGAAGCGTTCGAGGTACGGAATGGCGAAGACGATGCGCTGGTCTTCGTTCTGCAGAATGTAGGCATGTTCGCCGTCGTACAGTTTTGGCACGATCAGGTGGCTGCCCTGGATCAGGCGGATGCCGTACGGTGCATCGAGCTTGAGGTCGTCCTCGATGAACTTGGCCACCCAAGGGCCTGCGGCATTGACCAGCGCGCGGGCCTTGATCGACTGCTGGCTGCCATCGGCGTTTTCCAGTTGCACGTTCCACACCCCATCGACCCGGCGGGCGCTGATGCAGCGCGTGCGGGTCCGGATGTCGGCGCCTTTTTCGCGGGCGGCCATGGCGTTGAGCACCACCAGGCGGGCGTCATCGACGGCGCAGTCGGCATATTCGAAGCCACGGGTAATCGCCGGTTTGAGCGGGTTGCCCGGGCCAAAACGCAGGCTGCGCGACGCACCGAGCTGCTTGCGCTTGCCCAGGTTGTCGTAGAGGAACAGGCCGGCGCGGATCATCCAGGCCGGGCGCAGGTGTGGGCGGTGCGGCAGCACGAAGCGCATCGGCTTGACGATGTGCGGCGCCTTGGCCAACAGCACTTCGCGCTCGGCCAGAGCCTCACGCACCAGGCGGAATTCGTAATGCTCGAGGTAGCGCAGGCCGCCGTGGATCAGCTTGCTGCTGGCCGAGGAGGTATGGCTGGCCAGGTCGTCCTTTTCGCAAAGGAACACCGAAAGACCGCGTCCGGCTGCATCGGCGGCAATCCCCACACCGTTGATGCCACCGCCGATTACAGCGAGGTCATAGATTTCGGCAAGGGCGGGCGATGGCAAGCTGGATTGGGACACGGGTGGCCTCCTGAAGGTCTTTCTGACATCGAATCTGAACATTAATGTTCATTTTCGAAAATACTAGCGCAACAGAATGCGGCTCGCCAGTCACTTCCCATAGAAAATACTGATCAGATGACAAATAAATGAAAAATAACGAACATTCGAGCTGCCACCGTTGCGGTGGCAGCGTGCGCCGGCTCAGACCACTTCGAGGCGGATCTTGTACTGGTTGAGCAATTGGCTGAGGGCGGGGACCGGCGCCTGGTCGGTCACCAGGCAGTCGATCAGGCTGATCGAGCCCAGGCGCACCATGGCATTACGGCCGAACTTGCTCGAGTCGGCGGCCAGGATCACCTGGCGGGCATTGGCGATGATCGCCTGGGAGACACGCACTTCCTGGTAGTCGAAATCCAGCAGGCTGCCGTCCTCGTCGATGCCGCTGATACCGACCAGGGCGAAATCGACCTTGAACTGGTTGATGAAGTCGACACTGGCCTGGCCGACCACGCCGCCGTCACGGCGCACGTTGCCGCCGGCCAGCAACACTTCGAAATCGTCCTTGGCACTGAGGATCGACGCCACGTGCAGGTTGTTGGTGATGATTTTCAGGTGGTTGTGGTTGAGCAGGGCGCGGGCGATGGATTCGGTGGTGGTACCGATGTTGATGAACAGCGAAGCGTGGTCGGGAATCTGCGCGGCAATCGCTTCGGCGATGCGCTGCTTTTCATCGCGCATCTGGTCGGCGCGCATGGCATAGGCGGTATTTTCGATGCTGGAATCGTAGGCCGCGCCCCCGTGGTAGCGGCGCAGCAGGTTGACCTCCGCCAGCTGGTTGATATCACGGCGGATGGTTTGCGGGGTGACGACGAACAGCTGCGCCATTTCTTCGATACTGACATAACCGCGTTCGCGGACCAGTTCGAGGATTTGTTGTTGGCGAGGGGGCAGATTCATGGGCGGTCCTTTGGGGCAGCCGGGCAAATTGCGCCATGAAAACAGCTCAAGCTACAAGCTGCAAGCCACAAGATGATTCGCGTCTTACGCACTTGCAGCTTGTAGCTTACAGCTTGCGTCTACTGCCTACTCTTCGTGCGGTTCCCAGTCGCGGGTGCGATCCACGGCCTTCAGCCAGCCGGCATACAGCTTCTCTTTGGCCACTTCGTCCAGTTGCGGAGTGAACTCGCGCTCGATGATCGCCTTGCCGCGCAGTTCATCCAGGCCGCTCCAGAAACCGCAGGCCAGGCCCGCCAGGTAGGCGGCGCCGAGGGCGGTGGTTTCGCGCATTTGCGGGCGCTCGACACAAGTGCCGAGGATGTCGGCCTGGAACTGCATGAGGAAATTGTTGGCGACAGCGCCGCCGTCAACCCGCAGTTCGCTCAGGCGCTGGCCGCAATCCTGCTGCATGGCGTCGAGCACGTCGCGGGTCTGGTAGGCGATCGACTCCAGCGCCGCGCGGATGATGTGATCGACCTTGACCCCGCGGGTCAGGCCGAACAGCGCGCCGCGGGCGTACGGGTCCCAGTACGGTGCGCCGAGGCCGGTGAAGGCCGGCACTAGGTATACGCCGTTGCTGTCCTTGACCTTGCTGGCGAAGTACTCGGTGTCGTGGGCATCGTTGACGATCTTCAGTTCGTCACGCAACCACTGCACGGTGGAGCCGCCGTTGAACACCGCGCCTTCCAGGGCGTAGGCCACTTCGCCGCGCGGGCCGCAGGCGATGGTGGTGAGCAGGCCGTGGGAGGAGGTCACTGCCTTGTCGCCGGTGTTCATCAGCAGGAAACAGCCGGTGCCGTAGGTGTTCTTGGCCTGGCCGGGCTCCACGCACATCTGGCCGAACAGCGCGGCCTGCTGGTCGCCAGCGATACCGGCAATGGCGATACCGCTCTTGGTGCGGCCGTAGACTTCCGAGGAGCTGCGCACCTCGGGCAGCATCTGCCGAGGGATGTTCAGCACCTCGAGCATCTTCTCGTCCCACTCCAGGGTGTGGATGTTGAAGAGCATGGTGCGCGAGGCGTTGGTGTAGTCAGTGACGTGCACTTTGCCGCCGGAGAATTTCCAGATCAGCCAGCTGTCGACGGTGCCGAACAGCAGGTCGCCACGCTCGGCGCGCTCGCGGGCGCCTTCAACGTTGTCGAGAATCCACTTGAGCTTGGTGCCGGAGAAGTAGGGGTCGGTGACCAGGCCGGTGGTTTCGCGGATGTAGTCCTGCAGGCCGTCACGCTTGAGCTGCTCGCAGATCTCGGTGCTGCGCCGGCATTGCCAGACGATGGCGTTGTACACCGGGCGGCCGGTCTCCTTGTCCCAGACCACGGTGGTTTCACGCTGGTTGGTGATACCGATGGCGGCGACCTGGTCATGGCTCAGGCCAGCCTGGGCCAGGGCTTCGACCATGGTCGCGCTCTGGGTGGCGAAGATTTCCATCGGGTCGTGCTCGACCCAGCCGGCTTGAGGGTAATGCTGTGCGAATTCGCGCTGCGAGGTGCCAACCACGTTGGCGTCACGGTCGAAAATGATGGCCCGCGAACTGGTCGTGCCCTGGTCCAGGGCAATGATGTAGTTCTTGTTCTGGGTGTCTGTCATGTCGTTGGCCTTGCACTAAATGGGGTAGAGATCAGGGCGCGGCGAGCCTGGCTCGCCACCGCAGGCATCAGGATGCCTGGGTCTTGCCCTGAGGGTTGGCGTCGGTCTGGGCGTTTTCGCTCTCGGCAACCGGCAGGTTGCGGGCGATCACGCCGCGGTACAGGGCGGCCCCAAGGCTCGCTCCTATGATCGGCGCAAAAATCGGAATCAGGAAATAGGGAATATCACGACCGCCAGTAAAGGCGACTTCGCCCCAGCCGGCGAGGAAAGTCATCAGCTTGGGCCCGAAGTCCCGCGCCGGGTTCATCGCAAAGCCGGTCAGCGGGCCCATGGCGCTGCCGATCACGGCAATCAGCAGGCCAATCAGCAGGGGTGCCATGGCGCCACGCGGCAAGCCGTTGTTGTCGTCGGTCAGGGCCATGATCACCGCCATCAGTACGGCGGTGATGATCACTTCGACCAGGAAGGCCTGGCTGGTGGACAGCGCCGGGTGCGGGTAGGTGGAAAACACCGAGGCCAGCTCAAGGCTGGCCTGGCTGCCGCGGATCATTGCGTGGGCCTGTTCGAAATCGAAGAACAGGTTGCTGTACAGCGTGTAAACCAACGCCGCCCCACAGAAGGCGCCGGCGATCTGGGCAACGATGTAGAACGGTAGTTTGTGCTTCTCGAAACCGGCGAACAGGCACAGGGCGATGCTCACGGCCGGGTTCAGGTGCGCGCCGGACACCCCGGCGGTGAGGTAAATCGCCATGCTCACGCCGACGCCCCAGATGATGCTGATTTCCCACAGGCCGAAGCTGGCACCCGCAACCTTGAGCGCAGCAACGCAGCCAGTGCCGAAAAAGATCAGCAGTGCGGTGCCGAGAAATTCGGCCATGCACTGGCTTGAAAGTGTTGGTTGTCGCAGAGCAGTCGTCATTCGTTACCTCGGTTCTTGTTGTTGTGAGGCGCAGTGAGCGCTCGACAAAAACCCGACAGAAATCCCCATTTCGGTCGGGCGGCGGCAGGAAATGCACCTTATCGGGGCATAGCTATATTCAGAATCGAAAAAATATAGACAAGAAACGCTTATGTCAAAGGTCGAAAGTGAACCACCGTTCACAATCTGACTATTGGTGGCGCTGATGGGCGTTGGTTGCGCCTGGGCTTTTGCCCTAAAGTAACCGGCGAAATGGCATTCACCCTTCTGCTTGGAGTCCTGCATGACCCCCGCCCTGGATCTGCTGAAAAAGGTTCGCGCCGAACACCACATCCACAGTTACGAACATGACCCCAAGGCTGCGTCCTACGGCCTGGAGGCGGCGGAAAAGCTCAACCTAGAGCCCGCACGGGTGTTCAAGACCTTGCTCGCCTGCAGCGAAAAGGGTGAGTTGCTGGTAGCGGTAGTGCCGGTAGTCGGTAGTCTGGATCTGAAAGGCCTGGCCCATGCGGCCGGGGTGAAGAAGTGCGAGATGGCCGATCCGGCGGCGGCGCAGCGTTCGACCGGTTACCTGTTGGGCGGGATCAGCCCCTTGGGACAGAAAAAGCGCCTGCGCACTTTTATTGATGAAACCGCTCAAACCTTTGAAACAATTTTCGTCAGCGCTGGCCGCCGCGGCCTGGAAGTCGAGCTAGCTGCGGCAGTGCTGGCCGAGCATACCCAGGGTAAATTCGCCGCCATTGGCCGCGACTGACATCTGTATGCTCAAAATCGCTTGATTCTGTCTCTGTCGGCCGAGGCTGTCTGGCGGGCATGCTCTGCGGCCCGCCACTCTGAGATTCACCTCATGCCGCTTGAATTCCATCAGGTCGATGCCTTCAGCGACCGTCCTTTCGCTGGCAACCCGGCCATGGTCTATCGCCTCGACAGCTGGCTCGCCGATGAGCTGATGCAGCAGATTGCCGCCGAACACAATCTGGCCGAGACCGCGTTCGTCGTCCCCCATGCCGAAGGCTGGCAGATCCGCTGGTTTACCCCGAGCACCGAAGTGCCGCTGTGTGGCCATGCAACCCTGGCCAGCGCTCATGTGCTGTGGGAGGTCTATAAAGAGCCGGGTGAGCGCTTGTTGTTCCAGAGCAAGTCCGGTCCGCTGAGCGTCAGCCGTGACGGTCCGCGCCTGCAACTGGATTTCCCCCGGGTCGAGCCACAGCCGTTGAATGAAGCGGTAGCGGTGGCCGAAGCACTGGGCTGCCCGGTGCTGGAAGTGTGGAAAACCAGTGAGCTGCTGGTTCGGGTCGAATCCGAGCAGGTGTTGCGTGCCTGTACCCCGAACATGACGGCACTGGCGCAATTGCCGGGGCTGGGGGTGATCGTTACCGCGCCGGGTATCGAACACGATTTTGTTTCGCGCTACTTTGCGCCGGGTATCGGCATTCCTGAAGATCCGGTGACCGGCTCTACCCATTGCAGCCTGATCCCGTACTGGGCGCAACGCCTGGGCAAGAATCAGCTGCGGGCGTTCCAGTGTTCGAGTCGCGGCGGCGAATTGTTCTGCCGGCTGGAGGGGGAACGGGTGAAGATTGGCGGGTACGCCAGACGTGTGGCCAGCGGGGTTTTGACGCTGGACTGACAAGGCCTACGCCCGCAGGGTAGAACGCAGACCTTGTGGGGGCCGGCTTTGCCGGCGATGGGCTGCAACGCAGCCCCGCTGTCAGACCGCCGAGCTATACCGACGAACGCCGTTCTCCGGCACCGGCAATTGCGCTGCGACACTGCCAGGCACGGCAAACACCACCAGGTGATCCGCCGCCACTTCGATCCCCACTTCGCTGCCGACCTGATGGTCATTGTGGCTCGGGAAAATCGCTTCCAGCTGGCTGCCGGTCGGCAGTTGCAGGCGGTAGAGGGTCGAGGCGCCGAGGAAACTCTTGCCGACGATCAGCGCTTTGAGCTCGCTGTCCGGTGCATGAATGATGTCGTCCGGACGCAGCAGCACATCCACGGCGCTGCCGGGCGTCAGGGTATAGGCGCGGTTGCCGCGCAGCTCGCCGAGCTCGGTGCGTACCGACTCCGGGCTGGTCAGCTGGCCACGAATGAAATAGCCCTGGCCGATGAAGCTGGCTACGAACGGTGTCAGTGGTTCGTGGTAGAGGTTGTAGGGGGTGTCCCACTGCTCCAGGCGACCTTCCTTGAACACCCCGACGTGGTCGCTGACGGCAAAGGCTTCTTCCTGGTCGTGGGTGACCAGGATTGCGCTGGTGCCGCGGCTTTTGAGGATGTCGCGCACCTCGTGGCTCAGGCGTCGGCGCAGCTCGACATCGAGGTTGGAGAACGGCTCGTCGAGCAGCAGCAGTTGCGGCTCGGGCGCCAGCGCGCGGGCCAGGGCCACACGTTGCTGCTGGCCACCGGAAAGCTCGTGCGGGTAGCGTTTGCCCAGGCCGCCGAGCTTGACCAGCTCGAGCATCTCGTCGACCACCTGGCGCTGCTGCGGGTGCTTGCCGATGCCGAAGGCGATGTTCTCGGCCACAGTCAGGTGCGGGAACAGCGCGTAGTCCTGGAACACCATGCCAATCCGGCGTTTCTCCGGTGCCAGGGTGAACCCGGCTTTGGAGATGACTTCGCCACCCAGCTGGATTTCGCCCTCGTGCACCGGCTCGAAACCGGCGATGGCGCGCAGGGTGGTGGTCTTGCCGCAGCCGGAGGAGCCCAGCAGACAACCGATGTCGCCGGCGTTCAGGTGCAGGTTGAGGTTCTGGACGATGCGCTGCTCGCCATAGCCACAGGCGAGCTCGCGCAGGTTAAGCAGTAAAGGTTGACTCATGCGTGGTGATAGGCCGGTTCAACAAGAAATTCGAGAAGCGCCTTCTGTGCATGCAAGCGGTTTTCGGCCTGGTCCCAGGCGACCGAACGGGGGTCGTCGAGCAGGTCCAGGCTGATTTCCTCGCCGCGATGGGCGGGCAGGCAGTGCATGAACAGGGCATCGGGTGCTGCCAGGTCGAGCAGTTCGCGGGTTACCTGGTAAGGCGCGAACAAGGCCAGGCGCCGTGCAGTTTCCTCTTCCTGACCCATGGAAGTCCAGACATCGGTGCTCACCAGGTGGGCGCCCTGCAGGGCTTCTTTGGGTTCACGGAAGATTTGCACGCGGTCACCGGCCTGGGCCAGGAACTGCGGATTGGGCTCGAATTCGGCCGGGCAGGCGATGCGCAGCTGGAAGTCGAACTGGATGGCCGCTTCTATATAGCTGTTGCACATGTTGTTGCCGTCGCCGATCCAGGCCACGGTCTTGCCCTGGATGGCGCCGCGGTGCTCGAGGAAGGTCTGCATGTCGGCCAGCAGCTGGCACGGGTGCAGATCGTCGGACAGGCCGTTGATCACCGGTACGCGCGAATTGGCGGCGAATTCGGTCAGGGTGCTGTGGGCAAAGGTGCGGATCATCACCGCATCGAGCATGCGCGACATGACGATGGCGCAATCGCCGATCGGCTCGCCGCGGCCCAGCTGGGTGTCCCGTGGCGAGAGGAAGATGGCCTGGCCGCCGAGCTGGATCATGCCGGCTTCGAACGACAGGCGGGTGCGGGTCGAGGACTTCTCGAAGATCATCCCCAGCACGCGATTTTTCAGCGGTTCGAACAGTACGCCGCGGTTACGCAGGTCCTTCAGCTCGATACCTCGACGGATCACACTGAGCAGTTCTTCGGGTGTGAAATCCATCAGGGAGAGAAAGTGCCTAGCGCTCATGTTTGACTACCTTTTTGCAACAGACCGCAGATCAGCCATACCGGTTTTTTTTAACAACGGAAGTGACCTGCGGCGAAAGCCGCACGGGGCGACGAATTAGGGGAAGACGCAATACTATAATTAAATGTCGCGTCATACCAAGAGGGGGTTTCGTCGCCGATGTTTCAGGCAGTGTCGTAACCCATTGGGCTGAAGCTTTTTTTATACGCTGCACAAGGGTTTTACACTGCCTGCCAGCGCCTTGGCAAACCCGGTAGCGGGCCTGCGCTGAATCGCCTTGCCTGATGGACGAAGATTCACGCGACGAACCTCACTGGCCGCAAGCTCGGGTCAGGCTCATAGTCGGTTGATCCCAGACACCCGAGCAAGAGGTGGCCATGAACAAGACCCAGCATCACCGTGCCTGTCATCTGTGCGAAGCCATCTGCGGCTTGACCCTGGAAATCACCCACGAGCCCGACGCCCCACTGCGTATCAGCTCGATCAAGGGCGACCCCGAAGACAGCTTCAGTCGCGGCCACATCTGCCCCAAGGCGGTGGCCCTGCAGGATATCCAGAACGATCCTGACCGACTGCGCGCGCCGCACAAGCGTGTCGGTGACAGCTGGCAAGCCATCAGCTGGGAGGAGGCCTTTGCGCTGGCTGCGCAAAAGCTCTGGGCCATCCAGCAGGCCCATGGGCAGAACGCCGTGGCGGTCTACCAGGGCAACCCCAGCGTGCACAACTACGGGTTGATGACCCACAGCAACTACTTCCTCGGCCTGCTCAAGACCCGCAATCGTTTCTCCGCCACCTCGGTGGACCAGCTGCCGCACCACCTGACCAGCTACCTGATGTACGGCCACGGCTTGTTGTTGCCGATCCCTGACATCGACCACACCGAGTTCATGCTGATCCTGGGCGGCAACCCGCTGGCCTCCAACGGCAGCATCATGACCGTGCCGGACGTCGAGAAACGCCTTAAGGCGATCCAGGCCCGTGGCGGCAAGTTGGTGGTGGTCGACCCGCGCCGCAGCGAGACTGCGGCGATGGCCGACCAGCATGTGTTCATTCGCCCCGGCACTGACGCGGCGCTGCTCTGTGGCCTGCTCAACACCCTGTTTGGCGAAGGCCTGACTCGCCCCTCGGCCTTGCCGGTGGATGGCCTGGACAGGGTACAAGCGGCCATTGCGCCGTTCACCGCCGAGGCCATGAGCGCCCTATGCGGTGTCGACGCCACGGTGATACGCCAGTTGGCGCGGGATTTCGCCAGCGCCGACAAGGCCGTCTGCTACGGGCGCATGGGTGTCTCGACCCAGGCCTTCGGCACCTTGTGCCACTGGCTGGTGCAGTTGCTCAACCTGGTCAGCGGCAACCTCGACCGTGTCGGTGGCGCGCTGTGTACCGAGCCTGCGGTGGATCTGGTGGCGAGTACTTCAGGCGGGCATTTCAATGCCTGGCAGAGCCGGGTCTCGGGGCTGCCCGAGTATGGCGGCGAATTACCGGTGGCGGCCCTGGCCGAAGAGATGCTGGTTGAAGGCCAGGGGCAGGTTCGCGCGCTGGTGACGGTGGCGGGCAACCCGGTGTTGTCCACGCCCAATGGCCGCCAGCTTGAACGCGCCCTGGACGGTCTTGAGTTCATGCTCAGCATCGACCTGTACATCAACGAGACCACCCGTTACGCCGACCTGATCCTGCCGTCCACCTCGGCATTGGAGAACGATCACTACGACACCACCTTCAACCTGTTTGCGGTGCGCAATGTCAGCCGCTTCAATCGGGCCATCCTGCCCAAGCCCGAAGGTGCCTTGCATGACTGGGAAATCTTCGTCGGCCTGGCCAAGGCCTTTGCCGCCCTTAGCGACAAGCCTTTGAAACCGACCCTGCCGCCGGCACAAATGATCGATATCGGCCTGCGCCAGGGCCGCTATGGCGAGGCCTCGGCGTTCAAGCTGTCGCTTGAGACCCTCGACCAGCACCCCCATGGTATCGACCTGGGCCCGCTGCAGCCCAACCTTGCTGCACGCCTGAAGACGGCTAACCAACGGATTCAGGCCGCACCCCAGGAGATCCTCGGCGACCTGCAGCGCTTTGCCGGGCAGCAGCCGCTGGCGGCGGGTCAACTGCTGCTGATCGGGCGCCGCCATGTGCGCAGCAATAATTCATGGATGCACAACTATCATCGCCTGGTGAAAGGCAAACCCCGTCATCAGTTGTTGATGCACCCGGACGACCTGGCGGGTCGCCAGTTGCAGGATGGCCAGCGTGTGCGTGTCAGCTCGCGGGTCGGCGAAATCGAGGTCGAAGTGCAGGCCAGCAGCGACATGATGCCGGGGGTGGTCAGCCTGCCGCATGGCTTTGGCCATGCCCGTGCCGGGGTACGCATGGAAATCGCCCAGGGCCAGCCCGGTGCCAGTGCCAACGACCTCACCGATGAGCGCCAGCTCGATGCGGTGTCGGGTAATGCGGCGCTTAACGGCGTGCCAGTGCAGGTGGTTGCGGCCTGATATCGGCAAGGCCGAGCGTCCTGCTCGGCTTTCCGATACAATGCGTCACCGTGCCGACAACCAGGTCGGAAAGTTCAGCCGCGAGGTGCTTCATGGATATCATCGAAACAATCAAAGAGCAGATTGCCAACAACACCATTCTGCTTTACATGAAAGGCTCGCCGAATGCCCCGCAGTGCGGTTTTTCGGCCAAGGCGGCGCAAGCCGTGATGGGTTGCGGCGAGAAATTCGCTTACGTGGATATCCTGCAGAATCCGGAAATCCGCGCCAACCTGCCAAAATACGCCAACTGGCCGACCTTCCCACAGCTGTGGGTTGCCGGCGAGCTGGTTGGCGGTTCCGACATCATGGCTGAGATGTTTGCCAACGGCGAACTGCAGACCCTGATCAAGGACGCTGCAGCCAAGGCTGAGGCGGCCAAGGCCTGACCCCAGGTTTGGGCAAAAAAAAGCCCCGCAGTGCGGGGCTTTTTTGTGCCTGTAGGGCAGGGCAGCGAACTTACTCGCCCATCTGCGACTGCAGGTAGTTCTCCAGGGAGACCTTGTCGATCAGGCTCAGCTGGGTTTCCAGCCAGTCGATGTGCTCTTCCTCGGCTTCGAGGATGTCTTCGAGCAGCTCACGGCTGCCGAAGTCGCCGACGGTCTCACAGTGGGCGATGGCGGCCTTGAGGTCGACCAGGCCTTTTTGCTCGATCTTCAGGTCGCACTCGAGCATTTCCTTGGTGTGTTCACCAATCAGCAACTTGCCCAGGTCCTGGACGTTGGGGATGCCTTCGAGGAACAGAATACGCTTGATCAGTTTGTCAGCGTGTTTCATCTCTTCGATGGATTCTTTGTACTCGTGCTTGCCGAGTTTCTCCAGACCCCAGTCTTCGTACATGCGCGCATGCAGGAAGTATTGGTTGATTGCGACCAGCTCGTTTCCGAGGATCTTGTTGAGATGCTGGATGACGCTAACGTCGCCTTTCATGATGGGGTCCTGCCCTGTAAGTGTGTCTATAAAGGCAAGTCTGAGCCCCGCAACTTCTACTGTCAAACCTAAGTTATTGAATAATAAATGAAAATTAATCGGAATAAGAATGTTTGTGTTCCGCGTTAAACCCCTAACTACTTGAATTACAGGAATAAAAAAACCGGACACTGGGTCCGGTTCTTGGAATTCGTTGAATTATGCTGCAGTAAATTCTACAGGATAGGGCAGGGCAGCCTGGCTGACCTGAAGCTCGGTGAGGGTTTCGCGCACCACCTGCTTGGCCAGGCAGGCACATTTGCCACACTGGCTGGCCACGTTGGTGGCGCTTCTGACTTCCTTGTAGCTGCAGCATCCTTCATAGATCGCATCGCGGATCTGTCCGTCGGTCACACCAACACAAAGACACACATACATAGGGCTGACCATCGCTGGTTAAGGCTCAATGCGAAGAAGGTTAATGTTAATGAGAATGCTTGTCAAAACTCTTTCTGTAATAGGCGAACTAGAGCGACCGACGGCAGATTGTCGAGCGTTCGGACTGAAATTCGGCGAGCGGCGCCGGGCGGTGTATGATGGTCGGCCATTTCGCTGCTAGGCCAGTGCATGCTGGCCTGTGCAAGATGATTCCACCCCATCAGGAGATATCGCATGAGCGTACTCGTTGGCAAAAATGCCCCGGACTTCACCGTTCCAGCTGTTCTGGGCAACGGCGAAATCGTCGACAGCTTCAACCTGGCTTCGGCCATCAAGGGCAAGTACGGCCTGGTGTTCTTCTACCCGCTGGACTTCACCTTCGTCTGCCCGTCCGAGCTGATCGCCCTGGACCACCGCATGGCCGAATTCAAGGCGCGTAACGTTGAAGTGATCGCCGTGTCGATCGACTCGCACTTCACCCACAACGCCTGGCGCAACACCCCGATCAATGCCGGCGGCATCGGTCAGGTCCAGTACATCATGGCTGCCGACATGAAGCACGACATCGCCAAGGCCTACGACGTAGAGTCCGAAGGCGGCGTAGCTTTCCGTGGCGCCTTCCTGATCGACGACAAGGGCGTTGTCCGCTCGCAGATCGTCAACGACCTGCCACTGGGCCGTAACATGGACGAACTGCTGCGTCTGGTCGACGCCCTGCAATTCCACGAAGAGCACGGCGAAGTCTGCCCTGCCAACTGGAAAAAAGGCGACAAGGGCATGACCGCTTCGCCAGAAGGCGTTGCTGCTTACCTGAGCGAGAACGCTGGCAAGCTGTAATTGCCAGGCATAAAAAAACCGGCCTTGATGGCCGGTTTTTTTATGCGCGGTGCACAGGCTTCAGTCGTTGAAGTCCTGCCAGCCGCCCATTTCTTTCCAGCGGTTGACGATGCCGCAGAACAGCTCGGCAGTCTTCTCGGTGTCGTAACGCGCCGAATGCGCCTCACGGCCATCGAAGTCGATGTCGGCGCTCTGGCAGGCCCGCGCCAGCACGGTCTGGCCATAGGCAAGGCCGGCCAGGGTAGCGGTGTCGAAGCTTGAGAACGGATGAAACGGGTTGCGCTTCATGTCGTGGCGGGCCACGGCGGCATTGAGGAAGCCCAGGTCGAAGCTGCTGTTGTGGCCGACCAGGATCGCCCGTTTGCAGCCATTGGCCTTGAGCGCCTTGCGCACGCCACGGAAGATGTCGGTCAGCGCCGACTCTTCGCTGACGGCCATGCGCAGCGGATGATCGAGCTTGATCCCGGTGAACTCCAGGGCCGCTTGCTCGATGTTGGCGCCTTCGAACGGCTCGACGCGGAAGAAATAGGTGTGTTCCGGGAACAGGAAGCCCTTTTCGTCCATGCCGATGGTGACTGCGGCGATTTCCAGCAGGGCGTCGGTGGCGCTGTTGAAACCGCCGGTCTCGACGTCGACCACTACCGGCAGGTAACCGCGAAAGCGTTCAGCCATCGGGTGGCGCGGACCGCCGCCATGACCTTCCTGGTCGTCTTCGTACTGATCTTCGCTCACGCAGTTTCCTCCAGCAGGCGCCAGCGCAGTTGCTCACCGGCGCGCAGCGGGATAACGGTCTGCTCGCCGAACGGCAAGCTGCTTGGGGCGGTCCAGCTGTCGCGGACCAGGGTAATCGTATCGGTGTTGGCCGGTAGGCCATAGAAGCTTGGGCCGTGCAGGCTGGCGAAGCCTTCGAGCTTGTCCAGCGCGTTACGCTGCTCGAATGCCTCGGCGTACAACTCGATCGCGGCATAGGCGGTGTAGCAGCCGGCACAGCCACAGGCGGCTTCCTTGGCGTGCTGGGCATGTGGCGCCGAGTCGGTACCGAGGAAGAACTTGCTGCTGCCGCTGGTGGCGGCGTCCAGCAAAGCCACCTGGTGGGTGTTGCGCTTGAGGATCGGCAGGCAATAGAAGTGCGGACGAATGCCGCCCACCAGCATGTGGTTGCGGTTGTACAGCAGGTGCTGGGCAGTGATGGTCGCGCCGACGTTGGCCGGGGCCTCGTTGACGAACTGCACGGCTTCGCTGGTGGTGATGTGTTCGAACACCACCTTGAGGGTCGGGAAGCGCTCGACCACACGGCGCAGGTGCTCGTCGATGAACAGCTTCTCGCGGTCGAACACGTCGATCTCGGGGCGCGTTACTTCACCGTGCACCAGCAGTGGCATGCCGACCTCGGCCATGGCTTCGAGCACCGGGAAGATCTTGTCGACACTGGTGACGCCGGAATCGGAGTTGGTCGTCGCGCCGGCTGGATACATCTTGGCGGCATGGACAAAACCGGTGGCCTTGGCCGCGCGGATTTCCTCGGGCTGGGTGCGGTCGGTGAGGTACAGCACCATCAGCGGCTCGAAACGGCTGCCGGCAGGGCGTGCGGCAAGGATGCGCTCACGGTAGGCACCGGCTTGGGCGGCGTTGCGCACCGGTGGTACCAGGTTGGGCATGATGATTGCGCGGGCAAAGGTGCGCGCAACGTCACCGACGGTATGCGGCAATACAGCGCCATCACGAAGATGGATGTGCCAGTCGTCGGGACGCAGGAGGGTCAGGCGGTCGGACATTGGGGATTCCAGGCGGGTCGAACTCAAGGTGAATGCTACCGGAAAAGCCGGTTACGAGCACTCGCTATCAAGTTTTGCCGCGACCGACCGATAGCGTGCAGGTATACCGTGAAAATCTGTGGAGCCGCCCGTGCGCCAGCGTTATCTAGCCCTGCTCAGTGTGTTTGCCAGCATGCCCGCCATGGCACTCACTTTCCAGACCCGTCTGGAGAACGTCGAGTGGAAGGTCGAAGGCGATCAGTTCGAATGTCGGCTGGTTCAACCCATTGCCGATTTCGGCAGCGGCGAGTTCGTTCGCCGGGCCGGCGAGCAGCCAACTTTCCAGCTGCGCTCAAGCAGTAACGTCCTTGGTGCCGGTTCCGCCACCCTGCTGGCGGCGGCCGCGCCGTGGCAGCCCGGACGTGGCGATATCAACCTGGGCGCGGTGCGCATGGCCCGCAGCGGCGTGCTTTTTACCAGTTCCCAGGGCCAGGCCAGCCGCTTGATCAACGGCCTGCTCGATGGCCGTAGCACCGTGGTGCGCAACTACGCCGGTGAAGCCGGGCGAACCATGGAAGTGCGGGTGTTGCCGGTCAAGTTCAGCAAGGCCTACGGCGACTATCAGGCCTGCGCGGCAAAACTTTTGCCGATGAATTATGACCAGGTGCGTCAGGCGCGGGTCGGCTTTCCGGGCGGCGGCATTGACCTGGATGCCGATGCCCGGGCACGCCTGGACGTGATCCTCGACTTCCTCAAGGCCGACCCCACTGTTAACCATATCGAACTCGACGGGCACTCCGACAACAGCGGCAACCGCCTGACCAACCGCGACCTGTCGCGGCGCCGGGCACTGGCGGTGATGGAGTACCTCAAGGCCCACGGTATTCCCGAAGAGCAGATCACCGTGCGCTTCCATGGCGAGCGTTATCCGCTGGCGCGCAACAACAGCGCAGCCAACCGCGCGCGCAACCGACGGGTGAATATTCAGCTTGATCGGGTTACGCCTGTCGAAAAACCCCTGGAAAAGCCCGTTGAACCTGCAGCCAAACCACCGGCCGCACCTGCTGCCGCAGCCAGTACCGCGAAGCCCGTCGCCAAGTCCTGAGGTGCGACCGTCCGTCGCGCTCTCGACAGTTCCTGTCGCTTTGTCGTCACAAGCTGTCGCCCCACTGTAAATTTTGTCGCAAGGCCGGTAGAATCGACGGCTTTCCGTACAACCCCGTGGAGTGATGGCATGGCGGACGTAAAAAAGGTCGTACTGGCGTATTCCGGCGGCCTTGATACTTCGGTGATTCTCAAGTGGCTGCAGGATACCTACAACTGTGAAGTGGTGACCTTCACCGCTGACCTTGGACAAGGCGAAGAGGTCGAACCGGCCCGCGCCAAGGCCCAGGCCATGGGCGTCAAGGAAATCTACATCGATGACCTGCGCGAAGAGTTCGTACGCGACTTCGTGTTCCCGATGTTCCGCGCCAACACCGTCTACGAGGGCGAGTACCTGCTGGGTACTTCCATCGCTCGTCCGCTGATCGCCAAGCGCCTGATCGAAATCGCCAACGAAACCGGCGCCGATGCCATTTCCCATGGTGCCACCGGCAAAGGCAACGACCAGGTCCGTTTCGAACTGGGTGCCTACGCCCTCAAGCCAGGCGTCAAGGTCATCGCGCCATGGCGTGAATGGGACCTGCTGTCCCGTGAAAAACTGATGGACTACGCCGAGAAGCACGGCATCCCGATCGAACGTCACGGCAAGAAGAAGTCGCCGTACTCGATGGACGCCAACCTGCTGCACATCTCGTATGAAGGCGGCGTGCTGGAAGATACCTGGACCGAGCACGAAGAAGACATGTGGCGCTGGACCAAGTCGCCAGAAACCGCTCCGGACGTTCCGACCTACCTGGAACTGACCTACCGCAACGGCGACATCGTTGCCCTGGACGGCGTTGAAATGTCGCCGGCCACGGTGCTGGCCACCCTCAACCGCATCGGCGGCGAGAACGGTATCGGTCGTCTGGACATCGTCGAAAACCGTTACGTCGGCATGAAGTCCCGCGGCTGCTACGAAACTCCAGGCGGCACCATCATGCTGCGCGCCCACCGGGCGATCGAGTCGATCACCCTGGACCGCGAAGTCGCTCACCTCAAAGATGAGCTGATGGTCAAGTACGCCAGCCTGATCTATACCGGCTACTGGTGGAGCCCTGAGCGTCTGATGCTGCAACAGATGATCGACGCTTCGCAGGTCAACGTGAACGGTGTCGTGCGCCTGAAGCTGTACAAAGGCAACGTCATCGTCACCGGCCGCAAGTCCGACGATTCGCTGTTCGACGCCAACATCGCCACCTTCGAAGAAGATGGCGGCGCCTACAACCAGGCCGACGCAGCGGGCTTCATCAAGCTCAATGCCCTGCGCATGCGTATTGCTGCGAACAAGGGCCGCAAGCTGGTCTGAGGCTTGTTGTGCAGAAGAACCCCGGCCTGTGCCGGGGTTTTTTTTGCCTGAACATTAGTGTGCCGGACCATTCAACGGCCGCGTCAGCAACACGGTTTGCCTGCCGCTATCGAGGTTGCACAAAATCCATTTGCTGTCCGGTGCGGGCGGGGATTTGAGTGCGTGCAAGGCGAAGTAGCTTATCAAGTCGGCCGCTGCCGGGCCGCGCAGCGCAATCGTGACGGTAGTGCATCCGCTATTAATGGCGGGTGCATTCGCTGTTTCGATTGCTTTCGGAGTTTCTATGGGGCGGTCGGCTGGAGTATCAACCGGACTGGAAGTAACAAGGGCGGGTACTGGAGGCTCAAGAGTAGTTTTTGAGTCGGCAGTGTCAGGTGTTGGAGTAACGCCAGGTATCGGCTTGTTCAACTCAGGTGAGTAAAGGGATTTGTAGTTGAAGTTAAGGGTCAGGAAAAACAATACCGTGAGGAAGAACGGAAAGCCCACCAGGAACCAGGTATAAATACCCTGGCTGTCTTCACCCAGAAATGGCAGCGAGGCTAGCGCCGAGGCTTCGATGATGCCGGCGAAAATCGCAATGATCGTCAAAGGGCTTTTCGGCTCGATTTTGCTCATCCAGGATTCCCATGTGCCCACCGGGGCAAGTTCGCAGTGGCTGCGAGGTTTACATGGGCTGCGCCATGCCAGGCAGCATGCTGTGTTTCTCGGTTGGGTAATGTGTCCAATACGGATATGTAACGATTATACACAGATTGCAATATTGGTTTTATCAAACAAGTCTATAGGACATTTCCTTCAGGTAATAAGGCTGGGTTTTATAGGTTATTTTATTCTCTGGTGCTACCGTGATAGAGAAAGTTTTGTACGGCCTTTACACGGTCTGCAATTACCAGCGAGGTGTTGATTCCTTAAAGAGTTATTGGTATTTCCCGCTTGTAGGATAATTCTTTAATGGTTGTAGGTTGTGTCCTTGTGTGCATTTGCTTGTTAATGGCGCAATACAATATGTCGTGTAACTAGGCTATTGTGCTGGCTCAAAAAATAGAACAGCGAACAATTGGATTTTGCCCATGAATAAAGTCCTGATCGTGGATGATCATCCGGTCATTCGCCTGGCTGTACGCATGTTGATGGAGCGGCATGGTTATGAAGTCATTGCCGAGACGGATAACGGCGTGGACGCATTGCAGCTGGCACGCGAGCATGGTCCGGATATCGTTATCCTGGACATCGGCATCCCCAAACTTGACGGCCTTGAGGTGATCGCCCGGCTGACCGCCAACAATGCCAGCATCAAAGTGCTGGTATTGACCTCGCAGGCGCCCGGGCATTTTTCCATGCGCTGCATGCAGGCAGGGGCTGCGGGCTATGTCTGCAAGCAACAGGACCTGACCGAGTTGCTTAGCGCTATCAAGGCAGTGCTTTCCGGGTATAGCTACTTCCCCAACCAGGCGCTGCATTCGGTTCGCTCGAACCTGGGCGGCGCCAGCGAGGCGGACATGGTCGAGCGTTTGTCAGGCCGGGAGATGATGGTGCTGCAGCAACTGGCCCGCGGAAAAACCAACAAGGAGATTGCCGATGGCATGTTCCTCAGCAACAAGACGGTGAGTACCTACAAAACGCGATTATTGCTCAAACTCAATGCTCGCTCGTTGGTTGACCTGATCGAACTGGCCCAGCGCAACGGGCTTGTTTGAAATGCCCGGAAACAACAAAGCCTCCATCAAGGAGGCTTTTGTGATCTGTCGGTATCGATCCTTCAGAGGTCGAAGTCGTAATCGGCCAGCTGTTTTTGCAAGCGACGCTCTTCCAGCAGGTTGTCGATGGTGCGGCGTTTGCTCAGGTTGGTTTTTGCCACTTCAACCGGGACCTCGTCGTCTGCGTCTTCAGTGACGATGTCATCATCTACAACCAGGTCTTCTTTATCGGTGCTCATAAGTCACTCCAAGCCAAGAGGGCCATTGGCGCACCTTATAGCGAGAAATTTTGACCGGGTAAAAAAGATTTTTTCAATCGACCAAGCTGTCTTTTCACTATCGGCTCAATCGTCCGAAGTTTTCTGCTTGTACTCGCACAAATCTTCGATCCGGCAACTACCGCAACGGGGTTTGCGCGCCTGGCACACATAGCGCCCGTGCAGGATCAACCAATGGTGGGCGTCAAGCAGGTACGGCTTGGGCACGAACTTCATCAAGGCCTTTTCAACTTCCAGAACGGTCTTGCCCGGGGCAATGCCGGTGCGGTTGCTGACCCGGAAAATATGCGTATCAACGGCCATGGCCAGTTGCCGAAAGGCGGTGTTGAGCACCACGTTGGCGGTCTTGCGGCCAACCCCGGGTAGTGCTTCAAGCGCTTCTCGGGTTTCTGGTACCTGGCTGCCATGTTGCTCCATCAGCAGGCGACAGGTTTCGATGACGTTTTTCGCCTTGCTGTTGTACAGGCCGATGGTCTTGATGTACTCCGACAGGCCGTCAACACCCAGGGCATGGATGGCTTGCGGGGTATTGGCGACCGGGTACAGTTTGGCCGTGGCCTTGTTCACGCTGACGTCGGTAGCTTGTGCCGAGAGGATGACCGCAATCAGCAGTTCGAAAGGACTGGTGTAGGCCAGCTCGGTTTTCGGCTCGGGGTTGTCTTCATGCAACCTGCGAAAAATTTCCAGGCGTTTGGCGGCATTCATGGGGTCAAAGTGTTCCTTGACGACGGGAAAGGGCTCGCCGTTGGCAAACCCGGTTATACAGGGCGAGTATCAGGCCCAGAAGGATCAAGGCGCCGGGCAACATGCCGGCCAGGCGCAGGTTGGCAAACTCACTGAGCAGCTGGCGCGTGAACCCCGCGGCCATGCACAGCGCAGCAAATGCTGCCAGTGTGGTAGCTGCGGTACGCCAGCGGGCACTGTTACCCAGGGCCAGCTCGAACAGCAGGCATTGTACGGCGATCAATGCCGGATAGCGGCCCAGCTCCAGTGCCAGCGGCAGGGCCCAGGCGCGCAAGCCTAGCTCAAGGCAGGTGACCAGCAGGGCGGCCATCAGCACGCTTGCGAACAGGCGGGCGTCAGCGTCCAGCTGTTTGCGCAGGGGTGTCATGCACAGACGGTGCAGGCCAACGGCCAGCAGGCTTAGCAGCGCCATGGTGCTGGCCTGCAGCAATGTCTGGGTGGCGCCCAGCACGGGCGCCAGGCTTATTGCAGCGAGCCATTGTCTATTCATCCGCACCTGCGCTTAGCAACTGTTGGCGATGCTCGTCGAAATAGCGCAGGGCATCGTGGGTGGCTTGAATGACGGCGCGGGAGGTGACGGTGGCACCGGCCAACTGATCGAACTGGCCGTTGTCACGCTTGAGCGCCCAGGCTGAATCAGGCGTGTTTTGCCGGCTGTTGCCGACAAAGCCTTGCAGCCAGGTGTTGCCGGGTTCCATCAGCTTGCCGCCCAGGCCTGGCGTCTCCTGTTGTTGCAGCACCTTGACGCCGATCAGGCGACCCCCCTCATCAATGGCAATCAGCAGGTCCAGCGGGCCGCCGTAACCCTGGCTCTGGCTGTGCAGCACAACGGCGCTCGGCTGGCCTTTCAAGGTTGCCAGATAGCCTGCGAGCAGCCGGCTGTGGTCCAGGTTGGTGGCGCCCAGAGTCAGGGGCTGTTGCAGCGGTTGGTTGTCGTAGGCCTGCTGCGCCAGCACGCTCAGCCAGCGTTGGGCCTTGAGTTGCTGCTCGGCGGCAGTGATGCGCGCGGTGGTGAACTGTTGCCAAAGCACCGTACCACCCACGGCCAGCACGGCAAGGCTCAGTAGCAGGGCGGTGGTGCGAATCGACGAGGTGCTCATGATGTTTGCCCGCGTTCTGCCCAGCGCTCCAGGGACGGAACACAAAGATTCATCAGCAGGACCGCGAAGGCGGCGCCGTCGGGGTAGCTGCCCCAGGTTCTGATCAGGTAGATGAGCAAGCCCGCGCCGACGCCAAACAGCAGCTTGGCCTTCGGGCTTTTCGCTCCTGAAACCGGCTCGGTGACAATGAAGAACGCCACCAGCATGGTTGAACCGGACAGCAGGTGCAGCAACGGCGAGCCGTTTGAGTCCGAGCCCGAGCCGTTCCAGCACAGCAGGCTGGCCACGAACAGGCTGGCCAGCAGGCCGAGCGGCGCATGCCAACTGATGACCTTGCGTTGCACCAGAAGCAAGCCGCCGAGCAAAAAGGCCAGGTTGACGAATTCGCTGCCGCGACCGCCAAGGTGGCCGAAGCCTGGATGACTGGCGAACAATTCATCGATGGTCAGGCTGCGGTTGTTGCGCAGGCCGTCGAGTACCGTGGCTTGCGCCCAGGCGTCGGGCTGGTTGCCCAAATCAAGGCCGAACACTTGCTGCAGCGTGTCGGTCAGGCCCAGCACCTGGGTGACCGGCCACTGGGTCATGTGCTGCGGGAACGACAGCAACACCAGCGCATAGCCGAGCATCGCCGGGTTGAACAGGTTCTTGCCGACGCCGCCGTACAGTTGCTTGCCCAGGGCAATGGCACTGCTGGCGGCAATTGCTGGCAGCCACCAGGGCGCGTAGGCGGGCAGTGCCGCTGTCAGCAGCACCGCAGTCACCAGGGCGCTGCCGTCGTTCAGCGCCGGCAGGCCTGGCCGTTGTTGCAGTCGCAGCAGCGCCGCTTCAGTCGCCAGCGCCGCAACGGCGCACAGCAGCAGGTTCAGCAGCAGCCCCCAGCCATGCAGCCACAGCAGGGTCAGCAACCCGGGTGCGCTGGCCAGCAGCACCATGGCCATGGTGCTGCGCAGGCGCTCGCTGCTATCAGCCGTGGCCATTGGCGGCCGCCGGTTGCAGTGCTTGCAGGCGAGCCTGGGCCTGTTGCGCTTCGTGCTCAAGTTCAGCCAATTGTGCTTGCTGGGCCTGGTTCGGCGCCTCGCCAAAGGCGCTTCGGGCCTTGCTCAGTTGCGCCCGGCTCATGGCGGCGGCGATTTTTGCCTGCTTCAGCGCTGCATCGGCGGCCGCGGCTTTCTGCGCCTTGACCCGTTCGATGGCGGCCTTGATCGGGTCGTCGACAGTGGCGCCCGGCGTGGTGATTGTGGCAGTGGCCGCACGCTGGCTGCGGGCCAGGCGGTCGGCCTGCTTGCGGGCTTCTTCGCGCTGCAGGCGGTTGTTGCGCTGCTCGAAGCGCCGCCGCGCCTGGTTACGTTTGTGGCTGCGGGCCTCGAGGGTCTGGGTGTCTTCGGCCAGGCCACCGACAATCGGCACGATGTTGCTGTTGGCGGTCAATGGCAGCAGGTCGATGCAGTCCACCGGGCACGGTGCCACGCACAGGTCGCAGCCGGTGCATTCGGCGCTGATCACGGTGTGCATCAGCTTGGCGGCACCGATGATGGCGTCCACCGGGCAGGCCTGGATGCATTTGGTGCAGCCGATACATTCGGCTTCACGGATATAGGCGACTTGCGCCGGTGCACGGCCGCGCTCGTGGTCGAGTTCGATCACCGGCACGTGCAACAGCTTGGCCAAGGCTGCGATGGTTTCGCCGCCTCCGGGTGGGCATTTGTTGATCGCTTCGCCCGCCGCCAGGCCTTCGGCGTAAGGCCGGCAACCAGGATGGCCACATTTGCCGCATTGGGTCTGCGGCAACAGGGCGTCGATGCGTTGAATCAAGCTCATGGGTTGAATAGTCCGTTGAATCCGAGAAACGCCATGGCCATGATCCCGGCGCCGATCAGCTCGATCGGCAGGCCGCGAAAGGCCAGGGGGATGTCATCGTGGTCGCTGCGCTGGCGCAGGTCGCTGAACAGGCCCAGGGCCAGCCAGAAACCCAGGCCACCGCCCAGGCTCCAGCCCAGGGTTTGCAAAATCCCATAGCTGCCTTCACTGGCTTGCAGGCTCAAGCCTAGCAGCGCCAGGTTACCCACCATCAGGGGCAACAAACCGTCGAAGGGCAGGGTTGGCAGCAGGCGTGTCAGCACTGCGAGCAGCGGCTTGATCGGTAACACGCACAGCGCCAGGAACACGAACAGGCGCAGGTATTCAAGCTGCAGGGGCAGCAACGCCAGGTGATAAATCAGTTGCCCAAGCCCGACCGCCACTACCAGCGACACCAGGGTCGCCAGGCCCAACGCATGCACCTGGCGCCGATCCGGATCGGTGTCGCTGCGCAGCAAGGGGTCGATGGCCAGCCCCTGGTGCAGGACCAGGTTATTGATCAGCGCAGCGCTGACCAGGGCCAGGAAGAATTCGCTCATGAGGGGGCCGAATGCTGAGGCTGTCCGCCATTATCCGGCAATGACGCGAAGATGAGAACGCCCCGGCCGCAATCGGCCGGGGCGTGAGCCTTACTTGATGCGCTGGCCCGGCTTGGCGCCGCTGTCAGGGCTGAGCAGGTAAATTTCTTCACCGCCGGGGCCTGCGGCCATGACCATGCCTTCGGAGATGCCGAAACGCATTTTGCGCGGCTTGAGGTTGGCGATCATCATGGTCAGGCGACCTTCGAGCTTGGCCGGGTCCGGGTACGCCGACTTGATGCCGGAGAACACGTTGCGTTGCTCGTCACCGATGTCCAGGGTCAGGCGCAGCAGCTTGTCGGCGCCCTCGACGGCTTCGGCCTTGAGGATCAGGGCCACCCGAAGGTCGACCGCGGCGAAGGTGTCGAAGTCGATCTCGGCCGACAGCGGATCCTTGGCCAGTTCGCCATTGCCGGTGACAACGCTGGTCTGGCTGGCGGCCAGGTCTTCCTTGGAAGCGGCGGTCATGGCTTCGACCTTGGCCGGGTCGATGCGGCTCATCAGCGCCTTGAACGGGTTGAGCTGATGGTTGCTTAGGCGGGTCTGGTGATCGGCCCAGGTCAGTGGCGCGACATTGAGGAACGCCTCGGCGTCGGCGGCCAGCACCGGCAGCACCGGCTTGAGGAAGATTACCAGCTGGCGGAACAGGTTAATGCCCTGGGCGCAGATCGCCTGGACTTCGTCCTGCTTGCCTTCCTGCTTGGCCAGCGACCACGGCGCCTTGTCGGCGATCCAGGCGTTGGCGCGGTCGGCCAGGGCCATGATTTCGCGCATGGCACGGGCAAAGTCGCGGCCTTCGTAGGCTTCGGCAATACCCGGGGCGGCAGCGAGGAAGGCCTCGGTCAGTTCCGGTGCGGCGTCGCCGGCCACCATGACGCCGTCGTTACCCTTGTGGATGAAGCCTGCACAGCGGCTGGCGATGTTGACTACCTTGCCAACCAGGTCGGAGTTGACCTTCTGGATGAAGTCTTCAAGGTTCAGGTCGAGGTCGTCGACGCCGCGGCCCAGTTTGGAGGCGTAGTAGTAACGCAGGTATTCCGGCGCCAGGTGATCCAGGTAGGTGCGGGCCTTGATGAAGGTGCCGCGCGACTTGGACATCTTCGAACCGTTGACGGTCAGGTAGCCGTGCACGTTGATGCCGGTCGGCTTGCGGTAGCCGGCGCCTTCGAGCATGGCTGGCCAGAACAGGGCGTGGAAGTTGACGATGTCCTTGCCGATGAAGTGGTACAGCTCGGCTTTCGAATCCTTGTTCCAGAACGCGTCGAAGTCCAGCTCCGGGCGGCGGGCGCACAGGTTCTTGAAGCTGGCCATGTAGCCGATCGGGGCGTCCAGCCAGACGTAGAAATACTTGCCCGGCTCGTCGGGAATCTCGAAGCCGAAGTACGGCGCATCACGGGAGATGTCCCATTCCTGCAGGCCGGCATCCAGCCATTCGGCGATCTTGTTGGCCACCGCGTCCTGCAGGGTACCGCTGCGGGTCCACTGCTGGAGCATGGCCTGGAAGTCCGGCAGCTTGAAGAAGAAGTGTTGCGAATCCTTGAGCACCGGGGTGGCGCCGGAAATCGCCGACTTGGGGTTCTTCAGCTCGGTTGGTGCGTAGGTGGCGCCGCATTTTTCGCAGTTGTCGCCGTACTGGTCTTCAGCCGCGCACTTGGGGCAGGTGCCCTTGATGAAGCGGTCGGCCAGGAACATTTTTTTGTCCGGGTCGAAATACTGGGTGATCGAGCGGGTAGCGATGTGCCCGGCGTCACGCAGCTTGAGGTAGATCTGGCTCGACAGTTCGCGGTTTTCTTCGGCGTGGGTCGAGTGGAAGTTGTCGAAGTCGACCAGAAAGTCGGCGAAATCCCCGCTGTGCTCGGCCTGGACGGCGGCAATCAGTTGCTCGGGGGTGATGCCTTCTTTCTCGGCGCGCAGCATGATGGCCGAGCCGTGGGCGTCGTCAGCGCAGACATAAATGCACTGGTTGCCGCGAAGCTTCTGGAAGCGCACCCACATGTCTGTCTGGATGTACTCGAGCATATGGCCAAGGTGAATGGAACCATTGGCATAGGGCAGGGCGCTGGTGACGAGAATCTGACGTGGCTCGGACATGGGGGCTCGGCTACTTTTTTCGGCTACTTGAGATGAAACGGTGATCGGCCACTATAAAACGCCGGGAAATATATTTCACCCCATGGACGTATCTGAAGAGGGATGACGGGTTAGCATAGTGGTCTGTTTTGCTCAGTCTTTATCACGGGAGTCTCCATGAGTGCCGTCACTCGCGCAGCCGTCGAAGCCGTTCTTCGCCAGTACACCGACCCATACCTGAACCAGGACCCGGTCAGCGCCGGCTGTGTCCAGGCCATTGATATCCAGGGCGATCGCGTCAGCGTGCAGCTGCAACTGGGCTATGCCGCCGGCCTGTTCAAAAATGGCTGGGCGCAGGTGCTGCAAACGGCTGTCGAAGGTCTCGACGGGGTTACCTCGGCGCGGGTCGAAATCAACTGCGTGATCGCCGCACACAAGGCCCAGGCGCAGATCCCGGGCCTGGCCAACGTCAAGAACATCATCGCCGTGGCCTCCGGCAAGGGCGGTGTCGGCAAATCGACCACCGCCGCCAACCTGGCCCTGGCCCTGGCTCGCGAAGGCGCGCGGGTAGGTATTCTCGATGCCGACATCTATGGCCCGAGCCAGGGCGTGATGTTCGGTATCGCCGAAGGCACCCGCCCGCAGATTCGCGAGCAAAAGTGGTTCGTGCCGCTCAAGGCCCACGGTGTCGAGGTCATGTCCATGGCTTTCCTGACCGACGACAACACGCCGATGGTCTGGCGCGGTCCGATGGTCTCCGGGGCCTTGCTGCAACTGGTGACCCAGACCGCCTGGGACGATCTCGACTATCTGGTGATCGACATGCCGCCTGGCACCGGCGACATCCAGCTGACCCTGGCGCAGAAAGTCCCGGTGGCCGGCTCGGTGATCGTTACCACCCCGCAAGACCTGGCGCTGCTCGACGCCAAGAAGGGCGTGGAGATGTTCCGCAAGGTCAATATCCCGGTGCTGGGCGTGGTCGAGAACATGGCCGTGCACATTTGTTCGAACTGCGGCCATGCCGAGCATCTGTTCGGTGAGGGCGGTGGCGAGAAGCTGGCGGCGCAGTACGGTGTCGAACTGCTGGCCTCGTTGCCGCTGTCGATGCTGATCCGCGAACAGGCCGACAGCGGCAAGCCGACGGCGATTGCCGAGCCGGAAAGCCAGATCGCCATGGTCTACCAGGAGCTGGCCCGTCAGGTCGGTGCACGGATCGTGTTGCAGGAAGCGGCGGCGCCGGCGATGCCGAATATCACTATCAGCGAGGACTGAGGTGATTTTCGCGGGGCAAGCCCGCTCCTACCGTAGGAGCGGGCTTGCCCCGCGATGAGGTCAAAATCCAGGGCATAAAAAAAGCCCCACCTGTTAAGGGCGGGGCTTTCTTCAAGCTGTAAAGCGGAAGTTAGATAACTTCTACTTCTTCAGCCTGCATGCCTTTCTGACCGCGGGTAGCGATGAAAGAGACCGCTTGGCCTTCTTTCAGGCTTTTGAAGCCGTCAGCTTTGATGGCTTTGAAGTGTACGAACAGGTCGTCACCGGATTGTGGGGTGATGAAGCCGAAGCCTTTTTCATCGTTGAACCACTTAACGGTACCGGTTTGGCGATTGGACATGGTCTGTCTCCTTGGACAAAGTTAACTACGACTCAGGAAACGCCCTGGCCGAGACTGAGTGCAAAGAGGCAGAAAATTCATGAAGATGGGTTGATCGAAATCTTGCATCAGGTAGATATTCTCAGTGACACGTGCAGCACAGTGGCGTCACCTTAACCCTTTTTCCAGAACGTGCCAATGGTCTTGTGACGCTTTCTCATAATTCATGACTGACGGTGCCTCGCGCTCCCGTGCAGGCCCCGTGGTACGGGGATCCGACGGTTGATGCTGCATGGAACTTTGAACCCGGCGCCGGGCCCGGTAAGATGCGCCACAGAATTTTTTCACCACGCAATTTCAGGACACCCCGCCATGAGCATCAAATCGGACAAGTGGATTCGCCGCATGGCGCAGGAACACGGCATGATCGAGCCGTTCGTCGAGCGCCAGGTGCGCGGTGAGAGCGACAACCGGCTGATCTCCTTCGGCGTCTCCAGCTACGGCTACGACGTGCGCTGCGCCGACGAATTCAAGGTGTTCACCAACATCAACTCGGCGACCGTCGATCCGAAAAACTTCGACGCCGGCAGCTTTGTCGACGTCAAGAGCGACGTCTGCATCATCCCGCCGAACTCCTTCGCGCTGGCCCGCACCGTCGAATACTTCCGTATCCCGCGGAACGTGCTGACCATCTGCCTGGGCAAGAGCACCTACGCCCGCTGCGGCATCATCGTCAACGTCACCCCGCTTGAACCCGAGTGGGAAGGTCACGTGACCCTGGAGTTCTCCAACACCACCACGCTGCCGGCGAAAATCTACGCCAACGAAGGCGTGGCGCAGATGCTCTTCCTCGAATCCGACGAAGAATGCGAAGTGTCCTATAAGGATCGTGGCGGTAAATACCAGGGCCAGCGCGGCGTTACCCTGCCACGCACCTGAGGCGACAAGGCGAGGGAATTCCTTGCCTGCGGCGTACTCCAATGAGTTGAACTGTTCCGCCCGGCAACACGCCAGGCGGACGTCAACCAGGAGCCGCCCATGAAACTCGACCCGACCATCAGTGCCAAGCTGGCCGTGCTGCAGCCCAACAGCGTTGGGATGTTGGCCTGGTCGCTGCTGGCCCATCCGCACCCGCACATCCTCCACGCAGGCGGCGTGCCCGGTCAGCCTGATCCAGACACGCCTATCCCTGCACAGCCGGGTGATACCCCGCCGATGGAGCCGGGTGAGCCCACTCTGCCTGACGAGCCGCCACCGGCCCCCGTCGCCTGACTGCTACTTGAGGTTGCCGCTGAGAAACTGACGCAGGCGTTCGCTTTTTGGATTGCCCAGTACCTCGTCCGGCGGCCCTTGCTCCTCCACCAACCCCTGGTGGAGGAACATCACCTGGCTCGCCACCTTGCGTGCGAAGGCCATTTCGTGGGTCACCATGATCATGGTCCGGCCCTCTTCGGCCAGGCCCTGAATCACCCGCAACACTTCGCCGACCAGCTCCGGGTCCAGCGCCGAGGTCGGCTCGTCGAACAGCATGACTTCCGGCTCCATGGCCAGTGCCCGGGCGATAGCCACCCGTTGCTGCTGGCCGCCGGAGAGAAATGCCGGGTATTGATCGGCCACCCGCGGTGCCAGGCCGACTTTGTCCAGGTAGCGCCGGGCGCGTTCTTCGGCCTCGTGCTTGCTCACGCCCAGCACCCGTCGCGGCGCCATGGCGATGTTATCCAGCACGCTCAGGTGGCTCCACAGGTTGAAGTGCTGGAACACCATGGCCAGGCGCGTGCGCAGGCGCTGCAGCTCGTCCGGATCGGTGACGTGCAGGCCATGATGGTCCTGGGTCATGTGCACCGGCTTGCCATCGAGGGTCATGCTGCCTTCGTTGGGTTGCTCGAGGAAGTTGATGCAGCGCAGGAAGGTACTCTTGCCCGAGCCGCTGGCGCCGATCAGGCAGATCACGTCGCCGGTCCTGGCCTTGAGCGATACGCCCTTGAGCACATGGTGCTCGCCGTAGCGTTTGTGCAGGTCTTCGATGGTCAGTTTGTACATGCGCAGGCTCTAAAGGTAAGGGGTCAAGGCGACAGCAGGTAGCCGCTGCGGTAGGCCTGGTTGCCTGCCACATGGGCGATGACCATGCCGGCGGTGGCCATGCGCCGCAGCGAGCGGGCATAGAGCAGGCCGGGCTGGCTGTTGCGCACCGGGGTAACCCGGTCGCTGAGCGGGTCGATAACTTCGGCGATCAGTTGGTCGGCCTGCAGGTACTGGCCCGGCTTGGCGTGGAACACCAACAGGCCGCCCAGCGGCGTTGCCACCGGTTCCACCCCGGCCAGCGGCGTTGCCGGGTAGCTGAGGGCGGGCAAGGTGGCAGGTTCGCCTTCAATGGCGCCGTAACGGGTCAGGTACTCGAGAATCGCCGTGCAGTCCTGTTCCGCCAACGGATGGCTGACATCGCCCTGGCCACGCAATTCGACGGTCACCGAAAAGCTGCCCTGGGGGATCGGGAACTGCTTGGCGAAGCGCTGCTGCAATTGCCACCAGACCAGGGTGAAACATTCATCGAAGGACTGCCCGCCCGAGTCGGTGGCCAGCAGGCTGGCCTGGGCGCCCAGGTAGCGCGACAGCGGTTCGACCTGCGGCCAGGCTTCGGGCGTGGTGTACAGGTGCGCCACGGCTTCGAAGTCGCAATGCAGGTCGAGCACCATCTCGGCGTCGCAGGCCAGGCGTTGCAGGGTCAGGCGCTGGGATTGCAGCGGGGTGTGGGCGGCATGGGCATCCAGGGCGCGGCGCAGGCTTTCGCGGATCAGGGCAATGTTGTGCTGAGGGTCCTGGGTCAGGTGATCGGCAATCTGGTCGCCGATCTGGTCGCTCAAGTCAACGAAATGGCGGTTGAAGTTCTCGCCGCTTTGCAGCTCGTAACGGCCCAGCGGCACATCCATCAGTACCTGTTCCAGGCCTACCGGGTTGGCGATCGGCACCAGCACGATTTCGCGGCGCAGCAGGCCCTGGGCCTCAAGTTCGGTCAGGCGTTGCTTGAGGTGCCAGGCCACCAGCATGCCGGGCAGTTCATCGGCATGCAGCGAGGCCTGGATGTAGATTTTGCCGGCGCCGCGGGGGCCGAAGTGAAAGCTGTGGATCTGGCGGGCAATGCCGGGAACCGGTGCCAGAATGTCATGAGTCGAGTGATGCATATCAGTCCTAGTGTGTCGGTCCTAGAAAAGCCAGCCAGCGACGTTCGGCGATGCGAAACAGCCCTACCAGGGCGAAGGTCACGCACAGGTAGATCAGCGCGGCGATGCCGAACGACTGAAAGGTCAGAAATGTGGCCGAGTTGGCGTCGCGGGCGACCTTGAGGATGTCCGGCACGGTGGCGGTGAAGGCCACCGTGGTGGAGTGCAGCATCAGGATCACTTCGTTGCTGTAGTAGGGCAGCGAGCGGCGCAGCGCCGACGGCATGATGATATAAGCATAAAGTTTCCAGCCGCGCAGGCCATAGGCCTTGGCGGCCTCGACTTCACCATGGTTCATGCTGCGGATCGCCCCGGCGAAAATCTCCGTGGTGTAGGCGCAGGTGTTGAGGGCAAAGGCGAGGATGGTGCAGTTCATCGCATCGCGAAAAAAACTGTCGAGCAGCGGCTGCGCGCGCACCGCTTCCAGGCTGTAGATCCCGGTGTAGCAGATCAGCAACTGGATATACAGCGGCGTGCCGCGGAACAGGTAGGTATAGAACTGCACGGGCCAGCGAACCCAGAAGCGCGGCGAAACCCGCGCAATCGACAACGGGATCGAAACCACGAAGCCAATCGCCAGGGCTGCGGTGAGCAACCACAGGGTCATGGCCAGGCCGGTGATGTGGGTGCCGTCGGTGTAGAGGAAGGCGCGCCAGTATTCCTGCAAGAGCTCGATCATCGGATGGCCTCCCGGGTGCCGACGTTATAGCGCCGTTCCAGCCAGCGCAGGGCGACGTTGGAGGCGCTGGTGATCAACAGGTAGATGAACGCCGCGACCACCAGGAAGTAGAACAACTGGTAGCTGCTCTTGCCGGCGTCCTGGGCGGCCTTGACCAGGTCGGCCAGGCCGATGATCGACACCAGAGCAGTGGCCTTGAGCATCACCATCCAGTTGTTGCCGATGCCGGGCAGGGCGAAGCGCATCATTTGCGGAAAGACCACGAAGCGAAAGCGTTGCAGGCGCTTGAGGCCGTAAGCAGTGGCCGCTTCGACCTGGCCGCGCGGCACGGCGAGAATTGCGCCGCGAAAGGTTTCGGTGAAATAGGCGCCGTAGATGAAGCCCAGGGTGATGACCCCGGCGGCGAACGGGTCGATCTCGATGTATTCCCACTCCATGGCGTCGGTGAGGCTGGTCAGCCAGGTTTGCAGGCTGTAGAAAATCAGCAGCATCAGCACCAGGTCAGGCACGCCGCGAATCAGCGTGGTGTAGGCCTGGGCGATCAGGCGTAGCGGGCGCAGCGGCGAGAGCTTGGCACTGGCGCCGAGCAGGCCCAGGCCAACGCTGACCAGCAGCGACATGAAGGACAGTTTGAGGGTCATCCAGGTGCCCTGCAGCAGCAAGGGGCCGAAGCCCTTCAAGCTGAATGCCGAGAGCCCCAGGAACTGCAGCAGGTCTTCGAACATGAAGCGAACCTATGCCAGTGGACGCGATCATGCGGGAACCGGCGTTTGCCGGTTCCCGCAGTGGTTATTTGCCGCTGTAGAGGTTCAGGTCACCGAAGTGCTTTTTCTGGATCGTGGCGTAGGTGCCGTCGTCGTGTAACGCTTTGATACCTTTGTCCAGGAGTGCCTTGAGCTCAGTGTTACCTTTTTTGATACCGACTGCGGTCTTGGACGGCAGCAATTCGCTGTCGACCGGCTCACTGACTTCATAGTCGGCGCCTTGTGGCGACTTGAGAAAGCCCAGTTCGGCCTGGAGCATGTCCTGGATCGAGGCATCCAGGCGTCCGGAGGTCAGGTCGGAATAGACCTGGTCCTGGTTCTGGTAGGCCTGGGTCTTGACCCCGGCCTTGTCCAGCACGGCCTTGGCGTAGGCTTCCTGGATGGTGCCTTGCTCGTAGCCGACAGTCTTGCCCTTGAGCGAGGCCGGGTCGGCGGTCAGGCCTGCACCTTTTTTGAACACCAGGGCGGTAGGGCCGGAAAACAGCTCGCTGGAGAAATCGATGACTTTTTCCCGGGCCGGGGTAACGGTCATCGACGAGATCACACCGTCGAACTTGTTGGCCTTGAGCCCCGGAATCATGCCGTCAAAGTCACTTTCCACCCACTTGCACTTGACCTTGAGCTCAGCACAGATGGCATTGCCCAGGTCGATGTCGAAGCCCACCAGGGAACCGTTGGCGGCTTTCGATTCGAACGGTGCATAAGACGGATCGACGCCGAAGCGCAGCTCCTTGTATTCCTTGGCCAGGGTGTTCCCCGCAGCCAGACACAACGCGAGTGCGGAAAGCGTCAGCCATGCTTTTTTCATTGTGTGTCCTTGGATTCGCAAAGTGTTGGGGTGGCAAAGGGCCGTTACCGGTCGATGCCAGACAACACAGTGATAGCAAGTTTCACACCATATTCCAGGCCAGCCCCACATTCAGTGGGAACTGGCCTTGCCTGCGAGGGGCCGCAGCGCGGCCCCGAACAGCCTCAGTATCGCGCATCCACCGGCTTGCCGCCGTTGGGCCAGTCCTTGACCTTGTCCGGGAAGTCCGGCCGTGGCTGTTGCGAGAACCAGGCCGCGACGTCCACTGCCTCCTGGTCACTCAAGCCGCCCTGGCCCAGGGGGAATTTCTCGTGAAAGCCGATCGGCATGTTGCGTTTGACGAACGCTGCGGCGGTATAGGTGCGGGCCATGCCGGCGCCGATGTTGAACGACTGATCGCCCCACAGCGGCGGGTACACCAGGCTGCCGTCTTCTCGGGCCAGGCCCTCGCCATTGCTGCCATGGCACACCGCGCACTGCTCGGCATACACCTGCTTGCCGTTGTCCAGGTCTGGCTTGATCGCTGTGTCGATCTTGCCGACCCCGCGCCCGGCCACCTTGTCGCCCGGCTGGGTGTTCATCTTCATCCAGTCGAAATAGGCCACCATCGCCTGCATGTCCGCCGATTGCGGCGGTATCGGCTTGCCGTTCATCGAACGCCGGAAGCAGCCGTTGATGCGCTCTTCAAGGGTGACTTCCTTGCCCGCCCGCGGAGCGTAGCTGGGGAAGAACGCCGAGACGCCGACAAACGGCGAGCCGTCGGCCACGGTACCGGCGTTGAGGTGGCAACTGGTGCAGTTCAGCGCGTTGCCGACGTTGTCCGGCAACAGCTCGCGGGTTTGCAGGTGCAAGCGCATGCCGCGGATCACCTGCTCGGCGTTGGCTGCGGCGAGCAGGTTGGCCAGGCGCGGGGTTTCAAAGGCGCTGGAGTCGGTGGTCTGCGGATTAAGCTGGTCACGCAGGGTTTTCACCTGCTTGGCAGTGATCGGCGAGCTGTTGTTGCCCCAGCGACCGCGCACGAAGGTGAGGATCTCGGCGATCTCTTGATCGGCCAGGCGGGCGAAGCCGGGCATGGTGTAGACCCGCGAATGGGTGGCGGTTTGCGCGGTTTCCCAGCCGGTGAGGGTGATGTGCAGCAGCGAGGTCGGGTTGGTCGAGGCGATGCTTGGGTTGCCGGCCAGTGGCGGGAACAGGCCCGGGACCCCACGCCCGTCCGGGCGGTGGCAATCGCTGCAGAACTGGGTGTAGCCCAGGCCGCCGCGGCTGCTGAACAGGTCATCCGGGGCGACGGCTGCGGCCAGCGGGATATCCGGCATCGGCAGGTCATCCTTGCCCGGCGGCAGCGATTTCAGGTAGCTGGCGATGGCCACCAGGTCGCCGTCGCTGAAGTGCTGGGTACTGTGATGAATGACGTCGGCCATGTTGCCCGACACCGTGGCGAAGCGGTTCTGCCCGGTCTTGAGCAATTGCACGGTGTCTTGCACGGTCCACAGGTTGCGCAGGCTCAGGGCCTGCCAGTGCTCTACGGTTTCACCGGCGAGGAAGTGCTTGCCGCTGCGGCCGGCGTCGCTCATGGCCTTTTCCTGGAAGGCGATGCCGCGTGGGGTATGGCAGGCCCCACAATGGCCCAGGCCCTGCACCAGGTAGGCGCCCCGATTGAGCACTTCGTCCTTGGCGGGATCGGGCTCGAAGGGCTCGCTGTCGACGAAGGCGAAGTTCCACAGCGACAGGCCCCAGCGCATGTTGAACGGCCAGCTCATGTCCGCTTCCTGGTTGGACTGGCTGATCGGCGTCACGCCCTGTATCAGGTAGGCGTACAGGGCGCGCATGTCCGCTTCGCTCATTTTCGCGTAGGACGGGTAGGGCATTGCCGGGTACAGGTTGGTGCCGTCCGGGGTCACGCCTTCGCGCATGGCCTTGTCGAACTGCTCGAAGCTGTAGCGGCCGATGCCAGTGTCCGGGTCGGGGGTGATGTTGCTTGAGTAGATGGTGCCCATCGGCGTTTTCAGCTGCAGGCCACCGGCCATTTCCGGTGCTTGCGGTGCGGTGTGGCAAGCAATGCAGTCGCCGAGCTGGGCGATGTATTTGCCTCGGGCAAGCAGTTCGCTGTCGGCCGCCGCTGCCGGGGGCGGTTCGCTGGCGAATACGGAGAACGAGAACACGGTCGTGGCCACCAGGGCCAGACGGGAGAAGGCAGATGCCATTGCATTATTCCTTTAGTCACCTGGCCTGGGGTGGTCCCCTGGGCGCAGGGCTGCAATCGTTTTTATGGTTCATCAGGCAGAGGCAGGTAACGAAACCTGCCTCAGTTTCGTTGTAAGGGATTTGTCGGCGGGGGCTGTTGATATGGATCAGCGCAGCCGGCATTGCACCGGCTGCGCGTGCGGATTGCGCGGTTTTACCTGCCCGGTACCAGGGTCAGGCGCTTGTTGCCGTAGGCGCGGTCGAAGTTTTGTGGTTGCAGCGGCAGGCTCATGTAGCGGTCCTTGAACCAGGCATCCAGGCCATCGGCAAAGTGCGGGCTGGCCGGGTTGCCGGACTGGCCGCTACTGCTTTGCAGTTGCAGCGGTTCAATCTGGCCGAAGTCCACCACCATGCGCAGCGACGGTGCCAGTTGTGCGTTGAAGTCCTTGCCCCAGGCGTAGGGCGCAAGGTTCAGGGTGCTGTGGTCGCCGCCCGTGGCCAGCGGGCCGCGACTGACCGCGTCACCCAGGCCATGAAAAGTCGGCGCCGGCCAGCGGTACTGGTGCAGTTTGCCCCATTGCCAGGCGCGCTGATTATTGCCCAGTTGCGCTTCGCCGGCAGTGATTGCTGCTGCCAGGCTGCGGGCGAGAATGGCCGGCTTGTCTTCTTTTTGCGCGGTGTTCTGATCGTCCCAGAACGGGCTGTCTTCGCGGCCGAGCAAGTGGTCGGCCTGGGCCGAGTACGACAGCCGGGCGTTACCGACAAAAGCCTGCCAGCTCGGGCTGGATTCAGGGCCGAGCTCGTCGAGGAAGGTCAGCTTGGCGCTTTCCTGCAGGAACAGTTGGTACAGGGCGGCATCTGCCGAGGTGGTGCTCAGTCGGCCGTCGAAGGCCATCAACCGGGTGTAGGCTTCGCGTGCCTTGGTCCGTTGCTCGGCAGGCAGGGCGTCGATTGCCTGCTTCAGCGGTTGGGCCATGCCGGGGGCTTGGAACATTTTCTTCAGCTTGTCGGCAAACAGCGTGGTCTGGTCGCTTTGCATCAGCATCAGGCTGCGGCTGTCGTGCTTGCCGTTGCCGGCCAGTTGCGCCAGGCGCTCGGCACGCTCGGGGTAGTACCAGCTGTTGGACAGCTGCATGCCATAGCCTTTGGGCACGCTGCGCTGGTTGGCATTGCCGATCCAGCCTTGGGGCGGGTCCTGGTCGTAGGGGTGGAGCATCGGGTCGGCGTAGCCGTCCCAGTCGTAGCGACCGTCCCAGCCCGGCGACGGCAGCAGGCCCTGGCCCTCGCGGCGGTTGGGGAAGCGCCCGCTGACCTGCCAGCCGATATTGCTGGCGTCGGCAAATACGAAGTTCAGCGCCGCAGCGCCAATCTCGCGGGTGTTGTCGAAGGCGCGCTCGACATTCTGCGCCCGCGACAGGTTGAAGAACGCATCCAGGCTCTGGTCGCCCTTGAGCTCGGGCATGCGCAGGGCCAGGCCCAGGCTGGCGTTCTGCGGCTGGCCGAGCAGGGTGCCGTGGCGGGTGTCGTACAGGGTTTCACGCAGCGGGCGCTGGCCCTTGATGAAGAAGGTTTCGTTGCGGGCCTGGGCTGGCAGCCATTTACCGTCGGCCTGGTACATCAGGCGGCTGCCTTCCTTGCGCAGTTTTTCCAGGAACAGGTCCTGGTTGTCGGCCATCACCGCGCTGGCGCTCCAGGCCAGCTTGCCGTTGTAGCCTGAAAGCACCAGCGGCAGGCCGGCGATGGATACGCCAGCGGCCTGGTACTTGGGCGAACGGATCTGCACCGGGCTCATCGCCCAGGCACCAAGGGTATCGCTGGCCATCAGGCTCTTGCCGCTGCGGCTGCGCTGCGGGGCAATCGCCCAGTTGCTCGAGCCGGCGCTGCCGAGCAGGTTGAGTGCGGCCAGTTGCTCGCTGACTGCGGTCAACGGTGCCAGGCCCGCGAGCTGGCTGTTCAGGTTCAGGCCTTTGAGCTTGTCGGTTTCGCTCAGCGCCAGCGGTTCGTCAGGGTAGCTTGGCAGCAGCCAGGCCAGTTTGTCGGTACCGACTTTTTGCGCCAGGCCCAGGGCTGCGAGTTCTTCCTGCAGGTTGACCGACTGGCTGAAGTTGTACAGGCAGAAGATCAGCGCCGAGTCCTCGGGCTTCCAGTATTCCGGACGGTAGCCGCTTTGCGCCAATGGTGCCGGCAGCTTGTCGCGGTAGCGGAACATATAAGCGTTGACGCCACGGGCATACACCTCGAAGAAACGCTTGAGGCGTGGCGAGGCATCGGCATACAGCTGGTTGGCGCTGGCCTTGAGGTTGGCCGCGCGCATCAGGCGGTCGACTTCCAGCACGTCGGCACCGGCCATTTCCGCCAGCCGGCCTTGAGCCAGCAGGCGCATGCCAACCATCTGCCCGATGCGGTCACCGGCGTGGATATAGCCCAGGGCGAACAGCGCGTCGTGGAAGTTGTTCGATTCGATCAGCGGCATGCCCAGGGCGTTGCGGCGCACCGACACATTTTGTGCCAGGCCTTTGAGCGGTTGCACGCCCGTGGCAGGCAGCACGCTGTCGCGCTGGCCGGCCATCTGGCAGCCACCCAGGCTGAGCAGCCCGAGCATCGCAGCGGCTACGCCGAACCGGGGGGTAAAAGGGGGAAGGGCTGGCGCGGCCATGATCAGGCTCCTGCAGGGCGTGGCGGTAAAAGGCGCTACGTTAGTGAGCGCGATCACACCATGCAAGCGGGGCGCAGCCTTTATTTTCACCAGCTGACGAGGCGTCGGGCCGGCAGGGGAGCTAGCGGTCGCGCCGGCGTACTGCGCAAGCGCCGACCACTAGCAAAAGGCCGCGATCAGGCGCCGTGGCACTTCTTGAACTTCTTGCTGCTGCCGCATGGGCACGGATCGTTGCGGCCGACGTCCTTCAGGGCGTTGCGCACCGGCTCCTGGTGGCCGTGGTTGCAGTGCGGGCCGTGTACATGGCCATGGTCATGGTCGTGATGATCATGATCGTGGTTGCAGTCAGGGCCATGGACATGGGGTTGCTGGGTCATCTTGGGTTACTCCGGAATAAGATCGCCGGGAATTATCTCACCACTGCGCGACAAGTGCAGGTCGCGGGCGAAGAATAATCCGCTGCTCATCTCACCTTCCAGGCGATAGCGCAGTGGGCCTTCGCTGCCTTTGAGCAGTTTGGCCAGGGGTTTGACCTGCTGCCAGAGGTTGGTGCGCACCGGGATCTTGAAGATGCGCCGCGCGTGCGGGCCGACACTGCGCCACAGGCTGGCCTCGCCTTCGGTCAACGGCAGGTCGTTGATCAGCACCTTGTAGCCCAGGTAACGGATGAACAGGCGGCTGTCGTTGGGGTTGTCGACCTGGACATGCAGTACGAATTCCTGCTGCAGCAGGCGCATCTTCAGCGGTTCAACCTTGAGCAGATGCACCTGTGGGTCCTGGTAGTCGCTGTCCAGCCAGCTGGCGCAGCCCGCCAGTTGCAGGAGCAGAACGCTGATCAGCAGCAGGCGGGCCATCAGCTCAGCTACCCAGGTAACTGGAGCAGCACTTCTTGAACTTCTGCCCGCTTTCGCATGGGCAGGGATCGTTGCGCGTGACCTTGAGGCCGACGGTCGGGTCAATGAAGTACCAGCGGCCGTGGTTCTGCACGAAGGCCGAGCGTTCGCGATGGCAATGCTCGCCATCGCTGTCGTGCCAGCGAGCGGTAAAGGTGACAAAGGCATGTTCGGGCTTGCCGCCGAACACCTCGGCGCCTTCGACTTCAAGGCCCAGCCAGGTGCTCTGCTGGCTCCAGTTGCGGATCGCCTCGCGGTCGAGCCCGGCTTGCTGCGCTGGCAGGGTGGTGGTCACCAGATAGTCGACCAGCCCCAGCACGTAGGCGCTGTAGCGCGAACGCATCAGGGTCTGCGCGTCGGGGGCGGGGAGCCCAGCGTGATAATGCCCGCAGCAGGTATCGAGCAGATCGCCGCTACCGCAAGGACAAACCGAGACACTCATTGCTTCACCACCAGTACTTGCCAAAATTTTCCGGGTTGGCCCAGAACTTGGCATTGAGCCAGTCCGGGACCTGTTTGTATTCACGTAGATCATAGGTGAACAGGTTCAAAACCTGCGCATCGCGTTGGAATTTTTCACTGGCTTGCAGGGCCAGGGCGAAGAAGTCGGTTTCTTGCCAATCGCAGGCGCTCAGGTCGGCCAGCACCGCCACGCGGCTGGCATTGAGGTTGCGGATGCCGCCGAGCAATTGCAGGCCATCGCGTTTGCTCAGGTGCTCGAGGCAATCGACCAGCAGCGCCAGGTCGAAGCGTTGCGCCGCAAGCTCGGCCGGCAGAGCGCCGGGGTTGGCCACGGCGATTTGCGCCTGCGGGTGCGCCTGGGCGAAAGCCTCCAGAGCCGGAAAGCGCTCACCTATCAATAGCAGGCGTTGTGGCGCATAGCGATCAAGCAGGGCGGCCAGGGCCTGTTGCGGGGTGCGCTGGGAAAAACCGTCCATCATCGGGAATCCTCGGTCAGATGGGGCAAGACTAACGGTCTGGCGCCACTTGGCATAGTGCCGCGGCGCCGCATCATGGCCTATTGCTGGCGGATATCAATGAGGCGGTCTTTACTCCCAGAGCATCGGTTTTGCACCGATTCCCCCTAGGAGATGCAACAAAATGAGCATAGTACGCACAGCATTACCTCTGGTTCTGCTAACCAGCGTGTTGACTGGTTGTGCAGGTTTGCAAAAAACCGACTGGCCGAAGTGTGCTGCCGTCGGGGGCGTAGGCGGCGCAGCCCTGGGCGCTATCGAGAGCTCCAGCTGGGCAGGCTGGGGCGCGCTGCTTGGCGCGGGCATGGCCGCCGGTTACTGCTGGGCCCACGGCGATGGCGACGAAGACGGCGATGGCGTGCCGGACAGCCGCGACAAGTGCCCGGGCACGCCACGTGGCGTGCAGGTCGATGCCAACGGATGCCCGCCGGAGCCTGTCGCCGTGGTCGAAGAAGTCGCCGTGGTCAAGGAAGAGGTCATTGTCATTCGCGATGTTCACTTCGAGTTCGATTCGGCCAAGCTGACCGCAACCGACAAGGAGCGCCTCAATACCATTGCCACGCGCCTGAAAAACGAAGCGGCGAGCGCGCGCTTGAGTGTCACTGGCCACACCGACAGCAAAGGCTCCGATGCCTATAACCAGAAACTCTCGGAGCGCCGCGCGCATTCGGTCACCGAATACCTGATCGAGAGCGGCGTGCCACGTGCCAGCTTCGTCTCGGTGCGCGGTGCCGGTGAGACCCAGCCGGTTGCCGACAACGCCACTGCCGATGGCCGGGCGCAGAACCGTCGTACGGAAATTCGCATCGAGCGCTGAAGCGCCAGCGGCCTGCGGCTTGAGAAGTACCGCAGGCCGGTCTTTACTCCTGTGTGACCGGTAGAGGCCGGTGACACAGGAGCAATTCTCATGAGTGTTCTCTTCAAGGCCACACTGCCGGTCCTTCTGGCCGCAAGCCTGCTCTCCGGTTGTGCGACCCACAGCGATGGCAGCGCCCCACTCAATCAAAGGACCTGGCCTATCTGCAGCCTGCTTGGCGGTCTGGTCGGTGGCGGTCTGGGTGCCATCGAAAGTTCCGCCTGGGCAGCCGGTGCCGGTGCTGCCGGCGCGATTGCCGGCGGCCTGATCTGTTATGCCCAGGACGGTGACGAGGATGAAGACGGCGTGTTCGACCGTCGCGACCTCTGCCCCGACACGCCGGCCAACACCCCGGTCAGCCATACCGGTTGCCCGCTGCCGCAATACCCAGCGAGCCAGAAAGCGCCGGAGCCTGCACCGACCTCGGAAGTGATTACCCTCAGCGACCAGGGCGCGGTGATGTTCGCCTTTGACTCGGCGCAGTTGACCAGCGCGGCCCAACAGCAGTTGCAGGCGCTGACCAGCAAGCTCAATGGCGCCAATGTAACCAGCGTCAAAGTCGTCGGCCATACCGACAGCCAGGGCTCGGACGCCTACAACCAGGCGCTGTCCGAACGGCGAGCCAGCAGTGTTGCCGAGTACCTGATCAGCCAGGGCCTGTCGCCCGCCAAGGTCACCAGCCAGGGCCAGGGTGAAAGCCAGCCGGTTGCCGATAACGACACTGATGCCGGGCGGGCGCAGAACCGCAGGGTGGAACTGCACCTTAATTGATCGGGCCACTGACACAAGGACTGGCACAAGGAGCGTGTCAGCCGTTACTGTTGCAGGCGATGCCAGCACCCCTGGCATCGCCACCGAAAAATAACAACGGGGGGCGCCTATGCAAGGGTTACTGGGGCTGGCCAAGGCCCTGACCGTGGTGTTCTGGTGGGTGGTACTGGTCAATTTGCTGATACCGCTGGAGCACCCCTTCCACCTGCTGATCAATGCCGCCGGTGCCGCCCTGCTTGGCCTGCACTTGCTGGAAGTATTGATGTTCAATGGTTGCCTGCGTGAGCGCAGCCATCGTTGGTTCGATCGCTTGCAGATCCTGCTGGTCGGTATTTTTCATGTTCTTTCAATTCCGGCACCCCGCAAGGAAGCTGCTAATGCGTAAATTGATCATTCTGGCTGCATTGTTCAGCCCTCTGGCCCTGGCCGACGCCATCAGCGTGGCGGCCCATTCGGTGCTGCGCCTGCCAAACAAGGCCAGCGTCGTGCATTTGCAGCGCCTGGAGGTTGCTGATTCCGCCACCCTGGTGCTGCCCGCCAGCCTGGTCGATCTCAGGATCGATGAGTTGCACCTGGGCCAGGAGGCGCGAATTGCCATCGTGCCGGCCGAAACCACCCTGCAGCTTGAAGTGCAACGGGCCAGCTTCGGCGAGGGCAGCCAGATCGTTGCCCATGGTGCCCCGGGCACTTACGAAAAAGCGGCAAAGGCCGGGCGCAACCTGGAATTGCAACTGCATGAGCTCAAAGCCTCGACCCTGGCCATTGATGCCCGTGGCGGCGCCGGTGCGCCGGGTTATGTCGGCCTTGATGGCGCCAATGGCAAGCCGGGGGGCTGCACCTGGGGCCAGGCCAGCCGCGGCGCCAATGGCGACAACGGTGGCAATGGCCATGACGGCGCGCCGGGTGGCCGGGTGCGGCTGGCGTTGCCGGCAGGTTTTCCTGCTGAGCGCATCGTGGTCCAGCTTGATGGCGGTACGCCAGGCGTGGCGGGTGCAGCCGGCAAGCCGGGGGCCGGTGGCGCAAGCAAGGGCTGCCTGGTGTACAGCACTGCGGGTGGTGCGGCAGGCAAACCTGGGGCTGCGGGTCAGCCGGGAGCGGCGGGTGCAGTTGGAGAGTTGATCTTGCAGCGCCTGTAAACGCACGCGCCGGCCCCTGTTGGAGCCGGCTTTGCCGGCGACGGGCTGCAAAGCAGCCCCTTGACCTGGTTCACCACAGCACCCCACCCGACAACACCACCGCAATCCCCAGCACCAGGTTAAGCCCGACCATCCGCCGAATCCTCGCCATCACCGCCGCACCCGCCGGCCAGTCCTCAGCCTGCACCGCCTGGCGCAGTTCCGGGTACAGCAACGACTGGACACGAAAGAACACGGCAAACATCGCAATTGCACCGCCGATCATCACCTGGATATGCCGTGGCGTGGTCTCGAAGCTGGCAAAACGGGTGTTGACCATTAACATGCCGCTGATCGCCAGCACCGCGATTGCGATCCATACCCAGCCAAAAAAACGCTGAAACACTTCTACCCACAGGCGTAGGCGAGCGGGGCCTTCCAGGGCTGCAACCGCCGCCGGGCGCAGGATCAGCCAGGCAAAGAACATCCCCCCGACCCACACCAGGGCGGCCAGAACATGCAGGCTGTAAGACAGGGCAAAGACGGGCATGGGGATCTCCATTCGGCGCAAAGGGCAATAGCGGGGTATGATAGCGACCCAATCGAAACACTGAAAATTTATCCAGCCCTTCGGGCGCCCGACACCATGATCAGCAACGAACTCAAAACCACGATTCAGGGCGCCTATTCGCGTTTTCTCGAAGCCAAGAGCCTCAAGCCGCGCTACGGCCAGCGTCTGATGATTGCCGAAGTGGCCAAGGTGCTCGGCGATATCGACTGTGACGACGAAGGCCGGCGCGTCGGTGAACCAGCGGTGGTCGCGGTCGAGGCCGGCACCGGTACTGGCAAGACAGTGGCCTACAGCCTGGCCTCGATTCCGGCGGCCAAGGCGGCCGGCAAGCGCCTGGTGATCGCCACCGCCACGGTTGCCCTGCAGGAGCAGATCGTCTTCAAGGACCTGCCCGACCTGATGCGCAACAGCGGCCTCAATTTCAGCTTCGCCCTGGCCAAGGGCCGTGGCCGCTACTTGTGCCTGTCGAAACTCGACGTGCTGCTGCAGGAAGGCCAGGCGCAATCGGCCACTGCCCAGCTGTTCGAGGAAGAAGGCTTCCGGATCGAGGTCGACGAGGCCAGCCAGAAGCTCTTTACCAGCATGATCGAAAAGCTCGCCGGCAACCGCTGGGATGGCGATCGTGACAGCTGGCCCCAGGCTCTGGAAGACCAGGACTGGGCGCGCCTGACCACCGACCACAGCCAGTGCACCGGGCGCCATTGCCCGAACTTCGGCCAGTGCACCTTCTACAAGGCCCGCGAAGGCATGGGCAAGGTCGATGTAATCGTCACCAACCACGACATGGTTCTCGCCGACCTGGCCCTGGGCGGCGGCGCCGTGCTGCCGGACCCGCGCGACACCATCTATGTATTCGACGAAGGCCACCACCTGCCCGACAAGGCCATCGGCCATTTCGCCCATTACACCCGTTTGCGCTCGACTGCCGACTGGCTCGAGCAAACCGCCAAGAACCTGACCAAGCTGCTGGCCCAGCATCCGCTGCCGGGCGACCTGGGCAAATTTATCGAGCAGGTGCCGGAGCTGGCCCGTGAGATCAAGGCCCAGCAGCAGTTCATGTTCAGCGCCTGCGAGCAGGTTGCCGATTTCCGCCCGGGCGAAGACATGGAAGGCCGTGAGCGGCCTCGTCATCGTTTCGAAGGCGGCGTGGTGCCTGAGCACATGCGCGAGATGGGCATCGAGCTGAAAAAGGGCTTTTCGCGCCTCAGCGACCTGTTCACCCGCCTGACCGAGCTGCTCAAGGAAGGCATGGATGGCGAGGTCAATATCGGCATCGCCAGCCATCAGGCCGAGGAGTGGTACCCGCTGTTCGGCAGCCTGCTGATGCGCGCCCAGGGCAACTGGGAGTTGTGGACCGCCTTCACCGCCGAAGACCCGGAAGACAGCCCGCCCATGGCCCGCTGGCTGACCCTGGCCGAAAGCGGCGCGTTGTTCGATATCGAGGTCAATGCCAGCCCGATCCTTGCCGCCGAAATGCTTCGGCGCAACCTGTGGAACGTCGCCCACGGCGCCCTGGTGACCTCGGCGACTCTGACGGCACTGGGCAAGTTCGATCGTTTTCGCATGCGTGCCGGGCTGCCCAAGACCGCCGTTACCAGTGTTGTGCCGAGCCCCTTCCACCACGTTGACGCCGGCGTGCTGCGGGTGCCAGACCTGCGTGCCGACCCGCGCGATGCCGCCGCCCACACCGCGGCGATCATCCGCGACCTGCCGGAGCTGGTGGAAGGCTCGCGCGGTTCGCTGGTGCTGTTTTCCTCGCGCAAGCAGATGCAGGACGTGTTCGATGGCCTGGACCGCGACTGGCGCAAGCAGGTGTTCATCCAGGGCAACCTGTCCAAGCAGGAAACCCTCAACAAGCACAAGGCGCGGGTCGATGGCGGTGATTCCAGCGTGCTGTTCGGCCTCGCCAGCTTCGCCGAAGGCGTCGACCTGCCGGGCGCATATTGCGAGCACGTGGTGATCGCCAAGATTCCTTTCGCCGTGCCGGATGACCCGGTCGAAGCCGCCCTGGCCGAATGGATCGAGGCCCGTGGTGGCAACCCGTTCATGGAAATTGCCGTGCCGGACGCCTCGTTGCGGCTGATCCAGGCCTGCGGGCGGCTGCTGCGCACCGAAGAGGACCGCGGCACCATCACCCTGCTTGACCGGCGGGTGGTCACCCAGCGCTACGGCAAGGCTATTCTCAATGCGTTGCCACCGTTTCGCCGGGAAATTTCCTGAAAACCCGGAGCGCAATGCTCCGGGCGTTGTCTATCACTCAGTTCAAGGCCCCATGGGCCCTCAAGGAGAGCTCCAGCCCTATGATTCGCCGTACCTTGCCTGCCGTATTCGCACTGTTGTTCAGCACGCCGTTGCTGGCTGGGCAACAGACGCTGTTCAGCTTCGTTCGCCCGGCCGCCGTGGTCAATGTGCTGACCGAAGATGCCAGCCTGCCGCAGTACAATGCAGAGCAGACGGCCGAGGGCGAGGTGCTGCGCCGCGTGGTGTTCAACCCGGTGGCGCAGCCCAAGCTGCGCCTGACTCCGCAGGCCGGGGCCTGGGACTGGTCCAGCGCCACGGCCCTGACCTTGCGTCTGCAAAGCGCCATGGACTGGGCGCTGACCGTCGATGTCACGGTGCTAAGCAGCGACGGCAAGACCCTCACCAGCCGCATCGACCTGCCGGCGGGCCCGGCGCAAACCGTCTATGTACCGCTCAAGGCCAGTTCGCCGCTGAGCCAGGGCATGCGCGCCGGGCCGCCGATGCCTTGGGTGCACGAGGGCCAGCGGGTACTGCTGACCAGCAGCGCTGGCGAGGTCGATCTCAAGCAGGTGGTGTCGGTGACCTTGTCGATGAACAAGCCCAACGTCGCCCAGAGCATCCTCATCGAGCGCGTCGGCACCCAGGATGACGAGCAACTGCAAAAGGCCGTGTACACCGGCCTGATCGACGGCTATGGCCAGTCGACCCGCGGTCGCTGGCCGGAAAAGATCGTCAGCGATGACCAGCTCAAGGCCGCCGCCGGCCGCGAACAGCTGCAGCTCAAAGGCTGGCTGAGCGAACGCAGCAAGCTCAAGCTCGACAAGTTCGGTGGCATCAGCGAAGGCCCGGCGTTCGAGGCCAAGGGCTTCTTTCGCACCGAGAAACGCGAAGGTCGCTGGTACCTGGTGACCCCCGAAGGCCATCCGTTCTATTCCCTGGGCGTCAACACCGTGGCAGCCGACGGTGGCCGCACCTATGTGGCAGGGCGCGAGAGCATGTTCAGCGCACTGCCGCAAGCAGGTGAGGCGCTGGCGCAGTTCTACGGTGAAGGCAACAACAACGACGGCAATGGCTCGGCCCGTGGTCGCAACTTCAACCAGGGGCGCTGGTTCGACTTCTATGCCGCCAACATCGAGCGCAGCCACTCCACCCCATGCACGCCGGTGGCGGCCAGTGACAAAGGCGCGGCGGTGGACTGTCCACCCGCCAGCTTCGACAAGCAGCGCTGGCAGGGCCACACCCTCGACCGCCTGCAAGCCTGGGGCTTCAATACCCTGGGCAACTGGAGCGAGCCGACGCTTGGCCAGGCCAATCGCATGCCGTACACCTTGCCGCTGTCGATCGTTGGTGACTACACCAGCATCAGCACCGGCATGGACTGGTGGGGCGGCATGCCTGACCCGTTCGACCCGCGCTTTGCCATGGCCACCGAGCGTGCGGTGGCGATTGCCGCCCGCGATCACCGCGACGACCCCTGGCTGATCGGCTACTTTGCCGACAACGAGCTGGCCTGGGCCGCCCCCGGTGACGATCCCAAGGCCCGCTACGCCCTGGCCTACGGCACCTTGCGCCTGACCACCGATGTACCGGCCAAGCGTGCCTTCCTCAAGCAGTTGCGCGACAAGTACCGCAACCAGGCCGGCCTGTCCAAGGCCTGGGGCATCGATCTGCCCGCTTGGGAGCTGATGGAAGACCCAGGGTTCGAACCGCCGCTGCCAAGCCCTGAGCACCCGGAAATCGAGGCCGACTTCAAATACTTCCAGAAGGTCTTCGCCGAAACCTATTTCAAGACCATTTCCGACTCGCTGAAGTGGCATGCGCCCAATCATCTGTTGCTTGGCGGCCGTTATGCCGTGAGCACCCCGGAAGCAGTCGGCGCCTGTGCCGAGTACTGCGACGTCATCAGCTTCAATTTCTACACGCCCAAACCGCAGGACGGCTACGACTTCAACCAGCTCAAGGCGCTGGACAAGCCGGTGCTGGTCTCCGAGTTCCAGTTCGGTTCCCGCGACCGTGGCCCGTTCTGGCCGGGGCCGATGGAGGTGGCCAAGGAAGAGGGCAGGGCGCCGGCCTATGCCAGCTTCATCAAGGCCGCGCTGGATGAACCGTCAATCGTCGGTGTGCACTGGTTCCAGTACCTCGACCAACCTGCCAGCGGGCGCCTGCTCGATGGCGAGAACGGCCATTTCGGCCTGGTCGGCATTACCGATGTACCGTTCCAGGGCTTTGTCGACGGCGTGCGCAGGAGCAATCTGCAAACCCAGGAACAGTTCGGTAAAACCCTGGTGACCCCGGAAAAAGCGCCGAAGACTCCCTGACACCTGCTGCCGGGCATGCACCGCCCGGCTTCTGTCTGTTCCCAAATCGTGCGCAGGCTGAAACAATGCACAGCCATTTGATAAGCCGGTTTCGCGGGAGTTGCTGGGTGCAGATTCAGGGTCATTACGAGCTTAAGTTTGAAGCGGTACGTGAAGCCTTTGCGGCGCTGTTCGACGATCCTCAGGAGCGTGGCGCGGCGCTGTGCATCCAGGTTGGCGGCGAAACCGTCATCGACCTCTGGGCCGGCAGCGCCGATAAAGACGGCGCCGAGGCCTGGCACAGCGATACCATTGCCAACCTGTTCTCCTGCACCAAGATGTTCACCGCCGTAACCGCCCTGCAGCTGGTCGGCGAAGGCAAGCTGGCCCTGGATGCGCCGGTGGCGCGGTACTGGCCGGAGTTCGCCCAGGCCGACAAGCAATCGATCACCTTGCGGCAACTGCTCAGCCATCGCGCCGGTGTGCCGGCCCTGCGTGAGCTGATGCCGGCCGAAGCCCTCTACGACTGGCACGCCATGGTCCAGGCACTGGCTGGCGAATCACCGTGGTGGACCCCGGGTACGGCCCACGGCTATGCGGCCATTACCTTTGGCTGGTTGATCGGCGAACTGATTCGCCGTGCCGATGGCCGCGAGCCAGGCGAATCGATCGTTGCCCGCACGGCCAGGCCGCTGGGCCTGGACTTTCATATCGGCCTTGGCGAAGAAGACTTCCCCCGCGTTGCGCATATCGCCCGCAGCAAAGGCAACATGGGCGACGAGGCGGCCCAGCGCCTGCTCCAGGTCACCCTGCGCGAGCCGCAAGCCCTGTCGACCCGGGCCTTTACCAACCCGCCGGGGATGCTTACCAGCGTCAACAAACCCGAGTGGCGGCGCATGCAGCAACCGGCGGCCAACGGCCACGGCAACGCCCGCAGCCTCGCCGGTTTCTACGCAGGCCTGCTCAATGGCAGTTTGCTGGAGTCGGAGCTGCTCGATGAGCTGACCCGCGAGCACAGCCTTGGCCAGGATCGGACCTTGTTGACCTCGACCCGTTTCGGTCTTGGCTGCATGCTTGACCAGCCGAGCGTCGCCAACGCGACCTTTGGTCTGGGCGCGCGCGCCTTCGGTCACCCGGGGGCGGGCGGTTCGGTGGGCTTTGCCGATCCGGAACACGATGTTTCCTTTGGTTTTGTTACCAATACCCTGGGCCCTTACGTGCTTATGGACCCTCGGGCGCAGAAGCTGGTGCGGGTATTGGCCAGCTGCCTTTGATCGGTTAACCCCCATGGGGCCTGAACCCTTTGGCTATTCTGAATTCCAAAGCCCTGCATTGCTGGGCCAAATTTCTTTCATTTTCATGGTGTATCGCTGATGTCTTCGCATAAATCCTTAGCTCTCGCCCTGTGCCTGGCCGTGACCGGCTGCGCGCAGCATCCTCAGAAAGATGGCGCCGCAGATGCCGGCTTCAACTGGTGGCCGTTTGGCTCGGACCAGGTCGTCGACAAGGAAGTTAAGGAAGTGGTCACCGAAAAAGTCGCCAAGGCCGACGCCAAGTCGGAAAGCGCCAGCCGCTGGTGGTGGCCGTTTGGTGACGACGCCAAGGGCAAGACCGCTGCCGTACCGAAAATCGACCACAAGGCCACCCAGGCCTGGCTCGACAGCTACGAGCCAAAGCTGCGCGAAGCGATCAAGGACAGCAAGTTCGAAGTCGAGCGCCGTGAAGACGTATTGGTCGTGACCGTGCCGGTCGACAGCTCCTACAACCCGGATCGCCCAGCGATGCTGCTGCCGGTCACCCTCGGCCCGATCACTCGCGTAGCCAAAGCCGTCGAGGCCGACAAGCAGACTGCCGTGCTGGTCCTGGGGCATGCCGACACCAGCGGTGTTGCCGCCACCAACACCAAACTCAGCCAGGAGCGCGCCGGTTCCGTGGCGGCGATCTTCCGCCTCAGCGGCCTGGAGCGTGATCGCCTGATGCTGCGCGGCATGGGCTCGCAAATGCCGCGTGCAGCCAACGACAGCGTTGAAGGCCGCGCCTTGAACCGTCGCGTTGAACTGGTACTGACCCCGCAGAACACCATGGTTGCCCTGCTGGCCAAGTACAAGCAGCCAACCCCGAGCCCGGCCGAACTGGTTGCCGTACAGGATGCCAAGGCTCCGGCCAAGGCTGCAGCGAAACCGGCTGCCAAGCCTGCAGCCAAGGCGCCAGCGAAAAAGGCCACTGTGGCCAAGAAAGCCGCGCCGGCCAAGGCCGCTGCCAAGAAGCCTGCCGCCAAGCCTGCGGCGAAGAAGGCGGCGGCACCGGTGGCGAAAAAAGTCGCCGCCAACACCAGCCCTGCGAAGACTAACTGATCGTCAAGGAACGCAGTAATGACCCAGTCCCTGGCCGATATGCGCCGCGATTACACCCGCGATGGCCTGACCGAAGCCCAGGCTCCGGCGCAGCCGTTCGCGTTGTTTCGTCAATGGTTCGATGATGCCCTGAACACCGAGCAGCCACCGGTGGAAGCCAACGCCATGACCCTGGCGACGGTGGATAGCGAAGGCCGCCCGCATTGCCGGATCGTCCTGCTCAAGGGCCTGGACGAGGAGGGTTTTACCTTCTTCACCAACTACGACAGCGCCAAGGGCCAGCAGCTGCTGGCCAACCCGTTCGCGGCCATGACCTTCTTCTGGCCGGCGCTGGAGCGTCAGGTGCGTATTGAGGGCCGGGTGGTCAAGGTCAGCCCGCAAGAATCGGACGAGTATTACCAGGTGCGCCCGCTGGGCAGCCGCCTGGGCGCCTGGGCCTCACCGCAGAGCCGGGTGATCGCCAACCGCGCCGAGCTCGAGGGCCTGGTCAAGGCCACCGAACAGCGCTTTAGCGACAACCAGCCACACTGCCCGGAGCACTGGGGTGGCTACCGCCTGCTACCCGAGCGCATAGAGTTCTGGCAGGGCCGCGCCAGCCGCCTGCACGACCGCCTCAACTATCGCTTGCAGCAAGGTAACTGGCTGCGTGAGCGCCTCGCGCCTTAATCGGCCTGGTAACCGGCGGCCTCGCGCTCCAGCCAGGCCGCCAGTTCACTGCGTTTGACCTTTTGCGCCTTGGCGCTGTCAAGACGTTGTAGCATGAAGGCTTTCTTGCCTTCGTCCTGGCCTGCCAGCGACAAGGCCAGGTCACGGTCCATCCAGCGCTTGATGCGAACGTAGATCCACCAGTGGAAGTACAGGCCTGCCACGGTGGTTATGACGACGATGAAGTAATCCATGTCTATCCTTGCGCTAGAAGTTTCTACAGGCTGCCCCGATAGCAACAGGCTGTACGGAAGCTGAATGGAAGCAATTTTACCCCGCATGTGTCGTGACAGTCGTCAATGCGCGGAGTCTAATGAGCATCTGTCTTACGGAGATCATCCAATGCGTAAATCTGTTCTGCTGGTGGCAAGCTTCACCACAATGTCGCTGCTGCTTGGTGGTTGTGCCTCGAGCCTGACCGGCGATTCGTACTCCCGTGATGAAGCGCGCCGTGTGCAGACCGTGCGCATGGGCACCATCGAGTCTCTGCGGCCGGTAAAAATCGAAGGGACCAAGACCCCGATCGGCGGCGGCGCCGGTGCCATCGTCGGTGGCGTCGCCGGCAGTGCGGTAGGTGGTGGCCGCGGCAGTATCGTTGCCGCCGTGATCGGCGCCGTGGCCGGTGGCCTGGCAGGCTCCGCCGCCGAAGAAGGCCTGACCCGCACCCAAGGCGTGGAAATCACCGTGCGTGAAGATGACGGCAGCATGCGTGCCTACGTGCAGGCCGTGCAGCAGAACGAGATCTTCCGCGTCGGCGAGCGTGTGCGGATCATGACCGTCGACGGCACCAGTCGCGTCACTCACTGAGTTTTGCACCACCCATTAAAAAACCCGACTCGGCAAAGCCGGTCGGGGTTTTTTATTGCCTTGAGACTCAGGCCGTGACGGGCTTGCGACTCGACAGCGCGGTGATGCCGTAGCCGATCAGCGCGGCCAGAATGGAGCCGGTGAGAATGCCCATGCGGTCCATGCCGGCGTATTCGCTGCTACCCGGCACGAAGGCCAGGGAGCCGACAAACAGGCTCATGGTGAAGCCGATGCCGCAGAGAATCGCCACACCCAGCACCTGGCCCCAGTTGGCACCCGCCGGCAAGGCGGCCATGCCTGCCTTGATCATCACCCAGGCGAAGCCGAACACGCCGAGGGTCTTGCCCACCAGCAAACCTACGGCAATGCCCATCGGCACGTGATGGGTGAAGCTTTCGAGGCTGACCCCGGCCAGTGACACACCGGCGTTGGCGAAGGCGAACAGCGGCAGGATGCCATAGGCAACCCAGGGGTGCAGGGCATGCTCCAGGCTCAGCAGCGGCGAAGGCTCGGCGTTCTTGGTGCGCAGCGGAATGCACAGCGCCAGGGTGACACCGGCCAGGGTGGCGTGCACACCGCTCTTGAGCACGCAGACCCAGAGGATCAGGCCGACCACCATGTACGGGCCAAGCTTGACCACGCCCATGCGGTTCATCGCGATCAGTACCAGCAGGCAAGCTGCCGCCAGGCCCAGCGACAGGCTCGACAGGGTACCCGAGTAGAACAGGGCGATAACGATGATCGCCCCCAGGTCGTCGATGATCGCCAGGGTCATCAGGAACAGCTTGAGTGAAACCGGTACGCGCTTGCCGAGCAAGGCCAGCACGCCGAGGGCGAAGGCGATGTCGGTGGCCATGGGGATTGCCCAGCCAGCCACGGCAGCCGGGTTGTCCTTGTTGAGGAACCAGTAGATCAGCGCCGGTACCACCATGCCGCCGATAGCGGCTGCGCCGGGCAAGACGATCTGCGAAGGCTTGGACAGATGCCCGTCGACCACCTCGCGCTTGACCTCCAGGCCAATCAGCAGAAAGAACAGGGCCATCAGCCCGTCGTTGATCCATAACAACAGGGGCTTGGCGATTTTCAGCGCGCCAATCTGGGCGACTACGGGAACATCCAGCAAGCCGTTGTACAGGTACGACAAGGGCGAGTTGTTGATGATCAAGGCCAGGGCAGCTGCAGCAATCAGTAATAGACCGCTGGCAGCTTCCAACTGAAAGAAACGAGTGAAAGTGCTACGCAGGGGCAAGGGCGCTCTCCATCCTGAAGGTTCTGATAGGGGCACACCCTACCCTGTGGTGATATTCTTTAAAACAAAAACTATATTCTTTTTTGTTATAAGCTGTAACCAACTCACGCCATGCAGCCTAGCAGTTGCAGTCGATAATTCACCGTGGCTGTATCTGTAGCAATTATCAGAATTTTCCTAACATGTTCTGCTGAACTTCGAACTTTTTGCCCGAGAATCGACTATGACCGATCACCGCCAGTGGGCCCGTGAAGCCATCCGCATCATCGAAGCGGACTTCCAGCGCAGCGCCGATACCCACCTGATCCCGCTGCCGCTGCCTGGGTTTCCTGAGGTCGAGCTGTATTTCAAGGATGAGTCGAGCCACCCCACCGGCAGCCTCAAGCACCGGCTCGCGCGTTCGTTGTTTCTTTATGCCCTGTGTAACGGCTGGTTGCGTCCGGGCGCGCCGGTGATCGAGGCGTCGAGCGGCTCGACGGCGATTTCCGAAGCCTACTTTGCGCGCTTGCTTGGGCTGCCCTTCATTGCCGTGGTACCGGCCAGTACCTCGCAGGAAAAGATCGCCCAGATCGCCTTCTATGGTGGCCAGAGCCACCTGGTGCAGGATCCGACGCAGATCTACGCCGAGTCCGAGCGTCTGGCCCGGGAAAGCGGCGGACACTTCATGGACCAGTTCACCTATGCCGAGCGCGCTACCGACTGGCGGGCGAACAACAACATCGCCGAGTCGATCTTTGCCCAGATGCGCTTCGAGCAATTCCCCGAACCGAGCTGGCTGATTTCCAGCCCCGGTACCGGTGGCACTACCGCGACCCTGGGCCGTTACGTGCGTTATCGCCAGCACGCCACCCGGGTGTTGTGCGCCGATGCCGAGCGCTCGGTATTTTTCGACTGCTACAAGACCGGTGACCGCTCGCTGCGCCTGGACTGTGGTTCGCGCATCGAAGGCATCGGCCGACCGCGGGTCGAGGCGTCGTTCCTGGCGCAGGTGATCGACGCCATGGTCAAGGTGCCGGACGCCCTGTCACTGGCGGCCATGCATTACCTGGCCCAGCGCCTGGGGCGGCGGGTCGGCGGCTCCAGCGGCACCAACCTGATCGGCGCCCTGGCGGCGGCGCAACACATGCGCGCGGCGGGGGAGGCCGGCTCGATCGTGGCGATCCTCTGCGACGGCGGCGATCGCTACGCCACTACCTACTATGACCAGGACTGGTTGAGCGGGCAGGGGTATCAGCTGGAGGGGATGATCGCGGCGGTGACGGCGTGTGTCGAGCGCGGTGAGGCGTTGCCGGAGTCGGTGTTGCGCGAGGGTGTTTGAAGGCGGGCTGCCTTGCAGCCCATCGCGGATCACGTCGAGTCGTCGCACCGCTGCTCCCACAGGATTGCAGATATCTCTGTGGGAGCGGCGGTGCGGCGACCCGACTTGACCCGCGATAGCTACTTAGGCCTGCAGGCCGAGCATGCTGCGCGCCACCGCTTCCGCAATGCGAATCCCGTCGACACCTGCCGAAAGGATCCCGCCGGCATAACCAGCACCTTCACCCGCCGGGAACAGGCCCTTGAGGTTCAGGCTCTGCATGCTGGCATCACGGGTGATGCGCAGCGGCGATGAGGTGCGGGTTTCGATCCCGGTCAACACCGCGTCTGGCAGGTTGTAGCCCTTGATCTGCCGATCGAAGGCTGGCAATGCTTCGCGAATGGCTTCGATGGCAAAATCCGGCAGGCTTGGCGCGAGGTCGCCGAGGTTCACCCCCGGTTTGTAGGACGGCTCGACACTGCCGATGGCGGTGGACGGCCGCCCGGCAACGAAGTCACCGACCAGCTGCGCAGGTGCCTGGTAGTTGCTGCCGCCCAGCACGTAAGCGTGGGCTTCGAGTTTTTCCTGCAGCTCGATACCGGCCAGCGGGCCACCCGGGTAGTCCTGCTCGGGGGTAATGCCGACAACAATACCGGAGTTGGCATTGCGCTCGTTACGCGAGTACTGGCTCATGCCGTTGGTGACTACCCGGCCCGGCTCGCTGGTAGCGGCAACCACGGTGCCGCCCGGGCACATGCAGAAGCTGTAGACCGAACGGCCGTTCTTGGCGTGGTACACCAGCTTGTAATCGGCTGCACCGAGTTTCGGGTGGCCGGCATACTTGCCCAGGCGCGCCTGGTCGATCAGCGATTGCGGGTGCTCGATCCGAAAACCGATGGAGAACGGCTTGGCTTCCATGAACACGCCACGGGCGTGCAGCATGCGGAAGGTGTCACGGGCACTGTGGCCCAGGGCCAGGACGACGTGGCGCGAGTGCAGCTGTTCGCCACTTTCCAGGACTACGCCATTGAGCTGGCCGTCGTCCATCAACAGGTCGGTGACCTTCTGTTCGAAGCGTACTTCGCCGCCCAGCGCCTGAATTTCCTGACGCATGTTTTCGACCATGCCGGTCAGGCGGAAGGTACCGATGTGCGGCTTGCTGACGTAGAGGATCTCGTCCGGTGCACCGGCTCTGACGAACTCGTGCAATACCTTGCGGCCGTGGTGCTGCGGGTCCTTGATCTGGCTGTACAGCTTGCCGTCGGAGAAGGTCCCGGCGCCGCCTTCGCCGAACTGCACGTTCGACTCGGGATTGAGCACGCTTTTGCGCCACAGGCCCCAGGTGTCCTTGGTGCGCTGGCGAACTTCCTTGCCGCGCTCGAGGATGATCGGCTTGAAGCCCATCTGCGCCAGCAGCAGGCCGGCGAAGATCCCGCACGGGCCGAAGCCGACCACAATGGGCCGCTCCTGCAGGTCGGCAGGTGCCTGGCCAACCACTTTGTAGCTGACATCGGGGGCGACGTTGACGTTGTGATCGTCGGCGAACTTTTGCAGCAGTTCGGCTTCGTTGCTCGCCTGCAGGTCGATGGTGTAGATGAACAGCAGCTCGCTGTTCTTCTTGCGCGCATCGTAGCTGCGCTTGAACAGGGTGAAGTCCAGCAGTTGCTCGTCGCTGATCCCAAGGCGTTGCACGATGGCCTCGCGCAGGGCTTCATCAGGATGATCCAGCGGCAGCTTCAGTTCGGTGATTCGTAACATGGCAGGGTCCAGTATCCCGGCCATGGACGGCCGGCGGCTTTACACAAACCGCCAAGTATAAGCTGTTCGCCGCCTTTGCAGGCAGGTTAAACGCAGGCGCCGATGATCAGTCGTTGCGTGAGCCACCGTAGTAGGCGCAGCCGCGCAGGGTCTGGCCGTCCACCCGTAGCTCGGCGATCAGATGCTGGACACTGCCGGTGGCGCTGTCGACGCAGCGTTGCGGAGCGACCCAGAGCTCGACTTTCTGGCCGTTGGCCTCGGTGTTGAGGCTGAAGCGCCCGTCGGGCAGCTGTTCTTCCAGGAAAGGGACCGCCAGTGTTGGCTGGCCGAGGCGTTCGAGGACCATGCCCTTGCCGCCGGCCTTGAGGTTCCAGTCCGGCTCGTGGCCACTGGCGCGCAGGGTCAGGCGCTTGAAGTTGGGGTCGCTGCAGGCGCTGCTGGAGTGTTCGATGCGGTACAGGCGTTGTACGTTCAACTGGCCGTCGTTGCCGGCCTTTGCGCTGGCCGACAAGGTACCGCGCACGTCGGCGAACAGGGTGCCGGGGGTGGCCGCCAGCGCGCTGGCTTCCTGCAGCAGGCCGGTGTTGCCGCTGTCGGTCACGGCAAAGCGGCGGGTCTCTTCACAGGGCTTGAACAGCAGTTGTCCGCCCTGGGCCGTCAGTTCGCCCTGCATGCGGGTCTGGCCGGCGGTAGAGGCGGCTTGCGGCTTTTCAGCCAGCATCTGGCAGCCGGCGAACAGCGGCAACAAGGCGACAAGCAACAGCGAAGGGGCAGCACGCATCAAGCAAACTCCAGCATCTCGAGCAAAAGGTGCCGCCACGTTACGCAGGCTGGTCGCCGATCACAAGGCCTTAGCCCACCTGGTAGGTCTGGCCGGTTTGCAAACCTTCGACGCTCTTGGCATAGGCCAGTGCCACGTCGGCGGCCGGAACGGGTTTGAAACCGCGAAAATATGGCGCATAGGCCGGCATGGCTTCGACCAGTACAGTGGGGCTGATGGTGTTGACCCGCAGGCCACGGGGCAATTCGATGGCGGCAGCCTTGACGAACGCATCGAGGGCGCCGTTAACCAGCGCGGCCGAGGCCCCGGTGCGAATCGGGTCGCGGTTGAGGATGCCGCTGGTAAAGGTGAACGAGCCGCCATCATTGATGAACTCGCGGCCGATCAGCAGCAGGTTGACCTGGCCCATGAGCTTGTCGTTCAGGCCCAGGGCGAAGTGCTCCGCGTTCATTTCATCGAGGGCGGCGAAGGTGACATTGCCGGCGGCGCAGACCAGGGCATCGAAGCGGCCGGTTTGCTCGAACAGGCGCCGGATCGAGGCGCTGTCGCTGATGTCCACCTGATAGTCGCCGCTGCTGCGGCCGATGCGCAGCACTTCATGACGTTGCTCCAGCTCTTTGGCAACCGCCGAACCGATGGTACCGCTGGCGCCGATCAACAGGATTTTCATTGAGCCATTCCTCGTAGGGTGTGTAGACAAGGCTCAAGTCTAGGGTGGATTTTTCTGTAGATAAGCGTGCTAATAGGCAACCTTTGGTTTTCATATGGAAACAATCCATGAGCGACCTCGATGATCTGGCGGCCTTTGCCGTGCTGATGGATGCCGGCAGCTTTACCTTGGCCGCGCAACAACTGGGCTGGAGCAAGGGGCAACTGTCCAAGCGCATCAGCGCCCTTGAAGCCAGCCATTCGGTGAAGTTGCTGCACCGCACTACCCGGCGGCTGAGCCTGACCGCTGCCGGCGCCATGTTGCTGCCCCAGGCGCAGGCACTGGTGCGGCAAATGGAAGGGGCGCGGCAAACCCTGGCCATGCTCAAGGACGAACTGGCGGGACCGGTGCGTATCACCGTGCCGGTGTCGTTGGGCGAGACGTTTTTTGAAGGATTGCTGCTGGAGTTCGCCGCTCGCTACCCGGACCTGCAAGTGGAGCTTGAGCTCAATAACGGCTATCGCGACTTGCTGGGCGACGGCTTTGACCTGGCGATTCGCACCGATGTCCAGGATGACGCGCGACTGGTTGCCCGCCCGGTGCTGGCCATGCAGGAGCTGACCTGCGCCAGCCCGGCCTACTTGCAGCGCTATGGCGAACCGATGGTGCCGGGCGAACTGAGCAGCCATCGCTGCCTGCTCAACAGCCATTACAGCGGCCGTGAAGAGTGGTTGTATCACCAGCAGCACGAACTGTTGCGGGTGCAGGTGGCGGGCAGCTTTGCCAGCAATCATTACAGTTTGCTGAAGAAGGCGGCGCTGCTGGGCGCCGGGGTCGCCCGTCTGCCGTCGTACATGCTCCATGCAGAACTGGCTGACGGCCGCTTGCAGTGGTTGCTGCGCGACTATCAGACGCGCAGCGTGCCGTTGTTCCTGGTGCACCCCTATCAAGGCGGGATGCCGCAGCGGGTCCAGGTGCTGGCCGATTACCTGCTGGCCTGGTTCAGGCGCAGCAGCCAGGCCTTGCGGACCCTGTAGGGGTTACATCTTGTCGTCGTGCATTTCGTTTTTCATCATCTTGTCGTTCTTGTCCATCTTCTTGTCCATCTTCATGCCGTTGCTCATGTCCATCTTCTTGTCGTCGGCCATTTTCTTGTCCATTTTCATGTCTTTCTCCATGCTTGCTTCCTTGCTCATTTTCATGTCGTCGGCGGCGTGGACAACAGGCAGGAAGGCCAGGCTCGAGCCCAGGGAGAGGATAAGTGCGGCGGCGCTGAGGGACTTGGTCATGATGAGGCTCCAGTAGTAAGGGGAGGTTAGAGCCAGCGCTTCTGGCCCACCTGCAGCACTAGAGTCCGGTGCCCTGGAGGCGTTACAGCAGGCAAGAAAAAAGGCCCGAAGGCCTTTTTTCATTTGTGGCATAAAGCGTCTGGCATCAACCGCCCAGGTAGGCGTCGCGGACTTTCGGGTCGGTCAGCAGCGCTTCACCGGTGCCTTCCATCACCACCCGGCCGTTTTCCAGCACATAGGCACGGTCGGCGACTTTCAGCGCCTGGTTGGCGTTCTGTTCGACCAGGAACACCGTCACGCCATCACGGCGCAGTTGTTCGATGATGTCGAAGATCTGCTGGATGATGATCGGTGCCAGGCCCAGCGATGGCTCGTCGAGCAGCAGCAGCTTGGGTTTGCTCATCAGCGCCCGGCCGATGGCGAGCATCTGCTGCTCGCCGCCGGACATGGTGCCGCCACGCTGGCTGAAGCGCTCCTTCAGGCGCGGGAACAGTTGCAGGACCTTGTCCATCTGCTCCTGGTAATCGCCCTTGTCGGTGAAGAAACCGCCCATGGCCAGGTTTTCTTCCACGGTCAGGCGGGCGAACACGCGGCGGCCTTCAGGGACCACAGCGATGCTCTTGCGCATGATGTGCGAGGACGGCTGGCCGACCAGCTCTTCACCCAGGTAGCGGATGCTGCCGCTGCTCGCTTGCGGCGAGCCGCAGAGGGTCATCAGCAGGGTCGATTTGCCGGCACCGTTGGCACCGATCAGGGTGACGATCTCGCCCTGGCGGATCTCGACGTTGACGCTGTGCAGTGCCTGGATCTTGCCGTAGAAGGTGGAAACGTTTTCGAACTGCAGCATTTACGCTTCCCCCAGGTAGGCTTTGATCACTTCAGGGTTGTCGCGGATCTGTTCCGGCGTACCGTCGGCCAGGGGCGTGCCCTGGTTGATCACCACGATGTGGTCGGAGATGCTCATGACCAGTTTCATGTCGTGCTCGATCAGCAGCACGGTGACGTTGTGCTCTTCACGCAGCACGCTGATCAGCGCTTTGAGGTCTTCGGTCTCTTTCGGGTTGAGGCCGGCCGCCGGTTCGTCGAGCATGATGATCCGTGGACGGGTCATCATGCAGCGGGCGATTTCCAGGCGCCGTTGCTGGCCGTAGGCAAGCGTACCGGCGGGGCGGTTGGCGAACTCGAGCAGGTCGACCTTCTCCAGCCAGTACCGTGCGTACTCTTTTGCTTCGAGCTCGCTGCGGCGGAAGGACGGGGTCTTGAGCAGGCCGGCAAAGAAGTTGGTGTTCAGGTGCCGGTGCTGGGCGATCAGCAGGTTTTCCAGGGCGGTCATCTCTTTGAACAGACGCACGTTCTGGAAGGTCCGCACCACACCCTTGCGGGCGATCTGATGGCCGGCCAGGCCCTGGATCGGCTGGCCGTCGAGCAGGATGCTGCCGGCGCTCGGCTTGTAGAAACCGGTCAGGCAATTGAACACCGTGGTCTTGCCGGCGCCGTTCGGGCCGATCAACGCCACTACCTGTTTTTCCTTGACGGTCAGGGCCACGCCGTTGACCGCCAACAAGCCGCCGAAGCGCATGCTCAGGCCGCTGACTTGCAGAATTTCGCGGCTCATCGACGCAGCTCCATATGTGGACGTTGCATAGGCAGCAGGCCTTGCGGACGCCAGATCATCATCAACACCATCAGCGCACCGAACATCAACATGCGGTATTCGCTGAATTCACGCATCAGCTCAGGCAGCAGGATCATCACGATGGCCGCAAGGATCACGCCCAGTTGCGAGCCCATGCCGCCGAGCACGACGATGGCGAGGATGATGGCCGATTCGATGAAGGTGAACGACTCCGGTGTCACCAGACCCTGGCGTGCGGCGAAGAAGCTGCCGGCGAAACCGGCGAAGCAGGCACCCAGGGTGAACGCCGAGAGCTTGATGATGGTCGGGTTCAGGCCCAGTGCGCGACAGGCGATTTCATCTTCACGCAGGGCTTCCCAGGCGCGACCGATCGGCATGCGCAGCAGGCGGTTGATCACGAACAGCGCCAGCAACGCCAGCAGCAGCGCCACCAGGTAGAGGAAGATCACCTTGTTGATCGAGTTGTACTGCAGGCCGAAGAACTCGTGGAAGGTCTGCATGCCCTCGGCGGCCTTGCGTTCGAAGGTCAGGCCGAAGAAGGTTGGTTTCTCGATGTTGCTGATCCCGTTGGGGCCGCCGGTAAGACCGGTGAGGTTTCGCAGGAACAGGCGGATGATTTCACCGAAACCCAGGGTCACGATGGCCAGGTAGTCGCCGCGCAGACGCAATACCGGGAAGCCGAGCAGGAAGCCGAAGGTCGCCGCCATCAGGCCGGCAATCGGCAGGCAGATCCAGAAGCTCAGGCCGTAGTAGTGCGACAGCAGGGCGTAGCTGTAGGCGCCGACGGCATAGAAGCCGACGTAACCCAGGTCGAGCAGGCCAGCCAGGCCGACCACGATGTTCAGGCCAAGGCCCAGCAACACGTAGATCAGGATCAGGGTGGCGATGTCGACCGCGCCGCGTGAGCCGAAGAACGGCCACACCAGTGCAACCATGATCAGGCCGATGATGATCCAGCGCTGGGTCTTGGGCAGGGTCAGGAAGTTGCTCATGGCCGGCGAGATCAACTTACGGCCCGAACGGCGGCTGGTTGCCGCGCTCCATTGCTTGTCGAACAGCACGCGCAAGAACATCAGCACCGAACACACGGCGATGACCGTGAGGGTGAAAGGCCCTTGGCTGTGAACGATCAGGTTGATGCCGTCGATGCTGAGTTTCAGGCCCAGCACCGGGAAGGCGACAGCCCAGACCAGCAAGGCGCTGAAGAACGCCTGTTTAAGATTTTTGTTCATACTTTTTCAACCTCCGGACGGCCGAGGATGCCGGTCGGACGGAACAACAGCACCAGAACCAACAGGCCGAATGCCACGACGTCCTTGTACTGGTCACCGAAGATATCGGCGCCAAAGGCTTCAGCCACCCCCAGCACCAGCCCGCCGAGCATGGCGCCCGGAATGCTGCCGATGCCGCCCAGCACAGCCGCGGTAAAGGCCTTCAGGCCCACCAGGAAACCGGCGTTGGGGTTGATCACCCCGTACTGCATGCTCAGCAGCACGGCCGCCACGGCCGCCAGGGCGGCACCGATGACGAAGGTCAGGGCGATGATGTTGTTGGTGTTGATGCCAAGCAGGTTGGCCATCTTGATGTCTTCGGCACAGGCCCGGCAGGCCCGGCCCAGACGCGAGCGGGAGATGAACAGGGTCAAACCGGTCATGGCCACCAGGGTGACTACGAAAACCAGGATCTGCATGTAGGAGATCAGCACTTCCTCTGCGCCGCCCGGGCCGAAGGAGATACTCCCAGGGATCAGGTTGGGGATGGACTTGTCCTTGGAGTCCTGGGATAGCAATACGGTGTTTTGCAGGAAAATCGACATACCGATGGCAGAAATCAGCGGGATCAACCGGTTGCTGTTACGCAACGGACGGTAGGCGACCCGTTCGATACTGTAGCCATAGGCACTGGTAACGAAGATCGTGGCGACGAAGGCGACGGTCATCAATATCGGCAGTGAATCGATTCCCATCATGGCCAGGCCCGCAAGGGCGATGAAGGCCACGTAGGAACCGATCATGTACACCTCGCCATGGGCGAAGTTGATCATTCCAATGATGCCGTAAACCATTGTGTAGCCAATGGCTATCAAGGCATAGGTGCTGCCAATGGTCAGGCCATTAACCAGCTGTTGGAAGAAGTGATAGATCTCAGGCATTACAGCGCTCCTAAAAACCTGATACGCATTTCACTGGTGGGGATGCCCCCGGCCTGGTCTTGTGGTCTTGGCCACTTCGGCACAGGCAACTGCCAGCGAACCGCTGGTGACGGTTTTAAGATTTTCAGGTGAACCTGCTCCCGGATCGCGGGAATCAGGCCCATGAACCTCGTAAAACAAAGCCCACTGCTCGCACAGTGGGCTTGTAGTCATATAGTCAGACGGGATTACTGAGGGGAAACTTCGGTTTTAGGTTTGCCGAAATGCCATTCGTAGACCACGAATTTGAAGTCTTTCAGGTCGCCTTTGGCGTCGTACGACAGGTCGCCGGTCGGGGTCTTGAAGGTGCCGGCATGGATGGCTGCAGCCACTTTATCGGTGTCTTCGGACTTGGCCGCCTTGATGCCTTCGGCGATCAGCTCGACAGCCGAGTAGGCCGGGAACACGAACGGGCCGCTTGGGTCTTTGCCGTCAGCCTTGATGGCATCGGCGATGGCCTTGTTCGCAGGGTCGGCGTCGAAGGATTTCGGCAGGGTCACCAGCAGGCCTTCGGAAGCGCCTTGGGCGATCTGCGAGATGGAGTCGTTACCGACACCTTCAGGGCCCATGAACTTGGCGTTCAGGCCTTTCTCTTTGGCTTGACGCAGGATCAGGCCCAGCTCCGGGTGGTAGCCGCCGTAGTAGACGAAGTCGACATTGGCTTGCTTGAGCTTCTGAATGATCGAGGAGAAGTCCTTGTCGCCGGCGTTCAGGCCTTCGAACACGGCAACCTTGACGCCTTTGCCTTCGAGGGTGGTTTTGACCGCGCTGGCGATGCCTTCACCGTACTGCTGCTTGTCGTGCAGTACCGCAACCACTTTCGGTTTCACATGGTCGGCAATGTAGTTGCCAGCCGCAGGGCCCTGGGCGCTGTCCAGGCCGATGGTGCGGAAGATCAGCTTGTAGCCGCGGGAGGTGATTTCCGGGCTGGTGGCAGCCGGGGTGATCATGATCACGCCTTCGTCTTCGTAGATGTCGGACGCAGGCTGGGTGGAGCTGGAGCACAGGTGGCCGACTACGTACTTGACGCCGTCGTTGACCACTTTGTTGGCGACTGCCACGGCCTGTTTAGGGTCGCAAGCGTCATCGTATTCTTTGGCTTCAAGCATCTTGCCGTCGACGCCGCCCTTGGCGTTGATGTCCTTGATGGCCTGTTTTGCACCGATGAACTGCATGTCGCCGTACTGAGTGACCGGGCCGGTTTTCGGGCCGGCGATGCCGATCTTGATGGTATCGGCTGCAAACGAATGGCTGGCAACCCCGGCCAGAACCATTGCGGCAAACAGTTTGGAAATCTGCTTAGTAGCCTTACTCATAGTGCTCCACTCATTCTGTTGTAATTTTTATAGTCCTGGCGGCCAGAGCTTGAGGACCGGATCAGGTTCCATGAGAGGCCACGCCTCGTCACGGACCCGGATAACCCCCGGAACGGCCCTGGCAACTGTACCGGTACAGTGTAGAGCGCTGCTTTGTCGCTTGAAAAGCAGGCCCGCCGGGGCAAAAACCAGGGGTGTCGCCTAATCGACAGAAAGTTATAGAAAAACGCCGTTGTTTTGCCAGTTTCTCTGGTCAAACCCGGGCATTTACCACCTTGTCGATCAATTACTTATTTTGAAACTGGGTTTTTCTGCAAAAATACCGACCTTTATCGCGGTCGAATTATTTCTGGTAGGAACCCATGACAGATCAACCAAGCACCCTCTATGCCAAATTGCTCGGCGAGACAGCAATAATCGAGTGGAAAGCGCTGGAGCGTTTTTGGGCCAAGGGTGACCTGATTTGGGTCGAGCCGACCCTGGACCTGATCGATGTTGCACAGGCAATGGCCGAAAACCGTAGCGAAAGCGTCGCTGCATGGCGTAATGCTGGCACTGTCGGAGCGGTCACTGCAGAGCAGGCACTAGACCTTCAGAGCCGCGATCCAGAGATCTGGGCCGTGGTGGTCTCGCCGTTTATTGTGATTCAGGAAAAGACCAACGGCTGATCACGCGCCAAAATGGTGCGTGAAAATGCACAGCGGGATGGTTTTGGTGCGCGGGACTGTTCAGCCGGGGTGGCTGTTGGTAACAGTTGGGTGTGCCAAGGCAGTGCGGTAACAGTCTGATCGCGGGGCAAGCCTGCTCCTACCGATGTAGGAGCGGGCTTGCCCCGCGATGCTTTCAATCAGTAATCCACTTTGCCGGTATGGCTGTTCAACGAGATCACCCGGGTCTTGCCGATGCGGTGACGGTAGATCTCACGCAGGTATTTCACCGCTTTCTTCACGCATTCGCGTGATAGCCGGATGTCATTGATCGAGACGAACTTGCTCTTGTCGTTGATCAGCTCGCGGTATTTCTTCTCGTACATCGGTTTGATCGCGTACCAGTTGGTATCGAGGATCTTCGCCGGGTTCTCGAACTCGTTGAGCAGGTCATCGATGCGGTCTTCATCGAAGGCATCGCTGGTGATGAACTCAAGGATGGCATTGTCCAGGGTATCGTCGAAGCGGTACGGGTTACGCGCAAAACAGCGCTTGATAAAGGCCACGATCAGGGTCAGGAAGTCGTCCGACAGGCACGGGCTCTTGGCGATCAGGGTGGTCAGCGACAGGTTCGCCGAGGCACCGATCACCAGCGCATAGCGCTTGAGCGTGGTGTTGGGGAACAGGCTGTTGAGGTGAGTCTTGAGCCGGTTCAGGTCCATGTACGACAGCTTGTAGTCCTTGGGCAGCGACACGATCGACACCACCGACGAGCAGTTCTTGAAAAAATGCAGGTCGTGCAGCGCCGCCGCGTCGTAGCCGGAGGCCTGGTATTGCTCAAGGGCGGCGCGGTAGCGGCGGGATTCAATCGGCAGCAGGCTGATGCCTTCGATCGCCTGGGTCACCTTGTTGAAGTGCGGCAGGTCGATGGAGCGGAAGAACAGGTCGTCGATGTTCAGCCGCGGCTGCTCTTTCTCGAACACTTTGAATTTGTCCGAGCTGGGCGACGGCTGTTCCGGCACTACCGATTCGGCGTAGGCGATGGCCACGGGGCCTGCCAGGCTCATGAACAGGTCGTTGGCATCCAGGCGGATGGTTTCGCCGATGTCGATGCCGGCACGACGGAAGTAGTTCTGGTCGTAGTCGGTGGTCACTGCCTGGGCGGTGAGGATGTTGAAGATCTGCTGGGAGATGTACTGGTTGGCGTGCTTCTCCATGGCGTTGACGTCGATGTTCTGGATGTTGCCGTCATCGTTCTCTTCGGCGTAGCGCATGATGTCGTTGGAAATCAGCATCATCGCGTTCCACGGGCGGATGCGGCCCATGACGCTGGCCTCGCTGCTGTCTTCATTGTCGAAGTTGTACGAGAAATCCCATTCCTCGGACAGGTACTTGCACAACAACCGGCCGGCGTTGATGTGCAGGGCTTCGGACATTTCGCTGCGATGATCGGAGATGTTCGGCAGCACGCAGATACCGCTGGTGAAGATCGGCTCGAAGACGAACGAATGGCCGCTCTTGCCGTCATTTTCGTCGGCCGGCTTGGTGTCGAACGTCTTGTTCATGTACGAATATTGCTGGGCCAGGCCGAACTCCGAAGCCATGCCCGAGCCGGTACCGCCACCGGCGCTGAAGATGTAGAAATACAGGCGTGACTGGTTGGCCTTGATCCCGCAGGAGTCGATCAGGTACGAGTGGATCAGCTTCCAGTCGGCGCTGGAGAAGCGGTGGGTTTCCTTGTTGAGGATGATCTTGGCCAGGTACTGGCCGAGGATCGGCGCGTTACCGGCGCCACCGGCATGGACTTCCGACAGGTCCATGATTTTCATTTTGCTGTAGTCGCGGATAAAACCGCTCTTCTCACCCTTGCGCGAAAAACGGATGCGTCCGGCGATGTCCTTGTCGAGGTCGCCGAGCATCACCAGCGGCTCTACCAGGAACACCGGCTTGGTGCCCTTGTTCTGCACCAGGCGCAGGTTGTTGCGAATCCAGCGCGCCGGGCTGTAGTTCGGTTCGCTGCCGGCGCGGTCTTCGTTGTTGAATTCGTTGAGGTAGAAGGTCCTGGCGTTGTATACAAGTTCTGCGACATCCAGGGCGATGTTCGAGCCACAACGGCCCAGGCCAATCAGGCACACCGAGGGGAACTGCTGGTCCAGGCGCAGCTGGGTGTCGTCTTCGACATGCACGCTGGGCGGGAACACCAGGTCACGCAGGCCATCGAGGTTGTCGAGGATGCGCTGGATATCGGTTTCGGTGAAGTACAGGTACTGCTGCGGGTTGAGCGCCCGCGGGCTGTAGTAGCTCGAGCCGGGAGCGCTGTACGCGGGAGTGGGTGATGTCAGCTCGGAAACCGCGTTGGCAGAAGTAGTCTTGGAGGTCATTTTGCGCCATTTGCCTGGGGGTGGGTGGCTGTTCTAGTAGGTAGCATAGAGCCATCACTGGATGAGGTTCGCGACTGTATCAGTGCGCATTTGGCGTGGGCGATAGGGGTTAACCCGATGCCTGTGTAGGAGTTTTCCTTGCCACGCCTGCAAACTGAATCGTCCGATCAGTCAACTTCTTTAATCTGTCTGGAGCTGTACATGAGCACTGCACGTCCTTCGTTGGGGTTTGCCGGTATCGGGCTGATGGGCTTGCCCATGTGTCGGCGGTTGCTGGCCGCAGGTTATCCGCTGACGGTGTGGAACCGCTCGGCGGACAAATGCGCCGAACTGGTCAAGGCCGGTGCCCGCCAGGTGGCGACTCCGGCCGAGCTGTGCCAGCACGCCGAGGTGCTGATGCTGTGCCTGGCCGACACGGCGGTGGTGCGCGAGGTGGTGTTTGGTGAGCAGGGCATTGCTGGCGCAGGCAAGGCCGGCCAGTTGCTGGTGGATTTTTCCAGCCTCGAGCCGACCGCTACCCGTGAGATGGCCAGCGAACTGGCGGCGAAAACCGGCATGCACTGGCTCGACACCCCGGTCTCCGGCGGCACGCCAGGCGCCGAAGCCGGCACTTTGGCGATCATGGCCGGTGGTGAGGCGGCCGACCTTGAGCGCGTGCGCCCGCTGTTGTTGACCCTTGGTCAACGCGTGACCCACATGGGGCCGGTCGGGGCAGGGCAGGTAACCAAGGCCTGCAACCAGATGATCGTTGCCTGCAATGCGCTGGTGATTGCCGAGGTGGTGGCGCTGGCCGAGCAATCAGGCGTCGACGCCAGCCTGATCGCCGAGGCCCTGGCGGGTGGTTTCGCCGATTCAAGGCCGCTGCAGATCCTGGCCCCGCAAATGGCCGCCAGTCGCTTCGAGCCGGTGAAGTGGCACGTGCGCACCTTGCTCAAGGATCTGGATAGCGCGGTGAAACTTTCCCGCGAACAGGGTTCGTCGACCCCGATCAGCGGCCTGGCCGCCCAACTGATGCGCTTGCATGGTAGCCAGGGCTATCTGCAAAAAGATCCGGCGACACTGATTGATCTGTACCGGCGTAAGGATTGATGCTGCTCAGCGCCTGTTCATGGCGCTGGTTGAGTTCGCCCAGGATCGGCCGCAGTTCACCCAGTGGCACGGGCCGGCTGAGCAGGTAGCCCTGGAGGTAATCGCAGCCTTGCTGGGCGAGGAACTGGTACTGTTCGGTGGTTTCAACGCCTTCGGTGATCACCTGCAGGTGCAGGGTGTGGGCCATGACGATGATGGCCTGGACGATTTCCATGTCCTGGCGGCAACGCGGTACATCCTGAATGAACGAGCGATCGATCTTCAGGGTGTCCAGCGGCAAGCGCTTGAGGTAGGCCAGTGACGAGTAGCCGGTGCCAAAGTCATCGATCGACAGCGACACGCCCTGGGCGCGGATGCGCTTGAGCAGGGCGATGGTGTTGTGGATGTTGCCCATCAGCGCGTTTTCGGTGACTTCCAGCTCCAGCTGGCGCGCCGGAATGCCGGCCTGACGCAGGGCATCTTCGACTTCCTGGGCCAGTTCTTCGCGGGCCAGGGTCAACGCCGAGCAGTTGACGGTTACCTTGAGCCCGTCGTAACCGTGGCGGTTGAGCTGGGCCAGGTCTTCGCAGGCATGGCGCAACACCCATAGGTCGAGTTCGGCGATCAGGCCGTTGGCTTCGGCAATGCCGATGAAGCGGTCCGGGCTGAGCAGCCCGTGCTGTGGATGTTGCCAGCGCACCAGGGCCTCGAGCTTGGCCACCTGGCCGCTGTGAAGGTCGAAAATCGGTTGGTAGTGGATGCGCAGGCCACGTTCTTCGAGCAGGGCGATGCGCAGTTCTTCTTCCAGTTGCAGCTCGAGAGTGGCGCGGGTTTTCAGGTTGCTGTTGAAGAAGTTCAGGTTGTTGCGCCCGCAACCCTTGGATTGATACAGGGCCAGGTCGGCGTTTTTCAACAGCTCGTCACAACTGCGGCCATCATCGGGGAACACGCTGATACCAATGCTGGTGGTCATGACCATGCGCCGACCGGCCAGGTCGATCGGCTCCTTCATCTTCTGCATGATGCGCTGGGCCAGATGCCGGGCCTCATCGCGGCTGTGCAGGGCGGTGAGGATGCAGAACTCGTCGCCACCGAAACGGGCGACCACATCCTGGCTGCGGGTGGCGGTCTTGATGTGCGCGGCAATCACCTTGAGCAACTCGTCGCCAGCATCATGGCCGAGGCTGTCGTTGATGCGCTTGAAGTGATCGATGTCGAGGAACATCACCGCCAGCATGCCGTCATTGGCGGTTTGCTCGGCCAGGCGCTCGGCGAACACCTGGTTGAAGCCGCGGCGGTTGACCAGGTTGGTCAGGGCGTCGTAGTGGGCGGCCTGCTGCAAGGACACCCGGGCCTGGTCGAGCTGGCTGAGCAGCACGTTGACCCGGCGCAGGTCGTGCTCCTTGCTTTGCAGCTTCTTGTCCGAGAGCGCGGCGCTGATGCTGCTGGCGCTGATCAACAGGGTAATGAAGGCGATGGTCAGGCTCAGTTGCAGGCTGTTGTCGCTGACCGGCAGCGACAGCGCGGTGTCCGCGGGTAGTACCAGGGTCAAGGCGGCCATGCCCAGCAGATGGGTCGCGACAATGCCGCCGGCCATCAGCAGGCTGGCGCCGTATTTCATCAGTTGAAAGAGGGTGCCGCTGCCATTGCGCAAATAACGGGCGAACAGCAGCGCCGCGAGGCTGGTGGCGATGGCGGCAGCGACCGAGGCGGCGAACAGGTCGGGGCGATAGAACTGCTGGGCGCTGGAGAGCATGGCGGCCATGCCGGTGTAGTGCATGGCAATGATCCCCAGGCCGAAGCACACCGCCGCTTGCAGGTAGTGGCGCGGCAGCAGTTGCTGGCGGCTCAGGGTATTCATGGCCATCCAGCCGGCCAGCAGCATGATCAGCAGCGAGACCCCGGTCAGGGCCACGTCGTAGTGAACCTCCAGCGGCGTTTGCAGGGCCAGCATGCTGATGAAGTGCATGGCCCAGATGCCGCCAGCCAGACAGCAGGCGCCGAGCAAGCGCCATTGCCGCTGGGCCGCGGGTTGCTCGACGTGGCTCAGGCGCTCGGCCATGTCGAGGGTGGCGAAGCTGCCGGCACAGGCGATCAGAAAGGCAAGCAGCACCAGGTAGGGGTTGTGCCTGCAATCGAGAAGGATCTGTCCGGTTGCCGGAAGTTCGGCGAGCATTTGCAGCCCCAGCCACTCCATAGCATGCCTCTTTTTCGAGTTGGCACTCGTCCCCCTATAGCCCGCTTGGAGACCGTTGTGCAGGAGTATAGGAACTCAGCATTAGTCCATCCTGAATAATGGCATATTGATTCCTACGATTTGGTCATTGAACCAATAGCGCCGGGTTCTAAAACCGCGAATGGTTACAATTACCCGGTATCAGTCCGGTCAATGGTGGCAGACAGATCGGCAAGTGCCCTCTAGATTCAGTTCGGCGTGCTGGAAAGCCCCGAACAATAATAACGAGGGACTGATCGATGCAGAGCTCCACTCAAGCGGCCAACGCCTGGCGAATCCTGTTCCTGCTGTTTCTGGCCAACCTGTTCAACTTCTTCGACCGCACCATTCCCGCCATCATCATCGAGCCGATCCGCCTGGAATGGCACCTGAGCGACTTTCAGATCGGCTTGATCGGTACCGCCTTCACCCTGGTCTATGCCATTGCCGGCCTGCCGCTGGGGCGCCTGGCCGATAACGGTTCACGCAGCAAACTGATGGGGTGGGGGCTGATGGCCTGGAGCGGGTTGACAGCGGTCAATGGCATGGTCGGCAGCTTCTGGAGCTTTTTGCTGGTGCGCATGGGCGTAGGCATCGGTGAGGCCAGCTATGCGCCAGCCGCCAACTCACTGATCGGCGACCTGTTCCCCGCCGAGAAGCGCGCGCGGGCCATGGGCATTTTCATGCTCGGCCTGCCGTTGGGCCTGTTGCTGGCGTTCTTCACCATCGGCGCGATGGTGCAGGCCTTTGACAGCTGGCGGGCGCCGTTCTTTATCGCCGCAGTGCCCGGGTTGTTGCTGGCGCTGTTCATGTTCATGATCCGCGAGCCGGCGCGCGGCGCGGCGGAGTCGGTGGCGATCTCCCAGGCGCCCGTGGACCGGCCGTTGCGCCGGGTTCTGAGTGTGCCGACCTTCTGCTGGCTGGTGCTTGCGGGCCTTACCTTCAACTTCGCCACCTACGCCTGCAACTCGTTCATGGTGCCAATGCTGCAGCGTTACTTTTTGCTCTCGCTGCAGCAGGCCGCGGTGGCCACCGGAGTGATTGTCGGCCTGACCGGGCTGGTTGGCCTGACCCTTGGCGGCTGGATTGCCGACAAGGTACACCAGCGCTTTGCCAACGGGCGCTTGTTGTTCGGTGCCCTGAGCATGCTGATCGCCACCCTGGCCACCGCCTGGGCGTTGCACGCCGGGCGGATCGAGATCGGCGTGTTCGTGGCGGTGTTCGGTGTCGGCTGGTTGTTTGCCTACAACTTCTATACCTGTGTCTACACCGCGATTCAGGATGTGGTGCAGCCGCGTCTGCGGGCCACGGCCATGGCGCTGTTCTTTGCCGGGCTTTACCTGCTCGGTGGCGGCCTGGGGCCGGTGGTGGTGGGGGCGCTTTCGGACCATTTTGCCGTGGCGGCCATGCAGGCAGCGGGGGCGGTGCAGATGAGCGAGGCATTCAAGGCTGAAGGCCTGCACGGGGCGATGTACCTGATACCGGTGGCGTTGATGTTGACGCTGGTGTTCCTGCTGCTGGCCTCGCGGTGCTTCAGCCGGGATGCGCAGAGGATGCGCGAGGGGATGGTGGCTGACAGCGAAATGATGGCCGCCAAGCCTGTGGTGGCTTGAAAAAGCATCGCGGGTCAAGTCGAGTCGTCGCACCGCCGCTCCCACAGAATCACCAATATCTCTGTGGGAGCGGCGGTGCGACGACTCGACTTGACCCGCGATTGAACCGATGCAAATTATCCGGCGACCAGCACCCGAATCGCTTCCAGGCGCAGCGCCGCTTTATCAAGCATCGCCAGGCCTTGTTCACGCTGCTTGCGCAGGGCGTCGATTTCGCTGTCGCGAACGGTCGGGTTGACCGCTTGCAGGGCGATCAGGCGCGCCAGCTCTTCATCGGTTTGCGCCGCCAGCCGGCGTTGGGCTTCGGCGACACGTTCGGCATGGCGCGGCATGATCTTGGCTTCGCCGTCGTTGATCCGCGGCGCCAGCACGTCGCGCTGGGCCTGGATGAACTTGTTGGCGCTGGCCTTGGGCACGCTCTCGAGCTGGTCGTTGAGGGTCTCGAAGGACACCCGCGAAGCCAGGTCGTTGCCGTTGGTGTCGAGCAGGCAGCGCAGCGCGGCCGGCGGCAAGTACCGGCCCAGCTGCAGGGCGCGCGGAGCCACCACTTCACTGACGTACAGCAGCTCCAGCAGCACGGTGCCGGGCTTGAGCGCCTTGTTCTTGATCAGCGCCACCGAAGTGTTGCCCATCGAACCGGACAGCACCAGGTCCATGCCGCCCTGGACCATCGGGTGCTCCCAGGTGATGAACTGCATGTCTTCACGCGACAGCGCCTGGTTGCGGTCGTAGGTGATGGTCACGCCTTCGTCGTCGCCCAGCGGGAAGCTGGCGTCGAGCATTTTTTCGCTCGGCTTGAGGATCAGGGCGTTTTCCGAGTGGTCTTCACTGTCGATGCCAAACGCGTCGAACAGGGTTTCCATGTAGATCGGCAGGGCGAACTGGTCATCCTGCTCAAGGATCGCCTCGACCAGTTCCTGGCCTTCACCGGCGCCACCGGAGTTGAGCTCCAGCAAACGGTCGCGACCGCTATGCAGCTCGGCTTCGAGGCGCTCGCGTTCGGCACGGGCCTCGTCGACCAGCGCTTGCCACTCATCGTCATCGCCGCTTTCGAGCAGCGGCAGCAGGCGCGGGCCAAACTGGTGCTGCAGGGCGTTGCCGGTCGGGCAGGTGTTGAGGAAGGCGTTCAGGGCCTGGTTGTACCACTGGAACAGGCGCTCTTGCGGGCTGTTCTGCAGGTGCGGCACGTGCAGCTCGATGGTGTGCTTCTGGCCGATGCGGTCCAGGCGGCCGATTCGCTGCTCGAGCAGGTCCGGGTGGGCTGGCAGGTCGAACAGCACCAGGTGGTGGGCGAACTGGAAGTTGCGGCCTTCACTGCCGATTTCCGAGCAGATCAGCACCTGGGCGCCGAATTCTTCGTCGGCGAAGTAGGCCGCAGCGCGGTCGCGCTCAAGAATGCTCATGCCTTCATGGAACACCGTCGCGGGGATACCGGAACGCACGCGCAGGGCGTCTTCCAGGTCCATGGCGGTTTCGGCGTGGGCGCAGATCACCAGGACCTTGACCCGCTTGAGCATCTTCAGGGTGTCGATCAGCCAGTCGACCCGAGGGTCGAAGCGCCACCAGCGCTCTTCTTCGCTGCCTTCGCTCTGGGACTGGAAAGCAACCTCAGGGTACAGCTCGGCGTGCTCGCCCAGCGGCAGCTCCATGTACTGGTCGGGGTTGGGCAGCGGGTAGGGGTGCAGGTTGCGCTCAGGGAAACCCTGGACCGCCGCGCGGGTGTTACGGAACAGCACGCGGCCGGTGCCGTGGCGGTCGAGCAACTCGCGAATCAGGCGGGCGCTGGCCTGGGTATCGCCATCGTTGACCGCAGCCAGCAGGGCTTCGCCTTCGGCACCGAGGAAACCCTCGATGGTGGCGTGGGCCTTGGGCGACAGGCGGCCTTCGTCGAGCAGCTCCTGGACCGCTTCGGCTACCGGGCGATAGTGCTCGCTTTCGGCGCGGAACGCGGCCAGGTCGTGGAATCGGTTCGGGTCGAGCAGGCGCAGGCGCGCGAAGTGGCTGTCCTGGCCCAGTTGCTCCGGGGTCGCGGTGAGCAGCAGCACGCCGGGGATGACCTCGGCCAGTTGCTCGACCAGGGCGTACTCGGGGCTGACCTGGTCTTCATGCCAGACCAGGTGGTGCGCCTCGTCGACCACCAGCAGGTCCCAGCCGGCGGCAAACAGCGCGTCCTGGGCCTTTTCGTCTTCAGTCAGCCATTCCAGGGCAACCAGCGCCAGTTGGGCATCCTCGAAGGGGTTGCTGGCGTCGCTTTCGATAAAGCGCTCGGCATCGAACAGCGCGACCTGCAGGTTGAAGCGCCGGCGCATTTCCACCAGCCACTGGTGCTGCAGGTTCTCCGGGACCAGGATCAGCACACGGCTGGCGCGGCCCGAGAGCAACTGGCGATGGATCACCAGGCCGGCTTCGATGGTCTTGCCCAGGCCTACTTCGTCGGCCAGCAGAACCCGCGGGGCGATACGGTCGGCCACTTCACGGGCGATATGCAACTGGTGGGCAATCGGTTGCGCGCGGGTGCCGCCCAGGCCCCAGAGCGACGACTGCAACTGACGGCTGGTGTGCTCGAGGGTGTTGTAGCGCAACGAGAACCACGGCAGCGGGTCGATCTGCCCGGCGAACAGGCGGTCACTGGCCAGGCGGAACTGGATGAAGTTCGACAGCTGGGTTTCCGGCAGGGTACGCGCCTGGTTCTGCGCGTCGAGGCCGTGATAGACCAGCAGGCCGTCGACATCCTCGACCTCGCGCACGGTCAGCTTCCACCCTTCGAAATGGGTGATCTGGTCGCCAGGCGAGAAGCGCACCCGGGTCAGGGGCGCATTGCGCAGGGAGTACTGGCGGGTGTCGCCAGTGGCCGGGTAGAGCACGGTCAACAAGCGGCCGTCCTGTGCCAGAACGGTCCCCAGACCTAGCTCGGCTTCGCTGTCGCTGATCCAGCGTTGCCCCGGTTGATACTGCTGCGCCATACTGCCTGACTCCCGCCATGAAAAAGCCGACTATCTTAACGGATAGCTCTGTGCAGACCAAAGAGTCTAGCAACTTCATCGACGAAAACCGCTGTCGCCATTGAGGGCCCGATACAGCCATGCCGATCTCCAACCCGTGGTTCATCCGAACGCTGGCCGTGGCGGGCGTGCTTCTGCTGGCTGCCTGTGACAACAAAGGTTTCGAAATTCTGGCGCCGATTCCCGCTGCGCAACTCGAGGCCCTGGGCGTGCAATCGCCGGTGCAGAGCGTGCATTACCACGACCGCGAGGGCGAAGGTTTGCTGGTGCTCAGCCGCAATGACGACCAGGTCAGCGATGAAGAGACCGATCAGGACGTCGATCGCGTGGTGTTTACGGCAACGCTGTATGAGCGCCAGGGCGATGACAGCTTCAAGCCGCGCTGGAAGATCGAGAACGAGACCACCTGCTCCGGGCTCGACCTGGATGTCGGCTTTTATACCGACGTCAGCGGCGTCAGTGACCTCGACAACAACGGCCTGGCCGAGCTGACGGTCGCCAGCCACGCCTTTTGTGGCGGCGGCGTCGACCCCCATGAACTGCGTGTCGAGTTGCGTGAGGGCCAGGCCAGCTATGCTATCAATGGCCAGTCGCTGATCGCTATCGAGGGCGAGCAGCCATATGGCGGTGAGCGCGAAGACAGCCCGTCGCTCAAGGATGCACCACAAGTGTTGCGCGATCACGTGAACGACGTCTGGAACAAAGTGCTCAAACGGCCGTGGAGCGAAGCCCAGCCCGCCCCGACGGACGAGGACGAAGAACAGTAGCCGGCAACTGTGAAGCGCCCCGCACATTTTGCCGGCACTGGCTCAAGGCCCGTGGCCATCAGCCGACACACTGGCGACAGGAGATCATCTCATGCTGCCGCCCCTCATCCCGCTCAGTGCTGCACCCGTGACACAACAACTGGACCCGGTAAAGCCGACGCCAGACATCAAGCCCGTGGTCCCGGCGCAACCGAGCTCCAGCGACAGTACCATTGACCTCAAGCAGCGTGACCCGGAGCAGGCCGCGATCCTCTTGCGCGAAGAGCAGCGCCGTCAGCAGCGCCGACGCCCGTCGAGCCAGGACGAAGAGCTGTACCAGGCGTTGCCCGGCGATGAAGTAAACGCCGACAACACCGTGCCGGTGGCACCCTTGATGGGTGAGCAGCCGCGCCAGGGGCTGCTGGTGGACATCGAAGTCTGAAGATACAAGCGCCACTGGTCAGCGCCGGCTGCAGCCTTCATGATTGCAGCACTGCAGTCAGCTTTCCGAGCCCGCCATGAGCCAAGAAAACAACCTGATCGACCTCGGTGCCGAACGTGCACGCCGGGTCCACGACCTCAATGAAAAGCGTCTGAACGAAGTTCGTCAGGCGTTCGAGCAGGCCATGCCGCTGGGCAAGGCCAAGAAGAAAAAGCCCAAGGGCAAACCCAAGAAGCGCTGAAAACTTGATGCAGGTCAAGCCTGCACCCGCCTTGCGCGCCCGGTTCCGGGCGCTATTGACCTCGGTCAATTTCCTCCCCCGAACCATTCGCTACCTTAAGCCCATCGGACAGGTTCAGGCGAATGGAGGCCGACATGTTCTTCGATAATGTGGTTATCGCTGGAGTGATTACGGTCGGTCTGATGCTGATGTTCTTCGTCGGATTCGGAATATTCATCTGGAAAGACTCGAACAAGCGCAAAGAGCGCTGATCCTTTCCAGTCACGAGCACGCAAGGCATTTAGGGCGACTTCGGTCGCCCATTTTTTTGTCTGGTGAAAAAACCTTTCAGCACCTCTGGACTATTAATAGTTAGCTAGCTAATAATTAAGCCCTGAACTTCTCGCTTCATCCTGACTATCTTTACTACACCGTCGTTCAAGGTGCGTCCCGTGCCCATCACGTTGCAGGCCCTGCTGGCGCCAAACAAAACCGCTGTGCAATTTGCCCTCAAAACCCTGCTCGGTGGCGGCCTGGCCCTGTGGCTGGCGCTGCGCTGGGGGCTTGAGCAGCCGGCCTGGGCACTGATGACCGCGTTCATCGTTGCCCAGCCGCTGTCGGGGATGGTGGTGCAGAAGGGCCTGGCGCGCCTGCTCGGCACCCTGGTCGGCACGGTCATGTCGGTGCTGTTCATTGGCGCCTTCGCCCAGACCCCGTGGCTGTTCCTGTTCGCCCTGGCCTTGTGGCTGGCGCTGTGCACCGCCTGCTCGACCTTGCTGCGCAGTGCCTGGGCTTATTCGTTCGTGCTGGCCGGTTACACCGTGGCAATCATCGCTTTGCCGGCCATCAACCATCCGCTGCTGGTGTTCGACCAGGCGGTGGCGCGCTGTACCGAAATCTGCCTGGGGATTGTCTGCGCCACGGCCACCAGCGCCTTGCTCTGGCCGATGCGCGTCGAGCAACAGCTGAGCGGGCAGGCGCGCCAGGCCTGGCAAAGCGGGCTGCAGGCCGCCAGCGCCGCCTTGAGTGGTGAAGAACAGGGGCGCAAGGGCCTGCTGGAGATTCTCGGGCGCATCGTGGCGGTGGATTCCCAGCGTGAACATGCCTGGTTCGAAGGCAGCCTCGGCCGTCAGCGCGCCCGGGCGATTCGCGGGCTGAGCCAGAAACTGCTGGTGCTGCTGCGCATTTCCCGTTCGGTGCGCCGGCAATGGCGGCAACTGGATGAACAGCAGGCGCAGCACCTGGCGCCGTGGCTGGAAGAGGTTCAGGCGCTGCTGGCCAGCCCCGACCAGGCCAGCCTGTTGCTGTTGCGCCAGCGTGTCTGGGATGCAGCCCACGATGAGCAAATCAGCTCCGCCGAGCATTACTGCCTGGCGCGCCTGACCTTGCTGCTGGACAACGCCATGGCTGCGACCCTAGCCCTGCGTGGGGTAGAGGAGGGCAAGCCGGCCGTCGATGTACCCGACAGCCTGGCGGTTCACCGCGATGTATCGCTGGCGCTGCTGTTCGGCTCGCGCAGCGCCCTGGCGTTCCTGGCCATGGCCAGCTTCTGGTTGGCCACTGCCTGGCAGGCTGCCCCCGGTGGCCTGGTGCTGACCTGCGTGGTCTGCAGCTTGTTCGCCAGCCGCGAGAATGGCGCGCAGATCGGCATGAGTTTTTTGCGCGGGATACTGTTGGCGATACCGGTGGCATTCGTGGTCGGGCAGATCCTCCTGCCGGAGCTCAGCGGTTTTGCCATGCTCTGCCTGGCCATGGGCGTGCCGCTGTTCTTTGGCGCCCTGGGCATGGCCAATCCGCGTATTGGCGCCACCGCTACTTCTTATTGCCTGCACTTTATCGTGCTGGTGGCGCCGCTCAATGTCATGAGTTTCGATGTCGCCAACTTCTTCAACAGCGCCCAGGCCATGCTCATGGGGGTCGGCGCCGCAGTGCTGGCGTTCAAGTTGCTGGTGCTGCGCAACCCGGCCTGGCATGGCAAGCGCCTGCGCGCTGCCACCCAAAGCGATCTGGTGCGCCTGACCCGCCGCGACCTGCGCGGCGCCGACAGCTGGTTTGGTGGACGCATGGCCGATCGCCTGTTGCAACTGGCCCGGCACTACGGCGCCTTGCCCGAACAGGAGCGCGGGCGTTGGGACGATGGCCTGCACGGCCTGGATATCGGCGACGAGCTACTGCACCTGCGCATGTGCCTGGCAGTCGCCCAGGCGCCGGTGGCCGCCGCCGAGCGCCAGTACCTGCAACAACTTGAATCAGTATTGGCCAGCGGCCCGGCCCCGGGGCGTGGCCAGCGCCTGGATGCGGCCAGCGAGCAGTTCATCGACGCACTGCAGAGCGTGCCTTCGAGTGACCCGCTGCGCCTGGCCATCGGTGCTGTGCTGCAATTGCAGAAGAGCTGGGGCAAGTGGTGCCGTCGACAGGAGGAAATCCATGGGCTTGCGTGAATGGGCGCTGGGCGGTGTGTTGCTCAGTCCGTTTCTGCTGTATGTGTTGTTGGCCTTGCTGCTGACCGGGGTGTTGCGCCTGTTGTTGCGCTACACGCCGTTGGGGCGCTGGGTCTGGCATGAGGCGTTGTTCGACTGCGCGCTGTTCGTTTGTATTCTGACCCTGGTGACCCACGTGCTGGGGCCGTTATAAGGAGTGTGACCATGCGTGCTGCTGTACGTATCGCAGTAACCCTGTGCCTGGTGGCGGTGGCGATTTTTGCCGGCTGGAAGCTCTGGCAGTACTACATGCTCACGCCCTGGACCCGTGATGCGAAGATTCGCGCCGACGTGGTGATCATTGCCCCGGACGTATCTGGCTGGGTACGTGAGCTGAAGGTGCGTGACAACCAGCAGGTCAAGGCCGGCGAGTTGCTCATGTCGATCGACCGTGACCGCTTCGAGGCCGCCCTGGACAAAGCCAACGCCGTGGCCGAAACCCGCCAGCAACAACTGCGCCTGCGCGAACACGAAGCCTCGCGCCGTGCCGCCCTCGGCCCTCAGGCGATCAGCGCGGAACTGCGCGAAAATGCCCAGATCAACGCCGCCGTTGCCCGTGGCGAATTGCGCGAAGCGTTGGCCGAGGTCAAGGTCGCGGCCATCAACCTGGCGCGCAGCCAGGTCAAGGCGCCGCGCAGCGGGCATATCACCAACCTGCGCCTGGCCGAAGGCAACTACGTCAATGCCGGGCAGTCGGTGATGGCCCTGGTGGACGACTCGACCTTCTACGTCCAGGCCTACTTCGAAGAGACCAAGCTGCCACGCATCCGCGTCGGTGACCCGGTCAAGGTCTGGCTGATGAGCGCTGGCGAGCCTATGCAGGGGCATGTCGAGAGCATCAGCCGCGGCATCACCGACCGCAACGCCAACCCCGACAGCCAGTTGCTCGCCGAAGTAGAACCGACCTTCAACTGGGTGCGCCTGGCCCAGCGCATTCCGGTGCGGATCAAGCTTGATCAGGTGCCTGAAGGGGTCAACCTCAGCGCCGGCATGACCGCCAGTGTGCAGGTGCGCGAGGACCAAGTGCAGCGCTGAGCGCTTAAAGAAACATGCCGCCGGAGACTTCCAGACGCTGGCCGGTAATCCAGCCGCCGCCATCGCCAAGCAACAGGGCAACTGCGGCGCCGATGTCGTCTGGCAGGCCGACCCGGCCCAGGGCGGTGTTGCCGGCGATAAAGTCATTGACCTCGGTGTTGTCACGCACCACGCCGCCGCCGAAATCGGTTTCGATCGCCCCCGGGGCGAGGATGTTGACGCGAATGCCACGCGCCCCTAGCTCTTTGGCCTGATAGCGGGTCAGCACCTCCATGGCGCCTTTCATGGCCGCATAGGCGGCATAGCCGGGCAGGGCAAAGCGGGTCAGGCCGGTAGAAATATTGACGATCCGGCCCTGCTCGGCAATCAGCGGCAGCAAGCGTTGGGTCAGGAAGAACGGGCCTTTGAGCTGGATATTGAACAGCTGCTCGAACTGCGCTTCGCTGGTTTCGCTGAACGGTGCATTGATACCGATGCCGGCATTGTTGACCAGAAAGTCCAGCTGCTGACGGCCAAACACCTGTTGCAGGGTGGCGCTCAGCTGGTGGGCAAAGGCCTCGAAGCTGGCGCTATTGCTCACGTCCAGTTGCAGCATGGCCGCTCGAACGCCGCTGGCCTCAAGGGTTTTGACCAGCGCCTGGGCTTCGTCGGCCTTGCTGTGGTAGGTGCCGATGATATCGATGCCCTGGGCAGCCAGGTGCTGGGCGGTGTTCTTGCCCAGGCCGCGGCTGGCGCCGGTGATCAATGCGATTTTGCGGGTCATGGTGTGGTCCTCGTGGTCGAACCGGTGGCTGAAGTCGGGAGGAGTTTATTGGTCGCACATGGGCTGATAAATCCACCGAAATCGGAAATACTGGTCGGATAATCCGAACAGTTGGATGCCCCTTCATGAACAAGCTGGAACTGCTGCGCACCTTTGTCCGGGTCAGCGAGCTGGCAAGTTTTACCTTGGCCGCCGAGAGCCTGGGGTTGCCGCGCTCGAGTGTCTCCGAACAGGTTCAGGCCCTGGAAACGCTGCTTGGCGCGCGCCTGTTCAATCGCACCACGCGGCGGGTGCAGGCGACCCAGGATGGCCTGCAACTGTACGAGCGTAGCAAAGACCTGCTGGGGCGCATGGATGAGCTGGAGGGGCTGTTTCGCACGGATGCCGCCGCCCTCAGCGGACGCTTGCGCATCGATCTGCCGACCTTGGTGGCACGGCGCATCATCTTGCCGAACTTGCCGCAGTTCGTTGACCGCCACCCGGGCCTGACCCTGGAAATCAGTTGCACTGATCGCCAGGTCGACCTGCTGCGTGAGGGTTTTGACTGCGTGCTGCGCATCGGCATGTTGAGCGACCTGAACCTGGTCGCCCGGCCCCTGGGTAGCTTGCCCATGATCAATTGCGCGAGCCCCGCCTACCTGCAGCGCTTTGGTACACCCACCCGCCTGTCGGACTTGGCCAACCACCAGTTGATTCACTATGTGAGGCAACTGGGCGCCCGCAGCCCGGGCTTCGAATATCAACAGGATGGCGCCACGCGTTACCAGGCCATGCCCGGGGTCATCACCGTCAACAGCAGCGAAGCCTACGAAAGCGCCTGCCTGGCCGGGCTGGGGCTGATTCAGGCACCGGCCGCAGGTTTGCGCGAGTACATCGAGCGCGGCGAGCTGGTACCGGTGCTGCAGGCCTTCAATGCGCCGCCGATGCCGGTGTCATTGCTTTACGCCGGGCAACTGCACTTGCCGCAACGGGTGCGGGCATTCATGGACTGGCTGGCGCAGTTGCTTCAGGCACCACTCGATCAAGCGGCAAGCGAAAGGTAAACAGCGTACCGGCTTCGGCGCTCGACACCACCTCCATGCGCCCGCCGTGGGCCAGGGCAATCTGGTTGGCGATATACAGGCCCAGGCCCAGACCGGGTTGCGGCGCATCATCGCGTGGCCGTGAAAAGGGCTGGAACAACTGCGCCATCACCTGGGGTGCAATCGGTTCACCGAGGTTGTGCACACCGAGGACGAACACCCGCTCGCGGATATCGGCCATGACATTTACCGGGCTGTCGGCGGCGCCGTGGGTGAGGGCGTTGGCAATCAGGTTGGACAGCAGTTGGGTGACCCGTTCACGGTCGCATTGGATGTCGCCGAGATCGCCGATGTTCAGCCGAATCAAGCGCTGCGGATGCACCCGTTGCAGCTCCGAAGCCACGTGGCTGAGGGCGTCGGCCAGATCCGGGCAGGGTTGGACGTTGATCATGATGCCGTTGCCCAGGCGGCCACGGGCAAAATCCAGGACATCGCGGACCAGCTGGTTGGCGCGCCGGCCACAGGTCAGGATGTGCTGGGCGATGGCGCGGCTTTTTTCGTCCTGCAGGCGCTGGCTGAGCAGTTCGGCACCGGCGGTGATGGCGAACAGCGGATTGCGCAGGTCGTGGCCGAGCACGGCGATGAACTGTTCACGCAAGTCGGCGATGGCGCGTTCTTCTTCCAGGGCCTGTTCGGTTTGCTGGGCGTTCTCTTCGCTTTCGATCTGGATCGACAGCAGGCGGGCGAAGGACTCCATCATCGGCTGGATGGCGCTGCCCTTGAGATTGGCCGGCAATGGGTCGAGGGCGCAGATGGTGCCGAAGAAGCTGCCGTCGGTGCGAAACACCGGCACCGAAATATAGCTTTCGAACTTGTAGATACGCGGGGTGTGGTGGTTGCAGTACAGCTCGTCTTCGCTGGCCTTGTCGATCACGATGGTCTGGTGGCTGGCGCGGATCTCGTGACACAGGGTGGTGATCAGGTCGAGTTCGCCGCCGACCTCCAGGCCAAAGCCCAGCGAGTCGAGCACCGCGCAGGCCGTCCAGCTGCTGTCGGTGACCCGGGCGACGGCGGCGAAACGCAAGCCGGTGGTCTCGCAGATCACCTGCAGGATGGCCGGTACTGCGTTGATTCGGCTGATCGTGGCGATATCGGAAGTGACGGCGGTGCTCATGAATCATCCACGTTCGCTGACTACTGGAAGGCGTTGAGAAAGATAAGTCTAGCGAGCAACTGCCGCTTGGGTAAAAAAATCCTTTACCGAATGCGATGAATTTCCATTAACCTTGATCCCCGAGTTGCCCGCCAGAGCGCAACCCCTATCGCCCAGCGTGCCAATCCCCTTTTTCAAGTGAGGTTTGACATGCACATCACATCCCAGGACATCTGCGCCGCTGCTGACCAGCTCAAGGGCTTTGTCGGCTTTCATCGCAAGCTTGGCAAGCACATCGTGCGTTTCAGCGAAGACTCGTTCGGCATGGACGTGGCTGACGATAGCATCACCCCGAGCAACGAATTCGTCTGGCAGGCCGCCGAGGCCGAGGTCATGACCTTGAGCCGAGCCTTGATCGAGATTCTTCTGGCGCAGAACGTCGATGAACGGTTGAATGTGACCGAGCCGCTGCGGGTTTACCTGCGCCGCAAGGATTTGCCGGAGATCGCCGCGCAGCGACGGCTGCGGGCCTGAGCGGCCACATCGCCGGCGTTGCCGGCGGTGCTTTTCAACTATGCGCCGCCCAGACCGGCGGGGTGCGCCCGCGCCAGGGCAACGCCTGCTCCAGTTGCCCGGCCAGGCTCAGCAGCAGGCGCTCCCCCGCAGCCCCGGCGGTAAACTGCATACCCACCGGCAAGCCGCTGGCCGGATCCTGATACAGCGGCAGCGACATCGACGGCGTACCGCCGATGTTGGCCAGGGCGGTGAAAGGCGAGTGGTTGAACACCCGGTGCATCCAGCCCAACCCGTCGAGCTGTTCCTGGCCGGCGTTGTAGGCGCCGATCACCGGCGGCAACTGGCTCAGGGTCGGGCTCAGCAACAGGTCAAAACGCTTGAAGAACCCACCCAGTTGCCGGCTGACCTGATTGCGCTGGTCCATCGCCGCCAGCAGGTCGGTAGCCGGCAGCGCCTGGCCGTAACGGTTAAGCGCCAAGGTTGCCGGTTCAAGCCAGTCAGCATCGAGCGGGCGACCCGTCTGGGCACTCAATGCGTCGAGCCAGGCTGCGGTATTGCTGGCCCAGAAGCGCGCGTTCATCTCGACAAAAGCATCCCACGACAGGCCGATGTCCAGGTCTACCTGCTCGCACCGGTGGCCAAGACCTTCAAGGGTGCGGACCAGGCCCTGTAGCGCCTCGAGCATCAGCGGATCGCTGCGCTGGCCATTGAGCGGATGCAACTGCACGGCAATTTTCAACGGCCCAGGCGCTTGCTTGAGCGCACTCAGGTAACTGCCCTGTGCTGGCGCCACCTGGAACGGGTCACCGGGTTCTGCCCCGGCCATGCAATCGAGCAGCAGGGCGCTGTCACGCACCGAACGGCTGAGCACCCCCTGTACCGCCAGGCCGTTCCAGGCCTCGTCCAGGAACGGCCCCATGGAAATCAACCCGCGGCTGGGCTTCAAGCCAAACAAGCCGCAGGCTGCAGCCGGTACCCGGATCGAACCGCCGCCATCGGTGGCATGGGCCACCGGCACCATGGCGCTGGCTACCGCTGCTGCCGAACCGCCGCTGGAGCCACCGGCGCTGCGGTTCAGGTCCCAGGGGTTGCGGGTCGGGCCGCACAGGCGCGATTCGGTGGTGGTGCTGATCGCCAGTTCCGGGACGGTAGTGCGCCCCAGGGTGAGCAATCCTGCGCGGCGAAACCGCTGCATCAGGAACGAGTCGGCACTGCTGCCGGTGCCCTGGGCCAGGCGGCTGCCGAACTCATGAGCACGGCCCTGCATGCTGATCGCCAGGTCCTTGATCAGAAACGGCACGCCATACAACGGACCTTCAGCAGCGCTTGGCAGAGGTTCGTCCTGCCAATGTTCAGCCAGCGCATTGAGCCGGGGTTCGACGTTGGCGATGGCTTGCTGCGCCGCAGCCTGCACTTCAACGGCACTGACTTGCCTTCGAGCAATCAGCTCGGCCAGGCCGATGGCATCGAATTGCACATATTCACTCACCTTCATTGCGCACTCCCGGGGCAATTGACGATAAAATACCGATGGGTATCGAGCGATACTCAAGAGTATAGAGTGATACTGATTAGTATCGTCGTCAACCGGAGTCTGCCCATGCGTTCGCAACGAATCGCCCGCTTGCCCCCGCGCGAGCGGGTCCTGGATGCCGCCCACGAGCTGTTTTTCAACGAGGGCATCAGCCGCGTCACCGTCGATGCCATTGCTGCCAAGGCAGAAACCACCAAGATGACGGTGTACCGGCATTTCGAATCCAAGGACGTGCTGGTAGTGGAGTGGTTGCGTCTGTTGATGGCCGAATACGATGAGCTATGGGCGCGCCTGGCCGAACAGTTCAACGGCCAGCCGACGCGACAGATCCTCGGATTTGCCGAATTCCTGGTCCAGGAACCGCTACTGTCTTCGCACCGTGGCTGCGCCTATACCAACACCCTGGCGGAGTTGCCGGTGTGTGACAGCCCGGCACGCGAGTTGATCGAGGCGCACAAGCGTCGTCAGGCGGCGCGCCTGGTGCGCTTGTGCAAAGAGGCAGGGATGGTAGAACCGCAGCAGGCAGCGTTCGAACTGACGCTGCTGCTTGAGGGGGTACAGATCGTTGCGCAGAACAAGGGCTTCGACCAGGTCGGGCCGAACCTGCTCAAGCTGGTGCGGGCGCGGTTGGGGTTACCTGCGGCCTAGGAGACGCTGGCGCGGTTGTTGTCGGCAGATTGCAGCAGCGCCTCGAAAGCCAGTTTGTCGATCGGTTTGCTCAGGTAGTAGCCCTGCACCTCGTGGCATTGCTCCTTGCCCAGGGCCTTGAGTTGCTGCTCGGTCTCCACCCCTTCGGCGGTCACGGTCAGGCCCATGGCCTTGCCCAGGTTGATGATCGCCTGCACCACGGCGCGGTCGTTGCCATCGCTGCTGAGCCCGGCGATGAAGCGCTTGTCGATCTTGATGCTGTCGAACGGGTAGGTACGCAGGTAGCCCAGCGACGAGTAACCGGTGCCGAAGTCATCCATGTTCAGGCGCACGCCCAGTTCCTTGAGCGCGTTCATGGTGCCCAGCGCACCTTCGATATCGTTGAGCATCACGTTCTCGGTGATCTCCAGTTCCAGGCGCTGGGCTGGGAAGCCGGTCTCGACCAGAATCTGGTGAACATCCCTGACCACGTCGCTGCGCGAGAACTGCGCAGGCGAAAGGTTGACCGAAACCAGCAGGCCGGCCGGCCAGTTGCGCGCGGTTTCACAGGCTTCGCGTAGCACCCAGCGGCCCAGAGGCACGATCAGGTCGGTCTGCTCGGCCAAGGGGATGAAGGTGTCCGGGCCTAATAGACCCTCGACTGGATGCTGCCAGCGCACCAAGGCCTCGACCGAGACGATCTCGAGGGTCTCGAGGCGGTAGCGGGGCTGGTAGTGAAGGATGAACTCGTTGTTTTTCAGCGCCTTGCGCAAGTCGTTTTCCAATTGACGGCGGTACTGGATCTGCTCGTTCATCTCTGGCGAGAAGTAACGCCAGGTGTTCTTGCCCTCGGCCTTGGCCTGGTACAGGGCGATGTCGGCGCAGCGGATCAGCTCGCCGGCATCGAAGCCCTGCAGGCGCGTTTGCGCCACACCGAGGCTGGCGCCGATGTGCAGGGCCTGTTCTTCGAAGTAGATCGGCTGGTGCAGGCTGTCGATCAAGCGCGCGCAAAAGCGGTCGATTTCGTTGCGGCTGTCCATGCCGTTCATCACCAGCACGAACTCGTCGCCACCCAGCCGCGCCACCAGGTCGCCGTCACGGGTCGATTCGCGCAGGCGCGCGGCTACCTCAAGCAACACGGCGTCGCCGGCAGCGTGGCCGAGGGAATCGTTGATCGGCTTGAAGCTGTCCAGGTCAAGCAACAGCAAGGTCAATGGAGTGGCGTCCTGGCCCTTGAGCAATGCCTGATCAAGAAAGCGTGAGAGCTTGTTGCGGTTGGCCAGGCCCGTCAGCGCGTCGTGCATCGACAGGTGCTGGATGCGCGCATGGGCCGCCACCTCATCGGTAATGTCGCTGGCGGTGCCGCGATAGCCGACCAGCTTGCCATCGAACACGATCGAGCGCGCCGAGACCCGGCAGAAGCGCACCTGGCCGGTATGGTCGCGGTAGGCGCAGCGCAGGTTGGCGACCTGCTGCGAGTCGGAATCGGCCTGGTTGTCGAGCCACTGGATCAGCGGCGTGGTCTCGCAACTGAGCAATTGATTGAGCGGCTGGCCCAGCCAGTCTTCACTCTGAAAACCGGTCACGGCGACGAAGCGCTGGGACAGGTAGCTGAGGCGGTGATGGCGGTCGGTTTCCCAGATCCAGTCCGAGGCCGCCTCGGCCACGGCGCGAAAGCGTTGCTCGCTGGCTTCCAACGCCAGGTTGCTGGCTTGCAGGCGGCGCAGGTTGGCATCGATTTGCCGTGAAGTGCGCAGGGCATAGCGGAAGAAGTACACCATCAGCAGGCCCAGCACCAGCATGGCGCCAAGCAGCGGCGGCAACACGGCCCAGAGCAGTTGGTCGCCAGGGCGCGGGGTGATCCAGTCGAGCCGGTAGCCGGTGTCGCCGAGCATCAGGCTGGGCTGGTCCGCCAGCGGCGCGTCGGCTTTTTCGATGTGCATGCCGGCAAGGCCGACACCGGTGCCCAGGCGGGTGAGTTTTTCCGGGGTCAGCTGATCGACGAAGAGCATGACCGAGGTGGTTTGCGGGTCGATGCTCAGCACCTCGTCGTCCGGGCGAATGGCGGCGGCAACCAGCACGGCGGGCCAGCCGTTGAACAACACATGCTCGGTGATCTGCTGGCGCTCGGCTGCAACTTTGCGCGCCTTGGCGATAATCGGGCCCAGCGGGTTCTCTATATAGGTGCTCGCTGGCGCCTTGCTCAACTGGCCTTTGAACAGGGCGTATTTGGTGGTTTGGTCATCGACGACGAACACCCCTTCGTAGCCGCTGGCGGTGTACAGCGAATCGCCGACGTTCTTCTCGTCATAGGCCCAATGCAGGTCGGGGCTGGCATTGAGGTGCTCGTAAGCGGCGTTCCATACCGCATAGCTGGAGAGAAACTGGCGCGACGACTCCAGGCGCTGGTCCAGGGCTTTATGGGCGTAGAAACTGCTTTTTTCCCGCTCGTTGGCATTGAGCGTGGTGGCGATGTTGAACAATGCCCCCAGGGCGATCAGGCAGGCCAGGGCGAACAACGCGGCAATCGCGGCAATAAGCTTGCGCGTCTGCAGGCTGGGGCGCTGGCTGGCTGGCGGAACATCGGCAATCCTGTCCATACGCGAGCTGTTCCTTAATGAAGCAGCATCCCTGCGGCCGTACCGCAAGGACGAACGTTCAGTCAGGATAGGCCAGCTTCAGCGCGCTGAGGTCCGAATGGGCGAAATTGACCTGGTTACGCCCGGCTTTCTTCGCGCAGTACAGGGCTTTGTCGGCCTCGTTGAGCCAGGCTTCAGGGTCGGGCAGGGCCGCGCTGCAACTGGCCAGGCCGATACTGAGGCTGATGCGCAGCTCCGGCAGTTGCGGGTTGCGGTAGCTGCCAACCCGCTCGCGCAGGCGTTCCATGGCCTGACTGGCGTGTTCCATGCGGGTATCCGGCAGAATCACGCAGAACTCGTCACCGCCGTAGCGTCCGGCCAGGTCATCTTCGCGCAGGGTGCGTTTGAGCTCGTTGCTCAACTGGTGCAGGACGCAATCGCCGACCACATGGCCGTAGGTGTCGTTGATGGCCTTGAAATGGTCAATATCGATGATCGCGATCACCGCCTCGCGGCCTTGCTGCTGGCAGATCTGGAACTTGAGCTGCAGCAGGTCCTTCCACGAGCCGTGATTGAGCAGGCCGGTGAGGCTGTCGGTACGGCTCAGGGCGCTTAGCCGGCGCTTGTGCTCAGACAGCTTCATCGCCAGGCGGTAGCAGACCCAGCCAACGGCCATGGGATACAGGGTCAGCATCGGCAGGCAGGCATAGACCTGCAGGGTGCTGGCATGCAATTGCAGCCCGGGGCCGAACAGGGCCATCGACACCAGCATGCCCAGGCCCTGGATCAGCAGGCCCTTGATGAACAGGCGCTGGCCACCGGCAGCGAAGTTGTTCATGGCCATCATCGCCAGGATGGTCACGCTGGGCAGGGGATTGAACTGCAGGGTGGCGGTCCAGAACCCGCCCATCAGCGAGTCCAGTTGCAGGTTGCGGTACTCGGCGTGATACGGAACCTTGGCGCGCAAGGCAATCTGATAAGCCAGGTGCGGCCACACCAGGCCGTTGAACAGCAGCAGGCCCCATACCCAGGCGGGCACCGGCAGGCTGGAAATCCCGGCCATAACGCTGAGCATGCCGATCCCCAGGCCGATGATGCGCGGCAGGTAGATCCGCTGTACAAATGAAAGTCCCTTGCCGTTTTTCTTTTCCATCATGGATGCTGGTCTGTTCCGGGGCGCCGTTTATCGCATAAATGCTGTCAATATTGTTGAACAATCGCAGGCTGTTGAAAAATGGCCTTACAAGCCATTTCACGGTTGATGCAATCACTGTGGGGTACCATGAAACTTACCTTCATCCTTGGAGTGTTTCTGCTCATGGCCCCGCTGACTCCCCAGGCCGGTGAACCGGCGCAACGCCAGGATGGGCGTTATCGCAACCAGGCGCAGTTGCCCCAGGACGGGGTGATGAAAAAACTGCGTATCGGCCTCAAGTACCTGTTCCTGAAAAAGCCCGCCGATACCCGCCCCAGTGTCAGCATCGCCGTGCAGCCACTGAGCCGCCAGCAGTTGCTCGAGGCCCCGGACCACAGCGTCTGGCGCCTGGGGCATTCCACGGTATTGCTGAAACTGCGCGAGCGCTTCTTCATTACCGACCCGGTGTTCGCCGAGCGCGCCTCGCCGGTGCAATGGGCCGGGCCCCTGCGCTTTCACCCGCCACCGCTGAAACTCGAGGAGCTGCCGCCGTTGACCGCGGTGATCCTCTCCCATGACCACTTTGACCACCTCGACGAGCAGGCCATACGCCAACTGGCCGTTAGCGCCGAGCACTTTATTGCGCCTTTGGGGGTGGGCGATATTCTGATCGGCTGGGGCGTACCGGCGGCCAAGGTCAGGCAGCTGGATTGGTGGCAGGAAACCAGCGTCGAAGGTGTGCGATTTGTCGCCACCCCGGCGCAGCATTTTTCTGGCCGCGGCCTGTTCGACAGCAACAGCACCCTGTGGGCCTCCTGGGTGATGATCGATGACCAGCTGAAAGTGTTCTTCAGTGGCGATACCGGCTATTTCGCCGGCTTCAAGGAGATCGGCAGGCAGTACGGTCCCTTCGACCTGACCCTGATCGAAACCGGCGCCTACAACGTCAATTGGCCTGATGTACACATGCAGCCCGAGCAAAGCCTGCAGGCGCACCTCGACCTGCGCGGGCGCTGGCTGTTGCCGATTCATAACAGCACCTTCGACCTCTCCACCCACAGCTGGCATGAACCCTTCGACCGTATCCTGGCCCTGGCCAACGCGGCGCAGGTACCTTTGAGCACGCCGCAGATCGGCGAGCGGGTCAGTATCGAGCAGCCACACAGCGGGCCGGCCTGGTGGCAGCCCAAGCCACAACGGGAATTACGCAAGGGCGGTGAGCGGGCGCTGGCGGCGCGCGAGCCCTAGGGCTCCTTGTCTGCCGACGGTTGTTTGTGCTGCTCACGGCGGGGCAGGGCGGAGGGTGGCTTGCCGCTATCGCTGCGCACTTGGGCGTGGCTGATCAGGGCGAATATAAAGCTGCCGCCTATGATGTTGCCGATCAGCGTCGGTGCTGCGAAGTCCAGCCAGAAGGCCGCCCAGCTTACCTCTCCGGCCCAGACCAGGTAGGAAACTTCCACCGAACCTACAACAATATGGGTGAAATCACCCAGGGCCATCAGGTAGGTGATCATCAGGATGATCCATACCTTGGCAGTCTCCATCGACGGGATCATCCACACCATGGTGGCGATCATCCAGCCCGAGATGATGCCCTTGGCGAACATCTGGTTCAGGTCGTTCTCCATCACCTTGCGGCCAACGTCGAGAAAGGCGACGTCGGTCTTGCTGTCGAAGATCGGCAGGTTGAGCATCACGTAAGACACCAGGATGGTGCCGGCCAGGTTACCGACCAGCACCACCGACCATAAACGCAGCAAGCGGCCGAAGTTGCGCACGGTCGGTTCGGTCATTACCGGCAATACCGCCGTCAGGGTGTTTTCGGTAAACAGTTGCTGGCGGGCGAGGATCACCGCGAGAAACCCGGCCGAGTAGCCGAGGCTGGCAATCACTTGGCTGCTGTCGCCTTGCGGCAGGCGCGAATAGAACAGCCCCATGGCCATCAGCGACAGGCCCATGGTCAGGCCGGCAGCCAGCGCCGACCAGAACAGTGCGGCAATGGTGCGCTCCAGTTCCTGGTCACCCTGATAACGAATGATCTCGTGTAGCACCGCCGCGCGGGGCGGCTGGTTGTGGCTGACTTCCTGCTCTTCGTCTGCAGACAGGCCCGGGGTCTTGCCGCTTTGCGCTTCACTCATGGCGGTGGCTCATCTTGTAGGGTGCCTTATCTACAGATCAACGCGGCTTTGAATAGTTGCTTTAAAGGATGGTAGCTGCAAGCTTCAAGCTTCAAGTTGAGCGCGGTGCTGCCGCTTTTACTTGCAGCTTGAAGCTTGTGGCTTATAGCCAAAACGCCCCCGCTGAAACAAAGTTGAAATAAGTCCTTGACGCCCCCGCGGATGTGTCTATAATTCGCCCCACTTCCGGCGCAGTCGGAACTGAAAACTCCTTGAGTTTCAAAGAGTTAGCGGTTACAGGGTCATCCGGAGGTGCTTCGATCGAAAGATCGGCAGCGGTGAAAAAGGCAGTTGACAGCGGTTTGAAACGCTGTAGAATTCGCCTCCCGCTGACGAGAGATCGCAGCGAGTCAAGTGGTTGAAGTTGAAAGGCTTTTTAATCGAAAGCAACTGAAAAACTTCAAAATAAACGCTTGACAGGCTCTGAGGAAAGCGTAGAATGCGCGCCTCGGTTGAGACGAAAAGCTCTTAACCAACCGCTCTTTAACAACTGAATCAAGCAATTCGTGTGGGTGCTTGTGAGTTCAGACTGATAGTCAAAAAGATTATCAGCATCACAAGTGGCTACACGAAAATCGAAAGATTTGAAAGTAAGTCATTTGAGATTGCTGAGCCAGGTTTAGGGTTTTCTCAAAACCCAAGCAGTATTGAACTGAAGAGTTTGATCATGGCTCAGATTGAACGCTGGCGGCAGGCCTAACACATGCAAGTCGAGCGGATGAGAAGAGCTTGCTCTTCGATTCAGCGGCGGACGGGTGAGTAATACCTAGGAATCTGCCTGGTAGTGGGGGACAACGTTTCGAAAGGAACGCTAATACCGCATACGTCCTACGGGAGAAAGCAGGGGACCTTCGGGCCTTGCGCTATCAGATGAGCCTAGGTCGGATTAGCTAGTTGGTGAGGTAATGGCTCACCAAGGCGACGATCCGTAACTGGTCTGAGAGGATGATCAGTCACACTGGAACTGAGACACGGTCCAGACTCCTACGGGAGGCAGCAGTGGGGAATATTGGACAATGGGCGAAAGCCTGATCCAGCCATGCCGCGTGTGTGAAGAAGGTCTTCGGATTGTAAAGCACTTTAAGTTGGGAGGAAGGGTACTTACCTAATACGTGAGTATTTTGACGTTACCGACAGAATAAGCACCGGCTAACTCTGTGCCAGCAGCCGCGGTAATACAGAGGGTGCAAGCGTTAATCGGAATTACTGGGCGTAAAGCGCGCGTAGGTGGTTTGTTAAGTTGGATGTGAAATCCCCGGGCTCAACCTGGGAACTGCATCCAAAACTGGCAAGCTAGAGTAGGGCAGAGGGTGGTGGAATTTCCTGTGTAGCGGTGAAATGCGTAGATATAGGAAGGAACACCAGTGGCGAAGGCGACCACCTGGGCTCATACTGACACTGAGGTGCGAAAGCGTGGGGAGCAAACAGGATTAGATACCCTGGTAGTCCACGCCGTAAACGATGTCAACTAGCCGTTGGAATCCTTGAGATTTTAGTGGCGCAGCTAACGCATTAAGTTGACCGCCTGGGGAGTACGGCCGCAAGGTTAAAACTCAAATGAATTGACGGGGGCCCGCACAAGCGGTGGAGCATGTGGTTTAATTCGAAGCAACGCGAAGAACCTTACCAGGCCTTGACATGCAGAGAACTTTCCAGAGATGGATTGGTGCCTTCGGGAACTCTGACACAGGTGCTGCATGGCTGTCGTCAGCTCGTGTCGTGAGATGTTGGGTTAAGTCCCGTAACGAGCGCAACCCTTGTCCTTAGTTACCAGCACGTTATGGTGGGCACTCTAAGGAGACTGCCGGTGACAAACCGGAGGAAGGTGGGGATGACGTCAAGTCATCATGGCCCTTACGGCCTGGGCTACACACGTGCTACAATGGTCGGTACAGAGGGTTGCCAAGCCGCGAGGTGGAGCTAATCTCACAAAACCGATCGTAGTCCGGATCGCAGTCTGCAACTCGACTGCGTGAAGTCGGAATCGCTAGTAATCGCGAATCAGAATGTCGCGGTGAATACGTTCCCGGGCCTTGTACACACCGCCCGTCACACCATGGGAGTGGGTTGCACCAGAAGTAGCTAGTCTAACCTTCGGGAGGACGGTTACCACGGTGTGATTCATGACTGGGGTGAAGTCGTAACAAGGTAGCCGTAGGGGAACCTGCGGCTGGATCACCTCCTTAATCGACAGACATCAGCTGTCTTATGAGCTCCCACACGAATTGCTTGATTCATTGAAGAAGACGATATCGGTAACAGCTCTTAACTGGGTCTGTAGCTCAGTTGGTTAGAGCGCACCCCTGATAAGGGTGAGGTCGGCAGTTCGAATCTGCCCAGACCCACCAGTTTCTTGTTGGGGCCATAGCTCAGCTGGGAGAGCGCCTGCCTTGCACGCAGGAGGTCAGCGGTTCGATCCCGCTTGGCTCCACCACCCCTTGCTACCGTGTCAAAGCTTAGAAATGAATATTCGCCTCGAATATTGATTTCTGAACTTTTTCAGAATCGTTCTTTAAAAATTTGGGTATGTGATAGAAAGATAGACTGGACAGCACTTTCACTGGTGTGTGTTCAGGCTAAGGTAAAATTTGTGAGTAATTACAAGTTTTCGGCGAATGTTGTCTTCACAGTATAACCAGATTGCTTGGGGTTATATGGTCAAGTGAAGAAGCGCATACGGTGGATGCCTTGGCAGTCAGAGGCGATGAAAGACGTGGTAGCCTGCGATAAGCTTCGGGGAGTCGGCAAACAGACTTTGATCCGGAGATCTCTGAATGGGGGAACCCACTCAGCATAAGCTGAGTATCTTGTACTGAATACATAGGTGCAAGAGGCGAACCAGGGGAACTGAAACATCTAAGTACCCTGAGGAAAAGAAATCAACCGAGATTCCCTTAGTAGTGGCGAGCGAACGGGGACTAGCCCTTAAGTGGCTTTGAGATTAGCGGAACGCTCTGGAAAGTGCGGCCATAGTGGGTGATAGCCCTGTACGCGAAAATCTCTTAGTCATGAAATCGAGTAGGACGGAGCACGAGAAACTTTGTCTGAATATGGGGGGACCATCCTCCAAGGCTAAATACTACTGACTGACCGATAGTGAACCAGTACCGTGAGGGAAAGGCGAAAAGAACCCCGGAGAGGGGAGTGAAATAGATCCTGAAACCGTATGCGTACAAGCAGTGGGAGCCTACTTTGTTAGGTGACTGCGTACCTTTTGTATAATGGGTCAGCGACTTATATTCAGTGGCGAGCTTAACCGAATAGGGGAGGCGTAGCGAAAGCGAGTCTTAATAGGGCGTTTAGTCGCTGGGTATAGACCCGAAACCGGGCGATCTATCCATGGGCAGGTTGAAGGTTAGGTAACACTGACTGGAGGACCGAACCGACTACCGTTGAAAAGTTAGCGGATGACCTGTGGATCGGAGTGAAAGGCTAATCAAGCTCGGAGATAGCTGGTTCTCCTCGAAAGCTATTTAGGTAGCGCCTCATGTATCACTGTAGGGGGTAGAGCACTGTTTCGGCTAGGGGGTCATCCCGACTTACCAAACCGATGCAAACTCCGAATACCTACAAGTGCCGAGCATGGGAGACACACGGCGGGTGCTAACGTCCGTCGTGAAAAGGGAAACAACCCAGACCGTCAGCTAAGGTCCCAAAGTTATGGTTAAGTGGGAAACGATGTGGGAAGGCTTAGACAGCTAGGAGGTTGGCTTAGAAGCAGCCACCCTTTAAAGAAAGCGTAATAGCTCACTAGTCGAGTCGGCCTGCGCGGAAGATGTAACGGGGCTCAAACCATACACCGAAGCTACGGGTATCACTTAGGTGATGCGGTAGAGGAGCGTTCTGTAAGCCTGTGAAGGTGAGTTGAGAAGCTTGCTGGAGGTATCAGAAGTGCGAATGCTGACATGAGTAACGACAATGGGAGTGAAAAACTCCCACGCCGAAAGACCAAGGTTTCCTGCGCAACGTTAATCGACGCAGGGTTAGTCGGTCCCTAAGGCGAGGCTGAAAAGCGTAGTCGATGGAAAACAGGTTAATATTCCTGTACTTCTGGTTATTGCGATGGAGGGACGGAGAAGGCTAGGCCAGCTTGGCGTTGGTTGTCCAAGTTTAAGGTGGTAGGCTGAGATCTTAGGTAAATCCGGGATCTTAAGGCCGAGAGCTGATGACGAGTTGCCATTAGGCGACGAAGTGGTTGATGCCATGCTTCCAAGAAAAGCTTCTAAGCTTCAGATAACCAGGAACCGTACCCCAAACCGACACAGGTGGTTGGGTAGAGAATACCAAGGCGCTTGAGAGAACTCGGGTGAAGGAACTAGGCAAAATGGCACCGTAACTTCGGGAGAAGGTGCGCCGGTGAGGGTGAAGGACTTGCTCCGTAAGCCCATGCCGGTCGAAGATACCAGGCCGCTGCGACTGTTTATTAAAAACACAGCACTCTGCAAACACGAAAGTGGACGTATAGGGTGTGACGCCTGCCCGGTGCCGGAAGGTTAATTGATGGGGTTAGCTAACGCGAAGCTCTTGATCGAAGCCCCGGTAAACGGCGGCCGTAACTATAACGGTCCTAAGGTAGCGAAATTCCTTGTCGGGTAAGTTCCGACCTGCACGAATGGCGTAACGATGGCGGCGCTGTCTCCACCCGAGACTCAGTGAAATTGAAATCGCTGTGAAGATGCAGTGTATCCGCGGCTAGACGGAAAGACCCCGTGAACCTTTACTATAGCTTTGCACTGGACTTTGAATTTGCTTGTGTAGGATAGGTGGGAGGCTTTGAAGCGTGGACGCCAGTTCGCGTGGAGCCATCCTTGAAATACCACCCTGGCAACTTTGAGGTTCTAACTCAGGTCCGTTATCCGGATCGAGGACAGTGTATGGTGGGTAGTTTGACTGGGGCGGTCTCCTCCTAAAGAGTAACGGAGGAGTACGAAGGTGCGCTCAGACCGGTCGGAAATCGGTCGTAGAGTATAAAGGCAAAAGCGCGCTTGACTGCGAGACAGACACGTCGAGCAGGTACGAAAGTAGGTCTTAGTGATCCGGTGGTTCTGTATGGAAGGGCCATCGCTCAACGGATAAAAGGTACTCCGGGGATAACAGGCTGATACCGCCCAAGAGTTCATATCGACGGCGGTGTTTGGCACCTCGATGTCGGCTCATCACATCCTGGGGCTGAAGCCGGTCCCAAGGGTATGGCTGTTCGCCATTTAAAGTGGTACGCGAGCTGGGTTTAGAACGTCGTGAGACAGTTCGGTCCCTATCTGCCGTGGACGTTTGAGATTTGAGAGGGGCTGCTCCTAGTACGAGAGGACCGGAGTGGACGAACCTCTGGTGTTCCGGTTGTCACGCCAGTGGCATTGCCGGGTAGCTATGTTCGGAAGAGATAACCGCTGAAAGCATCTAAGCGGGAAACTTGCCTCAAGATGAGATCTCACTGGAGCCTTGAGCTCCCTGAAGGGCCGTCGAAGACTACGACGTTGATAGGTTGGGTGTGTAAGCGCTGTGAGGCGTTGAGCTAACCAATACTAATTGCCCGTGAGGCTTGACCATATAACACCCAAGCAATTTGAGCGAAAGCCAGATTGCGGTGTTGTGAAGACTGCACAGCCGAAGATTTGTAACTCACAAACATCACATACCCGATTCGCTGGAGTGTCTAACAAGACCTTCTGGCAACAGAATTTCTTGACGACCATAGAGCATTGGAACCACCTGATCCCATCCCGAACTCAGCAGTGAAACGATGCATCGCCGATGGTAGTGTGGGGTTTCCCCATGTGAGAGTAGGTCATCGTCAAGATTAAATTCCGAAACCCCTATCTGCGCATGCAGGTAGGGGTTTTGTCTTTCTGGCGATTCAACTGCTAGTTGCGATCCCTGTGGGCGCCGGCCTTGCCGGCGATGCAGGCAACGCCTGATTAGCTGGAAACACCCGCTAGCATGATTGCCCTTTCCCCAACCCAAGACCATTCCCGCCCCAGCTTCAGACCCGCCTGACTGTCTTATCTAACCGAGTGTCCGCTTAACTGGCGTCCCTCCATAACGATAAGAAGGCCAACGCCCATGTCTGCAAATGCTGCCCCGATCAGTCTCTCTCGCGCCTGCCATCTGGTTACAGGAGCTGGCGTATGACCCTGCCCAAGCTCGCCATAGGAACCCTGGGCGGTACCCTGAGCATGCTCCAGTCAGCGGCAGGCGAAGGTGTCACGCCGGGCCTGGACAGCTTGCAGATGCTCGCCGACGCGCCCGGGCTTGCAGATCTTGCGCACATCTCGGCGAAAACCCTGCAGCTGTTACCCAGTGCCTCGTTGTCGTTCATTCAACTGATCGATGTCCTGTACTGGGCCAAATCCCAGGTGGAAGAGGGCGCCCACGCCGTCGTGCTGAGCCAGGGCACTGACACCCTGGAGGAGGTAGCGTACTTTCTCGAACTGCTCTGGCCCTTCGATGCGCCCCTGATCCTCACCGGTGCCATGCGTGCCGCCAGCGAGCCCGGCGCTGACGGCCCTGCCAATCTGCTGGCAGCGGTGCGGGTGGCGCTGGATGCGCAGAGCCGCGGTCGTGGTGCGTTGGTAGTGGTCAATGATCAGATCCATGCCGCGGCCCATGTGCGTAAAACCGAGAGCCTGGCCATGGCGGCTTTCAGCTCACCGCACTTCGGCTGCGAAGGCCTCCTGATAGAGGGGCGTGTCTGTTACCTGAAACCCGCCCGGCCGCGTCAGCCGTTACCCGAACCCTGGCGCCTGGATCAGCGTGTGGTGCTGCTGGAGGCTTATTTTGCCGCCGATACCCTGCTGCTCGAGCAAGTCGCCGGGCTTGGGTATGAAGGGCTGGTGATCGCCGGGTTCGGCGCCGGGCATGTGTCGGCAGCCTGGGCCAAGTGCTTGGGTTACATCACCACCCGGATGCCGGTGATTATTGCCTCGCGAACCGGTTCGGGGCCTACGGCAAATCACACCTATGGCTTCGACGGCGGCGAAATGGACCTGCAACGCAAAGGCACACTGATGGCGGGTTTCTTGTGTCCGCGCAAATGCCGGGTACTGCTGTGGGTGCTGATCGGCTGCGGAATGGATGACGAGCTGGAGCACTGGCTGGCCGGGTATCGTCAGCCGCGATGAGGGGAAGGTCACGTGGGGCCGCGTGTCGGCCCCACGTGTCTTCGCAGGGGCGCTTAGACGAAGCGCTGAGGTGCTACGCCGCGCGGCAGGCGGCTGCTGCCAGGCAGGGCGCTCAGGCGTGCACGCCAGTTGGCCTTGAAGCAGAACGTGCTCGGGGCAGGGCTGGCCTTGGCCATGCGTTGTTTACGCAGCTCTGCCAGGGACGGGGTGGATTTCTTGGCCGACGCAGGCGACTCCGTCTTGACCAGGGACCGCTGACACGATTTGCAGGAAACCTGGTCAGGGGTGGAGGTGCTGGTGAGGTTATTACCGGCGCGACCGCAAGCGACTGCGTCGCCGCTGGTTGAGTAGTGCATTACCAAGCTGTACATCTCCAAACATATGAACAAAAGCCCCCTATTTTCGCACAGGTTGGCGGCGGATGCGGCGCCATCGTCAACGCGATGCTGGAGGCTTGAGTCAGAAGGTTGAAGAACGGCGTTGTTTACAGGGGAGAAATGGTACCGAGTGCGCCAATCGCAATGGCCAGCGCCAGAAAACCCACGACGAAGATTGCAAGCTTACCCATGGAGCGCTCCAGATGAAGGTTTTGCGGTGCAGCGCCAGGCTGCAGTCGCGAAATGCGCCCGGTAGAGCGGGGCGCAGGACTATTTTCGCTCTGGCGCTGTTACCGAAACAGATTCAGATGGCGCGGCAAAATGCGGATCAGATCAACTGGAGTGCTGTTGTTCAACGTCGCCAGGCACCTTCAGGCACTTCAACCTCCCGCTCGGCTTGCGCCAGGGCGCGCTTCAAGCCCTCGGCATCAAAAGGTATGCAATAAGCCGGTTTGGCCCGTTCGAACCGCCAGCTTTCATCCAGGCCCCCGGCATCGACCGCGTCGTAACCCAGGTCGTCGAGCAGCCTGCTAACCACCGATTTCGCTTCATCATCATCGCTGGCAACAGGCAGGGCGCGCCGATCTGCTGCGCCGCTACCACGGGCGTCTTTCTCCAAATCCTGGGCAAGAATTGCATTGAATACCTTCACTACCCGCGAACCCGGCAGATGCTCGGCAAGCAGGCGACTGGTAGTGGTTTCGAAACGGTCCAGCGCAGGAAACAGACCATCGCGGTCCGGGTAGTAGTTGTTGGCGTCCATGACGATTTTGCCCTGTAGCCACTGCGCGGGCACGCTGTGGTAGTGCGCGAAGGGAATTGCCAGCAGTACCACGTCAGCAAACCGTGCAGCTTCTTCTGCACTGCCCACTTCGCAGCCGAGAATGCCGCTGCGCACGCTGCTCATGGTCTGCGGCCCCCGTGAGTTGCTGAGCATCACCTTATGCCCGGCGGCCAGCGCCAGCTGCGCCACTGCCCGCCCGATAAAACCTGCCCCGATTATGCCAATGCGCATGTCCTTGCTCCGTTGCGTGATAGGAGCGTTTATGATGATTGGCAACCAGTAGTAGATAAATTACCAAGCTGTATCGAGTGTCGTTACCAGGAGTGTTGAATGATGGATCGCCTGACCAGCATGGGCGCCTTTGTAATGGCCGCTGAAGAGGGGTCCTACGCCAGTGCGGCGCAGCGTTTGGGCATGTCGCCGCAGATGGTGGCCAAGCATGTAGCCGCTCTGGAGCATCGCCTGGGCGCGCGCCTGCTCAACCGTACAACTCGACGGCAAAGCCTGACCGAGCTTGGCAGCGCCTACTACGAGCGCTGCAAGCATATCCTCAGTGAGGCGCAGGCGGCCGACTCCCTGGCGCAGGTCATGAATGACACGCCGCGGGGCAAACTGAAGGTCAGTGCGCCAGTTACCTTTGGCTCCTACAGCCTGATGCCAATGGTTACCGACTTTCTACGCCAATACCCGCAGGTCGAAATTGACCTGCACCTGACCGACCGTTTCGTCGACCTGGTCGAGGAGGGCTTCGAAGTGGCATTTCGCATCGGCCCCCTGGGCACTTCCAGCCTCACCGCCAGGCCCCTGGCACCTTACCGCCTGGTGACCTGCGCTTCACCGCGCTACCTGACCGCCCACGGTATCCCACGAACGCCAGCCGATCTCGAACAGCACGAATGCCTGGGCTACGCCTACTGGTCGCGCCCAGCCGACCGTGAATGGCAATTCGTCCAGGGCGATATGCTGCACAAGGTGCAGGTCGCCAGCCGTTTGCAGGTCAACGAGAGCAGGGCGCTGATGGCAGCGGCGCTGGATGGCTTCGGCATTGTGCTGGGGCCGGAAGACTTTCTGCGCCCGGCGCTGCAAAGTGGCGAGCTGGTGCGGGTGCTGACTGACTACCAGCCGCCGAGCCGGCAGATGCATTTGCTCTATACGGCAAGCCGTCAGCGCACGGCCAAGCTTCGGTGCTTTGTCGAGACTGTACTTGGGCGTTTCGCTGAGGCTTGAGCAGGACAAATAAAAAAGGCCGCCTAGCGGCAGCCTTTTGTTGTCGAACATGAACGTGGAAATCAATCCCAGCTCAACGCCCCACCAGTCTGATACTCGATAACCCGAGTCTCGAAGAAGTTCTTCTCTTTCTTCAAGTCCATGATCTCGCTCATCCATGGGAACGGGTTGGTGGTACCTGGGTACTCTTCCTTCAGGCCGATCTGCGACAGGCGACGGTTGGCGATGAACTTGAGGTAGTCCTCCATCATCGCTGCGTTCATGCCCAGCACGCCGCGCGGCATGGTGTCGCGGGCGTATTCGATTTCCAGCTGGGTGCCCTGCAGAATCATCTGCGAGGCTTCTTCCTTCATTTCGGCATCCCACAGGTGCGGGTTTTCGATCTTGATCTGGTTGATCACGTCGATACCGAAGTTCAGGTGCATGGACTCGTCACGCAGGATGTACTGGAACTGTTCGGCAACGCCAGTCATCTTGTTGCGACGACCCATGGACAGGATCTGGGTGAAGCCGCAGTAGAAGAAGATGCCTTCCAGGACGCAGTAGTAGGCGATCAGGTTGCGCAGCAGCTCTTTGTCGGTCTCGACGGTGCCGGTGTTGAACTCAGGGTCGGAGATCGCGCGGGTGTAGCTCAGGCCCCAGGCGGCTTTTTTAGCGACCGACGGGATCTCGTGGTACATGTTGAAGATCTCGCCTTCATCCATGCCCAGCGACTCGATGCAGTACTGGTAGGCGTGGGTATGGATCGCCTCTTCGAAGGCCTGGCGCAGGATGTACTGGCGGCACTCGGGGTTGGTGATCAGGCGGTACACGGCCAGGGCCAGGTTGTTGGCAACCAGGGAGTCGGCGGTGGAGAAGAAGCCCAGGTTGCGCATGACGATGCGACGCTCGTCGTCGGTCAGGCCTTCCGGGTTTTTCCACAGGGCGATGTCCGCGGTCATGTTGACCTCTTGCGGCATCCAGTGGTTGGCGCAGCCGTCCAGGTACTTCTGCCAGGCCCAGTCGTATTTGAACGGTACCAGCTGGTTGAGGTCGGCGCGGCAGTTGATCATGCGCTTTTCGTCAACCGCGACGCGGGCAGCAGAACCTTCCAGCTCAGCCAGGCCTTCGGCGATGTCGAGTTTGTCCAGGGCCGCCTTGGCGCGTTTGACCGCTTCGGAGTCGTCGGCAGTCACGGCGCGCGCTTCCAGGGCAGCAACACCGCCAGCGTTATCGAGCTTGTCGATGCCTGCGGCAGCAGCTTGAGTGGCGGTAGTGCCTTTGGCGGCTTCTTCGCCTTCGTCTTTATCGAATTCGTCCCAGCTCAGCATGGTGGGTCTCCTGCTTGAGGGCCATATCAGTATGGCCGGTGGATCTTGGTTGCGGTGCTTGCGGTTGGGTACTGCGGTGCACGCAAAAACTTGGAATGCTTCCCCGGGCTGAGGCCCTCGGGGGAGGTCGGGGTGGCCCCGACCTTGTTGTTCGGCGCTTTGGAAAGGGGGCGGCAGGGCCGGCCCTTTCGCGGGTCAAGCCCGCTCCTACAGGGAGCGGGCCTTCAGGCGCTTATTGGCAGGCTTCGCAATCCGGCTCGTCGATCGCGCAGGCCTTTGGTACCGGAGCAGGGCCGGCTGGCGCTGCCTGTACCGGGGCGCTGTCGCCACCGCTGGAGACGGCGTTGAGCTTGCCGGTGTTGATGGTCGACTTCTCGGTGCTGGTCGCGGCCAGGGCACGGAGGTAGTAGGTGGTTTTCAGGCCACGGTACCAGGCCATGCGGTAGGTCACGTCGAGCTTCTTGCCCGAAGCGCCGGCGATGTACAGGTTCAGCGACTGGGCCTGGTCGATCCACTTCTGGCGACGGGAGGCGGCATCGACGATCCACTTGGTTTCCACTTCGAAGGCGGTCGCGTAGAGGTCTTTGAGCTCTTGCGGAATGCGCTCGATCTGCTGCACCGAACCGTCGTAGTACTTCAGGTCGTTGATCATGACCGAGTCCCACAGGCCGCGGGCCTTGAGGTCGCGAACCAGGTACGGGTTGATCACGGTGAATTCGCCCGAGAGGTTCGATTTCACGTACAGGTTCTGGTAGGTCGGCTCGATGGACTGCGATACGCCGGTGATGTTAGCGATGGTCGCGGTCGGCGCGATGGCCATGATGTTCGAGTTACGAATACCTTTTTGTACGCGGGCACGCACCGGCGCCCAGTCCAGGGTTTCGTTCAGGTCGACGTCGATGTACTTCTGGCCACGGGCTTCGATCAGGATCTGTTGCGAATCCAGCGGCAGGATGCCTTTGGACCACAGCGAGCCCTGGAAGGTCTCGTAGGCGCCACGCTCGTCGGCCAGGTCGCAGGACGCCTGGATGGCAAAGTAGCTGACCGCTTCCATCGACTTGTCGGCGAACTCGACGGCAGCGTCGGAGCCGTAAGGGATGTGCTGCAGGTACAGCGCGTCCTGGAAGCCCATGATGCCCAGGCCGACCGGACGGTGCTTGAAGTTCGAGTTACGCGCTTGCGGCACCGAGTAGTAGTTGATGTCGATCACGTTGTCGAGCATGCGCACGGCGGTGTTGACGGTGCGCTGCAGCTTGGTGGTGTCCAGCTTGCCATCGACAATGTGGTTCGGCAGGTTGATCGAGCCCAGGTTGCAGACCGCGATCTCGTCCTTGTTGGTGTTCAGGGTGATCTCGGTGCACAGGTTCGAGCTGTGCACCACGCCCACGTGCTGCTGCGGCGAACGCAGGTTGCACGGGTCCTTGAAGGTCAGCCATGGGTGGCCGGTCTCGAACAGCATCGAGAGCATCTTGCGCCACAGGTCTTTGGCCTGGATGGTCTTGAACACCTTGATCTTGTTGTACTCGGTCAGGGCTTCGTAGTACTCGTAGCGCTCTTCGAAGGCCTTGCCGGTCAGGTCGTGCAGGTCTGGCACTTCCGATGGCGAGAACAGGGTCCACTTGCCGTCATCGAAGACGCGCTTCATGAACAGGTCAGGGATCCAGTTGGCGGTGTTCATGTCGTGGGTACGACGACGGTCATCACCGGTGTTCTTGCGCAGCTCGATGAATTCTTCGATGTCCAGGTGCCAGGTTTCCAGGTAGGCACAGACAGCGCCCTTGCGCTTGCCACCCTGGTTAACGGCGACGGCGGTGTCGTTGACCACTTTCAGGAACGGCACGACGCCCTGGGATTTACCGTTGGTGCCCTTGATGTAGGAGCCCAGTGCACGCACAGGGGTCCAGTCGTTGCCCAGGCCACCGGCGAATTTCGACAGCATGGCGTTGTCGTGGATCGCGTGGTAGATGCCCGACAGGTCGTCCGGCACGGTGGTCAGGTAGCAGCTCGACAGCTGTGGACGCAGGGTACCGGCGTTGAACAGGGTCGGGGTCGAGGCCATGTAGTCGAAGGACGACAACAGGTTGTAGAACTCGATGGCACGGGCTTCTTTGTCTTTCTCTTCCAGTGCCAGGCCCATGGCCACGCGCATGAAGAACACCTGAGGCAGCTCGAAGCGTACGCCATCCTTGTGGATGAAGTAGCGGTCGTACAGGGTCTGCAGGCCCAGGTAGGTGAATTGCTGGTCGCGCTCGTGGTTGATCGCCTTGCCCAGTTTTTCCAGGTCGAAGTCGGCCAGGGCAGGGTTGAGCAGTTCGAACTCGACACCCTTGGCGATGTAGGCAGGCAGGGCCTTGGCGTACAGCTCGGCCATTTCGTGGTGGGTGGCGCTCTCGGCGACTTCGAGGAAGCCCAGGCCTTCGGCGCGCAGGGTGTCCATCAGCAGGCGGGCGGTCACGAACGAGTAGTTCGGCTCGCGCTCGACCAGGGTACGGGCGGTCATCACCAGGGCGGTGTTGACGTCGGTGAGGGCCACGCCGTCGTAGAGGTTCTTCAGGGTTTCGCGCTGGATCAGGTCGCCATCGACTTCGGCCAGGCCTTCGCAGGCTTCGCTGATGATGGTGTTCAGGCGGTTCATGTCCAGTGGCGCCAGGCTGCCGTCGGCGCGGGTGATGCGGATGCTTGGGTGCGGCTGCACGCCGGCGTCTTCGGCGTGGCCACGGGTGGCACGCTCCTTGGCACGCTGGTCGCGGTAGATCACGTAGTCACGGGCGACTTTCTGTTCGCCGGCACGCATCAGGGCCAGTTCGACCTGGTCCTGGATTTCTTCGATGTGGATGGTGCCGCCCGAAGGCATGCGACGCTTGAAGGTCGCGGTGACTTGTTCGGTCAGGCGGGCAACGGTGTCGTGGATGCGCGACGAGGCGGCGGCGGTGCCGCCTTCAACTGCGAGGAACGCTTTGGTGATGGCCACGGTGATCTTGTCATCGGTGTAGGCGACGACAGTGCCGTTACGCTTGATCACGCGCAGTTGGCCCGGAGCGGTGGCAGCCAGATCCTGGTTCGAATCAGCGGCCTGCGGCGCCAAAGCCTGCGGGTTCTCGCGAGTTGTGTCGGTTTGCATGGGTGTCTCCACGTTCTCTAAGTATGTTTAGGCGCTTTGTGAGCGCCAACCGTTCCGTCCGAAAGCCCAACAACCGACCTTGAGGGCGCGCAGGAACGAGCGTTCCGGCATGCCGCACAGGTCGGGCATACTCACTTCGGGACAGTTCAGGAATTAGGGCAAATGCTTGCCGCTCCCTGGCCGAAGTCAAAGGTCTTGAATCTACGACTCAAAACTGTTGCTGTCGGGTGTGCCGATGGCTTGCAACACCCGTACCCGAAACAACACCCTCCAAGGGTTTGCAACGGAAGCCTGCGCAGGAGCGGTTTGGCTGCTGATCTCTTCTAAAGTTCCAGCAAAAAATCTAGCCGTTGAGGGCTTGAGTTCTCTGCTTGACTTGTGCTTGGGAATTTCAGGAAACCCCAAGATGTAGTGTTTTGTTTCGCTTGGGATACAAGATAATGCGGTCTTGGGGGTAATGCAAGGTCGCGGTCTGTGGATAACTTGTGCGTATTTTGTGAGTGATTTCACTCAACCCCTTGTAGGCCGCGTCTTAGCGCGCAATGACCGCCCGTCACCGATTTTTTCGCGGGGCAAAGGGTCGCAGGCGGATTTTGCGGGCGCGAACCCTATCACAAAAAATCGGCTTGTCCGAGCGCCTTGCCCACTGGTTTTTTACTGCGGGTAACGGCGGTTGGCAGGCGCCGGTACCCGACGTAGTATCCGGGGCCAATGTTGCCTTTTGGTGATCTGGGCACTCTTTATAACAACAAGCTGTTGAGGTGAGCCGTGGAGCAGAGCAGTCGGGTATTGATCGTCGAGGATGACCAGCGGCTGGCTGACCTGACCCGTGAATACCTGCAGGCCAATGGCTTTGTCGTGGACGTGGAGGGCGATGGCGCCCGGGCGGCGGCGCGAATCATCGCCGAGCAGCCCGACCTGGTGATCCTCGACCTGATGCTGCCTGGCGAGGACGGCCTGAGTATCTGCCGCAAGGTGCGCAAGCAGTACCCCGGGCCGATCCTGATGCTCACCGCGCGCAGCGACGACCTCGACCAGGTCCAGGGCCTGGACCTGGGCGCCGACGACTACGTGTGCAAACCGGTGCGCCCGCGCTTGCTGCTGGCGCGTATCAACGCCCTGCTGCGGCGCAGCGAGGCTGCGGCCGAGCCGCAAGTACCGCAAGCTTTGCAGTTCGGCCCGTTGCGGGTCGATAACACCTTGCGCGAGGCCTGGCTGTACGACAGCGGCATCGAACTGACCAGCGCCGAGTTCGACCTTTTATGGCTGCTGGTAAGCAACGCCGGGCGCACCTTGTCGCGCGAGGAGATCTTCACCTCCCTGCGCGGCGTCGGCTATGACGGCCAGGACCGCTCCATTGATGTGCGTATTTCGCGCATCCGCCCGAAAATAGGCGACGACCCGGAGCACCCACGGATGATCAAGACCATCCGCAGCAAAGGCTACCTGTTCGTTCGTGAAGCGGCCCAAGCCATGGGCCAGGTGCCATGAACTCGATCTTTTTGCGCATCTATGGCGGCATGCTCGCCGCCCTGGTGCTGGTGGCGGTGCTTGGCGTGCTCAGCCTGCACCTGCTCAACGAGGTGCGCGCCGGCCAGTACCGCGAACGCCTGGCCCACGGCACCTTTACCCTGATGGCTGACAACCTGGCGCCGCTGGATGCTGTCGAGCGCAAGCGCGCGCTGTTGATCTGGGAGCGCCTGCTGGGGATTCCCCTGGAGTTGCAGGCGCTGAGCAGTACTGCGCTGGACGGTAGCCAGCGCAGCGGCTTGCAGCGTGGGCAGGTACTGGTCGAGAAGACCGGCCCGCACGCGGCCAAGGTGCTGCGCCAGGTCGGTGATCAGGATTTGCTGCTGGTCGGTGAAGTGCAGCAGATCAGCGAGCAACTGGCCCGCGCCACTATTTATCTGCTCGCCGATGAACTGGTGCGCTACCCGGTGGCCGAGCAGCCCCAGCGCCTGGCCGCCCTCAAGCAGAGCAAGGGTTTTGGCTTCGACCTGCGCCTGCAGCGGGTCAATCAGACCGACATGGACGAAGACCAGCGCCGGCGCATCGATGAAGGCGACACGGTGATGGCCCTGGGCAAGGACGGTGACTCGATCCGCGTGTTCGCCGGCCTGGTCGGCACGCCCTGGGTACTGGAAATCGGCCCGCTGTACCAGATGAACCCCTATCCGCCGCAGTTGCTGGTACTGATTGCGGTGCTGGGCCTGTGCCTGATCGGCCTGATCGTCTACCTGTTGGTGCGCCAGCTGGAGCGGCGCCTGTCGGGGCTTGAGGCCGCGGCAACGCTGATCGCCCAGGGCAGCCTGGAAACCCGCGTGGCGGCCGACGACGCCGACTCGGTCGGGCGCCTGGCCGCAGCGTTCAATGGCATGGCCGAACACCTGCAGCGCTCGCTGACCATCCAGCGCGAGCTGGTGCGGGCGGTGTCTCACGAGCTGCGCACGCCGGTTGCGCGCTTGCGCTTTGGCCTGGAGATGATCGCCAGCGCCAGTAGTGACCAGGCCCGGGACAAGTACCTGACCGGCATGGACGGCGATATCCAGGACCTCGACAAGCTGGTCGATGAGATGCTCACCTACGCGCGCCTGGAGCAGGGCGCGCCGGCCCTGCATTTCCAGCGCGTCGACCTGGATGCCTTGCTCGACCAGGTGATCGCCGAGCTGGCGCCGCTGCGCCGCGAGGTGCGGGTGCTGCGCGGTCCCTGCCAGGGCGGCGAAAAGGGCCCGGACGGGCAGGGGCCGTGGGTCGAGGCCGAGCCGCGCTACCTGCACCGGGCGCTGCAGAACCTGGTCAGCAATGCCATGCGCCACGCCGAATCACAGGTCAGCCTCAGCTATCAGCTGGGCCTGCAACGGTGCCGGATCGATGTCGAGGACGATGGCCCCGGCGTGCCGGAAAGCGTCTGGGAGCGCATCTTCACCCCCTTTACCCGCCTCGACGACAGCCGCACGCGTGCCTCTGGCGGGCATGGCCTGGGCTTGTCTATCGTGCGGCGGATCATTTACTGGCATGGCGGGCGGGCGTCTGTGGGGCGCAGCGAGCGCCTGGGCGGCGCCTGCTTCAGCCTCAACTGGCCGCGCAACCAGGACGGCGCATGAGTTCGCCGATCACCCTGCGGGCGTTGCTCGACGAAACCCGCTTCGATGCCTTGCTGCTGGCATTGTATGGCCCCGAACTGATGCCAGCGCAGCGGCCGGTGCTGGTCTCGCAGTGGTCCAAGTACTATTTCGCGCTGCTCTGGCGGACGTTGCGCGAGGGTGCAAGCCTGGCGGCTTTCAGCCAGACATCGCTGCTGCTGGATGAGCGCGGCTTGCCGCTTGCGCTGATCGCCGACGGCGCCCCCTGCCAGGACTTGCTGGCTGAGCATCTGCAACCGCTGGTTGCGCGCCTGGCCGAGCGGGGCGCGCTGGCAACGGCGGTGTTGTGGGGCAATGCCGGTGATTGCCTGGATCAACTGCTGCAAGGCAGTGGCGACAGCTCAGGCTTGCAGGTGCTGCTGTCAACGCCCGGCAGCCCTTTGTATGCCGCCGTCAGCCAGGATGCTCGAGGACGGCGTCGGCGCCGCACCTGCTGCCTGAGTTACAAGGTCAACTGGGTCGGGCATTGCGAGCATTGCCCGTTGCTGCCCTGAAACTCAGACGCTGATCAGGCTCAACAGCTGGTCATCCTGCAGGCAGAACTGCCCCTCAAGCTCCCGGCCGTGGTGCCAGTGCGCCGACAGGTCGGTCAGCAGGCGCAGGCGCGCATGGCCGTCTGCGGACCACTCCAGCACTTCGGCATGCTCGAAATAGAAGCGCTGCTTGACGATCGGGTAGAGCGCCTTGAACAGGCTTTCTTTCAGCGAGAAGGTCAGGGTCACGGTCAGGCCCACCTGGCCGGGGTCCATACGCTGCAGTTCGGCGTCGGTAAGAATCTCCCGGGCCAGGCGTTCGGCGCGCTCGTCGCTGAGCAGGCATTCCTGGTCCAGGCCCAGGCCCTGGCAATCGCTGCTGCGCGCCACCACGGCGGCGGCCCAGCCTTTGCCGTGGGTGATCGAGCCGCAGATGCCGGCCGGCCAGATCGGCGCGCGGTCTTCATCGGTGCCGGGGACATAGTCGCGGCCATCGAGCTGCATCAAGGCGGCGCGGGCACACACCCGGCCGGCCAGGTACTCGGCCTGGCGCTTGGCCACCGAGCGTTGCAGGCTGGCGGTTTGCTCGATACCGGCGCGAGCGAAGTCGTCGCTGGCAAGCAGGGCGGGGTCGAACGGGCAACTGACCAGGATCGCGCCGGGGACCGGACGCGGCAGGGGCCAGTGGTGCAGGAGCGGGGCGCAGCAGGTGGGCAGTCGGTTCATGGCCGGTATTGTGCCGTGGCTGCTGCCAACGTGTCACGGTATAGGCGCGGGCTTGCCTCGCGCTAGCGGCGTGTCTGTCACACCGCTAGCGCGGGGCAAGCCCGCTCCTGCCGGGGGTCAACCTTTAGTGAAGATCTTCTTGAAGAACGCCTGCAAGTCCGCCCACGAGCTTTCATCCGCCGCCTTGTTGTAGCCAATATCCGGCCCGCCATGCTCGCCATGGCTGAGGCGGTCGGCATCGGGGTTGGTAAAGCCGTGCTTGGCCCCGGGAATGCTGACGAACTCATAGGTCGCCCCGGCTGCGTCCATTTCTTCCTTGAATTTCTCCACCTGCTCCGCGGTCACCATGCTGTCGCTGGCGCCATGCTCTACCAGCACTTTGGCCTTGACGCTGCCCGCTGTCGCCGGCGTGTTGGTGACCAGCGCACCATGGAAGCTGGCCACCCCGGCCAGCGCTTCACCACGGCGCGCGGCGTCGAGCACCACCTTGCCGCCGAAACAGTAACCGATGGCGGCGATCTGCTCTTTATCGGTCTGTGGCTGAAGCTTGAGCAGTTCAACCCCGGCATCGAAGCGCTCGGCTGCCGCGCTCGGGTCTTTCAGCGCGGCAGCCATGAACGCCTGGGCATCGGCCGGGTGCTCGGTGTGCTTGCCGTCGCCATACATGTCGATGGCCAGGGCGCTGTAGCCAAGCCCGGCAAGGTCGCGGGCGCGGCGCTTGGCATAGTCGTTGAGCCCCCACCATTCATGCACCACCACCACGCCCGGGCGTTTGCCCTCGGCGGCGTCGTCGTAGGCGTAATAGCCGACCAGGCGCTTGCCATCGGCATCCTGGTAGGGAATCTCACGGGTTTGCACCGCCGCCTGGGCCAGGCTGGCGGCACCGATCAGGGCCAGAGCGAGCAGACAACGCATGGTCGTACTCCTTGATTGCAGTCGGTTTTGCTCTCAGTGCAGCTGTTCAGCCGAGGTTCAGCCAGGGTTCAGCGGCGGTTCAGGAGGGCTTGCTTACTCTAGCTTCCACACCAACACAGTGCATCACCTGGAGTACCACACGATGAAAAAGCTCAACACCCTGCTGCTCACCGTTGCTTTCCTTGGCGCCAGCGCCGCCGCCCAGGCCGCTGACACCACCTTCGCCGGCGTCACTTATGGTCAGACCAGCGACAAGATGAAAAAGTCCGGCCTGTTGACCCGCAACACTGATCACCTGAACACCGACGGTATCATCAGCAAGGACAGCACCTACGGCATCCGCGTCGGCCAGATGAACGACCAGGGCCGCTACTACCTGACTTATGACAACGTCTCCAACGACCACAGCGGCCTGAAAGTACGCCAGGAAAACCTCCTGGGCAGCTACGACATGTTCTACCCGCTGGGCAACACCACCAAGCTGTTCGGTGGCGCCAGCGCCGGCCTGACCAAGATGAGCATGGAATCCTCCGGCTACAGCCGCGACACCGACACCGGTTACGCCATCGGCCTGCAGGCCGGCGTACTGCAGCAAGTCAGCGACAATGCTTCGGTTGAACTGGGCTACCGTTACCTGCGCAGCAACGCCAGCACCGAGCTGTCCGAGCATGACGGTCCGAAAGTCGGCAGCCTGCGCCTGAACAGCAGCGCCCAGACCTACCTGTCGGCCAACTACGCGTTCTAAGTCGCCTGGCGATGTCCGAACCGGCCTGCATGCGCACGGCCGGTTCGCTGTTATTCTGCATTCGTCTACAAAATTGACTGGCCAATGAAGGCCGGCACGGGTCTGGAGGAGCGTATGAAACTGCTGGTGGTCGAGGATGAGGCACTCTTGCGTCATCACTTGTACAGCCGCTTGACGGAAAGCGGGCATGTGGTCGAAGCGGTGGCCGATGCCGAGGAGGCCCTGTACCAGGCCGAGCAGTTCAACCATGACCTGGCGGTGATCGACCTGGGCCTGCCGGGCATGAGCGGGCTCGACCTGATCCGCCAATTGCGTTCCCAGGGCAAGAGTTTCCCGATCCTGATCCTCACCGCCCGTGGCAACTGGCAGGACAAGGTCGAAGGCCTGGCCGCCGGCGCCGACGACTATGTGGTCAAACCCTTTCAGTTCGAAGAACTCGAAGCCCGTCTCAACGCCTTGCTGCGCCGCTCCAGCGGCTTTACCCAGTCGACCATTGCCGCCGGTCCCCTGGTGCTCGACCTCAATCGCAAGCAGGCCACCCTCGACGAACAACCCCTGGCGCTGACTGCCTATGAATACCGCATCCTCGAGTACCTGATGCGTCATCACCAGCAGGTGGTGGCCAAGGACCGCCTGATGGAGCAGCTGTACCCGGACGATGACGAGCGCGACCCGAATGTCATAGAGGTGCTGGTCGGCCGCCTGCGGCGCAAGCTTGAGGGCAGCAACGGCTTCAAGCCGATCGATACCGTGCGCGGCCTGGGTTATCTGTTCACCGAGCGTTGCCGATGATCCGTTCGTTACGTCTGCGCTTGATGCTGGCGGCTGCGGTGCTGGCGCTGCTGTTCATGCTCGGCTTGCTGCCGGCCTTGCAGAAGGCCTTCAGCCTGGCCTTGCAGGAATCGATCGAGCAGCGCCTGGCCTCGGACGTCACTACCTTGATTTCCGCCGCGCGCATCGAGAAAGGCAACCTGCAGATGCCGGTGCTGTTACCCGACGAGAAATTCAACCTGCCCGACAGCCGCCTGCTCGGCTACATCTACGACCGCCAGGGCAACCTGGTGTGGCGCTCACGGGCCACGGCGGATGAGAACATCAACTACACCCCGCGCTACGACGGGCGCGGCAACGAGTTTGCGCGGATTCGCCAGGACAACGGCGAGGAGTTCTTCGTCTACGACGTCGAGGTCAAGCTGCTTGGCGGCAAGACCGCCGCCTTCAGCATCGTCGCCCTGCAACCGGTGCGTGAATACCAGCACACCCTCGACGGCCTGCGCGAAAAACTCTACCTGGGCTTTGGCGCGGCGTTGCTGGCGTTGCTGGTGCTGCTCTGGGCCGGCCTGACCTGGGGCCTGCGTTCGCTGCGGCAGATGAGCCGCGAGCTTGATGATGTCGAATCCGGTGCCCGCGAAGGCCTGAGCGGTGAGCACCCGCGGGAGTTGCTGCGCCTGACCGATTCGCTCAACCGCCTGCTGCGCAGCGAACGCGAGCAGCGCCGGCGCTATCGGGATTCGCTCGGGGACCTGGCCCACAGCCTGAAAACCCCGTTGACCGTGCTCCAGGGCGTCAGTGAGAGCATGGCCCAGCGCCGCGAAGACCGTGAGCAGGCGCGGGTGCTGCAAAGCCAGATCGAGCGCATGAGCCAGCAGATCGACTACCAGTTGCAGCGCGCCAGCCTGCGCAAGAGCGGCCTGGTGCGCCACCAGGTGCAGTTGCGACCATTGCTCGACAGCCTGTGCAGCACCCTGGCCAAGGTCTACCGCGACAAACATGTGCACATCAGCGTGGACGTGCCGGCCAACGCCATGGTGCCTATGGAGCAGGGCGCCTTGCTCGAGCTGCTCGGCAACCTGCTGGAGAACGCCTACCGCCTGTGCCTGGGCCAGGTTCGCATCAGCCTGCAGGCCAATGAGGCACAGGTGGTGCTGTGCATCGAGGACGACGGCCCGGGCGTGCCGCCCGACCAGCGCGAACGCATCCTCCAGCGTGGCGAGCGCCTCGACCGGCAGAACCCGGGGCAGGGCATTGGCCTGGCGGTGGTCAAGGACATCATCGAAAGCTACGACGCCACCCTGACCCTCGATGACTCGCCGCTGGGCGGTGCGGCCTTTCGCATCCGTTTTGAGCTGGAGCGAAATACCTAGGCGGATTACCGCCATCATTGTCACAAACCTTTGCATGGCGTGCGGAAATCCGCCAACCCCAGCCCCTCGACCTGCAACCTCTTTGTGCATCGCAGCCCCGTAAAACCGGGGCTTGCACCGTTAAAGCGCATTTTGGCATCGGGCTTGCTATGGACTCATCAGAGTTCTGCCAGGCAGCTCGACACAACAAATCCCTCCAGTGCAGGAGGGTTCGCGCTTTAGGTACCCCGCATCCTGGGAAGGATGAGCCGGTACCCTTGAGGAATTAGCCATGACGACGCGTCAGCCACTGTACAAATCGCTGTATATCCAGGTGTTAGTAGCGATCACCATCGGTATCCTGCTGGGCCATTACTACCCTGAAACCGGCGTGGCCCTGAAGCCACTGGGTGACGGGTTCGTCAAACTGATCAAAATGGTCATTGCTCCGATCATCTTCTGTACCGTGGTCAGCGGCATCGCCGGCATGCAGAACATGAAGTCGGTCGGCAAGACCGGTGGCTACGCGCTGCTCTACTTCGAAATCGTCTCGACCATCGCCCTGATCATCGGCCTGGTGGTGGTCAACGTGGTCAAGCCGGGCGCCGGCATGCACATCGATGTCAGCACCCTCAACGCCAGCAGCGTGGCCGCTTACGCCGCCGCCGGCGCGCAGCAGACCACCGTCGGCTTCCTGCTCAACATCATCCCCAACACCGTGGTCGGCGCCTTCGCCAACGGCGACATCCTGCAAGTGCTGATGTTCTCGGTGATCTTCGGCTTCGCCCTGCATCGCCTGGGTGCCTATGGCAAGCCGTTGCTGGACCTGATCGACCGCTTCGCCCATGTCATGTTCAACATCATCAACATGATCATGAAGCTGGCGCCGGTCGGTGCATTCGGTGCCATGGCCTTCACCATCGGCCAGTACGGCGTCGGTTCGCTGGTGCAACTGGGCCAGCTGATGATCTGCTTCTACGTCACCTGCGTGCTGTTCATCCTGGTGGTGCTCGGCGGTATCGCCCGCGCCCACGGTTTCAGCATCCTCAAGCTGATCCGCTACATCCGTGAAGAGCTGATGATCGTCCTCGGTACCTCCTCCTCGGAGTCGGCGCTGCCACGCATGCTGACCAAGATGGAGCGTCTGGGCGCGAAGAAATCCGTGGTTGGCCTGGTGATCCCGACCGGCTACTCGTTCAACCTCGACGGCACCTCGATCTACCTGACCATGGCCGCGGTGTTTATCGCCCAGGCCACCGACACCACCATGGACATCACCCACCAGATCACCCTGCTGCTGGTGCTGCTGGTGGCTTCCAAAGGTGCTGCCGGCGTTACCGGTAGTGGCTTCATCGTCCTCGCCGCAACCCTGTCGGCCGTTGGCCACCTGCCGGTTGCCGGCCTGGCGCTGATCCTTGGCATCGACCGCTTCATGTCCGAAGCCCGCGCCCTGACCAACCTGATCGGCAACGCTGTGGCCACCGTGGTCGTGGCCAAGTGGGTCAAGGAACTGGACGAAGACAAGCTGCACGCCGAGCTGGCGTCCGGCGGCTCGCCGCTGACCGACACCCGCCCGATGGATGACCTCGGTGTGGCTGAAGGCCCTGCTCGCTAACCGGCAGGCGCTGTAATGCAAAAAGCCCATCTTTGGATGGGCTTTTTTGTGTCTGGGGGGGCTTCATCGTGGGGCAAGCCCGCTCCTGCAGATGGGGTGGGAGCGGGCTTGCCCCGCGATGCTTTTACTCCACCCGGGTCTCGCCGCTATACACCAGGGTATGGCGACAGCGCCGGCACAGGTAGCGCCGCCCCTGGCGCACCAGGCTGTGGCGTTGCGCCGAGAACGGGAAGTCGCTGCCGGCGCACGGGCAGCGGTAGATGTAGCGGGTGACCGTGCGGCGCTTGACCGCGTAGTTGTGGCAGCGGTGTGGCGGCAGCTCGTACACGCCGCGCATGATCAGCTGCCATTCCTCGCCATGGGGCTGGATACGCTCGCCAAACAGTTGGTGGGCCACCAGGTGGGCGACCTCGTGGGGTACGGTCTGCTTGAGGAAGTCTTCGCTGTTTTCGCGGTACAGCTGCAGGTTGAAGCGCAGCAGGTTCTCGTGCAGGTGCGCGACGCCGGCCTTCTGGCCGCGCAGCTTGAAGCTGACTTCGGGGCGCGGGAAGGGCCGTTTGAAAAAGGTTTCGGCTTGCTGGTAACAGGTTTCGACGCGGGATTTGAGCAGTTCGGGCATATCGGGGAACACTCCTGGCCGACAATTATGCCGCAACCGCGGCGGCGCTGCCGAGCCACCTGTCAGCGCACAGTATCAGGCCGCCTTGCGGCGGCCTGATGGTGAGTGCACCTATGTTGCTGTTTCTAATAATGCAGGTCAGTTGGTGTAGACGGGCCCCACGCCCAGTCCCCAGACAATCACGGTGAAGGCCATGATGGCGACCAGCACCACCAGCCCTACCGCCAGTACCGAACTCGAGAACAGAAAGCCCTCATCGGAAGGAATGTTCATGAAGGTCGGCAGGCCGACATACAGCAGGTACACCGTGTAGCACACCGCTGCGGTGCCGACGATCATGCCCAGCCACAGGTGCGGGTACAGCGCCGCCAGGCCGCCGACGAACAGGGGCGTCGCGGTGTAGGTGGCAAAGGCGATGCAGCGCGCCAGGCTTGGGTTGGCATCGTAGGTGCGGGCCATCCAGTGGATGAACGCGCCCATCACCGCCACGCCGCCGAGCATGGCCAGGTAGGACATGATGGTCATCCACAGCGCGCTTTCCTGGGTCAGCATGACCGGCGCGCGATCACCGATGACCCAGCCGACCTGGGTGGTGCCGATAAACGCCGAAACCGCCGGGATCGCGGCGAGGATCAGCGTGTGGGTCAGGTACATGTGGCTTATGCTTTCTTCTTCACCGCGTATTTCTTTCCATTCCTGATCGGGATGGGTAAATAGCCCAACAACGTGATGGATCATGCCGGTCACTCCTTTCGTTGTTGCCATCGCCCCCCAGCGGAGCGCTTGCGGCCCCAAGTCTGGGCCAGAGGTTGGAGGTCACCTTTGTGTGGCCTTATGTCGCAGTATAGGAAGGCGTTCGCCGCATAAAGCCGGCTTTTTAGAGCAAATCGCGCTGTCAGGGCCGTGCTTAATCACGATGCAGTCTTTATCGGATTGGCCTACGCCCACTGGCGGTTTAAGGGTAAAATGCTCGGCTTTTGTCACACCTCGCGGATTCCAAGCGCTATGGGCACCCTTTCGGTCAACCAGAACAAACTGCAAAAACGCCTGCGTCGTCTCGCCGGCGAAGCCATCACCGACTTCAACATGATCGAAGACGGTGACAAGGTCATGGTCTGCCTGTCCGGCGGCAAAGACAGCTACACCATGCTCGATGTTCTGCTGCACCTGCAGAAAGTGGCGCCGATCAAGTTCGACATCGTCGCGGTGAACATGGACCAGAAGCAGCCGGGCTTTCCCGAGCACGTGCTGCCGGCCTACCTCGAGGCGCTCGGTGTCGAGTACCACATCGTCGAGAAAGACACCTACTCGGTGGTCAAGGAACTGATCCCGGAGGGCAAGACCACCTGCTCGCTGTGCTCGCGCCTGCGCCGTGGCACCCTGTACACCTTCGCCGACGAAATCGGCGCGACCAAGATGGCCCTGGGGCATCACCGCGACGACATCGTCGAGACCTTCTTCCTCAACATGTTCTTCAACGGCACCCTCAAGGCCATGCCGCCCAAGCTGCGTGCCGACGACGGGCGCAACGTGGTAATCCGCCCGCTGGCCTACTGCAGCGAGAAGGACATCCAGGCCTACTCGGACATGAAGGAATTCCCGATCATCCCGTGCAACCTCTGCGGCTCCCAGGAAAACCTGCAGCGCCAGGTGGTCAAGGACATGCTGGTGGAGTGGGAGCGCAAGACCCCGGGGCGTACCGAGAACATCTTCCGTGGCCTGCAGAACGTGGTGCCGTCGCAGCTGGCTGACCGTAACCTGTTCGACTTCACCAGCCTGAAGATCGACGAAACCGCCACCCCGCGCTTTGTCGACGTGCTGAACATCTGACGGCCATGCGCGATTACCAATGGCTGCATGAGTATTGCCTGAACCGCTTCGGCTCGGCCGCCGCCCTCGAAGCGCACCTGCCCCAGGCGAAAAGCCCCGCGCAGTTGCGTGAGATCGGCGCCGACCGCTACCTGTCGACCCTGGCCCTGCGGGTGTTTCGCGCCGGCTTGAAGCACAGCCTGGTGGACGCCAAGTGGCCGGCCTTCGAGCAGGTGTTTTTCGGCTTCGACCCGCAAAAGGTCGTGCTGATGGGTGCCGAGCACCTGGAGCGGCTGATGCAGGACACGCGCATCATCCGCCACCTGGGCAAGCTCAAGAGCGTGCCGCGCAATGCGCAGATGATCCTCGACATCGAGAAGCAGCACGGCAGCTTTGGCGCGTTCATTGCCGACTGGCCGGTGACCGACATCGTCGGCCTGTGGAAGTACCTGGCCAAGCATGGCAACCAGCTGGGCGGGCTGTCGGCGCCGCGTTTCTTGCGCATGTGCGGCAAGGACACCTTCATCCCCACCAATGACATGGCCGCGGCGCTGATCGCCCAGGACATCATCGACAAGCCGCCGACCAGCCAGCGCGACCTGGCCCTGGTGCAGGAAGCCTTCAACCAGTGGCATGCGCAGAGCGGGCGGCCGCTGTGCCAGCTGTCGGTGATGCTGGCGCACACCGTCAATCACTGAAATCGCTGGTGCCGCCATCGCTGGCAAGCCAACTCCCGCAAAACCCTGTGGGAGCGGCGGTGCGGCGACCCGACTTGCCCCGCGATGAACTCACCGCCTAGTGCGAACCTTCTCCGGCCAACCGCCGCTCATACTGAAAGCGCCAGCGCACATACAGCAAGGCACTGACGAACAGCGCCAGGCTGATCGCCACTTCCAGCCAGCCGAACAGCGCCCGCGCCGGGTCGAAGGCGGCGAGCACGCCCTTGATGAAGTACAGATTGACCACAAAGCAGGTCCAGGCATGGGCGCGGGCGTTGCCCAGCAGCATGCCTGGCAGCAGCAGGGCCAGCGGCACCAGCTCGATCGCCAGGATCACCCCGACCCGCGCACCATGAAGGTCGGCGAACAGCAGGTTGTTCAGGGTCAGCAGGGCGACCAGGCCGAAAAAGCTCGCCAGGCTCAGCGCCCGGGTCAGGCGCAGGCGCGGCGCCAGCCATTCGAGCGACGGCAATACCTTGGGCTTTTTAGCCACGGCCGTTCTCCAGTAGTTTGGCGGTAGACGCCAGACGCTGGCCCAGGGCGCGGCACAGGGCGATTTCGTCGGCATCCAGGTCGCGCTTGCCGTCGGCGCCAGCATGGTGGCTGGCGCCATAAGGCGTACCGCCGCCCCGGGTTTCCAGCAATGCCGACTCGCTGTAGGGCAGGCCCATGATCAGCATGCCGTGGTGCATCAGCGGCAATAGCATCGACAGCAGGGTCGATTCCTGGCCGCCGTGCAGGCTGGCGGTGGAGGTGAACGCCGCCGCTGGCTTGCCGACCAGGCCGCCGCTCAGCCACAGGCTGCTGGTGCCGTCGATGAAGTACTTGAGCGGTGCGGCCATGTTGCCAAAGCGCGTCGGGCTGCCCAGGGCCAGGCCCGAGCAGTGGCGCAGGTCGTCGAGGCTGGCATACAGGGCGCCGGTGTCGGGGATGTCCGGGGCGACGGCTTCGCACTCGGTGGAAATCGCCGGTACCGTGCGGATACGTGCCTCAAGGCCGGCCATCTCGACGCCGCGGGCAATCTGCCGGGCCATCTCGCTGGTCGAGCCGTGGCGGCTGTAGAACAGGATCAGGATATATGGCGCGCTCACGGAAGGATCTCCAGCACCTTCTCTGGTGGCCGGCCGATCGCGGCTTTATCGCCGGCAATCAGGATCGGCCGCTCGATCAGCTTCGGGTGCTGGACCATGGCCTCGATCAACTGCGCCTCGCTGAGGCTGGCATCGGCCAGGTTGAGCGTCTTGTATTCGTCTTCACCGCTGCGCAGCAGCTGGCGGGCACTGATGCCAAGCTTGCCGAGCAGGGCCTTGAGCTCGCCGGCCGTCGGCGGGGTTTCCAGGTAGCGCACCACGGTCGGGGCCAGGCCGCGGGCTTCGAGCAGCTCCAGGGCGCCACGGGATTTGGAGCAGCGCGGATTGTGATAGAGGGTCAGGTCAGTCATGTTCGGGTCGCATCCAGCAGGGTGTGGCGGCTATTCTAACCGCAGCGACTTCGCATTTTGCTTGAATCTTCGAGAAGGATTGACCCATGACAAGGCGTTTGGCAGCAGCACTGGCCATCACCGCGAGCCTGTTGCTCGGCGGTTGCGGTGCAGATTACGGCCTGGACCAGCACGGCCAGGCAGTGAAAGCCGAGCAGATTGAAGGGCACTGGCTGGTGCTCAACTACTGGGCGGAATGGTGCGGCCCGTGCCGTATCGAAATTCCCGAACTCAACGCCGCGGCCAAACAATGGCAGGGGCAGGGCGTGCAGGTAGTGGGGGTGAACTTCGACGGCCTGCAGGGTGAAGACCTGAAAAAGGCCAGCGAAGCCCTGGGTATCGGCTTCACCGTACTGGCCAGTGACCCGGCCGAGCGTTACCAATTGCCGCGCAGCGAAGCCTTGCCGGTGACCTACATCATCGATGACAAGGGCAAGGTGCGTGAGCAGTTGCTGGGCGAGCAGACGCTGGAGGGCCTGAACCAGAAGATCAAGGCGCTGAAAGGCGCCTGACGGCTCAAGCTGCAAGCTGCAAGATAGAGCCAGAGCGCGTACAGTCTGCTCTTACTTGCGGCTTGAAGCTTGTGGCTTGCCGCTTAAGTCACCCCTCCTCAGGCCAGAAACGCAGCGGCTTGCCCTCGGCGGGCCAGAAGCGCACTTGCTCGATCGGCGAGATATCCCAGCGCTGCACGGTTTCCAGCGCCTGCAGGAAGCGTCTTTCCTGCTCCATCAGCGCCGGTGCACACAGCTTGCGGGTACTGCCGACCTTGCCGAAGCTCAGCTTGTCGCCGTCCAGCTGGTACGGCGCGAACCAGTGGTTGCAGCCGCCGTTGCCATAGGCGCGGCCGTCGGCGGCGAGGGTCAGGGTCAGGTGGCTGTAGTCCATCAGCGGACGCTCGCCAATCCATTCCAGCAGGTAGCTGCGTTCCTGTTCCAGCTTCATCGGCTCGGCGGCGCAACCCAGCAGGGCAGTGCCGATCAGGGCTGAGAGCAACAGCGTTTTCACTGGGCCGTCTCCTTGCATTTCGGGCACAGGTGTTTGTCGCCGCGGCTGATCCAGCCAAGCTCGGCGATGCGTGCGCTGGCGGCCGGTTGCTGGGCTTTTTTACCCAGTTTGGCGTCGACCGCGAATTCGAAGCTCAGGGCGGCCTGGCAGCTGTCGCAGTTGACCTCCCAGGTGTGGATCGCCAGTTCGCCGAACACCGGGCCGCTGGCTACCGCGACCCATTGGCCGGTCGGGTTGATCAAGTGGCGCACCGACTCCACGGTCAGGCGCATGGACAAGTCCTTGCTGCCCTTGAGGGTCACCAGCAGAACGTCGTTCTTCTGGATCGAGCCGCCGTTGCCGGTCACTTGATAGCGACCTGGCACCAGGGCGCGGCACTCGATCAGGGTGTGTTGCGGGTTAAACAGGGTGTAGCGGAAATCGTGTTCGACCATGGGTCCTCCAAATCTGCCGCGTATCCTAGCATCAACCCTCGACCAAGTTCTGCGGATTGCCTGCCGCCCAGCGGCTTATGTTGTCCAGGGTGGTGGCGGCGATGGCCGCCAGCGCTTCACGGGTGAGGAAGGCCTGGTGGGCGGTGACGATCACATTGGGGAAGGTCAGCAGCCGCGCCAGCACGTCGTCCTGCAAGGGCAGGTCGGAGCGGTCTTCGAAGAACAGCTGGGCTTCCTCTTCATAGACATCCAGGCCCAGGTAGCCGAGCTGGCCGCTTTTCAGCGCCTCGATCAGCGCCGGCGTGTCGACCAGGGCGCCGCGGCCGGTATTGATCAGCATGGCCCCGGGTTGCAGGTCGGCCAGGCTCTTGGCGTTGATCAAGTGGCGGGTGTCGTCGGTCAGCGGGCAGTGCAGGCTGATGACCTGGGCCTGGCGCAGCAGCTGCGGCAGGCTCAGGTAGCGTGCCCCGAGCGCCAGCAGGTCGGGGTTGGGGTAGGGGTCGTAGGCCAGCAACTGGCAACCGAAACCGGCCATGATCCGCGCAAAGGCCGCGCCGATCTGCCCGGTACCGACCACGCCGACGGTCTTGCCGTGCAGGTCGAAGCCGGTCAGGCCGTGCAAGGTGAAGTCGCCTTCGCGGGTGCGGTTGTAGGCCCGGTGCAGGCGCCGGTTGAGGGCCAGGATCAGCGCCACCGCATGCTCGGCCACGGCATGTGGCGAGTAGGCCGGCACCCGTACCACGGCCAGGCCCAGGCGTTTGGCGGCGGCCAGGTCGACGTGGTTGTAGCCGGCCGAGCGCAGGGCGATCAGGCGCGTGCCAGCGGCCGCCAGGCGCTCCAGTACCGCAGCGCCAAGGTCGTCATTGATGAAGGCGCAGACCACTTCGTGGCCGGCCGCCAGCGGCGCGGTGTCTTCGGTAAGGCGCGCCGGTTGAAAGTGCAGCTCAATCTCCGGCGCCGGTGCAGCGCTGGTGAAGCTGTCCTGGTCGTAGGTCTGGCTGCTGAAAAACAATACGCGCATGGGATGTTCCTGAAGGCTTTGCCGGAAAGTTTAACCAAGGGGCAAGGGTTGGGCCTTGCCCCAGGTCAGCCAGGGTTCAGGCGCTCATGCGCGCCTGGGCAGTCAGCCGGGTGATGGCCCGGTCCAGTTCGTCCAGCGCTTGCGGCGCCTGTGGGTCATCCTGCTTGAGCAAGGTTTCACTGCGTTGGCAGGCGGCGCGCAGTTGCGGCACCCCGCAGTAGCGCGAGGCGCCATTGAGCCGGTGCACGCGCTCGATCATGCCATTGCGGTCGGCTGCCTCGCGGGCGACACGAATCGCTTCGCGGTCGGACTCCAGCGACGCCAGCAGCATCGCCAGCATGTCGGCGGCCAGGTCCGGCTTGCCGGCAGCCAGGCGCAGGCCCTCCTCGGGGTCGAGCACCTTCAGTTCGCTGCTGTCCGGCGTGCGCTCCAGCGGGCGTTCCGGGCGCGGCGCACCGAGGGCCATGCCGGTCCATTTGAGCACCACCTGGGCCAGTTGGCGCTCGCTGATCGGTTTGGTCAGGTAGTCGTCCATGCCGCTGTGCAGCAGGGCGCGTTTTTCGTTGGCCATGGCGTGGGCGGTCAGCGCCACGATTGGCAGCGCCGGGCCGCTCTGGCTGGTTTCCCACTGGCGGATCTGCTCGGTGCATTCGCGCCCGTCCATGCCGGGCATCTGCACGTCCATCAGCACCAGGTCGAAGCGCTCGTCCTGCACCGCCTGAACCGCCGCATAGCCGCTGTCGACCGCCAGCACTTCGGCACCCAGGTCTTCGAGCAGGGTTTGCACCAGCAGCAGGTTGGCCGGGTTGTCGTCGACGCACAGCACCTTCGGCAACGGCTGGTCGGACACCGGCTTGCTCTCGCTGCCCGGGCGCCGCGGCTGGACCATCTCGACCAGGGCCCGGCGCAATTTGCGCGTGCAGGCAGGCTTGGCCTGCAACTGGCCGTGAGCATTGGGCAGGTAAGGGTGGTACAGCGCCTGTTCGGTGGTCGGGCACAGCACCAGGGCCTGGCAGGCGAGGTTTTCCAGTTGCTGGATGTACTGACCGAGGCGCTCCGGCGAGAGGCTGTCGAGGTTGACCCCAAGCACCGCCAGCTCGAAAGGTTGCCCGGCCAGGCTGGCGGCTTCGACCGCGTGCAGCAGTTGTTCGACCGTGGTGTACAGGCTGACGCTCAGGCCACAGTCTTCCAGTTGATGCTCCAGGGCCTGGCGCGCCAGTTCGTGGCTGTCGACAATTGCTACGCGGCGGCCCACCAGCGGTTGCGTTGGCAGGTCTTCGGCGTCGTCGCGGGCCTTGGGCAGGCTCAGGCTGATCCAGAACTGCGAGCCTTCGCCGGGCGTACTGTCGACGCCGATCTCACCGCCCATCTGTTCGATCAGGCGCTTGGAAATCACCAGGCCCAGGCCTGTGCCACCGGGTTGGCGCGACAGCGAGTTGTCGGCCTGGCTGAAGGCCTGGAACAGTGCCCGCACATCCTGGCTGGACAAGCCGATGCCGGTGTCCTGAACGCTGATGCGCAACTGCACGCTGTCTTCGCGCTCGTCCTCGAGCATGGCCCGGGCGACGATGGTGCCCTCGCGGGTAAACTTGATGGCGTTGCTGACCAGGTTGGTAAGGATCTGCTTGAGCCGCAGCGGGTCGCCAACCAGCGACAGCGGTGTATCGCGGTACACCAGGCTGACCAGCTCCAGCTGTTTGGCGTGGGCCGCCGGGGCGAGGATGGTCAGGGTGTCCTGGATCAGGTCGCGCAGGTTGAACGGAATGCTGTCGAGCACCAGCTTGCCGGCCTCGATCTTGGAGAAATCGAGGATCTCGTTGATGATGCCCAAGAGGCTGCCGGCGGACTTTTCGATGGTGCCCAGGTAGTCGAGCTGGCGCGGGGTCAGTTCGCTTTTTTGCAGTAAATGAGTGAAACCAAGAATGCCGTTCAGCGGCGTACGGATTTCATGGCTCATGTTGGCGAGGAACTCGGACTTGATCCGGCTGGCCTCCAGGGCCTCCTTACGCGCCATGTCCAGCTCGATGTTCTGGATCTCGATGGTTTCCAGGTTCTGGCGCACATCTTCGGTGGCCTGGTCGATGCTGTGCTGCAGCTCTTCGTGGGCGTTGTGCAGGGTTTCGGCCATACGGTTGATCCCCGCAGCCAGTTCATCAAGCTCGTAACTGCCCATTGCGGGCAAGCGTTCTTCGAGGTTGCCGTCTTTCAACTGGGTGACTGCGTATTTGATCTGGCCGATCGGGCCGTTGATCGTGCGGCTCATGCGCAGGGCCAGCAGGGCGGTGGCGGCCAGGCCGAGGAAAATCAGCAGCAGGCTGGTAAACAGGCTGCGGTAGCCGCGCAGCAGGGTGCCGTCGTGGGACAGCTCGATTTCCACCCAGCCGAGCAGGCGATCGGCTTCGCCGGGAATCAGCTCGCCGGCCAGGTCGCGGTGGCGGCCGAACACCGGCAGCAAGTAACGGGTGGCGTCATTGCCGGTGCGCTGCAGCAACTGCGTGCCGCCACCGGTGGGTGCCTGGTTGAGCATGCTCGGGCCGGCGTGGGCCAGGGCGTTGCGGTCGGGGCCGAGAAAAGCCACGGCACGCACATCGGACTGCTCCAGGGCCTGGGCGGCAATGCGCTCCAGCTGCGCCGGGTCGTGCCGTGCCAGGGCCGGCGCCACCAGCGGGGCCAGTTGCTCGGCAATCATCTTGCCGCGTTGCAGCAGTTGGGTCTGCAGCTCGCTCTGCTGCAACCAGGTGAAGTAGCCGCCCAGCACCAGCGCCATCAGGCCGGCTGGCAACAAGGCGAGCAACAGCACGCGGCTTCTGATCCCCAATCTATTCAGCACGCCACTCTCCTGTGCCCGGTAAGCGCTGTAAGCCTCCGCCAGCTCCTGCTGACGGACCAAGTCGGAAAAGTACCGCGCCTACTCGCGTAATGCACTCATTTGTATCTGCTTTTGTCGATTGCCAAGGATAACCGGGGCTTTGGTCGAGCTGCGGTTGCCTGTGCAGGGGGAATGCCGAATAATCGCGTGATTGAGAATTGCTAGCATCGGCCAATGACTCCTGTATCTATTAGTACCTCCAACATCCTTGCCATCGAGGACGATCCGGTCCTGGGTGCCTACCTGCGCGAAGAGCTGCAACGCGGCGGCTTCAAGGTCACCTGGTGCCAGAATGGCAAGGAGGGCCTGCAGGTCGCGCAGAGCAGCCGCTTTGATGTGGTGCTGATGGATATCCTGCTGCCCGGCCTCAACGGCCTGGATGTACTGGCGCAGTTGCGCAAAAGCAGCTCGACGCCGGTGATCCTGATGTCGGCGCTGGGCGCCGAGGCCGACCGCATCAGCGGTTTCAAGCGTGGCGCCGATGACTACCTGCCCAAGCCCTTCAGTATGGTCGAGCTGCAGGTTCGCATCGAAGCGATCCTGCGCCGGGTAGCGCTGGAGCGGCGCCACCAGCAACCGGCTGCGATGCTGGCCGGTGAACTGCGCTTCGACGAAGAGGCCAGCGATGTCTGTTATGGCCAGCAGTGGGCGGGGTTGACCCTCAGCGAGTACCGCCTGCTCGACACCCTGCAGCGCAGCGATGAAGAGGTGCTGAGCAAGGCCTTCCTTTATCAGCAGGTGTTGCAGCGCGGCTATGCTCGCCACGATCGCAGCCTGGACATGCACGTCAGCCAGATCCGCCGCAAGCTCAAGGCCATCGGCTACCTGGAGCGCGAGGTGCGCACGGTGTGGGGCAAGGGCTACGTGCTCAGTAGCGTTGAGGTGCACTGAGGTGCCCAATCGTCATTCCGTGTTCTGGAAACTGGCGATCCTGCTGGTGGGCTTCTGCCTGCTGATGATCGGCCTGAGCTGGACCTGGGGCCGGCACATGGACACCCAGAACGCCTTCCTTTCCGAACAGGCCAAAAGCATCCTGCAAGGCTATGCCAGCGAAGCCGAGCAGGCCTGGCTGCAAGGCGGGCAGGCCGGTATCGACGCCTGGCTGGCGGCGGTGGGTGAAAAGGAAAGCGGCTGGGTCGGGGTGATCGGCCCGAACCTGCAGTCGTTGAGCAGCACGCCGCTCAACGAGGCTGAAAGCCGGCGCCTGACCTTTCTGCGCGGCATCGACTGGCCAGTAAGCCCGCGCGCGATCGGCATGCCGTGGATGCGCCTGCCGTTCCCGCAACAGCCACATTTGGGCACCTTGGTCATGGAGCTGCCGCAGCGCCTGGCGCCGGGGCAGTACCGGGTGCTGTGGCGGGTGGTGACCAACGGCATCATCCCCGGGCTGTTTACCTTGCTGCTATGCGTCGGCCTCTACCGCATGCTGGTTGTGCCGCTGATCCAGTTGCGCGAGCAGGCCAATGCCTGGCGTGCCGACCAGCTATCGGCCCGGGTCGCCAGCAGCACCACCAGCCGCCAGGACGAGTTGGGCGAACTGGGCCGTGCCTTCGATGACATGGCCGAACGTCTGCAGGGCACGGTGGCCTTGCAACAGCAGCTGTTGCGCGACCTTTCCCACGAGCTGCGCACGCCCTTGAGCCGCTTGCGCGTGGCCTGCGACAGCGAGGCGGATGCCAATCAGCTACGCGTACGCCTGGGGCGCGAAATCGACTGCATGCAGCATCTGGTCGAAGATGCCTTGCAACTGGCCTGGCTCGACACTGAGCGGGCGCCCTTGAGCAAAGAGCCGATTCAGGTCCAGGCCCTGTGGGAAATGCTCGCTGAAGACGCCTGCTACGAAAGCGCCTGGCCGGCCGCGCAACTGCGCTGCGGGCTGGATGCCTCGTGCTGGGTGCAAGGCAACCTCAACAGCCTGGCCCAGGCCCTGGAGAACATCCTGCGCAATGCCATTCGGCATTCCTCGGCCACGGGGGTGATCCGCCTGGACGGGCGGCGCCAGGGCGATACCTGGCTGATCTGGCTGGAAGACCAGGGTGGTGGCGTCGCCGAAAGCGAGCTGGAGCGCATTTTCGCACCCTTTACCCGCCTGGACGGATCGCGCCCCGGCGATGGCGGCTTCGGGCTGGGCCTGAGCATTGCCCGCAATGCCGTGGTCCGCCAGGGCGGGCGCTTGTGGGCGCAGAACACCGGGCAGGGCTTGCGCCTGAACATGCAGCTGCCAGCAGTGTGATCTCCTTTGGGAGCGGCGGTGCGGCGACCCGACTTGACCCCCGATAGGGCTGCAACAGGCTCCGCAATCCCAGCTTATAGCTCGCAGCTATAACCCCAACACATTGCGTGATATGGGCAAATCCCGTTTGCCGGTATGATAGGCGCCCCCGCAGTCTGGATTGCGAATACGCCATGACCTTGCAGTACCCAACCATCGCCGATTGCGTCGGCAACACGCCTCTGGTCCGCCTGCAGCGCATTGCCGGCGAAACCAGCAATACCCTCCTGCTCAAGCTTGAAGGCAACAACCCGGCAGGCTCGGTCAAGGACCGGCCGGCGCTGTCGATGATCACCCGCGCCGAGCTGCGTGGGCAGATCAAGCCGGGCGATACCCTGATCGAAGCGACCTCGGGCAACACCGGCATCGCTCTGGCCATGGCGGCGGCGATCAAGGGTTACAAGATGATCCTGATCATGCCCGACAATTCCAGCGCCGAACGCAAGGCGGCGATGACCGCCTATGGCGCCGAGCTGATCCTGGTCAGCAAGGAAGATGGCATGGAAGGCGCCCGCGACCTGGCCGACCGCCTGCAGGCTGAAGGCCGTGGCCTGGTGCTCGACCAGTTCGGCAATGGCGACAACCCTGAAGCCCACTACGTGAGCACCGGCCCGGAAATCTGGCGCCAGACCCAGGGCAGCATTACCCACTTCGTCAGCTCCATGGGCACCACCGGCACCATCATGGGCTGCTCGCGCTACCTCAAGGAGCAGAACCCGGCGGTGCAGATCGTCGGCCTGCAGCCGATGGAAGGCTCGGCCATCCCCGGCATCCGTCGCTGGCCGCAGGAATACCTGCCGAAGATCTACCAGTCCGAGCGCGTTGACCGTGTGGTCGACATGGCCCAGAGCGAAGCCGAAGAAACCACCCGCCGCCTGGCCCGGGAAGAGGGCATTTTCTGTGGTGTGTCCTCCGGTGGTGCAGTGGCAGCCATGCTGCGCCTGTCCCGCGAGCTGGAAAACGCCGTGATGGTGGCGATCATTTGCGACCGTGGCGACCGTTACCTGTCGACCGGCATTTTCGATTCAGTGAACTGATGTCCAAGAACAAACGTAACAGCGGCCTGCGCTTTCAGCCGGCCGGTGGCACCCGCGCGCCACAGATCCCCACCGGTAAAAAGCAGCGCCTGAGCATCGAGCGCCTGGCCGGTGACGGCCGGGGCATCGCCTTTCTCGACGGTCGTACCTGGTTCGTCAGTGGCGCGCTGGCCGAGGAAGAGGTCGAAGCGCGGGTGCTCAACACCCACGGCAAGGTGGTCGAGGCGCGCCTTGAGCGGGTGTTCAGTGCCAGCCCGGCGCGCCGCGAGGCCCCGTGCAAGCACTTCGACCGCTGTGGCGGCTGCAACCTGCAGCACCTGCCCCATGCCGAGCAACTGGCGCTCAAGCAACGCCTGCTGGCCGAGCAGTTGCAGCGGGTTGCCGGCGTGCAGCCCGAGCATTGGGCCGCGCCGCTGAGCGGTCCGGAATTCGGCTACCGGCGCCGGGCGCGGGTTGCGGTGCGTTGGGACAACAAGGCAAAACAGCTTGAAGTCGGTTTTCGCGCCGAAGCCAGCCAGGACATCGTCCCCATCGACGACTGCCCGGTGCTGGTACAACCCTTGCAATCAATCATGCGTCACCTGCCTACGCTGTTACGCAGCCTGAGCAAGCCGCAAGTGGTGGGTCACGTCGAACTGTTCAGCGGTACCGCGCTGGCGCTGCTGTTGCGCCACACCGGGCCATTGGGTGAGGGCGACCTGGCGCGCCTGCAGGCGTTCTGCGCCGAGGCCGGTGCGCAGCTGTGGCTGCAAGGCGAGGGTGAACCTTTGCCGCTGGACGCCGGTCAGAGCCTCGGTTTCCGCCTTGAACCGTGGAACCTGGAGCTTGCGTACCGGCCGGGCGATTTCGTCCAGGTCAACGCCCAGGTCAACACCGCGATGATCGAGCAGGCCCTGGCCTGGTTGGCGCCGCAGGCCGATGAGCGCGTGCTCGACCTGTTCTGTGGCCTGGGCAACTTTGCCTTGCCGCTGGCCCGGCAGGCCAAGGAAGTGGTGGCGGTGGAGGGGGTGCAGGCGATGGTCGAGCGGGCCGCCGCCAATGCCCGTAGCAACAATTTGCATAACACGCAGTTTTTTCAGGCCGATTTATCGCAGCCTTTGGCGGCGTCGGGCTGGGCCGCAGGAGGCTTTTCTGCGGTACTCTTGGACCCACCGCGTGATGGTGCATTTGAGGTTGTGCGAAAAATCGCAGACCTCGGCGCGAAACGTCTTGTTTATGTATCGTGCAATCCGGCGACCCTGGCCCGCGACACCGTTGAACTGGTCAGGCAGGGTTACCGGTTAAAAAGTGCCGGGATTCTCGACATGTTTCCTCAGACGGCGCATGTCGAAGCCATGGCGTTATTCGAAGCGGGTTAGCCAGGCTGACGCGTTCGGCGCTGCACCTTGGGTCCGGCAGGGGCAGCACCAGTGATTTCAAGCGCATCGCGAATGCGCTGTAGGGAAAGGTAAACAAAGATGGTACAGGTGAGAGTGCACCAGCCGGTCAACACCGACGGCAGTATCAATCTCGAAGCATGGCTGGATCATGTGGTGAGCGTCGACCTGGCGCTGGACCGGGAGGCCCTCAAGGCCGCTTGCGAGTTCGCCCAGGACATCGAAAAAAAGGGCAACCCGGCCAAGCATTCCTGGGCCGATGGTACGTCGAGTTTCCAGGCCGGCCTGGAAATCGCTGAAATCCTGGCCGACCTCAAGCTCGACCAGGACTCGCTGGTCGCCGCGGTCATCTACCGCGCTGTGCGCGAAGGCAAGGTGACCCTGGCTGAAGTCGGCCAGCGTTTTGGCCCGGTGGTCTCCAAACTGATCGACGGCGTGCTGCGCATGGCTGCCATCAGTGCCAGTCTCAGCCCGCGCCAGTCGCTGGTGCTGGGCTCGCAGGCGCAGGTCGAGAACCTGCGCAAGATGCTCGTGGCAATGGTCGACGACGTGCGCGTGGCGTTGATCAAGCTGGCCGAGCGGACCTGCGCGATTCGCGCGGTCAAAGGCGCCGACGACGAGAAACGCAATCGCGTCGCCCGCGAAGTCTTCGATATCTACGCACCGCTGGCCCACCGACTGGGCATCGGTCATATCAAGTGGGAGCTGGAAGACCTGTCCTTCCGCTACCTCGAACCCGATCAGTACAAGCAGATCGCCAAGCTTTTGCACGAGCGCCGGCTGGACCGCGAGCGCTTCATCAGCGACGTGATGAACCAGCTGCAGAACGAACTGCTGGCCACCGGCGTCAACGCCGACATCAGCGGCCGGGCCAAGCACATCTATTCGATCTGGCGCAAAATGCAGCGCAAGGGCCTGGAATTCAGCCAGATCTACGACGTGCGCGCAGTGCGCGTGCTGGTCCCGGAAATGCGCGACTGCTACACCGCGCTGGGTATCGTCCACACCCTCTGGCGGCACATTCCCAAAGAGTTCGACGACTACATCGCCAACCCCAAGGAAAACGGCTACCGCTCGTTGCACACCGCGGTGATCGGCCCTGAGGGCAAGGTCCTCGAGGTGCAGATCCGCACCCATGCCATGCACGAAGAGGCCGAGCTCGGCGTCTGCGCGCACTGGCGCTACAAGGGCACCGATGTCAAACCCAGCTCCAACCACTACGAGGAGAAAATCTCCTGGTTGCGCCAGGTGCTGGAATGGCATGAGGAGCTGGGCGACATCGGTGGCCTGGCCGAACAGCTGCGCGTTGATATCGAACCGGACCGGGTTTACGTATTCACCCCCGATGGCCACGCCATCGACCTGCCCAAGGGCGCCACGCCGCTGGACTTTGCCTACCGGGTGCACACCGAGATCGGCCACAACTGCCGCGGGGCGAAGATCAACGGCCGCATCGTGCCGCTCAACTACAGCCTGCAGACCGGCGAGCAGGTCGAGATCATCACCAGCAAGCACGGCAACCCCAGCCGCGACTGGCTGAACTCGAACCTGGGCTACGTCACCACCTCGCGGGCGCGGGCGAAGATCGTCCACTGGTTCAAGCTGCAGGCCCGCGACCAGAACGTCGCCGCCGGCAAGACCCTGCTCGAGCGCGAACTCAACCGCCTGGGCCTGCCGCAGGTCGACTTCGAACGCCTGGCGGAAAAAGCCAACCTGCGTACCGCCGAGGACATGTTCGCTTCGCTGGGCGCCGGGGACCTGCGCCTGGCGCACCTGGTCAACGCCGCGCAGCAACTGGTCGAGCCCGAGCGCAGCGATCATGTCGAGCTGGTGCCGCGCAAGGCCACCGGCTACAAGCCGGGCAAGCGTGGCGACATCCAGATCCAGGGCGTCGGCAACCTGCTCACGCAAATGGCCGGTTGCTGCCAGCCGCTGCCGGGCGATGCGATTGTTGGCTACATCACCCAGGGCCGTGGCGTGACCATCCACCGTCAGGACTGCGCCTCGGTGCTGCAACTGGCCGGGCGCGAGCCGGAGCGGATCATCCAGGTCAGCTGGGGGCCGGTGCCGGTACAGACCTACCCGGTGGATATCATCATCCGTGCCTACGACCGTCCGGGCTTGCTGCGTGACGTTTCCCAGGTCCTGCTCAACGAGCGGATCAACGTGCTGGCGGTCAACACCCGCTCGAACAAGGAAGACAACACCGCACTGATGTCGCTGACCATCGAGATTCCTGGCCTGGATGCCCTCGGGCGCCTGCTGGGGCGGATTTCGCAACTGCCGAACATCATCGAGACGCGGCGTAACCGTACGCCGTAAGACTGCTATCGCGGGCCAGGCCCGCTCCTGCAGGCATCCTCTGTGGGAGCGGGCTTGACCCGCGATAAGGAACCCAAGATGTATACCCTAGACGACCTGCTCCACCTCATGGCCCGCCTGCGCGACCCGCAGCATGGTTGCCCGTGGGACCTCAAGCAGACCTACGCGACCATCGTCCCCTACACCCTCGAAGAAGCCTACGAAGTGGCCGACGCCATCGAGCGCAGCGACTTCGAGCACTTGCAGGGCGAACTCGGTGACCTGCTGTTCCAGGTGGTCTACTACAGTCAGCTGGCACGCGAAGAAGGCCGTTTCGAGTTCGATGGCGTGGTCGACAGCATCACCCGCAAGCTGATCCGCCGCCATCCGCACGTATTCCCAAGCGGTGAACTCTACGCTGCCCTCGACACACCCAAGCTCGACGAAGCCCAGGTCAAGCAGCGCTGGGAACAGATCAAGGCCCAGGAGCGCGCCGAGAAGGGCGAGCCCGAGCAGTTGTCGTTGCTCGACGACGTGCCGGCCGCGTTGCCGGCCTTGTCGCGGGCGGCCAAACTGCAAAAGCGTGCCGCCCAGGTCGGTTTCGACTGGCCACACGCCTTGCCGGTGCTCGACAAGGTTCGCGAAGAACTCGACGAAGTGCTGCAGGCCATGGCCGACGACGACAGCGTGGCCCTGGCCGACGAGCTTGGCGATTTGCTGTTCGCGGCGGTCAACCTGGCCCGGCACCTGAAGGTCGACCCGGAAAACGCCCTGCGCGGGGCGAACAAAAAGTTTGAGCGACGTTTCCGTTTTATCGAACAGGCATTGCGCGACATAGGCCGTCCGATTGAAGATTGCACCCTCGAAGACATGGATGCGCTCTGGGGCGAAGCCAAACGTCAGGAAAAGAACCTGCCCAGCTGCGGCTGAGCTGTTGCATAAGTGAGTGAACGATGAGCCTTTCCCTTCGCGACCAATTGCTCAAGGCCGGTCTGGTCAACCAGAAACAGGTCAAGCAGGTCAGTAAAGATCAGAAGAAACAAAAGCGCCTGGAGCACAAAGGCCAGGTCGAGGTCGACGATACCCAGCAGCGGCTGGCCAAGGAAGCCATGGCGGAAAAAGCCAAGCGCGACCAGGAGCTCAACCGCCAGCAGCAGGAGAAGGCCGAGCAGAAGGCCCGCGCCGCCCAGGTCAAGCAATTGATCGAAGTCTCGCGCCTGCCCAAGCTGACCACCGAGGACTACTACAACTTCGTCGACGACAAGAAGGTCAAGCGTCTGTCGGTCAACGCCCTGATGCGCAGCAAGCTGAGCAGCGGTTCGCTGGCCATCGTGGCCCATGGCGGTGGTTACGAAGTGATCCCTCGTGAAGCGGCGCTGAAGATCCAGGAGCGCGACCCGCAGCGTATTGTCCTGCTCAACACCCAGGTTGAAGAGCCGGATGCCGACGATCCGTACGCGGCCTACGTGATCCCTGACGATCTGATGTGGTAAAGACGACAAACCCCGCTTCGGCGGGGTTTGTTTTTTCTGGAGGGGGTTACTGCTGTTGCCGTCTGTTCTCGAGGTATTCCAGCTCGATGCGGTAGCTGTGGGCCTCATGCTCGTTGTGGAACATGCCGACCAGCTCACCCTGCTGATGCACATCCCAGATGCGCACGCCTGCAGCCAGGCCTTCGTGAGACATTTTGCTTTCGTCGCGCTCAGTTACTTTGACAGTCATCTGCAAACTCCACTTTCAGTTAACTGCGGCACCGTGTCGCAGGTCTCTTTTATAGAATTTGTTAGCAGGCTAAGTAAATAAACGGCGCATGAAACATCTTTCATGTCCCTGTGGGGCCTGGCTTGCCCCGCGATGCGATGTGACGGGTAGCCTGCGATCGCGGGGTAAGCCCGCTCCTACCAAGGGTGTAAAAAAAACCCCGCACTTGGCGGGGTTTGGGGTGTTACCAGCAGTCAGGCAATCAGTTGCCCTTGACTGTCTTGCCGTCGACCGTGCCGTCCTGCAGGACGATCACGTACTCCTTGCCGTCGGTCTCGACCTGGCGAAGTTGCACCAGCAGGTAATCCCAGTCCTTGGCGAACCACAGCTCGGTGATGCGCTTGCTCTGGCTCGGGTCGCGCACGCGCTCGACCTTGATGGCATCGACCTGGCCGGTCTTGGTGGTGACTTTCTCGCTGCCCAGGACGCGGAAGTCGTAGGTGTCGATCTCGTCGCCATCGACCACCTGGTAGCTCACGCTCTTCTTGCCGGCTGCCACGTCATGCTGCAGGGCCAGTTGATAGGTGGACTTGTCCAGTACGCCGCGGTTGAGCGGCAGGTTGATCGCGTCGCCGCGGTCGGTGCCGGTGATCTTCTTGCTGCTCCAGTCGAAATCCAGATCGACCTTCTTGGCCTTGCCCAGGCCGCCACGCTCGAAGTGGTAGGTCTGGGGCAGCAGGGTGTCCTTGTCCAGCTTCAGGGTACTTTGCTCAATCAGGCTGGCAATCATCATCGACGCCTTGAAATTGAGGTTCCAGGTACCGTTGGCGTTCTTTTCCAGGCTGCGCTCGGCAGTGCCACTCATGGGCAGTTGCTTCCAGTCGGCGGTGTAGCTGGCCGAGAATGGCTTCAGATCGGCTGCCTGCAACGGCAGCGCGAGCACGGCGAGAGCGAAGAGCAGGGCACGACGCATAATTTCTCCTAGGGTCGAATCAAGTGGCCGCTGGCCGCCAGAGGCTGGCCATCCAGTAGAGCACCGTGCTCGCCCAGGCGCAAACGGCCCTCGGCAAACCAGCGCACCGCCAGCGGATAGATCAGGTGTTCCTGGCTGTGAACCCGCTGTGCCAGACGTTCTGGCGTGTCATCCAACTCTACCGGTATCACTGCCTGTACGACCAGCGGTCCGCCATCGAGTTCCTCGGTGACGAAGTGCACGCTGCAGCCATGCTCGGCATCGCCGGCTTCCAGCGCTCGTTGATGAGTGTGCAGGCCCTTGTACTTGGGCAGTAGGGAAGGGTGAATGTTCAGCAGGCGGCCCTGGTAGTGACGGACAAAGCCGGCACTGAGGATGCGCATGAAACCGGCCAGCACCACCAGTTGCGGGCGGTAGCCATCGATCAGTTCGACCAGTGCCGCGTCGAATGCCTCGCGGCCGTCGAAGGCCTTGTGGTCGAGCACGGCGGTGGCGATACCGGCGTCTTTGGCGCGCTGCAGGCCATAGGCGTCGGCGCGGTTGGAGATGACCGCGCAGATCCGCACCGGGCTGTCGCCGGTGCGGGTGCTGTCGATCAATGCTTGCAGGTTGCTGCCGGTGCCGGACAACAGCACCACGACATCACAGGTCTTGCTCGGCATCAGTGTGCCTTGACGTTCTTCAGCTCAACCTGGGCAGCGCCTTCGGCGGCGATGCCGATCTGGCCGATGACCCATGGCTGCTCGCCGGCTTCACGCAGGACCTTCAGGGCGATGTCGACCTGGTCCTGGGCGACGCAGATGACCATGCCGACGCCGCAGTTCAATACGCGGTGCATTTCGTGCTCGTCGACGTTGCCTTGCTGTTGCAGCCAGTCGAACACCACCGGGCGATTCCAGCTGGCCACGTCAACCACAGCCTGGGCGCCTTTTGGCAGGACGCGCGGGATGTTGTCGAGCAGGCCGCCACCGGTGATGTGGGCCATGGCCTTGACCGCGCCGGTGTCCTTGATCAGCTTGAGCAGCGGCTTTACGTAGATGCGCGTCGGGGCCATCAGCAGTTCGGTCAGCGGCTTGCCGTCGAGCTGGACGGTTTCGATGTCGGCACCGGAAACTTCGATGATCTTGCGGATCAGCGAGTAGCCGTTGGAGTGCGGGCCGGACGATGGCAGGGCGATCAGCGCGTCGCCAGTGGCAACCTTGGAGCCGTCGATGATTTCGGCTTTTTCTACCACGCCAACGCAGAAGCCGGCCAGGTCGTAGTCTTCGCCTTCGTACATGCCTGGCATTTCAGCGGTTTCACCGCCGACCAGGGAGCAACCAGCCAGTTCGCAGCCAGCGCCGATACCGGTGACCACGGTAGCGGCAACGTCGACATTGAGTTTGCCGGTGGCGTAGTAGTCGAGGAAGAACAGCGGCTCGGCACCGCAGACCACCAGGTCGTTGACGCACATGGCGACCAGGTCCTGGCCGATGCTGTCGTGCTTGTTCAGGTTCAGTGCCAGGCGCAGCTTGGTGCCGACGCCGTCGGTGCCGGAGACCAGAACCGGCTGCTTGTAGCCGGCCGGGATCTCGCAGAGGGCGCCAAAACCGCCCAGGCCGCCCATGACTTCCGGGCGCGCCGTGCGCTTGGCAACGCCTTTGATGCGTTCGACCAATGCTTCACCGGCGTCGATGTCTACACCGGCGTCCTTGTAGCTCAGGGAGGGTTGCTTGCTCATGATCCAGGCCTTTAGGGGGGAGGGATTCAGGGGAATCGACCGTGACCTGCCAGGCAAGGCGGAGGGAATCCGGCTGCCTGACCGTCGCCGGTCTGCGAAGGCGCGCGATTTTATCAGGGTTGCCCGGTAGCGGCCATCCTCAGGCCGACGGGCAGGGCCTTAAATGTTGCGAAAAATACGCTTTAACAGTGCGCGACTGGTTGCCACGGCGCAGGCTGTATAAGGTATAGCAAAGGCGATGGGCGCAATTTGCCGCCAGCGGTTGAATGTTTTACCGGGTGCTGCGGTCTGAGCTGCGTCCGTTTTTGTCGCCCACGCTTCTTTATTACCTGGACAGGAATCCTCCATGCGTTTGCGTAATTACCTGGCCGCCGGCTGTCTGGCCCTGTTCGGCCTCTCGGCTCAGGCCGAAACCCTCTCCGGCCTTTATCAGGTCCGCGAACCGGTCACCGGCCAGGGCGCCGAAGCCCGTACCCAGGCCACCGAAAAAGCCCTCGAAACCCTGGTGTTGCGCCTGACCGGCGACGCCAAGGCTGTGCAAAGCCCGGGCCTGGCTGCGCTGCGCAAAGACCCGCAACAAATCATCAGCCAGTTCGGCTTCGAGGCCGGCCCGCCGGAAACCGTGCTGGTCGACTTCGACCCGGGCAGCACCGAGCGCGCCTTGCGTCAGGCGGGCCTGGCCCTGTGGGGCAATAACCGGCCAGCGATCCTCGGCTGGTGGTTGAACGACAGCGTCGAAGGTTCGAACTTGGTTGGTGACGGCCAGGGCAGCGCCGAACCGCTGCGTCGCGCCGCCCAGCACCGCGGCCTGCCGCTGCGCTTGCCGCTGGCCGATCTGCAGGAGCAACTGGTGGCAACCGGCAAGAATCTTGAAGGCACCGACCCGGCGCCGCTGCGCGAGGCTTCCGAGCGCTACGGCGCCGATGCCTTGCTGGCGGTGCACGCCAGCGAAGCCGATGGCAAATGGCAGGGTAAGTGGCGCCTGTGGCTGGGCGAGCAGCGCGAGCAGGGCACTGCCGAGGGCGCTGATCAGGCGGCCCTGGCCGATGCCGTGATGCTCGCCGTCAGCAACCGCCTGGCGCCGCGCTTCGTCGCCCGTCCAGGGGCCAGCAGCGAAATGCAGGTGCAGGTCCAGGGCATGACCCTGGAACGTTATGCCGAACTGGGCCGGGTGCTCGAGCCTTACGGCGCGCGGCTCAAGGTGGTGCAGGGCGATACCCTGACCTATCAGGTCACCGGCAACAGCGATCAGTTGCGCGCGCAACTGGGCCTGGCCAAGTTGCAGGAGCTGCCGGCCGATGCGCCCGCGGCACCTGCAGCCGTCGATCCGGCCAACCCCGGGGCAACCCAGGCCGCCGCCCCGCAACCTTTCAACGGGCTGCGTTTTCGTTGGTAAACCCTGACCTGGCCGGGAGCCGTTCATGACTGATACACGTCGCTGGGTATGGGTAGGTGGGGCGCTGCTGTGCGCGGCCTTGCTGTATTGGCTGCACCCGATTCTTTCGCCGTTTCTGGTCGGTATTTTGCTGGCCTACCTGGCCGATCCGCTGGTCGACCGTCTGGAGCGCGCCGGCCTGTCGCGCACCTGGGGTGTGGTGGTGGTGTTTGCCCTGTTCACCCTGCTGCTGACCTTGCTGCTGCTGGTATTGGTGCCGATGCTGGCCAAACAGCTGGTGCGCCTGTATGAGCTGGCGCCGCAGATGCTCGACTGGCTGCAGCACCAGGCCCTGCCCTGGGTGCAGACGCGCCTTGGCCTGGCCGACGGCTTCTGGAAGTTCGACAAGATCAAGGCCGCCATCAGCGAGCACATGGGCCAGACCACCGACATCGTCGGGGTCATCCTGTCCCAGGCCACGGCTTCGGGCCTGGCCCTGATCGGCTGGCTGGCCAACCTGGTGCTGATCCCGGTGGTGAGCTTCTACCTGCTGCGCGACTGGGACCTGATGATGGCCAAGATCCGCAGCCTGCTGCCGCGCCAGCGCGAGGAACGGGTGGTGGCCCTGGCCGGTGAGTGTCACGAAGTGCTGGGCGCCTTCGTCCGTGGCCAGCTGCTGGTGATGCTGGCCCTGGGTATCATCTATGCCTCGGGGCTGATGCTGGTGGGCCTGGAGCTGGGCCTGTTGATCGGCCTGCTGGCGGGCCTGGCGGCGATCGTGCCGTACATGGGCTTCATTATTGGTATCGGCGCGGCGATGATTGCCGGGCTGTTCCAGTTCGGCGGCGACCCTTATCCTTTGCTCGGCATCGCAGCCGTATTCATGGTCGGCCAGGCGCTCGAAGGCATGGTGCTGACACCGCTGCTGGTGGGCGATCGCATTGGCCTGCACCCGGTGGCGGTGATCTTCGCGATCCTGGCCGGTGGCGAGATGTTCGGTTTTACCGGGGTGTTGCTGGCCTTGCCGGTGGCGGCGGTGATCATGGTGCTGCTGCGCCATGTGCATGACCTGTATAAAGAGTCGGATATCTACGCGGGCGAAATCGACCCGGATCTCTAGCTTGATAGCACCTGGCTTGCATTGGCCTTTACCCGCTAATGCAAGCCTTTGATTTTACTTGTGGTCTGCGCCGATTGTGCGAGGGGCTCCACGGGTATAAACTTTGCAGACTTTTCACAAAAGGCCCCTTGCGGTTCCCCGGAACTGCCCAGCCAGCATGAAACCGATCCAGTTGCCCCTGGGTGTGCGTCTGCGTGATGACGCCACCTTCATCAACTACTATCCGGGTGCCAACGCCGCCGCTTTGGGCTACGTCGAGCGACTCTGCGAAGCCGACGCCGGCTGGACCGAAAGCCTGATCTACCTGTGGGGCAAACAGGGCGTGGGCCGCACCCACCTGCTGCAGGCCGCCTGCCTGCGCTTCGAGCAACTGGGTGAACCGGCGGTGTACCTGCCCCTGGCGCAATTGCTCGATCGCGGCGTCGAATTGCTCGACAACCTCGAACAGTATGAACTGGTCTGCCTCGACGACCTGCATGTCATTGCCGGCAAGCCGGAGTGGGAAGAGGCCATGTTCCACCTCTTCAATCGCCTGCGCGACAGTGGTCGGCGCCTGTTGCTGGCTGCCTCCAGCTCGCCCCGCGAACTGCCGATCAAGCTCGCCGACCTCAAGTCGCGCCTGACCCTGGCGCTGATCTTCCAGATGCGTGCGCTATCGGACGAAGACAAGCTGCGCGCCCTGCAATTGCGTGCTTCGCGCCGCGGCCTGCACCTGACCGACGAGGTCGGGCACTTCATCCTCACCCGTGGCACCCGTAGCATGAGCGCACTGTTCGACCTGCTCGAGCGCCTCGACCAGGCCTCTTTGCAGGCTCAACGCAAGCTCACCATCCCGTTCTTGAAAGAAACTTTGGGCTGGTAAGGCAGGGGCTAGAGCCTCGGCACATAAAAGTCACATTTTTTTCGATTGAATTTGCAAATCGATGCGATAGAAGGCATAGTCTCGACTTCTTTAAATTCCAGACACGGTCGTGCCCATGCTAAATCGCTTCGCACCCCTCGTGCCCCTCGCACTCGTGACCCTGCTTTTTGGCTGCGCGACCACCGGTCCCGTATCGCAGCAGCAGGTTCAGCAGCAACCGGTTTCCGCTCAGGTTTCGACCAAGTCCTCCGTCCAGGCGACGTTCGAGGAAGAGCTGGCCACCGAAGAAGAGCTGCAAGATTTCTCCAGCAGCAAGCCTTACCAGCTGCCAGCCCTGGCCGACAACATTCTCGAGCGCGGCATGTCGCTGATCGGTACCCGCTACCGTTTCGGTGGTACCTCCGAGAACACCGGCTTTGATTGCAGCGGCTTCATCGGCTACCTGTTCCGCGAAGAAGCCGGCCTCAACCTGCCGCGCTCTACCCGCGAAATGATCAACGTCAAGGCCCCGCTGGTTGCTCGCAACAACCTCAAGCCAGGCGACCTGCTGTTCTTCAGCACCAATGGTCGCGGCCGCGTCAGCCACGCCGGTATCTACCTCGGCGACGATCAGTTCATCCACTCCAGCAGCCGCCGCAGCGGTGGCGTGCGCATCGACAAGCTCGGTGATCGCTACTGGAGCAAGACCTTCATCGAAGCCAAGCGTGCACTGGCCATGGCTCCGGCCGCGACCACGCTCTCGCGCAACTGATCCTTCGACAGGTTTGACCACGGCGACGTAGCTGAAAAGCTCGTCGCCGTGCGTGTTTACAGAAAGCGTCTAATCTAAATTCTCAACTCTTTTCGGCTCTTGGCCGAAGCGGCTTCAGACAGGATGTTCTGACCATGGCGATGATGGCGCGCTTCGCTCTACTTTCCCTCGCAGCACTGCTCGGTGCCTGCTCAAGTCATGCCCCGGCCCCGCGTAAAGTGGTCGAGCCGGCAGTCATGGCCCCGCAAGTGTATTTCTCCCCGGTTGCCGAAGACGTGCTGTTCCGCGCCCTGGGCCTGGTCGGCACGCCGTACCGTTGGGGCGGCAACACCCCGGATTCGGGTTTCGACTGCAGCGGCCTGATTGGCTACGTCTATCGTGATGCTGCGGGCATCTCGTTGCCGCGTTCGACCCGGGAGATGATCGGCATCCGCGCACCGAGCATCGAGCGCAACGACCTGCAGTCCGGCGACCTGGTGTTCTTTGCCACCAATGGTGGCTCGCAGGTCAGCCATGCCGGTATCTATGTCGGCGAAGGGCGCTTCGTCCATGCCCCGGCCACCGGCGGAACGGTGCGCCTGGACTACCTGTCCAACAGCTATTGGCAAAAGACCTACCTGAACGCCAAGCGGGTGCTGCAGCCAGCGCACCTGGCGCGCAACCCCTGACCTGTGCGAGGTAGACGATGACCGCCCAGACGCTCTACCTCGACGACCCCCTCTACCACTACCTGCAAAGCGTGTCGCTGCGCGAGACGCCGTTGCTCGCCCGTTTGCGTGAAGAAACCCAGGCCCTGGCCGAAGCACGCTGGCAGGTGGCACCGGAGCAAGGCCAGTTGCTGGCGCTGCTGGTGCGCCTGATCGGTGCCGAGCGGGTGATCGAGGTGGGTACTTTCACCGGCTACAGCGCTTTGTGCATGGCTCAGGCCATGGCGCACGGGCAGTTGCTCTGTTGCGACCTTGAAGGCAGCTACAACGCCGTGGCCTGGCGCTACTGGCAGGAGGCAGGGGTCGCCGAGCGCATCGAGCTGCGCCTGGCGCCGGCGTTGCAGACCCTGGCGACACTGCCATCAGCGCGCTACGACCTGATCTTCATCGATGCCGACAAGGCCAACTACCCGCACTATCTGGAAGAGGCCCTGCGACTGCTGCGAGTGGGCGGGCTGGTACTGTTCGACAACACCTTGTGGAGCGGGCGGGTGCTTGAGCAAAACCCGCACAGCGAAGACACCCGCGCCATTCAGGCCTTGAACCGCACGCTCAAGGACGACCCACGGGTGGACCTGTCGATGCTGCCGATTGGCGATGGCTTGACCCTCTGCCGCAAACGCTGAGCTCCCCCGGCTTACCGGGCCTTGCTCACCCGCCAGATCGTGTTCCCGACATCATCGGCTACCAGCAAGCCGCCGCGCTGATCATTGATCACCCCGACCGGCCGGCCCATGGCCTTGCCTTCATCATTGAGAAACCCGCTGAGCACGTCGATCGGCTTGCCCGCAGGTTTGCCGGCAGTGCTGAAGGGTACGAAGATCACCTTGTAGCCACTGTGCGGCTTGCGGTTCCACGAGCCATGCTGGCCAATGAACGCGCCTTGCTCGAACGGTGCCGGCAGCACCCCTGCTTCGGCGAAGGTCAGGCCCAGCGACGCCGTGTGCGGCCCCACCGCATAGTCCGGGGCAATGGCGCTGGCCACCAGGTTCGGATCAGACGGGTTGACCCGCTGATCAATGTGCTGGCCGTAATAGCTGTAGGGCCAGCCATAGAAGCCGCCATCCTTGACCGAGGTAATGTAGTCGGGCACCAGGTCGCTGCCGATCTCGTCACGCTCGTTGACCGCGGTCCACAGCTGTCCGGTGTGCGGCTCCCAGGCCAGGCCGTTGGGGTTGCGCAGGCCCGAGGCGAAGATCCGCGTCTGGCCGCTGGCCGGGTCGACTTCCCAGATCGCCGCGCGGCCTTTTTCCTGGTCCATGCCGTTCTCGCCGACATTGCTGTTGGAGCCGACGGTAACGTAAAGCTTCTTGCCGTCTCGGCTGGCGATCACGTTCTTGGTCCAGTGATGGTTCAGCGTGCCGCCCGGTAGTTCGGCCACGGCTGTACCTGGGCCCTTGATCGAAGTCGCGCCGGGTTCATAGTGAAAGCGCAGCAGGCGATCGGTGTCGGCAACGTAGAAATCATTGCCGACCAGGGCCATGCCGAACGGTGAATTGAGGTTCTCGATAAACGTCGTGCGGGTTTCCGCCACGCCGTCGTGGTCGCTGTCGCGCAGCAGGCTGATGCGGTTGGCGCTGGGCACGCCGGCGCCGGCGCGGTCCATGACCTTGCCCATCACCCAGCCGCGAATGCCCTTGCCGTCATCGGGCTTGGGCGGAGCATTGGTTTCAGCCACCAGGATGTCGCCGTTGGGCAGGGCATAGAGCCAGCGCGGGTGGTCCAGGCCTGCGGCGAAGGCCGCCACCTGGGTGCCGGGCGCGGCCTTGGGCGTCATGCCCTGGGGCCAGCCAATGGCGGGGGCGATGTTGACGGTGGGGATCAGGGTCTTGTTCGGTTCGGGCAATTGCGGCGACGGGCCGACCCCGTCGCTGACCTCAAGGCGGGCGTTCTCGCCGCAGCCGCTTAACCCCGCAGTCACTGCCAGCAGCAGTGCAATCGGCTTGATACCCATGTCGTTTCCCTCGCAATGATGGCCGCTATTGCCAGTAGAGGCACGCCAGGGGTGGGAGGTTCCCCGGGTCAGGCCTGCTTGAGCAACAGGGCGATGCCGGGGTGATACTGGCCGGCTTCGTTGTGCAGCTTGCGGTAGGCGTAGGGAAAGTACCAGGCGATGGCGCAGGCGTTATGCTTTTGCAGGTCGTCGACCAGGTCCTGCAGCTCTTCGGGGCTGGCGTGCTGGCCGGCTTTCCAGGGGCTGGCGAACAGCGCAGCGACTTTAAGCTGGCTGGGCGCGGCAATTTGCCGAGCAGCCTGGACGGTTTCGCCCAGGGCGTTATTCAGGTCGAGCTTGGCGATGCGTGGCCAGCGCTGGCTGGCCTGCAGGTAGGCGGCCTCTTCGCGGTTGGCGATGTACAGGTCGCAGCGGCCTTCGCGATCGCCGTCATCGCGCTGCTTCTTGCTCTGGTGCTGCTGCAGGGTCACCAGCTCGGCCTGCCAGGCGGCGGCCGAGAGCAGCCCGAGGTTGGCCTGGGCGCCGTGCCAATAGGGCGCCTCACCGTCACCGAGGGTCTGGTTGAAGCGGTCGATGCAATCGACCCAGCGTTCCAGGGCCGGGCGCAGGAACTCCAGGCGCGCATTATTGATGATCAGGCCTTGCATGCTGCTCTCCCTTATAGTTGTGATCGAGTACAGCCGAGGTATGGCTATTTGATATCACTGAAGTCAGTGTTGCACAAGATGACAAAGGCGCCATTGATCCAGGCCAGTGCAGCGCCTTTCATTGACGCTCCGGGTGCAACCCTCTAACCTTCGCGACTTGTTTCAGGTGCTCTGCAGGCGATGGCCTGGCAGGGTGAAACAGGGAAGCCGGTGGGCGCGTAAAACGCGCGAATCCGGCGCTGCCCCCGCAACGGTAGGTGAGTCAAGGCTGTGCAGGGCCACTGGGCATTCATGCCCGGGAAGGCGCGCAGCCCCGGGTGTCGATGGCCCCGCTCACAAGCCCGGAGACCGGCCTGTAACAGCCAACGGCATCACGGAGGGTGATGCGCGGTTCCTCCGGCCTGTGCCGCAGCCCTGCGCGTTTTCCGTCTGCCATATCCATTCATCTGTCACACCCGTTCCTTCGATACGCTGAGCAGCCGTCGGCTGCTGCGTTCGGTGAGATCGGCCGACAGTGGTTTGCGGAGAACCTCATGACTGAATCCACCGAGCGCGACGAACGCCACCTGGCGCGCATGCAGCGCAAAAAGGCCGTGATCGACGAGCGCATCGCCAACTCGCCCAACGAATGCGGCTTGCTGCTGGTACTTACCGGCAACGGCAAGGGCAAGAGCAGTTCGGCCTTCGGCATGCTCGCCCGGGCCATGGGCCACGGCATGCAGTGCGGCGTGGTGCAGTTCATCAAGGGCCGCAACAGCACTGGCGAAGAGCTGTTCTTCCGGCGCTTTCCCGAGCAGGTGCGCTACCACGTGATGGGCGAGGGCTTTACCTGGGAAACCCAGGACCGCCAGCGCGACATCGCTGCCGCCGAAGCTGCCTGGGCAGTGTCGCGGCAGATGCTCCAGGACCCGTCGATCGCCTTCGTGGTGCTTGATGAACTGAACATCGCCCTCAAGCACGGCTACCTCGACCTCGACCAGGTGCTCAGCGACCTGCAGGCGCGCCCGCCGATGCAGCACGTGATCGTTACCGGTCGCGCGGCCAAAGACGAAATGATCGAACTGGCCGACACCGTCACCGAAATGGGCATGATCAAGCACGCCTTCCAGGCCGGCATCCGCGCCCAGAAGGGCGTCGAACTATGAGTGATGCGCGGCATTGCCCGGCGGTATTGATCGCCGCCCCGGCCTCCGGCCAGGGCAAGACCACGGTGACCGCCGCACTGGCGCGCCTGCATCGCAACCAGGGGCGCAAGGTTCGCGTATTCAAGTGCGGCCCGGACTTTCTTGACCCGATGATCCTCGAGCGCGCCAGTGGTGCGCCGGTGTATCAGCTCGACCTGTGGATGGTCGGCGAGCAGGAAAGCCGCCGGCTATTGTGGGAGGCGGCGGGCGAGGCCGACCTGATCCTCATCGAAGGGGTCATGGGCCTGTTCGACGGCACGCCATCGAGCGCCGACCTGGCCCGGCATTTTGGCGTGCCGGTGCTGGCGGTGATCGATGGCACCGCCATGGCCCAGACCTTCGGCGCCCTGGCCCTGGGCCTGGCGCGCTATCAGCCGGACCTGCCGTTTGCCGGGGTGTTGGCCAACCGTGTCGGTACCCTGCGCCATGCCCAGTTGCTTGAAGGCAGCCTGACCGAGGGGCTGCGCTGGTACGGTGGGCTGTCGCGAGAAACCGGCATCGAATTGCCGAGCCGTCACCTGGGGCTGGTGCAAGCCAGTGAACTGAACGACCTTGATGCGCGGCTGGATGCTGCCGCAGCGGCCCTGGGCGCCAGTTGCGATGCGGCGTTGCCGCCAGCGGTGCGCTTTGCCGCGCCGACCGAGTTTGCCATCGAGCCGTTGCTGCAAGGCGTGCGCATTGCGGTTGCCCGCGACGAAGCCTTTGCCTTTACCTATGGCGCCAACCTCGACCTGCTGCGGGCCATGGGCGCGCAGCTGGCGTTTTTCTCGCCGCTGCATGACACAAGCTTGCCAGCCGCTGACAGCCTGTACCTGCCCGGCGGTTACCCCGAATTGCATCACCAGGCGCTGGCGGCCAACACACCGATGCTCGAGGCTATCCGCGCCCATCACCACGCCGGCAAGCCGTTGCTCGCCGAATGCGGCGGCATGCTCTACCTGCTCGATGCGCTCACCGATGTTGCCGGCGAGCGTGCCGAACTGCTCGGCCTGCTGGCAGGCGAGGCAGTGATGCAAAAGCGCCTGGCCGCCTTGGCCCTGCAGGCCGTAGAACTGCCTGAAGGCACCTTGCGCGGGCACACCTATCATCATTCGCTGACCCATACCGAGCTTGAGCCGGTTGCCCGCGGCCAGAGCCCCAACGGTGGTCGTGGTGCCGAGGCGGTGTACCGCCAGGGGCGCTTGACCGCCTCCTACGTGCATTTCTATTTTGCTTCCAACCCCCAGGCGTCGGCGGCGCTGCTGTGTCCATGACTGAACATGCTTTTACCGAGGCCGAACGTGCGGCGGTCTACCGCGCCATCGGCGAGCGTCGCGACATGCGTCACTTCAGTGGCGGCGAAGTCGCCCCCGAGTTGCTCGCGCGCCTGCTTGAGGCCGCGCACCAGGCGCCCAGCGTCGGGCTGATGCAGCCCTGGCGTTTCATCCGTATCACCCAGCGCGAACTGCGCCAGCGGATCCAGGCCCTGGTGGAAGAGGAGCGCCTGCGTACAGCGCAGGCGCTCGGCGAGCGCTCCGATGACTTCATGAAACTCAAGGTCGAAGGCATCAACGACTGCGCCGAGCTGCTGGTGGCGGCGCTGATGGATGGGCGCGAAGCGCACATTTTCGGCCGCCGGACCTTGCCGGAGATGGACCTGGCGTCGTTGTCCTGTGCGATCCAGAACCTGTGGCTGGCGGCCCGCGCCGAAGGTCTGGGCATGGGCTGGGTGTCGCTGTTCGAGCCCCGGGCCCTGGCCGAGCTGCTCGGCATGCCGGCCGGTGCCAAGCCGTTGGCAATCCTCTGCCTGGGCCCGGTTCACGAATTTTACCCGGCGCCGATGCTGGTGCTTGAAGGCTGGACCACAGCGCGGCCGCTGCACGACATGCTGTTTGAAAACCAGTGGGGGGAGTCTTGATGAGCGTGGCGTTGCTGACAGTGGCCGGGGTGGCGCTGGATGCGCTGCTGGGTGAGCCCAAGCGCCGGCATCCGCTGGTAGCCTTCGGGCGCCTGGCCGGGCGCCTGGAACAGCGCTTGAATGCCGGCGGCCGTGGCTGGCGCAGCCACGGCGTCAGCGCCTGGTTCCTGGCGGTGGTGCCGCTGACCTTCATCGCCATGCTGTTGTCCTGGCTGCCGTACATTGGCTGGCTGATTGAAGTTTTGGCGCTGTACTGCGCCCTCGGCCTGCGCAGCCTTGGCGAGCACGTAACGCCGGTGGCCGAAGCCCTGCGCCAGGGCGACCTGGAAAAAGCCCGCCAGCGCGTCGGTTATCTGGTCAGCCGCGAAACCCGCGAGCTGGACGAAACCGCCGTGGCCCGCGCCGCCACCGAGTCGGTGCTGGAGAACGGCAGCGATGCGGTGTTCGCCGCGCTGTTCTGGTTTGTCGTTGCCGGCGTACCGGGGGTGGTGCTCTATCGCCTGAGCAACACCCTCGACGCCATGTGGGGCTATCGTAATGAACGCTTCGAGCGTTTTGGCTGGGCTGCGGCGAAGATCGACGATGTGCTCAACTATATTCCGGCACGCTTGGTGGCGCTGACTTACGCGCTGCTGGGCAAGACCCGCCTGGCCCTGAGCTGCTGGCGGCGCCAGGCGCCGTTGTGGGACAGCCCCAATGCCGGGCCGGTGATGGCGGCCGGGGCCGGAGCCCTGGGCGTCGAGCTGGGCGGGCCGGCGGTGTATCACGGCGAGCTGCACGAGCGCCCGCAACTGGGCGAAGGCCCGCAGGCCGATGCCGACGCCATCGAACGCGGTTGGCGCCTGGTTTGCCAGGGCGTGTGGTTGTGGTTGCTGCTGTTGTGCCTGGGGGCTGAATTCTATGCTTGAACACGGTGGTCGCCTGCAACGCGCAGTGCAGCAATACGGCATCGCCCGCGAAGACTGGCTGGACCTGTCCAGCGGCATCGCCCCGTGGTCTTATTCCATCCCTGAGATTCCGCTGCGGGCCTGGGCGCGCTTGCCCGAAACCGAAGACGGCCTCGAGCAGGCGGCCCGTGATTACTATCAGGTCGAGCAACTGTTGCCAGTGGCCGGCTCCCAGGCGGCGATCCAGGCTTTGCCACGCCTGCGTCGCCCCGGCACGGTCGGGGTGCTGTCGCCGTGCTACGCCGAACACGCCGAAGGCTGGCGCCGCGCTGGGCACCGGGTGCGCGAGTTGCCGCTGGACCAGGTCGATTATTACCTCGACAGCCTCGACGTGCTGGTGGTGGTCAACCCCAACAACCCCACCGGGCAGCTGATTGCTGCCGAGCAACTGCTGGAATGGCATGGTCGCCTGGCCCGCCGTGGCGGCTGGCTGCTGGTTGATGAAGCGTTCATGGACAACACCCCGCAACACAGCATTGGCGCCCATGCCGAGCGCAGCGGGTTGATCGTGCTGCGCTCGTTCGGCAAGTTCTTCGGCTTGGCCGGCGTACGCCTGGGCTTTGTTCTGGCCGAGCGCCAGTTGTTGCAACTGCTCGCCGAACAGCTCGGGCCCTGGACCATCAGCGGCCCGACGCGGATCCTCGGCCAGGCCTGCCTGCTCGACGGCGCCGCCCATCAGCAGCAGATCATCCGCTGCGCCGCTGCCAGCCAGCGCCTGGCCGAGGTGCTCAGTGCGGCAGGTTTCGCCCCCAGCGGCAGCTGCGACCTGTTCCAGTACCTGGTCACCGAGCAGGCGCCGCGCCTGCATGAATTCATGGCCCGGCGCGGCATCCTCCTGCGCCTGTTCAGCCAGCCGCCGAGCCTGCGTTTCGGCCTGCCGGCCAGTGAACCGGACTTTCAGCGCCTGGCCCAGGCTTTCAGCGATTACCGCAAGGAACAAGCATGACCACCCTGATGGTGCAGGGCACCACCTCCGATGCCGGCAAAAGCACCCTGGTGACCGCGCTGTGCCGCTGGCTGTTGCGCCAGGGCATTGCCGTGGTGCCGTTCAAGCCGCAGAACATGGCGCTCAACAGTGCCGTGACCGCCGAGGGCGGCGAGATCGGCCGCGCCCAGGCGGTGCAGGCGCAGGCCGCGGGCCTGGCGCCCCACACCGACATGAACCCGGTGCTGCTCAAGCCCAACAGCGACACCGGCGCCCAGGTGATCGTCCATGGCCGCGCGGTCACCAGCATGAACGCCGTGGCCTATCACGACTACAAGGCCATCGCCATGCAGGCCGTGCTGGCTTCGCACCAGCGCCTGAGCGCGGCCTATCCGGTGGTGATGGTCGAAGGCGCCGGCTCGCCGGCTGAAATCAACCTGCGCGCCGGCGACATTGCCAACATGGGCTTTGCCGAGGCAGTCGACTGCCCGGTGATCCTGATTGCCGACATCAATCGGGGCGGGGTGTTTGCACACCTGGTCGGCACTTTGGAGCTGCTCTCGCCGAGTGAGCAGGCACGGGTCAAGGGCTTTGTCATCAACCGTTTTCGTGGCGATATCGCCTTGCTCCAGCCGGGCCTGGACTGGCTTGAAGAACGTACCGGCAAGCCAGTGCTGGGTGTGCTGCCCTATGTGCTGGACCTGCACCTGGAAGCCGAAGACGGTATCGACCAGCGCCAGGGCCTCAAGGCCGGGCGCCAGCTCAAGGTGATCGTGCCGGTGCTGCCGCGCATCAGCAACCACACCGATTTCGACCCGCTGCGCCTGCACCCGCAGGTCGATCTGCAGTTTATCGGCCCCGGTCAGCCGATTCCGCCCGCTGACCTGATCATTTTGCCTGGCTCCAAGAGCGTGCGCGGCGACCTGGCGCAATTGCGTGAGCGTGGTTGGGACCAGGCGATCAGTCGCCACCTGCGTTACGGCGGCAAGGTCCTGGGCATTTGCGGCGGGCTGCAGATGCTCGGCCAGCGGGTGGAAGACCCCTTGGGCCTGGAAGGCCCAGCAGGAGCCAGCGATGGCCTCGGTCTGCTGGATTTTGTCACCGTGCTCGAAGCCGAAAAGCAGCTGCGCAATGTCGCCGGCACCCTGCAGCTGGAGCAGGCGGCCATCAGCGGCTACGAGATTCATGCCGGGGTAACCCAGGGGCCGGCGCTGGAGCGCCCGGCAGTGTTGCTCGACGGCGGCCGCGCCGATGGCGCCATCAGCGCCGACGGGCAGATCCTCGCCACCTACCTGCATGGCCTGTTCGAGGCGCCGCATTGCTGCGCCGCGCTGTTGCGCTGGGCCGGGCTGCAGGAGGTCGAGCAGATCGACTACCACGCCCTGCGCGAACGCGACATCGAGCGCCTGGCCGACCTGGTCGAGCAGCACCTGGACACCGCGCGCCTGCGCCAACTCTGCGGACAGAACTGAAATGCTCAACCTGATCCTTGGCGGCGCCCGTTCGGGCAAGAGCCGCCTGGCCGAACAACTGGCGGTGCAGAGCGGCCTGGCGGTCACCTACGTCGCCACCAGCGAACCGCTCGACGGCGAGATGAATGCACGGGTGCAGTTGCACCGCGAGCGGCGTCCGGCCGAGTGGGGATTGATCGAAGAGCCGCTGGAGTTGGCGCGGGTGCTGCGTGCCACTGCCAGTGCCGAGCGCTGCCTGCTGGTCGATTGCCTGACCCTGTGGCTGACCAACCTGCTGATGCTCGACAACCCTGAGCGCCTGGCGGCCGAACGCACGGCGCTGCTCGAGTGCCTGGCAGCGTTGCCGGGCGAAATCATACTGGTCAGCAACGAAACCGGCCTGGGCGTAGTGCCCATGGGCGAGCTGACCCGCCGTTATGTCGATGAAGCAGGCGCGCTGCACCAGGCCATTGCCGAGCGCTGCCAGCGCGTGGTGCTGACTGTCGCCGGCTTGCCGCTTACCCTGAAAGGACCTGCACTATGAGTCAAACCTGGTGGCGTGAAGCCTGTCGAGCTGTCGACCCGATTGTTCGCGAACAGGCCCTGGCGCGGCAACAGCAACTGACCAAGCCGGCAGGCTCGCTGGGTCGCCTGGAGCAGCTGGCAGTGCAACTGGCCGGCTTGCAAGGCCAGCTCAAGCCGAGCGTCGAGCAGGTGTGGATCGCGATTTTTGCCGGCGATCACGGTGTGGTCGCCGAAGGTATCTCGGCTTACCCGCAGGCGGTGACCGGGCAGATGCTGCTCAATTTCGTCAGCGGCGGCGCTGCGATCAGCGTGCTGGCGCGGCAGCTGAATGCTCAACTGGAAGTGATCGACCTGGGTACCATCGACCTGGCCCTGGACCTGCCGGACGTGCGCCACCTGCGCGTCGGCCCGGGCACGGCCAACTTCGCTCGGGTACCGGCGATGACCTACGAACAAGGCCTGCAGGCTCTGCAAGGCGGGCGCGAGAGTGCCCTGCGCGCGGCCGCCAGCGGCGCCCGGTTGTTTATCGGCGGCGAGATGGGCATCGGTAACACCACCGCCGCCAGCGCCCTGGCCTGCGCCGTGCTCGGTTGTCCGGCCAGCGAGCTCAGTGGTCCGGGTACCGGCCTGGACGCCGCCGGTGTGCGGCACAAGGCCGAGGTCATCGAGCGCGCCTTGCTGCAGCATGCCAATCTTGGCGACGACCCGCTGCAGCGGCTGTTGTGTTTTGGTGGTTTCGAGATCGCCGCGCTGGTCGGCGCCTACCTGGGTTGCGCCCAGGCTGGTGTTGCGGTGCTGGTGGATGGGTTTATCTGCACCGTTGCCGCGCTGGTGGCGACGCGTATCAATCCGGGTTGCCGCGACTGGCTGCTGTTCGGTCATCGCGGCGCCGAGCCCGGTCATCGCCGGGTGCTCGCCGAACTCGACGCCGAGCCGCTGCTGGAGCTGGGCCTGCGCCTGGGCGAGGGCAGTGGTGCGGCACTGGCGGTGCCGCTGTTGCGCCTGGCCTGTGACCTGCACGGGCAGATGGCGACCTTCGCCGAAGCTGCGGTAGCGGACCGCCCGGCATGATCATCGACCTGCTGCGCCACGGAGAAACCGAACTGGGCGGCGGCCTGCGCGGTAGCCTCGACGATGCCCTGACTGACAATGGCTGGGCGCAGATGCGCGCGGCGGTGAGTGATGCCGGCCCTTGGGATGCATTGGTCAGCTCGCCATTGCAGCGCTGCGCACGCTTTGCCCAGGAGCTGGGCGCGCAGTTGAACCTGCCGCTGCAGCTGGCGCCGGGGCTGCAAGAGCTGCATTTCGGTGAGTGGGAAGGGCGCAGCGCGGCAGCGCTGATGCTCACCCATGAAGCCGAGCTCGGCCGGTTCTGGGCTGACCCTTATGCCTACACACCGCCAGGTGGCGAGCCGGTGGCGGATTTCTCCGTACGGGTGTTGCAGGCCATCAGCATCTTGCACCAGGCCCATGCCGGCCAGCAGTTGCTGCTGGTCACCCACGGTGGCGTCATGCGCCTGTTGCTGGCCCGCGCCCGTGGCCTGCCGCGTGAACAGCTGCTGCAGGTCGAAGTGGCCCATGGTGCCTTGTGCCGCCTGGAACTGCTGGCCGACGGCAGCCTGCGCGAGGTGTGCTGAGATGCTGGGGTTCTGGATCGCCCTGCAGTTTCTCAGCAGCTTGCCGGTGCGCCTGCCGGGCATGCCGGCGCCGGAACAAATGGGCCGCTCATTGCTGTTTTACCCGCTGGTAGGGCTGTTGTTCGGGGTGGTGCTCTGGGGGTTGAACGCGCTGCTGGCCGGTAGCCCGGTGCTGTTGCACGCCGCCTTGCTGCTCAGCGCCTGGGTGCTGCTCAGCGGCGCCTTGCACCTGGACGGCCTGGCCGACAGCGCCGATGCCTGGCTCGGCGGTTTCGGCGACCGCGAACGTACCTTGCTGATCATGAAAGACCCGCGCAGCGGGCCGATTGCCGTGGTCACCCTGGTGCTGGTGCTGCTGCTCAAGTTCTGCGCCTTGCTGGCGTTGATCGAGCGCGGTGACGGGCTGCTGCTGGTGCTCGCACCGCTGATCGGCCGCGCGGGGTTACTGGGCTTGTTCCTGTGCACGCCCTATGTGCGCAGCGGCGGGCTCGGCCAGGCGCTTGCCGATCATTTGCCGCGTCGGGCGGGCCAGCTGGTGATGCTCGTCAGTGCGTTGGCCTGTGTGCTGCTGGCAGGGTTCAAGGGTATAGGGGGGCTGCTGGTTGCCGCCATCGTCTTCGCCTGGCTGCGCCACGTGATGGTGCGCCGTCTGGGTGGCACCACCGGTGATACCGCCGGGGCCCTGCTCGAGCTGCTGGAGCTGGCGGTATTGCTCGCTTTGGTGCTGTGAGCGGCGAATAAAAGCTTGCAGTTGCCAAAGTGCGGGTATATACACGCATTATGTTGACCAGCGAATGCATCTGCACCCACCTGCGTCGCGCCGCCCGTGGGGTGAGCCGACACTACGACGAGGCCCTCGAAGGCTTCGGGATCAATGTCGCGCAGTTTTCCCTGTTGCGTCATTTACGCCGCCTGGATCAACCGAGTATTTCCACGCTGGCCGAGGCCATGGGCCTGGACCGCAGCACCTTGGGGCGCAACCTGCGGGTACTGGAAGCCGAGGGCCTGGTGGCCCTGGCCGAAGGGCAGGACTTGCGCAACCGTATCGTGTTGCTGACCGAGCAGGGCCGGGCACGCCTGCAAGCGGCGGAGCCGGCCTGGGAGCAAGCGCAAAGCGGCTTGATCGAGACCCTCGGCGAAGGTCAGCGTGACGAACTGGTGCGCCTGCTGGAGCTGTTGGCCTGAGCTTTTTACGAGTATAAGCGGGTATATACCCGCATAACCTTGCGGCACTGGAGACAACAAAAATGACATCAGTATGGCGAACCAGTGGGTGGATTCTGCTTGGCGCGGCGCTGATCCTGGCCTTGTCGCTGGGCGTGCGGCACGGCTTTGGCCTGTTCCTGGCGCCGATGAGCGCCGACTTTGGCTGGGGGCGCGGCGTGTTTGCCTTTGCCATTGCCTTGCAGAACCTGATCTGGGGCCTGGCCCAGCCGTTTGCCGGAGCCCTGGCCGATCGCCTCGGTGCTGCCAAGGTGGTGATGGTCGGCGGTATTCTTTATGCCGCCGGCCTTGTGCTGATGGGCATGTCCGACTCGGCCCTGACCCTGTCGCTCAGTGCCGGTTTGTTGATCGGTATCGGCCTGTCGGGCACCTCGTTTTCGGTGATCCTCGGCGTGGTTGGCCGTGCCGTGCCGCCAGAAAAACGCAGCATGGCCATGGGCATTGCCAGCGCCGCCGGCTCCTTCGGCCAGTTCGCCATGCTGCCGGGTACGCTCGGCCTGATCGGCTGGCTGGGCTGGTCGGCGGCCTTGCTGGTGCTGGGTTTGCTGGTGGCCTTTATCGTGCCGCTGGTAGGGCTGCTGCGTGATCGTCCGCTGCCCAGTCAGGGCAATGACCAGACCCTCGGCCAGGCCCTGCGCGAAGCCTGCTCGCACTCCGGTTTCTGGCTGCTGGCCCTGGGCTTTTTCGTCTGTGGTTTCCAGGTGGTGTTCATCGGCGTGCACCTGCCGGCCTACCTGGTCGACCAGCACCTGCCGGCGACCATCGGCACCACAGTGCTGGCGCTGGTCGGGCTGTTCAATATCGTCGGCACCTACACCGCCGGCTGGCTGGGTGGGCGCATGTCCAAGCCGCGGCTGCTGACCGCGCTGTACCTGCTGCGCGCGGTAGTCATCGTGTTGTTCCTGTGGGCGCCAATCAGCCAGTTCAGCGCCTACCTGTTCGGCATTGCCATGGGCCTGCTGTGGCTGTCGACCGTACCCTTGACCAACGGCACCGTGGCCACCCTGTTTGGTGTGCGCAATTTGTCGATGCTCGGCGGTATCGTCTTCCTGTTCCACCAGTTGGGGGCATTTCTGGGCGGCTGGCTGGGCGGGGTGGTGTATGACCGCACCGGCAACTACGATTTGGTCTGGCAAATTTCCATCCTCCTCAGCCTGCTCGCCGCAGCGCTGAACTGGCCAGTACGCGAACGCCCGGTAGCGCGCTTGCAGGCGCAGGCAGCATGAAACGGGTCGCCATTGGCAGCGTGCTCGGCCTCGCCGCGCTATTGCTGCTGGCACTGGCCTGGTGGGGCTGGCATGAGGGCGGCCTGGCGTTGATGCAGTTGGGCATGGGCGTGTGCTAGGAGTACTCTGAATACTTCGGGAACGTTCGAGGGAGAGAGACGATGCGCGCACGCTGGATGTTGGTTCCGTTGTTGACCTTGGCCGCTGCGGCCAATGCCCTGGCCGCCGATTGCCCGGCGCTGCTCAAGGGCTCGTTGCCGGAGCTGCGCGGCAAGGAGCAGATCGACCTGTGCCAGCGCTTTGCCGGCAAGCCTTTGGTGGTGGTCAATACCGCCAGCTATTGCGGCTTTGCCCCGCAGTTCGAAGGGCTTGAAAGCGTCTACAAGGAGTACCACGAACAGGGCCTGGAAATGCTCGGGGTGCCGTCCAACGACTTCAAGCAGGAAGACGCCGATGCCGAGAAAACCGCCAAGGTCTGCTACGCCAACTATGGCGTGACCTTCACCATGACCCAGGCCCGGCCCGTGCGTGGCGACGATGCCACGCCGCTGTTCAAGGAACTGGCCGCGCAGAGCAGTGCGCCGAAGTGGAATTTCTACAAGTACGTGGTTGATCGCCAGGGCAAGGTTGTGGCCAATTTCACCAGCCTGACCAAGCCGGACGACCCGGCGTTCAAGGCGGCGATTGAAAAGGCCATTGCTTCCCGGCCCTGAGCGGCGTCAGTGGCTCGGGTGCACGGTCCAGGCCACCAGCTTGAGCACGATCGGGCGCACCACCAGCACACAGGCAAAGGCTACTGGCATGGCCAGTTGATAGGCTTTGAGCACGTTGCCCAGGTACTGCTCGTTGATGCCTGCGTTGGCGGCGGTAATCACGAAGCACATCAACAGGGCCATGATTGCCGACATGTAGAAGGCAAACACGTAGGGGGTGGCGCGAACGCCGAGTTTGCGCCGGCCGCGGGCGCTGGTCTGGAAGGTCATGCTGACTCCTTCTGGTGGGTGAGGGGGCAGCCTAGCAAGGGGGCGTTGGACTGCGGTAGACGAGCTGGACTTAGGTCTTTATAAAGAAGATCTTACGAATGCCTGGATGCTGTCATGAACCTGCTCGGTTCGATCAAGAGTTTCATCAAGGTGGTCGAGGCCGGCAGCATCGCCGGTGGCGCTCGCAGCCTGGGCTTGAGTGCCGCCGCAGTGAGCCAGAATATCGCCCGCCTGGAAGCCCACCTGCAGGTGCGCCTGCTGGCGCGTACCACGCGCAGTATGGTGCTGACGCCCAGTGGCAGCCTGTATTACGACAAGGTCAAGCACATCGAGCGCGACCTCGAGCAGGCCCAGCAGGCGGTCACCGCCCCGGACTGCGAGCCCAAGGGGCGCTTGTGCATCGCTTCGTCGTCGGCCTTTGGCCGCCATGTACTGGCGCCGCTGATTCCGGCCTTCAGTGCACGCTACCCGCAGCTTTCAATTGAATTGGTTACGAATGATCGGCGGGTCAACCACGCCCAGGAAGGCGTTGATGTCAGTATCCGCATCCAGCCACAACTCGAAGACGGCCTGCTGGCCCGGCACATTGCCCGGGTGCCGTTCATTTGTTGCGCTTCCCCGGGCTATCTGGCGGCGGCCGGTTGGCCGCAATCGCCCGAGCAGCTCAAGGAACACCGCTGCCTGGTGTTCCGCTACCCGGTGGACGGGCGCTTTTTGCGCTGGGGCTTTATCCGCGAGGGGCTGCGTTTTGATGCCGAGTTCGACAAGGTGCTGATCAGCGATGACATCGACGTACTGACGCAGATGGCGGTGCGCGATGGCGGTATCGCTCGCCTGGCCGAGTTCGTCGCCCGCCCTTTGCTCGAGCGCGGCCAGCTGGTGGCGTTGTTCGAGTATTCGCAGCCGGCACGGGCCTACGCCCAGACCGAACCGATGGATGTCTACCTGTGCGTGGCCGACCGTTTCGCCTTGAGCCCCAAGGTGCGGGCGTTCATGGAGTACCTCCAGCTGGAAGTCGGGCACGCCTGGCCGATTGCTCAGGCATAAAAAAACCGCCGATGACGGCGGTTTTTCGTTGCGGCGCTGTTATCAGAAGCGATAGGTCAGCGACGCGCCAATACCGTGAGCGCTGTTTTCGTACTTGGCGTTGTACGAACCCTTGGTCGGGCTGGCCAGGTTGACCTTGGTGTCTTCTTCCCACAGGTAGGAGTACGCCACGTCGATGGTCATGTCGTCGGTTGGGCTGTAGCCGGCGCCCAGGCTGAAGATCTTGCGATCGCCAGTCGGGATGCGTGGCGAACGGTCGTGGTTGTTGGTCGGCGACTGGTCGACGGTGAAGCCGGTACGCAGTACCCACTCCTTGTTCAGCTTGTAGGACGCGCCGATGGCGTGGGCCCAGGTGTCGTGCCAGTTCTGCTCTTCGCTGATGGTGCCGAACTGGCCGGCCAGCGGGGCAGGAACCTTGTTGGTGACGGTGATGGCTTCCAGGCGGCTCCAGCGGGTCCAGGTGCTACCAGCATAGATAGTCCACTGGTCATCCAGCTCGTGGGTAACCGAGAAGTCGACCGATTCAGGGGTCTTGATCTTCAGTTCAGCGTCGAACTTGCTGCCGCTGAACGGGCCGATCAGGGCGTTGTTGATCTTGGTGTTGCCTTCGAGCTTGTAGTCGACCATCGAGTGGTAGGTCAGGCCCAGGCGGGTCTTGTCGGTGGCCTGGACCAGCACGCCGATGTTGTAGCCGACAGCAGTGTCGTCACCCTTGATTTTCACTTCGCCATCGTTGAAACCCGGGGTGCGCGGGTTGAGGGTGTTGGCGCTGAGCTCACCCTTGATCTTGTTGATGGTCGGGCCGAAACCGATCGACACCTTGTCGTTGAAGGCGTAGCTGATGGTTGGCTGGAAGGTGACCACTTCAACGTGGCTTTTCTTGCCCCAGTAACGGCTGGCGGCAGTGCTCTCGTAATCGGTGACCAGGCCGAACGGCGCGTAGACACCGAAACCGACGGTCCAGTGATCATCCAGAGGCTTGACGTAGTAGCCCATGGGCACGCCGACGAACGGCACCATGTCGCCGTCGGTGGTGCCACCTGGGCGCCCGCCGCCGGAAATATCGGACTTGGCGATGACGGCTGCGCCGCCAACGGTGATCTGCTCGCGTTTCAGGCGCGACATACCGGCAGGGTTGCCGAATACGGTGCTGGCATCATCGGCAGAAGAAGAACGACCCGCGAAACCTGTGCCCATGCCACTGACGCTTTGTTCGTTGAGGGCAAAGCCGCTGGCGAACAGTTGAGTCGAGGCGAGAGTGACGGCGAGGCTGAGAGAGGTTTTGAGCATTACTTTTTTCATTATTAGAACTCCTTGGGATCTCCGGGGCGAAAATTACCATCAGTTCGCCCGCAGCGCTATAGGCTGTATCGCAGGAGATAGAGCGGTTTTGTAGGACAATCCGACCAAAATGGCGGGAATTTTCCGATTATGGAAAGCAGTGACTCTCAGCAGGCCTGAAGAGTCACAGGGGCGATGCAGGTTTGCCAGGCGCAGGTGAAATCGCGCAGGCGCCCCTGAGGCTGGAAGGTTTGTCGCCAGATACGTGCAAGCCCGAGCAGATCGTCGGCGGCGGGCAGTTCGGGGGCTTGTTCTTCGATCAGCATCCAGGCGATGGCGGTGGCATAGCGCAGGTTTACGGTCAGTTCCAGGTGCGGGCCGCTGAGGAAGGCATGCTGGCTGGCAAGGCCACGGACCAGGCTGGCGAGATCCGGGTCGCGGGCCAGGAACTGGTCCCAGAGGCTTTGGTGGCGCAGTTCGCCAATGCGGTACAGGCCGTGGCCGCGGCGGTCGTGCAATGCTGAGCCGAGTGCTGACTGGCTGGCGGCGACGCCGAGCAGCAGGGCTTCGGCGCTGGCGCAGTGGCGACCCAGGTAGATCAGGGTCGGACGAATGACAAACTGGCTCAACTCGCTCGCGGCGATACCCATGATGCCCTCGAACTTGAAATTGGCCGGCGGACGCTGGAGCTTGGCAGCTGGAGAGTCGGTCAGGCCCGCCGGAAGCGGCCTTTGCCGCTTGAGTTGAAGTGTAGTGTCATATTCGCGCTGTAAAGGCCTGTTTTTAAAACATTTGCGGCTTTTAGTTATAAATCATATGCCGTGCGGCAATTAGTGATTGCTGGGCGCCAGGCATAAAAAAGCCCCGCCAGAGGGCGGGGCTTGAGCGTTTGCAGCGTCGTGCGGATCAGGCCACCAGGGCCTGACGGGTGCGCTCGATAACGGCCTGCAGCGGCTCGGCTTCGGAGTATTGCTCCGGGTACAGGCGCTCGCTGTGCCGGGCAATGCCGTGCTCGTTGACCAGGGTGAAGCTGAAGCCGCCTTTGCGCGACGCCAGGATCAAGCAGTTCAGAGGGGCAAATGCCTGGGAAAGGGTGCGAATGGCAGCCTGAGTATGAGTAGAGTGATTCATAGTTATTAGATGTTCCTGCAATAGACACGGTTTCGATCCGTGCACATATAAAACGTTCCAGTAACGCGAGCATTTAAGCCGGTGCGAAGAACCTGACTGGAACAGGGCAGCCAGTTTTGGGCGCATTTATCATGTGGCGCTGGGGCTGACTGGTAGGTACGTCAGAGGACAGGCAACAGCCAGGGTCGGGTTCAATGCCGCTGGGTGAAGATCCTGATCAATCTGCAGGTTGGTTCGGTCAGAGTAAGAAGTGATTTACCTGGGGAACCATCGAGTGGGCCGGTCCTGGTTTCAACAGGCCTGTCCGATGTGAGGGGGCAGGGCACTGTAAGGACTGCTTTGGCCAGAATTGACTTTCAGCTTGGTACTAACGGCGGCAAGACTACCGCAGTTTTTCGTTGCTGGCAAGCTTTTTGGCTTTTCGTCTGGCGAGCCGATCAGTATGTCGCGTTCCAGGCTGTCTGTGAAGGGCTAATTCGCCGGCTTTGCAGTGCAACAAGGCAGGGAACGTGCCAATTTCGTGCAGGGAAATGCCTCGCTAAAGGGCGGTTGTGCACACTTGGGGCAGCCCTTGTTACAGCGCTGCAACAAGGCGGCAAGTGGCCGCCAATGACTTGGCCGTTGCCTTAAGTCAATGAAAAAAAACACTTATTTTAGCTGGTGAAAAAATCGACAGTTTGACTGAAAGCCCCATTCCATAGGGGTTTGCGGGGAGGTTTAGGGGGTTGTCCACCGAGTTATCCACAGCTTCTGTGGATTGTCCCGAGCGCTTGCTCTAGGACGGGCGTGCCAGCTTTTTGGCCGGTGTCCGACAATCCTTCGACAGTCTTCCGTCAGGGACAAAATACCCGTCCTGACGTCAAGAAAAAAACACTGAAATATTTTGAAAAAAGTGCAGAAAAGCACCGGGCCATTGTCAGAAAAATGGAGTAGAGTGGCGCGCCTCTCGAGTTGCCTCCGCTGTTTTTTATGAAGTTTCGCTCCAAAAACCTCGTTGCCCCCACTGCCCAGTCGCCTCTGCCCGAGCCCAAGCGCTTCTCCTTGAAAGTGGCCTTGTGGTTGCTCGACAGCCCGCGCCTGGGTGACAACCCCAACGTCAAGCACTTTGCCGGGCGCTTGCTCAAGCAGCCAGCGCGCCAGGGCGTGGTGGTGGCCCAGAGCCGCCTGGGGCAGATGCTCTGCCGTGATTGTGGCAATGCCCGCGACCGCCGGATCGGCCACGAACTGCTGCGCCAGGCAGCGCGCGCCGGTGATCGCCGGGCCCAGCTCGAGTACGGCCGGCTGTGCGCCTTGGGGCAACTGAACGAACCCGCCCAGGGCCGCTACTGGCTCGAACAGGCCGCTGCCCAGGGTTCGCAGGAGGCCTTGCGCCTGCTCAGGCAATTGCCTGAAGCCTGAATGCGGCGCGTGCGCCCAAGGCTGATAAGCTGAGCCGTTGATCGTTGGCCGAGGGAGATCGGGGTGGCTATGGCAGTGGATCTGACCAGCATTGTGCTGGGTATTGTGGTGGCGGCCGTGCCGTCGCTGGCGCTGGTGCTGCAGGTGCAACGGCGCCTGAGTGCGCGGCAGGCCGACGCGGCCTTGCTTGAGGAGCGCCTGAGCAGTGTGCAGCTGGCTCAGGAAGGCTTGCTCGCCCAGCTCGATGCCAGCCGCGACGAAATCAGCGACCTGAGCCAGGCCAATGCCGCCAAGCAGGCGACGCTGGCCGCTCAGGCCCGTGAGCTTGAATTGCTGCAGATCGATCGCGACGAAGCGCGCGATGCCGCCCATGCCTGGCAGCTCGAACGCGCCAGCCGCGAAGCCGAATTGCGTCGCCTGGACGCCCAGAGCGCAGCCCTGAGCGCCGAGCTGCGCGAACAGCAGGAAAGCCATCAGCAACGCCTCGACGACCTGCAGGGCTCGCGTGACGAGCTGCGGGCGCAGTTCGCCGAAATGGCCACGAAGATTTTCGATGAGCGCGAACAGCGCTTCGCCCAGACCAGCCAGCAGCACCTGGGGCAGTTGCTCGACCCGCTCAAGGAGCGCATCCAGGCCTTTGAAAAGCGCGTCGAAGACAGCTATCAGCAAGAGGCCCGCGAGCGCTTCTCGCTGGCCAAGGAGCTTGAACGCCTGCAGCAGCTCAACCTGCGCCTGAGCGATGAGGCCACCAACCTGACCCAGGCGCTCAAGGGCCAGAAGACCCAGGGCAACTGGGGCGAGCTGATTCTGGAGCGGGTGCTGGAGCACGCCGGGCTTGAGAAGGGCCGCGAGTACCAGACCCAGGTCAGCCTCAAGAGCGCCGACGGTGAGCGCTTTCAGCCCGACGTGCTGATCATGCTGCCGGGCGACAAACAGGTGGTGGTCGACTCCAAGGTCAGCCTCACCGCCTACCAGCAGTACGTTGGCGCCGACGACAGCGAGATTGCCCAGGCCGCGCTCAAGCAACACGTGCTATCGCTGCGCAACCATGTCAAAGGCTTGTCCGGCAAGGACTACAACCGCCTCGAAGGCCTGCACAGCCTGGATTTCGTCCTGCTCTTCGTGCCTATCGAGGCGGCGTTTTCGGCCGCCTTGCAGGCAGAGCCGAACCTGTTCCAGGAAGCCTTCGACCGCCAGATCGTGATCGTCAGCCCGACCACCTTGCTGGCCACCTTGCGGGTTATCGACAGCCTCTGGAAGCAGGAGCGCCAGAGCCAGAACGCCCGGGAGATCGCCGAGCGTGCCGGTTGGCTGTACGACAAGTTCGTGCTGTTCATCCAGGACCTGGACGAGCTTGGCAGCCGCCTGCAGCAGGTCGACAAAGCCTATAGCGCGGCGCGCAACAAGCTCTGCGAAGGGCGCGGCAACCTGATCAGCCGCAGCGAACAGCTCAAGCTGCTCGGTGCCCGGGCCAGCAAGAGCCTGCCGGCCGACCTGCTCGAGCGCGCCATGAGCGAAGGCGACCCGCTGGCTGCCAGCGCCCTTACTGGACCAGGCTCAGATGCCGATTGAGCAGGGCGCGCAAGGCCGCCGGCTTGACCGGCTTGGCCAGGTAGTCGAGCCCTGCGGCATGCACCTGGGCGACCATCTCGCTGCGCCCGTCAGCGCTGATCACCACGCCGGGGACCGGCTCGCCCAGGCGTGTGCGTAACCAGGCCATCAGCTCGGTGCCGACCTCGCCGTCGTCAAGGTGGTAGTCCACCAGCGCCAGGTGCGGGCGCAGGCCGCTTGCCAGCAAGGCTTCACACTCGGCGCGATTGCGCGCGATGGATACCTGGCAGCCCCAGCGGCTGAGCAGGCTGTTCATGCCGATGAGGATGCTGTCTTCGTTGTCGACGCACAGCACCTGCAGGCCTGCCAATGGCTGCCCGGCCTGTTCGGCAGGGCTGGCCACCGGGGCCGCCGGCGCCGTGGCCAGCGGCACGCTGACGCGGAACACGCTGCCCTTGCCCGGCCACGACTGCACCTCAAGCGGATGGCCAAGCACCTTGCACAGGCCATCGGCGATCGCCAGGCCCAGGCCCAGGCCTTTTTCCGCGCGGGTCTGGTGGCTGTCCAGGCGTTTGAATTCCTCGAAGATCACCTGCAGCTTGTCGTCGGCGATGCCGCTGCCACGGTCCCAGACCTCCAGCCACAAGCGCCCCTGCTGGCGGCGCACGCCGAGCAGAATCGGGCTTTTGCCATAGCGGAAGGCGTTGGTGAGGAAGTTCTGCAGAATCCGGCGCAGCAGTTTCATGTCGCTCTGCACCCGCAGGCGGCTGCCGCGCAGGCGGAAATCCAGGCCTTGCTGCTGGGCCAGAACCTTGAATTCAGCGCCGAGGGTGTCGAACAGTTCGTTGAGGGCGAAGGGTTTGACGTCCGGGGTGATCTTGCCGTTTTCCAGGCGCGAGATGTCCAGCAGGTCGCTGATCAGCTCTTCGGCCGAACGCAGCGAGCTGTCCATGTGCTGGACCAGTTGCTGGGCATCGGCCGACAGGCCATCGCCCTGATGCGACAGCGCCGCCGAGAACAGCCGCGCGGCGTTCAGCGGCTGCATCAGGTCGTGGCTGACCGCTGCGAGGAAGCGGGTCTTGGACTGGTTGGCGGCCTCGGCGTGGCTCTTGGCTTCGCTCAGTGCCTGGTTCAGTTGCGACAGCTCGTGGGTGCGTTCGGCGACCCGTTGCTCAAGGCTTTCGTTGGCGCCCTTGAGCGCCTGTTCGGCTTCGCGGAACGGGGTGATGTCGGTAAAGCTCATGACAAAGCCGCCGCCGGGCATCGGGTTGCCGATCAGCTCGATCACCCGGCCGTTGGGGAACAAGCGCTCGGAGGTATGCGCACGGCCCTGGCGCATCCAGTGCAGGCGCCTGGCCACGTGCACCTGGGCCTCGCCCGGGCCGCACAGGCCGCGCTCGGCGTTGTAGCGGATAATGTCGGCAATCGGCCGGCCGACGCTGATCAGCCCGTCGGGGTAGTTGAACAGCTCCAGGTAGCGGCGGTTCCAGGCCACCAGGCGCAGCGACTGGTCGACCACGCTGATGCCCTGGCTGATGTTCTCGATTGCCCCTTGCAGCAGGGCGCGGTTGAACTGCAGCACTTCCGAGGCTTCGTCAGCGATGCGCACCACGTCCTCAAGCTGCATGTCGCGGCCTTCGATCGCGGCCTTGACCACTGCGCGGGTCGAGGAGGTGCCGAGCACGCCGGCGAGCAGGCGCTCGGTGTGTTCGATCCATTCGCCGTCGGCATTCTGGTTGGGGTTGAAACCCTTGCCCTGGCGATAGGCAAAACGGATGAAACTCTGCCGCGCGCGCTCTTCACCCACAAAGCGCGCAGCCAGGTGCAGCAGGTCGTCGATCTGCACCGCCAGCAGCGACCGGCTGCTGGGGCGGGCGCTGGTCTGCTGGCCGATGAAACGCCCGGCCTGCCAGTGCTCGGACACCCGTGTGCGCGAGAGGATCGACACCCAGGCGAACAGGGTGAAGTTACCCGCCAGCGACAGCACCACGCCTTGGGTCAGCGGCGTGATCGGCAGGTTCAGCGGGTTGCCATGCAGCCAGGCCAGGCCCGGGAACAGCTCCAGCGACCAGCCCAGGCTATGGGCGGCAATCGGCAGCACCAGGGTGTAGAACCACAGGAACACCCCGGCGGCCAGGCCCGCGAACACCCCGCGGCGGTTGGCCTGCTTCCAGTACAGGGCGCCAAGCATGGCCGGGGTCAGCTGGGTCACGGCGGCAAACGCCACCTGGCCGATGGTCGCAAGGCTTGCGGTAGAGCCGAGCAGGCGGTAGCTGACATAGGCCAGCAAAAGGATGACGACGATGGTCACCCGGCGTACCGAGAGCATCCAGTGGCGGAAGGCTTCGAACGGTCGCTCGGCGTTGTTGCGCCGCAGCAGCCAGGGCAGCAGCATGTCGTTGGAAACCATGGTCGACAGCGCCACGGCCTCGACGATGACCATGCCGGTGGCCGCCGACGCGCCGCCGATAAAGGCCAGCAGGGCCAGCGCCGGATGCGCCTCGGCCAGCGGCAGGCTGATCACGAAGGAGTCGGGCAGCACCGAGTCGGGCAGCAGCATCTGCCCGGCCAGAGCGATTGGTACCACGAACAGCGCGGCGAGGATCAGGTACATCGGGAACACCCAGCGCGCCAGGCGCAGGTCCTGGGGTTCGATGTTCTCCACCACGGTGACGTGGAACTGGCGCGGCAGGCAGATGATCGCCATCATCGCCACGCCGGTCTGCACGATCATCGACGGCCAGTTGATGGTTTCGTTCCAGAAGCCTTCCAGGCGTGGCGCCAGTTGCGCCTTGCTGAACAGGTCTTCGAAACCGTTGAACAGGCCGAAGGTGACGAAGGCGCCGACGGCGAGGAACGCCAGCAGCTTGACCAGCGATTCGAAGGCAATCGCCAGGACCATGCCGCGGTGGTGTTCGGTGACGTCCAGGCTACGGGTACCGAAGACAATCGAAAACAGTGCCAGCACCAGCGACACCACCAGCGCGGTGTCCTGCACACGGCTGCCAGTAGCATCGGCGCCTGCGCCGATCAGCAGGTTGACGCCAAGCACGATGCCCTTGAGCTGCAAGGCTATGTACGGCAGCACGCCGATCAGGCAGATCAGCGCCACCACCACCGCCAGGCTCTGGGATTTACCGTAGCGGGCGGCGATGAAGTCGGCGATCGAGGTGATGTTTTCCTGTTTGCTGATCAGCACCATCTTCTGCAGCACCCAGGGCGCGAACAGCAGCAGTAGCACAGGGCCCAGGTAGATCGGCAGGAACGCCCAGAGTTGTTCGGCGGCCTGGCCGACGGCGCCGAAGAAGGTCCAGCTGGTGCAGTACACCGCCAGCGACAGGCTGTACACCCAGGCACGCAGGCGCGGCGGCAGCGGTGTGCTGCGGCGGTCGCCGTAAAAGGCGATGGCGAACATGATGGCCATATAGGCCAGGGCGACCACGGCGATCAGCCCACTGGACAGCGACATGACAACTCCGAAACAAAAGGGTGATTCAGCCTGACAGCGAACCTCGATCAATCAGTCTGGCACGCCGCAAAGGCTTCGTCAGCGCCGACGATGGTCGCAGTGGCAGAGCGTCGCAGGGCCTTAGCCGGGCAAGGCCAGGTCAAGCAGGCTGTAGAGCTGTTCCAGGGTCGGCGGGGCTTCGGCGAACAAGGTGCGGTAGACGGTCGGTGCGACCAGCAGATCCAGCAGGCGTTCGATGTCTGGCAGGGCCTCGCCGCGCGCCTGGGCGCGGTCGAGGATGACCTGCAGTTGCCCGCGCAGGATGTTGGTGCAGTAACCCGGGCAGGCGCTGCTGAGCACGTCGCGCATCAGGTTGCGGCCTGGTTCGGAGGTGATTTCGTCGAGGTACTGTTCGGTCCAGGCGCGCAGGTCGGTACGCAGCTCGCCGGTGTCCAGCGGCGCCACGTCAGGCAGCACGCGTTCGACGGCGACATCGGCGAGCAGGGCGGCCAATTCGCCCCAGCGCCTATAGATAGTTGACGGGGTGACGCCGGCGCGAGCGGCAATTTGCGGCACGGTCAGGCTCGCGCGGTCCTGCTCCTTGAGCAGTTCGCGTACCGCCGCATGTACCGATGCCTGCACACGGGCGCTGCGCCCACCCGTGCGGATACCTTCTTTAATCGCCATCGGTCGACCTTAACACAAAGGGTTTGCGTTAAGGAATGAAGGCGAGCAGACTGCGCAAAAGCTAAATAATTGCTTTAGCGGAGTGCTGATCATGTTCATGTTGTTCAAAGCCCCGGCCTCACGGCGTTTTCGTCTGATGTTCCTGGCACTTGCCTTGCTCGGCTTTCTCGCCGCCTCGAGCACCCCGACGCCTTTGTATCACTTGTACCAGCAAGCCTGGCAGTTCTCGGCGGTAACCCTGACGATGATTTTTGCGGTGTATGCCGTCAGCTTGCTGGCGGCGCTGCTGACAGTCGGTTCGCTGTCGGACTACCTGGGGCGGCGGCCACTGATCTTCACTGCATTGGTGCTGGAAAGCGTCTCCATGCTGTTGTTCCTGCAGGCCGACAGTGTCGGCTGGTTGATTGCTGCGCGCATTCTGCAAGGCTTCGCCACCGGCATGGCTACCAGCGTGCTGGGCGCTGCGTTGCTGGATATCGATCGCGAGCAGGGGCCGTTGGTCAACAGCCTGACGCCCTTGCTCGGCATGGCCAGCGGCGCCCTGGGTACCAGCCTGCTGGTGGAATTTGCGCCGTGGCCGCTGCGTTTGGCCTACTGGCTGTTGCTCGGCTTGTTCGTCACGCTGGCGTTGCTGGTGTGGCATCTGCCCGAGAGCGTCAGCCGCCAGCCCGGCGCCCTGGCCTCCTTGCGTCCGGCCCTGCATGTACCGCCCCAGGCGCGGGCTGCAGTGCTGCGTATGCTGCCGGTGAACGTCGCCGGTTGGGCGCTGGGTGGGTTCTTCCTGTCGCTGGCGCCATCACTGGCGCGCGAGGCCACCGGGGCAACCTCGAATTTGGTGGGCGGCGGCCTGGTGGCGGCGTTGACGGTGACCGGCGCCGTGGCGATCTACCACCTGCGGCTGCGTCCGGCCGGGCAGATCCTGCGCCTGGGCACAGGGGTGTTGCCGGTCGGGATGCTGTTGATCCTGCTGGCGTTGCATCGCGGTGAGCTGGGGCTGTTTTTCCTCGCCACTGTAGTCACCGGCATCGGCTTTGGCGCCAGCTTCCTTGGAGCGTTGCGTAGCATCATGCCGCTGGCCGAGGCCCACGAACGCGCCGGGCTGATGGCGACGTTCTATGTGCTGAGCTACCTGGCGTTCTGCGTGCCGGCCATGCTGGCCGGGTGGATGGTGCGCAGCTTCGGCCTGGTGCCGACCGGCGAGGTGTATGCCTTGGCGGTGATCATTTTGTGCGCCGTTGCGGCGGTTCTGAGTTTGCCGCTGCGGGCTTTGTCCCGCGGCTGACGGTATTGGCCTCATCGCGGGGCAAGTCGGGTCGCCGCACCGCCGCTCCCACTGGTTCATCGTAGACCCCGCGATGCTTTAATTCGGCGCTCGCCGGGCCCCCAGGTAATAGAACAGCGCCGCCAGCAACACCGAAAGAATCAGCAGGTAAAAGGTCGCCACCGGCACCAGGTGCGCGAGGGCAAAGCCGCAGATCACCGGGCCCAGCGCCGCGCCGAGGTTGGACAGGTTTTGCGCGCCGTAATACACGCCGCGCAGATGTTCCGGGGCGATGCTGTCGATGAACATGTACTCGGCGGGGATGACGATGATCTCGCCAAGGGTGAACACCAGCATCGCCAGGCACCAGGCCAGCAGCGTTTGCGCCAGCGAGAAACCCAGCAGGCCAACCAGAAACAGCGCCATGCCGGCCATCAGCCAGGGCATCAACTGGCGGCTGCTGATGCGCCGGCCAATCACGTACTGCAGGGCAATTACCGTGACCGCGTTGGTGGCCACCAGGTAGCTGATGTAGCGCGCCGCCTCGCTGGCGCTGCTGGTTACCACCAGGTACTGCGACAGGTAGGCGGTGAACTGGCCGAACACCACCGCGCTCAAGGCGCCACCGAGGGTGAAGCAGATCAGCCGGCGATCTTTGACCAGTTGTCCGCCAACGCTAAAGAAACCGGCCTGTTCGCCGCCTTCGACCCGCGCCCGCGCCGCGCGCTCGCCCCAGCGCTGGTAGCTCAGGCACATGGCCAGGCCCAGCAGCGCCGAGAGCAGGAACGGCAAGTGATCGTCCAGCAGCACCAGCGCCACGCCGACAAAGGGCCCGACCGCGTAGGCGACGTTGCTCAGGGTGTACTTGATTGAGAACACCTCGCTGCGTTCTTCCAGCGGCAGCAGTGCACAGAAGCCGGCTTTGGCGGCGATGTCCACCACCGCCAGGGCCAGGTTGATCAGCACCAGGCAGGTGAAGAACAGGCTCAGTTCGCGGCTGACCACCGCACCGACAAAGGCCAAAGTAAAGGTCAGGGTCGCGGCGATGATCACCGTGTAGCTGCGCAGGGTGTCGATCAGGTAGCCGCCATACAGGCTCAGCAACGAGGCGACAATCAGCGCGCCGCCGATCATCAGGCCGATGCCGCTGATATCCAGGGCGAAGTTCTGCGCCAGGTAGACCACCAGGTAGGGCAGGGTGATTGCACGGGCGAGGGTGAGGATGAAGGTAGTTGCCAGCAGCAGGCGTACCTGCGCCGAGTAACCTTTGATAGCGGTGAGCATTGAGTGACCACGTCCTTGTTGTTATCGCTGCCGAGCATACGCCGCGGGCAGTGAAATCTGTATATCTGTAAAACCGATAACAGATAGAGAAAATACCCGTTATATAGATATATTTTCCCGGCCTAAGATGGATACAACCTCACCGGAGGGCAGGAGAATCCATCATGTCTTGCAGCCAAACCCGCACCTCGCCGTTACGCCCGCTGAGCCAGCTGGCGCACCCGCGTGAAGTGATCCGTCAGTTCACCCCCAACTGGTTCGCCGCGACCATGGGCACCGGCGTGCTCGCCCTGGCCCTGGCACAGGTCGATGTACCCGGCCTGCGTGGCCTGGCCGAATCGCTGTGGTTGTTGACCATCGGCCTGTTCGTGCTGTTTACCCTGCTGTACACCGCGCGTTGGGTCATGTTCTTCGATGAAGCGCGGCGGATTTTCGCCCATTCCACCGTATCGATGTTCTTCGGCACCATCCCCATGGGCCTGGCGACCATCCTCAACGGCTGCCTGGTGTTCGGCATCAATCGCTGGGGCGAAGGGATCCTGCCGTGGGTCGAAGCGCTGTGGTGGTTCGACGTCGGCCTGGCGCTGCTGTGCGGGGTGGCCATTCCCTACCTGATGTTCACCCGCCAGGAACACAGCATCGACCAGATGACCGCGGTGTGGTTGCTGCCGGTGGTGGCCGCGGAAGTCGCCGCTGCCAGCGGCGGCCTGCTGGCGCCGCACCTGGTGGATGCCCATGCGCAGTTCCAGGTGCTGATCACCAGCTACGTGCTGTGGGCGGTGTCGTTGCCGGTGGCGTTCAGCATCCTCACCATCCTCATGCTGCGCATGGCCCTGCACAAATTGCCGCATGCCAACATGGCCGCATCGAGCTGGCTGGCCTTGGGGCCGATCGGTACCGGTGCGCTGGGCATGCTGCTGCTGGGCGCCGATGCCCCGGCGATTTTCGCTGCCAACGGCCTCGGCAGCCTGGGTGAAATCGCCCGTGGCCTGGGCCTGATCGCCGGTATCGTGCTGTGGGGCGCCGGGCTCTGGTGGTTGCTGACCGCCGTGCTGATCACCCTGCGCTACATCCGCCATGGCATGCCGTTCAACCTCGGCTGGTGGGGCTTTACCTTCCCGCTCGGGGTGTACACCCTGGCCACCCTGAAGCTGGCGGCCTGGCTGGGCCTCGGTTTCTTCCTGCACATGGGCATGCTGCTGGTGCTGGCGCTGGCGGCAATGTGGTTGCTGGTCACGGCCCTGACCCTGCGTGGCGCCTGGCGCGGTGAGCTGTTTGTATCGCCGTGCATTGCCGGGCTGAACAAGTAGATTGCATTTACCTGAGTGTTTGTGGCTTTGTGCGGCCTGCGCGTATCCAATAACAAAGCCCCACTCAGGTACACGGACGATGAGTCAATCTTCACAATTCAGCCTGCTTGGCAAACGGCGCTTCTTGCCGTTCTTCGTCACCCAGTCGCTGGGTGCGTTCAATGACAACCTGTTCAAGCAGTCGGTCATCCTGCTGTTTCTCTACAAAATCGCCAGCTCCCATGGCCAGGACACTGCCATCTGGGTCAATGCCTGTGCCTTGATGTTCATCCTGCCGTTCTTCCTGTTCTCGGCGCTGGCCGGGCAGTTTGGCGAGAAGTACGCCAAGGACGCTTTGATCCGCGTGATCAAGCTGGCCGAGATCGCCATCATGGCGGTCGGCGCCATCGGCATCTTGAACCAGATTCCGGGGCTGATGCTCCTGGCGTTGTTCGGCATGGGCACCCACTCGGCGCTGTTCGGCCCGGTGAAGTACTCGATCATGCCCCAGGCCTTGCGCGAAGAAGAGCTGGTCGGCGGCAATGGCCTGGTGGAAATGGGCACCTTCCTGGCCATCCTGGCCGGCACCATTTGTGCCGGGGTGCTGATGTCCAGCGCCCATTACGGTGTCTGGGCGTCGTCGGCAGTGCTGCTGGTGGCGGTGCTCGGCTACCTGTCCAGCCGCGCCATCCCGCGCGCCGCTGCGTCCACGCCGGCGCTGAAAATCAACTGGAACATCGCCAGCCAGACGATCGCCACCTTGCGCATGGGCCTCAAGCAGACGCCAGCGGTGTCGCGCTCGATCGTCGGCAACTCGTGGTTCTGGTTCGTCGGTGCGGTGTACCTGACGCAAATTCCCGGTTACGCCCAGCAATGGCTGCATGGCGACGAGACCGTGGTGACCCTGATCCTGACCCTGTTCTCGGTGGGCATCGCCGTCGGCTCGCTGCTGTGCGAGCGCATGAGCGGGCACAAGGTGGAAATCGGCCTGGTGCCGTTCGGCTCCTTTGGCCTGAGCCTGTTCGGCCTGCTCTGGTGGTGGCACTCCGGCGAGATCCAGCCGGCGGCCGCGCCGTATGACTGGCTGGCGGTGCTGGGTATTGGCCAGGCCTGGTGGGTGCTGGGGTCGATTCTCGGCCTGGGCGTGTTCGGCGGCTTCTATATCGTGCCGCTGTATGCGCTGATCCAGTCGCGCACCCCCGAGGATCAACGCTCGCGGGTAATTGCTGCCAACAACATCCTCAACGCGCTGTTCATGGTGGTCTCGGCGGTCTTCAGCGTGGTGCTGCTGAGTGTCCTCAAGCTGAGCATCCCGCAGTTGTTCCTGGTTGTGTCTCTGCTCAATATTGCGGTGAACTTCTACATCTTCCGCATCGTGCCTGAATTCACCATGCGCTTCATGATCTGGCTGCTCAGCCATTCCATGTACCGCGTCGAGCACCGCGACCTGCAGCAGATTCCGGACCAGGGTGCAGCGCTGCTGGTGTGCAACCATGTGTCGTTCGTCGATGCGTTGCTGATCGGTGGCGCGGTGCGCCGGCCGATCCGCTTCGTCATGTACTACAAGATCTACCGCTTGCCGGTGCTCAACTTCATTTTCCGCACCGCCGGGGCGATCCCGATTGCCGGGCGCAATGAAGATGCCGAGACCTACGAGCGGGCCTTCAAGCAGATTGCCGCGTACCTGGCCGATGGCGAGCTGGTGTGTATCTTCCCTGAAGGCAAGCTGACCAGTGACGGTGAAATCGACGAGTTCAAGGGCGGCCTGCGGCGGATCATCGAGCAGACGCCGGTGCCGGTGATCCCGATGGCATTGCAGGGCTTGTGGGGGAGTTTCTTCAGCCGCGATCCGGCCAAGGGCTTCTTTCGCCGCTTGTGGTCGCGGGTGACCCTGGTGGCCGGTTCTGCCGTCCCGGTGGAAGCGGCAGAGCCGGCGTTGTTGCGTGAGCGGGTCAGCGCCTTGCGCGGCGACTCACGCTGACAGGGCAGGGCGGGGTCAGCTGGCGCTGACCTTGAGCCCGACCAGGCCACAGATGATCAGCGCCACGCTGACCAGGCGCACCAGGGCCATGGATTCGCCGAACAGGATGATCCCGGCGATCACCGTGCCGACGGCGCCGACCCCGGTCCAGATGGCATAGGCGGTGCCCAGCGGCAATTCCTTCATGGCCAGGCCCAGCAGGCCGAGGCTGATGACCATGGCGCCGACGGTGAGTACGGTGGGTAGCGGGCGGGAAAAGCCGTCGGTGTATTTCAGGCCGACGGCCCAGCCGACTTCGAACAGGCCGGCGAAAAACAGGATGATCCAGGACATGCAGAGTCTCCATCAATTGATGGGGCCGTCCCCGGAATGGTCACGCGGTGCGTCGTGAGGCCGTCCTCACAGGGGGCATAAGCTATCAGCTGCAAGCGACAAGCTGCAAGCAAAGGCAGCGCGGGTGGCTGTTGCTCTTTCTTGCAGCTTGAAGCTTGAAGCTTGAAGCTTAAAGTCAGATCCCCTGTGGGATCTCTTCCCCGCCCAATGCCTCGAACAGCGCCGGCAGGAACTCGCCAAAGGTCAGCATCATCAGGGTGAAGCTGGCATCGAGCTGGCCCAGGGCCTCGTCGCCGCCGTCTTCTTCGGCCTGGTCCTGCAGCAGTTCTTCAAAGCGCAGGCGCTTGATGACCATCTTGTCGTCGAGCACGAACGACAGTTTGTCCTGCCAGGCCAGCGACAGTTGCGTGACCACCTTGCCGGTACCCAGGTGCAGCTGGATCTCGTCGCTGGTCAAATCCTGGCGCTTGCAGCGGACGATACCGCCGTCTTCATGGGTGTCGCGCAGCTCGCACTCGTCCAGTACATAGAAGTCCGGCGCCGCTTGCTGGGTTTTGACCCAGTCGGTCATGGTCGCGCTCGGGGCGATCTTGACGGTCACCGGGCGCACCGGCAGCGAGCCGATGACTTCACGCAGGGTCGACAGCAGGTCTTCGGCACGCTTGGCGCTGGCCGAGTTGACCAGGATCAGGCCTTGCTTGGGGGCGATGGCGGCGAAAATCATCGAGCGGCGGATAAAGGCACGCGGCAGGAAGGCCTGGATGATCTCGTCCTTGATCTGGTCACGCTCCTTCTTATAGACCTTGCGCATCTGCTCGGCTTCGATCTCGTCGATCTTCTCTTTAACCGCATCGCGCACGACGCTGCCGGGCAAAATGCGTTCTTCTTTACGCGCGGCGATCAGCAGGAAGTCACCGCTGACATGCACCAGAGGCGCGTCTTCACCTTTGCCGAACGGGGCGACGAAGCCGTACGTGGTCAACTCCTGGCTGGCGCAGGGGCGAGCCGGCTTGCTGGCCAGAGCGGTTTCCAGTGCCTCGGGGTCGAACGGGATGTCCTGGGTCAGGCGGTAGGTCAGCAGGTTTTTGAACCACATGGGGTGAATCTCTCCTCAACACATAAGGAGGGCATTAAACTCCGAGCGGGCGCTTCAGGCCAAGCACCGCTAAGTCTTTGGAACGCCTGAAAAATTTTTTTAAAAAAGTGCTTGCCAGAGTGTTCGGTGCTCCGTAGAATGCGCGCCACACCGAGACGAAGGGTGATTAGCTCAGCTGGGAGAGCATCTGCCTTACAAGCAGAGGGTCGGCGGTTCGATCCCGTCATCACCCACCACTTCTCAGTGTATCGCGCAGCGGTAGTTCAGTCGGTTAGAATACCGGCCTGTCACGCCGGGGGTCGCGGGTTCGAGTCCCGTCCGCTGCGCCATATTTAGCTTCAGGGCCCACTGAACACCCTGAAGCCACAAAGAAAGCGACCTTAGGGTCGCTTTTTTTGTTTCTGGAATTCGTCCAGAATCCACCAGTACGCTGGGACGCTACTGTTTTTCTCCGTGCCAGCCCCACTTCTGAGCAAGAGATCACACATGCAGGATGCAAGCACCTCCCCGGCGCCAATGCTGGGTATCGACCTGGGTACCACCAACAGCCTGGTGGCGGTCTGGCAGGACGGCCGGGCACAACTGATCCCCAACGCCCTGGGCGACGTGCTCACGCCTTCAGTGGTCAGCCTCGACGAAGACGGCAGCATCCTGGTTGGCAAGGCCGCACGTTCACGCCTGACCACCCACCCGCAACGCACGGCTGCTGCCTTCAAGCGTTTCATGGGCAGCGAAAAAAAGATCAGCCTCGGTGAGCAGGCCTTCAGCCCGGAAGAGCTCTCGGCGCTGGTGCTCGGTGCGCTCAAGGCTGATGCCGAAGCCTTCCTCGGCTGCCCGATCAGCGAAGCGGTGATTTCCGTACCGGCCTATTTCAGCGACGAGCAGCGCAAGCGCACCAGCTTTGCCGCCGAGCTTGCCGGGCTGAAAGTCCAGCGCCTGATCAACGAACCGACCGCCGCGGCCATGGCCTACGGCCTGCACGAGCAGAAGTTCGAACGCACGCTGATTTTCGACCTCGGTGGCGGCACCTTCGACGTCACGGTGCTGGAATACGCGCTGCCGTTGATCGAGGTGCATGCCTCGACCGGCGACAACTTCCTCGGTGGCGAAGACTTTACCGGCGCTTTGCTTCAGGCCTGCCTGCAAGACTGGCAGCTCAAGCCGACGATGCTCGCGCCCCAGGCCCTGGCCAGCCTTGCCGACGCCATCGAGCAGCTCAAGTGCAAGCTGGGCGAAGGCGAGCAGCACCTGAGCTGGAACGGTGATGGCGTCAGCCGCCAGTGGCTGCTGGATGAAGCCCGCGCGCAGAAGATCTGGGCGCCGTTGCTGGCGCGGATTCGCGCGCCGATCGAGCAGGCCCTGCGCGATGCGCGGCTGCGTGCCAGTGACCTCGACAGCCTGGTGCTGGTCGGCGGCGCCACGCGCATGCCGGTGGTCCAGCAGATGGTCTCGACCCTGTTTGGCCGCCTGCCTTACCGCCACCTCGACCCGGACACCATCGTTGCCCTCGGTGCTGCCACCCAGGCGGCATGCAAGGCGCGCGATTCGGCGATCGAAGAGCTGATCCTCACCGATGTCTGCCCCTACACCCTGGGAATTGCGGCAATGGATGGCGACTACCAGACCGAGATCTTTGCGCCGATCATCGACCGCAATACGGTGATCCCGACCTCACGGATCAAGCCGTTCTACAGCACCCATGTTGAGCAAAAAGCCATCAGCATCCGTGTCTACCAAGGTGAACGGCCGTGGGTCGAAGACAACATCTTTGTCGACGCCTTCACGATCCCGCTGACCCCCAACGGCAAGATCCAGCGCCTGGACGTGCGCTTCAGTTATGACATCAACGGCCTGCTGGAAGTCGATGTGACCTTGCCGCAGACGCGCGAGCAATTCTGCCACGTGATCGATCGCAGCCCCACCGGGCTTGACGACGAGGCGCGCCAGGCCAGCCATGAGCGCCTGGCCGGGCTGAAGATCCACCCGCGCGACGCCTTGCCCAACCGCACCTTGCTGGCCCGCCTGGAGCGGGCCTGGGCGCAGAGCCTGGGGCCTGAGCGCGATGCGATCGGCGACTGGCTCAAAGAGTTCAGCGCGATCCTGGCCGGCCAGGAGTCAAGCGAGATCGCCGGGGCCCGCCAGCGCCTGATCGAGGCGCTGGACGACATGCGTTACTGACCGTTGAGCCGCCGCAGGGCGGCCTGCAGGCCACCCTCCAAGGTGTCCTGCGGCTGATTGCCGGGCGGCACGCCGTAGCGGTTGGGCAGCGGTTCGCCCGGCAGCAGCAACAGCACCAGCGGCAAGAACTGCAGGAACGGGATCAGCATCACGAAGATGATCATCATCGGGATGCCCCGGCCAATGTCGTGCAGGCGGCGCAGCGTGGCGCTGCCAAGCACACCGACGAACAGCAGGCCGAAGAATATCTGCTCGATCGCGCTGCCGGCCATCAAGGTCAGGATCGGCCCGAGAAGGACACTCACGGCCACCTGCACACCATAACCCTTGCGGCCCAGGCGGCTGCCCAGTTTCCACAGGTGCGAGGCCGGTACCGGCTGGCTGCCGGAGTTTTCCAGCAGCAGGCGTTCGGACCACGACAGCAAGGCGGTGATCGCTGCGCGAATGCCGGCGTCCATGCCCGGGTAATCCTTGCCGCGCTGCAGCTCTTTGAGCACTTTGGCCCGCGGTACCCCGGCGCGGCCGTAGCGGGCCAGGTCCTTGAGGCTGTCGAGCATGCTGTAGAACAGCGTGCTGTTGATCAGTTCGTCTTCTTCCAGCACCTTGCGTGGCGGGCGCACCGGCTCGCCCTTGATCAGGCCGTTGCGAAACGGCTCGAACCAGTCATCCGGGCAGGTCAAGGTAGAGATGCGTCGCAGCAGGCTGCCATGCTGTTCGGCGTTCAGGGTCGGGTCGTGATAGAGGACGGCGCATAGCACCATCATGCCCAGCACGTCTTCATCAAAGGCGCGCGGGTCGTTCTCAAGGCAGGCGTAGAGTTTCAGGTTGCTGGGCAGCTTGGCGCTGTCCAGGGCTTGTTGCACGGTCGACAGGCGCTGGCCGATAAAGCACTGCAGCGGATCGTTGTCATCCAGCCAGCCGAGCAGGCCATCGACATTGCCTTGCTGGCTTTGCAGGCGCAGCAACAGTTGCTGCAGGCGGGCGAACGGATGCTCCGCCGGGTAGGGCAGGCTGGCCAGCAACTGCGCCGGCACCATCGCCAGCCAACGCTCGGGCTGTTCGACCAGGGCAAGCATGAACAGGTTCTGCCGGTGCCAGGTCCACAGGCCGTCGTCGGCAGGCGGGCGTGGCAGTTCGATGCCGGCTTCGGCGAGGTCGGACAGCAGCTGCAGGGCAAAAGGCGTCGGCATCAGGTTGGCCGGCTTGATCAGCGCGGTCAGCTTCGGCAGGGTGGCGGCCGGGTAGCTGCGCATGCGCCGCAGCCAGTCGCGGGCGACTGTCTGGCATGGGCCTTCCTGCAGCACCTCGGGCAGTTGCGGTTGCGCCGCCGGGCTGTTGATAAAGGCGGTCAGGGCCAGGGCCAGCGGTGACTGCTCGAGCCAGCGCAACTGCTGTTCGGCCTGGTACTTGAAGCCTTCGATAATCAGCTGGTCGAGCGGATCGTCGCCCAGCGGCTCGGCCATGATCTGTCGCAGCAGGCCACTGTCACCGCGGTGCAGGGCCCACGCGTGGCGGTACAGGCGCTGCAGCTGGCGATCCAGTTGGTCGTCGAGCAGCCAGGCCAGCAGCGGCAGTTCGTCCTTGCCGTCCAGGCGCCACTTGATGAACTCGCCGGCGATACCTTCCTGCTCGTCACGGGCGGCGTCGAACCAGCGCGTCAGGGTTTCCGGGCGCTGCGACGGGCTGCCCCAGATCTGTGCCGGATCGTTGAGGTCTTGCGGCCATTCATACACCGGCTCCAGGCGGTCGAGGGCCTGGATCAACAGCGCCAAGCGCTGCGGTTGATGCTTGGCGCACAGGTTGAGCAGCCAGCGTGCGGCTTCCGGATGCTGGTGCTCGCGCCACAGGCGGGTCCAGCACTGGCGGGCGAGTTCTTCCTGGCCGGTGTCGCTGGCCTGGCAGGCGAGCAGGTACAGCAGGTCGATATCGTCCGGCGCCTGGCGTTGCTGTTCGGCGATCAGGGCAAAGAAGCTGCTGCTGCCGATGCCGGCCTGGCACAGCTTGACCAGCAGGCGCTGGATATAGGCCGGGTCATCCGGGAACGGCTGGCAGGTGTGCAGGCTGACGAAGCTTTCGAACTCGAACAGCGGCCGGGTGTGGTAGAGGAAATCCAGGTTCCGGGCATACCACAGGGTTTCGACTTGCACTGGCATCGACCAATGCTTCATCAAGCTGGTGTCGAACGGGTCCGGTTCGCTGATGCGCTCGAGGAATTCGTCAGCCTGGCGCGGATCTTCCAGGCGCAGCACTTCGTTTTCCCAGCCCAGGTGCCGGGCCATCAGTTGCACGCAGGCGTGCGACAACGGCCCGGTTTCCATCAGCCGGTACAGCAAGTGCCAGCTGACCTGCTCCTGGTCACCCAGGGTCAGGCCGCTGAAACCATCGATGAAGGCCTGCCAGGCCGGGGGATCGAAGCGGCGGGCAGGGTCGCCGAGCAACTTGGAAAAGTCGCTCATGGTCTGTTCGATCAGGGCATTGCGCACCGGCGCCGAATCGTCGTGCTGTGCATCCTCAGCGGCCTCATCCGGCTCGTCGCGGGCCAGGCGCAGGGCGTGCTCGTAAGCCTCGCGCAAGGCCTGGAAACCCTGCGGGTCGGTTTCCGGGTGGTGCTGCGGCAGCAGTGCGCGGTAGGCGCCGCGGATGACATCGGGATCGTTGGTCGGCTCGATGCCCAGGTGAATCCAGCAACTCATGACCAGCCTCCTTGCAGGGTGTCAGGGCGTTCCGGCAGGTTCAGCGGCAGGTCCCAGGGGATGCTGGCGAAAAAGCCCAGGGCGTCGTGGCTCAGGTTCATCATGATGCAGCGGTTCCAGTGTTCGCTGCCCTGGCGCTCCAGGCATTGCGCCAGTTCTTCGTCGCTGGCGCTGGAGCAGTTCCACAGCGCCTTGCCGAACAGGTAGCCGGCCAGGTAGCGGTCCCAGCCGTTGTAGTAGTGGCGGGCGCGCACGGCCAGGCGGCCTTGCAGATAGTGGCTTTCATGAATGCTCAGGTAGCCTTTGCGCAACCCGGCACGCAGCAGGTAGCCCATGCGTCCCAGGTCCCAGGCGCGCACGCCACCCTGGCCGCAGTCGCCGAGGGTGCGCCGGGCGAATTCGTACTGGATGCGCTGGCGCGGGGTCAGCGCTTCGAGCACCTGCGGCCATTCGCTGGGCAGGCAGCGGGCGGCTTGCCAATAGGCGTCCTTGAGCTCCAGGGCATGGCCGGTGTCGGCCATGCTGAGCATGTTCAGCAGCTCCTGGCGATTGTGGATGCCCCACCACTTCTTGAGGTCGGTCTCGTCTTCGTCGTAAGTCTCGAAGTAGGTCGCGGCGGTGTAGCTGGCGCCGTTGAGGGCGGCCATGGGGGCGGAAAGGGCGTACAGCCAGTGCTGCTCGATTTCTTCCATGAAAAAGCTCCGGGGCCGGTAGGAAAATGTGCGGGTGCCGGCCGTAATGGCGCGGATTGTAGAGAGCCGCGTGGTGCGCGGCAAACTGACTTAAGCGTGGACCAGCATGGCGCGCTCTTCTTCGCGCAGGGTCAGCACTTCGAAACCTTCAGCGGTGACGGCGATGGTGTGCTCCCATTGCGCGGACAGGCTGCGGTCGCGGGTGATCACCGTCCAGCCGTCCTTGAGCGTGCGCACCCCGCGCCCGCCCTGGTTGATCATCGGTTCGATGGTAAACACCATCCCCGGCTTGAGCTGCAGGCCGCTGCCCTTGTGCCCGTAATGCAGAACCTCGGGCGCCTCGTGCATCTGCCGGCCGATGCCGTGGCCGCAGTATTCGCGCACCACGTTGTAGCCCGCTGCCTCGGCATGGCGCTGGATGGCGTGGCCGATATCGCCCAGGGTCGCGCCCGGACGCACCTGGCGAATGCCTTGCCAGAGCGCGGCATAGGTGGTGTCGACCAGTCGCTGGGCGGCTGCATCGATCTGCCCCAGGCAGTACATCTTCGACGAGTCGGCAATGTAGCCGCCTTGTTCCAGGGTAATGTCGACGTTGACGATCGAGCCGGCCTTGAGCACCTCATCGGCATGCGGCACGCCGTGGCACACCACATGGTCGACCGAGGTATTGAGCGAATAGGCAAAACCGTACTGGCCCTTGCTCGCCGGGCGCGCCTTGAGCACATCGACGATAAAGGCCTCGGCCCGGTCGTTGATCTGCAGGGTGCTGACCCCGGGAGCAATGAAGCTGTCGAGGTGGGCGAACACCTGGCTGAGCAATTGCCCGGCATTGCGCATCAGGGCCAGTTGTTCGGCGTTTTTCAAAACCACTTGGTTCATGGGAGGAGGTTTTTCATCTCTCGGAATGTCTGCCCATGATAAGGCCTGGCCCGCTGGCTGTGCCATCCGATGGTGCAGGCCGGCCCAATGCGGTGCGGCCGGGCAGGCGCCCTGAACGCCTGAACCGCGCCGCACAAGGCGCTGCCAATTGTGGCGCGACCCTTGCTACAGCCTGAGCATCCGGCAATCAACGCAGATTGCCCCGTTCACGACAAAGGCGCCGTGTTGCCCCCGCTGGTTCATTCAGGCCGGGGCAGCAGGGCGCCTTTTTGTTTGCGCAATCAGGAGGTAGGCCGATGAGCAGCACCAGCGTGCGCAGCGTGTGCCCGTATTGTGGCGTCGGTTGTGGCATCGTCATGAACGTCGAAGACGGGCGGGTGACCAAGATCAGTGGCGACAAACAGCACCCCAGCAACTTTGGCCGCCTGTGCACCAAGGGCCTCACCGCCCATCAACCGTTGAGTGCGTCCGGGCGCATGACGCATGCCTATGTGCGCGAGCAGCGCCAGCGCGACCCGGTGCAGCGCGCCATCGACACCGCTATTGAACAGGCGGCCCGGCGCCTGTGGGCGATCATTGATAAGTATGGCCCGGACGCCCTGGGCTTTTATGTCTCCGGGCAGATGTCGCTGGAGGCCCAGTACCTGATCAACAAACTGGCCAAGGGCTTTGTCCGCAGCCGCCATGTCGAGTCCAACTCGCGCCTGTGCATGGCCAGCGCCAGCAGCGGCTACAAGCTGTCGCTGGGCGCCGACGGGCCGCCGGGCAGCTACCAGGATTTCGACCGCGCCGAGGTGTTCCTGGTGATCGGCGCGAACATGGCCGATTGTCACCCGATCCTGTTTTTGCGCCTGCTCGACCGGCTCAAGGCCGGGGCCCGGTTGATCGTCGTTGACCCGCGGCGCAGCGCCACCGCCGACAAGGCCGATTTGTTCCTGCAGATCAAACCGGGCAGCGACCTGGCGCTGCTCAACGGCCTGCTCTACCTGCTGCTGGAAAACGGCCAGTGCGACGCCGAGTTCATCCAGCGCTACACCGAAGGCTGGGAGGACATGCCGGCCTTTTTGCAGGACTACACACCTGAGCGAGTTGCCGCCCTCACCGGGCTGAGCGAGGCCGATATCCGCCAGGCCGCCAAGTGGATCGGCCAGGCCCCGGAGTGGATGAGTTGCTGGACCATGGGCCTGAACCAGAGCATCCATGGCACCTGGCACAGCAACGCCCTGTGCAACCTGCACCTGGCCACTGGTGCTATCTGTCGGCCGGGCAGCGGGCCGTTCTCGCTGACCGGCCAGCCCAACGCCATGGGCGGGCGAGAAATGGGCTATATGGGCCCGGGCTTGCCGGGGCAGCGTTCGGCATTGGTCGATCGCGATCGCGCCTTTGTCGAGCAACTGTGGCAGATTCCCGCTGGCAGCCTGCGCAGCGAAGCCGGTGACGGCACGGTGGCGCTGTTCGAAAACCTCGCCGCCGGGCAGGTCAAGGCCTGCTGGATCATCTGCAGCAACCCGGTGGCCAGCGTCGCCAATCGCCAGCAGGTGATCGAAGGGTTGCAGGCGGCTGAGCTGGTGATCACCCAGGACGCCTTTCTCGACACCGAGACCAACCGTTACGCCGATATCCTCCTGCCCGCCGCGCTGTGGGCCGAGGGCGAGGGGGTGATGGTCAATTCCGAGCGCAACCTGACCCTGATGAACCAGGCCGTCGAGGCGCCGGGCGAGAGCCTGCCCGACTGGCAGATCATCGCCCGAATCGCTTGCGCCATGGGTTACGCCGAGGCCTTCAGTTACGCCAATGCCGAAGCGGTGTTCGACGAGCTGCGCCAGGCCTGGAACCCGGCCACCGGTTACGATGTGCGCGGCGTCAGCTACGCCGGTTTGCGTGAGGCGCCGCGGCAGTGGCCGTGTGAGCCTGGGCGCAACAATGACCGCAGCCCGTTGCGCTATCGCAACGACGGCGTCAGCCAGGCCCTGCGCCACGACGGCCAAGGCGAAGTACCGGCCATTGCCTTCCCCACTCGCAGCGGCAAGGCACGCTTTTTCGCCCGGCCCTGGCTGCCCGCCGCCGAGCTGCCGGACGCCGAATTTCCGCTGGTGCTCAACACTGGTCGGGTCCAGCACCAGTGGCACACCCTGACCAAGACCGGCAAGGTGGCGGCGCTGAACAAGCTCGACCCCGGGCCGTTCGTAGAGATTCACCCGGACGATGCCGAGCGCCTGGGCATCGCTGACAAGGATCAGGTGCAGATCCGCTCCCGACGCGGGCAGGCGCTGCTGCCGGCACGGATTACCGCTCGGGTGCTGCCGGGCAACTGCTTTGCGCCGTTTCACTGGAACGACGTTTATGGCGAGAACCTGGCGATCAATGCCGTCACCAGCGACGCGGTCGATCCGCTGTCGCTGCAACCGGCCTTCAAGTACTGCGCGGTGGCCCTGAGCCGGGTTGCCGGCGAGCGCATCAACGCCACCCAGATCGATCGTCAAACCATGGCAGTGCAGGACCAGCACCTGCTGCTCTGGGCTTCGCAGACCGGCAACAGTCAGGCCCTGGCCGAGCAGTGCGCCGCACGCCTGCGCCAGGTCGGCTTGCCGGTGCAGTTGAGTTGCATGCAAGACCTGGCCCTGGAGCAACTGGACCGCCCCGCCAGCCTGCTGCTGATCGCCAGTACCTTCGGCGACGGCGATGCGCCGGACAGCGGCGCGGCGTTCTGGCGCGGCCTGCATGGCGAGCATGCCCAACGCTGCGTCGGCGTGCCTTATGCGGTACTGGCCCTGGGGGATTCCAGCTACGAGCAGTTCTGCGGCTTTGGTCGTAAGCTCGATCAGCGCCTGGCCGAACTGGGCGCCAAGCGCTTGCTGGAACGGGTCGATTGCGAGGGCGATTTGCATGAATCGACGGGGCAATGGCTGCAGGCACTGCTGGGCAAACTGGGCCACGGCGAACTGCTGCTCGAAGCGCCAACGCCAACGGCCAGCGGTTTCAGCAAGACCCGGCCGTTGCCAGCCACCCTGGTCGGCAACCGCCTGCTTAACGGCCCTGGCGCGGTCAAGGAAACCCGGCAACTGGTGTTCGATCTGGGCGACAGCGGGTTCACCTATCACGCCGGCGACGCCTTGGGTGTATGGCCGCGCAACTGTCCGGCGCTGGTCGATGAGCTACTGACCGCAACCCGCTTCGATGGCGGGCACTGCGTCAGCCTCAAGGGCCAGGCCGACATGCCCTTGGCCGAGGCATTGCTTGAGCACCTGGAGATCGCCCGCATTACCCCGCAGTTGCTCGAGGCTTTCGCCCCGGGTGATGCGCAACTGCGCGCATTGCTTGAGCCGCACAACAAGGCTGCGCTCAAGGACTGGCTGTGGGGCAAACAACTGATCGACCTGGTGCATGCGTGCAAGCCCCAACTGAGCCTGCAGGCTTGGCTCGACCTGCTCAAACCCATGCAGCCGCGGCTGTACTCGATCAGCTCAAGCCAGAAGCTGCATCCGGATCAAGTGCACCTGACGGTTTCCACTGTCCGTTACGGCCAGCGCAAGGGCGTGTGCTCGACCTACCTGGCCGACCGCAGCGAGCCTGGCCGGGTCGAGATATTCGCGCAGCCGACCACACACTTTCGCCTGCCCGGCGACAGCACGGCGCCGGTGATCATGGTCGGCCCCGGCACCGGTGTGGCGCCGTTTCGCGCGTTCCTGCAGGAACGTCAGGCCGAAGGGGCCCACGGTCGTAACTGGCTGCTGTTCGGCGAGCAGCAGGCGGCCACCGATTTCTACTACCGCGACGAGTTGCTGGCCTGGCAGCGCGACGGTCACCTGACCCGCCTGGACACCGCCTTCTCCCGCGACCAGGCGCAGAAGATCTACGTGCAGCAGCGCATGCTTGAGCAGGGTGCCGAGCTGTGGCGCTGGCTGGAGGAGGGCGCGCACTTCTATATCTGTGGCGATGCCGGGCGCATGGCCCGCGATGTTGATACGGCGCTCAAGCAACTGGTGCAGCAGCACGGTGGCATGAGTGTGGAACGGGCCGAGGCTTATGTCGGCGAACTGAATCGCGCCAAGCGTTACCTGCGTGACGTGTACTGAAGTGCCCCATAAGGGGGAGCGCTGCACCAGCCTGGGTCGATAACGGCGCCAGTGGATCGCGCGCAAGCCCCGGTTTCAAAGGCTTTGGCAGTTGGCACGCTCCCTGCTTTTACAGATTTACAACGTCCTCGCGGGTCAATGGCGATTCGCAACCGGGACTACAAAAAACGACCAGGCAAAGGCGCCTGGAGCTTCGGCTCCAGGCGCCTTTTTTTGTTTTTCGGGGTTGGCCCCCAGCAGCAAAGCCAGCGTGATTGGCCTTGAGTGAGGAACGGGTATGAATGGGTTTACCAGCATCGAAGCGCGGCAACAGCTGATCATCGTCGGCAACGGCATGGTCGGTCATCACTGCGTCGAGCAACTGATCGAACGCGGTGCCCTGGGCCGTTTCCAGGTGCGGGTGTTCGGTGAAGAGCGCCAGCGCGCCTACGACCGCGTGCACCTGTCGGAATACTTCAGTGGCAGCGATGCCGAAACCCTGGCCCTGGGCGAGGCAGGCTTGTACACCCGGCACGGCATTGACTTGCACCTGGGCGAGCCGGTGCTGGAGATCGACCGCGAACGCTGCGAGGTGGTCACCTGCGCCGGGCGCTACCCTTACGATCAACTGGTGCTGGCCACCGGCTCCTATCCGTTCGTGCCGCCCATTGAAGGCTCGCAAGGGGCGGCGCGGCTGGTCTATCGCACCCTTGATGATCTCGATGCGATCCGCACCGCGGCCGCCAGCGCTCGCCGTGGGGTGGTGGTCGGTGGCGGCCTGCTCGGCCTGGAAGCGGCCAATGCCTTGAAGTCGCTGGGCCTGGAAGCCCACGTGGTGGAGTTCGCCCCGCGCCTTATGCCGGTGCAACTGGATGGCGAGGGCGGCGCGGCCTTGCGGGCGCAGATCGAAGCTCTGGGGGTTGGCGTGCACCTGTCGCGGGCGACCCAGGCCATTGTTGCCGGTGAAGACTATCGCTACCGGATGAACTTCGAGGGCGGCGAGTTCCTTGAAACCGACCTTGTCGTGTTCTCCGCCGGTATCCGCCCGCAGGATGCCCTGGGCCGCAGCAGTGGCCTGGAAATCGCCCAACGCGGCGGTGTGGTGATCGACAGCGCGTGCCGCAGCAGCGACCCGCGGATCTTCGCCATCGGCGAATGCGCGTCGTGGAACGGCAGCGTGTTCGGCCTGGTGGCGCCGGGCTACAGCATGGCGCGTACAGTGGCGGCGACGCTGGCCGGTGAAGACGCGGGCAGTTTTACCGGGGCCGACATGTCGACCAAGCTCAAGCTGCTCGGTGTCGATGTCGGCTCCATTGGTGATGCCCACGGCGTGACCCCGGGTGCGCGCAGCTATCGCTTTATCGACGAAGCGGCGTCGGCCTACCGCCGGCTGGTGGTCGATGGCAGTGGCAAACGGGTGACCGGCGCGGTGCTGGTTGGCGACAACAGCTATTACGACACCCTGCTGCAATTCGTGCAGAACAGCATTGCCCTGCCCGCCGATCCGGCCGCGCTGATCCTGCCGCAGTCGGCCGGCGCGCCGGCACTGGGCGCTGATGCCTTGCCCGCCAGCGCGACTATCTGCTCCTGCCATAACGTCAGCAAGGGCGCGATCTGCGCCGCCATCGACAGTGGCTGCGGCGAGCTTGGCCAGCTCAAGCAGCAGACCAAGGCCTGCACCGGTTGTGGTGGTTGTGCGGCGCTGCTCAAGCAGGTCTTCGAGCATGAATTGATCGCCCGCGGCGTCAGCGTCGACAAGAGCCTGTGCGAACACTTCGCCTACACCCGCCAGGAGCTCTACGCGCTGGTGCGGGTCGAAGGCATTGTCAGTTTCGACGAGATGCTCGCCAAGCATGGACGCGGGCACGTCGGCTGCGATATCTGCAAACCCACGGTCGGCTCGATCCTCGCCTCGTGCTGGAACCAGCCGATCATGGAGCCGTCGCTGGTGCCGCTGCAGGACACCAACGACACCTTCATGGCCAATATGCAGAAGAACGGCACCTACTCGGTGGTGCCGCGGATTCCCGGCGGCGAGATCACCCCCGAGAAGCTGATCGTCATCGGCGAAGTGGCGAAAAAGTACGACCTCTACACCAAGATCACCGGCGGCCAGCGCATCGACCTGTTCGGCGCCCAACTGCACGAATTGCCCGAGATCTGGGCCGAGCTGATTGGCGCAGGCTTCGAGACCGGCCATGCCTACGGCAAGTCGACGCGTACGGTGAAATCCTGCGTCGGCAGCACCTGGTGCCGTTATGGCGTGCAGGACAGCGTGCAGATGGCCCTGACCCTGGAAGACCGCTACAAGGGCCTGCGTTCGCCGCACAAGCTCAAGTTCGCGGTGTCCGGCTGCACCCGCGAATGCGCCGAGGCGCAGAGCAAGGACATCGGCGTGATCGCCACCGAGAAGGGCTGGAACCTGTACATCTGCGGCAACGGCGGCATGCGCCCGCGCCATGCCGAACTGTTCGCCACCGACCTGGACGACGCTAGCCTGATCCGCACCATCGACCGCGTGCTGATGTTCTACATTCGCACCGCTGACAAGCTGCAGCGCACCTCGGTGTGGCGCGAGAGCCTGGAGGGCGGGCTGGACTACCTCAAGCAGGTGATCCTCGACGACAGCCTGGGCCTTGGCGCAGAGCTCGAAGCGCAAATGCAGCTGGTGGTCGAGCGCTACGAATGCGAGTGGGCCAACGCCCTGAAAGACCCTGAAAAGCTCAAGCGCTTTCGCACCTTCGTCAACGACCAGCGCCCCGACCCGGGTGTGCACTTTGTCCGCGAACGCGGCCAGCGCCGGCCCATCGGCGCCGGCGAACTTCACTTGATCCCGACCACCGAGGAGGTGCTTTGATGAGCCCGTCCAATGCAGCAGTAAGTGTTCAAGCGCAACCCTGGCAGAGGGTTTGCAGCCGTGCCGACCTGGTCGCCCAGTCGGGGGTGGTGGTGTGGTTCGAAGGGCGCCAGGTGGCGCTGTTCTACCTGCCCGGGCAGGCCACGCCGGTGTTCGCCGTCGACAACCATGACCCCAAGTCCGGGGCCAATGTGATTGGTCGTGGATTGGTGGGCGAGCTCAAGGGCGAGCTGGTGGTGGCGGCGCCGTTGTACAAGCAGCATTTTTGTTTGCGCGATGGGCGCTGCCTGGAGGATCCGCAGCAGGCGTTGCAGGTGTGGCCGGTGCGCATCAGTGGCGAGCAGGTGGAATTGGGCCGCTGTTGATGGCCTCATCGCGGGTCAAGTCGGGTCGCCGCACCGCCGCTCCCACAGGTAGCGTAGGCCTTTAGAGGCGCGAGCTGATCCATTGGCGATGCTGCTCACACTTCACCTTTGCGTCTTGTCGGCGAATGGACCGGCGATGCACGAGAAGCGAAAGCAAAAAAGCGCTCTGCTTCTAGATGTACGTAATTGCAGGCGCCACCGATCGTCCCTTGCAGAAGGCCGAGTGGAACCCTTGCGTAGTGGGGCGACGGCCATGGATGGCCGGCGAGCGCCGCAGGGCCAGGGACGGCCCTTCGGCGCGCCCCCACGGGAGCAAGGGTGGAAGGACGGAACCCGGAGCGCAGCGCAGGGCCGATGAAGGGACAGGGCGTTTTTGGTTACTTTTGCCGCCAAGCAAAAGTGACCCGCCGTAAGGGCGGAAGGCGCCGGCAGCGCCTCATCATCAAATGGATCAGCTCAAACACAGCCTGGCTGCCCCAATACTTGCAAGCTGCTTAAGACAGTTGCTCCCACAATAGGCCTGCATGCACCGGACCTGTAGGAGCGGGCCTTGCCACGCGATCGAGCGCGAAGCGGTCGCAGTCCGGGCCGAGCCCCGATAAACTCCCCGGATGAACCTCGACACCCGGATCAAATTCCGCCACCTGCTGTGCTTTCTCGAAATCGCCCGCCAGGGCAGTTTCGCCAAGGCCGCCGATGCCATGGCGATCAGTCAGCCAGCGATCTCCAAGACCCTCAAGGAGCTTGAAGCGCTGCTTGAAACGCGGCTGTTCGAGCGCAGCAAGCAGGGCGTCGAGCTGACCCCGGCCGGGGTGCGTTTCATGCGCTACGCCGGCCCCAGCGTGCAGGCCTTGCGCGAAGGCGTCAGCACCTTGCGCGGTGAAGAGCATGCGCCGCCGCAGGTGCGGGTCGGCGTGCTGTCGACCGTCGAAAGCCTGCTGATGCCCGAAGTGCTGTGCCGTCTGCACCAGCGCCATGAGGCGTTGGTGGTCAGCGTCGCCACCGGCCCCAGCGCGCACCTGCTGGGGCAGTTGCACGTCGGTGAGCTGGACCTAGTGATCGGGCGCATGACCGACAGCCCGCAGATCCAGGGGCTGATGTTCGAGCACCTGTACAGCGAGTCGATGTCGCTGGTCGTGCGCCCTGGCCATCCTTTGCTTGGCCGCCAGCCGCTCGAGCGCAGCCAGGTCGGGCGCTACCCGCTGGTGTTGCCGCTGGCCGGCACGACCATCCGCAAGCACGCCGACAGTCTGTTCGTGCAGTGCGCCATCGAGCAACCCGTGCAGCGCCTGGAAACCCTGTCGCCGGCCCTCAGCCGTCGTTATGTACAGGGCAGCGATGCGGTCTGGGTGGCGCCACGCGATGCGGTGCGCGTCGACCTCAGCCGGGGTGAATTGTGCGAGCTGGACCTGGGCGTCAGCGAGCCGGGCGGCTCGGTCGGCATCTGCAGCAATGCCGCCTTGCCGCTGGCCTTGCCGGCACAGTGGCTGTGCGAAGTTTTGCGCGAAGTGGCGGCGCAGTACCGCGACGGCGGTTATCCCTGAGCGTCGATACAAACTGCTACAAAACCTCATCGGCGGATTTGCCCAACCGCCCGGTCCCGTCAATACTGGCCACTGGCTGCAGCCGAGGATGAAGAAGGTTTAATCTGGCTGAACTTATCCGGGTTTTCTTGCTCTCATGCCGGTAGCCATTGGTCGTGGCCGCCTGATAAGCTCGCGGCTTTACTCGATTGCCCTATTGGCGCATGAACAAGGAAATAGCATGAAACAGCATCGGTTGGCGGCTGCGGTTGCCCTGGTTAGCCTGGTACTGGCGGGTTGCGATTCGCAGACCAGCGTCGAGCTGAAGACTCCGGCACAGAAAGCCTCCTACGGTATTGGCCTGAACATGGGCAAAAGCCTGGCTCAGGAAGGCATGGACGACCTTGATTCGAAAGCTGTCGCTCAAGGTATCGAAGACGCCGTTGGCAAGAAAGAACAGAAGATCAAGGACGAAGAGCTGGTTGAAGCCTTCTCGGCCTTGCAGAAGCGCGCTGAAGAGCGCCTGGTGAAAATGAGCGAAGAGTCGGCTGCCGCCGGCAAGAAATTCCTCGAAGAAAACGGCAAGAAGGCTGGCGTGGTCACCACCGCTTCGGGCCTGCAGTACGAAGTCATCAAGAAGGCCGACGGCGCCCAGCCAAAGCCGACTGACGTGGTTACCGTCCACTACGAAGGCAAGCTGATCGACGGCAAGGTCTTCGACAGCTCCGTCGAGCGTGGCAGCCCGATCGACCTGCCGGTCAGCGGCGTGATCCCGGGTTGGGTCGAAGGCCTGCAACTGATGCACGTCGGCGAGAAGTACAAGCTGTACATCCCGTCCGACCTCGCTTACGGCGCGCAGAGCCCGAGCCCGACCATTCCGGCCAACTCGGTGCTGGTGTTCGATCTGGAACTGATCGCCATCAAGGACCCGGCCAAGGCTGAAGAGCCTGCCGATCCAGCTGCCGAGTAAGGCCAGCTGATACCTGCAACGCCCCGTCTCGACGGGGCGTTGTCGTTTCTGGGTTTTACCGAACCCATAGGGCCATGCACGGTCTTAGTCACTGCAACTGTTGATGAATCAGGGCGCAGCGGGCAAAACGTTTGCGCAATTGAAACAGGTGTGTAAAAAACGCCCGATTTAACCCGGACCCTTGCCGGGCGGGCGCCTTGAGCCTGAAACTGAGCTCTGTTCACAAGGTTATCCACAATTATTGTGGATAACCTTCCTTGGCACTGGCCCTGGAGGCCGTATGAAAGCACCGTGGAATTTCGCCCGATTTCTGCCCCTGGCCGAGCGCCTGCTCAGCCGCGGGCGTTTGCCGGCGTTGATTTTTGCCGTGGCGCGCAAAGGTCCGCGGCTGGGCAAACTGCGCGAGGACGTGCGCCTGATGCAGGCGCTGTGCCTGGCCTGGTGGCGCGGCGAGTACCGGGCAATCAGCCCCAAGGCACTGATCACCGTGGTGGCGGGGCTGCTGTATTTTGTCAGCCCGCTGGATGCGATCCCCGACTGGCTGCTGGGCGTCGGCATGCTCGACGACATCGCCGTGCTGGCCTGGGTGATGAAGGCGGTGTCTGATGAACTGGCCGCGTTCAGCGCCTGGCGCAACCGCCAGGCACCGGAAAAACTGCGGGTGGTCGAGCGCCTGCCCGACACCCCCGAAGCCCTGCGCCTGGAACAGGAAAAAAGCTGATCACATCACGACCCTGCACACCCTTGTTGGCTGGTAATATAATTGGCATAAGGATTATGCCTACCGATTACATATCGTAATCCTACAAGGGGGTTGTAATGGGTATTCAGGTCATCAGCCGGGACGGTCAACCCGAGTACGCGGTTGTTCCCTGGGAGCAGTACCAGGCACTGCTTAAAGCAGCCGGGCAAGGCGAGCCACTTGCCGGCGCAAACACAGCTTCAAGCGCCACCGACAGCGCCAGCTTGCCGAATTTCAGCGAGCTGGCGCGTTTGCGTGAGGGCAAGGGCCTGGCGCCGGAGCAACTGGCGCGCAGCGTCGGTATCAGCCCGGTGTACCTGGCGCTGATCGAAAGCGGTGAACGCCAGCCGGATGCCGCGATTCGCCGCAGCCTGGCCTGGGAGCTGGGTGTGGCTGGCTGGAGCGAGCCGTCGTGAGCGTGCGCATCAGCCGCCAGCACTGGGAAGGCCTGCTCGGCGAGCTGGATGTCGCCCGCCGCCAGCGCCACCTGCTGACCTACCGGGCCTTGCTCGAGCGTCTGCAATTGCCCAGCCCGGCCATGCAAACGCTGACCGCGGCGCTGGAGCACCTGGCCGCGCTCGACGCCCGCGCCGAGCAGCCGCTGCGCAGCTCGCTGGTGATCAGCCAGGGCGCGAGCCGCTTGCCGCGCACCGGGTTCTTCGAATGCGTCGAGCGCCTGGGGCGCTTCTCCGGCCCGTCCGATGGCATGGCCGCAGCCTCCTGGCACGCCTCGGAAGTGGTGCGGGTGTTCGAGTACAGCTACCCCGAACACGAAGAAGCCTGAGCGCCAGGGGCGGTATCGATCAGGTACAGGCTGTGCCCAGGCACATCCTTGGCCTGGTGCTTGGCCTGTGAGGCCAACTCCGCCAGTTGCCCGGCATCGAGCCCGGCACAGGCTTGCGGGTGCAACTGCACCACGCCGATCGACAACGACAGCAGGGCAAATTCCTGGCGCCGGCCCTGGCGGTCGGTGGCGATGAAGCACCCGGCCTGCAGGTGCTCGGCCCGGTAGAAGCGCCGGCACTGTTTGTGAAAGTCCTCCAGCAACAACTGCAAGCGTTGTTGCCAATCATCTGAGCCGAGCACAAGCATGAAATCGTCGCCGCCGATATGGCCGACGAAATCGCGGCTGGGGTCGACCCGTTCGCCCAGGCACTGGGCCAGGCACAGCAATACCTCATCGCCACGGGCATACCCGTAGATATCGTTGAACGGCTTGAAGCTGTCGATATCGACGTAGCAGATCGCCGCTGCGCGTTGCTGTTGCAGCAGGCGAGTCAGGCATTGCTGGATCGGTACGTTGCCCGGCAGCAGGGTCAGCGGGTTGGCATAGCGGGCCTGTTGGATCTTCTGCTCGGTGATCAGCTTGAGCACGTCGATCACCCGCCCCAGGCCCAGGTAGCGGCCGTTGTGGGTGATGATGAAATCTTCCTCGATGCGCTGGCGGGCGCGGCTGGTGAGCAGGCGGCTGACCTGTTGCAGCGATTGGCCCAGATCCACGGCGAGAAAGTCATCGCTCATCAAGCGGCTGATCGGCTTGCGCGCGAACAGGTCGGTGGCAAACGGCTTGAGCAGCGCGTCGGAGAGCGAATGGCGATGAACGATGCCGCACGGCTGCCCATGCGCGTCGAGCACCGCCAGGGAATTGAGGTTGGCCTGGCTGCGAAACAGTTCCAGCACCTGCGGGGTGGGCGCCTCGCGGTTCACCGCCGGTTGTTCGATCAGTAGCGCGGCGAGGTTGCCGCTGTCTTCATTGAGGCTCTGCAGCGCCTGTACCGGCTGCCCGAGCATGCTTTGCACATCGCGCGCCGCCTGTTCCTGCGGGCGGCCCAGCAGGTAGCCCTGGACCAGGTCGACGCCCATCTCGGTGAGCACCTTGAGCTCTTCGGCCAGCTCGATGCCTTCGGCAATCACCTGGGCCCGCGAGGCCCGGGCGATCTGCAGGATCGAGCCGACGAACTCGCGCTTGACCGCATCCAGGTGAATGCCGTCGATGAAGTGACGGTCGATCTTGACGTAGTCCGGGCGCAGCTCCGACCACAGGCGCAGGCTCGAATAACCGGCCCCCAGATCATCCAGGGCGATGGAAAAGCCCATGTCGCGGTAGTGGTGCAGGGCGTTGAACAGCAGCTGGAAATCGTCGGTGGGGGTCTGTTCGGTGAGCTCGATCACTACCCGGCTGGGCGGCACGCCCAGCTCGTGGAGCATCTTCAGGGTGCGCCCGGACTGGTACTGCGGTTCGAGCAGGGACTCGGGTGAGACGTTGAGGAACAGCTTGCCTTCAAGGTTCTGCTGGCTGAAGCGCCGGCAGGCGCTCTCGCGGCAGGCCACTTCCAGCTCGGTCAGGCGCCCGGCCTGGCGGGCCACGGCAAACAGGTTGATCGGCGAATGCAGCGGGCTGTTGGACGGGCCGCGGCTCAGCGCTTCGTAGCCGAGGATGCGCCGTTCGGAAAGGCAGACAATGGGTTGGAACAGGCTGTGCAAGCCGCTTTGAGCCAGGATGGTGCTCAACGCGCTGAGCTGTTCGTTGATGGTCATGGCAGGCCTACCTAGAAAAAAGGGACTGAGCACCCGCGGCGCTCAGTCCCTTATTTCACGACAGTCTGATGACTATTTGATGACGCAATGAAGCGCGGTCACATTATTTTGCCATCACCGGTTTACGGGTTGTTGCGCGCCACCTGCGAATTCAGCCCCAGGTAGTCCAGCAGGATCAACCCGGACTCCTTCAGGTAGGCGTCGTCTTCGGGCTTGGTATCGTCCGGCTCGACCGGCAGCGCGTCTTCGTCTTCCTTCTTCAGTTCCTTGAGCGGTTCTTCGCCCTTGGCCTTGCGTCGGGTGTTTTCCAGCGCCAGCTGCTTGCTTTCGATATCGGCGTGCTGGGCACGGCGTTCGGCCTCGTTGAGGCTGACGGTTTTCTCGTTCATCAGCTTCTGGGTCAGGGCCAGGCGGTCGCGGATGTAGACGAACTCCGGATCCTTGGCCGTACGGCTGTCGTGACGGGCCTTGAGCTGGGCCAGGAACGGCTTGAACGGGTCGACCGCAGGCTTGATCGCCGGGCGGATGGTGTCCCATGGCATGGCTTCGGGCAGGGCGCTTTCACCGATTTCCTTGGTGTCGATGATCGACGGGTAGTCGATGTCCGGCAGCACGCCCTGGTGCTGGGTGCTCTGCCCGGAAACCCGGTAGAACTTGGCCAGGGTCAGCTTCAGCTCGCCATGATTGAGCGGCTGGATGGTTTGCACCGTGCCTTTGCCGAAGGTCTGCCCGCCGAGGATCAGCGCACGGTGATAGTCCTGCATGGCGCCGGCGAAAATCTCCGAAGCCGAGGCCGACAGGCGGTTGACCACCAGTGCCAGCGGGCCTTTGTAGAAGGCGCCGCTGTTTTCGTCTTCAAGCACGTCGACGCGGCCGTCGCTGTTGCGCACCAGCACCGTCGGGCCCTTGTCGATGAACAGGCTGGTCAGCTCGGTGGCTTCCTGCAGCGAGCCGCCGCCGTTGTTGCGCAGGTCGATGACCACGCCGTCGACTTTTTCCTTCTGCAGTTCGGTCAGCAGTTTTTTAACGTCGCGGGTGGTGCTCTTGTACTCCGGATCGCCGGCGCGGAAGGCCTTGAAGTCGAGGTAGAAGGCCGGAATCTCGATGATTCCGAGCTTGTAGTCACGGCCGTCCTGCTTGAGCTTGAGCACCGACTTTTTCGCCGCCTGCTCTTCGAGTTTCACCGCTTCACGGGTGATCGGCACGATCTTGGTGGTCTGGTCGTTAGGGGCGTTGCTGGCCGGGATGATTTCCAGGCGCACCACCGAACCTTTCGGCCCGCGGATCAGCTTGACCACTTCGTCCAGGCGCCAGCCGATCACGTCGACCATTTCCTTGTTGCCCTGGGCCACGCCGATGATCTTGTCGGCCGGAGCTACCAATTTGGTTTTGGCCGCAGGGCCGGCCGGCACCAGGCGCACGATCTTGACCTGATCGTTGTCGCTTTGCAGTACGGCGCCGATACCTTCGAGCGACAGGCTCATGTTGATATCGAAGTTTTCTGCATTGTCGGGCGACAGGTAGTTGGTGTGCGGGTCGTAGGACTGGGCGAAGGTGTTGATATAGGCCTGGAAGATGTCTTCGGCGCGGGTCTGGTCCAGGCGCGTGAGCTGGTTCTTGTAGCGCTTGGTCAGCAGTTCCTGGATTGCCTTGGGTTCTTTGCCGGCAATCTTCAGGCGCAGCACTTCATCCTTGACGCGTTTGCGCCAGAGGTCGTCGAGCTCGGCCTGGTTCTTCATCCACGGGGCGTCCTTGCGATCGATCAGCAAGGTCTCATGGGTGGTGAAGTCGAAGTTGTCGACGCCCTTGCTCAGCTCGGCGAGGGCGAAGTCCAGGCGCGATTTGACCCGGTCCAGGTAGCGCTTGTAGATGGTGAAGCCGGGGTCGAGATTGCCGCTTTTGAGGAAATCGTCGAACTGGGTCTTCCACTTGTCGAACTCGGCGATGTCGCTGGCAGTGAAGTAGCTGCGCGCAGGATCAAGGAGTTTGAGGTAGCTGTCGTAGATGATCACCGAGCGCGCATCGTTGAGCGGCGGCTTGCTGTAGTGGTGGCGCTTGAGCAGCTCGACCACGTTCAGGCTGGCGACCACTTCATCGCGGTCGGGCTGGAGCTTATCCCAGCTGTTGGCGGCCCATGCACTGCCCGCCAATGGCAGACTGCCCAGACCGATCAACAGGGCGAGGGTGGTGCTTGGCAGAAAATGCTTCATGCTGATTCGACGTAGGGACAATTGATCACGCATATTAGGCCGTCTTTGAATTCGCCGGTTCCATGAAAACCGGACGCATAATGCAAAAAGCCCGGGGCTACAGCTCCCGGGCTCAGTCATGACTCAACTATGGAGGCACTGTGAAGGCATTGCAAGGCGTTGACGGACATGTGGAGTGGGTTGCGACGACAAGTCCAACTTGCGATATCGGTCAAGTACGAATTCGCGTGGCCGCCGCCGGCCTCAATCGCGCCGACCTGCTCCAGCGTGCCGGGCTCTACCCGCCACCACCGGGGGCCAGCGAATTTCTCGGCCTGGAGTGCTCGGGGGTGATCAGCGAAGTGGGCGCCGGTTCTTCCTGGCAGGTCGGCGATCGGGTCTGTGCCTTGCTCGCCGGTGGCGGCATGGCCGAGGAAGTGGTGGTCGATGGCCGCCACGTACTGCCGGTGCCCGAGGGCTTGAGCCTGCAGGAAGCGGCGGCAATCCCCGAGGTGTATGCCACGGCCTGGCTCAATGTGTTCCAGCTGGCCGCGCTCAAGCCCGGTGAGAAAGTCTTGCTGCATGCCGGGGCCAGCGGTGTCGGCTCGGCGGCGATCCAGCTGTGCAAGGCCTTTGGCAGCCCGTGCTGGGTCAGCGTCGGCTCGGCCGAGCGGCTGGCCTATTGCGAAGGCCTGGGGGCCAGCGGCGGCGTGGTTCGCGGTGAAGACCTCGAGGCTTTGAATGACTTTGCCCCGTTCAACGTGATTCTCGACCCGGTCGGCGCCAACTATGCCGAGCTCAACCTCAAGCTGCTGGCCCGTGACGGGCGCTGGGTGATCATCGGCTTGATGGGCGGGCGCAAGGCCGAGCTGGACCTGGCGCAACTGCTGGGCAAGCGCATACAGGTCCTGGGTTCGACCTTGCGCACCCGCGATGACCAGTTCAAGGCAGACCTGCTCAGCGACCTCGGCCAGCAAGTGTGGCCGCTGTTCAGCGAAGGCCGGCTCAAGCCGCAACTGGCCAGGGCCTTCCCGATCAAGGATGCCGAGGCGGCGTTTGCCGAGCTTGCCGGCAATCAGGTGTCGGGCAAGCTGGTGTTGGTTATTGACGAGAGTCTGGTGTAGTCCGCCGATCGCGGGTCAAGTCGAGTCGTCGCACCGCCGCTCCCACAGGAGCGGCTTGCCCCGCGATGGCTTCAATCATTTCCAGCTATGAATCGGCCAGCCATGAGTCTCGGCCTGCTCGCGCAACACCGGATCCGGATTGACCACATGCGGGAAATCCACCTTCAGCAGCAACGGCAAATCGTTGCGTGAATCCGAGTAGAAACTCGCGCCTTCAAGGTTCTCTTCTTCCTGGTCGAGCCATTCCAGCAAACGGGTGATCTTGCCTTCGCGGTAGGTCAGCACGCCCTTGGTCTTGCCGTTGTAAACACCGCGCTCAACCTCCAGCTCAATGCCGAGAATCTCATCGATGCCCAGACGTTCGGCAATCGGCTTGACCAGGTGGGTGCCGGAAGCCGAAATCACCAGGATCCGGTCGCCGGCCTTGCGGTGGGCGGCGATGGTCTTGGTGGCGTCGCTGAAGATGATCGGTTCGATGAAATCTTCCACCCAGGGCGCTACAAGGTGCTCGACTTCTTCCGGGGTGCGGCCGATCAAAGGTTCCAGGCTGAAGGCCATGTAGTCTTCCATGCGCAGCTTGCCATGGCTGTAGGCGTCCATCAGTTCGTTGTTGGTGCGCATGAAAGACGCTGGATCGACCCAGCCCAGACGGCCCATCTGCTCGCTCCAGAGCGTGGCGCAGTCACCGTGGATCAGGGTTTCATCCAGATCGAAAATCGCGAGTGCCATATTCAGAAAAACTCCTGTGCAACCCTCAGGCGACTTCGCAGAGGGCGGTGGGATCGATCGACAAGGATACCCGCTGGCCGTCCGGGTGCAGGTCGGCGGACGAGCGGTTGAGCACATCGACCAGCAATTCTACCCCGCGCGCTTCAACCCGGTAGCGGATCACGTTGCCCAGCAGGCTGTGGCTGCGTACCAGCCCCTCCCGCTCGCCGTCCAGGCTCAGGGCGATGGCTTCCGGGCGAATTGCCAGGCGGCTGTTCACCGGGCGCTGCAGCAGGCGGCTGGCGCTGTCGGCGTCGAGCAGGTTGTAGTTGCCGATAAAGCCTGCGGCGAACACGTCCACCGGCGCGGTATAGAGGGTTTCGGCATCGCCGCTCTGGACGATGCGGCCCTGGTTCATGAGGAAGATGCGATCGGACATGGTCAGCGCTTCTTCCTGGTCGTGGGTGACGAAGATGGTGGTCAGGCCCAGCTCGCGCTGGATCGCGCGGATCTGCTCGCGCAGGTGCTTGCGAATCCGCGCATCCAGCGCCGACAGCGGCTCGTCGAGCAGCAGCAGGCGCGGGCGGGTGACCAGCGAGCGGGCCAGGGCCACGCGCTGGCACTGGCCGCCGGACAACTGGTGCGGGTAGCGCCGGGCGAAGTCCTGCAGCTCGACCAGTTGCAGTACCTCGCGGACCCGCGCCTGGCTGTCGTCGCTGTTGACCTTCTGCATGCGCAGGCCGAAGGCGACGTTCTGTTCGACGGTCATGTTGGGGAACAGCGCATAGCTCTGGAACACCATGCCGATCCCGCGTTTTTGCGGGCTGAGCGGCACCAGGTCGGTGCCATCGAGCAAGATGCGCCCGCTGTCCACCGCGGTCAGCCCGGCGATACAGCGCAGCAGGGTGGACTTGCCGCAGCCGGACGGGCCGAGCAGGGTAACGAATTCGCCGCGTTCGATCTGGCAGTTGATGTCGTTGAACACCGGGCTGCCGGCATAGCTTTTTTGCAGGTTCTGTACGCTGACAAAGCTCATATCAGGACTTGTCCTTGTTCAGGCGGTTGGCTGCCCAGGTCAGCGCCAGCACGAAGAGGAAATAGGAAACCACCAGGGCACTGTTGAAGTGGCCACTGCTGTTACGCATGTTGTTGAGGTACACCTGCAGGGTCTCGTAGCGGGTGCCGACCAGCAGGTTGGCGAACACGAACTCGCCGAACAGGAACGAGAACGACAGCAGCAAGGCCACCATCAGGCCCTTGCGCAGGTTTGGCAGCACCACCAGGAACGCCGCCTGGAAGGTGCTGGCGCCCAGCAACTGGGCGGCGTCCATCAGGTCGCGCAGGTTGATCGCCTGCAGGTTGTTGGTGATCGCCCGGTACATGAACGGCAAGGCTACGGTGAAGTAGCAACCGATAAGGATCCACGGCGTGCCGACCATGGCCATCGGCCCCGAGCCGTAGAGCTGCAGCAGGCCCACCGACGACACCACCGGCGGCACCGCGAAGGGCAGCAGGATGAGGATGTTCATCAGCGCATCGAGGCGCGGGAAGTGGTAATGCACCACGAACAGCAGCGGCAATATCAACAGCACCGACAACAGCAGGGCGCCGACACACACCAGCAGCGACTGGCCGAAGGCGGCGAGAAAGCGCGGGTCGCTCCACAGCGCCAGGTACCACTTGAAGGTCAGGCCGCTGGGCAGCAGGCTCGCCGACCAGCTGGTGGCCAGCGAGTAGAGCAGGGTGCCGGCCAGCGGCAGCAAGAGGATGATGAACAGCAGGTAGACCACCAGGCGGTGGTACAGCGACGAGGTGCCCGGTTCAGCGCGCGACATGGTAGCTCCGCTTCAATAGCCATTGATGGACGAAGGTCACCAGGGTCATCAGCCCGACCAGGATGACCGCCAGGGCGCTGGCCAGGTTCGGGTCCAGCGAGATGTCGCCGGCCACCAGCGCGGCGATGCGGATCGGCAGCACGTTGAAGTTGCCGGTGGTCAGCGCATAGACCGTGGCATAGGCGCCCAGGGCGTTGGCCAGGAGGATCACGAAGGTGCCCAGCAGCGCCGGGGTCAGCACCGGCAGGCCGATGTGCCGCCAGTATTGCCAGGCGCCAGCGCCGAGCAGCTCGGCGGACTCGCGCCAGTCTTCGCGCAGGGCGTCGAAGGCCGGGTAGAGCAGCAGCACGCCGAGGGGGATCTGGAAATAGGTGTAGAGGATGATCAGCCCGGTCTTGGAGTAGAGGTTGAAGTCTTCGATGATCCCGGCCTGCTTCAGCAGCATGGTCAGCGCGCCGTTGAAGCCGAGCAGGATGATGAAGGCGAAGGCCAGCGGCACCCCGGAGAAGTTGCTGGTCATGTTGGCGAAGGCGTTGACGAAATCGCGCAGGCGCGAGTCGACCCGGCGCAACGAGTAGCTGCCGAGGATGGCGATGAGGATGCCGAACAGGCTCGACCAGAAGCTGATCTCCAGGCTGTGCTGGATCGCCTGGCGGTAGAACCTGGAACTGAATATCTTGCTGAAATTGTCCAGGCCCCAGCTTGATTCCACCTGCACGCTGTGGAGCATGACCCAGGCCAGCGGGGCGATCTGGAAGATGATGAAAAACACCGCGAAAGGCACCAGGCAGAGCAGGGCCAGCCATTTGCCGCGCTTGATCGAATTCACTTGAGCAGCTCCCGGCATACCGGTTTGTCGTGGGGCACGCCGAGCAACTCGCAAATGGTGCCACACAGTTCGGTCTGCAGCGGCTTGGCCGCCGGGTCGAGGCTGAACGCCTGGCCAAAGACGAACAGCGGCACTTCGCGCTCTTCGGCCAGCAGGCCGTTGTGCGAGCGGTCGTTGTTCATGCCGTGGTCGGCGGTCACCAATACCTGATAGCCCTCTTCGAGCCAGGTGCGCAGGTAATCGGCCAGAAGGATATCGGCGCTGCGCGCGCTGTTGCGGTACTGGCTGCTGTCCAGGCCGTGGCGGTGGCCGGCGTCGTCGATGTTCATCGGGTGCACCAGGAGAAAATTCGGTGCATGACGCCGGCGCAGGTACTCGGCGTCGGCGAACAGGTGCGAATCGGGGTAGTGGTCGGCGTAATAGAACAGCCCGTGCTGGATCGGCAGCTTGGGGGCGTGGGTGTGGCGGTCGCGCAGCGGGTCGAAGGGCGAGCGGTTGTACAGCTCGCTCATCCAGTGATAGGCCGCCGCGGCCGTGCCCAGGCCGGCTTCGCGGGCGTAGTGGAACACGCTGCGCTGGTTGGACAGGCGGTTGACGTTGTTGTGGACGATGCCGCTGTCGATCGGCGCGACCCCGGTGAGGATGCATTCGTACAGCGGCCGTGACAACGACGGCAGCTCGCATTCGACCCGGTAAAGCGCTGCACGGTCGGCTTCGACATAGGCATGCAGATGGCCCATGGCGTGGTGCGCGACCTGATGGTTGAGGCCATCGAGCAGGACCAGGATGACGTTGTGGTTCATGGTATCTCCGGGTTATGTGGTGGCCGCATCGCGGGTCAAGTCGGATCGTCGCACCGCCGCTCCCACAGGGATCTCCGTGGGAGCGGCGGTGCGACGATCCGACTTGACCCGCGATGGGTTCACTCCATCTCGATGATCACTTGCTCCTGCCACTTCTGCGGCAGGGCCTTGGAGGTCGCTTCCCAGGCTTCGGCATTCTTGATCGGCTGCGCGGCGCTGTACTGCTCGTTGGGCAGCAGTTTGGCCTGTACCTCAGCCGGCAGTTTCAGGTGCTCGGCACGGATCGGCCGGGCATGCCCCTTGGCCAGGTTGATCTGCCCGGCATCGCTGAAGATGTACTCGCGGGTCAGCTTGGCGGCGTTGGGGTTTTTTGCGTACTTGTTGATGATGGTGGTGTAACCGGACATCACCGAACCGTCAGACGGGATCAGCACCTCGAAGCGTTTCGGGTCGATCTGCTGGCGGTAGCTCAGGCCGTTGAAGTCCCAGACCACGCCGACTTCGATCTCGCCCTTCTCCAGGGTCTGGATGGTAGGGTTGGCCAGCGACAGGCGTTTTTGCTGGGCCAGCTTGGTGAACAGCTGCAGGCCTGGTTCGATGTTGCTCTCGTCGCCTTTATAGGCGATGGCAGCGGCCAGAACACCGTTGGCAGCCTGGGCGGCGGTGCCGACGTCACCGATGGCGACCTTGTACTTGCCCTTTTCCAGGTCATGCCAGGTTTTCGGAATGTCTGCCTCCTTCACCAGTTGCTTGTTGATGATGAAGGCAATGGTGCCGGTATAGGCCAGGGCCCAGTGGCCGTCTTTGTCCTTGGCCCAGTCCGGGACCTGCTCCCAGGTGCTTGGCTTGTACGGCTGGGTCACGCCCTTGGCCACCGCGATCGGGCCGAAGGCGGCGCCGACGTCACCGATGTCGGCGCTGGCGTTGTCTTTTTCGGCGTCGAACTTGGCTACTTCCTGGGCCGAGCTCATGTCGGTGTCCATGTGCTTGAGGCCGTATTTTGTCGCCAGGTCGTCCCAGGTGCCTTTCCAGTTGGCCCAGGCATCGGGCATGCCCACGCTGTTGACTACGCCTTCCTTGCGGGCGGCGTCCTCGAGGGCCTTGAGGTCAGTGTCGGCGGCCATGGCCGCTGTGCACATCGCGATACTCGAGCCTAACAGTGACGCCAGAAAAAGCTTTTTCATCCGAAGCTCCTTGATGGGTGCCGTACAACACGCAAAAGGTGTTGTTGGACGTTGTTGCGGTTCGGTTGGTCTAGGTCAGCAATACCTGAGCCAAGGTAGGCCTGTTGCATGACAATTTGATGTCCAGGCATTGCCCCGGCCGGGCTTTTGCCCCTGGAAATCAAGCGTAGACCACCCTCACTGTCATCTGGCATTCATCTGCAGTGCCTAGGCTTGCACTATTCTCATAGCCCTACGGCGCCAGATTGGGGCGCTACCGGGGCTGGACTAGTCCAGATAGGTAACCTTTGATGCAGCCACTGCCACCGCGAGCAGTAACAGCCATCTGTCATGCCCTGCAGGAGCAGATTGAGCATGGCCTCCTGTCGCCCGGCTGCAAGCTGCCGGCCGAGCGCAAGCTCAGCGAGGTGTTCGACACCACGCGCATCACCTTGCGTGAGGCGCTGGTGCAACTGGAGGCGCGGGGTTTGATTTACCGCGAGGAACGCCGCGGCTGGTTCGTCGCGCCCGAGCGCCTGACCTACGACCTGATCGAGCGCAGCCACTTTCATGCCATGGTCCGCGAGCAGGGCCGCGAGGCGCGTACCGAGCTGTTGTCGGCGCGCCTGCAGCCAGCAGCGGCAGCGGTGTGCGCGCGGCTGCAACTGGCGCCGCTGTCGAGCGTGATCCAGATCTGCCGGTTACGCCGGATCGATGGCCGGGCGGTGCTGTATGCCGAGCACTACCTGAACCCCGAATACTTTCCGGGCATTCTTGATCATGACCTGAGCCGCTCGCTGACCGAGCTGTATGCCGGCCACTACGGCATCGAGTACGGACGGGTGCGCTTCGAGATCCTGCCGACCGCCTTGCCGGTAGCGGCAGCGCTGGCGCTTAAAGTGTCGGCCGGTAGCCCCGGCCTGCACATTACCCGGGTCAACAGCGACCAGCACGGGCGGCTGATCGACTGTGACCTTGAGTACTGGCGCCATGACGCAATCCGCATCAAGGCCCAAGCCGGTTAGGACTTGGGCGGGCTTTCGCTGAACGGTGTGCTGGCGTCGGCGGTGATCACCTGCACGCTCAGGCGCGGGGTAGCCAGGTCCAGGCCGGATTCGTCGAGCTGGCGTTTGAGCGCCAGGTTGAAGGCCCGCGACACTTCCCACTGCTTGATCGGCGCGGTCTTGAAGCGCGCACGCAGGATCGCCGAGCCCGACTCGAAGCTCTCCACCCCTTGCAGCTCCAGCGGCGACCAGATGTTGCGGCGCATCAGCGGGTCGTTGCGCATCTTCTGCCCGACATCGCGGATCAGGGTGATTGCCTGGTCGATGTTCATGCTGTGCGGGATGGCCACGCGAAAGATCGCGTAGCCGAACTCGCGGGAGTAGTTCTTGATGCTCTTGATCTCGCTGAACGGGATGGTGTGGACGATGCCGTCGATATCGCGCAGGCGCACGGTACGGATGGTCAGGCCCTCGACCGTGCCCAGGTGGCCGCCGACATCGACGTAATCATCGATGGCCAGGGAGTCTTCGATGATGATGAACAGCCCGGTGATCAGGTCGGCGACCAGCGATTGCGCGCCAAAACCGATGGCCAGGCCGATGACACCGGCACCGGCCAGCAGCGGGGTGACGTTCATGCCCATGTTGGCCAGGGCGACGATCACCGCAATGATGAAGATCGTCACGAACAGCACGTTGCGGATCAGCGGCATCATGGTTTGCGCACGAGCGTTGGCCAGGCCTTTGCGCGAGCGGGTGAGGGCGTGGTGCACGGCGGTGTCGGCGAGAATCCACACCAGCCAGGCGGCGATCAGGGTGCCGGCCAGGCCGAACAGGCGCACCGCCACCTCATGGCCTTCGCCCTCGGTGAAGGTGATCAGCGAAAAGCCCCAGACGCGCAAGCCAAGTTCGATGAACACCAGCCAGATGCCCAGGTGCACCAGGGTGTAGCCAAAGCTGCGCAAGCGCTCCGAGTACACCGCCTGGCGGCGGTTGGCCCGTTGCGGCTTGAGCCCGTGGCGACGGACCAGGCCGTTGATGACCATGCACAAGATCAGCAGCACCGTGCACATCAGTGACTGGCGCAGGGCAGTGCTGGTGTCGCCGGCGGAAATGAACGTGGCAAACAGCGAAATCGCCACCAGCACCAGCGCCGGCAGGTACCAGAAAGTGCCAAGGATTTCGATGGTGTCGCTCAAGGCCCGGCGGGTCAGCCGTCGTGACAGCGGCTGGTTGCGGATCAGGTGGGCGATGGGCCGGCGAAAGCGCAGGATGAACAACCCGGTCGACAGCCCGGCGAGGATGTTGGCCAGGGTCGCCAGGGTGTGCGAGAGGTGATCGCCCAGGGCGCTGGCCATGCGCGGGTCGTTCATGGCCTCGCCGAAGGCGGCGAAGCTGCCAATCAGCCACAGCGGGCGGAACGCCTGGTGGCGCAGGATGTGCAGGGCGCGGTGGCGGTGCGGGCCGTCAAGCAGGGAGAAGGCGATGACGCAGATTGCCGAGAAGCAGGTACCGACCACCAGCGCGTAGGCCAGGACCATGGCCATCGACTTGCCCAGTGACGAGGGCAGGGCAAAGCTCAGGTACACGGTGATCACCAGCGCCACCAGCCAGGGCCCGAGCTTGCGCAAGGCGAAGCGCACCAGATCCCAGGTGCGCGGGTGTTGTGGCAGTTCTTCGGTCAGGCCAAAGCGCAGCCGGACCTGGTGGCCGACCCAGTTCAGGGCGTAGGCCAGCAGGCTCCACAGGGCGATGATCGCGGCAAAGCCGAAGAGGATCGGTGGCCATTCGTGCCAGGGCACCAGGCGGGCGTCGAGCTCGATCTGCGCCAGCTCCAGCTCGCGGGTCCAGCGGTTGAACGGGCTGGCCTCACCGCTGAACTGTTTTTCCAGCTCGCCGAAGGTCGTGCCGATCAGGCCCAGTACGCCTTGTTCGGCGCTGGGTTGCGCCTGTTTGGTGCTGTCGCGCAGCTTTTTCAGGTCGGCCAGCAGCTTGGCCCGCTGCTGGTCGTTCTCCAGGCTCTTGATGACTTCGTCCAGTGACTGGCCCAGGGGTTCGCTAGCTTCGGGCTGGGCCTTGCTGCCGCCACCGAGCAGGCCCGGCAGGCCGGCGGCGTGCGCGGGCGCAACGAAGAGCAAGGGCAGGAGCAGGAGAAAAACGCGGAAAAAGACAGGCACCGGACAATCAACCTCAAAACGATCAATCGCCCGAGTGTAGTGTATTTGTCAGTTGAGTTTCTCGAGGATCTTCCAGCACATGATGCCGATCATGCCCAGGGTGCCGACCCACATCATCAACACGCCGATATTGCGATCGCGCAGGTTGAAGCCTACGGTCAGCAGGATCAGGCCGGCGATGACCGGAAGGAACAGAGAGGCAAAGGCTGACATGCGGCAAGGTCCTTACTTGAGAGTTATGGCTCAAGCATAGCGGGATTCGCCGGCGAGGGGTTGATCGGGGTCAGGCTGGCGGGCCTCATCGCGGGTCGACTTGACCCGCGATGCTTTCATCAAGGCAAATCGCGACTGCGATAGAACGCCGTCAGCACTTTCACCAGGTGCGCCAGGTCCTGGCTGCCGCACAGCTCGCGGATCGAGTGCATGGCGAAGGTCGGCAGGCCGATGTCGACGGTGCGCACGCCCAGGTGGCTGGCGGTGATCGGGCCGATGGTCGAGCCGCAACCCATGTCGCTGCGCACCACGAAGCTTTGCACCGGTACTTCCTCGGCCATGCACAGGTGGCGGAAGAAGCCGGCGGTTTCGCTGTTGGTGGCGTAGCGCTGGTTGTTGTTGACCTTGATCACCGGGCCGGCATTGAGCTTGGGCCCGTGATTGCCGTCGTGCTTCTCGGCATAGTTGGGGTGCACGCCGTGGGCGTTGTCGGCCGAGACCAGCAGCGAGCGCTGGATCGCGCGGACGAAGTCGTCGCCGTCGGGCAGCAGGCGGCGCAGGGTCTGTTCGAGCATCGGCCCGTCGGCGCCACAGGCCGAGCAGGAACCCACCTCTTCGTGGTCGTTGCACACCAGCACGCAGGTTTCATCGCTGTCGGCGTTGAGCAGCGCCTGCAGGCCGGCATAGCACGACAGCAGGTTGTCCAGGCGTGCGCCGGCGATGAACTCGCCATGCAGGCCAATCAGGGCGGCGCTCTGGGTGTCGTAGAAGCTCAGTTCGTAGTCCAGCACCACATCGGCGTTCAGGCCGTGCTCGCGGGCCAGCTGGTCGGTAAGCAGGGCACGAAAATCGACGCGCTCGTCACCAGCCACCTGGGCCAGGATCGGCGGCAGCTCGGTCTGCGGGTTGATCGCCCAGCCTTCGTTGGCGGTGCGATTGAGGTGGATCGCCAGGTTCGGGATCACCGCGATCGGCAGCTTGAAATCGACCAGCTGGCTTTCGACCTTGCCGTCACGGCGGAAGGTTACCCGCCCGGCCAGCGACAGGTCACGGTCGAACCACGGCGCCAGCAGGGCGCCACCGTAGACTTCCACGCCCAGTTGCCAGAAGCCCTGGCGCTGCAGTTCGGGCTGCGGCTTGACCCGCAGGCACGGGCTGTCGGTGTGGGCGCCGACCAGGCGGATGCCGTCGAGCAGCGGCGAGTGACGGCCGAGCTTGAAGGCGATGATCGAGGAATCGTTGCGGGTCAGGTAGTAGCGACCGCCGGCCACGGTGGCCCAGCTGTCGCGCTCGTCCAGGCGCTGGTAACCGGCGGCATCGAGGCGCTGGGCCAGGGCGGCGGTGGCATGGAACGGCGTAGGGGAGGCCTTGAGGAAGTCGATCAGGCCTTGATTCAGTGCATCGCGCATAGGTCACTCCAGACAGCAGTGGCGGCATTTTAGCGGGTGAGCTGCAAGCTGCAAGCTGCAAGAGGCGGCGCAACTCAATGCAGGGTGACTGCTTGAAGCTTGAAGCTTGAAGCTTGCCGCTGGCGCCGTCAAAACGGCGCCGGACACTCGAAGCGCAACCGCTCCCCGGACACCGGGTGGGTAAAGCTCAGCATGCTTGCATGCAGGCACAGCCGCTCATGGGCCGCCAGCGCCTCGGGGCAGGCATACAGGCGATCACCCAGCAACGGATGACCGATCGACAGCATGTGCACGCGCAACTGGTGCGAGCGCCCGGTGATCGGCGTCAGCTCGACCCGGCAATGATCGCCACAGCGCTCGACGATGCGCCAGAAGGTCAGGGCATGCTTGCCCTGCTCATGGTCGACCACGTGCCGTGGCTTGGTCGGCGGGTCGTAGCGCAGCGGCAGGTCGATGCTGCCGCTGTCGAGCTGCGGCTGGCCCCAGCACAGTGCGGTGTAGGCCTTCTCGGTTTCGCGGTCGTGGAACTGCCGGGACAGTTCGCGATGACTGTCGGCGTCGCGGGCCAGGAGGATGATCCCCGAGGTTTCCCAGTCCAGGCGGTGGACGATCAGGGCATCGGGGTAGCCGTTTTCCTGCAGGCGGGTGATCAGGCAATCCTTGTTGTCTTCGGCCCGGCCCGGTACGGACAGCAGCAGGGTCGGCTTGTTGATCACCAGGATGGCGTCATCTTCATGCAGGATGTGTACGTTGGACAGCGGCATTGCGTGTTCCAAAATAGCTGTGGGAGCGGGCTTGACCCGCGACGCGATATGACTGGCAGATCGCAATCGCGGGTCAAGCCCGCTCCCACAGGGTGCCCGAAAACGCTATCAGCGATCGGGCAGGGTGATGTTGAGTTCGAGGATCGAGCAGCTGCCCTGGTTCTCCAGAGCGACCTGCACATCATCGGAGCCGATGTTGACGTACTTGCGGATCACTTCCACCAGTTCCTTCTGCAGGGCTGGCAGGTAGTCCGGAGTACTGCGCTGACCGCGCTCGTGCGCCACGATGATCTGTAGACGCTCTTTCGCGACCGAGGCGGTGCTTACTTTTTTGCTGGCACGAAAGAAGTCAAAAAGGTTCATTGGTTAGTTGCCTCCAAACAGGCGCTCGAAGAATCCCTTCTTCTTCACATCAAGGAACCGATGTTCCACGTTTTTGCCCAGCAGGCGGTCAACGGTATCGCTATAGGCCTGGCCAGCATCGCTCTGGTCGTCAAGGATGACCGGTACGCCCTGGTTGGATGCCTTGAGCACCGCCTGGGATTCAGGGATCACGCCCAGCAGGGCCACCGAGAGGATTTCCTTGACGTCTTCGACGCCGAGCATTTCGCCCTGGCTGACGCGCTCCGGGTGGTAGCGGGTGATCAGCAGGTGTTCCTTGATCGGGTCTTCGTTGCGTTCGGCGCGGCGCGATTTGCTCGCCAGCAGGCCCAGCATACGGTCCGAGTCACGTACCGAGGAGACTTCCGGGTTGGTCACGACGATCGCTTCGTCAGCGAAGTACATGGCCAAGTGGGCGCCTTTCTCGATACCGGCCGGCGAGTCGCAGACCACGTATTCGAAGTCCTCTTTGAGCTGCATCAGGACTTTTTCCACGCCTTCCTGGGTCAGCGCGTCCTTGTCGCGGGTCTGGCTGGCGGCCAGCACGTAGAGGTTCTCAAGGCGCTTGTCCTTGATCAGCGCTTGCTGCAGGTTGGCTTCGCCGTTGACGACGTTGACGAAGTCGTACACCACGCGGCGTTCGCAGCCCATGATCAGGTCGAGGTTACGCAGGCCGACGTCGAAGTCGACGATGACAGTCTTGTGGCCGCGCAGTGCGAGGCCGGTACCAATAGCGGCGCTGGTGGTGGTCTTACCCACACCACCCTTGCCGGATGTAACCACGAGAATCTTGGCCAAGGTGTTTCACCCCTAAAGAAAAGGACGTCGAGTCCCAAAAAATACAAAAAACGGCAACATCGAAAAAAGTTGCGCAGAAAATGGCGGCAAGTATCCGTTAAAGACGGGTGATGTTCAACACGTCACCGGACAGGCTGACCTGTACCCCGGCCCCCCACAGCGGATCGCGGCGCAGGTCTTCGGAGACCTTGTATTGCCCGGCGATCGAGACCATCTCGGCGGTCAGCTGCTGGCAGAAGATCCGCGCCCGGGTATTGCCCTTGATCCCGGCCAGTGCCCGCCCACGCATTGCACCGTACACATGGATGTTGCCATCGGCGAGAAGTTCCGCGCCCGGGCTGACCGACGACACTACTACCAGATCGCCACCCTGAGCGTAGATCTGCTGGCCGCCGCGTACCGGGGTGGTGATGATCTTGGTCGGGCGGATGGCCGGCTCCGGCGGCGCCACGGGGGCGGGCGCAGGCTCGGGCTTCTTCACTTCCGGCTCCGGCTCCAGCGGCCGCTCACGGGCACCGGAGGGCGGCAGCACCGGCAGGTCGATGGCGATCGCCGCGGCAATGTCTTCGATACGGCTGGCGCGGATGGCCAGGGTGCGCAGGCCGTGATGGCGGCAGACGCGCATCAGCCCGGGCAGGTCGACCGCGCCTTCGCCGGCCGGGAGCTTGTCCAGGGCCAGTACCAGCGGGGTATTGCTGAAGAAATTCGGCGCCTGGGCGACCTTGGCCGCCAACTGCCGGTCGAGGCCTTCGAGGTTGTTCCTGGCGAGCTCGAGCACGGTAATGGCGAGCATGCTGCCCTTGAGCTGGAACACGGGGTCTTGGTCTGGCGTTTGGGTTTGGCTCATGGTCTGCATTAGGGCGGCTTGTTACGAAAAAGTGCCCAGACTTATAACGAGAACACCGGTTGGCCGCAACCCGTGCCGAACCGTTGTAGAATGCCCGGCCCTTGTCTTTCCGGAATCTTTAATGGATCGCCCGCGTTTTCGTCGTTACTTTCTGCACCCGCGCTTCTGGCCGCTGTGGCTGGGCCTGGGCCTGCTGTGGCTGATCGTGCAGCTGCCGTACCGGGCCTTGCTGGTGATCGGCCGTGCCCTGGGGGCGCTGATGTACCTGGTGGCCGGCGAACGCCGCTACATCGCGGCGCGCAACCTGGAACTGTGTTTCCCCGAGCTACCGTCCGTCGAACGGCAGCGCCTGCTCAAGGAAAATTTCGCTTCCACCGGCATCGCCTTCTTCGAAATGGCCATGAGCTGGTGGTGGCCAAAGGCCCGGTTGGCGCGCCTGGCGCACATCGAAGGGCTCGAGCACCTGCAGGCCGCCCAGCGTGATGGCCAGGGTGCCATCCTCATGGCCCTGCACTTCACCACCCTGGAGATCGGCGCCGCGCTGCTGGGGCAGGAACACACCATCGACGGCATGTACCGCGAGCACGGCAACCCGGTGTTCGACTTCATCCAGCGCCGTGGCCGCGAGCGGCACAACCTCGATTCGCTGGCGGTAGAGCGCGAGGACGTGCGCGGCATGCTCAAGCTGCTGCGCGCCGGCCGTGCCATCTGGTACGCACCCGACCAGGACTACGGCGCCAAGCAGAGCCTGTTCGTGCCGCTGTTCGGCATCGAAGCGGCGACCGTCACCGCCACCACCAAGTTCGCCCGCCTGGGCAAGGCTCGGGTGATCCCCTTCACCCAGCAGCGCCTGGCCGATGGCAGCGGTTACCGGCTGGTGATTCATCCGCCGCTTGCGGATTTCCCTGGTGAGACCGAAGAGGCCGACTGCCTGCGCATCAACCAGTGGATCGAAACGGCGCTGCGCGAATGCCCGGAGCAGTACCTGTGGGCGCATCGGCGCTTCAAGTCGCGTCCGCCGGGGGCGCCGAAGCTCTACGAAAAACGGCGTTGAGGCTATCGCGGGTCAAGTCGAGTCGTCGCACCGCCGCTCCCACAACTATCTGTGGGAGCGGGCTTGACCCGCGATGAATTCACCAAAAATCCAGGAAGGTAAAATGGCTGAACCGATCACCGGCTTGATCCTCTCCGGCGGCGGCGCCCGCGCCGCCTACCAGGTCGGTGTGCTGGCCGGCATTGCCGATCTGCTGCCGCCCGGTGCCGCCAACCCCTTCCCGGTGATCGTCGGCACCTCGGCCGGCGCCATCAATGCCGTGACCCTGGCCAGCGGCGCCACTCATTTTGCTGACGCGATCCGCCGCCTGACCAGTTTCTGGCAGGGCTTTCGCAGCCATCAGGTGCTGCGCAGCGACTGGCCCGGGGTGATCCGCCAGGCCAGCCGCTTCGTCGGCCACAGCCTGCTTGGTCTCGGCGCGCCGGTTCCGGTGGCGCTGCTCGACAGCTCGCCGTTGCGCACACTGCTCAGCCAGCACCTGGACCTCAACGGCATCGGCCACGCCATCGAGCAGCAGCACCTGCGCGCGGTGGCGGTGACGGCCTTTGGCTACGAGTCCGGCCAGGCGGTGACCTTCTACCAGGGCAAGGGCGCCATCGACCCCTGGCTGCGCCACCGGCGTATCGGCCTGCCGACCCGTCTGAGCGTCGAGCACCTGTTGGCCAGCTCGGCGATCCCCTTGCTGTTCGCTCCGGTCAAGCTCGGTGAGGAATTCTTCGGTGATGGCGCGGTGCGCCAGTCGGCGCCGATCAGCCCGGCCCTGCACCTGGGCGCCAGCCGGGTACTGGTGGTCGGGGTCAGCGGCAACCCGCAGCGGCCCCATGAAGGCGAAATGCGCCAGCGCATCTTCAGCGGCCAGCAGCCGAGCCTGGCACAGATCGGCGGGCACATGCTCAACAGCACCTTCATTGACAGCCTGGAAGACGATATCGAGCTGCTGCAGCGGCTCAACCACCTTAGCCACCTGATGCCCGAACACCTCGAGCGCCGGCGCCTGGGCCTGGCGCCGGTCGAGGTGCTGGTGGTTGCGCCCAGCCAGCCGCTGGACGAGATCGCCGCCCGCCACCGACGTGAGTTGCCGGCGGCGCTGCGGCTGTTTTTGCGTGGCCCGGGGGCGACCAAAACCAGCGGCGCCGGGGTGCTCAGCTACCTGCTGTTCGAAGCCGGCTATTGCAGCGAGCTGATCGAACTCGGGCGCCGCGACGCCCTGGCCAAGCGCCGCGAGCTGTGCGGCTTTCTTGGCCTGCCGGCGCCCAGCTGAGGGCGCTTACTCGGCGATCTGCAGCTTGCGCGCCTCGGTGTAGACGTAGCGCACCTTCTCGTACTCGAACGGCGAGTTGAGCTGGCCATAGCGGAAGCTGGTGGTGTAGCGCTTGTCGACGGCGCGCAGTACCCAGACTTCCGGATGGTTGCTGCTGACTTCGGCGACGTTGAGGAAGTTGATCCAGTTCTCGGCGCCATAGTCCACCGCCAGGCCACCGGTATCGCGCAGGTTCGACGGGCCGATGATCGGCAGCATCAGGTATGGGCCTTCCGGCACGCCGTAGAAGCCCAGGGTCTGGCCGAAATCCTCGCTCTGGTGCGGCAGGCCCATTTTGCTTGCCGGGTCCCACAGGCCGGCGACGCCGATGGTGGTGTTGAGCAGCAGGCGCGCGGTGATTTCCATCGAGCGCTTGCCCTTGAGCTGCAGCAGGCTGTTGAGCAGGTTCGGCACATCGCCGACGTTACTGAAGAAGTTGCTCACGCCGCTGCGCACAAAGTGCGGGGTGATGTAGCGGTAGCCGTTGACCACCGGCAGGAACACCCATTGGTCGAAGCGGTAGTTGAAGTGGTAGATGCGCCGGTTCATCGATTCCAGCGGGTCGTAGACGTTCAGCGCCGCCAGGGTCGAGCGTTCGAATTCGCGCTGGTCCAGGCCGGGGTTGAACTTGAGTGCCTTGAGCGGTTCGGTGAAGCCATCGGCATCGACCGGATCGGCTTCGATGACGCTGGCGCGCGGTGCGGTTTCTTCAGCCGCCTGGGCCAGGCCGCAGGCCAGCAGCGCGCTAATGATCAGTAGGCGTTTAACCACGGAAGAACTCCAGCATGGCGTCGCTGTTGACGCGATAATTGAGGTTGCCGCAATGGCCGCCGTGGGGGTACAGGGTCAGGCGATCGCCGAAGGCGCTGCGCAGGAAGCCCAGGTCGCCAGGGCCGAGGATGACGTCGTCGGCGTTGTGCATCACGGCGATTTTCGGGCTCTGTTGCAGGTAGTCTTTGAGCGCGTAGAGGCTGACCTGGTCGACCAGTTGCAACAGGCTGCCGCCGTCGGTGCGGGCACGCCACATGGGGATCACCTGCTCGGTCAGGTAGCAGTCGAAGTCGCATTGCAACGCGCGCTTGAAGAACGGCGTGAGGCTACTGCCTTCGGTGATCGGGTACTTGGGCGGGATGATCAGGCCGCGGCGGTTGATCAGGTCGGAGGTGAAGGCGATATCGGCCGCCGAGAAGCGGAACGAGGTGCCGATGACCATTGCCATCTGCTCGTTGGACAGGTGCTGGCGTGACTGCTGGAAGTCGTACAGCAGCGCATCGTTGAGGTCGATGTAGCCCTTCTGCTGGAAGTAGCGGGTCAGCTTGTTGAGCACCAGCTCATAGAAGGTGGTGCTGTTGTTGACGCCCTTGACCTCGGTCTGCACCAGCTTGTCGAGGTTGCTGATCGAGGTGTAGAGGTTGACCGGCGGGTTGAGCAGCAGCACGCGCTTGAAGTTGAAGCTGCGCCGGGTTTCATCCAGGTGGCTGACAAACGCCGCATCCAGGGCGCCGAGGCTGTAGCCGCTGAGGTAGTACTCGCTGACCGGCAGGCGCGGGTGCTGAGCGCGCACGCCCTGCATCACCCGGTAAAGGTCTTCGGCGTCTTCCTTGGTCACCCCGGGGGTGGCGTAGCGCGAGGCGGCGGTAATGAAGTCGAAGCTGGTCGGCGATGACAACTGCACCACGTGGTAGCCAGCCTTGTAGTAGAGCTTTTTCAGGTACTCGTTGATGCTGCTGGAGTAGGGCGCGCCGGTGCCGGCAATCAGGAAAATCAGCGGCGCCTCGTGGTCCTGGCGGGCCAGGCGATACTTGAGCTTTTTCACCGGCCAGAAATTGTCGGGCAGGGTGAAGGCCCGTTCCGGGCGCATGTTCAGGCTGTAGTCGGACTGGGTGATGTCGTCGTCGCTAGGCAGCTCCGGGCGTAGCTCCGGCGGCGTCGTGGCGATGGTCGCCTCGAACGGGTTGGTCAACGGATAGCCGTAACTGGCCGCGTCGATGGTTTGTGCCCAAGCGCACGCACTCGAGATAAAGCCACCCAACAGGGCAGCGAGGCGCAGAGAACGAAGCATGACGGATCCCCAAAAATGCAGCAGCAAAGTGCGTTACGCAGGCTAGGACCATGGTGGCCCCGGCAAAGTTGCCTGGCGCTCCGGCATTTATCGTCCCAGATGTTGCCGCCGTCCAATGAGGATTCGCAACAATTGGTTCCATTTATCTACAGGACAAAGTAGCTGAGGCTGGCGCTTTTGCCTTGCATAGACGCCCCGGACGATTATGCTGGGCGCCGATTTTCATGTTTCTGGAGTGTCGCATGTCCCGCCGTTTACCGCTGATCGCATTGCTGGTGTTTCTGCCCTTGTGGCTGGCGGCAAGCTATGGGCTGCGTTATGTGCTGATGGAAGATGCCCACTGGGTGGCGACCTGCACCGACCAGGCACAACTGTGGGGCTGCCAGGCGCGTTCGCTGATGGGGTTGATGATTCACTTCAGGATCGTGGCCTGGTCGGCCCTGGGCCTGGCACTGCTGGCCATGCTGGTGCCAGGGCGCGCGGGTTGGCGCCTGGCGGTGGCGGCACTGGTGTGCGGGGTGCCGGCATTGGTGCTGTACACCGCGAGCATTGCCGTGTTTGCCGTGGTGCTGGCGGGGTTGCGGCTGGTACGGCGTTAGTTGTCTTATCGCGGGTCAAGTCGAGTCGTCGCACCGCCGCTCCTACAGTGATCTCTGTGGGAGCGGCGGTGCGGCGATCCGACTTGCCCCGCGATGGTTCACTGCTGAACCCGAACCCGCAAGCTACGCCACAACGCCGCCACCATCAGCACGCTCACCCCGGCCCAGACCAGCGCCTGCTGGTTGCTCAGCCCTTCACGGTACAGCTGCGGGGCGATGCCGGCGCCGATGATCAACGCCAGCAAGGCCGCTTCGCCCCGGCGTGCCGCCACCGGCCGCAGCAGGTACACCACTGCCGGCAACAGCAAGGCGGGGCTGGGGAAGCTGCGATAACGCGGGTCGAACACCAGCGCCAGCATGCTCACCGCCGCGGCAAAACCGGCCGCCAGCAACCACCAGCCGCCACGCGCTTGGAGCCAGGCGAAGGCCCGCTGGCGCCAGCCCTGGCGTTGCGACAAGGCCAGCGCAGCATGGGCGAGCACCAGCAGGTTCAGGCCCACCAGCACAATCGCCCAGACCCACTCGCCGACAAAGCGGCTGTTGATGCGCAACTGCTCGCCCCACAGGCCCAGGCTGGCCGCAGCCAGGGCCGCCAGCAGTGGCAACAGCAAAGCGCTGCGAGTGCCGCGTACGCGCCCGGCCAGCAGCAGGGTGGCGGCGAACAGCACGACACCTGCGCCCAGCCACTGCGGCCAGAACGCCAGGTTGCTCACCGGCCCTTCAAGGATGCCCTTGTCCTGGCGGATGGCGTCATACAGGCCCCAGTAGCCGCCCACGGCGCCTTCGCTGGCACGTTTCCAGGGCTGGTCGAAAGCTTCGATCAGGTTGTACTGCCAGCCGTGCTGTTCGGCCATGGCGACGAAGCCGCGAATGAAGCGTGCCTCGTTGACCCGGCTGGGCAGGGCGGTTTCGCGCTGGCGGCCTTCGCTCGGCCAGCCGGTTTCGCCAATGACGATCTCCTTGGGCGCGAAGCGGTTGCCGAACACCTGGCGGATCTCGCCGACGTGCACCAGGGCATCGTCGATGCTCTTCGGGTCATCTTCCCAGTAGGGCAGCAGGTGGATGGTCAGGAAGTCCACCGCCGGAGCGATCTCGGGGTGTTGCAGCCAGAACTCCCAGACATCGGCGTAGGTCACCGGCACGCTGACCTGGCTTTTCACCTGGTTGATCAGCGCCGCCAGTTGTGGGCCGGTGACTTCCTTGCGCAGCAGGGTTTCGTTGCCGACGATCACCGCCTTGACCACATCCGGGTTGGCATTGGCCGAGGCGATCAGGGCCTTGACCTCTTTTTGCGAATCCACCGGGTTGGCGTTGATCCAGGCGCCGAGCATCACCTTCAGGCCATGCTTGCGGGCAAGGTCGGGGATGGCCTCAAGGCCGGTCATCGAGTAGGTGCGGATGCACTCGAAACGCTCGGCCAGCAAGGCCAGGTCGGCGTCCATGCGCGCCGGGCGCAGCTGGAACGGTTGGTCGAACGGCGACTGGTCCTTGTCGAACGGGGTGTAGGAGGCGCACTGCAGCTTGTGCGACGCGCTGGCCGCATCCGGCAGCACCACCGGCTTGCCCAGGCCGTACCACAGCCCTGCGAGGGCGAACAGGCCCAGCAGGCAGGCGAACAGGTAGGGTAATAGCGGGAAGCGCGCAGTCGAGGACATGGAACAGACCGTGTGGAAACAAAGCCGTCAATAGTACCCGCAAATGGCGCCGGCCAAAGCCTTGGGCTACAAAGATCGTCAGGGTGGGTGTTGCTTGATGTAACGATTTCAATGGCTGGCGATGTGATGTCGTTTCTCGTTGTCCCGAGGTCGCTACCAGAGCAGGTCAGCGACCATGCGCGGTTGATGATGCAGCTTCCGTGACGTGACGAGGGGATGCTTGGATGAAAATGCGACGACTCCTGGGGGTGGGCACCGCCCTGGTACTGGCCATTGGCGCGGGGCAAGCGCTGGCCAAGGAAGTGAGCATCGGCTATGTCGATGGCTGGTCCGACAGTGTGGCGACCACCAACGTCGCCGCCGAAGTCATCAGGCAGAAGCTCGGCTATGACGTCAAACTGCAGGCCGTGGCCACCGGCATCATGTGGCAGGGGGTGGCCACCGGCAAGCTCGACGCCATGCTCTCGGCCTGGTTGCCGGTAACCCATGGCGAATACTGGACCAAGAACAAGGACAACGTGGTCGACTACGGCCCCAACTTCAAGGATGCCAAGATCGGCCTGATCGTCCCCGAATACGTCAAGGCCAGCTCGGTGGCCGACCTCAAGACCGATGACAGCTTCAAACAGAAAATCGTCGGCATCGACGCAGGCTCCGGGGTCATGCTCAAGACCGACCAGGCCATCAAGGACTACGACCTCACCGGCTACAAACTGCAGGCAAGCTCTGGCGCGGCGATGACCGCAGAGCTTGGCCGCGCCTATGCCAAGCAGCAATCGATCGCGGTGACCGGCTGGGTGCCGCACTGGATGTTCGCCAAGTGGAAGCTCAAGTTCCTCGAAGACCCCAAAGGCGTGTACGGCGCCGCCGAAACCGTCAACAGCATTGGCAGCAAAGAACTGGACAGCAAGGCGCCGGAAGTGGCGGCGTTCCTGAAGAAATTCCAGTGGCAGTCCAAGGATGAAATCGGTGAGGTCATGTTGGCCATTCAAGAGGGCGCAAAACCTGAAGCCGCAGCCAAGGACTGGGTGGCCAAGCACCCGGAGCGCGTAGCCGAGTGGACCGGCAAATAATGGCCTAAAGCCTCTATCTGGCACCTTCCAGGGCCGCACCCGCGAAACGCCGGTGCGGCCCTTGTCGTTTAAGGCTGTTACCGAATCGGTAAAAGAGTTTTGCATCTAAGACTAAGGTCGTCTGGAGTGCGTTCGAAGGCAGCATAAAGTGGAGTGGGTACTACCTAATCTGTGCTGCGAGGACAAAAACAATGAACGACAGCATTTACCTCTCGATACAAAACAGCCCGCGGTTCAAGGAGCTGGTTTCAAAACGCGAACGTTTCGCCTGGATTCTCTCGGCGATCATGCTCGGTCTCTACGCCGCCTTCATCCTGTTGATTGCCTATGGCCCGCATATTCTCGGTGCCAAGCTCAGCCCTGACTCGTCGATCACCTGGGGTATTCCCCTTGGTGTCGGTCTGATCATCTCGGCTTTCATCCTCACGGCCATCTACGTGCGTCGCGCCAATGGCGAGTTCGACGAGATGAACAAGGCGATCCTCAAGGAGGCTCAGCAATGATCCGGCGTCTACTGGCAACCCTGGCCTTCGGCGTTTTTGCACCCGCCGTCTGGGCCGCTGACGCCCTCACCGGCGCGGTGCAGAAACAACCCTTGAACGTCTCGGCGATCGTCATGTTCGTCGCCTTCGTCGGTGCCACCCTGTGCATCACCTACTGGGCGTCCAAGCGCAACAAGTCCGCCTCCGACTACTATGCCGCCGGCGGGCGCATCACCGGTTTCCAGAACGGCCTGGCGATTGCCGGCGACTATATGTCGGCCGCATCCTTCCTGGGTATTTCCGCCCTGGTGTTCACCTCCGGTTACGATGGCCTGATCTACTCGATCGGCTTCCTGGTCGGCTGGCCGATCATCCTCTTCCTGATCGCCGAGCGCCTGCGCAACCTGGGTAAATACACCTTTGCCGACGTCGCCTCGTATCGCCTCGGGCAGAAGGAAATCCGCACCCTGTCGGCCTCGGGCTCGCTGGTGGTGGTGGCGTTCTACCTGATCGCGCAGATGGTCGGTGCCGGCAAGCTGATTCAGCTGCTGTTCGGCCTGGACTACCACGTCGCGGTGATCCTGGTGGGCATCCTGATGTGCATGTATGTGCTGTTCGGCGGCATGCTCGCGACCACCTGGGTACAGATCATCAAGGCCGTGCTGTTGCTCTCCGGTGCCAGCTTCATGGCGCTGATGGTGATGAAGCACGTCAACTTCGACTTCAACGCGCTGTTCTCCGAAGCGATCAAGGTTCACCCCAAAGGTGAAGCGATCATGAGCCCGGGCGGGCTGGTCAAAGATCCGATCTCGGCGTTTTCGCTGGGCCTGGCGCTGATGTTCGGTACCGCTGGCCTGCCGCACATCCTGATGCGCTTCTTCACTGTCAGCGACGCCAAGGAAGCGCGCAAGAGCGTGCTGTACGCCACCGGTTTCATCGGCTACTTCTACATCCTGACCTTCATCATCGGCTTCGGCGCGATCCTGCTGGTCAGCACCAACCCTGAGTTCAAGGACGCTGCCGGCGCCCTGATCGGCGGCAACAACATGGCGGCGGTGCACCTGGCCGATGCCGTGGGTGGCAGCGTGTTCCTCGGTTTCATCTCGGCAGTGGCCTTCGCCACCATCCTGGCGGTGGTTGCCGGCCTGACCCTGGCCGGTGCCTCGGCAGTGTCCCACGACCTGTATGCCAGCGTGATCAAGAAGGGCAAAGCCAACGAGAAGGATGAGATCCGCGTGTCGAAGATCACCACCGTCGCCCTTGGCGTGTTGGCGATCGGCCTGGGCATCCTGTTTGAAAGCCAGAACATCGCCTTCATGGTCGGCCTGGCGTTCTCCATCGCTGCCAGCTGTAACTTCCCGGTACTGCTGCTGTCGATGTACTGGAAGAAACTGACCACCCGTGGCGCCATGATCGGTGGCTGGATGGGCCTGATCAGTGCCGTGGCGCTGATGATCCTCGGCCCGACCATCTGGGTGCAGATCCTCGGCCACGAGAAGGCGATCTACCCGTACGAGTACCCGGCGCTGTTCTCGATGATCATTGCCTTTACCGGTATCTGGTTCTTCTCGATCACCGACAAGTCCAAGGCCGCCGATGATGAACGTGCGCTGTTCTTCCCGCAGTTCGTGCGCTCGCAGACTGGCCTGGGTGCCAGCGGTGCGGTGTCTCACTAAGTAAGCAAAAAGGCAGCCTTTGGCTGCCTTTTTGGCTGCAAGCTCCAAGTCACAAGCCGCAAGTTGAAGCCGTACGCGTACTGCTTTGACTTGCGGCTTGCTGCTTATGGCTTGCAGCTTTTCTATATCTTGCCGAGCAACAACAGGATCAGCAGGATGATCAGCACCGTACCGATGATGCCGGATGGCCCATAGCCCCAACTTCTGGAGTGCGGAAAGACGGGTAAGCCACCGATCAACAGCAGAATCAGGATGATGATAAGTATGGTGCCCATGGCAGTTTCCTTGTTTGGCTTGAGAAGTAGGCGTTACGCTGCAATCCATCTCTTCGGTCATGTGTTTCATGCCCGCCTGTTAATTCCGACTGCTGCCAGTGGCTAAAAGTTTTATCCCATCTTTATTAGTCACGTTCACCGCTGTTTGCCCCGGCCATTCAGCATCCTGATACTGCGTGGGTGGCGGCCTTGGCTTCGCTACACTGGCCTGAACTTTCCAGAACAGTACAAGGCAGCTGCTATGCAAAAGCGCATGATGATTACCGGTGCCGGCTCGGGGCTTGGGCGCGAAATTGCCTTGCGCTGGGCGCGCGAGGGCTGGCAACTGGCCCTGGCCGATGTCAACGAGGCCGGCCTCAAGCAAACCCTGGCGCTGGTACGCGAGGCCGGCACCGACGGTTTCGTGCAGCGCTGCGATGTGCGTGACTACAGTCAGCTCACCGCCCTGGCCCAGGCCTGCGAAGAAAAGTTCGGCGGCATCGATGTGATCGTCAACAACGCCGGGGTGGCCTCGGGCGGGTTTTTCGCCGAGCTGTCGCTGGAGGACTGGGACTGGCAGATCGCAATCAACCTGATGGGCGTGGTCAAGGGCTGCAAGGCTTTCCTGCCACTGCTCGAGCGCAGCAAGGGCAGGATCATCAACATCGCCTCGATGGCCGCCCTGATGCAAGGCCCGGCGATGAGCAACTACAACGTCGCCAAGGCCGGGGTGCTGGCCCTGTCGGAAAGCTTGCTGATCGAGCTGCGCCAGCAGGAGGTCGCGGTGCACGTGGTGTGCCCGTCGTTCTTCCAGACCAACCTGCTCGACTCGTTCCGTGGCCCGACCCCGGCGATGAAAGCCCAGGTCGGCAAGCTGCTGGAAAGCTCGCCGATCAGCGCCGCCGATATCGCCGACTACATCCACCAGCAAGTGGCCGCCGGCGAGTTCCTGATCCTGCCTCATGAGCAGGGCCGCGAAGCCTGGAAGCTCAAGCAGCGCAACCCGCAGATGCTCTACGACGAGATGGCCAGCATGGCCGAGAAAATGCGCGCCAAGGCGCGGCCGTCCCAGGCTTGAGCGTCGCCATCAGGTATTCTTGGCCATCCTTTGAACAGCCTTGAGTACCTGGTGTGATCAATTACCTGTGGTTTTTCCTCGCGGCGATCTTCGAGATCGGCGGTTGCTATGCCTTCTACATGTGGCTGCGCCTGGGCAAGAGCGCCTGGTGGATTGCCCCGGCCTTGCTCAGCCTGACCCTGTTCGCGCTGATCCTCACCCGGGTCGAAGCGGCGTATGCCGGGCGCGCCTATGCCGCCTATGGCGGTATCTACATCGTCACTTCGCTGTTGTGGCTGGCGCTGGTCGAGCGGGCGCGGCCGCTGGGCACTGACTGGATCGGCGCGTTGTTGTGCGTGCTGGGGGCCAGCATCATCGTCCTCGGGCCACGTTTGCAGAGTGCCTGAAGGGTCGAAAACTCAAGAAATCTGTAGGCAAAATCGCCCAGCTAAGTGGGATGGGTCTAATTCGCCGTCGGAGCATTGAAGGCGTCCGGCACCCCGTGCAGTCTCCGAATTCCCTGATTTGTGGAGGATCGGAGCATGTTGGTAATAGGCCGCGAAATAGGCGAAATCATCGCCATCGACGATGACATCAAGATCAAGGTGTTGTCGGTGGACGGCAACACCGTGCGCTTCGGCATCAGCGCGCCGCGGCACATCGAGGTGCACCGGGCGGAGATCTACAAGCGTATCGTCGAGCAACTGGCCAAGCAGGCCGGTTGAATCAGTCGAGCAGTTCCTTGGGCACGTCGTGCTTGGCCAGCAGCTGGCATTGCTGGCTTTCAAGGTCGAACAGAATGAACGCCTGTTTTTTTGCCAGCGCCTGGCGCACCCGCAGCACGCGGGTTTCCAGCGGGGTGTCGTCACCGTTGTCGGTGCCGTCGCGGGTGACGAAATCCTCGATCAAGCGGGTGAGGGTTTCGGCTTCCAGTTGGTCGTAGGGAATCAGCATGAACAGGACAGGTCTGGCGAAAAGGTAGCGCCATGCTACGCCAAACCTGTCCTGGCTGTGTAGGCGCTAGTTTTTGTTGCCGACCAGGCTGTCGACGGCCGGCACCCGGGTATCGCTTTCCATCTGTGCATCGTGCTCAAGCTGGTGGCTGAAACTTTCCAGCGAACTGCCGGTGGCTTGCGAGTCGCTGGCAAACACCGGCGGGCTGAGCAGGTAGGCGGTCAGCAGGCGGCTCAGCGCCGCCAGGCTGTCGATGTGCGTGCGTTCGTAGCCATGGGTGGCGTCGCAACCGAAGGCCAGCAGGGCGGTGCGAATATCGTGACCGGCGGTGATCGCCGAATGCGCGTCGCTGAAGTAGTAGCGAAACACATCGCGGCGAGCCGGCAGTTCGTGTTCGCGGGCAAGTTTGAGCAAGTGGCGCGTCAGGTGATAGTCATAGGGGCCGGCCGAATCCTGCATGGCGACGCTGACCGCGTGTTCGCTTGAGTGTTGCCCGGGCGCGACCGGGGCAATATCGATGCCGACGAACTCGCTGACGTCCCAGGGCAGGGCGGCAGCGGCGCCGGAGCCGGTCTCTTCGGTGATGGTGAACAGCGGGTGACAGTCGATCAACGGCTGTGCGCCGCTTTCAACAATGGCCTTGAGCGACGCCAGCAGCGCCGCGACACCGGCTTTGTCATCCAGGTGGCGGGCGCTGATATGGCCGCTTTCGGTGAACTCGGGCAGTGGGTCGAAGGCGACGAAGTCACCGATGCCGATGCCCAGCGACTCGCAATCGGCGCGGGTGGTGCAGTAGGCATCCAGGCGCAACTCAATGTGCTCCCAACTGACCGGCATCTGATCGATGGCGGTGTTGAACGCGTGGCCGCTGGCCATCAGCGGCAACACGCTGCCGCGCAGCACGCCGCTGTCGGTGAACACGCTGACGCGGCTGCCTTCGGCAAAGCGGCTGGACCAGCAGCCCACCGCCGCCAGCGACAGCCGGCCGTTGTCCTGGATCGCCCGCACGCTGGCGCCGATGGTATCCAGATGGGCGGACACCGCCCGGTCGGGCGAGCTCTTGCGGCCCTTGAGGGTAGCGCGGATGGTGCCGCGACGGGTCAGTTCGAAGGGGATGCCGAGCTCCTCGAGGCGCTCGGCAACATAGCGCACGATGGTGTCGGTAAAGCCGGTGGGGCTGGGAATGGCGAGCATTTCCAGCAGGACTTTCTGCAAGTACGTGAGGTCCGGTTCGGGAAGCTGTTGGGGCATGCGAACTCCTGTGCTCATGGCGCGGGTCGACTGTGGGGGAACAACAGGTCGACGAAGCGCTCGGCAGTCGGTTGCGGTTCATGGTTGGCCAGGCCGACGCGTTCATTGGCTTCGATGAACACGTAGTCGGGCTGGTCGGCGGCCTTGACCATCAGGTCCAGGCCCACCACCGGGATGTCCAGGGCGCGGGCGGCGCGGATGGCAGCGTCGACCAGCACCGGGTGCAGGCGCTCGGTGACGTCCTCCAGGCAGCCGCCGGTGTGCAGGTTGGCGGTGCCGCGCACAGCCAGGCGCTGGCCGGCAGGCAGTACGCTGTCGTAATCGACCCCGGCAGCGTGCAGGGTGCGCTGGGTTTCGTGGTCCAGGGGGATGCGGCTTTCACCGCCCGTTGCCGCCTGACGCCGACGGCTCTGGGCTTCGATCAGGGCGCCGACGGCGTGCTGGCCGTCGCCGACAATCTGCGCCGGGTGGCGGATGGCGGCGGCGACCACGTCGAAACCGATGACCACGATGCGCAGGTCAAGGCCGGCATGAAAGCTTTCCAGCAGCACGCGGCTGTCGAAGCGCCGGGCGCTTTCTACCGCTGCACTGATTTCATCGAGGGTGCTGAGGTTTACCGCCACGCCGTTGCCTTGCTCACCGTCCAGCGGCTTGACCACCACCGCGCCGTGGTCTTCGAGGAAGGCCAGGTTGTCATCGGCATTGCCGGCCAGTTGCTGCGCCGGCACCTGCAAGCCTGCGGCGCTCAGTACCTTGTGGGTCAGGCTTTTGTCCTGGCACAGGGTCATGCTCACCGCCGTGGTCAGGTCGCTCAGCGACTCGCGGCAACGTACCCGCCGACCACCATGGATAAGGGTGAACAGGCCGCCATCGGCATCGTCGACCTGCACCTCGATACCGCGCCGGTACGCCTCCTCGACGATGATCCGCGCATAGGGGTTGAGCCCGGTTTCAGGGCCTGGGCCGAGGAACAGCGGCTGGTTGATGCCGTTCTTGCGCTTGACCGCGAAGGTCGGCAGGTTGCGAAACCCCAGCTTGGCGTACAGGCGTTTGGCCTGGCGGTTGTCGTGCAGCACCGAGAGGTCGAGGCAGGTCAGGCCGCGGCTCATGAAGTGCTCGATCAAATGCCGCACCAGCACTTCGCCGACACCCGGGCGGGTGCACTGTGGGTCCACCGCCAGGCACCAGAGGCTGCTGCCGTGTTCCGGGTCGGCAAAGGCCTTGTGATGATTCAGGCCCATGACGCTGCCGATGATCGCGCCGCTGTCTTCGTCTTCGGCCAGCCAGTACACCGGCCCGCCCTGATGGCGCGGGGTCAGCAACTCGGGGTCGATCGGCAGCATGCCGCGGGCCTGGTACAGGGCGTTGATCGCCTGCCAGTCGCTGTCGCTCTGCGCCCGGCGGATACGAAAACCGCGAAACACCCGTTGCGCCGGGCGGTAGTCGCTGAACCACAGGCGCAGGGTGTCGGACGGGTCGAGGAACAATTGCTGCGGGGCCTGGGCCAGCACCTGCTGCGGCGCCGCTACGTACAGGGCAATGTCGCGCTCGCCGGGGCGTTCGTCGAGCAGGGCGCTGGCCAGGCTGGCCGGGTCGGGGTAGGTGTGGCCGATCAGCAGCCGCCCCCAGCCGCAGTGCAGCGAACGCGGCTGGTCGTGGGGCTGGCTGCCATCGCCGGCCAGTTGCGCCTGCAGTCGCTCATAGGACGGCACCTGGCCGCGCAGCAGGCGCTGGCCGTAAGGTGAGGCATGGGCTTTCATCGATCAGATTCCTTGTTCGCTGAGCCACAGGTTCAAGGCAGCCAGTTGCCAGAGCTTGGAGCCGCGCAGCGGCGTCAGCTGGCCGTGGGGATCGCTGAGCAGGCGGTCGAGGGCGGCGGGGTTGAACAGGCCGCGGTCCTGGCTGGGGTCAAGCAGCAACTCACGCACCCAGTCCAGGGTTGCGCCCTGCAGGTGCTTGAGCCCCGGTACCGGGAAGTAGCCCTTCTTGCGGTCGATGACTTCACTGGGGATGACCAGCCGCGCGGCTTCCTTGAGCACCTGCTTGCCACCGTCGGGCAGCTTGAAGCGCGCCGGGATGCGCGCCGAGAGCTCGACCAGGCGATAGTCGAGGAACGGCGTGCGCGCTTCCAGGCCCCAGGCCATGGTCATGTTGTCGACCCGTTTGACCGGGTCGTCGACCAGCATCACCGTGCTGTCCAGGCGCAGGGCTTTATCCACCGCATCGCTGGCGCCGGGCTGGGCGAAGTGCTGGCGGACAAAGTCGCCGGCGGCGTCGTGATCGAGCAGCCAAGGCGCTTGCACGGTGGCGGCATAGTCGTCGTAGCTGCGGTCGAAGAACGCCTCGCGGTAGGCTGCGAACGGATCGCGCGCGCCGTCCACCTGCGGGTACCAGTGGTAACCGGCGAACAGCTCGTCGGCGCCCTGGCCGCTTTGCACCACCTTGCAGTGCCTGGCCACTTCCCGCGACAGCAGGTAGAAGGCAATGCAGTCATGGCTGACCATCGGCTCGCTCATGGCGCGAAAGGCCGCGGGCAACTGCTCGATGGTCTCCCGCTCATCGATGCGCAATTGATGATGGCGGGTACCGTAGTGGCGGGCGATCAGGTCGGAGTACTGGAACTCGTCGCCGCGCTCGCCGCCGGCATCCTCGAAGCCGATGGAGAAGGTCGACAGGTCATCGACACCGACCTCGCGCAGCAGGCCGACGAGCAGGCTCGAGTCGACACCGCCGGACAGCAACACACCGACATCCACCGCAGCGCGTTGACGAATCGCCACCGCCTCGCGGGTGCTGTCGAGGACGCGGTCGCGCCAGTCTTCTAGGCTCAGGTCCTGTTCGTCGGTGCGCGGGCCATAGTGTAGGTGCCACCAGACTTGCTGCTCGCAGCGGCCCTGGGCATCGATGCGCATCCAGCTGGCCGGTGGCAGTTTCTCGATATTGGCCAGCAGGGTGCGTGGCGCTGGCACCACGGCGTGGAAGTTCAGGTAGTGGTTGAGCGCCACTGGGTCGAGCACCGGGTTGATGTCGCCGCCCTTGAGCAGCGCCGGCAGGCTCGAAGCGAAGCGCAGGCGTTCGCCGGTGCGCGACAGGTACAGCGGCTTGACCCCGAGGCGGTCGCGGGCGAGGAACAGTTGCTGGCTGTCACGTTCCCAGATCGCCAGGGCGAACATGCCGTTCAGGCGCGGCAGCAAGTCGGCGCCCCAGGCGTGATAGCCCTTGAGCAGCACCTCGGTGTCGCCATCCGAGTAGAAGGCATAGCCGAGGCTTTCCAGCTCGCTGCGCAGCTCGGGGAAGTTGTAGATGGCGCCGTTGAAGGCCAGCGACAGGCCCAACTGGTTATCGACCATGGGCTGCGCCGAGCCGTCGGACAGGTCCATGATTTTCAGCCGGCGATGGCCCAGGGCAATCGGCCCCTGGCTATGGAAACCCCAGGCGTCAGGGCCGCGAGGTGCCAGGTGATGGGTGATCCGCTCGACCGCGGCGAGGTCCGCCGGGCGTGGTGGGTGGGCAACAGGGGTGAAACGAAACTCTCCAGCTAATCCGCACATAAGTCCTTACCGGTTTTGCCGTTGGGGAAGGTGCCCGAAACCCGGGCACATGGAAACTGACCGGTGCGGATAGCGAGAGTTTTAGATCAATCGGTTATAAGCGGTAGCTGCAAGCGACAAGCTTCAAGCTGCAAGAGCACGCCGGGTCAATCAGCTTTTAGTGTGTGGCTTGGCGCTTGTCGCTGCTTTTTTATTCCTGATCAATTCACGCAACATGAAGCGATTCGGGTGGCAGGCTTCGGCCACGGCGCGGGGCACCGGCAGCGGTGCGTTGTCGGCCCAGGCGGCGATCATTTCGCCCGCCAGTGGCGCGGTGATCAGCCCCCGCGAGCCATGGCCGCTGTTGATGAACAGGCCTTCTAGCCAGGGGCAGGGGGTGGCGGGAATTTGCCGGGCATCGCGGGCCAGCACGGCGTAGTCCTGGTTGAACTGCGCCTGTTCGGCCAGCGGGCCGACAATCGGCAGGTAGTCGGGGCTGGTGCAGCGAAACGCGGCGCGGCCCTGCAGCGTATGCGGGTCGAGACTGTGGGCGCCCAGGCGCTGGGCCAGGTCGCTGGAGATCGCCTCAAGCAGGCCAAGGTTGCCGACGTGCTCGCCGGGGGTGGGCGTGAGGTCGGTGCTGTGAAAGTCGAAGCTGGCGCCGAGGGTGTGCTCGCCATTGCGCGGCGGCGCGACATAGCCGTCGGCGCACACCACCGTGGTCAATGCCTGGCTTTGCGCTGTCACGGGCAGGCGGGTGACCTGCCCGCGAATGCGCTTGAGCGGCAACCCGGCGCAAGGCTCGAAGTTGTGGATTTCGGCGGCGGTCGCCAACACCACCAGCGGCGCGCTGGCCAGCAGTTTGTCGCTTTCCCAGGCTTGCCAGAGGCCGTCGACCTTACGCAGTTGCAGTACCTGATGATGGGTCAGCAGGGTGATGTTCGGGTGCTGCAGTTGCGCCTGGCACAGCGCCGGCGGATGCACCCAGCCGCCTTCAGGGTAGAACAGCCCGCCGCTGTCCAGGGCAACCCCGGCCAGTTGTTCAGCCTGCTCACGGTCCAGGCGTTGCAGCAATTGCGGGTTGAAGGCTGCGGCCAGTTGCTGCTGGCGCTGGTCTTCCTTGGCGTCGAAGGCCAGCTGCAGCACCCCGCAGCCATCCCAGTCCTGGCCGCGCTGCAGGCGTTCGAGCAGCCGCCGGGTGTAGCCGAAACCGCTGAGGATCAGGCGCGACAACGCCGTGCCGTGTGCAGACAGCTTCAGGTACAGCACCCCTTGCGGGTTGCCCGAAGCTTCTGCTGCTGGCGTCGCATGGCGCTCCAGCACCTTTACCTGCCAGCCGCGGGCGGCCAGGCTGGCGGCGCTGGCGCACCCGGCAAGGCCAGCGCCGATCACCAGCGCCTGGCGTGGGCCGCGCAGGGCAGGCGGCCGGGCAAACCACGGCGCGCTGGCGGCCGGTTGCGGCTGCTCGGCCGGCCAGCCATTGAAGGTGCCGCGCAGCACTTCCCATTTCTTGCCGATGCCGGGAATGCGCTTCATGCTAAAGCCTACGGCGATCAGGCCGCGGCGCACCCAGCCGGTGCTGGTGAAGGTGCCGAGGGTGGTGCCGGGCGCTGACAGCCGGCCGATCTCGGCGAACAGCTCCGGGGTCCACATTTCCGGGTTTTTGGCCGGGGCAAAGCCGTCGAGGAACCAGGCATCCACCTGTGCATCGAGCTGCGGCAGTTGCTCCAGCACGTCGCCGATCATCAGGGTCAGGCGCACCCGGCCCTGCTCGAACGCGAACGGCTGGAAGCCTTCGTGCACTGCCACGTACTGGCTCAGCAACTGGCTGCTGAACGGCGCCAGCTGCGGCCACAGGGCCAGGGCGCGACTGAGGTCGGCGCGGGTCAGGGGGTATTTTTCGACGCTGATGAAGTGCAGCCGCGCATCAGCCGGGGCGCACTCGGCAAACAGCTGCCAGGCGCAGAAGAAGTTCAGGCCGGTGCCGAAGCCGGTTTCGCCGATCACCAGGCACTGGCCCGGCTGCATTGCGCTGAAACGCTGGCGCAAGTCGTTCTGGTCGATGAACACGTGACGGGTTTCCTCCAGGCTCTGCTCCTTGGAGAAATAGATGTCGTCGTATTGGCGCGAGTGCGGTCGGCCCTGGTCGTCCCAGTCGATCTGGGCGTATTGGGTTACTTCGGTCATGTTCGGCTCAGCATTGGCAAGAGGGCCATTTTAGCTGATCGGCGCCAGGCTGTTTGACCTGTGGCAGGCTTTGTTTTGTGCCGACAAAGGTTTCGACAATCCGCTAGTCTTGCTTATCCAAGTAGGGAGCCTGGTATGTTCGAATCCGCTGAAATTGGTCACGCCATCGACAAAGACACCTATGACGCCGAGGTCCCGGCGCTGCGTGAAGCGTTGCTGGAGGCGCAGTTCGAGCTCAAGCAGCAGGCGCGTTTCCCGGTGATCGTACTGATCAACGGCATCGAAGGTGCCGGCAAGGGCGAGACGGTCAAGCTGCTCAACGAATGGATGGACCCGCGCCTGATCGAGGTGCGCACCTTCGACCAGCAAACCGACGAAGAACTCGCCCGTCCACCGGCCTGGCGCTACTGGCGGGCACTGCCGGCCAAGGGGCGGATGGGCGTATTTTTTGGCAATTGGTACAGCCAGATGCTCCAGGGCCGCGTGCATGGCCAGTTCAAGGATGCCGTGCTCGACCAGGCCATCCGCGGCGCCGAGCGCCTCGAAGAGATGCTCTGCGATGAAGGCGCGCTGATCTTCAAGTTCTGGTTTCACCTGTCCAAGAAGCAGATGAAAGCCCGCCTCAAGGCGCTCAAGGACGATCCGCTGCACAGCTGGCGGATCAGCCCGCTGGACTGGCAGCAGTCCGAAACCTACGACCGTTTCGTGCGCTTTGGCGAGCGGGTGCTGCGCCAGACCAGCCGCGACTACGCGCCCTGGCATGTGATCGAGGGCGTCGATCCGCATTACCGCAGCCTGGCTGTGGGCAAGATTCTGCTCGAAGGGCTGCAGGCCGCGCTCAAGTCCGATCACGGGCCGATCCACCAGGCCAACATCGCGCCGCTGGGTGAAAGCATCGACCAGCGTAGCCTGCTCGGCAGCCTCGACCTGAGCCTGCGCCTGGACAAGGACGACTACCAGGAACAACTGATTACCGAACAGGCGCGCCTGGCCGGCCTGCTGCGTGACAAGCGCATGCGCCGCCACGCCCTGATTGCCGTGTTCGAAGGCAACGATGCGGCAGGCAAGGGCGGTGCCATTCGCCGGGTGGCGGCAGCCCTCGACCCGCGCCAGTACCGCATCGTGCCGATCGCCGCGCCCACCGAAGAAGAGCGCGCGCAGCCGTACCTGTGGCGCTTTTGGCGGCACATTCCGGCGCGTGGCAAGTTCACCGTGTTCGACCGTTCCTGGTATGGCCGGGTACTGGTCGAGCGGATCGAAGGCTTTTGCAGCCAGGCCGACTGGATGCGCGCCTATGGCGAGATCAACGACTTCGAAGAACAACTGAGTAATGCTGGCGTGGTGGTGGTGAAGTTCTGGCTGTCGATTGACGAACAGACCCAGCTCGAGCGCTTTCAGGAGCGCGAGCAGATCCCGTTCAAGCGCTTCAAGATCACCGAGGAAGACTGGCGCAACCGCGAGAAGTGGGGGCAGTACGCGGAGGCTGTGGGCGACATGGTCGACCGTACCAGCACCGAGATTGCGCCCTGGACCCTGGTCGAGGCCAATGACAAGCGCTGGGCGCGGGTCAAGGTGTTGCGCACCATCAACCAGGCGCTGGAGGCGGCGTTCAAGAAGCACAAGAAATGATAGCGGGGGCTGCGAAAGCAGCCCCAGCAGGAGCTCAGGGAATGAAGTACTGAATTCTTTTCCGCATTCTTGCCTGTCTCGCCACCAACCCAGCCCGTAGAATCCAGTTTCCCCCCACCAAAGGGCTATCGAGGCTGGTTATGCATATTTCTTCCGGACGCTGGGTCTACGGTCTGTCCTTGTCGCTGCTGACCGCCGTGCTCTGGGGCATCCTGCCGATCAAGCTCAAACAGGTGCTGCAGGTGATGGACCCGATCACCGTGACCTGGTTTCGCCTGCTGGTGTCCGGCGGCCTGTTGCTGGCCTGGCTGGCGGCAAGCAAGCGCCTGCCCTCGTTCAATGGCCTCGGGCGCAAGGGCTGGGGCCTGGTGTTGCTGGCTACCTGCGGCCTGGTGGGCAACTATGTGCTGTACCTGGTCGGGCTCAAGCTGCTCAGCCCCGGCACCGCCCAGCTGGTGGTGCAGATGGGCCCGGTGCTGTTGCTGGTGGCCAGCGTGTTCCTGTTCAAGGAACGCTTTAGCCTGGGGCAGGGCATGGGCCTGGTGATCCTGCTGCTGGGCTTTGGCCTGTTCTTCAATCAACGCCTGGATGAGCTGCTCACCTCCCTGAGCGTCTACACCACCGGCGTGCTGACCATCCTCCTGGCGACCTCTATCTGGGTGTTCTATGCCCTGAGCCAGAAGCAGCTGCTGACGGTATGGAACTCGATGCAGGTGATGATGGTGATCTACCTGTTTTGCGCAGCCTTGCTGACCCCTTGGGTGCATCCGTTGGAGGCGCTGCAATTGAGCCCGCTGCAAGGCTGGCTGCTGCTTGCCTGCTGTTTGAACACCCTGGTGGCCTACGGCGCGTTTGCCGAAGCCCTGGCGCACTGGGAAGCCTCCAAGGTCAGTGCGACCCTGGCGGTGACGCCGCTGATCACCTTTGTGGCGGTGGCCCTGGCAGCCTGGTTCTGGCCCGACTTTGTCCACGCCGAGCAGATCAACACCCTGGGCTACATCGGTGCGCTGGTGGTGGTGCTGGGCTCGGCGCTGACCGCCCTGGGCCCCTCGATCATGGCCGGCTGGCGGGCCAGGCGCGTTCGCCTGGCCCGGTGATTCAGCCCTTGGCGCCCGGTTCGAGCATTTTTTCCGGGCGCACCCACTGGTCGAACTGCTCGTTGCTCAGGTAACCCAGGCTCAGCGCCGCCTCGCGCAGGGTGGTGCCTTCGCTGTAGGCCTTCTTGGCGATTTCTGCCGCCTTGTCGTAGCCAATGTGCGGGTTGAGCGCGGTCACCAGCATCAGCCCGCGCTCCAGGTGCGCGGCCATCTGTTCGGGATCCGGTTCGATCCCGGCAATGCAGTGCTGCTGGAAGTTGCTGCAACCGTCGGCCAGCAGTTCGATGGACTGCAGCAGGTTGTGGATGATCACCGGCTTGAACACGTTCAACTGCAAGTGCCCCTGGCTTGCCGCAAAGCCGATCGCGGTGTCGTTTCCCAGCACCTGGCAGGCCAGCATCGACAGGGCCTCGCACTGGGTCGGGTTGACCTTGCCGGGCATGATCGAGCTGCCCGGTTCGTTGGCCGGCAGGCGTACTTCGGCAATCCCGCCGCGCGGCCCGGAGCCGAGCAGGCGCAGGTCGTTGGCCAGTTTCATCAGGGCCACGGCGAGGGTTTTCAGGCCGCCGGCGAGGGTGGTCAGCGGTTCATGCCCGGCCAGGGCGGCGAACTTGTTCGGTGCGGTAACAAACGGCAGGCCGGAAAGCGCGGCGAGCTCGGCGGCGATGGCTTCGGCAAAGCCGTGCGGGGCGTTCAGCCCGGTGCCGACGGCGGTGCCGCCCTGGGCCAGCTCGCACACCGCCGGCAAGGCCGAACGGATCGCCCGCTGGGCGTAGTCGAGCTGGGCGACATAGGCCGAGAGTTCCTGGCCGAAGGTGATCGGTGTGGCGTCCATCATATGGGTGCGACCGGTTTTCACCAGGTGCTGGTGGCGCGCCGAGAGTTCCGCCAGCCCCGACGACAGTTCGGTGATCGCCGGCAGCAGCTTGTGCTGCACGGCCTGGGCGGCGGCGATGTGCATGGCGGTGGGGAAGCAGTCGTTGGAACTTTGCGAGCGGTTGACGTGATCGTTGGGGTGTACTGGCGTTTTGCCGCCACGGCCATTGCCGGCCAGTTCGTTGGCACGACCGGCGATCACTTCGTTGACGTTCATGTTGCTCTGGGTGCCACTGCCGGTCTGCCAGACGACGAGCGGAAACTGGTCGTCCAGTTGCCCGTCGAGCACTTCGTCGGCGGCTTGTTCGATCAGCCGGGCGATGTCCGCCGCGAGGTCTCCGTTGCGGTTGTTGACCCGTGCCGCGGCTTTCTTGATCAGTGCCAGGGCATGCAACACCGCCAGCGGCATGCGTTCCTTGCCGATGGCAAAGTTGATCAGCGAGCGTTGCGTCTGGGCACCCCAGTAGGCCTGGTCAGGAACTTCGACCTGCCCCAGGCTGTCAGTTTCGATACGGCTCATGCTGCGCTCACTCCCTTGTGGTCTGAATTCGCAGTTTAGGTCCTTATTTGGCGTAGCGGTTCCATCGCGCGTCGACCCACTTGAGCACTGTGCCACTGTCGGCGCAGAATGCTCTACTCTGGGGTACTACCTCCTCTGTCTATTGAAGGAATTCCGATGACCCGTCTTCGCGCCCTCTGCACTGCTGTAGCGCTGGTCTGCGCCAGCGGCCAGGTGCTTGCAGATACCGCCAGCCACAACGCCAGTGCTGAAAAATTCCTCATGATGGCGCATGCCGACAAGCTCGGTACTCCGGTCTACATGCAGGTGCAGCAGATGTTTGCCCAGCGTTTCGAACAGACCAAGGCCCCAGCCTCGAAGAAATCCGTGCTCGACAGCTACCAGGCCAAGGCCAACGCCGCCCTGGACCAGGCCATCGGCTGGAACAAGCTCAAGCCGGACATGGTCAAGCTCTACACCACCACCTTCACTGAAAGCGAACTGAAAGACCTGGTCGCCTTCTACCAGTCGCCTCTGGGCAAGAAAGTCCTCGAGAAGATGCCGCAGGTGACCCAGCAATCGGCGCAGCTGACCCAGCAGAAACTGGAAAGCGCGGTACCGGTGGTCAACAAGCTGCTGGCTGACATGACCAAGGAACTCGACCCGAACGCCGGCAAGGCCGCCGCGCCAGCCAAGAAGTAAGCAGCGGAGCCCGACATGACCATGCAGCAAAAGATCGAGCACCGCCTGCAAGCGCTGGCACCCACGCACTTGCAGGTGCTCGATGAAAGCCACATGCACAGCCGTGGGCAGCAGACCCATTACAAGGCGGTGCTGGTGAGCGAGCAGTTCGAGGGGCTGAACAGCGTCAAGCGTCACCAGAAAGTGTATGCCACCCTCGGTGAGCTGATGAGCGAGTTTCACGCCCTGGCGCTGCACACCTATACGCCGCAGGAATGGCAGAAAATCGGTGTCGCCCCGGCGTCGCCGACCTGCGCCGGTGGCAGCAAGCACTGATTTCCTCGTCAGGTTTTTGCTAGAATGATCAACGCGCCGCTTGTCGGCGCGTTTTTATTTGGCATCCGGTCCGCCCTTTGCGAGGGTGACCACCTGGAGAAGTTACTGCATGTCCCAAGCTATCGTCGTTGCGGCGCTGTACAAATTCGTCACCCTGAAAGATTACCTCGAGCTGCGCGAGCCGCTGCTCGAGAGCATGATGGCCAATGGCATCAAGGGCACCTTGTTGCTGGCCGAGGAAGGTATCAACGGCACCGTCTCCGGTACCCGTGAAGGCATCGACGGCCTGCTGGCCTGGCTGCGCAGCGATGCGCGCCTGGTGGATATCGACCACAAAGAGTCCTACTGCGACGAACAGCCGTTCTACCGCACCAAGGTCAAGCTCAAGAAAGAGATCGTCACCCTTGGCGTGGCGGGCGTTGACCCGAACTACAAGGTCGGTACCTACGTCGAGCCCCAGGACTGGAACGCGCTGATCAGCGACCCTGAAGTGCTGCTGATCGACACCCGCAACGACTACGAAGTGGCGATCGGCACCTTCGAAGGCGCGATCGACCCCAAGACCACCACCTTCCGCGAGTTCCCCGAGTACATCAAGGCCAACTTCGACCCGGCCAAGCACAAGAAAGTGGCGATGTTCTGCACCGGCGGCATTCGTTGCGAAAAAGCCTCCAGCTATATGCTCGGCGAGGGTTTCGAAGAGGTCTATCATCTTAAGGGCGGGATCCTCAAATACCTCGAAGAGGTGCCACAGGATCAAAGCCGCTGGCAGGGCGACTGCTTCGTGTTCGACAACCGGGTCACCGTGCGTCACGACCTGACCGAGGGCGATTACGACCAGTGCCATGCCTGCCGCACCCCGATCAGCGTGGAAGACCGTGCGTCCGAGCACTACTCGCCAGGCATCAGCTGCCCGCATTGCTGGGACAGCCTGAGCGAAAAGACCCGGCGCAGCGCCATTGACCGGCAGAAGCAGATCGAACTGGCCAAGGCGCGCAATCAGCCTCACCCGATCGGTCACAACTACCGCAAAGCTGCCGAGGCCTGATTGATGTCCGCACGCCTGCTGTATGTGATGGACCCGATGTGCTCATGGTGCTGGGGCTTTGCCCCGGTCGCCGAGGCCCTGATCGCCCAGGCACAGGCGGCGGGCGTGCCGACCCGGGTGGTGCTCGGCGGCCTGCGTTCCGGCAGCCGTGCGCTGGATGCCTCGACCCGCGGCTACATCCTTGATCACTGGCAGGCGGTACACGACGCCACCGGGCAGGATTTTCAATTCGAAGGCGCACTGCCTGACGGTTTTGTCTACGACACCGAGCCTGCCTGTCGGGCCCTGGTCACCGCCCGTAGCCTTGACCCGCAATACGTGGGTGCCTTGCTCAAGCTGATCCAGCAGGCCTTCTACCAGCGCGGCGAAGACGTCACTCGTGCGCCCTTGCTGGTAGAACTGGCCGAGCAGGCCGGTTACCAGCGCGCCGCCTTTGCCGAAGCCTTTACCAGCGCCGAACAGCGCGCGGCCACGGCGGCGGACTTCACCTGGGTCCAGGACCTGGGCATTGCCGGTTTCCCGACCCTGCTGGCCGAACGCAATGGCCAGCTGGCCTTGCTGACCAATGGCTATCAAGCCCTCGAATCGCTTGAGCCGCTGCTCGGCCGCTGGCTGCAGCAGGCCGCCTGTGCTTGACCTGCCGGGTTCACCCGACCCGGTACCAGGGCCAGGCCCTGTGCATGCTGATCGCTTGAGCTGGGCAGAAATCCGCCGCCTGGCCCTGCGCCATAAAAAAGCCCTGTGGATCGCCAACGGCGTGGCCGTGCTGGCGGCGTTGTGCAGTGTGCCGATCCCCTTGCTGCTGCCGTTGCTGGTTGACGAAGTGCTGCTCGGCCATGGCGATGCCGCGCTCAAATGGATGAACCAGTTCCTGCCCGGCAACTGGCAGGTTGCTGGTGGCTACATCGGCCTGATGCTGGTATTCACCCTGACCCTGCGCTGCGCCGCCCTGGCCTTCAACGTGGTGCAGGCCAAGCTGTTCGCCGGCCTTGCCAAAGACATCGTCTACCGCTTGCGCATTCGCCTGATCGAGCGCCTCAAGCGCATTTCCCTGAGTGAATACGAAAGTCTGGGCAGCGGTACCGTGACCACCCACCTGGTCACCGACCTGGACACCCTCGACAAGTTCGTCGGCGAAACCCTCAGCCGCTTCCTGGTGGCCATGCTGACCCTGACCGGCACCGCCGCCATCCTTATGTGGATGCACTGGAAGCTGGCGTTGCTGATCCTGCTGTTCAACCCCTTGGTGATCTTCGCCACGGTGCAGTTGGGCAAGCGGGTCAAGCACCTGAAGAAGCTTGAGAACGACAGCACCTCGCGCTTCACCCAGGCGCTGACCGAGACCCTCGACGCGATCCAGGAAATCCGTGCCAGCAACCGCCAGGGCTATTTCCTCGGCCGCCTTGGCCTGCGCGCCCAGGAGGTACGCAACTACGCCGTCGCCTCGCAGTGGAAAAGCGACGCGAGCGGGCGTGCCAGCGGCTTGCTGTTCCAGTTCGGCATCGACATTTTCCGCGCCGCGGCGATGCTCACGGTGCTGTTCTCCGACCTCTCGATCGGGCAGATGCTGGCGGTGTTCAGCTACCTGTGGTTCATGATCGGCCCGGTCGAGCAACTGCTCAACCTGCAATACGCCTACTACGCCGCTGGCGGCGCCCTGAGCCGGCTCAACGAGCTGCTGGCGCGGGCCGACGAGCCGCAATACCCCGGTGGCATCGACCCGTTCAAGGGCCGCGACACTGTCGGCATCGAGGTGCAGGGCCTGCGCTTTGCCTACAACGACGAGCCGGTGCTCGACCAGCTCAACCTGTCGATTGCCCCCGGCGAAAAGGTCGCCATCGTCGGCGCCAGTGGCGGTGGCAAGAGCACCCTGGTGCAACTGCTGCTGGGCCTGTACAGCGCCCAGGCCGGGACCATCCGCTTTGGTGGCTCGACCCTGCAGGAAATCGGCCTGGAAACCCTGCGCGAGCATGTTGCGGTGGTACTCCAGCACCCGTCGCTGTTCAACGACACGGTGCGCGCCAACCTGACCATGGGCCGCGACTGCAGCGATGATGCCTGCTGGCAGGCGCTGAACATCGCCCAGCTCGACGCTACCATCGCCGCCTTGCCGCAAGGCCTGGACAGCGTGGTTGGTCGCTCCGGGGTGCGTTTGTCCGGTGGCCAGCGTCAGCGCCTGGCCATTGCGCGGATGGTGCTGGCCGAGCCCAAGGTGGTGATTCTCGACGAGGCCACCTCGGCCCTGGATGCGGCCACCGAATACAACCTGCACCAGGCCCTGACCCGTTTTCTCAGCGCCCGCACCACGCTGATCATTGCCCACCGCCTGTCGGCGGTGAAGCAGGCCGACCGGGTGCTGGTGTTTGACGGCGGCCATGTCGCCGAGGACGGCGATCACCAGCAATTGATCGCCGAAGGTGGCTTGTACGCCAAGCTGTACGGCCATTTGCAACAGAGTTAGGGCAAATTGGTTAGCAAGTGAGAAAAGCTCTGCAGGATTAATGGCAAATAGCCTAGGCTGTGCTTTGGTAGGTGGGATTCATCCGGCTCTGTTGCAAGGGACCTCATGAAGCGAAAACGGACTCTCGAAGCGCCAAAGTTGTTGGGCATTATCTGGCCATTTGTTGCTGTGGTGCTGTTTCAGGCCTTGCTCGGGAGCATCAGCCTGTACGCGCTGTCGGCAGTGCGTGGTTATGTGGCGGGCGAGAGCCTGTGGTCCAAGGGCCAGAAAGACGCCATCTATTACCTCAATCAATACGCTGACAGCCGCGACGAGGCGGTCTTCAAGAAGTATCGCAAGGCCATCGCCGTGCCCCAGGGCGGCCATGACCTGCGTGTAGCCCTCGACTTGCCGAGCCCGGATATCGACGCCGCGCGCCGTGGCATCCTCCAGGGCGGCAACCATCCCGACGACGTTTCCAGCGTGATCTGGCTGTACCTGAACTTTCATCAGGTCAGCTATATGCAAAAGGCCATCGAGCTGTGGGCAGTCGGTGACGGATTTCTGCGCCAGCTGGACGAAGTGGCCGAGCAGATGCACAGCGGTTTTCGCACCGGCCAGGCCGACGCCCGCAGCGTTGCCGGCTGGAAGGCGCAGATTGCCGCGATCAACGATGCCGTGACCCCGGCCGCGCGGGCGTTCAGCGATGCCCTGGGCGAAGGCTCGCGGATGTTGCTGCGGGTGCTGCTGGTCACTAACCTCGCTACTGCATTGTTTCTGATTGCCCTGGCCTGGATGCGCTCGAGCAAGCTGCTGGCCCAGCGCCAGGCCTTTGCCAATGCCCTTGAGGTGGAGAAGGAGCGGGCGCAGATCACCCTCGAATCGATCGGCGATGGCGTGATCACCACCGATGTCGAAGGCTGCATCGCCTACATGAACCCGGCCGCCGAGCAGTTGACCCACTGGCATGCCGCCCAGGCCCAGGGCCTGCCGCTGGCGGCGCTGTTCAGCCTGCTCGACGAGAACGCCGAAAAAGACAGCCTGACCCTGGTCGAGCGCGTGCTTGAAGGTGGCCTCAAGGGTGGCAGCGAACACACCAAGCTGATCCAGCGCCTGGACGGCAGCACCGTGTCAGTGACGCTGGTGGGCGCGCCGATCATGGCCGAAGGCAAGGTCAGCGGTATTGTCCTGGTGCTGCACGACATGACCCAGGAACGCCAGTACATCGCCAACCTGTCCTGGCAGGCGACTCACGACGCCCTGACTGGCCTGGCCAACCGTCGCGAGTTCGAATATCGCCTGGAGCTGGCGCTCAACGCCATGGCGCGCAAGCCGGCACGGCATTCACTGATGTTCCTCGACCTGGACCAGTTCAAGCTGGTCAACGATACCTGCGGCCATGCCGCTGGCGATGAACTGCTGCGCCATATCTGTGCGGTGCTCCAGGCCGGCCTGCGCGAAGGCGACACCCTGGCGCGGCTGGGCGGCGACGAGTTCGGCATCCTCCTCGAAAACTGCCCACAGGAGCAGGCCGAGCGGATTGCCGAGAGCCTGCGACAGGCCGTGCAGAGCCTGCATTTCGTCTGGAAAGGGCGACCGTTCATGACCACCGTGAGCCTGGGCCTGGTGCATATCGCCCAGGGCCCGACCACTCTTGAAGCTTCGCTGCGGGCCGCCGACATGGCCTGCTACATGGCCAAGGAGAAGGGCCGCAACCGCGTACAGGTGTACCACGCCGACGACAGCGAGCTGTCCATGCGCTTTGGCGAGATGGCCTGGATCCAGCGCCTGCACGTGGCCCTGGAAGAAAACCGCTTCTGCCTGTATGCCCAGGAAATTGCCGCCCTCGGCCCCCATGAGGGCGCCGGGCATATCGAGATTCTGCTGCGCCTGCATGACGAGAGCGGGCGCATTATTCTGCCCGACAGCTTCATCCCCGCCGCCGAGCGCTATGGCCTGATGACTGCGCTGGACCGCTGGGTGGTGCGCAGTGTGTTCAAGGTCATCCGCCAGTGCCTGGACGAGCAGCGCGAAGGCCCGTTGGCCATGTGCGCGATCAACCTGTCGGGCAGCAGTATTGGTGACGACAAATTCCTTGAATACCTGCAACGGCTGTTCAGCGAGTTCGCCATCCCGCCGCACATGATTTGTTTCGAAATAACCGAAACCAGCGCCATCGCCAACCTTGGCAGCGCCATTCGCTTTATCAACGAGCTCAAGGGCCTAGGTTGCCGGTTCTCGCTGGATGACTTTTGCGCCGGTATGTCGTCGTTCGCTTATTTGAAGCATTTGCCTGTAGACTTTCTGAAAATCGACGGAAGTTTTGTCAAGGACATGCTCGATGACCCGATCAACCGGGCCATGGTCGAGGTGATCAATCACATCGGTCACGTGATGGGCAAACGCACCATTGCCGAGTTTGTCGAAACCCCGTTGATCGAGCAGGCCCTGCAGGAAATTGGCGTCGACTACGCCCAGGGATACCTGATCGAGCGGCCACAGGTGTTCACCTGTGACAGCTTGCAGCGCAAACGGATTGCTGCAAGGCCCCTGTTGTTCAAGGCGCCGGGGACCTTTCGCTGAGATCCACCGATAATCACAAGGAACAAGGAGCTGACAGTGATTGACGCGTTCATACGTACTGGTCCATTGATGGACCCCAGCAGTTACCCGCTTTGGGCCCAGCAGTTGATCAAGGACTGCAGCGAGAGCAAGCGTCGGGTGGTGGAGCACGAGCTTTATCAACGCATGCGCGATGGCCGCCTCAGTGGCCGGACCATGCGCCAGTACCTGATTGGTGGCTGGCCGGTGGTCGAGCAGTTCTCGCTGTACATGGCCAAGAACCTCACCAAGACCCAGTACGCCCGCCACCCTGGTGAAGACATGGCGCGGCGCTGGCTGATGCGCAACATCCGTGTCGAACTCAACCACGCCGATTACTGGCGGTTCTGGGCCCAGGCCCATGGCGTCAGCCTCGAAGAGTTGCAGGCGCAGGAAGTTCCCAGCGAACTCAATGCCCTCAGCGACTGGTGCTGGCACACCTGTGCGACCGATGCGCTGGTAGTGGCGATTGCCGCCACCAACTACGCCATCGAAGGCGCAACCGGCGAGTGGTCGGCGGTGGTGTGCTCAACCGGTGTCTATGCCCAGGGCTTCCCGGAAGAGGGTCGCAAGCGCGCCATGAAATGGCTGAAGATGCACGCCCAGTACGATGACGCGCACCCGTGGGAGGCTTTGGAGATCGTCTGCACCCTGGCCGGCAACAACCCGTCGGCGGCGCTGCAAACCGAACTGCGCCGGGCCGTCTGCAAGAGCTACGACTATATGTTCCTGTTCCTTGAACGCTGCATGCAACAAGAACAGGAACAGCGCCAGCAGCCCGCCCGGGCCCGGGCGGAGCTGGCCGAGGGCTGAGCTTACTGGGCGTTGAACGCCTGGCCGTTGATGCCGGTGCTGTCCGGGCCCATCAGGTACAGGTAAACCGGCATGATCTGCTCTGGCAGCGGATTGTTTTCCGGTGTTTCTGCAGGGTAGGCCTGGGCGCGCATGCTGGTGCGGGTGGCGCCCGGGTTGACACTGTTGGCCCGCACCGGCGCCACCCCTTCAAGCTCGTCGGCGAGGGTCTGCATCAGACCCTCGGTGGCGAACTTCGACACTCCATAGGCACCCCAGTAGGCCCGGCCTTTGCGCCCGACGCTGCTGGAGGTGAAGATCACCGAGGCATCGGCCGACAGCTTGAGCAGCGGCAGCAGGGTGCTGGTGAGCATGAACATGGCATTGACGTTGATCTGCATCACGCGCATGAAGTTGTCGCCCGAGAGCTGCTCCAGCGGCGTGCGCGGGCCGATGATCGAGGCGTTGTGCAACAGGCCGTCGATATGCCCGAACTCGGCTTCGATCATCGCCGCCAGTTCGTCGTACTGGTGCGGCAGGGCGGTTTCCAGGTTGAACGGGATGACCGCAGGCTTGGGGTGGCCGGCCGCTTCGATCTCGTCGTAGACCTGGCTCAGGTTGGCTTCGGTCTTGCCCAGCAGCAAGACGGTGGCGCCATGGGCGGCATAGCTCTTGGCCGCGGCCGCACCGATGCCGCGACCGGCACCGGTGACCAGGATGGTCCGGCCCTTGAGCAGGTCGGGGCGGGCAGAGTAATCGAACATGGGGTTACCTCCTGGAAATGGGTGTGACTTCATCGCGGGGCTGTGGGAGCGGGCTTGCCCCGCGATGCGTGTCTGAAATCAGCAGCCGCAAAGCGCGTTGTCGAGCACCTTGCGCAGCTCCAGCGGATGGTCGACCACCACATCCGCACCCCAGTTGTTGGGGTTGTCATCTGGATGAATATAGCCGTAGCGCACCGCAGCAGTACGGGTGCCGGCATCGCGGCCCGACTCGATGTCGCGCAGGTCGTCGCCGACGAACAGCACGCTGGCCGGGTCCAGATTGAGGGTCTTGCAGGCCAGGATCAGCGGCTCGGGGTCTGGCTTGCTGTTCTTCACGTGGTCCGGGCAGATCAACAGCGCCGAACGCTCGCTCAGACCCAGTCGCTGCATGATTGGCTCGGCGAAGCGCACCGGCTTGTTGGTGACCACGCCCCAGATCAGCTTGCCTTTCTCGATGTCGGCCAGCAGTTCGGCCATGCCGTCGTAGAGCTTGCTATGCACCGCGCAACCTTGCTGGTAACGCTCGAGGAATTCCAGGCGCAAGGCCTCGAAGCCTTCGTCCTCGGGGTCGAGGTTGAAGGTCACCGAGACCATGGCCTTGGCACCGCCCGAGACCACGTCGCGAATTTTCTGGTCTTCGATTGCCGGCAGGCCGCGCTCGGCGAGCATGGCCTGGCAGATGGCGATGAAGTCCGGCGCCGTGTCGAGCAGGGTGCCGTCCATGTCGAAAAGTACCGCTCGCAAACGCATGCTTATTCCTCGCGCAGGGTCTGGATCATGTAGTTGACGTCAACGTCGTTGGCCAGCTTGTAATGCTTGGTCAGCGGGTTGTAGGTCAGGCCGGTGATGTCCTTGACGGTCAGGCCGGCGTCGCGGCTCCAGGCGCCGAGCTCGGACGGGCGGATGAATTTCTTGAAGTCATGGGTGCCGCGCGGCAGCAGCTTCATGATGTATTCGGCGCCGATGATGGCGAACAGGTAGGCCTTGGGGTTGCGGTTGATGGTCGAGAGGAACACCTGGCCACCGGGCTTGACCATACGGAAGCACGCGCGAATTACTGAGGAAGGGTCTGGCACGTGCTCGAGCATTTCAAGGCAGGTGACCACGTCGAACTGCTCGGGCATCTCTTCGGCCAGGGCCTCGGCAGTGATCTGCCGGTACTCGACGTTGACCCCGGACTCGAGCTGATGCAGCTGGGCCACGGCCAGCGGCGCCTCACCCATGTCGATACCGGTCACAGTGGCGCCGCGCAGGGCCATCGCTTCGCTGAGGATGCCGCCGCCACAGCCGATGTCGAGGACCTTCTTGCCGGCCAGCTTGACCCGCTCGTCGATCCAGTTGACCCGCAGCGGGTTGATGTCGTGCAGTGGCTTGAACTCGCTTTCGCGGTCCCACCAGCGGTGGGCCAGGGCTTCGAACTTGGCGATTTCGGCGTGGTCGACGTTGCTCATGGAACAGTCCTCTGAAACTTGGATAATTTGCTTTTGCCCGCCAGCACTGGCTGCCGGACGTTTATTCGTTGCGCGCGCCGATCCGCTGGCCCCAGGCACAGGCGGTGGCGTGCAGGGCCTGTTCGTCCAGGCGGGTCAGGCGCCGGTCGTCAAGCAGTGGCTTGCCGGCGACCCAGACATGCTTCACGCAGTCCCGGCCGCTGGTGTAGATCAATTGCGACACCGGGTCATACAGCGGTTGCTGGGCCAGGCCGGAAAGGTCGAACGCGACCAGGTCGGCGGCCTTGCCCACTTCCAGCGAACCGGTGATCGCCTCCAGGCCCAGTGCCCGGGCGCCGTTGAGGGTGGCCATGCGCAACGCCCGGTGGGCATCCAGGGCGCTGGCCGAGCCGGCCACGGCCTTGGCCAGCAGCGCCGCGGTACGGGTTTCGCCGAGCAGGTCGAGGTCATTGTTGCTGGCCGCCCCGTCGGTACCGACGGCGACGTTGACGCCGGCCTGCCACAAGCGCTCGACCGGGCAGAAACCGCTGGCCAGCTTGAGGTTGGACTCCGGGCAGTGCACCACACTGGTGTTGCTTTCTACCAGCAGGGCCAGATCCTCGTCGCTGACCTGAGTCATGTGAACCGCCTGCAGGCGCGGCCCGAGCAGGCCCAGGCGAGCCAGCCGGGCCAGCGGGCGCTCGCCGCGGGTGTGCAGCGATTGCTCGACCTCCAGGGCGGTTTCATGGATATGCATGTGGATCGGCGCGTCGAGCTCTTCGGCGATGACGCGGATCTTTTCCAGGTTGGCGTCGCTGACCGTGTACGGCGCGTGCGGGCCCAGGGCCACGGTGATGCGCGGGTGGTGGCGCAGGTCGCCGAACAGCTCGATGCCCAGCTGCAGGGCTTCTTCGGTGCTGCGCGCACCAGGGATCGGGAAATCCATCAGGGGCACGGCGATTTGCGCGCGGATGCCGCTGTGGTGCACGCGCTCGCTGGCTACCTTGGGGTAGAAGTACATGTCGCTGAAGCAGGTGATGCCGCCTTTTACCTGCTCGGCGATGGCAAGGTCGGTGCCGTCGCGGACGAAATCTTCGTCGACCCAGCGCTCTTCGGCCGGCCAGATCTGCTCCTGCAGCCAGGTCATCAACGGCAGGTCGTCGGCCAGGCCGCGAAACAGGGTCATCGCCGCATGGCCGTGGGCGTTGACCAGCCCCGGGCTGAGCAGGCAGCCCGGCAGCTCGCGGGTTTGCGCCGCGATGAACGCCTGGGCCTGGCTGCGCGGGCCGATGAACACGATCTGCCCGTCGCGCACGCCCAGGGCATGGTCCTGCAAAACCACCCCGGCAGGCTCGACCGGCACCAGCCAGGCAGGCAGGAGCAGCAGGTCGAGCGGCAAAGCGGGTTTGGGCATGTCAGGTTTCCCTGGGCGATAGAAGGTGAGGGCGAAGTATACCCGAGCGTCCGCGCCTGGGGCTCGCTATAATCGTCCGCTTTTGATGTCCGAATGATGGGGTGAGGCATGCGCGATCGACTAATGGCAGCAGAGAAGGTGAAAGCCATCGATTGGCGGGATGGCACCCTCTATCTGCTCGACCAGCGCGCGTTGCCGTCGGCGCAGGTCTGGCTGGCCTGTAAGGACGCCGCCGCAGTGGCCGAGGCTATCCGCACAATGGTGGTGCGCGGCGCCCCGGCCATTGGCATCAGCGCCGCCTACGGCCTGGCGATGGCGATTGCCCAGCGCCTGGCCGCCGGCGGTGACTGGGAAATGGCCCTAGAAGAGGATTTCGAGCTGCTGGTGCACGCGCGGCCGACCGCCGCCAACCTGTTCTGGGCCCTGAACCGCATGCGTGAGCGCCTGCTGCGGCTCAAGGATGGCGATGACGTGCAGGCCATCATGGCGGCTGAGGCCGTGGCCATTCATGAAAGCGACCGTGAAGCCAACCTGACCATGGCCCAGCTGGGCGTCGACCTGATCCGCAAGCACCAGGGCAACGAACAGGCCATTCTCACCCATGGCAACACCGGGGCCCTGGCCACCGGCGGCTTCGGTACCGCCCTCGGGGTGGTGCGCGGCGCTTACCTGGAAGGCATGATCGAGCGCGTCTATGTCGATGAAACCCGCCCGTGGCTGCAGGGCTCGCGCCTGAGCGCCTGGGAGCTGGCCGGCGAGGGTATCCCGGCTACCATCACTGCCGACTCGGCGGCTGCCCACCTGATGAAAACCAAGGGCATCACCTGGGTGATCGTCGGCGCCGAGCGCATTACTGCCAATGGCGATGTGGCGAGCAAGATCGGCACCTACCAGCTGGCGGTCAATGCCATGCACCACGGCGTGCGCTTCATGGTCGTGGCGCCGAGCTCGAGCATCGACATGAACCTTGAAAGTGGCGACGACATCCTCCTTGAAGAGCGCAGCCCCAGCGAGTTGCTGGAGCTCGGCGGCGAGTCGCTAGGCGCCGACTTCGAGGCGTTCAATCCGGTCTTTGATGTAACTCCGGCCGACCTGATCGACGTGATCATCACCGAGAAAGGCATCGTCGAGCGCCCGGACACGGTGAAGATGGCGCAACTGATGTGTCGCAAGCGTTTGCATTGAGTCTTTGCCGTCGTCTGCGGCCTGTTGTAGCGGCTAACGGGCGTTATCGACGAGCAGTAGGGTAGTAGTGCCGCAGGCTACTCCCACCCTCTGGGCGATTGTGGTAACATCCGACGGTTTCCAAGGCCGCCCTGCGGGGCTGTCTTTACTGCGCAGATCCATGGCATAACTCGTTGATTTGTCGTAAGTCGTTGCAAGGAGTCACTTTGCAGCGGCGAGCTTCGTTCGTCCCATATGGATGTGACGAGGTTTCACCAGAAAAAGGAATCAGGCTTCTCATGGGCGAACTGGCCAAAGAAATCCTCCCGGTCAATATCGAAGACGAGCTGAGACAGTCCTACCTCGACTACGCGATGAGCGTCATTGTCGGGCGTGCACTGCCCGATGCGCGTGATGGCTTGAAGCCCGTGCATCGCCGCGTTCTGTATGCGATGAGCGAACTGGGTAACGACTGGAACAAACCGTACAAGAAATCCGCCCGTGTGGTCGGTGACGTGATCGGTAAGTACCACCCGCATGGTGATACCGCCGTTTACGACACCATCGTACGTATGGCCCAGCCGTTCTCGCTGCGTTACCTGCTGGTCGACGGCCAGGGTAACTTCGGTTCGGTCGACGGCGACAATGCCGCCGCCATGCGATACACCGAAGTGCGCATGACCAAGCTGGCCCACGAGCTGCTGGCCGACCTGCATAAAGAGACGGTCGACTGGGTACCCAACTACGACGGTACCGAGCAGATCCCGGCGGTCATGCCGACCAAGATCCCCAACCTGCTGGTCAACGGTTCCAGCGGTATCGCCGTGGGCATGGCGACCAACATTCCGCCGCACAACCTCGGTGAAGTCATCGACGGTTGCCTGGCGCTGATCGACAACGCCGACATCACTGTCGACGAACTGATGCAGTTCATCCCCGGCCCGGACTTCCCGACCGCGGCGATCATCAACGGTCGCCAGGGCATCATCGAGGCCTATCGCACCGGCCGTGGCCGTATCTACATGCGCGCCCGCTCGATGGTCGAAGACATCGACAAGGTCGGTGGCCGCCAGCAGATCGTCGTCACCGAGCTGCCGTACCAGCTGAACAAGGCGCGTCTGATCGAGAAGATCGCCGAGCTGGTCAAGGAGAAGAAGCTCGAAGGTATTACCGAGCTGCGCGACGAGTCCGACAAGGACGGTATGCGTATCGTCATCGAGCTGCGTCGTGGCGAAGTGCCTGAGGTGATCCTCAACAATCTCTACGCCCAGACCCAGCTGCAGAGCGTCTTCGGCATCAACGTGGTAGCGCTGATCGACGGCCGTCCACGGGTGCTGAACCTCAAGGAGCTGCTCGAGGCCTTCGTTCGCCACCGCCGCGAAGTGGTTACCCGCCGTACCGTGTTCGAACTGCGCAAGGCGCGTGAGCGCGGGCACATCCTTGAAGGCCAGGCGGTTGCCCTGTCCAACATCGATCCGGTGATCGCCCTGATCAAGGCTTCGCCAACGCCTTCCGAGGCCAAGGAAGCGCTGATCAGCACGCCGTGGGAATCCAGTGCCGTGCAGGTCATGGTCGAGCGCGCCGGCGCCGACTCCTGCCGTCCGGAGAACCTTGATCCGCAGTTCGGTCTGCGCGATGGCAAGTACTTCCTGTCGCCGGAACAGGCCCAGGCCATTCTCGACCTGCGCCTGCACCGCCTGACAGGCCTGGAGCACGAGAAGCTGCTGGCCGAGTATCAGGAGATCCTCAACCAGATCGGCGAGCTGATCCGCATCCTCAACAGCGCCGAGCGCCTGATGGAAGTGATCCGTGAAGAGCTGGAGCTGATCCGCGCCGAGTACGGCGACGTGCGCCGTACCGAGATCCTCGATGCGCGTCTGGACCTGACCCTGGGTGACATGATTCCGGAAGAAGACCGGGTCGTGACCATCTCCCATGGCGGCTACGCCAAGACCCAGCCACTGGCCGCCTACCAAGCCCAGCGTCGCGGTGGTAAAGGCAAGTCGGCTACCGGCGTCAAGGACGAGGACTACATCTCGCACCTGCTGGTCGCCAACAGCCACACCACCCTGCTACTGTTCTCCAGCAAGGGCAAGGTGTACTGGCTCAAGACCTATGAAATCCCCGAAGCCTCCCGTGCCGCGCGCGGTCGACCGCTGGTCAACCTGCTGCCGCTGGATGAGGGCGAGTACATTTCGACCATGCTGCCGGTCGAGGAATACACCGAAGGTCACTTCATCTTCATGGCCACCGCCAACGGCACCGTGAAGAAGACCCCGCTGGAATCCTTCAGCCGCCAGCGCAGTGTCGGCCTGATCGCCCTGGAGCTGGACGAAGGCGACGTACTGATTTCCGCGGCCATCACCGATGGCGAGCGTGAGGTCATGCTGTTCTCCGACGCCGGCAAGGTGACCCGCTTCAAGGAGTCCGACGTTCGCGCCATGGGCCGTACTGCCCGCGGTGTACGCGGCATGCGTCTGGCCGAAGGGCAGAAGCTGATCTCCATGATCATCCCGGAAGAAGGCAGCCAGATCCTTACCGCCTCCGAGCGCGGCTACGGCAAACGTACTGCCATTAGCGAGTTCCCGGAGTACAAGCGTGGCGGTCAGGGCGTAATCGCCATGGTCAGCAACGAGCGTAACGGCCGTCTGGTCGGGGCTGTGCAGGTGCTCGACGGCGAAGAAATCATGCTGATTTCCGACCAGGGCACCCTGGTCCGTACCCGTGTCGGTGAAGTCTCCAGCCTGGGCCGTAATACCCAGGGTGTGACCCTCATCAAACTGGCCAGCGACGAGACCCTGGTGGGTCTGGAGCGGGTCCAGGAGCCATCCGAAGAGGAAGGTGACGAGGACTTCGACGCCGACGTGGATGGCACCGAAGTGGACGCCGATGCGGCGCCACAGGCCGATGCCGTTGCCGACGAAGAGGCACAGCCGGAATAACCTATTAGTAGCGCAATCCTGGTGGGGGAGGTCGCGGCAGTCGGGCACGGCTCGCTGCCCGACCGGCTCCTGCGGACATCAAGAGCAGAGCGAGAGTGGATGTGAGCAAACGAGCCTTTAACTTCTGCGCAGGCCCTGCTGCGCTCCCTGACGCTGTACTGCAGCGCGCCCAGGCTGAAATGCTGAACTGGCGTGGCAAAGGCCTGTCGGTGATGGAGATGAGTCACCGTAGCGACGACTACGTGGCCATTGCCGAGAAGGCCGAGCAGGATCTGCGCGACCTGATGTCCATTCCTTCCAATTACAAGGTGCTGTTCCTGCAGGGCGGTGCGAGCCAGCAGTTCGCCGAGATTCCGCTCAACCTGCTGCCTGAAGACGGCACCGCCGACTATATCGAAACCGGTATCTGGTCGAAAAAAGCCATCGAAGAAGCCCGCCGCTACGGCAACATCAACGTTGCTGCCAGTGCCAAGGCCTACGACTACCTGGCCATCCCCGGTCAGAACGAATGGAACCTGAGCGACAACGCCGCCTACGTGCACTACGCCTCGAACGAGACCATCGGTGGTCTGGAGTTCGACTGGGTGCCGCAGACCGGTGACGTGCCGTTGGTGGTCGACATGTCTTCGGACATTCTCTCGCGTCCGATCGACGTCTCCAACTTCGGCCTGATCTACGCTGGCGCCCAGAAGAACATCGGCCCGAGCGGCCTGGTGGTGGTGATTGTCCGTGAAGACCTGCTCGGCCGCGCCCGCAGCAGTTGCCCGACCATGCTCGACTATAAGGTCGCGGCCGACAACGGCTCGATGTACAACACCCCGGCAACCTATTCCTGGTACCTGTCGGGGCTGGTCTTCGAGTGGCTGAAAGAGCAGGGCGGCGTCGAGGCCATGGAGCAGCGCAACCGGGCCAAGAAAGACCGCCTGTACGGCTTCATCGACAACAGCGACTTCTACACCAACCCGATCAGCGTCAACGCCCGTTCGTGGATGAACGTGCCGTTCCGCCTGGCCGACGAGCGCCTGGACAAGGCTTTCCTCGCCGGTGCCGACGCCCGTGGCTTGCTCAACCTCAAGGGGCACCGTTCGGTCGGTGGCATGCGTGCCTCGATCTACAACGCCCTGGGCCTGGACGCGGTCGAAGCGCTGGTTGGCTACATGGCTGAATTCGAGAAGGAGCACGGCTGATGTCGGAGCAGGAACTCAAGGCGCTGCGGGTGCGCATTGACAGCCTCGACGAGAAGATCCTCGAGCTGATCAGTGACCGTGCTCGCTGCGCGCAGGAAGTGGCGCGGGTCAAAACCGCGACCCTGGCCGAAGGCGAGACGCCGGTGTTCTACCGTCCCGAGCGTGAGGCGCAGGTGCTCAAGCGCGTCATGCAGCGCAACCAGGGGCCACTGGGCAACGAAGAGATGGCGCGGTTGTTCCGCGAAATCATGTCTTCGTGCCTGGCCCTGGAGCAACCGCTGAAGGTCGCCTACCTCGGCCCTGAGGGGACCTTCACCCAGGCTGCGGCGATGAAGCATTTCGGCCATGCGGTGATCAGCAAGCCGATGGCAGCCATCGACGAAGTGTTCCGCGAAGTGGCGGCCGGCGCCGTCAACTTCGGCGTGGTGCCGGTGGAGAACTCCACCGAGGGTGCGGTCAATCACACCCTCGACAGCTTCCTCGAGCACGACATGGTGATCTGCGGCGAAGTCGAGCTGCGTATTCACCACCACCTGCTGGTGGGTGAGAACACCAAGACCGACAGCATCAGCCGCATCTACTCCCACGCCCAGTCGCTGGCCCAGTGCCGCAAGTGGCTGGATGCCCATTACCCGAATGTCGAGCGCGTGGCGGTGTCGAGCAACGCCGAAGCGGCCAAGCGGGTCAAGGGTGAGTGGAACTCGGCGGCCATTGCCGGCGACATGGCGGCTGGCCTGTACGGCCTTACGCGCCTGGCCGAGAAGATCGAAGACCGTCCGGACAACTCCACGCGCTTTCTGATGATTGGTAACCAGGAAGTGCCGCCGACCGGCGACGACAAGACCTCGATCATCGTCTCCATGAGCAACAAGCCGGGTGCCTTGCACGAGCTGTTGGTGCCGTTCCACGAGAATGGTATTGACCTCACTCGTATCGAGACCCGTCCGTCGCGCAGCGGCAAATGGACCTACGTGTTCTTCATCGATTTCGTCGGCCACCACCGCGATCCGCTGATCAAGGCCGTGCTCGAGCAGATCAGTCAGGAAGCCGTGGCCCTGAAGGTGCTGGGTTCCTACCCTAAAGCGGTACTCTGAGGTATGAATGGCGTGCATGCAGTTTTGAACAGGGTCCAGCTCCGTGGTTGAAGTCGTGGTAAACAAGCCTGGGCCGATCATCGGCCGGCTGGTGGTGGTCGGGTTGGGCCTGATTGGCGGGTCTTTCGCCAAGGGCTTGCGTGAAAGCGGTCTGTGCCGCGAAGTGGTCGGTGTCGACCTCGATCCGCAGTCGCGCAAGCTGGCGGTGGAGCTGGGCGTGGTCGACCGCTGCGAAGAAGACCTCGCTGCCGCCTGCGTCGGCGCTGATGTCATTCAGCTGGCCGTGCCGATCCTGGCCATGGAAAAGCTCCTCGCGCGCCTGGCTCAACTGGATCTCGGCCAGGCGGTGCTGACCGACGTCGGCAGTGCCAAGGGTAATGTCGTGCGCGCCGCCCGCGAGGCCCTCGGTGCGCGATTGCCGCGTTTTGTACCCGGGCATCCGATTGCCGGCTCCGAGCAGAGCGGGGTGGAGGCTTCCAATGCTTCGCTGTTCCGCCGCCACAAAGTCATTCTCACGCCGCTGGCTGAAACCGAGCCGGCCGCGCTGGCGCTGGTCGATCAGCTCTGGCGTGCGCTTGAGGCCGATGTCGAGCACATGCAGGTCGAGCGTCACGACGAAGTCCTGGCCGCGACCAGCCACTTGCCGCACCTGCTGGCCTTCGGCCTGGTCGATTCCCTGGCCAAGCGCAATGAAAACCTCGATATCTTCCGTTACGCTGCCGGAGGTTTCCGCGATTTCACGAGAATCGCCGGAAGCGACCCGGTCATGTGGCACGACATCTTTCTCGCCAATCGCGAGGCTGTCCTGCGCACGCTGGATACATTTCGCAGCGACCTCGACGCCTTGCGCGACGCGGTCGATGCAGGGGATGGGCATCAACTGCTGGGCGTCTTCACGCGCGCCCGTGTTGCCCGCGAGCATTTCAGTAAAATCCTGGCCCGCCGGGCCTATGTGGACGCTATGAACTCCAACGACCTGATTTTCCTGGCAAATCCTGGTGGCCGCGTGTCTGGCCGTATTCGTGTACCAGGTGACAAATCGATTTCCCATCGCTCGATCATGCTCGGCTCCCTGGCCGAAGGCACCACCGAAGTGGAAGGTTTCCTCGAGGGCGAAGACGCCCTGGCAACCTTGCAGGCCTTCCGCGACATGGGTGTGGTCATTGAAGGACCGCACCATGGCCGTGTGACTATCCATGGTGTCGGCCTCAATGGCCTGAAGCCGCCACCGGGCCCGATCTACCTGGGTAACTCCGGTACCTCCATGCGTCTGCTCTCCGGCCTGCTGGCGGCGCAGCCGTTCGACACCGTGCTGACCGGCGATGCCTCGCTGTCCAAGCGGCCGATGAATCGCGTGGCCAACCCGCTGCGGGAAATGGGCGCGGTGATCGAAACTGCCGCCGAAGGTCGTCCGCCGATGACCATCCGTGGTGGCCACACCCTCAAGGCCCTGACCTACACGCTGCCGATGGCCAGTGCCCAGGTCAAATCCTGCCTGCTGCTGGCCGGCCTGTACGCCCAAGGCAAGACCACGGTTACCGAGCCTGCGCCAACCCGCGACCACACCGAGCGCATGCTCCGTGGCTTTGGCTACAGCGTTGACGTTGAGGGTCCTACGGCTTCGCTGGAATCTGGCGGCAAGCTGACGGCAACTCATATCGAAGTGCCGGCGGATATTTCCTCGGCGGCGTTCTTCCTGGTGGCTGCATCGATTGCCGAAGGCTCTGAACTGCTGCTCGAGCACGTCGGCATCAACCCGACCCGTACCGGCGTCATCGATATCCTGCGCCTGATGGGCGGCGACATCACCCTGGAAAACCAGCGTGAAGTCGGCGGTGAGCCGGTGGCTGACCTGCGCGTACGCGGGGCTAAACTCAAAGGTATCGAGATCCCCGAGCACCTGGTACCGCTGGCCATCGACGAGTTCCCGGTGCTGTTCGTCGCCGCGGCCTGCGCCCAAGGCCGTACCGTGCTGCGCGGTGCCGAAGAGCTGCGGGTCAAGGAATCCGATCGCATCCAGGTCATGGCCGACGGCCTGCTGGCCCTGGGCGTAAAGTGCGAGCCAACCCCGGACGGCATTATCATCGACGGCGGCGTGATCGGCGGCGGCGAAGTGCACGGTCATGGCGACCATCGCATCTCCATGGCCTTCAGTGTGGCCTCGTTGCGCGCCACCGCGCCGATCCGCATCCATGATTGTGCCAACGTCGCGACCTCGTTCCCGAACTTCCTCGCCCTGTGCGCCGAAGTCGGCATCCGTGTGGCAGAAGAGGGCAAGTCGTGAATTCCAACGCACCGGTCATCACCATTGACGGGCCAAGCGGCTCGGGCAAGGGCACCGTCGCCGGCCTGCTGGCCCGCGAGCTGGGCTGGAAGCTGCTGGATTCCGGCGCGCTGTACCGCTTGCTGGCCTTCAACGCCAACAACCACGGTGTCGACCTGACCAACGAAGAATTGCTCAAGGCCCTGGCCGCACATCTGGATGTGCAGTTCATCGCCGCCGAGCCGGGCAAGCTGCAGCAGATCATTCTCGAAGGTGAGGATGTCAGCAATGTCATCCGTACCGAAACCGTGGGTGCCGGTGCTTCCATGGTCGCCTCGCTGCCGGCGGTGCGTGAAGCCTTGCTGCAGCGCCAGCGGGCGTTCCAGGAAGCGCCGGGGCTGATTGCCGACGGCCGCGACATGGGCACCGTGGTGTTCCCGAATGCGCCTCTGAAGGTTTTTCTGACCGCCAGCGCCGAGGAGCGTGCCCGCCGTCGTTACTTGCAGTTGAAGGGCAAGGGCGAAGATGTTAGTCTGTCGAGTCTGCTAGATGAGATTCGTGCGCGCGATGAGCGCGACACCCAGCGCGCAGTGGCCCCGCTCAAGCCGGCGGCCGATGCGATCCAGCTGGATTCCACGGAGTTGTCCATCGAGCAGGTGTTGCAACGCATCAAGAGCGAGATCGCCCTGCGCGATATCGCCTGATGACCAGGAGAGCAGGCAGGGGCACCAGTCAACGTCCTGTCGGCTTTCCTTTATATGAACGAAACCCACATTGTCTGGAATGTGGCTGATGGGCGTATGTCCCGCCCTAATCTACAGGAATTAAAATGAGCGAAAGCTTTGCAGAACTCTTTGAAGAAAGCCTGAAAACCCTCAATCTTCAGCCGGGTGCGATCATCACCGGTATCGTTGTCGACATCGACGGCGACTGGGTTACCGTACACGCTGGCCTGAAGTCCGAGGGCGTCATCCCGCTCGAGCAGTTCTACAACGAAGCTGGCGAGCTGACCATCAAGGTCGGTGACGAAGTTCACGTTGCGCTGGACGCGGTCGAAGACGGCTTTGGCGAAACCAAACTGTCCCGTGAAAAAGCCAAGCGCGCCGAGTGCTGGATTGTTCTGGAAGCAGCTTTCGCCGCCGAAGAAGTGGTCAAGGGCGTTATCAACGGTAAGGTTAAAGGCGGCTTCACTGTCGACGTTAACGGTATCCGTGCGTTCCTGCCTGGTTCCCTGGTTGATGTCCGCCCAGTGCGCGACACCACCCACCTGGAAGGCAAAGAGCTGGAATTCAAGGTCATCAAACTGGACCAGAAGCGCAACAACGTTGTCGTTTCCCGTCGCAGCGTCCTGGAAGCCGAGAACAGCGCCGAGCGCGAAGCTCTGCTGGAATCCCTGCAGGAAGGCCAGCAAGTCAAAGGTATCGTCAAGAACCTCACCGACTACGGCGCATTCGTTGACCTGGGCGGCGTTGATGGCCTGCTGCACATCACCGACATGGCTTGGAAACGTATCAAGCACCCATCGGAAATCGTCAACGTTGGCGACGAGATCGATGTCAAGGTTCTGAAGTACGATCGCGAGCGCAATCGTGTATCCCTGGGTCTGAAGCAACTGGGTGAAGACCCATGGGTTGCTATCAAGGCTCGTTACCCAGAAAGCACCCGCGTCATGGCGCGTGTTACCAACCTGACCGACTACGGCTGCTTCGCAGAGCTGGAAGAAGGCGTGGAAGGCCTGGTACACGTTTCCGAAATGGACTGGACCAACAAGAACATCCATCCTTCGAAAGTCGTACAAGTCGGCGACGAAGTGGAAGTCATGGTTCTGGACATCGACGAAGAGCGTCGTCGTATCTCCCTGGGCATCAAACAGTGCAAGTCCAACCCATGGGAAGACTTCTCTGGCCAGTTCAACAAGGGCGACAAGATCTCCGGCACCATCAAGTCGATCACCGATTTCGGTATCTTCATTGGTCTGGACGGCGGCATCGACGGCCTGGTTCACCTGTCGGACATCTCCTGGAACGAAGTCGGCGAAGAAGCCGTACGTCGCTTCAAGAAGGGCGACGAGCTGGACACCGTCATCCTGTCGGTTGACCCAGAGCGCGAGCGCATCTCGCTGGGTATCAAGCAGCTGGAAAGCGATCCGTTCTCCGAGTACGTTGCTAGCAACGACAAGGGTGCAATCGTCAAGGGTGTTGTAAAAGAAGTTGACGCCAAAGGCGCCATCATCACCCTGGCCGACGACATCGAAGCCACTCTGAAAGCTTCCGAAATCAGCCGTGACCGCGTTGAAGACGCGCGTAACGTCCTGAAGGAAGGCGAAGAGATCGAAGCGAAGATCATCAGCGTTGACCGCAAATCGCGCGTCATCCAGCTGTCGATCAAGTCGAAAGACGACGCTGAAGAGAAAGAAGCTATCCAGAGCCTGAAAGAATCCGCTCCGGAAGCTGCTGCTGACACCACCATGGCTGCGCTGCTGCGTCAGGCAATGGCCAAACAGAACTAAGTTCTGCTGGTGTTAAAAAAGGGCGACTTCGGTCGCCCTTTTTTATGCCTGCGATTCTTGCTTGCGGCTGAAACCCTTACGCCAGTGAGCTTCGGCGTAATCAATGGCAAACAGCTATCATCCATTACGCCAAGGCGTATTTCTTCAAAATCCGATTAAGTCAAGAACCGCCCTGTTCAAATCCCTCAGGTCATGCTAAAAACAACGGAGCAATGATCTAGCTGCTTGATAAAGAAGGGAAAAATATGACGAAGTCGGAGCTGATCGAACGTATTGTCACCCATCAAGGGCTGCTCTCATCCAAGGATGTCGAGCTGGCCATCAAGACCATGCTTGAGCAAATGTCCCAGTGCCTGGCCACTGGCGACCGCATCGAAATCCGCGGCTTTGGCAGCTTCTCCCTGCACTATCGTGCCCCCCGCGTAGGTCGCAACCCAAAAACCGGTCAGTCCGTCAGCCTGGATGGCAAGTTTGTGCCACACTTCAAGCCGGGGAAGGAGCTGCGGGATCGGGTGAATGAGGAAGAGTCCCAAGAACACTAATCGGATAAAAGGAAGCCTCCGTGCGGAACTTCAAGCGGTTGATTTTGGTCGTATTTCTTTTGCTGCTAGCAGCGATGGTGCTGATTTTTGTGCTGGATAATCAGCAGCCGGCGTCATTGCATTTCATGGCCTGGACACTGCCTTCCCTGCCGTTGGCTGTATTTGTACTTATCGCATTGCTGGTTGGTCTGGCTGTGGGCCCCTTGTTGGTGCTGGCCGGCCGATTGCTTGGCAAAGAAGGGCGGGGGCGAGCTAAAGTTTGATTTTCGTAGCCTGCTTGGCGATTGCCAATGGCAAGGGCGTGGCTGTTATAGATGTAAAAACGCTCAACGATAAGAGCGCAGCGAAACCTGATAAGGACTGAATTATAAATGCGCAACACCCCCGAGAGTAATCGGTTAGATCCAGAGTTGGACGTGCTTGAGTTACTTGGAAGCCTTTGGGCGAAAAAACTGATTATCTTGTCAGTCATGTTCCTCGCCGTCCTGGCAGCTGTGATTTATCTGTTCATCGCCAAGCCTGTTTATGAAGCCCGGGTTTTTGTCATTCCGCCGACCCAGAATGGTATCGCCGATTTCAACTACGGTCGTACTGCCGAGGCTGAGCTGAAACCGTACTCGGTCAAGGATGTGTACGAGGTTTTTTTGCGTGATCTTCAAGCAGAATCGTTGCGCCGTAGTTTTTTTGAAGAGTTTTATCTGCCATCGCTCAGCGAGTCAGAGCGTGCGGGTTCGCAAACTCGACTTTACGAAAAATTTTCTCGTGAGTTGGTGATTTCACCCAGTGGAAAAGACTCCCCTGATCGCTATTCGTTGACAGTGCAAGGCGAGGATCCACAGCGTGTGGTCGCCTGGGCCAAGACTTACGTTATGCGCGCCGGTGATTCGGCTCGTGAAGAGATGATAAAGAACGTCACCCGCGAAGCAGAAGTTCGCGCGAGGAATCTGGCTCAACAGATTGATCGTTTGCGCGAAGGTGGGCAGAAGGTGCGCGAGGACCTTATTGTTCAGTTGCGCGAGGCGCTGAATGTTGCGCGTGCAATTGGTTTGAAAGAGCCGCCGATTATCAGTGGGAATTTGTCTACCGAAGTGTCTGCGGGTATGGATGGGCACTTGAGCTACATGCGTGGTACCAAGGCGCTGGAGGCGGAGATTCAGAACCTCGAGCAGCGCAGGTCTGACGATCCGTTCATTACCCGTTTGCGTGACCTGCAGGCCCGGTATGCGTTCTATATGAGTGTTGAAGTCAACCCTGAGAGTGTAGCGGTTTTTCGCATCGACGGTCCTATAGAACAGCCTGACGCCCCGATCAAGCCAAGAAAATCTGTGGTGCTGGCCATGGCTGCGCTGGCTGGATTGCTCCTGGGTGTAGGCTATGTCCTGTTGGCGGCAGCGATGCGCCGGCGGCCGGTTCGACCGCAATAATTAAAGTGCTCGGTCATGACTCCAAAAGCGGCGGCGCCGCTTTTGGTGTTTCCGGGGCAGGCTCTGTTTTATCGTGAGGCCCGCTTTGCTATCGTGCAGCAAGGCGGCCTGAAAGCGAATTTTCGAGGGTGTAGCATGATTCCGTTCAACAAACCACCTTACACCGGTGCGGAAGATCAGTACGTTATTGCGGCGATGCGCAGCGATAAAATGTCCGGAGATGGCGAGTTTAGTCAACGCTGCCAACAGTGGTTTGAGACAAGCTTTGCTTGCTTGCGCACGTTGTTAACGCCGTCCTGTACCCAGGCGCTCGAAATGGCAGCACTGCTTCTGGATATTGGCCCTGGCGATGAAGTCATCATGCCAAGCTATACCTTTGTCAGTACCGCCAACGCCTTTGTTTTGCGCGGTGCCAAAATTGTCTTTGTTGATGTTCGGGCTGACACCATGAATATCGACGAAACCTTGGTTGAACAGGCGATTACCGAACGAACAAAAGCGATCGTTCCTGTGCACTATGCCGGTGTTGCCTGCGAAATGGACACGTTGATGGCCATTGCCGAGAAGCACGGCCTGTTCGTTGTCGAAGATGCGGCTCAAGGCATGATGTCGACCTACAAAGGACGGCCGCTGGGCACCATTGGGCATTTGGCGGCTTACAGCTTTCACGAGACCAAGAACTATACCAGCGGTGGTGAGGGGGGCTTGCTGCTGATTAATGACGAGCGCTTTGTTTTGCGTGCAGAAGTCATTCGTGAGAAAGGTACGAACCGCTCGCAGTTCTTTCGTGGGCAGGTCGACAAGTACACGTGGCGTGACATTGGCTCAAGTTTCTTGCCGGGTGAGTTGCAGGCTGCTTACCTCTATGCACAGTTGGAAAAATCGAAAGAGATCAATGCCCGTCGACTGCAAATCTGGGATATGTATCACCAGGCCTTTGCGGCTTCGGAATTGCATGGGCTGGTTCAGCGTCCCCAGGTTCCGGAGGGCTGCGAGCACAATGGCCATATGTACTACCTGAAACTCCAGTCGCTCGACCAGCGTGCGAAGTTCATCAGCCATATGCGTCAGCGCGAAATCTTGACGCCATTCCACTATATCCCTCTGCATGCCAGCCCTGCAGGCCAGCAGTTCGGCAGGTTTGTCGGTGACGACGTAGTAACGACTCGTGACAGTGAACGACTGGTTCGCCTTCCGGTCTGGTTCAACATGACTGATGCCATGGTGGCTACCGTCATTGATGCAGCGCTCGAGGGGCTGAGTTCAATTCAATGAGTGCTGTCCGTTCAGCCCTGTTCACGGGTGGCGCCCATGCATCGAAAGTGCTCATGGGCTTCATCCTTCTTAAGGTCATGGCTGTTTATCTTGGTCCGGAGGGCGTGGGTAAGCTCGGGCACCTGATGAGTGTTGTCAGTGTGCTGACGATTCTTTCCGGAGGCGGCATCATCAATGCGTTGGTCAAGTACTGTTCTGAGTACCACCAGACGCCCAGGAAACTGCTGCGTTTCATTTCGGCTGCGGTCACCTATGCCCTGTTATTCTCCCTGTTGGTTTGTATTGCGGGGATAGTGCTTTCACGGCCGCTTTCACTGTTTGTATTTGGTGTCGATGACTATCAGTCGATCATCATTCTGCTGGCCATTGCCCAGTTGGCACTGGCGTTTGCAAATGTTGTTTTCGGTGTCACCAATGGCTTGCGTGTAACCCACGTTTTCGCCTACAGCCAGATTCTTGGCAACGTCTTGGCGGTCCCTTTGTTATGGTTCTGTATCTCCCGTTATCTGGAGTATGGGGCCGGGGTTTCCATCGTTCTGGCTTCATCCTTGTGCGCGCTACCAGCACTGTACTTTTACCGTCGCTCACCTTTTTGGGGGCGGATTCGCCTATTCAAGATTGATGGGCTGTCGTTCCGGCAATTGTTTGCCTATACCACAATGCTGGTGGTCAGCACGCTGGCATTCCCGCTGGTAGAAATCACTGTGCGCAGCATGTTGATTTCCCAGGTGGGCTATCACGATGCGGGGATCTGGCAGGCGGCGATTCGCTTTTCTGCGGCGTACCTGGGTTTCTTTACCATGTTCCTGGCCTTCTATTTTGTGCCACGGATTTCCCCTGAACAGGACAGTACTGTCGTGGTGAAGATGACACTCCGGCACCTGTATCTGGTTCAGGCTATTTTTGTCCTTGGTGCGGGGACGCTGTACCTGGGGCGAACGTTCTTCATAAAGCTTATTTTTTCCGAAGAGTTTAGCCCGCTGGCCGACCTGATTATTTATCAGTTGCTGGGGGACTTTTTCAAAATATCGGCCTATGTAATCGGTTTTATCGCCGTGGCGAAGGCGGCAACGAAGTTATATATTATTGCCGAGGTGCTCCAGGGCGGTTTGTTTTTGTTGGGTGCCTGGCTGATGAGTCGCGCTCAGGTGGGCGTTGAAAGTGTTATGCAAGCATACGTTGTTACTTATATCCTGTACTTCGTTATTTGCTTGATCGGTTTGCGGGTTTATATGAGGAAGCAGCGTTGAGTCTCAAGGAAACCGGTGCGTCCGAGCGGGCGCAGCAAGCGTTCAGTGCCAGGGTCATTCACTTGTCTACCAATGATTTTGGTGGTGCCGGCAGTGCGGCTTTGCGCTTTCACGCGTCCTTGCTGGCAGCCGGGCACGACTCGCAATTGTTTGTGGCTGAATCCCGATCGTCCCATACCGTGCCGGCGGTAACGCGGGTGGTGAGCGAACTGTTCAAGGTCCGTATCAAGGCGTTTGCCAGGAAGCACTTGCCATCAAAAGTGTTCTCCAGGGTGCGGGCCCACTTTGCCGCTCGCGAGCGATTTTCGGCAAAAAGAAAGTACCTGTTCTTTTCTGTCGGCGAGTCCGCGGTTCAAGGCATCAATCCCGAGCTGGTTCAGCGTATTACCTCGGCAGATGTGCTCTTTGTGCACTGGGTTGCGGGCTTTGCCAACAGCTTCGATGTCCTGCAGATCCAGAGAAAAACTGGTTGCAAGGTGTATTACACCTCAATGGACATGGCGCACCTGACCGGTGGCTGCCACTACTACTGGCAGTGCACGGGTTTCCAGGTCGATTGCTCTGATTGTCCGGCGCTCGATCAGCGCCAGAAAAATTATGCGGCTTATCAGTTGCGCGCCAAGTCGGTGAATATTCTGCAGATGAAGGCGACATTATTGTCGGGTAGCCAGCGCATTCATGAGGCCGGAAAGCGCTCTGCCATTCAATATGCTGACCATCAGCTGTTGTCGCTGCCGCTGGACGCCGACCTGTTCAAGCCAGAACTGGCGCAGCGTGCTCCGGAGCGTTCGGTGCAGTTCCGGATGCTTACCAATGCCAATGATGCTGACGACCCGCGCAAGGGTTTTGAATACCTCTCCCAAGTGCTCGTCTGTCTGGAGCAGCAGTTGCTCGCGGGGGAGGAGATTGGTCTCCTGTGCCTGGCGCCGGATCGCTTCTCTCATCTGGGTCTTGAGCGTGTTAAAGTGATCCAATTCGACTACTGTCAAGGCGATGCCGCGTTGGCGGCGCTTTATCGTAAGGCTGATCTGTTTGTCAGTACGTCAATCGAAGATGCTGGCCCTATGATGGTAGGGGAAGCGCTAATGTGTGGCGTACCCGTAGTGGCATTTGATGTCGGCATCGCCACGGAGCTCGTGGAAGAAGGTCGCAATGGTTTTATCGTCGACCGGCTTGATGTCCGGCAAATGGCAGTACGTATCCTCAGTGTTTACCGGGCGCAAGCGCCTGATCTCGAGCAACCCGGCGTCATTCACGAGCGCGCAGCGCGTGTGTTCAGCCATCTGCACTGGGCTGACAGGGTTTCTGATTTGATTTCGGCTGAAATATAGAACTGGATAATTGAAATGAAAAAGAAAGCTTTAATTACTGGCGTTACCGGGCAAGACGGTTCTTATCTCGCCGAATTGCTGCTGGAAAAAGGTTACGAAGTTCACGGAATCAAGCGCCGGGCTTCTTCATTCAATACCCAGCGTGTGGACCATATCTATCAGGATCCACATGTTGCCAATCAAAATTTCGTTTTGCACTACGGTGATCTTTCCGACGCTTCCAACTTGACCCGCATCATCAAGGAAGTTCAGCCTGATGAGGTCTACAACCTGGGCGCCCAGTCTCATGTTGCGGTAAGTTTTGAGTCGCCTGAGTACACCGCGGATGTCGATGCCTTGGGTACCCTGCGGATTCTCGAAGCCATTCGCTTGCTCGGCCTGGAAAAGAAAACCCGCTTCTATCAGGCGTCGACCTCTGAGCTGTATGGCCTCGTCCAAGAGACGCCGCAGCGTGAAACCACGCCGTTCTATCCGCGTTCGCCCTATGCGGTGGCGAAGATGTATGCCTACTGGATCACGGTCAACTACCGTGAAGCCTACGGTATGTATGCCTGTAACGGTATTCTCTTCAACCACGAGTCGCCGCGTCGCGGCGAGACTTTCGTGACCCGCAAGATTACCCGTGCCTTGGCCAATATCAGTCAGGGGCTGGAAGATTGCCTGTACCTGGGCAACATGGACGCGCTGCGTGACTGGGGGCATGCCAAGGACTACGTTCGCATGCAGTGGATGATGCTGCAGCAGGAAGTTGCTGATGATTTCGTCATTGCTACGGGTGTGCAGTACTCGGTTCGCCAGTTCGTCGAGTGGTCAGCAGCGGAGTTGGGTGTCTCGTTGCGCTTCGAAGGCACGGGTGTTGATGAGGTTGCGATCGTTTCCGCCATCGAAGGTGACAAGGCGCCAGCGCTGAAGGTTGGCGATGTCATTGTGCGTGTCGACCCGCGCTACTTCCGTCCTGCGGAAGTAGAAACTTTGCTGGGCGATCCAGCCAAGGCAAAAGAGAAGCTGGGCTGGGTGCCGGAAATTACCGTTCAGGAAATGTGTGCGGAAATGGTCAGCGAAGATCTCAAGGTGGCCCAGCGCCACGCGCTGCTCAAGTCCCATGGTCATGACGTGCATGTAGCGGTGGAGCGTTAATCGTGAGCAAAGAAACGGTTTTCGTTGCCGGTGACCGCGGTATGGTCGGCTCGGCATTGATGCGTGCATTGAAGCAGCAGGGCTACACCAACATCGTTACGCGAACCCGGGAAGAGCTCGACCTGCTGGATCAGCGCCAGGTCAGTGCGTTCTTTGCCGAGCAGCAGATCGATCAGGTTTACCTGGCAGCGGCCAAGGTAGGGGGTATTCATGCCAACAATGAATACCCAGCTCAGTTCATTTATGAAAACCTGATGATTGAGGCCAACATCATTCAGGGCGCGTACGCCAGCGGCGTAAAAAAGCTGCTGTTTCTCGGGTCTTCGTGTATCTATCCAAAGTTCGCTGAGCAACCAATTGAAGAGCGAGCGTTGTTGACTGGCGTACTGGAGCCTACCAACGAGCCTTACGCCATCGCCAAGATTGCCGGTATCAAGCTGTGTGAAAGTTACAACCGCCAGTATGGGGTGGATTACCGCAGTGTCATGCCGACCAACCTGTACGGTCCTCATGACAACTATCATCCGCAAAACAGCCATGTGATTCCGGCGCTGATTCGTCGTTTTCATGAGGCCAAGGTGCGGGGTGACCAGGAGGTGGTCATCTGGGGCAGCGGCACACCGATGCGCGAGTTTCTGCACGTAGATGATATGGCGGCGGCCTGCCTGCATGTCATGAACATGGAGTCGCAGGTGTATCAGCAGCATACCCAGCCGACCTTGTCACACATTAACGTGGGGACAGGCGTCGACTGCACTATTCGTGAGCTGGCTGAAACCATTTGTCGAGTGACCGGTTATCAGGGGCGTCTTGGCTTTGATGCCAGCAAGCCTGATGGCACGCCAAGAAAGCTGCTGGACGTCTCTCGTTTGAAGAACCTCGGCTGGCAGGCCTCTATCAGTCTCGAAGATGGCCTGGTCGATGCCTATCAGTGGTTTGTCGATCACGAAAGTTCGGCCAGACGCTAATGGCCGGCTATCTGCAGGCGGATGCATTCCGCACAGTCGTCATGCATACGCCTCTGATAGCGATTGACCTGCTCGTGTTGAATGAGCACGGGCAAGTGCTTCTGGGCGAGCGTTTGAATCGTCCCGCCCAGGGATACTGGTTTACCCCCGGGGGGCGGGTGCGCAAGAACGAGTCACTGGAACAGGCGTTTCGCCGCATCAGTCACTCCGAGCTCGGGGTGCAACTGTTAATGGCGAGCGCGACGTTTCGCGGTGTGTACGAACACTTCTACCGCGATAGTTACTTTTCGGCAGATGAGCACGATTCGGGCACTCACTATGTGGTACTCGCCTATACCCTGTTACTGGCAGATTCGGCACTTGAAAGCCTGCCACGTGAACAGCATGCTGAATATCGCTGGGTCGACGTGCGCACAACTTCGTTGCGCGTGCATCAGCATGTCTTGGACTATTTCGATCAGGGCTGAGGGTTAAGCGAAGCGGGCAGTTGCTCTGTTTCACATGGTCGCTCGGGGTTCTGTCTAGGGTTGCGTCGTATGCTTTTCTACTATCTGCCTTTCATGGTTTCGGCGCTACTCTCGTTGCTGGGTGGCAAGCGCAAGCTTTGCTACTGGGGCTTGGCCGCCTTGCTGATTGCCATGTGTGCCTTCCAGGCGCCCGGGGTATCGGACGATCACGGGAACTACCTTGATTATTATGCAGGTATTGTTTCTGGTGAATTTGGGCCGTTTTTTGTCGAGCCAACTTTTTTCGTTCTGGCGAAGCTGTCTTCGCTACTGACGGGTTCAGCGATACTGCTGTTTGTTTTTTACGCGGTTTTGGGCGTCGGTAGCAAATTTTATGTGATGGAGCGGGCAACACCGTATCGTTGGTTGAGTGTTGCAATTTACCTGTCTTACTTCTTCTTGCTGCAGGACTTCACGCAGATTCGTATCGGTGTGGCCACCGGCTTGGTAATGTGTTCAGCTTACCTGGTGTTTAATGGGCAGTGGTCGAAAAGTCTGGCGGTCTTGTGTGGGGCCGTGTTATTTCATTATTCGGCCATTCTGTTTCTGCCCTTTATGTTGCTCCGCGCAGCCGGGGTGCGTACGGTATTTTATATATATTTGTGTTGCTGCGCGCTGTTTGCACTCTACTTGCTGGACATCAGTGTGCTTAAAGGGTTTTTACAGCTCTTGTCGCTGCTGGAGAACCCTAGGCTCGACTTTTATATTAATAATATTCTTAGTGGTCAGGGTGGTTCGATCAACTTTTTTCGGGCGATATTTCATTTTGCGCTGTTATCGCCGTTGGTCTTTATGTTTGCTCGTATACAGCGCCAACAGCCCTTTATTGCTTACTCGGTGATCCTCCATCTAAGTGGCTTGCTGATCTTGCTGGCGTTGCACGATGCCCAGGTTGTGGCCTACCGGATATCGGATATTTTCAATCATTTCATGGTATTCTCGCTGCTTGCGTACGCCATTCTGTTTGGTCGCGTTGTCGGCGCTGCAGGGATGCTCGCAGTATCAACATTCCAAATCATCTATGTGTTGCAAGTCCTAGGCTTTGTGCAACCGTATACTTCGGTCCTGGGTGGCTTATGATTTTACCTATTGTGATGGCTGGCGGCTCCGGGTCGCGTTTGTGGCCAATGTCCCGTGAGCTCAACCCGAAGCAATTCCTGTCATTGGCAGATGAGCACACCATGCTCCAGGTGACGGTCGAGCGCCTGTCCGGTCTTACCGATCTGAAGCCGCAAATCATCTGCAACGAAGCCCATCGTTTCGTTGCCGCGGAACAGATGCGCCAGTTGGGTTTCGATGATTGCGAGCTACTTCTCGAGCCTGTGGCGCGCAACACCGCCGCTGCTATTACGCTTGCTGCCCTGAAGGCCGTACAGGACGGTCAGGATCCGCTCCTGTTGGTACTGGCGGCAGATCATTTGATCAGTGATGCCGAAGTTTTCCAGCAGTGCGTTCGCAGCGCATTGCCGCTGGCTCAGGCAGGCAAGCTAGTCACCTTCGGCATCCAGCCGCTGTCTCCGGAAACCGGCTACGGCTATATCGAACAGGGGCCGGCCGTGGGTTCTGGGTATGCGATTGCACGGTTTGTCGAAAAGCCTGACCTGGCCACCGCCCAACGCTATCTGGCCAGCAAGAAGTTCCTGTGGAACAGCGGTATGTTTCTGTTCAAGGCAAGCCGTCTGCTTGACGAGGTCAAGGCGTTTGCTCCGCAGATCCATGCTTGTTGCGCCGAAGCCCTGGAGCAAAGTTCCCGTGATCTGCATTTCACCCGCGTCGGTGCCGAGGCCTTTGCACGCTGCCCGAGCGACTCCATCGACTACGCCGTCATGGAAAAGACTGCCGATGCGGTAGTAGTGCCAATGAATGCCGGCTGGAACGATATCGGTTCCTGGTCCGCCTTGTGGGATGTTGGCCAGAAGGATGAAAGTGGCAACGTCGTCAGCGGCGATGTCATGGCTGATGAAGTGGAGCACAGCTACATCAAGTCGACCAGCCGCCTGGTGGCTGCCGTAGGGGTCCGCGACCTGATCATCGTTGAGACCAAGGATGCTCTGCTGGTAGCGCACAAGGACAAGGTCCAGGGGGTCAAGAAAATCGTTGAGAACCTCAAGGCCCAGCAGCGCCAGGAGTTTCATTGCAACAGCGAAGTGTATCGCCCGTGGGGTAGCTACGAGGCCATAGACCAGGGGCATCGCTACCAGGTCAAGCGTATCACTGTAAAGCCGGGCGCCAAGCTGTCGGTGCAGATGCATCATCACCGTGCCGAGCACTGGATCGTGGTCAGCGGTACGGCGAAGGTCACCAATGGCAAGGAAACCTATCTGGTGACCGAAAACCAGTCGACCTATATTCCTATCGGTCAGGTGCATGCCCTGGAGAACCCAGGAAAAGTGCCCCTCGAGCTGATCGAGGTGCAATCGGGTTCCTATCTGGGTGAAGACGACATTGTTCGTTTCGAAGATATCTACGGGCGGGCGTAAGCGAGGGGTTGCGGTTGAAAGTCTTAGTTGCGAGTTGTGTTTTTCCGCCGGAGCCGGTGGTGAGTGCCAGAACCAGTGCTGATGTCGCCCAGTACCTGCATGCCCAAGGGCATGAGGTGCTGGTGGCATGTCCGACACCAACCCGCAACGTCGCCGCCGAAGGGCTGGATGAGAAGATCGCCGGTTTGAACATGCCGTTTCCGGTGTCACGCCTGTTTGCCTTTTCTTCGAAAAAATCCAGCTTCGTCTCACGATTTCTGGAGAACATCTCTTTCGGGTTGTCAGTATTTTTCTTCATCTTGCGTCAGCGCAAGGTTGATGTGATCTACGCCAACGTGTGGCCGTTGTTCTCCCTCGGCCTGCTGCTGATGGCGGCCAGGCTCAAGGGCATCAAGGTGGTCGCCAGTGTCCAGGACCTGTATCCGGAGTCCTTGGCCGTGCAAAAGCGTATCGAGGAAACCGGCGGCATTTATCGCGGCCTGCTCAAGCTTGATACGCTCATCGCGCGTAACTGCGATCACTTGGTGGTGATTTCCGATGGATTCCATCGTGCTTATACCGAGACGCGAAAAATCGATCCATCGAAGGTGACGCTTGTCCGAAACTGGGTTCAAGGCAGTCAGATTCAGGCCTTACCCAAGGAGCAGGCGCGAGGGGAGCTTGAGAAGGTGATGGGCTTGCGCCTGGCGCCTGAGCAGTTTCTTTTCGTGTATGGCGGCAATATGGGCGTCGCTTCCGGCCTGGATGAGTTCATGGGTTATCTGGATGGCGTCGATCCACGGGCAGTGTTCCTGTTTGCAGGTGACGGATCGCTGGTGCCGGAGCTCAAGCGGTTGCTACAGGCCCGCGGTCTGGAGTCCCGTTGCCACTTCCTTTCGCCTTGGCCGTTCGAACTGACTCCGGCAGTGTTCGGTGCCGCAGATGCTTTGTTGCTGCCAACCGCCGCAGGTCAGGAGTTCGCCTCAGTGCCTTCCAAGCTGATCACCTATATGCTGGCTGGCCGGCCCATTCTGTTGCTGGCCGATGAGCGTAGCGAGTCGGCAATCGAGCTGGGCAAATCGGATGCGGGCCATACCATTGGTGTGCGTACCAATGCGGCAGTGCTGGAGGGGATGAACTATTTGCTCAATGCCTCATCTGAGCGTCTGGCCGCAATGGGAAGCAACGGTCGTGAATACGCCCAGGAGTTTTACTCGGCTGAGCGAGCAGTGCCCAAACTGAAGGCAATTGTTGAGGATGTCTATGAAGCTTGAACGGGTTAGGTTGGTTGACAGTGCTCAGGTCCAGGCATTTGCCGACTTGCATGTTCAGGCGTTTCCAGGCTTTTTTCTCAGTCAGTTGGGGCCGAAGTTTCTGGCCTTGCTCTACACCCATTACCTGCAGTCCGAACAGTGCGCCTGCATCCTTGCCTCTGATGATTCGGCAGGCCGGGCGCCCAAGGGGTTGGCGGTTGCCATTCGCCAGCCATCGCTGTTCTACAAGGACCTGTTTGCCAAGCATTGGCTGGCATTTGCCTTGCGCGCCTTGCCGAGCCTGCTGAAGAACCCGTTGTTCGTCGCCAAAAAATTATGGGCGGCGGTGTTTTATCGAGGCGATCAGGTCGAGAGTCTCGATACCGAGAATGCGGTGCTGCTGAGCACCATTTCGGTGTCGCCGCAGGCGCAGGGGCAGGGTGTGGGCAGGCAACTGCTGCAAGAAGTAGAGGCGTGGGCTGCCGAATCCGGCGCCGCTTTTGTGTACCTGACAACTGATCGCGATGCCAATGTCGAGGTCAACGGTTTTTATCAACGCAATGGTTATGTGCTGGAGTCCACGCTGAAGAAAAGTGGCAATCGCATCATGAACCGTTACATCAAACGCTTGCGGTGAACCTATGCAGAATACTCCGTTCCTGCCCTTCGCTCTTCCTGAACTGGGTGAAGAGGAAATCAATGAAGTTGTCGACACCCTGCGTTCCGGCTGGGTGACCACCGGGCCAAAAGCCAAGCAATTCGAAGCGGACTTTTCCAGTTTTCTTGGTGGTGATGTTGAAAGCATTGCCGTGAACTCGGCAACCGCCGGGCTGCACCTGGCGCTGGAAGCCATTGGTATCGGCCCAGGCGATGAAGTCATTCTGCCGTCCTATACCTTCACGGCAACTGCCGAGGTTGTCCGGTATCTGGGCGGCACGCCGGTTATCGTGGATGTGCTGGAAGAGACCTTCAATATCGATCCGGCGGCGATCGAGGCGGCGATTACCGACAAGACCCGTGCGATCATGCCTGTGCACTTCGCCGGACTGAGCTGTGACATGGATGCGATTTTGCAGATTGCCCGTCGCCATGGCCTGAAGGTGGTGGAAGATGCTGCGCATGCACTGCCAACCACCTGGAAAGGCAGCAAGATCGGTACCCTCGAGTCCGATATCACAGTGTTCAGTTTCTACGCCAACAAAACCATGACCACCGGTGAAGGCGGCATGCTGGTGACCCGCAATGCGGAACTGGCCAAGCGCTGCCGGATCATGCGCCTGCACGGTATCAGTCGCGATGCCTTCGATCGTTATGTGTCGAAGACGCCGGCCTGGTTCTACGAAATTGTCGCTCCCGGTTTCAAATACAACATGAGCGACGTCGCCGCCGCCATGGGCATTCACCAGTTGCGTCGTCTTGAAGGCTTCCAACTCAAGCGTCAGGCCATGGCCGAGCGTTACCTTGAGGCGCTGAGCGATCTGCCATTGGTGTTGCCGCCAGTGGCCGCTGCTGGCGACATGCATGCATGGCATCTGTTCCCGCTGCGTCTGCGCGCAGAGGCAAATATCAAGCGCGACGACTTCATCATCAAGATGGCCGAACTGGGCATTGGTTGCTCGGTGCATTTCATTCCGCTGCACCTGCAACCCTACTGGCGTGAAAGCTGTGCCCTGAGTCCCGAGCAGTTCCCGGTAGCCCAGAGCCTGTTCGAGCAGGAGGTTTCGATCCCGCTCTACACCAAGATGACCGAAGCCGATCAGGAACGTGTGATTGCGGCGGTGCGATCGGTGTTGGCCAATGCTTAAGCGGCTCTTTGACATTGTCTGTGCTGCGCTGGGTCTCCTGGTGCTGTCGCCGTTGCTGTTGGCGATTTTTCTGTGGGTCAAGCTGGATTCGCCCGGGCCGGTATTCTTTCGACAGGAGCGTGTCGGACGTTTCGGTAATCTGTTCAGGATTCATAAGTTCCGGACCATGAAGCTGCACGCGGAAAGTGCCGGGCGCCTGACCATTGGCGAAGATTCGCGTATTACCCGCTCCGGTCGTTTTTTACGTCGCACCAAGATCGATGAGCTGCCGCAGCTCATCGACGTGTTGCTGGGGGACATGAGCCTGGTCGGACCGCGCCCGGAAGTACCAGAATTCATGAACTGCTATGAAGAATCGGTGCGCCGCAAAGTGCTCTCGGTGCGCCCAGGGATCACTGATCGGGCATCCATCGAGATGGTTGATGAAAGTTTGATCCTGGGCCAGTACCCGGATCCTCGGCAGGCCTATATTGATGTAATTCTGCCAATCAAGCAGAAGTACTATCTGGAGTATGTCGAGCAACATGGTGTGGTGACCGATATCAAGATCATTTTTGCCACACTTGCAAAGATCGTTTCTCGATGAGGTAGCCGTTACCCTGGTAAATCACAGGGTGGTGATGAATTGTTGCCACCGCTGGAGCGCCGGGAACGGGGTGTATGAACATGGAATGCTGCAGCAATGGCAGTGTCGGCTCAGGCGTAGTGGAGTTTGAAGATGGTGAAATACGATAGGCTACGGCTCTGGCTGGTTTCATTGCCGCGCCGTTACAAACGGTTGATTCAAGTCGCGGCAGACGTGGTACTGGTCTGGATTGCGCTGTGGATGGCGTTTGTCGTTCGCCTGGGTATTGAAGAAGCCATCAACCCTTTCACCACGCACCTGTGGATATTTGTTACCGCGCCGTTGATTGCCATTCCGCTGTTTATCCGTTTCGGCATGTACCGTGCGGTGATGCGCTACTTCGGCAACGATGCGCTGGTGACCATTATCAAGGCGGTGAGCCTGTCCTCGCTGATACTGGGCGTAGCGGTTTACTGGTACAGCAACCATCAAGTCGTGATCCCCCGTTCGATCGTGTTCAACTATTGGTGGCTGAGTCTGATCATGGTCGGAGGCTTGCGCCTGGCCATGCGTCAGTATTTTCTCGGTGACTGGTTCGCGGGCATTCAGAATGTACCTTTTACCAACCGTGACGATGGTTTGCCCAAGGTAGCCATCTACGGTGCCGGGGCTGCGGGCAACCAGCTTGTGGCCGCGTTGCGCATGGGCAAGGTGATGCGTCCGGTTGCATTCATCGATGATGACGCCAGCATCACTGACCGGACGATTTCCGGTCTGCAGGTTTTCAAGTCCAAGCATATCCAGCGCATGGTCGATATGACCGGCGCCCAGGAGATTCTCCTGGCCATTCCGTCTGCCACGCGCGCGCGCCGGCGGGAGATACTCAGTTACCTGGAAGGCTTCCCGCTGCATGTGCGTAGTGTGCCCGGCTTCATGGATCTGGCCAGTGGCCGGGTCAAGGTCGATGATATCCAGGAAGTGGATATCGCCGACCTGCTGGGCCGCGACGCGGTTCCGGCACAGGATGACCTGATCGAACGTTGCATCAAGGGGCAGTCGGTAATGGTGACCGGGGCCGGTGGTTCGATCGGTTCGGAGCTGTGCCGGCAGATCCTCAAGTCGCAACCTACTACCTTGCTGTTGTTCGAGCACAGTGAGTTCAACCTCTACACCATTCTCAGCGAGCTGGAGCAGACCATCAGCAGGTCTTCGTTGCCGGTAAGGGTCTTGCCTATTCTTGGCTCCATCCGTAATCAGGCGCAGTTGCTGGATGTCATGAAGACCTGGAGTGTCGATACGGTGTATCACGCTGCAGCCTACAAGCATGTTCCCATGGTTGAGCACAATATCGCCGAAGGCGTGTTGAACAACGTCATCGGCACGCTCAATACGGCGCAAAGCGCATTGCAGGCCGGAGTTGCCAACTTTGTCCTTATCTCCACGGACAAGGCGGTTCGTCCCACCAATATCATGGGCAGTACCAAGCGTCTGGCGGAAATGACCCTGCAGGCGCTCAGCCAGGAGCTCGCGCCGGTTCTGTTTGGTGACTCGGACAAAGTCTCTCAGGTCAACAAGACGCGTTTTACCATGGTGCGGTTCGGCAACGTGCTGGGCTCGTCAGGCTCGGTGATTCCGTTGTTCCACAAGCAGATCAAGGCGGGCGGGCCACTGACGGTCACCCACCCGAAGATCACTCGCTACTTCATGACCATCCCCGAGGCGGCCCAGTTGGTTATCCAGGCCGGCTCCATGGGGCAGGGTGGGGATGTGTTCGTGCTGGACATGGGCGAGCCGGTCCGCATTGCCGAACTCGCGGAAAAAATGATCCACCTTTCCGGGCTAAGCGTGCGTTCTGAAAAGAATCCGCACGGCGATATTGCTATTGAGTTCACCGGGCTGCGTCCAGGCGAGAAACTCTATGAAGAATTGCTGATCGGTGACAACGTCGTTGCTACCCGACACCCGATGATCATGAGCGCTGCCGAAGATCATCTGCCTTGGGAGACGCTCAAGGAGCGTCTGCACCGGTTACTGGCGGCGGTTGCCGGTGATGACTACGGGCGGGTTCGCCAGTTGCTGCGTGAAACCGTTAGTGGCTATACGCCGGACGGTGAAATTGTCGACTGGATCTATCAGCAGCGCCGCCTGGATCCGTGATCTGTACCATTAAATTGTGAGCCGCGCGCTGCCTTGTCTTCATCTGGGAGTGTTGATAGGGTGGTTCTTCGTGAAGCGTATAAAACGGTGAGGCGTTAATGGCATTCCTTACACCTGCTGAACTGGCGTCAAAAGGGTTCAAGAAACTGGGTTCCAACGTACTGATCAGTGACAAGGCCTCTATTTACAATTGCGACCAGATCGAGATCGGCGATAACTCCCGAATTGACGATTTCTGTGTCGTCTCCGGTAAGGTGTCGATCGGTCGCAATGTGCATATCGCCGTTTTCTGCAATGTTGCCGGGGGCGAGCCAGGTATCACCCTGGAAGATTTTTCCGGCCTGGCCTATGGCTGTCATGTATTTGCCCAGTCCGATGACTATTCCGGCAAGACCATGACCAATCCCACGGTCCCCGCGCAGTTCAAGGGCGAAACCAAGGCCGCGGTCCGACTTGGTCGTCACGTGATCATCGGCACCTCCTCGATCGTAGTGCCCGGAGTCAACGTCGAGGATGGCTGTTCTGTCGGGGCGATGACCCTGGTGACCAAATCCACTGAAGCCTGGGGTATCTATTTCGGAATCCCGGCCAAGCGAATCAAGAATCGCAACAAGGGCCTGCTCGAGTTGGAAACGCAGTACCTGTCAACACCCTGAGTCAAAACGCGCCGCCCTGGCGCGCCAGGATATTGTCGATCAATTGTGCTGGAATACCTTGCCTGCCGTTCGTCAGTTTCTGACGGGCAAACCCGAAAAAGTGCCTATTTTGCTGGGCTTTGCGACCTTTTGGTCGGGAACTTTTCCTACAAAGATTGGCCAGAGAGTGGTTTGCCTTTGCATAAACTGTCACAATGCGCGCCTTTCTCGTCTGATGACAGGGAAGTTTCTCCGGGATCGAGTCAATGGGGCAGGGAGCGCTGCTTACCAGGATTTTGGTGACACCTCGCTTGTCGTTGGAGCCATTGTTACTCGACCAGGCAGGCATGTGCGTGACCAGCATTTCCCGTATACCCCCCGTAAGCCAAAGTAGCGATATCGATTTTTTTGCCGTGGTTCAAAGCCTCTGGAAGCAGAAATTTCTGATCGTTGCTGTCACTCTGGCAGTTGGGGCGGCGGCGGGAGCCTATGCCTTCCTCACCACTCCCGAGTATCAGGTCAGCACCACGCTGCGCCCTGCTGCGCTCAACGATCTGGATGCCCTGAACCGCTCTGGTGTTTACTCGCTGCCGCGTGAGCAGGCGCTCACCCGCGTCGGCGCCGCGCTTGATTCCTACGATGTGCGCCTGGGTTACTTTCGCGCCAATCCTCAGCTTTTCGCTCCTTTGCGCATGCCTGGCCAGACCGACGAACAAGCTTTCGAAGAGTTCAACCGCAATTCCATCAAGCTGGTGCAGCCGGACCCCAAAAAGAAGGTTGACCTGCTCAGCGCCTACATTGGCATGGAGTTGCGCTATCCAAAGAATGTCGACGGTGACGAGATCCTCAACGGCTTCGTTAAATACGCCATTGAAAGCGAGCGCCAGCAAGTGGCCTCGGACTTGTCGGTCATTATCAAGAACCGCTTGAATGAACTGGATGGCAAGCTCGACGCAGCCCGTGCCGGATATGAAGCAGGCAAGGAGTCACAAATTGCCACGCTGCTGGAGAAGGACAATCTCACGCGCGCGCAACTGCAAGATGAACTTCGGGCACTGCGCGTTCAGCTCAAGGCGCGCCGTGCCGACCGAATCGCCCAGCTGGATGAAGCCATCAGCATCGCCCGTTCGCTGGGCTTGAAGAAGCCGTCTACCCCTTCGGCCATGGCCAGCGAAGGCGAGTCTGGTGGCAATGTGATCCGTACTGAGGTCAATAACCAGCAGATCCCGCTGTACTTCATGGGTACCGATGCCCTGGAGGCCGAGCGCAAGGCCCTCCGTCAGCGAACTTCCGATGACTTCACCGACCCGCGGGTGGCGCAGATCGGCAAAGAACTCATGCTGCTGAAGAACAATCGCCGGATCGAATCATTGAAACAGCGAGAGAACGAAGATGTGTTCTTGCAGAACATCGAACCGTTGCGTTCTGAAATGGCCCGCTTGAAAAAGCTCGATATCGATGTGATGCGCTTGAATCTGGTCACCATTGACCAGTACGCGCTGGAGCCACTCAAACCCGTCTGGCCGAAAAAGTCGCTGATGATTCTAGCGGGCCTGGCCGTGGGGGGGATGTTGGGGGTGTTGCTGGCGATCATTCGTTACTTTGTCGTCTTGCGGATGACGAAGGTGGCAAAGGGCGGCGAGCCATTGGGCAATCCCCAGTAAGTCAACACAGGTTCGCAGCCCTTGTACGGGCTGCGGGCAGGTCCGCTGCCTGGCTCCGTGAAAGGGGCATGGTTACTTCTCAAGTTAATGTGCACGGCAGACGGCTTTCTTGAAGGGCCGCGGCCAGCATTATTCAGTTCATCAAGACCAACTGGTCAGATTTTACATAGGGACGCGTTACATGTTCACTAACAAGACCATTCTCATCACAGGTGGTACCGGCTCCTTCGGCAACACGTTCGTGCCGATGACACTGGCCAAGTACAACCCCAAGAAGATCATCATCTTCTCGCGTGATGAAATGAAGCAGTGGGACATGGCGAAGAAATTCGAAGGTGATTCCCGCGTGCGCTTCTTCATTGGTGACGTGCGAGACAAGGATCGTCTGTACCGGGCGCTGGATGGCGTCGATTACGTGGTGCACGCGGCGGCAACGAAGATTGTTCCGACTGCGGAGTACAACCCGTTCGAATGCATCAAGACCAACATCAATGGTGCAATGAACCTGATCGACGCCTGCATCGACAAGGGCGTGAAGCGGGTCGTGGCGTTGTCCACCGACAAGGCCAGCAGCCCGGTTAACCTGTACGGCGCCACTAAACTGGCTTCCGACAAGCTGTTTGTTGCCGGTAACTCCTACGCTGGCGGCCATGACACGCGCATGTCGGTGGTCCGTTACGGCAACGTGATGGGCTCGCGTGGTTCGGTCATCCCGTTCTTCATGTCGATCAAGGACAAGGGTGAGTTGCCGATCACCGATGAGCGTATGACGCGCTTCATGATCTCCCTGGAAGAGGGCGTGGAACTGGTCTGGCATGCTTTCGAAGATATGGAAGGCGGCGAAATCTATGTGAAGAAGATCCCGTCCATGAAGGTGACCGACCTGGCACGGGTTGTCGCTCCCGAGGCTCGGCAGAAAGTCGTCGGTATCCGCCCGGGCGAGAAACTGCATGAACAGATGATCAGTGCTGAAGACGCTTATTACACCTACGAGTATGCCGAGCACTTCAAGATCCTGCCGGTCATCAATGACTGGGCCAACTGCGAGAAGCGCATCAAGGACGGCAAGAAAGTGCCGGAAGGTTTCGTCTACGCCAGTGACAACAACACGGAGTGGATGAGTGATGCCGATCTGCAAGAGTGGATCACCATCAACAAAGAAAAAATCGGGAGCATCTGAGCCATGATCCCTTATGGTCGCCAGGACATCAGCCAGGCTGATATCGACGCTGTCGTCAGCGTCCTGCAGTCCGACTTTCTCACTCAGGGCCCAATGGTGCCGGAGTTCGAGCAGCGGGTTGCACAGCATGTAGGCGCGCGTCACGCACTTGCGCTCAATAGTGCAACGTCGGCATTGCATGTTGCCTGCCTGGCCCTGGGGCTGGGGCCTGGTGATCGTTTGTGGACTACCCCGGTTACTTTTGTCGCATCGGCAAACTGCGCCTTGTACTGTGGGGCGCAGGTCGATTTCGTGGACATCGACCCACGCACCTATAACCTCTGCCCACAAGCCCTGGCGCGCAAGTTGGAGCTGGCGGAGCAAGCGGGGACGCTGCCCAAGGTTGTGGTCCCGGTGCATCTTTGTGGTCAGCCCTGCGACATGCAGGCGATCCATGCGTTGGCCGTGCGATACGGATTCAAAGTCATCGAAGATGCCTCGCATGCCATTGGTGGCCAATACCAGGGCGAGTTCATCGGTAACGGCAAGTACAGTGACATTACTGTGTTCAGCTTCCATCCGGTGAAGATCATCACCACCGCCGAAGGCGGTATGGCGGTCACCAACGACGACGCATTGGCACAAAAGATGGCCTTGCTGCGCAGCCATGGCATCACCCGCGACCCGCAACAGATGACCCATGAAGCTGATGGGCCCTGGTACTACCAGCAGATCGATCTGGGTTTCAACTACCGCATGACCGAACTGCAGGCGGCCTTGGGTGTGAGCCAGATGCAGCGCCTCGATCAGTTCATCGCTCGCCGGCATGAACTGGCGGCGCGCTACAATGAACTGCTGGCAGCATTACCGCTGACCCTGCCGTGGCAGCATCCAGACAGTTATTCCGGATTGCACCTGTATGTGATTCGCCTGCAACTGGACAAGATCGACAAGACCCATCGCCAGGTTTTCGAGTCGTTGCGTGAGCAGGGTATCGGAGTCAATCTTCACTACATTCCGGTACATACCCAGCCTTACTACACCGCCATGGGGTTTGCCCGCGGCGATTTCCCTGAAGCTGAAGCCTATTACCGGGACGCCATCAGCATCCCGATGTTCCAGACCATGAGCGAGTCTCAGCAGGACGTGGTCGTCGCTGCACTGACCAAGGCCTTGCAGGCATGAAACTGGCGGTCATTCCCGCCCGTGGCGGCAGCAAGCGTATTGCGCGCAAGAACATCAAGATGTTCTGCGGCAAGCCGATGATCGCCTGGTCGATCGAGGCCGCCCTCAATAGCGGTGTTTTTGACCGGGTGATCGTCTCGACCGACGATCTGGAGATCGCCGAGGTGGCCCGCCAGTCCGGGGCACAGGTGCCATTTATCCGTCCCGCGCTACTGGCTGACGATCACAGCGGCACAGTGCCGGTGATTCAGCATGCCATTGAGTGGTTCGAACAGGACGGGCAGCAGATCGATTACCTGTGCTGCCTTTACGCAACGGCACCCTTTGTAAGGCCCGAGGATTTGCAGGCAGGGCTCGACGCCTTGATCCGTGAACAATGCGATTTTGCCTTTGCCGTTACCCGCTATGCATTTCCTGTCCAGCGGGCAGTACGGATCAACACCCAGGGCCGGATTGAAATGATCTATCCGGAGCAATTCAATACCCGCTCGCAAGATCTACAGGAAACCTTTCATGACGCTGGCCAGTTCTATTGGGGGCGTACGCAGGCCTGGCGGTTGGGCAAGCCCGTGTTTGGGCCCGGCTCGGTACCGGTAGTGCTGCCAGGCCACAGGGTCCAGGATATCGACACGCTTGAAGATTGGGTTCGGGCTGAATGGATGTTCCGGGAAATGAACCGGTAAACCTTGATCCGGCTCAGGAGTCGCGAAAGGGCTTTCAGGGTAAGTTGCCAGGGTTGTTGTGATGCTGCGTAAGATCATTGAGGTAGGCGGGTGGATCGATTGAAAGTTGTGTTCCGTGCAGACGCCTCCGTCGAGATTGGCATCGGGCATGTCATGCGCTGCCTGACCCTGGCCGATGAGCTGACCGCACAGGGCGCGCACTGTCACTTCATTTGCCGGGCGCATACCGGGAATCTGATCGAGCAGATCAGGTCCCGCGGCTATCAGGTCCATCCGCTGCAAGTGGTGACCGGCATTGCCGGCAATCCGGGGGCGGACCGCGGAATCTACGGTTATTGGCTGGGGGCCAGCCAGGCAGAGGATGCGGCTGCGTGTGCTGCGCTGCTTGAAAGCATCAGGCCGGACTGGCTGGTTGTTGATCATTACGCTCTGGACCAGCAATGGGAGGGCAGTATTGCGGGGTTGTCCCGCAAGTTGATGGTCATAGACGACCTAGCCGATCGAGCCCATCAGTGCGACCTGTTGCTTGATCAGTCGTTGGGACGTTCGCCTCAGGATTATTGCCGATGGGTGCCTGCGCACTGCAGGTTACTGTGCGGTGTACAGCATGCATTGCTGCGACCGGATTTTTCCGCGTTGCGGGGCGATAGCCTGCAGCGCCGGGCGGCATTTGCCCTCAGGAACGTGTTGATCACCATGGGTGGCGTCGATAAGGACAACGTCACGGGACGCATTTTATCGGTCCTGGAAACGCTTTCCCTGGCCACTATCTCCCGGGTAACCGTAGTGATGGGGGCTACCGCGCCCTGGCTCGAAGAGGTTCGTGCCCAAGCCCGGACCCTGCCATTCAGCACCGAGGTCAAGACCAATGTCAGCAACATGGCAGAGCTGATGGCTGCCTCTGACCTTGCTATCGGTGCGGCCGGTGCAACCTCATGGGAGCGTTGCTGCCTGGGTTTGCCGACGCTGATGGTTGTGCTGGCGGAAAACCAGGTATTTGCCGCCCGACAACTGGCAGCTACCGGCGCCGTGCTGACGCTGGCGCTGGATGAGACTTTGGGCCGCGACCTTGCCCGGTATCTGGAACAGGCGAGTGGGGATCCGTCCATGTTGGAACAAATGAGCCAGCAGGCACGAAAGATTGTCGACGGCTCCGGCTGCCGGGTCGTCGCGCAGGTTATGGCTGAATCGGAAAAGGATTGAACACGTGCAGGCATTTGGAAAACTGCGAAATATCGAGGCTGACGAAGTCGGCCTGATGCTTGAGTGGCGAAACGCACCCGCCGTGCGGGCCAACATGTACACCCGGCATGTAATCAGCGAGCAGGAACACCTGGCATGGTGGCAACGCCTGCAGCAGCGCCAGGACCAGCAGTACTTCATGTACGAGTGGCAGGGGGGGGCTGCGGGGATTGTCGGCTTCACCGACATCGACACCCACAGCGCCAATGCCAGCTGGGCGTTCTACGCCGCCCCGGATGCCGCCAAGGGCACTGGCAGCCGTATGGAGTTTCTCGCGCTGGAGCATGCGTTCAACGTGCTGCAGCTGAACAAGCTCAATTGCGAGGTGCTGGCATTCAACAGTGCCGTCATCAAGCTTCACCAGAAGTTCGCCTTCCAGGTGGAAGGTATTTTTCGCGAGCAGCACCGTGTGGACGACGCGTACGTCGATATATACAGGCTGGCGCTGCTGTCCCGTGAGTGGGATATGCACCGTGATGTCATGCAAGAAAAACTGAATAAATTAATTCGAGGCCAATGATGAATCCGATGATATCCATTGCAGGGCGGGCAATCGGTGCCGCGCATGCGCCTTACATCATTGCCGAGCTGTCTGCCAACCATAATGGCAAGCTCGAAACAGCAATGAGGATCATCGAGGAAGCGAAGAAAGCCGGCGCCGATGCGGTCAAGCTGCAAACCTACACCGCAGATACCATCACGCTGAACAGCGATGCTGAAGAGTTCCGCATTCACGGGGGGCTGTGGGATGGCCGTACCCTGTACGACCTCTATCTGGAGGCGCAGATGCCCTGGGAGTGGCACCAGCCGTTGTTCGAGCATGCCCGCAAACTGGGTATCACCATTTTCAGTTCGCCCTTTGACTTTACTGCCGTCGACTTGCTGGAAAGCCTGAATGCCCCGGCTTACAAGATTGCCTCCTTCGAGGCAATCGACCTGCCATTGATCAAATATGTGGCTGGCACTGGCAAACCCATGATCATTTCTACCGGCATGGCCGATGCCGAAGAGATCAGCGAAGCGATCGAGGCCGCGCGTGAGGGCGGCTGCAAGGAGCTGGCAATTCTTCATTGTGTCAGCGGCTATCCGGCGCCGGCTGCGGAATACAACTTGCGCACCATTCCCGACATGGTTCGCCGTTTTGGTTTGGTCACCGGGCTTTCCGATCACACCCTGGACAACACCACTGCGATTGCCGCCGTTACCTTGGGCGCTTCGATCGTCGAGAAGCATTTCACCCTGGATCGCAAGGGTGGAGGACCGGACGACAGTTTCTCGCTGGAGCCACTGGAGCTCAAGGCGCTGTGTCAGGACAGCAAAACCGCGTGGGCGGCACTGGGTGACGTCAACTACGCGCGCAAATCCAGCGAGCAGGGCAATGTGCAGTTCCGTCGCTCGCTCTACTTCGTCAAGTCACTGGCCGCAGGTGATGTGGTTACCGCCGATGCGATCCGCAGCGTCCGTCCAGGGCGTGGTGTTGCGCCGAAATACTTCGATGACGTTGTTGGTAAATACGTGAAGGCGGCAGTAGAGGCCAATACCCCCGTGGACTTCGCAAATATAGAAGGCCTGTGATTGACGCAGTCAACGCTGGGTTCAAACCCGTGGACCAAGGAGATAGAAATGGTTGGGAACAAGTTGAAAAAAATCGTGGGACGGGTTTTCCCACTGCGCAGTCTATCGCGCTTAAAGGCTTCTGCTGACCTATGAACATTCTAATGGTAGAGAATAGGTACAAAACCTATTTCTGGGATGCGCTGGCGCAGCAGTTTATTGCTGATGGACACACTGTCCGCTGGGTTGTGCAGAATCCGCTATTCACCCCGATCCATGGCCAAGCCACGGTGATCGCGTTCCCGCGGGGCAGCAACCTCACCCCATTAGCAAACGATGAAGTCTGTACCCGTACATGCAAGTCGGATCGTTTGCTCAACTATTTTGGCGGCCAACCAACCCATTACAACTATTACAAGTCCGCCATCTGGCAGGCGCTGGATCAGGCCAAGCCCGACTTGGTCATTGGGGAGGCTACGCTTTTTCATGAGTTGTTGGCGGTAGAATGGTGCAAGCAGCATCAGGTACCATTTTTCCACCCGTCCATGCCAGGCTATCCGGGCGGGCGTTACAGCATCTATGCAGGGGATAGCAAAGAGGCGATCGGTGTGTCGACGGATTGCCCGACCGATGAAGACTGTTTTGCACTTGCCGAAGCCATACGCAAGCGGGAGAAAGTCCCGGATTACATGCGTCCCTCGTTGCCTTCGGACCCAGGGCGAGTGTTTCCGATCCATGGATCCTGGCCCAATCGGCTGACACTGATAAAAAGTTACCTGAGTGGGGAGCGCTTCAATACGCCGTCGCCGCTGAAAAAGTGGCGATTGGACAAGGCGGTCAAAACCCGCCTGGCTCGTTGGGCCCAGATAAGTAGCGGGCGATTCCATCTGCAAGCTGAACAACACTACCTGCTTTACCCCATGCAGATGCAACCGGAGTCCAATCTGGACTTGTGGGGGCAGTCGTTCCGCAATCAGGCTGATTTAATCGGCGCCTTGGCCCAGGCGATACCGGATAACTGGAAGCTGCTGGTCAAGTTGAACCCCAAGACCAAGTACGAACTGGATGACGCGTTGCTTGAGCAAGTCATGCGCAGGGACAACATTGTTCCAGTACCTTACGAAGTGGCGATGGGGGAATTGCTTGAGCACGTAACGATGATCTGCACCGTTACCGGCACCATTGCCGTGGAAGCGGTTCTTTCGCGCAAGCCATTGGTTCAATTCGGTCCCGGCATTCTCTCTGGTGAGCCTGGATATGTTCAACTGCAAAACGTTGAATGCATTTCGCAGGTGATCAGCGACGTCGAGTCGGGAGCATTCCCTCTTGCAGATGACGCCGCCCGAACGCACTTGGTCAAAAAATTGTTCACCTCGACGTTCACGGGTTTGGTTTCTGACCCTGCATCATTGCCAAGCGTTCTTGATCCGAGCAACGTCCAGACCATTGCGCGTAACTTGCTGCAAGTGGCGGAGCGATGCGAATGAAACAGGTATGTGCATCGCTATTGGGCCTGTGTTTGCCTGCCAGTGGGCTGAAAAACCTGATATTGCGCGCACTGGGTTGGCAAATTGGATCAGGCTGCCGGATCGGATTTTCCTGGATTCGCGCTGATTCGATTGTGCTTGGTGAACGCGTTTCTATTGGCCATGGTAATTACATCGTTTGTAAAAGCCTGGTGATGCGCCCGGCTTCATACATCCAATACTTTAATCAGGTCAAAGGCGACATCTGGGTGTTTCTGCTGGCCAATGCCGCTCTTGGAAATTTCAACAAAGTGTACCGGGGACGCCGTGGTGTGACCTGGGGGCGAGCTGTTTTCAGGCTGGGGATCTACTCGAAAATCACCTCGCGGCATACGGTCGACTGCACGCGAAGTGTTCGCTTTGGCGATTACTCGATTTTGGCGGGGTCTGCCAGTCAGATCTGGACTCATGGCTACATGCATGCGCCTGAAGGGCTTGATCGATTTCGCGTGGATGGCAGTGTACGGGTCGGTAACAACGTGTATATCGGTTCGATGTCGGTGATTAATGCTGCGGTCAGCATCAGCAACGGAGTGACTGTAGGTGCTGCATCTTGTGTTTCCAAGTCCTTGCCAAAACCCGGTCTGTATGTGGCACAGCCTTTGCGCTGGATTGCCCTGGACTATGAGCAAGCTCAGACTCGCCATTCCAAAGTGCAGGTCAAAGGGCTGGTAGAGCGGGTCTATCACAAGAAACCGGGGATTTAGTCTTGCTCAGACATGCCAAGCACCTGTTTGCCCAGGCAAGCATTTTTGCGCTGTCGAAATCAGCGGTCTTGCTCGCGCCGTTTTTTGCCGCCTGGAGCTTGAGTACAGGCGAGTACGGCGCTGTCGAATGGTGGCTTTCGGTCTCGATGGTAGTCGGACCTGTGCTCGCGCTGGGTATGCACGGGGTGATCGCGTATGGGACCTTGGGCGGATCCTTGACGCAACACCTCAGTAGCGCTACCGCTTATGTCCTTGTGGCTAGCACGATGGCCATTGTAGTGAGTTGTTCAGTGTTTCATCTGGCTTCGCAGCAATGGCTAATTTTTGCCACCGTTATTGGTCTGCAAAGTGCCATTGTAGTGTTGCAGTTAGCTATCTCGGCCCGAATGAAAGCATTGGGCAAAGGTGCTGTGGCGTCGTTGTTCGAAAGCACAGTGTACCTTACCCTGTTAGTGGGCCTGGCAGCCCACTGGCTGGGGATGGACTTCCTGAATGTTTACGTCAAGATCATGACCCTGTGCGGTGGGGTGATGGGGGGAGTTCTGCTCTGGATTTCACCACGGCCTCAGCGCGATGCGTTGAATGTGCGGGCGATGAAAGGTGCACTCCTGCAGAGTTACAAGTTTCTGATTGGTGGCGTCCTAATGGCCGCGTTTATGGGGGGGCCAAGAATTTTGCTTGGACTGCTCGACGACGAAACCGCTGTGGCTACGTTCTCGATCGTGTTCCGTTGGCTATCCATCGCGATTGTCGTTCACCAGTTCATCAATACTGTATTTTTCAAGCGCGTTTACGGCGGTGCGGTGAAGTACAGAAGCACGGCGATCATGGCCAGTGTGACACTGGTTGGGCTCGCTGCGTTGATAATTGCAATGGCGCTTGTGTTTATCCCCGGGGAGCAATTGGGATTACCTTGGCCATTGTTCGAGGACCGCTGGCTGATCGCAACTATGGCATTGGTGATGGTGTTCTGGGCCGCTAGCGCAAGTCTGGAGGGTGTCCTCGGAAGTGCAGCCCGCCCAGGCCTGCAAACGCTTAGTGTGGCCATGGGAGGCACTACCTTTTTGGCATTCACAGGTATTGGAGTCTGTCTCGGAGTCACTGACTTCAAGTGGCTGGTTTCGCTCGCTTGGATTATCGGATTTTTATCGATCGTGTTAATGCAGTTACGCTGGGTAATGAAATTGGGGCTGTTCGCCTTCACCCGGAGAAATGCAGTGAAAGTGGGGTCGCGATGACGCCATTGTTCATAAGGCTCGCGGTGTTTCCGCCTTATCGGATTTTCCTGTGGGGCGGTTTGTGCTGTGTGTTGATCTGGTTGTGTGCCCCTATTGATTACTCGTACGAGGCAGGACCATCGTCGCTTTTTATCCTGCTCTCATATGTGTATCTGTTTCTCCTGACGTTGTTTTTTGCGTGCGGGCAGATGCGGGCGCGGGTACTGACTTTTGAATGCGAGGCAGGTTCGATTAGCCGCCTGGTCTGGCTTATCTATGGCCTCGGAAGTATCGGGTTGCTGTTGCGTGTTATTGAGCGGATCTTTATGCGGGCCGGTGGAAACCTAAGTTCAGATTTCATGGAGAACCGTGAGCTGATTGCCTCTGGAGGTTCAGGCAGTCTTGCCTTGTTAGGTGGGGTGTTATCGTCATTCTTTCTGTTCTTGCCCATCTTTATCTGCATGATGCGCGTGGCTGGTGCTCGCCGTTGGTATCATTTTCCGATGTTGTTTTGCTGCCTATTATTCGCCGTGTTCGACATGGTGATTCAGGGCTCGCGAAGTATTTTGGTGGTATTTATGGCGACTTCGCTAATGTCAGCATTGATGACGGGATATGTCCGCTTGTCTCTCAGGAATCTGGTTCTCGGGGTAGTTGTAGCGATCGCCTTTATTTGGTTGGGTGGCATGGTTTTCTGGATCCGGACCCAGCAAATGGGCATGGATCCGGTGGCATCAATGGAGCTTTCCGGGTATGCGCGATTCGCTCCGGCCAGCGCGCAAGTGGTGGACTACCTCGGACAAAACGATAGTTCGGGGCTCGCTGGTCTGGTCTATGCGTTGACCCATTTTTCCCAGTACATCACCCATGGGTTATATGAGTTTTTCTATCTCACCTCATTGGTTGATGGCGCAAGTACTTATGGGCTGCACAGTTTTTATATTCCCGCCAAGATTGTCATGGCCGCTCTCGGCAAAGGTGATATTGAGGATGTGTTAAGCGCTGGAGTTATCCGCCCCGGTGTTTACACGACGCTCTTCGGGCCTGTGGTATATGATTTTGGCATCTGGGGCGGGGCGTTGGCCTGTGTGGTTTTTGCGTCCGTGCTCGGCCTGGTCGCCAGGGCCCTGCGGTATCGGCGTCTGGCCTGGTTGCCGATGTACCTGATTTTTTGTTCGTTCTTGCCGTTCTTTCTGGTCGTCAATCTGTTTGTCAGTGGTATCGGACAGTACGCAATGATTGCCGCAGTACTCCTGGGATTGATACTCCGTGTGTTCTATTCAACGCTGTTCAAAGCGTCTGACTCGGTGTAACAGGCAGTCGCGGCAATACATTGATTTTTTGAAAATTTGCGATGGTGATGTAGTGAATATCAGGGTAGCGGTTGTTCATGATTGGCTGGTGACATTCGCGGGTGCAGAGAAGGTGTTGGCTGAAATTATCAGTCTCTGGCCTCAGGCAGATCTGTTCTCTGTGGTGGATTTCTTTTCTGACGCCGAGCGTAAGAAGATCGGTGGCAAAGTTGCCACGACGACCTTCATCCAGCGTCTTCCACAGGCCCGCAAGCGCTATCAACTGTACTTGCCGTTGATGCCACTGGCGATTGAACAACTGGACCTGTCGGGTTATGACCTGATCATCAGCAGCAGCCACGCGGTGGCCAAGGGGGTGATGACCGGCCCTGACCAGTTGCACATCTGTTATTGCCACTCACCGATCCGCTACGCCTGGGACCTGCAGAACCAGTACCTGATCGAGTCCAACAAGAGTGAAGGGCTCAAGGGCTGGCTGGCCCGTTACCTGCTGTTCAAAATTCGCAACTGGGACGCGCGCACGGCCAACAACGTCGAGCATTTCGTTTCCAACAGCAATTACATCGGCCGTCGCATCGGCAAGGTCTACAAACGTGAGGCGACCACCATCTACCCGGGGGTGGATGTTCAGGACTTTGCTTTCACGCCTGACAAGGAAGACTTCTACCTGACCGCTTCGCGCATGGTCCCCTATAAAAAAATGGACCTGATTGTCAGGGCCTTCAGTGCCATGCCCGACAAGAAACTGGTGGTGATTGGCGACGGGCCGCAGTTCGATAAAGTCAAACAGGCGGCAGGGCCTAATGTGCGGGTTCTGGGGTATCAGCCTTTCGAGGTCCTGCGTGACCATATGCAACGCTGTCGGGCATTTGTGTTTGCTGCCGAGGAAGACTTTGGCATCACCCCGGTCGAGGCCCAGGCCTGTGGCACACCGGTCATTGCTTTTGGTAAGGGCGGCGCTCTCGAAACCGTCGTCGAGGGGAAAACCGGGATGTTTTTCTATGAGCAGACCGAGGCTGCGATTTGCGCAGCTATCAGCCAGTTTGAAAGCGCTGAGGATTTTGATCCGACAACCATTCGTGCGCACGCCGAACAATTTGCACCAGAGGTTTTTCGGGACAAATTCAAACGTTTTGTCGATGACAAGTGCCAGGCGTTTTTCGCTGGCTGGAAGCATCTTCAATAGCGTGTGATGAGGGTTGGCACTGTCGGGAGCAGGCCAGCAGTCAGTCAACTCAGGTTGGCTGTATCGATGGCGATCGTGGGCAAAGAACCCAGGCGCCATAGGGCAATAACAAGCAACATTTTTATAGGACTTCCGGGGCGCGGCCAAGAGGCCGTCAGGCTCCGGAATGGGGGAGGATGTGTAGGGTATGGAACTGATCAATCGTTATCAGCCCACGTTTTCAGAGCGCTATCCGGTACCGTTCGTTGTAGCGTTGCTGGATATGTTGATTGTTATTGTGGCCTCCTTGCTTGCCCACGATTATCGATTTACAACGTTTGACATGGCAGGGCGCTATAACACCACGACTTTGCTCATTGCGGCAGTCGTTGTGCTGTGTATTACCTTTGGCGGCGGCTATGGGTCGCAACGCGGCGTGTCCATCTGGCGGCAATTGGGCATCCTTCTGGCGTGCTGGTGTCTTGCTGCGGGTATCTTGTTGTCGCTGTCATTCTTCTTGAAAGTGTCGGGTAATTACTCGCGGATATGGTTTTCTTCGACCTTGATTCTGGGCGCAGTATTTAGCCTGTCGTTTCGTGTGATCGTTTATCTGGTCTTGCGCCAGCTGCGATCTTCGGGGATGAACCTGAAGTCTGTTTTGCTGGTAGACACCGGTGGTGAAACGGCACGGCGCCTGAACCGTACACGCAAGTTGAACGAGTTTGGCTTCAAGGTGGCGACGTCCTTCAACTATCGGGCAGACGAAAGCTGGTTGGCCGAGCTGGTCGAACAAGTTGAAAGGCATGGGGCTCATGAAGTCTGGCTGTGCTTGCCGCTTAGCGAGGGCGGCGGTATTCAGGCGGTAATGTACGCCTTGAGGCATCACACGGTGGCAGTACGCTTCATTCCGGAGTGGGGCGATATCCGCTTGCTCAATCATCGTGTCAGCTACATTGCCGGGCTGTATTCGCTGGACTTGAGCTGCAGTCCGATCGACGGGCCGGCGCAGATCGTCAAGCGCCTGGAAGATCTGGTGGTCGGCGGCCTGATCAGTCTGATGATCCTGCCGGTATGTGCCGTCATCGGCATTGTGGTCAAGCTCAGCTCGCCTGGCCCGATGTTGTTCAAGCAGTACCGCACCGGGATCAATGGGGTGCGCTTCAAGGTGTACAAGTTCCGTTCGATGGTCGTCCACGATGACAAGGACGTAACCCAGGCGACGCGCAACGATATGCGTGTGACCAAAGTGGGCGCGTTCTTGCGGCGCACCAGCCTTGACGAACTGCCACAGTTCTTCAATGTCCTTCAGGGGCGCATGTCTCTGGTCGGGCCACGTCCTCATGCACTGGTACATAACGAGTATTACAAGGACCTGGTCGAGTCTTATATGCAGCGGCACAAAGTCAAGCCGGGTATCACCGGTTGGGCTCAGGTCAGCGGTTTTCGTGGTGAAACCGACACCCTCGAGAAGATGCAGAAGCGGGTGGAGCATGATCTCTGGTACATCGATAACTGGTCGCTGTGGCTGGACCTGAAGATCATTGCCAGCACCGTGTTCAAGGGGTTCATCAACAAAAATGCGTTCTAGAAGGCGGTTTGATGTGAGTGCTGACCATGGGTAGCTACTGGAATGATGACAGTCGTTGGCGGTACCTGACAGGCTGGGTGTTGGCACTGGGCTTGTTCGTGCTGATCAGTGGCAAGGTATGGTTGACCTCAGGGAGCGCGCGTAACAGTCAGGTGTATTTCTTCTTGCTGTTGCCAGCCCTGATTTACCTGGTGGCCGTTGTCGCGACCAGAAGGGCCCGGCTGCCAGGTGTGTGTTATTGGGTGTGGGCGAGTTACCTGGTTTGGGTGGCGCTTTCCGGACTGTGGTCATCGGGCAGTGAAGTGGATGCCCTCGCGTTAGCCAAGCGCGGCCTATTTATAGCGTTGTTCATGGTCGCGGTACATATGCTTGTCGATAGTTCGCCTCAGGTGTTTCGCAGGGTGTTATCTGGTGCGGTGATCGTGGTTGCACTCGGTGCCTTGGCGACCCTGTACTTTCAGTTTTACTGGCTTGATCGCTCCTTTCACTACCGTGCTTTTCGGCTGGATCGACTGGGGATCGGTGAATTTGCCAATTACCGTTATCCTGTGGCCGCCGGGATGTTCCATGGTGCCATCGCCAGTTGGGCGTTTGCCCTCGCTGTTGATAGAACGGCGTCGCTACGCAAGGCCGTTGTCTGGATGCTGGTGTTTATGGTGCTTGCGGCCTATGTGCTCTTAACCTATGCACGAGGTGCGTGGATTGCGCTGGCGGCAAGTTGCTTGTTGGCAATCCTCCTCCAGCGCTCAAGGCTAGGGTGGTGGCTGTTTAGCGTGGGCCTGGCTGTCGGGCTGGTGGCTGCTCTTATCTGGAAAGATCACTTGCTAAACGAGCTTCTGACGCGCCGGCTTTCTGGTCGTAGCCCCATCTGGGAGTATTTTTTTTCGAGCATGTCAGGCTCATGGATCGCAGGCCATGGGCTCGGTACGCCCTTTGCTTACCATTGGCCGGACGGCAAGACAGTCTCACCCCATGCCCACAGCCTTTATCTACAGCAGGTGTATGACAGCGGGTTGGTTGCAGTGGGGCTTTTATTGGCGGGACTCGGCTGCGTTATGAAAAAAGCCTGGAAAATGCGCCATGATCCATTGGTATGTCTGGCGTTGCCAGCGTTGTGCTATGCGCTGATTGTCATGCTTACAGACGTAGAAAGGATCTACACGCGGCCAGGGGATTACTGGACTATTGTCTGGCTGCCATTGGCGGTACTGCTTGCCGTTACCCAGCGGGGCAGAGGGCTTGAACGTTGCGCCAAGAACGACTGAAGTCAATGTGACTGTCGATATTGTTGGTATAAAAAAGTCGCCCGCAGGCGACTTTTTTATACGCATGTACCGAACTACTTAAACTTCGCTGAAATGCAGTACTTGACCGCCTTTATCGCTTACAAACTTGCCGACTGTATTATTGGCGTGATGGAGTACCGTGCCTTCACCGGCAACCCGCACTGACGTCCCCTTGGTGTTGCCTTCACTGCAATGTTCCATCCAGACGGTGCGTACACCTTGAGCTCCGAAGTTCATCGGATGCGTCCCCAGACTTTCCTCGCAGTGCACGCCATACCACCAGGAGATGCCTTGGCTACCGGCGCCGGCACCGCTGTCGACGATATTAGGGCCAAACGATTTGCGAATGTCACAGCCCATGATGACGGCCAGCCCGCTATCATTCATCGATAAACCGCTTTGGCTGTTACGCGTGGAGCCGTATGTATCTACATCGCCGGCGTACCTAACCTTGGTATTGATAACGATGTGCTTGGGTTGGGTATCACCGCTTTTACGTGAGACCAAACCATGGTCGCGGCTACGATAGATTTCGCAGCCATCGAGAACAACATAGCCGCCTTCGTTGGCGATACCTGAACCCGGGGAATACCAGAACGCGCAGTTCTTGAAGACCGCCTTGGACACCAGGCCAGAGGCATTCAGTACCCACGGCAGGACACCGAGGAACAATAGGTTTTCGAAATAGGCTTCACCGCCTTGTACGCGCATTGTAGTAGTGCCGGGCTGGCGATACACAATGCCGAGGATATCTTTCAGTGCGTTGACATTAGTTGCAAGTTTTTTGCTGACATAGAGCGTGCGTTCTTTCTGATCAAAGAACCAGCCTTCCTCGCCAGCCTGTTCCAGGTCGGCGAACTCGCGCAGCGGCTTTGGCCGGGAGTATTCGTCCAGCACATTCGATACAGTAACGGCCCGTGGATCGGAGCCGGCCGGAATCAACGCGCGGTAAAACTTGCCGCCCTGGGCCCAGTCCAGCGCTTTGGGCTCAGGCCCCGGCGCGCGGATGACGGTCAGCTTGCTCAGGTCAAACGGGCCTTGGTTTGGATTGCTGGCGCCAATGAAACTGCGAGCACTGGCACCCGAGCCGTTGTCGATGCGGATCTGGAAAGGATCATGCGCGCCGGCTGCCAGCGACTCGGCATCGGCCGACGGCAGCATGGAAATCTTGTCCATGATCTTGGCCGCGTCTTTACTTACTGTAACGGTTCCATCGGCATTCAGGGCCAGCAAGTCAAACGGCAGCCAGTCCATGCCGGTTGGTGTTTTAAGTGCATTCGACGAACCCGAAACAATAACTTTCGTGGCGATCCCTGCCAGGGCAACCACGCCCAGGCCAACAATAAATTCCCTTCTACGCATTTGACTCCCCCTCACAAAGTGCGCGGGAGTTTACTACATCTGTTGTAGTGGGGCGCGTTTGCACAAGCGTTTGTGCTACAGCTACGCTCGAATACTGTTGAGACTTGTTTGGTAAAACAATCCGCTGTGGACACATTTGCGCCGACTCTCTTGCCGGTCTAGGTTTCGGTAGCAGCCAAGGAAATGCTGCTCTGCAAATTCATAGCCAAGGAGTTTCCCCATGCGCAACACCGTCCTGTCGTACCTCTTTCTGCCACTGTTTACTGCCGTCTCGCTTTCGGCAATGGCGGCGCAACCACAAGTCGAGCCGACGGCCGCCATGGTCACTTTGCCGGTTGCCAAGCTCGATTTGAACCAGGCCGATGCCACAACCCTGCAAACCACCCTGACCGGCATTGGCAAAACCAAAGCCGAAGCCATCGTCGCCTACCGTGATGAGCACGGCGCCTTCACCTCGGTGGATGAACTGCTCGAAATCAAGGGTATTGGCAAGGCACTGCTGGATCGCAATCGGGACAAGCTCACGGTCAATTGATCACCCACAGGGAAGGAGCCGGTCATTGACCGGCTTTTTCTTGGCTGTGCGATGCCTTTGGTCGGCTCGGGTTGATAAAATATTATGATCATAATATTTTTATCTGGCGCACTTGTTCCTCTCTTTCGTCGAGCCTTTGGAGATCACTGTCATGTCGAATTCTTCATTAACCACTACGGCACTGGTCACCGGTGCATCGTCAGGAATCGGTGCTGTCTACGCCGAGCGCCTGGCTGCACGCGGGCACGACCTGCTTCTGGTCGCACGGGACGGCCAACGCCTGCAGGCGCTGGCGAATGAGTTGCAGGCTCGTCATGGCGTAAGTGTCGAAGTGCTGACTGCGGACCTTGTCGAAGCCGCCGACCTTGCCCGGGTCGAGAAGCGTCTGCGTGACGACCACCGCATTGCGGTAGTGGTCAACAATGCTGGCATCGCCCTGCATGGCACCCTGGCGGAGGTTACCGCGCAACAGATCGATGCAGTGGTCGCACTCAACATCGTCGCTGTCACCCGCCTGGCTTCTGCTGCTGCGACACAGTTCGCCAACGCCGGCCGGGGGACCCTCATCAACATCGCTTCAGTCGTGGCCCTGGCGCCGGAAATGTTCAACGCCGTCTATAGCGCGAGCAAGGCCTATGTCCTGAGCCTGACCCAGACGCTGAGCGGTGAGTTGAAAGACAAGGGGATACAGGTTCAGGCTGTACTGCCCGGGGTGACCCGTACGGAAATCTTCGAGCGTTCAGGCCTTGACGTGAACCAGATCGACCCGCAGATGGTGATGGAAGTAGGGGAGATGGTTGACGCGGCACTGAGCGGGCTGGACCAGAACGAGCTGGTAACCATTCCTTCATTGCCGCAAGCGGCGGATTGGCAGGCGTATATCAAGGCGCGGGATGCGCTGGGGCCGAATCTTTCGCGCAGTTCGGCGGCGGCGCGCTACAAGTAACGCCGTGCGTTGCCGGGCCGTGCAGAAGGCTCAGCGATCCTGCGCATCCTTGGCATCCATCTCGGCATTGCGCTCATGCACACGTTTGAGCTGCTCCTCGGTCAGGGGCAGCTTTTTTGCGGTATCGCGCAGCAACATCAGACCACCGACGATGGAGCCGATTGCGAGCACCAGAATCAACCAGGCATACCAGGGCATGTAATTCTCCTTTTAAACAGCAAATGACACTGCTTCACTAAATTGGAGCCAAAGCATCATTCATTGGTTCAATTATAGGGGCAGGGGTGGGCCGCGGCCATTTCGCGATCATCGGCCCCCCACGGGCCGCCGCTTCGTTTACAATGCGCGCCGTTCAAGACTTGCCAAGAGACCCGCCCATGTCCGCCTGCCAGACGCCCATCATCGTCGCCCTGGATTTCCCTACCCGTGACGCCGCCCTGAAGCTGGCCGATCAGCTCGATCCTGCCCTGTGCCGGGTCAAGGTCGGCAAGGAGCTGTTCACCAGCAGCGCATCGGGCATTGTCGAAACCCTGGTCGAGAAGGGCTTCGAAGTGTTCCTCGACCTGAAGTTCCACGACATTCCCAACACCACCGCCATGGCCGTCAAGGCCGCCGCGGAGATGGGCGTGTGGATGGTCAACGTGCACTGCTCCGGTGGTCTGCGCATGATGTCGGCCTGCCGTGAGGTGCTGGCCCAGCGCAGCGGCCCGCAGCCGCTGCTGATCGGCGTGACGGTGCTGACCAGCATGGAGCGCGAAGACCTGGCCGGTATTGGCCTGGACATCGAGCCGCAGGAGCAGGTGCTACGCCTGGCGGCCCTGGCCGAGAAGGCCGGCATGGACGGCCTGGTGTGCTCTGCGCTGGAAGCGCCGGCACTGAAGGCTGCGCACCCGTCACTGCAACTGGTGACCCCGGGCATTCGCCCGGCCGGCAGCGCCCAGGACGACCAGCGCCGCATCCTGACCCCGCGCCAGGCCCTGGATGCCGGCTCCGACTACCTGGTGATCGGTCGCCCGATCAGCCAGGCCGCCGACCCTGCCCAGGCGCTGGCAGCAGTGGTCGCCGAGATCAGGGCTTAAGCACCAGCTTGCCGAAATTTTCCCCGCTGAACAGCTTCAACAGTGTCTCGGGGAAGGTTTCCAGGCCTTCGACCACATCCTCCTTGCTCTTCACCTTGCCGGTTGCCAGCCAGCCGGCGATCTCCTGTGCCGCCTTACCGTAGTTGGCGGCATGGTCCATGACCACGAAGCCTTCCATGCGTGCACGGTTGACCAACAGTGACAGGTAGTTGGCCGGGCCCTTGACCGCCTGCTTGTTGTTGTACTGGCTGATGGCGCCACAGATGATCACTCGCGCCTTGAAGTTCAGACGGCTGAGCACGGCATCGAGAATCTCGCCGCCGACGTTGTCGAAAAACACATCGACGCCTTTCGGGCATTCGCGCTTGAGGCCTTCCAGGACGTCCTCTGCCTTGTAGTCGATGACCCCGTCAAAGCCCAGTTCATCTTTAAGGTACTGGCACTTTTCGCTGCCGCCGGCGATACCCACTACACGACAGCCCTTGAGCCTGGCGATCTGCCCGGCAATGCTGCCGACCGCGCCCGCAGCACCGGAAATCACCACGGTATCGCCTTCTTTCGGGGTGCCGACGTCGAGCAGGGCGAAGTAGGCGGTCATGCCGGTCATGCCCAGCGCGGACAGGTAGCGCGGCAGCGGCGCCAGTTTCGGATCGATCTTGTAGAAGCCCTGGGGCTCGCCGACAAAATAGTCCTGGATACCCAGTGCGCCGTCGACGTGATCGCCGACGGCGTAGCCCGGGTGTTTCGAGGCAATCACCTCGCCGACGCCCAGGGCGCGCATCACCTGGCCCAGGGCCACTGGCGGGATATACGACTTGCCTTCGTTCATCCAGCCGCGCATGGCCGGGTCCAGGGATAGATACAGGTTTTTTACCAGGATCTGGCCTTCGCCAGGTTCGGCCACCGGCACCTGTTCGTAGCTGAAGTCGTCGCGGGTCACGGCGCCGGTCGGGCGTTTGGCGAGCAGGAAGCGGCGGTTGGTCTGGGCAGTCATGGCAAGGCTCTCGATTGAAGGGCAATGCTTGTTGATAGACCTTGTTTGGCCAGGCGGCAAGGTTTACCCGCCTGGCGAATGCACGGTAATCCACTGCGCTGATCGATCCGGGGGAAGACAATCACCCAGGCCGATAGTGCACCAACCGGCGCCCTGATGATGCTGCCCAATGGCGCTGATCGCTGCCTAGACTCCTGATCACTGACCTCACTTTGTTGCAGGAGCTAGCGATGAGCATGCGTTTTTCTGGCCAGGTTGCCCTGGTCACCGGTGGTGCTGCGGGGATTGGCCGGGCGACGGCGCTGGCGTTTGCCGCCGAGGGGTTGAAAGTGGTGGTGGCCGACCTTGAGGCCGTAGGTGGCGAAGGCACGGTCGAGCTGATCCGCAACAGCGGCGGCGAGGCGCTGTTCGTCAGTTGCAACGTCACCCGCGAGGCCGATGTGCGGCAGTTGATGGGGCGCACGGTCGAGGCTTACGGGCGCCTGGACTACGCCTTTAACAACGCCGGCATCGAGATCGAGCAGGGCCGCCTGGCCGAAGGCAGCGAGGCCGAGTTCGACGCGATCATGGGCGTCAACGTCAAGGGTGTGTGGTTGTGCATGAAGTACCAGTTGCCGTTGATGCTCGCCCAGGGCGGCGGCGCCATCGTCAATACGGCATCGGTGGCCGGCCTTGGCGCCGCGCCGAAGATGAGCATCTACAGCGCTTCCAAGCATGCGGTGATCGGCCTGAGCAAATCGGCGGCCATCGAGTACGCCAAGAAGAAGATTCGCGTCAACGCCGTGTGCCCAGCGGTGATCGACACCGACATGTTCCGCCGCGCCTATGAGGCCGACCCGCGCAAGGCCGAGTTCGCCGCTGCCATGCACCCGGTCGGGCGCATCGGCAAGGTCGAGGAGATCGCCAGTGCGGTGCTTTACCTGTGCAGCGATGGTGCGGCGTTTACAACGGGCCAGGCCCTGGCAGTCGATGGCGGCGCCACGGCTATTTGACGCCTGCCAGCGCAGGCAGAGCGAGCGCCTTGTGGCTGCGTGCCAGGGCCAGGCCCACCAGCAGGCAGCCAACCACTAACACCAGGCCGAACACCAGCAGGGCATTACCCGGGCCGAGGCGATCGACCAGCAGCCCGGTAAGGATGACTGGCAGGCTGAAGCCCATGTAGGCCAACAGGAAGAAGCCTGCGCTGGCGCGGGTTTTTTCCTCGCCCGCCAGGGTGTTCACCGCTGACAGCCCGCCCAGGTAAATAAAGCCATAACAGGCACTGCTGGCGGCGATGGTGCCCAGCAGCACTGCCGCCAGCGCGCCGCTGTCGGCGCCCCAGGCCAGCAGCGCGTAGCTGCAGGGCAAGATCACCAGGCCAATGGCCGTGGCCCGCACCGGCGCCAGGCGCTTGGCCAGGGGCTGGAACAACAACCCGCAACTGATCACGCAAAAGGTCGAGAACCCCGACCAGTTGGCCAGGCCATGCTGTTTGAGGATCGACGGCAGCAAGGCAATCACCAGGCCGACACAGGCCCAGGCCAGCAGAATTGCCAAACCGTAGGGCAGGCTGCCGGCCGGGTAGCAGGGCAGGCGCAACAGCGCGGCAGGTGGGGCCAGGCGCCGGTCGGGCAATTGCCATACCGCCAGCATCGCCAGGCAGGCCAGCGCCAGGTGCAGGTGGAAGCTGCCCGGGGTCAGGCTTGGGCCACTGAGCAGGAACAGGCTGGTCAGCGCCGCGCCGAGGCCAAAGCCCAGCGAAGTGCTGGCGGTGACCCAGGTGGCGGCATGGCGGTTGTCGCCGCCGTGCATCAGTTCGCCCATGTAGGCAGTGCCGGTGGCCGACGCCAGCGCAGTGCCGATGCCCAGCAGCAGGCGCGCCAGGCCCAGGGTCTTTAGCCCCGGCGCCAAGAGCATGAGCAAGGTGGCAAGCATCGACAGGGCCAGGGCGATGAGGATCAGCGGCCGCCGCCCGACCCGGTCGGCCAGGCCACCGAGCAACAGCAGTACCGGGATTACCCCCAGCACATACCCGCAGAAGGCCATGGCCGTGGCCCCGGCGCCCTCACCGGAAAGCTCGGCGTAAGCGGTGTACAGCGGTGCCTGCAGGTTGACCGCAAAGGTGATCAGGCACAGGGCGAAGGCCAGGAGGGCGGGGTGGCGCGGGGTGGGCATGGTTCGGCTCCTTGTCGATGGGCCGACTATCCGGTGATCGCCTGGGCGTCACAAGGCACACTGGCGAGGGTTTTGTGGTTAACTGTTCGGATAAAATCAGCGAACACTTTGCCATGCACCTGAGCCTCGATCGCCACTCCTCCCGCCCGCTCGTGCAGCAACTGAGTGAGCAATTGCAGGCCTGGATCGAACACCAGCGCCTGCGCCCGGGTAGCCGCTTGCCGTCGATTCGCCAACTGGCCCGCGAGCAGGGTGTCAGCCAGTCCTGCGTGATCGAAGCCTACGACCGGTTGGTGGCGGCGGGCTGGCTGCAGGCGCGCCATGGCGCCGGATTCTTCGTCGCCGAACAGCGCCTGCAGGCGTCGCTGGTTGATCAGCCGATCCATGACGAGGCCTTCGACAGCCGCTGGCAGCAGTTCACCGATGACCCCGGCGAGTTGCTCAAGCTCTGCTGTGGCTGGGTACCTTCCAGCTGGCGCGCTACCGAAGCCATTGCCCAGGCGCTGCGCCAGGTCAGCCGCGGCGCGGTCGAGGACTTGATCGACTATTGCCCGCCGCTGGGCTTGGCCAGCCTGCGTACCCAGCTGCACAAGGGCCTGGGGCAGATCGGCATCGACGCCGCGCCCGAGCAGATCCTCACCACCCAGGGCGCCAGCCATGCCCTGGATTTGCTGGTGCGCACGTTGCTCAAGCCCGGCGACAAGGTGCTGGTGGAAAGCCCGGGCTACTACAACCTCTACAGCCTGTTGCGCCAGCATCACGTCGACATGCTCGAAGTGCCGCGTACCCCGCAGGGGCCTGATCTGCAGGTGCTCGAGGCGCTGCTCAAGCAGCACCGGCCACGTTGCCTGTACATCAACAGCCTGTACCAGAACCCCACCGGCAGCAGCCTGTCGCCCAAGGTCGCCTATCGCTTGCTGGAGCTGGCACGCGAACATGACCTGCTGATCATCGAGGACGACATCTACGCGGACTTTCAGGACGGTGCGGTGACGCGTCTGGCAACCCTGGACGCTGAACAGCGGGTGATTTACCTGGCGAGCTTTTCCAAGACCCTGAGCAGTTCGCTGCGGGTTGGCTACCTGGTGGCCAGGGCGGAACTGGTTGCGCGCCTGGCGGAATTGAAAATGGTCAGTGGCCTGGGGACTTCGCGGTTTACCGAGCAGGTGGTGGCGCAAATGCTCGGCAACGGCAGCTACCGCAAAAGCACGGCGCGTCTGCGCCTGCGCCTGGCCCAGCACATGGCCAAGGCGCTGGGCCAACTGGAGGCCTATGGCTGGGAGGTGTTTACCGAGCCCTATGGCGGCATGTTTGTCTGGGCGCGCTGCCCGGGACGCAGTTTTGCCGAGCTCAGCCGCGAGGCCCAGGCCTGTTCGGTGCTGTTGGCGCCGGGCAGTGCCTTTGACCCCCAGGGCGCTGCCTGTGACTGGCTGCGGATTAATGTCGCCTATGCCCAGGACCAGCGCGCGCAGGCGTTCTTTCAGCGCGCCGGACGACCTCGGCAGTCCTGAAAACGACGCAACTGTAGCTTTTTGCCATTATTCCGACGCCGGGATCTTGTGCCGCTGGCCGTGCCATTGCCACTCTTGAGGCTTGATGCATTTGCGGGCAGCAGGGGGTAGTGCGATGAGTTCGGCCAAGCGTGGTTTTTTCGCCAACCTGGGCATGGCCCGCAAACTCGGGCTGGGCTTTGCCCTGGTGCTACTGCTGACGGCGGTGGTGGCGGCAGCGGGGGTTGCCGCCCTGCACGGCGTCGGGCAGCGCTTCGATGGCTTGAAGCAGATGGCGGCGCTCAATACCGCGCTGCTCGATACCCGCTTGCAGGAACAGGCATTCGCCCTGCGCTCCGATCCCAAGTCGGTAGACGCGGTGCACCAGCGCCTCGAGGCCCTGCAAGAGCAAGCCCGGACGCTGGTGCAACTGAGCGGCGTCGAACAGGCGCTGAACGACTACCGCCAGGCCTTTGACCAGTTCGTCGAACTGACCCAGGCCAAGGAGCTGGCGCTGGACATGGCCAGCTGGTCGGTCTCAAGCGTGGCGAACAACCTGGATGTGCTGCAGTCCGGGCTCGCCGATGACGGCACCTATACCCTGAAGGACACCCAGGGCCAGCAGGGCGCCGAGTTCGTCGAGCAAGCCGGGCAGGTGGCACAAGTCGCACGGCTGATGCTGCAGGCCATGGACGAAGCGCGCGTGCGTCTTGAGCAGAATCGCAAGGGCGCCGACGATGCCCGCCAGGGCCGCATCGAACAGACCGAGCAGGCAGCAGCACTGGTCGAGCAATTGAAAACCGCGGTGACCGACGCTGGCTATCAGACCGTGCTCGGCGAGGTCAGCACGCACATCGCCAGTTTCACTGAAAAACTTGCTGAATACACCGACCTGCTTGGCCGTGAGCAGCAGCTCAAGCAGCAATTGCAAGCGCGTGCCGAACAGGTCACCCGCCAGGTCGACCAGGCCCGGCTCGCTGAAGACCAGGCCATGCAAGGCGAGCTGCAGCGCAATGCCGTGCTGATCCTTGGCGCTGCGCTGTTGGCGCTGTTGGTCGGGGTGCTGGCGGCCTGGCTGATCACCCGTGCGGTGGTCGGGCCGTTGCGCCAGGTGATGGGCCGCGCCCAGCAGATAGCCGCCGGTGACCTGCGTGGTGAAATCAGTATCGATCGGCGTGATGAGGTCGGTCAGCTGATGCTGGCCATGCAGCAGATGGGCTCGGGCTTGAGCGCCATCGTCAGTGGCCTGCAAAACGGTATCGAGCAATTGGCGAGCAATGCTCAGTCGCTGTCGGCGGTTACCGAGCAAACCAATCGCGAGGTCAACAGCCAAAAGGATGAGACCGAGCAGGTGGCTACCGCCATGCAGCAGATGACCGCTACCGTGCATGATGTTGCGCGCAACGCCGAAGAGGCTGCCCTGGCGGCGCAAACGGCGGACGACAAGGTCGAGAGCGGTCAGCAGGTGGTGCGCCAGAGCATGCAGCGCATCGAGCAACTGGCGAGCTCTGCTGAATCAGCCAGCCAGAGCATCGACAACCTCAGCAGCGAAGTGCAGAACATCGGCCAGGTGCTGGAAGTGATCAAGAGCGTCGCCGAGCAGACCAACCTGCTGGCGCTCAACGCCGCCATCGAGGCCGCGCGGGCCGGCGAGCAGGGCCGCGGTTTTGCCGTGGTCGCCGACGAGGTGCGGGCACTGGCCCGGCGTACCCAGCAATCGACCGAGGAGATCGAGCGCCTGGTCAGCAGCTTGCGCAGCGGTGCCCAGGCCTCGGTGGCGCAGATCCAGGGCAGTGCCGAGTTGGTCAAGCTGGCCGTCAGCGATGCCCTGCATACGGAAAGCGCCTTGGGCAGCATTGCCGCGGCGGTATCGTTGATCCAGCAGATGAACCAGCAGATTGCCGCGGCGGCGCAGCAGCAAAGCTCGGTGGCCGAAGAGATCAACCGCAGTGTCACCCAGATCCGCAGCAGCGCCGATCAGTCGGCGCTGGCCATGCAGGGCAACGCCAGCTCAAGTATCGAGCTGGCGCAGTTGGGCAATGACTTGAAGGGGATGGTCGGGCATTTTCGCCTGTAGGAGCGGCGTCCCTACGACTATTTACGCCAGTTGAGAATCATCAAGGTCAGCACCCCGGCGACGATCCCCCAGAATGCCGAACCGATCGAGAACAGGGTAAAGCCAGAGGCGGTGACCATGAAGGTGATCAGCGCCGCCTCGCGCTCCCTGGCCTCGTTCATCGCCACGGTCAGGCCATTCATGATCGAGCCGAACAATGCCAGGGCGGCAATCGACAGCACCAGCTCCTTGGGCAGGGCGGCGAACAGCGCCGCCAGGGTGGCGCCGAAGACCCCGGCGATGCCGTAGAAAATCCCGCACCAGACGGCCGCGGTGTAGCGTTTGCTGGGGTCTTCATGGGCATGCGGGCCGGTGCAGATCGCTGCACTGATGGCGGCCAGGTTGACGCCGTGGGAGCCGAACGGTGCCAGCAGCAATGAAGCCAGGCCGGTCACCGTGATCAACGGCGAGGCCGGCACTTGGTAGCCGTCGGCGCGCAGCACGGCGACACCGGGCATGTTCTGCGAGGTCATGGCCACCACGAACAGCGGAATGCCGATGCTGATGGTCGCCGCCAGAGAGAAACTCGGCGTGGTCCACACCGGGGTGGCCACTTCCAGGCTGAAACCGCTGAAATCCAGCAGGCCCATGGCCCCGGACAGCACCGTGCCGACCACCAACGCTGCCAATACCGAGTAGCGCGGCGAAACGCGCTTGATCAACAGGTAGCTGAAGAACATGCCCAGCACCAGCGCGGTCCGATGCTGGGCGGCAATGAAAATCTCGCTGCCGATCTTGAACAGGATCCCGGCCAGCAATGCCGAGGCCAGCGAGGCCGGAATGCGTTTGACCAGGCGCTCGAAACTGCCGGTCATGCCGCAGATCACCACCAGCACCGCGCAGGTGACATAGGCACCGATCGCTTCGCCGTAGCTGACCCCGCCCAGGCTGGTAATCAGCAGTGCCGCGCCGGGGGTCGACCAGGCGACGGTGATCGGGGTGCGATAGCGCAGCGACAGGCCGATACTGCACACCGCCATGCCGATCGACAGCGCCCAGATCCACGACGAGATCTGCCCCGTGGTCAAGCCGGCAGCCTGGCCGGCCTGGAACATCAGCACCAGGGAGCTGGTATAACCGGTGAGCATGGCGATGAAGCCAGCCACCACCGCAGACGGCGAGGAGTCGGCCAAAGGGCGCAATTGCGCAGACGTGGCGTCGGGCATGGGGGCATTCCTTGTTCTGGATGTAAGCAGTTTTTTCAGACTACCGTGCGTACTGTTGATCTTTGCCATACAGCAGGCATTGCAATTAGCCGTACAGTCGCCAACTATGGGCGCGGGTTCGATTCAGCATTACGAAGAGGGGGAGCGATGTACAAGGTTTACGGCGACTACCAGTCGGGCAACTGCTACAAGATCAAGCTCATGTTGCACCTGCTCGACCTGCCTTATGAATGGCATTCGGTGGATATCCTCAAGGGCGAGACGGAAACCCCTGAGTTCCTGACCATGAACCCCAATGGCAAGGTGCCGGTGCTGGAACTCGAGGATGGCACCTACCTGTGGGAGTCCAACGCGATTCTCAACTTCCTCGCCGATGGTAGCGAGTTCCTGCCCACCGAACCGCGCTTGCGCACCCAGGTGCTGCAATGGCAGTTCTTCGAGCAGTACAGCCATGAGCCGTACATCGCCGTGGCACGCTTCATCCAGTTTTACCTGGGGCTGCCGCAAGAGCGGCTGGAGGAGTACAAGACCCTGCACAAAGGCGGCTACAAGGCCCTGCGGGTGATGGAGAAGCAACTGCAGCTAACGCCTTACCTGGTGGGTGATCGCTATTCGATCGCCGACGTCGCGCTGTACGCCTACACCCATGTCGCCCACCAGGGCGGCTTTGACCTCGACGGCTACCCTGGCATCCAGGCATGGCTGGAGCGTGTGACCAGCCATCCCCGGCATGTGACCATGCTCGGTTGAGCGATCAGGCGGCAAAACGCTTGTTGAGGTAGTCGATGATCACCTTGGATTCATACATCCAGGTGGTCTTGCCGTCTTCCTCGATACGCAGGCACGGCACCTTGATCTTGCCGCCTTCGGCAAGCAGGGCCTGGCGATCCTGTTGGTTGTTCTTGGCATCGCGCAGTGCCACCGGCACGTTCAGGCGGTGCAGGGTGCGGCGGGTTTTCACGCAGAACGGGCAGGCATGAAACTGGTACAGGCTCAGGCCCTTGGCCTGTTGCTCGACCAGGGCCTGGGCGGCCGGGTCGCGCTTGAGCTTGGCCGGGCGGCTGATCCAGTCACCGAACACAATCAACTGGCCGAGGCCCACACGCAGTGCTTTGACGATCATGGCAACTCCAAAGGATAAAAAAAGCCGACCACGAAAGGTCGGCTTGCAGTCTGGCCCGATTACTTGATCAGGCTGAGAAACTCGCTGCGGGTCGCGGCGTTTTCGCGGAATTCGCCGAGCATCACCGAAGTGATCATGGTCGAGTTCTGTTTTTCCACACCGCGCATCATCATGCACATGTGTTTGGCCTCGATGACCACGGCAACGCCCAGGGCGCCGGTGACCTGCTGGATCGCTTCGGCGACCTGGCGGCTGAGGTTTTCCTGAATCTGCAGGCGGCGTGCGTACATGTCGACGATCCGCGCCACCTTCGACAGGCCCAGGACCTTGCCGTCAGGGATGTAGGCCACGTGGGCCTTGCCGATGAACGGCAGCATGTGGTGCTCGCACAGCGAGTACAGCTCGATGTCCTTGACCAGGACCATTTCGCTGTTATCGGAGCTGAACAGGGCGCCGTTAGTCACTTCTTCCAGGGTTTGCTCATAACCGCGGCAAAGGTACTGCATGGCCTTCGCAGCCCGCTTGGGCGTGTCGAGCAGGCCCTCGCGGGAGACATCCTCGCCAAGCTGGCCAAGGATCGCGGTGTAGTTCTGTTCCAGGGACATGGATCTACCTGTGGGATTTATCGCAAACGCGAAGGGTACGGCGGCGACGGCGGCGCTGCAAGTACGGCGTTACTCGTCACGGCCTTCGAGCATGGTTCGCTTGAGCATGACATACACCGCGCCAGTACCGCCATGGCGGGCCTGACATGAGGTAAAACCGAGCACTTGAGGGTGCTGGCGCAGCCAGGTGTTGACGTGGCTCTTGATCATCGGTCGTTTGCCATCCAGGCGCACTGCCTTGCCGTGGGTGACGCGCACGCAGCGCACTTCGAAGCGGGTGGCTTCGGCAAGGAAGGCCCACAGTGTTTCCCGGGCCTTTTCGACGGTCATGCCGTGCAGGTCGAGGCTGCCTTCGAAGCCGATCTGGCCGAGCTTGAGCTTGCGCATCTGGCTTTCCTGGACGCCGTCACGGCTCCAGTGCAGATCGTCTTCGGGGCCGACATCAATCACAAACTGGTCCGACAGGCCATCGACCACGGTCTGGTCGCTACGGACCGTCGCGGCCTGGCGCAGGCTTGCCAGTTTCTTGCGGTCGGCCTTGGGTTTGCCGACTTCGGCGCGATCATGGGTGATCGGCTTGACGCCGCGCATCTCGCTTTTGAACAGGGAAAAATCGTCGTCTTGCATGTAAGCCTCCGCCAGGGCGGCGTAGTTTACGCGACTCCCCCAAAGCGTGCAGTCAATCGTGTTTTTTCATCAGGTGCGGTGACAGGTTGAGCTCGCGGCTGCGGCGCAGGCGCAAGCGGCTGCGGCGCCAGAACCACACACCCAGGTACAGCAGCAACAGGCCAAGGCCCAGCAGGACGCTGGCGCCGGCCGGGTTGGCGTTGAGCTCGCCCAGAGCAGCGGGGTGGCCCAGCAGGCTGGCGGCGCCGGCCATGGCCAGCAGCACGCCGGCGGTTGCCAGCAACGCCGAAAACGCCGCCGCCAGGCGCATGCCCCAGTTACGGGGCGTGCGTGGGCGCAAGCGTTTGGCATCAAAACCATCGGATATTTTCATTCCGATTTCCTCTATGGATATCCGGCGTTGGACCGAAAAGCCTTGAGGTGGTTCCGCCCGGCTGCCGGGCGGTCGCTCAGATCAGGCTGGTGGTTGGCGCCACGCAGGCAAAGTTGTCGGCCATGATCGCCATCTCGCTCTGCTGGATCTGCGCCGCCGGAATCACGCCGTCCTTGAACGGCAGGTCGCGGGTGGCGCAGGCATCCTCGATCAGGGTGCAGCGGTAGCCGTAGTCTTTGGCCCGGCGCACGGTGGTACTGACGCTGGAGTGGCTCATGAAGCCGCAGACGATCAGGTCCAGGTGCCCGTACTTTTGCAGGGTCTCGTGCAGGGTGGTGTTCTTGAAGGCATTGGGCATGCGCTTTTCGATGATCACTTCATCGCCCACAGGCTCCAGGCCCGGGATGAATTCGCCGCGTGGGCCCTGCGGGTCGAACATGCCGCCGACGGTACCCAGGTGACGCACGTGGATGATCGGGCGCCCGGCCTTGCGGGCCGCCTCGAGCATTTTAGCGATGTTGGCCACGGCCGCGTCCATGCCCGAGAGCGCCAGGGGACCGCTGAGGTACTCCTTTTGCGCATCGATAATCACCAGGCTGGCGTTGTTCAGCTTGGCCGGCGGATAGCCGCGGCCGCTGAGGTGGAACATCGTCGTTGGAACAGACATCAAGGGCTCCTTTGGATAGGGCTTTTACCCTATTGTCCCCTGCCTGAGCAGTTATGTGAATCGCTTCGCGTACAAGCAGCGTCGTTAGTGGCCTGCAGCCACCCTGGCGATATCCTTACAGGGTGTTTTTGCCGATCATTTCTTTTGCCGGGCTGTTAGAATCGCAGGTCGTCTTTCAAGGAGTCTGTTGTGATCACTTCTCGCTTGCGCACCCTGCGCGATCATATCCGTTGGGCCGTCAGCCGTTTCCACGAGCATGGCCTGTTTTTCGGTCATGGCGCCGACAACGCCTGGGATGAAGCGCGGCTGCTGGTGCTGGGCTCGGTGCACCTGCCCTGGGAAGTCGCCGATGCCTACCTGGACTGCCAGCTGGAAGACGACGAGCTGGTCAACCTGCAGCGCATGCTCAAGCGCCGCATCGAAGACCGCGTGCCGACCGCCTACCTGCTGGGCGAGGCGTGGTTCTGCGGCTTGTCGTTCATCGTCGACGAGCGCGTGCTGATTCCGCGCTCACCGATCGGCGAACTGATCGAAAAACGCTTCGAACCGTGGCTGGCCAGCGAACCTGCGCGCATCCTCGACCTGTGCACCGGCTCCGGCTGCATCGGCATCGTCAGCGCCGAAGTGTTCCCCGAGGCTGAAGTGGTGCTGGCCGACCTGTCGTTCGAGGCACTGGAAGTCGCCAACCAGAACATCGAGCGCCATGGCCTGGAAGAGCGCGTGTATACAGTGCAGGGCGACGGTTTTGCCGGCCTGCCGGGTCAGCGTTTCGACCTGATTCTGTCCAACCCGCCGTACGTCGATGCCGAAGACTTTGCCGACATGCCCGAGGAATATCACCACGAGCCGGAGCTGGGCCTGGCCTGCGGTAACGACGGCCTGGACCTGGTGCGACGGATGCTGGCTGAAGCGGCCGATCACCTGACCGACAAAGGGTTGCTGATTGTCGAGGTGGGCAACAGCCAGGTGCATGTCGAGGCGTTGTATCCGGAGGTGGATTTCGCCTGGCTGGAGTTCGAGCGCGGCGGCCACGGGGTGTTCATGCTCACGGCTGAGCAGTGCCGCCAGCACCAGGGGCTGTTTGCCTCGAAGGTGTAAGCACCAAGCCCGCTCCTGTAGGAGCGGGCTTGCCCCGCGATAGATTCAGCGGTGAGTCGCGATCCAGATCAACAACCCCGCCTGAAACACCGCAAAGGCCACCAGGCAAGTGATGGTAAAACGCAGCCCGCTGTCTTCACGGCGGTACTTGCTGACCCGCTCGTCACGCTCGCGCAGTTGCGCCTCTTTTTCCTGCAAGGTCTGCTCGGCCTGTTGCAGCATCTGCGCGGCATCGAGGATCTCGACCCGCTGCACCTTGTCAGTGTTCCAGCCGCCTTTTAGCTCGCCAACCTGGACATCGACGAAGCGCCCCTTCAGGTGCTGGGCATCGGCGTACTCGACCTCCAGGCCATGGCTGCGCAGCACATGGTCGCGGCGCAGGCGAGTGTCTTCGTTGAGCGCATCCTTGCTTGGCAGGGCCGCACCTTCGACCCGGTAGTGCGGCCACTTGCGCTGCGCCCACTGCACCGCCTGGTTGAGCAGAAAGCGCCCCAGGCCGCGGTTCAGCGGCTCGATCTGCAAGCCGGTGTCGGGCGTGAAGGTCACATGCTTTTCTTCATGGTCGACCCACACATCGAGGTGGTTCTGTTCCTTGCGCACTTTTTGCGCCGGCAGCTGGATGGCCATGCGCAGCAGGCTGGTCTGCTTGCTGTGGCGTTCGGCATAACCGTACTGGACAAAGCGCAGCGGCCGCGCACCGCTGTTGCGGTCGGTCGGCAACGGCGCCAGGCGCAGCATCTGGAAATGTTCGGGGGTAACATCGGCCCAGGGCAGGGGGGCAACTTCCGCTGCTGCCTGCTCGGCAGTCGTCTCGGCGGTGTCCTGGGGGGCGGCTTCGGTCATCACGGCAATCCTCATGTGCGCAGCGGGCTGGTCGCATTGACGATGCCAGCACCGCTTTATCGGCAGGATTGGCCTGGACTGGAGGCGTAATTTCTGCGAATTGGCCTCAGCTGGCGGGCAACCGCTGAATGAAGTCGACAACGCGCTGGCCAAGTTCGGCCGCTTGCGGCAGTTGCGGGTCAAGGTAGCTGTCGCGTTGCTGGCTGATTTCTTCGGGGGCGATGCGCAGCATGTGGTTCATGCCCTTGATCAACGCCAGTTCGGCATCCGGCTTGGCCGCCTTGAGGATCTCGGCGTTATCGACACCGACCTGGAAGTCATGGGTGCCCTGGATGATCAATGCCGGTACCTTGACCTTGGCGAAGGCCTCGGCCGGGTCCTGGCGGAACAGCGAAATCAGGTAGGGCTGCACGCTCGGGCGCAGGACGTCCTGCAGTGGCAGCGGCACGCGGGAAGAAGTCTTGCCGTTTTTCAAGCGGTCAAGGATGTCATGGGCACTGGCCATGTAGCGCCCGGGGATGCGGTCAAACATCTGCGCGCGCAGCGCCTTGTCGATCGGCCAGCCGCTGCCGGCAATGCTGATCACCGCGCTGGCGCCGCTGTGCTCGGCGGCAAGGCTGGCGATCAGCGCACCTTCGCTGTGGCCGAGCAGGACCAGGCGGCCGAAGCGTGGGTCGGCCTTGATTTTCTGGCTCCAGGCCACCGCGTCGGCAACATAGCGTTCCACCGTCAGGTCACGCTCATCCGGCGTAGCAGCCAGGCTGGCGGCGACGCCTCGCTTGTCGTAGCGCACGCTGGCGATATTGTTTTTCGCCAGGGTCAGGGCCAGTTGCTTGAGGTTGTCGGTATTGCCGCCGTAGGGGTTGTTACCGTCGCGATCGGTCGGCCCGGAGCCAGCAATGATCAGCACCACCGGTGGCGGCTGCTCGGTGCGCGGCAACAGCAGGCTGCCGTGCAGCACGCCGCTGCCGGTATCGAGGCTGAGCGGGCGCTGGAACACGACGGGGGCAGCAGCCTGGACCAGACCACTGAACAGCAGGGCGATTACTGCAACAATACGCAACATCATCAGGCCACTATCTAGAGAGTGCGGTTTGGACCGGGGCCAGCGCAGAAGGTTCGCCGTCAGGGATGAACTGAATGGTTAGCCTGCGTATACTGGCGGCCTTGTTCAAATCTGGCTGATTCGCGGAGCGTCCTGCATGTCCGGCAATACCTACGGCAAGCTGTTCACTGTCACCACCGCTGGCGAAAGCCATGGTCCGGCGTTGGTCGCCATTGTCGATGGCTGCCCGCCGGGCCTGGAAATTTCCCTGGCCGACCTGCAGCACGACCTCGATCGGCGCAAGCCCGGCACCAGCCGCCACACCACCCAGCGCCAGGAAGCCGACGAAGTCGAAATCCTCTCGGGTGTGTTCGAAGGCCGCACCACCGGTTGCTCGATCGGCTTGCTGATTCGCAACACCGACCAGAAGTCCAAGGACTACTCGGCGATCAAGGACCTGTTCCGCCCGGCCCACGCCGACTACACCTACCACCACAAGTACGGTGAGCGCGACTACCGCGGCGGTGGCCGCAGCTCGGCGCGCGAGACCGCCATGCGCGTGGCCGCCGGCGCCATCGCCAAGAAGTACCTGGCCAGCCAGGGTATTCGCATACGCGGCTACATGAGCCAGCTCGGTCCGATCGAAATCCCTTTCAAGACCTGGGATTCGGTGGAGCAGAACGCCTTCTTCAGCCCCGACCCGGACAAAGTCCCGGAGCTTGAGGCCTACATGGACCAGCTGCGCCGTGACCAGGATTCGGTCGGGGCAAAGATCACCGTGGTCGCCGAAGGTGTCATGCCGGGCCTGGGCGAGCCGATCTTCGATCGCCTGGACGCCGAGCTTGCCCATGCGCTGATGAGCATCAACGCAGTCAAGGGCGTGGAGATCGGCGCGGGTTTTGCCAGCGTCGCCCAGCGCGGCACCGAACACCGTGACGAGCTGACCCCAGAGGGTTTTCTCAGCAACAACGCCGGCGGCATTCTTGGCGGTATTTCCTCCGGCCAGCCGATCGTTGCCCACCTGGCCCTCAAGCCGACGTCGAGCATCACCACCCCGGGCCGCTCCATCGACGTCGATGGCAACCCGGTCGAGGTCATCACCAAGGGCCGTCACGACCCGTGCGTGGGTATCCGCGCCACGCCGATCGCCGAAGCGATGATGGCCATCGTGCTGATGGACCACCTGCTGCGCCATCGCGGGCAGAATGCCGAGGTACGCGTGAACACCCCGGTACTGGGCCAGCTGTAATGCCGGCCTCGGCCAATCGCGCTGCGGCTCGCTGAGCCGTGGCGGCGATTCCCTACTGGCGGCTGTCCAGCTTCTACCTGTTCTACTTCGCCTTGCTTGGTTCGACCGCGCCGTTTCTGGCGTTGTATTTTGATCATCTGGGTTTTTCCAGCGCGCGCATCGGCGAGCTGGTCGCCATTCCCATGCTGATGCGTTGCGTGGCCCCCAACCTGTGGGGCTGGCTGGGTGACCGCAGTGGCCAGCGCCTGCTGATCGTGCGCCTGGGGGCGTTGTCGACCCTGGCGACCTTTTCGCTGATCTTCTTCGCCAAGAGCTACGCCTGGCTGGCGCTGGTAATGGCCCTGCATGCGTTCTTCTGGCATGCGGTATTGCCGCAGTTTGAAGTCATCACCCTGGCCCATCTGCAGGGGCAGACCGCGCGTTACAGCCAGATCCGCCTGTGGGGGTCGATCGGCTTCATCCTCACCGTAGTCGGCCTGGGCCACTTGTTCGACTGGCTGAGCCTGGACATCTACCCGCTGGCGCTGGTGATTATCATGGCCGGTATCGTCCTGGCCAGCCTCTGGGTGCCCAATGCCCAGCCGCCGGGGCAGAATGAGCGGGCCAGCGGCGGCGGCTTTCTCAAGCAACTGTCCAGCCCCGGGGTTGCCGCGTTTTACCTGTGCGTGGCGCTGATGCAACTGAGCCACGGCCCGTACTACACCTTTCTGACTCTGCACCTTGAGCACCTGGGCTACAGCCGCGGCACCATCGGCATGCTCTGGGCGCTGGGGGTGGTGGCCGAGGTGCTGATGTTCCTGGCCATGAGCTGGATTCTGGCGCGGGTATCGCTGCGCCGGGTGCTGCTGGCCAGCTTTGCCCTGGCGGCAGTGCGTTGGGCGTTGCTCGGCAATTTTGCCGAACATTTGGGCGTACTGTTGCTCGCCCAGCTCTTGCATGCGGCCACCTTTGGCAGTTTTCACGCGGCCGCCATCGCCTTCGTGCAACGCAGCTTCGCGGCCCGCCAGCAAGGTCAGGGGCAGGCGTTATATGCCGCACTGGCCGGCACTGGCGGCGCCTTGGGCGCCCTGTATTCGGGTTACAGCTGGAACCTGCTGGGGCCGGCTACCACCTTTAGTATTGCCAGCATCGCAGCCCTGGCTGCAGCCGTTATCATTGCGCTTCGAATGAAAGAGGATAGTTGCCCCGATGAGCAGCCTTAGCGTGTATCACCAGTCCACCCCGGACACCCCAAACAAGGTTCTGACTCACCTGGAGGACATCGGCGCGACCCTGCAAGAGCAGGGCGTGCGTTTTGCCCGTTGGCAGGCTGGCGCGCCGATTCAGGCGGGCGCCAGCGACCAGCAACTGATCGGCGCTTATCAAGCCAGTATCGATGCGCTAAAAGCCGAGACCGGTTACGCCCGTGTCGAGGTAAGCCGCGAAGCGGATACCAGCCTGCGCGATGAGCACACCTGTGGCGAAGAGCGACTGCACTTTTTTGCCGCCGGGCGCGGGCTGGTCAGCCTGCGGATCGAGGACTACATCTATGCGGTGTTGTGCGAGAAGGGCGATTTGATCGGCGTGCCGGCAGGGGTTCGGCACTGGTTCGACATGGGCGAGGAGCCGCGGTTCGTGGCGATCCGGGTGTTCAACCGGCCGGAAGGTGGGCTTGTACGGTTTACTGGCGATTCGATTGCCAAGATGTTCCCGCGGCTTGACGACTGATAAACGCCATCACGGGGCAAGCCCGCTCCTACAGGTAGGAGCGGGCTTGCCCCCGCGAAGTTACCGATAAGTCGGCAAGGCAAACCGCTGCTGGCTTTGCAGCATCGAAATCACCGGCAGCTCACTGGCCTGTTCAGCCAGGTCGCGGCGAATCGCACTGATCGCCCACGACAGTTGTTCGGCGCTATGCAGCTGGGCATAAGAAATCGAGCGCTTGGTCTGGGTACCGTCGGCTGCCCGCAGGGTCAGCAGAATTCCGCCATCGGGGCGCGCCTGGGTGGTGACATCGTAGGCGGAGAATACCGAGGCGAATTTTTCCTGGATGAGGTCCATATCAGCTCCTGACTGTTAGTGGCAGACATGGAGTGACAGGTGCAGCGACTGTGCCAGCTTTTTGATTTTAGAAAATCTTTATAAATCAATGGCTTAGGATTTGGTTGGGAAAGGTGTGCCGTGCATTCTGCATGGTCGTGCATTTTGCACAGTGCATTTTGCAGTATCGCCTTGGCCAATAGATTTCTTCTGTCATGGCCATGACTTATCCACCGTTGACCCGCCGCGCTCCCTGCTCAAGACTTGGGCCTTTCCGATAGCCAGGAGGTTCCCCATGTCTGACCAACGCAGGCCAACGCCGATGAACGACGACGAGGCGGCAGCGTTTGCCGAAGAGGTCTTCGACCGGGCGCGCAAGGGCGACGCGGTGATACTCGGGCGCTTGCTGGAAAACGGCTTGCCAGTGAACCTGCGCAATGGCAATGGCGACACCTTGCTGATGCTTGCCAGCTACCACGGGCACCTGGATGCCGTGGCGGTACTGCTCGAGCACGGCGCCGACCCGCAGATCGCCAATGACAAGGGCCAGTTGCCGATTGCCGGCGCGGCCTTCAAGGGTAACCTGGAGATGGTCCAGTTGCTGGTGGACAAGGGCGCCGAGGTCGATGGCGCGTCCGCCGATGGACGCACCGCGCTGATGATGGCGGCGATGTTCAACCGCACGGTGATTGTCGACTACCTGCTGGCCCAGGGCGCCAACCCGCGCCATCGCGACGCCCGTGGCACCGATGCCCTGGGCGCGGCGCAAACCATGGGCGCGCCCGAGACCACCGAGCAGTTGCTCAAGCTGCTCGGCTAACCCCACGGGGCCTTTTGCGGCTATCCTTGGCGACTTTTTTCAGCGTCGCAGGGCCCCTTCATGAAACTCCAACTGGCCGAACTCATCGGCAAAATCAGCGCTGGCTGCATGGGCGAGGACGAAGTCGCGCGTATCGCCGACGAAGCCGCCCAGGCCTATGCCGACCCGCAGGCGTTTCTCGCCGCCAACCCGGACATCAACTACGACGACAGTTTCCCTATCCCGCTGGGTGAGTGGATTGTCGTCGGCAGCCTGCCCGACACCGTGTTGTTCCAGGCTGATAGCTATCAGGACCTGTTCCAGCAGATCACCGACTCTTTCGACAAGAGCGTGCCGTTCAACCTCAAGCCCAAGCAACTGGCCAAAGTCGAGGCGCTGACCGCGCTTAACCGCATCCAGGTGCAGATGGGGGCGATGAACAAGGAAGCCGGCGGCTATGTGCTGATGAACTTCAGCCAGTTGCTCGATGACGAGCTGCAGATGGTGCTGGTCGGCAACGACGACCTGCCGCGGGTGCTGGAGCTGTGTGCCGAAGTCGGCATCGCCGCAGCGCCGGCCCTGGAAGCGCTGCGGGTGGCCGTGCACGTTTAACCCAGGGCGGTATCGAGGAACATCATCACCGCAAAACCGCCCATCAGGCCCAGGGTTGCCGAGGTCTGGTGGCCGTTGCGGTGGGTTTCCGGAATCACTTCGTGGGACACCACGAAAATCATCGCCCCGGCTGCCAGGCCCATGCTCACCGGGTAGGCAATGGCAAAGCCGGTGGAAATACCCAGGCCGATCACTGCGCCAATGGGCTCCATCAAACCAGAACCGATGGCCACCAGCGCCGCCTTGAAGGTCGAGAGACCGGTGGCGCGCAGTGCCAGCGCCACGGCCAAACCTTCGGGAATGTCCTGGATGGCGATGGCGCTGGTCAGTGGCAGGCCGACATTCAGGTCACCGTTGGCAAAGCTGACGCCGATGGCCATGCCCTCGGGCAGGTTGTGCAGGGTGATGGCCAGGACGAACAGCCACACCCGGTTGATCCGCTCCGCCTGTGGGCCGCAGGGGCCGGTACTTTCGTGCTCATGCGGGGTGAAGCGGTCAAGGCCGAGCATCAGCAAGACCCCCAGGCCCATGCCGACCACCACCGTCAGTGCCGCGTACGGGCCGTTGCCGGTGATCTCCCGCGCGGCGTCGAGGCCCGGCAGAATCAGCGAGAACGAACTGGCGGCGAGCATCATCCCGGCGGCAAAGCCGAGCATCACGTCCTGGGTGCGCGCGCTGACCTCGCGCAGCACCACTGCCATGACTGCGCCAAGGGCGGTGGCGGCAAATCCGGCGAGGCCGCCGAGCATGGCCATGTGCAGGTTTTGCTGGTGGTCGCCATGCACAGCATTCCACGCGCTGGCGATCAGCAGGCCGAGCACCGCCAGCAAGCTCAGGCCCAAACCTGCGCTGAGCCACGGGCTGCTTTGTGCCTGTTGCATCCAGGCGTTCCACAAGGGGACGGGAGCGGGGCTGCTGTGACTGTGGGCGGGTGGCATAGGAACCTCTCTGGGGCAATTCAATCAATCGAGTGTAACCAGCGCTGCCTGGGCGCGGCGAACGATTCGCCTCTATGGGCCTGATAGCCAGCTATCCTGAGGGCAGACGCGACCAAGGGAGCAATACCATGGGTTCTACCTTCAATAGCCTGGTTGGGCTGATCATCCTCGCCCTGGACATCTGGGCGATCATCAATGTGATCAAAAGCGGTGCCAGCGGGGGCGCCAAGATTCTCTGGATCCTGCTGATTCTGCTGCTGCCGGTGCTGGGCCTGATTATCTGGGCGATAGCCGGGCCGCGGGGCAATGTGCGGCTGTAGCCCGGGATAATCTTCAGATCAGCCAGGTCCCCTCCAGTTCCAACAGGATCTGCTTGCGCTCGATCCCGCCGGCAAAGCCGGTGAGGGTGCCATTGCTGCCGATCACCCGGTGACAGGGGATGATGATGGCAATCGGGTTGGCGCCATTGGCGGTGCCCACTGCCCGTACCGACCTGGGGTTGCCGATGGCCTGGGCAAGTTCGCCGTAGCTGCAGGTGGTGCCGTAGGGAATGCGCTGCAGGGCCTGCCAAACCTCGCGCTGGAACGGTGTGCCGCGGGGCGCCACACGCACTTCGAAGGTCTCGCGCTTGCGCGCGAAATACTCGTCCAGTTGGCGCGCCACGTCGTCCAGCTGGTTGCTGGCCGGCAGCCAGTCCGCGGCCAGCTCCCAGGGCTGGGCGGCGTCCATGTGCAGCAGGCGCAGGCCCTGTTCATCGCCTGCCAGCAGCAGCGGGCCTAGCGGGCTTGGTAGGTAGCGAAAAAACATGGGGTAATGATCTCCCTGCGGATAACCCTGATTCTATTACGAAATTTTCACAAACGATTGCCGACAATTTGCGCGCGCAATTATCCGTTCGCCGAATGACCGTGCAACGCGCTCGCGTTTAGGGCACATTTGCCGATTCGTTTTACCGCCTTCCTCGAACCTGAACCCTAGGATCTTCCAATTCATGGCTAACACGGACGCCTTGAGTCAACAGCGGGCTGCGTCGCGCCCGTTGCAACCGACGCTGAAATCGCATCTGGCCTACACCCTGCTGTGCGGGCTGGTGATCATGCTGATGCTCAGCCTGGTCCGCCTCGCGTTGCTGGTCTACAACAGCGACATGATCGGCGACACGCCGACCTCGACCGTAGCCGAGGGTTTCCTCAATGGCCTGCGGTTCGACCTGCGGGTTGTGGTGTACCTGAGCATCCCGCTGCTGCTGGCGATCCTCAGTGCCCGCGCCATGGCTGCCCGCGGCCTGTTCCGGGCCTGGCTGACCATCGCCTCGAGCATTGTCATGTTCCTCGGCCTGATGGAGATGGACTTCTATCGCGAGTTCCATCAGCGCCTCAACGGCCTGGTGTTCCAGTACGTCAAGGAAGACCCGAAAACCGTGCTGAGCATGCTCTGGTACGGTTTCCCGGTGGTGCGCTACCTGCTGGCCTGGGCTTTTGGCACCTGGCTGCTGAGCCTGTTGTTCAAGGGCATCGACCGCCTGACCCGGCCTGCTGGCGGGTATGAAAGCCAGGTAGCCGGCACGCGCAGCGTTGCGCCCTGGTACGTGCGCGGCGTGGTGTTCTTCATGGTCTTGCTGGTAGCGGTCATCGCCGCTCGCGGTACCCTGCGCCAGGGCCCGCCGATGCGTTGGGGCGATGCCTTCACCACCGACTCGAACTTCGTCAACCAGCTGGGCCTGAACGGCACCCTGACCCTGATCGACGCGGCCAAGAGCCGTTTCGGCGAAGACCGCGCCAACATCTGGAAGTCGACCATCGAGCAAGGCCTGGCGACCCAGACCGTGCGCGACATGCTGCTGACCGCCAACGACAAGCTGGTCGATACCGACAGCGCCGCCGTGCGCCGTGACTTCACCCCGCCGGCGGACAACACCCTGCCAATCAAGAACGTCGTGGTGATCCTCATGGAGAGCTTCGCCGGTCATTCGGTTGGCGCCCTGGGCAGCCCGAACAACATCACCCCGTACTTCGACAAACTGGCGAAAGAGGGCCTGCTGTTCGACCGCTTCTTCTCCAACGGCACCCATACCCACCAGGGCATGTTCGCCACCATGGCCTGCTACCCGAACCTGCCGGGCTTCGAATACCTGATGCAAACCCCGGAAGGTGGCCACAAGCTGTCCGGCCTGCCGGCGCTGCTCAGTGCTCGTGACTACGATGACGTCTACGTCTACAACGGTGACTTTGCCTGGGACAACCAGTCCGGTTTCTTCGGCAACCAGGGCATGACCACCTTCATCGGCCGTAACGACTTCGTCAATCCGGTGTTTTCCGACCCGACCTGGGGTGTGTCCGACCAGGACATGTTCGACCGTGGTAACGAAGAGCTGGCCAAGCACGATGGCAAGAAGCCGATCTACGCGCTGCTGCAGACCCTGTCCAACCACACGCCGTATGCGCTGCCCAAGGATCTGCCGGTCGAGAAGGTTACCGGCCAGGGCCGCCTGGACGAGCACCTGACTGCCATGCGCTACTCCGACTGGGCCCTGGGCCAGTTCTTCGAGAAAGCGCGCAAGGAGCCTTACTTCAAGGAAACCCTGTTCGTCATTGTCGGCGACCATGGCTTCGGCAACCACCAGCAGGTCACCGAGCTCGACCTCGGGCGCTTCAACGTGCCGCTGCTGCTGATCGCCCCGGGTATCCAGGAGAAGTTCGGTGCGGTCAACCACACCGTGGGTACCCAGATCGACATCGTGCCGACCATCATGGGCCGCCTGGGCGGCGAAACCCGTCACCAGTGCTGGGGCCGTGACCTGCTCAACCTGCCAGCCGGTGACCAGGGCTTCGGCATGATCAAGCCATCGGGCAGCGAGCAGATCGTCGGGCTGGTCAAGGGCGACCGGATCCTGATCGAGTCCAAGGACATGTCGCCACGCATGTACCGCTACGAGCTGGGCGCCAACTTCAAGGCCGAGCTGATCGAAGCCCCGGACCAGACCGAGCTGACCCACAAGCTTGAGTCGTTCATCCAGACCGCGACCAAGAGCCTGCTGGATAACACTGCGGGTGTAGTGCACGGCACCCCGGAATAACGACGTTGCGGGTGCTGTAAACAGGACCCCGGCTTGCCGGGGTCTTGGCTTTCTGGGCCATGGATGCTCAAATCGCGCGCTTGAGGAAGCGGGGGCTGCAACGGCGCCCATCAAAAAAGGATTTTTGCGTGCGCGTGTTCGTATTGTTTGCCGGCCTGTGCCATTCACTGTTGGCGCTGGCCGATGTTGCACCGGCGGATTACCAGACGCCCCCCGGCTGGCGTACCGAATGCATGGGCCGGGTGCAGTTCGATGTGCCCAAGGACATTGCCTGGCACACTTCCAGTGGCTACTGGCAGTACTACAATTTCGAGCTCCCCACTCCCACAATCACCCCTGGGGACAAGCAGATTGCCTACGGCGAAGGATTGACCGGCGAGCTGCCCTTTCTGGTCGACATTGAGGTCAGCCCGTTGACCACCCGTGCACTCTACGAACAGATCCGCTATGTGCAGGGCCTCACCCGTGGCCCGGCGCAGGAGCGGGTGGTGAAGGCGCAGATGGAGGCGCTGGATGCCGCCATCTCTGCGAGCCGTGACGACGAAACGCGCTACAGGGCCCTGAGTGATCAGTACTACGACTTGCGTGAAAAGCTCCAGCGCATAGGCTATGTGACTTCGCAACTGGTGGTGCTTGACGACATGATCAAGCAATTTACTGGCGAGGGGCGGTCGGTGGCGAAGCTGCAGGTCGAGCGCGATGCCTTCTTCGAGGAGCAGGCGCAATGGCCGACCGATGTAGAGTACGAGCATGAGCGCTTTATCGAGCTGGGTGTGCCAGACGCCTCTGCAAACTGGTATGAAGGCAATCTGACTGCCTACCTGTGGCGCGATCAACGCATCTACCGATTCAAGTTCTACAGTGGCGCCAATACCGCGACAGACACCGCGGCGCTGGCCCGGCTGGAGCCCAGGGCGCGCGCTGTGCTGGCCGCGTTCCGCATCCGCAAGCAATACGAAATTCCCCAGGACAACGGCTTCTGTGTGCCCTTCGGCTTCATTGCCGATGATGGCACGCCGCGCCATGCCATCACCTTGGGCCTCAACCCCGCAGACAACTCGAACCTGTTGCACCGCCTGAGCATGAGCAGTGACAGTGACAAGGCCGTCGAGATGGTGCCGATGCTGCTGGATCGACTGATTGCCAACCCGTTTCCGCTGCAGATCAGCGTCGATAAGTTCGGGCCCTCAAGCGTGCGGATCGGCGCCGCCAAGGGCAGGTTCGGCGGTGCACGCTTTCGCGTCTATGAGCCTGACAGTTTGAAGCCGGCGGCCACAGAAACGTTCAGGATGGTCGCCGGCGCCTTGGGCTCCGGCGACCAGCCCACTGTGGTGCTGGGAGTGACCGATGAACACTCCGAGCCGCCGCTGCAGTTCGAGCCTTCCAGGGACGATTTTCTACGCACGCTGCAAAGCATACGCGCGCTGCCAGGCGCTCATCGCTTCGAGCCGCAAGAAGACTGAACAACCACCGCTGTATCGAGGTCAACGGAAGGTAAGCCCGATTCACCCTGAACATCTGTACAGAGGAGAGTCCAATGAAAGCATGGGTCATTACCTTCGTTGACCAGAAGGGCGAGCGTACCTCGCTGCCGCTCAGCGCAGAGCTGGAACCGAGTATCGAAGAGGCGGCGCGGCTGATTCGCTCCCATCTGTTTCCGGTCCTGGGCGAGCTGGACCTCAATGATTTCCAGGACCGCGAAACCTCGCCAACGGCCAAATGGCTGAAGGAGCAGAACGGGGTGGAGATCACTGCCATCACTGAAGGGCCTTGAACCCGCATGCCGGCTGGCACGCTGGGCAATCAGGCGCTACGCTGCAGACAAGGTCGGGCGATTTTTTCTGATTGTCCGGGCTTGCCGATCCACGTCACGCAACAGCTCGAATTGCCCCCGCACGGCTTGTGTGGCGGGCAGGTGCGTTTTGCACTGAAAGTCTATCCATCGGTAATGAGGAGGACGATTCATGAGCAGCCAATACGAGGACATCAGCAGCACGGTCTTGCGTCGGATGAAAGAAGGGGGGTTCAACTTCGCGCAGATTCATCCCATCGAGTTTTATGCGGTCTTTCCGGACGAGGCACGGGCGCGGCGAGCGGCAGGTAAGTTTCGCGGCGAATCACTCAGTGCCCAGGTCCACGAGCGCGATGATGGCGCCTGGCACCTGGAGCTGAGCAAGGTGATGTTTGCAACCTATGGCGGTATCGGCGAATTCGAACAGGATTTCGAGGCGGTGATCGCCCCGCTGGGCGGAGAAATAGAAGGCTGGGGCGTCAAGCAGGAACGTCAACTGGCTTGACCGGCAAGCAAGCGCGGCGCTTCGCAATGAGGCGCCGCCGTCAAAGCGAGCGCAGCGGTTGCACAGATCTGGTGCGACCGTTCTTCGTTTAAAACGCAACATACTGAATAACAAGGAATTGTGCCGCTGGCACGGGGCTTGCGATGGCTCCGGTGCACGGGTGACAAGGAGTTCGGCATGATCCGCACCTTTTATGACGAAATGTACGCCGCTGACGGCCAGGTCCGTCCGCACTACCGGGAATTCGCCCGCTGGCTGGCCGAAACCCCGCCAGAGCTGCTGGCCCAGCGTCGACGTGAAGCCGACCTGCTGTTCCACCGCGCCGGTATCACCTTCACCCTCTATGGCGACGAGCAGGGCACCGAGCGCCTGATTCCCTTCGATACCATCCCGCGCAGCATCCCGGCCAGTGAATGGCGGGTGGTCGAACGGGGCTGCATTCAGCGGGTCAAGGCGCTGAACCTGTTTCTAGCCGACCTGTACCACGACCAGCGCATCATTCGCGCCGGGATCATTCCGGCCGAGCAGGTGCTGGCCAACGAGCAGTACCAACTGGCGATGCAGGGCCTGGACCTGCACCGCGACATCTATTCGCACATTTCCGGGGTCGACCTGGTGCGCGACAGTGATGGCAGTTACTACGTGCTCGAAGACAACCTGCGCACCCCCAGCGGCGTCAGCTACATGCTTGAAGACCGCAAGATGATGATGCGCCTGTTCCCCGAGCTGTTCGCTGCCCAGCGCATCGCGCCGATCGATCATTACCCCAACCTGTTGCTCGATACCCTCAAGAGCTCAAGCCCGCTGGACAACCCCAGCGTGGTGGTGTTGACGCCCGGGCGTTTCAACAGCGCCTTCTTCGAGCATGCCTTCCTCGCCCGCGAGATGGGCGTCGAGCTGGTCGAGGGCGCCGACCTGTTCGTGCGTGACGAGCGGGTATTCATGCGCACCACCGACGGCCCCAAGGCGGTGGATGTGATCTACCGGCGCCTGGACGATGCCTTCCTCGACCCGCTGGCCTTCAACCCCGATTCGATGCTCGGTGTGCCCGGGCTGCTGGCGGCTTATCGCTGCGGCAACGTGGTGCTGGCCAATGCCATTGGCACCGGGGTGGCCGACGACAAGTCGATTTACCCCTATGTCACCGACATGATCCGCTTCTACCTCGACGAGGAGCCGATCCTCAAGAACGTGCCGACCTGGCAGTGCCGCAAGCCTGAAGAACTGTCCCACGTGCTGGCGCACCTGCCGGAGCTGGTGGTCAAGGAAACCCAGGGTTCCGGCGGCTACGGCATGCTGGTCGGGCCGGCGGCCAGCCGTGCCGAGATTGAGGCGTTCGCCGCCCGGATCAAGGCCCGGCCAGCGGCCTATATCGCCCAGCCGACGCTGTCGCTGTCGACCTGCCCGACCTTTGTCGAAAACGGCATCGCCCCGCGGCATATCGACCTGCGCCCGTTCGTGCTGTCCGGGCGCGAGACCCGGGTGGTGCCAGGCGGCCTGACCCGGGTCGCGCTGCGCGAGGGCTCGCTGGTGGTCAACTCGTCCCAGGGCGGCGGCACCAAGGACACCTGGGTGGTCGAGGATTAAGTCATGCTGAGTAGAACTGCCTCTGATTTGTACTGGATGTCGCGTTACCTGGAGCGGGCGGAAAACCTCGCGCGGATGCTCGATGTCAGTTATTCGCTGTCGCTGATGCCGCAAGACGGGCGCGGCGACGGTCTGGATGAAATGGCCATGCCGCTGCTGATCACCGGTACCCTCGACGACTACCTCGAGCGCCATGGTCAACTGCATGCCGAACGCCTGCTGCACTTCTTCGCCCTCGACCCGGAAAACCCGGCGAGCATTTACAGCTGCCTGGGTGCCGCGCGGGCCAGTGCCCATGCGGTACGTGGGCGGATCACCGCCGACATGTGGGAAAACATCAACGCCACCTGGCTGGAAATTCGTGGCATCGCCGAGCAAGGCCTGGGCCGCTATGGCATGAGCCGTTTCTGTGAGTGGATCAAGGAACGCTCGCACCTGTTCCGTGGCGCCACTTACGGCACCATCATGCGCAACGACGCCTTTCGCTTCATCCGCCTGGGCACCTTCATCGAGCGCGCCGACAACACCCTGCGCCTGCTCGATGCCCGCTACGAGATGCTTGGCGACGAGGCCGAGGCGGTCAGCGACAGCTCGGCGCGCGGTTATTACCAGTGGAGCGCCTTGCTGCGCGCGCTGTCGTCATTCGAGGCTTACACCGAAATCTACCGTGATGCACCGGCCGCTCGCCATGTTGCCGAGTTGCTGCTGTTGCGCGCCGACGTGCCGCGCTCGCTGCGTGCCTGCACCGAGGAAATCGACCTGATCCTCGCCAGCCTGCCCGGCGGCAACGGCCGCCCGGCCCAGCGCCTGGCCGCCGAGGTGGACGCGCGCCTGCGCTACACCTCGATCGATGAAATCCTTGCCGAAGGGCTGCACCCCTGGCTGACCCATTACATCCCGCTGGTGCGTGAACTGGGCAACGCCATTCACAGCGCCTACCTGGAGGCCGTATGAGACTGACCATTAGCCACGAAACCGCCTACCACTACGAAGACCAGGTGCGTGCCAGCATCCAGTACCTGCGTCTGACTCCGCACGACAGCGAGCGTCAACAGGTGCTCAGTTGGCAACTGGACCTGCCGCGGCCGGTGCGCGCGCAACTGGACCCGTTCGGCAACATCCTGCATGTGCTGAGCCTGGAAGAGCCACATTCGGACCTGGTCATCGGCGCCCGTGGCCTGGTCGACATTGATGAAAGCCGCGAGGCCGAGCACGAGTTGCAATCGCCGCTGCCGTTCCTGCGCTTCACCCGCCTGACCGAAGCTGACGAAGCCTTGCGTGCCTTCGCCAGCCAGCACTGCCGCAAGCGCCGTGACCGCTCGACGTTGATCGAACTGATGAATGCCCTGAACCAGCGCATGGCCTACAGGTCCGGCAGCACCGCCGTGGATACCAGCGCCGCCCAGGCGTTTGCCGGCGGCGCCGGGGTATGTCAGGACCACACCCATGCCTTCCTGGCCTGCGCGCGCAGCCTGGGCATCCCGGCGCGCTATGTGTCCGGTTACCTGTTCGACAGCGACAGCCAGCAGATGGCCAGCCACGCCTGGGCCGAAGCCTGGCTGGAGGATGCCTGGTACAGCTTCGATGTCACCAACCAACTGGCCCGGCCTGAACGCCACCTGAAACTGGCGGTGGGCCTGGACTACCTGGATGCCTGCCCGGTGCGCGGCATGCGCCGCGGTGGTGGTTTCGAGCAGTTGCACGCCAAGGTGCTGGTGACCCCGACCCTCAACGCCCAGCAGCAGTGAGCCTCAGGGTTTGCGCGTGGCCATGTGGGCCAGGTACGCCAGCAGCGCATCCAGCTCGCTATCGCTGATGACCGCTGCGGCAAACCCGGGCATTTTTGCCTGGGGCCACTGGCGCAGGCTTTGCGGGTCGCGGATATAGCGCCGGAGGAAATCGGCCTGGAAGTACTCGGTCGGGTTGTGCGGCAGGTTCAGGTCCGGGCCGAACTGGGCGTCCCCGGCACCGTTGAGGCGATGGCAGGCCAGGCAGTTCTTCTGGAACACGGCAAAGCCTTGGTTGATCGGGTTGTCGACGCTAATGCCTGGCGCCGGGCGCATGGCCGGGAAGCGTTCGGCCACTGCCGCCAGGCGGCGAATGCTGGCGACCTGGAAAGGCCATTGCTCAGGGCTGATGCGCCCGGCTTGCGGGTCGGTCCAGACCAGGTAAAACGGCCCGGCACCGGGCTTGCCCTTGGCCAGTGCCGGCCAGGGTCTGGCCGGGTCTTCAATGGCCAGCCAGGCCCGCGCAGGGCCGTCCTTGAGCAAAGGCGCGGCGGGCATCTCGGCGGCGAAACCGTCCAGGGCAATGGCTTGCAGGTGATCATCGGCCTGCACTCCCTGTAGGAGCACAGCCAGTGGTACCGCGCGGTAATGCATGGTTCGCTTGTAGGAAACGTCGTTTTCAATCTGGATATCCTGCGCCAGCGGATGCGCCAGCAACTCGGCGCTCTGCCAGTGGCGGCTGCCGTTGCCCAGGTCGAGGGTCAACTGCGCCGCCTGCAGGGGCAGGCACAGCAGGGCGAGCAACAAGCTGAAACAGTGGCGCATGGGCAGTCTCCAACCATCAGGGTCGGCAGATTACCTGCACACAACCGGCTTGTGCCAGGCACAAACCGCGGGAAGAGGGCATGCCGCTCAGCCGAACAGGCGTGAAAGGTTCGGCAGGATCAACAGCAGCGTAGTGGCGAAGAGAATGAGCCCGGCTTGACGTACTTTGTGTTGTTTGAACATGGCTGACCGCCTTTTTGTTGTTATTCCTGAGTGCCCAGAGGCTTCCTTGTCGTCGATCTGGCGAACATCATTTAACGTGGTGAAACATTAAGTCGCGAACCGTTGCTAATGGGTATACAGCTAACCTTAGGGTCAACGTCACCCGTGTTTTAGAACGCTTTAATCTGTACTTATTGCGCTTCAGATGTTTTTCGCTATGAGGCCTTTGGCCATCCATCAGCATTCCCCTTGCTAGACGCCTGCGCCACATCGGCAAGTGGATCCCAAGCTCATGACCGTTCGTCCGAGCATCATACTTGCCTGCGCGCCTTATTCGGGGCAGGCTTTACGGGGCAATCCCGCCTTTGTCGTTCAGGACTATCTCTATGTCGCTACGCATCTGCATCCTGGAAACCGACGTCCTGCGACCGGAGCTGGTCGAGCAGTATCAGGGCTACGGACGGATGTTCGAGCAGCTGTTTACCCGCCAGCCAATCGCCGCCGAGTTTCGCGTCTACAACGTGTTGAACGACGAATACCCCGATGATGACCAAGTGTTCGATGCCTACCTGGTTACAGGCAGCAAGGCCGACTCGTTCGGTGATGATCCGTGGATTCACAAGCTCAAGGCGTTCCTGCTGGAGCGCTATCAGCGTGGCGACAAACTGCTTGGCGTGTGTTTTGGTCATCAACTGCTGGCGCTGCTGCTGGGCGGCAAGAGCGAGCGCGCGCACCAAGGCTGGGGGGTGGGTACCCACCGCTATGTGATGAACGCCAAGGCGCCGTGGATGAGCCCACAGGTCGAAGAGCTGACCTTGCTGATCAGCCATCAGGACCAGGTCACCCGCCTGCCGGAGAACGCCACGGTGATTGCCTCCAGCGACTTCTGCCCGAACGCCGCTTATCACATCGGCGACCAGGTGCTGTGCTTTCAGGGCCACCCGGAGTTCATCCACGACTATTCGCGGGCGCTGCTTGAGCTGCGCCAGGACAGCCTCGGCCAGGAGGTCTACCGCAAGGGCATCGACAGCCTGGCGCAGCAGCACCAGGGCAGCACGGTGGCTGAATGGATGATGCGCTTCGTCGCGCACAAGCCCCAGGGCAGTTCGGCCTGAGGCCTGCCGTTACAGCCAGCCGGAGCGCTTGAAGCTGGCGTACAGCGCCGTGCAGCCCACGGCGATCCCGCCCAGCACGGCAAAGTAGCCGTAGTGCCAGCTCAGCTCCGGCATGTTCTGAAAGTTCATCCCGTAGATCCCCGCCACGGCGGTGGGGAAGGCCAGGATCGCCGCCCAGGCGGCGAACTTGCGCTGCACGATGCTCTGGCGTGACGACTCCAGCAGCATGCCGATTTCGATGGTCTGGCTGGCGATGTCGCGAATCCCTGCCAGGTCCTCCATCTGCCGGGTGACGTGGATCTGCACGTCACGAAAGTACGGGCGCATGTTCTTGTCGATGAACGGGAAGGTCAGACGCTGCAGTTCTTCGCTGACCTCGACCATCGGCGCCACATAGCGGCGCAGGCGCAGGATGTCGCGGCGCAGGCTGTGGATGCGCTGGATGTCTTCTTCCTTGAGCGAGCCGCTGAGCACGCTGCGCTCAAGCTCCTCGATCTCGCCATGAATGGCTTCGCTGACCGGCTGGTAGTTCTCGGTGACGAAGTCGAGCAGGGCGTAGAGCACGAAGTCTTCGCCGTGCTCGAGCAGCAGCGGCCGGGCCTCGCAGCGCTGGCGCACCAGGGCGTAGGATTTCGAGTGGCCGTTGCGGGCGGTGATGATGTAGCCGTTGCCGGCAAAGATGTGGGTTTCGATGAACTCCAGCTTGCCTTCATGGCGCACTGGCGAATAAGTGACGATGAACAGCGCATCGCCGAAGGTCTCGAGCTTGGGCCGGCTGTGCTTTTCCAGCGCGTCCTCGATGGCCAGCTCATGGAGGTTGAACTGGCGTTGCAGGTTGGCCAGTTCCTGGGCGTTGGGCTCTTCCAGGCCGATCCAGACAAAATGCCCGGGTTTGCTTGCCCACTGGCTGCCTTCATCGAGGCTGATATTGGTGACTTTTCTGCCGGCGCTGTACACCGCCGCCGCAACGACTCGACCCATGGTTGTCCGCTTCTTCTGTTAACCGTGCCAGTAGCTTGGTATGACCGGCACGATTCGGCAACCGTTCACGCCTGGGTCAGTTCACTTTCCATGCGATCGATGCAGTGTTGCATCTGCAGGCGGCACTGTTCGGCCAGGGCCGGCACATCCTGCTGGGTCAGGCCGCTGGTGGCGATCGGCGCCAGCGAACGGATGATGACCTTGCTGCGCCGCCAGCCGTTGAGCTTCAGGCGGCTGGCATAGCGGCTGACGCACACCGGCACGATCGGCACACCGGCTTCCACGGCCATGTGGAAGGCACCCTTTTTGAAGGTGATCAGATGCTCGCCGGCATTGCGTGTGCCTTCGGGGAACACCCAGATCGAGGTGTCGTCTTCGCTCAGGGTGCGGGTGGTGGTCTGCATGGCCCGCCGCGCCTGGTAGGCATTGCCGCGATCGACCAGCACGTTGCCGCCCAGCCAGAACAACTGGCCGAACAGCGGGATCCATTTCAGGCTCTTCTTGCCGATGCACACGGTGCGCGGCGGCACCACATGGCCGAGCACGAACAAGTCGTAGTTGGACTGGTGGTTGGCGATGATCACGCAGCCCGGCGGCTGGTCGAACAGCGGGCCGACCTCGGCCTTGATCTCAAGGCGCATCAGCCAGGTGGCGGGCAGGCCGTAAAGGCGTGCACAAATTCGGCTGTTGTCCGGGTTGAACGGTCGGCACAAACCAACTAGCACACCGAGAACACCGGCCAGGAGAAAATGCAGCCCCAACAGGAACATGCGGATAATAAAAAGCATTCGTACGACTCACACCAGGCAAACGCGGCGCAGTGTACGGGTGTGCACTTCTATCGGCAAACGCTCATTGGGCGGGACAGGCCTGATTACACAATTAGTTGCAATCAGGCCTTGGTAGGGGGTCAGCCGAGGTGTTCCTGGTCGCGGATGATCGCGTCGTCGAGCAGCTCCAGCAGAGCTTTGCGCACCTTGAGCTTGGTGTGCTTGTGGGCGTTCATGTTGATCTTCTTCAACTGCCGGGCGGCAGTCAGCGCAGCTTCCTGAAGTTGCTCGACCGGCACGACCTTGTCGAGGAAACCGGCGTCCACGGCGCTGACCGGGTCGAACATCTCGGCATTGATCACCGAGCGGTGGAATGCTGCACGGCGCAGGCGATCGCGGGCCAGTTCAATACCGGCGTGGTGCATGGTCATGCCGATCTGCACTTCATTAAGGCCAATGCTGAACGGGCCTTCGACACCGATGCGGTAGTCGGCCGAGAGCAGCAGGAAAGCGCCCTTGGCCACCGCGTGGCCCGGGCAGGCGACGATGATCGGGAACGGGTGCGAAAGCATGCGCCGGGCCAGTGTCGAGCCTGCGGTGACCAGGCTGACGGCTTCTTTAGGGCCTGCGGTCATGACTTTGAGGTCATAGCCACCGGACAGAATGCCGGGCTGGCCGGTGATGATTACCACCGCGCGGTCCTGCACGGCCTGGTCGAGGGCGGCATTGAAGGCCTTGATGACGTCAGGCGAGATGGCGTTGACCTTGCCGTTGTTCAGGGTCAGGGTGGCAATGCCGTCTTCGAGGTGGTAGGTAATCAGCTCACTCATGACAGAGTTCCTTAAAGGGGAGTGGGGCAGACGTTACTCAGGCAAGTGCCCGAGGTAAAGCGCTGTGACTGACTGACCGGTCAGCTTGACGGCCCGTTCGCTCGTGCTGACGGGAGTAGGTGAATCGGCGCTGTCAAAGCACGCCAGAGAATGGCGGCTTTGCCCTGTGTACCGTGGTTTTTTGCTTGAATGGCTTAAGCGCATGAATATTCTGAAAAAAACCTTTGCCATCAGAACCTCTTTCGACTACATTAGCGCGCCTCGACAGGCTGAACTGCTTGAAGAGAAACGGTGAAGTGTCCGAGTGGCTGAAGGAGCACGCCTGGAAAGTGTGTATACAGGAAACTGTATCAAGGGTTCGAATCCCTTCTTCACCGCCATATCTAGAAAAGCCCCCGACCTGAACAAGGTCGGGGGCTTTTTGTTTTGCCCATGAAAAAGGATGTTTCAGATGCTCAAAGAATGTTTTACCAAGGCGCAGATCCTCGCCGCCGAACAATTGCTGACCTTGGTCAGCCCGTCGGCGGCAATGGCCAGCCAGCATGTCCAGGCCCTGCGCGAGGTCGAGCTGGATGAAGACGACATCGAGGAATTCGAGGACGATCCGCAGCAACTGATGTACATCGTCAAGGACGTGGCAGACTGGGAGTCGGTGTTCTTTGTCGACTGGAAAGACACCGAGTCTTTTGTGCAGAGCGTGCAGCAGCTGGCCGAGGCACGGGATGCCGACGTTACGTTCGGCGTTGAGGACGCGGAAGATGAAGACTTCCTCGAAGGCACCACGGTGCCCGAACTGATGGTCACCGCCCACGACGAACTGCACAAGCAGGGCCTGGTGCTGTGGAACTGGTCTACCGATGGTGACTGCTACAGCGGTTTCATTACCACCAGGGACGTGGCGACGCAGCTGGTGGCGTTGGGCAAAGTGCTGGAAGTAGAAATCCGCGAGGGTAGCGAGCCGTTCTGACGGCGGTGTCTTCATCGCGGGTCAAGTCGACCCGCGATGAGCCCCTCAGAAGCTCACAGACGCCGAAACCCGTGCAGTGCGCGGCGCCCCCTGAAACAGATAACCATCCCCCAGGTACTCCCCGGCATCGCGCCAGTAGCGTTTGTCGAAGACGTTATCCACCATCAGCCGCAGCACCGTGTCGTAACCACCAATCCTGGTGCTGTAACGGCTGCCCAGGTCAAACACCGCATAGCTGCCGACCTCTACCGTTCCAGCCTGATTGGCGTACTTGCTGGCGCTGTAGCGCGCACCGCCGAGCAGGGCCAGGCCCGGGATCGGCAGGCTGTAGTCGGCCTGCACCGCAGCGCGCAAGTTCGGTACGTTGAGCGCCTGGTGGTCTTCGTAGTCAGCTGTGCCGCTGTTTTTGACCCGCGCGCGAATTGCCGCAGCACTGGCGTTGATCTGCAGGTTGGAGGTCAGCCAGCCGCTGGCGCCCAGCTCCAGGCCGATGTTTTTTTGCTGGCCTTGCTGCACATAGGTGAAACCACCGGCACCGTCAGGTTGTGAATACTGATAGGCCTGGCGCAGCTGGAACAGCGCGGCGCTCAGGCTCAGGCGTTGCCAGTCGCGCTTGATGCCCAGCTCGATCTGATGCGAGGTGGTCGGGGCGAGGATGTCCTGGCTGTTCTGGGCAAACCATGGCGCCGCACTGCCCGCTGAAAGGCCTTTGCTGTAGCTGGTATACAGTGAGATGTCGGCCCGAGGTTTGTAGATCAACGCGGCATTGGGCAGGAGTTCGTACTGGCGAGTGTGCCGACGGTCGTTGCCAGCTTCATCGAAGGCTTTTTCGTCCAGGCGCACTACACGTGCACCCAGTTGGGTTTGCCAGTGCTCATTGAAGGTGATGCGATCGCTGGCAAAAATACCGTACTGACGGCTGTCCAGGCGCCGTTCGGAGTGCCCTGGCACGCCATCGAACGGCTCCAGTGCAGGGGTCGCCTGGTAGATGTTAGCGCTGCCGATGAGCTGGTTGAAGGTTGGTCGCTGGTCGAGGGTGCGCCGCTGTGCACCGCTGCCGACGGTCAGTTCGTGGCTCAACCCGGTCATTTCAAAGCGACCGTTCAACGCCACCTGTGCTTCGTCGATGCGGCGCGTGTCGTCGGGGCTGCGAAAATCATAGACGTCATAGTCGCCTTCCGGGCTGAAGTGGGCAGCCATGCCGCCTCCTGACCCCCAGGCAAACGAACTGTAGTCATCGATCACCACCTTGCTGCGCGAGGCGCTGACGCTGCCGGTCCAGTTGTCACTGAAGCGATATTCGAAGCGCCCGCCAAAGTTCAGCGAGTCGATGCTCACCGGGTTGGCCCAGTGCTGATAGGCCAGGCGGTCATGCGGGTCAATGCCGTGGGGCAGGCTGTTGCCGCCGAGCAACTGGTAGCCCGGCACCGAACGCTGCTCGCGCTGCTGGTATTCGGCATCCAGCTGCAGCACGGCGTCGGGGTTGATCTGCCAGTCGAAGGCCAGCGAGGCGAAGTCGCGCTTGCCGTCGGCGTGGTCGACGTAGCTGCGGATGTCCTCATGCGCCAGGTTGGCGCGCAGGCCGAACTGACGCTCGCTGCCGAACCAGCCGCCGAGGTCGGTGGCCAGGTAGCGCTCGCCTTGTTCGTTGCTTGAAACCGTCACCGAGCGCACATCCTCCGGGCGCTTGGTCACGTAGTTGATCAGGCCACCGGGTTCCGACACGCCGCTTTGCAAGCCCGACAGGCCCTTGAGCAACTCGACCTGTTGCTTGTTCTCCAGCGCCACGTTCTGCTCGCCGGCGATGGTCTGGCCGTTGATCTTGTAGCTGCTGGCGGCGTTGAGCTCGAAGCCGCGCACGTTGAAGTTTTCGTAGTATCCGATCGGCGCATAGCTTTCACCCACCGAGGCATCGCTTTGCAGCACTTCACTGAGCTTGCGCACCTGGCGGTCGGCCAGCAGTTGCTCGTTGAACACTGCAATCGAGGCCGGCGTATCGAGCAGTGGCGCCGGCTGGAAACCGCCGACCGCGGCTTCGCGGGCCTGGTACCCCTCGCTATAGACCTGCGACACCTGCAGCGGGGCCAGGGTGATGCTGTCCTCGGCCAGGCTGTGTGTAGCCGGCAGGGCCAGGCTCAGGCCGAGCAGGCGCAAGGGCAGGCGAGGGCGAGGCAGGGTCATGCAGGAGCTCCTTGAAAACGAACGCGAACGCGCCGTTATCGATCGGCTGCTGTCCGGCAGGGCGTATTTGCCCGATAGGCGATGAGGGGCGCGAGCCCGGGTGGCGAAAGCCTGCCGGGTATTGCGCCGGGCAGGCGGGGGCGCAATCTTAGCAGGGGCGACCGGTTGGCGGCGCCCCTGTTTTCAATCGATTGTCATGACCATGAACGTACGAGGGCTGTGCGGATTCAGCCGTTCGCTGCCGCCTGGCTGTGGCGTCGCCAATTGCCGTCGATTTTCGACCAGGTCTTCTTGTCGGTGATGGCCATCAGCTTGCGACCATCCTTGAAGGTCGCCAGGAAGGTCACTTCTTCTTCCTTGCCGCCTAGCCAAAGGCCGGCGATCAGGCCGACCGGGCCGGCCACCAGGGCGCCGGCAACGCCCCAGCCCAGCGCACTGCTCAGGCTGCGGCTGGATTCCTGATTGGCGACGATCAGATCGGTAATGCGGGTCAGGGCGATTTTCTCGCCAGGTGAGGGGCTGCGGGCGGTCTTGAGTGTGAGCGATCCATTGCGGTACTCGCCTTCACCTTGCAAGAAATCGCCGGATTGAACCGTGAGTCTTGTCATAGTGGCATCCAGGTTGAAAGGGCTGTTGACCAATCCCTACTCAGCGCCCGGGCCCGTCACAAGTCAATGGCCAGCCGACGGAGGGTCACCCGCTAGTTGTCACAAAAAAGTAAAGGCTCAGAATCAGCGGGTTATAACGGCATGTCGCATTCTTATAATTAAACTTCGATTATGCAACTAAAACTGTCGGGTCAGTTTTCGTCTAGGGCCGGGGTTTTTGTCAGTCTCGATATATCGTCGTTTGCGCAAATGTATACGCATTGGCTAAATCAAGGGTTTGCGCGTGTAGGACAATAAACAATTAGTCTTATTGAAAATTGACGTCAAAAAAAGCTGGACAGTTCAATTCCACCTGTGTCAGTTTTTCCCCGCCTCATTCAGGCGAGTGATAGGACGATCTCGCCGCAGGAGCGTCCTATCGGACAACAACTGCTTTTTTGTAAACAAGGAAGTGTCTGTATGTCGAAAGTCAAAGAAAGCGCTATTGTTTCAGCTGGCTCTGTATTGCAACCGCACGGTGCAAGTTCCGCTTACAGTCTGATCAATAGTTTCGGCCATCAATATGATCGCGGCGGCAGTGCGACAGTCAATGGCAAACCTTCGTTCTCGGTCGACCAGGCCGCTACCCAGTTGCTGCGCGACGGCGCTGCCTGGAAAGACCTGAACAAGGACGGCACCATCAGCCTGACCTATACCTTCCTGACCAAGGCACCTTCTGACTTCTATGGTCAGGGGCTGGGCTCGTTCAGCGCCTTTTCCGCGCAGCAGAAAGCCCAGGCCAAACTGTCCATGCAGTCCTGGGCGGACGTGGCCAAGGTCACCTTCAAGGAAGGCGCCTCGGGCGGCGACGGTCACATGACCTTCGGCAACTACAGCGATGGCAGCACCGGCGGCGCGGCATTCGCCTACCTGCCGTTCGACGGTCCGGGCTCGCACAAGGGCGAATCCTGGTACCTGATCAACAATCAGTACCAGGCCAACGTCAACCCGGAAAACGGCAACTACGGCCGTCAGACCCTGACCCACGAAATCGGCCACGTCCTGGGCTTGTCCCACCCCGGCGACTACAACGCCGGCGAAGGCTACCCGACCTATGCCGATGCTAGCTACGGCCAGGACACCCGTGGCTACAGCGTCATGAGTTACTGGGGCGAGAGCAATACCAGCCAGAACTTCACCAAGGGCGGTGTGCAGGTGTACTCCTCGGCACCGCTGATGGATGACATCGCCGCCATCCAGAAGCTCTATGGCGCCAACTACGCGACCCGCTCCGGCGACACCGTGTACGGCTTCAACTCCACCGCTGACCGCGACTTCTACTCGGCCACCTCGGCCTCGTCGAAAATCGTCTTCTCGGTGTGGGACGGTGGCGGCAACGACACCCTGGACTTCTCCGGTTTTACCCAGAACCAGAAGATCAACCTCAATGACGCGTCGTTCTCCGACGTCGGCGGCATGATCGGCAATATTTCCATTGCCAAGGGTGCCATCGTCGAGAACGCCATCGGCGGCTCGGGCAACGACCTGCTGATCGGCAACGCCGTGGCCAACGAGCTCAAGGGTGGTGCCGGCAACGACATCATCTACGGCGGCGGCGGTGCCGACAAACTCTGGGGTGGTGCCGGTTCCGACACCTTTATCTTCGCTGCCAGCAGCGATTCGACCCCGAGCAATCCCGACCGGATCATGGATTTCGTCAGCGGCCAGGACAAGATCGATCTGTCGGCAATGTCGGCCTTTGCCGTCAACAAGCTGCCGCTGCAGTTCGTTGATGCCTTCACCGGCCATGCCGGCGAAGCGGTGCTGAGCTTCGATCAGGCAAGCAACCTCGGTAGCCTGTCGATCGACTTCACCGGCAACAGCCTGTCTGATTTCCTGGTGACCACTGTAGGTCAGGCGGTCGCCACGGATATCGTGGTCTGATAGCAACCTGAAAGGGCGGCGCCGATGCGCCGCTCTTTCCGAGGCGGGCAGATAATGGCTTTGAAGCGAATGATCGCGCTTGGCGCGATTCCCCTGATGTTGATGACCGAGGTCGGTATGGCAAGCAGCCTGCTACTCCCCACGCCCGCGCAACTGGCCGGTGACTGGATGCTTTACCCCGAAAACGATCGGGCCGCGGGTTGTAAAATGCACCTGGATGCAGCGCAAACCTTGCGCGGCGATCTCGAATGCGTAGCAGGGCTGATTGGGCAGCGCCCCAGCGGCTGGCTGCCGACCACTGATACGCTGGCTTTGCTTGATGGCAGCGGTAGCGCGATGGTGCACTTTAACCGTTATAAGCCAGATATCTTCAAATGGACTTCCATATCTGGAAAGATACTCTTGCTGGAACGTAAGAATAAAGAATAAAGCCTTGTAGGCGATTGCCGATTTTTCAGGGATAGAAAGGCGGACAATGAACAAGCCGACTCATAAAGCCGGGGCGCCCCTGTGGGCAGCACTGGCCGATCACAAGTCCACGCTATTGAGTGTGGGTTGTTTTACCGCGTTGATTAATCTGCTTATGTTGGTGCCCTCGATTTATATGCTGCAAGTGTATGATCGGGTACTGTCTTCGCAAAACGAAACAACCCTGTGGATGTTGACGTTGATGGTAGTCGGCTTCTTCGTATTTATCGGCGCGCTGGAAGCGATCCGCAGTTTTATTGTTATCCGGGTTGGCAACCAGCTGGAGCAGGGCTTTAACCTCCACGTCTACCGTGCAGCCTTTGAGCGCAACTTGCGCCAGGGTGACGGGCAGGCCGGGCAAGCACTTAACGACCTCACGCAAGTGAGGCAATTTGTCACCGGTCCTGCACTGTTTGCCTTCTTTGATGCACCCTGGTTTCCGATTTATCTGGCAGTGATTTTCCTCTTCAACGTCTGGCTGGGTGTCATGGCCTGCGCCGGGGCGCTGCTGCTGATCGCCCTGGCGGTGCTCAACGAACGCCTGACTCACAAGCCGCTGGTCGAGGCCAGCGGTTTCCAGCAGCAGTCCACACACCTGGCCAGCAGCCAGTTGCATAATGCCGAGAGCATCCAGGCCATGGGCATGCTTGGCGCCTTGCGCCAGCGCTGGTTTGCCTTGCATTCGCGCTTTCTGAACCTGCAAAACCAGGCCAGCGATACCTCAGCGGTGATCACCGCGGTGAGTAAGTCGCTGCGCCTGTGCCTGCAGTCGCTGGTGCTGGGGCTGGGTGCCCTGCTGGTGATCGAGGGGCAGATGACTCCGGGGATGATGATCGCCGGTTCCATCCTCATGGGCCGGGTGCTCAGCCCGATCGATCAGCTGATTGCCGTGTGGAAGCAGTGGAGTGGCGCGCACATGGCCTATCAGCGCCTGGATGGCCTGCTGCGCGCGTTTCCCGAGCCGCCGGCGCCGATGGCCTTGCCAGCGCCAAGCGGGCGCCTGGGCTTCGAACAGGTCAGCGCCGGGCCGCCTGGCAAGCGCGTGGCCACCTTGCAGCAGATCAGTTTCAACCTGGGTGCCGGCGAAGTACTTGGCGTGCTCGGCACCTCCGGCTCGGGCAAGTCGACCCTGGCCAAGGTGCTGGTCGGCGTCTGGCCGACCCTGGCCGGTACCGTGCGCCTGGACGGCGCCGACCTGCACCGCTGGGACCGCGAGGCCCTCGGCCCGCATATCGGCTACCTGCCGCAGAACATCGAACTGCTGCGCGGCAGCATTGCCGAGAACATTGCCCGCTTTGCCGAGCTCGACGGCCTCAAGGTGGTCGAAGCCGCGCGCCAGGCCGGCGTGCACGAACTGATTCTGCGCCTGCCGCAAGGCTATGACACACGCCTGGGCGAAGACGGCGGCGACCTGTCAGGCGGGCAGAAGCAACGCATCGCCCTGGCCCGGGCCCTGTACGGCGGGCCGAGCCTGATCGTGCTCGATGAACCCAATTCCAACCTCGACACTAGCGGCGAAGCGGCGCTGGCCACTGCCATCGCCCAGATGAAAGCCCAGGGCCGCACCGTGGTGCTGGTTACGCACCGCTCTGCCGCCCTCGCCCAGGCGGATAAACTGCTGGTGCTCAGCGAGGGCCGGATGCAGGCCTTTGGCCCGACCCATGAAGTCATGCAGGCCCTGAGCCGGGCTCAGGAGCAGGCCCAGCGCCAGCCCGCAAATGCCGCACTGGCAACCGGAGGTGGCGCATGAGCCAGGTCGATAAAAGCCGCAGTGCCCGGTTTTACGTGCGCCTGGGCTGGCTGCTGACCCTGGTCGGTTTTGGCGGGTTCATTGCCTGGGCAACCCTGGCGCCGCTCGATCAAGGCATTGCCGTGCAGGGCACCGTGGTGGTCTCGGGCAAGCGCAAGGCGGTGCAATCTCTGGCCGGTGGCGTGGTCAGCCGCATCCTGGTCAGCGAAGGCCAGTTGGTTAAACAGGGTCAGCCGTTGTTTCGCCTCGACCAGACCCAGGTCCAGGCCGATGTGCAATCGCTGCAGGCCCAGTACCGCTTGGCCTGGGCCAGCCTGGCGCGCTGGCAGAGCGAGCGCGACAACCTCGGCGCAATCATCTTTCCAGCGCAGCTTGCCAGCAACCCCGACCCGCAGCTGAGCCTGGTGCTCGAGAGCCAGCGCCAGCTGTTCAGCAGCCGCCGTGATGCCCAGGCCCGCGAGCAGGCCGGGCTGACCGCCAGTATCGACGGCGCCGTGGCTCAGTTGGCCGGCATGCGCCGCGCCCGTGGCGACCTGCAGGCCCAGGCCGATTCGCTGCGTGAGCAGTTGGAGAACCTCAAGCCGCTGGCAATTCAGGGCTACATTCCGCGCAACCGCTTGCTCGAGTATCAGCGTCAGTTGTCCCAGGTCCAGCGCGATCTGGCGCAAAACAGCGGCGACAGCGCGCGGCTGGAGCAGGGCATTGTCGAGTCGCGGCTGAACCTGCAGCAGCGGCGCGAGGAATATCAGAAAGAGGTGCGCAGCCAGTTGGCCGAAGCGCAACTGAAAAGCCTGACCCTTGAGCAGCAACTGACCTCGGCCGGTTTCGACCTGCAGCACAGCGAGATCCTCGCCCCGGCCGACGGCATTGCGGTCAACCTTGGCGTGCATACCGAGGGCGCGGTGGTGCGCGCCGGCGAAACCTTGCTGGAGGTGGTGCCCCAGGGCACCGCCCTGGAAGTGGAAGGGCGCTTGCCGGTCAACCTTGTGGATAAAGTCGCGATGCAGCTGCCTGTGGATATCCTCTTCACCGCCTTCAATCAGAGCAGCACGCCGCGGGTGTCGGGCGAGGTGGCGCTGATTTCCGCCGACCAGTTGCTCGACGACAAGACCGGCCAGCCGTATTACGTGCTGCGCAGCACCGTCAGCGAGCAGGCCCTGGCACGCCTGGACGGGCTGGTGATCAAGCCGGGCATGCCGGCCGAATTGTTCGTGCGTACCGGCGAGCGCTCGATGCTCAATTACCTGTTCAAACCCCTGCTCGACCGGGCAGGCACCGCGTTGACCGAACAATAAGGAAGCCCGTGGATGAGAAGCTTGATGACCGGGCTGCTGGCGGCGTTCGCCCTGACAACAGGGGCGGGCGCGCAGGCCATGGGGCCGTTTCAGGTGTATGAACAGGCGCTGCGCAAGGACCCGGTGTTCCTCGGCGCGCTCAAGGCCCGCGACGCCGGGCAGGAAAACCGCGCCATCGGCCGCGCCGGTTTGCTGCCAAACCTGTCGTACAACTACAACAAGGGTCGCAACGATTCCAAGGCCCGCTACCTGGGCGATTCGCGGCGCGAAGATGAAGACCGCCACTACAACAGCTACGGCTCGACCTTCATCCTTCAGCAGCCGTTGCTCGACTACGAGGCCTACGCCAGTTACCGCAAGGGCGTGGCCCAGGCGCTGTTCGCCGATGAAGCATTTCGCGACAAGAGCCAGGAGCTGCTGGTGCGGGTGATGACCAGTTATACCCAGGCGCTGTTTGCCGACGACCAGATCAGTATCAGTGTCGCCAGCAAGCAGGCCTATCAACAGCAGTTCCAGCAGAACCAGCAACTGTTCCAGCAGGGCGAGGGCACCCGTACCGACATCCTCGAAGCCCAGGCCCGCTATGAGCTGGCCGACGCCGAGGAGATCCAGGCCCGTAACGACCAGGACGCCGCCCTGCGCGAGCTGGGGGCGCTGATTGGCGAGCCTTCGGCGCGCATCGACGAGCTGGCGCCGCTCAACGACGGCTTTGCCCTGCTGGCGCTGCAGCCAGCGACCTACGAGGCCTGGCATGAGCTGGCCCTGGCCAACAACCCGCAACTGGCGTCCCAGCGCCAGGCCCTGCAAGTGGCCGGATTCGAGGTGGAGCGCAACCGGGCCGGGCACCTGCCCAAGGTCACGGCTTACGCGACTTCTCGGCAAATGCAGTCCGACAGTGGCAACACCTATAACCAGCGCTATGACACCAACACCATCGGCATCGAAGTCAGCCTGCCGTTGTTTGCCGGGGGCGGGGTGTCGGCGGCCACCCGTCAGGCCAGCCGCAACCTGGAGCAGGCCGAATATGAACTGGACGGCAATACCCGTACCACCCTGATCGAGCTGCGCCGCCAGTACAACGCCTGCCAGTCCGGCGTCAGCCGCCTGCGTGCCTATCAGCGCGCGCTGACTTCGGCCGAGGCGCTGGTGCAATCGACCCGCCAGAGTGTGCTGGGTGGCGAGCGGGTCAACCTCGATGTGCTCAATGCCGAGCAGCAACTGGCGACCACCCGCCGCGACCTGGCCCAGGCCCGCTACGACTATTTGCTGGCCTGGATCAAGCTGCACTACTACGCCGGGACCCTGCGCGAGGAGCACCTGGCGAGGGTCGATGAAGCCTTTGTGCGCCGTTAGGCGATACCCGGGCGCACGGCGCGCTGGCGCTCAGCCAGGCCCCAGACCAGCAGGGCCAGGGCGCCGATGCTCAGGCCGGCGATGACGATGCCGTCCCAGCCATAGCGCTGGAACAGCTGCGTGCCGAGCAGCGAGCCGAGGGCGCCGCCGATGAAGTAGCAGGTGATGTAGCCGGCATTCAGGCGGTTGCGCGCTTCCGGACGCAGGACAATCACCGCGTTCTGGTTGCTCACGTGCACCAGTTGCACCGCCAGGTCGAGCAACAGCACGCCAACCAGCAATGCCGCCAGCGACGACTGCGCAAAGGCCAGCGGTACCCACGAAAGCAGCAGTACCAGCAAGCCCACCGTGGTGCCCAGCGGGCCTTTGCCGCGGTCGGCCAGGCGCCCGGCCCAGTTGGCCGACAGGGCCCCGGCGGCACCGGCCAGGCCAAACAGGCCGATCACTGCGTCGGAATAGTGGTAAGGCTCGGCCGACAGCAGAAAGGCCAGCGGCGTCCAGAACAAGGCGAACAGGCTGAACGACAACAGCCCCAGCAGCGAGCGCAAGCGCAGGATCGGCTCGTCGACGAACAGGCGGAACACCGAGCCGAGCAGCGCCGGATAACTGAGCCCAGCGTGCTGGTGACGCTCGGGCAGGGCGCGGAGCAGGGCGATCGCCGACAGCCCCATCAATCCTGCCGCCAACAGGTAGATGCTGCGCCAGCTACCCAGTTCAGCCATGAAGCCGGCAGCCGTGCGCGCCAGCAGGATGCCCAGCAGCAGCCCGCTCATCAGCGTGCCGACCACCCGCCCGCGTTGCGCCGGATCACTCAGGCCCGCCGCCATCGGCACCAGCACTTGGGCGACCACCGAAAACAGGCCGGTGAGGGTGGTGCCGATCAGCAGCCATATCAGGCTTGGCGAAAAGGCGCTGATCAGCAGGCCCAGGGTGCTGATGGCAATCATGCTGACGATCAGCTTGCGTTGTTCGAACAGGTCGCCCAGCGGTGCCAGCAGCAACAGGCCGGCGCCGTAGCTCAGTTGCGCGGCCATGACGATGGCCCCGGCGCTGGCGGTGGTCAGGCCGAAATGCTCGGCGATGCTGTGCAGCAAGGGTTGTGCGTAGTAGTTGCTGGCGACCGCGAGGCCTGTGGCAGTGGCCATCAGCAAAATCAGGCCGCGGCTCAGGGGGTGGGTGGCAGAGGTCATGGACCGTCTCTAATCAGTGGCAGTTGGAGGTGACAGTATGGGAAATGCGCTAGCATGACGCCAATGTATCGTTTTCATTCTATCCATCTTGAAAATAGATCGATCCATGAATCTCAAGCAGATTGAATATGCCTTGGCGGTAGTCGACACCGGCAGCTTCACCCGCGCCGCCGAGCGCTGCCATGTGGTGCAGTCGGCCTTGAGCCATCAGATTGCCCGGTTGGAAGAAACCCTCGGCGTCAGCCTGTTCGAGCGTAGCTCGCGGCGCGTGCGCCTGACGCCTGCGGGGGAAGCTTTTGTGCAAAGCGCGCGGCCAGCACTGGAGGCGACTCGAAGGATTGCCGAGGATGTTGCCGCCGCCTGCGGTGAAGTGCGCGGGCAATTGTCGATCGGCGAGATCACCTCGCTGACCGAGCTGGACCTGGTCGATCTGCTGGCTGATTTTCATGCCCAACATCCACGGGTGGACATCCGCTGGCTGATGGCCAAGAGCGAGTTGCTGATCGCCGACGTGCGCGAGCGACGCCTGGACGTGGGTTTTATCGGAATCTGGCCGGGCGAGCGGCTGGAAGGCGTCGAGTACCGCCTGCTGGCCGAAGAAGAATTGGTGGCGGTGATGGCTGTCGAGCACCCTTTGGCAGGCAAGATTCGCTTGTCCCTGGCCGATCTTGAAGCCCAGCCGCTGGTGGATTTTCCCGCCGGTAGCGGCGCGCGCCGGCAAACTGACGAAGCCTTTGCTGCCGCCGGAGTGCGCCATCGGGTGCAGTTCGAAATGACCAACATCCGCCTGGTGGAGAAATTCGCCAAGCGCGGCCTGGCGATCGGCCTGGTGCCGGCGCGAATTGCCAACGGCTTCAATGGCGTGGCGTCGGTAGCGGTTGAGGATGCGCCGGTGCGTCACGTTTATGCGATCTGGTCGACGCACCCGACCCCGGCCGCCAGGGCCTTTGTCCAGTTGATTGAACAGCGCCTGGCCGACAGGGACGGTCATTGACTGGCCTCAGGCCGCGAAGCCGCCATCAATGCTCAGGCTTGCGCCAGTGATGTACGCCGCCTCCGGGCCGGCCAGGTAGGCGACGAAGCTGGCGATCTCATCGACGTGGCCGTAGCGACCCACCGCCATCAAGCCCATCAGGCTTTCAGCGAACTCGCCCTGGGCCGGGTTCATGTCGGTGTCCACCGGCCCCGGCTGGACGTTGTTGATGGTGATGCCCAGGGGGCCGAGGTCACGGGCCAGACCGCGGGTCAGGCCGACCAGCGCCGACTTGCTCATGGCATAGGGGCCGCCACCGGCGAAGGGCATGCGCTCGGCATTGGTGCTGCCGATGTTGATGATCCGCCCGCCCTGGCCCATGTGCCGGGCAGCGGCCTGGGTGGCGACGAAAACGCTGCGCACATTCACCGCCAGGGTACGGTCGAAGTCTTCCAGGCTGAAATCCGCCAGTGGCCCGACGGCCAGTACCCCGGCGTTGTTGACCAGGATATCCAGGCCACCGAAGGCCTCGACGGTGCTTGCCACAGCCTGCTGCACGGCGCTGGCATCGGCGCTGTCGGCCTTGATTGCCAGGGCCTTGCCGCCGGCGGCGATGATGCTCTGCTGTAAGGCATCGGCCTGGGCCGTGGCATTGGCGTAGGTGAAGGCGACACTGGCGCCTTCGGCGGCCAGGCGTTTGACGATGGCAGCGCCGATACCGCGCGAGCCACCCTGGATCAGGGCTACTTTACCGTTGAGGCTGGATTGGGTCGACATGCTGTGCTCCCGAAAGAACAAGGCCGGATGCCTTGGATGGTGCTCAGTATCGGCCGCTGATTACCCTGCCGCTAGCCAGTAATCGCTATAGTCTGTGTAAACCAAAAGTATGGAATCGCCGCGATGGAGTCGTTCAGCAGTATCGAGTGTTTTGTCCGCAGCGCCGAGGTCGGCAGCTTTGCCGAAGCCGCGCGGCGCCTGAGCCTGACCCCGGCGGCAGTGGGCAAGAACGTCGCCCGCCTGGAGGCACGCCTGGGTGTGCGCTTGTTCCAGCGCAGTACTCGGCGCCTGACCCTGACCGAGGCCGGCCAGCGTTTTCTCGGTGAGGTAGCGGCGAGTTTCCAGACCATCCAGTACGCCGTGGCTAACCTTGCCAGTGCCGAAGGGCAGCCGGCCGGCACCCTGAAAGTGAGCATGGGCACGGTGTTCGGCCGTCTGTACATTGTGCCGCTGCTGGCTGAGTTCCTGCGGCGCTACCCGGCCATCAGCCCTGATTGGCATTTTGATAACCGCCAGGTCGACCTGATTGGCCAGGGTTTCGATGCGGCCATTGGTGGCGGCTTCGATCTGCCGCAAGGCGTGGTGGCGCGCAAGCTGACTCCGGCGCACCGGATTCTGGTAGCGGCGCCGGCCTACCTGCAGCAGCATCCGCCGATCACCCAGCCTGGCGACTTGCACGCACTCGATGGCATCCTCATCCGTTCGCCGCAAACCGGGCGCGTGCGCTCCTGGCCGCTGACCAGCCGCGAGCGGGAACAAAGTCCGTTGAGCCTGCGCCTGCGCATGACCATGAGCGATTCGGAAGCCGCCTGCGCGGCAGCGGAGCAGGGCCTGGGCGTAGCGCTGGTGAGCATGCCATTTGCCGTGCCATACCTGCAGGCCGGGCGGCTGCTGCGAGTGTTGCCGGACTGGTATGTGGACGACGGCAACATCTCGCTGTACTACGCCGAACACAAACTGTTGCCGGGCAAGACCCGGGCCTTTGTCGATTTTATCATCGAGCAGTTTGCCAGCCAGGGGTTGGCGCAGCGCTTTGATGCCTTGGGATCTTTGTGAAGGCGCAGCCTTCCTGATCACAGAACCTTGAGGATGTAGTAACGCTGGGACACCCCGCCAAGCACCAGGCTGACCTCATCCTCTTCGACCTTGCCGAGCAGTCCCTGACCCAGTGGCGAGCGCGGGGTGATCACCGTGACCAGGTGCTCGCCCTGGCCAATCTTCAGGCCCGCGCCTTCGGGGCCGAGGAATAACTGCTGGCAACTGCCATTCTCGGCCTCGAGGGTCACCAGGTTGCTGACCTGGATGCCGCGTTGCGGGTCATAGTCGCGCAGCAGCAACTGCTGGTACGCCGCCCGCGCCTGGCGGATCTCTTCCATGCGCCGGGCTTGCCCGGTGGCCAGGTACGAAGCCTCAAGGCCCAGGGTGTCGTACTTGTTCTCGGCGATGTTCTCTTCGGCGGTGGCCGCTTCATAGGCGGTTTGCGCCGCGCGCTGGGCGACGTCCAGGTCGAAGGTCAGGGTATCGATGATGCGTTGCAACAGGTCGGCTTTGTTCATGGTGTCAGTTGCAAAATTCCAGGACATGGGCGCGACTTTTTTCCGTGGGCAGGTTGCGGTTTTGCTGCAGCCAGAACTGGCACTTGGGGTTGGACAGGTTGCGCATGCTGCCTTGTGCCTGTTCTTCGGCCTGCTGTACCTGCTGGTTGCGCAGGATCTGCTGGTACTGCTCGAACATCTGCTGTTGCGGGTCTGCCGCCGGCGGGGGCGCCGGGGCGATGGCGGGCGGCGCAAGCACCTGGCCGATCGGCGGCACCGTCGCGGGAAGCAGGCGCCCGGCCAGCCACAGGCTCAGGGCGATGGCCACGGCGCCAAGCCACAGGCCCAGGGCAATGCACAGGATCAGTTGCAGCGGCTTGAGGGTGATCTTCAGTTCGCGAGGGCGGGGCATGATGGCCTCCTGGCCAGGACACGGGTGGCCATTGTCGCATGGTGCAGCAGGTTTTTTACCTGCCATGCTTTTGTCTGCGATGATTTACCCGGACAATCGGCGCTTTTTCCAAGGGGCCCGCGATGAAAGCGCACTGGGACATCTTCTGTTGTGTCGTCGACAACTACGGCGACATCGGCGTGACCTGGCGCCTGGCCCGGCAATTGGTGGCCGAGCAGGGCCAGGCGGTGCGCCTGTGGGTGGATGACCTTAAGGCGTTCGTGCGTATTTGTCCCGAGGCCCGGGCCGATGCCGCCCAGCAATGGCAACAGGGCGTTGATGTGCGCCAATGGCCTGGCGAGTGGCAGGACACGGCGGTAGCGCAGGTGGTGATTGGCGCGTTCGCTTGTCAGTTGCCGCCCGCTTATGTGCAGGCGATGCTCGATCAGCCACGTGCGCCATTGTGGCTGAACCTGGATTATCTCAGCGCCGAAGACTGGGTCGAAGGCTGCCATGGTTTGCCGTCGCCCCAGGCCAATGGCTTGCGCAAGGTGTTTTTCTTTCCGGGCTTCACCCGCAAAACCGGCGGCTTGCTGCGTGAGGCGAACCTGTTGGCACAACGCGACGTGCTGCAGCAGGACCCTGCCGCACGCACCGCGTTTCTGCAGAGCCTGGGCGTGACGACAGCGGCAAACGCCCGCCTGATTTCGCTGTTCGCCTACGAAAACCCCGGCGTGGCCAGCTGGCTCGAGGCCCTGGCTGGCGACAGCCGCGCCAATCATCTACTGGTGCCCGAAGGCCGGGTGCTGGGCGATGTTCAGGCCTGGCTCGGCGAGCCGCTGTGCGTCGGCAGTGTTGCCCGGCGCGGCGCACTGACCGTGCAGATCCTGCCGTTCGTCAGCCAGGACGATTACGACCGGCTGCTGTGGAGCTGCGATTTCAATGCAGTGCGCGGTGAAGACTCTTTCGTTCGCGCGCAATGGGCGGCACGACCGCTGCTTTGGCATATTTATGTGCAGGAAGAGTATGCCCACTGGGAAAAACTCGAAGCGTTTCTTGATCTGTACATCCAGGGCCTGAGCGCTGCGTCAGGCGACGCGCTGGTGCAATTGTGGCGCGCCTGGAACATGGACTGCGACATGGGCCAGGCCTGGCAGCAGGTGCTGCTGCACTGGGACGAACTCGACCAGCACGCCCGCCGCTGGAGCGCCGCGCAGGCCGCTCAGCCGGACCTTGCCACGGCGCTGGTACAGTTTTACCGAAATTGGCTATGATATGCGGCCTCGATTTTTGTAAATCCATCCAAATTCGGATATATCGCAATGAAAACTGGTAAAGAACTGAAACCCGGTACCGTGATCCGTATCGACAACGATCCATGGCTGGTTCAGAAGGCTGAGTTCACCAAGTCGGGCCGTAACAGCGCGATCATGAAAACCAAGCTGAAGAACCTGCTGACCGGCTACAAGACTGAAACCGTCTACTCGGCCGACGACAAGCTGGACGACGTAATCCTGGATCGCAAAGAAGCGACCCTGTCGTTCATCAACGGCGATACCTACACCTTCATGGACACCACTGACTACACCATGTACGAGCTGAACGCCGAAGACATCGAGGCCGTTCTGCCGTTCATCGAAGAAGGCATGGAAGACGTCTGCGAAGCCGTGTTCTTCGAAGAGCGCCTGGTTTCGGTTGACCTGCCAACCACCATCGTGCGTCAGGTTGACTACACCGAAGGTTCCGCTCGCGGCGACACTTCGGGCAAGGTCATGAAGCCTGCCAAGCTGAAGAACGGCACCGAGCTGAGCGTTGCTGACTTCATCGAAATCGGCGACTGGATCGAGATCGACACTCGCGAAGGCGGCTCCTACAAGGGCCGTGCCAAGGTCTAAGCCTGGCATTCCTGCGCAATCGAAAAACCCGGCCTTGGCCGGGTTTTTTTATGCCTGGGGTTTTATCACTCAGACAGTGACATGCAAGCGTACATCAACGTTGCCACGGGTGGCATTGGAGTACGGGCAGACCTGGTGAGCGGCGTCGACCAGTGCTTGCGCCTCAGCCTGGTCCAGGCCCGGCAGGTTGATGTTCAGGTCGATATCCAGACCGAAGCCACCCGGAATCTGGCCGATGCCGACCTTGGCAGTGATCGAGCTGTCAGCAGGCAGGGCCTTTTTCTGCTGGCCAGCGACAAACTTCAGGGCGCCGATAAAGCAGGCCGAATAGCCGGCGGCAAACAGCTGTTCGGGGTTGGTGCCGTCACCACCGGCGCCGCCCAGTTCCTTGGGGGTGCTCAGTTTGACTTCCAGCTTGCCGTCGCTGGAGCTCGATTTACCGTCGCGGCCACCGGTGGATGTGGCTTGGGCAATGTACAGCGGAGTGACTTTTTGCATGATGAGCCTCGCTTGTGAGTGGCGCCGCGGCGCTGAGTGGGTACGGAAATTAAATTAGCGCGCAATTATTTAGTGCGCAAGATAATTTTTCGGCTGACCTACGAACGGTCATCTACCAGCATAGCCCTCAGAGGCTTTTTTGCAGGTTGGCGCGCAGTTCCAGCAAGTCGGCCTGCAGCTTTTGCAGGCGTTGGAGGTTCTCGCCACTGGCGGCGAGGATGCAGTGCGGCACATCCTTGGCCCGGGCTTGCAAGGCGCGGCCCTGGTCGCTCAACTGCACCAGCACGACCCGTTCATCTTCACGGCTGCGGGTACGCTTGAGCAGGCCTTCGGCTTCCAGGCGCTTGAGCAAGGGAGTGAGTGAGCCTGGATCGGTGAGCAGGCGCTGGCTTATCTCGCCGACGGTCAGGCCGTCCTGTTCCCACAGCACCAACATCGCCAGGTATTGTGGGTACGTCAGCCCAAGCTTGTGCAGCAGCGGCTTGTAGACCTTGGTCATCAGCAGCGAAGTCGAATGCAGAGCAAAGCACACCTGGTTATCCAGGCGCAGTTCGTCGCAGGGAGCGGGCGCTTTCGGGTCGGCGTTCATGCACATCCTTTCATGGGTTGAGTCCTTTAAATTTAGCACGCAAGTCATTAGCGCACTTACTGCCAGCGCAGCTCGCTTTGCAGCGCCAGGTCCCATGGCGGGATCGGGCTGAAGCGGCTCTTGAGGAATTCGAGCAGCAAACGGCTGCGAGAGTTCGTTTCATGTTCCAGGCGCAGGGCATAGATGCCGCTGCTTTCGGCGCTGGGCAATCCGTTGTCACAGAATAGCGGCAGCAATTCGCCGCGCAGCAGGTACTCGCTGATCAGCCAGGTGGGCAGGTGGGCGATGCCCAGGCCGGCGAGGGCGCCGAACAGCAGGGTTTCGGCATTGTTGGCACTCATGCGCATGCGCGTCGGGCGGTACAGGCGCATCTGCCCCTCGACCGCGAAGCGCCAGGCGAAGGGCGGGGCCAGGCCGTCCCAGTCCAGGCCATCGTGTTCAGGCAGTTCAGCCGGGCAGGCCGGAATGCCGCGCTGGGCCAGATAGCTGGGGCTGGCGCAGGCAATGCGCACCATATAGGCCAGCGGCGTGGCCACCAGGCGAGTGTCGGCCAGCGGGCCGGCGCGCAGTACCAGGTCGACTTCGCCCAGGTGTGCGCCGTGCAGGTCGACGAAGCTGTCGATCAGGCGCAGTTGTACGTCCAGGCCGGGATAGGCAACGAGGAAATCGGCGATGGCCGGGGCCAGGTGGCGGCGGCCGAAGGCGGCCGGGGCGTCGATGCGAATCAGGCCTTCCGGGGCATTGCTCAGCGACACCGCTTCAGCCCGGGCCAGGCGCAGTTCTTCGACAATTCGCCGGGCGCGCTCGGCAAAGGCATTGCCCGCCGGCGTCGGCCTTAGCGCATGGGTACTGCGCACGAACAGGCGGCTGCCGACTGCGCTTTCCAGGCTGTCGATACGCCGTGCCACCGCCGAAGGCGTCAACGGATGACGCCTGGCAGTAGCGGAGAAGCTGCCGGTTTCCAGCACATCGAGAAACAGGCTGAGTTGTTCGGTCAGGGCGTCGGGGTTCATGGCGGCAGATCTGCTTTTGCGTATATGGCACAGCCATTGTGCGTTGCTGTGCGTTTCCCCGCTAGCGCCAGCTCGGTAGCATGCAGCGCTTGGCACTTAAGAGAGACAGCAATGATCGAGTGGGTGATGTACATAGCGCTGGGCGCGGCACTGGGCACCGTGGGCGGGTTGTTCGGCATTGGCGGCGGGCTGATCGCGATTCCGGCGCTGGGGGTGCTGTTCGGCCTCGACCAGCAACTGGCCCAGGGCACGGCGTTGGTGATGGTGGTGCCCAACGTGCTGCTGGCACTGTGGCGGTATCACCAGCGCAATCGCATTGAGCTCAGGCATGCGCTGCCTCTTGCGGCGAGCAGCTTTGTGTTTGCCTGGCTGGGTTCGATCTGGGCGGTGGGCGTCGATGCCCAGGCGATGCGCTTTGGCTTCGTGCTGTTTCTGGTGGCGCTGGCGGCCTGGAACCTGGCGCGGATGTTCATGCGCACGGCGCAACCGTCCAGCGAGCTGCGTCAACCCTGGCCGTGGCTGGGTGTGCTGGGCAGCGGCGCCGGGGTGCTGGGCGGCTTGTTCGGGGTCGGCGGGGCGGTGGTGGCAACGCCGGTGCTGACCAGCGTGTTCGGCACCACCCAGGTGGTTGCCCAGGGTTTGTCGCTGGCGTTGGCGGCCCCGAGCACGGCCGTTACCTTGCTGACTTACGGCCTGCATCAACATGTGCAGTGGAGCATGGGCATCCCGCTGGCGGTCGGTGGCTTGCTGAGCATCAGTTGGGGTGTGAAACTGGCTCACGCCCTGCCGGAAAAAGTCCTGCGTTCGCTGTTCTGCGGTTTTCTGGTGCTGTGCGCGGTAATGCTCGCGTTCAAGATCTGAAGCCCTCGATGATGTAGTCGGCCAGGCAGTCTGTCATTTCCGACTGCGTGGTGCGATTGCGCAGCAGCATGATGCTGGCGGTGGGCAGTGGGGGCAGGCCTTCGGCCTCGCCGATGATCTGCAAGTCGCTGGTGATCAGGCTCTGCAATTGCGCGGTGACCGCCAGGCCGGCGCTGACCACGGCCATGATCGCCGCGGTGCTGGCGCTGGTGTAGGCGATCCGGTACTCCTTCTCGATGGCATCCAGGGCGTTGCAGGCCCAGGTCCGGCAGTAACAATCGCAGTTGAACATCGCCAGCGGCAGCGGGTTGTGCTCATGCGGGCAGAAGCCCTGGGCCTGCACCCACACTGCGCGCTCGCGGCGCAGCAACTGGCCGATCTCGTTGCCCGGCTCACGGGTAACGATGGTCAGGTCGAGGTCCTGGCGTTGCATCAACTGCCTCGAGCTTTCGCAGTGCACCTCGACCTGCACCAGCGGATAGGCCTGGGCAAAACTTGAGAGGATGCCTGGCAAAAAGCGCATGGCGTAGTCGTCCGGGGTGCCGATGCGCACCACACCGACCATGTGCGGCATGCGCAGGGTATTGAACACCTCGCCGTGCAGCTTGAGGATCCGCCGGGCATAGCCCAGCAGCACCTGGCCCTCGGCGGTCAGGCGCACCTGGCGGCCATCGCGCTCGAACAGCTGGCGCTGGATGATGTCCTCCTCCAGGCGTTTCATCTGCATGCTCACCGCCGACTGGGTACGGTTGACCACTTCGCCGGCACGGGTGAAGCCGCCGTGCTCGGCGATGGCGACAAAGGTGCGCAGTACGTCGGAATCGATACTCTGGTACTGGGACAAGGCATCAATCTCCTAGATGTATTACATAAGAAACATTCGTTGGATTGATCTTATGCCCGAGCTGACACTGTCGTCATCCCAACAGGAGGGTAAGACGATGAAAGGTCAGAAATCGCTTGTTCTGCAGTACTCAACGTCCCAGCACAGCTGGATCTACCAGCTCGCCCAAGGGGCGGCCCAGCAACTGCTGCGTTGGCGCCAACTGCGCCGTGAGCGCCGCGAACTGGCGCGCCTGAGTGACGCGGCGCTGGACGATATCGGCTTGAGCCGCGCCGATATCCTGCGCGAGGTGGAGCGCCCGTTCTGGGATGATCCGCTGAAAAAATGAGTCGCGTCATGGCGGTGCCACGACTAGTGTAAGTGGGCTTGTTCACAAGGAGCCGGGCATGCCCACCACACAGTCGCTTTCCCTGGCCCAGGCGCGCCGCCTGGCGTTATCGGCTCAAGGCTTCAACAATCGGCAGGCGAGCCCGTCGCTCGGTGCCGCGCAACTTAGCCGGATGATCGAACGCCTGGGTGTGGTGCAGATCGATTCGGTCAACGCCCTGGTGCGTTCGCACTACCTTCCGCTGTTTTCCCGCCTCGGCAGTTATCCACAGGCGCTGCTCGATCAGCTGGCCTGGGGGCGCAACCGTCAACGCAAACTCTTCGAATACTGGGGGCATGAGGCCTCGCTGTTGCCGCTGCAGCTGTATCCACTGCTGCGCTGGCGCATGGAGCGTGCGCGCCAGGGGCAGGGGATCTATCAACAGCTGGCGCGTTTTGGCCGCGAGCAGCAAGCGACCATTGCCCGGGTGCTGGCGGCGGTGACCGAGCACGGCGCCCTCGGCGCTGGCAGCCTGTCGACCCGCCAGGAGCGCGCCGGGCCCTGGTGGGACTGGAGCGCGGAGAAGCACGCGCTGGAATGGCTGTTTGCCGCAGGGTTGGTCAATGTCGCCGGCAGGCGCGGGTTCGAGCGCTTGTATGATTTGCCCGAGCGGGTACTGCCGGCTGCATTGCTTGAGCAACCACCACTGCCGGAGGCCGACGCTCAGCGTGGGCTTTTATTGCATGCCGCACAGGCGCTGGGCGTGGCCACCGAGAAGGACCTGCGCGACTACTTTCGCCTGGCCCCCGGCGACAGCCGCGCACGCCTGGCCGAACTGGTCGAGGAGGGGCAATTGCAAGCCTGTGCGGTACAGGGCTGGACGCAAGCGGCGTATTGCCTGGAGGCGCCAAAGGTGCCGCGCAAAGTGAGCAGCAGCGCCTTGCTTTCACCCTTTGACTCGCTGGTCTGGGCGCGTGAGCGCACCGAGCGGCTGTTTGACTTTCGTTACCGCCTGGAGATCTACACGCCGGCGCCCAAGCGCGTGTACGGCTATTACGTGTTGCCGTTTTTGCACAACGAACGGATTGCCGCGCGGGTCGACCTGCGCGCCGAGCGTGCCAATGACTGCCTGGCAATCCACGCGGTGCACGAAGAGCAGCCGGGGCTGGATGACGCGGGCATGCAGGCCCTGGCCGACAACCTGCAGCGCATGGCCAGTTGGCTGGGCCTGGCCGAGGTGCAGTTGCACTGCCCGCGCGCCAGCGCCGCACGCTTGCGCGTGGCGCTGGCCGCTGGCCGCGTTAGCGACGCACTTGCTTGAGGGTTTCGGCGATCAGGAACGCCAGCTCCAGCGACTGATCGGCATTCATTCGCGGGTCGCAATGGGTGTGGTAGCGGTCGCAGAGGGCGTCTTCGGTGATGGGGCGTGCGCCGCCAATGCATTCGGTGACGTTCTGCCCGGTCATCTCGATATGGATACCACCGGCATGGCTGCCTTCGGCCTGGTGCACCTGGAAGAACTGCTTGACCTCGCTGAGGATCTGGGCGAAATCGCGGGTCTTGTAGCCGCTGCTGGCCTTGATGGTGTTGCCGTGCATCGGGTCGGAACTCCACAGCACCTGGCGGCCTTCGCGCTCGACGCTGCGAATCAGCGCCGGCAGGTGTTCGCCGACCTTGTCGGCGCCCATGCGCACGATCAGGTTGAGGCGGCCGGGGTCGTTGCTGGGGTTGAGCACGTCGATCAGGCGGATCAGCTCTTCGGTGTTCATGCTTGGCCCGACCTTGACCCCGATCGGGTTGTTCACCCCGCGCAGGAACTCGACGTGGGCGCCATCGAGCTGACGGGTGCGATCGCCGATCCAGAGCATGTGCGCCGAGCAGTCATAGTAGTCGTTGGTCAGGCTGTCGCGGCGTACAAAGGCCTCTTCGTAGTTCAGCAGCAGCGCTTCGTGGGCGGTGAAGAAGCTGGTTTCCCGCAGCTGTGGCGAGCTGTCCAGGCCGCAGGCGCGCATGAATGCCAGGGTTTCGTCGATGCGGTCGGCCAGCTGGCTGTATTTTTCTGCCAGCGCCGAGTTGGCGATGAAGTCCAGGTTCCACTTGTGCACCTGATGCAGGTCGGCGAAGCCGCCCTGGGCAAAGGCGCGCAACAGGTTGAGGCTGGCGGTGGACTGGTGGTAGGCCTGCAGCAGGCGCTCCGGATCGGGGATCCGGCTTTCTTCGTCGAAACCGATGCCGTTGACGATGTCGCCACGGTAGGCCGGCAGGGTGACGCCGCCAATGGTCTCGTCGCCCGCCGAGCGCGGCTTGGCGAATTGCCCGGCCATGCGCCCGATCTTGACCACCGGGCAGCCGGCGGCGAAGGTCATGACAATGGCCATTTGCAACAGGACCTTGAAGGTGTCGCGAATCTTGGCTGCGGAAAACTCGGCGAAGCTTTCGGCGCAATCACCGCCCTGGAGCAGGAAGGCCCGGCCCTGGGTGACTTCGGCAAACTGGCGGCGCAGCTCCCGCGCTTCACCAGCGAACACCAGCGGCGGATAGCTGGCCAGGGTCTGCTCGACCTTGAGCAGATGGGCAGCATCGGGGTAGCTTGGTTGCTGCTGGATCGGCAGGGCGCGCCAGCTGTCAGGACTCCAGGGGTGGTTCATTGCGGGCTCGATCTGTTCGGAAAGGGGCTGTCTGCCATGTTAACAGGTGGCGCATGCCTTGTTGCACTGGCGCTATTGACAGACAATGGCGGTTTTTGCGCGATACGGCGGCGTCTGCCGGGAGACAGCATGACAGTGGAACGGGTAGAGCGACTGCTGGCCCAGGTGCAGGACCAGTACGGCACCATCAGCGTGCTGGAAGTTGACGACTATCGCTTTCTCGAATTTGGCGAGGCGATCGAGCAGAGTTGCGTGTTCACCGCCGACCCGAGCTGGCTGGAGTACGACTACACCCGTGCCATGCTGATCGGCGCGCTGGCTCACGCCGAGCCCGAGAGCGCGTTGTTCCTGGGGCTCGGTGCCGGCACCCTGACCCAGGCCTGCCTGAAGTTCCTGCCGCTGGAAGACGTCGAAGCCATCGAGTTGCGCCCGGATGTACCGCGCCTGGCCATCGAGTACATGGGCCTGGATGACGACCCGCGCCTGTACATTCGTATCGGCGATGCCATGGAGCTGCTGGAGACGGCCGAATCCGCCGACCTGATCTTCGTCGACCTCTACACCGACCACGGCCCGGGGGTCGCGCACCTGGCCTGGAGTTTTCTGGAAAACTGCCAGAAACGCCTGAACCCTGGTGGCTGGCTGGTGATCAACCAGTGGGCCAGCGACGACGGCAAGCCGTTGGGTGCGGCGCTGCTGCGCGGCCTTTATCATCGGCATTACTGGGAATTGCCGGTGAAGGAGGGCAATGTGATCCTCATGGTCCCGGCTGACCTCGACCAGCAGCTCGATCTGCCGGGCCTGACCGCGCGGGCCGAGGCGCTGGCGCCGCAACTGGGCTACTCGTTGCAACCGCTGATCGGTGCGATTCGCCCGGCGTCCTGAGGCGCGTCACTGTGTCACTGGCGGAAAATCGATTCAGCCGCCAGTGTCGTCCACTTTCCGGGCCCGCCGTTACGTGGCCTGGCGCTGGTGTGTTTCATGAAAAAAATCTCCCGTGAATGGCGAATTCAGGTATAGTACGCGCCGGTCTTTCACCGGACCTCGTTTAAGGTGTGCAATTCCCCGAAGCCAGCTTCGGCTGCGCGTCCGCACTGCGGACTCTCCTTGACGTTCCTTTTTTTCTTCAATCGTTTTCGCAAATCCCCGCCGACAAAGCTGCCAGGGTGACCTTCGGGTCTTACAAGGCATGTGCAGCTTTGGAGCATGGGTCTTTGCGGATGCACTTAGAGGCAGACCCATGACCCAGGAAACCGGCGGCTTCGCCGCTCTCGAACTTCATCCGAGCATTGTTGCTGCAGTGCTGGCTACCGGCTACGAAGAGCCGTCCGCCATTCAGCAGCAATCGATCCCGATTATTCTCGCTGGTCACGACATGATCGGTCAGGCGCAGACCGGCACCGGTAAAACCGCTGCCTTCGCTCTGCCAATCCTGCACCGCATCGACCCGAGCAAGCGCGAGCCGCAAGCCCTGATCCTGGCGCCAACCCGTGAGTTGGCGCTGCAAGTAGCCACCGCTTTTGAAACCTACGCCAAGCAAATGCCGGGCGTAACCGTGGTGGCCGTATACGGTGGTGCCCCGATGGGCCCACAACTGAAAGCTATCCGTAACGGCGCGCAAATCGTCGTTGCTACCCCGGGCCGTCTCTGCGACCACCTGCGTCGCGACGAGAAAGTCCTGGCAACCGTCAACCACCTGGTGCTCGACGAAGCCGACGAAATGCTCAAGCTGGGCTTCATGGATGACCTCGAAGTGATCTTCAAGGCCATGCCGGAAAGCCGTCAGACCGTACTGTTCTCGGCCACTCTGCCTGCATCCATCCGTGCCATCGCCGAGCGCCACCTGCGCGAGCCGAAGCACGTCAAGATCCAGAGCAAGACCCAGACCGTTACCGCTATCGAACAAGCCCACCTGATGGTCCACGCCGACCAGAAGGTTTCTGCTGTCCTGCGTTTGCTGGAAGTGGAAGAGTTCGACGCGCTGATCGCCTTCGTGCGTACCAAGCAAGCCACCCTGGACCTGGCCAGCGCCCTCGAAGCCAAAGGCTACAAAGCCGCTGCGCTGAACGGTGACATTGCCCAGAACCAGCGTGAGCGCGTCATCGACTCGCTCAAAGATGGCCGCCTGGACATCGTCGTCGCTACCGACGTCGCTGCCCGTGGTCTGGACGTACCGCGCATCACTCACGTGTTCAACGTCGACATGCCGTACGACCCGGAGTCCTACGTTCACCGTATCGGCCGTACCGGCCGTGCCGGTCGCGAAGGCCGTGCGCTGCTGCTGGTTACCCCGCGCGAGCGTCGCATGCTGCAGGTGATCGAGCGTGTTACCGGTCAGAAGGTTGCTGAAGTTCGCCTGCCGAACGCCCAGGCCGTTCTCGATGCGCGCATCAAGAAGCTGACCAACAGCCTGGCGCCGCTGGTTGCTGACGCCGAGTCGACCCACGGTGATCTGCTTGACCGCCTGACCGCCGACATCGGTTGCAGCCCGCGTGCCCTGGCCGCTGCCCTGCTGCGCAAGGCTACCAACGGTCAGGCCCTGACCCTTGAAGCGGTCGAGAAAGAGCAGCCGCTGGTTCCGACCTACACTCCGCGTGAGCGCACTGGCGATCGTCCAGAGCGTGGCGAGCGTGAGCGTCGTGCACCCATGCCGCTGGGCGAAGGTCGTGCGCGTTGCCGTACCGCGCTGGGCGCGCGTGACGGTATCGCCGCCAAGAACCTGCTGGGCGCGATCCTCAACGAAGGCGGCCTGGCCCGCGAAGCGATCGGCCGCATCCAGGTGCGCGACAGCTTCAGCCTGGTCGAGCTGCCGGAGGAAGGTCTGGAGCGTCTGCTGACCAAGCTCAAGGACACTCGTGTTGCCGGCAAGCAGCTGAAGCTGCGCCGCTACCGCGAAGACTGATCCGCGAGCGATAAAAAAATCCCCGACTGGTTCGGGGATTTTTTTTGCCTGTACGAGGTGATGTGTTGGCTTGACCCGCGATCGGTCGCAATCCAGCGACAGGATCAATCGAACCGGTAAATATCCATCCCCAGCGCCCCCAGCGTAAACCCCTGATGGGCAATCCCGAATCGCCCGCCCGCACCCCGGGCGAAATACAGCGGCAACAGGTGCTCATCACTGGGATGATTGCGCACGGCAAACGGCGCCTGCTGGCGGTAGTCGTGCAAGGCGGGGGTGTCATCGGCTACCAGCTTGTCGATTATCCAGTCGCGAAACGCCAGGGCCCAGGGCTCGACGCTTTCGGGTCCAGCCTGCCAGTCGAGCTCGCGCAGGTTGTGGGTAATGCTCCCCGAGCCAATCAGCAGGATGTTGTCCTCGCGCAATTGCGCCAGCGCCTTGCCCACCTGCTCCTGCAGCTGCGGGCCCATCTGACTTGGTAGAGACACCTGTACTACGGGGATGTCGGCTGCCGGGTACATCAACGACAGCGGCACCCACACGCCATGATCAAACGGGCGCTTGGGGTCGAGGCGCGCGGCTAGCCCGGCATCGCCCAACAGGCCGATCAAGCGCTCGGCCAGTGCCGGCTCGCCAGGAGCGGGGTACTGAACGGCATACAGGGCGGCAGGAAAGCCACCGAAGTCATGCCAGGTTTCTGGTTGCGGGTGGCTGCTGACCCACAGCTCGCGGCTCTCCCAGTGCGCCGAGACCACCACGATGGCTTTGGGCCGCGGTAGCTCTGCGGCCAGGCGCGTCAGGGCCGGGCCGCTGGCACCGGGCTCGAGGGCGAGCATGGGCGAGCCGTGAGAAATAAACAGGCTGGGCAGCATGGAGAGGGTCCTGGCGGTTAAGATGGGCCCATCTTCCGGCAGATCATTGATCTGATTCCAATATAAGTTTTCGCATAATCTGATCGAATAATTCGAGGTATGCCATGCAGGCAGAGTTCTGGCACAAGCGTTGGGCAGACAACCAGATCGGCTTTCACCAGCGCCAGGTCAACGGCGACCTGCAACAGTACTGGCCCAGCCTGGGCCTGGCGCCCGGCAGCAAGGTCCTGGTGCCGTTGTGTGGCAAAAGCCTCGACCTGGCCTGGCTGGCCGGGCAGGGCCATCAGGTGCTCGGCATCGAGCTGTCCCAGCGGGCGGTGGAGGATTTCTTCAACGAACAGCGGTTGACGCCCGAAGTCGGCCAGCGGGGCGCGTTCAAGACCTATCGCAGTGGCAACCTGCAGCTGTGGTGTGGTGATTTCTTCGCCCTGAGCGCCGAGGATATCGCCGACTGCACCGCGCTGTATGACCGGGCCGCAGTGATTGCCTTGCCGCCTGCGTTGCGCCAGCGCTATGCCGCGCTGCTCAGTGGCTATCTGGGGTCCGGGTGTCGGGGGCTGTTGATCACCATGGATTACGACCAGGCCCTGCTGCCGGGCCCGCCCTTTGCGGTGGTTGATGCCCAGGTGCGGCAACTGTTCGCTGACTGGCAGCCGCATGAGCTTGAGGCGCGGGATATTCTCGCCGAGAGCCCGAAGTTCGTTCAGGCCGGGGTGCCGATGCTATTTGAGCGGGTGTACCGCCTGCAGCGCTGAAATGTAAAAGGGCGACCGAAGTCGCCCTTTTTTATTGCTGCTACCGATCAGCCGCGACGGCGCAGGGCTTCGATGCGCTCTTCCAGCGGCGGGTGGCTCATCAGCAGGCCGGCCAGGCCCTGCTTGAGGCCGCCGTTGATGCCGAAGGCGTTGAGGGTGTCGGGCATGTGCACCGGCACACCTTGTTCCGAGCGCAGGCGCTGCAGGGCGCCGATCATCGCGTTGGTGCCGGCCAGGCGGGCGCCGGCTTCGTCGGCGCGGAACTCGCGTTTGCGCGAGAACCACATGACGATGATGCTGGCCAGGATGCCCAGTACCAGTTCGGCGACGATGGTCGCGATGTAGTAGGCGATACCCTGGCCTTCTTCGTTCTTGAAGATCACCTTGTCGACGAAGTTGCCGATGATGCGGGCAAAGAACATCACGAAGGTGTTGACCACGCCTTGCACGAGGGCAAGGGTGACCATGTCGCCGTTGGCCACGTGGCCGATCTCGTGAGCCAGTACGGCGCGCACTTCATCGGGCGAGAAGCGCTCGAGCAGGCCCTGGCTGACCGCTACTAGGGCGTCGTTGCGGTTCCAGCCGGTGGCGAAGGCGTTGGCCTCGTAGGCCGGAAAGATACCCACTTCGGGCATCTTGATGCCGGCTTCGCGGGACAGTTCCTCGACGGTCTGCAGCAGCCATTGTTCGTGGCGGGTGCGCGGTTGGCTGATGATCTGGGTGCCGGTGCTCATCTTCGCCATCCACTTGGAGATGAACAGCGAGATCAGCGAGCCGGCAAAACCGAACACCGCGCAGAAAATCAGCAGCTGGTCGAGTTTGAGGTCAACCCCGTTGGCCGCCATGAACCCGTTGAAGCCAAACAGGCTCAGGGTAATGCTGGCAATCAGCACAACCGCGAGGTTGGTGGCCACAAACAGTAAGATGCGCATCATGGTTGTTACGTTCTCCTGACGGATAAAAGTGTCACGTATGCGGGGTATATAAGGTGCGCGCTGCAGTGATTCAACCGGGCGACTATTTCAAACTGTGTACTTGCCTTTATTACAGACGAATTCCAGCAACCCGCACGCCAGAGCGGCGGGTGATGTAAGGGCTGAATGCTGGGTCTGAAAGGTCTGCGCCGAGGGCGGCGCAGACGTTTCCATATGCGCAGTAGGTTACTGCTGATATGTCTTCAGGAAGTTTCCGATGCGGCCAATGGCCTGCTCGAGGTCGTCGACCCGTGGCAGGGTCACGACGCGGAAGTGATCCGGCCACGGCCAGTTGAAGGCAGTGCCCTGGACGATCAGCAGCTTTTCCGACAGCAGCAGGTCGAGGACGAACTTCTCGTCGTTGTGGATCGGGCAGACTTTCGCGTCGATGCGCGGGAACGCATACAGCGCGCCCATCGGCTTGACGCAGCTGACCCCGGGGATGCTGTTGAGCAGCTCCCAGGTGCGGTTGCGCTGCTCAAGCAGGCGGCCTTGTGGCAGTACCAGGTCGTTGATGCTCTGGTAGCCGCCCAGGGCGGTCTGGATCGCGTGCTGGCTCGGCACGTTGGCACACAGGCGCATGTTGGCCAGCATGTCGATGCCTTCGATGTAGCTCATGGCGTGATGCTTGGGCCCGGAGATGGCCAGCCAGCCGGAGCGGAAGCCCGCCACCCGGTAGGACTTGGACAGGCCGTTGAAGGTCAGGCAGAGCAGGTCCGGGGCCAGCGAGGCGGTGCTGATGTGCACGGCTTCGTCGTAGAGGATCTTGTCGTAGATCTCGTCGGAGAACACCACCAGGTTGTGCTGGCGGGCCAGCTCGAGCATGCCCAGCAGCAGTTCGCGCGAGTACACCGCGCCGGTCGGGTTGTTCGGGTTGATGATCACCAGGGCCTTGGTGTTGGAGGTGATCTTGGCCTTGATGTCGTCCAGGTCCGGGAACCAGTCGGCCTGCTCGTCGCACAGGTAGTGCACCGGGTTGCCGCCGGCCAGGCTCACCGCGGCGGTCCACAGCGGGTAGTCCGGGGCCGGGATCAGCACTTCGTCGCCATTGTTGAGCAGCGCCTGCATCGACATCACGATCAGCTCGGAGACGCCGTTGCCCAGGTAGATGTCTTCGATACCGACACCTTCTACCTGTTTTTGCTGGTAGTACTGCATCACCGCCTTGCGTGCGCTGAACAGGCCCTTGGAGTCGCTGTAGCCCTGGGCGGTCGGCAGGTTGCGGATCACATCCTGGAGGATCTCGTCCGGCGCCTCGAAACCAAAGGGCGCCGGGTTGCCGATGTTCAGCTTGAGGATGCGATGGCCTTCCTCTTCCAGGCGTTTGGCGTGCTTGAGCACCGGGCCGCGAATGTCATAGCAGACATTGGCGAGCTTGTTCGATTTGCTGACCTGCATGATGTGATCCCGATTAGAAAAGATCGCCGCGCATTGCGCTGTGAAAACGTTTGAAATGCGTATGACGCGGGTGCCAGACTGATGTCTGATGAGGCGCAATAATATACGTGCCGCCCGCCCTGTGGAAAAGCCATGGCGCGGGGTTTTTGGACAGATGAGGCCTGATGATGGAAAAACTCGCGAAAACCCTTGAAGAATGGCGCGCCATGCTCGACCCCGAGCAGTACAACGTGTGCCGCCTGAAGGGCACCGAGCGGCCGTTCAGCGGCAAATACAACGGCACCAAGACCGACGGCGTCTACCATTGCATCTGCTGCAACGAGCCGCTGTTCGATTCGAGCAGCAAATTTGATTCCGGGTGCGGCTGGCCTAGCTTCTATGAGCCGATTGCCGACAGCGCGATGATCGAAATTCGCGATACCTCCCACGGCATGATTCGTACCGAAGTCACCTGCGCCAAGTGCGACGCCCACCTGGGCCACGTATTTCCCGACGGTCCGCCGCCGACCGGGCTACGCTACTGCATCAACTCGGTCTGCCTGGACCTGGTGCCACGCTGACAAAGGAGCAAGGTCATGGCCGACGCAATGCTGAAGATTCCCTGCATTACCCTGACCGGTGAGCAAAAAGCCCTGGCCGATTACCCGGCCAAGGCAGTACTGGTGGTCAACACCGCCAGCCAGTGCGGATTTACCCCGCAATACAAGGGCCTGGAGCAGCTCTGGCAACGTTACCGCGAGCAGGGGCTGGTGGTGCTGGGCTTTCCCTGCAACCAGTTCGGCAAGCAGGAGCCGGGCGATGCGAGCGAGATTGCGCAGTTCTGCGAGCTCAAGTTTGGGGTCAGCTTCCCGTTGTTTCGCAAAATCGAAGTCAACGGCGCCGGAGCCCATCCGCTGTTTATCGAGCTGAAAAAGCGCGCCCCGGGGCTGTTCGGCTCCGAAGGCATCAAGTGGAACTTCACCAAGTTCCTGCTCGACCCGGCCACCGGCAAGGTCACCCGCTATGCTCCGAGCACCAAGCCGGACGCCTTGGCCGGTTCGATCGAGAAACTGCTCAGGTAGCCGTCAACGGCACCCAGTGATCGATCAGCGCCAGCAATTCCTCGCGGCGAAACGGCTTGGCCAGGTAGTCGCTCATCCCCGCAGCCCGGCAGCGCTCGCGCTCTTCGGGCATGGCGTTGGCGGTCAGGGCGACGATCGGCAGGTCTGGCCAGCGCCCGCTCTGGCGGATCCGCCGACTGGCTTCATAGCCGTCCATCACCGGCATGTTGCAGTCCATCAGCACCAGGTCGAAGGGTGACTGCTCCAGCTGTTCGAGGGCGTCGGCGCCATGGGCGGCGACGCTGACCTCACAGCCGAGCTTGGCCAGCATACCCTTGGCCACCAACTGGTTCACCGGGTTGTCCTCGACCAGCAGGATGCGTGCACGGCGTTCGCTGTGCGAGGCGCCGCCAAGCGGTGACTGGTTGATGTGGTCGGCGCCGTGCAGGGTGCGCCGCAGTGTCTGATACAGGGCGTTGCGGGCCAGCGGTCGGGCCTGCTGCTGCAAGGGCGCCAGGTGCGCGGCCTGTTCGCCGGGCAGGAAATTGCCATAGGCGGTAACCAGCAGGATTGGCGCACTGATCTGCGGACGCAAACTGAACAGGCAATCCAGGTCGTCGGTGATCAGCAGGTCCGGGGTCGCGTCCTTGAGTTGCTCTGGCGTGTCGTAGCGCTGGTAGTCCAGGCCCCAGCCGGGCAGCAGTGTCTGCAGCAGTTCGGCCAGGCCGCTGCTGGCATTGCTGATGGCCGCAACGCTGCCATGCAAAGGTTGCGCGGGCACCGCCGCGGTATGGCTGGGCAGTGGCAGCTCGGCGCTGAACTGGCTGCCAAAGCCGGCTTCAGAACTGATGCTCAGGCGCCCTTGCATGGCTTCGCAGAGGTTATTGGTCAGCGCCAGGCCCAGGCCGGTACCGCCGTATTGGCGGGTGATACCGGCGCCGGCCTGGGTGAAGGGCTGAAAGATCCGTACCTGGGCTTCGCTGGGGATGCCGATGCCGGTGTCGCAGACATCCAGGCGAACGCCGCCGGCGTAGCTGCAAAGGCGCACATCGACGCGACCAAAGCGAGTGAACTTCAAGGCGTTGGACAGCAGGTTGCTGACAATCTGCCGTACCCGTGTCGGGTCGCCGAGCACCATCGAGGGAAACTGCGGGTCGATCAGGCAGGTCAGCTCGACACTGGGCGCGGCGTTCTGCGACAGCAGGTTGGCGGTGTCTTCGACCAGCGCGCCGAGGTCGAAGGGAATGCGTTCAAGCTCCAGTTGCCCGGCATCGAACTTGGACAGGTCGAGAATATCGTTGAGCAGCTCGACCAGAACCTTGCCCGAGTCGTGGGCAATCGACAGCTGCTGGCGCTGCTCGGCATTGAGCGGGCTGTCCAGTGACAGCGCGATCATCCCCAGCAGGCCATTGAGCGGGGTGCGAATCTCGTGGCTCATGTTGGCCAGAAAGGCCGCGCGTGCCTGGGCCATGTCCAGGGCGCGGCGCCGGGCGTCTTCGAGTTCTTCGTTGGACTGGCTGAGGCGAGTGTTGCTGGCCTTGAGCTCGTTGGTGCGCGCCGAGACGATGTTCTCCAGCTCGTTGAGGTAGTCGGTCAGGCGGTTTTCGGCGTTGCGCCGCTGCTGGATCTCGGTGGCCATGCTGACGAACTGCTGGTTGGCGACCTTGACCAGCACGCCGATTTCGTCCTGCTCGTGGCCGGGTGGAAACGACAGTTTGGACTGCGCCGGGTTGCGCGAATCACTGTTGCTCAGGGCGCTGATCACCCGCACCAGCGGCTGGGTCAGCATGATGTAGAACAGGCCGAGAAGAATCCCGGTCAGGACCAGGCTGCGCACAAAGCCATTGAGCAGGGTGACTTCGGCGCGCTTGAGAAAGCGGCTGCCAAAGGCAAAGGTATCGACGTCCAGGTACAGGGTGCCGAGGTATTCGTCGGGCATATGGCTGAGAAACAGCTGGTCGCGAAACTGGCGCGATTCGCCGAAGAGGAAATCGCTGATCAGCCGGTAGCTGCTTTCCTGGCGTGGGCGCTGAACATCGGCGAGGACGGTGTCGTTGTTGTCGATCAGCCAGGCGCGGGTGATCGCCGGCGATTGCAGCAGGCCGCGGGTCAGTTCCTGGGCCAGTTCGGCATCGATGTTATAGGCGATGCGCGAAGCCGGGTTATGGCTGATTTGCAGCAGCGCCTGCATCTCGCGGTTGATGGAGGCGTCTTCACTGGCATAATCGATACCGATCTGGATGAGACTGAGCAATGTACCCAGGATGAAGCCGACCAGGACCGTCAGCCGGGCTTGCTTGTAGGACAGGCGATTGGTGAACTTGATATCCATGAGTCCCGAGCCAGTTTCACGTTCCGTGCGCTGCGCAAGCATAGCCGATCAGTCCCGGCTGCTGGCACGCCCTGTCACACATTCAGCTGTGCTTTTGTCCTTGCATCTGTCTTGAGGAATTCTTGTGGACTCACGTTTGAATGCTTTTCTGGAGCGCGCCGAAACCGTACTTGCGCGCCTTGAGCCCCTGTTGCCGGCGCCACGCCCGAGCATCGACTGGTCGCAATGCCTGGCTGCGCGCTGGCAGCGCGATGGCCGTAGCGGCTACCTGCTGCCGCTGCAGGTCAGCCTCGACATGCGCCTGTCCGACCTGATCGGCGTCGATCAGCAGCGCGAGCAACTGGGGCGCAACACCCGCCAGTTTCTCGATGGCATGCCGGCCAACCACGCACTGCTGTGGGGCTCGCGCGGTACCGGCAAGTCGTCGCTGGTGCGCGCACTGCTGGCCGAGCATGCCGAAGCCGGCCTGCGCCTGATCGAAATCGAGCGCGATCACCTGGCCGACCTGCCGCGGGTGGTCGAGCAACTGCAGAAACTGCCGCAACGCTTCGTGTTGTTTTGCGATGACCTCTCGTTCGAAGCCGGGGAGGGCGACTACCGGGTGCTCAAGAGCGTACTCGACGGCTCGCTCGAACAGGCGCCGGATAACGTGCTGCTGTATGCCACCTCGAACCGCCGCCACCTGGTGCCGGAAAAACAGAGCGACAACGAAAACTGGAAGATGGTTGACGGCGAGCTGCATCCCAACGAAGCGGTGGAGGACAAAATTGCCCTGTCTGACCGCTTCGGGCTGTGGCTGTCGTTCTACCCCTTCACCCAGGAGCATTTTCTCAACGTGGTCGAGCACTGGATCACCCAGCTGGCGCAGAGCGCTGGCCTGGCCTGGCGCCGCGACGAGGAACTGGACATTCTCGCCGTGCGCTGGGCAACCGGTCGCGGCAACCGTAACGGCCGTTGTGCCTACCAGTTCGCCCGTTACTGGGTGGGACTGAAACTGTTGGAGCAAAAATCATGATCGACCTCAACGCTACCGGCGCCGGCCTCGAAGGCTACGGTCTGCTGGCGGCACAACTGGAAGCCCTGCTGGCCGATGAGCGTGACTTCATCGCCAACGCCGCGCAGTTTTCGGCGTTTCTCTACAGTCAGGTCGAAGACCTGAACTGGGCCGGCTTCTACCTCAACCGCAACGAGCAACTGCTGCTGGGGCCATTCCAGGGGCAGGTGGCCTGCGTGCGCATCCCGTTCGGGCGTGGTGTGTGCGGCGCGGCTGCGGCCAGCCGGGAAACCCAGCGGGTGGAAGATGTGCACGCGTTTCCCGGGCACATTGCCTGCGACAGTGCATCGAACAGCGAGCTGGTGATTCCGCTGGTAAAGGATGGCCGGTTGATTGGCGTGCTGGACCTCGACAGCCCTAAGCTTGCGCGTTTCAGCGAAGTGGATCAGGCGGGGCTGGAGCGTTTGGCGGGGATTTTCCTGCGACTGACCGATTGCTGACGAGCGCTTTGCACTCGATCGCTGGCAAGGCCAGCTCTCACAGGTCTTGTATGTAGCGAACCTTGTGGGAGCCGGCCTTGCCGGCGATGGGTCAATTAGAACTCAGTCGTAGATGACCTTTTTCTTCCAGTCTTCGGTGGTATCGGTCTTCAGGCCTTCGGTCAGGGCGTTGGTTTCGTCCTCGGCCGGTTCCAGCTGGCTCAACACCTGGGCATTGGCGCGGGCCAGCAGCTTCTCCATGTATTCCAGTTGTTCGCGGTAAATCACCGGGTCAGGCTGCTTGCGCAGGTATTGCACGCCACGCTCGAAGGCCAGGCGCGCGTGCCCGGGCTGGTTCTGTTGCAGCGCCTGCTGGCCGAGGTTGTTGAAGAACTCGATGTGCAGCAGCACCAGGATGTGGCGAATTTCCTTGACCCAGTACTTGGCCTCGTTGGTCGGCAGGAAGCCTTCCTGGGCGGCGCGGGTGATCTGGTTGTGCATGCCTTCCAGCAAAAAACGCACATCCTTGGCCCGGGCTTCGGTCTGGATCGGCATCGGCGGGTTGTTCACCGGCAGTGCTTCACCTTTGGCAATCAGCCCTTCGAGTTCGGCGATCCGTGCGCGGATATCGCGGCTGTGCTTGTCCAGGGCCAACTGGCGCTGGTTGAGGTTGAGTTCCAGGCGGGTCAACAGCAACTTGAGGGCCGGGGTCATCAACTGGCCAGGAAAGGTTTCGGTGATTTCGCCACAACGGCGCAAACGTTCGGCCAGCTCGATCTTCAGCCGGGCACGCTCGAGCTTGTTGTTCTCGACCACGTTGTTCAGGTAGCCGATCACGATCAATAACGCGATCCCCGCTACTATAAGCAGGGTGATCAGAAGTGGTGTCACCGTTAACGCCTCATACAGGATGATTTACTGTTTGAGTGTAGTGGCTAAGCTTTTAGCCGGATAGAGCTGTTTGGCGGTTGCCCGGGGGCGATTGATGGCCTTTTGCTGGTAGATCGCCGTGGCTATTGGGCCGAAGGCGGGTAGGGCGTCAGAAAATAATCGTCAAGCCTCAGGCGCGCGTTGCCCTGGCGCAAGGCTGCAAAGCGCCGGGAAGTCATTGATTTAAATAAATTTATACAGAGGGGTTGACGGCTTATCAAAGCATCCCTAGAATGCGCGCCACTTGCAGCGTAAAGCACACAGCGGAACGCGGCAGGGAGTGAATGTTGTAGCGTGTCCCCTTCGTCTAGTGGCCTAGGACACCGCCCTTTCACGGCGGTAACAGGGGTTCGAGTCCCCTAGGGGACGCCAATGCGGGAATAGCTCAGTTGGTAGAGCACGACCTTGCCAAGGTCGGGGTCGCGAGTTCGAGTCTCGTTTCCCGCTCCAGTTTACAAAGGCTTTGCTTAACGGCAGGGCTTGTAAAAACCCAGCGTCAGATCTTTATGGTTTGAGTTGGTAACTGAAGCATGCATTGCATGTTTCGGGCGTCGTCCCCTTCGTCTAGTGGCCTAGGACACCGCCCTTTCACGGCGGTAACAGGGGTTCGAGTCCCCTAGGGGACGCCATTTTTGCGGGAATAGCTCAGTTGGTAGAGCACGACCTTGCCAAGGTCGGGGTCGCGAGTTCGAGTCTCGTTTCCCGCTCCAAATATGGTGCTCCAGCGTTTGATAACGCTGTAGTGATGGAACAAGGGCGTCAGTGCTTGTTCTTGCCGGTCCGGCCGGTCGCTACAAATTTGCGGGAATAGCTCAGTTGGTAGAGCACGACCTTGCCAAGGTCGGGGTCGCGAGTTCGAGTCTCGTTTCCCGCTCCAAATAAAGAAACGCCGTTCGTTTGAACGGCGTTTTTTTTCGTCTCGATTTTATCCGCTGTCTGCGTGCGGCAGGGCTGTTGTCAGCCCTGCGCAGCTTCATCGCTTAATGCTTGCTGTCGTCGTCCGACATGCTCAGCAGCTGTTTTTCCTGGTTCCAGTCGAAGGGTTCATCATTCTGCTCGGCCTCGAAGCGGCGCTCTTCCAGTTCCTGGTACATGTCCAGTTCGTTCTCCGGCATGAAGTGCAGGCAGTCGCCGCCAAAGAACCACAGCAGGTCGCGCGGTACCAGGTGCGCGACCTGTGGATAACGCTGGATGACCTGGCACATCAGGTCCTGGCCAAGATAGGTGCTTTCCGGATCGACGGGCAGTTGCAGCATCAGATCGTCGAAGCGCTCCAGAAACAACGCGTGGCTTTCTTCCGGCACCTGCTCGGCTTCGCCCAGGGCAACCAGGATGGTGCGCAGGTGGGTGAGCAGGGCGAGATGGTATTCCAGGCGATCGGTAGCCATGCAGGCAGTCCTCTTGAGCAAAAACGGGCGCGGGAGTATACGGCTCCCGGCGCCCGATGTCCCGGCCCTTAGCGAATCTTGCCGTCGGCCGGTAGCAGTTGCTCCTTGTCGAAGGCATCGACATCGATCACCCGCCGGCGTGCCGACTCAGCGGCATGCAGGCTTTGCGCCTCACTGGCTTGCAGCACGCCAGCGTGCAGCGCCGCGTCGATAATCGACTCGCCTGGCGCAGGGTCAACCTGGCCACTCTTGACGGCCTGGTGCAGTTTTTTACGCAGCGGCGCGCCGGCGCTGAGTAAATCGCAGGCCTGTTGCAGGGCGGCAACCGGGTCGCCGTCCGCTTGCGGCCGATAACAACCGGCAAGCAGCTCCTCCAGCGCCGGGTCACCCTTGGCGCGGCCGATCAGTTCGGCAATCTCCGCGTCCAGTTCGTCGCTTGGCCCGGTATGCCGGCGGCCGAAGGGGAACACCACCAGGCGCAGGGCGCAACCGAGCAAGCGGTTGGGGAAGTTGTCGAGCAAGCGGTCCAGGGCTTTTTCGGCTTGGCCAAGGCTCTCCTCCAGGGCCCAACGCAGCAGCGGTTGCAGGTACTCGGGCGAATTCAGGTCGTGGTAACGCTTGAGCGCCGCCGAGCTGAGGTACAAATGACTGAGCACATCGCCCAGGCGCGCCGACAAACGCTCGCGACGCTTGAGTTCGCCGCCCAGGAGCATCATGCACAGGTCGGCGAGCAAGGCGAACGCCGCCGCCTGGCGATTGAGGGCGCGGAAGTAACCTTGGCTTAACGCGTCGCCCGGGACTTTCTCGAAATGGCCCAGGCCCAGGCCGAGCACCAAGGTACTGGCAGCGTTACCGACGGCAAAACCAATATGCTGCATCAGCAGGTGATCGAACTCCTTGAGCGCCTGGTCGTGGTCTTCGCGACTGGCCAGGGCCATTTCCTTGAGTACGAACGGATGGCAGCGAATCGCCCCCTGGCCGAAGATCATCAGGTTGCGCGAGAGGATGTTGGCGCCCTCGACGGTGATGAAGATCGGCGCGCCTTGCCAGTTGCGTCCCAGGTAGTTGTTCGGGCCCATGATGATGCCCTTGCCGCCGTGCACGTCCATGGCGTGCTGGATGCATTCGCGCCCGCGCTCGGTGAGGTGGTACTTGAGAATCGCCGACAGCACCGAGGGTTTTTCGCCCAGGTCCACGGCCTTGGCGGTGAGCAGTCGCGCACTGTCCATCAGGAAGGCGTTGCCGCCAATGCGCGCGAGGGATTCCTGGATACCTTCGAAGGCCGCCAGCGGCACGTTGAACTGCTCACGAATCTGCGCGTACTGGCCGGTCACCAGGCTGGTGTACTTGGCTGCACCAGTGCCCACGGCTGGCAAGGAAATCGAGCGGCCCACCGACAGGCAGTTCATCAGCATCATCCAGCCCTTGCCGAGCATGTCCTGGCCGCCGATGAGAAACTCCAGCGGCACGAACACATCCTTGCCGCTGTTGGGGCCGTTCATGAACGCCGCGCCCAGGGGCAGGTGACGCTTGCCGATTTCGACGCCGGGGGTGTCGGTGGGAATCAGCGCGAGACTAATGCCCAGTTCTTCTTTATCGCCCAGCAGGTGTTCGGGGTCGTAGGCCTTGAAGGCAAGGCCAAGCAGGGTCGCGACCGGTCCGAGGGTGATGTAGCGCTTTTCCCAGTTCAGGCGCAGGCCGATGACTTCCTCGCCTTGCCACTGGCCTTTGCAGATGATCCCGGTGTCGGGCATGGCGCCAGCATCGGAGCCGGCCAGCGGACCGGTGAGGGCGAAGCAGGGGATTTCGTCGCCGCGGGCCAGGCGCGGCAGGTAGTGATTGCGCTGCTCGTCGGTGCCGTAGTGCAGCAGCAGTTCGGCCGGGCCGAGGGAGTTGGGCACCATCACGGTGGAAGCAAGGTCGCCGCTGCGGGTCGCCAGCTTCATTGCCACCTGCGAGTGGGCGTAGGCCGAAAAGCCCTTGCCGCCGTACTCCTTGGGAATGATCAGGGCGAAGAAGCCGTGGCTCTTGATGTGCTCCCAGGCCGCGGGGGGCAAATCCAGGTCCTGGCCAATTTGCCAGTCGCTGACCATGGCGCAGAGTTCTTCGGTGGGGCCGTCGATAAAGGCTTGTTCTTCTTCAGTGAGTTCGGCCTTGGAGTAGCCGAGCAGGGTGTTCCAGTCCGGTCGGCCGCTGAACAGCTCGCCGTCCCACCACACGGTGCCGGCGTCGATGGCTTCGCGTTCGGTCTGCGACATTGGCGGCAAGGTGCGCTGGAACCAGCCGAACAGGGGCGCGGTGAGCACTTTGCGGCGCAGGTCGGGGAGCAGCAGGGGCGCGGCGACGGCGGCCAGCAGCAGCCAGAAAATCGTCAGCAGCCAGCCTGGGGCGTGGCTGAAAATGCCCATCGCCAGCAGGTACAGGGCAACGATGCCCAACGCCGGCAAGGCGGCGATGCGACGGTGGGCCAGGTAAGCCACGCCGATCACCAGGACCACTAACCACAACAGCAACATAGGAATTCCTCCGTGAAACATCGGGGCATTTCGCCATCCATCGAAGCTTAGACCGCATCGGCTAAACGGCTTGTCTGAACAGTGACAGGACATGACCTCAGGAGTTCGCCTGCACGCCAAACGATTGCCAGCGCGAGCGCCTGGAGTAGACTGGGCGACCAGCCAAATCATCAGGGAAACGACATGCTCAAGATCTGGGGCAGGAAGAATTCGTCGAATGTCAGGAAAGCACTGTGGTGCGCCGCAGAGCTTGGTCTTGAGTATGAGTCGATCGATGCCGGTGGCGCATTCGGCCTGGTCAACGAGCCGCAGTACCGGGCGCTGAACCCCAACGGCCTGGTGCCGATGATCGAGGACGACGGCCTGGTGCTGTGGGAGTCCAATGCCATTGTGCGCTACCTGTCGGCGCAGTACGGCTGCGAGTCGGGCTGGTATGAGCAGAACGCACGCAAGCGTGCCGAGGCCGACAAGTGGATGGACTGGGTTACTTCCTCCCTGGCCACGCCGTTCCGGCCGTTGTTCTGGGGCATCCTGCGCACGCCTGCCGATCAGCAGGACTGGGTGGCAATCAATGCCGCACACAAGACCTGCGCGCAGTTGCTGTCGATTGCCGACCAGGCCCTGGCGCACCAGCCGTATTTGTCTGGCGACAAGCTGGGCATGGGCGATATCCCCCTGGGCTGCTTTGCCTACGCCTGGTTCGAGATGCCCATCGAGCGCCCCGAGATGCGCCACCTGCGCGCCTGGTATGAGCGCCTGCAAGAGCGTCCGGCCTATCAGGCGGCGGTGATGACGGCGCTGACCTGATTGACGGTTACCGGGAAAGTGCGGTCAAGCTGATAGTTAATATCGATACACATGACTGTACTTGTCTGGTCTGCACAAGCACCATGCTCCTATTCACTGCGGCTGGCCTCGCCCGGCCGCGTCTAGAACCTTCCACACTGGTACGCGACCCGCTATGAGTTCTGCTCTGTCCATAAGGCAGCTAACCAAAACCTACGGCAACGGTTTCCAGGCCCTCAAGGGCATTGACCTGGATGTCGCCGAAGGTGACTTCTTCGCCTTGCTCGGCCCCAACGGCGCCGGCAAATCCACCACCATCGGCATCCTCTCGACCCTGGTCAACAAGACCAGCGGCAGCGTCAACATCTTTGGTCACGACCTCGATCGCCAGCCCGCCGCGCTCAAGCGCTGCATCGGCGTGGTGCCGCAGGAGTTCAACTTCAACCAGTTTGAAAAGACCTTCGACATTGTCGTCACCCAGGCCGGTTACTACGGTATCCCGGCCAAGGTCGCCAAGGAGCGGGCCGAGCAGTACCTGACCCAGTTGGGCCTGTGGGACAAGCGCGATGTGCCGTCGCGCTCGCTGTCGGGCGGCATGAAACGCCGCCTGATGATCGCCCGCGCGCTGATCCACGAGCCGCGCCTGCTGATCCTCGACGAGCCGACCGCGGGTGTGGATATCGAGCTGCGCCGGTCGATGTGGAGCTTTTTGACCGAGCTCAACCAGAAAGGCATCACCATCATCCTCACCACCCATTACCTGGAAGAGGCTGAGCAGTTGTGCCGTCACATCGGCATCATCGACCACGGCACCATCGTCGAGAACACCAGCATGCGCGCCTTGCTGAGCAAGCTGCATGTCGAGACCTTCCTGCTCGACCTCAAGCAGGACCTGCCCCAGGCGCCAAACCTGGTCGGCTATCCGTGCCGCTTGATCACCCCGCACACCCTGGAAGTGCAAGTTGACAAGGAAGTGGGCATTACTGCGCTGTTCGGCCAGCTGGCGCTGCAGAACATCGAGGTGCAGAGCCTGCGCAACAAGACCAATCGTCTCGAGGAGCTGTTCGTGTCCCTGGTTGAGAAAAACCTGGCAAAGGTGGCGGTATGAGTTCGGAACTGAGCGCCAACCTGGTCGCCCTCAATACCATCGTCTACCGCGAAGTACGCCGTTTTACCCGGATCTGGCCGCAGACCCTGCTGCCCCCGGCGATCACCATGGTTTTGTACTTCGTGATTTTCGGTAACCTGATCGGCCGGCAGATCGGCGACATGGGCGGCTTCACCTACATGGAGTACATCGTCCCGGGGCTGATCATGATGTCGGTGATCACCAACTCCTACGGCAACGTGGTCTCGAGCTTCTTCGGCAGCAAGTTCCAGCGTTCGATCGAGGAACTGATGGTGTCGCCGGTGTCGCCGCATACCATCCTCGTCGGCTACACCCTGGGCGGCGTGTTGCGCGGCTTGGCGGTAGGGGTGATCGTCACCTTGCTGTCGCTGTTCTTCACCGACCTGCAGGTTCATCACCTGGGCGTGACCATTGTCGTGGTGCTGCTGACGGCGACAATCTTCTCGCTGCTGGGCTTCATCAACGCCGTGTTCGCCCGCAACTTCGATGACATCTCGATCATCCCGACCTTCGTGTTGACGCCGCTGACCTACCTGGGCGGGGTGTTCTACTCGATTACCCTGTTGCCGCCGTTCTGGCAGACCGTGTCGATGGCCAACCCGGTATTGCACATGGTCAACTCGTTCCGCTACGGCATTCTCGGCGTGTCGGACATCCGCATCGGCGTCGCCATCAGCTTCATGCTGGTCGCCACGGCAGTGCTGTATATCGGCTGCGCGCGGTTACTGGTCAGTGGGCGAGGAATGCGCACCTGATTGTTTGACCTTGCGCCGGCGCCACTGCCTGCCGACCCACCAGCGCCAGTAGAGCATGGTCAGGCAGTAGGCGAGGGCGCCGAGCAGCACGCCACACACCACTGAGCCGAGCAGGAACGGCTGCCACAGGGTCGACAGCTGGTCGGTGATCCACTCGAAGGTCAGTTCTTCAGGCAGGGTGCGTGGTGGGATCTGCATCAGCCAGGCGCCCATCTGGTAGGTGCAGAAGAACACCGGCGGCATGGTGATCGGGTTGGTCAGCCACACCAGGCTGACCGCGATCGGCATGTTGCCGCGGACCATGATCGCCAGGCTTGCGGCCAGCAGCATTTGCATCGGAATCGGAATGAAAGCGGCGAACAGGCCGACAGCCATGGCGCGCGCAACCGAATGCCGGTTGAGGTGCCAGAGGTTGGGGTCGTGCAACAGCCGGCCGAGAAAGCGTAAGGATTTGTGTTCCCTGATGCTGGTCGGATCGGGCATGTAGCGTTTGAAGAGACGACGCGGCATGTGGGGTCTCGGCAATCTGAAGGGTGCCAGTATGCACGGATTCTAAAAGTGCCTTATTCAGACTTTGTGACAATTATTTAGCGAGCGGTTGCCGTCACTGATCTAAGCCTCAGGGGGTGGTTTACTTCTGGAGCTTCACGCTTATGCGCACAGGGATGTTGGCGCTTGCACTCGGGCTGCTCAGCCTCGGGTTCCTGCCGGCTTTGCCGCCCGTCTGGATACTTGTCCTGCTGGCAATTGCCGGGCTTTGCTGCCTGCCTACGCGGCTGTGGCCCGCCGGGCTGTTTCTGCTGGGCTTGAGCTGGGCCTGTGTCTCGGCGCAATGGGCGTTGGATGAGCGCCTGGCGGCGCAGTTCGATGGCCGTACCCTGTGGATAGAGGGCCGGGTTACTGGTTTGCCGGAGCAGGGTGCGCGCTCGGTGAGGTTCGAGTTGAGCGATGCCGAGTCGCGCCGGGGGCAATTGCCAAGGCGCATGCAGCTCAGCTGGTTCGGCGGCCCGGCGGTCAATAGCGGTGAATACTGGCGTTTGGCAGTCAGCCTCAAGCGCCCCGCAGGTTTGCTCAATCCTCACGGCCCGGACCAGGAGGCCAACCTGTTGGCCCGGCGCATCGGCGCCACCGGCAGCGTCAAGGCCGGCGAGCGGCTGCTGCCGGCAACGGCGGCCTGGCGGGATGATCTGCGCCAGCGCTTGCTCAGCGTTGATGCCCAGGGCCGGGAGGCGGCGCTGGTGGCCTTGATACTCGGCGATGGCGGCGCTTTGGCGCGCCAGGACTGGCAAGCGCTGCAGGCCACCGGCACGGTGCACTTGCTGGTGATTTCCGGCCAGCATATTGGCCTGTTGGCCGGGCTGGTATACGCCTTGATTGCCGGGCTGGCGCGCCTGGGCTGGTGGCCGCAACGGCTACCCTGGCTGCCTTGGGCCTGTGCGCTGGCCTTTGCCGCAGCACTGGCCTATGGCTTGCTGGCCGGGTTTCAGGTGCCGGTGCAGCGCGCCTGCATGATGTTGGCCATGGTGCTGCTCTGGCGCCTGCGCTTTCGTCACCTGGGTGTCGGGCTGCCGTTGTTGCTGGCGCTCGATGCAGTGCTGCTGTGGGAACCATTGGCCAGCTTGCAGCCGGGCTTCTGGCTGTCGTTCATGGCCGTGGCCATTCTGATCTTCACCTTCAGCGGCCGCCTTGGCGCCTGGAACCCCTGGCTGGCCTGGAGTCGCGCCCAGTGGTTGATCGCCATCGGCTTGCTGCCGGTGCTGCTGGCGCAAGGTTTGCCGGTGAGCCTGACGGCGCCGCTGATCAATCTGCTGGCAGTGCCGTGGATCAGCCTTGCGGTGTTGCCAATGGCGTTGCTCGGCACTGTGTTGCTGCCGGTGCCGCTTCTGGGGGAAGGCTTGCTGTGGCTTGCCGGCGGCCTGCTCGACGGCTTGTTTCGCTTGCTGGCGCATGTGGCGGTTTGGCAACCGGCCTGGATCCCAGAACCATTGCCGTTCTGGGCCTGGTTGCTGGTGTGCCTGGGGGCATTGCTGGTGTTGTTGCCGCGCGGCATACCGATGCGGGTGCTGGGCTGGCCATTGTTGCTGTTGGCGGTGTTTGCGCCCCGAGAGCGCGTGCCGCAGGGGCAGGTAGAGGTCTGGCAGCTGGATGTCGGCCAGGGGCTGGCCTTTGTGCTGCGCACCCGGCACCACGCCATGTTGTATGACGCCGGCCCGGCCATGGGCGATTTCGATCTGGGCGAGCGGGTAGTGCTACCCAGCTTGCGCAAGCTGGGGGTAAGCAAGCTCGACCTGATGTTGCTCAGCCACGCCGACGCCGATCACGCCGGGGGCGCCCGCGCCGTGCAGCGCGGTTTGCCGGTGCTGCGGGTGCAGGCTGGTGAGGCTGCGGCCTTGCCTGAAGTGCTGCAAGCGCAGCCGTGCAGCAGCGGCGAACGCTGGCAGTGGGACGGGGTGAGTTTTTCACTGTGGCAGTGGCAGGATGCTGGCGACAGCAACCAGGATTCCTGTGTGCTGCTGGTCGAGGCAAATGGCGAAAAACTGCTGCTCACCGGCGATCTCGATGCCCGCGGCGAACGGGCTTGGGCGCGGGACTGGCAGGCGACCACGGTCGACTGGTTGCAATCGCCCCATCACGGCAGTCGCAGCTCCTCCAGCGAGGCCTTGTTGAAGGCTACTACCCCGCGCGGCGTGCTGATCTCGCGCGGGCGCTACAACGCCTTCGGGCATCCGCACCCGGAAGTCATGGCGCGCTATCGGACGCACGGTATTCAGGCCTATGACAATGTCGACCACGGTGCCTTGCGCCTGCGCCTGGGTGTGTTCGGCGAGCCTGAGGGGTTGCGTGCCCAGCGGCGTTTCTGGCGTGAACCGAGATGACGACCTTCGGCAGATGAGCCCCCTGGGGTCCTATGGTAAAGTGGCGGACTTTTTCGAGGGGATGCTTACTGTGTGGGAATTGGTCAAGTCCGGTGGCTGGATGATGCTGCCGATCATTCTGAGTTCCATCGCTGCCATGGCGATCGTCGCCGAGCGTCTCTGGACCTTGCGCGCCAGCCGGGTCACGCCACCGCACCTGCTGGGCCAGGTGTGGATGTGGATCAAGGACAAACAGCTCACCAGTGACAAGCTCAAGGCCCTGCGCGCCGATTCGCCGCTGGGCGAGATCCTTGCCGCAGGCCTGGCCAACTCGCGCCATGGCCGCGAAATCATGAAGGAATGCATCGAAGAGGCCGCAGCGCGTGTCATTCACGAGCTGGAGCGCTACATCAACGCCCTGGGCACCATCGCCGCCATGGCGCCGCTGCTGGGCTTGCTCGGCACCGTGCTGGGCATGATCGACATCTTCAGCGCCTTCATGGGTACCGGCATGACCACCAATGCCGCAGTGCTCGCCGGCGGTATCTCCAAGGCACTGATCACCACCGCGGCCGGCCTGATGGTCGGTATTCCGTCGGTGTTCTTCCACCGTTTCCTGCAGCGTCGTATCGACGAGCTGGTGGTCGGTATGGAGCAGGAAGCGATCAAGCTGGTCGAAGTGGTGCAGGGCGACCGTGATGTCGACCTGGCCGAGGGCAAGGCGTGAAATTCCGGCGCAAGCCACGGGAGACCGTGGACATCAACCTGGCCTCGCTGATCGACGTGGTGTTCATCCTGCTGCTGTTTTTCGTGGTCACCACCACCTTCACTCGCGAAACCCAGTTGCGTGTCGAGCTGCCGGAGTCGGTCAGCGGCGCGCCGGCACCGGATTCGGAGCTCAAGCAACTGGACATCACCATCAGCGCCGACGGCGTCTATTCGGTGAACAACCACCTGTTGCCCAAGAGCGACCTGGCGACCCTCATTGAAGCCCTGCAGCAGGAATCCGCAGGGGACACCAAACTGCCGTTGTCGATCAGCGCCGACGGCAAGACCCCGCACCAGGCGGTGGTGACTGCCATGGATGCGGCCGGCAAGCTCGGTTTCAGCCAGTTGCGCATGACCACGGTCGAGGCGGCTCAGGGGACGCCCTGATGGCCTTTGCCGATCGTCTGCTCGATGCCTGGTACGCCGGGCATCCGGCCCTGGCGCTGCTGCGTCCGCTCGAAGCCCTCTATCGTCGCGTGGTGCTGGGCAAGCGCGCGCGCTTTCTCAGTGGCGAGAGCCCCAGCTACCGCGCGCCGGTGCCGGTCATCGTGGTGGGCAACATCACCGTCGGCGGCACCGGCAAGACACCGATGATCCTCTGGTTGATCGAGCATTGCCGCCAGCAGGGCCTGCGTGTCGGCGTGGTCAGCCGTGGCTATGGCGCCAGGCCGCCACAGTTGCCGTGGCGCGTGCGTGCCGAGCAAAGCGCGGCTGAGGCGGGTGATGAACCTTTGCTGATCGTCCAGCGCAGCGGCGTGCCGCTGATGATCGACCCGGACCGTTCGCGTGCGGTTCAGGCATTGCTGGCCAGCGAGCCGCTGGACCTGATCCTGTGTGACGACGGCATGCAACATTACCGCCTGGCCCGCGACCTGGAGCTGGTGTTGATCGATGCCGCCCGTGGCCTGGGTAACCGCCGCTGCCTGCCGGCCGGCCCCCTGCGCGAGCCGGTGGAACGCCTGCAGGACGTCGACGCGGTGCTTTACAACGGCGCCACGACCGACCGCGAAGACGGTTTTGCCTTTGCCCTGCAACCTACTGCACTGGTCAACCTGCGCAGTGGCGAGCGCCGTGGCCTCGACTTCTTTGAGCCAGGCCAGGCCGTGCACGCGGTGGCCGGCATTGGCAACCCGCAACGTTTCTTCAATACCTTGCAGGGGCTAAACTGGCGACCTGTGCCACACCCTTTTGCCGATCATGCCCAATACAGCGCCCAGGCCCTGAGCTTCAGCCCTGCGCTGCCCCTGGTCATGACCGAGAAGGACGCGGTCAAATGCCGCGCCTTCGCTGCCGACGACTGGTGGTACCTTGCGGTCGATGCTGTGCCTTCGCCGGCCTTCAAGGCCTGGTTCGACACACAGCTTGCACGCTTGCTGCCCGGGTCGCGGCCCTCCTGATTCGTTTCTTTTTCCGGCCACTGGCCTGAGGAATTTCCATGGACACCAAACTGCTCGATATCCTTGCCTGCCCGATCTGCAAGGGCCCGCTCAAGCTCAGCGCCGACAAGACCGAGCTGATCAGCAAGGGCGCGGGTCTGGCCTATCCGATCCGCGACGGTATCCCGGTGATGCTCGAAAGCGAAGCCCGTACCCTGACCGATGACGAGCGTCTGGACAAATGAGCCTGGCCTTTACCGTTGTGATTCCGGCGCGGCTGCGCTCCACGCGCTTGCCCGGCAAGCCGTTGCTGCCGATTGCCGGCAAGCCGATGATCCAGCACGTCTGGGAACAGGCTCGCAAAAGCAGCGCCAACCGTGTGGTAATCGCCACCGACGACGCGGATATCTTCAAGGCCTGCGAGGCCTTTGGCGCTGAAGTGCTGATGACCCGCGAAGACCATGACTCCGGTACCGACCGTTTGGCTGAAGTCGCCGCCAAGCTGGGCCTGGCTGCCGATGCCATCGTGGTCAACGTGCAGGGTGACGAGCCGCTGATTCCGCCGGTGATCATCGATCAGGTGGCGGCCAACCTGGCGGCCCATCCGGAGGCCGGCATCGCCACCCTGGCCGAGCCGATCAGTGACGTCGAAGCGCTGTTCAATCCCAATGCGGTCAAGGTGGTCAGCGATTGCAATGGCCTGGCCCTGACGTTCAGCCGCGCACCGTTGCCCTGGGCGCGGGATGCCTTTGCCCAGAACCGTGAGCAGATGCCGCAAGGCGTGCCGTACCGTCGCCACATCGGCATGTACGCCTATCGCGCCGGCTTCCTGCAGGACTTCGTCGCCTGGGGCCCGTGCTGGCTGGAGAAGGCCGAATCGCTGGAGCAGTTGCGGGCGCTCTGGCATGGCGTGCGTATTCACGTTGCCGATGCCATCGATGCGCCGCCCGTGGGCGTCGATACCCCTGAAGACCTGGAGCGCGTACGGCGCTTGCTGGAGGCCTGATGCGGGTTTTGTTCGTGTGCCTGGGCAATATCTGCCGCTCGCCTACCGCCGAAGGCGTGCTGCGTCAGCAATTGCGCGCCGAAGGCCTGGCCGAACTGGTCGAAGTGGCGTCGGCCGGCACTGGCGACTGGCATGTCGGCAAGCAGCCGGATGCGCGCACCTGCCGCACCGCGCGCATTCGTGGCTATGACTTGTCGCAGCAGCGTGCGCAGCAAATCAAGGCCGCGCACTTCAATGACTACGACCTGATCCTGGCTATGGACAAGAGCAATCTTGGCCATCTGCAGGGCATGCGCCCGGCCACGGCCAAAGCCGAGCTGGACCTGTTCCTGCGCCGCTATGACGGCGCGCTGGATGAGGTGCCGGATCCTTACTACGGCGCCGAGGAGGATTTCGAACAGGTCCTCGACCTGATCGAAATCGCCTGCAGCCGTTTGGTCACCGAACTCAAGGGTCGTCTATGAGCGGGCAGTGGCAGCAACAAGTTTCGCTCAAGCCATTTAACACCTTCGGTATCGACGTTAAGGCCCAGTTTTTCACTGAAGCCCACGACGACGAAGAGGCTCGTCAGGCCTTGGCCCAGGCGGCTGATCAGGGAGTACCGGTGCTGGTGGTGGGAGGCGGTAGCAACTTGTTGCTGACTGCCGATATCCAGGCGCTGGTGCTGCGCATGGCCAGCCGTGGCCTGCGCATCTTGTCTGACGATGGTGAGCGGGTGGTGGTCGAGGCCGAAGCTGGCGAACCCTGGCACCCGTTTGTGCAATGGAGTCTGGCCCAAGGCCTGGCCGGGCTTGAGAACCTCAGCCTGATTCCGGGCACGGTCGGCGCCGCGCCGATGCAGAACATTGGCGCCTATGGCGTCGAGATCAAGGACGTGTTCGCCGGGCTCACCGCACTGGATCGCCAGACGGGCAAGCTGCGCGACTTCAGCCTGCAAGAGTGCGCCTTCGCCTACCGCGACAGCCTGTTCAAGCGCAATCCTGGGCGCTGGTTGATCCTGCGGGTGCGCTTTGCCTTGAGCCGGCTCATGCATGCCCACCTGGATTACGGTCCGGTGCGCCAGCGCCTGAACGAGCAAGGCATCAGCCAGCCGACTGCGCAAAATGTCAGTGATGCGATTTGCAGCATCCGCCGGGAAAAACTGCCTGACCCGGTCGAGCTGGGCAATGCCGGAAGTTTCTTCAAGAACCCGGTGGTGGCAGCTGTGCTGGCCGACAAGATCCGTTTGCAGTATCCGGGGCTGGTGGCTTATCCACAGGCTGATGGCCAGTTCAAGCTGGCTGCCGGCTGGCTGATCGAACAGGCGGGCTGGAAGGGCCATCGCGAAGGCGATGCCGGGGTGCACCGATTGCAGTCGCTGGTGCTGGTCAACTATGGCCAGGCCACCGGTGTGCAGTTGCATCAGTTGGCGCAGAAGATCCAGGCCGATATCCTCGAGCGTTTCGGGGTTGAGCTGGAGATGGAGCCAAACCTTTATTAACGCTCCCAACGGCAATAAAAAAGCCCCGCCAGTCACCTGGCGGGGCTTTTTTTCAGCCTGGAAGATCAGACGAGCGGTTTGTGCTCTTCTTTTTCTTCAACCACTTCTTCAGCCGGTGCAGCAGGCGCCTCTTCAGCGACTACAGCAGCGCTGGCTTCGGCGGCGGCCACTGCAGCAGCGGCTGCGGCAGCTTCGGCTTCACGCTTGCGACGGCGTACTTCACGTGGGTCGTTCGGTGCGCGACCGTTGCTGGTCAGAGCACTGGCAGGAGCTTCAATCGCTGGCTCTTCAACCGCTGCAGGCTCGGCAACTACTGGCGCAGGCGCTTCGACCACTTCAGCAACGACTACCGGCTCGGCCACTACAGGTGCCTGGACTTCAGGCGCTGGCTCGACCGCAGCAACCGGCTCGACCACTTCAGCCGGGGCAGCAACAGGGGCTTCGATAACCGGCGCGATGCTGGTTTCTACGGCTTCTGCTGCTTCGACCGGGGCAGTGAAGGGCTGTTCGACAACCGGCGCGGCAGCGACTTCAGCGACCTGGGCAGTTTCTACCACTTCGGTTGCTTCAGTTGCTTGAACCACTTCGGCGACTTCAGCCGCTTCAACGACTGGCTGAGTTGCTTCGACGACGGTTTCGCTGGCCGCGACTTCAACAACCGCCTGCTCTTCGACAGTAGCGGTGGCGCGTTCAGCCTGCTGGTTGGCTTGGGCTTCGGCAGCGGCGCTGATGTTGCTGGTGGCAACAGCGGCGGTCACGGCCAGGCCTGCGGCCAGTTCAGCACCCAGTTCGCTGGCTTGAGGCTGCTCGTCGCTGCCGTCTTCCGAACCTTCTACCAGGTTACCGTTGGCATCGCGTTGACGCTCACGACGGTTGCTGCGACGACGCTGGCCACGGGAGCGGCGGCGGGGGCGTTCGCCTTCGGTACCTTCCTGGTTGTCATCCTGCAGCAGCTCTTCGTTCGGCAGTTGCTCTTCAGCAGCGTCGGCAGCCTGTTCGGCCGGGCGCGGCTGGCGTTCTTCACGCGGTGGGCGCGGAGCGCGCTCTTCGCGTGGGGCACGCTCTTCACGCGGTGCACGTTCTTCGCGCGGTGCGCGCTCTTCACGTGGGGCGCGTTCTTCGCGTGGAGCACGTTCTTCACGAGGCTGGCGCTCTTCACGTGGGGCGCGCTCAGGGCGTTCTTCACGGACCGCCGGGGTAGCAGCGTCCAGCGGCTCGCGCAGTTCGCGGACCGGACGCTCTTCACGGGAGCGGCGCTCTTCACGTGGGGCGCGAGCTTGACGCTCTTCGCGCGGCTGGCGTGGTGCACGTTCTTCGCGGGCCGGTGCTTCTTCGCGGGCTTCGCGAGGCTGACGCTCTTCACGCGGGGCGCGCTCGGCACGCTCTTCACGCGGCTTGCGGTCTTCGTCGCGACGTCCGTTGCGGTTGCGGCTCTGCTGGCGACCGTTGCGGCGCTCTTCGTTGCGCTGCGGGCGTTCGGTGGCGGGCTTCTCGGCAACCACAGGGGCGGCGGCAGGCTCGTCCTTGCCGGCGAACAGGCTGACCAACGACTTCACCAGGCCTTTGAACAGGCTTGGCTCAGGAGCGTGGACTGGAGCAGCCACTGGCGCGGCAGCTTCGGCAGGTACTGGAGCATTGGCGCGGGCCGGAGCGGTCTTGACCGCAGCTTCCTGGCGCACCAGGGTGCGGGTAGCGGCAGTCGGCTGGACTTCTTCGGTCTCGGCGGCGGCGATTTCGTAGCTGGACTGGCTGCTCAGGGCTTCCGGGCTGTCGTCGCGCAGGCGCTGGACTTCGAAATGCGGGGTTTCCAGGTGGTCGTTCGGCAGGATGACGATACGCGCCCGGGTGCGCAGCTCGATCTTGGTGATCGAATTGCGTTTCTCGTTGAGCAGGAAGGCGGCAACCGGAATCGGCACTTGCGCGCGGACTTCGGCGGTGCGGTCTTTCAGGGCTTCTTCTTCGATCAGGCGCAGGATGGCCAGCGACAGCGATTCGACGTCACGGATGATGCCGGTGCCGCTGCAGCGTGGGCAGACGATGCCGCTGCTTTCGCCCAGCGAAGGACGCAGGCGCTGACGGGACATTTCCAGCAGGCCGAAGCGCGAGATGCGCCCAACCTGTACGCGGGCACGGTCGGCTTCCAGGCATTCGCGGACTTTTTCTTCCACGGCGCGCTGGTTCTTGGCCGGGGTCATGTCGATGAAGTCGATCACGATCAGGCCGCCGATATCACGCAGGCGCAGCTGGCGGGCGATTTCCTCAGCCGCTTCCAGGTTGGTCTGCAGGGCGGTTTCCTCGATGTCGCTGCCTTTGGTGGCGCGCGCCGAGTTGATGTCGATGGAGACCAGGGCCTCGGTCGGGTCGATAACGATCGAGCCGCCGGACGGCAGGTCGACGACGCGCTGGAAGGCGGTCTCGATCTGGCTTTCGATCTGGAAGCGGTTGAACAGCGGCACGCTGTCTTCATACAGCTTGATCTTGCTGGCGTACTGCGGCATGACCTGGCGGATGAAGGTCAGGGCTTCTTCCTGGGCGTCGATGCTGTCGATCAGTACTTCGCCGATGTCCTGACGCAGGTAGTCACGGATGGCGCGGATGATGACGTTGCTTTCCTGGTAGATCAGGAATGGCGCGGCGCGGTCCTGGGAAGCTTCCTTGATCGCGGTCCACAGCTGCAGCAGGTAGTCGAGGTCCCACTGCATTTCTTCGCTGCTGCGGCCAAGGCCGGCAGTGCGCACGATCAGGCCCATGTCGGCAGGGGCGACCAGGCCGTTGAGGGCTTCGCGCAGTTCGTTGCGCTCTTCGCCTTCGATACGACGGGAGATGCCGCCGGCACGCGGGTTGTTCGGCATCAGCACCAGGTAGCGACCGGCCAGGCTGATGAAGGTGGTCAGGGCGGCGCCCTTGTTGCCGCGCTCTTCTTTCTCGACCTGGACGATGACTTCCTGGCCTTCGCTGAGCACTTCCTTGATGTTCACCCGGCCTTCGGGCGACTTCTTGAAGTATTCGCGGGAGATTTCCTTCAGCGGCAGGAAGCCGTGACGCTCGGAGCCGAAGTCGACGAAAGCGGCTTCCAGGCTAGGTTCGATCCGGGTGATCCGGCCTTTGTAGATGTTGGCCTTCTTCTGCTCACGCGCGCCGGACTCGATGTCCAGGTCGTAGAGACGTTGGCCGTCCACCAGAGCTACACGCAACTCTTCGGGTTGAGTCGCGTTAATCAGCATTCTTTTCATGTAATACCGTCGGTTTCCGGGCTGCCGGAAACGGCGTTCGGCACACACGACTTCTCACGGTCTGTGTCAGGTGCGCAAGGGGTGGCGGGCCACCCCCGTGTCCAGCAACTTTCGAGTCCGACTGGTCACCCAGTACTGCCGAAGTCGCGACGACGCGTCCTGCTTGCTGTGGTGTCAAATGCACTCAGTCAGGAGGAGGAATCAGCCTTCGGCCGTGGACGCCCGTGGGGCATCTTGATCAAGACCGGGTCCGGTCGCCTGGCCAATAGGCCGGTGGACTGGACGCAGTACTACACGGTCCGACGGTTGTGCATCTCCACCCTACACGTATCCCTGATAATTCGGGTGCTGCCGCGCGCTGAATCCGCAACGGGTTGCATTTTCGCCAGCTCCATACGGGAGCCCGCGCCTTTTATGTCCAAGGCTGGTATTTCCGAAGCCGTCGCCATGACTGCGTGAAATTGACGGCACTGACAGAGTGGCAGCGAAAAAAACGTGGGGGAGGGTGAAATACCGCTCTTGTAGTTTTTTATCGGTCTTCTCTGCACGGCGCTGGTGGCGATTCCAGGCATTTCTGTAAACTGGCGAAAGCCCCGTCGGACGGCCTCGCGTCCTCGAGAATTGCGTCGGTCAGGGCCGGCTGAAAGCCGTGAGTCCGCTGGCCAGCCGCTTTTGGCGGCGTTCGCGACTATAGCAGCAATCATTAAGTGCTTCAAATCCATAAAAAATTGTTATGATTGGCAAATGACGACTACTGCCCCTCCGACCTCCGGCGTCCAGCTGATCGAGGTCGCGCCGGAACTTGCCGGCCAACGAATCGATAATTTCCTCGTAACGAAGCTCAAGGGTGTTCCCAAGACCTTGATTTACCGCATTTTGCGTAAAGGCGAAGTGCGCGTGAACAAGGGCCGGATCAAGCCCGAGTACAAGCTGCAGGCGGGCGACATCGTGCGCGTGCCGCCCGTTCGTCTGCCCGAGCGCGACGAGCCGGTACCGGTGGCTCAGGGCTTGCTTCAGCGCCTTGAGGCGGCGATTGTCTATGAAGACAAGGCCCTGATTGTGCTCAACAAGCCGGCCGGCATCGCCGTACACGGTGGCAGCGGCCTGAATTTCGGCGTGATCGAAGCCTTTCGTCAGATGCGCCCGGACGCCAAGGAGCTGGAGCTGGTCCATCGCCTGGACCGCGACACCTCGGGCCTGTTGATGATTGCCAAGAAACGCAGCATGTTGCGCCATTTGCACGCTGCCCTTCGCGGCGACGGTGTCGACAAGCGCTACATGGCCCTGGTCCGCGGTCATTGGGCCACCGCCAAGAAGCAGGTCAATGCGCCGTTGCTCAAGAGCAACCTGCGCTCCGGCGAGCGCATGGTCGAGGTCAATGACGAAGGCAAGGAAGCGCTGACGATCTTCCGCGTGCTGCGCCGTTTTGGCGAATTTGCCACCATTGTCGAGGCGCGGCCGATCACCGGTCGTACCCACCAGATCCGCGTACATGCCCTGCATGCCGGGCATTGCATTGCTGGCGACAGCAAGTATGGCGATGAAGATTTCACCCGTGAGATCCGTGATCTGGGTGGCAAGCGCCTGTTCCTGCATGCCTACGCCCTGACCGTGCCGCTGCCCGATGGTGGCGAGCTCAAGCTCGAAGCGCCGGTAGACGAAATGTGGGCCAAGACCGTGGAGCGCCTGGGTGCAGCGTAATTACGACCTGCTGATCTTCGACTGGGACGGTACCCTCGCCGACTCCATTGGCCGTATCGTCGAGGCCATGCACCTGGCCGCCGGTCGCGCCGGCTATGCCATCTGCGCGGATGACGCGGTCAAAGGTATCATTGGCCTGGCGTTGCCCGAGGCCATCAGCGTGTTGTATCCGCAGCTGGATGCCGAGCAGATCGTGCAGTTTCGCCAGCACTATGCCGACGTCTACATGGCCCTGGATGACCAGCCTTCGCCGCTGTTCGAGGGCGTGGTCGAGTCGCTGGAGGCCTTTCGGGCCGAGGGCTATCGCCTGGCGGTGGCGACCGGCAAGGCCCGGCGCGGGCTTGATCGGGTGTTACGCGCCAATGGTTGGGAAGATTACTTCGATATCACCCGTGCAGCCGACGAAAGCCGCGGCAAGCCGCACCCGCAGATGCTTGAGGAGATTCTTGCCCATTGCCAGGTCGAACCGCAGCGTGCATTGATGGTCGGAGATTCTTCCTTCGACTTGTTGATGGCCAGCAATGCCGGCATGCATTCGGTGGCGGTGGGTTACGGCGCCATGTCGCTTGAGGCCTTGAGTGCCTTCGGGCCACAGGTGTGTATCGATCATTTTTCACAGTTGCAGGCCTGGCTTCGCTGCACGCCTGCAGCAGTACATTCCAGGGTAGGTGAGCATGGCTGACGAGTGGAAGGCGCCCAGCGCCGAAAGTAACGACAGCAACGAAGAGCAGAAGAGCTGGAAGCTGCTGGAGAAAACCCTCCTGGCCGGTGTTCAGGAGCAGCGTCGGGCGCGGCGCTGGGGGATCTTTTTCAAGCTGCTGACCTTTGTTTACCTGTTCGGCATTTTTGCCCTGTTCACGCCTTTGATGAACATGGACAAGGCGGCCTCGCGCAGCGTCAGCCATACCGCGCTGGTCGAGGTGCGCGGCATGATCGCCGACCAGGAGCCGGCCAGTGCCGACAATATCGTCAGCGGCCTGCGCGAAGCGTTCAAGGACCCGAAAACCAAGGCGGTGATCCTGCGTATCAACAGCCCGGGCGGCAGTCCGGTGCAGTCAGGTTACATCTACGATGAAATCCGCCGCCTGCGTGCCGAATACCCGACGATCAAGCTGTATGCGGTGATCAGCGATCTCGGCGCTTCCGGCGCTTACTATATCGCCAGTGCCGCTGATCAGATCTACGCCGACAAGGCCAGCCTGGTGGGCTCCATCGGTGTAACGGCGGCCGGTTACGGTTTTGTCGGCGCCATGGAAAAGCTCGGCGTCGAGCGTCGTACCTATACCGCGGGTGAGCACAAGGCCTTCCTTGATCCGTTCCAGCCGCAAAAGCCTGAAGAGACGGCGTTCTGGCAGGGCGTGCTGGAAACCACCCACAAGCAGTTCATTGCCAGTGTCAAGCAGGGTCGTGGCGAGCGCCTCAAGGACAAGGAGCACCCTGAGCTGTTCAGTGGTCTGATCTGGTCGGGCGAGCAAGCCCTGGCCCTGGGCCTGGTGGATGGCCTGGGCAGCGCCGGTTACGTGGCGCGCGAGGTGGTAGGGGAGAAGGAGCTGGTTGACTTCACCGTCGAGGAGTCGCCGTTCGATCGCTTCTCCAAGCGCCTGGGGGCCAGTGTGGCCGAGCACTTGGCGATGTGGATGGGCTTTCAGGGCCCATCGCTGCGTTGATTGCCTGATGCATTGAAAAAGCCGACCATCGAGGTCGGCTTTTTTGTGCGTGTCAGGGCAGGCTGACGCCTTCGGCCTGCAGCATGTCTACCAGGCGGATCAGTGGCAGGCCGATCAGGCTGGTGGCATCCACGCCGTGGGTGCTCTGGAACAGGCTGACGCCCAGGCCTTCGGCCTTGAAGCTGCCGGCGCAGTCGTAGGGCTGTTCGGCGCGCAGGTAGCGCTCGATGCGTGGCAGGTCCAGTTCGCGCATGTTTACCGTGAACGGCACGCAGTCGACCTGGCAGTGGCCGGTGGCGCTGTTGAGAAGCGCCAGGCCGGTGAGAAAGGTCACATGGTTGCTGCTGGCTGCCAGCAGTTGCTCGCAGGCGCGCTCGAAGGTGTGCGGCTTGCCGAGGATCTGCTCGCCGAGCACCGCGACCTGGTCGGAGCCGATGATCAGTTGCCCGGGATGGCTGCCGGCCAGGGCCTGGGCTTTCTCCCGGGCCAGGCGCTTGACCAGCTCAAGGGCGGGCTCTTCGTCCAGCCGATGTTCGTCGATATCCGGCGAGGCCCAGCTGAATGGCAGGCGCAGGCGTTCGAGCAGTTCGCGCCGATAGGGTGAGCTGGAAGCCAGTAATAAAGGCAGCATGATAGACTCCTGAACAGGTGAAACGATTCTAACATGCTGAACGGAGCCGAATTTCCTTTGACAGGGGCGGGGGTCATCCCTAGAATGCTGCGCCTATGTTGAATGACCCGATTCCACCTCACGTTGACCCGCGCAAATTGGCCGATCGTGGTGTTTCCCTCGAAGGAACACTGCAGCTCGCCGATTTGGAGAGACTCTGCGACCCGCTTTCCGACACTGTCGGTACGGTGCAGGCTAAATTCGATTTTGAGCGCGACGAGCAGAAGGCTGTGGTTATCCACACCGACCTGCGCGTCGAGGTCAAGATGGTTTGCCAGCGTTGTCTTGAGCTGGTCACCCTGCCGATCCACAGCGAATGTACTTACGCCGTGGTGAAGGAGGGTGCGAATACCCAGTCGTTGCCGAAAGGTTATGACGTGCTGGAACTGGGCGAAGATCCTTTGGATCTGCAGGCCTTGGTCGAGGAAGAGCTTCTGCTCGCCTTGCCTATCGTGCCTGCTCATCATCCGGAAGAATGCCAGCAGCCGGCGGGCGCCGATGAGCCCGAACCGAGCAAGGACGAGGTAACACGGTCCAACCCGTTCAGTGTATTGGCGCAGTTAAAGCGTGACCCAAACGTTTAGGAGTTAATCAATTATGGCTGTTCAGCAGAACAAAAAATCCCGCTCTGCCCGTGACATGCGCCGTTCGCACGACGCCCTCTCGGAAAACGCTCTGTCCGTAGAGAAAACCACTGGTGAAGTGCACCTGCGTCACCACGTATCGCCAGAAGGCGTATACCGTGGTCGTAAAGTGATCGACAAGGGCGCTGACGAGTAATCCTTGTCCGCTCAGATCATCGCGATTGACGCAATGGGCGGGGACTTCGGTCCCCGCAGCATTGTTCAGGCGAGTATTGCTTGCCTGTCGGCTACCCCCTCGCTGCACCTGACCCTTGTCGGTCAACCCTCCCTCCTTGAAGATCTGATCGCTGGCCAGTCGGCAGCGGATCGCGCGCGCCTGCAGATCGTGGCCGCCAGCGAAGTGATCGGCATGGACGAGCGGCCGTCACAGGCGCTGCGCAGCAAGCCCGATTCGTCCATGCGCGTGGCCCTCGAATTATTGCGTGATGGCAAGGTTCAAGCCTGCGTCAGTGCCGGCAACACCGGTGCGCTGATGGCCCTTTCGCGCTATGTGCTGAAAACCCTGCCCGGTATCGATCGCCCGGCCATGGTTGCCGCCATTCCCACCCAGACCGGCTATTGCCAGCTCCTCGACCTGGGCGCCAATGTCGACTGCAGTGCAGAAAACCTCTATCAGTTTGCCGTGATGGGCTCGGTGGCCGCCCAGGCCCTGGGTATCTCGCGCCCGCGCGTAGCCTTGCTCAATGTTGGCACTGAAGATATCAAGGGCAACCAGCAGGTCAAGCTTGCGGCCAGCCTGCTGCAGAACGCCCGCGGCCTGAACTACATCGGTTTCGTCGAAGGTGACGGCTTGTACCGTGGCGAGGCGGATGTGGTGGTGTGCGACGGTTTTGTCGGCAATATCCTGCTCAAGTCCAGCGAGGGCCTGGCGACCATGATCGGCTCGCGCATCGAGGCGTTGTTCAAGGGCGGGCTCGGCGCGCGCCTGGCCGGCGCCGTGGCCATGCCCCTGCTGCGCCGCCTGCAGGCTGACCTGGCGCCGGCGCGACATAATGGCGCAAGCTTTCTCGGCCTGCAGGGCATTGTCATCAAGAGCCATGGCTCTGCCGGGGTGCAGGGCTTGCAGAGCGCTATCCAGCGCGCTTTGATCGAGATCCAGGAGAACCTGCCGCAACGTTTGCACGGGCGCCTGGAAGACCTGTTGCTTTAGGCATATGCCTCAGGAAGTGGTTAAATGTGACCGCTTGGTCCTCGCTACCATCCAACTCTTCAGTTTCTTGTGCTCAGCCTGGTGCTGGGCGCTTAATTTCCGACGACAAGATCACTAGGGGCTTGTTCAATGTCTGCATCCCTCGCATTCGTCTTTCCCGGTCAAGGTTCGCAGTCCCTCGGCATGCTCGCCGAGCTGGGCGGCCAGCATCCGCTGGTCATTGATACCTTCCGTGAGGCCTCCGAGGCTCTGGGCTATGACCTCTGGGCGCTGACCCAGAACGGTCCGGAAGAGCAACTCAACCAAACCGACAAAACCCAGCCGGCCATCCTTACCGCCTCGATCGCCTTGTGGCGCCTGTGGCTGGCTGAGGGCGGCGCGCGTCCGGCGTTCGTTTCCGGTCACAGCCTGGGTGAGTACAGCGCCCTGGTCGCCGCCGGCAGCCTGAGCCTGGGTGACGCCGTTAAACTGGTCAAGCGCCGCGGCGAGCTCATGCAAGAGGCCGTACCGGCCGGGCAGGGCGCCATGGCGGCAATCCTGGGTCTGGACGATGCCGCTGTCGTGGATATCTGCGCAAAAGCAGCCCAGGGCGAAGTGGTCAGCGCGGTGAACTTCAACTCGCCAGGTCAGGTAGTCATCGCCGGTGCCAAGGCCGCCGTTGAGCGTGCCATGGAAGCCTGTAAGGCTGCTGGCGCCAAGCGCGCACTGCCACTGCCGGTCAGCGTGCCGTCGCACTGTGAGCTGATGCGCCCGGCAGCCGAGCGCTTTGCCGAGTCGGTCAATGCCATCGACTGGCAGGCCCCGCAAATCCCGCTGGTGCAAAACGTCAGCGCTGCCGTTGCCGCGGACCTCGACACCCTCAAGCGCGATCTGCTGGAGCAGCTGTACAAGCCAGTGCGTTGGGTCGAGTGCGTGCAGACCCTGGTCGCCAATGGTGCGGTCAACCTGGTCGAATGCGGCCCGGGCAAGGTTCTGGCCGGTCTGAACAAGCGTTGCGCCGATGGCGTGACCACCTACAACCTCAATACCCCAGATGCTGTCGCCGCCACTCGTGCGGCGCTGGCCTGATTTAGGAGAAACTTGCATGAGCCTGCAAGGTAAAGTTGCCCTGGTTACCGGCGCCAGCCGTGGTATCGGCCAGGCTATCGCCCTGGAGCTGGGCCGTCTGGGCGCTACCGTGATCGGTACCGCCACCTCCGCTTCGGGCGCCGAGCGTATCGCCGCGACCCTCAAGGAGCACGGCATCACCGGCACTGGCCTTGAGCTGAACGTGACCAGCGACGAGTCGGTCACCGCTACCCTGGCCAAGATCCAGGAGCAGTTCGGTGCGCCGACCATTCTGGTCAACAACGCCGGCATCACCCGCGACAACCTCATGCTGCGCATGAAGGACGACGAGTGGTTCGACGTCATCGACACCAACCTGAACAGCCTCTACCGTCTGTCCAAGGGCGTACTGCGCGGCATGACCAAGGCGCGCTGGGGTCGTATCATCAGCATCGGCTCGGTGGTCGGTGCCATGGGTAACGTCGGCCAGGTCAACTACGCTGCCGCCAAGGCCGGCCTGGAGGGCTTCAGCCGCGCCCTGGCGCGTGAAGTCGGCTCCCGCGCGATCACCGTCAACTCGGTGACCCCGGGCTTCATCGACACCGACATGACTCGCGAGCTGCCTGAAGCTCAGCGTGAAGCGCTGCAGACCCAGATCCCCCTGGGGCGTCTGGGCCAGGCTCAGGAGATCGCCAATGTGGTGGCTTTCCTGGCCTCCGAAGGTGCAGGTTATGTCACCGGCGCGACCATTCCGGTCAACGGCGGCATGTACATGTAAAATTGAATGTGACGGATTGCATCAAAAAAATGTCATACGAGCTGTCTAAAATCCGTTATAAAGCTGCAACCAGATTCTAGTCGGTTGGCAGGTGTGGTCTTGCAAGGCGTGTTGCGCTTGAAAAGCAGACGTCTTTCTATACACTTACACACCGGCCAGCTGCCTGACATATGTCCATTAGGAGTGAAAACAAGGTATGAGCACCATCGAAGAACGCGTCAAGAAAATCGTCGCCGAGCAACTGGGCGTTAAAGAAGAAGAAGTAGTGAACACTGCTTCCTTCGTCGAAGATCTGGGTGCCGATTCCCTTGACACCGTTGAGCTGGTGATGGCTCTGGAAGAGGAATTCGAGACCGAAATCCCTGACGAAGAAGCCGAGAAGATCACTACTGTTCAAGCTGCTATCGACTACGTCACCAGCCACCAGGCCTAAGACGTTGTAGTCGTCGCTTCTTGTCATGGAAAAACCGCACTGCCTTCGCCGGCGTGCGGTTTTTTCTTTACAAGAGATGTAGTCAATTGAATAAGGAGAGTGCTGTGTCGCGTAGACGCGTCGTGGTCACCGGTATGGGTATGCTGTCGCCACTGGGTACGGATGTGCCGAGCAGTTGGCAGGGCATTCTGGCTGGCCGCAGTGGCATAGGTCTGATCGAGCATACTGACCTGTCTGCCTACTCCACCCGTTTTGGCGGCTCGGTAAAGGGCTTTGAAGTCGAGCAGTACCTGTCGGTCAAGGAAGCCCGCAAGCTCGATCTGTTCATTCAGTACGGCCTGGCAGCCGGTTTTCAGGCAGTGCGTAACGCCGGCCTGGAAGTGACCGATGCCAACCGCGAGCGCATTGGCGTGGCCATGGGCTCGGGTATCGGTGGCCTGACCAACATCGAAGAAACCAGCCGGACCTTGCATGACCAGGGCCCGCGGCGTATTTCGCCGTTCTTCGTGCCGGGTTCGATCATCAACATGATTTCCGGTTTCCTGTCGATCCACCTGGGTGTACAGGGGCCTAACTACGCTATTTCCACCGCCTGCACCACCGGTACCCACTGTATCGGCATGGCTGCGCGCAACATCGCCTTCGGTGAAGCCGACGTGATGATCGCCGGCGGTGCGGAAATGGCCGCCTGTGGCCTGGGCATGGGTGGTTTCGGTGCGTCGCGGGCGCTGTCGACCCGCAACGACGACCCGACCCGCGCCAGCCGTCCGTGGGACAAGGGCCGTGATGGCTTCGTCCTCGCCGACGGTGCCGGTGCGCTGGTACTCGAAGAGCTCGAGCACGCCAAGGCCCGCGGCGCGACCATCTATGCCGAGCTGGTAGGCTTTGGCATGAGTGGCGATGCCTACCACATGACCTCGCCGCCAGAAGATGGCAGCGGTGCCGCGCGCTGCATGGCCAACGCCCTGCGTGATGCCGGCCTGAACCCCGGCGAAGTCGATTACATCAACGCCCACGGCACCTCGACGCCGGCCGGCGACCTGGCAGAAAGCTCGGCGATCAAGTCGGTGTTTGGCGATCACGCCTACAAGCTGGCCGTCAGCTCGACCAAGTCGATGACCGGGCACCTGCTTGGCGCTGCCGGTGCCGTCGAGGCGATCTTCAGCGTGCTGTCGATCAACAGCCAGGTGGCGCCACCGACCATCAACCTGGACGAGCCGAGCGAAGGTTGCGACCTCGACTTCGTGCCGCACCAGGCGCGCAACATGCCGATCGAGGTGGTGCTGTCCAACTCCTTCGGTTTTGGTGGCACCAACGGCTCGCTGGTGTTCCGCCGGTTCGCCGGCTGATGCACAGCTGGGTCGATGGCCTGCCGGCAGATGCACTAACCCTGCAAAGCCGGGGGCTGGCCTATGGCGATGGTCTGTTCGAGACCATCGCCGTGCGCGCCGGTCGGCCATCGTTGCTCGAGTACCACCTCGAGCGCCTGGCGCTGGGTTGCCAGCGCCTGGCGATCAGCGCCGATCACGGCCTGATTCGCGACGAGCTATGCCGTTATGCCAGCTTGCTGGGTGACGGCGTGCTCAAGCTCATTGTTACCCGCGGCGACAGCCAGCGCGGCTACGCGCCGGCCGCTGGCGTGGCGCCACGACGAATTCTCCAGGGCAATCCCTTGCCCACCTATCCCGCAGGGCATGCCGAACAGGGCGTTCGCTTGTTCGATTGCCAGACCCGTCTGGCCGAGCAACCCTTGCTGGCAGGCTTGAAACACCTCAATCGCCTCGAGCAGGTGCTGGCCCGTGCCGAGTGGCAGGATGCCGCGCACGCCGAAGGTTTGATGCGCGATGTTTCCGGGCGCATCATCGAGGGGGTGTACAGCAACCTGTTCCTGGTGCGCGACGGCCAACTGCAGACCGCCGACCTGAGCCGCTGCGGCGTGGCCGGGGTCATGCGCGCAGCCTTGCTCGATCACGCCAGGGACGCCGCAATCGCTGTGCAGATTACCGACCTGAGCCTGCAGGACCTGCAGCAAGCTGACGAAGTGTTTGTCTGCAATAGCGTCTACGGCATCTGGCCGGTACAGGCTTTTACATCGCTGAACTGGCCGCCGGGGCCGCTCACCCGTAAACTGCAGGCCATTGCCCGTACGCTACTGGATGCCTGATTTGTGAGACGTAAATTCTTGGTGCTGCTGGAGATCGGCTTGATCCTGGCCGGCCTGACGCTGGGCTATTCGGCCTGGAAGGTAAAATCGGCGCTGGAGCAGACCCTGCACGTGTCCCAGGAGCAGTTGCTCGACGTGCCCACCGGTACCACCCCCAACCGCATGTTCTACCGCATGCAGAACGACGGGGTGCTGGAAGACGCCTTCTGGCTACGCCTGTACTGGCGCTTCAACATGGCTGGCGTGCCGCTGCATACCGGCGAGTACCGCATGACCCCGGGCATGACCGTGCGCGAGCTGTTCGAGGTCTGGCGTCGCGGTGATGTGGTGCAGTACACCCTGACGCTGGTCGAGGGCTGGAACTTCCGCCAGGTGCGTGCGGCGCTGGCCAGGCACGAGAAGATCAAGAAAACCATCGACGGCCTGAGTGATGCCGAGGTCATGGACAAGCTCGGCCATCCGGGGGTGTTCCCTGAAGGTCGGTTCTTCCCCGATACCTATCGCTTCGTGCGTGGCATGAGCGATGTCGAGTTCCTCCAGCAGGCCTACGCGCGCCTGGAAGAAGTGCTGGCCAAGGAATGGGCTGAGCGCTCCAGCGATGTGCCGTATCGCGATCCGTACCAGGCGCTGATCATGGCGTCGCTGGTCGAGAAGGAAACTGGCGTACCGCAAGAGCGCGGGCAAATTGCCGGGGTGTTCGTGCGGCGCATGCGCATCGGCATGCTGCTGCAGACCGACCCGACGGTGATCTACGGCATGGGCGAACGCTACAACGGCAAGATCACCCGCGCCGACCTGCGCGAGCCGACGCCGTACAACACCTACACCAACGCCGGCCTGCCGCCGACGCCGATTGCCATGGTTGGCCGCGAAGCCATTCATGCCGCGTTGAACCCGACGCCGGGCAGCAGCCTGTATTTCGTGGCGCGTGGCGATGGCAGCCATGTGTTCTCCGATGACCTCGATGCGCACAATTCGGCCGTGCGCGAGTACCAGATCAAGCGCCGTGCCGACTACCGTTCGAGCCCGGCCCCGGTTACCGAACCTGAACCCGAGGCCCAGCCGTCGGCGCCGCAATCGCCGGATGTCAGCCCTGAGCCGGCGACCGAGCAAGCGGCGCCGGCCAGCGACGCGGCCTCCCCGCAATGACCCACTGTAAGGACTGCCTGTGAGCGGCTTGTTTATCACCCTGGAAGGCCCTGAAGGCGCGGGCAAAAGCACCAATCGCGAGTACCTCGCCGAGCACCTGCGCGGCGCCGGCCTGGATGTCGTGCTGACCCGCGAGCCGGGCGGCACGCCGCTGGCCGAGCGAATCCGCGAACTGCTGCTGGCCCCCAGTGAAGAGAAGATGGATGCCGACACCGAGCTGCTGCTGGTGTTTGCCGCCCGTGCCCAGCACCTGGCCGAAGTCATTCGCCCGGCCCTGGCCCGTGGCGCGGTGGTGTTGTGCGACCGTTTTACCGATGCCACCTACGCCTATCAGGGCGGCGGGCGCGGCCTGTCGCTGGAGCGCATCGCCACCCTGGAGAATTTCGTCCAGGGCGATCTGCGCCCGGACCTGACCCTGGTGTTCGATCTGCCGGTGGCGATCGGTCTGTCGCGCGCTGCCGCCCGCGGCCGCCTGGACCGTTTCGAACAGGAAGGCCAGGCCTTCTTCGAGGCCGTGCGCCAGGCCTACCTGGCTCGCGCCCAGGCTTCGCCGCAGCAATACCGGCTGATTGATGCCGCTTTGCCGCTGGCCCAGGTACAGCAGGCGCTGGACGCCTTGCTGCCGCAGATTCTGGAGCGTTGCCGTGGCTGAGGCCTTTCCCTGGCAGCAGGCGCTGTGGCAGCAACTGGCCGGGCGCACCCAGCATGCCCATGCCTATCTGCTGCACGGTCCGCAAGGCATTGGCAAGCGGGCCCTGGCCGAGCGCCTGATGGCCTTGCTGCTGTGCCAGCGTGTGCAAGGGCTGCAGGCGTGTGGGCAGTGCAAGTCATGCCTGTTGCTCGCAGCCGGCAGCCACCCGGACAACTACGTGCTGGAGCCGGAAGAGGCCGACAAGCCGATCAAGGTCGACCAGGTCCGCGAGCTGGTGTCTTTCGTGGTGCAGACTGCGCAGTTGGGTGGGCGCAAAGTAATCTTGATCGAGCCGGTCGAGGCGATGAACGTCAACGCCGCCAACGCCTTGCTCAAAAGCCTTGAAGAGCCCTCGGGCAATACTGTTCTGCTGCTGGTCAGTCATCAGCCCAGCCGCCTGTTGCCAACCATCAAGAGCCGCTGCCAGCAGCAGGCCTGCCCGCTGCCGAGCCGCGAGCAAAGCCTGGCCTGGCTCGAACAGGCCTTGCCCGACTGCGACGAGCAGGAGCGCCTGGAGTTGCTCAGCCTGGCCGCCGGCTCGCCGTTGGCGGCCGTCAGTCTGCTGGCCCAGGGTGTGCGCGAGCAGCGCGCGCTGGTGGTCGATGGGGTGAAGAAGCTGCTCAAGCAGCAGCAATCGCCTAGCCAGCTGGCCGACGCCTGGAATGCCATTCCCTTGCTGCAACTGTTCGACTGGTTCTGCGACTGGTCCAACCTGGTCCTGCGTTATCAGTTGACCCAGGACGAGGAGGGGTTAGGCTTGAGCGATATGCGCAAGGTGGTCCAGTACCTGGCGCAGAAGAGCAGCCAGGCCAGGGTCCTGGAGATCCAGGACTGGATTCTGGCCCAGCGCCAGAAGGTCCTGGGCAAGGCCAACCTCAATCGGGTGCTGTTGCTCGAGGCGCTGCTGGCGTCCTGGGCGATGTTGCCGGGCCAGCGTTGAGCTGTGCCGTTCCTTCATTTTTTTTCAGCGTTGTCATGTACCCATGCTTGTAGATTCCCATTGCCACCTCGACCGTCTTGACCTCACCGCCCACCAGGGCTCCCTGGATGCGGCCCTGGACGCTGCCCGCGCGCGCGGCGTCGGCCACTTCCTGTGCATCGGCATCAGCGCCGACAACGCCCAGGCGGTCAAGGACCTGAGCGAGCGTTACAGTGATGTCGACTGCTCGGTGGGCATCCACCCGCTCGACCTCACCCCCGATGGCGCTCCGCCGCTGGACTGGCTGCTCAAGGAGCTGGAGCACCCGCATGTGGTGGCGATTGGCGAGACCGGCCTGGACTATCACTACGAGCCGGACGCGGCTCAGGTGCAGCAGGACTCGTTCCGCCTGCACCTGGAGGCAGCCAGGGTAACCGGCAAGCCGGTGATCATCCATACCCGCGCGGCGCGCGCCGACACCCTGGCCTTGCTGCGTGAAGCGGACCTCAAGCAGGCCGGCGTTCTGCATTGCTTCACTGAAGACTGGGACATGGCCAGGGCGGCGCTGGACCTGGGCTACTACATTTCGCTGTCGGGCATCGTCACCTTCCGTAATGCCGATGCGTTGCGCGATGTGGCCCGCCAGGTGCCTGCCGATCGGCTACTGGTCGAGACCGACTCGCCGTACCTGGCGCCGATCCCCTACCGCGGCAAGGCCAACTTGCCAGAGTACGTGCGTGAAGTGGCGGAGTTCGTGGCGATGGTGCGCGGTGAAAGTTATGAGCAACTGGCTGAACAGACCACGGCCAACTTCAAGCGCCTGTTTCCGTTGGCGCGGGTGGCCTGAGCCTGCGGGCGGTAAAAACCGCAGGCAAAAAAAACCCGGGTTCTGGGGGGTGAATCCGGGTTAAGACCATTAGGAGTAAAACAAAGGCACGCGGTCCCTGAGCACCTTTATCGGCGCGCCACATGGGGGGATGCGCTGCGCCAACACCTGAAGTATTGGCCAGGATTGACGCGCCGCCAGCCACAGCTGGTCGTTTTTTAAACAGATTTGGAATACGCCTGCCGCTGCTGAGCACTCATCGCTCTGCGATCTCGCGCACAATGGCCAGAGTTTCGTCGATTATCTGCCTGGGTGTGTAGAAGTGCGGGGAAAATCGCACCCCGGGGCCACGCGGAATGCAGATCACCTGTTCCTGCTTGAGGCGCTGATAAACCTGGGCGTTCTCGACGCCATCAATGCTGAAGGACACGATCCCTGAGCGACGCGCAGGCTCCTGCGGGCTGTGTACGCGGACCCCAGGGATCGCTGCCAGGCCTTCGTTGAGCCAGTGCACCCGCTCCAGCAGCGCTGTGGCCACCTGATCCATGCCCACTTCTTCGAGCAGCGCCAGGCTTGCCTCCAGCGCCGCTGCACCGAGCATGTTCGGGCTGCCGCATTCAAAGCGCCGGGCGCTGTGGGCCGGCTGCCATTCGCTGCGGCTGTAGTCGCCCATGTGTTCGAGCATGTGCCAGCCGTACTCGCTGAGCTTGAGCAGCGGGCGTACCTCGGCGCGGCAATAGAACACCCCGAGGCCTTCCGGGCCGAGCATCCATTTGTGCCCATCGGCCATGGCAAAGTCGCACTGATAGGCCTGGACGTCGAAGGGCAGGGCGCCCAATTGCTGGATGGCGTCGATGCAGAACAACACCTCACGCTCACGACAGCCTTGGCCCAGACGCACCAGGTCAAGGCGCAGGCCGCTGGCAAACTGCACGGCGCTGATTGCCAGCAGGCGCACCTTGGGGCCGCAGGCCGCGAGCAAGGCCGCCTCCGGGTCGCTGCCCTTGAGGCTTACCTGGATGACGCTGACGCCTTTGTCGGCCAGGGCTTCCCAGACAATCCGGTTGGAGGGGAATTCCTCGTCGCTGATGACGATCTGGTCGCCGGCCTGCCAGTCGATACCGAAGGCGACGAAAGACAGCGCTTCGGAGGTGTTCTTGACCAATGCGATGTCATCCGTCGACGGTGTATTCGTCAGGCGCATCAGGCGTTCACGTAAACGCTGCTCCATGGCCATCCAGTCCGGATAGTCCCTTGCACCGAGCAAAACGTTCTCGCTGGCGAAGCGCGAAACCGCCTGGCTGGCGCGTTTGGGCCAGGGTGCGACCGCGGCATGGTTCAGATAACGAAGCCCCGGGGCCTGTTCAAACTCATCAAGAAACATAGACATGGTTGGATGATCCGTGCATTTTGGCGCAAGTTAGGCATAATAACCGGCTTCGATTTTGATCCAGTCCTTCTTATGCAGAAAGAACCTCGTAAGGTCCGTGAGTTTCGTCGCCGAGAGCAAGAAATTCTCGATACCGCGCTCAAGCTGTTTCTCGAACAGGGTGAAGACAGTGTCACCGTCGAGATGATCGCTGATGCCGTCGGTATCGGCAAAGGCACGATCTACAAGCATTTCAAATCCAAGGCGGAGATCTACCTGCGCCTGATGCTCGACTACGAGCGCGATTTGAACGAACTGCTGCACTCTGCCGACGTCGACCGCGACAAGGAAGCCCTGTCGCGCGCCTACTTCGAATTCCGCATGCGTGATCCGCAGCGCTACCGCCTGTTCGACCGTCTCGAAGAGAAAGTGGTCAAAGGCAACCAGGTGCCGGAGATGGTCGAGGAGTTGCACAAGATCCGCGCCTCCAACTTCGACCGCCTGACCCTGCTGATCAAGGGTCGCATCAGCGAAGGCAAGCTTGAGGACGTACCGCCGTACTTCCACTACTGCGCGGCCTGGGCCCTTGTGCATGGGGCCGTGGCGCTCTACCACTCGCCGTTCTGGAGCAACGTCCTGGAAGATCAGGAAGGCTTCTTCCAGTTCCTCATGGACATTGGCGTGCGCATGGGCAACAAGCGCAAGCGCGACCCGGATACCGCCGGTAGCTGAGACATTCAGCCAAACCATGGCGCTACTGGGATTGGGTGGCGAGGAATATACTCAGGTATGAGGCTTGCAAAAACCTGATTTTTGAGTCAGGTTTTGCAGGCCCGATTCACCCATGCCGGAGTCACCCATGATCGTCGACCGCCAAGGCAGGCGTTTTCGCAATTTGCGTGTCAGCCTCACGGCTGCCTGCAACTACGCCTGTACCTATTGTGTGCCCGACGGCAAGCGTCTGGTCGCGGCCCAGGACGAGCTCTCGGCCGAGGCCATGGCCCGCGGCGTGGCTTATCTGGTCGAGGCCGCCGGTATCGAGCGGGTGCGCGTCACCGGCGGCGAGCCGCTGGTCAGCCCCAAGCTGGAAACCTTCCTCAGCTCCATTGCCAATCTGGGCCTGGATGAAATCAGCCTGACCACCAACGGCCAGTTGCTGGCGCGCAAGCTGCCGTTGCTGCGCGCGGCGGGTATCCGTCGCCTCAACGTTTCCCTCGACACCCTTGATCCGGATGCCTTCCGGCGTATTGCCCGTGGCGGCGACCTGGCCACTGTGCTCGACGGCATGAGCCAGGCCAGCGCCGCCGGCATGCAGATCAAGGTCAACATGGTGCCGTTGCGCGGGCAGAACTTCGACCAGGTGCTGCCGCTGCTGGAGTACTGCCTGGCCCACGGCTACGAGCTGCGCTTCATCGAGCTGATGCGCATGGGGCACCTGGCGCGCGACAGCAATGCCTTTTTGCAGCAGTTCGTCAGCCTTGAGCACTTGCTGCAATTGATCGGCGAGCAGTACGAGTACCTGCAGGCCAACGCGCCGGTGGATGCCACCGCCTTGCGCTACCAGATCCCGGGCCAGGGTTATTTTGGCGTGATCGCCAACGAGAGCGTGCCGTTCTGCCGTACCTGTTCGCGTTTGCGCCTGTCCTCCACCGGCTGGCTGCACGGTTGCCTGTCGTCGAGCAACCGTCACTATATCGGCGACCTGCTCGACAAACCGCGCCACCAGGCCTTGCCGGCGCTACAGGGCTTGCTGGTCAAAGCCCTTGGCGACAAGCAGTCGGTGGCGTTTTCCGGTGGCGCGACGGTGATGAAAATCATCGGCGGCTAAGACTGGCGCAAAAGCTGCATCTGCCAGCTGTTCGCCGGTTTTCCGTCACCGGCCACTGGAGGATAGATGCGTAGCCTGGTTTTGCTGCTGGCGCTGACGGCGCTGGGCGGCTGCATGAATGTCAGCGATATGGGCGAGGGTGCCCGTTATCACATGAGCGATGCCGGTCTGCTCGATCACAGCGACACCCGTCGTTCGCTGTCGGTGCGCCTGCAGCCTGATTCATTCATTTACATTGGCCAGGGTGCTTTCGTGCCATCAGGCAAGGGCCCGTACCCGCGGCCCAACGTCGTGGCTGAAGAAGCCTTCAAGGGCTTTGTCGAGTACTTCCCGCTGGTTCGCCGTGCCCCTGCGCCGCTGGGCCTTGAGCAAGCGCTGATCGAAGCGCGTGAAGTCGGCGCCCATTACTTGCTGTACACCCGTTTTGCCCGCACCGACGATCGCATCGGCAATGGCGATGAGTGGTATGACGAGCAGGCGGTCGATCGTCTGGGTATCGATACTGGTGTGGTGCAGCTGATGCTGATTGAAACCAGCACCCGTTACCTGATCGACACCGCGCGGATCAAAAGCCGCGGCGGTTTGCTGACGTTCCACGACAACAAGCCGGAAGATTTGCTCCGCCCGCCACTCGAGGATTACGCTCGCAGTCTGTTGGGCATGAGTCGTTAAGGAGAGGGTGATGCAAGACACCGGCAAGGCCAATGATCTGCTGGCGCAGATTCCCAAGGCAGAAAAGGGCCTGCCGCCCGTGCACCTGTGGAGCCCGGATTTTTGCGGCGACATCGACATGCGCATCGCCCGTGACGGCACCTGGTACTACCTGGGTACGCCGATCGGGCGCAAGCCGATGGTGCGGCTGTTCTCGACCATCATCCGCCGCGACGGTGACGACTACTTCCTGGTGACGCCAGTGGAGAAGGTCGGCATCAAGGTCGATGACGCGCCCTTTGTTGCGGTCAGCCTGGAGGTACAGGGTGAGGGTGAGCAGCAATTGTTGCGCTTTACCAGCAATGTCGACGACCAGGTCGAGGCCGGCCCCGAGCATCCGCTGCGCGTTGAAATCGACGCGCAGACCCAGGAGCCTTCGCCGTACGTGCACATGCGTAGCAACCTCGAAGCGTTGATCCATCGCAATGTCTTCTACCAGTTGGTCGAACTGGCGGTGCCCAGGCAGATCGATGGCCAGCAGTGGCTGGGCGTCTGGAGTGGTGGCTGTTTCTACCCCATCGGCCGGACCTGATCGTCCGCCCGGTTTTCCCTGAGGGGTGACCGGGCTGTGCGATTTAATCTGCCAGAAACGAAAAAACCTCCAGTGCTCAGGGCAACTGGAGGTTTTTCAGGTGTTTGGCTCCGCGACCAGGACTCGAACCTGGGACCCAATGATTAACAGTCATTTGCTCTACCGACTGAGCTATCGCGGAATCTGTGGCGTATCTTACTGATTGCTAAGGGGAAGTCAAGCCTCCCCTATGCAATTGAGTAAATTACAGGACCTCGACGATCGCCTTGGTCACCACATGGATGTTGCTTTGGTTCAGCGAGGCGACGCAGATGCGACCGGTATCCAGAGCATAGATACCGAACTCATTCTTCAGGCGCGCGACCTGCTCAACGGTCAGGCCCGAGTAGGAGAACATGCCGCACTGGCGACCGACGAAGCTGAAGTCCTGCTTGGCGCCGTACTCGGCCAGCAGCTCGACCATCTGCTTGCGCATGCCGTGGATGCGCTGGCGCATCTCGGCCAGCTCGTCTTCCCACATCTTGCGCAGCTCTGGGCTGTTGAGCACGGTGGCGACGATGGTCGCGCCGTGGGTCGGCGGGTTGGAGTAGTTGGTGCGGATCACGCGCTTGACTTGCGACAGCACGCGGGTGGCCTCTTCCTTGGACTCGGTGACGATCGACAGGGCGCCAACGCGCTCGCCGTACAGCGAGAAGGATTTGGAGAACGAGCTGGAGACGAAGAAGTCCAGGCCCGACTCGGCGAACAGGCGTACCGCGGCGGCGTCTTCAGTGATGCCGGCGCCAAAGCCCTGGTAGGCCATGTCGAGGAACGGCACGTGGCCTTTGGCCTTGACCACTTCGAGGACGTTTTTCCAGTCTTCTGGCGTCAGGTCGACACCGGTCGGGTTGTGGCAGCAGGCGTGCAGCACAATGATCGAGCCGGACGGCAGGGCGTTGAGGTCTTCGAGCATGCCGCTGCGGTTGACGTCGTGGGTGGCGGCGTCGTAGTAGCGGTAGTTCTGGACCGGGAAGCCAGCGGTTTCGAACAGTGCGCGGTGGTTTTCCCAGCTCGGGTCGCTGATGGCGACGACGGCGTTCGGCGACAGCTGCTTGAGGAAGTCGGCACCGATCTTCAGGGCGCCGGTACCGCCGACGGCCTGGGTGGTGATTACGCGACCGGCGCTCAGCAGTGGCGACTCGGCACCGAACAGCAGCTTCTGTACGGCCTGGTCGTAAGCGACGATACCGTCGATCGGCAGGTAACCGCGGGAAGCGTGCTGGGCAGCGCGCTGGGTTTCGGCTTCGATCACTGCACGCAGCAGTGGGATACGCCCTTCTTCGTTGCAGTAAACACCTACACCCAGGTTGACCTTGTTGCTACGGGTATCGGCGTTGAAAGCTTCGTTGAGGCCCAGAATGGGATCGCGTGGTGCCAGCTCGACAGCGGAAAACAGGCTCATTATTACCTTGGCTCTGAATGGAGAGTGGAAGAGGTCGCACGCTCCAGTCGCTTGCACTAGAGCGGTGCACAAACGGGGAGTCAGTATAGTGATACCGCTCGGTCACGGCGACAGTCTGCCGCAGCTTTTCCTGCTGTTTGACCGAATATTTTTCGACCGTTAGTCGATTTCACCGGTCCATACTCAGAAATGCCCGGGTTACTCAGTTGAAACTGGCGCAATGGGCCCTTAATTCGGTATAACTACTGTCTATAAATACAGTTGCCCGCGCCAGCGATGAAACCATCGCGATCACACAGAGGTTTGTCATGTCCGAGTTCCAGCTCGTCACCCGTTTCCAGCCGGCCGGCGACCAGCCCGAGGCCATTCGCCTGATGGTCGAAGGAATCGAGGCGGGCCTTGCGCACCAGACCCTGCTCGGGGTGACAGGCTCAGGCAAGACCTTCAGCATTGCCAACGTGATCGCCCAGGTGCAGCGCCCGACATTGGTACTGGCGCCGAACAAGACCCTGGCGGCGCAGCTGTATGGCGAGTTCAAGTCATTCTTCCCGAACAACGCCGTCGAGTACTTCGTTTCCTACTACGACTACTACCAGCCCGAAGCCTACGTGCCGTCCTCGGACACCTTTATCGAGAAGGACGCCTCGATCAACGACCATATCGAGCAGATGCGCCTGTCGGCGACCAAGGCGCTGCTGGAGCGCCGTGATGCGATCATCGTCACCACGGTGTCCTGCATCTATGGCCTGGGCAGCCCGGAAACCTACCTGAAGATGGTCCTGCACGTGGACCGCGGCGACAAGCTCGACCAGCGTGCGCTGCTGCGCCGCCTGGCCGACCTGCAGTACACCCGCAACGAAATGGACTTTGCCCGCGCTACCTTCCGCGTGCGCGGTGATGTGATCGATATCTTCCCGGCCGAATCGGACCTGGAAGCCATCCGCATCGAGCTGTTCGACGACGAGGTCGAGAACATCGCCGCCTTCGATCCGCTGACCGGCGAGGTGATCCGCAAGCTGCCGCGTTTCACCTTCTATCCCAAGAGCCATTACGTGACCCCGCGCGAGACCCTGCTCGAGGCCGTGGACGGCATCAAGGAGGAACTGGCCCAGCGCCTTGAGTACCTGCACAAGGCCAACAAGCTGGTCGAGGCCCAGCGCCTGGAGCAGCGCACCCGCTTTGACCTGGAGATGATCCTCGAGCTGGGTTACTGCAACGGCATCGAAAACTACTCGCGCTACCTCTCCGGGCGCCCGGCCGGGGCAGCGCCACCGACTCTTTACGACTATCTGCCGGACGATGCCCTGCTGGTAATTGACGAATCCCACGTCAGCGTTCCGCAAGTCGGCGCCATGTACAAGGGCGACCGCTCGCGCAAGGAAACCCTGGTCGAGTACGGCTTTCGCCTGCCCTCGGCGCTGGACAACCGGCCGATGCGCTTTGACGAGTGGGAAAACGTCAGCCCGCAGACCATCTTCGTTTCTGCGACCCCCGGCAACTACGAGGCCGAACATGCTGGCCGGGTGGTCGAGCAGGTAGTACGCCCAACCGGCCTGGTCGATCCGCAGGTCGAAGTGCGCCCGGCCACCACCCAGGTCGACGACCTGCTCTCGGAGATCCGCAAGCGCGTGGCCGTGGAGGAGCGCGTGCTGGTCACCACCCTGACCAAACGCATGGCCGAGGACCTCACCGACTACCTGGCCGACCACGATGTGCGCGTGCGCTACCTGCACTCGGACATCGATACAGTGGAGCGGGTCGAGATCATCCGCGACCTGCGCCTGGGTACCTTCGATGTGCTGGTGGGCATCAACCTGCTGCGTGAAGGCCTGGATATGCCGGAGGTATCGCTGGTGGCGATTCTCGATGCCGACAAGGAAGGTTTCCTGCGTTCCGAGCGCTCGCTGATCCAGACCATCGGCCGCGCGGCGCGTAACCTCAATGGCCGGGCGATCCTCTATGCCGACAACATGACCGGCTCCATGCAGCGGGCGATTGGCGAGACCGAGCGGCGCCGCGACAAGCAGATCGCCTTCAACGCCGCCAACGGCATCGTGCCCAAGGGCGTGGTCAAGGACATCACCGACATCATGGAAGGCGCCAACGTGCCTGGCTCGCGCAGCAAGAAGCGCAAGGGCATGGCCAAGGCGGCAGAGGAGAGCGCCCGTTACGAAGCCGAACTGCGCTCACCGGGCGAGATCGCCAAGCGCATCAAGCAGCTGGAAGAGAAAATGTACCAGCTGGCGCGGGACCTGGAGTTCGAAGCGGCGGCGCAGTTGCGCGACGAGATTACCGCGCTGCGCGAGCGGATGATCACCACCTGAGGGCCTTATCGCTGGCCCTATGATTGCCTTACCTGTGGGAGCGGCGGTGCGACGCCTCGACTTGACCCGCGATAAGGCGCCGCGATTAGTGCGCTTCCCCAGCCTTCAACCCCTGCGGCAATTTGCGCGTCATCACCACCGCCAGCATGCTGATCGCCAAGCCGATGCCGACAAAGTGAAAGGCATCGTTATAGGCCATGATCATCGCCTGCTGGTGGGTGATTTCACTCAGCTTGCCCAGCGCCGCCGCATCGCTGCCCAGTCGCTCTGCCAGTTGCGCCAGACGCTCCGCGACTTGCGGGTTGCTCGGCACGATCGACTCGCGCAGGTAATCGAAATACACCTTGGTACGTGCATCCAGCAAGGTCGCCAGCAAGGCGATGCCGATGGCGCCACCCAGGTTGCGCAAGATGTTGAACAGGCTCGAGGCCGAGCCGGCGTCCTGTGGCTGGATGTACGCGGTGGCAATCAGCGAGATGGTCACCATGATCATCGGTTGGCCGAGGGCGCGGATGATCTGGATATGGTTGAACTGCTCGCCGGCAAAGTCCGGGTTGAGCACCCCGGAGCCGAAACTGGCCAGGCCGAACAGGCCGAAACCCAGGGTGCAGAGGATCTTCGGTGAAATCACCTTCATCAGCTGCGGCACCAGCGGAATCAGGAACAGCTGCGGAATGCCCATCCACATGATCACTTCACCGATCTGCAGGGCGTTGTAGTTCTGGATCTGCGCCAGGTAAAGCGGCAGCAGGTAGATCGAACCGTACAAACCCACGCCCATGCCCAGGCTGGCAATGCTCGACAGGCCGAAGTTGCGGTTGCCAAGGATGCGCAGGTTGATCAGCGGGTTGGGTTTGGAAAACTGCAGGATCACGAAGGTGATCAGGCTGAGCAGGGCGATGCTGCCCAGGGTGACGATCAGGCTCGATTCCAGCCAGTCCTTGCGGTGGCCTTCCTCTAGAAACACCTGCAGGCAGCCAAGGCCGACGCCCAGCGTGACGATACCGGCATAGTCAGTGCTTTTCAGCAGTTCCCAATGGGCTTCTTTCTTCTCCAGGCCGTACAGCAAGCCGCCGATCATGATCAGCCCCGGCGGGATGTTGATGTAGAAGATGTACTCCCAGCCCCAGTTCTCGGTCAGCCAGCCACCCAGGGTCGGGCCGATCGAGGGGGCGAAGGTGGCGGTCATGGCGAACATGGCCATGCCCTTGGCCCGGTGGTGCTCGGGCAGCTTGATCAGGGTCAGGGTGAAGGCCAGGGGGATCAGCGCGCCGCCGGTAAAGCCCTGCATGGCGCGGAAGACGATCATGCTCTCCAGGTTCCAGGCCATGGAGCAGAGCAGCGATGAGGCCAGAAAGCCCAGCGACACCCACACCGCCAGGCGCCGCGCCGACAGCAGCTGCACCAGCCAGGCGGTGAGCGGGATCATGATGATCTCGGCCACCAGGTAGGAGGTGGAAATCCACGAGCCTTCCTCCAGGGTTGCCGACAGCGCGCCCTGGATGTCCTTGAGCGAGGAATTGGTGATCTGGATGTCCAGCACCGCCATGAAGGCGCCGAGCATCACGCTCATTACCGCGATCCAGTCGCGCCGGCTGGGTTCGCCGGCGGGACGGATCAACTGGTCACCGGCCATGGTCGGCGTTGTCGCGGATATCAACGGTGGCGGTTACCGACATGCCCGGGCGGATCTTGCCGTGCAGCGGGTTGTTGGCGGCGAAGGTCAGTTTTACCGGAATGCGCTGCACCACCTTGGTGAAGTTGCCGGTGGCGTTGTCGGGCGGCAGCAGGCTGAACTGCGCGCCGGAGGCGGCGAACAGGCTGTCGACCCGCGCTTCGATCGGGGTGTCCGGGTAGCTGTCGAACAGCAGTTCAGCCTTTTGCCCGGGCTGCATGTGGCCGATCTGGGTTTCTTTGAAGTTGGCCTGAATCCAGATGTCTTCATCGGGGACGATCGACAGCAGGTAGGCGCCGGCCTGGACCACCTGGCCATTGCGCGCGGCGCGCTGGCCGATGATGCCGCTGATCGGGGCGTGGATTTCGCTGCGGGTCAGGTTCAGCTCGGCCTGGGCCAGGTCGGCGCGGGCGTTGACGATCTGCGCATCGAGGCGCTTGATCTCGGCGGCCAGGGCGTTGACCTGCTGGCGCTGGCCTTGCAGGTCGGCCTGGGCCTTGCTCACCTGGGAGCGGGCGACGTGGTTTTCGGCTGACAGTGTGGTGACCCGTTCTTCCGAGACAAAGCCCGGTTTGCGCAGGGCCTCGGCGCGGTTCAGGTCCAGTTGCGCACGGCCGAGGGTGGCCTGGTTAGCGGCAACCTGCGCTTTTCCTGCGGCAATCAGGCTGGCTTGTTGGGTGAGCCGGCTTTCGGCCTGCAGGCGTTCGGCTTCGCGGGTATCGAGGGCGGCGCGGGCGCGTTCAACGGCCAGGCGAAAATCTTCGGGCTCAAGGCGCACCAGCAGGTCGCCCTTGGCCACGTGCTGGTTGTCCTGTACCAGCACTTGATCGATGCGCGCGCTCAGCTGGCTGGAAACCCGGGTTATTTCGCCCTGCACGTAGGCGTTGTCGGTGCTTTCATAGAAGCGTCCCTTGAAGTACCAGTGGGCCAGGAAGGCGAGGGCAATCAGCAGGACAAGGGCAAGAAAAATCAGCAGGCGACGCTTGAGTTGGGCAGGCATGGGTACGATCGTTGTAAAAATGTAAGCAAATTTAACAGCGTTTGCAGCCGTGCTTACAAGTGCCGATCGCGCCCATTGCTGGAGCCCGGTGCCCGCTCCCTGTTAACATCCAGCCTTTGTTTCATCTCTAGTTCGAGACTGTCCATGACCACCGTTCGCACGCGTATCGCGCCTTCGCCTACTGGCGATCCCCACGTCGGCACCGCTTACATCGCCCTGTTCAACTACTGCTTTGCCAAGCAGCACGGCGGCGAGTTCATCCTGCGTATCGAAGATACCGACCAGCTGCGCTCGACCCGCGAGTCGGAACAGCAAATCTTCGACGCTCTGCGCTGGCTCGGCATCGAGTGGAGCGAAGGTCCGGACGTCGGCGGCCCGCATGGCCCTTACCGGCAGAGCGAGCGGGGCGATATCTACAAGCAGTACGCCCAGCAACTGGTCGACCTTGGCCACGCCTTCCCGTGCTTCTGCACCGCCGAAGAGCTCGACCAGATGCGTGCCGAGCAGATGGCCCGCGGCGAAACCCCGCGCTACGACGGTCGCGCCTTGCTGCTGTCGGCTGAAGAAGTGCAGCGCCGCCTGGCCGCTGGCGAGCCGCACGTGATCCGCATGAAGGTGCCGAGCGAAGGCGTCTGCGTGGTCCCGGACATGCTCCGTGGCGACGTCGAAATCCCGTGGGACCGCATGGACATGCAGGTGCTGATGAAGACCGACGGCCTGCCGACCTACTTCCTGGCCAACGTCGTCGATGACCACCTGATGGGCATCACTCACGTGCTGCGCGGTGAAGAATGGCTGCCGTCGGCGCCCAAGCTGATCAAGCTGTACGAGTACTTCGGCTGGGAACAACCGACCCTGTGCTACATGCCGCTGCTGCGTAACCCGGACAAGAGCAAGCTGTCCAAGCGCAAGAACCCGACCTCGGTGACTTTCTACGAGCGCATGGGCTTCATGCCCGAAGCCATGCTCAACTACCTGGGCCGCATGGGCTGGTCGATGCCGGACGAGCGCGAGAAGTTCTCCCTGGCCGAGATGGTCGAGCACTTCGACCTGTCGCGGGTGTCCCTCGGCGGGCCGATCTTCGACATCGAGAAGCTGTCGTGGCTCAATGGCCAGTGGCTGCGCGAACTGCCGGTAGAGGAATTCGCTGCGCGCCTGCAGAAATGGGCGTTCAACAGCGACTACATGATGCAGATCGCGCCGCACGTGCAGGGCAGGGTAGAGACCTTCAGCCAGGTCGTGCCGCTGGGCGGCTTCTTCTTTGAAGGTGCGCTCAAGCTCGACGCCAAGCTGTTCGAAAGCAAAAAGCTCTCGGCCGACCAGGTACGCCAGGTGATCCAGCTGATCCTGTGGAAGCTCGAAAGCCTGCGCCAGTGGGAAAAAGAGCGGATCACCGCTTGCATCCAGGCGGTGGTCGAAGCCCTGGAGCTGAAGCTGCGTGATGCCATGCCGCTGATGTTTGCCGCCATCACCGGCCAGGCCAGCTCGGTTTCGGTGCTCGATGCCATGGAAATCCTCGGCCCGGACCTGACCCGCTACCGCCTGCGCCAGGCTCTGGACCTGCTCGGTGGTGTGTCGAAGAAAGAAAACAAAGAGTGGGAAAAGCTCCTGGGCACCATCGCCTGATTGCCTGACCTTGGTAAAACTTCGCGGGGCAAGCCCGCTCCTACCTGTTCAGTAGGCGCGGGCTTGCCCCGCGAAGAAGCCCGCAAACCCCTGTAAAACCGGGGTGTTTCATCCGCTCGGGCGGTAAGTGTTTGTTATCTCGGAAATTTTTTTTGAATTTTGTTGAAAATATATTTGACAGGTTCGCCATCCGATCTTAATATGCGCCCCGTCCACAGCGATGAACGAAAACGAAACGCGAAGCACCCAGCCAAGCGATTCAAGTTCAAAGCGACATAGTGGGGCTATAGCTCAGCTGGGAGAGCGCCTGCATGGCATGCAGGAGGTCAGCGGTTCGATCCCGCTTAGCTCCACCAAATTCCGATTCGCAGTCAGCTAGACTGACTGCGGAATCAACCGGGTTCCAGCGACCGGGTTGGTAAGGTAAGAAGGTTCGTCCCCTTCGTCTAGTGGCCTAGGACACCGCCCTTTCACGGCGGTAACAGGGGTTCGAGTCCCCTAGGGGACGCCAGTTTTACACAAGCGACGTCGAAAGAAGTCGCTGGGCCGCGAGGCTAGAAATCTGGGGCTATAGCTCAGCTGGGAGAGCGCCTGCATGGCATGCAGGAGGTCAGCGGTTCGATCCCGCTTAGCTCCACCAATTTTGCCAGGATTCGTGAAAACGGATCTGCACGAAGGTTACAAGTCCCCTTCGTCTAGTGGCCTAGGACACCGCCCTTTCACGGCGGTAACAGGGGTTCGAGTCCCCTAGGGGACGCCATTTTACCCACTTTGTGGGATTTCAAGGCTCATTCGATTATTGAATGAGCCTTTTGTTTTTGTCTTGAAAAAACTTCTCCTCACGCCTTTCTTGCCTGACGCGACCAGCGGCAGCAATTTCTGCTTGCTAAAAAATATGATGAGAATAATATTCTAACCATAATATTTTGGAGGCGAGCATGAACGACAAAAAGGCCAAGACCCGCGAACGGATTCTCGATGCTGCCTGCAGTGCGCTGATCCAGCATGGCCCCGCCGAGCCGAGCGTCAATCAGGTGATGGGCGCCGCCGGCCTGACCGTCGGTGGCTTCTACGCCCATTTCGACAGCAAGGACGCGTTGATGCTCGAAGCCTTTCGCCAGTTGCTGGGCGAGCGTCGGGCGCTGCTCGCCGAAGTCGACCCGAACATGAGCGGCGAGGAGCGCCGGGCTCTGGTTGCCGCCTTCTACCTGTCGCGCAAGCACCGCGACGCCACCGAGCGTGCCTGCCCGCTGCCGACCTCGCTGGGCGAAATGGCGCGCCTTCCGGAAGCCTTCCGCGAAGTGCTGGCCGAACACATTGAACTGATGATGGCCAACCTCGCCGACAGCCCGGAAGAGGCCGACAAGGTGCTCGCCGACATGGCCCTGATGATCGGTGGCCTGGCCCTGGCCCGGGCCCTGGGCACTGACGAGCTGTCTGACCGCATCCTGCGCGCCGCCAAGTCGGCGGTTGTCTGAACTACGCGATATCCACCGGAGTGAAGCGATGAATACCTTGAGCTGGATTCGTAGCGTTAACGGCACCCTCGGGCATCTGGCGCCGGAACATATCGCACGCAAGATGCGCCGTGCCTTCATGACCCCGCGCAACCGGCCGCCGCGAGACTGGGAGCTGCCGCTGCTGGCCCGCGCCGAGCGCATCACCTTGCGTTTCGGCCTCTCGGCACTGCGCTGGGGCCAGGGCCCGACCGTGCTGCTGATGCACGGCTGGGAAGGGCGCCCGACCCAGTTCGCCCACCTGATCGACAGCCTGGTCGACGCCGGTTACACCGCCGTGGCCCTGGAAGGCCCGGCCCATGGCCGCTCGCCGGGCAACGAAGCTAACGTGGTGCTGTTCGCCCGTGCCTTGCTGGAAGCCGCCGCCGAACTGCCGCCGCTCAAGGCCGTGGTTGGCCATTCCATGGGCGGCGCCAGCATGCTCCTGGCGTTGCAGTGGGGGCTGCGCGCCGAAGTGGCGGTGAGCATCGCCGCGCCGGCGCAGTTGCTTGGCGTGATCCGCGGTTTCGCTCGTCACCTGGGCATGCCGGCGCGGGCGCGGGCGGCGTTCATTCGCCAGATTGAGCGCGATGTCGGCGTGCAGATTTCTCGCCTGGATGTCAGCGGCTACCAACTGGAGCTGCCCGGCTTGATCGTGCATGCCGAGGACGACCAGTTGGTACCGGTAGACGAGTCCGACGCCATCCACCGCGCCTGGTTCGACAGCCGCCTGCTGCGCCTGTCCGACGGTGGTCACCTGCGGGTGCTGGCTGACCCACAAGTGCGCGAAGGGGTGCTGGCGCTGCTGCAGCGCAGCAGTTCACCGGCCCGGCAATCGGCCTGAGCATCCGGTACACTCTGCCCGTTAACCACGGATCTGGAGCGGGCATGAGTTGGGACCTGGCAACACCGTTCATCATCGACCTGCGGGTCGCTGCCGACGACATCGACGGCCTCGGCCACGCCAACAACGCGGTCTACGTCACCTGGCTCGAGCGCTGCGCCTGGCGCCACTCCCAGCGCCTGGGGCTGGACCTGGCCGAATACCGGCGCCTGGACCGGGCCATGGCGGTGGTCCGCCACGAAATCGACTACCTGGCCGCTGCCTACGAAGACGACGAGCTGCAACTGGCAACCTGGATCGTCGACTGGGACCAGCGGCTGAAAATGACCCGGCGCTTCCAGCTGGTCCGCCCCAGCGACGGCACCACCTTGCTGCGTGCGCAAACCACCTTCGTCTGCATCGAGTTATCCACAGGGCGACCCAAGCGCATGCCGGCCGAGTTTATCGACGGCTATGGCCCGGCGCTGATGGCCGGAGCGCTGTAAGCCGCGGATTTTGCTAGACTGCCGGCCTTTTCCAGCCGAGATGCAACCCATGCAAATTGCCCTGGCCCCGATGGAGGGGCTGGTCGACGACATTCTTCGCGACGTACTGACCCAGGTGGGCGGCATCGACTGGTGTGTCACCGAGTTCATTCGGGTCTGCGACCGCCTGCTGCCGGCGGCGACCTTCGAAAAGCTCGCGCCGGAGCTGAGCCAGGGCGCCCGCACTGCGGCCGGGGTGCCGTTGCGGGTGCAATTGCTCGGTTCCGACCCGGTGTGCCTGGCCGAGAACGCAGTGCTGGCCTGTGAGCTGGGCGCGCCGGTGATCGACCTCAACTTTGGCTGCCCGGCCAAGACCGTCAACAAGTCGCGGGGCGGGGCGGTGCTGCTCAAGGAGCCGGAACTGCTGCACGCGATCTTGTGTGAAGTGCGTCGCGCGGTGCCTGCGCATATCCCGGTCACGGCCAAGATGCGCCTGGGTTTCGACAGCCCCGACGGCGCCCTGGACTGCGCCCGGGCCCTGGCCGAAGGCGGCGCCGAGCAGTTGGTGGTGCACGCGCGGACCAAAGTTGACGGCTACAAGCCGCCGGCCCATTGGGAGTGGGTGGCGCGGGTGCAAGAGGTGGTCAAGGTGCCGGTGTATGCCAACGGCGAGGTCTGGACCCTGGAAGACTGGCGGCGCTGCCGCGAAGTCAGTGGCGTTGAAGACATCATGCTGGGGCGTGGCCTGGTTTCGCGCCCGGACCTGGCCCGGCAGATTGCCGCCGAACGCGATGGCGTCGAGTTCGTGCCCATGGTCTGGCAGAGCTTGCTGCCGCTGATCCAGGACTTCTGGGGCCAGGCCCGCGCGCAGATGACCCCGCGCCAGGCGCCGGGGCGTCTCAAGCAATGGGTGGCGATGCTGACCCGCACCTACCCCGAAGCGGTGGCGCTGTTCACCGAATTGCGTCGGGAAACCGACTGCAATCGGGTCGGGCAGTTGATTGGTGTACCGGTCAGCGAGGCGGCCTGAAAAATTTTTTGCAGGGTTGCTTGAAAAGCAGGCGAGGGTCCTTATCTAGGGAGTACGCGATGCCGAAGTCGGGTCGCGTTACTACACAACCTCGCTGATTTTCAGGAGATGCATCATGACTACTGCTTTTTCTCTGGCTCCACTGTTCCGCCATTCCGTGGGTTTCGACCGTTTCAATGACCTGTTCGAATCTGCGGCGCGTAATGAGGCGGGTAGCAGCTACCCTCCCTACAACGTTGAAAAACATGGCGATGACCATTATCGAATCGTCGTTGCTGCGGCCGGTTTCCAGGAGCAGGATCTGGACCTGCAGGTGGAAAAAGGCGTCTTGACCGTGACTGGCGGCAAGCGTGACAGCAACGCTGATAGCGTTACCTATCTGCATCAGGGCATCGCCCAACGGGCGTTCAAGTTGTCGTTCCGGTTGGCTGACCATATCGAGGTCAAGGCGGCTGGTCTGGCGAACGGGCTGCTGAGCATTGATCTGCTGAGGATTGTGCCGGAAGAGGCCAAGGCCAAGCGGATTCCTATCAATGGTGAGAGCAAGCCTGCTCTGAATTGATTGTTTGATGTGAATGAGGGCACCTTCGGGTGCCCTTTTTGTCTTTGGTGATTATCCATTGGCGAGGGTGCTGCCGAGGCACCTTTCCGCCCTTACGGCGGCTTACTTTTTTCAGTCGAAAAAAAAGTAAGCAAAAATTCTCGCCCCACCAGTGGGCCCTACGCTGCGCTTCGGGTTCCCTCGCTCCGGTGTCGCTACGGCCCTTCTGGTTAACGGGGCCGGCAGATCAAGAGCACGATTCGAGTTGCTTTTGTGGGAGCGGGCTTGACCCGCGATGCGATGTGGCGGGCGGGACGATATCGCGGAGCTAGCCCGCTTCTACATTTTCGAAAGCTTCAGTAGCCCGCCGGCGCTTCAAGCAACATCGCCCGAAACTCCCCCAGCGGCAACGGCCGGCTATGCAGGTAGCCCTGGTACAAGTGGCAGCCCAGCCGCTCAAGAAACTCCAGTTGCTCCGACAGCTCCACCCCTTCGGCAATCACCGCCAGGTCCAGGCTGCGGGCCATGGCGACGATGGCGCGGACGATTTCGGCGTCGTTGGGGTCGATCGGGGCGTCGCGGACGAAGGACTGGTCGATCTTCAGGGCATCCACCGGCAGGCGCTTGAGGTAGGTCAGCGAGGAGTAGCCGGTGCCGAAATCATCCATGGCAAAGCTCACGCCAAAGGCCTTGAGCTCGCGCATTTTGCTGATGGTGTCTTCGAGGTTCTGGATGACGATGCCCTCGGTGATTTCCAGCTTGAGGATCTTGTGCGGCAGGCGGTAGTCGTCAAGGCTGCGCATTACCCGTTCGACGAAGTCGTTCTGGCGGAACTGGCGCGGGCTGATGTTCACGCACAGGCTGAAGTCGTCGGGGTCGATCAGGCCGTCGCGCAGCATACCGGCGCAGGCGTCGCAGGCTTCGTCGAGGATCCAGCTGCCAACTTCGAGGATCAGCCCGCTTTCTTCCAGTACCTGAATGAACTGCGCCGGCGGCTGCTGGCCCAGTTGCGGGTGGTGCCAGCGCAACAGCACTTCGGCGCCGACGATGCGGTTGTCGCGGGCGTCGACTTGGGGCTGGAAGTGCAGGGCCAGTTCGCCGCGGGCCAGGGCCAGGCGCAGGTCGTTCTCCATGCGCAGGCGCTCGCTGGCAGCCTTTTGCATGGTGGTGTGGAACATTTGCGTGGTGTTGCGCCCGGAGTCCTTGGCCCGGTACAGGGCGATGTCCGCACGTTTGAGCAAATCGGCCGGGGTCGAGCCGTGGTCGGGGATCAGCGCCACGCCGATGCTCGGCGTCACCTGCAGGCGCTGGCCGTCCAGCGACATTGGCTCGGCCAGCAGTTCGCGCAGGGTGTCGGCCAGTTCGCGGACTTTTTCCGTGACTTCCTCGCGGCTGCCTTCAAGGCCGCTGAGCAGCACCACGAACTCGTCACCACCCAGGCGCGCGACGGTGTCTTCCAGGCGCACGCTGGCTTCCAGGCGCGCGGTGATGATCTTCAGCACCGTGTCGCCGACCGGATGGCCAAGCGAATCGTTGATGTGCTTGAAGTGGTCGAGGTCGAGAAACAGCAGGGCGCCACGCAGGTTGTGGCGCTTGAGCAGGGCGATCTGCTGGCTCAGGCGGTCCATCAACAGGGCGCGGTTGGGCAGGTTGGTCAGCGGGTCGTGGTAGGCCAGGTGGCGGATCTGCGCCTGGGCATTCTTCAACTGGCTGACGTCGCGGGCGGTGAGCAGCAGGCACTCGGTTTCGTTGAGGTTGATCGGCTCGATCGAAACCTCGACGGTGAGAATGTCGCCACGCTTGTTGCGCCCGAGCATTTCCCGGTGATGCACGCGGCCTTTGTCGTGGAATTCGTTGAGCAGCGCGGCGCGCTGTTTGTCGTCAGCCCAGATGCCGATGTCGTGCACAGTCTGGCCGATCACTTCAGCGGCGCTGTAGCCGGTCAGGCGGCAGAAACCGTCGTTGACCTCCAGGTAGCGGCCGCTGTCGCGTTCGGTGATGGTGATGGCGTCGGGGCTTGAATGGAAGGCCTTGGCGAATTTCTCTTCGCTGGCCTTGAGCGCCGCTTCGGCGCGCTGCTGCTGGGTGATGTCGCGCAGGGTGGTGACGCTGCAGGGCTGGTTGTCGACCTTGATCAGGCGGCTGGAAATCACGCAGGTCAGCGGCTGCCCGTCCTTGTGGTTGACCACCACGGCGACGTTGTTCAAGGCCTGGTCGCGGATCACCCGTTCGATGCGCCGGGCGCGTTCGGCCGACTCGGCCCACAGGCCGATCTGTTCGGCGGTGTTGCCCAGTACCTGTTCGGCGTTCCAGCCAAACACCTGGGTAAAGGCCGGGTTGATCTCGATGAACTGGCCGCTGTCCTGGCGGGTCACGCAGATCGGGTCGGGGCTGGCCTGGAACAGGCTGGCGAACTTTTCTTCGGAACTGGTCAGGCGCTGCTCGCGCTCCACTTGTTCGGTGATGTCCAGCAAGGTGCCGGCCATGCGCAGCGGGTTGCCCTGTTCATCGCGGTACAGGCGCGCGCGGCTTTCAATGAAGCGCGAGCTGCCGTCTTCCATCTGGATGCGGTAGGTGATCTGGTAATTGCCGGCCGGACCTTCGCGCAGGCTGCGGTAGGCCTGGCGCATGCTGCTGCGTTCCATTTCCGGCACGCCTTCGAAAAACGACTCGAAGGATTCGTGAAACGGCACCGGCTCAAGGCCGTGCAGTTCGGCGGCGCGCGCCGAGCCATAGAGCATGCCGCTGGGGATGTGCCAGTCCCAGGTGCCCAGTTGTGCCGAGTCCAGGGCCAGGTCCAGGCGTTCCTGGCTGTCCTTGAGCGCTTGTTCGGCGCGTTTGCGCTCGCTGGTGTCGACGAAGGTGCTGAGCAGGTAGGCGGTGCCTTCCAGGTCGATGTTCTGGGTACAGAGCAGACCGTCGTGGACTTCGCCGCTGCTGCCGCGAAACTGCACTTCGAGGGTCACCGGGCCGCTGGTGCCGCTGGTCGCCGCCAGCACCTGCAGGCGCTGCTGTGGATGCACCCACAGGCCAAGTTCGAGGGTGCTTTTGTTGATGATCTGGTGGCCCGGCCAGCCGAGGATGTTCTCGAAGTGCTGGTTGACCTCGTAGATCATGCCGTCGGCGCGGCGGGTCAGGAGGATGACATTGGGGCTCAGGTGGAAGAGCGTGGCAAAGCGCTTTTCCGAGTTGATCAGCGCCGCTTCCCGTTCACGCTGGCGGGTAATTTCGCGAATCACCCCGACCATCTGTCGCCGGCCGTTGCGGTCCTTGGTCATGCTGCCGTTGATTTCCAGCCAGTGCAGGCTGCCGTCGGGCCAGCGGATGCGATGGCGCAGGGCTTGCTCGACCGGCTCGCCGTTGACCACCGCATGAAAGGCCTGCAGGGCGCGGGCGCGGTCTTCCATGGGCACCAGTTCCAGGTAGTCCAGGTCATTGGGCAGCGGCTGGTGCGGGTCAAAGCCGAACAGCGCCTGGGTGCCGCGCGACCAGCTGATCTGCCCGGTCTCGACATCCCAGAACCAGGCACCCAGGCGCGCACCGTTAAGCGCCGCCAACAGTTGCGGGGCGTTTTCCCAGGTTTGCTCCGATTCCTGGGGGTCCGCTGCATGAATTCGGGGCATGCGCGGAAAACGGTTTGCTGATTTGGGCATCGATACCAGACCTTTGGCAGATAACGCGTCCTTGAGCGGGCGGGTGTGCCCGGGTACTACCTCAGTGGTTCAAGGGGCTTGCATGGCTGTCGAGCAATGCCATAAAGGCCCTGGCGGCATTCGATAACGTTCGTTCGGTGTGCAGAATGTAGCCTAGCTGGCGCGACAGCTGTATGCCCGGCAAGGCGATGGGCGCAACCTGCTCGTCGAGCATAGTACGCGGCAGCACGCTCCATGCCAGACCGATGGAGACCATCATCTTGATGGTTTCCAGATAGTTGGTGCTCATGGCGATGTTCGGCGTCAGGCCCTGGGCTTCGAACAGGCGCTGGACGATATGGTGTGTGAAAGTGTTACCACCGGGGAACACCGCCGGATGGTGGGCAATGTCGGCCAGGCTGACCGCGCCTTTGCGTGCCAGCGGGTGCTCTGGGGCGGCGACGAAGTCCAGCGGATCGTCCCATACCGGCACGGCGCGCACCAGATGGTGCGGCTCCGGGGCCAGGGTGATGACGGCGATCTCTGCGCGGCCATGGAGGATTTCTTCGTAGGCAACTTCCGAATCGAGAAACTGGATATCCAGCGCCACCGCCGGGTACTGGCGGGTAAAGGCTCGCAGCAGCGGCGGCAGGCGGTGCAGGCCGATGTGATGGCTGGTGGCCAGGGTCAGGCGCCCGCTGACCTCCCCGGTGAGGTTGGTCAGCGCCCGGCGGGTGTCGTCCAGCACATTGAGGATCTGGTAGGCGCGCGGCAGCAGGGCGCGTCCGGCCTCGGTCAGGTTGACCTCGCGGCCGAGGCGGTCGAACAGGCGCACATCCAGTTGCTGCTCAAGGCCGGCGATGCGTTTGCTGATTGCCGGCTGGGTCAGGTGCAGGCGCTCGCCGGCCCCGGAGAAGCTGCCAGTCTCGGCAATCGCGATAAAGGCATTGAGGTTGGCCAGGTCCACTACTCGAATTCCTTTTGGTTATCCAAAGCATAAAAATTATGAATTTGAGTTATTCAATCTACCGGCATAGCATCGTCCGTACAAGCCAAGGGGTTATTGGCATAGAAAGACGCTGATGAGGAACAGTCTGATGGCCGGCAAAACGCTTTACGACAAGCTCTGGGATTCGCATTTGGTCAAGCAGCGCGACGATGGTTCGGCGCTGATCTACATCGACCGTCACATCATTCACGAAGTGACGTCGCCGCAAGCCTTCGAAGGCCTGCGTCTGGCCAATCGCAAACCCTGGCGCATCGATGCCAACATCGCCACGCCTGATCACAACGTGCCGACCACCCCGGAGCGCAAGGGCGGTATCGACGCCATTGTCGACCAGGTCTCGCGTTTGCAGGTTCAGACCCTCGATGAAAACTGCGACGAGTATGGCATCGTCGAATTCAAGATGAATGACGTGCGTCAGGGCATCGTCCACGTCATCGGCCCGGAGCAGGGTGCGACCTTGCCGGGCATGACCGTGGTCTGCGGCGACTCGCACACCTCGACCCACGGTGCCTTCGGCGCCCTGGCCCACGGTATCGGTACGTCCGAGGTCGAGCACGTGCTCGCTACCCAGTGCCTGGTGGCCAAAAAGATGAAGAACATGCTGGTGCGCGTTGAAGGCACATTGCCGTTCGGCGTCACTGCCAAGGACATCGTCCTCGCCGTGATCGGCAAGATCGGCACCGCCGGCGGCAACGGCCATGCCATGGAATTCGCCGGCAGCGCGATTCGCGAGTTGTCGGTCGAAGGGCGCATGACCATCTGCAACATGTCCATCGAAGCCGGCGCCCGGGTAGGTCTGGTGGCCACCGATGAAAAAACCGTCGAGTACGTCAAGGGCCGCCCCTATGCACCCAAGGGCGAGCAGTGGGCGCAAGCGGTCGAAGCCTGGAAAGACCTGGTCTCCGACGCCGATGCGGTGTTTGACACGGTGATCGAGCTGGACGCTGCGCAGATCAAGCCGCAGGTCAGCTGGGGCACCTCGCCGGAGATGGTCCTGGCCGTCGACCAGCGCGTACCGGACCCGGCTGCCGAGGCCGATCTGGTCAAGCGTGGCTCGATCGAGCGGGCGTTGAAGTACATGGGCTTGAATGCCAACCAGGCGATCACCGACATCCAGCTCGACCGGGTGTTTATCGGCTCTTGCACCAACTCGCGCATCGAAGACCTGCGCGCCGCCGCCGAGATCGCCAAGGGCCGCAAGGTGGCCGCGACCATCAAGCAGGCGATCGTGGTGCCGGGCTCGGGCCTGGTCAAGGCCCAGGCCGAGAAAGAAGGCCTGGACAAGATTTTCCTCGAAGCGGGCTTTGAGTGGCGTGAACCGGGTTGCTCGATGTGCCTGGCGATGAACCCCGACCGCCTGGAGAGTGGCGAGCATTGCGCCTCGACCTCCAACCGCAACTTTGAAGGGCGTCAGGGCGCCGGTGGCCGTACCCACCTGGTGAGCCCGGCCATGGCCGCCGCCGCCGCCGTTACCGGCCGTTTTGTCGATGTACGCGAGTTGATCCAAGGGAGCGCAGCATGAAAGCCTTTACCCAGCACACCGGCCTTGTCGCGCCATTGGACCGTGCCAACGTCGACACCGACCAGATCATTCCCAAGCAGTTCCTGAAGTCGATCAAGCGCACCGGCTTCGGCCCCAACCTGTTCGATGAATGGCGTTACCTGGATGTCGGCCAGCCGTACCAGGACAACAGCAAGCGCCCGCAGAACCCGGATTTCGTGCTCAACCACGCGCGTTATCAAGGTGCCAGCGTGTTGCTCGCCCGCGAGAACTTCGGTTGTGGCTCAAGCCGTGAACATGCGCCGTGGGCCCTGGAAGAGTACGGCTTTCGCAGCATCATCGCGCCAAGCTATGCCGACATCTTCTTCAACAACAGCTTCAAGAACGGCTTGCTGCCGATCATCCTCAGCGATGAGGAAGTCGACGAGCTGTTCAAGCAGGTTGAAGCCGATCCGGGTTACCAGTTGAGCATCGACTTGCAGGCTCAGACCGTGACCCGCCCGGACGGCAAGGTGCTGACCTTCGAGATCGATGCATTTCGCAAGCACTGCCTGCTCAACGGCCTGGATGACATCGGCCTGACCTTGCAGGATGGCGATGCGATTGCCGCCTTTGAAGCCAAGCACCGGGCCAGCCAGCCCTGGTTGTTTCGTGACGCTTGATTGATGCCAATCGCGGGGCAAGCCCGCTCTCACATGCCCCGCGATAAGGCCCCAGGAGATGCAGATGACCAGCACCACCCATAAGGACGTCGTCCAGCGCCAGTTCGGCGAACAGGCCAGTGCCTACCTGAGCAGCGCCGTGCATGCCCAGGGCAGCGAGTTCGCCCTGTTGCAGGCCGAACTTGCCGGCCAAGGCCGGGCACGCCTGCTGGACCTTGGCTGTGGCGCCGGCCATGTGAGTTTCCACGTTGCCCCGCTGGTGCGTGAAGTGGTGGCCTACGACCTGTCGCAGCAGATGCTGGATGTGGTCGCCGCCGCTGCCAGCGAACGTGGCTTCGAGAACATCGTCACCGAACGCGGCGCCGCCGAGCGCCTGCCGTTCGCTGACGCATCGTTCGAATTCGTCTTCAGCCGCTATTCGGCGCACCACTGGAGCGACCTGGGCCTGGCGCTGCGGGAAGTGAAACGGGTGCTCAAGCCCGGCGGCGTGGCAGCCTTCATCGACGTCATGTCGCCGGGCAGCCCGTTGCTCGACACTTACCTGCAGAGCGTCGAGGTGCTGCGCGACACCAGCCATGTACGCGATTATTCGGCCAGCGAATGGCTGCAGCAGGTCAGCGAAGCCGGCCTGTTCACCCGCAGCCACAGCCGCCAGCGCCTGCGCCTGGAGTACAGCTCGTGGGTCGAGCGCATGCGCACCCCTGAAGTGATGCGTGGCGCCATCCGCCAATTGCAGCAGGCGATGGGCGAAGAAGTACGGCAGTATTACCAGATTGAAGCCGACGGCTCGTTCAGCACCGATGTCGTGGTGCTCTGGGCCGAACGCTAGGTTTTTTCCGGCAGGCCAACAGGGCGTGCCGCTTGAATTGAATAGAGGAAAGCATGAGCAAGCAGATTCTGATTCTTCCAGGTGATGGCATCGGTCCGGAAATCATGGCCGAGGCGGTCAAGGTGCTGGAACTGGCCAACGACAAGTTCCAGCTCGGTTTCAGCCTGGAGCACGACGTCATCGGCGGCGCCGCCATCGACAAGCACGGCGTGCCGCTGGCCGACCAGACCCTGGAGCGCGCTCGCAAGGCCGATGCCGTGCTGCTCGGCGCCGTTGGCGGGCCGAAGTGGGACAAGATCGAGCGCGACATTCGCCCTGAACGCGGCCTGCTGAAAATCCGCTCGCAACTGGGCCTGTTCGCCAACCTGCGTCCGGCGATTCTCTACCCGCAACTGGCCGACGCTTCGTCGCTCAAGCCAGAAATCGTCGCCGGCCTGGACATCCTCATCGTTCGCGAGCTGACCGGCGGCATCTATTTCGGCGCACCCCGCGGCACCCGCGAGCTGGAAGGCGGCGAGCGTCAGTCCTACGACACCCTGCCATACAGCGAGAGCGAAATCCGCCGTATCGCCCGGGTCGGTTTCGACATGGCCCGCGTGCGCGGTAAAAAACTCTGCTCGGTCGACAAGGCTAACGTCCTGGCCTCCAGCCAGCTGTGGCGCGAGATCGTCGAGGAAGTCGCCAAGGACTACCCGGACGTCGAACTCAGCCACATGTACGTCGACAACGCCGCCATGCAACTGGTGCGTGCGCCCAAGCAGTTCGACGTGATGGTCACCGACAACATGTTCGGCGACATCCTGTCGGATGAGGCTTCCATGCTCACCGGCTCCATTGGCATGCTGCCATCAGCGTCGCTGGATGCCGACAACAAGGGCATGTACGAGCCTTGCCACGGCTCGGCACCGGACATCGCCGGCCAGGGCATCGCCAACCCGCTGGCGACCATCTTGTCGGTGTCGATGATGCTGCGTTACAGCTTCAACCAGCAGGCGGCAGCCGAGGCCATTGAAAAGGCCGTCAGCCTGGTATTGGATCAGGGGCTGCGTACCGGCGACATCTGGTCGGACGGTTGCAGCAAGGTAGGTACGCAGGAAATGGGCGACGCAGTAGTCGCAGCGCTGCGGAATCTGTAATCTCTCGGGCCCGCTGCTGTTTTTCCTAGTGAAGCAGCGGCCCACTTTTTAGCAAAGGTGTAGTTGCGATGAAACGTGTAGGTCTGATCGGTTGGCGCGGTATGGTCGGTTCCGTGCTCATGCAGCGGATGCTGGAAGAGCAGGATTTTGATCTTATCGAGCCGGTGTTCTTCACCACCTCCAACGTCGGTGGCCAGGGTCCGGCAGTGGGCAAGGATATTGCTCCGCTCAAGGACGCTTACAGCATTGAAGAGCTCAAGACCCTCGATGTGATCCTGACCTGTCAGGGCGGCGACTACACCAATGAAGTCTTCCCCAAGCTGCGCGAAGCCGGCTGGCAGGGCTACTGGATCGACGCCGCCTCCAGCCTGCGCATGCAGGATGATGCGGTCATCGTTCTCGACCCGGTCAACCGCAAGGTCATCGACCAGCAGCTCGACGCCGGTACCAAGAACTACATCGGCGGCAACTGCACCGTCAGCCTGATGCTGATGGGCCTGGGCGGCCTGTTCGAAGCCGGCCTGGTCGAGTGGATGAGCGCCATGACCTACCAGGCAGCCTCCGGCGCCGGTGCGCAGAACATGCGCGAGCTGATTCGCCAGATGGGCGCGACCCACGCCGCGGTCGCCGATGACCTGGCCAACCCGGCCAGCGCCATCCTCGACATCGACCGCAAGGTTGCCGAGGCCATGCGCAGCGACGCCTACCCGACCGAGAACTTCGGCGTGCCGCTGGCCGGCAGCCTGATCCCGTGGATCGACAAAGAGCTGCCTAACGGCCAGAGCCGTGAAGAGTGGAAGGCCCAGGCCGAGACCAACAAGATCCTCGGCCGCTTCAAGAGCCCGATCCCGGTCGACGGCATCTGCGTGCGCATCGGCGCCATGCGTTGCCACAGCCAGGCACTGACCATCAAGCTGAACAAGGACGTGCCGATTGCCGACATCGAAGGCATGATCAGCCAGCACAACCCTTGGGTGAAACTGGTGCCGAACCAGCGTGAAATCAGCATGCAGGAGCTCAGCCCGACCAACGTCACCGGTACCCTGAACATCCCGGTGGGTCGCCTGCGCAAGCTGAACATGGGTTCCCAGTACCTGGGCGCCTTCACCGTTGGTGATCAGCTGCTGTGGGGCGCGGCCGAGCCACTGCGGCGCATGCTGCGCATCCTCCTGGAGCGTTGATCGCCAGGCAGTGTTGAACCCAAGCCCGTGCTGGAAACAGCACGGGCTTTTTTGTGGGTGGTCCACGCTGTGGGAGCGGGGTTGACCCGCGATTCAGGTGTTCCGCGCATGAGAATCCAAGTAAAGTGCCGCTCCCGCCGTTTCAGCAGAGGATTTTTCCATGAGCCAGCCTATTGATATTGCCGTTATCGGTGCCACCGGTACTGTCGGTGAAACCCTCGTGCAGATCCTTGACGAGTGCGATTTCCCGGTCGGCACCCTGCACCTGCTGGCCAGCAACGAATCGGCGGGCAGCGGCGTGATGTTTCGCAGCAAGAGCCTGCGCGTGCGCGAGGTCGACAGCTTCGACTTCAGCAAGGTCAAGCTGGCCTTCTTCGCCGCCGGCCCGGCAGTGACCCGCAGCTTCGCGCCACGGGCCCAGGCGGCTGGTTGCGCAGTCATCGACCTGTCCGGCGGCTTGCCGGCCGAGCAGGCGCCGGCGGTGGTGCCGGAAGCCAACCCGGCAGTGCTCGACAGCCTCAAGGCGCCGCAGCAACTGAGCAGCCCAAGCGCCGCAGCGATTGCCCTGGCGGTAACCTTGGCGCCCCTCAAGGGCTTGCTGGAACTTGAGCGCATTAATGTCACCGCGTGCCTGGCGGTCTCGGCCCAGGGTCGCGAGGCGGTCAACGAGCTGGCCCGGCAGACCGCCGAGCTGCTCAACGCCCGCCCGCTGGAGCCGCGCTTCTTCGACCGGCAAATGGCCTTCAACCTGTTGGCCCAGGTCGGTGCCAGCGATGCTGACGGCCATGGCGCCCTTGAACGCCGCCTGGTCAGTGAGTTGCGCGAAGTGCTCGGCTTGCCTTCACTGAAGATTTCGGTGACCTGCGTTCAAGTCCCGGTGTTTTTCGGCGATAGCTACAGTGTGTCCGTGCAAAGCCGCACGCCGGTCGACCTGGCGGCGGTCAACGCCGCACTGGAAGCCGCTGACAGCATCGAACTGGTGGAGGAGGGTGATTATCCGACGCCGGTGGGTGACGCAGTGGGCCAGGACGTGGTCTATGTTGGACGGGTACGGGGTGGAATTGACGAGGTTGAGCAGCTCAACCTCTGGCTGACCACCGACAATGTGCGCAAAGGTGCGGCCCTGAACGCGGTCCAGCTGGCGCAATTGTTGATAAAAGGCCTTGTGTAAAAGATACTTGCCGACAATTTGCTCCACTTGTTCTCGCTTGCCGGGGAAGGTTCATTCAAAGGAAGAGGTCATGCTTCGAATTCGCAAACTGGTCTTAGCAATAGCCGCGGCGTCGGCGCTGTCGTCCGGTATGGCGCATGCCCTCGGGTTGGGCGAGCTGACCTTGAAGTCAGCGCAGAACCAGCCCCTGGATGCCGAGATCGAACTGCTCGATGTCCGCGACCTGACCGCGGCCGAAGTAGCGCCGAGCCTGGCGCCGGCCGAAGAGTTCGCCAAGGCCGGTGTCGAGCGCCAGGCGTTTCTCAATGACCTGACCTTTACCACGGTGATCAACCCCAACGGCAAGAGCGTGTTGCGGGTGACCTCGAGCCAGCCGCTGCCGGCGCCGATGGTCAAGTTCCTGGTCCAGGTCATGTGGCCGAGCGGTCGCCTGCTGCGCGACTACAGCGTGCTGATTGACGCGGCCAAGTTCAACGCTCCGGCCGGGCAACCGGCGCCGGCCGGCGTTGCGCCTGCGGTAACCGCGGCCAACTACACCACCGTGCGTCGCGACACCCTGTGGGAAATCGCCTCGAAAGCCCGTCAGGGCGGGTCGGTGCAGCAGACCATGCTGGCCATTCAGGCGCTGAACCCGGATGCCTTCATCAACGGCAACATCAACCTGCTGAAAACCGGCCAGGTCTTGCGCCTGCCCGATCAACAGCAGATCACCAGTATTCCCCAGGCCCAGGCCGTTACCGAAGTGGCCGAGCAGTATGCTGCCTGGCGCGAAGGCCGGCGCCTGGGCCCGCGCGCACGCCAGCTGGACGCCACCCGGCGCAGCGGCACCGAGGCGGCGCCGGCACGTATCGCCAACCAGGACAACCTCAAGCTGGTCGCACCCGGCAGCAAAGGCGCTGCGGGCAGTAAAGGTCTCAACGACAAGCTGGCTGTGGCCCAGGAAAGCCTGGACACCAGCCGTCGTGACAATGAAGAGCTCAAAGGCCGCATGGCCGACCTGCAGAGCCAGCTGGACAAACTGCAGCGCCTGATCGCGCTGAAAAACGACCAACTGGCCAAGCTTGAAGCCCAGGGCGCCGCTGGCGCGCCGGCGCCTGAAGCTGCCGCGGCCCAGCCGCCGGCCATTGCCGCCGAGTTGCAGCCGGCTCCTGCCGAACCGGTGGTCACCCCGGCACCGGCTGCGGTCGATACCGCACCGGTTGATCCGGCGCAGCCTGCTGCCGACCAGGCACCGGCCGACTCGAACAAGATGCTCGACGATCTGCTCGGCAACCCGTTGTTGCTGGCGCTGATCGCCGGTTCCGCGTTGTTGGTGCTGTTGCTTCTGCTGCTGTTGCTGGCACGCAAGCGCAAGGCCGACCAGGAAGCGGAAAAACACCTGCGCATGGCCCGCGCCCTGGCCGAAGAGGGCGAGCGCGCCCCAGACCTGGACCTGCCGCCAAGCAGTTTTGAAGGCCTGGACATCGCGCCGCCGAGCGTGACCCTGGCACCGGCAGTGGTCGCGGCATCTGCCGCCGCCGCCACAGCCGCCGCCTTGCCTGCCGAAGAGCCGGCGCCTGTGGTGGCGGAGCCAGCGCCGAGCAAGCCGGTGCAAGGCCCGATTGCCGCGCCATTGGTTGCTCCGGCGGCCAGCCCGGCAGCCCCGACCGGCGACGCTGTGCTCGACGAAGCAGCGTTGAGCATTGCCCGTGGTCGCCTCAATCACGCCGCCGAACTGCTCGAGCCTGCGGTTACCGCAGCCCCTGAGCGCAGCGACCTGCGCCTGAAGCTGATGGAAGTCTATGCCCGCCAGGGCGATCGCGATGCCTTTGTCGGCCACGAGCGGCAGTTGATTGCCACCGGCCAGAACCATGCCGATGTCGAAGCCCTGAAAAACCGCTTCCCGGCCATGCTCGCCGTCGCGGCGGCGGGCGTCAGCGCGGCGGCGCTGGCGGCCGAACTGGATGCCCAGTATGTCCAGGAGCTGCTGCAGGACGAGGTGCCAGCCGAACCGCTGGCAGAAGCCGAACCAGCCGTCGAGCCAGCCGTTGAGCCAGAAGCAGGGGCCGAGCCTGAACCTGAACCTGAGCCTGAACCTGAACCTGAACCTGTGGTTGAAGAATCGCTGGCCGAGCCTGAGCCTGTTCCTGAAGACGACCTGGACAGTGCCTTCGACCTGAGCCTGGATGACGACCTGCAAGGCCTGGAGCTGGACGCGCCGCCACTGCTCGACGAGCCCTCGCTGGCTGTTGAAGCGCCACAAGCCGAAGCAGTCGCGAGCGAAGCCAGCCCGGCGCAACCGGACTTCGACGCCTTGCTCGCAGAGCATCTTGCCGAGCCTGAGCAGGCCCTGGACGACCTCGCCGATTTCGACCTCGACGTCGCTGGCGACGAGCCGGCGCTGGCGCCGAACAGCGAGACCGTCGATATCGCCGCAGAGCTGGCGGCGTTCGATGAAACCATGCCCGAGTTCGACCCGTTGAGCGAGCTGGACCTGCCGGAAGACTTCGACCTGTCGCTGTCACTGGAGGACTCGCAGGCGGATAAAAACTTTGCCTCGGAGCTCGATGACGTCAACGCCGAACTCGACAAGCTGTCGCAAAGCCTGGAGCAGCCGTCGATCGAGCCGCACTTCAGCGAAGCGGACGCCGCGATCAGCGACGACCTCGACGATGATTTCGACTACCTCGGCGGCGCCGACGAAGTGGCCACCAAGCTCGACCTGGCCCGGGCCTATATCGACATGGGCGACCATGACGGCGCCCGCGACATTCTCGACGAAGTGCGCAAGGACGGCAGCGATGCCCAGCGCCAGGAAGCCGACGAGCTGCTCTCGCGCCTGGTCTGAGTTCACCCTGTGTAAAACCAACGGCAGCCCAAGTGGCTGCCGTTGTCGTTATAATTGCCGCCATCTGCTAAACCGACAGGCTGTATCCCCTTGGAAATCATTGATAACGCGGCTGCCGAAGTGGCCGCCGAAGGCTTCTTTCGTATCGCCCTGGGCGTTGAGTACAAAGGTTCGCGCTACCGCGGCTGGCAGCGCCAGGCCAGTGGCGTGGCAAGCGTGCAGCAAACCCTCGAAGAAGCCTTGTCGCGGGTGGCCGATTCGCCGGTCACCCTGCACTGTGCCGGGCGCACCGATGCCGGCGTGCATGCCTGCGGCCAGGTGGTGCATTTCGACACCCAGGCGGTGCGCAGCATGAAGGGCTGGACCATGGGCGCCAACATCAACCTGCCGCACGACATCAGCGTGTCCTGGGCCAAGCAGATGCCGGCGCACTTCCATGCGCGCTTCAAGGCCATTGCCCGGCGTTACCGCTACGTGATCTACAACGACCAGATCCGCCCGGCGCACCTGGGCGAAGAGGTGACCTGGAACCACCGGCCGCTGGACGCCGAGCGCATGGCCCTGGCCGCCGAGTACCTGGTCGGCACCCACGATTTCAGTGCCTTTCGCGCCGGCCAGTGCCAGGCCAAGTCGCCGGTCAAGAACCTCCATCACCTGCGTGTTAGCCGCCACGGCCAGATGATCGTCCTCGACATCCGCGCCAGCGCCTTCCTGCACCACATGGTGCGCAACATTGCCGGCGTGCTGATGACCATCGGCGCTGGCGAGCGCCCGCCGGAGTGGGCCCTGGAAGTGCTGCAAAGCCGCGAGCGGCGCGCCGGCGGGGTGACCGCGCATCCGTATGGGCTGTACCTGGTGCAGGTCGAGTACCACGACGAGTTCGAACTGCCCGAGCGTTACATCGGCCCACACTTCATTACCGGCTACGAGGCATTGACGGGCTGACGGCCCGCAAGCCATTTGCTAACATCCGGGACTTTCCGCTTTCTGCTGAGGTTCACAGGTCATGAGCGCCGTTCGCAGCAAAATCTGCGGCATTACCCGCATCGAGGATGCGCTGGCCGCAGCCGAGGCGGGCGCCGATGCCATCGGCCTGGTGTTCTATGCCAAGAGCCCGCGGGCGGTCGATGTGCAGCAGGCGCGGGCGATCATCGCCGCCTTGCCGCCGTTCGTCACCACCGTCGGCCTGTTCGTCAACGCCAGCCGTTGCGAGCTGACGGAAATCCTCGAAGCGGTGCCGCTCGACCTGCTGCAGTTCCATGGCGATGAAACCCCGGCCGATTGCGCAGGTCACAACCGTCCATGGATCAAGGCCTTGCGGGTGCGCCCGGGCGACGACCTGGAGGCCAGCTGCAAGCGCTACAGCGGTGCCAGCGGCATTCTTCTCGATACCTACGTGGCCGGCGTGCCCGGCGGTACCGGCGAGGCGTTCGACTGGTCGCTGGTGCCTGCGCAACTGAGCAAGCCAATCATCCTCGCCGGCGGCCTGTCGCCGGATAACGTCGCCCAGGCCATTGCGCAGGTGCGGCCTTATGCGGTGGATGTCAGCGGCGGCGTGGAGCAGGCCAAGGGCATCAAGGACCCGGCGCGGATCGAGGCGTTTATCCGCGCGGTCAAGCAGGCGTGAAAGCGCTGCATGCTGCGGATGTGACGGCTGGCCGCGCGCCATCGTCCATAGCTTTCGCAGCCCGGTGCTGCCGGATCGCGCCCATGGGCCGGTCGAAATTAGCGGGTGACGCCACGGGCGTCGCCCTTACAGGTTGACGAGGGTGCGGTATCGGGGTGGCTCGCTGCAGGCGGGCGCCGGAGCCGCATCTTCATCGCGTCATACACGAATTGAGCTCAAGGGCATACGCGCGAGCCGGCAGCCATAGCCTGCCGGTCGCCGCTACTGGAGAAAGAAAGCATGAGCAACTGGTTAGTAGACAAACTGATCCCTTCGATCATGCGTTCCGAGGTGAAGAAGAGTTCGGTCCCTGAAGGCCTGTGGCACAAGTGCCCGTCCTGCGAGGCCGTGCTGTATCGTCCGGAGCTGGAAAAGACCCTGGATGTCTGCCCTAAGTGCAACCATCACATGCGTATCGGCGCCCGCGCCCGTATCGACATCTTCCTCGATGCCGAAGGTCGCGCCGAGCTGGGCGCTGACCTGGAACCGGTCGACCGCCTGAAGTTTCGCGATGGCAAGAAGTACAAGGACCGCCTGACTGCTGCCCAGAAGCAGACCGGCGAGAAAGACGCACTGATCTCCATGAGCGGTACCCTGCTGGGCATGCCGATCGTGGTCAGCGCCTTCGAATTCTCCTTCATGGGTGGTTCGATGGGCGCCATCGTCGGCGAGCGTTTCGTCCGTGCCGCCAACTACGCCCTGGAAAACCGCTGCCCGATGGTCTGCTTCTCGGCCTCCGGTGGTGCGCGCATGCAGGAAGCGCTGATCTCGCTGATGCAGATGGCCAAGACCTCCGCAGTACTGGCACGCCTGCGCGAAGAAGGCATCCCGTTCATCTCGGTGCTGACCGATCCGGTCTACGGCGGCGTTTCTGCCAGCCTGGCGATGCTTGGTGATGTCATCGTCGGTGAGCCCAAGGCGCTGATCGGCTTTGCCGGCCCGCGGGTGATCGAGCAGACCGTACGCGAGAAGCTGCCAGAAGGCTTCCAGCGCAGCGAGTTCCTTCTGGAGCACGGCGCCATCGACATGATCATCCCGCGTCAGGAGCTGCGTCAGCGCCTGGGCAACCTGCTGGCCCAGATGATGGGCCTGCCGACGCCCACGTTCGTCGCCCCGGTGATCGAGCCGATCGTCGTGCCGCCGGCGCCTGCCACCGTATGACCCAACGTACCCTTGGCGACTGGCTCGCCTACCTCGAGCAGTTGCATCCGTCGGCCATCGACATGGGCCTGGAGCGTTCGCAACAGGTCGCTGCGCGGCTCGGGCTGGGCCAGCCGGCGCCACGGGTAATCACCGTGACCGGCACCAACGGCAAGGGTTCGACCTGCGCCTTCGTTGCCGCGTTGCTGCGCGCCCAGGGCCTCAAGGTCGGCGTCTACAGCTCGCCGCACCTGCTGCGCTACAACGAGCGGGTGCAGATCAACGGCGCTGAAGCCGGCGATGAGCAGCTGTGCGAAGCCTTCGCCGCGGTTGAAGCGGCCCGCGGCGACATCTCCCTGACCTACTTCGAAGCCGGTACCCTGGCGGCGTTCTGGCTGTTCAAGCAGGCGGCGCTCGACGCCGTGGTGCTCGAAGTCGGCCTGGGCGGACGCCTGGATACCGTCAACATCGTCGATGCCGACCTGGCGCTGGTCACCAGCATCGGCGTTGACCATGTCGACTACCTGGGCGACACCCGTGAGTTGGTGGCCTTCGAGAAGGCCGGGATCTTCCGCCAGGGCAAGCCGGCCCTATGTGGTGACCTCAATCCGCCGCAGCCGTTGCTGGACAAGGCCCGTGCCCTGAACAGCCCGCTGTTTTTGCGCGGTCGCGATTTCGACCTGGCCAGCACTGACCAGTACTGGCAGTGGCGTGGGGTCAATGCCCGTGGCGAGGTGGTCGAGCTGCAGGATTTGCCGCTGCTCGACCTGCCGATGGAAAACGCCGCGTTGGCATTGCAGGCCTACCTGTTGCTCGACCTGCCGTGGGATGCCGGGCAGATTGCCGAGGCCCTGCGCAGCACGCGCATGGTCGGCCGCCTCGATCGGCGAGCCTTTACCTGGCAAGGCAAACCTTTGACTATCCTCATGGATGTCGGGCACAACCCGCATGCTGCCGAGTACCTGGCTCAGCGCCTGGCCACCCGGCCGCCGCAGGGCAAGCGCCTGGCGGTGTTCGGTTTGCTCGCCGACAAGGACCTCGACGGTGTGCTCAAGCCGCTGCAGCACCAGGTTCAGGCCTGGGCCGTGGCGCCGCTGGACACCGCCCGCAGCCGGCCGGCTGGCGAGTTGCAGGCGGCGCTGACGAACCTTGGCGCTGCGGTGCAGTCTTACCCCAGCGTCGCCGCCGCCCTGGAAGGGCAGTGCGCGCAGGCAACGGCGGATGACGAAATCCTGCTGTTCGGATCATTTTTCTGTGTCGGCGAAGCCCTGCAGTGGCTCGACCGGCAGGCCACGGAGGACGGGGCAAATGGCATTGCTGGATAAAGTGGTCAAGCAACGCATGGTCGGGGCGCTGGTGCTGGTGGCGCTGGCGGTGATCTTCCTGCCGATGCTGTTCTCGCGCGAAGACGAAATGCGCCAGGTGCGCGTCGAAGCCCCCGAGGCACCGGCTGCGCCGACCCTGCCGCAAGTGCAGGTAGAGCCGGTGCAGGTCCCCGAGCCGCAGGTAGTGCCTGAAGAGTCGCTGATCGTCGAGCAGCCTGCGGCACCGGTGCAGGCGCCAAGCACGCCGATTGCCCCGGCGCCAGCTGCCACGCCGCTGCCGACACCGGCCCCGGCCGCACCGGCTGTCGCGGCAAAACCGGCGACGCCGGCGCCCGCCAAGGTAGAAGCCAAGCCGGCAGCCACCGTCGCCGCTGCGACCAAGCCTGCTGCGGGCAAGATCGACGCCAATGGCCTGCCGGTCAGCTGGTCGATTCAGATGGCCAGCCTGGCCAACCGCGCCAGCGCCGACAACCTGCAGAAAACCCTGCGCAGCCAGGGCTACAACGCTTATATCCGTTCGGCCGAAGGCATGAACCGGGTGTATGTCGGACCGTTGATCGAGCGCGCCGAGGCCGAGCGCCTGCGCGATGTGATCAACCGCCAGCAGAAGCTCAAGGGCTTTGTCGTACGCTTCCAGCCCGAGCGCAGTTGAACCCTTGCCGCCCGGCCCGTACCGGGCGGTAAATCACTGCTTACCGACAGCCCGTTGCTCTGGTAAAATGCGCCGCCTTATCCGTTTGCAGGCAACACTGTGGCATTTACCTGGGTCGACTGGGCGATTCTCGCGATCATCGCCATTTCTTCGCTGATCAGTCTCAAGCGCGGCTTTGTCAAAGAGGCCTTGTCGCTGCTTACCTGGATCATCGCCGGTGCCGTGGCCTGGATGTTCGGTGGCTCGCTGTCGCAGTACCTGGAAGCTTATATCCAGACGCCTTCGGCCCGGGTCATCGCCGGATGCGCCATTCTTTTCGTCGCCACCCTGCTGGTGGGGGCCATGATCAACTTTCTCATCGGCGAGCTGATTCGCGTCACCGGGCTGTCCGGGACCGATCGCTTCCTGGGCATGGCCTTCGGCGCCGCCCGCGGGGCCTTGCTGGTGGTCGTGGCGGTCGGGCTGTTGAGCCTGGGGCCGGTACAACAGGATCAGTGGTGGCAGGAGTCTCGCCTCCTGCCACAATTTCTATTGGTGGCTGACTGGTCGAAAAACCTCATTCTGGGGTTCACCAGTCAGTGGCTAGCCAGCGGGATCAGCGCACCGGCTGATCTCCCGTTCCAGGAACAGCTGCTGGGGCCCAAAACGCCTTGAGCGCTTTTCAATCCAGTTTCATTAAGTAGGGGTTGCGTCGCATGTGTGGCATCGTCGGTATCGTCGGTAAGTCGAACGTCAATCAGGCGCTGTATGACGCGCTAACCGTCCTCCAGCACCGCGGCCAGGACGCTGCCGGTATTGTGACCAGCCATGATGGCCGGTTATTCCTGCGCAAGGACAACGGCCTGGTCCGTGACGTATTCCAGCAGCGCCATATGCAGCGCCTGGTCGGTCACATGGGTATCGGCCACGTGCGCTACCCGACCGCGGGCAGCTCGACCTCGGCCGAGGCCCAGCCGTTCTACGTCAACTCGCCCTACGGCATCACCCTGGCGCACAACGGCAACCTGACCAACGTCGAACAGCTGGCCAAGGAGATCTACGAGTCCGACCTGCGCCACGTCAACACCAGCTCTGACTCGGAAGTGCTGCTCAACGTCTTCGCCCATGAGCTGGCGGTGCGTGGCAAGCTGCAACCGACCGAAGAAGACGTGTTCGCCGCGGTCACCGACGTGCACAACCGTTGCGTTGGCGGTTACGCGGTGGTGGCGATGATCACCGGCTACGGCATCGTCGGTTTCCGCGATCCCAACGGTATCCGCCCGATCGTCTTCGGTCAGCGTCACACCGACGAAGGCGTCGAGTACATGATCGCTTCCGAAAGCGTTTCTCTGGACGTGCTGGGCTTCACCCTGATCCGTGACCTGGCGCCGGGCGAAGCGGTGTACATCACTGAAGAGGGCAAGCTGCACACCCGTCAGTGCGCGACCAACCCGCAACTGTCGCCGTGCATCTTCGAACACGTCTACCTGGCCCGGCCTGACTCGATCATCGACGGCGTCTCGGTGTACAAGGCGCGCCTGCGCATGGGCGAGAAGCTGGCCGAGAAGATCCAGCGCGAGCGCCCTGACCACGACATCGACGTGGTCATCCCGATTCCCGACACCAGCCGCACCGCAGCGCTGGAGCTGGCCAACCACCTGGGCGTCAAGTTCCGCGAAGGCTTCGTCAAGAACCGCTACATCGGCCGTACCTTCATCATGCCCGGCCAGGCCGCGCGCAAGAAATCGGTACGCCAGAAACTCAACGCCATCGAGCTGGAGTTCCGCGGCAAGAACGTGATGCTGGTCGACGACTCGATCGTGCGCGGCACCACCTGCAAGCAGATCATCCAGATGGCCCGCGAAGCCGGCGCGAAAAACGTCTACTTCTGCTCGGCCGCCCCGGCGGTGCGCTTCCCTAACGTCTACGGCATCGACATGCCGAGCGCTCACGAGCTGATCGCGCACAACCGCAGCACCCAGGATGTCGCCGAGCTGATCGGCGCCGACTGGCTGGTCTACCAGGACCTGCCGGACCTGATCGAAGCGGTCGGCGGTGGCAAGATCAAGATCGAGCATTTCGATTGCGCGGTGTTCGACGGCAAGTACGTCACCGGCGACATCGACGAAGCCTACCTGGACAAGATCGAGCAGGCGCGCAACGACGCCTCCAAGGTCAAGAACCAGGCGGTCAGCGCGATCATCGACCTCTACAACAACTAAGTTAGGAGCAGCGGCATGACACAGGAATGGGATGCCGGGCGCCTGGACAGCGACCTCGAAGGGGTCGCTTTCGACACGCTGGCGGTACGCGCCGGCCAGCATCGCACGCCGGAAGGTGAGCACAGCGATCCGCTGTTCTTCACCTCCAGCTATGTGTTCCGTACGGCGGCCGATGCCGCCGCGCGGTTCGCCGGCGAGGTTCCAGGCAACGTCTATTCACGCTACACCAACCCCACCGTACGCGCGTTCGAAGAGCGCATCGCCGCCCTTGAAGGCGCCGAGCAAGCGGTTGCCACCTCCACCGGCATGTCGGCGATTCTCTCGACCGTCATGGCCCTGTGCAGCGCCGGCGACCATGTGCTGGTGTCGCAGAGCGTCTTCGGTTCGACCATCAGCCTGTTCGAGAAGTACTTCAAGCGCTTTGGCGTGCAGGTCGACTACGTGCCGCTGACCGACCTGGCCGGCTGGGACCAGGCGATCAAGGCCAACACCAAGCTGCTGTTCGTCGAGTCACCGTCCAACCCGTTGGCGGAGCTTGTGGATATTGCTGCCCTGGCTGAAATCGCCCATGCCAAGGGCGCGCAGCTGGTGGTCGACAACTGCTTCAGCACCCCGGCCTTGCAGCAGCCGCTGAAGCTGGGCGCCGACATCGTCGTGCATTCGGCGACCAAGTTCATCGACGGCCAGGGCCGTTGTATGGGCGGCGTGGTTGCCGGGCGCAGCGAGCAGATGAAAGAAGTGGTGGGCTTTCTGCGCACCGCCGGGCCGTCCCTGAGCCCGTTCAACGCCTGGATCTTCCTCAAGGGCCTTGAGACCCTCAACCTGCGCATGCGCGCCCACTGCGCCAATGCCCAGGCCCTGGCCGAATGGCTGGAGCAGCAGGACGGTATCGACAAGGTCCACTACGCGGGCCTGCACAGCCATCCGCAGCACGAGCTGGCCAAGCAGCAGATGAGCGGCTTCGGTGCAGTGGTGAGCTTTGAGGTCAAGGGCGGCAAAGAGGGCGCCTGGCGCTTCATCGATGCCACCCGGCTGATTTCGATCACCGCCAACCTGGGTGACAGCAAGACCACCATCACCCACCCGGGCACCACCTCCCACGGCCGCCTGTCGCCGCAGGAGCGTGAGGCCGCCGGCATTCGCGACAGCCTGATCCGGGTTGCCGTGGGGCTGGAAGACGTCGCTGACCTCAAGGCCGACCTGGCCCGCGGGCTGGCGGCACTGTGATCGACTGGTCGGTGGGCGACAGCAGCCATAACGGCCGCGTCGCCCTGGTCACCGGCGCGGCGCGGGGCATCGGCCTGGGCATTGCCGCCTGGCTGATCAGCGAAGGCTGGCAGGTGGTGCTCACCGACCTCGACCGGGCCCGTGGCGCGAAAGTGGCCAAGGTGCTGGGTGACAACGCCTGGTTCGTCGGCATGGATGTCGCCGACGAAGCCCAGGTAATGACCGGCGTGGCCGAAGTGCTGGGCCAGTTTGGCCGGCTCGACGCCCTGGTATGCAACGCGGCGATTGCCGACCCGCACAACACCACCCTCGAAAGCCTGAGCCTGGCCCACTGGAACCGGGTGCTGGCGGTCAACCTCGGCGGCCCGATGCTGCTGGCCAAGCACTGTGCGCCGTACCTGCGCGCCCATTGCGGGGCGATCGTCAACCTGGCGTCAACGCGCGCCGGGCAATCGGAGCCCGACACCGAGGCCTATGCCGCGAGCAAGGGCGGGCTGCTGGCCCTGACCCATGCCCTGGCCATGAGCCTGGGCCCGGAGATTCGCGTCAACGCCGTCAGCCCCGGCTGGATCGACGCCCGTGATCCAGCCCAGCGCCGTGCCGAGCCGCTGACCGAAGCCGACCATGCTCAGCATCCGGCGGGCAGGGTAGGGACGGTAGAAGACGTGGCGGCGATGGTGGCCTGGTTGCTGTCGCGCAACGCCGGCTTCGTCACCGGCCAGGAATTCGTGGTCGACGGCGGCATGACCAAGAAGATGATTTATCGGTAGCGGCAAGCGACAAGACGTCCGCGTTGTGCTTTTGATTTTGCTTTTTCTTGTAGCTTGCAGCTTGAACCTTGAAGCTGTTTTTTCCACCTCCGTGAAAAAAACTTCAATCAGGCTATTGACTTAGGTTAGATACCTGCGTAAATTTCGCCACCTCAGCGAAGCACACGGGTGATTAGCTCAGCCGGGAGAGCATCTGCCTTACAAGCAGAGGGTCGGCGGTTCGATCCCGTCATCACCCACCACTTCCTGAGATGTTCCTGACCCGACACTTTCGCAAGAAGGTGTTACCAGAGAGGAACCGGACGCAAGTCCATATGCGCAGCGGTAGTTCAGTCGGTTAGAATACCGGCCTGTCACGCCGGGGGTCGCGGGTTCGAGTCCCGTCCGCTGCGCCACTTTTCTCCAGATCGGTTTAACGACCGGTTTGAGGTTCCAGGGCCAAACAGCCTTGTAGCCAGATCCCAGTTTCAAGCGGGCGCAAGCCTGTACGATACGCAGCGGTAGTTCAGTCGGTTAGAATACCGGCCTGTCACGCCGGGGGTCGCGGGTTCGAGTCCCGTCCGCTGCGCCATCTTCGCTTCGAGGCCCTTGAACTCCTCGAAGCAACAAAGAGAGCGACCTGAGGTTGCTTTTTTTGTGCCCGGGATTTGCAGCCTTTGCGCAGCCCGGGTGAGCACGACACGCAGCGGTAGTTCAGTCGGTTAGAATACCGGCCTGTCACGCCGGGGGTCGCGGGTTCGAGTCCCGTCCGCTGCGCCATATTGCAGTACCAGAGAAAGCGACCTTCGGGTCGCTTTTTTTGTGCCGAAATTTTGGCACCGTGGTACGTTCATCACCAGCAAGGCCGGCTCCCACTCTGTGGGAGCGGGCTTGACCCGCGATGCTTTTCAGGCCTGCTTGGTCTGCATCCAGTCCGCACAACCGGTATGCTAGCGCCTCAAGTCTTCCACTGAGGTTCAGGATGAACAATCTTCAAGACTCGATCGCGGTCATCACCGGTGCCGGACGCGGCCTGGGTGCCGCGTTGGCCATCTCCCTGGCCGACGCTGGTTGCAAGGTCGTGCTCTGTGGCCGCAACGAAGCAGCCCTGGCCCAAGTCGCTGCCACGATCGAAACCCGCACCGCTCAACTGCCATTGACTGTCCAGGTCGATCTCGCCGACAGCGCCAGCGTTACCCACGCAACGCAGGCCATCAGCCAGCGCTTCCCCACTATCGATCTGCTGATCAACAACGGCGCCATGTGGCTGGAGCACAACGAGGAAAGTTATTCTCCTGAAGAGGTCCACGGCGTGATCAACGCTGCGGTCACCGGTACCTTCCTCTTCACCCAGGGCTTGCTGGCCTCTCTGCGCCGCTCTCAGCGCCCGGACATCGTCACCATAGGCTCGATCAGCGCGCTGCCCAATGCCGCCTTGCACAGCGTCTCAGTGCCGTTCTACGCCGCCAAGCAGGCCCAGCGTGCACTGGCAGAGGGGTTGCGTCAGCAACTGGCCGGTACGCCGATCCGTTCGCTGTGCGTGCACCCGCCGTACCTGGACGACATCTGCCCGACGCAACCGGCCTGGGAGGCCGCCGCCCAGCGCCAGAAGGGCGAGCGCGGCACCAACCGTGACGTGGTCGAGGCCGTGCTGTTTGCCGTGACCCGGCCGCGGCATGTGAGCCTGTCGTCGATCGTTATCGACAGCGACGACGGCGGCCTGTTCGGCTGACTTACCGGTTACACCCGAAAGCGCGCCACCAGCTGTTGCAGTTCACTGCCCAGGCGCGCCAGTTCCACCGACGAAGCCGCCGTCTGCTGCGACGCGGTGGACGACTGTTCGGCAACGTCGCGCACGCTGAGCACACTGCGGTTGATCGATTCGGCGACGCTGCTCTGCTGTTCGGCGGCGGTGGCGATCTGCAGGTTCATGGTCTGGATGCCGGTCACGGTCTGGGTGATGGCCTGCAGCTCGATACCGACCTGGTTGGCCAATTCCACAGTACCGCCGACCTGTTGCTGGTTGGCTTGCATCATTTCGGCGGCTTTCTGCGCGCCTTGTTGCAACGACAGAATCAGCGTCTCGATCTGCGCTGTTGATTGCTGTGTGCGCTGGGCCAGCCCGCGCACTTCATCGGCGACCACGGCAAAGCCGCGCCCGGCCTCACCCGCGCGCGCCGCCTCGATGGCGGCGTTGAGAGCCAGCAGGTTGGTCTGTTCGGCAATGGCGTTGATCACCGTCATCACGGTGCCGATGCGCTCGCTTTCTTCCGACAATTGGCTGACCGCACTGGCGCAATTGCCGATGTCGTCGGCCAGCTGGCCGATCTGGCTCAGGGCCTGCTGCACTACGCGGTTGCCCTGTTTGGCCTGGCTGTCGGCCTGGTGCGTGGCTTCGCTGGCTTCTTCTGCGTTACGCGCGACTTCCTGGACGGTGGCAACCATCTCGCTCATTGCCGTGGCCACCTGGTCGGTTTCGACCTTCTGGCTGGTGATGCCGGCGCTGGTCTGTTCAGTGATGGTCGACAGCTCCTCGGCGGCGGTCGACAGCTGGCGGGTGACATGCCCGGCCTGGCCAAGCATCTCGCGCAGGTTCTCGCCGCTTTGCGCCAGCGCCTGCAACAGCTGGCCGAATTCGTCGCGGCGTGGTTCGCTGGCAGTGTTGGTCAGGTCGCCTTGGCCAATGCGCCGGGCAATTTCCACCGCCTGGCGCAGCGGCTGGGTGACCTGGCGGATGATCAGCGCACTGATCAGCACGCCCAGCACCAGGGCTGCGAACAGCAAGCCCAGCATCAGGCTGCGGCTGTCGCTGGATTCCTCGGTGCTCTTCTGGTTCTGCAGGGTGATCAACTGGTTGATCGCCTCCAGGCCCTGATGCACGGTCTGCAGCAACTGGTCATGCAGCTTGCTCTGCAGCAGGGTGCCGCCGCTGGCCGCCTTGAGTTGCTCGAACTGTTGCAGGTACTGCTTGAGATCATCGCCAGTGGCCTTGAGCAGGCGCTGCGAGTCGGCATCGGGCAGGGCGCCGAGGTTTTCCTCGACCAGGCGGCTGGCCTCCTGGTGGGCCTGTACCAGCTGGCTGGCGAAGCTGCCTTCGCGGCGTTGCTCGAAGCTCAGCTGGGCGGCGCGCATTTCATTGAGGTTGTCGAGGATGTAGTTGACCGACACCAGGCGATCGGCGCGCTGGGTCAGGGTGTTCAAGCTGTTGATGGCGGTAATGGCGAGTAGCACCATCAGTACCAGAATGGGCGCAAAGCCAAGCAGCAACTTGATTTTCACAGATAGGTTTTTCACCGAGATAACTCCTGTCGACCGGTAGGCGGTGATGGCTAGTTGCCAGCGTAGTCGTAGAATGGGCAGGGCAAAAGTCGGATGAGTCCGATCTGTTCGTAGGGCTTGAGCGAAGGATTTGTGGGTTTATCGACCAATGGTCAAACCCCGGCATCAGGGGCGATCACTGGCCCCTTGTATGAATTTTCTGCGGTGATTGCCCGCCTGTGGTTTCAGCATTCCGTCGATGTGTTGCACAATAGGCGCCGACCGTTTCCTCAGGATTTGCAATGTCAAAGTCAACCGTCTGCGGTGCGCTCGGGCTGGCCCTTGTGCTGGCGGGTGTTTCCGGCTGTTCTTCGAAGAAAGCTGCCATTTACGAACACGAGAATTTCGACGACTCGGGTACCTTCTCGCGCAGCTTTGCGGTGAGTGAAGCCGGTACCTGCGAAGCGGCGCGCCGTGCCTTGCTCAGCCAGGGCTATATCATCACCAGCAGCGACGCTGGCCAGGTCAATGGCAACAAGAGCTTCCAGCAGACTGGCGATTCGCACCTGCAGATCAGCTTCAACGTGGTCTGTGCCCGCGACAGCGGCGACGAGCAGCGCTCGACCATGTTCGCCAACGCCCTGCAGGATCGCTATGCGCTGAAAAAATCCAACACCTCGGCCAGCCTCGGCGTTGGCGTGCTGGGTTCGGTGTCGATGCCGATCGGCTCCAGTGACGATTCGATGGTCAAGGTTGCCAGCGAGACCGTGACCTCGGCCAAGTTCTACGAGCGTTACTTCGCCCTGGTGGAAAGTTTCCTGCCCAAGGAAACCAAGAAGAAGGCTGAGGCAAAGCCTGCAGCCAAGCCAGCGGTGGAGCTGGGTGTGCCCGAGACCGCGCCGGCAGCACCAGCGGCCGCCCTGGCTCCGGCTCCGGTTGAAGCACCAGCGGCTGGCGTACCGGTCAGCGAACCGTCGCCGGCCCCGGCTGCCGAAGTGCCGGCCGCGCCGGTGGTGGATGACAGCAGTGGCTCGCAGCCGGTGCCGCCGCCCGCCGAAGCTGCGCCAATCAGCGTCCAGGACAGCAGCACACCGGCACCCGTAGAGCCGACCCCGACCATCGCCCCGGTAGCACCGGCCAGCAGCGAGCAGGCGCCGCTGTAAATTCGCCCGTCTCTGCTACGTTGTTTTGATAAGCGTCATTGTCATTTTTCTTTCATCGCGGCACTTTAGGCTCGTTGATGAATCAATGACATGAATGAGAAACAACGGAGCAGACGATGGACGACTATCAAGAAGAACTACTCGAATACCGCGCCATTGAGCTCGACCCGGTCGAGCCGGCCGAAGACGCTACCGAGCTGTAATCAGCCGGTACGCCGCTGGCTGCGGCGAAACTCGCCCGGGGTGATGCCGTTCCAGCGCTTGAACGCACGCTGAAACGCCTCCGCCGAGGCAAACCCGAGCAAGTAGGCAATCTCGCCAAAGGCCAGTTCCGTGTCACGGATATAGGTCATGGCCAGATCGCGCCGGGTATCGTTGAGGATGGCGCGAAACTGCGTGCCTTCCTCGGCCAGCTTGCGCCGCAGGGTCCAGGTCGGCAATTGCAGGTGCCTGGCCACTTCCTCCAGATCCGGTTCCCGTCCGCCATTCAATAGCGGCCCCAGCAGGTGGGCGATGCGCTCGCCCAGGCTGCGTATCCGCGTGCGTTGCTCAAGCTCGGCCTCACACAGCTGCAGCAAGTGCTGCCAGGTGCTTGGGCAGTGCGCCGGGTTGCGCAGGGCCAGGTTGGCGCGGCTCAGGCGCAGTTGATTGGTGGCGGCGCCAAACTGCACCGGGTTGCAGCTCAATGCCTGGTAGTGGGCGGCGTAGGCGGGCGCCTCGAACTCGATCTCGACCCGTTCGGCCAGCAGCATCGTACCCGCCAGGCTCGACAGCTGCGCCAGCCAGCCGGCCAGCAGCGAATCCACCACGAAGCGGTTATAGGCGTTGTACGGGCTGATCGAATAGAACCGTAGCCAGGCGCCGCTGCTGTCTTCATGAAAGCTTGAGTGCCCGCGGTAGTTGGCCGCGTACAGTGGCTCGAAGCGCAACAAGGTGCGCGCCGCTTCGCCCACGGTGGGTGCTTGTGCCGCAGTGACGCCGGCCAGGCCGGCCTGGCCCAGGCGGCTGATGTGGCCCATGCGCAGGCCCAGGGCCGGGTCGCCGGTCAGTTCGATGGCGGCATGGCCCAGGTGCATATAGCGCGGGATCGACAGGCGCGCGCCGGCTTCGGCCAGGCGCGCTGGCTCCAGGCCGTAGCGGGCGAGCAGGGCCGTAGGATCGATGCCGCGTTGCTGCAGGGTTTCGCTCAGCGGCTGGATAAAACCGACCGACAGGTCGCCCAGGCGCACGCGGGGACGGTTCATGCCCTACAACCAGAGGTTCAGCAGGCGCGCACCGGGGCTGGACGTGCCGCCCAGGTTCACCCCGTTGAGCTGGGCAAAGCCCTGGCCATCGGCGGCCAGGTCCCAGAAGCGCCCGCGCAGGAACACACTCATGCTGCTGACCCTGGCGGCGTTGGCGTTCAGGGTCAGGCGTTGCCAGGCTTCGTGTTCGCTCACCTCACCGGGCTTTAGCGCCAGCGACGAGGCCAGGGGTTGATGCCGGTTGCCGCGCCACGGCGCGTTCCAGCTGTCATGGCCGCTGAGAAACACCGGGTTGGCGACGATCTGGGCAAACTGGTTGGCCAGTTGCTGCTGGTTGCTCGGGTACCAGCTGTCGCTGCCGATCAACACGCCCAGGCGCCCGGCCGGGGTTTGCAGCACCTGTGGCAGTTGATCGGTGCCGCTGCTGATAAAGCGCCGCACTTCACTGTCCGGGTGCTGCTGGCGTTGCGGCTGGCCGAGCACCGAGCCGTCGCTGGCGAACACCAGGCTTGCGTTGTACAGGGCGCCGGAGCCGATGCGCAGGGTACCGCGCTCGACGTAAGGTTCAGGCAGGACGATGGAGCCGGCCACCAGGGTCACGCCGAACTCCTTGGCCAGACCGCCAAACAGCTGCTGATAATCCTCGGCCATCTGCCCGGCTTTCATCCGCAGGTGGGCGTCGGCACGGCGGTCGTCACCCTCGGCGCCGAGCAGGGCCAGGCCGTAGCGCAGCGGGTTGCTCAGTTCCAGCCATTGCAGGGCTTCGCGGCGTTGGGTGACCTGGTACAGCTCGCTCTTCTCGCCTCGGGCCCACAGCCAGGTGCCGATGTGTTCGGGCAGGATGACGATGGTTTTGGCGTTGACCAGGCCCTGGGCGCGGGCGTGTTCAAGGTAGGCGGCCAGCTTGCGGTGCAGGCGCTGCAGGCTCTGGTAGTCACCGGGGAACAGCTGCGGCTCGACGCCCAGCAGGTTGCCGTGATCGGCCGGCACGCCTTCGCTCAGGGCCAGCTCGATGCGCAGGTCCGACAGGTAGTGCCCGGCCGGGCGCTGCTCGGTCCAGAAGCCGTAGCCACTGAGGACGGCAATGACAACCAGCGCCAGGGCGCTCAACAGAAGTTTTCGCATGAAACGGGACAGCGCCGAAAAGGGATTCGGCCCCTAGGGTAGACCCCGAGTGCAGCAGGATCAATAACTTGTCACTTTCGGTCATTGAGCCGCGCCCGCTGGCTCTTTAATGTCGGCCTCAGATAACTGACGGGCCCCGCCAGCCTTGGCGAGGCGCCCGCATTCCGTGATTACGCCTGTTGTGGAGTTCACTATGGCCGCCGCTCAATACCCGCATTTGCTCGCCCCGCTGGACCTGGGTTTCACCACCTTGCGCAACCGCACCCTGATGGGCTCGATGCACACCGGCCTTGAAGAAAAGCCCGGCGGTTTCGAGCGCATGGCGGCCTATTTTGCCGAGCGTGCCCGTGGCGGCGTCGGCCTGATGGTGACCGGCGGCATCGGCCCGAACGTGGAGGGCGGGGTGTATTCCGGCGCCGCCAAGCTGAGCACGCCGGAAGAAGCCGATAAACACCGCATCGTCACCAAAGCGGTGCATGAAGCCGGTGGCAAGATCTGCATGCAGATCCTTCACGCCGGGCGCTATGCCTACAGCCCCAAATCGGTAGCGCCGAGCGCGATCCAGGCGCCGATCAACCCGTTCAAGCCGCGTGAGCTGGACGAAGAGGGCATCGAGAAGCAGATCCAGGACTTCGTCACCTGCTCGCTGCTGGCGCAAAGCGCCGAGTACGACGGCGTCGAGATCATGGGGTCGGAAGGCTACTTCATCAACCAGTTCCTCGCCGCCCACACCAACCAGCGTACCGATCGCTGGGGTGGCAGCTACGAGAACCGCATGCGCCTGGCGGTGGAGATCGTGCGCCGGGTGCGCGAAGCGGTAGGGCCGAACTTCATCATCATCTTCCGCCTGTCGATGCTCGACCTGGTCGAGGGCGGCAGCAGCTGGGAAGAGATCGTGCAGCTGGCCAAGGCCGTGGAGCAGGCCGGCGCGACCCTCATCAACACCGGTATCGGCTGGCACGAAGCGCGGATCCCGACCATCGCCACCAAGGTGCCGCGTGCGGCATTCACCAAGGTCACCGCCAAGCTGCGCGGCGCGGTGCAGATCCCGCTGATCACTACCAACCGCATCAACACCCCGGAAGTCGCCGAGCAGATCCTTGCCGAGGGCGACGCCGACATGGTCTCGATGGCGCGGCCGTTCCTGGCTGACCCGGAGTTCGTCAACAAGGCCGCCGCCGGGCGTGGCGACGAGATCAACACCTGCATCGGCTGCAACCAGGCCTGCCTGGACCACACCTTCGGCGGCAAGCTGACCAGCTGCCTGGTCAACCCGCGCGCCTGCCACGAAACCGAGCTCAATTACCTGCCGGTAACCCAGGTCAAGCGTATCGCCGTAGTGGGCGCCGGCCCCGCCGGCCTGGCGGCTGCCACCGTGGCGGCCGAGCGCGGCCATGAAGTGACCCTGTTCGATTCGGCCAGCGAGATCGGCGGCCAGTTCAACGTGGCCAAGCGCGTGCCGGGCAAAGAGGAGTTCTATGAAACCCTGCGTTACTTCAAGCGCAAGCTGCAGACCACCGGTGTCGAGTTGTGCCTGAACACCCGCGTCGATGCCGAGCAACTGGCGGCGGGCGGCTTTGACGAGATCATCCTCGCCACCGGTATCGCCCCGCGCCTGCCGGCCATCCCTGGCATCGAGCACGCCAAGGTGTTGAGCTACCTGGACGTGCTGCTGCAGCGCAAGCCGGTAGGGCAGAAGGTCGCCGTGATCGGCGCTGGCGGTATCGGCTTTGACGTCTCCGAGTACCTGGTGCACCAGGGCGTGGCCACCAGCCAGGACCGTGAAGCGTTCTGGAAGGAGTGGGGCATCGATACCCGGCTTGAAGCCCGCGGCGGCGTGGCCGGGATCAAGGCCGAGCCGCATGCGCCGGCGCGCCAGGTGTTCCTCCTGCAACGGAAAAAAACCAAGGTAGGCGACGGCCTGGGCAAGACCACCGGCTGGATTCACCGCACGGGCCTGAAGAACAAGCAGGTGCAGATGCTCAACAGCGTCGAATACCTGAACATCGACGATGCCGGCCTGCACATCCGTATCGCCGAGGGCGAGCTGCAGGTGCTGCCTGTGGATAACATCGTCATCTGCGCCGGCCAGGATCCGCTGCGCGAACTGCAGGACGGCCTGCTCGCCGCCGGGCAGTCGGTGCACCTGATCGGTGGCGCCGATGTCGCTGCCGAGCTGGACGCCAAGCGCGCCATCAACCAGGGCTCGCGTCTGGCCGCCGAGCTCTGACCGGCGCAGCGCGGCGGGCCGCCCGGCCCGTCGCGCTGTTACACTGCGTTGCCCTGGCAACCCTGTTGTGCCCCGCCCATGATTGGCAATTTCGACGACCTTCCGCTCGCCCCCCTGCAACCCTTGCCGTTGAACTGGCTACGCCCTCATGGCGTGAAGCTCGCGGTGTTGCGCCTGGACCTGATCGACCCGCTGATCAGTGGCAACAAGTGGTTCAAGCTGCTCGAACACCTGCGAATCGCCCAGGCCCAAGGGGCGCCCGGGGTGATCAGCCTTGGCGGCGCCCATTCCAATCACCTGCATGCCCTGGCGGCGGCGGGCAAGCGCTTCGGCTTTGCTACCGCCGGGCTGTTGCGTGGCCATGCCCAGGACACCCCGACCGTGCGCGACCTGCAAGCCTTTGGCATGCAGCTGCACTGGTTGGGGTATGGCGGTTATCGCGAGCGTCATCAACCGGGGTTCTGGCAGCCGTGGCAGGCGCTTTATCCGGGGTGGCAATGTGTCGCCGAAGGCGGTGGCGGGGCGTTGGGCGCCAAGGGTTGTGCGTTGATCGTCGAGCAGGCGCAAGCGCAGTTGGCGGCGCTGGGCTGGGCGGATTACCACGGCTGGTGGCTGGCGGCCGGCACCGGCACCACCCTGGCCGGGTTGGTGTTGGCCGAGGCGGGCCGGCGTGAGGTGCATGGCGCCCTGGCCGTACCGCTGGACCACGGCGTGCCCGAGTCTGTAGAAACACTGGTTGGCAAGGCAGGTTACAGGCTGCATGAGGCCTGCCGTGGCGGCTTTGCCAAGGTCGATGACGAGCTGCTGGCGTTTATGGCCGACTGCGAATCTGAAACGGGCATGCCGCTGGAGCCGCTGTACACCGCCAAGGCCTTGCTGGCGCTGCGCCGGGAAGTCGAAGCGGGGGCTTTTGCCGCCGGCACCCGGCTGATCTTTTTGCACAGCGGCGGCCTGCAGGGCCGCCGCGGGTTCGCCTAGTTATTGCGTGGCAACATGCGCAGCAAGGTGTTGTCGCGCTGCACATAGTGATGGAACAGGCCGGCAACAGCATGCAGGCCGATCAACCAGTAGCCCCAGGTGCCGATGCGCTCGTGCCAGCCCTTGATGAACTTGGCCAGGTCCGGGTCCGGGGCTATAAGCGCCGGCAGCTCGAAGCCATAGAACGGGATCGGCTTGTTGGCAGCGCTGAGCAGCAGCCAGCCGGCCAGCGGCAGGCCGATCATCAGCAGGTACAGGGCCAGGTGCATCAGGTGCGCCAGGCCGGTCTGCCAGGCCGGCGGCGCCGGAATGATCGGCGGGGTCGGGCGGCCCAGGCGCAGGGCCAGGCGCAGCCAGACCAGCACGAATACCGTCAGGCCGAGCATGAAGTGCAGGTCTTTCATCAGCGCGCGCTCGGCGCTGTCCTTGGGGAACATGCCGCGCAGTTCGATAAAGGCGTAGACCGCCGCCAGCAGCACCAGCATCAGCCAGTGCAGGGCAATCGACAGACCGCCATAGCGGGCCTGGTTTTGGCTCAACGTCATGGGTATTCCTCATCATCAGGTCGAAGTCCGCGCTCTTGTGGCGCAGTCAGCTAACTGTAACCGCTTGCCAGCCGATTACCCGGCCATTGCAGCAGAAATTGGTCACGCAGGCCTTGATCTGTCGCTAGAATCCGGCGCTTGTGCCCCATTTCTACAAGGCTTGTACTTCATGCTGATGGCATCGCTGATATTCCTCCTGACCATTACCCTGGTGATCTGGCAGCCCCGCGGCCTGGGCGTTGGCTGGAGTGCCACGGGCGGGGCGCTGCTGGCGTTGCTCTGCGGGGTGGTGCAGTGGAGCGATATTCCGGTGGTCTGGCAGATCATCTGGAACGCCACCGGCACCTTCATTGCCCTGATTATCATCAGCCTGTTGCTCGATGCTGCTGGCTTTTTTGCCTGGGCGGCGCTGCACGTGGCGCGTTGGGGGCGCGGCAGTGGCCAGCGGCTGTTCTGCTTCATCGTACTGCTGGGGGCACTGGTGTCGGCGTTGTTTGCCAACGACGGCGCGGCGCTGATCCTCACCCCGATCGTGGTGGCCATGCTCCTGGCCCTGCGCTTCAGCCCGGCGGCGACCCTGGCTTTTGTCATGGCCGCAGGTTTTATAGCCGATACCGCGAGCTTGCCGCTGGTGGTGTCGAACCTGGTCAACATCGTCTCCGCCGACTTCTTCGGTATTGGTTTCAACCGTTATGCGGCGGTGATGGTGCCGGTCAACCTGGTTGCCGTGGCGGCAACCCTGGCGGTGCTGTTGTGGTACTTCCGCCGTGATATCCCGGCAGACTACGACCCGCTGCAACTGGATGCGCCGCGCAGCGTGGTGCAAGACCCGGCGACGTTTGTTGCCGGCTGGCTGGTGCTGGCGATCCTGCTGCTCGGCTGTTTTGCCCTTGAGCCGCTGGGCATCCCCATCAGCGCGATTTCGGCGGTGTGTGCACTGGTGTTGCTGCTGGTGGCGGCACGCGGGCACAGGATTTCCACGCGCAAGGTGCTCAAAGAAGCGCCCTGGCACATCGTGGTGTTCTCCTTAGGGATGTACCTGGTGGTCTATGGCCTGCGCAACGCCGGGCTGACCGATTACCTGGCCGGTTGGCTCAACGCATTCGCCAGCGGCGGGGTGTGGGGTGCGGCGCTGGGTACCGGGCTGCTGACCGCGGTGCTGTCGTCGATCATGAACAACCTGCCGACGGTGCTGATCGGCGCCTTGTCGATCGATGCCAGTGCCGCCACCGGGGTGGTCAAGGAAGCGATGATCTACGCCAACGTGATCGGCAGTGACCTGGGGCCGAAAATTACCCCGATCGGCAGCCTGGCGACCCTGTTGTGGTTGCATGTGCTGGAGCGCAAGGGGGTGAAGATTGGCTGGGGGTATTACTTCAAGGTCGGGATTGTGCTGACGCTGCCGGTGTTGCTGCTGACGCTGGTGGCGCTGGCGTTGCGCTTGACGGTGGTTTAGGGCTGGCCTGATCGCGGGGCAAGTCGAGGCGTCGCACCGCCGCTCCCACAAAACCATTTACCCGGGAAGATTGGGCCAAAGGTCAGAGACCAGGAACAAGCGCTCGGCTTCCTCCCACTCGCCACGCTCGCCCTCGACCAGCCTTACCAGCAATTGCGCCGGTGCCAGCGGGTCCAGGGCCTGCAGCCAGGTTTCGAAGCGCTGCACCGACCAGCAGTCCTGCGCCGGATAACAGGCCGGCGCCAGCCAGGCATGGCGCGGTAGCGGCTGCCAGCGACCAGCCGCGCTTTGCGCCCGCAATGACGCCCAGTCCCGCTGATGCAACCAGAGCCCGCGCAAATGCTGCGGGTTGGCCCCACGCGGCGCTTGCGCCTGCCCCGGCCAGGGGTAGAGCAGGTAACCGCCCAGCCACAATTGCGCACTGAACTGCTCGATCTCCAGCGCCGCCAGCGCTTCGCGGCTTTCCGCGCGCGCCGAAATCGGCAACTGGTGTTCGGCCAGGTGGGCAAGCTTGCGGTCCAGGCGGTCATGGCAACCCGGCCCCAGCCACTGCGCCGGGTTCTCTCCCGTGCCGTTCTGCGGCCCCAGGTACAGCTTGATCGCCAGCTCCAGGTGGTGCACACCGTCGCTGTCGCGCAGCAACAGGTCCAGCTCGCCGAGGGTGTGCCCGCCATTGCGGATCGGCAGGTTGGCAGCCAACAGGGTCACGCCGGGAGCATGCTGGAGGACGAACTGCCATAGACGTTCGTAGTACAAACCCAGGCGCCGGGTGCTGGCCTGGGCCAGCCAGTGCAGCAGGGGCTGGCTGTCGCGGTCTTGTGCCAGCAGCCACTGGCGCAGTTGTTCAGGCTCGGCTACCCAGCGGCTGGCCGCCAGCGGGTGGCGCTGCGGCCACGGCGTGTCGCGCAGCATCGGCGGCGCCAGGATCACCCAGGCCAGGTCGCGCACCTGGGGCTGGCGCAACTGGCGGGGCAGGTCGGTCAGGCTGGGAAACGGGTTCATTCTGCGAGCATAGCCGCTCAGCCTGCGCGCTTGCTGAATTTCTCCGGCGTTTGCCGCTGCCCGGCGCTTTCGCCCATAATCGAACTCTTTGGCGAGCATCGCCTCTTTACCCGCCGCAGAGCCCTGGAGCCCCATGGAGCAATTTCGCAATATCGGTATCATCGGACGTCTGGGCAGCTCCCAGGTGCTCGATACCATTCGCCGACTGAAAAAATTCCTGCTGGCGCGGCATCTGCACGTGATCCTCGAGGACACCATCGCCGAAGTCCTGCCCGGCCACGGCCTGCAAACCTCGACCCGCAAGCTGCTGGGCGAGGTCTGCGACCTGGTGATCGTCGTCGGTGGCGACGGCAGCCTGCTCGGCGCCGCCCGCGCCCTAGCCCGGCATAACATTCCGGTACTGGGCATCAACCGTGGCAGCCTGGGCTTTCTCACCGACATCCGCCCCGATGAGCTGGAGGTCAAGGTCGCCGAGGTGCTCGACGGCCACTACCTGGTGGAAAACCGCTTCCTGCTGCAGGCCGAAGTGCGCCGTCACGCCGAAGCCATCGGCCAGGGCGACGCCCTCAACGATGTGGTGCTGCACCCGGGCAAGTCGACGCGGATGATCGAGTTCGAGATCTACATCGATGGCCAGTTCGTCTGCAGCCAGAAGGCCGACGGCCTGATCGTCGCCACGCCGACCGGCTCGACCGCCTACGCGCTGTCGGCGGGCGGGCCGATCATGCACCCCAAGCTCGACGCCATCGTCATCGTGCCGATGTACCCGCACACGCTGTCGGGGCGGCCGATCGTGGTTGACGGCAACAGTGAGCTGAAGATCGTCGTGTCCAAGGACCTGCAGATCTACCCGCAGATTTCCTGCGACGGCCAGAACCATTTCACCTGCGCGCCTGGCGATACCATCACGGTCAACAAGAAGCCGCAGAAGCTGCGCCTGATCCATCCGCTGGATCACAATTACTACGAGGTATGCCGGACCAAGCTCGGCTGGGGCAGCCGCCTGGGTGGTGGAGGCGAGTGATGCTCGATCCCGCTCGCAGTTTCGACCTGATCGGTGACGTGCACGGCTGTGCACATACCCTCGAACGCCTGCTCGACGCCCTCGGCTACAAGCGCCAGGGTGGCGTCTGGCGGCATCCGTCGCGCCAGGCCGTGTTCCTTGGCGACATCATCGACCGTGGCCCGCGGATTCGCGAAGCGCTGCACATCGTCCATGACATGGTCGAGGCCGGCCAGGCCCACTGCATCATGGGCAACCACGAGTACAACGCCCTGGGCTGGAACACCCCGGCGCTGCCCGAGAGCGGCAAGCACTACGTGCGCGAGCACACCCCGCGCCACGGCCGGCTGATCTACGAAACCTTGACCCAGTTCGAACAGCATCCAGGCGACTGGCATGACTTTCTCGAGTGGTTCTACGAACTGCCGTTGTTCATCGACGCCGGGCGTTTTCGCGTTGTCCATGCCTGCTGGGATGCGCGGCTGATCGACCCCCTGCGCCAGCAGTACCCGGACGGGCGCATCGACGAGCATTTCATCCAGGCTTCGGCAGTGCCTGAGAGCTTTGCCGCCACAGTCTGCAACCGCCTGTTGCGCGGCACCGACATGCGCCTGCCGGACGGTTTGACCCTGACTGGCGGCGACGGCCTGACCCGGGCGTTTTTCCGCACCAAGTTCTGGGAAGAAGACCCGCAGACCTACGGCGATATCGTCTTCCAGCCCGATGCGTTGCCCGAGCAGGTGGCCAGTGCGCCGCTCAGCCACAGCCAGAAGAACGCCTTGCTGCGCTACAGCGAGGACGAGCCGATGCTGTTCGTCGGCCATTACTGGCGCAGCGGCAAACCAGCGCCGATCCGCGCCAACCTGGCCTGCCTGGACTACAGTGCGGTGCTGTACGGCAAACTGGTCGCTTACCGCCTGGATGCTGAAACCCGCATCGACCCGCGCAAGTTCGTCTGGGTTGATGTCGACCGGCCGGAGGCCAGCCAATGACTGCAGTGGTGGTATTACGCATGCCGTTGAGTACCGATCTCAGCGGCTTTGTCGGCCTGTTGCGGCGCCTGCAGGTGCCGCACCGGGTCAGCGAGGAGGGCGGTGACCAGGTGTTGTGGGTGGCCGAGAACCTCGCCGAAGACGTACGCCAGCTTTACCAGCGTTTCCCCGAGGGCAATGCCGAGTTCGAACTGCCGGCCGATGCCGCCCTGGCGCCGCCGGCGCGTCCGAGCATCGGCGAGCAGTTGCGCGCCAGCAAGGCCACGGCGGCGATCCTCCTGCTGTGCCTGATCGTCGCCGGCCTTACTGGCCTTGGCGACAACTTCGCGACCTTGAGCTGGCTGACCTTCCTCGATTTTCGCGTGCAGGGCGACTACCTGTACTTCACCCCCTTGGCCGCCAGCCTTGCCGATGGCCAGTGGTGGCGCCTGTTCACGCCGATGCTGGTGCATTTCGGCATCCTCCACCTGGCCATGAACGGCCTCTGGTACTGGGAACTGGGCCGGCGCATCGAACTGCGCCAGGGGCCATGGAACCTGCTCGGCCTGACCTTGCTGTTCAGCCTGGTGTCCAACGCTGCGCAGTACCTGTTTGGCGGCCCGAGCCTGTTCGGCGGCTTGTCGGGGGTGCTCTACGGTTTGCTCGGACACATCTGGCTGTACCAGTGGCTGGCGCCCAACCCGGTGTATCGCATGCCGCGCGGCGTGCTGGTGATGATGCTGGTGTGGCTGCTGCTGTGCCTGTCCGGTTTGATCAGCCTGCTCGGCTTCGGCCAGATCGCCAACGCCGCCCATGTCGGCGGGCTGTTGGTCGGTTGCCTCAGCGGGCTCTTGGGCGGGGCGCTGGCCCGGCGTAAACTGACCGCTTGATTTTGGGAGACCTTATGTCCACTTTTGCGCAAATGATTGAAAACATCACCCCGGAAATCTACCAGAGCCTGAAACTGGCGGTAGAGCTGGGCAAATGGGCAGACGGGCGCAAGCTCACCACCGAGCAGAAAGAGCTGTCGCTGCAGGCGGTGATCGCCTGGGAGCTGCAGAACCTGCCGGAAGAACAGCGTACCGGTTACATGGGCCCGCAGGAATGCGCCTCGAAGTCGGCACCGGTGCCGAACATCCTGTTCAAGTCGGATGCGATCCATTGATCGAACTCGGCCGCGGCTCCATCAGTAAAATGTCGGCGCGTCTCGATGCGCCGGTGGTGCAGTACGCTTTTCGTCTGGGCGAGCAGGAAGTGCCGGTCAACCCCTTGATCGGCAAGACCCTGCGCCTGGAATACCTCGGTGCCATCCATTGCAGCCACTGCGGGCGCAAGACCAAGACCAGCTTCAGCCAGGGTTATTGCTACCCGTGCATGACCAAGCTTGCGCAGTGCGACGTGTGCATCATGGCCCCGGAAAAATGCCACTACGATCAGGGCACCTGCCGCGAACCTTCGTGGGGCGAGCAGTTCTGCATGACCGATCATGTGGTGTACCTGGCCAACTCCTCAGGCATCAAGGTCGGCATTACCCGGGCGACCCAGTTGCCCACCCGCTGGCTAGACCAGGGCGCCAGCCAGGCGCTGCCGATCGTGCGGGTTGCCACCCGCCAGCAGTCGGGGCTGGTCGAAGACCTGTTCCGCAGCCAGGTGGCCGACCGCACCAACTGGCGCGCCTTGCTCAAGGGCGATGCCGAGGCGGTCGACCTGCTTGCCGTGCGCGATCAACTGTTCGACAGCTGCGCCGAGGGCCTGACTGCCCTGCAGGCGCGATTCGGCCTACAGGCCGTGCAGCCGTTGAATGATGGTGAAGTGCTGGAAATCCGCTACCCGGTCGAGGCCTACCCGAGCAAGATCGTCAGCTTTAACCTGGATAAGAATCCCGTGGCTGAAGGCACGCTGCTGGGCATCAAGGGCCAGTACCTGATCTTCGACACCGGCGTGATCAATATTCGCAAATACACGGCGTACCAGCTCGCCGTGCATCAGTAAAAAAGGACCGCCACATGCGTACCGAACAGCCGCAAGTGATCTACCTCAAGGACTATCAGGCCCCCGAATACCTGATCGACGAGACCCACCTGACCTTCGAACTGTTCGAGGACCACAGCCTGGTCCACGCGCAGCTGGTCATGCGCCGCAATCCGGCCCGTGGTGCCGGCCTGCCGCCGCTGGTGCTCGACGGCCAGCAGTTGGAGCTGCTCAGCGTCGCCCTGGACGACCAGGCCCTGGCCGCCGGCGACTACCAGCTCGATGACAGCCACCTGACCGTACAGCCCAAGGCTGCGACCTTCACCCTCGACACCAGCGTGAAGATCCACCCCGAGCGCAACACCGCCCTCGAAGGCCTGTACAAGTCCGGCAGCATGTTCTGCACCCAGTGCGAGGCCGAGGGTTTTCGCAAGATCACCTACTACCTCGACCGCCCGGACGTGATGAGCAAGTTCACCACCACGGTGATCGCCGAGCAGCATCGCTACCCGGTGCTGCTGTCCAACGGCAACCCGGTCGGTACTGGCCCGCAGGAAGATGGCCGGCATTGGGCAACCTGGGAAGACCCGTTCATGAAACCGGCCTACCTGTTCGCCCTGGTCGCCGGTGACCTGTGGTGCGTCGAAGACAAGTTCACCCGCCAGTCGGGCCGTGACGTGACCCTGCGCATTTATGTCGAGCCGGAAAACATCGACAAGTGCCAGCACGCCATGACCAGCCTGAAGAAGTCCATGCGCTGGGACGAGGAAGTCTATGGCCGCGAGTACGACCTGGACATCTTCATGATCGTCGCGGTCAACGACTTCAACATGGGCGCCATGGAAAACAAGGGCCTGAACATCTTCAACTCCAGCTGCGTGCTGGCCCGCGCCGAAACCGCCACCGACGCCGCGCACCAGCGGGTCGAGGCGGTGGTCGCCCACGAATACTTCCACAACTGGTCGGGCAACCGCGTGACCTGCCGTGACTGGTTCCAGCTGTCGCTCAAGGAAGGCTTCACGGTGTTCCGTGACTCGGAGTTCAGCGCCGACATGAACTCGCGCACGGTCAAGCGTATCGAGGACGTCGCCTACCTGCGCACCCACCAGTTCGCCGAAGACGCCGGGCCCATGGCCCACGCCGTGCGCCCCGACAGCTTCATCGAGATCTCCAACTTCTACACCCTGACCGTGTACGAGAAGGGCTCGGAAGTGGTGCGCATGGTCCGCACCCTGCTGGGCGCCGAGGGTTTCCGTAAAGGCAGCGACCTGTACTTCGAGCGTCATGACGGCCAGGCCGTGACCTGCGATGACTTCATCAAGGCCATGGAAGACGCCAACGGCGTCGACCTGACCCAGTTCAAGCGTTGGTACAGCCAGGCCGGCACGCCGCGCCTGGCAGTCAGCGAGGCTTACGACAGCGCCACGCAGACTTACAGCCTGACGTTCCGCCAGAGCTGCCCGGCCACCCCGGACAAGGTCGAGAAAAAACCATTCGTGATCCCGGTGGAACTGGGCCTGCTCGATGCCCAGGGCAACGACATTGCCCTGCGCCTGCAAGGTGAAGCGGCAGCAGACGGCACCTCGCGGGTGTTGTCGGTCACCGAAGCCGAGCAGACCTTCACCTTCGAGGGCATCGCTGCCAAGCCGCTACCCTCCTTGCTGCGTGGCTTCAGTGCCCCGGTCAAGCTGAGCTTTCCGTATGACCGTGACCAGCTGATGTTCCTCATGCAGCACGACAGCGATGGTTTCAATCGCTGGGAAGCCGGCCAGCAACTGTCGGTACAGGTGCTGCAGGAACTGATCGCCCAGCACCAGCAGGGCGCCAAGCTAATGCTGGATCAGCGCCTGGTGACCGCGTTGGGTACGGTGCTGGCCAACGAGCAACTGGACCAGGCCATGGTCGCCGAGATGCTCTCGCTGCCCAGCGAAGCCTACCTCACCGAAATCAGCGAAGTGGCTGACGTCGATGCCATCCACGCCGCCCGCGAGTTCGCCCGCAAGCAGATCGCCGAGCAGCTGTTCGATGCCCTCAACGCACGCTACCAGGCCAACCGCGCGCTATCGCGTGGCACCGAGTACGTTGCCGAAGCCGAGCACTTTGCCCGTCGCAGCCTGCAGAACATCGTGCTCTCGTACCTGATGCTCAGCGCCCGGCCCGAAGTGCTGGCTGCAACCCTGGAGCAGTTTGACGCCTGTGACAACATGACCGAGCGCCTCACCGCCCTGGCCGTGCTGGTCAACTCGCCGTTCGAGACGGAGCGGGCCAAGGCCCTGGAAAGCTTTGCCGAGCACTTCAAGGACAACCCCCTGGTCATGGACCAATGGTTCAGCGTACAGGCGGCCAGCACCCTGCCGGGCGGCCTGGCGCGGGTCAAGGCGCTGATGCAGCACCCGGCCTTCACCATGAAGAACCCGAACAAGGTCCGCGCCCTGATCGGTGCCTTCGCCGGGCAGAACCTGGTCAACTTCCATGCCGGCGATGGTTCGGGCTATCGCTTCCTGGCGGACCTGGTGATCGAGCTCAACGCCCTCAACCCGCAGATCGCTTCGCGGCAACTGGCGCCGCTGACCCGCTGGCGCAAACACGACAGCGCCCGTCAGGCGTTGATGAAAGGCGAGCTGGAGCGGATTCTGGCGTCGGGTTCGTTGTCCAGCGATGTGTATGAGGTTGTGAGCAAAAGTCTGGCCTGAAGACCCTATCGCGGGTCAAGTCGAGGCGTCGCACCGCCGCTCCCACAGGGAATTGCATGCACCGACCCTGTGGGAGCGGGCTTGACCCGCGATTGCTTCCCCGCAAATCCTGCGCTTAACAAAAGATAACGTCCCGTTCGTTGTCAGCCCTTTGCAAACCCCGATAGGATGGCTCTCAGCTATTGCGGGGCTCTGGAACACGGTTTTTGCAGTACCTGCATATAGATTGACCCAAATAACAATAAACGGGGGATAGATCTATGACTGAGCCTGTCATGGCGGGTCTCGGCGCTGCTGCGCGTAAAGCCGGCAATCGCCCTTGGGCATTGGCCGCCAGCGGCTTGCTGGTCTTGGCAATCGGGCTGTGGGCCAATACGGCCGAAGCCGCAGCCGCGCAAACCGATGACTACTCCACCCAATCGTCCAAGGCGGTAAAAAGCTTGCTGCTGGACGTCACCAAGGCCGGCGCACGCCTGGTCGCCGTGGGTGATCGTGGCCATATCCTGTTTTCCGATGACCAGGGCAAGTCCTGGACCCAGGCCAAGGTGCCGACCCGGCAACTGCTCACCGCCGTCTATTTTGTCGACGACCAGCACGGCTGGGCGGTCGGCCACGATGCGCAGATCCTCGCCAGCACCGACGGCGGCGCTACCTGGAGCAAACAATTCGAAGACCTGGCGCGTGAAGCGCCGCTGCTCGATGTCTGGTTCAAGGACACCCAGCACGGCATCGCCGTGGGCGCCTATGGCGCATTGCTGGAAACCACCGACGGTGGCAAGCACTGGAACGATGTCGGCGATCGGCTGCATAACGATGACCAGTTCCACCTCAACGGCATCGCCGCGGTAAAAGACGCCGGCCTGTTCATCGTTGGTGAGCAGGGCAGCATGTTCCGCTCCAGCGACGACGGCCAGACCTGGGAAAAGCTCGAAGGCCCTTATGAAGGCTCGCTGTTCGGCGTCACCGGCACCGCCCAGCCACGCACCTTGCTGGCCTACGGCTTGCGCGGCAACCTCTACCGTTCCAGCGATTTTGGCGACACCTGGCAACAGATCAAATTGAAAGCCGCGCGCGGCAACCTCGAATTTGGTCTGGCAAGCGCTACGCTTCTCGATGATGGCAGCCTGGTACTCGTGGGCAATGGCGGCAGCGTGCTGCGCAGCAGCGACGACGGTCAGAGCTTCAGCGTGTTCAACCGGGCCGATCGCATTGCCCTGGCCGGCGTCAGCGGGCTGAATGAAGGGCGCCTGGTGCTGGTGGGCCAGGGTGGCGTGCACCTGGCTTCGGCCCAGGGCGCCGAAGGAGTGCAGCCATGACCCGTCAGGAGCAGTTCAACATGAACCAGCAGCAACACCATCAGGACAAGGCGACCTTGCTTGAGCGCCTGATCTTCAATAACCGCCCGGTGGTGATCCTCATCTGCCTGCTGGTCAGCGTGTTCCTGTTCTGGCAGGCCACGCAGATTCGTCCGTCCACCAGCTTCGAAAAAATGATCCCGCTCGAGCATCCGTTCATCGAGAAGATGCTCGAACACCGCAACGACCTGGCCAACCTCGGCAACACCGTGCGCATCTCGGTGGAGGCCACCGACGGCGACATCTTCAGCAAGGACTACATGGAAACCCTGCGTCAGGTGCATGACGAGGTGTTCTACATTCCCGGCGTCGACCGCTCCGGGCTTAAGTCGCTGTGGAGCCCCAGCGTGCGCTGGACCGAAGTGACCGAAGAGGGCTTCGCCGGCGGCGAGGTGATCCCGCAGACCTACGACGGCTCGGCCGACAGCCTCGACCAGTTGCGCAACAACGTGCTCAAGTCCGGGCAGGTCGGGCGCCTGGTGGCCAACAACTTCAAGTCGAGCATCATCGACATCCCGCTGCTGGAGTCCTACCCCGACCCGCAGGACCAGGGCAGGCTGATCAAGCTCGACTACCAGCAATTCTCCCATCAGCTCGAAGAGAAGATCCGCGACAAGTTCCAGGCCCAGAACCCCAACGTGAAGGTGCACATCGTCGGCTTCGCCAAGAAGGTCGGTGACCTGATCGACGGCCTGATGATGGTGGCGATGTTCTTCGGCATCGCCCTGGTGATCACCTGGGTGCTGCTGTACTGGTTCACCTGGTGTATCCGCAGCACCATCGCGGTGCTGATCACCACCCTGGTGGCGGTGGTCTGGCAATTGGGCCTGATGCATGCGGTGGGTTTCGGTCTTGACCCGTACTCGATGCTGGTGCCGTTCCTGATCTTCGCCATCGGCATCTCCCACGGGGTGCAAAAGATCAACGGCATCGCCTTGCAGTCCAGTGATGCCGACAACGCCCTGACCGCGGCCCGGCGCACCTTCCGCCAGCTGTTCCTGCCGGGGATGATCGCCATCCTGGCCGACGCCGTGGGCTTCATCACCCTGTTGATCATCGACATCGGCGTGATCCGCGAGCTGGCCATCGGTGCCTCGATCGGTGTGGCGGTAATCGTCTTTACCAACCTGATCCTGCTGCCGGTCGCCATCTCTTATGTCGGCATCAGCAAGAAGGCCATCGAGCGCAGCAAGAAGGACGCCACCCGCGAGCATCCGTTCTGGCGCCTGCTGTCGAATTTTGCCAGCGCCAAGGTCGCGCCGGTGTCCATCGTCCTGGCCTTGCTGGCCTTCGGTGGCGGCCTCTGGTACAGCCAGAACCTGAAGATCGGCGACCTCGACCAGGGCGCGCCGGAGCTGCGTCCGGACTCGCGCTACAACCAGGACAACGCCTTCATCATCAACAACTACTCGACCAGCTCCGACGTGCTGGTGGTCATGGTCAAGACCCCGACCGAAGGCTGCTCGGTGCACTCGACCATGGCGCCGATCGACGAGCTGATGTGGAAGATGGAGAACACCCAGGGGGTGCAATCGGCGATCTCCCTGGTGACTGTGTCCAAGCAGATGATCAAGGGCATGAACGAGGGCAACCTGAAATGGGAAAGCCTGTCGCGCAACCCGGACGTGCTCAACAGCTCGATCTCCCGAGCCGACGGCCTGTACAACGCCGACTGCTCGCTGGCGCCGGTGCTGATCTTCCTCAACGACCACAAGGCCGAGACCCTCGACCGCGCGGTCAAGGCGGTGCAGGAATTTGCCGACACCCACAACAAGGAAGGCCTGGAGTTCCTCCTGGCGGCCGGTAACGCCGGTATCGAGGCGGCCACCAACGAGGTGATCAAGTCGGCCGAGCTGACCATCCTGATCCTGGTGTACATCTGCGTGGCGGTGATGTGCATGATCACCTTCCGCTCGTTTGCCGCAACCTTGTGCATTGTCCTGCCGCTGGTGCTGACCTCGGTGCTGGGCAACGCCCTGATGGCCTTCATGGGCATCGGCGTCAAGGTCGCGACCCTGCCGGTGGTGGCGCTGGGCGTGGGTATCGGCGTGGACTACGGCATCTACATCTACAGCCGCCTGGAGAGTTTCCTGCGTGCCGGGCTGCCGCTGCAGGAAGCCTACTACCAGACCCTCAAGTCCACCGGCAAGGCGGTGCTGTTCACCGGCCTGTGCCTGGCCATCGGCGTGTGCACCTGGATCTTCTCGGCGATCAAGTTCCAGGCCGACATGGGCCTGATGCTGACCTTCATGCTGCTGTGGAACATGTTCGGCGCGTTGTGGCTGCTGCCGGCACTGGCGCGGTTCCTGATCAAGCCGGAAAAAATGGCGGGCAAGCAGGGCGGTTCGATTTTCGCCCATTGATGCGGCAATCGCGGGGCAAGTCGGATCGCCGCACCGCCGCTCCCACCCTGGCTGTGGGAGCCGCGGTGCGGCGATCCGACTTGACCCGCGATGCTTTCAGGTATCATGGGGGTTTCCCGCCAGTGATATCCCTGCAATGACAACCCTCTCCCAAGCCCTCGAATCCTGCAACATGCTCCTGGTCGACGGCCTGCACGCCTTTGACTTCAGCTTCGACGAAACCGGCCTGCGCATCGAGTTGATGGACGGCCGCGCCTTGAAAAAATACGCGTTCTCCCCCGAGCAGATCGGCGCCGCCCGGCTCGAAGGTACCGACTGGCTGATCACGGCCGACACCGGCGAGCATCGGCTAGTCTGTATGAGTGCCTTTAGTGCCCGCGAAGAGGATGACGATGACGCGCCTGCTGAAGAACCTGCTGATCGCCAGTAGCATGAGCCTGATGTTCACCGCCCAGGCCCATGAGCTGCTGGTCGGCAGCTACACCGCAGGCAGCAGCGAGGGCATCTACCGTTATCGCTTCAACAGCGACAGCGGCCAGATCGACCCCACGCCGCTGCAGGTGCTCAACAGTGAAAACCCGTCCTGGCTGACCCTCTCGGTCGACAAGCGCCTGCTGTTCGCGGTCAACGAGAATGGCGCCGGCAACGGTCAGGTCAGCAGTTTTGCCATCGGCAAGGACGGCAGCCTCAAGGCCCTGAACCAGGTGCCCAGCCTGGGCGACGAGCCGACCCATTCCAGCCTCAGCCATGACCAGCGCTACCTGTTCGTCGCCAACTACGGCGTGTTGCCCGCCCCGGGCGGCAGCCTCAGTGTGTTGCCGGTGAACCGTAAAGGCCGTTTGCAGGCCTCGGTGCAGCAAGACCGGCACAAGCCCAGCGGCGTCAACCCGGAGCGCCAGACCGGGCCGCACGTGCATTCGGTGGTGTCCTCGGACGACGGCAAGTACGTGTTCGCCAGTGATCTTGGCGCCGACAAGGTGTTTGTCTACCGTTACGACGGTGCCAGCCCCACCCAGCCCCTGAGCGCGGTCGAGCCGGTAAGCCTGCCGCCGGGCAGCGGGCCGCGCCATTTGCTGTTTGACCGCGACGGCAAGCATGCCTACCTGACCCTGGAAATGAGCGCGCAAGTGGTGGCGTTCGAGTACCAGGACGGCAAGCTGCTGGAACTGCAGCGCCTGCCCTTGACCGAACAGGGTGATGCCTCGGCCCGCGCGGCGGGGGCCTTGCACCTGTCGGCTGACGGGCGCTTTCTGTATGTCAGCAACCGCGGTACGGCCAACGAGCTGCTGGTGTTTGCCGTCGATGACAAGACCGGCAAGCTGATGCAGGTGCAGAGGCGCAGTGTCGAAGGTGATCATCCTCGGGAATTCACCCTCGACCCGAGCGGCAAGTTCCTGCTGGTGGCCAATCAGAAGAGTAACCAGATCGTGGTGATCCGCCGTGATCCGCGCAGTGGCTTGCTCGGTGAAACCGTGCAGAAGCTGGCCCAGGATGCGCCCTCGGACCTGAAGTTCGTCAACTGACTATCAATTACGCTGATGTTTGCTACTGCTGCAATGAATTTCTGTGCGCCGCGCCAGCGGCGTAAGTTTGAACCACGGCCCCAGACGGCCACTTCAAACCACAGACTTCGAGGGTCAGCGCCATGAACTTCAACCTTTTCCCGGTCATCGCCGCTTCCGCCATTTCTGCTTCGGTGGTCCTGCCGGCCAACGCCCACGTCGAGCTCAGCGAGCGCAAATCGTCGACCCAGAGCTATACCCAGAAGTACCTGCAACAAAGCGCCAACTTCTACGCCGCGCTGGACCACAAGCCTAGCGCGCCATGATCGCCTTGAACAGCGCCGACTCCAGCCAACCCTGCAGCCACGCCCGCAAGTGCGGGTAGGGCGCCTGGGCAAACCATTCAGGCTCGACCCCGGCGAACTGGCGCATCAATGGCAGTAACGCCGCATCCGCCAGGCTTGGATGGTCAGCGAACAGGTAGCCCTGGTGCGCCAGTCGCTCATTCAGCTCGGCCAGCCAGGGTTCAGCCTGTGCCCGGTACTCCTCACGCGAGTGCTGCGGGTAGCGTTCAGCGTACTTGTACAGATTGACCTGCACCTTGAACTGGCGATCATTGCGCTCGATCAGCGCCTCGGCGGCCTGCGCCGCCTGCGGGTCGGCCGCCAGTTGCCAGTCTTGCGGATCATGCCGGGCGAGGGCCCAGCGCATGATCTCCAGGCTTTCCTCCAGCACCAGGCTACCTGCACTCAACACCGGTACCGTGCCCTTGGGCGACAGTGCCAGAAGCTCGGCAGGTTTGGCCTTGAGGCTGACTTCGCGAATTTCTACCGGACACTCGGCATAGCGCAGCGCCAGGCGCGCACGCATGGCCCACGGGCAGCGGCGGAACGAGTAGAGGATCATCCGCTGACCTCCACCGTGCTCAGGCCATTGCCCTGGCGACGCACCTGGATCTGCACCGGGATACGCTCGTGCATTTCCTGTACGTGGGAGATCACCGCGACCTTGCGGCCCTGGGCCTGCAGGCCGTCGAGGGCGTCCATGGCCAGTTGCAGCGACTCCGGATCGAGGCTGCCGAAGCCTTCGTCGATGAACAGCGACTCGATGCGCAAGGTGCTCGAGGCCATCGATGCCAGGCCCAGGGCCAGGGCCAGCGAGACCAGGAAGGTTTCACCGCCCGACAGCGAATGCACCGAGCGCAGCTCGTCGCCCATTTCCGTGTCCAGCACCAGCAAGCCGAGCAGGCTGCCACCGCGCTTGAGCCGGTAGCGCCGGGCCAGCTGACGCAATTGGGCGTTGGCGTGGTGCACCAGCAGGTCGAGGTTGTAGCCCTGGGCGATCTTGCGGAAGGTGTCGCCGGTGGCCGAGCCTATCAGGGCGTTGAGCCGCGCCCAGCGCTGCCATTCGCCGTAGGCGCTGGCGATCCGTTCGGCCAGGGCCTGGTGCGCCAGTTGCCGGCGCTGGTCTTCAGCCTGGGCGGCACGCAGTTCGGCGCAGGTCTGTTCGCTGGCCGCCAGCTGTAGCTGCAGGCTGTCGATTACCTGCTCCAGGGCTTCGCGGGTGAGCTCGGCGTTGCCCTGGGCCTGATGCTGGTCCAGGCGCTGCTGGCGCTCCTGCAGCAGGGTGCGGGCCTGTTCGATGGCTTTTTCGGCGTCCTGCAGACCCTGACGCAGCTGCGCTACGGCGTTGTCGTCCAGTGCCAGTAATTGCTCCAGACCGCTATCGTCCAGTTCCGGGTGGCCCTGGCGCCATTGTTCGATCTGCGCGCGAACCTCGTTGTGTTCCTGTTCCAGGTTGCTCAGGCGTTCGTCTTTGGCCTTGAGCTCGGCGGCCAGTTCGATCAGTTGCGCCTGGGTTTGCTGCAGTTGTTGCAGCGCCTGGGTTTCAGCCTGGCGTGCGTGCTCCACGGCCTGTTCCAGATGCTGCTGCCAGTGTTCGGCGCTGGCCTGTTCGCCGAGCAGGGCGGTGAGGCTGTCGCGGCTACTTTGATGCTGGTGTTCCAGCTCAGTGCACTGTTGTTGCAGCTCTTCGTGTTTTTGTACCCGCGCCTGTTGCTGCAGCTGGGCTTTGTCCAGGCTCTGCTGGCGCTCGGCATGTTCCTGCTGTTCGTCCTTTTGCCGTTGCAAAAGATCCAGGCGCAGGGCCAGTTGCTGGTCCAGGCGCATGAAGGCGGCGGCCGGCTCCTGGCGCAGGTCGTTGAGGATGTCAGCGGGCAACAGGCTGGCGAAGCTGCCCAGTTCCTGTTCCAGGCGTTCTTCGTCACTGGCCAGCGCTGTTTGCTGCTGGCTCAGGTGCTGGCTGGCCTGCTGGCTGGCTTCTTGGGCTGCCTGCAGCTGCTGTTGCAGGCGGCTGGCGTCTTTTTGCAGGGTCAGCAGGGCGTTCTGGCGCTGCTCGTCACGACCGATGTCGTGGTTCAGGTTGCGTGCCTGCAAGTCCAGCCAGGTGCTGCGCTGGCTTGCGTCCTGAGCGGCCAGCGACGGGTACAGCGGGTGCGCTTGGAGGCTGGGCAGCAGCGCCTGTTGCTGGCTGCCCAGTTGCTCCTGCTGGTGCAGGTACTCCTTGATCTGGCCGTTGCCCCCGCCCAGTTGCGTGCGCAGCTCATCGAGTTGCTTCTTCAGCCCGTCGACCACCTGCTGGGCATTGGCTTCTTCGTTCTGGTCGTGGCGGCCGAGGCTTTGCAGCAGGGCTTCGGGCTGATGGTAAGGGTGTTCCTGGCTACCGCAGACCGGACAGGGCTGGTCGTCCTGCAATTGCGCGCGCAGTTCTTCGACGCTCTGGCTGCGGGCCAGGCGCTGGCGTTCGAGCAACTGGCGAGTAACGTTCAGCGCCTGTTCGGCGGCGGTCAACTGGTTTTTGCCATTGAGGCCTTCGCTGATCAGCTGTTCGCGTTGTTGCAGGGCAGCTTGCTGGCGTTCGCGCAGGGCTTGCAGGCGCTGTTCGAGCTCTTGCTGGTTGCTCCACAGCCGGCTCAGTTCTTCGACCTGGCGTTGCTGCTGGCGGTTTTTCTGCAACAGCTCGCCAAGCAGGCCGATCTGTTCGGCCAGTGCCTCGGGTTCGGCCTCGGCTTCGCGGTAGAGCAGGGCCAGGGCGGCGCGTTGCGTTTCAAGCTGGGCGTGGGCCTCGCTGGCGCGTTGCTGCAGGCCCGGCAGTTCGGCACGGCCCTGGTTTAGGCGGTTGCCCAGTTGCATCAGTTGCTGCAGGCGGTGGCGATAGGCATTCCAGGCTTCGCTCAAGCCAGCCAGCGCCACGCTTTGCTCAAGCTGCGCGCCGATCTGCTGCAAGCGTTGTTCGCTCAGGCGTTGCTGCTCATTGAGGCTCAGCAGCTGTTGCTGGCCTTCGGCACTGGCCTGTTCGGCCTGCTGCTTGAGCCCTGTGCTGTTGGTCAGCTCCTGCTGCAAACGGGTCAGGGTGTTTTGTTCGGCAAAGGCCTGGCGTAGCGCAGGTGCGCTGTCGCTTTGTTGTGCCAGGGCCAGGCCCAGGGCTTCGCGGGCCTTGGCCTGTTCGTCCTGCAGCTGCTGACGGCTATGCAACTGCTCATGTTGCTGGCGCTGCGCGGCGATACTCGCGGCCAGCGGGCTGAGCTGGGCATTGAGCGCCTGCTGGCGGGCGAACTGGTGACGCTGCGGCGCCAACTGTTCCAGGCGCGCAAGCTTCAGCCGCTCACCGTGCAGGCTATCGTGGTGGTGTTGGGCGCTGTGCAGTTGCGCGCTGCTGGCCTGCACTTGCTCTTGCAGTTGCAGCAGCTCGCTGAGCCAGCTGCGTTGCTGTTCGAGCAGGCGCAGTTGCGCCTGTTCGGCCTTGAACCCGTCGAGCGCTTGGGTGTAGTGCAGGTCCAGTTCGGCGCGAGCCTCGGCGGCCATGGGCAGCACGCCGCTGGCCTGGTCCTGCAGGGCTTTGTGCGCCTCTTCGGCTTCTTTGCTCTTGCTGTAGGCGCGGCGCCCCAACTGGCTGTAGATCGCCGTGTTGGTGAGCTTTTCCAGCAGCTCGCTGCGCTCTTTGTCATCGGCCTTGAGGAAGGCGCTGAACTCGCTCTGGGCGAGCATCACGGCACGGGTGAACTGCTCGAAATTAAGTCCCAGGCGCGACTCGATCAGTTGCTTGTATTCGGCCTTGCTCTGGTTGCTCAGCAGTTGCTCGCTGTCCAGGTCATGCAGGCTCTGGCGGCTGCCTTGCAGCTTGCCGTTGGCCTTGTCGCGGGCGCGGTTGGTTTCCCAGCGGGCGCGGTAGCGACGACTGTCGATGCCGACGAAATCCACCTCGGCAAAGCCGCTGCCCGAACCCCGACGCAGCAGGGTGCGCGGGTCGCTGGTAAGGATGTCGCTGTCGACTTCCGGCACTTTGGTTTCGCGGCCGATGTTGCTCAGCCGCGGCACCGCGCCGAACAGCGCCAGGCACAGGGCATCGAGCAGGGTGCTCTTGCCGGCGCCGGTAGGTCCGGTAATGGCGAACAGGCCGGCGCTGGCCAGCGGCTCGGCGCTGAAGTCGATCTCGATCGGGCCTTCCAGGGAGGCCAGGTTCTTCAGGCGGATGGCGAGAATCTTCATGGCTGTTCTTGCTCCTGCTGGACGTCCTGCAGCAACAGGGCAAAGTCGGCCAGGGTCTGTTCATCGACGGCGTTGCCGTAGGCCTGCTCCCAGGCGCGGCTGAACAGCTCGTGCGGGGTCAGTTGGCCGAGTTCCAGCAGGTCGGCGCTGCTGTCGTCTGCGCTGCGGCCGTTGCCGGCATATTCGGCGGCGATGCGCACCAGGCGCACGGCCTTGCCGTGCAGGGCGCTTTCAAGTTGCGCGCGCAGGTCGGGCAGGGGTTCGTCCAGGCGTACGCGGATCTCCAGCCAGGGTTGGCGCTGCGGGTCGTCGAGCAGGTCGACCACCGGCAGCTCGGCCAGTTGCTCCAGCACCTCGGCCAGCGGCGCCGGGCCCAGGCGTTGCAGGTGCACGGCGCGCGGCACCAGGCGCGATTCGACGCTGGCAAGCTTGGCGCCGTCCAGTTCGATTTCCAGAACCTGGTGCTGATAGCCGATTTCCGAGAACGACAGCGGGATCGGCGAGCCGCTGTAGCGGATGCGCTCTTCGCGGTTGACCTTCTGCGGTTTGTGCAGGTGGCCGAGGGCGACGTAGCTGATCTCCGGGGCGAACAGCCGCGCCGGCAAGGCTTCGGCGTTGCCGATGATCAGGCTGCGTTCGGAGTCTTCCGAGATCGAGCCGCCGGCCATGTGGGCATGGCTCACGGCAATCAGCGCCTGGCCGTTTTTGCGCCGTTGCAGGGCGGCGGCGATGAGTTTTTCGTGGACCTGGGCGATGCCGCGCAGGTAGTCATCGCCCAGGTGCGCACCGGTGACTTCTGCCGGGCGCAAAAATGGCAGCGCCAGGCACCAGGCGGCGACCTTGCCCTTGGCGTTGGTCAGCGGAATCAGCAGGCGCTCGCTGTCCAGCTCGCCTTCATCCAGCCATTGCACACGGCCCAGGGCGTGGGTGCGCAGGCTGCGCATCAGCGGCGCCGGCAACTCGATGCGCGAACCGGAGTCATGGTTGCCGGCAATCATCACGATGGTCAGCTTGGGCTGCTGTTCGTGGGCCTGGACGATGAAGTCGTAGAGCCGTTCCTGGGCTTTGACCGGCGGGTTGACGGTGTCGAAGATGTCGCCGGCAATCAGCAGGGCATCGGGCTGGCGCAGCTTGAGCTGGCCGAGCAGCCACTCGAGAAAGCAGGCGTGTTCGAAGTCGCGTTCCTGGCCGTGCAGGGTTTGACCCAGGTGCCAGTCGGAGGTGTGAAACAGACGCATGAAGGGTTCCGCAGTGTGCCGGCGTGGCGCCCGGGGCGTCACGCCTTGAGGTTATTTGGGGTACAGCGGCGGCAAGCTGCCGTTCTCGCTTTGTGCAGGCTGGACCTGCTCGGCGGCCGGGATGGTACCGATGGCCCGCCATAATTCTTCGCCTTGCCAATACTGCCCGCTTTCGCTGTACAAGGCGCCGTTGAGGCCATCGAGGGCATCGGACAGCGGCACGAAACGCGCGGCCATCTCGGCCAGGGTTTCCGGTTGCTGGCGCGCCCAGGCATCCAGGGCCTGGCGCGTCGCTTGAGGGTCGTTGGCCTGGCACGCGCGCTTGAGGTCATCTAGCAGGGTGCGCGGGCTCGGCCCGCTTTGCGCCGCGCGCAGCACCGCCGGTTGCGAGCGCGCCCGCCACCACAGGGCAAAGCCCAGCAGGGTGGTCAGGGCCAGCACCAGGGTACTCAGTTGCCAGGGCCAGAGCAGGTAGGTGTGCACCGTGACCGGGTCGACGCTGGCCGGCTTGTCGGCGCTCAGCGCCGGGTTGTCCTCGATCTGCAGGCTGCGCGCCGGCAGATTGCTGCGCTCCAGATGATCTTCGCGGGTGTTCCACCAGACCACTTCCTGGCTCGGCAGTTCCAGCCTGCCGGCGTGGGTCGGTACCAGCGCTTCGCGCTCTTCACGCACCCCGAGCAGGCCGCGGTCATTGACCTGGTTGCGCAGTTGCGGCTGGTCCGGGTAGCGGCGCAGGCCGCTCACTTCAGTGCCGGGCAGTGGTGGCAACTGGGCGCTGGACAAACCCTCGGCCTGGAGGATCACGGTGCGGGTCAGCGAGTCGCCGATTTGCGTCTGTTGCTGGGCCGGGTCCGGGCTCCAGTGTTCTTCCAGGGTCAGGCTGTTGGCCGGCAGCCACGGTGTATCGGCTGGGTAATCGGCCGGGATCGGGTCGACCGTCAACACCAGCGGTGTCGAGCTGACCTGCACCTGCTTGCCGGCGCGCGGGGTGTTGAGTTCCTGCTCGGCGTCGTTCTGCGCGGCGGTGGCGCTGAAGGTCAGGGCCGGGATTTTCAGGTCGCCGCTTTGCTGCGGGTAAATTGCATAGCGCATCTCGATCACGCCGTGGCGCACACCGTCGATGACTTTTTCGAAGGTGCGCGACTCACCCAGCGGCTCGACCCTGGCGTTGTCCAGCTGCAGCGGGCTGAGGCTGCTGTCGTCGTACAGCGGCACCGAGTGATAGATGCTCAGGGTCAGCACCGCCTGGGCCTGGACGTAAACCTCGGGCTGGTCGAGGCTGGCGTCGATGAACACCGGCCCGTGGTTTTCGCTGCTGATCTCGTTGGCCTGGATCTGCAGGCTGATCGGCTGGCTGCGCACCTCGCCCAGTTGCAGAGCGGGTATTTCCACGCTGCCGCTCTGGCGTGGCAACAGGGTGATGATCCAGCGGGTGTTGGCGCTGTTCTCGTCGAGGCTGTTGAGGCTGTTGACCTGGCGGGTGCCACGCACTTCGAAGCTGGCATCGAGCGGCGTCAGGTCGGGCTTGCCGAATTGGGTGACATCCTGGGTCTCGAGGGTCAGCTCAAGGGTTTCGCCGGCATTCAGGCGGGTGCGGTCGACACTGGCGAGCAGCGCCGCCGCCTGCACCTGCAGGGCGATAAAGAGGCTGAAGACCAGGACGCAGACGCGACTCATCGATGGGTTTCCTGATGTTGTTGCTGTTCATACCAGAATTTACGCCGCAACAGCTCGGCCGGGTTGTCCGGAATCTGTCGCAGCCATTGTTCCAGGGCCTGGCGCTGTTCGGCATCAAGGCTGCTGTCGGTCGGGCGCTGGGGCGGGCGGGTGGTGTCTTCGTCGTCCGCGCCGCTGGCCTGGTTTTGTGCCTGCTCGTTGGCGTTGTCTGCAGGTTTGCCTGCTTCATCGGCCTCTTGCGGTGGTTTTGCTGCGGCCTGGTCCTGGGCGTTCTGCGAGCTGCTGGCAGCGTCGCTGCTGCTGTTGGGGTCGCTTTGCTGGTTGTCTTCGGGCGGCTGCTCAGGCGTCTGTTCGGCCTGGCGTTGTTGCAGCAATTGCTCGACCAGGGCCTTGTTGGCCAGCGCCGGTTGCAGTTCCGGCTGGCGCTCCAGAGCCTGCTCGTAGGCATCCACTGCGGCTTCCAGTTCACCGCTGCGGGCCAGGGCGTTGCCGCGATTGTAATGGTCGGCGGCGCGGTTGCCCTGGGCGAACTGGCGCGCGGCGCCGTTGTAGTCGCCGGCCTCATACAAGGCCAGGCCTTTCCATTGCGGGTCTTCGAAGTGTCGCGCAGCTTCGGCCGGGCGCTGCTGCTCAAGCAGGCGCTGGCCTTGCTGGTCGGGGCGCAGCCACAGGTCGTTGAACTCGAAGGCGTAGCTTGGTTGCGGCAGGGCCAGCAGCAACGGCAGGCAGAACAGCCAGCCACGGCGGCCGGCGCAGGCGGCCAGCAGCAACAGTGGCAGCAACAGCCAATAGCCCTGGTCGGCCCAGCTGTCGAGCTGCACGGTCTGGCCATCGTCTCGCAGGCTGCGCGGGTTGTCGAACAGGCGCAGGCCGCGCAGGTCGAGGTCGTCGATGCGGGCGCTGCGATAACGCCCGCCGGTACTGGTGACAAAGGCTTTGAGGCTGGCGCTGTCGAGGCGCGGCAAGAGGATGCCGCCCTGATCGTCCTTGAGGAACTCGCCGTTGGCCTGCCTGACCGGCGCCCCCTCGGCGCTGCCGACGCCGAGCATCAACAGGCTCGGGCCCTGGCGGCCAAGCGCCTGGACGATGCCCTGGCGCTCCTGGGTATCGAGCGATGAGCCGATCAACAGCAGCCGGCCCTGGCCGATGCCTGCCTGGGCGAGCAGGGCCAGGCCCTTGCGCACGGCAAGATCCGCGCGCTGGCCGGCTTGCGGCATGATCGCCGGGTCCAGGGCTTCGAGCAGGTTGCGGCTGGTGGCCAGGTCGTCGGACAGCGGCACCAGGGTGTGCGCGCTGCCGGCGTAGACGATGATCGCGGTCTGGCTGTCGCGGCGGTGCTCGAGCAGGTCGAGGATCTTGCGTCGGGCCTGTTCCAGGCGGTTTGGCGCGGCGTCGTCGGCAAGCATCTGCGGGGTCAGCTCAAGCAGCACCACCAGCGGGTCGGCCGGGCGCTGGCGGGTGTCCTCCAGGCGCTGCCAGCTTGGGCCTACCAGGGCCAGCACGGTGATCAGCCAGGCCAGGCCCAACGCGATCCACGGCAGTTTGCTGTCGCGACCGTTGCCGCCACCGAGCAGCACGGCATGGAAGGCCGCGGGCAGGATCATCTGCCAGCGCCCGGCGCGTTTTTGCCGGTGCCAGAGCTTCCACAGCAACCAGGCCAGCAGCGGCAGGACGACCAGCCACAGCGGGCGTAGCCATTGCGGCCACAGTTCGTTCATCGCCGCCTCCTCAAGCGCAGCCGTTGCAGGCGCTGGCGCCATTCCGGGTGCGGCTGCAAAAAGCGTGGGCGGCGCAGCAGGCGCTGCAACAGGTTGTCGGGCCATTGCTGTTCGACCACCAGCAGCACGCTGAGCACCAACGCCAGGGCCAGCGGCCAACTGTACAGCGGCTCGGCGGTGCGCGCCTGGGTCGGCTGCTGGGCCACAGGCTCCAGGCGGTCGAGGGCGTCGCCGATGGCTTGCAGTTCTTCGCCGTCGTGGGCGCGGAAGTAGCTGCCGCCGGTCAGTTCGGCGATTTCCTTGAGCGAGGCTTCGTCCAGGTCCAGGCTCGGGTTGATGCCCAGCAAGCCGGCGGTGCCGGTCTGCTCCGGGTCGGCACCAATGCCGATGGTGTAGATGCGCACGTTTTCCTGGGCGGCCAGGCGCGCGGCGGTCAGCGGGTGGATCTGCCCGCCGTTGTTGGCGCCGTCGGTGACCAGCACCAGCACCCGGCTCTGCGCCGGGCGCTGACGCAGGCGCTTGAGCGCCAGGCCGATGGCATCGCCAATGGCAGTGTTCTTGCCGGCGATGCCGATCTGCGCTTCGTCGAGGAAGGTGCGTACGGTGCGCCGGTCGAAAGTCAGCGGTGCCTGCAGGTAGGCCTGGCTGCCGAACAGGATCAGGCCGACGCGATCGCCCTGGCGCTCTTCGAGAAAGTCGCCGAGCAGGGCCTTGACCAGGGTCAGGCGGCTGACGTCGTCGCCTTGCCACTGCATGTCGGGAAAGTCCATGGAGCCGGAAACATCCACCGCCACCAGCAGGTCGCGGCCACTGGCGGCCACCGGCAGCGGTTCGCCCAGCCACTGCGGGCGGGCGGCGGCAAACAGCAGCAACAGCCAGACCAGCACGAATGGCGCTTGCTGGCGCCAGGTCGGCAGGTTCAGGCGCGCGCGGCGCCCGGCCAGGCCTTCGAGTTCATCGAGGAAACTGACCTTGAGCACCGGCTCGCCGCTGTCGGCGGCCGGCAGCAGCAGGCGCGCCAGCCAGGGCAGCGGCAGCAGCACGAAGATCCACGGCCAGGCCAGTTCAAACATGTTTGCGGATCCAGGTTTCGACCGACTGGTTGAGGCCGTTGATGGCTTTGTCGTCGAGTTTGCATTCGGGCTTGTAGGCGCCTTCGACCAGTACCATCCAGCGGGTCAGGCCGGCGGCCGGGCAGCGGTTATCAAGAAACGCCAGCCATTGGCGGCCGTTGAGGGTATGGCTGTGGCTGCCCGGGTAATGGTTGCGGCACAGGCGCTTGAGCAGTGCGTTGATCTGCTGCAGCCAGGCCCCGGCCGGGGCACCGTCGTAGGGTTTGGGCAGGCGCGCGAGTTCGGCCAGGGCCTCGATGCGTACCGGGTCCAGGGGCAGTTCGGCGCGCACGATGGGCTTTTTGCCCGGGCGCCAATGGCGCAGGCGCCACAGGCCCCAAGCCAGTAGCGGCAGCAGCAACAGCAGTGCCCACCAGCCTGGCGCCAGCGGCCACCAGCCGATCGGCGGTGGGGCCAGCAGCGGCTGCAATTGATCGAGCGGGTTCACGAGGTTTTCCCCGGTCGTTGCGCGTTAAGGTACTCGCGCAGTTGCTCGATCATCTCGCTCTGGGTGCTCAGCGGCATCAGCACCACCCGCAGCTTTTGCGCCAGCAGCTCCCAGCGTTCGATGCGCGCCTCGCTTTGCTGGCGGTAGCTCTTGCGCAGGGTCGGGTCGAGGGTGTCGAGCTCCAGTTGCGCACCGTGCTGGGCAAAGCGCAGCAGGCCGGCGGCCGGCAGGGCATGGTCGAGCGGGTCGGACAACGGCAACAGCAGCAGGTCGCAATGACGCGAAAGCAGGCTCAATTGCTGCTCGACCGCAGGCGTCAGCGCCCGCTCGTCGCAGATGATGATTGCCAGGCTGCCCGGGCGCAGCACTTCGCGGGCGCGGCGCAGGGCGATACCGAGGCTGTCGGCCTGGGGCACGGCTTCGGTATGCAGCGACTGGTTGACCCGTGCCAGGCGGTTGAGCAACTGCAACAGGCTCTGCTTGCTGCGCCGTGGCTTGATTTCGTAGTGCTCGTTGTCGCCGAACACCAGGCCGCCAATGCGGTCGTTGTGGCCCAGCGCAGCCCAGCCGATCAGGGCGGCGGCCTGGGCGGCGAGCACCGACTTGAACATCAGCCCGGAACCGAAGAACAGACGCTGGCTTTGTTCGACGAGGATGAAGATCGGCCGCTCCCGCTCCTCATGAAACAGCTTGGTATGCGGCTCCTGGGTGCGCGCGGTCACCCGCCAGTCGATGTTGCGCACATCGTCGCCGGCCTGGTACACCCGCACCTGATCGAAGTCGACCCCGCGTCCGCGCAGTTTCGAGTGGTGCAGGCCGACCAGCGGGCTGCGCTGGCCGGGCCGGGAGAACAACTGCACTTCGCGCACGCGATGGCGCATCTCGATCAGCTCGGCGAGGCTGATGCGGATTCCGGGCACGGCCAGCAGGCGATTGGGCATGGGTTCAGGCGACGGCGACGACGTCGAGGATGCGCTGGATCACCCGGTCCTGGTCAATCCCGGCGGCCTCGGCCTCGAAGGAAAGAATGATGCGGTGGCGCAGTACGTCGAACAGCACCGCCTGGATGTCTTCAGGGCTGACGAAGTCGCGTCCGGCCAGCCAGGCATGAGCCCGCGCGCAGCGGTCGAGGGCAATCGAGCCGCGCGGGCTGGCGCCGTAGGCAATCCAGTCGGCCAGCTCCAGGTCGAACTTGGCCGGGGTGCGGGTGGCCATCACCAGTTGCACCAGGTATTCCTCTACCGCGTCGGCCATGTACAGGCCGAGGATTTCCTTGCGTGCGGCAAAGATCGCCTGCTGGCTGACCCGTCGTTCCGGCTTGGTCTCGCCGTTGAGCGCCTCGCCCCGGGCCTGCTGGAGGATGCGCCGTTCGACGGCGGCATCGGGAAAACCAATCTTGACGTGCATGAGGAAGCGGTCGAGCTGGGCTTCGGGCAGCGGGTAGGTGCCTTCCTGCTCGATCGGGTTCTGCGTGGCCATCACCAGGAACAGCGGCGACAGCTCGTAGGTACTGCGCCCGACACTGACCTGGCGTTCGGCCATGGCCTCGAGCAGCGCCGACTGAACCTTGGCCGGGGCGCGGTTGATTTCGTCGGCCAATACCAGGTTGTGGAAGATCGGCCCCTGCTGGAACACGAAGCTGCCGGTTTCCGGGCGATAGATCTCGGTGCCGGTGATGTCGGCCGGGAGCAGGTCGGGGGTGAACTGGATACGATGGAACTCGGCTTCGACGCCTTCGGCCAGTTCCTTGATGGCCTTGGTCTTGGCCAGGCCCGGGGCGCCTTCGACCAGCATGTGGCCGTCGGCGAGGAGCACGATGAGCAAGCGCTCGACGAGTTTTTCCTGGCCCAGGATCTGGGTTGAAAGAAAGGTGCGCAGCGCGATCAGCGCCTCACGGTGTTCCATCGTTGACGGTTCCTGGAAAAAAGCCAGGGCGTGCGGCGTAAAAGCGCCCGGGCGGGGGCTGATACTTTAATCCATCCGGGGGCTTGCGACTAACGGCAGCAGGGAAAATTGTTCAAATCGTGAAGTCGGGGCTGCTGTGCAGCCCATCGTCGGCAACGCCAACTCCCACAGGGATCGCGCTGACCCTGTGGGAGCCGGGGTGTCAGTTCTTGAAGCTGGAATGCTTGCGGCCCTGGTCGCACAGGGCAAACACCACCACGAACACCGCCGCCACCACCAGAATCAGCGCCACGCCGTCGGTGGAGTGGGTCGCCGAGTTGGCCACCAGCGCCAGGCCGCCCAGCGGTGCCAGGCCGCCGGCCACGGCGGTGCCGATCTCGCGCCCGGTGCCAAAGCCCGAAGAGCGGGTCTGGGTCGGGAACTGGCGGCTGAGGAACGAGCCCTGCGGGGCAAACATCATCGGTGCGAGGATGCCGGTACCGATGGCAATCGCCAGGTAGATCATCATCGGCTCGCCGGTGTTGAGCAGGCTCAGGAACGGGTAGGCGAACAGCACCGAGAACAGCCCGCCAAGCATTAGCACGGTCTTGCTGCTCCATTTGTCGCACAGCCAGCCGAAGAACGGCACGGCGATAATCGCCACCAGGCTGGCGATGGTCACCGACAGCGAGGTGACATGGGCTTCGACGCCTTTGTACTGGGTCAGGTAGGCCAGCGAGAAGGTCTTGAAGATGTAGCTCAGGGCGTTGTAGCCGATGGCCACGAAGAACACCACGGCCAGGCCTTTGAGGTCGTTGCGAAACAGCAGTTTGAGCGGCGATACCTGGTCCTTGGCCGGGGTTTTGTCGAGCTCTTTGAAGTCCGGGGTTTCCGGGATGCTTTTACGCACCCACAGGCCGACGCCGACCAGCACGATGCTGCAGATGAACGGGATGCGCCAGCCGCCGGCGAGCAGGAACTCGTTGCCGTTCATGGTCAGCAGGTAGACGGTCAGCGACGACAGCAGCAGGCCCAGGTTCAGGCCCAGCGCCGGCCAGGCGCCCTGGCTGCCGCGCTTGCCTTCGCTGGCGTGTTCATAAGAGGTCACCGCCGCGCCAGACAACTCTGCACCGGCACCCAGGCCCTGGATGATGCGTACCAGTACGAGGATGATCGGCGCCCAGATACCGATCGAGGCGTAGCTGGGGATCAGGCCGATCAGGGTAGTGCACACGCCCATCATGCAAAAGGTGATGACCAGTACCTGCTTGCGCCCGAAGCGGTCGCCCAGGTAGCCGAACAGTACGCCGCCGAAGGGGCGGGCGATAAAGCCGATGGCGAAGGTGGAGAACGCCAGCAGCGACGCCACCGCGGGGTTGCTCGGGTCGAAGAAGATCTTCGAGAAGACGATCGCCGCCATGGTCGCGTACAGGTAGAAGTCGTACCACTCCAGCATCGAGCCGAAGATGGTCGCGGCGGCGACCTTGCGCAGGCGTTTGCGTTTTTGTTCCGGGGTTTCGCTCGCGGCCGCAGCCGCCTCATGTACCGACATGTGGGGTGTTCCTTTTTTGTCTTTGTAGTTAGGTGTGCAGCAGGATTCAGCGGGCCTTGAAGATCCTTTCGGCGATCATCTGGCCGATCGGGATGGCCGAGGTGGCCGCCGGCGAGGGCGCGTTGCAGACGTGCACCATGCGCGGCGTCTCGGCGAACAGGAAGTCGTGCACCAGGGTGCCGTCGCGCATCACCGCCTGGGCGCGGATCCCGGCCTCATAGGGCAGCAGGTCTTCGACATTCAGCGACGGGCAGTATTTGCGGCATTGCTCCAGATAGCCGCCTTTGAACAGTGAGTTCTTCATCTCGGCGGTGCCGGAACCAAGGTGGTTCCAGATGGTTTTCCAGAACCCCGGAAAACGCGCGTATTCGGCAACGTCGCGCCAGTTCACCGAGAACTTGCGGTAGTTTTCCCGGCCCAGCCCCAGTACCGCGTTCGGCCCGACGGTAACGCTGCCGTCGATCATCCGCGTCAGGTGCACGCCAAGAAACGGCAGCTCCGGGTCGGGAATCGGGTAGATCAGGTGGTTGACGATGTCGTTCTTGGCCGCAGGCAGGCGGAAGTATTCGCCGCGGAAGGGGATGATCTGGTGGTCGATCTTGACCCCGGCCATGGTTGCCAGGCGGTCCGATTGCAGGCCGGCACAGGCCACCAGCTGGCGGGCGCTCCAGACCTTGTCGTCGCTGCTGATGGTGACCTTGTCGGCGGTTTCGACAATAGCGCGCACGGTGGTTTGCAGCTGCACTTCGCCGCCGAATCGCTGGATGACCCGGGCCATGGCTTCGCAGACCTGCTGGTAGTCGACAATGCCGGTGGCATCGAGGAACAGGCCGCCGAGGCCGACGATATTCGGCTCGCGGCGTTGCAGTTCCTTGGCATCCAGCTGTTCGACCTTCAGGCCGTTCTGCTGCGAGCGCTCGTACAGGGCGTGCATGCGCTCGACTTCCAGCGGCGTCGAGGCCACCAGCAACTTGCCGCAGACTTCGAACTTGATCTGGTGCTCGCTGCAGAACGCTTTGGTGGCCTGGGCGCCGCGCTTGCACAGGTCGGCCTTGAGGCTGCCCGGCGCGTAATAGATGCCTGCGTGAATCACGCCGCTGTTATGCCCGGTCTGGTGCTTGGCCAGGCTGCTTTCCTTTTCCAGGATCAGCAAGGAGGCGCCCGGTTGGCGTTCCAGCAGCGCCATGGCGGTGGCGAGGCCGACGATGCCGCCGCCGATGATGCAGTAGTCGTAGATCATGCAGGTGTCACCTTGGCTTGTTCTTGTCAGAGAGTCTGCTTATCAGGTTGTCAGACTAAGTAGGTCAAACAAAAGGGCGCCATGCCGCAGCGCCCGTTCTATAGGGTGTTCAGTCGATACTCGGCAGGTCCAGTTTCAGGCGTTTGGCCGAGGCCCGCAGGTGCGCTTCGGCGCAGGCTGCGGCGCCAAGCCGGTCGCCATCGGCGATGGCCTGGTACAGCGCCTGGTGCTCGCGATGGGCATCGGCCGAACCGCCGACCGAATGCGCCGCCGAGTTTTCCCAGGCGGTGCGACGGGCTGCGGCCAGCTGGCCACGCAGAAAATCATGGAAAGCGACGAAATAATCGTTCTTGCTGGCCTCGGCGATGGCCCGGTGGAACTCCACGTCAGCGGCGGCAGCTACGGCAAACTCGCTGCGCTTGTCGAGCATCTCCTGCAGGGCCTTGCCCATGCGCGCCAGGTCAGCGGCGTCGCGGCGCTGGGCGGCTACCGAGGCGGCCTGGGTCTCGATCCACAGGCGCACTTCGAACATCTGCACCAGGTCCGGGCTGCGGCCTTGCGCAGCAGGGAAGCGGAAGACCGTGCCGGTCGGGGTTTGCGAAATGTACGAACCCAGGCCGCGGCGGGCGATCAGCACCCCGTCCGCCTTGAGCTGGGCCACTGCCTCGCGTACCACCGAGCGGCTGACGTTCAATTGCTCGGCCAGTTGCTGTTCGGTGGGCAGGCGCGATTCGGCCGCCAGGCGACCGGAATCGATTTCGGCGCGGATGGCGCCGACAACCCGTTCGACCAGGGTGTCGGGGCGCTGAAGCTCAAGCATGAGGGTGGCTCATTAATCAGGTTGTCAGACAATGCCTTTTGCAGCGGTTCCTTGTCAAGAAACCGCGTGGGCGATTACAGCTCGCTGACGTAGGTGCCGGTGCCCTTGAGGATGTTCTGCAGGGTTTCTTCGACTTCGGCGAGGTCGGTGCCGTCGGCGGTAAGCAGGATTTCCAGAAAGTCGTCGCCATTGAGCGCATCGGTATCGCCCGCTGCCACTTCGATCATCAAGCGTTTGGCACTGAAGGTCACTTTGAGGCCGTCGAGGGTGCTTGGCTCGTCATCCAGGGTGATGTCCACCGTGTCTTCGTCCGGATAGCGCGTCATGAGGAACATCTGGCCCTTGTCGCTGTGGCAGCACAGGGTGGCCATGTTGTCTTCTTCATCATCGCAGGGGGTGGCGAAGAGCAGGGCGGTCTTGAATTGCATGAGCGGCTCGATCAATAAGTTGAAACACGATTCTGCCAGTGTTCGGCCTGTGGATAAACGTACGGTTGCACCTCAATGACCGAATATGTCGCAGCACCGCAAGCAGGGGCGGGCGGGCACTCGTTAAGCTGCGCTGTCGATGGACACCCGTAAAGACACAGCCGCGCTGGCAGTCGTTTTTGCAGATGCCCATCCGTGGAGCGGGAAGATGTGACTTGCGGGTCACCTTGAGCGCCTGTTTCTATGGTTTTACCGTCCTCCTGCTACGGGTTGGCTATCGTTGATCCGTAAACGGCGGACGCGCGCGACGCTTCACTCAATAATAAAGCCCAAGCGGAGTACCACAGATGGCGTTTTTCACCGCAGCCAGCAAAGCCGACTTCCAGCATCAACTGCAAGCGGCCCTGGCGCAGCACATCAGCGAACAGGCACTGCCACAAGTGGCGCTGTTCGCCGAGCAGTTCTTCGGCATCATCTCTCTGGACGAACTCACCCAGCGCCGTATGTCGGACCTGGCCGGTTGCACCCTCTCTGCCTGGCGCATCATCGAGCGTTTCGATCACTCCCAGCCTCAGGTTCGCGTCTACAACCCCGATTACGAGCGTCATGGCTGGCAGTCGACCCACACCGCGGTCGAAGTCCTGCACCATGACCTGCCGTTTCTGGTCGACTCGGTGCGCACCGAGCTCAACCGCCGCGGCTACAGCATCCATACCCTGCAGACCACCGTACTGAGTGTGCGTCGCGGGCCGAAAGGCGAGCTGCTGGAAATCCTGCCCAAGGGCACCCAGGGCGAAGGCGTGCTGCAAGAATCGCTGATGTACCTGGAAATCGACCGCTGCGCCAACACCGCCGAACTCAACCTGCTGACCCGCGAGCTTGAGCAGGTGCTGGCTGAAGTGCGTGTCGCCGTCGCCGATTTCGAGCCGATGAAAGCCAAGCTGCGCGAGGTCGTGGCGCTGGTTGAACAAACCGCCTACGCCCCGGCACAAAATGAAAAGGCCGAGGTCAAGGCGTTCCTCGAGTGGCTGTTGGGCAACCACTTCACCTTCCTCGGCTACGAAGAGTTCGTTGTCCATGGCGACGCCCAGGGCGGCCAGCTGCAATACGACGAGCAGTCGTTCCTCGGCCTGACCCGCATGCTGCGCGTCGGTCTCACCGCCGAAGACCTGCGCATCGAAGACTACGCCGTCAATTACCTGCAAGAGCCGCTGCTGCTGTCCTTCGCCAAGGCCGCGCACCCAAGCCGCGTGCACCGTCCGGCCTACCCGGACTACGTGTCGATCCGCCAGCTGGACGCCGACGGCAAGGTCATCAAGGAATGCCGCTTCATGGGCCTGTACACCTCCTCGGTGTATGGCGAGAGCGTGCGCGCGATCCCCTACATCCGTGGCAAGGTCGCCGAAGTCGAGCGCCGCTCGCACTTCGACCCCAAGGCCCACCTGGGCAAGGAGCTGGCGCAGGTCCTGGAAGTGCTGCCGCGCGACGACCTGTTCCAGACCCCGGTCGACGAGCTGTTCAGCACCGTCATGTCGATCGTGCAGATCCAGGAGCGCAACAAGATCCGCGTGTTCCTGCGCAAGGACCCGTACGGCCGCTTCTGCTACTGCCTGGCCTACGTGCCGCGTGATATCTACTCCACCGAAGTGCGGCAGAAGATCCAGCAGGTGCTGATGGAGCGCCTCAAGGCCAGCGACTGCGAGTTCTGGACCTTCTTCTCCGAGTCGGTACTGGCCCGCGTGCAGCTGATTCTGCGCGTCGACCCGAAAAACCGCATCGACATCGACCCGCAGCAACTGGAAAACGAAGTGATCCAGGCCTGCCGTTCGTGGCAGGACGACTACGCCAGCCTGACCGTCGAAAGCTTCGGCGAAGCCCAGGGCACCAACGTCCTGGCCGATTTCCCGAAAGGCTTCCCGGCCGGTTACCGCGAGCGTTTCGCCGCCCATTCGGCGGTGGTCGACATGCAGCACCTGCTGACCCTGTCCGAGCGCAAGCCGCTGGTCATGAGCTTCTACCAGCCGCTGACCCAGGCCGGCAAACAGCAGCTGCACTGCAAGCTGTACCACGCCGATACACCGCTGGCGCTTTCAGATGTGCTGCCGATCCTGGAAAACCTCGGCCTGCGCGTGCTCGGCGAGTTCCCCTACCGCCTGCGCCACGCCAATGGCCGCGAGTACTGGATTCATGACTTTGCCTTCACCGCCGCCGAAGGCCTGAACCTCGACATCCAGCAGCTCAACGACACCCTGCAGGATGCATTCGTGCACATCGTCAATGGCGATGCCGAGAACGACGCCTTCAACCGCCTGGTGCTGACCGCCGGCCTGCCATGGCGCGACGTGGCGCTGCTGCGTGCCTACGCCCGCTACCTCAAGCAGATCCGCCTGGGCTTCGACCTCGGTTACATCGCCAGCACCCTGAACAACCACACCGACATCGCCCGCGAGCTGACCCGGTTGTTCAAGACCCGCTTCTACCTGGCGCGCAAGCTCACCAGCGAAGACCTCGACGACAAGCAGCAGCGTCTGGAACAGGCGATCCTCACCGCCCTGGATGACGTCCAGGTGCTCAACGAAGACCGCATCCTGCGTCGCTACCTGGACCTGATCAAGGCCACCCTGCGCACCAACTTCTACCAGACCGATGCCCAGGGCCATAACAAGTCGTACTTCAGCTTCAAGTTCAACCCCAAGCTGATCCCCGAGCTGCCCAAGCCGGTGCCGAAGTTCGAGATCTTCGTCTACTCGCCACGGGTCGAGGGTGTGCACCTGCGCTTTGGCAACGTCGCCCGCGGCGGCCTGCGCTGGTCGGACCGTGAAGAAGACTTCCGCACCGAAGTGCTGGGCCTGGTAAAAGCCCAGCAGGTGAAGAACTCGGTGATCGTGCCGGTCGGCGCCAAGGGCGGTTTCCTGCCGCGTCGCCTGCCGCTGGGCGGCAGCCGCGACGATATCCAGGCCGAAGGCATCGCCTGCTACCGGATCTTCATTTCCGGCCTGCTGGACATCACCGACAACCTCAAGGACGGCGCCCTGGTGCCGCCGGCCAACGTCGTCCGGCATGACGACGATGACCCGTACCTGGTGGTGGCTGCCGACAAAGGCACCGCGACCTTCTCCGATATCGCCAACGGCATTGCCATCGACTACGGCTTCTGGCTCGGCGATGCGTTCGCCTCCGGTGGCTCGGCCGGTTACGACCACAAGAAAATGGGCATTACCGCCCGTGGCGCCTGGGTTGGCGTGCAGCGTCACTTCCGCGAGCGCGGCATCAACGTCCAGGAAGACCCGATCACCGTGGTCGGCGTCGGCGACATGGCCGGTGACGTGTTCGGCAACGGCCTGCTGATGTCCGACAAGCTGCAACTGGTGGCGGCGTTCAACCACCTGCACATCTTCATCGACCCGAACCCGGAGCCGGCCAGCAGCTTCGCCGAGCGCCAGCGCCTGTTCGACCTGCCGCGTTCGGCCTGGAGCGACTACGACACCAGCATCATGTCCGAAGGTGGCGGGATCTTCCCGCGCAGTGCGAAAAGCATCGCGATCACCGCGCAGATGAAAGAGCGCTTCGCCATCGAAGCCGACAAGCTGACCCCGACCGAGCTGCTCAACGCACTGCTCAAGGCGCCGGTCGACCTGCTGTGGAACGGCGGTATCGGCACCTACGTCAAGTCCAGTGAGGAAAGCCACGCTGACGTCGGCGACAAGGCCAACGACGCCCTGCGCGTGGACGGCAACGAGCTGCGCTGCAAGGTGGTGGGCGAGGGCGGCAACCTCGGCATGACCCAGCTGGGCCGGGTCGAGTTCGGCTTGAACGGCGGCGCCACCAACACCGACTTCATCGACAACGCCGGTGGCGTGGACTGCTCCGACCACGAGGTCAACATCAAGATCCTGCTCAACGAAGTGGTGCAGGCTGGCGACATGACCGAGAAGCAGCGCAACCAGCTGCTGGGCAGCATGACCGACGAAGTGGCCGGCCTGGTGCTGGGCAACAACTACAAGCAGACCCAGGCGTTGTCGCTGGCTGCGCGTCGGGCCAAGGAGCGCATCGCTGAATACAAGCGCCTGATGGCCGACCTTGAAGGCCGTGGCAAGCTGGACCGCGCCATCGAGTTCCTGCCGACCGAAGAGCAACTGGCCGAGCGCCTGGCCGCCGGCCAGGGCCTGACCCGTGCCGAGCTGTCGGTGCTGATCTCGTACAGCAAGATCGACCTCAAGGAGCAGCTGCTCAAGTCGCTGGTGCCGGACGATGACTACCTGACCCGCGACATGGAAACCGCGTTCCCGCCGTCGCTGGTGAGCAAGTTCGCCGAGGCCATGCGCCGCCATCGCCTGAAACGCGAGATCGTCAGCACCCAGATCGCCAACGATCTGGTCAACAACATGGGCATCACCTTCGTTCAGCGCCTGAAAGAGTCCACCGGCATGAGCCCGGCGAACGTCGCTGGCGCCTACGTGATCGTGCGCGACATCTTCCACCTGCCGCACTGGTTCCGTCAGATCGAGGCGCTGGACTACCAGGTCCCGGCTGAAATCCAGTTGACCCTGATGGACGAGCTGATGCGTCTGGGCCGCCGTGCGACCCGCTGGTTCCTGCGCAGCCGTCGCAACGAGCAGGATGCCGGGCGTGACGTGGCGCACTTCGGGCCGAAGATCGCTGCTTTGGGGCTCAAGCTTGACGAACTGCTGGAAGGGCCGACCCGCGAGCGCTGGATGACCCGTTACCAGGGCTTTGTCGAAGCCGGCGTGCCGGAGCTGCTGGCACGCATGGTGGCCGGCACTACGCACCTGTACACCCTGTTGCCGATCATCGAGGCTTCCGACGTCACCGGCCAGGACCCGGCCGAAGTGGCCAAGGCCTTCTTCGCCGTTGGCAGCGCCCTGGACCTGACCTGGTACCTGCAGGAAATCAGCAACCTGCCGGTGGAAAACAACTGGCAGGCCCTGGCCCGTGAAGCCTTCCGCGATGATATCGACCTGCAGCAACGGGCGATCACCATCTCGGTGCTGCAGATGATCGACGCACCCGAGGACATGGACGCCCGCGTGGCCCTGTGGCTGGATCAGCACCGGGTCATGGTCGAGCGCTGGCGCGCCATGCTCGACGAGCTGCGTGCCGCTACCGGCACCGACTACGCCATGTACGCGGTGGCCAACCGCGAACTGGTGGACCTGGCCCTGAGTGGCCAGGCGATGGTGGTGCCGTCCTGAGCGTGAGCTGAAATGAAAAAGCCCCGGCATTGCCGGGGCTTTTTTTGTGCCTGTCCCGGCCTCATCGCGGGTCAAGCCCGCTCCCACAGGGTGGATCGTGCTGTACCTGTGGGAGCGGGCTTGAACTGGCCTAATGATCCCGGACACCTCTTAAGGGCGATATGATTCGCCCAACCAGGAGGTTCCATGCAAGAACGAAAGACTTATACCCGCGAGTTCAAGCAACGTGCTGCAAGCATGGTTCTTGACGACAACTGCTCGGTTCCCGACGTCTGCGCATCAATGGACGTCGGCCCCACAGCTCTGCGCCGCTGGGTAGACCAGGTTCGTAAAGAGCGTCAGAAAGGGCAACCAGTGCCAGGCACCAAGGCAATTAGCGATGAGCAGCGGGAGCTCCAGCAGTTACGCGCCAAGATCAAGCGTTTAGAGACCGAGGCCGAAATCCTAAAAAAGGCTACCGCTCTCTTGATGTCGGATCCCGATCGTTTTTCCTGATCGAGGAGCTGAGAGAGTCAGGCTCGTATCCGACCAGCCAGCTTTGCAGCGCTCTGGGCGTTTCCCGCAGTGCGTTTTATGACTGGCTTGATCGCCGCTCGGTACCCAATACCGAGCGTGATGTGCTCAGGGCAAAGGTCGTGCAACTACATGCTGAAAGCAGGGGAAGTGCCGGTGCGAGAATGATTTCTCAGTATTTGAAGGCCCAGCAGCTAAAGGTTGGAAGGTATCTAGCTGGAAGACTTATGGCGGAGGCGAACCTGACCAGCAGGCAGCGCCGTCGCCACCAGTATCGCTCCAGAGGTGTAGAGGCATTTGTGGCCAAGAATGTCCTTGAACGTAACTTCCAGCCCACGGCAACCAATCAGGTGTGGTGCGGTGACGTAACCAGCCTGATGATTGGGAAGCGCTGGTATCACTTGGCCGTGGTCATTGACCTGTTCGCCCGTCGGGTCATTGGCTGGGCATTTTCTCTGATCAATGATGCCCATCTGGTCAGCAAGGCCTTGGGCATGGCGGTAGAAGTACGAGGCAAATATGCGGGCTTGATGTTTCATTCGGATCAAGGCTGCCAATACACCAGCCAACGCTTCCAATCCGAACTGCTTGAGCATGGCATAACCCAAAGCATGAGCCGCAGAGGCCAATGCTGGGACAACGCACCAACGGAGCGCTTATTTGGCACGCTCAAATCAGAATGGGTGCCCGCCAAGGGCTATGCAACGATCGAAGAAGCCAGACAGGATATGACCAGCTTCTTCTTGCGCTACAACCAAATCAGGCTCCATAGCTACAACAACTATCTGTCGCCAATAGCAATGGAGCGGTTGGCAGCTTGATCACCGTAATCGGTGTCCGGTAAAACTTGACCAGAACAGCTTGACCCGCGATGAGGCCGGTGAATTTTATTTGAACCTTCGCTCTACACCTTTCTCGACCAGAATCTTCGCCGCAATCTCTTCCACGGAGAAATGCGTGGAGTTGATGTGCGCAATGTTCTCGCGGCGGAACAGGTTCTCCACTTCACGTACCTCGAACTCGCACTGGGCAAAGCTTGCGTAGCGGCTGTTGGGCTTGCGCTCGTGGCGGATGGCGGTCAGGCGGTCGGGGTCGATGGTCAGGCCGAACAGCTTGTGCTGGTGGTTTTTCAGGGCCTGGGGCAGTTGCAGGCGCTCCATGTCATCTTCGGTCAGCGGGTAGTTGGCCGCGCGGATGCCGAATTGCATGGCCATGTACAGGCAGGTCGGGGTCTTGCCGCAACGCGACACGCCTACCAGGATCAAGTCGGCCTTGTCGTAGTAGTGGGTGCGCGCGCCGTCGTCGTTGTCGAGAGCGAAGTTGACCGCCTCGATGCGTTCCATATAGTTGGAATTGCCGCCGATCGAGTGGGATTTGCCCACCGAATAGGACGAATGGGCGGTCAGTTCCTGTTCCAGCGGGGCCAGGAAGGTCGAGAAGATGTCGATCATGAAGCCGTTGGAGGTGGCGAGGACCTCGCGTATATCCTGGTTGACGATGGTGTCGAAGATGATCGGACGGACACCGTCTTTCTCAGCGGCGCTATTGATTTGTTGTACCATCACCCGCGCTTTTTCTACGCTGTCGATGTACGGACGCGTGAATTTATTGAACGGAATGGTATCGAACTGCGCTAGAAGACTCTGTCCCAGCGTCTCGGCGGTAATGCCGGTGCCATCGGAGATAAAGAAAGCAGATCGTTTCATTTGCGCCTTGGGCCTTAAGCTGGTGACGAATCTTGGATATGATAGGTTCGGTTTACCGAACACTGCGTTCGGCATTCTCACTTATTTTCCAGGTCCAGGCCACAAGCGCCCGGCCAAGCCAGAGCTGGCAGGCGGGCGACCTGAGCTTTTCCAACACAGTTAGTGGAGAGATCACCTTGGTAGAGTACGTAGTTTCCCTCGATAAGCTCGGCGTCCATGATGTAGAGCATGTGGGGGGCAAGAACGCATCCCTCGGCGAGATGATCAGTAACCTCGCGGGCGCCGGTGTCTCGGTCCCCGGCGGCTTTGCCACTACGGCTCAGGCGTATCGTGACTTTCTCGAGCAGAGCGGCCTGAACGCCCAGATCCACGCTGCCCTCGACGCGCTGGACGTTGACGACGTCAACGCCCTGGCCAAGACCGGTGCGCAGATCCGCCAGTGGATCATGGAGGCCGAGTTCCCCGAGCGCCTGAACGCCGAAATCCGCACTGCCTTCGCCGAAATGTCCCAGGGCAACCCGAACATGGCCGTGGCCGTGCGCTCCTCGGCCACTGCCGAAGACCTGCCGGACGCCTCGTTCGCCGGCCAGCAGGAAACCTTCCTGAACATCCGCGGCGTCGACAACGTCATCCGCGCCGCCAAGGAAGTGTTCGCCTCGCTGTTCAACGACCGTGCCATTTCCTACCGCGTGCACCAGGGCTTCGACCACAAGCTGGTGGCCCTGTCGGCCGGCGTGCAGCGCATGGTCCGCTCGGAAACCGGCACTGCCGGCGTAATGTTCACCCTCGACACCGAGTCGGGCTTTCGTGACGTGGTGTTCATCACCGGCGCCTACGGCCTGGGTGAAACCGTCGTTCAGGGTGCAGTCAACCCCGACGAATTCTACGTGCACAAAGGCACCCTGGAAGCCGGCCGCCCGGCGATCCTGCGCCGCAACCTGGGCAGCAAGGCGATCAAGATGGTCTATGGCGAAGAAGCCAAGGCCGGTCGTTCGGTCAAGACCGTCGATGTCGACAAGGCCGACCGCACCCGTTTCTGCCTGAGCGACGCCGAAGTCAGCGAGCTGGCCAAGCAGGCGATGATCATCGAGAAGCACTACAAGTGCCCGATGGACATCGAATGGGCCAAGGACGGTGACGACGGCAAGCTGTACATCGTTCAGGCCCGCCCTGAAACCGTGAAAAGCCGCGCCCAGGCCAACGTCATGGAGCGTTACCTGCTCAAAGAGACCGGCACCGTGCTGGTCGAAGGCCGCGCCATCGGCCAGCGCATCGGCGCCGGCAAGGTGCGGATCATCAAGGACGTCTCGGAGATGGACAAGGTCCAGCCCGGCGACGTACTGGTTTCGGACATGACCGACCCGGACTGGGAGCCGGTGATGAAGCGCGCCAGCGCCATCGTCACCAACCGTGGCGGGCGTACCTGCCACGCGGCGATCATTGCCCGTGAACTGGGTATTCCGGCGGTGGTTGGTTGCGGCAACGCCACCCAGCTGCTCAAGGATGGCCAGGGCGTGACCGTGTCGTGCGCCGAAGGCGATACCGGTTTCATCTTCGAAGGTGAGCTGGGCTTTGACGTGCGCAAGAACTCCGTCGACGCCATGCCGGAGCTGCCGTTCAAGATCATGATGAACGTCGGCAACCCGGACCGCGCCTTTGATTTTGCCCAGCTGCCCAACGCCGGTGTCGGCCTGGCGCGCCTGGAATTCATCATCAACCGCATGATCGGCGTGCACCCCAAGGCGCTGCTCAACTACGCAGGCCTGCCTGCCGAGCTCAAAGAGAGCGTCGACAAGCGTATTGCCGGCTACAACGACCCGGTCGGCTTCTACGTCGAGAAACTGGTCGAGGGCATCAGCACCCTGGCGGCGGCGTTCTGGCCGAAGAAGGTCATCGTGCGCCTGTCGGACTTCAAGTCCAACGAATACGCCAACCTGATCGGCGGCAAGCTCTACGAGCCGGAAGAAGAAAACCCGATGCTGGGTTTCCGCGGTGCTTCGCGCTACATCAGCGAAACCTTCCGTGACTGCTTCGAGCTCGAATGCCGCGCCCTCAAGCGCGTGCGCAACGAGATGGGCCTGACCAACGTCGAGATCATGGTGCCGTTCGTGCGCACCCTGGGCGAGGCCAGCCAGGTTGTCGACCTGCTCGCCGAAAACGGCCTGGCCCGAGGTGACAACGGCCTGCGCGTGATCATGATGTGCGAACTGCCGTCCAACGCCATCCTCGCCGAAGAGTTCCTCGAGTATTTCGATGGTTTCTCCATCGGCTCCAACGACCTGACTCAGCTGACCCTGGGCCTGGACCGCGACTCGGGGATCATTGCGCACCTGTTCGACGAGCGTAACCCTGCCGTCAAGAAGCTGCTGGCCAATGCCATCCAGGCCTGTAACAAGGCTGGCAAGTACATCGGCATCTGCGGCCAGGGCCCATCCGACCACCCGGACCTGGCCAAATGGCTGATGGAGCAGGGCATCGAAAGCGTCTCGCTGAACCCGGACTCGGTCCTCGAGACCTGGTTCTTCCTGGCTGAAGGCCAGGCCGCGAACTGATGCGCTGAACCGGAGCCTTCACCTGGCGGTTACGCCGGTGAGGGTTCCGACCGTATTCCAGGGCGTGTTCCAGTGATGGATCTCGCCCTTTTTTGTGCAAGAACCCTATGCAAAGCAGCAGTACCCTTTTTCCCGTGGCCTTGCTCAGTGCCGAGCGCCGTGGCGACCTGAGCGAGGACGTGTACCGGATCAAAGCCGGTAACAGCCCGGATCGCAGCGTCGAGCTGGCGCTCACCCGCCTGGGCATGGCCGATCAAGCCGAGGTGCGTGGCACCCCGGTCATTCTGCTGCACGGCAGCTTTTCCAACCGGCGCTTCTGGTATTCGCCCCGGGGCATTGGCCTGGGCGCCTACCTGGCGCGCGCCGGTTTCGATGTGTGGATCCCGGAGATGCGTGGCCACGGCCTGTCGCCGCGCAACCATGGCTATCGCAACAACCGCGTGGCTGACTATGCCCGTTACGACCTGCCGGTAATTGCCGCGTTCGTCTGCGAGCAGGCCGGCAGGCCTGCGCACTGGATCGGTCACTCGCTGGGCGGTACCACCCTGGCGGCGGCCCTCGGTGGCCAGTACCTGGGCGCCGAGCAGGTGGCCAGCGTGGCGTTCTTCGGTACCCAGGTCAGCCGAACCTACTGGCCACTGAAGCTGCCGCCGGTGGAGTGGGGCGGGCGCCTGTTGCTCAAGCGCTTTGCGCAGATTTCCGGCTCGCGGCTCAAGCGCGGCCCGGAAGACGAGCCGATTGGCCTGGCGCTGGAAAGCATGCGCTGGTTCGGTCTGTTTGGCCGCTTTGGCGACAAGGATCGCGACTGGTGGGCGGGGCTGGCCGAAGTTGATGTGCCAGTGCTGGCGGTGGCCGGCGCGGGTGATCACCAGGACCCGGTGTGGGCCTGTCGCAAGCTGTTCGAGCAACTGGGCAGCGAGCACAAGCAGTTTGTCCGCCTGGGCCGTGAGGAGGGCTTCGACAACTTTGGTCATGTCGACATGCTGGTCAGCAAGCCGGCGCAGGCGCAGGTCTGGCCGTTGGTCGAGCGTTGGTTGCAGGATCCGCTGGCGGCGTTGCTGCCGGAGGCGGCGCAGGCCGTTTCGCCGGCGAGCTGATGCCGTTAAGATATGACGATTGTGAAGGTTTTGGTCATTTTTGGGTTTTTCAGCGAACATCTGTTCGCTGACTCCTTGCCCAAGGTGACCGCAACGGCAGTGACGTGTAGCCTTGGGCCTAAAGCCGCATCGCCGGGCCTCGTTCACTGAGTGAAACTGCGACATTCATCGTCTCGATAATCGACAGGAGTTTCCCATGCATTACATCACCCCCGATCTGTGCGACGCCTACCCGGAACTGGTGCAGGTGCTGGAGCCGATGTTCAGCAACTTCGGCGGCCGCGACTCCTTCGGGGGTGAGATCGTCACCATCAAGTGCTTCGAGGACAACTCGCGGGTAAAAGAGCAGGTCGAGCTCGATGGCACCGGCAAGGTCCTGGTGGTCGATGGCGGTGGTTCGCTGCGCCATGCCCTGCTCGGCGACATGCTCGCCGAAAAGGCGGCGAAGAATCACTGGCAAGGCCTGGTGATCTACGGATGCGTGCGTGATGTCGATGTCCTGGCGCAGACCGACGTCGGCGTCCAGGCCCTGGCCAGCCACCCGCTCAAATCGGTACGCCGCGGTGTTGGCGAACTCAACATCCCCGTGACCTTTGCCGGCGTGACCTTCCGTCCGGGCGAATACATCTACGCCGACAACAATGGCGTGATCGTCTCGCCAAGCCCGTTGAAAATGCCTGAGTAAAGCTCTGAAACCGGTCAGTGGGGTAGGGATGTTCGAGGAAGAAAACGCGCAATGGGGGCTGGTGCATGCCCTGGTGCTGGATGGAAAAGGCGGTGCCCGTGCGATCGCCCGAACTGAACTGGACGCCCTTGCGTTGCAGCCCCAGGAAAGCCTGTGGCTGCACTGGGACCGCAGCCACCCGCAGACCCGCACCTGGTTGCGCCACGACAGCGGCCTGAACGAGTTTGCCTGCGACCTGTTGCTGGAAGAAAACACCCGTCCACGCCTGCTGCCCCTGCCGGATGCGCAGATGCTGCTGTTTTTGCGCGGGGTCAACTTAAACCCCGGCGCTGAACCCGAAGACATGGTCTCGGTGCGCATCTTCGCCGAGGCCCAGCGGGTGATCTCGCTGCGCCTGCGGCCGTTGCGCGCCAGTGACGAGCTGCTCCAGCAACTGGCCGAAAATCGTGGGCCGAAGACCGCCTCCGAGCTGCTGCTGAGCATGGCCCAACTGCTGACCGAAAAGGTCCAGGCGCTGATCAGCGACCTCTCGGAAGTGGTTGACGGCGAAGAAGAGCAGCTTGAAGCCGACAAGCGCTATGCCCCGGACCAGGGCAGCCTGCAGCAGATCCGCCGGCGTGCGGCGGGGCTGCGGCGCTTTCTCAACCCGCAGCGGGAAATCTACGCACAACTGGCGCGCAACAAGTGGAGCTGGTTCGCCGCCGACGATGCCGACTACTGGAACGAGCTCAACAACAGCCTGACCCGCTACCTCGAAGAGCTGGATCTCACCCGTGAGCGCGCCGCCCTGGTGCTCGAGAGCGAGGACCGGCGCCGCAGCGAGCGGATGAACCGGACCATGTACCGCTTCGGTATCATCACCTGCATCTTCCTGCCCATGAGTTTCGTCACCGGGCTTCTGGGCATCAACGTCGGCGGCATTCCCGGCTCCGACAGCCCCTACGGCTTTCTGTTCGCCAGCCTGCTGGTACTGGCCCTGGCGTTGGGGCAATGGTGGCTGTTCCGCCGCCTGCGCTGGGTGTGAAGATGAAATCTGTGAACATGCAGTCACAAACTGCCTGGGCGGTTCATGTGACCCGTTGTCTGGCGACCTCGTCTTTGACAGATATTGCGCGAGGTGCCTATGCACGATCCGTTTGAAGAATCCCTGCGAGACCTGCTCAAGGCATCGCCGTCCGGTCAGGACCGCGACGACGACGCCTGCCTGGGCCGGGTCCTGAAAACCGCCAACCGCCAGGTTGGCGCGGGCGATCTGTTCAGCCTGCTGGGCCGCTGGAGCCAGGCGCTGATGATTGCCGTGAACAATGGCTCGGCGCATGTCGCGCCGGTGCGCCGTAACGCTACCGCCCGTAAAGCTGATAAGGCCGATTGAATATGGAACTTGATCTCTGGACCCAGAGCCTGGTCACCGCGATGACAGCGCTGTGGACCAAAGTGGCGAACTTCATCCCCAACCTGTTCGGCGCCCTGGTTGTGGTGCTGCTCGGTTTCGTCGTGGCCAAGCTGCTCGACACCCTGTTGTCGAAATTGCTGGCCAAGCTCGGCCTGGATCGCCTGATGGGCGGCACCGGCCTGACCAAGATGCTCAGCCGGGTCGGCATCCAGGTGCCGATCTCGACCCTGATCGGCAAGATCGTCTACTGGTTCGTGCTGCTGATTTTCCTGGTTTCGGCCGCTGAATCCCTGGGCCTTGAGCGCGTCTCGGCGACCCTCGACATGCTCGCCCTGTACCTGCCGAAGGTGTTCGGTGCGGCGCTGGTACTGCTGGCCGGTGTGTTGCTGGCGCAACTGGTCAACGGCCTGGTACGCGGCGCCGCCGAAGGCATCGGCCTGGAATATGCCGCAGGCGTCGGGCGCATCGCCCAGGGCCTGGTGATTATCATCAGTATCTCGGTGGCAATCAGCCAGCTTGAGGTCAAGACCGACCTGCTCAACCATGTGATCGTCATCGGTTTGATTACCGTTGGTCTGGCCGTAGCGCTGGCCATGGGCCTGGGCAGCCGGGAAATCGCCGGGCAGATCCTGGCCGGAATTTACGTGCGTGAACTGTATCAAGTGGGCCAACAAGTGCGGATTGGCGAGGTCGAAGGGCAGATCGAAGAGATCGGCACGGTCAAGACGACCCTGCTGACCGATGATGGCGAACTAGTGTCGTTGTCCAACCGGATTCTGCTTGAGCAGCGAGTCAATAGCCGCTAACCGGGCAAATCCTGCTAATGTATGCCGCCGCAAAAATGCCCCAGGCAGGGGTATGCGGCGACATTGACCTGACTGTCGGCCAGATCCGTTTTGAATAAAGTTCACTCGCTGCCCATGCGTTACGACCCCCGCGAGCTCACTGATGAGGAGTTGGTGGCGCGTTCGCATGAGGAGCTGTTTCATGTTACTCGCGCGTATGAGGAGCTCATGCGCCGCTACCAACGGACCCTTTTTAACGTCTGTGCACGTTATTTAGGGAACGATCGGGATGCTGACGATGTCTGTCAGGAGGTGATGCTCAAGGTGCTCTATGGGCTGAAGAACTTCGAGGGCAAATCGAAGTTCAAGACATGGCTCTACAGCATCACCTACAACGAATGCATCACCCAGTACCGCAAGGAGCGGCGCAAACGTCGACTGATGGATGCCTTGAGTCTTGATCCACTCGAGGAGGCCTCGGAAGAGAAGGCGCCAAAACCGGAAGAGAAAGGCGGGCTGGACAAATGGCTAGTGCATGTCAATCCGATTGACCGCGAGATTCTGGTGCTTCGATTTGTCGCAGAACTGGAATTTCAGGAAATCGCCGATATCATGCACATGGGCCTGAGCGCAACGAAAATGCGGTACAAGCGTGCGCTTGACAAGCTACGTGAGAAATTTGCGGGCCTTGCTGAAACTTAGTAGCGCGCAAATATCTCTAACGTACCGGCAAGTTCTGCTAGACTTGCCGTCGAGTTGTCCCCCGGATGTTGGTGGGACTGCTTAACTATCACCAGATGGGGATTTAACGGATGAAATTGAAAAACACCTTGGGCTTGGCCATTGGTTCTCTTGTAGCCGCAACTTCCTTCGGCGCTCTGGCACAAGGCCAAGGCGCAGTCGAAATTGAAGGCAACGTCACCAAGCAGTACTACGACAGCGAACGTAACTTCAAGAACGACGGCACCAATCCTGGTGTTCGCCTCGGTTACTTCCTGACCGACGACCTGTCCCTGGACCTGGGCTACAACGAGACTCACAACGCTCGTGGCGAAGTCTTCAACAAAGACATCAAAGGTTCCAAGGCCAAGCTGGACGCTACCTACCACTTCGGTACCGTCGGCGACGCTCTGCGTCCATACGTTTCGGCTGGTTTCGCTCACGAAAGCCTGGGTCAAGCTACCCGTAACGGCCGTGACCACTCCACCTTCGCCAACGTTGGCGCTGGCGCCAAGTGGTACATCACCGACATGTTCTTCGCCCGTGCTGGCGTTGAAGCCATGTACAACATCGACAACGGCAACACCGAGTGGGGTCCGACCGTTGGTCTGGGTCTGAACTTCGGTGGTAGCGGTGGCAAGGTTGAAGCCGCTCCTGCTCCAGTCGCTGAAGTCTGCTCCGACAGCGACAACGATGGCGTCTGCGACAACGTCGACAAGTGCCCTGACACCCCAGCCAACGTTACCGTTGACGCTGATGGCTGCCCAGCTGTTGCTGAAGTCGTCCGTGTTGAGCTGGACGTCAAGTTCGACTTCGACAAGTCGGTCGTCAAGCCAAACAGCTACGGCGACATCAAGAACCTGGCTGACTTCATGAAGCAGTACCCACAGACCACCACCACTGTTGAAGGTCACACTGACTCCGTCGGTCCTGACGCTTACAACCAGAAACTGTCTGAGCGTCGTGCAAACGCCGTTAAGCAAGTTCTGACCAACCAGTACGGTGTTGAGTCGAACCGCGTTGAGTCGGTTGGCTACGGTGAAACCCGTCCGGTTGCTGACAACGCCACCGACGCTGGTCGCGCTGTTAACCGTCGCGTAGAAGCACAAGTAGAAGCCCAAGCCAAGTAATTGGTCCAGGCGCTACTGAAAAGCCCGGCCTAGGCCGGGCTTTTCTTTGCCTGCGATTCAGGCTGTCAGTTGCTGCAGCACTGCGCTGTGCGCTGCTGCCACCTCGCCGATCACCACAATCGCCGGGCTGCACAGCTTGAAGCGGGCGGCGTCCTGGCACAGCTGCGCCAGCGTGCTGCGTTGCTCGCGCTGCTGAGGCAGCGAGGCATTCTCGATCATGGCCACCGGCGTCTGCGCCGCCAGGCCACCTGCCAGCAAGCCCTGCTGCACGTCCTCCAGCTTGCTCACGCCCATGTACACCACCAGGGTAGTTCCGCCCTGGGCCAGCGCCTGCCAGTTCAACGGGCTGTCGTCCTGAGTGTGGGCGGTGACCAGGGTCACGCCACGGCTGACGCCGCGCAAGGTCAGCGAGATACCGCATTGGGTCGCGCCGGCCAAGCCTGCGGTAATGCCATTGACCAGCTCGGTTTCGACGCCATGAGCCTGCAACCAGGCCGCCTCTTCGCCGCCGCGGCCAAAGATGCACGGGTCACCGCCCTTGAGCCGCGCCACGCAGCGGCCCTGACGGGCATAGCGCAACATCAGGCGCTGAATGAAGGCTTGCGGCGTGGAGCGGCATCCGCCGCGCTTACCCACGGCAACCACCCGCGCCTGCGGGCAGTGTTGAAGAATGTGCGGGTTGACCAGGTCGTCGATCAGCACCACTTCGGCTTCCCCCAGGGCGCGTACCGCCTTGAGGGTCAGCAGCTCCGGATCACCGGGGCCTGCACCAATCAGCCAGACTTTCGCATGCATCGGGTTTTCCTCATCGGCATAGGGGCTGTCAGCCTTTTAGCAGGCTGATCAGCAGGATCAGGTTAAGCAGCAGGGACAGCAGCGCCAGGGTGCGCCAGACTTTCAGCGGCTCGCGCTCAAGCAGCGGCCGCGGGCGCACGCTGAGCGCCTGGCGGTCGCCCTGTTCAAGCAGCAACAGCCATTGCTCGGCGGTTTCAAAGCGTTGCCGTGGGTCGGCGAGCAGTGCCTGAGCGAGGTTGTGCTCGAGCCATTCGGGCAGGTCCGGGCGATAGCGGGCGGCGCTGATCGCCTGGGTGAAGCGCGGGCGCTGGAAGGCTTCGATTTCGCCATAGGGGTAATGTCCGGTGAGCAGGTAGTACAGCGTTACCGCCACGCTGTAGAGGTCCTGTTGCGGGCTGGGCGGCTCGGCGTCGAAGGCTTCCGGCGCAATAAACGAGGGCGTGCCCGGCAGTTCATGGGCGCGGTCCTCGGAAAGCCCCGGGCAGAACGCCAGGCCGAAATCCAGCAGGCGCAGCTGGCCGTCATCGCCCAGGAGCAGGTTCTCGGGCTTGATGTCGCGATGGAGGATGTTGCGTCGGTGCAGCGCGCCTACCGCCTGCAACAGTTGCCGGGCCAGCGCCTGCCATTGCGCCAACGGCAGGGGGCCGCTGGCGGCGAACCGTTGCGCCAGGGTTTGCCCGGAGTACTCGCGCATCAGGTAATACAGGTGCTGGCGCTGGCTGGCCGGGTGCACTTCGGGGAAGTAGCGCCCGGCCACCCGGCGCAGGAACCACTCTTCAAGCAGCAGGCCTTGCTGCGCGCCGGGTTCATCTTTGCGTTCGGCCGGCAGGGTTTTCAGCAGCCATGCCTGTTGCTGCGGGTCGCGCACGCGATACAGCAAGGATTGGCGGCTGTGGCCAAGCGCCCGCTCGACCTGCCAGCCGTCGATTGTCTGCCCGCTGCGCAAGGCGGGCGGCAGTGGCCATTGCTGCAATTGCGCCAGCGAATCACCGAGGTTGCTCGCACCCAGTTGTTCGACCCGCACCAGCAGGGCGCTGGCATTGTCCTGGCTGCCGCTGTAGTGAGCCGAGCTGACCAGGGTCTGGGCGGCGTCCTGCAGGTCGATCTGCTCGCGCAGCACCGCGCGAATCTGCGCTTCGCTGAGGCTGGCCCAGACGCCGTCGCTGAGCAGTACGAAACACTCACCGGCCTGCAGCTCGCCCTCCAGGTAGTCGACCTGCAGGTGCTGGTCCAGGCCCAGGGCGCGCTTGAGCACGTGCTGCATGCCGGGTTGGTCCCAGACGTGGTCTTCGCTGATGCGCTGCAGTTGCCCGGCGGCCCAGCGGTAGATCCGGCAATCACCGACATGCGCCAGGGTAAAACGCCGACCACGCAGCACCAGTGCGCTCAGCGTGGTCAGCAGCGGCTGGCCGCCGCCATTGGCACGCAGCCAGCGGTTCTGCGCCAGTAGCAGGCGGTCCAGGGCCTGGGCCACGCCCCAGGTGGCCGGCGTGGCGTAATAGTCCAGGGCCAGCGCCTGCAGGCTGGCCCGCGCCGCCAGGCCGCCATCGGCGCACTGGCTGACGCCGTCGGCGAGGGCGAACAGGTAGCCTTTGCTGGCGGCCAGTTCCGGGTTGGGGGTGACCAGGCGCAGGGCGTCCTGGTTTTCCTCCCGGGGGCCGCTGGCGCTGGCCTGGGCAAAGCTCAGTTGCAGGCTCATGTTGTCATCCTCAAACCCGCGCCGCAGTCACCGCTGCCGAGCCCCAGGTGGTGCGCCAGCGCTGCTTGACGCCGTGCAGGCCGAACCAGGCAAGAATGCCCAGGCTGGCGAACAGCCACAGGCCCAGCTGATAGTCGCCGCTGTGCTGTTTGATCGCCCCCAGGCCCGCAGCGAGCAGAAAGCCGCCGATGCCGCCGGCCATGCCGATCAGCCCGGTCATCACGCCGATTTCCTGGCGAAAGCGTTGCGGCACCAGTTGGAACACCGCGCCGTTGCCGGCACCCAGGCCGAGCATGGCGCTGACGAACAGGGCCAGGGCAGCCACTGCGCTGGGCAGGTTGAAGCCGACGGCGGCAATGCAGATGGCGGCAACGCTGTACATCGCCAGCAGGGTGCGGATGCCGCCGAAGCGATCGGCCAGGGCGCCGCCCAACGGGCGCATCAGGCTGCCGGCAAAGACGCAGGCGGCGGTGTAGTAGCCAGCGGTCACCGGGCTCAGGCCGTACTGGTCGTTGAAGTAGCCGGGCAGGGCACTGGCCAGGCCGATAAAGCCACCGAAGGTGACGCTATAGAAGAACATGAACCACCAGCTGTCGCGATCGCCCAGGGCCTTGAGGTAGTCGGCCGCAGCTTTCGGTTTGGGCCGTTCGGGGGCGTTGCGCGCCAGCAGGCTGAACAGCACCAGGGTCAGCAGCAGCGGGATCACGGCAAAACCGAACACGTTGTTCCAGCCAAAGCCTGCGGCCAGGGCCGGGGCCAGCAGGGCGGCGAACACCGTGCCGGAGTTGCCGGCACCGGCGATGCCCATGGCCTTGCCCTGGTGCTGCGCCGGGTACCACTGCGAGGCCAGCGGCAGCGATACGGCAAACGAGGCGCCGGCAACGCCGAGGAACACCCCGAGCAACAAGGCTTGCTCATAACTGTGAATGCCCAGGCGCCAGGCGCAGAACAGCGCGACGATGACAATTACCTGGCCGATCAGCCCGGCGGTCTTGGGCGACAGGCGGTCCACCAGCAGGCCCATGACAAAGCGCAGGATCGCCCCGGCCAGGATCGGCGTGGCCACCATCAGCCCGCGCTGCTGGGTGGTCAGTTGCAAGTCGGCGGCAATTTGCACCGCCAGCGGGCCGAGCAGGTACCAGACCATGAAGCTCAGGTCGAAATACAAAAAGGCGGCGAACAGGGTGGGGGCATGCCCGGACTTCCAGAAACTCGTCTTCATCGAACACCTCGTTGAACAGGGACGGAAACGAAAAAGACGTCGCCACCCGACCCGCTGGCGCGAGTGGGGGTGCGACGTCTTTGTCGTGAAGGGGGCAACCGCCGTTGGCTACCTGTGCTGTGGTGATAGCAAGAGCCGGGCCAGAGTGCTTCAGCCGAGCAGGTCGCTCATGGCAATGATCTGTTCGGCCACCTGGATCAGCTTCTGCTGCTTGCTCATGGCCTGGCGGCGCATCAGGGTGTAGGCCTGTTCTTCGTTGCAGTCCTTCATTTTCATCAACAGGCCCTTGGCCAGTTCGATGCGCTTGCGCTCCGCCAGTTGCTGGTCGCGGGCCTGCAGTTGGGCCTTGAGCGCCTGGTCGCTTTCAAAGCGGGCCATGGCCACATCGAGGATCGGCTGCAAGCGCGTAGCCTGGATGCCTTCGACAATGTAGGCGCTGACCCCGGCCTGGATCGCCTGGCGCATCACCCCGGGGTCGTGCTCGTCGGTGAACATGACGATCGGTCGCGGCCGGTCGCGGCTGACCAGCACCACTTGCTCCATGACATCACGGCCCGGTGACTCGGTATCGATCAGCACCACGTCCGGATGCACCGTTTCGACGCGTGCCGGCAGGTCGATGGTCAGGCCCGACTCTTCGATCACCTCGAAGCCGGCCTGGACCAGCGCAGCCTTTAGCCGACCGACTTTTTTCGCGGTGTCGTCGATTAGCAGGATTCGCAGCATGAGAGCGTCTCCGTTCAGCGTCGGGCGAGGGCGGCGGGCGGCTCGGCCAGCGCGTGCAGACGAAAGCTGCGGGCGTAGCCGTGCGGGTCGCTGCCATCCCAGCGGCTGCCATCGATCAGCTGGCTGCTACGCATGTCGGAACCTGCGCAGGGCACGCCGACCGCCGTGGCGGCGTCGCGGTACAGCGCCAGTTGCTGCACCTGGCGGGCTACGGCGAGGTAATCGGGGTCTTCACGCAGCAGGCCCCAGCGGCGGAATTGGGTCATGAACCACAGGCCATCGGACAGGTACGGCAAGTTGGCCCGGCCCTGGTCATACAGGCGCAAGGCGTGGCGATCCTGCCACTGGTTGCCCAGGCCGTCCTGGTAGTGGCCGAGCAGGCGCGGCTCGATGCTCGACAACGGCGCATCCAGGTAGGCCTTGCTGCTGAGCAGTTGCGCGGTGCTGCGGCGGTTTTCGCGGCTCTGCTCGATAAAGCGGCTGGCGGTCAGCACCGCCATCACCAGGGCCCGCGCACTGTTCGGATACTGTTCGACAAAGGCCCGGGTGCAACCCAGGACTTTTTCCGGGTGATCCGGCCAGATTGATTGGCTGGTGGCCAGGGTGAAGCCCTGGCCCTGTTCGATGGCGCCCGCCGACCAGGGTTCGCCGACGCAAAATCCGTCGATGCGTCCGGCTTGCAGGTGTGCGAGCATCTGGCCTGGCGGCACCACCACGCTGTTGACGTCATGCAAGGGGTGGATGCCCTGGCTGGCCAGCCAGTAATACAGCCACATGGCATGGGTGCCGGTAGGAAAAGTCTGTGCAAAGGTCAGTTTTGTCCTGCTTTGGTGCACGAAGCGCTCCAATGCCTCGGGACTGGTCACGCCCTGACGTTGCAGCGCAGCGGACAGATTGATGCCCTGGCCGTTCTGGTTCAGGCCCATCAGCACCGCCATGTCGGCGGCCGGACTACCGCCGATGCCCAGTTGCAGCGCGTAGATCAGGCCGTACAGGCTATGCGCGGCATCCAGCTCGCCGCTGGCCAGCTTGTCGCGCAGGCCGGCCCAGGAGCTCTGGCGCTGCAAATTCAGGGTCAGGCCGTAGGTTTGGGCGAAACCCTGGGTCGCGGCCACCACCACCGAGGCACAATCGCTCAGGGCCATGAAACCGAGATTCAGGCAGGGCTTTTCCGGGGCATCGCTGCCGTTGACCCAGGCCAGCGAGGTTGCGGGAATAGGGTTGGTCACGTCATTGCGCCTGTGTCGAAGGTCAGGCCGTACCGCTCGCGTGGCAGGCGTTTGATCAGGGTGCAAGCAACGCATATGCCAAGGCGGCCCTGTCCCCCGGGCGACGCCACCGCTATAATCGCCCCCTCACTCACGTCGAGCTAAACCCGCCCATGTATACCCTGGCCCGCCAGCTGCTGTTCAAGCTCTCCCCGGAGACCTCCCATGACCTGTCCCTGGACCTGATCGGCGCCGGTGGCCGTCTGGGCCTCAACGGCTTGCTGACCAAGGCGCCGGCTTCCTTGCCGGTCACTGTCATGGGCCTGAACTTCGCCAACCCGGTCGGGCTGGCGGCGGGTCTGGACAAGAACGGCGCGGCCATCGACGGTTTTGCCCAGCTCGGTTTCGGTTTTGTCGAGATCGGCACCGTCACCCCGCGTCCACAGCCGGGCAACCCCAAGCCGCGCCTGTTCCGCCTGCCGGAAGCCGAAGCGATCATCAACCGCATGGGCTTCAACAACCTGGGTGTCGACAACCTGCTCAACCGTGTGCGCGCCGCCAAATACAGCGGCATCCTCGGCATCAATATCGGCAAGAACTTCGACACTCCGGTCGAGCGCGCGGTCGACGATTACCTGATCTGCCTCGACAAGGTCTACGACCAGGCCAGCTACATCACCGTCAACGTCAGCTCGCCGAACACCCCGGGCCTGCGCAGCCTGCAGTTCGGCGATTCGCTCAAGCAACTGCTCGACGCCCTGGCCGAGCGCCGCTCGCAACTGGTGACCGAACGCGGCAAGCATGTGCCGCTGGCGATCAAGATCGCCCCGGACATGAGCGACGAAGAAACCGCGCTGGTCGCCGCAGCCCTGGTCGAGTCGGGTATGGACGCGGTGATCGCCACCAACACCACCCTCGGCCGTGAAGGCGTCGAAGGCCTGCAGCATGGTGACGAAGCAGGCGGCCTGTCGGGCGCGCCGGTGCTGGAAAAAAGCACCCACATCGTCAAGGTGCTGGCTGGCGAGCTGGGCGGCAAATTGCCGATCATCGCCGCAGGCGGGATTACCGAAGGCAAGCATGCGGCGCAGAAGATTGCTGCCGGTGCCAGCCTGGTACAGATCTACTCGGGGTTCATCTACAAGGGCCCGGCCCTGATCCGCGAGGCAGTGGACGCCATCGCCGCCATGGGGCGCTGAAACCGCAGGCATAAAAAAGGGCCCCCTCAAGGGGCCCCTGGGCCTCAGCCCGCCGCCCGGATAGGGCGCGCATGGTAATCGGATTCAGTTCCTCGTTCAGCCAACGGCGTGAAGTTCGTTGAGTCTATGGATACCCGCAGTGCCGGTCATACCGTCCCAGTTGTCGCCGCGTCCTTCGCGCCAGCCATTGATCCATGCCTGGCGTACAGACGGTAGAGTAAAGGGGCAAAGCTCGCGGGATTTGCCGGTGACCCCATATTGGTAGCCACGTGAAAAAGCTCGTTCCAACGGATCACGCTTAAGTCTTCTCATAGGGTGTTGCCCTCACTTGTTGACTGTAATGTCCCGTCGACCTCTAGAAGGTCGGGCAGAATCGTTCTGCCGGTTTGCGCTCGCTGCCGGCGTCGCGAGCGGATGTGTTGCCCCGTTGCGGTGACAACCTGAGACCAGTTCTAACCAATGCAGGACACAGTGTGAATGATCGTTTTGTCATAAGGACGTAACCTTTCATAGGGTCACAGGATAAGTAAATAAATGCGTCTGATTAGGATCTGGCGCAAAGCCCGCTATGATCAGGGTTTGACCTGCTGCAAAGTCATCTGGCCATCGCTGTGTGATAATTTGTAACAACAGCGGCAAAACGACGAAGGGTCATTTTTCCCGGTTTTTTGCCTGAATTTTTCGTTCTGCCCGCCAATCAAAGACTTTTCAGCCCTCGGCAAAAGTCGGATTGGCGGGCGGCCCGGCGCGAGATAAAGCGCCACTCGAACGCTGTGGAAAGGCGTTCGATTAAACATCGGAAGGGCGATGCGCTTGCCTCTCCACTTTATTGCTCAAGGCTCTGGATACCCCATGTCGGACCGTTTCGAACTTTACCTCACCTGTCCCAAAGGCCTTGAAGGCCTGCTTGCCGAAGAAGCCCGCGGCCTCGGCCTTGAAGAAGTGCGCGAGCACACTTCGGCGATCCGCGGCACGGCCGACATGGAAACCGCCTACCGGCTGTGCCTGTGGTCGCGCCTGGGCAACCGCGTACTGCTGGTGCTCAAGCGCTTCAACATGAAGAACGCCGACGACCTCTACGACGGCGTCAACGAAGTCGAGTGGCAGGATCACCTGGAGGCCAGCGGCTCGCTGGCGGTGGAATTCAGCGGCCACGGCTCGGGTATCGACAACACCCACTTCGGCGCCTTGAAGGTCAAGGATGCGATCGTCGACAAACTGCGGACCAGCAGCGGCGAGCGCCCGTCGGTCGACAAGCTCAACCCGGACCTGCGCGTGCACCTGCGCCTGGAGCGTGGCGAGGCGATCCTGTCCCTGGACCTGTCCGGCCACAGCCTGCACCAGCGCGGCTACCGCCTGCAGCAAGGTGCGGCGCCGCTCAAGGAAAACCTCGCGGCCGCGGTGTTGATCCGCGCTGGCTGGCCACGCATCGCTGCCGAGGGCGGCGCCCTGGCCGACCCGATGTGTGGTGTGGGGACTTTCCTGGTCGAAGCCGCAATGATCGCCGCCGATATCGCACCGAACCTGCGCCGCGAGCGTTGGGGCTTCAGCGCCTGGCTCGGCCACGTGCCGGCCCTCTGGCGCAAACTCCATGATGAGGCGCTGGCCCGTGCCGAAGCCGGCCTGGCCCGCCCGCCGCTGTGGATTCGCGGCTATGAGGCCGACCCGCGGCTGATCCAGCCGGGGCGTAACAACGTCGAGCGCGCTGGTCTGAGCGACTGGGTGAAGATCTACCAGGGCGAAGTCGGCAGTTTCGAGCCGCGCCCGGACCAGAACCAGAAAGGCCTGGTGATCTGCAACCCGCCGTACGGCGAGCGCCTGGGCGACGAAGCGAGCCTGCTGTACCTCTACCAGAACCTCGGCGAGCGCCTGCGTCAGGCCTGCCTGAACTGGGAAGCGGCGGTGTTCACCGGCGCCCCGGACCTGGGCAAGCGCATGGGCATCCGCAGCCACAAGCAATATGCCTTCTGGAACGGCGCCTTGCCGTGCAAGCTGCTGCTGATCAAGGTTCAGCCCGACCAGTTCGTCACCGGCGAGCGCCGTCAGCCCGAGCGCAATGGCGAAGCAGCCGAACCGCGTACCCCGGCCGCCGTGGCCAGTGAGCCGGCACGCCTGAGCGAGGGCGGGCAGATGTTCGCCAACCGCCTGCAGAAGAACCTCAAGCAACTGGGCAAGTGGGCCAAGCGCGAGAACGTCAGTTGCTACCGCCTGTACGATGCCGACATGCCCGAGTACGCCCTGGCCATCGACCTGTACCAGGACTGGGTGCACGTGCAGGAATACGCCGCCCCGCGCTCGATCGACCCGGAAAAGGCCCAGGCGCGTCTGTTCGACGCCCTGGCAGCGATCCCTCAGGCCCTGGGCATCGACCAGAGCCGCGTGGTGGTCAAGCGTCGCGAGCGTCAGAGCGGTACCCGCCAGTACGAGCGCCAGAGCGCCCAGGGGCAGTTCCTCGAAGTGCAGGAAGGCGGCGTCAAGCTGCTGGTCAACCTCACCGATTACCTCGACACCGGGCTGTTCCTCGACCACCGCCCGATGCGCCTGCGCATTCAGCGCGAGGCTGCCGGCAAGCGCTTCCTCAACCTGTTCTGCTACACCGCCACCGCCAGTGTGCATGCGGCCAAGGGCGGCGCGCGCAGCACCACCAGTGTTGACCTGTCCAAGACTTATCTGGACTGGGCGCGGCGCAACCTGTCGCTCAATGGCTTCTCGGACAAGAATCGCCTGGAGCAGGGCGATGTCATGGCCTGGCTGCAAGCCTGTCGCGAGGAATACGAGCTGATCTTCATCGATCCGCCGACCTTCTCCAACTCCAAGCGTATGGAAGGCGTGTTTGACGTGCAGCGCGATCATGTCGAGTTGCTTGACCTGGCCGTGGCGCGCCTGGCGCCGGGCGGTGTGCTGTACTTCTCGAACAACTTCCGCAAGTTCCAGCTCGACGAAAACCTGGCTGAGCGCTACGCGGTGGAAGAGATCAGTGCCCAGACCCTGGACCCGGACTTTGCCCGTAACAGCAAGATTCACCGGGCCTGGAAAATTCAGGCGCGCTGATTGGCTGATTGTCGCGGGTGATGATTGCTACGTTAATGGCTAATGGCTATAACTCAATCAGAGCCCGCGATCCGCTGGACGCTGGCGTTTTGAGTGCTTTCTATGTCGATGCACGCCGCTCGTCCGAAGATGCTCGGCTTTGTCAGCGAGGAAGTGTCCGCCTGGCTGGTGGCCGGCGTGGCATTTGTCGCCGGCGGCCTGTTGACTGCGCTGCTGGCGCTGGCCACCCATGACCTGTACCGCCAGCAGTTGCGTCAACGCTTCGAACTGCTTGCCAGTGAGCGTTACAGCCGTATCGAAGAGCGTTTCGAGGACCAGGTGCAGCGTCTCGATGGCCTGCGCCGCTTCTTCGTGTTCTCCGAAAGCGTCACTCTCGCCGAGTTCAACGGCTACGCCAAGCCCCTGTTGTACCGGACCCAGGCCTACGCCTGGGCGCCGCGGGTAGCGGGCGATGAGCGTCAAGCGTTTGAGCGCAGCGCCGCGCAACTCCTCGGCAAGCCCTTTGCCATCCACGAACTGAATGACGCTGGCAGCCTGCAGGTAGCGGCTGAGCGTGCGCTCTATTACCCACTGTTGTACACCCAGGCCTCCAGCCACCAGGTCCAGCCCCTGGGCCTGGACATGCTCTCCCAGCCGCTGCGCCAGGCGGCCCTCGACCGTGCCCGCCAGCCCGGCAGCATGGCGGTGTCGGCACCCTTGAACCTGACCCATGTCGACCCGGCCTTCGCCCGCGGGGTATTGATGGTGGCGCCCGTTTTTGCCCCGGGCAGCGCCGCCGCCCCACCAGATGGCTACGTACTGGCGGTGATCAGCCTGCAGCAGCTGATGGCCGAGGGGCTGCCCAACCCGAGCGAGGACAACCTGGTGGTGCGCATTCTTGACCTGTCCGGGCAGGGCCAGCATGAGGTGTTGTTCCAATCCGGCAACCAGGGGGCCGACACCGATCTGACCGCCACCCATCTGTTGCGCCTGGCCGATCACGACTATCAACTGGATATCCAGCCCAGCCTTGCCTTCATGGACGCCAATCGCTCCTCGGCGGTCGTTGCCGTGGTGCTGCTTGGCGGCCTGCTCAGCCTGTTGCTCAGCGCCTTGCTGTTCAGCCTGTTCGGCCAGCGCCAGCGTGCCCTGACCCTGGTCGAGCAGCGCACCGCCGAGTTGCGCGTCAGCGAGCAGTCGCTGCGCGATACCCACAACCAGCTGCGCAGCGTGCTCGATGCCGCCACCCAGGTGGCGATCATTGCCACCAGCCTGCGCGGGGTGATCAGTACCTTTAACGCCGGCGCCGAACGCATGCTCGGTTACCACAGCGCTGAAGTCATCGGCCGCCTGACCCTGGAAGAGCTGGTCTCGCCAGAGGAGCTGCAGGCCCGGGCCCGCGCCTTGAGCCAGCGTTATGGGCGCGAGGTCAGCCCGGCCCAGGCGATGTTCGCCGAGACCGTCCAGGAGGGTGAGAGCGAGCCTGGTGAGTGGACCCTGTTGCGCAAGGATGGCAGCCACCTGCTGGCCAACATGATGGTCAGCGCGGTGCTCGATGAGCACGGCCTGTGGGTCGGCCACCTGGCCATCTGCATCGACGTTACCGAGCGCAAGCGCGTGCATGAGGCCCTGGCGGCCCGCGACCGGTTGCTGGAAAAGCTCAGCGCCGAGGTGCCCGGCGGCATTTACCAGTTTCGCCTCGACCCCGACGGCAGCTCGTGCTTCAGCTATGCCAGCGAGGGCTTGCGCGATATCTACGAGATCGAACCGCAGCGCCTGCGCGAGGACGCCACGGCCGTGTTCGAGCGTATCCACCCCGATGACCTGGAACGGGTGCGCGCCTCGATCCGCTATTCCGCTGATCACCTCACGCCCTGGCGCGAAGAGTACCGGGTGCTGCTGCCGGTGGCCGGGATGCGCTGGATCCGCGGCGAAGCCACGCCGGAGCCGGCCGAGCAGGGCGGTACTCTGTGGCACGGCTACCTGACTGATATCTCCGATCTGAAGCGCGTCGAGGAGGAGCTGCGGGCGTTGTCGGTAACCGACTCACTGACCGGCATTCACAACCGCCGCTACTTTCAGGAGCGGCTCAAGGCCGAGCTTGAGCGGGCCCAGCGCGACAGCCAGGACCTGGCGGTGATCATGCTCGATATCGACCACTTCAAGCGCATCAACGACTTGTACGGCCATGCCGTGGGCGATCATGTGCTGCGCAGCCTGTGCCAGCGCATCAATCACCGCCTGCGCCGTACCGATGTGTTCTGCCGCCTGGGTGGCGAGGAATTCATGGTGTTGTGCCCGGGCAGCAATGCCGAGCAGGCCTACAGCCTGGCCATGGAGCTCTGGCAGGGCCTGCGTAGCGTGCCGGTGGACGGGGTGGGGATGGTCACGGCGAGTTTCGGCGTGGCCGGCTGGCGCCCGGGGGAGGGCGCCGATGCCTTGCTGCTACGCGCCGACTCGGGGGTCTACGCGGCCAAGCAGGCTGGCCGCGACCGGGTCGAGGGCGAACTGCCCTGAGTCAGGCTCAGGGCTGAACGGCGGCGGTGCTGTTGACCAGTTTCGGCTGGCGGTACAGGTCGAGCAGGACCTGGTCGAGCACGGCAGAAGCCCCCCAGGGTTTGGGGTCGTTGAGGATTGCCGCGACCGCCCAGGTGTTGCCGTTGCTGTCGCGGCTGAAGCCGGCGATGGCGCGCACGGTGTTCAGGGTGCCGGTCTTGATGTGCGCCTCACCGGTCATGGCGGTGCGCTTGAGGCGCTTGCGCATGGTGCCGTCCAAGCCCACCAGCGGCATCGAGCTGATGAACTCGGCAGCGTACGGGCTGTTCCAGGCCGCTTGCAGCAGGGCGGCCATTTCCCGGGTGCTGACCCGTTCGGCGCGGGACAGGCCCGAGCCGTTTTCCATGATCAGGTGCGGCGCGGTGATGCCCTTTTTCGCCAGCCACTGGCGCACCACGCGTTGGGCGGCGCGGGCGTCGTCGCCGTCGGCGTCGGTACGGAACTGCGCGCCCAGGCTCAGGAACAGCTGCTGGGCCATGGTGTTGTTACTGTATTTGTTAATGTCGCGGATGATTTCCACCAGGTCCGGGGAGTAGGCACGGGCCAGCAGACGCGCGCTTTTCGGCACGTTGTCGACCCGGTCACGGCCCTGGATGCTACCCCCCAGTTCGTTCCAGATGGCGCGCACGGCGCCGGCGGCGTAGGTCGGGTGATCGAGCAGCGACAGGTAGGTCTGCGAGTTGCAGCCATCACCCAGCTGGCCGCTGACCACGACGCTGACGCCGTCAGCTTGCACCACCGGGTTGTAGCGCACGTCGCCGCTGCACTGCTTGGTGTTGACCGCCTTGACCTGGTTGTCGATGCGGATGTTGGCAATCGGCGGCTCGACTGACACCAGCACCTTGCCCCCATCGTTGCGGGCGACGAAGCGCAGCGCCTTGAGGTTGATCAGCAGCGAGTCGGGCTTGACCAGGAAGGGTTTGTTTTCGTCGCCACCATCATCGTTGAACTGCGGCAGTTGTGGCTGGATGAAGTGGCTGCGGTCGAGCACCAGGTCACCGCTGATGGTCTGTACGCCATTGGCGCGCAGGTCGCGCATCAGCAGCCAGAGCTTTTCCATGTTCAGCTTCGGGTCGCCGCCGCCCTTGAGGTACAGGTTGCCCTGCAGCACGCCGTTGCGCAGCGGGCCGTCGCTGTAGAACTCGGTTTTCCACTGGTGGGTGGGGCCGAGCATTTCCAGGGCGGCGTAGGTGGTGACCAGCTTCATGGTCGAGGCCGGGTTGACCGAGACATCGGCATTGAACACGGTCGGTGTGCCCGGGCCGTTGAGCGGCAGCATGACCAGCGACAGGGCCGAGTCCTGCAATTTGTTGGTTTTCAGCGCCTGCTGCACTTTTGGCGAAAGCGTGGTGTTGACCGCGGCGGCGTGGCTGGAAAGCGCCAGGGGCATCAGCAGGCCGGCAAGCAGAAGAGGGCGAAGAGATCTGATCATGTGCGATAAAACCCTGCGAGCGAGGGGTGAAAAAAACGGAGCGAAAAAAGGTGAAGGCCCCGATACGGAAAAATATAGCGCGCATTATGCCCCAAGCAGAACGCCCATGGGCCTGTGAATACAGGATCAAACAACAGCTTATCGGCTTTTATTCCGGCAATCGCGCGGTGAAACTGATAAAGTGCCGCGCGTTAATACTCAAGAGGATTGTTTCATGGCCACTAACCGTTCCCGCCGTCTGCGCAAAAAACTCTGCGTGGATGAATTCCAGGAGCTGGGTTTTGAGCTGAACCTGGATTTCAAGGAAGATCTGTCCGACGAAGCCATTGACGCCTTCCTCGATGCATTCCTGGCTGACGCCATGGATGCCAATGGTCTGGACTATGTTGGCGGCGACGACTTCGGTCTGGTCTGCAAGGCCAGCCGTGGTTCGGTCACTGAAGAGCAGCGCGCTGCTGTTGAAGCCTGGCTCAAGGGCCGCAGCGAACTGACCAAGATTGAAGTCAGCCCGTTGCTGGACGCCTGGTATCCGGAAAAACCGGTCACCCCGGCTTCCTGATCCTGCTGAAACGGCGGCCCCAGTGGCCGCCGTTTTCGTTTCTGCTCCCCCGCCGCCTGTTCAGGTGGTGCCGCTGGAACAGCGCTGCTCCGGCAAGTGTTCGTGCAAATACCCCTGTAATGCCTGCTCAAGCACCGAGAGGATGTGCAGGATCTGCCGTTGCCGACGCTCCAGCATGGCCGGCGCCAGGTTGGCCTGGCAATCGGCCTCGAGCTGTTCGCAGGCGTGGATCAGGCCGTTGGCCTGAATGATCCGCGCCGGGCCGAGAATCTTGTGCGCCTGGCTCATCATTTGCGCTACATCGCGGCCAGGGTCGAGCGCCTTGAGTTGGGCGCCGTCGCGCTTGAAGCTGCGCAGCAGTTCTTCAAGCAACTGGCGCAGGTCGTTGATGCTGTTGCCGACCACAGGCTCCAGCCCTTGCAGATCGAACGGCAACTGCGCAGGGGGCGCCGGCCGGGCGCTCATCAGTGGCGCCCGGGCCAGGCGCTGGCCCAAGGCGTTGAGGCTGATAGGCTTGAGCAAACAATCATCCATGCCGACCTGGCGACAACGTTCGCGCACTTCCGGCTGGGCATTGGCGGTGTAGCCGAGAATGGTGCAGGGTGACCATTGGTACTGTCGCTCGTGGTCGCGCAACGCCTGGGTGAACTGGTAGCCGTTCATTTGCGGCATGTTGCAGTCGACGATTACCACATCGAAGTGCGCCTGACGCCAGGCGTTGAGGCCGCTGAAACCATTGTCGGCACTGGCGTGTTCGAGCCCGAGAAAGTTCAACTGCTGGGCGATCAGCAGCAGGTTTGCCGTATGGTCATCGATCACCAGGATCCGCAGCGCTGGCAGCACCGCACAGGGCACCGCTACGGGGGAGTCCGACTTGGCCGTTTCAGCCAGCAGGGTCAGGGGCATGTTGATGCACGCACGGGTGCCCTGGCCGAACACGCTGTGCAAGCTCAGGTTGCCGCCCATCGACTGGCACAGGTCGCGGCTGATGGCCAGGCCCAGGCCGGTGCCGCTGCGGGCCAGGTTGCTGTCCGGATCGGCCTGGGCGAAGGGCAGGAACAGGCGCTGCTGGTCTTGCGGGCGAATGCCGATGCCGCTGTCCTCGACCGTTATCTTCAGGGTCGGGTGATCCGCTTGCGGGCCGGGCTCCAGAACCAGGTGCACGGTGACCTGACCCTGTTCGGTGAACTTGATCGCATTGCTGACCAGGTTGGAAAGAATCTGCTTGAACCGCAGCGGGTCGAGCAATACTTCGCAGCGTGCTTGCGTGGCGATGTCCAGGTTCAGGCGCAGGTCTTTCTGGCGGGCCACGCCATCGAACACGCGCCCGACCGACTCGACCAGCTCGGCCAGGTTAACGGGCTCTGGTGCCAGGCTCAGGTGGCCGGACTCGATACGGGCCATGTCGAGAATGTCGCCGATCAAGGCCAGCAGTTCTCTCGCCGAGTTGTAGGCCACTTCGATGGCCGGTCGGTCGATATGCCTCTGGTCGCCCCGTTTGAGGGTCAGTTCGAGCATGCCGATGATGGCGTTCATCGGCGTGCGGATTTCGTGGCTGATGGTCGCCAGGAACACGCTTTTGGCGCGATTGGCATCGTCGGCGCGTTGCTTGGCCAGGCGCAGGTCCTGGATCAGCTGGCGGCGCTCGCTGATGTCGATCCAGCCGCCAATGATGCCCTGTACTTCGCCAAGCGAGTCGCGGTAAGGCAGGATCCAGTGGTAGATGGTCAGTTCCCGTTCCCTGAGCAGCAGGGGCCGGTCAACGATCAGCGGAATGCCTTCGCGCATGACCTTCTGGTAATCGGCCTGGATCTGGCTGGCATAGCAGCTGTCGCCCAGGGTGCTGTCCTGGATGCGCTTGCCGAGGACGTCCTCAAGGCGCGCCTGCACCGCTTCCAGGTAACTGTCGTTGCAGCTTTGCAGCAACCCGGCACGATCGCGAACGTACATCGGGTGGGGGGTACCGTTGAGCAGTGCGCGCATGAACTCGAGCTGGTCGTTGAGGGCGCGCTCGGCGGCCTCGCGCTGCTTGATCTGGCGGCGCATCCAGGCGTTCCAGGCCAGCGACAGCAGCAACAGCAGGCTGGTGCCCAGTACAACCTGGAGGATCAGGCGCTGGTACTTCTGCCAATAGGCGTCGGTTTCGGTACTGTAGCCACGCCAGCGGCTGTTGATGATGCCCAGCTCTTCCGGGGCGATGCTCAGCAACGCCTTGTCGAGGATTGACGCCAGCTCCTGGGCGCCTCGCGCCGTGGCCATGGCGAAGGTCGCAGGCTCGGCGCCGACCGAGGCGCGGATCGTCAGGTCGCGCTGGGAGGCCAGGCTGAAGTTGGCGTTGATCAGCGCGGTGATGGCCGCATCGACATGCCCGCTGGCCAGCAGCGAGGTTGAGAAGAAGGTGCTTTCCGTTTCGATCAGCTGGATGCCGGGAAAACGCTGGCGCAAGTCTTCGAACAGCGGGCTGTCGCGGGTCAGGGCCAGGCGCCGGCCGTTCATCTGCTCCAGCGAGTCCGGCTGGTCGCTGCCTTTGCGTGTCAGTAGGACGTAGGAGTTTTCCAGGTAGGGGCGGCTGATCGCCAGGGTGCCCGCGCGCCGCGGGCTGGGGGAAATTGCCGCAATGACATCGGCCTGGTCATGGTTGAGGCGGTCGATCATGTCACTGATGCCGCTGGCCCGTTGTACCTCGAAACGCAACCCGGTGCGCAGGCGGATCAGCTCCAGCAGATCGGCGGCGATGCCGCGAAAATTGCCGGCGCTGTCAAAAAAAGTCAGCGGCGCGGCGGTTTCGTTGACCACCACGCGCACCACCGGGTGGCCGCTGAGCCAGCGCTCTTCGCGTTGCGACAGCTGCAGCTTGCGGTCGGTGAGCAGCACGTCGCTGCCGGCGCTCCAGCGTTTGAAGATGCTTTCGCGGGTGCTGCTGGAGACGCTGTCGAGGGTGGCGTTGATCAGTTCCAGCAAAGGCTGGTTGTTGCGCTGCACGGCAAAGCTGAAACCGACCGGTTCGTGCTTGCCGAAATTGGCCATCTTGATGTTCTGCAAATGGCCCTGGTTGATCAGGTAATGGGTCGAGATGGTGTCACCGAGAAACACATCGGCCTGATCGAAGGCCACGGCGTTGAGGGCGTTCTGGTAGGAGGGGTAGGACTGGATGGTGGCGTCCGGGTAACTGGCCAGTACCTCGTCCATCGGCAGGTAGTGATAGACCATGCTCAGGCGCAGGCCGGCCAGGCCCATGTCGAGCGGGCGCGCCTCGTTCTCGCGAGTGACCAGCACCGGCTGGTCGACCGCGTAGGGCTTGGACAGGGCAATGCCGGGAGTTGCCGCCTCGTAGCCGTTGGTGCTGCCCAGCAGGTCGATCTGCCCTTGGGCCAGGGCCTTGACCGCATCCTGGCGGGTGGCGAAGCGCTTTACCTGGATGGGCAGGTCCAGGGCTGAGCCAATCAACCCGGCGAAATCGGCGGTCAGGCCTTCGTAGTCACGGCCGCTGGCGGTCATGTCGAACGGCGGGTAGTCCGGCGCTGAAGTACCCAGCACCAGCTGGCCCTTGCCCTTGATCCACAGGCGCTGGGCCGGGGTCAGCGACAGTTGCATGGCAATCGGCCCGGCCCGGCTGAACAGGGTGAACGGGCTGGCGGCGACTTCGTCTGCCTGCGTGACATGGCTCAGGCAGGCCAATACGCCGCACAACAACAGGGTCAGGCGCTGCCTAAGCATGAGTGGCCTCACACCAGTGCATTGCGTTTGGCCATTTCAATCAGTTCGACCAGCGAGCTGGCCTTGAGCTTTTGCATCAGCCGTTTCTTGTAGGTGCTGACAGTTTTGTTGCTGAGAAACATGCCCTGGGCAATTTCCTTATTGCTTCGGCCTTGGGCAAATAGTTGCAGCACCATTAACTCGCGGTCATTGACCTGTTTGAAAAGGTCCAGTTCCGAGGCGCAATCTTCGTGTTTGCGTGGCGGATTGATCGCTTGGCTGGGGAAGTAGTTATAACCGGAAAGCACCGCTTTTATCGCACTGAGCAGTTCACTGAGATCTTCCTGTTTGCACACATAGCCGGCAGCACCGGAGTGCATGCAGCGAATGGCAAAGAGTGCCGGCGATTGTGCGGTCAATATCAGGATTTTCAGCGGGATGCCCATGGCATGAAAGCGTGAGAGCACTTCCAGCCCATCGAGCCGGGGGATGCTGATGTCGAGGATGATCAGGTCCGGCAGGCATTCGCGGACCATTTGCATGGCGTCTACGCCGTTGTCCGATTCGCCGACGACGCGATAGCCCTCATTCTCCAGAAGCATGCGCACCGCCAGGCGGATGACCGGGTGATCGTCGACGATGAATACAGAGTACATGGTGAAGTTTCCATAAAGGTGCCAGAGGGAGAAACGGCACCTTAGCGCAGATAGAACAGGTCGCACATGAACTCAAGGGGAGTTAAATGATATATAGGAAAAGTCCTACTGGTTTTGAAATGTAGGATTACAGGGGTTTCTGTATGGTGGCAGTGTCAATAGTGTTGATAGTAAGTTGATGTTGCGAAGGATAAGGTGAGTTTATTGTTGTTTGCAGTGTGTAGGTGGTTTCTCACATCTTATCGGCGAAATCGTACTGCCCGAATGCCGGGCAGTACGCTGTGGTCGCGATCAGGTCGGGCTTGAGCGGCCGGTCATTTCGCGGGCCATTTCGCTGGCATAGCTGTCGGTCATCCCGGCGATGAAGTCGATCATGCGCAGGAACGAGCTGTGCAGCGAGGCGTCAGGGTCGGGTGCGTTCTTGCCGAGCAGGTCGAGGATGCGCCGGCTCTTGAACGACGGCGTGCGTCCGCCATGTTGCTCAAGGGCCGCCCCACAGAACGAGTTGAGCAAAATCTCCAGGGTGGTGTAGGCGCCAATTTCGTGCAGGGTCTTGCGTTTATCCTGGAAGATTTTCTTGCGCGCAATGTCCTTGGCCTGCAGCACGCAGCGTTTGGCCGGGCCGTGCATGTGTTCGACCAGATCGCCGCCTAGGGTGCCGGCCAGCAGGGCGTCCTGTTGCTCGACAAAGGCACGCGCGGCGGCGTTGGTCAGATGTTCGATGGCCTTGCCACGCAGGATCGCCAGTTTGCGTCGGCGCGAATCGTCGGGGCCCAGCTGGCGATAGGTTTCCGGCAGGTCGTCGCCCACCAGGCTGAGCAACAGCGACTCGACCTCGGCATAGTCGAGCAGGTCCATTTCCAGGCCGTCCTCGAGGTCGATCAGCGCATAGCAGATGTCATCGGCGGCCTCCATCAGGTACACCAGCGGATGACGCGCCCAGCGTTGCTCTTCAAGCTGCGGCAGACCGAGCTTGCGGGCGATCTGTTCAAGCAGCGCCAGTTCGCTCTGGTAGCAACCGAACTTGTGCTTCTTGTAGCCCAGGGCGTCGGCATGGCGGGCGGTCCAGGGGTACTTGAGGTAGGTGCCGAGGGTGGCATAGGTCAGCCGGGTGCCGCCGTCGAACTGGTGGTATTCGAGCTGGGTAAGCACGCGAAAGCCCTGGGCGTTGCCTTCGAAGTTGAGGAAGTCGGCGCGTTCGGCCTCGCTCATGGCGTCGAGCCAGCCACGCCCGGCGGCCTGCTGGAACCAGTGGCGGATGGCGTCTTCGCCGGAGTGGCCGAACGGCGGGTTGCCGATGTCATGGGCCAGGCAGGCGGACTGCACGACCATGCCCAGGTCGCTGGGTTCGCACCATTGCGGCAGGCTGGCGCGCAGGGTTTCGCCGACGCGCATGCCCAATGAGCGGCCGACGCAGCTGACTTCCAGGGAGTGGGTCAGGCGGGTGTGGATGTGGTCGTTGCTGGACACCGGATGAACCTGGGTTTTGCGCCCCAGGCGGCGGAAGGCGCCAGAGAAGATGATCCGGTCGTGGTCTTTGTGGAACGGGCTGCGGCCGAGTTCTTCGGGGCTGTGCAGGGGTTTGCCGAGGCGTTCGCGGGTGAGCAGGGTGTGCCAATCCAAGGCCATTTCTCCGGTGCGGGGGGCAGGGGGGTAGCTTCGGGGTTTGGCGCTGGGGGTGCAAGTGGCTTGGTGGGCTTATCCGTTTGGGGTGGGGGATCTGCGGGCCCCTTCCGCCCTTACGGCGGCTTACTTTTTTCAGTCGAAAAAAAAGTAAGCAAAAATTCTCGCCCCACCAGTGGGCCCTGCGCTGCGCTTCGGGTTCCCTCGCTCCGGCGTCGCTACGGGGCATTGCGAACTACGAGTTGCAAGCAACTCTACGTTTCGCAACTTCGGCTAACGCCGAAGGTGCTGCGCACTCGCCCCTTCGCAACACCTGCACTCGGCCCTTCTGGTTAACGGGGCCGGTGGATCAAGATCAAAAGCAGATCAAGATCAAGAGCACAATTCGCTTCGCTCTTGCTAAGCGTGTACTTCTGTGGGAGCGGGCTTGTTCTGGTCAAGTTTTACCGGACACCGATTACGGTGATCAAGCTGCCAACCGCTCCATTGCTATTGGCGACAGATAGTTGTTGTAGCTATGGAGCCTGATTTGGTTGTAGCGCAAGAAGAAGCTGGTCATATCCTGTCTGGCTTCTTCGATCGTTGCATAGCCCTTGGCGGGCACCCATTCTGATTTGAGCGTGCCAAATAAGCGCTCCGTTGGTGCGTTGTCCCAGCATTGGCCTCTGCGGCTCATGCTTTGGGTTATGCCATGCTCAAGCAGTTCGGATTGGAAGCGTTGGCTGGTGTATTGGCAGCCTTGATCCGAATGAAACATCAAGCCCGCATATTTGCCTCGTACTTCTACCGCCATGCCCAAGGCCTTGCTGACCAGATGGGCATCATTGATCAGAGAAAATGCCCAGCCAATGACCCGACGGGCGAACAGGTCAATGACCACGGCCAAGTGATACCAGCGCTTCCCAATCATCAGGCTGGTTACGTCACCGCACCACACCTGATTGGTTGCCGTGGGCTGGAAGTTACGTTCAAGGACATTCTTGGCCACAAATGCCTCTACACCTCTGGAGCGATACTGGTGGCGACGGCGCTGCCTGCTGGTCAGGTTCGCCTCCGCCATAAGTCTTCCAGCTAGATACCTTCCAACCTTTAGCTGCTGGGCCTTCAAATACTGAGAAATCATTCTCGCACCGGCACTTCCCCTGCTTTCAGCATGTAGTTGCACGACCTTTGCCCTGAGCACATCACGCTCGGTATTGGGTACCGAGCGGCGATCAAGCCAGTCATAAAACGCACTGCGGGAAACGCCCAGAGCGCTGCAAAGCTGGCTGGTCGGATACGAGCCTGACTCTCTCAGCTCCTCGATCAGGAAAAACGATCGGGATCCGACATCAAGAGAGCGGTAGCCTTTTTTAGGATTTCGGCCTCGGTCTCTAAACGCTTGATCTTGGCGCGTAACTGCTGGAGCTCCCGCTGCTCATCGCTAATTGCCTTGGTGCCTGGCACTGGTTGCCCTTTCTGACGCTCTTTACGAACCTGGTCTACCCAGCGGCGCAGAGCTGTGGGGCCGACGTCCATTGATGCGCAGACGTCGGGAACCGAGCAGTTGTCGTCAAGAACCATGCTTGCAGCACGTTGCTTGAACTCGCGGGTATAAGTCTTTCGTTCTTGCATGGAACCTCCTGGTTGGGCGAATCATATCGCCCTTAAGAGGTGTCCGGGATCATTAGGCCAGTTCAGCTTGACCCGCGATCGAGCGCGCAGCGGTCGTAGTTCAGGCGCTGCACTTAACGCTTGCTACCAGCCCCTTGCATGGCCAGCTTCAACAATGGAATCAAGCTGGTCCCCAGGCGCACCAGGCGGCTGACGCTGCCGCTGCGGGCGCCTTTGCCGGTCAGGAAACCCAGCAGCACCACGGCGCCAATACCCCACAGCGGCGCGTGCTTGATGCCCAGGCCGCCTTGCAGCGAATCGCCCATGGCGCGCAAGCGGGTCAGGGGGTTGAGCAGTTGCCCGGATTCGTGGCGAATTTCCTGGCGGTGCATCTCCAGGCGCAGGCGTACCAGGGCCTTGCGCAATTCGCGGCGGTTGGTGGTTTGCGGCAGTTCTGGCAGGCTCATGGCAACAGGCGCTCCCGGTCCTTGGCAAGTTCTTCGAGGGTCGAGCTGAACGGCGACGATTCATCGAACACCGCTGCCTTCAGGCGCAGGCCGCAGAACACTGCGGCAAGCCCGTAAAACACGCACAGGCCGATGATGCCGGCCAGGCGGTAGCTGTCCCAGAGCATCACCAGCACCAGGCCGGAGAGGGCGGTCAACAGCAGCAGGGCAAACACCAGGGCCAGCCCGGCGAACAGCAGCAGGCTCAGGGTTCGGGCTTTCTGCTCCTGCAGCTCGATGCCGAACAATTCGACATGCCCATGCAACAGGCCCAGTACTGCCGCGCCCAGGCGCTTGCTGGAGAGGCCGGCACCGGCCAGTGGTTCGCTTTCCATGCTCGGTCCTCAGCGGCGGGTGGCCAACAGGCCGATCAGAAACCCTACGCCGGCGGCAATGCCGATCGACTGCCAGGGGTTGCTCTGCACGTAGTCTTCGGTGGCGCTCAGGGCCGCCTGGCCGCGCTCGCGGACCGAGTCCTGGGTCAGTTGCAGGGTTTCCCGGGCGCGCAGCAGGCTGTCGTGGATCTGCTCGCGCAGGTCGTCGGCCTGATCGCCGGCCAGGGTTGCAGTGTGTTCCAGCAGCTTCTCGGTATCGCGTACCAGGGCCTGGAAGTCAGCCATCAATATGTCTTGAGCAGTCTTTGCCGATTTGCTGGCCATGGGGCTCTCCCTAACAGTGTGTGTGGCTATTTCGAGTCGTGGGCGCGGGCGAAGGTTCAAGTGCAATTGGCTGGTACAGCTTTTGCTTTGCCTTGGTGCGCCAGGACCGGTGCCCGCGCCGATTGTGGGCGCGGGCCCTTACCGGACCTGTAAACCTTAACCCAATCCACGACAAACCCAAGGAAAAACTCCCGTATCACCCGGATCGGCCAGGGAGGTGGCCGTCACAACGATCCAGGCTGGTGCACCAAGGAGTACTTCTGGGCTGTCTTGGTGCTTTTTTTTGCAGGCCTGCCGACTCCATGGAAAATTTGCAAAGCGCGGTGGACACCCTGGTCCACGGTTCCAACACGCTGTTCATCCTGCTGGGGGCGGTGATGGTCCTGGCCATGCACGCAGGCTTCGCCTTCCTCGAGGTGGGCACGGTGCGGCACAAGAACCAGGTCAATGCCTTGTCGAAGATTCTCAGCGACTTTGCCGTCTCGACCCTGGCGTACTTTTTTGTCGGCTACTGGATTTCCTATGGCGTGAGTTTTCTCCAGCCGGCCCAGGTATTGAGCCAGGAGCATGGCTATAGCCTGGTGAAGTTCTTCTTCCTGTTGACCTTTGCCGCAGCCATTCCGGCGATTATCTCCGGTGGCATTGCCGAGCGGGCGCGCTTTGCCCCGCAATTGTGCGCCACGGTGCTGATCGTTGCCTTCGTCTATCCGTTTTTCGAAGGCATCGTCTGGAATGGCAACTTCGGCCTGCAAGCCTGGCTGACGGCACGCTTTGGCGCAGGCTTTCATGACTTTGCCGGCTCCGTGGTGGTGCATGCCATGGGCGGCTGGCTGGCGCTGGCGGCGGTATTGTTGCTGGGGCCGCGCAACGGCCGCTATCGCGACGGCAAGCTGGTGGCCTTTGCGCCGTCGAATATTCCGTTTCTTGCCCTGGGTTCGTGGATTCTGATTGTCGGCTGGTTCGGCTTCAACGTCATGAGCGCGCAAACCCTGCAAGGGGTTAGTGGCCTGGTGGCGGTCAATTCCTTGATGGCCATGGTCGGCGGTACTGTCGCCGCCTTGCTGGTCGGGCGTAACGACCCGGGCTTCCTGCATAACGGCCCGCTGGCCGGGCTGGTAGCGGTGTGCGCAGGTTCTGACCTGATGCACCCGGTGGGGGCGCTGGCCACCGGGGCGATTGCCGGGGCCTTGTTTGTCTGGTGTTTTATTGCCGCGCAGAACACCTGGAAGATCGACGACGTACTGGGCGTGTGGCCGCTGCATGGTTTGTGCGGGGTATGGGGCGGGATCGCCTGTGGAATCTTCGGTCAGAGCGCGCTGGGTGGTTTGGGTGGGGTGAGCCTGGCCAGCCAGCTGATCGGCAGCCTGGCCGGGGTGCTGGTGGCGTTGCTCGGTGGCTTTGCCGTATATGGCAGCATCAAGTTGCTGCACGGCTTGCGCCTGAGTCAGGAGCAGGAGTACTACGGCGCCGACCTGTCGATTCACAAGATCGGCGCCACCAGTCAGGACTGAACGGCTCAGCGCCCGGCGAGCAAGCGCGCCTCGCAGGCTTCTACCGCGCTCAATGGGCCGCTGACCAATACGGCATCGCCGGCGTGCAGGCAGGTGCCGGTGTCGACATTCAGCTCCTCGCCTTGGCGCTGTACCGCCTGCAACTCAACGCCCAGTTGCTCCAGGCCCAGCTCGCTCAAGGGACGACCGCAGGCGTAGGCTTCGGCGCCGAGGTTGACTGCGTGCATCATCGCCTTGGGCAGGCCCTCGCTGTCGACCGGGCTGGTCTGGGCGCCATGGTAGAAGGCATGCAGCAAGCGGTAGCGGGTTTTGCGCACTTCATCGACACGCTGCTGCACCTGCTCTTGCGGCAGGCCGAGCATGACCAGGGCGTGGGAGGCCAGCATCAGGCTGGATTCAAGCAGCTCCGGGACCACCGCCGTGGCGCCGGCGGCGCGCAGTTCTTCACGCTGGCTGTCATCACGGGTGCGCACCAGGATCTGCACCTGGGCGTGCCGCTCGCGGGCGGCTTTCAACACGCTCAGGGCAATGTCGGTCTTGTCCACGGCAATCACCAGCAGGCGCGCGCGTTCAAGGCCGATGGCGGTGAGCAGTTCGCCGCGCCGCGAGTCGCCGTAATGCACGCAGTTTTCCCCGGCGGCAGCTTCCTGAACGCGCACCGGGTCGTCATCCAGGGCAATGAAGGCGATGTTCTCGCGCCGCAGGAATCGCCCGATCGATTGGCCGACGCGGCCGTAGCCGCAGATCAGCACGTGGCCATTCATTGCCGCGCTTTGCGCTTCGATCTCTTCCAGGTGGATCTCCTGGTTGGGCTTGCGGTGCAGGCGGGCGGCGATGCTCGGCGCTGCGCGCAGCAGTAGCGGGGTGACCAGCATCGAGCAGAAGGTCGCGGCCAGCAGCAGGTTGCCCAGCTCTTCTGGCAGCAGGCGGGTCTGTTGCATCTGCGCCATCAGGGCGAAACAGAACTCGCCACCCTGGGCCAGGGCCAGGCCGCTGCGCCAGGCGGTCTCGGCATCACTGCCGCGCAAGCGCACCAGGGCGGCCACCACCACACCTTTGATCAGCAGCAGGGCGAGGGTCAGGGCAAGCAGTTGCCAGCCGTGGCTGGCGAACAACTGCAGGTCGATGAGCATGCCGATACTGACGAAGAACAGCCCGAGCAGAATGTCGCGGAACGGGCGGATATCGGCTTCGATCTGATGGCGATAATTGCTTTCACCCAGCAACATGCCAGCGAGAAACGCGCCCAGGGCCGGGGACAACCCCAGCAGGTGGGTCAGCCAGGCGGTCAACAGCACGATCACTAGCGCCAGCAAGACGAACAGCTCAGCTGAGTGCGAGCTGGCCACCTCATGGAACAGCCGCGGCAGCAGCCAGCGGCTGGCCAGCAGCAGGCCGAAGAAGAGGATCACGGTCTTGCCCAGGGTCAGCGGCAAAGCCCAGTACCAGGCCTGGCCGCCTTGACCGGCAAACACCGGGACCAGGGTCAGCAGCAGCACCGCCACCACGTCCTGGAACAGCAGCACGCCGATGGCATTCTGGCCATGGCTGCTGAAGATTTCGCCAAGGCTGGTCAGCTCCTTGCTGACGATCGCCGTCGACGACAGCGCCAGGCCTGCGCCGAGCATCAGGGCGACGTTGGGTTGCATACCGAGCAGCACCAGCAGGCCGGCGAGGAGGATGCTGGTGCAGATCACCTGCAGGCTGCCGAGGCCAAACACCACCTTGCGCAAGGCGAGCATTTTCGACAGGGAAAATTCCAGTCCCAGGGAAAACAGCAAAAACACCACACCCATTTCAGCCAGGTCCGGCAGCTCTTCGCTTTCGTTGACCCAGTCCAGGGCGGTAGGGCCGACGAACAGGCCGACACACAAATAGCCAAGTACCGGTGGCAACTTCAGGCGCCGGAAGAACGCGATGACGACCAGCGATGAGGCCAGGATGATCAACAGGTTGGCAAACACAAAACACTCCCTTGCGAAAACAGCGAAAAAACCATTAAGTCTGAACGACTTACGCGATTTGGCCGTTGATGTACATCAGCACTTCATTGCCGTTGGCCGGCTTCAGGGGCGGCGCTCGACTGGCCCCGATTGCAGACCTAGAATAATGATCCGTTCCTACAGATGCTGGTACCCATAAATGCCTCCTGAATGCCAATTGTTCGGCACCTTGGGCTGTCACCTGTGCGAAGTGGCCGAGGCGCTGCTGATGCCGTTTGTCGAGCATGGCCTGATGGTCGAACTGGTCGATATCGCCGAGCACGAGGGGATGATCGACACCTATGGCCTGCGCATTCCGGTGCTGCGTAGATGTGATACCGGTGCAGAGTTGAACTGGCCGTTTGACCCTGAACAGGTGGTGACCTTCTTGCAGTAAAGCAGGGGGCGCGGGGAGCGGCTTCCTGTCGTGCGTTGATTCAATGGTGCGAGGACAATCCCTGGCGAATACACAATGCCAAGGAATGGTCCCATGCAGCTGTCCGCACATTTTTCCCTCGCCGAGATGATTACCTCGGAGACTGCCGCTCGTCGTGGTATCGACAATAACCCCGAAGCGCAGGTCATCAGTAACCTGCAACGACTGTGCACTGTGCTTGAAGAGGTTCGCCGCCTGGTCGGCCGGCCGATTAGAGTCAGCAGCGGCTACCGTTCGCAGGCCCTCAACAAGGCAATCGGTGGCTCGCCCAGGAGTGCGCATACCCTCGGCCTGGCGGTGGATATCAATGTGACCGGGCTGGCGCCGAGCGAACTGGCCAGGCGAATCAAGGACAGTGAGGTGATGTTCGATCAGTTGATCCTCGAATACGACCAGTGGGTGCACTTTGGCCTCAGCACGCAAGTGCCACGCCGTCAGGTGCTGACCATTCGCCGCGGTAGTGGCTACCTGCCGGGTCTGGTCTGACAGCTGTCGTCTGATTGACGCAGGCGACTTCTCTGAATATGCTGTATATAAATACAGTAAAGGGATGGCGCTTGCGTCGAGGGTCCGGATCAATGGTCAATGTCGAACAACTGAAATACTCCGTCAATCGCATGGCTGTCGAGGTCGTGAGTGAAGCGGTGCTCGAGTTGCGCCTTGACGGCCTGGTGCTGGAAGGCAAGACGCCGTTCAATAAAGTGCATTTCAATACCTGCTTCGCCGAGATCGAGGCGCTGTTCCAGCGCGCGGGTTACCACCGGCCGCTGGATGTGGTCGGTTACCAGGGGTTGTTGTACGCCCTTTACGACCCCGGCCGCTGGGAGGCGGTCGAGGTGCTGCGCTGGCTCAAGGAGTTCACCGAGGCTGCAGCCACCGAAGCTGGCTGAGCGGGCGGGCATGGGCGATAATGCCCGGTCCTTTCGTCCTGAGTGTTCCCATGGCCACGCCTCCCTTCGATCCGGCACAGCATCAAGCCAGTACTGTCTGCCTGCCGCCCGGCAACTGGGCGACGGTGGTCGATTGCCTGAGCGAGCACTTCAAGGCCATCGGTCGCGAGCAGTGGCTCGATCGTATCGCCCGCGGCCGGGTGCTCGATGCCCAGGGTGCGCCGATCAATGCCGCGCTTGCCTACCGTCCGGGCCTGCGCATTCACTACTTTCGTGAAGTGCCGAACGAAAAACCGATCCCGGTCGAAGAGGCCATCCTGCACATCGATGAGCACCTGGTGGTTGCCGACAAGCCGCATTTCCTGCCAGTCACCCCGACCGGCGAATATGTCGAGCAGACCTTGCTGCGCCGGCTGATCCGCCGCCTGGACAATCCCCACCTGGTGCCTTTGCACCGCATCGACCGGCACACCGCCGGGCTGGTGCTGTTCTCGGCCAACCCGCAGAGCCGTTCGGCCTATCAGTCGCTGTTTCCCAACCGGCAGATCGACAAGCGCTACCAGGCCATCGCCCGCGCCTTGCCCGAGCGTGATTTTCCACTGGTGCACAAAAGTCGCCTGGTCAATGGCGAGCCGTTCTTCCGCATGCAGGAAGTGGAAGGGGTGAGCAACAGCGAAACCCTCGCCCAGGTGCTGGAGAAGAATGGCGAGCTGTGGCGCTACGGACTGTCGCCGGTGACCGGCAAGACGCACCAGCTGCGCGTGCACATGACCGCCCTGGGCGCGAGTATCTGCAACGATCCGTTCTATCCGGACATCGTTCAGGGGCCGGACGACTACAGCAAGCCGCTGAAACTGCTGGCGCACAGCCTGCGTTTCAATGACCCGTTGAGCGGTGCAGAGCGATACTTTGAAAGCCGGCTGACGCTCGACTGGTAAGGCGGGAAGCCGCGCACCGCCAATGGCGATGCGCGGCCGGGCTTAGCGGTTGAAGCGTTCCACCAGCGAGTACTGGCTGGTGGCGGTGCGGGTCAGTTCTTCGCTGAGCAGCGCCGAGTGCTGGGCCTGTTCCGAGGTCTGGTCGGCCAGCTGGGCGATGGTGCTGATGTTGCGGCTGATCTCGTCGGCCACCGCAGTCTGCTCTTCAGTGGCAGCAGCAATTTGCGTGGCCATGTCGGTGATGTTGGCTACCGCTTCGCTGATGCCGACCAATGCCTGGTCGGCTTCCATCACCCGTGCAACGCCTTCTTCAGCCTGGCGATGACCGCTTTCCATGGTCTGCACGGCGCTGTTGGCAGTCTGTTGCAGTTTGGCGATCAGGCCGTGGATCTGCCCGGTGGATTCGGCGGTGCGTTGCGCCAGCTGGCGCACTTCGTCGGCCACTACGGCAAAGCCGCGGCCCATCTCACCGGCCCGGGCCGCTTCGATGGCGGCGTTCAGGGCCAGCAGGTTGGTCTGGTCGGCAATGCCCTTGATCACATCGACCACGCCACCGATTTCGTCGCTGTCGCGAGCCAGCTGAGTCACGGTCAGGCCGGTCTCGCCGACGGCAGCCGACAGGCGCTGGATGGCTTCGCGGGTTTCCCCGGCGATGTCACGGCCGCGCCCGGTCAGGCGATTGGCTTCCTGAGTGGCATCGGCCGTGCGCTGGACGTGGTTGGCCACTTCCTGGGTGGTGGCGGCCATCTGGTTGACGGCGGCGGCAACCTGTTCGGTTTCCACGCGCTGGCGTTCCAGGCCCGAGGAGCTGTTGTGGGCCAGGGTGTCGGACTGGCGCGCCTGCTCGTTGAGGTGCTCGGCGGTATCCTGCAGGCGGGTCAGGCAGGTTTTCATCCGCGCATCCTGGCTGAGCATGGCCATTTCCAGGCGCGCCTGCACGCCGCGGCTGTCGGTGTACATCTGCGCGATCAGCGGGTCGGAAGTGGCTTGTTCGGCCAGGCGCAGCAGGCGCTTGAGGCCGCGTTGCTGCCAGCTCAGGCCAAGCAGGCCGAGCGGCACCGAAAGGCCGGCGGCCAGGGCAAAGCCCCAGGAATGGCCGAGCCAGTTGCCGATCAGGAAGCCGATCTGGCTGATGAGGATGAACGGCAGCCAGTCCTGCACCACCGGCAGCCACTTGTCGCGGCGCGGAATGGCCGGCTTGCCCTGGTTGATGCGCTGGTACAGCGCTTCGGCGCGGCGTACCTGTTCGGCGGTGGGCTTGACCCGCACCGATTCGAAGCCCACCACCTGGTTGCTCTCGAACACCGGCGTAACATAGGCGTTGACCCAGTAATGGTCACCCGACTTGCAGCGGTTCTTGACGATGCCCATCCATGGCAGGCCTTGCTTGAGCGTGGTCCACATATGCGCAAACACAGCAGGCGGCACATCCGGGTGGCGGACCAGGTTGTGCGGTGCGCGCATCAGCTCCTCGCGGGAGAAGCCGCTGATTTCGACGAAGGCGTCGTTGCAGTAAGTGATAACGCCCTTGGCATCAGTGGTCGAAATCAACCGTTGATGAGCTGGGAAAGTCCGTTCGCGCTGGGTAATCGGCTGGTTGTTACGCATTAGCTGTTCAATCCGCAAGGCTTTCGAGAGGTATCGGCACGCCGGGGGTTTTGTTGAATGAATATTTGCAGGGCTTGATTTCGATCAATGAGTCCTGATCTGACCTGCGCTAAGTCACTCGTGCAAAGTTCAACAAATTAGCTGCATTCTTTCATGTTTTTGACACAAAAGTCAGCTAATGACCGCAAGTTCACAACGGCGCCAGCATCGGGTAACTGAAACCGGCGAAATGCGCCAGGTTCAGGCCGAAATGGCAGAGTACTGCGGCGAAAATGCCGCCATGACGGTATGCCAGGCCGTAGCCGACACCGGCAAGCCCAGCCAGCAGCACCCATTGCCAGCCGCCACCAAGATGGGCCAGGCCGAACAGGCTGGCGGCCAGCAGCAGGGCCAGGTTCTGGTTTTTCAGCAGGCGTTGCAGGCCGCCCTGGATGTAGCCGCGAAACAGCAGCTCTTCGGTCAGGCACACCAGCAGCAGGTTGTTCATGGCCCAGATCCACGCCTGTTCAGGCCACTTCGGCGCCCAGGCGATCATTGCCAGCAGCCAGGCGCCGCCCAGGCAGACCGCGATGACCAATGGCAAGGTCCAGGCCAGGCTCGCCAGTGGGCGCTTGTTCTTCAGGGCCAGCACCCAGGGGCACGCCAGCAGCAGCCAGAAGCCGATCAGCGGCTTGTCGAGGTTCAGGTACATGGAGAAGGGCAGGGCTTCGCTGCTAAAACGCACCTTGTCGATGACCTTGGCGCCGCTGAAACCGGGCAGCATGTGCAGGGCCAGGGCAAAGGCCAGGAGCACGAACAGGGCATGGCCGACCAGCTTTTGCCAGAGGCTCGCGCGGCGTACCAGCAAGCCTGCACACAGCAGGGCAATCAGGGTGGGCAGGGCCAGCAGGCCGAGGTTGCCCTTGAGCAGGGCGAAGAGGTAACCGAGGCCGAGCAGCGCCAGGCCGATCCATTGCGGGGCAAGCATGAGACATCCTTTGAAAAGCAAAACGTGAAACCTTCGACTGCGCTTTTACAATCGAGGACACGCCACTCGGCCATCCTTTGGCCATTACTGCTTATCGTACGTGGTCTGCTCCATCAGGCAAAGGCCCGGTCACAGGGACCGGGCCGTTACTTCAGGCTGCGATCAATTGCCGCAGTACATAGTGAAGAATCCCGCCGGCCTTGAAGTACTCCACTTCATTGAGGGTATCGATGCGGCACAGCACTTCGATCTGCTCCTGGCGACCGTCCTCGCGGGTGATCTTCAGGTTCAGGGTCATGTGCGGCTGCACCTTTGCATGGCTCAGGCCAAGAATGTCGATACGCTCGCGGCCGTCCAGGGCCAGGCTCTTGCGGTTCTGCCCGGGCTTGAATTGCAACGGCAACACGCCCATGCCCACCAGGTTGGAGCGGTGGATGCGTTCGAAGCTCTCCGCCAGCACCGCCTTGACCCCCAGCAGGTTGGTGCCCTTGGCGGCCCAGTCGCGGCTGGAGCCGGTGCCGTATTCCTGGCCGGCAATCACCACCAGTGGCGTGCGATCGGCCTGGTAGCGCATGGCCGCGTCGTAGATCGCCATCTTCTCGCCGGTGGGCACATAGAGAGTGTTGCCGCCTTCTTCACCGCCGAGCATCTCGTTGCGAATGCGGATATTGGCGAAGGTGCCGCGCATCATCACTTCATGGTTGCCCCGGCGTGAGCCGTAGGAGTTGAAGTCGCGCGGCTCGACGCCTTTTTCCCGCAGGTAACGTCCGGCCGGGCTGTCTGCCTTGATGTTGCCGGCCGGGGAAATGTGGTCGGTGGTCACCGAATCGCCCAGCAGGGCCAGGACCCTGGCGCCGTGAATATCCTCGATGACCGGCAGCGGCCCGGTAATGTCGTCAAAGAACGGCGGATGCTGGATGTAGGTGGAATCGTCCTGCCAGACATAGGTGGCCGCCTGCGGTACTTCGATGGCTTGCCATTGGGCGTCGCCGGCAAACACCTCGGCGTACTCCTTGTGGAACATCGCGGTATCGACGCTGGCCACGGCGTCGGCAATTTCTTTCTGGCTGGGCCAGATGTCGCGCAGGTACACCGGCTGGCCATCCTTGCCGACGCCCAGCGGTTCGCGGCTGATATCCACGCGCACGCTGCCGGCCAGGGCATAGGCGACCACCAGCGGTGGCGAGGCCAGCCAGTTGGTTTTCACCAGCGGGTGCACGCGGCCCTCGAAGTTGCGGTTGCCCGAGAGCACCGAGGCGACGGTGAGGTCGGCGCTGGTGATGGCTTTTTCGATGGCGTCGTCCAGCGGGCCGGAGTTGCCGATGCAGGTGGTGCAGCCATAGCCCACCAGGTCGAAGCCCAAGGCGTCGAGGTATTGGGTCAGGCCGGCGGCCTTGTAGTAGTCGGTAACCACCTTGGAGCCGGGGGCCAGCGAGCTCTTGACCCAGGGCTTGCGCTGCAGGCCTTTTTCCACTGCCTTTTTCGCCACCAGCCCGGCTGCCATCATCACGCTGGGGTTGGAGGTGTTGGTGCAGGAGGTGATCGCCGCGATCACCACCGCGCCGTTTCTGAGCAGGTGTTGCTGGCCCTGGTATTCATAGCTGACTTCACCGGCCTGGTCGGCATTGCCCACCGCCACGCCGCCACCGCCTTCGCTTTCAAGGCGACCTTCTTCCTTGCTCGAGGGCTTGAGTTGCAGGCCGATGAAGTCATCGAAGGCCTGGCTGACATTGCCCAGGGCGACACGGTCTTGCGGGCGCTTGGGCCCGGCCAGGCTCGCTTCGACTTCGTTCATGTCCAGGGCCAGGGCGTCGCTGAACACCGGCTCCTGGCCGGGCAGGCGCCACAGGCCCTGGACTTTGCAGTAAGCCTCGACCAGTTTCACCGTGGCTTCAGGACGGCCCGACAGGCGCAGGTAATCGAGGGTGATCTGGTCGACCGGGAAGAAGCCGCAGGTGGCGCCATACTCCGGTGCCATATTGGCGATGGTGGCGCGGTCAGCCAGGGGCAGGTCGGCCAGGCCGTCGCCGTAGAACTCGACGAATTTGCCGACCACGCCCTTTTTACGCAGCATCTGCGTGACGGTCAGCACCAGGTCGGTGGCGGTGATGCCTTCGCGCAGCTTGCCGGTCAGCTTGAAACCGATCACTTCCGGGATCAGCATCGACACCGGCTGGCCGAGCATTGCAGCCTCCGCCTCGATACCGCCGACGCCCCAGCCGAGCACGCCCAGGCCGTTGATCATGGTGGTGTGCGAGTCGGTGCCGACCAGGGTGTCGGGGAAGGCGTAGGTGCGCCCGTCTTCTTCACGGGTCCAGACGGTGCGCCCCAGGTACTCGAGGTTGACCTGGTGGCAGATACCGGTGCCCGGCGGCACCACGCTGAAGTTGTCGAAAGCATTCTGGCCCCAGCGCAGGAAGGCGTAGCGTTCGCCGTTGCGCTGCATTTCGATGTCGACGTTCTGGGCAAAGGCCTGCTGGCTGGCGTAGCGGTCGACCATCACCGAGTGATCGATGACCAGGTCCACCGGCGACAACGGGTTGATCCGCTGCGGGTCGCCGCCGGCCTTGGCCATGGCCGCGCGCATGGCGGCTAGGTCGACCACCGCCGGTACGCCGGTAAAGTCCTGCATCAGCACCCGCGCCGGGCGGTACTGGATTTCGCGGTCGGAACGCCGCTCCTTGAGCCAGTTGGCCAGCGCCGAAAGGTCGCCGCTGGTGACGGTCTTGCCGTCTTCCCAGCGCAGCAGGTTTTCCAGCAGCACTTTCAGCGACATCGGCAGGCGCTGCAGGTCGCCGAGGCTGTGGGCAGCGTCGGGCAGGCTGTAATAGTGGTAGAGACGATCATCGACCGTCAGGGTCTTGAGGGTTTTCAGGCTATCGAGCGAGGGCATTACCAACTCCTTCTGCGCCGGTGATCGGCAATCTTCCCTGCTGTCGCCGGTTCACCGCCTCTGTGACAGTCCGCACGGCACGGACCTGGCTGAACGGTCAGGGTAGCCCTGTTTGGCGGACCTGACCATGTACTGGACCGGCCGGAAGTGTCGCAGGTTCCGATCTTCCTTTATCATTCGCCGATTTACCGGCGCTGCGTATTGCGCCCGGTCAGGGTTGGCGGTAATGGCCGTCAGCCGTCCTGGAGTGAAGATGAATACCCTGTTTATGCATTGCCGGCCCGGTTTCGAGAGCGAAGTCTGTGCCGAAATCGCCGAGCACGCCGCGCGCCTGAATGTCGCCGGCTATGCCAAGGCCAAGCCGCAGAGCGCCTGCGCCGAGTTCATCTGCAACGACGCCGAAGGTGCCGAGCAACTGATGCGCGAGCTGCGTTTTGCCCAGCTGATCTTCCCCCGGCAATGGGCCCGCGGCGCGTTCATCGAGCTGCCGGAAACCGAGCGCATCAGCGTTCTGCTCGAGGCCCTGGCCGATTACCCGCAGTGTGGCAGCCTGTGGCTGGAAGTGATGGACACCAACGATGGCAAAGAACTGTCGACCTTCTGTCGCAAGTTCGAAGTGCCGTTGCGCAAGGCCCTGAGCAAGGCCGGGCGCCTGGTTGAGGATGCGCACAAACCACGATTGCTGCTGACCTTCGTCAGCGGCCGGCGGGTGTTTGTCGGCCTGGCGGCGGCGGATAACTCGGCGATGTGGCCGATGGGTATTCCGCGCCTGAAGTTCCCCCGCGAAGCGCCGAGCCGTTCAACCCTCAAGCTGGAAGAGGCCTGGCACCACTTCATCCCTCGCGATCAGTGGGATGCGCGCCTGTCCGACGACATGACCGGGGTAGACCTGGGCGCTGCGCCGGGCGGCTGGACTTATCAACTGGTCAAGCGCGGCATGCTGGTGACCGCCATCGACAACGGGCCGATGGCTGAGAGCCTGATGGACACCGGCCTGGTCCAGCACCTGATGGCCGACGGCTTTACCTACAAGCCCAGGCAGACCGTGGACTGGATGGTCTGTGACATCGTCGAGAAGCCGGCGCGCAGTGCCGCCTTGCTGGAAACCTGGCTCGGCGAGGGCTTGTGCCGCGAGGCGGTGGTCAACCTCAAGCTGCCGATGAAGCAGCGTTACGCCGAAGTGCGGCGCCTGCTCGAGCGCATCGAAGAGGGCTTCAAGGCGCGCAAGGTCAAGGTCTCGATTGGCTGCAAGCAGCTGTATCACGACCGCGAAGAAGTGACCTGCCACCTGCGGCGCCTGGATCTGAAACCGCGCTGAGGCTGTGGGAGCGGCTTGAGCGACAATAGCTGATTGTTTCCGGAGTTCTACATGACTGACTTCACCCCAGATGCCATCCTCGACGCCACCGGCCTGAACTGCCCGGAGCCGGTGATGATGCTGCACCAGTACATTCGCGACCTGGCCCCCGGCGGCCTGCTCAAGGTGATCGCCACCGATCCCTCGACCCGTCGCGATATCCCCAAGTTCTGCGTGTTCCTCGACCATGAACTGGTCCGGCAGCAGGAAGAGGCGGGCACTTACCTGTACTGGATCCGCAAGAAGCTCGGTTAACGCTTTTCAGCGCGGCGAATGTGCTTGGCGCTGCTGCGCGCCAAGCGAATCGCCAGCATCAGCGCCGCGCAGGTGAGGCCGGCAATCAGGCCTTCCCACAGGCCGTTAGGGCCGCTTGCCGGGCCGAACAGGTCGGTCAGGCCGAGCACGTAACCCACCGGCAAGCCGATGCCCCAGTAGGCGAACAGGGTCAGGATCATGGTCACCCGGGTGTCCTGGTAACCGCGCAGGGCGCCGGCGGCAATCACCTGGATGGCGTCGGAGAACTGATACAGCGCGGCATACACGATCAGCATCGCGGCAATCTGGATCACCGCCGTGTCCGGGGTGTAGATCGAGGCGATGGGCTCGCGCATCAGCAGGATCAGGCTGGCCGAAAAGCAGGCAAACACCAGCGCCGCACCCAGGCCCACCAGGGCGGCGAAGCGCGCCTGGCGCGGTAGCCCGGCGCCGATCGCCTGGCCAACCCGCACGGTCACCGCCATCCCCAGCGAATACGGAATCATGAACAGCAGCGAGCTAATGTTCAGGGCAATCTGGTGCCCGGCCACCACGGTCGGGCCGAGGCTGCCGATCAGCAGGGCAATCACTGCGAAGATGCTCGACTCGGCGAATACCGCGATGCCGATCGGCAGGCCGACGCCGACCAGGCGCTTGATCACCGGCCATTGCGGCTTGTCCAGGCGCACCAGCACGCGCTGGCGGGCATAGGCCGGGGCCCAGTGGGTCCAGGCGGCCATGCTCAAGGCCATGAACCACATGACGATGCCGCTGGCCCAGCCGCAACCGACGCCGCCCAGAGCCGGCATGCCGAAGTGGCCATAGATCAGCACGTAGTTGAGTGGAATGTTCAGCAGCAGCCCGGACAAGCCGATAACCATGCTCGGCCGGGTCCGGCCCAGGGCATCGCTGTAGCAGCGCAACACGTAATAAAGGGCGACACCGGGGAAGCCGAAGGCAATGCCCTGCAAATAGCCCATGCTCGGCGCCACCAGTTGCGGGTCGACTTTCATCACCTGCAAGATCGGTTCGGCGCTGAGCAGCAGGCCACTGGCGATCAGGCCGACGCACAGTGCCAGCCACAATGCCTGGCGCACCAGCGGGCCGATCTCGGCATGCTGGCCGGCGCCATAGCGCTGGGCAACCTTGGGCGTGGTCGCCAGCAGGATGCCGGTCATCAGCAGGTACACCGGAATCCAGATCGAGTTACCCAGCGCCACGGCTGCCAGGTCGCGGGGGCTGACCCGGCCGGCCATCACCGCATCGACAAAACCCATGGCGGTGGTCGCCAACTGGGCAATGATGATTGGCGTGGCCAGCATCAGCAGGCCGCGCAGCTCGCTGCGGATCCGCGTCGGGCGCGACAGGGCGGGGGTTTGGGTCTCGGCGGTCATCGGTGTCACAAGGCAGGCGTCCACAGGAAAGATGGGCAAAGCCGGCTAGTCTACGCCTTGACGCGGCAGTCAGGAACCTCGCCTGCCTGTGGATCGCCCCACCCGTATCGGCCTACACTGCGCACCCCGATAGGAGAGCGCCATGCTGATTGTTGCTGACGAGAATATCCCGCTGCTCGATGCCTTCTTTGCCGGTTTTGGCGAAATCCGCCGCTACCCCGGGCGAGCGATCGATGCCGCCTGCGTCAAGGATGCCGATGTGCTGCTGGTGCGTTCAGTGACCAAGGTCGATCGCACTTTGCTCGAAGGCAGCCAGGTGAAGTTTGTCGGCACCTGCACCATCGGCACCGATCACCTGGCCCTGGATTATTTCGCCGAGGCTGGTATTCACTGGTCCAGCGCGCCAGGCTGCAACGCCCGCGGGGTGGTCGACTATGTGCTCGGCAGCCTGCTGACCCTGGCCGAGCTCGACGGCGCCAGCTTGCCTGCGCGCACCTATGGGGTGGTCGGCGCCGGGGAAGTTGGTGGGCGTCTGGTCGAGGTGCTGCGCGGCCTTGGCTGGCAGGTGCTGGTGTGCGACCCGCCGCGCCAGGCGCGCGAGGGTGGCGATTATGTGAGCCTGGAGCAGATCATTGAGCAGTGCGACGTCATTAGCCTGCACACCCCGCTGACCCGTAGCGGCGAGCTGCCGACCTGGCACCTGCTGGGCCAGGCGCAACTGGCCCGCCTGCGCCCCGGCGCCTGGCTGATCAATGCCAGCCGCGGCCCGGTGGTCGACAACCAGGCCCTGCGCCAGCTGCTGCGCGAGCGCGACGATATCCAGGCGGTGCTCGACGTCTGGGAGGGCGAGCCCCAGGTCGACCTGGCCCTGGCCGACCTCTGCGTGATCGCCACCCCGCATATTGCCGGCTACAGCCTGGACGGCAAGCAGCGCGGTACGGCGCAGATCTACCAGGCGTATTGCGCCTGGCGTGGCGAACCTGCCGAGGTGCAACTGAGCGACCTGCTGCCACAGCCGTGGCTGGCCGAAATCGCCTTGCAGGCCGAGACCGATCCGGCCTGGGCCCTCGCGACCCTGTGCCGTGCGGTGTATGACCCGCGCCGTGACGATGCCGATTTTCGCCGCAGCTTGAGCCGCGACCCGGCGCAGCAGAAGGCCGCCTTCGACAACTTGCGCAAGCACTACCCACCGCGCCGTGAAATCGAAGGCCTGGCCGTGCGCCTGCACGGTGAAGCGCCGCAACTGGCACAGCTGGTCCGCGCCTTGGGCGGCGTGCTGGTGTAAATAGCGGGCAATAAAAACCCGGCGCGTGCGCCGGGTTGAAGAATTCGGGTGGGTCAGTCTTTCTTGGCGAGTTCTACCCGGCTTTTTTCCAGCTTCTCGCAGGCCTGCTGGATCATCTCCTCGGTGATGGTGATCTCATTGCCATCCTTGTCGATGATCGTGCCGCCTACCGATGCCTGCGGGTTAGGCGCGGGTTTTTCCTGGGTGTTGCCTTGATGTTGCAAGCTCATTTCCTGTCTCCTCATCAGGTTGCAAGCTCAGACTAGAATCGCCTCGTGACCGGCCTGTGACAGCTCCTTCGGTTATCACTGTGCGACGTGTCCAGTCCATCAGAAAGCCGAGTAAACCTCCAGTAGTACTTTAGACCGAAACGGTCTAGCCGGCTGTGGCCTGGGTCTTATATGCCCAGGTTCTGGTTCCGACGCCCAATCATTGCCCGCAGTTCCTTGGCGCTTGATCAACGGTCCGGTGTAGGCTGCTGTAAATAGCGGACAAACGGCGTACTCCATGCTCAACCGGTTTTCTTCACGCCAGCGCCAGGCCCTGCGCCTGGGCTGGCGTTTTATCCGTCCTTACCGCACGCAGGCGCTGCTGGCCTTGCTGGCACTCATCGTTACCGCAGCGATTACCCTGTCCATGGGTCAGGGTATTCGCCTGCTGGTGGACCAGGGCTTCATGACCCAGTCGCCGCACCTGCTCAACCAGTCCATCGGCCTGTTCCTGCTGTTGGTGATGGCCCTGGCGATCGGTACCTTCAGCCGCTTCTATCTGGTGTCGTGGATTGGCGAACGCTGTGTGGCCGATATCCGCCAGCAGGTGTTCGATCATCTGATCTACCTGCACCCGGGTTTTTTCGAAAGTAACCGCAGTTCGGAGATCCAGTCGCGGCTGACCGCCGACACAACCTTGTTGCAATCGGTGATCGGCTCGTCGCTGTCGCTGTTCCTGCGCAACGCGCTGATGGTGCTGGGCGGCATCGTCCTGCTGTTTGTCACCAACCCCAAGCTCACCAGCATCGTGGTGCTGGCCTTGCCGCTGGTGCTGGCACCGATCCTGATTTTCGGCCGCCGGGTGCGCAACCTGTCGCGGCAGAGCCAGGACCGGGTCGCCGACGTCGGCAGCTATGTGGCCGAGACCCTCGGCCAGATCAAGACCGTGCAGGCCTACAACCACCAGTCCAGCGACCAGCAGCGCTTCGGCGCCACGGTCGAGGCGGCCTTTGAGGTGGCGCGCAAACGCATCCTCCAGCGCGCCTGGCTGATCACCCTGGTGATCGTGCTGGTGCTCGGGGCGGTCGGGGTAATGCTCTGGGTCGGTGGCATGGACGTGATCGCCGGGCGTATTTCCGGCGGTGAGCTGGCCGCCTTCGTGTTCTACAGCCTGATCGTCGGCAGCGCCTTCGGCACCCTCAGCGAAGTGATTGGCGAGCTGCAGCGCGCTGCCGGTGCCGGCGAGCGGATTGCCGAGCTGCTGGCAGCGCGCAGCGAGATAGTCGCGCCTGCTGACCTGCAGCGCTCGGCGCCGCGGGTCAGTGGCCGGGTCGAGTTGCAGGACATCCGTTTTGCTTATCCATCACGGCCAACACCGCCGGCCATCGATGACCTGAAGCTTACCGTCGAGCCCGGCGAAACCCTGGCCCTGGTCGGGCCGTCGGGGGCGGGCAAGTCGACCCTGTTCGACCTGTTACTGCGTTTTTACGACCCGCAGCAAGGGCGCATCCTGCTTGATGGTCAGGACATCAGGTGCCTCGATCCGCAGGACCTGCGCCGCCACTTCGCCCTGGTAGCGCAGAACCCGGCGCTGTTCTTTGGCACGGTGGAGGACAACATCCGCTACGGGCGCGCCGATGCCACGGCCGAACAGGTCGAGGCTGCTGCCCGCAGCGCCCATGCCCATGAGTTCATCTTGCAGTTGCCCAAGGGCTATCAGACTCACTTGGGTGACGCCGGCCTTGGCCTCTCGGGCGGTCAACGCCAGCGCCTGGCGATTGCCCGGGCCTTGCTGGTGGATGCACCGATTCTGTTGCTGGACGAAGCCACCAGCGCCCTCGACGCGCAGAGCGAGCATTTGATCCAGCAGGCGCTGCCGACCCTGATGAGCGGGCGCACCACCCTGGTGATCGCCCATCGCCTGGCCACGGTGCAGCATGCCGACCGCATTGCGGTGATTGATCAGGGCCGGCTGGTGGCCATCGGCACGCATCGCCAGTTGATTGCCCAGAGCCCCTTGTATGCGCGGCTGGCGGCGTTGCAGTTCAATAACGTGACGGAAATGTGACAGCGTCCTACAGACTGTCACATTTCTGTAGCAATCCCTTGAGACTATCTGTTCCAGCTGTTGCGTAATGCTCGAACCTGGCTGCTATCGATCGATGGCAGCTTTTTTTTGGCCTGCCGTCAGTGGCCAGCGAACGAGGACAGGGACGTCTTTGCCTGGTTGGCGCCGAGTGGCGCCGCTCCCTTATTCCTTGTTCCGGGACTTCTTTCGATGTTGCGTAAATCCCTCAGAGTGCAAATTCTCGCCCTGCTCGGCGGCAGCCTGGCGGCGATCCTGCTGATCGCCCTGGTGTGCTTTCAGTTGCTGTCCTCCAGCGTGCGCGGCTACGGCCAGCTGATCGACGGGCCATTGCAGGCGTCGCAGTTGATCGATGAAGCCAACCTGCAGTTCAAGGTCCAGGTCCAGGAGTGGAAGAACGTGCTGCTGCGCGGCAAGCAGCCCGCTGAGCTGGACAAGTACTGGCAGCAGTTCCTGGCCCGTGAGCAGCAGGTGCAGGGCATCCTTGACCAGTTGATCGCCCGCAGCGAGCAGCCGCTCAAGGGCCGTGCCGAGCAACTCAAGGCCAGCCACCGACAGTTGGGTCAGGCTTACGCACAGGGGCGTCAGGCGTTTCTGGCGGCGGGCGCTGATCCTGTTGTAGGCGATCAGGCAGTCAAAGGTGTTGACCGCGCTGCCAGCGAGCAAATGAGTGAGTTGGTCAGCCAGTTGCGCAGCGATGCCCAGGCGCGTGCCCAGACCATCAACCAGTCGGCAGAGCGTACGGTCTGGCTGGGGCTGCTGGTGATGTTCGGCTCGGCGTTGCTGGTCGGGCTGTTCAGTCTGTGGCTGGTCAACCGCAGCCTGATCGAGCCGATCCGTGGCTTGATCGATTATGTCGCGCAGTTGAGCCAGGGGCGCTTCGCCGCGCGGGTCGCCAGCGATCGCCAGGATGAGCTGGGGCGGCTGGCGGTGGCGGCCAATACTCTGCGCGACTTTCTTGCCGACACCTTCAGCCGCCTGCAGCGCAATGCCGGTGAGCTGGAAAGCGCCAGCGGCGAGCTGCGCGGCATTGCCGGCAACATGGCCCGCGGCACCGACGACCAGTTCCAGCGTACCGACCAGGTCGCTACGGCCATGCATGAAATGTCGGCGACCGCCCAGGAAGTCGCCCGCCATGCCGCCGACGCCGCGCGCGCCGCCGATGAAGCCGACCACAGCGCCCAGGCCGGCGAGCAGGTGATGCAGGCAACCATTGCCACCATTGCCGGGGTCAACCAGGAAATTGCCGACACCGCCAAGGTGATTCGCCATCTGGAAGCCGACAGCGACCGTATCGGCAAGGTGCTGGAAGTGATCCGCGCGATTGCCGAGCAGACCAACCTGCTGGCGCTCAACGCCGCCATCGAGGCGGCACGGGCCGGTGAGGCGGGACGCGGCTTTGCCGTGGTCGCCGATGAGGTGCGCAGCCTGGCCCAGCGTACGGCCGCGTCGATTGCCGAGATCAACCAGATCATCAGCGCCGTGCAGTCCGGCGCCGTGGCGGCGGTAAAAGCCATCGAGAGCGGCCAGCAGCGCAGCGAGGAGGGCGCCGAGCAGGTGCAGCAGGCCGGGCAGATGCTGCAGCGCATCACCGTTGCCGTCGAGGCTATCCGCGACATGAACCGGCAGATCGCCACGGCGGCGGAAGAACAGACCAGTGTTGCCGAGGACATCTCGCGCAACCTGGTGGAAATCACCCGGATTGCCACCACCAACCAGCAGGCGGTGCAGCAGACCGAGCAGGCCGGGCAGCACTTGCACGGCTTGTCCGGGCAGTTGGGGGAGGTCACTGCGCGCCTGAGTGCTTGAGCAAAAGCGGGGGAAATCCGCCACATCCAGCGGTAAAGGCCTGGCAATGTGGCGGATTGTCGCCAGCTAAACCGTTAAAGTTGGGGTGCGACGACACGTCCTAGCTATTAGCCGTTGGTCTTGTAAAAGTTGGCCCGCTTCCTGCTTTAAGGCGACCCACCCTGACAGCGGCGGCCATGCCCCGCGTCTGGCGTGACGACCGTTCCCGATCCATCGAACAACCCCAGCCGCCATCCAGTGCGCGGGTGTCCGGGCCGATTGCCCGAGCACCAGCTACGCTAAGCCTTGGACTGCGCGAGCAACAACAAGAATCCGGGCGTGCACTACGGGACCTGCGGTCATTGCCAATTACTTCACTTCAATTGGATTGAACTATGAAAAAAATCCTGCTGACGCTCCTGTGCCTGAGTGTCATCGGTTGCTCCAAGCCCAGTGAGCCCGAGAAAACCGTAGACGTGCTGCTGATCGGCGGCGGCATCATGAGTGCAAGCCTGGGTACCTACCTCAATGAGCTGGAGCCCGGTTGGTCGATCGACATCTACGAGCGCCTGGACAAGGTCGCCGAAGAAAGCTCCAACGCCTGGAACAACGCCGGTACCGGTCACTCCGCGTTCTGCGAGCTGAACTACACCAGCGAAGGTGCCGACGGCAAGATCGACATCAGCAAGGCCGTTGGCGTCAACGAGCAGTTCGAGATCTCCAAGCAGTTCTGGGCCTACCAGGTCGAGCAGAAAGTGCTGAGCAACCCGACCTCGTTCATCAATAACGTGCCGCACATGAGCTTCGTCTGGGGCGACAAGAACGTCGAGTTCCTCAAGAAACGTCATGAAGCCCTGCAGCACAGCTCGCTGTTCCGTGGCATGGAGTACTCCGAAGACCACGAGCAGATCAAGAAGTGGGTACCGATCGTGATGGAAGGCCGCGCTGCCGACCAGAAGATCGCCGCCACCCGCATGCCGATCGGCACCGACGTCAACTTCGGCGAGATCACCCGCCAGCTGTTCGCCTCGCTGACCAAGCACGACAACGTCAAGCTGCACGTCCAGCACGAAGTCCGTGACATCGTCCGTAACGCCGACAACACCTGGACCGTGGTCGTCGCTGACCTGGCCAACAAGGGCGTCGAGAGCAGCATCAAGGCCAAGTTCGTCTTCATCGGTGCTGGTGGTGGCGCGCTGAAGCTGCTGCAGAAATCGGGCATCCCTGAAGCTGACGGCTATGCCGGCTTCCCGGTCGGTGGCCAGTTCCTGATGACCGACAACCAGGACATCGTTGCCCGTCACAAAGCCAAGCTGTACGGCAAGGCTTCGGTTGGTGCGCCGCCAATGTCGGTTCCGCACCTGGACACCCGCGTGATCGACGGCAAGGAAGTGCTGCTGTTCGGCCCGTTCGCCACCTTCTCGACCAAGTTCCTGAAGAACGGCTCGCTGCTGGACATGTTCGCTGCGCTGACCACCCACAACATCATGCCGATGACCCACGCCGGTATCGACAACATCGACCTGAGCACCTACCTGATGGGTCAGTTGATGCTGAGCTTCGATGACCGCATGGCGGCCCTGCGCGAGTACTTCCCGAACGCCAAGAACGAAGACTGGAAACTGCTGCAGGCCGGTCAACGCGTCCAGGTGATCAAGAAGGACCCTGAGCACGGCGGCATCCTGCAGTTCGGTACTGAAGTCGTTGCTGCCCAGGATGGCACCATCGCCGCACTGCTGGGTGCCTCGCCAGGTGCTTCGACCGCTGCGCCGATCATGCTGAGCGTGCTGGAAAAGACCTTCAAGGATCGCATCAAGACTCCTGAGTGGCAGGCCAAGCTGAAGGAAATCGTGCCGACCTACGGCCAGAAGCTCAACAACAACCTTGAGCTGACCAACAAGACCCGTGAGTGGAGCAGTTCGCGTCTGAACCTGCTGTACGTTCCGGTGCTGCCGGAAGAAGCGGCTGCGGTACAGGCTGAGCCTGCGCTGTAAGCTTTCGCTTTGCCAGAAACAAACAAGCCCCAGTTCAGGGGCTTGTTTGTTTCTGGCCTGGCAAAAATATCGCCGGCTACTCGGTTGCGGATCAGTGGCGTTTCTTGCGATGACTGTCCGCCAGGTTGTTACCCAACGCACCACCAGCCGCGCCGCCCAGGCCTGCGCCAATTGCCGAGCCGGTGCTGCCACCGAGCTTGCCGCCGACCAGCGAGCCACCGGCCGAACCCAGGCCGCCACCAATGGCCGCCTTGGTCTTGTTGCCTTTTTTCGCGCCCATGGCACTGCCTGCCGCGCCGCCGACGCCGGCACCAATGGCCGCACCGGTGCTGCCGCCAAGCTTCTGCCCGACCACGTTACCCAGAACACCACCCAGGCCACCGCCTACAGCGGTCTGGCCATCACCGGCCATGGCGCCTTGTGCGCACAAAAGGCCCAGGGTCAGGGCGGCAAGAGTCTTACGCATGTGAATCAACCTTAATGTTCAAAAAGGCGCGCATTCTGCTGGCAGCGTCGCCGCCGCGCAATGCTGGCCACTGCTGCTCGTCTGCCAGGCACGAAAAAGCCCGCGCGAGGGCGGGCTTTTTGCTGAGTAAAGTGGTCGGAGAGACAGGATTCGAACCTGCGGCCTTCTCGTCCCGAACGAGACGCGCTACCTGGCTGCGCTACACTCCGATGGAGAAAATATTACTCAAAATCTTCTCCTCGACAAGCCCCAAAGGCGGCCTGTCGATCAGCTCACAGGTCCTTGACGGTACGGACCTGGTCCTTGTTGATGCGGGTGCGTTTGCCGTCCAGTTGTTCGAATTCGTAGAAGCCCGAGTCTTCGTCGTATTGCGGAGTATCGACCGCCTGGATTTCGCGGCCGTCGTTCAGGGTAATGACGGTCGGCGAAGCGCAGCCAGCCAGAGTGCCAAGACCCAGGGCGAGCAGGAAAGCGGGAAGAGTCCGTTGAATCATTGTGTTTCTCCAGTAAAGGATGGTGCGTAATGTTTCTTGAGACGCATGGCGCCTGCGCAAGTTCCATGCAGATTTCAGCATAGCGGCAATCTAGCATTATTGACCGGCAACAATGCCTGGGCCGCTGGCGGGCGCGAGGCAGGCAGGGCTGTGATATAACACCGCTCATTCGTTCCTATCAATGGATTCAAGGTCCCATGAAAGCCAAGGCAGATGTACCTTTCGTGCCGCTGAACATTGCCGTCCTGACGGTCAGCGATACCCGCACCCTGGAAACCGACACCTCCGGCCAGGTGTTCGTCGACCGCCTGAGCGAGGCCGGCCACGCTCTGGCGGCGCGGGTGCTGCTCAAGGACGATCTGTACAAGATTCGCGCCCAGGTCGCCACCTGGATCGCCGATGAGCAGGTGCAGGTGGTGCTGATCACCGGCGGTACCGGCTTTACCGGGCGCGATAGCACCCCGGAAGCCGTGGCCTGCCTGCTGGACAAGCAGGTCGATGGCTTTGGCGAGCTGTTCCGGCATATCTCCCTGGCCGATATCGGTACCTCCACCGTGCAGTCCCGGGCCCTGGCCGGGCTGGCCAATGGCACCCTGGTGTGCTGCCTGCCGGGCTCGACCAACGCCGTGCGCACCGGCTGGGACGGCATCCTTGCCGAGCAGCTCGACGCCCGTCATCGCCCGTGCAACTTCGTCACCCACCTCAAGCAGGCCGCGCCCTGCGAAAGCCGTGGTTGAGGCGCCCATGCACACTCAACTGATGCCGGTCGAAGACGCCCTGGCAAAACTGCTGGCGCTGGCCGAAGCCGCGCCTATCACCGCTACCGAGCAGGTCGCCCTGGCCGACGCCGAGGGCCGCGTGCTGGCACATGAGCTGGTCTCGAGCCTCGACCTGCCGCCCTGGCCCAACAGCGCCATGGACGGCTACGCGCTGCGCCTGGCCGACTGGACGGGCGAGCCCTTGACGGTCAGCCAGCGGGTATTTGCCGGGCATTCACCCGAGCCGTTGCAGCCGGGTACCTGTGCGCGGATCTTTACCGGGGCGCCGGTGCCGGTGGGGGCGGATTGCGTTGAGATGCAGGAAAACGCCGACGTCCTGGACGATCAGCGCGTGCGCTTTACCGAGGCGCTGCGCGTCGGTCAGAACATTCGCCCGCAAGGGCAGGAAACCCGCGCTGGCGAGGCGGTTTTGGCCGCGGGTACGCGCCTGGGGCCGATCGAGCTGGGCCTGGCGGCTTCCTTGGGGTGCGCCGAGCTGAGCGTCGTGCGGCGGGTCAAGGTCGCTGTGCTGTCGACCGGCGACGAACTGGTCGAGCCCGGCTTGCCCCTGGGGCCCGGGCAGATCTACAACAGCAACCGGCGGCTGCTCGGCAGCTGGCTGCAACGCCTGGGCTGTGAAGTGATCGACGCTGGCATTCTGGCCGATGACCTGGAGAAAACCCGCAACTGCCTGGCTGCCCTGCAGGGCGTCGACCTGATTCTTTCCACTGGCGGTGTTTCGGTGGGCGAGGCCGATTACCTGGGCATCGCCCTGCGTGAAGAGGGCGAACTGTCGCTGTGGAAGCTGGCAATCAAGCCGGGCAAGCCGCTGACCTTCGGTCATTACAAGGGCGTGCCGGTCATTGGCTTGCCGGGTAACCCGGCTTCGACCCTGGTGACCTTCGGCCTGCTGACCCGCCCCTACCTGTTGCGCCGCCAGGGTGTTACCGAGGTCACGCCGCTGCAGTTCGCGGTGCCGGCCGGGTTTGACTGGCCCAAGGCTGGCACTCGCCGCGAATACCTGCGCGGGCGACTGGAGCAGGGCAGTGCATTGATCTACAAGAACCAGAGCTCGGGCGTGCTGCGCAGCGCCGCCTGGGCCGAGGGCCTGGTCGAAGTCCGTGAGGGCCAGACCCCGGGCAAGGGCGATATCGTGCAGTTCATTCCCTTGAGCGAGCTACTTGGTTGAACGGCTGAGCAGGGTGTCGCCCACCAGGGTGGCACCGCTCGGCGCGCGCAGGCTGGGGCGCGCATGCACGCTTTCCAGCTGGGCAGCGGCGATGCTCCAGTCGTGGCGGCTGCAGACAAACTCCCGCGCCGCTTGCGACAGCTGGCGCAGGCGCCAGGGCTGATTGAGCAGTTGGTTAATCATCAACGCCAGCTGGTCGCCGTCGTCACTGGCCAGGTAGTGCTCGCCATGGGTCACCTGCAGGCCTGACACGCCTTTGGCTGTGGTTACCACCGGCAGCCCGGCGGCCATGGCTTCCAGTATCTTGATCTTCGAGCCGCCGCCATAACGTAGCGGCGCAAAGAAGATCGCCGAGTTGCGTTGCAGTTCGCGCAGGTCAGGCAGGTAACCAATCCATTCGATTCGCGGGTCGCTCCAGCGCAGTTTCCAGCTGGGCGGCAAGGCGTGGCCAACCACGGCCAGGCGTACCGCGGGGTTGCTCAACCAGACTTGCGGCAGAATGTCTTCCAGCGCCCATTCGATGGCTTCAAGGTTCGCGCCGTATTCGAAATTGCCGACGAACAGCAGGCGCTGGCTGCACAGCGACGGCTGGATATCCTGGTAATGCGCGCAATCCACGCCATTGATCACCACCGACACCGCAGCGCCGGTCGCCTGGCTGATGTGTTCGGCGTCGGTTGGGCTGACCGCTACCACTTCATGGGCCTGGCTGAGCACGCGGTTTTCCCAGCGCCGGTAACGCCAGCGATCAAAGGCATTGAACGGTCGCAGCCACAGTGGCAAGCGGTCGTGGCAAGCGGCGCCATTGACCGATTCGATGTTGTGCTCGCTGAGCACGAACGGCAGCCCGCGAGCCTGCAGGGCCTTTTCGAACGGCTGGAAGCTGTAGCTGTGCTCGATCTGGATGACATCCCAGGGCTCTTCCAGCAATTGCTCGAAGCAGTGGCGCAGGTGCGGCGCCAGGCCATTGATGCTGGCGCGCATCGGATAGCTGGGGTAGATCGCCGCCAGCAGGTTCAGGGGGCTGTGGAAGGGGCGCCTGGGTAGCACGATCAGGCGTTCGAGCAAAGGTTCCAAGGCCTGTCGGGCCGCGTCGCTGGGCGGGATTTTCGATTGCACCAGCAGGGTGATGCGGTGACCCCGCTGCGCCAGGCTGCGCAGCAGGTGGTATTGCCGTGTTTTACCGCCGCTGGTGGTGGGCCAGGGCAGGTAGGGTAGTGTCCAGAGTACGCGCATGACCCCTTTCCTCTGTGTTCAGGCGGGTAACGGCATGCAGATAAAAATGGACGCGCCGGGGGAATCAGCTTGCGGCTGGCTCCGGGGCGCGTCCATAGATATCAGTAAAGCGCACGATGTCATCCTCGCCCAGGTATTCGCCACTTTGTACTTCAATCATTACCAGATCGATCACCCCGGGGTTGGTCAGACGGTGTACCCGGCCGGGTTTGATGAAGGTCGATTCGTTGGTATCGAGCAGAAATTCCTCTTCACCATTGGTCACACAGGCCATGCCGCTGACCACGATCCAGTGCTCGCTGCGGTGATGATGCATCTGCAGCGACAGCGAAGCCTCGGGGCGGACCATGATGCGCTTGATCTTGAACCGCGGGCCTTCCTCGAGCACCGTGTAGGTGCCCCACGGGCGGTTGACCGTGCGGTGCAGGCGGAACGCGTCGTGGCCCTGGCGCTTGAGCTGCTGGGCAATCACCTTGACCTCCTGGCTGCGCGCGGCATCGGCAATCAGCAGGGCATCGGGGGTATCGATGATGATCAGGTTGTCCAGGCCCACCGCGCCGACCAGGCGCCGTGGCGAGTCGATATAGCAATTGTGCACATCGTGCAGCACGGTTTCGCCGGTGCAGCGATTGCCCTGATGATCACCGGCCTTGAGCTCACGCACCGCCTCCCAGCTGCCGATATCGCTCCAGCCCAGCTGGCTGGGCAGTACCGCGACCTGTTGCGAGGTCTCCATCACGGCATAGTCGATGGAAATGTCTGGCACCAGGGCGAAGCTGTCCGGGTCCAGTTCCACCTGACACTCGCGGGCGCCTTCCTTGCACGGGCTCAGGGCCAGGCAGTGATTGACCGCCGCCAGCAGTTGCGGGGCGTGCTGTTCCAGCTCATGCAGGATGGCGTCGACACGCATGCAGAACATCCCGGCATTCCACAGGTGCTGGCCGCCATCGAGGTACTGCTGGGCGGTGTCGGCGTCGGGCTTTTCGACAAAGCGGGCAACCCTGAAGCCGTTGGCATCCAGGGCCTGGCCTTTTTCGATGTAGCCAAAACCGGTTTCAGCCCGGGTCGGCAGCAGGCCGAAGGTGGTCAGCCAGCCCTGGGCAGCCAGCAAGCGGGCCTGGCTGACGGCCTGGTCGAAGGCGCTGAGGTCGTTGATCAGGTGATCGGCCGGCAGTACCAGCAGTTGCGCATCCTCACCGTACAGCCGGGCGCAGTGCAAGGCGGCAGCGGCAATGGCGGCGGCGGTATTGCGGCCAAAGGGTTCGAGGATGTAGTCCAGGGCCAGGCTGGCCTTGTTCAGCAGGCGGAATTCATCCTGGGTGCGGAAGAACACCTCGCGGTTGGTCACCGTCAGGATCCGTTCGACATCGGCCAGGCGGCTGGCGCGGGCGAAGGTCTTCTGCAGCAGGCTCTGGCCGTCGGGCAGGCGCATGAACGGCTTGGGCATGGTTTCGCGCGATACCGGCCACAGGCGGGTGCCGGCGCCGCCAGCGATGATGCAGGGGATCAGAACACTCATCTCACAGCCTCGAGTCAGGGGCACTGCCTGGGCAGTGCAGCAAAAGTAAACAGAGCAACCTGGCAGGCTTTTGCGCAATGAGTCAATAAAATGACTTTTACCACTGGCATCGTCCATGAAGGCCAAATATTTGTCGAATGATGCCCCTCGGCGACGAAGCTTTCAATGATATTTGTGTGAATGGCATGCGAAACTCTGCTGAAACGTTACCTGCAATGCAGTAAAGGGACGCCGGAAACGGTCGAGATACTCGACGCTCAATTCATCGGGGAACGCACACATGGCGCAGCAAAAGGCATTGATGATCCTGCATGGCAAGCAGGCCATGAACGAAGAGGTGCGTGCTGCGGTGACCGGCATGCGTGAGCGCGGCTGGCAGTTGGACGTGCGCCTGACCTGGGAGGGGGGCGACGCCCAGCGCCTGGTCGAAGAAGCGCTGGCCGCCGGCTACCCGCACCTGGTGGCCGCGGGTGGCGATGGCACCCTGCGCGATGTCGCCGAGGCCATGGTGCGTGCCGACGCTGACGCCAGCCTGGTGTTGCTGGCGCTGGGCACCGCCAACGATTTTGCCAAGGCTGCCGGCGTGCCGCTGGAGCCGGCGCAAGCTTTGGCCTTGCTGGAAGTGCCGGCCCGGGCCATTGACCTGGGCGAGGTGGGTGGGCAGGTATTCCTGAACATGGCCACCGGTGGCTTCGGCAGCCAGGTTACCGCCAATACCTCCGAAGACCTGAAAAAGGTATTGGGTGCGGCAGCCTACCTGTTCACCGGCCTGTCGCGCTTCAGCGAGCTGCGCGCGGCGTCGGTCGAACTGCACGGCCCGGATTTCCAGTGGCAGGGTGAGTTGCTGGCGCTGGGCATCGGCAACGGGCGGCAGGCCGGCGGCGGGCATGCGCTGTGCCCCCAGGCGCAGGTTGATGATGGCTTGCTCGACATCAGCATCCTGCCGGCACCCCAGGAAGTGGTCGGCACCTTGCGCGGCCTGCTCAGCGATGGCCTGGGGCTGGACAGCATGTTTGTCCGTGCGCGTTTGCCATGGGTCGAGATCAGAAGCTCGCAAGGCCTGGACATCAACCTCGATGGTGAGCCCCTGCAGGGCGACAACCTGCGTTTTGAAGTGCTGCCCGCAGCCTTGCGCGTGCACCTGCCGGTCGACTCGCCGCTGCTCAGTCGTCGAGGCTGATGATTTGCTCGCGCACGGCAAACAGCACCAGGCCAGCAACGTCGTAGATCTGCAGGCGTTTCATGATCTGCGAGCGGTGGGTTTCCACGGTCTTGATGCTTAAGCCCAGGCCCTGGGCGATTTCCCGGGTCGACTTGCCGCGCACGATCAGGCGCAGGATTTCCAGTTGGCGGGCGGTGAGGTTGTGCTTTTCCGCTGTCTCCGGCTTGCCCGACTGGGCGCGCAGCAGGGCCTGGTTGATTACCGTGTGGGCAATCGCCGGGCTCAGGTAGCGCTCGTTGCCGCGCAGTGCTGCCAGTGCCTGTTCAAGCTCGGTGGCGGTGGTGTCTTTGAGCAGGTAGCCATGGGCGCCGCTTTCCAGGGCCTGCATGATCAGCTCCGGGTCGGTGTGCATGGAGAGGATCAGCACCTTGCTGCGACAGCCCAGGGCGCGCAGGCGGGTCAGGGCATCCAGGCCGCTGGTGCAGCGCATGGAGATATCCAGCAGGACAATGTCCGGGTCCAGTTGCATGACCAGTTCCGGCACCTGGCTGCCGTCGTTGGCTTCGCCGATCACGGCATAGCCGGGAATGTCGGACACCAGCGCGCGCACACCTGCGCGAATCAGTGAATGGTCATCGACCAACAGCAATGTACAGGTCATGGGACGTTACTTGTCTTGGCGCGTTCGAGGGTGCGCGCAGGCCAGGGGAACAGGGCGTCGATCTGGGTGCCCAGGCCGGGCTGGCTGTTGACCGACAGTGTGCCATTGAGCAGGCCGACGCGCTCGAGCATTCCGGCCATGCCGCGCTGGCCTTCATCGGCTGGGCTGCTGGCGGGCGAAAAGCCCAGGCCGTCATCGCTGATCGACAACGCCAGGCCTTCGGGCTGGCGCTGAATGCGCACCACCAGGTTCTTTGCCTTGGCGTGACGCAGGATGTTGGTCACCGCCTCTTGGGTAATGCGAAAGGCGGCGATGGCCATATCTTCCGGGAGGCCGCCCAGGCGCTGGCGGCATTCCAGGCTCCAGTGCACCTCGGTGTTTTCCAGGGCGCGCAGCAGGTGCGCGCGCAGGCTGGCTTCCAGGCCCAGGCTGGACAGTTGTCTTGGGTTGAGGATGGCCGAAACATCGCGCACGCTGGCCAGGGTGTCGTCCAGGGTGCTGCGCAAGGTTTTGCAGTGCTCCTGCAGCTCGCTCGGGGCGCGGCGCGCGAGCCAGTCGGCCTGGAGTTTGGCGGCGGTTAGCAACTGGCCGATATCGTCGTGCAGTTCGCGGCTCAGGCGCTGGCGTTCGCTTTCCTGCACTTTGAGCAGGCGGTCGGCCAGTTCCGCCGGGCGCAGGGCAATCGAGCGCGCCCACTGGCGCAGTTGCCAGGCAATGCTCGACAGGGCAACCAGTTGCAGGGCCAGGGCGATGCCTGGCAGCGGTTGCTCAAGCAGGTACAAGGCCAGGTTGACGGCAACCGAAGCCAGGCACAGCAGGGCGGTTGCCCAGCGCAACAGAGAGGCTCCGGGGTGCCAGCGCTTGAGTGTCTTGAGGCTTGAGAACATAGAAATTGAAGCCACTGAAATATCGCTGTTGAAAGCCTTGCAAAGGTCGAACTAGAGGCGTTTGTCGAATTGCCTTCAATAACGTTTAAATGCCGGCGCCGGGGTAACCGCGATGAAAGTCTGCACGCGGTGTCTGGGGAGATCCGGGTAAGGTGCATGTGTCCATCAGCGCGCATGGTATCACTTCAAATACAATTGGTCGCGAACTCTGATAACTGACTGAATAGCCAGATTTTACGGGCTGGTACGACGGTTCCGATTGTCTTCGAATCTAGCATTTTGCCATCAGTTTGCGGGGCTGGGATTTTGCCCGAAATCAATTAAACGAAATGTCTGTTGCAGATAATTAGAGAGACCTGGAAATACACTAAGTTGGGTCTTAGTGTGCACTCGTCACAGGCTTGGTTAATCTCGCCGGGGCAGTATTGTTATGTCCCTTAGTTGCCCCTGGTTGGCGAAGAAAATGCAGTGGCGTTCGCGCTGGTGGGCGCAGCCATTGAAGGGGCGGGGTGTTCGCAAGTGTGCCGGGTTTCGATGCAAGAGTCGCAGGCCAGAGCCTCCTGCGGGCTCAGAGCGGTGGCCAGGGTGTCGAGCAACTGCACCTGTTCCTCGGTATCCAGGCTCAGGCGGCCGGTGTGCGGATCGATCAACTCCAGCTGCCAGGCCAGCAGGGTCAGGCAGCTTTCCAGGGCTTGCAGGGCTTCACCTTGCAATGCCGGTTGCGCCTGTGCGGGTTCCAGCAGTGCCTGCAGATGTTGGCTGTAGCTTGCGACCTCGACCAGGCCAAGGGCCTGTGCGCGTTCTACCAGGGTGGCCAGGGTATCGTTGAGGCAGTGACAGGCATCCGGATCGTTGTCGATCAGTTGCAGGTGCAGCAGGCATTCCTCTGCCTTGGTCAGCAGCACCTGGGCGTCGATCAGGAAATCCTGCAGGGCGCTGTTGTGCAGTGCGTCGTTAGCCATCATTTGGCTCCAGCGCGTAAGGCTGGAGCAGGGGCTAGCCACCATGAGGCGATCGCTGACAAAAGCCTGACTCCGTTCATGCAATGAGAATGGCGTCACATTAATGGCTAATGGATATTGCGAACATCAGGTCTCACCCGATTGTCACTAGGGGATTCCCTGATGCGGTGTTTTCGATACGACCCTTTGCGGGTGTTTGCGACAGCGGAGAGGTGAGCGCAGTAAAGCATGATGGTAAAATGACATCAATGGGCTGCGGAGCATTTTCTTCACAGGGTCAAGCTCTGCGGCAAACGGCCGATACAGGGCCATTGGGATCATTTTCGACACACCTTGGGGGCTCTTCGATGGCTGGCATTCTCGACACGGTAGACCAAAGAACGCAGCTGGTGGGCGAGAACCGCCTGGAAATCCTGATGTTCCGCCTGGCTGGCCGGCAACTGTTCGCGATCAACGTGTTCAAGGTCCAGGAAGTGCTGCAGATGCCCAAGCTGACCCTGATGCCGCAGCGCCATGCGTACGTCTGCGGCGTGGTCAACCTGCGCGGCCAGACCCTGCCGGTGATCGACCTGTCCCAGGCCATCGGCATGCGCCCGCTGGAGCCAGGCCCGGGCAGCACCATCATCGTCACCGAATACAACCGCTCGGTGCAGGCCTTCCTGGTCGGCGGCGTCGACCGTATCGTCAACATGAACTGGGAAGCCATCATGCCGCCGCCGACCAGCGCCGGTCGCCAGCACTACCTGACGGCGATCAGCAAGGTCGACGAGCAACTGGTGGAAATCATCGACGTCGAGAAGGTTCTGGCGGAAATCGTCCCGTACAGCGCCAAGGTCTCGCGCGACAAACTCGAAGACCCGGTGCTGGCCCGTGCCCGCGGCCGCGAAGTACTGCTGGTCGACGACTCTACCGTGGCCCTGGCGCAGTTGCGCGACACCTTGTCGCAACTGGGAGTGAAAATGCATGTGGCCAGCGATGGCCTCAAGGCGCTGCGCATGCTCAAGGGCTGGGCCGATGCCGGCGAGGATGTTTGCGAGAAGCTGCTGATGGTCTTCACCGATGCCGAAATGCCGGAAATGGACGGCTACCGCCTGACCACTGAAATCCGCAACGACCCGCGCCTGCGTTCGTTGTACGTGGTGCTGCACACGTCGCTGTCGGGCAGCTTCAACGAATCGATGGTGAAGAAGGTCGGCTGCGACAACTTCCTTTCCAAGTTCCAGCCCGACAAGCTGGTCGATGTCGTGCGCCAGCGGCTGATGCTGGATGAAGCCACGGCCTGAGTCGGTATAAGCTAGGGCTTTAACCGACACAAGGCAGGTCATGATGCGCCTCAGTGCGTTGTACCGATACCCGCTCAAATCAGCGCGCGGTGAGGCGCTGCAGACTTCCTCGCTGGACCTTCTGGGGTTGAGCGGGGACCGCCGCTGGCTGCTCGTGGAGCGCGCCAACGGGCGCTTCCTGACCCAGCGCATGTACCCGCAGATGACCCAGCTGGCCGCGCTGCACAACGCCGATGGCAGCCTCACCCTTGAGGCGCCGGGCCATCCCACGCTGCACGTGGCCGTACCCGAGCCCGAAAACGACCTGCGCGGTATCACTATCTGGCGCGACACCTTTCGCGTACCCGATGCCGGCGATGCGGCCGCGCAGTGGATTAGTGCATTCATCGGCAAGGACGTGCGCCTGGTTTACGTGCCCGATCAACGTGCACGCTTCCTGCCCAGTGGGTATGGCCTGAACAGCGACCGTGTGGCGTTCGCCGATGGTTTTCCCTTGCTGCTGATTGGCCAGGCATCGCTGGATGACCTAGTAGCGAAGGTCGGGCGGCCGCTGCAGATGCTGCGCTTTCGTCCCAACCTGGTGGTGGAGGGCAGTGCTGCCTTTGCCGAGGATGGCTGGAAGCGCATCCGTATCGGCGAGGTCGAATTCCGGGTGCTCAAGCCCTGCGAGCGCTGCATCATGACCACCATCGACCCGCAGACCGGCGAACGCAGCCCGGACCGTGAACCACTGGCGACCTTGCAAACCTACCGGCAGAAGGAAGGCGATGTGCTGTTTGGCCAGAACCTGGTGGCCGATGGGGTAGGAAGGCTTGAGGTGGGGATGGCAGTGACGGTGCTGGAGTAGTTCGGCTGTGGACTTCTATCGCGGGGCAAGTCGAGGCGTTGCCCCGCGATGGCATCAATCACTGATCGTCAAAATACCGCTCATGCCAGTCCACCAGCGGCTGCGGCGAATTGAGCTTTTGCCCGTAGATCACCGAATACGACAGCACGTTCTGCACGTACTGGCGTGTCTCGTCGAACGGGATCGACTCGACCCAAACGTCAAAGCTCAGGTGGTCGGCGCCACGCAGCCACTGGCGTACCCGGCCTGGCCCGGCGTTGTAGGCGGCCGAGGCGAGCACGCGGTTGCCGTTGAACTGGCTGTGCACCTGGCTCAGGTAGGCAGCGCCGAGCTGGATGTTCTTGTCCGGGTTAAACACCTGCGCCGGCGAGGCCAGCGGGATGCTGAACTTGCGCGCGGTCTCTTTGGCGGTGGCCGGCATCAGTTGCATCAGGCCACTGGCGCCAACGCTTGAGCGGGCATCGTCCATGAACGCGCTTTCCTGGCGGGTGATGGCAAACACCCAGCTAGAGTGCAGGCCGCGCACCTTGGCCTCGCGCACCAGGGTGTCGCGGTGGGCCATCGGGAAGCGGATGTCCAGATCGTCCCAGTACTTGGCCTGGCTGATGGTGCGAATGGCCGGGAAGTACCAGCGCATGTCATAGGCCAGCTTGGCCTGGGCGACCATCTCGTCACGGTTGAAATGCCGGCTGACGTGATACCACTCGCGGCGACCGTCGACGATCTGCCCGCGGGCATGGAACTCCAGTGCACGTTTGACCCCAGGGGTGTTGCGAACCTTGTTGATGAGCTGCTGGCTGAGTACCAGCGGCTTGTTGTTCAACTGGTAGGGGGTTTGCGCGCGGTCGGCGGCGAGGAAGCCGTAGAAGTCGCGCTCACGGGCCACGGTTTTGTACAGCAGCGGGATCTGCGGGTTCTTCGGCTGCGCCAGCTCCAGGCTGCGCGCCTGCCAGTAGCGCCAGCGGTTGCTGCTGGCCAGGTCCTGGGGCAGGCGCTTGGTCAGCTCGTAGGCATCTTCCCAGCGGCCCAGGCGCAGCAGCAGGCGCAGGCGCCATTCGGTGACGGTGTTGTCACGCAGCTCCGGGTCGTAGCGGGTCATCAGATCCAGCGCCCGCGGGTCGTAGCGGCGGGCCAGGGTCAGGCCGATTTCGCGGGCGATGGCGACCTTTTCGTCGCGGGAGAAATGCATGCGGTTGGCGTAGTCATCGAGCAGGCTCATGGCCCGCTCCGGGTCCTGGCGGGCCAAGCGGCGCAGGCCGAGGCTGACCACGTCGGACATCGCCTCGTTGACCGGAGTGAAGCGCCCAGGCTGGTTGAGCAACTCGGGCTTTTGCGCCACGTCGATCAGCAGGCGGCCCTGCGGCGCCAGGGTGTTGAGGCTCTTGACCAGGGTGTTGGCTAGCGCATAGTTGCGGGTTTGGGCCGCCAGCTTGGCGCGCTCCCAGCGTTTTTGCTCGGTCAACTGGCCTTCGGCGGCCCAGCGTTCGAACAGGGCATCGCAGGCAGCCGGTTGCGACTTGCCGACCAGCCAGAGTTTCTCGGCGCTGGCGAAGCCTTCGGCGCGCAGGCCGTGGCTGAGCTGGTACTGGCCGTTGAGGCAGTCCAGCTCGGTGAAATTGAGCTTTGGATCGTAGTACTTGGTGAAGGTCGCCCAGTCGCCGCGCTCGGCCAGCCAGCGCAACCAGCGCAGCTTCATCCAGTTAGCCTGGGGCAGGTCGCCGTGGGCGGCGAGGAATTTCTCGATTTCGTCGTTGCTGGCAGTTTTAAGCCGGGCGGTGAGTTCGTCGTAGGCCAGGTAAGGCGTCAACGGATAATCGCGCAGGGCATCGGCGTAACGCAGGTACGGGCCCTTGTCGCCCTTGGCCAGGGCGCGTTTGGCTTCATCGTAGTATTGACGTTGCTGGGTGATGTCGGTGGCCTGGGCGACACCCACTGCCGAGGCAGTGAGAAGCAGGCTGGATACGAGGCAGAACAGGCGGCTGCGCATGAGACTTCCGGGCAGTTTGACCATGAAAAGTGACGGCGAAGCCAGCACTGTTGGAGTTGCATTGCCTTAGCTTAGCCGGTTGCAACAGGCGGATGAAAGCATTGTGCTTGTATCTGGTTGTAAAGAAGCGGCCCGTCGTCGGAAGGTACAGTAGGACGCGCTGCTTAATGTGAAGCCGGCCCAAGTCGGGTAGAATGCGCGCCCGGTTTTTGGAGAAGATCATGACCCTGCTCAAATTAAGCGATGTGTCCCTTGCGTTCGGCGCCACGCCGTTGTTGGACAAGGTGTCCTGGCAGATCGCCCGTGGTGAGCGGGTGTGCATCATCGGCCGCAACGGCACTGGCAAGTCGAGCATGCTGCGCCTGGTCAAGGGCGATCAGAAGCCTGATGAAGGCGACGTCTGGCGTGCCCCGGGCCTGAAGATCGGCGAGCTGCCGCAAGAGTTGCCGGTGGCTGACGGCCGTACCGTGTTCGACGTGGTAGCCGAAGGTCTCGATGGCGTCGGCGCCTTGCTGGCCGAATACCACCACCTGAGCCAGAACATCCATAGCGATGCCGACCTGGAAAAGCTCATGCATGTCCAGCACGACCTTGAGTCGCGCGATGGCTGGCGCCTGCAGCAACTGGTTGACAGCACCCTGAGCCGCCTGCAATTGCCGGCCGACAAGACCCTGGCCGAGCTCTCCGGTGGCTGGCGCCGCCGCGTGCTGCTGGCCCAGGCGCTGGTGTCCGAGCCTGACCTGCTGCTGCTCGACGAACCGACCAACCACCTGGACATCGGCGCCATTGCCTGGCTTGAAGATGCCCTCAGTGGTTTCGGCGGCGCCGTGCTGTTCATCACCCACGACCGTTCCTTCCTGCAGAACCTGGCCACGCGCATCCTCGAGCTGGACCGCGGCGGCCTGATCGACTGGAACGGCGACTACGCAAGCTTCCTGGTGCACAAGGAGGCGGCGCTGGCGGCCGAAGAAACCGCCAACGCCCTGTTCGACAAGAAGCTGGCCCAGGAAGAAGTGTGGATCCGCCAGGGCATCAAGGCCCGGCGTACCCGCAACGAAGGTCGCGTACGCGCCCTCAAGGCCCTGCGTGTTGAGCGCAGCGAACGCCGCGAGCGCCAGGGCAAGGCCAACATCATGCTTGATGTCGCGGAGAAATCCGGCAAGCAGGTGATGGTCCTGGAAAATGTCAGCTTCAGCCACCCCAACGGCCCGCAGCTGGTCAAGGACTTCTCCATGGTCCTGCAGCGCGAAGACCGCATCGGCCTGCTCGGCGCCAACGGCACCGGCAAGACTACGCTGCTCAAGCTGATGCTCGGCGATCTTGAGCCCACCAGCGGCAAGGTCGAGTCCGGCACCCGTCTGGAAGTGGCCTATTTCGACCAGCTGCGCCATCAGCTGGACCTGGAAAAGACCGTGATCGACAACCTCGCCGAAGGTCGCGATTTCATCGACATCGACGGCCAGAGCCGTCACGTGCTGAGCTACCTGGGCGACTTCCTGTTCAGCCCGCAGCGTGCCCGCACGCCGGTCAAGGCCTTGTCCGGTGGTGAGCGTGCGCGCCTGCTGCTGGCCAAATTGTTCAGCAAGCCGGCCAACCTGCTGGTGCTCGACGAACCGACCAACGACCTCGACGTCGAGACCCTCGAGCTGCTCGAAGAAGTGCTGTCGGCGTTCAAGGGCACCGTGCTGATGGTCAGCCACGACCGGGCCTTCCTCGACAACGTGGTCACCAGCACCCTGGTGTTCGAAGGCGAGGGCAAGGTGCGCGAGTACGTCGGCGGTTACCAGGACTGGATCCGCCAGGGCGGTTCGCCGAAGCTGCTCGGCGTCACCGAAAGCAAGTCGGGCAAGTCCGAGCTCAACACGGCAGTGGTCGAGGCCGTGGCACCTGCGCCGGTAGCAGCACCAGCAGCGGTTGACGCGCCGAAGAAAAAGCTTAGCTACAAGCTGCAGCGCGAGCTCGAAGCCCTGCCGGGCCAGATCGACGCACTGGAGCAGAAGATGGCTGCGGTGCAGGAAGAAATTGCTGCCCCGGCCTTCTACCAGCGCCCGATCGAGCAGACCAGCGCCGTACTGGCAAGCCTGGAGAAGATGCAGGGCGAACTGGACGTGCTGGTCGAGCGCTGGGCTGAGCTCGACAGCTGAGGGGCAGGGCCCGGCGCTTGAAAGTGCGCCGGGCCCAGGCTTTTACTCGGCTTTTTTCTGCAGGCGTACCGCTAGCACATCGCACGGTGCGCCATGCAGCACGTCATTGGCGGTCGAGCCCAGCAGCAGGGCCAGGCCGTGGCGGCCATGGCTGCCGACCACGATCAGGTCGCATTTCTGCTCCTTGGCCAACTGGTGGATTTCTTGGCGCGGCTGGCCGTAGGTCAGGTGCGAATCGCCGCGGTTGATGTCGGGGTACTTGTTGTACAGGCGCTCCATGCGCTCCTTAGCCTGGTCGAACTGCTGCTGTTGCAGCTGCGACAGGTCCATCGGCACGTCGCCGCCAAAGGCCATGGCCATGGGTTCGACGATATGCACCAGGGAAACCTTGGCGCGGGTAGGTTCAGCCAGCTTCATGGCGCGCTTGATGACCGGGTCGCATTCTTCGGTCAGGTCGACGGCAACCAGTATGTGTTCGTAGGGCATGAGAAGCTCTCCTGACAGTCGCGATAGTTAAAGTATGGTCGGTTTCAGGCTGATCGCTTCGAACCACGGCTAACCAGCTCATTTGCAAAGCTTTATGGGAACAACAGATATGACGGTCTGGGTAGTGGTGTCAATCCTTGCGCTGATTCTCAGCCCTTTGGCCTGGTTGCGTCCTTCACGCAAGCAGAGCGGCCAGATGGCCTTGCGCATGGAAGCCCGGCGCATGGGCCTGGCCATGCAACTGGCGCCCCAGGAGTGGCCGCACTGGCTGCCCAAAGAGCCGCCAAGCCCCTGTGCCCAGTACCTGCGACCGCGGCGCCCGGGCCGCAGCGACAGCTGGAGCTATTGGCAGACCACCCCTGGCGTATGGCTCAACCAGTGGCGCGAGCCGTGCACCGATGCTGTGCATGCCGGTCAATTGGCACGCTTGCCAGAAAGCGTCTACAAGGTCGAGGCGGGTCCGCAGATGGTTGCCCTGTACTGGGGAGAGCGCGGTGAAACGGCTGTATTGCAGGATATTGCCGAGGTCCTCAAGGCGCTGGCCTGATCATCATCAATAAAAAGCCCGATTCACAGATCGGGCGGACAGGCCAGGCAGGCCGGCTTAAGGTTCAATCTCTCCCAGTGTAGCCATCTCGCGGCTATCTGCTGCAAATCCCAACTTTTTCCGTGTTGATCAATAGTAACGGCGTGTAAGCCGTTGAACACTATCGCGCCAGTGAATGGCTCAGCATCACCGCCACGGCGGTTTACCCGCGCTCAGCAGAAAATGACCGGAAAGTCGCGTTTTGCCGCTGCTTTTGGGTATTTGACAACGGCGATCTTTTCGTTGAATGTGTGCATACCCAAATCAAACGGGCGTATGAATTGAGCGTTTGTATTGTCAGACGGCTCTTACAGAATCCCGACTATCGCGCTGGCGGGTGTGCCTGGCGCAAGGGTTCGGCAACAACGGCCATTGGCCGGCCGGACCTTTCACCAGCGATCGGCGTGTACAGTTCAGCTTCCATATCGTGGAGATCAGTTGATGATTTACGAAGGTAAAGCCATCACGGTTAAGGCTCTTGAAAGCGGCATCGTCGAACTGAAGTTCGACCTCAAGGGTGAGTCCGTCAACAAGTTCAACCGTCTTACCCTGAACGAATTGCGTCAGGCCGTAGACACCATCAAAGCCGACGCATCGATCAAGGGCGTGATTGTCAGCAGTGGCAAGGACGTGTTCATCGTCGGCGCGGACATCACCGAGTTTGTCGACAACTTCAAGCTGCCCGAGGCCGAACTGGTCGCCGGCAACCTGGAAGCCAACCGGATTTTCAGCGATTTCGAAGACCTGGCCGTGCCGACCGTTGCCGCGATCAATGGCATCGCCCTGGGCGGCGGCCTGGAAATGTGCCTGGCGGCGGACTACCGCGTCATGGCCAGCAGCGCCAAGATCGGCCTGCCGGAAGTCAAACTGGGCATCTACCCGGGCTTCGGCGGTACCGTGCGCCTGCCGCGCATCATCGGTGCCGACAACGCCATCGAGTGGATTGCCGCCGGCAAGGAAAACCGTGCTGAAGACGCGCTGAAGGTCGGCGCCGTCGATGCCGTGGTGGTTCCCGAGCTGCTGCAGGCTGCGGCCCTGGACCTGATCAAGCGCGCCATCAGCGGCGAGCTCGACCACAAGGCCAAGCGCCAGCCGAAACTGGAAAAGCTCAAGCTCAACGCCATCGAGCAGATGATGTCGTTCGAAACCGCCAAGGGTTTCGTCGCCGGTCAAGCTGGCCCGAACTACCCGGCGCCGGTCGAAGCGATCAAGAGCATCCAGAAGGCCGCCAACTTCGGTCGTGACAAGGCCCTGGAAGTCGAAGCCGCAGGTTTCGTCAAACTGGCCAAGACCTCGGTTGCCGAGAGCCTGATCGGCCTGTTCCTCAACGACCAGGAGCTCAAGCGCAAAGCCAAGGCCCACGACGAAATCGCTCACGACGTGAAGCAGGCCGCCGTACTCGGCGCCGGCATCATGGGCGGCGGCATCGCCTACCAGTCGGCGGTCAAGGGCACCCCGATCCTGATGAAGGACATCAACGAAGCCGCCATTCAGCTGGGCTTGAACGAAGCCTCCAAGCTGCTCGGCAAGCGCGTTGAAAAAGGCCGCCTGACCCCGGCGAAAATGGCCGAAGCGCTGAACGCGATTCGCCCGACCCTGTCCTACGGCGACTTCGGCAACGTCGACATCGTCGTCGAAGCCGTGGTCGAAAACCCCAAGGTCAAGCAGGCCGTACTGGCTGAAGTGGAAGGCCAGGTCAAGGAAGACGCGATCCTTGCGTCCAACACCTCGACCATCTCCATCAACCTGCTGGCCAAGGCCCTCAAGCGTCCGGAAAACTTCGTCGGCATGCACTTCTTCAACCCGGTGCACATGATGCCGCTGGTCGAAGTCATCCGTGGCGAGAAGTCCAGCGAAGTGGCCGTCGCTACTACCGTGGCCTACGCCAAGAAGATGGGCAAGAACCCGATCGTGGTCAACGACTGCCCGGGCTTCTTGGTCAACCGCGTCCTGTTCCCGTACTTTGGCGGCTTCGCCAAGCTGGTCAGTGCCGGTGTCGACTTCGTGCGCATCGACAAGATCATGGAAAAATTCGGCTGGCCGATGGGCCCGGCCTACCTGATGGACGTGGTCGGCATCGACACCGGCCACCACGGCCGTGACGTCATGGCCGAGGGCTTCCCGGACCGCATGAAGGACGACCGTCGTTCGGCCGTCGATGTGCTCTACGAAGCCAAGCGCCTGGGCCAGAAGAACGGCAAGGGCTTCTACGCCTACGAGACCGACAAGCGCGGCAAGCCGAAGAAGGTCGCTGACGCGGCAGTCCTCGAAGTGCTCAAGCCGATCGTCTACGAGCAGCGTGAAGTCAGCGACGAAGACATCATCAACTGGATGATGATCCCGCTGTGCCTTGAAACCGTTCGCTGCCTGGAAGACGGCATCGTCGACACCGCGGCCGAGGCCGACATGGGCCTGGTCTACGGTATCGGTTTCCCTCCCTTCCGTGGCGGCGCGCTGCGTTACATCGACTCGATCGGTGTAGCCGAATTCGTTGCCCTGGCCGACAAATACGCCGATCTGGGTCCGCTGTATCACCCCACCGCGAAGCTGCGTGAAATGGCCAAGAACGGCCAGAGCTTCTTCGGTTAAGCGCCCAACGATATAGAGCGAGAGTGAATATATGAGCCTGAATCCAAGAGACGTGGTGATTGTCGACTTCGGTCGCACCCCGATGGGCCGCTCCAAGGGTGGCATGCATCGCAATACCCGCGCCGAAGACATGTCCGCGCACCTGATCAGCAAGGTGCTGGAGCGCAACACCAAGGTCGATCCGAGCGAAGTCGAAGACGTCATCTGGGGCTGCGTCAACCAGACCCTGGAGCAGGGCTGGAACATCGCCCGCATGGCCTCCCTGATGACCCAGATCCCGCACACCGCTGCCGGCCAGACCGTCAGCCGCCTGTGCGGCTCGTCGATGAGCGCGCTGCACACTGCCGCCCAGGCGATCATGACCGGCAACGGTGATGTCTTCGTCGTCGGTGGTGTCGAGCACATGGGCCACGTCAGCATGATGCACGGCGTCGACCCGAACCCGCACATGTCGCTGTACGCCGCCAAGGCCTCGGGCATGATGGGCCTGACCGCCGAAATGCTCGGCAAGATGCACGGCATCAGCCGTGAGCAGCAGGACCTGTTCGGCCTGCGTTCGCACCAGCTCGCCCACAAGGCGACGGTCGAAGGCAAGTTCAAGGATGAGATCATCCCGATGCAGGGCTACGACGAGAACGGCTTCCTCAAGGTCTTCGACTACGACGAAACCATTCGCCCGGACACCACCCTGGAAAGCCTGGCGGCCCTCAAGCCGGCTTTCAACCCCAAAGGTGGTACCGTGACTGCCGGTACTTCGTCGCAGATCACCGACGGTGCCTCGTGCATGATCGTCATGTCGGCCCAGCGTGCCCAGGACCTCGGTATCCAGCCTCTGGCGGTGATCCGTTCCATGGCCGTGGCCGGTGTCGACCCGGCAATCATGGGCTACGGTCCGGTTCCGGCAACCCAGAAAGCGCTCAAGCGCGCGGGCCTGTCGATCGCCGATATCGACTTCTTCGAGCTCAACGAAGCCTTCGCCGCACAGGCCCTGCCAGTGCTGAAGGATCTGAAAGTGCTCGACAAGATGGATGAGAAGGTTAACCTGCACGGCGGCGCCATCGCCCTGGGCCATCCTTTCGGTTGCTCCGGTGCGCGGATTTCCGGCACTCTGCTCAACGTCATGAAGCAGAATGGCGGGACCTTCGGCGTTTCGACCATGTGCGTCGGCCTGGGCCAAGGCATCACCACCGTCTTCGAACGCGTTTAACGCTTCGCTGGACGGAAACCGGGGCCTGGTGCCCCGGTTTTTGTTTTTGCAGCAAATTTTTTTCAAGAGGGTGAGCAACATGCAGATACAACCAGGCGTATACCGGCATTACAAGGGGCCTGAGTATCGTGTGTTCGGCACCGCGCGCCATTCCGAAACCGAGGAGTGGGTGGTGTTCTACCAAGCCCTGTACGGCGAATTCGGCCTGTGGGTGCGACCGCTTTCGATGTTTCTGGAGTCGGTCGAGGTTGACGGCGAGCAAGTGCCGCGCTTTGCTTTGGTCAAGGCTGAAACCGAGCTGTTTTCCCGCTCCGATGCCGAGGGTGGCTAAAGCCCCGCGCTTGACCTCACTCTGTTGCCACTATATATAGCGGTGCCGCGTCAGGTACCTGCCGTGTTTTTATTTTCAGTATTCAGGAATTTTCCGATCCATGGGCAAATCGCTGGTCATTGTGGAATCCCCGGCTAAGGCCAAGACCATCAACAAGTACCTGGGCAGCCAGTACGTGGTGAAGTCGAGTATCGGCCATATCCGAGACCTGCCCACCAGCGGTTCGGCCAGCGCCAGCAAGGAGCCTGCCGCCAAGCGCGGCAAGGCCGCCGCGGGCGAAGCGCCGGCCCTGTCGCCGAAAGAGAAGGCGCGCAAGCAGCTGGTTGCGCGCATGGGCGTCGACCCTGACCACGGCTGGAAGGCCAAGTACGAGATTCTCCCGGGCAAGGAGAAGGTCATCGACGAGCTGCGTCGCCTGGCCAAGGATGCCGACACCATCTATCTCGCAACCGACTTGGATCGCGAGGGGGAAGCCATCGCCTGGCACCTGCGCGAAGCCATCGGTGGGGACGACAGCCGCTACAAGCGCGTGGTGTTCAACGAAATCACCAAGAAAGCCATCCAGGAGGCGTTCTCGCAGCCTGGCGAGCTGGATATCGACCGGGTCAACGCCCAGCAGGCGCGGCGCTTCCTCGACCGCGTGGTGGGCTACATGGTTTCGCCACTGCTGTGGGCCAAGATCGCCCGCGGCCTGTCTGCCGGCCGGGTGCAATCGGTGGCGGTGAAACTGGTGGTCGAGCGCGAGCGCGAAATCCGCGCCTTCATCCCTGAAGAATACTGGGAAGTGCACGCCGACCTGGGTACCGCCAAGGACGCCAAGGTGCGTTTCGAAGTGGCCCGCGAGAACGGCGAAGCCTTCAAGCCGCTGAACGAAGCCCAGGCCATGGCAGCGCTTGCGCAGCTCAAGTCGTCCAGCTACACCGTGGCCAAGCGTGAAGACCGCCCGACCAGCAGCAAGCCGTCGGCGCCGTTCATCACCTCGACCCTGCAGCAGGCCGCGAGCAACCGCCTGGGCTTCGGCGTGAAGAAAACCATGATGATGGCCCAGCGTCTGTACGAAGCCGGCTACATCACCTACATGCGTACCGACTCGACCAACCTTTCGGTCGATGCGGTGGAAATGGCCCGCAGCTACATCGAAAGCGAGTTCGGCAAGAAGTACCTGCCCGAAGCGCCGATCGTCTACGGCAGCAAAGAGGGTGCCCAGGAGGCGCACGAAGCGATTCGTCCGTCCGATGTTAACACCCATCCGACCAAGCTCAGCGGCATGGAGCGTGACGCCGAGCGTCTGTACGAGCTGATCTGGCGCCAGTTCCTGGCCTGCCAGATGCCGCCTGCGCAGTACCTGTCGACCACCGTCAGCGTCACCGCCGGCAACTTCGAACTGCGCGCCAAGGGCCGTATCCTCAAGTTCGACGGCTACACCCGGGTACTGCCGCAGCAGAGCAAGCCGGGCGATGACGATGTGCTGCCGGAAATGAACCAGGGCGAAGTGCTCAAGCTGATCCAGCTCGACCCGAGCCAGCACTTCACCAAGCCGCCGGCGCGCTACTCCGAAGCCAGCCTGGTCAAGGAGATGGAAAAACGCGGCATCGGTCGTCCTTCGACCTACGCGGCGATCATCTCGACCATCCAGGATCGCGGTTACGTGACCCTGCACAACCGCCGCTTCTACTCCGAGAAGATGGGCGACATCGTCACCGAGCGCCTGTCCGAGAGCTTCTCCAACCTCATGGACTACGGCTTTACCGCCGGCATGGAAGAGAACCTCGATGACGTGGCCCAGGGCGAGCGCGACTGGAAAAACGTGCTCGACGAGTTCTACGGCGACTTCAGCAACAAGCTCAAGCTGGCCGAGGACGGCGAGAAGGGCATGCGTGCCAACCAGCCGACCCTGACCAACATTGCCTGCAAGGAATGTGGCCGGCCAATGATGATCCGCACCGCCTCCACCGGCGTGTTCCTCGGCTGCTCGGGCTACAGCCTGCCACCGAAAGAGCGCTGCAAGGCCACCGTCAACCTGGTCCCTGGCGATGAGATCGCCGCCGATGACGAGGGTGAATCGGAGTCGCGCGTGCTGCTCAACAAGCACCGCTGCCCGATCTGCTCGACTGCCATGGATGCCTACCTGCTCGATGAGAAGCGCAAGCTGCACATCTGCGGTAACAACCCGGATTGCACCGGCTACGAAATCGAAGAAGGCAACTACCGCATCAAGGGCTACGAAGGGCCGAGCCTTGAGTGCGACAAGTGCGGCAGCGAGATGCAGCTCAAGACCGGCCGTTTCGGCAAGTTCTTCGGTTGCACCAACGCCGAATGCAAGAACACCCGCAAGCTGCTCAAGAGCGGCGAGGCGGCGCCGCCGAAGATGGACGCGGTGAAGATGCCGGAGCTCAAGTGCGAGAAGGTCAACGACACCTACGTGCTGCGTGACGGCGCTTCGGGGTTGTTCCTGGCTGCCAGCCAGTTCCCGAAAAACCGCGAGACCCGCGCACCGCTGGTGATCGAAATCATCCCGCACAAGGACGAGATCGATCCGAAGTACCACTTCCTCTGCGAAGCGCCGAAGAAGGACCCGGACGGTCGCCCGGCAGTCATTCGCTACAGCCGCAAGACCAAGGAGCAGTACGTGCAGACCGAGGTTGACGGCAAGCCGACTGGCTGGCGTGCGTTCTACGACGGCAATGCCTGGAAGGTCGAAGACAAGCGCTGATCGCCAGGTCAGGTAAAAATCGCGGGGCAAGCCCGCTCCTACAGTCTGTAGGAGCGGGCTTGCCCCGCGATGCTTTTCAGGCCTGCACTAGTGTAGATTGATAGACCGCCTTGCAGCCTTTCGGAGGGCACCCAGATGGCCCAGGAACTCTACACCCGCACCAACCAGAAGATTTACTTCGCAGGCCTGGCCCTCGAAGCCCTTGGCAAGGCGCAGGAGAGCCGGGCCATGAACGCCCAGGCGCTGATCCAGGCCGAGCGCGAATCGGCGCTGTTCCACCTGTACGGCGCGTTGCTGGGCTTGTGTCACGAGATTGCCGGGTTCTATCGTTTGCCCCAGGCCGGCGCACCCCGCGCCGAGCTGCTGCTGACCCGTGAAGTGCTTGATGCCATTGCTATTCCAGAGATGGCCGAACTGGTCGAACTGGCTGAACAGCGCGAAACCTGGCTGGCGCAACTGCTTGACGCTTATGCCGATTTGTTCCGACCGCCGGTCGCGAAAAAAGCAGCAAAAACCGACGTCACCCAGCCGCTGATCCAGGCGGTGAGCCTCGACGAACCCGAGGCGCCAGCGCTGTCGCGCGAAGAGCTGGAAAGCTGGCGGCAGAATCTCAAGCGCCTTACGGTTCGTTTTCGCGAGGGTTTGAGTGAGTGCTGATTGGGGCAACGGCTGGTACAATGCCGGCCTTTCGTGGAGAACAGCCCCTTATGCCAACGTCCTTTCTAGAAATTGTCGAGTTGCCTGATGGCCGGATCGAGCTGCGCCGTGCCGAGGACGAGGGTTCGTTGGTAACCCTGGATTTCTCCGAGGACGCCAAAGCCTTTTTGCAGGGTCAGCACGTCGAAGTGGCCAAGGCCATGCTCAGTGTTGGCGTGCAGATGGCTGGCAAGCTGGTGGAAGGCGAGATCGAGCGCGACGACGGGCCGCGGGTTCTGCACTGATCGCCTGCATGGCTTCCTCGTCCTGAGGAAGCCTGGCGAAATCAACATTTGAAACAGACCTGAATATCAGCCGAGGCGGATGTTCAGGCTTTGTGCGTCTCCTGCACGGGCGGCATTGCTCAGTTGCTGACGGGCGCTGCTGCTGACGGTATTGAGCCAGCTGACCACAGTGTGGCTGCGGCCCAGGCGCAGGGCTTCGCAGGCCAGTTGCAAGGCGCTCTGGTTGCCGCGCGGTTGCAGCAGCAGGATGCGCTCGCGGTTCAGCCCGGCCTCGCGCAGCCAGGCCTGGGTCAGGCTGGCGGGTGGAGCGATCAGGGTCAGCCAGCGGGCGTCATGTTCTTCGCTCAACTCGCTCAGTTCACGCAGCATCGGTGCCAGCAGGCTCTGGCAGCTACCCAGTGCGCCACGCAAGGACAGCTCGCTGAAAACCTGGGCCGCGCCGGGGTGGGGTGCAGGCCTGGAGTTTTTCAGTCCGGGCAGTACCGGCTGGGCCAGGAATGCTTCGAACAGTGGCAATTGTGCTTGCAGCGGTACGTTCTGTGACGCAGGGGGGAACTGCATGATGCCTCCTTTACCGGCGTATGACGCCGACACTCAAGCCCTCGATCACCAGTTCCTGGTCTTTCAGGTTGACTTCGATAGGGGCGAATTCGGGGTTCTCGGCAATCAGCCAGACCTTGCTGCCTTCGCGCTTGAAGCGCTTGACCGTGACTTCATCGCCGATGCGGGCGACGACGATCTGGCCGTTACGGGCTTCGCGGCAGGTGTGTACCGCCAGCAGGTCGCCGTCGACGATGCCGACATCCTTCATGCTCATGCCGTGAACGCGCAGCAGGTAGTCGGCACGCGGATGGAAGAACCCCGGGTTGATGTTGCAGGACTCCTCGATGTGTTGCTGGGCGAGGATCGGCGCACCGGCTGCTACCCGGCCGATGATCGGCAGGCCGCTGTCGTCGGGCTTGGCTTCGAAGCCCGGGATGCGAATGCCCCGTGACGCCCCGGGGGTCATTTCGATCGCACCCTTGCGGGCCAGGGCCTTGAGGTGCTCCTCGGCGGCGTTGGGCGATTTGAAGCCCAGCTCCTGGGCGATCTCTGCGCGGGTCGGCGGGAAGCCGTTGTCTTCCAGGCAGCGTTTGATAAAAGCCAGAATCTCAGCTTGGCGTGGCGTCAGTTTTAGCATGTCGATCGCTCTGTCTTTTTATACAGTGACTGGGATTATATACAGTGGGTGGCAAGCTGCAAGCGCCAAGCTTCAAGAAACGGCACAGGGGCGTTCTTGCAGCTTGCAGCTTGTGGCTTGCAGCTATGGTTTAATACGTGACCATATGGCCGCAAAACGGCTGCGCGGACTTGACAAATCACCACTTTGAAACGTATGTTTCAAACAAGTGTTTGTCAGGCGGAGAAGTCATGGCCCAGTCGGAAACCGTAGAGCGCATTCTCGATGCTGCCGAGCAGCTGTTCGCGGAAAAAGGTTTTGCCGAAACCTCATTACGGCTGATCACCAGCAAGGCCGGCGTCAACCTGGCGGCGGTGAACTACCATTTCGGTTCGAAGAAGGCCCTGATCCAGGCGGTTTTCTCGCGTTTCCTCGGGCCGTTCTGCGCAAGCCTTGAGCGCGAGCTGGAGCGTCGCCAGGCTCGCCCCGAGCAAAAGCCCACCCTTGAAGAGCTGCTGGAGATGCTGGTCGAACAGGCCCTGGTGGTACAGCCACGCAGTGGCAACGACCTGTCGATCTTCATGCGCCTGCTGGGCCTGGCCTTCAGCCAGAGCCAGGGTCACCTGCGCCGCTACCTTGAAGACATGTACGGCAAGGTATTCCGCCGCTACATGCTGCTGGTCAACGAAGCCGCGCCGCGCATTCCGCCAATCGAGCTGTTCTGGCGCGTGCACTTCATGCTCGGCGCTGCGGCGTTCAGCATGTCCGGGATCAAGGCCCTGCGCGCCATTGCCGAAACCGATTTCGGCATCAATACCTCGATCGAGCAGGTCATGCGCCTGATGGTGCCGTTCCTGGCCGCCGGCATGCGCGCCGACAGCGGCGTCACCGACGAGGCCATGGCTGCCGCGCAGCTGCGCCCGCGCAGCAAGTCCTCCAGCGCTCCGGTCGCCGCCAAGGTCTGATGCCACGGCTGGGCGCGGCGGGCCGCATCGGCTAAGCTAGCGCCCCATGGCCAGTCTCGATTTCCTGCATATTTCCCTTGCTGATCAATGCCTCTATGGGTTCGCCCAGGGGCAGTTGCGCCTGCGCCTCGAGATCTCCACCGCGCGCAATGGCGCGGGCGAGCTCAATGGTTCAGGTTGCACGCCGCGAGGGCGCCACCAGGTGCGTGCCAAGATCGGCGCCGGCCTGCCGCAAGGCGCGGTGCTGCGCGGGCGGCGCTGGACTGGCGAGACCTGGTCGGCCGAGCTGCATGAACAATTTCCCGGTCGCGACTGGATCCTTACGCGCATTCTCTGGCTCAGCGGTTGCGAGCCGGGCGTCAATCGCCTGGGGTCGGTCGACACCTTTCGTCGTTACATCTACCTGCATGGCACGCCCGATAGCGAACCTATGGGTGTGCCGTTGTCCCATGGCTGCGTGCGCTTGCGCAACGCCGACCTGCTGAGCCTGTTCGACCAGGTGCCGGTGCATTGCCCGGTGCAGATCGACGAAGCCGCGTGCCCCCAATGGGCTCACATCAGCGTCAACTGAAGGATCAATTATGAGTGCCAGCCTGCAAGGCTCCCTGATGGTCGACATCGCCGGTACCTGGCTGACCGCCGAGGACCGCCAGCTTTTGCGCCAGCCCGAAGTGGCCGGCCTGATCATCTTTGCCCGCAACATTGAAAGCCCGCGCCAGGTGCGTGAGCTGTGTGCCTCGATTCGCGCCATTCGCCCGGAACTGATCCTGGCGGTGGACCAGGAGGGCGGTCGGGTCCAGCGCCTGCGCCAGGGCTTTGTGCGCCTGCCGGCGATGCGCGCGATTGCCGACAACGACAACGCCGACTATCTGGCCGAACAGTGCGGTTGGCTGATGGCCACCGAGGTGCTGGCGGTGGGCCTGGACCTGAGCTTTGCGCCAGTGCTGGACCTCGATCACCAGCGCAGCGCGGTGGTCGGCAGCCGTGCCTTTGAAGGCGATCCACAGCGCGCCACGTTGCTTGCCGGTGCTTTTATCCGCGGCATGAACGCTGCGGGCATGGCCGCTTGCGGCAAGCATTTCCCCGGTCATGGCTGGGCCGAGGCCGATTCCCATGTGGCGATCCCTACCGACGAGCGCAGCCTGGAGCAGATCCGCGCAGCCGACCTGGTGCCGTTCACCCGCTTGAGCGGGCAAATGGCGGCAGTAATGCCGGCCCACGTGATCTACCCGCAGGTCGACAACCAGCCGGCCGGTTTCTCCCGCCGCTGGTTGCAGGACATCCTGCGTGGCGAGCTGGGTTTCAACGGGGTGATCTTCAGTGATGACCTGTCCATGGCTGGCGCCCACGTGGTCGGCGATGCGGCCAGCCGCATCGAAGCGGCGCTGAGTGCCGGCTGCGACATGGGCCTGGTGTGCAATGACCGTGCGGCGGCGGAACTTGCCCTGAGCGCGGCCCAGCGCCTGAAGGTCAAGCCTTCGCCGCGGATTGCGCAGATGCGTGGGCAGGGCTTTGCCCGTACCGACTATCGCCAGCAGCCGCGCTGGCTGGAGGCCCTGGGGGCGCTCAAGGAAGCGCAACTGGTCGATTGATGGCAATCGCGGGTCAAGTCGGGTCGCCGTACCGCCGCTCCCACAGGGTGGGAGCGGGCTTGACCCGCGATGAATTCAACCGGATCTTGTGCCGTGCCGCTTCCCCGGCAACGGCGCAAACAACGCATCGATATCCTCCGCCGCCAAACGCCAGTCCCCCGCCTGACGCCCATCCAGCACACCCGCCGCCAACGCCGATTTCTCCAGTTGCAACTGCTGGATCTTTTCTTCCACCGTGCCCCGGGTAATCAGCTTGTAGACGAACACCGGCTTCTCCTGGCCGATGCGATAGGCACGGTCGGTGGCCTGGTTTTCTGCGGCCGGGTTCCACCACGGATCGTAGTGGATCACGGTGTCCGCAGCGGTCAGGTTCAAGCCCACACCACCGGCCTTGAGGCTGATCAGGAAGATCTGCAATTGCCCGCTCTGGAAGTCCTGCACCGGCGAGCGGCGATCGCGGGTCTCGCCGGTCAGCAGGGCATAGGCGATACCGCGGTGCTGCAGTTCGGCCTCGATCAGCCGCAGCATGCTGGTGAACTGCGAGAACAGCAGGACGCGTCGCCCTTCGGCCAGCAGTTCTTCGAGCATTTCCATCAGGCTGGTGAGTTTGCCGGAGTGGGCGCCGCGCGCGGTCGAGGCTTCGCTGTTGATCAGGCGCAAATCGCAGCACACCTGGCGCAACTTGAGCAGTGCTTCGAGAATGATGATCTGGCTGCGCGCCACGCCCTTGCGGGTGATTTCGGCGCGCACTTTCTGGTCCATGGCCAGGCGCATGGTTTCGTACACGTCACGCTGGGCATCGCTTAGCTCGACCCAGTGGATCATTTCGGTCTTGGCCGGCAGTTCGGTGGCCACCTGCTCCTTGGTGCGCCTGAGCAGGAAGGGCTTGATTCGCGCATTCAGGTACTGCAGGCGTTCATCGTTGCCCTGGCGCTCTATCGGCACGCGGTAGTCGCGATTGAAGGCCTTGGCATCGCCCAGCCAGCCAGGTAGCAGGAAGTGAAACAGCGACCACAGCTCGCCCAGGTGGTTTTCCAGCGGCGTGCCGCTCAGGCACAGGCGCTGGCGTGCGTCGAGCTGGCGCGCCGCCTGGGCCGCCTTGCTGTTCGGGCTCTTGATGTACTGCGCTTCGTCGAGGATCAGCACATCCAGCATCAGGCCCTTGAAGTGCTCCAGGTCCTTGGGCAGCAGGGCGTAGGTGGTCAGCAGCAGGTCGTAGTCCTGCAGGTTGTCGAAATGCTTGCGCCGGCCAATGCCCTGCAGGGCCAGTACGCGCAAGCCAGGGGCGAAGCGCGCAGCTTCGTCCTGCCAGTTGGGGATCAGGCTGGTAGGCATCACCACCATCGCCGGGCGGGTCAGGCGTCCGGCGTTCTTTTCGCAGAGCAGGTGGGCGAGGGTCTGCAGGGTTTTGCCCAGGCCCATGTCGTCGGCGAGGATGCCGCCAACCTGCAGCTCGCGCAGGGCCTGCATCCAGCTCAGGCCTTCGAGCTGATAGGGGCGCAGGGTTGCGTTCAGGCCATCCGGGGTTTGTGCCGGCTGTAAGCGAATATCGCGCAGCCGTTCGCCCAGGCTGCGCACCTGTTCGCCACCTTGCCAGCTCAACGGCAGGTCTTCCAGGTCGTTGAGGCGGGTGGCGTCCAGGGTTGGCAGGCGCACGCTGGTTTCGCCGGGTTCGCGCAGGTAAAAGTCACCCAGGGTGGCCAGCACCGGCTTGAGGCGGCCGTAGGGCAAGGCCACTTGCAGATTGCGCCGTGCTTCACCGGCGGGGGCGGGGATCTGCACCAGCAACTGCTCGTCGTCGCGACGCTTGTGCAGTTGCGCCGGGTTAAGCAGCTCCGGGTGGCTGCGTAGCACATTGAGCAGAATCGGCAACAGGCTCAGGCGCTGGCCATTGACCTCGATACCCAGCTCCAGGTCGAACCAGTCGCGGCCGCTGGCTTCGTCGATGTGCGCATACCAGTCGTCAACCTCGGCGAGGTTGAAGGCGAAGTCCTCGGTGTACTCGATCTCCCAGCCTTGCTCGCGCAGGCTGGGCAGATCGTTGAGCATGAAACGCAGCCAGGCCGCTTCGGAAGCCAGCTCCAGCAGGTCGCCGGCACTCTCCGGCAAGGCTTTGCTTTGCCGGGTGGCCACCTTGAAGCCCAGGCGTTGAAGGGTTTGGCGGATCTGACTTTCGGCTTCGGCGTGGCGCTGTATGCGTTGGCTGCTGACGTCCAGGCGGCCGGCTTCCTTGCCTTGCCTGCCGCTGGCACGAATGCCGTCATAGTTGAACGACAGCGCCGCCCGGTGCTGGTGCTGGCGCTGCATCCGGCCGGTTTGTGGCACGTAGGCGCTGAACTCGTGGCTGCCCAGGATCAGGTGAGGTGTGGGGGCAAGACCATCGTTAGGCATCGGGTTACTGCTCCATCATCTCCGCAGGCGCAGCGGGGGCGCTGACTGGGCGGTGGGTAGTAACTTTCAGCAGCACGGCCAGGTGTCCGCCATCGAGGAAGGTCAACTCGCCATTTTTCATGTTGCTGTTGCTCTGCTTGAATGCTTCGCTCTGCAGCACGCTGCCGTTGCCGTCGAACTGGTTGACCCAGAAGTTGGCTTCTGCGGCGATGAAGCGCTCTTCCTTGATGCTCAGGTTGCCGGCGATGGGGAACTGGCCGAAGTGTTCTTCGCCGTCGCTGATCGCCACTGTGCCTGCGTCCTGTTTCCAGGCCTTGTGCAGCAGCACGGTGTACTGCGGGTCGGCGGCAAGCTTGGCTGCTTCGTCATTGAGCGCCGGTTGGCGCAGGTCACCTTCCTGGATGGCCTGGGCGCCGTTGCGCCAGTCTTCCGGAGCCGACTTGATGGTGATCGCCGGCACGGCGTTTTGCCGTACCAGGATCATTTCGACCTGAAAAGTGCCATCGGCAAAGGCTGCCGGGGCGATCAGCGCCAGCAGCAGGGTCAGGCTACGCATTACACGCATGGAACTTCCTTCACGCAGATTGTGGGGTCAGGCGCTCGAACAGCGCCTCAAGGTTGTTGAAGCGTTCTTCCGGACGCTCCATCGGCACCAGGAACTTGAACTGGGTGGCGCCTTCGAACTTGTAGCGTTTTGGCTGGCTCTGGATCAGCTTGATCAGCACCAGCGGATCGACCGGGGTTTCCGATTCGAACTCGATCTTGCCGCCATTGGGCCCGGCATCGACTTTCTTGATCCCGAGTTTTTCCGCCTGCAGCTTGAGCAGGGTCAGGCGCACCAGGTTCTTGGTCGGCTCCGGCAGCAGGCCGAAGCGGTCGATCATCTCCACTTGCAGGTCCTTGAGGCCGTCTTCATCCACCGCCGAGGCGATGCGCTTGTAGAGGATCAGCCGCGCATGGACATCCGGCAGGTAGTCCTCGGGAATCAGCGCCGGCAGGCGCAGGTTGATTTCCGGGCCGCCGCCCAGCGGCTGGTCGAGGTTCGGCTGGGCGCCCTTGCGGATGGCCTTGACCGCGCGCTCGAGCATTTCCATGTACAGGGTGAAGCCGACTGCCTGGATCTGCCCGCTCTGGCCTTCGCCGAGCAGCTCGCCGGCGCCGCGGATTTCCAGGTCGTTGGTAGCCAGGACGAAACCTGCGCCCAGGTCCTGGGTGTTGGCGATGGCTTCCAGGCGCTTCTCGGCGTCCGGAGTGATCTGCTGGCGCGGCGGGGTGAGCAGGTAGGCGTAGGCCTGGTGGTGGCTGCGCCCGACCCGGCCGCGCAACTGGTGCAACTGGGCCAGGCCGAACTTGTCGGCGCGCTCGATGATGATGGTGTTGGCGCTCGGCACGTCGATGCCGGTCTCGATGATGGTCGAGGCGATCAGCACGTTGAAGCGCTTGTGGTAGAAGTCGCTCATCACCTGTTCGAGTTCGCGTTCGCGCATTTGCCCGTGGCCGATGCCGATGCGGGCCTCCGGCACCAGTTCGGCGAGGTCGGCGGCGCATTTTTCGATGCTCTTCACATCGTTGTGCAGGTAGTACACCTGGCCACCGCGCAGCAGTTCACGCAGCAACGCCTCTTTGACCGTGCTCTTGTTCTGCTCCATGACGAAGGTGCGTACCGACAGCCGGCGTGCCGGCGGCGTGGCGATGATCGACAGGTCGCGCATGCCGGCCACGGCCATGTTCAGGGTGCGCGGGATTGGCGTGGCGGTCAGGGTGAGGATGTCCACCTCGCTGCGCAGGGCCTTGAGCTGTTCTTTCTGGCGCACACCGAAGCGGTGTTCTTCGTCGATGATCACCAGGCCCAGGTCTTTGATCTTGACGTCGTCCTGCAACAGCTTGTGGGTGCCAATGACGATGTCGATCTTGCCTTCGGCCAGGTCCGCCACCGCGGCAGCGACTTCCTTGGGCGACTTGAAGCGGCTCATCACTTCAACCGTTACCGGCCAGTCGGCAAAGCGGTCGCGAAAACTGTTGTAGTGCTGCTGGGCGAGCAGGGTGGTGGGCACCAGGATCGCCACCTGGCGACCGCCATGCACGGCAATGAAGGCTGCGCGCATGGCCACTTCGGTCTTGCCGAAGCCGACGTCGCCGCACACCAGGCGGTCCATCGGCTTGGCCGCGAGCATGTCCTCGCGCACCGCCTCGATAGCGCTCTGCTGGTCGGGGGTTTCCTCGAAGGGGAAGCCTGCGCTGAAGGTGGCGTAGTCCACCGACGGGTCGGCGAAGGCATAGCCCTTGCGCGCGGCGCGGCGGGCATAGATGTCGAGCAGTTCGGCGGCCACGTCGCGCACCTGTTCGGCAGCCTTGCGCTTGGCTTTCTGCCAGGCTTCGGAGCCGAGCCGGTGCAGCGGCGCCAGGGCGTCGTCGCTGCCGGTGTAGCGGGCGATCAGGTGCAGGTTGGCTACCGGCACATAGAGCTTGGCGCCCTCGGCGTATTCGAGGGTGAGGAACTCGGCGGCCTGGTTGTCGATTTCCAGGGTCGCCAGGCCCAGGTAGCGGCCCACGCCATGGTCGATATGCACCACCGGCGCGCCTTCGCGCAGCTCGGTGAGGTTTTTGATCACCGCATCGTTGTTGGCGTCGCTGCGCTTGTCGCGGCGCCGGCGCTGCATCACCCGCTGGCCGAACAGCGGGCTCTCGGCGACCAGGGCAATGGCCGGGTCGTCCAGCAGCAGGCCTTCGTCCAGCGGGGCGATGGTGATCGCCAGGCGCGCCTTGCCAGCGACGAAAGCGCTCCAGCTGTCGACGGTCTGCGGGCGCAGCTTCAGGCGTTCGAGCAGTTCCAGCAATACTTCGCGGCGCCCCGCCGATTCGGCAGTGAACAGCACGCGGCCAGGGAACGTCTCGAGAAACCCCGACAGCGCCGCCAATGGCTGGTTGGCCTTGGCTTCGATGGCAAGGTTGGGCAGGACCTGGGCCGGGAAGCGTTCGCGGCCGACCCCGCTGTCGAGGTCATCCTGGCTGACCACCACCCGCGGCCAGCTTTTGAGCCGGGCGAAGCAGTCTTCCACCGGCATGAACAGCTCGGCCGGCGGCAGCAGCGGCCGCGCCGGGTCGATGCGGCGCTCCTCATAACGGTTGCGTACATCGCTCCAGAAGTGTTCGGCGGCCTGCTCGACACCGGGCAGGGAGAACACCTGGGTGTCCTGGGGCAGGTAGTCGAACAGGGTCGAGGTGTCGTCGAAGAACAGCGGCAGGTAGTACTCGATGCCGGCCGGAGTGATGCCGCTGGAAAGGTCCTGGAAGATCGGGCAGCGGCGAAAATCAACGTCGAAGCGCTCGCGAAAGCGCGCCTTGAAACGCGTCACCGCATCTTTTTGCAGCGGGAACTCGCGGGCCGGCAGCAGCCGCACCGACTCGACCTTGTCGATCGAGCGCTGGGTTTCCGGGTCGAAGGTGCGCAAGGTCTCGATTTCGTCATCGAACAGGTCGATGCGGTACGGCAGCTTGCTGCCCATCGGGAACAGGTCGATCAAGGCGCCGCGCACGGCAAATTCGCCGTGCTCGTAGACCGTGTCGACACAGCGGTAGCCGCTGGCTTCAAGGCGCGTGCGCATCTGCTCGACATCGAGCTTCTGGCCGATGTCCAGCACCAGGCTGCTGCCGAGCAAGAAGCGCGTCGGCGCCAGGCGGTGCAGGGCGGTGGTGATCGGCACCACGAGAATGCCGTGATCGAGCTCCGGCAGCCGGTACAGGCTGGAGATGCGCTGGGAGATGATGTCCTGGTGCGGCGAGAACAGGTCGTAGGGCAGGGTTTCCCAGTCGGGGAACGGCAGCACCGGCAGCTCGGGCGCAAAAAAGCGCAGCTCCTGCTCGAGGCGGTCAGCGCTCTGGCTGTCGGCGGTCAGCAGCAGGGTGAAGCGTTTGGCGGCGCTGGCCGCTTCGGCAATGGCCAGGCTCAGGGCGGCGCCCGGCAGGTTGCCCCAGGTTTGTTTGCCGGCAGTGGCCGGCAGGTGCGGTAGACGCAGAACAGGCACGGGAGGTCGAGCTCCAAGCGTTGCGACAAAGACGCCAATTGTACCGGGCGCAGGCCCGCGCTGTCAGGTTTGTGCAGGCTAAAAGCATGTAGTGCGATGCTGGCGACAGGCGCTCATTGCCCGATGGGCTGCGGGGCGTCATAATGTAGCCCCTTTTTTCTGTCCCTACATGTGGAAGGTTCCCGTGACTCAGAAGCCCGACCAGTGTCTTGGTGAGTGGATTGATCGTGAAGCGCTTGCAGAAGCGATGATCCCGCTTATCGGTCAGCTCTACCGCAATAACAATGTGGTGAGCTCGATCTATGGCCGTAGCCTGATCAACCGCTCGGTGATCTCGATCCTCAAAGCACACCGCTTTGCCCGTCATCGCCAGACCGACGAAACCGAACTGTCTGTACACGAGACATTCCCGCTGCTCAAAGCCATGAGCGAGCTGAAACTGGGCGCCGCCTCGGTCGACCTGGGCAAGCTGGCCAACAAGTTCAAGCAAGAAGGCAACGGCCGTACTGCCGAGCAGTTCGTGCGTGAAGAAATGGCTGACGTGGTTGGCCAGCAAAACGCTTCGGCACGCAAAGGCACCGACGTCGTGCTGTACGGCTTCGGTCGTATCGGCCGCCTGCTGGCGCGCATCCTGATCGAGAAAACCGGTGGTGGCGACGGCCTGCGTCTGCGCGCCATCGTCGTGCGCAAAGGCGCCGAGAACGATCTGGTCAAGCGTGCCAGCCTGCTGCGTCGTGACTCGGTGCACGGCCCGTTCGATGGCACCATCACCATCGACGAAGCCAACAACACCATCACCGCCAACGGCAACCTGATCCAGGTTATCTACGCCAAGAACCCGAGTGAAGTCGACTACACCCAGTACGGCATCGAGAATGCCCTGATCGTCGACAACACCGGTGTATGGCGCGACGCCGACGGCCTGGGCCAGCACCTGGCCTGCCCGGGCGCGGCCCGCGTGATCCTCACCGCACCTGGCAAGGGCGCGCTGAAGAACATCGTGCACGGCATCAACCATGGCGAAATCAGCGCTGATGACAAGATCATCTCCGCGGCTTCCTGCACCACCAACGCCATCGTTCCTGTGCTCAAAGCGGTCAACGACAAGTTCGGTATCGTCAACGGCCACGTTGAAACCGTTCACTCGTTCACCAACGACCAGAACCTGATCGACAACTTCCACAAGGGCAGCCGTCGTGGCCGCGCCGCGCCGCTGAACATGGTTATCACCGAGACCGGTGCCGCCACTGCAGCCGCCAAGGCACTGCCAGTGCTCAAGGGCAAGCTGACCGGCAATGCGATCCGCGTACCAACGCCGAACGTGTCGATGGCCATCCTCAACCTGAACCTGGAAAAAGCCACCAATCGCGAAGAGATCAACGAGTACCTGCGCCAGATGGCCATGCACTCGGACCTGCACAAGCAGATCGACTACGTGAGCTCCCAGGAAGTGGTCTCCACCGACTTCGTCGGTTCGCGCCACGCCGGTGTGGTCGATGCCGAAGCCACCATCTGCAACGATAACCGTGTTGTCCTGTACGTCTGGTACGACAACGAATTCGGTTACAGCTGCCAGGTAGTGCGCGTGATGGAAGACATGGCTGGCGTCAATCCGCCTGCGTTCCCACGCTAAGCTTGGCTTGATCGTGAAAGACGGGAACCTCAGGGTTCCCGTTTTTTTTGCCTGAATTTTCCCTGGAGGCTGGATGCGCAAGGCAGTGTTGATCGGTGCGATGCTGGGCCTGGCCGGGTGCGGGCAGGGCAACACCCTGGAGCGCATCAGTGGCCCGACCATGGGCAGCAGCTACACCGTGCAGTATGTGCGTACGCCCCAGGGGCCGGCACCGGAGCTGGTCAAGCGCGAGGTCGAGCGGATTCTCGAGGGTGTCGACAGGCGTTTTTCCACCTACCGTAGTGATTCTTTGACCGAAGCTTTCAACAGGCTGCCGGCCAATAGCTGTCAGTCGATGCCGGCCGATGTACTGCAACTGGTGCGGGTCGGCGAGCAACTGGCGCAGCAAAGTGACGGCGCTTTTGACCTGACCGTGGAGCCCTTACTCGACCTGTGGGGCTTTGGCCCGCAGTCGCGGATGGAAAAAGTACCGGATGCCCAGGCCCTGGCTGCCACTCGCCAGCGGGTCGGGCATGGGCATTTGCGCATAGTTGGCGAGCAGCTGTGCAAGGATGCGCCGGTGGAAGTGGACTTCAACAGCATCGCCGCCGGGCATGCCGTAGACCTGCTGGTGGAGCGGCTAAAAGCCCTGGGGGTCGCGAATTTGCTGGTCGAGGCGACAGGTGAACTCAAGGCGATCGGGCGCAAGGCCGACGGCAGCCCGTGGAAAGTGGCGCTGGAACTGCCCCGCGCTGACCGCCAGATAGCCCAGCAAGTGCTGGACGTGGACGGGTTTGGTGTATCGACCTCCGGTGACTATCGCAATTATTTCGAGGAGAATGGCCAGCGCTATTCACACACCTTCGATGCGCGCCAGGGAAAACCCGTGAAACACGAGCTGGCCTCGGTGACGGTGTTTGACCGCTCGACGCTGATGGCTGATGGTTATTCGACCTTGCTGCTGATTCTCGGGCCTGAGCGCGGCTGGGAGTTTGCCCTTCGACACGGGATTGGCGCAGTGTTCGTGACCCGGGTTGCCGATGGTTTCGTCTCCCGCAGTACGCCGGCGTTTGCCCAGGTGCTGGTGAACTGACAATGAATACATGTAGTGCAGAGAAAAATAGCCTACGACGCGACCAAGGGTTAATGTGCGCGGCGTTCAAGCTTGATTAGACTGCACCCGAATTTTTGCATGGCGCCGCTGGCGGCATGAGGTAGCCCCGCCCGCCGATGTGGCGCGTGGGCCTGTTCTGAAGGAGTACGCATGGCTGTCTACAACTACGACGTAGTGGTGCTGGGTTCCGGCCCCGCAGGAGAAGGGGCGGCAATGAATGCTGCCAAAGCAGGACGCAAGGTGGCGATGGTCGATAGCCGTCGCCAGGTCGGCGGCAACTGCACCCACCTGGGTACCATTCCGTCCAAGGCCCTGCGTCACTCGGTGCGCCAGATCATGCAGTTCAACACCAACCCGATGTTCCGGGCCATTGGTGAGCCGCGCTGGTTCTCGTTCCCCGACGTGCTGAAAAGCGCCGAGAAGGTGATCTCCAAGCAGGTGGCCTCGCGCACCGGCTACTACGCCCGCAACCGCGTCGACGTGTTCTTCGGCACCGGCAGCTTCGCCGACGAGCAGACCATCGAAGTGGTCTGCGCCAACGGCGTGGTCGAGAAGCTGGTGGCCAAGCACATCATCATCGCCACCGGTTCGCGCCCGTATCGCCCGGCCGATATCGATTTCCACCACCCGCGAATCTACGATAGCGACACCATCCTCAGCCTCGGCCACACCCCGCGCAAACTGATCGTCTACGGCGCCGGCGTGATCGGCTGCGAGTACGCCTCGATCTTCAGCGGCCTGGGTGTGCTGGTAGAGCTGGTAGACAACCGCGGCCAGTTGCTGAGCTTCCTCGACTCGGAAATCTCCCAGGCGTTGAGCTACCACTTCAGCAACAACAACATCACCGTGCGCCACAACGAAGAGTACGAGCGTGTCGAAGGCCTGGACAACGGGGTGATCCTGCACCTGAAATCCGGCAAGAAGATCAAGGCCGATGCCTTGCTCTGGTGCAACGGCCGTACCGGCAACACCGACAAGCTGGGCCTGGAAAACATCGGCATCAAGGTCAATAGCCGTGGCCAGATCGAAGTCGACGAAAACTACCGCACCCACGTGGCGAACATTTACGGTGCCGGTGACGTGATCGGCTGGCCGAGCCTGGCCAGTGCCGCCCACGACCAGGGCCGCTCGGCTGCTGGCAGCATCGTCGACAATGGCAGCTGGCGCTTCGTCAACGATGTGCCGACCGGCATCTACACCATTCCGGAGATCAGCTCGATCGGCAAGAACGAGCAGGAGCTGACCCAGGCCAAGGTGCCTTACGAAGTCGGCAAGGCCTTCTTCAAGAGCATGGCCCGGGCGCAGATTGCCGGTGAGCCACAAGGCATGCTGAAGATCCTGTTCCACCGCGAAACCCTGGAAATCCTCGGCGTGCACTGCTTCGGCTACCAGGCCTCGGAGATCGTTCACATTGGTCAGGCGATCATGGACCAGCCGGGTGAGCGCAATACCCTGAAGTACTTCGTCAACACCACCTTCAACTACCCGACCATGGCCGAAGCCTATCGGGTAGCGGCTTACGACGGCCTCAACCGGCTTTTTTGAGCGGCTCCGGCCGGTGGCCTGAGCCGGCCGGGGAGACCGATTTCAGCGATTCTCGAGGGTGGCGCTGGCCAAACCGGGAAAGTCTGTAATCAGGCTGTCTACGCCGAAGTCGGCGAGCCTGCGCATCAGCGCCGGCTCGTTGACTGTCCACACCGACACGTGCAAACCCTGGCGCTGGGCCTTGATCAGGCGCTCGGGGGTGCACAGTGTCCAGTTCAACGCCAGCAAGTTGCAGCCGTAGTTCTGGGCGACCTTCAGCGGGTCGAGCCAGGCGTACTCGGCCACCAGTCCCCTGGAAATATCCGGAGTCAGCTCCAGCGCTGCGCCCAGCACTTCCCGTGAGCTTGAGGTGATGGTGATCTTGTCGAGAAGGCCGAACTGCTGGGCCATTTCGCGGATCGCCAGCACAGTGGTGGCGGCGCGGGTGCGCGAGGCGCTCTTGACCTCAAGCTGCCAGTGCTCGAAATCGCACTTTTCAAACAGCTCCTCAAGTCGCGGGATCGGGCAGGGCGAGACCCAGCCCGGGCCACCCTTGCGCGCGTCGTAGGTGGCAAGGTCGGCGGCGCTATGTTCAACCACCTTGCCGCGCCGGCCGGTGGTGCGCTTGAGGCTGGGGTCGTGAATCACCATCAGCTGGTTGTCAGCCGACAGGTGCAGGTCGAGCTCGCAGCGGCGCACGCCATGCTTGAGGCACTGCTGGAAGCTGGTGAGGGTGTTTTCGGGGGCTTCGCCCTTGGCGCCGCGGTGGCCGTAAATCGTGGTCACGTCTGTTCCTTCAACAAATAAGTGAAACTCAGGAGGCGCTTGGGTCGTTCTGCTCCAGGGCCTGGCGTCGTTGTTGCGCTTGGCGTTGCAGGATGTAGCGGGCCAGCAGCTGGCGCTGGGCGTCGGTGGTGTCGACGAACTCGGTGCCGATCTCGTACTGGCCGTCGGCCTGGTGGTCGCAATGGGTGACCTTGGCGCGCAGCAGCAGGCCCAGGGCCTGGGGCATCAACACCATCTTCACGGCCACGCGCTCGCCGGCCGCCAGCGGCTCGGCGCGGTTGAACTCGATGCCGCCCTCGGACAGCACTACCGCCTGCGGCGCGCTCAATTGCCCGAGCAGGGTCTGCGCAACCACGGCACTGAGCAGGTCGATGCGTTTGTTCTGGGCCTTGAGAAAGGCCGCCAGGGTGCGGTCCTTGTCACTGAGCTGGCGCAGCAGGTGCTGGGACTCGAACTCGCTCAGGTGCAGTTCACTGAGCAGGTTGAACAGCGGTGAAGTATCTTGCAACAAGTCTGTGCCAAGCGCTTCGGCGGCGCTCAACGGGCTAATTTCCAGTGCGATCCGATCCTCGATACGGTAGTATTCGCGGCGATCTTCTTCATCTAATGTCGACATGGCGAACCCATGGTAGCGGCGGTGGTCTGAGTGTAAAGCTGCTAATCAAGCCCCGCCACAAGGACGTTCCTCTTTCATCCGAACAAGCCCCGACATGTTCAGACCTCTCTTCGTATTCATCGGCACGCGTTATACCCGTGCCAAGCGTCGCAACCACTTCGTCTCGTTCATTTCCCTGACCTCGATGATCGGCCTCGCCCTGGGCGTTGTCGTGATGATCGTGGTGTTGTCGGTCATGAATGGCTTCGATCACGAGATGCGCACCCGGGTGTTGGGCATGGTGCCCCACGCCACACTGGAAACCGGCCAGCCGATCAACGACTGGCCCGCCCTTGCCAGTCAAGTAAAGCAGAACCCGCAGGTTCTGGCGGTGGCGCCCTTCACCCAGATGCAGGGCCTGCTGACCCATGACGGCAAGGTGCAGAAGGTGCTGCTCAACGGCATCGACCCGGCCCAGGAGCGCAAGGTCTCGATCATCGACGACTTTATCCGCGAGGGTAAGCTCGATGACCTGGCCCCTGGCGGCTTCGGCATCATGATCGGCGACAAGGCGGCGGCCAAGCTGGGCGTCGGCATCGGTGACAAACTGACCTTCGTCGCCCCCGAGGTCACCGTCACTCCGGCCGGCATGTTCCCGCGCATGAAGCGCTTTACCGTGGTCGGCATCTTCCATGTCGGCGCCGGTGAAATCGACGGCTACCTGGGCCTGACCAACCTGTCGGACCTGTCGCGCCTGCACCGCTGGAAAGCCGACCAGGTGCAGGGCCTGCGCCTGAAGTTCGACGACCTGTTCCAGGCCCCCCGGGTTGCCTGGGACATCGCCCAGAAGCTGGGCGAGCAGGAGTTCTACGCCCGCGACTGGACCCGTAGCCACGGCAACCTGTACCAGGCGATCCGCATGGAAAAAGCCATGATCGGCCTGCTGTTGCTGCTGATTGTCGCGGTGGCCGCGTTCAACATCATTTCCACCCTGGTGATGGTGGTCAACGACAAGAAGGGCGACATCGCCATCTTGCGCACCCTGGGCTCGACGCCGGGGCAGATCATGGCCATCTTCATGGTCCAGGGCACGGTGATCGGCGTGGTCGGCACCCTGATCGGCGCGCTGGTGGGCATTTTCGCCGCGCTCAATGTCAGCGCCGCGATTGCCGGCATCGAGACCCTGATCGGGCACAAGTTCCTCAATGCCGACGTCTACTTCATCGACTACCTGCCATCGCAGATCATGGCCGAGGACGTGTGGATGGTCTGCGGCGCGGCATTGGTCCTGAGTTTCCTCGCCACCCTGTATCCGGCCTGGCGTGCGGCACGCACCCAGCCTGCGGAGGCGCTACGTTATGAGTGAGTTGGGCATGAGTGATAAAGCAGTGCTGAGTTGCCGCAACCTGGGCAAGTCCTACGAGGAAGGCCCGGAGAAAGTCCAGGTGTTGTCCGGCCTGCAGCTGGAGCTGCACCCGGGCGAGCGGGTGGCTATCGTCGGTAGCTCCGGTTCAGGCAAGAGTACTTTGCTCAACCTGCTCGGCGGCCTCGATACCCCGACCGAAGGCAGCGTCTGGCTGGCCGGCGAAGAGCTCTCGGCATTGGGCGAACGCGCCCGTGGCCTGCTGCGCAACCGCGCCCTGGGCTTCGTCTACCAGTTCCACCACCTGCTGCCGGAGTTCACGGCGCTGGAGAACGTGTGCATGCCGCTGCTGATCGGTCGCACCGCCATCCCCGAAGCCCGCGAGCGCGCCGAAGCGCTGCTCAAGCGCGTCGGCCTGGGCCATCGCCTGAGCCACAAGCCGGCCGAGCTGTCCGGTGGCGAACGCCAGCGCGTGGCCATCGCCCGGGCGCTGGTCAACCGTCCGGGGCTGGTGATGCTCGACGAGCCTACCGGCAACCTCGACCATCACACCGCCCAGGGTATCCAGGACTTGATGCAGGAGCTCAGCAGCTCTTCGCAGACGGCCTTCCTGGTGGTGACCCACGATCTCAACCTGGCGCGCCAGATGGACCGCGTACTGCGCCTGGAAGACGGGCACCTGGTACCGATCTGATTGCCCGCGCAACGTGCCCGCCGCTGTCAGGCGGGCACCTGGTTCCTTTTCTTTACCCGGGTGCTTTCGTTCATGTTCAGACCCTTGTCTATTTTCATCGGCGCGCGCTACACCCGCGCCAAGCGCCGCAACCATTTCATCTCGTTCATTTCCATGACCTCGATGATCGGCCTGTCCCTGGGCGTGCTGGCGATGATCGTGGTGCTGTCGGTGATGAACGGCTTCCAGCGCGAAATGAGCTCGCGCATCCTCGGCATGGTGCCGCACGCCAGCGTGCTCGGTGCCCAGCCGCTGGACGACTGGCGGCCGGTGGCGGCGCAAGCCTTGAAAAACCCTGAAGTGATCGCCGCCGCACCACTGACCGAGATGGAAGGCATGCTCTCTTACAAGGGCTCGATGCAGCCGATCCAGGTCAGCGGCATCGACCCGGCCGAGGAGGGCAAGGTCTCGATCGTCGCCCAGCATATCGTCCAGGGCAGCCTTGAAGACCTCAAGCCGGGTGAGTTCGGCGTGGTCATCGGTGAAATCACCGCGCGCCGCTTTCGCCTCAATGTCGGCGACAAACTGACCCTGATCGTGCCCGAAGTCAGCAGCGCGCCGGGTGGCATCACCCCGCGCATGCAGCGCCTGAACGTGGTCGGGGTATTCAAGGTTGGCGCCGAGCTCGACGGCTCGCTGGGCCTGATGCACATGGCCGACGCCGCGCAGATGCAGCGCTGGGCGCCGAACCAGGTGCAGGGCGTGCGCCTCAAGGTCAAGGACCTGTACGCGGCGCCGCAGGTGTCCAAGGCGATTACCACAAGCCTTGGCGAGCAATACCGCGCCGATGACTGGACCCACACCCAGGGCAGCCTGTTCAGTGCCATGAAGATGGAAAAGACCATGATCGGCCTGTTGCTGCTGCTGATCATCGCCGTGGCGGCGTTCAACATCATTGCCACGCTGATCATGGTGGTCAACGACAAGGGCGCCGACATCGCCATCCTGCGCACCATCGGCGCAACGCCGGCGCAGATCATGGGCACCTTCATGGTCCAGGGCAGCCTGATCGGTATCGTCGGTACCTTGATCGGCGGCGTGCTGGGGGTGATTGCCGCGCTCAACGTCAGCCAGATCGTCGGCTGGCTGGAGCGGGTCAGCGGCCAGCACATCTTCACCTCGGACGTGTACTTCATCAGTACCTTGCCGTCGGAACTGCAATGGGGCGACGTGGCGCTGATCTGTAGCGCCGGCCTGATCATGAGCTTCCTGGCCACCCTGTACCCGGCCTGGCGGGCTTCGCAGGTAGAGCCGGCGTACGCCTTGCGTTACGAGTGATGGCTGATCGCGGGGCAAGCCCGCTCCTACACCGGCTGTAGGAGCGGGCTTGCCCCGCGATGGTATTCACACCGTCGGCAAGTCGATCACGAACCGCGTCCAGCCCCCAGCTGACTCCCCGCGAATACACCCGCCGTGCGCCTGCACGATCGAACGGGTAATCGCCAGCCCCAACCCCGCATGCTCACTGCTGCCTTCGCGCCGTGCCGGGTCTGCCCGGTAGAAACGATCAAACAACTTCGGCAGCAACGCCGGGTCAATCGGCTCACCGCAGTTGGCCACCTGCAGCCTTACTCCGTCTTGGTGTCGCTCGATGGTCACACGTATCTCGCCGCCGGCCGGGGTAAAGCGCAGGGCGTTGTCGAGCAAATTGGACAGCGCCCGGCGCAGCATATGCCGGTCGCCGGCAAGCGGCGCCTGGCCCTCACGGCTCAGGCTTACCTCGGCATCTTCAGCCAGCGGTGCGTAGTATTCGAGCAAGGCATCGGCCTCGTCCTCCAGCGCCAGTTGCTGGCGGCTGGGCATCAGCAAGCCGTGGTCAGCCTTGGCCAGGTAGAGCATGTCGTTGACCAGTTGCGCCATCCATTGCAGCTCTTCGAGGTTGCTGTGCAGCGCCTCGCGGTATTCATCTAGGCTGCGCGGCCGGGTCAGGGTTACCTGGGTGTGGGTCAGCAGGTTGGACAGCGGCGTGCGCAGCTCGTGGGCAATGTCGGCAGAGAACGCAGAGAGGCGCTGAAAGGCATCGTCCAGGCGTTCGAGCATGGCGTTGACGGTCTGCGCCAGTTCTGCCAGCTCCACCGGCATTTGCCCTTCGGGTAGGCGTGTGGTCAGCGAGCGTGCCGACACCCCGGAGGCCACTTCGCCCATCTGCCGCAGTGGCCGCAGCCCGCTGCGCGCGGCCCAGGCGCCGAGCAACGCGGTCGCCAGCGCCGAAAGGCCGACAGTCAGCCAGATCAGTTGCTGCATGCGCTGGAGGAAATGCTGATGGTGGGTGATGTCGAGAAACAGCGTCAGCTGCGCGTCGCCGTCGTTGAGGTTGACACACAGGCTGCGAAAGTCGACGCCGCTGCTGTGCAGGGTGCTCAGGCCGAGCACTTGCGGCGACTCGGGCAGGCCGGCCTGGCTGTCGAACCAGATGCGCCCGTCCCGGCCGCGAATGCGCACGGCAAGGTCGGCCTGGTGGCTGAGTTCGGTTTGCAGGGCAGGCAGGCGCGGGGCGAGGCTGGCCGGGTCGTCCACGCCTTCGAGCATCTGGCGCAGCAGTGACAGGCGGCTGTTGAGCAGTTGCTGGTCGAGCTCGATGAAGTGGGTGGCGCTGGCGCGGCTAAAAAGGATACCGGCAGTCAGCGACACCACTGCCGTGCAGGCGGCAAACAGCAGTGCCAGGCGACTACCGAGGGACAGGCGGCGCATCAGGCGCTGCGCTCTTCAAGCACATAACCCATGCCGCGCACGGTATGGATCAGCTTGTTGTCGTGGGCATCGTCGATCTTCAGGCGCAGGCGGCGGATCGCCACTTCAATGACGTTGGTGTCGCTGTCAAAGTTCATGTCCCACACCTGCGAGGCGATCAGCGATTTGGGCAGCACTTCGCCCTGGCGGCGCAGCAGCAGTTCGAGCAGGGCGAACTCCTTGGCGGTCAAGTCGATGCGCTGGCCTGTGCGTTCGACCCGGCGGCGGATCAGGTCCAGGCGCAGGTCGGCCAGGCCCAGGCTGGTTTCCTGTGCCGGGCTGCTGCCGCGGCGCAGCAGGCTGCGCACCCGTGCCAGCAGTTCAGAGAAGGCGAACGGCTTGACCAGGTAATCGTCGGCGCCCAGTTCCAGGCCGTGCACGCGGTCTTCGACGGCGTCGCGGGCGGTGAGGAACAGCACCGGGATTTCCAGGCCGGCGGCGCGCACCGCCTGAAGGATCTGCCAGCCATCGCGGCCCGGCAGCATGACGTCGAGGATCAGCAAGTCATAGTCGCCGGTCAGGGCCAGGTGCTGGCCGGTATTGCCGTCGCTGGCAAGCTCGGTGGCAAAGCCCGCTTCACTGAGGCCCTGGCACAAGTACTGGCCGGTCTTGGTCTGGTCTTCGACGATCAACAGTTTCATCGGCTGGCTCTTTTACGTGGATTGCCGCAGGGTTATACCGCGGCGGGCGTGGCGGGTGGCCAAGCTGACAAAGTTGTAATGTTTTTGTCAGGTGACTGCCAGCGGCGATTTTCTACAGTGAAGCCTGAACCGTCGCAACCCTGGAGTGGGCTTGAAATGAAACACCTTTTTATCATTGGCGCACTGGCGCTGTTCAGCCTTCCAGCCTTGGCGTCGCCCGCGCATTCCTACACCTTCGGCCAGCCTGCGCCTGCGAGCAAGGCCACCCGCAGCGTCGAGGTGGTGATGGGCGACATGTATTACGCGCCGCGCAGCCTTGAGGTCAAGGCCGGGGAGACCGTGCGCTTCGTGCTAATCAACAAGGGCGCGGTAGTCCATGAGTTCAGCCTCGGCGATGCTGTGATGCACGCCAGGCACCAGAAAGAAATGCTCGCCATGCAGGGCCAGATGGACCATTCGGCCATGGGCCACGGCAACATGAATCACGCCAGCATGCAGCACGACGATCCGAACACGGTGATGGTCGAACCTGGCAAAAGCGCTGAACTGACCTGGACCTTTAGCCAGTCGGCGCCAATCGAGTTCGCCTGCAACGTGCCCGGCCATTATCAAGCAGGCATGGTCGGCAAGCTGACCATCGGCCAATAACAGCCGATTGCCCAAAGCATGGCCTAAAACCGATAAACTAGGCGCATTTGCTCCTACAGGTTTTAGCCATGCATCCTGCCGCCGAACATTCTCCGCTGGGTAAATCCAGCGAATACGTCTCCACCTACACACCCTCGCTGCTGTTCCCGATCCCGCGGGCGGCAAAATGGGCCGAGCTGGGCGTCAGCGCCCAGACCCTGCCATGGCAGGGCGTCGATTTCTGGAACTGCTTCGAGCTGTCCTGGTTGCTGGCGTCGGGCAAGCCGGTGGTGGCCATCGGTGAGTTCGCCATCCCGGCCGACTCGCCGAACATCATCGAGTCGAAGTCGTTCAAGCTGTACCTCAACTCGCTGAACCAGACCGTGTTCGAATCGCCCGCTGCCCTGCAGGCATGCCTGGTCAAGGACCTCTCGGCTGCCGCCGGCAAGCCGGTGGGCGTGCAGGTCCGCAGCCTGGCCGAGGTCGAAGGGCAGGGCGTGGTCGGCTTGCCGGGCGTGTGCATCGATGAGCTGGATGTCAGCATCAGCAACTATGAGCAACCGCAGCCGGAGTTGCTGCGTTGCGACAGCGCCAACATTGTTGAAGAAACCCTGCACAGCCATTTGCTCAAGTCCAACTGCCCGGTCACCGGCCAGCCGGACTGGGGCAGCGTCACCGTGCACTACCGTGGCGCGGCGCTGGAGCATGCCAGCCTGCTGACCTACCTGATCAGCTTCCGCCAGCATGCCGACTTCCATGAGCAGTGCGTCGAGCGCATCTACCTTGACCTCAAGCGCCTGCTCAACCCCGAACACCTGACGGTTTATGCCCGTTACGTGCGCCGCGGCGGCCTGGACATCAACCCGTACCGCAGTACTTCCCAGGTGACCCTGGAGAACCTGCGACTGGTTCGCCAGTAACGAAAAGCCCCGTTCGATGACGGGGCTTTTTTATTCCGGCGGGCTTAGATGCCCATGCTTTGCAGGCTCTGAACGATATTGCGCAAGGTGGCGGTCAGGCCCGGGTGCTCGACTTCAAAGCGCTCCACGGCGAGGTTGACGCCATCGACCAGGTTGTTGTCCGGGGTCTTGGCTTCCAGTTCTATCTTCGCCTCAATTTGTTGCATCAATACATGCAGATCGGCTCGCTCTTCTTCGGTGAGCGGTGGATTTTGCTCCAGTTGCTCGCGCAGGGCGTCAAGTTGCTCTTGCAGTTCGCGGGCAGGCATGGGTGTTCTCCCTCTATGAATAGGCACAGTCATGGACCCCGTTAGCGGGTGAAAGGTCCATGCCCTGTCTACTAGAGTAATCCACCGGCTGGCGCTTTGCATGACCCTGATCAAAGGTGCTGTTTCAGGGTTTTTCACCTTTGCGCCGGCGCTGGCCGATCTCTGCCAGGCAGTCGGCCAGGGCTTCGAGGTGGTCGATCACCGAGTGCACGCCCAGGGCAAACAACTGCAAGGTGGCCTGGCCACGCTGGCGTTCCTGCTCTTTGGCGCCAAGGGCTTGCCACTGGCTGCTGGGCCCGCAGGCGGCCAGGCCGATGGTCCACAACCCGGCGTTGAGGCCCGACTGCAGCAGGCGTGGTTCGCCACTGACCAGCACGCAACCGTCGAGTTTGCCCGCCCTGAGGCTCATCAGTGCCTGCCAGCAGGCATCCGGTGCCGGCCAGGGGGTCTTGCAGGCCGGGAAGGCATTGAGCCAGGCCGGCAAGGGGCTGGCCATTTGTTTGCCGTCTGCAGCCGGCAGCTCATCGAGCCAGGCACAGGGAACCTTTTGCTGATACAGCCAGTCAAGGGTGGGCAGCGCGCCCGGAGTGGGGCAGGGTGCCTGGGCATCAGAGCCCGGGTTCACTTCGACAAGGCAGCCGCGCAAGCCGAACAGCAGGGCAGTGATGGCGGGGGAGTCTGGCATGGCAACGTCCCTGAAATACTTTGCAGGCTACGCTTGGGTTGTTACTTTTTGGTGACGCTGCCGATACACAGTTGTTCACATTTTTGCGACGTTGTTTATGCCAAGCTGCTTAACGGCAGCAGAGCCTTTATACTTGCTTCATTTTTTGGCGTAGGACGCGCGGCGTCTGCCTAGTTCGAGGAGTAACACTATGCGTAGGATCGGCCTGATCGATCGGATGACCCGGGCTTGTGTCTGTGCCGGCCTACTGTTGGCGCCTGTCGTCGCGGCCCAGGCGGCCACTGAAGAAGATCCCTGGGAAAGCATCAACCGGCCGATCTTCCGCTTCAACGACACGCTCGACACCTACGCGCTCAAGCCGCTGGCACAGGGGTACCAGGCGGTCACCCCGCAGTTCCTCGAAGACGGCATCCACAACATGTTCCGCAACCTGGGCGACGTCACCAACCTGGCCAACAACGTGCTGCAGCTCAAGCCGCACGCCGCCGGGGTTGATACTGCGCGGCTGATCGTCAACACCACCTTCGGTATTGGCGGGTTCTTCGATGTCGGCACCAAGATGGGCCTGCAGCGCAATGACGAAGACTTTGGCCAGACCCTCGGCTACTGGGGCGTGAGCAGCGGCCCGTACGTAATGCTGCCGTTGCTCGGCCCGAGCACCGTGCGCGATGCCATCGGCAAGTACCCGGACACCTACACCGAACCCTACCGCTACATCGACCACGTGCCGACCCGCAACACCGCCGCCGCCGTCGATGTGGTCGACACCCGCGCGAGCCTGCTGTCGGCTGAAAAGCTGATCAATGGCGACAAATACATCTTCATTCGCAATGCATACCTGCAAAATCGCGAATTCAAGGTCAAGGATGGCGCCGTCGTCGACGACTTCTGATCCGAGCGGGTAAACAAAAGGCGACCTTCAGGTCGCCTTTTTTGTGTCTGCAATTATTTCATGCTGAGGATGCGCAGGCCGAGTTTCTGCTTGCCGTCTTGCTGGTCGGCAATCCACACCACCTCTGTGCTCGCTTCCAGGCCCTTGAGTGCCGGATGGTCGGAGTCGATACGCACCTCGAGTTGATCGCCAACCGTGAACGGCCGCGGCGCCTGGACCTGCATGCCACTGCTGGAGAGGTCGAGGCAGACGGCGGCGATGACCTGCCCCTGGTGGATCAGGCTTATATCTGCTTCCACCCGCATGCGAATGAAATCGCGCTTCTCGCTGTAGTCCATGGGCCCTGAGCTCATCTCGGCATCCTTTCATTGCGTTGCGGTTGGAGGGGTTTTTATAACTCCCGGTGCTTTCGGCTGTAAAGAGCATCGGCGACCATCGGTGTGCCCTTGAAACGCCCGGCGGATGGGAGTACCGTCTGCGCCTTACAAGGCACCTCTGCTATTTGCCGGACAGGTTTTGATGTCCTACAACTCATAGAAGAGTAGCTCGAAGTGAATCCAGTACGTGGGCCGATGCTCACCTACGCCCAACCTATTCCTGGCGCCGTTTGCCCACATGCAGAAAACCAGTGCAACGCTGCTGATAATCGATGACGACGACGTCGTACGTGCGAGTCTTGCCGCCTACCTGGAAGACAGCGGTTTCAGCGTCCTGCAGGCAGCCAATGGCCAGCAGGGCCTGCAGGTCTTCGAACAGGAACATCCTGATCTGGTGATCTGCGATCTGCGCATGCCGCAAATGGGCGGCCTGGAGCTGATTCGCCAGGTAACCGAGCGCGCGCCGGAACTGCCGGTGATCGTGGTATCGGGCGCCGGGGTGATGAACGACGCCGTCGAGGCCCTGCGCCTGGGCGCGGCCGACTACCTGATCAAGCCCCTCGAAGACCTCGCGGTGCTCGAGCATTCGGTACGCCGGGCCCTGGACCGCGCGCGTCTGGTGCTGGAAAACCAGCGCTACCGGGAAAAGCTCGAAACCGCCAACCGCGAGCTTGAGGCCAGCCTGCACCTGCTGCAGGAGGACCAGACCGCCGGGCGTCAGGTGCAGATGAACATGCTGCCGGAAAGCCCCTGGGTGGCCGACGACCTGTCGTTCGAGCACCAGATTATTCCGTCGCTGTACCTGTCGGGCGACTTTGCCGACTATTTCCGTGTCGATGACCGGCGAATTGCCTTTTACCTGGCAGACGTTTCCGGGCATGGCGCGTCTTCGGCCTTCGTCACCGTGCTGCTGAAGTTCATGACCACGCGCCTGCTGTTCGAATTCAAGCGCGGCGGCAACTTGCGTGACTTCAAACCGTCGGAAGTACTCGGACACATCAACCGCGGCCTGATCAACTGCAAGCTGGGCAAGCATGTGACCATGGTCGGCGGCGTGATCGACGAAGACACCGGTATCATGACCTACAGCATCGGTGGTCACCTGCCGTTGCCAGTGCTGTACACCCCGGGCCAGAGCCGTTATCTGGAGGGCCGCGGATTGCCGGTCGGCTTGTTCGAGGAGGCTACCTACCAGGACCACGTCCTGGAGTTGCCGCCGCAGTTCAGCCTGACCCTGCTGTCTGATGGCATTCTGGACCTTTTGCCCGGTGACACACTCAAAGATAAAGAGGCGGCCCTGCCTGAAATCATCAAGGCCGCAGGCGGTAGTCTGGATGGGCTGCGCCAACGATTCGGATTAGCTACGCTTGGGGAGATGCCGGATGATATCGCCCTATTGGTGTTGAGCAGGAACCTTCAATGAGTACGGGTAGAATCCAGTTCGCCGAGCAGAATGGCACCTTCGTGCTGAAGTTTGTCGGTGAAGTGCGCCTGACCTTGTGTTCGGCGCTGGATGCGACGATTGAAAAGATCTTCACGGCGCTGAATTTCTCGGCGATCGTCATCGATCTGACAGAAACCCACAGCATCGACAGCACCACCCTGGGCTTGCTGGCCAAGCTCTCGATCCTGTCGCGGCAAAAGGTCGGGCTGTTGCCAACGGTGGTCACCACCCACGCCGACATCACCCGCCTGTTGCAGTCGATGGGTTTCGACCAGGTGTTCAACATCGTTGACCGGCCGATCCCGTGCCCCGAATGCCTGACCGACCTGCCGTCGCAGGATCAGAACGAAGACGTGGTGCGCTCCAAGGTGCTTGAGGCGCACAAGATCCTCATGGGTCTGAACGATTCCAACCGCGAAGCCTTCCACGACCTGGTCAACGCCCTCGAGCGCACCTGATCGTCGACCGGGCGCCGTTCTGGCGCCGGTCAAAAATCACTTAACAGTCAGCTTCGCGCGGTGGAAACTCGGTCGCCGCGCTGCCATCGGCGTTGAGCTGGAAAATCCGCGCCGGCTGCCCCTGTTCATTGAAAAACACCTGGCCCAGGCCCGCGCTGTTCCACAGCCGCTCGCCGGCCTTGCTATGCGCGGGTGTGCGCGGCATCACCTGCATCTGCCGGCGCTTGGTAAACCAGTTGAGCGGTGAGCGTGGCGAGTACAGCCAGCGGTTGAGGCGATCGAAAGTGTCCAGCAGGCGCTTGGGGAACTGATTCTTGATGCCGCTGCTGGTGATCTGCCACAGGTGCGGGGCGCGCTGGCGGTGGCGGATCAGCACCTCATAGACGAACGAGTAGTGCACGTCACCGGAGAGAATCACGTAGTGCCCCGGTGTGCGCGAGTGGCGGAAGATGTTCAGGATCACTTGCGCCGCGCCGCGATGGGCCATCCAGTTCTCGGCATCGACCAATAGCGGATAACCCAGCCAGCTGAATGCCCGCTGCACGCTCTCGATCAGCTTGACGCCGAAGATCGGCGCCGGCGAGACGATGATCGCCGAAGGATGGTCGAGCAGCGCCTGCTGCAGCTCGCTTAAGGCTTCCCAGTCGAGCAGGCCCGAGGGTTTGTTGAAGTTGCTTTCACTGCGCCAGCGACGGGTGCGGGTATCGAGCACCAGCAGCGCCGGGCTGCTGGGCAGGACGAACTGCCAGCCCTGAAAGCGCAGTACTTCGTTGATCAGCGCATCCTGCAGCGGCGTGTCGAGGTAGTCATCGGCGTCGGCACTGTGGCTGAAGGCCTGGCAATGCTTCAGTAGCCCGGTAAAGGCATCCGGGTTGTTGCCCCAGCCCTGGCACAGCATATAGCCGAGCAGGGCGTTGCCGATGATGCGCTTGGAGAACGGGTGGCCGTAGGCGGTTTCTTCCCATTGCGCCGACAGGTTCCAGTCATCGGTGATGTCGTGGTCATCGAAAATCATCAGGCTCGGCAAATGTGCCAATACCCGCGCCACCCCGCCAAGGCCGCTGGCAAAGCCGTCGATCAGTTGCTGTTCCTGGCGGTAGCGGGCCTGGCGCTCGGCATTGAGGCCGGGTGGCATCTGCACGTCGATCAGGCCCCAGGGCAGCGGGGACCAGACCAGCAGGTACATGGCCATGACTTCGGCGAAGGTCACCAGGTGGTTGTCGGCGTTGCTGCTGGTGAAGATCGGCTTGCGCGTGCCGCCGAAAAAGCGCTCGCGCAGGGTTTCGTTGCTCTCCAGTGCCGGCAGCAGGTCGGCGCGGTGGTAATAGCTGGCCGGGTGCTGGTAGAGCGCGGCGCTGTCATCGACTACCGCACCTTGCAGGTGCTCGCCAAACAGCCCCAGGCGCTCGATCAGCGCATGTATGGCGCGCAGCATGGGCCCGGCGACATCGTCGGCATACACCTGGTCACCGCTCATCATCAGCAGGGCCGGGCGCTGCAATGGCGTGGGGTGTTCCAGCAATAGGCGGTCGGCGCACAGCAGGCCGTCGGCCGCCGGGTGGTGGGGTTTGCGGCAGGAGCCGTGGAGCAGGTGCTCCAGGTGTGAACGCAGGACGAAATTCGGCCGTTGCGCGCCTGGGTAAAGCAGGTGTGGTGCGTAGTCGGCGATGCCCTGGTTGTTGAAGATCAGGTCGTAGTCGATCTGCTCATCGCACGGCAGCGGGCTGTCGAGGCGGATGTCGAGCAGGTGGACAAAGGCGTGGCGGCCAATCGGCACAACCGTGCAGTGGATGTCGGCAGTAATGTCTGCGCAGCTCAGGTGCAACTCGGCCTGCAGTGGCGTGGAGGCTACCAGCCAGAACACCATCCGGGTGGGTTCGAGGCGGCGCAGTAAAGGCCCGGCCAGTACTGCGGGTAATTCGGAAGATTCAGACATCAACATCTCTGAAAGCAAAGTCGAAAGCATCGCGGGTCAAGTCGAGTCGTCGCACCGCCGCTCCCACTTGATGGGTGGGAGCGGCGGTGCGACGACTCGACTTGACCCGCGATGAGGCCCTGAAGGCCGATAGGATGCTCTACGCTGCACCCCTCACTGGCAAACCCAGATTTGTATCAGGCCTTTGCCGCCAACAACGCCTCAAGCTTCTCCTGGTCCCGGGCAAACTGGCGAATCCCCTCGGCCAGTTTCTCGGTGGCCATGGCATCTTCGTTCGACGCCCAGCGGAACTGGCTCTCCGTCAACTGCTGGCGCGCCTCGCCGGTTTTGCCAGGCTTGAGGATGCGCGGCAGCTCGCCCTGATCATCGCTCAACTGCTGCAGCAGCTCGGGGCTGATAGTCAGGCGGTCGCAGCCGGCCAGTTGCTCGATCTGGCCGATATTGCGAAAGCTCGCGCCCATGACCACGGTCTTGTAGTCATTGGTCTTGTAGTAATCGTAGATGCGCGTCACCGACTGCACGCCCGGGTCTTCGGCGCCGACATACTCCTTGCCGGTGGACTTCTTGTACCAGTCGTAGATGCGCCCCACGAACGGCGAAATCAAGAACACCCCGGCGTCGGCGCAAGCCTGGGCCTGGGCGAAGGAGAACAGCAGGGTCAGGTTGGTCTGGATGCCTTCCTTTTCCAGAACCTCGGCGGCGCGGATGCCTTCCCAGGTCGAGGCCAGTTTGATCAGCACCCGGTCACGGCCGATACCGGCCTGGTCGTACAGCTCGATCAACTGCCGGGCCTTGGCCAGCAGCGCCGGTTGGTCGAAGGACAGGCGGGCGTCGACCTCAGTGGAGATACGCCCCGGAATCACCTTGAGAATGCCGGCGCCAACCGCCACGGCAAAGGCGTCACAGGCGAGGCCGACATCGCCCTTGCTGTGCGCGACCGATTGCTGGAGCAGCTCGGCATAGCCAGGCATGGCCGCGGCCTTGAGCAGCAGCGAAGGGTTGGTGGTGGCATCGACCGGTTTCAAGCGGCTGATGGCATCAATATCACCGGTGTCGGCAACCACAGTGGTGAACTGCTTGAGTTGTTCCAGCTTGGAAGTCATGGGCGTGCTCTGTCCTGTGCAATGGATCGACATTACCCGAGCGCTGCCAGCCGCTCAAGGGCTGGCTGGCAGGCGGGGCGAAGGGGATAAGCCTTCGAGTGCCAAAGCGCGCACAGGTTCCGGGGTTAACGCCCCTGCAGCAGCTCGCCGGCCTGGTCGAGCAGGGCCAGCGGGTCCTTGCTCTTGTGGATATCCACCGAAAGCAACTGGCGAAACTTGCGCGCCCCCGGGAAGCCCTGGCCAAGGCCGAGAATATGCCGGGTGATGTGATGCATGGCGCCGCCGCAGGCCAGGTGCGCAGCAATGTAAGGGCGCAATTTGGCCAGCGCTTCGCTGCGGCTGATCACCGGCGCGCTGCTGCCGAACAACTGCTGGTCAACTTCGGCCAACAGATACGGATTGTGATAAGCCTCGCGCCCGAGCATCACCCCGTCGAAAACCTTCAAGTGCTCCTGGCATTCCGCCAGGGTCTTGATCCCGCCGTTGAGCACCAGCTCAAGGTCCGGGAAGTCGGCCTTCAACTGCGCGGCGACGTCATACCGCAGCGGCGGAATCTCACGGTTCTCCTTCGGCGACAAGCCTTCAAGAATCGCAATACGCGCATGCACGGTAAAACTGCGGCAACCGGCATCACGCACCTGACCGACGAAATCACACAGCTCGGCGTAGCTATCGCGGCCATTGATACCGATGCGGTGCTTGACCGTCACCGGAATCTGCACCGCATCCTGCATCGCCTTCACGCAATCGCCGACCAGCGCCGGATGGCCCATCAGGCAGGCGCCGATCATATTGTTCTGCACCCGATCGCTTGGGCAGCCAACGTTGAGGTTGACCTCGTCATAGCCTGCGGCCTCGGCCAGCTTGGCACAGGCGGCCAAATCAGCCGGCACACTGCCGCCCAACTGCAGCGCCAGCGGATGCTCGGCCTCGCTATGACGCAGGAAACGCTCGGCATCACCGTGCAGCAAGGCGCCGGTGGTAACCATTTCGGTGTAGAGCAGGGCGTTGCTGGACAGCAGGCGCAGGAAGAACCGGCAGTGGCGGTCAGTCCAGTCCATCATGGGCGCCACGCTAAAGCGTCTCGACACCGTAGAGCTTGAGTTTGCTGGGTATGTAGCTGAATTCTGTACCATTTTGCTCTACGTATTTGGTGTCTGTTTTCGGGGGTAAATGGGCGTTATTTGAGGGTCGTTGGTACAATGTACCAATCATTTTTTCAATTGTACCAGTTGACCATGGCCACGATCAGAGCACGGAAACGCACCGACGGCAGCAGCAGCTACACAGCACAGATACGTCTTTATCGTGATGGCGTACAAGTTTACCAAGAGAGCCAGACCTTCGCCCGAAAACAGGCTGCTCAAGCGTGGGCGAGAAAGCGGGAGTCCGAACTGGATCAGCCCGGCGCGATCGAGCGCGCCAACCGCAAAGGCGCGACCATAAAGGAAATGATTGATCGCTACATGGTTGAGATGGAGAAAGCCCGGCCTTTGGGTAAAACCAAACGCGGTACGCTCAAGGCAATCAGTGAGTCCTACCTGGGTAAGGTGGCCGACCAGGACATCAACAGCCAGCTGTTGGTGGAGTATGCGCTATGGCGTATGGGTAAGGAGGGTGGCAGCATCCAGCCACAGACAGCTGGGAACGACTTAGCGCATCTTGGGGCAGTGCTTTCGATTGCTCGTCCTGCTTGGGGGTATGAGGTTGATCCGCACGCTATGAGCGATGCACGACGGGTGCTGAAGAAGCTGGGCTACAACATGCGTAGTCGAGAGCGTGACCGTCGGCCCACTTTGGACGAGTTAGATAAGCTGCTAACGCACTTTCAGGGTATTCAGGCCTATCGCCCGACTTCAATTAACATGCTCAAGATGACGGCGTTTGCCTTGTTTTCAACGCGCCGGCAGGAAGAAATTACGCGTATTCAGTGGGCTGATCTGGATGAGGTGGGTCACAGGGTACTGGTGCGAGACATGAAAAACCCAGGACAGAAAATTGGCAATGACGTCTGGTGCCACCTCCCACCAGAAGCCTGGGCGATTCTTCAATCTATGCCAAGAGCGGTACCCGAAATCTTCCCGTATAGCGCTGAGGCGGTTTCTACATCCTGGACCAGGGCCTGCAAGTTGCTTGGCATTGAAGATCTACACTTCCATGATTTGCGCCATGAGGGGGTTAGTCGCCTGTTTGAAATGGAGTGGGATATTCCAAGAGTAGCCAGCGTCTCAGGGCACCGTGATTGGAACTCAATGCGGCGGTACACGCACCTTCGTGGGCGCGGAGACGCCTATGCAAAATGGACGTGGCTGGAGACTGTCCTGCAGGCGCCCGTGAAGCTGGGCGCCAAGACATTGAAGTAAATCAGCTGCCGCGTGGCGCGCTGTTCAACTGATTGTTTTCTTTCACAGCAGCAGCGCGTTGCGCATCCAGATATTCGGACAGGTCCGAAATGTGGATTCCCTTCGCACTTTTCTGGCTGGCCTCCAGTCTGGTAATCGGGATCCTGATCTGGCCGGCCATCACCTTGCGCTGGAACATATCTGTGGTGAGGTGAGTGAAATAGTCTTGGCAGACCTGGTCGAGCGGAATAATGGCTTTGCCGTTGTATTGGGCCATGAGGACAAACAGCGTTTTCATCGTGTTGCTCCTGTGTTTGCAGTAGCTGGAAGCTGAGCAAGTAGCTTTGCTACAACTGCTGCGTCGAACTCTGTTAGATCGCCCAAGCTCTGCGCCATGTTCGTTAGGCTTTCGAGCCGAATCCTGGCATCTGGTGTTTTATGGACCTGGTACCCAACCAATGCATCGCCGATCATCGCGGTGACAATCATGTGTCGCGTGGGTTTGTCGATGGTGAGCGCTTCTTGGCTGGCAGCTGTGGTAGCCTTCTGGCTGCTGCTGACAAGGTGACATGCTTGCATAATGTTGCTCCTTCTCTGTGGTGGGTCTTGAGGAGTTCGTACCTCCTCAAGGCCGTTTCCTAGTGCTCTAGTCGCGTCGTATTAAATGAATCTGCAGCTCCTCAAACTGAGGAGAGTCTTCCAGGTTGGTCTGCCAGGTCAGCACCGCCAATATTTGCTCCCGTGTACAGCCGTTCACCAGAATCTGTCGCTGACCACCTTCAATCCTCACCTCCAGAATCTCCAACAAACTGTCATTGGAATAGGCACCTGCTTGGATAGTGGGGGCGTCTATACCGTCCGCTTTCATCTGATGCAGAATCTGCTGTAGTAGGCTGGTGCCGGCGTTACAGCTACCGATAATTACTTGAACTTGCATCACTTGGCTCCTTGAACTGTTGGGGTCAGCTAGCCTGGAAAATCCAGCAGCGAACGGTCTTCGGTTTATTGGCGGCATCAAGCTCCCAGGCTGAGCACGTACTTTTGTTGGATTCGATGAACTTGGGGCACTTGCTCGTTTTCAAGTGGCGTTTCAACTCGGTCAGATCGGGCACCTTCTGCCGTTTCTCTGCGGCCTCCTTCGCGAAATCGTTGAGATTTACGGCGATGGTGCGGTCGTTACGGGAGTGGTTGAGTCCGCCGGCAGCGCTGTTCAAGTACTCGTACAACTCCCAGAACTCGACAACGATCGGGTGGTCAGCGTTGATCGCCAGCTGGCGATCTTTGGCCATGGTCTGAATCTCCGCATGGGCCGCTTCCACCTGGTGTTTTTTCAGCGGTACAACGTGAACCAGGGCGTCAACCAGGGCGTGTAGCTGAGCGTGATTTTTTGCAATCCGGACGGTGCGGATCTCTGGCAAGGCCAACAGCTGCTGTTCGTACAGGGGGCCCTTCTCGCGAACGGTCTCCATCACTACGCTTTCCATCATGGTCGACTTGACCAGGAATCCGCTGACGCGATCGACCGGCATGCGCTCGAGTTTTTCCACCTGCAACTTGGTCTGGGGTGTCTGACCGTCCTTCGTCATCGCGATATGCACCAGGCGCTGCAGGATGGGCTCGGAAGCGTTTACCGCGTGGTTCTGGCCGATGACCACAGCGCCACGGAAAGGTGGCTCGCGGGTGTCGTTGCCATTGTTTTTGACCCCGGTGGATCGGACGCTACGGCCGTTGTAAGCGGTTTTCAGCTCGTCCCAGTCGTACTGCTTGGTCTGGCTGCCGTCGGTCTTCTCTCGCTCCGATTCGATCAGTACCACTGGCAGATTGCCGACCTGGGCGAAGTTTCGAGCCCTGGCCACTGGCGTGCCCTTGGTAGGGTCAAAGCCTTCGTAGTCGAGACGGCCGCACAGCTTCCACAAGAATTCGATCAGCGTGGACTTACCCGCGCCTGGCTCACCGATGATTTCCATGAACGGGTAGCTTTTCTGGTGTTGCCGGATCTGCTCGGCAAACAGCGAGCCGAACCAGAAGGCGAGCGCGACCAGGCCCTTGGCGCCGAAGCACTCCCAGATAATATCCAGCCACTCGGTGTCGAACTTCTGCAGGTCTGTATTCAGATGCAGGGTGACGGACTGGCTGAGGGTCTTGATGCTCAGCCGATCCATATCGAAGAAGTCTTCCTCGTTCAGCTTGAACACCTTGCCGTCGCGCACTGCCACGTCGCCGTAGACATACGCCCCGTGCTCACGGGTGTAGCCGGTGAAGTCGATGGTCTGCACGGTCTTGAGGGCATCGGTTTGCTCCTCAATGAAGGCATCCAACTGCTGGGTGGTGCCGGTGAACATCCCTCCCGGGGCGATACCAAGCAGGCGCTTCTTGAACTCTGCAGACGACGCGATCTGCGAGCTGGTGAAGGTGTTCTTGATCGGCGCTGCGTCGTGGGCGAATGTGATCCGGAAGTAGTACCAGGACTCGTCGGTAAGCTTGTTCTCCTGGTAGTACAGGGCCTTTGGGTTGCAGGTGGCAATGCGCTGCAGCGCGCCACACTGTTGCATTGCCTTGGCCCGCATCTGCTTGTTGTTCAGCAGTTGGTCGTCGTGATGCTCGCTGTCCTCAAGCTCTTGGATGGCCTTGTTGTACTTCTCCAGGTCGAGCTTGAACCAGTACAGACGATTGCCGAACTCCAGGTGAAATTCGCTACGGCGCTTCCAGTCAAACATCACCAGGGCCTTCTCGGTGGCGCTATCAGCGATCAGCAGGGCGCCGTGGTGGCGAGCGATGGTGATGTCCTTGTCGAACTGAGCATCACGTTTCTCGCCTTTGTCCAGGAACTGCCAACGTTGGTGCAGATCGTTCCAGTCAGCTTTGCGATTGTCGCGCTGCGGAATCTGGGCCGCCTCACAGGTGAAGCCCAACTCTCGGGCCATACGTACCCACCGCTTGGTGTAAGCGTGTGCACCAGGTTCGTTGTCCAGCGCCCAGATCAGCTTTGGTAGGTTGCCCGGACGGGCCTCGACCAGCGCCTGCAACGACTCGGCAGGAAAGGCGTTCGAGGACATTGCCGAGACTGCGGCCATGTTGTGGTGCACCAGAGCGATCGCGTCGAAGATACCCTCGACGATCCAGATCTCCTTCGCCTCGAGCACGTCGACGCATGGAGGGCACCACCACACGCCGCGATAGCTATCACCAGGTGCGAAGCGAGCCTTCATCTTGCCGAAGCGAGCTGGCTTGTCGATCAGGCGTTCCCAGTAGCCACCTTTTTCCAGGGCGAAGCGTACGGTTGCGCTGCCGGCGTTGTGCTGGGCCGAGTAGTAGGTCTCTTGGGTAAACCAGCCCGCGATCAATCCGATGTCGAAGCCGCGGCCAAACTCAAGGTAGGCCCGAGCAGTGGCCGTTGGGGCGATGTCTGTCGCAGGCGCTCGCTTGCTCCAGTCTTCAAACAGGTCGTTGTAGATCTCTTTGACGTGCAGGGTGTGGCCGCACTTCTCTGAGCGACCGCAGATCACCAGCCAGGGTTTGTCGTGCCGCGAGTACAGCTCGCGCTTATGGCACTTTGGGCATTCGCCGCCACGCATATATTCGGTACCGTTACGGTGTTTGAGGCCGTAGTCGAATTCCAGGCGCTGCAGGACGTCATGACGCAGGTCGTCTCTCATGGTTATTTCACTGCTTTAAGGCTATGGCTTATTGCGCCAATCAGGCGCTTCTGTGCAGCCATCACCGGGGTGTTGGCCAGAATCTGGTTGTGGCGGTCTTCGTTGGGCACGTATCGATATCGATCGGCGTACCAAAGCTCATTGAGGCTGAGGCGGTACTGTTCCCGGAGGTTGGCCAGCAATGCCTCTGCCTGGTTACGCGGGAGTTGCGTATCGATTTTCATGGCGTCCCCCATGGTCAAACCTCGATTTCGGGCAAAGCTCACCCAAACCCACGGCTGCAGGCTCAGGAAAGGCAATTGGAGTTATGAAAAGGTGGTGATGAAGCGGGCGTTGTCAGGTGCGGCAATGATCCGCTCGTAGATCACACTGATCGGGATCGCCCAGGTGGACCCCGTAGAAGGGTCAACAATCACCGACTTGGCCGGCGAGCTGTTGCTGAGATCGAGGCGGTGGCGGCTACGGATCACGTCAAGTTCGCTGTAGGCCTGTTCCGCCAGTTTACGAGCGGTAACTGGTGCAACTTCAAGAGCACTTTCCAGGTGTATAACGGCGCGCTCCAGCAGCAACGGATCATTTGGCAGGTACTGGAACTGATGACGGGTGAGAAACGCCAGAGCGGCACTGCGCATGCAATCCTGGTACACGGTTGTGCTGTCGTCGTGTCGCATCACTCGTGCTCCCTGTGAAGTTGTACAACGGCTAGAATTTCTTCATGCCGAGCTGACAGATGTCGGGTGTGCTCGCCCAGAATCTCGTCCTCTTCGTCGTGCTCGATCACACCGTCAGCAAGGGCCTTGGCTATGATCTGATCGACTTTCCCGCGTAGCGCTGAGGTTTTGATCGAGAGGCTGTAAAGCTCCGTGTTGTCGAGCGTTTCGGGGTTGTTCATCGGAACGAACATGCCGCCGTATAGCGATGCGACGAATTGGGGTAAAAAACTGGTGCCCGATAAGCATTCCAGCTGGTGCAGCTGCTCATCTGTTAAGGGACGACTCCCGTTGTTTTCGTATGCCTGGTTATCAAACCTCTTCAGCCTCAGGCCCAGATGTTCGGCTGCACATACACGCCCGCCAGGCAGGCTATGAACGATGGCTTTAACCACTTCGCGACGACTTTTAAGCAGAGCGCTGTTCATCTTCTGGTTTCTTCCCTGTACCTAGCGGGCTTAGTGTTCGGTTGGCTGCTCTTTTGGCGTCTGGGCGAACTCGTCGACGAGAATGCCCGGCACCACTTCCTCGCCGATGAATCGCGATAGGTCACGCAGAATGCTGAAGGTGATGCGGCCGGAGGGTAGGGTGGTCTTGTCCGCCCACCGTTCAACCGCTTGCCGCACGGTGCAAGGGTCGTAATTGTGCTGATGGGCAAACTTGCTGAAGTTGCTCCCCCGTTCGATCAAGCGTGCCTGCACTGCTCGTTTATTCATTTCTGGTCGCCCTTCTTCGGTCCTTGATTTGGCTGAAAGTGTGATGAACGTCGATGTACGGTCGTTTTCCGTGCACCTTGCCCATTGGTTCAGCTGCCATCTATTGGTTAGGATGTACTCAATTCGTGTAAGCCTAATTACCCAAAATGGGACAGTCAAGAGGTGATTATTGAAATTGGGTAAAAAAACTGCAGGAGATGTGCTTGACCGTCTCCAAATTGTGTTCGGGGTGGGTAGCGATTCTCAGCTCTGCGTGACTGTGGGTGTGCCCAGGGCAACGATGGGAAATTGGCGTTCGCGGGACTCCGTCCCCTACGAGTTGTGCGTACGCGTTGCCGAAGCGGAAGGACTGTCGCTGGACTGGCTTTTGCGTGGTGAGGGACCCATGAAACCGGGAGAGGTCGCGCCGGTAACGAGTGCGAACACCCCCCAAGAAGATGCGATTCTGTCGCTGTACCGTGCTCTGGGTGACGCTGATCGGCGGGATATACAGAGCGCTGTTGAGGAGAAGAAACGCCTGAGGGATATTGAGCAGCGCCTGGAAGAACTCGAATCCCAGAGACCTGAACAACGACTGGGCTAGTGGGCAAATGCTCATCGAGTAGCCCGCTCAAGCTGTTCGAAAATATCTCTTTGCTGTGCCCTGGTCATTTCGCGGAGTCGGCCAAAGACGAAGCGATCGATGGCCTGGGCAGATGGATTCAAGGTGTGGGAAAACGTCAGATTTGCTACCCAGGTGTGTCCGCATTCCGGCGAAAGGCACTGGCAGTAAAGGTTCGTAAAGTCTTTGGAAAGGTCATTCCTTGAGGATATCCGGCCCTTTCCCCCGCATTCGTTGCAATAAACCCGCATGATCCCTCCCCAGGGCGTATAGATCGCCATTATTTTGCCATACGTTCGCTGCAAGTTATTCGTTTTGGGTAATTGTTTCTGGGGTATGAAGTTCTCGCCAAGTGATTTGCCGGTCCTGACGTAAGGTTTCGTTGACCTGATTGAACAGCTGACAGATCGGTCCAATCTCGTTACTGGTGTAGACCCGGTCGATTTTTTCGATGTCGCCGAAGCCCCCACTGTTTTCGGGAATGATGCCGGCAAGCGCAGGGTTCATCCGCCAGGCGGCGATGATGTCGTTTCGGGTGATGTTCTTTACCTTCTCCAGTTCGTCCTTGGCCTGAAAATCCCCCACGGGGATGATCTTGATAGCATCCTCTTTTCCACCTGGGATGTTGACGAACATCGATCGGAAGTTGCCCACACCCTTACTCGCGCTGATCTGCGCCCGCAGTTCGTCTTCGTCTTCTTCGGTTAGGTCCGGGTCGTTGGTGTAGAAGATGTACCCGGCATGCGCGCCGTTGGCGTAGTAGCGCCGGCGGAACAGTGTGGCGGCTTCGTTGAGCAACAGTGCTTGCAAGCCGCCCAGGTAGTCGGGAATGCCGTAGATGTTTTGCTCCACGTCATAGTCCATGACGTGCTCGATCTCGTCCTGGTTGAAGTCCATGAACTTGTTGTCCGGCAGCAAAAGCCTGAATCCTCCGTCCACCTTCACTCGCATGTTGATTGCCGGCAGGTGTTCCAGCTCCAGGACCTGCCCGAACGCATTGGCTTTACGATAGAAGTACGCCTCGCCAAACACCATGTAATCCAAGCCGGCCCTGCCCATGGTTTGAGCGCTGCACCCCTCTGAGGCAACGAACTCACGCAATAGCAGGTTGCGTTTGAACTTCGGGATCGCGCCGTGGTGCGCGTTGGCGCGTAGCAGCTTGGCCAGGCCAGTGCGCGACACAGGCGGCTTGTAAATCTCGCCGTCGTCGCTGGGAAACACCCCGACGTACTCGCCGATATTGCCGCTCAGCACTTGCTCCGGTTCCCCGAAGGTGAACATCCGCGTGGGTTGCCGCTGTCGATCCGGCTGCTTTTTCGGGCGATTTCTGTGTCGTGGATTGGGCATTTGTTCCGCTCGTAAGGTAGCGACTGCGGCGTCGCTTGTTCGTGTTCAGGGGTTCGTTGTGCAGTGCGTGCATGATTGCCCAGGCGATATCCGCGTGGCCGGTTGCATCGGTTCGGGAGGCGCTGTAGGTGACCTGGCCGCTGCCGGTGGTACCGCGCTTGATCGTCAGGAACGCCTGGGCGATGTCGGTCCAGCCGGCGTCCCATTCGATCCGGCTGCCCTGGATCGTGTCCTGGGCCTTGAGTACCAGGAGGTTTTTTGTCTCCAGGCTGTAGTGGATCGAGGTGGCGCGCGGGTAGAAGTCGCGCACCAGGTCGAACACGCCATAACCGATGCCGGTGGTATCGATACCGATGTGTTGGACGTTGAAGCGTTCGGTCAACTTCTTGACCTGGTCGGCCTGGTACTTGAACGACTGGCCACGCCAACTGTGCTTCTCCAGGATGCGGAACTTCGCTCCAGGCTCCAGGGGAGGGGCGACAACCACACAAGTGGCGTCGTCGCGTGTTCGGCTTGGGTCGTAGCCGATCCAGACCGGACTGTTGCCATAAGGGCGGTCGGTCGTGGGGTCGAAGTCTTCCCAGAGCGTCAGGTCGGAATAGCAGCGCTCCAGGTCTTTCAACCCGAATGCGCTCTGCGTACTGTCGATGAACTTGCAGTAAAACAGTTGCTGAAACTTGTCTTCGTCGTACTCCAGCTGCAGTTGCTCAAGGTCGAACAGGTCGCAGCCACCGTCGATCGCATCCTGGATAGTGATGGTCTTGCGCCATTGGCCATCAGGACACAGCGCGCCTTGGGTGTATGCCTCTTCAGTCGGCCAGGTACCACCAGCTTTTTTGCCGCGCTTGCTGTTGCGGAATTCTTCGCCGGTCCAGAACGGGTAGGCCTGGTGCGAGACGGCGCTAGGGGTAGAGAAGTAGGTTTTGCGCCACTTCTTGTGGGTGCCCATGGCGCTGGCCACGGTGCTGAGTTTCTCGAAGTCGCGGATCCAGAAGTATTCGTCCACGTACACGTGGCCGTGATAGCCCTGGGCAGTGCTGCTGTTGGTGCTGAGAAAGCGCAGCTCGGCGCCGTTGCTGAGCACAATCGGGTTGCCGGTCAGTTCGATGCCGAACCATTGCTGGGCGAACTGGATGATGTAGCTACGGAAAATTTCCGACTGCGCCCGGCTTGCCGACAGAAATACCTGGTTGTCGCCGCTCAATACGGCGTCCATGAACGCCTCGCCGGCGAAGTAGTAGGTCAGACCCACCTGCCGGCTCTTCAAAATGTTGCGGATCCTGCAGGTCAGCGGATTCTGCTTGGCCGCGAAAAGCTCCTGCTGGTAGCGGTACATTTTGCTGATGAACTTGTCGAGAAAGTCCACCTCGCTAAGGCCGCTGATATCGTTCTTGGCCTTCTTCTCTTTGCGTTTCCCACCCCGATCGCCGCGTTCTCGACGCTCACGACGTTGGCCGTGAAGCTCCTCCTGGTTGGGGTCCGCTTTCGCGTCATTTGCCGGTGTTGCCGGCGGACGGCTTGATTGCTTTATCAGCCGCTCACGGATCGACGTCAGGCACTCCAGCTCCTTTCGGTCGCCCTCGGTAAGCGTGCCCGGTTTTTCCATGATGAGCGTGATCCGCCGGCTGACAGCGGTCACCGGTTCTTCATCCGTGAGCATGTCATCCCACGAACCCTGGCGGATCCAGTAGTAAATGATTCGCTTGTTCGGCAGCTTCAGGTGCGCCTGGATCTCCTTCACCGAACAACGGCGCAGGTAGAGGCGTTTGGCGGCTTCTTTGACTTCGGTCGGGTAGTTCATGGGCCGCAGTCTATGCGGCGAACCCCCCGAAAACGCGGGGTAAAACTGCGCGTAATTCCTAGATTCTGAAAATAGGAATTTTGCGCAATCTAACCGTTTGGCTGGGAGGTATTCGCTCCCTAAGGTGGCGCTCATCGACCACCACCGAGCGCTGCATCAATGCCCCGTGCCCTTGTCTCCTACTGGAAGCGTGTAGCCGTTAGCGGACCAACTGTTGATGGCCGTGAAATCTTGCCCCAGGAGCTGCGAGACATCGCGGAGACCTACGACCCGTCCCTCTACACCGCAGTTATCTGGTGTGAGCACGAACGGTGCTATGGCTCTTTCGGGACGGTGTTCGCTGTACGGCTCGTTGAGAAGGCCGACGATCTGGAGGAGGGGGCAGTGGCTTTGGAGGCACAGCTTAAGCCCAACGACAAGCTGCTACGCCTCAATGACATGGGCGAAAAGCTCTTCTCCAGTATTGAGATCGACCCGAATTTCAGGGGCCGTGGCAAGGCTTACATGCGCGGCATCGCTGTGACAGACGAGCCGGCAAGCGTAGGCACCCAGGAACTCTATTTCTCAGCAAAGACCAGCAAGCACACCTACTTCGCTGCTTCGCAGTACCTGGGCCCGCTCCAGGACGAACCCAAGAGCGAAATGGGCAAGCTGGCCAGCATGATCGTCAGCCTTTTGAAGCGCTTCGCAGTGGATGACCAGGCCCCTGTGACTGAACCCACCCCAACCGAGAGCAAACCCCCAATGGATGAAGCCACCGCTACAGCCTTGAAGGCCCTGCGCGACCAAATGCTGATCGTCGTAGCCGGCCTGGACGCGGTCGTCGAAGGCGCCGCCGCCGATGCACCTGAACCTGATGCTGAATTGATCGATGACGTTCAAAGCGCGGTTGACGAAATCGTCACCACTGCCGAGGAAGAACGTGAGTACCGCCGCAAAGGCGATCCCGGCAACAAGGCTGTGATGGCCGCCCTGGGCAAAATCCAGAAGCAGTTCAGTGCGCTGCAGAACACTCCGACCGGTCGCCAGGTACCACGCAACCCAGGCCCGGTGAACCCACGCAAACCACGGGTGCTCTGATATGTCTCGTAATCTGAGCGCCTACGGCGCCCGAATGTTCGCCGAACTGCAATTCGCACTTGCAGAAACCTATGGTGTTGACCTGGTCAGCGAGCACTTCAGCGTTGAGCCGTCGATTGCCCAGGAACTGAACGACGCCATCACCGCGAAGGCCGACTTCCTGGAACGCATCAACGTCATTCCGGTGACCGAGATCAAAGGTCAAAAGGTGTTCATTGGTGTGTCGGGGCCAGTTACTGGCCGAACCAACACCAAGACCACCGACCGCGAGGCAAAAGACGCCTCGGCGCTGGATGACACCACCTACGAACTGCATTCCACGGAATCCGACGTGGGCCTGCCGTACGCGAAGATTGATGCTTGGGCGAAATTCCCTGACTTCCACCAGCGCTATTCCGCTGCTGTGCAGAAGCAGATCGCCCTGGATCGCATCATGGTCGGCTTCCACGGGCTGAAGGCGTCTCCGCAGACGGATATCACTCAGTATCCGATGCTGCAGGACGTAAACAAAGGTTGGCTGCAGCAGCTGCGCGAGCAGGCTCCTCAGCAGGTACTCAAAGAAGGGAAAACCGCCGGCAAGGTAGTACTCGGTGCTGCAGGCGACTACGCGAACCTCGACGCCCTGGTCCACGACACCTTGCAAATGGTGGATGAGCGTCTTCGCGACGGTGGCGACCTGGTGGCAATCATCGGTTCTGACCTTCTCGCTGCTGACAAAGCAAAACTGTATGCCAAACAGGGCGACGTCCCGACTGAGAAAGAACGCATTGAAGATGCGCAGGTGATCGCCACCTACGGCGGCTTGCCAGCTTTCAAGGTGCCGTTCTTCCCGGTGAATGCGGTCCTGGTCACCAGCTTTGACAACCTGTCGATTTACTACCAGGACTCCAGCTGGCGCAAGCAAACCGTAGACAACCCGAAGCGTTCCCGCGTCGAGGACTACAACAGCCGTAACGAGGGCTACGTGATCGAGCAGCTCGAAAAGATCGCGCTTACCGAAAACGTGGAGCTGGCCGCATGACCAGTCTGGCCCTGGCGCACAAGCGCCGCACTTTGGCCCTCGGGGTCGCGGCAGTAGCCGCGGCTGCCGCAGTTCCTCAGGCGTACTCCAGCGCTACAGCCCTGGACAGCCCCGCCAACGCTAAAAAGCACCTGAGACTGATGGAAGCCAGCCTGGACCAGGACCTTGAGCGTTTGAGTGCCATCAAGGGTATGGCCGGTAAACAGGATCTGAAGCGTGGGGAGCTGCTGGGCAAGTACCAGGACTACGTGCAGCGCTACTTGGACTCAGGCCTGGTCTTCCCGAACCGCGTCCTGGTTCAGGTGATGGTCTGGCTTTTCGACACCGAGCAGTTCGAAGACGCCCTGGAGTTGGCTGATATCGCGATCGCGCAGGGGCAGCAGATGCCCGAAGGCTTCAAGCGTCGTGATGTTCAGACCTTTGTTGCTGATGCCATCGGTGACTGGGCCTATGCCGAGTACCAAGCCGAGCGCAGCCCAGAGCCTTACCTGTCCGATCTGCTGCCCCGTGTAGACGGCGAATGGGACCTGCCGGAACAGATCCCGAGCAAGTACCACAAGTTGATCGGCATCCGTGCCATGGAGGCCGAGCAGTGGGAAACCGCGCTTTTCCACCTGGAGCGCTCGACGGAGCTGCACCCGTCGGCAGGAAACAAAACCCGCATCGATAAATGCCGCAAGGCCCTGGCGAAACCAGCAGCCTCCGCCGGCGTTACCGAGTAAAGGAGTGGAAACGAACATGCACAAACATCACGTATTGCTGGCTTCACCTGGTGCCCACTCGCACGGTGTCGGGTACTCCCTGACCGCAAACATGGGTACGCATCAACACACCTTTGGGCCGCGACCAGGCGAAAACGAGCGACAGCTCGGCGCATCGCAGAGTGACAGCGTGGGCCCGCATCAACACTCGGTCGTACTGCTGGGCCCAGGCTCGCATACACACGCCTTCAAGTAACCGTCTACCCCCCCCAGCGGGAACCCGTGAAACGAGTCAGCCATTTATGGCCCGCCCCGTTGAAACGGTGTTTCCCGCCCTATTCGAGTGGCCAGCGATGAGCTTTTCAGGCAAACCCACCACGTATGTGGAGCAGGAAATCGAGAACGACGGCTTTTGGCCGAACCTCTCCGTGTCCGAGTTCCAGAAGGCTTACCGCCTGCCGGGTGAGTACCTGGGCGAACTACTGGTCACTCTCCTATCCACGGCCATGCTGCAGGTCAATGCCGACCTGAAACGCCTCACGGCCAGCTGGCAATCGCTTGGCATCACCACCGTTGCCACAGCTGATTCCCGGTTGCTGCCTGAGCGTGCGTTCAAGGTCGCACTGTACAAGCGGGCCGTGTATTGCCGGGCGAAAGGAACCGCCCTGACCGACTTTGCAACCGTCACCCGGCGCGAAGTGGCCGAGAACACCGGCAAGGAAGCACCAGAGCGCGGCGAGACTTACCTGGAGTTCAGCGCCCAGGCGGTGCGGGCCCTGCAAGGCCGCAGCCGCATTACGGTCGCGCTGCTGTGATCCAGCTTCAAGCGCTGACCGCGTATCTGCTCGATCGCCAACTGGTGGCGCCTGAGCAGTTCGACAGCTGGTGTGAACAGGTGGACCTGGTCCTAGTGTGGCGCTTGGACGAACGCGGCCTGCACATGGGCAACATGCGCTATCGCGCCGTGTTCAGCCTGGAGCGCTTCAACGGCTCGCCGGCGCGTCTGATGGCGTTGGTCGGTAGTTGGCTGGAAACCCACGACTCTGACCGCGACAAGCACGAACTGCCGGCGCCGGCGTTCGCCATTGAGCCTCTGGACCTGGGCGCCGAGCTGTTCGACGTGGAGTTGGTCCTGGAGTTCGTAGACCCCCTGTACCTGGCCGAGGATCCAGACGGCGAGATCGAGGCCTTCGATAAGACCTGGTCGTTTATTCCGTTCGATCTGTGGGTTGCCGAACAGGGCGAGGTGGTCAGCCATGGCGAGTAATCCACTCGGCCTGACCACCCAGGGCCAGCTTGGCGTCCAGGAGCAGTTGGCACTGCTTCGCCTGCCACCGCAGAAACGCCGGCGCCTGCTGAACAACGTGAGCAAGCGTGTGCGGACAATCAGCCGCAAGCGGATCCGCGAGCAAAAGAACCTCGACGGCTCGTCCTTTGCCCCCCGGAAAAGCACCGAGAAGGCCAAGAAAAAGATGGAGGCCGGCCTGGGCAAGCTGCTCCAGGTCACCAGCCTCACGTCTGACCAGGCCGTCCTGGGCTGGAAAAACGCGCTGACCAGTTGGATCGCGACCCAGCAGCACAACGGCGTGTCCGAGCGCAGAACCGCCGCCCAGATGCGGCGCTGGAGCCGCGTGCCCGCAGGGACGGCAGCAACCCCCAAGCAGGCCAAGCGACTGCGCCGGTTGGGCTTCCGTACCCGCCAGGCCGGTAAGAAGACCCTCAGCCGGCCATCCGTGGCCTGGATTCAGGAGCACGTCAACTACGCCCAGGCCGGGCTGCTGATTCGCATCCTGGACGACCAGCTGGCTGCGTCCACCGGCGCGCAGAGCTGGGAAATCACTCTGCCTAAGCGCCAGTTCCTCGGGGTCAGCACCGCCCGAGACACCAACGAGTTGGTGAACCAGGTGCTGCAACAAATCCTCAATTCACCCCGTTAGCGAGGCACCAAATGGCACTCGGTAGAGTCAGCGTGAACAATCTCAACCTCGGCCAGGGTGCCGTAACCGAGATCGAGCGCTATTTCCTTTTCATCGGCCCCGCCGGCAAGAACGTCGGCAAGCTGGTGCCCCTGAACACCAACAGCGACCTGGACGGCGAACTTGGCGTGCAAGCCAGCGACCTGAAAACCCAGGTTGCCGCAGCCCGGGCCAACGGCGGCGATCGCTGGGCCTGTCTGGCTGCGCCGATCGGCCCCGAAGGCGAGTGGGCTTTGGCCCTGGAAGACGCCCAGCAGAAAGGCTTTTCTGTCGAAGCGGTGGTGATCACCAAGCCGGTTACTGCCGGCACCGAACTGGAGGCCATGCACGCCGCCGTCGAGCAGCTCAATAACAAGTATGGCCGTCGTGCCTTTGTGCTCGCCGCGACTGCCGGCATCCAGTCGATTAGCGGCTGGGCCGAGTATCTGGCCGAACAGAAAGCTATTACTGCCGGCATCGCCGCGCCGCGTGTCGTCGTGGTGCCGCAGCTGCACGGTAACGACCTGGGCGTGCTGGCCGGGCGCCTGGCCAACGCGGCCTGGAGCATCGCCGATACCCCTATGCGCGTAGCCAGTGGTCCAGTGCTGAGCCTGGGCCCTATTCCTGTGGACAAGGACGGTGTGCCCCTGCAGTCGGCCACCCGCGCCGAGCTGGACAAGGCGCGTTTCTCCGTCTCGCAGACCTACCCGGATTACGAGGGCGTTTACTGGGGCGATGCCAACCTGCTGGACACCGCCGGCAGTGACTTCCAGGTCGTGGAATATCTGCGCCTGGTCGATAAGGCCGCTCGCCAGATCCGTCCTTTGCTGATTCGCCGCATCGGTGACCGCCGCCTGAACAACAGCCCCAACAGCATGGCAGCCAACAGAACTGCCCTGATGGCCCCACTGCGCCGCATGGCCAAGGCCGTGAAGTTCGCCGGGGAAGTCTTCCCTGGTGAGATCCAGGCGCCCAAGGACGGCGACCTGGTGCTGATGTGGCGTAGCCCTACGCAGGTCGAGGCCTTCGTGAAGATCCGGCCCCAAAACTGCCCCAAAGACATCACCGCGAACATCGCGCTGGACCTTTCCCAGGACGACCAGGAGTAACCCATGGCCAAGATCGGTGGCATGAACTTCGATATCAACGTGGGTGACCTGAAGGTCCACGTTGAAACCGCAACCCTCGATATCACGGATAACAGCGCTGTTGCCCAAACCCGGGGCGTGCCTGACGGCTACGTCGCCGGCGACGTGGCGGCCAGCGGTGAGATGGAACTGGACACCACCAACTTCAACTTGCTGATCGAGGCCGCCGGCAAGGCCGGTAGTTTCCGCAAGCTCGACGCTTTCGACGTGCTGTTTTTCGCCAAGACGCCGACGGACGAAATCCGCGTCGAGGCCTTCGGCTGCAAGGTGAAAATTTCCAGCTTGCTCAACATCGACTCGAAAGGTGGCGAGAAGTCGAAGCACAAGGTGCCGTTCGACGTCACTAGCCCGGACTTCATCCACATCAACGGCGTTCCATACCTGGATGCTGCAGAGATCGAGGGCCTGAGCTGATGGCTTGCCCGTTCGATCGTGCCCAGGCCCTGGAACAGCGTCAGCGTGACCAGGCGATCGCCGCCCAGCTGGCCCGGGCGCGCCCGACGGGCCCAAGCCTTACCCACTGCCAGGACTGTGACAACGAAATCCCCGCAGCACGCCAGGCGCTGGGCGGCATCCTGCGCTGTGTGCCGTGCCAGTCCATTTTTGAGAAGGAGGGGCTGCGATGAGCACGAATCAGGCCGCCCAGGACACCGCCATTGCAATCGTAAAAGCCTCACCCGCCATCGGCGTGGCCGCGACCGGTGCGACGGGTACCGTTGACTGGTCAGCAGTGGCCTACATGCTGACTGCGCTTTACATGGTGTTGCAGATCCTGCTGTTGGCGCCCAAGTACCGCCAGATGTTGCGTGACTGGAAGCGCAAGCCATGAGCCTGCGCCACAAGATCGCCACCGGTGCCATCGCGCTGGCCAGTGCCTCGTTGGTCGCTTTTCTGGGCAAGTGGGAAGGCGAAGGCCAGAACGTGGTCTATGCCGACAAGCTGGCCCGGGGCCTGCCCACTGTCTGCAAAGGGATCACCCGTCACACCAGCCCTTATCCAGTGATCGTCGGGGACTACTGGTCGCCCGAGCGCTGCGCCGAGGTGGAGCAGATGGTGGTCGAGAAAGGCCAGCTGGGCCTGGCTGATTGCCTGACGAACCCGCGCATCAGCCAGGACACTTTCGACGCCCTGAGCAGCCACGGCCACAACGTCGGCACGCCATCCACCTGCGCGAGTCGCGCCGTGGGGCTAATCAACGCCGGGCGTATCGCCGAGGGCTGCAAGGCGCTGGCCTGGGGCGCGGATGGGCGGCCTGTGTGGGCCTACGTCACCGATGCCCAGGGCAAAAAGGTGTTCGTGCCTGGTTTGCACGCGCGCCGAAAGGCTGAAGCGAAGTGGTGCGCTCAATGACTGTGCCGCCGATCCGCCTTGCCCTGGTCGTGCTGCTGTCTGGCGTGCTGGCGTGGCTGGCGATCGATCGCCTGGTCAGCCAGCGCGACAGCGCCAGGCTTGAGCGCGACAACGCTCAGTTCGAACGTGACGGCCTGCGCCAGGCTGCCCGCATCACCGGCGAGCGCCTGGCGATCGCCGCCGACAACGACCGCAAGAACACCCAGGAACTGACGGATGCCCTCAATAACAACCAGGAGCTGCGCCGCGCTGTTGCTGATGGCGATCAGCGGCTGCTCGTCAACGCCACCTGCCCAGCCCATGTGTCCACCAGTGCCGGCACCGGCGGCGTGGCTGATGCTGCCGGCGCCGAACTCCGAGCAGACGCTCGATCGGATTATTTCACCCTCAAGGATCAGCTCGCCCTCAGCCGGCAAATGATTCTCGGCCTGCAGGACCACGTCCGCAGCTTTTGCACTACCCAAACCCAACCTGGAGCACACCATGAGCAATGACCGTACTGAGATCACCCTGGAAGTCGCTGGCAAAGACTTCGAATTCACCGTCGACCCGGCTGTGATGAGCAAATACATCAACAGCCTGACCCAGAACAACAAGGTCGCACCGGCCAACAACCTGCTGATGAACACCATCGCCCAGGAACAACGGGCCGAACTGAAGGGCCTGCTGGGCAACAACCCTTTGACCACCCTGCAGATCGCCGGCGCCCTGGTCGAGGAATACTCGCCGACCATTGAAATCTCCGTAAAAAAGCACTCGGCCACGCTGAACGCCTGACCGAGGACGGCCTGGGCCAACTGCTGGCCCTGGCTGCTCGCTGGCTACCTGGTGAGTCGCCCACGGTGGAAACCATGGGCACCGCCAAGTGGCTGGAGGACGAGTACTGGCGGCGAATGGAATTCGTCGTGGCGAACGGCATATCCCGAGCATTCAACGGTAACTGACCACACATGAGCGCGAGCACATCCAGCCGCCTGGATTTTATCCTGAGCTTGACCGACAAGGTCACGGCGCCGGCAGCCAAAATCTCGGCAACCTTTAACGACCTGGCTGCCCAGGGCGAAGCCAACATCAAGCAGATGGGCCTTGGCCTGGGTGGCTTGATTGGCGCCGCTGCAGGTATTTCCGGGTCGCTGGAGCCAGCGCTGGAGATGAACCGCGCCCTGGGCGAAGTCCGCTCGCTGGGAGTTGCCGAGGATGCCCTGGATGCCCTCAACAGCAAGTCCTTGGAGTTTTCCGTGGCCTACGGCGAGAACGCCCAGGCCTTTGTTGCTTCGGCCTACCTGATCGAAGGGGCCATTAAAGGGCTCGCCGGCGAGCAGCTGGCTACCTTCACCAACACCAGCAACGTCTTGGCCAAGGCCACCAAGACCGATACCGAAACCATGGGCGAATACGTCGGCACGCTCTACAACCTGCAGAAACAGCAGGCCGACGCCATGGGTAAAAGCGAGTGGGTCGAGCGCCTGGGCGGCCAGACGGCCCTGGCGGTCCAGCTGTTCCGTAGCAGCGGCGCGGCGATGAAAGACGCCTTCAAGGAGGCGGGTGCCATCGCCACCGCTGCCGGCGTGGACCTGGCCGAGCAGATGGCGGTGATCGGCACCTTGTCCAGCACCATGGAAGGCGGCGATGCCGGCGGACGCTACAAGGCGTTTTTCGAGAACATCGAGAACGCTTCGGAAAAGCTGGGCATGAAGTTCACCGATACCAACGGCAAGGTGCTGCCCATGCTCGACATCCTGGCCAAGCTGGAGGGCAAGTTTGGTGACCTGGGCAATGCCGCTGCCAACAACAAACTGGTGGAAGCATTTGGCGGGGAGGGAGCCCAGGTAATCGGCGCCCTGGCCAAGGACACCGGGCGCTTGCGAAACGGCATCGAGCAACTGGGCAAGGTCAGGGGCCTGGAGCAGGCCGAGAAGATGGCCAAAGACATGGTAGACCCATGGCAGCAGTTCGGGGCCGCTGTGCAGGCTTTGCGGATTGCCTTCGGCCAGGCGTTGATTCCGATCCTTCAGCCGCTGATGGATCGTCTGGTGGGCATCGGTAAAACCCTGGTGCGCTGGACCCAGATTTTCCCGAACATCACCCGTGTGATCGGGATCGCCGTTCTGGCTGCATTGGCGATAACCGCCGCGATGAGCGCGCTAACCCTGGTCGTCGGTATCAGCAAAATGGTTTGGATGGGCGCGACCGTGGTCTGGTCCCTGTTCACCTGGACGGGCTGGAAGAGCATTGCCATGTTCGTCGCGCACACCCTCCAGGGCGGCCTGTTTATCGCCCGCATCCTGGCCATGATCGCGGTCATGGGCTTGGCCAAAGGCGCCATGCTGCTCTGGCAGGGCGCTATCTGGCTGGTCAACGCGGCGATGATGGCCAACCCCGTCGCCCTGGTGATTGTCGGCATCGTCGCCCTGATCGCCGCAGTGGTCGCGGTCGTCGCCTACTGGGACCAGCTGGTATCGGCCCTGGTGAACACCGCCGCGTTCCAGTGGGTGGCCGACCAGGTGCAGGCGCTGGGCGCCTGGTTCGACTCCATGGGCGGTTGGATGGGCATGGCCAGGTCGGCCTGGGACGGCATCGTGTCGATCTTTCAAAAGGCAATCAACGGCCTGATCGAGATGCTGAACAAGATCCCGGGCGTCAACATTGAAACCCGCTTTGGCGAGCTGCCAGAACCGCCACAGGTGCCGGAGATCCCTGGCCAGGCTGTGCCGGTCGGCGTTATGCCTATGGCCGATCCGCTGCCACTGCCGGCAGCCAAGGCGCTGACCCAGGTGCAGCCCGCTGCGCCGCTGGTAACCCCTATGCCGGTCGCCGCTACGCCGCCGGCACCGGTGGCCAAGGCCATGGAGCAACAACCCCAGCTCAAGCTTTTGCCGCCACCGGTGGCGGCATTGCCTGCCCAGGTTGCCAATCCGGCTCCTGCTGTGCCGGCGGCGCCGGCATTGAAGCTGGTAGCCCCGACGCCGGCACCGCTGGCCAACCTGCCGGCGTCGGTACCGGCACAACCTGAGGCGATCGGCCCAACGCTCAAAGCCCTGGCTTCGATGCCAGCGCTGCCGGTCCAGGTGCTGGCAGAAAGCCCGGTTGACCAGGTCGAGCGCAACCGCGAGCGCCTGGCCCAGGCCGCACCCAGCCTTTCACCTGTGAAGCCAGCGGCAGTGCCGCAGGGCGGCCTGATGAGCAGCATCCAGAACCACAGCCAAAGCCAGGACCGCCGTATCCAGGTGGAAAAGGTGGAGATCCACACCAGCAAGCCTATGACCCCGCTGGAGCTGGAAAACATGGTCAGCATGGCGGTGGGCTGATGAGCGAATACATAGACCTGCTGATCGAGGGCAACGACCTGGTGCTGGACCCTTCGCGTCAGCCGCGGCTGATCGAGGACCGGGGCAGCATCGCCCAGGACATCGCGCACATGATCCGCGAGAGCGGCCTGCTGGTAACCCTGCTGGGTGAGCGCAGCCGCCAACGCCAGGCCGACTGCATCCTGCAGCTGGAGCTGTTGGTGGAGGCCGACGAACGCCTGGTGCCAGGCACGGCGCGGATTTTTCTGGACCGGCCCGGGGTGTACCTGGTCACGGCCAAGACCATGCAATTTGGCGACATTGAGGTGTTTTTGTGAGTGACGTTGATTTTCGCCAGGCGCTGATCGATGCCGGCATTCCCACGACTGAAGCAGGCCTGCGCCAGGCCTGGGAGGCCGAGGTGGCCGCCCAGGGCAGCAAACTGAGCAACACCAGCGCTTACTCGCCGTTCTGGCGCCTGGTCACCGCCCTGGTGACAAAGCCGGTGCTGTGGATGATTGCGCTGTTGAGCGACACCGTGCTGCCCAACTTCTTTGTGAAGACGGCCAAAGGTAGCTGGCTGGATATGCTGGCCTGGGCCGTGAACATCGAGCGCAAGGGCGCCACAAAGACCCAGGGCACGCTGCTGTTCACCCGGGAGAGCACCGCCGGGGATCTGCAAATGCCCGCCGGCGTGGTGGTGCAGTCCGCCGCGATCAACGGCCACGTCTACCAGCTGAAGACCACTGAAGACGTGGTGTTCCCCGATGGCCTACTGCAGGTGGCGGTCCCGGTCGAAGCCCTGGAAGTCGGCAGCGGTTACAACCTGGCGCCCGGATATTACGCCATCCTGGTCGAACCCATTCCGGGGATCGCCCAGGTGGTCAACGTTGACGGCTGGATCACTGCACCAGGTGCAGATCCTGAGCCGGACGACCAACTGCGCCTGCGCACCCGCAACCAGTTCAGCGCGGTCAACCAGTGGCACACCGATGCCGTCTACCGGGCAATGATCGCGGCCTTTCCTGGTGTGCGACCGGATGGCGTGTATTTCGAGCACGGCGCCCCGCGTGGCCCGGGTAGCGCCAATGCCTACGTGCTGTTTGATGCAGACGTGCCGGCGGCGACCTTTCTGCAGCAGATCAACGCCTACGTCCGCGACGGTGGCAATCATGGCCATGGCGACGACCTCCTGGTCAAAGTGATGCCCGAGACGCTGCATGACCTGCGCGTGACCATCTGGCCCAGGGCGAACATGACCGACGAGAAGCGCCAGGCACTACAGGACGGTATCGCGCTGTTCATCCGGGCCGCATTCCGCGAGAGCACCGCCAGCGACTACCAGCCGACGCTGACCTATCCGCAATCGCGGTTTTCCTTCAGCCGCCTGGGCGAAGAACTGCACCAGGAGTTCGCCGACATCGAGTCGCTGCGCTTCGACAACACCGACATCGTGTCGCAACTGAACATCCCGCGAATCAAAAGTCTGCAGGTGGTGCTCGCATGATCCGCCTGAAACTGCCGTTCTGGCTCGGTGGCCCCGAGCTGGCCAAGCTCAAGGAATCCGCCCAGGCCTGGTGGGAAAAGGTGGAGAACTGGCTGCACTGGCCGCTCCAACAGATGGACGCGGAAACCTGCCATGCAACCGTGCTCGATCTGCTGGCCTGGCAGCGCGATATCAGCCGCTTCAATGGCGAGCCGGAAAGCCTGTACCGCTTGCGGGTCAAGCACGCCTTCATCAACGCCAAGGACGCCGGCAGCACCTCCGGCCTCAAGCGCATCCTGCACCGCCTCGGCGTGGGTTATGTCGAGATCGAGGAGCGTTTGCCCGATCGAGACTGGGACGTCGTGCTGTTGACCCTCTCCGACTCGCAGCTGTCGCAGAACCCCGAGCTGATGCGCGTGCTGATCCAGCAGTACGGGCGCACCTGCCGGCGCTACGACTTCGTCACCGTCACCCCGCTAACCCTGCGAATTTTCGCAGCCGACTTTAACGACGATCAGCAGACGCTGGTCGCCAGTCTGTAGGAGCCCGCCGTGGCTAGAATCACACTCGCCGGCGAAAGCCTGATTGCCCAAAAGCAGGGCAGCAAACAAGCCTTGATCATGGCGAAATTCATCTTTGCCAACGTGCCCGGGCTCGACCCCAAAAAGCCGATCGACCGGGCCGCGCCCAAGCCGCCGGCAAACCAGATCGTCTACACGTACCAGATTCCGGCTGAAAACACCGGCTACGTGAACCCCAACCAGGTCGTATACAGCTCGCAGCTGGGCAGCGATATCGGCGACTTCGACTGGAACTGGATGGGCCTGGAAACGACAGAGGGCGTGCTGTTCGCCGTGGCATACGTGCCGCTGCAGCAGAAGCGCAAGAACATCCCGCCGCTGCAGCTGGGCAACAACGTTACCCGTAACGTCCTGGTCGAGTTCAACGGCGCCCAGGAGCTAACCGGGATCACCATCGACGCCAAGACCTGGCAGCACGACTTCACCGTGCGCCTGGCCGGCATCGATGAGCGTGAGCGCCTGAGCAACCGTGACGTGTTCGGTCGGGCGACCTTCCTGGGCAGCGCGTTCCAGCTGGAAAAAGTCGGTACCGCGTACCAGCTCAAGAGCGGCCAGGCTTACGTCGAAGGCATCCGCATTGACCGCCCGACCTTGTGGCCGGTGACCGTTCCAGCCGTGCCGACAAAGGCCTGGATGGACGTCTACCTGCAGCGCCAGGGTAACGACGTTGTCGCCGCGTTTTCCGTGGTGTTCGGTGCGAGCAAAGTGGACTACACGGACAGCGTCGGCAACAAGCACTATGTGGTGCCGCTGGCCGACTTACCCAACACGACGACCATTACCGACCTGCGCGCCACCGAGCCCGTCGCCGGCGACCTGGTGCGCCATTTTGCCGCCCGCAATGGCGACTATCCGCAGCTCCGTGCCCGGGCCACCACCAAGGACGACGTGGACCTGGGCAACATCCCGAACGCAATCAGCCATGACGCGAACAACAACAGCCAGGCGGTTTTGCCGACCACGGCCATGGTTCAGGCGGTGCGCGCCATCCTGCAGAACGCCATCAATGCGATTATTTCGGGCGCCTCGATCGCGGGCAGGGCTGCGAAGCTGGCCACGGCCCGGACGATCAGCCTTACCGGCAGTGCCAGCGGTAGTGCCACGTTCGACGGCTCGGCAGATGTCAGCATTGCTGTCACGGTGGATCCGGCCAAGCACACCCATACCATCGCGCAGACCACCGGCCTGCAGGTTGCCCTGGATGCGAAGCTGCCTCTGTCTGGCGGCACTGTTACCGGGAAGACGGGCTTTCACCTGGGCATCAATGGTGGCTATGGGGGCGGTAACGGTGGCAGCGATGATTGGGGCGCCTGTGTGTGGGGCCTCGGCCCCGGATACTGTGGCGGCGGTGCAAGCGCGACGTACGAACCGACCGGCAGTTACGGAATGTCCTGGCTGCGCGCCAGGCACCCAGTCGCCCTAGGGCTGCCCACCCCTGTAGGTGAAGGCCTCTACCTTTTCCAGAATGGTTCCCTTCGATCAGCGATCGCCTCATCTGGGGTGTGGACCGCAGGGAAGTACTACGGAAACGGTGAAGGTCTTACGAACCTCAACGCCAACCATCTGAATGCGGGCACAGTGCCCGTGGCTCGCTTGTCAGGCGCCTACAACATCAACATCGGCGGCACCGCCGCAGCAGCGTTCAGGTGGACATATCCACGAACTATCACCTTCACCGGCGGCGCCACCGGCTCCGTGTCCATGGATGGAACCTCAAACGTCAGCGTAGACCTGACGGTTGCGCCGGCGGCGCACACCCACGTCATTGCCCAGGTTTCAGGCCTTGAGGGTGAGCTGCTTGCAGCGGCACCGCCGGGAATGATCGCCCCGTTTGCGATGGGCTCGGTACCGGCGGGCTGGCTCCGGTGTAACGGTGCAGCGGTTTCACGTACCGCCTATGCGCGTCTGTTCGGAAGGATCGGCACGCACTACGGGGTAGGTGACGGTAGCAGCACGTTCAACCTGCCAGACCTCCGGGGCGAGTTCATTCGTGGTCTGGACGAAGGTCGCAACGTAGATGCTGGCCGTCCAATCGGCTCGTTTCAGGCCAGCCAGAACCTGAGCCACGCTCACACGGCCACCGTCTCGACAGATCCCGGGCACGCGCACACCGTCAACGGCTCGACTTCAAGCAACGGCAGCCACACCCACAGCGTCAACATGGGCGGCTATGACATTGCCGGTGCTCACCCGCCGATCACTGCACCTGGTGCGGCAGCGGAGTGGACCGCCGGGGCTATTTCCGTCGCCGGCGATCACACCCACACCTTCAGCACCACTTCCGTCGCTGCCGGCGTTCACTCGCACACCGTCGCAATCGCCCTCAACGGGGGCGTAGAAGCCAGACCGCGCAACGTGGCGCTTCCTTACTGCATCAAATACTGAGGCCGCTATGACCACCAAGACCGTTTACCAAACCGATCACCTCGGCCTGTATGCAGGCCCTGCGCTGGCTGACCCGTCGCCGATGGAGCCTGGGGTGTGGCTCATTCCGGGCGCTTGTGTTGAGGCCGAGCCACCGACCGTGCCCGAGCACAAGGCCGCACGCTGGAACGGCGAAGCCTGGGAAGTGGTGGACTACTTCCAGGGGCTGGTCGTTTACAGCATCACCACCGGCGAACCGCTGACCCTGGAAGGCATGGAGCCAATCCCCACCGGCTACACCGTGAAACAGCCCGGACCTGACCAGGTCTGGAAAAATGGTCAGTGGGTGGACGACAACGCGGCGATCCTGGCCAAGCTGTACCCGCAGAAGTTGGACGAGATCAACAGCGGCTGCACCCAGTACATTGAAAGCGGGTTTTATTCCAATGCCCTGGGCGAGCCACACCGCTACAGCAGCAGCCTGGAGGACCAGGTGAACCTGACTGGGCTGATTTTCAGCGGCCTGGATAGCGGGTATGCCTGCATCGACGACGACGGTGCCCGGGAATTTCGGCCCCACACCAGTGCGCAACTGCACCAGGTGAACCAGGACCTGGTCGTCTTCAAACAGACCGCCTTGCAGCACGCCGATCGCCTCAAGCGCGATCTGGCGCAAGCGCTCCAGGACAAGAAACTGCGCGCAATGCGGGCCATCAAATGGACGGCGCCGGCATGACCTGGTCACCGGTACAAATGCGCTGGCCAGTCGAGGCCACGCAATGGATGAACCAGCTGGGCGCCGCCCAGGACATCGCCGGCAAAGAGCTGGCCAGCACCGGCCAACGCCTGGCCGGGCTGCAGAGCATCGCCACTACCAATCCGGGGCCGGTCGGGGCCGCCGCCCAGGGCGCGATCGAGGCCGGGCGCCAGGCACTCGCCGAGCAACTGGGCGAGGCGCCGGCCTGCCTGGTGGTGACACCGTTCCAAAGCGGAATCGGCCAAGGCCGCGGCTACCAGCGTTTCCTGTCTGCGCCCAACCTTGTCCAGGAGCTGGCCAGCAAATTGGTTGATGCCACCGACTCAGGCCGGCCACAAGGACCGCAGCACGCCCTTTGCCTGCTGTTCCTGGCAACCCGTTATGACCATCTGGCCGCGAGCCTGGCCCGCTTCAATGCGCTGATGCCGATACCCGAGCTGGTCCGCACCGAGCGCCGGGCCCGCCACTTGGCGAAGCTGGAAACAGAAAAGTGGGAATTACCAAACGCCGGCCCGCTGCCCCGCTGGCAAGCCTTGCCGCTGGAGCGCTGCACCGTGGTTAAGGCCGCCCAGCAATCCATGGCTGGCCAGATCGCTGTCCTGGAGAGCTACGCGGCCGACAGCTCGCCGATCGGGGATCTGGCCGCGCTGGCCAGCCGCAAGGCCGCACAGCAGCGCGATCGCGACCAGACCCTGGCCGACCTGCAGGCGCTGCTCAAGGACGGCCAGGCAGATACCAGCATCCGCGCGCGGATGATCGGCCCGGGCAGCAGTGCCGAGCTGCGCCGTGCGCTCCTGGAGAGCGAGCCCCCGGGGCACGAATGGGTGGCCAGCGCCGGCGTTCTCCTGGTCGGCTCTGACAAGGGCCTGAGCTTTGTTCGCGAACTGGTGGGCTTATGAGTCGATTGCTGCTCGATGGCGAGGCGGTCCAGGGCAAGACCCTCAAGATCACCGCCAACATGCGGATTGAAAGCGACGACCTGTCGGGGCAGACCAGCAACACCGAGACGGCACACAAGGGCTTCAAGCCCAAGACCCTGACCGTTACGCTGACCATTCCCTACGTCGATCACCCGTGGTTGCGTTCGCTCATGCGCCTGGCCGAGGCCACCGAAGGCGGTGGCCAGCTGAAAACCTATCGCGTGGTCAACGACACCGCCGCCGCCTTCGGCATGCGCCTGGTGCAGTTCGCCGATGGGGTCAGCGCCCGGGAAGACGACATTTTGCGATGTTGGCGGGTGCAGTTCGGTTTGACCGAGAAGAAATCGAACCCGGAAAAAGTCGAGAAGCGCCGGCCCAAGAATGGCGTTACCGCGCAGTCCGGGCCCGGGGCTGCGGTCGGCGGTGCCGAAGGTGCCAGCGGCGAAGGCAGCGCCGGGGGCCAGGGCTTGAGCGGCTTTGAAGCGACGTTGAAACAGGTGGATGACTGGCTTGGGGGCAACAAATGAAACTGCACCAGGTACTGACTGTTGCCGGCGTTTCGTATGACCTGGTCCAGGCCGATGTTCGGCTGGAGCTGCGCAACCCCGGGCGGGCCACTTTCACCGTCCAGGCCGGCGCACCGCTGAAGGGGCTGGTGACGCTCGATGTCGGCTACAACGACAGGCCGCTGCAGCGCCACTTCATCGGCTATATCGAGCGCTGCACAGCGGCCAACGCGGTGCAGCAGGTGCTGTTCTGCCGCGAGCTGGCCGCGATCCTGGCCAAGCCCTTGCCGATGAACCTGCGCCATGTGGATCTGCGCGGCGTGCTCGAGGAGGTGGGCCGCCACACCGGCCTCAAGTTCCGCGTACCCGAGCGTCCTTATGCGACGACCAGGGCACCGTTTTTCTACAGCCTGGCCGCCGGCTATCAAGCGATGGAAAGCCTGGCCCAGGTGTTCAAAATCCCCGACTTCATCTGGCAACAGCAAGGCGATGGCGAGGTTTTTGTGGGCAGTTGGGCAGACAGTTTCTTTGCTGCCCGCCCTGCATTGCCGCTGCCCGCCGAGCTGTTCGACAGCTACCAGGGCAACCAGAGCGCGATGATTGCGGCCCTGCCCGGGCTGCGACCAGGTGCAACAATCAACCAGGGCGAGCGTGTCACCCATGTGGCGCTCGCCGGCAATCAGATGGCGATCAAATGGAAGATGCAATCCGGCGCGCAGTAGAGCGCCAGTTTCCCGAAATCACCGGGGGTTATCACCTGCCGCGCTTCGGTCGAGTGGTCGCGGTGCCGGATGCGCCCGCGGCGCCCGGGCTGTGTGATGACTTCCGCCCGCGCTTCGGCGTGGACGTCCAGGTACTGCTACCGGACGGCGAGCCCGACCCGGCCCTGCCGGTGTTCAACAGCCTGCCGCTGCCGGCCCCCATGGGCGGCCAGGAAGCTGGCATGTTCGGCTTCCCCGAGGAAGGCACCACCGTGGTGGTCAGCTTCGCCTACGGCCTGCCGCACAAGCCCTTTATCCAGCAGATCCTGCCGCACGGCCTGAGCCTGCCCCGGGTGCCGAAAGGTGACCAGGTATGGCAGCACAGCGAAGCCTGCCAGCAGCGTGTCGATGCCGACGGCAACTGGCTGCGCCAGACTGATGGAAAGATTCAGGACAAGGCGACCGAGCGCGAGGTGGAGGCCATGGCCAACACAGAGAGCTTCCAGAGCCACACCAGGGACGTTGCCGACCATTCGACCGAGTCAGTGGGTGGGGTGAAGAAGATCGAAGCCCTGGGCGCGCTCAAGCTGCTTTCCGGCGGATCGGCCAGCCTGGCCGCCGTGGATGATCTGCACCAGGCCACGGGCCGCGACTACAACCTGGTGATCGGCCAGAAGCACAACGCCACGGTGGGCGGGGATATGCGAGAACAGATCCAAGGTCTGCGCCGCAGCGTGTCTCAGGTCAGCCAGCATCTCGTTGCGCCTAAAACATGGCTTGGCTCAGAACAAGTGAATGTCTTGCGAGTCCTGTGCGATTTAATCGACTTGGTGGAACGCATGAACACTGAAATTTCAAGTCACTCTCATGGGTCAAGCCCACTACCAAATAATTCCGAGAAGTTTATAGACGGCGCATCCGAAAGTATCGTTTTGTCTACTCAGCTTAAAGAAATATCTATGTGATTTTCTCTCAGAGTTTAAGGGTTCGATTGTTTTCTTCAGCATTCTCAGATAGGGATGTAAATATAGCAATTTCTTCAGGGTTCAATCCCAAGGCTTCCAGCTGCTCTTCAGGAGTATTCTTAAATTGTTTCTTGTCGTCTTGAAAGCTCTGACATAGTGCATGCATTGTTCCAGCCAGCCCCACCGTGCTAACTAGTTCTGCAGAAAGTATAAACAGGTCGTGAGACTTTTCATTTATGATCATATCTAGGTGGGAGTTCATCTCATCTAAGTTTTCAATCAATAAGTGCACCCAGTACCGTTGATTGGTGCTGAATTTATGAGCTAGCTCTATGAAATGTTCGCTTAGATAAAAAGCACTGAGCTTTGCTGGTAGTTGGTGGCTGGTTGGTCTTCTGTGGCGGTTTATTTCGCCCATGATTCGAATTGATTCGCATATTAGTTTGTCAAGTGCGTGCTTTAGTCTTTGTATGTCTTCATCGCAGCACAGCAGCTTATTTTTCACTGCTTTGCTTTCTTTCCGGTTGCTCGTAAATTGGTTTAGCGCGTAACCAAAAAAAGTACCAAGAAGAGTTCCTGCGACTGGGATTATCTTATCTATATGGTTGCTCTTGGGTTTTATTAATTCCATATAGCTTAGGCAAAGGCTGAAGCTTTCTATATCCATTGGGGTTTCCTAGGTGTCCGATTTTAGCTGATTAGATCGTAATGTGCTGGTGGTCGGATGAGTATTTCTTTACCAGTCTCTCGATTGCATCAGAGTTGGTACATGAAAAAACTCGATCTTTGGCGGCTCTGACGATGCCCCGGTTGAAATGCCGTGTTTGTATTGGTGATTGCTTAAATGCTTCGATTGGTTTTGTGCCGTGATGGGTGCAGACTAATGCCAGGTCTTTTCTTAGAGGTATCAATAGCTCTGCAAAAGGGCTGCATGGGCCAACTATTTGTTTTCCACCAATGACTACCGGATTATCAGAAGTGAGAAATGGAACTGAGTCAGCAGCTTGAAAGAATTGCCAGTTCTTACCTAGAATGCTCTGGGCGACTTGGTGCGCCACTTCTAGCATTGGACGTAGTGATACCCATGGCTTGGCCTCTACTTTAGTTAAATTGTCACTCAGGGCTTTACGTAAACGCTCGTCGTGCTGGGCAAGATGGCTAATTTCTATATTTGCTATTTGTGAATATAGATTGTTGATCCCATCTCTAAAACTCGGGCCGCGGGTCAGGGTTAGGCCGATAAAATATGCGAGTTTTCCTTTTTCCTCATCAGTTATGTTTGGCGTGGTTCCAGGGGTTATCCTAAGCTTCTTTATTAGAGAAGGTAGCTCGTTGTCAACTGTTCTGGATAGAGTCTTCTCCATAGAGTCAGAGTCTCGCTCCCCGGATTCTGTCTCTTGTTCGTAATAATAGTCTAAGTACCCGAATGCTTTTACAGAGTCGCGTTTTCGGCGTCTGCCCTCGCGCTTGTCATACGCCCATATGAATGGTTCCCCTTCGACTTCAGAAAAGCCTTTTAAATATGCCTGAGGCACAAAGTGCTGCCGCTTTGTGGTCATAAACATCACCTCATTGGGTACTGGCTTCGACTGTCCTTTCTATCTTACCAATGAAAATTCATGAGTATCTGAAAAAAAATTGGCAGAAAATCACTTATCCCCCTCCCGCCGACGGGCTTTTCGTCGCTAAAAAGTGCAAACCCCTGTCGTGGTGCGATAGGGGCCCCAGCCCAGGCCTGCTGCGGGCCTTGGACGGTGATCCGCCATTGCATTGAGTGCAAAGTTTTGAAAAGAAATGTCATGCGTTTGCAGGGAACGCTGTGGCGTCCTGAGCGAGGTGGCAATTCTGAAGGCCCCGGCCGGCCTGAGGGGAATTTGAAAAAATGAGCGAATGCCCGTGTTTTCATTTTTAGTGCAGCTCAGAAACAGTGGGCACTGAGGGCCAGGCTCTACCAGGTGGGGAAACGCTCAGGGGCTGTAATGACGAGGGCTGTAGCAGGTTCAACGGTCTCCAGAACTTTTCACTTCTTTGCTTTCGGCCAATAGCTCCGCATGCGGGAGGTTGGCTTCGTTTACCAGGCGGCGGTGCTGATCCTCAACGACCGGGTGGAGGAGTTTTTTTAGCAGTTCGGCCAGCTTGAGGGCAGTTTCTTCGCACATTTTCTTAGCCGTGCCGGCGCGAGCTGAAGGACGGCAAATTTCACCTGCGGAGACGCCCAGTGTTGCCAGCACGCCGCATACATATCCATCCAGAAACTCTGCCTTGTCAAACAGCACCCGACTCTCAGGGGCTTCCTGGTAGTCCCAATCCACCCGCCAGTATCGGCCCTCTTTCGTAACTTCGATCTTGGGTAATGCGGGGCGCTGAGCAGGGGCTTTCATCGACGTCTCCAAGTGGGGAAGGGGGATCTGAAAAAAGAGGGATATGGGTGGGGGCGGGCGGTAAATGGCGCTGTAGGCCCCGGTTTTACTGGGCTTGAGATATTACAGGCTGAAGGGATATGGAGGGATATGAAAAGGGATATTTTTGCTAAGTCGTTGATTTTAAAGGGTTTTAAGATTTTGGAATATTACCTTTTGAAAGAGTAATAGTATCTCTCCCATATCCCTTGAATATCCCTCTTTCGCAAAACCGCTGAAAGCCTTGATCTACAAGGGCTGTAGCCGATTTTGCCAAGGTATATTACTAATATTACTCTTTTTTCGTGCCCCCACAGATTTTAGCGGGAAAACCTATGGGCAGGCTGCTGACGAGTCTTCGCCGATGCTGACGAACGTTTATTGCAAACGTCCCCCAACTGATCGCAGTCATGTGCACGCACCGCTGGAGGCCATGAAAACAGTGGAGCGGGTGAGGGGAATCGAACCCTCGTTGTCAGCTTGGGAACCTGACGCCGTTGGTGAGCTGGCTACACTGTTGATTCGCACGTGCGCAAAGGAGGAAGGGGAAATGGACGATCTTGAGGAAAAAATGAGAGTTGGCCAGCCACTCCTGGATGAGGCAATGCAGGCATGGCGCTCGTATGAAGAGGCTAAAGGAGTTAAGCCGGCGGAAGAAGTCGAGGGTCTTCGAGTGGCCGCAGAGGCGTTGCTGGGAGCCGTATCGTACTATCAACAGAAAGTACTAGGTGGTTCAGCTCCGGTGCTTCATTGAGCCAGGTTGGTACGAAACTGGTACAGATGTCCGGGATGGTGGTGCTAGCCCTTTACTTTCAGGGGTTTGACGTTAAGTAGGCCCAATCCATCATAGGCGCAACGCTGAACCGGCGGGACGGCTCAGGGCGCGGGTTTACTGGGGTTGAGGCGGATTCTAGGGGCATGTTCTACGACGCATTTGCAGCCATTCAGGGGTGTTTTGCTTTGCACGGTTTGTTACAGCTTGCCGGCGCGAAGCAACAACAGGGGTGCGTTAGTCTACCAAGAGTGCCGAGTGTTCGCTCGTAAGCAGTCTACGATGAGAGGCGTTTCGTACAGCCCCTGAACAGGGCTCATGTAACCCGACAATGCGCCGATACCGTGCTGCGGAAAGTCCATAAAAGGCAGGAGCCTGAACATTGTTCGAACACATCTGGCGCAGCATCCATTCCCCGGGCTACTTCCCCAACGTACTGGAATGGATGATCGATATTCTCCTCAACCCGTTCATGATGGTTATGTGCCTGATGGTCGGGGCGCTGGCCGGTAAAGGGTGGCGAGCCATCCCCTACGGCAGCCTCACCTGTTATGTGCTGTTCCTGAGCCGCTCGCCATTCTATCGGTGGGAAAGCATTTTTCCCGTAGCCGGGCTGCCTGCGCTGTTGATTGATGGCGCACTGTTGGCCCTGCTCGGTTTCTATTTGAAGGGCGTACTCAGAACCCGCTCAGCAGCAAGACCCGAAGGTCATTGGTTGCGCTGGCTTTATCAAAGCCTGAAGGTTGTCATGCTGACAATCGTGGTGGTGTTCTGGGTACTCGTTGTGCTGTTTGTCTTGATCTTCACCGTCTCGGTCGCTACCCAACCGTCACTGGCGCACTGACCCAATTCCTGCTTGGCAACCCAGAACCGTTTCAGGCCGTTGCAGCCGGCAAGCTCATGTTCAGCAACGGGAACGGCCGGCCTTCGCCATCCAGCGGCGAACGGCCAGTCTGAACAAAGCCGTAATGCAGATAAAACCCCACCGCCTGGGGATTTTGCTCGTTTACGTCAACGCTCAGGGTATCCCGCGAATCATGCGCGTAATCCAGTAGCGCTCGGCCAATGCCTTGCCCGCGCAGGTCGGGATCAATGAAGAGCATCTCAACGTGGGTTTCGTTGAGCCCGATAAAGCCCAGCGGGCGGTCTTCAGTGTCTACTGCAACCCATAACTCAACCGCGGGTAGGTAGACGTCGCGCAGTTGCGGCAGCAGCGCGTCTATGTCGGATGCTTGTAGGAAGTGGTGGGTGGCGCGCACGGAGCGCAGCCAGAGGTCGAGCAGTTGCGGGTAGTCGGCAGCGTTTGCCTGACGAATGATCATGGAATCATCCTTGTGCACTTGATATCGGAGTAGAGGTACGCCAGGGAAGTGTCGGCATCTGTATGACCGCTTCGCGAGTTAACGCCTGGGCAGTGCACGGCAGAGGTAGCCGAAAAGGAGGGGCGGAAAAATTACTGAGTCTCTTTCGATGTGTCAAGAAAACTGGACGCTTGCGAGGCGTCAAGGAGCAACGCAGGGACATTAGTGCTCAGGATGCGATAGCATTGAGCCATTAACGAAGATTTTGCTCACCTGCAAGGGAATGTCTGATGTCGAAAAAAATGGGTTCTCTCGGATTGGCCTTGGCCGTGACCCTCGGAGCCAGCTCGTCGGCAATGGCCGAAGAAAAGCTGTTCAAGGATTTTGCCTTTGACTCGCCACGGTCAGCCTATACCGAAGCCAAGGGCTATTACGACTGCTCGGAAGATCTTCTCGCTCCCGCCATGTGCAAGGATGATGTGGACTTTATCGGCCACAAATTTACCCTGGCCCTGGTATTTGCAGGCGGCAAACTGAACACGGTTTCGCTGATCAGTGACTTCGATCAGGAGATTTACAACAACGCCATGACAGCACTGAACAAGACGTTCATGTTGAGTTCGATGTCGGACGCCAACACGCAATTGGACTTGATCGAGCTGGCGAGCAGTGCGCGCAATCGCGACGACTACTTGACCCGGTATACCCGCTATGAAGAAGTGGGCGTCGCGGCGGGGGATTTCACTTACACCTTCCTTGAGGGGGCCGATACCTCGAAGAAATACTCCAGTGTCCCCACCTTGCTAAATGGCTCTGCAGATAACATCCGCTGCGCCGAGCTGATGCTGACCGGTGAGGGGGCTGACTCGGCGCTGTACATCCGCTTCTCCTTTCCTAACCTGGAGATGAAAAAAGCCGAAGCTGCGGCGCAGAAGCCGGTCGAATCCTTCTGACCGTCACCGCCAGAGCAAACCCCGCCCCGAGCGGGGTTTTTCATGTCTGTCGGGCAAGCAGAAATAATAAATCTTCCAGGTATTCCAAGTTGTTATAGTTGTGTTCGTTATTTTTATTTCAACTTTAATCGACTGCTTTATAGGCTGTTTGGAATAACAAGGAAGCCGCTGCCTTGCCGATGTCTGAAAGTATGTTATGCTCGGAAAGTAACCCCCGCCGCACCCTCTCTCCCTACCTGTTTTTCTCGCCTAAATTGATGATCTACATCAGTTTTTTGCTCGCCTGCGGGCTCTATATTGAGTTTAAAGGAATGAACAACTCTCCCCGCCACGCTGCGAAGTTCTGGTGTGAAAGTTTATAAAACAATAAGGAATCGCCCGTTAGGTTGAGTGCTGTTTTTACGGCGCTCGATCATCATCCGGTGTTACCCATGAAGTCGACCGTTGTCTCTGTTGCGCGCAAACTCAAACTCTATCAATTGGTGGTCTTCGACCAGGTCCTGCGTAGCGGCTCGCTGGTGGGCGCGGCCCAGGCGTTGAACCTGACCCAGCCGGCCGTGACCAAGATCATCCACGAAATGGAAGCCTTCCTTGGCGCCGCCTTGCTGGTGCGCGGCAACCGCGGGGTGCGTGCCACCGAGCTGGGCGGGGTGGTGGTGCGCCGCGCCCATGCCATGCTCACCGAACTGCGCAGCCTTACCGATGAGGTCAATGCCTACCACAGCGGCACCACCGGCCAGGTCATGGTCGGCTCGCTGACCTCGTCATCGGCCTTGCTGTTGCCGCATACCCTGCGCCTGCTCAAGGAGAGCGCACCAGGGGTGCTGGTGACGGTGCGGGTCGGGCATATGGACCAGCTGTTCTCAAGCCTGTTGGCCGGTGAGCTGGATATTGTCGTCGGGCGCATTCCCGATGACTGGCGCTGGCACGAGCACGAGCCGCGGCTCAAAGTCGATGTGCTGTGCGAAGAGGGGCTGTGCATCGTCGCCGGTGCCGAGCACCCGCTGCACGCCAGCGGCGGGCCGCTGAGCCTGGCCGAGCTGCATCCGTTCCCGTGGATTCTGCCGCCGCGCAGCGGTCTGTTGCGGCGTACCGTCGACCGCCTGTTCGAGGAACTGGACCTGGGCCCGCCGGCCAACGTCATCGAGTCGATCGCGGCCCTGACCAACTACGAATTGATGCAGGACCAACAGACCGTCGGCTTCTTCCCCCTGCAAACCACCCGGCAACTGGCCCAGGGCGGCAAGCTCAAGGCCTTCGACCTTGGCAAGCCGCTGAGCTTTGGCAGCATCGGCTGCTTCTACTCGGCCAATCGCAGCCTCGACCCGGCCAGCCGGCTGTTCCGTGAATGCCTGACCCTGGCCAATCAGCCCGGCGAGCAAAATTAACCAGGTATTCCATATCGCTATAGCTACAGCCGCTCTATTCATGAGGTATGGCCAATTGCCACACCTACAATGCGGGTAATTACACCCGATTGATCTCGCAATAACGGATACCCAGCGCATGAGAAGCAATCTGCCGGTCACCCAGCAGGAAGTCATCTTCCAGAACCAACAGCGGCTGATTTCTGCCACCGACCTGCACGGCAACCTGACCTACTGCAACGACGAGCTGGTGGCCATCAGCGGCTTCAGCCGTGAAGAGCTGATCGGCAGCCCGCACAATATCGTCCGCCACCCGGACATGCCCGAAGCGGTGTTCGCCCACATGTGGTCGTACCTCAAGGCCGGCAAGAGCTGGATGGGCATCGTCAAGAACCGCTGCCGCAATGGCGATCATTACTGGGTCAGCGCCTATGTCACGCCGATCCTCGAGGGGGCGACGGTCGTCGGCTACGAGTCGGTGCGGGTCAAGCCGCAGCGTGCCGATATCGAGCGTGCCGCCGCGCTTTACCAGCGCATCCGTACGGGCAAAAAGAGCTGGAGCTTCAAGCACCTGGCCAAGGCTGTGAAAGAGCAGGCGCTGGCGCCGGTGGCGCTTGGCGTGCCTTGCCTTGCCGCCGTGTGGTACCTCGATAGCTGGGCGGCGCTGGCCGTGCTGGCCTGTGGTTTTGTCGGCATGCAGGTGGCTGCGCACTGGAACCTGCAGCGCAAGTTCGCCCTGGCCCGGCGTGCCACCGCCGACAGTTTCGACAGCGAACTGATTGCCCGCACCTACACCGACGAGCATGGCGCCGTGGCGCAGTTGATGATGTCGCTGATCAGCGAACAGGCCAAGGTGCGCACCGCCCTCAGCCGTTCCGGCGACTACGCGCAGAAGACCGAAACCATGGCCGGCGAAAGCGGCAAGCTGGCTCAGGCCTCCGAGTCGTCGTTGCAGCGCCAGCGCGACGAGACCGACATGGCCGCTACTGCCATGACCCAGATGGCGGCGTCTATCTCCGAGGTTTCGACCCACATCCACGACACCGCCCGTGAGGCCGACGACGTCAACCAGCTGACCCGGGTCGGCTCCGAAGAAGCCGGCAAGACTCGCCTGGTGATCGAGAAACTGCAGGACACGGTGAACCAGATCAGCCAGTCGGTGGAAAATTTTGCCGACGAGACCCAGTCGATCCAGATCGCCTCGAACATGATCCGCCAGATCGCCGACCAGACCAACCTGCTGGCGCTCAACGCCGCCATTGAAGCGGCGCGGGCCGGCGAGCAGGGTCGTGGTTTTGCCGTGGTCGCCGATGAGGTGCGGGCGCTGGCGTTCAAGACCCAGGAGTCGACCGAAACCATTCAGACCATCATCCAGTCGCTGCACAGCGCCGCCAACCAGGCGGTGGATATCGCCCGCCAGGGCAGTGACGAGGCCCATGCCGGTGTCGATCAGGTGATCGCCACCCAGAACGCCCTGGAAGGCATCGGCGTGGCGGTCGAGCATATCCACCAGATGACCGAGCAGATGGCCGCCGCCTCCGAACAGCAGGCCCATGTCGCCGAAGACATCAGCCGGCAGATCACCACCATCGCCCAGGTGTCCGAGCAGAACGTCGACATAGCCGCCAGTTCCGCCAGCATCGGCCGTGAGCTTGAACACACGGCGCATGAAATGTATGCGCTGGTGGACCGCTTCAACCGCTAGGCCGCGATCATGACCCGAGAGGATTTCGACAAGCTTGCGGCCAACGCTGAGCGTGAGCTGACCAGCATTCCCTACGCGATTTTCGAGGCCGCCGCCGATGCGATTGTCATCACCGATGAATGGGGGCGGGTGCAGGCGATCAATGCCGCGGCGCAGAAGCTGTTCGGCTACAGCTTCGCCGAACTTGCCGGTGCGAATATTTCCCGGCTGATGCCCAGGGCCTACGCCGAGCACCATGATCAGTGCCTGGCGTCCTACCGTGCGGGCGGCGGGCGCAAGCTCAACGGCCTGGTACGCGAGCTGCTCGGCAAGCGCAAGGACGGCTCGTTGTTCGATTTGCACGTAAGTGTCGGCGAGCTGTTGCTGGGTGGCCGGCAACTGCTGATCGGGGTGTGCTATGACATCAGTGAACAGCTGCAGATGCACCGGCGCATCAACCACCTGGCCAGCCATGACACCCTGACCCACTGCATGAACCGCAGCGCCCTGCATACGCGCCTACAGCAGGAGATCGCCCTGGCGCAAGCGCAGGTGCAGCAACTGGTGCTGGTGTTCATCGACCTCGATGGCTTGAAAATCATCAACGACAACCATGGTCATTACGTCGGTGACCGGGTGCTGGTTGGCGTCGCCGAGCGCTTTCGCCAGTGCCTGACCGGTGCGGGGTTGCTGGCCCGGGTTGGCGGCGATGAGTTCGTGGTGGTGGTGCGTCAGCCGTTTGCCGAACAGGGTGGCATGGGCCTGGCCACACGGCTGTTCGAGTGCCTGCAGGCGCCGCTGCGGATCGACGGCATGGCCTTGGCTGTGCGCGCAAGCCTTGGCGTCAGTACCTGCGCCAATTGCCGGGAAGGGCAAGCGCCGGCGCCGGATCAACTGATCATCGATGCCGACTTTGCCATGTACCAGGCGAAGAAGGCCGGCGGCAATCGCATCGCTTGTTTCAACCCGGCCATGCGCATCACCCAGCAGCGCGAGCAGCAGCGCCTGGAGCGTCTGCGCCAGGCGATCGAGACCGAGCAATTGCAGCTGCATTACCAGCCGCAGTTCGAGCTGGCCGACCCGCAACGGATCACCGGCCTTGAGGCTTTGCTGCGCTGGAACGACGGCGCCAACGGCCCGGTATCGCCCGAGGTGTTCATCCCCCTGGCCGAGCAGAACGGGCTGATGTCGGCGCTCAATGTCTGGGTGGTGACCCGTGCCTGCGCCGACAACCGGGCGCTGATCGAAGCCGGCCTGCTGGATGTGCCGGTGGCGGTGAACATGAGCGGCTACTCGTTCATGCAGTGCGATTTTGTCAGCAAGTTGGCGGCGGTTCTCGAGCGTAGCGGCCTGGCGGCCAACCGCCTGGAAATCGAAGTGACCGAAACCGCCGCGCTCAAGGATATCGAGCAGGCCCGGCAGAACGTTTTGCGCTTGCAAGGCATGGGCGTGCAGGTGTCGATCGACGACTTCGGTACCGGCTACTCATCGCCTAGCACCTTGCGCGCCTTGCCGTTCGAGAAGCTCAAAATCGACCGGGTGTTCATCAGCGAGGTGCAGAGCAACCCGATCGACCAGGCTATCGTCAATGGCTACCTGATGCTGGCCGAGAGCCTGGATCTCCAGGTGGTGGCCGAGGGCATCGAAACCCGCGAGCAGCTCGATTACCTCAAGGCCCAGGGCTGTAGCCTGGGCCAGGGCTTCTGGTTCTGCCGGCCGTTGCCGATGGACAGGTTGCTGCAGTTCGTCATGGGCCGTGAGCATGCCGGACGTCGGTTGGTGAGGTAGCGCCAGCAAGGCTTGCCTACACTCATCGGTCGCCTGTGCAATGGATGCATGGGGCCATTTCATGGAGATCAGTGGCAATGAATTCGCCCGGAAAAGGACTTCCCGAGACCTTCCTGCAAGCCGCCGCCCTGCGCGAGCACGACCGTTACCCCGAGGATATGGACTGGCAGGCGCTGGTCCATGCGTTTTTCCCCGACAGCGTGGTCGGCATGGCCCAGTCGCTGTCGAACATCACCGGGGCCTTCTATGGCCTGATGCTGGAGCAGGCCGGGGAAATGTTCGGCCGCGAGCACATCAATCGCCTGTCCGAGCGCATGTTCTATCGCCTCGGCCGGCGCATGGCAGCGCGGCACATGGCCAGCCAGGTGCAACTGGAGCGCGACGCCCGTGGCCTCGGCCGGTTGGTGGTGGCGGCGATCTTTACCTCCAGTCCGGAATACCGCCTGCACATCCTCGAATTCGGCGCCGAGCAGGTGTTTATACGCATCACCGGCGCCGACCGCTACCACCGCATCGCCCGTGAACTGGGCTTCGAAGACGTGCTGCAGTGGCCGGTACTGCGCGAGTTTTTCCGTGGGCTGGGGGATGAGCTGGGGATTACCGAGCGCTTCGCACTGGCCATGGAACTGGTAAGCCTGGATGACGACAGCCGGTGTGATTATTCGCTGGCTATCGTCAGGCGCTCAGATCGAACGCTGGCCGACCCGCTGTGACAAGGCCTCGGCCGACTCCTTGCGCTCGGAGTAGCGATCGACCAAATGCTCGCTGCGCCCGCGCAGCAGCAGGGTGAACTTGACCAGCTCTTCCATGACGTCGACCACGCGGTCGTAGTAGGCCGAAGGTTTCATCCGGTCGTTACCGTCGAATTCCAGCCAGGCCTTGGGCACCGAGGACTGGTTGGGGATGGTGAACATACGCATCCAGCGCCCCAGTACCCGCAGCTGGTTGACCACGTTGAATGATTGCGAACCACCACACACCTGCATCACTGCCAGGGTTTTACCCTGGGTCGGACGCACCGCGCCCATGGCCAGCGGCACCCAGTCGATCTGCGCCTTGAACACCGCCGACATGGCGCCGTGGCGCTCGGGCGAGCACCACACCTGGCCTTCGGACCATTGCATGAGGTCGCGCAGTTCGACCACCTTGGGATGGTCCTCGGGCGCGTCGTCGGGCAGGGGCAGGCCGCTGGGGTTGAAAATCCGGGTTTCGGCGCCCAAGTGCTCCAGCAGGCGCGCAGCTTCCTCAGTCAGCAGGCGGCTGAACGAGCGTTTGCGGGTCGAGCCGTAAAGCAGCAGGATGCGCGGCTTGTGCCCGTCATGGGCGGCGTTGGCAGGGATCAGGTCGAGGTCGAGATTGGGCAGTTGATCATTCATGGGAGAGTCCTTTTACAAGGTGCCGATGCGGTCAATTTCAGCCTGCAGCTGATCGCGGCTCAGGCGCTCGAAGGGCAGGGCGAGGAAGGTTGTGCAGCGCAGCGCGATACGCGCCAGGGTGGCGTCGAAGGCGGCATCGAGCTGGGTGTCGGTGCCGTGGATTTCGGACGGGTCCGCCAGCCCCCAGTGGCTCTTCAGTGCCGGGCCGAAGTACAGCGGGCAGGCTTCGCCAGCGGCGTTGTCGCAGACGGTGATGACGATGTCCGGTGGGTTGTCGACGAAGGTGTCGTTGCCTTTGCTGGTCAGGCCGCTGATACCGATGCCGGCGCGTTGCAAGGTCGACAGGCTGCGAGGATGCACCTGGCCCTTGGGGAAGCTGCCGGCACTGAGCGCTTCGAAACCGGCCGGGGCCAGGTGGTTGAACAGCGCTTCGCACAGAATGCTGCGGCAGCTGTTGGCGGTGCACATGAACAGGATTCGCATGGGGCGGACTCCTTAGCAGCAGGTTGCGCGGGCAGGGCGATCACCCATGCCGTCGAGGCGGGTGCTGTCGGCGCTGAGCCACTGGCCGTTGGCTTCAAGGGTCAACTGCAATACCTGGTTGACCCAGGCCGGCAGTTGCGGGTTAAGCCGGTAGTACACCCACTGGCCCTGGCGGCGGTCGAGCAACAGGCCGCAGCTGCGCAGTTGCGCCAGGTGGCGGGAGATCTTTGGCTGGCTGTGGTCGAGCGCGCACATCAGCTCGCAGACGCACAGTTCACCTTCGCGGGCGATCAGCAGCGTGGCGCGGGCACGGGTTTCATCGGCGAGGCATTTGAACAGGGCGGTGGGGCTGAGCATCGAATCGGCCTTTTACATGTGGAAATTCGAATATACGGATTTCCATATGTTTTTGGCAAGCCGGTTGTCTAATCAGCCAGCCGCTGGTGAACTCAGCATCATTACCCTGGAGCAGTACTTTCAGGATGCCCAGCGTTAGAATGCGCCGTTTACCTGAAACGGAATTCATCATGAGCGCACCGTTGCACGCCGCTTTTCTCACCTTGCTGGCCTTGCCCGGTGCTGCCCACGCTGCGGCGGCAGAACCGGTACCGCTGTACCAGCCCCTCAAGGACTGGGTGGTGGGCTGTGACAACACCCGCCAGTGCACGGCGTTGGCGGCCGATACCCGGGCGGACATGCCGCTGGGCATCCAGGTAATGCGCGGGGCCGGCCTCGATGGCCAACTGCAGGTGACGATCTTCAGCAACAGCTCGCTGGAGGCGCCGTTGCAGCTCGATGGCCAGCCGCTGGCACTACCCTTGAGCGAGGCTCAGGAGGACGGCGTGGTGTTCTGGCACGCCAGCGGCGAGCAGGCGATGGCCCTGCTCAAGGCCATGCGCAACGGCGCGCGCCTGACCTCGCAGAGCAATGATGGCGAGCTTGGCAGCTCTCTGAACGGCCTGACGGCTTCGTTGTTGCTGATCGATTCGGTGCAGGGGCGGGCAGGGCATCGCAGCGCCTTGGTGCGCACAGGGGATGCGCCGGATAGCGCCGTGCCTTCTGCGCCAGTACTGCCCAAGCTGGCGCCATTCGTACGCCCCGAGCCGATGGGTGAAGCAGAGGCCAGGCGCATCAGCGAGGTGGTCATGACTGCCACCGCAAACGACTGGCGCGATCCCGACGCGGACTGGACCCCGGACAGTGCCCAGGCCTATGCCTTGAGCAAGGACACGGCGCTGGTGAGCTTTCGTTTCGGCTGCGGTGCCTACAACTGCGAGTACGCGCTGTACACCACTTCGCGGGCGCATCCCGAGCAGGCGAAGGCGCTGCACCTGGAGAAGATTGCGGCGCAGGAGCAGTGGGGCGACTTTGGCGGTTCGGTGGGCTATGACCCGGACTCCGGGGTGCTCAGCAGTTTCATCCTGGCGCGGGGCATTGGCGATTGCGGCATGGAACAGAGCTGGCGTTTTGACGGGGAGCGCATGCGACCGCGCTCGCTGTCACGCATGGGCAGTTGCACTGGGAACTGGCCAGACAAGTGGCCGGTGCTGTGGCGTACGCAGGATTGACCCTGGGGCTACTGCGTAGCCCATCGCCGGCAAGGCCGGCCCCACAGGGATTGGTGTTGCCTGAAAGCCTTGATCAGAACGCCAGCTTGTAGCCAATCATCAGCAGCATGCCCGCCAGGCACGGGCGCAGGATGCTGTCGGAAATTCGCCCGGTCAGGTGGCTGCCCATGTAGATGCCCGGCAGCGAGCCGAGCAGCAGGTAGCCGAGCAGCGACCAGTCCATGTTGCCCATGCTCGCATGGCCGAGACCTGCGACCAGGGTCAGGGGCACGGCGTGGGCGATTTCGGTGCCGACCAGGCGGCGGGTGACCAGGTACGGATAGAGCAGAAACAGCGCCACGGTGCCCAGGGCGCCGGCACCGATCGAGGTCAGCGAGACCATGACGCCGAGCACCACGCCGGTGACTACGGTCAGCAGGTTGAGGCTGGTGCCGCTCAGGTGGTAGCGGTCGCCGGCGTGTTTGCTGGCGAAGGCCTGGAGTTTGCTTTTGAACAGGATGGCCAGGGCGGTGAGCACCAGGACCACGGCCAGGCCTTGCTTGATAATGGCGTTGGCGGCCTGGGTGTCGGCATCGAGGCTGGCGAGGAACCACAGGGTCAGGGCGGCGGCCGGGACGCTGCCAAGGGTCAGCCAGCCGGTGATTTTCCAGTCGATATTGTTGTTTTTGCCGTGGACCCAGACGCCACTGGCTTTGGTGATGGCGGCGTAGAGCAGGTCGGTACCTACGGCGGTGGCGGGGTTGATGCCGAACCACAGCAGGATCGGGGTCATCAGCGAGCCGCCGCCGACGCCGGTCATGCCGACGATGAATCCAACTACCAGGCCTGCAATGGTGAAACCGAAAGAACCTACATCCATAAGTAACCTAAACGCCCAACGTGCCCGTGATCGGATGGCAGCCAGCATAAAGGTTTTTTTATAGCCAAATAGACTTGTTCGTTATTAGGTTATAACTGGGTCGAGCTTCGGGAGGGTTTGCACCATCCATTTGCCAGGGTGTGGCTTAGTCACCTTTCCGCCCTTACGGCGGCTTACTTTTTTCAGTCGAAAAGTAAGCAAAAATTCTCGCCCCACCAGTGGGCCCTGCGCTGCGCTTCGGGTTCCCTCGCTCCGGTGTCGCTACGGGGCATTGCGAACTTCGAGTTGCAAGCAACTCTACGTTTCGCAACTTCGGCTAACGCCGAAGGTGCTGCGCACTAGCCCCTTCGCAACACCTGCACTCGGCCCTTCTGGTTAACGGGGCCGGTAGATCAAGATCAAGAGCACAATTCGCTTCGCTCTTGTTGAGCGCGTAGCGCTGTGGGAGCGGCGGTGCGACGTCTCGACTTGACCCGCGATGCGGTGTTACAGACAACGCTGTTACCGATCCGTCATCACCACCATCACATGCGCATCGCCGCCATCTTCCGTCTCGGAAAGATAAATATGCCCGACATTGCTGTTGAAGTACGCCGTCTCCTGCGGGCCGATACTCACGGCTTCACCGGTTTCGAACACAATCCGTACACGCCCGCTCAGCACCAGGGCAAATTCCTGCCCGGGGTGGCGGATGAATTCGTCGAACTGTTGCCGCTCGCGAGCGATGATCCGGGCGTACATCGGGGTCATCAGGCGCTGCGGGAATTCGCCGGCAATCGGGTGGTAGTCGTAGGTGCCGGTGCTGTAGCCGGGGGCGCTGGGCAGGGAGTTGACCACTACGGTGGTCGGCACTGGCACATCGCTTACGCCTGAAGCGCGAAACAGCTGGGCGATATCCACCTGCAACGCCCGCGCCGCCGCCGCGAGTTTTTCGTAGCTCACCGAGACCTGCGCCAGTTCCATTTTCGACAGGGTCGAGACCGGTACCCCGGACAGCGCCGACAGTTGCTTGAGCGTCAGTTGCTGGGCCTTGCGCACGCTGCGCAGGCGCGCGCCGACTTCGGCGCGGTCAATCAGCGGCAGCGCGCCAGGGCGGGTGTCGGCAGGGGGGCGGTCGGCACTCATCAAGCATCTCGGTCAGGTAAAACGGATGCGCATCTTACCGTGAGCGCTTGCATAATCCGAAATTCTCAGATATTAGAATTCTCACAAATGATAATTTCATCTCGGAGGTGATTGCATGGCTATGACACAGACCTTCGACATCGTGATCATCGGCGCCGGTATTGCCGGTGCTTCATTGGGCTATCGGCTGGCGCCAGGGCGCCAAGTGCTGATGCTTGAACGCGAAGCCCAGGCCGGCTACCACTCCACCGGGCGCTCGGCGGCGATGTTCATGGAGGCCTATGGCACCCCGCAGATCCAGGCGCTGACCCGCGCCAGCCGGGCCTTTTATGAGTCGCCGCCGCCGGGCTTCTGCGAGCATGCACTGCTCGAACCGCGGGGTTGTCTGTATGTGGCGACCCTGGAGCAACAGGCGCTGCTCGCCAGCACCTATGCACAGAGCCAGGCCAACGGTACCGAAGTGACCTTGCTCGACCGCGACGGGGCGCTGGCGCTGGTGCCGAGCCTGCGCGCCGAGGTGGTGGCCGGCGCGGTACTCGAACCCGGCGCCATGGACCTGGATGTACACGCGCTGCACCAGGGCTTCTTGCGCGGTTACCGCCAGGCCGGCGGGCACTTGCACTGCAATGCCGAGGTGGTCGAGGGCAGTTACCACGAAGGTTACTGGCAGCTCGTGATGGCCGACGGCAGCTGCATTCAGGCGCGCCAGTTGGTCAACGCCGCTGGCGCCTGGGCCGATCACATCGCGGCGGTCTGCGGCGTACAGCCGGTCGGCCTGCAGCCGTGCCGGCGCTCGGCCTTTACCTTCGACGGCCCGCCAGACCAGGCCTTCAGCCGCTGGCCGGCAGTGATCGGCGTCGATGAGAGCTTTTATTTCAAACCCGATGCCGGGCAGTTGCTCGGCTCACCGGCCAACGCCGACCCGGTCGAGCCCCAGGACGTGATGCCCGAAGAGCTCGACGTCGCCATCGGTATCTACAACATCGAGGCCATCACCACCCTGGCGATTCGCCGCCCCAGTCATAGCTGGGCCGGGCTGCGATCGTTCGTTGCCGATGGCGACCTGGTGATTGGCCGCGATCCGCACAACCCGGCGTTTTTCTGGCTGGCGGCGCAAGGCGGTTATGGTATCCAGTCCGCCGCTGGCGCTTCGCAACTGGCCTGTGCGCTGTTGCTTGAGCAACCGTTACCGGCAACCCTGAGCGCCGAAGGGGTCGAGCCGCAACGCTTGTCCCCGGCGCGTTTTCGTTAACTCCCGAAGGAGATTTCCCATGAGTTCGACTATCGAGCGTATCCCCAGCCACCTGCCATATCCGTTTTCCAAAGCGGTCAAGGTCGGCGGTTTTCTGTTTCTTTCCGGGCAGATCCCCCTGCACGCCGACGGTGAAGTGGTGCGCGGCGACATTCAGGTCCAGACCCGGGCGGCGCTTGAGCGTATCGGTGAAACCCTGGCCGAGTGCGGCGTCGGTTTCGACCAGGTGGTGAAGGCCACCGTGTGGCTGTCCGACATGGCTCATTTCGCCGGCTTCAACGAGGTCTACAAAAGCTTCTTCGCCAGCGGCTACCCGGTGCGTTCCACCGTCAGCGCCGGCCTGGCCCTGGGCGTGGATGTCGAGATCGAAGTGCAGGCCTGGCTCGGCAACGACTGAGTCAGCACGGCAACACTGGGTAAAAACAACAACAAAGGCCCCGCAGGGCCATCGATACCAGAGGGCTGAAAATGAAAGAGCAGCTGAAAATTGCAGGCGCCTTTATCGGCGTGATCGTCGGCGCAGGGTTCGCCTCGGGGCGGGAGCTGTTGCTGTTCTTTGTCGACTTCGGCCTCTGGGGCCTGCTTGGGGCGCTGGTCAGTGCGGCGTTGTTCACCTTTCTCGGCATGGCCCTGGCAAGGCTCGGCAATCGCTTGCAGGCGGCCTCGCACAAGGACGTGGTGTACGCCATCTGCGGGCGTTACCTGGGCTTGTTCGTCGATTTGCTGATCACCTTTTTCATGTTCGCCGTCACTGTGGTGATGCTTGCCGGCGGTGGGGCCTTGCTCGAGCAACAGTTCGCCATTCCGGCGCTGGCCGGCAGTGTGCTGGTAACGGTGCTGGTGGTGGCGGTGGTGTGCCTGGATGTGCAGAAGGTGATTCTGCTGATCGGTGCGGTGACACCGTTCCTGATTCTGGTCGCCACGGCAATTGCCTTGTACGCGGTATTTACCCGCGAGCTGAGCTTTGCCCAGCTTGACCAGGTGGCCAGCCAGCAAGAGGCGGGCACCCGCCATTGGCTGCTCGGTGCGTTCCTGTATGTGTCGTACAACATCGTTGCCGGAGCGCCGATCCTGGCGATTCTCGGAGGTTCTGCGCGCCTGGAGAAAACCGCGATCTGGGGCGGGATTCTTGGCGGCGCGGCGTTGGGCGGGCTGATGCTGGTGATGAGCGCCGGGCTGTTGTCGCGCCTGGACAGCGTGGCCGAGCTGCCGATGCCGATGCTGTCGATTGCCAGCGAAATCTCCCCGGCACTGGGCGTGATCATGTGCGTGATCATCTTCGGCATGATCGTCAACACCGCCGTGGGCACGCTGTATTCGTTTCTGGCGCGGCTGTTGCCGGCCGGCACCCGCAGTTTTCGCCTGGGTTCGGTGGCGGCGGGGGTGGCGGCGTTTGTCTGCAGCCTGATCGGCTTTATCAGCCTGGTCGGCCAGGTCTATCCGTTCTTCGGTTACCTGGGTTTTGTGCTGATGCTGGCGGTTTTGATCGGCTGGCTGCGCCTGGGGCGGGCCAAGCAGGTGCTTGCGGTGTAGCGCGAGAGGATGAAAAAAGGGGCCGCAAGCGGCCCCTTTTGTTTTTCACAGCGGTCAGATCTTGAAGCTGTCGACCAGTTGCTTGAGGCGCCCGGCCTGTTGGGCCAGGGCATCGCAATGACGCAGGGTGTCATTGAGGTTGGCCACGCCTTGCTGGTTGAGCACGTTGATCTGGGTGATGTCCAGGTTCAGGCTTTCCACCACGGCGGTCTGCTCTTCGGTCGCGGCGGCCACCGACTGGTTCATGCCGTCGATCTCGCCGATGCGCTGGGTCACGCTGCTCAGGCGCTCGCCGGCCTGGTTGGCAACCATCACGCTTTCTTCGCTGGAGACCTGGCTGGCGTTCATGTTGTGCACCGCCTCGCGCGAACCGACCTGCAGGGTGGTGATCATCTTGTGGATCTCTTCGGCCGACTCCTGGGTGCGGTGGGCCAGGTTGCGGACCTCGTCGGCCACCACGGCAAAACCACGCCCGGCTTCACCGGCACGGGCCGCTTCGATGGCGGCGTTGAGCGCCAGCAGGTTGGTCTGCTGGGAGATGCCCTTGATCACGTCGAGGATCTGGCCGATGTCGTCGGTGCTGGCGTTGAGGGTTTCGATCTGCTCGCACGATTCGCTGATCTTCTGCGACAGCGAGGTCATCGCCGAAATGGTTTCCTGCACCACCTGACGACCGTCGTTGGCCTGCTCGCTGGCGCCGCTGGCGTGTTGCGAGGCATCGGCGGCGTTGCGGGCGATTTCCTGGGTGGCAGCGCCCAGCTCGTTGATCGCCGCGGCCACGCTGTTGGTGCGCATGCTTTGCTCTTCGGAGCCGATGATCGAGGCGTTGGAGGCGCTCATCACGCGCTCGGACAGGTCGTGGACCTGGCGAGTGGCCGAGGACACTTCGGCAATCGAGGCATGGATACGCTCGACGAACTGGTTGAAGGCACCGGCCAGTTCACCGAACTCGTCCTTGTTCTCGACGACCAGGCGGCGGGTCAGGTCGCCTTCGCCCTGGGCGATGTCCTGCATGGCGCGGCCCATGGTGGTCAGCGGACGCATCAGCACCGGGATCAGCAGGCTCAGCAGGCCGGCGATGGCGGCCACGGCAATGAGCATGGCGATAATGGCCGAGGTACGGAACTGGCTCAGGCCGGCGTAGGCTTTGTCGCGATCGATCGACAGGCCGATGTACCAGTCAGCCGTCGGCAGGCCGCTGACCGGGGCGAAGGAGATGATCCGCTCCTGTTTGTTCAGGGTGACCTCGTGGGTGCCCGGGGCGATGTGCAGGTTGCTGCCCGGGTAGATGTCCTTGAGGTTCTTCATCACCTGGTCTTTGTCCGGGCTGACGATCACCTGGCCGTTACGGTCGACCAGAAATGCATGGCCGATACCGCCGAAGTCCACGGCGTTGATGATGTCCACCAGGGTCGCCAGGCTCAGGTCGCCACCGACCACGCCGAGCAGTTCGCCGCTGGTTTTGCTTTTCACCGGCATGCCGATGGTGACCACCAGGCCGCCGACCGCAGCCATGTATGGCGGGGTCAGCATGGTCTGGTTGGCAGCGACGGCCGCGGTGTACCACGGGCGCTGGCGCGGGTCGTAGCCGTCAGGCATCTTCGCGTCCGGGCGCTGGGTGAACACGCCGTTGGCCTGGCCAACGTAGGTGAACTGGAAGTTGTTGGTGTACGAAGGCTGGTCGACCAGGCCCGGCAGGTCGGCGTTGGCGCCTTGCTGGGCGACGTCCTGGGCGAGGTTTTCCAGGACCAGAATGCGCCCGCTCATCCAGTTCTGCACACTACTGGCAGCTAGTGCACCGGCCTGTTTGACCGACGAGTCGATGTTCTGTTTGATGGTGTTGCGTTGCAGGTAATCGTTGTAAAGGGTGAACAGTGCAAATGCCAGAACCACGACGCCGCAGGCGCACAGCAGGATCTTGTGGCGAAATTTCAGGTTCATGTTCCGAGACCTTGTGCCAGTAAAGAGGAGTGCCGAGCGGCGCTTTTGGCGTGTGCTCGTACCTATCCAGACGGGTATCGGCCGCAAAACTGAAAAATTGATAGGAGTTTTTGCCGCAGGGGCTGACAGGATTTTCCTACAGCCTGCTCTGGCGTGCGTGTTTCAGCCGGGCGCTTTATTGTACGGCCAATAAACGCACCAGCGCCTGTGCGGCTTTTTGCAGTGGCTGGTGCTGGCGCCAGAAGGCATGTACCGGCAACTGCAACTCGTTGCGGGTGTTGCTGAAGTCCAGGCGCACCAGGCGCCCGGCGCCGAGCAATGGTGCTACCCGCGACAACGGAAAGTCGCCCCAGCCAAGGCCGGCTTCGACCATTTCGATGGCCATGGCCAGGCTGTCGGTGCGCCAGTACGCCTTGCCGATCAGCGCGCGGGTGTCGCTCAGGGGCAGGTCGCGGCTGGCCACCAGGATCTGCCGGACGTTGGCCAGGTCTTCGAGGTAAACGATTTGCCGGGGGCGCTGTTGCAGGGCCGGGTGCTGCGGGCCGATACAGGCCACCAGCGACTCCATGCCGATGTTCTGAAAGCGCTGGCGGGCGTCCACCGACAGCCCGGCGAAGGCCAGGCACAGGCTGACGCGGCCGTCGTGCAGCAGTTGCAGGGCATCTTCCTGCGGTGCGCTCAGCACCTCGACATTCAGCAGCGGGTGGCGCTCACTGAGGGTTCTGATCGCCGCCAGCAGGCGGGTGTGGTCGATGTCCGGCACCACGCTGATGCTCAAGGTGCTTTCCAGCCCCTGGGACAGCTCCAGGGCATGCACCTGCAATTGCCCCAGCTGGTTGGCGATCATCCGTGCGTGCGGCTCCAGGGCCTGGGCCATGGCGGTGGGGCGGGTTTCCCGGTGGGTGCGTTCGAACAGGGTGAAGCCCAGTTCCGCTTCCAGGTTGCCAATCGCCATGCTCACTGCCGAAGGCACCCGTCCTAGAGCCCGGGCGGCAGCGGAAAACGAGCCGCGGTCGAGCACGGCGAGAAACAGTTCGATGTTGTCGCTGGAAAAGTTCATGGCAATCTCCTGTCAGATAATCTGATAGCTGCTGACTTTGGCTGTCAAGAAGATTGACGCATGCTTGCCCGCCTCAGCTGCCCAAGAGGGCGGCGTTTTACGGCAAAACCGAGGTTAGCAACGTGCAAGGTGTCAAACGCAAACTGGTCTACGTGACCGCCTATGAACTGATCGGTCTGTGCATGTCGACCCTGGGCCTGGCCTACCTGGCCGACAGCGCGCCGAGCAATACCGGGCCGCTGGCGGTGATGATCACCACCATCGCCATGGCCTGGAACTTCATCTACAACACCCTGTTCGAGTACTGGGAAAGCCGCCAGGCCAAGCGTGGGCGCAGTGTTGGCCGGCGGCTGGCGCATGCCATCGGTTTTCAGCTGACCCTGGTGGTGTACCTGATCCCGCTGATTGCCTGGTGGCTGGACATGAGCCTGCTGGAGGCCTTTGTCGTCGACCTGGCGTTCATCATCCTGATCCCGTGCTACACCTTCATCTACAACTGGCTGTTTGACCGCATCTTCGGCCTGCCGACCTCGGCCCAGGCTCAGCCGGACAACCGCGTCGCCGCATAAGCCGCGCGTCTATTGGGCCGGCAGGGTGATCACCTGAGCCGCGGGCTGCGGCTCGCGCTCGGGGCCTTCGGCGGCCAGCAGGCTGTCTTCTATCTCACCCGACAGGTAGTAGACCCCGGCCATGGCGCCGGTCTTGCGGTTCTCCATCAATTCCCGCCATTCCTCGTTCAGCGCGACGTTGAGGATCACCCGCAGTTGCTCGATCATCGCCGGTTGTTCGCGGTTGTGGGTCATCACCCCGATGCCGGTGGCCGCCAGGGAAATCACCGTGCCCGCCGCACGCCCGACGGCTGCCGCCACGGCGCTGGCGATGCCCCGTGGCGCCAGGGTGGCGCCGAGCTTTTCACTGGCTTGCTGGGCGACCGATGACAGGCCGATGTCGGCGCGCTGGGTGCCGGCGCGCACGGCGCTGTGCAGGCGTTTGACCAGTGCGGCGTAGGCGGGTTGTTGTTCCAGCGGCTTGCTGAACAGCAGTTGATGCAGCGAGGCATTGTTGTTGGCCGGGGGGCCGAGGCCGATGGCCTGGATTCGCGTCAGGTGCAGGTTGAACTGCTCCGGCGGCGCCCGGTAGCGCTGGGCAATCTGCTGCAGTTGCTGGCCAAGCAGCTGGATATACAGCTCCATGGCCCGGTCGCGAATGGCCTCGGGGTCGATCTCCTTGGCCACCGGGTCCAGCACCCGTTCGTGGTACTGCTCCTGCAGGTACTGGGCCAGGCGCTTTTCCGGGGTTTCGCTGCCGTCGCCACTGTTCATTTTGTACCAGGCCACTTTCATGGTCAGCCATTGCTGGGTCCAGTAGCCGGTGAACCAGGGGATGAACTCGCTTTCGGTGTACTGCTGCACGCGGTCTTTCCAGACCCGCATGGAGCGCCGGGCATAGTCGTTGACCGAACTGGTGGCCGCCAGCGAAGCGTCGATGATGTCGCGGTCGATCTGTTGCCAGGTCGCCGCATTGACCGGGATGGGCGGCGGCTCGCTGACCTTTTGCCGTGAGCCGCAGCCGCCCAGCGCCAGGAGCACGGCGAGCAGCAGGGCGATGAGCGGGGAACGCGGAATCAAAGCGCAGCCCCCCTGTGGTCAGGCAAGCTCGAATGGTGTGGTTACCTGAGTATAGGTGCCGTCACTCGCGCTGCTGTTCGGCCTCGGCCTCGTCCAGGGCCAGGAGGATGTCGGCCCAGATCTCCTTGCAGAAAAACCACACCCAGGTGGCGTTCAACAGGCGGTCGATATGGCGCCGCCACCAGCTGTCGCGGCGTGCCTGGAGGATTTCTTCGATCTCCTCCTGCAGCCAGGTTTCGTCGAAACCGGTCCAGACCGGCGGTACCGGCGTCATGATGTTGCCGTAGCAGGCGGGGGCGACTTCGCTGTAGAAGATTTCCTTGAGCAGCTCGCGGTCAAAACCCACCAGGTGGCGGGCGATCCACAGGTATTCGACGTGGGTGTCGACGAAGGCATCGGACATTGCTGCGCGCACTTGCTGGCGCTGCTGCGGTGTCATGTGCGGCGCAGGTGTCATCAGGGTGCCCTCCAAGGCGGTCATCGGTCCATCTGTTAGGAGCGGGCTTGACCCGCGATAGCGTCCTGTCGGCCACATCGTATCGCGGGGCAAGTCCCGCTCCCAGGCGAAAATGCTCAACCCTCCAGGTCGAGCTTGGCCTCGATATGGTCCAGATGCTCATGCATCAACGCCAACGCCGCCTCGCCATCGCCGTTCTCCAGCGCATCGATGATCGCCGCATGCTCCTGCCAGGCGCAATGGCTGCATGGTCGTGCTTCGTACTGGGCAATGATCAGCGAAGTCTGCGGTACCAGGCCGTTGAGAAAACGCGCCAGCGGCAGGTTGTCGGCCATGTCCGCAAGTTTGAGGTGAAACTCGCCGCCCAGGCGGATCGCCGTGCAGCGCTGGCCCTGTTCATGGTGCTGGCGCTCGCGGGCCACCAGTTCGCGCAACTGGCGGATCTTGGCCGGCCGTGCGCGCTTGGCCGCGAGGCTGATCAGGGTGGTTTCGGCCAGGCGCCGGGCGCTGAGGATCTGCCGTGCATGCTGCGGGTCAGGCGCAGCCAGGCGTGCGGTATGGCTCGGGCGCTGGACGATCACCTGTTGGTCCGACAAACGCCCGAGCACCCGCCGGATCACCGTGCGGCTAACCCCGAAAGCATCGCCCAGGGCTTGCTCGGTCAGGGCGCTGCCAGGAGCCAGGCGCTGCTCGAGGATGGCATCGAACAGCCGTGGGTAGATCTGCTCGGCCGACAACCTGCGCTCACCCTGGGCAAGCAACGAGGGCAGGGCGGTGTCATGGGCGTGGGCGCTGGCGTTCATGGTCGCACTCCTGGGGTCAGTTGCCCGGATGATCGTCCGGGATGTTCAGTTCGATGCCCATGCGCCGGCCTTCCTGAAGGATATGGTGGCGCATCTGCGCGCTGGCCTGGGCGCTGTTCTTGTTGCGGATGGCGCGCACCACCGCTTCGTTTTCCTCAAGCCGCGCCGCCAGGTGCTCGGGCGAGTTGCGCAGCACTGCGGCGCTTTGCTTGAGGGCGTTGCTGGTCTGCTGCACCACGCTCTGGAAGATCGGGTTGGCGGTCAGGGTGAACAGCTCTTCGTGAAAGGCGATGTAGGCGTTGACCCCGGCTTCGCTGTCTTCGGCCTCGAGGGCTTCGCGCATGTCCATCAGGGTCAGGCGCAACTGACCGATTTCCTTGCTGCTGATCGACTGCGCCACCAGGCCGACGATAAACGGCTCGAGGGTGTAGCGCAGTTGCAGCACATCCTCGAGGCTGGCCTCGGCGACACCGCTCTGGGGCGAGGTGCTTTGCGCCGCATCGGCGTCCAGTACCAGCACGCCCTTGCCCGGCATCGAGCGCACCAGGCCGAGGGTTTCCAGCACGGTCACCGCTTCGCGCAGGCTTGGCCGGCTGATGCCCAGTTGCTCGGCCAGTTCGCGCTGGCCCGGCAGCATGTCGCCGGAGCGCCACTGGCCGCGGGCCAGGGCCTGGCGGAGTTTTTCCACCACTGAGTTGACGACGGTTGATGAAGTAATCATTGGTCACTCCATGAGAACACTTGCATGGTTTGCTCCTGTGGCCGGCAGTTTTGCTGCCGGCCCTGTTGCTCAGAACTCTTGTTGATGGGCGTTGGGGGTTTTGCGCTGGGCAAAGCCGAAGCCCTGTTTGCCCGACAGCACATTGTTGGCCCGTTCCATGTCGATATCGCCTTCCCAGCGGCCGATGGCCACGGTGGCCACGCAGTTGCCGATCAGGTTGGTCAGCGCCCGGCCGATGCCCATGAACCAGTCCACCGCCAGCACCAGCACCAGGCCGACCACCGGGATCGCCGGAATCGCGGTGAGGGTCGCGGCAAGGATCACCAGCGCCGAACCCGGAATGCCGTGGGCGCCCTTGGAGGTAATCAGCGACACCAGCAGGATGGTCAGCAGGTCGGTCATCGCCAGCGGCGTGCCGGTGGCGTTGGCAATGAAGACGATGGCCAGGGTCAGGTAGATCGAGAAGCCGTCGAGGTTGAACGAGTAACCGGTAGGAATCACCAGGCCCACCGTCGAGCTGCCGATGCCCAGGTGCTCGAGCTTACGCATGATCTGTGGCAGCACGGCGTCGGAAGAAGCGGTGCCGAGGACGATGGTCAGCTCTTCGCGCAGGTACTTGATGAACGGCAGGATCTTCAGCCCCGACAGGCGCATCACGGTGCCCAGGATCAACAGCACGAAACCGGCGCAGGTCAGGTAGAACAAGGCCACCAGGCCGCCCAGGTGCTGCAGCGATTCCAGGCCATATTTGCTGGTGGTGAAGGCGATGGCACCGAACACGCCGATCGGCGCCAGGCGCACGATCATGCCCATGATGCGGAAGATGATGTGGCTCAGTTCGTTGATCAGCCGCGAAATACCCGAGGCCGCTTCACCGACCAGGTTCAGGGCGCTGCCGAACAGCACTGAAAACAGCAGGACCTGGAGGATGTTGTTGTCGGCAAAGGCGCCGACCACCGAGGTCGGGATCAGGTCCATGAGGAACGCTGCAGTGCCATGGATGTGCTGGCCGCGTTCGGCCAGGTTGCTGGCTTCGCTGCTGGCCAGTTGGTCCAGATGAATGTTGGCGCCACTGCCGATGCCCGAGGTAAAGGCGAACACCAGGCCGATCACCAGGGCGATGGTGGTCAGGATTTCGAAGTAGATCACCGATTTCAGGCCGATGCGCCCGACCTTCTTCAGGTCGCCAGCACCGGAGATGCCGCTGACCACCACGCAGAACACGATCAGCCCGATCAACATCTTGATCAGCTTGATGAAGCCGTCACCGAGGGGTTTGAGTTGCAGGGAAACTTCAGGAAAGCTCAGGCCGCAGGCTATGCCTAGCACAAGGCCCAACACCACTTGGAGGAAGATCGAACGCGAGCACCATTTGAGCATGGGAGGGATCTCTGGTCGGTGTCCCTGCTTCGATGCCACGGCGGGCGAAAGAGCGGAGGACTTAATTATTGTGGTCTTACCGGTATGTCCAGTGCGAGGGCAGTGTAGGCGCGATTTTTTTGGGTTTGCAAGGGGTTTTCGGCTGAGCGGGCAAGAATTGGCTTTACCGGTCTGACCAGTTGCGGTGCAATAGCCAGGCAAAAAAAAGCGGCAGGGTCGACCTGCCGCTTTTCGGGGTTGCCGCCACTAAGGCTTGGACAAGGCCAGGTCTACCGCTGCGATCAGCTTTCCCAGGTCTTGGGAGGGCGTTTTGTGAATGACGCCGAAGAGGTAGGCACGCTGCTCGTCTTCGTCGTTCTCTTCGGCGAAGAAGGCTTTGAGTTTGATCCCCAGCACTTCGGAAAAGCTCGACAGGGCTTCCACGCTGGGAGTGTAGGTGCCGGTTTCGAAGCGACTGATGGTCTTGGGGTCAAAACCGGTTTTCTCGCCAAGTTCAGCCTGAGTGAGCCCGGCTACCTTGCGGTAACGTCTGATGGCCGAACCCAAACTTGAAATTGTCATCGCTTAATTCCCATTTAGAATCAAGAACTTAACGATATCTATCGGCAAGAGGCAACGCCACAATTCATCACCTTTGTTTGCATAATGTGATGTAATTCGTAGAATTGATCGTTTGGACAGGTCAAAAGCCATCGAGTTTCAACCGCGCTGACCCAGCTGAGACTATTCAGCAAAGCACCCCGGTAGAAGGCTGATCTCGGTGTCGGACGAATGGTTTGGGCGCTGCGCAGGACAACCTGGCAGACCCCTGCAAATGGAGTTTTATCGTGCGTCTCAACATGCCGGTTACCTCGGTCGAACAGACTTTCGGCGAGGATCAACGGCTTATTTCCGCCACCGACACTGCCAGCAATATTACCTACTGCAACGCCGAATTCGCCGCCATGAGCGGGTTCAGCCAGGCCGAGCTGATCGGTAGCCCGCACAACCTGGTGCGCCATCCGGACATGCCGCCAGCGGTGTTTGCCCTGATGTGGCAGTACCTCAAGGCCGGCCAGAGCTGGATGGGCATCGTCAAGAACCGCTGCAAGAACGGCAACTTCTATTGGGTCAGCGCCTATGTCACGCCGATTCTCGAGGACGGCCGCCTGGTCGGCTATGAGTCGGTGCGGGTCAAGCCCACTCGCGAGCAGGTGCGCCGTGCCGAAGCACTGTATGCACGCTTGCGCGAGGGCAAGCCGGCAGTGGCGAGCGGGCGCCGGCTGGCTCAGCTCGGCCAGTTGATGAGCCTGCCCCTGGCTGCAGGCGCGCTGGCGGTGGCGGCCAACCAGGTGCTGCCGGGCTGGCCGGGCCAGGGGATCACCCTGGGCCTGTTCGCGCTGCTCGGCCTGTGGGCGCATGGCCGTCTGGGTCGTCAGTTGGGGCAGATCGTCGGGTGTTCGACGCACACCTTTGCCGACCAGATCAGCGCCCTGACCTACAGCGACCTACTGGGCCCGGCGGCGCAGTTGCAGATGATTTTGATCAGCGAAGAAGCGCGGCTGAAAACCGCGCTCACCCGCCTGAGCGACCTGGCCACACAAATGGCCGAAGCCGCCAGCGACTCCAGCCGTTTGTCGCGCAACACTGAAACGGCACTGCTGGAGCAGCGCGGCGAAACCGACATGACCGCCACCGCCATGACTGAAATGGCCGCCTCCATCGGCGAGGTGGCCGAGCATGTGCAGCAGACCGCCGTGCAGGCGCAGACCGCCAACCAGTTGGCCGAGCAGGGCAGCCAGGTCGCCGGCACCAGTCGCGAGGCCATCCAGTTGCTGGCCACTACCGTCAGCCAGATCAACCAGGCGGTCACCCACCTGGCCGGGCAGACCCAGGACATCATGCTCGCCGCTGAAGTGATTCGCGCGATTGCCGAACAGACCAACCTGCTGGCGCTCAACGCCGCCATCGAAGCGGCCCGCGCCGGCGAGCAGGGCCGTGGCTTTGCCGTGGTCGCCGATGAGGTTCGCGCCTTGGCGGCCAAGACCCGGCACTCGACCGTGCAGATCCAGGGCATCATCGAGAACCTGCGCAGCGGCGCCGACGAGGCGGTGAGCATCGCCAGCCTCGGTATCAACGAGGCCGAGCAGGGCGTGGCCCAGGTGCTGGAGGCGCAGCGTGCCTTGCAGGGTATTCGCGCCGCGGTCGAACGCATCAGCGACATGAGCCAGCAGATGGCCGCCGCCTCGCAAGAGCAATCCTCGGTGGCCGAAGACGTGTCCGAGCAGATCAACAAGGTTGCCAGCACCGTGCAGGCCACCGCGCTCAACGCCAATGCTGCAGCCAGCCGCGGCGCCGAACTGGAAAGCATTTCTTCGGGCCTGCGGGCCCTGGTCGAGCGTTTCAATCGCTAGCCACCAGGGTGCAGAGGAATTCATGGACGATAACTACCGCGCGGCAGTCGATGCCGCTGCGATCTTTTCCGAAACCGACCTGAGCGGCCGGATCACCTACGTCAACGAGCAGTTCTGCAGCATCTCCGGCTACAGCCGCGAGGAACTGCTGGGCGCCAACCACCGGATCCTCAACTCCGGCCTGCACGGGCCGGAGTTCTTCATCGGCATGTGGCGCGCACTGGTTGCCGGGCGGGTGTGGAAGGGCGAGATCTGCAACCGCGCCAAGGACGGTTCGCTGTACTGGGTCGACAGCACCATGGTGCCGTTGATCGACCCGGCCACGGGCAAGGTGCGCAAGTACGTTTCGATCCGCTTTGACGTCACCGAAAAACGCCAGCTGCTGCATACCCTGCAATGGCGGGTCGGCCACGACGTGCTCACCGGCCTGCCCAATCGGGCCTACCTGTCCGACCTGCTCAACCAGGCCCTGGAGTTCTCGCGCAACGAGGACATTCCGCTGGCGGTGTGCATGCTCGACCTGGACGGCTTCAAGGCGGTCAACGATGGCTACGGGCATGCCAGCGGCGATCTGCTGCTGGTCGAAGTGGCCACCCGGCTCAAGGGCATCCTGCGTGGCGGCGATGCCGTGGCGCGCTTGTCGGGCGACGAGTTCGTGCTGATTCTGCGCCACGTGCAAGACCCCACCCACTTGCAGGCGGCGCTCGACCGGGTGCTGACCGCGATCGCCGCGCCATACCGGATTCGCGAGCAGGAGATTCGCGTCAGCGCCAGCATCGGCGTGACCCTGTTCCCCCAGGACAACGAAGACACCGACACCCTGGTGCGCCACGCCGACCAGGCCCTGTACGTGGCCAAGCAGAGCGGGCGCAACCGCTTTCACCTGTTCGACGTGTCGCTGGACCAGGAGGTCAAGGCCACCCACCAGACCGTGGCGCGCCTGCGCCAGGCCTTGCACCAGGGTGAGCTGTGCCTGCATTACCAACCCAAGGTCAACATGCACAGTGGCGTGGTGATCGGCTTCGAGGCGCTGCTGCGCTGGCAGCACCCGGGCAAGGGCCTGGTGCTGCCCGGCGATTTTCTGCCGCAAGTCGAACAGACCGACTTGATCGTCGAGATTGGCGAGTGGGTGATCGACCAGGCCATGAGCCAGATGCAAAGCTGGCAGGCGCTGGACCATCAGTGGCCGGTCAGCGTCAACATCGCTGCCCGCCATGTGCAGCGTGACGACTTTGTCGAGCGCCTGCAGTTGCTGCTCGGGCGTCATCCGGACGTGGCGCCGGCGATGCTCGACCTGGAGATCGTCGAGTCGGTGGCGATCGAAAACATCCAGCGCGTCAGCCAGTGCCTGGAGGCCTGCCAGCGTTTGGGCGTGCAGTTCTCCCTGGATGATTTCGGCACCGGCTATTCGTCGCTCAGCTACCTCAAGCGCCTGCCGACGCGGACCATCAAGATCGACAAATCGTTCGTGCGCGACATCCTCCACGACCACGACGACCTGGCCCTGACCCGCGCTGTCATCGGCCTGGCCCGGGCCTTTGGCCGCCAGGTAATCGCCGAAGGCCTGGAGACGGTAGAGCATGGCCAACTGCTGATGGGCCTGGGTTGCGACATCGCCCAGGGCTACTGCATCGCAAGGCCGATGCCGGCCGAGCAGGTGATCGGCTGGGTTGCCGGTTACCAGCAGCCAGCGCAGTGGAAAGTCCTGTAGGGGCGGGCCTTCTGTGGGAGCGGGCCTTGCCCCGCGATCGAGCGCGCAGCGCTCGCAATCCAGGCCCCGCCGCATCGCGTTATTTACGCATTCTTTATGCCCGGCCCTGGCTCTCGATCTCGCCCCTTTACAGCCTCTCTACCGACAATGACCGTCAGCGGCACGTGCCGTAAGGACGGAGAGTTTTCATGAGCATTCTGGACGGGGTGTCACTGCTGCTGGCAGTGGCCTTGATGATCTACCTGCTGGTCGCGCTGCTGCGCGCCGATCGGGGTTAGGAGCGACCATGCACAGTTACGATTACGCGTTGCTGCTGGCGTTCTTTGCGCTGGTACTGCTCCCGGCACCCTTGCTCGGGCGTTTCTATTTCAAGGTGATGGAGGGCCAGCGCACCTGGCTGTCGCCGCTGCTGGGGCCGGTCGAGCGTGGCTGCTACCGGCTCGCCGGGGTCGATGCCAGCAAGGAGCAGAGCTGGCAGCAGTACACCCTGGCCTTGCTGGCCTTCAACCTCGCAGGCTTTTTGCTGGTGTTCGCCGTACTGCTGTTGCAGGGCTACCTGCCGCTCAACCCGCAGCACCTGGCGGGGCAGGAGTGGTCGCTGGCGTTCAATACCGCCGTGAGCTTCGTCACCAACACCAACTGGCAGTCCTATAGCGGCGAAGCCTCGGTCAGTTACCTGAGCCAGATGCTCGGCCTGACCGTGCAGAACTTCGTCAGCGCCGCCACCGGCCTCGCCGTGCTGGTTGCCTTGTGCCGTGGTATCGCCCGCCGTTCGGCACAGACCCTGGGCAACTTCTGGGTCGACATGACCCGCGCCACGCTCTACGGCCTGCTGCCGCTGTGCCTGGTGCTGGCCTTGCTGCTGGTGTGGCAGGGCGTGCCGCAGACCTTCGCCGATTATGTTCATGCCCTGACCCTGCAAGGCGCCGACCAGACCATCCCGCTGGGCCCGGCTGCCAGCCAGATCGCGATCAAGCAACTGGGCACCAACGGCGGTGGCTTTTTCGGCGTCAACTCGGCGCACCCGTTCGAGAACCCGACGGCCTGGAGCAACCTGTTCGAGGTGGCCTCGATCATTCTCATTCCGGTGGCCCTGGTGTTTACCTTCGGCCATTACGTCAAGGACATGCGCCAGAGCCGGGCGATCATCGCCGGCATGCTCGCGCTGTTCCTGATCGGCGGCGGCACCGCGCTGTGGAGCGAGTACCAGGCCAACCCGAACCTGAGCAGCCCGCTGGTTGAACAGACCGCGCCGCTCGAAGGCAAGGAAAGCCGTTTCGGCACCACCGCCAGCGTGCTCTGGACGGTGACCACCACCGCCGCTTCCAACGGCTCGGTGAACAACATGCACGACAGCCTCAACCCGCTCAGCGGCATGGTCGCGCTGGTCAACATGATGGTCGGCGAGGTGATCTTCGGCGGCGTCGGCGCCGGGCTCTACGGCATGCTGCTCAACGTGCTGATCGCAGTGTTCCTCGCCGGCCTGATGATCGGCCGCACCCCGGAATACCTGGGCAAGAAACTGCAGGCGCGGGAAGTGCAGTTGCTGGTGGCGACCCTGCTGGTAATGCCGGTCGGCGTGCTCGTGCTCGGCGCCCTGGCGGCCAGTTTGCCCGGCCCTGCGGCGGCGATCAGCAACCCCGGTGCCCACGGCTTCAGCCAGTTGCTGTACGCCTACACCTCGGCCAGCGCCAACAACGGTTCGGCCTTTGCCGGCCTGGGTGCCAACACCACCTTCCACAACCTGATGATCGGCCTGGGCATGCTGATTGGCCGCTTCGGCTACATCCTGCCGGTGCTGGCCCTGGCTGGCAGCCTGGCACTGAAAAAATCCGCACCGGTGGGGCAGAACAGCTTCCCGACCCACGGCCCGCTGTTCGTCACCTTGCTGGTGGTGACCATCCTGTTGGTCGGTGGCCTGACCTTCCTGCCGGCCCTGGCCCTGGGGCCGGTGACCGAATACCTGAGCCTGGGCTTGTGAGGAACAACTGATGAACATGCCGATTCCTGAAGTAAAGGCGCAGGCCCCCGAGGCTGCGCGCACTACCTTTGCCGCCCTGTGGCGCCCGGCGCTGGTGCAGGCCTTCGTCAAGCTCGACCCGCGCCAGCTCAAGCGCTCGCCGGTGATGCTGGTGGTGGAACTGACCGCGATCTTCACCACCTTGCTGTGCCTGTTGCCCGACAGCCGCGTGCCGACTGGCGTGGCGGTGCAGATCGCCCTGTGGCTGTGGTTCACGGTGCTGTTTGCCAACTTCGCCGAAGCTCTCGCCGAGGGCCGTGGCAAGGCCCGCGCCGATAGTCTCAAGGCCGGCAGCCAAGGGCTCAGTGCCCGCCGCCGGACGGCCTCGGGCAGCTTCGAGATTGTCCCGGCCACCAGCCTGCGCAAGGGTGATGTGGTCAAGGTCTCGGCCGGGGAGATGATCCCTGGCGACGGCGAGGTGCTCGAAGGTATCGCCGCGGTCAACGAAGCGGCGATTACCGGTGAGTCTGCGCCGGTGATCCGCGAGTCCGGCGGTGATCGTTCGGCGGTGACCGGCAACACCCGGTTGGTCTCCGACTGGCTGCTGATCAGCATCACCAGCAACCCCGGCGAGTCGACCCTGGACCGCATGATCGCCCTGGTCGAAGGCGCCAAGCGGCAGAAGACCCCCAACGAAATCGCCCTGGATATTCTGCTGATCGGCCTGACCCTGATCTTCCTGGTGGTGGTGGTGACCCTGCAACCGTTTGCCCATTTCGCCGGGGGCAGCATCCCTCTGGTGTTCCTCGTGGCGCTGCTGGTCACGCTGATCCCGACCACCATCGGCGGCCTGCTGTCGGCCATCGGCATCGCCGGCATGGACCGCCTTGTGCGCCTGAACGTCATCGCCCGTTCCGGCCGTGCGGTAGAAGCGGCAGGCGACGTGCATGTGCTGATGCTCGACAAGACCGGCACCATCACCTTCGGCAACCGCCGCTGCAGCGCCCTGCATGCTGCGCCCGGCGTCACCGCCCGCGAGCTTGGCGAGGGCGCCTTGCTGGCGTCGCTGGCCGACGACACCGCCGAAGGTAAATCGATTGTCGAATACCTGCGCCAGTTGCACGACTTCAACGAACCCAACACCGAGCAGTTCACGCCTGTAGCCTTCAGCGCCGAAACCCGGCTGTCCGGCATCGACTACCAGCAGCGTCGCTACCGCAAGGGCGCGGTGGACTCGGTGCTGGCCTTCGTCGCCATGCAACGCCTGGAAATGCCCGCGCCCTTGGCCCGCGAAGTGGACAAGATCGCCCAGAGCGGCGGCACGCCCTTGCTGGTCTGCGCCGACAAGCGCCTGCTAGGGGTGATTCACCTCAAGGACGTGGTCAAGCCGGGCATCCGCGAGCGCTTTGCCGAACTGCGCAAGCTGGGTATTCGCACGGTGATGGTCACCGGTGACAACCCGCTGACCGCCGCCGCGATTGCCGCCGAAGCCGGGGTCGATGACGTGCTCGCCGAAGCCACCCCGGAGAAGAAACTGGCGCGCATTCGCCAGGAGCAAAACGACGGCCGCCTGGTGGCGATGTGCGGCGACGGCGCCAACGACGCCCCGGCGCTGGCCCAGGCCGATGTCGGCATGGCCATGAACGACGGTACCCAGGCCGCGCGCGAAGCGGCCAACATGGTCGACCTCGACAGCGACCCGACCAAGCTGCTGGATGTGGTCCAGGTCGGCAAGGAGCTGCTGGTGACCCGCGGCGCGCTGACCACCTTCTCGATTGCCAACGACGTGGCCAAGTACTTCGCCATTCTTCCGGCGCTGTTCGCGGCGATCTACCCGCAACTGGGCGTGCTCAACCTGATGCACCTGAGCAGCCCGCAAAGCGCGATCCTCTCGGCGATCGTCTTCAACGCCCTGATCATCGTCGTGCTGATCCCGCTGGCCCTGCGCGGGGTGCGGGTACAGGCGGCCAGCGCCGCCCACCTGCTGCGCCGCAACCTGCTGATCTATGGCCTGGGCGGGCTGATCGTGCCGTTCGCCGGGATCAAGCTGATCGATCTGTTGCTCACCGCCCTGAAGCTGGTCTGAACCAAGGAGATGACCATGACTAACCCTATTCGTCCGGCCCTGAGCCTGATCCTGTTGATGACCCTGATTACCGGCGCGGTGTACCCGCTGGTGGTCACCGGGGTGGCGCAGCTGGCCTTTCCCGAGCAGGCCAATGGCAGCCTGCTGCGCGACGGCCAGGGCCAGGTGCGTGGCTCGCAGTTGATCGCGCAACGCTTCGAGGGTGACGCCTGGTTCCAGTCGCGGCCGTCGGCCGGTGACTACGCCACGGTATCGAGCAGCGCCAGCAACCTGGCGCCGAGCAACCCGGCGCTGGCCGAGCGGGTCAAGAGCAGCGCCGCGCAGTTGTATATCGAAGCGCAGGGGCCGGTGCCGCTGGCCTTGCTGACCACCTCCGGCAGTGGCCTCGACCCGCACCTGTCGCCGGCGGCGGTGGCTTACCAGCTGCCGCGGGTGGCGGCGGCGCGCAAGGTTGCCCCCGAGGCCTTGCAAGTACTGGTCGAGCAGTCCACCCTGCACCCCTTGATCGGCCCGCCGGTGGTCAATGTACTGGCCCTGAACAGCGCCCTTGAGCAGCTGTCGCCGGCGTCGAAATAAGGACAGGCAGTGAGCATGAGCAATTCCGAACGCGCTGATGCGTTGTTGGCCGGGCTGCCGCGCGAAGGGCGCGGCCGGCTCAAGGTATTTCTGGGGGCGGCACCGGGGGTAGGCAAGACCTACGCCATGCTCCAGGCCGCCCATGCCCAGCTGCGCCAGGGCGTGGCGCTGCTGGCGGCGGTGGTCGAAACCCATGGCCGCGCCGAGACCGAGGCGCTGCTCGGCGGCTTGCCCCAGCAGCCGCTGCTACGCAGCGAATACCGCGGCATGCTGCTGGAAGAAATGGACCTCGACGGCCTGCTCAAGGCCCGTCCGCAACTGGTGCTGGTCGACGAGCTGGCCCACAGCAACGCCCCCGGCAGCCGCCATGCCAAGCGCTGGCAGGATGTCCAGGAACTGCTGGCCGCCGGCATCGACGTCTACACCACGGTCAACGTCCAGCACCTGGAAAGCCTCAACGACCAGGTGCGTGGCATTACCGGTGTGCAGGTGCGCGAAACCCTGCCCGACTGGGTGCTGCAGGAAGCCTTCGAGCTGGTGCTGATCGACCTGCCGCCGCGCGAACTGCTCGAGCGCCTGCGCGAGGGCAAGGTCTACGTGCCGGAGCAGGCACGGGCGGCGATCGATGCATTCTTCACCCAGACCAACCTTACCGCCTTGCGCGAGCTGGCCATGCAAACCGCTGCGGCCCAGGTCGATGCCGACCTGGCCCACGGTTACCGCCAGCTTGGCCAGGATGCGCCGGCCTTGCGCGGGCGTTTGCTGGTTGGCGTCGATGGCGATGCCCAGGCCGAACGCCTGGTGCGTCACGCCAGCCGGGTGGCGCAGCGGCGTCATCTGCCGTGGACCCTGGTGCACGTCGACAACGGCCGGCTACGTGACGAAACCGCGCGCCAGCGCTTGCAGGCGGCCCAGCAACTGGCCGAACGGCTGGGCGGCGAAGTGGTGCTGCTGCGCGCCGGCGAGGTGGCCAAGACCCTGATCCAGCATGCCCTGGAACGCCGCGCCAGCCTGGTGCTGGTCGGCCAGTCGCGCGATCGCCTGCGCCGGCGGTTGTTCGGCGCTGGCGTGGCGACGCGCTTGCTGCGCGATGCCCACGGCCTGGAAATCAACGTGCTCGACCGCGACACTCAGCCCGAGCCGCCCAGTGCAGCGGCGAAAAAGGTCTGGGTCTGGCGTCATTACCTGTTGGCCTTCGCCGCCACGGTCCTGGCCACCGGCCTGGCCTGGGCGGTGGCCAGCGTGCTGGCGCTGCCGAACATTTCGCTGGTGTTCCTCGCGGCGGTGTTGCTGGTGGCGGTGCGCAGCAGCCTGGGCCCGGCATTGGCCTGTGCAGTGATGTCGTTCCTGGCCTACGATTTTTTGTTCATCCCGCCGAATTTCTCCTTCAGCATCCAGCGTGAAGAAGACGTACTGACCTCGCTGTTCTTCCTGTTGATGGCGGCGCTTACCGGCAACCTGGCGGCGCGCCAGCGCCGGCAATTGCAGGCTTTGCGCGAAACCCAGGAGCAGACCAGCCAGTTGCTCGACCTGTCGCGCAAGCTCACCGCTGCCACCGATCGCCAGGCGGTATTCACCGCCGCCGGCCAGCACCTCGATGGCTGGCAGGACCTGCAGGTGTGCCTGCTCGAGCGCGACGCCGAAGGCCGTCTGCAGGTGGCCAGCGGCGGCAACCTGCAGTTCAGCGACAACGAGCGTGCCGCCGCCGACTGGGCCTGGCAGCACGACCAGGCCGCGGGTCTGGGCAGCGATACCCTGCCTAACGGTCGTTGGTGGTGGTGGCCGCTGTCGGTGGACGATGCGCGTCTGGCGCTGCTCGGCGTGCGCCCGCACAAGGGCGAGCAACTCACCGCTCAGCATCGGCGCCTGCTCAAGGCCCTGAGCCAGCCGCTGGCCCAGGCCCTGGCGCGGGCGCGCTTGGCCGAGCAGCTGGAATCGGCGCGTTTGCACGGCGAAACCGAGCAACTGCGCAGCGCCTTGCTGGCCTCGGTGTCCCACGACCTGCGCACGCCGCTGACCGCCATGCGCGGCAGCATCGACAGCCTGCTGGCCCTCGGCGAGGCGATCCCCAAGGCCGACCGCCAGGAACTGCTTGAAGGCACCCGCAATGAAGCCGAGCGCCTGGATCGCTATATCCAGAACTTGCTCGACATGACCCGCCTGGGCCATGGCGGCCTCAAGCTTGCGCGCGACTGGGTGGCGCCCGGCGACATCGTCGGCAGCGCCCTGAACCGCCTGCGGGTGGTGCTGGCGCCGTTGCAGCTGCGCACCGAAGTGCCGGCCGACCTGCCGCTGTTGTTCGTGCACGCGGCGTTGATCGAGCAGGCGCTGATCAATGTGCTGGAGAATGCCGCGCGCTTTTCGCCGGCGGCTGGCCGCCTGGACCTGCAGGTCAGCGTCGACGGCGAGTTGCTGTGCTGTGCCGTCAGTGATGAAGGCCCGGGCATTCCCGAAGCCGACCGCGAGCGGATTTTCGACATGTTCTATACCGCCGCGCGTGGTGATCGAGGCGGGCAGGGCACGGGGCTGGGCCTGGCGATCTGCCAGGGCATGATCGGCGCCCACGGTGGGCACATCCGCGTCGCTGACGGTATCGATGGCAAGGGCACCTGCATCACTCTATGCTTGCCGCTGCCGACCCAACCCGAGCCTGAAAGCGAAGCCCCATGAGCCAGAGCGCGACCCTGCTGGTCATCGATGACGAACCGCAAATCCGCAAGTTCCTGCGTATCAGCCTGAGCTCCCAGGGCTACAAGGTAGTGGAAGCCGGCAGCGGCGCCGAGGGCCTGACCCAGGCGGCACTGGCGCGCCCGGACCTGGTGGTGCTTGACCTGGGCCTGCCGGACATGGACGGCCAGCAGGTGCTGCGTGAATTGCGCGAGTGGAGCGCGGTGCCGGTGCTGGTGCTGTCGGTGCGTGCCAGTGAAGTCCAGAAGGTCGAAGCCCTGGACAACGGCGCCAACGACTACGTCACCAAGCCCTTTGGCATTCAGGAATTCCTCGCTCGCGTACGCGCCTTGCTGCGCCAGGCGCCGCAGGCATCAGCCAGCGCCTCGGCGCTGAGCTTCGGGTCGTTGACCGTCGACCTGGCGTTTCGCAAGGTGACCCTGGACGGCGTCGAGGTGGCGCTGACGCGCAAGGAATATGCACTGCTGGCGCAGCTCGCCAGCCATCCCGGGCGGGTGATTACCCAGCAGCAACTGCTCAAGGACATCTGGGGGCCGACTCATGTCGACGACAGCCATTACCTGCGCATCGTCGTCGCCCATGTGCGCCAGAAGCTTGGCGATGACCCGACGGCGCCGCGGTTCATCGTGACTGAGCCCGGGGTGGGGTACAGGCTGATCGGACCGGAGTAGGGCCAAGCCCGCTCCCACAGCAAGTGTAGGAGCGGGCTTGCCCCGCGATGCTGTTAGTCATCAACGCCGCTCCGCTTCATAGTTATCCAGCGTGTCCCGGGCAATCTCCCGCCCCAGGGCGATCAGTTCCGGCGCCTTGTAGAACTCGAAAAACCGGCACACCCGCTTGGGCACGTTGATCAGTACATCCGGCGGGTAGCCGGCAATCTTGTACTGCGCAAGCGACGTTTGCATCACCTCGAAACTCTGGTTGATCAAGTCCAGCAATGACGCCGGCCCGACGTTGTCGATGATGAACGAACCGGTCGCCGATTTCGGCGCGCCTTCAATTTCTGGCGCTGCCGCCGGTTGCTGGGCTTCGGGGTCGGCAGCATCGCTGAGCCAGGGGTTGGGGATTTGCGCCGCCTCCGGTTGCAGGCCCTGCTCGATACGCATCAGTTGTTCGGCCGGTTTGCGCCGGAACGGCAAGTGCGAACCCAGCGAGTTGATCAGGTTGTCAAAGCGCAGCTTGAACGCCGCCGGGCGTTCGATCACTGGCAACTGGTACTGCTTCTGGTTGGTCGAGTTGAGGTTCACGGCGATGATCAGGTCGCAGTGGCTGGACACCACCGGGATGATCGGCAAGGGGTTGAGGATGCCGCCGTCGACCAGCATGCGGTTGCCTTGCACCACGGGCGTGAACAGGCTGGGGATCGCCGCCGAGGCACGCATGGCCTGGTGCAGGCAGCCTTCCTGAAACCAGATTTCCTGCTGGTTGGTAAGGTCGGTGGCCACCGCCGTGTAGGGGATGCGCAGGTCTTCGATGTTGATCTCGCCGACGATCTTGCGGATCTGGCCGAAGACTTTCTCACCACGGATCGCCCCCAGGCGAAAGCTCACGTCCACCAGGCGCAGGACGTCGAGGTAGTCCAGGCTTTCAATCCAGTTGCGGTATTCATCGAGCTTGCCGGCGGCATAAATTCCGCCAATCACCGCGCCCATGGAGCAGCCGGCGATACAGGCGATGTCATAGCCACGGCGTTCGATTTCCTCGATCACGCCGATGTGTGCATAGCCCCGGGCCCCGCCCGAACCCAGAACCAGTGCGACGCGTTTTTTCATGATGCTTCCCCGGTGTTCTGCTTCCATGGTCTAACAATGCGCCCAATTGTGTCTGTGCTTCAATCGTCACTGGCACTGGGCTACGCTGAACAGGGCACTTTTCTCGCTGTTTACCGTCAAAGTCGCCACCCTGAACTTTTTCTTTTGAGGTATTGCCGATGAAAGCCTGGATTTGCCTGCCCCTGATTGCCCTGGTCCTGACCGGTTGCGCTGGCAAGACAGCCTACCGCGACAGCTGCGCCAATCAGCTGGATTCGGCCTGGAAGGAGCTCGACCTGGCCAAGGCCGAAGGTTTCGCCGGTACTGTCAGTTATTCAAAAGCCCTGTCGTTGTTGACCGGGGCCAAGACCCAGCAGCAGTTCGAAGCGTTCGAGGGCTGCAGCAAGAAGGCCGAGAAGGCCCGTTTCTACATTCGTGAATCCCGCGCCGGGCGCTGATACAGGAGTAGACCATGTCGTCGGCCATGCTCGACCACGTCATTGCCCAGGTACTGAGCCTGCAGGTGCGCCTGCTGGCCTGCCAGGCGCGCCTGGCCGCCGACACCGACGGCGAGGCGCTGCACGACCTGCGCATCGGCGTGCGGCGCTTGCGCAGCCTGCTGCGGCCGCTGCGTGAATTGCCCGGAGTCGAGCAGCTGGAAGCGGCTGCCCAGGCGCTGGGTAGCCTGACCACGCCAATGCGCGACCGTGAGGTACTGGCCGCGCAGTTGCTCGAACGCCGCCAGACGGTCGCGGCGCATACGCGCCTGGCCCATCGCCCGCAGACCTTCGCCCGCGTCGCCGCCAGTGCCGAACTGGCGCGCCTGCTGGCAATCATCGACGCCTTCCCGGTGTTTCTGCGCGCAGCGCAGCGCCAGGGCTTGATCCGCCGGCTGCAACAGCGCATCGACAAACGCCTGGAAAAACAGTGGAAGCAGCTACGCCAGGCCCTCGACGATCCTGCCCACGACCGTCATCGCCTGCGCCTGCTGATCAAGCGGGTGCGCTACGGGGCTGAAGCCTACCCGCAACTGCAGCACTCCAACCCGCGCCTGCAAAAGGCTCTCAAGCGTGCCCAGAGTGACCTGGGCAGTTGGCACGACCTGTTGCAGTGGCTGCTGCAGGCCGAGCAGCAACGCGATCTGGCGCCGTGCGTCAGCCATTGGCAAGCGCAGTTGGCCAAAGCCGAACAAGGCGCCGACGCCACCCTCGAACGCCTGCAGGCGCAGCTTGCGCAGCGATAGCCCGCTGAAATGGCCGAAATGCGTGCTGTAGACCGCTTGCTGGCTGGTTAAGATCAGTTTTTTCCTGATCGCTGAGGTCGGCATGAACTTCTCACAATTGCTCACGGCGGTCCGCCAGCATCCCCAGTCGGTAGTTATTGATTCCAGCTGGGCCCAGGGCCGCGCCTGTTTCGGCGGGCTGATGGCGGCCTTGCTGTATGAGGCCATGCTGGCCAAGACCTCGCCGGGGCGCCCGGTGCGTTCCCTGGCCATCACCTTTGTCGGCCCGGCCGAGCCGCAAATGCCGATCAGTTTTGAAGTGGAACTGCTGCGCGAAGGCAAGGCGGTCAGTTCCCTGCTGGGCCGCGCCGTGCAGAACGGCCAGGTGGTTACCCTGATGCAGGGCAGCTTTGGCAGCGGCCGCGATTCGCTTATCGATGTTCCGGCCTTGCCGGCGGTAGACATGAAGCCGCTCGAGCAGTCGAGCACGGAGCTGCCGTACATCAAGGGCGTGACCCCCGAGTTCATGCGCCATGTGTCACTGCGCTGGGCCATCGGCGGCATTCCGTTCAGCAACAACAAGTCCCGCGACATGGGCGGCTGGGTGCGTTTTCGCGACAGCGAACGGGAAGAGCCGATCAGCGAGGCGCACTTGCTGGCGCTGGTCGATGCCTGGCCGCCGACCTTGCTGTCACACCTGAACAAGCCGGCGGCTGGCAGCACCCTGACCTGGACCATCGAGTTCATCCAGCCGGTGGCGAGCCTGACCACCCTGGACTGGTGCCGCTATCACGTCGAAACCGAACATGCCCGCGATGGTTACGGGCATGCGGCGGCTGCGCTGTGGAGCGACAAGGGCGAGTTGCTGGCGCTCAGCCGCCAGACCGTAACAGTGTTCGGCTGACGCCACTCAATGCCGGTGGCGGTCGCGCCAGGCGCGCCACCAGGCACCGCTGAGCACAAAGCGCGGGAAGGTGATGAACTGCTCCACCAGCAGGCGGCCGATGGCGTCCTGGCGGTTGGCGAACGGCTCGGGTTGCTGGGCCTCCAGGCGATGCCCCTGGCGTTGCAGGCCGAGCCCGGCGATCAGGGCGATGATACCCACCGCCAGTTGCCCCAGGTCCAGCGAGAACAAACCGGACAGCACCAGCAGCACGCCGAGGATGAACAGCGGCACGGCAATCAGGTGCAGCACCAGGTTGGTCGGGTTGCGGTGGTTGTGGTGATAGCCACGCCATTGCCAGGCGGGCAGGTTGGGCAGGCGTTTGCTCATGGAAATGTTCCTCAGGGTCTTGCCTGAAGAATAGTGCGGCCCCGGTGAAGGGGCCAATCGATGGCGGCTATGACGCCTATAGCTTGAGCTGACCGATGGCCTTGTTCAGCTCACCGGCCAGGGTCGCCAGCTCGCTGCTGGTGGTGGCCGAGTCGACAGTCTGCTGTACGGTCTCTTCGGTCACATCGCGGATGCTTACCACTGCCCGGTTCATTTCTTCGGCCACCTGGCTTTGCTGCTCGGCGGCCACGGCAATTTGCGTGTTGCTTTCGCGCATCTGTGCCACCGCGCTGGTGATTTCCGCCAGGGCAGCGCCGGCTTCCTGGGCCTGCTGCACGCAGTCGTCAGCCTTGAACGAGCTTTCCTGCATGAAGTCCACGGCGTCGCGGGTACCGGCCTGCAGTGCCGAGACCATGGTGGTGATTTCGTCGGTGGAGGCCTGTACGCGCTTGGCCAGGTTGCGCACCTCGTCGGCGACCACGGCAAAGCCGCGGCCCAGGTCACCGGCACGGGCGGCCTCGATGGCAGCGTTGAGGGCCAAAAGGTTGGTCTGTTCGGCAATGCTGTGGATCACCCCGACCACGCCGTTGATCTTCTGGCTGTCGTCGGCCAGTTGGCGAATCATCTCGGCGGTCTGCTGCACGCCGCTGGACAGCCCGGCAATCGAGGTCTGCACCCGGCTGACCACCTCCTGGCCACTGCCGGCCAGGGAGTCGGCGCTCTGCGACAGGTCGCGGGTGGCGCCGGCGTGCTGGGCAATGTGGTAGACCGTGGCGGTCATTTCGTTGATGGCGGTGGCGGCCTGGTCGGTTTCGCTCTGTTGGCCGAGCATGCCGTGGCGCACATCGTTCATGCTCGCGGCCAGGCGCGCGGCGCCGGAATCCAGCTGCGCGGCAGTGCGCGCGACGGTGTTGACCACCCGGTGGTAGGTGGTCTGCATGGCATTGAAGGCGCTGGCCATCTGCCCGACCTCATCGCCACAGGCCAGCGGCACGCGGGCCGACAGGTCGCCGGTTTTTTCCACGTGCAGCATCACATCCTTGAGGGTGTTGAGCTGGCTGAGCAGAAAGCGGATCAACAATTGCGAGGCACAGAGCATCGCCAGCATCAGGATCAGTACGCACACGGCGTAGTTGGTGAAGCGGTCGGTGAACACCTGGATCAGGCTGGGGGAGGGGGCGAGTACGGCAATCTGCTGGTCACCGCGGCTGATCACCTGGGCGCCGGTCAAAGGGTTCTCGCCCAGCAACGGCAAGCCTTCGAGTTCGACCCAGCCTTGGGCAGTGGCCAGTGCATCGAGGCTTTGCCCTTCAAATTGCGATACCTGGCCGGGGCTGTAGGTCAGCCACAGGGCGTTGCTCGGCAAAGTTTGCCCGGCAGGCCAGGCGGCCAGCAACTGCGCCTCGGCTTCAGCTTTGCTTTGGGCGGTCTGGGCCCGCGCCTGTTGTTCCAGGTGCACGGCATACAGCACCAGGAACAACGTAGTGACAAAGGCGACCGCGTTCACGGCCCAGAACTTGTATTTCAGGGAGATATTGCTAAGCCAGGCACCCATGGTAGGTCTTCTCTGATTGAGCGGAAACATTGTTGGCAAGGTGCCATCATTGTGCCGACTCGATCATCAAGACGTTTTGATATGCGTCAAATAATCGCGGGCAGGTTAAAGAAGGCCCGTGCCGTGGCGGTGCTGTGGGCGGCCAGTTGCTCGACGCTTTCGCCACGGTGCAGGGCCACTTCACGCAGCACTTCGGTGAGGAACGCCGGTTCGTTGCGCCCGCTTTTCGGTTTGGGCCGCAGGCTGCGCGGCAGCAGGTAGGGCGCATCGCTTTCGAGCATCAGGCGGCCTTGGGGGATGCTGCTGACCAGCGGGTGCAGGTGGGTGCCGCGGCGCTCGTCGCAGATCCAGCCGGTGATGCCGATGTGCAGGTCCAGGTCCAGGTAGCCGAACAACGCTGCGCGCTCGCCGGTAAAGCAGTGCACTACCGCTGCCGGCAGGCGGTCGCGAAAGTCCTTGAGGATCGCCAGCAGGCGTTCGCTGGCGTCGCGCTCGTGGAGGAACACCGGCATCTGCAACTCGACCGCCAGGGCCAGCTGTTCTTCCAGGGCCTTTTCCTGCTGCGGGCGCGGCGAAAAATCGCGGTTGAAATCCAGCCCGCATTCACCCACCGCCTGCACCCGCGGCTGTTCAAGCAAGGCCCGCAGCTGACGGCTGCTGGCACTGCTCCAGCTGCTGGCGTCATGGGGGTGCACGCCTGCGGTGCTGAACAGGTGCTGGGCGCTTTCATCGAGTTGCTGGCACAGCTCCAGGGCCTGTTCGCTGCCCTCAAGGCTGGTGCCGGTGACCATCATCTGCACCACCCCGGCGGCCAGGGCGCGTTCGAGAATTGCCTGGTGTTTGTCGGCAAAACTTGGGTTGGTCAGATTGACGCCGATGTCGATGAGTTGCATGGTGCTACCTCAGGCCGGAAGCCGGCCAGCATAACAAAGCTCGACCGAAATCGATAAAGCCAAGAACTTCAACGAGTTGTCGTGGTCTTTTGCGGTCAATTGTCATGGAACGACTGCAAACTATGGCGCCAACCCCACACGCGCGGACCTCGCAACGGATGACCCGAGCGCTGTTTTTGTTGATCGTGCTGAGCTTCTCGCTGCTGCCTGCCGGGCCGGCCAGCGCGCGTCTGGCCGGGCCGCAACAGGCGGTGCCCAAGACCCCGGCGCGCGACCTTGCGCAAATCCGCAGCAGCCGGGTACTGAAGGTGCTGGTCAACCAGAGCCGCAACAGCTCCGGTGAAGTCAAGGGCGAGCCGGTGGGGGTCGAGTATCACCGCCTGCGCGCGTTCGAGCATTACCTCAATGCCCGCGCCCGCGATGGCGAGGAAATCCGCCTGAAGATCATCCCTCGCGCCAAAGACCAGTTGCTGGCCGCCTTGCAGCGCGGCGAAGCCGACCTGGTGGCGCCTGGCGAGCTGGTCGACCCGACCTCTACCCGCGGTCTCAGCGCCAGCGACCCGGTAGTCGACAAGGTGCCGCTGGTGCTGGTCGGGCGCAAGGGCGAGCGCAGCGTCCAGCGCGTCGAGCAGTTGTCCGGGCGTACCCTGGCGCTGACCAGCTCCAGCGCGGCCGGCGATACCCTGCACGAGATTAACCAGAAACTGGCCCTGCGTAAGCTTGCGCCGATCAAGGTCGAGTGGGTCGACCCGACGCTGGCCGTGGAAGACGTGCTGGAGATGGTCCAGGCCGGGATCTTTCACCTGACCGTGGTCGAGCAGCCGATTGCCGAACGCTGGGCCAAGGTCATGCCCAAGCTGCGGGTCGAGCGCAAACTGCACCTGGCCAGCCCCGAGGCCATGCGCTGGTACGTGCGCCGGGATGCGGTGATGCTGCACGCCAGCGTCGATCGTTTTTTGCAGGGCTACAAGGCGCCGGCCAACCAGGACGCAGCGTTCGAGCGGATCTACCGGCGCCTGTACCGGGTGCACAACCCGTTGGCGCGTAGCGACCGCAAGCGCCTGGAGGCCCTGCGGCCGGTGTTGCAGCGCCATGCCAGCGCACAGAATATCGATTGGCTGAACCTGGCGGCGGTGGCCTTCAAGGAGTCTTCCCTTGACCCGAGCGCGCGCGGCGCCGGTGGCGCCCACGGGCTGATGCAGATCACTCCCAGTGCCGCCCAGCGGGTCGGGGTGAGCAATATTTCCAATGTCGATGGCAATGTTCAGGCCAGCGCCCGCTATATGGCGCTGATCCGGCGCAAGTTCTTTGCCAGTAACCAGCTCAACGAGCGTGAGCGCATGGCCTTTACTCTGGCGGCCTACAACCTGGGGCCGGAGCGGGTCCAGGCGATGCGCGCCGAGGCCCGGCGGCGGGGGCTCAATGGTAATCAGTGGTTTTTCCAGACCGAGCGCATTGCCATGGAGCAGGTGGGCATGGGGCCGGTGAGCTATGTGAACAGTGTCAACAAGTACTTCCTGGCGTTTGATCGGGAGCGGGCTTCGCTGGAGCCCAAAGGGGGGAAAGGTAATGGGCGCAAGTAGGGGTGGTGTCGCTCATTAGGGTTCAGGGAGATCCGGATGGGGCGGGGATGCTGAGTCACCTTTGCGCCCTTACGGCGCCTTACTTTTTTCAGTCGAAAAAAAAGTAAGCAAAAATTCTTGCCCCACCAGGGGCCCTGCGCTGCGCTTCGGGCCCCCTCGCTCCGGTGTCGCTACGGGGCATTGCGAACTACGAGTTGCAAGCAACTCTACGTTTCGCAACTTCGGCTATCGCCGAAGGTGCTGCGCACTCGCCCCTTCGCAACACCTGCGCTCGGCCCTTCTGGTTAACGGGGCCGGTGGATCAAGATCAAAAGCAGATCAAGATCAAGAGCACAATTCGCTTCGCTCTTGCTTTGTGGGTACGACGACTGCGCAGGGCACATATTGACATTCCACCCGCAGCGCCTCTAGGATGCTGACTTGCGCCGATTTAAACAGCTACTTGCGGGGCGCAGGGTTACCTCTTCGGGGGTTTCACCAAATACCGCTAAAACGCTGGTTCGGTGACGCCTCCCACCGCAGCCCAGCGGGTTTTGCGAGGCGGAGATCTAACCCCATGAGTTGTCCACGTTCCAGTGTTTGCCTGACCCCGTTGCCCGCCAGCCAGGGCACGCGCACGCCGCGTATTCTTCTGGGCGGCAGCCATCAGCCAACCCTCCTGCGCTACCTTGACGGCTGGCCGCGTCGCAACAGCCGCAACACTGCCTTCCTTATCCAGTTCGCCGACAGCCGCGATTCCCTTGGCCAGTTTGCCAACGACCGTTTCGATCTCGCCGTGATCCAGTCGCCCAGCGCCGACGACGCTGCCGAAGTTATCGGCCACCTGACCCGCGTCGCCCGCCAGGGTTTGATCACCCGGGCCTGAGCAGCCCGGGCCCGGGCGTCAATGCGCCTTGGCTTTCCTGATCCGTAGCAAAATCACCAGCAGGGTCAATATCACCACCGGCGCCATGCCCAGCAGCGCTTCGCGGGCAGTGATCTGTGCGCCGAGGGTGTGCAGGCCGGCATAAAAGAGCTTGAACAGGCTCAGCAGGTAGTAGCTGATGGCGATGATCGACAGGCCTTCGACTGCCCGCTGGATTCTGATCTGGGTGTCGGCGCGGGCGTTGAGGCTGCGCAGGATCTCGGCGTTCTGTTCTTCCATCTCCACCTGCACCCGCGCCTGCAACAGGTCGCCGAGGTTGGCGACGCTTTCGGCCAGGTGCTCCAGACGCTGCTCGCTGGCCGCGCAGTAACGCACGGTGGGCTTGAAGCGCCGCTCGATGAACACCCCCAGGCGCTGGCAATCGCCGACATGGCTCTCGCGCAACTCGCCCAGGCGCTCGAACACCAGTTGCGCATAGGCCTGGGTGGCGCTGAAACGGTGGCGGTGCTTGACCGTGCTGCCGACCACCTGGCGCGACAACTGGGCGATATCGGCCAGCAGCGCCTTGGCATTGCCGCCGTCGCTGCTGACGTTACGCTCCGACAGGCTCACCAGTTTGCGGTCATAGGCGTCCAGTTGCGGGCCCAGGGCCTTGGCGGCGGTCAGCGACAAAGACGCCATCATCCGGTAGGTCTCGATCTCCAGCAGGCGGCGGATCATGCGCCCCTGGCGGTAGGCATTGAGCCGGCGGTTGATGAACAGGAAGCGGTTGGTGCCATCGGCAGTCAGGCGAAAATCACTCCACACCACGGCATCGCCACCGCCCACGCATGAGCCGCTGGGGTCCTTGAAACCGTAACGGCTGAGGTCGAGGTTGTGTTCATCGCGCACCAGCACCTGCACCGAGTTGATCATCTGCTCACGGTAGGGCTCCACACCTGCAGCCAGGGCGGCGGGCAAAGTGCTCCAGTGCAGCTCGGCGCTGGCGGCGGGCACTACCAGGGTCAGGGTGAAGAACTCGGAATGGCGCTCCCATTTGAACGGATGGCCGTCCAGCGTGGTGATGCCCTGGGCGGCATCGGGCTCGAAGGCGCCCGGGCAGCAACGCTGCAACAGGGCATTGCAGTCGGCATCGGCGCCGAGAAACGCCAGGTGGAAAACATGCGCGGGCTCATCGAAATACAGCGACGGGCGGGCGTGCAACTCGTTGTGCAAGGCGGTGCGTTGGGCGTGCATGCGGGTCAGACCGTATTGTTGTGGTTGTCTGCTGTTGCAGTGCCATGAGGGCACTCTCATGGGACTGGAACAGGCATGCACGAGTCACGTTGGCGCCGATTCAGAAGCCGCTTTCGCGCAGGGCAATCGCCGCCAGGTGGATCAGCCCCTCGCCTAGAAGGCTGCGCCGGGCAGCTTCGATCTGCAGGCGCCCGCGGGTTTGCGCCAGGTGTGGCGGCGCCTGTTCAAGTTGCACCAGAACATGGAACAGCGCCGGGGTCGGGATCAGCTCCTGGCTTTTTGCCGAGGTGTTCAGCGGGCCACCAAAGCGCGCCGCGAGCATTGGATGGGCTAACTGGCTGGCGCGGGTAGTGCCGATCGCCACCAGCTTGCCGACTATCGCGCTGGCCTCGCCTTCGGGGTAGAAGCGCACCGCAGCACCTGGGCTCAGGCGCTGCACCTCGTCCTGCTCGACATAGGCATCGACCTGCCAGCGACTGGGGTCGACCAGCACGCCGATAGCCTGGCGGCTGTTGAGCCACTGGCCGGGTCGCCAGTCCGGGTCAAGGTCCAGCCAGCGCCCGCGAAACGGCGCCTGCAGTTGCAGGCGGTCGATTTCCAGGCGGGCGGCGCGGCGGGTTTCCAGTTGTACGTTGAGGCGCTGGCGGGTGGCCAGGTCTTCACTGAGGCCGGCCGGGTCGGCAAGCAGGCCGTTCAGGCGTGCCTGATAGCCTTTGAGGCTGGCTTCGCTGCTGTTCATCCGTGAGCTGATGTCCGGTTCCTCAAGGCTGACCAGGGTGCTGCCGGCTTCGACCACGCCACTGGGGTGCACGGCTTGCAAGCGCGCCGGGTAGGGGCATAGACGCGCAGTTGCTGTTCGGCGCGGGCGACGCCGATCGCCTGGACATGGCTGCGCCAGGGGAGCGCCAGCAGCAACAGCAGTAACCCCGCCAGCAGCCACAGGCTGTAGCGTCGGGCGTTGCTGACCAGCTTGCGACGCTGCCACCAGGCTTTCATTTCGCGCCCGACCGGCATGAGGATGAACCAGGAAATTTCCACGATGAACAAAATGATCCCGAGCAGTTTGAAGAACAGCAGGTAGACCGCCACGGCGATCCCCAGAAACAGCACCAGGCGGTACAGCCAGGTGGCGATGGCAAAGGCGATCAGGGCCCGCCGCGGGCCGGAGGCGAAGGGCTCCGGCCAGGCTTCCGGCAAGCCCAGCACGCTGCGGCGCAAGGCTACCCGTGCCAGGGCCGAGGAGCGTTCGTGAAGGTTGGGGAAGTCGAGCAGGTCGCAGAGGATGAAATAGCCGTCAAAGCGCATGAACGGGCTGGCGTTGAGGGCCAGCGACAGCACCCAGCTGGTGGTGGCCAGGTACAGCAGGCCGTTGCGCAGCGGGCCGGGGTCGCACAGCGCCCAGCCCAGGGTGGCGAGGCCGGCCAGGCCCAGTTCGGTCACGATGCCGGCGGCGGCGATGGCCAGGCGCTGCCGGGCATGGCGCAGTTTCCAGCTCTCGCCGGTGTCGGTGTAGAGCATCGGCCAGAGCACCACGAAGGCGATGCCCATGTGCCCGACGCGCAGGCCCAGGCGGGTTGCCACCAGGGCATGGCCAAGCTCGTGCAGGGTCTTGGCCAGAATCAGCGCCAGGGCAAAGCTGAGCAGCCCGGCGGTAGAGAACGACTCCACCAGGGCGTGGGTGAAAGTATCCCACTGCTGGATTACCAGCAGCACCCCCAGCAGGCTGAGCAGCACCACCAGTACCGCGGTCAGGGGTTGGAACAGCCAGTCCAGGCGCCCGGCTAGGCGTTGCAGCCAACGCTCTGGATGTAGCAGCGGCACGCGAAAAAACAGGTAGTGGTGCAGCCACCAGCGCCAGGTCAGCCAGGCATTGCCCTGGCTACGGCTGGCCAGGCGCCCGACCGCTTCCGGGCCGGGGCGCAACAGTTGGTGCTGGTCGAGGAACTGGCAGAACTCCAGCACCTGCTCGACGTCCGGGCGCAGTGCGGTCCGCGCATGGATGTCCTGGCAGATCTGTGCCGGGCTCTGTTGCCAGCGCAGCAGGCATTCGAACTCCAGCCAGCCGATCCGGTAGAAGCGGTTGGTCACCGTGTCCTGCAGGGTCCAGGCCGGTTCGCCGTCCTTGCCCGGTGCCACTTCATGCAGGCGCAGGTCGTCGCGCAGGGCGGGGGTCGGCAGGCTCGCCGCCGCCGCGATCACAAGCCGCTCCAGGCCCGCAGTGCGGCAATCGGCCGGCGCAGCAGGTAATAGCCAAGGACCACCCGCTCGCCATACAGCTTGGCCGTGCCGTGCAGGCCGAGGCGGGCATGCTCGGGCGCCTCCTCGATGCTCGCCAGCAGGCGATAGGCAACCACGCCATCGTCACTGGCCTGGGCCTGGTAGCTGGTCTCCAGTACCTGGCCCTTGAGTGGCGACAAGGGGTAGGCGGTGAGGAACAGGGTGACTTCAGCGCCGGGCTCCAGGGCGATGGCATCGGCCACCGGCAGCTGGATGCGCATCGCCGGCTGGCTGGGGTCGGCGACCTGCAGGATGCGCTCACCGGTGACCACTGGCTTGCCCAGCCAGTCGTTGGGGTCGCTGAACACGGCAACGCCAGCGCGCGGCGAGCGCACCTGGGTACGTTGCAGCTGCGCCTGTACCGCGGCCAGCTCGGCGCGGCGCTGCTGGACGCGGCCGTTGAGCAGGGTCAACTCGCCTTTGCTTTGCGGGTTGTCGAAGGCACGCTGGCTGGCGGCCATGAGCTCGGCATCGGCCACCGCCAGCTCTTTGCCCAGTACTTCGGCACGGCTGCGCAGAGTGGTTTCATCCAGGCTGAACAAGGGCGCATCCTGCTCCACCGGCTGGTTGGGGCGCACCTGCATGGCCTGGATCACGCCGTCGATCGGCGAGCTGATGTTCTGCGCCTGGCGCGAGACGATCTCAGCCGGTGCCAGGGCGCTCTGGCGCACCGGCACCAGCAGCAGGCCGGCGCCGAGCAGCAAGGCCAGGCCGACCTGGCGCTTGTTCGGTCGCCAGCCCAGCAGCCGTGGCTGGCGGCTGAAGCCTGCCCAGCAATGGGCCCACGTCTGCCAGACACCTTCCATCAACGGCGCCAGGCCGGTCGGCGGGCTGTCCAGCAGGTACACCACCAGGCCCAGGCGCGTGCCGTGGCGGTCGTTCAGCGGGATGCACCAGGCACCGGCCGGCCACCACTCGGCCCAACCCTGGGCAATGTCGGCATCCGGCGCGACGGCTTCACGGGCCAGCCAGCGCGGCTGGCCATCGGTGACCTGGGCGGCCAGCCAGCGGCTGGCGCGGCGCAGCCACACCAGGTAGGGCGAATCTTCGGCGGGCTTGGCCAGGCCCGAGACGCAAAGCAGCTCCAGCGTCTGCTCGCGCTGGGCAAACACCAGGGCCTGGCGGTGCTGCAGGAGGGGGAAGGGGTCGTTGGCGATGGAGAACGCCAGGGCGTTGAGCGAGTCGGCCGCCAGCGCCCGGTCACGCAGGGCGCTCAGGCTCAGCAACAGCGGTGCCGGTGGCAGGCGTTCAGTCATGGGCCGGGCTTAAGGTGGCAGTGCCACTCATGCCGGCAATCAGTTCCGGGTATTCGGCGTCCAGGCGCGCTTCCAGTTCCACGGTCTGCGCGACCGCATCGACCCGCGCATTGATGGCACTCAGGTGCGCCGGGTAAGCCTTGCCGGTTTCGTGGATGCTGACTTGCAAGGGGTTGCCGGTCTTGAGCCCGGGCAGCAGGTTGGACGGGACGTTGAGGCGCACCTTGAGGGCGCCATCGCTGACCAGGTCAAACAGCGGTGTACCCGCCACCACGGTCTGGAACGGTTTGACATGCACCTTGGCGACCCGTCCGGCAAAGGGTGCCTGCACCTGGCAGTAGGCGTTCTGCGCCTGTGCCAGGGCCAGGGCGCCTTCGGTTTTTTTAACCTCGGTGCTGGCCATGGCCACTTCCAGATCGCCCACCGCCTCGAGTTTGCGCAGGTTGCGCTTGGCGTCGAGGTTCTGCCGGGCCATGGTCAGTTCGGCGCCGGCAACCTTGGCCCGGGCCTGGGGTTCGGCGCAGTCGAAGCGGGCCAGCACGCTGCTCTTGCCAACCGGTTGGCCGAAGCTTGCCTTGAGCTCACCCAGGGTGCCGTTCATCTGGCTCGACAGGGTGGTTTCCAGGTCAGCGGCGAGCAGCACGCGAATGGCGCTGGCATCGTCACCGGCATTGACTTGCGCCGTGGCCGGCGCCATCAGGCAGGCCATCAGCAGGGCGAGCAGCGGGCGCTCAACGACGTACGACATTGGCGGTTCCTTGTTGGCTAAGCAGCAGGCTTTGGTGTTCCTGGGTGTCCAGGGTTTTTTGCAGCGCCTGCGACAGGCTCTTGATGTCGTGTTTGTCGATCTCTTCAGGCAGCACGTTGAGGCCGACCGAGTTGTACAGCCGCCCCCAGGCCGCCTGGGCACTGGAGTAGGCGGCTTCGCGCTGGTAACGCGAAAGCAGGTAGCGGCCTTCGGCGCGGATCAGCTCCAGTTCCGAGCCGTAGGTGGTGTTGCGCGCGGCCTGGGCGTAGTCGAGCAGGCTCTGGTCGACCCGCAGGCTCTGGTCGGCGAATTCCACTTCCTGGCGCGCCAGCTGATAGCGAAGGGTGCCGACCCGTACCTGGGTCAGGATCGCCATCGACAGCGCCACCCGGCGCATGTCGTCGGTCTTGCCCTGGGACTCGGCGGCGCGGTTGATGGACGGCAGCTGCAGCAGGCGCAACAGGTTCAGCGACACCTGCAGGCCGGTCTCGGTCCAGTTGCTGTTGTACAGGTACTTGTTGGAGTCGTAGCGGTAGCCGACATCGACGGCGACGTTGGGCCACAGCTGCGCCTTGGCGATCTTCAGGTCGTTCTCGTTGACCCGCTTGCGGTACCACTCTTCCATGATCTCCGGACGGTTTTCCAGCGACAGCTGCTCCAGCCGGCCAATGTCGGTATCGAGCACTGGCAGCGCCGGCTCGCTGCTGTCGGCGAGAATCAGGCGCGAGCCCGGTGGCAGCGACATCAGCGCGGCCAGTTCCGACTGGGCGAACTCCAGGTCCTGGCGGCGCACCGTCAGCAGGTAGATGGAGTCGAGCAGGGCGCGTTGATAGGCCAGTACCTCCTGGCGCGGCAGCAAGCCCTTGCCTTCGGCCTGGCGTGCCGAGAGCAGGGCCTGGTGCGTGCGCACCAGCAGTCGGTCGACCTGGGGCATCAGGCGCTGGGCGCCGACTGCGCGCCAGTAGGCGTTGCGCACGTCCTGAAGGACGTTTTGCGCCACCTTGCGCCGACGCTCCTCGGCCATCAGGATCTGGTCGCTTTTCTGCTGGGTGCGGTAATAGGCGACGCCGAAGTCCAGCAGGCTCCAGCTCAGGCCCAGGCCATAGAGTTCGCGGTAGCGCTCTTCGGAGGTCGACGCGCGCAGGCTTTCTTCGCGGTCTTCGATACCGATCGAGGTGCCGCCGGAGTCGTTGTTGCGCCCGGCGTAGCCTGCCGAGGCCACCAGGCGTGGCAACATCTCGTGGCTGGAAACATCGCGCAGGTCAGCGGCCAGCGCGCCTTCCATCAGTTTCAGGCGGTAATCCAGGTTGTACTTGAGGGCGCGCGCGGCGGCTTCATAGAGGGTGATGGGGGTGGTCACCGGCTCCTGCTCGGCATACATCTGCGCCTGGTCGGCAACGATTCGCTGACGCTGTTCGTCCTTGCTGTACTCATGCGGCTTCATGGCCGAACAGGCTCCCAGCAGCAACGCACAGCCAATGGCGGTGCTCAACAGGTTCAGGGGGGCTTTTGGCATGGTCAGTCCTTGGTCCTTGCGTGTTCGGTCGGTAGGTCGGCGCTGGCGCGCAAGCGCTGCGCGGCCTCGCGCAATTGCGCGCGCAGGCCCGGGGCGGTGCGGTTTTCGGCCGCTGCGGCGAGCTGGCTGTCGCCACGGGTCAGGTTGTCGCGGCTGCTGGCAAACACCGAGGGATCGGCCAGCAGGCCGTCGGCACTCAGGTTCAGGCGGCCATGGCGGCCGAGCATCCAGGCCAGGTCCTGTTCGCTGTCGTTGCGGCTTTGCGCCACGCTGCTGGCAACGAACTGGCCGGGCACCAGGCCGAGCCTGGCCTTGAGCGTGGCACTGCGGATTTCGGGGGTGCGCCCCAGGCTCAGGTCGCTGCCATCGGCTGCCCAACCGGACAGCTCCAGGTCCCGTTCGTCCTGCTCGACCACCGGCGTGACGAAGATCGCCGGTTCCAGCGTCGGCAGCGGCAGGCGCCCGAAGCGGTCGCGGCCGGCGCTGTCCAGGTGCGGGCCAGCCGGTGCCGGAATGAACGGCGCGGCGATGTCCAGGTCGATGACCAACTGGGCCAGGTCGGTAGCCCCGGCCCGGTCGCCGACGGTGTAGGTAAAGACATCCTGCAACACCCGGCCCAGGCCCGCGGCGGCCAGCACCTCGGGGTTGCTCAGGTCGATCTGGTAGCGGTAGCTGCCATCGGCATTGATCACCAGGGTGCCGTAGCGCCCTGCCAGCGGCTGGCCAACACTGCCGCCGGTGCCCGTGGCGGCCTCGCTGCCGGTGCGAATGCCGACTACCTGCAACTGGTCGGCGGCGTCCACGTCGGAGTCGTTGGGCAATACGTTGCCGGTGGCTTGCGGGGCGGCGGTCTGGTCGCTGGCGACGGCATGGTCGTCACGGGCGACCGGGTTGTCGTTGGCCCCCTGGATGAGGATGTGCAGGCGCGCTTCGGACTGCGCGCCGGCAGTATCGCGCATGCGGTAGGTGAACACTTCGCGCAGGGTCTCGCCGGCCGTGCGCAGGGCCTGGACCTGTGGGTTGTTGTCGTCGAGCTGGTAGCGATAGCTGCCGTCGCTGGCCAGCAGCAGTTGCCCGTAGCGACCTTGCAGTACTTGCCCGGCCAGGGCCACGCTACCGTCTTCGTTGCGCACCTCAAGTACCTGGCGGGTTTCGCCGTACTCGACGCCGTCGACATCGCTGTCGTTGTCGAGCACGTTGCCGCTGGCCGGTTGGCCCGGGGTGGCGTTGTCGACACCGCCGGCCTCGATGGCCACGCCGTGGTCATCCTGGGCAATCGGTGTGTCGTTGCGACCTTGCAGGGTAACGATCAACTGCGCCTGGCTTTGCCCGCCGAAGCGGTCGACCACGGTGTAGGTGAAGACTTCCCTGAGGGTCTGGCTGCCGGTGCGCAAGGCCTGCACGGCGGCGAGGCTGTTGTCCACCACATAGCTCCAGCTGCCGTCGGCATTCACCGTCAGGTCGCCGTAAAGGCCGCGCAAGGCACTGCCGAGGGTACCGGCGGTGCCGCCTTCCAGGCGCCCGCCGGTGCGTACGGCGGCAACGCTGAGAATGTCGTGGTCGACGTCGGTATCGTTGCTCAGCAGATTACCGCTGGGGTTCAGCCCCGGCTGGTTGTTGTTCAAACCGCCGGCCTCGATGGCCACGGCGCTGTCGTCGCGGGCCTGGGGTGCGTCGTTGCGACCGCGAATGAGGATGGTCAGCTGGGCCTGGTCGCTCAGCCCGCCCAGGTCGCTGACCTGGTAGGTGAACACCTCGGTGATGAACTGGTTCGGCCCCAGCGCCCGGATCACCGGGTTGCTTGAATCCAGGCGATAGATGTAGCTGCCGTCGGCGCCGACGATCAACTGGCCGTAGAGGCCGTTGATCAAGGTGCCGTTGCTCAGGTCGGTGCCGTCGTTGACTGCATCCAGGCTGCCACCGGCGGCTTCGCTGCCGGCGCGGATGCCGGTAACGACCAGGCGGTCGCCGCCATCGACATCGCTGTCGTTGGGCAGCAGGTTGCCGCTGGGGTCGATGCCGGCGCTGCTGGCGCTTTCGGCGACGGCCAGGGCGCCATCATCGCGGGCCACCGGCGCGTCCCAGGCACCGCGTACCTGCACTTGCAACTGTGCGGTGTCGCTGGCGCCGGCGCGGTCATGCATGCGGTAGGTGAACACCTCCACCAGGCTTTCGCCGGGTTTGAGCGCTTGCACGGCGGCCAGGTTGTTGTTGACCACATACTGATAGCTGCCATCGGCATTGAGCGTCAGGGTGCCGTACAGGCCGGCGAGGCTCAGGCTGCCATTGATGGTGCTGAAGCTGCCGTCTGCGGCTTCGCTGCCCAGGCGCAGGCCATCGACGCGCTTGAGGTCATTGGCGTCGACATCGCTGTCGTTGGCCAGCACATTGCCTTGCGGGTTGAGGCCCGCGGTGGCGTTGGCCGTACCGCCGGCTTCGATGGCAATGGCGCTGTCGTCATTGGCCTGCGGGTTGTCGTTGCTGCCATGAATGCGAATGCTCAGTACGGCGCTGCTGGTGGCCCCGGCCAGGTCGCGGATGCTGTAGGTGAAGGTGTCCAGCAGGCGGTCGGCGGGGGTGCGCAAGGCCTGTACCTGCGGGTTGCTGTTGTCCAGCTCGTAGTGGTAGCTGCCGTCGGCGTTGAGCACCAGGGTGCCGTACAGGCCTTTGAAGGCGCTGCCCAGGCTGGCGATGCGGCCGTCCTGGCTGAGCTGGGTGACCTGCAAGGTTTCGCCATAGGCGTCGACATCGCTGTCGTTGTCCAGCACATTGCCGCTCGGGTTGACCCCGGCGCTGCTGTTGTTCAGGCCGCCGGCCTCGACGGCGATGGCCAGGTCATTGCGCGCCAGCGGCGCGTCGTTGGCGCCACGGATGGTGATACTCAAGGTGGCGCGGTCTTCGGCGCCGGCGGTGTCGATTACCGTGTAGCTGAAGCTGTCCTCGAGGGTGTCGCTGCTGCTGCGCAGGGCTTGCACCGCCGCCATGCTGTTGTCCAGGCGGTAGCTGTAGCTGCCGTCGGCGTTGAGCGTGAGCCAGCCGTAGGTGCCGCGCAGCTCGGTGCCCAGCACGCCATCGGTGCCGGTGGCGGTTTTGCTGCCGGTGCGCACCGAGGACACGGCTTTGGTTTCACCGTTGAGCCGGCTGTCGACATCGTTGTCGTTGGTCAGCACGTTGCCCACTGGGTCCCGCCCCGGCAGGCTGTTGTTGCTGCCGCCGGCCTCGATCGCTTCGGCCTGGTCATCGGTGGCCACCGGGTTGTCGTTGCGGCCGAAAATCAGTACCACCAGCTGGGCTTCCTGCGGGGTGGCGGTGCCATCGCTGACGGCGAAGGTAAAGCGTTCCAGGAGGTTGTCGGAGGCATCGCGCAAGCCCTGGACCTGGGCGTTGTCGTTGTCCAGCAGGTAGGTGTAGCTGCCGTCGGCATTGAGCGTCAGGGTGCCGTACTGGCCACGGAAGGCCTGGCCGAGAATGGCACTGGTACCTAACTGGTCGTGGCGCAGCGAAACCACCCGGATCGGGTCGCCATCGGGGTCGGTGTCCTGCGCCAGAGCATTGCCCGAAGGGTTGAAGCCGGCGCTGGTGTTGGCCACGCCGCCACTTTCAATGGCGACGGTGTAGTGGTTCTGGGCCACGGGCGGGTCGTTGACCCCGCGAATGGTGATCACCAGTTGCGCCCGGTCGGTCAGGCCGCTGCTGTCGACCACCTGATAGGTGAAGACTTCGCTCAGGGTCTGGCCGGCAAGCAGGGCCTGCACCGCCGCGTTGCTGCTGTCGACGTCGTAGAAGTACGAACCGTCGGCGCCGATGCGCAGTTCACCGTAGCTGCCGAGCAGCACGGTGCCGTCGTTCGAACTGGTGCCGCCGGCCACCGCAAGCAGCGCACCGCCAGCCAGTTCGCTGCCGGTGCGGATGCCATTGATCTGCAGCAGGCTGTTGGGCCGGTCGGTGCGGTCGACGTCAAGGTCGATGCCGTTGCCTCCCGGCTGGTCGGCCGGGCCCGGGCGGCTGGGGAAGAGGATGACGTTGCCACGGGGGTTGCTCTCGCCGATGGCATTCGGGCCGGAGCCGGCCTGGGCCACGGCCTGGTCGTCACTGGCCAGCGGATTGTCCTGGGCGCCCTGGATGGTGATGCGCAGCTCGGCGATGTCGTTCAGGCCGCCGGCGTCGGTAACCTGGTAGCTGAAATACTCGAACAGGCTGTCACCGGGCACCATGCGCTGCACCGCCGTGTTGCTGTTGTCGACGACATAGCGGTAACTGCCATCGGCGCCGATGGTCAGGGTGCCGTAGCTGCCGACCAGCAGCGTACCGTTGCTGCTGGTGGTACCGGCGGCTACCGGGGTGATCGTGCCGGCCGCACTCTCGCGCAGCGAACGGATACCGGTGACGCTCAGCACTTCGCCATTGGCCTGGCTATCGACGTCGGTGTCGTTGCTCAGCACGTTGCCGGTGGCGTCGCTGCCGGCAGTGCCGTTGGCAACGCCACCGGCCTCGACCGCGATGCCTTCGTCATTGACTGCCACCGGGGTGTCGTTGGCGCCATGCACGGTAACCGTCAGCGCTGCGCTGCTGCTGGCGCCGGCCAGGTCGGTGGCGGTATAGATGAAGCGTTCGACCAGGGTCTGCCCGGCCAGGCGCAGGGCCTGGACCTCGGCGTTGTTGTTGTCGACCAGGTACAAAAATCCGCCGCTGGAGGACACGATCAGGCTGCCGTAGCGACCGCTGATCACGACCGCGCTGCCTGAGGCGAGGTTCTGCGCCGGCTGGCCTTCGAGGCCGATGGCGCTGACCCGCAGCACGTCGGCGTTGGTGGCGATATCGACATCCTGGTCGTTGCGCAGCAGGTTGCCGCTGGGGTTGACCCCCGGCAGGCGGTTATTGGTGCCCCCGGCTTCTACCGCATCGATGGCATCGTCAACTGCCAGTGGCGCATCGTTGACCGGTGCGAGGATGATCTGCAGGCTGTCCTGATCAGTGCGCGCGTCCTGCGGGTTTTGCCCGGGCAGGCCGTCGCCGTCGCCATCGCCGAAGCCGCCGCGGTCGTTGCTGAGCACCGTGAGGGTATCGATGCCGTTGAAGTTGGCATTGCCCAGGTAGACCAGATTGGCCAGGGCCTGGTTGAGCGCTGTGAGGTTGCCGGAGAGGCTCAGGGTACCGCTGCCGTTGCCCACCACCGAAACCCCGGCGGGCAGGGCAGACAGGCTCAAGGTGCCGTGCAGCACACTGAGGGTGATGTCCATGATGCCGTTGCCGATATCGACATCGCTGACGCGAATGCCGCCGATGGCCAGTGGCGTGTCTTCAAAGCCGTTCTGGGTGCCGGGCAACTGGTTGACCGGGGCATCGTTGAGCTGCACGAAGCCGGCGTCGGCGTTGGCGCTGCTGCCTTCGCCCAGGTTGATGTCGATGCGCCCCAGCGCGCTGCCGGCATCCGAGTCGATGCGTACGCGCAGCTCGCCCAGCGGCTGCGGAAAGGCGACGGTGCCGCTGGGCACGTCGATACGGAACACGCCGCTGGGCAGCACACCAAAATGGTAACGGCCATTGGCGTCGGTGGTGGTGGTAAACACCTTGTTGTCGGCGCTGCTGTCGAGGTTGCCGTCCAGGCCGGCCCAGGTCAGGGTCACGGTCTGGCCGGCCAGGCCCGGGCCATCGGGGATGGCGCTGGTCGTGGCCGAGGCGGTGTCGTCCCAGAGTGTGCCCTGGATAAGTCCCAGGCCCGCAGCGTCGCTGAGGATATAGGTGTTGGGGCTGGCGCCAGCGCCGGTGCGTTCGCCCTCGGCGCTGCCGTCGCTGCCGACGCTGGAGCCGCCCCAGCTGTTGAAACTCTCCGGCAGGCTGGTCCAGGTCAGAGTGGCATTGCTGCTGGCGATTGCGGCCAGGTTGGGCAAGGTGACCTGGTAGGTGACCTTGACCTGGTCGCCGACATTGAGCTTGGCAAAGTCGACACCGAGCCCGCCGCTGGTGCCGAACGTCACCCCCGCCGGCAGGTTGCTGGCCGTGTACAGCGTGCCGTTGAGCTCGATGCCGAGCAGGCTGTAGCTGCTGCCGGTCGGGAAGCTGTCGCGTAGCTGCGCGTCGTAGGCGGCAATGCCGCCGGTGTGGGTGAAGGACAAGGCCAGGGTGGCCGTGCCACTGCTGCCCGAGGGGTTGGGGTCGAAGTCGACCACGCGTTTGTCCAGGCTGTTGAAGCGCGGTTCGACCAGGTCCTCGTAAACCGCCTGGCTGCGCGATAACTGCACCCCGCGCGACTGGTCGATGGCAACCGCCGACAGCGACAGGCCGGCGACGTTGGACGCCTGGTTGAGCACCCGTACGTTGAACTCCAGCGACACCAGCTCTTTGTCCAGGTCATTGTCGTGGTTGACCACATCACCCAGGTGAAAGGTGATGACCGTGTTGCCGTTGGCATCGGTGCTGACGCTGATTTGTGCGCCATTGAGAAGGCCGCCGGGTGCGGCGCCGAGCAGGTCGGCGCTGATCGGCTGCGCTTCCTGGGCATTCTGTGCGCCATTGATGTTCAGTTGCCCGCCGTTGATCAACGAGGCGATGCTGCTGCTGATGCCCTGGTCGGAAATGAACGCAATGCGGGTGTTGCCGTCGTTGAGAAACCCCAGGCCGTTTTGCAGGGTGACCTGCAGGCTGTAGTCGCTGGTGCTGCCCTGGGCCAGTACCGCCACCACCCGGTAACGGATGATTTCGCCGATGGCGACCTGTTCGCGCTCGCTGTTGGTCGGGTTCGGCGCGGCGCTATCGCTCAAGCCGCCGACCCGGGATATCTCCACGCCCTGGTTGACCGGCACACGAACACTGAACGCGGTCTGGTAGTCGTTGAGCACGCCGCTGTTGAGCATGCCATCGGCCCCGGTGCGCTCGCCGGCCGGGTCGAAACCGATGTTGCCGGTGCCATTGAGGCTGCTCCATTGCACGCTGGCGAGGTTGTCGAAGCTGGCCACGCTGGCGGCGCTGGCGTTCACGTCGCCGACCACGGTAATGAAGATTCGCCCGCCCTTGGCGATGTCGATGTTGGCACCGTTGACGCTGCGCAACTGGTTGCCGACCAGTTCGAAATCGCCGCCGCCGTTGTTGCTGGCGCCGCTGTAGTTCACCGACAACAGTTGCAGGTTGCTCAGTTGCGTGGGCAGGTTGTCGAGAAAGCGAATGTCGAAGGCATCGAAGTCGCTGGCACTGCTACCGTTGCTGATGACGATCAAGTAGCGCACCCGCTGGCCTTCATCGACGCCCAGGCCCGGGCCGAAGTCGGCCGCGATGTCCACCACCAGGGTCGGCTCGCGCACGGTGACGGTCGGCCGTCCGCCGCTGAGGGCGACGGTACGGTCAAGGGCGTTGCTGCCGTTGGCGGTATCGCCATCGGGGTCGCTGAAGTGGATTTGCGCACTGTTTTGCAGGGAACGGTTGCTCTGGTTGCCGTCGACGTTGCTGACCGTCAGGCGCACGCGAATGACAAAGCTGTTGTTGTCGCCGCGGTTGTCGGCGGTTGCGCCGGCATTGCTGAAGGCCAGGCGCAAGCTGACGCCGTCGCCGCCAAGGCTGCCGCCGATGGCTGAGATAGCCTGGCTGCCGAGGCTGCCATTGAAGTCGGCGGTCAGCGCCGCGCTGCCGGCCACTGTGGTGATCAACTGGTAGCCCTGGCCGCCATTGAAGCTGGTGTCCAGGCGCAGGCCCGGCGGGATCAGGTCGTCGATGCGCAGGTTGCGGGTGTCGCCTTCGGGCAGGGTGACCTTGATGTCGTAGAGCATGCTTTCGCCGACCACCAGGTCGCTGCCGCTGGTATGGCTGGCGCTGGAGTCGCCGTTGTCGAGGCTGCCGCCGGCGAAGGTCTTGCGTACCTCGGGGGTGGCCACTTGCTGGTTGGCCAGGTCTTGCAGGTCGGTGGGGGTGAAGTCGCTGCCGCCGTTGACGCTGGCATAGTTGCTCAGAGTCGCGGTGCTCTGCAGGGTACGCCCGGCCTCGATGCTGGCGACGACCTGGACGTCGTAGGTGATGACCACGATGTTGGCGCCAGTGGTGTCGGCGGCGGTCCCGCTGCGCCAGTGGTGTCGGCGGCGGTCCCGCTGCGCCCGGGCAACAGGCTGGCCACGGCGCCGGCGTCGAGGAAGCTGATCTGATTGCCGTTGACCTCGTAGTCAACGCCACGCACCAGCAGGCTGCCATCGCCGCGATAGACCTGCAGGTTGGCGGCGCCCAGGCTGCCGCCGACAAAGCCCAGGCCATTGGGCAGGCTGATGCCGGTGACCACGTCGAAGGCGCCGCCGCCGCCGGTGTTCTCGATGGCGGTGGCCAGGCGCAGGGTGTCGCCGCCATCGATGCCGCTGACGTTGCCGTCGATCTGGCTCAGGCTGGTGATCTGGCCGCTGAACGGCACGCCGCTGGTGCCCGGTGCTTTCCAGCTGCCGCTGGTGCCGGTGACGCTGCCCTGGCTGCTGGACACCACGCCGTGGGTGAGGGCCAGCACTGGCTCGGCGATCGAGGCAATCAGCGCGACATCGGAAGAAATCAGCGGCCGGTTGTCGATGGTGGTGAGCTGGCTGGATTGCGCCAGGACGTCGAGCGAACGTTGGTCGGCGAAGGGTTGGTCGCCGACCCGCAGGGTGAACTGCACCTCGATCCGGCTGCCATTGGTCAACGCCGTGGTGTAGTCGCCAAAGTCGAAGATTACCGCGTTGCCGGGGCCGCTGGTGACGCTGTCGACGCCGTCCGGGTTGCTGTTGCCAGCACCGAACGACCACTGGCCGACACCGTTGCCCTGGCTCCAGTTGATGGCGCCCAGGTCGAACAGTGGCAAGGGCAGGTAGGCGGTGAGCTTGAACTGCTCGTAGTCGCCGGTCACCAGGTCGTAACTCCGGCGGAACGTCACCAGGTCGCCGGGACGCAGCTCGCCGTTGGCCGGCGGCACGCCGTTGTTGACCGTCACCAGTTCGATATCCACGGTGCGCGTGGGGATGGTACTGGTGGTAGTGGAGCGGTCGCTCTGGTCGTAGCCGGTCAGGTTGAGGGCATCCTGGATCAGGGTTGCACTGACCTGGGCATTGTTGCCCAGGCTGTCGCCTTCGTTGATCTCGCTGTGCGGCGGGTAGGGCGTGGTGTAGCTCTGGGCAACCACGGCGTTGTAGCCGATTACCGCCGTGGTGGCGCCGCGGATCAGGTCCTGGAACGCCAGGTCGCCCAGCAGGGCGCCGAGGCTGCCGTTGGCATTGCGCAGCGACTGGGCAATGTCGAAAGTCAAGGTGGTGCTGCCATCGACATTGAGCGTGGTGCCGGTCACCAGCGCCACGGTCTGGGTACGACCGGCCGAGGTGATGGTCAGGGTGGCCGGGCCGGAGACGCTCAGGCCATCTCCGACCTGGTCGACGACCACGAAGCGGCCTTGCTGGAACAGGGTCTGGCCGAAGGCAAAATAGTCGGAAATCGCCAGGTTCAGGCTGTAGTGCAGGGTGTCGCCGGGGGTGATGCCGGCCTGGCCGAGGTCGGTGATCAGGCTGACCTGCTTGAGCAGGGTGATCGACTTGGCAACAAAGTTGGTGTCCTGGCCGGTGGCGGTAAAGTCGATGTCGTTTCCCGGAGTCGAGACGTCACGCGGGTCGAGCGGCACCCAGTTGCCACTGACGGTGGCGCCGGCGACGGTGATGGTGCGCTCGTCGCCGGTCAGGGGGTCGATGACCTGCTGGCCGTTGGCATCGACATCCGGTACATAGAAATCCACCACGGTGCTGGTAGCGGCGCTGAGGGTGGCATAAGTGACGGTGTAGGCGTCGATGAACACGTCCCTGGCGGCGATCAGGGTGGCGATCTGCGCGGGGTCGGTAATCACCCGGCCATCGTGCAGGGTGATCGAGGTCAGGCTGCCGCCGGGGCCGGGGGTGATGGCGTTGACCTGGACATTGGGCGGCAACGGCTGGGTCACCACGACATTGCTCAGGGTCTGGCCCGGCGCCGGGGTGACGGTGCTGGTCAGGGTGCGTTCGTAGTTGGGGCCGGTCGCGGTTTCGCCTTCCGGGGTGGTGACGGTCTGGGTCTGGGTCAGCACCGTGGGGTGGACCACGAAGCTTTGCAGGCTGGCCTCCACCAGGCAGGGGTCACTGGCCGGGTTGTCCAGGGCATCGTTGCCGAACTGGAAGCCGCTGCGCGCGCGAATGGTCAGGTCTGGCGAGCCGTTGGAGAAGTCGGTATCGGCCAGTTCGCTCAAGCGTGCGTTGATCTGCACGCTGATGCCCGGTTGCCCCTGGGAGACACTGGCGTACGGCAGTTGCAGCACCACCAGCTGGTCGCCGGCGCGCAATCCCAGGCTGGCGGCATCGAGAATCAGTGCGTTGCCGCTGCTGTCCTTGGCCAGCGGGTGGCTGGCCTTGCCATTGGCGTCGAAGGTAAGCACATACGATTGCACGTTCTGGCCAAGATAACTGGCCGAGACAAAGCTGACGCCGTCGTCGCCATCCTTGCCGGTGGCCGGCATGAACAGGTCGATATAGGGCGCGAAGCCGACCTGGCTTGAGGGGTTGCTGAAGGTCAGGTCAAAGCTGAATGCGCCGCCGAGCAGCACGTCCGAGCCGCCAGACGAAATGCCCAGGGTCGGGCTGGCATTGGCCAGCAGGCTGTCGAAGCTGCTCAGGGCTGTCGCAGACAGGGCGATGGCCTGGTCGATGTTGCCGTTGCGCACCTCCAGGTTCCAGTCGCCGCCCAGCCGCGCGCTGCCGCTGTCGTTGCTCGAGGCGCCGACGTCGGCACCGGTCCAGCGTGCCAGTTCATCGACCAGGGTACGCCCGGCACTGCCTTCGCCCACCTTGCAGCCGTACAGCTGGATATCGGCACCCTCGCTGAGCGCCTGGCGCCACTGGCCCAGCGGCGTGGCGAACTGCTCGATATTGTCGGCGCTGAGGGTGCTGCTGCCGAGGGTGAACTGGCCGGCGGCGCCGTGGGAGAGGATCTGGATCGAATCGACCTGGCCCAGTTGCGCCAGGCTTGCGGAAATCGCCGCCAGGCCATCTTGCTGACTGTCGACCACCAGTACCTGGACATCTGCCGGCAGCTGGGCGAGCAGTTGTTCGCGGCCTTCAATGCGGCTGTCGAGCACCAGCAGGTGGCGCGCGGCCGAGGGTTGGGCCGGGGCATCGCTGCGAGCTTCGGTGTGAGTGGCGGGGGTGGCCAGGGCGCTGTCCTTGTTGCCCGCGCTGTTGTCGTCGCCAGCGTGCTGCTGGTCGGCCGCTGCGGCAGCGGCGCCGTCGAACAGGATCCGCTGCTCCAGCGCCATGGCCCGGCGCTGTGGTTTGAAAAAAGGCGGTTGTACGCCAGGTCCGGTCATCCTGTCCATTTCATCACCTCAGGCCTGCTTCGCTTGGGCAGGCCAACGCAGAACAAACACCTTCAGTGACCTGCCCGGCAGACACTGAAAAGGTCCCTATGTTTGCAACGACGGTTCTACTGTGTGCTGACCTGTATCAGGCTTGGCAGAACCCTGGCACTTCACATTCCTTGTGATTTTTTGCTGTAGGTGATTTCTATTTATATCTCCAGATGTTTCAACGCGCTAGTGGCAGTGGCGTGCTTCACGTCAAGTTTTCGCTATTTACACCGTCTGGCTGGCGCAGTTCGCCTGCTCTGAGGCACAGTTGCAGCCTGAGCACATGCCGGCTGCTGGCTGGCGGTCACCGAGCGAGAACACTGTTGAGCACGAAGATCATCACACGTGGCGGCTACGACGCCTTGAAGCAGGAGCTGGATCAGTTGTGGCGGGTCACCCGCCCCGATGTCACCCAGAAAGTCACCTGGGCAGCGTCGCTGGGCGATCGCAGCGAGAACGCCGATTACCAGTACAACAAGAAGCTCTTGCGCGAGATCGACCGCCGCGTGCGCTACCTGCGCAAACGCCTGGAAGACATGCGCGTGGTCGACTATTCGCCAGAGCAGGAAGGCCGGGTGTTTTTCGGCGCCTGGGTCGAAATCGAGAACGAGGAGGGCGAGAGCAAGCGCTTTCGCATCGTTGGCTACGACGAGATCTACGGGCGCATGGACTACATCTCGATCGACTCGCCCATGGCCCGCGCCTTGCTGAAAAAAGAGGTCGGCGATGAAGTCATCGTCCAGACCCCTTCCGGCGAGATGTGCTGGTGGGTCAACGCCATCGACTACGTCAAACCCTGATCAGCCCTCGCGCAGTACCGCCAGCGGGCTGGCATTGAGCGCCCGGCGCGTGCCGTAGACCCCGGCGCCGCCGACCAGCAGGGCGCCGAGGACCGGCAGCAACAGCAGCCATGGGTGCGGGCTCCAGTGCAGGTCGAAGGCGTAGCGGTACAGCACCAGGGTGATCAGCTCGCAGCCAATCGCCGCCAGCAGGCCGCTGGCCGCCCCGAGCAAGCCGAACTCGATGCGTCGGGCCTTGACCAGCAAACCGCGCCCGGCGCCCAGGGCGCGCAGCAGGGCGCCCTGGCGAATACGCTCGTCGAGGGTCGCCTGCAAACCGGCGAACAGCACCGCCAGGCCCGCCGCCAGCACGAACAGCAGCACGTACTCCACCGCCAGGGTGACCTGGGCGAGGATGCTGCGCAGTTGTTCCAGCAACGCATCGACCTGAAGGATGGTCACCGCCGGGAACGCCCGCGACAGCGCTACCACCTGCTGGTCATGCCCGGGGGCCAGGTAGAAGCTGGTCAGGTAGGTGGTCGGCAGGTCCTGCAGGGTCTGGGGCTGGAAGATCATGTAGAAGTTGGGCTGGAAACTGTCCCAGTTGACCGTGCGCAGGCTGCTCACCTGCACCTGACGTTGCAGGCCGCCGATGCTGAAGGTCAGCTGGTCACCGAGTTTGAGCTTGAGGCTCAGGGCCAGTTCGGCTTCCACCGAGACGCCGGGCAGGGCGTCGGCCGGCGGTTGGGCCTGCCACCACTGGCCTTCGCTCAGGGTGTTGCCCTGAGGCAGGTCGGCAGCCCAGGTCAGGCTCAGGTCGCGCTGTACCGCGCGGTCGCCGGTGGATTCCTTGCTGACGATCTGTTGCACCGGCTCGCCGTTGATTGCGGTCAGGCGTCCGGGGATGACCGGGTACAGCGGCGCGGCTTCGGCGGAAAATTCGCTCAGGCGCTGGGCAAAGCTGTTCTTGTCGTCGGGCAGGATGTTCAGGGCGAAGTAGTTGGGGGCGTCCTTGGGCAGCTGGTTCTGCCAGGTGTCGAGCAGCTCGGCGCGCAGCAGGGCAATCAGCGCCATGGCCAGCAGGATCAGGCCGAAGGCCAGCGATTGCCCGGCCGCCGCCAGCGGATGGCGCAGCAACTGGCCAAGGCCCAGGCGCCAGGCCAGCGGGCTGCCGGCGAGCAGGCGGCGCAGGCTGCGCAGGCCGAGCAACAGCAGGCCGCCCAGCAGCAAGGCGGCCACCAGGCCACCGCCGAGCAGGGCGAAGGTCAGCAGCAGGTCGAGGCTCAGCCGCCACATGATCAGCCCGAGGGCGAACAGTGCGGCGCCATACACCAGCCAGCTGCTGGCCGGTACCGGCAGCAGGTCGCGGCGCAATACCCGCAGCGGCGGCACCCGGCCCAGGGCGGCCAGCGGCGGCAGGGCGAAACCGGCCAGGGCCACCAGGCCGGTGGCAATCCCGGCCAGGGCCGGGCCGATGCCGCCAGGTGGGATCTGCGCCGGCATCAACCCCTGCAGCAACTGGAACAGGCCCAGTTGGGCCAGCCAGCCGAGCGCCGCGCCACACAGCGCAGCGATGCTGCCAAGAATCGCCAGTTGCAGGCAGAACAGGCTCAGCGCCTGGCGCCGCGACAGGCCCAGGCAGCGCAGCAGGGCGCTGGCATCGAAACGGCGGGTAGCGAAGCGGCTGGCCGACAGGGCCACGGCGACACCAGCGAGCAGCACTGCCACCAGGCTGGCCATGTTCAGGTAGCGTTCGGCCTTGCCCAGGGCGCCGCCGATTTGCTGGTTGCCATCGCGCGAATCCTGCAGGCGCTGGTTGGCGGCAAGGTTTTTACTCACCGCGTCACGGTAGCTGGCCAGGGCTTCGGGCTCGCCGCGCCAGAGTTCGCGGTAGCTGACCCGGCTACCCGGTTGCACCACCCCGGTGGCCTCAAGGTCGGCAAGGTTGATCAGTACCCGTGGGGTCAGGCTATAGAAGTTGCCGGCGCGGTCGGGCTCGTAGGTCAGTACCCGGCTCATGCGCAGGGTTTTCATGCCGACATCGATGCTGTCGCCGATCTTCAGCTCCAGCGCTGCCAGCAGCCGTGGCTCGACCCAGGCCTCGCCCGGTGCCGGGCCGCCACCGGCGGTTTCGCTGGCATAGGGTTCGGCGGCGCTGCGCAGCTCACCGCGCAGCGGATAACGGTCGTTGGCCGCCTTGATGCTCGACAGCTGGATGCCGTTGTCGGTGGCGATCACGCTGGAGAACTCGACCACCTGGGCATGCTGCAGGCCCAGGGCGGTGCCGCGGCTGATCTGCTCGGGGGCGGCCGGCGAGCTGCCCTGCAGCACCAGGTCGGCGCCGAGGAATTCGGTGGCGCGCAGCAGCATGGCGCCATTGAGGCGGGCGCCGAAATAGCCGATCGCGGTACTGGCCGCCACCGCCACCAGCAGGGCGAAGAACAGCACGCGCAACTCGCCGGCGCGGGCGTCGCGCAGCAACTGGCGCAGGGCCAGGGGGAACAACGGCAGGCGTTTCATCAGGGCTCCAGCGGCGCGACCAGGTGGCCGGCGTCCAGGCGGATCAGGCGACGGCAGCGCTGGGCCAGGCGTTCGTCATGGGTGACCAGTACCAGGGTGGTGCCGCGCTCCTTGTTCAGTTCGAACAACAGGTCGCTGATGCGCTCGCCGGTGTGGCTGTCGAGGTTGCCGGTCGGCTCGTCGGCAAACAGCACCGCAGGCTCGGCGGCAAAGGCGCGGGCGATGGCCACCCGTTGTTGCTCGCCACCGGACAACTGGCGCGGCGAGTGGCTCAGGCGCTGGCCCAGGCCCACCCGTTCGAGCAGGCTGCGGGCGTGCTCGCGGGCATCGCGGCGACCGTCCAGCTCCAGCGGCAGCATGACGTTTTCCAGGGCGTTGAGGCTGTCGAGCAACTGGAACGACTGGAACACGAAGCCGACATGCTCGGCCCGCACCCGTGCGCGCTGGTCTTCATCCAGCGGGCCGAGGTCGTGGCCGGCCAGGGTCACGGAGCCTGCGCTAGGCAGGTCGAGGCCGGCCAGCAGGCCGAGCAGGGTCGATTTGCCCGAGCCCGAGGCGCCGACGATGGCCAGGCTGTCGCCTTGTTTCAATTCCAGCGAGAGTTCGTGCAGGATGGTCAGGTCGCCTTCCGCGCTGGGGACCACTTTGCTAAGGTTGCGCGCACTGAGAATGCTGGGGCCCATGGAGAATCCGATGCGAGTGTGGTTATTGAGTGCTGGCCTGGCCTTGATGTGCCTGGCCCAGGGCGCAGCCGCGGGGACCGTGCTGATTGTCGGCGATAGTATCAGTGCCGCTTTCGGCCTGGATACCCGCGAGGGGTGGGTTGCCTTGCTGGAAAAACGCCTGAAGAGCGAGGGTTTCGACGCCAAGGTGATCAATGCCTCGATCAGCGGCGACACCAGTGCCGGCGGCCAGGCGCGGCTGCCGGCGCTGCTTGCAGAGCACAAGCCGGAGCTGGTGGTGCTCGAATTGGGCGGCAACGATGGCCTGCGCGGGCAGCTGCCAACGCAATTGCAACAAAATCTTGCCTCGATGATCGACCGCTCGCGGGCTGCCGGCGCCAAGGTGCTGTTGCTGGGCATGCGCCTGCCGCCCAACTATGGCAAGCGTTACAACGAGGCTTTTGCCCAGGTGTATGAAAACCTGGCGACGGAAAAACAGGTGCCGCTGGTGCCGTTTTTCCTCGAAGGGGTGGGCGGTGTACCCGAGCTGATGCAGGGCGATGGCATCCATCCGGCGCAGGGCGCCCAGGCCAGGTTGCTGGAAAATGCCTGGCCGCAACTAAAACCGCTGCTTTGACGCTTTTATAGTGACCGGCTTTCGGCTAATGTTGCGCCCCCGATTTGGAGCCCCCGATGCCGCGTCCCGCCTGGTCCCTGTATGCCTATCAATTGATCGAGCCTGACGAACAGCTTGACCTGTTCGCCTGCCAGGAGATCCGCGTCCACCTGGTAGCCCGCCAGCTCGAGCTCGGTGGCTCGGCCGACCGCACCCTCTGCGGCACCCTGTTGCCGGCGCAACCGCGCTGGTCGCAGGCCGAGCGCAGCATCTACCGTGACCGCCGCCTGTGCTCGCTGTGCCGGGCAATTCTCGATGCCCAGCGCCGTGGCACGCGGCCAGTGTGGCCCGAGCTGTAACGCGCTGATATAACCTTTCATCCCCTGCACCGCCAACTGCGCCCGGGACATCTCCCTGTTCCGCGGGGGCGGTGTACAATCGATTGCTTGACTCAATTGAATTAGCGAAGGATTTCCCGGATGTTGCCGCGCTTTCCCGCCGTCACCCGTTGCCTGTCCCTGGCCGCCCTGCTGGCGGCAGGTCCCGCTGCTGCGCTGGAGTTCCCCCTGCCGCCTCCCGGTGAAGACGTCATCGGCCAGGTCCAGGTGATCAAGGCCAAGTACGAAGACACCTTTGCCGACATCGGCACCGCCAACGACCTTGGCTACCTGGAAATGATCGCCGCCAACCCCGGCGTCGACCCGTGGCTGCCGGGCGCCGGCACCGAGATCATCCTGCCGACCCGTTTCATCCTGCCGCCGGGCCCGCGCGAAGGCATCGTCATCAACCTTGCCGAGTACCGCATGTACTACTACCCGAAAGGGCAGAACGTGGTGCATACCTACCCGCTGGGCATCGGCCGTGAAGGCTGGGGTTCGCCGATCGCCAACACCAGGGTCACCGCCAAGACCCCGAACCCGACCTGGACGCCGCCAGCCTCGATCCGCAAGGAGCACGCCGAAGACGGCGACATCCTCCCGTCCGTAGTACCGGCAGGTCCGGACAACCCGCTGGGGCCGTTCAAGTTCACCCTCGGCGTGCCGGGCTATCTGATCCACGGTTCGAACAAGAAGTTCGGCATCGGCATGCGCACCAGCCACGGCTGCTTCCGCATGTTCAACAACAACGTGCTGGAACTGGCCAAGATGGCCCCGGTCGGTGTGCCGGTGCGCATCATCAACGAGCCGTACAAGTTCGGTATCAGTGCCGGCAAGGTCTATCTCGAGGCGCACACGCCGCTGGACGACAAGGGCGACCCGTCGGTGGTCGACAAGCACACCGCGGTCATCAACGCCCTGCTCAAGCGCGAAGACCTGGCCAACAACCTGCGCATGAACTGGGACATGGTTCGTGATGTGGTCGCCGCCGAAGACGGCATGCCGGTGGAGATCGCCGTGCCCAATGGCGCTGGCAACCCGGCGCCGATGGTGTCCAGCGTGCCTTACGACATGCAGTAAGCCATTCCTGCTGTACCTGAGGCCTGCCATCGTGCAGGCCTCGTCGTTTCTGCTGTTGCACTTTCACGGCGGCAATAAAAAAGCCGACCCACAAGTGGGTCGGCTTCCAATAACAATCCCGAAGGACTATTACTTGCGGCTGGCTTTGTCCAGCATACGCAGAGCACGCTCGTTAGCTTCGTCAGCGGTCTGTTGTGCTTTTTGAGCAGCAGCCAGAGCGTCGTCAGCTTTGCGATAGGCTTCATCGGCACGAGCTTGTGCACGAGCAGCTGCGTCTTCGGTAGCGGTCAGACGAGCTTCGGTTTCTTTGGATACGCTGCTGCAACCGGTAGCCAGGACTGCGGCCAGAGCCAGAGCAGAAAATTTCAGAACGTTGTTCATCGTGTTCCCCTTCAAGGACTTTCTATTAAATAGCCATCTCTCAAGAAAGAGAAACTGGCCGGCGTACATAGTACCCATTACTTGTAGTAAGTAAACTGACAGAGCGCAAGAACTGCAAAAAAATGCGCCTGTCCCGGGTCCGCCACAGCCTTATGTAGAAAAACTGTGAAGGCGCCGCATGCGCGGGTGCTAACAAGTGTAGCAAGTGTGTAATTTGTTGAACTAAAAGTGACTTAAAGTGTCATCCTTCGTCATAGCACTACAACATCCGGCAACTGTTCAGGCCGATGCTCGCCGCCGTGTCCGCTTGCCACAAGTGGGTGAAATTTGCGACCAGCCACCTTGAGCATCCGGGCATCGGGCGCCTACTATTTGTACGTGCTCATTTGCCAGAGAACAGCCATGCTCTTCTCGTTGTCCAATGGGGCACGGGGTGGCGTAGAGGTTCCTTCGCCGGACAAACATCGGTAAGGTAGGGTCATAGCACAAGACCCGCGAGGAGTAGTGATGAGCGAGGCGTTGTCCATCCACCATGACCAGGCTGGTCATCAGTTCGAGACCAATGTGGACGGTCATCGTGCTTACCTGACCTACATGGACCTGGGTAAGCAGACCCTGGATATCTACCGCACGTTCGTGCCCAACGCGTTGCGTGGCCGGGGTATTGCTGCGGCGCTCACCGAGCAGGCGCTCAAGTACGCCGAAGACATGGGCTATACCGTGATTCCGTCGTGCTCCTATGTTGAGCGCTACATGGAACGTCAGCAAAAGCACGCCACCAACAAGGCCTGAAGATCACGAAGGGCAGCCCTTTGCGCTGCTGTTCAACGCACCAACAAAAACGCCGGGCAATTGCCCGGCGTTTTTGTACCTGCCTGTCAGCCGCGCTGGCGTTTGGGCAACACGTCCTTGAGCTTGGCGTGCATGCTGCGCAGGGTTTTCTCGGTGGACGCCCAGTCGATGCAGGCGTCGGTGATCGAGACACCGTACTGCAGGTCGTTGAGGTCTTTCGGGATTGCCTGGCAGCCCCAGTTCAGGTGGCTCTCGACCATCAGGCCGATGATTGACTGGTTGCCTTCGAGGATCTGGTTGGCGACGTTCTCCATCACCAGCGGCTGCAGGGCCGGGTCCTTGTTGGAGTTGGCGTGGCTGCAGTCGACCATGATGTTCGGCTTGATCCTGGCCTTGGCCAGGGCCTGTTCGCACAGGGCGACGCTGACCGAGTCATAGTTGGGCTTGCCGTTGCCGCCACGCAGCACCACGTGGCCGTAGGCGTTGCCCTTGGTGGTGACGATGGACACGCCGCCTTCCTGGTTGATACCAAGGAAGCGGTGCGGGCTCGACACTGACTGCAGGGCGTTGATGGCAACGGTCAGGCCGCCGTCGGTGCCGTTCTTGAAGCCGACCGCGGAGGACAGGCCCGAGGCCATTTCGCGGTGGGTCTGGGATTCGGTGGTGCGCGCGCCGATGGCCGACCAGCTGATCAGGTCCTGCAGGTACTGCGGCGAGATCGGGTCGAGGGCTTCGGTGGCGGTCGGCAGGCCCATTTCCGCCAGGTCCAGCAGCAGCTGGCGGCCAATATGCAGGCCGTCCTGGATCTTGAACGAGTCGTCCAGGTACGGGTCGTTGATCAGGCCCTTCCAGCCGACGGTGGTACGCGGCTTTTCGAAATACACGCGCATGACCAGGTACAGGGTGTCGGACACCTCTGCCGCCAGCACCTTGAGGCGCTCGGCATACTCGTGGGCAGCCTTGATGTCGTGGATCGAGCAGGGGCCGATCACCACGAACAGGCGGTGGTCCTTGCCGTCGAGGATATTGCGCACCACTTCGCGGCCGGCAGTCACGGTCTGCAGGGCGGTAGCGCTGAGGGGGATTTCCTTCTTGAGCTGATCGGGGGTGATCAAGGTCTCGTTGGAGGCAACGTTTAGGTCATCGATCGGTAAATCAGCCATCGTGTTACTCGTCAGGTCACGGGTGCCGGCCGCCAGCGATCCCCGTGCGGCGGAGCAGCGAAAATTGTACGCAGCGGGGAGCCGAACCTTAGCGCGTTACACCGTGGCTCGACAATGGGCAAGGGCGGCTTTCCTGCAAGGAAAAGCCCACAGCCACGGGGTTTTTACCCCGGAAGGAGGATTTCCCGGGTATGGCTTGCCTCAAGGCTGGCCTCGGAGAACTCGCCGGCGTGCAGGCTGACCCACTGCTGGGCGAGGGCTTCGACATCGGTATCGGGGTTGGCGGCGTGCTCCCGGGCCTGACAGAAGTGCTGGATCTGGCACACCTGTTCGCCCATGCGTGCGCCAAACAGCGCCTGTTCGTCGATAAAGGCAATACCCACCCGGTAGCCGTCCTGGTGCTTCTGGCACCAGGCCACGTAACCTGGGTAGCGCGCCTCGGCGCCGAGGGAGGGAATGAGCATTTCCACCGCCATGCCGCGTCGGTAGGCCCGAGGGTGGTTGCAGGCGATTCCGCCCAGGCTGATAGTGTGCAGCCGTTGGCGGAACAGTTTGGGCGACTGACGCAGGGTCAGCTCCACCGGAACATCGTCCGGGTGCAGCAAGAAACCACGCATGCTCGACTCCGTGTCGATTTTTTGACCTTGTTCGCCTCAGTATAGTGAAGGTTCGTAAAACGTATGATTTGCGTGTAAAAAATGTGAACAGAAAATGAACGCTTGAGGAGAGCAGGATGAACACGAGCAGCCCGCGTATCGGCGTAATCGGCACCGGTGCCATTGGTGGCTTCTATGGCCTGATGCTGGCGCGTGCCGGGTTCGAGGTGCACTTTCTCTTGCGCAGCGAGTTCGACGCCGTTCAGCTCAACGGTTTGCGCCTCGACAGCGCCGTGCATGGCATCGTGCAGATGAAGGTTTCGGCCTACGCCGACGCCGCCGACATGCCGCCCTGCGACTGGCTGCTGGTGGGCGCCAAGACCACCAGCAACGCTGAATTGGCGCCGTTGATTGGCAAAGCGGCGGCGCCGGATGCCAAGGTGGTGCTGCTGCAGAACGGCCTGGGTGTCGAAGAGCAGCTGCGACCGTTGCTGCCGGCCAACCTGCACCTGCTCGGCGGCTTGTGCTTTATCTGTGTCAACCGCGAAGCGCCGGGGGTGATCCGCCACCAGTCGCTGGGCGCGGTGAACCTGGGCTACCACAGCGGCCCGGCGGTCGATGACGACAGCCGCCAGCAGATTGTCGAGGCCGGGGCGGCGCTGTTCCATGGCGCCGGCATCGATTCCCAGGCCATGAGCAACCTGGCCCAGGCGCGCTGGCAGAAGCTGGTGTGGAATGTGCCCTACAACGGGTTGTCTGTGCTGCTCAAGGCCAGTACCACGCCGCTGATGGCCGATGCCGACAGCCGCGCATTGATCCAGGCGCTGATGGCCGAAGTAGTGCAGGGTGCCCGTGCCTGTGGCCATGAACTGCCGCAAGGCTATGCCGAGCACCTGTTTGCGGTGACCGAGAAGATGCCCGACTACTGGCCGAGCATGTACCACGATTTCGCCCAGCAGCGGCCACTGGAACTGGCGGCGATCTACGCCGAGCCGTTGGCCCAGGCACGGGCGGCGGGCTGTGAGTTGCCGAAGATGCAGGTGTTGTATCAGGCCTTGGCTTTTATTGACCGGCAAACAGCACCGCCCCTGCAGGAGCGGGCTTGACCCGCGATGAGGCCCGCTAGAACAGCGCAATAGGAGCAGCATATGAGCAAGAACCTCGGTGACAAACTGGTCGTCGCCATCTCCTCCCGGGCGCTGTTCGACCTCAGCGAGAGCCACCGGCTGTACCTGGCCGAGGGCGTTGAGGCGTATCGCCAGTACCAGATCGAACACGAAGACGAAGTGCTTGAACCTGGTGACGCTTTCCCGCTGGTGCAAAAGCTTCTGGGCCTGAACGCCCATCTTGGCCAGGCGCGGGTCGAGGTGGTGCTGGTGTCGCGCAACAGCGCCGATACCGGCTTGCGGGTGTTCAATTCGATCGAGCATCACGGCCTGGGTATTTACCGCGCCGCCTTCGTCGGCGGTCGTAGTCCTTATCCGTATCTGGCGGCGTTTGGTTGTCACCTGTTTCTGTCCACCGATGCCGATGACGTACGCAGCGCCCTGGAAGCGGGCTTTGCCGCCGCCACTATTCTCTCCGGTGGCGCCCAGCGTGCGGCCAGTGACGAGCTGCGCATCGCTTTTGACGGCGACGCGGTGCTGTTCTCCGATGAGTCCGAGCGGGTCTACCAGCTCGGCGGCCTCGAAGCCTTTCAGGCCAGCGAGCGCCAATCGGCGCGTGAGCCGTTGCGTGGCGGGCCGTTCAAGCCGTTCCTGGCGGCGCTGAACCTTTTGCAAAAGGAGTTCCCGGAAGGCGCCTGCCCGATCCGCACGGCGCTGGTCACCGCCCGTTCGGCACCGGCCCATGAGCGGGTGATCCGCACCTTGCGCGAATGGGATATTCGCCTGGACGAATCGCTGTTTCTTGGCGGCCTGGACAAATCGGCGTTCCTCGAAGCCTTCGCCGCCGATGTGTTCTTCGACGATCAGGCCGGCCATTGCGAACGGGCCCGCAGCGTCGTCGCCACTGGCCATGTGCCCCATGGGATCAGCAACGAACCGACCCTGGGCTGACTGGCAAACCTCGGCGCCGGACGGCCCTGCGGCCGGTCTTGGCGCTGCTAAGCTGAAGCTTGCTCTGCCGTCGTGGCAGTCGAGGAGGTCGAATGATCCGTTCCATGCTGTATGCCACTGACCTCGGTGTGTACGCGCCTTTTGTCATGCAACACGCGCTGGCGCTGGCGCGGACCTTCAACGCAGAGCTCTACGTCATTCATGCAGTCGAGCCCATGGGCCAGTTCGCCGAATCACTGTTGCAAAGTTACCTGGACGAGCAGACCCTCGATGAACTGCACAGCGAAGGCGTCACCACGGTGATGGCCAACATCGAGCAGCGGGTCCTGGAAAACTTTCGTGACGAATTAGGCGAGGAGGCTGACCTGGCCCTGATCAAGGCCGTGCGCGTGCGCCAGGGCGACCCGGCGCAGGTGATTCTCGAACAGGCCCAGCGCCTGAGTGTCGACCTGCTGATCTTCGGCAGCCACAGCCAGGGCGCCGGCGTTGACATTCCGATTGGCCGCACCGCTGTGCGCTTGCTGCAGCTGTCGCCGGTGCCGGTGTACATGGTGCCGCTCGCGCAACATCTCGGTCGTAGGAAGTCTTAACTGGGTGACGTAGGTGGGTTCCTTGAAGACTGCTAAAATAGTTCTAGATTTATTCTTCAAACCACTAATATAGTTATAAATCGTCGCTGCTGCCGGTGACGCCCAGCTGATTTGAGGGATACCTATGAAGCTTCAACAATTGCGCTACATCTGGGAAGTGGCGCACCACGACCTCAACGTCTCCGCGACAGCGCAGAGCCTGTACACCTCCCAGCCGGGCATCAGTAAGCAGATCCGCCTGCTCGAGGACGAGCTGGGCGTCGAAGTGTTCGCCCGCAGCGGCAAGCACCTGACCCGCGTGACCCCGGCCGGTGAGCGCATCATCACCACCGCCGGCGAGATCCTGCGCAAGGTCGAGAGCATCAAGCAGATTGCCCAGGAATTCTCCAACGAGAAGAAGGGCACCCTGTCGATCGCCACCACCCACACTCAGGCGCGTTATGCCCTGCCACCGGTGATCAGCAGCTTCATCAAGCAGTACCCGGAAGTGGCCCTGCACATGCATCAGGGCTCGCCGATGCAGATTGCCGAAATGGCCGCCGACGGCACCGTCGATTTCGCCATCGCCACTGAAGCCCTGGAGCTGTTCGGCGACCTGGTGATGATGCCGTGCTATCGCTGGAATCGCTGCGTGGTGGTGCCTCAGGGCCACCCGCTGACCAAACTGCCAAAGCTCACCCTCGAAGCCCTGGCCGAATACCCGATCGTTACCTACGTGTTTGGTTTCACCGGCCGCTCCAAGCTCGACGAAGCCTTCAGCCACCGCGGCCTGACCCCGAAAGTGGTGTTCACCGCCGCTGACGCCGACGTGATCAAGACTTACGTGCGCCTGGGCCTGGGCGTCGGTATCGTCGCCAAGATGGCGGTCGACACCAAGCTCGACAATGACCTGGTGGTGCTCGATGCCAGCGAGCTGTTCGAGTCCAGCGTGACCAAGATCGGATTTCGCCGTGGCACCTTCCTGCGCGGTTTCATGTGCGACTTCATCGAGAAGTTCGCCCCGCACCTGACCCGCGAAGTGATGGCCAAGGCGATCGCCTGCCACAACAAGCAGGAGCTTGAAGAGCTGTTTGAAGGCGTCGAGTTGCCAGTGCACTGATTTGCGTCTTCAATAGCTGATGTGCAGAAAGCGCCCTTCAAGGGGCGCTTTTTTTTGGCTCTTCACGGAATCCCGGGTTGGGATGTTGAGGCTGCGAGTTTATCCATTCAGTGTGGGGCTGCTGCTGGCCCCTTCCGCCTTTACGGCGGCCTACTTTTCTCTTGGGAAGAAGTAGGCAAAACCGCTTGCTCCTGCATACGGCCCTACGCTGCGCTTCGGGTCCCCTCGCTACGGCACCTTCCGGGGCATCGCGGCCTACGACTTGCTTCGCAAGTCTACATCTCGCGTCTTCGGCTGCCGCCGAAGGTGCTGCGCACTGCCCCTACAGGCACCTACGCTCGGCCTCCTGAAGTCGCTTTTCGCGGCGTCTGGAAGTGCGTGCATGAATATCAAGATCAAGTTGGTGCTCGCTTTATCAGCGGGCTGTCCCGCTCCTGCGTCAGCATGGCTTCGCCAACATCTGCTTTCGCAGATACGTCAGTGCAGGCGCCGCCCGTAACTTCGCGACTTCAGGAGGCTGAGCGTAGGTGTCTGGAGGGGGCTGGTGCGTAGCACCCTTCGGCCGAGGCCGAAGTCGCAAGACGTAGACTTGGCGAAGCAAGTCGTAGGCCGCGATGCCCCTGGAGGGCACCGTAGCGAAGGAACCCGGAGCGCAGCGTAGGGCCGAATGCTGGAGCGAGCGGTTTTGGTTCCTTTTGCCAAGAACAAAAGGGACCCGCCGTAAGGGCGGAAGGGGCCAACAGCGGCGCCACACCGAATGGATAAGTCCGCAACCCAACCCAAGAATCATAGCCCCCGGGATTCCGTGAAGAACCTTTTTTTTGTGCGATTGAACGCTAATGCTCTTTGGGAAATTTCCCAACTCTGCTGGGAGTGGTCCGACTTTTTGCGTCGGATATCTGCCGAATAATCCTCCTCGCCAACCGCCCTGTGCGGTGCGGCATTCGCCGTTGGCACGTCGCCTGTGACGATTGCACAGGTCAATTCGAGGAGATCAATTCATGAAGCGCACTTTTCTGGCCCTGCCGCTCGCCTTGCTGGCCGTTGGTAATGTATTTGCCGCCGACCCACTGGAGAAACAAGTCACCGTAACCGCCACCGTTCCGACCGAGAACTTTTATGTCGAGCCGGTGGGCGGCAACTGGATGAACGAACCGCAGAACATGGCCTGGAACGCCCTGCGCGAATCGCTTGAGCCGATCCGCAAGCAATTGCAGGTCAAGAGCACCACCGGGGCGATTTCCGCCCGTCTGCTCAGCCCGGCAGTGATCAACAGCGGCGCCAACAGCATCGGTCTGGACGTCGCGGTCAACGGCACCGACCTGACCACCACCTCGGTGCCGGTAGTGCCGGCAGCCGCAGCGGCGGCGGGCACCCTGGTGGCCTTCGATGTGGCCGCGCAGTCGGCCGGTGCTGGCGGCTACGTGCCAGGCAACTACCAGGGCATCGTCAACATGCTGTTCGAGACCGTTTCGCCGTAAGTCGCCAGCCGGCGTTTTTTTGTCCCCTTCTATTCACCCCGTTGCTCCTTCGTTTGGATGAGTACGGGGTGAATATTGCCTGTGAAAAAATGGACATGGCCAATTACTTGTCTCTCGCTGCATCCGTTCGACTGGCCCTGGGTTGGGTTGTGCTCTGCAGTTCTGCCTGTGCCTGGGCCGATGCCCGGGGAGCGGCCGGGCCCTTGGGGGTGTTGAGCCAGGCGCAAGGCTTGCCGCAAGAATTCGGCGAGCACTTCTTTGATGTGCCCCTGGCGGTTCGCGTCGACCTTGATGGTCGCTACCTGGGCGATGCGCTGGTGGTGCTGTCGCGCGATGAGCAGGTGCAACTGCTCGACTTTACCGACACCTTCGAGAGTCAGGCCGCCGACAGCGAGCGTTCACGCTGGCGCGAACAGTTGCAGGAGCCGAGGTTGCTGGGCAACTGCCTGTCCAGTTGCCCGCTGGGGCTGGTGGCCTTGCACTACAGCCTGGTCAATTCACAGTTGTCGATCCTCACCACGGCGGCGGAGCGCAGCGACCAGCCGGCGCTTTACCACACCTTGCCGGAACGCGGCAGCCACGGCTTGCTGTTGCGCAACCAGTTGAACCTGGTCGGGGGCGACCTGGAAACCACCGGGCGTTATGCCGTGCAGGGGCGGGGCAGTGTCGGCAACTGGACTGCCGTTGGCGAGGCGCAGTTCGACCGCAACAGCGACTACGCCGAGCAAACCCGGCACCGTGTCGACCAGCTCTATGCCGAGCGTGTGCACGACCAGCATTTCTTTCGCCTGGGCTACTTTACCCCGGGCGCCCAAGGCCTGACCCGTCAGCCGCGCCTGCTCGGCAACCTGCCCGATACCACCCGCGGCCTGATGCTCGGCAGCAGCGACAGCCTGGCGGTCAATAATGGCCAGGCCAGCGCCACGCCCATCTATGTCACCCCGAACCGCTCGGCTATCGCCGAAATCTACCGTGATGGTGTGCTGATCAACAGCCAGTCGGTGCAGGCCGGTTTGCAGGCGCTGGATACCCGGGTGCTGCCGGGAGGCATTTATGAAGTAGAAGTTCGCCTGATTGAAGACAACCAGGAAACCTCGCGCAGCGAGGCCTTCATCTACAAACCCTCGAACTGGAACAACGCCGAGTCGCCCTGGCGCTACAACGTTTATGTCGGGCAGCAGAGCACCTTGTGGAGCAATTGGGACAAGGACTATGACAACAGCCTGAGCGCCGGGGTCTTTACCAATTACCTGTTGCACCCGCGGGCAGTGCTCGGGCTCTCGGCCCAGCGCATCGATGAACTCATGCAGTACGGCAGCTCGCTGGACTGGGATGTGCTCGATCCGTTCAAGCTCTATGGCAGTGTTTTTCACACCGAAGATCAGGGTAACGGCTACGACCTGCAAGGCATCTACAACTATGCATCGGGCTCGCTGGTGTTCAGCCAGAGCCGCTCATGGCTGGACAGCCGCAGGTTCGAAGACGATCAGCCTGGCGCGCAGCGCGACTTCAGCGTGCGCGAGGTGCGCCAGAGCGCACTGTCGCTGAACCACCGGGTCGATCGCCACAGTACCGCTACCGTACGGGTTTCCCATAGCAGTGGTACTGGCGCAAACGGCACCGGCTTCGATGTCGGCTGGGGTTATTTTGGCAAGCTGCTGGACTCCGATACCCACTGGCGGCTGTCAGTGTTCGATCGCCCTGGCACCAGCAGCTCGGGTGATGCGCGCAACCGCGGCGTCACCTTGAGCATGAGCATGAGCCTCGGCGGGCCGGGACGCAGGATTTCGGCAACCCTGGGCAGCCGCACGTCCCGCGACGGCGGGCGCGATCAGAACGCTTCGCTGACCTATCAGCAAGATGTCGACTACGGCGCGTTGCAGAGCCTGGCCGGCACGGTTTCGCTGGACCGCTACGGCACCGGCTTTGGCGGCAGCGCCCTGTTCGAGAGCCCGCTGCTGCATGGCGATGCCTATGCCCAGAGCTCGTCGTACAACGGCGAACTGACCGCCGGTTTGAACCTCGACAGCGTGCTGGCGATCGGCGCCGGCCAGGTGGCGATGTCCGGGCAGTACCTGCCCCACGAGGCCGGCCTGATTGTCGATGTCGAGTCGGACCTGCAGGGCCTGCGCATGCGCGCCGACGACCATCACGGCCACAGCGCCGTGCTGCGCCCGGGGCGCAATGTCATTCCGGTCAGCGCCTACAAGGCCGGCCAGGTGCATTTCGATTTCGAAGGCAGGGACGCCCATGCTGCGGTCATCCAGCCCGCTACGGTGGAGTATCACCTCAACCGCGGCGGGGTCGATTATCACCAGATTCGCGTGATGCAGACCGTCACCGTGATCGGCCGTCTGGTCGATGGCAAAGGCCAGCCGCTGCGGGGCGCGCTGGTAATCAACCACGCCAGCCGCAGCGTGAGCGAGGCGGATGGTTTCTTCGCCATCGAGATGAGCGAATCGACGCCGACCCTGGAGATTCGCCGGGGCGCTGATGCCTTGTGCCTGTTCAGCTTCGATCAGGGCACGTACACCCGCGAGAACGACATTCTGCTGGTCGGCGACCTGACCTGCGCCGGGGCCAATGTGGCCAGGGCTGAGCTGAAACAATCGAAGGAGGACGCTTGATGCGATGGCTGAAACAACCACGGTGCACAACCCTTGGGGCACTCTTTTCGGTGTTCGCAGCGTTCTGTCCGGAACCTTTCACGGGTGTTGCCCAGGCCAGCGTGGTGGACATTACTGCCGAATACATACCAGGTCTTTCAGGCAGGCCACCCAGTGGTTTCGTCAATACCACGCCGCGGGCAGAGTTCTGTTCGGGGCTTGTGACTTGCAGCGCCAGCGAGTATCGATACACGGTCGGTTTGCCGTTGAGATTCTCTACGGCGTTCATCCATCGTGCACCGAATGTTCGTGATACCTACTACTTCCGGCTGCCAGCTACCAGAACCCTGAATCTGGTCAGTGAGAACGGAGAGTCTTTTTCAGTCCGGTTCAGGCCTACGCATTTAGGTTTGCGGATTCAGCCGGGCTTCGCGGTCCTGGTCGGGCCAAGTCAGGGCGCTTGCGTACCTGCAGCTTTTACTGAACATCAAGCTGTTACCCAGTACCTGGGCCGGGTCGATATGCTGGTGCCAAGCGGTTGCTACATGTCCGGACGCAGCGGCAGTGCCGGGTCTGTTGTAAAAGTTGACAGCTCCGTAACGGGCCTGGGATTTGAGCTGCTGTTGCCGTCGCCTCTTTCGTTGAAAAATGGCGTCTACCGAGCCCAGCTACAGTTGAGCGTCGGTGGCAACGGGGCGGACTTCGACCTGGGCGACCGCGTCACTAATGTCAGCACCGATATGTTGACGCTTAATTTCGTATTTACCGTCAAACACCCCTTGAAGCTCGAGTTTCCGCCTGGCTCCGAACGCGCAGTACTCGAACCGCCCGGTGGCTGGGCAAGCTGGATCAATCGCGGCACGCCACCTCAGCGCCTGTACCGGGTGCTGCCATTCCAGATCTGGACCACCGGTGCGATCAGCGTGTACACCCGCTGCGAATACGACCTGGGTGGGCGCTGCGGCATTCGCGGCCGCGACGGCCACCAGGTTCCGTTGAAAGTCGCCCTGACCCTGCCGTCCAGCATGAAGCACCAAGGGGCGCCGGTGGATAACCTGGTATTGCCGGTCGGAGCGCCGGCCGCGCTGACCATCGATACCGTCGAGGCCACGCTCGACCGTCAGGCGCGCTTGCTGTTCGAAGTGTCCCAGGCCGATACCGCCTCGATGCTCGGGTACCCGGGCGAAACCTTCCAGGGCGATGTGACGCTGGTACTGGATGCTGCGCTTTAAACAACCCCCGAACGGGGCAATTGGAAGTTTCGCTGTCAGTTAAGGAAGTTTCCTACAGCTCCTGCCGGTTGCCCGGACAGGCAGGGTGGATGAGAATGATATTAATTGGCCAGTTGAGCTGGGAGCTAAACGACATGAAAGGAATACTGGCGGTACCGCTGCTATGGATACTGGTGGCGAGCGCTGCGCTCGCCGGGCCCGAGCTCAACATCGGGACCTTCTACGATTACCTCGACGGTGAAAAGAGCACGTTGCTCAAGCGCGTGCGCAATGCCGGCGACACCACCGCCTTCGTCAAGGTCAGCGTCGCCGAGCTGGTCTACGATGAGCAGGGCCAGGCCCGCGAGGTTGAAATGGACGGCCGCGAGGCGTTGCAGCGTGGCCTGGTGGTCAGCCCGGCGCGGTTGATCATCCCCGCCAATGGCATGCAGGCGGTGCGCCTGCTGTATCGCGGCGAGCGTGAGCACGAGCGCTATTTCAGGCTGCGTTTCATCCCGGTGCTGCCTGAGGTCAACGACGGTTTTGCCGTGACCGAAGATGAAGCCGAGCGCTATGAAAACGCCCTCAAGGTCGGGGTCAACATTTTGGCCGGCTACGGCTCGATCCTGTTCGTGCGGCCCCAGGCCAGCCGCTACCAGGTCGAGGTCGAGCATGAGGCCGGGCGCTTCCTGGTCCCCAACCGGGGCAACACCACCATCGTCCTCGATCATTTCAATGATTGCGCCGCCGGCAACAAGGACTGCGCCCCGGCGACCAAGCACCATGTGCTGCCGGGCAAGGTCCGTGCATTCGAGAAACAGGCCGGGCGCCACTATCGCTTTGAGCTGGTCGAGGGCGAGCAACGTCGCGAAATTGCCTTCAAGGGGTGAATCGGACCGAGTCACCGTCGTGGTATGAGGGAAGGTATGAGTAGTGTTCTGATCGTGGACGATCACCCGTTTATTCGCTCATGCGTCAACCTGCTGCTGGTCAGCGAGCGCTTCGAAGTGGTCGGCCAGACCGACAACGGCATCGATGCCGTGCGCCTGGCTCGTGAGCTGAGCCCGGACCTGATGATCCTCGATATCAGCATTCCGGGCCTGGACGGCCTGGAGGTGATTGCCCGGGTCAAAGCAATGAAGCTTGCGCTGAAAATTCTGATCCTGACCTCTCAGCAGGCTGATTATTTTTCCCTGCGCTGCATGAAGGCCGGCGCGGTCGGCTATGTATCGAAAACCGACGATTTATGCGAGCTGAGCAAGGCCGTGCATGCGGTCATGTCCGGCTACACCTACTTCCCTGAAGTCGCCTTGAGCTCGGTGAGCAGGGTCGATGTGCGCGCCTCGGAAGCCGAGTGCATCGCCAGCCTGACCAACCGTGAACTGCTGGTGCTGCAGCAACTGGCCCGCGGCCTGAGCAACAAGGCCATCGGCGATGCGATGCTGTTGAGCAACAAGACCATCAGCACGTACAAAACCCGTCTGATCGAGAAATTGAGGGTCAAATCATTGGTGGACCTGGCGGATGTCGCCAAGCGCAACCTGCTCATTTAGGTTGCCCAATTGTGTGCATGCTCGCTTGCTGCAGGCGCTGGTGTTGCTGGTACTGCAGTGCCTGGCCACAGTGGCCGGGGCCGAAGAGGTAGCGCCAGGCATCTGGCCGGATGCCATCCGCGGCCTGCACGCCTTTGAGGCGCAAGCGCATGCGGTGGTGGCGCAACACCCCACGCTGGCGATTGTCGACAGTTTCTGGCACGAAAACGGGCGCCTGATTGCCCAGGCTTGTGCCGTGGTCGGCAGCTTGCTGGCGCTGGCGCTGGTGTGGATTCACTACCTGCGCCAGTCAATCCGCAAGTGCGAACGGGCCGAGCGTGCCCTGACCGAGATGTATGCTGAACTGCAAGCGGCCAAGGAACAGGCAGAGGCGGCTAACCAGGCCAAGACGACGTTTCTGGCGACCATGAGCCACGAGATCCGCACGCCGATGAACGCCCTGTTGGGCATGCTCGAACTGGCCCAGGAAAAGGCCGATCAGGGTGTGCTCGACCGGCTGGCTATCGAGGTGGCCTCAAGCTCGGCGCGTGGCCTGCTTGAACTGCTCGGCGATGTGCTGGATGTCACCCGCATCGAATCCGGCCATTTGCTCCTTGAACCGCGCCGCACCCAGCTGCGCCAGCAGGTCGAAGGGGTGGTGCGCATGTTTGAACAGCAGGCCCTGGGCAAGGGCCTGCGCCTGCACCTGGAGGTTACCGGCGCCCTGGACAGCGACGTGCTGCTCGACGCCCTGCGCTTCAAGCAGGTTCTCTCCAACCTGATCAGCAATGCCATCAAGTTCACCCGTGAAGGCTCGGTGCGTGTGCGCCTGCACACCCAGCGCCGGCTGCGCCGCGTGGAGGTGAGCCTGGTGGTGGAAGATACCGGCGTCGGCATTCCCATGGCCGATTTGTCACGCCTGGGTACGCCCTATTGCCAGGCCAGCAACAACCGCCAGGCCGGGCGCAATGGTGCCGGGCTGGGGCTGAGCATCTGCCGGATGCTGTGCGAGCTGATGGGCGGGCGTATGCAGCTGGACAGCAGTATCGGTGTCGGTACCCGTGTCGAGGTGCAGTTGAACCTGGCCTGCCTGCCACCGGCGGCGTCCAGCGACGCTCCGGGCCGGCGCCGGGAGAGCGCAGGCCTGAGCAAGCCGCTGAAGGTGCTGGTGGTGGATGACTACCCGGCCAATCGCATCCTGCTCATGCACCAGCTCGGTTACCTGGGCCATCGCGTGCGGGTCTGCGAACACGGCGGCGAGGGCTTGCGCTGCTGGCTGCGCGAGTCGTTCGATGTGGTCATCGCCGACTGCAACATGCCGATCTTCGATGGCTATCGGCTGGCCAGGGCGATCCGCGAGCATGAGCGGCGCGCCGGCCGCGAGGCTTGCCGGGTGCTGGCGGTGACCGCCAATGCCCAGGCGTCGGAACGTGCCCGCTGCCTGGCGGCGGGAATGAATGCCTGCCTGTTCAAGCCCTTGAGCATCGACGATCTGCAGCAGGCGCTGGAGGGCCTGACGGGCCGTATCGCGGTGCCGGTGGTGGCCCAGGCAGCGCCGGTGCTACCGGGCATGGACATCTCCAGCCTGCTGGTGCTGGCCGCCGGTGATCAGGACAAGGTCCGGGCCCTGCTCGGCGATCTGGTCAGCAGCAATCGCCAGGACCTGCGCGGTCTGGACCGGTTGCACGATGGTAAGGATCGGGTGGCGTTGGCCGACCTGGTGCATCGGCTCAAGGGCGGGGCGCGGATGATCCGTGCTCATGAGGTGTTGGCAGTTTGTGTACAGCTGGAACAGGCCTGCAGTACACAGGCGCCGGCCCACCGCATCAGCCAGCTGGTGCAGATGCTGCGCCAGGCGATTATCGACCTTGAGCAGCACCTGGAGCGCTATTGCCAGCGCGAGGAAGTCAACCCTTGGTGATCAGGTTGCCGGCGTGCAGCCCGCATTCCTTCTGGGTCGACTCTTCCCACCACCAGCGGCCTTCGCGCTCGTGCTGGTTCGGCAGCACCGGGCGGGTGCAGGGCTCGCAGCCGATACTGATGAAGCCGCGCTCGTGCAGGCTGTTGTACGGCAGCTCGAGCATGCGGATGTAACCCCAGACTTCCTCGCTGCTCATCTGTGCCAGCGGGTTGAACTTGTACAGGGTGTGCTCGGGGCTCGAGAAGGCGCTGTCGATTTCCAGCGCCGCCACCTGGCTGCGGGTGCCCGGGCTCTGGTCGCGGCGCTGGCCGGTGGCCCAGGCGCTGACAGTGCTCAGCTTGCGCCGCAGCGGCTCGATCTTGCGGATGCCGCAGCACTCGCCATGGCCGTCCTTGTAGAAGCTGAACAGGCCTTTTTCCTTGACGAAGGGCTCGAGCTTGCTGTGATCGGGGGAGAGGATCTCGATCGGCAGCTGGTACTGTTCGCGCACCTGGTCGATGAAACGGTAGGTTTCCGGGTGCAGGCGGCCGGTATCCAGGCTGAACACCTTGAGGTTCTTGTTGAGCTTCCAGGCCATGTCCACCAGCACCACGTCCTCGGCGCCGCTGAAGGAAATCCACAGGTCATCGCCGAAGTGCTCGAAGGCCAGCTTGAGGATGTCTTGCGGCGACTTGTTGGCGTAGGTCGCGGCCAGGGCGGCGACGTCGAAGGGTTGGCTCATCAGGCGGCTTCCGGTCATTGAATGGCGCTTGGCGCTCGTAATGCCCTGATCTTAACAAAAATTGCCCGGGTAGACGCCGCGCATGTAGAGTGCGGCTTCCCATTTTTGGCGTTGTTCGAGGAGTGTGCTGTGGAAATTGCCTGTCTCGACCTGGAAGGCGTATTGGTCCCGGAAATCTGGATCGCCTTCGCGGAAAAAACCGGAATCGAATCGCTGCGGGCCACCACCCGTGACATTCCCGATTACGACGTGCTGATGAAACAGCGCCTGCGCATCCTCGATGAGCACGGCCTGAAGCTTTCCGATATCCAGGCGGTGATCGCCACGCTCAAGCCACTGGACGGCGCCATCGAGTTCGTCGACTGGCTGCGTGAGCGTTTCCAGGTGGTGATTCTTTCCGACACTTTCTACGAGTTCTCCCAGCCTCTGATGCGCCAGCTGGGCTTCCCGACGCTGCTCTGCCATCGATTGATCACCGACGAAAACGACCGGGTGACCGGCTACCAGCTGCGCCAGAAAGACCCCAAGCGCCAGTCGGTGCTGGCCTTCAAGAGCCTGTACTACCGGGTGATTGCCGCGGGGGATTCGTACAATGACACCACCATGCTCGGCGAGGCAGATGCAGGGATTCTGTTCCATGCGCCGGAGAACGTGATCCGCGAGTTTCCGCAGTTCCCGGCGGTGCATGATTTTGCGGCGCTGAAGAAAGAGTTCATCAAGGCTTCGAACCGCTCGTTGAGCCTGTAGGGCCTCATCGCGGGGCGACGCCTCGACTTGCCCCGCGATGCTTTTCAGAGGCCTTGCAAGGTCTCGAGCAACACCTTGACCTTGGTGATCGACTCTTCGTACTCCGCCTGCCAGTCCGAATCCGCCACCACTGCGCCACCCCCCCAGCAGCACACCTGACCGTCCTTGACCAGCAGGCTGCGGATGGCGATCGAGCTGTCCATCTCGCCGCGCACATCCACATACAGCAACGACCCGCAGTACAGCGCCCGACGGCTGGGTTCCAGCTCGTCGATGATCTGCATGGCGCGGATTTTCGGTGCGCCGGTGATCGAGCCGCCGGGGAAGCTGTCAGCGATCAGGTCCAGGGCATCCTTGCCGGCCGCCAGGCGCCCGGTGACGCTGCTGACCAGGTGATGGACGTTGGGGTAGCTCTCCAGGCTGAACAGCTCCGGGACCTTCACCGAACCGATCTCGCAGGTGCGCCCCAGGTCGTTGCGCAGCAGGTCGACGATCATCAGGTTTTCTGCGCGATCCTTGCTGCTGCCCAGCAGTTCGGCGGCGTTGCGCGCATCTTCGTCGGCATCGCTGCTGCGCGGGCGGGTGCCCTTGATCGGCCGGGTTTCGACCTGGCCATTGCTGACCTGGATGAAACGCTCCGGCGAGAAGCTCAGCAGCACGCTGCCGTCGGCCAGCAACTGGAACCCCGAATACGGCGTCGGGCAGGCCTGGCGCAGGGCCTGGTAGGCGTGCCAGGGGTCGCCCTGGCAGGGCGCGCGAAAGCGTTGGGTGAGGTTGATCTGGTAGCAGTCGCCGGCATGGATGTACTGCTGCACGCGGTCGAAGGCCTGGCGGTAGCTGTGTGCGCTGATATCGCCGCGCATCGGTGCTTGCAGGGCGAAGCTGGCGGCATCGATAGCAGGTGGCGCCTCGAACAGTTCAATCAGGCGCTGGCGTTCGGCCGCTGCCAGGCTTGGGTGAAACAGCAGCTGGCTGCACTTTTGCTGGTGATCGCTGATCAGTGCCCAGGCATACAGGCCAAGGCTGGCATCGGCCAGGCCCAGGTCATCGACAGCGATGCTTGGCAGTTGCTCCAGGCGCCGGCCAAAGTCGTAGCTCAGGTAACCGATCAGGCCGCCGGCAAACGGCAACTCGATGCCATCCGGTACCTGCGCCTGGCCCAGTTGCGCCAGGCTTTCACGCAGCCGTTGCAGGTAGGCGCTACCACGTTCATCCATCGCGGGCGCGAGGGTTTGCAGCGGCCAGGCGCTGAGCAGGTCAAAGCGGCCGCGTTCGGCGCTAGGCCGGGCGCTGTCGAGCAACACGGCGCCGGGCGCCTGGCGAATACGCGCGAAGTAGGCCGCAGGGTCGGCCTGGTAGGGCAGGGGGTGGAGCGTACAGGTCGGCATGCAAGTAACAGCTATGAATGCGGGGAGGCGATTGTAGTCCTCTGTAGGAAATGCTCCTAGCGCTGACTACGACATAGAGGCTCCAGGGCGCGCCAGCCGGGCAGGCTGGCGCGCACAGGATGTGGACTCAGCTCGGCACGTGGCCGAACAGCTCCTGGGCGAAGCGTACGCGTTCTTCGGGGCTTTCCTGGCGGCCGTCTTTGGCCAGTTGCTCCAGGTGCGCTTCCACCGCGTGGGTACGCAGGGTCAGGCCGCAGTCGTTGGCGATCTGGATGTTCAGGCCGGGGCGGGCGTTGAGTTCGAGGATCAACGGGCCCTTGTCCTGGTCCAGCACCATGTCGACACCGATGTAGCCCAGGCCGCACAGCTCGTAACAGCCGGCGGCAAGCTTCATGAAGCCGTCCCAGTTCGGCAGTTGCACGCCGTCCACCGCGTTGGTGGTGTCCGGGTGCTTGCTGATGATGTTGTTCAGCCAGGTACCGCGCAGGGTCACGCCGGTGGCCAGGTCGACGCCGACGCCGATGGCGCCCTGGTGCAGGTTGGCCTTGCCGCCGGACTGGCGGGTGGGCAAACGCAGCATGGCCATCACCGGGTAGCCCATCAGCACGATGATGCGGATGTCCGGCACGCCTTCGTAGCTGATGCTCTTGAAGATCTGGTCGGGGGTAACGCGGTACTCGATCAAGGCGCGGTCGCGGTGACCGCCCAGTGAGTACAGGCCGGTGAGGATGCTGGAGATCTGGTGCTCGATTTCCTCGTGGCTGATGATCTTGCCCGAGACCGTGCGGTAACGGTCTTCGAAGCGATCGGCAACCACCAGGATGCCGTCGCCGCCGGCACCCTGGGCAGGCTTGACGACGAAGTCGCTGCGCCCGCCGATGATCTCGCCGAGCTTGTCGATCTCTTTCTCGGTGGAGATGATCCCGTACATTTCCGGCACATGGATGCCGGCCTGGATCGCACGCTCCTTGGTGATGATCTTGTCGTCGACGATCGGGTACAAATGGCGCTTGTTGTACTTGAGGACGTAGTCCGCATTGCGCCGGTTGATACCCATGATGCCCCGGGCCTCCAGGGCTTTCCAGGTTTTCCAGAGACCGAACATCAGGCGTCAGCCTTCACGAAAGCCTTGAAACGCACCAGCTCCGTCAGGCGGTAGCCGCGGTAGCGACCCATCGCCAGCATGAAGCCCACCAGAATCAGCAGTACCGCCGGGAAGGTGAAGACGAAGTACACCAGCTCCGGCACGCTCATCAGCAGATGCGCCAGGGAGGCAGCGAACAGGGTGCCGATCGCCACTTTCATGGCATGGCCGCCGCCGCGTTCTTCCCAGGTGATCGACAGGCGTTCGATGGTCATGGTCAGGATCACCATCGGGAACAGCGCGACCGACAGGCCGCGTTCCAGGCCCAGCTTGTGGCTGAACAGGCTGATGGCGGCGATCAATACCACGACGAAGGTCAGCACCACCGACAGGCGCGGCAGCATCTGCAACTTGAGGTGTTCAAGGTAGGAGCGTAGCGACAGCCCGAGCGCGGTAATCACCGTGAACAGGATGATGCCGAAGCCCAGCTGGGTTTCGCGGAAGGCCAGGGCGATCAGCACCGGGGTGAAGGTACCCAGGGTCTGGATGCCGATCAGGTTGCGCAGCACCAGGATCACCAGCACGCCGATCGGGATCATCACCATGATCATGAAGGTCTGCTGGGTCTGCAGCGGCAGGCCGTACAGCGAGTACTCGAGGAAGTCGGCGTCGGTGTTCTCGTCGGTCAGCTTGGCCAGGCGAATGGCGTTCATTTCGCTGTTGTTGAGGCTGAAGCTGACGTTGGCTTTCTTGCCGCCATCGACGGTGATCAGGTTGTCGTCACCGGTCCACCACAGCAGGCGGTCGGCCGGCAGGCCTTGCTCGCCGGTGTCCGGGTTGAAGTACAGCCAGTCGCTGCCGTTGAAGCTGCGCAGCCACAGTTCAGGGGTTTGCGGCTGGTCGGCGACCAGGCGGATGGTGTGGACCTTCTCCACCGGCACGTGGGCAATCGACAGCAGCAGGTCGATGACCTTGGCCTTGTTCAGCGACGAGGTATCGCCGGCCAGCAGCAGCTTGACGTTGTCGTCGTTGAGGTTGTTGACCCGCTTGATGGTCTCGCCAACGAAGGTTTCGACGTCGGCCGAGTGCTGGCGAATAGGCGCCATCAGGGCTTCGGCGGCGATCTTCTCGGGGCCTTCTACCGCCAGGCTGTCGCGGAAAGTCGGGCCTTTGATCTTGGCTTTTTCGGTGCTGTAGCGCTTGGTCAGCACCAGACGGTAGTAGAGGGTCTGGTTGCCGCTGGCGCGACGGGCCGACCAGGTCACCTTGCGGTTGCCGTCGACGCGGTTGACGCTGACGCCGTAGTTGTTGGAGATGAAACTCTCGTTGAGGCTCACATAGTCGCGGCTCAGCGGCGGCACGAACATCTGGACCTTGACCGGGTCCTTGGGGCTGGCGACGAACTCGACCTTGGCGTCGATGTTCCACAGGTCATCGGTTTCGTCCTCGGTCACCGGAATGCCGAGAAAGAAGATCTGATAGGCCGTGACCAGGATGCCCAGTAGCACCAGGACGGTAATCAGGACTTTCAGATGGAGGGTAAGAGAGCGCATCAGGATTACTCTGCGGTGTGAGCGTCAGTGGCGCAGGCGGGTTTGCCGGCAGCGTATTTAAGGCTTGGATCGACCAGCGCGTCGAAGTGCTTGAGGGCCTCGGAGCCGATCAGCAGCGGATACTGGAACGCGCTGCGGTCGGTCAGGTTCACTTCGATGCTGCGCAGGGCCGTACCCATGCAGATGTTCATGGCAATCACCGGGCGGGCGGTATAGGCCTTGCCTTCGTCCGGGTCGTAATCTCCGGCGCGTCGCTTGATCTTGCTGACGCGGGCCAGTGGTCGTTCTATCGGATGCGAGTGGGCAGCGTCAATTGCCAGGTAGAAGCGCACCCATGACTCACCATTGCGCTTGAAGCGCTTGATGTCGCGGGCACTGAGCGAGGCGGTCTTGGCCCCGGTGTCGAGTTTAGCCGCCACTTCCAGGTCGATATCGGCCAGGCGGGCGTATTCATTAAGGCCGTACACGGTCTTTTCCGCAGCCTGGCCCAGGGCCGGCAACAGACAGAGGCTGAACAACAGGGGGAGGGGCGTAAGTCTCATAAATCCTGGCGCGGTGCTGTGCGATGTTCGGGTCAAGGCCACTGGCAGTACTGCGCAAGCTTCCTCGTTTACCTGGCACCTGCATAAACAGATGACAGACACACTATTCGTGCCCCGTCGGGAGGCGCGGCATTCTATCACGCTGGTGTGCTGGCGCCAGCGGCTGGACTCAGACAACAGCGGACACCTTGAAGTTCGTTCTTAGACGATTGTCGACAATATTCATTTTGTCTTTGACTCCGCATGCCGATTTAGCTAGTTTTGCCCTCATTGATTTATGAGGTGTCGACAATATGCTGGACACAGCCCAAGCCCCCGGCACAGTGGCAGACGACAGCGAAACCCTCTCGGAAAACGTCTTTCGGCGTATCCAGGCGGCCATCGTCAAAGGCGAGATCGCCCCCGGCAGCAAGATCTCCGAGCCTGAGCTGGCACGCACCTACGGCATCAGCCGCGGGCCGCTGCGCGAGGCCATCCACCGCCTGGAAGGCCAGCGCCTGCTGGTGCGCGTACCGCATGTCGGGGCGCGGGTGGTGTCGCTCAGCCATGCCGAGCTGATCGAGCTGTACGAGATCCGCGAGTCCCTCGAAGGCATGGCCTGCCGCCTGGCCGCCGAGCGTATGAGCGTAGCCGAGATCGACGAGCTGCGCCGGGTGCTCGACACCCACGAGCGCGACGCCACCTTCCAGGCCGGCCTGGGCTATTACCAGCAGGAAGGCGATTTCGACTTCCATTACCGGATCATCCAGGGCAGCGGCAACCGCACCCTGGTGCAGATGCTCTGCGGCGAGCTGTATCAACTGGTGCGCATGTACCGCATCCAGTTCTCCGCCACGCCCAACCGGCCACGCCAGGCGTTCGCCGAACACCACCGGATTCTCGATGCCATCGCCGACCGTGACGGTGAACTGGCCGAGCTCTTGATGCGCCGGCACATCGGCGCCTCCAAACGCAACATCGAGCGTCACTATCTGGACGCTACCAGCCCACGAGGTGAGTCATGAGTCAGAAAAGCAGTCCCGGCCAGCGCTTTCGCGATGCAGTTGCCGCCGAACACCCGTTGCAGGTGGTCGGTGCGATCAACGCCAACCACGCGCTGCTGGCCCAGCGTGCCGGTTTCAAGGCCATCTACCTGTCTGGTGGCGGTGTTGCCGCAGGCTCCCTGGGCCTGCCTGACCTGGGCATCAGTGGCCTGGACGACGTGCTGACCGACGTACGGCGCATCACCGACGTCTGCGACCTGCCGCTGCTGGTCGACGTCGATACCGGTTTTGGCTCCTCGGCGTTCAACGTCGCCCGTACGGTCAAGTCGATGATCAAGTTCGGCGCTGCCGCCATTCATATCGAAGACCAGGTCGGCGCCAAGCGCTGCGGCCACCGCCCGAACAAGGAGATCGTCACCCAGCAGGAGATGGTCGACCGCATCAAGGCCGCTGTTGATGCCCGTACCGACGACAGCTTCGTGATCATGGCGCGTACCGACGCCCTGGCCGTCGAAGGCCTGGAAGCGGCCCTGGACCGCGCTGCCGCCTGCATCGAAGCCGGCGCCGACATGGTCTTCCCGGAAGCCATCACCGAGCTTTCGATGTACAAGACCTTTGCCGACCGGGTCAAAGCCCCGATCCTCGCCAACATCACCGAGTTCGGCGCGACGCCTTTGTACACCACCGAAGAGCTGGCCTCGGTCGATGTCTCGCTGGTGCTGTACCCGCTGTCGGCCTTCCGTGCCATGAACAAGGCCGCGGAAAACGTCTACACCGCGCTGCGCCGCGACGGCACGCAGAAAAACGTCATCGACACCATGCAGACTCGCATGGAACTGTACGACGCCATCAACTACCACGTGTTCGAGCAGAAGCTCGACGCCCTGTTCGCCCAGAAAAAGGGCTGAATGCTCGAACCTGTAGGAGCGGGATTGCCCCGCGATTAGCCAAGATTCCATAACAATTTCAAAAGTGGAGAAAGACAATGGCCGAAGCAAAAGTACTCAGCGGTGCCGGCCTGCGTGGTCAAGTGGCCGGGCAAACCGCACTGTCGACCGTGGGCCAGGCCGGTGCCGGCCTGACCTACCGTGGTTACGACGTGCGCGACCTGGCCGAGCACGCGCTGTTTGAAGAAGTCGCCTACCTGCTGCTGTACGGCGAGCTGCCAAGCAAGGCGCAGCTGGCCGAGTACCAGCAAAAGCTGAAAACCCTGCGCGACCTGCCGCAGGCCCTCAAGGAAGTGCTTGAGCGCATTCCGGCCAACGCCCACCCGATGGATGTCATGCGTACCGGTTGCTCGGTGCTCGGCACCCTGGAGCAGGAGCTGACCTTTGCGCAGCAGCACGACAAGACCGACCGCTTGCTGGCGCTGTTCCCGGCGGTGATGTGCTATTGGTACCGCTTCAGCCACCATGGCGTGCGCATCGACTGCACCAGCGACGAAGACACCCTCGGCGGCCACTTCCTGCACCTGCTGCACGGCAAGAAGCCGAGCGAGCTGCACGTCAAGGTGATGAACGTCTCGCTGATTCTTTACGCCGAGCACGAATTCAACGCCTCGACCTTCACCGCGCGGGTTTGTGCCTCGACCCTGTCCGACCTGTACTCCTGCGTCACCGCCGCCATCGGCTCGCTGCGCGGCCCGTTGCATGGCGGCGCCAACGAAGCGGCGATGGAGCTGATCGAGCGCTTCCAGAGCCCGCAGGAAGCGGTCACCGAGCTGCTGCAGATGCTCGCGCGCAAGGACAAGATCATGGGCTTTGGCCATGCCATCTACAAAGAGTCCGACCCGCGTAACGAAGTGATCAAGGGCTGGTCGAAGAAGCTGGCGGACGAGGTGGGCGATACCGTGCTGTACCCGGTGTCCGAAGCCATCGACAAGACCATGTGGGAGCAGAAGAAACTGTTCCCCAATGCCGACTTCTACCATGCCTCGGCGTACCACTTCATGGGCATCCCGACCAAGCTGTTCACCCCGATCTTCGTCTGCTCGCGCCTGACCGGCTGGGCGGCGCATGTGTTCGAACAGCGTGCCAACAACCGCATCATCCGCCCGAGCGCCGAGTACACCGGCGTCGAACAGCGCAAGTTCGTGCCAATCGAACAACGCTGAGACTAGGCCGAGCTGCAAGCTTGAAGCGCCAAGCTGCAAGTAACAGCAGGGATGTGCCCCGGCAGTAAATGCTGACGCACCACTCATCTGCTTTGCTTGCCGCTAGTGGCTTGGGGCTTGTAGCTGGCTTTCGACCCTACCGTGATTGAGTCCCTGTGCCATGAATAGTGAATTTCGCAAGAACCTGCCGGGCACTGGCCTGGATTATTTCGACGCCCGCGCGGCTGTCGATGCGATCAAGCCCGGCGCCTATGACCGTCTTCCCTATACCTCGCGGGTGCTGGCGGAAAACCTTGTGCGCCGCTGCGACCCGGCCAGCCTCAATGCTTCGCTGGGCCAGCTGATCGAGCGCAAGCGCGACCTCGACTTCCCCTGGTTCCCGGCCCGTGTGGTGTGCCACGACATTCTTGGCCAGACCGCGCTGGTCGACCTCGCCGGCCTGCGCGACGCCATCGCCGAAGGCGGCGGTGACCCGGCCCAGGTCAACCCGGTGGTGCCGGTGCAACTGATCGTCGACCACTCCCTGGCAGTGGAATGCGGTGGTTTCGACCCGCAGGCGTTCGAGAAGAACCGCGCCATTGAAGACCGCCGCAACGAAGACCGTTTCCACTTCATCAACTGGACCAAAAAGGCGTTCAAGAACGTCGACGTGATTCAGCCAGGCAACGGCATCATGCACCAGATCAACCTGGAGAAAATGTCGCCGGTGATCCATGCCGAGCGCGGCGTGGCCTACCCGGACACCTGCGTCGGCACCGACAGCCACACCCCGCACGTCGATGCCCTGGGCGTGATCGCCATCGGCGTCGGCGGCCTTGAGGCCGAAAACGTCATGCTCGGCCGTGCCTCGTGGATGCGCCTGCCGGAGATCGTCGGCGTCGAGCTTTCGGGCAAGCCGCAAGCGGGCATCACCGCCACCGACGTGGTACTGGCCCTGACCGAATTCCTGCGCAAGGAAAAGGTCGTTGGCGCCTACCTTGAATTCTACGGCGAAGGCGCTCGCGCCCTGACCCTGGGCGACCGCGCGACCATCTCCAACATGGCCCCGGAATACGGCGCCACCGCGGCGATGTTCTCCATCGACCAGCAGACCATCGACTACCTCAAGCTCACGGGTCGTGAAGACCAGCAGGTCAAGTTGGTAGAAACCTACGCCAAGGTCGCAGGCCTCTGGTCCGACAGCCTGGCCAGCGCCGAGTACGAGCGAGTGCTGCGTTTTGACCTGTCCAGCGTGGTGCGCAACATGGCCGGGCCGTCCAACCCGCACGCCCGGGTCGCCACCAGCGACCTGGCGAGCAAGGGCATCGCCGGCCAGTGGGAGGAAGTACCGGGGCAAATGCCCGATGGCGCGGTGATCATCGCTGCCATCACCAGTTGCACCAACACCAGCAACCCGCGCAACGTGATTGCCGCCGGTTTGCTTGCGCGCAACGCCAACAAGCTGGGCCTGGTGCGCAAGCCGTGGGTCAAGTCTTCGCTGGCACCGGGTTCCAAAACCGTCGCCCTGTACCTGAAAGAGGCGGGCCTGGATGACGAGCTGGAGCAGCTCGGTTTTGGCATCGTCGCCTTTGCCTGCACCACCTGTAACGGTATGTCTGGCGCGCTGGATCCGCTGATACAGCAGGAAATCATCGACCGCGACCTATACGCCACCGCCGTGCTCTCGGGCAACCGCAACTTCGACGGACGGATTCACCCATACGCCAAGCAGGCGTTCCTGGCGTCGCCGCCGCTGGTGGTGGCCTACGCGATTGCCGGCACCATCCGTTTCGACATCGAGAAGGACGTGCTGGGCGTGGTCGACGGCAAGGAAATCCGCCTGAAAGACATCTGGCCAAGCGACGAAGAGATCGACGCGGTGGTCAAGGCCGCGGTCAAGCCCGAGCAGTTCCGCCAGGTGTACATCCCGATGTTCGCAGTGCAGGAAGACACCGGGCCCAAGGTCACCCCGCTGTACGACTGGCGCCCGATGAGCACCTACATCCGCCGCCCGCCGTACTGGGAAGGCGCCCTGGCCGGCGAGCGCACGCTCAAGGGCATGCGCCCGCTGGCGGTGCTGCCGGACAACATCACCACCGACCACCTGTCGCCGTCCAACGCCATCATGCTCGACAGCGCCGCCGGTGAATACCTGGCGAAAATGGGCCTGCCGGAGGAAGACTTCAACTCCTACGCCACCCACCGTGGTGACCACCTGACCGCTCAGCGCGCAACCTTTGCCAACCCGAAACTGTTCAACGAAATGGTCCAGGAAAACGGCAAGGTCAAGCAGGGTTCGCTGGCGCGCCTCGAGCCGGAAGGCAAGGTCACGCGCATGTGGGAGGCGATCGAAACCTACATGCAGCGCAAACAGCCGCTGATCATCGTTGCCGGTGCCGACTACGGCCAGGGCTCGTCCCGTGACTGGGCGGCCAAGGGCGTGCGCCTGGCCGGTGTCGAAGCCATCGTCGCCGAAGGCTTCGAGCGTATCCACCGTACCAACCTGGTGGGCATGGGCGTGTTGCCGCTGGAGTTCAAGGCGGGCGTCAACCGCAAGACCCTGGGCATCGACGGCACTGAAACCTTCGACGTGCTCGGTGAGCGCACCCCGCGGGCGACCCTGACCCTGGTCATCACCCGGGCCAACGGTGAGCGTGTCGAAGTGCCGGTGACCTGCCGCCTGGATACCGCCGAAGAAGTCTCGATCTACGAAGCGGGCGGGGTGCTGCAGCGCTTTGCCCAGGACTTCCTCGAATCGGCGGTCGCGGTTTGAGGTAGGGCCTCATCGCGGGTCAAGCCCGCTCCCACTGAACTGTGGGAGCGGGCTTGACCCGCGATAGCTCCCCCAAAGCACTCACAGGACAACTCAGCCATGGCTCACGTACCCCAGATCAAAATCCCCGCCACCTACATTCGTGGCGGCACCAGCAAGGGCGTATTCTTTCGCCTCGACGACCTGCCGCAAAGTGCGCAGATCCCGGGCCCGGCCCGCGACGCGCTGCTGCTGCGGGTAATCGGCAGCCCCGACCCCTACGGCAAGCAGATCGACGGCATGGGCGGCGCGACGTCGAGCACCAGCAAGACCGTGATCCTCTCGCGCAGCATCAAGCCCGGGCATGATGTCGACTACCTGTTCGGCCAGGTCTCGATCGACACCGCGTTCGTCGACTGGAGCGGCAACTGCGGCAACCTCTCGGCAGCCGTTGGTTCGTTCGCCATCAGCGCCGGCCTGGTCGACAGCAGCCGCATCCCGCACAACGGCGTGGCCGTGGTGCGCATCTGGCAGGCCAATATCGGCAAGACCATCGTTGCCCACGTGCCGATCACTGACGGTGAAGTGCAGGAAACCGGCGACTTCGAACTGGACGGCGTGACCTTCCCGGCCGCCGAAGTGCAGCTCGAATTCATGGACCCGGCCGCCGATGAAGATGGCGAGGGCGGCTCGATGTTCCCCACCGGCAACCTGGTCGATGACCTGGTGGTGCCCGGCGTCGGCACCCTGAAAGCCACGCTGATCAATGCCGGCATCCCGACCATCTTCATCCAGGCCGAGGCCCTCGGCTACACCGGTACCGAGCTGCAGGATGCGATCAACGGCGACTCGCAGGCCCTGGCCCGTTTCGAAGCCATCCGTGCCTATGGCGCGGTGCGCATGGGCCTGATCGAGCATATCGACGAGGCCGCCAAGCGCCAGCACACACCGAAAGTCGCCTTTGTCGCGCCAGCGGCGGCTTATCAGTCATCCAGTGGTAAAGCCGTGGCCGCCGGCGACGTTGATCTATTGGTACGGGCGCTGTCCATGGGCAAGTTGCACCACGCCATGATGGGCACCGCTGCGGTTGCCATTGGTACTGCCGCGGCAGTGCCTGGCACCCTGGTCAACCTCGCCGCCGGTGGTGGCGAGCGCACGGCCGTACGTTTCGGTCACCCCTCGGGCACCCTGCGCGTGGGTGCTGAAGCCCGCCAGGTGAACGGTGAGTGGACTGTCACCAAAGCAATCATGAGCCGTAGCGCTCGCGTACTGATGGAGGGCTGGGTACGGGTACCCGGTGATGCCTTCTAACCAGTAGCGGCGCTTGGCTCCCTGTTACCTACGTCAACAGAGAGATGTGAAATGAGTGCCAACGTTGATCTGAATAACCGTCCCGACTACGACCGGGTGCTGCAGGACATCGCCGATTACGTCCTCGGCTACAAGGTCGAGTCGCAGGAGGCGCTGGACACCGCGCGCAACTGCCTGATGGACACCCTGGGCTGCGGCCTGCTGGCCCTGCGCTTCCCGGAATGCACCAAGCACCTGGGGCCGCTGGTGGAGGGCACGGTGGTGCCGTTCGGCGCGCGGGTGCCAGGTACCCGCTACCGCCTGGACCCGGTCAAGGCCGCCTGGGACATCGGTTGCATCGTCCGTTGGCTCGATTACAACGACACCTGGCTGGCTGCCGAATGGGGCCACCCCTCGGACAACCTCGGCGGTATCCTGGCCGTCGCCGATCACCTCTCGCAAAAACGCGTGGCCAATGGCGAAGCGCCGCTGAGCATGCGCGTAGTGCTTGAGGCGATGGTCATGGCTCATGAGATCCAGGGTGTGATTGCCCTGGAAAACTCCTTCAACCGCGTTGGCCTCGATCATGTGCTGCTGGTCAAGGTCGCCTCGACCGCGGTGTGCGCCAAGCTTATGGGCGCCAATCGCGAACAGCTGCTGGCGGCGTTGTCCCACGCCTTTGTCGATGGGCAGGCGTTGCGTACTTATCGCCATGCGCCGAACGCCGGCTCGCGCAAGTCCTGGGCGGCGGGCGATGCCTCCAGCCGTGGCGTGCGCCTGGCCGATATCGCCCTGCGTGGCGAGATGGGCATCCCCGGGGTACTGACGGCGCCGCAGTGGGGCTTTTATGACGTGCTGTTCAGCCACACCAACAAGGACCTGGCGCTCAAACCCGAAGGCAAACGTGCTTTCAGCCTGAGTCAGAAGTACGCAAGCTACGTGATGGAAAACGTGCTGTTCAAGATCAGCTTCCCGGCCGAATTCCATGCCCAGACTGCCTGCGAAGCGGCAGTGACCTTGCACCCGCAGGTGCGCAACCGCCTGCATGAAATCGAGCGTATCGTCATTACCACCCATGAGTCGGCGATCCGCATCATCTCCAAGGTTGGCACCCTGGCCAATGCCGCTGACCGTGATCACTGCATCCAGTACATGACCGCCGTGCCGCTGATTTTCGGTAACCTGGTGGCCGAGCAGTACGAAGATGATTTCCATGCTGCGCACCCGATCATTGACCGTCTGCGCGAGAAGATGGAGATCGTCGAAGAGCCGCGATTCACCCGCGAGTACCTGGAGGCCGACAAGCGTTCGATCGCCAATGCCGTGCAGGTGTTCTTCAACGATGGTTCGAGTACCGAGCAGGTGGTGGTGGAGTATCCGATCGGCCATCGCCGGCGCCGGGCCGAGGGCATTCCGCTACTGGAAGAGAAGTTCAAGGCCAACCTGGCGACGCGGTTTACCGGGCAGCGTTCGGCGCAGATATTTGCCCTGTGCAAAGACCAGCAGGCGCTTGAAGCGACGGCAGTGCAGCGGTTTGTGGATTTGTTTGTGATCTGAGGGCCTCATCGCGGGGCAAGCCCGCTCCTACAGGGCCCCATAAAAAACCCCGCCAATTGGCGGGGTTTTTTTAACGCTAAGTCAGCTTAGGCTTGAACAACCGGGATCTTGGCGTTCGCAGCGGCTTCACGGAACTCGGCGATCTGGTCGAAGCTCAGGTAGCGGTAAACGTCGGCAGCCATGCTGTCGATGTTCTTCGCGTACTCCATGTACTCTTCGACGGTTGGCAGCTTGCCCAGGATCGAGGCAACAGCGGCCAGCTCGGCAGAGGCCAGGTAGACGTTGGCGCCATCACCCAGACGGTTCGGGAAGTTACGGGTCGAAGTCGACACTACGGTCGAGTTCGCCGCAACGCGTGCCTGGTTACCCATGCACAGCGAGCAGCCCGGCATTTCCATGCGCGCGCCAGCCTTGCCGTAGATGCCGTAGTAGCCTTCTTCGGTCAGCTGGTGAGCGTCCATCTTGGTGGGCGGCGACAGCCACAGACGGGTCGGGATCGAGCCTTTGACCTTGTCCAGCAGCTTGCCGGCAGCGCGGAAGTGACCGATGTTGGTCATGCACGAACCGATGAATACTTCGTCGATCTTCTCGCCCTGTACCGAGGACAGCAGACGGGCGTCGTCCGGGTCGTTCGGGGCGCAGAGCACAGGCTCTTTGACGTCGGCCAGGTCAATCTCGATGATCTCGGCGTATTCGGCGTCCTTGTCGGCAGCCAGCAGTTGCGGGTTGGCCAGCCAGGCTTCCATCGCTTGCGCGCGGCGTTCCATGGTGCGGGCATCGCCGTAGCCTTCGCTGATCATCCAGCGCAGCAGGGTGATGTTCGACTTCAGGTACTCGGCAACGGCTTTTTCTGGCAGCTTGATGGTGCAACCGGCAGCCGAACGTTCGGCCGAGGCGTCGGACAGTTCGAACGCTTGCTCGACGGTCAGCTCGTCCAGGCCTTCGATTTCCAGGATGCGGCCGGAGAAGGCGTTGATCTTGCCTTTCTTCTCGACGGTCAGCAGGCCTTTCTGGATGCCGTAGTAAGGGATGGCATGGACCAGGTCACGCAGGGTGATGCCTGGCTGCAGCTTGCCCTTGAAGCGCACCAGTACCGACTCCGGCATGTCCAGCGGCATGACGCCGGTGGCAGCGGCGAAGGCGACCAGGCCGGAACCTGCAGGGAACGAGATGCCGATCGGGAAGCGGGTGTGCGAGTCACCACCGGTACCGACGGTGTCCGGCAGCAGCATGCGGTTCAGCCAGCTGTGGATGATGCCGTCGCCTGGACGCAGGGACACGCCGCCACGGGTGCGGATGAAATCCGGCAGGGTGTGGTGGGTGGTGACGTCGATCGGCTTTGGATAGGCCGCGGTGTGGCAGAACGACTGCATGACCAGGTCGGCGGAGAAGCCCAGGCACGCCAGGTCTTTCAGTTCGTCACGGGTCATCGGGCCAGTGGTGTCCTGGGAGCCGACGGTGGTCATCTTCGGTTCGCAGTAGGTGCCTGGACGCACGCCTTTGCCTTCCGGCAGGCCGCAGGCTTTACCGACCATCTTCTGTGCCAGGGTGTAGCCCTTGCCGGTGTCGACAGGTGCTTCAGGCAGCTTGAACAGGTCGGTTGGGCCCAGGCCCAGCTCGGCGCGGGCTTTCTCGGTCAGGCCACGGCCGACGATCAGCGGGATACGGCCGCCAGCGCGGACTTCGTCGAGCAGCACCGGGGTCTTCAGTTCGAAGGTGGTGATGACGTCTTCGGTGCCGTGCTTGCAGACTTTGCCAGCGTGCGGGTAAACGTCGATGACGTCGCCCATGTTCAGGTTCGACACGTCGAACTCGATCGGCAGGGCGCCGGCGTCTTCCATGGTGTTGTAGAAGATCGGGGCGATTTTCGAACCGAAGCAGAAGCCGCCAGCGCGTTTGTTCGGTACGTACGGGATGTCGTCGCCGAAGAACCACAGCACCGAGTTGGTGGCGGATTTACGCGAGGAACCGGTACCGACCACGTCACCGACGTAGGCAACCGGGAAGCCTTTGGCTTTGACTTCTTCGATCTGCTTGAGCGGGCCGATGGCGCCTTGTTGCTCAGGCACGATGCCGTCACGGGCCATTTTCAGCATGGCCAGGGCGTGCAGCGGGATGTCAGGGCGCGACCAGGCATCCGGGGCAGGGGACAGGTCGTCGGTGTTGGTTTCGCCAGGGACCTTGAACACGGTCAGGCTGTACTTGTCAGCGATGGCTGGCTTGCTGGTGAACCACTCACCGGCGGCCCAGGATTCCAGCACGGCCTTGGCGTGGGCATTGCCCGCCTTGGCTTTTTCGGCGACGTCGTGGAAGGCATCGAACATCAGCAGGGTGTGCTTGAGCTGTTCGGCGGCCACAGGGGCCAGTTCGGCGTTGTCCAGCAGCTCGACCATGGTGGCGATGTTGTAGCCGCCCTGCATGGTGCCCAGCAGCTCAACGGCGCGCTTCTTGTCGATCAGCGGCGAGGTGGCTTCGCCTTTGGCGATGGCGGAAAGGAAACCGGCCTTGACGTAGGCGGCTTCGTCCACTCCTGGTGGAACGCGATTGGTGATCAGGTCGACGAGGACTGCTTCTTCGCCAGCAGGGGGATTCTTCAGCAGCTCGACCAGGCCTGCGGTTTGTTCGGCGTTAAGCGGCTGGGGCACGATACCCTGGGCGGCACGCTCTTCGATGTGTTTGCGGTAGGCTTCAAGCACAGTTATTACCCTCATCAGTGGTCCCAAATGGGTGTCCGGGACGCTCATCCAGAAATTCCGGCAGCCATGCGCAATACGGCTTCTTGGGCCGCGTAGCCAGGGTTGCAGGAAATCCTTACAGAAGCTGCTTTCAAAGTTTTACGCCTGTAGAACGGAGGCTGATGAGGGCTGGCGCGGGACATGCGCGAAGCGAATATCCCGGGCCAACGCCGTTCTACCGGATGAACTGTGCTCGTGACGCTTTGAAAACAGCTTCTAACGGACATTGCTGCCTTAAAAAGGCCGGATGATTCTACGGTAAAAAGTCGATAAAGGTAAGGCGCGCTGGATGACTTTAGCGGGTGACCCTCGTTAGACAAAGGGCTAACATGGCAGCCTGTTCCACCGCCAAGCTGTCGGTTTTTTCATGTCCAATCAGTCAATTAAAACGCCTTGCGTCGGCCTCTGTTCCACGGTTTACGGGGACTTGGTGTGCCGTGGCTGCAAGCGTTTTCACCATGAAGTGATCAACTGGAACGGCTACAACGAAGATGAGAAGCGTGCGGTGTGGCTGCGCCTGGAGCAATTGCTGGTGCAGGTCATGGTGGCCAAACTTGAAGTCTTTGATGCCACGCGCCTGCGCCAGCAACTGGAGCTGCGCAAGGTCCGCTTCGTAGCGCATCAGTCTGAATATTGCTGGGCTTATCAACTGATTGCCCGCGGCGCACGGGTGATCCGTGAGCTGGAGGCTTACGGCATGGTGCTGCTGCCGGAGTTTCGCGACTGGGAATTGCCCGAGCTGCGCGATGCCATTGATCGGGAATTCTTCCTGCTGTCTGAAGCGCATTACCAGCGCTATATCGCGCCAGGCTTTCTCAAGGATGCCTTGGGGTAGGTGGTCAAGCCTGCTCCTGTAGGAGCGGGCTTGACCCGCGATGAGGCCCTCAGCCCCTGGCCAGTTCCGTCAGCTGCACCTTCACCTCCTCGGTCTTGAGCACCAGCACATCACACTCCAGCGCATCGAGCACCACTTCCGCGGTGTTGCCGATCAGCGCCCCGGAAATCCCGGTACGGGCCACGGTGCCAATCACCGTCACCGCCGCTTCGTACTTTTTCGCCGTATAGGGAATCAGCACATCCGCCGGCCCTTCGGCAACATGCAGGCGCTCATTGCTGATATCGAACTCGGCCTGGAACGCTGCGCATTCCTCGCGGTACTTGCGCTCGATGGTGTCTTTGAGCTGATACACCGGGTCTGCCGCTGACAGCATCGGCGACGGATGGGCGCTGATCACATGCAGCTCGCCCTTGGCCAGGCTTGCGATCGCGTAGCCATGGTCGATGATGCTGGTGTGCAGCAGGCGATGGGCCTCGTCGTGGTTGCCGACGTCGACTGCGGCAAGAATCACCCCGCCGGTCCACGGGCGCTCGCTCTTGACCATCAATACCGCGCACGGGCACTGGCGCAGCAGCTTCCAGTCGCTGGGGGTGAGCAGGGCGCGCTTGAGTGGGTTATCCGGGCGATGCTCCTTGATCACCAGCTCGCAGCCTTCGGCCTGCTGCACACTGACGATCGACTCGTGCAAGGTGTCGTGCCAGGCCTGCTCATGGGTTACGTTGTTGTAGCCGTCATCATGCAGCTGGCTGGCCAGCAGGCTGAGCAGGGCGCTGTGGTCGTGTTTCTTGTCGCACATCAGCAAGTGCAGGCGCGCGCCGGTGACCCCGGCGATCAGTTTGGCCCGGGTCAGCGCCCGGCTGTGAGCGTGATCGGGATCCAGTACCACCAGGATGCTGCGTACTTCTTGCATGAGCGTGAACTCCCTTCATAAATGGCGGCCAATGCCTGACTATAGTCGGCGCCAACTGCACCGGGCGTTGATATGTATCAAGCATAGTTCACTGGTGATCGGCGCTGCTGCCGGTATAATCGCCGGTCTTGCCGTTTGCCCTGCCTGTTTGTGAGCCTATGTCCCTTATCCCTGAAATCGAAGCCTTCCTTGGTTGCCGTACCCCTGATGCCTGGGTCCAGGCGGCGCTCGCCGACCAGGAAACCCTGCTGATCGATCACAAGAACTGCGAGTTCAAGGCTGCCAGCACCGCCCTGAGCCTGATGGCCAAGTACAACACGCACCTGGACCTGATCAACATGATGTCGCGCCTGGCCCGCGAAGAGCTGGTGCACCATGAGCAGGTACTGCGCCTGATGAAGCGGCGCAAGATCGCCCTGCGGCCGTTGTCGGCCGGGCGCTATGCCTCCGGCCTGCGCCGGGTGGTGCGCACCCACGAGCCGGTGAAGCTGGTCGACACCCTGGTGGTCGGCGCCTTTATCGAGGCGCGCAGTTGCGAGCGCTTTGCCGCCCTGGTGCCGCACCTGGATGAAGAGCTGGGCAAGTTCTATCACGGCCTGCTCAACAGCGAAGCGCGGCATTATCAGGGTTACCTCAAGCTTGCCCATCAGTACGGCGATGGCGCAGATATCGAGCGGGTGGTGGAGAAGGTCAGGGCGGTCGAGGCCGACCTGATCAGCAGCCCGGATGAAGAGTTCCGTTTTCATAGCGGCGTGCCGGCCTGATTAATCACTTCTTTTGAATGCCTGATCGCGGTGCGGCGACCCGACTTGCCCCGCGATTGCCTTCTATCGACAAAATAATAAGCTAGCTAATTAATGCCTTGACGTTAGCTGCCTAAGCAGTAACATTATGTAACTTACTGCCTAAGCAGGTATCTGTGTCCATGCAGCACTACACCCCGGAAAACTTCCAGAACTGCACCCTCGGCATGCTTCTGGGCCGCACCGCGCTGGTCAAGGACCGCATCATCGACAGCCACATGCAGCCTTACGGCGTGACTGCCGCGCAGTTCAAGGTGCTGATCATCGTCGCCCAATACGGCGTCGACACCCCGGCCGAGCTGTGCCGCTACCTGTCGGTTGACAGCGGTTCGATGACGCGCATGCTCGACCGCCTCGAACAGAAAGACCTGATCATCCGCCGCCGTTGCCCGGACGACCGTCGGCAGATTCGCCTGGGTCTGAGCGAAGAAGGCCAGAAGCTCGCCGACCTGCTGCCACAGATCGGCGCTGCGGCGATGAACGAGCTGGTCGGTGTGCTCGAGCCCAGTGAGCTGGCCACCCTCGAAGCGATCCTGAGCAAGGTGCTGCTGGCCGCCGGCGACACCCTGACGGCCATGCGCCTGGGCGCCAAGTAAGCGCCCATTTCACCCATTCACTCAGCCAAGGTATTAGCAATGGCCACTACTTCTTCTGCGCACGACACCACGCAGGACCTCAACAACCAGCGCAAGCGCAAGACCTGGCTGTTGGCCCTGGCGTTGCTGATCGTCGTCGCCGGCGCTGGCGTCTGGGCCTGGCACGAGCTTTACGGGCGCTGGAGCGAAGAGACCGACGATGCCTATGTCAACGGCAACGTAGTGGAGATCACCCCGCTGGTCACCGGCACTGTGGTCAGCATCGGCGCGGACGATGGCGACCTGGTCCACGAAGGCCAGATGCTGCTCGAATTCGACCCCAGCGATGCCGAGGTCGGCCTGCAGGCCGCCGAGGCCAAGCTGGCGCGTGCGGTGCGCCAGGTGCGTGGCCTGTACAGCAACGTCGATGGCAAGAAGGCCCAGGTGGCTTCGCGCCAGGCCGAGCTGAAAAAAGCGCAGGAGAACTTCAACCGGCGACAAACCCTGGCCGCCGGTGGGGCGATCTCCAAAGAAGAGCTGTCCCATGCCCGCGACGACCTGTCTTCGGCGCAAAGCGCCTTGAATGATGCAAAACAGCAGCTCAACACCACAGCGGCGCTGGTCGATGACACCGTAGTGTCGTCGCACCCCGAGGTGATGGCCGCGGCCGCCGAGCTGCGCCAGGCCTACCTCAACAACGCCCGCACCACCCTGGTGGCGCCGGTCACCGGCTACGTTGCCAAGCGCACCGTGCAGCTTGGCCAGCGCCTGCAACCGGGCACTGCGACCATGGCGGTGATCCCACTCGACCAGCTGTGGATCGACGCCAACTTCAAGGAAACCCAACTGCGCAACATGCGCATTGGCCAGCCGGTCGACATCGTTGCCGACCTGTACGGCAGCGACGTCAAGTACAGCGGCACCATCGACAGCCTCGGCGCCGGCACTGGCAGCGCCTTTGCCCTGTTGCCGGCGCAGAACGCCACCGGCAACTGGATCAAGATCGTCCAGCGGGTGCCGGTGCGTATTCATATCAATGCCGAGCAACTGGCCAAACATCCGCTGCGGATCGGCCTGTCGACCCAGGTCGAGGTCGATCTGCATGACCAGAGCGGCCCGGTGCTGGCCCAGCAGCCGCCGCAGAAGGCCTCGTTCGCCACCCAGGTGTACGACCGTCAACTGGTCGAGGCTGATCGCCTGATCACCAGGCTGATCCATGACAACAGTGCCGGTTCCAGCAAGACGGCGCAGCGATGAGCGCCAATCAGGCTTCCTTTACCCCGCCAAGCCTGTTGCTGACCACCATCGGCCTGTCACTGGCGACCTTCATGCAGGTGCTCGACACCACCATCGCCAACGTGGCATTGCCGACTATTTCCGGCAACCTCGGCGTCAGTTCGGAGCAGGGCACCTGGGTCATTACCTCGTTTGCGGTGAGCAACGCCATTGCCTTGCCGCTGACCGGCTGGCTGAGCCGGCGCTTCGGTGAGGTCAAGCTGTTCATCTGGGCCACGCTGCTGTTCGTGCTGGCTTCGTTTCTCTGCGGCATTGCCCAGTCGATGCCCGAGCTGGTCGGCTTTCGCGTGCTCCAGGGCATCGTTGCCGGGCCGCTGTATCCGATGACCCAGACCCTGCTGATCGCAGTCTATCCGCCGGCCAAGCGCGGCATGGCCCTGGCGTTATTGGCCATGGTCACGGTGGTGGCGCCGATTGCCGGGCCGATTCTCGGCGGCTGGATCACCGACAGCTACAGCTGGCCGTGGATCTTCTTCATCAACGTGCCGATCGGCCTGTTCGCCGCCGCCGTGGTGCGCCAGCAGATGCGCACGCGCCCGGTCAGCACCAGCCGCCAGCCGATGGACTACATTGGCCTGCTGAGCCTGATCATCGGCGTCGGCGCCTTGCAGATCGTGCTCGACAAGGGCAATGACCTGGATTGGTTCGAGTCGAATTTCATCGTCATTGGCAGCCTGATCTCGGTGGTGTTCCTGGCGGTTTTCATCATCTGGGAACTGACCGACAAGCACCCGGTGGTCAACCTGCGGCTGTTCGTGCACCGCAACTTTCGCATCGGCACCATCGTGCTGGTCGGCGGCTATGCCGGCTTCTTCGGCATCAACCTGATCCTGCCGCAGTGGCTGCAGACGCAGATGGGCTACACCGCCACCTGGGCAGGCCTGGCGGTGGCGCCGATCGGCCTGTTGCCGGTGCTGATGTCGCCGTTTGTCGGCAAGTACGCGCACAAGTTTGACCTGCGGGTGCTGGCGGGGCTGGCGTTCCTGGCGATTGGCGCCAGTTGCTTCATGCGTGCCGGCTTTACCAACGAAGTCGACTTCCAGCACATCGCCCTGGTGCAATTGTTCATGGGGATCGGCGTGGCGCTGTTCTTCATGCCGACCTTGAGCATCCTGCTCTCCGACCTGCCGCCGCACCAGATCGCCGACGGCTCGGGGCTGGCGACCTTCCTGCGGACCCTGGGCGGCAGTTTTGCCGCGTCGCTGACCACCTGGATCTGGATTCGCCGGGCAGACCAGCACCATGCCTACCTGAGCGAGAGCATCAGCAACTACGAGCCTGCGACCCGCGAGGCGTTGAACCAGCTGGGCGGGGCGAGCGGGCAGTCGTATGCGCAGCTGGAGCGGATGCTCAGCAGTCAGGCGTACATGATGTCGACGGTGGATTACTTCACCCTGATGGGCTGGATTTTCGCAGGCTTGATATTGCTGGTGTGGCTGGCCAAGCCGCCGTTTGCGGCCAAGGCCGGGCCGGCGTCGGCGGGGCACTGATAATCGCGGGGCAAGCCCGCTCCTACCAGGAATGTAGGAGCGGGCTTGCCCCGCAATCAGTCTTCAGGGAAAAGCAAAAGGCTGCAGTTGAAACCCTTGCTCGTCCACCTCCAGCGCCCAGCCTTGGCGGTCCCAATCGCCCAGCACGATACGCCGCGCCGGTTGATCGCCGACCACCAGCTTGTGAATCGCCGGCCGATGGGTGTGGCCATGCACCAGGGTGCGCACACCGTATTGCTGCATGATCCGCGGCACTTCCTCGGCGGTCACGTCGACAATGTCGTTGGCCTTCATCCGCGTCTGTGCCCGGCTTTCGCTACGCAGCTTGCGTGCAAGCTTCTGCCGGGTGCTCAGCGGCAGATGCCGAAGAATCCACAGGCTCAACGGGTTGCGCAGGTAACGGCGCATCTTCATGTAGGCCAGGTCGCGGGTGCACAGGCTGTCGCCGTGCATCAGCAACACCGGCTCGCCGCCCATCTCGACCACGCTCGGGTCGGCCAGCAGGGTGCAGCCAGCGGCCTTGCAAAAGGCCTGGCCGAGCAGGAAGTCGCGGTTGCCGTGCATCACAAAGACCTGCGTGCCGCTGTCGCTCAAGGCGCGCAGGGCCTGGCAGATCGAGGTCTGGAAGGGCGTCATGGCGTCGTCGCCGATCCATGCCTCGAAAAAATCGCCAAGGATGTACAGCGCCTCGGCGTGCCGCGCACGACCGTCGAGCAGATCAACAAACGCCCGGGTAATGTCCGGGCGTTCTTCTTGCAGGTGCAGATCAGAGATCAGCAGTATCACTCAATGATCTCGGCTTTCTCGATGATCACGTCGTCCTTCGGCACGTCCTGGTGACCGGACTTGGAACCGGTGGCGACTTTCTCGATGGCGTCGACAACCTCGGTACCTTCGGTCACTTTGCCGAATACCGCGTAACCCCAGCCCTGCACGTTCTTGCCGCTGTGGTTGAGGAAGTCGTTGTTCGAGGCGTTGATGAAGAACTGCGCCGAGGCCGAATGCGGCTCCATGGTGCGAGCCATGGCGATGGTGTACTTGTCGTTCTTCAGGCCGTTGTCAGCTTCGTTCTGGATGCTGGCACGCTTGTCACGCTTCTCGTTCATGCCTGGCTCAAAACCGCCGCCCTGGATCATGAAACCCTTGATCACACGGTGGAATACGGTGTTGCTGTAGTGGCCAGCGTTAACGTATTCGATGAAGTTGGCCACGGTGATCGGGGCTTTCTCGGCGTTCAGCTCGATGACGATGTCACCGTGGTTGGTAGTCAGTTTGACTTTGGACATGCTTGAAACTCGCTCTGTTCGGGGGTTTTGCGGTGGTGTAGCTTCAAGCTTCAAGTGGCAAGCTGCAAGAAAAAGCGCACTGCGTTCGTCTTGGAGCGTGTTGCTTGTAGCTTGAAGCTGCTATTTGACCTGTCGGCAGCTCGACCGCTTCGGCTATGATAAGCGCTTTGATTCAGTCGGCCTACCCAGGCCGTGCACCCCGTATTCAAGGATCCTATGAGCAAGCCCACTGCCGACACCGCTCCCAACGCCGCTGCCAAAGGCGCTCCCGCCATCCCTGCGAACTTCCTGCGTCCGATCGTGCAGGCAGACCTGGACTCGGGCAAGCACAGCAGCATCGTCACCCGTTTCCCGCCAGAGCCCAACGGTTACCTGCACATCGGCCATGCCAAGTCGATCTGCGTGAACTTCGGTCTGGCCCAGGAATTCGGTGGGGCCTGTCACCTGCGTTTCGATGACACCAACCCGGCCAAAGAGGACCAGGAGTACATCGACGCGATCCAGAGCGACATCAAGTGGCTGGGCTTCGAGTGGACCGGCCCGGTGCGCTACGCTTCGCAATATTTCGACCAGTTGCACGACTGGGCGGTCGAGCTGATCAAGGCCGGCAAGGCCTACGTCTGCGACCTGACCCCGGAGCAGGCCAAGGAATACCGTGGCAACCTGACCACCCCTGGCCAGAACAGCCCGTTCCGCGAGCGCTCGGTTGCAGACAACCTCGACCTGTTCGCGCGCATGAAAGCCGGTGAGTTCAAGGATGGCGAGCGCGTGCTGCGGGCCAAGATCGACATGGCCTCGCCGAACATGAACCTGCGCGACCCGATCCTCTACCGCATTCGTCATGCCCATCACCACCAGACCGGTGATGCCTGGTGCATCTACCCCAACTACGACTTCACCCACGGTCAGTCGGATGCCATCGAAGGCATCACCCACTCGATCTGCACCCTCGAGTTCGAAGGCCATCGCCCGCTCTACGAGTGGTTCCTCGACAACCTGCCGGTACCGGCCAAGCCGCGCCAGTACGAGTTCAGCCGCCTGAACCTGAACTACACCATCACCAGCAAGCGCAAGCTCAAGCAACTGGTCGATGAGCAGCACGTCAACGGCTGGGACGACCCGCGCATGTCGACCCTGTCGGGTTTCCGCCGTCGCGGCTACACCCCGGCGTCGATCCGCAACTTCTGCGAAATGGTCGGTACCAACCGCTCCGACGGCGTGGTCGACATGTCGATGCTCGAATTCAGCATCCGTGACGACCTTGACCGCACCGCGCCACGCGCCATGTGCGTGCTGCGCCCGCTGAAAGTGGTCATTACCAATTACCCGGAAGGCCAGGTCGAGAACCTCGAACTGCCGCGCCACCCCAAAGAAGACATGGGCGTGCGCGCACTGCCATTCGCCCGCGAAATCTACATCGACCGCGACGACTTCATGGAAGAGCCGCCCAAGGGCTACAAGCGCCTGGAGCCGGCCGGTGAAGTGCGCCTGCGCGGCAGCTACGTGATCCGCGCCGACGAGGCGATCAAGGACGCTGACGGCAACATCGTCGAGCTGCGCTGCTCGTACGACCCCGACACCCTGGGCAAAAACCCTGAAGGCCGCAAGGTCAAGGGCGTGATCCACTGGGTGCCGGCCGCGGCCAGCGTCGAATGCGAAGTACGCCTGTACGACCGCCTGTTCCGCTCGGCCAACCCCGAGAAGACCGAAGATGGCGGCAACTTCCTTGACAACATCAATCCTGATTCGCTGCAGGTGCTGACGGGTTGTCGTGCGGAACCTTCCCTGGGCCAGGCCCAGCCAGAAGACCGCTTCCAGTTCGAGCGCGAAGGCTACTTCTGCGCCGACCTGAAAGACTCCCAGCCGGGTCGCCCGGTGTTCAACCGCACCGTGACCCTGCGCGATTCGTGGGGCAGCTAAGGAACTCTCGTGCTTACCATCTACAACACGCTCAGCAAGACCAAGGAAGTCTTCAAACCGCTTGAAGGCAACAAGGTGCGGATGTACGTCTGCGGCATGACCGTCTACGACTTCTGCCACCTGGGCCACGGGCGCAGCATGGTCGCCTTCGACCTGGTGACCCGCTGGCTGCGTTACAGCGGCTACGACCTGACCTATGTGCGCAACATTACCGACATCGATGACAAGATCATCAACCGGGCCAACGAAAACGGCGAAAGCTTCGACGCCCTGACCGCCCGCATGATCGACGCGATGCACGAAGACGAGCGCCGCCTGAACATCCTGCCGCCGGACCAGGAGCCGCGTGCCACCGACCATATCGCCGGCATGCACGCGATGATCCAGACCCTGATCGACAAGGGCTATGCCTACGCGCCGGGCAACGGCGACGTGTACTACCGGGTCGGCAAGTTCGTCGGCTACGGCAAGCTGTCGCGCAAGAAGATCGAAGACCTGCGCATCGGCGCCCGCATCGAGGTCGACGAAGCCAAGCAGGACCCGCTCGACTTCGTCCTCTGGAAGGGCGTCAAGCCCGGCGAGCCGAGCTGGGAATCGCCCTGGGGCGCGGGCCGTCCGGGCTGGCACATCGAGTGCTCGGTGATGTCCACCTGCTGCCTGGGCGAGAGCTTCGACATCCACGGTGGTGGCAACGACCTGGAGTTCCCGCACCACGAGAACGAAATCGCCCAGAGCGAGGCCGCCACCGGCAAGCAATACGCCAATTCGTGGATGCACTGCGGCATGATTCGCATCAATGGCGAGAAGATGTCCAAGTCCTTGAACAACTTCTTCACCATTCGCGACGTGCTCGACAAGTATCACCCGGAGGTGGTGCGCTACCTGCTGGTGTCGAGCCACTACCGCAGCTCGATCAACTACTCCGAAGACAGCCTGCGCGAGTCCAAGGGTGCCCTCGAGCGCTTCTACCACGCCCTGCGCGGCTTGCCACGGGTGGCGGCTGCAGGTGGCGAGGAGTACGTCGAGCGCTTCACCGCGGCGATGAACGACGACTTCGGCACCCCTGAAGCCTGCGCCGTGCTGTTCGACCTGGTGCGCGAGATCAACCGCTTGCGCGAGAACGATCCACAGGCCGCTGCCGGCCTGGCCGGTCGCCTGCGCGAACTGGGTGATCTGCTCGGTGTGCTGCAACTGGACGCCGATGACTTCCTGCGTGCCGGCGCCGAAGGCAAGGTCAATGCTGCCGAGGTTGAAGCCTTGATCCAGGCACGCCTGCAAGCGCGTGCCGACAAGAACTGGGCCGAATCCGACCGCATCCGCGACCAGCTGACCGCCATGGGCGTGGTGCTGGAAGACGGCAAGGGCGGTACCACCTGGCGCCTGGCCGACTAAGCAATCGCGGGGCAAGCCGCTCCTTGTAGGAGCGGGCTTGCCCCGCGATGAGGCCCTAACTGACTACACCCGTCCTGCAGTGCAACACCAGTTTCGCCCCACCCAGCTCACTCTCGCCGACCTCCAGTTCAAAGCCATGCAGGTCAACGATCGCCGCCACAATCGACAGGCCCAGCCCGAACCCCGGGTGACGCTGGCCTTCCTCACTGCGATAAAAGCGCTTCAACACCGCCCCACGCTCGTCCACGGGAATCCCCGGGCCGCTGTCGTGCACCTCGATATGCAGGCCCTTGGCATCGCTCAACGCGCGCATCAGTACCTGGCCCTGGGCCGGGGTGAACTTGATCGCGTTGCCGACCAGGTTGGCCAGCGCCTCGAACAGCAACTCGCGATCACCGTGCAGCGCCGGCAATTGCTCGGGCATTTCCAGCGTTAGTCCAATCTCGCCGTCTTCGGCCAGCGGCAGGTAGAAGTCGTGCAGCTCCTGCAGCAGCCCGTGCGGGTCAAGCTCGACAAACCCGGCGCGGCGCTGGCGGTCTTCCAGCTCGCTGATGCGCAGCAACCCGCGAAAGCGCGCCATCAGCGTGTCGGTTTCGCCAATCGCCTGTTCCAGTGCTTCGGCCTGCGGCGAATCATCGCCGGCCTGCTGGCGGATGCGGTAGAGCTGGGCGCGCAGGCGGGTCAGCGGGGTGCGCAGGTCGTGGGCGATGTTGTCACAGACGCCTTTGACTTCATGCATCAGGCGCTCGATGCGGTCGAGCATGGCGTTGACGATGGCCGCCAGCATGTCCAGCTCGTCGCGCCGCGCCGACAACGGCAGGCGGCGGGTCAGGTCGCCGGAAACAATCTGCTCGGCGCTGGCCTGGATCGCGCGGATACGCTTGAGCGGCCTGCGCCGCAGCAGGTACCAGCCGGCGATGCCGGGAATGATGGTCAGCGACAGGCCCCAGAGCAGGGCGTGGAGGATGATCCGGGTGACCACGAACAGCGAGCCGTTGTCGCGCACCAGCACCAGCCAGCGGCCATCGCGGACCTTGATCGCCACTGCATCGCAGCTGTCACGGGGCAGGTGCGGGTCGTCGGCGTCCAGGCAGCGGCTCAGTTCGTGGATCTTGCCGTCCAGGCCGAGTTCGGGCGGGATCTGGCGAACCTGCCCGCCGAGCGCATTGAACTGCGCGTCGAACAGCCCATAGGCATCAAAACTGCGCTCTTCGAAGGCCTGGCTGGCAATCAGCGCATCATCGAGCTGCTTGCCGCTCATGTGCGCGAACAGGTGCTGGCGCTGCAGCAGGGAGTGGCGGGTGAGCTTGTTCAGGTAGCCTGATACCTCGAAGTACAGCACCCCCATGAGGATGCTGCTCCAGGCCACGAACAGAAAGCTGTACAGCGCCAGCAGGCGGCTGGTGGACGAGCTCCAGCCCTTAGACGGGTTCGGCAATGGCATAGCCCGAGCCCCGCACGGTGCGAATCAGCGGTGTCTGGCCGGCGGCGTCGATCTTCTTGCGCAAGCGTCCGATGTGCACGTCGATCAGGTTGGTGCCCGGGTCGAAGTGATAGCCCCAGACTTCCTCGAAAATCATCATCCGGGTAATCACCTGGCCAGCGTGACGCATGAGAAATTCCAGCAGCTTGTACTCGGTGGGCAGCAGGTTGAGGGTCTGCTCGCCGCGCTTGGCCTCGTGGCTGATCAAATCCAGCTCAAGGTCGGCAACCTGCAGGCGGGTCTGCGCCAGCGGCACGCTGTTGCGGCGCAACAGCACCTCGACGCGGGCGGCCATTTCATCGGAGGCGAACGGCTTGGTCAGGTAGTCATCACCGCCGGCGCGCAGGCCACGGACCCGTTCGTCGACATCCGAAAGGGCGCTGATCATCAGGATCGGCGTGGCGATCTTCAGGGTGCGCAGGGTGGTGACGATGGTCAGGCCGTCGACTTCCGGCAGCATCCGGTCCAGGGTGATCAGGTCGTAGCCACCGGCAATCGCCTTGGCCAGGCCTTCACGGCCGTTGTCGGCCCAATCCACTTCCAGGCCATGGCTGGAAAGCTCGGCGACGATCTCCTGGGCGGTGACAGCGTCGTCTTCGATAGTCAGTACGCGGGGCATGCTTTTACCTGGGCGGCGGGTAGAGACTTGATTGTGCCAAAGAATAGGCGGTGCCCGGGTTAAAGAAAAATTCATCTAGGGGGGAGAGCATCGCGGGTCAAGTCGGATCGCCGCACCGCCGCTCCCACAGGATTTGCGATCACCTGTGGGAGCGGGCTTGAACTGGCCTAATGATCCCGGACACCTCTTAAGGGCGATATGATTCGCCCAACCAGGAGGTTCCATGCAAGAACGAAAGACTTATACCCGCGAGTTCAAGCAACGTGCTGCAAGCATGGTTCTTGACGACAACTGCTCGGTTCCCGACGTCTGCGCATCAATGGACGTCGGCCCCACAGCTCTGCGCCGCTGGGTAGACCAGGTTCGTAAAGAGCGTCAGAAAGGGCAACCAGTGCCAGGCACCAAGGCAATTAGCGATGAGCAGCGGGAGCTCCAGCAGTTACGCGCCAAGATCAAGCGTTTAGAGACCGAGGCCGAAATCCTAAAAAAGGCTACCGCTCTCTTGATGTCGGATCCCGATCGTTTTTCCTGATCGAGGAGCTGAGAGAGTCAGGCTCGTATCCGACCAGCCAGCTTTGCAGCGCTCTGGGCGTTTCCCGCAGTGCGTTTTATGACTGGCTTGATCGCCGCTCGGTACCCAATACCGAGCGTGATGTGCTCAGGGCAAAGGTCGTGCAACTACATGCTGAAAGCAGGGGAAGTGCCGGTGCGAGAATGATTTCTCAGTATTTGAAGGCCCAGCAGCTAAAGGTTGGAAGGTATCTAGCTGGAAGACTTATGGCGGAGGCGAACCTGACCAGCAGGCAGCGCCGTCGCCACCAGTATCGCTCCAGAGGTGTAGAGGCATTTGTGGCCAAGAATGTCCTTGAACGTAACTTCCAGCCCACGGCAACCAATCAGGTGTGGTGCGGTGACGTAACCAGCCTGATGATTGGGAAGCGCTGGTATCACTTGGCCGTGGTCATTGACCTGTTCGCCCGTCGGGTCATTGGCTGGGCATTTTCTCTGATCAATGATGCCCATCTGGTCAGCAAGGCCTTGGGCATGGCGGTAGAAGTACGAGGCAAATATGCGGGCTTGATGTTTCATTCGGATCAAGGCTGCCAATACACCAGCCAACGCTTCCAATCCGAACTGCTTGAGCATGGCATAACCCAAAGCATGAGCCGCAGAGGCCAATGCTGGGACAACGCACCAACGGAGCGCTTATTTGGCACGCTCAAATCAGAATGGGTGCCCGCCAAGGGCTATGCAACGATCGAAGAAGCCAGACAGGATATGACCAGCTTCTTCTTGCGCTACAACCAAATCAGGCTCCATAGCTACAACAACTATCTGTCGCCAATAGCAATGGAGCAGTTGGCAGCTTGATCACCGTAATCGGTGTCCGGTAAAACTTGACCAGAACAGCTTGACCCGCGATCCGCTTTGGCCCGCGATGGCGGTTCAGCGCATCAGGCGACCTTGACGATCCAGCCCGCCGGGCCTTCGATGTCGCCGCTCTGGATACCGGTCAGCTCGTTGTAGAGCTTCTGGGTAACCGGGCCAACCTCGGTTTCGCTGTAGAACACGTGCAGCTTGTCGCCATACTGGATGCCGCCGATCGGGGTGATCACCGCAGCGGTGCCGCAAGCGCCGGCTTCGACGAAGCGGTCCAGGTTGTTGATCAGCACGTCGCCTTCGATGACCTTCAGGCCCAGGCGCGATTGCGCCAGTTCCATCAGCGACAGGCGGGTAATGCCCGGCAGCACGGAGGCTGACTTCGGCGTGATGAACTCGTTGTTGGCGGTGATGCCGAAGAAGTTGGCCGAGCCGACTTCCTCGATCTTGGTGTGGGTCAGCGGGTCAAGGTAGATGCAGTCGGCAAAGCCCGCTTGCTTGGCCTTGTAGCCCGGTTGCAGGCTGGCCGCGTAGTTGCCGCCGACCTTGGCAGCGCCGGTGCCTTGTGGCGCGGCGCGGTCGTAGTCGGAAATCAGGAACTTGTGCGGGGTCATGCCGCCCTTGAAGTACGAGCCGACCGGGATGGCGAAGATCGAGAAGATGAACTCCGGCGCGGTCCGCACGCCGATGTTGTCGCCCACGCCGATGACGAACGGACGCAGGTACAGCGCACCTTTGCCATACGGCGGAATGAAACGCTCGTTGGCCTTGACCACTTGCTTGCAGGCGTCGATGAACTGTTCGGTCGGCACCTGCGGCATCAGCAGGCGGTCGCAGCTGCGCTGCATGCGCAGGGCGTTCTGGTCCGGGCGGAACAGGTTGATCGAGCCGTCCTTGCAGCGGTAGGCCTTCATCCCCTCGAAGCATTGCTGGCCATAATGCAGCGCGGTCGAGCCTTCGCTGATGTGCAGCTGGTTGTCTTCGGTCAGGGTGCCCTTGTCCCACTCGCCGTTACGGAAATAGGACAGGTAGCGCTTGTCGGTCTTGATGTAGTCGAAGCCCAGCTTGTCCCAGTTAATGCTTTCGTTACTCATGGCACCCTCGATTCGGTTGCAGATGCCTGCTCAGGCAGGCGGTTCTTATTGCGCACTCGGCCACGATAATACATCCCGTGCAGATCGGGAACGCCCAGTCATAGATTGGACCTTGGTCGCAGTGAAAATCTTCAGCCACCGAGCTGGCGCAGCAGTGCCAGACGCATGCCGAAGCCGATCAGCAGGGTGCCGAACACGCGGTTCTGCAGTTTCTGCTTCCAGGGGCTGGCGGCCAGCCAGCGCCCCAGGCGATCGCCACTCAGGGCATAGAGCCCGTCAAAACCCAGGCCGACCACCACCAGCACCGTGCCGAGCACGGCAAACTGCTGGCCGACCGCAGCGCCGTGCGGGTCGATGAACTGCGGCAACAGCACCGAGCAGAACAGCAGCGCCTTGGGGTTGAGCAGGTTGGTCAACAGGCCCTGGCGCAATGCCGCCTGCCAGTGCCCGCGCTGCTGCACCCCGCTGTGACGCGGCGGCAGCGGCGCAACCGGGGCGCAGAGCAATTGCCAGCCGAGCCAGGCCAGGTAAATACCGCCGGCAATGCTCAGCAGGTCAAACGCCCAGGGGTGGCTGCGTAGCAGGGCGGCCAGGCCCAATGCCGCCAGGCTTACGTGCGCCGCGCGGGCCAGGGCCAGGCCCAAGGCGGTCACCAGGGCCTGGCGCTTGCCCTGGCTGGCGCCGGTATTAAGCAGCAGGAACATGTCCGGGCCGGGCACCAGGTAGACCACCAGCAAGGCGGCGCAAAACAGGCTGTATTGAGACATGACGGGCTCCTGCGCAAATAACGGGACGAGAAAATTCTAAGCGCGAAAGGCCTGGCAGGTGCTTGCGATTGTTGCGTGTTTGCCCAGGTGTATTGCTATAAACTGCCACGATCTACCGCTCAGAATTAAGATCATGCCAAAACTCACCCTCGACGCTTTTGATCGCAAGATTCTCGAAGCTTTGCAGCGCAATGCCCGCCTGAGCAATGTCGAGCTGGCTGAAGCCATTGGCCTGTCGCCGTCGCCGTGCCTGCGCCGGGTGCGTCTGCTGGAAGAGGCGGGGCTGATCAAGGGCTACGCCGCGCAACTGGACCGCGATGAAGTCGGCCTGGGCCTGACCGTGTTCGTCGGGGTCAAGGTCGAGCGCCACCACGAGCCAGCCGCCCAGGCCTTTCAGCAGGCGGTGCTGGCGCTACCGCAGGTAATTGCCGCGCACCTGGTGTCCGGCGAGTCGGACTTCCTTTTGCAAGTGGTGGTGCCGGACCTGCGCAGCTACGAGCGCTTTCTCATCGACACCTTGCTCAAATTGCCCGGCGTCAGCGATATCCGCAGCAACTTCGCCATCCAGACCGTCAAGGCGCACGGGCCGTTGCCGCTGGATCACCTGGGCCTGGCCGAGGAAAACAAGCGTTGACCGCTGCCTGGCCCGGGCGCATTATCGAGCTATGAAGATTTGCCTGCTGACCTCGTCGCGTACCACTACCACCGCCATACGCGGGGCGGGTACGGCTGCATAACCTTAGGCAGCAGGTAATCCAAGGCCCCGCCAGCAATGGACGGGGCCTTGTCTTTTCTCCGTCCGGGCTGGCCAATCACACGGAGATGAAGATGCAAGCAAAACGCGCACTGCTGGTCCTGGATATGCAAGTGGGTTTGTTCCACGGCCCCGAACAACCCTGGCAGGGTGAGCAGGTGCTCAACCGGATCAACAGCCTGATCGGCGCTGCGCATAACGCCCAGGCAGCGGTTTTTGCGGTTCGCCACACCGGGCCCGAAGGTTCGCCGATTGCCGCCGGCAGCCCCGCGTGGCAGTTGTTGCCGGCCCTGGCGATTGATCCCGCACGCGACACGGTCTTCGATAAAACCCGGCCCAGTGCCTTCTTTGCTACCACGCTGGCCGATCAACTGCGTGAAGCCGCTATCGATGAACTGGTCATCGTCGGCCTCAAGACCCAGTACTGCGTCGACACCAACTGCCGGGTTGCCCGCGAGCTTGGCTTCAACGTCGTACTGGTCAGTGATGCCCACACCTGCATGGACACCCCAGGCTTGCCCGCCGAGGCGATCATCGCCCACCACAACCTGACCCTGGGCGGCGCCTTTGCCCGCCTGCAATCAAGCGCGGATGTGCAGTTCTGAGCCCTCGCCCAGTTGCAGGTAGCCGTCCAGCTCTAGTTGCTGCATGAACACCCGGTCGTGGGACGCAACCAGCAAGGTCCCACGATACTGGCGCAGCATCGCTTCAAGGGCAGCGAGGGAGGGCAGGTCGAGGTGGTTGCTCGGCTCGTCAAGCAACAGCAGGCCCACCGGGGTGTCGCGGTACAGCACCCCGGCCAGGGTTGCCTTGAGCCGTTCGCCGCCGCTGAGCACGCCGCTGGGCAAACTGATGCGCTCGGCGCCCAGGCCCAGTTGCGCCAGGCGCGTACGCAGCAGGCTTTCATCCGGGTTGGCGCTGGCGCTGCGCAGGTAATCGAGCACCGATTGCCCGGCGGGCAGCAGGCTGCAGTGCTGGTCGAGCAAGGCGACTTCGCTGCGTACTTCACACGTCCCCGCGGCCGGCGCCAATTGCCCGGCCAGTACCTTGAGCAAGGTGGATTTACCGCTGCCATTGGCGCCGACCAGGCCCAGGCGTTCGCCGCTATACAGGCTGAGATCGACCAGGCCTTGGTGGGCGAAGGGTAATTGCAGGTCTTGAAATACGACTACCTGACTGCCGCTCGGTTGTAGCGGCGCGGGCGCATGGATCACGATCGGGCTGGCAGATTCAACCTGCTGCGCCGCATCGCGCACCTGTGCGTTAAGCGCCTGGCGCGCCGCCTGATGATCACGCTGCTGCTTGCCAGCGGTGGTTTCGCTGCGTTGCTGCTGGCGGTCGAGAAGGATCTTCGCCTGGTTGGCCGAACGCGCAGCCTTGCTGGCGCGCGACTGCTGGCGCTGCAGGCGCTCGCGCTGTTGCTGTAGCTCGCGGGCCTGGCGCTGGCGTTCGAGCTTGAGGCGTTCCAGGGTGCGTTCGGCCTGCTCGGTCTGCGCGCTTTTGCACTGGGCGTAGACGCTGTAATTGCCGCCGTAACTGCTCAGGCCCAGGGGCGAGAGTTCGACGATGCGTTCCATGCGCTCAAGCAGCGCGCGGTCATGACTGATCACCAGCAGGCCCTTGTTCCAGCCCTCGAGCAGGGTCATCAGCGCCTCCCGGCTGGTGGCGTCCAGATGGTTGCTGGGTTCGTCGAGGATCAGGTAATCGGCATCACTGACAAAGGCCCCGAGCAGCGCCACGCGCATCGCCTGGCCACCGCTCAGCGCCGCTGCACAGTGCGTCCAGTTCAGTTGCCCCAGGCCATGCAGATCAAGCTGCGCCTGCAGGCGTTCGCGAATGTCCCAGCGCTCGCCGACGCAATCGAAGTCCGCGTCTTGGGTGCTGCCGGCCTCGATGCGCAGCAAGGCATCGATCACCTCGCGTACCTGAGCCAGGTCCGCCACCGTGGCATCGGCATCGGCCAGATGCTGACCCACATAGTGCACCCGGCCACGACGCAGGCAGCGGCCTTCGCTGGGCGGCAAGCGCCCGGCCAAAACTTGCGCCAGCAACGACTTGCCCACGCCATTGCGACCGACCAGGCCGGTGCGGCGCTGGTCGAAGGTCTCGACAAGATCGGAAAACAAAAGCCGGCCATCCGGCAAGGCCAGGGTGACGCTGTCCAGCGTCAGGATCGACGTATTCGTCATGCAAAACTCCAAGAAATGCCCGCGACGTCCCCCGCAAAGGGGCTGAAGACTGGCCGTCGCAAAGACGGCGGCATTAATGGCGCATTGGACGAATACCTCGGGGAGATGGGGGAGGGGACAGCTTAGGGCGCAGAGCGGTGCGGGTAAAGAGCCATTTAGTCCAGGTGGTCAAACCTGCGACGCCTGAAGAATAAACTGGAGCCGGAACCTGAGATGAGCAATGACACCAGCCAGATGTCCAGTCCGTACCAGTATGTGTCAGGGAATGCGAACAGACCATAAGTGCCGCCCGCCCAAAGCGAAATCCCCAGCCACTTTCTGATCGGGTAAGGTTTCAGGCAGTGGTCCACCACGGACATCAGGATCATTGCGAAGCACATTTGTGTAATTGCAGACATGGCTTACACCCTGCTCAGGCCCAGCGTTCGGGATTGAATCGGTGGCGCCTGAAGAACAACTCCAGCCCACCGACAACGGCAAAGAGTGAAACGAGGTGCAAGTCAAAGCCAAGCCAATGGCTTTCGGTCAGCGTTAACCTGCCAAGCAAGCCGCCACCCAGGAAGGTAAGACCGAGCCATTTTCGTGGCCTGTAGGGCTTGATCAGACGGTCTATGAGGATGAAAAACGCCAGGACGAGGAAGAATTGATTGGACTCTGACATGGTCTTTTTTAACCTTGACTCTCACAGATGGCGACGTCGGCAAAAGACCCGCCTAGAAGATATTCATTCATCCGTCGGGTTGAAACTTGCGGCGTCCCTTAACCAGAGTCATGCCCGTGAACAATACGAACAAAGGGAACAGTTTCAGATTCAACTCATGCCAATAGAGGCCGCCGGGCACAAATTGCAACGTAACGGCGGCTGTCATCAGTGCCAGGCCCAGCCATTTGCGGAGTAAATAGGGTTTCAGGCAATGATCCATAAATGCAATCAGGATCAGTGCGTAGCACAGCTGGGTAACGTCAGACATGGGCAGCACTCAAGCGTCCTCATCGAATCGGTTGCGCCTGAAGAGCAACTCCAAGCTAGCAATCATGCCGACGCCAAACAATACGACGCCACAACGTTTTCTTAGCCGATAAGGCTTGATGAGGAAATACAGGAGGTAAAACACAACCAGAAGGATGGTGTATTGAAGATACTCACTCATTCGTCAGGTTGAAACTTGCGGCGTCCGATGATCAGCGTCGTACCTGCGCAGAATACGAGTATTGGCACTAGGAACAGATCCATTGCCTCCCAAGAGCTGCCACCCGGTTTGAACAGTAAAGTAATACCGGCGGCCCATAGGAACAACCCTAGCCATTTACGAATCAGGTAGGGCTTCAGGCAGTGATCCAGAAAGGCGATGATGATCAACGCGTAACATAGCTGGGTAACTTCAGACATGATGTGTGCTCTGCTCAGTCATCGTCTTCGTGGCGGTTGCGTCTGAAGAACAACTCAAGTCCTCCGACAATTGCAAAAAGCGAAACCAGATACAGATCAAAGCCGCCCCAGTAACTTTTTTCGCTCAGCGTGACTCTACCCAGCAGGCCGCCCATCAAGAATATCAAGCTTAGCCATTTTCGTAATTTCGAGGGTTTGAGCAGGCGCTCAATCAGTGCGAAGAATACGAAGGCGATAAAAATTTGACCGAATTCCGTCATGTGTTTTCAGCCTTGATTCTTGATGGTCACTGAGGAAGTTGTTCGTTGGGTCCGATGAGGTCAATTAAGTCAACCCTGTTCGAGATACTTGCGTCGCGTCATGAAGAGCGCGCCGCCGGCTCCTGATATGCAGATGGCGATGAATTCGATATCCAATGAACCTGCCCGGGCAGGGAGCAGGTAGCTGGCAATCGTGCCGCCGAAAAACAGTACGATGCCACAGCGCTTTCGTAGACGATAAGGTTTGACTAAGAAGTACAGCAGGTAAAATAGAGTCAAGAGGATTGTGTACTGAAGATACTCATTCATGGGGCCAGACCTGCGGTCGGTATGATTATCGAATCAGTTGAAAATTGTGGGCCGATGCCCCCGTCGACACGAGCCTCAATGCTTATGATCAGGTCCCCTGTGTGATAGGTACGTAATGAGCCGCTTACAAAAAAACGGGTCAAGATTGCCACCGGAATGGTGAAAGCGGGTCCGGCAAGCATTGCAATCCTGCTGGCGCTGGAACTAGAAGCGTTGGAAACTTGGTGACGTTGTTCGTTAAGGATATCGCCCTGCACGCGAGTCAGTGGTCTTGAAATTCTAATGGTCATGGTGCAGGCGCGACTACGTGCTTGCATCCTGTCATAAATCGCGACTGTTCTTTGAATAACTTCATAGTTCCCGTTTTTCGCTTCGGGAAAGTGAAGTTCTCGCAGCTGTCCGCGATCACCCTCCGTAACAATGAACTTGGAAACATGGAAAACTATTCCGTGAGGACCGGAGTACTCATAAATTTTTTCGATCTGCACAACAACCTTCCCTGTGTAATACAGACGCGCCAGGCGCACCTCATCGACGTGCAGGGAAAGATGCCCAAATCAATTTCGGGCGTATGTCGTACTACTCCGGTATCAAGGTAGGACCGATCCCAAATTAGCGATCAGCCCCAGGAAACGCTCAGCCAACCGGCGCAAACCGACGACGTTTGAGGAACAGCCCTACACCCAAGGCGACGGCGAAGATCGACAGCAGCCCCAGGTCGGCCCCCAGCAGGCGGGCCTGGCTTGCCGCTACGCAGCCGACCGCGCCAGCGGCCACCAGCGCCAGGCCCAGCCACTTGCGCAGCGGGTAGGGCTTGAGAAAGCGATCAAGCAAAAAGAACAGCACCAGGGCCAGAACCAGCTGGGTAATCTCGGACATGTGCGGCTCCACTCAGGTCTTGATGATCAGGGTCGAAATGGTGCTTTGCGGGCCGATGCCGCCGTTGACCCGCGCTTCAATGCTGACCAGCACGTCGCCGGCATGGTAGGTGGGCAGGATTTCGTTGGCGTACATGCGCACACCGGCACCCACCGGGACGCCGACATAGGGCGAGGCGACGGAACTGGCGGCGCCGGCGAAGGCCGAGGCGGCGAGGTTGGCGACCTTGGTGCGCTGGGCATTGAGCACGTCGCCCTGCTGGCGGGTCAACGGCTTGGAGATGCCGATCATCATGGTGCACGGCAGGTTCTTGGCGAGCATCTTGTCGTAGACCTCGACCACCTTGCTGTTCACTTCATAGTGAGCGCTTTTCGCTTCGCCAAAATGCAGCTCACGCAGGCGCCCGCGTTCGCTGTCGGTGAGGGTGATCTGCGAGACGTTGAAGACGATCCCGTGTTGGCCCATGTATTGGAAAGTCCCTTCGAACTTCATTGCACGCATCCTTTCGAGGCAAAGGCGGCGATTCTGTACAAGGATCGCCGTCGGTGCAAATCATTGTGCCAGGGTTGTGATCAACTCGTGCCTTGGAGGTGAGAGGGCCCCAAGGGGTTCACTTCACCGTCTGCAGACGCAGGTCGCTGTAGTAAAAGGCGTTCTTGTCGGTGCTGGCATTGAAGAAGTAGCCGTAGTCTTCCAGGTAGAACAGGTGATTCACGCGTTTGTACTCGTCACCCTTTACGCTGCAGTCGAGTGCCTTGGCATTGCCACTCAAGCTGGCGTTGAGGGTGTTGGCCGGCAGTTGCTGTTGCACGGTGCACTCGGTGATCTTCAGATCCTTGTCGTACTGGCCAATCACGCTGTTGTTGGTCACACCTTGCTGTGAATAGCTGAGTTTGCTGCCCACCGCCATGGTCTTCCAGTCACCCTTGAAGCTCAGGCTGGTCAGCGCGCTGCTTTCACTCATGCCGGTAAAGTCGCTTTTGCTTACCAGCGGGATCAATCCGCGCCAGGTGACCTTTTGCGCCTCATAGCCTTTGCCACGCAGGATCAGCACTTGCTGGCGGCTGTTGGCATCGACGGAGAGAAAGTGCTCTTCGCGCATGGGCGACGTCTTGCCTTTCATGGTCGAGCTGCCGACGGTTTCCAGGTAGGTTAGCGGCTGCACCGGCGTGGGCAGTTGCAGGCGCTCGAGGGCGACCATCACCGACGGGCTGACCGGCGGCATCACCCCGGTGACGATCGGTGCCTTGAAGCGCGGGCTGAACGGCGCCAGTTGCGCGAGTTTGTCCGGCGTTGCGCAGGCCAGATCGTACAGCGCCTGGTAATCGGCGTTGCTGCCAGCCACAGGCGCGGGCTTGGGCAGTGACGGGACCATGCCGTCGGTGACCCGGTTGTCGGCATCGACATCGTAGCCGGCCAGCAGGGTGTAGGTGCCGGTGCTGCAGTTGAAGCGGTGATGCTCACGCTTTTGCGCGTAGGGGGCGTTGTACGGCAGGTCGAGGAGGATGCTCGGCTGGTCGAAGGCGGCCCACAGGCTGACCTCGTCGCCGATTTTGGCGATGCTGTTGCGCTCGACCAGCACCCATGGCTCGCCCTCTTCACCGTTAAGCTTGCGCCAGTCGGGCTTTGCTTGAGCCTTGCAGGCCTGGGCGAAGCTGGGGTTGTTCAGCAGGGTGGCATGGTAGCGAGCCGGCATCGGCTGCGGTGGGGCATAGCCGCTGGTGCTTTTGAAGTAGGCACGCTGGTCGGCGTCCAGGTACATGATCGCCACGTTCGGCTCGATGCACGAGGCTTCGAGCTGGAAACTGCGATCACTCAGGCCGTTGTTGGCCGGTACCTTGATCTGGAAACTCAGCACATCGCCTTCGCGATACAAACTGTTGGCCGACAGCGGCTGGGCGAGCATGTTGCCGATGTACTGGTCGAGGCTGTCCTTGGAAGGCGTCGCGCAGCCCGTGAGGGTCGCGGCTGCCAGTGTGGTGATGATCAGACGTTGCACAACAAGCTCCGGTGAGTCCATTCAAGGTGGCGGCATTGTAGCGAAACTTGTCTTGGGTGCCTTGGGCAATTCGCGCTTGTGCCGGGTCTTGTCGTAGGCACTGATGATGGTTGTGGCCACGGCGTCATCGACCTCTTCGCCGTGCAAAAAGGCATCGATCTGCGCGTAGCTGACGCCGTAGACCTGCTCGTCGGCCAGGCCCGGGCGTAACTCTTCAAGGTCGGCGGTCGGCACCTTGTGTACCAGGTGTTCAGGCGCACCGAGGGCGGCGGCGATGGCCCGCACCTGGCCTTTGCCCAGCCCGCTCAGCGGCGCCAGGTCGCAGGCGCCGTCACCGAACTTGGTGAAAAAACCCATCACCGCTTCGGCGCCATGGTCGGTGCCGATTACCAGGCCATGGCGGGCATTGGCCAGGGTGTACTGAGCGAGCATGCGCAGGCGTGCCTTGACGTTGCCGAGGACAAAATCCCGCTGGCTGTCAGCCAGTGTGGCCAGTTGCGGCAGTTGCCCGGCCAGGCCCTGAACGCCATCGGCAATGTTCACCGTCACGCACTCATCGGCGCCGACAAAGGCCAGGGCCGCCTGGGCATCGGGCTCGTCATGCTGGGTGTTGTGCGGCAGGCGCATGGCGATGAAGCGGTAGCCGTTGTCGGCCTGTTCGCTGCGCAATTGCTCGACCGCCAACTGCGCCAGGCGCCCGGCGGTGGACGAGTCGACGCCGCCACTGATGCCCAGCACCAGCACTTTCAGGCGCGCTTCGAGCAGGGTCTGCTTGATGAAGTCGATGCGCTGGCGGATCTCACTCGCCACTGCCGCACCGTCTGCGAAGGGCGCCACCACGCCCAGGGCCTGGGCAATCTCGATCTGACGACTGTTCATGTGCTGCTCCTTCACTGGCCTTCGACCTTGAACACGTGCTTGAGGTAGCTGACGAAGTTCTCGTCGCGGCATTGGGTCTTGCCCGGGCTGTCGGAGATCTTCGCCACCGGCGCGCCGTTGCAGGCGGTCATCTTGATCACGATGTTCATCGGCTCAACACCTGAAATGTCGCAGGTCAGGTTGGTGCCGATGCCGAAGCTGACGTTGATCCGCGGGCTGAGCTCGCGGTACAGGTGCAGGGTCTTGGCGAAGTTCAGACCATCGGAAAACACCAGGGTTTTGCTCTTGGGGTCGATACCGAGTTTTTCGTAGTGGGCGATGGCCTTGTTGGCCCAGAGCAACGGGTCGCCGGAGTCGTGGCGCAGGCCGTCGAACAGCTTGGCAAAGTACAGGTCGCAGTCCTTGAGGAAGGCGTCCATGCCGATGCAATCGGTCAGGGCGATGCCCAGCAACCCGCGGTATTCCTTGACCCAGCATTCCAGCGCGGCGACCTGGCTGTCGATCAGCCGCGGGCCCAGTTGCTGGTGGGCCATGAACCATTCGTGGGCCATGGTGCCGATCGGCTTGATGTCCAGCTCGCGGGCCAGGTGCACGTTGCTGGTGCCGACAAAACGCCCCGGGAAGTCCTGCTTGAGGGTGTGTACCACGTGCTCCTGGACCCGGTAGGAAAAGCGCCGGCGGGTGCCGAAATCAGCCAGTTGCAGGCCGGCCAGTTCTGCTGGCGAAGCCTCGGCCTTGAGCCAGTCGAGTTTCTGGTACAGGCGCTCGCCGACCTGCTCCATCACCACTTCGCGGTAGCGGTAGCGGTTGCGCACCTCCGAGACGATTGCCAGCAACGGGATCTCGTAGAGGATCACGTGCAGCCAGGGTCCGCGCAGGCGGATTGCCAGTTGTCCGGCGTCATCGATGCCAACGTGCACGTAGCGCAGGTTGAAGCGGAACAGGCTGAGAAAGCGGATGAAGTCCGGCTTGATGAAGGGGATGCGCCCCAGGTACGCCAGTTGATCCTGAGTGATCGAGACCTCGGCCAGTTGCTCGATCTGGTAGCGGATCTCGGCCAGGTACGGGGTCAGGTCTTCGCTGTTGCGGCAGCGGAACTCCCATTCCACCTCGGCGTTGGGGTAGTTGTGCAGTACCGCCTGCATCATGGTGATTTTGTAGAAGTCGGTGTCCAGCAGGTTCTGGATGATGCTTGGGCCGAAGACGCTCTCGCTCATGTTCATGCTCCCTTGAATGCGTTCAGTTGCTGGTCGAGGCTGGCGAGGTCGGCGCAGGCGATCACGCCGTGCCCGGTCATCTCGGCCAGGGCCTCGGCGCCGCCCTGGGCACAAATCGCCCGGCACGCCGGTTGATAGAGAAACACCTGCAAGCCTGCAGCCTGCAATTGCAGGGCGGTGTTCTTGACGCAGAAATCCAGGGCCAGGCCGCCGACGATCACCGCCTGCACGCCATGCACCTTGAGGTATTCGATGACTCCGGTGGAGCGGCGGTTGGCCAGGTCGTGGTAGCAGGCGCCGTAAGGGTGCAGGTCGGGCTCGATGCCTTTCCACACGAAAAAGTCGTAGTCGATCGGCGCGGGCAGGCCGGCCAGCAGCTCGAAGCCCGGCGTGCCCGGTACGCAGTGGCTGACCCAGGTCAGGTCGGCGTTGGCCATGCCCAGCGGCTGCAGCATCTCGGCGTGGCTGCCGACCACCCAGGCGGCTTTTGGCGTGTGCGCATCCTTGCTGCCGATGCGCAGGCTGGCGCGTTCGGCCATGGCGTTGAGGGCCGGGGCGATCTCGGCGCCGCCGGGTACCGGTAACTCATTGGGGGCGTTGTCGGTGAAGCCGTTCTGGGCGTCGACATCGAAGCTGGCGATTTTCATGCGGTGCCTCCTGCGCTGGGTGTGGACACATAATTCACTAGGTGTAATATGTATGTCAACCGCTTTTTCTTTTTACAAGCAATCATGGTGGATATAGTATGCATAGTGAAATATATGAGTCGGCTCCGGTACGGTTTCGCCTGGCGGTCTACGGTGGGGCCTTTGACCCGCCGCACCCCGGGCATTTGAGCGTGATCACCCGGGCGCTGCAGTGGGCCGAGCAGGTGCTCGTGGTGCCCAGTTACCGGCATGCCCATGGCAAGCGCATGGTCGACTTCGACCTGCGCTGGCGCTGGTTGCAACGGCTGATCGCGCGCCTGGATAACCCGCGGGTCAGTTGCTCGGCGGTGGAGCGAGAGCTGGGCGGCGAGGGCGGGGCGGTGTACAGCTATGATTTGCTCTGTGCCTTGAGCGAGCGCAGCGGTATTGCCCGCGCTGATATCGCCCTGGTCATCGGCGAGGATAACCAGGCCAATGTCGCGGGCTTTTACCGAGGCCAGGAACTGCTGGCGGACTTCGGCCTGCTGGTAGCCGAGGAGCAACTGGGCGTGCACAGCTCGGCGATCCGCGCCGGCCTGCGCAGTGGCCAGGCGCTGCCGGCGGCCTGGTGCCTGGCCGACATCGTTGACGAGTTTGAGGTGTATAGGAGTCCACAGTGAGTGCTGCAGAAGTACTGGCCAGCGTCGACATCGTCGCGTTGCGCCTGCATCCCGAAAGCAAACAGCTGCAAGTGTTGCTGTACCGGCGCGAGCGCGCGCCCCACGAAGGTGAATGGGCGCTGCCGGGGGTGATCGTCAACGGCCGCACCCCGGACAACACCCTGGCGGCCGCGGCGGACCGGGCGATGAGCGAAAAAGCGCGGATTTTGCCGCGTCACCTGGAACAGGTGGGCACCGAAGGCAATGCCTTTCGCGACCCGCGCGGCTGGTCGATGAGCACCTACTACCTGGCCTTGCTGGGCCCGCAGGTCGAGGCCGGCAGCGAGCAGCTGTGCTTTGTCGACGTCGCCAGCGTCATCGGCCGCAAGCGGGTACTGCCGTTCGACCACAACCTGCTGGTGCAACTGGCCTGCGAGCGCCTGGCCTCCAAGGCGGTGTACACCAACCTGCCGCTGTACCTGGCGCCGGAGCGATTCACCGTGCTCGATGCCTTGAACGCGGTGCAGGCTTGCCTGGGTCACCCGGTCAACAACACCTCCCTGCGCAAGCGCCTGGAGCGCATGAAGGACGAAGGCTGGATTCGCGACACCGGCGAAAAGAACTTCCCGAAAATGGGCCGGCCGCAGCAACTGTTCGAACACACGCCAAAAGCCGAGACGCCGTTCGTGTTTGACCGTAGCCTGTTGCCCGAGCGCTCTGGCGCCTGAGCCAAAATACAAAAAAGGACATCACATGCCGAACCTGGAATGGCTTGAACAGCACATGCAGCACTGCGACACCTTCGCTGAGCGGCTGTACCGGCAATTCAGCTACGAATACGCCGGTATCCCGCTCAAGCAATGGCAGCGCGAGTTTGCCGAGGGCCAGCGCAATGGCGACTGGCAATGCCTGGTGGCGCTGCAAGACGGCCGCTTGCTTGGCGGTGCCGCGCTGGCTCGCGACGACTTGCCCGGGCGCCCGGAGCTTGGGCCCTGGCTTGCGTGTGTGCTGGTTGAACCGCAAGCGCGCGGGCAAGGCCTGGCGGAAAAACTGATTGAAGGAATCTGCCAGCAGGCCCGGGAGCGCGGCGTGGCCACCCTGTACCTGCACACCCATGACCAGAGCGCGTACTACGCCAAACGCGGCTGGAGCGTGCGCGAGCAGTTCGAGGCGTGGGGCAAGGCGCAGTGGTTGATGTCGCGGGAGTTGCTTGGCCAGTAGGCCCTTAGGCTTTGTACGAAAAGTGCCTGCGCGACGATCATGCTGCGTTGAAAACAGGCTCGGAATGCTCATTTACAACTCGTAAACTCCGCTTCCTCGCCTGTTTTCGCCTTGCCTGATCGCCGCTCGGCGACTTTTCGTACAAACCCTAGCTTCGCAGGTAGTTGTCGTGTAGGTCTTTGAGTGGCCGAGCAACCTTCAGCGCCTGCTCAACCGCCATGAGCTCCCGACCTTCCAGCGTGCGCCGGCCAAACGAATAGAAAGCGCCGCCCGGGTCGACATGCGCCGAGAACAGCCCGAAAACCTCATCGCCTGTCACCTCGAGCAGCAGTTCCATATGCGCTTCAAACGGCGTGCAGGCACTCAGGTAGATCAGCCCCCCGACCACCGCGCTGGCACTCCAGCAGGCTTCCTCCAGGGCAATGATCGGCCCTTGTTCAGTAGCGATTTGCCCCAGCGACCAGGCGCTCTGCTCGTGTGGCAGCGACCTGAGCATGGGCAGTAGTTGCTCGCTACCAAGGATGTCGAGTTCATGGCTGTCGCCCCTGCTGCAGAGCACCTTTGCCTTGAGCAAGTAGCTCTGGGCAATTTCCGAAGGCTGCTCGCTCCAGCCATTGACGGCGGACAGCGGCGGGCACCATAGCAGTTGCACGGTCTCGCCAGCCTGCACAGCATCGTGCCGGTCGAACTGCGCCCAGGTCTTGTCGCCGGCTTTCGGCACAAGGGCCTGCAGGTCGAGGGTCAGCGCGCTGTAGTCAATGCCGGGCACGTTGCGCCAGCTTGAGGGCCAGCAGGTTTTCAGCGCAGGAGGCATCAGATCGGTTTGCTGGTTGGCCAAGGGTAGTACGGATGCTAGTGAGTGGTTAGCATTGCTGTCCACTTCGCAAGGATCGCCGATGAACATCTTCAAAAAACTGCTCGACGCATTTAAACAGCCAGCGTCCCAGGAAACCCCGCCAATCCTGCAAGCTGAAGCCGACAACCAGGCCGCCAGGCTTGCCAGCGAAGCCTGCCTGGATCGTCACTGGAGCAGTGTCGGCACAGTGGAGCGCGATGTCCTGGCCTACCTCATCAGCCCCAGCTTTGCCGGTGGCCCGCACTGGCCCTCGACCCGCCAGGCCTACCGCGTGGTGCGCCGTGGCGACTCGATCATCCTGGCAACCGAAGGCTTGTCCGACCCCTTCGACGATGACCAGGGGCAGGGCAATGGTTTCGAGATGGAGTTGTTCGTCGAAACCCCGGACATTCCCGAACATGCCCGTGGGCCGTTGGGCGAAGTCGACCCGTTCAAGGGCAGCTGGGCCTTCGAGCTGATCGAGAACATCGCCAAGACCGTGGCCGATGCCGGTGGCATCACCCAGCAGTTGGAGCGCTACGGCGCGCTGTCCCTGGAACTGCCCGGGTTCAGTGAATCGCACCACATAGCCAGTCAGGTGCCCAAACACTTCGTCACCGACGACGACAGCATCGGTGTACTGTTGGGCGGCCCGGCGCCAGACTTCCCGACCCGCCTTCAAGACATGCCGCTATCGCCCGTCACCTTGGTACCGGTGGTGCTGATCACCGCGGCGGAGCTTGAATACATCCGCGCCGGCGGCGGCGCGGCTCGTGCCGATCTGGTCAGCCGCCTACAGGCGGCCGGAGTGGGGCATGTCAGCAGCCTGCAGCGCGCCAGCGTGGTGTGATGCGGCCGTTTCAGTCAACACATCAATTATTGCCCGATTTGCGACCGCTACCCGTTCGATCGCTGGCAAGGCCAGCGCCCACAAGGTTTACGCTGCTCTGCGGATCAAGCGCCCTGACGGCGCATGGTCAGGATCGCCGCGCCAAAGCAGATAAACGTCGAACCCACCACCCGGCTGACCCAGCGTGAGAACGCCGGCCGGGTCAGGACGCCCTTGGCCCGCGAGGCGAGGGCGGCGTACAGGCTTAGCGAGGTCAGCGACAAGGCCATGAAGATCGCCGTGAGGATCAGGAACTGCGGCAGCAGCGCGGCGCTCTGGTCGATGAACTGCGGGAACAGCGCGGTGAAGAACATCGTTGCCTTGGGGTTGGTGGCAGCGGTGAGGAACGCCGATTTGTACAGCTTCAAGCGCGATGGCTTGACCTGTTCCTGGCCTGCGGCAACGTCGCTCGCCAGCATCGGGCTCTTTTTCATCAGCTGTTTGGCACCGAGGTAGAACAGGTAGCCGGCGCCGAGGATCTTCACCGCGTTGAACAGCCATTCGGAGCTGGCCAGCAGGGCACCGAGGCCGAGCATGGCCGCCGCTGACAGGCAGAACAGCCCGCTGGCATTGCCCAGTGAAGACCACACCGCGAAACGCGGCCCATAGGCCAGGCTGTTGTTGATCGCCATCAGCGTGGCGGGGCCAGGGCTGGCGATGGCAATCGCGGCAACCAGGGTGAAGGCAAGCAGTGCGTGAAGATCCATTTTCAGGCTCTAGAAGGTGGAGTAGGCACAGAATGTAACAGGATCAGCCACCGCTCTGCTCGGCAAACCACTGCATCACCAGCGCACACGCCGGATGCCCGGCCCCTGCCGCCTGCAGGCACAACGAATAGACCCCGCCGGTTTTCAGCGGCTGGCCGAACGGCACGACCAGCACGCCACGATCGATCGACTCCTGCGCCAGAGTCAGGTCGGTCATCGCCACCCCCAGGCCACGCGCTGCCGCATCCAGGGCCAGTTCGTCGAGGTTGAAGGGCAGGTGCCGGTAATCCGCCAGCGCCTTGTTACCCCGCACCGCCAGCCATTGGCTCCAGGTCTGCTGGTCGGTGGAGCCATGGAGCAAGGCGAAGCGGCTCAGGCCGGCCTCTGAGCCCAGCCCCAGGCCGGGTTTGCACACCGGCACCAGGGTTTCCTCGAACAGCGTCGTGCAGGCAGGATCGCTGGATGGCGCCGGCAGGTAAACGATGTAGGCATCGCTTTCACTGCCCGGCTCGACAAGCTCTGTGGCCACGGTCTCGATCGCCAGCGAGATGTCCGGGTGCAAGCGATAGAACTCGTTGAGCCGCGGCAGCAGCCAGCGCACCGCCAGCGACACATGCATGCGGATGCGGAACGGGCGCTGTTGCGGCGACAGGCGTTGTTCAAGGCTTTGCAGTTGCTCGAGAATGCTCCGCGCGCTGGCCAGTACCTGCTCGCCCTCGGCAGTGAGCTGCAGGCTGCGGCTGCTGCGCACGAACATGGCCACGCCAAAGTGGCTCTCCAGCAACTGAATCTTGCGGCTCACCGCGCTCTGGGTCAGGCACAGGCGGTGCGCGGCCTGGGTGAAGCTGCCTGCATCGGCAACGGCGACCAGCGCCTGCAGGGCTTGCAGTGAAGGCAGGTGGCGAACTTTATCCATGCGTTTTTCGAATGCCCCGATGAATTTATAACGTTGGTTGAATCGGCACAGACCTTTTAAATTCTGGCCATGGCAACCGCCACCAGCATAAAACGTCCATGCGCTGTGTGCATACAGGTCGAGAGGTAATGCATGAAAAACCAATGTGGCTGGATTGCCCTGGCGGGCAGTTCACCGGCACGCGCTCGGCTGAGCGGCGCACAAAAAGCCGACTGGCTGGTGATCGGCGCCGGCATCACCGGGCTCAGCGCCGCCCATGCCCTGGCCGAGATGCACCCGCAGGCGCGGGTTGTCGTGGTCGATCGCCAGAGCGCTGCGCAAGGCGCGTCGGCGCGCAATTCCGGTTTTGTCGTCGCCCATGAGCACCCGGCAGACAGCGAACTACTGGGGCGCCCGGGCTTTGCCGGCTACGAAGTCGACACCACGATCGGCCAGGCCGCCAGCAACGAAGTGCGCCAGCGCATCGCGCGCCACAACATCGACTGCGAGTTTCGTGACGACGGCTACTTTTTTGCGGTCAACGACCCAGACAAACTCAGCCAGGTCGAAGCCAAGCTGGCAACCCTGCGTGCCGTGGGTGCCGAGGCGCAGTTCCTGCAAGGCGCGGCGCTCAAGCACAGGCTTGGTAGCGGTCATTACCAGGCTGCGATCTGGTGCGGCAACGGCAATGCCTTGCTGCAACCGGCCAAGTACGTGAAAGGCTTGCTCGATGCATTGCCAGCCAGTGTCACGCTGTACGAAGACACCGATATCAGCGGCCTTGAGCGCCTCGGCCAGGGCGGGATTCGCGCCAATACTGCCGATGGCAGTATCGAAGCCAAGCAGGTGCTGGTGTGCCTGAACGCTTTTATCCCGCGTGCCGGCATCGATCACAGCGCCACCTTTGCCATGGAGCTCAGCGCCAGCCTCACCCGGCCGATGACCGACGCCGAGTTCCGCGCCATCGGCAACGTCGAGCCCTGGGGCGTGCTCTCGACCCGGCCGCTGGGCGCCACAGTACGCCTGACCCCGGACCGCCGGGTGATGATCCGCAACACTGCCGAATACCGTGCCCGCGACCTCAACCCGAGTGAACTGGCCCAGCGTCAGCGGCACCACCTGCGCGGCCTGCAGCGGCGCTTTCCGTGGTTTGGCGCCGAAGATATCCAGTTCACCTGGAGCGGCCACCTCAGCGCCTCGCGCTCCGGCCAGGCGTATTTCGCCCGGGTCGAGGAGGGCGTGTTTGCCGTGGCCGGCTGCAATGGTTCGGGTGTCGCCCGCGGCACCCTGTGGGGGCGCTTGCTGGCAGAGCTTGCCAGCGGCCAAAGCTCACCGCTGCTGACCTCGGTCATGGCCCGCGCGCAACCCGGCTGGCTACCGCCCAAGCCGCTGCTCGACATCGGTGCCATGCTGCGTATGCGCGTGGAAGCGCTGCGAGCCAGGACTGAAATCTGACCCCACCTAGCCCAACAAAAACAAAGCTCGCCAAAAGGTGATTGATCATGTCATGCAAAACCCTGCCCCTGGTTGCCTTGCTCGCCACCTGTGCCACTGCCGCCCAGGCCGTGGAAGAAGTGAACATCTCCAACTGGAACGGCTACATCGCCGACGACACCTTGCCCAGCTTCACCAAGGCGACCGGTATCAAGGCCACCTACGACATTCATGACAGCAACGAGGTGCTCGAGTCCAAGCTGATGACCGGCAACACCGGCTATGACGTGGTCAGCCCCTCCAACCACTTCATGTCGCGGCTGATCAAGGCCGGGGCGATCCAGCCGCTGGACCGCAGCCAGTTGCCCAACTGGCAGAATCTCGACCCGCTGCTGATGAAAAAGCTCGAGGTCAACGACCCGGGCAACCAGTATGGATTCCCCTATATGTGGGGCACCGCCGGCATTGGCTACAACGTCGAGAGGATCAAGGCGATCTTCGGCAGTACCGACGTCACCCGTTCGTGGAAGCTGTTGTTTGACGTTGAGAACATTAAGAAGCTCAGCCAGTGCGGCGTGGCGATCATCGACAACCCGACGCAGATCCTGCCGATCACCCTCAACTACCTGGCCCTGCCGCACCACAGCCACACGCCTGCGCACTACAAGCAGGCCGAACAGGCGCTGCTGAAGATCCGCCCCTATGTGCAGTACTTTCATGCCTCCAAGTACATCAGTGACCTGGCCAACGGCAATATCTGCGCGGTGATCGGCTTCAACGGTGACGTGGTCCAGGCCGCGGCCAGCGCCAGGGAAGCCAACAATGGCATCGAGATCGCCTATTCGATCCCGGAGGAGGGCTCGACCCTGTGGATGGACATGTTGGTCATCCCCAAGAGCGCGCCCCATGAGAAAAACGCCTACGCCTACCTCAACTACCTGCTCGACCCGCAGGTGATCGCCAACGTCAGCAACAGCATCCACTACGCCAACCCTAACAGCGCGGCGGATGCGTTCCTGGCGCCGGCGGTCAAGGACGATGCGGCGATCTACCCACCCAAGCGCGTGATGGAAAAACTCTTCACCGTCGAAGACCTGCCGCCGGCCATCGCCCGCCTGGGCACACGGCTGTGGACCAGGCTCAAGTCCAACACCTGAGCCCCCGAGGCGCTGTCAGGTCTTGGCAGGCGCCTGCAATGAGGCCATGTCGATGACGAAGCGGTAGCGCACATCGGAGCGCTCCATGCGCTCGAAGGCCTCGTTGATCTGCTCCATGCGGATCATTTCGCAGTCGGGCAGGATGTTCTTCTTGGCGCAGAAATCGAGCATTTCCTGAGTCTGGGCAATCCCGCCAATCGGCGAGCCGGCCAGGCGCCGGCGGCCGAGGATCAAGGGTACGGTCTGTTGCTCGTCGATCGGCCCGACCTGGCCGACGATCACCAGGGTGGCGTCGATGTCGAGCAAGGCCATGTAGGGCGACACATCGTGGCGCACCGGGATGGTGTCGATGATCAGATCGAAGCTTGAACGGGCGCTGGCCATGGCCTTGGCGTCGGCAGACACCAGCAGCTTGTCGGCACCCAGGGCCAGGGCGTCGGCGAGCTTGTCGGCGCTGCGGCTGACCACGGTGACATCGGCGCCCATGCCAGCAGCCAGTTTCACCGCCATATGGCCCAGGCCGCCCAGGCCCAGCACCGCCACCCGGCTGCCGGGGCCGACATTCCAGGTGCGCAGCGGCGAGTAGGTGGTGATCCCGGCGCACAGCAGCGGCGCTGCCTTGGCCAGGTCCAGGCCTTCGGGCACGCGCAGGACGAATTCCTCGCGCACCACAAGGTGCTTGGAGTAACCGCCGTAGGTCGGCGCCCTGGTGATGCGGTCCAGGCCATTGTAGGTTTGGGTGTTGGTCTCGCGGCACAGTTGTTCTTCGCCCTTGCGGCATTGGTCGCACTGCTGGCAGGAGTCGACCATGCACCCCACCGCCACGGCGTCGCCGACCTTGTAGCGTTTTACTGCGCTGCCGATTGCCGTGACCCGGCCGACGATCTCGTGCCCGGGCACGATCGGGTAGCGGCTGATGCCCCAGTCGTCGCGGGCCTGGTGCAGGTCGGAGTGGCACACCCCGCAGTAGAGGATCTCCATGGCCACATCGTTGGCGCGCAGTTCGCGGCGTTCGAACGGGAAGGGGGCGAGGGGCGCGTCGGGCCGTTGCGCTGCATATCCGATGGTGTACATAGGCACCTCTGAAGGTTGCGGACGGAGGGCAAGCTCAGCGCTTCAATATAGCTACCCGGGCGACTTTTGCCGGCCGTAGCCTCAGGCGACCAATGGTGGCGTTATGTCAGTTAAGCGGTTTGACAGGGTATTCACCGTGGCTATGATCCAGAAACAGCCCATGAGCAGGGAGCACAGGGCATGAGCACCGTTTCAGTTGTGCCGATCATCGATATATCGGAAAGCATGAGCCAATATGGGCACGTCGAGCAGGCGCTGATCGACACCCAGGCGTTCCTGCGCTTGCACAAGGCCGGTGACAAGCTCGCGGTGGTCGCCTGTGACCACAAGGCGCGCACAGTGTTCACCGGCAACGGCGGCCTGGCCACGGTCGACCCGTTGCTCAACATCACCGCCAGCGCCGCCACTGCGGTCGCCGGGCTGGCCTTTGACGGGCTGTCCAGCGCCATCGGCCTGGGCCTGCAGCACAGTCGCAGTTTTCTCGACGCCTCGCGGCTGTCCCGCGCCTGCGTGCTGCTCAGCGACGGTCAGCATAATGACGGGCCTCCACCGCTGGAGGTGCTGCCGATCTACCCGGTGATGGCCTGCGCCCTCGGCCCGCAGGCAGATCAGCACCTGTTGCAGCAAATTGCCCAACGCACCGGTGGTCGCTACTTCTATGCGCCGCGGGCGGTGGACTTGATGAAGGTCTACAACCAGATCCGCGCCTCCAGTGCCAGGGCGGCGCTACTGAACAACCAGTTGTGCGATATCGCCCAGCATGGCTACCAGTTGATTCCGGTGGTGATCGGCCAGCGCCCGGGTGCTGCGCAGTTGTCGCTGGTGTGGTCGCGCCGCGAAGTCAGCTACACCAGCGCCAGCCCGCGCGGCAATCAGCTCTCAGTAAGCCTGGTCGACCCCAGCGGCGCCGTCAGCCCGCGGGCGCCGAGCATCATCGGTGCCGGTTTTGTCATCTTCAATATTCCCCAGCCGGCACCGGGGCAGTGGTACCTGCAGGTCGAGTTCGCCGGCAGCGGGCAATCGATCAGTTGCACCGCCGGGGCGTTGCAGCACGGGGCAACGGTGCGCAGCGGCCTGGCCGACATCCGTCTGAGCGTGGAGATGGCCGTGCGGCACACGGCCGGCCAGCCGCTGCCGCTGACGGTGCACCTGGAGGCCGGTGGCGAAGTGCTCAGCAATGTCCGCGCCCATGCCATCGTGCAGGGGCCGACCATCAGCCTGGCCGACGCCCTGATCAAATACGACGACCAGCTCTACACCGTGCAGGCGCTGCCGTTCGACCGCGCCCAGGGCATCGCCGAACCCCTGGCGCGCCTGGCTGCGCTGCGCCATACCTTGCTGCCGGAACTGGACATCCTCGCCCATCAGGAACGGGTGGTGCACCTGGGCAGCGGCGCCGGTCAACTCGGTACCTGGCTCGACACTCCGGTGCCGGGCTCCTACAGCGTGCAGGTAGTGGTCAGCGGCGAAAGCCAGGCTTCGGGACCGTTCCAGCGTTGTGAGCTGGTCAGTGTGCTGGTGACCGCGGATTAATTTATTGCACCTGTCGTTCGTTCTCTTGAAAGCCACCGTACGCCATTGGCGTGACGGGCCCAATCAATCGAGGAGACAGGCAATGACATCGGTATTCGACCGCGAAGACATCGTGTTCCAGGTGGTGGTCAACCACGAAGAGCAGTATTCGATCTGGCCCGACTACAAGGCGATCCCGGCGGGCTGGCGGACCGTGGGCAAAAGCGGCCTGAAAAAAGAATGCCTGGCCTACATCGACGAAGTCTGGACCGATATGCGTCCTTTGAGCCTGCGCCAGAAGATGGCCGAAACCGCTGCGGCGCAGTAAGGGGCGGCCGTGTCTGCATTGACCCTGCTGTGCCTGCCGTATTCCGGCGCCAGTGCCATGGTCTACAGCCGCTGGCGGCGCAAGCTGCCGGCCTGGTTGCAGGTGCGCCCGGTGGAACTGCCCGGGCGCGGCGCGCGCCTGGGCGAGCCGCTGTTGACCGACATGCAGGTGCTGGCCCGCCAGCTGGCCAGCGAGCAACGGCTGGCGGCCAGCCAGCCGTATGCCTTGCTCGGCCACAGCCTGGGCGCCTTGCTGGCCTTCGAGCTGGCCCACGAGCTGCAGGCGCTGGGCTGTCCGCCGCCGGTGGCGCTGTTCGCCTGCGGCACGGCTGCGCCCACCCGGCGTGAAGACTACGACGGCGGCAAGTGGCGCGAGCCCAAGAGCGATGAAGTATTGATCGACGAGTTGCGCACCTTGCAAGGCACGCCGGAAGAGGTGCTGGCCAATCAGGAGCTGATGAGCCTGACCCTGCCGGTGCTGCGCGCCGATTTCCTCTTGTGCGGGCGCTACGTATATCGCCAGCGCCCGCCGCTGCGTTGCCCCGTGCATGTGCTCGGCGGGGAAGACGACAAGGCCAGCGAAGAGCAACTGCTGGCCTGGCGCCAGGAGAGTGTCGGCGACTTCTCGCTGGAGATTTTCCCCGGTGGCCACTTCTTCATTCACGAGCATGAAGCGCGCGTGCTCGGCGTGCTCAGCGCTGCCCTGGAGCCCCATCGGCTGTCGGCTTGAGCATTGACGCAGCGCGGTCTGATGGGCGAGCCTTGGGCTTTACCCGCAACCCAGGGGCAGAGGATGTTGATCAAGCCGAATCAGGCCAGCTTGCTGGTCATCGATGTTCAGGAAAAACTCATTGGCGCGGTCAGCGACCCGGCCGGCACCCTCGCACGCACCCGCTGGCTGTTGGCGGCGACCGCTACCCTGGGCCTGCCGACGGTGTTTTCCGAACAGTATCCCAAGGGCCTGGGGCCGACCGTGGCGCAGCTCAAGGAGGCTTCGCCCGGCGCTGCGGTGGTCGAGAAACAGCACTTTTCCTGCGTGGCTGCCGAGTGCCTGCCGGCAGCGCTGCTGGCCCGCGAGCAGGTGATCGTCTGCGGCATGGAAACCCATATCTGCGTCTTGCAAAGCGTGCTCGGCCTGCTTGAGCTGGGTAAGCAGGTGTTCGTGGTCGAGGATGCCTGCGACTGTCGCGGTGCCCACAACCGTGACGCCGGCATTGCCCGCATGCGCGCCGCCGGGGCGCAGATCGTCACCCGCGAGATGGTGGTGTTCGAATTGATGGGCAGTTCGGCCCATGAACAGTTTCGCCACATCAGCAAGACCTACATGGTGGGCGAACAGCCGTGAGCGCTACACCTTCGATGCTGTATGTGGTGATGCTCGGCGGCAAGCACCCGCGGGCCAGGATCGAGGTGCACGATGTGGCCTTTGTCGTCGGGCCGTCGCTGGCGGCCTGTTACCCGCAGTTGCGCGAGCAGTGGTTCGGCAGCGCCAAGGGCCTGCATATCGACTCCTGGCTTGAGGTCGACGGGGTAGAGGGCTTCAAGCTGGGCTGGTCGGACCTGCAACCGGCGCCGGGCGAGCCGCGCCTGTACTTCATCAACCTTGGCGGTTACGAGCCGGGCTGCTTTGGTGAGGCGCATCACTACCTGCTGGTGGTCGCCAGCAACAAAGAGCAAGCCAAGGCCAAGGGCAAGCAGCAGATGGCCCGGCACTGGAGCAAACCGCACACCGACGCGTTGCTGGATGTCGACGACTGCGTGGTGGTCGACCAGGTCGGCGGGCGCTATGTGACGCTGCAGCCGGGGCCACACGCAGCCTTGGCCCAGTACAGCGACTACCTCATCCTGTCCTGAGCCGCAGGTGGTGGTGTTGCGCGCTGCTGTGCATTACAGTGCGCGCCACTTCATTACTTACAGGATGTTCAGATGAAACCGCGTGCATTGCTGACTATCGGCTCGACCCTGGCCCTGGCCTGCCTGCCCTTGTTTGCCCAGGCCCAGGCCACCGTTGCCCAGGTCTTCAATGGTGAAATGCTCGGCACCAACCTCAAGTACTTCGAGTCGGTCGCAGGCATTGCCCGCACCAGCTTCGGTGACAAGCACACCTATAAGGTACAGGGCTGCGAAATTACTGCCGACGCCGCCGGCGGCAGCATCAACGACCTGCGCCTGCAGCTGTCGCCGACCTGCAAGGCCGACCTCCGCTCGTTCATCGGCACCTTCGCGCCAGCGGCCAACCAGCCGCTGACCATCGCCGCCCTGCATGAATCCACCGGTGGCCCGCTGGAGTTCTACGCCGACTGCCTGGAGATGTGTGGCAACGCCGCCGACCCATCGGTGTATGCCTTGTGGGAAGGGCCGCATGCGGTGGGCTTCACCCAGGTCCTGGCCGAGGTCATGCTCACCGACGACGCAGCCATCGCCGCCTCGAGCAAATGGGCAGACGAGATGAAGAAGCACAAGGGCGAAGACTTCGTCATGGAAAACCAATACAACTGCGAGCGCAGCTTCGATCCGGCTGCCCTGCAGAGCTTCAAGCCGGTGGCGATCACGGCGGTGACCATCGGCACGCAACTGAGCAAACCAGGCTGCTGATTGCAGTCGTGCCCGCGCGCCGCTACTGTGCAGCTATTGCCCGATGCGGCGGGAGGGCTTATGCAGGTAACCGGTTGGCTGGTTGTGATCAGCGCGCTGCTGGCGCTTCAGGGTTGCGTCACCCAGGGTGAAGCCCCTGAGCAGGACCCGGCCAAGGTGCGCGCGCAGATCGTGCGCCTGCTGCCGGCCAGCGCCAACGACCGTGAAGGTTGGGCGCGGGATATCCAGGGCGCCTTCGCCGCGCAGCAGCTCAGCGCCAGCAAGAGCAACCTGTGCGCGGTACTGGCGGTCACCGAGCAGGAATCAACCTTCCAGGCCGACCCGAAAGTACCGGGCCTGGGTCGCATCGCCCGGCAAGAGATCGACCGCCGCGCCGCCAGCCTGCACATTCCCAAACTGCTGATCGACGCCACCCTGCAGACCCGCTCGGCAAGTGGCAAAACCTACGGCCAGCGCCTTGATGCGGTGCGCAGCGAAAAACAGCTCAGTGACCTGTTTGACGAACTGATCGGCGCCTTGCCCATGGGCAAGACCCTGCTCGGTGGTTTGAACCCGGTGCGTACCGGCGGGCCGATGCAGGTCAGCATCGACTTTGCCGAGCAGCATGCCAAGGGTTATCCCTACACCTATGCCGGAACCATTCGCCAGGAGGTCTTCAGCCGCCGTGGCGGCATGTATTTCGGCATCGCCCACCTGCTCGGTTACCCCACCCACTATGACCGTCAGCTGTACCGCTTCGGCGACTTCAATGCCGGTTGGTACGCCAGCCGCAATGCGGCGTTCCAGAGTGCTCTGAGCCGCGCTACCGGGGTGAAGCTGGCGCTCGACGGCGACCTGATCGCGCCGGGGGCGATCATGCCCGGCAGCACCGAGCAGGCGGCCAGGCGCCTGGGGCAGAAGCTGGACTTGCGCAATGTCAGCATCCGCAACCAGCTGGAGAAGGGCGATAGCCTGGAATTCGAAGACACCCGCCTGTACAAGGGCGTGTATGCCCTGGCCGACGGTGCGGCGGGCAAGGCGGTGGCGCGGGCGCAGCTACCGGGGATCGAACTGAAAAGCCCGAAGATCAACCGCAAACTGACCACGGCGTGGTTTGCCAAGCGCGTTGATGAGCGTTATCAGCGCTGTATGAAACGTTGAGCATCGCGGGTCAAGTCGGGTCGCCGCACCGCCGCTCCCACAGGGACCTGCGATGAGGCCCTCAGCTATTGCCGGCGACCAAAGCCCCCACCACCTGCTCGACACTGGCCTTCAACCCCGCCAGTGAATCCTGGGCATCGGTCTCCACCACCAGCAGCTTGGCCCCGGAGGCTGCTATCACCTCGGCGACTTCCTTGCTCGGCTGCTTGTGATGAAGCACCAGCGCCACCTCCTGGTTCTTGAGCTCATCGCCCAGGCGCTTGAGCGCCGCCGCATCCCACTGGTCATCGGCCACCTGCGGGTGGTCGATCAGGTCCAGGTTCAATCCGCTGACCAGGTAATCCAGGCGATCCGACAGGTTCACCACGCTGAGGTTGTCCGCTTCGGCCAGGCGCGCTTCGCTGCCGGCACTGAGCTCGAGCAACTGGCGTTTGAGCGCCGCCAGGTTGCTCTGGATTTTCGGTTGGTCGGCCGGGCTCAAGCGCCCCAGGTCGTTGGCCAGCACATCGGCCATGCGCCCGAGGTTGCTCGGGTTCAGCCACGGGTAGCCGGCAAAGGCATTGTTGCCCTGCACGGCGATGCCCGGCAGGGCGCCATCGACCGGGCGCGCGGCGTCGATCTCGACGATGCGGATATTGCTGCGCCGCGCCACCGGGTACAACGGGTCGTCGCTCCAGATCGAGCGCAGGCCGATCACCGCATCGGCGCCGCCAGCAGCCTTTTGCAGGCTGGCACCACCGCGGCCGCTGAAGTACGAGGGCTGGCGCGAGGCCGGAATATTCGCCGGCGCTGCCCGTTGCAGTTTTACCGAGGTGCCGTCGAGCAGGGCGCTGGCCAGCGTGTTGGTCACCGGCAGTGAGGCCAGGACGGTCACCCCGGCCGCTTGTTGTTTGGCCGCTGCCGGGGCGCTCTGGGCCAGGCTCAGGGTCGGCAGGCCGGCCAGGGCCAGGGCCAGGCACAGGTGCTGGAGTTTGAAGGTCATGCCGGGTTTCCTTGCAGGCGTGGAACAAGGCCGCGGGCGAGGGCGGCGAGGGCGAAGCAGCAGCCGGCGACGAGGATGATCGCCGCACCCGAAGGCACCGGCAGGTCGAAGACGATCGGCAGCAGGATGCCTACCAAAGTGCTCAGGGTGGCGATCAGCACCGAAGCCCAGAAAAAGCCCTTGAGCGACTGGCTGATCAAGCGCGCCGCCGCTGCCGGAATCACCAGCAAGGCGCCGACCAGAATTGCACCGATGACTTTCACCGCCGCCACCGTGACCAGGGTCACCAGCACCACGAACAGGTAGTCCAGGCTCTTCACCGCAACGCCGCGCACCGCCGCCAGTTGCGGGTTGAAGCTGGCCAGCATGATGCGGTTGTACAGCGGCAAGGCCAGGGCCAGCACCAGGCTGCCGACGATGCCGAGCACCAGCAGGTCCTGGCCGCTGACGGTCAGCACCGAGCCGAACAGCACGTTCTCGAGGATGTGCACGTTGATTTTGCCGGCCAGCATCAGCAGCAGGCTGGCGCCCAGGGCCAAGGATACCGAGAGGAACACGCCGATCAGGGTGTCGGGCGAGAGCCCGGTGCGGTTGCGCAGAAAGTTCAGCAGGATGCCGAACAGCAGGCAGTAGCCAAACAGGCTGCCATAGGGACCGGTGTAGGGTTCGCCAAGCAGGATGCCGATGGCAACGCCGGTCAGCGCCGCGTGGCCGACCGCTTCGGAGAAGAAGGCAAAGCGCTTGACCACCACCAGGGTGCCAAGGCCGCCGAGCACCGGGCCGATCATCAGGCCGGCGAGCAGGGCATTGACCACAAAGCCGTAGGCCAGGGCCTCGGGCAGGTAACCGGCAGTGGCCCAGCCCTGGATCAGCAGGCGAAATTCTTCGTAGTTCATCAGGCAGTGCTCTCGCTGCGCGGGTGGATGGAGAACAGGCTGAGCAGGCGGTCCGGGGTCAGTGCCTGTTTCGGTGGCGCATCGAACAGCACCCGGCGACTCAGGCCGGTAACGCGGTCGGCCAGGCGTGCCACGGCTTCCAGGTCGTGTTCGATCCACAGCACCGTGGTGCCGGCAGCGCGCCACTCGTGCAGCAGGCGCTCGAACACCTGGATACCGGCCTCGTCCAGCGCCGACATCGGCTCATCGAGCACCAGCAATTGCGGCGCCGGGATCAACCCCTGGGCCAGCAGCACGCGCTGGCGCTCGCCCCCGGAGAGGGCGCCCATGCGCCGCTTGCGCTTGTCGAGCATGCCCACCCGCTGCAGCGCCGCGTCGATGGCCGGCGCCACCTTGGCTGACAGGCCGAGAAAGGCCGGGCGGCGCTGGCACATGGCGGCCATGAAGTCGTCCACGGTCATTGGCAGGCCACGGTCGAATTCCAGGGCCTGGGGTACGTAGCCGATGATCTGCTGGTCGCCCGGCCAGGTCAGGGTCAACTGGCCCTGGTGCGGCATCTGCCCGAGCAGGGTCTTGATCAGCGAGCTCTTGCCGCCGCCATTGGGCCCGACCAGCGCATGCACGCTGCCGGCGGCAACGTTGAAGCTGACCTTGTCGAGGATGCGCGTGCGGCCCAGGGTCAGGTCGACCTCGGCGAAGGCAATGTCCGGCCCGCAGGCGCGGTTGAGCAGCGGCTGGGCCACGGTCATGCCTGGGACTCCTTGATCGCCCGCACCACGGTGTCGAGGTTGCGCTTCATCTCGACTTCGTACTTCTCCTTGCTGTATTCGCCGTAGGAGATGTGCGTCAGCGGGTAGATCTTCACCCCTGACTCACGCTGGATGGTTTCGACATAGGCCGAAGGGAAGTCCATCTCCGAGAAGATCACCTTCACATCCAGGGCCTTGAGCTGGTCGATGGTCTTTTTCAGCTGGCTCGGGCTGGGTTCGATGCCATGGGCCGGTTCCACCACGGCGGTGACCTCCAGGCCGAACTCGCGCACCAGGTAATCGTAGGCGGCGTGGATGGTCGCCACGCGAAATTCGGCGCCCGGCGCTTCGGTGACCTGGGCCAGGGCTTCGGCGCGCAGTTTGCGCAGGCGCTTGGCGTAGGCGCGGGCGTTCTGGCTGTAGTACTTGGCGTTGTCCGGGTCGAGCTTGCCCAGTTCGCGGGCGATGTTGTTGACCTGGGCGATGCTGGCGCTGATCGACAGGAAGGTATGCGGGTTGACCACCTTGCCGGCGCCGCGCGCGGCCACGCCGGTGGCGGCCAGCAGCGGTACGTTGCTGTTCGATTCGATGGTGGCGATGGCGGGTTTTTCGCTGGCGGCGATCATCCGGTCGGCAAAGTCGTCATGGCCGACGCCGTTGAGCACGATCACGTCCAGGGTACCGATGCGCTTGATGTCCTCGGCCCGTGGCTCGTAGGCATGGGGGTTGAAGCCGGCCGGAATCAGCGGCACCACCTCGGCCTTGTCACCGACGATATTGCTTACATAGCTGTAGTACGGGTGCAGGGTGATGCCGATGCGCAGCGGCTTGCCGTTATCGGCCACGGCCAGGGCGGGCAGGGCGCAGGCGAGGAACACACTTAGAAGGCGACGGGCGAGGGTGGCGCGAAACATGGGGCGTCCTTGTGTCAGTGACGATGCTGGCGGGTGACGCCGGCGTCGTAGTGGGCGGCGATCTGTTGCCAGCTGGCGGCGATCAGCGCGGCCTGGCTGAAGTCGGCAGGGGCGCTGGCGGAAGGGCTGCGCTGCAGCCAGACGTCGGCTGTGCCGTCCACGGCTTCGGGCACCAGCAAGAGGAAACTGCCGGCCACCGTGCTGGCCTGGCTCAGGCCCAGGTAGGCGCGTTCCTGCAGCAGTTGCCAGTGGTGCTGGCCGCGGCTGGCGGCGCTGGCATCGGCGACGAAGGGCGGGAAGCCTTCTTCGGCCAGGTCTTCGACGGTCAGCAACTGTGGGGCTTCTTCGCGGCGTGCCTGGATCTCGTCGAAGGCCACCCGCAGGTCGGCATACACGCCTTGCTCGGCGGCCGTCAGGTCGCGGCGGGCATCCAGTTGGTGGGCCTCGATGCTGACCTCGTCATGCCGTTCGCCGCGCAGGGCGACGATGCCGGCGGCCACCGCCAGGATCAACAAACTGACCAGCAGCACGTACAGGGTTTCATGCCCGGCACCGGCCGGGCGCACCACCTGCACGCGGCTCATTGCTCGATATCTGCGTAGTCGATTTCCACCACGTGGCCGGGGCCTGCGTCGAACAGCACATAGAACTCGCCTTCAGGGCGCTTGAAGGTCAGCTTGGAGTTTTCCCCCAGCTTGCCCGGCACCAGGATCTCTTCGTTGTAGCCGATCACGTCGAGGGTTACCCCGGGCGCGCCGCTACCGTCGGAAAAGCCGCCGGTGCATTCGATTTGCCCGCCATCGATCGGCTTGCATTCGCACATCGGGTTGTGGGCCATGGCCTGGCCGCTTGCGCCAAGCAGCAGCAACGCCAGCAGCAGTTTGCGCAACGTCATCATTTGCCTCCTTGTTTGTTCAGCCAGGCGACGGTGGCCGGCGAGGCCTTGCTCAGCGGCACGGCAGCCTGCTGCATGCTGCCGTCCCAGCCTTCGAGGGTGATCCAGATTTCGGCATCGGCGCGGGTCTTGGCCGGCACTGGCAGGCTGGTGCTCATGCGGTACGGGGTGCCGAAAAAAATCGTCCCGGCGGCGCGCAGGCTGCGCGGCTTGCCGATGCGCAGGTAAGCGGCCTTGACCTCGGGAATGCAGGCCTGGCACAGAGCAATGTTGAAGGCTTTGAAGTAACCGGCAGGGCCATCGGCGCGCGGTGCTTCATCGCGCAACTCGGCCAGCTGCACGCTCCACGGCCCGACCTTGATCTCGCCCAGCTCGCGCTCGCCCAGACCGCTGTCACCGCGAAACAGCGCGGCATCGGCAAAGTACTTGGGCATGAAGCCGAGCGGGATCAGCAACAGCAGGATGTTCAGGTGAAAGCGCCACTTGTGCCAGAAGCGGCTCAACGGGCTTTGCGGCGCAACTGCTGCCTTGCTCATAGGCTGGCCTCCGTGGCGGTGTCGGTAGCACTGGCGGTTTGCTTGCGCGGCCGTTGCTCGCGCTTGAGGGCGGCAGCGGTGGCCTGGGCGGTGCGCTTGGTCCAGATCAGCAGGCCGCTCAAGACCATCATCGACAGCACCAGGCCGAAGAACGCCCAGATCAGCTTGATCGCCAGGCCGCCGAAGTCACCGGTGTGCAGCGGGCGCATGGATTCGGTGACGAACTCCAGGGTCGAGCGGTCGTTGATCAGGAACTGCGCCTCGATCTTGCTGTTGTACGGGTTGACGTTGACGGTCTGGAACATCAGCGGGTACCAGCCGCGCCCGCCCAGGTAGACGTGGGCGTAGGCGTTGCCGGGCAGCGACACGAAGCTCACATCAAGGCCGGGGATCTGCTCTTTGGCGATGCGCGTGGCGTCATCCAGGCTGATGCGCGGTGCCGGTGCGCCGGATTCGGTGCGCGGCACGTCTTCGCGGGCAATCACCGGCACCACCGGTTCGGTGGAAATGGTGATGTGGTTGTCACCGAGGATCGCCTGGATCAGGAACCAGGTGCCGGTGATGGAAATCACCGCAATGAACCAGATCGACCAGATGCCGCTGAGGCGGTGGAAGTCGCCCCAGAAGATCCGCGCGCCATGGTTAAAGCGCAACGTCGGCTTAAAGAATCCCTTCCAGAAGCGTTTATAGACCACCAGCCCGGTAACCAGCGAGGCCAGCATCGGCAGGCCGAGCAGCGACACCAGATACCAGCCCCAGCTGTAGCCATTGGTGAACGGCACCAGCCACCAGCCGTGCAGGGCACGGGTGAAACCCTCGAAGTTGAACGCCGGGCTCTTGCCCTGGATCGCCCCGGTATAGGGGTTGACGTACAGGGTCGGGGCGCTGCCGTCGGGGAAGGTGACCGCCGCGGTCAGGGCAAAGTGCGAACCGTCCGGCTGGCTGATAAAGCGCACGGCCATGTCCGGCTCGGCCTTGTGCAGGGCATCGAGCACCTGCTGGAAGCTCAGCCGCTCGGCGTCGCCGTCAGGCTTGCTGGCGCGCACATCAGGGTTGGCCAGCCAGACGATCTCCTGGCTGACCACCGCCAGGGTGCCGGTGACGCAGACGATCAGGACGAAAAACCAGATCGGCAGGGCGAGCCAGCTATGGACCAGGAACCACAGCCTGGATTTGGACTTTTTCGCTTTCTGGGACATTGCAGGTGTCTTTTCAGAGAAATTGAGGTCGAGCCAATGCTCAGCCTAGGGACTGCAATAGATAAGACGAACGAGAATCGTAAAACCCGCAGGGTTAGTTGAAAGCAAATGTTTCAAAGCTCCTGGGTCATCAGCCCGATGCGCTTAATTTTCATTCGCGGTCATCCGTTTTTCTTGAATTACCGGGCCTGCAGGCTCGTTGTTCCCCTGGATGGATGAAAGCCGATGAATGCCGAAGATGCCCGCAAGCTTGCCCGCCGATTCATAGAGTTGCCGTTGGAAAAGCGCCGCATCTTTCTTCAGGGGCTGGCCCGCGAAGGGGTCGACTTTGCCCAGTTCCCGATCCCGGCCCAGGTGCCGGTGGCCGGGCAGGGCGGCTTGTCCTATGCCCAGCAGCGCATGTGGCTGTTGTGGCAACTGGAGCCTGGCAGCGCGGCCTACAACCTGCCCAGCGCCGTGCGCCTGCAGGGCAACCTGGATGTCGAGGCGCTGGAACAGGCGTTTGCCAGCCTGGTACAGCGCCACGAAACCCTGCGCAGCGTGTTTGTTCAGCAAGCCGATGAACGCCTGGCGCTGATGCCGGCTGCGCAATGGCCGCAGGTCGAGCACCTGGACCTCGGTGTGCTGGATGCCGCCGAACGTGAACAGCGCGTGCGGACCCTGGCCGAGCAACAGTCGCTGCAGCCCTTCGACCTGGCCCGGGGGCCGTTGCTGCGGGTGCTGCTGCTCAAGCTCAAGGCCGATGAGCACGTGCTGTTGATGACTTTGCACCATATCGTTTCCGACGGTTGGTCGATGAACGTCCTGATTGAAGAGTTCAGCCAGTTGTACGCCGCGCACCTGGGCAAGCAGGTGCCGGCCCTGGCCGCGCTACCCATCCAGTACAGCGATTACGCCCTGTGGCAGCGCTGCTGGCTGGAAGCGGGCGAGAAGCAGCGTCAGCTCGACTACTGGCGCGCGCAGTTGGGCGAGGAGCACCCGCCGCTGGAACTGGCGCTGGATCATTCGCGCCCGGCGTTGCCCAGCTATCGCGGTGCACGCCAGCGCTTGAGCCTGGACCCGCAACTGGCCGAGGCCCTGGGCGCGTTTGCCCGCAGCCAGGGCGTGACCCTGTTCATGCTGCTGCTCGGGGCGTTCAACATTCTCCTGTACCGCTACACAGGTCAGCGTGACCTGCGCGTTGGCGTGCCGATTGCCAACCGCAACCGCAGTGAGATCGAAGGCCTGATCGGCTGCTTCGTCAACACCCAGGTACTGCGTACCCGGCTCGACGGGCAGACGACCGTCAGCCAACTGCTGGCGGCGGTCAAGGACACGGTGTTGGGGGCCCAGTCGCACCAGGACCTGCCGTTCGAGCAACTGCTGGAGGCCTTTGCCCTTGAGCGCAGCCTCAGCCACACGCCGTTGTTCCAGGTGATGTACAACCATCAGCCGCAGGTCGCCGACGTCACCACGCTGCACCTGGCGGGCGGGCTGCAGATGAGCCAGGTCGACTGGCAAAGCCGCACCACCCAGTTTGACCTGAGCCTGGATACCTTTGAGCAGGGCGGGCGTCTGCAGGCTGTAATCACCTACGCCAGCGACCTGTTCGAGGCGCCAACCATCGAGCGCATGGGCCGGCATTGGCAGAACCTGCTGGGTTCGATGCTGGCCGCACCGCACGCGCCTGTCGAGCAGTTGCGCATGCTTGATGTTCAAGAGTTGCAGCGTATCGTCGTCGACTGGAACGCGACATCCGTTGATTATCCACTGCAGCAACCGCTGCACCGGCTGATCGAAGCCCAGGTCGAGCGCAGCCCCCATGCCACGGCGTTGCTGTTTGCCGATCAAACGCTCAGCTATGCCGAGCTCAACGCCCGCGCCAACCAGCTTGCCCATTGCCTGATCGAAGCCGGCATCGGTGCCGACAGCCTGGTCGGCATTGCTGTCGAGCGTTCGCTGCAGATGGTTGTCGGCCTGCTGGCGATCCTCAAGGCCGGCGCCGCCTACGTGCCGTTCGACCCCGACTACCCGGCCGAGCGGCTGGCCTACATGATCGAGGACAGCGGCGTGCGCCTGGTACTGACCCAGGCGTCGCTGACCGAGCGCTTGCCGCTGCAGGCGGTGCAGGTGATGGTGCTGGACCAGGCCGGTGCCTGGCTGGGTGGCTACGCCACGAGCAACCCGAACATCGTCGTCGACCCGCTGCAGCTGGCCTATGTGATTTACACCTCGGGCTCCACCGGCCGCCCCAAAGGCGCCGGTAACAGCCACGCGGCGCTGGTCAACCGGCTGTGCTGGATGCAACAGGCTTATGGCCTGGAGGCCGGCGACACGGTACTGCAAAAAACCCCGTTCAGCTTTGACGTGTCGGTCTGGGAGTTCTTCTGGCCGCTGCTCAGCGGTGCCCGCCTGGCGGTGGCCGCGCCGGGCGAACACCGCGAGCCTGCGCGGCTGATTGCCACGATCGAGCGTTATCAGGTCACTACCCTGCATTTTGTTCCGTCGATGCTCCAGGCATTTATTCATGAGCCGGGTGTCGAGGGTTGTCGCAGCCTCAAGCGTATCGTCTGCAGTGGCGAGGCGCTGCCGGTGGATGCCCAGCAACAGGTGTTTGCCAAGTTGCCGCAGGCCGGGCTTTACAACCTCTACGGCCCTACCGAAGCGGCCATCGATGTCACCCACTGGAGCTGTGTGGACGAGGGCCGCGACAGCGTGCCGATCGGGGTGCCGATCGCCAACCTGCGTACCCTGGTGCTGGATGCTAGCCTCGCGCCCGTACCGCCCGGTGTTGCGGGTGAGCTGTACCTCGGGGGGCAAGGCCTGGCCCGCGGTTATCACCGCCGCCCGGGGTTGACCGCCGAGCGCTTTGTGGTTGACCCGTTTGGCAGTGGCGAGCGCTTGTACCGCACTGGCGATCGTGTGCGACAGCGGGTCGACGGGGTTATCGAGTACCTGGGGCGCTTTGATCATCAGGTCAAGATCCGCGGCCTGCGCATTGAACTGGGCGAAATCGAGGCGCGCCTGGTTCAGCATGCTCTGGTGCGCGAGGCCGTGGTGCTGGCCCCGGAGGGCAAGCAACTGGTGGCGTACCTGGTGTTTGAAGGTGAGGCGCCGGACGACTGGCAAGCCCGGCTCAAGGCCTGGCTGCTGCAGAGCCTGCCCGAGTTCATGCTGCCCAATCACCTGATGGTCTTGCCGGCGTTGCCGCTGACACCCAACGGCAAGCTCGACCGCAAGGCGTTGCCTGCGCCCCAGGCTGCCCCCAAAGGCGCCTACCAGGCCCCGGGCAGTGAACGTGAACGCGCCCTGGCGCAGATCTGGCAGACCCTGCTGGGGCATGAGCGCATTGGTCTGGATGACAACTTTTTTGAGCTGGGCGGTGACTCGATCATTGCCATCCAGGTGGTCAGCCGCGCGCGCCAGGCCGGCCTGCTGCTGGCGCCGCGCGATCTGTTCCAGTACCAGACGTTGCGCAGCCTGGCGCAGGCGGCGCAAGCCGGTACGGTGCGCGAAATCGAGCAGGGGCCGGTGCATGGCGATGTAGCCTTGACCCCGGTGCAACAGGGCTTTTTTGAGCTGTCACTGACGCAACCGGCGCACTGGAACCAGTCATTGCTGCTCAATGCGCGGCAAACGCTGGAGCCTGCGTTGCTGGAAGCGGCGCTCAAGGCGCTGGTCGATCACCATGATGCCCTGCGCTTGCGCTTTGAGCCGCTGGGCGCGAGCTGGCGCCAGTTTCACCAGGCCACGCCAGCGGCCCTTGAGCTGTGGCAGCGTCAGGCCGATACGCCGACCCAGCTACTTGAGCTGTGCGAGGCCGCCCAGCGCAGCCTCGATCTGCAGCAGGGGCCGTTGCTGCGGGCCCTGTTGGTGCACATGGGCGATGGCAGTCAACGCCTGTTGCTGGTGGTTCATCACTTGCTGGTCGACGGGGTTTCCTGGCGGATCCTGCTCGAAGACCTGCAGTCGGCCTATACCCGGTTGCAGGCCGGGCAAGCTGTTCAACTGCCCGCCAAGACCAGTGCCTATCAGGCCTGGTCTGTGCAGCTGCAGGATTACCTCGAGCGTGCCGGCGAGCAACTGCCATATTGGCAAGCGCAGCTTGAGCACGCTGTGGACCTGCCCTGTGACAACCGCCAGGGCACGCTGTACAACCGCGACGCGGCAAGCATTGAAATCCGCCTCGATGTGCAGCACACCCGGCAATTGTTGCAGGACGCCGTGGGCGCTTACCGCACCCAGGTCAATGATCTGCTGCTGACCGCCCTGGCGCGGGCGGTGTGTCGCTGGACGGGGCATGACAGTGCGTTGCTGCAGTTGGAGGGCCATGGCCGCGAAGATCTGTTCGAACACCTGGACCTGACCCGTACCGTGGGTTGGTTCACCAGTATTTTCCCGCTTCGGCTGGTACCCGAGGATGATCTTGGGGCTTCGATCAAATCGATCAAGGAGCAGTTGCGGGCGGTGCCTGATCGAGGCCTGGGCTTTGGCGTGCTGCGTTACCTGGGGAGCGCGCAGCAGCGCGCAAGCCTGGGCGGTGATGCGCTTGCACCGCGGATCACCTTCAACTACCTGGGGCGCTTTGACAGTCAGTTCGACGAGCGCGCCTTGCTGTATCCGGCCAGTGAGCCGGGTGGCGCCGGGCAGGCCAGCGATGCGCCATTGGCCAACTGGCTGAGTATCGAGGGGCAAGTCTATGAAGGGCAACTGGGCCTGCGCCTGACGTTCAGTCAAGCCATGTTCCAGGCAAGTACCGTCCAGGCCTTGGCCGATGCCTACCTCGATGAGCTGCAAGGCTTGATCGGGCATTGCTGCCAGCTGCCAGGCGCGCAGGCGACACCATCGGATTTCCCCCTGGCCAGGCTTGGGCAGGCGCAACTCGATCAGCTTGCGCCGCTGCTCGGCCAGGTCGATGAGCTTTACCCGCTGTCGCCCATGCAGCAGGGCATGCTGTTTCATGCCCTGTACAGCAACAACGGCGCCGAGTACGTCAACCAGTTACGGGTTGACGTCGACGGCCTGGAGCCGGAACGCTTTCGCCAGGCGTGGGAGGCGACGGTGCAGGCCCACGATATTCTGCGCAGTGGTTTTATCTGGGACGGCGGCCTGGCACAGCCGCTGCAGTTTGTCTGCAAGCAGGTCCGGCTTGATCTGCGCGAGCATGACTGGCGCGGCGATGCCGGGCTGGCGTCCAGGCTCCAGGGCCTGGCCCTGAGCCGGCGTCAACACGGCTTCGACCTGCAGGTCGCGGGCTTGTTGAACTTCGATCTGGTGCGCACCGGTGAGCAGCGGCATCACTTGATCTACACCCACCACCATATCCTGATGGATGGCTGGAGTAATGCCAGGCTGCTCGGCGAAGTGCTGGCGCGTTACAACGACCAGCCTGGCGCCTTGCCGGCAAGCCGCTACCGCGACTACATCGAGCATTTGCAGGGTCTTGATGGACGGGCAGCCCAGCAGTTCTGGACTGCGCAGCTGCAGGCGCTGGACGAGCCGCTGCACCTGGCGCGCTACCTGCCCGAAGCGGGCCGGGCACAGGCCCAGGGCCTGCGTGCAAGCCTGGTCCAGCGCTTCGACGCGCAGCACACCGCGCAGCTAAGTGCCTTCGCCCGTCAGCAGAAAATCACCCTCAATACCCTGGTGCAGGCGGCCTGGTTGCTGTTGCTGCAGCACTATAGCGGGCGCCGCAGCGTGGTGGTGGGCACCACGGTGGCCGGGCGCAGCCTGCCGCTGCCGGGGATCGAGCAGCAGATTGGCCTGTTCATCAACACCCTGCCGATCATTGCCAGCCCGCGGCCCGAGCAGACCCTGGCGCAGTGGCTGGAGCAGGTGCAGGCGCTCAACCTTGCGGTGCGCGAGCACGAGCAAACCCCGCTGTTCGAAATCCAGCGCTGGGCGGGGCATCAGGCCCATGCGTTGTTCGACCATATTCTGGTGTTCGAGAACTACCCGCTGACCGAGGCGTTGCAACAACAGCAGGGCCCTCGATTTGGTGCGGTGGCGAACCAGGAGCAGACCCACTACGCGTTGTCGGTGGCGGTGAGCGTGGGCGATGAGCTGCAGCTCGATTACGACTATGCCTGCGACGCCTTCGGCGAGCAGGCGCTGCAGGGCCTGGCCGAGCATTTGCGCACTGTGCTCGAGCAATTGCCGCACGCGTTGTCGACGCCGCTGGGCGAACTGCAGATGTTGGCGCAGGCCGAACGCGAGGCGGTGTTGCAGCGGGCTCAACCTGAGCCGCCGGTGGACGTGCCGCCGTTGGCTATCCATGACTGGGTGCGGCAGCAGGCGGCGCGCACGCCGCAGGCCTGTGCCGTCGAGTATGCCGGCCAGCGCCTGAGCTACGAGCAATTGAACAGCGCAGCCAACCAGTTGGCAGTCCGTTTGCGTGAGGCTGGGGTAGGGGCCGAGGTGGTCGTCGCCATTGCTGTCGAGCGAAGCCTGGAGATGATCATTGGCTTGCTGGCGATCCTCAAGGCCGGTGGCGCCTATCTGCCACTGGACCCCGGTTATCCGCAGGCGCGCATCCGCTTCATGCTCGACGACAGCGCCGCGCGCTTGTTGCTCGTTCAGCCGGGCCTTGCGCTGGACGTGCCGGCGGGCGTTACCCGCCTGGTGCTCGACAGCGCAGCCTACGCCGGGCCGCCAATCGCCGATGTCAGCACCTGCCTGCACCCGGACAACCTGGCCTACATGATCTACACCTCAGGCTCCACCGGCACCCCGAAAGGCGTGCAGGTGCGGCACGGGGCGCTGGCCAATCACATGCACTGGATGCAGCGCACCCTGCAACTGGAGCCTGCCGACCGGGTTCTGCAAAAGACCGCCCTGAGCTTCGACGCTTCGGTCTGGGAGTGCTGGCTGCCATTGATCTGCGGGGCGCAACTGGTCATTGCCGAGCCGGGCTTGTCAGCCGATATGTCCAGGCTCTGGGCCCGGGTCGAAGCGCTGGGCATCACCATTGTCCAGGCGGCGCCCTCGTTGCTGCAGGCGGTGCTGCCGGCGGCGACGGCGCAGAACATGGCCAGCTTGCGCTATCTGATGGCAGGGGGCGAGGCCTTGAGTGCAACCCTGGCCAACCAGCTGTTGCAGCGCTGGCCGGGTACGCTGGTCAACCTCTACGGGCCGACCGAAGCCACCATCGAGGTCACCTTCGCCATGCTCACCGGGGCGCTGGAACGGGTCATGGTGCCGATCGGGCGGCCGCTCGATAACGTCCGGCTGCTGGTTTTGGGGCCGGCCCTGCAGCCAGTGCCTGCGGGCGTGGTTGGCGAGTTGTGCATTGCCGGCGACGCACTGGCGCGGGGTTACCATGCGCGGCCCGGGTTGACGGCCGAACGCTTTGTGCCGGACCCGTTCGCCGCGCAACCTGGCGGGCGCCTGTACCGCACTGGCGATCTGGGCTGCTACGCGGCAGATGGGCAGATCGAGTATGCCGGGCGCGCCGATCATCAAGTCAAGGTCCGTGGCTTTCGTATCGAAACCGGTGAGATCGAGCGTCATTTGCTGGCCGATGCGCGGGTCCGTGATGCGGTGGTTGTGGCCCAGCAAGAGCAAGGTGTACAGCAGTTGGTGGGCTACCTGGTGGGGGCCGACCGGCAGCTGTTCGAGGACGCGGCGCAGGGCCAGCAACTGTGCAGCGAGTTGCGCCAGTCCCTGGCTTTGAACCTGCCGGCGCACATGCTGCCGACACGCCTGAGCGTCATTGCCCATCTGCCCTTGACCCCGAACGGCAAGCTCGACCGCAGGGCCTTGCTGGCGCTGGCCGACAGCAGCGTCGCCAGCAAGCCTTATCGGCCCGCCAGCACCGCGCTGCAGCAGCAGGTCGCCCAGGTCTGGCAGGAGGTCCTCAAGCTTGAGCGGGTCGGGCTCGACGACCAGTTCTTCGAGCTGGGCGGCCATTCATTGCTGGCGACCCAGGTGATCAGTCGACTGCGCCATGAACTGCAGCTGGACCTGCCTTTGCGCGCGCTGTTCGACAGCCCGTCGCTACAGGCATTCGTCGAGCAGTTACCGGCAACCGGAAGCCGACGCGTGCTGCCGGACTTGCATGGGGTCGATGCTTCGCAGCCGCAGCCGCTGTCTTATGCTCAGCAGCGCTTGTGGTTCCTCTGGCAACTTGAACCGCAAAGTTCGATGTACAACATTCCGCGCGCGCTGGAGTTGCTCGGGCCATTTCAGGTCGAGGCCGTGCGCCTGGCCTTCGAAGCCCTGGTTGCGCGCCACGCGGTGCTGCGCACGACGTTCTTCGAGGATCAGGGCGAAAGCTGGCAGCGGGTCCAGGCGCACTTGCCCGTGCCGTTCGAGAGTGTCGACTTGCAGGCCCTGGACAGCGCCAACCGGCAGGTGGTGCTGGCGCAACAGGTGCAGCAAGAGGCCCTGCGTCCCTTCGACCTGCAGCGTGGGCCGCTGCTGCGGGTGCAGTTGCTGTGCACCGAGCCAGAGCGCCACGTGTTGCTGGTGACGCTGCATCACATCGTCGCCGACCACTGGTCGTTTGCCATTTTGATCCGCGAGTTCAGCGCGCTCTACCAGGCATTTGCCACCGGTGTGGCGCCTGGCTTGAGCGCGCCAGGCCTGCAGTACCTCGATTTTGCGGTGTGGCAGCGTCAATGGCTGGCGGCTGGGGAGCATGACCGGCAGTTGCAGTACTGGCAGCAGCAACTGGGCAGCGAGCATTTCTTCACCACCTTGCCGGCCAGTGGCAGCGGCGCATCCGCCGATCAGCAGCAAGACTGCGAGGTGTACGAGTTTGCCCTTGAGCAGGGCTTGAGCGAGCGCTTGCGTCAGTTTGCCAAGGCACAGGGCCTGACCCTGTACATGCTCCTGCTGGCCGGCTTTGCCCTGGTCGTCAGCCAGCGCTGTGGCGCTGCCCGGGTCCGCCTGGGGACGGATGTCGCCAACCGAAATCACGCCGGCGTTGAAGAAATGGTCGGCTTCTTCGTCAATCAATTGGTACTGCAACTCTCGGTGGATCAACAACAGACGATCGGCAGTTTCCTGGCGTCCTGCCGCACCACGGTCATCGGTGCTTCGGACCATCAGGACCTGCCGTTCGATCGCCTGGTGGAGGCGCTGCGGTTGCCGCGTCGTTCAGGCAAGTCGCCGTTGTTCGCGATCAAATTCATCTACCAGGAACAAGGGGCGCAGCCGGTGGCTATCGATGGGCTGCAGATCAGGCCCTGGGCCGCGGGGCAGGCGGCGGCGGAGCTGGACCTGATCGCCGAGTTCGTCAACTCGTCGACGACCATCGGGGTTGGCTTCAAATGCATTGCCGGGCTGTACGAAAGCAATGACATGGCCTGTCTGTTTGCGCAGACGGCCTTGGTACTCGAACAGATGATTCAGGCGCCAGAGCAACCGCTCCAGGCTCTGCTCGACGCCTCGCGGGCCGTGCAGGAGCAGGCCGGCAAGGATCAGGCGCTAGCGCGCAGAACGCAATTGCTGCAGCAGCACCCGATTCGCCGGCGCTCGCCTCAGCGCGCAGGCAGTAACCAGGTGAATTGAAGCAGCGCCCGGACGGATCTATCGGTTGGCTTTGCCGCCAATGTCGAATCAGCGAATGGAAGGTGTTAAATGTCGGATTTCCAGTCTCACGTCATACCGGCACTGGCCAAAGGCAGAAGAAAGAGCCTTGGTGCCAGCGCCCAGCAGTTGGTGGCGTTTTCGCCGCTGCTGGAAGGCGGCTCTATGCCCTTGCTGTGTCGCCCGACCGTACCCGGCGTGGGCCTGGTGCAATGGGCCAGCGAAAACCGCGAACTGATCGAGCAACAGCTGGACAAGCACGCGGCGATTCTTTTTCGTGGTTTCGATGTACAGGACATTGAAACCTTCAACCGCTGTGTCGATGTGATCTCCGGCGGCGCGCTCGAGTACCTGTTCCGGGCTTCGCCACGTACCCAGATTACCCGCAAGTTGAATGTCTACAGCTCCACAGACTACCCGGCGGTGGAGAAGATCTTCCCGCACAACGAGCACTCCTATTCGCCGGTCTTTCCCTTGCACCTGTATTTCTACTGTGACCTGGCGTCACAGACCGGGGGCGAGACGCCCTTGGGTGATACACGGCTGATTCTCGATCGGATCGATCCTCAGGTGCGTGAAGCGTTTGCCCGCAAAGGCGTGCTGTATGTGCGCAACTATGGGGATGGCATGGGCTTGCCGTGGCAGACCGTGTTCCAGACCGAAGACCGCGAGGCGGTTGAAGCCTACTGCCGCAAGATCGGCGTCGAGCCGCAGTGGAAGCCCGGTAACCGGCTGCGCACGCGCCAGCGCGGTCCGGCCATGGTCCGTCATCCGCGTACGGGCGAGACGGTCTGGTTCAATCACGCGACCTTTTTCAATGCGCTGACGCTGCCAGACAGTATCCGCACCAGCCTGCTGGCCGAGTTCGCGCCGATGGACCTGCCGCAGAACACCTTCTTCGGTGACGGCTCGGCAATCCCCGAGCACTACATCACCCACCTGCAACAAATCTATCGAGAGGTCATGGTCGAGTTCCCCTGGCAGCAGGGCGACGTGGTGATTCTCGACAACATTCTTACGGTTCACGCGCGCAACGAATACACCGGGCCGCGAAAAATACTCACTGCAATGGCTATCGCGCTGAACAGCGTCGATGTGGCAATTGGTTAAGGATTCCCCATGAACGCTCCAGTCGACCCTTCCGAAGTTTTCCAGGTTTCCGCCCAGCAAGCGTCCATTCTCGATGCCCAGCAAGCCCGTGGTACGGTCCTCGGCGCCCAGCTGATCATGACGTTCGATGCCCCCATCGATCGCCAGCGGCTCGAGCAGGCGGCGATTGACCTGAGTGAACGGCACGAGATCCTGCGCACCGAGTACCGAAACATGCCGGGGATGAAACGTCCGGTTCAGGTGATTCATGCCCAGCCGCGCCTGTGCCTGCTGTCGGTGGCGCCGGGCACCTTCGAACAGGCGGGTCCAGCGTGCCTGGCGCAATTGGCAAGCCACAGCCTGGTGCTGGGCCTGGGCAGTGGCGAGGATGCACACCGCTTACGAGTCGCTGCGCCCCTGGCGAGCCTGGATGAGGTTGCCCTGGGCTTGCTGGAGGAGCAATTGCGCGCGCTCTACCAGGGGCAGTCGCTGGCCCCCTTCGACGGGTTGCAATACGCCGACTACGCCGATTGGCAGACCGGTCTTGCGCAGGAGGACATCGGCCGCAAGGGGGGCGAGTTCTGGCGCAATCTGTACCGCGACATGCAGGTCGACTCGCGTCTGCCTTATGAACGGCTCACCCCGTTCATGGGGGCATTGCAGCAACACGAGCAGCATTTGCCAGCGGTTGTGCCGGCGCTGCGCACCCTGCGCCAGCAATGGCGACTGGACTCGGACGCAGCATCACTGCTGTTGCTGTGGGGGCTGTTCGTCGGTCGCCTGAGTGGCCGCGAGCATTGGCTGGTGGCCTGCGCAATGAGCGGGCGCAACGAGCAGTTGCACTCTACCCTGGGGCATCTGGCCTGGCGTTTGCCGGTTGCCTTCAGTCGCCAGGCTGATCTGTCCGTGGACGGCTACGCCGAGCACTTTGCCGCGCAGCTGCAGTTGAGCCAGTCCTGGCAGGACTGCTTCAACGAACTGGACATGCTCGGTGGCCAGGGCGCGGGGCTGGACTTCGGTTTTTCCTGGGCTGATCAGCCGCTTGAGGGGGCCCGGCTGGATCGCCCCAGCCTGGAAAAACTCCACCTGCAGGTAGCTCCCAGCGGTGATGATCTGCTGTTGCGCCTGCTGTCGCCGGCCGGCTCGTTCAGCGCCGAACTGGGCCGCGCCTGGCTGGCTCAGTTTGCTGAGTTCGTCACTCAAGCCGTGGCTGACCCCCGGCAAGCAGCACAAAAGGTTGCCCTGGTGGATGCCGCCCAGGCCCGACCGTTGCAGCAGGCACTGGACCGCAGCCAGTCGCTGGGCGAGAGCGCCAGCCGCCAGTTGCACCAGTTGTTCGAGCGCCACGCGCAGCAGCATCCCGAACGGACAGCGATCCAGATCGGCGAGCAGCAGGTCAGTTATGCCCAGCTTGAGCGCCGTGCCAACCAGCTGGCCCGCGTTCTGAACCAGCGCGGAATCGGCCGTGAGGCGATTGTTGGCGTCTACGGCGCACGTTCGGTGGAGATCGTCGTGGCGTTGCTGGCTATCCTCAAGGCGGGAGCGGCGTACCTGCCGCTGGACCCGCAGTATCCGGCGCAGCGCCTGTCCTTCATGCTCGAGGACGCTGGGGTAGAGTGCCTGATTGCCTTGCAGGCGCTTGATCCGGCTATCGCCATGCCGGCGACGACAACCCTGCTCAGCCTGGATGACGAGGCGCTCGATCAGGTCGATGACAGCCCGCTGGCCAGTTGCGGCGAGGCGGATGACCTGGCGTACGTGATCTACACCTCAGGCTCCACCGGCACACCCAAGGGGGTGATGGTCAGCCACGCCAATGCGCTGGCCTCGACCCAGGCGCGGGTGCAGTTCTATCAGCAGCCGGTGCAACGCTTCCTGATGCTCTCGTCGTTCTCGTTCGACAGCTCCGTGGCGGGGATTTTCTGGTCCCTGGGGCAGGGCGGCAGCCTGTGCCTGCCGCTTGAGCAGGCGCACAAGGACCCTCAAGCCATTGCCCAACTGATAGAGCGCCAGGCCATCTCGCACTTTCTCGCCCTGCCGTCGCTGCACGCCCAGGTGCTTGAGCATCTGCAGGCGGCGCCCGCGTTGCGTTGCGCCATTGTTGCCGGCGAGGTCTGTCCTCCCGAGCTGCTGCGCCGCCACCGCCAGGCACTGCCGGGGGTAACGCTGGTCAACGAATACGGGCCCTCGGAGAGCACTGTCTGGTGCTGCGCCTACCAGGTGGCGCCAGAAGATCGCGTTGATCACGAACTGCGCGTCGCCATCGGTGAGCCCATTGCCGGCACTCGCCTGTATGTTCTTGATGATCAACAGCGCTGGGCGGGGGTTGCCCAGGAGGGTGAGTTGTACGTTGCCGGTGCCGGGCTTAGCCGGGGATATCTCAACAGGCCCGGGCTGACGGCCAGTCGCTTCGTTCCGGATCCGTTCGCCAGCGAGCCGGGCCAGCGCTGTTATCGCACCGGCGACCTTGCCTGTGTGCGCGCCGACGGCCTGGTCGATTACCTCGGTCGGCTGGATCATCAATTGAAAATTCGTGGCCACCGCATCGAGCTGGGTGAGATCGAAGCTCTGCTGGGTTCGCAGGAGGGCGTGCGCGAGGCCGTGGCCATCGCCCGCGACACCGCCGCCGGCAAGCAACTGGTGGCTTATGTGGTGTTGGCCGCCATGGCCGATGCGCAGCCGCGGACCGTGCAATTGCTGGGACTGTTGCGAGAGCAGTTGCCTGAGTACATGGTGCCCTCGACGTTGCAGGCGGTGCAAAGCCTGCCCCGTACCCCCAATGGCAAGCTTGACCGGACCGCCCTGGCTGCGCGGGCATTGGACGGTGTTGCCTACGTCGCGCCGGGCAATGAACTCGAGCAATTGTTGGCCGAGGTCTGGCAGGAGGCTTTGCAACTGGAGCGGGTGGGTATCAACGACAACTTCTTTGCCCTGGGCGGGCATTCGTTGCTGGCCACGCGGATTCGTTCTCAGGTTCAGGCGCGGCTCAATGTCACCTTGCCGCTCAAGGTGTTCTTCGAGGGCGAAACCGTGGAGCTGCTGGCCCGGCAGATCGAGATGCACCGTGACGAGGCGGTCAGCGAAGACAAGATCCAGGCGCTCGAAGCGCTGTTTGCCGAGGCTCAGGAGCAATGAGCATGCTTGAGCAACGAATGCTGGCGCTGGCTGAGCGCTTCACCCGTTTTTCCGCTGCTGAACGGCGCGCCTTGCAGGCGCGCATGCTTGAGCAAGGCCTGTCGCTGGAAAGCCTGCCGATTCCCCGGCGCGAAGACCCCAGCGAGGCGACGCCCGCCTCGCATGCCCAGCAACGGATGTGGTTTCTCTGGCAACTGGAGCCGGACTCCACGGCCTATAACCAACTGGCCGTGCTGCGCTTGCGCGGACAGTTGAATGTCGAAAGCCTGCGGCAAAGCTTCGAGGCGCTGGTGACCCGCCATGAAGTCCTGCGCACCCGTTTTGTGCTGCAGGACGGCCAGGTGTTGCAGCAGGTCGAGGCCGTTGCGCGCTTTGAACTGCAACTGCTCGACTTTAGCGGCGAGAACGGCCAGGCACTGGCGGATCAGGAGATTGAACGCCAGGCCCGGCAAGCCTTCGACCTGGAGCAGGGGCCGTTGCTGCGGGCCACGCTGCTCAGGCTGGATGCCGAGCAACATGTGCTGTTGTTCTGCACCCATCACATCGTTTGTGATGCCTGGTCCCTGCCGATTCTGGTCGAAGAAGTGACCCACGGCTATGCGCGCCTGGTCGCGGACGCCGAGCAGGCCGTACCCGCGCCGTTGGCCGTGCAGTATGCCGACCATGCACGTTGGCAGCGCCTGTGGCTGGACGCCGGTGAAGCGCAACGGCAGCTGGCGTACTGGAAAGCCAACCTTGGAGAGGAGGCGGTCAACCTCGAGCTGCCCCTCGATTACCCACGCCCGGCGTCGCGCAGTGCACGTGGCGCACGGGTGCCGATAGCCTTGTCCGAGAGCGTTTCGCAAGCGGTGCGCGCATTCGCCGCGAGCATGGGCGCGACGCCGTTCATGGTGCTGCTGGCATCGTTTCAGGCGGTGCTGCATCGCTACAGCGGCGCATCGGATATCCGCATTGGCACGCCGATCGCCAATAGGACACGGGCCGAGGTCGAGCCGCTGATCGGTTTCTTCGTCAATACCCAGGTACTGCGGGCACAGGTCGATGGGCAGATGTCGTTCGTCGAGCTGGTGCAGCAGGCCAAGCAGCGCGTGCTCGAGGCCCAGGCCCATCAGGACCTGCCGTTCGAGCACCTGGTCGATGCCTTGCAGCCGCAGCGCAGCCTGAACCAGAGCCCGCTGTTCCAGGTGATGTTCAACCACCAGGTGGCGCAACCGGCGGTTGACCAGTGGCGCCTGCCGGGATTGACCGTCGAGGCGCTCGATCGAGGCAGCGACACGGTGCGTTTCGATCTGACCCTCAACACCGAGGACCAGGGCGGGATACTCAAGGCGTCGCTGGCCTATGCCTGTGACCTGTTCGAGCCAGCCACCATCGAGCGGCTCGGCGAGCACTGGCGTTACCTGCTTGAGCGCTGCCTTGCCGAGCCGCACCAGCGCCTGGCGGAACAGTCGCTGTTCGACGATGCCCAGACTCGTCAGTTGCTCGACGCCTGCAATGACCCGCAAGCCAGCGTCCCGGCTTGCCTGCTGAGCCTGATCGCCGAGCAGGTCGCAACCCGGCCCCAGGCAACCGCGCTGGTGTTTGCCGAGGCGACCTTGAGTTATGCGCAGCTCGACGCCCAGGCCAACCGGCTGGCCCAGCGCCTGCGGGCGTCGGGGGTTGGGCCGGACGTTCTGGTGGGCATCGCCGTCGAGCGTTCGATGGCGTTGGTCGTGGCCGTGCTTGCCGTGCTCAAGGCCGGTGGCGCCTATGTACCGCTGGACCCTGAGTATCCGCGCGAGCGCCTGGCCTACATGATCGAGGACAGCAGTATCGCCCTGCTGCTGAGCCAGGCGCCGGTGCTCTCGCGCCTGCCCGGCGACCTGCCGTTGCCTGTGCAGTTGCTTGACGATCCGTCTCTGGCGCAGTGCAGCGACCAGCCTTTGCCGATTGTGCAGCAGGCCGAGAACCTCGCCTACCTGATCTATACCTCCGGTTCCACCGGCCGGCCGAAAGCGGCGGGTAATCGCTATGGGGCCTTGAGCGGGCGCTTGCAATGGATGCGCGATACCTATGCCATGAGCCCCGCAGACGCGGTGCTGCAGAAAACCTCAAGCAGTTTTGATGTCTCGGTCTGGGAGCTGTTGCTGCCGTTGACCTGTGGTGCGCCGGTGGTGCTGGCGCAACCGGGCGACCAGCGAGACCCGGAGCGTCTGCTGGCGCTGATCCAGGCTCATCAGGTCAGTACCTTGCACTTTGTTCCCTCGATGCTCCAGGCGTTCATTGAAACCCCTGGGCTTGAAGGCTGTACGTCGTTGCGCAATCTGTTCAGTGGGGGCGAGGCGTTGTCTCGCGAGCTGCAGCACAAGGTGCTGCAACGCCTGCCCCACGTAGCCTTGTACAACCGTTACGGGCCCGTGGAGGCGACCATCAATGCCAGCCACAGCCAACGCGCAACCGCCAGCGATACACGGGTAGGCATTGGCCGGCCGCTGGTTGATACCGCCTTGTACGTGCTCGGTGGCGGTCTTGAGGTGCTGGCCCCGGCGGCCATCGGTGAGCTGTACATCGGCGGCGCGGCGCTGGCGCGTGGTTATCACCGCCGCCCTGGGCTGACGGCCGAGCGCTTTGTCCCCGATCCGTTCGGCCGCAGCCCGGGCGCACGCCTGTACCGCAGCGGTGACCTGGTGCGGCGGGGGGCTGACGGCGAATTGCAGTTTGTTACCCGTATCGATCACCAGGTGAAGATCCGCGGCATGCGTGTCGAACTGGGGGAAATCGAGTCGCAGTTGCTGGCCCTGGCACCGGTGCGCGAAGCGGTGGTGCTGGCCGTTGACGCCAGCCTTGGCAAACAGCTGGTTGCCTACGTGGTCGCCGACGCTGGCACCCCGCCAAGCCAGCTGCGCGAGCAATTGCACGCAGTGCTGCCGGACTACATGGTGCCCGCGCATGTGGTGCTGCTTGACCAACTGCCCGTGACGGCCAATGGCAAGCTCGACCGCATGGCCTTGCCGCAGCCCGGCCTGGAGCGCGCGCAGGAAGATTATCAGGCACCGGCCAATGAGCTGGAGCAGCGCATTGCAACGATCTGGGAGGCGGTGCTCAAGCGCCAGGCCATTGGTCGTCAGGACAACTTCTTCGAGCTCGGTGGCGACTCGATCATCTCCATTCAGGTGGTGAGCCGCGCACGCCAGGCCGGCATTCATTTCACCCCGCGCGATCTGTTCCAGCAGCAGACTGTCCAGGGCCTGGCCAGTGTCGCCCGGCTGGGTGGCGTGCAGCGCTTCGAACAAGCGCCGGTGGTCGGTGAGGTGCCATTGCTGCCGATTGCCCAGGCGTTTTTCGAGCAGTCACTGCAGGCCCCTGGGCACTGGAACCAATCGGTCCTGCTGCAACCGCGAGCGCCCTTGCAAGCCGAGCTGCTGGAGCAGGTGCTGCAAGCGCTGGTGGTGCATCACGATGCGCTGCGCTTGAACTTCCAGCGCCAGGCCGACGGTAGCTGGCAGGCCACCTACGGTGCGTTGACGCGCCTGCCAGCGACATTGCTGTGGCAGGCTGACGTGGCGGATGAGCAGGCCCTGACCGCGCGCTGCAACGAGGTTCAGCGCAGTCTGGACTTGCAGCACGGGCCGCTGCTGCGCGGGTTGCTGGCAACCTTGGCCGATGGCTCGCAGCGGCTGCTGCTGGTGGTTCACCACCTGGCGGTCGATGGTGTGTCGTGGCGCCTGTTGCTCGAGGATATCCAGCAGGCATACCAGCAGCTGATGGCTGGCCAAACGCTGCGCTTGCAGGACAAGACCAGTTCGCTCAAGGCCTGGAGCGAGCGTTTGCAGGTGCGAGCCCGCGAGCGGCGCATGGACACCGAGCTGGCTTACTGGCGTGAGCAGTTGAGCTGCGCCAACGACTTGCCATGCCGTGACCCGCAGGCGAGCCTGTTGGCCAGTCACGCCCGCAGCGTCCAGACCCGGCTCGACAGCACCGTGACGCGCCAGTTGCTGCAACAGGCGCCTGCTGCCTACCGTACGCAGATCAACGACTTGCTGCTGACGGCCCTGGCCCGTGTCATCAGCCGTTGGACCGGCGACCGGCATACCTTGATCCGCCTGGAAGGCCACGGCCGTGAAGCGCTGTTTGACGATATCGATCTGAGCCGGACCCTGGGCTGGTTTACCAGCGTGTTTGCGCTGCGTCTGACGGCTTGCGACGACCTTGGGCAATCGATCAAGCAGATCAAGGAGCAACTGCGCCAGGTGCCTGACAAGGGCATCGGCTACGGTCTTCTGCGCTATCTGGCCGATGAGCCGACGCGCCTGCAGTTGCGTGGCCTGGCGCAACCGCGGATCACCTTCAACTACCTGGGGCAGTTCGATGCCAGTTTTGCCGATGGGCAAGGCCTGTTTGTCCCCAGTACCGAGGACAAGGGCGAGGAGCGCAGCCCGCAGGCACTGTTGAGCAACTGGCTGACCTTGAACGGCCAGGTCTACGCGGGCGAGCTCAGCCTGGAATGGACTTTCAGCGAGCAGATGTTCGACCGCGCGCAGATGCAGGCGCTGGCCGATGAGTATGCCGACGAGCTGCGCAGCCTGATCAGCCATTGCTGTGATCCACGCCACCGTGGGGTTACCCCGTCCGACTTCGCGCTGGCGCGCTTGAGCCAGGCGCAACTGGACCGGCTGGCGTGCAATGGCGCGGATATCGAGGACCTCTATCCACTGTCGCCGATGCAGCAGGGCATGTTTTTCCACTCCCTCTATGAGCAGGGGTCGGGTGACTATATCAATCAGTTGCGCGTGGATATTCGCGGGCTGGATCTGCAGCGCTTCCGCGATGCCTGGCAGGCGTGCCTGCAGGCCCATGAAGTGCTGCGCAGTGGTTTTATCTGGCCTGACGATGCCGACAAACCTGTGCAAGTGGTGCTCAAACAGGTCGAGCTGCCGTTTGAGGTCCTTGACTGGCGCGGGCGGCCGGGCAGTGCCCAGGACCTGCAGGAACTGGCGGACACTGAGCGGGCACGGGGTTTCGAGCTGAGCTGCGGGCCATTGCTGCGTTTGCTGTTGGTGCGTAGCGGCGAGCATGACTATCACCTGATCCACACCAGTCATCACATCCTGATGGACGGCTGGAGCAGCTCGTTGCTGATGGGCGAAGTGCTCCAGCGTTACCGAGGGCACGCCGTGCCAGCGCGGCCTGGGCGTTATGCCGATTACATCGGCTGGTTGCAGGCGCAGGATGATGCGCGCAGCCGCGTGTTCTGGGAGGCGCAGTTGTCTGACCTCGCCGCGCCGACCCTGCTGGCACCAGCCCTGGCTGGCGCGCACGGGCAGGCCGCTAGCGGTCAGGGCCAGTACCAGGCGAGCCTGACGCTGGCGCAAAGCACTCGCTTGAGCGAGTTTGCCCGGCAACAGAAAGTCACCCTCAATACCTTGGTACAGGCAGCCTGGCTGGTATTGCTGCAGCGCTATACCGGCCAGCCTTCCGTGGCATTGGGTGCCACGGTGGCGGGGCGGCCGGCGGAGCTTGCCGGCATCGAACAGCAGGTTGGCCTGTTCATCAACACCCTGCCGGTCATTGCCAGCCCGGCTGCAGAGCTCAGCGTCGGGCACTGGCTGCAACAGGTCCAGGCGCAGAACGTGGCGCTGCGTGAACATGAGCAGGTGCCGCTGGCCGATATTCAGCGGTGGGCTGGACGGGCGGGCGAGCCGCTGTTCGACAGCATCCTGGTGTTCGAGAACTATCCTATTGCCGATGCGCTGCAACAAGGTGCGCCTGAAGGGCTGCAGTTCGGCGAGGTGAAGATGCAGGAGCAGACGCACTTTGCGCTGACCCTTGCGGTGGGGCTCGGCGAGGTGCTGACCTTGCAGTTCAGCTACGACCGGGCGCTGTGCGATGACACTGCGGTGACGAACCTGTGCGGCCATCTGACCCAACTGCTGCAAGGCTTTGTCGAGCAGGTCGATCAGCCGCTTGGCCAGTTGCCGATGCTGGGTGAACGCGCGCAACGCCAGGTTATCGACGGCTGGAACCATACCGCGCAGCACTATGCCGACTCGCGCTGCGTGCACCAGGTGATTGCCGACCAGGCCCAGCGCACGCCCGCGGCCACTGCCCTGGTCTTCGCCGGTCAGGCCATGTCCTACGCGGCGCTGGAGCTGCAGGCCAACCAATGGGCCCAGCGCCTGGTTGGCGCAGGCGTGGGCCCGGAGGTGCTGGTCGGCATCGCTGCCGAACGCAGCCTGGAAATGGTCGTCGGCTTGCTGGCGGTGCTCAAGGCCGGAGGCGCTTATGTGCCGCTGGACCCCGATTACCCCGCCGAACGCCTGAGCTACATGATCGAGGACAGCGGTATCGGGCTGTTGCTGACCCAGTCGGCACTGCTCGAGCGCTTGAGCCTGCCGGGCAGTCTGCAGACCTTGCTGCTGGACCGGCCCGAGGCACTGACACCCGCCCAGGGCATGGCGCCAGTGCCGTGCACGCCTGATGCGCAGAACCTGGCCTACGTGATCTATACCTCAGGCTCGACCGGCAAGCCCAAGGGCGCCGGTAACCGCCATGTGGCCCTGAGCAACCGCCTTAACTGGATGCAACAGGCTTACGGCCTGACACCTGACGATGTCGTGCTGCAGAAGACCCCGTTCAGTTTCGACGTCTCGGTCTGGGAGTTCTTCTGGCCGCTGATGTTCGGTGCCCGCCTGGTCATCGCCGAGCCCGGCGATCATCGGGATCCTGCAAGGTTGGTTGCTTTGATCCGCAACCAGGGCGTCAGCACCCTGCATTTTGTGCCGTCCATGTTGCAGGCGTTCATGCAGGACGAGGCGGTGGCCTGTTGTACCTCGCTCAAGCGGATAGTCTGCAGTGGCGAAGCACTGCCGGTGGATGCCCAGGCGCAAGTTTTTGCCCAGTTGCCCGGTGCGGCGCTTTACAACCTGTATGGGCCGACTGAAGCGGCCATCGACGTCACCCACTGGACCTGCCGGGAAGAGCCGGGGGACAGCGTGCCGATCGGTGAGCCGATCGCCAACCTGCAAACCTGGATTCTCGATGCGAGCCTGCAATTGCTGCCGGCGGGGGTGATAGGCGAGCTGTACCTTGGCGGCGAAGGCCTGGCCAGGGGATATCATTTGCGTCCAGGACTGACCGCCGAGCGTTTCGTCGCCAGCCCGTTCGACGCTGCTCAGCGCCTGTACCGCACCGGTGACCTGGCGCGCTACCGTGCCGATGGGGTGATCGAATATGCCGGTCGCATCGACCACCAGGTAAAAATTCGCGGGCTGCGTATCGAGCTGGGCGAAATCGAGGCACGCCTGGTCGAACACGCGTCGGTTCGCGAGGCCGCGGTGCTGGCGGTGGGCGACAACGCCGCCCAACGCCTGGTGGCCTATGTGGTACCGAGCGCGGACTTTGCCAGCGCCCAGGCCGAGCAAGGCGCCTGGCGCCAGGCGCTGGACCAGCACTTGAAGGCAAACCTGCCCGACTACATGGTGCCCGCTCGCATCCAGTTGATCGAGCGGATGCCACTCAGCCCCAACGGCAAACTGGAGCGCAAGGCCCTGCCTGCACCTGACCTGGAACCGAGCCAGCAGTATGTGGCACCGGTGGCGGAGCTGGAGCGGCAGATTGCCCAGATCTGGCAAAGCGTGCTCAAGTGCGAGCGCGTCGGTTTGACCGACAACTTTTTCGAACTGGGCGGTGACTCGATCATTTCCATCCAGGTGGTCAGCCGCGCGCGTCAGGCGGGTATCCATTTCACTCCCAAACAGCTGTTCCAGCATCAGACCGTGCAAAGCCTGGCGGCGGTTGCGGCAACCGGCGCCGCGGCCCTTGAGATCGATCAGGGGCCAGCCAGCGGGCGGGTGCAGTTGCTGCCGATCCAGGCGCAGTTCTTCGAACAAGACATGCAGACACGCCAGCACTGGAACCAGTCGGTGCTGCTCAAGCCCGCCGAACGCCTGCAGGCGCCAGCACTGGAGCAGGCCCTGCAAGCGCTGGTGCAGCATCATGACGCGTTGCGCCTGAACTTCAGCGCGGCAGACGGGCAATGGCGGGCCGATTACCGCAGCCTGCAACAACAGGCGCAGCACTGGCGGCGCGAAGGGCTGCTGTGGCAGGCAAGCGTGCACGACCAAAGCGAACTGGCCGCAGCCTGTGAACGGGCCCAGTGCAGCCTCGACCTTGCACAGGGGCCGCTGCTCAGAGCGTTGCTGCTCGACCTGCCTGACCAGCAGCAGCGCTTGCTGCTGGTCATCCACCACCTGGTGGTGGACGGGGTTTCCTGGCGCATCCTCTTTGAGGACCTGCAGGCAGCCTACGCCAGTGCCCTGGCGGGCACGCCCGGCAACCTGCCGGCCAAGACCAGTTCGGTGCAGGCCTGGGCGGCACGCTTGCAGCGCTATGCCCAAAGCGAGGCCGTGCGCGGGCAGGTCGACTACTGGCAGGCGCAATTGTCGGTGTCGGGCAGTGCGCTACCCTGCGACGATCCGGACGCCAGCCTGCATAGCCGTTACGCCCACAGCGTGGTCACCCGCCTGAATGCCGGGCTCACCCGGCAATTGCTGCAAGTGGCGCCGAATGCTTACCGGACGCAGGTCAACGATGTGCTCCTGGCGGCGCTGGCGCGGGTCATCGCGCGCTGGAGCGGGCAGGCCGATACGCTGATCCAGCTGGAAGGGCATGGCCGCGAAGACCTCTTCGATGACATTGACCTGACCCGGTCGGTTGGCTGGTTCACCAGCCTGTTCCCGGTGCGCCTGAGTGCCCGTGATGACCTGGGTACGACCCTGAAAACCGTCAAGGAGCAGTTGCGCGCGATCCCCGACAAGGGGCTGGGCTATGGCGTGCTCGGCCATTTTGCTGAACCAGGCGATCGCGCCCGGCTCACAGGGCTGGCGGTGCCGCGCATCACGTTCAACTACCTGGGCCAGTTCGACAGCAGTTTCACCGACGACGCGGCACTGTTCACCCCGACTGGCGAGGCGCGGGGGGCCGAGCAGGGCGCTGATGTTCCACTGGCCAACTGGTTGATGCTCAATGGCCGGGTGTTTGATGGCGAGCTGAGTATCGGCTGGACGTTCAGCACGCAAATGTTCGCTGCCTCGACGGTGCAGCGCCTGGCCGATGACTATGAGCAGGAACTGGCAGCGCTGGTCGCCCATTGCTGTGACCCACGCAGCCAGGGCGCCACGCCATCGGACTTTGCCCTGGCGCAACTGACTCAGGCACAGCTCGATCAGTTGGACCTGAGCGCAGTCGAAGACCTCTATCCGCTGTCACCGATGCAGCAGGGCATGTTGTTCCATGCCCTCGATGGTCGCGAGCAGGGCAGTTACGTCAACCAGATGAGCGTCGAGGTTTTCGGCCTCGATGTAGAGGCTTTTGCCGCCGCCTGGCAGGCCACTGTGCAGGCCCACGACATCCTGCGAACCCGTTTCATCTGGCAGGGCGTTGGCGCACGTCCCTTGCAGGCAGTGCAAGCATCGGTGGAGGTGCCCTTTACCGTTCTTGACTGGCGTCAGCGTGCCGACCTGGACGAGGCGCTGGGCGCGCTGGCGGCCAGTGAGCGCAAGCGCGGTTTCGACCTGGGCTGCGCGCCGTTGCTGCGCCTGCATGTGGTGCACTGCGACGGGCAACGCTACCAGCTGATCTACACCAGCCACCATATCCTTATGGACGGTTGGAGCAATTCACAACTGATGGGGGAGGTGCTGCAACGCTATCGTGGCGAGCAACCGGCTGCGCTGCACGGCCGTTACCGTGACTATATCCAGTGGCTGCAGGCTCAGGACGAGCAGGCCAGTGAAGCGTTCTGGAAAGCGCAACTGCAGGACCTGGTCGGCCCAACCCGGCTGGCCGCAAGCACGGCACATGACGCTGGCAACCGCCACCAGCGCGAGTACCGGCACGTGCTGGAAGGCTCGCGCAGCCAACGCTTGCATGGGTTTGCCCGCGAACAGAAGGTGACCTTCAACACCCTGGTTCAGGCCGCCTGGGCACTCTTGCTGCAGAGTTATAGCGGCCAGCAAACGGTCGTGTTCGGTGCCACGGTAGCCGGACGTCCGGTCGAACTGCCTGATGCCGAACGCCAGATGGGGTTGTTCATCAATACCCTGCCGGTTGCCACCACGCCGCGCCCGGAGCAAAGCGTCGGCAGCTTCCTGCAGGCGCTGCAGGCGAAAAACCTGAGCCTGCGCGAGCATGAACATACCCCGCTGTTCGTCATTCAACGCTGGGCCGGACACAGCGCTGAATCGCTGTTCGACAACATTCTGGTGTTCGAGAACTACCCGGTGTCGCAGGCCCTGGAGCAGGGCGCAACCCAGGACTTGCGTTTCGGCCGGCTCAACAGCCACGAGCAAACGCACTACCCGCTGACCTTGCTGGTTTCGACGGGCGAGGAACTGGTGCTGCAGTTCAACTATGCCTGTGCGTTGTTCAGCGATGCCCAGATCGAGCGTATCGCCACCCACCTGGACAACCTGCTCGAGCAACTCTGCCAGGCGCCGCAACGGGTCCTCGGCGAGTTGGACATGCTAACCGGCAGCGAGCGCGGGCTGCTGCTCGAAACCTGCAACAGCAATACCCTGGCCTTTGCTCACCAGCGCTGTATCCATCAGCATATCGAAGCGCAGGCCGCGCGCAGGGCTGACGCAACAGCATTGATCGACGGTCAGGCGCACATCAGTTATGCCCAGTTGAACCAGCGGGCCAATCTTCTGGCCTGTGCCTTGATCGAGCTTGGCGTGGGCCCCGAGGTGCGGGTCGGCGTGGCGATGCCGCGCTCGAGTGAAATGCTGGTGGCCTTGCTGGCGGTGCTCAAGGCAGGTGGTGCGTATGTGCCGCTGGACCCCGACTACCCGGCCGAGCGTGTGGCCTACATGCTTGAAGACAGTCGCGCCCGTGTCCTGCTGAGCCAGCAGCAGGTGCTGGAGCACCTCAGCGTGCCCGCCAGCGTTCAGGTCGTGCCGGTGGAGCGTGGCTATGGCGAGCAGGCGGCGACCACGCCTGGCAACCCGCAGACAGCGGTCTCGGCGCAGAACCTGGCGTATGTCATCTATACCTCCGGCTCCACCGGCAAACCCAAGGGCGTGGCGATTACCCATCGCAACGTCGGCGCACTGATTCAGTGGTCGCAGCAGGTTTACAGCCAGGAAGATATCCAGGGTGTGCTGGCGTCGACGTCGATCTGCTTCGACCTGTCGGTGTGGGAGCTGTTCGTCACCCTGGCCAATGGCGGTCAGGTGATCATGGCGCGCAATGCCCTGGAGCTGCCGACGCTGGCGGCCCGCGAGCGGGTACGTCTGCTCAACAGTGTGCCCTCGGCAGTCGCGGCCCTGCAGCGTGCCGGGCAGATTCCGCCGGGCGTGCGCATCGTCAACCTGGCCGGCGAGCCGCTCAGGCAGGCGCTGGTGGAGCAGCTGTATGCCAGCGGCACCATCGAGCACGTCTACGACCTGTACGGACCGTCGGAAGACACCACCTACTCGACCTGGACGCGCCGTCACCCTGGCGGCACACCGAGTATCGGCCGGCCGTTGGCCAACACCCGCGCCTACGTCGTCGATGGCCGCTTGCAGCCGACCGCCCTTGGGGTGGCCGGCGAGTTGCTGCTGGCCGGCGACGGGGTTACCCGTGGCTACCTGCTGCGCCCGGGTCTTACCGCCGAGAAATTCGTGCCGGATCCCTTCGGCGTGCCCGGCGCCCGCTTGTACCGCAGTGGTGACCTGGTGCGCTACCGCGACGACGGCGAGCTTGAGTACATCGGCCGCCTGGATCATCAGGTCAAGATCCGCGGGTTCCGCATCGAGCTGGGCGAAGTCGAAGCACGCCTGCAGGCCCTGGCCCAGGTGCGCGAGGCTGCGGTGCTGGCGCTGCAGGGGGCGCGGGGCGCGCACCTGGTGGCCTACCTGGTGGTGGATGGCGACCTCGCGCCAAGCGCCTACGCCCAGGCGGGCGAAGCCATCAGGCACGCGCTGCGAGCCGACCTGCCCGACTACATGATTCCAGCCCACGTGCTGTTCCTTGAACAGTTGCCGCTGACCCCCAACGGCAAACTTGACCGCAAGGCGCTGCCGGCAGTCGACAGCCAGGTTGGCAGCAGCGAATTCATTGCGCCAAGCACTGAGCTGGCCTGCCAGGTGGCGCAGATCTGGCAGCAGGTGCTGCAGGTCGAGCGGATTGGCATGAACGATAACTTCTTCGAGATGGGCGGTCACTCCTTGCTGGTGGTGAGCGTGGTGTCGCGAATTCAACTTGAGCTTGGTATGAAACTGACAGCGCAAACGGTTTTTCAATTCCCGGTCCTCGGCGCCTTGGTCGCCGAGCTGGAACAGAGCGGGTCTTCGCTGAACAGTGACAAACTCAGCAGGCTCGATGCGTTGCTCGACGAAATGGAGGCCATCTGATGGATCAGCAGGTCGCCTTGAAGATTGCTCAGCGTTTCATTCTTCTGCCGCTGGAAAAACGCCGGCTGTACCTGGAAAAAATGCAGGCAGAGGGCATCTCGCCCGCCAACCTGCCGATACCGCGGGTGAGCGATGAGTTCGAACAACTGCCACTGTCTTTTGCCCAGGAGCGCCAGTGGTTTCTCTGGCAACTGGACCCTGACAGCGCCGCCTACCACATCCCCACCGCGCTGCGTCTACGTGGCCCGCTGGACATCGCCAGCCTGCAGCAGGCCTTCGACCTGCTGGGCGCGCGGCATGCCACATTGCGCACGCGGTTTGTCCAGAACGCCCAAGGGGGCACTTGCCAGGTCATTGATGCCCAGGCCAATTTGCGCATTGCGGTGCAGCCGTTGAGTGTGCCGCCGGGGCAGTCGGCCGAGCAGGCGCTCAGGCAGTTCATCCGCGCCGAAACCGCGCAGCTGTTTGACTTGCGCCAGGGGCCCTTGTTGCGGATCAAGCTGCTGACCCTGGGCAACGACGATCACGTGCTGGTGCTGACCCAGCATCACATCGTCTCGGATGCGCGCTCCATGCAGGTCATGGTCGAGGAGCTGGTGGCCCTGTACAGCGCCCGCTTGCAAGGACAGCCTTGCAGCCTGCCGGCAGTGGCGCTGCAGTACAGTGACTATGCGATCTGGCAGCGGCACTGGATGCAAGCTGGTGAGCGCGAACGCCAACTGGCCTACTGGCTTGAGCAACTGGGCGATCAGCAGCCGGTGCTGGCGCTGCCCACCGACCGGCCGCGCCCGGCCAGCAGGAGCTTTCGCGGTGCACGTGTGGAGATACAGCTGGACAGCGACCTGAGCCAGGCACTGCAAGGGCTGGCGCGGCAACAGGGTGCAACGCTGTTCATGCTGTTACTGGCGTCGTTCCAGGCGCTGCTGGCGCGCTATAGCGGCGAGCGGGATATTCGCGTCGGAGTACCGGTGGCCAACCGCAACCGCCCGGAAACCGAGCGCTTGATCGGCTTTTTCGTCAATACCCAGGTACTGCGTGCCGAGGTTGACGGGCACCTGCGTTTCAGCGAGCTGCTGGCCCAGGTTCGTGAGCGGGCGCTGGGCGCCCAGGCGCACCAGGACCTGCCCTTCGAACAACTGGTCGAAGCCCTGCACCCGGAGCGCAGCCTGAGCCATAGCCCGTTGTTCCAGGTGATGTTCAATCATCGCAGCGACACCCCGGGCGCGGCGCCTCAGGCCGCGCTGGCCCTGCAGGTCGAGGCGGTTGGCCAGGACAGCCAGGATGCACAGTTCGACCTCACCCTGACCACCCATGAATCCGCGCAAGGCATTGGCGCCAGCCTCAACTACGCTACGGACCTGTTCGACGCGGCCACCATCGAGCAGATGCTCGGGCATTGGCAAGCGCTGCTGCGGGCGGTGGCCGCTGACCCGCAGGCACGTCTGGGCCAGCTGGCGTTGCTCGATCCGGCGCAACAGCAGTCAACGCTGCGCTGCTGGAACCCGGCGCCGCAACAGTTCCCTGTGCGCCACTGCATTCATGAACTGTTCGAAGCCCAGGTCGAACGCAACCCGGATGCGCTGGCGGTGTCGCGCGGTGAGCAGTGCTTGAGTTACGGCCAGCTCAACAACAGCGCCAACCAGCTGGCCCATCGGCTGATTGCCATGGGGGTGGGGGCCGATGTCCGGGTGGGCCTGGCGGCGACCCGCGACCTGCCGATGATCGTCGGCCTGCTGGCCATCCTCAAGGCCGGTGGCGCCTACGTTCCGCTCGACCCCAACTACCCGCAGGACCGCCTGGCCTACATGATGCAGGACAGCGGCATGTCGATGTTGCTGGCGCAGGAGCAATTGCTGGCGCAGCTGCCGGTGCCGGAAGGCGTACCAACCCTGCTGCTGGACGTGGCGGATGACGGTGATTGCAGCAACCCGCAGCTCAAGCTCGACCCGGACAACCTGGCCTATGTGATCTACACCTCGGGCTCGACCGGGCTACCGAAGGGCACCTTGCTGGCGCATGCCAACGTCGTGCGTCTGTTCGCGGCCACCGAGCAGTGGTTCGCCTTCAACAGTGCCGATGTGTGGAGCCTGTTTCACTCATTCGCCTTCGATTTCTCGGTGTGGGAAATCTTTGGTGCCTTGCTGCACGGCGGCCGGCTGATCATGGTCGACCAGGACACTGCCCGCTCGCCCGAGGCGTTCCTGGCGCTGCTGCAGCGCGAGCGGGTCACGGTGCTCAACCAGACCCCCTCGGCGTTCAAGGTGCTGGCCCAGGTTGCCTGCGCCGCGCCCGCCGGGACGCTGGACCTGGCCTTGCGCTATGTGGTGTTTGGCGGCGAGAACCTCGAGGTCAGCAGCCTGGCGCCGTGGTTCGAGCGCTTTGGTGACGAGGCACCGCGCCTGATCAACATGTATGGCATCACCGAGACCACGGTGCACGTGACCTATCGACCGTTGTCCAGGGCTGATCTGGGCAGTGCCCAGGGCAGCCCCATTGGCGAACCGATTGGCGACTTGTCCTGGTACGTGCTCGATGGCGACCTCAACCCGGTACCTCACGGCTGTGTGGGTGAGTTGTATGTCGGGCGCGCGGGGCTGGCCCGTGGCTATTTGAATCGCGGTGGTTTGAGTGCCAGCCGCTTTGTTCCCGATCCGTTCGGCAACCCCGGCGGGCGTCTCTATCGCACTGGAGACCTGGCGCGCTTCACCGCCAGCGGCACGGTCGAGTATGCCGGGCGTGCCGACCACCAGGTGAAGATCCGTGGTTTTCGCATTGAGCTGGGCGAGGTCCAGGAGCGTTTGCAAGCCCTGGCAGAGGTCGACCAGGCCCTGGTCCTGGCGCACCAGGGCGTGGCCGGGCAACAACTGGTGGCCTACCTGATCGCTTCGCGCGCGGACATCGCCCTGGCCAGCGCCGAGGATCAAGCTCAGGCCGTGGAGCGTTTGCGCGGCTTGTTGTTGCAGGCGCTGCCCGAGTACATGGTGCCGACCCACATGGTCTTCCTCGCGGCGTGGCCGTTGACCGCCAACGGCAAGCTTGATCGCAAGGCCCTGCCGACGCCGGGCCAATTGCAGGGATCACGCCGCTATCGCGCCCCGCAGAGCGCGCTCGAGTTGCAACTGGCAGCGGTCTGGCAAGAGGTACTGCAGGTGCCCCAGGTTGGCCTCGACGATGACTTCTTCAGCCTTGGCGGGCACTCGCTGCTGGCCACCCAGGTGATTGTCCGCATCCGTGAGCAGGTGAACCTCGAAGTGCCGTTGCGTGAATTGTTTCAGGCCCGCGACTTCAAGGCTTTCTGTACGCTGGTGGCAACGCTTCAGGCGCAGAGCTCGCCGCTGGAAGACGAATTGGCTAAATCTCTGCAGGCCCTCAAACGTTTAACTGGAGATGAACTTGAAAAGCTAATTTCCTAATGAGGGTCTGGGTGTGCAAGAGCTGATCGGGGCAGTTGGAGCGCTTTCGTCGAAGGAACGCAAAGCCTTGGCGATACTGCTGAAGCAAAAAGGGATCAACCTCTTCAATGTCGCGCCGATTTTCAAGCGCAAAGCCGACGAGCCCTTGTTGTTGTCCTATGCGCAGGAGCGCCAGTGGTTTCTCTGGCAGATGGAGCCAGACAGCGCTAACTACCATATTCCACTCGCGCTGCGCCTGCGCGGCGAGCTCGACCTTGGCGCCTTGCAGCGCAGTGTCGAGGCGTTGCATCTGCGCCATGAAGCGTTGCGCACCACCTTTGTCGACGACGACCTGCAGGCCCTGCAGGTCGTCCACCCGTCCATGACTGCGGACTTCACCTGCCTGGACTGGTCGAACGAGCCAGCGTCGGCGCGTTCTGAGGCGCGGCTGAAGGCCTTCGTCGAGGAGCAGGTCGGCCAGCTGTTCGATTTACGCCAGGGGCCGCTGTTGCGCGTCTGCCTGCTGCGCCTTGATGTCGATGATCACGTATTGCTGCTCATCCAGCACCATATTGTCTCTGACGGTTGGTCCATGGAGATCCTGCTGCGCGAGATCATCGAGTACTACAGCGCGTTCACCCAGGGCCGGGCCCCGGACCTTGCGCCGCTGCCGATCCAGTACGCTGACTACGCCCTCTGGCAGCGCCAGTGGATGGAGGCAGGTGAACGTGAGCGGCAACTGGCCTACTGGACTGCGCAGCTGGGTAGCGAGCATCCCTTGCTTGAACTGCCCACTGACCGACCGCGTCCGGCTGAGCAGAGTTATCGCGGTGCGCGGCTGGCGCTGAGCCTGCCCGATGGCCTGGCCGATGCGCTCAAGCGTTTCGCCGGGCAGGAGAATGTCACCCTGTTTACCCTGCTGCTGAGCAGCTTCGAGCTGTTGCTGCACCGCTACAGTGGCCAGGCCGAGATTCGTGTCGGGGTACCCTCGGCCAACCGCAACCGGGTGGAGACCGAGGGGCTGATCGGTTTTTTCGTCAACACCCAGGTGATCAAGGCCTGCTTTGACGATCAGCTGACCTTCCGCCAGTTGCTGCAGGCCGTGCACCAGACAGTGCTCGATGCCCAGACTCATCAGGATTTGCCGTTCGAACAACTGGTCGAGGCGTTGCGCCCGGAGCGCAGCCTCAGCCACAGCCCGCTGTTCCAGGTCATGTACAACCACCAGAGCGACGCGCGCACGCGTCACCAACTGGCGGGGCAGGGCGGGCCCCTGACGATCGAGGCGCTGGCGTGGGAAAAGCACACCGCTCAGTTCGACCTGATGCTCGATACCCATGACAGCCCGAGCGGGCTTGCCGCCGGCCTGACCTACGCCAGCGACCTGTTTGAACGCGCGACCGTCGAGCGCATGGCTGCGCACTGGCTGGGCCTGTTGCAGGCGATCGTGCAACAGCCCGATCAGCGCGTCGCGGCCATGCCCCTGCTCGACAGCGATCAGTGGCAGCAACAGGTCGTGCGCTGGAACGACACGGCGATGGACTACCCCTTGGCGTGCTGCGTGCATCAGTTGATCGAACAACAGGCGCAGGCCACACCCGACCGGGTAGCCCTGGTTCTGGGTGCTGCGCAGCTCAGTTACCGCCAGCTCAATGAAGTCGCCAACCAGTGGGCACACCGCTTGCTGGGCGCAGGTGTCGGGCCCGATGTGCTGGTGGGTATTGCCGCCGAACGCAGCCTGGAAATGGTTATCGGCCTGCTGGCGGTGCTCAAGGCTGGCGGCGCTTATGTACCGCTGGACCCGGATTATCCCGCGGAGCGCCTGGCCTACATGATGCAGGACAGCGGCATGCGCCTGCTGCTGACCCAACAATCGGTACGTGAGCGCTTGCCGGTGCCGGCCGATGTCGAATGCCTGCTGCTCGATCAACCTCAGGATGGCTGGCCTGTCAGCAACCCGGCGTGCTACCCGCACCCGCAGAACCTGGCCTATGTCATCTACACCTCCGGCTCCACGGGCAAGCCAAAAGGCGCGGCCAACCGCCACCTGGCCCTGACCAACCGGCTGTGCTGGATGCAACAGGCCTATGGCCTGGGCGAACAGGACCGGGTCTTGCAGAAGACGCCGTTCAGCTTCGACGTTTCGGTGTGGGAGTTCTTCTGGCCGCTGATGACGGGGGCACGCCTGGTGCTGGCGGCGCCGGGTGATCACAAGGATCCTGCGCGGCTGATCGAGGTCATCCGCCGTGAACAGATAACCACCTTGCACTTTGTGCCCTCGATGCTGCAGGTGTTCATGCTCGATGACCAGGCGGGTCTGTGCACCTCGCTGAGCCGAGTGATTTGCAGTGGCGAGGCGTTGCCGGCGGATGCCCAGCAACAGGTTCTGAGCCGCTTGCCGCAAGCCAGCTTGTACAACTTGTATGGACCGACCGAAGCGGCAATCGATGTTACCCACTGGACCTGTCGCGACGAAGGCCGCGACAGCGTGCCGATTGGCCAGCCGATTGCCAACCTTGGCACCTATGTGCTGGACGACGAGCTGACGCCGGTGCCCGTGGGGGTAACGGGTGAGCTGTACCTGGCCGGTATCGGGCTTGCGCGCGGCTATCATCGCCGTCCGGGCCTGAGCGCCGAACGGTTTGTCGTCAGCCCGTTCGCCAGCGGCGAGCGTATGTACCGCACCGGCGACCTGGCGCGTCAGCGCAGTGACGGGGTGATCGAGTACCGCGGGCGGATCGACCATCAGGTAAAAATCCGTGGACTGCGTATTGAGCTGGGCGAGATCGAGGCACGCTTGCTGGAACAGGATGAAATCCACGAGGCGGTTGTTCTGGCCGTTGCCACTGGCAATGGCCAGCAACTGGTGGCGTATCTGGTGCCGGCCCGGCGCGACTGGCCTGGCGACGACCGCCAGCGCCAGGCGCAGGCGCGCGAGCTGCTGCGGTCGCGCTTGCTGGCGGCCTTGCCCGACTACATGGTACCCAGCCAACTGATGTTCCTCGACAGCCTGCCGTTGAGCCCTAACGGCAAGCTGGAACGCCGGGCGCTGCCGGTGCCTGATGCAGAGCAGATGCAGCAGGCCTATGTGGCCCCGGGCAGTGCCGTGGAAGTGGCGCTGGCGGCGCTTTGGCAAGAGGTGCTCAAGGTTGAACGGGTGGGTCTGAACGACAACTTTTTCGAACTCGGCGGCGACTCCATCGTGTCCATTCAACTGGTCAGCCGCGCGCGGCGCCAGGGCATCGTGTTCACCCCCAAAGAGCTGTTCCAGCACCAGACGGTGCAGAGCCTGGCGGCTGTCGCCCGGTCTCGCGAGGTCGGCGAAGTCGATGCAGTGGACCAGGGCCTGGTCAGTGGCGCGGCGTTGCTGCTGCCGATCCACCAGGCGTTTTTTGCCAGTGACATCCCCCAGCGTCACCAGTGGAACCAGTCGGTGCTGCTCAAGCCATCGCAGCCGCTGCAGGCCGACCTGCTGGAGCGTGCGCTGCAAGCGTTGGTGATGCACCACGATGTCTTGCGTTCGTGCTTCAGCGCCGAACAGGTGCGCTATCTGCAGCCCGAGCGCCTGCTTGCGCACTGGGCGCAGGCGCCGCTGCTGTGGCAAACCGCGCCAGTCGACCTGGCCGCGCTTTCAGTCGACTGCGACGAGGCCCAGCGCAGCCTGCAGCCGGCACAAGGGCAGTTGCTGCGGGCGCTGTTGGCGACCCTGGCCGACGGTCAGCAACGGCTGTTGCTGGTGGTCCACCACCTGGCCGTGGATGGTGTGTCCTGGCGCATCCTGTTCGAAGACCTGCAACAGGCCTACACACAGTTGGCGGCAGGCCAGCCTGTGGCCTTGCCGGCCAAGACCACTTCGGTCAAAGCCTGGGCCGAACGTCTGCAAACCTATGCGCGGGGCGACAACCTGCAGGCGCAGCTCGGCTACTGGCAGCAGCAGTTGCAGGGCGCATGCGCCGAGCTGCCCCAGGATCACGCCGACGGTACGCTGCGCAGTCGCGATGCGCTGACGCTGTACAGCCAGTTGAGCCCGCAGCTGACGCGCAAGCTGTTGCAGCAGGCCCCCGCGGCTTACCGCACGCAGATCAACGACCTGCTGCTGGCAGCCCTGGCCAGGGTGTTGCAGCGCTGGACCGGCGCCGACCATTGCCTGATCCAGCTTGAAGGCCATGGCCGTGAAGAGCTGTTCGATGAGGTCGACCTGACCCGCACCCTGGGTTGGTTCACCAGCATGTTTGCGCTCAAGTTGCAGGCCTTCGAGCAGTGGAGCGACACCCTCAAGGGGATCAAGGAGCAACTGCGGGCGGTGCCGGACAAAGGCATCGGCTACGGGGTGCTGCGTTACCTGGGTGATCAGCAGGCGCGTGAAAGCCTGGCGCAATTGCCGGTGCCGCGGGTGACCTTCAACTACCTTGGGCAGTTCGACGCCAGTTTCAGCAGCGATCAGGCACTGTTCGTTCCCGCCGCTGAAAACCGAGGGCTTGAGCGCAGCCTGGACGCGCCGCTGGGCAACTGGTTGAGCCTCAATGGCCAGGTGTACGACTCGGCCTTGAGCATAGGCTGGACCTTCAGCCGCAGCATGTTCGATGAGGCGACGATCGCGCACCTGGCCGCGCAGTACAGCGAGGAGCTCGAGCGTCTGATCGAGCATTGCTGCGATCAGGGCGTTGGCGCGGTGACCCCCTCGGACTTCCCGCTGGCGCAGGTTTCGCAGGCCTGGCTTGACCAACTGCCGATTGCCGCCGGCGAAATCGAAGACATCTACCCGCTCTCGCCGATGCAGCAGGGCATGCTCCTGCACACCCTGGAAGACAACGAGTCGGCGCTTTACATCAACCAGGTGCAGTTGCCGGTGCAGGGCCTGGATGTCGAGCGATTCTGCCAGGCCTGGCAGGCGGCAATCGACCGCCACGAGGCCCTGCGTACCAGTTTTCATTGGCCGGATCGGCAGACGCCGGCGCTGCAAGTCGTGCAGCGCCGGGTCAAGCTGCACGTACAGACCCTCGACTGGCAGGATCAACCCTGGGATGAACAGCGTGTCGCGCAATGTGCCAGCGCCGAACGGGCCCGCGGCTTTGATATCGGCGCCGCGCCGTTGCTGCGCCTGTTGCTGATTGGTACCGGCCCTGGGCAATACCGGATGATCTGGACCAGCCACCACATCCTGATGGATGGCTGGAGCAATTCACGTCTGCTCGCAGAAGTGCTGCAGCACTACTGTGGCGCGCAGGTTGCGGCGCCAGGCGGGCGCTTTCGCGACTTCATCGGCTGGCTGCAGGGGCAGGACGCCAAGGGCCTCGAACAGTTCTGGAAGCAGCGCCTGCAGGCCTTGGTCGAGCCGACTTCGCTGAGCCAGGCGGTGCATCCGCGGCACAGCAGCAGCGAGCCCGGTCACCGGGCGCTGTACACCCGCTGGGATGCAGCGCGCACTGCACGGTTGCAACAGGTGTGCCGTGACTTGCGTATCACCCCCAACACCCTGATTCAGGGCGCCTGGCTGCTCTTGCTGCAACGCTACACGCGCCAGGACACCGTGGTGTTCGGCGCCACGGTTGCCGGGCGACCGGAGGGCCTGGCCAATGCCGACACCCTGCTGGGCCTGTTTATCAATACCTTGCCAGTCATTCACCGCATCAGGCCGGAACAAGCGCTGGATGCCTGGTTGCGCGACCTGCAAGCCTACAACCTGGACGTGCGCGATCATTCCCATGTGCCGCTGGCGGATATCCAGCGTTGGGCAGGCATGGGCGGACAGGCGTTGTTCGACAGCATCATCGTGTTCGAGAACTACCCGATCGATGAGCGGCTTGGCGAGGCCCGGGACAGCGGCCTGCACTTTGGCGAGTCACGCAATCACGATGTCACCAACTTCCCGATGGACCTGGCCGTCCACCTCAACGACAGCCTGTCGATCGAATACCTGCATTTGCGCAGTGCCTTCAGCGAGCAGGCCGTCGAGGGCATCCGTCACGCCATGGAGGGGCTACTGACGGCCATGCTCGAGACACCGCTGCAGCGGGTGGGTAACCTGCAACGGCTGGATACCGCGCAGTGGCAGCAACTGCAAGCCTGGGGGGCACAGCCGGCGCGGCAGTACCGTCCGCTGTCGGTGGTCGAGCTGATTGACGAACAGGCCCGGCGTCAGCCCGGGGCGATTGCGGTGGAATGTGCGGGGCAGCGCCTGGACTATGCCGCCCTGCAGCGCCAGAGCAATGCTCTGGCCGCGACCTTGATGGCGCAGGGCGCGGGCCCTGAAGTTCTGCTCGGGGTGGCCCTGGAGCGTTCGCCGCAGATGATCGTGGCACTGCTGGCCGTGCTCAAGTGCGGCGCGGCGTATGTGCCGCTGGACATCGATTACCCGAGCGAGCGCCTGGCCTACATGATCGAGGACTCGGGCATGGCCCTGGTCATTACCCACAGCGATCTGCTCGGGCGCCTGCCGCTGCCGGCGCTGTTGCCACGGGTAGAGATGGATCGACTGCCGCTCGATGAACAGCGCGTCGGGCCAGCGCTTGCCTGCGGCGATGATCGCAACCTGGCGTACCTGATCTACACCTCCGGTTCCACCGGTCAGCCCAAGGGCGTGGCGGTTACCCGCGGGCCCTTGAGCATGCACTGCCAGGCAATTATCGAACGCTACGAAATGAACGCCAGCACCCGCGAACTGCACTTTATGTCGTTTGCCTTCGACGGTGCCCATGAGCGTTGGTTGAGCGTCCTCGGCAGCGGCGGGGCGCTGGTCATTCGCGACGCCGAACTGTGGACACCGGAGCAGACGTTCAAGGCCCTTGGGCAGCAGGCAATCACCATCGCCTGCTTCCCGCCGGCCTACCTCAAGCAGGTTGCCGAGTATGCCCGCCAGTGTGGCGAGCCTGCGCCTGCGGTGAACATCTACTGCTTTGGCGGCGACGCCGTACCCGAACAGACCTTCGAGCTGGTCAAGGCAGCATTGCGCCCGCAGTACTTCACCAATGGCTACGGACCGACTGAGACCGTGGTCACCCCGCTGCTATGGAAAGTGCCGGCCGATTCGACCTGTGAAGCTGCGTATGCACCGATCGGCCGCGCGATCGGCTTGCGCGCCTTGCAGGTCCTGGACGATGACCTCAACCCGTTGCCTGCAGGCTTCGCCGGCGAGCTGTACATTGGTGGCGAGGGGGTCGCCCGAGGCTACCATCGTCGCCCGGGCCTGACCGCCGAGCGCTTCGTACCGGACCCTTTCGGCCAGCCAGGAACCCGGGCCTACCGCAGTGGTGACCTGGTGCGCCTGCGTGAGGACGGCATCATCGACTACGTCGGTCGCATCGATCACCAGGTAAAGATTCGCGGCTTTCGCATCGAGCTGGGCGAAGTCGAGGCCTGCCTGCGCCAGCAACCCGGGGTCAGCGATGCGCTGGTCATTGCCCGTGACTTTGCCGCCGGCAAGCGCTTGATTGCCTACGCGGTCACCCCGCACGGCATCGATCAGGGGCCGGCGCTGCTCAGCGGTCTGCGCGCGGTGCTGCCCGACTACATGGTCCCGGCACAGGTTATCTGCCTCGCGGCACTGCCCATCTCGCTCAACGGCAAACTCGACCGCAAGGCCTTGCCAGAGCCGGATTTCAGCGCCGATAGCTACCTGGCCCCGCGCAGCGAGCAGGAACACCTGCTGGCGCAGGTCTGGGCCGAGGTGCTGCAAGTCGACAGGGTTGGCATCAGTGACAACTTCTTCGAGCTGGGCGGCGACTCGATTCTCAGCTTGCAGGTCATTTCCCGCGTGCGTAATCACCCGCAGCTGGACATCAACCTCAAGCTGCGCGACCTGATGCGCTACCAGACCATCGCCGGCCTGTTCGATCAGCAGGTCTTTGCCGGTGCTGCGCAGCAGGAGGACCTGAGCCACCGGGTCAGCGATGGCCGGTTCAGCCTGTTGCCGATCCAGGAATGGTTCTTCGCCCAGAACATGCCAGAGGCGCACCACTTCAACCAGGCATTGATGCTGCGCTCGCGCCAGGCACTCGATCCGCAGGCGCTGGAGCAGGCTTTGCAGGCTGTGGTGCAGCAGCATGATGGCTTGCGCTTGTGCTTTGCCAAGGAGGGCGAACGTTGGTATCAGGCGTATCGGCCACAGCAGGCCCAGGCCGACAAGCCGCTGCTGGAGCAGGTGAGCGTGGCCGATGAGGCGGCGCTGGAAGACTTGACCGCCCGGGTGCAACGTAGCCTGGACCTGCAGCAAGGGCCATTGATGCGCGCCCTGCAAATCACCTTTGCCGGCGAGCAGCGCTTGCTGCTGGTCATTCACCACCTGGCGATTGATACGGTGTCCTGGCGCATCTTGCTGCAGGATTTGCAACAGGCCTACGAGGCTTGCAGCCAGGGCAACAGCCCAGCGTTGCCGATTCGCACCAGCAGCTACCAGGCCTGGGCGACCCGTCTTGAACAACAAGCGCCGCTGCTGGTGGAGCGCGAGCTGGGGTACTGGCTCGAACAACTGCAAGACTCGGGGCAGCCTTTCCCTTGCGATAACCCCCGCGGCAAGAACCTGGTCGGCTTCCATGCGGTAGAGCGCATGGAACTCGACGCCCAGCGCACCAGCGAACTGTTGACCCAGGTGCCGGCGGTCTACCAGACGCAGATCAATGACCTGTTGCTGGGCGCCTTGAGTCGCGTGCTGTGCCGCTGGAGCGGGCAGGATGCGGCGTTGATCCAGCTTGAAGGTCACGGTCGTGAAGACCTGTTCGACGAGCTGGATTTGAGCCGTAGCCTGGGCTGGTTCACCAGCATGTACCCGGTACGCCTGGTGCCCGGTGCCGAGGGTGACATCCGCGCCAGCCTGCTCGGGGTTCAGCGCCAGTTGGCGGCAGTCCCCGACAAGGGGCTGGGTTACGGCGTGTTGCGCTACCTGGCGGGCAACAGCCTCAGGCAGCAGTTTGCCGGGCTGGCCCAGGCCAGAGTGACGTTCAACTACCTGGGCCAGTTCGACCAGAGCTTTGACGAGCGCGCCTTGTTGGTGCCGGCCGAGCAAAGCGTGGGGGCGTGCTACAGCCTGCAAGCGCCGCTGGGCAACTGGCTGGAGATTGTCGGCCAGGTGTTCGACGGCCGCCTGGCCTTGCGTTGTGTGTTCAGTACCCGGCGCTATCGTCGTGAAACCATTCGCCAGTTGATGGACGACTATCAGCGCGAGCTGCAGGCGATCATCAGCCATTGCCTGGCCCAGGCCGCCTGAGCCGTCAACCTGTGTGCCGGCAAACCTTTGCCGGCACGATTCGATACACCGTTTAGGAAGCTCAAATGTCTTTGCACCCTGATCTTGCTGATTTCCTCGACCTGGCCGAGGAAAGCCGCGGCCCGCTCGATCTGCCTTTTCATCAACAAACCCCGGAGCAGGCCCGGGCCGCGTTCGAGCAGACTACCCAGCAACTGCGCTGGCCCGTCGAGCAGCGGCTCGACTGTCAGGAACTGACGGTCACCAGCCGCGACGGCGGCGCGGTGCCGGTGCGCCTGTATCGTGCCCGGCAATGCGAGGGGGCCTTGCCATTGCTGATGTACTTCCACGGCGGTGGCTACGTGGTGGGCAGCCTGGATTCGCACGATGGCGTTTGTCGCGAGTTTGCCGCAGGCGGCCAATGTGCGGTGCTGTCGGTGGGCTACCGGTTGGCGCCCGAACACCGTTTTCCGCAGCCGCTGCTCGATGGCGAGGATGTCCTGGCCTGGTTGCCCGGCCAGGCCCGGGCCCTGCAGCTGGACCTTGCCCGGGTCGCGTTTGCCGGCGACAGTGTCGGCGCGACCATTGCCACCGTGTTGGCGACCCAGGCTGCCCAGGCAGGGCCGGACGCGGCGCTGCAGCCGCGCTTGCAACTCCTGTGCTATCCGGTGACGGATGCCTCCCGGCGCAGCGCCTCCATGGAGCTGTTCGCCGAAGGCTACTTGCTCGAGAGCCAGACGCTGGAGTGGTTCTACCAGCACTACCAGAGTGCTGCGCAAGACCGCTGTGACTGGCGCTTTTCGCCGTTGCTGACAGATAAGCTGAGCAACGTTGCCCCCGCCTGCATTGCCCTGGCCGGGCTTGATCCGCTGCTTGATGAGGGCCGGGCCTATGCACGCCGGCTGCAGGAGCAGGGCGTACCTGTAACGCTCAGGGAATACACCGGCCTGACCCATGACTTTTTGCGCCTGGGCTCGGTGGTTGGCCAGGTCACAGACATCTACACACAGTTATGCGCAGACCTGCGCCAGGCGTTCGAGCGTTGAGGCAAAGGTTTCACCCTGGCCATGAAAAAGGGGCACTGAACCGACGTTCAGTGCCCCTTTTTCCTGTGCCCTGGATCAGAACGAATACTTGAGGCTGGCCATCACATTGCGCGGCTCGCCGTAGAAGGTCGAACCGTAGGAGCCCATGCCGCTGAAGTACTTGCGGTCGGTCAGGTTGTTGAGGTTGATGTTGCCGCGCAGGTTGTCACTGAAATCGTAACCGGCCAGCAGGCCGACCAGGGTGTAGCCCTTCTGGTCGAAGCGGGCGGGGATTGCGCCGGGGCCAAAGCCCAGGGTGGTGTCGTAGTAGATATTGCTCTGCCACGAGACGTTGCCGCCCACTGTCATGCGGTTGAGCAGGCCGGGCAGGCGATAGGTGGTTGCGAACCGGGCGATCTGTTCAGGCTGGGTGGTGCTGACCTTGTTGCCGTCCTTGTCTTCGGAGGTGCGGTAGGTGTAGCCGCCATGAACATTCCAGTCGGGAAGCAGTTCACCCGAGACTTCGATTTCAAAGCCTTTGGTGGTAGCGCCTGACACCGCCTTGTAAGCCGTGGCGTTGGGAATGTCCACACGCAGGCCGTCGGCTTCGGCGACGTTGTCCTGCTTGGAGGTGAACAGCGCGAGGCTGGCGTTCAGGCGGCCCTCGTAGTATTCGCCCTTGATCCCCACTTCGTAGCTTTCACCGGTCAGTGGCTCCAGCGGCGTGCCGTTGCGATCGGGGTTGAACGGTTGCGGTTTGAAGATATCGGCGTAGCTTGCGTAAACGGTGTGGTAGTCGTCCAGGTCATAGGTGATGCCCGCGTAAGGGGTGACCACGCCACTTTCGCGGGAGTTGTAATGGGTGTTGGGGTTGGGCAGCAACGGGTTGAAACCATCCTGGTTCCAGTAGTGGTCGGTCACCCGTGAACCGAGAATCACGTTCAGCCGGTCCGTCGGTTTGAGGATGGTCGCAAAGTACCCGGCACGCTCACGGGCAACGGTGTCGTAAGGCACGGTGAACAGCAGTTTGCTGGGCTTGACCGGATTGTTGTCCCAGTTGAAAAAGTCATCGATCTTGTAACTGCCGAACGAATGGGTACCGGATTCGTTTTCGTTGCGTGCCCAGTTCAGGCCCATGACCATTTCATGGGTGCGCCCGAACAGCTGGAAAGGGCCGGTGGCATAAGCCGCTACGTCGACTTCCTTGGAGGTCGAGTAGTACTTGCTGGTAAAGGCGTTGGCCGAGTGGGTGACCGCGTCGATCTGGCCGTTGGCGGTGGCGGTGAGGTTGTCGACGTCATAGCGGCGGAAATTGGTCTCGACCTTGAGCAGCCAGTCATTTTCAAAATGGTGTTCGATGTTGGCGAAGTAGCGTTGGGTTTCGGTGTTGCTGTACGACCATTTTGCCCCGGAGTTGGTCGAACGCGACGGCTTGACCGTCGCGCCGTTGGTGTAGAACGCCGGCAGGTTGGAGTTGGTCGAGCCGTCGGCATTGCCTTTCTGATAGTCCATGCCGAAAGCGAAGGTGGTGCTGTCGGACAGGTCGGCCTCGATGATGCCGTAGAACACGTGGTCTTCACGACGCAGGTAGTCGATGTAGCTTTTTTCATCCTGAGTGGCAGCCACCATCCGGCCACGAATATGCTTGCTGTCGGTCAACGGGCCGGACAGGTCGACTTCGGTGCGGTACTGGTCCCAGCTGCCCGCGCCGGCGGTCACATGCCCCTGGAACTGCGCGGTCGGTTTTTTGCGCACGAAGTTGACCACGCCCGACGGGTAGCCGGTGCCATTGAGCAAGCCGGCCGAGCCGCGCAGGATCTCGATACGGTCGTAAATGGCGGTGCCGATCAAACCGTAGTTGTCGCGCAACGGGGCATTGGTGCTGAGGCTGGGCAGGCCGTCGAACTGAAAGTTGGAAATCTCGAAGCCCCGGGAATAAAAGGTATTGACCTCGGTATTGTCCTGGCTGACCGTCACCCCGGGCGTCTGGTTGAGCACATCGGCGATGCTCAACAGCCCTTGGTCTTCGATCTGCTGACGGGTGATTACGCTGACAGACTGCGGGGTCTTGCGCAGCGACAGGTTCATCTTGGTCGCCGTACTGGTTTCACCGGTGGTGTAGGACCCGGTGCCCTCAGTGGTAAGGCCCAGGGATGAGCTGTTGACCGTGGTGGCATCCAGGGTCAGGTCGGCGCCGCCCTTGTTGCCATGGATGGTCAGCACATCGCCTTGCAGGTTGTAGCGCACGCTGGTCCCGCCGAGCAGTTCGGCAATCGCCTGGGCAGGCTCCTTGGTGCCGTTCAGTGCGCGGCTTCTAAGCCCGGCGACGTCGTCGGGGCTGTAGAGAATCTGGATGTTGGCCTGGGTGCCGAACGCCTGCAGGGCGCTGGCCAGCGATTGCGCTGGAATTGCAAACGCGACCATCTGCGCATGGGCCTGGGCAGTGACAGCCAGGGCGCTGAGGCCGACCAGGCTGCTCAGTGCCAGTGGCCTGGTTAAAGTCCGACGAATCAGCAAAGCCCTGGTGAAGGGTGGCAAGCGGTATGCAGTGGTCAACGGAGGCTCCAGCGCGAAGGCAAACAAGTGAGAATGATTAGTATTTTTTGTAAGACGCTCTAGCAGGCCAAATCCGGAAAACTTTTTTCTTTTTCAAGCCATGGCACGTTCGGCCACGACTTGTCCGTTCTTCATCCGGATCAGTTGATCGGCGATATCGAAGTAACGGTCGTCGTGGGAAATGACAATGATGGTCTTGCCCAGGCGCTTGAGGTCGGGCAACAGCTCGGTGTAGAAAATGCGCCGGAACGTCGGGTCCTGGTCGGCGGCCCATTCATCGAACACCAGCACCGGGCGCTCTTCGATCCAGGCATTGACCAGTGCCAGGCGCTTGCGTTGCCCGGTCGACAGGTCGGTGGTGCTGAAGGCGCCGTCACGGATACTGACTTTGTGAGCGATCTCCAGGCGTTCCAGGTATTGCGAGGCTTGGGCAGGTACCTGCAGGCCGTCATTGACCAGGTCGTCGAACAGGTAATAGTCAGCAAAAATGGTGGTGAAGAGTTGCCGGTAGTCATCGCGGGCGCGATCGTCGATGACCTCGCCGTTGAGGCGGATCTGGCCTTGCTGTGGCGGGTAGAGCCCCAGTAACAGCTTGATCAGCGTGGTCTTGCCGCAGCCGTTTTCGCCGACGATGAAGACAATGTCGCCCTGGCGGATATCCAGGTTGACCGGCCCCAGGTGAAAGGGCGCGCAGCCGTCCCGGGTCGGGTAGCTGTGACAGATATCAAGCAGTTGCAGGCGCTCGACGCTCACTGTCGGCGCGCCCTGGTCGCTGAGCAGCAGGTGCGGCTCGGGCGATGAAAACTGCTCGGACAACTCGGCGATCCGGCGAAAGGCGATCTGCGCCCGGCTGACTATGGGCAGGGTGCTGACCAGATGCTCCAGCGGCCCCTTCATGTACAGCAACACCAGCACGAAGCCACTCATTACCGCTTTGTCGGCGCTCGGCCAGAACGACTGCAGGGCCAGGGCCAGGCCGATGACCACGAAGAACAGCATCGAGCCGAGGCTTTTGGCAATCACGAAAGTATTGATCGAGCGAATCTGGGTATTGCAGATATGCTCGGCAACCTTTTGTATCCCCGCGACGAACATGCGCTGGCGCCGGGGGCGGTGGATGCGCAGCTCCTTGGCGCCCTCGGCGATCGCACTGTAGTGTTTCTGCAGTTCATCCTCGGCTTCGCGAGCGGCCATGAAGCCCTTGATGCCACGAGCCCTGGCCACGTACTGGATCACCGTGCCGATGCCGATTGCCAGCAGCATCATGACAAACATTGGCCAGGACAGCATTGCCAGGTAACCCAGGCAGCCCAGGGTCACGGTCAGGGAAATGGCCAGGGGCGCAAAGGCGAAGGCGAACGAGCTGATGGTATCGATGTCGTGGGTCAGCACCGGAATCAAGCGATGGCTGCGGTAGCGTTCGATCTGCCCGATCGGGGCGCTGAGGACCTTTTCCCCCAGCTCCTTGCGCAGGTTGGCGATGATCTTCTGACCGATGCGGTTGCTGCCAATATCGGACAGAATCGAGCTCAGTAACGCCACCACACACAGCCCGGCGAAACTGGCAATCAGCGACGGGCCAAGGCCTTGCGGGCTGTGCAGGCCATCGTTAATGGTCGCCAGCAAGGCGGTGACACTCAAGCCACCGATCATGCCCAGAACAATCGACACGACCACCTGCGGCCAGAAAGGGCGCAACAGCGCCAACAGCTCGCGCATTGCGCCACGGTATTGCTTGCTCATGAAGGGTTCCTGGCTCAGGCGCTGGTCAGCGCAGTCGGCGCATGGGAAGTGGCAAAAGCAGGTACTGCCTGCTTGCCCAGGGTGTCGTACAGCGACTGGCCAATTTCGGCCGCGCGAATCGGCAGCACCGAGAGCAAGGTGTCGCTCAGGCCATGGGTGGCTTCACAGAAACCCTGCAAGTACACCGCGGCCTGCAGGTCGCTACTGGCCAGGGCGCGGTAGTCGCGGCCGACGCTGTAGTCCTCCAGGTAGTCTTGTAGCGGTGCCAGCAGTTCCCGGTGCGAGCGTCGCTCGTAGCCGGTGGCGAGGATCACGGCATCGTAACGATGGGTCTGCTGTTGCCCGGTCGAGAGGTCTTCCAGGGTCAGCTCGATGCCATCGGCGGTGGCGGTGGCCGCCTGCACCTGGCGGCGGCAGAGCACGGCGTGACGGAACTGATGGGCGACCTTCTGGCGATAGAGGATGCCGTAGATGCGTTCGAGCAGGTCGATATCAACGACCGAATAGTTGGTGTTGTGATATTCGTCAATCAGCTTCTTGCGCTCCGGGCTGCTCTGGTTGAACACCAGGTCGGTGTACACAGGGGCGAAGACTTCGTTGACGAAGGGGCTATCGTCGGCCGGCTTGAGCGCCGAGGCACGCACAATCATGTCGACCTTGACCGACGCAAAGCTGTCGTTGAGATCGATGAAGGCTTCCGCGGCGCTTTGCCCCGAGCCGATGATCGCAATGCGCATGGCTTTGCCTTCGGTGCAGGGCAAGCCGGCCAGGCTGCTGAGGTAGCGAGAATGGTGGAAGACTCGCGGGTCGTCCTTGAAGGCCGCAAAGATGCTGGGGACTTTCGGTGTGCCGCCACTGCCGACGACCACCGAGCGGGTCAGGCGGCCATGCTCCTGGCCCTGTGCGTCACGCGAAATGACCTTCAGGTGGCGGATCCGGCCGCTGTCGAGCACCGGCTCAATGCGCAGTACTTCTTCGCCGTAGCTGGCCTGCGTGGCGAAGTGCTCGGCGGCCCAGCGCAGGTAGTCGTTGTACTCCAGGCGGCAGGGATAGAAGGTGCCGAGGTTGATGAAGTCGACCAGGCGCTGCTTCTGGTGCAGGTAATTGACGAAGCTGTAGGGGCTGGTGGGGTTGCGCAGCGACACCAGGTCCTTGAGAAAGGAGATTTGCAGTTCGCTCTGGGTCGCCAGGGTGTTGCCGTGCCAGCGGTAGTCCAGCTGCTTGTCGATGAACAGCGCATCCAGCGCGTGACCATTGGTTTGCGCGAGCTCTTCCAGGGCAATGGCCAGGGCCAGATTGGAAGGGCCGAAGCCCACGCCGACGAGGTCGTGGACCTTCTGGGGGAAATGGATCTGGCTCATGCTATCGGTTCCTTCAGTGTCGGGGCCGATAGCCTCGAAGGCGGCCCCCGGGGCTTGGGGATTACAACGATAGGACGAGTGGCTTGCGGGACAATTTAGCGCCGTTGGCCCGTCACGGTTCGCGGACCAGGCGTACGCCAATCCAGTCTCCGCGGTTGCCTGGCAGGTTGGCGTTGCGGTTGCCGGAGCGCGAGAAAATCGGCGCCTCGCCCCAGTCGTTGCCACGAATCACCACCACCTTGCAGTCGGCCTGCTGCCAGGCACTGCCGTCGTTCGGGGCGCCTTCGTAGCTGTCGTGATAACAGTCGGCGACCCATTCGTAGACGTTGCCGTGCATGTCGTACACACCAAAGGCGTTGGCCGGGTAGCTGCCCACCGGCGAGCTGAAACTGAAGCCATCCCTGGGCCCGTAGACGTTGGCGTTGCGGCTGATCTGGTAGTCGCCGTCCGGGTCCATGTCGAACGGGAACGGCCCGTTGCTGCCGGCGCGGGCGGCGTATTCGCGCTGTGCTTCGCTGATCAACTGGTAGTGCTTGCCGGTCTTTTTCGTCAGCCAGTCGGCATAGGCCTGGGCATCGTGATAGCTCATGCACACCGCCGGTTGTCGCGGGCCTTGCTGGTAGCGCGGCTTGCTGGCCTTGCACTCGCGGCCCGGGCGGGTGTCGCCGTCGGCAATCTTGGCCCCGGACTCGCGCAGGTAGGCGTCCCATTCACCGGCAGTTACCTGGTAGCGGCTGACCGCGAACGGCTTGGCGAAGGTCACGGTGTGTTGCGGGCCTTCGTCGGGCTGGCGGCCGACTTCGTCGTCCGGGGTGCCCATGGTGTAACGGCCGGCCGGCAGCATGACCATTTCCGGGCAGCTGCTTTTACAGTCGCGAAAGACCTTGCCCGGTTGTACCGCGTCGGCGGCCTGGGCGCTGGCGATGCTGGTCAGCAGCGCGAGTACGGATAGCGGGTAGAGCAGTGGTGAAGACATGCGAAGGCCTTTTCAGAGTTTTTTGATCAGCAGGGCCATGGCCCGATCGATTTCCTGCTCGTTGTTGAGCAGGCCCGGAGCGAAGCGAATCACCGGGCCGACGTCGCGCGACACGGCGTCGACCATTACCCGGTTGTCGACCAGGTAAGCGGCGATGGCATCGGCGTTGCGTTCCTTGACCCTGAAGAAGGTGAAGCCCGCCGAGTGTTCGCTGCTGAGCGGGGTGACCAGTTCGATGGCCTTGTGCTCTTTGAGCCGCTGCTTGAGCAGGTCGTTGAGCTGGTGGATGCGCGCCTGGACATCGGCCTTGCCCAGTTGCAGGTGCAGCTCGAAGGCCTTGCCCAGTGCCCAGCGGTGCTCGAAGGCGTGGTAGCCGCCGGGGGTCATGATGGTGGCGAAATCTTCGTCCTCGGAGAAAGTGGCGAAGGTCGGGGTCAGGTGCTGCATCTTCTCCGAGGCGGCGCAGATGATCCCGGTACCACGCGGGCCGAACATCCATTTATGGGTGCCGGCGATGAAGTAGTCGCAGTTGAAGTCGGCGAAGGTGCTGTTCTCGACACCGAAGCCGTGCACGCCGTCGACCACGTAAATGATCCGCTGGTTTTCATCGCGCTCGCGGTTGTGCCGGCGCACCAGCTCGCCGATCTGCCCGACCGGCAGCTTTACGCCGCTGCCCGAGTGCACCCAGGTCATGCCCAGCACCCGGGTGTTGGGGGTGATGGCCTGGTCGATCGTGCTTAGCACCTGGTCGGTGGAAATTCCCCAGGGCTGGCTGAACAGGCGCAGCTTGCGCACCTGGGTGCCTTCGTGGCGCTGGCGAAAGGCCAGGGTGCGGTTTGTGGAATAGTGCTCGTGTTCGGTGGTGAGGATTTCCTGCTGCGGGCTGACCTGCAAGCGCCCGTAAATCATCCCCAGGCCTTCGGTGGTGCTGCCGGTCAGGGCGATCTGCCGGGGCCTGACTTGCAGGTAGCGCGCCGCCCACTGGCGGACCTCGCCTTCACGCTGCCATTCGTACTGGCTCTCCCAGTCCATGCGGCTGGCCGGGTTGCGGTCGACTTCAGCGCGGTAGTAATCGATGGCTTCCTGCACCGGGCGCGGGTGGGCAGTGACCAGGAAATTGGCAAAGTGGGCGTAGTCCGGATCGAGGGGGAACAGCTGGCGCAGGTTGCGCCATTTGTCGCTGCCGCTCAGCGGCGCGGTCGGGGTGGCCAGCGCCTCGGGTAGCAACGGCAGGCTGGCGGCGAGCAGGCCGGCCTGCTTGAGAAAGGTACGGCGATCTGTCATGGCGGGCGGCTTCCGGCTCAAGGGGTGGCGGTGGCGGCAACGGGCTGGGCGGTTTTTTGCACCTGCGCCCACACCCGCAGGAAGTTGCCGGCCCACAGCTTGCCGATGTCGGCCTCGGAGTAACCACGGGTGAGCAGTTCGGCGGTGACGTTGCGGATTTCGCTGACATCCTTGAAACCCTCCAGGCCGCCGCCGTCGTTGAAGTCGGAGCTGATGCCAACGTGGTCGATGCCGACCTTCTTCACCGTGTAGTCGATGGCATCGACAAAGTCCTTGAGGGTGGCTTTGGGTTCTTGATCGAGGATGCCGTAGAGGCTGCTGGCGTACTCGCCAAAGCGTGCCTCGGGCCAGATGGCGATTACCGCGTCGCCGGGCATCAGGGCGTTGGCCAGGCCTTGCAGCGGTTGCAGGTCGAAGCGCACGCGCAGGGCTTCGAGCTTGTCCAGGGTCGGCTTGCTCAGCGGTTTGAGGTACTGGCCGAAACCGACCACCTGGATGACGCCGCCGCTGTCCTTGATCAGCTGCATTTCCTTGTCGCTGAGGTTGCGCGGAATATCCACCAGCGCCCGCGGCGCCGAATGCGAGGCCACGAACGGCGCCTGGCTCAGGCGTGCGACGTCCTCCAGGGCCAGGGTCGACATCTGCGACACATCGATGATCACCCCCAGCGCGTTGAGGCGCTTGACCGCCTGCTCGCCCAGTGGCGACAAGCCGCCGAGGGCGTCGGCGGTGTCGTTGAAGAACGGCAGCGGGCGCGAGGAGTCGGCCCAATCGTTGTTACCGGTGTAGCTGAAGCCGAACATGCGCATGCCGCGTTTGGCCCACAGGTCCAGCTGTGACAGGTCGTGGCCCAGCGGGTAGGCGTTGAGCATGCTGATGAACACGGCGAACTTGCCTTCGCCATTGAGGCGCCGGAAATCATCCGGGGTATAGGCAATGCCGACCTGGTTGGGGAAGTCGCGGACCATGTTGCTGATGATCTTGTAGCGCACCTCCTGCTGGTGCCGGGCTTCATCGACAAAGCCCGGGGTCGGGCGGTGCGGGGCATTGGGGCCGTTCCACAGCTCCGGCCAGCCGAAAATGGTCAACGCCGCACCCGACAAACGCCCTTGCCCGGCCTTGACCAGATCGAACTGGCCGTGGCCGTCCTTGTCGATCTCGTTGCCGGCGCTACCGAAGTTCAGCGGCACAGTGACATGGCTATCGAACGACAGCATGTGCTCGTGCAGGGCATTGGCCTGTTCGACGATCGGGCGCGGGTAGCCGTGCTGGGATTTGAAGTACAGGTAGCCGGCGGTGGCAGCGGCCACTGCCAGGGCCAGGGGCAGGCCGATGTAGAGGGCTTTGCGGGAACGGGATGTGGTCATTGCCATCTCGACGTTAGGCTGATCGGAGCGGTTTGCCCGGTGCACAGGCGTGCCGTGGGCAAAGCTTGGGTATCAGGAGGGACGAGTGGCGTGCGGGCAAATTTATCCGGGCGAGCGCCGGGTTCAAGTTTCAGCGTCTGCGGCCGATAGCCGGGTTAACCCCAATACCATCAGGACGATAGAAACATGGCAGGTTTTAGCGCCGTATCAATCAACGGGACCCCATTGAACAGCGGCATCAACACCGGCATCACCGTCACCGGCCAGGAAAGGCAGGCCGGGATGGAAGCGGCGGGCGCGGTCAGCGTCGACCTGTCCAAGGTGCGTGATAGCGGCAAGGCCGAAGAGGCCAAGGAAAAGGAAGAGGCCAGTGCGGGCGAAGAACCGGCGCACATCAAGCAATTGCGCGAGATGATCAAGAAAATGCAAAAGCAATTGGCCGAGCAGCAGAAACGCTTGCAGGAAGTCCTGGCCAGCGACATGGAGCCGATCCTCAAGGCTTCCGCTGTTGCTGCCGCGCAATCGGCGGTGGGCGCGACCACGGCGTCGATCGCCAGCGCCACGGCAACGCTGCTCAAGGCGCTGACCGAAGCCGGTGGCAGCAGCTCGGGCTCGTTGGTCAGCACCAACGCCTGAAACGAAAAAGGGCCTGTGCATGCACAGGCCCTTTTGTTTTCAGTCAGCCAGTTGACGGTTCTGCGTGCGCTCTGACTTGTAGCGCATGGCTACTGCCGGGGCCGGCTTGGTGCTGCCGGTCTCAAGCCACTGGCGCATGCGGCTGGCGTCGGCAAAGTGGGTGTACTTGCCAAAGGCATCGAGGATCACCATGGCCACCGGGCGGTTGTCCATCTTGGTCAACAGCACCAGGCAATGGCCGGCATCGTTGGTGAAGCCGGTCTTGGTCAGCTTGATGTCCCAGTTGCTCTTGTTGACCAGGTGGTCGGTGTTGCGAAAGCCCAGGGTGTAGTTGGGTTTTTTGAACGCCACGGTCTGCTCGCGGGTGGTGCTCAAGCTGCTCAGCAGCGGGTAGTTGCGCGCAGCCATCAGCAGCTTGCTGAGGTCGCGGGCGGTGGACACGTTGCTGGTCGAAAGCCCCGTCGGCTCAACATAACGGGTGTGGCTCATGCCTAATGCACGGGCCTTGGCGTTCATCGCCTTGATGAAGGCGTTGTAGCCGCCCGGGTAGTTGTGCGCCAGGGTTGAGGCCGCGCGGTTTTCCGACGACATCAGGGTGATCAGCAGCATGTCCTTGCGGTTGAGCTGGCTGCCCAGCTTGACCCGCGAATACACCCCTTTCATTTCCTTGTTCTGGGCGATGGTGACCGTGAGCATCTCGTCCATGTTCTGCTTGGCGTCGAGCACCACCATGCCGGTCATCAGCTTGGTCACCGAAGCGATCGGCACCACCCGGTCAGGGTTGTTGGCGTAGAGCACCTTGTTGGTTTGCAGATCGATCAGCAGGGCGCTGCCGGAGGCCAGGTGCAATTTCGCTGGATCGCGTTGTTGCTGGGCCGGGGGTTGAGCAGCAGCGGTCGACGTGACAGTCGCAGTACCTGTGAGCAACAGCAGCAGGCTTAGAATCGAAAGGGAAGTTTTCACGTTGAGGCTCACTAGAAGTTGTTATGTCGTTGGCTGTGCAAGGGTTTTCCCCCAAAAACCGCTGCATTTTAGGAGTATGGCCTAGTTGCTGTCGATTGCCCGGACAGCGCTATCGTGCAGATGAAAAAAACTTAATCCAAGTGCCTTTCAGCGGCCCATAAAAAGCCCCGCCAAAGGGCGGGGCAAGGGGCTGTGCGGAGCAACGCACGATAAAACGGTGGGCAGGCCTCAGGCTTGCAGGCCGGGGCCCTCGAGACGCTCGGCGAGGGCCTGGGCGGCCGGCAAGGAGGTCAATGGCCCGGAGATCGCTTCGCCATTGCGCACCAGGTACCAGCAGGCCAGCAAGCCCAACTCCCTGAGCGAGGTGGGGACGGCGCTGCCGATGACGGACATGATGTTGATAGGGGCCATTGGGGTTCCTCCCGTGAGTCATGGGCCTACCTTAGCGTCGAGTGCCGGGTGGTTGAAATCAACGCGCTTGATAGTGATCATCAGCCACGACAGTTCATAGCCACTCCTCACAGCACAACGCCGACGTCGGTGATATTTATAAGACTGCGGGAACCGAAAAAATCACACAGGTTCAGAGTAAAGGTTATGTAAGGGCCGATCAGCGGTCTGCGGCGGGCGAGGGCGCAGTGCCAGTCCGTTTCCTGAGGAGATTTCAATGGCAACATTTCCAGGCAAAGACACCCAGCTGTGCATCTCGTTGGCCGGGCGTCCGGGCACCTTTGGCGTGCGCTTTCACAACCATCTGTATCAGCAGCTGGATCTGGATTTCTACTACAAGGCCATGACTACCGATGACCTGCCGGCAGCCGTTGCCGGTATCCGTGCCTTGGGCATCCGCGGCTGTGGCGTGTCGATGCCTTACAAGGAAGCCTGCCTGGCCCTGGTCGACGGCATTGACCCGTCGGCGGCGGTCATCGAGTCGATCAACACCATCGTCAATACCAATGGCCACCTGGAAGGCTATAACACTGACTACCTGGCCGTGCGCCATTTGCTCCTGCGTCACCAGGTGGACCCGTCGACGGCGTTTGCCCTGCGCGGCAGCGGCGGCATGGCCAAGGCGGTGGCCAGTGCCCTGCGCGATGCCGGCTTTAGCCAGGGCATCATCGTTGCCCGCAATGAACAAGCCGGGCGGCAACTGGCCGACAGTTGCGGCTATCGCTGGCAGGCAGAGCTGGGCGACCTGTGCCCACCGATGTTGGTCAATGTCACGCCGATCGGCATGGCCGGTGGGGTTGAAGCCGAACAGTTGGCCTTCGCCCCCGAGGCGATAGCGGCGGCGCAGCGGGTATTCGATGTGGTGGCGATGCCGGCGCTGACGCCGTTGATCGTCGAAGCCCAGCGTCTGGGCATACCGGTGATTACCGGGCTGGAGGTGATTGCCTTGCAGGCGCTGGAGCAGTTCGTGCTGTACACCGGGGTACGGCCAACGGCGGAGCAGGTGGCGCGGGCAGTGGCGTTTGCCCGCGGCTGAAGGGTAAAACCTATCGCAGGGCAAGTCGGGTCGCCGCACCGCCGCTCCCACAGTGGGTCTGGTGGTACACAACCCCGCGATGCTGTTACTCGAACTGCGCCAGGCGCTCTTCCAGCGCCGCAATCCGTGCTTCCAGCGCTTCGATCCGCTCCAGCGATACCGCGCCACCGGCCGAACGCTCCGGCCCTTGCTGGCGCGCCGCCAGGATCGCCTCGATCTCGGCCGGATCGCCCAGCGCATGGGTGTAGCGATCTTCACGCTGCCCGGCCTGGCGCGGCAGGTGCAGGGCAAAACCGCGGGCGATCAGGCGCTCAAGCTGGTGCACCACCTGCTCGGCATCTTCGAACTCATGCATGCGGCTGCTGCGGGTCAGCAGTTCGTTAACCGTTTGCGGCCCGCGCAGGAACATCAGCCCCAGCAGGGTTACCTGCGCCGGCACCAGCTCCAGGGCCTTGTCCACGCGCTGCTCCCAGCGGTCGGCGCGGCTGCCCATCTGCAGGCGGGTCAGGCCCTGGCCTTCGAGCGCGCGCAGGGCCTGGCCAACCTGGCCCTGGCTGAGGTTGGTGACCGGCTCACGGCTGGTCTTCTGGTTGCAGGCCAGCACCAGGGCGTTGAGGGTCAGCGGGTAGGTTTCCGGGCTGGTGGCCTGTTTTTCGATCAGCGAGCCGAGCACGCGGATCTCGGTGCTGGTGAAGCGGGCGTCGGAAGCGGTTTCGTGTTCGGCGGACATGGCCCTGTCTCTATGCGAAGAAAGGCCTCTAGCCTAGGTGCGCAACAGGGTAAAACACAAGCAGCCGGTGCAGGACGCACCGGCTGCAGGTCAAGCTCAGGCGGCCTGGCGCTCTTTGGCCATGCAGGCCGCGGCGGTGAACAGTACGTCGGTGGAGGAGTTCAGCGCGGTTTCCGCCGAGTCCTGCAGCACACCAATGATGAAACCGACGGCCACCACCTGCATGGCGATTTCGCTGGGGATGCCGAACAGGCTGCAGGCCAGCGGGATCAGCAGCAGCGAGCCGCCGGCCACGCCCGAGGCGCCACAGGCGCAGACAGCGGCGACAACGCTGAGCAGGATCGCGGTCGGGATGTCGACGGCGATGCCCAAGGTGTGCACGGCAGCCAGGGTCAGCACGGTGATGGTGGTCGCTGCGCCGGCCATGTTGATGGTCGCGCCCAGCGGGATCGACACCGAGTAGGTGTCTTCGTGCAGGCCGAGTTTCTCGCTCAAGGCCATGTTGACCGGGATGTTGGCCGCCGAGCTGCGGGTGAAGAAGGCGGTGATGCCGCTTTCACGCAGGCACAGCAGCACCAGCGGGAAGGGGTTGCGGCGAATCTTCCAGAACACGATGATCGGGTTGACCACCAGCGCCACGAACAGCATGCAGCCGATCAGCACGGCCAGCAGGTGCAGGTAACCGAGCAGGGCGTCCAGCCCGGACTGCGCCAGGGTCGAGGCGACCAGGCCGAAAATCCCCAGCGGCGCGAAGCGAATCACCACGCGTACGATCAAAGTCACGCCGTTGGACAGGTCGGCAACCACCGTGCGCGTGGTCTCCCCGGCGTGACGAATGGCCACACCCAAGCCAATGGCCCAGGCCAGGATGCCGATGAAGTTGGCGTTCATCAGCGCGCTCACCGGGTTGTCGACCACGCTCAGCAGCAGGCTTTGCAGCACTTCAGTGATGCCACCGGGAGCACTCAAGGCAACGTCCGAGGTGCTCAGCGCCAGGTTGGACGGGAAGGCCATGCTGGCAATCACTGCGACCACGGCGGCGGCGAAGGTGCCGAACAGGTACAGCACCAGGATCGGACGGATATGGGTTTCGGTGCCGTGACGGTGGTTGGCGATCGAAGCCATGACCAGGATGAACACCAGGATCGGCGCCACCGCCTTGAGCGCGGAGACGAAGACCTTGCCGACGAAGCCGAGGCTTGCGGCGGTCGTGGGGGCGAACACGGCCAGGGCAATGCCGGCGGCGAGGCCGATCATGATCTGGACCACCAGGCTGGTGCGGTTCAACAGGTTTAGAACAGGGGTCATGGCAGGTGTTTCTCTGTCTTGTTCAGGGCGCGGTGGGCGAACCACGGCGCTGGAGCATGGGGCACCTGGCGGGGCAGGGCCGAGAAAAAGGGCGCGACTTTAGCACAGCAGGGCACATTTGGTGTTTGCGCTGCGTCAGACGGTAGGACGCAAGTGTAGTCTGCGCGCCCTTTGCAAACGGCGATGAACCCGCGCCGGCTACCAGTTGAACAGCTCGCGGCGGGCGCCTTCGGTAATGGCGACGATACCCGGGTGCTTGACCTTGCGCTCCACTGAAATGGCATAGAACGACTCGTTGACCGCGTCGGTCTGGCCGATCAGCTCGACGCCATACTGCTTGCAGACCTCGTCGGCGATCACGCTGGGGGCAATGAAAATGCCGCTGCCCGATTGGCCGAAGGCCTGCATCAAGGCGCTGTCGTCGAACTCACCGACAATCCGCGGCTGCAATTGCTGTTCGGCGAACCAGCGCAGCAGTCGGCTGCGCACCACGGTTTCCTGGCCGGGAATCAACAGCGGCGCGTGTTGCAGGCAGGCCGGGAAGTTGCGCCCGTACTGTTCAGCCAACGCCTGTGTGGCAAAAAAGCTGATGCCGCATTCACCGAGCTTCTGGCTGTAGCCCTTGATGTCCAGGTGGCTGGGCATGGGGCTGTCGGAAATCACCAGGTCCAGGCGCTGGATCGCCAGGTCTGCCAGCAGCCGTTCGAGCTTGTCTTCGCGGCAGCTCAGGCGCAGGGCGTCTTCCATGTCCATGGTCGGCGCCAGCAGGCGGTAGACGATGGACTTGGGCACCACATCGGCCACCCCGACCCGGAACAGTATCTGCTGTTCATCCGGCCGGGCCCGCAGCATCGCCTCGAGCTCGCCGCCAATCTGGAACATCTGCTCGGCGTAGGTCAGGGTCTGCCGGCCGCTCTCGGTCAGCTCCAGCTGGCGCCCGACCCGGCGAAACAGCTCGATGCCGTAGGTTTGCTCAAGCAGGGTGATCTGCCCGCTGATGGTCTGCGGGGTCAGGTTCAGTTGCTCGCAGGCACGCACGATGCTGCCGGTCTTGGCCACTACCCAGAAGTAATGCAACTGGCGGTAATTGAGCATGGCGATTTCCCGATTCGTAAAAACCGAAGTATAACCGCTGAAAATACGAATTTTCCTGATGTATCTGGCTCTTTAGAATCCCTTGCCATCACGGTGCCCCTGAATGCGCACCGATTTAATTGCATGGAGACCCACAGATGCTTCACTTCAAATCCATCGGTACACCTCTGGTGTTGCTGTTGGCCCTGCTGGCCATGAGCGGTTGCGAGCAGGCGGAAAAGTCCGCCCAGCAAATGCTCAACCAGGCGGCGGAGTCGGCCAAGGAGGCCATCGACAAAACCAACGAAGCCGCCCAGCAGGCCCTGAGCGAAGCCACCGGCTCCGAAGGCAGCGACAAGGCAGGCAAACCCGAGCGCGACGCCAGCGCCCAGGGCATCTGACCCACCCCTTACCCCGATGCAGGATTTGATTCATGGAATACTTGTTGGAACTCGCTGCAAGCCCGACCGCCTGGGTCGCCCTGGCCACCCTGGTGGCCATGGAGATCGTCCTCGGTATCGACAACCTGATCTTCATCTCGATCCTGACCAACAAGTTGCCTGAAGAGTACCGCTCCAAGGCGCGGCGCATTGGTATCAGCATGGCCCTGATCATGCGCCTGGGCCTGCTCAGCACCGTGGCCTGGATCGTCCAGCTGACCGAGCCGGTGGTCGATGTATTCGGTCATACCTTCTCCTGGAAGGACATGATCCTCATCGCCGGTGGCCTGTTCCTGCTGTGGAAAGCGACCAAGGAAATCCACGAGAGCGTCGACCCGCGCGCCCAGGCTGAAGCCAAGGCGTCCTCGACCATCACCTTGGGCTTTGCTGCGGCGATTGGTCAGATCCTGGTGCTCGACATCGTCTTCTCGATCGACAGCATCATCACCGCCGTGGGCATGACCGAGCACCTGCCGATCATGATCATTGCCGTGATCAGTGCCGTGATCGTGATGCTGGTGGCCGCCGACCCGCTGGCCCGCTTCATCAACGACAACCCGACCGTGGTGATGCTGGCCCTGGGCTTCTTGATCATGATCGGCATGACCCTGATCGCCGAAGGTTTCGGTGCTCATGTACCCAAGGGTTATGTGTATGCGGCGATGGCCTTCTCGACGGCGATCGAGATCCTCAACATCATGTCGCGCCGGGCACGCTTGAAGCGCGAGGCGGTTGAGGGCTGATAAAGCCATTGCGGGGCAAGCCCGCTCCTGCAGTCACTGTGGGAGCGGGCTTGCCCCGCGATGCTTTTCAAAGATTTCTAATGCGCCCCGGCATGCCGGCGACTGCGCCGTAGCGGTAGAGCGTCTTTGCCTTCAGGCTGGATGCGATGGTGCGGGTGATGACGCCGGGCGATGCGCAGCACCCCCCAGAGCATGGCAGCAGCGACGCTCAGCCAGGCGCCGAGCAGCAGCAAAATTGCCATTGTCAGGCTCATGTGTGCCTCCTCAAATCCGCGCCAAGGCAACGAGGCTCGCCACGCGGACACGTCTTCAGTCTAGCCCGTTGCAGGTTGCAGGCTATTGACCGATGGTCTAGAGGCTTGGGCCGCTTTGTTCTAAGCCTGCAACGGGCTATACCCACGGCGCGCGCCAGCCTATGATCAGCGCTCAGGGCCGGGCAGTGGCTGCCGGCCGTCATCGAGCGAGTGTTCATGCCTGCACCGACTTCCCTAACCGCCTTCACCCCGCGCCGCCTGCTGCTGGCCTGTGCGCTCGGCCTGGCCCTGGCCGGCTGTGCCAGCCAGCCGCCATCCCAGCTGAAAAACCTGCCGCAACGGGTCGAGATCGGCTCGGTGCCTTTCTACCGTGGCGAAGCCAACCAGAGCGCCTCGATGGCCCTGGCGGCCTTGCTCTCGCAACAGGGGGTGCGCATCACTCCGGGGCTGCTCGACAAATCGCTGGGCCTGCCACAGCACATCGACCAGCTTGAGCAGGCGATCCCGCGGGTGGGCCGCGAGTACGGCATGGTCGTGTATCCGCTCGAACCACGCCTGGACGCCTTGCTGGCGCAGGTAGCGGCGGGCAACCCGGTGTTGCTGCGCTTTCAGCAAGGTTCGACGTTCTGGAGCGAGCCACGCTATGCCTTGCTGGTCGGCTATGACCGTTACAAGCAGCGGGTATTGTTGCGGGCGGGGATGAACCGGCGCCTGCTGATGGAGTTCGATGACTTCGAATCAGTCTGGCAAAAGCAGGGGAGTTGGGCGGTGCTGGTGCAGCAGCCGGGCCAGTTGCCGGCCCAGGTTGACCGTCAGCGCTGGCTGAAAGCGGCCAATGACCTGGCCCAGGCGGGCCAGGAACAAGCGGCCCGGCAGGCCGTCAGCGCCCTGGGGCAGTGACGGCGCGAGCCGGGCAGGGGGCTTAGAAGCCCAGGCGATCGCGCAGGCTGTAGTACCAGGCGCCCAGCGCGCTGAACGGTACACGCAGCAGTTGGCCACCCGGGAACGGGTAGTGCGGCAGCTCGGCGAAGGCATCGAAACGCTCGGCTTGGCCACGCAGAGCCTCGGCCAGCACCTTGCCCGCCAGGTGGGTGTAGGTGACGCCGTGGCCACTGCAACCCTGGGAGTAATAGATGTTGTCGCCCAGGCGGCCCACTTGCGGCAGGCGCGACAGGGTCAGCAGGAAGTTGCCGGTCCAGGCGTAGTCGATCTTCACGTCCTTGAGCTGCGGGAAGGCCTTGAGCATTTTCGGGCGGATGATCGCTTCGATGTTGGCCGGGTCGCGCGCACCGTACACCACGCCACCGCCGAAGATCAGGCGCTTGTCGCCGGTTAGGCGGTAGTAGTCGAGCAGGTAGTTGCAGTCTTCGACGCAGTAGTCTTGCGGCAGCAGGCTGCGCGCAAGCTCTTCGCCCAGCGGCTCGGTGGTGATCACCTGGGTGCCGCACGGCATCGACTTGGCGGCAAGTTCCGGCACCAGGCCGCCGAGGTAGGCGTTACCGGCAACGATGATGAACTTGGCGCGTACTTTACCTTGTGGGGTGTGCACCACCGGGTTGGCACCGCGCTCGATGCGGATGGCCGGCGATTGCTCGTAGATCTTGCCGCCCAGCGACTCGACCGCGGCAGCTTCGCCCAGGGCCAGGTTCAGCGGGTGGATGTGGCCGCCGCTCATGTCGAGCATGCCGCCGATGTACTGGTCGCAATCGACCACTTCACGGATGCGCTTCTGGTCCATCAGCTCCAGCTGGGTGTGGCCGAAGCGTTCCCACAGGCGCTTTTGCGATTCCAGGTGGCCCATCTGCTTGGGCGTCAGGGCGGCGAACACGCCACCGTCTTTAAGGTCGCACTGGATGTTGTATTTGGCCACGCGCTCACGGATGATGCGCCCGCCTTCAAAGGCCATGTGGCCCAGCAGTTGTGCCTGCTTGGGGCCGACGGTGCGTTCAATGACGTCGATGTCGCGGCTATAGCTGTTGACGATCTGGCCGCCGTTGCGGCCCGAGGCGCCAAAGCCGACCTTGGCAGCTTCCAGCACGGTGACCTTGAAGCCGCTCTCCAGCAGGAACAGGGCGCTGGACAGGCCGGTATAGCCGGCGCCGATCACGCAGACATCGGTCTGTACCTCTTCCTGCAGCGCCGGGCGCGGCGGAACCGGATTGGCCGATGCGGCGTAGTAGGACTGAGGGTAGGGGGTATTGGCCATGCTGCGAAACCTCTGTTTTATATTTTTTACGACTGTACCGATGCTATCAATAATAATAAACACCCGCTAGTCGTGTGTTGAAAATCCTTTACCCCGGCTTTTGGCAAATACTTTTGATATTCAGTGGCTTAGCGTTAAAAAAAGAGTTGACACCTTTCGGCGATTGGGTAGAATGCGCCCCACAGCAGGCACATAGCTCAGTTGGTTAGAGCACCACCTTGACATGGTGGGGGTCGTTGGTTCGAATCCAATTGTGCCTACCAAATCAAATCCGCCCCTGCTGGCGGTACACAAAAAGGCGATCCGCGAGGGTCGCCTTTTTTGTTTGCGGGCGTTTTTTGCCGGCAAAGCAAAGCTGCTGATTTTTTTATGAAATTTCGCTTTACGAAGGTTAAAGACCTGCGTATTATGCGCCCCACAGCAGGCACATAGCTCAGTTGGTTAGAGCACCACCTTGACATGGTGGGGGTCGTTGGTTCGAATCCAATTGTGCCTACCAAACAAATCCACACTGCTGTGTGGTAACAAAAAGGGCGATCCGCAAGGGTCGCCCTTTTTGCATTTCAGCTGTAGGAGCGGGCTTACCCCGCGATAGGGCCCTAAAGGCCAGCCAAGAATGCTAAAATCCGCCGCTTGCATTCAGGAGATAGACGCGTGCGCAAAGTGGCGGTGGTAATGGCGGTGCTGGCTCTGGCCGGTTGCGAAAACGAAGTCGAAGGCGTGCACAAGCAGGTGGCCGAACACCTGCAGAACCCCAAGACAGCCAAGTTCGCCAACGTGCGATTCGACCAGCAAGGCATTATTTGCGGCCAGGTGCGCGGCAAGGACGACGCCGGCGTGTTCGTGCCGTATCGCAGCTACGTGGCGATCAAGCAGGCCGCGGGCGACTATCAGCTCATTATTGCCGACCAGGGCAGCAACCTGGCCATTCGCGAAAAATGCGGTGGCGCCGACCTGCAGCGCGCCGCCGACGCTGCGGCAGACAAACCTGCGCCCCAAGGCTGGGATGTCGAGATCGTCCAGGGCGCGAACATGGGCGCCCTCAGCGACATGACTGCACGCCTGATCGAAAAGCAGATCCCGTCCTCAGTGGTCTACCGCAACGGCAAGCCGGTGGTGCTGCTCGGCCCTTATCCCGACAAGGCGCAAGCCGAGGCGCAGCAAGCCGATGTCATGGCACGCCTGGGCACCGACTCGATCGTCATCCAGCACGACGCCCCGCGCTAGTTTATTAAGGTCGAGAGTTATGAGGGCGAGGTATTCATTCTCAACTGATTGACTATGCTATGCGTGACGGTGAGTTGATCGATGTCTACAGCATGGCGCGTCTACGACGCCAGCCGCGCTGAGCAGGAGGGCCATATGTCTACGCTGGAGCGGGCCATTGCGGTTGCGGCGAGGGCACATGAAGGGCAGCGCGATAAAGGCGGAACGGCCTATATCCTCCACCCGTTGCGGGTGATGCTGAGGGTGTCGACGGCCGAGCAGCGCATTGTCGCGGTGCTGCACGACGTGCTCGAGGATTCACCGATGACCCTCTCTGACCTTGCCCGCGAAGGCTTCGCCCTGAAGATCCTGGCCGCCGTGCAGGCGCTGAGCCGGCGCGATGACGAAAGCTACGAAGCCTTCGTGGTGCGGGTCGGCGATGATCCGCTGGCGCGGGTGGTCAAGCTGGCTGATCTGGCCGACAACAGCGACCTGTCGCGCATCCCCATGCCCGGCCCCGATGACATCGCCCGCCTGGCCCGTTACCAGCAGGCCAGCGCCTACCTGCAGGCGCTGGCCTGAGCCTCAACCGCAGGCGCTGAGGTTGACCGGGCCGACGAACTCGTTGCCATGGCCCATCACGCAAGCCACCCGCTGGTTGCGCTGGCGCTCCCAGGGCTGCGGCGGGTAGGTCTTGTTCCAGGCTTCGTACAGCTGGCGGTCCTGTTTCGACAGCTTGAGGCTGTACTGCTTGCTCATATAAAAGTAGGTGCGCGCAATCATGCCGCGAATGGACGGCCGCGGCATGACCTTCTTGGCTTTGAAGTCCACCTGGGTCAGGCATGAGCCATATTGCCCGCGCTGCTCGGGCAGCCAGCCAAAACTGAAGTTGCTGCGATCGCCATTGACCTCGCCAATGCTCGGCACCAGGTTGTGCAGGTCGGCCTCGGCGCGCTGGTAGACCTTGTCATTGCGCGAACAATTTTTGCGCCCGCCGCTTTGCCAGCACTGGCGCTGGTGGCCGATCTGCCAGGCCGGGACGATATGCTCCCACTCGATGCGCGAGGCGCGATTGGCATTTTTGCGCGGCACATACCCGCAGGCCTGCAAATCGACCTTGTTGCCGTTGTATTTGCAGCCGCAATAAAACTCGGTGGACTGCGGCGCATACAAACGCCAGGCGACCTTCTTGGCTTCGCTGAAGGTGCGCGGTGCATCGGCGTGGGCGGTGGTGACACTGAACAACAAACAAGCTACTGCAAAAACCGGAAATCTCATGCGCTTTCAATCTTCCTTCGGCACAACCCAGAAAATCTGCACGCCACCGTCATCGCGGTAGGCGAGGGTGACGTTGTCGTTCTCGGCGATTTCGTCGAGCAGGGTGGCCCAGTCTTCAGGCGTTTCGTGCTCCAGGCGGAAGATCAGCGCGGCCCGGGCTTTTTGTGCGGTGGGGGAATTGATGATTTTCTGGATGCGGGTGCCCAGTTGCTCGTAGCTGCTGGCAGGGGCGGAAGTGGTGGCCACAAAGCGTTCCTTTTTTAGCTGTATGCGCATACAGTATTTTACTGTAAGCAATTTCGCAACAGCTCGTCGGTGAAAGAGCGCATGTGACCGCAAACCGCGCGGTTTGCTGCGGTCTGTTTAAAGTATTTTTTGCCAGGGTAGGGGAAGCAGACTTGCCCGTCCTACAGGGCGGGCAAGCGCTTGGGGGCTACTTGATCAGTATTCCCAGAAGATCCGCTGCAGCTCTTTGCTGTCCTGGGTCTTGGTCATTGCAACCATGGCCAGGATCCGGGCTTTTTGCGGGTTCAGGTCGTGGGCGACGACGAAGTCGTTCTTGTCGTCAGGCTGCTCGGCGTTGCGCAGCACGAAGCCGCCGGCATTGACGTGGGACGAGCGAATGATCTGCACGCCTTGCTTGCGCAGGTCGATCAGGGTCGGGGCTACTTTAGAAGACACCGAGCCATTGCCGGTACCGGCGTGGATGATCGCCTTGGCGCCATTTTGTGCCAGGGCCTTGTAGGCGGTGTCGGTGACGTTGCCGTAACCGTAGGCGATGTCGACCGCAGGCAGGCTGCTGATTTTCTTGATGTCGAATTCCGAGTCTACGGTGTGACGCTTGGCCGGCAGGCGGAACCAGTAGGACTTGCCTTCGACGACCATGCCCAGCGGGCCCCATTGGCTCTTGAAGGCTTCGGTCTTGATGTTCACCGATTTGCTGACGTCGCGACCCGACTGGATCTCGTCGTTCATGGTGACCAGCACGCCCTTGCCGCGCGAGTCCTTGTTGCTGGCAACAGCCACGGCGTTGTACAGGTTGAGCATGCCGTCAGCCGACATGGCGGTGCCTGGGCGCATGGAGCCGACTACGACGATTGGCTTGTCGGTTTTTTCTACCAGGTTGAGGAAGTAGGCGGTCTCTTCCAGGGTGTCGGTACCGTGGGTGATGACGATGCCGTCGACATCCTTGCTGTCGGCAAGCTCGGCAACGCGCTTGCCCAGTTGCAGCAGGTTTTCGTTGCTGATGCTTTCGGAAGCGATCTGCAGCACTTGTTCGCCGCGCACATTGGCCAGTGTGGCCAGTTCCGGAACGCCGGCGATCAGCTTGTCGACACCGACCTTGGCGGCCTGGTAGGTGGCGCTGTTGGCGGTGCTGGCGCCGGCGCCGGCGATGGTGCCACCGGTGGCGAGGATCACCACGTTGGCCAGTTTCTGTTGGTTTTCGACTTCCTTGGCGTTGACGCCTGCGGGCAGTAACAGCAGCAGGGCCAAAGCGCCCGGAACGAAGGAATTAAGCGCAGCTTTCATCGTTGATCTCTCTTGTGTCTGGAGTTCGCTGTGTAACGCGCTAACAGAGGCAGATTCCGTACCAGAACAGCCGTTCGTCGGTTTTCATCTTCAATCTATTGATTTTCATGGGCTCAGAGCGCTCGGGAAAACGTCGGTAAAGCATTTTCCTATTCGGAATTCCGAATATTGTGTACAAGAGGTGTTCGGTTTTCCGGTTATTTTTAGGATAATTCCTACGTGCGCTTTCCAAATGGTCTGCGGCAGCGGATTTGACAAAATTTGGTTACGTTTTCATAGTGAGTTAACGCAAACGTTTGCGGCCCGATAAAAATCATAAGATCCGGAGTAAACCCATGAAGCTGCCCTTTGCTGGACGCCTGCTGGCGCTCGCCGTACTTTCCTCACTGTCCCTCGCCACACCCGTTTCCCACGCCCTGGCCGACGACGCCAAGCCGAAAGTCGCGCTGGTTATGAAATCGTTGGCCAATGAGTTCTTCCTGACCATGGAAGACGGCGCCAAGGCCTACCAGAAAGACCACGCCAATGAATTCGACCTGGTGTCCAACGGCATCAAGGACGAGACCGACTCCAGTAACCAGATCCGTATCGTCGAGCAGATGATTGTTTCCGGGGTCAACGCCCTGGTCATCGCTCCGGCCGACTCCAAGGCCCTGGTGCCGGTGGTGAAAAAGGCCATGGATGCCGGCATCACCGTGATCAACATCGACAACCGCCTCGACCCCGAGGTGCTCAAGAGCAAGCACCTCAGCGTGCCGTTCGTAGGCCCCGACAACCGCAAGGGCGCGCGGCTGGTCGGTGAATACCTGGCCAAGCAGAAGCTCAAGGCAGGCGATCAGGTGGCCATTATCGAAGGCGTCTCGACCACCACCAACGCCCAGCAGCGCACTGCCGGCTTCAAGGATGCAATGGAAGCGGCGCAGATCAAGGTGGTCTCGGTGCAATCGGGCGACTGGGAAATTGCCAAGGGCAATGCCGTCGCCGCCTCCCTGCTCAACGCCAACCCCAACCTCAAGGCTCTGCTGGCCGGCAACGACAGCATGGCCCTGGGCGCTGTATCGGCGGTGCGCGCCGCAGGCAAGGCCGGCCAGGTGCAGGTGGTCGGCTACGACAACATCAACGCCATCAAGCCGATGCTCAAGGACGGTCGCGTGCTTGCCACCGCCGACCAGTACGCCGCCAAGCAAGCGGTGTTCGGCATCGAGGCGGCGCTGAAGATGCTCAAGGGTGAGAAAACCGATGTCGACGCCGACAACGTCATCCAGACCCCGGTCGAGCTGGTTACCCAACCCTAGTCGCAGCGTGCGCGCCTGCCACGGGGTGGGCGCCAGGAGAACAGGCAATGTCAGCGACTGCGGATGTCGTACTTTCAGTCAGCGCCATCGGCAAGACCTACGCGCAGCCGGTGCTCGGTGATATCGAGCTGAGCCTGCGGCGGGGCGAAGTGCTGGCCCTGACCGGTGAAAACGGCGCGGGCAAGAGCACCCTGTCGAAGATCATCGGCGGCCTCGAATGGCCCACCACCGGTCATATGCTTTACCAGGGCCAGCCGTACCAGCCCGGCAGCCGCGCCGCGGCCGAGCGTTTGGGCGTGCGCATGGTCATGCAGGAGCTCAACCTGCTGCCGACCCTGACCGTGGCCGAGAACCTGTTTCTCGACAACTTGCCCGGGCGCGCCGGCTGGATCAACCGCAAACGCCTGCGCCAACTGGCGGTGGCGGCCATGGCCCAGGTCGGCCTGGATGCCATCGACCCGGACACCCCGGTGGGCGAGCTGGGCATCGGCCATCAGCAGATGGTCGAGATTGCCCGCAACCTGATTGGCGACTGCCATGTGCTGATTTTCGATGAGCCGACGGCGATGCTCACCGCCCGCGAGGTGGAGCTGCTGTTTACCCAGATCGAGCGCCTGCAGCAGCGCGGCGTGGCCATCGTCTACATCTCCCATCGCCTCGAAGAACTCAAGCGCATCGCCCAGCGCATTGCCGTGCTGCGCGATGGCAAGCTGGTGTGCGTCGAGCCGATGCAGCGCTACAACAGCGAGCAACTGGTCAACCTGATGGTCGGTCGCGAGCTGGGCGAGCATATCGATTTGGGCGTGCGCAACATCGGCGCGCCGATCCTCAAGGTCAACGGCCTCGGCCGTAGCGACAAGGTCAAGGACGTCTCGTTCGAGGTGCGCAGCGGCGAGATCTTCGGCATCTCCGGCCTGATCGGCGCCGGGCGCACCGAGCTGCTGCGGCTGATCTATGGCGCCGACAGCGCCGACAGCGGCACTATCGAGCTGGGCAATCCTTTGCGTGAAGTGCGCGTCGATTCGCCGGTGGCGGCGGTGCGTCAGGGCATTGCCCTGATCACTGAAGACCGCAAGGGCGAAGGCCTGCTGCTGAGCCAGTCGATCAGCGCCAATATCGCCCTGGGCAACCTGCCGGCGATTTCCCGCGCCGGCATCGTTAACAGCGGCGCCGAGCGCGAACTGGCCGAACGGCAGATCGCCGCCATGCGCATCCGCAGTTCCAGCCCCGAGCAGGTGGTCGGCGAGTTGTCGGGCGGCAACCAGCAAAAGGTGGTGATCGGCCGCTGGCTGGAGCGCGACTGTTCGGTGCTGCTGTTCGATGAACCGACCCGCGGTATCGACGTCGGCGCCAAGTTCGACATCTATGGCCTGCTGGCCGAGCTTGCGCGCCAGGGCAAGGCGCTGGTGGTGGTGTCGAGCGACCTGCGCGAGCTGATGCTGATTTGCGACCGCATCGGTGTGCTCAGTGCCGGGCGCCTGATCGACACCTTCGAGCGCGACAGCTGGACCCAGGACCAACTATTGGCCGCAGCCTTTGCCGGCTATCAGAAACGTGATGCGTTGCTGCACGAAGCGGCGCCCAGGACAACCCCATGAAAACCACCCAACTGGACACCGCTGCCCCCAGCGCCAAGCGCAGCGGCAGCTACTACGGCCTCGGCACCTACCTGGGCCTGGCCGGCGCCTTGCTGGCGATGATCGTGCTGTTCTCGTTGTTGAGCAGCCACTTTTGGTCTTACGCCACCTTCAGCACCCTGGCCAACCAGATCCCCGACCTGATGGTGCTGGCGGTGGGCATGACCTTTGTGCTGATCATCGGCGGCATCGACCTGTCGGTGGGTTCGGTGCTGGCCCTGGCCGGTTCCGCGGTCAGTGTGGCGATGCTCGGCTGGGGCTGGAGCGTGATGCCGGCCGCCTTGCTCGGCATGGCTGTGGCGGCGCTGGCCGGCAGCATCACCGGCTCCATTACCGTGGTCTGGCGCATTCCGTCGTTTATCGTCTCGCTCGGCGTGCTGGAAATGGCCCGGGGCATGGCCTACCAGCTGACCGATTCGCGCACCGCTTACATCGGCGATGCCTTTGCCTGGCTGTCCAACCCGCTGGCTTTTGGCATCTCGCCGTCGTTCCTGATCGCCTTGCTGGTGATCATCCTCGCCCAGCTGGTGCTGACGCGCACGGTGTTCGGCCGCTACCTGATCGGCATTGGCACCAACGAAGAGGCGGTGCGCCTGGCCGGCATCGACCCGCGCCCGTACAAGATCCTGGTGTTCTCGCTGATGGGCCTGCTCGCAGGGCTGGCTGCGCTGTTCCAGATTTCCCGCCTGGAAGCCGCCGACCCCAACGCCGGCTCCGGCCTGGAGTTGCAAGTGATTGCTGCCGTGGTCATCGGCGGCACCAGCCTGATGGGCGGGCGCGGCTCGGTGATCAGCACCTTTTTTGGCGTGTTGATCATCTCGGTGCTGGCCGCAGGCCTGGCGCAGATCGGCGCTTCGGAGCCAACCAAACGCATTATTACCGGGGCGGTGATCGTCATCGCCGTGGTCCTCGACACCTACCGCAGCCGGCGCGCGCGCAGGCGGAACTGAAACAATGGCAACCATCAAAGATGTCGCGGCACTGGCGGGGATTTCCTACACCACCGTGTCGCATGTACTGAACAAGACCCGCCCGGTCAGCGAGCCGGTGCGCCTCAAGGTCGAAGCGGCGATCGCTGAGCTCGACTACGTGCCCAGCGCCGTAGCGCGCTCGCTCAAGGCGCGCAGCACCGCGACCATCGGCCTGCTGGTGCCCAACAGCGTCAACCCGTATTTCGCCGAGCTGGCCCGCGGCATCGAGGACGGCTGCGAGCGCAACGGCTACTGCGTGATCCTCTGCAACTCCGACGACAACCCGCAAAAGCAGCGCAGCTACCTGCGCGTGCTGCTGGAAAAACGCATCGACGGCCTGATCGTCGCCTCGGTCGGTGAAGACAACGACCTGCTCGACAGCCTGGCCAGCGTGCGCACGCCGATGGTCATCGTCGACCGCGCCCTGGAAGGTGTGGCCGCTGACCTGGTACGTATTGACCACGAACAGGGCGCTTATCTGGCGACCCGCCATCTGCTCGAGCTCGGCCATCGCGACATCGCCTGCATCGGCGGCCCGGCGACCACCAGCGTCGCCCAGCTGCGCCTGGCCGGTTTCCATCGGGCGCTGGCCGAAGCCGGGGTCAGCCCGCGCCAGGAGTGGCTGCTGAATAGCGAATTTACCAGTATCGGTGGCTATAGCGCGGCAGCGGCGCTGCTCGGAGGCGAGCGGCCGACGGCGATTTTTGCCGGCAACGACATGATCGGCATCGGCGTATTGCGCGCTGCCGCCGAACGCAACATCTGCGTGCCCAGCGAGCTGTCGGTGATCGGCTTCGACGATATCCAGATCAGCCAGTACGTATTCCCGGCGCTGACCACCGTTGGCCAGTCGATCCGCGAGCTGGGCGAGAGCGCCGCCGAACTGCTGCTGCGGCGCATCGCCGAGCCGCTGCGCGGCGCGCCAGAGCAGCGCATTGTTGCGCCGAGCATCGTCCTGCGCGAATCCACCGCGCCGCGCCCCGACCTTTTCAATGATTACCGCTGAGAACGAGCCCGCACATGCAAGCCAATGTAGTAGTGGTAGGTAGCCTGAACATGGACCTGGTGACGCGCGCCCAGCGCCTGCCGCGCGGCGGCGAAACCCTGGTGGGTGAGAGCTTCGTCACCGTGCCGGGTGGCAAGGGCGCCAATCAGGCGGTGGCGGCGGCGCGCCTGGGCGCGCAGGTGGCGATGGTCGGCTGCGTCGGTGATGATGCTTACGGCCAGCAACTGCGCCAGGCCCTGGCTGATGAGCAGATCGACTGCCAGGCAGTGAGCATCGCTGCCGGGGTGTCCAGTGGCGTGGCGCTGATCGTGGTTGATGCCGCCAGCCAGAACGCCATCGTCATTGTTGCTGGCGGCAATGGCCAGTTGCTGCCCGAATCAGTACAGCGCTTCGACGCCTTGTTGCAAAACGCCGAGGTGATCATCTGCCAGCTGGAAGTGCCGACGGCCACCGTCGCCTACACCCTTGAGCGGGGCAGGGCACTGGGCAAGACGGTGATCCTCAACCCGGCACCGGCCAGCGGCCCGCTGCCGGCCGAATGGTTTGCCCATATCGACTACCTGATCCCCAACGAAAGCGAAGCCGAGGCCCTGAGCGGGCTGCCGGTCAACGACCTGGACAGCGCCAAGGCGGCCGCCACGCATTTGTTGGCCATGGGCGTTGGCAAGGTCATCGTCACCCTCGGTGCCCAGGGCGCGCTGTTTGCCGATGGCCAGGTGTTCAGGCATTTCCCGGCGCCAGTGGTGCAGCCTGTGGACACCACAGCGGCCGGCGACACCTTTGTCGGCGGTTTCGCCGCGGCCCTGGCGCGTGGCGAAGCGCAGGGCGCGGCGATTGCCTTCGGCCAGCGCGCAGCGGCGTTGTCGGTCACCCGAGCCGGTGCGCAGCCTTCAATCCCGCACTTGAGCGAGCTACAGCCATGAAGAAGACGCCCTTGCTGAACATTGCCCTGTCGCGCCTGATCGCCTCCCTCGGCCATGGCGACATCCTGCTGATTGGCGATGCCGGTTTGCCGGTGCCGGCGGGGGTGGAACTGATCGACCTGGCGCTGACCCCGGGTATTCCGGATTTCGCCAGCACCCTGCGCATTGTGCTGACGGAAATGCAGGTCGAAAGCCACGTGCTGGCGGAGGAAATCCTTCAGCATCAGCCGCCGGGCCTGACCGCCGTCGAGCAGTTGACCGCCCAGGGCGAACTGGGCGCCCGACGCTTGCTCAGTCACGAAGAGTTCAAGCAGTTGAGCCGCAGTGCCCGCGCCATCGTGCGCACCGGCGAGTGCCAGCCCTACAGCAACATTGCCTTGGTTGCCGGGGTGACCTTCTAGCTGTTCCATCTGATCATAAGGACGTGTCTTATGTTGAGCTGTGCCAAACGTTTGCTCCAAGGAGTGTTGCTGATGTCCGTGCTTTCGGCGGGTGCCCAGGCGGCGCCCATTGACCTGATTATCGATACCGACCCCGGCGCTGACGACGTGGTGGCGCTGTTCCTGGCCATGGCTTCGCCAGATGAGCTGAAGATTCGCGCCATCACCACCGTGGCCGGCAACGTGCGACTCGAGAAGACCTCGCGCAATGCCCGCCTGTCCCGCGAATGGGCCGGGCGCGAAGACATTCCGGTATACGCCGGCGCGCCGAAACCGCTGGTGCGTACACCGATCTACGCCGCCGATATCCATGGCGAAGAAGGCTTGCCCGGGGTAACGGTCAGCGAGCCGCAGAAAGGGCTGGCCAACGGCAGTGCGGTGCGTTACCTGATCGACACCTTGAGCAGCGCCAAGCCGCACAGCATCACTATCGCCATGCTCGGCCCGCAGACCAACCTGGCTTTGGCGCTGATTGAAGCGCCTGAAATCGTCAATGGCATCAAGGAAGTGATCGTCATGGGCGGTGCCCACTTCAATGGCGGCAATATCACCCCGGTGGCCGAGTTCAACCTGTTCGCCGACCCTCACGCTGCCGAAGTAGTACTCAATAGCGGGGTCAAGCTCACCTACCTGCCGCTGGACGTCACCCACAAGGTGCTGACCAGCGAGGCGCGGCTCAAACAGATTGCCGACCTCAACAATGGGGCGAGCAAGCGCGTGGTGGATATCCTTAATGCCTACGTCAAGCAGGACATGAAGCACTACGGCATGCCTGGCGGCCCGGTGCATGACACCACGGTGATTGCCTACCTGCTCAAGCCCGAGCTGTTCCGCGGCCGCCAGGTGTTCATGCAGGTCGACAGCCGCGACGGCCCGACCTTCGGCCAGACCATTACCGACTGGTATGGCACCCTGAAAGAGCCGGGCAACGTCACCTGGATTACCGAGGGGGATGCCCAGGGCTTTTTTGATCTGCTCAGTGCCCGTCTGGCGCGTCTGCCATAACCGGCTGGCTGTAACGCTCAAAGACCTGGTCGACGTAGCTGCGTGCGTCGTCCGGGCCCAGGTCCTTGACCAGCAAGTCGAGGGCGATCAGCAGCAGTTCTTCGGCGCTGGCCGGGCTGTAGGCGCTCTGGCCCTCAGGCCATTTGACCTTGATGTCGGCATCGATGATGTGGCTTGTCATGAACATTCTCGAATGAAACCTGCGCGCGCTGTCGGTTCAAATGCCGGGCCCTGGCGTTTGAAGGGGAGGCTGGCCTGCGCTCCGCCGATAGCTGCAGTAAATCATGGCCGCCGCCTGCATCGCACTGCGACTTAGGCATAAGCGCAGGGGGCGTGGCAAACTATCGGTGTTTTAGCTTGCCGGGACAGCGCAGTGCAGATCGACCTCAACAACCCCAACGACTTTACCCTCGACAACGTCCGGGCCCTGCTGGTGGCCGGCAATGGTGCGGTTCACAACCAGCTGCGGGTCAATCACAAGGGCATCGCCTGGTTGTCCCAGGTCACCGGTGGTCGCGAACTGCAGGGCCTGTCCTTTCGTCTGGAAACCTGGGCGGCGGGCTCCGGTTGTGTCGGCCCGCAGGTGGCCGATGACGAGCGCTGGATACGCCAGGTGTACAACGCCCTGAGAAATAACTGGCCCAAACCTGCCAGCGATTACATCGACCTGTATTGAGCTTGCGCAAAATCCGGTCACGATTAGCCTTGGCCTGGAGCGCTCTGGCTCGGGCACAATGGTCCGGTTTTGCAACGAAAAACCAGGAGTGCTGTCACATAGGCAGCATTCAAGTATTTAAGGAGGATTCATGTTCCGCACGCGTGCATCATTGGTAAGCCTGTTGGCTGTCGCCGTATTGGCAGGTTGCAGCAGCACTGGCGGCTCTTCGTCGAAGGCCCCGCAGGCTGCTGCCAACACCGATGGCCGTTGCCAGGCCAGCGGCGCCGAGTTCGCCATCGGCAAGCCGGCCACCCCCGAGTTGCTCGAGCAGGCGCGTAAAGCCAGCGGCTCGCAACTGGCCCGTGTGCTCAAGCCTCACGACGTCATGACCCTGGAATACCGCTCCGAGCGCCTGAACCTCAACGCCGACGAACAAGGCGTGATCACCCGCGTAAACTGCGGCTAAAACGGTCTCTGTGGGAGCGGGCTTGACCCGCGATAGGGCCATTACTGGTTCTATCGCGGAGCAAGCCCGCTCCCAAATCCCAGGCACAAAAAAACCCGCCACAAGGACGGGTTTTTTTATTCGGTCAGATCTTACTCTGGACGAACTTGTGCAGCCTGCATGCCCTTCTGGCCTTTTTCGGCAACGAAGGAGACAGTCTGGCCTTCCTTCAGGCTTTTGAAACCGTCGGTTTCGATAGCCTTGAAGTGAACGAACAGGTCGTCGCCGCCACCTTGTGGAGTGATGAAGCCGAAGCCTTTCTCATCGTTGAACCATTTTACGGTGCCGGTTTGGCGATTAGACATGGGTGTATCTCCAGGAAACATGATTTTCAGTAGTGCGGTGTTGCCGAGGCCAACAGGGTGCACGCCGACCATCATAGTCTAATTATGGGCTTGTAGCCCCTTTTACCTTCGCAGATTGCTGATCTGGAGCAAATTAGCGATGGATAACTGGCCAAAGGCCCTATTATTTCGGGTTTTTCGGGCCGCAGACCGCTGCAATATTTTTTTGCGCGCGCTCCATTACTGCCGCATCAACGCCATCCTCCAGGGTATCCAGGTCTTTCATCTCTTTGTCGCTGAGATTTTTCTGGAGCACGTCTCCGGCGCATTTGCAGTGCTGTTCGGCTTTATCCTTTGCCAGGCCTTGCTTCTGCGCCTGCGCTACGCAGGTCGACTGGTAGTTGCCGGGCAGTTTGCCAGCATGGGCTCCCAACGGCAGCAGCAGGGCAGAGGCAGCCGCCAGGGCCAGAAGAGACTGAAGTCGCATAACCAAACACTCCTTGGGGTCGAGTCTCACAAGAGTAGGACGCTTCACAAACTCTGAGCGGAAAAAATCCGCGCAAGTTCACCGCCAAAGCTCAATTTGCGAATATTTCTGCCCAGCCGGTCAATCTGCCCGCAATCGCCCGAAAGCTTTGTGCTAGCATGCTGGCCTTGAGCTCGCCGCCGGCTGTTTCTTGCAGCTTGCAGCTTGCAGCTCCCAACTGTTTTTTTACTATTCCAGTCACTCTGGTTCGTTCCCTGGCAGGCCTTCGGGCTTCTGCCACTGTGAGGCAGGCTTTGCTTGTGCAAAGACAGGGGCGGATCGCGTACTGGCTCATCCCAACCCACGTGACCTTTGGTAGGGGTCACCACTAGGAGAGGAGGCGCCATGCCCATTATTACTCTTCCCGATGGCAGTCAACGTTCATTCGACAAGGCAGTTTCGGTTGCCGAAGTCGCCGCATCCATTGGTGCGGGCCTCGCCAAAGCCACCGTCGCCGGCAAGGTCGACGGCAAGCTGGTCGACGCCTGCGACCTGATCGAGAACGATGCCAGCCTGCAAATCATCACGCCCAAGGACGAAGAGGGGCTGGAGATCATCCGTCACTCGTGCGCCCACCTGGTCGGCCACGCGGTCAAGCAGCTGTACCCGACTGCGCGCATGGTCATCGGTCCGGTCATCGATGAAGGCTTCTATTACGACATCGCCTACGAGCGTCCTTTCACGCCCGAAGACATGGCGGCGATCGAACAGCGCATGCAGCAGCTGATCGACACCGAATACGACGTCATCAAAAAAGTCACTCCGCGCGCCGAAGTGATCGAAGTGTTCAAGGCCCGCGGCGAAGACTACAAGCTGCGCCTGGTCGAGGACATGCCGGATGAACAGGCCATGGGCCTGTACTACCACGAAGAATACGTCGACATGTGCCGCGGCCCGCACGTGCCGAACACCCGTTTCCTGAAATCCTTCAAGCTGACCAAGCTGTCCGGCGCCTACTGGCGCGGCGACGCTAAAAACGAGCAGCTGCAGCGCGTCTACGGCACCGCCTGGGCCGACAAGAAGCAGCTGGCTGCTTATATTCAGCGCATCGAAGAAGCAGAAAAACGCGACCACCGTAAAATCGGCAAGCGCCTGGGCCTGTTCCACCTCCAGGAAGAAGCGCCGGGCATGGTGTTCTGGCACCCGAACGGCTGGACCCTGTACCAGGTACTCGAGCAGTACATGCGCAAGGTTCAGCGCGACAACGGCTACCTGGAGATCAAGACTCCGCAGGTTGTTGACCGTTCGCTGTGGGAAAAGTCTGGCCACTGGGCCAACTACGCCGACAACATGTTCACCACCCAGTCGGAAAACCGCGACTACGCCATCAAGCCGATGAACTGCCCATGCCACGTGCAGGTGTTCAACCAGGGCCTGAAGAGCTACCGCGAGCTGCCGCTGCGTCTGGCCGAGTTCGGTGCCTGCCACCGTAACGAGCCGTCGGGCGCGCTGCACGGCATCATGCGCGTGCGTGGCTTTACCCAGGACGACGCGCACATCTTCTGCACCGAAGAGCAGATGCAGTCCGAATCCGCCGCCTTCATCAAGCTGACCATGGATGTCTACGCCGACTTCGGCTTCAAAGACATCGAAATGAAGCTCTCGACCCGCCCTGAAAAGCGCGTCGGTTCCGATGAGCTGTGGGATCGCGCCGAAGCCGCACTGGCCGCCGCCCTCGACAGCGCCGGCCTGCCGTACGACCTGCAGCCGGGCGAAGGGGCCTTCTACGGGCCGAAGATCGAGTTCTCGCTGAAGGATTGCCTTGGCCGCGTCTGGCAGTGTGGTACCCTGCAGCTCGACTTCAACCTGCCGATCCGTCTGGGCGCAGAATTCGTCTCCGAAGACAACGGCCGCAAGCATCCGGTGATGCTGCACCGTGCAATCCTCGGTTCGTTCGAGCGTTTCGTCGGAATTCTCATCGAGCATTACGAAGGTGCATTCCCGGCCTGGCTCGCGCCAACCCAGGCGGTGATCATGAATATCACCGACAAGCAGGCCGAATTCGCCCAGAATGTTGAAAAAACTCTCAATGAAAGCGGGTTCCGTGCCAAGTCCGACTTGAGAAATGAGAAAATCGGCTTTAAAATCCGCGAGCATACTTTGCTCAAGGTCCCTTACCTTTTGGTTATAGGGGATCGCGAAGTCGAAACGCAAACCGTCGCTGTGCGTACTCGTGAAGGCGCTGACCTGGGCTCGATGCCCGTCGCTCAATTCGCTGAATTCCTCGCTCAAGCGGTTTCCCGGCGTGGTCGCCAAGAATCGGAGTAATTACTATTAAGCGTGAAATGAGAAACGATAAACGAGCTGCACCGAAGGCCCCGATCAACGAGAATATCTCGGCACGCGAGGTTCGGTTAATTGGCGCTGACGGCGAGCAGATTGGCATCGTCTCGATTGATGAAGCGCTTCGTATCGCTGAAGAAGCGAAGCTGGACCTGGTAGAGATTTCTGCCGACGCAGTACCGCCTGTCTGCAAGGTCATGGACTACGGCAAGCACCTCTTCGAAAAGAAGAAGCAAGCTAACGAGGCCAAGAAGAATCAGAAGCAGGTCCAGATTAAAGAAATCAAGTTTCGTCCAGGGACGGAGGAGGGGGATTACCAGGTAAAACTACGCAACCTGGTACGTTTCCTGAGTGATGGGGACAGGGCCAAGATTTCCTTGAGATTTCGCGGTCGTGAGATGGCCCACCAGGAGCTGGGTATGGAACTGTTGAAGCGGGTCGAAACTGACCTTTTGGAATACGGTTCCGTCGAACAGCATCCTAAGATGGAAGGACGCCAGCTGATCATGGTCATCGCACCCAAGAAAAAGAAATAACCACCAGGGCACGGCAGGCCTTGCGGTTATGTTTATCAACTGAATGCGGAGTATCCGAACATGCCAAAAATGAAAACCAAAAGCGGTGCGGCCAAGCGTTTCTTGAAAACGGCTAACGGCATCAAGCACAAACACGCTTTCAAGAGCCACATCCTGACCAAAATGTCGACCAAGCGTAAGCGTCAACTTCGTGGTAGCAGCTTGCTGAACCCGTCGGACGTGGCAAAAGTCGAGCGCATGCTGCGCCTTCGTTAATTTTTGGTTCTAGATAGAGGAAGTTACTCATGGCTCGTGTAAAGCGTGGCGTCATCGCTCGTAAGCGTCACAAGAAAATTCTGAAACTGGCTAAAGGCTACTACGGCGCTCGCTCGCGCGTATTCCGTGTTGCCAAGCAAGCGGTCATCAAGGCAGGCCAATACGCCTACCGCGACCGTCGTCAGAAAAAACGTCAGTTCCGCGCTCTGTGGATCGCTCGTATCAACGCTGGTGCGCGTATCAACGGTCTGTCCTACAGCCGCCTGATCGCTGGCCTGAAAAAAGCGTCGATCGAAATCGACCGCAAGGTTCTGGCCGATCTGGCAGTGAACGAAAAAGCGGCGTTTGCTGCGATTGTCGAGAAAGCTAAAGCCTCGCTGGCTTAAGTACCCCCGACAATCACCAGGTGTCATTTCCGGCGCCTGGTGTTAAACGTCTTAATAGGGGAAGAGCCTGCGCTCTTCCCCTATTTCGTATCTGGAGTCTGTACATGGAAAACCTGGACGCGCTGGTCTCCCAAGCCCTGGAGGCCGTGGAACGCGCTGAAGACATCAATGCCCTGGAACAGATCCGGGTGCAATTCCTTGGCAAGAAAGGCGAACTGACCCAGGTGATGAAGACCCTGGGCAACCTGCCAGCCGAAGAGCGGCCGAAAGTCGGTGCGCTGATCAACGACGCCAAGGAACGCGTCACCGAGGTCCTCAACGCGCGCAAAGCGGCGTTTGAAGAGGCCGAGCTCAGCGCCCGACTGGCCGCCGAGTGCATTGATGTAACCTTGCCGGGCCGTGGCCAGACCTCCGGTGGTCTGCATCCGATCACCCGTACCCTGGAACGCATCGAGCAGTTCTTCACCCACATTGGCTACGGCATTGCCGAAGGCCCTGAGGTCGAAGACGACTACCACAACTTCGAAGCGCTCAACATTCCCGGCCACCACCCGGCCCGGGCAATGCACGACACCTTCTATTTCAATGCCAACATGCTGCTGCGTACCCACACCTCGCCGGTGCAGGTGCGGACCATGGAGTCCACTCAGCCGCCCATCCGCATTGTCTGCCCGGGCCGCGTTTACCGCTGCGACTCGGACCTGACCCACTCGCCGATGTTCCACCAGGTCGAAGGCCTGTTGATCGATCGCGACATCAATTTCGCCGACCTCAAAGGCACCATCGAAGAGTTCCTGCGGGTGTTCTTCGAAAAAGAGCTGGCGGTACGTTTCCGTCCGTCGTTCTTCCCCTTCACCGAGCCTTCGGCTGAAGTCGACATCCAGTGCGTGATCTGCAGCGGCAAAGGTTGCCGTGTGTGCAAGCAGACCGGCTGGCTGGAAGTCATGGGCTGCGGCATGGTTCACCCGAACGTGCTGCGCATGTCCGGCATCGACCCGGAAGAGTTCCAGGGCTTTGCCTTCGGCATGGGCGCCGAGCGCCTGGCCATGCTGCGTTACGGCGTCAACGATTTGCGCCTGTTCTTCGACAACGACTTGCGGTTCCTTGCGCAATTTCGCTAGGTCGCGCACCCGTAACGAATCTTTCAGGAGAGCAGGATGAAATTCAGTGAAAAGTGGCTGCGCGGTTGGGTCAACCCGCAGGTATCCCGTGACGATCTGGTCGCCCGTCTGTCGATGGCCGGCCTTGAGGTCGACAGCGTCACCCCGGCCGCCGGCCAGTTCAGCGGTATCATCGTCGGTGAGGTGCTGAGCACCGAACAGCACCCCGATGCCGACAAGCTGCGCGTGTGCCAGGTCAGCAATGGCAGCGAGACCTTCCAGGTAGTGTGCGGCGCGCCCAACGTGCGCCCTGGCCTGAAGATCCCGTTCGCGATGATTGGCGCCGAACTGCCGGGCGACTTCAAAATCAAGAAAGCCAAGCTGCGTGGCGTTGAATCCAACGGCATGCTCTGCTCGGCGGCCGAGCTGCAGATCAGCGAAGAAAACGACGGCCTGCTGGAACTGGCGGCTGACGCCCCGGTTGGCACCGACATTCGCGTGTACCTGGACCTGGACGACGCCAGCATCGAGATCGGCCTGACCCCGAACCGTGGCGACTGCCTGTCGCTGGCCGGCCTGGCGCGCGACGTCGGCGCCCTGTACGACGTACCGGTGACCCGTCCGCAAGTGCCGGCTGTTGCCGCCACTCACGACGAAGTGCGCCCGGTTGAAGTGCTGGCACCGGCTGCCTGCCCACGCTACCTGGGCCGCGTTATCCGTAACGTCGACCTGACCCGGCCGACCCCGCTGTGGATGGTCGAGCGCCTGCGTCGCTCCGACCTGCGCAGCATCGACGCTGCCGTCGATATCACCAACTACGTGATGCTCGAGCTCGGCCAGCCGATGCACGCCTTCGATCTCGCCGAAATCAACGGCGGCATCCGCGTGCGCATGGCAGAAGAGGGCGAGAAGCTGGTACTTCTCGACGGCCAGGAAGTTACCCTGCGCCCCGACACCCTGGTCATCGCCGACCACAGCCGCGCCCTGGCCATCGCCGGTGTGATGGGCGGTGAGCACAGCGGCGTTGCCGCGGGCACCCGCGACATCTTCCTCGAGAGCGCCTTCTTCGAGCCGATTTCCGTCGCTGGCAAGGCCCGTTCCTACGGCCTGCACACCGATGCCTCGCACCGCTACGAGCGCGGCGTCGACTCGCAACTGGCCCGCGAAGCCATCGAGCGCGCCACCGGCCTGCTGCTGGAGATCGTCGGCGGCGAAGCGGGCCCGGTGATTGACGTCACCAGCGAAGCGCACCTGCCCAAGGTGGCCCCGGTCACCCTGCGTGCCGAGCGCCTGACCCAGATGCTGGGCATGGAAATGGCCAGTGCCGAGGTCGAGCAGCTGCTCAACGGCCTGGGTCTGAAAACCACCGCCGGCGAAGGCCAGTGGCAGGTTGAAGTACCAAGCCATCGCTTCGACATCAGCCTGGAAGTCGACCTGATCGAAGAACTGGCGCGCCTGTACGGCTACAACCGCCTGCCAGTGCGTTACCCGCAAGCGCGCCTGGCCCCGCAAGCCAAGGCCGAGGCCCGTGGCGAACTGCCAGCCCTGCGCCGCCTGCTGGTGGCCCGTGGTTACCAGGAAGCCATCACCTACAGCTTCATCGACCCGAAACTGTTCGAACTGTTCAGCCCGGGCGTCGAGCCGCTGCTGCTGGCCAACCCGATCTCCAACGACATGGCGGCCATGCGTGCCTCCCTGTGGCCGGGCCTGGTCAAGTCGCTGCAGCACAACCTCAACCGTCAGCAAGACCGCGTGCGCATGTTCGAAAGCGGCCTGCGCTTCGTCGGCCAGCTGGGCGACCTCAAGCAGCAGCCGATGCTCGCCGGTGTGGTCTGCGGCAGCCGCTTGCCGGAAGGCTGGGCCAACGGCCGTGACAGCATCGACTTCTTCGACGTGAAAGCCGACGTTGAAGCGGTACTGGGCTTCTCTGGCTCGCTCGCCGAGTTCACTTTCGTTGCGGGCAAACACCCGGCGCTGCACCCGGGCCAAACCGCACGCATCGAGCGCGACGGTCGCGAAGTCGGCTACCTGGGTGCCATCCACCCGGAGCTGGCCAAGACCCTGGGCCTGGATCGTCCGGTGTACGTCTTCGAGCTGGTGCTGGGTGAAGTGGCCGAAGGCCGCCTGCCGAAGTTCAGCGAGCTGTCGAAATTCCCGGAAGTGCGTCGTGACCTGGCTTTGGTCGCAGGACGTGATGTTGCTTCGAGCTCGGTGCTTGAAGTAATTCGTGACAATGCAGGCGAATGGCTCACAGACCTCAGGCTGTTTGATGTTTATCAGGGTAAAGGCATTGATCCTGATAGAAAAAGCCTGGCCGTCGGCTTGACCTGGCAGCATCCATCGCGCACTCTTAATGATGAAGAGGTGAATACTGCAACCCAGAACATCCTCACCTCGCTCGAACAAAGGTTGAACACCACGTTAAGGAAATAGCGTATGGGTGCTCTGACGAAAGCTGAGATGGCCGAACGGCTATACGAGGAGCTGGGCCTGAACAAGCGCGAGGCCAAGGAATTGGTCGAGCTGTTCTTTGAGGAAATCAGGCACGCTCTTGAAGACAACGAGCAGGTCAAATTGTCCGGATTCGGCAATTTCGACCTGCGCGACAAGCGCCAGCGGCCGGGCCGCAACCCCAAGACCGGGGAAGAAATCCCGATCACGGCGCGTCGGGTCGTCACCTTTCGTCCAGGGCAGAAGTTGAAAGCCCGAGTTGAGGCCTATGCTGGAACCAAGTCATAACGACGAGCTTCCGCCGATTCCAGGCAAACGCTACTTCACCATTGGTGAAGTGAGCGAGCTTTGCGCGGTAAAACCGCACGTGCTCCGCTACTGGGAGCAGGAATTCCCGCAACTCAACCCGGTAAAGCGCCGCGGTAACCGGCGGTACTATCAGCGCCAGGACGTGCTGATGATCCGCCAGATCCGCGCGCTGCTGTACGACCAAGGCTTCACCATCGGCGGGGCGCGTTTGCGCCTCTCTGGCGACGAAGCCAAGGACGACACCACCCAGTACAAGCAACTGATCCGGCAGATGATTGTCGAGTTGGAAGATGTGTTGGTGGTGCTGAAGAAGTAACCCTTATCGGGCCCGGAATTTTGGAAAAAATGCTTCCATAATTCAAAAGGTTAGGGTACATTCTTCAACGTTCTCAGCAACCAGGGGAACATGCTTCAAGCCCAGTCGGGGCGTAGCGCAGCCCGGTAGCGCACTTGCATGGGGTGCAAGGGGTCGAGTGTTCGAATCACTCCGTCCCGACCATTATTTAGAACAACTAAGCCACCTTCGGGTGGCTTTGTTGTTTTTGGGGTAGGGACTTTTCGAGTGACTTGGTCTTGTTCAGTATTCCGATCTTCTCTTCAGAACCGTCAGCGCTGGTCCTCGCGAGTTAGTGGTTGATGCCATGTTTGTCCCTCGATCAACTGGCCAAGCTCGGCGCCCGAGTTGTGGCTGGTGGTGCTCCCCCTTCTTTCGTCCGAGGAGTGCCTTGCGGTGTTCCTCGGTTATTCCGTGTGCTTCAGATCGTAAGTCCTGATGGCGGCATGCCTAGGGTGAGCAGGGCGCCGGTTTTCTCTTGCCAGAGTTTTGCTCTGACGAGCCTTGATGAAAGGCTCAAGCGCCTGGTCATCAATATGAGTCAGCGCCGGGGTAAGTCGAATTGATAGAATATTATATTGATTTATCTGAATATTTTTCGTTCAAATTATTTGGTGGAATACCAATTGGAATACCATTCAGTAAGAAAGTGCAACTTGACCGGTTTTTCCACTGTCTTCGGCAGCAACCGATTGGAAGCTGTCCAGCTTGGCGGAAAGCGATTTAGGTCTGTCTATCCGAACTCAAGGCTGAGGGAATATATTGACAAAACCATGGCATGGTCTATGTCTAGCATCCCTAGTTCGAGAGCTAGGGCTATTCGCTATTACTTCAGCATCGTATTGGTCTCGCCAGCAAGAGGGAAAATATTAAGTAGTGGTCAGGGTTGTACATTTTGACTGGATGAACTCAAATACTAGATTGAATGGCTCGAAGCATGCGGTATCCAGTGTGGGCACAAAATTTTTGGCAAAAGATACCTTGTCACCAATAAATTCGATTATCTCACCGCCCCCCGACGTAGCCTTCTTCTGGAACCACGAGCCAAGGAATTCATCCTTGTAAAAAAGCAACTCAATTGACAAGTGGGAATCCGCGCCTTTGCCCCACGGTTTTCCGTTTGAATCGAGAACTTGGCGCTTTAATATCTCGACATCTGGAACTGGTAAAAGCATTGCATAATGATGTTTGCACCTTAGCTGTTTTGACAAACCCTTGAAGGGGTCTGTAACTGAGTCACATTCCTTCTTAAGGCCATTCCAATCATCAAATGCCTCATCAAAATCGAAAAGAGCAAACATGATTCGATCAGGAAAGTTTTTTTCAAGCTCTTCTCGTGAAAATAAGTTCCGCAGAAAAATTCTGTCGAAAGCGTTCTGGATTTCAAAACTGCGTCTCTGAGCTGGAAATAACTTCGTCCATGCAGTTTCCAGAATCATTTCGTCGGTTATGCCCTCTGTAAACAACACTGCGCCTGTCGTGTTTTTTAAAGCATGATGGATATTCAGGCGAGCCTCACTTTCAGAAAATGAAATGAGACCGGCGGAGAGTGATTTTATGATGTCTGCCTTATTGACTTTGTTGACTACAATCGTGTCACCTTGAAGTTCGAACAGGTTAATGACATTTTCATTTGCAGTCGTGATGGTCGAAGCACTATGGCTGCTCATTAATACATGGTTGTTTTTTGCCGCTGTATCAGTGATTTCTAGTACTTGCTTCAAAAATTCGAACTGCCATTCAGGATGTAGAAACGAATCCGGCTCATCCAGCAAAGTTAGACAGTTTCGGTCTTTGAAGAGCTCGACGATGGAGTAGATGTAGACCGACTGGAACTGACCATCGCTGAAATTAGCAATGCTAGCATCTAATCCACTGCAAAGCTGTAGCGGTATTGCAATGTCCGCCAACATTCCAAGCGTTTTTAAATTGTCGAGTTGGCGGAAAAATTCCTGAGCGCTAAAATCGACAAATTCCTGTTGAATTTTGGCAATATCGAAATATAAAGTGTAGCGATCGTCCGAGGAAAAATATCCCTCGGCTAATGCCAAGTTACTAGGCTCTTGGCTGGCGCAATTAGTTAGACGATCTAGGAATGCTTTGGTAATGCCCGCTGGTTTCCAGTAGCGGTCACTATCATCATTGCTGATGATGTTGTAATTAATGCCCTTTGCATACAATGGACGCTTAAGTTCAAGTTTGACTACGGGTTGAGTAAGTCCTCGCCCCCCAGGCTTAGTGATCCCGAGCGCTTTTATACCGAGCTTTTTGCAGATGAACTGCTGAGCTTTATTATCTGGCTTCTGCATTAGCAGTACCGCCAGTAGGAGGGCTTTATATTCAGGGCCGATACCGATAAATCGGCGACTTTCATCAAAGTCAGCATTTTTAATGCGTTTTCTGAAAGTTTCTTCGTAGTCGCTTACCAAGCTGGCAACGATGTCATTATGCCCAGAGTAGTAGATCAATAAATTGTCGGGAAGCAGGGTTTCACCAACGGTTGCGCGCTCTCGGCCGTTGATGGTCAACTGGTCTGCTTCCCAAGTGATCTCTGTGACTACACCGTTGATTTCATAACTGATGGTGTAGTCGAATTTAGGCTCAGTCTTTTCCCTGTCGTACTCGTAGAGATGACGGAATACTTCTACCAGCGCTTCAAAAAGGTTTGATTTACCACTTCCGTTTTTGCCGACAAATAGATCGATGAAGCTATCGCCGTCAAAGCCTAGATTGAAATTTTTAAGATTTTTGTAGTGGCCGATCGAGAACGACTTCAGGCGCATGGCGAATCTCCTACACCTGAGCCATAACGGCGTTTAATAGTTCGGTTTGCTTGCTGCGAGCTACGTTTATCCGTTGCTTTAGCGTGTCGCACAGGTTAATTAGCTGATCGACTTTTTCGACAATGCGGTGTTGTTCGAGGAGCGGTGCTAATGGGATCGGAGCCATTCTCAGTTTTTCTTGCGAGATATTGACCTGGCTGGCAGCCATACCGGACTTGGCCTGCTCTAGATATTTAGCGGTTTCTCCTGCGTTCAAGCAAAGAGCGATGAACCTCCCATAAATACCTAACTCCACAGGATGGAATCTGATGATCTTGTCGGAAATCATTAGTTTCGGGCGCGTACTTTCAACGAGGCAGGAAATTCCCACTCGGTTCATAGGGCCAGCCCGTGTAAATAGGATGTCACCGACCTTAGCCTCCGCTTCAGGGCGAGGTTCAAGGTGGCTAGGTAGCTCTTTGTTTTCATGTTCTAGGTAACTCATTACCTGAACTGCTGTTGTTTTGAGAACTCCCCAAACATCATCAGAGGGCGAACTATTGCCTAAACAAGCAGGGCTCCATCCAGAATCCATTCCCGTCGTTATATCTAAAAGCGGTACCCATTTCCAAGCTGTTGGTAGCTCGAGTTTAATGTCCCCGGTTCTAAACTCCACCAAGGGTTTATGTTTTTTCATTACACCTTCGGCTACCAATCGCTGTTTTTCTCCTTCGACACGTTTTAACAGTTCGCTGGCGGGTTCTTCGGTAAGGTCTTGGGGGACAAGTTTTCCAGTTACGGCGAGGTGCAGTAGGGCTTTTTTGAGAGCGTCGATGGCAAATTCGTTGGTGAACAGGGTGTGAAAGTTTTCGGCTAGGCGCTGCCAACTGACGGCGAAGTCAGTGGCGTCGCTGGCTTGGGTCAAGCTGTCGAGCAGCGCTTGCACCAGTTGAGCGTGTGCGTTTTCGGCGTCGGCCTGCTGGGCTTCCAGTCGGTCGCATAGGGCCATCAGCTCATCGACTTTGGCGACGATGCGGTGTTGTTCGGCGAGTGGGGGCAGTGGAAACGGATTTTCTTCAACAAAGTCTTTGGGCAATCGTTTCTGACCTGCTGTCCCGGTCATCTTGGTTTCGCCAACAAGCAAGAACTGCGGAGATTTCAGATAGGCCAGTACGTACCTAGGATCAAGAGTTCCGGTAACAGGACGAACTATGTGCAGCTCAGTCGTACCCGCGCCCAAACCATTCACGAGATTGGAAAAGACGCATGCTTTGCTGTTCTCAAAGCAAGGTGTGATTTTCGCCACACCAATATCGCCCTCGGCAAAATGCGTGAAACCTTGTTTCACCTCACCCCACAGTCGTGGCTCTTGCGCATGCTGATCATCGAAGCGTGTGCCAATAAAAGTCATAGGCACAAACGAGACTTCAAGTGAGTCTGCTGCAGCATTACGGGGGTTAACAAATGAAACTTGTGCTAGTGAACTCCACTCCCAACCTGCTGGCAATTCAAGCCGCTGTGCTTCCTCGTAAATCTCGGTCAGCGGCTTCCGCTTCTTAATCTTCCCCTCAGCTACCAGCCGCGCCTTTTCCTCGGAAATTCGTTTTAGCAACTCACTGGCCGGCTCATCATTCGGATCTTGCGGCACCAACTTGCCACGCACCGCCAACTCCAGAATCAGCTCGCGCAGCTTCTTGATGCCATTGGGCGCTCCAGCCAGCAGTGGCAAGTTGTTTGTGAGCAACTCCGTCATGCCTGGCGCTCCAGGGCATCGGCCAGCACCGCTTTGAGCTGGTCTCGCAGGTCGCTGATCTCGCCTTGCATGCTGGCGTAGTTGCGCAGCAGTTCGTCCGGGTCGTGGCTGATCTGCTCGCCGATATGCGGGTTTTTGCAGTCTAAGTTCCAGTTGCGCGCTTGCAGCTCTTCGATGCTGACTTTCCAGGCGAATTCGTTTTCCATCCGTGCGACAAAGCCATCGGCTTCGTTGCCCCACCAGTCTTGTTCCACGGCGAATTCTTCGATGCGCATGGGGCGAGTCTTGGAGTAGTTCTTCAAGCCGGCCGGGTACTGGTGTTCGTAGAACCACACCTGCTTGGTCGGAGTGCCTTTGGTGAAGAAAAGCAGGTTAGTCTTGATGCCGGTGTAGGGGTTGAACACGCCGTTGGGCAGGCGGACGATGGTGTGCAGGTTGCACTCGGTAAGCAGCTTTTCCTTGATGCGACTCTTGATGCCTTCGCCAAATAGAAAGCCATCGGGCAGCACTACGGCGGCGCGGCCACCGTCTTTGAGCAGCTGCATGATCAGCACCAGAAACAGGTCGGCGGTTTCGCGGGTGCGGAAGGCGGCAGGGAAGTTGGTTTCGACGCCGTCTTCTTCCATGCCGCCGAACGGCGGATTGGCAACGATGCAGTGCACGCGGTCGCTCGGGCCCCAGCTGATCAGTGGTTTGCTCAAGGTGTTGTCGTGGCGGATCTGGCTAGGCACTTCGATGCCGTGCAGGATCATATTGGTGGTGGCCAGCAGGTGCGGCAGCGGCTTTTTCTCCACACCGAAAATGCTGGCTTGCAGTGTGCGTTCGTCTTCGGTTGTTTTTACGTAACGACTGCGCTTGTGCTCGATGGCACAGGTGAGAAAACCGCCGGTGCCGCAGGCTGGGTCCATGACCTTTTCGTCTAGCTTGGGATCGACCATACGCACCATAAATTTGGTGACTGGGCGCGGGGTGTAGAACTCACCTGCGTTGCCGGCGTTCTGTAGGTCGCGCAGCAGTTGTTCGTATAGGTTGCCGAACTCGTGGCGTTCCTGGGCTTTGTTGAAGTCCACGCCTTCCTGAATCTTGTTGATCACCTGGCGCAGCAGCTGGCCGGATTTCATGTAGTTGTAGGCGTCTTCAAATACGCTGCGCACTACGAAGGCGGACGGCGTGTTGCTGTACTCGTGCAGATTTTGCAACTGGGGGAACAAGTTGTTGTCGATGAAGTCCTTCAGTGCATCACCTGTCAAGCCTTCCGGGTCGGCGGCCCAGGTGCGCCAACGGCAGCTCTCGGGGATGGGCGAGAGGTAGTTATCGTCCATTAGCTCCCATTCCTGCTCGCGATCATCGAAGATCTTGAGGAACAACAGCCAGACCAACTGACCGATGCGCTGGGCGTCACCATCGACGCCGACATCTTTGCGCATGATGTCCTGGATGGATTTGATAGTGGAACTGATGGACATAACAAACTCTCAATGGGGGCGGCAAAGCGGGGGATTCTAATGGAATTGGCGGATTAGGTGGGTCAAGGCTTATCCCTCGACCACCCTACGGGTAGCGCTGGCTAATTGGCGTAAAGCGCGGCTTCCAGTTCATGGATGGCCTTGTTGTAGCCGGCCTTGCCGCCAAACGCCTTGACCAGTTCAATGGGAGCACCGATCTGGCTGAATGGGTCGAGCTGGAGGATTTTGATGTCCTCAATATGCTCGATACCGGTGTCGGCGTATTTATCCAGCAGCGCCTCCAGCACTTGGCGGGCTGCACCGGAATACTTGGCGAAGTAGTTGCGCTTTTTAACCTGCTCAGCGCGCTCTTTACGCGACAGCGGCGGTTGGTCGAAGGCGACATGGCAGATTAGGTCAAACGGGTCGAGGGGCTTGCCCTGTTTCTTTTCCACTTCCTCAGCCAGGGCCTCCCACATCACGCCCTGGCCAGCCATTTCGTCAATAATGGCTTTCTTCTGCTCGGCATCACTCCAGCGGCGTAGGAAATTATCCAGCGAGGCGAACTGCTTTTGCACACAGGCGCGGGTGTAGTCGTGCAGCGATTCGGTTATCAGCCGTCCGTCCGGGCCGTAGTACTGAACGCGCTCGGCAATTACGTAGATCGGCAGGTCGTCGATCACGTATTTGATGCGCTTCTTGCCGTCTTCCTCGTCGGTAAAATGCAGATCATCGCCCTCGGTAGAGCCTGCGCTGATGCCGTCTTCATCGGCCAGCGGGTTGTCAGGCGGCACGGGGGATTCATCGCCCTCGGGGGCGTAAATCACCACGGGATCACCGTCGAAGGCCGGGTCGGCAAACAGCTCGGTGGCCTTCTTGAAGTCCATGATGGTGAACCAGTATTTGCCGAAGTCTTCATTGATGCGGGTCCCACGGCCGATGATCTGCTTGAACTCGGTCATCGACTTGATGTGCTGGTCGAGCACGATCAGCTTGCAAGTCTGCGCATCGACACCGGTGGTCATCAGCTTGCTGGTGGTGGCGATGACCGGGTAGCGCTCTTCCGGGTTGATGAAGTTATCCAGCTCGGCCTTGCCTTCCTGATCATCGCCGGTGATGCGCATGACGTACTTGCGGTTCTCAGCCACGCGCTCGGGGTTGAGGTTGACCAAGGCCTGGCGCATACGCTCGGCGTGATTGATATCGTCGCAGAAGACGATGGTTTTCTGGAACGGGTCGGAGGCCTTGAGGAACTCGGTGACCTTCTGCGCCACCAGTTGGGTACGCGCCTCGATAACCAGGGTGCGATCCATGTCCTTGAGGTTGTAGATGCGGTCTTCGATCAGCTCGCCATTCTTGTCGAGCATGCCCTTGGGTGGGCGCCAGCCTTGCAGGTCTTTGTCGAAGTCGATCCGCACCACTTTATAGGGCGCGAGAAAACCGTCCTCGATGCCTTGTTTGAGGGTGTAGCTGTACACCGGCTCACCGAAGTAGGTGATGCTGGATACCTCTTTGGTTTCCTTCGGTGTTGCGGTGAGGCCGACATGGGTGGCGTTGGAGAAGTAGTCAAGAATCTCGCGCCAGGCAGAGTCCTCGGCGGCGCTGCCTCGGTGGCATTCGTCGATCACGATCAAGTCGAAGAAGTCGCGGGAGAACTGCTTGTAGACGTTCATCTCTTCGTCAGCGCCAGTAACCGCCTGATAGAGCGACAGGTAGATCTCGTAGGAGGTGTCTATCTGGCGTCTGGCGATTTTGGTCATCGCCTGGCCGAAGGGCTTAAAGTCGTTGTTCTTTGTCTGGTCGACCAGGATGTTGCGGTCGGCAAGGAACAGGATTCTTTTTTTCTGTTTTGATTTCCACAGTCGCCAGATGATTTGAAAGGCGGTGTAGGTTTTTCCGGTGCCAGTTGCCATTACCAGCAGAACGCGGTCCTGCCCGCGCGCTACCGCCTCAACGGTGCGGTTGATGGCGTTCATTTGGTAATAGCGGGGCATACGTCCGGAGCCGTCGTCGTAGTAGGGCGCTTCTATCTTGTGTTGAGCAGCATTGTCCAATCCCTTCCATTGGCAGTAGCGGTGCCAAAGTTCTGCAGGACTAGGGAACTGATCCAAGGAGAGTTCAGTTTCGACCTTGCTGCCTGTCCCACTGCGATCATGAAAGAGGAAACCATCGCCATTGCTGGAGAACACGAACGGCACATCCAACGCCTCTGCATAGCCAAGAGCTTGCTGCATACCGGAGCCAATGGAGTGCTTGTTATCCTTCGCCTCGATCACAGCGATAGGCAGGTTGGCTTGGTGGTAGAGGATGAAGTCTGCACGGCGTGCTTCGCCCCGGCTGTGAAGCTTGCCACGGACCATAATGCGGCCTTTGGTGAAGCTGACCTCCTCACGCACCTGTTTGTGCATGTCCCACCCAGATTGCTGAATGGCTGGGGCGATGTACTTACTGCAGATGTCCCGCTCGGAAAGTGATTTCTTGTCCATGGCTGGCTATGTCCCTATGACGTGCTCCGAACTTTATCAGAATGGCTAGAGGCATGCTGCCAGTATCAGCAGCGGGGGCGCTCCCGACGTTGTGCGCTCATACAGAGCATGCTTTGAATACCTATCGACGTGAGTTTGTCCCGCACCCGCACCCGCACCCGCACCCGCACCCGCACCCGCAACTGTCATGACAGGAGCGGGGGCCTGTCCATGAAGTAAGCGAGGCTCTCTAGATGGCAGAGTGAACCGAGACCTGGCTTCGATAACAATCGCTCAGGCCAGGCTAAAGCTGTCCAAAACACCGAGGCCAGGCGGTGCATGATAATCATAAGCTGATATGCGGTGAGTGCGGGTTGGTCAGGGTCGGCCGTCAGGCCTGCGTATTTCCTGATAGCGGTTGAATACCCATGGCTTTTCTAATCGTCGGGCGAGCAGCCGTATCGTCAGTAGATAGTAATACTGCGAAGACCCACTGCGCCCTTTTAGGCGATGCTCGAGAAACCAAACCACATGCTTCCTCTGCCACCCCCAAGGCGTCTCTCGCTGCCAGCGCTCTGCAATATCAACTTGAATGATCTTCGCCTGCCGCAAATGGCGTTGCCGTGTCGCGCGCGATCCAGTCAGCACGCCAGCCAAGAACACTTCCATATCAAATGGTTTACTCATGCCCGCCACCGATATAGGCAGCGACCACGTCTATCCGACCATGGCCCAGCTCATAGCTGATTTGCCTACGGGCCTCACTATCAAGGCGCGGATCTACTTGGCAACATTGACCGCCGTTGATAGGCGCGCGGTGTTGGGTGATTAGCGCGTAGCGCTCACATGCGTATGCCGCTCGTAGTTCATGGAAGCCTTTGAGGTTGTGTGCTTGGAGTGTGTCCCGTGCAGGGCGGACGATTTCCTGCAGAATGTTCAGGTAGCTTTCGTGTGGCGCAATCAGGTTGCGGCTACCCGCAGGCGACACCTGCAGTGCAAACTCAAGCGCGCGTCGAACATGTTCGTCCACTGCAATCCAGCGGGGTGCCGAGGCACCGGCGCGACCGCCTTTGGTGCCGTCCTGGATGTTGATTTTGCCGAAATCTTTAGCCTCACGGCTTAGCCGTGGCAAGTCAGCCAAGATGGCCTCACGCAAGCGCATGCCGGTGGCTCGCGCCAACAGAACGATCGCTGCGGCCCGTAGCTGATGATGGCTGCAAAGCGCATCGGCGATCTGCTTAACCTGCTCGCGGTCTTGGCCCTGAGGCACCGACTGTCGAACCCCGGTGCGCTGCATGCCCAGCGCCTTGCTCGGGCTTGGCAATTTCACGCACTGATCACCGCGAAGCGCTGCCATGGTCCTGTTAACGCTGGATAGCCGGTTTTGTGCGGTGCTGACGGCGAGGTCACCGCGCCCGACCATTTCGCGCAGATACGCCGCATAGTCTGCCAACACCTTCCGATCAATCTGCCGCGCATCATTGATTCCGGGCCCCTGTTCGGAACGGCACCATTTGACGAATGCCTGCCAGCGATCACAGTGCGCTTTGACCGTACCGTAGTGACCACCGCCGAACATGTCTTTCAATGCCTGCGGCCCTGCATAGCTCAATTGTCTGCCGTAACCGAAATTGCGGCCATCGCGTCTATCTACCAATGCCATGTCAGTCACCTCATCATCCGATCTCCAACCCTCGCCCCCCGTCATCCCGCCAAGAATGCTGAGTGTTATCAGGGATCAAGGCCCCTGCGACCTGTGGGGATGTCCTCTAACGCGGGACTGGCGGCTCCTTACGACCGGGAGCAAGGGCATCTCATGATCTGGCCTCCTGAGCACCGTTGCCGGTGGGCGGGTGGAGGCTGCATTGGCTGACGAGACCAGCGCCGCGAGATCCTGAGCCAGGTGCAAGCAGCAATGCGATGACCGGGGCATGCCTGACTGTCAGTCAGGTGCAGTCCATTCCTTGGTCTGCGGCACCATCATCTACATGGCTGTTGCTGGTGACATCGGCGTTTGTCACGCCGATTGTCACGAGGGGAATTGCCGCAAAGCCATGTGCGATCAGGGCTGCAGCAGTGGTAGAAGTGCCCGTCTCTTTCCAGAAGAAAGAGACGGGCACAGGTTGGCGCAAAATTCGGCCAAGCGGATGGGGTTGCTGCAGGGCAGCACAGTACGGTGTCGCTGGCGCACGAGGGCCATGAGATTAGAGAGCATCCATCACCGGAGAGGTGACCGGGCGAGCTGCCGGATGCGAATCGCCCTTGGGGAGAACCACCGCGGGAGCGGCGTGACCTTTAGGGTTCGGGTCACCTGGGGTGCTGTCATCGACAGCCTTTGCACAGCCAGTTCTACGCCTGTGGATAAACCCGGTCAAGGGCCGAAATTCAGCGCTCTTGGGGACGTGAAAAGCGGTTATCCACTGGTGGAATTCCGTGGTAAATCTCGGACAACGTCGTGGCTTTTAGCTCTTCACGGTGAGGTCCATCCAAACAGGGCGGCTTTGCAGCCCTGTTTGGATGGACCCGCGCTGAGAAGCGGATGAGCGAGGCTGCTCGCCCTGAATCTTGAGCGCTCAGTTGCTGTCGCCGCCGTTATTGCGCCTGTACAGCGCTAGCGGATCGGCACCACGTTTTTGTCTCTGACTTGGCCGTACGCTGAGGCGAGCAGGCTGCCGGTGGCGGCCTTCTGGATGTACTCACTCCACCAAGCCATCATCGGGCGCCGGCGCTCGATGTAGTCGGCTCGGTTGTAGGCGCTGCGCACCTCATCTTTGTCGACATGCGCCAGTGCGACCTCAATTAGCTCCGGGTCCCACCCATGCTCATTCAAGATGGTGCTGGCCATCGAACGCATGCCGTGACTAACCAACCGATCCTGGAACCCCATGCGTTTCAATGCCATGTTGGCCGTTTGGCTATTGGCATGAGTACGCGGGTTTCTGTCTGCCGGGAAGACGTATTCTCGATGGCCGCTGTGAGTCTTCAGTGACTCCAACAGTGCGACCGCGTGATCACTCAACGGAATGCTGTGTGGGCGGCGCTTCTTCATCCGCTCCGGTGGGATAGTCCAGACACGCCTTTCAAAGTCGATGTCAGCCCAGCGAGTAGTTGCCGCCTCGGCGGGGCGAGTCATCGTGTGCAACTGCCATTCGATCAGGCAACGGGTGGTGCGTTTGATGCTGGCGTTCGCGATCTCCAGCATGAGCTCGGGGAGCTCTTCGGGCGGAAGCGCAGCCATGTTCTCTTTCTTGGGCTTCTTGAAGACTGCCCTGATGCCGCTGAGCGGGTTGGCGAAGATCAGGCCGGAGTTTACGCCGTAGGTCATGATCTCGTTTAGCCGCTGGCTGAGACGCTTGACTGTCTCCAGGCTGCCTTTCGCCTCGATGGGGCGGAGCGATGCGATCACCATCGGCGCGGTGATTTTTGCGAGTGGTGTCGTTCTCAAGTCGGGGAATACATGCAACGTGAGCGACCGCCAAATGTCCTCGGCGTAGGCCGGGGTGACCGAGTCCTTCTTGAGCTCGAACCAGGCGGTGGCCACGTTCTCGAAGGTATGTTCCGTTTCTGCGCGTTTGGCTTCATTCAACGTATTGCGCTGCACCTTCGGATCGATGCCTTGGGCGAGCAGCTCGCGCGCTTCGACTGCCTTCTTTCGTGCGTTCGCCAGCGACAGTTCGGGGTAGGTCCCGAAGCCGATGTTGATGCGCTTCTTGGTCACCGGTTCGCGGTAGTTGAAATTCCACAGCAACGAGCCGTTGCTGCGTACGCGGAGCTGCAAACCGTCGCCGTCCGTGAGGACGTAATCCTTGGACGCGGGTTTGACTCCCTTGAGTTGTCGATCGGAGAGGCGGAGGTTTTGAGCAGGCATGAGATTGTCCTCAAGCACTGATTCGGTATTCCAAAGATTAGCACCGGGTGAGCTGGAATACCGCCTGGAATACCCGAATGGCTGGAACTCAAAAACTCTTGAAAGACCGCAAAAGCGCTGGAGGCCGCGTATTTACTGAGTCGCAGGCACAAAAAAAGACGTCCGTGGACGTCTTTTTTTGATCATTTGGTGGAGCCGGGGGATTTGAACCCCCGTCACACCCTTGCTAAATATTGGTTTCCTCAGGGGTTGGTCGAGCACATTGAGTCCGAGATACTAAGCAAACCCACCATTGTCCCCTTGAAGCCTGAGGTTCTATGGTTGCAGATCTTTTTCCTTGTCAATTGATTTTGATTTCGGGCAAAAAGGACCGTGTAGATCAATGGAGCGGAGTTTACTCGATCTGGAAACGCCCCCTACGCAAAACTAAATCGCTTGCGATGCTTCTCAAGATAGCGGCGATTGCCCTCACTCAAGGCCGGAATCGATGTGTACTGGTCCAGCCCTAGAATTTTGTGTTCCTCCACTGCCAAATCGTCGCTGATCAGCAGTCGCCCATCCTCACCAAAGGAAATCAATCCACAGTCGAAGAGTCGATCAATATGGGTGGCCAGCAGCAGTCCGTTGTCTGTATCCAGCCGGGCATTGTTGTCGGCTAAGGCCCAAGCTTGAATGTGCGAGGCAACTAATAGGTTGGGATTTTTTAGCCCGGTCAACGCACACTTTTTCTCCCAGCGTTTGAGCAATCCTGTTCGAAACGTGCCTTGGCCAACTCGAGCCTTTACGAGCGCTTCTCGAGTCGTAACGGAAGGGGTTTCTCCTGGCGAGCCAGCATCAACGAGCTGGTCTTCGTAGTCAGCAATAACCTCAGCTTGCTCCAACAAGTACAGCGCAGCATCGGCAGGCAACTGCGCCATGTAGATCTGATTCACACTACCTTTGTTGTTGAACAACGATGGCTCTGTGCGGGCATCGAATTGTGCCTGATAGGTGGGTGCAATGTCGTCGCTGCGCAAGAGGTGCTTGAGGTCGGTGAGGGTGATATCGACTCGGTGCCCTTGGTTGCTCCACTCGTTGAACGAGCGAGTTGGAGGGCGTTCGGCTTGGTAGGCATCGCGCTCGGCTTTGGCAATCGCGCGTAGGTAGTTGTCGTGGTAACAGAAGATCAAGTCTCCGGCTTTAACTTTACCGACGTTGTCCCAGTGGCGACGGGTTTGTACCTTGCCGGCTTGTGTACGCGAACTCAGTGGGGCCCAGAGAAAATTGCCGGCCCTGGCCTCTTTGTGCGTTGTACCTAGGTTCACCCAGAAAAATTGCATCTCGCGTCCTTACAGGTCTGGCATATCGCCAGCAACCATACCGCGAGATCCTACGAAAATGAAGGAATGGTCCTACTTGTTGTTACCAAATCGAGCGCAGGAAGGAGGTCCTCTGGCCAAGTCCTGACCTTGTCCACCCTGTCTGCATCAGGCACGGAAATCGTTGGGGATCTTCGTGCCTGATGGAGCACTTAGCCAAAGGCTCAATTACAGGTGGAAATCGCCCGCAGCCTCTGGCTGGTAAAGTACTTTCCTGATCCCGATCCGGCGAGTCCGGTCAGAAACTCGCCAGTCGATGGCGTCCCCCTCCTGATAGCCGAGGATGGCGGCGCCGATGTCGGAACACACGGAATACTTTCCGGCGCTGCTGTCTGCGTCTTCAGGGTAGACCAGGGCCACTTCGATCTCTTCGTCGTCCAGTTGCAGCAAGGCCCTGGAGTTCATCGTGACGACATTGCGCGCCACCTGCTGCGGCGTGACGACAATGGCTCGCTCTAGCTCATGTTCGAGTTCAACAACCGCCGGGCCTTGTTCGAGCGCGATCAGGCCCTCGAGCCTGGCCTTGTCGATTTCGGTGATGTAGATCTCAGTGGAATCGGCCACGGCACCTTCGCGCAGGTACTGGAGATAGCGCGCCGCCGTCATGGAAAATGACTTCAATGTCGGTGTTTCGCTTTCAAGCAGAAAGCCGCTGCGCACAAAGGCTTTCAGCGAGCGGGTGTTGTCGGGGTGGATCTTGGCGATGAGTTTCTCGGCGCGCATGTCGAGGAAGGCCAGTTTCATGCCTTCGCGGATTGTGCGCGCGCCAAGGTTTCGGCCCCATTTGTCGCTGTCTCCGATGACCAGGACGATTTCGCAATTAGGGCCGGTCTTGATGAGACGGACAAAGCCCACCGGGGCGTCATGCCGGTCGTAGGCCATGAAGAATCGGCCGCCCCGGTTGAATAGATGGGTCAGGATCGGCAATTGGGTTCGATCGATAACTTGCTCGATGGAGCGGGAGACATGACGCGAATCGCTCAAGTAGCAGGTAACGCGCTCATCTTCCAACCAATCCATGAGCGTCAGTGCGTGTGCCCGAGTAATTTCCGGGCACAGCGAAATGAAAGGCTTGTTCATCTTCACCACAGTTATTTGGAAAGAATGAAAGCCCTTCATGGCTATGGCCATGACGGTTCTTTCGGCAACCGGCCATTTTATGGCAAAACGCTAGTGAATGGCGAATAGCCTGCGCACTCTGGCAGGCTTTTGCCGTTCTTTTCGATGACCTTGCCGATGAACATCCGCCCCTCAAAATCTTCAGAATTTCCTGATTCCATGTAGTCCATTTCCCAATCATACTCGCACCGCCTTTAAGCCATTGCAGTGGTTCCTTTGGCGCTCTAGTCTCCGCCAGTCGTTGCCAATTCAACGACCGGTTTTGACAGACCGAATTCAAAGTGAATCCGCATGTGCTCGCGTTATGGCGGCTGTACGTGGGGCACCTTCGTGTGCGCCGGGTTTTCCTTTGCTTTGCCGGTCTGTCAACCCACGTATGGCTGCCACCTTTTGTTTGACAGCAAATGTGTGGCGGCTCCGTAAAGCAAAGGAGTTCGTAATGTTAAAAATCGTCCCCGACCCACCTCACCACCCCAACCAATCCCTCGAAGACCTCCTGGTCCAGACCTCCGGATACCTGGTCCGCGCCCAGACCATCGCCCGACAATCCGTCCTGCTCCATCCCAAAGCTCCCGACCAGGTCCTCACCTTGGCGACCCTGCATGAAATCGAACACGCCTGGGCTCTGGTCGAAGTGGCCTTGAGCAAGGTGCAGTCACGCCACTGAGTGGCCAATAAGCAGACGCCCGCGTTGCTGACGAAATCCCTTGGCAACGCGGGCTAGCGATTTCAGCAGGAGGACCTGTCAATGGATGAGGATTTGAAAGCAGTCAGCACCTATAAGACCGCTGGCATCGCGGCCTTCGGTGAAGGCGAAAGTGGGCATTCCACACAAAGGCTGTTCCGCGTCGAGCCCGGACACAGTGCGGCGTTCGCTCTGGAGCAGTCGTCGCTGCTGATGGGCTGCGTAAACCGGTTGACCCTGCAGGCCGGCATCGAGCACGACCCCAAGCTGGTCTGGGCGGCGCATTACCTCAGCGGCATGGCCAAAGCTCTGGTGGAGGATGTGGCTCACGCCATGCTGGACCGGCCGCAATGACGCAGCTGTTGGACCAGCGCTCGCCGAAGAGGCCGAGGCGATGACTGCGGGCGGGCAGCGCGGGCTAGTCCTGCGCCTCGTCTTCAAGCAAACGCAGCACCAGCGGCTCGATATCCAAAGCGCCTTTATGGTTAGCGTCCAGCAACTCGAGGTTCAACACCCAGTGCTTTTTCCCACGGCTCACTAGCTGAATCACCCCGAGGTCCTCAAGGATCGCAGCCAGGCGGCTCGACTCCGGCACCCGCTGTTGCCGGTTGATTGCCTGGTAGTAAGCGGTGCCGATGCCTTCTTCGCTGGTGCCGGCCGGCACACCGTCGGCGCTGTTGGCCAAGGGGAATTGACCGCGACCGAACTGCTGCCACAGGTAGTTGAGGGTGTCGTTGATTACCGGCAGCGGGTAGCGGGTGATGCTCTTGCCCAGGGTTTCGAAGCCCTGGTCGGTCAGGCGATAGAGAAAAGCCTTGCGCTGTGTCGGCGTCCAGCCTTCAGTCCAGCCGACTGTTGGCACAATTACTTCGCTCTGGCTGGTAGCCTTTGGCTGCGAATTCGTTACCGTACCGCCGCCCAGGTCGTAGCCGATCATGAACAACGCCGCTTCCAGGCGTCGCAACGGGCTGCTGCCTGTACCGTCGTCCTGGTTGAAGCCGCTGTGCTTTGCATTGTCATGGGCGAGCACCGCCGCCAGTATCTGGCTGGCGCGGATGTTCCACTGCGCGTGCAGGGTGCCGGCCTGCAGCGGCGGGAACTGCAAGTTGCCCTGGGACGGATCGCGCTGTTTGCAGATGCCCTTGTTCGGCCTGGCCGACGCCCAGGGGAAGGCCAGCTCGGGCGGAACCTGGGTAAGTTCAGGCTCGACCTGCTTGCAAAATTTCACCACCGCCCAGCCCAGCGCGGCAGCAACGCGGCTGTCGTAAATCACCAACTGCTTGCAGATCAGCGAGTAGACCTTGGTCATGCCGGCGTTGAAGCGCAGCTCGGGGTCCAGTAGCAGTTGATGATTCAGAGCACCGCTGTCGATTGCGTCGCGAGTGTGGATCAACAGCTGGGCCAAGCCCTCGGCATTGTTGGTCAGCCAACTGACGTTACCGTTTTGTACGCCACCCCAGATCATCACATCAATGGCTGCGCGGCTGGCGGCGAGGTCTTCAGGCGCGGGCGCCAGGGCGCGTTGCAGTTGCTGCTCAAGCGCCGTCAGTGCGCGGGTGTTACTGGTGATGTCGCTGCCCTTGTCGATGTCCAGGTGCGCAATCGCCGGGTGCGGCCAGTGGTAGGTTTCATAGGCGTTGAACAGGCTGCTGCAGTGCCAGGGCTCGCCACTCATGCGGTTCTGGTAGCCGTGGGCGAGGGTGGCGTTGTCCAGGTTGGCGCTCATCCATGCAATGAAGGCATCGAGCAGGGGCTGGGCCATGGCGGTTTCCTTGTAGGGCGGCTTGGGCGTGCGAGGGGCGGGATTTTGGGCTAATCGGTTGATAGTGGCAATGTAGTATTATCGGCAGAGATTCGTACAAGGTAGCCGACGATTGAAGTTCACTAGCAATATCGTGCCGCTGATAAAAGAACAGCTGCAAAACGACAAGGTTGATCTGAAGATTTTCTCGCCGTACCTGACCGGTTCGGTCGCGCTGGAAATTGCCCAGCTGGGTAAAAGCGCCAAAGTTTATACGTTGGTCAATGTGCAGGTGCTTGCCTCTGGCGCCTCCAGTTACAGTGCCATCAAATCCCTCCTGAAGAAAAAGATCCCGGTTTACTACTTGCCCAATCTTCACGCGAAGATGGTCGTTGCCAAGGACCGCTTTGTGATCTTGGGCAGCCAGAATTTTACCGAGCGGGGTGCGAGCGCGAATTTTGAGACCAACGTTCGCGTTCTTGGGGTCAGCAAGGGCGTTGAGGCATTGGTGGCGAAGATGGAGCGTAAGGCCACTTTGCTGACGTCGGGCTTTTTGGAGTCGGTTAACAATGCTGCGAAGGCGCTGGCTGGCAAATACGATGCGTTGCGCAAGCAGGCCGAAGAACTGGATCGCGACTTGATTGCTGCTGAAAAATCGCGTGCAAGTGTGCAACGCGGCGAGCGGGCAATCGATGCCGAGGTTCGCTCGGAGTTGGCCAAGCGGCCGCAGTCCAACCCCAGAAAGTGCACCATCGTTTCGCGCTACGATGAAAAAAACGCCAAGCTTCAACATTCGTTGAAAGGCGAAGAACTGTTGACCTGGTCCGTCGGCAAGGCCCCCCACGAGCTCAAGCCTCAGCACCGCTATTTGTGTATATCCGGTGCCGGCAAGCTCGGCTGGGTCAGGGTGAACAGAACGGTGTACTCGTTCATTGAAAACCAGATCGATATGGAAAAGGGCGAAATCAGAGGCCAGGTGCAGTGGGAGGTTGGCGTTGATGCAACCGAGCAGGCGTGCAAGGCGAGGAGGGGCGGGTACAACTTGCGTGTGGCGGTTGCTGACCACCAGGGTAATGAGCTGTGCCATGTGTTCATGCGCTACAACACCGAAGACCTTGATATCGATCCTGCCGTCTTGCTCAGGAGCACAGACACGCCCAAAGCGCCGATTGCCGAGCGACGCAAAGCAGCCGAATGGATCAACGCCAATACGCAGAGCTTCAAGGAAGATATCAAGCGGATTATCACGACACCGTTCAAGTTCCAGGAAAAACTGACCGGAGATCGGGCAGACAAGTTCTTCGGCGGTGATGGAACCTCGCACCTGCTCTGCCTGGTCGAACTGAGCTCAAACGTAGCGTTACAGGTGATTGACCCGGTGGAAACAATGGCTGGGTAACAGGTCTACAAGTGCTCTGAGGGTTTCTTCCTACAAGGCATTGTTTTCATTCTTGTTTTGAGTGTGTAGGACGACATAACCGGCAAAAATACACTTCTGAAACGTTGGTTTTTAGCTGCTAAAACTAGGCCGCTCAAGCGCCTGCAACCTTCGGGTTTGCAGGCGCTTTCACGTTTCAGGAGACCCCATGAACGACTCAAGGATGAGCGGGCTTGGCGCGAGCCCGTCGCAGTACTTTGCGCGCCAGCGGATTGAGAGTCTGGTCAATGTGCCGAGGTTGTTTGCGGCGATTGATGCCGACCCTGGGATTGTTGGGGCAGGGGTGGTGTACATCGATGCGGACTACAACGTGGTGACGTTGCGGGAGTTTCGGCCGATTTGTAGTGTGCTGCCCAAGCGGGTGGTGTTGCGGGAGGTGAAAAGGTATTTGGCTCCTGCACAGTATCTGGAGCAGCTCAGCAGCGATCCACGAGAGCCTAGAGTTTTCGAGAGGCTATTGGGTACTGCTGCCACCTGCGTGAGTACCTACATCAGTTGGCGGGTGCTATACAGCGGTTCCATTGCCGTAGCTTTCGGCGGCCCGGTTGGCGTCGCGATTTCGGTTGTGAGCACAGCGGCCGTCGTGGCAGGAATTGGACTGTGTGTTATCGGGGGTATGAGAACCACTATTGAAGTTGCCAAGCCTGAACTGAATGATTTCCTAGATGATATGGTTGCTGTGCGTTTAATTGAGTCGTCGCTTGAAGCCATTTCGTCTGCGGGGTTGGCAACTTCTTCTATGAGTATTTTTCGGCTTTTACAGGTTCGTAGGAACGCTACAGATAGAGGTTGGTTCGATCTGCTGAGAGGGCTGAGTCGTCAACAGCGCAAGAGTTTGACGGCAGAATTGCTATCAATCAAACACCCTTCGTTAACTGCTAAGCAGATCAGGTTGCAGCAGCGTTTAGGCAATCTACCTAAGCGATATACACCAACAGAGATCAAACATTCCACTACCACTTTGATCAAGGACGCATTGGGTGTGGCATTGGGGATTGGTAGTAATACTAACGTCCAGACAATCGTCTTGGGGCTTTTTGAGGAATTAGACGAATGATGCTAGTTCCTGCGGTCGTCGAACGAATGATGCGATATTTTTCGTATTTTGCAAACGGTTTTTTTCTTGCGCTGTTTTCCATGGTTTTTGCGTCGGTACATGTTCTAGGTGTTTATCTGCATGACGTTGAGCAGGTAATGCTGGCGGTACTTGGGGCTTCGTTTGTATTGTTCCTAGCTCACATCTTGTTGCTGAGAGGCTTTGTCCACGCTGTCTGGATCACCGTTGCGCTTGTTTTGACTAGCCTTTTAGCAACTTTTGCTACATACGGGGCATCGACTAACCGTGTGTTTTTCGCAGTGTCGTTGATCACTGCATTATCTGCCCTGCTCACGATCAACAGCCGCCGTTACCGGATGATGTGCAAACGCCTAGTGGTGATACGTAAGCAGCGTAAAAAGTGGAGAGTCCGTTGAGATGAGCATGGCTTCGCGGTTTTCACACCGCTACTTCCCCGTCTATGCCGCAGCATTGATGTTGAGCTGTTTTTCCTTCTCACTGGCGATAGCACTCGCGAGCCTGATTCATTTCAAGACCCATCCCGACCTACCCGAGTACATCATTTCTTCACTCGTGGTCTGCTCTTTGCTGCTGAGCGTGGGCAACATGCTTCAGCTTCGAGGGCGGCGCTCCGGCATATGGCTTGTCGTCATGGTGCTTGGCGCGTGCATGCTACTAACCCTTTCCACCTATGGCCCCCGCACGCCCATGCCACTTTTTACCCTGGCGCTGTTGGCACCGTTGCTGGCTCTGCTTTTGTTCAACAGCGAGCGCCACCGCGAGATGCGACGGCGGCTGATGAGGTTGCGGGAGAGGGAGAACCGAGGACGGGACGGGTTCACTTAGCGAGTTCGGCAAGGAGAACGGGCCAGTGCTAGATCCGTCGCAATTGCCGGCTTACATACGTCAATGCTCACTCCTTGCTATGGAGCGGATTTTTCCTGACTTTCATCTCCTTCACCGATGCGATCATCCGCCTGGGAGAGGCGTGTTTCGCAGGTGGCGCTGTTGGCGTATAACAGCCGCCGTTATCGAGAAATGAGCAAAACCCTGTCGGATATCCGGCGCAATCACTTCAAGCCTGTGTCTGGCAAACGATAAAATCGAACCCTCACCCTCAAAGGTTCACGGATGAATCACCAAGAACAAATCAACGCGTGCCTGCGCCGCAATTTTCCGCTGCTGACCTTGAGCTGGTTGCTGTCCGTTGCTTCCCTCATGAGCCTGATGCTGGTGATTAACGGCGCACACTCTCTGAGCGCCATGAGTTCATCCGACATCTTGCGCGGCGTGAAGAACGGCGTGGTTATCCCGACCCTGCTGCACCTCTTGCTGGTGTGGGGGAGCACGCGGTTGATCTGGTGGTTGGTGGCACTGCTGGTGTGTTGCTTGCTGGTCGCTTTGGGGATGTATGCCCAGCGTCCACCTGGGCTGGTTTATTACCTGGCGCTTTTCTGTCCCCTGGCTGGCCTGCTGGTGTTCAACAGCCAGGGCTATCGGCGGCTATATGCAAGGTTTGTCGAGATCAGCAAGGCTCCGCGAGCCAAGCGCTTGCCCGGTGAGCCTGTGGATGTGTTGCGGTATCCAGGAATGGCGGCGTTCTTGGGGCGTTACATGGGCCGCTCCTGCGCCGCGCTTTTCTTGACCATGGCCTCTATTGCGCTGGCAACGGTGCAGCTGGAGTACGCCTACTTTGCCGGGCATCTCGAGAACATGGGGTATGTGCTGATTGTGATTTTGCTCGGGGCGGCGGTGTGTGGCGTAGGCGCTGGTCTGATCGCTAACGGTTTTGCCTGGGGGGTATGGTGTCTCGTTGCGGTTGCGGTGACGAGTCTGCTGATGGCCATCGCCAGTTTGGGAGCCGGTCTCCATCTGTTTTTTTCCGCGACGTCGATTGCACTGCCCTCGGTGGCGCTGGTTTTGTTGAACAGTCACCACCATCGGCAGTTTTGTAAACGTTTTGCGGTGCTGCGGCGGTTGCGGTTGCGTAAGGCTGGTAAGTGATCTGGCGGCCTTATCGCGGGGCAAGCCCGCTCCCACTGTAATAGCATGTGTGCCAGTTCTGATTCTCCGTCATCACGAAAAGGACGCCACTCCTCATGGACCCTCTTTACCTGATCGCCCTCGGCGCCATGGTCGCCGGCTTTGTCCAGGGCCTGTCGGGCTTTGCCTTCGGCATGGTCGCGATGTCGTTCTGGGCCTGGAGCCTGGAGCCGCAGGTGGCGGCGGTGTTGACGGTGTTCGGCGGGCTGACCGGGCAGTTGATTGCGGCGTTCAGCATGCGCCGGGGCTTTCGCTGGGGATTGTTGTGGCCGTTTGTGCTGGGCGGGCTGGCGGGCATTCCCATGGGGGTGTGGGTGTTGCCTTACCTGGATATGCTCTGGTTCAAGGCGGTGTTCGGCACCTTGCTGGTGCTCTGGTGCCCGTTGATGTTGGCCGCACCGCGCTTGCCGCGGTTGCGCGGCGGGCGTCTGGCAGACGGGGTGGTGGGGATGGCGGGCGGGGCGCTGGGTGGCATCGGTGGTTTTACCGGTACGGTACCGACGCTGTGGTGCACGCTGCGCGGCTTTGATCGCGACGCGCAGCGAGCGGTAATCCAGAACTTCAATCTGTCGATGTTGATGGTGACCATGCTCACGTACCTGGGCACTGGCCTGGTGACCGCGTCGATGCTGCCGATGTTCGCGGTGGTGGCGCCGGCGATGCTGCTGCCGACGCTGATCGGTACGCGGGTGTACATCGGCATCAGCGAGGTGACCTTCCGCCGGTTGGTACTGGGCCTGTTGACCCTGTCCGGGGTGGCGATGCTGGTGGCGGCCGTGCCCGGGTTGCTGGCGCGCCACGTGCTCTGATCGTCAGCGCATCTGGAACAACTCCTGGTGGAAGTCTTTCGGCTTCAGCCCATGGGCTACCAGGTCGTCACGCAGGGCCTGGCCAAAGTCCGCAGGCCCGCAGTACCAGAAACTCGCCTGCTGCCAGTCGGCAACTTCCTTGCGCAGGCGTTCGCCACTGAGCCGGCCATTTTGGCCAGACACACACAGGTGCAAACGCACGCCGGCCGCGGCCGCGTCGGCGCGCAGGTTGTCGATGGCGTCGGCAGCATCCGCGCCGCACGGGTGGAACAGGTCGATACTGTGTTGCCGGTCCGGCTCCAGCGCCAGTTGCTTGAGCCGGGCCACGAAGGGGGTGATGCCAATGCCGGCGCCGATCCAGACCTGCCGGGGCTTTTGGTCTTCGAAGGTGAAGCAGCCGTAGGGGCCTTCCACTGTCACCGGGTCGCCTTCTTTCAGCCGCGTTGGCAGCCGCCGGGTGTGGTCGCCCAGGCCTTTGGTGATAAAGCGCAGTTGCGCCGCTTGCGGGTCCCAGGCCGAGGCGATGGTGTACGGGTGCGGCCCCTCCGATTCGGATGAGGTCACAAAAGCAAACTGGCCAGCCTGGTGCCCGGGCCAGCCCGCTTGCAGGGCGATGTGGGTTTCCAGCAGGTTCGCCTGCGGGTAGTGGATCAGGGTCTGGATCTGGCCCTGGACCTTGCGCTGCTTGCCGATGCGCTTGAACAGTGCCTGCAATGCCGCCAGCGTGCCGCCCACCAGCAGCAGTGCGGTGACGATGCCGATGGGTTGCAGCCAGTAGTCGAACTTGAGCAGCACCACGGTGTGAAACACCAGCACCAGATAGAGCGCAGCCAGCACCGTGTGGGTCTTGGCAAACCAGTGGTACGGGAAGCGCTTGACCAGGGCCAGGATGATCAGCACGCCGATGGCGTAGAACGCCCATTCCCCCAGGGTTTCGGCCAGGCCGCGCTGGCCGCGCAGCGCCTGCTCGATCGCGCCGAGTTCCGGCGCCGCGCCGCCGCCCTTGGCCGGCTTGACCAGCCAACCCCAGCCAACCGCCCACTTGGTGCCCTTGGCCCAGACCCAATGCACGCTGCCGAATACCAGGGCGCTGATGCCGAGCCATTTGTGCAGCCGGTACATTTTGTCGAGCCCGCCCAGCAGCGGTTCCGGGCGGCGTGGGCGCACGGCCAGCATCATCGCCACGCTCATGGCGGCGATGGCGATGACGCCGGTGTATTGCACCAGCACTGAACGTAGCGAGAAGTAAGTCAGTGGGGTGGGCACAAAGGTATCTGCCAGTGCCCATAGCAGGGTCAAGCCGATGAACAACGTCCACAACACTATCTTGATGCGCTTCAACTCTACTCTCCACCGTGAATGGTGTAGACATTCTCGACATTAAACGGGCAGTTGCGGGCATCTGTTGATAGGTTAACTGGTTAAATATTGATATAGATCAATCAGTTAGCGATTAAGGTGAGATTTTTCGCTGGACTTTGCTGTGAACGTTACTCATTACGCCTTTAGCGGATCGCCACCGGGTTGATAGTCGACGGGGACAATCAGCTTTGCCCTGGGAGCACGGATGGCCGGGTTTTGCTGAGCTATGGCAACGCTGATAGCATTCGGCCATATTCTACGGAGGGAATGCTGTGGCACGTTGTTTTTACGGGCGGCTAGGGTTGGCCCTGGTACTGGTGTTGGCTGCGTCCACGGCGTTGGCGGGCAACACGCCTTGCTCCGGGCGCAAGGGGGGGATTGCTGGATGTGATGGCGATCTGTTTTTGTGTAATGACGGGTCGATCAGTGCGTCGAAACGCAGTTGCACGGCGTATAGGGGCGGCAGTGCTGCGCGGCCTTCACTGCAGTCGTTGCGCGGGGCGAGTGAGGGCTGTGGTTGTGGGACCGGAAGCTTCTGCACGGGGCCGCGGGGTGGGGTGTACTGCCTGACGCCCAGTGGCAAGAAGAGTTATCGGCGGCGGTGAGATCGTGCATTGGCTGCTGGTCCCATCGCGGGTCAAGTCGAGTCGTCGCACCGCCGCTCCCACAGTGAATCTGTGTATGCCGGCCCTGTGGGAGCTGGACTTGCCAGCGATCGAGCGCGCAGCGGTCGCAATCCTAGCCTCATCGCGGGTCAAGTCGAGTCGTCGCACCGCCGCTCCCACAGGGGAGCGCTACACCCGGAACATCTGCATCAACCCCTGCTGATGATTGGCCAGGCGGTTCAGCGCCTGGCTGATCTGCGCCGATTCTTGCGCCTGCCCCGACAGCGACTCGGTCACGTCGCGAATCCCCGCTACGTTGCGGTTCACTTCTTCGGCCACCGCGCTTTGCTCTTCGGCCGCCGAGGCGATCTGCAGGTTCATGTCGGTGATCACCGTCACCGCTTCGCCAATTCGCTGCAGCGCCGGTAGCGCCTGTTCGGCCTGGGCGACGCTGTCCTGGGCCTGGCGGTGGCTGCTGTGCATGGTGTCGACCACTTCGCGGGTGCCTTGTTGCAGGCCTTCGATCACCACGCGGATTTCGTCCACCGAGTCCTGGGTGCGTTTGGCCAGGTTGCGCACCTCATCGGCCACTACCGCAAAGCCGCGCCCGGCCTCGCCAGCGCGGGCCGCTTCGATGGCGGCGTTGAGGGCCAGCAGGTTGGTCTGCTCGGCGATGGCGCGGATCACTTCCAGCACCGAGCCGATCTGCTCGCTGCGGCTGGCCAGTTGCTGGACTTCTTGCATGCCGGCGGTCATTTCATTGGCCAGGCGTTCGATCGCCTGGGTGGTGTTGCGGATCATGCTCAGGCCTTCGCGGCTGGCAAGGTCGGCGCCGCGCGCAGCTTCGGCGGCTTGCGCGGCGTTGCGGGCGACATCCTGGGCGGTGGCGCTCATTTCCTGGGAGGCTGTGGCTACCTGGTCAACCTCGCGGTATTGCTGCTGCATGCCGGCGCTGGTCTGGCTGGCAATCGCCGCCGATTGGTCGGCGGTGCTGCGCGCATCCTGCACCGAGGCTTTGACGTCGGCAATCACCGGTTGCAGCTTGTCGAGGAAGCGGTTGAACCAGTGGGTCAATTCGCCGAGTTCGTCCTTGTTGGCGTAGTCCAGGCGCCGGGTCAGGTCGCCTTCGCCGCTGGCGATATCTTTGAGCATCGCCGCCACACTTAAAATCGGCCGGGTCACGCCACGGGCGGTCAGCCAGATCACCACCAGGCCCACCAAGGCCGCGGCCAGGGCCATCAGCAGGCTGCTGAGGTTGGCGCTGCTGTTGTGCGCGTCCAGGCGCGCGTTGAGTTCAATCGCCGGCGCTTGCAGCACCTGTTCGGGCACTTCCAGCAGCACGCTCCACGGTTGTGCGCCGGGCACCGGGGCGAACGACTGGCTGACCTGCAGCACGCCGTTGTCGCTGAACTCAGCCGCCTTGCCGGCGCGCATCTGCGCGGCCACGGCGCTGGCGTGCTGGCCGAACACTTGCTCGAATTTCTTGCTTAGCTGCGCGGCATCGCGGCTATGCCCGGCGAGCAAACCGGCGGGGCTGACGATGCTGACCTGGCCGTTGCCGTCGAACAGCTCCTTGCGCCCGTCCAGGCTCAGTTGCTGCAGGTTGTCGAGGCTGATGTCCAAGCCCATGACGCCGACGATCTTGCCGTCCTGCTTGAGCGGGAAGGCGATGCTGGTCATCAATGGCGTACGGTCGCCGACGCTGTCGAAGTACGGATCGACTACACAGGCTTCACCGGTTTCCAGCGGGCAGGTGAGCCAGCGGTTGTAGGCCGAGCCGTTGGCCGACAGGCTGGTGTCGGCAAGCATCGACTCGGGCATGGCTTCAGACTCCAGCTCGCCGGGCTTGGGCTGCGACCAGTACAGCGAGAAGCGTCCGTTCTCGTTGCTGCCGACCGCGGCCTGATCGCTGAAGGCGCTGTCCTTGCCGTCCAGGGCGTTGGGCAGGAACACCAGGTACAGGCCGAGCAGGTCGGGGTTCTTGCCCAAGGCCTTGCGGGTCTGTTCGGTCAGGTCGTGGCGCAGGTTGTCGTTGCCTTGGGCCTTCAAGAACATCACCAGTTGCGCGACGCCATCGCCATACAGGTACGCATCGCGAAAGTAGCGCTGGATATTCGCCGCCTGCAGCTGGGCCGAGGTGTGCAGGCGCAGCCGTGCGTTGTGGTCGAGCATCTGCGTGTTGGCAGTGTTGACCAGCGCGGCGCTGCGGCTCGACTGCATCAGCGTGGCCGCCATCAGCACCACCACGATGGCTAGCAGGCACAGGCCGGCGAGCAAAGTGATCTTCCATTGAATCAGCAGGCGGCGCAGCAGCATGAGGGCGTCCTTGTTCTGTCGGGTTGTTGAATGCACAAAGCCCGTCAGTATCGACGGGCTGTTTCCTACGGGCAGTTACTCGGCAATGAAGCTGGGCGGTGCGACCCTGAAGGCTTTGGTCAGGTACGCCAGGTACAACACCCCCAGCGTCGCCCACACCCCGCCGAACAGCAGCGAGTGGCTGTCCAGGTCCAGCCAGAGGATGGCGATGATACAAAAGCCGATGGTCGGCACCACCAGGTACTTGAGCTTGTCCAGCCAGGTCTTGTTGCAGCCTTCGCGCAGGTAGCAGTGCACGATCACCGAGAGGTTGACGAAGCTGAAGGCCACCAGCGCGCCGAAGTTGATCACCGAGGTGGCGGTCACCAGGTCGAAGAAGATCGCCGACAGCGAGATCAGCCCGACGATGGCGATGTTGATCACCGGGGTTTTCCATTTACCGTGCAGGCGGCCGAAGTAGCGCCGCGGGATGACGTTGTCGCGGCCCATGACGTACAACAGGCGCGACACGCTGGCTTGCGAAGCCAGGCCCGAGGCCAGGGTATTGATGAAGGTGCAGCAGATGAAGATCGACTGGAACAGCTTGCCGCCGACATACAGGGCGATTTCCGGCAGGGCCGCTTCGTGGTCCTGGAACCGGTCCATGGTCGGGAAAAACGCCTGGATGTAGTAGGACACGACGATGAACACCAGGCCGCCGATCAAGGCAATCAGGAAGATCGCCCGTGGGATGACTTTCTGCGCGTTCTCGGTTTCTTCCGACAGGGTGGTCACCGCATCGAAACCCAGGAACGAAAAGCAGAGGATGGTGGCGCCGGCGACCAGGGCGTTGAAGTGCGTGCCTTGGTCGGCAAACGGCAGCAGGCTCCACGAAGTGCCGAGGCCTTCGCCGCTGTGCAGGCCGCGTATGGTGAGGTAGATGAACACGCCGATGATCAGCGCCTGGATGGCGACGAACAAGGTGTTGAAGTTGGCCACCAGGTTGATGCTGCGCATGTTGATCAGGCTCATCACCGTGACGAAGCCCACCACCCAGACCCAGGCCGGCACCTCGGGGAACATCACCGACAGGTAGAGCTTGGCCAGCAGGGCGTTGACCATCGGCAGTAGCAGGTAATCGAGCAGCGACGACCAGCCGACCAGAAAGCCCACGTGTGGGTTGATTGCCCGGCGCGTGTAGGTATAGGCCGAACCAGACTCGGGAAAGCGCCGAACCAGCACGCCATAACTGACCGCGGTGAAGAGGATGCCCAGCAGCGCCAGCACGTAGGCGCTGGGCACATGCCCATTGGTGATGCCGGAGACGATGCCGAAGGTATCGAACACGGTCATCGGGGCGATGTAGGCCAGGCCAATGATGACCACTTGCCAGAGTTTCAGGGTCTTTTTGAAGTGTGCGTCCGCTGCGGAGTCGAGAACCGTTCCTGTGTTCTGCTGGTGTGCTGCACGCGAAGAGACTGGCATGGATGGCGCTTGCCCGTAGGGTTTGAAATTATTTTTATGAAGGTGAGGCAGGGAGGGAAAATAAGAAGAGTGACAGAGGTGTGTCAATTAAATTTTTACAAGAAATTTCTGGTTGGTACGGTGCGGGGTTCGAAAAAGCGATCTGTGTGGCTCTATGGCGGGGTTTTTGGGTAAGAGTGCGTGTTGAATAAAATAGACGCTGAGCTTTGTGTTTTTCAAAGTAATCGATTTATATCGATTACCTTGTCGCCATCGCGGGGCAAGCCCGCTCCTACTGACGCCGCCCATGCTTGACCAGCAATTTCTCAAGCTTCTCCCACAACGCCGCGTCGGTACTGAACGCGACGTTGAAGCGCATCCACCCGGTCGCTTGTGAGTCGACCATGAACAACTGCCCGGGGCCGAGCATGATGCCTTGCTCCAGGGCGTCGTCGACCAGCGCCGCGCTGTCGGCGATGGCCGGGTGGCGGGTCCACAGGTACATGCCTTCATCGCCTTCGATAAAGCGCTCGAAACCCAGCCGCGTGAGCTGTTCGCTGACCTGCTGCTGCGCATCGGCCAGGCGCTGGCGCAGGCGTTTGAGGTGCTTACGCCAGCGGCCGTCGGTGATGGCCGCGTACACCACCCGTTCCATCACCTGCGAGGTGGTCAGGCCCGAACGCATTTTCAGTTGCAGCAGTTGCTGCATCAGTTCGGGGTTGGCCAGCATGAAACCGACCCGCACATTCGGCGAGATGCTCTTCGAGTAGCTGCCGACGTACACCACCTGCTGTAGATGATCGAGGCTGGTCAGGCACGGCAGCGGCTCGTTGATCATGTCGGCGTAGAGGTTGTTCTCCACCAGGCGAAAGCCGTGGCGCGCGGCCAGTTGCAGCAGGCGGTGCAGTTGCGCCAGCGGCGTGCGCGAGGCGGTCGGGCTGTGCAGGTGCGGCTGGGTGAAGAACACCGTCGGCCGGTGGTGTTCGAGCAGCCGTTCGAGGTGGTCGAGGTCGTATCCGTTGGGCGTGCGCGGTACGCCCAGAAGGGTCGCGCCCTGAAAGCGCAAAATGCTCATCAGGTTGGGGTAGCCGGGGTCGTCCACCAGCACCACGTCGCCCGGGCGCACCAGGGTGCGCACGGCCAGGTCCAGGGCCTGGCTGGCGCCGTGGGTGAGCATCAGCTGGTTGGGGTTGGCGACGATGCGCAGGTCCTGTTGCAGGTTCTGCGCGGTGAGGGTGCGCAGTTCCAGCAGGCCCATGGGGTCGCCGTAACCGCTCAGTTCCAGCACGCTGCTGGCAACCTGGCGCATGCCCCGGCGCAGGCCGTCTTCGAACATCCAGTCGTTGGGCAGCCAGCCGCAGCCGGGCTTGAACGCAAGCTGGCGGCTTTCGAAGATTTGCTGCAGGTACCACTCGGAGTTGAATTCCGGCTTGCCCGGCGCCGGCTCACTGGCCTGGCTTTCGATCAGCTCCACGGCCGAGCGGTTGACGAAGAACCCGGCATTGCCGCGGCTGACCAGCAAACCCTGGGCGACCAGGCGGTCGTAGGCTTCGACCACGGTGAATGTACTGACCGAATAGGTGGCGGCGAAGGCCCGGATCGAGGGCACCTTGGCACCGGGTTTGAGGGTCTGGTTCTCGATCAACTCCCGCAGCCCGTTGATGATCTGGTTGACCAGCGGGGGCGATGCGTCGGGTCGTAATTCAAGCATGGGGAAGCTGTGCCTTCAGGTGTGCGTAACGCCGGGCGCCTGCAGGAAAACGCGGTGTACTGCATCGGCGGCCTGTACAGTGCAGTGGATTTTTCATCGCGCTGTGCATGGCTCTATGTGTCGGACATTTTTACATTAGGGGTCTGTTATCGCTAGCTAAAGCACGTTGAAGCAGTATGAATAATCACAATGACACACATGCTTTCACCCTTGGGCACCGCCCAACCGCTCCTTGCGCACAGGTGGCACTGACCCGCCATCGCGCCATTGCACCGTTCAATCCGACCAGAGGTAATCCGCTGGCCCTGTGAGCAGCGTCGCCGACCCATGACCTGGGCCGGGCGATTGCGGCTGCCCGCACCTTTACCGATTCGAATGGGTGAGACCGCTGTAGCAGGCGGTGTCACGAGTTTCCTTGCATAAAAAGAACACGAGGTAGCTACTGATGGACGCAACATCCACATCCACTTCCACAGCGAAGGTGGAGCACGAGAGCAAGCTCAGCGCTTCGCTCAAGTCTCGCCACCTGACCATGATGTCGATCGCCGGGGTTATCGGCGGGGCATTGTTCGTCGGCTCCGGCAGTGTGATTCACAGCGCCGGCCCCGCGGCCATCCTGGCCTACCTGGCCGGCGGCATCCTGGTGGTGCTGATCATGCGCATGCTCGGTGAAATGGCGACTTCATCGCCCGACACCGGCTCGTTCTCCACCTACGCCGAGCGCGCCATCGGCCGCTGGGCGGGCTTTACCATCGGCTGGTTGTACTGGTGGTTCTGGGTGATTTTGATGGCCTGGGAAGCCTACGTCGCCGGCAAGATTCTGCACGGCTGGTTCCCGTCGATCAGCGTCAACGTGTTCGTCCTGGCCACCACCCTGGTGCTGATCAGCGTCAACTTCTTCAACGTCAAGCACTACGGCGAGTTCGAGTTCTGGTTCGCCTTGATAAAGGTGGTGGCGATCATCTGTTTCCTGGTGGTCTGCGGGTTGGCGGTAGTCAACCTGTGGCCCACCGGTGAAGTCCACGGCCTGAGCAACCTCACCGCCCAAGGCTTCATGCCCAACGGCATGGAGGCGGTGGTGGTGGCCATGCTCGGGGTGATGTTCGCCTTCCTCGGCGCCGAAATCGTCACCATTGCTGCCGCCGAGTCGAAGAACCCGTCCGAGCAGATCGTCAAGGCGACCAACTCGGTGGTCTGGCGGGTGTGCCTGTTCTACGTCGGCTCGATCTTCCTGATCGTCGCCCTGGTGCCGTGGAACGACCCGCTGATGGGCACCTCGGGCTACGGCTCGTACCGTCGTACCCTGGAGCTGCTGGGTATTCCGGGTGCGGAATTTGTGATGAACTTCGTGGTGCTGACTTCGGTAAGCAGCTGCCTGATCTCGGCGCACTACACCGCCTCGCGCATGCTGTTCTCGCTGTCGACCCGTGGTGATGCACCGTCGTTCTTCAAGATCACCCGTGCCGGTACCGGCGTGCCGGTGTTCTCGATCATCGGCTCGTGCTCGGTGGCGGTGTTCGTGGCCCTGATCAACTTCAGCGAAACCCTGCGCCCGAAAGATGTGCTCGACGTGCTGATGAACACCACCGGCATGATCGCCTTGCTGGTGTACCTGGTGATCGCCTTCTCGCAACTGAAGATGCGCCGCAAGCTCGAAGCCGAGGGCAAGCCGATCCGCCTGAAAATGTGGCTGTTCCCGTGGCTGACCTACCTGGTGATCGTGTTCATCATCGGCTGCCTGGTAACCATGGCCTTTGTCCCGGACTACCAGGTGCTGGTGTTCTCCACCGGTGCGGCGGCGATTGTCGTGGCCCTGATGGGCGCGGTATTGCACGTGCGGGCGGCGAAAAAAGCGCTGTCCTGAAGCACCCGATCGCGGGTCAAGCCCGCTCCCACAGGTTATACAAACCTCCTGTGGGAGCGGCGGTGCGGCGACCCGACTTGACCCGCGATTTGGCCCTCAAGTTACCCGCAAAATCTCCCCCACCAACCAGCCCAGCGCCCGGTCCTGCCCGCGCTGGGCCAGGTGTACCAGCTCAAGCTCGAACGCCTCCAGCGCAAACGGCAAGTCATGCAGCTGCAACGGCAGCAGCGTGGCGAAGTGACGTGCCAGTTGCGTCGGCAGCACCACGCACAAGTCCGACGCCGCCACCAGGTGCGCCGCCTGCAGGTAGTTGGGCGTGGTGTAGACGATCTGCCGCGCCAGGCCTTGTTCCCCCAGCCATTGATCGACCATGCCGCGAGTCTGCCCGCCATGCACCCAGAGGTGGCGCAGGCGCAGGAAGGTGTCCAGATCCAGTGCGCCGTTCACCAGCGGATGATCCTGGCGCAGGGCAATCTGCAAGGTCTCGTTGCGCCAGTGATGACGGGCAAAGCGCGCCGGAATCTCGTCGAAGCGCCCCAGCACCAGGTCCAGCTGGCCACGGTCGAGGGCATCCACCGGCAGGCTTGGCGCCAGCGGGGCGATGTCCAGGCGCAGGTTCGGCGCGCGCTCCTGCAGGCGGCGCAGCAGGCCGGGCATGCACAGCTGTTCGACGAAGTCGGTCATGGCAATGCGAAAGGTCTGCCGGCTCAGGTGCGGGTCGAAGCTTTCACCGACATTCAGCGTTTGCTCGATCTGCTGCAGCGCCGAGCGGATCGGGCCTTCCAGGGCCAGGGCCTTGGGCGTCGGTTGCATGCGCCGGCCGATGCGCACCAGCAGCGGGTCGTCGAGCAGTTCGCGCAGGCGCGCCAGGGCATTGCTCACCGTCGGCTGGCTGAGGGCCAGGCGCTCGGCGGCGCGTGAGACATTCTGCTCGCGCAGCAGCACGTCGAGGATGCGCAGCAGGTTGAGGTCGAAGGTAGATATATTCATATTGCAAATATCACACATATGAAAATGAAATTTCTCAAATAGTAGGCAGCTGCTTAGGGTGTCGGCAATCCTTCTTTTCGACTTAGGGGTGCCGGTGTGAGCAACGACTTCGATGTGCAGCAGGCCGCAGTGATAGGGGCGGGGACCATGGGCCGGGGGATTGTCATCAGCCTGGCCAGTGCCGGCATTCCGGTGTTGTGGCTCGATGCCAGCGCGCAGATGGTCAGCGCCGGCCTGAAGATGGCTGCCGACACCTGGGCCCATCAGGTGGTCAAGGGCCGTATCAGCCAGGCGCAGGCCGAACAGAACCTGGCGCGCATTCGGCCGGTGGACGACTACGCAGCGCTGGCCGATGTCGACCTGGTGATCGAGGCGGTGCACGAGAACCTCGAGCTCAAGCAGGAAATCTTCCGCACCCTGGACCGCACCCTCAAGCCCGGCGCGATCCTCGCCAGCAACACCTCGGCGCTGGATATCGACGCCATTGCCGCCGTCACCCAGCGCCCGCAACAGGTACTGGGCCTGCACTTTTTCAGCCCCGCGCACATCATGAAACTGCTGGAAATCGTTCGCGGCCAGCACACCTCGGCGGCCGTGCTCGAACAGGCAAAAGCCCTGGGCCAGCGCCTGGGCAAGATCGCCGTGGTGGCCGGCAACTGCCGCGGCTTTATCGGCAACCGCATGCTTAAAACCTACGCCGACGAGGCGCGCAAGATGCTCCTCGAAGGCGCGCTGCCCCACCAGGTCGATGGCGCCTTGCAGGCGTTCGGTTTTGCCATGGGCCCGTTTCGCATGTACGACGTGGTGGGTGTCGACCTTGAATGGCGCGCGCGCCAATTGGCCGGGCAGGGCATGGACAGCCCGCTGGTGCAGGTCGATAACGCCCTGTGCGAGCTCGGCCGCTTCGGCCAGAAGGCCGGTCGTGGTTACTACCAGTACGCCGAGGGCAGCCGCGAGGCCGAGCACGACCCAGAGGTCGATGCCCTGATCGAGCGTGTTTCTGCCGACCTGGGCTATCGCTGCCGGCTGATCAGCGCCCCGGAAATCGTCGAGCGCAGCCTGCTGGCGCTGGTCAACGAAGGGGCGAAGATCCTCGAAGAGAACATTGCCGCCAACAGCCACGACATCGATCGGGTTTACCTCAATGGCTACGGCTTCCCGGCCGCGGTTGGCGGGCCGATGCGCTGGGCTGACAGCCAGGGCCTGGCCTCGATCCAGGAACGTCTGGAGCGCCTGCAGCGCATGCTGGGTGAACACTGGCGGCCAGCGCCGCTGATTGCCCGCTTGGTTGCCGCCGGCAAAGACTTTGCTGTTGTCCAGGAGGGCCGGGCATGAGCTATCAGGCACCGCTGCGCGATATGCGGTTCGTGCTGCACGAGCTGTTCGATGTCAGCGGCCATTGCCAGCAACTGGGCAACGGCCTGGACCGCGAAACCATCGATGGCGTGCTCGAAGAGGGCGCCCGTTTTGCCGCCGAAGTGGTCGCACCGCTGAACCGCAACAGTGACGAGCAGGGGTGTCGTTTGCACGACGGTCAGGTGACCACGCCCGATGGCTTTCGCCAGGCCTACAAACGCTACGTCGAGCAGGGCTGGGCGAGCATGACCGGGCCGCTGGATTTCGGCGGCCAGGGTTTTCCGCAGATGGTTTCGGCCAGTTTTCACGAGATGCTGATGGCCGCGTCGCTGTCGTTTCGCATCTACTCCGGGCTCACCGAAGGCACGGTGCTGGCGCTGGATCGCCATGGCAGCGCCGCGCTCAAGCAACGCTACCTGGCGCAACTGGTCAGCGGCGAATGGACCGGCACTATGTGCCTTACCGAGCCCCAGGCCGGCACCGACCTGGCCCTGTTGCGTACCCGCGCCATGCCCCAGGCCGACGGCAGCTACCAGCTCAGTGGCAGCAAGATTTTCATCAGCGGCGGCGAGCAGGACCTGAGCGCCAACATCATCCACCTGGTGCTGGCGCGTTTGCCCGATGCGCCGCCCGGGGTCAAGGGCATCAGCCTGTTCCTGGTGCCCAAGCGGCTGGTCAACGCCGACGGCACCCTCGGCGCGCGCAACGCTTTGAGTTGCGGCGCGCTGGAACACAAGATGGGCATCAAGGGCGCTTCCACCTGTGTGATGAACTTCGACGGCGCCAGCGGCTGGCTGGTGGGCGAGGCCAACCAGGGCCTGGCCTGCATGTTCACCATGATGAACGACGCACGCTTTCAGGTCGGCCTGCAGGGCCTGGGCATTGCCGAGGCGGCGTTTCAGGGGGGGCTGGTGTATGCCCGCGAGCGCTTGCAGTCGCGGGCCATCAGCGGCGCCAAGGCGCCGAACAAAGCCGCCGACCCGATCATCGTCCACCCCGATGTGCGGCGCATGCTGCTGACCCAGAAGACCCTCAGCGAAGGCTGTCGCATGCTCGCCGCCTACACCGCGCGCCAGCTCGATCTTGAACACCATTGCAGCGCTGCAAAACGCCGCGCCGCCTTGCTGATCCCGATCGTCAAAGCCTTCTTCACCGACTGCGGCCAGGAAGTCGCCAGCCTCGGCGTGCAGCTCTACGGCGGGCATGGCTTTATCCGCGAGTGGGGCATGGAGCAGTTGATGCGCGACAGCCGCATCACCCAGCTGTACGAGGGCACCAACGGCATCCAGGCCCTGGACCTGGTTCGGCGCAAGCTGCTTGGCGATGGCGGCAGTGAGCTCAATGCGCTGATCGATGAGCTGGCAACGCAGGTAAACCAGGCTACCCGTCAGGCGCAGATGGCCGAGCGGGTAGGGCAGTGCCTGCAGCAGTGGCGGGCGCTGGGCGAGTCGGTGTTGCAGGCCTGCCGCCACGACCCGGAAGAGATCGGCGCGGTGTCGGTGGATTTTCTCGCCTACTCGGCCTATGTGTTGTTGGCGGCCTTGTGGCTGCAAGCGGCAGAGCGCGCCAGCGCGGCCCTGGCGGCCGGCAGCAGCGAGGCGGCGTTCTACCAGGCCAAGCTGCAGGCGGCGGACTTTTACCTGCGCAGAGTTTTGCCCCGTGCTGGCGCCCATCGCGAAGCCTTGCTGGCCGGTGCTGGTTGCCTGATGAGCCTGCCGGAGGCCGATTTCGCTTTCTGATTTACCTGCGAGCATCACAACAACAACGAGGGACGCCGCATGCACTCATTCAGTTTTGCTACCACCGCGCAGATCCTCTGCGAAGCCGGCGCCGCCTTGCGCCTGGCCAGCCTGTGCCGCGAGCGGGGGGCGCGGGCGGTGTTGATCGTCACCGACCCGGGCATTGCCCGCCTGGGTTTGCTCGAGCCACTGTTGCCCGCTTTTGCCCAGCACGGCCTGGCCGTAGAGGTGTTCGACCAGGTGCAGGCCGACCCGCCGCAAGCCTGTGTGCTGGAGGTGGTGTTGCAGGCGCGGGCGATGCACGCCGACCTGATCGTCGGCTTTGGCGGCGGCAGTTCCATGGACGTCGCCAAGCTGGTGGCGCTGCTGGCGCACCCGCAATGCCAGCAACTGCTCAGCGATATCTATGGCGTCGACCAGGCCCGTGGCCGGCGCTTGCCGTTGATCCAGGTACCGACCACCGCCGGCACCGGTTCGGAAGTCACCCCGATTGCCATCGTCACCACTGGCGAGCACAGCAAGATGGGCGTGGTCTCCAACCTGTTGCTGCCCGATCTTGCGCTGCTCGACGCCGACCTGACCCTCGGCCTGCCGCCAGCCGTTACCGCTGCGACCGGCATCGACGCCATGGTTCATGCCATCGAAGCCTACACCAGCAAGCTCAAGCGCAACCCGTTGTCCAACCTGCTGGCCCGCGAGGCGTTGAAGTTGCTGGCGGGCAATCTTGACCAGGCGGTGCACAACGCCAGCAACCGCGAGGCGCGCCAGGCCATGTTGCTGGGCGCGTGCCTGGCCGGTCAGGCGTTTGCCAACGCGCCGGTGGCGGCGGTGCATGCGCTGGCCTATCCGCTGGGCGGGCATTTTCATATCCCCCACGGGCTGTCCAACGCCCTGGTGCTGCCCCATGTGCTGCGCTTCAACGCTGAAGCGGCGGCGCCCCTGTATGCCGAGCTGGCGCCGCTGCTGCTGAGTGAGCGCCTGCGCGCCGGCGATGTGCACAGCCTCACCGCGCAGTTGATCGATGAGCTGGCGGAACTGAGCCCGCGCTGCGGCCTGCCGAGCCGTTTGCGCGATGCCGGTGTGCCTGAGGGCAGTCTCGAACAGCTGGCCCGCGATGCCATGCAACAGCAACGCCTGCTGGTCAACAACCCGCGCGAGGTCAGTGAAGCCGATGCCCTGGCGATTTATCGGGAGGCGTTCTGATGGAGCAGCCCGGGCGCGAGGCCTTTCGTCACTTCCAGCCGATCACCACGCGCTGGCACGACAACGACGTCTATGGCCACGTCAACAACGTCGTTTACTACAGCTTTTTCGACAGCGCGGTGAACAGCTACCTGATCGAGCACGGCGGGCTGGATATCCACCAGGGTGAAGTGATTGCCTTGGTGGTCAATTCCAGCTGCGACTACTTCGCCTCGATCGCCTTTCCCGAGCGCATCGAGGTCGGCCTGGCGGTGAGCAAGCTGGGCAACAGCTCGGTGCACTACCGCCTGGGCATCTTCAAGGCCGGGCAGCAGCAGGCCAGTGCAGTGGGGCGCTTTGTTCACGTATTTGTCGAGCGCGCCAGCAACCGTCCGCTAACCATCCCTGAACCCCTGCGGGCGGCATTGGGCCGTTTGCGTTGTGACTGACTGGAGTACATCGCCATGCAAGACGCCGTAATTGTCTCAACCGCGCGCACGCCGATAGCCAAGGCCTTTCGCGGCGCCTTCAATGACTTCAAGGCGCCGTCGATGAGTGCCGTGGCCATTCGCGCGGCGGTCGAACGCGCCGCCATCGAGCCCGGCGAGATCGACGACCTGGTGCTAGGCACCGCCATGCAAAGCGGCACCGCTGCGACCAACCTGGCGCGCCTGTCGGTGCTGGCGGCGGGCTTGCCGCTGTCGGTCAGCGGCCAGACCATCGACCGCCAGTGCGCCTCGGGGCTGATGGCGATTTCGATTGCCGCCAAAGAGATCATGGTCGACGGCATGCAGGTGGTGATCGGCGCCGGCCAGGAGCAGATCAGCCTGGTGCAGAACGCCCATATGCAGGCCGCAGCGGCCGAGCAGGACGCAAGCGTAGTGCGCATGGCCGAGCATGCCTACATGCCCATGCTGCTCACTGCCGAGCTCGTCGCCAAGCGCTACGGCATCAGCCGCGAAGCCCAGGATGCCTATAGCCTGCAATCCCAGCAGCGCACGGCAGCAGCCCAGGCAGCGGGGCTGTTTGCCGATGAGGTCGTGCCGGTCAGCGTGCGCAAGAAAGTCGTCGACAAGCTCAGCGGGGCGATCAGCTACCAGGACGTGCAGCTGACCCAGGATGAAGGCAACCGCCCGCAAACCACTTTGGCGGGCCTGCAAAACCTGACGCCGGTGCGCGAAGGCGGCTGCATCACCGCCGGCAACGCCAGCCAGTTGTCTGACGGTGCCAGTGCCAGCGTGTTGATGAGCGGGACGCTGGCGGCGCGTAGCGGGGTCAGGCCGCTGGGCCTGTATCGCGGCATCGCCGTGGCCGGCCTGGCCCCCGAGGAGATGGGCATCGGCCCGGTGCTGGCGATCCCCAAGTTGCTGCGTCAGCACGGTTTGCGCGTCGATGACATCGGCCTGTGGGAAATCAACGAAGCCTTCGCCTGCCAGGTGCTGTATTGCGCACAGACCCTGGGCATCGACCCGGCGCGGCTCAACGTCAATGGTGGCGCCATCGCCATCGGCCACCCCTACGGCATGAGTGGCGCACGCATGGTCGGCCATGCCTTGCTCGAAGGCCGGCGCCGTGGCGTCAAGTACGTGGTGGTGAGCATGTGCGTGGGCGGCGGCATGGGCGCCGCCGGCTTGTTCGAAGTGCTCTGAAACCCTCAGCGCCCGCGATAGGCCCCGGGCGCGCAGGCGAACCAGCGCAGGCAGGCGCGGTGAAAACTCTGCACGTCGCTGTAGCCGAGCTGGTCGGCGATCTGCACCAACTCAAGCTCACTGCCGTGCAGCAGGTCTTCGGCGCGGTAGCGGCGGTATTCGTCCAATAGCTCGGTATAACTCCAGCCCAGTGCTTTCAGGCGCCGGGCCGCGGTGCGTTCGAGCAGGTGCTGGTGGCTGCAGAATGTCGGCCAGCGCTCGCTGTCGGCAAGGCTCACGGCCAGGTGGTCGCTGGCCAGTTCCAGCAGGGTCGGCTGGCTGTTGCGCTGGGTTTGTTGCAGCAGCTCCACCAGCAACTGTTCCAGTGCCTGGTTGCCCGGCGTCAGCGCCTGTTCGAACACCCCTGGGTCAAGGCCGATGCCATGTTCGGCGTGGCCCCAGCTCACCGCCGTGCGCCAGGCGTGCGGATGCACGCGGGTGTCGGCCGGCGCCGGGTGGGCCAGCTCGATGGCGATGATCGGGTCCTGCTCCAGGCCGCTGGCCAGCAGTTTGCGGCGCAGCAGGCTGCACAGGCTGGTGAGCATGTAATCGGTGATCGGTGCTGTGGCCTTGAGGCTGCCGCAGTCCTGCAGGCGCAGGCTGACCTGGCCATTTTTACGCTCGATGCGGGCACGGAAATGGCCGTTGAAAAACGGAAAGTACTCGACAAAGTAGGCGCAGGCGCTGTCCAGCGAGGCGGCGACATCGAACAGGTAGGTCAGGCCGTTGGTGGCGGTGGAAACAAAACGCCGGCCGGCGGCCAGGCCGATAAAGGGGTCGTGGCTTTCGCTCAGGGCCAGGGTCCAGAAGCGCCGCGACAGCAGCAACGGCACGCGCAGGAACGGCGTGCGCAACTCGAACAGGCTACGGCGAAACACTGCCTCGATCAGCGTTTGGCTCACCCCGCGTTGCTGCAGTTCCTCGATGGCTGGCAGCAGGGTCGGGGCGTAGAAGGCATTGGGCGGCACGGGCTTCATGAGCGGCTCACCAGCAATTGTTGATCGACACTGAGGATAGCCGCGATCATCGCCTGCGCCGCGGGTGTCAGGCTGTCGCCGGCGCGGCTGACGATGCCGTACTGCAGCTGCAGGTCAGGGTCGTTGGCATCCACATCGACGAAGCTCAGCAGCTGGATCTCACCGGCCTCGACCCGTTCGTGCAGGGCTTCGGCGGTGGCCAGGCCAATGGCGTCCGAGCGCATCACCACCCGGCGAATGGCATCGAACTGCGCACATTCGACGCTGGTGACAAAGTCTTGGGTACCCTGGGCGCGGGCGAGGATCTTGCGGATCATCGGCGGGATGCGCGTGCCGGCGATCGGGTAGTCGAGCAGGGCCCTGAGGGTGAGCCCGGCGCGCGCGGCCAGCGGGTGCCCGGCCCGGCAGAAAAACCGCCCGCGCCGTGGCCGTAGCGCCTGCACCTGGTAGCGCGGGTCGTCCTTGAAGTAGCGCGAGTCGGCCACCAGGAACTCGATCTGCTGCTCCTTGAGCCAGCTGCCCAGTTGCTCCCAGTCGCCCTGGTGAAAGCGCGCGCGCACCAGCGGGTGGTCGTGAATGAACTGCGCCAGCGCCTCGGGCACCAGCAACTGGGCCGGGTAGGGGCCGCTGCCGAAACTCAGCTCGCCGCCTTCCAGGCCGTTGTATTGCAGCAGCTCGTTGTGCAGGCTCTGGCTGCTGGCCAGCAGGCGCCGGGCATGTTGCAGCACCAGTTGGCCCTGGCCGGTCAGGCGAAATTCACGGCTGCCACGCTCGACCAGGGCGCAATCCAGATCGCGTTCCAGGGTCTGGATGCTGCGGCTGAAGGCCGGCTGGCTAAGGTTGACGGCATCGGCAGCGCGCACGAACCCGCGATAATCGGCCAGGGCCACGAAGTGGCGAAGTTGTCGAAGGTCCATCATGCGCCTCTTGCATGCTACGGATACTTTTTATGCATTTGATCGATAGTGTAGCCGCTGGCATAACTCAGGGCCTGATCATTTTGCGTGACCTGCCATGCTTGCTTCGCCCTATGTCTGCGCCGCCTTGACCCGCACCCTGGTCGCTCATGCCCAGGGCTGCGGGCTGCCTGTGAACCTGCTGTTGCAACGGGCCGGCATGGAGCCTGCGCAGTTGCACGGGCAAAGCCGGATAGGGGCGGCGCAGGTCGAGCAGCTGTTGCGCGAATGCGAGGCCGCTGGCGCCGGTCATGAGTTCGGGTGCGAGCTGGTCCCGGGCATGGCCACCCATTCGCTGCAGGGGTTGAACATCCTGCTCGACTCGGCCGCCACCGTCGGCGACAGCCTTGAGTGTTTTATCCGCTACCTGCCACTGGTGACCAACTGCCTGCTGGTCAGCCTGGAGGCGTCGAGCCTGCACCTGCGCCGCTATCAGCAGCAACCCCATCACTACATGCTCGACGCCGTGGTACTGAGCCTGGTGCGCAACATCGCCCGACGCGCCGGGCGCACGCCGGCGCAGGTGTTCACTCAGGTCAGCGTGCTACCGCAGCAGGCGGCAGGACGCTGGTTGCAGGGCTGGGGCGTGGCGGTGGTCAGTGGCCCATGGTTGAGCCTGCAACTGGCGCCGGGCGCGCTCGAACTGGCGTTGCCCGGTGCCAATGCTTTTCTGCACCAGGGCATGCTGCGCCAGTGGCAAGGCGCGGGCCTGGCCGAGGTACGCGAAGACAGCCTGCACCTGGCTCGCCACTGGCTGGCGGCGGGCGACCAGCCCATCGAGCGAATTGCCGAACGCCTCGGCTACCGCCAGCCGAGCAATTTCATCCGGGCCTTTCGCAAGCAGTTCGGGGTCACGCCCAAGCAGTTTCGCCTGAGCGGATTGCAACCGGCCTAGGGGCATTTTTCGCAACGCCTTGATGATCGTTTTTTGTCGTGCGCCGCTTGCGTGTGGCGGCGGGCGCTTGGGCATCTTGATCGGGCTTGATCCCTATTGGAGCTCGATAATGACAACAACAAGCTCAACCCCATCACCTTTGCTGCTGACCTTGTTGGCGGCCTGCGCAGTACCGGCACAGGCCGCCAGTTTCGACATCAATGAAGACTGGAGTTTCACCACCCGCAGCACCTTGAGCCTGGGCAGCAGCTGGTCGACCCAGAGCCCCGACCGCCACCTGATGACCCGCGCCAATGCCCTGCAGGCCCAGGGCGTGAACGCCGATGGCACGGGCGTGAGTGCCGACGACAACCGCCTGAACTTCAAGAAGGGCGACCCGATCTCGCAAACCTTCAAGGGCCTGACCGATTTCAGCCTCGACGGCCAGGGCCAGGGCGCCTTTGTGCGCCTGAAGTACTGGTACGACCATGCCTATGAAACCGGCGACGGCCGCTTCAAGGATTTCGACGACAGCGGCTGGGATGACCTGGCCAGGTTCCAGGGCCTGCAAGTGCTCGACGCCTACCTGTGGAAAGACTTCGAGCTGGCCGGTCATCCGCTGAGTTTCAAGTTTGGCAAGCAGGTGCTGTCGTGGGGTGAGGCGCTGCTGATCCAGAACGGTATCAACGTCATCAACCCGTTGGACATCACCGCCTTCAACCGCCCCGGGGTCGAGATCAAGGAAGGCCAGCTGCCGGTGGAGATGCTCTCGTTCAGCTTCGGCGTATCTGACACTCTCAACCTTGAAGGTTTCTACCAGTACAACTGGCGCCCCAGCGTGCTCGATGGCTGCGGCACCTTCTTTGCCGGCAGCGATGTCATCCAGCCGGGCTGCGGGCCGCTGTACCTGGGCCAGGTGCTCACTGACCAGCAGATGCAGGCCAGCGGCCTGTACGCCAGTGCGCGTGGCAACGAGTCGCCGTCCGACAACGGCCAGTTCGGTTTTGCCCTGCGCCAGATGCTGCCGGCGCTCAATGATGCCGAGGCGGCGCTGTACTTCATCAACTACCACTCGCGCCTGCCGTACCTGACCCTCGATGCGCGCAACACCGCGCTGCCAGGGGATTTTCCCGGGGGCGGGCAGGGGCCTTCGTACGCTGCGGCCTTCCCCGAGAACATCCGCTTGTACGGGCTGAGCATCAACGGCGTCGAGCCCAACAGCGGCATATCGCTGGCGGCCGAGCTCAGTTATCGGCCGAACATGCCGCTGAGTTTCAACGCCCCGGATGTCACCACCGCGGTGGTCTCCGGAGCGGCCGGCAACTCGTGGGTGCAATTGCCCGAGGGCTTCAACATCCGCGCTGGCGATCGCCTGGATGGCTGGGAACGCAAAGGCGTGTGGCAACTGACCAGCTCGGCGACCCAGGCCATCGACAACGTGCTCGGCGCCACCCGCCTGAGCCTGTTCGGTGAAGTCGGCGTGGTGCATATCGACGGCCTCGGTGACGAGCGCCTGGGCCGCAATGCCGCCTTTGGCCGCAGCGCGCCGCGCAACGGCAGCACCTGCAACAGCGTCGCCTCTGGAGTGACCAACCGCTACTGCACCGACAAGGGCTTTGCCACCGACTGGTCCTGGGGCTATCGCCTGCGCGCCAGCCTTGAATACAGCGATGTGTTGCCCGGCTTGAACCTGATTCCGGCGGTCAACTGGCGCCATGACGTCGAGGGCTATTCCTACGACCCGCTCGGGCCGTTCCAGGAAGGCCAGCAGGCCCTGGGCCTGAGTCTTACCGCCAACTACCTCAACGATTACAGCGTGGAGCTGGCTTACAACAGCTTCTTCGGTTCCAACCACTACAGCACCCTTGATGACCGTGATTTTGCCTCGGTCAGCTTCAAGGTCGATTTCTAAGGAGAACAATAAAAATGCGTATCCATCCCCTGTTGTTGGCCCTGACCTGCGTCAGCGCCCTGGCCCAGGCCAAGAGCACAGACCTCGGCCAGTTGGACAAGACCCTCACACCCATGGGCTCGGAGCGCGCCGGCAATGCCGACGGCAGCATCCCGGCCTGGACCGGCGGCCTCGACAAAACCGCCGGCAGCCTCGATGGCAACGGCGGCTACAGTGACCCGTTCGCCAGTGAAAAGCCGCTGTTCACCATCACCGCGCAAAACCTCGGGCAGTACCAGAGTGCGCTCAGCCCCGGCCAGATAACGATGTTCAAGCGCTACCCGGGCAGCTACCAGATGCCGGTGTACCCGACCCATCGCAGTGCGCGTTTGCCCGCTGCGATACTTGCCGACAGCCGCAGCAACGCCAGCAAGACCACTCTCGCCGATGGCGGCAACGGCCTGCACGACTACACACGCGGTATTCCATTCCTGCTGCCGACCGAAGGCATGGAGGTGATGTGGAACCACATGACCCGCTGGCGTGGTGGCAGCTTTGAGCGCTTCAGCAGTATTGCCCTGGTGCGTGAGAACGGTGCGGTCAGCTATATCCGCGCGCAGTCGCTGGTAAGTTTTGCCCAAGCGGTCACCGGCCTTGAACCCAACGCCAATGTGCTGTTCATGTTCAAGAGCCGGGTGCTGGAGCCGGCGCGCCTGGCCGGCGAGACCGTGCTGGTGCACGAACCGCTCGACCAGGTCGTCGAGCCGCGTGCGGCCTGGCAATACCTGCCGGCGCAACGGCGAGTGCGACGGGCGCCGATGCTGGCTTATGACAACAGCGCGCGCTACAGCAACGGCCTGATCACCGCCGACAATATCGATGGCTTCAATGGCGCGCCGGACCGCTTTGACTGGAAGCTGATCGGCAAGCAGGAGTTGTACATTCCCTACAACAGCTATCGCCTGGGCAGCCGCGCCGTGAGGCTTGATGAACTGGTCAAGCCCAACCACATCAACCCGGCCTATACCCGCTATGAAAAGCATCGGGTCTGGGTGGTCGAAGCCACGCTCAAGCCCGGTGCCCGGCATATCTACAGCAAGCGCAGGTTTTATCTGGACGAAGACAGCTGGCAGATCGCCCAGGTGGATCAGTACGACAGCCGCGGCGAGTTGTGGCGCAGCTCGGAGCTGCATGCGATCCAGCACTATGATCACGACTTTACCTACAACGTGCTGGAGACTTCGTACGACCTGATCTCCGGGCGTTATTACGCCGGTGGCTTGAGCAACGAAGAGAAGGCGCCGATGCGCGTAGGGTTTACTGCCAGGACTGACGATTACACCCCTTCGCAATTGCGTCGCTGGGCCAAGTAGCACACGAGCCCTGCGGGCTCGATCGCCGGCAGGCCGGCTTCCACAGGTGCGGTGTACTCAGACCTGTGGTAGCTGGCTTGCCAGCGATGAGGGCCCTCAAGGCGTAACGATATTGAACTGCGGGCTGAAGCTGTCGAGGGTGCCCAGCAGTTCGGCGATTTTCTTGCCGTTGCCTTCGACCTTGATCAGGCCTTTTTGCATCGCCGTCGGGAAGTCCAGTTGCTTGAGGCTGATCTGTTCAAGGGTCGCCTTGTTCATGCTCAAGCTGGCATCGGCCTTGGGGTTCAGGCCCGCGCGGTGGGTCAGCACGCCATTGCGCAAGGTCAGGTTGTAGGCCTGGTCCGGGTCGGTAAAGCTCCAGTTCAGGTTCAGGTCATGGCCCACCGCCTTGTCGACATCGACGCGCACCGCCATGTAGTCGAAGAACATGTCCGCGGTCAGCGCCCGCACCATGTCCACCGACACCGAACTGCCCGCCTGGCTCGGCGGGCCATCGCGCAGTTCCATGGCACCGGTCAGGTACATGTTGCGCCAGGTGGCGTTCTCGCTCTGGTAACCGAGCTGTTCCAGCGCTTGCGCCTGAGTGCTGCGCGCCTGGGCGTTGTCGGGCTCGGCAAACAGCAGCTGGTTGCCCAGTTGCACCGCCCAGCGGTACTCGCCCTTGTCCATCGCCGCATGCACCTTGGCCAGCACCGCCTCGCCGCCGCCCATGGCCTGGACATAGTGCCGGGCGCTCTCGACCGGCGGCAGCGGGTTGAGGTTGGCCGGGTTGCCGTCGTAAAAACCCATGTAGCGCTGGTACACCGCCCGCGCGTTGAAGCTCAGCGAACCGTAGTAGCCACGGGCGTACCACTTGTTCGCCAGCTCCCCGGGCAGGGTCTGCATGTTCTGCGCGATTTCCATCGGCGTCAGGCCCTGGTTGAGCAAGTGCAAGGTACGGTCGTTGAGGAAGGCATACATGTCGCGCTGGTCGGCGATCAGCGTACGCACTTGCTCTGCGCCCCAGGTCGGCCAGTTGTGCTGGCCGAACAGCACCTCGGTCTTGTCGCCGTAACGGCTCAGGCTGGCGTCCAGGTACTGCGACCAGGCCTTGGCGTCACGTACCTGGGCGCCGCGCGGGGTGAGAATGTTGTGCAGGGTCTGCACCGCGTTTTCGGCAATGCCCAGGGCCTTGAACTGCGGCAGGTACAGGTTCATTTCCGCTGGCGCTTCGGTGCCCGGGGTCAGCTGGAACTCCAGTTCGATACCGGCCACGGTGCGGGTCTCGTAGGGCTTGCTGATCAGCTCGGTGGGTTCGATCAGGGTGATGGTGCCACCGGTGGTCAAGCCCTTGCCGATCCCGGTGTCGACCTGGCCCTGGGGCCCGCGCGGCAGGTACAGGCCGAACTGGTACTGGGCGCGCCGGCTCATGGCGTTGCCGGCATAGACGTTCTCGCTCATCACGTGTTCCATGAAGCCGCTGGGGGCGAACACCTTGACCTTGCCGGCCTTGACGTCGGCCTCGTCGATGACCCCGCGCACGCCGCCAAAATGGTCGGTGTGGCTGTGGCTGTAGATCACCGCCACCACCGGTTTTTGCGGGCGGTTCTGGTAGTACAGCTGCAGCGCGGCGCGGGCGGTTTCGGCGGTGGTCAGCGGGTCGATGATGATCAGCCCGTCGTCGCCTTCGATGATCGTCATGTTGGCCAGGTCCAGGCCGCGCACCTGGTACAAACGTGGCGCGACCTCGAACAAGCCGGCATGGGCGTTGAGCTGGGCCAGGCGCCAGAGGCTGGGGTTGACGCTGTCGGGGCTGTCTTGGGCGGCGAGAAATTTGTAGTCCTCAAGGCTCCATACCGGCTTGCCGGCGGCATCGCTGATCTTGCCGGTGAACGGCGCAACCAGGCCACGGGTAGCGGCCTGGTAATCGGCGCGGTCGGCAAACGGCAGTTGGCTCAGCACAGCGGCATTGCTGCTGCGCGTCGGTTCGCTGGCGCTGGCCGGGGCCTGGGCGGCGTGCAGGGGCTGGCTCAGGCACCACGCTGTGATCAGGCAGGCCAGGCGGGTACGTGGGTGCAGGGTTGGGAAGGGCATGGCAACTCCATTTTTTGTCGTTATGGCACACCCTTTCGAGCCTAAGGCTCGGGTGCGGGCCGCCAACAAGCCGCGGACGACAAAAACCATGCAGGGCGCTGTTCAGGGCGCTGAGCCACCCTGGCGCTCGGCCACCGCGCGCAAGGTGCGCAAGGACACGCTGGGGGCATCGAGGACGAACTGGTTGGCCAGCCACGAGGGAATGTCGCCGGCCGGATCGGCCTGCAGTTGGTAGGTCACTTCGGTGAGTTGCTCGCCCTTGGGCACGAAGGTCCACAGGCCCTGGAGCTGGCGCACGCGGATCTGCCCCGGCACATGCTTGACCATGCCCGGCACGGCCTTGATGCGCCGTACCAGGCTGCCGTCGTCGCGGCGCTCGCTCTGCACCTGGATGACCATGTCGCGGGTGCTGGCCGGCCAGGGCAGGGCGGTGGTCAGGTAGACCCAGGTGCTGTCGCCCTCGACCTTGAGCAGGCGCATGTCGGCGCAGCCGTACAGCCATTTGCAGGCAACCCGCAGGTTTTCCTGCAGCTCGCTCAAGGTCGACACGCTGGCCTTGATCAACGCCACGCCGCGAAACTGCTGGTAGGGCGAACCCGGCACCTCGCTGAGGTACACCTGGATGCCGTCTTCATCCTGCGCCAGGTGCCACTGTTCAGTGGCGCTGGCGCCGCTGCTGAGGGCCAGCAACAGGCACAAGACAAGGCGAAGGCGCATGACCAGGCTCCAGCGGTTGGGCGACTGTTCAGAGCATAGTGCCTGGGATCAGATCTGGACGAGCCGGCCCTTGTGTTCGGCTTGCAAACGGTCACCGCGGCCGAACAGCTTGTGGCGCAAGGTTCCGTCTTCATATGCCGTGCGATAACGGCCACGGCGTTGCAGCTCGGGCACCACCTGCTCGACCACCGCTTGCAGGTCGTCGGGCACTACCGCATAGGTGAGGTTGAAACCGTCGATACCGGTGTGGTCGAGCCAGTCTTCCAGTTGATCGGCAATCTCTGACGCTGAACCGAGCAACACCGGGCCGCGGCCGCCGAGGCTGACGAACTCGGCCGCTTCGCGCACGGTCCAGCGCCGGTTCGGGTCGGCCTTGGTGAACACCGCCAGGGCAGTGCGGCCGGCGTCGTTGTCGATGTATTCGATCAACGCGTCGGGGTCGACCCCTGCGAAGTCGATCCCGGTCCAGCCCGACAGCAGGGTCAGCGCCGCCTCGACGTCCACGTACTGGCGGTACTCCTGCAGCCTGGCCTCGGCCGCCTGGCGACTGTCGGCGACGATCAGCAGCGCCTGGGCGTAGATCAGCACGTCCTGTTCAGGCCGGCCGGCGTCGCGGGTGGCCTTGCGGATGCCTTCTACATAGCCGCTCAGCGCCGCCTGGGTCGGCGCGCTGATAAACACGCATTCGGCATGGTCGGCGGCAAAGCGCAGGCCGCGCGGCGAGGCGCCGGCCTGGAACAGCACCGGCGTGCGCTGCGGCGAAGGCTGGCTCAGGTGAATGCCGGGCACCTGGAAGTGCGCGCCCTGGTGGTTGATCGGGTGCACCCGGGCCGGGTCGAGGAACTGGCCGCTGGCACGGTCCTGCACCACGGCATCGTCGTCCCAGCTTTTTTCCCAGAGCTTGTACAGCACCTGCAGGTATTCCTCGGCCAGCTCGTAGCGCTCGTCGTGGCCCAGTTGCCGCGCCAGGCCGAGGTTGCGTGCGGCGCTGTCGAGGTAACCGGTGACGATGTTCCAGCCCACCCGCCCGGCGCTCAGGTGATCGAGCGTGGACATGCGCCGGGCGAAGGGGTACGGGTGCTCGTAGGTCAGCGAAAAGGTGATGCCAAAGCCCAGGTGTTCGGTGACCCCGGCCATGGCCGGGACGATCAGCAGCGGGTCGTTGACCGGTACCTGCACGCCGCCGCGCAGGGCGCCGTCGGCGCTGCCCTGGTAGACGTCATAGATACCCAGCACATCGGCAATGAACAGCGCATCGAACAGCCCGCGTTCGAGCAGGCGGGCGAGGTCGGTCCAGTAACCCAGGCGATTGAAATCGACGCTGGTGTTGCGCGGATGGCGCCACAGCCCGGGGGACTGGTGGGTGGCGGCGTTCATGCTGAAAGCGTTAAAGCGGATGGTCTTGGACATGGTCTGTACTCAGGGCAGGACCGACACCGGGTAGACCGCATCGGCCACCTTCAGCGCTTTGGGGATCAGGCCCAGGCCCTGGAAGGTGTCGGCAAGCTTCTGCTGCTCGGCGGTGATTTTTGCGTCAATGGCCACGGCGTTGTAGTTGCGCCGCTCGCTGGCCACCTGCAGCACATCGGCGCCGATACCCAGTTGCGGTGCCAGCAGGGCAGCGACTTCGTCGGGCTTCTGGTTGGCCCAGTTGCTGACCTTGGCCAGTTCGCTGAAGAAGGTCTTCAGCAGCGCGCGGTTGTCGTCGGCAAAGGCCGCCGAGGACAGGTAGAAGGTGCGGTTGTTGGACAGCCCGCTGCCGTCGCGCAGGTTCTTCAGGCCCGGTTGCTGTTCGGCGGCGGCGAGGAACGGGTCCCACAGGGTCACGGCCTGCACGCTGCCGGACTGCAGTGCGGCCACGGCGTCGGCGGCATTGTTGACGTAGGCCGGGGTGATGTCCTTGTAGCTCAGGCCGGCATCCTGCAGGGCCACGGCCAGCAGGTACTGGGCGTTCCAGCCGCGACCGGTGGCCACGCGCTGGCCCTTGAGGGCGGCGACGTTGGCGATATGGTCCTGGTCGCGCACCACCAGGCCGATGCCCTTGGGGTAGGGCTGCTCGGCGGCCAGGTACACCACCGGCTTGCCGGCAGCCTGGGCAAATACCGAGGGTGCATCGGCGGCATGGCCAAGGTCGATGGCGCCGGTGCTCAGCGCTTCAAGCAACTGCGGGCCGGCGGCGAATTCGTACCAGCTGACTTTCACCCCTTGTGGCTCCAGGGCTTTTTCCAGGGCGCCGCTGCCTTTGAGGATGTTGATGCTGTTGAACTTCTGGTAGCCGATGCGCAGGGTCTTGCTCGCTTCGGCATGGGCCAGCGGGGCGGGCAGGATCAGCGCCGCCAGGGCGGCAAACAGGCCGCCGGTGAGCAGGCGACGCAGAGGGGAATGGGGCGTGTGCGACATGGGCGGACTCCTGGGATTCAAGGGCAAGGCATGCCCGAAAATATAAGGAGCCCGCGCAGGCCCTTCAATTTGTTTATTCCAAATTGTTAGATTGTTTTGTTATTTTTATATCCTTTTATTCCTTTGGGAGCGGGCTTGCCCCGCGATTGCGATATGACTGACAGACCGCTATCGCGGGGCAAGCCCGCTCCTACAGGGTTAAAACTGCCATTGCACGCCCAGCGAGTAGCCAGCCTGATTACCTTCGCTATGGGCAAAGCGGCTGTTGACCTCGGCAAACACCCCCAACTGCTCGGTGAACATCAACTGCGCGCCCACTTGCGCGCGACCAAAGTCCTTGTCGACGCTGCCCATGTCCGCTACCCGCACACGGCCGTCGGCATTGCTGGTGAGGTCGATCTCGTCCAGGCGGCCATCGGCCAGTTCGCGTACCCAGCGCACGCTGGCGTAGGGTTGCAGGGCCATGTTCGCCCCCAGGCCGACGCTGCCATGCAGGCGCCAGCCGAGGCTGGCTTCGAGGGCGTCGTAGTTCTGCTTTTCGTAGCCCAGGGCAGTGCGCAGGGCCTGGTCTTCGTGGAAGTCATCGATGCGATAGTGCATGTAGTCCAGGCCCGCCACCGGGCCGGTCTTCAAGGCGCCGAAGCTGAAGTCGTAGCCGCCGTCGAGCCGCGCGCCCCAGAACCACGCCGAGGTGTCGCCGGACAGGCGCTGGTCGAGCAGCACCGGGCCGTTGCTGGCCTGGATGTACACCGAGCGCTTGGTATCAAAGCTTGTATGCCCGGCGCTCAGCTCGCCGGCCAGCCATTGCGGGCCGCCGTCGTTGAGCAGGGCAAACAGCCCGGCCTGCCAGGCGTCGCCTTCGATGCGCCCGCCGTGGTCGAGGGCGTCGCGGCTGCGCTGGAAGCTCAGGCTGGCACCGACAGTCAGGGCGTCATTGAGACGGTAATCGCCAACGCCATAAACGCCCACGCGTTTCGACTCGGGGTTGCCCGGCGCATCGAAACCGCTGTCTGGCGAAACTTCGCCTTCGACACCCACTTCACCATCAAAGCTGCCGACCGCCCGTGTGGCGTCCAGCAGGCTCAGCCAGCGGCGGTCATGCAGGCGGGTCAGGGCCTGGTGCTGGCGTTGCAACTGGTCTTCCATCTGCCGCGCCATGGCGCCGCCGGAGGCGGTAGAGGCGAGCAGGTCGGCGTTGGTCAGTTCCAGCACCAGGCGTGTCAGCAACCGCGAGAAGTCGCTCAGGCGCTGGTCGATGCGCTGCTGGCCGAAGGCGTTGGTCAGCACTTGCTGGTTGTCTTCAGCCGGGTCGTGCCAGGTCGAGCCGCCGGGGATCGCCGGGTTGTCGGTCTGCTCGTAGCCGTCCAGTTCACCCAGCTCCCAATTGGTGGCCTCGATGAACAGCACCGGCACGTTGAGGCTGTTGAAGCTTTCGCCGTCGCTGCAGCAGCCGGTGCCGGCCGGGTATTCGGGGTTCAGGCCGGGGTTGGTGAACAGCGCGATGTTCATCTCCTGGGCGATGCGCAGCAACTGGTCGCGGTAGGCGCCCAGGGCCGGGTTGGCGATGCTGTTGCTGGCGGCGTGGGCGTACATCTTGTCGCCGGTGATCAGGCTGTCGAGGTTGATCATGCCCAACAGGTTGGCGCGCTGGCTGTCGCTCAATGACGCGACATAGGCGCGCGAACCGCGCAGGCCTTCTTCTTCGGCACCAAAACCGACCACTTCCAGGCCGTTCTCCAGGGCCACGCCGCCCAGGTTGCGGGCGATCTCGGTGAGCACGGCGGCGCCCGAGGCGTTGTCGTCCAGGCCTTGCAGGGTTGGGCGGCCGAAGTAGGTGTCGTAGTGGGCGCCGAGCACCACGTAGGTGCTGTTCTGGCCCGCGGCGGAGGCGATGACGTTCTGCGAACTGCGGTTGCCGGCCCAGGTGAAGTCCTGGCGGCGGGTCTGGTAGCCGAAGCCCAGTTGCGTTTGCATCAGGGCGGTAGCACCTTCGAAACTGGCGGTACCGCGGTAACGTCCGGGGTAGTCGTTGATCAGACGGTCCAGGGTCTGCCCGGCATATTGCCCATATTCATAGGCGCTGGCGCCGGAGGACAACATTGCACAACCCAGGCTTACAGCGACTGCTAACGGTTTGAACACGGCACTTTTCCTTATGTGTCGTTACGAAAGGCGCATCATAGGATGCGTCGCCTCGCAGTAAGCAGGATGTGTACCGTTTTGTGACTGATGTAGGAAATTTATCCGGTTTTAGGCGTTTATCACTCCACGCAGCAACAGTTGCGTGAGGGTCTGCGCGCCCGCTTCCAGCTCGCTCTCGTTGATCTTGCCGACACCGCCGGCCATCAGTTGCGAGCCGAAATTAGCGTAGGCCAGGGTGGTTGCCCACAGGCTGATCAGCAGGTGCTGCGGGTCGAGCGCCGCCAACTGGCCACGGGCAATCCACTGGCGCAGGCAATCGAGGCTGCGCTCGACCTCACCCTGCAGATGTTCGATATGGCTGCCAGGCAACTGCCGCGCGCCGTGCAGCAATTCAGCCGCCAGCACTTTCGCCGCCCAGGGCTGCTTGCGGATCAGCCGCAGGTTGGCGCGGATCATGCCGCCCAGGGCGGGGCCGGGTTCGCTGTCGGGCTGCAGCAGGGCGAAAGCCTGCAGGTAGGGCACGGCGACCATCTCCAGCACCTGCTGGTAGAGGTTCTGCTTGGAGCTGAAGTAGTAGTTGATATTGGCCTTGGGCAGCCCGCTCGAGCGCGCCACATCGCCAATGGTGGTGGCGGCGAAACCCTTGCAGGCAAAGCTTCTGGCCGCCTCGCGCAGGATCCGCGCACGGTTGCGCCGCCCGGTACTGTTGGGCTTGATCGGTGCCGGGCTGGCCGGCTCGTAGACCTCGAGGTGCGAAGGGTCAGGGGCGCCCGGGTAACTTGACTGGTCCATCTGCGGCCTGCTGATCGCGTACAATTTTCGTAATATACAAAATTATATAGCGATAGGCGCAGGCTTTCCCAGTCAGGCGACCGTGGCGAAAAAAATCGAGGGGGTTTTAGCTGCCCAGGGTCGCCAGCAACGCGGCGATCGCCACCTTGGCCACCTGCGCATCCTGCTCCGACCTGACCCCGGAAACACCCACCGCGCCGATCACCTGACCGTCCACCCGCAGCGGCACGCCGCCTTCGAGGGTGGCGTTGAGCACTGGCACCGAGAGAAAGGCCGTTCGCCCGCCGTTGATGATGTCTTCATAGACCTTGCTGTCCTTGCGCCCCAGAGCCGCGGTGCGGGCTTTTTCCTGGGCGATGTAGGCGCTGATCGGCGGGCAGCCGTCCAGGCGTTCGAGGGCCAGCGGGTGGCCGCCGTCATCGACCACGGCGATGCTTACCGGCCACTGGTTGGCCTGGGCTTCGACGCGGGCGGCGGCAAGCAGTTGCGCGACTTCGTGTTGGGTCAGTACGGCCTTGCTGAGCATGGGGAGGGCTCCACGAGTGAGAGGCGAGCAGGATGCGTCATTACTACCGTAGACGTTGCCGGATGTTTCTTGTCACTGCCTGCGACAACAGGCCGCACCCCGTAATTACTGGGATACAGACGTACGGGGCGCTGCGCGCTGGAACCTGCGTCCGCCACCATGACAAAATGCGAAGGTTTCTCGACATGCCCTCTATCCAGGGGCTGGCACCTTCCCGAAAGGATGGTTACATGACTGATTTACTGACCCGGCGCCAGGTTGTTGCCGGGATCAGCCTGCTGGGCCTCGGCGCCCTTGCAGGTTGCGACCCCCGTTCCGGAGGCGCGCTGGACTTCAAGTACGGCAAGGACATGAGCAACAAGATCCTCGGCCGTTCGTTCAAGCTCAAGGATACCCAAGGCAACGTCCGTACCCTCTCGAGTTTCTGGGGTTCGATGCCGATGGTGTTCTTCGGTTTCACCCAGTGCCCGGCGGTGTGCCCGACCACCCTGGCGCGCGCGGTGCAGATCAAGAAGCTGATGGGCCGCGATGCAGGCTTTTTGCAGGTGGTGTTCATCAGCCTCGACCCCGAGCGCGATACCCCCGAGGTGCTCGACGCCTACGTCAAGGCCTTCGACCCCTCGTTCGTGGCGTTGTCCGGCACCCTCGAAGAAACCGCGGCAGCCGCCCGCGAGTTCGGTGTGTTCTACGAGAAGGTGCCAGCCGGCGATACCTATACCATCTCGCACACCTCGACCAGCTACGTCTTCGATTCCCGCGGCCAGCTGCGCCTGGGCCTGTCCCATTCGCTCAATGCAAAAGAGTGCGCAGAAGACCTGCTCACTGTCATGGAGGTGTGTTAATGCTTCGCAACCCTGTCAAACGTACCCTGGCCGCGCTGGCCCTGATCGGCCTGGCCCTGCCGGCCATGGCCGAAACCACCGTCAGCGACGCCTGGGCGCGTGCTACCGTGCCCAACCAGAAGTCCAGCGGTGCTTTCATGACCCTTACCGCCAGCACCGACAGCAAGCTGCTCAGCGTCGCCTCGCCGGTGGCCAGGACCGTGCAGGTGCACCAGATGACCATGGAAAACGACGTGATGAAAATGGGCGAGGTCGACAGCCTGCCGCTGCCGGCCGGCAAGGCGGTGAGCCTTGACCCCAACGGTTATCACGTGATGCTCATGGACCTCAACCAGCAACTCAAGGAAGGCGAGCACGTGCCGCTGACCCTGGTGGTCGAGGATGCCAAGGGCGTCAAGCAGCGCATTGAAGTGAACGCGCCGGTGCGGGCGTTGAATGCGCAAGCCATGCATGGGCATGATCATCAGCCTATGCAGCACTGATAGAGGGCTGCTGCGCAGCCCATCGCTGGCAAGCCAGTTCCACAGTTCGGTGGGTGCTGGCTTGACCCGCGATCGTTTCAGCGCCGCCGGCGCCTGCCGGTGACCATCGACAGCGGCAGGTTCTCCTTCAGCCGCCAGCTCTCGAACAGCGCCGCCGCAATGTGCAGGCACACCAGCGCCAACAGGGCATCGGCCATCAACTCGTGAATATCGCGCAGGCCGTCGTCGCCCCAGAAGTAGTAGATCTCTTCCATCATGAAGCCGCTGACGCCAAGGCCGGCCATCAGCAGCAACATCAGCACCATCACCAGCGCGCCCAACGGCGAATGGCCGAGGCGGTGGTAGTCTTGGCCGCTGAACAGGGCCTGCAAGTGCCACTTCAAGCGCGTGGGCGTTGGCCAGAAGTGCGCCCAGCGCGCCGCCGGGCTGCCGACAAAGCCCCAGACACTGCGCAGCAGTACGATCGTCAGGCCGTAATAGCCCAGCCAGCGGTGCCAGCCATCGCCTTCTTCGGTGAGAAAATAGCCGCCGACAAACACCACCACCAGCGACCAGTGGCACACGCGCACCAGTGGGTCCCAGAGGCGCAGGCTATCGTCGCTCACCTCAGTCGATCTCTTCCTTGACCTTCTTGCCGGTGACCGGGTCGAAGTAGATCTCGACTTTTTTACCGTCTTTGTTCTTGCCGTAGATCTCGTAGCAATTGCCCTTGGTGACCTTGAACTCCTTGATCTCGTAGCCCTGCTTTTTCAGTTCTTCCTGAAAGTTGTTCTGGTCCTGCCATTGGTTCTTTTCAGCAGTGCTGCATTCGGTCTTGGCCAGGACGGCGGGGCTGATGACCAGCAGTGAGACAAGCAGAAGATGACGCATGACGAGTCCTCGGGTTGTCGAACAGGGGTGCCCGTTTGAGCTTATGCCAGGCTTGGCGACTTCGCTAGCGCCTCGTCCACCAGCTCGATCCAGTGCCGCACCGGGGTGCGCCCGGCGCCATCGAGGTGGGTCTGGCAGCCGATATTGGCGCTGACGATGACATCCGGCCGGCCGCTTTCCAGGGCATCGAGCTTGTTGTCGCGCAGTTCCCTGGCCAGTTGCGGCTGGGTCAGCGAATAGGTGCCCGCCGAGCCGCAGCACAGGTGGCCGTCGGGCACATTGCTGAGGTTGAAACCCAGGCGCTTGAGCAGGGCCTCGACGCTGCCGCCAAGCTTCTGCGCATGCTGCAGGCTGCACGGGCAATGCACCGCCAGCAGCTGGCCGCTGTGGCAGGCCAGTTTATCCAGGGGCTCGGCCGCGACGACCTCGACCAGGTCCCTGGCCAGTTCGCTGACCCGCCGGGCTTTGCTTGCGTACTGCCCATCGCCGTGCAGCAGCTTGGCGTAGTCCTTGACGAAGGCGCCGCAACCGCTGGCGGTTTGCACGATGGCTTCGGCGCCGGCCTCGATGGCCGGCCACCAGGCGTCGATGTTGTGCCGGGCGCGTTCAAGGCCACGGGCTTGGGCATCGAGGTGATAGTCGACAGCGCCACAGCAGCCGGCTTGGGGCGTGGCGGTAACGCTGATACCCAGGCGATCGAGCACCCGCGCCGTGGCGGCATTGGTGTTGGGCGACAGGCCCGGTTGCACGCAGCCTTCAAGCAGCAGTACCCGTCGCTCATGGTGCGCTTGCGGGCGCGCCTGGGCCGTGGCTGCCGAGCGCGGCAGCTTGGCCTTGAGCGCTGCCGGCAGCAGGCTGTCGACGCTGCGCCCCAGTTGCACCAGGCGCTTGAACGCTGTCGGGTGGCTGGCCAGGTTACGCAGGCCGCTGCGCAAGGCCCGCTGCAGCGGCGGGCGGGCCACCGCCTGGTCGACCACGGCGCGGCCGATGTCCAGCAGGTTGTGGTAATCGACCCCGGACGGGCAGGTGGTTTCGCAGTTGCGGCACGACAGGCAGCGGTCCAGGTGCAGTTGGGTCTTGGCGCTGGCCGGCTGGCCTTCGAGCACCTGCTTGATCAGGTAGATGCGCCCGCGCGGGCCGTCCAGTTCGTCGCCGAGCAACTGGTAGGTCGGGCAGGTGGCGTTGCAAAAGCCGCAGTGCACGCAACTGCGCAGGATGCGCTCGGCCTCTTCGGCGCGGGCCAGACGTTTGGCGGCATCGCTCAGGGTGGTTTGCATGGCTCAGATCTCCGCGTACATCCGCCCGGGGTTGAAGATCCCTTGCGGGTCGAGGCGCTGCTTGAGTTGTTGGTGATAGCGCAGCAAGGCCGCGGGTAGCGGCTGGAACGGGCTGTCGCTGGCGCTGTAGCAGGTGGCATGGCCGCCCAGTCGGCTTGCAGCCGCGCGAATGGCCTCGGCCGGGGCCTCGGACTTGAGCCAGCGCTGGGCACCGGCCCAGTCCAGCAGTTGCTCGCCGGGCAGCTCCAGCAGCGGGCTGTGGTTGGGCAAGGATATGCGCCACAGCGGGCGCGGGTCGGCGAAAAACCCCAGGCGCTGGTGGTTCAGGTCTTGCCACCAGCAAGCCTTGAAGCGCTCGCCGCCGAGCCGGTCGCGGGCGGCCTTGACCGAACCTTCACCGCCTTCAAGGCGCAGGCGCAACACATTGCCGTCATGGCAGGCGGCGCTGATCGGCAGCGGTTGCTGGCCCCATTGCGCCAGTTTCAGCAGGGCTTGCTGCGGGTCGAGCTGCAGGGCGATGTGCGCGTCGCAGCGCGGCTTGGGCAGTACTTTCAGTGACACCTCGCTGATCAACCCCAGGCAGCCGAAGCTGCCGGCCATCAGTCGCGACAGGTCGTAGCCGGCGACGTTCTTCATCACCTCGCCGGCAAAACGCAGGTGCAGGCCCAGGCCGCTGATCACCCGGGTGCCGAGCACGTAGTCGCGAACCGAGCCGGCCCAGGGCCGGCGCGGCCCCGACAGCCCGGCAGCGAGCATGCCGCCGAGGGTGGCGCCGTCGTCACTGTGCGGCGGCTCGCAGGGCAGCATCTGCCCGGCGGCCTCAAGCGTCGCCGTCAATTCCGTCAGCGGCGTGCCGGCGCGGGCGGTGATCACCAGCTCCGTCGGGTCGTAGTTGACGATGCCGCGGTGCTCGCGGGTATCGAGCTCGATCCCGGCTACCGGGCGGCCGAGATAAGCCTTGCTGGCGCCGCCTCGAATGCGCAAGGGCGTGCCCTCGGCGCGGGCCTGGTTGACCTGTTCGAGCAGCGCCTGGCTGGCATCGTTGTTGTGCGCCAGCATCAGAAGCGCTCCAGCTCGGGGAAGGGCAGTTGCCCGGCGTGCACATGCATGGCGCCAAACTCGGCGCAGCGCTGCAGGGTCGGGATGTTCTTGCCGGGGTTGAGCAAGCGATGGGGGTCGAAGGCCGCCTTGACTGCGTGAAACAGGGTCAGCTCGTCGCTGCTGAACTGCGCGCACATCTGGTTGATCTTCTCGCGGCCGACGCCATGCTCGCCGGTGATGCTGCCGCCGACACTCACGCACAGTTCGAGAATCTCGCCGCCAAAGGCTTCGGCGCGCTCCAGCTCGCCGGGCTGGTTGGCATCGAAGAGGATCAGCGGGTGCATGTTGCCGTCGCCGGCATGAAAGACGTTGGCCACCCGCAGATCGTATTTATGCGATAGCGCGGCGATGCGTTGCAGCACATGGGGCAACTCGCGGCGTGGGATGGTGCCGTCCATGCAGTAATAATCGGCTGAAATTCGCCCGACCGCCGGAAAGGCGTTCTTGCGCCCGGCCCAGAACTTCACCCGCTCCACCTCGTCACGGGCCTGGCGTACTTCGCTGGCACCGGCCTGTTCGAACAGGGTACGTACCCGCTCGCAATCGTCGTGCACATCGGCTTCGACGCCATCCAGCTCGCACAGCAGAATCGCCTCGGCGTCGACCGGGTAGCCGGCATGAATGAAGTCTTCAGCGGCGCGGATCGCCAGGTTGTCCATCATCTCCAGGCCACCGGGAATGATCCCGGCAGCGATGATGTCGCCAACCGCGCGCCCGGCTTTTTCCACCGAGTCGAAAGCCGCCAGCAGCACCTTGGCCACCTGCGGCCTGGGCAGCAGCTTGACCGTTACTTCGGTGATGATCCCGAGCATGCCTTCGGAGCCGGTGAACAGCGCCAGCAGGTCAAAGCCCGGGGCATCGAGGCTGTCGGCGCCGAGGGTCAGGCATTCGCCTTCAACGGTAAGGATCTCGACCTTGAGCAGGTTGTGCACGGTCAGGCCATATTTCAGGCAGTGCACGCCGCCGGCATTTTCGGCGACGTTGCCACCGATCGAGCAGGCGATCTGCGACGACGGGTCGGGTGCGTAGTACAGCTCATAAGGCGCGGCGGCCTGGGAGATCGCCAGGTTGCGCACCCCCGGCTGCACCCGCGCGGTGCGCGCGGCGGGGTCAATGGCGAGGATCTTGTTGAAGCGCGCCATCACCAGCAGCACGCCTTTTTCCAGGGGCAGGGCGCCGCCCGACAGGCCAGTGCCGGCGCCACGGGCGACCACCGGCACCTTGCGGGCAAAACACAGCCTGAGGATGCCTTGCACCTGCTCGAGGGTATGCGGCAGCAACACCAGCAGCGGCAGTGTGCGGTAGGCCGAGAGGCCATCGCATTCGTAGGGCTTGAGGTCTTCCTCGGCGTGGAGGATATCGAGATCGGGCAGTTGTGCCTGCAAGGCCTGCAGCAGCGCCTGCTTGTCGACGGCGGGCAGGGCACCATCGACGTTTTCGTCGTAAAGGATATTCATTGACAGCCAGTCACCGGAATGTGCCAGAAGTTGCTGGAAATCGTAGACGATAAACAGCACCTGGCACTGGCGACCCAGGCTCTTGGGCGATTGACCTCACGCGTGTCGCGCACCCGCCACCCGCCTTTGCGGGCTAGCGGAAACGCGGCAGCGGGCGTTCGACGCTCAGCGAGGTGAGGGTTTTTCTGACCAGCTGATCATCGGCTTCGACGGCCTTGAGGGTGTCGCGGATCTTGCCGGCCACCGGCACATCGCCCTGGCGGTCGATCCAGTCGGCAATCTCCTTGCACGCCGAAGCGAGCCGGGCCTGGCGCTGGTTGATCAGGTTAAGGGCTGTGGTGATCTCTTTATCGGACATGAGGGAATCCTCCATCTGCGCGAATAAAGTGTAGCAGCGCAGAAAAATCCTGCGCTGGGCCCTCAGCCAGCCAGGCGCTCGCGCACCCGCATCAGCGCATAACCGAGCAGGTTCAGCCCTTGCCACTGGCGTGGATCGGCCGCTTGCGCGGCCTTGGCGTCCAGGCCGATGCCCCAGATGCTGTCCACCGGGCTGGCCTCGACCAGCACCTGGCCGGCGGTAGAGAGTAGAAATGTGCGCAGCCCCGGGTTCTGTTCGAACTTGAGCAGGTTGGCCTGCTCGACGATCGCCGAGCGCTCGGCCACCCAGGCGGCGTCATCGTAGCCGGCGACTTCGCGGCCCAGCTTCTTGGCCTCGGCCGGCGTGCGCGCGGCGAGAATTTTCGCCAACGTTGCCTGGTCGTCGAACAGCCGCGCCTTGCCGGCCATCATGTAGTGCTCGGCGCTGGGGTAGTGGAGGCCTTGCTCTTTGAAGCCGGCCTCGAACCACTGGCTGAAGCAGCTTTTGTCCGGCTTGCCCTCGACCTTTTGCCGGTGGCCCCAGAAGTACAGGTACTGCGGCGCCAGGCCCTGGTCGATAGCGCCGATCAGGCTGTCATTGTCGAGGATGTTGGCCAAAGCCTGGGAGGGTTGCGACATAGCGGGGAGTCTTCCATGAACGAATCGGGCCATGGTACTCCACGCCCGCGCGGTTGTGACAGCTTCGGTGCTGACGTACTATCCTTGCCAGCAAGCGATACCCCGCATACTTATAAATCATTCCTCAGCGCACACGCTTCACTCAGGCCCGACCGGCATGAGTGTCTGGCGCTGGGCGCGTTTTCGTTCCCGGCAACCGCAAACGACTCGGAGCAAGGCTTTACTCATGAATACATCCGTGGATGCGCGAACCGGCAGTTGGCTGAGTGTCATCGCCCTGGCCCTGGCGGCCTTCATTTTCAACACCACTGAATTCGTCCCGGTGGCGCTGCTCAGCGACATCGGCCGCAGCTTCGACATGTCCACCGCCCAGGTCGGCCTGATGCTGACCATCTATGCCTGGGTGGTGGCCCTGGCCTCGCTGCCGATGATGCTGCTGACCCGCAATATCGAGCGGCGCAAGTTGCTGATCATCGTCTTTGCCTTGTTCATCCTCAGCCATTTGCTTTCGGGGGTGGCGCAGAGCTTTGGCATGCTGCTGGTCAGCCGTATCGGCATCGCCCTGGCCCATGCGGTGTTCTGGGCCATTACTGCCTCGCTGGCAGTGCGCGTAGCGCCGCCGGGGCAACAGGCCAAGGCCCTGGGGCTGCTGGCAACCGGTACCACCCTGGCGATGGTCATGGGCATTCCGCTGGGGCGGGTGGTGGGCGAGGCCCTGGGTTGGCGCACCACCTTCCTGGCGATTGCCGGGGTGGCCTTGGCAACCTTGTTGTGCCTGGTCAAATCGCTGCCGCTGCTGCCGAGCCAGAACTCCGGCTCGTTGCGCAGCGTACCGGTGCTGTTCAAGCGCCCGGCGCTGGTCACCGTGTATGTGCTGGTGGCGCTGGTGATTGCCGCGCAGTTCACTGCCTACAGTTACATCGAGCCGTTTGCCCTGAACGTCGCGCAGATCGGCGGCGAACTGACCACCGTGCTGCTGTTGCTGTTTGGCGGCGCCGGGGTGTTCGGCTCGGTGCTGTTCAGCCGCTACAGCGAGCGATTCCCGCAGGGCTTTCTGATCGGCGCGATCGCCATGCTGGCGACCTGTCTGCTGCTGTTGCTGCCGTTGGCCGGCGACTTCAGCCTGCTGGGTACCTTGAGCGTGTTCTGGGGTGTGTCGATCATGTGCTTCAGCCTGGCGTTGCAGTCCAAGGTGCTGATCCTCGCCTCGGACGCCACCGACGTGGCCATGGCCATGTTCTCCGGCATTTATAACATCGGCATTGGTGCCGGGGCGCTGATCGGCAGCCTGGTCAGCGTGCACATGGGCCTGGGTAACATCGGCTATGTCGGCGGATCGCTGGCCCTGGCGGGGTTGCTGTTGTGCGGGGTGACGACCTACAGGTTTGCCCGCGCCTAGGGGCTGCGTTGCAGCCCATCGCCGGCAAGCCAGCTCCCACACGGACTGCGCAAAACCTGCGGGAGCGGGCTTGCCCCGCGATCAATCGCGAATCTTCAGCAGCCCATCGCAGCCCAGGCAACGCACCTTTTTCAGCTTGCGCACTTCGCTGAAGCCGACCCGGCGTGACAGCGCGGTGCCAACCTCATCCTTGTACAAGTGCATCATCGCTGCGTTGCACAGTGGGCAGCGTACCAGCATCGACAACGGAAAGGTCAGGCAGCCAAGGCCCAGAACCACCAGGATAATGGTGGTGCCCAGGCTTTTCGGCATCCAGTCGAACAGGGTCAGCACCATCAGCGGCGCGCCGATATAGATGATGAAGTCATTGATGTAGATATTCAGAAACGCCACGCGGCGGTAGTCGAGCTGGGGCATTTCAGTTCATCGAGTCATAGGGCAGCAGGGCGGTGTCGACCACCATGTCCGCCGGCAGGGTGACAATCGCAGCCACCGGGCAGACGATGGTCACCCAGCAGAATATCGTTGAATAACCTTCGTAGCCGCTGGCGCCAATCGTGGTCAGTAACTGGACGTTGGCCTGGGTGCCTTTGTAGTAGTCGCCGCTGCCGTAGCTGTTGGAGCCGCGCGCAAGAAAAGTGCCGCAACTGGCCAGGAGCAGGGTCGAGGCCAGGAGCAAAGAGGTGAGGATTCTGATGATGCCATTCCTTAGCAGATAGAGAGGCGAAACCTGCGCGCATTCTCGCACAACAGCGCTAGTATCCGCGCATCCCGCGTGCACTGAAGTACTCTTCGAGCACCTCTGGCCCGGCGCCGACCTGGGCCAGCGCGACGTAGCTGTCCGGGCGCAGCAGGTACACGCCGTCCCGCTGCAAGCCGGCCGCCTCGTGGGCGTCGCACCATTCGAACACTTCCAGCGGCATGCCGCGGTCGCTGCACCAGGCCACCAGGCTGCCGCTGGCCGCACCATACACCTGAACCTGCCAGCGCATCCGCGCCAGCCCGGCAAAGTTGTCGTGGGCGCCGTCGCTGACCCACGGCAGGCGCTCGCCACCATGTACCTGGCCGGCGCTGCCGACGCTCAGGGGCATGTCGCGGTAGTTCAGGGTGATTTGCGAAACGGTGCGGAACAAAAACGTCCGCGCAGTTTTGAGCGCCGCCACCCGCGGCAGCAGCACGGGGGCCAGGCGGGTGCGCAGCAGGGCGGCCAGGCGGCCGTCGGCGGTGATGAAGTTGAACACCTGGTCGGTGGTCGCCACCAGCCGCTGGGCAAAAGCACTGCGCTCGATTTCGTAGGTTTCGAGCAGGGCCTCGGTGGCGCTGCCTTGCAACACCGCCGCCAGTTTCCACGCCAGGTTGATGGCATCGCCGATGCCGGTGTTCATGCCCTGGCCACCGGCCGGGCTGTGTACGTGGGCGGCGTCGCCAAGCAGGAAGGCGCGCTGGTGGCCAAACTGCTCGGCCACCCGGTGGTGCACGCGGTAGGTAGAGAACCAGTTGACCTGATGGATCTCGACCTTCAGGTGCTCCATGGCGCGCTGGCTGACATCCTCGAAACGCAGGTCGCGGGGGTGTTCGGCACGCGCGTCGCGCACCGTGCCGATCAACCGCGCGCGGCCGCTGCCGGCCAGTGGGAATACGGCGAGAAAGTCGGCCTCGTCGAGGTCGACGTGCAGCTCGCCATTGAACGCCGGCCCCGCGCCATCGACATCGGCGACATAAAACACCTGCTCGTAAGTGCCGCCGGGAAAGCCGATGCCCAGGACCTTGCGCACCGTCGAGCGGGCGCCGTCGCAACCGGCGATGTAATCGGCTTGGCAGACTTCCTCGACGCCGTCGGCATGGCGCAGGCGGGCGGTGACGCCTTCGGCGTCCTGGCTGAAGCCAAGCAGCTCGGTTTGCCGTTCGACGGCCACCGCAAAGCGCTGCAGGCGCTCGATCAGCAGTTGCTCGTGCTGGTCCTGCGGGTAGATATGCAGGAACGGGTAGGGCGTAAGTTCGGCGCCAATGCTGTTGAACGGCAGCCGCGCGGCGGTTTCGCCCTTGACCCACAGGTTGGCCGCCGGCACCTGGTGGCCCTGGGCGAGGACTGCCTCGGTCAGGTCTAGCTGGCGGTACAGCTCCAGGGTCCGCGCCTGCACCGCCAGGGCCCGGGAGGTGGTGCCGGGGCCGCTGGTTCTGTCGATGATCCGCACCTTGATGCCCAGCTTGCTCAGCCACAGCGCCAGCACCAGCCCGGTGGGGCCGGCGCCGATAATCAGTACGTCACAGCGGTTCATCGCAGGCGCTCCTCAGCGCTGGGCGAACGCCAGGTTCAGGCCCAGGCCGGCAAAAGAGGCAGCAAAACTGCGGCGCAGCCAGTTCTGAACCCGCGGCGATTCAATCACCGCGCGACGGAACAGGTTGGCCAGCAGGCCATACAGCACAAACACCACGAAGGTCATGAGCATGAACACTGCGCTCAGGCTGAGCATCTGCCCGCTCACCGTGCCCGCCTCGGCGCTGATGAACTGCGGCAGGAACGCCAGGAAGAAAATCGTCAGTTTCGGGTTGAGGATGTTCAGCAGGCAGGCCCGCAGGATCAGGCTGCCAGCGCTACCCACCGCGCTGATGCTGTCGACGGCGAAGGCCGAGCGGTCGCGCCAGGTGGCGTAGGCCAGGTACAGCAGGTAGGCGACGCCGGCGAACTTCAGGCCCTGGAAGGCCAGGGCACTGGTGTGCAGGATCGCCGACAGGCCGAGGATCGAGGCCAGCAGGTGCGGGACGATCCCCGCCGTACAGCCCAGCGCGGTGTAGAGGCTGGCGCGCTTGCCGGCCACCAGAGCGGTGGAGATGGTCAGGATCACGCCGCTGCCGGGAATCAGCACGACGATCAATGAGGTAATGAGAAAATCCAGGCTCGGCATCGCGACAGGCTCCATCTCATCAAGGTTGGCTGCAAGCATGTCTACAGACGTCAACCGTTCAGATCAAGTGTAAGAGCCCTGGCAGCTTTTGCTAGTCAGTCGTCGGCGCATGGCCTGGCTACTCGGCCTTGCCACGCACGATGCGCCCGACCTTGATTTCGTCGGCGTAGGCCTTGAGCTTGTCGGAGTCTTTGTACAGGCGATTCATCAGGTGCAGCACGGCAACCACGTCGACGCCGTCGATGCGCTCGGCCAGCTTGCTGATTTCACCGGCGGTGCGTTCCAGGTTGCCGGCGACGGCCTTGAGGTCGCGCTTGAGTTCGGCGGAAGATTTCTTGATGCCCATGGGGGTTCCGGGTGTGGGGTGAAAAGGGGGGCAGTCGCGGGTCAAGTCGGGTCGCCGCACCGCCGCTCCCACAGACCTTGTGGGAGCGGCGGTGCGGCGACCCGACTTGACCCGCGATAGCTTTATCAGCCGGGAAACAGAAACGGGCTGACACCACTGCGCCCATAACCCTCGCGCTCCACTTCGGCGTCCAGCGCCAGGGAAGCGAGGTCATCGGCCAGCACTTCCTGGTCGCGGTCCTTTTCCGGGTACAGCACTTTCAGGTAGCTGTGGCAGTCGTTGCAGCTCTCGGCCTTGATCGCGGCATCCTGACGCTCCAGCGACCAGTAGTCGAGGGCGCCGGTGGCTTCGCAGTTGCTGCATTTTACCCGAACCATGTGCCAGCGGCTCTCGCATAAACTGCAATGCAGGTAACGCAGGCCGGCCTGGGCGCCGTTCATGATCACGCTGGCCACCGGCGCGCTGGCGCACACCGGGCAGTGCTGGCGCTGTTCGCCCAGCGAGGCCCTGGCCGAAGCCGGCAGGGCATTGGCCAACTGGGTGAAGTACAGCGACAGCGCGCTCCAGAGGAACAGCGCCTGGCCGCTGTCGACCTGCTCGTAGCTACCGGCCAGCAAGGCGCTGGCGCGCTCTTCCAGTTGCGCTGGCGAGTAGCCGCGCAAGGCGTCGAGGGTGCTGCGCACCGCTGGCGTGGCGTCGCCGTACAGTGCCTCGATCAAGGCGCCGAGCAGTTGCTGCCAGTAAGCGTCGCGCGGGTACTCTGCGCTTGCCAGCGGCGCCCGGCCGGCGTCCAGGCGCGCCGCCAGCCCGGCCGCCAGCGCTTCAGGCAGTGGCAGGGTGGCAAGCAGTTGCTGCTGAGCCTCGGCGATACCGGCACAAAACCCCAGGTAATCGCCCATGGCGTGACCGTCGGCCAGCTGGCGCAGGCGCGCCGCGCGTTTTGAGTAACGGTCCTTGAGCGACGGCAGCAGCACCGCGACGATCTCGTTGACGCCACCGCTGGGCGTCTGCACCGGGGTCATCTGGATGCTGCTCATTTGTCGCTCCCGGCTTTGCCTTGCTTGCTGTTCAGCTGGCGGTACCAGCGGTCGTGGTGGGTTTTGGCCCAGCTGCGGCTGACGTAGCCGGTGAGCATGCCGCGGATCGAACCCTTGACCCAGAATGCCAGGTAGGCATGGCCGATGATCAGCAGAATCAGGCTGATGCCGGCCAGTGCATGCACCAGCAAGCCGATGCGGATGGTCGGGATACTGAACAGCGGCGCGAAATACGGCCGCCAGATCACCACGCCACTGAGCAGCAGCAGGCTGATCAGGGCCATGATGCCCCAGAACAGGATCTTCTGCCCGGCGTTGTACTTGCCGATGTTCAGCGACGGCTCATGCTTGCCGGCCAGCACTTGCTTGACGTTCTTGAACCACTGCAGGTCTTCGCGTTCCGGCAGGTTGTAGCGCACGAAGCGCACGAACAGAAACATCAGCAGCAAAAATACCACCACGCCGAAAAACGGGTGGAGGATGCGCGCCAGCTGCGGGGTGCCGAACACCGCGTTGAGGCCGTTGAGCGAGGGGAAGAACCACGACAGCCCCGACAGCGCCACGGCGAAGAAGCAGATCACCATGAACCAGTGGCTGGCGCGCTCGATGAAGCGCGTACGCAGGATCAGTTTGTCCTTGTTCATGCGTGGGTATCCTCTTCGATCTTCTGGTCCTGTTCATCGACTTCGTTGGGGCCGACGCCGATGTAATGGAACAGGGTGCCGGCCAGGGTGGCGAAGAACGCCGCCGCGGCCACCGGTTTCATCCAGCCTTTCCAGCCCTGGATGGCGTTGCTGATGCGCGGGTCGGTGGGCAGCTTGTGGTACAGCTGCGGCTTGTCGGCATGCTGCAGCACGTAGACCACGTGGGTGCCGCCGACGCCTTGCGGGTCATAGATGCCGGCGCCGGCAAAGCCGCGGCCCTGCAGCTCGGTGACCCGCTCGCTGGCCTGGTGCAGCATGTCTTCTTTGCTGCCGAAGTTGATCGCCCCGGTCGGGCAGGTCTTGACGCAGGCCGGCTCCTGGCCGACCGAAACCCGGTCGACGCACAGCGTGCATTTGTAGGCTTTGTTGTCTTTCTGGCTGATGCGCGGCACATCGAACGGGCAGCCGGCGATGCAGTAGCCGCAGCCGATGCAGTGCTCGGACTGAAAATCGACGATGCCGTTGGCGTACTGGATGATCGCCCCCGGTTGCGGGCAGGCTTTCAGGCAGCCGGGGTCGGCGCAGTGCATGCAGCCGTCCTTGCGGATCAGCCATTCGAGCTTGCCGCTTTCGTCTTCGACTTCATCGAAGCGCATCAGCGTCCAGGTTTCGGCCGACAGGTCGGCCGGGTTGTCGTACACGCCAACGTTGTGGCCGACCTCGTCACGCAGGTCGTTCCACTCGTTGCAGGCCACCTGGCAGGCTTTGCAGCCGATGCAGATGCTCACGTCGATCAGCTTGGCCACTTCGGCCTGGTGATCGCGGGTGTGCGGCGCCGGGGTCAGCACGTTGGTGGCTGAGCGGCGGACGATGTCTTGGGATTGCATGGACATGGTATTCGCCCTCAGACCTTTTCAATGTTCACGAGAAACGCCTTGTACTCCGGCGTGTGGGTGTTCGACTCGCCGATGCCCGGGGTCAGGGTGTTGGCCAGGAAGCCCTTGCGCGTGCTGCCTTCGTAACCCCAGTGGCAAGGAATGCCGATGGTGTCGACATCCTGGCCATCGACGGCCAGGCGGCGGATGCGCTTGGTCACCACGGCCTTGGCCTTGATGTAGCCACGCTTGGTGCTGACCTTGACCAGGTCGCCCTGAACGATGCCCTTGTCGGCGGCGAGTTTCTCGCCGATCTCGATGAACTGCTCGGGCTGGACGATGGCGTTCAACCGCGCGTGCTTGGTCCAGTGGCGGAACAGCTCGGTGATCGAGTAGGTGGTCGCCACGTAGGGGAACTCTTCGCGCTTGCCCATGCGCTGGCGGTCGCTTTCGTACAGCCGCGCGGTCGGGCTGTAGGTCACGTTCGGGTGCAGCGGGTTGCTCGCCAGCGGGCTTTCGGTCGGCTCGTAGTGCTCGGGGAACGGCCCGTCGTTCATGGCGCCGACCGAGAACAGCCGGCCCAGGCCTTCGGGCAGCATGATGAACGGGTTGACCTTGCCACCGGGGGCGGCGCTGACGGCGAAGTCGGGCACGTCGACGCCGCTCCAGCGCACACCGTCCCAGCCGATCAGCTTGCGTTTCGGATCCCACGGCTTGCCCTGCGGGTCGGCCGAGGCGCGGTTGTAGAGGATGCGCCGGTTCTGCGGCCAGGCCCAGGCCCAGCCCGGGGTGCAACCCAGGCCGCTGTCGGCGTTGTCGCGGCGGGCCATCTGGTTGCCCTGTTCGGTCCAGGAGCCGGCGAAGATCCAGTTGAAGCACTGGGTCGTGCCGTCGTCGCGCAACTGCGAAAAGTCGCTGAGCAACTGGCCCTTGCGCAAAATCAGCTTGCCTTGCTCGTCGTGCAGGTCGGCCAGGGCGCGGCCGTTGGACTCCTTGGCCACTTCCTCGGGCTTGGGGTCCAGCGGGTCGGCGTAGTCCCAGGCCATATTGAGGATCGGTGCCGGGTTGGCGCCGCCTTCCTTTTCGTACAGCTCGCGGATCTTCAGGAACAGGTGGCCGAGGATCTTGCCATCGTGCCAGGCCTCGCCCGGAGGCGCCGCGCCGGCCCAGTGCCACTGCAGCCAGCGCCCGGAGTTGACGATCGAGCCGTCTTCCTCGGCAAAGCACGAGGAGGGCAGGCGGAACACTTCGGTCTGGATCGCCGCGGTGTCGACGTCATGCTGCTCGCCGTGGTTCTGCCAGAAGCTCGAGGTCTCGGTGGCCAGCGGGTCGATGATCACCAGGAACTTGAGCTTGGCCAGCGCTGCCTGGGCCTTGTTCTTGTCGGGGAAGGCCGCCACCGGGTTGAAGCCCTGGGCGATGTAGCCGTTGACCTTGCCTTCGTACATGCGGTTGCTGAAGTTGAGCACGTCGTAGCTGTCGTCCCACTTGGGCAGCCAGTCGAAGCCCCAGTCGTTGTCTTTGGTGGCCTTGTCGCCCCAAAGGCTTTTCATCAGGCTGACGAAGAATTTCGGCGTGTGTTTGTAGTAGTTGACCTGATCCTCCAGCAGCGCCACCGGCGTCACCTGCTTGAGGTAGGTGGCCATGTCGGTCTGCTCGTCGGACGGCAGGTTCATGTAGCCGGGCAGGCGCAGCGACAGCAGGCCCAGGTCGGTGTAGCCCTGGATGTTGGAGTGGCCGCGCAGGGCGTTGACGCCACCACCGGCCATGCCGATGTTGCCCAAAAGCAGCTGGATCATGCCCGAGCCGCGGATCATCTGCGCGCCGTTGGTGTGGTGGGTCCAGCCCAGGGCGTAGAGGAAGGTCGCGGTCTTGTCCGGGGCGCTGGTTTCGCCAAGGATCGCGCAGATCTTCAGGAAGTCGTCCTTGGGCGTGCCGCAGACGTTGGTGACCATCTCCGGGGTGTAGCGGCTGACGTGGGCCTTGAGCAGGTTCCACACGCAGCGCGGGTGCTGCAGGGTCAGGTCGCGCTTGGCGTAGCCCTTGCTGTCGAGCTCGTAGGTCCAGGAGCTGCGGTCGTAGCTGCGCTTGTTGGCGTCGTAGCCGCTGAACAGGCCGTCGTCGAAGTGGTAGTCCTCGCGCACGATCAGGCTGGCGTTGGTGTAGTGGCGTACGTATTCGTGCTGGATCTTGTCGTGGCTGATCAGGTAGTTGACCACGCCCATCAGGAAGGTCACGTCGGAGCCTGCGCGGATCGGCGAGTAGATGTCGGCCACCGCGGCGCTGCGGTTGAAGCGCGGGTCGACGACGATGACCTTGGCGCCGTTGCGGATCTTCGCCTCGATCACCCACTTGAAGCCCACCGGGTGCGCCTCGGCGGGGTTGCCGCCCATGATCAGCACAACGTTGGCGTTCTTGATGTCGACCCAGTTGTTGGTCATGGCGCCACGGCCAAAGGTCGGCGCCAGGGCCGAAACCGTCGGCGCGTGGCAGACCCGCGCCTGGCTGTCGGTGCCGAGAATGCCCAGGGCACGGGTGAAGCGCTGGTCGAGCGAGCCGGTTTCGCTGCTGGCCGCCGACGAGCAGAGCATGCCGGTGCTGAGCCAGCGGTTGACCGTGGTGCCCTTGGCGTTCTTTTCGATGAAGTTGGCGTCGCGGTCGTCCTTCAGCAGTCGGGCGATGCGCTCGATGGCGTGGTCCCAGCTGATGCGCTGCCATTTGTCCGAGCCCGGTGCGCGGTATTCGGGGTAGAGCAGGCGCTGTTCGCTGTGCACATAGTCGACCAGGCCGGCGCCTTTAGGGCACAGCGAGCCACGGCTGACCGGGTGATCAGGGTCGCCTTCGATATGGAAGATCCGCGCCTTGGCGTTCTTGGCGCCGTCGCCGAGGCTGTACATGAGTATCCCGCAACCGACCGAGCAATAGGTGCAGTTGTTACGGGTTTCCTTGGCGCGCAGCAGCTTGTACTGGCGCGACTGGGTCGCCTGGGCCACGCCCGGGGCAAAGCCCAGGCTTGCACAGGTGGCGGTGGCGACGCCGGCGGTACACAGCTTGAAAAACTGTCGTCTGCCAAGTCCCATGGGTATCTCCTCGTTCTTATCGGCTGCACAAAGCTGCGGGCATAGGCATGCCCGGCAACAAGGCGTCGCAAGCGCAGTTGGCTGGGGTGTCGAAGCACGGTGTGTCGCAGGTCCCTGTCTGGCGCAGGGTTTTAAGCGGACGTATGCGCGCTAGTGTATTCCCGTACGGAATGTGGGACTAATCGACCTTGTTGATAGGTCTATCGACAGGATCTATCAAGGCCTGGGCCATGATCAACTGTTCGCCAGGCAACAGCAGTTGGACAGATACCCGCAATTCGAACAATTGTTTAAACCGTTGAAACCGCTCAAACCCAAGGATTTCAAGGGATTTTGTGGTTGGCACGGACGCTGCAACAGCTCCCTTCGAGATTGACTATACCAATAGAAACTCGCCTATTTTTTAATCAGGTGGGGAGCAAGACCTTGAATTTCGTGCCTCGGGCAACATCCGTTTTATCCAAATCTTCGACCAAAGTAGTAGGCAAGGACTGGAAGCTGGCCAGCGTCGGCGCCGCCCTGTTGAGCCTGGCGCCGCTGGCCCAGGCCGAAGACGCCACACAGACTGAAAAACGCCTGGAGACGGTTACCGTCCAGGCCGCCAAAGCCACCCCGGTAGAAGCGGCGCAGGCGCAACTGGACGAGATCCCCGGCGGTACCGGGCTGGTCCAGCAGGCGGAGGTGGAGAAGGGCCGCTCGGCCACCCTCGAAGACACCCTGGCCTATCAGCCGGGGGTGTATGCGCAGGCGGCCGGCGGCAACGATGCGATCAAAATTTCCATTCGCGGCTCGGGCGCCAACACATCGCCTGGCTACTTTCGCGAAGGCACCAAGTTTCTCTTCGACGGCCTGGCCCTGACTGGCGCCGGTGGCACGCCCTACGAGCTGCTCGACACCCAGGGCCTGAGCTACACCGAGGTACTGCGCGGTGCCAACGCCTTCGAATACGGCGCCTTGTCGCTGGGCGGGGCGATCAACTTCGTTACCAACTCCGGCCTCACTGCGCCGGGCAACCGCATCAAGGTCGAAGGCGGCAGTTTCGGCTGGCAGAAGCAGACCCTCAGCACCGGTGGCGTGGCTGGCAATGCCGACTACTTCATCAGTGTCGACAACTCCAAGCGCGACGGTTACCAGGACTTCACCTTCACCAAGGCCAAGGGCGTGGTGAGCAACTTCGGCTACCGCTTCAACCCCAAGCTGGAAACCCGCCTGTACATCCGCTACCGCGAGGAATACCACGAAAACTCCGGGGCCCTGACCCTGGCGCAACTGAAGAAGAACTCCTCGCAAACCAACCCCAGCACCCGCGCCACCCGCGGCGACTCGACCAAGGAAGGCTCGACCTGGGTCGGCAGCAAGACCACCTACACCTTCGATGACGATTCGACCCTGGTGGCCGGGCTGGTCTATCACAACTACCCGCAGATCCTCAGCAAGAAGAGCACGGTCAACCCCAACTACTGGGACTGGCGCGACATCAACTATTCGCTCAAGTACACCCGCAGCGACCAGCTGTTTGGCCTGCCGAGCACCACCACGGTCGGCTGGAGCAGCACCCAGCACATCCGCTCCGGGGTGCGCACCTACAGCGGCGACAAGGACCTGGGCCGGTTGCAGAAGCAGGTCGAGTACGACGGCTCGTTCGACCATGTGTTCTCGCTGGGCAACGACCTCGGCCTGACCGACAACCTGTACCTGTCCACGGGCCTCTCGGCCATTGAGGTCAAGCGCAATGTCGATGTCAATTTCAGCGACCGGCCCAACACCAGCGGCATCCCCAGCCACTACCGCTATCAGCAATGGAAACTGGCGCCACGGCTCGGCCTGCGTTACTACCTGACCCCGGACGTGCAGGTGTTCGGCAATGTCAGCCGCTCGATCGACCCGCCCAGCTCCTGGTCCAGTTCCGGTTCGGGGGTGACCACCAACTTCGCCAAGACCCTGGTGCCACAAAGCGCCAACACGGTTGAACTGGGGATTCGCGGGCGTTCGGACATTTTCGACGGCAGCCTGACCCTGTACAAATCGTGGATCAAGGACGAGCTGCTCAACGTCGAAATCCTCCCGGCCACCAACACTTCGGCCGCCGTGGTCTCGACCTCCAACGCCAGCCCGACCATCCACCAGGGCATCGAGGCGGGGCTGACCACCAAGCTCTGGCAACGCGATAACGGCGATGTGCTGAGCTGGCGCCAGGCCTACACCCTCAACGACTTTCACTACCGCAACGACCCGCTGTTCAGCAAGAACGAGCTGCCGGGCCTGCCCAAGCACATCTACCAGGGCGAGCTGTTCTACCAGTACGCCAACGGCTTTTACGCCGGGATCAACGTGCGCTCGGCATCGAGCACGGCGGTGGACTACGCCAACAGCTTCTACGCGCCGTCTTACACCCTGTGGGGCGCACGCTTGGGCTATGACGCGCCGAACAAGACCTGGCAGGTGTACCTGGACCTGAAGAACCTCACCGACAAGGACTACGTCACCGCCCTGGTGCCCAGCTACGACGCCAAGGGCCAGGACACCGCCTCGCTGTACCCGGGTGACGGCTTCGGCGCCTACACCGGGATTGCCTACAACTTTTGAGCCAGGGGCGGGTGCCGTTCGCGCGGCACCTGCAGGAGAACCGCATGAGAGTAATCGCAAGGCTGGGCGCGCCCGCCGTGCTTGGCGCGCTGCTGGCCCTGGGCGCCTGCAAGCCGGTGGAGCAATCGCCGGAGCAGGGCAGCAGCGGCATCGACGGCACGCTGCACAACGGCACCCTCAGCTATGGCGCGCAGGACTATTACGAGGCCGCCCCGGGCAAGCCCGGTGGCACCCTGCGGGTGTCGACGGCCTCCGACACCACGACGCTGGACGTGCATTCGATTTCCCACGGCAATGTGCAGTGGCTGGGGCGCATTCTGTTCGACTGCCTGCTGTACCAGGACGAGCAGGGCAATATCTCGCCGTGGTTGGCCAAGTCCTGGGAGATCTCCGACGACGGCAAGACCTACACCTTTCACCTGCGCGATGACGTGACCTTCAGCGATGGCGAGAAATTCAACGCCCGTGCCGTGCAGGTCAACCTTGAACACATGCGCGACCCGGCGACCAAATCGCCGCTGGCCGCTGCCTACATCGCCCCATATGTCGACGGGCGCATCGTCGATGAGTACACCTTCGAAGCGCACTTGCGCGAGCCGTATTCGCCGTTCCTCGATGTGCTGGCGCAGTCATGGCTGAGCATGATCTCGCCCCGACAGATCCTTGAAGCGCCGAAGACCATCGCCGAGCACCCTATCGGCTCTGGGCCCTTCGTGCTGGAAAGCTACACCCGCGACCAGGGCGCCAACTTCGTCAAGCGCAAGGGCTACAACTGGGCGCCCGCAGTCACCCGCCACCAGGGCGAGGCCTACCTCGACCGCCTGGAGCTGAGCATCGTCCCCGAGCCGATGATCCGTTTCAGTACCCTGGAAGCCGGCCAGTCGGACTTCACCGTCGACGCTCCGACCCAGAACGCCCGGGCTATCCGTGACAACCCGGACTTGCAGATGCGCAGCCGCATTCGCAAGGCCAACCCGTTTCGCAGCCTGACCTTCAACGTCGAGCGCTTTCCCTTCGACGACGTGCAGGTGCGCCGCGCCGTGGCCAAGGCCATCGACCGCGACGGCCTGGCCTGGATCACCGGTTTTGGCGAGTACCTGGCCAAGGGTGATTTTCTTGCCGCCAACACCCGCTACTACGACCCGGCATTCAAGGATGTACTGGCCTATGACGTCGCCGAGGCCAACCGCATTCTCGACCAGGCCGGCTGGAGTGAGCGCGACGCCGAGGGTTACCGGGTCAAGAACGGCCAGCGCCTGGCCGCGCACCTGCTGACCTACGAAACCGCGGCCTACCCGAGCAGCATCGCCGTGGCCATCCAGGCCGACCTGAAGAAGATCGGCCTCAAGATCGACATCGACCTGCTGCCCCTGGCCCAGGTCACCCAGCGCCGTTACGCCAGTGATTTCCAGCTGATCGGCGGCGGTTACTGGCACACCAACACCCCCGATGGCCTGTACATCCTCTATCACAGCCAGGCAATCAGCACCGCCAAGTTGATCGGCCAGAACGCCGGGCGCTTTCGCGATGCCGAGCTCGACCGGGTGCTCAGCGCAGCGCGGCAGACTACCGACCCGGTGGCGCTGAACGACCTCTATCGCATCGCCCAGCAGCGCCTGGCGCAGACCATCCCGGCGGTGCCGGTGTTCGAGAGCCATGTGCTGCTGGCCTACCGCAAGCAGGTCAAGGGGCTGATTTTCGACACTTCGCACAACACCCCGTTTTTCACCAGTGTCTGGCTCGACCCGGAGGGCAAATGACTAGCTTGCAACGATTGGCCTGGCGCCTGCTGGCCGGCATCGGCGTGCTCTGGGGCGCGGCGACCCTGACTTTCCTGGCCATCAACCTCAGCGCCGGCGACCCGGCCCTGGCGATTCTCGGCGGCCCCGACGCGATGCCCAGCGCCGAGCTGATTGCCCAGGTGCGCGCCGAATACGGCCTCGACCAGCCGTTGTGGGTGCAGTACGGCCAGTACCTGGCGCGCCTGGCCCAGGGCGATCTGGGCGAGTCGTACCGTTTGCGCATTCCGGTGCTGCAGGTGATCGGCAGCCAGCTGGGCGCCACCGTGCAGCTGTCGCTGGCCGCCGCCTTGCTGTCGATTGTGCTGGCGGTGAGCTGCGCGGTGCTCACCGCCAACCGGCCGCGCTGGGTGCGCTCGCTGGTGTCCGGCACTGAACTGGTGCTGTCGTCGGCGCCGTCGTTCGTGATCGGCATCGTGCTGTTGCTGGTGTTTTCGTTCGGCTGGCACCTGCTGCCGCCATCCGGTTCCAACAGCTGGCAGGCGCTGATTCTGCCGAGCCTGGCCCTGGCCCTGCCGATTGCCGCGGTGCTGACCCAGGTACTGCGCCAGGAGCTGGAAGACATCCTCGAACAGCCGTTTATCGCCATGGCCCGCGCCCGCGGCATGTCCGAGACCGGCGTGCGCCTCAAGCATGCCTTGCGCCATGCCCTGGTGCCACTGGTGACGTTGTCGGGCTTTGTTTTCGCCAGCTTGCTGGGCGGTGCGGTGATCATCGAAATGCTCTTCGCCCGCCAGGGCATCGGCCGCTTGATGCTCGACGCCGCAGTCACCAAGGACATGCCCTTGCTGCTGGGCATCACCCTGCTGGCGGCGGCGATTTATGTGCTCGTCAACTTTCTCGTCGACCTGATCAACCACTGGGTCGACCCGCGCAGCAAAAGCCTATGAACCCGAATTTCAAGGACCAGCCATGAGTGCCCATGAACTGCCAACAGCCCTGGCTGCGAACTACGCAGGCCAGGACTACGTAAACCTGCAGGCGCGTTTTGCCCCGGTGTTTGCCCGCATTGCCGAAGGTGCGGTCGAGCGCGAGCAGCAGCGCACCCTGGCCCATGAGCCGGTGGCCTGGCTACGCGAAGCCGGCTTTGGCGCCCTGCGCGTGCCCCAGGCATTGAACGGCGCCCAGGCCAGCCTGCCGGTGCTGTTTCGCCTGCTGATCGACCTGGCCGAAGCCGACTCCAACCTGCCGCAAATCTTTCGCGCCCACTTCGGTTTTGTCGAAGGCCGGCTGTCCAGTGGCGATGCCGCTTCGCAACAGCACTGGCTGGCCAAGGTGGCGACGGGGCAGTTGTGGGGCGCGGCCATGGCCGAACGCACCGACACCACCGGCAATTCGGTGCGCCTGCGCGCTGCCGACCCGCAGGCGCCCGAGGCCGGCTGGCTGCTGCACGGCGAGAAGTACTACTGCACCGGCGCCATCTATGCCGACTGGGTGGCGGCGGTGGCCATGCTCGATGAGGATTTTGTCAGCGTGGTGGTGCCGACCACGGCGCCAGGGGTCAGCCTGGAAGATGACTGGGACGGTTTCGGCCAGCGCCTGAGCGGCAGCGGCACTACCCGTTTTGCCAATGTCGCGGTGCCGCCGCAGCAGGTGCTGCGGCGCTTCAAGCCCGGCGAGCTGCGCGCCGAATCCTACCTGTCGGCCTTCTACCAGCTGTACCACCTGGCGACCCTGGCCGGTATCGCCCGCGCCGCGCAGCGCGATGCCGTGGCCTTCGTCCAGGGCCGCACCCGCGCCTTTGGCGTGCCGGGCCAGTCCAGCCCCAAGGACGACCCGCTGGTGCAGCGGGTGATCGGTCGTCTGTCGAGCCTGGCCTATGCCGCCCAGGCCCTGGTGCTGGATGTCGCCCAGGTGCTGCAGACCGTGCATGAAGCCGAGCTCGACGGTTCTATTGGCGAGGAGCACTACGTCGAGGCCGACATTCGCACCTACCAGGCCCAGCAGATTGTTCTCGAGCAGGTGCTCGAAGCCACCACCTTGCTGTTTGAAGTCGGCGGCGCCTCGGCCACCAGCCAGGCCCGGCGCCTCGACCGGCACTGGCGCAATGCCCGCACCCTGGCCTCGCACAACCCGGCGATCTACCGCGAGCGGGCGCTGGGCAATTACTACCTCAACGGCATCAGCCCTGGTGCCGCCTGGCGCCAGTTGCACGCCCAGGACAACGCCGCCCGCGATGAAGCCAGCGCGGTCTGACCCCACTCAAGGAGTTGCCATGAGCCAGCCTGCAAAACACATGAGCATCGGCATGAACATCCTCGGTTTCGGCGCCCACTCCGGTGCCTGGCGCCAGGCCGAGGTGCCGGCCAATGCCTATCTCGATCACCAGTACTACAGCAACATCGCGCGCATTGCCGAACGCGGCAAGCTCGATGCGATCTTCCTCGCCGACGGCCCGGCGCTGATCGGCGATGTTGGCCAGCATCCGGCCGGGCGCCTGGAACCTACCGTGCTGCTCACCGCCGTGGCCCTGGCTACCCGCCATATCGGCGTGATCGCCACCGCTTCGAGCAGCTATAACGACCCGTATAACCTGGCCCGGCGCTTCAGTTCGCTGGACCATATCAGCGGCGGCCGTGCGGCCTGGAACGTGGTCACCAATGCCGGTGATGCCGCCGCGCAGAACTTCGGCCTGGCCGGTGCGCCGCGACACGTCGACCGTTATGCCCGGGCCGATGAGTTCATCGATGTCACCCTTAAATTGTGGGACAGCTGGGAAGATGACGCGGTGATCGGCGATGCCCGCCGTGGGCGTTTTGCCGACCCGGCCAAGGTGCATGCCATCGACTTTGTCGGCGAGCACTTTTCGGTCAAGGGCCCGCTCAACTTGCCGCGCTCGCCCCAGGGCCGGCCGGTGCTGGTGCAGGCCGGGTCTTCCGAAGGCGGCAAGGCCCTCGGCTCGCGCTATGCCGATGCGATCTTCACCACCCAGACCACCCTGGTCGACGGCCAGGCGTTCTATCAGGAAATGAAACAGCGCGCCCGCCAGTGGGGGCGCAACCCCGAGCACCTGAAAATCATGCCGGGGCTGTCAACGGTAATCGGCAGCAGCGAGGCCGAGGCCCAGGCGCGTTTCGACGAGCTCAACGCCTGGTACGGCGAAGAAGGGCTGATCAACCAGGTGGCGGCGCGGGTGGGCCTGGCGGTCAGCGAGCTGCAGCTGGATGCGCCGTTGCCCTGGGAGCGGATTGGCCCGGTGGCGGATTTCGAGCGCGGCTCCCACGGTTTTCTCGAAGCTCAGTTGAACCTGGCGCGGCGCGAGAACCTGACCATCCGCGAACTGTCGCGGCGCATCCTGGTCGGCCACCGGCTGATCGTCGGCACCCCGGAACAGGTCGCCGACAGCCTTGAGCACTGGTTCCGTGCCGGCGCTGCCGATGGCTTCAACATCATGCCGGACATGTTCCCCTCCGGTGTCGAGGTATTCGTCGACCAGGTGGTGCCGCTGCTGCAACAGCGCGGGGTGTTCCGCCGTGAATACCAGGGCAGCACCTTGCGCGAGCACCTCGGCCTGCCGTACCCGGCCAGCCAGTACCAGCGCGCCGCCGAAGCGGTTTGAGCTTTTTACTTTCGATACGGAGCGAGCATGATCAAACGTAGATTGGGCCACAGCGACATTCAGGTCAGCGTGCTGGGGCTGGGCAGCATGACCTGGGGCCACCAGAACAGCGAAAGCGATGCCCACCGCCAGCTCGACGCGGCGCTGGCCGCTGGTATCAACCTGATCGATACCGCCGAGATGTACCCAACGCCGACCCACGGCGAAACCTGGGGCAGCACCGAGCGCTTCATCGGCAGCTGGCTGGCGAACAGCGGGCGGCGCGCCGAGGTGGTGCTGGCCAGCAAAATCATCGGCCCGGCACGCCAGCCGGGGGCCGGCGCGCATATCCGTGAGGGGCTTACACGCCACGACCGGGCCAATATCGTCGCCGCCCTGGACGGCAGCCTCAAGCGCCTGCAAACCGATTACCTGGACCTCTACCAACTGCACTGGCCGGACCGCACCACCAATATTTTTGGCCAGCGCGAATACCCCTATGTCCAGGATGACCGCGAAACCGTGAGCATCGCCGAGACCTTGCAGGTGCTGGCCGATCAGGTCGCCGCCGGCAAGATCCGCCATATCGGCGTGTCCAACGAAACCCCGTGGGGCGTGGCCGAGTTTTTGCGCCAGGCGCGTGAGCAGAACCTGCCGCGCATCGTCAGCATCCAGAACCCCTATAGCCTGCTCAACCGCCTGTACGAGGGCGGCCTGTCGGAGTTCAGCCAGCGCGACAACATCGGCTTGCTGGCCTATTCGCCGCTGGCCTTCGGCGCCCTGACCGGCAAGTACCTCAACGGCGCCTTGCCGCAGGGCTCGCGGCTGTCGTCGGTGTACCGCACCTTCAACCGCTACGACAGCCCCGGCGCCCATCAGGCCATCGCTGCCTATGTGGCGCTGGCGCAGGAGCTTTCGATCAGCCCGGCGCAACTGGCCCTGGCTTATGTGCTCAACAAGCCGTTTGTCAGCAGCGCACTGACCGGGCAGACCAGCCTGGCGCAACTGGCCGACAACCTCGGCGCATTGCAGGTGAAGCTGGGTAGCGAAGCCTTGGTGCGCATCGAGCAGATCCACCGGCAGATCCCTAACCCGGCTCCCTAACGTTCAGTTCATGGAGGTGCCCGATGGCGCCGATCAATTCAACGGCAGCGGTGCTGCCGGTCAGCGGCCTGATCCCGGCCCCGGCGCGTTTTGCCAGGCGCCGGCCACTGGCGGTGCGCCCGGGGCTGGTGCTGGCGGCGCTGTTCGTCGTCTTTTTGCTGCTGGCGGCGCTGCAGCCAGGCTGGCTGGTGGCCGCCGACCCGCTTGATGCCAACGCCCGCCAGGCGTTCCAGCCACCGGGTAGCCTGCACTGGCTGGGCACTGACGAGAACGGCCGCGACATCCTCGCGCGGTTGGTCTACGCGGTGCGCCCGTCGCTGGTACTGGGCCTGAGTGCCACGGCGCTGGGATTGCTGCTGGGCACCGTGCTCGGGCTGCTGGCCGGCCTCGGCCCACGGCTGGTCGACGGCGCGGTGATGCGCCTGGTCGATGTGCTGCTGGCCTTTCCCGACCTGTTGCTGGCGCTGGTGATCATCACCTTTTTTGGCCAGGGCGCGCTCAACACCATCATCGCCGTGGGCATCGCCAGCGTGCCGCGCTATGCGCGCCTGGTGCGCGCGCAAACCCTGGTGGTACGCAATGCCGGCTACGTCGAGGCGGCCACGACCCTGGGCCTGCCACGACGCCAGGTGATCTGGCGGCACGTGCTGCCCAATGCGATCAAACCGATTTTGATTCTCGCCACCATCGGCATCGGCAGCACCATCGTTGCCGGCGCCGCCCTGAGCTTTCTTGGCTTTGGCGCGCCACCGCCGCAGCCGGAATGGGGCGGCATGCTCGCCATCGGCCGCAACTACCTGGCCAACGCCTGGTGGCTGGTGGCCTGGCCGGCCCTGGCCATCACCCTCACCGTGGTTTCGATCACCGCCATCGGCCGCGAACTGCTGCGCCGCAACGAAGGTAAACGCCTATGAACGCTGTTCTTCAACACCCCGCGCCGCTGATCGAGGTCAGCGACTTGCAGGTGCGCTTCGGCCAGGGCGTGCCGGTGCTCAAGGGCATCAGCTTCACCGTGCAGCAGGGCGAATGCCTGGCGCTGGTGGGCGAATCCGGCTCGGGCAAGAGCGTCACTTCGCGCACCCTGGCCGGGCTCACCGGAGCCCATGCGCAGTTGCAGGCCAGCCGCCTGGCCTTTGCCGGGCAGGACCTGCGCCAGTTCGACGAGCGCGCCTGGCGCCGGGTGCGCGGCGCACAAATCGGCTTTGTCATGCAAGACGCCCTGGGCTCGCTCGACCCCCTGCGCCCGGTCGGCAAGGAGATTGCCGAGCCGCTGCAACTGCACAGCGCGCTGAACCGCGAGCAGCGTCAGGCGCGGGTGCTGGAACTGCTGCGCGCGGTCGGCGTGCCGGAACCTGAGCTGCGCGCCCGCCAGTACCCCTGGCAGCTCTCCGGGGGCTTGCGCCAACGGGCGCTGATCGCCTCGGCGATTGCCTGCAACCCGCGCCTGCTGATTGCCGACGAGCCGACCACGGCGCTGGATGCCACGGTGCAGGCCCAGGTCTTGAGCCTGCTCGAATCTCTGCGCGGCGACAGCACGGCGATGCTGATTGTCAGCCACGACCTGGCGGTGGTCTCGCGCCTGGCCAACCGCGTGGCAGTGATGCACAACGGCGTGATCGTCGAGCAGGGCAGTGTCGAGGCGGTGCTGCAAGACCCGCAGCACCCCTACACCCAGTACCTGCTCAAGGCCGGTGCCGCCGTGCATTTTCGCCGACCGCAGGCAGCAAAACTTGCGGCCGTGGCGCCGCCGGTGGTGGAAACCAGCGCGCCGCTGTTGCAGGTGCAGCAACTGAGCAAGGCCTTCAAGGGCCCGGACGGCGCCTTGCGCACCGTGGTCGACAAGGTTTCGCTGCAGCTGCACAAGGGCCGCACCTTAGGCATTGTCGGCGAGTCGGGCTCGGGCAAGACCACCCTGACCCGGATGATCCTCGGCCTGGAAACCCCCGACAGCGGCGCGATCCAGATCAAGGGCCGGCCCTGGCTGCAACTCGATGACCAGGAGAAACGCGCGCTGCGCCGCAGCATCCAGGTGGTGTTCCAGGACCCGCTGAGCTCCTTCGACCCGCGCTACACCGTGCAGCGGGTGTTGTACGAGGCGCTGCAAGTAGCCGGGCACCTGCGCGCGCAGTGGCGCCCGCAGGCCGTCGAGTTGCTCACCCTGGTGCGCCTTGACGAAAGCCTGCTGGAGCGGCGCCCGATCGAGCTGTCGGGCGGCCAGCGGCAACGCATCGCCATTGCCCGCGCCCTGGCCGCGCAGCCGCAGATCCTGGTGTGCGACGAGCCGGTGTCGGCGCTGGATGTGTCGGTGCAGGCGCAGATCCTCGAACTGCTCGACGACCTAAAACAGCGCCTGGGCCTGGCCTGCCTGTTCATCTCCCACGACCTGGGGGTGATCAACCACGTCAGCGACCAGGTGCTGGTGATGAAAGACGGCGTGGCGGTGGAAAGCGGCGCCGTGCGCGATGTTTTCGACCGTCCGCAACACCCCTATACCCGTGCCTTGCTTGACGCCATTCCACACCTGGAAAGCGGTCGCAAGGTCAGTTTCGAATTTCTCCGCCTGGCGATCTGATCGCCTGATTTGCACAAGGAAAGTCCATGCCTGGTTTATCCGCAGTCCCCCCGATTGAGCGTCGCAACCTCGACGACCTCAAAGGCAATACCGAAAACCTGCTGGCGCTGATTGCCGCCGGCGCCGCGCAACGTGAACGCGAGCGCCAGCTGCCCTATGAAGCGGTACGCCAGATTGCCCAGGCCGGGCTCTACACCTGCCGCATTCCCGAGCAATACGGCGGCCCGGGTGGCAGCGTCAGCGATGTGATCGGCCTGCTGCTGCGCATCGCTTCGGTGGACTCCAATGTCGCCCAGGCGCTGCGCCCGGGCTTTGGTTTTATCGAAGGCTTGTTGTCGTCAACCGCCGACGGCGCCGAGGCCGAGCGCCAGCGCTGGTTCGCCCGCTACCTGCAAGGCGCGGTGCTGGGCAATGCCGGCTGGGAAGTGGGCGGCGCCAATGGCGCGATCAGTGCGCGCATCGTGCGTGACGGCGAGCATTACCGCGCCAGCGGCAGCAAGTACTACAGCACCGGCTCCCTGTACGCCGACTGGGTCAGCGCCGTGGCCCTGGATGAAAACGATCAGCCGGTGTCGTTCGTGCTGCCGCGCGAGCGCCAGGGCCTGGAGTTGCTCGACGATTTCGACGCCATGGGCCAGCGCCTGACTGCCAGCGGTACCACGCGCCTGAATGATGTCGTGGTGTACGCCGACGAGATCCGCACGCGGACCGTGGAGGAGGGCAAGCGCACCATCGTCACGCCGTTCCTGCAGTTGTTTCTGGCCACGGTGCAGGCCGGCATCGCCCGCAATGCGCTGGACGACGCCAGCCGCTTTGCCCGCGAGCATGCGCGGCCGATCAAGCATAGCAGCGCCGCGCGTTCGGTGGATGACCCTTACGTGCAGCTCAGCGTCGGCGAGATCGCCGCCCGTGCCTTTACTGCAGAGGCCGTGGTGTTGCGCGCGGCGGCGTCGATCGACCGCGCCTGGGCCAGCGGGCTTGACCCGCAACAGGTCGACCAGGCCGCCATCGACGTCGCCCAGGCCCAGTTCATTGCCGCCGAGTCCGCGCTCAAGGCTGCCGAGTTGCTGTTCGACGTCGGCGGCGCCTCGACCACCGGCCGCAGCCACAATCTCGACCGCCACTGGCGCAACGCGCGCACGGTCGCCAACCACAACCCGCGGCACTGGAAGGCCGCAGCGGTGGGTGCCTGGCAACTGACCGGCACGCCGCCGCCGACGTCGGGCTTGTTCTGAGGTGGGCAGTTTGCAGGCGCCGCTGTTGACCCACAGCACCGGGCAATCACGGCGGGTACCGATGATCATCGGCTGTGCGTTGCTGATGGAGCTGATCGACTCCACCGTGGTCATGACCGCATTGCCACAGATGGCCAGCGAGTTCGGCGCACCGAGTGTGCGCATGAACCTGGTGGTGTCGCTGTACATGCTCGCCGCGGCCCTGGCAGTGCCGGTCAGCGGCTGGGCGGCGGACCGCTACGGGCCGCGGCGGGTGTTCGTGCTGGCGATAGTGTTGTTCACCCTGTCGTCGCTGGCTTGCGCCCTGGCCGGATCGTTGCTGCAACTGTGCCTGGCGCGCCTGTGCCAGGGCGCGGCGGGGGCGATGATGGTGCCGGTGGGCTTGATGATCCTGCTGCGCTGGTCGCCGCGCGAGCAACTGCTGCGCAACATGTCCTACCTGACCATCCCGCCACTGGTGGGGCCGATGCTCGGGCCGCCGCTGGGCGGTCTGCTGGTGACGCTGCTGTCGTGGCAGTGGATTTTTCTGGTCAACCTGCCCATCGGCGTGCTCGGGGTGTACCTGGTGCTGCGGCATATTGCCGATTACCCCGGCGACAGCCAGCAACGCCTGGACCTGCGCGGCTTGCTGCTGGCCAGTGTGACCCTGGCGTCACTGGTGTTCGGCTTCGAGGCGCTCGGCCATGGTTTGCTGGCGCGGCGCTGGGTGCTGCTGTTGCTGCTGATCGGGCTAATAACAGCGCTGCTCTATGTGCGCCATGCCCGGCGTTGCGCCCAGCCGCTGCTGGACTTTTCGCCTTTGCGCGTAGGCAGTTTTGCCGTGAGTTTCTGGGGTGGCAACCTGTTTCGCCTGGGCACGGCGGCGCAGCCGTTCTTGATGGTGTTGTTGTTCCAGCTGTGCTTTGGTTTAAGCCCTTTGCATGCCGGTTTGCTGACCTTCACCGGGGGTGTCGGCGCCTTTGTGGTCAAGCTGCTGGCGGTGCGTATCGTGCGCCGCTTTGGCTTTCGCCGCACCTTGAGTATCAATGCATTGTTCACCGGTTTGAGCCTGGGCGCCTGCGCCAGTTTCAACCTCGACACGCCGTACTGGCTGGTGGTGTTGATCCTGTTCGCCAGCGGCCTGATCCGCTCCTTGCAGTTCAGCGCCATGGGCGGCCTGACCTATGCCGACGTGCCCGCCGAACTGCACAGCCGCGCCAGCAGCCTGTCGGCGGCGACGGTGCAGTTGTCCATGAGCTTGTCGGTGGGGGTGGCTGCTTCACTGCTCAGTGTGTTGATGAGCTTGAAAGGTGAGCAGCAAGTGGCGGTGGCGGATATCGCCCTGGTGATTGGCGTCGGGGCGCTGCTGTGCATGGCTTCGGCGCTGGTGTTTCGCACGCTGGCGGCGGATGCGGGGAGTGAGATCTACCGCTGAGCTTTTCTCGACTGGACTGCGACCGCTGCGCGCTCGATCGCGGGTCGAGCCCGCTCCCACAGGATGGGTGCAGGGCCTGTGATAAGGCCATTAGATCGACAAATTCAGCACCCGCTCGCCCTGGGTACTGCCCCCGGGCTGCCGGCGATTCACCGCCAGCTCGCCCATCTTGATCAGCCGGGTGCGGGTGACGTTGCGGCTCAGGCCGAGCAAGTTGGCGGTGTGCACCTGGTTGTAATGACTGAAGCGGTAGGCCGCGCGCAACAGTGCGTCCTCGACCTTCTCGTGCAAGGCGCCGCCAGGTTGTTCGAAGAGTTTCTGGAAAGCCCGCGCCAGCAAGCCTTCCGCCGAATCATCGCTGCCGGGGCTGTCGTCGGCGCGTTCGATGCGCATGTTCGACAGGCGCAGGTCCTCCTGGCGGATCACGCCGTCACGGCAGATCAGCAAGGTGTGATGGATGACGTTTTCCAGCTCGCGGATGTTGCCCGGCCAGCCGTAGCTGCGCAGCTTGGCTTCGGCCTCGCTGCTGAGGCTGACCTGGCCATAGCCCAGGCGCTGGCTGTAGGCCTGGATGAAGTGGCGGGTCAGCGGCAGGATGTCGCCCGGGCGTTCACGCAGTGGCACCAGTTCCAGGCTGACGACGTCGAGGCGGTAGTACAGGTCTTCGCGAAAGTGCCCGGCGTTGATGGCTTTTTCCAGCTGCACGTTGGTAGCGGCCAGTACCCGCACATCGATGGCAATGCTCTTGCGCGAGCCCAGGCGTACCACTTCGCGCTCCTGCAGCACGCGCAACAGCTTGACCTGGATCGGCATCGGCAGGTCGCCGATCTCGTCGAGGAACAAGGTGCCGCCGTTGGCTTCTTCGAACCAGCCGGCCTTGGCACTGAGGGCGCCGGTGAACGCGCCTTTTTCGTGGCCGAACAATTCGGCCTCGACCAGCGACTCGGAAAACGCTCCGCAGTTGACCGCCACGAACGGCTTGTCACGCCGGCCGCTGAGGTTGTGGATGTGCCGGGCGACCAGCTCTTTGCCGGTGCCGGTCTCGCCGATGATCAGCACGCTGGCTTCACTCGGCGCGACCCGCTGCAGGTGCGCCAGCAAGGCCCGTGACTTGGGGTCTTCGAACACCTGCGCGGTGGCGCGGATCGAGGTGGCCAGGGCCGGGGAGGGCGGTAGGGTCAACAATTGCATGGCGGTCACACTATGAGTAGAAGGTCGGAGTCGGCAATTGCCCGCGCAGGGCCCATTCACCGAGTTCGTGCAGCTTGTAGTCGAGCGGGTCGTGCAGGCTCTGGGTGCGCAGGTTGCGCCAGTGCCGGTCGAGGCCCACCGAGGCCTGGGTGGCGCGGGCGCCGGTGACTTCAAACACCTTGCTGCAAATCTCCAGGCCATCGCGGCTGGCGGCGACCTTGGCGGTAGCGATGCTCACCGCCAGGCGCCCGCGTTGTTCGGCGCTCAGCGCTGCGCCTTTGGCCCAGGCCTGGTCCAGCTCCTGGGCGGCCTGGTCAACCAGCAGCCGCGCACCCTGCAGGCGCACCCAGAAGTCGCCGAAATGCTTGAGTACATACGGGTCGGCGCTGCTCTGTTCGGCGAGCGATTTGAACCATGGCCGCGACTCGCGCAGGGCATAATCCCGGGCCTCTTCGAAAGCGCCCTCGGCGATGCCGAGGAAGATATTGGCGAAATGCAGCTGGGCAATCAGCGGCCGCAGGCAGGCGAACGGCGTGCTCAAGGGACCGGGGTCGAGCAGCAGGTCGCTTTCTTCCACCCGTACCCGTTCGAAGCTGGCGCTGCCGCTGTCGGTCTGGCGCTGGCCCATGTTGTGCCAGTCGTTGTGCAGGGTGATGCCGGTGCGCCCGCTGGGGATCGCCGCAATCAGCAGCTTGCCGCCGGCGCTCTCGTCCACCGCCGAGGCGATGAGCATCTCTGAATCGCTGGCGCCGGAGCAGAAGCTTTTTTTACCGGAGAACTCGCGAAAGCTGCCACGGTCCTTGACCACCGTGCGGGTGTCCAGCGGGTTGAGGGCATTGCCCCAGAACCAGCTCTTGCGCGCGGTCAGTTCGAACCACGGCTGCCACTGCGTGGGCGTGGCAAACAGGCGCACGGTGGCGAGCATCAGGTGATGAAAACCAAACACGTGGGCCAGGGAACTGTCGACCCGGGCGAATTCACGAACCACCTCGAAGGTTTGCCTCCAGCTGGCGCCCAGCCCACCGAACTCGCGGGGGATGCTCAAGGCCAGCAGGCCGCTGCTGCGGATGGCATCGCGTTCAACCTTGGGCGTGCCGCCCTGGCGGTCGCGCTCGACGGCGTTGCGGGCGAACTCGCTGGCCAGTTCCCGGGCGATGTGCAAAGGGGTCGATGGAGTGCGGTGCAAAGGTGGCGCTCACTTGCTCGATGAGGATTGGCACCGATGCTAAAGGATCTAAAAAACTGAAAATAAATAACTTGTAGGTCTTTCGATATGTCGATTTGTATATTTCGTTTTGTTCTATATTCGTAAGTATTTATTCTTTTTAATTTTATTCGCTCGAGCGCAATCTGCACCTCAAGCACTGCGCGGCAGTGCACCCCAGGACGAGGAAGCAGCACATGACCATCAAGGCGATCAACGTACGCAATCAGTTCAAAGGCACGGTCAAGGAGATCATCGAAGGCCCGGTGGTATCGGAAATCGACGTACAGACCTCCGCCGGCATCGTCACCTCGGTGATCACCACCCGCTCGGTGCACGAGCTGGAGCTGCGGGTCGGCAGCGAAGTGATTGCCTTCGTCAAATCCACCGAGGTGTCGATCGCCAAGCTATGAAGGGCAGGAACAAAAACAGGCCGAGCCCCGGTGATGGGGCTCGGCCTTTTTGTTTCAGGACTGGCTGGTTTGCGGCAGGATCATCTGCGCCGGGGCATCGGCAGCCTTGCGCCGCGCCACCAGGTAATACAGCACACTCGGTACGATCAGGCCGATGATCCACGACAGGTCAACGCCGCCCAGGTGGGCAACCATCGGGCCGGTGTAGAGCTTGGTGGAAATGAACGGCATCTGCACCAGCACGCCGATGGTGTAGACGATGATGCCAGGCAGGTTCCAGCGCCCGTAGCGGCCGTTGGGGTCTGCCAGCGCCGGCACGTCGTAGCGCTCCTTGGTGATGAAGTAGTAGTCCACCAGGTTGACCGCGCTCCAGGGCACGAAGAAGGTCAGCAGGAACAGGATGAACGACTTGAACGCGGCCAGGAACGAATGCTGGCCGAGCAGGGCGATCAACGTCGAAGCGCCAACGATGGCGAGGACGAAGAACAGCCGCTGACGGCGGGTGACTTCGATGTGCCCGCGAAAGCCACTGATGATGGTGGCGATGCACATGAAGCTGCCGTAGGAGTTGAGAGTCGAGATGGTCACCTTACCGAAGGCGATGCTGAAGTACAGCAGCGCGGCCGTGGCGCCGGTACCGCCCAGGCCGACGATGTAGGCCACTTCACGGCCGGAGAACTGGCCGTTGGCAATCGCCGCGGCAAACACCCCGAGGACCATCGACGCCTGGGCGCCGACCACCGAGCCCAGGCCTGCGGCGAGGAAGGTCTTGAACGATGAGGTGTTGCTCGGCAGGTAGCGCGAATAATCCGCGACATAAGGGCCGAACGAGATCTGCCAGGACGCCGACAGCGACACCGCGAGCAGGAACGAGGCCCAGCTGAAGTGGCGGTTCTCCAGTAACTGGCCGATGTCGCTGATGACCATGATGCGGCTGAACAGGTAGACGAAGGCGATGATTCCCAGCACGCTGGCCACCCGGCCGATCCAGTGGATCATGCGGTAGCCGAACACCGTGGCAAGGACGATGACCCCGGCGAAAATCAGAATGCCGGCGCTGTCGCTGACGCTCAGCAACTGGCCGATGGCCTGGCCCGAGAGCACCGTGCCGGTGGCGGTGAAGCCCAGGTACATCAGGCACACCAGGGCAATCGGGATGGCCGCGCCGTACACCCCGAACTGCACGCGGCTGGAGATCATCTGCGGCAGGCCGAGTTTCGGCCCTTGGGCGGCGTGCAGGGCCATGACCGCGCCGCCGACCAGTTGCCCGAGCAGCAGGCCGATCAGCGACCAGAACACATCGCCACCGAGCACCACGGCCAGGGCCCCGGTGACGATTGCGGTGATTTGCAGGTTGGCACCCAGCCACAGGGTGAACTGGCTGTAGAGGCGTCCGTGTCGTTCGTTTTCCGGGATGTAGTCGATCGAGCGCCGCTCGATCAGGGGCTTGCTGCGCGAGGCATTGGCCTGGGTCATTGCTCGGGATCTCCGCCTATTGTTGTGTTGTCGCGGTCGGGTCGCCAGCCGAACGCAGGCGGGCGACTGAAACAGATATGAGCATGTATATACAAATACAGTCAAGTGGAGGTGTCGGCTTTGCGGCGTCCATCCGTCGCGATGGATGCTGCGATGATTTCGTGCATAAGGTTATGCTGTTGCGAAATATTACAAAGCCGTTGAGGGAAGCATGCCGTTAAAGGATTTACTGCTGGCGCTGGTGGTGATTGTCGCCTGGGGCGTCAATTTCGTGGTGATCAAGGTCGGCCTCGATGGCTTGCCGCCGATGTTGCTGGGTGCCTTGCGCTTTGCCCTGGTGGCGTTTCCGGCGGTGCTGCTGGTCAAGCGCCCGCAGTTGCCCTGGCGCTGGCTGATTGCCTACGGCGCGACCATCTCCCTGGGCCAGTTCGCCTTTCTCTTCGAGGCCATGGGCAATGGCATGCCGCCGGGGCTGGCGTCGCTGGTGCTGCAATCCCAGGCGTTCTTCACCCTGTTTTTTGCCGCGATCTTCCTCGGCGAGCGGCTGCGCGCGGCCAGCGTACTGGGCCTGCTGGTGGCCGCCGGCGGCCTGGCCCTGATCGGCAGCGAAAACGGCGCCAGCGTGCCGTTTTTTGCCTTGCTGCTGACCCTGTGCGCCGCCGCGATGTGGGCCATGGGCAATATCATCACCCGGCGTTTCAGCAATATCGACCTGGTGGCCCTGGTGATCTGGGGCGGGTTGGTACCGCCGCTGCCGTTTCTGGCGCTGTCGTGGTGGCTGGAAGGCCCCGAGCGGATCGAAAGCTCGCTGCGCGGCATCGGCTGGAGCTCGGTGCTGGCGCTGGCCTATCTGGCGTTTATCGCCACCATGCTCGGCTACAGCCTGTGGAGCCATCTGCTGTCGCGCTACCCGGCCGGCAAGGTGGCGCCGTTTTCGTTGCTGGTGCCGGTGGTGGGCCTGAGCTCTTCGGCCTTGCTGCTGGACGAGCGCCTGACCCCGCTGCAAGGCTGGGGCGCGCTGCTGGTGATGGCCGGGCTGTTGATCAACGTCTTCGGCCCGCGCCTGCGCCAGTTGTTGCTGGCGCGGATGGCCTAGCCGTGGGTGATTACGCCGGCATAACCCGGTAGACACAACGCCGATCACCGCTCAGCAGGTGTTCGCAGCGCTCCACCTGCGCCTGCTCACCGAGCGCGGCCTGGAACACCTGCAGCTCCGAGCGGCAAAACCCCTGGCAGCGGCTGGCGGCCACGCAGATCGGGCAGTGGTTTTCGATGATCAGCCAGCCGTCGCCGCAGGCCTGCATCTGGGCCATGTAGCCGGCCCGCTCACGCAGTTGCACCAGCACCCGCACTTTGTCTTCCAGCCCCTGGGCCTGGTTGCAGGCCTGCTGGTATTCGGCGCGGCTGCTGGCTTCCATGCGGCTGATGAGCTGGTCGACCCCCTCGGGGCCGAACACCTGTTCGACGCTGTCGATCAGTTGCAGGGTCAGCACACTGTGGGTGTCGGGAAAGCGCCGCTGGGCGGCGTCGGTCAACATCCACTTTTGCGAAGGCCGCCCGGCGCCAGTGCTCGGGACACTGATGCCATTGATTTGCCCGGCGGCCTGCAGCTTCTGCAGGTGCTGGCGCGTGGCCTCGAAGCTGATCTGCAGCAGGCTGGCCAGGTCGGTGGTTTTCAACGCGCCGCGGGTCTTGAGCAGGAACAGGATGCGCTCGGCGCTTGAGGCGCTATCGAGGTTGCTGAGGCTCATCGGGCCATGACCTTGGGTGCAGTGCCAGTCAGGCGCCAGACCAACAGCCAGGTCAGCAGTGGCGCGATGGCAAACACCGCGAACAGCCAGGTCGCGGCCTGTTGCGCGCCAGCGACGCCGCCCGGCTCGACCAGCCCGGCACTGTTGCTGACCACCCCGGCCAGGGCTGCCGCCAGCGCCGTGGCGTAGAGCTGCACGGTGGTGATCGATGCCGAGGTCAGGTTTTCTTCACCGGGTGGCGCGGCGCTGAGCACCTTGGTCAGCAGGTGCGGCCAGCCCAGGCCGATCCCCAGGCCCACGCCGGCCAGCGCCAGGCAATACACGGCCAGGCCGCCAGTGCTGCCCAGCCAGGCCTGCTGGCCGGTCATCAACGCCAGCCCCAGCAGGGCCGCAAGGACGATGCCCGGGCCGACGCGGATCATGCGCTCGGCGGCCTCACCGGTGCGGCTGGCGCTGCACAGCGCGGCCAGGGTCCAGCCCGCCGCCATGGCCGCGGTCATGTAGCCGGCGGCCAGCGGGCTGAGGCCGTGAATGGCCTGGAGGAAGTAGGGGACGAAAATTTCCGTGGTCACTGCCGCAATCAACAGGCACATCACCGCATACAACTTGCCCAGTGAGGTGCCCAGGGAATAAGCACCAGAAGGCAGCAAGCGGCGCTCGGGCTGGTGGTCGAGGCGGGCGATGAGCACTGCGATGGCCAGGCCCGCGCCAATCCCGAGCAGGTTCCACAGCAGTTGCTGGGCCAGGCTGGCGGCAGAAATCGCCAGCACCGAGGCGACCAGGCAAGCAATCAGGCCATAGGGTGGGCGAGTGGCCCGGGTGCTGGCAGCCACCTTGCCGTGCAACTGGTTGATGACGATCAGCGCCAGCAGCGCCGCCACTGGCAGCAGCGACCAGAACGCCCAGCGCCAGTGGCCGCCCTGGGCAAAGATACCGCCTACCGCCGGCCCGCACAGGGTGGCCACGCCCCACATGCCCGAGACCATGGCCATGGCCCGGGGCCACAGGCGCTCATCGAAGATCAAGCGGATCAGGGCATAGCTCAGGGCGAACAGGATACCGCCGCCCAGGCCCTGGACGCTGCGACCGATCAGCAGCACCGGCATGCTCGGCGCGGCGGCGCAGATCACCGAGCCCAGGCTGAACACCGCCAGGGCCAGGAGAAAGGCCTCCCGCGCGCCCAGGCGCTCGATCAATTGCGCCGAGAGGGTCGAGCCGATGATCGAGGTGGCGACAAACAGCGTGGTGCTCCAGGCATAAAAGGCCAGGCCGCCGATATCCGCGATCACTGTGGGCAGGATGGTGGTGACGATATAGACGTTGATTGCATGCAGGGCGACGCCGCCGGCCAGGGCGATCGAGCGCAGGGCATTGCGCCCGTGGAGCAGTTCGGCCCATGACGCGGGCTGAGGGTGGGCGGTGTTCATCGGCGACTCCTTCGCAAGTAAGGCGGCAATGGAAGGGGAGTCTAGGTGGCTGGCATGTATTACACAACCAATTGCTTGTATAAATGGCCACGCAGCGGCCGACGGTTTTGTTACCATCGCGCTTTTTCCGCCCGCTCAATTGCGGGCGGCTGACAGGCAAGGCCGAAGGAGAGCAGCATGATCATTACCACCACAGGGACCATCGAAGGCCGGGAAATTTCCGCCTATCTGGATGTGGTCAGCGCCGAGTCGGTTCAGGGTATCAACGTGGTTCGCGATATGTTCGCCAGTTTCCGCGACTTTTTCGGTGGCCGTTCGCAAACCCTGGAAAGTGCGTTGAAAGAAGCGCGCATCCAGGCCACCGACGAAATCCGCGCCCGCGCGCGCAGCCTGCAGGCCGATGCGGTGGTCGGCCTGGACTATGAAATCAGCATGCCCTCGGCCCGTGGCGGCATGGTCGTGGTGTTCGTTACCGGTACCGCGGTGAAGCTCAGGTAAACGCCAGGGGTGCGACAAAACAGCCCGGCCATTGGTCGGGCTTTTTTGTTCTTGCCCGTGCGGTCCACAAATGACCGGCTAGTCTCAGAGTCACCAGGGTCAGTACTTTTCTGGGCAATCATCTGCTTGCCGGTACTGGTCCGCCATCGGAGGGAGACTGGGGCATGATTGAATCCTACATTGAGGACCAGGGCGACGAATTTCCCATCAACAGTGTGGTGCGCTGTGGCCAGAGCGGCTATCGCCTGGGCTTTGCCAACATGACGCTGGATGATGCGCAGGTGCGCCTGAACGCGCTACAGCGCAGCAAGAAGGGTAAGTTCACCCCGCGCTTGCCAGCGAAGAAGTAAACGAATCGACCACCACCCCGCCCAACGGCGGGGTTTTTTTTGCATTGTTTGACCTTGCGCAAAGGTTGCGCGGCTGGCGCTCGCCTGATGCCGGGTTGTGTGCCTTACTAATGCCGCCATCAATACAGGAGCCATTCGATGCGTATCAGGGAAGAGACCTACTGGAACTGGGCTGACGCACAACTGCACAGCCGCAGCCATGACGAACAGCTCAGCGACGGCACCAGTATCGACGTTCAGGTGAGGCTGTCGCGCACCGGCGCCACTCAGTTGTTCCTCGGCATCTATACGCGCCAGGGCAAGGCGCTGGTCGAGGAGTACCACGACAATCGCCCCGGCGAGACCATGACCCGCGCCATGGTCTGGGGCGTTGACCGCGCCAGGGCGCTGGCCACCGGTGCCTTGCCACTGGAGAAGGCGCCGCTGCGCCGTCAGGCCTGAGGGTGACGGGCGCGGCTGGCCTGGACGATGCGTTCGGCCGGCACGCGCAGTTGGCGCAACAGGTACTCGGCAAATTCTGCAGAATACTCCTGCAGGTTAATCGCCTGTTGCATACAGCCCAACCAGATAGCGCTGTGGCTTTCATTGATCGGCCATTGGGCATGGAAGGCCGGGATGGCGATCGGGCCATAGCGCTCACTGAACAGCCGCGGGCCGCCGAGCCAGCCACTGAGAAAACACGCCAGCTTGTCGCGCGAAGCTTCCAGGCTTTGCGGGTGCATCTGGCGCACGGTCCGTGCCTCGGGGTTTTCATCCATCAAGCGGTAGAAGTCATCGACCAGGCGGCGCAGGCCGTCGATGCCTCCGGCGGCCTGGTAGGATGCATCGTCGGTTCCGAAAGTGGGGTGGGTCATAAGCGGGTTCTTGGCGCAAAGAGGGACATTCTAGCCCTGTACCGCCATAAATAAAAAAGCCCAATCCGCGTGGATTGGGCTCAAGCGTGGCTGGGGCAGTGCCGCACCCCAGCGACCCTTAGCAGAGACGGTCGATCACCGCGACGCCAGGCTTGTTCTGCAGCGCAGCCCACTCGCTTTGCAGGGTCTGCAGAACCCGACCGACATACTGGGTGTCGGCGGCGGCCTTTTTGCCAACGTAGCCCTGGCCGCGACGGTACATCTTCAGGCGGGCACGCATGTTCGGCTTGCGTTCTTCGAACTCGGCTTCGTCGCTCATGGTTTCCAGGCTGTCCAGGTGAACTTCACCGGTTTTGCAAACCCAGAGGATGTGGCTGTCGAGAGTGTCCTTGCGCGCGGCGAACAGCCGGGCCAGTTCTTCAACAGTCGGTTGATTGTTCAGATTCATCATAAAGCCCCCTTGACCATTCGTTGTTTGTTCACACTTGGCGCATAACATGTAGCGTTAAATGAAAGCTGCTACAGCAGCGTCACAACTGGGGGCTTCTACACGCTGCCTTTTGGGCAGTACCCATCCGCACACAGCTCATGGATCTGTCGAGCTGCCTGGAACACCCTTGCCAGTACCCCCGATCGGGGAGACGACCTCATCATGCAAGGGGCGACGAACGGCGTCAACAGGTTTTGTAGTGTTTTTTTAAAGGCACTACATCTTGTCGGACAATGCCTCGAATTCGGGGCATTGATGCGTATCAGTCTGCGCAAAAGCGATCTGCGCGATCATGGCCGCACATGTTCTAAAGGGAGTTACCGATGAATTCGCCGGCCAATGTGCCTGTCTCACAAACCGCCAGAGCCCGCGTGCCGATTGGCCTGCTGGTCGGTATCGCAGCGCTGGTCGGGGTGCTGTTGCTGCCGATGCCCGCCGACCTGCCAGTGGCCGGTCACCGGGTGCTGGCGATTCTGGCTTTTGCCGTGGTGGTGTGGATCAGCGAAGCGGTGTCGTACGAAGCCAGCGCGATCATGATTACCTCGCTGATGGCCTTTTTGCTCGGCACGGCGCCGACGGTGGCCGACCCTTCGGTGATCTACGGCTCCTCGGCCGCCATCACCCTGGCCCTGACCGGTTTTTCCAACAGTGCCCTGGCCCTGGTAGTCGGTGCCTTGTTCATCGCCGCGGCCATGACCCACACCGGGCTGGACCGGCGTATCGCCCTGGTGACCTTGTCGAGCATCGGCGTCAGCACCCGGCGCATCCTTCTGGGGGCGGTGGCCGTCACCGTGCTGCTCAGCCTGGTGGTGCCCAGCGCCACTGCGCGCAGTGCCTGCGTGGTGCCGATCATGATGGGGGTGATCGCTGCCTTTGGTGTCGACAAACGCTCGAACATCGCTGCCGGGATCATGATCATCGTCGCTCAGGGCACCAGCATCTGGAACATCGGCATCCAGACTGCCGCGGCGCAGAACCTGCTGACCGTCGGCTTCATGGACAAGATGCTCGGTGCGCGGGTGTCGTGGATCGACTGGCTGATCGCTGGCGCGCCGTGGGCAGTGATCATGTCGGTGGTGCTGATCGTCCTGGTGCTGAAAATGCTGCCGCCCGAAAGCGATGCGATTCCGGGTGGCAAGGCGGCAGTAAGCAAGACCCTGGCCGAGCTCGGGCCGATGAGCGGCGCGCAGAAACGTCTGTTGGGCGTGTCGCTGTTGCTGCTGCTGGCCTGGGCCACCGAGGGCAAGCTGCATCACTTTGACACCACTTCGACCACCTATGCCGGGCTGGTGATCCTGCTGCTGCCACGGGTAGGGGTGATGACCTGGAAAGATGTGCAGGCGCGCATTCCCTGGGGCACGGTGATTGTCTTCGGGGTAGGCATCAGCCTGGGTACTACCTTGCTTACCACCCAGGCCGGGCAATGGCTGGGCGCGCAAGTGGTGGCCCATACCGGGCTGGATCAATTGGGTACCCTGGGGGTGTTCTCGATCCTTGCGGCCTTTTTGATTCTGATTCACCTGGGCTTTGCCAGCGCCACCGCCCTGACCTCGGCGCTGCTGCCGATTTTGATTGCGGTGTTGCAGACCTTGCCGGGAGACTTCAGCCGCCTGGGCATGACCATGGCCCTGGGCTTTGTGGTCAGCTACGGCTTTATCTTGCCGATCAACGCGCCGCAGAACATGGTCTGCCTGGGCACCGAGACTTTCACCGCCAAACAGTTCGCCCGGGTGGGGATTATCGTCACCCTGATCGGTTATGGGCTGATGCTGGTATTTGCCGCGACCTGGTGGCAGTGGCTAGGCTGGATGTAGCAGCAAGGTTCATCGCGGGGCAAGCCCGCTCCTACACAGGTCCTGTAGGAGCGGGCAAGACCCGCGATCGCACCATCAGAAGTTCGCCGGGGTGTTGGCGCTGATGATCTCGGCCTCATCCTGGCCGATATTCTTGAAGCTGTGGGGCAGGGTGGTGGGGAAGTAGTAGCCGTCACCGGAGTTGAGGATGCTGACCTGGCCATCGACCCGCAATTCGATGGTGCCACGGGTCACCAGGCCGCACTCTTCGCCCTCGGCGTGCACGATCGGCTCGCCGGAGTCGGCGCCCGGCGCGTACAGCTCGCGCAACATGCGCATTTGCCGGCCTTCGACACTGGCCCCGACCAGCAGCATGCGCAGGCCGCTGTTGCCCAGGTCGGGCTGTTCGGTCGAGCGGAACACAAAGCGTTCTTCGCGGATCGGCTCGTCAAAACTGAAGAACTCCGCCAACGACATCGGAATGCCTTCAAGCAGCTTTTTCAGGGAACTGACCGAAGGGCTGACGCGATTCTGCTCGATCTGCGAGATCGTCGAGTTGGTCAGGCCACTGCGCCGAGCCAGCTCCCGTTGGGAGAGTTTGTTGCGTTCACGCACCAGTTTGAGTCGTGTCCCCGTGTCCATAGCCGCCTTATGTGTCAAAAATTTTGGGCGAGGCATTAAAACACATTCGAACCGGCTTTAGCGGCCCACCTGTTAGGCGGGCTTTTTCGGCTGCGGCCACAGCCCGACCAACAGCAGCAGCGCCGCAACAATCAGGTACGGCAGGCGCGGATCGACGGCGTAGATCAGGGTCCCGGCCAGCGGCCCGATGACCACTCCCAGGCCCTGCACGGCGCCGATGGAACCGGCCGTGGCGCCTTGCTCGGAGGCGTCCATGGCGTTGGCCGCCAGCGCCGAAAACGCCGGGAACACCCAGCCCATGCCGCAGGCCGAGAAAAAGAAGCACGCCCACAGGCCCACGGCGCTGGTGGCCAGGGCGCTGGCGGCAAAGCCTGCGGCGGCGATGCTGGCGCCGACGCGGATCATCCGCAGCGGTGGCCATTCGAGCTTGCGCACCAGGATCTGCGCCAGAATCAACGCCACGCCGACCATGGTCAGGGCGACGCCAGCGGTTTGCGCAGCATCGGCCGGGGCCATGCCCAGGCGGTCGAGGGCGAAGAAACCGACGGTGATCTGCGCCACCGACACGCTGAGCATCGCCACGAAGGCCACCAGCAGTGGCCGGCGCAGGCGCGGGTCGGCCAGGCGCACCGGGCGTGGCGGCTGTTTGAGGTGCAGTTCCTGGCGCTTGAGCTTGAGCAGCAGCACAAACGCCAGCATCGGCAGCACCGCCATTACATAGAACGGCAGGCTCAGGCTGAAGCGCGCCAGCACCGCCGCCAGGGCCGGGCCGATGACCAGGCCGAAAGCGTTGGCCGCCCCCAGCGAAGCCATGGCTTGGGCGCGGTGCCGGGGTTCGATATTGTCGGCGATCAGCGCCGCGCCACCGACCGGCAACGCCGCGTAAAAGGCGCCGATCAGGCCGCGGCCCAGCACCAGCCCGGCAAAGGCCAGGGCGGCGCTGGGCAGCAGGTGCAAGGCGGTATCGATGAACAGGCACAACGCCCAGTAGGCGACGGTGAAACCCGCGGTGCCGAGCAGCAACACCTTGCGCCGCCCCAGGCGATCACTGGCACGGCCCCAGGGGCGGGCCAGGAGCATCCAGATCACCCCGGCAACCGTTACCGCCGCGCCGGCTTGCCAGGTGGCCAGGCCGAGAGTGCGGGCAATCGGGCCGATCAACGAGACGAACGCCATCATCGCCATGGTGCAGGCCATGTTCGCCGCCAGCAGCGGGCGCAGGTCAAAGGGGGAGCGCTCGCTATGGTCGAGCACGGCAGGGTCCGTTGCGGTGGTCATGGGCTATCCAGGGCAGGTGAACATACTGGGTATTGTGCCGTAGGAAAGCCCTTGGCAAAACAGTAAGGCTGCAAATAATAATTATTTGCAGCTCGTTATGTGCTCTCGCACTTTTGCTTCGACAACCATGGACCTGGCATTTTTGCCAGTTTACTGATGAGTTTCACCAGACCTACCCTGACGCTGTCAGCCACCTGGCCCGGCACTCAGAGGATTACGTGATGAAAGACTCAGAGTACGCAGCAATTGCTTCGGCAACCGAACTTGAGATGCAACCTCCTGCTCCGCAGAGTACTTCCTATTTACAGGCTTCACTGCATATCTGGGATGAGACATATGAAATTCGGGCCCAGACCTTCGAGTTTCTCTATGGTTTCAAGGGGGTCTTTTTGATCGCCGGGGGGGGATTGCAAACGGTCATGATCAGCATCCCGTTTGTCTGTATTCCAAACGCGGGACATTACCAGTTCAATTTGCATCGAGGCTCGGACGTTAGTATCTGGATGGGCGGCGCCCAAGTGCCCATCGAGCAGGGCATGTTGACGGTCGATGTAAAGTTGACGGACCAGGCATTGATTGGTTTTTATGCTGGACGTTTTTCCAGCGTGTTGATCGATGGGAAATCAACGTTTGAATGTCCTGATTTTCTCTTCACCAGCCGAGAACGCGAGGCCGCGCCGGCCAACGCATCGCTTGCGGGCAGCCGCTCGGGTAATGAGTTCAAGGGCACGTGGCGGGTGGGTTACAACGAAACAGCATTGGTTGCCGATGCGTTCTCAGTGACCATGGGCTTGGAAGGCGTGTTCTTGGTGTTTCAGGCCCGGGTGCCTGTTTCGATATTCATTCCCCACCGTCGCATTCCGGTCTCGGGATCGTACTCTTTTGATCTGGCGAAAGTAGACGACATTCGGATAATTCAAAGTGGCGTTTTACGTCTGCCCTACGGCACGCTAAATGTCACTGTCGACAAAGGCGACGATTCACAGTATCTACGGGTGGAGGGCAGTTTTCGTGCGCGCTATGCCGACCTGATTTCCTCAATTGTCTGCGACCGTTTCGCTATCAGTTCGCGTGAGCGGTAGTCGGCGACGGGCGCTTGATTCATCGCCGCCGACTGTTTAACTGCCTTTTTAGAAATCGCCCTTCAGGGTCACCATGAAGTTGCGCGGCTCACCATAAAAGTTGCCCCAGGCCAGGGCGCCGACGCTGGAATAGTAGTGCTTGTCGAACAGGTTGTTGCCGTTGACGGCAATGCTCCAGTTGTCGTCCAGTTTGTAACCCACGCGCGCGTTCCAGATCGCATAGCCGGGCTGTTCGGTTTTCGCCGCGCGGTCCTGGTAGTGGTTGTCGCTTTGCGCATTGACCCCGCCGCCCAGGCTCCAGCGTTGCAGCGGGCCGTCCAGTTGGTAGTCGGCCCAGACCCGCAGCAGATGGCGCGGTACGTAGCTGGCGGTGAAGGTGGCGTCCTGGCTGGTGCTGTTGGTCTTGAGGTACTCAAGCTCGGTGTAGGTGTAGCCGGCCAGCACCTGCAGGCGTTCGGCCAGCTCGCCGCTGAGCTCGGCTTCGAAGCCCTGGGCGCGGACCTTGCCCTTGTCGCTGTAGCAGTAACCGTCGGAGGAGCCGGCGCACACCGAGTCGTAATCGGCTTCGGCGCGGTGCGCCTCGATGGTGCGGAACAGGTTGAACGCCGCGTTCAGGCCGCCATCGAGCCATTCGCCCTTGATCCCCAGCTCGTAGTTGGCGCCGGTCTTGGGCTGCAGCGGGCTGCCCTGGGCATCGGTGTAAGTGCCTTGGGGCTGGAAGATGTCGGCGTAGCTGCCGTACACCGACCAGGTCTCGTCCAGATCGTAGATCAGTGCGGCGAACGGTGTGACCTGGCCGTTTTCCTGGCTGCGGTCGTGCTGCCAGTAGTCCCAGGCCTGGGTGTAGGAGTCGCGCTGGCTGCGGTACCAGCTGACCCGGCTGCCAAGCACCAGGGTCAGGGGTTCGGCCAGTTTCAGGCGCAAGGTTGCATAGGTGCCGATCTGCCGGGTGTCGCTTTCCACCGGCAGCGGGCCGCCACGGTAGGAGGCCGTCTGGTACAGGCTGTCTGACGGCTTGGGAATGTCGCGGTCGGGGGCGAAGGGGTTCATGGTCACGCCCATCAGCTGGGTCATGTTGATCAGCGCGTAGCTGTCGCTGCCCTTGGCCCGGCTGGCGTTGGCGCCGACGATCAGCTCGTGCTCCAGGCCCCAGGCGGTGAATTTGCCGTCCAGGTAGGCATCCATGCCGTAGTCGTGCTGGTCGTAGTCGAACACGCCGGAGTACAGCTGGCTGTTGGCCGAAGTGCTGCCGACCGGCACGCTGCCCAGGGTCATGGCGTACTGCATGTCCTGGGTGTTGTGGCTGTGCATGGCGGCGACTTTCAGCAGCCACTTGTCGTTGAAGTGGTGGGTAAGGTCGGCGAACAGGTTGACCCGCTGGCTTTCCCAGCTGTTCCAGGTCGCGCCCAGGCAGGTGGAACGCGACAGTTTCAGGTCCGAACCATCGCTGTAGCGTGGCAGGCCCTGCCAGCAGGGGGTGGCATTGAGCTTCTCGTAGGCGGCGCCGATGCCCAGGGTGGTGGCGTCGTTGAAGTCGTAGTCGAGGGCGCCGTAGACCACCTGGTCGTCGCGCTTGCCCATGTCGTAGAAGTACTGGCGGTCCTGGCCGGCGACCACCAGGCGGCCGCGCAGGCTGCCGGATTCGTTCAGCGGGCCGCCGGTATCGAGCTGGGCGCGGTAGTTGTCCCAGGAGCCGGCTGAAAGGCTGACACTGGTGGCGGCCTTTTCCTGCCCGCGTTTGCGAATGAAGTTGACCCCGCCGGCGGAACTGCCCGAGCCCTTGAGCATGCCAGCGGCGCCGCGCAGCACTTCGACGCGGTCGTAGTAAGCCATGTCGCTGGCGAAGCTGTTGGCCTGTACATAGTTGCCACCCAGGTCCAGCGGCACACCGTCGTACTGGTACTGGCCGGCGAGCATGAAACCGCGCGAGTAGAAGTATTTACCGCCCATGGGCGAATCGTGCACGGTGATCCCCGGGGTTTTCTCCATCACCTGTTCGAGGGTGGTGAGGTTCTGCTCATCCATCATCTTGCGGGTGATGACCGTCACCGATTGCGGCGTTTCGCGCAGCGAATGCTCGCCCTTGGCGAAACTGACCTGGCGCGCGGTGAAGCTATCGGTGGTTTCCATCGGCGCCTGCAAGGTGCTGGCGCCAATGGTGGTTGCACCCAGCTCCAGCGCACCGTTGCTGGCCGGCAGCGGGCGCAGCGAGTAGCTGCCATCGGCCTGGCGGTAAGCCTGCAGGCCGCTGCCGGTGAGGATCCGGCTCAAGCCTTCGAGCACCCCGAAGCGGCCCTGCAGGCCCGGGCTGTGCAGGCTGGCAGTCAACTGCGCGTCATACGACAGGTTGACCCCGGCGGCTGCGGCAAAGCTGCCCAGCACCCGGCTCAGGGAACCTGCTTCGATGGCAAAGACCTGGCCGCTGCTGGCGCTGTCGCTCTCTGCCGCCTGGGCAACAGTGATGGGCAGCAGGGGCAGGGCCAGGGCGGCAGCCAGCAGATGGCGGCCAATCAACTGGGGAAGGGGGGCACGGGGGAAGCGGGGTTGCATGGAAATCCTCTTCGTTCGCAAATGAGATTATTTCCTACAGAGGCGGACGAACGAAAAAAAACAGGCACCCCCCTGGCTGAAAAAATTCAACTCAGGTCGACACTGACCCAGAAGCGGTTGTAACGACGCACCTTGAGCTTGAACGAGGTGGCCAGGGCCGACAGCGCCGCATCGCTGTCGGTGAGCGAGAACGTCCCGGAAACCCGTAGCCCTTCAAGCTCGCTGGAGTAGGACAACAGCCCAGGGCGGTAGCGACCGAGTTCGTCGAGCAACTCGCCCAGGCGCCAGTCCTCGACGATCAGGTGCCCACCGGTCCAGGCCGCTTCGCTGCTGGCGACGGCCTGCGCGGCCTGCACCGCATGGCTGTCGAACTGGCAACGCTGGCCGGCCTCGAGGCGTCGTGCCGGGGCCTGGCGCGGGTTGATGCGCACCGCATGCTCGAACACTTCGACCCGGCTGGCGGCCTCGCGCTGATCAACGCTGAAGCGCGTGCCCAGGGCTTCGACCAGGCCCTCGGCGGTTTCCACCCGCAACGGGCGCTGGCGGCCGTCTTTGCCGCTAGTAAGAAAAATCCGCCCGTGGCGCAGGCGAATCAGGCGTTGCTGATCATCGAAGCGGATGTCCACGGCGCTGGCGGTATCGAGCACCAGCTGGCTGCCGTCGGCGAGGTTCAGGTGACGGATTTCGCCGGTGGCGCTGTGCTCATCTGCCAGCCACTGCTGCGCCGGCTGGCTGCGGTAGCTGGCCCAGCCACCGAGGCCAAGGCCGCTGGCCAGCAGCAGGCCTTTGAGCACACTGCGCCGGGGCAGGCCCTGGGCTTCACTGCGTTGCAAGGTGTCGAAGGCCAGCGCCCCCGGCACACTGGCCAGGCGCCCCTGCAACTGCTCGACCCGTGCCCAGGCCCAGCGATGCTCGGCGGCGCTGGCCAGCCACACCTGCCAGGCCTGCTGCAGTTCGGCCGGGGCATCGCCGGCGGCCAGTTGCACATGCCAGCGGGCGGCGGCTTTGAGGGCCTGGCGTTGGCGTTCGCGGTCAGTCATGGCTGGGCATCGAAGGCGAGCAGCAGGCAGCGCTCGGTGGTTTTGATCAGGTATTTTTTCACCGTGGTCAGCGACACGCCCAAGGCAGCGGCGATTTCCACGTAGGTCATGCCCAGCCAGTTGGCCATCAGAAACGCCTTGCGCGCCTTGGCGCCACAGCCTGCCAGCAGTTGGTCGATTTCCCGCAGGGTTTCCAGAATCAACACCTGCTCTTCGGTGGAGATCTGCTCGGCTTCCGGCTGCGCGGCCAGGGCTTCGAGGTAGGCGCGTTCCAGTTGCTGACGGCGGAAATGATCGATCATCACCCGCCGCGCCACAGTTACCAGGTAATTGCGCGGCTCACGCAGCAAGCGCACCAGTTCCAGCGCCTCGGAGGAAGCGAGGATGCGCACGAAGGTGTCCTGCATCAGGTCGGCGGCGCGCTGCGGGCAGCTCAGGCGCCGGCGCAACCAGTGTTGCAGCCACACGTGATGGTGCTGGTAGAGCTGGCCGAGCTCGGCATTGGGCGGTGACGGCGGTGCGCTCATCCTGGCTGCATCCCGAAAAAATGATGCAGATGATAAGCATTCCCAAAAAACTTATAAAGGGTTGTTTTCACACTGCCGCCACCCGTGTTTACCAGAGGGCCAGGGTATAGCCGACGATCAGGCGGTTCTCGTCGATATCGGTGGTCAAGCCGCCGCTGGAGCGGAAGGTGGCATTGCGCAGGCGCACACTGACATTCTTCAGCGGCCCGCTTTGCACCACGTAGGCAATGTCGGTATCGCGCTCCCATTCCTTGCCGCCGCTGACACTGGCGGTCTCGATATGGCTGCCGTTGACGTAGCGCGTCATGAAGCTCAGGCCCGGCAGGCCGAGGGCGGCGAAGTTGTAGTCGTAGCGCGCTTGCCAGGCATCGGTCTCGGCCTTGGTGAAGACGTTGACGGTGACCAGGTTGACCGAATAAGGGTCCAGGCCCGGGTAGGCAAAATCGCCGTCGCCAGAAAGATTCTGGTAACCGAGGCCGAACTTGTGCGCGCCCACGCCCAGGGTCAGCATGCCGTTGAAGAAGCGGTTGTCGATCTTGCCACCATCGACCCGTGAGGTTGCGCGCAGGTTGTGGCTGCCCTGTTCGCGGGTGTCGAAGTAGCGCAGGTCGCTGCGCAGGTTGATGCCTTCGGCCAGGGGCAGGTCGTGGACCAGTCCGGCGTAGTGCTGGCGGTAGATGTCCTGCATTTGTGCGTAGTAGTAACTGACGGCCAGGCGCGGGTTGATCGCGTAGGTGCCGCCGGCCAGGTCCAGGTGGTTGCTTTCGACCCCGGCATAGCTCATCTCGTCGTTGCTCGAGGAGTCGCGCAGGTTCTGCTTTTCCAGGCGACCGAGGTTCAAGGTCAGGCCGTCGATGTCTTGCGAGGTCAGCAGGCCGCCGCTGTAGGTCGAGGGCAGCAGGCGTACGTCGTTGATCGCCGCCACCGGCAGCATCGGTTGCAGGGTGCCGAGCTTGAGGGTGGTCTTGCTGACGCGCAGCTTGGCGGTCAGGCCCAGCTCGCTGTAGTCGTCGACCGGCTCCTGGCTGGCGCCAAAGGGCAGCAGGCCGGTGCCACGGCGGTCGCGGCTGGAGTCGAGCTTGACCCCCAGCTCACCCAGGGCATCGAGGCCGAAGCCTACGGTGCCTTCGGTAAAACCCGACTCCATTTTCAGGATAAAACCCTGGGCCCACTCCCGCGCCTGGCTCTGCGGCGCACCGCTCTGGCGAAAGTCGCGGCTGAAATAGAAGTTGCGCGTCTCAAGGCTGGCCTTGCTGTCCTTGATGAACTCGGCCTGGGCCAGGTAGGGGGTGAATGCGGCGCACAGGCCGGCACTCACCGTCAGCGAACGGGGCAGAAGCATTAGGGCTACCTTTCTTGTTGTTGTGTGTGGCGGGTGCCAGGTGTCTCTGCCTATATTGTTAACATATTATCTTTATTTTTGAATAGACCTCTTTAGGGTGGAAATGGCCAGGAATGAAAAATAATTAAGATATTAATCCTTGGCTAACGGCCCCGGCCACATGCTGCGCAGCACGCCATCACGTCGGATCAGCCCGTGCACCAGCGCTGCGCCCAGGTGCACCAGCACGGTGGCAAACAGCACATAGGCCAGCCAAGCGTGGGCCTGGCGCAGCAGGGCATACAGCTGCAGGTCGTGGGGCAGCAGCGCCGGCAGTTGCAACGGCAGCGGGTAGCCACCGGCAGACTGCATGCCCCAGCCCAGCAGCGGCATCGCCAGCATCAACCCGTACAACAACAGGTGCGAAGCCTTGGCCGCCCAGCGCTGCGGTGCTGGCACGTCGGCGGGCAGCGGCGGGTGCGGCAGGCTCAGGCGCAGGCCGATGCGCACAATCACCAGCAGCAACAGCGCAAGGCCAATGGCCTTGTGCAGGCTGATCAACCAGGTATGGCGCGGCGACAGGTCGCTGACCATGCTCACGCCCACAAACAGCATGGCCAGGATCAGCACGGCCATCAGCCAGTGCACGGCGCGGGCCAGGGGGTGGAAGGCAACAGGTTTCATGGGCGGGCTCCCAGCTGCGCGGCTTCACGGGCGCGACGGTTGAAGGATTCCGAGTAGGCCGCCGAGCGGGCTGCGAGGATCGGGTCTGCGGACGGCCGGATGCCGCTCGGCAGAATCAGCGGGTCGAAGTTCAGGTCGCGACAGGCGCCTTGCTCCGCGGCATCGACCTGGTCGATCACCAGGGTGCCGGCGTTCACCGTGGGCCGTTGCGCGGGCCAGGGCTGGCTGGGGTCATCGACGGCATCGCCGGCTTCGGCCAGGGTCAGTTGCAAGGTCCAGCGCAGCGGGCCCTGGCCCAGGCGCTGGCGCAGGTCGTGTTGCAGGTAGTCGCGATCATCGACCTGGGCCGGCAATGCGGCGAACGGCGTTTGCGGCAGCAGGCTCCAACGCACGAAGCGGGCCTTACCAGCGGCGTCGATCAGGGCAAAGGCATTGATGCTGTTGTAGCTTGAGTTGGCGAAACTGTCCGAAGCTTTGTAGTCCTTGGCCCATTGGCGAAAGGCGGCGCTTTCCGGATAAGCGGCGAAAAACGCCTGCAGGCGCGCTGGGTCCGGTTTGCCGGTGGCCGGGTCCGGGGTCATGGCCAGTACCTGCTGGTAGAAGGCTTCGGGCGTGCCTACCGCCAACACCGGCGGGGTATTCATGCCGGTTCGCCACAGTTGGCCATCGTCGCTGCTCAGTTGCAACGCCAGGCTACGGGTCGGCACGCTGGCATCGGCGCTGTGGGGGTTGGCGCCGCCGATGGCGAAGCGGCCGATCACCGGCACCCGGGCCTGGCTGAATGCCCGCGCGGTGGACAGCTTGGCCGCCGCGCCGCTGCTCTGGAAGTAGCCGCTGACGCACAGGCCCTTGGCGTGATTCTTACGGTAGCCGGGATAGTGCCCGGCCTGGTCTTCGAAGGTGTCGATAAAGCGCTTGGGGCTCAGGCGTTCGGCGCCGATCCAGCCTGCGGTGTAGGCAAAGCCAGCGGCCAGGGCCGCCAGCCCGAGGCCAATGGCAGCCAGGCGCAGAGCGCGGGGGCGGCCGTGTAACGGAGTGCTCATGGCGGTGATCCGGGTCAGTGAATGAGCCGGTACGACGCCGGTCGCAGAAATTTATTCCAACGCCCGGGAATAATTCTTCACCGCCAGCGTCTGCCTCGTACACTGATCGCCTACAGGCCAAGACTGCGGCAATGAACGAACTAGACGACGAGCAATTGCGCGAAATGCTTCAGCGCCTGCGCCGCTTCGCCCTGTGGCTGACGCGCGAGGCCAGCAGCGCCGATGACCTGGTCCAGGCCACCGTCGAGCGCGCCTTGAGCCGCCGCGGGCAACAGCGGCAAGAGGGCAGCTTGCGCGCCTGGTTGTTCTCGATCCTGTACCGGCAGTTTATCGACGGCAAACGCCGCGAACGCCGCCAGGCGCGCTGGCTGGCCTGGTTCGGCCGTGGCGAGGAGGCGGGCAGCAACACCGAAGACATCGTTGTTGCCCAGTCGGGCCTGGCGGCGTTTGCGCAGTTGCCCACCGAGCAGCGCGCCTTATTGTTGTTGGTCAGCGTCGAAGGCCTGAGTTACAAGGAGGCCGCGCTGGCCCTGGATGTGCCGATTGGCACGGTGATGTCACGCTTGTCGCGCGCCCGTGCGGCCATGCGCGAACTGGCCGAGGGCAACACCCCGCCCGCGGCGCTGCGGAGGTTGAAATGAGCTTGATCCCGTCTGATCACGAATTACACGCCTATGTTGACGAGCGCCTGGACAGCGAGCGGCGCCGGGCGGTGGAGCTGTACCTGGCGGCCAACCCCGAACAGGCGGCGCGGGTCGAAGCCTGGCGCAACGATGCCCGCCAGTTGCGCGCGGCGCTGTCCGGCTTTGCCGGGCAGGCGCCCAACCCGCGCCTGGACCCGGCCAACGTACGCCGTGAGCTGCGCCGTCGGCGCCAGCGGCGCTGGGCCAGTGCTGCGGTGCTGCTGGTTACCCTGGGCATCGGCGGCCTGGGCGGCTGGCAAGGGCGCGAGGCGATTCTGCTGGCCAGTAACCCGCCGATGGCTGATGCCGTGCAGGCCCATCGGTTGTTCGCCGACGCCAAGGACCTCGACCTCAGCGCCCAGGACCCGGCGCGCCTGCAGGCCTGGCTGGGCCAGCACTTTGCCCATGTCGGCAACCTGCCGGACCTTTCGGCCTACGGCTTCACCCCGGTGGGCGCGCGGCTGCTGAGCAACGAGCAGGGGCCGGCGGCGCTGCTGCTGTTCGAGGACGCCCAGGGTCAGCGGGTCAGCCTGTTCTTGCGCTCGCCGGGTGAGCACTACGTGCGCATGCCCAGTGGTGAGCGCACCGACGGCCAGTTGCAGGCCCGCTACTGGTCGCGAGGTGACTACAACTACGCCCTGGTCAGCGCCGCGTCTGACAGCCGCAGCGAGCAATTGCGTCAGGCCCTCGGTATCACTTTGTAGCTGGAATGCCATTAGCGGCGTAAGCTCGAAACCGTTGTTCCTGTTGTCATTTCACTTCATTCGAGGTATCCGCCAATGAAGCGCATGCAAGGTTTGGTAATGGCCGCAGTGGTTCTGCTGGCCGGCCAAAGCGCGCAGGCTTCGGCACCAGAGGTAAAGGATGCGCGTCTGGTTGCCCATGAGCAGGCAGTGCAGGCCTATGCAGCAAGAACCGGCAAGACTGCCCCCACTATCCAGGACTTTACCTACGGCAAATCTGTGGATGTCGCCCGTCTGATCGAACAGACGCCCATGGCCCGCGGCTGCGAAGCGGCGCCGATGCTGATGACCTTCGAGGACTCCAGTGGCCAGCTGGTTACCCTGCGTTATCGGCTCGAAGGTCAGTGCCCGCGTTTTCAGTCAACGCGATAAAGCGCCCCGGCAGCGGCGAGGGATCGTCGCTGCGCCACATCAGGTACAGCCCCAGGCGCGGGCTGGCCTCGCGCAAGCGGCAAAAGCGTAGCCCTGGCTGGGCATTGGCCTGGGCGGCTGCGGCCGGCACCAGGGCGATGCCGAAGCCGCAACCGACCAGGTTGATCAGCGTTTGCAGTTGCGCCGCCTGCTGGCTGATGCGCGGGTAAAAACCCGCGCTTTGGCACAGGTCGAGCAGTTGCTGGTGATAGCCTGCGCCCAGGGCTTGTGGGGTGAAGACAAAATCTTCATCGGCAAAATCCGCCAGGCTGACAGCCGCTTCGCCAGCGCGCGGATGTTCACTCGGCAGTGCCAGCAAGATTTCTTCTTCCAGCAACAAACGGCTGCTCAGGCGTTCGCTCATCAGTGGCAACTGGCGGACCACGGCAATATCCAGTTGATCATCGAGCAACTGTTCGACCAACTGCGCCGACGACCCCTGTTGCAGCTCCAGCTGTACCTTGGGCCAGTCGCTGCGAAACTGCTTGAGCGCCTTGAGCAGCAGCGGATAGCCCGCCAGCGCCAGGCTGCCGATACGCAGTTGGCCGGCGATGCCTTCGGCGACGTGGCGTGCCTGGACGATGCCGTGCTCCAGGGCTGCCAGAGTCGCCCGCGCGGTATGCACAAAGCTCGCGCCGGCGGCCGTCAGCGCCACGCCTCGGGAGTGTCGGGTAAACAGGGCAAAGCCCAGGCGCTGCTCAAGCCGGGCGATGGCCTGGCTCAGCGGCGGCTGGGCCATGTGCAGGCGCTCGGCGGCGCGGTGAAAGTGCAACTCCTCGGCCACGGCGATGAACTGGCGCAGCAGGCGGGTTTCGATCACGGGGGGCGTCCTTGGATCAGAAAAGCAGCCTGATTATGACCGAAAAATCGCCGTCTCAGATTGATGGCACTTTGTATGCGCTCTAGTATCTGCCGATTTGCCCGAGCCAGAGGACAGTCCATGAACGCAACAGGGAGGTCGCGCAGCGATTTCACGCCATTGACGGCGGCGGAAAGTCATTTGCAGGCGCACTGCAAACACGGAACGCTAGCTCGATTCGGTTCATCGCGGCCGACCCAGGCAACGTTCGAAAACAGCATTCGAGCCGATTTTCTGCGTTTTTTGCTGCTAGGCGGTGATCGTTCTGCCCCGGTTCATGAGTGTGGTGTGCAACTGGCCGGGGCTTACATCGTCGGAACGTTGGACTTGCGCAGCTCGGCAGTACCTCGTTCGATGACCCTGAGCGACTGTATGTTCAGTGATTCACCTAACTTTACCGATTCAAAGGTTTGCGGCTCACTGGTCATGTCTGGCTGCTCAAGCCCGGGCCTCGAGGCTGAACGGCTGGATGTTCGGGGAGCGGTGAATCTAAGTGAGTATCGTTGTTTCGGTCCAATGAACTTACGCGATGCCCAAGTGGGTGGAAGCCTGTACTTGGTCAGGGCCAGGTTGAATGGGCGCAAACAGGCTGCGTTGTTCGCTTCACGCGTCGAAATTGCAGGTTCGCTGGTGATGACGGATCTGATTGGCTTGGGCATGGTGTCGTTCCAGGAAGCCCGTATATCAGGTGAAGTGAATGGCCGAGGGGCGCGTCTCAATGGAAAAGGGGCTATCGCGCTACTGTTCGCCCATGCGCAGGTTGATTCGTCAGTCCGCCTTTCAGATGAGTTTAAGGCAAAGGGGGTAGTTGTCTGCCTGGGTATGAAAGTCGAAGGGGTACTCGATTGCAGTAATTCGATGTTTGACGGCAAGGGCGAGAAGTCACTGTTCTTCAACGAAGCCTGGGTGAAAGGCAATGTTTGTTTGAACAGCGCTTTCACGGCAAAGGGATCGGTTTGTTGTCAGAACGCCCGGATCGACGGCCAGTTGAATCTTGAAGACGCCAGCCTCAACGGCATGGGCGAATCGGCTCTGGATGCTGAAGGTTTGAAACTCAGGCAGGACCTGGACATGAAAGGCGATTTTGCTGCCATAGGTGAGATTCGTCTATTAGGGGCCCGTATTGATGGGCAACTAGTTTGTGAGGGACGTATAGAAGGGCAACAAAATGTAGCCTTGTTTGCCGATGGTGTTGGTGTTGCGGGAGGCGTGTTTTTCAGCAAGGGTTTCCACGCGCTGGGCGAGGTACGTCTGGTTCGGGCCCGGATCGATGGGCAGCTGAATTTTAACGGCGGTGTGATCGATGGGCAGGGTAGCGATGCGCTGTCGGCTGACGGCATGGTTCTTCAAGGAGATCTTTTTCTTCACCGGGGGTTCAAGGCAACGGGGGCGTTTCGTCTCATGGGGGCTCAGATCGACGGTGGCCTGATGTGTGGGAAAGCTGAATTGGAGGGCGACGAAGATATCTCTCTGGCCGCGGCAAGGGTGGAGGTGAAGGGGCAGGTCAGGCTAGGTGATGGTTTCCATGCGCACAAAGCGGTGAGTTTCGACGGTGCCAGGCTAGCCGGCAGCTTCGATTGCAGCAGAGCCCGGTTTGCCGACGAGAAAAAGGTGTCACTGGATCTGGAAGGAATGCATCTGGAGGGGCCGTTGATTCTCAGGGCGCTGGATCATCCATTGAGTAACGCCACGTTCGCCGGTGCAAGAGTTGGTGAGCTGGACGACGACGAAGACACCTGGGGCGACAACATCGTGCTCAACGGCCTGGACTACCAGTCCCTGGCGGCGAGTGCACCAGTCAACGCTGCGTTCAGGGTCGCGTGGCTGGGCAAGCAGGTCCCCGCACTGTCGCTGGTAGGCCATCCTGCGAGTCCTGGCGATGACTTTCGCCCCCAACCCTGGCGCCATCTGCAACACGTGTTCGAGAACATGGGGCATACCGCCGAGGCCCGTGAAGTGGGGGTCGCATTTGAACGGAAACTGCGCGACATCGGCCATATTGGTCAGCCGCCACAGAACTGGTGGAAATGGACACATCCGATATACACAAGCACGGCCAGAGGCTTGCACTGGCTCTACGGTCGACTCACCGGTTTCGGCTACCGCCCGATGCAACTACTGGTCTGGTTTCTGGCGATCTGGTTAATCTGCGCTGGCTTCTATTGGTACGCTGCTTCGCAACAACGTGTGTTCGGCCCGAGCAACCCGCTGGTGTTCCAGCATGACGCCTACTTCGATTGTCGACCAGACCGGGGCGACGCCTGGCGGCAGGCCAATCCGGGGCTGGAGACGCCGCCCACCTATTATGGCAATGGCAACTGGTACCTGTGCCAAACCCTGCGTGAGGAATACACCGGCTTCAGCCCGCTGGCCTATTCCCTGGATGTGCTGATGCCCCTGGTCGACCTGCAGCAGGAGTCGGACTGGGCGCCGCTGGTGCCGACACCCAAGCAAGGGTATTGGGACGAGTTCATATCATTTGGCTGGAAGCATTTCGTGCGCCTGCTGATCTGGTTCGAAATTCTGGTTGGCTGGGGTATCAGCTTGCTGATGGTTGCCATCGTCTCCGGCCTGGCGCGCCGCAGCGAGTAGTGCCCGGGAGCCGCCGATATCCCACGGATATCGGCGACCCTGTTCGATAGTATTCAACTTTGCAGCGCTGACTGGCTAGGCTGAACGGCCATCAGGAGACTGCTTGTGACCCCATTCAGAACCGTACTCATCACCGGCGGCGCCCGTGGCCTGGGCCTGGCCTATGCCCGCGCCCTGGCACAAACCGGTGCGCAGGTGGTAATCAGCGACCTTGGCACCGACCGCGAAGGTTGTGGCCACGATGCTTCGATTGCCGAGGGCGCCGCCGAACTGTTGCGCAACGAAGGCCACCAGGTGATTGGTCACAGCGCCGACCTTGGCGATGAGCAAGCGTGCCGACAGTTGATCAGCAAGGTGCTCGACACCTTCGGCGGCCTCGATGCGCTGATCCATAACGCCGGCTGGGTCGGTTACCAGAACATCGAAGACTGCAGCAGCGAATTCATCGAGCGCGCCCTGGCCATCAACGTCCACGCGCCGCTGTGGTTGAGCAAGCACGCCTGGCCGGCGCTCAAGGCGTCTGGCAGCGGGCGTATCGTGCTCACGACCTCGGACCGGGCCATGTACCTGCGCCATGCGCAAACCGGCCTGGGTGCCTACGCCGCCGGCAAGATGGCGCAACTGGGGATCATGAACGCCCTGGCCGCCGAGGGCGCCGAGCACGGGATTGCCGTCAACGCGATTTCGCCGGTGGCGCGCACGCGCATGTGGGGTCAGCAGGGCGAGCCCGAAGACCTCAAGCCCGAGTGGGTTGTGCCCGGGGTGTTGTACCTGGCCTCGGCAGACTGCCAGGACAGCGGCTACATCCTGCGTGCCAGCAACGGCCAGTTCTGTGCCACGCGCTTCGAGGAAAACCCGCAGGTGGACTATCCACGCGAGCTGCGCGGGGTGTCGGCCGGCACCGTGCGCGAGGTGCGGCAACGCTGGCAGATGATAAAAGCCATGTAATAGCGCTTGGTTTGCATCAGGGTATTAATTAGAATCAATCTCATTTGAGTCTAATCCATCCAGGTGCGTTGACATGAGCGAAGCGGCGGGCCCCACCGAGCAGACCCTGCAGGGCCTCTACCGAGAGCATCGCAGTTGGCTGGAGCGCTGGCTGTACCAGCGCCTGGGCAACCGCTGGGATGCCGCCGATCTCAGCCAGGATACTTTCCTGCGCGTGCTGGCAAGCCCCCAGGTGCTGAGCGAGTTACGCGAGCCACGGGCCTATCTGCTGACCGTCGGCAAGCGTTTGCTGGTCAACTTCCACAAGCGCCGCAGCCTGGAGCGTGCCTACCTCGAGGCTCTGGCCAGCCTGCCCGAGGCGCTGATGCCTTCGCCAGAGCAGCGTTGGTTGCTGCTGGAAACCCTGCAGGCCCTAGACGAACTGCTCGACGGTTTGCCGGCGGCGGTGCGTCGGGCGTTTCTCTGGTCGCAGCTTGAAGGCCTGAATTACGCACAGATCGCCGAGCGCCTGGCGGTCAGTGAACGTACGGTCAAACGCTACATGGCCCAGGCTTATGAGCATTGCCTGCTGGTTGAACTATGAGCCGCACCTTCAGCCGCGAAGCCCGGCAACTGGCGCGCACGGCCGCGCACTGGCTGGCCTTGCTCGATTCCGGGCAGGCCAGTGCCGAGGATTTGCAGCGTCTGCAGCACTGGCGCGCGGCCAATGCCCAGCACGAGCAGATCTGGCAGCGCGCCGAGGGCTTGCGCCAGCGTTTCCAGGATGTGCCGCCAACCCTGGCCATGGCCAGCCTCGACCGTCCCGAAGCCAACCGTCGAACCCTGCTCAAGCGTGGCCTGGCTTTGGCGCTGGTGTTGCCCGCCGGCTGGCTGTTCAGCCAGCAGGTGCCGCTGCAGGCCCTGCGCGCCGACCTGCGCACCGCTGTGGGCGAGCGCCGTGGCGTGCGTCTGGCCGATGGCAGCTTGTTGCAGTTGAACACGGCAACCGCCGTCAACCTTGACCTTGCTCACCAGCGCCTGACCCTGGTCGAAGGCGAAATCGCCCTGAGCGTCAGCCGCGCCCAGGCGCTGCACGTTGACCTAGGCATGGCCCGGGTGAGCGTCGGCCAGGCCCAGGTGTGCCTGCGGCGCGACGCCGAGCAGTGTCGCATCGCCGTGCTCCAGGGCGCAGTGCAGGTGCAGCCGCGCCAGGGCCCGGCGCTGGCCTTGCAGGTCGGCGATCAGCTGACTATCACCGCCGACGGCAGTGGCGCCATGGACCGTTTCGACCCCCACCAGCCGGACTGGTGCGATGGCGTTCTGAGTGTCAACAACCAGCCGCTGGCGCAGTTTTTGCGTGAGCTGTCGCGTTACCGACCGGGCTGGCTGCACTGGCAGCCGGCGCTGGAAACGCTGCGCGTCACCGGCTCGTTTCGCCTGGATGACACCGATCGGGTGCTGGCTCTGCTGGCGGCCAGCCTGCCGGTAGCGGTACAGGCGCGCAGCCGCTACTGGGTGACCCTGGTGGCCCGCGAGAAAACCGTGTGAGCGGTGCCGTGCTGTTGGTCACCTGACATTTTTACCAGTAGCGCGCTGCCTTGCGGTTGGTGATGATGCCGGTTCAAAGGCTGGAGCCATACCGACATGGACGAGAACAACAAAGAGCGCCTTCGCCTGTATCAACCTGGAGACACTGTGGTGCTGTATGGCTGTTTTGCCGCCGAGTACGGGGTGATGGAAACCCAGTCAGGCGTGGTGCGCAGCATCGACTGGTGCACCCACCAGTTGCAGCTGTACTTCGCCTGCGATGACGAATGCCGCTGCATTCCATTCGCCAGCATCACTGCGGTGCTGGCGCCGGGTCGTTGCAGCGTCGCTGCAGGTGATCAAGGCTGAGCTTGCCTCAGGGCAGCTCGATCTGCGCGCAAAGGCCGCCGCCGTCGCGGTTGCTCAAGGTCAGGCGGCCGCCGATGGCCTGGGTCAGCTGCGCGGCGATGGCCAGGCCCAGACCGGTACCGCCGGTGCTGCGGTTGCGCGAGTTCTCTACCCGGTAGAACGGTTGCAGCACCGCGTCGAGCTCTTCGGCGGGTATCCCCGGGCCCTGGTCGAGCACGCGAATCAGCGTGCCGTTGTTGGCGCCGCTGCGCACCTCGAGCTGCGCCGCGCCGGCAAACTTCAGGGCGTTGTCGATCAGGTTCACCAGCACCCGGCGCAAGGCTTGCGGGCGGGTTTCGAGCAGCGCGCCGGTCTTGTCGTGCAGCTCGACCTGCTGGCCGCTGTCCTGGTAGTCGAACACCAGGCTGTCGAGCAAGGCATCGAGGTTGACCCGGCACGGTGCCTCGCTGTTGCCATCGATGCTGCGGGCGTAGGCGACGCCTTCACGCACCAGGTGTTCCATGGCCTCCAGGTCGCTCCAGAGCTTGTCGCGATCACTGCTGCTGTCCATGGCCTCGACCCGCAGCTTCATCCGCGTGATCGGCGTTTGCAGGTCATGGGAGATCGCCGCCAGCAGTTGCATGCGCTCTTTCAGGTAGGCGCCGATACGTGCCTGCAAGGTATTGAAGGCCACTGCGGCATACACCACTTCTCGCGGGCCGCTTTCGTCCAGTTGCGGCCCCGGGGCATTGGGGTCGAGCTGGTCGACCGCTTCGGCCAGGCGGGTCAGCGGGCGGATCGCGGTTTTCACCGCCAGCCAGGTGCACAGCAACAGCAGCGCCAGCTGGATCAGCAGCACCACCGGCAGCCAGCTCGACATCGGCACCGGCGCCGGGGTGACGTCGACGCTCAACGGTGCGCCGTCGGCCAGGCGCAGGCGCACCTGGAAGTGCGGCGTGGGCCCGGGGATGCTCTGGTAGTCCAGGGCGTACTGGCCGCCCAGGGCCTTGCCGATGGACAGTGCGGCCATGGGCGAGTCATCCATGCTCAGCCGCTGGCCGGGTTCGCCGGCATCCAGGCGGTAGCGATAGGTGCGCCGCTCCAGGCGCGGCAGCCAGGCGGCGCGTTCGGCGGCCGGCAGGCGGTCGAGAATGGCCACCGAGGTAGCGACGTCCTGCTCGAGGTTACTGAGCATCATCGAGCGCGAGCTCTGGTAGCGCTCGTAGAACTGGAAGCTGAACGACAAACCGTAGGCCAACACCAGGCCGGTGAAGAAGATCAGCGCCAGGCGCGAGGCGAGGGTGCGCGGCCAACGCAGCAGGCTGCCCATGTTCAGGCCTCGACCCGCTGCACGGGCAAGGCGAACACGTAGCCTTCGCTGCGCACCGTCTTGATATAGGCCGGCTCGCGGGCGTCATCCTGCAGGCGCTGGCGCAGGCGGCTGACCAAGAGGTCGATGGAGCGGTCGAAGATGTCCGCCTCGCGGCCCTGGGTCAGGTTGAGCAGTTGCTCGCGGCTGAGCACCCGTTGCGGATGGTCGAGGAACACCCGCAGCAGCCGGTACTCGGCGCCGCTCAGGGCCACCAGGGTGGCGTTGGCGTCGAGTAGGTGGCGCGCGGTGGTGTCCAGGCGCCAGTGGCCGAAACCGAGCAGGCGGCTGCTTTCGCTGATGCTCAGGTTTGGCGGCAGCATGCGCGTGCGGCGCAGCACGGCGTTGATCCGCGCCAGCAGCTCGCGGGCCGAGAACGGCTTGCTCAGGTAGTCGTCGGCGCCCATTTCCAGGCCGATGATGCGGTCGGTTTCATCGTTGCGGGCGGTCAGCATCAGTACCGGCGTGGCCTTGTGCTTGCCGGCGCGCAGCTCGCGGCACAGCAGCAGGCCATCGTCACCGGGCATCATGATGTCGAGCACGATCAGGTCGACCACATTGGACTCGAGAAAGGCGCGCATCTGCCGGCCATCGGCGACGATGGTGGTGCGCAGCCCGTTCTTTTTCAGGTAGTTGCCTACCAGCTCCCTGATCTCTCGATCGTCGTCGACGACCAGGATGTGATCGACATGCTCCATCGTCCGGCTCCCGCTGTGGTGGTGGCGGCAAGTGTACAGAGCCCGGCAGGGCTTGCCTGCCGGGCTTTGTATTGCAGTGTATCTGCTGCGGCCATAGATACCTGGCGAGGCAAAGCGGGCCGATCCGGACACATTGGCGATACCTGGCGGGCCTGAAATAGCCAGCAACGGGTGGCAGCCGCCACCTCTGTGCAAACTGACTCGGGAGTACCGCCATGAACCTCAAGACCCTTGCCACTGCCAGCCTGTTGACCCTGTTCAGCCTCGGCACCGTTGCCGCCCAGGCTAGCGAAGCGGTGGTGGTACAGCAATATCGTTACGGCCAGCAACTGGATGTGCACAAGGTCCTGGCCTTGCACGAGGACAGCAGCATGGGCTGCGGCGTGGTCAACGCTCAGATGGACTACCTTGATTCCCAGGGCAAGGAACACCGCCTGCAGTACCAGAAATTTGCCAGTGACTGCCATGAAGGCGGTTAAGCCATCGATCAGGGAGGTTCGTCCATGAACATCAATTTCAACACAAATCGCCGTCGGGCCCTGGGCATCGCCGCACTGCTGGCCGTGCTGCTGGCGCTGGCGGGCCTGGGCAATCGCCTGTTCGCCGGCACGCCGGCAAGCCTTGAGACACTGGGGCCGATGCCGGAACTGGCCGGCGCCGTGCAGTGGCTCAACTCGCCACCACTGGACCGCGCAGCGCTCAAGGGCAAGGTGGTGCTGGTGGACTTCTGGACCTACGAGTGCATCAATTGCCGGCGCAGCCTGCCGCACGTCAACACCTGGGCCAAGCGTTACGCCGACCAGGGCCTGGTGGTGATCGGCGTGCATACGCCGGAATACCCCGAGGAGCGAGTGGTCGACAATGTGCGCGAGCAAGTGGCCAAGCTGGATATCGACTACCCGGTGGCCATCGACAACGACTATGCGATCTGGAACGCCTTCGGCAACCAGTTCTGGCCGGCGCACTACATCGTTGATGGCAGCGGCCAGGTGCGCTATGTGCACTTTGGCGAAGGCGCCTACGACACCCAGGAGCAAGTCATCCAGCAACTGCTCAAGGAGCGTGACGGGCAAGCGGGGTGAAGATGTTCGGGTGGCGCTGGCCTCATCGCGGGTCCAGCCCGCTCCTGCAGAGGGCCTTGGCCAGTTGCCGGATTGCGGTTTCGATTTCACTGGCTGTCAGCGATGAATAGCCCAGCAGCCAGCCCTGCTGTTTATGTTCACCGGCATACAAACGGCTGAGCCCGGGCAGTTGCACGCCGGCGCGGGTGGCCAGATTAATGGTGTGTTGCTCTGTCCAGCCTGGCTCGAGCAAACAGGGGATCTGCAGGCCGCCCGGTGGGCGCATGGCGGTGACGACGCCCGCCAGGTGCTTGCCAATCGCATCAAGCAGGCAGGCCCGGCGCCCGGCGTAGAGTTTGCGCATGGCGCGGATGTGGGCGTTGTAGTGGCCGTCGTCCATGAAGCGCGCCAGGGTCAGTTGCAGCACCTGCGGGGTGTGCCCGTCGATGATGCTGCGCGCCGCGCTGAAGGGCGCTACCAGCTCCGGCGGCAAGACCATGTAGCCGATGCGCAGGCCGGGGTAGAGGGTCTTGCTGAAGGTGCCGATGTAGAGGGTGCGCTGCTGGCTGTCCAGGCCCTGCACGCAGGCAGTAGGCAGGCCGTCGTAGTGGAACTCGCTGTCGTAGTCGTCCTCGATGATCCACTTGCCGTTCTGCGCCGCCCAGTCGATCAGCTCCAGGCGTCGCGCAAGGCTCAGGGTCGCGCCTGTGGGGTACTGGTGCGACGGCGTGACGTAGACGCAACTGGCGCCGCTTTGGTCGGCACGCAGCAGGTCGGTGCGGATGCCGTGGGCGTCGACGTCGATCGGCACGATCCGCGCCTGCGCCGCTTCAAAGGCCTTCTTCGCGCCGAAGTAACCGGGGTTTTCCAGCAGGATCGGCTTGCCGGCATCCACCAGCATTTGTGCGCACAGGAACAGCGCCTGGCGGGTGCTGCTGAGCACCAGTACCTGCTCGGGCATCACCTTGGCGCCACGTTCGAGGTTCAGGTAGGTGGCGATGGCCTTGCGCAGGGCTTCGCTGCCCTGCGGGTCGCCGTGCAGCAGGACGTTGCCGCGATGGTCCTTCACGGCCTGGCGCTGCAGGCGTTCCCAGACTGCAAGGGGGAACGAGCGGGTTTCTGGTAGGCCGGTGGCAAAGGCCTTGATCACCTGCTGGTCGCTGACGCCGCCGTTGTCGAACAGTGCCCGTCCGCGCAGGCTCAAGCCCTGGCCGGGCTCGAGATCACTGCGTTTTTGCGCCCCGGCCTTGATGCGCCGTTGCCCGCTGCCACGCAGTTGCGCGCCGAGGTTGTCCGGCACATAACTGCCCGAGCCTGCGCGGCGGACGATATAGCCGTCGCGCTGCAGCTGCACGTAGGCGTTCTCGACGGTGTCGCGGGCGACGCCCAGCGATTTGGCCAGGGCACGGCTGGCCGGCAGCTTGACGCCAGCGGACAGCGCCCCTTCAAGGATCAGCGCGCGCAGCGCACGCTGGATGCGCTGGTGCAGGTCCAGCGCTGCGAACTCGGCGTCATTGACGCGCATCTTCAGGGTTTCAAGCTCGAACGTGGTTGCCATGTGGTCTGCCGCAAGTGAAGAAACTGGCCTGAACGGGCAGGCCAGTCTATTCGTACACTCGGTCGCTCGTCACTGCCTCTTCGCAAGGAACCCTGCCGCCATGTCTACTTCAGCACTACGCCCCGGCGACCTCATGCCCCCGCTCATTGCCGGTCTCATCTCGGTTATCGTCAATTATGGCGGAACCTTCATCCTGGTTTTCCAAGCGGCCAAGGTCGCTGGTTTGAGCCCGGCCCTCACGGCTTCCTGGGTATGGTCGGTATCCATCGGCGTGGGGGTTACCGGGCTGTTGCTCAGTTGGCTCAGCCGCCAGCCGATCATCACCGCCTGGTCGACACCGGCCGCCGCCTTCCTGGTGGTGGCCCTGGCCAGTACGCCCTACGCCGAAGCGGTGGGCGCCTACCTGATCTCGGCAGCCGCGTTTGTGCTGCTGGGCTTATCGGGCTGTTTCGACAAGCTCATCCGCCTGATCCCGCCGGGCATTGCGGCGGGGCTGCTGGCCGGGATCCTGCTGCAGTTCGGCATCGGTGCCTTTGCCGGGCTCAGCGTCGACCCGTTGCTGGCCGCGCTGCTGATCGTGGCCTATCTGCTCTTCAAGCGCTTCAGTGCGCGCTATGCAGTGGTCGGCATCCTGCTGTTGGGGCTGGGCTTTTTGCTGATGCGCGGGCAGGTCGAGCTGTCAGGGCTGCGCTTGCAACTGGCGACGCCGGTCTTCACCGCGCCGGCGTTTTCATTCAATGCCATGCTCAGCGTGGCCCTGCCGCTGTTCCTGATTACCCTGACCGGACAGTACATGCCCGGCATGCTGGTGCTGCGCAATGACGGCTTCAAGGCCAGTGCCAACCCTATTGTCGCCGTTACCGGGCTGGGCTCGTTGTTGATGGCGCCGTTCGGCTCCCACGCCTTCAACATCGCCGCGATCACCGCGGCGATCTGCACCGGCAAGGAAGCCCACGAAGAACCTGCCAAGCGCTGGATCGCCGGGGTGGCGGCGGGCGTGTTCTACATTCTTGTCGGCGTCTTCGGGGTAACCCTGGCCGCGCTGTTCATGGCCTTCCCGGCCACTTTCATCAGCACCCTGGCGGGGCTTGCGCTGCTGGGCACCATTGGCAGCAGCCTGGCCAATGCCATGGCCGATGCGAAAACCCGCGAAGCGTCGTTGATCACCTTTCTGGCTGCGGCCGCCAATATCAGTTTGCTCGGTATCGGCGGGGCGTTCTGGGGGCTGGTGATCGGCCTGGGCGCTTATGCCGTGCTCAATGGCCGCTTGCCGCGCCGGGAGCGGGCAGGGGTGATCGGTGCCAGCAATGGCGAGGGGTAAGGCCGCGATCAGCGCTTGGCCGCCTTGGCGCGCTGATTCTCGTCGCTGCGCGCCCGTGCCGGGATGTTCTCCAGCGAAGTGGGCTTGTCGGCGATGTTGATTACCGTCCACTCCCAGAACGCGCTGGTCCAGTAGGTCAGTTCACCGTCTTCGAGCAGCAGGTCGTGGCGGCCACTGCTGTGCGGCGCTTCTTTGGCCTGGCGCATCAATGGCACCAGTTGCATGGCGCGTTCGCCGTCGGTGGTCTCCAGTGACAGCGAAACCTGGCGCAGGCGGTCATCCTTGTCGAAGGCCGCTTCGATGCGGCTGACCTCGACACCGCCGAGTTTGTAGGGTTCGATGCCCGGTACCGGGTCGACAGCCTGGTAGTACTGACGGGGCACGTTGTAGTGCACGCCGTTGATCAGCCAGACCCGGGTGAAATGCCGCTCCATTACCTCCACGACCTGCGCGCGCGGCATGCCCAGCGTGAACTCGCCAAGGCTCAGCGCCGACCAGGCGGTGGTCGGGAACAGGGCACAGCAGAGCAACAATGTCAGCATCCTTGGCACGCGGGGTCCTCCTTGAAATGAGCGCAAAGGGTACTGTAGCCCTCGCATCCACGCTAGGATCAGCAGTCCTGCACTGACAATGAGGTCACCTGTGAAATACGCCATTGCCCTGCTACTTAGCCTGATGCCGCTGCTGGCTGGCGCCGCCGAAGTCGGCGAACGCCTGGCGCCCTTTACCTTGCTTGACCAGCACGACCAGCCCTACAGCCTCAACGCGCAGACCCGCGTGCTGCTGGTGGCGCGCAACATGGACGGTGCCAAGCTGGTCCAGGCCGCCGTCGGTGAGCAGCCCAAGGGCTACCTGCAAGCACGCGATGCGGTGTTCGTCGCCGACATCCAGCGCATGCCGGCACTGATCAGCAAACTGTTCGCCATCCCGGCCATGCGTGACTACAACTACCGGGTGCTGCTGGACCGCGACGGCAAGGTGGTTGCGCGTTATCCGGGCGCTGAAGGCCAGGTGCTGTGGATTCAGTTGGAGCAGGGGGTTGTGGCGGGGCAGAAGGAATATGCCAGTGCCGAGGCGTTGGCCACAGCGCTCAAGGCGTTGCCGCAGCCATAGTGGATTTGAATGCAGCGCAACGCTGTGGGAGCGGGCTGGACCCGCGATCGAGCGCGAAGCGGTCGCAATCCAGACGCCACCTGATGGGGAGGCTGAACTGACCCCATCGCGGGGCAAGTCGGGTCGCCGCACGGCCGCTCCCACAGGTAGCGTAGGCCTTTAGAGGCGCGAGCTGATCCATTGGCGATGCTGCTCACACTTCACCTTTGCGCCTTGTCGGCGAATGGACCGGCGATGCACGAGTAGCGAAAGCAAAAAAGCGCTCTGCTTCTAGATGTATGTAATTGCAGACGCCACCGATCGTCCCTTGCAGAAGGCCGAGTGGAACCCTTGCGTAGTGGGGCGACGGCCATGGATGGCCGGCGAGCGCCGCAGGGCCAGGGACGGCCCTTCGGCGCGCCCCCACGGGAGCAAGGGTGGAAGGAGGGAACCCGCAGCGCAGCGCAGGGCCGATGAAGGGACAGGGCGTTTTTGGTTACTTTTGCCGCCAAGCAAAAGTGACCCGCCGTAAGGGCGGAAGGCGCCGGCAGCGCCTCATCATCAAATGGATCAGCTCAAACAGCCTGGCTGCCCCAATACTTGCAAGCTGCTTAAGACAATTGCTCCCACATGGGCAGTGCAGGCAGGCGCAGATCTTACAGCGGCACCTGCAAGGTCGTCTTGACTCGATCCAGCACCACGATGGTACGAAACCACTTCACGTTCGGGTTGTCATGAAACAGTCGCTGGGCGATGTCCTGGAACACGGTCATGCTCGCTACCGTCAGCACCAGCAAAAAGTCGGCGTCGCCGGTGACGTAGTAGCACTGCTGAATTTCAGGTCCCGAGAACGCACGCTTCATGACTTCCAGGTCCGCCGACTGGGTGCGGTCGGCGTGCACCTCGACCATCAGGGTAATCACCTGGCCGACTTTGTCCGGGTTGATCACCGCGGCATTGGCCTGGATTACCCCGGTCTTTTTCAAGCGCTGGATCCGCCGCTGCACCGAGGCGCTAGACAAGTGCACCTGCTCGGCCAGCTCACGCAGGGGCTGGCTGTTATCGCGCTGCAGGGCGGCAAGCAGGGCAAGGTCGAATTCATCCAGGTCCATGCAAAAATTTCTCATCTTGAGGGGTGAAAACGAGGGCACTTATCAGTGGCTGCGGAATAAATTATCACCCTCTGCTGGTCCTCATTAAGGAATTTGCAATGACCGCGCATAACTCCACGTTGGGCGTCGTGCTCAATGTTCTCGCCTCGGTGCTGTTCGCGGTGATGTACGCCTACACCAGCCTGCTCGCGCCCCTGGACGGCGCCGAAATCTATGGCTGGCGGATCCTTCTGACCGTGCCGTGCCTGACCCTGATGGTGATCGCCAGCGGGCACTGGCCGCAGGTGCGGCGGATATTCCTGCGCCTGTTCGAAGAGCGCTGGTTCTGGGCGATTCGCCTGGTTTCGGCGGTGTTGCTCGGCGCGCAGTTGTGGCTGTTCATGTGGGCACCGATCAACGGCTATGGCCTGGACGTGTCGCTGGGCTACTTCCTGATGCCGCTGGTGATGGTGATTGTCGGCCGCCTGGCGTTCAAGGATTCGATCAGCCGCCTGCAACTGCTGGCCTGTGCCTTGGCGGCGCTGGGCATCATTAACCAGATCGCCATCGCCAAGGCGATTTCCTGGCCGGTGCTGGTGGTGTCGCTGGGCTATCCGCTGTACTTCTGGCTGCGCCGGGTGACCGACACCAACAACATGGGCGGGTTGTGGTTCGACATGAGCCTGAGCCTGCCGGTGAGCCTGTATTTCGTGCTCAAGGGCGGGGTAGTGCTCGGCCTTGCCGGGGCAGCCTCAAGCTTGCCCTGGCTGGTGCTCGGCCTCGGCGCGATCAGCGCCGCAGCCCTGGGCCTGCAGGCGCTGTCGGCACCACGGCTGAACCTGACCCTGTTTGGCCTGCTGATTTATGTCGAGCCGGTGCTGCTGGTGGTCGCCGCAGTGCTGCTGGGCGACAGCATCGCCCCGGCGCAGTGGCCGACCTATATTGCGATCTGGCTGGCGGTGCTGGTGCTGGTGGTGGAGGGCGGTTTGAGCCTCAACGGCAACCGCCGCGCTTACTCGCCCAGCCGTTGCTCGCGTGAAGGCGGGTAGCCGAAGTAGGCGCAGTAGCACTTGCTGAAGTGCGAGACCGAGACAAAACCACAGGCAATCGCCACGTCCATCAGCGGCAGGTCGGAATACTGCAACAGACGCCGGCTTTTGGTGATGCGCAGTTCCATGTAATAGCGGCTTGGCGAGGTGCCCAGTTGCGCCTGGAACAGGCGGTCGATCTGCCGGCGCGAACGGCCGCTGTAGGCCGCCAGTTGATCGAGGCTGAGGGTTTCTTCAAGGTTGCTTTCCATCAGCTCGACGATGGTGCGCAGTGGCGCGCTCATGGTTTTCTTCTGGCTGCTGTCGACCCGGCGAAAGCGCGCGCTGGAAAACGCCAGGATCTCCTCGACGCCCTCGGCAAGCGCTTCGCCATGTTGCAGCTTGAGCAGCGCCAGCATCATCTCTAGCGCGCCGTTGGGGCTGGCGGCGGTCAGGCGTTCGCGGTCGAGCACAAAGCTTGCCGGGGTGATGGTGCACTGCGGGCTGCGCTCGGCCAGGCTTGCCCGTTGTTCGGGGTGGATGGTGCAGTTGTAGCCCTCCAGCACCCCGGCACGGCCGAGAAACCAGGCGCCGTTCCACAGCCCGCCGAGGGCCAGTTGGTGGGCGGCAGCATCGCTCAGCAGCTTGTCCAGCTGCGGGTACTTGAGTGGGGTACGCAGGCCGCCGCAAACAATCAGCATGTCGAGGTTGTCCAGCGCTGCGCGGTCCAGGTGCGCTGCATAAACCTCCAGGCCCAGGTCACTGGTGACCCGCTCGCTGCCCAGGGAAAACGGCGTGCTCAAGAACAGGTTGCTCTTGAGCAGGTTGGCCGTCACCAGTACATCCATGGCCACGGTAAAGCTGGCCATGGAGAAGTTCTCCAGCAGCAAAAAGCCCACCTGGTACGCCGGGGTCGAGGCAGCCTCGGGGTGCTTGAGGTTGAGCATGTTACTGGTGCTGGATTTCTTGCTGAACTGGCGTGGGGTGGGCAAGGCGCGGCTCCGCGAACTGGCAGGTTGAGGCGATGATGCCAGATATTGCCCGGCCCGCAATGGCAATCAGAATGAACCCCGGCTGGCTGCGCACACCTAACCTTCAGAACCCCTCTGGAGGCTACCCATGGAAAACGGTCATATCTGGATCACCCTTGCCGTATTGCTCACCCTGGTCGAACTCTGGGCCATCAAACGCATCATCGGCAGCAAGAGCCGGGCGGATCGCAAGATGTTGTGGATCGTGTTTATCGTCTTTGTACCCGTGCTGGGCCTGATTGCCTGGGCCGTGGCCGGGCCGAAAGCCAGCGCGGGGGTGCCGATTTCGCGGGAGGGTTGACCCGGCGGCTGGCGACAGGGATTGTAGGGGCGACGGCGCATCGTCGCGCCTGCATGACCCAAGGAAGCACTTCATGCCGCTGTTTGAAACCCCACGCCTGCTCGTGCGCGAACTCTCGCGTCAAGACCTGCCCGCCCTGACCGCCATTCTCAGCGACCCTGAGGTGATGAAATTCTCGGTGCGCGGTGTCTGCGACGAACAGATGACCGGGGCTTTTATCGACTGGTGCGTGCAGTGCTACGCCAGCTACGGCATGGGCCAATGGGCGCTGGTCGACAAGGCCAACGGCGAGCTGGTCGGTTTTTGCGGCGTCAGCCCGGAGCAGGTCGAAGGGGTAGAGCAGGCCAGCCTGGGCTATCGTCTGGCTACACGCTATTGGGGTCAGGGACTGGCCAGCGAAGCGGTGCGCGGCGTGCTTGAGCACGCGTTCAGCGAGCAGCGGCTGGCGGCAGTGATTGCAATTATTGAAGCGGCCAACATCGCCTCCTTGCGCGTGGCGCAAAAAGCCGGCTTCAATGCCTTCGATACTGTGCAGTTTCACGAGCGGCCGGTGCGGGTGTATCGGCTGACGCATCCGCACTGGAAGGCACCATGACCAGCAGCAGACACCTCGACCCGTTGCGCCAGGTCATCCGCCAACAAGCGGTTGCACCCGCACCTGCGCCGTGGCGGTTGACTGGCCAGTTCACCGTCGCCGGCCTGCTGGAAATCGGCTTCGACCGTGACAGCGAGCGGCTGCTGGTGGCTTCGAGTTCAGGCCGCAGTGTGATCGACTGTCGCAGCGGCGAGAAAATCGCCCGCGACCGCACCGACAACCTGGGCAGCGACCATTATCTGGAAACCCGCGGCATCGGCCCGCTCAACGAGCGGGTGATCCGCATGTCGGGCATCCAGGGCGGCGGCCTGCCGATCAGCACCAGCGATGGCTGGGTGGTGGAGAACATCACCCTGGCCTGGCCCGAGCAGCACCTGCTGCTGGTCGAGCCGGGTTCCTGGCTGCATGGCGCGCGCTACAACCGGCCCGCCAGGTTTCATACCCTGGCAATCGAGACCGAAGTGCGTGCCTTCGGGTTTTCCTATACCGGTTTGAGCCTGGTGATCGCCACCGGTGGCGAGTTGCTGATCTATGGCCGCGCGGCGGCTCTTCGCGGGTGAATCGTGTTGCCCGGGTTACGACCGCTTCGCGCTCGATCGCGGGCAAGTCCCGCTCCCACAGATTTTGGTATACAGACCCAATGCTGATGACTACCCAACCTTTCCATCCCTGCCAAGCCCTTGCGGACCTGCTGTTGCCGCACCTGCCGGCGGACAACGGCGATGGCTCTCACGACCTGACGCATATCCACCGGGTCTGGAGCAATGCCCGGCGGATTCAGGCCCGGGAGGGCGGCGATCTGTCCATCCTGCTGGCCGCCACGCTGCTGCACGATTGCGTCGCGGTCGAAAAGAACTCGCCGCTGCGCGCCCAGGCCTCGACCCTGTCTGCGGAAAAAGCTGCCCGGATACTCGCCGATCTTGGCTGGCCCGGCGAGCGCATCAGCGCTGTCGCTCATGCCGTCGCTACGCACAGTTTTTCAGCCGGCCTGGCGCCGGAAACCCTCGAGGCAAAAATCCTTCAGGACAGTGACCGTCTGGACGCCATCGGTATGGTCGGTGTGGCTCGCTGCTTCTACGTCGGTGGGCGCATGGGCTCGGCCCTGTACGATTTCACTAATCCCAGCGCGGCAGGCCGCGACTACCTGGACCACCAGTTCAGCCTCGAGCACTTTCACACCAAATTGCTGAAACTGGCCTCGGGCTTTCAAACCGGGGAGGGCGCACGTCTGGCGGCCGAGCGGCATCGGCGGCTTGAGCTGTTTGTGCAAGGTTTCATGGATGAGATTGGCGGCCCTCAAGACTGATGCGGGCAGCGCTGGAATCGTGCATTCTCGGCTGCCGAGCAACTTCAGCGAGAGCCACCGATGATCACCTGCTACCTGCGCTACGTCCTCGACCCTTACAAACTCGCCGAGTTCGAACACTACGGCAAACTCTGGATCCCGCTGGTGGAGCGCTTCGGCGGCCAGCACCACGGCTACTTCCTGCCTTCGGAAGGTGCCAACAATATCGCCATGGCGATGTTCACCTTTCCAAACCTTGCCGCGTACGAACGCTACCGCCAGGACTCGATGAACGACCCCGAGTGCCTGGCCGCCTTCCAGTACGCCCAGGACACCCGTTGCATCCTCAGCTATGAGCGCTCGTTCTTGCGCCCGGTGTTCGGGCAGGACTGATGAGCACGCTTTTCGACCTGGAACTGTTCGTGCGGGTGGCCGACGAGGGCAGCCTGTCTGCCGCCGCGCGTAGCCTCGATATCACTCCGGCAGCCGCCAGCCTTGCGCTCAAGCGCCTGGAAACGCGCCTGCAGGTACGCCTGTTTGCCCGTTCGACCCGCCAGCAACGGCTGACCGACGAAGGCCGGCGCTACCTCGACAGCGTGCGCCTGGCCCTGGGCGCGCTGGCCGAAGGCGAGCAGGCCCTGCGCGAGCAGGCGCTGGAAATGGGCGGCCTGCTGCAACTGGCGGCGCCCTCTGACTTTGGCCGCAGCGTGCTGCTGGCCTGGCTCGATGCGTTCAAGCGCGAATACCCGCGGGTACAGCTGCAACTGCTGCTCAACGACCAGGCCAGCGACCTGTACCGCGAACCGGTCGACGTCGCCCTGCGTTTTGGCGTGCCGGCCGATTCCGACATGGTCGCCTTGCCGATTCTGCTCGATCACCACCGCGTGGCCTGCGCCAGCCCCGAGTACCTGGCGCGCCACGGCACGCCCTCTATGCCCCAGGAGCTGGCTGACCATCAGTGCGTGATCTACCAGCGCAACGGCCGGCCCTATGACCTGTGGCGCTTTGCGCGTGGCAGTGAAGTGAACGAAGTGCGGGTGCACGGCGAATACCGCTGCGATGACGGTGAAGTGGCCCGGCGCTGGGCCCTGGCCGGGCATGGCGTGGTCTACAAGGCCTGGCTGGACGTGGCCGCGGACGTCGCGGCCGGGCGTTTGCAGCGCTTGTTCGGCGACTGGCAGGGCGAGCACGCCCCGGTGTACCTGATGTGCCCGCACCGGGCGCAGGTGACCGAGCGGGTCAAGGCGTTGCAGGGCTTTTTGCAAACACGCTGCCTGCAGTGGGCGGCCAAGGGGCTATAAGTAGGATATTTCCCACTCAATGGGAATCGAGTTTCACCTATTGAGAAAGACTGTGCACCATGGCGCCAAGGAGCACATATGACCTACACCACGCCCACCGATCGCCTGCTGCAGATCCTCGTCGCCCTCGGCCAGGCCAACGAGGCCGTGTCGGCCAAGGAGCTGAGCCTGCAACTGGACCAGCCCCTGAGCAGCACCTATCGGCACCTGAAGACCCTGCTGCGTTGGGGCCTGGCCGAAGACAACGGCCATGGTCGCTACCTGCCGGGCCCGGCCTGCCTGCAACTGGCGAAGAAGTTCGACCGCGAAGCACTGCTGGTGTCGCTGGCCAAGCCCGAGCTCAAGCGCCTGGCCGAACTCAGCCAGGAAAGCGTGGCACTGATGGTGCCGAGCAACGGCCAGGCCATTTGCATCGAACTGATCGACAGCCCGCAGCCACTGCGCTGCTGTTACCAGAAGGGCCTGGCGCAACCGCTGCGGGTCGGCGCGTCGGCGCGGGTGTTGTTGGCGCACATGGAGCCGGCGCGCAGCCTGGCGATTCTTGAAGAGCAGGGCCTGGAAGCCGAAGCACTGGACAGTTACCGCCAGAGCTTCGTGCAGATCCGTGACCAGGGCTATGCCATCAGCCTCGGTGAAATCGACGACGGCATCTGGGGCGTCAGTGCCCCGGTGCTCGACAGCCGCAACCGCCTGCATGGCGCAATCAGCCTGATGGCCCCGGCCATTCGCGCCCGGCAGAACAGCGAGCGCCTGACCCGCTGGACCTGCGACGTGGCCCTGCGCATCGGTGCGCGGCTGGACTGAATCTACTGGAGTATCCGCATGAACAGCACTACCGCACTGCCGCTCTGGCAGGGCCGCGTCGACGCCGCAGAAGGCACGGCGGCCCTGCGCTGGCACCAATGGGTGCAGCCCTGGGCTGATGACCAACCGGCTGGCAACGCCCTGGTGGGCCTGGCCTGTGACGAAGGGGTGATCCGCAACCAGGGCCGCAGCGGCGCCCGCCAGGGGCCGCCGGCCCTGCGCAAGGCCTTGGCCAACCTGGCCTGGCGTGGCCAGCGCCCGGTCTATGACAGCGGCGACTTCGTCTGCCTCGGTACTGACCTGGAAGGTGCCCAGCAGGCCTATGCCAAGCGGGTGACGCAACTGCTGGGGCAAGGGCATCTGCCGTTGGGCCTGGGCGGCGGGCACGAAATCGCCTATGCCAGTTTTCTCGGCCTGGCTGGCCATTTACGCCAGCAAGAGGCGCAGCCGCGCATCGGCATTCTCAATTTCGATGCCCACTTCGACCTGCGCCACAGCGCCCAGAGCAGCTCCGGCACGCCGTTCCGGCAGATTGCCGAGTACTGCCAGCAGGCCGGCATGGCCTTTGAATACTGCTGCCTGGGCGTCAGCGAGCTGAACAACACCCAGGCCTTGTTCGACCAGGCCCAGCGCCTGAACGTGCGTTATCGCCTCGACCGGCAGATGCAGCCGTGGAATATCGCCGCGCTGGAGACCTTCGTCGATGACTTTCTCAGCGGCATCGACCACCTGTACCTGACCCTCTGCCTGGACGTCCTGCCGGCCAGCCAGGCGCCCGGCGTCAGTGCGCCCTCGGCCCATGGCGTCGAGCTGATGGTGGTCGAGCACCTGGCGCGGCGCGCCAAGGCCAGCGGCAAGTTGCGCATGGCCGACATCGCCGAACTCAACCCCGGTCTTGACCAGGACCAACGCACCGCGCGCATCGCTGCACGGCTGCTGGCCAGCCTGGTCGACTGAAATCCACAACCCCGATCCAACTATAAAAAGAAGAGTGTTAACCATGCTGACCCTGCAACTCGATGCTCTGACCACCGTCGCCCTGGCGCTCCTGCTGCTGGCGATGGGTGCGCAACTGAAGAAGCACAGCTACTGGCTGCGCCAGCTCTGTGTCCCGGCGCCGGTCATCGGCGGTTTTGGCTTTGCCCTGGTGGTGTGGCTGCTGCGTGACCAGCAGTGGCTGGACATCAAGCTCGACACCGCCATGCAAACGCCGCTGATGGTGGCGTTCTTCACCACCGTCGGCCTGGGCGGCAGCCTTGGCCTGCTGCGCCAGGGCGGCAAGATCCTGTTCATCTACCTGGGTGCCTGCTGGGGCCTGGCGCTGCTGCAGAACCTGGTCGGCGTGGGCATGGCCAAGGCCCTGGGCATCGACCCGCTGCTGGGGATCATGGCCGGCGCCGTGTCGCTGGAAGGTGGCTTTGGCGCCGCCGCAGCCTTTGGCCCGATCGCCGAGAGCCTCGGCACGGTCGGCGCCACTACAGCCGCGCTGGCCTCGGCGACCTTCGGCATGGTTGCCGGTGGCCTGCTCGGCAGCCCGGTGGCGCGTTACCTGATCGAACGCAAGAAACTGGTGGTACAGGCAGACCAGGTCGATGCCCTGCAAGCCCTGGAAAAAGCCAATGAAACCCCCGTTGTCAGCATTGATACGCCGGTGCTGCTGCGCTTGCTGACCTGCATGTTGGTGATCATGGTGCTCGGCTTCTGGATCGGCGATGCGCTGAAGGCGCACCTGGGTATCGTCCTGCCGGTGTACGTCGGCGCCATGTTCGTCGCCATCCTGGCGCGCAACTTCAACGACCGCGCACGGGTCATCGAGATTCCAGACAATGCCGTCAGCACCCTGGGCGACATCAGCCTGGGCATGTTCCTGACCATGGCGATGATGAGCCTGAAGTTCTGGGAGCTGGAGCAACTGGGCCTGCCGCTGCTGGTGATCCTGGTGGTGCAAGTGCTGATCATGGTGCTGCTGTGCATCTTCGTCTTGTTCCGCCTGTTCGGCGGCAACTACGACGCGGCGGTACTGTGCGCCGGCTACATGGGCCATGGCCTGGGCGCGACGCCGAACGCGGTGGCCAACATGGGCGCGATCTGCGACCACTACAAGGTGTTCTCGTACAAGGCCTTCATCATCGTGCCGCTGTGCGGGGCGGTGCTGATCGACATCGTCGCCTTGCCGCTGATTACCTGGTTCATCAACGCCTTCAGTTGATGGCCCGAGGCGGGGCGCAAGGCCCCGCCGTGGCTATCCCAGCACCGCCAGCCAGGCCGAGGCAATCAGCAGCAGCGCCAACAGCTGATTGAAGCGCCGGGCCTTTTGCGGCGAGCGCAGCAAGCGTGCGCTACCGACGCCCATCAGCGCCCAACTGGTCATGCACGGCAGGGCGATGAGCAGAAACAAGAGCGCCAGTTGCAGCCTGTCCTGCAACGGGTTCGCGCTGGCGCTGCTGAAAACCCCGAGCACCGCGACCGCCATCAACCACACCTTGGGGTTGATCAACTGCAACAGTGCCGCGTCCCGGGCCCGAAGGTCTCGGGGGCTGTCGGGGCTGGCCAGCGGTGCTGCGCCAGCATTGAGCAATTGCCAGCCCAGCCAGCTCAACCAGGCCACGCCGAGCCAAGTCATCAGTTGCTGCACTCGCGGGTAGGCCAGCAGCACTTCACCCAGCCCCAGGCCGACCAGCAGCACCACTAGCGCGGCGGCCAGGCAGGCGCCGAGTATCAGCGGCAGGGTCGCGCGCAAACCGAAGCGCGCGCCATGGCCGAGGATCAGGATATTGGTCGGCCCAGGCGTGATACTGGCGACAAAAGCGAACAGGGCGAAAGGCAGCAGGTTGGGCAACATGATCGGACTCCAGTGCAGGGGAGCCCCATGTTCCCGGCTGGTGGGCTTTCAGTCTGGAAGCTTTGCGCAGCGGCGACGGTAATCGGCAGGTGTGAGTCGATAGGCGCGGCGGAACCAGCGACCCAGGTGGCTCTGGTCGGCAAAGCCGAGGGCGGCGGCGACCACTGCCGGGCTGTCGCCACGGGCCAGCCAACGGCGCGCCTTGGCCAGGCGCAGCTGGATCAGGTAGGCATGGGGCGCCAGGCCAAAGGCGCTCTTGAAGGCACGGTTGAGGCGAAAGCGATCGACCTGGCAGGCCTCGGCCAGCTCCACCAGGCCAATGTCCTCGGTGTAATGGGCGTGCAGATACTCGCGGGCCCTGCGCGCCACCTGCGGCAGGCGCGGGTCGGGGTCGATGCGTTTGCGCCACAGGGTATGGCGGGTCATGCAGCCGAGCTGCTCGTCCATTGCCGTCTGCCGGAGCATTTTCAGCTCACCCCCATGCAGCGCCTGGAAGGCCCGGGCAATGGCCCCGCACAGCTGCGGGTCGGCGCTCAAGGTGTCGGCAAAGCTGGGCTGACTAGCCGCTGGCGCCTGCTCGAACAATGCTTGCAGCTCGCGCTCCAGCCACTGCGGGTCGAGGTAGAGCATCGAGTAGGTGAAGCCGTCCGCGGTTGGCGCATGGCCGTCGTGCAGTTCCCCAGGTTCGAGCATAAATACCTTGCCCGGCGTGCTGAAGTGCTGCAACTGGCGGCAATGAAACTGCTGCACGCCTTGCTCGGTGACCCCGATCAGGTAACTGTCATGCCAGTGCGGGTCATAGGCGTGGCCTTTGAAATGCGCGCGCACCGACTCGATGCCGGTGTCGGCGTCCTGGGCGAGATCGATCCAGTTGTGGCTGGGCACGGCGGGCTCCGGGCAGTGAGGCATGCACGACCATAACCCGTTTATGCGGCGGGGTTTAGAACAATTGTGCGCGCAGCTTACATCGGCAACGAGCGGTTCTCGATCACCCGTTTCATCACCAGGGTCGAGGTCAGGCGCTGCACATTGGGCAGGGCCGACAGTCGCTCGTCGTACAACTGCTGGAAGGCTGGCAGGTCGCGGGTGACCACCTGCAGCAGGTAGTCCGGATCACCAAACAGCCGCTGCGCTTCGACGATCTGGGCAATCTCCTGCAGCGCCGCTTCGAAGGCGCTGACCGCCTGGCGATCACCTTCGCGCAAGGTGACGAAGACCATGGCCGAAAAATTCAGCCCCAGGGCGCCCGGCGCCAACTGCGCGCGGTAGCCCTGAATCACCCCGGATTGCTCCAGCGCGCGCACCCGGCGGTGACAGGGCGACAGGCTCAGGCCCACCCGGTCGGCCAGTTCGGTCAGCGACAGGCGCCCGTCGTTTTGCAGCTGCGCAAGGATCTTGCGGTCAATCCTGTCCATGGGGAAGAACCTTTCTGTTCTGGCCGTTAGTTCTGGAATATTAGAAAGATAATCCTATCAGCTTTTCTCTAATCTCCCGCTCAACGTCAGATCAGCGAGCGGAGGCAAGCATGCAGGCAAGAAAATTCCAGATTCAGCACCCGGAGCTGTGGCCATGACCTTGAACATGCTGGCCGCGTTCTGGGCGGTGTCGTTATTGTTGGTGATTACCCCGGGGGCGGACTGGGCCTACGCGATTTCCGCCGGGTTGCGCGGGCGGGTGGTGGTGCCGGCAGTGGCCGGGTTGCTGCTCGGCCATCTGCTGGCAACCCTGATTGTCGCCGCCGGGGTAGGGGGGCTGGTGGCCAGCAACCCCATGGCCCTGACCCTGCTGACTGTGGCCGGTTGCGGTTACTTGCTGTGGTTGGGCATCAACATGTTTGTTCATCCTTCAGCGCCGCAGGCCGGGCTGGCGCAGCAGTCGGCGTCGTGGGCACGCTGGGCGTTCAAGGGCGTCTGCGTCAGTGGTCTGAACCCCAAGGTGTTCCTGCTGTTTCTGGCCTTGCTGCCGCAGTTCACCGATGCCATGGCCGCCTGGCCCGTGCCGGTGCAGATCGTCACCCTGGGCCTGGTGCATGCCGGCAGTTGCGCGGTGGTTTACCTGCTGGTGGGCTTTGGCTCCCAGGCGGTATTGCAGGCGCGGCCAGCGGCAGCGCAGGTGGTCAGCCGGGTGTCGGGGCTGGCAATGGTAGTGATTGCTGCGGTTTTGCTCCTCGAGCAATGGCTCGGTCACGGTTGAATGCACCGAAATTGACCGCCGATCCAGGGAAAAGCGCTTTTGCTCTTTCGACTTGGGACAAGGGAAGGCACAATGCGTGTCCTTTTTTTGGCCGGCCTGGCCGGGGGCCTCGAAATGATCAAAACGCCGTACTACCTCATCGACAAAACCAAGCTGCTGCGCAACATGGAAAAGATCGCCTACGTGCGCGAGCAGTCCGGGGCCAAGGCCCTGCTGGCACTCAAGTGCTTCGCCACCTGGTCGGTGTTCGACCTGATGGAGCAGTACATGGACGGCACTACCTCGTCGTCGCTGTACGAGCTCAAGCTCGGCCGCCAGAAGTTCGCCGGCGAGGCCCACGCCTACAGCGTGGCCTGGGCCGACGATGAAATCGAAGAGATGCTCGACAACTGCGACAAGATCATCTTCAACTCCATCGGCCAGCTCGAGCGTTTTGCCGAACAGTCTGAAGGAAAGGTCCGCGGCCTGCGCGTCAACCCGCAGGTGAGCAGCTCCGACTACCTGCTGGCCGACCCGGCGCGCCCGTTCAGCCGCCTGGGCGAGTGGGACCCGGTGAAGGTCGAGGCCGTCATCGAGAAGATCTCCGGTTTCATGTTCCACAACAACTGCGAGAACGGCGACTTCGGCCTGTTCGACCAGATGCTGTGCACCATCGAAGAGCGCTTCGGTCACCTGCTGCACAAGGTCGAGTGGGTCAGCCTTGGCGGCGGTATCCACTTCACCGGCGAAGGCTATGCAATCGACGCCTTCTGCGCGCGCCTGAAAGCCTTCTCCGAGAAGTACGGCGTGCGGGTTTACCTGGAGCCGGGCGAAGCGGCGATCACCCAGAGCGCCTCGCTGGAAGTTACCGTGCTCGACACCCTCTACAACGGCAAGCACCTGGCCGTGGTCGACAGCTCGATCGAAGCACACATGCTCGACCTGCTGATCTACCGCCTGAACGCCAAGCTGGCGCCAAGCGAGGGCGAACACACCTACATGGTATGCGGCAAATCCTGCCTCGCCGGCGACATTTTCGGCGAATACCAATTCGATCGTCCGCTGGCCATCGGCGATCGGCTGTCGTTTGTTGACGCAGCGGGTTACACCATGGTCAAGAAAAACTGGTTCAACGGCCTGAAAATGCCGTCCATCGTAGTGAAACAACTCGACGGTAGTGTCGAGCTGGTTCGTGAGTTTGGTTTCGAAGACTACTTGTCCAGCCTGTCGTAAGCTGGCAGTAAAGGAGAGCAAGAGAAATTGAAGAAGAACGTTCTTATCATTGGTGCAGGAGGTGTCGCCAAGGTGGTGGCCCACAAGTGCGCGCAGCACAACGACGAACTCGGTCGTATTGCTATCGCGTCGCGCAACATCTCCAAATGCCAGGCCATCATCGACAGCGTCAAGGCCAAGGGTAGCCTCAAGCAGCCCGCAGAAATCAAGGCCTTCGCGCTGAATGCGCTGGACGTCGAAGCGACCAAAGCGCTGATCCGCGAAACCGAATCGCAAATCGTCATCAACGTCGGTTCCGCTTTCCTCAACATGTCGGTGCTGCGTGCCTGCATCGATACTGGCGTGGCCTACCTGGACACCGCCATTCACGAAGAACCGGGCAAGATCTGCGAGACGCCGCCCTGGTATGGCAACTACGAGTGGAAACACCTCGAAGAGTGCCAACAAAAGAACGTTACCGCCATTCTTGGCGTGGGCTTCGATCCGGGCGTGGTAAACGCCTATGCCGCCCTGGCCAAGCAACAGTATTTCGACAGCATTGATTCGATCGACATCCTCGACGTCAATGCCGGATCCCATGGCAAGTACTTTGCCACCAACTTCGACCCGGAAATCAACTTCCGCGAGTTCACCGGGCAGGTGTGGAGCTGGCAGAACAGCCAGTGGACCAGCAACACCATGTTCGAAGTCAAGCGTACCGACGACCTGCCGGTAGTCGGCTCGCAGAACCTGTACCTGACCGGCCACGACGAAGTGCACTCGCTGTCGAAGAACCTCGACGTGCCGAACGTGCGTTTCTGGATGAGCTTCGGCGAGCACTACATCAACGTCTTCACCGTGCTGAAAAACCTTGGCCTGCTCAGCGAGCAACCGGTCAAGACCGCCGAAGGCCTTGAAGTGGTACCGCTCAAAGTGGTCAAGGCCGTGCTGCCGGATCCTGCCTCGCTGGCTCCGGGTTACTCCGGCAAGACCTGCATCGGCGACCTGGTCAAGGGCACCAAGGACGGCCAGCCGCGTGAAGTGTTCATCTACAACGTAGCGGACCACGAAGAGGCCTACGCCGAAACCGACAGCCAGGGTATTTCCTACACCGCAGGCGTACCACCCGTAGCAGCAGCGCTGCTGGTTGCCCGTGGCGAGTGGGACGTGCAGCGCATGGTCAACGTCGAGGAGCTGCCAGCCGAGCCGTTCCTCAAGGCGCTGGATGTGATGGGCCTGCCGACTCGGGTCAAAGACGAGAACGGCGACCGTCCGTGGAACTGAGTTTCTTGCGGCGGTAAAACACCGGTTGCGCCTTGTCGGGCGTAGCCGGTGAACGGTCGAGGCGCCGACCTGGCGCCTCGATTCAGAGTAAGTGGCTGTTTTAACAACAATTTGTTTGCCTGGGGGCTTCCCAGATGCAATCAAGTTTGTTAAATTGCCGGCCATTCTTGCAACGGCCTTCACCGGCTGGCAGCGCAGGCCCGCAACTTTCCAGGTTGCACCACGCTGCATCATCGCAAGCGAGTGCCAGGCACTCATCGCTACAATTACAGGGGCGTCGCCAAGCGGTAAGGCAGCAGGTTTTGATCCTGCCATGCGTTGGTTCGAATCCAGCCGCCCCTGCCATTTTCTCGTTGCAAATTCCCAATACTTAAGAACTTCCTGGCAAGCCCGATCAGAAATGCCGCAGGGCGCCCATGCTGACCAGCGCCGCCATCGCCAACAGGCAGACGATTGCCACGGCGTAGGCGATCGTGCGCCACGGTTGCCAGCGGGCCAGAAAGCACACTGTGTGCAGCAGGCGGGCGACGGTGAACAACAGCATCAGCCCGGCCGTGAGCATGAGCGGTGGGTTGAATACCAGGCACAGCGCGCCGAGCACGAAAAACAGCGGAATGTTCTCCAGATCGTTGGCCCAGGCCTGAGCCGCACGGGCGACCTGCGGCAGTTCCTCGGCGCTCGGCGGGCGGCCGACCAGGCCGGCGTCTTCGGGGTTCTTGAAGGTCAGGCGGCTGATGCGATAGAAGCCCTGGTAGCAGGAGATCGCCAGCATCTTCACAAACAGCACGACCACGCACAGCGCGTAGATGGAAAGCAGCGTATTCATCTTCAATCCTTGAAAACCGGGAGCGCGATCATCGCCCGGATTGCCCGGGCGCGTATAGACCAACCGGCGCTCACCGGTGTCAGCAAGGCTCAGAACGTGGCTTTGACCTGCAGGCCGAACACTAGCGCGTTGTCGATGTTCTCAGCGGAAAACGCCCCCGGCTCGATGATGTATTGCACATCCGGGCGCAGGGTCAGCCACGGGGTGGCCTGGTAGCCGTAGCTCAGCTCAACCAACTGCTCGGCGCTGTCCAGGTTGGGGTAGGCAACCCCTGCGGCCACGGCGGCGTCTTGCTGCACATCACGGCTGCGCGGGTTGGGCACGGCGCGGCCATAGCCGAAGGCAAGCGTGTCACGCGGGCGGCCTTCGAACGGCTTGTACAGCACCACGCCTGCGCCATACCACTTGCTGAATGGCGAGGCGGCGGCGCTGGCGGCCGAGTACTGGCCGAAGGCATGCAGGCTGCGGCCCTCGGAGCTCTGCGAGGCCCAGACGGCCTGGTCCACCAGCAGGTAATGGCCGCTGCGGCCGGACACCTCTTTGTCGCTGCCAATGCGTTTCACATCGGAGCTGTCGTAGTAGTAACCGAGCTTGTACTCACCCGGCAGTTCGCCGGCCAGCTTGTACACCAGCTCCACCGGAACCACGGTGCCGGTGGTGTGCTTGGGGCCCAGGTGCCAGGCGCGGCTGGAGTTGCCGTTGCTTTCGGGGTCGACGTTGAACGCCGCCACGCGCAGTTGCCAGGCCGGCGACAGGTCGTATTTGACCCGCACGCCCAGGTGCGCGTTGGGGTAGTTGGTCCAGCCGCTGCCGCCGGACATGTTCAGCGGATGGCCGCAGAAACCGGCGTTCATGAAGTTGCAGAGGATGCCGCTGTCGAGGCCGCCGAGGTCGTTGCCCATGGCCATGTAGCCGAGCTTGAGGTTCAGCGCCGGGGTGAACAGGGTGCGCTCGTAGCTCAGTTCAGTCAGGCGGGTGTAAAGGCCGCCGTAGTTTTCCTGGATCGGCAGGCGGTTGCCCACCAGGTCTTCGGAGGCGCTGTTGCCGCGGCGGTCGTTGATCGTCAGCTGGACTTTGCCGCCGTTGTCCAGGCCGTACAGCTTGCCCAGGTCGAACTGCACGCCCAGCTTGAGGTTCTGCGAGTAACGCGCCGAGCGGTGCAGGCCGCCATCGGCGTTGTAGGCGGTTTCGCCGCTGTAGTCGCCAGTAAACTTGATGCCCTGTTCGTCGAGCTGATGGCGCAGGCCGCCCCAGTCGCCGGTCAGGGTGTTGCGGGTCATCAGGTCGTCGGCCAGGGCCGTGGTGCTGGCCAGGGCCAGGAGCAGGGCAGGGGTGATGCGAGAAGCGCGGGGCATTGCGGGGTATTCCTGGGAGTTCGGTAAAAGTCCCATCGCGGGTCAAGCCCGCTCCCACAGCTTCTGTGGGAGCCGGCTTGACCCGCGATGAGGGCGATGCGATTTACGGCAGCGCGTAGGCCATTACATAGTCGCCACGGTCCGTCGACTGACGCGCACCACCGGCGGTGATGACCACATACTGCTTGCCGGTTTTCGGCGACACATAGGTCATCGGGCCGCCCTGGCTGCCGACCGGCAGGCGGGCTTTCCACACTTCTTCACCGTTGGCGCTGTTGAACGCGCGCAGGTAGAAGTCCTGGGTGCCGGCGATAAACACCAGGCCGCCCTGGGTCGACAGGGTGCCGCCGAGGGTCGGCAGGCCAACCTTGATCGGCAGGTGCATGCGGATGCCCAGTGGGCCGGTGTCTTCGACGGTGCCGACCGGCACTTGCCAGGCAACCTTGCGGGTCTTCATGTCGATGGCAGTGAGGGTGCCGAAGGGCGGCGCCTGGCACGGAATGCCGGCCACCGACAGGAAGCGGTTCTTGTTCACCGCATACGGCGTGCCCTTGAGTGGTACCGCGCCCATGCCGGTGTTCAGCGCTTCACCCCCGGAGGCGGCCTGGCCTTTGTTCTGCGACGGGATCATCTGAATCCACAGGCCCAGGCGCATGTCGTTGACGAAGATAAAACCATGCACCGGGTCGGTGGAGATGCTGCCCCAGTTCATGCCGCCCAGCGAGCCCGGGAAGCTCAGCGACAGGTCGGTGCCCGGTGCGGTGTACAGGCCGTCGTAGCGCATCTTCTTGAAGTCGATGCGGCACAGCAGCTGGTCATACGGGGTGGCGCCCCACATGTCCGACTCGGTCAGTTGCTGGGCGCCGATCTGCGGCATGCCCACCGATTTAGGCTGGGTCGGCGAGTACGGCTCGCCGGGGATGTTGCCCGGCTTGACCGGGGTCTCGACTACTTCGGTCAGCGGCTTGCCGCTGGCGCGGTCGAGCACGTAGATCTGCCCGGCCTTGGTGCCGATGACCAGCGCCGGCACCGACTGACCGTCGGCCGTGGTGAAGTCGATCAGGCTTGGCTGCATCGGCAGGTCGAAGTCCCAGAGGTCGTTGTGCACGGTCTGGTACACCCACTTCTCTTCGCCGCTGGTCGCGTCCAGGGCCAGCACCGAAGCGCCGTACTTGTGGTTCAGCTCGGTACGCTCGACGCCATAGATGTCGGTGGACGAGCTGCCCATCGGCAGGAACAGGGTGTTCATCGCCGGGTCATAGGACATCGGTGCCCAGCTGTTGGGGGTGCTGCGCACGTAGGTGTTGTCGCCAGTCGGCGCATTGCGATCTTGCGGGTTGCCCGGGTCGAAGGCCCAGCGCATCTGCCCGCTGATCACGTCAAAGCCGCGGATCACGCCGCCTGGCATGTCGGTCTGGACGTTGTCGGCAACCCGGCCGCCGACCACCACCGTGGTGCCGGCCATCAGCGGCGCCGAGGACAATTGGTAGAACGCGTCCGGGACATTGCCCAGGCCGGCCTTGAGGTCGACCTGGCCATTGTTGCCAAAGCCCTGGCAGAACTCACCGGTGTCGGCGTCGACCGCGATCAGGCGGGCGTCAATGGTGTTGGTCAGCAGGCGGCGCTGGCAGTTGGCACCGGCCGGCACGCTGGCGGCGATGATCGGGGTGCTGTTGGGCTGGGTCGGTTGGGCGATCGGCGCGCTGGCATCGAAATAGGCCATGCCGCGGCAACGCTGCCAGACTGCCGACTTGGCGTTGATCGGGTTCTTCCACAGCTCTTTGCCGGTGTCGGCATCAAGGGCGATCAGGTTGTTGTGCGGGGTGCAGATGAACACCTTGTTGCCAACCTGCAGCGGCGTCAGCTGGTCTTCGGCACCGTTGCCATCGCTGATGGCGACGTCACCGGTGTGGTAGGTCCAGGCCACTTTCAGCTTGTCGACGTTGCTGCGGTTGATCTGGTCCAGGGCGGCGAAGCGGCTGCCGCCTTCGCTGTTGCCGTAGTGGGCCCAGTCTTTTTGCGCGTTGGCCGGGTCGACCGCGGTCAGGCCCGGGCCGTCACCGGTGGGGGCAACGCTTGGGTGGGCGACGAACATATTGCCGGCCGCCACCGCCAGGGCGATTGCCAGCACTGCGGCCAGGCCATAGGCACCACGACCTGGCGTGGCGCCGGCGGCACGCTTGAGCAGCGGGTACACCAGCGTCACCGCCAGGCCCATCGCGGCGAACATGAACAGGCGCGAGAACAGCGGCCAGAACACCAGGCCGACATCGGCCACGGCCCAGATCGCGGTGCCGAGCACAAAGGCGGCGAACAGCCAGGCCCCGGCCAGCTTGCGGCGGGCGATCAGCAGCCCGGAAAGCGCCATCAGCAGGCCGCCGAGCAGGAAGTACCAGGAACCACCGAGGCTGACCAGCTTCACGCCACCGGCGGCGAGCGCAAGGCCGAGCAGGGCGATGATCACGCCCAGGCCAACCAGGATGAATGTTGAGGCGCCGTTGGCGCGCGGTGAGTGCGTCATATCGAAAAGAACTCGAAGGGGGGGGTGGCCGAATGTTATACCCTTAGCAAGCTAATTAACAAGTTGGTACATAATTCGGCAAGGGCTGCATTGGCGCTGAAATCAGGGCAAATGCCCTCTCCCACTGGGGGAGAGGGCGGGTATCAGACTTAAGTATCAGTGATGTCGCGGTCCTTGGTTTCCGGCAGGAAGAAGGTGCCGAGAATCGCCGTCATCACCGCGATGACGATCGGGTACCACAGCCCGTAGTAGATGTCGCCGGTGGCGGCGACCATGGCAAAGGCCACGGTTGGCAGGAAGCCGCCGAACCAGCCGTTGCCGATGTGGTAGGGCAGTGACATCGAAGTGTAGCGGATGCGCGTGGGGAACAGCTCCACCAGCCAGGCGGCGATCGGCCCGTAGACCATGGTCACGTAGATCACCAGGATGGTCAGCAGCAGCAACACCATCGGGTAGTTGGTCTTGGCCGGGTCGGCTTTTTCCGGGTAGCCGGCATCTTTCAGGGCCGTGCCCAGGGTGGCGATGAAGGCGTCGTTCTGCGCCTTGAAATCGGCGGCCGGCATGCCGGTGCCTTCAAAGCTTTGCAGCACCTTGTCGCCGATATGGATCTGCGCGACGCTGCCCGGCTCTGCCTTGACGTTGGCGTAGGGGATGGCTTTTTTCGCCAGCACGCTCTTGGCCAGGTCGCAGGAGCTGGTGAATTTGGCCTTGCCCACCGGGTCGAACTGGAACGAGCACTGGTTGGGGTCGGCCACCACCGTCACCGGGTTCTTCTCCTGGGCGATGAACACGTCGGGGTTACCGTATTCGGTCAGCGCCTTGAAGATCGGGAAGTAGGTCAGCGCGGCGATGATGCAGCCGGCCATGATGATGCCCTTGCGGCCGATGCGGTCCGAAAGGCTGCCGAACAGGATGAAGAACGGCGTACCGATCAGCAGTGAGCCGGCAATCAGCAGGTTGGCGGTCTGCGGGTCGATCTTGAGCATCTGCAACAGGAAGAACAGCGCGTAGAACTGCCCGGTGTACCACACCACCGCCTGGCCGGCGGTGCCGCCGAGCAGGGCCATGATGACGATCTTGAGGTTGTCCCAGCGGGCGAACGACTCGGTCAGCGGCGCCTTCGAGGCCTTGCCCTCGGCCTTCATCTTCTGGAACACCGGCGACTCGCTCAGTTGCAGGCGGATGTACACCGAGACGATCAGCAGCAGGATCGACAGCAAAAACGGGATCCGCCAGCCCCAGGCCTCGAACGCCTCGGTGCCGAGAATGGTTCGGCAGGCGAGGATCACCAGCAGCGACAGAAACAGCCCCAGGGTGGCGGTGGTCTGAATCCACGAGGTGAAGTAACCGCGCTTGCCCTTGGGCGCATGCTCGGCGACGTAGGTTGCCGCACCGCCATACTCACCGCCCAGGGCCAGGCCCTGGAGCAGGCGCAGGGTGATCAGGATGACCGGCGCGGCCACGCCGATGGTGGCGTAATCGGGCAGCAAACCAACCACGGCGGTGGAGATACCCATGATCACGATGGTGATCAAAAAGGTGTACTTGCGCCCGATCATGTCCCCTAGCCGGCCGAACACAATCGCGCCGAACGGCCGTACGGCAAAGCCTGCGGCGAAGGCGAGGAGGGCGAAGATGAACGACGTGGTCTCGTTGACCCCGGCGAAGAAGTGCTTGGCGATGATCGCGGCGAGCGAGCCGTAGAGGTAGAAGTCATACCACTCGAACACCGTGCCCAGGGAGGAGGCGAAAATCACCTTGCGCTCTTCCTTGGTGATCCCGCGTTTGGGCGCGCTGCCCGTGGTTGTATTGTCGATTGCCGCCATGAGTCTTCTCCGTCTTGTGCTTGTAGGCCGGAGTTCCCACTGTCCTTGCCGCACCCAGGCCTTAGGGTGATGTCATCGGATTGCGCAAATCATGAACACAGACTGACGGCCTCGCATTGCTGCAAGGTTTCTTGAAGCATAATCAGGTTTGTCTGGATATCCACTCGCCAGCATCAGCGAGTGTGGGGATCACTCACTCGAACAGCACTTCAGAGGCCATCTGCGGATACTCGGCCTGCAGCGTGGCCAGGCACTTCTGCATCAGTTCGGCGTCTCTGGGCAAGCGCCTGGCAAAAGCCTCCCAGCCACTGAGCTGCAACTGTCGAGGCATCTGTACAAGTCCGCTGATCGCATCCCAGAAGGCATCCCAGTTACAGCCATACCATTCGGGAAAACCGAGAGAGTCCCTTAACAGGTGATGCAATTGCCTGGCGCTGGTCACCTGGCCCAGATCAATCCTTACCACCCGCACCCGGCTCAATTGAAATGCCCCAGGTAGGTGAGCGTGGCGGTGCTTTGTGGCTGGCGCGAATGGGAGTGATCTGCTGAGCGGCGGTCGCCGTAAATGGCGTTGTCGCCGACGATGATGAAGTGACTGAAAGCGTCCAGAGACCGGGAACACAATTGCGCTTTCTGCGCCTCGTCGGCCATCAGGCTCTGCACATATTCCAGCGACTCATCCAGCTCGACGAAGTCCGAATCCATGAACCACTCAAGCTCCTGGGCAAGCTGCCAGGACGGATTGCGATCCTCCCAGGCGGCGAATTCGGCAGCACTCGCGCTGGCGGGCGGCTCGGGTTGCCATTGCTCGAAAGCGAACTGGCGGGCGTGCGTTTCGCTTTCGAAGGTGGCGGCGAAGAGGTGGAAGGGGTAGTAGTCTGGATTGTCCATAATCTGCCTTGCGGGCTGGCCGGAAAGGGGCTGCAGGTTACCAGTGATCGATGTTCAGGATTACGACCGCTGCGCGCTCGATCGCTGGCAAGCCAGCTCCTAAAGCCAACGAAAATGTCTGGCCAACAACTAAACCTGCATATTCAACTTTGTCAGGGTGACGTTCTTGAACAGATCATCCTCTATCAACTCCGACACACCGCCTGCAGACATTTTGAACGAGATAAACGCCATGCTCTCGACCGGCACGCGTTGTAACGCGCTAATCAGGAAACTGGCGGCAAAGCCGTGGGTTACGATAATTGCGCATTCAACCTCAGCATCCAGCGTTGCGACAAAGTCGTAAATTCGACGTGCGAATTGCCGACGGGTTTCAGCCCCGTCGCAGATGGCATGGTCCATGCGCTCGCCGGGTTTCTCGGCGCAAGGTTTCATGATGCTGTCATGCAGCGCCTGCTCCATGCCCTCATGACTGCCGAACGACATCTCGCGCAACCGTGCGTCGAGGTTCGGCTCAAGCCCCAGGGCATCGGCAACTATTGTTGCGGTCTCTTTACAACGCAGCAGGTCAGAAGAGTAAATTGCCGGGCTTTTTGAAAACCCCTGGGCCGTAAAAAAACTGGCCAGGGCCTGGGCCTGTTCGATCCCTTTAGGCGTTAGCCTGGAATCAAACCAGCCGCCGACAAGGTTATCGATGTGATGTTGCGCCTGTCCGTGGGTAACAATGTAATACCGCTTCATAGGTAGTTCACTTTTCTTCCATTCGTAAGTGTTCGCTGACAGGCCGGCGATTGTGCCAGAACTGGCAGTTTGCAGCGATAAAACGCCGCAAGTACGACGCAATACGGACAAAAAACGCATGCCCCGGACAGATCGCGCAGCGATTCGCCAATCCGGGCTTTTTGCAATATTAAGTCGCAGGTCAGCCCGCAATAGTAGCCAGCCCAACGTGACTTCCATGAGGCTGCATCGTGTATCAACGACTGTTGTGTTCGCTGTCCGTTTTGAGCCTGTCCATCGCCGCCGCCCAGGCCGCAGAAAGTGTGCCGCTGGATACCCCGCGCCTGGCGCGTATCGACAACTTTCGCGATATCGCCGGCACCACCCATGCCTATTCCACTGCCCACGACGGCACGATGCGCAGCGGCGTGTTCTACCGCTCCAACGCCCTGACGCCGTCGCCAGCTGACCTGGCCACGCTCAACGGCCTGGGTATCAAGGCGATTTACGACCTGCGCACCCCGGACGAGATTGCCGCCACCCCCGACACCCTGATCGAGGGCGCGCGCTACCGTAATATCGACATCATCGGCAACAACACCTCCGGCGCCGATATCACCCGCGTCAGCTTCACCAGTGCCGCCGATGCCATTGCCATGATGCAGGAGACCAACCGCGCCTTCGTCAACGATGCCGGTATGCGTGGGCAGTTCACCACGCTGTTCAATGAGCTGGCGGCGGGCGATGGTGCGGCGCTGTTCCACTGCACCGCCGGCAAGGACCGCACCGGTTGGACCGCCGCAGTATTGCTGAGCATTGCCGGGGTCGACAGCGCGACGATCATGGACAACTACCTGGCCACCAACGACTACACCGCCGCACGCGTGGCGGCGACCCTGGCGCACATGCCGCCGGGCATGGCGGCGATCTATGCGCCGCTGCTGGCGGTGGACGCCAGCTATCTGCAAGCCGGCCTCGACCAGGTCATTGCGCAGTACGGCAGCATGGACAACTACCTCAAGGAGGGCCTGGGCTTGTCTCAGGAGACCCTCTACGTACTGCGGGCCAAGATGGTTTCCTACAACAGCCTGCCCGGCCAGTTGGGCTTGCTTGGCAACGCCGCGTCCGGCGCGCAGCTGTTGCAGCAGTTGCAAGACAGCAGCCTGTCGGGCACCTACAGTGCCTACAACTATTACTTGCAGTCGGCCATCGATGCCGGTGACCTGGCTGGCGTCGAGTCGACCGTCGGCGGCCAGGTGCATGCCGACGCCGCCAGCTACCTGTTGCGCCAGGGCGCGCTGATCGACCGCGCCGCCGCGCCTTACAGCCGCGGCACTGAGCTTAAGGTTGGCCAGTACCGGTTGTGGAGTACTGCCCTGGCCAGCTACCTGGGCACCGACGGTTCAAGCCATGCCGCCAGCAGCAACGAGCACAGCCAGGGCCTGATGATCGGCCTGACCCAGCGCTTTTCCGAGCAGTTCAGCGGCCACGCCGGTTTTGGCTACAGCCGTGGCAATGTCGGCGGCGCGGGCGGTGAGGCGGACACCGACCTGACCTTGTTCAAGGCCGGTGCGCGCTACGCTCCGGCGGGGCTTGAGCGTGGCCTGTTCGTCGATGCCGGCCTCAGTGCCGGCTGGCTCGATTACACCAGTAAGCGCGAGCTTGGCGGTGGGCTGGGCGCGGCCAAGGGCGACAGCCATGGCACCCTCAGCGGCGCCAGCCTGGCCCTGGGCTATCGCATGCCATCCAGTGCCATCATGCTGGAGCCAAGCCTGGGCCTGCGCATCAGTCACCTGGACCTCTCGGGCTTTAACGAAAAAGGCAGCGAACTGGCCCTTGAGGTCGATGGCATCCAGCAAACCCGGCGCAGCGCATTCGCCAACCTCGATGTTGCACTCGGCGCCATTGACCTGGCGGGCTGGCAACTGGTGCCGGGCGTGCATCTGGGCTACGAGCATGTGCTGGGCGATCACCAGGTCGACAGCCAGGGCCACCTGCTGGGCCTTGACATCGAACAGCGCGCCGCCTTCGACAACCGCGACCAGTTCACTGCCGGGGTCAACCTGATGGTCAGCCTGGGGGCGCTGAGCTTCGCTGCCGAAGCCGGCGCCAGCAGCGGCGGTGACAGCCACGGCGCCAGTGGCAGCCTCAAGGCCAGCTACTTGTTCTAACTGCCAGCCGGGCCAGCCCTGCGCCGCTGGCCCGCGCCGTTGCGCACGTCGGCAGGGCTGACGCCGAAGGCACTGTGAAAGTACTGACAGAACCTGCCGACATTGCTGAAGCCAGACGCCAGCGCCACCTCGGTGACCGACGCCGCGCCGCGTTGGCGCAGTGCATGGTGCGCGTGTTCCAGGCGCAGTTGGCGCTGGTAGGCGACGATCGACAACCCCATGAAACGCCGAAAACCGTCCTGCAAGGCACGCAGGCTGACGTTGCACATTCGCGCAAGCTCGGTGCCGCTCACCTGGCTGTGCGGATGGGCCTGAAGGTACTCGATGGCCAGCTTCACATGTCGCGGCGCGATCATCGGCGCCGGGCGCTGCAGGGCCTGGCTGAAGTTGTGCGGCCAGATTTCGAGCAGCGCATCGACGAGCATTTCCTGCAGGCGCGCCGGCATCAGCGCCCCGGCGTGCAGCAGCAGGTCGAACTGGCTGCCGGTGGCCAGCTCCACCAGGGCCCTGATGCCCTGCAGGTGGGCCAGCGGCACCACAGGCTCAAAATACAACCTGCCGAGAATCGGCTTGCCCAGCAGCGTTGCCAGCCGCTCGGTAAACAGCGCCCGGCGGATCGAGATACCGCACTGGTCGTGATCATCCATCAAGCGCATCGAGCGTACATCGGCCTTGTCGATCGCCAGGCCCATGTGCCGAAAACCCGCCGCGTCACGATCGGGGTTAAGGATCAGGGTCCCGGAGGAGGGAATGACGAAGGTGATTTCATCCTGTGACTCGGGAAAGCAGAAAGTGAAGTCACCGCGGTAATGCATGCGTCGAAAACTCACGCCGTCATGGCGGCCATAGACGCCACCGATGTTGATGTTACCGGGCAGCGGTGGGATATCGGCGTACAGGTTGCCGAACAGGCTGCTGAACACTGCGCCGAAGTCGTCGCTGTGCATGCTGTCTGAGCGCAGGATGATCTGTTTGCGGGTCATGCTTGAGTACACCTTCGGGGTCACCTGGCGTGCGAGAGGTTTCGGGGCAGCAAAACATCAAGAGGCTAGCAGCTGGACGTGACAGCGGCGTGACCCATATGAGGGATAACAGGGTGCTTTACCCAGGCTGGCCGACCATTTGTCGGACATAATGCACTTTTGCCACCACCCTCTGGCCAGCCCGTATTTCCCTGCTTAACTGATCTGGGCTGCCAGGCAGGCAGCTATGCGCCCAGGGAGGGTTTCATACCCGTTGCACCTCGGTAAACCGTGCCCAATCGGGCATGGCCGTACCGGACCGCAGCGTCTTCGCCGCAGGCAATCTGCGCGTGACGCAGCGCGGAGGTTGCGACGCCGTTCGCCTGCATCCAACTGTGCGCCAAGGAAGTCGCCCGCCAGAAACAGCCACGCGCTTGTTTCCACTCATTGTTTGCAATGGAGGCACCATGACTGACTCACTACAAGCACCTGTAATAGGACTCTTCCCCCTGTCCTACGTCATCGGCACCGATGCACCCGGCGCCCAGCGCCTGGTTCTCGATTTGCTGGTGCATCCGTCTGACCGCACCCTGCGCGGCAGCGCCCAGCTCACCCAGGCCACCAACCCGCCACTGGACCTGAACCTGGACGTCTGGGGCACCTACAGCTACCAGCTGTTCCTGCCGCCGAGCCCGAGCAATATCCTCATCACCCTGCAAGGTAACCACGGCGGCCCGACGGCCAATTCGCCGATCATCTTCAGCCTGCACCTGGCGGTGGGCTCGGACTGGCAGAAAGGCCAGGCCGGTTACCGCTACCTGAATAACCAGGGGCAATGGATCGTGGTCGAGGCGCCAGCGCACCGCGAAGACACCCGTATCAAGGCCTTCGGTAATCAGGACATCCAGGCGCTATTGCACACCGCGACCCTGGAGGCGGCCATTGCTACCGGCGATGTCGCCCACCTCAAGGCCCTGGCGACCGGTGATGCGGGCGTAGCCCTGAACACCGCCATCGATTCGACCAAGAGCGCTTCCGGCAAAGCCGGCAAGTCCAGCCGCGCCTGACCAGACAAGGAGTCGTACCATGCCCGCAATCGGACTGTTCCACACCCGTCTCAACGTACGCACCGGCCTGCTCGGCGCCCCCGTGCTGACCCTCGATCTGTTGGTCAACACCGTGCACAAGAAGATCACCGGCGTGGCCAGCATCTTTGCTGCCACCTACCCGCCGCTGAACTTCCATGCCGATGTCTGGGGGGATTACTCGGACCTCAAGCTCGGCCTCAAAGGTGAGGGCCATATTGTTATCAACCTCACCGGCAGCCCCAGCGGCCCGTTCAGTACCCTGGAGCAGACTTTCCATCTGCACGGAATCCTTGATGCCAAGTGGGCCAGCGGCACCGCCAGCTATCGCTACCTGCGCCTGGATGGCGGCGGCTGGCAAGTGGTACCGCATGCCAACGTACGCCAGGCGCCGACCGAGACTCACCAGAGCCAGAAGGACGTCAGCGAACGTAGCCGCAGCCGCCTGCAGGCGGCGATTGGTCAGCTGGAAAGCGCGTAAAGGCGCGTGACAAGAGGGCAGCCCGGTAGCCCGGGCTGCTTATCGACTGCATCCAGGCGCTGCCAAACAAGGCTGCATCGGCGACAACGCTGACGATGGCTGCCGATTCAGCAGGGCGATGACTTTGAGTGCTTCGTGGCGGGTTTGCCCGAGTAATTGCGTCAGGCACAAGACTTCCCGGCGAAAACCCGGATAATGGCGGCCAAATCGTTTTGCTCGTATGGTATTCCCGCATGGAAATCAAGGTTAACTTTCTCGACAACCTTCGACTTGAAGCCAAGTTCGATGACTTCACGGTGGTGGCCGATCAACCGATCCGCTACAAGGGCGATGGCTCGGCACCGGGGCCGTTCGATTACTTCCTGGCTTCGTCGGCCCTGTGCGCGGCGTACTTCGTCAAGCTGTACTGCCAGACCCGCGATATCCCCACCGATAACATCCGCCTGTCGCAAAACAACATTGTCGACCCGGAGAACCGCTACAAGCAGATCTTCAAGATCCAGGTCGAGTTGCCGGCCGATATCAGCGAGAAAGACCGCCAGGGCATCCTGCGTTCCATTGACCGCTGCACGGTGAAAAAGGTTGTGCAGACCGGCCCCGACTTCGTCATCGAAGAAGTGGAAAACCTCGACGCCAACGCCCAGGCGCTGCTGATGCTCGACCCGTCCTCGGACACCAGCACCTTCATCGCCGGCAAGGACCTGCCACTGGAGCAGACCATCGCCAACATGTCGGGGATTCTCGCCGGCCTCGGGATGAAGATCGAGATCGCCTCGTGGCGCAACATCGTGCCCAATGTCTGGTCGCTGCACATTCGCGATGCGCAGTCGCCGATGTGCTTCACCAACGGCAAGGGCGCCACCAAGGAGGGTGCGCTGGCCTCGGCGCTGGGCGAGTTCATCGAGCGGCTCAACTGCAACTTCTTCTACAACGATCAGTTCTGGGGCGAAGACATCGCCAATGCCGAATTCGTCCATTACCCCGACGAGCGCTGGTTCAAGCCAGGCCGTAAAGATGCGCTGCCGGCGGAGATCCTCGACGAATACTGCCGCGAGATCTACAACCCCGATGGCGAGCTGTGCGGCTCGCACCTGTACGACACCAACTCTGGCAATATCGAGCGTGGTATCTGCTCGCTGCCGTTTGTGCGCCAGTCCGACGACGAGGTGGTGTACTTCCCCTCCAACCTGATCGAGAACCTGTACCTGAGCAACGGCATGAGCGCCGGCAACACCCTGGCCGAAGCCCAGGTGCAATGCCTGTCGGAGATCTTCGAGCGCGCGGTCAAGCGTGAAATCCTCGAAGGCGAGCTGGCCCTGCCGGACGTACCGCAGGAGGTGCTGGCCAAGTACCCGGGCATTCTCGCCGGTATCCAGGGCCTGGAAGAGCAGGGTTTCCCGGTGCTGGTCAAGGACGCCTCGCTCGGCGGCGCCTTCCCGGTGATGTGCGTGACCTTGATGAACCCGCGCACTGGCGGCGTGTTCGCCTCGTTCGGCGCCCACCCAAGCTTTGAAGTGGCGCTGGAGCGCAGCCTCACCGAGCTGCTGCAGGGCCGCAGTTTCGAAGGCCTCAACGACCTGCCGCAGCCCACCTTCGAAAGCCACGCGGTGACCGAGCCGAACAACTTTGTCGAGCACTTCATCGACTCCAGCGGTGTGGTCTCGTGGCGCTTCTTCAGCGCCAAGGCCGACTTCGAGTTCGTCGAATGGGACTTCTCTGCCGAGGGTGAAAACGCCAACGCCGAAGAAGCCGCAGCGCTGTTCGGCATCCTCGAAGACATGGGCAAAGAGGTGTACATGGCGGTGTACCAGCACCTGGGTGCCACCGCCTGCCGCATCCTGGTGCCGGATTACTCGGAAATCTACCCGGTGGACGACCTGATCTGGGACAACACCAACAAGGCGCTGTTCTTCCGTGAGGACATCCTCAACCTGCACCGCCTGGATGACGAGCAACTGCAGTCGCTGGTCGAGCGCCTGGAAGAAAGCGAGCTTGATGATTACACCGACATCACCACCCTGATCGGCGTCGAGTTCGACGACAACACCGCCTGGGGCCAGCTGACCATCCTCGAACTGAAGCTGCTGATCCACCTGGCCTTGCAGCAGTTCGAGCCGGCCAAGGAGCTGGTCGAAACCTTCCTGCAGTTCAACGACAACACCGTCGAGCGCGGCCTGTTCTACCAGGCGGTGAACGTGGTGCTCGAAGTGGCCATGGACGACGAGCTGGAGCTGGCCGATTACGAAGCCAACTTCCGCCGTATGTTTGGCAACCCGCGCATGGACGCGGTGCTCGGCTCGGTGGACGGCAGCGTGCGCTTTCATGGCCTGACGCCGACCAGCATGAAGCTCGAAGGCCTAGACCGTCACCAGCGTCTGATCGACAGCTACAAGAAACTGCACGCGGCGCGGGCCAAAGTGGCCAATTTGTCGCGCTAAAAGGCGCCAGCAAAAACAGCACCTTCGGGTGCTGTTTTGGTTTATGCGCACAGGTTATAGCCATGTAGCCAACCGGTCTTGCCGCTCAAACGCTGGCGCTTGCCGCAGGCGGGGGTTGGCGTTTAGCTGAGCGTTCGTGTGAACAACCTCATCAGGTGCAGACCATGAGCACACCCCTGGATTTGCATGCGTTAAAGGCGCGCCAGCAGGCGGCGTGGGCCAGCGGCGACTACGCGGTGATTGGCACCACCTTGCAACTGGTTGGCGAGCGCCTGGCCGAAGCCTGCGACCTGCGCTGGGACGAAAAGGTCCTGGATGTCGCCGCCGGCAACGGCAATGTCACCCTGGCCGCCGCCCGCCGTGGCTGTCAGGTGACCTCCACCGACTACGTGCCCGAACTGCTCAAGCGCGGCGAGGAGCGCGCCCGGGCCGAGCACCTCAACGTGGCCTTCCAAGTGGCCGATGTCGAAGCCTTGCCGTTTGCCGATGGCGCCTTCGACGCCGTGGTCTCGACCTTTGGCGTGATGTTCGCCCCCGACCAGGCGCAGGCGGCCAGGGAACTGGGTCGCGTATGTCGTTCGGGCGGGCGCATCGGCCTGGCCAACTGGACCCCGCAAGGTTTTATCGGGCAGATGTTCAAGACCCTCGGCCGTCACGTGCCGCCACCGGCCGGTGCACAACCGCCGTCGCGCTGGGGCGATGAAGAGCAGTTGCACAATTTGTTCGGCGACGACATCGGTGCGATCAAGGTCAGCCGCGAACACTTCAACTTTCGCTATCGTTCGCCGGCGCACTTCATCGACGTATTCAGAACCTGGTACGGGCCGGTGCACAAGGCGTTTGCCTCGCTCGACAGCGACCAGGCCCGCGCGCTGGAAAGCGACTTGACCCAACTGCTGAACGACAACAACGTGGCGGGAGGTGCATCGCTGGTGGTGCCGAGCGAGTACCTTGAGGTGGTCATCAGCCGCCGCTGAAATCATCGCGGGTCCTGCGCGCAAGCTGTGGGAGCGGGCCTTGCCCCGCGAAACGGTCGGTTGTGTTGTTTCATGGTCGAGCAAAGCAAAACCAGTAGTAGTAAATGAATGAGAAGTATTACCATGCACGGCTTTCCTTAGCTGCCAGGAGATCCCGTCCATGCCCCCGTCCAGCCCTCACGATGTTGGCGCGCTGTATCTGCAGCATCACAGCTGGGTGGTGGCCATGCTGCGGCGCAAGCTGGGCAATCGCGAGCAGGCGCTGGACCTGGCCCAGGACACCTTCGTAAAGCTTCTGCGCAGCGAGGTGCCGCCACTGCTGCGCGAGCCGCGGGCGTACCTTGGCACCATCGCCAGCCGCCTGTGCCTGCAGCATTTTCGCCGCCAGGCGCTTGAACGTGCCTACCTGCAAAGCCTGGCTCAGCTTGAGCCGCAGCATCAGCCGTCGGAAGAAACCCGGGTGCTGGTGCTCGAGGCGCTGGACGCCGTCGGCCAGGTGCTCGATGGCCTGGCCAGCCGGGTGCGGGAGGTGTTTTTGCTGTCCCAGCTCGATGGCCTGACCTACCCGCAGATCGCCGAGCGCCTGGGCCTGAGCGTCAATGTCGTGCAGAAGGCCATGCTCAAGGCCTATCGGCATTGCTACGCTGCCGTGCACGGCGAATGAAGCCGATGCCCGCAGCCGAGCCGCGCCTTGACCCGCACGTTCTGGAACAGGCGATGCTGTGGATGGTGCGCCTGCAATCGGGGGTGAGCTGCGATGCCGAGCAACTCGCCTGCCAGCGCTGGCGCCAGGAAAGCGCGGCCCATGAACTGGCCTGGCAGCGGCTCAGTGGTATCGGCCAAGGCCTGCGAGAAGGCACCTGCGGTTTGTCGGCGGCGGGCGCGCGCAGCCTGCTTGAGGCGCGTTCGCTGCCTTCGCGCAGGGCAGTCCTCAAGAGCCTGGTCGCCGGTGGCGTACTGATCGCCAGTGGCTACGGGGTACAGCAGCGCAGTGTGCTGCCGGGCCTGTTCAGCGATTACGCCACTGCCACCGGCGAGCGCCGCAACTGGACCCTGGCCTCGGGGCTGGCGCTGCAACTGGATACCCGTAGCGCCCTGGACAGTGATTTGCTCGATGGCGTCCGGGTGCTGACTTTGAACCGTGGGCGGGTATTGCTGGAGGTGGGGCAGGGCATCAGCGTCAGCCTGCGCACGGGCGAGGCCCGGGTACGGCCAGCGGCACTGTCGCGCCTGGTGGTCAGCCGGCAACCCAGCGCGACGCTGGTGCAGATGCTCAAGGGCACCGTGCAGGTCGAGCATGGGCAGGACTCAGGCTTGACCCTGCAGGCCGGCTGGCAACAGCTTTACAGCAGCACCCGGGCCGGGCCGTTGCTGCCACTGGCAGCGGGCGCGCAGGCCTGGACCCAGGGCCTGCTGGTGGCGCAGCGCATGCCGCTGGCCGAACTGCTGGCCGAGCTCGACCGCTACCGCCCCGGCGTGCTGCGTTGTGATCCGCAGGTTGCCGGGCTGCAGGTCAGCGGCTCGTTCTCCCTTGATCAACCCGATGCCAGCCTTGAGCTGATCACCCAGGTGTTGCCGGTTCGCGTGCAGCGGCTGCTGGGTTACTGGGCCAGCGTTGTCCCGGCCTGAAATAATGTTCATTGGCGTTGGCAGGTTTTCTTGCTTCGCGCATCAAGACAAGGGAAAGCGCTGAACAGCCAGCGCCATGCCCACCTCTGCTCTCCAAGGACTGTCTCGATGCGTTGTCGCCTTACCCCCCTTGCCACTGCCGTTCGCGCCCTGATGCTGGGTGTTACCCTGGTCACCTTCAACCCAACCGTAATGGCTGCCCAGGCGAGCGCGGAGCAGGCCGGTGTGCGCAGTTATGACATCGCCCCGGGGAGCCTGGACAGCGTGCTCGGCCAGTTTGGCCAGCAGGCCGGGGTGATGGTCGCGGTGGACTCGCAGGTGTCCAACGGCCTGCACAGCCCCGGGCTGCGCGGCCAGTTCGCCGTCGACCAGGCACTGGCGCAAGTGCTGGCCGGCACCGGCCTGCAACCTGTGGTCATGGGCCAGGGACGTTACCGGTTGATACCCCGCGCCGCGGATGCCGGTGCCCTTGAGCTGGGAGCGACCAGTGTCAGCGCCGCCGGCCTGGGCGCCACCACCGAAGGCACGGGCTCCTACACCAGCGGCTCGACCAGCACGGCAACCAAGATGAACCTGTCGATCCGCGAAACACCGCAATCGATCAGTGTCGTTACCCGCCAGCGCATGGACGACCAGCAGCTGCGCAACATGTCCGATGTGCTCAACCAGACCCCCGGCGTGACCATGTCCCAGGACGGCGGCGAGCGCTTCAACATCTACTCGCGCGGCAGTGCCATCAACACCTATCAGTTCGACGGCGTCACCACCTACCAGGAAAACCAGACCCGCACCATGCCCAGCACCCTGCTGGACATGGCCATCTACGACCGGGTAGAGGTGGTGCGCGGTGCCACCGGGCTGATGACCGGGGCGGGCGACCCCAGCGGCGTGGTCAACGTGATCCGCAAGCGCCCGACCCGCGAGTTTCAGGGTTATGTGCAAGGCGGCATCGGGTCGTGGGATTTCAAGCGCCTGGAAGCAGACGTCTCCGGTCCGCTGACCCCGACCGGCAACCTGCGTGGGCGCATGGTGGCGGCCAAGCAGCTCAACGACACGTTCATGGACTGGTACCAGCAGGACCGCGACATTCTTTACACAGCGCTCGAAGCCGACCTCAGCGACACCACCCTGGTGCGCCTGAGCATCGATCACCAGCGCTACCGGCCCACCGGCGGCCAGGGGGTGCCGATCCTGTTCAGCAACGGCCAGCCAACGGATTTCTCCCGTGATGCCAGTTCCGGCGCGCGCTGGGCGTCAGATCGCTTCGACACCAACAACTACAGCCTGGCGCTCGAACAGCAGCTGGCCAACGACTGGCAGTTGAAGGTCGCGGGTACCTTCATGGATGTCGATCGCGACACCCGTAGCGGCTCCTACCAGAGCTCCACCGGCATGTCGTACATCACCCCCGAGGGCAATGCCACCATCAGCCAGGGCTGGTCCGAAGCCACCCAGCACCAGAAAGCCGTCGATGCCACCTTGCAGGGGCCATTCGAGCTGTTCGGGCAAACCCATGAACTGATCGTCGGCGCCAACTACCTCGACTACGTCAACCACCACTACGCCACCAGCGGGCGTTCGGCCATCGTCGACTTCAATACCTGGAACAACGAACTGCCCAAGCCCGACAAGGACAGCTTCGCCCCGGCGCTGGACTACGACGTCGACACCCGCCAGAGCGGCTACTTCGTCGCCGGGCGCTTCAACCTCAGCGACAGCCTGCACCTGATCCTCGGCGCCCGGGCCAGCAACTACCGCTATCACTACTATTCCAAGAGCCTGGCTTCCGGTTACGTGCTGGACTACAGCATGACCGAACGCGGCGAAGTCACGCCCTACGCCGGGGTGGTCTATGACCTGACGCCCGAGCAGTCGATCTATGTCAGCTACACCGATATCTTCAAGCCACAGTCGAGCCAGGACCGCAGCGGCAAGGTGCTGGAGCCGGTGGTCGGCAAAAACTATGAACTGGGCTGGAAGGGCGAGTTCTACGACGGCCGCCTCAACGCCAACGTCGCCGCCTACGTGATCAAGCGCGATAACGTCGCCGAGCTGGATGCCGGCTACACCGTGCCGGGCACCGACCAGGACGCCTACCGCGCGGTCAGCGGGGCCAAGACCAAGGGCGTTGACCTGGAACTGGCCGGTGAGCTCGCCCCGGGCTGGGAGCTGCAAGCGGGCTTTAGCCACTCGCGCACCGAAGACGCCGAAGGCCAGCGCCTGACCAGCCAGCTGCCGCTGGACACTTTCCGGTTGTGGACCACCTACCAGTTACCCGGCCAATGGCAGCGCCTGACCCTCGGCGGCGGCGCCAGCTGGAACTCCAGCAACTCGCTGTACTTCAGCCGCTACAACAGTCGCGTCAGCCAGGATGACTACGCGGTGTTCAACCTGATGGCGCGCTACCGGCTCAGCGATCATCTTTCTACCACCCTCAACCTCAACAACTTGCTGGACGAGAAATACTACGCCGGCTTCTCTGGCAGCTACGGGCACTACGGGCCGCCGCGCAATGTGATGATGAATGTGCGTTACGACTTCTGAGGTTTGTAGTCGCAATGGATCTGCATGCTCTCTGTTTCGTTTCGATGGATGTCAAAGCCGCATTGTTTCAATGCGTCTTTGACCCTGTCGATAACCACCAGGTAGTGCGCTGCGCGTGCGCGCTGGCGAGTCAGCGAGGTAAAGACGCCAAAGGGCAGAAAGCGCAGCCTTTTTCCCTTTAACACAATGGAGACATCGACATGTGAGCCATCCACGTCATGTCCATTGGCGCCAAATATCTCGCCGACTTCATCCTTGCGACCGGGGTAGCAGGCGCAGAACACCTTGATGCCCAGCCAGCGTGAGAGTGTTCTGAACGAACCCAGATGGCTGTTTTTGTTTTCATACCCACGCACCAGCAACAGCTCAATGTCGGGTGGCAGCGTTGATTGGGCCTCAATCAATTTATGGAAAGTTTCTTCATCGATGGCTACTTCAGAGGACGGCCAGCGCGGGGATACTCGTATCCCGTGGCGCTCTCCCTTTGGCAGTACAAGCATGCTGGGCAATCTCAAATGGGGCTATCCGGGGAGAGGGGGCTGGTCAGATCAAGCACATCGACGACCGCACCGCTGAAAAAGTCCACGACCTCCAGACGGTGGGTCAGCAACTGATCGCCAAACCAGTCAGCGGTGAGCCGGCCGGGTGGGCCTTTGTGGCGTACAACCGTGGTTTCGATCTGGCCGCTGTCAGCCGCAAGGATGATGTCTTCACCCCAATTCGAACGCTGCGTCGCCGAGATCGGCAGGCACAGGTGAGTAGCGGATTCATTGAACAGGATTGTCCCGGCGCCTACCTGACCATATTCGTCGATGTCCCTGGACCACAATGTCGCGCCGTTGCGATCGCAGCACAGCAGGCGGTTGTTTTCACCGGTGACAAACAGGTATTGACCATCACGGGAAAAGCGCAGGCTTCTGACCTTGGCGTCCAGCACCAGGGTGATCTTGTTGATCTCGCCACTGGCGCAATCAACCGTCAGCACACTGTTGCTGGCCCGCTCATCGGGTGCCCAGAGTTTGCCTTGCACGGGGTCGATGCAACCAAACCGGGCATCGACATTACGGGCGATCGGTTCGCTGCATTCGCCGCTGTCCAGGTCGATGACCACCGGGCGCTTTTTATCGTTGCCGACCCCGACCAGCGCGTACCGGCCGCTGGGGTCCAGGTGCGACCAGTACGCCAGGAACCTGTCGGTTTCATGCAGCGCCGTGCGATCTTCAAGAAAGCTCAGGCGCGAGCGACTGGCGCCACGCACCACCCGCCAATCGGTGCCTTGCAGGGCCATGCGCCGGCCATCGTGGGAGATGTCGCAAACCCTGTCGTCGGCCTGGGTACCGACGGGGTGGGTCAATGCACCGGTGTCCGGATCGTACTGGGTCAGGCAGGCGGGGCGAATACTGTCGCTTTTATCGAAGAACACCAGGCGGCGGGGTACATCAATGTACATTGCAACTCCGAAGGCCATTGGGCAAAGAGGCGCAAGGATAAAGCGTGTGCCGGCTGTATGGCGAGCGCTGTGCACTCGATCGCGGGTCGAGCCCGCTCCCACTGGTCCGGGGTGCACAGATCCATTGTGGGAGCCGGTTTTGCCGGCGATGAGGCCAGTAATGTCACGGCTATTGCTGGGGATCCTGCGGGCGGATCAGCGCCGGATCGGACTGCAACTGCCACTGGCTGCGTTGCGACTGCAGCTGTGCCTCCAGGATCGATACGCCGCGGTCACGCTGGGAGATGCGCTCGCGTTCGAACAGGTCAGTGAGCAAGCCAAGCAGGTTGCGTGATTCCGAGACCGACGCCGGAGTGCTCACGTCGCTTTGCAGCACGCCATCGGCGTAAGAGCGCACACGTTCATTGCGACTGGCCTGTTGGCTGACGCTGGCTTCGACCAGGCTGTTTTTGTCGTAGCGCAAGCGCGTGCTGGTGCTCGATTGGTCGCTGACCTCGTGGTAACGGTAGTTCTGCGTCGCCAGGGCGTCGACCAGCGCCATCTGCGGGTTGAGGCTGGTGTGGTAGGCGGCCGACAGGTTCGCTTGCTGATCCTGTTGCACCGCGCGGTTCGCCGGCGACGCACCCCTGATCGTGGTTGACTGGGACACTTTGTAGTCGAAGCGATCCAGCTCGGTGGGGCGCAGCGGGTTGGGCTGTTGGCTGGTCTGGCTGATCGAGGCGCTGAAGTCGGCCAGGCCACTGAGCAGGGCGGTGTCTTTGGCGGCCAGCAGCGGGATGCTGCCGGTCGCTGGCCTGGCGATATCGTCGGCGCTGTTGAGCTGGACGAAGGCGTCCTTGAGCAGGGCCACCAGGTTCTCGTCGCCTTTGCCGCGGCTCTGCGCCGCATCGAACTGGCTCAGGTAATTACTGATCGCCGCCTGGCGCTGGGCGCTTTTACCCAGCAGCGAAGTGTCGCGGGTATCGAGGTTCAGTTGTACGTTACCGGCCGGGCCCTGCAGGCTGAGCTTGCGTGCGCTGTCATCCAGGGTCAGGTCGAACGTCAGCTGCTGGCCATTTACCGTGTCCAGCTTGGCGTTCATCTGCAGCGCGCTGAACAGGGTCGAGTCGAGCGTGGCCAGCTTGCCCAGTTGCAGGCGTGGTGGTTGCTCGCTCAGGCCGTTGATGGCGCCCTGGAAACTTTCGGCCAGCGACGCCAGGCCCTTGAGCTCATCGCTGCTGAGCTGGCCGCCCTGTACTTCGGCGCTGACCGCCAGGCCTTGCTCATTGCTGGCCAGGGACAGGTTCACGGTGGCACCGGAAGCGGTGGTCAAGCTCAGGTTTACCGCATTGGCCGGGTGCTGGCGCAGGTTGTTGCTCTGCACCTTGAGTGCTTCGGCGCTTGGCTGGGCGCCGTCGGCGAAGGCGAACACCGATTGCGTAAACGACTGGCCGCCGTTGGCTACCAGTTGATTTACCAAGGCTGCGCCGAGCCCGTGGAAGCGCGAACCGATAGCGCTGGCCTGAACACCCACCATCATGTTCATGCTCAGCTTGTTCAGGTTGTCGTTTTCCAGCACATAGCGCAACGGCACCGCGAGGGTCCCGCGCGACGAATAAGTCGCTGCATCTTCGCTACGAGGGCTTTGGCCCAGGTTGACGGAGGTACTGGGCGGCGTCGCGAGCTGATCGGTGCGACTGCTGACAGCGTTGGCCGGTGTCGCCTGGGGGGCGGCGTATGCAGGGGCAATGCGCAGTCCTGCGTTGATTGGGTTCATGGTCGGTACCCGTGGTTTCCATACGTGTTCAGGGATATCGGCGGTGGATTTCAAAGCTTTAGTGTGCAGGGGCCGGCCTGCCCCGGGATGCGACCAACGCGCTGCCGTCGGCGTGCGCCAAGACCAGCACTTTGCGGCGCAGTGGGTTAGGATCAGCGCATGCTGCACTGCTGTTCCACTATCAGGTTGACGGTAGTTGTCGGGGGCGAGCGGGGGCGGGGAGTCGAGCTACGTCGAGGTCGCCGAGCAGCCCTAACGACGATAGTAGCGGCGGTCGTCCTCGTAACGGTAACGCATGGCCCGGTCATGGTGGCGCTCCCAATAACGATGGCGCTCGGCCTCGCGTCGGGCTTGCTCCCTGCGCCATTGTTCTCTGCGCCAGTTTTCCCGGCGCCAATCATCCCTGCGGTCGTGCCAGCGGTGGTCATCGCGGTAGCGGTCGTCATGGGCCAGCAATGGCCCAGGCTGTTGCTCGGTCATGCTCGCCAGGCTCGGCCAGGGGCTTGGCGCAGGTTGTACAGCACGGGCTTCAGGGGCCAGCAGCGGGGTGGACGTCTTCATCTGTGTGGCTGATGCCGAGCCTGCTGCTGCGAGTGCGAACAGGGCAACGAGCAGCATCCGTGGGGCATGGAGTTTCATGAGCGAAGACAACCTCTGAATGACGATTGAACGTATCCCAATAGACCGGTAAACAGAGAAAAGTTCTATGGCTGCGCGGCTAAAGCGCTGGCGTATGATGCGCAGCCCTCTTTGCCGACAAGGATATCGCCATGCTCCCCAACAAGGCCTGCGCCGTGGTTGTTGCCGCCACCCCGAACCCCAGAATCCTCTTGTTTCGTCATCCGCTGGCGGGTGTGCAGCTAGTAAAGGGCACGATTGAACAAGGCGAAACGGCGGGCCAGGCAGCGCTGCGGGAACTGGCCGAAGAGTCTGGCATCAATGCCGCGACCCTTGCCGATGATCTTGGCTGTTGGGACGCTGGGCATCTGGGGCAGGTCTGGTCGTTCCACCTGTGCCAGGCGAGCGGACCTTTGCCGGAGCAATGGACGCATCAGACGCTTGACGACCACGGCCACAGGTTCGAATTCTTCTGGGCTGCGCTCGAGCATTTGCCCCTTGCCGATTGCCATCCGGTCTTTCAGCGCGCGCTGCAGTTTTTATCGGCAAGCCTGAAAGCGCGCGGTCATTGGGCAGGCGAACAGCCGTTGCAGGACGATATACTCCGCGCCATTGATTGATGCTCAAGAGAACGTTATGCGCCAGGTTTTGCTTATCGTAGATGTCCAGTCCACCTTCAGCCCGCCCGAGTGGCTGGTCGATGGCGTGCGGGCGTTGTCAGAACGGATCCTGACGATTGCCTCGGTCGAGTTGCACGATGAGCAGGTGACGCCGTTTGAACAGCAACTCGGCTGGCATCCTGCGGCCGAAGACGAAAGCCTGGTCGAGGCCGATAAAGTGTTTATCAAGCACGGTTACGGGCAGACCGCTGAAACCATCGAGTACATCAAGCAACTCGGCGTTGAGCGCGTGCTGGTGTGCGGCATCCAGACCGAAACCTGCGTGCTCGCCGCCGGCTTTGCGCTGTTCGATGCCGGGCTCTCGCCGACGCTGGTGACCGACCTTACGGTGGGCTCATCGCTGGACCGCTCGGGGCAGTTGGGCATCAGTCTGTGGAAGCATCACTTTCGTCAGGTTACGACCCGGGCAGAGGTGATTGCTGAGCTTGATGCTTGAGACCTCGCGGCAGATGCTTGAGGGATATTTTGATAGAGAGCGCTTTTAGCGCATCAGATAGGTGACGTTCGGAAACGTCCGACAGACGCGCGGGTCATGTTTTCCATAGTCTAGGTACTCTACTTACAAGGAGTACGCACAGTGGCGCATCATGGTTACATGTCAATTGTTGGCAAGCATCAAGGGTTGATCTCTGCAGGTTGTTCATCCTTGGACTCCATTGGCAATAGATGCCAGTCCGCTCACCTTGACAAGATCTTGGTGCTTTCTTTCTCTCACAACCTATCCAATGTAGATAACACCCAGTACGCGACGCACCGCCCCATCGTCCTCATCAAGCACGTCGACAAGGCAACACCATTGCTGGCGCAAGCCTTGGCTCGTCGCGAGAGAGTGAACTGCGAATTCGACTTCTACCGCACCAGCAGGAGTGGCAACCAGGAGCGATATTTCAGCATTCAACTTTGGGGTGGTGTGATTGTTGATCAAAGAATGGAAATGCCCCATTCCGTTCTGTTTAACGATCAAGATTCCCAGGAACAGTTGGCAATCAGTTACACCGACATCAACTGGACTCATCATATTGCCGCTACCACTGGTAGTGCCTCGTGGACGAACTCTCCGTGGATAGAGTGAGCAAACCCCACAAGGTGACCCCGCACGAATTCTGGGCGGTTAACGATGCTGCCGTCAGATTGAGCCAATATGCTTGCACCATCAGCGCTCAGCACATTGAAGACGGAGGATTGCGAAGTCGCTTCAATCGAGAAGTAACTGCCTTTGGGAAGTCGGTCGTTGAGGATGTTGAGCAGGCAAGAAAGCCCGTTGAGCACGGGCTTGAGGAAATCAACAACGAATATCGGTTTCTCAGGCAACAGGTCACTGAATATGCAAAACTGGTTGCTGGTTTGAGCGCTGGCGCCTTGCAGTTCGGTACAGGGGCGATGCTGTGTTACAGCTCGGCTGGAGTATTGTGCGGCCTGGCAGGTGCCCCCATGATGCTGCATGGATTGAACAACGCGTATGAGAGTGGTCGGAACATCATTCAAGGTCGCACAGATACGCAAGGTCCCCTCAGAAAAGCGTATCAAATGACGGCGCAGTCAGTGGGCGGGCGGGTGGTGCACGGGAACATGGCCTATGGCTTGAGTGATATCGGTTTATCAGTTTACGGGTTGTGGCGAATGGTACTTAAGCCTGATGCTTGGCGCCTGTTCCGCTATATCGACGCTGATAAAACTCGGGCTCATCGGGTCATGGGCTCTGGCCCGCTCGTCTTTGAGGTTGGCATCGACATGATGACCGGTGAGCAAGTGTACGTAGAGTCGCAGAAGTGATTCCCGGGCTGTTCGTACTCTTGTCCATATCAGCAGTAGTTGTAGCCTTTGTTTTGAGACACAAATCGTCGGGCGATGCCTTCAGCGGTTGGCGCTTCCTTGGCTGCCTGGCCTTCAACCTGTTTTTTGTGACCTACCATCTGCGCTTTCAAGACAATGGCTACTTGTTGCTGTTGGGAGAATACTCAGCGCTGGAAGGGCAATATCCCGTTGTCGGTTGGGTGTCGTTGCTCGCGATGCTGTTGCATTGTTTTGCTAGTCCGGTGAAATGGCGACTTGCTCGCTAAATGAAGCATCCTGAAATGTGCAGTCCCGACGTTCCTGAATCACGCACTGCCCATTTCTTCATACCCGGCAACAACGCGCGTTATCCGCGCTGCCCAAACGGCCCGGTGACCCCACTTCAATTATCGAATGGCAGTCCAGCGGGTGACGATTCACTCGGCAGTCGAAACGACAGCTTCGCTGGCCTCAGCTTCCAGTTTCAACCGGTCAGCCTTGCTGATGTATTTAGGCTTGCTCTTGGGCGCCAGTTTGGCGCTGGCCTTTTTCGCGTGGGCCTTTAACAGCTGCTTGATTTTCTTTTGACGGTTCACGTTGTCACTCGACTGGTAATTGCTTGAGAGCTACCCGCTGCGCGGCGCGGTGCTTCTTGATCCGGTACATATTGCCATCGGCATGGCTGAGCAGGGTATCGGCATTCTCCGCGTCCTGAGGGTAAAAGGCTACGCCGACACTGCACGACGGCATCGAGACAGCGCCGAACTCGGCACCCAGCGGCTCGGCCATGGCCGCGAGAATCTGCCCCACCTTGGCGTAGACGGCTTCCTGCGACGCGATACCCGGCAACAGCACGGTGAATTCATCGCCACCAATCCGTGCCACCGTGCCAGCCTCGCGCACACAGTCTTCCAGGCGCCGGGCAATCATGCAGAGGATGCGGTCACCCATGGCATGCCCTTGAAATCATTGACGTCGAGAAACAGCAACGCCAGTGCGCTTTGCTGGCACTGCGCCGTGCGCACGGCCGACTCCAGCCGATCATTGAACAGCGCGCGATTGCTCAGCGCCGTCAACGGATCATGATGGGCCAGAAAGCGTAACTCCGCTTCGGCCTCGTGCAGCGCTGTCACGTCCCGCGCCACACCGATGCGCGCACCCACCTCCTCGGACCAGAACGCCGCCCAGAGGATGTGCACGATGCCGCCATCCTTGCGGATGTAGCGGTTACGAAAATCGACGTGGGATTGGCCGTTCATGACCCGGACAATGGAGGCCTTTGTAACCGCAAGGTCGTGCGGATGAATGTAGTCGGTGATCGGCGTGCCGGTCAGCTCGCCAGCGCGGTAACCCAGCAGCGCCTCGCAGGCATCACTGACAAAGACAATCTGGTGATCCCTGTCGACCACGAAGACCGTGTCCAGCATCAGGTGGATCAGTTTCGGGTACAGCGCTTGGAGGTCAACGGGCATAGGCTGGCACGTCCGGTGGGTGTCGGTGAATCGTAGCGCGATCGCCGCATTGCTAGTGCAGTTACACTGCGCTTGCCAGCGTTTGTACATCAACCCTGGGCGGCTAGAAAAGCCCCGACGCTGTCTTCGAGCAAGGCCACCAGCTCCGGGTCCATGTACTGAAAATCGTCGGGAATATCCAGGGTATGGAGCCGCTTGTGCTCAAGCAGCCGCGCGTACTGCGCCTGCAGGCGATTGTGGTGTTTGCGTTCCATGACAAAAATCACATCGGCCCAGCGAATGTCCGCCGGGCCGATGGGTTTGCGCGCATTCGGGCTGGTGCCCGCCGACCGGGCATCGAAGCCTGGGCGGCGGCGCCAGAGCGCTTCTGCGGTAGGGCTGCGCCACTGGTTGCGGCTGCAGACGAACAGGAGGTTAGTCACTCTTGATCCAACAGTTGGCGGGTTGAGCGAACGGGGTAGCTCAGGCCGAGCTGGCGTGCCCGTAGCAACTTGTCGCCACGGGTGTAGAGCAGCTTCCAGTTCTTTTCAGGCTTGAACAGCAGCGGGTCTGGCGCTTTGCTCTTGCCGTTTTTGCGGGCCTGGGAGCGTCTCCAGGCGCGGGTTCTGTGCATGATCATTTCCTCGTGAGTACCGGGTTCAGCAGCCGCGGTAATACGAGTTGGGCTTATAGTAAGCGCGAATCAGCGTTGCGGCTAGCTAGTCGCTAGTTTTCATGTAGGAGCGGGCTTGCCCCGCGATCCAGTCGGCGGATACAGGAAGTACTCAATGAACACACCGCAATGGCTCGCCTTGTTCGAGCACGCTTTTCGCAAAATGGAAAAGAAACTTGAGCAAGTCGTGCAACTGAACAGCTGCCGCGAACACTGGATACAGGCCGAAATCAGCCTGCACGCCTGGTTTGAACAGAACATTGAAATCTGGACAGAGCTGCCGATAGGCGAGCGGCGTAAAGCGGACCTGTACGCGCTGGATGCCAGTGGCGCCCCGGCGATGGTTGCTGAAATCAAATGCCTGGGCGATGTATCGCAAGCCAAGTGCCTGGAAGGCGATTGGTCGGTCCGTGCTGATGTCGACCGGTTGCGCTCGTTCGAGTGCCCGACCCGGTTGTTTGTGCTGGTGATCGCTAATGGTGAGCGGGAAACCACTACCGGGCGCCGTCTTCGTGAGGACGAATGGGTGGATGGGCGTGAGTGCGTGAGCGTGGACCTGGAGTTTGCACGGGTGCGGATGTGGGCACTGTGATCGACCTCAGCGGTTGGTAAGCCGGGGTTTGCAAATCCATTGCAGGAGCGGGCTTGCCCCGCGATCAGGCCAGCCCAGCCAGCACATAAGGCGGCGCCTGAGTTACGACCGCTTCGCGCTCGATCGCGGGGCAAGGCCCGCTCCCACAGGCCCCAATACACCTCTCTAGCGTAACGGCACGTAGATATCCGTCTGCCACTGCGCCTGCGGCGTCTCTGGATACACGCTCAGGTAATGAAAAAACAGCGGCTGATCGCGCAGCTCCTCACCACTGTCCGGCAACCAGTCGCGGTAGATCGGATAGATGGATTCAGCAATATGGTCGGGCGAACCCACATGCCGCACCACGGCATAGCGCCCGCCAGCAATCAGCCGCTCGTGCACGCCGGCTTCATTCGCCGCCACCGCCTCGTCGATCTCGCCACAAATGGCGAAACGAAAATCCTCCGCCGGCGTGGTATCGGGGTTGCCATAGGGGATGCCAAAAGTACGGCTCGACGCCACCGGCGACTGCCCGCTGGCCATGCGCCAGGCGATGAACCGGTTCACGCTCTGGCTGACCTGCGCGGGCGGCCCGCAGTGCTCCAGCGCCGCGACCCGGGTTTGCGCAAACTCGACAATACGTACCTGCATGATGACGCTCCTGGAAAAGTGAGGGATAGCGAACACCGCATTCCAGGCCTGCCAGTTCGGCTGCCGGCGAAAGCCACTCGGCGACATCCCCAGCGCCCGCCGAAACGCCCGGCTGAACGCCTCGGGGCTTTCAAAACCTGCCGCGAGGGCGGCCTCCAGTACCGAAAGATCTGCATTGGCCGCCAACCGGTGCGCCGCCTGGCGCAAGCGCATCAACTGCACATAACGCGAGACCGGCACGCCGACGTACGCCGTGAACTGGCGGTGAAAGTGAAACACCGAAAAGTTCGCCACCTGGCTCAGGGTTTTTACTGACAGATCACCGTCGAGGTTGGCGTCGATGTAGGCCAGTACAGCGCTGAAGCGCAGGGTGTAGGCGGCGTTGGGCAGCAGTTCGGGCACGGCTTCAGGCTCTTGGAAGTACGGTCGGCATAGAATCGACTATACGCGTATGGCGGTGCCTAGCCGGGTTTGCTGATCTTCGTGCAACCTATGCTGAGTCACTGCTTGTAGCGCAGCATTCATCTCAATTTATCAATAAAAAAATCATACAAATCAATCAATTAACCACCTGGCACAACCATTGCGAAGCCCCCGTCTCTTTCCCCCTTTGTGGAACATTGACGTTCATGACCGCTCCCTTCGCCCGCGTGCCCCTGTTACTGGCCATCGCCGCTGCCTTGCCCACGCTCCCCGGCTTCGCCGCCGAGCCAGCCCCCGAAGCCCTGCCCACCGTTACCGTCACCGCGCAAAAGCGCGAAGAGTCGGTGCAGGACGTGCCCTCGGCCATCTCTGTGGTCAGCGCCAGGCAGATCGCCGACAGCGGCGGCGGTTTCAGTGCCGGCAAGGCGTTGCAGAACGTGCCCAACGCCATCGCCCCGGAGTTTGCCGGGCACCAGCGGCCGCGCTGGTACATTCGTGGCATGGGCTCGGGGGACATGGCCTCGACCACGGTTTACCCGGTGGGCATCTACACCGATGACGTGTATATCGACCCTCACGTAGCCACTGGTTTTCCGCTCTACGACATGGAGCGCGTCGAGGTGCTGCGCGGGCCGCAGGGCACGCTGTGGGGCAAGAACACCACCGGCGGGGCGATCAACTTCGTTTCGCGCAAGCCGGATTTCGAGAAAGCCAACGGTTACTTCAAGCTCGACCTGGGCAACTACAATTCGCGCCTGTACGAAGGTGCCTATGGCGATACGCTGATCGACAACAAGCTGGCCGCACGGGTGGCGTTTGTCGACCAGAGCGCCGATGGCCAACTGGAGAACCAGGTCGATGGCCACACCGTCGGCGATATCCACGACCAGGCCCTGCGCCTGCAGTTGCTGGCGCAGATCAACGACGACCTGCAGGCCACCCTGCAATTGCATGGCCGCGACTACACAGGCCAGGGCATTGCCACCCGCGCCTGGGGGGCGGGGCCGGGCGGCAGCACGCTGTTTGGCCCGGCACCCAAGCCGGATACCGATGAGGCCGCATTTACCGGCAAGGCCGAAGACCGCATCGAGCACAACGGTGTGCAGTTGGCGTTGAAGTGGGACCTGGGCGACCTGCAACTGGATTCGATCACCGCCTTCGACGATATTCACGAAAAAGCTGAAAGCCCGAACATGAGCATCTACGAGTTCGGCCGCGGTTTTAACGATGACCGCTGGAAGCAGGTGTCCCAGGAGTTGCGCTTGTCTTCGGCGAAAAACCAGCCGCTCAGCTGGATCGTCGGCACCCATCTGTTCCATGAGCAGCTCGACAGCCGCAACGACAACGGCCTGTTGCCCAAGCCCTACAACCAGGCCTTTGGCGTGGCCGATTATGGCCGTACCGATATCGACCAGCGCACCGACAGTTTCGCGATTTTCGGCAGCAGCACCTGGCAGGCCACTGACAACCTGAGCCTCACCGCCGGCCTGCGCTGGACCCGCGAAACCAAGGACATCGACCTGCACCGCGTCGCCGCGCCGGATGCCGACGGGGTCAGCTACAGCAGCGAACGCGACTGGTGGAAGCACTACAGCGGCGACCTGGTGACCCGCGTTGAACAGGACGAAAAGCGCACCTGGAACAAGCTCACCTACGACTTCACTCCCGAGTACCAGCTCAACGACAACGCGCGGGTGTATTTTCGTTATGCCAAGGGCTTTCGCTCCGGTGGTTTCAGCGGCGGTGCACAGGTGCAGGCCGAGGCCTCGGTGGTGGCGCCGGAGAACGTCGATGCCTATGAACTGGGGGTCAAGAGCGAGTGGTTCGACGAGCGCCTGATCGCCAACGCCAACGTCTTTTACTACGACTACTCGGACATCCAGGTCAACGCCGTGTCGGTGCGCGACGGGCAGGTGGTGTCGCTGCTGACCAACAGCGGCCAGGGGGTGATTCGCGGCGCCGAGTTCGAGCTGCAGGCCTTGCCGTTCAGCAACCTGGAGCTGCATGGCTCGCTCGGCTTGCTGCATACCGAATTGCAGGACTTCGAGTCGGGTGGGGTGGATTACTCCGGTAACCGCATTGCCCGCTCGCCGTCGCGGACCCTGGCGGTGGGCGGCAGTTACCGGATACCGCTGGAAAATGGTGACGAAGTGCGCCTGGGCACGGACTGGCGCTACCAGAGCCGGATCTTCTTCCTGCCCACGGCGCAGCAGGATCACAGCGTGTCCCAGGGCGGCTATACCTTGGGCAATGCCAGTGCCACCTATCACCTGGGCGGGCGCTATGACCTGGACCTGACCGCTTACGTGAACAACCTGACCGACAAGCAGTACAAGACCGACAGCGTGCCGCTGCCGTTTGATATTGCCTGGGATGCGCGCGGGGATCGGCGTACCTTCGGGGTGAGTGCGACGACGCGGTTTTGAGCCGGGGCTGTCGGCCTCATCGCTGGCAAGCAGCTCCCACAGGGTGCGATGACCATCGGTCGGGCTTGCGTGCAAGCCTGTCGATCCACCCCCGGCCCAATCGACCATCCTGCACATACCCCACGTGCAGGAGTGCCCCCATGTCCTATGTAGACGGTTTCGTCCTCGCAGTCCCCACCGCCAACCGCGACACTTTTAAAAAGCACGCCGAAGCAGCAGCCGTAGTGTTCAAGGAGTGCGGTGCCTTGAAGGTCATCGAATGCTGGGGCGACGATGTGCCGGATGGCACGGTCACCTCGTTCCCCATGGCCGTGAAGCTCAAGGGCGATGAGACGGTGGTGTTTTCCTGGATCCTCTGGCCGTCGCGCGAGGTGCGCGATGCCGGGATGCAGAAGATGATGAAAGACCCGCGCATGCAGCCTGACAAGAATCCGATGCCGTTTGATGGCATGCGAATGATTTTTGGTGGGTTCAGGATTCTGGTGGAAGTCTAGATGTATCGCGGGGCAAGCCCGCTCCCACTGTAGGAGCGGGCTTGCCCCGCGATAGGCTCCCCGCTAAACCCTGAACCGCGCCACCAGCGCCGTCAGCTGCCCGGCCAACCCCGCCAGCGCCTGGCTGGCTTCGCGGGTTTCCTGCGCCCCGGCCGCCGAGCGGGTCGACAGGTCGCGAATGTTCAGCAGGTTGCGATCCACTTCCCGCGCCACCTGCGCCTGTTCCTCGGCAGCGCTGGCAATCACCAGGTTGCGCTCGTTGATCTCGCCAATGGCGCTGTAGATCCCCTCCAGCACCTGTCCCGAGGCCTGAGTGATGCCCAGGGTTGATTGCGCCCGCTGGGTGCTGGCATGCATCGAGGCCACCGCCGCTTCGGTGCCGTGCTGCACGCGGCCGATCATCTGCTCGATTTCCTGGGTCGATTGCTGAGTGCGGTAGGCGAGGGTGCGTACTTCATCGGCGACCACCGCAAAGCCACGCCCGGCTTCACCGGCACGGGCCGCTTCGATGGCGGCATTGAGCGCCAGCAGGTTGGTTTGCTCGGACACCGAGCGGATCACTTCCAGCACCTGGCCGATATCGCGAATCTGCCCGGCCAGTTGCTCCAGGTGCTCGCTGCTGGTTTGCACTTCACGGGCCATGGCCTGGGTGCCGTCGAGGTTGTCGCTGACCTGGCGGCGGCTCTGTTCGGCCAGGTCATTCGAGGCGCTGGCGGCCTGGGAGGTGGACACGGCATTGCGCGCTACTTCTTCCACCGCGGTGGTCATTTCAGTGACGGCGGTGGCAGCCTGTTCCAGCTCCTGGTCCTGCTGGCGCAGGCTGTGCGAGCTCTGTTCGGTGATGCCGTTGAGCGCACCGGCAGCTTCGGCCAGTTGCGTGGCGCAACTGCTGATCTGCCCCAGGGTGTCGCGCTGGCTGTGCTGCATGCGCTGCAGTTCGCTGAACAACTGACCGATCTCGTTGCTGCTGTGCACCGCCACCGGTACGCTCAAGTCACCGCCGGCAATGCGCTGAAAGTGCTGGCCGGCCTGTTGCAGCGGGCGCAGCACGCGCTGGGCGATAAAGCTCCAGCACAGTGCGGCAAGCAGCAAGGTCAGCAGCCCCAGCGCCACGCTCAGCACCTGGGCGCTGCTCAGACGTCGATCGGATTCGAGCATGATCTGCTGGCTGCGCTCGTTCAGCGCCGCCACCAGTTGCTGGCGCAGCGCCTGCAAGCGGCCCATGGCGTTGCCAGCGTCGGTGTTGACCCTGAAGTAATGCTGCAGGTCGTTGTTGCCGGTCGCTTCACGCTGGCCGGCCACGGCCTTGGCGTAGTCGCCGAAGGTGGTTTGCAGCTCGACGGCGATGCCTTTAAAGGTGGGCTCCTGGGCATTGCTGACCAGCTCGCTGATCAGTTGCGCGCTGTTGCCCAGCAGTTCTTGCGAGAGCTTCAAGCGTTTGTTGGCGCTGTCGCTGTGGCCGCCGCTCTGTTCGATAAAGCCCGAAGAGACATTGGCGCTGGCGCGGATCGCCATCAGCAAGGCGTTGTTCAGGCGATCCGACTGGTGCGCGGTCTGGTCCAGTTCGCTGATCTGCTGGTCGCTGCCCACCGCCGCGCGCCAGGCGCTGACGGTGGAAAACAGCAAGGTCAGGCTGAACAGCGACAGCACCCAGAACATACCGGTGCGGATTTTCAGGTCGGCGAACATGCGGGCAGTACTCCTTGAGTTGTTATCAGCACCACGCTTTGCCGCGGCAACGGCGGTGGGTGGTCTGCTATCGGAGTCGCCGGCGGCGGACTTGAGGGCGCTTAGCCTGCTTGTGTTCGATTACCGCACGCTGTTTGCCTCAGCGCCCCTCATGTTGGCGCCGATAGGCCCCCGGCTGCACGCCAACGGCCTTGCTGAAGGCGCGGGTAAACGCGGCAATCGACTGATAACCCACCGCCGCGCACACCTGCTCGACGGTGTTGTTGGCCTTGAGCAACTGGCAGGCATGGCGCATGCGCAGGGCCAGCAATACCTGCCCCGGCGATTGCCCGGCCAGTTCGCTGAAACGCTTGAAAAATGCCGAGCGCGACAGCCCGGTGCAGGCCGCCATGCTTTCCAGCGACCAGGGCTGCTCGGGGTGTTCGATCAACTGCTCGAGCAGGCTGGCAAAGTTGCCGTGGCGGGCCAGGGCGACCAGGCCGCGGATGCCCTGGTCGTCACTGACCCGCTGGCGCAGCACGTACAAGAACAGCAAATGACTCAAGCGTTCGAGCAAGGCCGAGGAGGGCGCAGGCAGGCGTTGGCACTCGGCCAGGATCAGCTCGAACAGCGCCCGCGCTGCGCTTAGCGCCGGGTCGCCGGCGCGCAGGATGATCCAGTCGTCCAGGCCTTCGATGATCAGCGACGACAAGCCCGGCTGAAAATGAAAGAAGCCGCACACCAGGCCCACGCCATCGGCGGCTGTACTGTCCAGCGGCTGCATGACCTGGCGTGGTTGCTGCTGGGCCAGCTCGCACTCCTCGGCGTTGGACAGCCGATAGTTGAAGTCGCGCAGCAGGAACACCGCATCGCCCGCTTGCAGGCGAATGGCCTCGGCCTGGCCATCGATATGCAGCCAGCAGTGGCCCTGGACGATCAGGTGGAAACTGGCCCGCGCCAGGCCATGGGTGCTGGCGTGCCAGCCACCGCAGTAACGCCCGACATGGAACAGGCTGGCGTCTAGCTCAAGGCTTTCTAATAACCAATCGACTACTGGGCTGGATGAAATCATCTAATGAAAAGACTCAGGAGCAAGTAATAGCGACTGCAGAATATGGCAGGTAATTCTTATAACCAACAGACTTGTGGCACACCCTCAGTCAGCAGGAGTCCACTCCATGTCGCGCGTCACTGTCCATACTCTGCAAAGCGCCCCAGAGGCTGCCCGCCCTTACCTGGAAAACGCCCAGAAGGCTTCGGGCTTCATCCCCAACCTGCTCGGCGTGCTGGCCAGCGCCCCGGCGGCGCTGGAAACCTACGTCACCGTCTCGGCACTCAACGGCAAGGCCGAGCTGAGCCTCGCCGAGCGTGAGGTGGTGCAACTGGTGGCCGCCACCAATCATGGCTGCGACTTCTGCGTGGCCGGCCACACCGCCGTCGCACTGAACAAGGCCAAGCTGGCGCAGGAGGTGGTCGACGCCCTGCGCGCCAAGGGCGAGCTGCCAGAAGAGAAGCTCGAAGCCCTGGCGGCGTTCACCCGCGAAGTGATCGCCACCCGCGGCAATGTCAGCGAAGCCGGCTACGGTGCGTTTCGCGAAGCCGGCTACTGCGAAGGCAATGCCCTGGAGGTGATCCTCGGTGTCAGTCTGGCAACCCTGTGCAACTTTGCTAATGTGTTCGCCCAGACGCCGCTCAATGACGAGCTGAGCAAGTACCGCTGGCAGCCTTCGGCATAACGACCCTCGGCGCCAGCGCAAGCTGGCGCATTGTTAAAGGAGTAAACCCTATGCTCGATCCCGCATTGGTCGCGTGGCTGGATGCCCAGGCCGAAGCCCTCGACCAGGGCCACGGCGACCCGCAGGCGGTACTGGGGCAACTGGCGGCGGCGCAGGTGCTGCGCGTCGGTATTGACCAGAACCTGGGCGGCAGTGGCGGCACGGTCGCCGACGCGGTCGAGACGCTGGCCACGGTTGCCAGCCATTCCCTGGCGGCAGCCTTCGTGTTCTGGGGCCAGCGCGCCTTTATCGAATACCTGCTGCACAGCCCCAACGCCGGGCTGCGTGAACGCCTGCTGCCTGAGCTGCTAAGCGGCCAACTGGCTGGCGCCACCGGCCTGTCCAACGCCATGAAGTACCTCTCCGGTATCGAAGCGCTGCAGGTCAAGGGCCTGCGCGACGACCAGGGCTGGACCCTGGCCGGGCGCCTGCACTGGGTCACCAACCTGCGCAAGGGCGGTTTCGTGGTGGCGGCGGCGATTGAAGAAGAGGGCGCCTCGCCGTTCGTGCTGGCGATCCCCGATCACGCTGCAGGGCTGAGCCGCTCTGACGACCTTGAGTTAATGGGCCTGCAGTCGAGCAACACCGCAGCCTTGAGTTTCGAACAGGTGTCGATCAGCCGTGACTGGCTGCTGCACGACAACGCCAAGCAGTTTCTGCCTGCCGTGCGCCCGTCGTTCCTGGGCCTGCAATGCGGCATGGCCATCGGCCTGGCGCGCCGCTCGTTGAGCGAAGTGGAAGGGCACCTTCAGGGCATGCGCTCGTTCCTTGGCGAGGCGCTGCAGGTGCTGCGCGAGCGCCTGGAAAACACCGTGGCCGAACTGAAAAAGGGCTTGCTCGACGGCCGTTTCCTGAGCCAGCCGGCGGCCTTGTTCAAGCTGCGCATCACCCTTGCCGAAACGGCTGCCGATGCCGTGCAGCTTGAGTTGCAAGCCAGTGGCGGCAAGGCTTACCTGACCGCCTACGGCGCAGGTTTTGCCCGGCGCTGGCGCGAGTCGGCGTTCGTGCCGATCGTCACCCCAAGCCTGGTGCAACTGCGCGCCGAGCTGCAGCGCCAGGCGTCGTCAGCATGACCGAAGTGTTGCTCGAAGCGCGTGGCATCAGCCTCGGCTACCCGCGTGAACAAGGCTGGCAAAGCGTGCTGGAAAATTTCGACCTGCAACTGGCGCCGGGCGAGGTGATCACCATCCTAGGCCCCAGTGGCGTTGGCAAATCCAGCCTGTTGCGGGTGCTGGCCGGCTTGCAGCAGGCCCGCGCCGGCAGCGTCAGCCTGCTCGGCGAGCCGTTGCAGGGCCCGCACCCGCGCCTGGCGGTGGCCTTCCAGGACCCCAGCCTGCTGCCCTGGCTGAGCCTGGAAAGCAACGTTGCCTTCGGCCTGGACTTCGCCCGCCAGCCCAAGCTCGCTGCCAGTGAGCGACGGGCGCGCATCGATCACGCCATCGAGGCGGTCGGCCTGCAGCATGCACGCGAGCAGTACCCGGCGCAGCTCTCCGGCGGTATGGCCCAGCGCACCGCGCTGGCCCGCTGCCTGGCGCGCCAGCCACAAGTGCTGTTGCTCGATGAACCCTTCGGTGCGCTGGATGAAGTCACCCGCGCCGACATGCAGCAACTGCTGCTGCAACTGATTGCCCGGCACAACACCGCGGCCATCCTTATTACCCACGATATCGACGAAGCCCTGCTGTTGTCCGATCGCGTGCTGCTACTGGGCAACCACCCGGCGCGCACCCTCGGCCAATGGCTCATCGACCTGCCGCAGCCCCGCGAGCAGCGGGTCGAGGAACTGGGCGCGCTGCGCATCGACATACTCAAAACCCTTCGGCGGGCCAGCCGCACACCCGAACCTTCTTCTGAACCTATGCCGCTGCCGTCGGAGACTGCCCATGTGCCTGGACGACTTCACCCACACTCGTCGTGACTTCATCAAACTCAGCGCCTTGCTCACCGCCGGCGGCGCCATGCCGCTGCTCGGCAGCCTGCAGGCCCGCGCCGCGAGCGACCCGGACGCCCCGGTACGCATCGGCTACCTGCCGATCACCGACGCCACGCCGTTGCTGGTGGCGCACAACAATGGCCTGTTCGAAGCCGAAGGCATCAAGGCCGAGCGGCCGGTGCTGCTGCGCAGTTGGGCGCAGGTGATCGAGGCGTTCATCTCCGGGCAGGTCAATGTCATTCACCTGCTGTCGCCGATGACCGTCTGGGCCCGTTATGCCAGCAAGGTGCCGGCCAAAGTGGTGGCCTGGAACCATGTCGGCGGCTCGGGCCTGACCGTGGCCCCGGGCATCACCGAGGTCAAGCAACTGGGCGGGCAGACCGTGGCCATTCCGTTCTGGTATTCGATCCACAACGTGGTGGTGCAGCAGCTGTTTCGCGACCACGGCCTGACCCCGGTGTCCAAGGCCGCCACAGCCCAGCTGGCCGCCAACGAGGTCAACCTGGTGGTGTTGCCGCCGTCAGACATGCCGCCGGCCCTGGCCAGCAAGCGCATCGCCGGCTACATCGTCGCCGAGCCGTTCAACGCCCTGGCCGAAGACCTCAAGGTTGGCCGCGTGCAACGCTTTACCGGCGACATCTGGCGCAACCATGCCTGCTGCGTGGTGTTCATGCACGAGCACGACTTGAACAACCGCCCCGAGTGGTCGCAGAAGGTGGTCAACGCCATCGTCAAGGCCCAGCTGTGGACCCGCGAGCACCGCGCCGAAGCCGCCGCGCTGCTGTCCAAGAGCGGGCCGAACAAATACACCCCGCACACCCCGCAGGTGCTCAGCCAGGTGCTGGCGCCGGCGGCCGCGGCCCGCGAAGCCTACATCGCCAGCGGTGCGATCCAGCATGCGCAGTGGGACGAAAAGCGCATCGATTTTCAGCCTTATCCGTTCCCCAGCTACACCGAAGAACTGGTGCGTCGCCTGCAGAACACCCTGATCGAGGGCGACAAGGGCTTTCTTGCCGGCCTCGACCCGCAACAGACCGCCCGCGACCTGGTCGACGACCGCTTCGTGCGCAACAGCATCGCCGCCGTTGGCGGGCTCAAGGCCTTCGGTTTGCCCGAGAGCTTCGAGCGTAGCGAGGAGTTTTCGATCTGATGGGCAAGCATGCAATCCATGGCGCCCTGGGCGTCGCCGGCCTGCTCGGTCTGTTGTTGCTGTGGTGGCTGGGCGTGCAGGTGTTCGGCCAGGCCGATGGCCTGTCGGCGCGTTTTTCGCCGCAGGCGACCCTCAGCAGCCTGATCGAGCTGCTGGGCCAGGGCGAGGTGTACGAGCACATCTGGGTCAGCCTCAAGCGCATCCTTGTCGGCTTGCTGCTGGCCTTGCTGATCGGCGTGCCGCTGGGCTTGCTGGTGGGCAGCTATCGTCACCTGGAGGCGGCGACTACCCCGGCGTTCCAGTTCTTGCGGATGATCTCACCGCTGTCGTGGATGCCGGTGGTGGTGATGCTGATGGGGGTGGGCGACCAGCCGATCTACTTCCTCCTGGCCTTTGCCGCGCTGTGGCCGATCCTGCTCAACACCGCTGCGGGGGTGCGTCAGCTCGACCCGCGCTGGCTGCAGTTGAGCCGCAGCCTCAGCGCCACACGCTGGGAGACCCTGTGCAAGGTGATCATCCCCGGCGTGCTCGGCCATGTACTGACCGGCGTGCGCCTGGCCATCGGTATTCTGTGGATCGTGCTGGTGCCGTGCGAGATGCTCGGAGTCAGTGCCGGGCTGGGCTACTTCATCCTCGATACCCGTGACCGGCTGGCGTATTCGGAGCTGATGGCGATGGTGCTGCTGATCGGCGTGCTGGGCTTTATGCTCGATGCCATTGCCCGTGGCCTGCATCGGCGTTGGGTGCATGCCTGATCGTGGAGGTAGGAGCGGGCTTGCCCCGCGATGCAGACAGCGCAGTTTTGAAAGCTCAGGTGCAGCACCGAACTCAGTTGGATAGACTTCCCGACTGGTTCAACTGCACGGTCGAAGGATCACCCCATGACAGCACCAGCAAACCCACGGCGTAGCGGCAAGGGCCATGACGCGGCGATCAGTCAGCAACAGGATGACGACCTGCAGCGCTGGGCAATCGCCCGCTCGGTGCTGCGCTCGATCGAGTCGGCGCCAGACAGCTGGTCGACCCGAATCGGCTTGTATGGCAAGTGGGGTTCTGGCAAGACCAGCGTGCTGAACTTCATTGAAGAGCAGGCGCGCATGCGCAATGAAAGCAAGCCGGACGGTATCACCTGGGTGGTCGTACGCTTTTCGGCGTGGGATGCCGAAGGCCGTGACGGGGTGATCCAGCGATTTTATCAGGCGTTGTTGGAGCAACTTGAAAAAGGCGCCTGGTCGGGCAAGTCATTCAAGGATCTGGGGCGTGGAATTGCCAGGCTACTGGGCAATGTTGCCGAGATTGGCAAGTCAGTTGTTCAAGTCATGGACCCTGTATCCGGGATGATGGTTAGCAAGGGTACCCAGATTGCCGAGCAAACGGGCCAGCTGCTGAGTTCAAAGCTGGCCTTCAACCGAAAAGAACTCGAAGCGCTGTGTGCCGAACTCGAGCGCACGCGCATCGTGGTGTTCATCGATGACCTTGACCGCGCCGACCCGACCGCAATCCCCAAGGCCATGCTGGCGTTGCGCGAGTTGCTCGACTGGCCCAGCTTCGCCTTCGTCCTGGCCTTCGACCTGGATGTTGTGAGCAAAGCACTGAGCCTGTACTCGGCCGCCTATGGTGAGAACGGCCAACGCTTTCTCGAGAAGATCATTGATATCTCCATTACCCTGCCGGAGCCTACACCAGAGCAGGCCAGGCGCTTGGCGTGGCGGGCATTTCGCGAATGTTGCCCGTTTATTCCCGAGGCAGCGTTCACGCGAATTGCGCAGTGGTTTCCTGGCAACCCTCGTCTGGTCAAAGCCATCAGCCGTGACCTGGGGCAGTTGAAGACGGTTGCAGTTCGCCACGGCGAAGGCGAACTCGCGTGGGATGCAATCATTTTGCAGACCATCATCAAGCATGAAGCCCCGAAAACCCTCGAACGTCTGGAGCCGTCCTTGCTGGGCCTCGGCGGGCGGTCGCTGCGCGGTGAAACCGAAGAAGAGCGGGAGGCGTTCGAACGCGAAGCCATTCAACTTTCGCTGGGATCAACAGTGCCTGATCTTGCGCCCGCTTTTAAGCGGCTGAAGAATCAGCTTTCAGCCCTTCATGATCTGCGAAAATTTACTGACCCCGCACGTGTACGGTATGAGATGGGGTTGTTGGCGCAGGAGCCGAGCATCACCCTTCAGGAGCATCGGCGTTTCTTGAATGAATGGGCTGCTGACTTCGACGACCAGCGAATTGATTTGATCATTGAAGAAGGGGCGGACGCCGCTCAGTTCGAAGTGCGCGAAGCTGCCTCGAACCTGGTCTGGTTGACGATCGAATCATACTGCCAGGGCATGCGGGATCTGGCGTCCCAGGTTGATCAGCGTGTCTATGACCAGCAACTGCAGTCCCTTGGTGTTCAGCTCAAACTGCTTGAAAAAGTCTGGGGTGATACACCGCACGCAGCGCTTCGTGATGTAGCAGACCATTACGGCTTGTGCTGCAGCTTGATCGACGGCTTGTTGTCGCTGCGCGAGCGCGATGAAGGTCAGCCAGGGCAAGCGCAGTACCAGCGCGAAATTGCATTGGTGACAGCAGCGGCAACTACCTGCAGTGAGCGTGTACGGCTGTACGATTGGGCGATGGAAAAATTGCTTTCCGGTGGCATCGCTTACCTGTATGACTCGCATAAAAGGACAAGACTCGAAGGTCTCGCCGATCTGATCAAGGAGGATGCGGTAGCGGATTTGTTGACGGTGTTCGAGGCCGCAAGTGGCGTCGAACGGTTGTTCAAGGACCCTTCGCCAGTGGCCATTCAACGACAGTGGCGTCTGCTTGATGCCAAGTCGCCCTTTTACCAGGAGGCGGCTCAGACCAGCCTGGTGGCACGGCTGGAAAGTATTGCCGATGACGGGCTTATCGAAGGCATCGTCGCCAGTAACATGCTTGATTACCTTGTGGGATTGGCGCTTCACAACCATAACAGTGCTGAGGGTGAGCGCCATGATGTGCAAAGGCTGCAGGCGCTGATACCTTTTGCCTGGGCGGCGGCGATGAAGGGTAGCGAGTACCACCGTTCCCCCCAGCAATTGCTCGGTAAATGGGACACGCTAGTCAATGCCGGCATCGACAAAAGCTGGATTGAACTGCCAGCAAACCTGGCAGAGCTGGACAGGCAACGACGCCGCTGAGTCATGCCCGTGGCCGGTAGAAAGCGGCTGCGCCAGCGGTGCAAACGGAGCAGCAGACCAGCGCCGCTCCCAGCGCCTGGCTCCAGCCGGCCAGCGCCAGGCCCGCGCCAATCAACGCGTAATACAACAACCCGAACAACGCCCCCGCCGTCCCCCGGCAATCGCCATACTCGATCAGCGCCGACCCCAGCAGCAGCGGAATCGCCATGGCGAAGGCGCCGAGCATGAAGGCCATGGCCACCGCGATCAGCCAGTGCTCGCCCAGCAGCAGGATCGCCAGCGCCGCCAGCAGGTTCACCGCGCATGCCAGATTGAGCAGGGTTGCCTGGCTGACACCCCGTGCCAGCAATCGCGCATTGAGGCGCGCGCCGAGCAGCGAGCCCAGCGCCAGCAGTACGCCGCTGTAGCCAAACAGGCTGTGCAACTGCAAACGCTGGAAAATGAACGGTGCCAGGCTGTACCAACTGAACACGCCGATGTTGAACAACGCCACCAGCAGCGTCGCCAGCAGCACCCGGCGATCACCGAGCATGCGCCGCAATGTGCCGATCACACTGGCGTGGTGGGGCGTTTGCGGGCGGGTTTCCGGCATTAGTTGCCAACTCCACAGCCATAACGCCAGGGCCATCAGCAACTGCGCGGCGAGCACGCCACGGTAACCCAAGGCCTGGGTCAGCAGCGAGCCGCTGAGCACGCCAATCGCCGGGCTGATGGCCAGGAACATGCCTATCAGGGAAAACACCCGCGCCAGTTGCGCACCGCTATATGCATCGCGTAGCGCGGTTTGCGTCACCACCGAACCGACCGCTGCGGCGAACGCGGCGACGATGCGCGCGCCAAGCAGGCCGGCGAAATGTGTGACCAACAGGGCCGCCAGCGAAGCCAGGCCGTACAGCAGCAAACCTGCGAGCAACGCCGGGCGTCGGCCCCAGAGGTCGCACAGGCGGCCCCAGACCAGCACGCCGACGGCAAAGGCGGCGAAATACAGCGACAGGGTTTGCCCCGCCTGTGCAGGCGTTACCCCAAAGCCCTGGCCGATATCCACCAGGGCGGGGCTGTAGAGGGTTTCGCCGATCTGCGGGAACATCAGCAGGGCCGTGGCCAGGGGCAACCAGGTGCGTTGGGTCATGAGCAGGGTCCCGTGGGTAAAAGGGCGCTCATGGTAGGCGGCGGGCGATGGGTGTATTGTCGCGGTCTGGTCTAGAAATAGTGAAAATCGGACAACCTGCATGGCCTGGCTGGAACCTACCGCCCTCTTCAACCCCGAGCACGTCGATGCGCCCATCGTCGGTATCTGCTCGGCCCTGGGCGAGCACGATTCCGGCGTCCATCAGCACCGTATGGGACAGGTGCTGTTCACCCGCCAGGGCTGTGTGCGCATCGATGCCCAGGCGCCGGACCTGCTCTGCCTGCTGCCGCCGACCCGCGCGGCGTGGATTCCCGCCGGCGTAGCCCATCGGGCGCGGATGCGGGCGACCGTGGACTATCGCTCGGTGTACCTGGACACCCGCCACTGGCCGCGTTTGCCGGATGAAGTGGTGATCCTCGACGTCAACCCGCTGCTGCGCGAACTGCTCGAACGCATCGCCCTGGCGCCGTTCGAAACCGACTGGAGCCAAGGCGCCGCCGCGCACCTGGCCGGCCTGTGCATCGCCGAACTGCAGGCTGCCGGGCAGCAGCCGATGCGCTTGCCGCTGCCCAGGGACCGGCGCCTGGCGCGCCTGGTCGAGAACCTTGAGCAGTTACCGCCGCCGCTGCAAGAGCTGGCCCGCACAGTGGGCGCCAGCGAGAAAACCATCGGTCGCTTGATTCGCCGCGACACTGGCATGTCCTACCAGCAATGGCGCCAGCAGTGGCGGCTGGTGCGGGCGGTGGAGCAGTTGGCGATCCATCAGCCGCTGACCCAGGTGGCGCTGGAGCTGGGCTTTGCCAGCGACAGTGCGTTCATCGCCTTCTTCAAAAGCATGACCGGCAGCACGCCGCGGGCGTATTGCCGCTGAGCAGAAGAGCAGCCCAGGCTCAATCTTGCAGGTCGTCCTCGCTCATCCACTCCACGGCATCGGCCAGCGCCACTTCGGCCACCCACTCACTGAAACTGCGGGTCACCTGTTCATAGCTCAGCCGCGAGCGTAGCTCCAGCTTGTCGGCGAACGACAGGTGCGCGGTGATTACCTTGTCTTCGATCACCCCGTCGCGCACCACGAAGAAGGCAAAGTCTTCCCGGTCCTGGCGGCGGGCGAACAGGTAGACCTCGAAGTCCGCGCCGGTCTCCTTGGCAAAGGCCCGGGCGGCGAAGGCGTTTTTGCTCAGGTCCGGGCCTTGTTGCAGTGACGCCGGGGTGTCGCAGAAATACCACGGCTCCCAGTCGGTCAGGCCTTTGTGGATGAACCAGCGGTAGGCAAGCGGGTAGGGCATGGGGTTGGTCCGTCAGTGAATGCAGGCGCGGCGGTACTCGCCCGGCGTTACGCCATAGGCTTGCTTGAACTGCCGGTTCAAATGGCTCTGGTCGGAAAAGCCCAGGGCGAAGGCGACGTTGAACGGCAGGCAGTCGTTTTTCAGCAGTTCGCGGGCGCGGCTCAGACGCCGTTGCTTGAGCCAGGCATGGGGCGGCAGGCCGGTGGCCTGGCGGAACACCCGGGCAAAGTGGAAGGGCGAGAGGTTGACTGCCGTGGCCAGTTCTTCCAGCGATGGCGGGTAGGCCAGGCGGCTGTCCATCAGTTCCTTGGCCCGGGCCACGGCGCAGGGTTCGTTGCCGGGCGTGCGCGCGGTGCCGGCGCGGGCATGGCGTTGCACCAGCAACAGCACCGCTTCGCGCCAGGCGGTTTGTTGTTCCAGGGCACTGGCGCCGTGTTCGGCCGAGCAGTGCAGCCAGCTGAAGGCCTTGGCCAGTTGCGGGTCGTGCAGCACGCTGGCGTCAAAGCGCGGCAGGCCGTCGCGCTTGAGCTCCAGCTCGTCGAGCACGCCGGTGATGCGCTCGCTGTCGGGGTAAAAACCGCGATAGCGCCAGCCATCTTCGCTGGCCTTGGCACCGGTGTGCAGCTCGTCGGGGTTGATCAGCACCATGCTGCCCACCGGCGCCAGGTGTTCGCTGCCGCGGTGCCAGAAACGCTGGGCACCGGACTCGATGATGGTGATCACGTAGCCTTCGTGCACATGGGGAGCGAAGCGCTGCTGAAAATAACGCGCGTGCAGCATCTCGGTATCACCGAGCGCCGAGGCTTGCCAGAAGCGGGTCTGTTCCTTGTGTGCAGGGTTCATGGGCTGCCGTTCAACCACCAACGAAAGACAAAAAAGAAGGCCATGCTCAGCAGCATGCTGATCAAGGTGCTGCGGGTCAACAGCACCAGCACCACCGCCACTACCGAACCGACCAGGTAAGGGTTGCTCAGGCTCAGGTCGAGCTGGTGCCCGGGCAAGAACACAATCGGCCCGCAAATGGCGGTGAGCATGCCCGGCACGGCAAAGCCGAGGAACTGCCGGGCATTGGAGCTCAGGCGCAAGGGCAGGCGCGGTTCCAGGAAGGCATAGCGGTTGAGGAACACCAGCAGGCCCATGCCGATAATCAGGGCGAAGATCATGCGCGTGCTCCACTGAATTTCTGGCAGACAAAGCCGGCGCTCATGCCCAGCAACCCGGCGGCCACCAGGCCGATGTCCCAGTGCCAGGCGCTGAACAGCACCGAGCAGAACAGCGACACCGCCACGCACACCACGGTGGGCAGGTTGCGCACCAGCGGCGCGATCAGGGCAACGAAAGTGGCGACGATGGAAAAATCCAGGCCCAGTTGGTCCAGGTGCGGAATGTTCTGACCGAGGATGATCCCGGCCAGGGTGAACAGGTTCCAGGCAATGTAGAACGTCAGGCCGACCCCCAGGGCGTACCAGCGATTGAACTGCTGTTGGTCGTACTGGCTGGTGAGGGCGAAGAACTCGTCAGTGAGCAAAAAGCCCAGGCCCAGCCGCCAGCGGGTCGGCAGGCCCGACAGCACCGGGCGCATCGACAGTCCGTACAACAAGTGCTGGGAGGTCAGCAACAGGGTGGTCAGCAGGATCGAGAACAGGTTGGCGCCGCCCTTGAGCATGCCGATTGCCACCAATTGCGCGGCACCGGCAAAGACGATCGCCGACAGGCCCTGGCCTTCCCAGGGGCTGAGGTTGGCTTCGATGGCCATGGAGCCGGCCAGCAGCCCCCAGGGAGCGACGGCGAGGGACAACGGCAGGATGGCGATGGCGCCACGGATGAAGGCCTGGCGGGCGAACGGCGGACTGGACATGGACGGCAGCAACAACCAATGAACAAGGTTGTACAGCATGCCAGAGGCGGGCGCCGCTGACTTGAACGATCTTGCTGTCAGCGGCGCGGCAGAGGGCTTGGCGCTCAGTAGTGGTTGCTGGCCAGGCGGCGCTGCGCGGCGATGCAGCCATTGATGTCCACCGCTTTTTGCCAGTAGGCCTTGCTCTGCGCCGGGTCGGCGCTGGCCAGCAGGCGGTAGACCTCGGCCTGGTAGTCGCGCTGGCGGCCCCACTGCATGGCCAGGCCCTGCGGTTGCTCGCGATGGCACAACAGGCGCACGGCCGGTTGCGGGTAGTAGGGGGCGTACAGGCTGGCCAGGTTTGGCACGCTTTCGAGCGCGTTGCGGTAGTCGCTACGGCTGTAGTTGGGGCACCAGTTCTCGATGCCCAGGGCCGCCGGGGCAAAGCCCTGGCCCATGCTGGCTTCGAGCAGCGGGCAGGCGGCAGCGGAAATCTGTGCTGCCGGCAGGTAGGTGATGTAGTAGAGCGCCAGGCGATACTGGGCAGCCGGGTGGTCAAGCTCCACGGCTTTTTTCAACAGGCTCACCGCAGGCGCCAGGGTGCGGCCCAGGGCCTGGCCTTGCTGGGCAAGATCCTGGTCGGTGGTGCTGGTCTTGAGGGTGAAGCTGGCGCTCTGGTTGTCGGCCTGTTCCAGCAAACTCACGGCCTGGCGGTACAGCAGGTCGGCATGCGGGTCGATCTGTACGCCGGCAGCCAGTACCGAAGTCGGCAGCACGACGGCGAGCAGGCCGTGCAAAAGGGGCGAGCGGATCAAGGAAGTGCCTCTGGAATTCGGGGCCGGGCGGGTATGCATGTTGGCTTGGAGACGACTGCGCTGTTCAGGGTTCAATCCGACTGTCCATAGTGTGGCTGGCCTGGGTGATAGCGCGCCATTCTAACCGCTCCGGGCCCGCGCCCGAAAGCGTAGCCCGTCAGGGCAACAGTTGCCGGATGTTGTAGGCCAGCCCGACGGCGGCGATGGCCAGCAGTACCACGGCGCTGATGGCGCTGATCAGGCGCCTGTCGAGGCGCTCGGCGAGGCGGCCGATGACCAGGATGTACAGGCCCAGAATGCCCAGGTCGAGCACCAGCCAGACCAGCGCCAACAGCATCAGGCTGTGGCTGAACTGCTCGGTGACCTGAATGAACTGCGGGAAGAAGGCGACGAAAAACAGGATGTCCTTGGGGTTTGACAGGCCAATGGCAAACCCCTGCCATAGCCCGCCCTGGCGCACCGCAGGCGGCGCTGCGGCGTGCGCGGGCCGGCGCAGTTCGGCCAGCGCGCCGAGGCCCAGAAAGCCGATGAACAGGCAGCCAAACACGCTCAAGGCGCTAAGCAGCAGCGGGTTGATCGCGGCGCTGCTGAAGATCAGCAGCGCCGCCAGGGCGATCAGCACCAGTGACGCGCCGTTGGTGCCCAGGGCGGTCAGCAGTGCCTGTTTGCGCCCGGCGCGAGCGGTGGTGTTGACCACCAGCGCCACCACCGGGCCGGGGCTGGCGATCAGCAGCACAACGGTCAGGGCGTAGGTAGCAAGCAGGGCACTGTTCACGGGCGGGTCTCGAGGGCGTTTGGCGGGAGCGCAATTCTCGGCAGGCCCGGTCCGGTTGTAAAACGCCTGTTACTGTGGCCTTCTATTAGTTTGACTCATGCTAGAGGCGGCCATGACCGAACGCATTCCCGCATTGCAGGCGCTCAGGGCGTTCGAGGTGGCCGCGCGCTACGGTTCGTTCACCCGCGCCGGCGAAGAACTGGCCCTGACCCAGGGCGCCATCAGCCATCACATCAAAACCCTGGAAGGTCTGTTCGACTGCGCCCTGTTCGAGCGCCGCGGGCCGAAAGTGGCGCTGACCGAAGCGGGCCGGCTGCTGGCCCAGGAGCTGAAAATCGGCTTCAAGATCATCGAAAGCGCCTGTGGCCTGCTCAGACAGGACCGCCAGCAACTGCGCCTGAAGGCGCCCTCGACCCTGACCGTGCGCTGGTTGCTTGGCCAGTTGGCGCTGTTCAAGCAATGTGAAGAGCACGCTCAGGTGCAACTGAGCAGCGTGTGGATGGACATCGATACGGTGGATTTTTACAGCGAGCCCTACGACTGCGCGATCCTGTTGGGCGACGGACATTTCGGCGCCGGCATCGCCAGCCTCAAGCTGTTTGACGAATGGCTGGTACCGGTGTGCCAGCCCGGTTACCCGGCAGACCTGGCCCATTGCGAGCTGCTGCACCCATCTCCCGACCGGCGCGACTGGCGGCGCTGGTTGCAGCGCACCGGGGCTGCGGCCATCAGCCTTGAGCGCGGCCAGCTGTTCGACACCCTTGACCAGGGCATCTCGGCGGCTCAGCAAGGCCTGGGTGTGGCCGTGGTCGACCTGTTGCTGGCCAGCGCCGAGCTCGCCGCCGGGCGCCTGGTCACGCCGTTTGCGCAGGCGGTGGCCACCGGCGAGGGCTATTACCTGGCCTGGCTGCAGGCCAGCCCCAAGGCCCGCCAGGTGCAACAACTGGGGGCGTTCCTGGTGCAGCAGGTGCCACAATTGCCTGCCCAAGGCTTTGATTATTTATATGACTAATACTGCGGCGCGCCAGCATCGGGCAGCAGGCGCGTGCTCATGAAGTCGATGAACACCCGCAGCCGTGGCGGCACTTGCCGCCCCGAGGGCCACAGCAGGTAGAAGCTGCCGCGGCGCTCCATGTAGTCATCGAGCACGGTCACCAGGTCACCGCGCTGCAACTGCTGGCGCACGGTGAAGTCGGGAATGCAGGTGATGCCGCGATCGCGCATGGCAAAGCAGATGCGCGTGTCGACGTGGTTGCAGACCATCGACACCGGGATCTCATAGGCGTGGCCGGCGGGCTCCTGACGCAGCGGCCACTGTTCGAGCTTGCCGGTGCTCGGGAAGCGGTAGTGCAGGCAGGTGTGGCGGGCCAGTTCGGCGGGGTGCGCGGGGCTGCCATTGCGCGCCAGGTACGCCGGCGAGGCCACCAGTACATGGTGAAAATGGCCAAGAAAGCGCGCGCTCAGGCGTGAGTCGCTGGGCGTGCCGCCGCGCATTACCACGTCAAAACCTTCGCCGATGATATCGACCATGCGGTCGTCGAAATCCAGGTCCAGCTCGATCTCCGGATACTGCGCCATGAACTCGCTCAAGGCCGGCATCACCAGCGCAGTGACTTGCGGCAGGCTGATGCGCAAACGCCCGCGCGGCACTTCACTGGCCTGGGACAGCTCAAGCTCGGTGGCCTCGATCTCGGCAAGGATGCGCCGGCTGCGCTCCAGAAACTGACTGCCCTCGGCGGTGAGGGTGATGCTGCGCGTGCTGCGGTGAAACAGGCGTACGCCCAGGCGGCGCTCCAGGCGCGCCACGCGCTTGCCAATGGCCGAGGCGCTGACCCCCAGCGACTGCGCAGCGCCGACAAAACTGCCGGTTTCTGCCACCCGCACGAACACCACGAAACCGCTGAGGCTATCCATCTGCATTTCCCGATTGCGGACACCCGTGTCCGTTATGAGCGGAATTGTACCCGGCTTTTTCCGCAGTGCGCGCAGGCTTAAGGTTCGCCCATCTTTCCTACAGGAGTTTCACCATGACCCACATCAGCTGCAGCGCCGATGGGCCGGCCGCACTGGAGCAGCCCTTGCCGGTCAGCGGCCTGCTGGCCCTGGCCATGACCGGCTTTATCGCCATCCTCAGCGAAACCTTGCCGGCCGGGCTGCTTGGGCAGATCTCCAGCGGCATGCAGGTCAGTGAGGCGATGGCCGGGCAGATGGTCAGCGTCTATGCCCTGGGCTCGCTTTTGACCGCCATCCCGCTGGTGACCCTGACCCAGGGTTGGCGCCGGCGGCCGGTGCTGTTGCTGGCGATTATCGGCTTCTTGCTGTTCAACACGGTGACGGCGTTGTCGAGCTCGTACTGGCTGACCCTGGTCGCGCGCTTCATGACCGGTGTTGCCGCGGGCCTGGCCTGGGGCGTGATTGCCGGGCATGCACGGCGCATGGTCAGCCCCGAGCAGCAAGGCCGGGCCATGGCGGTGGCGATGATTGGTGCGCCAGTGGCCTTGTCGCTGGGGGTGCCGGCCGGCACCTGGCTGGGCGAGTTGCTGGGCTGGCGCATGACCTTTGCCCTGGTGTCCGGCGCGACCCTGGTGCTGGTGGCCTGGGTGCTGTGCAAGGTGCCGGATTTCGACGGCCATGCCCCCGGCCAACGCCCCGGTATCGCTCAGGTGCTGCGCACACCCGGGGTGCTGGCGGTGCTGCTGGTGATCCTCAGCTGGGTGCTGGCGCACAACGTGCTGTACACCTACATCGTGCCGTACCTGGCCTCGGTGGGCCTGGCGGCGAGCACCGGCATGGTCCTGCTGACCTTCGGCATTGCCGCCCTGGCCGGCATCGGCGTGGTCGGTGCGCTGATCGACAAGCACCTGCGCAACATGGTCCTGCTGAGTTTGTTCGGTTTTGCCGTGGTGGCGCTGGTGCTTGGTTTTGTCAGCCAGTCGGCGCCGCTGGTGTATGTCAGTGTCGCGCTCTGGGGCCTGACCTACGGCGGCGCGCCAACCCTGCTGCAAACCGCCAGCGCCGATGCCGCCGGGGAGGGCGCCGATGTCGCCCAGTCGATGATCGTCACGGTATGGAACTCGGCCATTGCCGCCGGTGGCCTGCTTGGCGGTGTGTTGCTCAGCCAGTGGGGCGTGGGCAGTTTCCCCTGGGTGTTGCTGGCGCTGATCGCCCTGGCCCTGTTGATTGCCGGTCGCGCCCATGGCCACGGTTTCGCCCCGGGCGCACGGGTGCCGAGCTAAGTTCGCCAGGCCGCCGCGCAGACGGGTAGAATCGGCGCATACACAGGCGTTTTCGAGGTTGCAGCGGTGGAGTTACAGCAGGGCTTTGTCCTGACCCGGCATTGGCGCGATACCCCGGCCGGTACCGTTGTCGAGTTCTGGCTGGCCACCGACCAGGGCCCACGGCGCTTGCGTCTGCCGCTGCAGACTTCAGTGGCGTTCATCCCCGCCGAACAGCGGCGCCAGGCCGAGGCGGTGTTGCGCGGCGAGCGCGAGGTCGAGTTGCGCGAGCTGGCCCTGCGCGATTTTGAACAACGGCCGGTGCTGGGCTTGTACTGCCGTCAGCACCGCCAGTTGATCCAGCTGGAAAAGCGCCTGCGCGCCGCCGGCGTGCAAATCTACGAAGCCGATGTGCGCCCGCCGGAGCGCTACCTGATGGAGCGCTTCATCACCGCGCCGGTCAGCTTCAGCGGCACGGCGGATGCCAGCGGCGTGTTGATCGACGCCCAGCTCAAGCCCGCCGCCGATTACCGTCCCACGCTCAAGCTGGTGTCGCTGGACATCGAAACCACCGAACGCGGCGAGTTGTATTCGATTGCCCTCGAAGGCTGTGGCCAGCGCCAGGTGTACATGCTCGGCCCGGCCAATGGCGACGCCGCAGGCGTGGATTTCGACCTCCAATACTGCGACAGCCGCGCTCAATTGCTCGAACGCCTCAACGACTGGCTGGCCGTGCACGACCCCGATGCGATCATCGGCTGGAACCTGGTGCAGTTCGACCTGCGCGTACTGCAGCAGCACGCCACCCAGCTCAAGGTGCCGCTGCGCCTGGGCCGTGGCGGTGAGGCAATGGACTGGCGCGAGCACGGCAGCCGCGCGCATTTTTTTGCCGGGGCGGCCGGGCGGCTGATCATCGACGGTATCGAAGGGCTGCGTTCGGCGACCTGGAGCTTCCCCTCGTTCAGCCTGGAGAACGTCGCCCAGACCCTGCTCGGCGAAGGCAAGGCGATCGACACCCCGTACCAGCGCATGGACGAAATCAACCGCATGTTCGCCGAGGACAAGCCGGCCCTGGCCCGCTACAACCTCAAGGACTGCGAGCTGGTGACGCGGATCTTCGCCAGGACCGAACTGTTGACCTTCCTCCTCGAACGGGCCACGGTCACCGGTTTGCCGGCTGATCGCAGCGGCGGTTCGGTGGCGGCGTTCTGTCATTTGTATATGCCTTTTATGCACCGCCAAGGCTTCGTCGCGCCCAATCAGGGCGAGCGCCCGGAGGAGGCCAGCCCGGGCGGTTTTGTCATGGATTCGCGACCGGGCTTGTACGAGTCGGTGCTGGTGCTCGACTACAAGAGCCTGTATCCGTCGATCATCCGCACGTTTCTGATTGACCCGCTGGGGCTGGTCGAAGGCTTGCGCGAGCCGGGCGATGAGACCTCGGTGCCAGGCTTTCGCGGGGCGCGTTTTTCCCGCAGCCGGCATTGCCTGCCGGCGATTGTCGAGCGGGTCTGGCAGGGCCGTGAGACAGCCAAGCGCGAGCACAATGCGCCGCTGTCCCAGGCGCTGAAGATCATCATGAACGCCTTCTACGGCGTACTCGGTTCCAGCGGTTGCCGCTTCTTCGACCCGCGCCTGGCTTCATCGATCACCATGCGCGGCCACGAGATCATGCGCCGTACCCGCGAGTTGATCGAAGCCAAGGGTTATACGGTGATTTATGGCGACACCGACTCGACCTTCGTCTGGCTCAAGCGTGCCCATGACGAGGCGGACGCGGCGCAAATTGGCCGCGAGCTGGTGCAGCAGGTCAACCAGTGGTGGCGTGAGCACCTGCGCGACAGCTATGGCCTGGACAGTGCCCTGGAGCTGCAGTACGAAACCCACTACAAGCGCTTTTTGATGCCGACCATTCGCGGCGCCGAGAAAGGCAGCAAGAAACGCTATGCCGGCCTGGTGCAACGTGGCCAGGGCACTGAAGAGATGATCTACAAAGGCCTGGAAAGCGTGCGCACCGACTGGTCGCCGCTGGCCCGGCAGTTTCAGCAGGAGCTGTACGAGCGCATCTTCAAGCGCCAGCCTTACCAGCAGTACCTGCGTGAGTATGTGCGCAAGACGTTGGCCGGTGAGCAGGATGAACTGTTGATCTACCGCAAGCGCCTGCGCCGCCCGCTGGCTGACTACCAGCGCAACGTACCGCCGCATGTGCGGGCGGCGCGCATGGCCGATGACTTCAATGACCGTCAGGGCCGGCCGCGGCAGTATCAGAATGGCGGCTGGATCAGCTACGTGATAACCGTGGCGGGGCCGGAGCCGCTGGAGACGCGGCATTCGGCGATCGATTACGACCACTACCTGACCCGGCAACTGCAGCCGGTGGCGGATGCGATCCTGCCGTTCGTGGAGGATGACTTCACGGTGCTGATCGATCGGCAGATGGGCTTGTTCTAGCCGGACCTGCATGCACCGACACTGTGGAAGCTGGCTTGCCAGCGATGGCTGCGTAGCAGCCGCTATTGAGTCCACACCACCCGCAGCAAGGCCACCATCAACCACGCCGTCGCCGCCAGGGCGGTGATGGTGCGCACATGGTTCCAGCGGTTCCACACCCGTGCATAGGTTGGCCAGGCACTGGCCGCTTCGCTGCTGGCCGGGTCCAGGCGCGCCAGGCTCTGGTTGCGCGGCACGTTGAAGAGCAGGGTCACCAGTACGTTGCCGAGCAGGTACAGGCCGCTGCCGATGCCGATACACAGGCTGCCCGGCAATGGCCAGCGCAACCAGGCCCAGGTCAGCAGAATCGCGCAGGTCACGGCGGTGCCGAGAAACAGCGAGAGGAACAGGCGGTTGAGCACCACCTGGTTGATCGATTGCATGGCCGTCACCGCACTCTGTGCCGGAATGCGCTCCAGGGCCTGCATGACGAAGTTGGAGAAGGCGAAGAACAACCCGCCCATCAACCCACAGCCCAGGGCGGTAACAAGGATCAGCAGCAACAGCAGGGTATCGGCAATGCTCATGGTTCAGGCCTTTTTCCAGGGTGGTCGACGGGCATGGCTGGCGGCCTTCAGCTATCCTCAGAATCGGATGACAGACCTTTCGGTAGGTATCCAAGGTCGCACTTGGTAATCGGAAGTTACCTTTGCTTTGCCCACTCATCTGGCCCTGTAGTTTAGGCTCGCAACCCGGATCTTTCGTCGCGATTTGTAGTCTTTGATGCATGGAAATTGAAAGGAGATGCGCATGCTTGTTCGGTCACTGACCCTCGCCGCCTTGCTGGCCTTCGTTGCCGGCCCCGCCCTCGCTGCCGATAGCGATGACCCTCTGGCCCGGGATCTGAACAAGGCCCGTCCCTTGGTTGTCCTTGCCCCCAGCACCGCCGACCCGACTCTGCGCGAATTGAACAAGGCCCTGGAAGACCCGGCCAGCAAGGCGGCATTCGAGGAGCGCAAGCTGGTGCTGTACAGCGTTGCCGGCATGATCGGCAAGCGCGATGACAAGTTCATGGATCAACAGGAGACCATGGCCCTGATCCGCCGGTTCAAGTTCAGTGCCCGGGATACGATGGTCACCCAGGTGGTACTGGTAGGCAAAGACGGCGAACAGCACCGGATCGAACACACCGGCACCCTCGAGCCCAAGGCGATTTTCGATGCGGTCGACCAGTTGCCAGCGGCAGAGAAAGCCATCGTGCCGCCGACCGTTGCCGACCTGAAAACCGACGCCACGAAGGACAAGGACGCCAAGCCCGGCAAGGATGGCAAACCGGCCAAACCGGCGAAACCTCCTAAGCCCCTGCCTCCACCCAAGCCGCTGGAGGATTGAGGCTCAGCGGTCGCCGAGCCCCCTTCGGGCAACTAACTGCCGGTCTTGACCTTGCTCCACACCCGGGTGCGGATGCGTTCGTACTTGAGTGGCAGCGGCTCCAGGGCGAACAGGGTGTCGAGCACCGCCTGGGGCGGGTACACCGAGGGGTTGTCGCGGATTTTTGCGTCTACCAGCGGCGCGGCATCCTTGTTGGCGTTGGGGTAGCCGAGGTAGTTGGTCGAGGCAGCGATTACCTCGGGGCGCAGCATGTAGTCGATGAAGGCCAGGCCTTGCTGCGGGTTGGGCGCGTCCTTGAGCAGGACCATGCTTTCGAGCCAGAACGGTGCGCCTTCGTGCGGAATGCTGTAGCGGATGTCGCGGCCATTGTTGGCGTTGTTGGCGGCAAGCTTGGCATCGAACACCCCGCCAGACCAGCCGAGCACCACGCACACGTTGCCGTTGGCCAGGTCGGAGATGAACCGCGAGGAGTCGAAGTAGGCGATGTGCGGGCGCACCTTGAGCAGCAGCGCCTCGGCCTTGCGGTAGTCCTCGGGGTTCTTGCTGTTGTAGGGCAGGCCCAGGTAGTGCAGGGCGATGGGGATGATCTCGCCGGGTGCATCGAGCATGGCCACGCCGCAGTCGGCCAGCTTGGCGATGTTTTCTTCCTTGAAGATCAGGTCCCAGGAGTTGAGCGGTGCATCCTTGCCCAGGCGCGCCTTGACCTTGTCGACGTCATAGCCCAGGCCCGTGGTGCCCCATAAGTAGGGGGCGGCGAAGCGGTTGCCGGGGTCGTTGCCCTGCAGTTTGGCGAGGATCTGCGGGTCCAGGTGCGCCAGGTTGGGCAACTGGCTGCGGTCGAGCTCGGCCAGCACCCCGGCCTTGATCAGGTTGGGCAGCAGGTCGGCGCTGGCGAACACCACGTCATAGCCGCTGCGCCCGGCCATCAGCTTGCTCTGCATGACATCGCTGTTGTCGAACACGTCGTACACCGGGGCGATCCCCGAGGCCTGCTGGAACTCCTTGGTGGTGTTCGGCGCGATGTAGTCATACCAGTTATAGATGTGCACGCTGGGCGCGGCGGCCTGGGCGGCGGCCAGGTTTAGCAGCGCGGCCAGGGCCAGGGGCAGGCGACAGATCGACTTCATGAAGGGCACTCCGGATTCTTGTTATAGGGGTAGCGCTCAGGGGATCAGCAGTTCGCGGCGGCCATCGGCGTGTTCAAGGCGCTGGCCAGGCAGGTGCAGGCGCCGGTCGGCCAGGTAGTCGTAGTCGCGGCGAGCCAGTTCGAGTTGCCCAAGGTCCAGTTCGATGAGCTGCCGGCAGGGCTCGCGCCCGGCCTCGAACAGCAGGCGCCCGTGCGGGTCGACCACGGCGCTGCCACCGGCGAACACCAGGTTGTCATCGCCTGCACCGACGCGGTTGACCATCAGCGCGAAGGCCTGGTTTTCCTGGGCGCGGGCCATGATCGCGGTGCGGTGCACCGGGCCGTAGGGGTCCATGTTGCCGTTGCTGACCACGATCAGCTCGGCGCCCAGTTGCGCCAGGGCGCGGCTGCTTTCCGGCAGCTCGATGTCGTAGCAGATCAGCAGGCCGATACGCAGGCCTTTGAAGGTGGTGGTGGCGTAGCGATCACCGGGGGTGAACAGGCCGCGCTCCGAGGGCCACAGGTGGGTTTTGCGATAGCGCAGGGCGATGCCTTCGGGGGTGAGTAGCAGCGAGGTGTTGTAGAAGCGGCCATCGGCCTTTTCGGCCAGGCCGATCACCACCGCCACGTCACGTTTGCGCAGCGCCTGCAGCACCGCCTGGACGCTGGGGCCATCCACCGTTTCGGCAACCTTTGGCAGCTGTTCGGCGCTGGCAAAACCCATCAGCTGGGTTTCCGGGAACACCAGCAGGTCGGTGTCGGCCGCACAACTGGCGATCGCTTCAAGGGTGCGTTGCAGGTTGTAGGCAGTATCGCCGTCGCGGCCGGCGAGTTGTATCAGTTCGATCTTCATCGGGGTTCCTTGCGGGGGGCTGGAACCGAGTATGCGGCGCGACGGCGTGGGCGTTAATTACGTTGATGGAGTAACCCTGAATGGGTAATGGCGCTCAGATCTCGCGTTCGACAAAGGCAAAGTCATCGTCGATCAGTTGCTGCAGGTACTGATCGAAACTGTCGGCGATCACTTCATAACTGTCCGGGTCGTGCAGGTAGCGCACCACCTGGCCGACAGTGCCACCGGCGGCGGGGTTGAAGTCGATGTACAGCTTCGAGCTGCCGCCGTTGTTCATGCAATGGGAGAAACACAGGCGCTGGTTCATGGCCAGGTCGCTGTCGATGCCCGCGCCGACGGTTTCCGGGTAATCCTCCAGGTACTCGCCGTACATGCCGCGAATGCTGTCGGTGTAGCTCCGGGCGTCTTCGAGGATCTGCTCGCTGGCGCTGAGGTAATAGGGGTATTCGAACACGTCCGAACCGAGCACCAGGACGATGACCGTGCCGCCCGGGTAATCACGAAAATGAGTGCCGTCGATCTGCCCGAGCAATCGCAGCAGGCTGTCGGGGCACAGCGGGTAGTGGGCGCTGAGTTTTTGCAGGTCTGCGGCCGAAGCGCCGTGGGCGAGGTTCAATTGTTCAAGCTCTTCGCTTGGCAGCGCCTGGCGCAGGCCGCTGAGGTAGGTTTCGACGAGTGACATGGGGCGGTTCCTTCCTGAAAGCGCAGAGGTGTGTGGCAGGCTGACTGAAATTCACCGGGATTGCCAGTGCTATGGGCGCGGCGGTGCGACGACTCGACTTGGCCCGTGATCAGCCTGACGCCGCGCTTCCACCGGCGTCCTACATTCGCATAGAATGATAGAAATTCTCATTTACTTTTTCGAGTCATCATGAGCGATTCCAACCCCGCCCTGCGCCAGCAGGTCAGCCACCTGTACCAGGCTCATCACCGCTGGCTGACCGGCTGGCTGCGCCCGCGAGTGGCGTGCCATGACCTGGCCGCCGACCTGATGCAGGACGTGTTTGTCCGCGTGCTCAGCGCCGACGATGCCGTCGACCGCCTGCGCGCCGTGCGCGAACCGCGGGGCTACCTGGCGACCATCGCCCGGCGCTTGATGATCGACCATTTTCGCCGTGCGCGGCTCGAACGCGCCTGGCTGCAGGCGCTGGCCGAGCAACCTGAAGCCCTGGATATTTCCGCTGAAGCGCGGGCGATCCTGCTGGAAACCCTGTGCGAGCTGGATGCCATGCTCGCCGGCCTCGGCGCCCGGGTGCGCAAGGCTTTTCTGCTCTCGCAACTGGACGGCATGACCTACAAGGCCATCGCCGAAACCCTCGGCATCTCGGTGGTCACGGTCAATCGTGACATCGCCAAGGCCCTGCACCATTGCACGCTGTATAGCCTGCAACACGAGGCTGACTGATGGCCGCCCTCGATTCGCGCCAGCTCGCTGCCCTTGAGCAGGCCGGCGCCTGGCGTGCGCGCCTCAATGATGAAAGCGCCGGCAGCGCCGAACACGCCGCCTGGCACGCCTGGCTGCAGGCCGACGAGCAGCACCGCTGGGCCTGGCAGCAGGTCGAGCGGGTGCAGCAACGCCTGCAGCAAATGCCCACGCGCCTGGCCGGGCGCACCCTGGAACTGGCCGGCCAGCAACCGGCGCTGGGCCGTCGCGGTGTGCTCAAGGGGCTGGTGCTGGCGGCGGGAGCCGGTGCTGTGGGGTGGGGCGGTTACCAGCAGGCGCGCCAGGGCCCCTGGTTCGCTGATTATCACACCCGCACCGGCGAACGCCTGAACCTGACCCTGGACGACGGCAGCCAGGTGCAGCTCAACACCGCCAGCGCCCTGGATGTGCGCTTCGACCTTCAACAGCGCCTGCTGGTGCTGCGCGATGGCGAGGTGCTGATCACCACCGCCAAGGACCCGGCCAACCGGCCCTTCCTGGTACAAACCCGCCACGGCACCGTGCAGGCATTGGGCACACGCTTTTCGCTGCTGGCCGGCGAAAACACCACACGCCTGGCAGTGTTCGAAAGCCGCGTACAGGTGCTGGCGGGCGAGCAGGGCGGCGGTGCGCTGGTGGAGGCGGGCGAGCAATGCCGCTTCGCCAACCCGGCGCTGGTGCTCAGTTCGCCACTGGAGGGCAACCTGGATGCCTGGAGCAAGGGCCTGCTGATCGCCAACGAGCAGTACCTGGGGGCCTTTATCGCTGACCTGGCGCGCTACCGCCGCGGCTGGTTGCGTTGCGCGCCGCAAGTGGTGGGGCTGCGCATCAGCGGCACCTTCAGGCTCGACGACCAGGCACAGATCTTCCGCGCCCTTGAAAGCACGTTGCCGGTGCGGGTCAGCCAGCGCACGCCGTATTGGGTGACGGTAGAGGCACGCAAATAAAAGTATTTTTCATGCAAATGATATTAATTCGTCTTGTCGTTCGACTTATGGAAGGCAGGCCCACTGCCTGAATGCCAACCAGAAGAGAACGCATCGAATGAGAACCCGCCCGATTCACCACGCCCTGCGCTGTTGCGCGCTGTTGTTGCCCTTGAGCATGGCCCAGGCCGAATCGGCCGCGCGCAGCTACGACCTGGCCCAGGACGATCTTGGCCAGGTGCTGACCCGTTTTGCCGCCCAGGCCGGCGTGGTGCTGTCATTTGACCCGGCGCTGACCCGGGGCCAGCGTAGCGAAGGCCTGCACGGCCAGTACGGGGTCGAGGAGGGCCTGCGCGCCTTGCTCGCCAGCAAGGGCCTGGCGCTGATCAAGGAAGCCGACGGGCGCTACAGCCTGGTGCGCGAAGTGAACGAGGCGGGTGCGATCAACCTCAGCGCCACCGAGGTCACCAGCAACCAGCTGGGGACCATCACCGAAGAAAGCCGCTCCTACACCCCCGGCACCATTGCCACCGCCACACGCCTGGTATTGACCCCGCGCGAGACGCCGCAGTCGATCACCGTGGTGACCCGCCAGCACATGGATGACTTCGGCCTCAACAACATCGACGATGTGATGCGCCACACCCCGGGCATCACCGTCTCGGCCTATGACACCGAGCGCAACAGCTACTACGCCCGCGGCTTTGCCATCAGCAACTTCCAGTACGACGGCATTCCCTCGACTTCGCGCAACGTCGGTTACTCGGCTGGCAACAGCCTCAGCGACATGGCCATCTACGACCGCGTCGAAGTGCTCAAGGGCGCCACCGGCTTGCTCACCGGCGCAGGCTCGCTGGGCGCGACCATCAACCTGGTGCGCAAGAAACCCACCGCCGAGTTCAAGGGCCATTTTGATCTGGGCGCCGGCAGCTGGGACAACTACCGCAGCGAACTGGACGTCAGCGGCCCGTTGACCGACAGCGCCAACGTGCGTGGCCGGGCGGTGGCGGCCTATCAGGACAAGCACTCGTTCCTCGACCACTACCAGCGCAAGACCAGCGTCTACTACGGCATCCTCGAGTTCGACCTCGACCCCGACACCCTGCTGACCGTCGGCGCCGACTACCAGGACAACAACCCCAAAGGCTCCAGCTGGTCGGGCACCGTGCCGCTATACGATGGCAATGGCGACACCAACAATGTCTCGCACCACTTCAACAACGCAGCGAAATGGAGCAGCTGGGAGCAGTACACCCGCACCGTGTTCGCCAGCCTTGAGCATCACCTGGACAACGGCTGGGTGGCCAAGGCCCAGTTCGATCACAAGATCAACGGCTACCACGCGCCGCTCGGCTCGATCCAGGGCTACCAGCCACGCAAGGACGGCACCGCCGGCATCTATGCGCAGAAGTACACCGGCGAAACCGTGAGCGACTCCCTCGACCTGTACCTGAGCGGGCCGTTCCAGCTGTTCGGTCGCGAGCATGAACTGGTGATCGGCAACTCCTATACCGCCTCGCGCTGGAAGGGCAACGACTACCGCGACGTTACCCATGCCAATAACAACATCCTCGACTTTCCCAACTGGGACGGCGACATCGGCGAACCTGACTGGGGCCCGGTGTCGGCGCGCACCGACGACAAGGTTCGCCAGAACGGCACTTACCTCACCGCGCGCCTGCACCCGATCGACGACCTGACCCTGCTGCTCGGCGGGCGCCTGGTCAACTACAGCTACGACGGCATCGACGCCGACAACAAGGAAAACGACCGCCTGATCCCTTACGTAGGCGCGGTCTATGACCTCAACGACACCTATTCGCTGTACGCCAGCTACACCGACATCTTCATGCCTCAGGACAGCTGGTTCCGCGACCGCACCGACCGCCTGCTGGACCCGGACGAAGGGCAGAACTACGAGGTGGGGATCAAGGGCGAGTTCCTCGATGGCCGGGTCAACGCCAGCCTTGCCTATTTCGAGATCCACCAGAGCAACCGCACCGTCGAGGACAACCAGTACAACGGCGACCCGACCAACCCGGCGGTGGGCTTCGCCTGGATGGGCGTCAAAGCCAAGACCAAGGGCTTCGAAGCTGAAGTCTCGGGTGAGCTGGCGCCGGGCTGGCAATTGCAGGGCGGTTACACCCACAAAGTGATTCGCGATGACGAGGGCCAGAAGGTGTCGACCTGGGAGCCGGAAGACCAGGTCAGCTTCTACACCAGCTACAAACTCAAGGGCGCGCTTGATCGCTTGACGGTCGGCGGCGGCGCGCGCTGGCAGGGCAAGGGCTGGCAGGTACTGCGCAACCGCCCCAAGGGCATCGACGAGGAGTTCGCCCAGGACCCGTTCTGGCTGGTGGACCTGATGGCCCGCTACCAGTTCACCGAGCGTTTTTCGGCCACGGTAAATGCCAATAACCTGTTCGATAAACGTTATTACACCAACATCGGTTTTTATAACTCGATGTCGTACGGTGACCCGCGCAATTTGATGCTGACCACGCGCTGGGATTTCTGATCGGTTAAATAAAAAACGCCCCCTTGATCTATAAAAAAGGGGGCGTTCTGTTATTCCGGCTTATATATGCTTATCGAGCATCAGGCCCGGCTTCTACGGGCGGCTTCAGGATCAGGTAGGCTTTTAGCGCAAGGGCTGCAAAGCAGAAGGCCATGCCGGCAATGAATTGAAATGTAGTCATAAACTGCCCTCCAAAACAATTAACTGACGATTATAACATCTATAAATAATATAACTAGGCGTGGCGTTCGTGTTGCAACAACCAGCGCTTGCGTTCAATACCGCCGCCATAACCTGTCAGTGCGCCATTGCTGCCCACCAGCCGATGGCAGGGAATGGCCAGGCTCACCGGGTTCAGCGCATTGGCCAAGCCCACTGCCCGTGCAGCTGCCGGGTTACCCAGCTGTGCAGCAATCTGCCCGTAGGTGCGGGTAGTGCCTGGCGGAATTTCCCGTAACGCCGCCCACACCCGTTGCTGGAACGGCGTGCCGCCGGCATCAACTGCCAGCGCATCAAACGCCTGCAACTGGCCTGAGCAATAAGCCTGCACAGCATCGGCAAGCGCCGTCAGCCCAGCGGTTTCGCGTAATTGCACAGCGGCGCCAAAACGGGTGCGCAGCAACCGCAGCAGGCGTTTTTCTGGCTCATCGAATTCCAGCGCCAACAGCCGTTGGTCATCGCCGATGATCAGCACCTGGCCAATCGGCTCCGGCACGTGCAGGCGGCGCAGCAGCAGTTCGCTCATGGGCAGTCCTCGTTTCAGCCGTGTTCGATCAGCATCACCGCCAGGGTGTCGGCGGCCAGGGCCTCGAACACGTGCGGGGCGTCGGCCGAATAGCTCATGTAGTCACCGGCCTCCAGGGTCACCGCTTGCTCGAGCGGGCCGACCCGGGCGCGGCCGCTGCAGAGGATCACGTGCTCAAGGGTACCCGGTGGATGCGGTTTTGACAGCCGCGGTTCACCCGGCTGCACCCGCAGCCGGTAGATATCGCGCTGCGCCCCGGCCGGGCAGGCGGCGAGCAGGGTGGCGGCGTAATGGGCCTGCTCGCTATGGCTGGCGGCGCCTTCAGCGGCGCGAATCACCTGCACGTGCTGGCGCGGCTGGCCCATCAGCCGGCTGACCGGCACCTGCAACGCAGTGGCCAGGGCCCAGAGGGTTTCCAGGCTGGGGTTGCCGACCCCGGACTCCAGTTGCGACAGGGTCGACTTGGCCAGGCCCGCGCGCTTGCCCAGCTCGGTCACCGACAGGCCCAGGCGCTCGCGCTCGCGGCGGATGGCGCTGGCCAGCAGCAGGATGGGGGAATGGGCTTCGATCATATGTTCTTTATACCGGTCATTTGTTCGCCTTGACGAACGCTGTTCATCTGTTCAGCATAACGGACCTTTGTTCGATATGACAGGAGTCGATTCAGCATGCACCTGAAAACACGTGGCACCCTGGAGATGACTGCAGCCATGGTGATCTCCGGCACGGTGGGCTGGTTCGTGCTGGCCGCAGACCAGCCGGCAGCGGCTGTGGTGTTCTGGCGTTGCCTGTTTGGCGCGCTGGCGTTGCTGCTGGCCTGTGCCGGCCTGGGCTTGCTCCGGCGCAGGGTGATTAGCGGCCGCCAGGCGCTGGCGGCGGTGTTGGGCGGGGTCGCGCTGGTGCTGAACTGGGTGTTGCTGTTCAGTGCCTATACCCATGCTTCGATTGCCGTTACCACCGTGGTTTATCACACCCAGCCGTTCATGCTGGTGGGTTTGGGTATGCTGCTGTTCGCCGAGAAGATGACCGTCAACAAGGTCGGCTGGTTGCTGGCGGCGTTCGCCGGGATGCTGCTGATCGTCATGGCCGGATCGAGCGTTGACAGCGTTGCCGGAGACTACCGCCTGGGCGTGCTGATGGCCCTGGGCGCGGCGTTTTTCTATGCCGTCGCTGCCGCTATCACCAAGCGTTTGCAGGGGGTGGCGCCGCACCTGATCGTGTTGATCCAGATGCTGGTCGGGGTGCTGCTGCTGGCGCCGTTTGCGCAGCTGCCGGGGTTGGCCCTGGCGCCCGCTACCTGGGCACTGCTGGCCACGATCGGCATCGTCCACACCGGGTTGATGTCGACCCTGCTGTACAGCGCCATCCAGAAAATCCCCACCAGCCTGGTCGGCGCCTTGTCGTTCATCTATCCGCTGGTGGCGATCCTGGTCGACTGGCTGGCCCTGGGGCATCCGCTGAGTGCGCTGCAACTGGCCGGTTCCGGCTTGATATTGCTGGCGGCGGCGGGGATGACCTTTGGCTGGATGCTGCGGATCACGACCGCTAAGTAGCGCTCTTGTGGGAGCCGCCCTTGCCGGCGATGGGCTACGCAGTAGCCCCGTAATCAGCCATCAGAACCAGCGGTCATTCTTTTTGCGCCCACGGCTCAAGGCCGGCAAGATCAAGCCCGCCAGCAAGCCGGCACCGGCGATGCCGCCGCCGTACACCATGTAGCGCATCAACACCTGTTTGTTCTCGTCACCCAGGCGCGCCTGGGTGCTGCGCAGTTCCGACTGGGTGTCGCTCAGCTCGGCATTGAGCGCCTTGCTGCGTGCTTGCAGCTCGTCGATCAGCGCCTTGCGCGAGTCGAGGGTCTCTTGCATGCCTTGCACGCGGGTCTTCCAGCTGTCGTCGATGGTCTTGAGCTGTTCGCTGAGCTGGGTCACCTGCTCGGTCAGTTGCGGCAGGCGCTCGGCCTGGCCGGGCACGGCCTGCAGGTCGCTGCTGGTGATCCACACGGTGTCGCCGGATTCGCCGCGCACCTGGCTGTAGTTGCCCTGGGTGGTCAGTAGTGTGACCTTTTGCCCGGACTTGAGGTTGCCGACAATGCGGTGGCCGTCGGTAGGGCCGCTACGCACGTAGGTGCTCAAGCTGTCGCTGACCCAGCGCTCGCTGCTGGGCGCTGCCTCTTCGGCATGCAGCGGGTTGGCCAAAACCAGCAGGGCGCCTATCAGGCTGCCGGTCAGCAGGCGGCGCGCGCCCGGGTTGCAGGAGGAAAACAGCGCGGGCGCCGCAGAAACGGGACGAGAGATAGGCATGATGGTCTTCGCGTGAAATAAACAATAAAAGCCCGATGACTGGGCCGGTGAACAGTCGGCGTGCGCGCAGGCCGCCTGCTGAAAGACCATATTTCTGCGGGCAGGTTCACTGAAGGGGGTAGGAAAATAGCAGCAAATGTTGCGGGCACAGGCTGTGCCCGCAAGCGGGGGCGGGGCTTGAATCAGCTCACGACGCGGTAGCAGGGCACGTATTCGGCACCGCCCGGCAGTTTCATCCGGTGCTGGTCGACGAACGCCTGCAGCAGGTGGCCGAGGGGTTCGAGCACGGCGCTGTCACCTTTGATTTCGTACGGGCCTTTCTCTTCGATCAGGCGGATGCCCTTGTCCTTGACGTTGCCGGCGACAATCCCGGAAAACGCCCGGCGCAGGTTGGCGGCCAGTTCGTGAGGCGGTAGCGCGCGGCTGAGCTTGAGCCCGGCCATGTTCTCGTGGGTCGGGTCGAAGGGGCGCTGGAAGCCTTCTTCAATCTTCAGCAGCCAGTTGAAGTGGAAGGCGTCGTTGCGCTCGCGGCGAAACTGCTTGACCTCCTTGAGCCCGTCGACCATCTGCCGGGCCACTTCGGCCGGGTCGTCGATGATGATCTGGTAGTGCGCCTGGGCCTCGTCGCCGAGGGTCGCGCGCACGAAGGCATGCAGTTGCTGCAGGTACGGTGCGGCGCTCTTGGGCCCGGTGAGGATGACCGGGAACGGCAGGCCGCGGTTGTCCGGGTGCATGAGAATGCCGAGCAGGTACAGGAACTCTTCGGCGGTACCGGCGCCGCCAGGGAAAATGATGATGCCGTGGCCGACGCGCACGAAGGCTTCAAGACGCTTTTCGATGTCCGGCAGGATCACCAGTTCGTTGACGATCGGGTTCGGCGCTTCGGCGGCGATGATGCCAGGCTCGGTCAGGCCCAGGTAACGGCTGCCGCTCATGCGCTGCTTGGCGTGGGCGATGGTCGCGCCCTTCATCGGGCCTTTCATCACGCCTGGGCCGCAGCCGGTGCAGACGTCCAGCTTGCGCAGGCCGAGCTCGTGGCCGACCTTCTTGGTGTACTGGTATTCCTCAGTGCTGATCGAGTGACCGCCCCAGCACACGACCATTTTCGGCTCCACGCCAGGGCGCAGGGTGCGGGCGTTGCGCAGCAGGTGGAAGACGTAGTCGGTGATGCCCTGGGAGCTTTCCAGGTCGATGCGCTGGCTGGCCAGTTCGCTTTCGGTGTAGACGATGTCGCGCAGGGCGCTGAAGAGCATTTCACGGGTGCTGGCGATCATTTCGCCGTCGACGAAGGCATCGGCCGGGGCGTTCAGCAGTTCCAGGCGCACGCCGCGGTCCTGCTGGTGAATGCGTACCTCGAAGTCCTTGTAGGCTTCGAGGATGGTCTTGGCGTTGTCGACGTGCGCGCCGGTGTTGAGGATTGCCAGCGCGCACTGGCGGAACAGGGTGTACAGGCTGCCGGAACCGGCTTCACTCAGTTGCTGTACTTCACGTTGAGACAGTGTTTCCAGGCTGCCTTTTGGGCTGACAGATGCATTGATAACTTCACGTTGGGGCATTCTGGGTTTCCTGTGAGCGGGTAAACGTCCATCTTCAGAACACCACCATACCGACAAATTGTCGCAGCAACGAGTGCCTTTCGCTGTCAGGCCTTCCAGCCGACCGCCTGCAGGGCCTCAAGCAAACGCTCGGGGCGCAGCGCCAGGACCTTGCTGCCATGGGCCTCGAGGTCGGTGGCAGCCAGCAGGGCATTGACGATGGCTTCCTCGACGGCGTCCGCCGCTGCGCTGAACAACGCCGAGATATGGTCGTTGTTGACCATCTCAACTGTGCTGGTCGGCGCGCCGGGGTGGCCGAAGTTGGCTGCCGGCAGGCTGTTGCCGGTAGAGAAGGCGATGAAGATGTCGCCACTGGAGTCCTCGGTGCCGCCGCCGACCCGTGCCAGGCCGACGCTGGCCCGTTGCGCCAGGCGCGTGCATTGGTGCGGCAGCAGCGGGGCGTCGGTGGCCAGGGTGATGACAATCGAGCCCATGCCCGGCTCGCCGACATTGCGCGGCGCGCTGAACGGCGAATGCACCTCGCCCAGCACCTGGCCGACTGGGTAGCCGGCCACCCGCAGGGCGCCGCGTACGCCATAGTTGGCCTGCACCAGGACGCCGACGGTCCAGCCGCCGGCCGCGCGGTCCAGGAGCCGCGACGAGGTACCGATACCGCCCTTGAACTCGTGGCAGATCATCCCGGTACCGCCGCCGACGCACCCTTCGGCCACCGGCCCCGATTGCGCCGCGGCCAGTGCGGCGTGGACATGCTCGGCCGTTACGTGCTGGCCCCAGATGTCGTTGAGCACGCCGTCGTAGGTTTCCAGTACCGTCGGCATGCACCAGTAGGTGCGGGCCTTGGCCATCTCGCGCTCGGCCGCCACCAGCGCATCGCGGACCACGCCGACGCTGTGGGTGTTGGTGTAGGCAATCGGCGTGGTCAGCAGGCCGGCTTCGCGAATCCACTCAAGGCCGGTGGCATCGCCGTTGCCGTTGAGCACGTGCACACCGGCAAAACACGGCTGCAGGCTGGCGGCCTGGGCCCGTGGTTCGATCACCGTGACGCCGGTATTGACCGCGTGGTCGCCGCTGCCGCGCTGCACGGTGTGATGGCCGACACGCACGCCCGGCACGTCGGTAATGGCGTTGAACGCGCCAGGGGTGCCGACGCCGATACGAATGCCCAGATCACGTACACGCATTGATTCACAGCTCCTGTTGGAAGGTTCGAGGGGCGCGCAAGGGCCGTTGTTCGCAGCGCATGACAAGTGCTTGAGCAACGGCAATACTGCGTGCCGGTGTGCAGAGTCTAGGAGCCCGACCTGCCGCTGGCGATTCCCCCCAATCGTTACCCCCTAGGAGTTACCGGTGAACCTGCTATTCGAAGCCGCTGCCCACCACCATGGCCTGGCCCGGGTCATCGACCAGTTGGGCAAGCCGGGGTTCTGGCATCAGCTGATCGTGCTGCTCGATCAACTGCTGCCGTGCGACACCGCCCTGGCCTTGCTGGTGGAGCGCGAGGGCGCGCCGCAGGTGCTGGAGGAATTCGACCGCGGCTTTCGCGATGCGCCGGCGGCAGCGCCCCTGTACCTGGGCGGTCTGTACCTGCTCGACCCGTTCATCCAGGCCATGCGCGACGGCCTTGCCGATGGCGTGTACCGCATGGAAGAGGTCGCCCCGGACGAGTTTCGCAAGAGCGACTACTTCAACAACTACTTTCGTGCCCTGGTCGGCGAGGACGAGCTGCAACTGATCCTCAACCTCGATGCGGGCAAGGTCCTGGCCATCTCGCTGGGCGCCAACCAGCGTTACAACACCGCGACCATAGGCCAGCTGAGCCTGCTGGCGCCGTGGCTGCTGGCCTTGATGCGCCAGCACTGGCACCAGCAGCATCCCCGGCAGGTTGCCGAGCATTCGACCCCGGTCGAGCGGGCGCTGGAGCATTTTGGCAGCGACACGCTGTCGGCGCGTGAGCTGGAAACCGCCCGCCTGGTGCTGCGCGGCAACTCCAGCAAGGCCATCGCCAAGCGCCTGGACATCTCCCAGGAGACGGTCAAGGTGCACCGGCGCAACCTCTACAGCAAGCTTGGGGTCTCGTCCCAATCGGAGCTGTTCAGCCTGTTTTTGCAACACCTGGGACAACATGACCATCAGGAGTGAATGATGCTACGGATACTCGGCAAGGCTTCATCGATCAACGTGCGCAAGGTGCTGTGGACCTGCGCCGAATTGCAGTTGCCGTTCGAGCGCGAGGACTGGGGCTCGGGCTTTCGCTCGACCGAGGATGAGGCGTTCCTGGCGCTGAACCCCAACGCCATGGTGCCGGTGATCGTCGACGGCGATTTTGTCTTGTGGGAGTCCAACAGCATCATCCGCTACCTCGCCGCCCAGTATGGCGGCCAGGCGTTGTACCCGGCCGAACCGAAGGCGCGGGCGCGGGTTGATCAATGGCTGGATTGGCAGGCCACCGACCTCAATGGTTCGTGGAGCTACGCCTTTGTCTCGCTGGTGCGCAAGGCACCGACCCACCAGGACCCGCAAGCGCTGGCGGCGGGTTGCCGCAACTGGGCGAAGCACATGACCATCCTCGAACGTCAGCTGGAACGTACCGGGGCCTATGTCAGTGGCCAGGACTTTGCCCTGGCGGACATTGCCATCGGCCTGTCGGTCAACCGCTGGCTGCAGACCCCCATGGAGCGCCCGGCGTTGCCGGCGGTCGAGGCTTACTATGAGCGCCTGAACGTGCGTGAAGGCTATCGCTTGCATGGGCGCAACGGGTTGCCGTGAGGCCTACTGGCCTCATTGCGGGTCAAGAGCCGTGAGGATCTGATGCGCCACCTTCACCCGCTCGGCAATCGGGTAGTTCTTGTTCGCCAGCAACACAATGGCGATGCGTTTTGACGGTACGAACGCCACGTAGGCACCAAAACCATCGGTCGAGCCGGTCTTGTTCAAGAAGGTGTCGGCTGGCAGCGGCCGCGCCGGTTTCAGCCAGCTCACAGGTTGCGGCTCCAGCACCATCGACGGCGCATTGCCGGCCTGCAACTGCTCAAGGCTGACCGGGTAGGCATACTGCTCCCAACCCAGGCCCTGGGTCATGGCACCGACCTGGTAATAGCCGGTCTGGGTGGTGGCGATGGCCCGTTGCAGCGGTTTGCTCAGGCTGTGCGGCTGCATGTTCAGGTCCAGGTAGTGGAGCAGGTCCACGGCGGTCACTTTCAATCCATAGGCCTCGCCATCCAGCGGCCCGGGGCCGACGCGCACCGCTTGGTCCTGCTTGTTGTATCCCTGGGCATAGTTGCCCATCTGCGCGCCAGGCACTTGCAGGTAGCTGTGCTGCAGGCCCAGTTGCGGCAGCAGCTGTTGTTCCATCAACTGGGCGAACGGCGTTCCCAGGCTTTTCGCCGTGAGGTAGCCGAACAGGCCCAGGCTGGGGTTGGAATACAAGCGCTGAGTGCCCGGCGCGTAGTCGGCTTTCCAGTGGCCGTAGTAGCCGGCCAGGTCGGCTTCGCCCTTGACCGCGTCAGGGAACTGCAAGGGCAGGCCGCCCGCGCTGTAGGTACCAAGGTTGAGCAGGGTGATGCCATCGAACGCGGTGCCTTTGAGTGCGGGCCAGTGCTTGCTGGCCGTATCGCCAAGGCTCAGCTTGCCACTGGCCTGGGCAAAGCCTGCAAGGGTAGCGGTGAAGGTTTTACTCACCGAGCCGATCTCGAACAGGGTGTCGGCATTGACTGGCTGGCCGCTCTGTTTCGAGGCCACTCCGTAGTTAAAGTAGTGCTGCTGGCCATCGATGCTGATGGCCACGGCCATGCCGGGGATTGCCTGTTGCTGCATCAGCGGGCGCACGGCGGCGCTCACCGTTGACTCCAGCGGCGTCTGTGCAAGGCTTTGCCCGGCAACCAGGCAAAGGGTAAAGGCAGCCAGAATCCCTGGCTTGAGGTTGGTTTTTTGGTGCATGATCGGCAACCTTTCCTTAAGTGGACTGTTGTGAGCCTGGCTGCAGCAGGGAGCGCCAATCTAGGCGCTTTGCCCAGGTTGCACAAACGATGATATTTCGCAGCAGCCATTAGAAAAATTTGGGAGTCTGCATGATCCGACCACACCTGCCCCTGAATGCCCTGCGTGCCTTCGAGGCTTCGGCCCGGCACTTGAGTTTTACCCGCGCGGCCATCGAGCTGTGCGTGACCCAGGCGGCGGTCAGCCATCAGGTCAAGAGCCTCGAGGCCCAGCTCAAGGTCGCCCTGTTCAAGCGCCTGCCGCGCGGGCTGATGCTCACCCGTGAAGGCGAAACCTTGCTGCCGGTGTTGCGCGAATGCTTCGACCGCATCGCCCAGACCCTCGACTGCTTCGATGGCGGCCACTACCGCGAAGTACTCACCGTCGGCGCGGTGGGCACCTTTGCGCTCGGCTGGCTGCTGCCACGCCTGCCCGAGTTCCAGGCCCTGCACCCGTTTATCGATTTGCGCCTGTCGACCAACAACAACCGCGTCGATATCGCCGCCGAAGGCCTGGACTACGCCATCCGCTTTGGCAGCGGCGCCTGGCATGGCATCGATGCCCAGCCGTTGCTGGAGGCGCCGCTGTCGGTGTTGTGCGTGCCGTCGATTGCCGTGCAGTTGCACAGCCCGGCCGACCTGCTGCAACACACCCTGCTGCGTTCCTACCGCAGCGACGAGTGGGCCGAATGGTTCCAGGCCGCTGGCCTGCCGGGCGCGGTACAGCCGTCGCGGACCATGGTCTTCGATTCGTCGCTGGGGATGATGGACGCCGCCCTGCAAGGCGCCGGTGTGGCCCTGGCGCCACCGTTGATGTTCGAACGCCTGCTGGCCAGCGATGCCATTCGCCAGCCATTTGCCCTGGGCATCAGTACCGGCAGCTACTGGCTGACGCGCCTGCAGTCCAAGGCCGAAAGCCCGGCGATGGCGGCGTTCAAAGCCTGGCTGTTGAAGGCAGCTACAGGCTGAAACGCGAAGGCCGGCAGCCTTGCAGCTCGGGCGCCAGTCGGCTGTCGATCAGCTCTTGCGCCACCAGCCGGCCGACCACGGCCGCCAGGGTCACGCCCGAGTGCATCACCGCCAGGTACAGGCCGCTGACAGTTGGCAAGGCACCGATAATGGGGATGCGATCATCCGGCATGGGTCGCAAGCCAACCTCGGTACTGATTAGCTCAAGGCCCTGGCCGCCGTGCAAACTGTTGCGGATGGTATTGCGCGCCCGCTGGGCAATGCCCTGGGGACCGTCTTCGCCGTCGGCGTCGAGGTAGTCTTCGGCGGCCAGGATCAGCTCCGGCGTCGGTTGGCGGATTTCCAGTTCGCTGCTGGCGATCAGGGTGTGTACCAGCCGCCGTTGCGCCCGCAGGCGGATCAGGATCGACGGCGACGGATGCAGTGGCAAGCTGATGCCCAAGGGCTGCAGCAAGGCCTTGCACGCGGTGCCTGCCGCTACGACCAGGCGCTCGCAACTGATCCGTCCCTCTGCGCTGACAAGCGCGGCGACGGCGCCGTCCCGGCATTCAATCGCCAGCACCTGCGTGTCGCTGAGCACCCTGGCGCCGTTGGCCTGGGCGCGTTCCAGCAGCAAGCGGGTCATCGCCAGCGGGTCGATTGAGCCTTCCTGCGGTGCAAACAGCGCCTGCTGCAGTGGCGCTTTGAACTGCGGCTCAAGCTTTCGCACGCGAGCCGGGTCGATCGGCTCGACGCCAGCGGCGGGCGAGGGCGCTGCACTGAACGACAGTGCGCCGCTCCAGTTGATCGGCGCCGCGCCCAGCTCGTCTTGCAGGCGGTGATACTCACCAATCGCCAGATTGCGCAAGGCGGCGAATTCGCCAGGCTGCGGCGCCGTGGTGTTGATCCAGCCAAAGGCTCGCGAGGTGACCCCCAGGCCCGGCTGGCCCTTGTCGATCACTGTCACCTGGGTGTGCTTGCTCAGGTGATAGGCAATCGAGGCACCGACGATACCGGCGCCGATGACCACCACGTGCGGGCGCTCGGCCTCGGCTGTCATTGGCGATTCTCCGGCCAGGTGGCGGTCGGGAAGTAGCTTTCCATGCCCGGCTCCTTGTGCTCGACGCCGTCGCGTTGCCAGTAGCAGGTCAGGCGCGCGTAGTTGTCCAGGTCGCCGTGGATCAGGCAGGTCGAACGGTGACCGGGCCAAGTGAAACGCAGCACCTTGGCCTTGGCAATGGCCGCGACCTCGACCTGGCCGATGGCGGTGCGGGTCTTGCCGTCAATGGTCGTTGCCAGCAGCAGTTGCCCGTCCACATAGCGCAGCGTGGCCCGGCCCGAATACGTGGCGCCGTTGTCCGGCGCTTTGCCGATCAGTGCATAAGGCCCGACCACGAAGCCGTACAGCGGGTCCGGATAGTCCTCGTCATCGGCTACGCAAACCGTGCCGACCAGCAACAGACTCAGCAGCAACAGCCTCATGGCAGGCACGGGGCGATCCTCTTGTACGTTCACTTCAAAGCCAACTGCCGGGTAATGGTCGGGTCGCTGATCTTGTCGTCGTCAATCAGCAGCAAGGCCTTGGAGAGGATGATCGACAGCAGCGCGTCGCCCTCGAACGGCAGGTACTGCGGGGTGTTTTTCTGCCGCGCCTTGGCGTCGGGGACGATGCACAGGTACTGATCGTTGGGCAGCATCAGGATGTTGCCCGAGCCCAGGTGGATCTTGTAGCTGCGCAGCTTGCCGGTGACCTCCAGGAAGCGCCCGTGCAGGGTCCATTTGTCTTTGAGGCGGGTCATGCGCGGCAGCAGTTTTTCCAGCAATTGCTTGCGCGTTTGCGCGGTGGCGCCCAGCTCGCCGAACGAGTGGTTGTGCCAGTAATCGCGGTAGCGGCCGTCCGGCCCGCCGTCGGCCCACAGCGGGTCGTTGGCCAGCGAGGCGACGCCGACGAACAGGTCGACATCGCGCATCACTTCGCTGAGCACCAACGGCGGCACCTGGTCCAGCGGCAAGGGCGCAGCGTCCACGGCGTTATCCCAGCGGTTCAAGGCATAACCGCCGCCACCGGCATGGGCGCTGCGCTGGGCGGCGTCGATGGGGTAGAAGCGTACCTGGTCGCTGCTCAGGCGCAGGAAGGCGCCGGCTTCGTTGGTATCGACGCCATAGTCGTCGCCCACGCCCTCGATCCAGAACTCGGCACGCAAGCCCCAGGCCGGCAGTTCGCGGCTGGCCGGCGGGTAGGTGTCATCGACCATCAGTCGCAGCTTGTTGCGCCAGCCGCGGGCGGCGGCCAGGGCGTGGAACTGGTGCTGGCGCAAAATGTGCGCGGCGAAGCGGTTGGAGTAGCTGGCGGTGTTGCGCTCGGCTTCGGTCAGCAGGTAGACCTCGCGGTGGGCCTGCTTGAATGGCTGGGTGATCTGCAGCGCTTCAATGCGCTCGCGCCAGGCCAGGACCTCCTCCAGCGGGCGGCCGATCGGGTGCCAGAGGCGCACTTGCGCCGCGCTGGAAGGGCTGATGGTTTTACCGTCCAGGGTTTGCAGGCAGCCTTCGTTGAACACCACGGCGTGCTGCTGGCCGCCGTCGCTGATCACCCAGATCAGCCGCCGCGCCAGGGTGCCGATCAGCGGGTGGTCGAGGTAACGCTCCTGCCATTGATCGTACGGCCAGTGCTTTTCCAGCAGGAACAGGCTGTCCAGGCGCTCGGCCTGGGCCGGCAGCATGGCGCCGATGTCCTTGAGCGCGCCTTGCAGCTCCTTGAGCTCGTCCTTGTAGTCGGCCTTGACCTTGGCCGGCACCGATTTTTGCGGCGTGCCGTCGGCGCGAAACCAGCTCAGGGTAGCGGCCTTGCCATCGACCTTGAGCTCGGCGACAAAGGCGCCGTCATCAAAACTTTCGCGGCGCAGGCCGACCTGTTCCAGGCCGTAGGTCGGCACGCCGAGTTCTTCGATCTGGTCACGGGGCAGTTGCAGTGCTTCGGCGGCGCTGGTGAAGGCTTTTTCGATTTCCTTCTGCGCGGTGCCGAACTTGACCCGCACCTTGAGCAAGGCCAGTTGCCCGACCGCTTCGCTGGTTGGGATCGACGACAGCGCGAACACCGCCGCGTTGCCGACCTTGGGCGCCCGTGGGCCGATGCCGCGCACCTTGCGGTAGGCGCTCAGGGCCAGGCGGGCGATGGCCCGGGTCAGTTCGCTGTCGGCCAGCGGCGCGCACATCCACAACAGGCCGCGCAGCACCGTGGCGTTGCCATCGTGCATGCGTGCGCGGTCATCGGTGCTTTCCCAGCCGACGTTGAGCAACGCGCCGCAGCGCCCGGCATCGACCCGCGCAAACCAGCGCAGCAGTGCCGCCCGCAGCGGTGCTTCACCGACCTTGGCCAACAGCGCCTGGGCGTTCTTCAGCCATTTCGCCGAGGGCCGCGCCGAAGTTGCCGCAGCGGCCTGACGCAACAGCGCCAGCCAGTCTTCGCGCACCTCGGGGCTCAGTTGTTCGAGGTCTTCCAGGGCCAGTTGGGTCCAGTGTTCGCACGGCGCCAACACCTGCCAGGCGCCGCTGCCCAGCAGCGGGTCGAGCTTGGCCAGCAGTTGTTCGCCGAAGTTGCCGTAGTGGCCCAGGTCGGCGCACTGGCTGCGCAGCATGATCAGCAGGTCACGCAGGTCGGTTGGCACTGTGCTGAAGTGTTGCGCGATGACCCAGTCGGTCACCGTCAGGGTCGGCAGGGTGCCGTAATAGGCGAAGCGGTAGCTGGTGAACCACTGCAGCACAGGCTCGGCCAGCTGGCCGACGTCGGCGCCGTTTTCCATCAGCCAGGTCATCAGCGCCGGCAGTACGCCGTAGTCGAAAATGTGCGAGAAGGCATGCCCGGCACTGGCGGTGCTCAGCTCACCGTTGTAGGCCACCACCCGTTCGATCAGCGCCAGCACCAGGCGCGTGCGCAGCGCCGGGTCAGGGCTCAGGGCCATCACCGCCGGCAATTTGCCCAGGGCGAAGACCATGGCGTCGGGGCGGCCGTGAATTTTTTGCAGCAGCGGCAGCAGTTCGCCGATCAGCTCATGCTCGTGGCGCAGTTCGGAGCCGGCCAGCAGCGGGTAGCCGTCCGGGCCGATGTGCTCGACCGGGCCCAGTTCGGTTTGCGCGCGGTCGTGGCGAAACGCCTGAAGTTGTTCCAGTGCCATGAGGTTCAGCCTCCTACCAGCGGGGTCAGTTTGATGAAATTGACCACGCTGTCGTGGCGGATGGTCAGGACTTCGTCGAGGCTTTCGGCCTGACGCTCGTCGAGCAGGATGAAAAAGCCATTGCGCTCGAAGGCCTCACAGGCGATGTCGACCTGCTTGCGCCAATCGATGGTCTGGCGCTCGATGACAGGCTCGCCATTGAGCGCAGCTTCCAGCGGTTCGGGGTTGACCAGGCGCTGGCGCCGACTGTGGCCGGTTTCAGTGCTGCGCTGCAGGACTTCCTGATGGACCCGTTCGCGGATCAGTTGGCGCACGGTGATGGTGTCGGTGGCAAAGTGCAGGGCGAAATCGTCGAAGACTTCGCCCGAAACCGACTCGTCGCGGACGGTGAGCGTTGCCATGGGAACTCCTTTTCTGGCAAGAGGCAAAACGAATGGGCGCAAGAGTATCAGGCTGGTCGGCGGATTTCGACGTGCAGGCGCTCAACCATCACTGCCGTTGCGTGCGCGAAAGAACTCCCCCGGCGGTAGGCCGAACTGCTTGCCGAAGGCGGCGATAAACGCCGACAGTGATTCGTAGCCGCAGGCCAGGGCCACGTCGGTGACCCGCTCGCCGCGCTCAAGGGCCGGCAGGGCGCAAAGCAGGCGCATGCGCTGGCGCCAGAGGCGAAAGCTCAGGCCGGTTTCGCGTTGAAAACGCCGGCTCAGGGTTTTCTCCGACACGCCGGCTTGCCGCGCCCAGTCGGCCAGCCCGGTCGGCGAATCGGGTTGTGCCTGCAGGTGGCTGCACAGGGCGCGCAACTCAGAGTCCAGTGGCAGCGGCAGCATCAATTGCTGTTGTTCTGCATTGTCCAACTGGTCGAGCAGCACCTGCACCAGGCGCCCGTCGGGGCCCTCGCTGTCGTATTCCACCGGCAGTTCGCTGAAGCTGCGGATCAGCTCGCGCAACAGCGGCTTGACCGCGACTACCCGGCATTGCGGCTCGCGCCAGCTTGCCGGTGCTTGCTCCAGGTACAGGCTGCGCAGGCAGGTGTCGTCGGCGCAACTGACCCGGTGCGGCACGTGCGCCGGCAGCCACACTGCGCGCTGCGGCGGCACCAGGTAGAAACCCTGGTCGGTGTGCACCTCCAGCACGCCGCGAATGGCATAGGACAACTGCCCCCACGGATGGCTATGGCGGTAGCCGAGCACCACGTTGGGCAGCGCCTGCACATGGCCATACACCGGGCGCGGCAGTGCCGTCAGCTGCTCCAGTGACTGCGGGGTGAAGGCGGGCGGTTGTCCTTTTGGCGACACTGGCGGGGCGCTGGCGTTAGTCAAGATCGGGCAAAGACCTTAACGTCTGCGGCGCCACAATAACAAGCCGGGAGCGGCCATGAAGTACCTGCGGATGCTGTTCGACAATTTCACCCTGGCGCTGCTCGGGATCATCCTCATTGCCACGCTGCTGCCCTGCGAAGGCAGTGGCGCCGTGCTGTTCGGCTGGTTGACCAACCTTGCCATCGGCCTGCTGTTCTTTTTGCATGGCGCCAAGCTGTCGCGCGAGGCGGTCGCCGCCGGTGCCGGGCACTGGCGCCTGCACCTGCTGGTGTTTGCCTGCACCTTTGTGATGTTTCCGCTACTGGGCATGCTGCTCAAGCCGCTGTTGCTGCCGCTGGTGGGCGATGAACTGTACCTGGGCGTGCTGTACCTGTGCGCCTTGCCGGCCACGGTGCAGTCGGCCATCGCCTTTACCTCGCTGGCCCGTGGCAACGTACCGGCGGCGATCTGCAGCGCGGCGGCGTCGAGTTTGCTCGGCATCGTCTTGACGCCGTTGCTGGTGGTGCTGCTGATGGGCGTCGAGGGTGACAGCGGCTCGAGCCTCGATGCCGTGCTGAAGATCGTTGTGCAACTGCTGGTGCCGTTCGTGGCCGGGCAACTGGCGCGGCGCTGGATCGGCGCCTGGGTGGCGCGCAATGCCCGCTGGTTGAAGAGCGTCGACCAGGGTTCGATCCTGCTGGTGGTTTATACCGCCTTCAGCGATGCGGTGGTCAGCGGCCTGTGGCATGCAGTACCTGCGTCGCGCCTGCTGGGCCTGGCGCTGGTCTGCTGCCTGCTGCTGGCGCTGGTGCTGTGGCTGACCGGCGCGCTTGGGCGCTGGCTGGGCTTCAACCTCGAAGACCGCATCACCATTTTGTTTGCCGGCTCGAAAAAAAGCATGGCCACCGGCGTGCCGATGGCCCAGGTGCTGTTCGTCGGCGGCGGTATCGGTGCAATGATCCTGCCGCTGATGCTGTTCCACCAGATCCAGCTGATGGTCTGCGCGGTACTGGCCCAGCGCTATGCCGCGCGTACTGAAGAACCCTCGCTTACAACAGAACCCCTTTGACCGGTTGCAGTGGTGCCGGCGCCGCCTCATCGGCCAGCTCGCGCACGGCGATTTCCAGGTTGCGGCACATGGCGTCCAGGGCCAGGTCGTTGGGCTGGGTGTCGAACGGGTCGGCGATCTGGTCACCCAGGGCATCCAGGCCGAAGAAGGTATAGGCCAGCACGCACACGGCAAACGGCGTGAACCAGCCGATGCTGTCGACCAGGCAGAACGGCAGCAGGAAGCAGTAGACGTGGACGATGCGGTGCAGCATGAGGATGTAGGGGTAGGGGATGGGCGTGTTTTTGATCCGCTCGCAACCGCCAAGCACGTACGACAGCCGGTTGAGCTGCTGGTCGAGGTTGGCCTGGATCACCTCGCCGGCGCCGGCATCGCGGGCCTGGGCCATGAAGCGCTGGCCGAGCAGGCCGAGCAGGCGGCTGGCAGGCGCATCGCTGCTGGCCAGGGTGGTGCGCGTCGGCGTGTCGAGCAGGCGTTGGCGGTCGGCGCAGGCCGGGGTGCCGCGCAACTGGTCACGCAGCACGTAGGCGAATGCAATCAAGGGGTCGAGCAGGGCGCGGCGCTGGTTGGCGTCGAGGTCGGGCAGCAGGCTCAGGGTCTGGCGGGTCAGGTTGCGGCTGACGATCAGCAGCTCGCCCCACAGCGTGCGCGCTTCCCAGAAGCGCTGGTAGGCCACGGTGTTGCGAAAGCCGAGGAAGATCGCCAGGGTCAGGCCCCAGAGGGTAAAGGGCGTGGCGGTGAGGATCACCTTGTACTCGAACAGGGTGCCATGGGTGGCTACCACTGCCGAGCTGATCAGCACGGTGTACAGCACCTTGCGCCAGATCGCCGGGATGATCGAGCCCTTGAGCGAAAACAGCAGGACGCGGATGGAGGGTTTTTGTGGCTGGATGATCATGCAAGGCAAACCTGTACAGTGGCGCATGGACGTCTGCCCGACACTGTAGGGGAAAGCCTTGCACGGTTACAGCCCGGCGTAGGTCACTCGCTGGTAAAGGTAAAGAAATCGAGTAGCGATTGCTTGCGTGCATGCACCTCGATGCGCGAGACCAGGCGGTTGGCAGGCGCGCGGTATTCCACCCACAGGTGCTTATCTTCGGCTGGCACCGTTTCGCGCTCCTCGAGCAATACTCCGTGCTGGTCGTAGAACGCCACATACCCGGGGAGATCGTGCCAGGTCCAGGCAAAGCGAATGCCTGAATAGCTCCCCAGCAGGTCGATGTGCACACGTTGTGGAGTACGGTCCGGCGCCCCCGGAGCGTAAAGCACCAAGGCGCCGCCTTCCATCATGCCAGGCACTTCGTTGCTGGTACGTTCGATAGTTCCGGCGTTGCCCCCGGAACCTGGCAGCAGGGTAAAGCATAACGTGGGCAGGGTAAGGGTCTGTCCTGCTTCAATGAGCTTAAGTTCGACATCGTCGAAGGTTTCAAAGGCAACGGCGGGCTGAATACGAATGTCGTCAAAGCAGAAGTCCGCGCCCTGGTCGTTGCCGTTACCGGTATCGTCACGCGCGATCAGTTCGAGCCGGTGGGTTTCCTGGGTGGCGGTGAAACGCCAGAACAGCCTGTGCCATTGGCTGTCGGTCACGGCAAAGCTGCCCTCGACAGGTGTATGGTCGAGATCAAAGGAAAGTGTCGGGGTTTTCGAACTCTGCCCTGCGCGCCGCACCCGCATCGACAGGCTGTAGTCGGTGCCGGGCACCAGTCGCTGAATGTATTTGCCAAGCACCACGCCGAGCAGGTTGCCGTGGAAATTCTCGAATCGCGCAAAGTTGTCTGGCTGGTCGTCGGTCAATACCAGCGCCTGGCCGTTGGAACCTTTGCGCCAGCCATTCCAGGGGTCTGATTGTGGACGGGGCTCGAAATCGCTATGGTCGACAAACAGCGGCGGTCGGTCCTGCCGGGGTACTTGCGAGAAGGTAAAAAAGTCCAGATACGATTCGAAACCCGAGTTGAGTTCGAGCCAGGCAATGTTATTTTCAACCGGGGCATGGTAGTCGACTTCATGAGCGGTGGCATGACCGCTGCTGTAGGTTTTACTTTTCAGCAACTGGTCCTGGGCGTTGAAGTATTTGATATCGCCTACACCGTACGGCATGGTCCAGAAGAACTTGAGTGATTCGCAGGGTACGCCCAGGTCGAGCCGCACACGTTGACGGACTTGTTGGGACGGGCTGCGTTGCAGGACGATGGCAGGGCCTTCGCGCATGCCGGGGATGGGTCGCGTTGTGACGATGCCGGTCCTGATGTCGGCGGGGCCCGATGTTGGCGTGATCGTCAGGGTGGGCAGTTGCAGGCTCTGGCCTGGACCGATCAGTTGATTGGGCTGGCCGTCGAAATTCTCGCTGCTCACCAGCGGCCGGATCCAGATGTCGTCGAAGCTGAAATCCGCACCGTCGTCACCGTCGGATGGCTGGTCATGGGCGATCAGCGTCAGCCGATGGCTGGGCGCGGTTGCCCGGAAGTACCAGCACAGGGTGCGCCAGTAGGGTTCGATCACCGTATGGCTGTGCTCGAGCGGTACACCGTCCAGGGCAAAGCTCAGGGCCGGAGTCTGCTCACTTTGGCGGTTGCGCCTGGCTCGCAGTGAGACCCGGTATTCGTGGGTCGGCGTCAGCCCGCTCAGGGTCTTGCCCAGAACCTCGCCTTGCAGGCTGCCACGAAAGTTGCTGAATGCTGCGAAGCAGCCTGCTGCATCGCAGGTCACCACCAGGGTTTGGCCGTACTGTTGCTTTTCCCAGCCGTTCCAAGGGGCATCGCTACTCTCGAAAGAGGTGTGATCGTAGTACAGTTCCATACGCCCTGCCTCCGGGGTGGAGCCTGTCGATCGACAGGCCTCGGTGCATTCGAGCACCGCCAGGGCGTGCTGGCTACTGGCAAAAATACTAGGTAGCGCGGCTATTCATGGCAGCAGTGGGGTGGTTGGGCGAGGTCTTGGTAACGGTCATGATGGCGCACCCAGTCCATGGTGCCTTCCTCGTTGCGGCCTTTGGGCATCAGGTCGAGAAAGTTGTAGGTACCGACCAGCATGTCCAGGCCGCGGGCGTAGCTTGAGTAGGTGTGGAACAGCGTGCCGCCGGCATCGCGGTAGAACACGCTGAGGCCCGGCAGCTCGGTTTCCTCGCCCGAATACGGCTCATAGTTGTACTGGTCGCTGCCCTTGGCGCCGACGCCGAAGTCCTGGTTGAAGCTGCTGGCATGCGACGAGACCCAGGGAAACTTCCAGCCCATGCGTTGTTTGAACGCCTGGAACTGGACGTAGGGCGCGCGCGACACCGCCACCAGCGAAACATCGTGGTGGGCCAGGTGCAGGTTGGCGCCGTCGAAATGATCGGCCAGGAACGAACAGCCCGGGCAGCCTTCATCCCAGCCTTCGCCGAACATGAAGTGATAGACCAGCAGCTGGCTGCGACCGGCGAACAGGTCGCCAAGGCTCAGGTGGCCCTCGGGGCCTTCGAAGCGGTAGTCCTGGTCGACCCGCACCCAGGGCAGGGCGCGGCGGGCCTTGCTCAGTTCGTCGCGCTGGTGGGTCAGGGCCTTTTCATGCAGCAACAATTGGCGGCGGGCGCTGAGCCATTCGCTGCGCGAGACCACCTGGGGATTTTGATGGTTGTCCATGGGTACGACTCCGCTGGGGGAATGTACTCATGGTCGATTGTCGGGTGGGGGATTCGACAGAGGTGAGTGCAGGGCTGATGAACGGTGGTGAATTCATCGCGGGTCAAGCCCGCTCCCACAGGTTTTGCATCAACCCTTTGTGGCTGGCTTTAAGCCCCCACAGACCCACTGTGGGAGCGGCGGTGCGGCGACCCGACTTGACCCGCGATGAGGCCAGTACAGCCAACCCATCAAGTGGTGCCCGGATTACGACCGCTTCGCGCTCGATCGCGGGGCAAGGCCCGCTCCCACTTTCAGCCGGACATCCGCCCGATCAACGCCCACAAGCGCTCATCGTCGAAATCCTCCACCACCAACTGCGCACCAGCCTCCAGCAAGGCTTCAGGCCGCTGGCTGGTCGATAGCCCGACGGTAAAGATCCCCGCGCCGCTGGCCGCCTTCACCCCCGGCAGCGAATCCTCGAACGCCAGCGAATGCGCCGCCCGCGCCTGCAGGCGTTCAAGGCCGGTGAGGTAGGGCAGCGGGTCGGGCTTGGCCCGGGCCAGTTCTTCGGCCACCAGCACATGCTCGAAGCGTTGCTCCAGGCCCATGGCGGCGAGCATGTGCACGGCGTTGGCCCGTGGCGCGTTGGTGACCACGGCAATACCGATGCGCTGGCGTTCGGCATGTTCGAGCAAACGCAGCAGGCCGGCGGTGGGCTGCAAGGTTGGCGACAGGGCGCGAAAGCGCGCCTCCTTGCGCTCGGCGAACAGCTGGTGCTCGCTCACCGGGCGGTCGGGGAACAGGTAACGGCACAGGTCGGCATTGGCCCGGCCGCTGACGTGGGCATCGAACTCGGCTTCGGTGAACACCCGGCCTTCTTCGAGCAACAGCTGTTGCATGGCCAGCAGGTGGAGTTTGTCGGTATCGGTCAGGGTACCGTCGAGGTCGAACAACAGGGCATCAAGCATGGTCGGCTTCCGCTGCGGTGGCCGGCCATGATAACCGGATCAGCGGGGCTGGTCAGATGCGTAGGAAAAGAGTACAAATGTACTCCATGAATAAACTATCGCCCAAACGCCGCGCTATTCTCGATTTCATTCGCCAGCGCATCGCCGATCAGGCCCAGCCGCCAAGCCTGGCCGACATCGCCACGGCCTTCGGTTTTGCCTCGCGCAGTGTCGCGCGCAAGCACATCCAGGCGCTGACCGAGGCCGGTTTCATCGAGGTCACCCCCAACCAGGCCCGTGGCATCCGCCTGGCCGGTGCCTTGCGCCGCCCCGAGGTGCTGGAGATCCCGGTGCTCGGCCAGGTCGCCGCCGGCCGGCCGATCGGCCCGGACGTGGATATCCACGAACAATTGATGCTCGATTCGCACCTGTTCAGCCGCTCGCCGGACTACCTGCTCAAGGTGCGCGGCGACTCGATGATCGACGCCGGCATCCTCGATGGCGACCTGGTCGGCATCAAGCAGCAGGCCGAGGCCCGTGACGGGCAGATCATCGTCGCGCGCCTGGACGGCGAGGTGACCATCAAGCGCTTCGAACGTGCCGGCGGGCATTACCGCCTGCTGCCGCGCAACCCGGCCTATGCCCCCATCGAGGTCGGCCCGGAGCACGACTTCGTCATCGAAGGGGTGTTCTGCGGCCTGGTGAGGCGCGGCTGATGGGCGCGGTGGTCAGCCTCGACGGCCTGCTCGACCAGCAACGGCTCTGGAAGGGCCGCCCGCAGGCCTTGCCCCAGGGCCTGCAGCCCAGCGGTCATGCCGCCCTGGATGCGGCACTGCCCGGTGGCGGCTGGCCGCCCGGGGCGCTGACCGAGCTGCTGCTGGCGGCCGAAGGCTGTGGCGAGCTGCAATTGTTGTGGCCGAGCCTGGCGCGCCTGACCCAGGCCGGCGAGCGGGTGGTGCTGATTGCGCCGCCGTTCATTCCCTACCCGCCGGCCTGGCAGGCGGCCGGGGTCGACCTGCAGTGGCTGGCAGTGGTCCAGGCCACTGCCGGCGAAGTACTCTGGGCCGCCGAGCAGTGTTTGCGCTCGGGCAGTTGCGGCGCCGTGCTGTGCTGGCCGCACAAGGCCGATGATCGCGCCTTGCGCCGCTTGCAGGTTGCCGCCGAAAGCGGCCAGACCCTGGCCTTTGCCTGTCGCCCGCAACAGGCTGCGCTCAACCCGTCACCGGCGGCGCTGCGCATTGCCGTCGATGCCCAGCCGGCCCAGTGGCGGGTGCTCAAGTGCCGCGGCGGCCTGGCTCCGGCCACGCCCATTGCCTGCCCCGGGCGAGGCTGATGGATCATGCTCTGGGCCTGTATCCTGCTGCCGCAGCTGGCACTCGACGCCGTGCTGCGCGCCCGCGACGACGCCGACACGCCATTGGTGTTGCTTAGCGGCCCGGCCCAGCGCCGGGTCTTGCAGGCGGTCAACCCGCCAGCCGCTGCCCTGGGCCTGCGCGCCGGGCAGGCGCTGACCACCGCCCAGGCCCTGGCCGGCAGTTTTACCTGCGTCGAGCACGACCCGGCAGCTATCGAGCAATTGCAGCAGTTTCTGGCCGCCTGGGCCTATCGCTTCAGCTCCCAGGTCAGCCTGCATTACCCACGGGTGCTGTTGCTTGAAGTCGAGTCCAGCCTCGGCCTGTTCGGGCCCTGGCCGGCCTTTGAAGCGCGGCTGCGCGCAGAGCTCAAGGCGCTGGGTTTTCGTCACCGCATCGTCCTGGCCAGCAACCCGGTGGCGGCGCGCATGCTCGCCAATGCCCACGACGGCCTGGCCCTTGAGTGCCCGCAGCAAACCCGCGCGGCGCTGGAGCAGATGCCCATCGACCGCGTCGGCCTGCCCGCCGAGGCCGCCAACGCCTTGGCGCGCATGGGCCTGCGCCAGCTCGGCCAGGTCCTGGCCTTGCCCCGTGATGCCCTGGCCCGGCGCTTTGCCGCAGCGGTGCAACTGCACCTGGACCGCCTGCTCGGGCGCCGGCCCATGGCCCTGGAATTCTATTTGCCACCGGACCGCTTCGATGCGCGCCTGGAGCTGAACTTCGATGTCGAATCCCATCAAGCCCTGCTGTTCCCCCTGCGCCGGCTGATCAACGACCTTGCCGCCTTCCTCGCCGGGCGCGACAGCGGCGTGCAGCGCTTTGCCCTGCACCTGGAGCACGGCGAAGGGCCCGACACCTGCGTGCCGGTCGGCCTGCTGGCGGCCGAGCGTGATCCGTCGCTGCTGTTCGAGCTGGCCCGTGGCCGCCTTGAGCAACTGCAGATTGCCGCGCCGGTGCGCAACCTGCGCCTGCTGGCCGAAGACCTGCCGGCCTTCGTGCCGCAGCGCGCCGAACTGTTCGACCCGCGCCCGCAACAGAACCAGCCCTGGGAGCAACTGCGCGAACGCCTGCGCGCGCGGCTGGGCGACGAAGCGGTACGGGGGCTTGCGGCCCAGGCCGATCACCGCCCCGAGTGCGCCTGGCAGGCGGGCGACGGGCCGCGCCAGGCGCTGGCGCTACCAGGTGCGCCACGCCCGGGCTGGCTGTTGGCCGAGCCCCAGGCCTTGCCCGGCGTCGGCGTGCAGTTGCTGACCGGCGCCGAGCGCATCGAGTCCGGCTGGTGGGACGGCGGCGATGTGCGCCGCGATTACTACCGGGTGCGTACCGCCAGCGGTCTGTACGGCTGGGCCTACCGCACCCTCGGTGAAGACGGCCGCTTGTGGCTACAGGGCTGGTTCGCATGAACACCCCGGGCTACGCCGAGCTGCACTGCCTGTCCAACTTCAGCTTCCAGCGCGGCGCTTCCAGTGCCCAGGAGCTGTTCCAGCGTGCCCGCCAGCAGGGCTACCAGGCCCTGGCGATCACCGACGAGTGCACCCTGGCCGGTATCGTCCGCGCCTGGCAGGCAGCCAGGGCGGCGGGCCTGGCGCTGATCGTCGGCAGCGAAGTGCGCCTGCACGACGGCCCCAAGCTGGTGCTCCTGGCCGAGAACCTCGGCGGTTACCAGCACTTGTGCAAACTCATCACCCTGGGCCGGCGACGGGCGAAGAAGGGCGAGTACCAACTGCTGCGCGAAGACTTCGCCACGCCCCTGGACGGCCTGCTGGCGCTGTGGGTGCCGGACGGCAGTGAGGCTGACCAGGCCAGCGGCCACTGGTTGCGCGAGGTGTTCGCCGAGTGGCTGTGGCTGGCGGTCGAGCTGCACCGTGGCGCCGATGACCCGCGGCGCCTGCAACAGTTGCTGGCCCTGGCCGAGCGCCTCGATATTCCGGCCGTGGCCAGCGGTGATGTGCACATGCATGCCCGTGGTCGTCGTGCCCTGCAGGACAGCATGACCGCCATCCGCCATCACTGCAGCGTGGCCGAGGCCGGCCAGCGCCTGTTCGCCAATGGCGAACGGCACCTGCGCCCGCTGGCGCAACTGGCCGAGCTGTACCCGCCGGCATTGCTCGAAGAAAGCCTGCGCATTGCTGCGCGTTGCCAGTTCGACCTGGGCCAGTTGCGCTATCAATACCCTCGCGAACTGGTGCCCGAAGGCCAGACGGCCAGCGCCTGGCTGCGCCATCTGTGCGAGCGCGGCCACCGTGAGCGCTGGCCCGGGGGCATTGGCGACAAGGCGCGCCAGTCCCTGGAACACGAGCTGCAGCTGATCGCCGAGCTCAACTACGAAAGCTACTTTCTTACCGTCCACGACATCGTCAACTTCGCCCGGGGCCAGGGCATTCTCTGCCAGGGGCGCGGCTCGGCGGCCAACTCGGTGGTGTGTTTCGTGCTCGGCATCACCGAGCTCGACCCGATGAAAAGCCACCTGTTGTTCGAGCGCTTTTTGTCCCGCGAGCGCGACGAGCCGCCGGACATAGACGTCGACTTCGAACACGACCGCCGCGAAGAAGTCCTGCAGTACGTGTTCCGCCGCTACGGTCGCCATCGCGCGGCGCTCACCGCCGTGGCCAGCACCTACCACGCTGCCGGTGCAGTGCGCGATATCGCCCGGGTGCTGGGCTTGCCGGTGCAGCAGATCAACGCCCTGGCCGATTGCTGCGGGCGCTGGAGCGACCGCCTGCCGCCGCCCGAGCAACTGCGCGAAGCCGGTTTCGACCCCGACAGCCCGTTGCTGCGCCGGGTGCTGGCGTTGACCGGCGAGCTGATCGGCTTTCCCCGCCACCTGTCCCAGCACCCGGGCGGTTTCGTGATTTCCGAGCAGCCGCTGGACAGCCTGGTGCCGGTGGAAAACGCCGCCATGGACGAGCGCACGGTGATCCAGTGGGACAAGGACGACCTCGACCTGGTCGGCCTGCTCAAGGTCGATATTCTTGCCCTGGGCATGCTCAGCGCCTTGCGCCGCTGTTTCGACCTGCTGTATCGCCACCGTGGCCGCCGGTTGACCCTGGCCAGCGTGCCAGCCGACTGCGCGGCGACCTACGCGATGATCGGCCGCGCCGACACCGTCGGTGTGTTCCAGATCGAGTCGCGGGCACAAATGGCCATGCTGCCGCGGCTCAAGCCGAAGAACTTCTACGACCTGGTGATCGAGGTGGCTATCGTTCGCCCCGGGCCGATCCAGGGCGACATGGTTCACCCGTTCCTGCGCCGGCGTCAGGGGCTTGAGCCGGTGAGCTATCCGTCGGATGCGCTGAAGCAGGTGTTCGAACGCACCCTCGGCGTGCCGTTGTTCCAGGAGCAGGTGATGGAACTGGCGATGGTCGCCGGCGGTTATTCGGCCGGCGAGGCCGACCAGCTGCGCCGGGCCATGGCCGCCTGGAAGCGCCACGGCGGCCTGGAGCCGCACCGCCAACGGCTGACCCAGGGCATGCTCGACAACGGCTACAGCGTAGAATTTGCCGAGCGCATCTTCGAGCAGATCAAGGGCTTTGGCAGCTATGGCTTCCCTGAGTCCCACGCCGCCAGCTTCGCCTTGCTGACCTATGCCAGTTGCTGGCTCAAGTGCCACGAGCCGGCAGTCTTTGCCTGTGCGCTGATCAACAGCTGGCCCATGGGCTTCTACAGCCCCGACCAGATCCTGCAGGACGCCCGCCGTCATCACCTCGAGATCCGCCCGGTGGATGTCTGCCACAGCGACTGGGACTGCAGCCTGGAGCCGGGGGCAGGGGACGCCCTGGCCATTCGCCTGGGCCTGCGCCAGGTGCGCGGCTTTCGCCAGCAGGACGCCTTGCGCATCGAACAGGCGCGGGCCGAGTGCGGCTGGCGCGATGTCAGTGACCTGTGCCTGCGGGCGCAGCTCGATGCCCGTGCGCGTGAGCTGCTGGCCGATGCCGGGGCCTTGCGCGGGTTGGCCAGCGACCGTTACCGGGCGCGCTGGAGCGTGGCCGCGGTGCAGGCGCAACTGCCGTTGTTCGCTGGCATCGAGGCGCCAGAGGAGGCGCCGGTGGATTTACCGCAACCGTCGCTGAGCGAGGACATGTTCGCCGACTACGCCAGTGTCGGCACCACCCTCGGCCCGCACCCGCTGACCTTGCTGCGCCGCCGCCTCAATGCCCTGGGTTGCCGTAGCTCGCAAGCGCTGGAGCAGGCCGAACACAACGATCGGGTCAGCGTGGCGGGGCTGGTGACCGGGCGCCAACGACCGGGGACCGCCAGCGGGGTGACCTTCGTCACCCTTGAAGACGAGTTCGGCAACGTCAACGTGGTGGTCTGGCGCGACCTGGCCGAGCGCCAGCGGCGGGTGCTGGTGGGCGCGCAACTGCTGCGGGTGAGCGGAAAGCTGGAGTGCGAGAGCGGGGTGCGTCACCTGATTGCCCAGCGCCTGGAGGATCTGAGCCCGCTGTTGCAGGGGCTGGATGTGCGCAGTCGGGATTTTCACTGAACAGCATCGCGGCCCTCATACCATCGACAGATGCTGCTTGCGTGTCGGCGGCGCAAAGGCCCGGTCAATCGCGCGCAAATCTTCACTGCTGAGCACCAGGTTGGCCGCCGCCGCGTTCAGGCGCACATGCTCAAGGTCCGCCGCCTTGGGAATGGCAATCACGCCGTCCTGGCGAATCACCCAGGCCAGGCTCACCTGCGCCGGCGTCGCACCATGGCGCTCGGCAATCTCGACCAGGGTCGGGTGCTTGAGCAAGCGCCCGGCCTGGGCCAGCGGGCAGTAGGCCATGGTCGGCAGGTTACGCTTGTGGCTCCAGGGCAGCAGGTCGTATTCGATGCCGCGCTGGGAGGGGTTGTAGAGCACCTGGTTGACCGCGCAATCACCGCTCAGCTGATACAGCTCGCGCAGGTCGTCGACATCGAAGTTGGACACGCCCCAACGGCCGATCTTGCCCTCGACGCGCAAGCGCTCGAAGGCTTCGACGGTTTCCGCCAGCGGGTACTGGCCGCGCCAGTGCAGCAGGTACAGGTCGATGTGTTCGGTGCCCAGGCGCTTGAGGCTGCGTTCGCAGGCCGCGGGAATACCTTTGAGGCTGGCGTTGTGCGGGTACACCTTGCTGACCAGGAACACCTGCTCGCGACGCCCGGCAATGGCCTTGCCTACAACGGTTTCCGCGCCGCCTTCGGCGTACATTTCGGCCGTATCGATGAGGTTCAGGCCCAGCTCGATACCGTGCTGCAAGGCGGCGACTTCGGCGTGCTGGCGGGCCGGGTCTTCGCCCATGTACCAGGTGCCCTGGCCAATCCTGGAAAGCTTGTGGGAGGTTGTTTGCAATCGTGTGAGGGGGGCCTTCGTGTCAGTCATCAGCAATCGAGTCCGTAGTTCTTGAAAATGGTGCGGGCAACGGCCAGAAAAGGCTCGTTTGGTGCCAGGTGGCTTCTGGCATCTTCGAGTAATTGCCGGGCGTGATCCCTGAGATCTTGCTTGAGCGCCGGATGGGTAGCCTGGCGCATCATTTCAATGGCTTTGAGCGCTCGTTCCAGCGCCGCCTTGACGCGCTTTTCCTTGAGCTGGCGCTGTTCGACGAGGTCGCGACGCAATAAACCGTACACTTCAATGGAGACTTGCCCCTTCGGGCTGGGCACCAGGTTGGCAGCTATCTGGATTGTCCTGGGGCGGACCAGGCCCTTGGCAAGAAACTCCAGGTGCTGCTCGGGGTCGTCCACGCAAGGATTGAGCAGCAACTCAATTTCATTTTTTTGCGCGGCGTGGTCGCGCCAGCGCAGCGTTTCATTGACCACAGGGAACAGATTGGCTTTGCCGGACATGCCGGTGCTGTCATCGGCAAAGGTCTTGCCGCGTTTGCGGTTGCAATCGATACACGACGGTAGCAGGTTGTCCCAGTCGGCAGCGAGCCAGTAATAGCCGGGTTTGCTCATTTTGCCATTGATCACCACAGCGCCTTTGGGGCGAAAGTGCTCGATGTCTTCCGGGCCACCGGCGGCGTAATTGAATTCGCAGTAGGCACATTTCTTGTGGAACAGCACGCGCAGGGCCTCGACGATTTCCGGGTCTTTGTACACGCTGAACTCAAAGGGCGGAGGCGGGGTTGCAGGCGTGGCATTGACGATATGCGCGATCGCGCGCCGGGTCTCGTCCTGGCCGGCAGACTGCGCCCCATCGAGCACGGCCGGAGCGGCGCTGCGTTGTACCTTGATCATGATTCAGGCCCTTTCCCGTCGTGCGCCACAGGCTGGGCCGGTTCAAGCTGGATTTCCTCCCACAGGCTCTTGAGTTCGATGAGCGCATCATGCTCATCCTCCGCCGGCAGCTCGCGGGCACTGGCCATGCGCTCGGCCAGGAACTTGTCGGCCGCTTCAAAAACCATGTGCTCCCGAGGCGTCAGGCCCATCTTGTTGTTGCCCCGCAACTGCTCGCTGATGGTCTGCAGGCGATCCTGCTGGCCAGGGCTGCGTTGCTCCATGGCCAGCAGGCGGTAGTACTCCTCGAACAGGCGATCGATCTCCACGTCCTCGGTCGAATGCAGGCCGAAGTATTCTGACGCCAGCAGTTGATCGACGCGCATGAAGCGTGGGGAGGGCAGTTCAGTGTTCTTGGTGGTCATGGCCGTGACCGGGCCATCGAGAATGCGGGTCAGTACGGCGATTTCACTGCTGTCCAGCCCCCTGAGGGTGAGGGGTTCATGGCTGGTGGCAATGAACTGTACCCGCGGAAACACTTCGCGCAGGCGCTGCACGATACGCATTCGCCAGCGCGGATGCAGATGGGCGTCGACTTCGTCGATCAGCACAATGCCTTCAGCCGAGGACATATCCTGCCAGCCCAGGCGCATGATGCTCATGATATCCATGGCCAATGCCAGCACGGCCTGGTAGCCACTGCTGACGGCTGTCAGGGTATCTTGCCCGGAGGGGCTCTTGACGATGATCTGATGATTGCGCCGAACCAGTTGGACGCCGTCGGCGCTGGGCAGCAACGAGGTCAGAGAGCGGGCGAAGCGATTGAATTCTGCCGAACTTGCGGTGTTCAGCCAGGGGACTCCGTTGTCGAGGAAGCGTGTCGGGTCGAACAGGTTTTCCACTTTGCTTCTGGCCGCAGCTGACGGGTCGGCTGGCTGCGGTTTACCCATTAAACGAGTCGCGCCATAAGCCAGTACCATGACTTTCGGCTCCGCTGGCTTGATGCTGATTTTGTTGCCGCGCCGGGTCAGGGTCATGACGATAGGTTCCGACATGCCAGACAGCTCGACCCTGACTTCGCCGCGGGCTGCGCCTTTTTGCAGCAGGTCGGTGGCCTGCACGCCCAACCGTTCAACGCCACTCTGGCCAATCAGCGCGCACGCCAGTGCCTGGAGCAAGGTGCTCTTGCCCGTGCCGTTCTCACCGAGCAGCATGTACCAGGAGCCGATCTTGCCATCGCTGAACGAGGGTTCGAGTTGAAGGTGGTCAACCGCGCGGATATGCCTGAATTCCATGCGCTCAATGTACTGAGACATCCGATACAGTTGTTCGGGCGGCTGCGATTGCTCGATCGAGAATGACTCAAGCGCCTTGGTTCGTTGTGTCAGGTCTCTGGACGCATCGCGCAGCGCCTTGCTGTTACTCGCGCTGCTCGAGGCACCCAGCGCGGTGTTGAAATTGAGGAAATCCGTCATGCGCTTGTGGCTGCTGGGGAACTGCGCGACCACTTGTTCCGCCCAGGCCCGGACAAACTGGCGGCGCATGGCGCAGAACGGGCTCTGCGGCCTGACCATTTGCGCCAGGTATTCCAGGCTCTTTGTGTCGGGACGCTTGTTTTTCATCAGCGCTTGCAGGTGTTCGAGATTGCGCAGGTCATCCGACCGGGCCTTGATCAGGTTGCTGCGGTTCAGGCCCAGCACATCGATGGTGGCCTGGCCGCGTTCGGTTGCGCTGGTGATCTTGCCGTCGCTGAGAAACAGGAATACTCCATCAAGATCATCTTCAGCGGGATCGAGCAGCAGGTTTTTTTCCTGGCGCAGGGCTTCCCCGGTGGTCCCCATTTTGGCCCGTGGCCCTTGCACCGGAAAGCGCGGCCCCTTGAGTGCATTGCATTCGGCGCAGCTGGGCAGGTAGTTGCTCCATTCGAACGTCAACCACCAATAGTGGTCATCGGAGACGCCACCGCTGAAGTCGGTGCTGCCGTAGCGCGGTCTGAACAGTTCGATTTCCGGGCGGCTGACCAACTGCTCGCAATAGGCACACTTATTGACCTGGCGTTCACTCCAGAGCAGACGAATATCCGGGTGCAAGCGTGCGGCGATGCGTTGGAAGCCAAAACGCGCCTGGGCACGTTTCGCCGCAGGCTGGCGATAGAACGCCTCGGCTTCACTGCGTAGCCGGGTAAACGCCGCGGAGGAAAACACCTCTGGGATTGGCCCGCGTTCGATCCTGATCATCGGGTTAGACTCCAGTGAAGAGGGAGTTGCGACTGCGCGTGATGTGCTGACTATAGCTGTTGCAACGCAGCTGATGGCGATAAAGCATCATTGACCTATAGTCAAAGCGTCAGCACAGGAGGCTCTGCACATGGCGCGGCAACTGGTGATATGCCTGGACGGCACCAACAACCGTTTCAGTCAGCAACCGACGCATATACTGCGCCTTGTGCGGGCACTCAATCCTGACCCGCAGCAAGTCCTGTCTTACTATGATCAGGGCGTCGGTACCTTCGGCCTCAAGGAAACCCTGTTCGAATGGCAGAAACTGCCGGCGCGGATCTTTGGCCTGGCCTTCGGCTGGGGGCTCAAGCGCAATGTTGAAGGGGCGTATCGTTTTCTTGCCGAGCAGTATCAGCCGGGCGACCAGGTGTTTGTTTTCGGCTTCTCGCGCGGCGCTTACGCGGCCAGGGTGCTCGCCGCCCTGGTGCATGGGCTGGGGTTGGTGCCGGCCCATCAGACTCATCTTTTCGATTATGCCTGGTCCATGCTGCTGGCCCGAGACCAGGACAAGACCCCTGATTTTGCTCTACAGCGCCAGTTCAAGGAGACGTTTGGCCGCGACCTGGAGATCAGCTTTCTTGGCCTGTTCGACACGGTGAAATCCCTGGGCTGGATCTATGACCCGGTCAGTATTCCCTTTACCGCCAGCAACCCAAGTGTGGCGAAGGTGCGTCATGCCGTGTCGCTTGATGAGCGTCGTTGCTTCTTTCGCCAGCACTTGTGGCGGGCCAAGCCGACAGATCCGACCGATGTCAAAGAGGTGTTTTTTCGCGGCGTGCACTGTGATGTCGGTGGCGGTTATGCGGTTGCCGAGTCGCAGTTGGCCCTGGTGGCCCTGCGCTGGATGTTCGCCCAGGCCGGTGCCGCAGGTTTGGCCCTGGACGCCCAGGCCTGCCAGGCGCAATTGAACCCGTTGGCCGGCGTAGCCCCGGACCCTCTGGCGCAATCCCATGACTCGATGAACCGTGCCTGGCGAATCGCCGAATGGGTCCCGCGGCTGGTGTGGAGCAAGGGCAGGCGCAAACTGGTCATTGGCGCCATGCCGCCGTTACGCCAGCCTTACCCGCGGGTATTGCCCAACGCATTGCTGGTGCATGAATCGGTTGATGCACGAATCAAGGCAGGCGGTTATGCGTCGGCAAGCATCGTCAACGGTGTGACGCAAGTGACCTATGTCGCCGATCTGCCTTGAGTGAGTCGGCAGTTCATAGCAGGTTGCCGGCGTTGCACTCCAGCAGCACCTCCAGCAGCGCCTGCGCCGCTGCCGAAAGCTTGTGGTCGGCCAGCAGGGTCACGCCAATACGCCGTTCTATACTCGGTTCTATCAGCGGCACGCAACGCGCACCCAGCTCCTGCATCTGGCCGATGCACAGCGCCGGCACGGCACTGACGCCCAGGCCGTTGGCAACCATGCGGCCGATGGTCGACAGCTGATGGCTTTCAAAGGCTACCGCCAGCTTGCCGTGTTCGGCGGCCAGGTGCTGCTCCAGCAGCAGGCGCACCGCCGAAGGGCGTTGCAGGGCAATGAAGTCTTCGCCCAGCAGTTCACGCCAGCTCACCTTTGGCTGTTGCGCCAGCGGCGAGTCGGCCGGCACCACGGCGACGAAGCGGTCCAGGTACAGCGGCGTGAAACGCAGCGGCTCGCTGGCTTCGGGTTCGAAGCCGATGCCCAGTTCGACGCGGCGGTGGCGCACCAGTTCCAGCACTTGTTCGTTGATGACGTCGTGCACCGTGACGTTGACCCGCGGGTAGCGCTGGCGGAACACCTTCAGCGCCGCCGGCAGCAAGTTGCCGGCAAAGGCCGGCATGGCGGCGATCGACACCCGCCCAAGCTGCAGGGTAAAGCGCTGGCGCAGCAATTCTTCAGTGTTGTCCCAGTCGGCCAGCAGTTGCCGGGCCAGCGGCAGCAGCACTTCGCCCTCCGGCGTCAGGCTGACGCTGCGGGTGGTGCGGCTGAGCAGGGCGCCGCCGAGGTTGTCCTCCAGGGCCTTGATGGTCAGGCTCAGGGCAGGCTGCGACAGGTGCAGGTGTTCGCCAGCCTGGGCAAAGCTCTGGTATTTGGCGACGGTGACGAAGGCGCGCAGCTGTTTGACGTTCATCGGGCTAGGCTATTCTTTTGAAAAGTTAATCAATCGATCATAAAAACAAAATTAACAAATAAGTGCTCAGGGGTGAAGATGGTTCAAACGCTCGCCGACACCCCTGTCGGATCAACAACTACAAAAGGCGGATCAGCATGGCCGGACTGGACAAGCGCGTAGCAACCTATGAACAGGCCCTTGAAGGCCTGACCGACAACATGACGGTACTGGCCGGTGGTTTCGGCCTGTGCGGCATCCCGGAAAACCTCATTGCCGAAATCAAGCGCCGTGGCGTCAAGGGCCTGACCGTGGTTTCCAACAACTGCGGCGTCGACGGCTTTGGCCTGGGCGTGCTGCTTGAAGAGCACCAGATCCGCAAGATGGTTGCCTCCTACGTGGGCGAAAACGCCGAGTTCGAGCGCCAGCTGCTCAGCGGCGAACTTGAAGTGGAACTCACCCCGCAAGGCACCCTGGCCGAGAAAATGCGCGCTGGCGGCGCCGGCATCCCGGCCTTCTTCACCGCCACCGGCTACGGCACCCCGGTCGCCGAAGGCAAAGAGGTGCGCGAATTCAACGGCCGCAAGTACATCCTTGAAGAGTCCATCACCGGCGACTTCGCCATCGTCAAGGGCTGGAAGGCCGACCACTACGGCAACGTGGTGTACCGCAACACCGCGCAGAACTTCAACCCGCTGGCCGCCACCGCCGGCAAGATCACCGTGGTCGAGGTCGAAGAGATCGTCGAGCCGGGCGTGCTGCTGCCGACCGAAATCCATACCCCGGGCATCTATGTCGACCGGGTCATCGTCGGCACCTTCGAGAAGCGTATCGAAAAACGCACCGTCAAAGCCTGACCCGACCCCAGAACAATAAAGAGATCCTGACCATGGCACTTACCCGCGAACAAATGGCCCAACGTGTAGCCCGTGAACTCAAGGATGGCTACTACGTCAACCTCGGCATTGGCATCCCGACCCTGGTGGCCAACTACGTCCCGGCCGATATGGACGTAATGCTGCAATCGGAAAACGGCCTGCTGGGCATGGGTGAATTCCCCACCGAAGCGCAGCTGGACGCCGACATGATCAACGCCGGCAAGCAGACCGTCACCGCCCGCACCGGCGCCTCGATCTTCAACTCGGCCGAATCCTTCGCCATGATCCGCGGCGGTCACGTCGACCTCACCGTGCTCGGCGCCTTTGAAGTGGACGTGCAAGGCAACATCGCCTCGTGGATGATCCCCGGCAAGCTGGTCAAGGGCATGGGCGGGGCGATGGACCTGGTGGCCGGTGCCGACAACATCATCGTCACCATGACCCACGCCTCGAAGGACGGCGAGTCCAAGCTGCTGCCGCGTTGCAGCCTGCCGCTGACCGGCGCCGGCTGCATCCGCAAGGTGCTCACCGACCTGGCATACCTTGAGATCGAGAACGGCGCCTTCATCCTGCGCGAGACTGCGCCGGGGGTGACGGTTGAAGAGATCATCGAAAAGACCGCGGGCAAGCTGATTGTGGCGGATGATGTTAAAGAAATGACCTTCTGAGTCGTGCTTTCGGGCCCCATCGCGGGTCAAGCTCGCTCCTACAGGTATTTGTGGGAGCGGCGGTGCGGCGATCCGACTTGCCCCGCGATGGGGCTTTTGGCTGTTCCAGAAAAATAACGATAAAAGGAAAATCCCGTGGCCGCTGATATCCAAGACAGCCGCTCCGCCCGTTTTGCCCTGCGTTGCTCGAACTGGGCCGAACGCTGGTTCCCCGACTCCTGGGTGTTCGCCGCCCTGGCCGTGGTGCTGGTGTCGGTCGCTGCCCTCGCCATGGGCGGCAAACCCACCGATACCGCCAAGGCCTTCGGTGACGGTTTCTGGAGCCTGATCCCGTTCACCATGCAGATGGCTTTCGTGGTCATCGGCGGTTACGTGGTGGCCAGCTCGCCACCTGCGGTCAAGTTGATCGACCGCCTGGCGCGCCTCCCCAACAACGGTCGTTCGGCGGTGTGCTGGGTGGCGTTGATCTCGATGGTCGCCTCGTTGCTCAACTGGGGCCTGTCGCTGGTGTTCGGCGGTTTGCTGGTGCGCGCCCTGGCCCGGCGCACCGACCTTAAAATGGACTACCGCGCCGCCGGTGCCGCCGCCTACCTGGGCCTGGGTGCGGTGTGGGCCCTGGGCCTGTCGTCTTCGGCCGCGCAACTGCAGGCCAACCCGGCCAGCCTGCCGCCGTCGATCCTGGCGATCACCGGGGTGATCCCGTTCACCGAGACCATCTTCCTCTGGCAGTCGGGGGTGATGCTCGCCGCGCTGGTGGTGGTTTCGCTGGTCGTGGCCTATGCCACTGCGCCGGGCCCCAACAGCGCCCGCAGCGCCGAAGCCTGCGGCGTCGACCCAAGCTTCTCGGCACCGCCAACACCGCAGCGCACCCGCCCGGGCGAGTGGCTGGAGTACAGCCCGATCCTGATCCTGCTGCTGGTGGCGCTGGCCGCTGGCTGGCTGTACAACGAGTTTTCGACCAAACCTGCGATCACCGCGATTTCCGGGCTGAACACCTACAACCTGCTGTTCATCATGGCCGGTGCCTTGCTGCACTGGCGCCCGCGCAGCTTCCTCGATGCCGTGGCCCGGGCGGTGCCGACCACCACCGGGGTGCTGATCCAGTTCCCGCTGTACGGCTCGATCGCAGCGATCCTGACCCAGGTCCAGGGCGCCGATGCGCAGAGCCTGGCGCACCACATCTCGACCTTCTTCGTACAGATCGCCACCCACGACACCTATGCCTTGCGGATGGGCGTGTACTCGGCGGTGCTGGGCTTCTTCATCCCTTCGGGCGGCGGCAAGTGGATCATCGAAGCGCCGTACGTGATGCTGGTGGCCAACGACCTGCAGTACCACCTGGGCTGGGCGGTGCAGATCTACAACGCCGCCGAGGCGCTGCCGAACCTGATCAACCCGTTCTACATGCTGCCGCTGCTGGGCGTGCTGGGCCTGAAGGCGCGCGACCTGATCGGCTTCTCGTTCGTGCAGTTGCTGGTGCACGTGCCGCTGGTGCTGTTCCTGCTGTGGATCCTCGGCACCACCTTGCAGTACACGCCGCCGGTGATGCCGACCCCGGCGGGCTGATTGAAACACTGCAAGGCCCGCTCCCACAGTCTGTGTCCAAACACAGATCAGCCAGGAATCATCGCAAAGCCGACGCCGAAGCGGTTCCAGGCGTTGATGGTGGCGATGGCCAGGGTCAGGTTGACCACTTCGGCTTCGCTGAAGTGCTCGAGCAGCGCGCGGTACTGGTGCTCCGGGGCGCGCTGGTCGGGCAGGCGGGTCAGGCTTTCGACCCAGGCCAGCGCCGCCCGCTCGCGCGGGCTGAAGAATTCGGTTTCGTCCCAGACGCTCAGGGTCTGCAGGCGCGCTTCGCTTTCGCCGCTTTTGCGTGCATCGTTGGCGTGCAGGTTGACGCAGTAGGCGCAGCCATTGATTTGCGAAGCACGCAGGCGCACCAGCTCCAGCAGCGAATTCTCAAGCCCCGATTTACCCAGGGCCATTTCCAGGCCGACCATGGCTTTGTAGGCTTCAGGCGAGTGTTTGGCCCATTCGATACGATTGCTCATTGCTGCTCTCCGCTAAGGTCCGCCACAGGCGGCGATGGCGCTACCTTAGCGCCAGGTACGGCGTACTCGAATAGCCAATTTTGCCCTTTGTCAGGAGGCCAATCAGTCAAGGGCCTGGAGCACGTCGCGCAGGCGGTCCAGGGCCGGGTCGATGTCCAGCCGTTCGATGGCGCCAAAGCCCAGCAGCAGGCCCTGGCGCACCGGCACGCGGGCATGGAAGGGCGCCAGTGAATACAGGCCGACCTCGACCTTGCGCGCCATGCTGATCAGAAACTCGACATCCAGCTCGCCCCGGGCCAGGGCGCTCAGGTGATAACCGGCAGTGGCCGGCACTACCTCGAACCAGGGCGCCAGGTCACCCTGCAGGCGGGCCAGGATGCATTCGCGGCGCGCGGCATAGACCTCGTGCACGCGGCGGATGTGCTTTTGCAGCGAACCTTCGCTGATGAACTGCGCCAGTGCCCACTGGTTGAGGGTCGGGGTGTGCCAGTCGGTCAGTTGCTTGGCGATGCAGATCGCCTCGCGCAGCGCTTCGGGGACGATGCAGTAACCCAGGCGCAGCTCCGGCAGAAGTGTTTTGGAGAAGGTCCCGACATAGGCCACCAGGCCGTGGCGGTCGAGGCTTTGCAACGAGTCGGTGGGCCGCCCTTCATAGCGAAACTCGCTGTCGTAGTCGTCCTCGATGATGATCGCGCCCAGCGCTGCGGCACGTTCGAGCAAGGCCTGGCGGCGCGCCGGGCTCATCGGCATGCCCAGCGGGAACTGGTGCGACGGGGTGACGTAGATCAGCCGTGTACCCTCGGCGATCTGCTCGACGCACATGCCCTCGGCGTCGACCGGCACGCATTGCAGCTCGGCGCCCTGGGCCAGGAACAACTGGCGCGCCGGGGTGTAGCCGGGGTCTTCCATGGCCACCTGGCAACCGGGTTCGACCAGCACCCGGGTGATCAGGTCCAGGGCTTGCTGGGCGCCGTTGCAGACCACCACGTCCTGGCTGCTGCAACGCACGCCGCGGGCGAAGGCGATATGCCGGGCGATCGCCTCGCGCAACTCCGGCAGGCCCTGGTGGGCGCTGTAGCGGGCGCTGCTGTGGCGGATCTGGCGCAGGGCGTATTGGCTGCAGCGGCGCCAGTCATCGAAGGGGAATTGCACCTTGCTCGAGGCGCCGCCGATAAAGTCGTAGCGCAACATCGGCAGTTTGAGGTCAGCCAGCGGGTTGGCCCGGGCCTGCCATTTGGCCAGGGTGGCGGCGCTGGCCAGGGGGATGCTGGTACTGGGTGGTGGGTTGCGGGTGGCGGCAGGGGTGATAAAGCTGCCTTTGCCGACCTGGCCGCTGAGCAGGTTGTCGTAGGTCAGGCGCGAATAGGCTTCGGCCACGGTCTTGCGCGACACCCCCAGTTGCTCGGCCAGCAGGCGGCTGGGGGGCAGTTGCGTGCCGGCCGCCAGGCGGCCGCTGTCAATGCCGTCGCGCAACTGCTGGTAAAGCTGCTCGGCCAGGCCCTTGCGGCCCTGCAGGCTGATGTGGAGTTCCATGGTGAGGGGCGTATCCGCAGGCGTTTGTCTGGCGTTCAGGTTACCTGATTCGCTGCCGTTGATCCCCTGGTGCAACGCCTATGCCCGCAGCGCGCCACACTCAACGGGTCGAGGTTCGCCGGCACTGCGGCGAACCGCTTGCGTGCACAGGAGAATCACCATGAGCCTGCGTTATCTGCCGGGTTTGAGCCTGTTGCTGGCGGCGACGGCCCAGGCCGCCACACCGGTGCCGGTCTATCACTATGGCATGCCCGTGGATGTCGCCCGGGTGCTGCAGCTGAGCGAACCGGCCAGCGACACCTGCGAGGTGGTGCTGGCCAGCATGGTCTATGTCGACTCCGCGGGCCGGCAACACAGCCTGCAGTACCTGAAACTGGCCCGGGTCTGCACCGACCGCGGTTAGTCCCAGGCTGGCGCCAGGCTCTCGGGGCTGGTCAGGCGCAGGCCGCTGTCGAGGGCGGCGATCCTGCCCATGTCGTCAGCGCTGAGCTTGAGTTCGCGGGCCTTGAGGTTGCCGGCCAGGTTCTCGCGCCGGGTCGAGGACGGGATCACCGCATAACCCAGCTGCAGGGCCCATGCCAGGGTCACCTGCGCCGGGGTGGCGCCGTGCTGCGCGGCGATCTGCTTGATCACCGGGTCGTGCAGGACCTTGCCGTAGCCCAGGGTCATGTACGAGGTCACGGCAATCCCCTGGCTGTGCATGAAGTCCACCAGCCTGCGGTTCTGCAGGTACGGGTGCAGCTCGATCTGGTTGGTGGCGATGGCGTCCTTGCCGACCACCTCAATGGCTTGGCGCAGCAGGTCGATGGTGAAGTTGGACACGCCGATCTGCCGGGTCAGGCCCTGCTTTTGCGCTTCGGCCAGGGCGCCCATGAACTCGCTGACCGGCACTGCGCCCTGGGGCGATGGCCAGTGGATCAGGGTCAGGTCGAGGTAGTCGCTGCGCAGCTTGTGCAGGCTGTCCTTGAGGCTGGGGATCAGCTTGTCGGCGGCCAGGTTCTCGGTCCAGATCTTGCTGGTGATGAACAGCTCGTCACGGTCGATGCCGCTGGCGGCCACGGCCTGGCCGACCTCGGCTTCGTTGCCGTAGATCTGCGCGGTGTCGATGGCGCGGTAACCGAGTTCGAGGGCGGTGGCCACCGAATCGATCACTACCTGATCCTTGAGGCGGAAGGTGCCAAGGCCAAGGGCGGGAATAGTCATGAGCGGGTTCCTCCGGTGCGAGCGTTGATAAACAAGACGTGCAGTATTGCGACTGTGCCCGCGCAGAAAAATGCCCGTTGCCGCACAAGCTTTTTGCTTGCAGCGCACGAATGCTCCGGCAATGGTAGCCTTGCAGGGTCAGTCGCAACGGATTCGGCCATGGCCCAGCACAAGCTCAGCATTCGTCAACGCAACGTTGACAACATCCTTCTGGCAGCGGAAAAGGTCTTTGCCGAAAAAGGCTTCGCCGGCACCGCCATGGCCGACATCGCCGAGGCCGCGCAGCTTCCACGCAGCAACGTGCACTATTACTTCAGCACCAAGGCCGAGCTGTACCAGGCGGTGCTGTTCGGCCTGCTCGATGTGTGGAAGCAGGATGCCCTGTGTTTTGAACTGTATGACGATCCGCGCATCGTGCTGAGCAGCTACATCCGCGCCAAGATGAACCATTCGCGCACCCGGCCCCATGGCTCCAAAGTCTGGGCCAACGAGATCATCCATGGTGCGCCGAACCTCGGCGCGGCGCTGGACGACCCGCTGTACGACTGGGCGAAAATGAAAGAAGCGAAGATCCGCCAGTGGATCGAGGACGGGCGGATCCTGGCGGTGGAGCCCTCGGGCCTGCTGTACATGATCTGGGCCTCGACCCAGCACTACGCCGACTTCAGCCACCAGGTCGGGCTGCTCAACGATCACCAACCGCTGTCGGAGCTGCAGTTCGAACGGGCGGTGCAGACGGTGACCAGTGTGATCCTCAGGGGGATCGGGCTTGAGCCCTGATCCAAAGCATCGCTGGCAAGCCAGCGGTCAAAAGCTGAACTCGATCTCCTCGTACAAGCTTCCCGGCTCCAAGCCATCGGTGCTGTGCAACTCGCTCTCCTTGCCCAGCGCGTCCAGCAACGGCCGCCTTGGCACTTCGGTGCCGGCCTCGGGGTTGCCGTGCTTGCCGGGCATGGTCGACAGTACGCTGGTCAAGCGTTGTGGCATGCCAGCCTTGCCGCGTTTGTTGAAGCCGCCCCAGAGGCTTTTTGGCGTGGCATTGAGGCTGCCGTGGTGGCCGACCTTGTACAGGTCGACGTCTGCCAGCAACGCGCGAATGTCCGGCTGGCTCAGTGCGTAACTCCAGTTCTCGATCTGCGCATCGCCCGGGAACAGCAGCTTCTTGCCCGCCACCTCGAACAGCAGGATCAGGCTGGTGTTGTTCATTTGCTTGTCCAGCGCAGTGACGATCTGCAGCAACTGCTCGCCACGGGCTTCGCGCACCCGCCGGGCGATCCAGCGGGTGCTCATCGGCAGCTTGCTGCCACGGGTCGCCGGGTAGTCGGCAAAGGGCCCGGGGTCGTCGTCCGGCGCAGTGACCTGGGCATCGACCAGTTGCCGGTGCAGGTGCCAGAACTCGGCCGGGTCACGGCTGCGCTGCTTGCGGATCGAGGCGCTCTGCTCGACCGTGGGCGGGCCGAGAACATGGGTACGCACACCGGGCAACAGTTCGGCCAGGGCATCTTCGCTGCCAAAAAAGGCATAGGCGTTGCGCTTGCCCATGCTCGCCAGGTTGTTCACCGCGCTGGCGTTGGAGATGTTGTCTTCGCCGATAAACCCCAGGCGCCTGGCCAGCTCTGCGGACAACCCATGCTTGCCCTGGTCGAGCAGCTTGACCACGGCGCTGGCCAGGGCATTCATGCTCTTGAGGGTCTGGGCCATGCTGCGCGCGCCGCGCAGGCCCGGTTGCTCGGGGGCAATGGCGTCTTCGGCCAGCTCCAGCTGTTCGGTCCAGGGTTGCAGCACCAGCTCCGGCGCCAGGCTGCGAATCACATCGCCACTGGCGGTGCCGGCGCGATTGCTGGCAAAGCCGCTGATATGGTCGGCGTGCCGGTGGGTGGCGACCACCGCATCGAGCTTGCCCGCGCACTTGGCCTTGATGTCTTCGGCGATTGCCAGCAGGCGCTGGCCCTGGGCAACGCCCTTGGGCATGCCCATGGAGCCGAAGTCGATCAGCACATGGCGGCGTACGTCACCGGGGTAGTTGAAACGCAGCAAAAAGCAGTCGCCAAAACCGACCTGGTAGGCATAGAGGGTCAGGCTGGTCGGTTTCATGCTTGCTCCTCGCGCAATGGGCCGACCTGCCAGGCGCGCTGGCGGTGCAGTTGCGCCAACGGGTTGCGCAGGTCCAGCTCGCTGGTATCGAGACCTGCCAGGTAGCTCAAGCGCCGCAATTGCCACTGGCCGTCGTTGAGCGGGCGCTGGACGTGATACTTGATGCGCCCATACTGGTCGAAAATCAGCGTGCCGGCGCCGTAGACGGTGAGCGCGTCGGTGGTCTTGATCCAGGCCGGGCGCGGGCTGATGTTGCACACGCTCTTGAGCTCGGCGCCAAAGATGTTGGCCTTCATGATGTATTCGCACACGCTCTCGCGCAGCAGCAGGCCGTCGGTGCCCAGGCGGATGCTCGGGCGCACCGACACCACCTCGGTGTAGGCGCGCTCGTCGATGCCCAGCACCGCACGGTTCTCCCAGAGAAAACGGAACACCTCTTCGTCGTCGCGCAGCATCGAGTCGAAGTGGCTGTTGCGGTATTGCACCTGGCCGTTGTCGGCAAAGCCGTGCCAGCAGCCGTCGCTGTCGGTGCGCGCTGGCGGCGGATTGATGCCGAAGGCTTCGAAGGTGGTGCGGATGATCAGCCGGTAGTCGTAGCGCGAATCGTCCGGGGCCACCTGGGCATCGACGGTGAGCAGGGCGGCCAGGTAGTCGCCGAACTCCAGGTCCAGCGGCGGGCAGTAGTCCAGGGCGCGGATGGCGATGGTCAGCAACTGGTCGGCGGCCTTGGCGCCTTCTTCAACCACTTCGCGCAGGTTGTACAGGTTGTCGCCAAAATTGCCCAGCTCGCCCAGGCGCGCCACCCACAGGGCGAGCATGCTCCGAAGCATGGCGGCGGCGAAAACTTCGCCACGGTTGTGGGCTTCGGCGAACTGCTCGTCGCTCAGGTAATCCGCCGACGGCGGCAGCATCACCGAGCGGCGCAGGGCATTGGCGCGCAGGCCTTCGAGTTGCTGGCCGAACTCTTCGCCGATACCGAACAGCAGCGACTCGGCAAGGTTCTGCGGGCTCAGCTGGTCGCCGTTGAGCAGCCGGCGATCGCCCTGTACGGTGAGCTCGATACGCCCGCCATTGGTCAGGGCGTACTCGATGATTTCGCGCAGGGAAAACACCGACAGCAGCGCCACCACGTCGGCAAAGCCTTCGTGGAAGGCTGCCTGATCGGGCCCCGAGGCATTCATGAAGCCGCCGCGCAGGCCGTCGAGAATCGCGTGGGTGGCCTCGTGGGCGACGATGTCGTGGGACAGGCAGGTGAACACGTGCTGGCCGTCGAGGCCCTTGAAATAACCGAACATCAAGGCGCGGTCGGCCCGCGAGTAAAAGGCATTGGCCTCGACGAAAGCATGCGGCACCACATGCAACTGGTGGCCCTCGAAGCCCCAGCCGACCCGGCGCCCCAGGGCCATCTCGAAGCGCGCCAGGGTGCGCATGACCACCGCGTAGACGTGCTGACAGTGGAACGCCGGGTTGCCCAGCAGCGCCTCGCCGGGCTGATCGAAGGGGTCGATCATCGCGCCGCTGGTGGCGTCCTGCTGGTAGGAGTGGGCGTGGTACAGCTGGTTGCGCGAGGCGTCGAAGTCGACCACCTTCAGGCGGTAGCCGGTGGGGCCCAGGCCGAGGGTTTCCAGCGGCACGCTGACCCGGGCGAACAGCAACTGGCCGCGGGCATCACGCACCGCCGGGTCCTGGGCGAGGATGGTGAAGGTCTGGCTATTGGCTTTGACGACCATGGGCAGCACTCCTGTGCACCAGGCTTACATCATTGGAAATACTCTCAGGGTAGCTTCAATGGCTCGTATTCCAAGGGCGTTTCGTTGCCCTTGCGGTCGATCCGGTAGTGCTTGCCGTCGCGTTGTACGATGGCCTGGCCGTCGCGAAAAAAACCGGGTCTGTCATAGATATAGGGCAGGACCACCTTGCCCTTAAGGTCGATAAAGCCCCATTTACCTTCTTTTGCCGCGCTCAGCAGATTGTCGTTGATCAGCCGTCCGCCCCAGGTATTGTAGGCGAAGCCGTCGTATTCGAAAGGCAGCACCACTTTGCCGGATGTGTTCATCAGGCCGCTTTTTTTGCTGGCGCTGTCGTTCAGCAGCACATAGCCCTTCTCGGTAATGGGCCGCGAGCTGAAGCGCAGGGGGATCACCTGCTCGCCCTTGCGGTTGATCATGCCGAACAGGTTGCCTTTGGCGACTACCGCCAGGCCATCCTTGGCGTCGTCGAAACCCTCTACCCAGTCATACTCGAACGGCACCACGGTGCGGCCCCGGGTATCGATGTAGCCACACTCGGAATACGTCAGGCAGACGCCTGCCAGGCCATCGCTGAACGGCCCGGGGCGCTTGTAGAGGGTCGGGATGAGCAACTGCCCCTTGCGGTCCATGTAGCCCCATTTGTTGTTGATGCGAACGGCTGCCATGCCTTCGTGGTAAACCGGTTGCAGCTCGATGGACGGCGCAACGATGACCTTGCCGCTGGGGTCTTTAAGGCCATACAGGTCATTTTCCTTGAAACTGACCGGGTCGGCGGGGGTGGCGCTGCAGGCCGCCAGGGCAGCGCCCAGGCACAGTAACGGGAGGGAGCGAAAGAGGGCCTTCAATTCAGTGCATTCCTTGGCAAGGCGAGGTAAGGGCAAGGCGCGCACCTTAGCCGATCGCGCCGCACTTGCCCAGCCATTCAACCGCGGGCGAAAGCCTCAAGGCCGGCGCCTTCGAGGCGGTAGCGCACCCATTCATCCTGGGGCAGGGCGCCCAGGGATTTATAGAACTGGATGGCCGGCTCGTTCCAGTCGAGCACGCTCCACTCCAGGCGCCCGCAGCCGTTGGCCAGGGCTTCGACGGCGATATGACGCAGCAACTGCTTGCCGGCACCGCCACCGCGTTGCTCGGGGGTGATGTACAGGTCTTCGAGGTAAATGCCGTTGCGCCCCAGCCAGGTCGAGTAGCTGTAGAAGTACACCGCATAGCCAATGGCCTGGCCGTCGCGCTCGCAAATCAGGCTCAGGGCCTTGGCGCCGTCGTCGAACAAGGTGCGTTCGATGTCGGCCCGGGAGGCGATTACTTCGTGGACGGCGCGCTCGTAGTCGGCAAGCTCGGTGATGAAGGCGAGGATCTGGGCGGCGTCTTCGCGCCGCGCGGGGCGGATGGTCAGGCTCATGGCAGGCTTCCGGCGGGTGAGGTAATCGCCCATGTTAGCCGGAACCGGCCTTGAGCGTCATCGCTTCGCTGCGCAGCCATTTGAGCACCAGGGCAAAGGCCAGGCTGGCCAGCGCAGTCATGCCGGCCAGGGGCCCGGCGCTGCCATCGGAGAGCTGGCCGATGACCAGGCTGCACAGTGCAGTGAAGGCCATCTGGATGAAAAAGAACAACCCCGAGGCGCTGCCGGCGATGGCCGCATAAGGCTGCAGCACCGCCCACTGGCAGGCCGGAATGGCCAGGCCCACCGAGAGCATGATCAGCAGCATCGGCAGGACGATCGCCAGCAGCGCGTCGGGCCACAGCCGGGTGGCGAGCATCAGCAGCAGCGCGCCAGCCAGGTTGAGCACCAGGGCCTGGCCGAGCAAGGCATCGGCGCTGTAGCGGCCACTGCGCCGGCGAAACAGCTGCGAGCCTACCAGGTAGCCACCGACGGTGACGGCGAACACCGCGGCGTACTGCGCCGAACTCAGGCCCAGGCGGCGTTGCAGCAGGGTCGAGGACTCGGCGATGAACGGGAAGTAGGTGCAGTAAACGCAGGCAATCGCCAGTGAATAGCGCATGAAGTAGCCGTCACCGAGCAGGCGCAGGTAGACCTTCAGCACCGGTTGCTGACGCTGCCCGTCCACTTGCGGCGGGCGGGTTTCCGGCAGGCGCTGGGCGATCAGCAGCAGGTTCAGGGCAGCGCTCAAGGTCAGCAGCAGGAAGATCCAGCGCCAGCCCAGGCCGGTTTCGATCAGGCTGCCCAGCACGGGCGCGATCATCGGCGACAGCGCCATACCCATCGACAGGTAGCCGAGCAACTGGCCCTGCTGCTGGCGGTCGAAGTGATCACGCACCATCACCCGGCCAATCACCGCCCCGCAGCAACCGCCCAGGGCCTGGAACAGGCGCGCGGCAATCAGCCCCTCGACACTGCTGGCCAGGCTGCAGGCAAGGCTTGCCAGCAGGTAGATCGTGCCGCCGAGCAGCAACAGCGGGCGGCGGCCAAAACGGTCGCACAGCGGGCCGCTGATCAGCATGCTCAGGGCGTAGCCGAGCATGTACAGGGTCAGGGTCAGGTGCAACTGAGCGTCGCTGGCGTGCAGGGCGATGGCGATGTCGGGCAGGGCGGGCAGGTAGATGTCCAGGGCCACCCGCGGCAGGCAGACAATCATCAGCAGCAATAGAAGCCAGGTTCGCGGGCCGGGCGAGGAGGGGGTGGGCATTGAACGGTTCCTTGTGATCGATGCGCAGACCTTAGCGGCCAATGTGGTTTAATCGGCAGCGCCATTAAGAACAAACCTGATTGGACCACTATGCGCACAGGCAAAGCCGCCATCGCCCTCGATCTCCCGCTGCCCACGGCATTGGCCCAGGGCAAGCAGCAAGGCGCCTATGCCGCCCTGCGCGATGCGATCCTCGACAAGCGCCTGGCGGCCGGCAGCCGCTTGCCCTCGACGCGCACCCTGGCCGAGCGTTGGCAGCTGTCGCGGGGCACCCTGGAGCTGGTGTTCGAGCGTCTGCGCGATGAGGGCTATGTCAACCGGGTGGCCGGCTCCGGTACCCGGGTGTGTGCAGTGGTGCCTGACGCCTTTATCGCTGCTGGCAGTGAGCCGGCAGCGGCGCCGGCGTGCCAGCCGCTCAGCGCACCGAGCACGGCCAGCGGCGCCGGTGTGCAGGTGGGTGTGCCGTTTGTCGCGCGCCTGGCCGACCCGGCGCTGTTCCCGCTCAAGGCCTGGTCCCAGGCGCTGGCCAAGGCCCTGGCGACAGCGCCGGCAGCCTTGCTCAGCTCGCCGGATGCGGCCGGGCTGCCGGCCCTGCGCGAGCAGATCGCCGACTACCTGCGCCGCTATCGCGGCATCCGCTGCACTGCCCAGGACTTGATCGTCACCAGCGGCATCCGCCAGTGCATCGACCTGTTGGCGCGCAGTGTGATTCGCCCGGGCGACAAGGCCTGTGTCGAAGACCCCGGCTACCGCACCGCCAGGTCGCTGTTTGCGCGGGCCGGGGCGCAGGTGGTGGCGGTGCCGGTAACCGCCGAGGGCATCGACGCGCAAGCGCTTGAGCGTCACCTGGATGCCCGCCTGGCCTGCGTGACCCCGGCGCACCAGTCGCCGTTGGGCGTGACCCTGTCGGTGTCGCGGCGGCTGATGCTGCTGGACTGGGCCAAGCGTGCCGAGGCGTGGATCGTCGAAGACGACTACGACAGTGAATTCAACTACAACAACGCACCGCTGCCGGCGCTCAAGGCGCTGGATCACGGCGACCGGGTGATCTACTGCGGCAGTTTCAACAAGACCCTGTTCGCCGGCCTGCGCGTGGGTTTCATGCTGGTGCCGGCGAGCCTGCGCGCACCGTTGCTGGCGACCCTGCAGGGCACCGGCGGCGCGGTCGGGGTTACCGAGCAACTGGGCCTGGCCGAGTACCTGGCCAATGGCAGCTTCGTACGCTACCTGAGGCAGGCGCGCCAGGCCTATCAGCAGCGCCGCGACCTGCTGCTCGCCTGCCTGGCCGAGCATGCGCCGGGCTGTTATGAGGTCAGCGGCCAGCAAGCCGGTTTGCACTTTGTCCTGTGGTTGCCGGTAGGGGCGGATGAGCAGGATTTTTGCCAGCGCGCCGCCGACCAGGGCCTGCAACTGCAACCGATCGGCAGCTTCTGCCAGCAGGTGCAACTGCGGCCTGCGGTGATGATCGGCTTCACCGCCCTGAGCGATGCGCAGCTGCGTTTTGCCGGGCGCAAACTGGCGGCGCTGCTGTACGAGGTTTCTTAATCGGCGGGTAACCGGCATGCTAGGACACGCTCGATTTCCCAAGGCCACTAAAGGAACCTGCGATGACCTGGTCAGCTGCGCAATACAGCACCTTCGAGAACGAACGCACGCGCCCGGTGCGCGACCTGGTGGCGGCGCTGCCCAACCACACAGTCGCCAGCGCCGTGGACCTGGGCTGCGGCCCGGGCAACTCCACGCAAGTGCTCGCCAGCCGCTATCCCGAGGCGCAGGTGACCGGCCTGGACAGCAGCGAAGACATGATCGCCGCCGCCCGCCAGCGTTTGCCGCAGCTGGCCTTCGAAGTGGCTGATATCGCTAGCTGGAGCGTCGATGAGGGTGTCGATGTGATCCTCGCCAACGCCTCGCTGCAATGGCTGCCCGACCACGCGCTGCTGTACCCGCAGCTGGTACGTCAACTGAGGGCCGGTGGCAGCCTGGCGATCCAGACCCCGGACAACCTCGACGAACCGGCCCACCGCCAGCTTCGCGAGATCGCCAAACTGGGCAGCTGGGCCAGCAAGGTCGGTGACCTGAAACTGCCGCCACGGCACACTGCGGCCTATTACTACGATGTGCTCAGCCCCCATTGCCGGCGCGTGGACGTCTGGCGCACCACTTATTACCACCCGCTGGCAGGCGGCGCGCCGGCGGTAGTGGAGTGGTTCAAGGGCTCGGCATTGCGGCCGTATCTGGCGGCGCTGGATGCCCAGGAGCAGGCAGATTTTCTGCAGTATTACCTGCAGGCGATGGAGCAGGCGTATCCGCCTGCCGCCGATGGCACGGTGTTGCTGCCGTTCCCGCGCCTGTTTATCGTTGCTACACGCTAGGCAATGCGCTGCTGACGCCGCGCCTGCCACTGGCGCATTACGCGCAGGTAGACCAGGCCGTTGACCAGCACCACCACCGAGCCGAGCACCAGCTGGATGCCAGGCGTCAGCCCCGCCGGGTAGATGATCGGCCAAATGTAGTGCTCGATGAAACCGCCTTCATAACCGGCCAGGCCCGAGGCTTGGCGCAGGCGGTTTTCCCACTCGGTGAGCGGGCAGGTGAGGTGCAAGAACTCCACGGCCATGCCCCAGCTCATCGCCGGCAGATGCCACCACATCGCACCGCGCCATTTGAGCACCAGCAAACCGCCAAACAGCACGAAGACAATGAACAACAAGTGAAACAGCACCAGACCATCGGCGCCCAGGCGGTAAAGCATGACGATTCCTTCCTCGCGGGGATATTCCTGTAACCGTCATGATATAGGCATTCGCGGGATGGCACGATTGCCATGATCAGTCTGGCCGAGGCATGCTTGGGCCTTTCTGCCCGCGGAGCCCGCCATGGAAGCCTCGACCCTGCTGCTCTACGTTATCGCCGCCAGCGCGGTGATGATCACCCCCGGCCCGGCGATGCTGCTGGCCCTTAACAATGGCGCTTCCCACGGCATGCGCGTGGCCGGTTTCGGCATGGCCGGGGCGATGCTCTCCGACCTGGTGTTGATTGCGGCGGTGGGCTGTGGCCTGGGGGCGTTGCTGCAGGCTTCGGAGCAGCTGTTCAGCGTGGTCAAGTGGGTGGGCGCGGTGTACCTGCTGTACCTGGCCTGGGTGCTCTGGCGGGCGCCGAGCGGGGCCTTGCAACGTAGTACGGTGAGCGCTGGCGCCACGGGGCGTTCGGCCTTCTTGCGGGCCTTGTTCGTCGGCTTGTCCAACCCCAAGGGCTTGCTGTTCTTCTCGGCGTTCCTGCCGCAGTTCATTCGCCCCGAGCAACCGGTGGCCGAGCAGTACCTAGTGCTGGCGATCACCAGCGCGGCGATCGACGGGCTGATGATGGCCGTCTACGCCTATGGCGGGCGGCACGCCATGCGGCGCTTTTCGGCGCGCACCATGCAGTGGATCAACCGCAGTTGCGCCGGCATGCTGGCGGCGCTGGCAGTGGGCTTGAGCCTGTACCGGCGCAGTGATCTACGCTGAAACCGCGGTACCCCACTTGAACCGAATCTACAGGAACCACCATGAATGGACTCACGGTAGTGAGCGCTCAGGCGTTGTGGCGCGAGCTGCTCAGTGGCGCAGGTATTGAACTGAAGCTGAAGCGGCGTCCGGGGCGTGATGTACAGTTTGACCATCAGGTACAGCAGGCGCTGCTGGCGTCGGTACCTTCACTGGTTGCTCACCCATCGGTGGAGGCCCTGTTGAAGGCAGATGCGCGCAGTGGTTTGGCTCAGGTCAGCGTCGAGACCTTGCTGGTGGCCGTACTGACCTCCCAGCGCGATTTCGGTGTGATGATGAAGGATATCCTGCAGACCTTGGCCCTGGCTGAGGCGCAGGGGCAGCAGCCGCTGAGCGTGTCTTTTCGCTTCAAGAATGTGAGCAATCCTATCAAGTCGACGCTGGAGGCATTTCGTCAGAGTGTTGAGCGGCTGGAAAGGGTATTGGTTTCGCGGTATGAGTTAGCTTCGGCCGTTCAGCTCTGGGAATTAAGGAATAGCTTGAAATCGTTTGTGCCGGGGGTCGGCAGCACGAAATGCGAGGGGTTTCCCCAGGTGCTGCCTATGCCGGCTACTCAGCATGCCGAATTTGATCATGTAGTGCTGCGTCTTGCGCAATTGCTGAATGATCTTAGAAGCTGGTGTGGGAGCATGGCTTCAAGCAGGGATGGTCTAATGGCCTCTCGGTTGCCCAGCTTGTCAGAAGTGGATCGTGCACGGATCTCGGCAACCCACGATCAGGTAGATGCCGGAATCGAGTTCTACCTCAGGTCGATTGTCGAGGGAGTCCGCCAGGGCAGGCTCGCCCCCCAGGATATTGTGGCGAGCGTCACACCAACACTCGACGCACTGACAACACGCGAGCAATGGGTCGATCGCACCCGCAAGGAGTTGCTTGACCTGCTCAACCTGCCGTTATGGCGCAAGCGCCACGAGCTCTATTCCGTATGGGTTGGCAGCGTTCTGCTGCAAACTGCAGCGCGGCGTACCGAAAGCCTGCAATTCCATCCCGATGCAAATGGGGTCTTGTCTTTCGCGTTTGGGGGTAGCCGGCTGGCGTCTTACCAGTGGCAGGGTGAGCAGTATGATGTCTGGGCAGAGTTGCGCTCCGACCTGATAGGGACCAGTAAAAAACGCAAAGTCGGTATTCAACCGGACTTTCGCATCCTGCGCGTCGATTCTGCCGGCGACCGTAACAGCAACACCCGTTTTGTCCTTGAGTGCAAACATTACCTGAACGCCAGCCGCGGCAACTTTACCGTTGCCGCCGATGACTATGCGCGCAGTTGTCCGCAGGCGGATGTGTTCGTGGTCAATCACGGTCCGGCAGATCACGCCGCTCTTGTGGCGGCCAATGAAGTCCTGGCAGTCAGCCGCATTCGTTACATCGGCGAAGCGACTGCAGAAATGGAGCGTCTACAGCCGAAGCTGGCCACCCAGATCGAAAACGCACTATTCGTTGAAACGCTTGACGTTGCTGCACAAACACTAACAAAAGACACTGGCCCTCAACTTACAAGCGGCCGGGCAGGAAAAGTATGCCTGAGCTGGAGCGCCGCACTCGGAGATCTGGATGTCGCCCTGAACATGCCGCAGGCGTCGCTTAATGAACAGCCAAGCGTGAGTTACGCAAACAGGGGCGATCTGGAAAGGTCGCCTTACGCCCGTCTTGTCCAGGATGTAATGACGGGCCCGGGAATGGAGGTCATCGATATCTCTTATTGGTACTACAGGCGCTACGATATCGTGGTAACCAACTATTCCAAGGTTGGCGAGCTCACCGCCGAACATGTCTGCTGCACAGTCACACTGGGCACGAATGTACACACGTTTTATCCCAAGCCTGTTCAGCTCGAAGCCAACCGGTGGCAGGTTGGCCGAATTGAGCTGATCAACGGCAAGCCTACGTTGTTTGAGTTCGAGCCCGAGTAGCCTTGTGAGCAAGGCGACCTTGGCGCTTTGCAGCGCCAAGGTCGTAACCTTATGCCTCAGGACGCTTCGCGATAGGGGTTGCGCGGGTCATGCAGCCAGTCGAGGAACGGCTTGCCAGTGTCCTGCGGGACCATCTCGATGCAGTCCTGTACCGGGCAGGTGATCTGGCACAGGTTGCAGCCCACGCATTCGGCGTCGATCACCTCGTAGCGGTGGCTGCCGTCGGTCTGCTTGAGGTTGGCGATGGCCTGGTGCGAGGTGTCTTCGCAGGCGATGTGGCAGCGCCCGCAACCGATGCACGCCGCCTGGTCGATCCTGGCCACCACCTGGTAGTTGATGTCTAGGTACTTCCAGTCGGTGGTGTGGCCCACGGCGCGGCCCTGGAACTCCTTGAGGCTGCGGTAGCCCTGGCTGTCCATCCAGCGCGAGAGGCCATCCTTCATCTCGTCGACGATGCGAAAGCCATGCAGCATCGCCGCCGTGCACACCTGCACCGCGCCGCAGCCGAGGGCGACGAACTCGGCGGCGTCACGCCAGCTGCCGATGCCGCCAATACCGCAGATCGGCAGGCCGTGGGTGGCCGGGTCGCGGGCGATTTCGGCAACCATGTTCAGGGCGATCGGCTTGACCGCCGAGCCGCAATAGCCGCCATGGGTGCTCATGTCGCCGACAATGGGGTGGGCAACCATGCGTTCGAGGTCGACGCTGGTGATCGAGTTGATGGTATTGATCAGCGACACCGCGTCGGCGCCACCACGATGGGCGGCGCGGGCCGACTGGCGGATGTCGGTGATGTTCGGTGTCAGCTTGACGATCACCGGCAGCGAGCAGTACGTCTTGCACCAGCGGGTGACCTGTTCGACGTACTCCGGCACCTGGCCGACCGCCGCGCCCATGCCGCGTTCGGGCATGCCGTGGGGGCAGCCGAAGTTGAGCTCGATGCCGTCGGCGCCAGTGGCTTCGACCAGCGGCAAAATGGCTTTCCAGGATTCTTCGACGCAGGGCACCATCAGCGAGACGATCAGTGCGCGGTCTGGCCAGTCCTTCTTCACCTGGGTGATTTCGCGCAGGTTGATTTCCAGCGAACGGTCGGTGATCAGCTCGATGTTGTTGATGCCCATGACCTCGCGGTTGGCCCCGTAATGCGCCGAGTAACGCGACGAGACGTTGACTGCGGCGGGGTCTTCGCCCAGGGTTTTCCAGACCACGCCACCCCAGCCGGCCTGGTAGGCACGGACCACGTTGTAAGCCTTGTCGGTGGGCGGTGCGGAGGCCAGCCAGAACGGGTTGGGCGCCTTGATGCCAGCGAATTCGATCGACAGGTCAGCCATTATGCAGCCTCCACATTGAGCATCAGGTGCGCATGCATGGCCTCGGCGGCCAGCTTGCCGTGCTGCACGGCCTGGACGGTAAGGTCCTGGCCGAGCTGGGTGCAGTCGCCGCCGGCATACACGCCGGGCAGGCTGGTGCGCAGCTGCTCGTCGACGCGAATGCGCTCGCCCTCGCGGGCCAGCTGCTGGCCGCTGCTGTCGCTCAAGGCGCTGGCATCGAAGGCCTGGCCGATGGCTTTGAAGATCGCGTCGGCAGCGAGTTCGAAGGTCTCGCCGGTTGGCTGCAGGCGGCCATCGCTTAACTGCGTGCGGGCAAAGCGCATGCCGCGCACCCGGCCCTGATCGTCGAGCAGCACTTGTTCGGGCTGGGCCCAGGTCAGCAGGCGTACCTGGTTGTCCTTGGCGATGTGTTGCTCGTGCGCGGTGGCGCCCATGTCCTCGACGCCACGGCGATACACCAGGTTGACGTCGCGGGCACCGAGGCGGGCCATTTGCACGGCCATGTCGATGGCGGTATTGCCGGCGCCGAGGACGATGCAACGGTCGGCCACCGGCAAGGCGCTGAGGTCATCGGCCTGGCGCAGTTCGCGGATGAACTCGGTGGCGGCGAGCATGCCCGGCGCTACCTCGTTGGCCAGGCCCAGCTGGCGCACGGCATTCAGGCCCAGGCCGAGGAACACCGCGTCGAACTGCTGTTGCAGCTCGGCCAGGCTGAGGTTGTCGCCCAGCACCTGGCCGTGACGAATCTCGATGCCGCCGATCTGCAGGACAAAGTCCAGCTCGCGCTGGGCGAAATCGTCGACCAGCTTGTACTTGGCGATCCCGTATTCATTGAGGCCGCCGGCTTTGTCCCGGGCTTCGAAGATCACCACGTCATGGCCGTGCCAGGCCAGGCGGTGGGCGCACGACAGCCCCGCCGGGCCGGCGCCGACCACGGCAATGCGTTTGCCGGTGCTGGCGGCGCGCTGGAACGGGTGTTGGGCAAACTCGGCATGGTCCACGGCATAGCGCTGCAACAGGCCGATCAGCACCGGCGCGCACTCCTGGTGGTTGTTGCGCACGCAGGCCTGCTGGCAGAGGATCTCGGTGGGGCACACCCGCGCGCAACTGCCGCCGAGGATGTTGGCCGAGAGAATTTTCTGCGCCGCGCCCTGGACGTTCTCCTGGTGGATGTTGCGGATGAACGAGGGGATGTCGATCTCGCTGGGGCAGGCGTTGACGCAAGGCGCGTCGTAGCAATACAGGCAGCGTGAGGCTTCAAGCGCGGCCTGGCGGGCGTTCAACGCTGGCGCCAGGTCGCTGAAGTGTTCGGCGAGGGTGGCGTTGTTCTCGGACGGTCGGGGGAGGTGGTTGAGGGAATCGATCACGGTGGGTTCCTCATTTTTTTATTTTTTTTGGGGAAGGCTTTGCCTTCCATCGCGGGTCAAGTCGGTGCGGCGACCCGACTTGACCCGCGATGCTCTTCAGCGCTTAACGGCGACCGGCCGGGAATGCTCGGCCCGCTTGCTGAGCAGGTCGAACACCGCCGGGTACGCCGGCCGTTCGATGTAGCGCCCGGCGCCGCGCTCGGCGCGCAGGTCGCCGTTGGCCCAGACCAGCTTGCCCTGGCTGATGGTGTGGCTGGGGATGCCGCGCACGGTCTTGCCTTCGAAGATGTTGAAGTCCACCTGCTGATGGTGCGTGGCCGCCGAGATGGTCCGTGTGCCTTGCGGGTCCCAGAGCACCAGGTCGGCGTCGGCACCGACGCGCAGGGCGCCCTTGCGCGGGAACAGGTTGAAGATCTTCGCGGTGTTGGTCGAAGTCAGGGCGACAAAGTCCTGCATCGACAACTTGCCGCTGTTGACCCCTTCGTCCCACAGCACTGCCATGCGGTCCTCAATGCCGGCAGTACCGTTGGGGATGCGGCTGAAGTCGTCGCGCCCGGCGGCTTTCTGTTCGGCGCAGAAGCAGCAATGGTCGGTGGCGGTGGTGTGCAGGTTGCCCGATTGCAGGCCGTGCCACAGCGCCTCCTGGTGGCCGTCCTGGCGCGGGCGGAACGGCGGGCTCATGACGTAACCGGCGGCGGTTTGCCAGTCGGGGTGGCGGTAGACGCTGTCATCCAGCAGCAGGTGCCCGGCCAGCACTTCGCCGTAGACCTGCAGGCCCTTGTTGCGCGCGTAGGTGATTTCATCCAGGGCTTCGCGGGTCGAAACATGCACCAGGTACAGCGGCGTGCCGAGGGTTTCGGCGATGCGAATGGCGCGGCTGGCGGCTTCGCCTTCGACCTGCGAGGGCCTTGATAGCGGGTGCGCTTCCGGCCCGGTAATGCCCTGGGCCATCAGCTTGCGTTGCAGGTGATAGACCAGTTCGCCGTTCTCGGCATGCACGGTAGGCACCGCGCCGAGCTCCAGGCAGCGCTCGAAGCTGGCGACCAGGGTGTCGTCGGCGGCCATGATCGCGTTCTTGTAGGCCATGAAGTGCTTGAAGCTGTTGACCCCGTGCAGGCGCACCAGTTCGCCCATCTCCTCGCGCACCTGCTCGCTCCACCAGGTCACGGCGACGTGAAAGCCGTAGTCGCTGGCCGACTTCTCGGCCCAGCCGCGCCACTGGTGGAAGGCTTCGAGCAAGGACTGCTGCGGGTTGGGAATCACGAAGTCGATGATCGAGGTGGTGCCGCCGGCCAGGCCCGCGGCAGTACCGCTGTAGAAGTCTTCGCTGGCCACGGTGCCCATGAAGGGCAATTGCATGTGGGTGTGCGGGTCGATGCCGCCGGGCATCAGGTACTGGCCGCTGCCGTCGAGCACTTCACAGCCGGCTGGCACCTCAAGGTCAGGGCCGATGGCATTGATCACGCCGTCGGCACACAAGACATCGGCGCGGTAGCTTTCTTCATGGGTAATCAGGGTGGCGCCACGAATCATAAGCGTCATCAGATGCTCCTCGCAGGCTTGACCGGTTGTTACCGGTTCTAGGTTTTGTACTTTTTTCAGCGTAGGCGAAAACCTGTCATCGCTGTCAGGAAATGAATCTAGTCGGCGATTTCAGATAGGGCAAATATTTAATTTATATGCATATAACAAGGTTAAGTTACTGATTTATAAGAGTTATACGATTTTAGCGGTGCTGAGAGAAAACGACCAGTGGTCCTGTCGTTCTTGACAGGTTGTAGAAATGGTCAAGATTTCTCATGGGCAACCGTGATTGCCCACATGCCCGTGCAATGCAACCAACTCCCAAAAACACAACAACAGTGGAGCGGCCATGCAGCAGACCAGATCGCAGGTGAGCGAACGCGACGGCTTGTTCGAACTCGACGCCGGCAGCGACGTCCTCGACAGCCCCAGGTATAACCACGACATCGCCCCGACCAAGGTGCACGAGCGCACCTGGAACAAATGGCACATCACCGCGCTGTGGGTCGGCATGTCGATCTGCGTGCCGACCTATACCCTGGGCGGCGTGCTCACCGCCTATTTTGGCCTGACCGTGGGCGAGGCGCTGCTGGCGATTTTGCTGGCCAACACCGTGGTATTGATCCCGCTGACCTTGAACGCTTTTCCCGGTACCAAGTACGGCATTCCCTTTCCGGTGCTGCTGCGTTCGTCCTTCGGCATCATCGGCTCCAACGTACCGTGCCTGATCCGCGCCCTGGTGGCTTGCGGCTGGTTCGGCATCCAGACGATGTTCGGCGGCCTGGCCATTCACCTGTTTCTCGGCTCGCTGTCGGCGGACTGGAAAGCCCTCGGCGGCACCGGCGAGGTGATCGGCTTCATGCTGTTCTGGTGCCTGAATCTGTGGGTGGTGCTGCGCGGCGCCGAGTCGATCAAATGGCTGGAAACCCTGTCGGCGCCGCTGCTGGTGCTGGTGGGAGCCGGGCTGCTGGTGTGGGCCTTGCCCAACGTCTCGATCAGCGAGTTGATGGCCCAGCCGCCCAAGCGCCCCGAGGGTGCCAGCGTCTATGGCTACTTCTTTGCCGGGCTCACTGCGATGGTCGGGTTCTGGGCCACCCTGTCGCTGAACATCCCCGATTTCAGCCGCTACGCGAAAAGCCAGAAGGACCAGATCCTCGGGCAGATCTTCGGCCTGCCACTGACCATGTTCCTGTTCGCCGCCCTCGGCGTGGTGCTGACCGCAGCCTCTGCCTCGCTGGTGGGCGAAACCGTGTCCGACCCGGTCAGCCTCATTGGCCATATCCAGAGCCCGATGTGGGTGGCGCTGGCCATGGCCCTGATCGTCATCGCCACGCTGTCGACCAACACCGCAGCCAATATCGTCTCGCCGACCAATGACTTCCAGAACCTGGCGCCCAAATGGATCGGCCGCACCACGGCGGTGCTGCTCACCGGCCTGGTGGGCTTGCTGCTGATGGGCCATGAGCTGCTGAAAAAGCTCGGCTGGATCGTCAGCGACGTCAGCCTGGAGAGCGTCTATTCCAATTGGCTGCTGGGCTATTCGAGCCTGCTCGGGCCGATAGCCGGGATTATGGTGGTCGACTACTTCATCACCCGCAAACAGACCCTGGACCTCGCCGGCCTGTACCGCGACGACGTCTACCCGGCCTGGAACGCCGCTGGCTTCATTGCCTTCGGCGTGCCGGTGGCGCTGACCCTGCTGTCGCTGCACAGCAGCGCCTTCAGCTGGTTCTACGACTTTGGCTGGTTCACCGGCTCTGCCCTGGGCGGGCTGATCTACTACGCCCTCGGCAGCCTCAGGGCCGCCCGCACGGCCAACCTCAAACCCACCGTGTAAGCCCATGGCCCGCAGAGGCCAGGCACGTGATGCAGGAGACGCACATGCAAACCGCTCAGGATGTTCTGCAATCGACCCAACGGCATATCAACGGCGAACGCCTGTGGCAGTCGCTGATGGAGTTGGCCCGGCTTGGCGCCACGGTCAAGGGTGGCGTTTGCCGGCTGGCTTTGACCGACCTCGATCGCCAGGCCCGCGACCTGTTCGTCAAATGGACCGAAGAGGCCGGCTGCACCGTCAGCATTGATGGCGTCGGCAACATCTTCGCCCGCCGCCCGGGGCGCAACCCGCAATTGCCGCCGGTGATGACCGGCAGCCATATCGATACCCAGCCCACCGGTGGCAAGTTCGATGGCTGCTATGGCGTGCTGGCCGGGCTGGAAGTGCTGCGCACCCTCAACGACCTCAAGGTCGAAACCGAAGCGCCGCTGGAAGTGGTGGTGTGGACCAACGAAGAGGGCTCGCGCTTTGCTCCGTGCATGATGGGTTCGGGGGTGTTTGCCGAAAAATTCACCCTGGCCCAGACCCTGGCCAAGACCGACGCCGAAGGCATCAGCGTCGGCGAGGCGCTTAACGCCATTGGTTATGCCGGGCCGCGGGCGGTCAGTGGTCATCCGGTGGGCGCCTATTTCGAAGCGCATATCGAGCAGGGGCCGATTCTTGAAGACCAGCACAAGACCATCGGCGTGGTGCTTGGCGCGCTCGGGCAGAAGTGGTTCGACCTGACCCTGCGCGGCGTCGAGGCCCACGCCGGGCCAACGCCGATGCACCTGCGCAAGGACGCCCTGGTCGGCGCCAGCGCGGTGGTGGCGGCGGTCAACCGCGTGGCCCTGGAGCACCAGCCCCATGCCTGCGGCACGGTCGGTTGCCTGCAGGCTTATCCCGGCTCGCGCAACGTCATTCCTGGCGAGGTGCGCATGACCCTGGATTTCCGGCATCTGGAGCCGGCGCGGCTCGACTCGATGATTGCCCAGGTCAAGGATGTGATCAGCAGCACCTGCCAGCAGCATGGGCTGACCTACAGCCTGACGCCGACCGCAGACTTTCCACCGCTGTACTTCGATGAGGGTTGCGTGCAGGCGGTGCGCAGCGCAGCCCAGGGCCTGGGGTTGTCGCACATGGATATCGTCAGTGGCGCCGGGCATGATGCGATCTTCGTCGCCGAACTGGGCCCGGCGGGGATGATCTTCGTCCCCTGCGAGGGCGGCATCAGCCACAACGAAATCGAGAATGCCGCGCCGCAAGACCTGGCCGATGGCTGCGCGGTGCTGTTGCGCTCGATGTTGGCGGCGGCCCAGGCGGTGGCGCGGGGCAGGGAGGCGGCTTGAGCTGAACTGCAGGCGCTTTTGCTGGCCTCATCGCCGGCAACACCGGCTCCCACAGGGTTTGGTGTACACCGATCCATTGTGGGAGCCTCGCCGGTGGTTTTGTGCATGAATATGCGAACGGGTGCCGGGTTGAACGGCCCCCGCTCGCATTTGTAGGTGCCCTAAGCGAGTTTGCGAGTATCGAATAAAAGGCCTTTGGATTTGGTTGGCAGGCGGCAATACCTTTACACCGCTTCAGTGCCGATTAAGTAGTCGAGATATATAAAGTTTAGCTGTTTTCAAATAAGCAATATTTCCTCTTGTTCTTGAGAGCTGACATTTTTGTTAGTTGCGCCTGCGCGCCATGAGGCACTAGTGTTGCCAGTGAAGGTATCCGTTCTGGGCGGGTACTACCTGAGGTAATCAGGAGGTTTCAAAATGAACGAGGATTCTGCTGATACTGAAAGGCATAACGGACGTATCCGACGCTTAACAGATAAAGGCTTTGGATTTATTCAAGACGTTGATGGCGATATTTATTTCTCAAGCGCGGACGTAGTCTCTGTTAGAAATGAGGACCTGCGCGAAGGCCAGATAGTTACTTACACCATCGAGGCTGGACCTAAAGGGCGGGTAGCAAAAAATGTCACGCCACTGTAAGCGCCCCAGGCCACCTTCAAGATGAAAAGGAAGAGGGGCGACTTATTTTACCGCTCTGAATAATCTCCGATCAACTTGCCGCAGTGGCGTGGTAAGTTGATAAGCATTTTTAATTTTGGTGCCGCTGATCGCGAAGCCAAATGACTTCACGATTTTCATGTGTTGGGCGCTTCTCACCATTCGATCGCTGGTTAAGCCAGCGATCGAATGGTGGACTTTATCCAAGAAGTGGATCACCAAGCCAATCTTTGGGGGCAGTCAAATGAATCGGTGCACACCAGGACCTGTGGGAGCTCGCCTTGCCGGCGATAGCCGCGCCGTGGTTTCAGAGGCTGTCCTGCACCATCTGCAAAAACGTCGCCACCAGCCGCCGTGAGCTCTGCTCGCGCAAGCACACCAGGGTCTCGGTCAAACGCCGCTGGCAATCGACAATCGGCAACGCACACACCCGCGCATCGGCGCCGAACTCGGCGGCCGACACCACGCCCACACCAATCCCCACCACCACCGCCTCGCGCGCAGCTTCGCGGCCTTCGACCTGGATCGCCGCGCGGATGCGCAGGCCGGCGCGGGCCATTTCTTCTTCCAAGGTCTGGCGGGTGACCGAACCCGGTTCACGCAGCACGATTGGCGTGTCGTCAAGGTCGGCCAGGCTGATCGAATCACGGCTGGCCCAGGGGTGGTTGTGCGAGACGAAGGCCACCATCGGGTCGCTGCGCAGCGGCACGCACAGCAGCCGGTCATCATCAACGTCGCGGCCGAGCAGGGCCAGGTCGGCCTGGTAGTTGAACAGCCGCAGCAGCGACTCGTCGGTATTGCCGGTCTCGACCTTGACGCTGATCCCCGGGTACTGCTGGCAGAAGCGCGCAATCTGCGGCAGCACGTGCACCGGCGCATCCACCGCCAGCACCAGGGTGCCGGTCTGCAAGGCGCGCGAATCCTGCAGCAGCTCATGGGCTTCGGCCTCGCAGACGAACAAGCGCTGGGTGATCGCCAGTAAACGCTCGCCCAGATCGGTCAGTTGCACCGAACGCTTGTTGCGGTGAAACAGCAAAACCCCGAAACGTTCTTCGAGTTTACGCACCTGGTCGGAGATCGCCGGCTGGGTCAGGAACAACCGCTCGGCGGCGCGGGTGAAGCTGCCGTGCAGGGCAACTGCGTGAAAAGCCTTTAACTGAGCGTGGGACACCGACATCGCAGCACCTGTTACAAGCTGAGCTTATTTGTGAAATACGATAAATCGATTTTATTTATCAGTCAGTAATTGTTTCTATCTGAGCAGGTGACGGGTTCGACCGGCCGTCACGCAGTGCGCAACACAACAACAAGACAGGCGTTTTTTTTCAAATTCTGCCGGCACACTCAGCTCTCGAGGTCAGATCCCACCATGAACAAACACGTTGCAGATATCAAACGTTGGCGCGTGCAGATTTTTGCCATCACCTGGCTGGCCTACGCCGCGTTCTACTTCACCCGCAAAGCCTTTTCGGTGGCCAAGCTCGGCATCGCCGAAGACCCAAGCTTTACTCTCGACAAAATGGCCATGGCCAACCTCGACGCCATCTACCTGACCGCCTACGCATTCGGGCAATTTACCTGGGGCATGCTCGCCGACCGCTTCGGCCCGCGGGTGGTGGTGCTCGGCGGCCTGGTGATTTCTGCCGCCGCTGCCGTGGTGATGGGCAGTTACGCGACCTTCCCGATCTTTGCTACCTGCATGCTGGTCCAGGGCCTGGCGCAATCGACCGGCTGGGCCGGGCTGTGCAAGAACATCGGCAGCTTCTTTCCCTCGTCCCAGCGTGGGCGGGTGCTGGGGTTGTGGAGCTCGTGCTATGCCTTCGGCGGCCTGGTGGCCTCGCCGTTTGCTGGCTGGTGGGCCTACACCCTGATCGGCAGCTGGCATGCGGCGTTCATCTCCAGCGCGGCGGTGGTGGCGCTGGTAGCGGTGCTGTTCTTCATCTTCCAGCGCAACAAGCCTGAAGACGTCGGTTTGCCGGCGGTGGAGCCCGAGCCCGAAAGCATGGTGCCGGGCTCGACGATTTGCAGCATCTGGGCGCCGTTGCGCGAGATCCTGCGCAACCGCACGGTGCTGACCCTGGGGCTGGCGTACTTTCTGTTAAAACCTGCGCGCTACGCGATTCTGCTCTGGGGCCCGGTGATCGTCTTCGAACAGATGCCGTCGGTGGGCAAGGTTGGTGCGGCAATCATCCCCACCGCCTTCGAGCTGGCCGGCTTGCTCGGCCCGATCATGATTGGCCTGGCTTCGGACAAACTTTTCGGCGCCCGGCGCATGCCGGCCTGCGTGATCAGCCTGGTGGTGCTGACCGTGGTGCTCGGGCTGTTCATGGCCGCCCTGCATACTGGCAGCGTGTTGCTGGTGGTGGCTTTGCTGTTTGTCATGGGCCTGACCCTGTACGGGCCAGACTCGATGATCAGCGGCGCTGCCGCCATCGACTTCGGCACCGCCAAGGCCGGCGCCACTGCCGCAGGCTTCGTCAACGGCTGCGGTTCGGTCGGGGCGATTCTCGGCGGCCTGCTGCCGGGTTACTTCGACAGCGTCACGGTGTTCATCGTCTTTGCCGGTTGTGCGCTGTTTTCCGCCCTGGTGCTGCTGCCGCACTGGAACAGCCGCCCGGCCAGCCCCGAGCACACCCCGGCCGTTGCCCCCAACACGGCCATGGCGATCAAACCGCTGCGTACTTGAACCTATAAGGAAACCGACATGAGACCGTTCTGGCTGCAACAGGCGCTGGACCAGGAAGTTGCACCCGCGTGCCCGCCGCTGGCGGCTGATACCGACTGCCAGGTGTGCATCGTCGGGGGCGGCTACACCGGCCTGTGGACGGCGCTCATGCTCAAGGAGCACAACCCGGCGCTGGATGTGGTGCTGATCGAGGCCGACATCTGCGGCGCCGGCGCCAGTGGGCGCAACGGCGGCTGCGCGCTGTCGTGGTCGGCCAAGTACTTCACCCTCGAACGCCTGTTCGGGGCGCAGGAGGCGGTGCGCCTGGTCAAGGCTTCGGAGCAGAGCATCTACGCCATCGGCGAGTTCTGCCAGGCCCATGGCATCAACGCCGACTACCGCCTGGACGGCACCTTGTACACGGCCACCAATCGCGCCCAGGTCGGCGCCACCGATGGCGTGATTGCAGCGCTTGAGCGCCAGGGCATCAACTCGTTCCGGCGCCTGGCGGTTGCGCAGGTGCAGCGTCTGGCAGGCTCGACCAGGCACCTGGAAGGCTGGTTCTCGCCGGCCGCTGCCACGGTACAACCGGGCAAGCTGGTGCGCGGGCTGCGCCGGATCGCTTTGCAAAAGGGCGTGCGCATTTATGAGGGCACGGCCATGAGCGGTTTGCAGCAAGGGCCGCAGGCGCTGGTCGAAACCGCCCGTGGCAACATCCGCGCCGGTCGCGTGGTGCTGGCCCTCAACGCCTGGATGGCGCGGGCCTTCCCGCAGTTCGAGCGCAGCGTGGCGATCGTCTCCAGCGACATGATCATCACCGAGCCGCAACCGCAGTTGCTCGAACAGATCGGCCTGACCAGCGGCATCAGCGTGCTCGATTCGCGGATCTTCGTGCATTACTACCACAACACCAGCGATGGCCGGCTGATGCTCGGCAAGGGCGGCAATACCTTCGCCTATGGCGGGCGGATGCTGCCGGTGTTCGACCAGCCTTCGCCCTATGAGCCGTTGCTGCGCCGCAGCCTTGGCGAGTTCTTCCCGGCCCTGGCCCAGGTGCCGGTTGCCGCGACCTGGAACGGGCCGTCGGACCGTTCGGTGACCGGCTTGCCGTTTTTTGGCCGGCTCAATGGCCAGGGCAATGTGTTTTACGGCTTTGGCTACTCGGGCAGCGGCGTCGGCCCCTGCCACATGGGCGGGCAGATCCTTTCGTCGCTGGCCCTGGGCCTGGACAACCATTGGACCCGCTCGCCGCTGGTCAACGGCCCGCTGGGCTACTTCCCGCCGGAGCCGATCCGCTACCTGGGCTCGCTGATGGTGCGCAATGCCATCCGTCGCAAGGAGCAGGCCGAAGACAACGGCCGCCGCCCGCGCCACCTTGACGTGCGCCTGGCGCGTTTTGCCGCTGCTGCGGGCAAGGCCGACAAGGGCTGAAGGGTTTTTTTGTCGATGGCCTGCGGAGCGTATAAACTGCTTGCCACTTTGGCCGGTCGCTACCTGAACCGGCACCTGAAACAAGAGAGTCGAGATGGGCGCACAGTGGAAAGCCAAGCATAGAGAAGTCGCAGCCAACGCCAAAGGCAAGATCATGGGCAAGCTGTCCAAAGAGATCCAGATCGCTGCCAAGTCCGGCGCCGACCCGGACATGAACCCGCGCCTGCGCCTAGCCATCGAGCAAGCCAAAAAGGCTTCGATGACCCGCGAGACCCTTGAACGTGCCATCCGCAAGGGTGCCGGCCTGGACGGCGACGCGGTGCAGTACACCGCCGTCACCTACGAAGGCTTTGCCCCGCACCAGGTGCCGCTGATCGTCGAGTGCCTGACCGACAACGTCAACCGCACCGTGGCGCAAATCCGCGTACTGTTCCGCAAGGGCCAGCTGGGCGCTTCCGGTTCGGTGGCCTGGGACTTCAACCACGTCGGCCTGATCGAAGCCACGCCGGCCAGCCCTGACGCTGACCCGGAAATGGCCGCCATCGAAGCCGGCGCCCAGGATTTTGCCGAAGGCGAAGAAGAGGGCGCGACCCTGTTCATCACCGACACCACCGACCTCGACGCCGTGCAGAAAGCCCTGCCGGGTCAAGGCTTCACCGTGGTCTCGGCAAAAATCGGCTACACCCCGAAAAACCCGGTCAGCACCCTGAGCGATGAGCAGATGGCAGAGGTTGAAGCCTTCCTGGAAGCCATCGACGATAACGATGACGTGCAGAACGTCTATGTAGGTCTGGCGGGTTGATGTAAACCGTAAGGGCCTCATCGCGGGTCAAGTCGGTGCGACGACTCGACTTGACCCGCGATTCAGACGCCGCGAAGCCGCTGACAAACCTCGGCAAACCCCGGCCGCAGCATCACCTCATCCCGTACACACTCGCGCTGCACCCCCCGCAACACCTCGCAATCGCCCTCGCAACACGCCAGCAATTCCCCCAGCAACACCCCAAACGCCAGCACCTCGATCCGCTGCAGCGCTTCAGTCGCCACGCTGCCATCCAGCGGATGGAACGACGCCGCGCCAAAGTCCCCCAGCAAGCAGTCGCCATGCTCGTCACACAGCACGTTGTGCGCATACAGGTCGCCATGGGTGATGCCGTGCCCGTGCAAATGCGCGCCTACCGCTGCAATGGCAGCGGCCAGGCGCCGCACGCTGGCCAGGTGCAAACGCCGCTCGGGCGGATAACAGTCGCGGGTGCATGAATCCAGGCTCGGCGGCCCGGCCAGGTTGAACCAGCTCGGCTCGATCAACTGCATCACCAGCGCCGGCAGTTGCTGCGGGTGGTTGTCGATGCGCCCGGCCAGGCGCACCAGTTGCGGGTGATCGCCGGCGGCAATGCAGGCACTCATTTCGTTGAGCGGCAAGCCGTCGCTGGTGATCTCGCCCTTGTACAGCTTGACCGCCACCGGTGCGCTCTGCTGCTGCCAGCGGGCCTGGTGAATGACCCCGGACGCGCCCTGGCCCAATACCTGTTCAAGGTGGATCTGCTGCCAGTCAATCACCTGGCAATGGCCAGGATCTTGCGGTGTGCAGTAGCCCGCCGTCATGGGGTTACCGGCGTAGGCCAGCCAGGCCAGGCGCGGCATCTGCAGCAACCAGTCGGGCAGGGCCGGCAGCCGGTTGGCCGACAGGCGCAGCAGTTCAAGCCTGGTGCAGCGCGCAAGGCTTGCCGGCAGTTCGCGCAGGCGGTTGCCGGCAAGCATCAGCTTTTGCAGGTGCGGGCAATCGCCCAGGGCTTCGGGCAGGGTTTCGATGCGGTTGTCGGTCAGCACCAGGGCCCGCAGCCGTGGTGGCAGCGCCGCGCCGCTGACCTGCTCGATCTGGTTGCTCTTGAAACCGACCATTTCCAGCATCGGGCACTGGCCGATGCCTTCGGGCAGGTGGCGAAAGCGGTTTTGCGAGCAGAACAGCACCTTGAGCTGGTGCAGCCGGCCCAGGTCCCCAGGCAGGTCGCTTAGGTTGTTACCGGTCAGGTTGAGTACCTGCAGGCTGTCGGCCAGGTCGAAAATTTCTCGGGGGAAGTGTTCCAGCCCGCAGGCCAGGTCGAGGCGGGTAATGCCCGCCAGACGGCCGGCTTTGAGGTCTTCAAGGGTATGCATGGGGTTGGCGGCAGGCTCGTAAATAAACGCCGGTCATCATACCGGCAAGATGCGACTTAAGTCTCATGGCAGACTGACAACTGCGGTCCATACTCGAAGCTCGCCCTTTATTAATAACAACAAGTTCAGGGTTTTACATTCGATGACATACCAGCACAGCTACGCCCGCTCCATCGCCGATCCTGCCGCCTTCTGGGCCGAACAGGCCGACCAGCTGGCCTGGTACCGCAAGCCCCTGCAAACCCTTGTTGAAAATGCCGATGGCAGCCACCAGTGGTTCGCCGACGGTCGCCTCAACAGCTGCTACCTGGCCCTCGACCATCAGATCGAACAGGGCCGTGGTGAGCAGACCGCGCTGATCTACGACTCGCCGGTAACCGGCAGCCAGCAGCAGTTCAGCTACAACCAGCTGCGCGATGAAGTGGCGCGCCTGGCCGGCTTGCTGCGCGAGCTTGGGGTCGAGAAGGGCGACGGGGTGATCATCTACATGCCCATGGTGCCCCAGGCGGCCATGGCCATGCTCGCCTGCGCGCGTATCGGCGCGGTGCATTCGGTGGTGTTTGGCGGCTTTGCCGCCAACGAGCTGGCGCTGCGCATCGACGATGCCCGGCCCACCCTGCTGCTGACTGCTTCGTGCGGGCTGGAATTCGACCGGGTCGTCGACTACAAACCGCTGGTGGATCGCGCCTTGCAACTGGCCAGGCACCAGCCGCGCCAGGTGCTGGTGCTGCAACGCCCGCAAGCCACCGCAACCCTGGTCGAAGGCCGCGACCTCGACTGGCTCGAAGCGGTGGCCACGGCCAGAGCAGTGGCGCCGGTGGAACTGGCCGCCGCCGACCCGCTGTACATCATGTATACCTCGGGCACCACCGGCAAACCCAAGGGGATCGTGCGCGAAAACGGCGGCAACGCCGTGGCCCTGAGCTTTGCCATGCGCCATATCTATGGCATGCAGGCGGGCGACGTGTGGTGGGGGATTTCCGACGTTGGCTGGGTGGTTGGCCATTCGCTGATCGTCTACGGGCCGCTGATGAATGGCTGCACCACGGTGTTCTACGAAGGCAAGCCGATCCGCACCCCGGATGCCGGCGCCTACTGGCGGGTGGTCGAGCAGTACCGGGTCAACGGCCTGTTCTGCGCGCCCACCGCCATGCGCGCGATCCGCAAGGAAGACCCCGACGGCGAATTGCTGCGCCGCTATGACCTGAGCTCCCTGCGCCAGCTGTTTCTGGCCGGCGAGAAGCTTGATTCCAGCACCCATCAATGGCTGGAGGCCACCAGCGGCAAGACCGTCCACGACCACTGGTGGCAGACCGAAACCGGCTGGCCGGTGACCGCACCGTGCGTGGGCATGGAGGGCAGTGCAGCGCGGCCGGGCTCGAGCAACCGGGCGGTGCCGGGCTACAACGTACAGGTACTGGATGATGACGGGCATCTGCTCGGCGCCAACCAGCAAGGCTCGATCGTCATTGCCTTGCCGCTGCCGCCTGGCTGCAGCCAGACCTTGTGGGGCGACCACCAGCGCTACCTGGATGCCTACCTGAAGACCTACCCCGGCTATTACCACACCGGCGACGGCGGCTATCTGGATGAAGACGGTTTCGTCTACATCATGGGCCGCACCGACGACGTCATCAACGTCTCCGGCCATCGCCTGTCTACCGGCGAGATGGAAGACCTGGTGGCCCGCCATCCGGCGGTGGCCGAATGCGCGGTGATCGGCGTGCACGACGAGATCAAGGGCCAGGTGCCGCTGGCGCTGGTGGTGCTCAAGGACGGCCAGGACATTGCCCAGGCGCAGTTGCAGAGCGAGCTGGTGGCCAGCGTGCGCGAGCAGATTGGTGCGCTGGCCTGTTTCAACCAGGTGCGGGTGGTCAAGCGCCTGCCCAAGACCCGCTCGGGCAAGATCCTGCGCGCGGTGCTGCGCAAGATTGCCGATCAGCAGCCGTATACACCGCCTTCGACCCTGGATGATCCGGCGGTGTTGGTGGAGATTGAAGCGGTGTTGGCGAGCCTGGCGCGGGTTGGGTAGGGCTTTCATCGCGGGTCAAGCCAGCGCCCACAGAACTCAGCAGCCAGCCTGGCGCAACTGCCCCAACCGGCTACGGGTGCGAGCCAGGTCGCTGGCGCTGCCGCCCAGGCTTGCGGCCAGCGGCAGGCTGCCGATCAGCACCAGGTGCTTGTCCTGGTCGTAGAGCACGTCCACCAGGTTGACGAAGCGCTGCTGGGCGGCAATCGAGCAGTCTTCAAGGTTCGGCAGGCAGTCGATGATCCAGTGGTCAAAACGCCGCGCCAGCTCCAGGTAGTCGATCACCGCGGTGGGTTGCTCGCACAGCTCGACAAAATCAAACCCCACGGTGCGCTGCTCGCTCAGGCGGGCGCGCAGTGTGCGCTTGCCTACCTCCAGTAAAACCGGCGCGTCACCCGGCTCGGGCAACTGCAGGGCCTGGCGCTGTTCGCGGCTGCCCGGCCACAGGTAATGGCCCTGGGTAAAGCGCTGCTGGCCAGCCGCGCCGGGCAGGCTGCGAAAGTCTTGCTCACCGCCGACTTCCAGCACCTGCATCCGGCTGTTGATCAGGCGGATCACCGGCTCGAAACGCTGGTGATACAACGGGTTGGGTAGCAAGCCTTGCGGCGCGTAGTTGGAGGTTACCAGGAGAAAAATCCGCCGCTCGAACAAGGCCTGAAATAACCGGGTGATGAGCATGGCATCGCCGATGTCATGCACGTGGAACTCGTCGAAACACAGCACCTGGCAGTCGTCGAGCAACTCATCCAGGGTGCAGGCCAGGGCGTCGTCCTGCTGGCGATGATCAAACATGCCCTGGTGCAGGCGGGCGAAAAAGTCATGAAAGTGCAGGCGGCGCTTGCGCGCCTGGGGCAGGGCCTGGAAGAAACCGTCGAGCAGCCAGCTTTTGCCGCGCCCGACCGCGCCGTACAGGTACAGGCTGCGCGCCTGGCCGCTCTCAATTTGCGCTGCCTGGGCCGCCATATGTTCGATGACGTGTAACTGGCCGGCGCTCAGGGTGTAGCCGCGGGCTTGGGCCTTGGCGGCAAAATGCTGACGAACGGTCGCCGCCACGCTGTTGTCTTCGGCCACCGGCGTGCGCAAGCGACGCCAGGCGCGCAACGGCGAACGTATCCAGGAAGGGGGCAGGGCAGGCAAACCGGGCTCCTCGGGGCAACGGCACTCAAGGGCCAGCTTGAGCGAGGGCGGCTAATTTAACCAATATGAATAAGGCCGGCCAGCGATCTCTGAACGTGATAAGTGATGGCTTCTATCGCGGGGCAAGCCCGATCCTACAGATAGATCTTGTACGGGGCTTATACATTTCCCTGCAAACTGGCAGGTTTTTCCTTCACTGCTACCCTCAAGGTCAGATCACTCCTGCGTTGAAGGATGACAAGGTGAAGGGACGCTCTTTGGCGACGCTGCTCGGGCTGAGCATGGCCAGCACGGCAGGCGCCGCCGATTTCATGGTTGAAGTCAAAGTGCAAGTGGAGCGCGGCTGCCTGCTCATCCACCAGCCCCGCGATGCCGGCGCCCAGGCCTTGGGTGTGCTCGATTTCGGCCGCACGGCGCGGCTGGACGACCCGGCCGGCCCGCTCAGCAGCCAGTTGCTCGCGCTACGCCCGCCACGCCTGGAATGCAACCCCGACACCGCTTACCAGGTGCAGGTCGATGGTGGCCAGCACGGCGGCATCGGCGAGGTGCGTTACCTGGCCAGCAACCAGCCTGCGGCGAAACCCATACCCTACCGTTTGTACCAGGACCCGGCCTGGCGCCTGCCGCTGCCGGTCAATGTTGCCCAGCATGCGCGGGTGCCCGATTCGGGCTCGGTGGCGCTGCCGTTGTATGCGCGTATCGAGCGCCTGGCCGAAGTGCCGGCGGTGGGGCGTTATTCGGACCTGCTCAAAGTCACCGTCACCTGGTAACCGGGGCGGCGCCTGCTAAAGGAACTGGCAGTATGAAAGGGATAATGCTGTTGACGCTTGGCCCGCTGCTGTTGCTCAGCCCCGATGCTTTCGCGGCCATGAGCGGGCATATCCAGGCGCGCCTGGTGATCAGCAGCGCCTGCCAGATCAGCGGCGGGCCGGGCACCCTGGAAACCCCAGGCGGCGGTGTACTGGATTTTGGCAGCCAGGGCCCGAGCTGGACCAACCCACTGCGTTCCGGCATCGAAGAGGCCACCGGTGACGGCCGCCTGCAGGTGCGCTGCAACCCGGCGGTGCGCGCCTTTACCGTGAGCATCAACGGCGGTGCCAACGGTGATGGCGCCACCCGGCGCCTGAGCAATGGCCGCGAGCTGATCCCCTATGAGCTGTCTGCCGACCCGTCGGGCCGGGCCCGTTACAACATCGGCCAGACCCGCAACTTTTCGGTCAGCAGCGCCGCGCAGATTCCGATTCCAATCTACGGTGCAGTAGTCGCCCATCCCAAGGCGCTACCGGCCGGCATTTACCGTGACACCCTGATGGTGACCCTGGACTGGTAATACGCAAGGAGTGACTCATGCACCCGAACCTCTCACGCTTGATTTTCGCAGGCCTAGGCCTGGCGCTCGCCACCCAGGCCCAGGCGGCCACGGTAACCGGCAACATCACCGCCACCCTGACGCTGATCGCCAGTTGCCAGGTCAACGGGGGCGGCGGTGCCAGCGGCCTGAACTTCGGTACGCTGAACTTCGGTACCCAGGAAGCGCTGTTCACCACTGCCGGCGGGCAGGTGCTGGGCGGCGGCGGTGGCGCCATGAGCATCCTCTGTTCCAGCGGCACGGTGCCGGTGATCAAGGTGCGTGCCGGCGCCCACGACAGCCAGTCGCCCGGCGGCAGCCGCGCGCTCTACGATGGTGTGGCCAATTACGTGCCGTATGACTTCTACACCGATTCAGGGCATACCCAACTGCTGGTCATCGACGGCACCATCACCTTGCCGACCAGTACCGGCGTGGCCCAGACGGTTAACCTGTATGGCCAGGCCAAGGGCAAGGCGGGCCTGCCCGCCGGGGTGTACACCGACACGGTGGCGGTCGAGCTGAGCTTCTGAACCGTGCCCCGCGCCTTGCCTGCGCTGCTGGCCCTGGCCGCCTTCAGCGTACCGCTGCCCTTGGCGGCGGTGCTGACCAGTACCTTTCAGGTCAGCGCCACGGTGGCGGCCGGATGCCTGGTGGTGGGCGGCGTGAGCAACTACGGCAACCTCAATTTCGGCAGCTATTCGGCGCTGTCGACCAGCAGCGTCACCACCGCCCTGGGCGGCACCACGGTGACCCTGCAATGCACGCCGGGGGTGAGCTTGAGCATGAGCGTCGATGCCGGGCTGAACAGCGCCAGCGGCACGCGCAACCTCAAGCGCAGCAGCGGCACCTCGCTGGTGGCCTATCAGTTGTTTCGCGACGCCGGCTTCAGTCAGAGCCTGGGCATCAACCAGAGCGTGGCGGTGAGCTACAGCGATCCGACCACGATCAAGTTGCCGGTTTACGCCCGTGCCCAGTTGACCGGCAACCTGCCGGCCGGCAGTTACACCGATGTGGTGCAGGTGGTGCTGACCTTTTGAACGGCGCCGCCGGATGAATATGACAATAAGGAGAGTGTGCATGGAAGTAGGCGCCGGCAGTTCGCGCTTGAGCTACACCCTGTTGAGCTGTGCCCTGGCGCTGTTGTGCAGTGCGCCGTTGCAGGCCGCCACCTCGGTACTGATCTGGCCGATCGATCCGGTGCTGGAGGCCAATCAGAAAGCCGGCGCGCTGTGGCTGGAGAACCGTGGCGATGCGCCGGCCAACCTGCAGGTGCGGGTGTTCGCCTGGCGCCAGGGCGAGTTCGACGACCAGTACCAGGCCCAGCGCGAGATTATCGGCAGCCCGCCAGTGGCCAATATCGCCCCGGGGCAAAAGCAGCTGATTCGCCTGACCCGCACCGGCAGCTCGCCGGTGGGCCAAGAGCAGGCCTACCGGATCATCATCGATGAAATTCCCCCGGCCTTGCCGGCCGCGGCCAGCGCCGACAAGGCCCAGGCGGCGATCCGCTTCCAGATGCGTTATTCGGTGCCGCTGTTCGTCTACGGTGAAGGTTTGTGGGGCAAGCCTGATCCCAGTGGCCAGCGCGGTGACAGTGCGGTGGGCAAGCCGTTGCTGAGCTGGCGTCAGGTCTCTGTACAAGGCAAGCCCTATGTGGAAATCCGCAACAGCGGCCCGGTGCATGCGCGCCTGACTGACGTGGTGCTGCAGCAGGGCAGCCAGAGCCGGCCGCTGGTGGAGGGTTTGCTCGGCTATGTGCTGCCCGGCGCCAGCATGCGCTGGCCGGCGCCGCAGCCGCTGGGCGCCGCTTCAGTGCTCAAGGGCCGGGTCAATGGCCAGGAGCCTGCGCAAACCCTGAGTCAGGGGCAATGAACGACAGCTAGCAGCACTACAGGGGCCAGGGAGGACCCGGTAATGGTCGGATACTGTGTGTGAGCATCTCTTCGGCGCTGCGGGCCTGTGGCCTGACCGTGCTGGGCTGTGGTTCGCTGTTGGCTGGCGAGCTGCTGCCGCCCCCGGCCAGCCTCGAGGCGGTCGCCGATGCGCCGTTGTTCCTGGAACTGCTGGTCAACCAGATGAGCAGCCCTGAACTGGTGGCGGTGCAGCAGCGCGCCGGGCGCCTGTACATGGCCACCGCCGACCTGCAGGCGGCTGGCATCGAGCTGCCCGGCGAGTACGGCGACGAAGTGGCGCTGGACAGCATCCCCGGCCTGCACACCGACTACGACAGCCAGGGCCAGCGCCTGGTGCTGCAGGTGCCACCGGCCTGGTTGCCGACCCAGCGCATCGGCAGCCGCCAGTTGTACCCGGCCAGTGAAGCGCGCAGCAGCTTTGGCGCCTTGCTCAACTATGACCTGTATTTCAACGATACCGACGACGGTGGCCGCTATCTCGCGGCGTGGAACGAGCTGCGCCTGTTCGACAGCTGGGGCACGCTGTCGACCACCGGCCAGTGGCGTCAGTCCTTGGGCGGCAACGACTACGCCGACAGCCAGGAAGGCTTTCGCCGCTACGACACCACCTGGCGCTACACCGACGAGGCGCGCCTGCTGACCCTGGAAGTCGGCGACGTGCTCAGCGGCGCCTTGCCCTGGACCAGTTCGGTGCGCCTGGGCGGCCTGCAACTGTCGCGTGACTTTGCCGTGCGCCCGGACCTGGTCACCTACCCATTGCCGGCCTTTGCCGGGGAAGCGGCGGTGCCGTCCTCGGTGGATCTGTTCATCAACGGCTACAAAAGCTCCAGCGCCGATTTGCAGCCAGGCCCCTACACCCTGACCAACGTGCCGTTCATCAACGGCGCCGGCGAGGCGGTGGTGGTGACCACCGATGCCCTCGGCCGGCAGGTGTCGACCACCTTGCCGTTCTATGTCACCAGCAGCTTGTTGCAAAAAGGCCTGGCGGATTTCTCGCTGGCCGCCGGCAGCCTGCGCCGGGACTACGCGCTTCGCGACTTTGCCTATGGCCCGGGGGTGGCCGCCGCCAGTTTGCGCTACGGCCTGAGCGACAGCTTCACCCTCGAAAGCCACGCCGAGGCGGCCGAGTCCCTGGCCCTTGGCGGGCTGGGCGGCAACTGGCAGGTGGGCAACTGGGGCGTGGTCAATGCGGCGCTGAGCCAGAGCAGCTTCGACAGCCGCAGCGGCCAGCAACTGAGCGTCGGCTACCAGTACAACAGCCAGCGCCTGGGCTTCAATTACCAGCGCCTGCAACGGCGCGGCGACTATGCCGACCTGTCGCTGGTCGACAGCCCCTACACGCGCCTGAGCCAGCGCAGCGAACAGGTGACCATAAGCGTCAACCTCGAACGCTACGGCAGCCTCGGCGCCGGTTACTTCGATGTGCGCGCCGGTGACAACTCGCGCACCCGTTTGCTCAACCTCAGCTGGAGCAAGCCGTTGTGGCGCAACAGCAGCCTGTACCTGTCGGCCAACCGCGAAATCGGCGACAGCCAGTGGGCGGTGCAGGCGCAACTGGTGATTCCGTTCGACCTGCGCGGCACCCTGAGCTTTAGCGTTGAGCGCAACAAGGAGGGCCAGAACCAGCAACGGGTCAACTACAGCCGCGCGGTGCCCAGCGAAGGTGGCTTGGGCTTCAACCTCGGTTACGCCGACGGCGACCGTGAGGCTTACCGTCAGGCCGACGTCACCTGGCGCCTGCAGTCGGTGCAACTGCAGGCCGGTGCCTATGGCAGCAGCGACAGCATGACCCGCTGGGCCGATGCCAGCGGTTCGCTGGTGTGGATGGACGCCGGGCTGTTCGCCGCCAACCGTATCGACGATGCCTTCGTGGTGGTCAGCACCGAGGGTTTTGCCCAAGTGCCGGTACGCTACGAAAACCAGCTGGTCGGGCGCACCGACAAGAACGGCCACCTGCTGGTGCCCTGGAGTAGCGCCTACTACCGCGCCAAGTACGAGATCGACCCCATGGAACTGCCGGCCAACGTCCAGAGCCCGCAGGTCGAGCAGCGGGTGGCGGTGCGCCGGGGCAGCGGCTACCTGCTGGAATTCCCGCTGCAACGGGTGGTGGCGGCGAGCATCGTCCTGGTCGATGGCAACCATAAGGAACTGCCGCTGGGCAGCCAGGTGCGCCATGAGCAGAGCGGGGCGCTGGCGGTGGTCGGCTGGGACGGGCTGGTGTACCTGGAAGGGCTGGCCGCGGACAACAGCCTGCAGGTGCAGATCGCCAACGGCGGCAGTTGCCGGGTGCAGTTCAAGCTGGCGCCCGAGCAGGACCAGGTGCCGCTGATCGGCCCGCTGGTGTGCCAATGAAGCGCCTGCTGATGCTCCTGGCCTTGCTCGCCAGCCCCCAGGTGCACGCGTTGTGCTCGGTGATCGATACCGCGCCGGCAAGCTTTGGCAGTGTCAGCTCGACCCTGGTGCGCACCACCGTGCAGTCGGCCTCGACCCTCAATAGCGGGCTGCAATGCACCGGCTCGCTGGTCAGCCTGCTGGCCAGCGACGATCACTTCTACGCCACTTTCACCCCACCGGCCGGCAGTACCGGCCTGCTCGGCCCCACGGGCGATGTGATCGGCTACACCCTGTACGCCAACAACACCACCAACTACCCGATCGCCCGCAGCCTGCCTTACGACTTTGCCCGCAACGGCATCCTCGATGCCTTGGGCCTGCTCAACGGCACCACGCCCAAGTCGGTGCCGCTCTACCTCAAGAGCCTGAGCGGCAGCAACGTCGCCGCCGGCCTTTATCAGGAAGTCCTGACGGTGTACTGGAACATCAGCTACTGCTGGGGCATTGGCGTCGGCAGTATCTGCCTGGGCCGGCAGAACCTCACCGGCACCACCAGCCTGACCGTGAGCCTGACAGTGACCAATGACTGCCAGATCACCAGCCCCAACATCAGCTTCGGTAGCGCGCCGGTGGTCGGCGGCTTCAGCACGGTCAACAGCAACGTCAATGTCTCCTGCACCAAGGGCAGCAACTACACCGTGGGCCTGGACGATGGCCAGAATGTCTCCGCCGGGCGCCGGCGGATGAAGTCGGCGGCCAACAACTATATGGCCTATGACATCTTCAAGAGCGCTGGCAGCGTGCGTTGGGGCAGCGTCACCACGGCCCGGCGGGCCAGCAGCGACGCCGATATCAACCCCGGTGTGGGCACCGGCACCGGCAGCCAGATCTTCAACTACAACGCCAAGGTCTACACCGACCAGGCCACACCGCCCGCCGGCACTTACCTGGACAACGTAATACTCGACGTGCAGTTCTGAGCCCGTGCGCCTTCGCTCAGCCACCAGTAACCCAGGGCCACGGCATTGAGCAGCGCGCCATAGGCACACACCAGCAGCCAGCCGCCCCAGGCATAGGCCAGGGTCGAAGTCAGCGCGCCGAAGGCACTGCCCACCGAGTAGAACAGCATGTAAGCAGCGGTCAGCCGGCTGTGGGTGGCTTCAGGCAGGCGGTAGATCAGGCTCTGGCTGGCGACGTGCACGGCCTGCAGGCCCAGGTCGAAGACCACCACGCCGAGCAGCAGCGCCCACAACGAATATTCAGTCAGGGCGATGGCCGCCCAGGACGCCAGCATCAACACCAGCGAGCCGCCACTGACCCACTGGCCCAGGCCGCGATCCACCAGCGCCCCGGCCCGCGCCGCCGCCAGTGCGCCCGCCGCGCCCGCCAGGCCGAACAGGCCCACTTCGCTGGTCGACAACGACAGCGGCGGGGCGCTCAGGGGCAACACCAGCGGCGTCCACAGCACCATCGCCGAGGCGAAGCTGAGCAGGGCCAGCACTGAGCGTCGGCGCAGCAGCGGTTCATCGCGCAGCAGCAACGCCAGTGAATGCAGCAGCTCGCGGTAACTGCCCGCCGCCTGCACCGGTTGTTGCCGAGGCAGCACGCGCCAGAGCAAGACGGCAATTACCAGGGTCAAGGCCGCCGACAGCCAGTAGATCGAGCGCCAGCCGGCGAGGTCAGCCATGGCCCCGGACAAGGTACGCGCCAGCAAAATGCCAATGACGATGCCGCTGGTGATCACCCCCACGACATGACCGCGTTCGCTAGCCGCCGACAGCGTCGCGGCATAGGCCACCAGTACCTGGGTGACCACCGCCAGCAGGCCGGTCAGGCCCATGCCCAGCAGCAGCCAGGGCGTGCTCGGTGCCCAGGCAATCAGCACCAGGGCCAGGGCCGACAGTAGCGACTGGCCAACGATCAGTCGCCGGCGGTTGAGGCGATCGCCCAACGGCACCAGCAACAACAGGCCCAGGCCATAGCCGACCTGGGTCAGGGTCACCACCAGGCCGACCAGGCCGGGGTCGATGGCAAATTCCCGGGCCATGGCTTCGAGCAAGGGTTGCGCGTAGTAGACATTGCCCACCGCCAGGGCGCAGGCCACGGAGAACAGCAAGATGACGGCGGATGACATTCGGTGTTGGGGCTGCATGGGCTCGATCCTTCTGGTTGCATAATGAAACCAGTTGTACGCTAGAGAAACTGGTTTTATATTGCAACCACTTTCACTGGCGAGATTTCCCATGGTCCAACGTACCCGCCTGCAAGACGCCGAATGCCCGGTGGCGCGTTCCCTCGATGCCATTGGTGACTGGTGGTCGCTGCTGATCGTGCGTGACGCCTTCGATGGCCTGAAGCGCTTCAGTGAGTTCCAGCGCAACCTGGGCATGGCCAAGAACATCCTCAGCACCCGCCTGCGGCAACTGGTCGAGCACCAGATCTTCGAGCTGGTGCCGGTGTCCGAGGGCAGCGCCTACCAGGAATACGTGCTCACCGAGAAAGGCCTGGGACTGTTCCCGTTGATCGTCGGCTTGCGCCAATGGGGCGAGGCGTTCTACTTCGCCGAGGGCGAGGCCCATTCGCAACTGGTCGACCGCGAGCACGGCAAACCGGTCCAGGCCCTGCAGTTGCGCGCCGCCGACGGCCGCCTGCTCGGCCCGCACGACTGCGTGCGCCTGCCGGCCCGGGGCTGAGCCTGGCAGCCAGCTACAACCTTCACGGCAGCCACGGGCAAGACGGCCATTGCCAGCGCGCGCAGAGTAGGACCACTGTCATCCTTCTGCTCGAGGTCTTTTGCCATGTCGCTCAACGACACGCTCAGTGCGCACCTGAATCGCGGCACGGTCGGCTTTCCCACCGCCCTTGCCAGTACCATCGGCCTGATCATGGCAAGCCCGGTGATCCTCACCGCGACCATGGGCTTCGGTATCGGCGGCAGTGCCTTCGCCGTGGCCATGCTGATCGCGGTGGTGATGATGCTGGCGCAGGCGACCACCTTTGCCGAGGCGGCGTCGATCCTGCCGACCACCGGCGCGGTGTACGACTACATCAACTGTGGCATGGGGCGCTTTTTCGCCATCACCGGCACGCTCTCGGCCTACCTGATCGTCCACGTCTTTGCCGGCACCGCCGAGACCATGCTGGCCGGGGTCATGGCCCTGGTGAACTTCGAGCACCTCAACACCCTGGCCGAATCGGCCGGTGGTTCGTGGCTGCTGGGTGTCGGCTTCGTGATCATCTTCGCCATCCTCAATGCCTTTGGCGTCAGCGCCTTCGGCAAGGCCGAGATCATCCTCACCTTCGGCATGTGGACCACGCTGATGGTCTTCGGCGTGCTCGGCCTGATGGCCGCGCCGGCGGTGGAGCTGGAGGGCTGGTTCGGCGTGTCGCTGGTCGGCACGGACCTGGTGACCATCCTCTCGCTGGTGGGCATGGCCATGTTCATGTTCGTCGGCTGCGAGTTCGTTACGCCGCTGGCGCCGGATTTGCGCCAGTCGGCGAAAAGCATGCCGCGGGCCATGGCCCTGGGCCTGCTGGGGGTGGCGACGTGCATGTTCATCTATGGTGCGGCGATGAAGCGCCAGGTCGACAACGTGCTGCTCGATGCCGCCAGCGGCGTGCACTTGCTCGACACGCCCATGGCCATCCCGCGCTTTGCCGAACAGGTGATGGGCGATATCGGCCCGCTGTGGCTGGGCATCGGCTTTCTGTTCGCCGGTGCGGCGACCATCAACACGCTGATGGCCGGGGTGCCGCGGATTCTCTACGGCATGGCCGTGGACGGCGCCTTGCCCAAGGTGTTCACCTACCTGCACCCGCGCTTTAAAACGCCGCTGCTGTGCATCCTCGTCGCCGCCCTGATTCCATGCCTGCATGCCCTGTGGCTGGGCGGCAACACCGACCGCATCATGCACCTGGTGCTGGCGGCGGTGTGCGCCTGGAGCACCGCGTACCTGCTGGTGACCCTGTCGGTGGTGATCCTGCGCATCCGTCGCCCGGACCTGCCACGGGCCTATCGCTCGCCGTGGTTCCCGCTGCCGCAAATCCTCTCGAGCGTCGGTATTGTTCTGGGCATGTGGTTCATCACCCCGCCGGGCATGGACCCGGCCGACATCTACGTGCCCTTTGGCCTGATGCTGGCCGGCACCGCGGTGTATGCGCTGTTCTGGACGCTACTGGTGCAGAAGGTCAACCCGTTCAAGCCGGCTTCGGTGGAAGAGGTGCTGGCGCGCGAATTCGCTCATCAACCGGGGACTGCACATGGCTATTGCCCTGCGCCAACTGTGGCAAAGGCTGTCTGATCGGGCGCCGGCCGGCTATCGGCCGGGGCTGACCCTTGAAAAGCTGCAACGCAACCTCGGTCTGGACAGCTTCGAGGTGCTCGGCCCGGGCCTTGGTCGCTTCAACTGGGCCGGGCAGGCGGTGCAGGTGCGCGAGCGCTGCGAAGCGCAGTTGCTCATGCACCTGGTGCTGAGCGAATTCAGCCTGAGCCTGCCTGCCACAGGGCAGGGCAGCGCCCACCTTGAACTGCACCACAGCGGGTCATTGCGCCGCAGCGGCCTGCGGGTTCAGCTGCGTCAGGGCGAGCCGGCGTTGCAGGCCGAACTGCAACGGCGCCTGCTGGCCGATAGTGCGTTGCTGCAGGCACTGATGCCCCTGGACTTCAAGCGCCTGCGCCTGCACAGAAGCGACGGCCAATGGACCCTGACCCTCGAGCACATCGGCGCCAGCGAGGTGGTCAACCGCCTGCCGGCCTTTCGTCGCTACATTCGCCTGAGCCCCGAACAACGCCAGCACCTGCTGGCCACCCTGCAAGGCGTGCCGGGGCTGTTGGCCGGGCTCTGAGCCGGCCATCTGGCATCAAACCTGCTTCCACTCTGGCTGCTTCACGCAAGTTGCGCGCACATAGATAACATGTTAACTATTGCCCACCAAAAACAAGATGCCATTGTGGAGGTACCCATGAGTATCCATCACGCCAGCAGCCCTGCGCTGGAACGCTGGAACGCAACGATGCAGAACATCTGCGGGGTGTACGAGACGGAACTGGCGTTCAACCCCTCGCTGTTCATCGGCGAGATTTCCACCTGGTCGCGCGGCGGCCTGGCCCTGGCCAACCTGCGTACCAACGCCGGGCTGATCCGCCGCAAGGGCCTGAACAGCGACCGCGACAACGACCAGCATTGCTTTCTGGTCAGCCAGCGCACCGGCTTCTCGCAGATCACCCAGAACGGCGTCAGCATCCAGCTGGCGCCCGGCGAGATGCTCCTGATGGACGCCGCCGGTGCCTGCGAAATCATGCCCTTCGGCCTGATCGAGCACGCTTCGCTGTCGTTGTCGCGGGCCGAGGTGTGCAAGCAGTTGGGCAGCGACAGCCGCACCTTCGGCAAGATCTCCCAGACCCGCGCCTGCGGGCGCATGCTGCACCTGCTGATGGACCAGCTGTGCAAAGAGCAAAGCGCCGGCGAAGACGAGCAGAGCGAAGGTCAGGCGCTGCACAGCGCCTTCCTGTCGCTGCTCGGTTCGGCCCTTGAAGGCAGCGACGACCTCTGCGCGTTGCCGGCCTCAATACAGGGCGCCAACCTGCGCAGTTATGTGCAAAAAGTCATCGATGACTCCCTCGGCCAGGCCAACCTGACCCCGGTCAACCTCGCCAACCGCCTGAACATTTCCGTGCGCCACCTCTACCGCCTGTTCGAAGAGCAGGGCGACAGCGTCTGCCGCTACATCCAGCGCGCGCGCCTCAAACGCAGCGCCGCCGACCTCGCCAACCCGGTGCTCAAGCGCGAGTCGATCACCACCATTGCCTACAAATGGGGCTTCACCGACTCGGCGCACTTCAGCCGCTCGTTCAAGAAGCAGTTCGAGCAGTCGCCCAAGGACTACCGCGCCAGCAGCCTGGCCTGATCAGCGTTTGATCGTTGCTGGCTTGACCGCAGGATGCGGTCTGTATAGGCTCGTCCGACCTGGCTACCTACCGATAGGTAGGTAGAGCGCCAAGCGCCAGCCAGGTCCCGTTTTTATCTGGAATCAAGCCTATGCACAGTGCAGCCTCCACGCCGCCCGCCCGGGTCGGCTTCGCCATTTCCCTGGCCCTGATCGGCGCCCTCGGGCCCTCGGCGGTCGACATGTACCTGGCCAGCATGCCAAGCATCGCCAGCGAGTTCGCCACCTCCTATGCCGGGGTGCAACTGACCCTGACCGTGTTCCTCCTGGCCATGGGCGCCGGGCAGTTGTTGTTCGGGCCGTTGGTCGACACCCTCGGTCGGCGCCGGCCGTTGCTTGCCGGTTTGCTGGTGTTTGTCTTGAGCTCGCTGGCCGCCGCTGCCGCGCCCGACCTCAACAGCCTGCTGCTGGCGCGTTTCATCCAGGGCCTGGGTAGCGCCCTGACCCTGGTGGTGATCATGAGCATGGTCCGCGACGTTGCCGAAGGCGCGCGGGCGGCGCAGATCTTCGCCTTGCTGATGACCATCGAAGGCCTGGCGCCGGTGATCGCCCCGGCATTGGGCGGCTTTGTCGGTGCGCACTTTGGCTGGCGGGCGATCATGCTGGTGCTGGCGGCATTGGGCGTGCTGGTGCTGATCAACTCGGCGCTGATGCTCAAGGAAACCTTGCCCGAGGACAAGCGCATGGCCTGGCAGCCTCGGGAGTTCTTGCGCACTTACGTACGGATCGCCCGTGACCGCCAGTTCCTGCGCCCGGCCCTGGCCTTGTCGGCGGTGTTCTTCTTTCTGTTTGCCTACATCGGCGGGGCCGCTTTCGTTTACCAGCATCACTTCGGGCTGTCGGTCGAGGCGTTCGGCACCCTGTTCGGCGCCACCGGCGTGGCCATTCTGCTCGGCGCCATCACCGCGGGCCGCCTGGTGGCGCGCAAGGGCCTGGTGCGCCTGGCCCGCTGGGGCGCGGCGTGCATGCTGGTCGGCGCCGTGCTGGTGCTGGCCGGTGCGCTGAGTGCGGCGGGGCTGGTGGGTATCGTTGCCGGCATGGCGGTTGCCATGTTCGGCCTGGGCATTGCCGAGGCCACGCTGATGTCGCTGGTGATGTCTTCGCAGAGCACCGCGCTGGGCTCGACTGCTGCGTTGCTCGGTGCCTTCCAGTTGATCATTTCGTCGTTCGCCACGCCATTGTCGGGCATCATGGCGCCTTTGGGCGCGGCGCACTGGGCGTTGTTGCTCGGCCTTTCGGCGCTGTGCGTGGCGCTGCTGGTGCACATCAGCACCCGCCATGCCGAGCCGCAGGTGCACAGCCTGGCTGGGCATTGATCCGTATTTGTTGGGGGAGACGCCGCTATGAGAAGCCTGACGCCGTCGGCGGAAAAGATCTGCGCGATTGCCGTCGAGCAGTTTGCCGAGCTGGGTTACGACGCCTCGTCGCTCAACGATATCGCCGCGGCGGCGGGCATGCGCAAGCCGTCGTTGTATGCGCATTTTGCCGGCAAGGACGACCTGTTCCAGGTGGTCTATGCCCGGGCCCTGCACGCCGAGCACGAGTACCTGGAGGCGTGCTTTGCCGAGCAGGTGCCGACCGGCGAGCTGCCGGGGCAACGTTTTGCCGAGCGCTTGAACGCGCGCTACCAGGCCTCGGCGCATTTGCGCTTCATGCTGCGCACGGCGTTCTTCCCGCCCAGTGAACTGCGGCCGGTGATCTGTGCCGGCTTCGAGGCCTACCTGGCGAGGTTGGGCGAGTTGTTTGCCCAGGCGTTGCGCACGTTCGCGCCGGGGCTGGAGGAGGGGCAGCAGCGCTTGTATGGCGATGCCTACCTGGGGATCGTCGACAGTTTGAATGTCGAGTTGATCTATGCGGGGGCGGAGGCGTTCGAGCGGCGGTTGGCGGCGCTTTGGTGGATGTTCGGGATGTCGTTGGCAAAGCTTTAGGGCCTCATCGCGGGTCAAGTCGGTGCGGCGCCCCGACTTGCCCCGCGATGCTTTCAGTCAGACCACCGCAAAGTAATGCTTCACAAAGCTCTCGCTGAGAATCTCCCAGAGCACCGGCGTGCCCTTGGTCACGAACCAGCTGTCACCCACGTTGTAGGTGCGGCTCACACCCGTGGCTTCGTCGGTCAAGCGCACCTGGCCGGTGACTACCACGGCCTGTTCGTTGAACGGGTAGACCATGCGGAACTTGCCGGTGGTGGTGCCAAAGTAGGCGCTGCTGACCGGGTCGGTCGGTGCGCCGAAGGTCATTTTGCCGAAGGCGCGTACTTCGCCTTCGAGTATCTGCGAGCCCAGGTCGGCAACGGTGCCCCAGGCGTCGAGTTGGCTGAGCTGGAGGTTCGGGGTGACGGCAGTCAGGGTCATGTCAGTGTTCCTTGAGGGTTGAAAGAGTTGGGGCTTAGCGCCGGCCATTCCAGTAGCCGGACAGCTGGTGCCAGGATTTGCCGGCGGTCAGCAGCACCGAGCGCAGTTGATCCTTGGCCGGGATGGTCGGGCGTGGCACCGAGCTGATCAGGTCATAGCGCGCCGAGCCTTCGCTCATGCCTTCGGCCAGGACCTTGCAGATGATGTGGCTGGGGGTGACGCCAAAACCGGAATAACCTTGCACGTAGAAAGCGTTGCGCCGACCGGGCAGGGTGCCGATCTGCGGGAACAGGTTGGGGCTGCAGGCCATCGGCCCGCCCCAGGCCAGGTCGATTTTCACGTCCTTGAGGTAGGGGAAAATCTTCAGCATCAGGTTGCGGTTCCAGGCCTTGAGATCGCCCGGGATGTGTTCGACCAGCGGCGTGGCGGCACCAAACAGCAGGCGGTTCTCGTTGGTCACCCGGTAGTAATCGATCACCGGGCGGATGTCGCTGTAGGCCCCGCGAATCGGGCTGATGCGCTGGATCAGCTCGTCCGGCAATGGCTCGGTCATCATCTGGAAGGCGTAGGTGTTGATGGTCGAGCGGTGCAGCTCCGGCTCCAGCTTGTTGAGGAAACTGTCGCAAGCCCACAGCAGCTTGCTGGCGGTCACCGAACCGCGCCCGGTGCGCACGCGGATGCGCTCGCCGTACTGCACCTGCAGCGCCGGGCTGTTCTCGAAGATGCGCACGCCGTGTTCGCTGAGCGCCTTGGCTTCACCGAGCAACAGGTTCAGCGAGTGCACATGGCCACCGCCCATGTGCAGCAAGGCGCTGCTGTAGGCGTCGGAGCCGATGATCTGCTTGACCTCGCTGCCACCGAGAAATCGGATCTCATGCTGGGAGTTGACCGACTTGAAGTCCTTTTCCCAGGCGCGCAGGGTTTTTTCCTGGCGGGCGTTGAAGCCCATGTAGCCATAGCCGTGACAGAAGTCGGCGTCGATGGCGTACTTGGCGATGCGGTTCTTGATGATGTCGGCGCCCAAGTCGCTGATCTCGAAGATCTGCCGCAGGCCATCGTCGCCGACGTGCTGCTTGATCTTCTCCAGGTCATGGCCGATGCCGGCCATGATCTGCCCGCCATTGCGCCCGGTGCCACCAAAGCCCAGGTAGCGGGCTTCGAGCACGACGATGTTGGTGATGCCTTTTTCCGCCAGCTCCAGGGCCGTGTTGATCCCGGAAAAGCCGCCGCCGATGATGACCACGTCGGCGTCCACGTCCTGTTCCAGGGTCGGGAAGCTCAGGTTGTATTTTTTGGTGGCGGTGTAGTAGGTCGGCGTTTCGATGTTGATCATGGCGCAGCCTGAAAAGTGAAGTACTGATGGGCTCTATTAAGGCCTTGCCCGGCGCCTGCGTCTTGACCCTGCGTGCCGCCGGGCTTGACTGCCGGTGCCAGGGCTGTGGCAAGGCGTTGATTTTGTTAAAGTGTTAACAAAATAGCCTGATGATTAGCCTTCCCATGCCCCAGCCGCGCCCGTCGTTGACCCTGACCTTGTTGCAAGCCCGCGAAGCGGCCATGCGTTTTTTTCGCCCCTCGCTCAACCAGCACGGGCTCACCGAGCAGCAGTGGCGGGTGATCCGTATCCTGCGCCAACAGGGTGAAATGGAGATCTACCGCCTGGCGGAACTGGCCTGCATCCTCAAGCCGAGCATGACCGGGGTGCTGGTGCGCATGGAGGCGGCCGGCCTGGTCAGCCGGCGCAAGGCCGAACAGGACCAGCGCCGGGTGCTGGTCAACCTGGCGCAAAAGGGCGAGGAGATTTTTGCCTCGATGAGCCAATGCATGGAGAGCAATTACCGGCGCATTCAGGAGCAGTTCGGCGAGCAGAAGCTGCAGGCGTTGCTGGGGTTGCTGGAGGAGTTGAAGCAGGTGGGGCGGTGACCGCATCGCGGGGCAAGCCCGCTCCTACGGGATGTGCAGGAGCGGGCTTGACCCGCGATGAGGCCAGTACAGTCAATACACAGAAGGCCCAGACGAGCCCACTACCACATCCCCCTTGAACTTACCCGCCAACCCCTGCAAGCCCTTCATCAACACCGTGGTATCGACCCCCACCGCGACGAAGCCTGCGCCCAGCTCCAGGTAGCGCCGTGCCAAGGCTTCATCGGCACTGAGAATCCCCGCCGCCTTGCCGGCCTTCTGAATCTGCACGATCGCCTGTTCAATCGCCGCCTGCACCTCGGGGTGCCCGGGGTTGCCGCGATAGCCCATGGAGGCACTCAAGTCCGCCGGGCCGATGAACACCCCGTCAACGCCCTCGACCGCTGCAATCGCCTCAAGGTTGCGCAGCCCTTCAAGGCTTTCGATCTGCACCAGCAGGCACATCTGCTCATCGGCCTGGTCGAGGTAGCCGGGGATGCTGTTCCAGCGCGAGGCCCGCGCCAGGGCGCTGCCGACACCGCGCATGCCCTTGGGCGGGTAGTGCATGGCGCGCACCAGTTCGCGGGCCTGCCCGGCGCTTTCGACCATCGGCACCAGCAGGGTTTGTGCGCCGATATCCAGCACCTGCTTGATCAGCGCGGTGTCGCCGATCACCGGGCGGATGATCGCCTGGGCCGGGTAGGGGGCGATGGCCTGCAACTGGCCGAGCATGCCGCGCAGGTCGTTGGGCGCGTGTTCGCCGTCGATCAGCAGCCAGTCGAAACCGGCGTTGGCGGCAAGCTCGGCACAGTACGGCTCGGCCAGGCCAAGCCACAGGCCGATTTGCGCCTCGCCGCGTTGCAGGCGTTGTTTGAAGCGGTTGACGGGCATGTCCATGGGCAATTCCTCAAACGAAACGGCAGGCAATCGAACCGAGCATGTCGTAGTCGACATGGAAGGTATCGCCGGGGTTGGCCGCCACCGGGCGGGTGAAGGAGCCGCCGAGAATGATTTGCCCGGCTTCAAGGGTGACGTCGTACGGCGCCAGTTTGTTGGCCAGCCAGGCGACGCCCTTGGCCGGGTGGTTGAGCACCGCCGCCGAAACCCCGGACTCTTCGATCACGCCGTTGCGGTAGAGCACCGCCGGCACCTTGCGCAGGTCGATATCGCCCGGACGCACCGCGCGCCCGCCCATGACCACGCCGGCGTTGGCGGCGTTGTCGGAGATGGTGTCGAAGACCTTGCGGGTGGCCTGGGTCTGCGGGTCGATCTGCTGGATGCGCGCATCGATGATCTCCAGCGCCGGGATTACCCATTCAGTGGCGTCGAGTACGTCGAACAGGGTCACGTTCGGGCCCTTGAGCGGCTTGCCGAGGACGAACGCCAGCTCCACCTCGACCCGCGGCACGATAAAGCGCTCGAAGGGGATGTCGCTGCCTTCGTCGAAGAACATGTCATCGAGCAGCGCGCCGTAGTCCGGTTCGGTGATGTTCGACGACACCTGCATGGCCCGCGAGGTCAGGCCGATCTTGTGGCCGACCAGCTTGCGCCCGCCCTCGATTTTTTGTGCGACCCAGGCGCGCTGGATGGCGTAGGCGTCTTCGATGCTGATGCCCGGGTGCTCCAGGGAGAACTGCCGCACCTGTTCGCGGCTGCGTTCGGCGCGCTCGAGCTGGGCGGCGGCGTGCAGGATCTGGCTGTGGTCAAGCATGGCGAAATCTCTTACTGAGGGTTGACGATGGCAGCCTTGGTGCGCAGCACCAGCAAGCCGCCGAGGGTGATGAACAGCGCCAGTACGTACAGGGCCAGGCTGGCGCTCTGGGTGGTGTCGCGCATCCAGCCGATCAGGTACGGGGCGAGGAACGAGGCGATGCTGCCGAACGAGCTGATCAGGGCGATACCGGCGGCCTGGGTGGTGTTCGACAGGAATGCCGGCGGCAGTTGCCAGAACATCGGCAAGGCAGCGCTGGCGCCCATGCCGGCGATGATCAGGCCGCCCAGCACCATCACCGGGTTGCCGGGTGCCAGGCCGGCCACGGCGATGCCGGTGGCCGACATCAGCAGCGGCACGCACAGGTGCCAGCGGCGTTCACGCTGACGGTCGGAGGAACGGCCACAGGCGATCATGAAGAAGCACCCGGCCAGGTACGGCACGGCGCTCAACAGCCCGACGCGGCCATCGCTGCCGATGCCGGCGCCGTGGATCAGGGTCGGCATCCAGAATGCCAGGGTGTTGACCGCCAGCATCACCGCAAAGTACACCGCCACCAGCAGCCAGACCTGGCTGTCACGCAGGATGCCGGCAAACGAGGTGATGGATTTGCGCTGCTCTTCCTGGTTCAGTTGCTCGCGCAGTTGCTGCTTTTCAGTGCCGTTCAGCCAGCTGACACTCTCGAAGCTGTCGGGCAGGCACTTGAGTACCACCAGGCCGAGCAACACCACCGGCGCGCCTTCGATCAGGAACATCCACTGCCAGCCACGCAGGCCGGCGGCGTCGTGGAACAGCTCGAGGATGCCGCCCGACAGCGGCCCGCCGACCACCCCGGCCATGGGCACGGCGATGGCGAACAGCGCGGTGATCTGCCCACGACGGCGGGCCGGGTACCAGCGGTTGAGGTAAACCAGGATGCCGGGGAAGAAGCCGGCTTCAGCGACGCCGAGCAAAAAGCGCAGGACATAGAAGCCCGAGGCCGATTCAACCCAGAGCATGCTGGTCGACAGCGTGCCCCAGACCACCATCAGGGTGGCGATCCAGCGCCGTGGGCCGACGCGGTCCAGGGCCATGTTGCTGGGTACGCCGAACAGCGCGTAGGCAATGAAGAACAGCCCGGCACCAAAGCCGTAGACCGTGTCGCTGAAGTGCAGGTCGCTGCTCATCTGCATCTTGGCAAAACCAATGTTGATGCGGTCCAGGTGAGCGAACAGGTAGCAAATCAGCAGCAGCGGCATCAGCCGCCAGGTGATCTTGCTGTGGGTCGAGTCATGTTGGGCAAGGGCAGCGTGTTGGGCAGTATTGGCTGTGCTCATGATCTTGTACTTTTTGTCAGAGGGCCGTTGGGGAGGGCGGGTGGCTGTGGTTCAGCCCGCCTGGTTTTGCAAAAAGGCGTGAACGTTGTTCTGTTTGAAGTTCAGCTGCGGGTGCAGCTCGATCATCTCGAACGACAGCGCCAGCAGGCGTTGGCTTTGCAGCTCGGCAAAGTGCGCGGTGATCACCGCGAACAGCGCCTCGGCGACCTCGGTGCGGGTTTGCAGATCGCGGCCGTGGCCGACCTTGAGGGTCATGTGGACGAAGGCGTAGTCGTGCTTGCCATCGGCCATGCGCCAGCTGTCCAGGCGCACGCCACGGCTGCGGATGCCGCCCAGGGGGAACACGCCGCTGGCGCCCAGGCTGGCGTGGACCTTGGCGAACAGGCCGGGCAGGTCGGCCTGTTGCTCGATGTTGTCGGTGTACTCAATGATGAAATGCGGCATGAAGATCTCCGTTTGAACGGCGGCAAGCGGCAAGCTACAAGCGGCAAGAGCGCGTGCTCTTCGCTTGCAGCTTGTGGCTTGAAGCTTGTGGCTGCTGCCTTCGCGCTACAGCGGGAAGATGGCGTTGATTTGCCCGGTGCCGGAGCTGCCGAACGGCTCGGTCAGGACCTCGACCGGCTTGTTGTAGTCGGCACCGCCAAGCAGGCCCAGGAGCATCGCCGTGTCGTGCATGCCGCCTTCGCCGTAGCAGTGGTTGGCGTAGTCCGGGAGCATCGCGCAGAACTCCTTGAAGCGGCCCTGCTTCCACAGCTCGACCACGCGCAGGTCCATCTGCTTGTCGAATTCGCGGGTCCAGTTGTGGATGTTGGCTTCGGCGTTGCGGTCATCGGAAAAACGGTGCGACAGCGAACCGGAGGCCAGCACCAGCACTTTGCGGTCGCTCTTTTCGATGGCCCGGCGCACCGCGGCGCCGAAGGCGAAGCTGTCTTCCAGGCGGTGCCAAGCGCACCAAGCGGCAATCGACACGACCTTGAACTTGTGCGCGTCGGGCACGTCCATGTGCATGTAGCGCATCGGCACCAGGGTGCCGTATTCAAGCTCAAGGCTTGGGATGTTGTGGGCCAGGGTGCGCACGTCGGCGGCGTTGGCTTCAAGGCCGATCAGCTCGCCCAGTTGCGGGCAGCCGGGGTACTCGAAGTCCATGTTCTTGATGAAGTGCGGCAGCTCGTTGCTGGTGTAGGTGCCCTTGAAGTGTTCGCCACAGTTGATGTGGTAGCCGCTGTTGACCAGCCAGTGGACGTCGAACACCACGGCGGTGTCGGCGCCCAGTTCGCGGGCGCGGCGGCCGATTTCCTTGTGCCCGGCAATCGCCGCCTCGCGGCAGCCATGATGCTTGCCGGGCAGTTCGGACAGGTACATCGAGGGTACGTGGCAGACTTTGGCTGCCAGGACGACTTCGCCCATGATGGAACTCCTGGAAATTGTTGTTCTTGTGTGCGATCGGTTGCGCCTTCATCGCGGGTCAAGCCCGCTCCCACAAGGCAGCCTCAAAACCTGTGGGAGCGGGCTTGCCCCGCGATGCTGTCAGACGCCCCAGCGCGGAATATGGTGACTGCCCATCGAGATACACACGTTCTTGATCTCGGCAAACACCTCGAAGCTGTACTGCCCGCCCTCACGGCCGGTGCCTGAACCCTTGACCCCGCCGAACGGCTGGCGCAGGTCGCGCACGTTCTGGCTGTTGATGAACACCATGCCGGCCTCGATGCCGCGGGCCAGACGATGCGCCTTGCCGATGTCCTGCGTCCAGATGTACGAGGCCAGGCCATACTCGGTGTCGTTGGCCAGTCGCAGCGCCTCGGCTTCGTCCTTGAAGGGGATCAAACACACCACCGGGCCGAAGATTTCTTCCTGGGCGATGCGCATGTTGTTGTTCACGTCGGCAAACACCGTCGGCTGAATGAACTGCCCGCGGGCCAGGTGCGCCGGCAGGTTGGCCGGGCGCTCAAGGCCGCCAGCGAGCAGGGTCGCGCCTTCTTCGATGCCGATCTTGATGTAACCGGTGACCTTGTCATAGTGGGCCTGAGTGATCATCGAGCCTACCTGGGTTTGCGGGTCTTGCGGGTCGCCGACGATCAGGCGCTTGGCCCGCGCGGCAAACTCGGCGACGAACTGCGGGTAGACGCTCTGCTGGATGAAGATACGGCTGCCGGCGGTGCAGCGCTCGCCATTGAGCGAGAAGATGGTGAACAGCGCCGCATCCAGGGCGCGCTCAAGGTCGGCCTCTTCAAAAATCAGCACCGGCGACTTGCCGCCCAGCTCCATGGAGTACTTTTTCAGGCCCGCGGTTTGCATGATCTTCTTGCCGGTGGCGGTGCCGCCGGTGAAGGAGATGGCACGCACGTCCGGGTGGCGCACCAGGGCGTCGCCAGCGGTGGCGCCGTAGCCCTGGATGACGTTGAGCACGCCGTTGGGGATGCCGGCTTCCACCGCCAGGCGCCCCAGTTCGTTGGCGGTCAGCGGTGACAGTTCGCTCATCTTCAGCACTGCGGTGTTGCCCAGGGCCAGGCACGGCGCGGTCTTCCAGGTGGCGGTCATGAATGGCACGTTCCACGGCGACACCAGCCCGCACACGCCCACCGGCTGGTACAGGGTGTAGTTGAGCATCTGGTCGTCGACCGGGTAGGTATGGCCGTCCATGCGTGTGCAGACTTCGGCGAAAAAGTCGAAGTTATGCGAGGCCCGCGGGATCAGTACGTTCTTGGTCTGGTGGATCGGCAAACCGGTGTCGAGGGTTTCAAGCTCAGCCAGGTGCGGCACGTTCTGCTCGATCAGCTCGCCGAGCTTGCGCATCAGCCGCGCGCGCTCCTTGGCCGGGGTGTTGGCCCATTTCGGGAACGCCTCTTTCGCTGCCGCTACCGCCTGGGCCACTTCTTCGGCGCCGCCGCTGGCGACTTCGCCAATGGCCTCGCCGGTGGCCGGGTTGTAGTTGACGAACACGTCTTTGCTTTCGACCTCACGGCCGTTGATCCAGTGTTTGATCATGCTGCTCATGCCTCTTGGCGGTTGAGGGCGAAGAACTCGGCTTCGCTGACAATACGGTTGACCAGGCGCCCGACGCCTTCGACTTCGACCACCACTTCATCGCCCGGCACCACGTCGGCCAGGCCTTCAGGGGTGCCGGTGGCGATCATGTCGCCCGGCTGCAGGGTCATGAAGCTGGACAGGTATTCGATCAGGTAGGGGATGTCGAAAATCATGTCCTTGGTGCTGCCTTGCTGCTTGAGCTCACCGTTGATCCAGGTGCGCAAGGTCAGGTTGGAAGCATCCGGCACATCGGCGACATCGACGATCCACGGCCCGACCGGGGTGGTGGCGTCGCGGTTCTTGACCCGCAGGTTGGGCCGGTAGTAGTTCTCCAGGTAATCGCGAATCGCGTAGTCGTTGCACACCGTGTAGCCGGCCAGGTACTCCAGCGCATCCTCGCGCTTGACGTTGCGCGCAGGCTTGCCGATCACTGCCACCAGTTCGCACTCATAGTGCATGTAGGCGACGTTGTCCGGGCGCCAGCTGACCTGGTTGTGGCCGGTGTAGGTGCCCACCGACTTGACGAACGCCAGCGGTTCGGTGGGCGGCGTGAAGGCAAGCTCGGCGGCGTGGTCGGCGTAGTTCAGGCCCAGGGCGAACATATTGCCGGTGGCCGGTGGCAGCCACTCGACCTGCTGCTCGGCGAGCAAGCGGCCATCGGCCAGGCGCACGGCGTTGTCGGCCTCGACGGTGACGGCGTGGACTTCGCCCTGGTAACGGATACGTGCGTGTTTCATCAGCGCTTCTCCTGCGCGGCAACGATGCTGTTGGTCAGGCGCCCGAGGCCGCTGATCTCGACTTCAACCTGGTCCCCGGGCAGCACATCGACGCGGCCTTCGGGGGTGCCGGTAATCAGCACATCGCCTTCGTGCAGGGTCATGAATTCGCTGATCTCGGCGATCAGCTGGGCGACGCTGCGAACCATGTTGGCGGTGCTGTTGTGCTGGCGCAGGGCGCCGTTGACGAACAGCTTGATGCTCAGTTGCTGCGGGTCGGCGACCTGCGCGGCCGGCACCAGTTCAGGGCCCAGGGCGCAGAAACCGTCGCGGCACTTGGCCTTGACCGCCGGGCGGTAGTAGCTGTCTTCGGGCAGGCTGAATTCGTTGACGATGGTGTAGCCGGCGACATGGCTGAGGGCCTCGTCGACGCTGACCCGGGTGGCACGCTTGCCGATCACCACGCCCAGGGCCGGGCCCGGTTGCAGGTGCTCGATGCCTTGCGGGTAGACCACCGGCTGGCCATGGCCATTGCGGGTGTTGGGGGTCTTGATGAACAGCACCGGCTTGACCGGTGGCTTTTGATAGGGCGGCTTTTCGAATTCGGCGAGACGCTGGTCAAGCAGGCCCTGGTAGTTCAGCGCAACGCCGAACAGGGTACCGCTGGCAGCATCGTGCAAGGCACGGCTCATGGGGTTCTCCTGGCTGGGGCAGGGGCAGGGTCCCTGCTCGAATAATTGTTAATGTGTTAACGTTATAATTAAGATGTTAACGAAATGCAAGCGGCTTGCAGCAGGAGTAAGCTGGCCGCATAACAACAAGCGTGAGCAGGGCCATGCGCGAGCAACAACCAATCCCCAACATCAACATCGGCCAGGTCTACGATCAGCGCTACAGCGATGCCGAGGTGCACTACGACAAGCTCGGCAACCTCGCCGGGTTTTTCGGCCGCAATATGCCGGTGCACCGCCATGACCGGTTTTTCCAGGTGCATTACGTCAAAAGCGGCACGGTGCGGGTGTACCTGGACGACCAGCAGTACGTCGAATCGGGGCCGATGTTTTTCCTTACGCCACCGACCATCCCGCATTCCTTCGTAACCGAACCCGATGCCGACGGCCATGTGCTGACCGTGCGCCAGCAACTGGTCTGGCAGCTACTTGAAGCCGATCCCGGGTTGGCGCCGGGGCCGCAAGTGGCGCCGGCCTGCGTGGCCTTGAGCGGCCTGGAACCAAGCTACGCCGCCGAGGCGCGGCGCCTGGCGCTGCTGTTCGATGAGCTGCACAGTGAAATCAACGCCAGCGCCGCCGGGCGCGGGGCGGCGCTGGAAAGCCTGACGCGGCTGATCATGACCAGCCTGCTGCGCCTGTGCGCGCGCTCGCTGCCGGCGCGGCAAACCCGTCATGAAGACTTGCAGGTGTTTCATCGTTTCAATGAACTGATCGAGGCCCACTACCTTGAGCACTGGCCGCTGGCGCGCTATGCCCAGGGCATCGGCGTCACCGAAGCGCGGCTCAACGAAGTGTGCCGGCGCATCGCCGACCTGCCGTCCAAGCGCCTGATTCTCGAACGCCTGATGCAGGAAGCACGGCGCCTGCTGCTGTACACCGGCAGCTCGGCCAACGAGATTTGCTACCGCCTGGGCTTCAAAGACCCGGCGTACTTCAGCCGGTTCTTTTTGCGCTATGCGCAGCTGACGCCGGGGGAGTACCGTCAGCGTCAGGCTGGATTGCGCTAGGCCTGGCCGCGCAGCCAGAGGTTGTCGAAACGCCAGGTGCTGAACAGTGTCTGCTCGGCTGCGGCGCCGCCGACCTGGCGCGAAAACGCATCGAGCAGATTCACATAGCCCCAGATCAGCAAGCCGCCGCGCTCATACTGAATCTGCTGGGCCTGGTGCACCAGCGCGCTGCGCTTGGCCAGGTCCGGCTGGGCCATGGCCTGGAGGAACAGTTCGCTGAACTGCGGGTCGTTGAAGTGGGTCTTGTTGGCCACGGCGAAGGGCGCGTCGATGTGCATGGCGCTGGCCAGAAACGGTGCGCCGATGGTGCCGCCAGTGCTCAGTTGCCACTGGTCGTGCTGCGGGCCGTCGAAGGTGGCCTGGTCGACCTGGCGCACCTTGAGGTTCACACCGATGGCCTTGGCCTGTTCGGCGAACACCAGCGCCGAGGCCAGGGCCGGGCCGCTGGTGGTCACCAGCTCGACTTGCAACTGCTCGTAGCCGGCTTCGCGCAGCAATTGCGCCGCCCGTTGCGGGTCATGGGGGCGCGGGCCGAGGCTGTGGTTGAAGGTCGGGTCATCAGGTGCGTACAGGTCGTTGGCCACCCGGCCCTGGCCGTTCAAGGCACGGCGCACCAGCTCCGGGCGGTCGGCGAGGAGGCGAAAGGCTTCGCGCACCTTGGGGTTGTCGAACGGCGGTTTGCTGGTGTTCATTTCGAACGAAAGCCAGTTGCCGCTGACCGAAGTCACCAGTTGCAGGCGCGGGTCGCGTTCGATGATCTGCAGCTGCTCGCTGGGCAGGCCGTTGGCCATGTCGATCTGCCCGGCGCGCAAGGCCGCCAGGCGCGAGACCTGGTCTTTGAAGTCGATGATCTCCAGTTCGTCGGCGTAGGGTTTGCCGTCCTTGTAGTAGTTCTCGAAGCGGCTGAACACCGAGCGCTGGCCGGGGCTAAAGCTTTTCAGCTTGTACGGCCCGGCACCCACCGGGTTGGTCACCGGGTGGTAATCGACCGGGACGATGCCGCCGAAGTTGACCCAGGTTTCGGCCAGCGGCAGGTAGCTGCGCCCGTCCTTGAAGCGGATGCGCACGGTGCGTGCGTCGAGTTTCTCCAGGTTGTCGCGATCGACCCAGTGCAGCAGCGCGGCGTAAGGCGACGCCAGTTGCGGGTCGGTCAGGCGGCGAATGGAAAAGATCAGGTCGTCGGCATCGATGCTCTTGCCGTTGTGAAACTCAAGGCCCTGAAGCAGGCGCACGGTCCAGCTGCTGGCGTCGGCGCTGGCTTCGGCTTCTTCAGCCAGGGCCAGGCGCGGCTGCATCTGCTCGTCCCATTCCCACAGCTTGCTGTACAGGGCAAAGCCGCGGACGATGCCGCTGCCGATCGGTTTGTGGGCATCGAGGTTGCCGACCTGACCGCCGGCCAACACGCCCAGGCGCAGGCGCCCGCCGTGGCGCGGCTGGTCGCTGGCCGGGCTGCTGGCGGCCGGTGCGTCAGGGCCGCAGCCGCTGAGTAGCAGGCCGCCGCCCAGCGCCAGGCTGTAGCCGAGAAAGCGTCGGCGCTGCTGATCGAAAAGGTCCATGGCCTCAGGCTCCTGCTGCACCCAGGGCTGGCGCCTGGGTGTCGATGCGCTTGAGCGGCGCCCGTTCGCCGCGAAAGTGCGGGAGGATGTGCTCGCCCAGGCGGTAGGCTTCTTCCAGGTGCGGGTAGCCAGCGAGGAAGAACAGGTCGATGCCCAGCGCGTTGTACTCGCGAATCCGCGCCACCACGTTGGCGTAGCTGCCGACCAGCGCCAGGCCCGGCGGAATGCCGATGTAACCAAAACCGGCCCAGACGTTGGGGTAGATGAAAAAGTCGTCGAACGGCCGGGTTTCGTCCTTGGCCGCGTACTCGTTTTCGTAGCTGAGCTTGCGCGCGGTGCGCAGCCCGGCATGGGCGGCCACAGCCTTGACCGCACCTTTGGCCACGCCTTCGTCGAAGAAGCGCCTGGCCTCGGCCAGTGCCTGGGCTTCGGTCTCGCGGGTAATCACATCGATCGACAGGCCGAAGCGGATATTGCTGCGGCCATGCTTGAGCGCGCGCTTGCGAATGTCGGCTATCAGCGTGCGGATCTCGTCCGGGTGCTCGGCGCGCATCAGGTAGAAGTCGGCGTGGCGGGCGGCGAATTCCCGCGCGGCGATCGACGAGCCGGCGGTGCAGATCAGCGGCAACTCGGCCTTTTTCTGCGGGCCGCGCAGGCCGCCACCTTCGGCCTTGTAGAAGCGCCCCTGGTAGTGGAAGTTCTCCGAGTGCCAGTAACCCTTGACCACGTCCATGAACTCGGTGGCGCGCTCGTAACGTTCATCGTGGTCGCTGAAGTCGCCAACCTGGCGCTGCACGCTATCCGAGCCGCCATTGATGATGTTCCACACCAGGCGGTTGCCGCTGGCGCGCTGGTAGGTCGCCGCTTGCTGCACCGCGATCCAGGGCGTGTAGTGGTAGGGCTGGAAGGCGGTGACGTAGCTCAACGTGCGGGTTTCGCGGGCCAGCAGCGAGCACACTGTCCAGGGCTCTTCGCCGGACGGCGCGTTGACCATCAGCGCGCCACCGAAGCCGTTGATTTCGGCGGCGCGGGCGATCTGCCCGAGGTAGTCGATGTAGGTGAAGTGATCACCTACGGCAAAGTTCGACACGGCGCCGGTGCTGTCGCCGCCGGCATGCCAGTCGCCGCGGTTGCGCGGGTCGCCGGGGAGGAACTGGGTTTCGCCGTGCAAGGGCAGGCGGGTGAAGAATTCAATGCTCACGGTCAGCGTCCTTATTGCACGGTGGGGTTGCAGAGGGGGGCGATGGGCTGGTCGTTGAACACCTTGCGGGCAAACGGCAGCGAGTCCTTGAGCGAGGCGTTGACCGTCTCGCTGTGGCCCAGACCCTTGTACAGGTGGCCTTCGACGATCGAGCCGGTCTTGCAGGCGTCCTGCATCAGCGCCACCTGGGTGGCAGCCGCCGGGGTCTTGTCTTCGGCGCCGGTGCCGATGAAGATCGGCTGGGCGAGTTTCAGGGTCGGGTAGGAGACTTGCGCCAGCCACGGCTTGAGCTGCTCGCCGTTGTTGGCCTTGCGGGTGTTGGCCGGGGTCAGGCCGGTGCCGAGCACATCGGCCACCAGCGACGACAGACAAGTGCTGCGCGCTTGTTCGAACAGCGGCAGGGCCTTGTCGGTGTAGAAGTCGCGTGGGTCGATGCTCGGGTCGTACTGCTGCGCCGCCAGCAGGGTGTAGAAACCGTAGGCCAGCGAGGCGTCGACCTTGTCCTGGTCCTGTTCGCCGACGTTCTTGGCGCCGACGGTGTAGATCACCCCGGTGCCGACGCTGCCCTTCAGGCCCAGGTCCGGGGCATAGGTGGGCGCATAGGCGGCCGAGGCGAAGGCGCCGGCGCCGCCCTGGGACTGGCCGACCACCAGCACCTTGTTGGCCAGCCCCGGCACCCCGGCGATCACCGCGCGGGCGGCATCGAGGATGCCGTAGGCGGCCATGCGGTTGTTCAGCAGCGGATGGCCGCCGGGCACGCCCAGGCCCTGGTAGTCGGTGGCGACGATGGCGTAGCCCTCGTTGAGCCAGCGCGTCAGGTACTGCACGTCGCGGTAAGAGCGCCCGGCCCAGGACGGCGCGCAGACATCCGCCACGCCCACAGTGCCATGGCCCCAGGTCACTACTGGCCAGCCGCCTGCCGGCGCCTGGCCTTTGGGGATGAACAGCGCGCCGGAGACCGCCACCGGGGTCTTGCCGTCGATGCCGTCGGTAGAGCTGTAGAGAATGCGCAGTTGCGAGGCGGTGCCAGGCAGGCTCAGGGTCTTTTCCAGCGGTTCGCTGCGCAGCAGTTTGCCCGGTTTGCCAGGGATCGCCTGGCTCCAGCTGTAGAACGCCGAGACCCGGCCATCGCCTTGCAGCGCGTCGGGCTTTGGCGCGAAGGTTTCTGCGGCCACGGCGCTGAGCGACAGGGCCAAAAGGCTCAGGCCAAAGGCGAAAGTTTTTTCCAGTTTCATCGAGAGGTCCTTGCACGGTGCGTTTGCCAGGCTTGAGCGAAATGCGTGCCAGGGCGCTGCAGGGCCCGGTTTTGCGGGGCCGAAATGCCTTCAAGGGCAATCCTGGCGGCGCGTCGATGCTGGCTGGCAGCCACGGGTTGCTGGGCGACTGCTGCTGTGGCAGCAGCGTCAAGTGCATATCTCTAATTGGAATATATAAATACTAATTAATAATTATTTGTTCTAATTTGTTTCGGGCACTATGGCCCTGCGCTTTCACTGCCAGGAATGCACCATGTCGCTGATAACCCATCCCCATGCCCGGGAACTGACCAAATCCGTACGCGCCACCGTTCTGGTGTTCAAGGACCCGCGATCCCAGGAACTGCTCAGCCGCATCGAACGCCTGGCGCCGAGTGAAGCCAACACCCTGATCATCGGCGAGACCGGCACCGGCAAGGAGCTGGTCGCCCGCCATATCCATCAACTCAGCCGCCGCGGGCGCGAGCCGTTCGTGGCGGTCAACTGCGGCGCCTTCGCCGAAACCCTGGTCGAGAGCGAACTGTTCGGCCACGAGAAGGGCGCCTTTACCGGTGCCACCAACAGCAAGGCCGGTTGGTTCGAAGCGGCCAATGGCGGCACGCTGTTCCTCGATGAAATCGGCGACCTGCCGTTGAACATGCAGGTGAAATTACTGCGCGTGCTGCAGGAGCGCGAAGTGGTGCGCCTCGGTTCGCGCACACCGATCCCGATCAACGTGCGCCTGGTGGCGGCGACCAACGTCAACCTCGCCGATGCGGTGGTGGCCGGGCATTTCCGTGAAGACCTGTTCTACCGCCTGCACGTGGCAACCATCCGCCTGCCGCCGCTGCGCGAACGGCCTGGGGATATCCTGCCGCTGGCTGAGTTTTTCCTTGAAGAGCACTGCCAGCGCCTGGGTTACAGCCGCGCCAGCCTGAGCCTGGAAAGCGAACGCAAGCTGCTCTCGCACAGCTGGCCGGGCAACATCCGCGAGCTGGAAAACGCCATTCACCATGCGCTGCTGGTGTGCCGGCAACAAGTGGTGCAGCCGGCCGACCTGCACCTGGTGGACATGCGCTCGGTGGGCATCCGCCAGGAAGAACACAGCCAGCCGCTGCGTATCGCCAGCGAGCCGCCAAGCCTTGAAGCGGCGCTGACGGCGCTGTTCGAGCAGAACATCCCGGACTTGTACGAGCATATCGAGCAGACGGTGTTTCGCAGCGCGTACCGCTTCTGCCATGGCAATCAGTTGCAGACCGGGCGCTTGCTGAATATCAGCCGCAACATCGTGCGCGCGCGGCTGGAGAAAATTGGTGAGTTGAAGCGCACGGACGGTGTCGCCCTTTAGGGCCTCATCGCGGCGACCCGACTTGCCCCGCGATGCTTAAAGTCCATCTGATCCGTATAATTACCGCCAACCTGAATCTGTAACTCAGTACACCCAAAAGCCATAGTAACGGCCTCCCTGATGAGGTCCGAACCATGTATCAGTATGACGAGTATGACCGTGCGCTGGTGTTCGAGCGCGTGGCGCAATTTCGCGATCAGGTGCGCCGGTTCATCGCTGGCGAACTGAGTGAAGAAGAGTTCCTGCCCCTGCGCCTGCAAAACGGCCTGTACCTGCAAAAGCATGCCTACATGCTGCGCGTGGCCATTCCCTACGGCACCTTGGGTGCCCGGCAGCTGCGCACCCTGGCGCAGATCGCGCGCGAGTACGACCGTGGCTACGGCCACTTCACCACGCGCCAGAACATCCAGTTCAACTGGATCGAACTGGCCCAGGTGCCGGACATCCTCCAGCGCCTGGCCGAGGTCGAGATGCATGCGATCCAGACCTCCGGCAACTGCGTGCGCAATATCACCACCGAGGCCTTCGCCGGGGTGGCCGCCGACGAGTTGCTCGACCCGCGGCCGCTGGCCGAGATCCTGCGCCAGTGGTCGACCATCAACCCCGAATTCCTGTTCTTGCCGCGCAAGTTCAAGATCGCCATCTGCTCGGCCATCGAAGACCGCGCAGCGATCATGATGCATGACATCGGCCTTTATCTTTACCGCGACGGCCGTGGCCAGATGTGCCTGCGGGTGATGGTCGGCGGCGGCCTGGGGCGCACGCCGATCCTCGGTTTGCAGATTCGCGAAGGGCTGGCGTGGCAGCACCTGTTGTCCTACGTCGAAGCCATCTTGCGCGTGTACAACCGCCATGGCCGGCGCGACAACAAGTACAAGGCGCGGATCAAGATCCTGGTCAAGGCGCTGGGCATCGAGGCGTTCTCCCGCGAGGTGGAGGAGGAGTGGCAACACATCAAGGACGGCCCGGCGCAACTGACCGAGGACGAATTCCAGCGTGTCGCCGCCGCCTTCGAACCACCGGCCTACGACAGCGTCATCGATGATGAGCTGGCCTACGACACCCACCTGGCCCAGGATCACGCCTTCGCCCGCTGGGTGGCCTGCTGCGTCAAGGCGCACAAGGTCCCGGGTTATGCCAGCGTGGTGCTCTCGACCAAACCGGGCGATGCCTCGCCACCGGGCGACCTGACCGATGCGCAGATGGATGCGGTGGCCGACTGGTCGGAGCAGTTCGGTTTCGGCGAGATCCGTATTGCCCACGAGCAGAACCTGATCCTTCCCGACGTGCGCAAGCGCGACCTGCACGCGCTGTGGCGCCTGGCCTGCGAGCGCGGCCTGGGCACCGCCAACATTGGCCTGCTGACCGACATCATCGCCTGCCCGGGCGGCGACTTCTGCGCCCTGGCCAACGCCACCTCGATCCCGATTGCGCAGTCGATCCAGCGCCGCTTCGATGATCTTGACTACCTGCACGACCTGGGTGAGCTGAGCCTGAATATCTCCGGCTGCATCAACGCCTGCGGCCACCACCACATCGGCAACATCGGCATCCTCGGCGTCGATAAAAACGGCAGCGAGTGGTACCAGGTGACCCTCGGTGGCGCCCAGGGCAAGCACAGCACCTTGGGCAAGGTCATCGGCCCGTCGTTCAGTGCCGCCGAGATCCCCCAGGTGATCGAGCAGATCATCGCCACCTACTGCGCTTATCGCGAACTGGACGAACCCTTTGTCGACACCGTGCGCCGGGTCGGCCTGGAGCCTTTCAAGGAACGTGTCTATGCCAAGCGCCCTGAGGAGCTGATATGCGTAATGTGATTGGCCTGCGCAACGGTGAAGCGCAGTTGATCGAGGACGATCCCTGGCAGCTGTTGCGCGAACCCGGCGAGCTGCTGCCTGACGGCCTGGTGATCTTGCCCCTGGCCAGCTGGATTGCCCGCCGTACCCAGCGGCCCTTCGGCCGTGATGGCGTGTTGCTGGGCCCGGACGACGAGCTCGAGCCGCTGCGCCCGTGGCTGCCCCAGGTGCCACTGATTGCCGTGGATTTCCCGAGCTTTCGCGACGGTCGTGGCTACAGCCAGGCCTACCTGCTGCGCAGCCGCCTGGGCTGGCATGGCGAGCTGCGCGCGGTGGGCGACGTGCTGCGTGACCAGCTCAGCCATATGCGCCAGTGCGGTTTCGACAGCTATGCCGTGCGCCAAGACAAGTGTGCCGAGGATGCCCTCAAGGGCCTGGCCGGCATGAGCGTGCTGTACGGGCGTTCGGTGATCGAACCACGGCCGCTGTTTCGTCGGCGCTGACGCCGTCGCCGGGTTCGGGCTACCATGCCGGATCGCCCGTTCGACAGGATGTTGCTGCATGCCATTCACTACCCGCGTTGCCCGGCCCAGTGATGCCGAGGCGCTGAGCATCATCGCTGGCCAGACCTTTGCCCTGGCCAGCCCGCCAGACGCTGCCGCCCCGGCATTGCAGGCGTACATCGACACGCAGTTGCAGCCCGAGCACTTTGTCTTGCACCTGCTCAATCGGCGCAAGCGCCTGCGCGTGCTCGAGCACTTGGGCGCGGTGGTGGGCTACAGCCTGGTCGACAGCACACCCGAGGTATTGGGAATTGCTGAAGCGGACGGCTTGCCGGAGCTCAGCCGCTGCTACGTGCTACCCGAGCACCATGGCCACGGCGGCGCCCAGCGGCTGCTCGACGACACCCTGGCGCAGGTGAGCGGCGCCATTCGCCTGACCGTCAACGAACAAAACGCCCGGGCGATCCGCTTCTACCAGCGCAATGGCTTTAACAAGGTCGGCGAGGCCGTGTTCGAATGCGGGCCGGAGCGTCATCGTGACTGGGTGATGGTCGCGCGGCGTTGATAAAACTGGTTAAAGTGTCGTTCACCTCTTATTGCTCAAGGTTGTGTTCATGACTGATCTCAGCGCATTCCCGATCACCCGCAAATGGCCGGCCAAACAGCCCGAGCTGCTGCAGCTGTATTCGCTGCCCACGCCCAACGGCGTCAAGGTGTCGATCATGCTCGAGGAGATCGGCCTGGCCTACGAGGTGCACAAGGTCAGCTTCGAGAGCAATGACCAGCTCACCCCCGAATTTATCTCCCTGAGCGCCAACAACAAGATCCCGGCGATCCTCGACCCCAACGGCCCGGGCGGCCAGCCGCTACCGCTGTTCGAGTCCGGGGCGATCCTCATCTACCTGGCGGAAAAAACCGGCAAGCTGCTGCCGGCCGACCCGGCCAAGCGCTACCAGACCCTGCAGTGGCTGATGTTCCAGATGGGCGGCATCGGGCCGATGTTCGGCCAGATAGGGTTCTTCAACAAGTTCGCCGGCAAGGACTATGAAGACAAGCGCCCGCGTGACCGCTATGTGGCCGAGTCGCGGCGTTTGCTCGGGGTGCTCGACAAGCGTCTTGAAGGGCGCGACTGGGTGATGGACGAGTACAGCATTGCCGACATCGCCATTGTGCCCTGGGTGCGCAACCTGATCGGTTTTTATGAGGCGGGCGAGCTGGTGGGCTTTGACGATTTTGCCAACGTCAAGCGCGTGCTCGCGGCGTTTGTCGCGCGGCCGGCGGTGGAGCGGGGGCTGAAGATCCCAGCTTAGCGCCTTATCGCGGGGCAAGACCGCTCGCACATACCTGTGGGAGCGGGCTTGCCCCGCGATGACTAAAACACCTGCCGAAACACCCAGTACAACCCCCCGGCCAGCACAATCGCCGCCGGCAAGGTCAGCACCCAGGCCATCAGCAGGTTGAACAGGGTGCGCATCTGCAAGCCCGAGCCATTGGCAACCATGCTCCCGGCCACCCCGGACGACAGCACGTGGGTGGTCGACACCGGCAGCCCGTACATGTCCGCCGCGCCAATGGTGCACATCGCCACCAGTTCCGCCGAGGCGCCCTGGGCGTAGGTCAGGTGGGTCTTGCCGATCTTCTCGCCGACGGTCACCACGATGCGCCGCCAGCCGACCATGGTCCCCAGCCCCAGGGCGATGGCCACGGCGATCTTCACCCACAACGGAATGTAGCGGGTGGCGCTGTCGATTTGTTGCTTGAACAGCTGCACCTTGGCCCGGGTATCGGCATCGAACCGCGCCAGCTGGTGCTTGTCGATCAGGCGGATGGCCTCGGAGGTCAGGTACATGTCGTTGCGCACGTTGGCCATGGCCTCAGCGGGCACCCGGTTGAGCGAACCGTAGCCTTTGACTTCGCTGCCGATCATCCCGGCCAGCGCCGCCAGGGCCGGCAGCAGTTCGTCGCTGGCCTGTGGCTGGCGGATGAAGGCGCTGAGGGTCTGTCGTGGGTCCGCCGGCGCTGCTTGCGGGGCGCTGCGCTGCAAAGCCTGCTGGGTGACCTCGGCGACGGCGGCGAACTGCAGCGACTGGTCGGCCGGCATGGTCCGGTTCAGGGCATAGGCCATGGGCAGGGTGCCGACCAGGATCAGCATGATCAGGCCCATGCCTTTTTGCCCGTCGTTGGAGCCATGGGCGAACGACACCCCGGTGCAGGTAAGGATCAACAGCCCGCGAATCCACCAGGGCGGCGGCGTGTTGCCGACCGGCGCCTGGTACAGCTCGCGGCGCTTGACCAGCATGCGCAGGGCCAGCAGCAATAGCGCCGCGCAGGTAAAGCCCACCAGCGGCGAGAGCAGCAGCGAATAGCCGACCTTGCTGGCCTGGGCCCAGTCCACGCCGCTGGTGCCGTCGCGCCCGTGCATCAGTGCGTTGGCGATACCAACGCCGATGATCGAGCCGATCAAGGTATGCGAGGACGAAGCCGGCAGGCCCAGCCACCAGGTGCCCAGGTTCCAGATGATCGCCGACAGCAGCAGGGCGAACACCATCGAGAAGCCGGCCGAAGAGCCAACCTGCAAAATCAGCTCCACCGGCAGCAAGGCGATGATGCCGAAGGCCACCGCGCCGCTGGACAGCAGCACGCCAAGAAAATTGAAACAGCCAGACCACACCACGGCCACCGACGGCGGCAACGAATGGGTGTAGATCACCGTGGCGACGGCGTTGGCGGTGTCGTGAAAACCGTTGACGAACTCGAAGCCCAGGGCAATCAGCAACGCCAGGCCGAGCAGCAGGAAGGGGGTCCAGGTGGTGACGACGGTGCCGGTGGCGTCGATGTCGCGCAACACGCTCCAGGCGGTATATACAAGGCCGGCCACCAGCAGGCCGAAAAACAGGGTCAGGGTGGTACGGCCGGGTTTGTGATCCAGACGTGGGCGTGGATCGTGGTTGGCCAGCGATGGGCTGCCAGCCAGGGTCGGGGTGGTCATGATGACGGGTCCGGGTTACCAGAAAGGGTCTAGCCTTGCCCGGCCATGATAAAAACAATCGGTGACAGCACCGTGACCTCGGTCAAGGAAAGTCCTAGGATCAAGGGACCTGCCGATGGAGGGTAACGATGATCCGTTGCAAACGCGTTTATGACCCGCAGGACGCTGCCGATGGCCAGCGGGTGCTGGTCGACCGCCTGTGGCCGCGCAACACGCGCAAGGACCAGCTGCAGGCCCTGTGGCTGCCGCAGGTGGCGCCGTCAACGGCGTTGCGCCAGGCGTTTCATCAGGGTGAAGTGGACTTTGCCGGCTTTGCCCAGCGTTATCGCCAGGAGCTGGCGGCGCAGCCGGCACACTGGTGGAAACTGCTGGGCATGGCCGGGCAGGGCGATCTGACCTTGCTGTATGCCGGCAAGGACACCGGGCACAACAATGCCACGGTGCTGGCGCAATGGCTTGAGGATGAGCTGGAGCGCCAGGGGCCGGGGAGTTCGCCGGTGTGTTATGCCGACGAGTTCAAACCTTGACCCGCGAAGAGAACCACTATGACTGTGCAACTGACCCCCGCCACCGACCAGCACCGCACCTTCGCCCGCGACCTCACCCGGCGGGCCATGCTGCCCTATTACTGCGAGTTCGACCTGCTCTGGCAGGAAGAAGCCTTCGACCAGGCCTGGGGGTGGCGCGAGCAATGGCTGATCAGCGACGCCGAACAGCCGCTGGGTTACTTCAGCCTCAGCCAGGACCGCCAGGCCCTGTTCATCCGTGAACTGCACCTGCTCGAAGGTTTTCGCGGCCGCGGCATCGGCAGCTGGGTATTAACGCAACTGGCCGTCTGGACCGGCCAACGGCACTTGCCGCTGCTGCGTCTGATGGTGTTCAGGAGCAACCCGGCACGCTTGCTGTACCTGCGCGAGGGCTTTGTCTGCGTCGGCGAAGACGAGTGCTTTTTGCGCATGCAGCGGGCGATCACTTAGCTCGACCCGTACTACGCAGCCCTGGCGTTGGGTCGCCTCAAGCAGCAGGCTCTGCACCGGTAACAGGTCGCCAATCAGCAGGTTCTGCAAAATCGGCTTGCCCTCGAAGGTGTTCGGCCCCAGCACCACCTGCTGCACACCCTCGACCCGCACCACCGCCTTGCCGACCTTGCCCAGGGTGTTGCCGCTCAAGGTCAGGGGGCCGGCCAGCGGCGTGGCATTGCGCAGGCTGACGGCGTACTCCGGGCTGTTGCCGATGCGGTTGCCGATCAGGCTGACGGCGCCGACCTCGCTGGCATCCACGGCGCTGCCCTGGCTGTTGCCGATCAGGTTGTCGCTGATCAGCAACGGTGCGGCTGCGCTCGGCGTCAGGTTGCGCAGCTGGATGCCGTTGCCCCGGCTATCGCCAATCAAGTTGCCGCTCAGTAGCAGGGCACCCTGTTGCTCGCTGACTTCGATGGCCGCCTTGTGCGCGCCAAGGATCAGGTTGTGCTCGATACGTGCGCGGGTCTGGCCGCGCAGGCGGATGCCGCTGTTGTTGTCGATGCCGCGTAGCTGGTTATTGCGTACCACGACCTGGCTGTCGCGCACGTCGATGGCGTACTGCTGGGACTGGCCGAACTGGCTGTTGTCGATCTGCGCCTGGCTGTGTTGCAGCTCTACCGCGCTGGACAGTTCATTGAACTGGCTGTCGCGGATGATCAGCGTGGCCGGGCGGGTAGAGGCTCCCTGCTGGCTGCTCAGGGCGGTGCTCAGGCCGCGCGAGAGGTTGGCGTTGTAGCCCAGGCGGTTGAGGGTCGAGCCGATCACCTGGGTGTGGCTACCGGCCCAGGCCACCACGAACGGCCGCCAGGCGCGCTCGGTGCTGCCGGGCTTGTCGCCGGCGACGCTCTCCAGGCGCGATTGGTTCAGGCCCAGCCAGCCCTGGTTGATCAGCGCCGTGCCGGAGTAGCTGTACAGGTACAGGCTGGTGCCTTCGAGCAACAGGCCGCCGTCGCTGGCGATCACCAGCGGGTAGCTGAGCAGGTAGCCGTCCTTGTAGCGCTTGATGATCTTCGGGTCGTTGAGGGCATCGTGCAACTGCGCCAGGCTGACGCTGCCGCCGCGCACCAGCACTGCTTGCGGGTGATGCGCCTGGTAGCCGGCGATGGCGCGGAACAGGCCGTTGTTGACGAACGGCTCGAACGGCCAGCTGCCGGCCTGTGACGAGAACATCGGTTGCAGGCTGACACTGGCGCGGCCGGCCGGGCGCGGACGTTCGCTGACCTGCAGTTGCACGGCCTGGCTGACCTGTTGCTGCAACTGCTGCAGGTCGCGCTGGTGTTCGACGCTGTCTACCGGGCTCAGTGTTTGCTGCAGCGGCAAGCTCTGGCTGGCAGCCTGGGTCAGGGCGCTGAACAGCAGCGCCAGGCAGGAAAGGGTAAGCGGGCGGGCAAGCATGGCCATGACGGTTCGTCCTTGGGTTACGGCAGTGTGGGATAGAACGGCTTGAGCGGGCCGCCGATCTGGCTGTAGTTGTCGACCTCGCCATCCTCGCTGTCATACAGCTGGCGGGCCAGGCGGTTACCCGGGGCGCGCTGCAGGAAGGGGATCAGCCAGGCCAGTTTGTACGGGGCGACGTCGCTCTGCGATTTGCCCTTGAGCTCGGGCAGGCTGTCGGGGTCGAGGATGCTGCGGGCGGCGAAGTTGGCCAGCAGCTCCAGGGTCTGCTGATCGTCGCTGCTCCACGGCAGGTCGTTGGCCCGCGCCGACTCGGCCAGCAACACCAGCGGCACCAAGGCGTACTGGCTGTAGGTGGCGGCCAGTTTGCTGCGCGCCACTTCCAGCGGCAGGTAGGCGTAGCTGCCGTCAGCGGACTTCACCGCCTGCTGCAGGCCGCGGCGCAGGTTGCCGTCGGCCCACTGGATGAAGTCGTCGCGCTGCACCAGCATGCCGGTCGCCGCCACCGCCCAGGCCGCCCAGTAGTCGTGGTTGTTGAACCAGGTAAAGCCCGGGGTGCGGCGCGGCTGGTACTCGGCGATGATGCGCTCGCCCAACTGGTTGAACCAGGCCTGCTGCGCCGGTGACAGTTGCAGCTTGGCGTCACTGGCGGCCTGGGTCATCAGCAGGGTCGAGGCCATGGCCGCCACCGCCCATTTGCGCGCGGCCATGCCGGTGCTGCTGGCGTCGGGGTTGAGCAGCGCACCGGCCTCGGCCCAGCGTTCCAGCCACTGGTCCTGGCAAGCCAGGGCCATGTTCGCCTCCTGCGGATTCTTCGCCCGCTGGAAGCGCTTGCTGGCGTAGATCAGGCCGCCGATGAACTGTTTGACCTGCTTGCCGATCTGTTCGCTGTTGGCGTCCGGGCTGCTGCGCAGGGTCGACTTGCTGGCGTCGCGCTGGTCGTACTTGCTTTGTAGCTGCAGGCTGCCGGTGTAGGGCGGCGGTGCTTGTTTGCTGCAGCTCAAGGTGCGGTAGTCGGCGATCATCGCCGATTGCGCGGTGGCCCGCGGTGGCCAGATCGAGCTGGCCGCCAGGCTGTCGGCCAACTGCAGGCTGGCGCACAGGCCCAGGCCCAGCGCGGTCCAGGTCTTTACAGGCATACGCGGGTTTCCACTTGGGTGGCGGCGGTGCCGGGCTTAGTCGGCTCCATGAACACCGACAGCAGGTTGGCCCCGGCAAATTCCTTGGCCCGGCTCAATTCAAGGTAGTACTGGCCGCCGCTAACCACCGCCTCGCGGCGAAACCAGACCTTGTCGCGGGCGCCGTTGTCGTAATAGACGATCACGTAGAAATCCTTGACGTTCTTGTCGCTGATGCGGATATCGAGAAAGCCCTGGCCGTTGCCGAGGTGCTTGCGGTTTTCGCCTGCGTTGCTGAGCAGTTCGATGCGCTCATTGACCCGCAGCGGCGGGCGCTCTACCCGGTTGGCCAGGACTTCGGTCGACACCGGGCAACCGCCTTTGATCGCCGGGATCAGCTGGCGGTACATCTGCTCGGATTCCAGCTGGTAGTTGGCCGGCAGCTCCCAGATGATCAGCTTCGGCGGTGCCTTGGGCTTGTAGTTCTCTGACAGCAGGTATTCGAGCAGCGAGCCGTCCTGGCCGACGCCGGGCAGGGCGTAGTTGAGGATGTCGACCTCAAGGTACTGCTTGAGGTAGCCGTCGAAGTTGAACTGCTTGCTCTCGTCTTCACGGGCGGCGGCGTTACTGTCGCCAACCAGGATCACCTCTGGGTCCGGCGCGTCGTCGAACAGCGCATCGGCACCAGCGGCCTCGGGGATGGTCTGGTAGCCGCGCACGTACTGGAAACCGTAGTTGTTGCCGCAGATATAGCTCAGCGCCAGGTTCAGGGTGCCGTCCTTGGGCACCATGACCCCGGGTTCGGTGCGGTAGCTTTTTTTGCTCAGGTCGGCGTAGAACGGCTGGCGACGGATTTCTTCGGCAACCAGCCGCGCCGTAGCTTGGGCACCGGCCGGGGTCCAGTGGTGGTCACGGCGAAAGAAGAACTCGCCCTTGGGCGGGGTGTGCACCAGTTGCATCAACGGCGGCACCACCGCGCCACCGGCGCGCAATTGCTGCAGGTAATTTTCCAGGTTGCCGCTGGCGCGGGCAAAGTCGAAGCCATGCAGCTTGTCGGCGTAAAGCTTGTCGCGGTGCATCAGGCCACGGGTCGGTTGCACCGCCATGGCCACATGGATGCCCTGTTGGCGAAAGGCGGCCATCAAGCGCGCAAACTCCGGGCGCATGGGCGCCGGGATGCCGAAGTCGTTGGTCAGGTCGACCGCCGAGCGGAACAGCCAGCGGTCCTTGGCCGGAACGATTTCGCGCATCAGCTTCATGCGCCCTTCGGCGTAATTCTGCGGGTTGCTCAGTCCCGGGCAGACCATGCACTCAAGGCTCGTGCAACTGGCCTTGGCGGGCTCTGCGGCCACGCTCGGGGCGCTCAGCAGAGGGCCCAGCAGCGCCGCCAGGCCAAGGGGAAGAATGCGCTTCATGATCACTCGCTCGGGTCGATGCTGTTGGCCAGGCTCATGCTCTGGTAGCCGGCGCCCTTGGGCAGCAGCACATAGCTGTAGGAGCGGCCCTTTTTCAGGAACAGTTCGTCGAACTGGGCAACGTTCTGCTCATCGACGTAGGCGGCAAAGCCGATCTTGATCTCGTTGACCATGCGGCTGCCGGTCTGGTCCTTGCCCAGCGGGTCGACGATCACGTGCTTGCCATCGACGGTTTTCAGCGCTGCCTGGGCCGGGGTCAGGTTGTAGAAGGCGACCTGGGCCTTCTTCGGCTCGTTGACGTACTTGTCGGCGATCAGGGTCAGCTTGCTGCCATCAAAGACTACAGTGCTGGCGGCGTTGGCCTTGAGCTGCGGCTCGATGGCGGTGCCGCCGACGGCGATCTTGTGCGCGCCGGCCGGGGTGAAGCGGTAACCGCTGAGCTGGCCGGCGGCGACCCGTTGCGCGGTAATCTTGCCGCTCAGGGTCACATCGATGTTGCCGCCGGACAGGTTGAGCACGCGCACGAAGGCCGAGTCGGCCGGGGCTACGGCGTCATAGAGGTCGGCGTTGCCTTCGGCGGCATGAACGGCGGCGCTGCCCAGCAGCAGGGCGGAAGTGGCGAGCAGGCGTTGCAGTGCAGTGTTCATCAGTCTCTCCTTAGAAATGTTGGGTCTGGCCGGGGCGGCTCAGCGAGCCGAGGCGGTGGGCGAGCAGGGTGCGCAGGGGGAATTCCCAGACCACGGTGTCGATCTCGGGGTTGCTCAGCTGGTCGCTGGCAAGGAACTGGCTCATGGCCTCGAACGGCCCGCGGGCTTCCACCGACACGCTCAGCAGGTCGCGGTTGAGCGCCTCCTTGAGAAAGCCGACGAAGTTCCAGTCATCGATCTTGCTGTAGCTGGTACCCACCAGCATCAGGCTCTGGTTTTCGCTGGCGAACAGGTCGCTGGCGCTTTGCTCGGCCTTGAGGGTTTCGTACAGGGCGATCTGGTTGGGGCCGAACTGCGGCGCCAGTTGCGCGTGGTTGAACTGGATGTAGTTCATCAGGTCGCCCTTGACCGTCTTGTCGGCGACTTTGTGCGACAGGTAACGCTGGTCACCGAGCAGTTCCGGGTGCTGGCGGGCCAGCTCGTAGGCACTCAGGCGCGCGCCTTGCGGGCTCCAGTGGGTGTCGGACTTGAGGAACAGCTCGGGGCCGGCAAGGTTGGCCAGAAATGCCGAGCGCAACGGCGTGACGGCAATCTCCTGCGCCTGCAGGCGCTCGACGAAACGGTCGTAGAGGCTGATCGCCCGTGGGTCGACGGCGCGTTGGGTGTGCGCGGCATAGACATCGACTTTCATCGGCAGCGGCAGCACGATCAGGCGCTTGTTGTGGGCCTTGAGCTGCTGCTCGACCTCGGCGATCTGCTTGAGCTGGCCGTCGAGGTTGGCCTCAAGGTTGTTCGGCACGCGGTATTCCTGGTTGGTGTAGAGCCAGCCGTCCTTGCCCAGCACCACGCCCTTGGTGCCTTCGTCGAACAGCCGGTACTGGGCGTTGGCCCACAGCTCGACCGACGGCTCACGGAGGAAGAAGCGCTTGTCGTAGACCTGCTCGAATTTGCGCAGCAGCTTGCCGTCGACGAACAGGTTCCAGGCGTCGGTCTGGTTGCGGGCAAAACTGAACACCGGGGGCAGCGAGTAGACGAACATGCCCGCCAGCAGGACGCCGAAGGCAATGCCGTTGACCTTGCTGGCCGAATTCATGACCGGGTACATGGCGGTCTCCTAGAACTGAAAGTACAGAAAGGGCGAGAACGAATGCGCCGCCAGGCTGCTCAGCGCCAGGGCAAAGCCGGCCCACAGCAGCAGGGCCTTGAGGCCGCCGACATGGCGCATGAAGTACTGCTCCTTGTTGCCGGCGTAGAAGCGCACGTTGTTGCTGCCGGCCAGCACCAGCCAGCACAGGGCGATGGCGGCGAACGACATGGCCATCTTCGAGGCGCCAAGCACGTACAGGTCCAGCGAACCGAGGCCGTTGAGGCCGAACAGCGCCTGGTAGATGTCGATGCTGTGGCGCAGGTCGTTGGTGAAGAACAGCGGCATGCTCAGGATGATCAGCACGAAGGTGCGCAGGTTGCGGCCCAGGTGGTAGGGCGTGGTGATCTTGGTCGCCAGGTTGAATTTGCGCTCGATGACCATGCCCAAGCCGAAGAACAGCCCCCAGCAGATAAAGGCAAAACTGGCGCCGTGCCACAGCCCTGACAGCAGCATGGTGTAGACCAGCGCCGGCAGCGCCCCGGCGATGCGCTTGCGCACCAGCGGCATGTACACGTAGTCGCGCAGAAAGTGCGCCAGGGTCATGTGCCAGCGCGCCCAGAACTCGGTGATGCTCTGCGACACATACGGCTGGTTGAAGTTTTCCGGAAAACGGAAACCCATCATCAAGGCCAGGCCCAGGGCCATGTGGCTGTAGCCGGCGAAGTCGAAGTACAGCTGCAGGGTCGAGACCACCAGGCCGAACCAGGCATCGCTCAATTGCAGGGTGCCTTCGCTGATGAACAGCACGTTGATCGGCGCCAGCTGGTCGGCGATCAGCACCTTCATGATGAAGCCGAGCATGAACCGGCACACGCCCAGCGAGAACAGCTCCAGCGAATGGGTGCGCTGGCGCAGCTGCGGTGCCAGCTGGCTATAGCGCAGGATCGGGCCGGCCACCAGGTGCGGGAACAGCGCGACGAAGGCGGCGAAGTCGATGAAGTTGTTGGTCGGCGTGGCGTCCTTGCGGTAGATGTCGACGATGTAGCTCAGGGCATGGAACACATAGAAGGAGATACCCAGCGGCAGGAAGATCGTCTCCAGGGTGAAGGTGTTGATGCCCAGCGGCGCGAGCAGGGCGGCCAGCACCTCGGCGCCGAAGTTGGCGTACTTGAAGTAGCCCAGGGTCGACAGGTTGCCGATGATGCCGATCCATAGCAGGCGGAACGCCCAGCGCTTGTCGCCGGCATCCAGGCGCGCCTTGATGCGCAGGCCGAACCAGTAGTTCCAGTAGGTGATGGCGACGAACAGCAGCAAAAAGTCCGGCCGCCACCAGGCATAGAAGATGTAGCTGGCGGCGACGATCACCGTCGAACGCCACGGCGCCCGGGCGAGGAAGTACACGGCCAGGAACAACGGCAGGTAGAGGAACAGGAAGACGTTGGAGGCGAAGATCATCTCGGGTTCCGTCCTTAGTAGCTGACCACGACGCCGAAGGTCAGCTGGTAGTCATCACCACTGTCCAGGGCGTTGCCGGCGTTGAGGTAGCTGGCGCTGACCAGGGCGTTGACGTCCAGGTGCTTGCCGTCGATGGCCACTGGAAACATCTTCCAGTAGTAGTTGAGGTCGAGCATCTGCCCGACGTCCTTGCCGCCGCCGTGGTTGCCCTGGGCAATGGCGCGGTTGCGCTCGCTGCGCTGGTCGCCTTCAAGGCGAATCGGCAGGGTGCCGTTGGCATCGCGCAGCTTCAGTTCGGTGAGGCGAAAATCCAGGGCGCTGCGCGGTGTCGGGTTGGTTTCCAGGGCGATGCCGTAGTAGCTCAGATTGCGCAGGTCGAGGCTGACGAAAGAGCTGGCCAGGCGCGTGCTGTAGCTGCCCTGGCGGGTGATGCGGTCGGACTGGATGGCATTCAGGCGAAAGCCGTCGTTGTCGTTGCTCGGCTTGTCGGTCAGGCCGCCGCGCAGGGCCACCCGTGGTGTCCATGGCAGGTCGTGGAAGCGCTTGCCGATTTCGCCCAGGGCCGCCCAGCCGCTGGCGTTGTGGCCGCTGCTGGTGAGGCCGTTGACATCGGTGTTGTCGACCTTGCCGTCGAGGCCCGCGAGTTCCAGGTGGTAGTCGCTGAACAGCGGCGTCAGGTCAAGATCGTCAGCCTTGAAGAACAGCCCGTAGCGCATGCCCTTGAAGTCGTAGCGGTCTTCGGCGTCGTGGCCGCTGTGGTCATTCTCGTGCATCAGGCGCACGCCGGCCCAGTTGTGCTCGCTCCAGCGGTAGGCGTACTCGCCCATCAGGTAGGTGGTGCGCTCCTCGCTGTCGGCCAGGCGATTGACGTCGCTGTTGTAGTTGTAGAACTTCTGCGCCACGGCGACAAAGCCACGGGAGAAGGTGTCGTTGTAGTTGAAACGCAGCGACTCGATGCTGTCGTCCCACCAGATGCCGTAATCGTCGAAATAGCGCTGGCGCCCGGCCGACAGCGAAAAACGCGGGTCGTCGCCGAGCAGGTTGCGTTTCACATACAGCTCGCGCAATTCGGCGTACCAGCCTTCGGGCTGTTCGCGGTCGAGGTTGTTGGCGTTTTCGTTCTGCACGCTGGCCGACTCGCTGGAGTCGTAGTTAAGCCACAGGCGGCCATAGACCATCCACTTGGCCCAGCGTTTTTCCGGCGAGTACCAGGCGAACGACGGCTCGTAGCGCAAGCTGTAGAACATCTCGCGGCTGCGGCCGACTTCGGCGTTTTCCGGGCCGTAGCCGGTTTGTACGGTGAGCTTGTTGAAAAACTCCGAGGTGATCACCGGCTCGCTGCCATCGGCGACCCGCACCGGCTCGCTGCTGTCGGCCTCGGGGCCGGTGACTTCTTCCAGGGCGTGCGCCGGGTACAGCGGTGCCAGGGCCAGCAGGGCGCCGAACAGGGTGTGGTGGGCTTTCACAGGGTTGCCTCCTTCAACAGATCGTTGCGTGCCGCCAGGGCGCGCGCGATGTCATCCTTTTTCAGGGTCTTTTCCAGGCGCGTGACCAGGCTGCGGGCACCGTTCTCGCCCAGCGCCACGGCCACCTGGGCATAGGTGTAGGCCTTGACCGGGTCATGGCAGATGGCACGGCCGTAAGCGTGCAGGGTGGCCATGCGGTACCAGGCGGCGGTGGAGCCGGCCCGGGCCTGGGCCTGGAAAATCTGCAGGGCCTTGTCCTGGTCGGGCTGGTCGGCCACGCCCTTGCTGTAGTACTCGGCCAGCAGCAGCTCGGCGTCGGGGTAGCGGCTGGCAACCAGCTCGTCGATCAGCGCGCGGGCCTTGTCCGGGTCCAGGGTCAGCCAGTTGTTGACCATGTAGAACGAGGCCTGCAGCGCCTTGGCCCGGGTCGCTTCGCGGGTCCGCACCTGGTCGATCAGCGCCTGGGTCTCTTCGGCGTTGTGCTCGGTGGGGTTGGAAATCATAAAGTTGGCCTTGGACACCATCGCCGGCACGAAGCCGCGCTCGACGGCGTTGTCACGCCAGCGATGGGCTTCGCCGCGGGCGAGGTCCAGGGCATCGCTGCGCTGTTTCTCCAGGGCCAGTTGCGCGGCGTCCGGCTGCACCCGCGCCGGGCCCATGGCACTGGCCTGGCGCTGGTAGCGGTCGGCTTCCTGCTCGGCGCGCTGCACGCTGTTGATGCTGTCGAGCAGCGAGCCGATGCGGTGCACGATTTCAACCGCCAGGGTCGGGCGCAGCGCTTCGAGGCTGCGGGCAAAGGCCGGGAAGGTGCGGTCCTGGTCGTCGCCGAGAAAGCGGTAGTAGCGGTCGATCGCCCGCACATCGACGCGCACTGCCTGCTGGTACCAGCGCTCGGCGCCGGCGCGGTCGCCCTGGCGCTCGGCCAGCACCGCCTGGTACAGCTCGGGACGGCAGTTGAGCAGGCACGACTGTTGGTACAGCGCCAGCAACTGCGCCGCCTGTTCGCTGGAGACCAGCTGCGGGTACACCAGGAACACCTCCAGGGTGGTACTGGCATTGCGCGGGTCGAGGGTCGCCGGGTAACGCGTCAGGGCCTGGGCCATCCACTGCTGTTGGCCCTTTTGCAGGCTCGGGGTGCGATCCAGCAGGCGCGCCAGCGAGGCCAGCGCCGGCACCTGGCCGCGGCCGTCGGCAAACGCCTCCTTGTACAGGGCGATGACGTCTGCGCGGCTGGCGCCATCGCTGTTGGCCAGCACATCACCGAGCAACAGCTTGGACGCCAGGTCACCGCGCTCGGCCAGGATGCGCAGGTCGGCACTGACATTGGCGCTCGGATCCTTGTACAGCGCGTAGCGGATCTGCTCCAGGCTTTGCCCGGCCAGGGCATTACCGGCACAGGCCAGGCCAAAGCCTGCCAGCAGCAGGCGGGAGGGCGTCTTCGCATTCATTGCCTATTCCTTCCTTGGGGGTGCTTAGCGCGACGCCGTGAACGGCAGGCCCAGGTACAGGTCCACCGCCACCGGCTTCTGGTACGCGGCGCGCGGCAGCGGGCTGTCGGGGGCGATGGTCAGGGCCAGGTTCTTGTTGGCTTCATCGACGCGAGAGTCGATGACCTTGCCGCTGAAGGTCTCATCCAGGCCGAACACCTTGAGGTCCACCGAGGTCACCCGGCCGATATCGGCGAGCTTGTCGAACGGCACGTTGGCGGTGACGAACAGGCCTTCATCCCTGGGCAGCAGATGCACCAGTGGCGCCTGCTTGTAGCCAAAGCCGTCGAGGGGCTTGCTCGGGAAGTACAGCTCGCAGTCGCACGGGCTGTTGATCACGGTTTCGATGGTGGCGCGCCCGAGCAGGGTCTGCAGGTCGCCGGGCGCAAGATCGGCCAGGGCCTTCATGTCGGCCGGGCTGGTGAAGCTGGTGGCCAGCTGGGTGGAAATGCTCGCCACCGGCGCGCCAGCCTTGACCTCGGTCTGCCCCGGCGCCAGGAGGAACTTCACATAGCCGTTGTCGGGCATGCTGATGACCTGGGCATTGGCCGAGACCTGGGCCTGTACTGCCGGGATACGGAAGAACAGCAGGTAGCACTTGTAGGCGACAAAGCCCAGCGCGGCGAGGCCGGCGGCGGCATACAGCAGGGTGCCGAGGGTGGCCTTGAGGCGCTCGCCAGAGCTGCGCGCACTGGCGTACTTGTGCTTGCGTTCCTTGATGTAGTTTTCCCGCTGCATCACGTTGAACAGGCCATTGATGTCGGCGATTTCGCCCGACAGGTAGGCGCTGATGATGTAGCGCAGGATGTCGCGCTTTTGCGAATCGAGCTCGACGAACTGGGCGCCGACTTCCTGGCCGCGCTGGGAGACGATCTTGATCTGGCTGTCGATGTTCAGGTCGACCTGGTTCAGGCGCAGCTGGATCGAGGCGTGGTACAGGCTGCCGATCTTCAGCGGCTCGGGGTGGACCAGGCCGATGCCGCCCAGGGAGATGTCCTGCAGGGTGCTGTCGAACGGTGGCTGGCCGGCCGCGCTGAGCTTGACCCGGGCGTTGAGCTTGGTGCGCACGTACTGGCGTTCGTCGATGGCTTCGTGGACTACGTTGGCCGGTACTGCGGGTGTGCTTGAGCTACTCATGGCAGGCGCCTTTCCTTAACGTTGCGTGAGTTCGAGAAGAACCGAGATGACCCCGAAGAAAATCGCGATGGATGAAAACAGCATCGCCTTCGAGGACCAGCGGTTCAGGGCGGCATCGAAGTTGACGGCGCCGTTGCTTAATGTGGTTTTTTGCCGGGTCCAGCTCTGCTGGTCCATGTGGAACAGGGCGTAGACTTTCATCAGCGAGCCGATGATCTGGTTGTAATAAAGAACGAACGGGTACACCGGGCTGACCGGGTGGCCGGCGAACAGAAACAGCACGGTGACGATGCTGCGCGACAGCAGCACCCAGAACAGGTACACCAGCAGGTACTGGATGCCGAAGACGATGCCGGCGACCACCGAGGCGGTCAGGCCCATCAGGCAGGTCCACATCGACACCCGCTGATCGAGCAGCACATACAGGGTGAACAGGCCCAGGCGAGCGCGGCCGAGCAGGGCGGTGGCACGAAAGTTCTGGCGCAGCGAGTTGCCGTACCAGCGGAACATCAACTGGCGGGTGGCGCGCCAGAAGCTGTTGTCTGGTGGATGCTCGACGGTCAGGGTGTTGCTGTCGGGCACGTAGAAAGTGTCCCAGCCGGCGCGCATCAGGCTCAGCCACGACGACTTGTCGTCCCCGGTCAAAAACTGAAAGCGCCCCAGGCGCCAGTGCTGGAGAAAATCCGCCTCGACGTCGCGGATGAAGTCCGGGTCGGTCATGACGCTGGCGCGAAAGAACGACAGCCGTCCGGTCAGGGTCAGCACCCGGTGCGACAAGGCCATCGAGCACATGTTGATGTGCCGCTGGACGAAGCGCATCGAGTGCCACTGGCGCATCAGGCTGCTGCCTTCGACTTCGCAGAACTCGTTGGTGGTCAGGCCGCCGACGTTGGGCAGGTAGGCAAACAGCTTGACCGCACGCTCGACGCAGCCGGGCAGCATCATGGTGTCGCCATCGACCACGCCGACCACCGAGTCTTCCAGCGGCATCTGCCGTGACAGGGCGCGAAAGGCATGGGCCAGGCCGTCACGCTTGCCGGTGCCACGGGCGCGGACGATGACCAGCTTGATGTCGTCGCGGTCCTTGACCTCGTTGCGCATGATCTCTTTGATGAACTGCTCGTCGCCTTTCTCGACGATCGAGGCAATCACCGTGCACGGCACCTTCAGCCGCTGCACCTCCTGGAACACCGACTGGTAAACCTTGAAGGTGGTGTGGGTGGGGATGCGAAAACTGGTCACTACCATGAACATGTGCGCCGGCAGCGCCGCATCGCCCATGCGCTCGACCGCCTTGCGCATGCGCGGGAACTTCCAGTGCAGAAAGTACATGCCGCGCAGGTAATGGACGATGGCGTTGCCATAGCGCCACATGCCCAGTGCACCGATGATGAAGATGAACTTATGGTGCGCAGGGTCGAGGTACTGCGGCGCGACCATCTCCGACGCCAGCGCAATCAGGCCGAACAGGCAGGCCCAGGCGCAAAACCGCGCGCCTGCCTGCAGGTAGTCCGGCCGGCCCGAGGGCGGCTGTTGCTGTCGTTCCATGTAGTCGTTGCTCCTGTGTTCGGGCCGCACCCGGCTGAATGACATGCGCACTGTTCGCGCCTGGCCAGGACAAGGCCGGCCGGGCAGGAGGCAGGTGGGCAGTCAGTCAGGCGGGGCGCCTGGGTCAATCGCCGGGTACTCTCTGGATGGAGTACTTTCTGGCTGGAGTGCTCTTTGCTGGAGTACGGGGCCTTACCAGCAGATACCTTCACGCCGGGCATCGCTGCCGTGGGCCATGAAGCCGACCAGGTCGATGATCTGCTTGCCATCGCTGGCATCCAGGGCCTGCGCAAAACGGTCATCGTTGTTGCCCAGCACCACCACCTCGGCGTCGCGGATCACCTGCTGCAGGTCGTTGCACAGCAGCGACGAAACGTGGGGGATCTTCGATTCGATGTATTCGCGGTTGGCACCGAACACCCGCGCGTACTCGACGTTGGCGTCGTAGATGGTGAGCTCGTAGCCTTTGCCGATGAGCATTTCCGCCAACTCCACCAGCGGGCTTTCGCGCAGGTCGTCGCTGCCAGCCTTGAAACTCAGGCCCAGCAGGCCGATGCGGCGCTTGTCCTGGCGGGTGATCAGCTCGAAGGCGTTCTTCACCTGGTTGCGGTTGCTGGCCATGATCGAGGCCAGCAGCGGGTGCTCGACGTCCAGCTGGCCGGCGCGGTAGGTGAGGGCGCGCACGTCCTTGGGCAGGCACGAGCCACCGAAGGCGAAGCCCGGGCGCAGGTAGTAGCGCGACAGGTTGAGCTTGTAGTCCTGGCAGACCACATCCATCACCTCGCGGCCATCGACGCCGGAGGCCTTGGCGATGTTGCCGATCTCGTTGGCAAAACTGACCTTGGTCGCGTGCCAGACGTTGCAGGTGTACTTGATCATCTCGGCGACTTCGATCGACTTGCGGATCACCGGGGCGTCCAGGCCCTGGTACAGCGACTGCAGCAGGTCGCCCGATTGCGCGTCCAGTTCGCCGATCACGGTCATGGCCGGAAAATCGTAGTCCTGGATCGCGGTGCTTTCGCGCAGGAACTCGGGGTTGACCGCCACGCCGAAGTCGATGCCGGCGCGCTTGCCGGAGTACTTCTCGAGGATCGGAATCACCACGTTCTTGGCCGTGCCGGGCAGCACGGTGCTGCGCACCACGACGGTATGACGGCTGGCCTTGTCGCGCATGGCGGTGCCGATTTCGCGGCACACCGCTTCCATGTAGACCAGGTCCAGGTCGCCGTTTTTCTTGCTTGGGGTACCCACGCACAACAGCGACATCTCTGTAGCCAGTACCGCAGCCTGGACATCCGTGGTACCGCGCAGGCGGCCATGGCGCACGCCATCGAGCAGCAGTTGCTCAAGGCCCGGCTCGACAATGGGCGACTTGCCCTGGTTGATCATGTCGATCTTGGCCGGCGAGATATCCACGCCCAGCACCTGATGGCCCCGTGCAGACAAACAACCGGCACAGACAGCGCCTACATAACCCAATCCAAAAATACTGATATTCATAGTTCCCTCTCCCAAGGTGCAGCGAAAGCTGACCGAGATACTCAGTTAAACGGCATGGTCGACGCGGCAGACGCGCAAGAAAAAGCAGCGCGCTAAAAGGAGGCGATGCAAGCGTTTTTTCGTTGTCTTATTACATCCTAAGGGAGTTTTTTTAACTTCGGCAAGCAGTCTCTAACTCTTGCTTGGATAAAGTTTAAATCTGCTCTGTTAAAGTTTAAAAACCCTTATAAATCAATAAGATAAAGTTTGTTGTTAGTTCGACGTCAAAAATCCGATATCGGCATTTTGCCGAGAAAATGGCGCCAGAAAGCCGTTGCATCTGTGGCTTTTGACGATTTTTACGGTTTTTTTGACGGGGCTTTTGCATGCGCTATGGAACTTCTTTATTCTCCCCGCGCTGTTGTATTAGTGGCTGTTGATTTCGTCGGTGATGGCACTTTAGCTATTAAGCAAAGTTGTTGGCTTATTAGCGCCTTGAGTAACAAGTGTGGGGCAGAGTTGCAGGTTGTCCAGACAACCCCGGACAGGTAGGGCGGGCTTTGACTTGTGCCGCGCGGCTGATCGCGGCATAGTTCGGGCTTCGTTCGAGGCACGCCATTGACGGCTGTGTGCTCATCCATCCGGATGCTGGATAAAGGACGCCAAGCAAATGAACGGAATCGGTTCGCGTATCAGGGAAGAAAGAGAACGGCTGGGCCTGACCCAGCGCGCCTTTGGCGACATTGGCGGGGTAGAGCCCAACGCCCAGGGCAAGTATGAAAGCGGCGAGCGCACGCCCAAGGCCGACTACCTGGCGGCAGTGGCGGCGCGCGGGGTCGACGCGTTGTATGTATTGAGCGGAGTGCACACGCCGGTCGAACACAGCAGCCTGAACACCCAGGAAGAACAGTTGCTCAGCAGTTTTCGCCTGCTGCAAGAGGCCGACCAGGCTGCCGTCCGGCAGTTGCTCGGCAGCCTTGCCGAGCGTGCCCAGATGCCGCCGGCGAGAGCGGGCGGCTATGAGCGCGGGATGTACGGGCGACTGTCGGGCAAATAAAAAAATGACGTCAGGTAAATGACGTCTTCCGTTAGGTCTACGGCTGTATTTTTTGCTAAGGTGGCGGGATCCAATTACCGCCGCAGTGCGAGGTGTCTGCTTGATTAGGGTGCTGGTGGTCGATGACCACGATCTGGTGCGTACGGGCATCACGCGCATGCTGGCCGATATCGATGGCTTGCAGGTGGTGGGCGAGGCCGACTCTGGCGAGGCATCGCTGAAGGTTGCGCGCGAGCTCAAGCCCGACGTGGTCCTGATGGATGTGAAAATGCCCGGTATCGGCGGCCTGGAGGCAACGCGCAAACTGCTGCGCAGCCACCCGGACGTGAAAGTGGTGGCGGTGACCGTCTGCGAAGAAGACCCGTTCCCCACCCGCCTGTTGCAGGCTGGCGCCGCCGGCTATCTCACCAAGGGCGCCGGGCTGGACGAAATGGTCCAGGCCATTCGCCTGGTGTTTGCCGGCCAGCGCTACATCAGCCCGCAGATTGCCCAGCAACTGGCGCTCAAGTCGTTCCAGCCGCAAGGCTCGCCGTTCGATGCGTTGTCGGAGCGGGAAATCCAGATCGCACTGATGATCGTCGGTTGCCAGAAGGTGCAGATCATCTCCGACAAGCTGTGCCTGTCACCGAAAACGGTCAATACTTACCGTTACCGGATCTTCGAAAAACTCTCGGTCACCAGCGACGTCGAGCTGACGCTGCTGGCGGTCCGCCACGGCATGGTTGACGCCAGTCTCTGAGCGCATTCATGACACCTGTGTTCGATTCAAGCGCATTCCTGGCGACCTGTAGCGGTCGCCCGGGCGTCTACCGGATGTTCGACGCTGAGGCCCGGCTGCTGTATGTGGGCAAGGCCAAGAACCTCAAGAAGCGCCTCGCCAGTTACTTTCGCAAAGCTGGCCTGGCGCCGAAGACGGCTGCCCTGGTGGCGCGCATCGCCCAGGTCGAAACCACCATCACCGCCAACGAGACCGAGGCGCTGCTGCTCGAGCAGACCCTGATCAAGGAATGGCGGCCGCCGTACAACATCCTGCTGCGCGACGACAAATCCTATCCTTATGTCTTTCTTTCCGACGGCGACTACCCGCGCCTGGGCATCCACCGTGGGGCGAAGAAGCAAAAGGGCAAGTACTTCGGCCCGTACCCCAGCGCTGGCGCCATCCGCGAAAGCCTGAGCCTGCTGCAAAAGACCTTTTTCGTCCGCCAGTGTGAAGACAGCTACTACAGCAACCGCACCCGGCCGTGCCTGCAGTACCAGATCAAGCGCTGCAAGGCGCCTTGTGTCGGCCTGGTCGAACCCGAAGAATACGCGGTGGATGTGCGCCACTCGGTGATGTTCCTTGAAGGCCGTAGCCACCAGCTGACCAACGAGCTGAACGCCGAGATGGAACAGGCGGCCATGGCCCTGGAGTTCGAGAGGGCCGCCGAGCTGCGCGACCAGATCGCCTTGCTGCGCCGCGTGCAGGACCAGCAGAGCATGGAAGGCGGCAGCGGCGACGTCGATGTCGTCGCCGCCTTCGTCAACCCCGGCGGTGCTTGCGTGCACCTGATCAGCGTGCGCGGCGGGCGGGTGCTGGGCAGCAAGAACTTCTTCCCGCAAGTGGGCATCGAGGAGGAGGTGGCCGAGGTCATGGCCGCATTCCTCTCGCAGTATTACGTGGGCAACGCCGAGCGCGAACTGCCGGGCGAGCTGATCGTCAACGTCGTCCACGAGGATTTTGCCGCCATCACCGCCGCGATCGAAACCCTGCGCGGCCGCGAGCTGACCATCAGCCACCGGGTGCGCGGCACCCGTGCGCGCTGGCAGCAACTGGCGGTGACCAATGCCGAGCAGGCACTGGGCGCGCGCCTGGCTAACCGCCAGCACATGGCCTCGCGCTTCGAGGCCCTGGCCCAGGTGCTGGCCCTGGACGAAACCCCGCAGCGCCTGGAGTGCTACGACATCAGCCATTCCAGCGGCGAAGCCACCGTCGCCTCGTGCGTGGTGTTTGGCCCGGAAGGGCCGCTCAAGTCCGATTACCGCCGCTACAACATCGAAGGCGTAACCCCGGGCGATGACTATGCGGCCATGCATCAGGCCCTGACCCGGCGCTTTGGCCGGCTCAAGGACGGTGAGGGCAAGCTGCCCGACGTGCTGCTGGTGGACGGCGGCAAGGGCCAGCTGAACATGGCCCGTGAAGTGCTGCAGGAACTGGCGGTGCCCGACCTGATTTTGCTCGGGGTGGCCAAGGGCACCACGCGCAAGGCCGGTTTCGAAACCCTGTACCTGAACGACGTGGCCCATGAGTTCACCCTCAAGGGCGACTCGCCAGCGCTGCACCTGATCCAGCAGATTCGCGACGAAGCCCACCGCTTCGCCATCACCGGCCACCGCGCCCGCCGCGGCAAGACCCGCCGCACCTCGACCCTTGAAGGCGTCGCCGGGGTCGGCCCGAAACGTCGCCGCGACCTGCTCAAACACTTCGGTGGCTTGCAGGAGCTGACCCGCGCCAGCGTCGAAGAAATCGCCAAAGCACCGGGAATCAGTAAAAAGCTTGCCGAGTCGATTTATGCCAACCTGCATAGCGAGTAGAATGCCCGCTCACTTTGCAGCCAGTTGTGCCGATGAATATTCCAAATCTGCTTACCGTTCTTCGCGTCCTGCTCATTCCGATCTTCATTTTGCTGTTCTATGTTCCGTATCACTGGAGCTATATCGCAGCGAGCAGTGTCTTCGCCATCGCCGCGGCCACTGACTGGCTGGACGGTTACCTGGCCCGTCGCCTGCAGCAGAGCACGCCGTTCGGTGCCTTCCTGGACCCGGTGGCCGACAAGCTGATGGTGGCGGTGGCCCTGGTATTGCTGGTGCAAGTGCACGCCAACTTCTGGCTGACCCTGCCGGCGGCGGTGATCATCGGGCGCGAGATCGTGGTCTCGGCGCTGCGCGAGTGGATGGCCGAGCTTGGGGCGAGGGCGCACGTGGCGGTGTCGAACCTGGGCAAGTGGAAGACCGCAGCGCAAATGCTCGCCCTGGTGATCCTGCTGGCCAACCCGCCGGTGCTGACCTTCTGGGTGATTCTTGGCTACGCCTTGCTGATGATTTCTGCCGGCCTGACCCTGTGGTCGATGGTGCACTACCTGCGCGCCGCCTGGCCGCACCTGCGCGAAGGCTCGGAGCAGAAATAAAGCTTTTTTGAATCAAGGGCTTGACGAGATTTATTGAATCGTTACAATAGCCCCCATCACGACGCGGGAATAGCTCAGTTGGTAGAGCACGACCTTGCCAAGGTCGGGGTCGCGAGTTCGAGTCTCGTTTCCCGCTCCAAATATGGCGCTACAGCATTCAGCAGAGTGCTGTGGTGATAGAAAAAAGGCCCTTCGGGGCCTTTTTTCGTTTCTGCTGTTCGGTGCTGGGCAGGTGTCTGGTCCAGGGCGCTGACGCATCGCTGAACCATCAGTGCCTTGAGGTGAATTCACCATCCGTGTCTACGGCAATGCGGTCCATCGTCTTCTGCGTGTCTTTGACGATTTCGCCAATTCGATGCGCTTCCTTGGCAAAGCCTTTGGCTACCAAAAGTGGCAGGCTTTCTTGCAGGGCCTTCAGGGTTTGGCGGATATCGGCAGCGGCCTTGAGGTTTCGGTGCGGGTTGTCCATTGGCTCTCCATTGACGGTCTGTGAAGTGGCAGTGCCCGCCCACGCAGGGCGGGGCAGCCGCTTCAGGGTTTGCGCGAAGTAACCGCCGTCAGCGACAGCGTCACGGGACCGGTCGGTACGGCAGAGGCTACGGGGGCTGTCAGTTGCATCCCCATCGCACCTTCCTCGCGGGTGTGCATGTAGGGCGTGTGCTCCAGCTTCTCGACCTGCAATGAGGTGACACTGGCCTGATCACGGTGACCGCCAAGGACGGCGTGCTTGAGAACGTCCGTGTCGGGTGTTTGCCCACGGTCGATCACGCTCAACAATCCGCCGGGACGCAGCACTTCATCGGCCAGTTCATAGACGCTGTTCTGCACGAAAATTCGGTGCTCGAAGGCGGTTGGCATCAGGCGAGTGTCCACCGCGACGTTGTGGCCTCGGGCGTTGTGGGTGCCGAGCAGCCAGCAGGCCACCGCGTCGAATCGAGGCTGGGCCTTGAGCCACTGCTTGAGCTGCGGGTCACCCAGGGCATCGCCTTCGATCAGCAGGCAGTCGGCCTTGGGCGCATCACCCGGCGCGCAGTAGTCGAGTCGGTAGGCGTTGTCGTCCAGGCTTTGGGCAGATTCGCGTGCAATGACCGCGACCGAGTAGCCGTGTTCTGAGAGCAGGGCCTGAGTGGCTGCAATGCAGTGGGGGTTCTCTTCCACGCAGACCACGCTGTGACCATTCTTCAGCAGCGCCAGGGTGGAGTGGCCGACGCCGCAACCAATCTCCAGGAGGCGCAGGTAGCCCTCAACCTGAGCGGTCATCCAGGCATAGTGTCCCTGGTTGCGGTGGCTGTTGGCATTGACCCGCCAGTTGCGAGTGTACTCGCGGCGAAACTGCTCCAGCTGGTGCAGTGCGCGCGGCATATGGGTGGTCCAGGGCGGTGAGAGGCTGTCGCCTGAGTTTGGCGATTTCTTGTTGTTCACGGTAAGTCCTTTGCCTGAGTTGTTTCGACGATCTGCTATCGCCAGGCTGGATCTTCGGGCAAGGAGCGTGCACAGGGCAAGCGGCGGGATGGGGAGAAATCGCAAGTGGCCAGGGCGCGAAGCCTGCCGGTTTTGCTAAATGCTTTCAGCCAAGGCTCTGGTACGCGCCTCAACGACATTTCATACACTCGACTGACCGGTCGCCTGGACACATTGTCTTGCAAATTGGTTGAGTGGTCACCCGAGGTTGCCGCGTTCGTCGTAGACGTAGTGCTTGGCGCAATAGTCGCGCAGCCGGTTATCGAGCAGTTTGCTGCGCGGGTAGCCGTCACGCTCTGGCAGCACTCACGGTGATACGACCTGCTTGTAACACCTCGATGCGGATAACCGTTTCATCGCCGCGGGAGGGCATTGACTCCTGGATGATGACGCCGTCAATGCAGGCGGTGCGCATGCGGTGGCGCAGTGCCCTGCCTTGAGGGTCGAAGAACAGCTCGCTGGCGAGGATTTCAACCTGTTCAACCAGAGTGCGGGTGTGTTCGTCAGTGGCGCAAAAGAACAGCACGCCGCTCCAGTGGTCATCGTCGTCCGGGTTGTGGACGTTGTGCTCGACAAGCTGATGCAGGGCTTGCTTCAGCTCGGCAATTCGGGTTTTCAGTTGGCCCATGGCCTCATCCTCCGTTGACGCTGAGGTGTGGTCGCAATCCGTGCGAACAAAGTGCTCTTTGGTTTCGGGTTATCGATGCACGCTGCCGTGAGAGGCGCTGGCAATCAGGCTGGCGCCACAGGCGGTTTTCATGCCGTCGAGCGCGACCGGGATACCGTTGATGCTGTAGGTGCTACTGCCTTCGATGATGGGGAAGATGCCTTTGCAGAGTGGGCAGGAGACTAGGTTGCCTTTGCCGGCTATTGGTTTGCCGTTGAGGTTTGTATGTTGGATAGCTTCAATCACTGAACCTCCGTGATCAGTCGAATCCCCAAGGCGTGCAATTTTCTTCACTCAAGCCCTCCTCTTATTTAGTGATATTTTAGGTGAATGCTTGATGAGTGTTAGAGCTTATGAAAATGTTCAGAGTTAGCGATTATTTCTTTGATTAGTGTTTCGTCGGTAAATTTTTTAAATTCGGGAAGGCTGTCATATTCTCCGAATTTTTCGGAAGGGATTAGTTTTCCTTGATATATTACAAGCTTTAAGTCGGGCCTGATTGTGGATACTTGTTTTTTGGGGGCGGGCCAAGGATTTTCGTTCTTGTTGAATGGGATGTTTCCAATGTATGGCCACTCACCTTTTTCAACTGCGGTTCTTAACGAAAAGGCATCCATGTAGGGTGTGTAATTTTCCAGTTCGGTAATGCTAAGCAATCTGTTTTTGGATGTCACGTTCAATATGGCTATGTTGGGGTCGTTATACATTCGTATATAGCTATAGTGCTGTTTGCGATTATCAAGTGGTACGGCAAAAATATCTCCTGGCTTTACTTTGTTCATTGTGATAGGTGCCTTTTTGCACAGTCGATGTAAGCGGCTCTGTTTTTGTTTCTATCTGGTGCTGGGTTGATTTGTTTTGTTGTCAATGTGCCGAGGTTTTTGTGTTCTATAGATTCAAGGTCCCGTGCTGGGACTAACCACTTACCCGGATTCGGCGCATAGGCATAAATATTCAACCCTCCCGCAAACCCAATCGGAGCCTTGCCAACAAACCGCCCAACCCCTGGATCATAGTATCGGTTCCGGTTGTAATGCAGGCCGGTCTCGATATTTTTGTTCTGTTGTGGGCGTCGCTTATGCCGGCATTATATTTTGTGGGAGCGCTTGGGGACGGCAAATATCCTTACAATTTCTTCATCGCAAGCTGGGTCAAAAAATCTGCTCTCGTAAAATATAAAGCTATTTTCCAAGTTGCATTTTGAGAAGTGCTTTTGGATTGTTGTTAGTTCAATGGATTTTTTGTTGGGGGTGTTGTTTTTTAGACTTTGATGGAAGTCATTTTCTTTGTTTTGGTTTGGGTAGATAAAAATATTTGGGATTATGGGTTCGCTTCCGTAGGGGTTGTCAAAATCTGTAAATGTTATTGCTATGAAAAGTTCGTCCTCATTTAGTTTTTTTACCCTTGCCAGGGTGGTGATTGAGTTAAGTAGAAACGCTGAAAGGCCAATCAAAAAGTCTAGAGTGTTGCTTTTCCCTAATATGTCGGCAAGCTGGTCAAGTCTGTTGTGTCTTGAAATAAGTGGAATTTCCTCAAAGCTTTCGTAGCTCAAGAAAAATACGTCCATATCATCATATGATTCCTTGCTTATTATTGAAGTGTACAAGTCTGTTAATTTCATTTTAATGGTATGCTCCAGCCATGGTCGTTAAGCCATTCGATTGTTTTTCTAGAAAATGTTACATCGCCTCTGCCCTTGTCGTGGATTGATCCGTCAAGGTTGTAACCTGAGCCACATGGGCAGTGTGCATGCCATTGGCTGTGAGGAACATTCTGCTGGGGGGCGTCGATACGATCAATTTCAGACGGTGCTTGCTCCCTTTTAACTTTGGTTTGTGCTTGTTTGGGTGTTCCGCTTGCCTTGATCTTCTTTTTTGCAAGACCCAGCGGATCAACCCACTCAACCGGATTCGGCGCATAGGCATAAACATTCAACCCACCCGCAAACCCGATCGGATCCTTGCCAACAAACCGCCCGACCCCCGGATCATAGTACCGATACCGGTTGTAATGCAGCCCTGTCTCGACATCGAAGTACTGCCCTTGAAAGCGCAACGGATTGCGGATGTCTGCGCGCTTGGCGGTGTCGCTGCGTTTCTCCTGTGCCGCGCCCCAGGCCTTGTAGGTGCCGCTCCAGGCCACTTCGCCCTGTTCGTCGGTAAGCTCCATGGGCGTGCCCAGGTGGTCGCACTGGTACCAGGCAAACGCATCGAAGGGCGTTGGCGCGGGCTTGTGCTGCCAGACGGGGTCACGCTCGATGTCGTAGGGAAAGTCGTAGACAGGCTCGAGCAGCAACTTGATGGAGCGGTGTTCCACCGCTTGAGCAACGGGCACGAAGGTGCCGGGCTCGTACACGTAGTGGGTCAGGCGGGCGCCAAGGTCATGGGTGCGGTTTTCGAAGGCCAGGGTGTCGCCATCCCAGCCGTAGAGGGTGTTGCCGCAACCGTACTGCTGATCGAGCTTGCGCTGCTCGTTCTGGTTCCATGCGGGACCGGCCTCGCGGCGGTTCTGGTACTTGGCGCGGGCGCTGGCCGGGTCGAAGGCCAAGTATTCAAGCGGTAGCCCTTACTCCCTGGCTGCACTCACAGTGATACGACCCGCTTGTAACACCTCGATGCGGATAACCGTTTCATCGCCGCGGTAGGGCATTGACTCCTGGATGATGACGCCGTCAATGCAGGCGGTGCGCATGCGGTGGCGCAGTGCCCTGCCTTGAGGGTCGAAGAACAGCTCGCTGGCGAGGATTTCAACTTGCTCGACCAGGGTACGGGTACGTTCGTCAGTGGCACAGAAGAACAGCACGCCGCTCCAGTGGTCATCGTCGTCCGGGTTGTGGACGTTGTGCTCGACAAGCTGTTGCAGGGCTTGTTTCAGCTCGGCAATTCGGGTCTTCAGTTGGCCCATGGCCTCATCCTCCGTTGACGCTGAGGTGTAGTCGCAATCCGTGCGAACAGTTGTTCTGTTGGTTTCTGACTATCGATCTGTCACTTGTCTACACCGTCTGATTATCGATGCACGCTGCCGTGAGAGGCGCTGGCAATCAGGCTGGCGCCACAGGCGGTTTTCATGCCGTCGAGCGCGACCGGGATACCGTTGATGCTGTAGGTGCTGCTGCCTTCCACGATGGGGAAGATGCCTTTGCAGAGTGGGCAGGAAACTAGGTTGCCTTTGCCGGCTATTGGTTTGCCGTTGAGGTTTGTGTGGGAGATAGATTCAATCACTATGCCGCCATGATCGGTGGTGTCTCCGAGTCGAATCAGATTTTTCAAATAATCACCATTTACGTGTCCCTGGATTTCTAATCTATGGTCAGATCGTACTCGGTTGGTGCGCTAGTGCTGGAAGTTAACCTTTCGCCTCGAGATAGAGCTTTGATTGCATCATTTCCAACATAATATGATTTTATTTTTGTGAATCGCTGTTTTATCAGTTTCTCGAACAGTTTGTAGAGCTCAAGGCTCTCGGTGGAGGCGTGAATGGTGGATATCTCCCCTGAGATAATGCCATCTGGGTGCGCACTACCGGGTCGGATTACTATCGTTTCTGGGTTGTCTCTCTGGTCAACCAGATTTATCGCTCCACCGTTCCTTTGGGGTACTTCTCGTGATTTGATCTTGTTTTTAGTTTCCCAGACTAAATAGGAGGGGTTCAATGCGCTGTCACTGTATGGTGAGTTACCTAAATTTGGTATGTTAGATAAATTAATGACATCGTCCTTAAGATTTTTTTTTGCTTTGCCAGTGGCTATTGCGTTTAGTTGTTTTAGGTGCGTAGCCTCCCTTATCAGGAGGAGCATGTCGCTTTCCGCAGCGAAGAAATGCATTTGTTTTCCTCTCCTATGGCCTGAATTGAACCTCGGCAGGTGTGGCGTTTTCAGTTGCATTTTCTTTTCGGAGCGAGAATTAAGTTGTTTTACGGTGGGGTTATGGCTTGATCCTTCTAGTCGGTTTAGGCGTCGCGCTAGAATTAGGTAAGTCGATTTGGGTTTTAAAGAGCATTCAGCCAGTCAGAGTGTTGCGGCGCTGGCGACTTCACATCGTTCGTCGGTAACTTCCATCGGCGTATCGAGGTGATTGCACTGGTTCCAGGCAAAGGTACTGCTGATGGAGCGATTCTCAACAGTTTGCGTTTCAACAACAAACTACCCATGATCGTAGTGTCGGGTTATTCATATTGGGAAAGTTCCCTCTTCAAGTCGTGATGTAGAGAGTGGGCAGTAATTATCATTCCTTGATCGCTAGGGGTAGGGAATATTAAGCACAAATGGTTATCACCTTCTAGTCCTGGAATCCACTTGTCTATAAAACTTTGCAGATCAATGTGTTGGGGTTCTAGGTTACTCCATTCATTGGTGGCGCAAATTTTGGCAAAGCACTCCTCGGGCCAGAGAGGAACTATAGTCGAATTCTCGGCTTGGAGGGTTGCCCATCCAGCATCGAATAGTCCCCATAGTTTCATGGAGTCAGTGACTTTTCGAAGGAAATACTCGTATCGCTCTTTCTTTGATAGAGATACGATGTTGCTGATTTTTTTGGGGTGGTGTTGCACTTAATAACCTCCTATTTTGTGTTGTGCTTTGTGCAAGTCGGCGTCCTGGAGAGCTGAGTGACGATAGCAGTGTCCTGTTTTCGCGGGAGTGTTGCGTCCATGGGCGAGCTCTCGGCCAGGAGCTCTGGAGTTCCTCGAATTCCCAGGGAGGCGAATTGATGTGCGGTTCCCTGTTTCAATGTGACGAATTTCATTGCGTATCCATCCGCGAACATGTCTGGGCTGATTAGGGTCGTTTGCAAGCTCTAGAAGCCGCTCCTGCTTATTTGATCTTCCGTGTGATCCATCACAACATATTGGGCAGTTGATCTTTGCCTTTAATCCTAATGGGTCTGTCCAATGGGTTGGATTCGGCGCATAAGCAAATACATTCAACCCACCCGCAAACCCGATCGGATCCTTCCCAACAAACCGCCCGACCCCCGGATCATAGTACCGATACCGGTTGTAATGCAGCCCTGTCTCGACATCGAAGTACTGCCCCTGAAAGCGCAACGGATTGCGGATGTCTGCACGCTTGGCGGTGTCGCTGCGTTTCTCCTGTGCCGCGCCCCAGGCCTTGTAGGTGCCGCTCCAGGCCACTTCGCCCTGTTCATCGGTAAGCTCCATGGGCGTGCCCAGGTGGTCGCACTGGTACCAGGCAAACGCATCGAAGGGCGTTGGCGCGGGCTTGTGCTGCCAGACGGGGTCACGCTCGATGTCGTAGGGAAAGTCGTAGACAGGCTCGAGCAGCAACTTGATGGAGTGGTGTTCCACCGCTTGAGCAACGGGCACGAAGGTGCCGGGCTCGTACACGTAGTGGGTCAGGCGGGCGCCAAGGTCATGGGTGCGGTTTTCGAAGGCCAGGGTGTCGCCATCCCAGCCGTAGAGGGTGTTGCCGCAGCCGTACTGCTGATCGAGCTTGCGCTGTTCGTTCTGGTTCCATGCGGGACCGGCCTCGCGGCGGTTCTGGTACTTGGCGCGGGAGCGCTTGCACAGGCGCCGGCCGAGGGCGTCATAGGCATAGTAGACAGTCAGCCGATCATCCTCGTAGTGCGTCAAGCGGTCGTAGAGGTCCCAGCTGAAGGTGGCTTTCTTGCCGTTCTCGATGCGCTCCTTGAGGTTGCCGCGTTCGTCGTAGAGGTAGTGCTTGCCACAGTAGTCGCGCAGCAGGTTGTCGAGCAGTTTGCTGCGCGGGTAGCCGTTGTGCTCCTGGGGTGCCTGCGGGTCGAGGAGGTTGCTGGCCGGGTCGAAGGCGAAATGTTCGCTATTTGCCAAACTGCCTGCTTCGAGCAGGCGGCCAACAGGATCGTAGCGGTAGTTGATGGCGCCACGGCGCAGGTCCTGGATGTTGGTGAGCTGACCGGCAACGTCGTAACGGTAGTTGCGCACTGACAAGCGGCTTGACTCACCGCGTCGAGCGACGGTCTGTTCCTGCAAGTGACCGTTCGGTGTCCAGCTCTGGCGTTGTTGCAGACCGTTGCCTTGCTCGCGGCCAATCTCTCGGTGCAGGTCGTCACGCTGATAATTCAGCAGTTCCCGATCGTCCAGCTTCAGCGCCAGCAGGTGGCCGCTGCCATAGGTCAACCAACTGACCCGATGGCCATCAGGGCGGACCGTGGCAACCCGCTGGTTCAGCGCGTCATACTCGTGCCGCCAGATGGCAACATGGGGCTTTTTCAGGTAACGCAGGTACTGGTGTTCGCGCGTGTTGTTGCCAGCGCTATCGTAGAACCATTGCAGCTTGCAGGCGTCGTTCTCGGCGAGCAGCAGATTGCCGTTACCGTCGTAGGCGAACGTTTCGGTTTGCCATTGCTGCGCCGTCCTCTGGCCTGCCTGGCGCATTAGCAGTCGGCCCAGGGGGTCGTATTCGAAACAGGTGACGCGATCGCCATCAAGGCGGCGGGTAGGCTGGTTGCTGCCGTTGTCGTAGAGGTAGTGGGTGGTTTGCTGGTCGAAACCGGTTTCCTTCAGCAGGCGGCCAACCGGGTCGTACTTGAAGGTAGCCGTGCTGTTGTTCTCGTTGCGCAGCTCGACAAGCTGGCCAAGCCGGTCCCAGCGGTAGTTGAGGATGCTGCCATCGGCGTTCCGGCGTTGCTGGATCAGCCCCGCTTCGTTGTATTGCCAGACGGTGCGGCGCTGCAGGGCGTCGATGTGGTCGAGAAGACGGCCTTCGGCATCGCGCTCGAAACGCTCCTCGGTCTTGTCCGGGTGAACAATACGGCTGAGCTGACCTGCCTGGTAATGGTAGCTGGTGACCATGCCCGCGGCGTCGGTGACTTGGGACAGTTGCCCCAGCGCGTTGTATCGCCATTGGCTGGTTTTGCCGGAACAGTCGGTGTAGCGGATCAGCTGGCCGTCGGCGTTGTAGGCGAGTTTTTTCTCTGCGCCGTTGGCGTCGATGATGGCAACGGGCAGGTTGTCGCTGTTGTATCTGTACTGGGTCTTGTGCTCCAGCGGATCGAGGGTTTCGATGATGTTGCCACGCGGGTCGTAGTCGTACTTCCACAGCCCGCCCTCGGCATCGCGGGTCTTGAAGCGCAGGTCCTGGTCGTCGTAGGCATGGTGGACGCTGGTGCCGTCGGGGCGGGTGTGCTGGACCAGGTTGCCGCGCTCATCGTAGGCGTAGCTGTCGACACTGCCGTCGGTGTGGATGTGCTGGGTGAGGTTCTTGGCGTCGTCGCGATAGAACCACTCCTCGTTGCTATCGGGATGGATGATGCGGTAGGTGTAGCCGAGGACATCGTAGTAATACAGCGTCTCTTGACCGTTGGCGTCGAGCAGGCGTGTCAGGCGGATGTCCGGGTCCCAGCTCAGGCGGGTGTCCTGGCTGCCATCGTCGGCCCATTCTCGAACCGCTTTGGCATCCGGCCCGTTGCCTTGCCATTGCAGGTTCATGCCGCGACCGGTGCGGTCGGTGTAGCGGGTTAGCAGATGGTGCTGGTAGTCATAGTTCCATTGAGCATCGTGCTCGTCGCGGGCGGCGCGCAGGTCACCCTGGTGGTCGAACTCATAACGTGCCAACTGTCGAAGCGCTTGGCCGTCATGCATGAGCCAAAGTGCCTTGATTCGGCCCTGGTCGTCGATCTGGGTATGGATGTGCTGGTGCGGGGTGTCGTTCTGGTAGGTGAGCAAATCCGAGAGCACGCTGTGTTCAGCGTGTTGGTGCTCGTAGTGCAAGGCAATGCGGGCACCGCCGCGCAGGCTGATGGCTGTCAGGCGGAACTGATTGCTTACCCGTTCGTAGTGCTCCTGGCTGTCATGCCCCCGCAGCAGTACCAATCTGTTTTTGCTGGTGCGCGCAATGACCAGGTTTTCAATCGGGTCGAGATGGTGATGGTGAACGTCGGGAAGCGGGTAGTGGTGGCTACGCCCATCGGTCGCATGGTAGGTGAGTTGATCTTCGCTCAGATCCAAGCGGCTGGAGAACGGCGTGATCCAGCGGGCACCGAACGGGTTGTTGTCAAAGGCTGAGAGTGAGGAACGGTAAGTCCTGTTCCACACCAGGGGGAAGGTGCCGGGAAGCTCGAAGTCGGTATGGACAATTGTTTCGCTGCCCATGGCGAAGCTGATGCTGCACTGGGTGCCAGCTTTGCTTCCCTGCTTTTGGCAGTTACCGTCAGCACGGGCAGAGCGCTGGGCCGGACTGGCTTGAGTGCCATTTTGCGGCTGTGGCCTTCTGGCTTCGTTGGTTCTGCCAGGCGCCATATTCGCCTGGCGTGGGGCATTCTTGCGTCGCTGCAAGGCACTGGAAAGCGCCCTGATGATGCTAAGAAGGCTGTCCGGATTGGTTTCACTGCCTGTCTGGATGATCTTGTCGCTGGCGATATTGCCAATCTGCTCGATGCTCGCCGCAACGGGCTCAAGGGTTTTCTGCAACTGTTGCTTTTGTCTGTCGCCTAAGCCGATATCGTCTTTTCCAAAGCCGAATCCGGTGCGTCTCTTGAAGGCATCGGCCGCTTCAACTACCAGGCTGATTCCGGGAAAGAGCACGGTCAGTGCCACGTCCTGTACAACGCCGCTTGCCACCGAGCGGATGAGGTCAGCAAGGAATTTACAAACCTCGATGACCTTTTGTGCAAAGGCCTTGAGGATGCTGTGCAGGGTGGCTTCAACCTCCTTGACGAATGCCTCGAGATCGCCGGGGCAGACATCGGCCAGCGCGCTTTCTATGGTAGTCAGCAGCGCCTGGCTGATGTCGCCTTTGGTGGTTCTGAGGGTCTTCAGTGAAGGGCGCATGACCGCTCGGGCTGCTCCGACTCCAGGAAGCGGAACCAGGCCGAACAGGTTGATCCCCAGGCCGACCCAATTGTAGAGATCGGCCCTGTAGGTGGCGTCGCCCTGGGCCAGCTCAATGATGTCGCCGATCGCATCGGCCGCAGCGAAGATCGAGCCCGCGACGGGTAGCATTTCACCGACAGTAATAACAGTGCGCCAGTTGACGGCATCACCGGTGAGCCCGGTCAGCCACTGCGCCAGTTTGTCGGTGCCAGCCCTTACATCCTCTTCGGTAAAAGTATTCTTGGGCGCGACCGCACCTTCACATCGAGCCATTCGGGCCGCCTCCGTTAATGGTTCGATTTGCGGGAATAGCGGTAAGGGAGAGGGGCAGTCCTTTATCAGCGGACTCCATTGCGAAGAGGCGGTCCAACGTCTGCTGGATGACCTGCGACGGCCGCAAGGTAGTCATGGCGCCGGGCGTCGCTGCTGATCGTGCTGCTTGCTCTGCAAATGGCGCTGCCGAGGCGGCGCGAGTCTTGTCTGTGCCGAACAGCACCTTGACCGGTCCTGGCGCCAGGCCTGCCACCGCCGCAAAGCCGTTGTCATCCAGCGTGCCCTTGAAAACCTGCCCGAGTGCATCCTCGACCTGATACTCCGAGCCCTTGAACGCAAAACCATTGGCGTAGTGCTGGAACAGCTCAAGATTGCCTTTGCCGGCTTTTGGCCCTTCAGGAAAGGCCGCCGCCTGGCTCTTTGCGCCTTTGTAGAGAAAGTCAGTGGCGTGGGTTGTGTACACGCCGCTGGTGGCGTGGCTGATGCCGCCGGCGTTGTAGGTGGTGCTGCTGCCCGCCGCCTGGATCACCAGTTCCTCCTTGGCGCTGAGGATGATGCGTTCGGCGCTGACGGTGACCTTGAGTTTGGCCAGCAAGTTGATGCTGTCTTTCAAGGCGCGGATGTCGATATCGCCGGAGGCTGCGACCAGGCGCCAGCCGAGGCTTTGCACGAAGGTGCGCAGGCCTCGGCTGACACTGATCAGCAGGCGCTTGCCGACGGCCAGGCTGGTGTGCCCGCCACTGCTCAGGCCCAGGTGTTCGCCGCTGGCCAGGTGGGTGGATTGCGGCGTGCTGCTGGCGATCCCGGCCGGGCTGTCGAGGACCAGGAAGGGTTCACTGAACTCGGGGTATTGATTGGCATTGGGGTTGCCGGTACCGCGGCCGCGTATGCCGTCGTGCTGGGCCTGAAGCGCATCGGCGACTTCGTCCTGGTCGCCGCTTTCCTGGGCCAGGTGGTCGCGGGCTTCGCTGGCGAAAGTGGCGTGATATTGCTGGGCGGTCTTCAGGCGTTCGGCGGTTTGCGGCAGGTCGGTGTGGTGGGAGGCGGCGCGGGCGCGCAGTTCGCTGGTCAGCAGCAGGCCGCCGCCGGCACGCACCACGCCGTGGGCGTCGGTGCGCAGTTCGAAGCCTTCACCCCGGGGCTGCCCGCCACCGGGCCGGGGATGGGTCAGGTAGCCCAGGTTCAAGGCACTGGCGGCGTGATCGCTCATCAAGGTGGCGCTGATCTGCCCGCTGGTGTCGTCCAGGCGCAGTTCGTTGTGGCGCTGGCCGTGGTGCTCTTTGCTGCGCAGCGGGCTCAGTGCTTTGAACTCGGGCAAGCGGTACGGTGGGCGGTTGATCGCGTGATAGCTGCGGCCCATGATCATTGGCTGGTCCGGATCGCCGTGGAGAAAGCCCACCACCACTTCCTGGCCGATCCGCGGCAGGGCCACATGCCCCCAGCCCGCCCCGGCCCAGGTCTGGGCGACGCGCACCCAGCACGAGCTGCGATCGTCTTCGCAGCCTTCGCGGTCCCAGGGAAACTGCACGCGTACGCGGCCATGCTCGTCGCAGTAGATTTCCTCTTTGGCCGGGCCGACCACCATGGCGATCTGCGGCCCTTCGATGCATGGCTTGGGGCGCGCCGGGGCATGCCATTCAACGGTATCGGGGATCAAGGTGGCGGTCAGGCTGTACCAGGTGCCGTGTTCGCTTTCGGCAGACTCTTCTTCCAGGGCGGTGTGCTGGCGGCCTTGGTGCTTGATCTGGATTGGTCGCCAGCCGCTGTTGAGGTCTTCGCGCGGATGGCCACTGAGGGTGAAGGCCTTGCCCGGCAGCAGACGCGCATCGTCGCCTTCGACCTCGGCGGTGCGCGCATCACCGCGCAGGGCCTTGAGGCGGGTCTGGGTGAAGGGTTTGCCGGCGTCGTCGTGCTTGTAGCGACCGGGGTAGTCGTAGCGCTCGTAGTCGACGGTCTGGCTGCCCATCTCGGCGGCCAGCACGTTTTGCTCCAGGTTGTAGCGCGGATGGCTGAAGGTGTAGTCACGCTGGGTCTGGCAGCTGGTCCGTACCTGTTCGCGGTAGGTGAACTGGCGCAGGGACGGTTGCCAGGCTTCGCCCCCCGGATTGGCCTCATACACCACCGGCCCGCCCTCGATGGCGCCGAAGGTCGCGATATGGTCGGCCTGGATCAGCCGATGGCCGGCTTCGCTGTGCTCGAAGCTCGACAGCAAGCCTTCCTCGGCCGCCAGGCGCAGGTAGAAGTCCAGGTCCAGTTCGCCCGCCTGCACGCAGTACTCGCGGGGCAGGTGGGTTTCGCTCAGGTGCTGGCTGGCCTGGCCCCATTGACGCTCCTTGCACAGTTGTTCAAGGATCTGCGGCACGCTGCGTTTCTGGAAGATGCGCCAGTCGGAGCGCAGTTGCGCGCGGGCCAGCTGCGGTTCGATCTCGGCGCGGTAGCGGGTGCGGCGAAAGCCGGTCTGGCCCTGTTCGAAACGACTGATCAGGCCATGCACATGGCGAACGGCCTGGTTGCCCTGCCAGAGGGTCAGAGCCGCAGGCTGGTCGAGCAGGGTGGCAAAGTCGGCGTCGGCGGTTGCACTGACCAGCTCGATGGTCAAACGATAGAGTTGGGAAATACCCTCGTTCAGTTCAAAAGACACCACATCAAAGTCAATGTCAGCCGTCGAGCTGAAGGTAAAACGCACATCGCGCTGGCCGGGCATGGCAACTCCTGCTGTTCATTGCGTCGGGCAGGTCGAATGGACGTGGATGGAACGTCCAACAAGATTTGTTCTTACAGAGGGGGGAGACAGTAAGAGGTAACTTACTGCCTTGTCTTTGTTGGGCTTCCTAAATGCTTGTGGGAAAAGTCACTTGTTGTTTTTGGGGTGTTTTTTGCAGGCGTAGTAGTTTGCTCTGCTGATTACAGAGCGGTTTAAGTGCACGTTATTGAACGCAACTAAGCGCATCGCACGCGTAGTTTTTCCCGGATCATACTCAGGTAGTGGCGGCCTGCCGGGTTCACATCACCGGCTGCTGGCCGGTGCGTGCGGGCCAGACGAAGCTGGTGTTACGCACGCTGTTGATGATTTCCAGCTGGTGAAAGGAGTTGCTGCTGGCATACAGCGCCATGAAGTGCGAGAGCACGCTGCCAAACAGCTGCAGGTCGCCCTCATTGTCGAAGGCGTTGGGGTTGACCCTGAGGGTGGTGAGCATGCCGCGCACGGGCAGGCCCTTGATCAACCAGTCAGTCGGCGCCGTGCTGGCGTGTTCGATAGCGTTCAGGCGGCGCTGGGTGGCGCGCTTGTGCTGCAGGTCATAGGGCGCCACGAAGTCATAGACTTGCAGCACCGCCTTGAGCGCGTCGGCGCAGGACAGCGACAGGTCATTAAGGGCCAGGTTGGAAAGCAGTACCCACTGCACATCCCCGTGCAGGTCGTCATCCAGCGCCGGTGGGTAACAGCGGGTCGGGCGGGTCAGGTTGCGGTAGGTGGCAAACGAGGGCGTGGCCTGGGTGGTGAGGTTGATATCGCCGATGTCCAGTTGCAGGGGCAGGTTGCCATTGCAGCAGGTGAGGTCGATGTTCAGGGTCTGCTGCTGGCCCCGGTAGGGGCGTTGATCACCGTGCAGCAGGCGGATGACATGGCGCGCCCGCTCTTTGATCAGGTCTTGTTCGAGCGTCACGCTGTAATAGTGTGCGCTACGCTCTTCGGCGCGTTCGACACGCCGGGGCAGCGCTTCGTAGGGCGCAAACTCCAGGCTTTGTTGATCCTGCGAGGTCTGCGTGTCCCGGCGTCGGGTAGCGACCTTGTCAACGCTGAAAATCTCATAGGCCTGCGCTCGCCGCCCGCTGGGTTGCACGGCTTCGCAGACGGCCTGCCCGTCAAGCGGGATGGGCCTGGCTGGGTGGTCGAAGAGGTTGATGGCCGGCGTGCAGTACAGTGAAAAGCTGTCGCGGTCGAGCTGGAAACCGTTGGGGAAGGGCGCGTCAAAACGCAGTTCCAGGCGGATATGCTCGGCTGCGGCGTCCGGCCAGTAGCGGCGCAGTTCGGTCAGGTTGAAGCCGTGAAAGCGCTGCGGGAAGTAAAAGTACTCCTGTATCAGGCGGTAGCCATCCAGGTGCTCGCCCGGGCTTGGCAGGAGTGCCTCGCCGGGTTCGAAACCGGCAAAGGTCAAGGTCGCGGGCGGGAGGGAATAGCGATGGTCGTTGATGTGCAAAACCACCTTGTGCAGGTGCTGTGACAGCCATTGGTAGAGCGTCAGGGCGTTGCTTGCAGCGCCTCCCAGATGAAAGCTCAACCGGTCGCAGTCGAGCTGGCGCAGCGGTTGCTCGGTCAGCGCGCCAAGGTCGATGCGGACGATGGATTTGTCGGCACTGTCGATGTGGCAGATCTCATCGATGACCAAGGGGTAGAGGGTCACGTCGGTACAGGTGCGAAAGGTACAGTTCACGCCGTCGACCGGCCTGGAGAACAGCGCGGTACCCTTGGGGATCAGCTGGCTTTCGCTCAGCGCATGATTGATCGGGTCGAAGCGCACCATGGTGACGCTGGGCAAGGGCCGAAGGAAATTGGGGTAGACCAGTTGCAGCAGCGGCTGGGTGATTTCCGGCAGGTGGTCGTCGATCTTCATCGCAAGCTTTGCAGTCAGGAATGCAAAGCCGTCCATCAATCGCTCGACGTCGGGGTCAGAGGCTTCGCTGCCGAGAAAGTGCGCCAGGCGCGGATCGTCTTCGGCAAATTCGTCGGCCAGTTCGCGCAGGCGCCGGCGTTCTTCCATATAGCGACTTTTTAATGACATGTGCGGCCCTGCGTGAACGTTTGCTTTCAACGTATTGGGGGAAGTTGTTTAATGTTTTTTATTGTTTGTAGGAAGCATCTTTAATGTTTGCTTTTCAAACTTCTGTGTATCGCTCGGTCTGGGTTTATTGTTTTCGCCAGAGGGGCTGAAGCGTCAATGCAAATGTTTTGACAAGATGTAAGTTCGTATTTTATGGAGTATGTATTCAGACGTGTTTGAGCGTGCTGCTGGTAGAGAACCGTGCGCAAAATCAGCATCGTTCTCATCGCTGACGAAGGCCAGCTCGCCGGGCCAAAAAAATATAGTGTTTACCCCCTCGCACCCGCTACCGCGCCTCGAAAAACACTGATAGCATCCTGCCACTTACCTTGATTGCAGTTCGCGCATTTCATCGCGCATGTTCCCCGCTACTACACTCGCCATGCCACCTGTGCCTGGCACGTAGGGCGGTGCCTGGGTTGCCAGCCAGCGGCTGCTGACCAACGGTAATCAGGTTCGCGCCGCTGCAACCGATACACAACGCATACAACCAATAATGAAAGGATGCAGCGAGATGAAGCACGGAGCCTGGTGCCTGGCGTTGATGATGGTCGCAAGCCTGGCGCAGGCGGCTGCCGACAGCGATCCGCTGCTCGAGGGCGCGACCTCGAGCGTCAGCGAAGTGCGCGGCGTGCTGCGCGCGCGCTCGCAGGCGGTGCTGGCCAGCGAGCTGGCCGGGCGGGTGGTGGACATGCCGTTCGCCGAAGGCCAGTCGTTCAGCAAGGGCGATGTATTGGTGCGTTTTGATTGCAGCGCTTACCAGGCCCAGCAGAATGCCGCCGGCGCTGCCGTGCGTGCGGCCCGTGAAGAGCTGCGCAACAAGCAGCAACTGGCGGCGCTCAATTCGGTCGGGCGCTTCGAAGTGACCCTGGCCGAAGCGCGCCAGGCGCAGGCCCAGGCTGAGGCGCAGGTTTATCAGGTGCAGGTGCAGCGCTGCCAGGTCAAGGCCCCGTTCGACGGCCAGGTGGTTGCCCGTAAGGTCCAGGCCCACGAAAGCGTGGCCAGCGGCGCGCCGTTGCTGGAAATCGTCGACAACCGTTCGCTGGAGGTGCACCTGCTGGTGCCTTCGCGCTGGCTGGGCAAGCTCAAGCCGGAACAGACCTTCAGCTTCGTCCCCGATGAAACCGGCGCGCCGCTGCAGGCGGTGGTCAAGCGCCTGGGCGCGCGCATCGATGAAGGCAGCCAGACCCTGCTGCTGATCGGCACGCTGCCGGCCGACAGCCGCGGCCTGCTGGCCGGCATGAGCGGCTCCGCGCACTTCGCCGGCCAGCCATGAACGCGCCCGTAGCCAATGGCATGGAGCAGCTGCTGGCGCATTACCTGCGCCTGGAGCATCAGGCCCGCGCCGCGACCACGGTCGAGGCGCTGGCCTTCAGCATGGTCAACGACCCCCAGCCGCTGTTCGCCTTTCGCCACGCCGCGCTGCTGATTGCCGGCAAGGTGCGGGCGTTGACCGCGATCAGCGTGGTCGAGGCGAACGCGCCGTTCGCGGCGTTTATCGAGCATGCTGGCGCGCAGTTGGGTAAAAGCGCCCGCCTGGACACCAGCGGGCCGCTGAACCCGGACAGTTTCGATCAGGCCAGCCGCGATGACTGGCAGTCGTTGTCAGCTGCCCACGCCTTCTGGCTGCCGCTCAAGGACCGCCAGGGTGTGGTTTTTGGCGGTTTGTGGCTGGCCCGCGACAACCCTTGGGTCGAGGCCGAGCACAGCTTGCTCAACCACCTGGGCGAGTGTTACAGCCATGCCTGGCTGGCCTTGCAGCCGGGCAAACCATGGCGCCTGCGCTGGCCGGCACGCAGCCGCTGGGCGATCGGCGCCGCAGCCCTGCTGGTGCTGCTGGTGCCGGTGCGCCAGTCGGTGTTGGCGCCGGCCGAAGTAGTGCCACGCAACGGCCAGGTGGTGGCCACACCGCTGGATGGGGTGATCGCCGAGTTCCTGATCAAGCCCAACCAGGCGGTGCAGGCCGGGCAGGTGCTGGTGCGCTTCGACGCCACCAGCCTCAAGGCCCAGGCCGATGTTGCCGAGCGCACCCTCGGGGTCGCCGAGGCCGAGCTCAAGGCCAACACCCAGCGAGCATTTTCCGATGCTGAATCCAGCGCCCGGCTTGACCTGCTGGCCGCCCGTGTCGAGCAGAAGCGCGCCGAGCGCGATTATGCCCGCGAGCTGCTGGCGCGCGCCGATGTGCGTGCCGAGCGTGCCGGTATTGCCGTGTTCGCCGACGCCCAGCGCCTGACCGGTAAGCCATTGCAGACCGGCGAGCGTCTGCTGGAAATCGCCGACCCGGCCCAGGCCGAGCTGCGCATCGAGCTGCCGGTGGCCGATGCCTTGAGCCTTGAGCCTGGCGCCGAAGTGGCGCTGTTTCTTGACAGCGACCCGCTGCACCGCCATGGCGCCGAGCTCGAACGCGCCGCCTACGAAGCGCAGAACACTCCGGCCGGGCAACTGGCTTATCGCCTGGACGCACGCTTTACCGACGCGCCGCCGCGCATCGGCCTGCGTGGCACCGCCAAGCTGTTTGGCCAGCGTGCACCGCTGGCGCTGTACCTGCTGCGCCGGCCTTTGGCGGCCCTGCGCCAGACGGTGGGCCTTTGATGCTGCCGGCACTGCGCCCGGACCTGCAACTGTCGCCCGCCGCGCCAGGGCTGGACGGCGCTGCGCAATGGACCCTGGCCGACCCGCTGCGCGGGCGCTATTTCAAGCTCGGCGCGCCCGCCATGCGCCTGTTGCGGCACTGGGCGCTGGGCGATCCGGCGCGGGTGCTGGCCGCAGCCAATCGCGAACCGGGCATGCCGCTGCCGGGCACGGCCATTGAGGAGCTGTTGCGCTTTTTGCGTGGCCATGACCTGGTCACCGCCAGTGATGACGAGCAACGGGCCAGCTACGCCGACAAAGCCGCCCGCCAGCGACAGGGGCTGTGGACCCAGTTGCTGCACAAGTACCTGTTCTTTCGTATCCCGTTGTGGCGCCCGGATGCCTTTCTCAACCGTACCTGGCCGTGGCTGGCGCGGTTCGGCCCGAACCTGCTGCGCTACGGCCTGCCCACGGTACTGTGCCTGGGGCTGTTTCTGGTCATGCGCGACTGGCAGCGTTTTCTCGCAACCTTTCCCCACCTGTTGAGCCTCGGCGGTGCTGCAGCCTTTGCCATCGCCCTGGGCTTTGCCAAGTTGTGCCACGAATTCGGCCACGCCTACATGGCCAAACGCGCCGGCTGCCGGGTGCCGAGCATGGGCCTGGCGTTCATGGTGCTGTTGCCGATGCTCTACACCGATGTCAGCGATGCCTGGCGCGTGCAGGACCGCCGCACCCGCCTGTTGATCGGCGCCGGCGGGGTGCTCGCCGAGTTGCTGCTGGCCTGCCTGGCCCTGCTGGCCTGGTCGTTGTTGCCGGACGGGGCAGGGCGCACGGCGGCGTTCATGCTGGCCAGCGCCACCTGGATCACCACCCTGGCGATCAACCTCAACCCGTTGATGCGCTTTGACGGCTACTTTCTGCTCAGCGATCTGTGGGCGGTCGACAACCTCCAGGGCCGGGCCTTCGCCCTGTGCCGCTGGCGCTTGCGCGAGGCGCTGTTCGGTTATGCCGAGGCGGCGCCCGAGCCGTGGTCGGCGGCCATGCGCCGGCGCTTGTTGAGCTGGGGTTACGCCGCCTGGCTGTGGCGCGCAGTGCTGTTTTTCGGCATCGCCCTGGCGGTGTATCACTTGTTTTTCAAGGCGCTGGGCATCTTTTTGATGCTGGTCGAGCTGACCTGGTTCATCGCCTTGCCGGTCTATAAGGAGGGCCAGCACTGGTGGCAGCAACGCCAGCGAGCGCAACCGCGCAAGGTGCTGGGCCTGGGCCTCGGCCTGCTGGCGGTGCTGCTGGTGCTGGTGTTGCCGTGGCGCAGCGATGTCGAGGTGCCGGCGCTGCTCGAAGCGTCGCGGGTCAGTGCCCTGCATGCACCGACCGCAGCGCGTATCCGCGAGGTGCATGTGCAGGACGGCCAGCACGTGGCCCGCGATCAGTTGCTGGTGGTGCTGGAGTCACCGGACCTGGAATCGCGCCTGCAGATCGTACGGCGCGAAATCCAGATCCTGCAGCTGCAATTGCGTCGCCAGGCCGGGCGCAGTGAAACCGCCGCCGACAGCGGCATCCTCGAGCAGCGCCTGGCCGAGGCGGTGGCCGAATACCGCGGCCTGGCCGCCCAGCGCGAGCGCCTGAACCTGCGCGCGCCGCACGCCGGGGTGATACGCGACCTGGCCGTGGGCCTGGCACCGGGCCGCTGGATTGCCGCGCAGTTGCCGCTGGCTGCAGTGGTCGAGGAGGGCCTGCGCCTGCGTGGTTATCTGGCCGAAGCGGACTTGTGGCGGGTCGAGGCCGGCGCGCCCGGGCATTTTGTTGCCGATGATCCGCTGCGCGATTCGCTGCGGGTCAGCCTCAGCGATATCGACACCACCGGGGTCAGCGCCATCGATCAGGAGGCGCTGGTTTCCGAGCACCAGGGCCCCATCGCCATCCGCCGCGATGAGAACCGCCGGGCGCAGCCGCTGCAGGGGCAATACGGCGTACGCTTTGCCCTCGAAAATAGCCCGCCTGGGGGCCTGCAACGCCCGGTTCGCGGGCTGGTGGTGCTCGAAGGCAAGGGCCAGTCGTTGCTGGCATCGGCATGGCGACGAATGGCTGCGCTGGGGGTAAGAGAAAGCGGATTTTGATAGTGCGATTGTCAGACAATTAGAATAAAATGCCATCACAATGATCTCACGCCAGGCGTGGGGCATTGGGGCGGACGGATCAATGCTCAGCATCTCGCAGGGACGCTACACACGATGAACCCACTCGGTTTGAGTTTCCGCCCCATCGGCCAAGGCGACCTGCCTTTCCTTGAGCATTTGTACGCCACCACCCGCGCCGGCGAAATGCGCCACAGCGGCTGGTCGGCCGAGCAGATTGCGCAGTTTCTGCGCCAGCAATTCACTGCCCAGCACCAGTATTACCAGGCCCATTACCCGGACGGTGAGTTCCTCCTGGTCGAACGCCAGGGCCAAGCCATCGGCCGCCTGTACCTGTTCTGGGGGCAGACTGCACTCAACCTCATCGATATCGCCTTGTTGCCCGCCTGCATTGGCCACGGCACTGGCAGCGCCATTCTCGACGACTTGCTGCGCCGCGCCGACCAGCGCGGGCTCGCCTGCGAGCTGTGTGTCGAGCACTACAATCCGGCGCAACGGCTGTATGCAAGGCTTGGTTTTATCCCGGTCGGCGAGTCGGGGGTCTACCGCCGCCTGCGGCGTGAGCCGGTGCCTGGCTGCCTGATGGCGCAGGCCTCATGAGCGCCGCCGGCCAGATCCCCATGCCCACCTTCGCCGAGCTGCAAGCGGCCGACCGCCATGCCTTTGCGCTCTGGCTGGGGCCGGAGCAGCGCGTAGCCGTCGAACGCGTGCAACTGAGTGAGGGCGTGGCCATGAGCGCCCGCCACGAATGCTTCCTGGTGTTTTTCGCCTTGCCCGCCGGCCTGCTGCCGCACCAGGGCGTGTACCGCGTTATCGGTCCGCAGCAGCAGGAATGGTTGCTGCTGATGACCCCGGTGCAGCCCGAGCCCGATGGCCGCCATGTGCTGCAGGCGGTGCTGCACCGTGAGCGGGAGCCGCAGGCCTGAGCGCCCTGAACTGATCTGTTCACACCCACAACCCAAAAACAGGTAATGCCAGATGAGTGATCCCTTCCTCGGTGAGATCAAGATGTTCGGTGGCAACTTTGCGCCCCGTGGTTATGCAATGTGCAGTGGGCAATTGATGGCGATATCGCAAAACGCCGCGCTGTTTTCGATCCTCGGCACGATCTATGGCGGCGACGGCCGGGTCACCTTCGGCTTGCCCGACCTGCGCGGCCGCTCGCCCGTCGGTTGGGGCCAGGGCCCGGGCCTGGGTGAAGTCGATCTCGGTGAAACGGGAGGTAGCCAGAACACCACGCTGACCGTGCAGCAAATGCCGATGCACAGCCATCCGCTAATGGTCTCGACGGAAGCTGCCGGCGCCGACAAAGGCACGGCAAGCCTGGTGCTGGCGCAGAGCGGCGATGCCAACCTGGGCACGGTCAACATCTATGGCAACCCCACGGCGCTGACCAACCTGGCAGCGCAAAGCTGTGGCGTTGCCGGTGGCAATCAGCCCTTCAACAACCTCAGCCCGTACCTGGGCCTGAGCATGATCATCGCCACCGAAGGCATCTTCCCTTCGCGCGGTTGATGAACCGGCGCGGTGGCGCGTGATGCGCGCCACCGCTGCCATAGCCGTTCCATAGCAGTTTTAGGGCAACAACCCGTACAGCCTGAGGTGCAACATGAAGTTCATCGACCGATTCAAACGCCAGGGCCGGCCAGTGCCCACCCCTGCCGGTCAGGCACCGCTGTTGTTTGCCCTGGAACCGCGGATCATGTTCGACGCCTCGGTTGCGGTGGTTGCCCAGGAGGCAACTGCCGAGGCCGCCAAGGACACCGGCAAAGACAGCGCAAGCGATACCGCGCAGGCCGACAGGGCCGCGCTGGCCACTGCCGATACGCGTGGCGCCAGTGCCAGCGAACGCCATGAAGTGGTGTTTGTCGATGGCCAGATCAGCAACCCGCAGGAAGCCCTCAAGGGCCTGCCGGCGGGCAGTGAAGTGGTGGTGCTCGACCCGGGCAAGGACGGCCTGCAGCAAATGGCCGACTACCTCAAGGGCCGCAGCGACCTGGATGCCATCCATGTATTTTCCCACGGTGCTTCGGGTACCGTGCAGTTGGGCAATGTCTGGCTGAGCAGCAGCAACCTTGCCGATCACGGCGAGGCGCTGCAGTCCATCGGCCAGTCGCTCAAGGCCGACGGCGACCTGATGCTGTATGGCTGCCAGGTCGGCAAGGACGATGCTGGCCAGGCCTTTGTCAGCCAGCTGGCAAGCCTGACCGGTGCCGACATCGGCGCCTCCAGCGACGACACCGGTAGCGGTGCGCTGGGCGGCAACTGGACCCTGGAGCGCAGCAGCGGCCCGCTGGCAACCACGGCCCTGGCGCTCAACGATTACCAGGGGCTGCTGGCCACCTCCTGGAGTACCGGCAGCGCGCCGCTGAGCGGCACCACCATCGCCGCCGGCAGCCGGGTGGTGGTGGGCGATTTCGACAACGACGGCGACGCTGACATCCTCTACCAGACCGGGGGCAATGGTTCGCTCTGGGCATTCGCGCGCAGCAACGGCAACGGCAGCTTCACCCTGCAAAGCCTGGCGCAGTCGCCCTTTGCCGGGTTGTCGCTGCCAGACCATACCGGCTCCAACTACCACGTTGCCGACTTCGATGGCGACGGCGACCTCGATGTGCTGGCCGGGGTCAACGGCACTACCGGCACCTACCTGCGCAACGACGGCGGCAGTTTCAGCAGCCAGTCGACGGCAAGCTTCCCGGCGCCAGCGGCCGGCTCACGGATGCTCGCCGCTGACTTCGACAACGACGGCGACGCCGACCTGCTGTACCAGACCGGCGCCAACGGCACCGGCTTCGCCTATGCGCGCAGCAACGGCAACGGCACCTTTACCTTGTTGACCCTGGCGCAATCACCCTTTGCCGGGTTGACGCTGCCGGACCACAACGGCAGCAACTACTACGCCGCCGACATCGACGGCGACGGTGACATCGACGTACTGGCCGGCAGTAACGCCACCACCGGGGTCTACCTGCGCAATGACGGCGCCTCCTTCAGCAGCCAGTCAACCGCCTCGTTCCCGGCCCCGGCAGCGTTCGGCCGCATGGTGCTGGCCGACTTCGACAGCGATGGCGACGCCGACATCCTCTACCAGACTGGCGGCAACGGCACAGCTTTCGCCTATGCGCGCAGCAACGGCGACGGCACCTTCACCCTGCAGACCCTGGCCCAGTCGCCGCTGGCCGGCCTGAGCCTAGTCGATCATACCGGCACCACCTATCGCGCCGCCGACTTCGACGGCGACGGCGATATCGACCTGTATGGTGGGTTCAACGCCACCGCCGGCAACCTGTATGTACAGAACGACCGCCCACCGATCGTGGTCAGCTCGACGCCCAGCGACAACGCCAGCAACGTCGACACCAACGCCAACATCGTGCTGACCTTCAACGAAGCGGTGAGCAAGGGTAGCAGCGGCAACATCTACATCGTGCGCACCTTCGACAATGTCGTGGTCCAGACCATCGCCATTGGCAGTGCGCAGATCAGCGGCTCCGGCACCACCTGGACCATCGCCCTGCCGGTCCCCCTGGCACTGGGCACCGGCTATGCCATCCGCCTGGACGCCAAGACCTTCGTCGATGGCGATGGCGCGATCTTCAAGGGGGTGAAGAACAACACCACGCTGAACTTCACCACCAAGTCCAATGACCCGCCGGTGCTGAGCAACCTTAATGGCGACAGCAACACCTTTATCGAGGGTGGGGCGCCGGTGCTGCTCGATGCCGGCGGCAATGCGCTGCTCACCGACCTGGACTCGGCGGACTTCAACGGCGGCAACGTCACTGTGGCGATCACCGCCAACCGGGTCAGCGGCGAAGACCTGCTGGGGATCTTCAACCAGGGCAGCGGGGCCGGGCAGATCGGTGTCTCGGGCAGCAACGTGACTTATGCCGGGGTGATCATCGGCAGCTTTGCCGGCGGCAGCGCCAGCAGCAACCTGGTGATCTCGCTCAACAGCAACGCGACCGCCGCTGCGGTGCAGGCGCTGGTGCGCAACCTGACCTACAGCAACAGCAACAATGGCGATATCTCAACCGCGGCGCGTACGGTGCAGGTCAGCATCAACGATGGCGACAGCGCCAGCGACGCCAGCGCCCTGGTCAGCGTCAATGTCAGCGCGGTCAACGATGCACCGACGGTAACCGCCAGCGGCGGCACCCCGACCTTCACCGAAGGTGGCGCGCCGGTCGACCTGTTCAGCGCGGTGGTGGTGTCTACCGTCGAGGCCGGGCAGGGCATCAAGCAGCTGACCTTCACCGTCAGCAATGTCAGTGATCCCGGCAACGAGCGCCTGACCCTCGACGGCAGCAACATCGACCTGGTCAACGGCGCCTCGGGCACCACGGCCATCAACGGCTTCAGCTATTCGGTGACGCTCAGCGGCGCGACCGCGACGGTGACCCTGACCAAGGCCGCCGGCATCAGCAGCGGCCTGACCCAGACGCTGATCGATGGCGTGCAATACAGCAACCTCAGCCATGCGCCGACAATCGGCACCCGGGTGATCACCTTGAGCGGCGTGGCGGACACCGGCGGCACCGGCAATGGCGGTGCCGACAGCACTTCGCTGGCCATCAGCGCAACGGTCACGGTGCAGGCCAGCAACGATGCGCCCAGCCTCTCGGGCGGGCCGTTCGTGCTGCCGGGCACCGATGAAGACAGCAGCTCCAGCGGCCAGCTGATTGCAAGCATTCTTGCCGGGCTGAGCCATGGCGATGTCGACGGCGCCGGTTCGCTGAGCGGCGTCGCCGTGATCGGCAGCAGCGGTAATGGCTTCTGGCAGTACTCCAGCGACGGATTCAGTTGGGCCGACATCGGCGCGGTCTCCAGCAGCGCCGGCCTGCTGCTGTCGAGCACCACGCAAGTGCGTTTCGTCCCCGATGGCGCCAATGCCGGTAGCGCCAGCCTGACCTTACGGGCCTGGGACCAGACCAGCGGCACGGCCTCCAGCAACTCAGTACGCCGCACTGGCGACACCACCATTAACGGCGGCAGCAGCAGCTTCTCGGTCGGCACCGCGCAGGCGCAGATCACAATCAGCGCGGTCAACGACGCGCCGCTGCTGACCCCGACTGCACCGGTGCTCATCGGCATCACTGATGGCCAGCTGAACAACCCCGGGCAAACCGTTGCCAGCTTCCTCAGTGGCGTAACCGATGTCGACACCGGCGCCCTTGTCGGTATCGCCATCACCGGCCTGAACAGCGGCACCGGCACCTGGCAGTACAGCACCGATGGCAGCACCTGGAGCGATATCGGCGCCGTGGCCGGCAACAGCGCCTTGCTGCTGCGCGGTAGCGACAAGCTGCGCCTGGTGCCCGACGGCGCCAACGCCATGGTGGCAACCCTGACCTACAAGGCCTGGGACCAGACTGGCGCCTCGGCAGGGCAGCAGGGCAGCAAGGTCGACACCACGGCCAGCGGCGCCAGCACGGCGTTTTCCATCGCCAGCGACACTGCCAGCATCACCGTCACGGCGGTCAATGACGCGCCGAACCTGAGCACCAGCGCTGGCAGCGCGCACTTCGTCGAGGGCAACAACGGCCCCTCGACCCCGGTAGTCATCGACAGCGGCCTGACCCTGAGCGATTCCGACAACAGCACCCTGGCCAGCGCCAGGGTCAGCATTATCGGTAATTTCCAGGGCGGTTTCGACGTGCTGGCATTTACCAACAACCCGGCAACCATGGGCAACATCAGCGCCAGCTACGACGTTTCCACCGGCGTGCTGACCCTGACCTCCGCAGGCGCCGCTGCCACCCTTGCGCAGTGGCAGGCGGCATTGGCCTCGGTGACCTTCAGCAACCAGAGCGAATCGCCCAGCACGGCTACCCGGACCCTGAGTTTCGTGGTCAACGACGGCACCCTGGACAGCCCGGCCGCGACGCGCACCTTGACCGTGGCGACAGTAGACGACACGCCGGTGATCGCCACCAGCGGCGGCAGCGAAACCTACTTCGAGAACGCAGGGCCCGTGGCAATCGACAGCGGGCTGACGCTCAGCGACATCGACAGCAACACCCTGGCCAGCGCTACCATCAGCATCACCGGCAACTTCCGCGCCGGCCAGGATGTACTGGAGTTCAGCTCCGGTTCGCCGATTACGGGCAACATCAACGCCAGTTACAACGCCGCGACCGGCGTCCTGACCCTGACGTCGGCGGGGGCCACCGCGACCCTTTGGCAGTGGCAGGTCGCCCTGCAATCGGTGGGCTATCGCAACGTTTCCGACAACCCCGACACCTCGACGCGCACCGTCTCGTTCTCGGTCAATGACGGCAACAGCGACAGCGCCGTCGCCAGCAAGGCCGTCAACATCCAGGCCGTCAACGACGCCGGGATCCTCAGCGTACCGAGCAGCCTGAACTTCAATGAAGATGCTTCTGGCACGGTGTCGGGCATTTCCATCAGCGATGCCGATGCCGGCAGCGGGCAGGTCACCCTGACCCTGAGCGTGGCGCTGGGCCAACTGCACGCCAACAGTGGCGCCGGCGTCTCGGTCAACACGCTGGGCAGCGGTCTGATACTGGTCGGCTCGGTATCGGACATCAACGCCTTTATCGCCGCCAACGGGGTCTCCTACATCGGCGCCGCCAACGGCAACGGCAACGTCAACCTGACGGTGACCTACAACGATGGCGGCAACACGGGCAGCGGCGGGGCGCAGCTCACTCAGCGGGTGGTGACACTGGCCATTGGTGCGGTCAACGATGCGCCGGTCAACCAGGTACCGAGTAGCCAGAACGTCCTTCAGGACGGCTCGCTGACCTTCAACAACGGCAACGGCAACCTGATCAGCATCAGCGATGTTGACGCCGGCAGCGCCGCCTTGCAGGTGACCTTGACCGCCAGCAATGGCCTGCTGACGCTGTCGAGCCTCAGCGGCCTGGTGTTTACCGTCGGCAGCGGCACGGGCGATGCGAGCATGACCTTCACCGGCTCGCAAAGCGATATCAATGCCGCGCTCAACGGCCTGGTGTTCTCCCCGGTGGCCGGCTACCACGGTTCGGCCAGCCTGCAGATCACCACCAGCGACCTGGGCGGCAGCGGCAGCGGCGGGGCGCAGACCGACACCGACACCGTTAGCATCAACGTCGCCTCGTTGAACCCGCGGGTTACCGATGTCTCGGCGCAGAGCGCCAATGGCAGCTACAAGACCGGCGACAGCATTACCCTGACCCTGACCTTCGACCAGATGGTCAGCGTCGACACCACTGGCGGCATCCCGGCCTTGCTGCTGGAAACCGGCCTTATCGATCGCTATGCCACCTATGTGGCCGGCTCGGGCACTAACACCCTGACGTTCCAGTACACCGTGCAGGCCGGTGATACCAGCGCCGACCTCGACTACGCCGGCAGCGCCGCCCTGGCCCTCAATGGTGCAGTGATTCGCAACGCCACCTTCGACAATGCCGTTTTGACATTGCCAACGCCGGGCTCCGCCCATTCGCTGGGGGCCAACCACAACCTGGTCATCGACGGCATCGCGCCGCAGGTTACCAGTGTCAGCGTGCCGGCCAATGGCACCTACGTCGCCGGCCAGCAGCTGGACTTCACCGTCAACCTCAGCGAGGCAGTGACGGTGACCGGTACACCGCGCCTGCAGATCACCCTGGACACTGGCGGCACCGTGTTCGCCGATTACCTTTCCGGCTCCGGGACCGGCGCGCTGGTATTCCGCCTGACGGTCAGCAGCGGTCAGCTCGATAGCAACGGCATCACCCTTGGCAGCAACCTGGTGCTCAACGGCGGATCGGTTCGCGACCAGGCGGGCAATCTGGCAGTCGCGACACTCAACAACGTCGGCAGCACCACGGGCGTCAATGTCGATGCCGTGGCGCCGGTTATCGGCAGCGTCGCGGTACCGGCTGCGGGCAGCTACAAGGCCGGCGACGTGCTGAGCTTCACCGTCAACGCCAGCGAAGCGCTGATCGTCGATACCTCCACCGGTACGCCGCGCCTGCAACTGACCATTGGCGGGCTGAGCCGCTATGCCAGCTATGTGTCCGGCTCCGGTAGCGGCCAGTTGCTGTTCCAGTACAGTGTCGATGCCGGCGTCAACGATGCCGACGGCATTCAGCTCGGCAGCACCCTGGACCTCAACGGTGGTACGCTGCGCGACGCCGCCGGCAACGGGCTGGTGCTGGCCCTCAATGGCCTGGGCAGTACCGCCGGCGTGCTGGTCGATACCCTGGCACCCAGCGCTGGAGCGCTGCTGGCCATCGATGCCAGCCCGAGCAATGCCGGCAGCGTGCGCTACAACTTGACCTTCAGCGAAGCGGTCAGCGGTGTCGATGCCAGCGACTTCAGCCTGGTGTTCAGTGGCACGGCCAACGGCAGCATCAGCAGCGTCACCTCGCTGGACGGGCGCACCTACAGCGTACTGGTGTCCGGCCTGAGCGGCCTTGGCAGCCTGCGCCTGGACCTCAACAGCAGCGCCACCGGCATCAGCGACGCGGCCGGCAACAGCCTGAGCAATGGGCAGAGCGGCGCCAGCTACCAGATCGACCGGGTGGCACCGACGGTCAACAGCGTTACGGTGCCGGCCGACGGCAACTATGTCGCTGGCCAGCACCTGGACTTTACCGTCAACCTCAGCGAGGCGGTGATGGTCACCGGTACACCGCGCCTGCAAATCACCCTCGACACTGGCGGCACAGTGTTCGCTGATTATCTGTCCGGCTCTGGCACTGGCGCGCTGGTGTTCCGCCTGACGGTCAGCAACGGCCAGCTCGACAGCACCGGCATCAGCCTGGGCAGCGGCCTGGTGCTCAATGGCGGTGCACTGCGCGACAGCGTTGGCAATGACGCGCTGATCAGCCTCAACAACGTCGCCAGCACCAGTGGCGTACTGGTCGACGCTGTGCTGCCGACGGTGGCCAGCGTGTCGGTACCGGCAGCAGGCAGCTACAACGCTGGCGACGTGCTGAGCTTCACGGTCAACGCCAGTGAAGCGCTGATCGTCGATACCTCTGCCGGCACGCCGCGCCTGCAGCTGACTATTGGCGGGCTGACCCGCTATGCCAGCTATGTGTCCGGCTCTGGTAGCGGCCAGTTGGTGTTCCAGTACAGCGTGCAAGCCGGTAACAACGATGCCGATGGCATCCAGGTCGGCAGCACCCTGGATCTGAACGGTGGCACAGTGCGCGATGCGGCAGGCAACCCCCTTAACCTGGGCCTGAACGGGCTCGCCAGCACCACAGGGGTGCGTATCGATACCGCAGCGCCACAAGTGGCGGATATCGTTCGCGTCGATGTCAGCCCGAGCAACAGCGGTTCGCTGCGCTACACCGTGAGCTTCGACGAGAGCGTCAGCGGCGTTGACCTGGCCGACTTCAGCCTGGCGTTCAGCGCCAGCGCCAGCGGGCGGATCAGCAGCGTGACGCAGCTTGACGGGCGCACCTACAGCGTCCTGGTCGACAACCTCAGCGGTGTCGGCACCCTGCGCCTGGACCTGAATCCGACCGGCACCGGCATCACCGATGCGGCCGGCAACGCCCTTGCAGGGGGCCTGCAAGGCAGCAGCTACAGTATCGACCGCGTGGCGCCAAGCGTGACTGCGGTGGCGGTGCCGGCGGCGGGCAGTTATGTCGCCGGGCAGGGGCTGGAGTTCAGCGTGCAGCTGGACGAAGCGGTGCTGGTCGATACCGCCGATGGCGCGCCGCGCCTGGCGGTCACCCTGGACAATGGCCGGGTGGTGTATGCCGATTACGTTTCCGGCTCCGGCAGCAACACCCTGGTGTTCCGCCTGACCATCAGCCCGGGCCTGCAGGCCAGCAATGGCCTGAGCGTGGCGCCGAGCCTGGACCTTAATGGCAGCACCGTGCGTGATGCACGCGGCAACGATGCCGGCACCGGCCTGAGCAACGTCGCCAGCACCGCCGGCATCCTCGTCGATGCCCGGGCACCGCGGCCTGCCGAGATCGCCGTGCAAACTCCGGCAACGCCCGGCGAGCGGACGCTGAGCTACACCTTGAGCTTTGACGAGGCGGTCAGCGGCGTCGATGCCGCTGACTTCAGCGTGCTGTCCAGCGGCAGCGCCACGGGGGTGGTGCAGTCGGTGCAGCAACTGGATGCGCGTACCTACCGGGTAACCCTGGGCAGTATCAGCGGCCAGGGCGGCCTGGGGCTGAGCCTCAACGCGCTGAACAGCGGCATCCGCGACGGCGCCGGCAATGCCCTGGCGGTGTCGATGAGCAGCCCGCTGTATCAATTGCCGAACCAGGATGTCGGCGATCTCGAATTCCGGGTCAATCCGCCCGTCAGCAACCCGGCGGTGAGCGTACCGCTGCTGCAGCCACAAGTTCCGCAGTTGCCGTCGGTTGCCAGCACGTCGCCGATGCTGCCCGCGCCGCTGTTCGAGGAGCGCACGCTGGGCAGTGGCATCGACACCCTGGGCAGCATTTTCATTCACAACGGTCTCAGCGCGCCGAGCTTCATCGCCCAGGTATTTGCCAGCAGCGATGGCAGCGGCGACGGATCGGGGCAGGGCTTTCTCGGTTTTGGCGGCGGTGATGGGGGCGTGTTCGGCACCAGTACCTTTGCCGCCCTGTTTGCCCGCGAGGCGGCGCCGGAGGGCGAGTCGATGCGGGTTTTCGACGGCAAGCAGTGGCGCACCACCGACCCTGCCCAAGGCTTGCGCGCAGTGTTTGGCGCCGCCTCGCTGGAGCAGCAGTTGCAGGACATCAAGGACGCCGAACAGCGTCCCGTACGCGAATTGGCCATGGCTCTGGCACAGCCGACACAGATCGGCAACCGGACCTGAAACGCCAGCACTTATTCAGAGATGATCGAGCCGTACCAGGGGGCGGCCCAAGGATGAAAAAAAGTCAGAAACTGTTCAGCGCCAGCTTGCTGGCGCTGGCAATCAGCGGATGTGCGGTTACCAGCGAACCGATCGAGCGCAGCATCAGCGAGGAGCGCGCGCGCACCGACCTGGTCAGTATGTTCAAGGACCAGGAGCCGCTCAACGGCCCGCTGACCCTGCACCAGGCCATGGCCCGGGCGGTCAAGTACAACCTCGAATCACGCCTTAAGGTCATGGAAGAAGCCCTGGCCAAGCGCCAGGTCGACCTGGCGCGCTTCGACATGCTGCCACGCATGGCCATGGAAGCCGGCTACGCCGGGCGCAACAATGTCAGCGCTTCGAGCAGCCAGAGCGTGCAGACCGGTACCCAGTCCCTGGAGCCGTCGACCTCCCAGGACCGCGACCGTGAAGTGGCGGACCTGACCATGGTCTGGAACGTACTGGACTTCGGTGTCAGCTACGTCAGTGCCAAGCAGCAGGCCGACCAGCGCCTGATCCTCCAGGAACGGCGCCGCAAGGTCATCCACACCATCACCCAGGACGTGCGCTCGGCCTATTGGCGGGCGGTCGCGGCGCAGCGCCTGCTGACCCAGATCGACAGCCTGATGGGCCGCGTGGCCCAGGCCCGGGACAACAGCCAGCACATGAGCAGCCAGCGCATTGGCGACCCGGTGCAGTCGCTCAGCTACCAGCGTGCGTTGATCGAGGCGACCCGCCAGCTCGAAGAGCAGCGCCGCGCGCTGTCGCTGGCCAAGACGGAACTGGCGGCGCTGATCAACCTGCCGCTGAACACCGACTTCAGCCTGGCGCCGGAAGAGGGCTACACGGTGCCGCAGTTCAAGGGCGACTTCACGCGCCTGGAGCAACAGGCCCTGGCCAGCCGCCCGGAACTGCGCGAGCAGGACTACCAGGCGCGGATCAGTGCCGCCGAAACCCGCAAGGCCATGCTGCGCCTGCTGCCGGGGCTGGAGTTCTCGGCCGGCGGGCACTACGACAGCAACTCCTTCCTGGTCAACCAGAGCTGGGCGGATTACGGCGTCAAGGTGACCTGGAACCTGTTCAACGTGCTTTCGGCACCGGCGGCCATCAAGGTTGCCAAGGCCGGCGAAGACGTCGCGGCGGCGCGCCGCCAGGCGATGTCGATGGCGGTGCTGGCGCAGTTGTACGTGGCCAACGCCAACTACAACGAGGCCGCGCGGCAGTTTCGCACCAGCGAAGAGCTGGCGGCACTGGACGGGCAGATCGCCGAGCAACTGCGCAACCGCTACCAGACCCAGAACATTGGTGAGCTGGAGCTTATCCAGGGCGAGCTGAACAACCTGCAGACACAGTTGAAGCGCGACCTGTCGTATGCCGAATTGCGTAATGCCTATGCGCAGTTGTACGTCAGCTCCGGTACCGACCTGTTGCCGGACACCCTGCCGGACGGCAAGTTGGCGACCATTGCCTCGGCGCTACAAAACAGCGAGGCGCGCTGGGCACAGTGAGGCGATGCCTGGGTTCAGGGGCAGGGTCCGATCGCCTGGCCTTGCCAAAGCGCCCAGGCTGTCTCCCAACCCTGCTCGTGGGTTGCAGCCGGGATGATCACCCGTTGATTGCACCGGCTGGATGCCTGCGTGCCGCGAAAACTGGCGCTGATCTCGGCGCTGATCACCTGGTCGCGGCCGCCCAGCAGATGGCGCTGGGGCAATGCTACAAGGCGTTGGCGATAGACCATCGGGTCGAGCGAACCGTTCAGGGGCGACAAGCCTTTGAGCTGTACCCATAAGCCTGGATCAAGATTGCCGGCAAGGGTCTGGATCTGCGCGACATCGTCCCGTTGCGCGGCCAGCAGCACGGCCAATGCCGCACCACCTGAATAGCCCACCAACTCGAACTGGCGATTGCCAACGCGCTGCTTGAGCCGGTCCAGGGCCTGGCTGAGGCTGGTCACTACCTCCTGGGAAAAACGCCGATCGGTCCACAGCGCCGCCGTGCAGCCTGCAGCCGAGACAAACTGGCAGGGCCGGGCAAGGTAGGCGTTGGGGGCTGGATCATTGATCGCCAGGCGCGCCACCAGCAGGTTGCGCGGGCTGGGGTCGAGGCTCGGCTGGCTAGCCGTGGCCCAGGCATGGCCGTCGCCCTCCAGGTACACCCGCAGGCGCTCGCTGGGGCGTTGCTCAGACGGCGGCAAGAGGACCAGCGGGAACGCCTGGCCCGGCACGATTTGTATGTGGCGACCGTGCTGTTCAGCCAGCTCCTGCAGCGCTTGAAAGGGGGATTGGCAGGCACCAAGAAGGGCGCTGACCAGCAGCGCCCCCAAGGTTCGACCGACGCCGGCCCACGGGTGTGGGCCGGCAAGGTGTTGACTCATCAGAAGTCGTAACGGACTTTCGCCGAGAACACGTCGGCATCGAAGCCCGACTTGCCGATGTAGTCGTAGTTGACGCCCAGGGTTACCGCGCCCAGCTTGTAGTCGGCGCCCACGCCGGCTTCATAGCTGTCACGCGCCGCCTTGGCACCGCTGGTCACGAACGGCGTGCTGCCGAGCAGGAAGGTCGAGGTGCTTTTTGCTTCGTCAGCGGCGAAGTCGTGATACGCCATCAGCTTGGCTTGCGGCTCCAGGGTACCGGCGCCCAGGGCGACGCTGCCGGCCACGCGCAGGCCAGCACCGAGCTCGATGGCTTCATAGCGCTGGTCTTCGACTTTGAGCGCTGCCGAAGAGCCTTTTTCACGGTAGCCGTCGATGTTGACCAGGCTGTAGCGGGCCGCCAGGCGCGGTTCGACCAGCACTTGCGGGTTGATGTGATAGGTGTAGCCACCGACCAGGTTCAGGCCCAGCAGGTCGCTGTCATAGTCGGCCTTGGCTTGGGTGCCGGCAATGCTGCGCTTGCTCTGGTTGTCGTTGAAGCCGTAGGTCAGGCTGGCATCGACGAAGTAGTTGCCGTGCTCGAAACCGCCGTAGAGGGTGAAAGCATGGCTGTCGACTTCGGTCTGGTTGCCGCTTTTGCCGTTGACGTCGGTGTTGATGAAGCTGTACGCCAGGCCCAGGGTCAGGTTGTCGTTGAGCTTGCCATCGGCACCGACGGCGATACCGCGGCTGTAAGCGTTGTAGCCGGCCACGCCGTCACGCAGGTCCTGGCTGGCATCGCTGTACAGCGACTGCACCCAGACGCCAGCTTCCTTGAAGCCTTCACCCGAGGAGGCGCCGCGCAGCGAGCTGGTGCGGCTGCCAGTGACGTTGCTGACCAGGTTCTGGCTGGTGGTGGCCGCCTGGGTCGCGCCGCCGTTGGTTTCCGGGGTCAGCTCGGAGGCCAGCTTGGCGACCTGGGCTTCGTCGGCGTTGAGCAGCGCCTGCTTGAACGGATCGTTGTTGGCCAGCTTGGCGATCATGCCGTCGGCGGTCAGGCTGCCCAGGGCTTTCTGGCTGTTGGCCGAGCCACCCTGGTTGGTGATGATCTGTTCGACTTCTTCCTTGCCCTTGCCGGTGACCACGGCCACCACCTGGTTGTTGTCGACGGTGAAGCTGTCGACCTTGAGCAGCGCCGAGCTGCTGACCAGGTTGAGTTTGCCATTCGGGTCGACTGTTTCGCCGTCGGCGCCCAGCAGTTCGATCTGGCCGGCTTGGAGCAGGGTGTAGCGGCTGCCATTGGCGTTGAAGTCTTCGCCCTTGGCCGCCAGTTGCAACTGGGCGCCCTGGCCGAACTGAGTGGTGCCGCTGACCTTGAGCACGGCGCGGTTGGCGTCGGTGGCGCTGCTCAGGTTCAGGCCCAGGGCCGAGTTGCCGGCGACGTACAGGTTACCGTCGATGCTGGTGTGCGGGGCTTCGAAGGTCAGGGTGGTTTTCAGGTCGTCGCTGAGGCTGCCGACATCGATCCAGCCGCCGTCTTTCATGCGGATGTTGGCGCCGTCAGCGCGGCTGTCGGTACCGGTGAAGGAGGTGTCGCCTTCGATCTCGATGTTGCTCAGGTCGATCAGGTTGCCGACGATGACGCTGCCTTTGCGCAGGATCAGCTCGACCGGGCGGTTGCTTTCCGAGGCGTCGATGGCCTCGTCGGCAGAGATGATCGAACCGCTGTTGAAGATGTTGAAGTCGCCTTCGGCTTTGTACCAGGGCTGGGCACCCGGGCTGTCGAAGTCGCTGAAGCCGATGGCGATGGCGGCGTCTTCGGCGCGGATGGTGCCGGTGTTGACCAGGTGGTTGTTCATGCCGGTGAAGCTGGCGCCGTCGATGCGGATGCCCTCGGCGTCGTCGCCATTGGCAATGATGGTGCCGTGGTTCTCGATGCCGGCCAGGTCGACCATGTCGGTGTACATGCCCGAGCCGCTGGTGGTGGCGTCGATGCCGGTGGCGCCGGCGCCGGTGACCTCGATCAGGCCGCGGTTGATGACCTTGCCGACGATCTCGCCGCCTTCCAGGTTGATGCCTTTGGCATCTTCGCCCTTGGCGATGATCTTGCCGCTGGCGGCGTTGAGCAGGTCGCCCTTGATCACCGACGAGCCGGAGAAATCCACGGCGCGGGCAACATCACGGCCGCCGTCGTCGCTCAACGGCGCACCTTCGGCGTACAGCAAACCTTCGTTGATGACGCTACCGCCGATCTTGGCCGGGTCGATCATCAGCGCGTTGGCGCCACCGCCGATGGCAGAAATACTGCCCTTGTTGATCACGTCGCCGCCAACGCTGTTGGCCACCCACGGCTGCGTACCTTCCCACACGTCCATATCGACGCCGCCGGCGAAGTCGCCGGTGCTGTTGATGGTGGCGTTGAGAATCAGGTCTTTCTCGATGCTCGAGCCATTGAGCTCGATGGCATCTTCGTCGCTGCCGCCGCTGTAGGCGCCGTTGATCTCGAGGTTGCCGCTGTAGCGCTGGTGCTCGCTTTTGAAGCCGGCGTTGGTCAGTTGCACGGTTTCAGCGAGGGCGGGCAGGGCGGTGGCGGTTACGGCCAGGGCGAGCAGGGTTTTGCGGAACATCACGGGGGTCACGGTTCATTCCTTTAGCGGCGTTTTAAGTGCTTCGCTTCCGTGCGGGGCTGGACCTTGCGCTGACAAAAAGACAGGGCCACGCAGAAGAGCGCGGCGATGGTAAATTAGTTGACGTCAAAATGATATCACTTGGCTGTACAAGTGCTATTTGACCCGGAACGGTTGCGCCGCCATGAACGCCACCGGCAGCAGCGGCACGGCGAGGATCATCAACACGCCATCCGCAGTGACAGTGACCGGTGTCAGCAGCACCTGGGTGACCTTGCTCTTTTCCCTGTAGGCCGAAACCTGAAGGGTGTAGGTGCTGTTCAGCGTGTTGCCCTCCAGGGCGCTGATGTCCTTTCTCGCCTCGAATCGGCTGCCTTGAATTTTGTAGCGACGCACCAGGGCGTCCTGTTGCGTTGAGACCACAAAGCCCAGCGCTTTTGCCTCGTTGAACTCATGTGCCTGGAGTTGCGCAAGCCCGGGAATCCTGAGCTCGAACTCGCCGTCCAGGGTTTCATACATGCTGACGTGAACCGGCAGAAACTCGGCCTGCATCCTGGCATGCAACCCTGAGCGAATCGCCTGCAACAGCGCGGGTTCGACGAGGATGAAGTAATGGTACTTTTTGCCCAGCACCACAAAGCTCTTCTGGTCTGCCGTCACATAGAGCTGGCCAACCTGCTCGGTATAGACTTCATCGCTGGCTCGCGGCTCGTACAACTTGCTGGTCAGGCAGCCACTGATGCTGGCGATGGCCAGTGCAGACACTGCGGCCCTGAGCAATCGTGACCTGGGTGGGGGCTTGTGCATGTTTTATCCATTCCATGGAGGGACGTTGGTGGATCATAACCTGCAAGTGGTGCGATAGCGTCTAACAAACTGCGCAAGGCAGGCCCGCCACAACAGCGGGCCTGCTGCATGGGTCAGAGCTTGGGCAGTTGCCCGACACGCCCCATCATTTCCGTCACCACCTGCAGGTCCAGAAGGAACTGCTCCACCGTCTTGAACTCGTTGTCGTTATGCCCGGTGTACTTGACGTCGGGCATGGCCAGGCCGAACTGCACGCCGTTGGGCAGTTCATGCACCGAGGTGGCGCCTGCGGAGGTGCCGAATTCGTGCTTCATGCCCAGGTTCTCGCTGGCAACCGCCAGCAGCGCCTTGACCCACTCGCCCTCGGGGTTGCGGTACATCGGCTCGGCGATCGAGTAGTCGAAGGTCGGGCTGATGTGGCTCTGCTTGCTCCATGCATCCAGCTTGCCGGCGATTTCGCTCTTCAGGGTTTGCGGGCTTTTGCCCTTTGGCACCCGCAGGTTGACCGCCAGTTTCAAGGCTTTGTCATCGAGGCCAACGTAGGTCAGCGAGGTGGTCAGCGGGCCCATGAAACTGTCGGAGAAACCCACGCCCAGTTTGCCGCCCAGGTAGTCCAGGCCCCAGTTGTCGGCGGCGTAGCGAGCGGCGTCGGTGATGTGGTTGTGTTTGAGCGCAACCTTGCCATCAAGGCCGTTGATGAAGCCGAGCATCCGCGCCACCGGGTTGACCCCGGACTCAGGTTCAGAGGAGTGCGCCGAGACGCCAGTGACGGTCAGCTTTACATCCTTGCCGTCGACCTTGGCGCTGACCTCGAAATTGCCGCCATTGGCCTTGACGTACTCAGCGCCGGCTTTTTGCAGGCTGGCTGCCAGTTCGGCGGGCTTGTCGGTCACCAGGGTCGCCACCGAAGTCGAAGGGATCTGGTTGGTGGCCAGGCCACCGCTCAGGGTGGTGATTTCAGCGCCGTTGCCTTCGCCTGCGCGGCGGGCAAAGCTGGCCATGACCGTGCCGTAGCCTTTCTCGGCGATCACCACCGGGTAGCCACCGTCCAGCGCCAGGTTGTAGTTGGGCGTGGGGTTGCGTTCGAAGTAGTAGGGGATGGCGTCGCCGGTGGTCTCTTCGGTGGTGTCGACCAGCAGCTTGAAGTTGCGCGCCAGTGGCAGCTTTTCTTCCTTGATGATCTTCATCGCGTACATCGCCACGACGATGCCGTTTTTGTCGTCTTCGGTGCCGCGGCCGTACATGCGATCGCCAATCAGGGTGACCTTGAACGGGTCAAGGCGGGTGCCGTCCTTGAGTACCCAGTTCTCTGGCGTCACCGGTACTACGTCGGCGTGGGCGTGGATGCCGACCACTTCATCGCCTTTGCCTTCAAGGGAAATCTCATAGACACGGTTGTCGATGTTACGAAAGTTCAGGTTGAAAGCCTTGGCCAGACCTTTGATCTTCTCGGCGATCTTGATGAACTCGGGGTTGTCGTGCTGCTCGACGCCGTCGACCCGGAAGGTCGGGATGGCCACCAGCTCACGCAGGGTCTGGGTGGCCGCATCGCCGTACTTGACCCGCGCATAGATGCCCAGCAGGCGATGGATTTCGTTCTGTTGTTCAGCCGTCAGCTGCTGGTTGGCGAGGAAGGCGGCGATGCTCTGATCGAGTTTGTCGGCCTTGCCGAGTTCGCTTTTCGCCAGGCTGGCGAGGAACTGGCGGAAGTCCTTGACCGAAGTGTCGCTGAAGCTCTTGAGAATGGCCGCGCTTTGCTGTGGGGTGAGGTTGGCATAGGCAGGCGTGGTGATTGACGCCAGGCCAGCCAGCATCAAGGTGGCCGCAGCCAGTTTTTTCAGGGCGAAATTCATTGCGGGGGGCATTCCTTTGCAGGCAAATAATGAGAAAGGATGGGTGCAACAAAACATTTCCAAGCTACCACCATGAGGGCCTGGTACGGGAGTGCCTGAAGTGGGATGTGTCGCACAGAAACGTAAAAGCGACGCAGAAACGAAAAAGCGTCGGGAGGGAATGGCGTGGAGTTTTCAGTCAGCCGCGCACGGCTCGGCATCGAAGCAGGCCTCCAGTGCCTCGATGTCATCCGGGCGGGGCAGGCTGATCCGGTGCGTCAACGACAGGGTCATGGCATCGGTATCGATGTGCAGGGTGTCGGTGAACAGGGGCAGCGCCAGGACTTCGCCACTGCGCAGGTGCATCAGCACGAAGGGCCGGTGCGCGGGCAGTTCGACGCAGAGTTGGCCGTTGTGGCCCAGGGCTGGAGCCGTGAGGTTGAACAGTTCGATGCGCAGCCTGGCGGGAAGAAAGTCAATTTGCTGGTCGATAGGGGCAGCGTTCCAGTAGGCAAAGTCGAAGTCGGCGGGTAGCCCGGGCCAGGGCTTTGCCTGCCAGGCTTTGTTATAGGTACCGGCCAGGGCCAGGCGTGGTGCCCAGTCCCGGCCCACCACCCCGAAGCCTGCCGGGCAGTAACCGTAGGTGGCCGACAGCTGGGCCATGTCGGCCGCACTGATGTCGCCGTCCGGGTGGTGAGTGATGTGCAGGTGGGTCACCGGCCGCTCGAGTGTTTCGATTTGCGGCGCTGCCAGGCGTTGCAGTGGCGTTTGCAGGGACCAGGCGTGTTTTTCGTGACGCTTTTCGATCCAGCCCCGGCCCAGGGGGTTGCTGTAGCAGACCTGATGGAGCAGGTAGGGCTCGGCGCTGGTGCCCGGGTAGCCGGGGTTGGCCAACACGCTGCTGCCGCCAAAGGCATACTCCCAACGCAGCGGCACGCAGGTGGCCGGCTCCGCGGCAGACAGGCGCCAGCCGCTGAACAGACCGTGTTCAAAGTAGCGCGGGCCGCTGAAACGCAGCTGTTTGTCGAGCAGTATGTCGCACGCGGTTTCGCCCTGGGGCGCACTCAAGCGGATGCCGGCGGTCCAGGACGTTGCCGGTTCGCCGCCGGGGGCGTGGGCATGGCCGTTGACGATCACATCGCAGCGCGGTTTGAACGGCGCCAGGTCGCTTTCTTCATAGACACTGCTGCGGCCTTGTTCACCGAAGTAGCGATCGGCGGCGCAGAGCAGGGCCGGTTCCTCAGCCATCACTTCGGCACTGCAGTGCCCCGGCTGGCCGGCAATCGGCAGCAGGCGATAACCAACCTTGATGACCACCACGGGATGTTCGTTGCCCCGCGGGTCGAGTGCGCTGAAACACAGCGCGGCAAAGGGCGTCTGGTTGTGAAATTCCATCGTGGGTCCTTGAATTGATGTCGACATCCTTGCCGTTGATTGGGGTAGCGCTCTGAGCCTGAGGCTGAGGCTGCAGGGGACGCGTCAGGGGAATCTAGGTGGGTGGGGCTTGGTGCCTCAAGAGACGAGATGGAAATCAGAAGCGTCCTACATGGCTCTTTGCTTTTGTCTGTCAGATATGTCGGAGGAGATCTTGATTTTTGTTGACTAGGGGCTGTTTATTTTACGGGCATCAAGGTGCCGTCCGTGATTCCAGGTCCAGATCTTCAGGCCATTTCACCTTGGGCGCGAGGCGCCGGGCGAGATTGAAGGTGACCTTTTCGTTGTTCCAGTCCCGGGGCGGGCGAGGGAAGGCAGGGAGCGCCTGCGGTCCCTGCTGCATGAATAGTTGGGCCATGGCCCAGTACATTTCGCCTTGTAGAATGTCACAGGAAAACGGGAAGCGATCTAATACCTCGTTTGTACCTGGCTTAAGAACACTAATTGTTATGTTCTCTACTCTGGCTGTTCCAGGAACATAGCCTCTACAGGCTTCTGCGTGGAGGTCATCCCAATCGTATGCTACCGGGAGTACCCCCCAGGCAACTCGGCTAAAAGGAAGAAGACCATTATGGAAAAAACGGTATACATAGACTTTGCGACGGAGGCGGTTGAACCGAATAGGTTCGTCTCGGGGGGCTTCGGTGTCCATTCTCCAGATATAAGCGACTAGCCACAATCCAATGAGCGTAATTCCTAGTTCTGATATATATAAAATTGGAGGTAGGGCGGTGGGGCACTAAAGCTGATAAGGACAAAAAAATAAGCCTGTGCAATTGTTGTTGCAGCCATACACGCTGCACACCAAAGCCCGATTCCACGAATCCACGCCGTGGAGCTGGCAAGTTCCAGATATATGTCATTTACGTGATTTGGCGAATTCGCCAGCAATAGAGGGGAAGGCTCCATAGTTGGTGGCTGGTTCGGACGTGGCAGGTCGTACTTGCGCCCTGGAGCGGGGTTGTCGAGAAAGGGTGGACTATATTTCATAGCGTCGTCGAATATGTACATTGGAACGTGCTCTCTATGGCGTTTTGGTCGCGGCTTGTACGTTCTGCTTGGGCTGTAGCGAGTGGTTGTTGCAGTCAATGATCACCAAGTAGCAAGTCTCACAGGGGCGATATGGTCAACCAAAACCAGACGACTTTTTCGCCGTCGATGGTCGGCATAGGGGCCTCGTATTCGAAAAAGCGCTTGCTGCCAGTTTTGTACTCACATACCCATGTTCCAGGATATGGACACAGTGACCCACTGAGTACACGAAGCCCGAAGCCAAGCCAGCGCCAGCGCACAATCTGATCTGCATGAAGCGGGAGCAGATCATTCACGCGCAGTTCGCATGACACGCACGGGTCGCTCTCAAGTTCCCAGCGCCCTGCGCGAGGAGCTGGCTCATGGCTGTTGGCGTAACGAGCCGGTTCCGGCGGGGTCTGGTCGGGGTCGCGCTGCCAGATAACAAAGCCGTCATCCGACTCATTGCTCAAGTGGGGCAGGATGTCCCCCTGTTCAAACACTCGGCGGCTGTCCGCCTGGCCGACCATGCGCCAAACCCCGGCTTGGAGGCATGGCATACCGGCGACGGCGCATGCCGGTGCAGGGGGTAGAGTGCACGTCTTCGTCGGCAGCGCGCCAACGCGCATGAAGGGTGTAGGCCAGTCGCTGTCGGCATCAAAGCGGCCCATCCAGCGACGGCCGTCCGCGTCGGTGAAGCGCTCGTTGGGATCGCCGTCCCATTGACCAAATCCCAATAAGCCCAAGTCGTCGTAGCGAATGGGCTTTAACAATTTGTTCAACAGCATTGGCAACTCAGGCACGCCATACTCGGCGGGATAGAGCTCCGGTTGTTCGCCCAGTTCGATCCATAGGCCGCATTGCAATTCGGTGATACTGATGCGCGGATGCGCCAGGGCGTTGTGCACTTGCTCACGCGTCAGGTCAAGTTTCTCGCGCCAGGGGTCGGCGAGCAAAAAGGCCCACGTGGGCGGGCGAATGCCGTCGAGTAACTCGTTGTCCATCCCGTACGGGTAATCGATATCCAAGCCGTAGAACGCAGGTGTCAAGGCGCGCTCCCAGGTGGTGACGGCGGCACGTGTGCCGAACTCCAGCGGGTTGGCCATGGCAAAGCCGCTATAGACCTGGTCGGCTTTGAGCCGGTCGATGGTCTTGAGCACAAATGTGCGCCACGCCTCGCGGTTGTCCAGCCACCATTGCCAGCGGTAGTAAAAGACAATCGATGAATAGGCTGTTTTCCAGTCGGCCGCTTTGAACTTGCTGCGCCAAAAGTAGCCGGCCGTCGTCGGTGAAGAGGCATGGTTTTCTTCATCGGTGAACTCGAAGACAAAGTATTCGTACGGCTCAGTCTTGCTGGCCAGTTTTCTAAGGTCAGGGCGGTGCAATGCATCATAGCGACGAGGGCGTGCAGCGGCGCCGTGCATGAAGATGCTATAGGGGTACCCGGCCAGCTGTTCAAACTCCTCGTGAATATCAACTAACAGTGCTGAAATTTCTTTGTTTTCTTCTTCTTTGGGTAAGAAATAGAAGGTTATAAATGGGCTGATACTGTGCCGAGCCTCATCTGTCCCCCAATATGAATTTGGCCACTCCTTGAGTAAATCAATAAAGTCGCGGCGCTCTTCGTCATCAAATAGTTCGTGCGTAGTGCTCATGGCTAGCTCCTTCCACCTTTGCCTTTCTGTACATTTTTTTTCTTTTCTTCCGCTTCGAAGCCAGTGCAATCTTCCGGAACCCGCAGCAGTGCTACTTTTTCTTTGCCGATCTTCTCTCGATTCACCCCGGATTTTGGCGTCATGAGGTCGACGTATTCCTTTATCTGTATCGCCTTGGCCCAATCCCTGGGGAACTTGATTTCGACTGCCGCAAAAACGTTTTCGATTTCAAAGGGTTCTTGTCGGTACTCGACTACCACCAAGTCCGGTGCAAGGCTTCCCCGAGGTCGCGGCCAGAATGACGTCACCTTGCCAAAGCGCTTGGGCCGTGTCGGTGGTTCACCTAGCAGAGCTTTGCTGCTAGCACGGTTGTAATTGGGTTCAGCCTTGAGTGGGCTGTGCCAGTCCAGCGCTTCGTCAATGGCTTCGAAAAACAATGAGGCAGTGAGTTGCTTGAGTGCGATCTCGATTGTGCTGTTGACCAATTCATCACCCATCTTCTTGCGAATCCGTCGAGGTGTTTTGATGGGGATTTGCAACGCAGTGGTACACACCTGGCTAATGGCAGGGCGAAAGGGAACCTTGCGCTCAATGAACTCCTTGAACGTTATATTTTCATTGCCTCTTCTGGAGACGGTGCTATTGCCACCGTGGTCGACTTGAGCAAAGGTTGAACTCTTAGTGTCAACTTCCTGCGCCATCTTCTCTATGGTGGTTTGAAGAACTTGCTTGATCTTGTTTCTGCGTTCAGTAATCTCGTGCGCGAATTCGGCCAGATCTGCTGCGCTCTTTACTGCCTCAGAAACCTGATGCGCCCTGTAGGCGCGATAGGCGGCCTCGATTACACGCGCAATAGCGGCGGGGGCTGGCATCAGTCATCTACTCCCATGTAATAGTCAATCAATGCGTCCGGAAACAATTCATCGGCACTGTACTCAGCAGCTTGCCAGTCGATCGCAGCCACTTTTGACTGCCAGTCCTCGGTGATCCGTTGGTCTTCACGCATGACGGCCTTATGGACCTGCACGGCTTGGACGTTCTCGGTTGTCACCCAATCGGTTTCGCCTGAAGTGCGGGTCAAGCCTTCGGCGAGTACGCTCGCGCCAGTGCTGATGCGGTACCGGTAACCTGAGAAGGCGCGTTGATCGTTCTTCACCAGCGTGTAGCGGCCCAAGAAATTGCCGAGTGGAGCGGGAGAGGGAGGTGCATGGGTAAACGAATTACCCGATCCGTTTGCATCGCTGGTCACCGTTCCCTTGAAATGGATGGTCAATCCGTCGAGGGTGATGCCCCTGGAATCGATGGTGATACTCCCGCCAGCGGCCTTGAGCTCGATTCGCTCGCCTGCGGCAACTTCGAAGCGGGTAGTCTTTTGCTCGATACTGTGGCGGGCAGACAGCTGATAGGCGTTTCTCACCGAATGTTGGGCGTTGCCTCCAACTTCGGAGTGATAGTCAGCGGCAATCTTCTCTAATCGATTGTTGGCTATCTCCTCGATACGATCGCCACCGATGTTGAGCGAGTGGTTGCGGCCAATGGTCTGAAAGCGATCACGCCCCACCTGCAAATACTGATCCTGCCCAACCTCAACCCGCTCATCGTTACCGACCCGTTCGCTGCGGTCGTGGCCGATCTCGATCTGCTCATCGCGCTCGACCTTCTCACTGCGATCATTGCCAACAAACACCCCATTGTTGTGTTTGATATGAACGTTCTTGTCCTTCTGGGCATGGATGAACACCTCTTCCTGCCCCAGCTCATCCTCAAAGCGCAGCTCGTTGAAGCCCTGGCCCTTGTGGCTGCGGCTTTTGATGGTCATGCGCGTTTTGTGCTTGGGCAGTTGATACGGCGGCAGGTTGGTTTCGCGGTAGGCGCGGCCGGTGGCGATGGGCTGGTCGGGGTCGCCGTCCAGGTAGCTGATGATCAGTTCCTGGCCGACCCGGGGGATGGCCATGGCGCCCCAGGTGGCGCCGGCCCAGCCCTGGGCGACGCGGATCCAGCAGGAGCTGTGGTCGTCCTGGTGGCTGTCGCGGTCCCAGGGGAAGCTGACTTTGACCCGGCCCCATTCGTCGCAGTAGATCTCTTCGCCCGGCGGGCCGACCACGCTGGCGATCTGCGGGCCGTCGATGCGCGGCTTGGGCCGTAGCGGCGCTTTCCAGTCGGCGTCCCAGCGGATGGCGCTGGCGCTGAGCCGGTAGGCGGTGCCGCTGTCGCTGCCGAAGGCCTCTTCGAGCAGGCTGCTGTGCTGCGTGCCGTGGTGCTCGATGGCGATGGTGCGCCAGCGGTCGTTGAAGTCTTCGCGCGGGTGGTCGTTGAGGTCGAAGGCCAGGCCCGGCTGCAGACGCGCGTCATCGCCTTCCATGTGGGCCAGGCGGGCGTCGCTGCGCAACGCGGTCAGGCGGGTTTTGGTGAAGGGCTTGCCGCTGGCGTCGCGCTTGTAGCGGCCGGGGTAGTCGTAGCGTTCGTAGTCGCTGTGCTGGTGGTCGAGGTCGCTGGCGCCGACGGCGTTGTGCTGCAGGTTGTAGTAGGGGTGAGTGAAGGTGTAGTCGCGCTGCACCTGGCGCGCGCTGCGCACCTGTTCGGTGTAGTGAAAGCGCTGCAGGGCCGGCTCGGCGCTGTCGCCGCCGGCCAGCGGCTGGTAGAGCACCGGGCAGTGCTCGTGGGTGCCGATGGTGCCCAGGCCGCCGACGCGGTCGGTGAGCCACAGGGTATGGCCGTCGGCACGGTGCTCGAAGCTGTACAGCAGGCCCTCTTCGGCGGCCAGGCGGGCGATGAAGTCGAGGTCGCTTTCGCCGGCCTGGACGCAGTATTCGCGCGGCGGATGGTCGAAGCACAGGTAGGTTTTGACCTCGCTCAGGCGCTGGGCCTCGAGCACCGCGAGGATGATCTCGGGCACGCTCTGGCCCTGGAACATGCGCCAGTTCGAGCGCAGGCCGGCGCGCGCCAGGCTGGGTTCGAGCACGGCGCGGTAGCGGGTGCGGCGAAAGCCGGTGTCGCCCTGGCTGAACAGGCTGACCAGGCCGTGCACGTAGCGCACCGGGGTGTCGCCCCGCCACAGGGTGAACAGCGCGGCCAGGTCGAGCACGCGGTTGAAGTCGACGGCCGGGTCGTGGCTGGCCAGCTCCAGGCTCAGGCGAAAGGGCTGGGACAGGCCTTCCTCGAGGTGGAACTCGACCACCTCGAAGGCGTCGCCCTGCAGGGGCTCGAAGGTGAAGCGCAGGTCGCTTTGGCGGGGCATGGGGGGCTCCTTGTAGGGTCAGTCGACCAGCCAGCTGGCGTCGCCGTTTTCCAGGGTGCCGCCGTGGTCGGTGGTATCGCCGACCCGGGCCACAGAATGGCCGCCAATGGTCATCGACGACGAGCCGCTGGTGATGCTGGCGCCGCAGCCGAGGGTGTCACCAACCCGGGCAATGGCGCGGCCGTTGACGGTGAAGCTGTCGGCGCCACTGTCGACCGTGGTCGGGCCGCAGGTGGGGCAGTGATGGTTGTGGCCAAGCAGTACGATGGCAGGCATATCGCCTCCTGATCGGTGCAGCAGGAAAGGGGTGCGCCACAGGCGAGCCGTGGCGCAACGGTACGGGCGCAGCGGTTAGGCCGGTTTGCGCCAGTCGTCAGAGGCCTCGGTGCCGGCCACTTCATGGCTCCAGCTGACCTTGCGGTAGGCCAGGCTGGTCTTGATCAGCTGGGTGTAGTTGGCGTTGTCGCTGTCCTGGGCATGGGGCAGCACGGTGTGGATGTCGACCACGGTGGCGTCTTCCAGCTTGGTGGTGAAGAAGTGCTCCTGCTTGCCGTCTACCGAGGTCCGAAACCACTTCACCTCGACGGTCGGCAGCATTTCGCCGGTGGCCAGGGCCTGGTAGAGCATCGGCGAGGCCTTGCTCAGGGCGCTGGTGAAGATCAGTGGCTTGTGCACCCGCTGGCCTGACGGCTGGCCGCTCTGCGGGTCGGTCGGGGTGGTGATCTGGTGATCGATTTCCTGGGCGAGGATCTCGTCCTCATGGCCTTCGACATAGACGTTGCCGACCGAGTCGGCGGTGAAGGCGCCCTTGGTGATGTGGCCCTGGTTCTGGCCGTGGATGCTGATGTAGGCAGGTGTTGGCATGACATGCTCCGTGTCGCGTTCGATTGAACGACCCGCAGGTCGCCACCGTCGCCATGACGGTGAGTGTGTTGGCCCGATGGGCCAGGCTTTGCAGGCGCCCGGTGGCGCGCTGAAAATCGTTCAAAGGCTGAGAATCCGTTCCAGCGACACCAGCACCTGTTCGCTGATGCTGTTCAGGCGCAGGGCGTAGGCGCTGTAGGCGCCCACCAGGACCACGGCGGCCAGGGCCCAGGGTGTCCACAGCGGCAAGCTGCGCTTGAGCCGGTAATTGCGTGGGGCAATGTTGCGCAGCGGCTCGGTCAACTGCGTGGGCGTTTCGCCCCTGAGCGGGCGCAGCACGCCGTGCAACTGGGTGATGATCTTCTGCACCTCGACCTCACCGTTGGCCTGCTTGCCGTACTTGCCCTTGAGGCCCACGCACAGGCACAGGTACATGAACTCCAGGACGTGCTGGTACTTGGCCGCTTCGCTGGACATGCGCGCCAGCAGGGTGAAGAACTTTTCGCCGCCCCAGGATTCATGGTGCAAGGCACTGAGCAACGGCTGCTGTCGCCACTCGCCATGAAAGCCCCAGGCGCTGCTCATGACCACTTCATCCACCAGCAGGCAGAGGCTGTAGGAGTAGGCCTTGAGGGTGCTGGGTTGGTAGTCGAGCTGGGCGACTTCTTCCATTACCGTGACGATCTGGTTGTGAATGCTCTGGCGCAAGGCCAGCACCTCATCGTGCGCGTCCAGGCTATGCAGGCGCAGGACCAGCCCGATCAGCGGCATGGCGGCATCACAGAGGGGGTTCCACGACAGCCCGCGCAAGTCGAACTGCGGGTCGCAGCGCAGCGGCCCGGGAGCGCCGGCGGGGTTGCCGGTTTTGTGCGGCACCGCGTCAAAGTGGAGCTCTTGATTGCTCGGCTCCTGGCTGGCATCACGCATCTTTTTCACTCCTGATGGCCCACAGCTGCAGCTCAAGCTCAGGGAAGTCACCGGCGATGTGTAAGCCAAAGCCGCTGGCGCTGTGCAGGCTTTGCCAGGCCGGGTCGTGGCGGTCGAGTTCGAAGTAGCTGAAGCCGGCGTGGAACGGCAGGTGGCGTGGCGCCACCGGCAGGGGGATCAAGGGGATGCCCGGCAGTTGCAGGCTGATCAGCCGGCCCAGGGTTTCGCTGGAACTGATCTTGATCTGCCGCGGCAACTGCTGGCGCAAGGTCTCCAGCGGCAGGTTGGCGCGTACCGCCAGAATGAACTCGGCGTTGTCCAGCAGGCGCTTGTCGCCCAGTGCGGCGCTCATGACGCCGTACTCCAGGATTTCGATCGGTAGCGATACCGCCCGTGGTTGCAGCACCGTGCCCAGGGCCCGGCGCAGGGTAAGTTCCAGGGGCTTGAAGCACTGGTGCAGGCTGTCGTGCTGATAGGCCGGGCATTCCTCGGGCAGGTGGCTCTCATCGGTGAAGGTCACCAGCTCGCCGCAGGCCTGGGCAAAGGTGATGTACAGGCGTTCGGGGTGGATGTGGCGTTGCCGGTTCAGGTGCTGGAACAGCGGGTACCAGCGGTTGAGGGTTTGCAGCAGGTTGAAGTCGGTGACGTCGGCCACCCCGGACTGCCCGGGCGAGCCGATGCGTTCGGCCAGGTTGCGCGCCCGTTCACGCATCAGCCCGGTGATTTCGCCCAGGTAGCGCTGCAGCGCCGGCACCGCCTGCAATGACAGGCTGGTGGGATAGAACTGCTCGTCCATCACCAGGCTGCCGTCGGGGCGCTTGTCGTGGATCCTGCCCACGGCAATGCTGGTGAAGGCGCTGCGGTCATCGCGTTCGAGCATCAGTTGCAGGTTGGGGACCGCCAGGTTCATTTCCACCTGGTCGCCGCTTTCGCTGTGGATGTCATGCACCGGCTTGCGCTGGGCGATGTAGCGGCTGTTGGCGTACTGCTCGGGCCAGCGCACCTCCAGGCCTGCGGAGGATTTGAGCGGGAGTGTCAGGTAGACCACCTGGTTGACCAGGCCGCTGTCGCTGATTTCCAGTGGCGCCGGCGGGGCCAGGTCGCCGGGGATGTCGAAGACGCTGCCGTCAGGCAGGATGCCCCGCGCACGATTGATCGCCACCTTGGCAAAATTGAGGAACTCGTTGTTCAGCTCCAGCTCGCTGAAGCCGTACGGCGCCGGGTTGAGGCTCTCGACCCGCTGTTGCGCGGCGGCCTCCATAGCGCGTGCCTGTTGCTGGAAGTGCTGGGGTTTGACGAACAAACCCTCGTGCCAAATGACCGGGTTGCGTGAACTCATTGTCGGGCTCTCTGAAGGTAAGGGGCGCAAGCTGGCGTCATCGGGTTTCACCCTTGAGCTCGACTTGCGCCTGGCCAAGCTCGACCAGCAGCGCGTAGCGCCGGCCCTTGGGTTCGACGCGCAGCAGCTGCTTCCACTGGCTGACCTCCTCGTTGTGGTAGTCGGCGATCACCGCGACGAAGCGCGTCTGCTCATCAAGGGGCTGTGGGTCGATGAACTTGAACTGGCCGGGCCGCAACAGGTAGTCGTCGACGCGGATATAGGTGCTGCCCAGGGCGTGTTTCAGGTCGAGCGCCAGGGCTTGGGCACTGGCGCTGATCAGCAACGAGTCGTCGCTCAGTTGCAGGACCCTGAACGCCACCGGCGTGGCAATCAGTTGCGGGGCAAGGTGCTGTGCCGAGGTAGCCAGGTGGACGCCGGCAGCCTGGTAATCGCCCAGGGGCGACTCCTCGACCCAGGACGCCTGGGGTTCAGGCGCAGGTTCTTCACGCACGGGTGATTGCGCCGGGGCGTTTTCGTACAGATGCTCGAGCACCGCTTGCAGCTTGTCTGCCAGGGCCTGGGGGCTGCTGGCCTTGATGTCCAGGCGGTAGGGCGCCTCGGCGGGGTGTTCGGCGGCCATTGGCGCGTTGCCGGGGTTGACCAGGCGGCGGTTGACGTCATCGTTGGCGTGCAGGCTCAGCGAGTAGTAGCTGGGTTGATCACCGGGCCCGCCCACCGGCGTCTAAGGGTCGACGATCACCTGGCCGAGCTTGCCCAGCAGTGTGCAGCCGCCGAGGGTCAGGGCTGCCAGCAGCAACAGTCCCAGGCGCAGTGAGCTGGCCGCTGCCGGGTGTTTCCTGCCACGCGCAACAGGCGGGTGGCGGTGGTTGGGTGCGGGCTGGCGATGGGCTGTTGCCAGCGGTATCGACGGCGGTGCGCCCAGGCCCAGCAACGGGTCGTGCTGTTCGCGCGGATCCAGTGGCCGGCACAGGCGATCGAAATCCGCGCACAAGGCCGGGGCAGGCACAGGCGCTGGCTGCAGCGGGCGGGTATTGGCGTGCCAGTCCTCCAGGCCGTCCTCGTGCCCGCTGAGCAGCTCGGCCAGCGAACGCTGGCTCAGGTGGCGTGGGTCATCGTCGGTACAGGCAGCGCTGTGCAGGTGCACGACGATCCGGTAGACACCGACCTTAAGCCAGTCGCCTTCGTTCAGGCGAACGGTGGCGCCGCGGCCCAGGGGCAGGTCATGGCCATTGAGGTAAGTGCCGTCGCACAGGTCGGTGACACAGAAGCGGCCTTCATGCCAGTGGATCCGGCAGTGCTGCGGGCGCACGCGGCCAGAGCGGTCACGCAGCAGCCAGTCGCAGCCGTGGCTGCCGATCAGGCCGCCGCGGTAATCCATGCCCCGGCTGGGCAGGCAGCCATGCAGCAGCTGCGCCGGATTGCCGATCACCAGGGTCAGCTTCATGCGCGCCCCCTGATCCGTACCACGGCAGGGTGGCGCTGTTGCTGGTTCTCGATGAAGCTGGTCCAGCCCAGGTGGGTACCGCCCTGGCGCTGCAGGTTGAACGGCGGTACGTCCTCTGCGCACAGGTGCAGCTCCAGATCGTAGGCGGTCACGTCGCGCAGCAGAAACTCCAGCAACTGGCGCAGGCGGGCGAACTGCGTACCACTGGGCAGAAACTGGCGAAAGCGCGCCTGGGAGAGGTTGGGGATCACCAGGGTGAACTTGCTGGCGCGGGTCCGGGTGCGCTCGCCGAGCACGAAGCTGTTGCCCAGCTGGCCGTTGCGCTCGCCCAGCACCAGGCGCTGGCGCGAGGGCACGGGCACGGTGCGCCGTTCGAACTCACGTAGGTAGACGCCCTGTACATCGAAGCAATGCTCGACGATGCCGGACACCATCGACGGCGGCCGGCTGCGGCTGGCGATCAGCCCGGCAAAGCTCAGCAGGCGGCCCCAGGGCAAGGGCGTAGCACCCCGCAGGTCGTTGTCGTTCAGGCCGATCAGAGAAAACACATAACGCGAAAAACGGTCGCGGGCCCCGGGCTGGAAGCGGATGTAGTAGCGGTACTTGCGCCAGCTCTGGTGCAGCAGGGTCAGCAGGCGATGATTGAAAAAGTCCAGGAATGCCGGGCGAATCCCGCGCTCCTGGGCCTGCTCGTAAGCCAGGCGGTCGAGGTAGTAGGCGGGCAGGGGCGAGTCGCTGCCCTGCAGGCCGAAGAAGCTGGTCTGTACCCGATAACGCTGGTTGCCGCTGCCGTCGTCGGCCAGCACGCCCGCCTGGGTTACGTCGGACGCCGGAAAGCCGAGGCTGGCCTGGCTCTGCAGGCGAACCCGGCGGCGCGTGGCCAGGGCCGCAGGCAGCGCTTCGAGGTCGTCGCCGTGCAGGGCGTGCAGGTGCTCGAGCAGGCGATGGAACGAATAGTTGCGGGCGTCGGCCAGCAGCGCTTGGGCTAGATCAGGGGTTGCCTGCCGGTCAACAGTGGCCATTCATAGTGCTCGTTGTTGGTGGTGTTGATCACTTCCAGGCGATGGAAGGAATTGATGCTGGCGTAGAGGGCAAAGAAGCGTGACAACACGCTGGCGAACAGGTACAGGTCGCCCTCGCAGAGAAAGGCCTGCTGGTCCAGGTGCAGGCAGGTCTGCAGGCCGCGCACCGGCAGGCCCTTCATCAGCCAGTCGACCGCGCAGGTCTGGGCCTTTCCAATGCCATTGAGGCGCTTGCGTGTGGCCCGGGCCTGCTGCAGGTCATGCAGGGCGGCAAAGTCGTAGGCGCGAATCACCGCCTTGAGCGGCTCGGCCGACAGCAGCGACAGGTAGTTGAGCGACAGGTTGGAAATCAGCGTCCAGTGCAGGCTGCTGTCGAGTACCGGCCGGTAGGCGCGGGTCGGCGCGATCAGGTTGGTATAGGTGGCGAACGAAGGCGTCGCCTCGGTCGACAACGACAGATCGCCGACCCCCAGGGCCTGGGGCAGGTCGCGGTTGCTGCAGGTCAGCTCGATCGAGGCGGTTTCGCGCTCGCCGATGTACAGGCTCTCGTCGCCGCGGACAAAGGCGATGCGATGGATCAGGCCATCACGGCCATGGGATTCTTCGATGTGGGTGCGAAAGTACAGGGCGGTGCGCCCGCGGGCGAGTTCGATCTCGTGCTGGAACGACTCGAAAGGGGTGAAAGTGCGCAGTGGCTCGCCCTGGCGTTCCTTGTCGCTGGCATCCCAGCCGGCCACCCGGTCGACACTGAACACCTCATACGCTTCAGGGTGCTTGCCCGCAGGCCGGATGCGCCGCTCCAGCTGGCGTCCGTCGAGGGCAATGGGCTCGGCATCGTGGCTGAACAGGTTGACCGCCGGTGCGCAGTACAGCTGCAGGTCGCGGGTGCACAGGCGCATGTTGGCCGGCATGGGTCGGGAGAATTCGAACTCGAAGCGAATCTGCCCGCAGCTCAGCGCCGGCCATACCCGGGCAAGGCCAGTGAGGCTGAAGAAGTGAAAGCGCTGGGGGAAGACGAAGTACTCCTGCAATATCCGGTAGCCGTCGAAGACATTGCGCGGGTAGGGCAGCAGCGCCTCTTCGGCGCTGAACCCGGGAAAGCCGATGTTCTCGGCCGACAGCCCGTAGGTGTTGCCATCGATATGCAGGGTCAGGCGTTTCAGGTAGTGGGCAATCCACAGGTACAGGGTCTGGGCCGTAGCGTCGTCACCGCTGAGGTGAAAATCCAGTTGCTCGCACTCCAGGCTGTTGAGCGGTTGCGGGGTCAGCACCTTGAGATCGATGCGCAGCATTGAGGTCTCGCGGCTGTGCGCATCACTGACCTCTTGCATGGCCAGGGGGAACAGGCTGACTTCGGTACAGGTGCGAAACTCGCACGACACACCATCCACGGGCTTGGCGAACAACCGCGTGCCCTTGGGCAGCACTTTGCGCCGGGTGATCGCGTCAGGCCGCGGCTCGAAGCACACGATGGTGGCGCTGGGCAGTGGGCGCAGGTAGTTGGGCCAGAGCATCTGCAGCAACGGATGGGTCAGCTCGGGCAGGTCGTCGTCGATCTTCATGCCCAGCTTGGCGGTGAGAAAGGCGAAGCCTTCCAGCAGGCGCTCGACGTCCGGGTCGCCGGCCTGATCGCCGAGAAACTGCGCCAGCTGCGGGTTGTCTTCGGCAAACTCGCGGCCCAGCTCGCGCAGGTAACGCAGTTCATCGGCAAAGCGTTGTTTCAAGCTCATGGTCTTCTCACTTCACCCGGGTGTAGCCGTCGTGGCCATGGATGGCCACTTCCAGTTGCACCTGTTCTTCCCTGTGCTCGAGCCGTACCTGGCAGTCGAGGCGAAAGTTGAGCTCCAGCGGCAGGTCCGGGTCAGGCTGATAACGCACACCGGTGACCTTGATCCGCGGCTCGAATGCCTCGACCGAGCGGCGAATGTCGGCGCTGATGGCGATCAGCAGGTCGTTGCTGCCCTGGGCGGCACCGTTGAAATCGCGCAGGCCCAGTTCAGGGCTGCTTTGCGAGCAGCCCTGGCGGGCGTTGAGCACCTGTTCAAGGTGCCGCTTGATCGCTTCGATCGCCTGCCGGGCCTGGCTCTGCGCCGTGCCCGGGCGGTAGTGCGGGGCGTCGGGCTCGAGGCGTTCGAACAGGCTGTTGACGCTCATCTACTGGGTGTCCAGGCGGCCAACCAGCGAGATCTCGAAGTTGGCGCCCATGTACTTGAAGTGCGGGCGCACCGCCAGCGAGACCTGGTACCAGCCCGGGTTGCCGGCCACCTCCTGGACTTCGATCTGCGCGGCGCGCAAGGGCCGGCGGCTGCGTACGTCGGCAGACGGGTTGTCCTGGTCGGCAACGTATTGCTTGAGCCAGGTAGTCAGTTCGCGCTCGACGTCCTGGCGCTCCTTCCAGCTGCCGATCTGCTCGCGTTGCAGCACCTTGATGTAATGGGCCAGGCGATTGACGATGAACAGGTAGGGCAGCTGGGTGCCCAGCTTGTAATTGGTCTGCGCTTGCTGGCCTTCGCGGGTCTTGGGGAAGGTCTTGGGTTTTTGCACCGAGTTGGCCGAAAAGAACGCCGCGTTGTCGCTGTCCTTGCGCATGGTCAGGGGGATGAAGCCGGCTTCGGACAGCTCGAACTCCTTGCGATCGGAAATCAGCACTTCGGTGGGGATCTTGGCCTGCAACTGGCCCATGGCTTCGAACAGGTGCACCGGCAGGTCATCGACCGCACCGCCCGATTGTGGGCCGATGATGTTCGGGCACCAGCGGTAGCGGGCAAAGCTTTCGGTGATGCGCGAAGCCATTAAAAACGCCGTGTTGCCCCACAGGTAGTGATCGTGATTGGCGTCGATGCCCTCGTCGTAGCAGAAGCTGCGAATCGGGTTCTCGGTGCTGTGCCAGGGCGAGCGCAACAAAAAGCGCGGCAGGGTCGCGGCCAGGTACTTGGCGTCTTCCATGTCCCGCAGGCCGCGCCATTTGGCATGCGCCGGGCCTTCGAAGATGTCGTTGACTTCCTTGACCGCGGCCAGCTCCTGGAAACTCTTGAGGTTGAAAAACTCAGGCCCTGCGGCCATCACGAACGGTGCATGGGCCATGGCGCCAACCGCTGCCACGTAGCCGAGCAACTTGATATCCGGCGACGACGGGCCGAAGGTGTAGTTGCCGATCATCGCTGCCACCGGCTCGCCACCGAACTGGCCGAAGCCTGCGCTGTAGACGTGCTTGTACAGGCCGCTGCGGGTGATGTCGCCGGCATTGTCGAAGTCGTCGAGCAACTCCTCCTTGGTGACATGCAACACCTCGAGCTTGATGTTCTCGCGAAAATCCGTGCGATCGACCAGCAGCTTCAAACCGCGCCAGGCCGATTCCAGTTGCTGGAACTGCGGCTGGTGGAGGATCTGGTCGATTTGCCGGCTCAAGGCCTGGTCGATTTCGCTGATCATCTGGTCGACCCGGTGTTTGTTCACCGGTTGCTGGTGATCACCGCTTTGCAGGATCTCGCTGATGTAGGCGGCCACCCCCTGGCGGGCGATGGCGTAGCCTTCCTGGGCAGGGCGGATCGTGGTGTTGGCCAGTAGTTGATCGAGCAGCGAGGCGTGTTCATCGGTCGTCAGGACCTGGGCTGCAGCGCTTTCCTTGGGCATGGTGGGTTCTCCGTTCATAACTGGGATGCAGGGCAGGGGGAGTCAGTGTTAGTTGCGCGGTTGTTATGCGTCGGTAACCGTATTTGTTGCATCCAGGACCAGGTCGAGTTCCTGGGCCAGGCGCTGGCGAGTGACTTCGTCACTGAGCAGGCTCTGCAAGTGCTTGCGAAAGGCCGGTACATTACCCATCGGCCCTTTAAGGGCGACCAGTGCTTCGCGAAGTTGCAGCAGTTTGTTCAATTCCGGTACTTGCCGGGCGATGGCATCCGGGCCGAAGTCATTGATCGAGCGAAAGTGCAGGTGCACGTTCAGGTCATTGTCGCGGTCGGCGCACAGTGTTGACGGTACTGCCATCTGCAAACCCACCTCAGCCTCGGCCAGCACGGCGTTGAAGCTGTCCTTGTCAATGCGCACCGGGCGGCGCTCCTCGAGGCTCGAGGTATCGCCGCGGCCCAGGAAATCCCCGGTGACCAGCAGTTTCAGCGGCAGTTCGACTTCTGCCTGCTGATCACCGGTAGCGGGCACATATTTGATATTGATGCGCTCTTTGGGGGCGACGGAACCGTGCATTTTAGACATGGGAATATCCATTTCAGGCTGTAGGTCATTTATATTAGGAATGGATCCAATACCCTTTGTCATGTCGGATGTTTCCTAAAATGTTCTGATTAATGCGTAGGACAATTCGCCAATGTTCTGATTTGCGTTTAAGACTGTGTTTATATTTCTTACTTGCTCTTCCTGTATTTGGCGATTTGCTGATTTTTTACCTGTTGCAGCTTGCATTTCATTTTTTAATTGAGTGATGCTTTAAATGCGTTTATTCGATTGAACAACTATCGGCAAACTTGCATGAGTTGCAGCTGAGGAGTGGCGATGGGCGCTATGGGCAAGGAGTGGCAATACAGGTGGCTGGGCCTGTGCGTAGCGGTATTGCTGCCAGCCAGTGCGCTGGCGGCGCCGGACTGCACCTCGATCGTTTCGCCGCTCAAGCGCCTGGCCTGTTTCGACGAAGCCGCCGGTACGCCACCGGGCCCGGCGCCGGTGGCGAGCCCGGCTTCGCGGGTAGGCCTGGTACCGGCTGTCGTCGACCTGGTGCAGCGCAATGAGCAGCGCCGCGCCGCGGACGACTTTCGCTTCCTCGCATCGCTCTGGCCCGAAGCCGATGATGACAGCCGCCAGCGGATGATCATTTCCGCGCCGGCGCTGGGCGTCGCGCCGCCGCGGCCTTACCTTGCGATCAGCTGCGAGGCGAATATTTCCCGGGTGCAACTGGTGCTGGATGAGCCGCCCGGGCCCAACCGTATCCGCCTGCAACTGCTCAAGGACGGCCAGCCGGTGGCCGATGCCTACCCGTGGCAAGTACTCGACGATGCCGGTTTGGTGGTTGACGCCGGGCGCGGGCTGCAAGCCATTGCCCTGCTGCGGCGCATGGGCGGCGGCCAGCGCCTGAGGGTGAAAAGCGATTACCCGGCACTGGACGGGCTGGTTTTCGATGCGCAAGGTTTGGGTGAGCTGATCGAGCAGGAGCGCCAGCTATGTCGCTGGTGATCGACCTCCCGGCCGGCGCTCTCACGCAGTTGTTGGCGCCCATCGAGGCCGACCGGCCCGCCGGTTATTTTGATGTGGAAGATGAAACCTTCCAGGCCATCGACCAGGAAATGGTCAAGCTGGGCGGCCTGCGCGAGAACACTATCGACTGGCCATACATCGATGAAGCCTCGCGTCAGTACCTTGCCACTCAGTGCAAGCACCTGCGCATTCTCGGCCATCTGCAGGTGGTGTGGCTGCGCACCGCAGAGTGGGGGCACTGGAGCGCTGCCCTGACGCTGCTGGCGGGCATGGTCGAGCATTACTGGGACAGTGCTCACCCGGTGCCAGGGCCGACCGGCTACCTGAACAAGCGCAAGCAGGTGCTGCGCCTGCTCGAGGGGCTCGGCCAGGCCCTGCCGAGCCTGCAGCGTAGCAGCTTTGCCGAGGTTCACCAGACCGACGCCGAACAGGCCCTGGCCAGCTTGCTGGACGGCATCGAAACCACGCGGCTCGAGCCCGCAGCGATCGAAGCGCTGCAATTGCAACTGGGCAAGTACCGCGAACGCTGCCTGCCGGCCCCGGCAGGTCGCGCGGTAGCTGCCGATGCCGGCCTGAGCCCGGCGTTCTTCGCAAGCACGGCGCCGGTGGGCAATGAGCGTGAACAGCGCCGGGCCTTGCTGAACATGGCTGAACAGATCAACCAGCAGGACCCCTACGACCCGGTGGGCTATCAGTTGCGGCGCTTCGCCTTGTGGACCCCTGTGCGCACCGCGCCGTCGGTCACCCGCGAGCGGCGCAGCGAACTCAGCGCGGTGCCCCGGGATATCGTCGACAGCTACCACGACGCCCTGGCCGCCAACAACGTCGAGCCCGCGTTGCTGATGCGCATCGAGCGCAGTGTTGGCGCCTCACCCTACTGGTTGCGCGGCAGCTTTTTGGCGGCCAGCGTGGCTTCGCGCCTGGCCATGGACGAAGTGGCGGGTGCCATTCGCCAGGCCTGCGAACGCTTCGCCTGCCGATTACCGGGTTTGACCAGCTTGTGCTTCAGCGACGGCACGCCGTTCGCCGATGCCCAGACCCTGGCCTGGATCAGCGGCGCCGATCAGCCCGAGGCGGCGCACAGCCCGGTGCAGGAGTTCGCCGGGCTGCGCGATGAACTGATTACCCAGCTTGATCGCGAAGGCGTCGAGGTCGTGCTGTTGCGCTTGCAGGAACTGCAAGCCGAGCAGCAGGCCCCACGCCAGCGCTGCTATGCCACGGTGATTGCCGCCGACCTGTTGGCCGCCCGCGGTCTGGCGTGGCTGGCGGACGATCTGTATGCCGGCGTTGCCCGGATGATGCGCGAGACCAGCGCACAGGGCTGGGAGCCACAGTTGTACCTGAAGGTGGCACAGCGCTCTGGCGCCGACCCGCTGATCACTGCAGTCAAGGAGTAGCGAAAATATGGATAGGGTCTGGAGTCACCTCAAGCGTTGGCGGCTGCCGATGCTGCGCCAGTTCAACCGGTCACTGACGTTGCTGGTGCTGCTGGGCGTGCTGCTGGTGCTGGGCGCAATCTGGTGGCTGGGCCCGCAACTGGTCTGGAATGACCATCGACCGCTGGCGCCACTGCCCATGCGCGTGGCGGCCAGTGTCGTGGTGCTGGTAGCGCCGCTGCTGGCCTGGGCCTGGCGGGTACGCCGGCGATACCAGGCGTTTCAGGCCGAGCGCCAACAGCAGGCGGCGCGCCAGGCCGACCCCTGCCTGCCCCATGTACAGGCCCAGGAGCGGGCGTTGGCGCGCAGCCTTGATCACCTGCTCAACAACATGGAGCGCCGCCGCTCGCTGTACCAACTGCCCTGGTACCTGGTGCTCGGGGCGCAGAATGCCGGCAAGACCAGCCTGATTACCCGCTCCAACCAGAGCTTCGCCCTGTCTCAGGTCACCCGCGCGGGCGCCAGCGCCCAGCAGGATCCCGATCTGGCGTACCCGATCGACTGGTGGATAGGGGACGAGGCAGTGCTGTTCGACCCGCCGGGCGAACTGCTCAGCCAGCCTGAAGGGCCATTGCCCCACCAAGCCAGTGCCGAGGGCGAAGACAGCGTTCAGCAGGGGCTCCCCGTCGGTACTCACCAGCGGCTGTGGCTGCACCTGCTCGACTGGCTGGCCCGCACCCGCAGCCGTCGCGCCCTCAATGGCGTGGTGCTGGTGATTGACCTGCAAAGCTTGCTGACCCAGGCGCCGGAGCAGCGCAAGGCCCAGGCGAACCTGCTGCGCACACGCTTGTATGAACTGACCCGGCAGTTGGGCACCCGCCTGCCGGTGTACGTGACCCTGAGCAAGGTCGACCTGCTGGAAGGTTTCGAAGAGTGCTTTGCCCGGCTTTCGCCGAGCGGGCGTGAAGCATTGCTGGGCTTCACCTTCAGCCTGGCGGCAGTGGACGACTTCGATGCCTGGCAGCAAGAGCTGGCCAGCCGTTACGACAGGTTTGTCGAGCTTCTGGGGGCGCAGGTATTCGACAGTTGCGCCCAGGCCCATTCGTTGAGCGAGCGTCAGCGGCTGGTGGCGCTGGTGCGCCAGTTATCCGGCCTGCGTCCGGCACTGCTGGGTTTTTTCGCCGAGATGCTCGGCAGCGACCGCTTCACCACGCCGGCACTGGTACGGGGGGTGTACTTTTCCTCGGTGTACCAGCAGGGTACGCTGAGCAACGCCTTCGTCGACGAGGCCGGCAAATCCTATCAACTGCCGTCGCCGGCAGCCGAGGTAAAGCCTGCCGGCGGCAAGGTGGTCTATTTCGCCCAGCAGCTGTTCCAGCGCGTCATCTACCCGGAGGCGGGGCTGGCCGGCGACAACATCAAGGTCGCCCGCAGCAAGCGCCGGCTGTTGCTTGCCGGGTTTGCCGTCGCTTCATTGGGCTGCTTGCTGGCGGTGGGGCTGTGGCAGCTGTACTTCAGCGTCAACCGTGACAAGGCGGCCAGCGTCCTGGCCAAAAGCCAGGAGTTCAGTGCACGGGATATCGATGCCAAGGTCGACACCACTGGCCGTAATCTTTTGGCGCCGCTGGACCAGATTCGTGACGCGGTGTCGGTGTACGGCGACTATCGTCAGGCCTGGCCGCTGCTGTCCGACATGGGCCTGTACCAGGGCAAGAAGATTGGCCCGACGGTGGACGAAGCCTACCTCAAGCTGCTGTCCAAGCGCTTTTTGCCGGCCATCGCCAGCCGCGCCCTGGAAGCTGTCTTTGCTGCGCCTACCGGCAGTGACGAGCAACTGCAGGCGTTGCGCGTGTACCGCATGATTGAAGATCGAGGCAATCGCCAGGCGGCCATTGTCGAGCAGTGGGCAGCTCGGCAATGGCAGCGCGCCTACCCCGGGCAGGGGCAGGTGCAAGCCGACCTGATGCGCCACCTCGACTACGCGCTGAAGTACGCCGACGCCGATCTGGCGCAGCACCACGAAAAAATCGCCCAGGTGCAACAGGCCTTGCGTCAGCGGCCCATGGCCGAGCGGGTTTATCTGGCCCTCAAGCGCCAGGCGCAGGCGCGTCTGCAGCCGGCGCTGGACCTGCGCAGCGAAGTGGGCCCGGCCTTTGACATCATCTACCAGGTGCCGTCCGCCAGTAAGGGCGACAGCCTGTTGCTGGCTCCGCTGCTCACGGCCAAAGGCTACAAGGCTTACTTCGAGTCGGGTAGCCGTAACCTCATCGAGCTGGCAATGATCGACCAATGGGTACTCGGCGAGCGTCAGCGCCTGGATTACTCCGAACATGACCGCGAGGTGCTCGGCCAGCGCGTTCGCGCCCTGTACCACGCCGACTATGTGGACAGCTGGCGCCGGGCACTGAGCCAGGTTTCGATCGTCGATTTTCGTGACCTGGGCCACGGCGTGGCGGTGCTGGAGCAGGTGACCGGGCCTGGCGCACCGGTGCGCCGCCTGCTGGAAACCCTGCGCGACAATACGGTGATCTTTGCATCACTGCCGGTGGCCGAAGTTGAGCCGCTAACCGGTGCGCAAAGGGCTACGGATGGGTCGCCCCAGGCGGTGGCGATCCGCCGGGCATTTTCCGGCCTGACGGAGTTGATCACGGCCCAGGCTGACCGGCCGTCCTACTATGAAGAAACCCTGCGTGCGGTCAGTGCGGTGTACGACTACGCCAAGGCTGTGCACGACAGCCCCGACCCGGGCAAGGCGGCATTGAAAGCGGTGTTGCAGCGCTTCGCGCTGGGCGCCGCCGACCCGATTGCCAACCTGCAGCGGATCGCCGCCGGCTTGCCCGAACCGCTCAACCAGCAGGCCAGAAAGCTTGCCGACCAGACCGCGCAGGTGTTGATGATCGCCGCCCTGGGCGAGCTGGAAAAGCGCTGGGACAGCGAGGTCTACAGTTTCTACCATGAGCGCCTGGCCAATCGTTACCCATTCAGGCCTGCTGGCGAGGATGCCTCGCTGGAAGACTTCGAGAGCTTCTTCGGCCCCAAGGGGCGCTTGCAACAGTTTCAGGACCAGTACCTGAGCGTATTCCTCAAGGACAACCTCGACGCCCTGTACTCCGATGCCCTGGGTGGCTACCTGGTGCGCAGCGATGTGCTGGAGCAACTGCAGCATGCCGAACGCATCCGTGACACCTTCTTCAACAACCGCGGCCACCTGGCAGTGCAATTGAGCATCGAACCCCTGGCCTTGAGCAGCAGTTGCCTGAGCAGCCTGCTGAGCATCGATGGCCAACTGGTCCCGTACCGCCATGGCGCGCCGCAGCGCACCGGGCTGGTCTGGCCCAATGACCTGGGCAGTGCCAGTGCCAGCCAGCTGACGCTGGTGAACAGCAGCGGTAACACCGCCAGCCTCAGCTATCGTGGGCCCTGGTCGCTGTTTCGCCTGCTCAGCCGCGCCCAGCTCAACGGCCGCACCGACACCAGCGTCGATCTGACCTTTGCCGTCGCCGATGGCCTGATGCGCTACCGGGTCGAGGTACAGAAGGCCAACAACCCGGTGACCCAGCGCAGTTTCGCCGGATTTGCCTTGCCCAGGACCTTGCTCGAGGCGCGCCGCGGCCTGGCGGTCGATGATGAGTCATAGCCGTGCGCCCCGCGCCGCGCTTGATGCAAATCAAGGCCTGTGCGCCGCTCAGGGCAGACACTGAGGCTCCGCAGCCCGCCTGGGAGCCCGCCATGCCTGATTTACACCATCGCCACCAGCAGCCCGTCAGCGTGCACGGGCAATGGCCGGGCGAGCCCGGCGGGCATGCCGATACCCGCAGGTTCCACACCGGCATCGGTTCGCTGGACGTGTTGCGCGCCTTGCGCGCGAGCCGCAAGCAGCACCGGCCATTGTCGCTAAGCGTGCAACTGGCGGCCGGGCTCGATGAGCTGGAGCAGGACGCCTACCTGCGCGGCCTGCAACGGGAGATCGCCCTGGTCGGCTGCCACCTGGGGGCCGACCAGAGCATCGAGCAGTTCCGGTTGAGCGGTGCCACTCCAGGCCTTGAGGTGTTGCAGCGGTTGATGGAGCAACTGCGCCAACGCTTCAGTTTTTTGCCACACGAACTGGGTGACTACGCTGTTGAAGTCGATTTGCACCACACCCGGTGGGCGACCATGGGGCTGTTGCGCGACCTGGGTTTCAACCAGGTCAGTATCGGTGTGCCCGATTGTGGCCAGGGCGGTGTGCTGTCGGCTGCCGACTGGCAGAACCCGGCGCCGATCCATTCACTGATCGATGCCGCACGCACCTTTGATTTTCGCTCAGTGAGTGTCGACCTCGGCTATGGCCATGCCTGGCAGACCCCGGACAGCTTTGCCCGCAAGCTTGCCACCCTGATCGAGCTTGAGCCCGACCGCCTGCAAGTTTTCGACTACAGCCAGCCGCCGGCGCGCTACGCCCAATGTGCCCGGCAGGCACCCTGCAGCGAGCAGCACAAAGCGCTGATGCGGCGCCTGTGCTTTGCCCAGTTGCTGGCTGCAGGTTACCAACACATCGGCCTGGGCCAGTTCGTGCGCGCCGACGACGACCTGGCGATCGCCCAGGAGCGCGGGCGCCTGCGGCGCAATTGCCAGGGGTTTACCCGTCACGGCTATTGCGACCATGTCGGTCTGGGCCTGGGCGCGATCAGCCAGTTCGACGCGCTCTATGCGCAGAACGCCCTGACCCTGACGCACTACCTTCAGCCGTTGCGCAACGATCAGTTGCCTACGTGCCGCGGCTGGCGCTGCGAGGCCGATGAGCAACTGCGCCAGGGCGTCAGCGAGCGCCTGGCCTGTGACCTGGAGCTGGATATCGAGGCCATCGAGGCCCGCTACGGCGTGGATTTTCGCCAGTACTTCGCCAGTGCCTGGCGCCAGCTGGAGGCCATGCGCCGGACAGGGCTGGTGGAGGTCTCGGCGCGCCACATCAGCATATTGCCCGCCGGGCGGGTGAACGTGGATGCCATCTGCCAGCTGTTCGAACAGCAGCAATGGGTCGATCACGATGCCGGTCTTTGAGCCTGGCCAACTATTCTTTTGAGGGTCGAAAATACCCTGGATGACAAGGGTAGAAACAACCATGGCAGGGTCATTGTTACCCCGAATTCAGCCCATGGCCGAGCCCGCGCCCCGCAAACCGCGAGGGGCATGGCTCTTGCACTACCTTGCTCAAGTCCGACGGGTCACGCTGAGCTGTCGGGAACAAGGTAAGGAGAGGCTTGATGCAAGTACTTGATCGGCGTAAAGCGCTGGCCATCGCGCCGCTGTTGCGCCTGGCGTTCCGCCCGTTGTTCCTCGCGGGCTGTGCCCTGGCAGTGCTGGCGATACCGCTGTGGCTGGCGGCCCTGAACGGCACCCTGGGCAACTGGCAGCCGGCCGGCGGCTGGCTGGCCTGGCACCGGCATGAACTGGTGTTCGGTTTTGGCCTGGCGATCATTGCCGGCTTTGTGCTCACGGCGGTGCAGACCTGGACCGGCCAGCCGGGCCTGAGCGGCAAGCCGCTGGCCGGCCTGGCGTTGCTCTGGCTGGCCGGGCGGGTAGCATGGTTGGTGAATGCGCCCTGGCCGTTGCTGGCGCTGCTGGAACTGGGCTTCCCGCTGCTGGTGGCGGTGCTGATGGGGCGCACCCTGTGGCAGGTGCGGCAAAAACGCAATTACCCGATCGTGATGGTGTTGCTGCTGTTGACGGCGGTCGATGGCCTGTCGGTGTATGGCCTGGTGCAAGAGCACGACGGTTGGCAGCGCCAGGGCGTGCTCGGCGGCATCTGGCTGGTCGGGGCGATGATGGGCCTGATTGGCGGGCGGGTGATTCCGTTCTTCACCCAGCGCGGCTTGGGCCGCACCGCGGCGGTAGTGCCCTGGCCGTGGCTCGACGGGCTGCTGCTGGCGGGTTCGGCACTGGTGGCGCTGTTGTATGCGGCGGGGCCGGCGCTGACCACCAATACCGGGATCGGCGCGCTGTTTGCTGCCCTGGCGTGCGGCCACGGGCTACGCCTGTGGCGCTGGTATGACCACGGGCTGTGGCGGGTGCCGCTGCTGTGGTCGCTGCACCTGGCCTATGCCTGGTTGGTGCTGGCCTGCCTGGGCATGGCCCTGTGGCATTTCGGCGTGGCGCTGAATCCGAGCCTGGCGGTGCATTGCCTGACCATCGGCGCCATGGCTGGGTTGATCCTGGCGATGATCGCCCGGGTCAGCCTTGGCCATACCGGGCGGGCGTTGCAGCCGCCGGCGGGGATGACCCTGGCGTTCATCCTGCTCAATCTGGCCGGGGTCAGCCGGGTGTTGCTGGTACTGTGGCTGCCGCTGGGCGGTTTGTGGCTGGCGGGCGTGTGCTGGGTGCTGGCGTTTGCCTTGTATGCCTGGCGCTATGCGCCGATGCTGTTGCGCGCCCGGGTTGACGGGCACCCTGGTTAAGCGCCTGGAGGCGAAGGATGCTGTATCCGTATTTGTTGGTGGTTCATCTACTGGCAGCCATCGCCTTTATCGGCACGCTGTTTTTTGAACTGCTCATCTGGCAGGCGGCGCGCCGCCACGTGCCGGCTGCGGCGCTGGCCGGGGTAGACCAGGCGCTGTCGGTGCGTTCACGCAAGGTGCTGCATGGTGTGGTGCTGTTGTTGTACGGCGCGGGGCTTGGCCTGGCCTGGCATCACCGCGCGGCGCTGAGCCAGCCGCTGGCCAGCAGCTTTGCCAGCCTGCTGAGCCTGAAGATCGTCCTGGCCCTGAGCATCATTGGCCATTACCTGTTGCTGGCGTACTGGCTCAAGCGCGGACGCTTGAGCGAGGGGCGTGCGCGTTGGATTCGCTGCAGCATTCTTGGCCATATGTTGGTGATCGTGGTATTGGCCAAGGCGATGTTCTATTGGCATTAGCCTGCGCCGTACTCAGGCGGGCCCTTGCCTGGATTACAACTGCTGCGCGCTCGATCGCGGGTCAAGCCCGCTCCCACAGGTTTGGCGTACACAGACCCATTTGAAGGAGCGGGCTTGCCCCGCGATGAGGCCAGTGCGTTAAGCCAGGGCTTTGACGAACAGCACATCGTTCTCCAGATGAATATGCTGCAGCAAATCCTCGCGAAATTCCGCCAGCCCACGGTACAGGGTACGCCATGTGTTGCAGGCACCTTCCGGCGCGCTGATGTCGTTGGTCAACAGGCTCAAGCGCGCCAGCGCCTCACCATGCTGGTCGTGCTCCATGCGCATCACCTGGATCGGCGCACCCGCCTGGCGACCCATGCCCCGTTGTAGCAGGGGGAACAGCACCTGTTCCTCCTTGAGCATGTGCCCTTCAAGTTCCTGTTGCATGTCCTGCAGGTGGTCGGCCAGGCCGTTGGGGCACTGGGCGTGGCCGCCATGGACCTGCTCGACGCGTCGGGCCAGGCGGATCAGTTCCGGCAGTTGCTCACGGTGACGATCGTGGTAGCGGGTGAGGATATGGGCGATCAGTTCGGTCGGGTTCATCAGGGGGCCTGCTCTGCTGGCAAAGTGTCCCAGGGTGATTGCATCGCCCATGCCAGCTTTACTTGCCCGAAATCAAGGTCTGGCGCCGGGCTTGTGGTGAAATCTACCCGCCTGCCTGCGGGTAGCGATAACCATAGAGGGTAATAACTACCATGCTGCGTGAAAGCCTGGCCGCCGACCTGATCGTCGAACTGCCCAATGCCGTGCGCTTGCAGCGCCTGGTACAAACCCTGCGCGAGTACTTCAACTGCGGCGCGGTCGGGCTGTTGCGCCTGGAGGGCGACAGCCTGCGCCCGCAGGCCAGCGTCGGGCTGGTCCACGAAGCCCTCGGCCGGCGCTTCGTGATCGCCCGGCATCCGCGCCTGGCAGCGATCATGGCTTCGCGCGAGCCGACCTGGTTCGAACCCGACAGCCGCCTGCCGGACCCTTACGATGGCCTGCTCGACAGCGCGCTGCATGAGCCCTTGGCTGTGCACGACTGCATGGGCGTCAGCCTTTACGTAGAAGGCCAACTGTGGGGTGCGATCACTCTCGATGCGTTGCAGCCGGGGACCTTCGACAGCGCTGCCCGCGATGAACTCAAACGCTGCACCTTGCAGATCGAAGCGGCCCTGCGGGTGACCCGCCTGGAACAGGAGAATCGCAGCCTGCGCCTGTCGCGCAGCGAACCCCAGGACCTGCGTGCGCCGCTGGAAGCGAGCGAGATTCTTGGCCATAGCCCGGTGCTGCAGCAGTTGCTCAACGAGATCGAACTGCTCGCCGACGCCGAACTGCCGGTGTTGCTGCTGGGCGAGACCGGGGTCGGCAAGGAGCTGTTCGCCCGCCGCTTGCATGGTTTATCGCGGCGCCGCCACAAGCCGCTGATCCAGGTCAACTGCGCGGCCTTGCCTGAGTCCCTGGCCGAGAGTGAGCTGTTCGGCCATGTCAAAGGTGCGTTTTCAGGCGCCAGCAGCGACCGCGCCGGGCGCTTCGATGCGGCCAACGGTGGCACGCTGTTTCTTGATGAAGTCGGCGAACTGCCGTTGAGCGTGCAGGCCAAGCTGCTGCGCACGTTGCAGAACGGCGAGATCCAGCGCCTGGGCGCCGACAAGCCGCTGCACGTGGATGTGCGCATCATCGCCGCGACCAACCGGCACTTGCCCGACAGCATCCGCGACGGTCTGTTTCGCGCCGACCTCTACCATCGCCTGTCGGTGTATCCGCTGCCGATCCCGCCGCTGCGCGAGCGCGGCGACGATGTGTTGATGATTGCCGGGCAGTTCCTTGAGCTCAACCGCACCCGCCTGGGCCTGCGCGGCTTGCGCCTGTCGCCGGCGGCCGAACGGGCGCTGCTGGCTTACCACTGGCCGGGCAATGTGCGCGAGCTTGAGCATGTAATCAGCCGCGCCGCGCTCAAGCAGCTGAGCCGCGAGGGCAGCCGCAACCTGATCATTACCCTGGAGCCGCAGGTGCTCGACCTCGACAGTGCGCCGGCAGCCGCGCCAGTGGCAGACCAGGGGGCACCAACGGCGCTGGCGTTCAGCTCCCTGAGCGAAGCCGTCGACGCCTGCCAGCGCCAGGCCATTGCCCAGGCCCTGCGCCTGAGCGGCGACAACTGGGCCAGCGCCGCGCGGCTGCTGGCGCTCGACCCGAGCAACCTGCACAAACTGGCCAGGCGCTTGCGCCTCAAGTAACGCCGCTGGCGTTGATGGCGGTCAAGGTGCGGGCGGGGCGCTGCTTACAGACTGCGCACACCTAACCAGGAGATCATCGCCATGCCGTTGTCCCTTGCCCAGATGCGTCGCAACTACACCCTTGGTGGCCTGCAGGAAGCCGAAGCGCCGCTGGAGCCTCTGAGCCTCTTTGCCCAGTGGCTGCAACAGGCCCGCGAAACCGAGCGCGAGCCGGTGGAGGCCAACAGTATGCACCTGGCCACGGTTGACGCCACTGGCCGCCCGCATTGCCGGGTATTGCTGCTCAAGGGCGTTGACGAGCAGGGCTTTACCTTCTTCGGCAACTACCAGAGTGCCAAGGGCCAGGAACTGGCAGCCAATCCCTATGCGGCAATGACTTTCTTCTGGCCGGGGCTGGAGCGCCAGGTTCGCATTGAAGGGCCGGTGGCGCGGCTTGACCCGCAGCTGTCCGATGCCTACTTCGATTCGCGCCCCGAAGCCAGCCGCCTGGGCGCCTGGGCGTCGCCGCAAAGCCGGCCGCTGGCCGACCGCGACGCGCTGCAGGCAATGCTCGCGCAGACCATTCGCCGCTTCGTCGAACAACCCCTGCGCCGCCCCGAGCACTGGGGCGGCTACTGCCTGAGGCCTGAACGCATGGAGTTCTGGCAAGGCCGTGCCGACCGCTTGCACGACCGCCTCGACTACCGCCATCAGGGCGGGCAATGGACGCGCCAGCGCCTGGCGCCCTGAACCCGAAGAGATACCTCCAAGGAGGAATAGGTTCGCCCAGGCTTTAGGTTCAGGCTTGGGCCCATCCCTATCTCACCGGAGCCCAGGCCATGGCCCATCTGGCGCAACGCACGTTTGAACCCCTGAACATCGCTGTGCTGACCATCAGCGACACGCGCAACTTTGATACCGACAGCTCGGGGCAGACCCTTGTCGACCTGCTGCAGGCGGCCGGGCATGTGCTGCTTGAGCGCGACCTGGTCAAGGACGATATCTACCAGATCCGCGCCACGCTCTCGCGCTGGATCGCCGACCCCAAGGTGCAGGTGGTACTGACTACCGGCGGCACCGGCTTTACCGCCCGCGACAACACCCCGCAGGCGGTGCTGCCGTTGCTGGACAAACACGTCGAGGGCTTTGGCGAGTTGTTCCGCCAGGTGTCGCTGGCCGAAATCGGCATGTCCAGCCTGCAGTCGCGCGCGCTGGCCGGCATGAGCAATGGCGTGCTGGTGTGCTGCGTGCCGGGCTCGCCCGGCGCCTGTCGCACGGCCTGGACGCAGATTCTCGACAGCCAGCTCGACAGCCGCACCGGTCCGTGCAATTTCGCCCCGCATCTCAAGGCTCAATCCGAGCAGGCCATCGACGCCTGTGGGACGCGGCCATGAGCGGGCGCGTGTGCGACAGCGGCAAGTTGATCCCGGTCGACCAGGCGATCCGCCATTTGCTCGAACAGGCGCCACCACCACCGGCGGCGCAGATGGTTTTGCTGGAGCAGGCCCTGGGCCGGGTGCTGGCGGCCGATATCCACGCCCCGCGCAGCCTGCCGGGCTGGGATAACAGCGCCATGGACGGTTTTGCCTTCAGGACCGCCGACCTGCCTGCGGCGGGCGGTTGCCTGACCCTGGCCGGGCGCATCGCTGCCGGCCAGCAGGCCAGTACTGCATTGCAGACAGGCCAGGCGCTGCGCATCTTTACCGGCGCACCCTTGCCGCCAGGCGCCGACACGGTGGCCCCGCAAGAGCTGTGCCGGGTTGACGGCGAGCAGGTCTGGCTGCCGGCCGCAAGCCTTGGCGCGCATGTGCGCAAGGCCGGCGAAGAGGTGCGCGAAGGTCATCTGCTGCTGCAGGCCGGCAAGCGCCTGCGCGCCCAGGAGCTGGGCCTGCTGGCCGCCTCGGGGCTGGCCTGGGTCGAGGTCCATCGGCCCTTGCGCGTCGCTTTGCTGAGCAGCGGCGACGAGCTGCGTGAACCCGGCCAGCCGCTGGCCCCGGGGCAGATCTACAACAGCAACCGCTATTGCCTGACGGCCCTGTTGCAAGGCTGGGGCGTCGAGGTGCATGACTACGGGGTGATGGCCGATGAGCTGGCGGCCAGCAAGCACGCGCTGAACCTGGCGGCGGCCGAGTGCGACCTGCTGCTGACTTCTGGCGGCGTGTCAGTGGGCGAGGAAGATCACCTCAAGCAAGCCATCCAGGCGCTGGGCCGTGTCGATTTCTGGCGCCTGGCGATCCAGCCGGGCAAGCCCCTGGCCTTTGGCGAGGTGGCGGGGCGGCCGTGGATCGGCATGCCGGGCAACTCGGCCGCGGCGCTGATCACCGCGCTGGTGGTGGTACGGCCATTCCTGCTGCGCGCTCAGGGCGTGCGCGATGTGCTGCCACGGCCCGTGGCGCTGCCGGCGGGCTTCGACTGGCTGCAACGCAACAAGCGCCGCCAGTACCTGCGGGCGCGCTTGCTGCCCGAGGCCAACGGCCAGTCCAGCGTGCAACTGCACCCGCAGCAAAGCTCGGCGATGCTCAGCGCCGCCTGCTGGGCCGATGGCCTGGCGGTGGTGGAGTGCGAGCAACAGCTGCACAAGCACGACAGCGTGCGGTTCCTGTCATTTGCCGAGCTGATGCAGTGAGCGACCTTGATTGCCGTCAAGGCTCTACTGGGTGCGCTGGCTAGACTGGCAGCGCTTTTTCCAGTGCTCCGGGCCTGCGCGAATGTTTACCGCGCAGGCCAGTGGAGATAGGTTTCTTTGATGAGGAAAACCCATGCAACTGGTCTGCCCGGCAGGCAACCTGCCTGCGCTCAAAGCCGCGGTGCGCCAAGGCGCCGATGCGGTGTATGTCGGCTTTCGCGATGACACCAACGCCCGCCATTTCGCCGGCCTGAACATGGACGACAAGCAGTTTGACGCCGCCGTCGGCCATATCCGCCAGCACAATCGCAAGCTCTATGTCGCAGTCAACACCTACCCGCAGCCGCTGGGTTGGGAGCGCTGGCAGCGGGCGGTAGACCGCGCCGCCGACCATGGCGTCGATGCGCTGATTGCCGCCGACCCGGGGGTGCTCGGCTACGCAGCCGAGCGCCACCCGCAACTGAACCTGCACCTCTCGGTCCAGGGCTCGGCCACCAACGCCAGTGCCCTGGCATTCTACGCCCGGCACTACAACATCCGCCGCGCCGTACTGCCGCGGGTGCTGTCGCTGGCCCAGGTGCGTCAGGTCGCTGCCAGCACCACGGTACCGATCGAGGTGTTCGCCTTCGGCAGCCTGTGCATCATGGCCGAAGGGCGCTGCCACCTGTCCTCGTACATCACCGGCGAGTCGCCGAACCTGTGCGGCGTGTGTTCGCCGGCCAAGGCGGTGCGCTGGAGCGAAGATGCCGATGGCCTCAGCGCGCGCCTGAGCGAGGTGCTGATCGACCGCTATCAAGCTGACGAACCCGCCGGCTACCCGACCTTGTGCAAGGGCCGCTTTATGGTCGGCGGCAAGCGCTTCCACGCCCTGGAAGAGCCCACCAGCCTCGACACCCTCGACCTGCTGCCAGAGCTCGCCGCCATGGGCGTCGAGGCGGTCAAGATCGAAGGCCGTCAGCGCAGCCCGGCGTATGTCGAGCAGGTCACCCAGGTCTGGCGCGCCGCGCTCGACGCCCACCGCCTGGCGCCGCAACGCTTCACGGTCAAGGCGCAGTGGCGCCAGGTGCTGGCCGGTTTGTCCGAAGGCAGCCAGACCACCCTGGGTGCTTACCATCGATCATGGCAATGAGGGACTGCACATGAAGCTCAGCCTGGGACCCGTGTTGTACTACTGGGACAAGGAACAATTGGGGCGTTTCTACAGCGAAATGTCGGCTTTGCCCCTGGATGTGATTTACCTGGGGGAAACCGTCTGCTCGAAGCGCCGGGCGATGAACCTCGACCACTGGCTGGGCCTGGGCCGCGAGCTACAGGCCTGCAGCCCGGCGCAGATCGTGCTGTCGGGCCTGACCCTGATCGAAGCCGCGTCCGAGCTCTCCAGCCTGCGCCGCCTGTGCGATAACGGCGAGTTGCTGGTGGAGGCCAACGACATGGGCGCGGTGCAGTACCTGGCCGAGCGCAAGCTGCCGTTCGTGGCCGGGCCGGCGCTGAACCTTTACAACGGCCACGCCCTGGCCAGGCTGCTCGAGTGCGGGATGATCCGCTGGGTGCCGCCGGTGGAGTGCTCGGCGGCGCTGATTCGCGCGGTGCTCGACCAGGCCGTTGAACTGGGCCGTGAACTGCCCGAGGTCGAGGTCTTTGCCTATGGCCACCTGCCGCTGGCTTACTCGGCGCGCTGCTTTACCGCGCGGGCGGAAAACCGGCCCAAGGATGACTGCCAGTTCTGTTGCATCAACTACCCCGATGGCCTGGCCCTGAGCAGCCAGGAAGGCCAGGCGCTGTTCACCCTCAACGGCATCCAGACCATGTCCGCCGAAGTCACCAACCTGCTGGCCGACTATGCCGGGTTGCAAGCCTGCGGCGCCGACCTGCTGCGCCTGAGCCCGCGCGCCCAGGGCATGGCCGAGGTGATCGAGGCCTTTGCCCGGGTGCGCCAGGGCGAGGCGCCGCCGCTCTGTGTCGACGGCTGCAACGGCTACTGGCATGGCCAGGCGGGCATGTTGCGGGTCGAGGAGGTGGGCCTGTGCTGAACCGTACGCAATGGCTGCTCAAAGGCGCCGACAAGGTCCTGCCGTTGGTGCGCAAGGTGCCCTTTGTGATCCAGCGCGTGGCCTTGCAGCAGGCGCTCAACCGCTGCCTGGCCGAGCCCTTGCGCGACGGCGAGTTCGACCTGTTGCGCGGGCGCTGGCTGTGCCTGCGCATCCCTGACCTCGACCTGACCTGGTACCTGACCCGCAACCGCGAGGGCCTGCAGATCGCCGAGCGGGCCAGGGCCGATGTGACCATTCGTGGCAATTGGCGCGAGTTCCTGTTGCTGGCCAGCCGGCAGGAAGACCCGGACACCCTGTTCTTTCGCCGCCGCCTGGTGATCGAGGGCGACACCGAGCTGGGCCTGACCCTTAAAAACCTGATCGACAGCCTCGACCCCGAGGTGCTGCCGGTGTGGTTGTGGCGCAACCTGGAACGCGCCGGCAAGGGCCTGGCGGCAAGCTGAGGGCAGCGCCGGCGCGCGGGCTAGCCCGTGTAGCCGGCCAGATCATCGGTGTTGAGGATCTGGATGCTGCGCCGCTCCATGGCGATCAGGCCGCGTTCCACCAGGCGGTGCAGGGTGCGCGAAAAGGTCTCCGGCTGGATCCCCAGCTTGGAGGCCACCAGGCGCTTGGACACTTGCAACTCGAGCCGGCCGCTGTCCGGGTCGCACTCCTGCAGCAAAAAATTGATCACCCGCCGGCTGGCGCTGGCCGAGGTCAGGGTGTCGATGTCCTTGAGGCGCTGATGCAGGTGGATGCTCATGCTCGCCAGAATCGCCAGGCACACCTGCGGCTGGTCTTCCAGGGCATTGCGGTAGTGGCCGCCGTCGATGCTGATCAGCAGGCAATCCTTGAGCGCTGTGGCCGTCACCGGGTAGCTGCGCGCCTGGCTGAACAGCAGCGCCTCGGCAAAGGTCTGGCCCGGCTGGATGATCTCCACCAGGTGTTCCTGGCCTTCGGCGCTGAGCCGGTACAGCTTGATCTGGCCGCTGACCAGCAAGAAGAAGCGCTTGGCCGGGTCGCCCTGGTGCATGAGCGTGTCATGACAGCCCAGGCGCCGGAGCATGGCCAGGCTGCAGACGGCTTCGAAGACTTTCTCCGGCAGTTGGCTGAACAGGTGATGGCGACGTAAAAGCAGAACGCTAGAAGGGTGGGTCAGCATGGCGTACCTCCGCTGGCGCCTATGGTAGAACCCGTGGCGCCGGCGGCCTATGCCTCTGCCGGTCTACCTCCAAAGGGGCAGTCGCCGGCTCAGGCACTGTGGCGCAGATGCTCAAGGGCCCACACCGCCGCCTCCACCCGCGAGCGCAGGCCGAGCTTGTGCAGCAGGTTCTTTACATGCACCTTGACCGTGCCTTCGGTGATCCCCAGCTTGTGGCCGATGACCTTGTTGCTGTAGCCGCTGGCGATGGTTTTCAGCACCTGGCGTTCGCGTTCGGTGAGCTCGACGTCGGCCTGGCGCGGCGGTGAGCGCAGGGCCTGGGCCATGACCCGGGTCAGCCCCGGGCTGATCACCAGGGCGCCGTTCATGGCATCGCGGATGTACTGGATCAACAGCTCCGGCTCCATGTCCTTGAGCAGGTAGCCGTCGGCGTCCAGGCGCAGGGCAGCGCGGATATCGTCTTCGGCATCGGACACGGTAAACAGCAGCACCTTGCCGGCAAAGCCCTGGCTGCGCAGATGGCGCAGGGTTTCGATGCCGTTCATCTGCGGCATGTTGTTGTCCAGCAGTAGCAGGTCAGGTTGCAGCGGCGCGATCAGGGCCAGGGCTTGTTCGCCGTGGCTGGCCTCGCCGACGATCTCGAAGTCGTCTTCCAGTTCAAGCATCTGGCGAATGCCATGGCGCATCATCGGGTGGTCGTCGACCAGCAGTATCCGGTAGCGCGGGGAGGGGTTCATACAGAGTTACCTTCGTTCAAGTGCCCGAGAAATTCCGGGCGAAATTCCATCTGTACCCGGGTGCCTTGCGGCGCCCGGCCAACAATCTGCAACTGGCCGCGCAGGCTGCGCGCCCGCTCGTCCATGATGTTCAGGCCATGGTGCTCGCGCAGGTCGTGGGTGGCGCTGAAACCACGGCCATCGTCCTCGATCGACAGGCAGACCTGCTCGCCGTGCTGGCGCAATTGCAGCCAGGCGTTCTGCGCATGGGCATGGCGCAGGCAGTTGGACAGCGCCTCGCGGGTGATCTGCAGAATGTGGATCTGTTCGCTGGCCGACAGCTCGAAGGCCAGGCTGTCGACGTGCAGGTGCACCTGGAACTCGCCCCGGCGGGAGAACTCCTCGGCGGTGTCCTTGAGTTCCTGCACCAGGCCTGCGTCATGGATCTGCAGGCGAAAGGTGGTGAGCAGTTCGCGCAACTGCCGGTAGGCGTTGTTCAGGCCTTCGCGCAGCTCGGCGGTGACGTTCTCAAGCGTTGCCACCGGCTCGCCACGGCGCATCAGGGTTTGCATGCGGCTGACCTGCAGCTTCATGTACGACAGCGCCTGGGCCAGCGAATCGTGCAGCTCGCGGGCGATGATCGCGCGTTCTTCGAGCAGCACCAGGCGATGGTCCTGTTCGCGCTGGCGCTTGAGCGACAGCGAGGTGCCGATCAGGTTGGCCAGGGCCTGGATCAGCTCGGTTTCCCAGGCTTGCGGCTCGTGGCCGTCGATAAAGTGCGCCTTCAATTCACCGAGGGTGCTGCCCTGGTTGCTGATGCTGAAGGTATGGCGCAGGGTGCGCTGGTGGCGCTGGCAACTGGCGCAGTCGCTGCTGGCGCAGATCTTGCGGCTGGCGGCGCCATGCAGGGCCAGCAGTTGCTGGGCCGGGGCCTGCAACTGGCCTTGCAGGCACAGCGACAGGCGCAGGCCCGGCAAGCGCTGCTGAAAGCGCCGGATCAGCTCATCCAGGCCCTCGGCGTTGGCCAGCCGCGTGGCCAGGCTGCGGCTGCTCTGGTACAGCAGTTCAAGGGCGGCATTGGCCTGCTGCAGGTTGAGGGTTTTTTGCTGCACCTGGCTTTGCAGCGTGCGGTGCGAGTGTTCGATGGTTTCGGCCATGGCGTTGAAGCGGGTGGCCAATTCGCCGAGTTCGTCTGCCGACTGATGATTGACCCGCGCCTGGAACTCGCCACGGCGAAAGCGCTGGGTGGCGTCGACCAATTCCTTGAGCGGCGTGATGACGTTGTACTGCAGCTCGTACAGGCCGAACAGCAGGACGATCATGGTGGTGAACAGCGCCGCGCCCTGGATCACTTGCTGCCAGCCCTGCTTATGCTCGCTCTGGCGCTGCAGCAGGCTGACAAACTGGTTGAGCTGGTTGACGAAGGGCAGGGTGCTGGCCTGAAACGTGGCGGCGTCGTCGCGCTGCAAGGCTGGCAACAGGGTGTGCTGCCAGTAGTCCTGCAAGCGCTGGTAGCTGGCCTGCAGTTCAAGGTTCTTGCCGTCTTCGAGCACCGCTTGCAGGGCCGGGCTGTTGAGCCGTTGCTGCAGGCTGTCGCGGATGCGCTCAAGCTCGGCAGGCTCGGCACCGGCGGCGAGCTTCCAGCTCAGGTGGTAGGTCTCCATGCGCACCGAGCCTGCGGTATTGATCGCCGCCGCATCGCCCTGGCTGAACCAGGCGATCAGGCCGGCGCTGAGCGAGCTGGCCAGGGCCAGCACGGCAATCAGGATCACCGCCAGGCCGGCGCGCGCGGGCAACGAGCTGCGCAGCCAGCCGATCATGGACGGCGGCCGGGGGCGATGAGTGGAAAGCGGTACATGGAGCACTCCAGGGTGTTGCAGCTGATCGTTTCGCAGCCTTCCCTGGCGCTCTACCTCTAAAGAGTTTGCAACTGTCAGATTTCTTGCGATGGCGCTGAGAAACTTGACAAGGCCCTGATAAACAAAGGGTTTAGAGGTTTTTCGGCGCTACCTCGTTGGAGGTAGGCAGTACAAGCATAGGCCCAGGGGCGCCAGGGCTTCTTTGATCGGGGTCAAGTTTTATCGGGGTTTGCCTCTCTAGTCTGCCGGCCATGGCTACCTGACTGGAGACCCGAGATGACTCAACCGCGAATACGCCAAGGCCTGGTATTGGGCATGAGTACGCTGGCCTTCACCGTCTGCTTCATGGTCTGGATGATGTTTGCCGTGCTCGGCGTGCCGATCAAGGACCTGCTTCAGCTCAACGAAACCCAGTTCGGCCTGCTGGCCGCCACCCCGGTACTGACCGGCTCGCTGGTGCGCCTGCCGCTGGGCATGCTCACCGACCGCTTTGGCGGGCGCAGCGTGTTCTTCCTGTTGATGCTCGCCTGCGTGCTGCCGCTGTACCTGATCAGCCACGCTACGGCGTACTGGCAGTTCCTGGTCCTGGGTTTGTTCGTCGGCCTGGCCGGTGGCTCGTTCTCGGTGGGCATCGCCTATGTTGCCAAGTGGTTCGAGCAAGACAACCAGGGCCTGGCCATGGGCATTTTCGGTGCCGGCAACGCAGGCGCCGCGGTCACCAAGTTCCTCGCCCCGGCACTGATTGCCGCCGGCAGCTGGCAGCTGGTGCCGAAGGTGTTCAGCGCCATCCTGTTCATTACCGCGCTGCTGTTCTGGTTGCTCAGTGCCGACAACAAGGCCCATCGCAGCGCCAGCGGCGCGAGCCTTGGCGAGCAGCTCAAGGCCCTGGCCGAGCCTGCGGTGTGGCGCTACTGCCAGTACTACTCGATCGTCTTCGGCGGCTACGTGGCCCTGGCGCTGTGGATGACCAAGTACTACGTCCAGGAATACGGCTTCAGCCTGCAAAGCGCGGCGCTGCTGGCCGCCTGCTTCTCACTGCCGGGTGGCGTGCTGCGCGCCGTCGGCGGCTGGATGTCGGACCGTTGGGGCGCACAGAGCGTGACCTGGTGGGTGCTGTGGGTCAGCTGGATCTGCCTGTTCCTGCTCTCGTACCCGCAAACCCAGCTGCAGGTGCAGACCATCAACGGCCCGCTGGACTTTCACATCGGCCTGAACCCTGCGCTGTTCACCGTGCTGCTGTTCGTCATGGGCATCGCCTTCGCCTTCGGCAAGGCCTCGGTGTTCAAGTACATCGCCAACGACTACCCGCAGAACATGGGCGCGGTGTCCGGCATTGTCGGCCTGGCCGGCGGCCTGGGCGGCTTCATTCTGCCGATCCTGTTCGGCGCGCTGGTCGACCTCACCGGCGTGCGCTCCTCCTGCTTCATGTTGATGTACGGCGTGGTCTGGGTCTCGCTCACCTGGATGTACCTCAGCGAAATCCGCAAGCGCCCGCTGCTGGGCAGACAGCCTGCAGCCGTAACGCCCCCGTTTTCCAGCATTGCCCAAGGAGAAGACCATGTCGGTTCTTAAACAGCCTGACCAAGGCCCGGTGATTCACGACTGGCGCCCGGAAGACCCCGCGTTCTGGGGGCAAAGCGGCAAGCAGACCGCCACCCGCAACCTGTGGATCTCGATCCCCGCACTGCTGCTGGCCTTTGCCGTGTGGATGGTGTGGAGCACGGTGATCGTGCGCCTGAATGCCATCGGCTTCAGCTTCAGCACCGACCAGTTGTTCTGGCTGGCCGCCTTGCCCGGGCTCTCGGGGGCGACCTTGCGGGTGTTCTACTCGTTCATGGTGCCGATCTTCGGCGGCCGGCGCTGGACTGCCCTGAGCACCGCCTCGCTGCTGGCACCGTCGCTGTGGATGGGCTTTGCCGTGCAAGACCCGAACACCCCCTACAGCGTGTTCGTGATCATCGCGCTGCTGTGCGGCTTTGGCGGCGGCAACTTCGCTTCGAGCATGTCCAATATCAGCTTTTTCTACCCCAAGTCGCAGCAGGGCACCGCCCTGGGCCTGAACGCCGGGCTGGGTAACCTCGGCGTTTCGGTGATGCAGTTCTGTGTGCCGCTGGTGATCACCTTCGGCCTGTTCGGCGCCCTCGGTGGCCAGCCGCAGGCACTCGCCGACGGCGGTCAGCTGTGGCTGCAGAACGCCGGTTTCATCTGGGTGCCGTTCATTGTCCTGGTCACGGTGCTGGCCTGGTTCGGCATGAACGACCTGTCCAGCGCCAAGGCCTCGTTCAGCGAGCAGGCGGTGATCTTCAAGCGCAAGCACAACTGGCTGATGTGCTGGTTGTACCTGGCCACCTTCGGCTCGTTCATCGGTTTTTCCGCAGCCTTTCCGCTGCTGATCAAGACCGCCTTCCCGCAGGTCAATGCCCTGACCTTCGCCTTCCTCGGCCCGCTGGTCGGCGCCCTGGTACGCCCGCTCGGTGGCTGGCTGGCCGACAAGCTCGGCGGCGCGCGGGTGACCCTGTGGAACTTCGTGCTGATGATCGTCATGGTCTTCGGCGTGCTGGCGTTCATCCCCGCCCAGGGCGAGAGCAGCAACTTCTACGGCTTTCTCGGCATGTTCATGCTGCTGTTCATCACCACCGGCATCGGCAACGGTTCGACCTTCCGCATGATCCCGGTGATCTTTCGCACCCTGCACGAACAGGCCGCCAGCGGCAAAGGCGCCGCCGCCCGCGAACAGGCGCTGAAGAACGCCGGCAAGGAATCGGCCGCAGTGCTGGGCTTCAGCTCGGCGATGGGCGCCTTCGGCGCGTTCTTCATCCCCAAGACCTTCGGTACTTCCATGGCCCTGACCGGTGGCCCGCAGATGGCCTTCTACCTGTTCGTCGGCTTTTACCTGAGCTGCATCGTCGTGACCTGGTGGTGGTACGCACGCAAAGGCGCTGCGACCCCCTGCTGACAGAACCCCGAATTCACACCTTGCCCGGGCGGGGCGCAGAACCCCGCAGCCGCAAGCCTGAGAGGAAAGCACCATGAGTCATTTACTGGATCAACTGCGGTTCTTCAATCGCAAGCAGGGCGAGTTCGCCGACGGTCATGGCGAAACCCGCAAAGAGTCGCGCGACTGGGAGAACGTCTACCGTTCGCGCTGGCAGTACGACAAGATCGTGCGCTCCACCCACGGGGTCAACTGCACCGGCTCCTGCTCGTGGAAGATCTACGTGAAGAACGGCCTGATCACCTGGGAAACCCAGCAGACCGACTACCCGCGTACCCGCAACGACCTGCCCAACCACGAGCCGCGCGGTTGCCCGCGGGGGCCAGCTACAGCTGGTACATCTACAGTGCCAACCGCCTGAAGTACCCGAAGATCCGCAAGCCGCTGCTCAAACTGTGGCGTGAGGCGCGCCAGAACCTGGCGCCGGTCGAAGCCTGGGCCAGCATCGTCGAGAACCAGGCCAAGGCCGACAGCTACAAGAGCAAGCGCGGCATGGGCGGCTTCATTCGTTCCAGCTGGGATGAAGTCACCGAGATCATCGCCGCCGCCAACGTCTACACCATCAAGCAATACGGCCCCGACCGGGTGGTGGGCTTCTCGCCGATCCCGGCGATGTCGATGGTCAGCTACGCCGCCGGTGCCCGCTACCTGTCGCTGCTGGGCGGCACCTGCCTGAGCTTCTACGACTGGTACTGCGACCTGCCGCCGGCCTCGCCGATGGTCTGGGGCGAGCAGACCGACGTGCCGGAATCGGCCGACTGGTACAACTCCAACTACATCATCGCCTGGGGCTCCAACGTTCCGCAGACCCGCACCCCGGATGCGCACTTTTTCACCGAGGTGCGCTACAAGGGCACCAAGACCGTGGCCATCACCCCCGACTATTCGGAAGTGGCCAAGCTCACCGACCTGTGGCTCAACCCCAAGCAGGGTACCGACGCCGCCCTGGCCCAGGCCTTCAACCATGTGATCTTCAAGGAATTTCACCTCGACCGGCCCAGCGCCTACTTTACCGAGTACGCCAAGCGCTACACCGACCTGCCGGTGCTGGTGCTGCTCAAGCCGATGCTCGGCACCGCGCCGGGCAACGGCTATCAGCCGGACCGCTTCCTGCGCGCTTCGGATCTGGCAAACAACCTTGGCCAGGACAACAACCCCGAGTGGAAAACCATTGCCCTGGATGCCGACGGCGAGCTGGTCTCGCCCCAGGGTTCGATTGGCTACCGCTGGGGCGAGCAGGGCAAGTGGAACATCCTTGCCCGTGAAGGCGGCGAAGGCCGCGAGATCGACCTGACCCTGAGCCTGATCGGTGGCGACGTCGCCGAAGTGGCCTTCCCGTACTTTGCCGGCGAGAGCCACGAGCACTTCCAGCATGTCGCCGGCGACGCCGTGCAGTACCGCCGCGTGCCGGTGCGCAGCTTGACCCTGGCCGACGGTAGCCAGGTCAAGGTGGCCACGGTGTTCGACCTGTCGGCGGCCAACCTTGCCATCGACCGTGGCCTGGGCGGCGCCAATGTGGCCCGCGACTACGACGACGCCAGCGTCCCCGGCACCCCGGCCTGGCAGGAGCAGATCACCGGCGTCAGCCGCGAGAAAGCCATCCAGATCGCCCGCGAGTTTGCCGACAACGCCGACAAGACCCGTGGCCGCTCGATGATTATCGTCGGCGCGGCGATGAACCACTGGTACCACATGGACATGAACTACCGCGGGCTGATCAACATGCTCATGCTCTGCGGTTGCGTCGGCCAGACCGGTGGCGGCTGGGCCCACTACGTCGGCCAGGAAAAACTGCGTCCGCAGTGCGGCTGGCTGCCGCTGGCCTTCGGCCTGGACTGGAGCCGGCCGCCACGGCAGATGAACGGCACCAGCTTCTTCTACGCCCACAGCTCGCAATGGCGTCATGAGAAGATGAGCATGCACGACGTGCTCTCGCCGCTGGCCGACAAGCGCGAGTTTCCCGAACACGCCCTGGACTACAACATCCGCGCCGAACGCGCCGGCTGGCTGCCCAGCGCGCCGCAGCTCAACACCAACCCGCTGCACATCTGCCGCGACGCCGCCGCAGCCGGCATGGCGCCCAAGGACTACGTGGTCAAGGGCCTGCACGAAGGCAGCCTGCGCTTTGCTTGCGAGCAGCCGGACAACCCGGTCAACTTCCCGCGCAACATGTTCATCTGGCGTTCCAACTTGCTCGGCTCGTCGGGCAAGGGCCACGAGTACATGCTCAAGTACCTGCTCGGCACCCGCAACGGGGTGATGAACGAAGACATCGGCCAGGTTGGCGACTGCAAGCCGCAAGAGGCCGAATGGGTCGACGACGGCGCCATCGGCAAGCTCGACCTGGTGACTACCCTGGATTTCCGCATGTCCTCGACCTGCGTGTATTCCGACATCGTCCTGCCGACCGCGACCTGGTACGAGAAGGACGACATGAACACCTCGGACATGCACCCGTTCATCCACCCGTTGTCGGCAGCCATTGACCCGGCCTGGGAATCGCGCTCGGACTGGGAGATCTACAAGGGCATCGCCAAGGCCTTCTCGGCCATGGCCGAAGGGCACCTGGGCGTCGAGCAGGACCTGGTCACCGTGCCGCTGATGCATGACAGCGTCGGCGAGCTGGCCCAGCCGTTTGGCGGCACCGACTGGAAAACCGCCGGCGTCGCCCCGCAGCCGGGCAAGAACGCACCGAACCTGCAGGTGGTCGAGCGCGACTACCCGAACATCTACAAGCAGTTCACCTCGCTCGGCCCGCTGCTGGAAAAACTCGGCAATGGCGGCAAGGGCATCAACTGGAACACCGATGAAGAAGTGAAGTTTCTCGGTGAGCTGAACTACCGCGAAGTCGAGGCAGGCATCAGCCAGGGCCGACCGAAGATCGACACTGCCATCGACGCCGCCGAGGTGATTCTCTCGCTGGCCCCGGAAACCAATGGCCACGTGGCGGTCAAGGCCTGGGCGGCGCTGTCGCAATTCACCGGCATCGACCACAGCCACCTGGCGCTGTCCAAGGCCCACGAAGCGATCCGCTTTCGCGACATTCAGGCGCAGCCGCGCAAGATCATCTCCAGCCCGACCTGGTCGGGGCTCGAGGACGATCACGTCAGCTATAACGCCGGCTACACCAACGTCCACGAGAACATCCCATGGCGGACCATCACCGGCCGCCAGCAGTTCTACCAGGATCACCCGTGGATGCAGGCGTTCGGCGAGCAGTTGATGAGCTACCGGCCACCGGTCAACACCCGCACCATCGCCGGGGTAAAAGACAAGCGCAGCAACGGCGAGACCGAGATCGTCCTGAACTGGATCACCCCGCACCAGAAGTGGGGCATCCACAGCACCTACAGCGACAACCTGCTGATGCTCACCCTGAGCCGTGGCGGGCCGATCGTCTGGCTCTCGGAGATTGATGCGAAGAAGGCCGGCATCGAGGACAACGACTGGATCGAGTGCTTCAACGCCAACGGCGCGCTGACTGCGCGGGCGGTGGTCAGCCAACGGGTCAAGGAGGGCATGGTGATGATGTACCACGCCCAGGAACGGATCGTGAACGTGCCTGGCGCCGAGACCACCAAAACCCGCGGCGGCCACCACAACTCGGTCACTCGCGTGGTGCTCAAGCCGACCCACATGATCGGCGGCTACGCGCAACAGGCCTATGGCTTCAACTATTACGGCACGGTCGGCTGCAACCGCGACGAATTCGTCGTGGTGCGCAAGATGGCCAAGGTCGACTGGCTCGACGGTTCGCGCGGCGATGAGCTGCCCCGTCCGCTGCCGACCGAGATGGAATAAGGAGCACTGTCATGAAGATCCGTTCACAAATCGGCATGGTCCTCAACCTGGACAAATGCATCGGCTGCCACACCTGTTCGATCACCTGCAAGAACGTCTGGACCAGCCGCGAAGGCATGGAATACGCCTGGTTCAACAACGTTGAATCCAAGCCCGGGGTCGGCTACCCGAAAGAGTGGGAAAACCAGGACAAGTGGAAGGGCGGCTGGCTGCGCAACGCCAACGGCTCGATCAACCCGCGCATCGGCGGCAAGTTCCGGGTGCTGGCGAACATCTTCGCCAACCCCGACCTGCCGAGCCTGGACGACTACTACGAGCCGTTCGACTTCGACTACCAGCACCTGCACACCGCGCCCCTGGGCGAGCACCAGCCGACCGCGCGGCCGCGCTCGGTGGCGTCCGGCAAGCGCATGGAAAAGATCGAATGGGGGCCGAACTGGGAGGAGATCCTCGGCACCGAGTTCGCCAAGCGGCGCAAGGACAAGAACTTCGACCAGATCCAGGCCGACATCTACGGTGAGTACGAAAACACCTTCATGATGTACCTGCCGCGCCTGTGCGAGCACTGCCTGAATCCTGCGTGCGCGGCGTCCTGCCCGAGCGGGGCGATCTACAAGCGCGAAGAGGACGGCATCGTCCTTATCGACCAGGAAAAATGCCGCGGCTGGCGCATGTGCATCAGCGGCTGCCCGTACAAGAAGATCTACTTCAACTGGAAGAGCGGCAAATCCGAGAAGTGCATCTTCTGCTACCCGCGCATCGAAGCCGGCATGCCTACGGTGTGCGCCGAAACCTGCGTCGGGCGCATCCGCTACCTCGGCGTGCTGCTGTATGACGCCGACCGCATTGCCGAGGTGGCCAGCACCGCCAACGAGCACGACCTGTACGAGAAGCAGCTGGAAATCTTCCTCGACCCCAACGACCCGGCGGTGATCCGCCAGGCCCTGGAGGACGGCGTACCGCAGTCGGTGATCGACGCCGCGCAACGCTCGCCGGTGTACAAGATGGCCGTCGACTGGCAGCTGGCGTTGCCGCTGCACCCGGAATACCGCACCTTGCCGATGGTCTGGTACGTACCGCCGCTGTCGCCGATCCAGAACGCCGCAGCTGCCGGCACCGTGGGCATGAACGGGGTAATCCCGGACGTCGACAGCCTGCGTATCCCATTGCGCTACCTGGCCAACCTGCTCACCGCCGGTGACGAAAAGCCGGTCAAACGCGCCCTCAAGCGCCTGCTGGCCATGCGCGCTTACAAGCGCGCCGAGCAGGTCGAGGGCGTGCAGGACCTCAAGGTGCTGGAGGACGTCGGCTTGAGCGTCAACCAGGTCGAGGAGATGTACCGCTACCTGGCCATCGCCAACTACGAAGACCGTTACGTGGTACCGAGTGCCCACCGCGAAGAGGCCATGAGCGATGCCTTCGCCGAGCGCTCCGGTTGCGGCTTCAGCTTCGGCAGCGGCTGCAGCGGCAGCTCCGACACCAACCTGTTCGGGGCGAAGAAGGCCAACCGCCGCGAGATCCTCAAAACCGTACAGCTGTGGGAGGAATGAGCATGCCCATCCTGAAAGTGATTTCGCTGCTGCTCGATTACCCGAACGAAGCCCTGGTGGCCGGCCGCGACGAGCTGGAGCAGGCGATCATCCAGGCGCGGGAAATCAGCCCGCGCCAGCGCGGCGCGCTGTTCGAGCTGCTGGAGCTGATCTGCAACAACGACCTGATGGATGGCCAGGAGCATTACGGCGCGTTGTTTGGCCGTGGCCGTTCGTTGTCGCTGCTGTTGTTCGAGCATGTGCATGGCGAGTCCCGCGACCGCGGCCAGGCCATGGTCGACATGCTCGCCCAGTACCAAGCGGCGGGCTTTGCCATTGGCGTCAAGGAGCTGCCGGACTACATCCCGCTGTACCTGGAATACCTCTCGACCCGCGAAGACCTCGAGGCCCGCGAGGGCCTGGCCGATGTCGCGCACCTGCTGGCGCTGCTTGCTGCACGCCTGGAGGAGCGTGAGAGCGCCTACGCCAGTTGCTTCCGGGCGTTGCTGCAGATTGCCGGCGCCGAGCCGCACCAGGCGGTGGCTGATTTGCGCGAGCAAGTCGCCGCCGAGCAACGCGATGATTCTCTCGAAGCCCTGGACAAGATCTGGGAAGAGGAGGCGGTGGACTTTCTCAAGGCCGAGCAGCAGGAGCGTTGCAGCTCACTGCCAAGCGCGCCGGGCAAGGCCCGGGAAGAAAGCGCGGTACCGCTGCACTGGGTCGATTTTCAGCATCAAGGCCAGGCTGCTGCGCCGGCCGGGGAGGTGGGTAATGTCTAAGTGGAACCTGTTGATGTTCGGGGTCTATCCCTATGTCGCCCTGGCGATCTGCTTGCTCGGCAGTTGGGCACGGTTTGACCTTTCGCAGTACAGCTGGAAGGCCGGCTCCAGCCAGATGCTCGACAAGCGCGGCATGCGCGTGGCGAGCAACCTGTTCCATGTCGGCGTGCTGTTCGTGTTGGCCGGGCACTTCGTCGGCCTGCTGACCCCGGCGTCGGTCTATCACCATGTGATCAGCACCGAGCACAAGCAGCTGCTGGCGATGGTTTCTGGTGGGTTCTTCGGCCTGCTGTGCCTGATCGGCTTGATCATGCTGCTGCACCGGCGCCTGACCGAGCCACGGGTGCGGGCGACTTCCAGCACCTCGGACATTCTCATCTTGCTGGTATTGCTCGCGCAACTGGTACTCGGCCTGCTGACCATCGTCGCCTCCACCGGCCATATGGACGGCTCGGTGATGGTCATGCTCGCCGACTGGGCGCAGAACACCGTGCTGCTGCGCCCGGTGGATGCGGCGGCGGCAATCGCCCCGGTGAGCCTGGTGTACAAGCTGCACGTGCTGCTGGGCCTGACCCTGTTCGTGCTGTTCCCCTTCACCCGCCTGGTGCACATCGTCAGCGCGCCGGTGTGGTACTTGGGCCGGCGCTATCAAATTGTCCGGCAGAAAGCCTGAGGAGGTTGCCATGACGCATGCAAGCGAGGCGCAACTGATTGCCAGCAGCGAACAGCAGTGGCCGGTCATCAGTGTCAATGACGTGGTCATCAGCCAGCAGGCCCTGGCCCAGGAGCTGCAATACCACCCGGCCAGCGATCGCGAGGAGGCCGTGTACATGGCCGCCCGCGCCCTGGTGATCCGCGAGCTGATGCAGCAGCGCATCGCCGAACTGGGGCTGGCGCTGCAGGTGGGCGCCGGCGAGAACCCGGAGGAAGCGGCCACGCGGTTGCTGCTGGAGCGCGAAGTGCAGGTGCCAAGCTGTGACGAGGCCACCTGCCTGCGCTACTACCACAGCAACCGCGGGCGCTTTCACAGCGCGCCGCTGCTCGCGGTACGGCACATCCTGCTCGAATGCGCGCCGGACGATGCCGAGGCGCGCAGCCTGGCCCTGGTGCAGGCCGAGATCCTCCACGAGCGGCTGTTGCAGTTCCCCGAGCAGTTCGCCGAGCTTGCGCAAAAGTACTCGGCCTGCCCGTCGAAGGCCCAGGGGGGTGAGCTGGGGCAGATCAGCAAGGGCCAGACCGTGCCGGAGCTTGAGCGCCAGCTGTTTACCCTGGCGCCGGGCCTCGCGCTCAAGCCGCTGGAAAGCCGCTACGGCTGGCACCTGGTCAGTGTCGACCAGCGCATCGAAGGCCAGGCCTTGCCCTACGAGGCAGTGGCCACGGCGATCCGCACCCAGTTGCAGCAGGGCGTGTGGCAAAAGGCGCTGGTGCAGTACCTGCAAACCCTGATCGGCGCCGCCGATATTCGCGGCATCCGCCTGCAGGGCGCCGATTCACCGCTGGTGCAATAAGGGGACGCTGATGAGCACTGTGATGCAGGACGGCTTCGGGCGGCAGATCGATTACCTGCGCATGTCGGTGACCGATCGTTGTGATTTTCGCTGTGTGTACTGCATGGCCAAACACATGACCTTCTTGCCGCGCCAGCAGGTGCTGACCCTCGAAGAGTTGCGGCGCCTGGCCACGCTGTTCGTCGGCCAGGGCGTGGGCAAGATCCGCCTGACCGGCGGCGAGCCGCTGATTCGCCCGGGTATCGTCGAGCTGTGCCGTGACATTGCCGCCTTGCCCGGCCTGCGTGAACTGGTGATGACCAGCAATGGCTCGCAGCTGCAGCGCCTGGCCCGGCCGCTGGTAGAGGCCGGGGTCAAGCGCATCAACATCAGCCTCGACAGCCTCGATGGCCAGCGCTTTCGGGCAATTACCCGCACGGGCGATCTGGATCAGGTGCTGCGCGGCATCGAGGCGGCGCGCGAGGCCGGTTTCGAAGGCATCAAGCTCAATTGCGTGGTGATGAAGGGGCGCAACTTCGATGAGGTGTTGGCGCTGCTGCAGTACGCCATCGACCAGCGCATCGACATCACCTTCATCGAGGAAATGCCCTTGGGCGAGGTCGGCCGTGCGCGCGCTGAGTCGTTTTGCGCCAGCGACGAGGTACGGGCGCTGATTGCCAGCCGCCACGCTTTGCTCGATAGCGCCGAGCACAGCGGCGGGCCGGCGCGCTATGTGCGCCTGGCCCGGCACCCGGCAACGCGCATCGGTTTTATCTCGCCCAACAGCCACAACTTCTGCGCCAGCTGCAACCGGGTGCGGATGACCGTGGAAGGGCGCTTGCTGCTGTGCCTGGGGCAAGAGGATTCGCTGGATTTGCGCGGCTTGTTGCGGCGCTATCCGCTGGATGACCAACCGATCATCAGCGCTCTGCAACAGGCGTTGCGCCGCAAGCCGTTGCGCCATGATTTCAACCCGCAGGGGGAGGTGCAGATCTTGCGGTTCATGAACATGAGCGGCGGGTGAGGGTGGCCGTCAGGGCCTTATCGCGGGGCAAGCCCGCTCCCACCCTGTAGGAGCGGGCTTGCCCCGCGATTCTTGATATCGATCAATTTCTTTCACCCGCTTTACCCGTAGCCTGCACTGCATATTGTGTTTCCAAATCAATAAACGTCTATATGTAGTGTCAGGAGGGCAAATGCACAGCACGCTGATCAGGGTAGGGCACAACCGGTTGCACAAGCGCGATGGCAGCCTGGTGGCCTTTGACGCCGACAAGATCCGCCAGGCGTTGATCGCCGCCGGCAAGGCCACTGGCGAATATGCCGAAGCCGAGGCAGACGGTTTGCTTGAAGCAGTCCTTGCCCACCTTGAGGGCTACTCCAAGCTGCACGTCGAGCAGATCCAGGACCGGGTCGAACGGGTGCTGATGGACGCCGGGCATTTCCTTTCGCTACGCGCCTATATCGTCTACCGCGAACAGCACGGACGCCTGCGCCGTGACCGCAAGACCCTGGTCGAAGTAGCCACCTCGATGAACGAATACCTCAACCGCGAAGACTGGCGGGTGCAGGCCAACGCCAACCAGGGTTACTCCCTTGGCGGCCTGGTGCTCAACGTTTCCGGCAAGGTCACTGCCAACTACTGGCTCGACGAGGTCTACAGCGAAGCCATCGGCCGCGCCCATCGCGAGGCCGACCTGCATATCCACGACCTCGACATGCTCGCCGGCTACTGCGCCGGCTGGTCGCTGCGCAGCCTGCTGCACGAGGGCCTCAATGGCGTGCCCGGGCGGGTCGAGGCCGGCCCGCCCCAACACCTGAGCAGCGCCCTGGGGCAGATGGTCAACTTTCTCGGCACCCTGCAGAACGAGTGGGCCGGGGCCCAGGCCTTCAGCTCCTTCGACACTTACCTGGCGCCCTACGTGCGCAAGGACCGGCTGAGCTATGAAGAGGTGCGCCAGGCCCTCCAGGAGTTCATCTACAACCTCAATGTGCCGTCGCGCTGGGGCACGCAAACGCCGTTTACCAACCTGACCTTCGACTGGGTCTGCCCGCAGGACCTGCGCGAGCAGATCCCGGTGATCGGCGGCGAAGAAATGCCCTTTGCCTACGGCGAGCTGCAAGCGGAGATGGACCTGCTCAACCGTGCCTACATCGAAGTGATGCAGGCCGGCGACGCCAAGGGCCGGGTATTCACTTTCCCGATCCCGACCTACAACATCACCCACGACTTTCCCTGGGACAGCGACAACGCCGAGCGCCTGTTCGCCATGACCGCGCGCTATGGCCTGCCGTACTTCCAGAACTTCCTCAACTCGGACATGCAGCCCAACCAGGTGCGCTCGATGTGCTGTCGCCTGCAACTGGATGTGCGCGAACTGCTCAAACGTGGCGGCGGCCTGTTCGGCTCGGCCGAGCAGACCGGCTCGCTGGGGGTGGTGACCATCAACTGCGCGCGCCTGGGCTACCTGTACAAGGGCGACATCAGCGGCCTGTTGCAGCGACTGGATGCGCTGATGGAGCTGGCCATGGAGAGCCTGGAGGTCAAGCGTAAGGTGATCCAGCACCACATGGATGCGGGCTTGTACCCCTATACCAAGCGCTACCTGGGCACCCTGCGCAATCACTTCTCGACCATCGGCGTCAACGGCCTGCATGAGATGCTGCGCAACTTCAGCGACGAGCAGATGGGCCTGCACACCGCCCAGGGCCGGCGCTTCGCCCTGAACCTGCTGGACCATGTGCGCGCCACCCTGGTGCGCTTTCAGGAAGAAACCGGCCACCTGTACAACCTCGAAGCCACCCCGGCCGAGGGCACCACCTACCGCTTCGCCAAGGAAGACCTCAAGCGCTTCCCCGACATCCTCCAGGCCGGCTGCAGCCAGGCGCCGTACTACACCAACTCCTCGCAACTGCCGGTGGGCTATACCGACGATCCGTTCGAGGCCCTGGAACTGCAGGACGAGCTGCAATGCAAGTACACCGGCGGCACCGTGCTGCACCTGTACATGGCTGAGCGGATCTCCTCGGCCCAGGCCTGCAAGCAACTGGTGCGCAGGGCCCTGGAGCGCTTCCGGCTGCCGTACCTGACCATCACCCCGACGTTTTCCATCTGCCCGGTGCATGGCTACCTGGATGGCGAACATGAGTTCTGCCCCAAATGCGACGAAGCGCTGCTGCTGGCCCAGCAGCAGGGCAGCGTGCATTGACCCGTTTTACCCTCAACAGCAAGGAGCTTCATCATGACTGCACAGCAAACCCTGCCGACGGCGCAACGCCAACGGTGCGAAGTCTGGACCCGGGTCATGGGTTATCACCGCCCGGTGTCGGCGTTCAACCCCGGCAAACAGTCCGAGCACCACGAGCGGCTGCACTTCAATGAGGGCGTGGCAACGGCCGGGCATCCATGAGCCGAGCGCTGCGGGTCGGGGGCATGGTGCCCCTGACCACCCTCGATTACCCCGGCAAGCTCGCCTGTGTGCTGTTCTGCCAGGGCTGCGCCTGGCGCTGCCGTTACTGCCACAACCCGCAACTGATCCCGCCCCGGGGCCGTGATGAACTGCCCTGGGCGCAGGTGCTGGCGTTTTTGCAGCGTCGCCGCGGCCTGCTCGATGCCGTGGTGTTCAGCGGCGGTGAGGCAACCCTGCAGGACAGTCTGCCAGAGGCCATGGCCCAGGTGCGGGCCATGGGCTTTGCCATCGGCCTGCACAGTGCCGGGATCAAGCCCGAGGCGTTTGCCCGGGCATTGCCTGGGGCCGACTGGGTCGGCTTTGACGTCAAGGCGCTGGCCGAAGATTGCCAGTTGGTTACCGGCGTGCGCGGCAGTGGCCAGGCCAACTGGCGCAGTCTTGAATACCTGCTGGCCAGCGGCGTCGACTACGAATGCCGCACCACGGTGCACTGGCACCTGATCGATCCACCGCGACTCCTCACCCTGGCCCGGCGCTTGAATGCGCTTGGGGTCCAACGCTTCGTCGTGCAGCGGGTACGCACGGCACGCATGCTCGACCCGCAGCTGCCCGGTGCTTCGGCACACAGATTGCTACTCGAGCTGTGGGACACCCTCCACACGCTGTTTCCCGCGTTTGAAGTACGCGACTAGTAAGGCTTTGAAATGACCAGATTGACCACAGCACAACGTATCCTCATTGGTTTTGCCATCGCGCCCCTGGCGCTTCTGGGCCTGGCCTTTTATGCATTGCATGACCTGGCCACGCTCAAAGAGCAGGCGGTGGTGATCGTCAAACAGGACTGGCCGAAGATCGAACCGATCATGGTCATCGCCACCGGGGTGCGCGACAACGCACGCAACACCCGCGATCTGTTGCTCGACAAGGACAACCTGCAGGTGCAGCAGGCCATCGACACCACCAAGCAGCGCATCAGCCAGGCCCTGGCAACGCTTGAGCCGCTGTTCCACCTGCCCGAGGGCAAGGCCGCCTACGCTGCGCTGAAAGCCAGCCGCGAAACCTATGTCGCGGCGTTTACCCAGGTACAGACACTGATCCGCCAGGGTGACGCGCAGGCGGCAATGACCCAGCTCAAGCAAAACGTGGTACCCGCCGAGCACGAGGTATACCAGCACCTGGAAAGCCTGATGGCCTTGCAGGGGCAGATCTTCGTCGAGCGCGAACAGGCCGCCCAGGCCCTGTACAACGACGCCCGGCTGAACATGCTCGGCCTGGTCGTGCTGTGCCTGCTGGCGGTGATCGCCGCTGCGCTGCTGGTGACCCGCAGCGTCACCCGGCCGCTGGGCGGCGAGCCGGATACCGCCGCGCGGGTGCTCAGCCGGATCGCCGAGGGCGACCTGACCATCGCCGTGCCGACCCATGGCAGTGCCGACGGCAGCGTGATGCTCAACATGCAGCAGATGCAGCAGAGCCTGAACAGCATGGTCAAGCACATCGCAGCTTCGGTGGAGCGGGTCGCCAGTTCTTCCGAGGAACTCAGCGCGGTCAGCAGCCAGACCAGCAGCAGCCTGCAGCTGCAGGGCCTGGAAATCGAACAGGCAGCAGCCGCGGTCAACGAGATGACCGCCGCGGTGGACGAAGTGGCGCGCAACGCGGTGAGCACCAGCGAAGCCTCGAAGGTCTCCGAACAAACCGCCCAGCGTGGCCGTGAACAGGTACGCGAGACGGTCGCCTCGATCAGCACCCTGGCCGACGGCGTCAGCGATACCTCCGCGCGCATCCAGCAACTGGCCGGGCGTGTGCAGGACATCAGCACCGTGCTGGATGTGATCCGCAGCATCGCCGAGCAGACCAACCTGCTGGCGCTCAACGCCGCCATCGAAGCAGCCCGCGCCGGTGATGCCGGGCGCGGCTTTGCCGTGGTTGCCGACGAGGTGCGGGCCCTGGCCCATCGCACCCAGGTGTCGACCCAGGAGATCGAGCAGATGATCGGCAATATCCGTCAGGACACCAGCGAGGCGGTGACCGCCATGCTCAGCAGCAGCGAGTTGGTGCACACCACCCTGGACGTGGCCCAGCGTGCCGGCGAAGCGCTCGAGGCGATCACCCGGTCGATTTCGCAGATCAACGAGCGCAACCTGATGATCGCCAGCGCCACCGAAGAACAGGCCCTGGTGGCCCGTGAGGTGGACCGCAACCTGGTGGGCATTCGCAACCTCTCCGAACAGGTGCTGCTGGGGGCGCAACACACCGACAGCGCCGGCCAGGACCTGGCGCAGATGGCCGGCAGCCTGAGCCAGACCGTGGCGCGCTTCAAGGTTTGATGCCCGTCTGGATCAGCGCCCTTGATCTGTATCAAGGGCAAACCCGGCACTGGGCGCTAGCGTGAACGCTCGCCCATTGCCGCCTGAGGCACTTCATGGCCAAGCCCTTTCCTGTCAGCCCCAAGCACCCCGAGCGTATCTGCTGGGGCTGCGATCGCTACTGCGCGGCCAACGCCCTGGCTTGCGGCAACGGCGCCGACCGTACCATGCACCCGGCAGAGATGTTCGGTGACGACTGGAACGAGCAGGGTGACTACGGGTTGGCGTCGCCGGCCGACAACGAAGGCGCAGCGCAGCGGGCCACAATACTTAAATAGCACCCGCGCAGACCTTGGCCAGGGTCTGCTGCTGACTTTTCCAACACCAGGAAGTCAGCATGAACGACCACGACGATGCCTCGATCGACAGCTTTATCGCCCAGCGCCTGCCAGGCTGGTTACGGGATGCGCCGTTGGCCGCGGTGCAAGCCTTGCAGCAGAGCATGGGCGATAGTCAGCGCGCCCAGGTGCCGATGCAGGCATTGCTGGACTCGCTGCAGTCTCCTGAAGATTTTGCCGCGCCACTGTTGAGCGCAGCGCTGAGTGCGCGCTTTGCCCAGCGGGTAAATGTGCACACCTGGCGCTTGCGCCTGGTGCGGCGCATTATCGACGGCCTGCCGCAAGCGTCACTGCCGCCGGTTTTTCGCGTGCAGACCCGCTACCAGAGCCCGTTGCATGCCGCGCTGCACAACTTTGCCGCTGAAGAAGCCGTCGAAGGCAGTCATGATCAACAGACCGCGATCATCGACGAGCACGGCACGGTCCAGCCGCTGTCGGTGGCGGCTTTCGCCCGCCTGTGCCGGGAGCTGGATGTGGGCGGCAAGTACCAGGCCCACATCAAATCGTTTTTCAGCCCGGCCGCCGAGGGCGCCCGGCAGGTCAACAAGACCCTCGAACAGAGCTGGCGCAGTGGTCTGGCCGTGGCGCTCAATCAGGCCTGGATCAAGGGCGATCTCGATGACGCCAGCCACCAATGCCTGTTGCGCACCCTGGCGTTCAGGCCGCTGGTGCCCAATGCCACCCTGAGCAGCTTTGCCCATCACCTCAACCTGCTGGGTAAGCGCCTGGTCGGCGTGGTGGCTTTCGAGTTGCGCGAGCAGTTGTTCGAACCCAACGGTTACTCCGATGTGCTGAGCGTGGTGTTGTACATACCCGATGACCCGCTCAAGCCGCTCAAGCAATACACCTCGTGGGACGCGGCCTATTCGGCGCTCGCTGCACGCTTTGCTCAGGCCGGCTATGCACGCTTCTTTCAACGCTTTGTCAGTGAGCGTGATCGCGGTGCCTTCTTGACGACCCTGAGGCGGCTGCTCACGCAAGGCTCAACGGGCTCGGCGATCGAGCTTGATGGTCGTCACTTTGCCTTTGCCGGGCCACTGCTGGCCACGCTGTCTGCTGCGCGCATCGCCAAAATCGAGGATGACGCCCGGGTACTGGCAGTGCCCACCGATGATGAAGACCGCACAGAGCGCAGCCAGCGCCTGCAGGAGTACCAGGAGATTGGCCTGACCCTGGCCAACCTGGCAGGCTTTTTTGTCCCCGGGCTCGGGGAAGTGATGCTCGGGGTTGCCGTCGCGCAGCTGCTGGGCGAGGTTTATCACGGCTATGAAGACTGGCAGCAGGGCGACCGTGAAGGCGCCATGAACCACTTGCTCGGGGTGGCGGAAAACCTGGCGGCCAACGCCTTGCTGCTGGCGGGCGGCAAGGTGCTGGTCAAGGCGCTGCAGCGGTCGGGTTTTGTCGATGGCCTGGTGCCGGTCGAACTGGCTGACCAGCGTCAGCGCCTGTGGAACCCCGACCTGCAGACGTACCGGGACAATGCCTTCGCCCATCGCTTTGAGACGGTCGGCGCCACGGGCTGGCGGCCAGCCTGGGACAGCCCGCAGCACTGGCAGGGCAGTGAGGCAATGCTCAAGCGCTTCGGCGGGCAATGGCAGCAGGCCTCGGACGCGCAACTGCAGCGCGTGCTGGCAATCACCGGCACCCAGCAAGCACAGATCAGGCAGTGGCAGGTGCACGGTGAAGCGCCACCGGCGACGTTGGTCGATGCCCTTGAGCGAGTTCGGCTCGATCATCAGCTTGCTTCAACGCTCAGTAGCCTGAGCGTGGGTAACGTCGGCCAGCCGGCGCCTGTGCTGCTGCGGGCGTTGACCGCCCTGGAAGGCTGGCCTGAACAGGTGCTGGTGACCCTGGGCGAGGAGCGCTTCGGCCAGGCAACGCAGACGTTGCCGCGCACCATCGAATTGAGCCCTGTGCCTTCGGCCAGTGGCGACTGGCTGGACCAGGTTCTGCTGGCGCTGGAGGAGACCGACAAGCTGGCGTTGCTGACAAGCCCGGGCGAGGGCCTGAGCGAGCGCCAGCAACTGCTCGCGCGCTTGTCCAGGCACCTTGAACAGCGCCGTGCCGAGGCCTTCGACTTCCTCTATGCCCATTCGCGCCAGGAGCCGAGCGCCGGGGCGCAGATCCTCCAGCGCAACTTTCCCGGGCTACCGCTGGTGGTCGCTGAAGAGATCTGCAGCCACGCCCGGGCCGATCACCTGCAGAGCCTGCTGGACACCTCGAAAGTGCCCTTGGCGATGCTGGAAGAGGCTCGCCTGCTGATGCGCGAAGTACGCATCAACCGCGCCCTGGAAGCTGTCCACCTGCAGAGCCCGGGCCGGGCCAGCAGCGCTACGCTGGCGGCCCTGAGCGGTGCGCGACGCGAGGAGGTGGCTGGCATTATCGGCCTGAGCGAGCCGGGGCAGTGGTTTCACCCGCCGCAGCGCCTGGCCGACGGGCGCATTGGTTACCCCTTGAGCGGGCGTGGGGTGGGCGGGCGGCAGGCAGTCAATCGCGCCGTGCGTGAGTTGTACCCCACGTTCAGCGACGCCGAGGTTGGCGAGTTCCTCACCGAGTTGCGGGTGTCTGGCCGCGAGTTGTGGAGCGGCTTGCAGGCGCTGCATCAGGAACTGGCAACCCTCAACGAAACCCTCTACAGCTGGCAAGCGGCCGACCCGATCCGCGGCGCTGCCCGCGAACGGGTCGCCGCGCGCTTGCGTCGCTGCTGGCGCCGGCAGACGGCGCGGGTGCGCAATCGCGGCGCCGACTATCGCCTGCTGCTCGAGCACGAGCCGATAGGTGCATTGCCGCAGCTTCCCGAGAGCATCAGCTTCGCTCATGTGGCGGAGATTACCCTCAATGACTTGCAGATCACCGATTTGCCGCCAGGCTTTCTCCAGCGCTTTAGCGCATTGCGCTGGCTTGATGTGGTGCACGGTGATCTCGCCCGAGTGCCTGAAGGCATTGACGGGTTGAATCATCTGACCTGGCTGAACCTCAGTCACAACCGGATTGCCTGGACCCCGGCCGACAATCAACTGCTGGCATCGCTGGGCCGCCTGGAGGTGCTCGACCTGGATCACAATCCGCTGGCGTCCCCGCCGGATGTGACCGCGCTGTCGCGCTTGCGCTTGTTGCGCCTGCGCAGTACCGCCATCACCACGGTCCCGGCCGGCTTGCTCAGCCGCCCGGCGCTGGAGAGCGCCGACCTGCGCGAGAACCCCATCGTGGTGTTGCAGGAGGGCTTGTTCAACGCCCCGCGGCGCATCCTCGAACGCATCAACTTCCACGACAACCCGCTCAACGCCGAGAGCCGTGAACGCTTGCTGGCGTTCGAACGCGCCGGGTTGCTGCCGGCGGTCGCCGGCTTCAGTCACGCGCGCTTCGACAACCTGCAGGAGGAGTGGCTGTCTGGGTCGCAAGATGAGGTACGCGTGCAGCGCGCCGAGCAATGGCGGGTACTGCAGGGCGAGGAAGGCTCGGCTGACCTGTTTCGCCTGCTCGGTGACCTGCGTGAGACGGCTGACTTCAGGCGTCGGCGCCAGGACCTCACGCGCCGTGTCTGGGAGGTGCTTGAGGGCTGTTATGACGATACCCGCTTGCGCAGAGCACTGTTCGCCCTGGCCCGCGCGCCGCGAAGCTGCTCGGACAGCGTCGCCCTGAACTTCAGCGCCCTGGAGGTGCGCGCCCATGAACTCACCGCGACCCGTGGCCTTAGCGGAACCAGTCGCCAGCAACCGTTGCTGAACCTGGCCCGTTCGCTGTTTCGCCTGGATGAAGTGGACCGCCTGAGCGCCGAGGAAATCCAGCTGCGCCGCGCAATGGGCATGGCCCCGGACGAAATCGAAGTCCTGCTGGCTTTTCGCACCGGGCTTGCCGACGAGCTGGAGCTGGTCGGGCAGCCGCGGAACATGGCCTACCGCTTTGTCGCCGGCGTCGATCGGCATGCCTTGAACACCATGCGCGACCAGGTCCGCATGGCCGAGCGCACGCCACGCCTGGCGGCATCGGTGGCGGCCCGGGGATTCTGGGTCAGGTTTATCGAGGCGCATCAGCAGGCGGCGTTCGATGCGCTCGACCAGGCGTTCTTCCAGCAACTGGAATCGCTGCAGGCGATGCAGGCCGAGCTCACCGACCAGCAGTACCTGCAGCGCAGCAATGGCATCGGTGCCGCCCGGGAAGCGGCGCGTGGCGAACTGGTCCTGCAGTTGACCACCCTTGCCCTTGGGCTCCACCCCGCGGCCAGCGCCGGCGTCATGAGCGAGGAGGGGCTATGAACATGCCAGGCCCGCAGGCGCAGGTGCCAGTGAACGACAGCCAGGTCCACGACTACCTGCCTCAATGGTTGCTGCAGGCGCCGGCCGGGCGCCTGCTGGCCCTGAGCCGCGCAATGCAGTTGAGCCAGCAGCAACGTACCCGGGTCGCTGGCGTACTGTCGAACATTCAACCACTCGACGGTTTCGCCCGCACCTTGCTGCGGCAACAATTGCGCAGGCAAACCGGCGCGGACCTTGACGTCGAGCACAACCAGCTGGTCCACACCCGGCACCTGAGCCGGACCTCGACCTTGCTGTCGCTGCCGCGCCAGGGTTCAACCGCCGTGGTCTCCAGCCACAGCCTGTTACAAGCGGCGCTACAGAACTTCAGCGCGGCCGAGGCGGCCAGTGGCGGGCTTGCGGGCAAGGCCCGGCTGCAGTTCGCGCGACCGCTGGCAACTTCGGCGCAATTGACCCCCGAATCCTTCGCCGGCTTGTGCCGCACACTCGACCTGGGTGGCCGCTACCAGCTGCATCTGGATCAGGTGCTGACGGACGAGTTCACGCAAATGCTGCGGCGCAGCCACTACCACGACCTGGAAGTCGCCGCGTTGCTCGCGGTACTCAGTGGCGCGCTCGATGAGTACGGCTTCACGGCACTCCTGCAGCATATTCATGCAGATTTTCTGCAGCCGGGCGATGACCCGGTCATCCGCCCCCTGCAGGTGCGTTTGGGTGGGGTGAGGCTCAATGGCATGGTGGTCTTCGAGCTACTGCCGGAGTCGGCCTTCGATACATCGCCGGGCGTGGTGCGCCTTGGCCAACTGAACTGGCTATTGTACATCCCCGGTGACCCCCAACGTCCGTTGGTTCAGTTCAGTGCCCGGGAGGATATGCTGGGTGAGCTGGGGGGGCGCTTGAAATCGCCCGGCTACGCGCGCTGGTTCACGCGCTTCGTGCCCCAGGCCGAGCAACTGGCATTTGCCGCGAGCCTGGGTGAACAACGCCAGCGCGCTGCGCCGGGCGCGCCGCTGGCAATAAGCATGGGCTTGTCGGCCTTCGCCGGGCCGTTGTTCAGTACCCTTGCCAGCCAACAGTTGGCGAAGATCCGCAACGATGCGCGCACCCTGGCCGTGCCTACCGATGACGAAGATGAAAAACAGCGGGTGGAACGCCTGCATGCCTACGAGAACGCCGGCCTGTTGTTTCTCAATGTTGCCGGTTTGTTTGTGCCGGTACTGGGTGCGGCAGTGCTCGGCGTGGCTGCTGCGCAATTGGCCTCGCAGTTGTTCGAAGGCTTTGAGGACTGGCTTCAGGGCGACAGCGACAAGGCGCTCGAACACCTGACCGACGTGGTCGAGAACCTGGCGTTGCTTGCGGTCGCCGGCGCCGGCGTGCACCTGGTGAGTAAAGCCCTGCGCCACGCAGCCTTCATCGAGGCGCTGGTACCGGTCAGTAACCGGCAAGGCCAGGCGCGTTTGTGGAAGCCCGACCTGGCGGGTTACCAGGCCCGGATCGAACCGGGTACGGCTGATGTCCAAGGGTTCATTGGCGGCGACCCGGGCCCTTATCTCACCCTGGACGACCGGGTTTACGCAGTGCAGCACGACAGCGCGCTGGGGCAATGGCGCATCGTCCATCCCGAGGGGGGCGAACGCTATTCGCCGCTCCTGCAGGGTAACGCTCGGGGAGGGTGGCGCCATGGCGGGGAGAACCCGCTGCAGTGGCAAGACACGCGGTTCATGCTCAAGCGCCTGCTACCTGAGCTGGCAACGTTGGCGGAGCCTGCGCAAGAACAGATTCTGACCATAAGCGGCCTTGATGGCGGGCAGTTACGCCGCTTGCACCTGGACAACCTGGCGGCTCCGGGCCTGCTGCGCGACTGCCTGTTGCGCTGGCGTCTGGATCAGGACATCGAGCGTTTTATCGAACAGCTTGCGGCTGGGGCACCGCTGAACACCACAGAGGCGCAGATGCGTGACTACCTGGTGTCACGCCTGCCCGCTGACACTACCGGCAGCCCTGCGCCCGGGGTGCTGGCCCGGCACGCAAGCATGCTGCGCCAGGCGCTGTTCAGCCATTGCTATGGCCTGCGTACGCGCCTGGCGGGCATTGCCGAGTCCGTGGTCCAGGTGGATTTTCCCGAGCTGCCCAGCAGCCTCGTCGGTGATCTGCTCGAGGCGGCCAGTGACGTTGAGCTAGGACGCCTGGTGGAGCAATGGCGGGTCCCTCTGGCGATGGCCAACCGCATACGGGCGCCGTTGCACGATGTACGGATCAGCCGCGCCGTCGAAGGGCTGTACCTGCAATCGGTGCGCAGCCGCGACAGCGACAGGTTGATCCTGGCCCTGCTTGGGCAACTGCCCGGCTGGCCGCAGGCGTTGGCTATCGAGGTGTTCGAAGGCAGCCTGTCAGGGCCCAGACTCGTCCCGGCCGCGGCAGCGACCGGCAGCCGTCGCGTACAGATTGTCAGGCTGGAGTCGGGATACCAGCTGTATCGCCAGGCTGGGGAGCACGCGGGCGAGTTTTACCTTGATCTGTTCAGTGCCTTGAGCAACGCGCTGTCTGCCTCGGAACAGGCGGCGCTGGACACGCCGCTGCGCAGCCGCCTTGGCGAGCTGTTGCACCTGCACCGCGGCAAGGTTGGGCAGTGGCTGCAACCGACGCCCAGGCAACGCCCCTGGTTCAACCCGCCACAGCGCTTGGCCGATGGGCGTATCGGCTATCCCTTGAGTGGTCGCGGCCTGTTCGGTGGGCGCCGCGCGGCCCAGGTGCGGGATATCCGCCAGCTGTACCCGGGGCTCTCGGATACCGACGCCGATGCCTTTGTCGACGCACTGCAGCGCAATGGTGTCGACGTCGCGGCGCGCATCACAGCCTATCAGCGTGAATACCAGTTGCTCGACGGCACCTTGCGGGCCTGGAGCCAGTCAGTAGCCGCCGATGAAGCGGGCCAGGCCCTGCGCCGCAGCCGTCAGCAGGCGGCGCTGCTGATCCGCCGTGCCTGGCGCAAGCTGTCGCCCAAACGTTGGTCCAACCACAGCGTCATCGGTTACAGCCTGAGCCTTGAAGGGCTGTACACCGGCGACTTGCCTGGCTGGCCGGCCGAGGTCAATTTTGACCATGTGGTCGATCTACAGTTGCACAACATGGGCCTGGGCGACGCCTCGGCGGCTTTCCTGCTGCCCTTCAAGCGCTTGCGCGAGCTGAATCTGGGCAACAACGCCCTGACCCGTTTGCCCGACGCCCTGAGTGCTATGCCGGCGCTGACGCGCTTGTTGGCGCCGGGTAATCACATCGAACTCGACCAGCAGGCGGCCCGGCAACTGGCCGGGCTGTCGCAACTGCGCATCCTCAACCTCAATGACAATCCTGTGGGGCCCTTGCTGGACCTTGAACGTTTGTCGCGCCTGGAGGAGGTGCAACTGCGCAACACCGGGCTGCAAGCCTGGCCGCACGGGCTGTTGAACCGCTATCACGGCTACCGCCTGGACCTGCGCAACAACCAGATCGACAGCCTGCCGCAAGCGGTGCTCGACGCCCCGGGCTGGATCAACCGCGGGTTGGCGCTGCATGACAACCCGCTGTCGCAGGCAACCTTTGAACAGCTTGAGCAGTACCAGCAGCGCACCGGTATTCGCCTGGCCAGCCGCCGTAGTCATCAGTCGCCGGTGAGCAAGGCGCGGCGCCTGTGGCTGCAAGCGGCGCCGGCCGGCGACAGCGCCCAGGCGCTGACTACCTGGCAGGCATTGGCCGACGAGCCGCAGGCGACAGGTTTGTTCCAGCTGCTGGCCGACCTCAGCGCGACTGCCGAGTTTCAGCGCACGCCTGCTGACCTGGGGGGCCGAGTATGGGCTTTGCTCGATGCCGCCAGCAAAGCGCCCGAACTGCGCGAGTCGCTGTTCGAGCTTGCGGCCTCACCAATCACCTGCGGTGACAGCGTCACCCTCAATTTTGCCACCCTGGAAATCCGCGCGTCGGTGTACATCGCCTCGCACCTGGCGACCGATCAGCCTCTGGCACAGCGGCTATTGAGCCTGGGTCGGCGGCTGTTTCGCCAGGAGCAACTGGACCTGCTGGTTGCCGAGCAGGCGCAGGCGCCAACAAACGCGGCGGCAGTTGTCGATGTCGTCGAGCTGAACCTGGCCTACCGCATTGCCCTGGGCGAGGCGCTGGACTTGCCGAGCAAGCCACAGAGCATGTTGTTCCCGGCCCTGGCGCCGCTGGATGAGGGCGAGATCGCCAGCGCCCGCCAGCGCATCGAGGGCCTTGAACAGACGCAGGCGTTGCAGCGCTTCATCGGTAGCCGGGACTTCTGGCTCGACTACCTCAAGGAGCAACACAAGGCGCAGTTCGAAGCCCTTGACCTGCCTTATCGCAACCAGCTTGAGGCGATCATGGACAGCCAGGGCGAGCTGCGCGATGACGATTATCTTCAGCGCATGCGGGCATTGGCCAGTGCCCGCGAGCAAGCCGAAGCGAACCTGGCGTTGCGCTTGACCGAGGAGGCGTGGGCCGCCTTCGTGGCCCAGGCGGCCGAACCGTGAAGGTGCCTCAGAACAGCTGCTGGCGCCTGTCCAGTTGCTGATCGACCAGCCACTTGCCGTGGGCCAGCGCCGCATGCTGGGCGTTTTCCAGGTCGGCCAGGTAGGCCATCTTCACCGGCAATGACAAGCGCCGGCTGGTGTGGCCTTCGGGATCGGTGATCAGGCAGCCGGCGTTATAGGGCGTGGGGATGCCGGGGTGGGTTTCGACGCTGGCGGTGATGGTGTGGTTGCGATGCTCGCATTGAAGGGTTCTCATCGTCCTTACCTCGCTGCTGTGGTATCGAAAGCGCCTCAGTCAGGGTGCTTTTTCGGGTATACCACAGCAGCGGCGCGGTTGGATCCGGGCCGACGAACGTCAGCTTCAGCGAAACGCCGGCAGCAATCCGTTGATGGGGCGTGATCCTCGGAAGCTAGACCGTAATACGTGATTTGCAGGTGTAATAGTTGGCTGCGAGCGCTGCGCGCTCGATCGCCGGCAAGCCCGGCTCCCACAGCTCTGGCGCACACCGTGGGAACCGGCGAGAAGGATCAGAACTCGGTCGGCTGGATGATCTCGACCCAGTAGTCATCCGGGTCCTTGATAAATGCCAGGTGCTTCATGCGGCCGTCGCTCAGGCGCTTCTGGAAGGTGACGCCCAGTTGCTCGAAACGCTCGCAGGCAGCACGGATGTCCGGCACCGAGATGCAGATATGACCGAAGCCACGCGGGTCGGTGTTGCCGTTGTGGTAGGCAAACCCGGCGTCGTTTTCGGTGCCGTGGTTGTGGGTCAGCTCGAGAATGCCCGGGATCGATTTCATCCACTCGGTGCGCTGGGCAGCATCGGCCGGGATCTGCGCCTTGTCGACCAGGGCGAGGAAGTACAGGCTGAACTCGGCCTCGGGGAAGTCGCGCTTCTCGACCAGGCTGAAGCCCAGCACGCGGGTGTAGAAGTCCAGGGACTTGGCAACGTCCTTGACCCGCAGCATGGTGTGGTTGAAAACGAATTTGTGGGTCGCGGCATCCGGTTGCGCGGTGACACCAGGGAGGGTGTCGAGATGGTTCAGGCTCATGGGCTCTCCGCATTTGAGGCTGGCAACAGCGCTGCCAGCAAAACAGTCAGGGCGTCATGATACGGAACTGAAGCGATTGCGCAAACGATTTGCGCCCCGCCTTTGTGGGGCGGGGCGCAAGAATTAGAAGCCCGCCGAAGCGGGCGTATGGGGCGCTAGTCCGTTAGCAGTCTTCATCCTGAGCCAGTCGATGTGAAAAAAGTGTGAAGGGTTTTTTCACCTGCGCAACCAGCTGTCGACAGTCTTGGCCCCGTACTGCTCCTTCCAGGCCTTGAGGCCGCGGTGGTTGCCACCCTTGGTTTCGATCAACTCGCCGGTGTGCGGGTTTTCATAAACCTTTACCACCCGCGCACGGCGTTGTTTCGGTGCACTGGGCGGGGCTTTGTGGGTAGCCTTCGGGTCGAGGATCGCGACAATATCGCGCAGGCCCTTGTCGTAGTGTTTCATCAGGTCGACAAGTTTCTTCTCGAACTCGATTTCACGCTTCAGGCCGGCGTCCTTTTTCAGCGCCTCCAATTGCGCCATTTGTTCCTGAAGGGCCTTTTCGGCGGCGCGGAACTCTGCAAGTCTGGACACTGTCATCACTCCTTTAAGTCTGCAGTGGCCCGGCATGCGTGTAGATAGCAACATTCTGTATAACGCAGCCGCCACCGGGTTGGGCACAACATCGCACTAATAAAGAGTGTAGTAGTCGTCGCGCAGTGGGTAAACATTAAACTTTTATATTGTGTGTTATGGAACTTTCTTAATTGCCACCGGACCTTGACCAAAGAACTAGTCAATATTCCGCCAGCGGCCTTAGACCATGGTCCAATGGCCCGGAATAGAGCGGTTGCGAGATCATGATCGGTCACCGTCGACTGCCATCGACGCTGGGAGCATTGTCGGCGCCGGGATCGGCGCCGGTTGTTTTTTGCCTTTCTTTCGGATTTCGCTTCTCATGTTTGCCCCATACCCTCTCGCGCCCGGGCGCAGCCTTGTCGGCCTGCTCGCGATGTTTGCTGCTGTCTCGACACAGGCCGCTGGTTTTCTTCAAGACAGCAGCGCCAAAGTCGAAGCACGCAACGTCTACTTCAATCGTGACTTTCGCGATGGTCATACCAGTTCCGACCAGGGCGCGTCGAAACGCGAAGAGTGGGCCCAGGGCTTTATTCTCAATGTGCAGTCTGGTTATACCGAAGGCACTGTAGGATTTGGTGTAGATGCCATCGGCATGCTCGGCTTCAAACTCGACTCCAGTCCGGCCGATAGCAACAGTGGTCTGTTGCCCTCCAGCGGACATGATCCGCGTGGTTCGGTAGACCAGTACGCGAAGATGGGCGTAGCCGGCAAGATGCGTTATTCGCAGACTGTGCTCAAGGTCGGTTCGATGATGCCGGACATGCCGCTGCTCAAGTACAACGACGGCCGCCTGTTGCCGACGATGTTCCAGGGCGCGATGCTGAGTTCCGAAGAATTCAAGGACCTGAAGTTCACCGTGGCGCGCCTGGACAAGTACACCGCGCGGGACTCGACCGACCGCGAGGACATTCGCGTTCACTGCAAGAACAAGCGCTACGCCTGTGGTACCACGGCCGATCATTTCGACATGGCCGGGATCGACTACAAGTTCAATGACCGCCTCAGTGCGCAATACCAGGTAGGCAAACTTGAAAACATCTACCGCCAGCACTTTTTCGGCCTGGTGGCCAGCCAGCCGCTGAGCGTCGGCAGCCTGTCGGCCGACCTGCGCCTGATAAAAAGCGATGACATTGGCCGTGCCCGCGCCGGTGACATCGATCACCGCGCCTTCAGCGGTATGCTCGGCTACAGCCTTGGTGGTCACAAGGTCAGCGCCGGCTGGCAGCGCATGTATGGCGAGAACGCCATGCCGTACCTGGATGGCAGCAACCCGTACCTGGTCAACTACGCCCAGGTCAACGACTTCGCGGCGGCCCAGGAGCGTTCCTGGCAGCTGCGCTACGACTACGACTTCAAGGCCATGGGTGTACCGGGCCTGAGCTTCTTTACCCGCTACATCAACGGCGACCATATCAAGGTTCCGGGCAGCCTGGCCGAGGGCAAGGAGTGGGAGCGCGACAGCGAACTCAAGTACCAGGTCCAGAGCGGCACCTTCAAGGATGTCAGCGTGCGCCTGCGTAACTCCACCTACCGCAGCAACTATGAGAAGTATGCCCGCGACATGGACGAAACCCGGGTGATCGTCAGCTACAACTTCTCGATTTTCTAAAGCGCAGTACGTTGCCATTGTGCTTCGGCCAGCCGACTATGAAGGCTGGCCGAATCATGGAAGCGACGTGCAATGAAACAACTGCTGTTGATCGGTATCGGGCCGGGCAATCCGCGCCAGATTACCTTGCAAGCCATCGACGGGCTGAACCGGGCCCAGGTGTTCTTCGTGCTCGACAAGGGTGCGGTCAAGGACGAATTGCTGCAACTGCGCAAGAACATTCTCGAGTGTTACATTGATAAGCCCGGCTATCGCCTGGTGCAGGTCGAAGACCCCCTGCGCGATGGCGCTGCCAGCGATTACGTTGGCGCCGTCGAGGACTGGCACCAGCAGCGTGCGGCGTTGTACGCCAACCTGATCGAAAACGAACTGGCTGACGGCGAATGCGGCGCTTTCCTGCTCTGGGGCGAGCCGACCCTGTACGACAGCACCCTGCGTATTCTCGACCTGGTCCAGGCCCGTGGCGTGGCCCTGTCGCTTGAGGTGATCCCCGGCATCAGCAGCGTCCAGGCCCTGGCCGCCGCTCACCGTATTCCCTTGAACCGTATCGGCGAGCCGCTGACCGTGCTGCCTGGCCGGCGCCTGGCTGAACAGCCGTGCATCGACAACCTGGTGGTGATGCTCGACGGCCAGTGCGCCTTTGCCGCGCTGGACGATCCGCAGTTGCATATCTACTGGGGCGCTTACCTGGGTAGCGCCGATCAGGTCCTGATCGCCGGGCCGCTACTGGAGGTCAAGGCGCAGATCCTCGCCGCCCGTGAACAGGCACGGGCGCGCAAGGGCTGGATCATGGACACTTATCTGCTGCGTCGGCCGCTGTAGCCAGGCGGTTCTTGGCCTCGATCCACTGCGACATGTACTGGGTACTTTTGTGCTGGTGGTGACGGAGCATGGCGCCGGTGAAGTTGAACAGCCGGTGCTGGTCGAGGTCGGCCAGGGCGTACTCGATACGCTCGACCAGGGCGCTGGCGTGCTGGCGCCGGTCGTAGCGTGCGCCGAGCAAGCGCAGCGCGTCCTGCTGGGCGCGGTTCCAGCGTGCTTCATCGCTGTACAGGGCGGCGGCGGCTTCGGCCAGGCCTTCGGCGGTTTCGGCGATTGCCCCGGGCCAGGGCAGGGCGCCGTGCATGGCTTCGGCGCCGATGGGAGTGGTGACGCTGGGGGTACCGCACTGCATGGCGTCGGTGAGCTTGCCCTTGATCCCGGCGCCAAAGCGCAGCGGCGCCAGGCAAATGCGCGCGTTGCTCATCACCTCCAGGGCGTCTTCAGCCCAGTTCATGATGTGAAAACCCTCGGCGGGTTTGTGCAGCGCCGTGGCCTTGGGCGGGGTGTAGGCGCCGTAGATGTGCAGCTGCGCCTGTGGCAGGCGCCGGCGGATCATCGGCCACAGGCTGTTCTTCATCCACAGCACCGCGTCCCAGTTAGGCGCATGGCGAAAGTTGCCGATGCTGAGAAAATGCGCGCGCTCGGCAAATGGCTTGAACGGCTCGCTGGGGGCGTCGAGCATCAGCGGGCACCAGTGCAGCAAGTGCTCGGGCACGCCGAAGCCGTTGATCAGCAGGTCGATCTCGACATCGGAAATCATCAGGCTCAGGTCGCTGCGGTAAATGGCGGCGAGTTCGCGCAGGGTCAGGTCGGCGCTGGCCATCTGCCGATAGAGGTCGGGGCCGGAGGTGTTGAACAGCGCGCGAAAGTCATTCGGGTCCAGCCCTTCGATCAGGCGCCGGCGCAGCAGTTGCTGGCGGGCATCGCGCAGGCTTTGCAGGTCGGAGGTTTCCAGCACGCGCAGGGCGTTGGGGCAATGTTTTTCGACGCGCCAGCCGAACTGCTCTTCCATCATGAAGCGGTCGAACAGCACCACGTCCGGGGCCAGTTCGCTGACAAACGCGTCGAAGCTGCTGTCGTTGAGGGCAATGGCCTGTTCGCCGATGCCCAGGCTCGCCAGGTCGGCCTTGTGCTCGCCAATGGCTGCGGGGCTGCTGAAGGTGACGCGCCAACCGCGCTGCACGAAGCTTTCAAGGATCTGCATCATGTGCGAGCCGGCGGCCGAAGAGCGCGGTTCGGGCCACACGTAACCGATGACCAGGACGTTGAGGGCAGGGGCGGGCATGGGCATCGGGGACCTTGGCAAAAAGTGCGTATTAAAGCAGATTCCGGGCGGGCCGGTAGGTGCACTAAATGGCCTGGAGAATACCCTGCACCTTGTCACGCAACTGGTCGATGCTGAACGGCTTGGTTATCTGGTGCATGCCGAGCGGTATGTCAACGTCGCCATAGCCGCTGGCAAACAGCACCGGCAGCTCCGGCCGCAGTTCCCGGGCTTTGACGGCCAGGTCCTTGCCGTTCATGTCCGGCAGGCCGACATCGGTGAGCATCAAGGCCAGGGATTGTTGCGTGTTTTGCAAAACCACCAGCGCCGTGTGCGCATCAGCCGCTTCCAGCACCTGATAGCCCAGCTCTTCAAGCACCTCGACCGTCAGCATGCGCACGATATCGTCATCTTCAACGACGAGCAGGGGCGGGGATGTCTGCGGCATGGCGGTATTCCTGTACAAAAGTCTGTTCATTATCTGTAAGCCGGGCACGCCCTGAAGTTCCCTCTGCGCTGAAAAAAGCCTCCCGAATGAACAGCATAGCGGTCATTGAAAAAGCAGGGAACGTTTGCGCGCGACACCTCTCAAATGCTGGCTAAATGCCCTGCCAGAATGGCCAAAGGCGTTTAGACTCGGAGTAGGAAGGGCTGGCAGAATGGCCGTTCCCGCGGAAAATAGAACGATTACTCGAAAATTCCGCCACACTCTTTCGTTTGCTTCCTTTGCTCGGGCGTCTTGAGATGATTCAACCAGCCTCAATCGATCAGCGCAGCTTTCGCAAGCTGCTGACCCGCAACATCGGCCTGCCCCTGGGGGTAGGGCTGCTCAGTGCGGTGGTGTTCGTGACGATCATCAGCTACCTGCTGTCGGCCATTCAATGGGTCGAGCACACCGACCGGGTGATCAACAACGCCAACGAGACGGTGAAACTGTCGATCGACATGGAAACCGGCATGCGCGGCTTCCTGATCACCGGCGAGGAGCGCTTTCTCGACCCCTATGAGGTGGCCAAGCCGCAGGTGATTGCCGGCATCAAGGGCCTGGAACAACTGGTGGCCGACAACCCGCAGCAGGTTGACCGCCTGCAGCGCCTACTGGGCCTGCAGGATGAGTGGAACACCTTCGCCGCAAACATGATCAGCCTGCGCCGCGACAACGGTAATTTCCGCGAGGCCGTCGGCTCCGGACGGGGCAAGCGCCTGACCGACGAGATCCGCAAGGAGTTCGACGCGTTCATTGCCATGGAGCATCAGCTGCGGGTGGCCCGCAACGACACGGTGAATACCACCACCATCGTGTCGATTTCGGCATACCTGGTGTTTGTCATCCTGCTCAGTGGCCTGCTGGCCTACCTGGGGCGCCGCGACCTGCTGGCGCTGTCGGGCAGCTACGCCAGCAGCCTTGAGTCGCAGCAACGGGCCAATCAGCGCCTGGAACGCCAGGCCTGGCTGCGTACCGGGCAGACCGAGCTGGCCGGCCAGGTATTGGGGCAACTGACCCTGCCGATGCTCGGCAACAACATCCTGCGTTTTTTTGCCGGTTACCTGGGCAGTGCTGTCGGCGCCATGTACGCCCGTGACGAGCACGGCGGCCTGCGCCGGGTGGCCACTTACGGCATGTCGGCCGAGCAGGCCGGGCAAGAGCAGTTGGTCGGCAGCCACGAAGGCATTCTGGCCCAGGCGGTGATGCAGGAGCGCCTGTTGCGCCTGGACGAGTTGCCGGCTGACTACTTCAAGGTCAGCAGCGGCCTGGGCCAGGGCCTGCCGCGCAGCGTGCTGGTGATGCCGACCAGCAACGACGGGCAGATCAACGGCGTGGTCGAACTGGGCTTCTTGCGCAGCCTGGATGAACGCGACATCGAATTCCTCGAGCTGGTGGCCGGCAACATGGGCACTTCGATCGAGAGCGCCCGCTACCGCCAGCGCCTGCAGGAAGTGCTGGCCGAAACCCAGCAGCTCAACGAAGAGCTGCAGGTGCAGCAGGAAGAGCTGAAAACCGCCAACGAAGAGCTCGAAGAGCAATCGCGGGTGCTCAAGGAGTCCCAGGCGCACCTGGAAACCCAGCAGGCCGAGCTTGAGCAGACCAACGAGCAACTGGCCGAGCGCACCGAAGCCCTGGCCGAGCAGCGCGACGTGCTGGACCGCAAGAACGGCGAGCTGAACCAGGCTCAGGTCGAACTGCAGGAGCGCGCCGAAGAGCTGCAGCGCTCGAGCAAGTACAAGTCCGAGTTCCTCGCCAACATGTCCCACGAGCTGCGCACACCGCTCAACAGTTCGCTGATCCTGGCCAAGCTGTTGGCCGAGAACGGCGAAGAGAACCTCACCGGCGAGCAGGTCAAGTTTGCCGAGTCGATCTACTCGGCGGGCAACGACCTGCTCAACCTGATCAACGATATTCTCGACATTGCCAAGGTCGAGGCCGGCAAGCTTGAAGTGCGCCCGGAAACCACCCACGTGGCGCGCCTGAGCGAAGGCCTGCGCAACTTGTTCGAGCCGCTGGCCAGCGAGAAGCAGCTGCGCTTTACGGTGTCGGTCGAGCCGCAGGTGCCGGCGACCCTGTACACCGATCGCCAGCGCCTGGAGCAGATCCTCAAGAACCTGTTGTCCAACGCGGTGAAGTTCACCGAACGCGGCGAAGTCAGCCTCACTATCGGCTGGCAGCCCGGCGCCGGGATTGTCTTCTCGGTGCGCGACAGCGGCATCGGCATCGCCGCCGACCAGCAGCAGAGCATCTTCGAAGCCTTCCACCAGGCCGATGGCACCACCAATCGCCGGTATGGCGGCACCGGCCTGGGCCTGTCGATCTCGCGTGACCTGGCGCAGTTGCTGGGCGGGCAGATCAGTGTCGACAGCAGTCTGGGCCAGGGCAGTGTGTTCAGCCTGGTCCTGCCGGAGCGCTACGAGCCGATTGTCGACCAGAGCCCGGTGCAGATCGTTCATCAGCCAGCGCGCCTGGTCAGCGCGCCGTTGCCGGCACCCGTTGCGCCTGCGCCGCTAGCACGCCCGGCGCCGAGCTTTGCCGACGACCGCGACAAGGCGCCGTTCAGCAACCGCTTGATCCTGGTGATCGAAGACGAGCCGAATTTCGCCCGTATCCTCTTCGACCTGGCCCACGAACTGGGCTACAGCTGCCTGGTGGCCCAGGCTGCCGACGAGGGCTTTGAACTGGCGGCGAGCTTCATTCCCGATGCGGTGTTGCTGGACATGCGCCTGCCGGACCATTCCGGTCTCACCGTGCTGCAGCGCCTTAAAGAGCAGGCCAGCACCCGGCACATTCCGGTGCATGTGATCTCGGTCGAGGACCGGGTCGAGGCGGCGCTGCACATGGGCGCCATCGGCTACGCGGTCAAACCTGCCACCCGCGAAGAGCTCAAGCAGGTGTTCGCGCGCCTGGAAGCCAAGCTGACCCAGAAGCTCAAGCACATCCTGCTGGTCGAGGACGATGACCTGCAGCGCGAAAGCATTGCCCGCCTGATCGGCGACGAAGACATCGAGATCACCGCGGTGGGCATGGCTCAGCAGGCCCTGGACCTGCTGCGCGAGAATATCTACGACTGCATGATCATCGACCTCAAGCTACCGGACATGCTCGGCAACGAGCTGCTCAAGCGCATGTCCGACGACGACATCCGCGCGTTCCCGCCGGTGATCGTCTACACCGGGCGCAACCTGACCCGCGAAGAAGAAGCCGACCTGCTCAAGTACTCGCGCTCGATCATCATCAAGGGCGCGCGCTCGCCCGAGCGCCTGCTCGATGAAGTGACGCTTTTTCTGCACAAAGTCGAATCCAAGCTGTCCCATGAAAGACAGCGCATGCTCAAGACCGCGCGCAGCCGCGACAAGGTCTTCGAGGGCCGCAAGCTGCTGCTGGTGGATGACGATGTGCGCAATATCTTTGCCCTGACCAGTGCCCTGGAACACAAGGGCGCGATTGTCGAGATCGGGCGCAATGGCCGCGAAGCCATCGAGCGCCTGGAGCAGCACGAGGACATCGACCTGGTGCTGATGGACGTGATGATGCCGGAGATGGACGGCTACGAAGCCACCCGCCTGATCCGCAAGGACCCGCGCTGGCGCAAACTGCCGATCATCGCCGTCACCGCCAAGGCGATGAAGGATGACCAGGAGCGTTGCCTGCAGGCCGGGGCCAATGACTACCTGGCCAAGCCCATCGACCTTGACCGGTTGTTCTCGCTGATCCGTGTCTGGCTGCCGCAACTGGAGCGAATTTGAGTATCGAACGCAACACCGACATTGAAATACGGCTGCTGATCGAGGCGATCTACCTCAAGTACAGCTATGACTTTCGCGATTACTCCGGCGCCTCGATCAAGCGCCGGATCCAGCACGCATTGCGCCAGTTCGACTGCAAGACCGTCTCGGCCCTGCAGGAGCGGGTGCTGCACGACCCGGGCATGTTCATGCAGTTGCTGCAGTTCCTGACCATCCCGGTCAGCGAGATGTTCCGCGACCCCGAGCACTTCCTTGCAGTGCGCCAGGAAGTGGTGCCGCTGCTGCGTACCTGGCCGTCGATCAAGATCTGGATCGCCGGTTGCAGCACCGGCGAGGAGGTCTATTCGATGGCCATCCTGCTGCGTGAAGAAGGCTTGCTGGAGCGCACCATCATCTATGCCACCGACATCAACCCCAGCTCCCTGGAGAAGGCCAAGCAGGGCATCTACAGCATGCACAACATGCGCCTGTATGGTGACAACTACCGCAAGGCCGGCGGGCGCGGCGAGCTCAGCGACTACTACACCTCGGCCTATGGCAACGCCATCGTCGACAGCAGCCTGCGCGACAATGTGACCTTCGCCGACCACAGCCTGGCCACCGACAGCGTGTTCTCCGAAACCCAGTTGATCTCCTGCCGCAACGTGCTGATCTACTTCAACAAGACCCTGCAGGATCGCGCGTTTGGCCTGTTTCACGAGTCATTGTGCCATCGCGGCTTTCTGGTGCTGGGCAGCAAGGAAACCCTGGACTTTTCGGCCTATGCCGACAAGTTCGAGGCGCTGGTCAAGCCCGAACGGATCTACCGCAAATCATGAACGGCGTTCAGGCGATTACCCTGGGCGCTTCGGCGGGCGGCGTCAGTGCCTTGCTCACGGTGTTTCATGCCTTGCCGCCGGCGTTTCGCATTCCGCTGCTGTGCGTGCTGCACTTGCCGGATGACCGGCGCAGCCAACTGGCCGAGGTCCTTGCCCGCAGGCTCAAGCGCCCGGTGCGCGAAGCGCGCGACAAGGAAGACATCGCCCCCGGCACCATTTATGTGGCCGGGCCCGGTTATCACCTGTCGGTGGAGCGCGACCACAGCCTGTCGTTGAGCCAGGAAGAGCGCGTGCATTTTTCCCGGCCTTCAATCGATTTCCTTTTCGAGTCGGCCGCCGATGCCTACGGCGCGAGCCTGCTTGGCGTGCTGCTGACCGGTGCCAACGAGGACGGTGCCCGCGGCCTTGCCTGCATCAAGCGCCAAGGCGGCCGGACCATTGTCCAGGACCCGCTTGAAGCGCAAGTGTCGACCATGCCGCGTGCGGCGCTGGCCCTGCATCGGCCCGACTACATACTCCCTTTGAATGGCATCGGGCAACTGCTCGCCAGCCTGGAAGCCCCAGAATGCTAAGGCACATACAAGCAAAACTGCTGATCGTCGACGACCTGCCGGAGAACCTCCTGGCCCTGGAGGCGTTGATCAAAGGCGAAGACCGCGAGGTGCACCAGGCCCAGTCCGCCGACCAGGCGCTGGCGCTGCTGCTCGAGCACGAATTCGCCCTGGCCATTCTTGACGTGCAGATGCCCGGCATGAACGGCTTCGAGCTGGCCGAACTGATGCGCGGCACCGAGAAGACCAAGAACATCCCCATCGTCTTCGTCAGCGCCGCCGGGCGCGAAATGAACTATGCCTTCAAGGGTTATGAAAGCGGCGCGGTGGACTTCCTGCACAAGCCGCTGGACAGCCTGGCGGTGAAAAGCAAGGTGGCGGTGTTCGTCGACCTGTTCCGCCAGCGCAAGGCCCTCGGCCAGCAACTGGAAGCCCTGGAGCGCAGCCGCGAAGAGCAGGAACTGCTGCTGGCCCAGTTGCAGGTGACCCGCCGGGAGCTTGAGCACGCGGTGCGCATGCGCGATGACTTCATGTCGATCGTCTCCCATGAGGTGCGCACGCCGCTCAACGGCCTGATTCTGGAAACCCAGTTGCGCAAGCTGCACTTGGCCAAGGACAACGCCGATGCCTTTACCCTGGACAAGATGCGCGCCATGGTCGAGCGCGACGAGCGGCAGATCAACAGCCTGATCCGCTTGATCGAAGACATGCTCGACGTGTCGCGGATCCGCACCGGCAAGCTGTCGATCCGCCCAAGCCAGTTCGACCTCGGGCAACTGGTCGGCGGCTTGATCGAGAACTTCCAGGCCCAGGCCGCAGCTGCCGAGTCGCATATCGAGTTCAACGCCGGCGTGCCGCTGGCCGGCGTATGGGACGAGTTTCGCATCGAGCAGGTGGTCGCCAATCTGCTGACCAACGCCCTGCGCTATGGGGCGAAAAGCCCGGTGCAGGTGCGCACCTTCGAGGAAGGCGGCATGGCCTGCGTCGAAGTGCGCGACCACGGCATCGGCATCAGCGAGCACAACCAGCAGCGGATTTTCCAGCAGTTCGAGCGGGTTGCCTCCAGCCAGAGCAGCGCCGGCCTGGGCCTTGGCCTGTATATCTCCGAGCAGATTGTGCTGGCCCATGGCGGCAGCATCAGCGTGCACAGCATTGAGGGTGCGGGCGCGACCTTTACCGTGCGTCTGCCGCTGCCGCAATCGCTGCGGGAAAATGACCGGCACCAGGCAACCTCTGCCTGAGGCCGGGGTCGTATAGCCAAACAGCTGAATATTTTATCGAACAAGGCATTGGCATGAGTGAAGATGCGCAAGACGTAGTACTGGTGGTCGAAGACGAGCCAGTGATTCGCATGATTCTCGAGGACTACCTCAAGGGCGAGGGTTACCACGTGCTGGTGGCGGAGAACGGTGAGCAAGCTTTCAAGATTCTCGCGAGCAAGCCGCACCTGGACCTGATCGTCACCGATTTTCGTTTGCCGGGAGGAATCACCGGGGTGCAGATCGCCGAACCTGCGGTGAAGATGCGCCCGGACCTGAAGGTGATCTTCATCAGTGGCTACCCGGCGGAAATTCGCGAATCAGGCAGCCCGATCGCCTTCAAGGCGCCGATCCTGGCCAAGCCGTTCGACCTGAACAGCTTGCGCGAGCAGATTCAGGAGCAATTGCGCTAGGAGCCTGCTGACTCTTCCCACGCCATCCAGCATGGCTGGCTGATATTCCCCGCCGAGTAAAAAAGCGTCCGATAGCATCCTTGTGAGTCGCCACAGGGAGTCGGCGCATGCGCTTGATCGTTCGCAAGGGAGACGCCACCAGCACCGGTGGTGAAGTACGCAATGGCTGCGCAAAGCACCCGCTTGGCGGTCGGCCCATCGCCCGCATGGGCGACCCGGTGTATTGCCCTCGCTGCCAGCGTACCGGCGAAATTGCCCAGGGCAACCTGGCCTACCGGGTAAGCGGCCAGGCGGTGGCCGGCGAAGGTCACCTGGTGCGTTGCGCCTGCCCTTATGGCAGCCACGCGCTGATTGCCAGCCAGCGGCGCGCACGCATGGGCCTGACCACCACCGGGCGAACGCTACCGCCCGCTATTGCCCTCGAAGAAGAGGAGGAAGAGGTCGAGGCAGACAATGGCGTCACCCTGCGTATTGGCGTGTTCTTTGATGGCACGGGTAACAACCTCGCCAACAGCGCCACCGTCGCCCAGTGTTTTGCCCGCGATGTAGAGCTGGCAGAGGAGGCCGAGGAAGTGCGTCGCCATTGCGCCAGGTATGGCTATGACGGCCAGGGGAGTGTGCCGGATGACAGCTACGGCAATGACATGACCAATGTCGCGCGGTTGTATGAGTTGTATCAGGATCGGGTGTGGGGTGATGAACAGCAGGGCAGGCGCCAGGTGGTGCTCAAGGTCTATATCGAAGGGGTCGGCACTACGAGCGGGGGCAAGGATTCCGCTCTTTCTCAGGCAACCGGTCGATACGGGACAGGGGTGATTGCTCGGGCAGAACAGGCACACGCCGAGGTCTTGAATCAGGTCAACATTTGGTTTGATGAAAATCCTCAGGCAAAAGTATCCGAACTGCAATTTGACCTGTTTGGCTTCAGTCGAGGCGCTGCCGCGGCGAGGCACTTTGCTAACAGTCTTCACAGGGGCAAGCGCGGCGGTCTGGCTGCACGCTGGCCGGTGCGCGTCAAACTTTCTGATGACTTCGACTGGAACTCAAAACGTCATTTGAGCATTCAGTTTATTGGCCTGTTTGATTCTGTTGCAGCGATTGTTGCGGTTCTTCGCGGTAACTTCAGTCCGGCGAACGCTAACTACTCTGGTGTGGAAATGGGCCTCAAGGCAGGTGTTGCCCATAAGGTCGTACAACTGGTGGCAAGGGATGAGTGGCGCAAAAATTTCCCTCTGACCCGAACCGATAATGATATCGAGGTGCCTGGTGCGCACTCTGATGTCGGTGGAGGTTACCTGCCACGTATGCGAGAAAAAGTCTTGCTGTCCAGGCCGCGTAGCAGTGTCGAGCTACGTAGCCTGGCCAACGAACGGAGCCAGTCCTATCTAAAAGTACAGGAAGATTACTTGCGCAATCGCTCGAAGTGGGAACGCCTGAAATTGCAAATGAACATAGTTACATGGTCGGTGGACCTGCCCTTTATTCCCAATCGAGACGCACACCCGTACAAGCGTGTATTTGCCTTTATTCGATGTGAGCGCGATGTGTTTGCCGATTTATCGTGGGTCTATTTGCGCATTATGCGCGAACTTGGCATACGAAGTGGTGTGCCGTTCCATGAAATTGGTGATCAACCGAACTTGCCCGATGAGCTTCAGGGGATTGCAGCGAAACTGACCGCTTATGCGCTAGGCGATCGGGCCAGTACTGGGCTCACCCCTGATGAAGAGACATTATTGCGTACTCGATACATTCATCTGTCCAGCCATTGGAACCCCCTGGGTTATCTAGTACGCGACAGCACAGAAGTGGTGTTTATCCATAGGCCGAATGCAAACGGTCAACGCACGGTATTACCCAATGAGTAGTACCTGGCGAGTCGTGCTGCTGCTCACTGCTTTGCTGCTTGCAGGGTGTGCAGGTCAAGACAGTACTCGGCTGCCTGCTGGCCCATGGTATTTGGGTTTTGTGGCGCCTACCCACATGGCCGTGTGGATTGAGACTGCCGATGTGCTGGACATCAAGGACCGCGGGTTCAGACGAGTCATGGGCGGGAACGCCAGAATGGATTTTACATTCAAGCCTGAGGATGGTTGGTCAACGCGCACGGGAGTGGGGTCGGGAAAATATGTATCGGGCAGTGATCTGCCCAAGTTGATTTATGTTCGCTGGCAATCATTGGCCGAAGCACAGACCTACGAAGTAGTCATTGAGATTCCTGAGGCAACGCGCCACAGCATGTTGAAACCTGAGCGCGCCTATTGTCGTTTGAATGATCGAGTCATCGATAACTACCGTACATACGTGACCATCGGCCTGGCCCCTGGCGGTGTCGCCCAAACCTGGCTGCGTGGAGTTTGCCTTGGGCGCATCAAGGTGACTCGAACGGTCGGTCGCATAGTGCCACTGGGACCGGACCTGGGGCGCTCCAGCGTTGGCTACCTACCCCTGGAACCCGAATCCCAAGCCTACATCGACGCCCACGGTATCCCCTATGGCGCCTGGTAAGTCAGGCCATCGAGTTCAGGCTTTCACCGCGCAGGGTCCGCTCGATTCCGCCCAGCAGCATGCTTTCCATCAGCGCCAGGCCCTGGGCCTGGGGCAGTTGCGAGGCTTGCAGCCAGCCGGGCAGGCTGTTGAGCAGGTTGGCGATGACATGGGCGGTGGCTTGCAGTGCCTTGCCGTGCAGAGTTGCCTTGGGCGCCAGCAGGCGCAGCAGGGCGCTTTCATACTGTTGACGCAGTTGGCCGATGCGCGCTTGCTGCTCGACACTCAAACAGCACAGGTCACGCTCGGCCAGGCGAAACTGCAGCGGCCGCTCGGTATGCAGGCTCCAGTGCGCGGCAATCACCTCGCCCAGGGTCTGTTGCTGGCTGCGCCGCCCCGGGTTAAGGGTGGCCAGCAGCTCCTCGAACAACTCCTCGATGAGGTCGAACAGCAAGTGCTGCTTGCTCGGGAAGTGGTGGTACAAGGAGCCTGCAGTCAGGCCCAGGTGGGCGGCCAGTTCGCGCATGCTGACCTGGCCGAAACCCTTCTCGGCGAACAGCTCCAGGGCCTTGTCACGCCGCTCTTCAAAGTTCGCACAACGCAAAGCGGCGTCCATGGCAGGGCTCCCTAGTAGGTGAAAAAGCCGCGACCGCTTTTACGCCCCAGGTAGCCGGCGGCAACCATTTCCTTGAGCAGCGGAGCAGGGCGGTACTTGCTGTCGTTGTAACCTTCGTGGAAGGCTTCGATGATCGCCAGCAGGGTGTCGAGGCCGATCAGGTCGGCCAGGGCCAGCGGGCCGATCGGCTGGTTGCAGCCAAGGCGCATGCCGGTGTCGATGTCTTCGGCGCTGGCCAGACCTTCCTGGAGCACGAAGATCGCCTCGTTGATCATCGGCACCAGGATGCGGTTGACCACAAAGCCCGGGCGATTGCCGGCGCTGATCGGGGTCTTGCCGACCTTTTCGGTCAGGGCCAGGGCCTTGGCGTAGGTGGCGTAACTGGTTTGCAGGCCGCGGATGATCTCGACCAGGGCCATCATCGGCACCGGGTTGAAGAAGTGCACGCCAACAAAGCGCTCCGGCTGGCTGACCGCCGCGCCCAACTGGGTGATCGACAGCGACGAGGTGTTGGTGGCGATCACGCACTGCTCGCTGACGCTGGCGGCGATCTGCTTGAGGATGCGCAGCTTGAGCTCGAGGTTCTCGGTGGCCGCCTCGATCACCAGTTCGGCCTGTTGCAGTTGCGCGTAGTCGGTGCTGGTGCGGATGCGTGCCACGGCGGCTTCGGCATCTTCTGCGGCCAGGGTCTGCTTGCTGACCTGGCGCTCGAGGTTCTTGCGCAGGGTGGCCAGGCCGCGCTCCAGGGCGGCGTCGGAAACGTCGATCAAGGTGACCTGGTAACCGGCAACCGCACAGACCTGGGCAATGCCATTGCCCATGGTGCCGGCGCCGATTACTGCAATGTTCTGAATACTCACTTTTAAATCCTTGCTCAGACGCGTTCGAAGACGATGGCGATACCCTGGCCGCCGCCGATGCACATGGTTGCCAGGGCGTAGCGGCCCTGGATGCGCTGCAGTTCATGAATGGCCTTGGTGGCGATGATCGCCCCGGTGGCGCCGACCGGATGGCCGAGGGAGATGCCCGAGCCGTTGGGGTTGACCTTTTCCGGGTCGAAGCCCAGTTCACCGGCAACCGCGCAGGCCTGGGCGGCAAAGGCTTCGTTGGATTCGATCACGTCGAGGTCGGCAACGCTCAGGCCGGCCTTGTCGAGCACCTTGCGGGTCGCCGGTACCGGGCCCAGGCCCATCAGCTCAGGTTCGACGCCGGCGTGTGCGTAGGCCACCAGGCGTGCCAGCGGCTGCAGGTTGTGGCGCTTGACGAAGTCACCTGTGGCCAGCACCAGGGCGCCGGCGCCGTCGTTCAGGCCGCTGGCATTACCGGCGGTGACCGTACCGTCCTTCTTGAACACCGCCTTCATGCCGGCCAGTTGCTCTGCGGTGACTTCGCCGCGCACATGTTCATCCACCTCGAAACGCACCGGGCCTTTGCGGCTGGGGATCTCGATCGGCACGATCTGGCTGGCGAAGCGGCCCTCGGCGATGGCGCGGGCGGCGCGGCGCTGGCTGGTCAGGGCCAGTTCGTCCTGCATCTGGCGGGTGATGCCATTGCGTTCGGCGACGTTTTCCGCGGTGATACCCATATGAAAGCCGGCGAACGGGTCGTGAAGGATGCCGAGCATATAGTCGATGCCCTGCAGGTCACCCATGCGTGCGCCCCAGCGGGCTTGCGGGAGCAGGTAAGGGCCGCGGCTCATGGATTCGGCGCCAGCGGCGACCACTGCTTCAGCGTCGCCCAGCAGCAGGCTTTGCGCCGCCGAGACAATGGCCTGCAGGCCCGAGCCACACAGGCGGTTGACGTTGAATGCCGGGGTTTCCTTGGGAATGCCGGCGTTCATGGCCGCTACCCGCGCCAGGTAGGCGTCGCGCGCCTCGGTCGGAATCACGTTGCCCATGACCACATGGCCGATCTGCTCGGGGGCAACGCCTGCACGTTCGATGGCGGCACGGGTCACGCTGCTGGCCAGGTCCGCCAGGGGCAGGTCCTTGAGGGCGCCGCCGAAGCTGCCGATGGCCGAGCGTACAGCGCTGACTACATAGATGTCCGGGGTATTCATGATCGACTCCAGTGTGCGAAAGCGTGGCGGGGCAGGCCCGGCGTCTGCCAGAATGCTGCCCGCAGCCACCTTCAGGTTGGCTTCGAGTCTAGGCAAAGCCTGCGTACGGGCCTATGCCATAACTGTCCAGTGACACTGGTATTTTTTGCCACACCCTTGCGGAATCCGCCATGCGGGAAAACGATACAGTCGCCGTCTATTTCGTCCATACCATGCTCCATGCCCTGCGCGCGCAACCGGCGCGGGCGGCGGCGCTGCTGGTCGAAGCCGGAATCGACCCGGCGGTGCTCCAAGCGCCTGGTGCACGGGTGCCGGCGCCCGCGTTTGCACGCCTGTGGTTGCTGCTGATCGAAACCCTTGACGACGAATTCTTCAACCTCGACAGCCATGGCATGCCGTTGGGCAGCTTTGCCCTGATCTGCCGCGGGCTGATCCAGGAACCGAACCTGGAAAGGGCGCTGCGCCAGTGCCTGAACAACTTTGCGTTGTTCCTGCGCGATATCCGCGGGCAGTTGACGATCAAGGGTGGGCGCGCGGTGATCAGCCTGCGCACTGGCATCGAAGATCCGCTGACCCGGGTCTACGCCGAGGAAACCTTTCTCGCCCTGGTGATCAGCCTGGCGTGCTGGCTGGTCGGGCGACGCGTGGTCATCGATCGAACGGCACTGGCCGACACACGCCCGGCCCAGGACGATGACCCGTTGCTGTGGGGCGCCAACGTGCAGACGGGCGGTGGCCGTACCGAGATCGAGTTTGCCGCCGATTACCTGCGCCTGCCGGTGGTCCAGGACCTGGCGGCGCTGAAGACCTTCCTGCGCAGCGCACCGCAGTGGCTGGTGATTCGCTACCGCAACCAGAATGGCCAGGTGGCTCAGGTGTACCGTTATCTGCGTGCCCGTCAGTACGGCCAGTGGCCGACCCTGCTGGCCATGGCCGAACGCCAGGGCCTGAGCCCCAGCAGCTTTCGCCGCCAGCTGGAGCGCGAGGGCCGTTCGTACCAGCAGATCAAGGATGAAGTGCGTCGGGCCATGGCCTTTGAGTGCCTGCGCCAGACGCACCTGAGTATTGCCGAAGTCGCCGAGCACACCGGCTTCCAGGAGCCCAGTGCGTTCCACCGGGCGTTCAAGAAGTGGACCGGCGAGAGCCCGGGCGGTTACCGCCAGCGCATGCTCAGTCCCGCAGCTGCGCCGCCAGTTGCTTGACCCTTACCAGGTCGCCACCGGCAACCTTGGCCACGCCCTTGCCATAGGCAGGGTCGGCCTTGTACAGGTACGCGAGGATGAGGTGCTTGCTTTCGTCGTCGCTGCTGGCCAATGAGCCACCGAAGCTATTGATCAGGTCGCGGCGGTCGTTGGCGCTATAGGAGCGGAACAGCTCGCCGGCCTGTTTGAAGTTCTGCTGACGCTCGATGCCTTGCTGCTGGGTGCTGCCGCTCAAGGGTTGCTGGCTGTAACGTGCCGACTCGGTCGGGGGGCGTGGCATCAGGCGGCTGGGCTCGTAGTTGACCCCGCTGACACTACGCGCGCTGTTAAGGGCACCATCCTGATTGGCGTTATTGATCCTGACCCTGGGCTGATTGATTGGCAAACCGGCGGCATTGGCGCCGACCCGGTACATCTGGGTGTCGGCATAGGAGAACAGCCGGCCTTGCAGCAGGCGGTCTTCCGAAGGCTCGATGCCCGGCACCAGGTTGGAGGGCGCCAGGGCCACCTGCTCGGTTTCCTGGAAGAAGTTGCCGACATTGCGGTTGAGTACCATCTGCCCGACTTTTTGTTCAGGCACATCTGGCCAGATCTTGGTCGGGTCCAGTGGGTCGAAGTCAAAACCGGCGAGCTGCTCGGGCTTGAGCGTCTGGATATACAGGTCCCACTTCGGATGATCACCACGATTGATCGAATTGACCAGGTCGTTGGTCATGTGGCTGAAGTCATGCCCCTGAATCTTGGCCACTTCGCCAGGGCTCAGGTTTTTCTGACCTTGCAGAGTTTTCCAGCGAAACTTCACGTAGGTGATTTCGCCATCGCGGTTGACGAACTTGTAGGCATGCACGCTGTTGCCATCCATGTGCCGGTAGCTCAGCGGCGTGCCTTCGTTGGAGTAGAGCAACGTCAGGGTGCGGGTGGCTTCGGGCATGTGCGAGAGCAGGTCGAAGCGGCGCGCGTCGTTGCCAAGGTTGGTGCGCGGGTCGGGCTTGAAGGCGTGAACCATGTCCGGGAACTTGATGGCATCACGAATGAAGAAGGTCGGGAAGTTATTGCCGACCAGGTCCCAGTTGCCATCGGTGGTGTAGAAACGTGTGGCAAAGCCGCGCGGGTCGCGCAGGGTTTCCGGGGAATGAAGGCCGTGCACCACCGAGGAGAAGCGCACGAACACCGGGGTTCGCTCCCCCGGGGTGAATACCTTGGCCTGGGTCAGTGCGGAAATATCGGCGCTGGCGGTGAACTCGCCATGGGCACCGGTACCGCGGGCATGCACCACACGCTCAGGCACCCGCTCGCGATCAAAACGCTGCAGCTTCTGGATCAACTGCACGTCCTGCAGCAGGGTGGGGCCGGTACTGCCAGCGGTCTGCGAGTTCTGGTTGTCGCCCACCGGGGCGCCATTGTCGCGAGTTAGCGGGGCGGCGAATGCCGTGCTGGCAATCAATACGGCCGAGGCGAGTACGCCCAGCGTAAAGCCTGAAAAACGTCGGGTGCTCATGGTGACTGTCCTGTCATGGGTTAGAGCAGCCGATGATAGAAACGGCAGGACAACAGCCCCAGATGGGCTTTCTTCAAGCAGTGTCGGACTTCTCCGGAACTGCTGGGTGACTCTGCACCGGTCCCCGGCACTGTTGCAGTGCCGGGTTGTTACGGTCGTCCTACAGCATTTGTTTGAGCAGTTGTTGCAAGTGCGCCTGACCTGCGTTGTCGAGGGCAAATACCGGCCGCCGCGGCTCACCCACCGGCAAACCGGTCATGCCCAGACCGGCCTTGATGGTTGCCGGCAGGCCACCTTTGAGGATGAACTCCAGCAGCGGCAATTGACGGTAGAACACCGCCTTGGCTGTGCCCAGGTCGTTGGCCTGGACGGCCTGGTAAAGCTGCTGATTGAGGGCCGGGATCAGGTTCGCAGCGGCGGTGCACCAGCCGCTGGCGCCGGCCACGAAGGCTTCCAGGGCCAGCGGGTTGCAGCCGTTGTAGAACGGCACCTTGCCTTCACCCAGTAGCTGCAGCTTGTGCATGCGCTGGATGTCGCCGGTGCTCTCCTTGACCATGGTGACGTTTTCGACCTCGCGCACGATGCGCAGGATCAGATCTACCGACATGTCGGTACCGCTGGTGGCCGGGTTGTTGTAGAGCATGATCGGCAGTTCGATGCTGGCGCCAATGGCCCGGTAGTGCTCGAGTATCTCCTCCTCGGTGAGCTTCCAGTAGGCGGCCGGCAGCACCATCACCGCGTCGGCGCCGTGTTCCTGGGCAAAGCGCGCGCGGCGAATGGCACCGGCGGTGGTCAGGTCGGAGACGCTGACGATGGTCGGTACTCGCCCGGCGATCTGGCGCAGGCTGAAGGCGGCTACCTGCTGCCATTCCAGATCGCTCAGGTAGGCGCCTTCGCCGGTGCTGCCCAGTGGCGCAATGGCGTGAACGCCACCCTCGATCAGGCGCTCGATCGAGCGGCCCAGGGCCTCGAGGTCAAGCTGTTCGCCGTCGGTGCTGAACGGGGTGATGGTGTAGCCGATGATGCCGTGAAAAGTCTTGGACATGAAATCTACTCCGCAAGGTCAGTGACAGGCTTGGTTCAGTTCAGGCAGTCGCCATGTACCCGCAGGCATTGGCGCGCATAGTAGTTGAAGGCGGCGCTGTGGCGCTTGGGCCGGGAGATCCAGTCATGGGCTTCGCGGCCCAGTTGCGGGGCAATCGGTTTGATGCTGCCGGCGGCCATGGCCAGCAGTTGCAGCTTGGCGGCGCGCTCGATCAACTGGGCGATCACGCAGGCTTCCTCGATGCTGGCACCGGTCGACAACTGGCCGTGGTGCGACAGCAGGATGGCGCGCTTGTCGCCCAGTGCGGCGCTGATGATCTCGCCTTCTTCGTTGCCCACCGGCACGCCGGGCCAGGCCTCGAGGAACGCGCAATCGTCGTACAGCGGGCAGAGGTCCATGTGCGAGACCTCAAGTGGCACTTCCAGCATTGACAGGGCGGCGACGTGGGTAGGGTGGGTGTGGATGATGCAGTGCACATCCGGGCGGGCACGATAGACCCAGCTGTGGAAGCGGTTGGCCGGGTTGGGCATGCCCTGGCCTTCGAGCACGTCCAGGTCTTCGTTGACCAGCAACAGGTTGCTGGCGGTGATTTCGTCGAAACCCAGGCCCAGTTGCTGGGTGTAGAAGGTGCCTGGCTGCGGGCCGCGGGCGCTGATCTGCCCGGCCAGGCCGGAGTCGTGGCCGTTGTCGAACAGAATCCGGCAGGTCAGTGCCAGCTTTTCGCGCACAGTCCACGTATTATCGGCAAGCGAGCCTTGCATCTGCTTAAGGGCCTGCTGGATCAGTTGGTCCTTGGGGAGTGCCATTGTCATGGCCATGGGGCTATCCTCGGTGGCGTGATGGAGTGTCACGGCTGGCCCACCCCGGTTGCTTGGAAGGTGACGGGGTGGTCAACTGCATGACACAATCAAGGCTATATGACACAAGGTGTCATTAGCAAGAAAATACTTGCCCATGGCATTGGGAAAATCGCGTCACATGTCTATCCGATTGAAACTGTTGAGAAAAAAACTGGGTATTACCCTGGAGGCGCTGGCTGAAACGGCTGGCATGACCAAGAGTTACCTGTCCAAGGTCGAGCGCGGCTTGAATACGCCCTCCATCGCTGCAGCGTTGAAGCTGGCGCGTGCCTTGAACGTCAATGTCGAGGAGCTGTTTGCCGAAGACCAGCCAGGCCAGGCCCGCTACAGCCTGGTGCGCAGCCATGAACGCCAGGCGGTGTCGGGGCAGGGGCCGGGTTATTCGGTGCTGGCCAAGCAGATCGGCAGCCGCAGCCTGCTGCCGTTCATCATCAGCCCGCCGCCGGAGTTCAGCGATGCCTCGTTCAAGGAGCACCTTGGCGAGGAGTTTCTGTTCGTCCATGAAGGCCAGGTCGAGGTCGACTTCATGAACGAGCGGGTGATCCTCGAGCGTGGCGATGCCCTGTATTTCAACGCCCAGACCCCGCACCGCCTGCGTTCGTTGGGGCCGGTGCAGGCCCAGTTGCTGGTGGTGGTGCACGACGCCGAGGGCTGAAGCCTATGCACGCAAACTCGCGATTCTGGCGTGACCCGGCGCTGCCCTTCGTTGAAGTGCGCAGCGTCGCCGATGGTCGCAAGGTCTGTTACGCGGCGCATTCGCACGAGAGTTTCTCGATTGGTGCGATTACCGCAGGGCGCAGCACCTACATCAGTGGCGATCGCCAGCAGCAAGTGGCTGCCGGCACCGTGGTGCTGATGAACCCCGGAGTGGTGCACACCTGCAACCCTATCGCGGGCGAGCCCTGGTCCTACCTGATGCTGTTCATCGACTGGGCCTGGTTGCAGGGCCTGGGTTTCTCGCCGCTGGCGGCTGTCAGCAGCACCGAGGCGGGGCTGTTCGATGATTTGCTGCAGCTGTTTGCCGTGCTGCTGGATGAGCAGCAGCCGCCAGTTGGCAAAGAGGCGGCACTGCGAGTGTTTTGCAGCGCACTGAGCCTGCGCCTGGGCGAAAGCGCAAGCGCAGTGGGCCAGGGCGACCCGCGCCTGCTGGCCGCAGCCGAATTCATCCGCGCGCACTGCACCGAGCCTTTGCGCCTTGAAGACATCAGCCGTGCTGCCGGCTTGTCCGCGTCCTACCTGATCCGTGCGTTCAAGCAGCAGTTCGGCTTGACGCCCCATGGCTACCTGCTCGATCAACGGGTGCAGTATGCCCGTGCCCAGTTGCGCCGCGGGCGGTTGATCGCCGAGGTGGCACTGGAGGCAGGTTTTGCCGACCAGGCGCACTTGCAGCGTGCCTTCAAGCGCCACCTGGCGGCGACGCCTGGGCACTATCGTTCAGCCCACTAGCAGGTACAGCGCGCTGGCCAGCAATAGCAGCGCCAGGCAGCGGTTGAACCGGCGCATACGCTGGGCATTGCTCAGGGAGTGGCTGATTGCACTGCCGGCCCAGGCCCAGCTGGCAATCGACAGAAAACAGATTACCAGGTAGATCGCGCTGAACTGCCACAACCGGCGGCTATCGCCCTCGCCGACATAGGCGCCGATGCCGGCCACGCAGGCCAGCCAGGCCTTGGGGTTGAGCCATTGCAGGGTGGCGCCGGCGAGCACCGAGGGTGCGCTCGTAGCGCCGCCAGCGCCCAGTTCGCCGTTGTCGCTGGCCAGTTTCCAGGCCATGTACAGCAAGAACACCACGCCGGCCCAGTGCAACACTTGGGTCATGGCCGGCCAATGGCGCAACAACTCGTGCAAGCCAAGGCCGATCAGCACCAGCAGCAGGACAAAGCCGAGGGTTGCGCCGCTGACATGCCGCAAGCTGGCGCGAAAGCCGTGGCGGGCGCCGGCGCTCAGGGCGACGATATTGACCGGGCCGGGGGAGATTGAGGCGGCCAGGGCGAAGGCGGCCATTGATAACATCAGGCTCATGAGGGGTATCCAGCAGTGGAAGACCGACACAGCCTAAGGCGTGGCGAATGGCCGGGTATTGAAGAAAATTACCCTGGATATCTTCAAGCAATGGTTACAGGTGCTTGGCGTACAGCCTGGTTTTTCCCTGATTGCTCGCAGAGCAAGATGTAATCACTTTCAAGCACAGGCAGTGATCATCATGTACAACGCTCATCAATCCTTGTTGCACCAGACCGTGCTGGTGCTCGGCGGCGCCAGCGGTATCGGCGCGGCGGTAGCGCGCCAGGCCAGGGCACGTGGTGCACGGGTCATCGTTGCCAGCCGCCAGGCGGTAAGCCCGGGCGAGGGGATCGAGGCATGTGTTGCCGATATAACCGATACCCGGGCGCTGCAGGCGCTGTTTTCCGGCGTTGGCACCGTCGATCATCTGGTGATCAGCGCTGGCCCCGCCGTGCAGGCCAGGCCCCTGGCACAGAGCGACCTGCAACTGGCGCGCGAGGCTTTCGAGGTGAAGTTCTGGGGCGCCTTGCAGGCGATCCAGCTGGCGTTGCCGCACCTTTCTGCACACGCCAGCATCAGCCTGACCTCGGGGTTGCTGTCACGCAAGTTCGTCGCCGGGCAGATGATCAAGACCACCCTCAATGCGGCGCTCGAAGCCCTGGCCAGGCAACTGGCCAAAGAGCTTGCACCACGCCGGGTCAACGTTGTCAGCCCGGGGCTGACCGAAACCGAAGCCTACGCCGGGATGGACGCCGAGTCGCGGCAGGCGATGTTCGCCCGCGCCGGCGCGGGCCTGCCGGTCGGACGGGTGGGGGCGGCGGATGAAGTGGCGGCCGGGTATCTGCTGGCCATGGAGAACGGCTTCATGACCGCCAGCGTCATTGATATCGATGGTGGTGGGTTGATCTAGGCAGTTGTGGGAACGGGCGGGTACAGAATTTGAAATAGTTTCATGCTGTGAGAAAAGCCTGCTGCAATTGTAGGATCACATCCCCAATTGATTTCAGGTTGATATGACTTCGTTCTCGGAGCCTCCCAGTACCCGGCCGTCCCGGCCATTCTCCCGTCCTTGCGACGTTTCCCGCCCGTTCTCGCACATGAGTAATCGCCCATGGAATGGCTAGCCGACCCCACGGCCTGGCTGGGCCTTGCCACGCTGATTGTGCTGGAACTGGTACTGGGTATCGACAACCTGGTGTTCATCGCCATCCTCGCCGACAAACTGCCGCCCCATCAGCGCGACCGCGCGCGGGTGATCGGCCTGTCGCTGGCGCTGATCATGCGCCTGGGCCTGCTGGCCAGTATCTCGTGGATGGTGACCCTTACCGCGCCGCTGTTCGAGGTGTTCGGCAAGAGCTTCTCCGGGCGCGATCTGATCATGCTCTTCGGTGGTGTGTTCCTGTTGTTCAAGGCCACCATGGAGTTGCACGAGCGCCTCGAAGGCCACGTTGCGCAGAACACCGGCAGTGTGCGCCATGCCGCGTTCTGGCCGATCGTCGCGCAGATCGTGGTGCTCGATGCAGTGTTCTCCCTCGACGCGGTGATCACCGCCGTGGGCATGGTCGAAGAGTTGTCGATCATGATGATCGCGGTGATCTTCTCCATCGGCATCATGATCGTTGCCAGCAAGCCGTTGACCCGCTTCGTCAACAATCACCCGACGGTGATCATGCTGTGCCTGGGCTTCTTGATGATGATCGGCTTCAGCCTCACCGCCGAGGGCCTGGGCTTTCATATTCCGAAAGGCTACCTGTACGCGGCCATTGGCTTCTCGATTCTGATCGAGCTGTTCAACCAGCTGGCCCGGGCGCGGCGCAAGCGCAGCCTGCAGCAACACCGGCCGCTGCGTGAGCGCACTGCCCACGCGGTCCTGCGCCTTTTGGGCGGGCGCCGGGTCGAGGCCGATGATGTCGGCGAGGAGATTGCCGATCTGGTCGAAGGTGGCGAAGAACAGGTGCTGTTCGACCGCCGCGAGCGGGTGATGATCAGCGGCGTGCTGAACCTGGCCGAGCGGCCGATCAAGACGGTGATGACGGTGCGTGCCGAGGTCGATGCCATCGACCTGGCGCAGCCGGCCGAGGTGATTCGTACCGCACTGATGCATTCGTCCTACTCGCGCCTGCCGTTGATTCGAGACGGGCGTATCGAAGAACCGCTGGGCTTCGTGCACAAGAAGGAGCTGCTCAAGGAACTGTTGGCCGGTAATCAGCCTGACCTCGAGAGCCTGGCCCGGGCGCCGGTGAACCTGCTGGAGAGTTTCAGCATCCTCAACGCCCTGGAGCAGATGCGCAACCAGTCGACGCACATTGCCTTCGTGGTCAACGAGTTCGGTGATTTCACCGGGGTGCTGACCATGACCGACATCCTTGAGTCCATCGCCGGTGAACTGCCCGATGCCAGTGAGGTGGAAGGCCCGGGCATCGTCGAGGACGGCCACGGCTTTGTCGTCAGCGGCGCCCTTAACCTCAGCCAGATCCAGGCACGCACCGGTTTTGCCGCCAAGCCCACCGAGGACTACCAGACCCTCGCCGGCCTGGTCATGAGCCTGCTCGATCGCTTGCCGATGGTCGGCGACAGCCTGGTGTGGAACAACTGGCAAATGACCGTGGTCGCGGTGGAGGAGCGCCGCGTGCGCCAGGTGCGCCTTACACCGAACGCCGCCGTTGACGCAGCAGGTGCCTGACGCCTTCGGCGATCAATACCAGCACCGCCAGCCAGATCGGCAGGTAGGTCAGCCACTGGTCGGGGCCGATGGTCTCGCCCAGCAGCAGGGCCACGGCCACCAGCAGCACCGGCTCGACATAGCTGAGCAGGCCGAACAGGCTGAAGGCCAGCAGGCGGCTGGCCAGCACATAGCAGATCAGCGCCAGGGCGCTGATCACCCCAAGCAGCGGGATCAGGCCGTACAGCCCCGGATGCGCGGCCAGGTCCTCGGCTGACAGCGGCCCCTGGATGACAAAGTACAGCGCCGCCGGCAGCAGCAGGCACATGTCGGCCCACAAACCGCCAAGGTGATCGGTCGCGCATTTGCGCCGCAGCACGAAGTACAACGGGTAGCCTGCGGCGACCAGCAAGGTCTCCCAGGCAAAGCTGCCGTGTTGGTAGAGCTCATGGCCGACACCGGTCATCGCGCAGGCTACCGCGAGTTTCTGCAGCCGCGACAATTGTTCGCCATACACCAGGCGGCCGGTCAGGACCATGGTCAGCGGCAACAGGAAGTAGCCCAGCGACACTTCCAGGCTGCGTCCGTGCAACGGCGCCCAGAGGAACAGCCAGAGCTGCACGCCCATCAATGATGAAGTACCCAGCAGGCCGAGCAACAGCAGCGGCGTGCGCCTAACCCGCGCGAGCAAGCCGGTGACCAGCGGCCAGTCGCGGGTAAACAGCATGAACAGGGTAACGCAGGGCAAGGTCAGGAGCATGCGCCAGCCGAACACCTCCTCGCCATCGAGCGGGGTGAGCAGCGAGGTGTAGTAGTACATCACGGCAAACAGGAACGAGGCCGTGACCGATGTAATGATGCCTTTTGACACAAATGCCTCGGTTACAGAAGAAAACAGAGCGGGGAACCCGCCATGATCTCAGGGCGCAGGCCTAACCGGCAACCTTCGCGACCTGCGGCGCGGTTTCGGCCTGGGCCGCCAGGGCGGCGACAAAGTCCTCGATCGGCATCGGCCGAGCAAACAGGTAACCCTGCTGGAAATCGACATTGTGGCGCGCCAGGTAATCGCGCTGGGTTTCGTTCTCGACGCCTTCGGCGACGATGCCCAGCTCAAGCTTGGCCGACAGTTCGATAATGCTGTCGAGAATGTGCAGCGACAACGCATCGACCCCGATCAGGGCGACGAAGCTTTGGTCAATCTTCAGGTAATCGACCTTGAACTGGCGCAAGTAGCTGAGGCTGGACTGGCCGGTGCCAAAGTCGTCGATGGCGATCATCACCCCCAGTTCGTGGAGTTTGCCGAACAGCGTCTGGGTAACTTCGCTGGGGGCAATAAGCTTGCGTTCGGTCAGCTCCAGGGTCAGCAATACCCGGCCAGGCGGGAAGGCGCCGAGAAAGGCCCGGCAGTCGTCGTACAGGGCCAGGTCCTGGCAATGATCGGCGGTGATGTTGATGCCGACATGAAAACCCTCGCCCATCAATGCGGCATGCGGCGCCAGCAATTGCGCAGTGCGCTGCATGAGCATGCGCGTCATCGGTACGATCTGGCCGCTGTGCTCGGCGTAGGGAATGAACAGGTCGGGGCGCACCAGACCGTCGCGCGGGTGCTGCCAGCGCATCAGCACTTCGGCGCCGGCCCAGCGGTAGTCGCCCTTGCGCACCACCGGCTGGAAGTACGGCAAGAACTCGTTGGCTTCCATGGCCCGCTGCAGCTCGGCCCGTGGGGAGCTGGCACGGCGCAGCATCCAGCGGCATACGGTACCGGCAATCACCCCGAGAAACACCAGCAGGCCGAACAGGGCAGGATATTCATCGCGCATTACCTGGCCGACCTTGCCTGGCGCATAACCGCTGTGGATCGAGAACGGGTAGTGGCTGGAGGTCAGGCGCACTGGCGCGACCTCAGCGGCGGGGGCGATCCCTTCATGGACCAGGCCATCCTTGCCCATCCAGTAACGGCCCACCTGTAGCAGCAACTGGGTCTGCGGGCCGATCAGGCGCAGGGCGGTCAGCAGGTGGTCACCATCGACGGTAGTGATGGCGCCGCGCTCGCCTTCATAGACCCGATACACCAGCAATGGGTGGCCAGGAGTCACCGAGTTGCCGTTCATCAGCCAGAGCTTGCCGTCGACATAGTCGCTGGCATTGACCGGTTCGCTGTAGGGGCCGAACAGCGAGCTGCAATACAGCTCGTTGCGGTACACCAGGTTGGTCGAGCGTACGAACGAGCGGCGGGTGACCTGGTCGCGCAGGGCCAGTTTCTCTTCCACGCACGGCATTCCGGCCAAGGGCAGCAACGACCTGGCTGCGCCAGAAATGTTGTCGAGGATCAGCTCTACCTGGGCCACCACCTGCTGCGCCGTGGCGCGGCTGCGGGCGTCCAGCTCACGCTGGGCCTGCAGGTGCATGATCAGCAGCCCGCACAGCACCGGTAGGGCGCCAACCGCCCAGGGCAGCAGGGCACGCAGGGTCCAGCGTCCGGGGCGTTTTACCGTGAGCGGCATGGCGGCTAACCTGTACAAGCGGGGGAATGAAAACGGCTGTGTGCCTAGGATAGCCGTTCGTCGCCGCTCGGGCGTCAACTAAAGTGCGGACAAAACGGTTTACGCACTGTAGAATCCCGTTACGCATACAATAATAAGGTTCTCCACCTTCGGGGAATCAACCCGCCGAGAATGGGTCCATATGAAGTGTCATGGGTTCAAGCTGATCTATGGTGACTACCTCGCCAGAAGTGTGAGGGGCATCTCTTGCGCGCCACCACGCCTGCTCGACATCGATAGCAATTAACGACCGTTATTTACCCGCTTTGATGATGAGGAAACGAGCATGGCTGATATCTTTGAAAACCCGATGGGCCTGATGGGCTTTGAATTCATCGAGTTCGCATCGCCGACCCCGGGCGCCCTGGAACCGATCTTCCAGATCATGGGCTTCACCAAGGTGGCTACCCACCGTTCCAAGGACGTGCATCTGTACCGCCAGGGCGGTATCAACCTGATCCTGAACAACGAACCGAAAAGCGTCGCCTCGTACTTTGCCGCCGAGCATGGTCCGTCGGTGTGTGGCATGGCCTTCCGTGTGCGTAACGCCCACGAAGCCTACGCCCGCGCCCTGGAGCTGGGTGCCCAGCCGGTCGAGATCGAAACCGGGCCGATGGAGCTGCGTCTGCCGGCGATCAAGGGCATTGGCGGTGCGCCGCTGTACCTGATCGACCGTTTCGAGGAAGGCAGTTCGATCTATGACATCGACTTCAACTTCATCGAAGGTGTCGATCGTCACCCGGTCGGTGCGGGCCTGAAGATCATCGATCACCTGACCCATAACGTTTATCGCGGGCGCATGGCCTACTGGGCCGGTTTCTACGAGAAGCTGTTCAACTTCCGCGAAATCCGTTACTTCGACATCAAGGGCGAATACACCGGCCTGACCTCCAAGGCCATGACCGCGCCGGATGGCATGATCCGCATCCCGCTGAACGAAGAGTCGTCCAAGGGCGCCGGGCAGATCGAAGAGTTCCTCATGCAGTTCAACGGCGAGGGCATCCAGCATGTGGCCTTCCTCAGCGACAACCTGCTCGAGAGCTGGGATGCCCTGAAAAAGCTCGGCATGCGCTTCATGACCGCGCCGCCAGAAACCTACTACGAGATGCTCGAAGGGCGTCTGCCGGGCCATGGCGAGCCGGTCGGCGAACTGCAGGCCCGTGGCATCCTGCTCGATGGCTCCTCCGAGGCCGGTGACAAGCGTCTGCTGCTGCAGATCTTCTCCGAAACCCTGATGGGCCCGGTGTTCTTCGAGTTCATCCAGCGCAAGGGTGACGATGGCTTCGGCGAAGGCAACTTCAAGGCCCTGTTCGAGTCGATCGAGCGTGACCAGGTCCGTCGTGGCGTACTCAGTACCGACTGATCCGGACCGTCACTGAAAAAGGCCATTGAGCAAACGCTCAATGGCCTTTTTTCATGGTGGAGCTCACGCTGTTTTTCGTCGTTGCCTGAACAGCCCCCAGTAGGCCACGGCGCAGGTGATAATGCCGACCAGAAGCAGGGAAGGCGCTGTGGAGGCCATGGCCTGGCTGAGCATCTTGCGGGTGTGGCCATCGGGGTAGCCGGCGTGGACGGTGTAGCCGTACTTCTCCGAGACCATGCGCTGGCTGTCTTCTTCATGGTTGGGTACCTGCTCGGCGCTGCCACTGCCGGTTGCCCAGACAAAATCGCTGCCGAACTGCAGGGCCAGGACAATGGCGTTCTTGAAGCCCTGCAGTTCTGTTTGCAGGGAGCGCGCATCGCTGATGGCGATGACGCCCATGGGATATTCCTGCAGGCGGTAGTGCAGCACCGGCATGTCCGGGGTGATTTCGTTGCGCGAGTCCAGGCGCAGGCGCTGGTTGAAGTAGCTGCCCGGGTCGATTGCCGTGTCGATGCTGCCGAGCAGGGTGCTGCAGTAGGCACGGTTTTCCCGGGTCAGCACCAGCGAGCGCACGCTTGGCTGCCTCAGCGCTTCCTGGCGCAGAGTCGGGAGGATTTTCTCGCAGGGTTGCCCGACCAACCCGAGCACAGTATTGCTGGAGCCGTGCATGGCATCGAAGACCCGGTCGATAGCATAGATAGCCTCGACCACAGACACCTCGGCGGTTTCTTCCTGCTTGCGCTCGACCTGCAGGGCCAACACCAGAAGGCCACAGGCCACGGGCGCCAGGCCGATCAGCAGGGTTATCAGAAACTCGAGCAGGCTGCGGCCGGCAAGACGGGTTGGAGCCATGAGTGCACCTCTATGCTGAACAAGAGCCCGACCTTCCTGGTCGGGTGACACTCGTCAGCATAAAGAGCGCAATCAGCGGCGGATGTAGGCCGTGTTTAACCTGGGTGCAGTACCCATCGGCAATCTGGGTAGGCGCCTCAGCGCTTTTTCAGTGCGGCCACTACCAGGTCAGCCACCGCGCCCCCGGAGGCGGGATTCTGTCCGGTAATCAAGCGTCCGTCTTTCTGGTCGGCGATGGCGAAGGCCTGCCACGGCTCTTCTGCCTTGCGGTACAAACCGCCGCGGGCCTTGAGCTCGGTTTCGGTGAGGTAAGGCACCACTTTGTCCAGTTCGGCCAGTTTCTCTTCAGTATCGGAAAAGCCGGTGACCTCGCGATCCTTGACCAGCAAGGTGTTGTCACTGAGCTTGATATTGAGCAGGCCGACCGCGCCATGGCACACCGAGGCCACCACGCCGCCGGCCTCGAAGATGCGCCGGGCCAGGTCCTGCAGCTCGCTGCTGTCGGGGAAGTCCCAGATCACCCCATGACCGCCGGCATAATAAATGGCGCTGTAGTCCTGGGCCTTGACCTCGCCGGGGCTCAGGGTTTTGCCCAGGCGGTTCATGAACGCCTTGTCCTGGTACCACTGCCAGTCGATATCCGCGGCCATCTGCAGGCTGTGCGGGTCAATCGGCACGTAACCGCCGCTGGGGCTGAGGTAATCGACCTTGTAACCGGCCTTTTCGACCTTGTCGACAAAGTGCACCGCCTCGCCCAGCCACAATCCGGTGGCGCGCTTCAGCGTCGGGTATTTGGCCGTATTGGTCAGCACCACCAGTATTTTCTTGCTCATCGCAACGCTCCCTATACTGGAACGGACCCGGACTGCCCAGGTCGCAGAGGAGAAACCTGTTCAGCATAGTAGTGACTGGCATGGATGCCATTCCTTGCTGGCGGTATGCTAGCCTGCGAAGAAAACCGCTTTGCAACAGGGAGTCGACCAACCGATGAGCACGTTGAACCAAGACGTAGATGCGTTCATGCAGGCTGCTATCGATGAGGCCCAACTGGGCCGCGAAGAAGGCGGCATACCGATCGGTTCGGTGCTGGTACACAATAACCAGATCATCGGCCGTGGCCACAACCGCCGGGTACAGAAGGGCAGCGCGATCCTGCACGGCGAAATGGACGCTCTGGAAAACGCCGGCCGCCAGCCGGCCAGGGTATATCGCGAGGCGACCCTGTACACCACTTTGTCGCCATGTCCGATGTGCAGCGGGGCGATCCTGCTGTATGGCATCAAGCGCGTGATCGTTGGTGAAAACCAGACCTTCATGGGTGAGGAAGCGCTGCTCAAGGCGCGCGGCGTCGATGTGCAAGTGCTGCACAATGATAACTGCGTCAAGATGATGCGCGATTTTATCCAGGACAGCCCCGAACTCTGGAACGAAGATATCGGCGTTTAGGTCCGATTGTTCAGGCCCCCACCGTCAGCCGAGTTTGCCCATGTCAGGATCAATGAGTGTAAAGGTGCGTAACCACGACTGGGCCAGTACCGCCCTTGGGCCTTTGCACCTGTGGCCGGCGCCCTTGCGCATTGCCGTGGACATGCTGCTGGCGTCAAAATTCCCCGGTTGCCTGGTCTGGGGGCCGCAGTTGGTGACCATTTACAACGATGCCTTCAAGCCGATCCTCGGGGCCAAGCCCGAGGCACTGGGACGCGGCTTTGACGAGGTGTGGAGCGAGGCCTGGGAGAACATCGGCGCGCTGGTCTTCCGTACCCTGTCGGGGGAGGCGATCTTCATCGAGAACTTCCCGTTGATGATCAATCGCAACGGCAGCCTCGAACAGGCCTATTTCACTTTCTGCTACAGCCCCATTCGAGACGAGCGCGGGGCGGTGGCCGGCTTTCTCGACACGGTGATCGAAACCACCGCCAGCGTCGAGTCGGCGCAGCAGTGGCGTCACCTGGCCAATACCTTCGAGCGCCAGGTGCAGGAACGCACCTCTGATCGAAACCATTTCTGGGACTTGTCCGGCGACATCATGGTGATTGTCCTGCCGGATTTGCGCATCAGTGCGGTCAACCCGGCCTGGAGCCAGATCCTTGGCTGGGCAGCAGACGAGGTGCTGGACACCTCGATCATGGACTTGCTGCATGCCGACGACCAACCGCAAGTCGCCTCGCTGGTCGAGCGCCTGCGCGCCGGCCAGCGCACCGAGAACACCATCAGCCGCTTGCGCCACAAGGACGGGCACTACCGCTGGTTCAACTGGGCAGCGGTACCCTCGGAGCTTGGTTTTACCGCCGTGGGCACCGACATCAGCCAGGAGCGCGAGCGCGAAGAGGCGCTGCGCCATGCTGAAGAACTGTTGCGCCAGAGCCAGAAGATGGAAGCCATCGGGCAACTTTCCGGCGGCATGGCCCATGACTTCAACAACCTGTTGACCGGCATCAGCGGCAGCCTGGAGTTGCTCGAACGACGCATTGCCCAGGGTAATCTGGACAACCTGCAGGTCTACCTTGATGCCGCTCGGGGTGCGGCCAAGCGCGCCGCCACGCTCACCCACCGCTTGCTGGCCTTTTCCCGGCGCCAGGCGCTCGACCCCAAGCCTGCCTGTGTCAACCAACTGGTGCAGGATATCGAGCAGTTGGTCCAGCAGACCGTGGGTAGCCATATCGATCTGCAGGTCCAGGTGGAGCCGGCGCCCTGGTGGGTACTGATTGATGCCAACCAGCTGGAAAATGCCCTGATCAACCTGTGCATCAATGCCCGCGATGCCATGGGCGCCGGTGGCTGCCTGCGCATCACCACCGCTAACGAACGTCACGAGCTGGCCCTGGAGGGCGAAGACAGCCTGGGCCCGGGTGATTACTTTGCCTTGCAGGTGCAGGACAACGGCCACGGCATGAACGCCGATATCGTCGCACGGGCCTTTGACCCGTTCTTTACCACCAAGCCGGTCGGCCAGGGCACCGGGCTTGGCTTGTCGATGGTCTATGGCTTTGTCCGTCAGTCAGGGGGCCGGGTGTGGATCGATTCGAGCCCTGGCCAGGGTACCCGGGTGAAGGTCCTGCTGCCGCGCTATGTGGGCGAGCTGCCGCAGCCGCTGGCCGGCCAGCCGGGGCGCAAGCGCTACCCACGCGCCAATGGCGAACGCATCCTGCTGGTCGACGACGAGAGTACCTTGCGCTTGCTGATCAAGGAGGCGCTGGAGGAGGAGGGCTTCGAGGTGTTTACCGCCGCTGACGCCAACAGCGCGCTGCAGCAGTATCGCCAGTTGGGCACGGTTGACCTGGTGATCACCGATATCGGTCTGCCAGGCGGCTTCAGTGGCCGTCAGGTGGCCAATGCCCTGCGCATGCTGCAGGCGCAGCAGAAGGTGCTGTTGATCACCGGCTTCGCCGAACAGGAAGTGACCGACCAGGAGGTGCTGGAGCCCGGCATGGCCCTGATGACCAAGCCCTTCGCCCTGCAAGACCTGGTGCATCAGGTACACGAGATGCTCGAACCGGTTCAGCCGGTGGTTTGCGAACTTTCCCCGCTGGCGCGCTGACTGGCCAGGCGCTCGAGCATCAGGTAGGTCAGCGTGGCTACCAGCAACGGCAACAGAAAGTAGATCGCCCGGTAGCCAATCAGCGCCGCGAGCAGCGTGCCCTTGCCGTGGGTGCCTTGCAGCAGGGTCAAAAACACCGTCTCGAGTACCCCAAGCCCGGCCGGAATATGAGTAATGACCCCGGCAATGCTGCTGATCATCAGTACCGCCAGCACGGTCGGGTAGCTAGCCCCCTTGGGCAGCAGGATGAACACCACCAGCGCCATCAACGACCAGTTCAGAGCGCCCATCACCACTTGCAACGCTGCCAGGCGGATGCCTGGCAGGGTGATTTGCTGCTTGCGAAAGTGCCAGGTGCGGCGAGTCGCGAAGGCGCACGCCAGCAGGTAAGCCATGACCACCAACAACAGCGCTGCACCGATCAGGCGCAGGCCGGTATTGCCGATCTCCATGCCCGCTGGCAACTTCGGCAGCCCGCAGACGAACAAGCTGCCGGCCACCGCGAAATAGCCTGCCCAGTTGGTCAACAGCCCCAGGCTGAGGATCCGGGTGATGGTCGCGACCTTGAGGCCGAGGCGGCTGTACAAACGGTAGCGCAGGGCGATGCCGCCGACCCAGGCGCTGAGGTTGAGGTTGAAGGCGTAGCACACGAAAGCCAGCGGCAACACCTGGCGCGCCGGCAAATGATGCCCGGTGTAGTAGCGCCCGAGCAGGTCGAAGCTGCTGAACAGGGCAAAGCTGCACAGGGTTACGCCTGCAGCCATTGCCAGGGTGCGCCAGCGATAGGAGGCCAGGGCTTGGTACACCTCTTGCCAGTCGAGGTTTTTCAGCACGCTGAACAGCAGCACCGGCACCAGGATGAAGAACGCCAGGGTCAGCGCCTGGCGGGCACGGCGCCAGTGCTTGTGCTGCTTGCTCATGTCGGCTTGCCCGCAGGTTGCTCGCCGTCATACAGCGGCTTGAGCCGTGGTACATGGGCCGGCAGCCAGCCGATCACGGCCGGGAATCGGCGGATGAAGTGAAAGGTCAAAAAGATCAGCGGCGCCCGCCACCAGTAGCCACGCAGTGCCCGCTGCAGGCTCACCGGTTTGCAGCGGTGGGCGGTAAGCTCCTGCAGGTGTTCATGCAGGCGGCTGTTGAAGGTCTGGTCGCGGATGACCAGGTTGGCCTCAAGGTTCAGGGCCAGGCTCAAAGGGTCGAGATTGCTTGAGCCGACCGTCGACCAGTGCCGGTCCACCAGTGCCACCTTGCCGTGCAAGGGCCGTTCGCAGTACTCGAAAATGCGCACGCCGTCGCGGATCAGGTAGTTGTACAGCAAGCGCGAGCACAAACGCACCCAGGGCATGTCGGGCATCCCCTGCAGCACCAGGGTAACCTTCACGCCCCGGCGCGCGGCATTGCGGATCGCCCGCAGCAGGCGGTAGCCGGGAAAGAAGTAGGCATTGGCAATGGTGATCCGCTCGCGGGCGCCGTTCAGCGCCCGCAAGTAGTGCTGTTCGATGTCGTTGGGGTGATCCTGGTTATCGCGGATGCACAGGGTCATGCTTGCCTGTTCGCTGTCGGCGGCGATCGGCACCCGGCGTTGCCACCAGCGCCGGGTTCCGGGCTTGAGCGCGCTCTGTTGCTCCAGCAGGGTCAAGGTGGCGCGCTGCAGGTCGGCGACGATCGGCCCGCGCACTTGTACCGCGTAGTCCTGCTTGGCCATCGGTCCGAAATCGGCCAGGTGATCGGCGCAATAATTGATGCCGCCAACAAAACCGACCTCGCCATCGACCACCAGGATCTTGCGGTGCAGGCGGCGAAACAGATTGGTGCGCATGCCCAGGCGTTTCGGGCTCGGGTCGAAGGCCTGCAAATGCACGCCGGCGTCGCTGAGCTCGCGCAGGTAGTCAAGGCTCAGGTCTGCGGTGCCATAACCGTCGACCAGCATCTCGACCTTTACCCCGCGCCGGGCGGCGGCGATCAACAGTTGCTGCAACTGCTTGCCGACCTTGTCTTCAAAGATGATGAAGGTTTCCAGGAGGATTTCCGCCCGGGCCTGCTCGATCGCGGCAAAGGCGCTGGCGAAATAGTCCTCGCCGTTGATCAGCAGTTGCACCTGGTTGTCAGGTCGCCATTGGCTGTTCACAAGAGCACCTCCACTGCCAATGGCAGGTGATCGGACAGGTGGGTCCAGGGCTTGCGCGCCATGACCTTGGGCGCCTGTGCGCGGGCATTGCGCAGGTAGATGCGGTCCAGGCGCAACAGCGGCCAGCGCGCCGGAAAACTGCGTGCCGGGCGACCATGGGCCTGGCTGAACACTTCATTCAGGCCGCATTCGGCCAGCACTGCATCCGCGCGCTGGCGCCAGTCATTGAAGTCGCCGGCGACGATCACCGGCGCGTCGTTCGGCAGGCTGTGCAGTAATTCGCAGAGCAGGTGCAACTGCTGCTGGCGCTGGCGCTCGTCCAGGCCCAGGTGCACACAGACGGTATGCAGCTCGCACTCGGCGGGCAAGGCCAGTACCGAATGCAGCAAGCCGCGCTGCTCGGTGCCATGGACGCTGACATCGAGGTTGGCGTGGCGCCGGATCGGGTATTTCGACAGCAGGGCATTGCCGTGTTCGCCGTCCGGATACACCGCATTGCGGCCGTAGGCGAATTCTGGCCAGAGGCTGTCGGCAAGAAACTCATATTGCGGCACATCCGACCAGTTGCGGTGGCGCAGAGCGTGCTGGCGGTGGCTGCCGAGCACTTCCTGGAGGAACACCAGGTCGGCGTTTTCGCTGCGTACCGCCTCACGCAGTTCTGGCAGCACGTAGTAACGGTTAAGCGCGCTGAAGCCCTTGTGCGCATTGACCGTCAGCACCCGCACCCGCTGCACGGCCGGCGCCGCCGCCAGGGCGGCGCTGGGTTGCACCTGGCTCATGAGGTGCTGCCCTTGCCGAGCATCTGCGCGACCTTGGCGGTCAACTGGGCGAACTCGAAGGGTTTGCAGATCATCTGCATGCCGGGGTCAAGAAAGCCGCCGCGGGCCACCGCGGTTTCGGCATAACCGGTGATGAACAGCACCTTGAGTTGCGGGCGCAGTTGCCGGCCGATTTCCGCCAGTTGCCGACCGTTCATGCCTGGCAGCCCGACGTCGCTGACCAGCAGGTCGACCGCTTCTCCGGCCTGCAGAATGGCCAGGGCGACATTGGCATCCTCGGCCACCTTGCACGGGTAACCCTGGTCACTCAGCACCTGATGCACCAACTGGCGCACAGCGGGGTCGTCCTCGACAATCAGCACCGTGTGGCTGTTGCCGCAAGGTGGCGCCGGCGTTGCTGGCTCTTCGCTTTCACGGTTGGGTGCGGCGTGGCGCGGCAGGTAGACATCGACCCGGGTGCCGTGGCCGATGCGGCTTTGCAGCGCCACATGGCCCTGGGACTGCTTGCTGAAGCCATACACCATCGACAGCCCCAGGCCCGTTCCCTGGCCGATTGGCTTGGTGGTGAAGAACGGGTCGAAAGCGCGGTCCAGGGTACTTTGCGGCATGCCACAGCCATTATCGTTGAAGCTGATCAGCACATAGTCGCCAGCGGCCAGCGAGTGGCCACCGAACAGGCTGCCGTCCTGGCGCTGATTGCTGGCGCTGACGGTCAGGCGCCCGCCGTTGGGCATGGCGTCGTGGGCGTTGCTGAGCAAGTTGCCGAGGGCTTCCTGCAGCTGCGCCGGGTCGGCTTCCACGGCCCACAGATCCGCCTCGATATGCAGTTGCAGCTTGATCTGCGGGTCAAGCAACGGCTGCAGGCGCTCGGCCGTGAGCAGGGTGGCAACTTCCACGGGCTGGGCATCGAGCGATTGCCGGCTGGAAAACGCCAGCAGGCGGTGGGTCATGCTGGCGGCGCGTTTGACCGCCGCCTGGCTGAGGCTGAGCAGGGCGGGCAGGGCGTCGTGGCGACCCTGCTGCAGGCGTTTGCCGATCATTTCCAGGCTGCCGCCGATGCCAGTCAGCAGGTTGTTGAAGTCATGAGCGACGCCGCCTGCGAGCTGGCCGATGGCTTCCATTTTCTGCGCCTGGCGCAGGTACTGTTCTTCTTCGCGCAACTGGCGCAATTGCTCTTCGACCCGTTGGCTCTGGCGCTCCAGTTCCTGGCCCTGGTTGCGTGCCTGGTACTGGCGCCGCCGCGCACGCAACGAGGAGTGGGTCAGGGCCAGCAGGTTGTCGGGTTCGAATGGATACTGCAGCAGGAACAGGTTGCCGAGCGCGGCGTGCTGGCTTTGCGGCGGGCTCTGGCCCTGGACTGGCGGGCCCGTCAGCAGCACCACCGGCAAGTCCGACCAAACCGGCTGCTTGCCAAGGTAAAGGTGCAAAGGCGAGCGTACGCTGCCGTCCAGGCAAGTGTCGGCAATGATCGCCAGGCCCACGCCTTGCTCCAGGGCAAGGCCCAGGTCTTCCATGCTGGCCGCTTGCAGCGCCTGGATGCCGGCCTGGTCGAGCAGGCGCTGGGCCAGCTGGCTAAGCTGGGCCGGGGCCAGGATCAGCGCTCGTTCGGCATTGGCTAACGCGTCGCCCACGGGTGTTCTCCTTTGATAACGCTCAGGCAAGCACCGCCGGTGCCTGCCGTGTTCGCACTATCTCTGGACCACAGGCTGGGTTGAGGGGTTCAACCGGGTTGTCAGACGGTCGTTTGCAAACCTACAGGCCTTGCTGCACCAACGGATCGTCGGGGTTCTGCTGCTCCAGCTGGGCCAGCAGCACCTGCACATTCTGCAACTGGCCGGTCTCTTTCCAATACTCGATCAGCAGCACCCGGGCCTTGCGGTTGGCCGGTTGCCGGGCAAGGATGGTTTCCAGTTGCTTTTGCGCGGCGTCGACCTGCTCCAACTGATGCAGGCTGGTGGCCAGGGTGTAGCGGTAGTCATTGTTGTCCGGCTCCAGCTCCAGGGCCCGGGCAAAGGCCAGCAGGGCGTATTCGTCCTGGCCGTGGCGCAGCAGCCAGCGGCCCAGTTCATGTTGTAGAAAGGCCGAGTCGGGACGTTGTTGCAGGGCCTTGGCCAGCACCTGGCGCGAGGCGTCGGTCTGGTTCTGGCGCTCCAGCAACTGCACCTGCGCGGCCAGTGCTTCGAGGTTATCCGGCGCCAGCTGCAAGGTGCGCTCAAGCGCCTGCGCGGCCTCCTGGTAGCTGTTTTCATGCAGGTACAGCTGCGCCAGGTGCAACTGCGCGCTGGCATCGTCGTCGCGCTGCGCCAGCACCTGCTGATACTGCTCCAGCACCTCTTGCAGCGGGCCGAAGTACAGGCCGATGTCATCGGCGCTGAGCCCCAGCAGGGCATCGACCACGGCAAAGCGTACGCTTTGCTCCTCATCATCGAGCAACGGCCCGAGCACCAGGCTGCGCTGGGCGCCGGGCAGCATCGTCTGGATACTGGCGATGGCCGCGCGACGCACCAGCGGCTCGTCATGCTGCAGGTCGCGGCTGGCCAGTTTCAATGCCAGCGGCGAGGGGTAGTTGGGCAGTTCGGCGTACAGGCTGGCGCGGCGGATCGGCGACAGGTCATTGCGCCCCAGTTGCTGGTAGAGCACCCGGGCGGCGCCGGGCTGGCCGTCATGGGCCATGGTCAGGGCCTTGGTGTAGCTGTGCTTGAGGGCAGGCGTCGGCGCCGGGCTGTCGTCACGCCAGAAATAGCCACCCAGGCCGAGGATGATGAGCAGGGTCAGGCTGATAAGCGTGTACTGGCGCTGTTTCGACATGGTGAATCCGAAGCGTGTCGCGGCTGCAAAGGCTTGAGCTTGGGTCACGAGGGCCGGTGACGTCAAATGTAAAAGGGGGGTGGGTCCCTATCGCGGGGCAAGCCCGCGCCTACAGATATCGCAGCGATGCCAAACCTGTAGGCGCGGGCTTGCCCCGCGATTGGCCATAAAAAAGCCCCGCAAGCGGGGCAAAAGGCCGGTCAGAAACCAACCAAAGGAGCCGTTGAATCAGTTCGCCGCAGCCACGCTTTCGGCCTGCCAGCCGCCACCGAGGGCCTTGTAGATGGCGACGATGCCGCGGTACAGGTCGACTTCGCCCTGGGCCTGGGCATCTTCGGCGCTCAGGCGTTCGCGTTCGGCGTCGAGCAGCACCAGGTAGTCGACCGTGCCTTCGCGGTAGCGAATCGAGGCGAGATCGGCCGCCTTGCGGCTGGCTTCGCTCTGGCGCAGCAGGGCCAGCAGCCGTTGCTGGCGTTTGCTGTAGTCGCTGAAGGCGTTTTCCGATTCTTCCAGGGCCAGCAATACCTGCTGCTCATAGTTGGCCAGGGCGCCCTCGGCATCGGCGTTGGCGCCGCGCAGGCGGGCGCGCACGCTGCCCAGGTCGAAGGCCGCCCAGGTAATACTCGGGCCCAGGGCCCAGGCCTTGGCGGCCGAGGAGCCCAGTTGCGAGCCGCGCCCGGCGGTAAAGCCGAGAAAGCCGCTGAGGCTGACCCGGGGGAACAGGTCGGCGGTGGCCACGCCGATGTTGGCGGTTGCCGCTGCCAACTGGCGCTCGGCGCTGCGGATATCCGGGCGGCGCTTGAGCAGCTCGCCGGGGTCGCCCACCGGCAGCGCCTTGGCGATGGCCGGCAGTTGCGCCGGCGACAGGTCAACCGCCAGGGCGTCCGGGCGCTGGCCGAGCAGGGTGGCGATGCGGTTGCGCGCCCGTACCTGTTCGGCCTGCAGTTGCGGCACACTGGCCTCGACCGCCGCCAGGCGGGCATCGGCCCGCACCACATCAAGGTCGTTACCGACCCCGGCGTCACGCAAGGTTTCGGTGATACCCCGCGAATCCTGCTGGGTCTTGAGGTTGGCCAGGGCGATCTTCTCGCGCAATTGCGCACCGCGCAGCTGGCCATAGGCATCGACCAGCTCGGCGATCAGGCTCACTTGCAGTTGCTGCAGGTCGGCCTGGGCGGCGTCCTGCTCGGCTTCGCTGGCTTCAAGTTGACGCTGGATGCGACCGAACAGGTCCAGCTCCCAGGCCATGTCCAGGCCCAGGTCATAGCGTTCGCTGTTGACCCGATCTTCGCTCTGGCCAGGCACCTGGCCCTTGCCCAGGTCGGCGCTGGCGCGGCTGGTGACGGTGGGCAGGGCGTCGTTGCTGACATCGTCGCGAATCGCCCGCGCCGCTTTCAGGCGGGCGAAGGCCACGCGCAGTTCGCGGTTGCCGTCCAGCGACTGGCTGACCAGTTTGTTCAGCACCGGGTCGTCGAACTGCTTCCACCAGATGCTTTCAAAACGGCTGCGGTCGAAGGCGGCCTTGGCGCTCGGTTCGTTGGCCGCGCTCAATTGCGCCGCCGCGGTGTCCGGGGCCTTGTAGTCCGGGCCCACCGCACAAGCGGCCAGGGCCAGCACCAGCAGGCTGGGCATAAAGAATTTCACACTGCGGTTCATGCATGAGTCTCCAGCTTCAGCGCACGCGCCGCTTTGCGGGCCTGGCTGCGTTCCACGTAACGGCGGATCAGGACAAAGAACACCGGCGTCAGCAGCAGACCGAAGAAGGTCACCCCGATCATCCCGGAGAACACCGCCACACCCATGGCATGACGCATTTCAGCACCGGCGCCGGAGGAGAACACCAGCGGCACCACACCCATGATGAAGGCGATCGAGGTCATCAGGATCGGCCGCAGGCGCAGGCGGCAGGCTTCCAGTACCGCGGCCAGCGGGTCGAGGCCTTCGGCCTGTTTGTCCTTGGCGAACTCGACGATCAGGATGGCGTTCTTGCACGCCAGCCCCACCAGTACGATCAAGCCGATCTGGGTGAAGATGTTGTTGTCGCCACCGGACAGAATCACCCCGGTAATCGCCGACAGCAGGGTCATCGGCACGATCAGGATCACCGCCAGCGGCAGGCTCCAGCTTTCGTACTGGGCGGCCAGCACCAGGAAGGCCAGCAGTACGCAGAGCGGGAAGACGAACAGCGCGGTGTTACCGGCGAGGATCTGCTGGTAGGTCAGCTCGGTCCATTCGAAAGTCATGCCGTTGGGCAGTTCTTCCTTGAGCAGTTTCTCGATGGCCTTTTCCGCTTGCCCGGAGCTGTAGCCCGGTGCTGCGGCACCGTTGATCTCGGCGGTGATGAAGCCGTTGTAGTGCATGACGCGGTCCGGCCCCGAGGTGTCGCTGACCTTGATGAAGGTCGCCAGCGGGATCATCTCGCCCTGGTTGTTGCGCACCTTGAGCTGGCCGATCTGCTCGGCTTCAAGGCGGAACTGCTGCTCGGCCTGGACGTTGACCTGGTAGGTGCGGCCAAAGCGGTTGAAGTCGTTGGCGTACAACGAACCCAGGTAGATCTGCAGGGTGTCGAAGATATCGCTGATCGCTACACCGTGGGTCTTGGCCTTCTCGCGGTCGATGGCAGCATCGACCTGCGGCACGTTGACCTGGTAGCTGGTGAACAGCCCGGCCAGCTCCGGCACGTTGTGGCTCTTGGCGATGATGTTCTGGGTTTCCTTGTACAGCGCTTCATAACCCAGGTTGCCACGGTCTTCGATCTGCAGGCGGAAACCACCGATGGTGCCCAGTCCCTGTACCGGCGGCGGCGGGAAGATCGCGATGTAGGCGTCTTCGATATCGGCGAACTGCGCGTTCAGCGCGGCAGCAATCGCGGCGGCCGACTGGCTCGGGTCCTTGCGCTCGTCGAAGGGCTTGAGCGGGGTGAAGACGATGCCGCTGTTCGGGCTGTTGGTGAAGCCGTTGATCGACAGGCCCGGGAAGGCCACCGAGTCAGCCACGCCCGGTTGCTTGAGGGCGATCTCGCTCATCTTCTTGATCACCGCCTCGGTGCGGTCAAGGCTGGCGGCATCCGGCAGCTGCGCGAAGGCGACCAGGTACTGCTTGTCTTGCGCCGGTACAAAGCCGGTAGGCGTCGACGAGAAGCCCAGCCAGGTCATGATGATCAGGCCGCCATAGACGAACAGGGCGATGCCGCTGCTGCGGATGACCCGGCCGACAGCGCCGACATAGCCATGGCTGGCACGGTCGAAGAAGCGGTTGAACGGGCCGAACAGCCAGCCACCGAGCAGGCGTTCGAGCACTTTCGAGAAGCGGTCTTTGGGTGCGTGGTGCTCCTTGAGCAGTACCGCGGCCAGGGCTGGCGACAGGGTCAGGGAGTTGAAGGCCGAGATCACCGTGGAGATGGCGATGGTCAGCGCGAACTGCTTGTAGAACTGCCCGGTAAGGCCGGAAATGAACGCCGCCGGCACGAACACCGCGCACAGCACCAGCGCCGTGGCGATGATCGGCCCGGTCACTTCGCCCATGGCCTTTTGCGTGGCTTCCAGGGGCTTGAGGCCCAGGCCGATGTTACGCTCGACGTTTTCCACCACGACGATGGCGTCGTCCACCACGATACCGATGGCCAGTACCAGGCCGAACAGCGACAGGGCGTTGAGCGAGAAGCCGAACAGGTGCATCACCGCGAAGGTACCGATCAAGGAAACCGGAACCGCCACCAGCGGGATGATCGAGGCGCGCCAGGTCTGCAGGAACAGGATGACCACCAGCACCACCAGGATCAGCGCTTCGAACAGGGTGTGGACCACCGCCTCGATCGAACCGCGAACGAATACCGTTGGGTCATAGACAATGCTGTAGTCCATGCCTTCAGGGAAGTCCTTCTTCAGCTCGGCCATTTTCGCTCGGACCTCGTCGGAGATCTCGATGGCGTTGGAGCCTGGGCGCTGGAAGATCGGGATGGCCACGGCCGGCTGGTTGTTCAGCAGCGAGCGCAGGGCGTACTGGCTGGAGCCGAGCTCAACGCGGGCGATGTCCTTCAGGCGGGTGATCTCACCATCGGCGCCGGAGCGGATGATGATGTTCTCGAACTCTTCTTCACTGACCAGGCGGCCCTGGGTGTTGACCGACAGCTGGAAGCTGGTGGCCCCGGGTGCGGGTGGCGCGCCAAGTTGACCGGCGGCTACCTGACGGTTCTGCTCGCGAATGGCGGCGACCACGTCGCTGGCGGTGAGGTTGCGCGAAGCGGTCTTGTTCGGGTCGAGCCAGACCCGCAGCGAATAGTCGCCCATGCCGAACAGTTGCACGTCACCGACACCGCCCAGGCGCGCCAGTTCATCCTTGATGTTGAGGATGGCGTAGTTGGACAGGTAGAGCATGTCGTAACGGTTGTCCGGCGAGGTCAGGTGCACGACCATGGTCAGGTCGGGCGAAGCCTTGTCGACGGTAATACCGATACGCGTAACTTCCTCGGGCAGCTTGGGCTGGGTGCGGGTCACGCGGTTCTGCACCTGAACCTGGGCGTTGTCCAGGTCGGTACCGAGGGCGAAGGTGACGGTCAGAGTGACCTTGCCGTCGGCGGTGGACTGCGAGGACATGTAGAGCATGTTCTCGACCCCGGTAATCGCCTGCTCAAGCGGCGCGGCGACGGTTTCGCCGATCACTTTCGGGTTGGCGCCGGGGAAGTTGGCACGCACCACCACGGTGGGCGGTACCACTTCCGGGTATTCGCTGATCGGCAGCTGGAACAGCGAGATGCTGCCGGCGATCAGAATCAGCAGCGACAGCACCGCGGCGAAGATCGGCCGGGTGATAAAAAACTTGGAAAAATTCATCGGACTGATCCCTTAACCGCGCGGTGCCGAGGCACTGGCGAGTTTTACGCTGGGGGTGGCCACTGTTTTGCCCTGGATACTGGCTTCGAGCGCCTGACGTTGTTGGGCGAGGGCGGCGATGGTCGCGTCACTGGCCATTGGCGTGTCCTGCGGGTCGACTGGCGAGCCCGGGCGTACCCGTTGCAGGCCCTTGACGACAATGCGGTCATCCTTGCTCAGGCCGTTGCGCACGATGCGCAGGCCTTCGAGTTTCGGCCCCAGCTCGACGGCGCGGTAGGCGGCCTTGTTGTCCTTGTCCATGACCAGCACGAACTTCTTGCCAAGGTCGGTACCGACCGCTTCGTCGTTGATCAGCACCGCCGAGTAGGTGGCGCTGCCGACCAGTTTCAGGCGTGCGTACAGGCCCGGGGTGAACTGCCCGTCGCGGTTGTCGAACACCGCACGGCCACGGATGGTGCCGGTCTTGGGGTTGACCTGGTTGTCGACGAAGTTCATCTGGCCCAGGTGCGGGTTGCCGTTTTCGTTGGACAGGCCCAGGTACACCGGGGTGCTCTGGCCACGTTGGCCGTCGCGCGCCAGCTGGGTGTACTTGAGGTACACGCGCTCGTCGGCGTCGAAGTAGGCGTAGACCTTGTCGGTGGAGACCACGCTGGTCAGCGGCGTGACGTCAGCCGTGACGATGTTGCCGGCGGTGAATTGCGCGCGGCTGACCCGGCCGCTGATCGGCGCGGTGACGCGGGTGAAGCTTAAGTTCAGGCGCGCCAGGTCCAGTTGCGCCTGGATCGCGGCGACACCGGCGCGGGCTTCGGCAGCGGCACTGGTGCGCGACTCGGCAAGCTCGGCGGAAATCGCGTTGCTGCTGCGCAGGCGCTCGCCGCGCTGGGCTTCGTTTTCGCTGCGGATGGCGGTGGCGCGGGCTTGTTGCAGTTGGGCTTCGAGGCGGCGGACCTCAGCCTGGAACGGACGCGGGTCGATCTGGAACAGCAGATCGCCTTTTTTCACCTGGGCGCCTTCGGTGAAGGCCACCTGGTCGATCTGCCCGGAGACGCGCGGACGCACCTCGACGGTTTCCGGCGCCTCCAGGCGGCCGGTGAACTCGTCCCATTCGTTGATTGGTTGTTCCAGCACCTTGGCCACGCTGACCTTGGCCGCCGCCGGCGCCTGCACGGCCTCCGGGGTGCGACCGCAGGCACTCATCACCAATACAGCCAATAGAGCAAGGGGGTAACGCAAAGGTTTGAGTGACTGTTCCATGGGGAGTCCGCCAATTTATTGATAGTGGGCGGATTCTGCGATTTGAAACTATCAACGACGAATCGAATGGGGCGAAGGTTATTATCATTGGGAATGATATGAGGGCATCTGGCCTCATCGCGGGTCAAGCCCGCTCCTACAGGTCTGCATCAATCCTGTGGGAGCGGCGGTGCGACGACTCGACTTGACCCGCGATTGAAATTACAGCGACCGCAAAAACGCCCGCAACGCCCGGCGGTCATCGGCCACCAGCGCCTTGAAGCGCTCGCGCGCCACTTGCGCTTCCCCGCCATGCCACAACACCGCCTCCTCAAGCGTACGCGCCCGGCCATCATGCAGGTACCCGGCACCGGGGTTGATCCGTTCGAGCAACCCCAGGCCCCACAGTGGCGGGGTGCGCCACTCGCGGCCGGTGGCCAGGTAATCGTCACGGCCATCGGCCAGGTCCGGGCCCATGTCATGCAGCAACAGGTCGCTGTAAGGCTCGATCTGCCGCGCTGACAACAGCGGGTAGAGCGGATGCTGCCCCGTGCTCAGGCGCGGGCGGTGGCATTGGGCGCAGCCAGCCTGGCTGAACAACTGTTCGCCACGCTGCACCTCGGGCTTGCTCCGGTCGCGGCGCGGCGGTGGCGCCAGGTGGGCCAGGTAGAAGTGCAGGTCGCCCAGTTGCACGGCATCGAGCTCCGGTTCGCCGCCGCTGGCAGCCTGGCGACAGGCCGCTTGCAACGGCGTGCAGTTTTGTTGGGGATACAGTGGCGAAGTGATCCCCAGGTCACCGTGCATGGCGCCGGCAATCTGCTGACGCAGGTCCGGCTGGTTGGCTTTGAGGCCAAAGCGCCCGGGCTCAAGGCGCTGGCGTTCGACGCTCCATACCTGGTTGACGCGGCCCTTGACGCCATCGGGCTTGGGCGCGTCGGCCAGTGCCTGCAGGGTGCTGGCCTCGATGGCTTCGAGCAGGCCCAGGCCGAACACCGGCGAGCCGACCCGCATCGAGGTGCGCACGTTACCCAACGGGCCGTAGGCCAGTTCGCTGAAGCTCAGGCGCGGCGAACGCAGGCCGATGCGTTCGCCATCGGTCAGGGTGACCCATTGCTCTTGCCAGCGCACTTGCGCCCGACCTTCAGCGGCCACGCCGGGAACAGCCGATTCGCTGAGCTGATCACCATAGACCGGATGCGCCAGCGGTCCGCCGTGGGCATCGTGCCCGGGTAGCGACAGGCGCACCAGCATCGTGCGCAGCGGTTGCTGTTCACTGGCAGGTGCCTGCCCGCGACCATTCTTGGGGTGGCAGGCAATGCAGCTGATGCGGTTGTACAGCGGCCCCAGGCCATCGACCGCTTCGTCCCGCGAAGGCGCCACCACCCAGGCCTGGCGGAACAGGCTGCGGCCGTGAAAGAAACGCTCCAGTTGCTGCGCATCGTCCAGCCCCGGCAAGGGCTGGGCGAAGGCTTCACGGCTGACGGCGGCGCTGGCGGGCGTGCTCAGCAGCGTGGCGAGCAGCAAGCAGATAGCGCGCTTCACAGGCCCATGGCCGATAGCAGGCGCTCGGCTTGCGCCTGTTGCCGGGCGCTATGGAACTGCCAGGCGATTTCCTCGCGGCCGAGGGCATCCTGGTCGCTCGCGGGCTGGCGCTGCATGCCATGGTCCTGGCGCTGGGCAAACAGTGCCAGCAACGGCGCCGACGCCGCTTGCTCTTCGTCGATCGGCGGCACGCTGAGAAACTCGCGCACCGCGGTCAGGTCGCGGCCCTGGGCTTCACCGGCATGCACCCGCGCCCACAACACGGCGAGGCGTTCATGGGGTTGGCCGAGCCATTGCTCGAACAGCGAGGTGATCAGCGCCAGGCGTTCGCGCGAGCTGTCGTCGGTGTAGGCATAGGCGCCCTGGCGGGCGGCGGCGAAGGGGTCGTGATAGCCCGCCGGCAAGTCGGCATAAATGCTGGGGCGCACCGGCAACTTGCGAATGTCCGGGTCGGCCAGCAGGCGTTGCCCTTCAGGCGACAACACGAAGCGCACGAAGGCCCGCGCTCCCTCGACCTGCCTGGCCTGGCGAGGGATGGCGATATGCGCCGGGTTGAGCCCGCCGTGGGCCGGGTAGACAAACTCGACCGCTTCGCCGTTACTCACCGCCGAAGCCACGAAAAAGTCGATCGACACACCCACTGCCGAACGCCCGCTGGCGACCTCGTCACTGACCAGGGTGCCGCCGCGACTGACCAGCCGCGATTGCCCGGCGAGCTCGCTCCACAGCGCCCAGCCTTGATCCCAGCCGTAGGCCTGCAAAACGATATCCAGCAGCACTGGGGCAAAGCCGACGCGCGCAGGGTCGGGCAAGGCGACGCGCCCGCGCAGGCGGGCATCGAGCAGGTCCGGCCAGTCTTGCGGGGCAGGCATGTTCAGCTTGGCCAGTTCTTCCGGGTTAATGGCAAAGCCATAACCGGCAAGCTCCGTGGCCTGGTAGCGCGCCGCGCGATCGCGCAGGGCGATGCCGCCAATGCGCGGCGGCAAACCGTCCAGCTCGACCCCTAGCGGCTGCCAGCCGGCGTCCTGGGCCAGACGCTTGAAGTTGCCCGGTGACGGCGCCCAGTAGACATCGACCCCGCCCTGGTCGGCCTGGCGCAGATAGGGCAGGGCATCGAAGCCCTGGCGCCAGAGGATCTGCAGGCGGTAATCGGGGTTGGCGCGCTCGAAGGCCTCTTCGAAGCGCGTCATCATCTCCTCGGGGTAGCTGGTCAACACCACCACCGGCTGCGGCGCGCCCGCCCGGGCACTGGCTGCGCCCAGCAGCAGCGCCAGCAGCCAGGCCTTAGAGCGGCACATTGAACTGTACGAAGTAGCTGCGGCCAATTTCCGGGTACCCCTCGCTGTATTCATAAAGGCGATCGAACAGGTTGCGGATGCCCGCTTCGATGCGCACGTCATTGCTCAAGCGATAGCCGCTTTTGAGGTTGTACACCGCGTAGCCGCCGCTCATCTGGCTGCCATCGGACATGTTGTAACGCCGCGAAGCGGCTTCGACGCTGGCGGTGTGGCGCCAGGCGTCGAGGTTCAGGTTGGCCGAGGCGAACAGGTTGTGGCGCGGTGTATCGATCGGGCGCAGCTCGGGATTGCTGCGGTTTTCACGATCGAGGTAGGTGTAGCTGGTGTTGAATTCCCAGTTGCCCAGATCGCCGCGCAGGCCCAGTTCGACACCCTGGTTACGCGCCTTGGCGATGTTCTGGTATTGGCCGCACGGCGCTGCGCAACCGGCGACCGGGGCGACGGTGACCTGCTGGATGGAGTCTTCGATGTTGCTGACGAACAGCGCCGTGTCGAGGGTCCATTGGCGGCTGATCGCGCCGCTGTAGCCCAGCTCGTAGTGGGTGGCGCGTTCGGACTTCAGATCGGGGCTGGGGATCACCGTGCCAAAGCGGGTCGAGTAGCGGTCCTTGATGGTTGCAAAGCGGCTCTTGCGCGCCACGGTCAGGCGCACCTGGCCGTTGTGGTCGATGCCCAGCAAGGGGCCTGTGTTGATGAACAGGCCCAACTGGCTGTTGACCGCATCGTCGCTGCCGGTCGGCTCGTCATACAGGGTCTTGACCCGGGGCGAGGCGGCGCTGGTACCGAAGTTTTCGGCCTCAAGGCTCTTGCGGTAGTTGTACGACACCCCGCCGACCACGCTGAAGATGTCGTTCAGGCGCAGGGTATCTTCCAGGGCGATGGACTGGGTCTGGTCGCGAAAGTGGGTTTGCGGGTCGCTGCCATCGCGCGAGCGGTGCACATCTTCCTTGAAGTGATAACCGATGCCCAGGCGGTTGCCGGTGCTCAGGGCCAGGTCGCCCTCGACCGAGAAACCGGTGGACTCGTCATCGTATTTGCTCGGGAACCCCGGCTGCATCGCGCCATGGATACCGTTGTTGTAGACAAAGCTTTCCAGCGAGTTCTTGAAGGTGTCGCGGAACACCCGGGTCTTCAGGCCGTGCTCGCCGAAGCGGGTGTTGGTGGCCAGGAACAGGCTGGTCTTGTCCCACTGCGGCCACTCCCACCAGCGCTTGCGCTGGCCGCTGGCGGGCAGGTCGCCGGCGTAGGGCGGCTGGCCCTTGCGGCCTTCCTGCTGGACATAACCGAGCACGTACTCGTCGGTATCGTTGGGGGTGAAGCCGAGCTTGAAGCTGAACTTGCCGTCGCGCTTGTTACTGTTTTCCCGACGGCCCTTGCCTTGCTGGTTGTTGGTTGGCTCGAAGTCGTCGGGCAGCATCGTGTAGTCATAGTCGACATACGATACGCCACCCTGCATCCACCAGTTGCCCTGGTTGGAACCCAGGTTGGCGTAGCTGCGATAGGCGTTGACGTTGCCGTGGTCGGTCAGCTCCAGGCCGCCACCGACTTCACCTTCGAAGGTTTCGGTGGGCCGCCGGGTGATCAGGTTGATCGCCCCGCCCAGGGTATTGGGGCCGTACAGCAGCGAGGCGAAACCCTTGGCCACTTCGATGCGCGACAGGTCGTAGGTGGTGAAACGTCCCAGGTCGATGTTGCCGTCATAGGGCACATAGGTGGGAATGCCGTCGATATACACCGGCACCTGCAGGCGGTCAAAACCGCGCACGTACACCACCTGCTCGGCGCGCCCGCCCATGTAGGCGAGGTTCACCCCAGGCGCCAGGGCCAGGGCGCGGTCGACGGTCTCGCGGTCATGCAGGCGCATGTCTTCGAGCTCGACGACGCTGCTGCCGGTGGCGAGCGCCTCATCCTGCGGGGCCCAAATCTGGATTTCACCGAGGCTGAAGGTTTTCTTCTGCTCGGCCACGGCAGCCTCGGCGCTGATGGCGGCCAGGGCGAGCAGCAGGGTACGGGGGGCGAACGGGGTCATGACGCTCCTTGGTCGGTATCGTTATATATTATTTTATATAGCGCGTGGCGCAAAACGACCGACAGCTCCCTCCCCGGAGCCGTCTGATCGCATCGATCAAGCGGGTACGCGCAACGGCAGAACGCCGCCGATACTAGAGCCAGGCGAGCAAATTGACAACGCTATATAAGAATATATATAGCGTATGGCTTACAGAGGGGCGAGGGTTTGTACGAAAAGTCGCCGAGCGGCGATCAGGCAAGGCGAGAACAGGCGAGGAACGGCCGGGGTCGCGCACGACTTTACGAGTTGTAAATGAGCATTCCGAGCCTGTTCTCAACGCCGCATGATCGTCGCGCAGGCACTTTTCGTACAAAGCCTAGCGTTTGCATTCGGCCAACACCACCTTGCAGGTCCTGGGCTGGCCGCCGGAGCGCCCGGCGTAGCGGATGCAGTTGTTCATGGATTTCTGCCGGGCGATCTGCAAGGTCGGGCCCCACGCCAGGCCACCTTCGCCGGCTGTGGGCACGGCTTTGGCGTGGCAGTTGGAACCGGCATTGGCGGCCAGGTATTTGGCCTTGGGTTTGCTCGAGCAACCGGCCGTGAGTGCCAGGCAGAGGGCGAGCAGGCAGGTGGTGAAGAGGGTAGTGTTCATGTCAGAGGCAGTCCGGATCGCCGAAGGGGGCTGTGCCCGGGTTGGCTACCGGTCAACTCAATTATAGGTTCTTGGCGCAAACCGGGGAAATTGATCCTTGGGTTTGGACGTTGGGGCAGCGGGCTTATCCCAACCCCAACCGCACTCACGCCTGCAACGCCAACTGCATCCCCGCAAGCTTGATGCAGGTCTCCTCGTATTCACTGGCCGGGTCCGAGCAAGGCACGATGCCGCAACCGGCGAACAGACGGGCCTGCTCGCCGTTCAACAGCGCCGAGCGCAGGCCGACGATGAATTCGCCGTTGCCCCGCGCGTCCAGCCAGCCCAGGGGCGCGGCGTACCAGCCGCGGTCAAAACCTTCGCAGTGGCGAATATGCGCCATGGCCTGCTGGCGCTCGTGGCCGCCGACGGCGGGTGTCGGGTGCAGGGCTTCGACCACTTGCAGCAGGCTTGTTTGCGGGCGCAGGCGACCTTCGATCACTGTACTCAGGTGCTGGACCCGACTCAGGCGTTGCACCGACGGGGTCGCCGGTACCTGCAACTGGCTTGCCCATGGCGCCAGGCCGCTTTCGATGATCTGCACCACCAGTGCATGTTCGTGGCGGTTTTTCTCGCAGTCCAGCAGCGCCTGTGCCAGTTGCGCGTCTTGTTGCGGGTCGGGGTCGCGGCGGCTGGTGCCGGCCAGCGCCAGGGTCTGCAGGCGGCCGCCGTCGAGCTTGACCAGGCGTTCCGGCGAGGCGCCGATAAAGCAGCTTTGCTGGCGGCGAAAGGCGAACAGGTAGGCCGCCGGATCGTTGCTGGCCAGGCGCGCCAGGGTGCGTCCCGGGCTGACGGCCCGGGAAAACTCGCTGAGCACTTCGCGCGCCAGCACCACCTTTTTCATCGAGGTATCGCGCAGCGCGTCCAGGGCCTGGACGATTTTGCTCTCCCAGCAGGCGCGCGGCAGGCTCTGGTCGCGGCGGTGCTGCGCGGGCGGCGTGACAACCGGCGCCGACAGGTAGCGATCCATCAGCCCGTGCCACTCATTGAGCACCTGCTCGCAGCGGCTTTGGGCAGTGTCCGCAGGGCCGACCAACTGCTGGCACAGCAGCCAGCAGGCGTCGGCGTCGCGTATCAGCAGCAAGGTCATCAGTCGCATCGAGGCGTCGCCAAAACCCTGCCAGGCGCTGCTGGCCTGGACCTGGTGGTCGAAGCGAAACCCCCCGCACAGCAGCGGCGGCTGCGGGCCGTGGATCACCGCGCTGCGCAGCCAGTGCTGCCACTGCTGGTCAACGCTGGCGAAACGCTGCTCGCCAGCACCGCTCAGCTCTGCAGCCACGCCCCAGCCGAACAGGCTCCTGCCGCCATCGGCGGCGCGCCAGAACACGGCCTCGGCGCAGGGCTGGTCGACCCGGCAAAACAGCTCCAGCAGGTCCACCGCATCGATCGCCAGGGCGTAACTGGCCAGCACCGGCTCAGCTTGCAGCACCGCGCGCTGGCGGGCCTGCTCGAACACCTGGGTCAGCTCGCCGAGGTGCTCTTCCAGTCGGGTCAGGGCTTTCATGCGGGCACCCTCATGCTGCGCCAGTGCACGACTTGCTGGGCGATGTACCAATGAATGATCTGGGCAAACAGGGTTTCGACAAAGTGTGCATCGAGCCCGGCGTCCTCGGCCCACTGGCGCCGTTGCGGGAGCATCTGGGCGACGCGCTCGGGCGCGGCGATGCTGTTTTCGGTCGGTTTGAAGCGGGCGGCGGCTTTGACGTAAGCCATGCGTTGGCGCATGAGTTCGATGATCTGGTGGTCCAGTGAATCGATGGCGATCCGGATGTCCGGCAGGCCTTCACAAGCGTCAGGGGATTTCATCAGAGGGCTTCCTCAAGGGCAGGTGATGTCAGCGGGCGACGGCCGAGCAGGCTGGCCGCCAGGGCATCGAGCAGCGCCTGGCGCTGCTCGATGAGGTAGAAGTGCTCGCCCTGCCAGCGCTGCAGGTGCAGTGGCTGGAGGCTGGCGGCTTGCCAGGCCAGGGCTTCGTCAAGGTCGAACTCCGGGTCCTGCTCGGGGTAGAACACGGTGATGCGGCTGTTGAGCGGCTGCGGCGCGGCGCGGCTGTAGGTTTCGACGATCTGGTAGTCATGGCGCAGGCTGGGCAGGAACATCTGGCACAGGGCCGGGTCTTCGAGCAGCGGGTTGGGCCGGCTCGACAGCCGCCGCACATCGTCGAGCAGGGCCTGGTCGGGGCCGCTGTGCAACTGCCCGCCACGCTGGCACTGCGGCGCCGGGTGGGCGGAGACGAACAACTGCTCGACGGCGATTGTCTGCTGCGCCAGGCGCACCGCCACTTCATAGGCGACCACCGCGCCGAGGCTGTGGCCGAACAGCGCCAGCGGCCGGTCGGCATAGCCACGCAGCGCAACGCTCGCGGCCTCGGCCAGGCTGGGCATGTCGCTCAGGCAGGCTTCGCCGAAGCGGTCTTCACGGCCCGGGTACTGGATGGCCAACAGGTCGATATCGGCGGGCAGGGCGCTGGCCCAGTCGCGGAAAAAACTCGCACTGCCGCCGGCATGGGCAAAGCACACCAGGCGCCAGCGCGGCATCGGCGTCAATCGATAGGGGCGCACCCAGCGCTCGCCCTGGGACAACAGTCCGGCCATCACGAGGCGACGCTCCCACAGTTGGCATCGAGCCAGGCCTGGCGCAGGGTTGCGCGCAGGTCCTTGCGGCTGACCTTGCCGACCCCGGTCTGCGGGAACTGCGCCACGAACTCGATGCGGTCTGGCACCTTGAACGCGGCCAGGCCCTGGCTGCGCAGGTGCTGCTTGAGGCCAAACGCCGAGGGCGCCGGATCGCGGGCGACGATAAAGGCGCAGGTGGACTCGCCCAGCACCGCGTCGGGCATCGCCACCAGCGCCGCGTCATGCACCTGGGGATGGTTGATCAGCAGGTTTTCCACTTCTTCGGCGGCGACCTTTTCGCCGCCGCGGTTGATCTGGTCCTTGTCCCGCCCCTCGACTACCAGGTAACCCTCGGCGGTGCGCCGCACGCGGTCGCCGCTGCAATAGAAACCATCAGCAGTGAAGGCCTTGGCGTTGTGTTCGGGCAGCCGGTAGTAGCCGCGAATGGTGTAGGGGCCGCGCACTTGCAGCTCGCCGACTACACCGTCGGGTACAGGCTGGCCCTGTTCGTCGACGATGCGCAGCTCGTCATCGGCGCACAGTGGCCGGCCCTGGGTGTGCAGAAGCAACTCCTCGCGATCGTCTAGGCGGGTGTAGCAGAGCAGCCCCTCGGCCATGCCCAGCACTTGTTGCAAGGTGCAGCCGAGCACCGGTTTGACCCGCGCCGCAGCAGTGCTGAGCAGCTTCGCGCCGCCGACCTGGAGCAGTCGCAAGCTCGACAGATCGGCCTGGCGCTGGGCCTGGGCGTCGAGCCAGAGCATGGCCAGCGGCGGCACCAGGGCGGTGACGGTGACCCGCTCGGCGCTGATCAGGGCAAAGCAGGTGTCCGGGTCGGGGCGGCGGCTGCACACCACCCGGCCACCGGCGAGCAAGGTGCCGATCACCCCGGGGCAGCAGAGGGTGAAGTTGTGCGCCATGGGCAGCGCGGCAAGGTACACGGTCTGCGCGTCGAGCCCGCAGACCGCGCTGCTGGCGCGCACGTTGTAGAGATATTCGGCGTGCCGGCGCGGAATCAGCTTGGGCGTGCCGGTGGTCCCCCCCGACAACTGGAAGCAGGCCACCGCCTCGGGATCGCCGGCGTCCTGCTCCATTGCTTCGCCGCCGTACAGCGTGCCGAGGGCAATGAACTCTTCGGCGTCACCGTCGATCAGCACATGCCGCAGGTGCGGGTTGGCAGTGCGCAACTGGCGCGCCATCTGCCGGCAGTCGAAACCTTCGAGCTGATCGCAGCCGATGTAGGCCGTGGCCTGGGCGAAGCTGCAGAAGCCGCCGATCTCGTGCTGACGATGAGCGGGCAGGGCCAGGATCGGCCGCGCGCCGAGGCGAAACAGGGCAAAGCACACTTCGACAAAGGCGCTGCCATTGGGCAGGTGCACCACCACGTTGTCACCGGCTTTGAGGCCAAGGGCACGCAAGCCGCCGGCCAGGCGCTGGCAGCGTTCTGCCAGGCTGGCGTAGCTCAAATGCAGGGCGCCGTCGCTGATGGCGATCGCAGCCGGGTTGCGGGCCGCGGCGGTGTCGAGGGCCTGGGCAAAGGTCTGCGCCTGCCAGTAGCCGGCCTGGCGGTAGCGCCGGGCAAAGGCCGGCGGCCAGTCGGGAGCGTCGCCTACGGCATCTGGCAGGGGCGTCGAAGTGTTCAAGGACATGAAATCTCCTATTTGTAGAAATAATTGGCTACAAATGGCTTAATGAGATCTATTATCATTATCCTTCGCCGAGCGCTTCTCAACGCCAAGGCTTTCGGTGCCGCGACTTTTTCATTAGATGAAATACGCAGTGGCTTCAAACAGGGAGGTTGAGGGTTTACAAACCTCCCGTTATTTCAGGTCAGGCCCCACGTAATGGCCTCAGGAAAAGGGAAAACCCAATGACTATTACGATCATCGCCCCCACTCACCCAGAGAAGCAGGCCGAACCCAAGGGCAACCAGCCCGGGACGGTCTACCTGGAACCGCACATGACCCTGGTTACCGGCACCCTCTGGTCCGAGAGCGAGGCCTGGGTCGAAGACCCGCTGGAGCGCGGTCTGAAGCTGATCCTGGTGCAGAGCGGCGAGTTGTCCTGCCGGATTCCGGGGCACGCCGAGCAATCGATCCGCGGCCCGAGCCTGTGCACCATCGTCAATGACGGCGAGTTCACCTCGTCGCAGATCTACGGCACCTCGACGCCGTTGCGCTACACCATCGTCCAGCTCGACCTGGAGTCGCTCGACCGCCACCTGGGCATGGCCCCGCGCAAGCTGCTGGCGGCCAGGGGCGGCGACCCCTACATGATGGTGCGCCCGGCGCCGCGGGCAATGCAGGCCCTGGCCACGCAGATCGCCACCTGCCCGATGCAGGGCCCGAGCCGCTCGCTGTACCTGGGTGGCAAGGCCCTCGAGCTGACCGCGCTCAGTGCCCAGTTTTTACTGGATGAACGCGCCCAGCCAGAGCAGAAACTGCGCATCACCGCCTCGGATGTCGAGCGCGTGCACGCCGCCCGTGACCTGCTGGTGCGCTCGCTGCTCGAGCCGCCGAGCCTCAATGCCCTGGCCGCCCATGTCGGCATGAGCCCGCGCAAGCTCACCGCAGGCTTTCGCAAAGTGTTTGGCACCAGTGTGTTCGGCTACCTGCACGAGCATCGCCTGAGCGAAGCGCACCGCATGCTCAGTGATGAAGAGAGCAACGTTTCGACCGTCGCCTATGGCGTGGGCTACAGCCCGGCGCATTTTTCCATTGCCTTTCGCAAACGCTACGGCGTATCGCCCAGCGAGATCCGCTGACGCGCGCTGACTCTGAATCGAATAAAAAGGCCTGTGCATCTAAAGCCTTGAGCGCTTCCTGAAAACCCGCCTGCGATAAAGTCTCATTTGATAATGGCTTGCATCTTGGTGAGCCACGCAGACTTTATTCTTACGGGCTACAGGAAGCTTTTCATGCGCGAGCTGACCACAGCAGACACCCCCTCGGCCAACCCGTTGCGCCTCTGGCTGATCGAACACCTCGCCCAGTTGCTGGGCGCCTCGGTGGCTGAAATCGACAGCCTGGGCGACGAGCAGAACCTGCTCGGCTGCGGGCTTGATTCGATCCGCCTGATGTACCTGCAAGAGCGCCTGCGCAGCCACGGCCTGCAGGTCGAGTTTGCCCAGCTGAGCGCTGAACCGAGCGTGGCCGCCTGGCTGGCGCTGCTGCACGGGCAAACCTTGCAACCTGCGCTGGCGCCTGGCGTTGCACCGGTATCAGCTGACGAGCAGCACTTCGAGCTCAGCGCCGTGCAGCAAGCCTATTGGCTGGGCCGGGGCGCCGCCGAAGTGCTGGGTAATATCAGTTGTCACGCCTGGCTCGAGTTCGACTGCCAGAGCATCGACCCGCAGCGCCTTGAAGCGGCGGTGAACCTGGTGCAACGTCGCCACCCGATGCTGCGCGCCCGTTTCAACGACGGCCAGCAACAGATCCTGGCGGCGCCGACCGCGCAGGTCTTCGACCACCAGGACTGGCGTCAGCAGTCGCCCCATGACGCGCAGCAGGCCTGGGCTGAACTGCGCCGCTGGCGCTCGCACCAGTGCCTGGCGGTGGAGGCGGGGCAGGTGATGCTGGTGGGCCTGGTGCAACTGCCGGGTGGCCGCGACCGGGTCTGGCTGAGTGTCGACCTGCTGGCCGCCGACGTAGAAAGCCTGCGCCTGCTGATGGCCGAACTGGGCCAGGCTTACCAAACGCCGGCGTTGCTGCCGGCGCCGCCGGCCCTGCACTTTGCCGACTACCTGAGCCGCCGCCAGCAACGGCGCGCCGAGGCTTACGGCCGCGACCGCGAGTACTGGTGCCAGCGCCTGGCGCAATTGCCCGATGGCCCGGCGCTGGCGCTGGCCTGCGCCCCCGAGTCAATCCGCGAACCGCGTTTCAGTCGCCAGGCGTTTGTCTTAAGCGCCGCTGAAGCCGAGCGTTTGCAGCGCCAGGCCAGCGACTATGGCCTGACCTTGTCCTGTGTGTTCGCCACTGCTTTCAACGCAGTGCTGGCGCGCTGGAGCGGGCAGTCGAAGTTCTTGCTCAACGTGCCGTTGTTCGACCGCCATGATGACCATCCGGACATCGACCGGGCGATCGCCGACTTCACCACCTTGCTGCTGGTGGAATGCCAGGACGCGCCGCAGTTGCCCTTCGCCGAGGCGGTGCGCGAGTTTCAGCGCAGCCTGCACGGCGCCATCGACCGTTCGGCCTTTGCGGCCCTGGAAGTGTTGCGCGAAGGCCGTCGCCAGGGCCATCCGCGCTCAGCGCCGGTGGTGTTTTCCAGCAACCTCAACGAGACGGGGTTTGTTCCGGCAAGCTTTCGCCAGGTGTTTGGCGACCTCGACGACATGCTTTCGCAAACCCCGCAAGTATGGCTCGACCACCAGCTGTACCGGGTTGACGACGGCCTGTTGCTGGCCTGGGACAGCATCAGCGAACTGTTCGCCGAGGGTGTGCTGGCGGCGATGTTCCAGGCCTACATCGAATTGCTGCAGCGCCTTGCCGACAGTGACTGGAGCCTGCCGCAACCGGTGCTCCTGCCGCTGGCGCAACAGGCCCGGCGCGAGCGCCAGAACAGCGTACCGGCGCTGGCCCCGGGGCGCGGCCTGCTGGACGACTTTTTCCGCCACGCCAGCCAGCGCCCGGATGACCTGGCGCTGATCTGTGGCGCCCAGCGTTGCAGCTACGGCGAACTGGCCACGCGCGCGCTGCGGGTGGCTGCCGGCTTGCTGGAGGCCGGCATGCGCCAGGGCGAGGCGGTGGAAGTCTGCCTGCCGCGCGGGCTCGGGCAGATCGTCGCGGTGTTCGGCGTGCTCGCGGCAGGCGGCTGCTATGTACCGGTCGACACTGCGCAACCGCCAGCGCGCCGTAGCCTGATCGAATCGGCGGCGGGCATCAGCCTGGTGATTGCGGAGCAAGCAGCAACGCCCACGGCGCATAGCCCGTCATTGCGCTGGCTCAACCTGGCGCAGCTGGAACAGTGCGCAGCATTGGCAGCGCCGCGGGCGGTGGCGGCGCAGGCCAGTGCCTATGTGATCTACACCTCCGGCTCCACCGGCGTGCCCAAGGGCGTCGAGGTCAGCCATGGCGCGGCGATCAATACCATCGACGCGCTGCAGGCCGAACTTGGCATCGACCGCGACGACTGCCTGCTGGCAGTGTCGGCGCTGGATTTCGACCTGTCGGTGTTCGACCTGTTCGGGGTGCTGGGGCAGGGCGCGCGCCTGGTGTTGCTGGAGCCCGAAGAAACCCGCGATGCGGCGCGCTGGGCGCAGTTGATTGCCGAGCACCGGGTGAGCCTGTGGAACTCGGCGCCGGCGTTGCTGGAAATGGCCCTGGGCATTGCCGCCAGCGACTGCCACTACCAGAGCCTGCGGGCGGTGTTGCTGTCCGGCGACTGGATCGCCCTGGACCTTGCCGCGCGCCTGCGCCGGCATGCCACGGCGCAGTGCCGGGTGTATGGCCTGGGCGGGGCCACCGAGGCCGGGATCTGGTCGAACCTGCACAGCATCGACGAGGTGCCGGGTCATTGGACCTCGATCCCCTATGGCAAACCTCTGGCCGGCCAGGCCTATCGGGTGGTCGACGACAGCGGCCGCGATGTGCCCGAGCAGGTGGTCGGGCAATTGCTGATCGGCGGCGCCAGCCTTGCCCGTGGTTATCGCAACGACCCGCAATTGACTGCCGAGCGTTTTCGCAGCGACGAGCGCGGGCGTTGGTACCACACCGGCGATCGCGGGCGTTTCTGGGGCGACGGCACCATTGAGTTTCTCGGCCGTATCGACCAGCAGGTCAAGGTGCGTGGGCAACGCATCGAACTGGGCGAGATCGAGGCGGCGCTGAGTGCCCATCCTTTGATCGACAACGCCTGCGCGGCGGTGCTGCCAGGCACGGTGGCCAGCCTTGGCGCGGTGCTGGTGAGCAGCCCGGCGCCGGTGACTGTGGCCACGGATGCCCTGCAAGGCGGCTCAATGCTGGACGACACCCTGCAAGCTGAAGCACGGGTTAGCGCCGAGCTGCTGCAACGCCTGCTCAATGGCCAAGCGTTGCCGGCGCTGGCGCTGCTGGACACCTGGCGCCAGTGGTTGGGCGAACACCCCACCCAAGCCATGAGCCTCGGTGATGCCCTGGCGCGACTGGGCTGGCGCGAGGCCGACCTGCAGGCCATGGTCGCTTCGCTGCAGTCGCTGTTGGCGGTCGAGGGTGGCGCTGCCCAGGTGCTGTTCGATCCGCTGCTGGCGCCCCAGGCCATGGCCCTTAACCTGCCGGCCGGGCGCCAGTTGCTCGATGCCATGAGCCAGGCGCTGCAGCAGCAGTGCAGCGCCCAGGCCGGGCCGTTGAGGGTCGCGGTGCTGGACGTGCGCGGTGGCCAGTTGCTGGTTCAATGGCTCGACCACCTCGGCCAGCGCGAGCTGCAATTGACCCTGTTCGACACCAGCCCCGGCCTCTTGGCCGCCTCTGCCGGCAAGCGCCCGGGCGTTGCCAGCCAACTGCTGGTGGATGGCCTGCTGCCCGTCGAGCAGTGCGCGCAGTACGACCTGGTGATCAGCTTCGCCGCCTTGCACAGCTATGCGCAGCCGGCTGACTGCCTGAACCTGGCCCAGGCGCTGCTCAAGCCGGGCGGGCGCCTGCTGCTCGCCGAGCTGTTGCGTGACTCGCCGCTGAGGCTGGTCAGCGCAGCACTGCTCGACAGCCGCAGGCCAGTGCTGCCTGACCCTGCGCAGATCGCCCAGCTGCTTGGCCGCAGTGGCTTTGCCGAGCTGCATAGCCTGTGGCAGAACCCGGCGATGCTGTTACTCAGCGCCACCGCCACGGCCGATGCCCTGAGCGCCGACAGTCTGCAGCACTGGCTGCAACAACGCCTGCCGCAAGCGATGCGCCCTGAACACCTGTGGTATCTGCCGCGCCTGGTGCTCAATGCCAATGCCAAGATCGACCGCAAGCGCCTGCAAGCCTGCATGACGCAAGCGTTGCAGCGTCAACAACCGGCCAGCAGCGAGGAGGGCGAGCTCAATCCTGCACTGCAACCCCTGGCCGGGTGCTGGGAGGCGGTGCTCGGACGCCCGGTGCGCAGCGCCCAGGGCAGTTTTTTCAGCCTCGGCGGCGACAGCCTGCTGGCGACCCGGCTGCTGGCCAGCGTGCGCGAGCATCTGGGCATCAGCCTGCGCATGAGTGACTTCTACCTGCAGCCAACCTTGGCCGGCATGGCCGCCCTATTGGCCAGCAGCGCCAGCGTCGAGGAGGGCGTGCTATGAGCCTGAATGACCTGTTGCACATCTGCCGTGAGCGCCAGATCGAACTCTGGGCTACTGAAGGCCAGTTGCATTTTCGTGCGCCGCAAGGGGCGCTGGACCCGGCCCTGGCCGAACGTATCCGCGCCCAGCGCGAGGCGCTGATGGATCATCTGTTGCCGCGTTCGCAGTGGCGCTCGCAACCTGAACAGGCGCTGCAGCCCTTTGCCCTGAGCGCGGTACAGGGCGCCTACGTGCTGGGGCGCAATCCGGCCTTCGACTATGGCGGCAATGCCTGCCACTTGTATGTTGAATACCCCTGGCCGGCCACTGTCGACAGCGAGCAACTGAACCAGGCCTGGAACGCCCTGGTGCAGCGCCACCCGATGCTGCGCGCGGTGGTGCAAGACAACAGCCGTCAGTGCGTGCAGGCCCAGGTGCCTTGGCAATGCCTGCCGTTGCATGACCTGCGCCAGGCTTCGGCGCAAGCCTTCGATGCGCACCTGCAGCAGGTACGCGAGCGCCTCGATCATGCCTGCCATGCCCTCGACCAGTGGCCGGTCCTGCTGCCGGAACTGAGCCAGGGCGCCGATCGCGCGGTTCTGCATTGCTCGGTGGATTTCACCCTCATCGACTACGCCAGCTTGCAACTGCTGCTGGTAGAGCTGAGCCAGCGCTACCTGGAGCCAAACCGGCACTGGCCGGTGCTGGAGGCGACCTTTCGCGACTACCTGCAGCATGAACAACAGAGCCGTGAAAGCGCCGCCTGGCAGAGCGACAAGGCCTGGTGGCTGGCGCGCCTGGAGAGCCTGCCGGGGCGACCGGACCTGCCCCTGAGCGATGACGCCGGGATCACCTCGCGGCGTTTTCAGCACCACCATGCCAGCTTGAGCGTGGCCCAGTGGAATGCGCTCTGCGCCCTGGCCAGCGCCCAGGGTTTGAGTGCGGCGGGGGTGACCCTGGCGGCGTTCGCCGAGGTCATCGGGCGCTGGAGCCAGAGCGCTGACTTTTGCCTCAACCTCACCGTCCTCAACCGCCCGGACCTGCACCCGCAACTGGGCCAGGTGCTGGGCGACTTCACCGCCTTGAGCCTGTTGCAGGTGAATGGCGCCAGTGGCGCCAACTTCGTCCAGCGGGCACGGCGCATCGGCGCGCAGCTGTTCGACGACCTCGACCACAGCCGCTTTACCGGGGTCGAGGTGTTGCGCGAACTGGCACGGGTCCAGGGCCGTGGCGCCGACCTGATGCCGGTGGTGTTCACCAGCGGCATCGGCAGCGTCGAGCGCCTGCTGGGGGATAGCGGGCGCTTGTTGCAGCCGCCAAGCTACATGATCAGCCAGACCCCCCAGGTGTGGATCGATTGCCAGGTCAGCGACCAGTACGGCGGTTTGCAGATCGGCTGGGACGTGCGCGTCGGCGTCCTGCCAGACGGCATGGCGGCGCAGATGTTCGAGGCCTATGTCGCGTTGCTGCAGCGCCTGTCTGCGGATGCACAGCTTTGGCAGCAGCGCGGCGATATCGTCTTGGCGCAGCAGCGGGTCGCGCATCTGTCGGCGGTGAAAGCCGAGGATCGCAACATCGCCAGCGGCTTTGCCGGTCAGGCGTTGCGCAGCCCGGATGCGCCGGTGATCAGCGATCGCGACGGCGTTTACAGCTATCGCCAGGTCGCCCGGCACGCCGACGCCGTGCGCGCGGCGCTGGAGGCCCTTGATGTTGCCCCCGGGGCGCGGGTGGCGGTGATGTTGCCCAAGAGCGCCTGGCAACTGATGGCCGTGCTCGGCATCAACCAGATGGGCGCAGCCTATGTGCCCATCGACATCCGCCAACCGGCCCTGCGCCGCGAAGCCATTTTGCGCGATGCCGGAATTGCTGCGCTCATCTGCCTGGAAACCGAAGCCTTGCCTGCAGGCCTTGCGCTGCCGCGCATTGCCATCGACAGCCTCACGGCCGCCAGCCACTGGCCGCCGCGCGAACCGCTGGCGGTGCAGGCTGGCGACCTGGCCTACATCATCTACACCTCCGGCTCCACCGGCACGCCCAAGGGCGTGATGCTCAGTCATGGCGCGGTGGTCAACACCCTCGACGACATCAACCAGCGCTACGGCGTCAATGCCCGGGACCGGGTGCTGGGGCTGGCGGAGCTGAGTTTCGACCTGTCGGTGTACGACTTCTTCGGTGCCACCGCGGTGGGTGCGCAGGTGGTACTGCCAGACCCCGAACGTGGCGCCGATCCCTCGCACTGGGCGCAACTGATGGCCGAGTACGGTGTGACCCTGTGGAACTCGGTGCCGGCCCAGGGGCAGATGCTGATCGATTACCTGGAAAGCGAACCGGCAGCCATTCCCGGGCCGCGTTGCGTGATGTGGTCTGGCGACTGGATTCCCACCACCTTGCCAACCCGCTGGTGGCAGCGCTGGCCCGACAGCCAGCTGTTCAGCCTCGGCGGTGCGACCGAGGCGGCGATCTGGTCGGTGGAGCACCCGATTCGCCCCGCCGACACGGCCTTGCCGAGCATCCCCTACGGCCTCGCCCTCAACGGCCAGACCCTGGAAGTGCTCGACAGCCTCGGCAGGCAATGCCCGCCGGGGGGTCGCGGCGAGATTCATATCGGCGGCCTGGGCCTGGCATTGGGCTACGCCGAAGATCCGCAACGTACCGCCGAGCGCTTCATCACCCATGCCAGCGGCCGGCGCTTGTACCGCACCGGCGACCTCGGCCGCTACCTGGACGAGGACGGCCTGATCGAGTTCCTCGGGCGCCAGGACGATCAGGTGAAAATCCGCGGCCATCGCATCGAGCTTGCGGAGATCGACGCTGCCTGGCTCGCTCATCCACAGATCGCCGCCAGCACCACGGTACTGGTGGGCGAGCGTCACGAGCGTTCGCTGTGCAGCTTTGTCACTGCACAAACTTCGGCTAACGATCCACAACGGGTTGGCGAGGAATTGGCCGAGGTTATGGCCAAGGCGCGTGACACTCTGGAACAGGCCGATTTCGGCCCGCGTGAAGAAATTCAGGCCGCCCTGGCGGCGCTGGACCGGGCGGCCGATGCCTCGCTGCTGCACTGGCTGGCCAGCAGCGGCCTGCTCGCAGCGGGCGAGGAGGTGGCCTTTGCCCCGCTGTGCCAGGCGCTCGAGCTTGAAACCGGTCAGCAGCGGCTGCTGCAGCATTGGCTGATGCTGTTGACCGACAGCGGCTATCTGCAACGTGCGGGTGCAGGCTGGCGCTGCCTGGTAGACCCCGGCGCGTTCGATCAGGCCCAGGCCTGGGCGCGTTTCGCCCAATTGGCCCCGGCGCCGTTGTGGCCGGTGGAACTGGTCGACTACCTGCGTGGCAGCGCCATGCGCCTGGCCAAGCAGCTGGATGGGCGGCTGAGCCCGGCCAGCCTGATGTTCCCCGAGGGCTCGGCGCATATTGCCGAGGCCATGTACAGCCGTGGCCTGCATGCCCAGGTGCTGCACCAGGCCATGGCCGAGGCGGTCAGGGCGATTGTTGCCCGTGAAGGCCAGCGCAACTGGCGCATTCTTGAAGTCGGCGCCGGCACCGCTGCCGCCAGTGCCTCGGTCATTGCCGCGCTGGCGCCTTTGGCGGCAGCCGGGGTGCAGATCGACTACCTGTTCTCGGATGTCTCCAGCTACTTCCTCAATGCTGCCCGGGAGCGCTTTGCCGAGTACCCGTGGGTGCGCTTCATGCATTTCGACATGAACAAACCCGCCTGCGAGCAGGGCCTGCAGCCAGGCTCGGTGGACCTGCTGCTCAGTTCCGGGGCCTTGAACAATGCCCTCGACACCCCGTGCTTGCTGGCCGGCCTGCGCCAGCTGTTGCAGGCCGATGCCTGGCTGGTGATCCAGGAGCTGACCCGCGAGCACCGGGAAATCAGCATCAGCCAGAGCCTGATGATGGAAACGCCGCAAGACCTGCGGGCGAGCACCGGGCAATTGTTCGTGCACCGCCAGCAGTGGCTGGACTGGCTCAACGCTCAGGCCGGCGACCATGCCCAGGCCCTGGGGTCAGCGGACAGCGTATTGTCGTTGCTGGGCTATGACCTGCTGGTGGCACGGATGAAAACCGACCGGCCCGTGCTCGCCAGCAACGACCTGCTGGCGTTTATCGCCGAGCGCGTGCCGCGCTACATGGTGCCGGCCCAGGTGCGGGTGCTGGACGCGCTGCCGGTCACCGCCAACGGCAAGATCGACCGCCGCGCCCTGACCCATCAGGCCCAGCAGCGCCAGCTGGAGCCGGTGCGCCAGGTGCGCAGCGAGGTCAGCGATGAGTTGGTCCAGCGCCTGATCGGGCACTGGCAGCGGGTGCTCGACTGCAACGAGCTGTCGGCCGATCAGGACTTCTTCGCCGCCGGTGGCGACTCGCTGCTGATCGCCCAGTTGATCGCCGGCCTGCGCGAGCAGGAAGCGCTGGCCCGTCCACACCCCTTCGATCGCCTGTTGCGCTGGGCCCTCAGCCAGCCGACCCCGGCCGGCCTTGCCCAGCGTTTGCGTAGTGAGTCAGGGGCTGAGGCGCCGGCCGCTGAACAGCCGGCAACGCCTGTTTTACAAGCCACCCGCGCGCCGCTGGCCGGGCGCGTACGGGTCGACGCCTTGAGTGAGCTGGCCGCAGGCGAGGGCATTGCCCGGGTGCTGGTGCATGAAGGCCTCGGCACGCTGTTGCCGTATCGCCGGCTGATTCCCGAGCTTGCCGGCAGCGGCCCGCTGCTGGGGCTGGCGGTACACGACAGCGAGGCCTACCTGCGCCTGGCGCCGCAGCATGTCAATGCCACCCTCGGCAAGCGTTATGCCCAGGCCCTGTGGGACAGCGGCCGGCGCAGCTTCGATCTGCTGGGCTACTGCTCCGGCGGGCTGGTGACCCTGGAACTGGCCAAGGCGCTGCTGCAACTGGGCGCCGAGGTGCGCCGGGTGGACATTGTCTCCAGCTACCGCATCCCGTATCGGCTGGATGACGAGTTGCTGATCCTCTACAGCTTTGCCGCCACCCTCGGCCTCGACCCGCAGGCACTCGGCTTGCCGTCGGCCGAGCAGTTGCAGGCGGCCCTGGCGCCGCTGCTGCAGGCATCCGTGCAACACCTGCCGGCGGGCAGCTTGAGCGCAGCCTTGCCGGCCTTCGACGTTGCCCAGCTCAAGGCCCGGGTGCTGAGCGCCGCCAGCGGCATCGCCGATGAACAGCTGTACCGGGTGTTTGCCCATTCGGTACGGGCCAGCCACTACAGCGACAGTGCGCCGTACATCGGTGCCGTGCGCCTGTTCGTGCCCAGTGTCGGCAACCCCTTGATCGCCAATCACCAGGCCAGCCTGCAGGCCTGGTGGCAGGCCGCGTCGCTGGCGCCGCTCAGTGTGCAGACCCTGCGCGGCAATCACTTCGATTGCCTGAACGCCGGGCTCAGTCGTTACTTGCTGGAGGAACAGCGCCCATGAACACTCCCGTCAAAACCCTGGTAGTGGGTTCCCGATTCGGCCAGTTCTACGCCGCCGGTGTCGCCGCTGCCGAGCACCTGCAACTGGTCGGCGTGCTGGGCCAGGGCAGTCGCCGTTCACAGGCCCTGGCCCGGCATCTTCGTGTACCGTGTTTCGCGGCCCTCGAACAGCTGCCCGACGACACCCGCCTGGCCTGCGTGGCGGTGGGCGGCGCGGCGCGCGGCGAGCAGGGCCCGGCCCTGGCGCAAGCGTTGATGGCGCGCGGTATCGATGTGTTGATCGAACACCCGCTGTTGCCACAGGAACTGCACGAGCTGTTGCGCTGCGCGGCACGCTTGCAGCGCCGTTGCCTGCTCAACAGTTTTTACCCGCAGTTGCCGTGGGTGGCGCGCTTCATCGAGCTGGGCCGGCAGTTGCATCGTCAGCAGGGCATCCGCCATATCGAGGCCAGTTGTGCGGTGCAGGTCAGCTACGCCACCCTCGACATCCTGGCGGCGCTGTTGGAGTCGGTGGGGCCGTGGTCGCTGGACAACCTGGCACCGGCGCTGTCGCCGTGGCGCGATGTCAGCCTGGTGATGGCCGAGGTGCCGGTGTCGTTACGGGTGCTCAACGAACTGGCGGCAGCCGATGACGGGCGCATGCAGATGCTCCAGCGCATCAGCCTGGCCACCGACAGCGGTACCTTGCTGCTGGCCTCATCGCACGGGCCGCTGCTGTGGATGCCAGCGGTGCGCGCGCCGCGCGAGGACGAGGACGGCCTGTTTGTGCTGAGCGGCGGCGCCTTGCCATGTGCCGAAGTGCTGATGGACGCCGCCACGGACTGGGGCCAGGTCTATCGGCAGGTCTGGCCACAGGCTGCGGCCAGGGCCTTGGAGCCGTTGCTCGACGGTGCAGGCCTAGTGCGCCGGCAACAGCGCAGCCTGGAAGTGGTCGCGCTGTGGCAGCAGGTGACAGCCGCCCTCGGCTTTGCGCAAACGCCCGCACAGGCCTTGCCGGCAGCCACCCTGGCGCAGGCGCTGGAGGGGTGCCAATGAACCTGCTCGGGCCTGAACTGCAGGCACTGCTGCGCCCGTTCCGGGTGCGTTTGTGCCTGGCGGTGGTGGTGCAGGCCATATCCGGGGTCAGCTCGCTGTTGCCGCTGATTGCCCTGGCGCACCTGGCCGACAGCCTGCAACAGGCGCCGCCGCTGGCGCCCGGGGTGATGAACTGGGTGCTGCTGGCGGTGCTCGGCTCGGCCCTGTGGCTGTGTGGCCAGACCCTGGCCCTGCACCTCACCCACGGTGTCGATGCCGACCTGTGCGAGCGTTTGCGCGTGCGCCTGGCCGAGCATCTGCAACGCTTGCCGCTGGGCTGGTTCGCCCGGCTCGGGCCCGAGGGCGTGACCCGCTATGCCGAGCAGGACGTACGTGCATTGCACCAGTTGGTCGGCCATGCGCCGGCCGATCTGGTCAACCTGCTGCTGATCCCCCTGGCCACCTTCGGCTACCTGCTGTGGAGCGACAGCGCCCTGGCGCTGTGGTGCCTGCTGCCATTGGCACTGGGGGTGCTGGGGTACTGGCGGCTGGGCTCGGCGCACTACCGCGAAGATGTCGAGCAGCGCAATGCGGCGGTGCAGCAGTTGTTCAGCGACTACAGCCAGTTCGCCGCCAACTTGCGCCTGGTGCGCCAGTTCCCGGGGGCCGGCGTGCAGCGCAGCCTGCAGCAGGCGGTACAGCGTTTTGATCAGCGTTTCAGCCACTGGGTGAGCCGCGCCGGTCAACTGGCGGCGTTGGTCCAGGTGCTGCTCAGTGCGCCCTGGCTGCTGGCCTGGGTGGTGCTTGGCGCGTTGCTGCCGGGGCTCAGCGAGGTCGGCGCGGCGCAGTTGTGCGCCTTTGTGTTGCTGGTCCGGGCCATGGCCGCGCCGGTGCTGGCCATGGGGCACGGCCTCGATGCCCTCAATAGCGCGCGGGTCAGTGCGCAGCGCTTGCAGGCAGTGTTGAGCACGCCGCCGCTGGCTGAGCCCGACGCGCCGCAAGCGCCCAGGGACGCCAGCGTGGAAATGCGCGAGGTGTCCTTCGCCCATGGCGAGGTGCCGGTATTGTCAGCGATCAACCTGCGCCTGGAGCCAGGCACCACCACGGCCCTGGTGGGGCCGTCGGGGGCGGGCAAAAGTACCCTGGCCGGTTTGATTGCGCGGTTCATGGACGTCGACAGCGGCCAAGTGCTGGTCGGCGGGGTGGATGTTCGGCAGATCGCCAGCGCGCAACTGCAACGGCATCTGGCATTGGTGTTCCAGCACGCCGGAGTGCTGCGCCTGTCGCTGGCGCAGAACATCGCCCTGTACCAGCCCGACGCCAGCCTCGAGCAGATTCGCGAGGCTGCACGGGCGGCCTGCCTCGACAGCCGGATCATGGCGCTGGCCAAGGGCTACGCGAGCATAGCCGGTGACGATGTGCAGCTATCCGGCGGCGAGCTGCAACGTCTGGCCATTGCCCGGGCGCTACTGTCGAGTGCGCCGATCATGCTCCTCGACGAGCCGACCTCGGCCACCGATCCGCACACCGAGCGGGCCTTGCGCATGGCCCTGCACGAGGGCGCGGCCGGGCGTACGCGGTTGATCGTTGCCCACCGCTTGCAGAGCATCTGCCATGCCGAGCAGATCCTGGTGTTGAACCAGGGCCGGATTGTTCAGCGTGGCAGTCATCAGCAGTTGCTGGCCATGGACGGCCTTTACCGTCAGTTGTGGCGTGAACAAATGTCCGATGCCGAGCAAATGGAGCCTGTGTCATGAGTGTTTTTTCGTCCTTGCGCCAGTTGCCGCAGCGCACCTGGCAAGCCCTGCGCGCGGCGCTGATATGGATGGTGCTGGCCGCGGTGCTTGATGGTCTGGCGGGGCTGGCACTGGTGCCGCTGGTGCTGGCCTGGTTCGACCGCGCAGGCGCCGATGTGCTGCAGCCGGTGGGGCTGCTGCTGGGCCTGACGCTGCTGCAGGCCCTGGTCAGCTACATCGCCCAGCGGCGTGGTTACCTCGCTGGGGCAGGGCTGGCAGCGGGGCTGGTGTCGCGCTTGCTGGAGCATTTGCCACGGCTGGCGCGGGGCCGCCAGCGCCATCTCGACGACCTGGTGCGCGGGCCGGTGTTCAGCAGCATGAGTATCCCGGCGCACCTGTTGGCGCCGTTGATTACCGCGTTGGTGACGCCAACGGTGGTGGTCCTTGGCTTGTTCGCCCTGGCGCCATCCGTGGCGCTGGCGTTGGCCGTGGCCTACCTGCCGTTGTTCGGCCTGCTGCGCTGGGCCGGGCGGCGCAGCCTGGACCTTGAGCAACAGCGCCAGACGGTTGATCGGCATGCCGGGCAACTGCTGCAAACTTTCGCCGAACAACAGGCGCTGATGCGTAGCAGCGCCGTTGCCAGCCAGGGCCAGGTGGCCCTGCGCGAGGCCCTGCAGCAGCAACATCAGGCGACCCGTTCGCTCAACCGCCAGGCATTGCCCGCCAGCCTGGGCTTTGCCAGCGCAGTGCAACTGGTGTTTTCGGCGCTGCTGGTCGGCGGCGTGCTGGCGGTCGCCGCCGGGCATTTGCCGGGGGCGCTGCTGGTGGCGGTGCTGGTATTGCTGGTGCGCTTTGTCGAGCCGCTGTCACAACTGGCGCAATTGGACCAGGCCCTGCGCATGGCCTGGCAGGCCTTGGCACAGGTGCTGGGGGTATTGGCGCAACCGATCCTGCACAGCCCGCAACCCGGCTTGCAACCCCTGGACGCCAGCCTGCAGGGCCAGGGCCTGAGCAGCTACGGCGAACATGGCGAGCACCTGCTCAAGGACCTCGACCTGTACTGCGCGTCTGGTACCTTCACGGCCATTGTCGGGCCGTCGGGCGCCGGTAAAAGTACGCTGCTGGCGTTGCTGGGGCGGGGCATGGATGCCCAGGCCGGCGAAGTGCGTCTGGGCCAGGTGGACATCCGCCAGTTGAGCGAGCAAACCCTTGCCGCGCACTTGACCCAGGTGTTCCAGGACAGCGGCCTGTTCGCCGGCAGCCTGCTATGGAATGTCAGCATGGCGCGGCCACAGGCAACGCCTGGGCAATTGCAGCAGGCCGCTGAAGCAGCGGCGCTGGATGAGGTGATCGCCAGCCTGGCCGAGGGCTGGCACAGCGAGGTCGGCCCGGGCGGCGCCTTGCTCTCCGGTGGCCAGCGCCAGCGCGTAGGGCTGGCGCGAGCGCTGCTGTCGCCGGCGCCGATCCTGTTGCTCGACGAGCCCACTGCCAGCCTCGATGCGCGCAGCGAGGCGCGGGTCAATCGCAGCCTGCGGGCATTGCGCGGCCGGCGCACGCTGGTGTTGGTGTCGCACAACCCGGCGCTGGTGCGCGACGCCGATCAGATCCTGGTGCTGGAGGCCGGGCGCCTGAGCGGCAGCGGCAGTCATGAGCAACTGCTGGCCACCCACCCGTGGTATGCGCAGTTCGTCGAGCAGCACGGTGTCGTCGATTGAATGCACCGGTGCCGGGCATCAATTGAAAAAGTCCCTAAATCGAAAAGTTCGCCCACTCGTTTGAAGGATACTAATGAGAATTATTATCGAAATTGGGGCGGGGCAATGTTACATCAGGGAGTCAAAAAGGCAGGACGGATGGGGCAACGCAGCCGGGCGCACTTGGCGATGGTCCTGGTACTGGGCCTGAATCCGTTGGCGCTGGCGATTGCTGCAGAGAACGGCAACGGCACGCTGCAACTGGGCAACATCGAGATCACCGGCAAGGACAGCGCCAGCAGCGTGACCGCACCCGGTGTCACCACCATCGGCAAGATGCCGCTCAAGCTGCGCGAGACGCCGCAGTCGGTGAGTGTGATCGGCCACGAACGCATCGAGCAGCAGAACCTGTTCAGCCTCGACGAGGTGATGCAGCAAGCCACTGGCGTCACCGTGCAGCCGTTCCAGCTGCTGACCACCGCTTATTACGTACGTGGCTTCAAGGTCAACTCGTTCGAACTCGACGGCGTGCCGGCCTTGCTCGGCGACACCGCCAGCTCACCGCAGGACATGGCGGTGTACGAACGGGTCGAGATCCTGCGGGGCTCCAACGGCTTGCTGCACGGCAGTGGCAACCCGGCAGCCACGGTCAACCTGGTGCGCAAACGCCCGCAAAAAGAGTTTGCCGCCAGCACCACCTTGAGCGGTGGCAGTTGGGACCGTTACCGCGGCGAGGTCGATGTCGGCGGGCCGTTGACCGAGTCTGGCAATGTGCGCGGGCGCATGGTCGCCGCCTACGAGGACCGCGACTATTTCTACGACATCGGCAAGCAAGACACTCAGCTGCTGTACGGCATCAGCGAGTTCGACCTGAGCCCGGACACCCTGCTGACCCTGGGCGCGCAGTACCAGACCATCGACTCGGTGACCAACATGGCTGGTGTGCCGATGGCCAAGGACGGCTCGAGCCTGAACCTGCCGCGCTCCACTTACCTGGATGTCGACTGGGACCGCTTCAAGTGGACCACGCGCCGGGTGTTCGGCTCGCTCGAGCAGCAACTGGACTACGGCTGGAAAGCCAAGGTCGCCGCCGAATACCAGGACGCCGACTCCAGCCTGCGTTATGCCGGCGCCTACGGTGCGATTGACCCCGTCACCGGTGACGGCGGCCGTCTGATGGGCGCGGCGTACAAGTTCGAAAGCACCCAGAAGAGCGTCGATGCCTCGGTCAACGGGCCGTTCTCACTGTTCGGCCGCAGCCATGAACTGCTGCTGGGCAGCAACTACAGCCAGGGTGAAACCGAGCAGCGCACGGCGGACTTCACCACGTCGTTGAACGTGCCGGTCAACGTCTATCGCTGGGACCCGCACAGCGTGCCCAAGCCGGGTATCGGCGCCTACACATCGCCGGGTTCGACCACCACCACCTCCAAGGGTGTCTACGCGCTGACCCGCTTCAAGCTGCTCGATCCGCTGACCCTGGTGGTCGGTGCCCGGGCCAGCTGGTGGGGCCAGGATGCACCGAGCGATCACTTCAAGCCCGGGCGCGAGATCACCCCGTACGGCGGGCTGATCTGGGACTTCGCCCAGGACTGGTCGTGGTACGCCAGTTACGCCGAGGTGTTCCAGCCGCAAACCGGGCAGACCTGGAGCGGCGACCTGCTCAAGCCGGTGGAAGGCAAGACCTACGAGACCGGGGTCAAGGGCGAGTTGCTGGAGGGCCGCCTGAACGTGTCGCTGGCGGCGTTCCGCATCGACCTGGAGAACAATCCGCAGGTCGACCCGGAACACCCCGGCGCCGGCCCCAACACCTACTACATCAGCGGCGGCAAGGTGCGCAGCCAGGGCTTCGAGCTGGAAAGCACCGGCTATATTACCCCGGACTGGAGCCTGTTCGCCGGCTACACCTACACCACCACCGAATACCTCAAGGACACCCGCAGCAACTCCGGCGAGCGCTATGCCGAGTTCACCCCGCGGCACATGCTGCGGTTGTGGAGCCAGTACGAGCTGCCTTGGCAGGAGCGGCGCTGGAGCGTCGGTGCCGGGGTGCAGGCGCAGAGTGATTTCTCTGCGCAGTCGGGCGCCGTATCGATGCAGCAGGGCGGCTATGCGTTGCTCAATGCACGGGTTGCCTATCGCATTGACGAGCACTGGACGGCCTCGCTCAACGGCAACAACCTGGCCGACCGCAAGTATTACCAGAGCCTTTCCAACCCCAACTGGAACAACCGCTACGGGGAGCCGCGCAGCCTCAACATGACCCTGCGAGGCACGTTCTGATGGCAGCCCCGGGCCATGGGCCATGGCCGCTGCGCATCAGCCTGGCGCTAGCTGGCAGCGTGCTCAGCAGCCTGCAACTGGCGGTGCTGCTGGCCCGCCACTACCCCTTGGGCGACGGGCTTGAGCGGCTCTATGCGGCGATCTTTATCGGCCTGGGGTTTCTCGTCACGGTGCTGTTGTGGGCGCTGCTGGCGCCGGACTGCAAGCGCGTGGTCTACCGCTCCAGCGCCTGGTTGCTGCTGTTCAGCCCTTGCCTGGCATGGGCAGGAGCCGGGTCATGATGGGCGCACCGCGGGCGCTGGTGCAGCGCGTGCATGCCGGTGCCGGCGGCGTGTTCGGCGTGCTGCTGTTGGTGATTCTGCTCAGCGGCGCCTGGAGCATGGCCCATGAGGACCTGCGCAGCTGGTTTCGCGGCCCGGCAGCCTTGGCGCCAGGGCCGCTGTTGCCCTTGGCGCAATGGCTGCCGGTGGCCAGCCGCCACGGCCTGGCGCCCGAGGCGTTGCAGATTCGTCTGCCCGACGGCGAGCGCGCGGTGGTCGAGCTGTGCGCGCCTGCCAAGCCGTGCAACCTGGCCCTGGACCCGGCCACTGGCCGGGCGCTGGAAACGGAGAACGCCGCCGATATCCTCTTCAACCTGCACAAGAGCCTGTTTGCCGGTTTCCCCGGGCGGGTGCTGATCAGCCTGCTGGGGGTGGTGCTGTTGCTGATGATCTGGGCCGGCAGCGTGCTGCACAGCGGCCGCTTGCAGGACCTCACGCGCTTGCGCCGTGACCGTGGCCCGCGGCTGCTGGCCCACGACCTGCACAGCCTGATCGGCCGCTGGGCCGGGCCGTGGCTGCTGTTGTTCGGGGTTACCGGGGCGATGTCCGGCCTTGGCGCCCTGGGTACCCTGACCCTGGCCGGGCAGGCGTTTCCCGGGGCCCCGCAACAGGCGTTCATGCAGCTGCTGGGCGCACCACCGCAGGTCGATCCGCAAGCGGCGCCGGCCCAGCCGTTCGATCTCGATCAACTGCTGAGCAACGACGCGGCGGCGCACCCGGGCTTCACCGCCCAGAGCGTCACCCTGCATCACTGGGGTGAGCCCGGGGCCTGGCTGGAAGTGGCCGGCATCGAGTCCGGCCTGCCCAGCACCGCAGTGTTCGAGCGCCATGCCTACCGCGGCGATGACGGTAAGCCGCTGGCCACCAGCAGTGCCAGTGGCCGAGGCTTCTGGCTGCAGGCGTTTATCGCGGTGCAGCCGCTGCACTTTGCCGATTATCGCTGGCTACCCCACGCCGGGCCGCTGTTGCGCGTCGTGCATTTCAGCATGGCCCTGGGCGCCGCAGTGCTGGTGCTCAGCGGCCTGTACCTGTGGCTGGAGCGCCGGCGGCTGAAGGGCGGGGCAGGCTGGCAAGTGCTGCTGCGCCTGGTGGTCGGGGTCGGCGGCGGGCTGCTGGCGGCCAGCGCCGTGCTGCTGTGCGCCGGGGCGCTGGCCAACCTCGGGCTGTTGCCGCGCGGTTCACTGACGGCGTGGTTCTGGGGCTGCTGGATCGCCAGCCTGCTGCTGGCCGCGCTGATGCCGCCGCAGCGCCAACCGCTACGCCTGCTGTTGAGCGTGGCCGGCCTGGCCTTCCTGAGTGCTGGCGCCTTGCACCTGGCTGGCAGCCTGGAGCACGCCAACCTGAGCGTCTGGCCGATTGACCTGGTGCTGTTGCTCGTGGGCGCCAGTGCCCTGTGGGCGGTGCGCCGCCTGACTGTTTTTTCGCGTACGGCAAGGGCTGCCGACGCCAACGCTATCTGAATGGAGACTCGCATGCTGGATCTGTTGAAACACTGGCGCATGGTGCTGACCTTCGCCCTGTTGTACCTGTCCCAGGGCATCTGCTTCGGCATCGCCATGGACGCCTTGCCAACCCTGCTGCGCCACGACGGCGCGGCCCTCGATGCCCTGGCCTTCCTGCCATTGGTGGGCCTGCCGTGGGTGGTGAAATTCATCTGGGCGTCGCAGGTCGACAACCACTGGAGCCCGCGCCTGGGGCGGCGGCGCAGCTGGATCATACCGATGCAGATCCTTGTGCTGCTGTGCCTGGTGACCCTGGCGAGCATCGGCCTGAGTGTCGATACCGCCGGCTGGGCCGTGGGCCTGCTGATCCTCGCTTCGTTCGCCAGCGCCACCCAGGACATCGCCACCGACGGCATGGCCGCCGAGTATTTCAGCGACAACATGCTCGCGCGGATCAACGCCATCCAGGTCGGCGGCACCATGTTCGGCTTCTTCGTCGGCGGCGCCGGGGCGCTGCTGCTCAGTGGCCACTTCGGGCAAACCACGGCCTTCGGCCTGTTGGCTCTGGTGCCCTTGGCGAGCCTGTGCTGCGTAGCCTGGCTGCACGTGGCACCGGCGAAAGAGAAACAACCCGACGTCGCCCACGCCAGCCTGTTGCGCTTTATCAAACGGCCCGGGGCGCTGTCGCTGGTGGTGCTGGCATTGCTCTCGGCGATGACCGCGGTGTCTGGCTTCGGCCTGTCGAAACTGTTCCTCAACGATGCTGGCTGGTCGTTGCAGGCCATCGGCCAACTGGGCATGAGCGGCGGCGTGGTGACCATCGTGCTCGGTTGCGGCGGCGGTGCCTGGCTGATCCGTGTGCTGGGCTTGTGGCCGGCGTTCATGCTGGCGGTGGCCATGGCCGGGGTGGCGGCGCTGGTCTGGCTGCTGCAGGCAAGCGGGCTAGTGGCGCCCCGGGTCGAGTTGATCTGGCTGGCGGTAGGGCTGGGCTCGTTTGCCACCGGCGCGACCTCGGTGGCAATCATGACCGCCTCGATGGCGTTTGCCGGGCAAAGCGACCAGGCCGGCACCGACATGACCGCTGTGCAAAGCACCCGCGACCTTGGCGAAATGCTGTCGTCCTCGCTGTTGCTGGGACTGACCGCGCAGGTCGGTTACAGCGGCGGGTTCCTCACCGGGGCGCTGATGGCGGTGGTGGCGCTGCTGGTGGCGCTGAATTTGGCGCGGTATCGGGTTATTGCGCAGTAGGGGGGGGCGTGCGCTCGAGCACGCTCTTTCGGTGAAGCTGGGTTCGTTGGACATCTTCGGTTCTGAAGATGGGCTGTTTCGTTGATGGTGCTGGCAGATTGCTGCTATGTTGGAGCGCTGGGAACCCCCTCTCACGCGCTGCTGGGACAGCCGGTTTTTTGTTAAGGCGAAAGGTCTATGTTAAGAGTCGGCGATTTTGATGAGTTCAGCTCATTGAAAAGAGTTTTTGTTGACGGGAAAATTGAAAAGCTCAAGCTGAATAATTTCTTGACCCGCGTTGATCTGAAGATCATGGCGGAGGATGACTGTCTGGTTTTTCTCGATGATAGTTTTTTAGGGTTGTGGGGCGAGGGGGTTCTTTTTACAAAAAATTATCTGGTGTATAACCTGCTGGGTGAGCGCGGGCATATGCCGCTTTGCAGTATTTCAACTATCGAATTCGTGGGTTCGGATGTGGTCATAAACGCATCGCTCGCGTTGACCTTCAGGAAAATCCCCCTGGGATTGGTTTTTGATGTTTTCAGGGTGGTGTATGCCTCGCTGAAAAGGAATGATGCATCCCTCATTGATGTGCATAATCATGTTGGCGGAAGAGGAATTCTCAGCAATATTTCGCTGAAAGATGAGGTGGTAGGTTTTTTCCTTTTTGTTAAGGCAAATCAAAATAAAGAGAAGATTGTAGCGCTTATAGGTGAGCATAACTTCAAGGACAAGGAGCATATTCGCGAGTTCATTGTGCATGATGATAACTTGAAGGCGCTGTCATCGGCCCTGGTAGGGTGTTCGGGGCTGGAGGGCGATGTGCTCGCAAAAACCACCGATTTCTTTTACATGGCGTTCAAATACTATTCGTCATTTTTCTATGATGAGTTGAACTATTACAAAGAAGATTTGGCGCGGGCCGAAGCCCGGGAGCTGGAACTGCAGCGCACGGAAGATCTTGCAAGAAGTAAAGCAAAGGCCGAAGCGCAAGCAGCAGTCAAGGCTTCAAGGGTATGCTCATTTATCAATGTGTTCGCCGTCAAGGGCGAACCTGCGTCGGATTTCATGGACGCCTTTTTGTCAGTGGTGAATGGCTATTCCAGAAAATACCAGATGAACGAATCTGCGTATTGGTTTGTCTTCACTGCCCATCTTGATTTTTATCTTTACACCCTGGCGACCCGCAAGCTGTTGCAAGCGTCTGGGCTGAACCAGGTTTTCCTTGCGCCCTTTGTCTTTTTGCTTGAGGGTAACAAGGATCGAATGCAGGAACTGTCGGGCTTGATGAATGACGAGGTGGTCAAGGATGCGCTGGTGAGCATGTTTATCCTGATGGCTAACCAGAAGGCCGGGAATAAAGAAGGTAGCTTTAATTTTCTCTATGAGAAGATCCTGCTGTGTGAAAAAGATATACCGGAAGGCGAATTCATGCAGGGCCTTAACGTTGTCAAGCAAATAACTGAAAGGCTGGTGCTTGAGGTTTTGCGACCTGAGATGGAACGGTCCGCAGGAATAGATAATTTGTTCTGATGGATTACCCCTCGCAAGCGGGGGGGCGCTTGCATGCTATTTACCCTGTTTGTTGCCAGATTGCGCAACCGGCACCGAGGATTGCCCCACGATTCGCTTGACCAGCGCCGCATGACTGCTGGCTTGGTCGCTGCGGGAAATGACCTGGATGACCGCCATGCGCTCGCCGGAGCCTGCGATAAAGGTGCTGTTCAAGGTTTTGCCGCCGCCCAGGGTCGCCGTGCTGTCGATTTGTCGCACGCCAAGGCCGTTGCGGTTCAGGCGCGCTTCGCCGGTTTGTCGAAAGTCTGGCAGCCCGGCACTCTGGCGTTCGACGAAACCGCTGACGGCGCCGTCGAGGAAGGCGTCGTCGTTGTCGCCGGGGCGCGATGCTTCGGGGAGCGGTTTTTCAATCACCATGACCACGCGCTTTTCCTGCGAATTGGCATACAGGGTGCCCACGGCGCCGGCGCCTTCGCTGCTCTGTTCGTCGGCGCTCAAGGGGCTGGCGATGAAGCCTGCCGGCAGGGTGAAGCTGAACTTGCCGCCGAGCACCGCGACCTTTACTTCAGGTTTCGCCTGGCTGCCGGCTTTGCTCGCGGCATGCAGATTCGGTAGTGCCAACAGGCCGACAACGGCCAGGGTCAGCGTCAGGGCGGTTTTGTGGAAAATCGTCATACAGTCTCTCGTGGGACGCGGGGCAGGGCGGGGTGGATATGCTCACATAAACCTGCATGCTCGGTAAGCCCCGGCTTTGCCGTCGGCCAGACGGTCATGGCAGATCGCCTTGCGGGGGCTATCGTTGCTTGTCTAAACAGCAACTACCGACCGAGGGCGGTGCTATGAACACCAGTGATCTACTCGAACAGCTGCTTCGCGCCGGGCAGGGCTCGCAAGCGCAACAAGGGAGCAGCGGCAGGTCAGCGCAAGACGGCCTGGGCGGTCTGGGCGGCTTGCTGGGCGGGCTGCTTGGCGGCGGCAGTGCATCGGCGGGCGGTGCTGGCCTGGGTGGTCTACTGGGCGGGCTGTTGGGGGGCAACGCGGGTGGCTCTACCCAGGGGCGCTCCGCCGGAGGCACCAATTACGCGGCCCTGGCGTCGTTGGGCATGATGGCGTTCCAGGCCTATCAAAGCTGGCAGCGCAGCCAGGCGGCGGCCCCGCAACAGGCGCTGCGTACGGTCGATCAATTGTCCGGCGCCGAGGCCGAGGGCCACAGTCATGCAATCTTGCGCGCGCTGATTGCGGCAGCCAAGGCTGACGGTCGTATCGATGAGCAAGAACAAGCGTTGATTTACGCTGAAATCAAACGTCACACCAACGACCCGCAACTGCAGCAATGGCTGGATGAGGAAGTCAGCAAGCCACTGGATGCTGGCGAGGTGGCACAGTCGGCCCAGGACCCAGGCATGGCCGCGGAAATGTACCTGGCCAGCGTAATGCTGGTGGATGACCAGCAGGACGCAGAGCGGGCCTACCTTGACGAACTGGCCGGCGCGCTGCAGATCGATCCGGCCTTGCAGGTGCACCTGGAACAGCAGGCCAAGGGAAACGCCTGACGCCGCTCAACTGATGAAGATGATCTTCGACACCAGCTCTGCGCTGTTCTTGGCCTGAAGCTTCTTCATCAGCCGGGCGCGGTGGACTTCCACGGTGCGGTGGGAGATACCCAGCTTGCGCGCCACCTCCTTGCAGGTCAGGCCGTTGACGATATGCAGCGAGATCTCGCGTTCGCGCGGGGTCAGCTGGATGGTCGGCGCCGGCTGGCGGTCCAGGCGCTCGAAATGCCAGACCATCAGTTTGAACGGGTCCTCGACCGTCAGCGAAAAGCCGTGGGCCCGGGCCCAGAAGACCTCGCCATTACGATGCTGCATGAAGCGCTCGTCGGAGTAAAAGGCGCCGGGGCCGTTGCGCAGCCAGTGCTCGCTGCGTTCGCCGATGCTCTGGTAGTCGGCGTGGGAGGGGTACAGCAACAGGGTCAGGTTGCCTTGCAAATGCTCGCGCTCGTAGCCGAACAGGCGCTCAAAGGCCTGGTTGCAGTCGAGCATGCACCGATGGCCGGTGATCATCTGCGGAGCGGGGGAAACCTGGAAGGCCAGGCGCTCAAGGTCCTGGAAGTGCGGGGCGTCTTCGATCATCGGGCGTCCTGCCTCGGGTTTGTCGGTGTGCACCGGGTTGGCGGGCACTACTTACTGGCGTAAGTAGTTGCCCCAACTAGCGTGGGATTCGGGCGCTGAATCATTGTATGGAATACGCGCTTCAAGGACAGAAGAAAATCACCATGACACACGATTCCGTATCCATCGTCGCGGCTGCCCACAGCCCTTTTGGTCGCCTGGATGGCCTCAACCTCGAAGACCTGATCGTCAAGGTCACCCGCGAAGCCCTGGCAGACGCCGAGATCGACGCCGGTGAGATCGACGCGCTGTTTCTCGGGCACTTCAACTCAGGCCTGGTGGCCGATGGCTTTCCTGCCTCGCTGATGCTTCAGGCCGACCCGCAACTGCGCTTCAAGCCCGCCACCCGCTGCGAGAACGCCTGCGCCTCGGGCTCGGCGGCGATCCAGGCCGGCATCAACGCGATTCGCAGCGGCGCCGCCGACCTGGTGCTGGTGGTCGGCGCCGAGAAAATGACCGGCAACAGCACCGTCGAAGTCACCCGCGCCCTGGCCGGTGCCGGCTACCAGAACGCCATGCAGGAGGCCGGCCTGAGCTTCGCCCAGCTGTTTGGCCAGGTGGCCCAGCAGTATGCCGAGCGCTACCACAGCCCGTTGGCCTCGATGGCCGCGATTGCGGTAAAGAACCACGCCAATGCCATGGCCAACCCGTTGGCGCAGATGCACCGGCTGATGGATTTCGAACACTGCAACAATGTTTCCTCGGGCAACCCGCTGATCGCACCGCCCCTGCGCCTGACCGACTGCTCGCTGATCAGTGACGGCGCGGCGGCGATCATCCTCGCCTCGCCGCAGCGTGCACGTTCGATGCGCCGCCAGGTGGCGATTCGTGCCATGGTCCAGGTCAACGACTTCCTGCCGCTGTCGCGCCGCGATGTGCTGGCCTTCGAGGGGCCGCAGCGGGCGATTCAGGGTGCCTTGCGCGAAGCCGGGGTGACCCTTGGCGACCTGAACTTTGCCGAGGTCCACGACTGCTTCACCATCGCCGAGTTGCTGATCTACGAAGCCATGGGCCTGGTCCCCCGCGGTGAAGGCCATCGCGCCCTCGACGACGGTATCGTGCGCCAGGGCGGGCGCCTGCCGGTCAATCTGTCGGGTGGGCTCAAGGCCAAGGGCCATCCAGTGGGCGCCACCGGGGTTTCGATGCATGCCCTGGGCTTTGCCCAGCTGACCGGCGAACCCATCGGCCTGGGCGTACCCGGCGCCGAGTTCGGCTTGCTGTTCAACATGGGCGGCATGGCTGTGGCCAACTACGCCAGTGTCCTGCAAGCGGTCAAGGCCTGAGGATGAACATCGCCCATTGGCTGCGCGATGCGGCCCAGCGCTGGCCGCAGCGCCCGGCGTTGTTCGAGGGGCAGCGCCAGGTTGCCGACTACCAGGCGTTCGCCGCCCAGGCCCGGGCCCGCGCCGTGCAACTGCGCGAGCAATACGGCATTGCACCGGGCGAGCGGGTGGCGCTGTTGATGAAGAACAGCTGCCGCTATCTCGAACTGCTGTACGCCATCTGGTGGAGCGGCGCGGTGGCGGTGCCGATCAACAGCAAGCTGCACGCCCTGGAAGCCGCCTGGATTGCCGCCAATGCCGGCGCCCGGCTGGTCTACACAGATGACGGCCAGGTGTTCGCCAGCAGCGCTTTGCCGAGCGGCTGCCAAGAACTGGCGGCGCACACGCCGAGCCCGCAAGGCCCCTTGGCGGATGAGCAACTGCCCGAGCCGTACCCGCGCCAGGACAGCGACCTGGCCTGGCTGTTCTACACCTCCGGCACCACCGGGCGCTCCAAGGGCGTGATGCTGTCCCATGGCAATTTGATCGCCATGTCCCTGTGCTATCCACTGGACGTCGATGCGGTGGACGCTGGTGACGCGGTGGTGTACGCCGCGCCGATGTCCCATGGCGCCGGCCTGTACAACTTCATTCATGTGCGCTGTGGCGCCCGCCATGTGGTGCCGGCCTCGCGCGGCTTCCAGGCGGCGGAGCTGTTTGAGCTTGCGCAGCAACTGGGCCAGGTCAGCCTGTTTGCCGCGCCGACCATGGTCAAGCGCATGGTCGACCAGGCGCGCCTGCAGGGGTATGCCGGCGAAGGCATCAAGACCATCGTCTACGGTGGCGGGCCAATGTACCTGGCCGATCTTGCCCAGGCCCTGGACACCTTCGGCCCGCGCCTGGTGCAGATCTACGGCCAGGGCGAATGCCCGATGACCATCAGCGCGCTGTCGCGCCAGGCCATCGCCGATCGCGGGCACGCCGACTGGGCGCAGATCGCCGCCTCGGTGGGGCGTGCCCACGCCTGCGTCGAGGTGCGCGTGGTGGATGCCCAAGGCCAGCCGGTGGCCGCGGGCGAGCCGGGGCAGATCGTGGTGCGCGGGCCAGTAGTGATGCTGGGCTACTGGGACAACCCGCAAGCCACCCAAGAGGCCCTGGTAAACGGCTGGCTGCTGACGGGCGACATTGGCTTTTTCAACCAGCAGGGCTACCTGACCCTCACCGATCGCTGCAAGGATGTGATCATCTCCGGCGGCAGCAACATCTACCCACGCGAAGTCGAGGAAGTGCTGATGCAGCACCCCGAAGTGTTCGAGGTGTGCGTGGTCGGCGAGGCCGATGCCGAATGGGGCGAATCGGTGGTAGCCTTCGTTGCCTTGCGTTCACCCGATAGCCTCGATGCGCAGGCCCTCAACCAGTGGTTTCTTGCGCGCATGGCCTCGTTCAAAAAACCGAAAAAGTTCGTCTTTTGCCCCGAGCTGCCGAAGAACAGCTATGGCAAGATTCTCAAGACCCGCTTGCGCCAGTGGTTACAGGAGCCTTCGCAGCCTCTGATCAACCTCTGAAGCGCGGTATTTCATGGATAGCACTACGACAGGAGTCCCCACTATGGGTGTGCCAGCTTCCAACCCCCAGCGCCAGCGGCGCCGGGCCTTTATCGGCGCCACCTCCGGCCACTTGATCGAGTGGTACGACTATGGCGTCTACGGCTTTCTCGCCGTGTACATCGGCAAGGCGTTTTTTGTTTCTGACGACCCCACCAGCAGCCTGCTGGCAAGTTTTGCCGCCTTTGCCCTGAGCTTCTTCATCCGGCCCCTGGGCGGGCTGTTCTTCGGCCCCCTGGCCGACAAAATCGGCCGGCGCAAAACCCTGATCACCGTGCTGGTGATGATGGCCGGCTCGACCTTCCTGCTCGGCCTGTTGCCAACCTACGCCAGCATCGGCATCGCCGCGCCGATAATCCTCGTGTTGATCCGCTGCGTGCAGGGCTTCTCGGCCGGTGGCGAGATCGGCACCATCACCAGCTTCATTTCCGAATACGCCGGCCCCGGCCGCCGCGGCTTTGCCACCTGTTGGCTGATGGTCACCGCGGTGCTCGGCCTGCTGCTGGGCGGCGCCGTGGCCAATGGCATGACCTGGGCCCTGGGCGCCGAGCTGATGCAGGAGTGGGGCTGGCGTATTCCGTTCCTGGTGGCCGGCCCACTGGGCTTCATCTCGATGTACATCCGCCTCAAGCTTGAAGACAGCCCGGAGTTCCTCGCCCTGGTCGAGGCCGGGCAGACCTCCAAGGCGCCGCTGCGCGAGGTCTGGCAGTGGAAGCGGGCGATTGCCCTGGTGTTCTTCATCATCACCCTGCACAGCTCGATCTTCTACCTGGTGCTGACCTTCGCCTCGACCTACATGTCCAACACCCTCAAGTTCGACAGCGGCACCACCTTGCTCTACGTCTTCGTCGCCAGCCTCTCGGCGGCGCTGGTGATGCCGCTGGGCGGCGCCTTCACCGACCGTTACGGGCGCAAGCCGTTCTTGCTGGTGATCGGCACCCTGGCAACCCTGGCCATGTACTGGTTCTTCAAGACCGCGCCGGGCGCCACGCCTGCGACCCTGTTCTGGCCGCTGATGGCCGTGGCGATTTTGTTCGGTTTGTACGCGTCCTCGACCTACGCCTTGATGAGCGAGTTGCTGCCCACCCGCATCCGCTCCACCGGCATCGCCGTGGCCTACAACATTCCGGTGGCGGTGTTCGGCGGCAGTGCGCCGTTGATTTCTACCTGGCTGATCAAGGTGACCGGCGACATCACTGCGCCCTGGTATTTCTATGTGGGCACCGGGGTGGCGTCGCTGCTGGCGCTGGTGGTGTTGCGCAAAGAGGATTTTGTCGCGGGTGGGCATGCGGTTGGCAAGGAGGAGGGGGTGCCTGTTTTAGTCTGAGCGGGTTATCGATCCGTTTACTGCTTAAAATCAGTTTCTCGCGAACCACGTGGGCAGCCACTAATTTGCAGGGTTCATGGCCAACTGCTATTAGTTGTTAAAGCCTGCTAGGAGCGAGTCATGGCCAGAGCACTCATGCTTCATCAGATTCCCCTATCGTTTTTCATTAAAGGCGGGGGAATCGCCATAAGCATGGCATGTTGTGTTCTGGCGATCAGCCCAGCTTACGCTGCCGAGGGATCGCTGCAGACCCGTGTAGTCTGGCAGTCAACGTGCCCCAGTGACCCTCCCCCTCCCATCGTGAAAGACAGTGATCGGTCCGGAGTGATCGCCCTGATTGCTGCAGCTATGGCCCCGAAGCTGATAGAGGGGGCAGTCGATATGGCTGCCGAGGCATTGAAGGCTGCTGGTCAAACAAAGACTACGGCATCGACAGCGAAATCCGCGGACTATTTTTATAAAGTCAGCCAAGAGGCTGACATACTCAGCCGAACAAACTGCCTAGTGGTTGTTCGTGGTGAATTTGAGCCGAAGTCGATAACCCGGCATGAGTTTGCAGCCAAAGTCGAGGCGTTCCACGGCTTAACGAAATTACATTTTTACTACGAAGCAAAACTTAATCGCCTGAGAGGACTGCAGTACTTTCAGCTGACGCCAAACTATCTGGAGGTAACCGAGTTTGACCATTGGCGATTATTTGGTACCAGGAAACGCGACTTCATCGTCGCCGTTACCTTGACCGTTCCTGGGGGCGCTGCGCCGTTTGGTTCCGCTGAGATGACGTTCAAGGACATTCGTCGGGGCGAGAAAATAAAGGCAGGCGATTGGCGCCTGAGCTCAGCGTCGACGCTTCCCATTGCATTCCCACCAGCGTCCGCAGATGCCACTAAGGCTAAGGAAAAACAGGAAGCCAGGGTGGCTCGCTATTTGTTGGCGCTCGATATTCTAAACCCCAAGGACCCAACACCTTCTCAGCCGGAAAGTGTCTACCTGGACAAACGTGTTGTCGCGGCGGTCGATACGTACTGTGCGGCCATGAGCGCCCAGAACCTCAAGCTGGGTAAAGACCATCAGTTGCATGATGATCGATGCAATTACTCATTGACGGCTGATCGTGAACGCCTGGACAACGCCATTGAGGCTGCCAACTCAAATAAACACCGCAAAAAGTGGGCTGGAACGGTGTGTGATTATAGACCCGCGCGCACAGCCGATAAAAAACCCGCTACGTGTGAAAGCATGGGCGAAGACGTTGATCTTGAAGACAAGGTCTTCACCTACTTTGTAACGCAGCTAACGTTAAGTGAGACCAGTGAGGGAAGCAAGTTCGCGTTGTATCTGGGCAATGCCCTATCCTCTTCAAAGGAAGAGGTAAGTACGGTGCTTAAAGGCTATTTACCTAAATCTGCAGACGCTAAAGATGCGGATAAAGCATCCCGGCGAGCGGCGCGCGAAGATGCTTTGCTTGCCGACCTCGAAGTGCAGAAGGCAGAGGAAGCCCTGGCTGATGCGTTGCTTCCCGAAACCCCTGTGGCGGTGGACGTTACGTCGGCTCGAATTGCGTTGCTGAAGGCCAAGATTGCTGCTAACGAAGCACATCGCAAAGCGGGAACCAGTGTTCCATTTCCGTTGATACCTGGCGTGTAGGTCTGCGCTAATGAACTGCGTTCGAGCGTGGGCCGTGATTGCCGTTGTCGCACTGGCGACGGTTGGCTATGGCAACACATCGGCAGGAGCGTTGAAACAGATCAGCGACGAATTAAAAGCCTGGATAGAAAAATACGCTGAGCCGACGATCTATAACGGTAAGCCGGTCAAAATTGAGTTTTCGCCCTGGCAGGTTGCGCTGCTGCAGTTTGGTGCAGCCGATACCAGGTCTGCAGTCGTCTGTGGTGGGGTGTCGATTGATTCGGTTTGGGTATTAACAGCTGCACACTGCTTTTTCGATCCGACCACAAAAAGTAGAAAGCCGGATTCGAAGTTTTATGTGGGGTACAACGCTGACGACCTTACAAAAGCTGTTGCGAAGGTCAAGATAAAGAGAGTGGTGGTGAATGAGAAGTATGATCCCAGGGGGAAAGAATTTGATGTGGCATTAGTTCGCTTGGACACACCCATACCGGTGCGAGGATTTATGCGCTTGCCCAGTCAGGCAGAGGCGACGGCCCTGATCAAGCCGGGGACGCGCCTAACGACCACCGGCTGGGGCTTGACCGAGGCTGGCGTTAAATCAAATCTGCTGTTGGAAGTTGAGGTGCCGGTTGTAGGCTTTAGTGATTGCAGCAAGCATTACAACGCTACATTACCGGCAAATGCTATTTGTGCGGGAGAACAGGGTAAAGATGCGTGCTCGTGGGACAGTGGTGGGCCACTTTTCAAGCGGGCTGAAGATGGGCAGTCAGTCCAGATTGGAATTGTCAGCTACGGCAATGTGTGTGGACGCGAGTCGCCGGGGGTTTATACGCCTGTAGCTGCGCATCTCGACTGGATTGCGAAAACACGGTCTGCAAAATGATTGACCACGCACTATGCGCTGTCTGCCTCGGGCGCACGCAACGCCTTGCTGTAGTAGCCGGACGAATCGAAACAGCACACCTGCTTCTTGCCGGATGCAAGCATATCGCAGGCATCGCTTATGCGTTTTGCCCGGGTCTTGAGTTGCTTGGCTGACGTGATCCAGTGGATCCAGTCGACGCGTGCGAGGGTTGTCGTACTGTTCCAGACTTCACGCGCCTCGCCAGCGCTGGCCAGGGCCTGCTGAAAGTCGGCCGGGATGTCGGGCTCGGGCTCCTTCTTCACCGGGGTCAGCTCCAGTGTAACGACATCCCCCACGGCCGCGCCTGCGGCTTCGAGCAAGGCGCTGTTTACCTGCAGCCAATGGCTCAGTTGGCCATCGGGCTCAAGCGTTGCCTGGAAAGGCTGCCCGTTGATTGTGCCTTCAACACTGGTCCGGCCGCGCCTGGGAAGCTGTTCGCTTGCCTCTCTTGGCAGGACGACGAACGCCCACGAGGCATCGTCGCCAGGCTTTGCCGGGCGCAGAAGCTTTGCTTTGAAGCGGGATTTAGCAGCGATTGTTGTCATTGCCACGCCTTCCTATCCACTCACTGTCGCGTTTGAACGCGACAGTGAGAATAGATTCAGTACAGAAGGTCTAGCTATTGGCCACGGGTCTGTCCAGCGGCTAGGCGGGTTGGGCTGCCAGGCGATTGCTGACGTTACGCCCCAGCACCAGCACCGTGACGAAACCGCAGCCCACCAGGGCCGTGGCCAGGCTCAGCAGCACCGAGCTGCCCAGCTGGTCGACGATCTGCCCGCCGAAGAACGAGCCCAGCGCGATGATCACCTGGAACATGGCGACAAACAGGGGCATGCCGCGTTCGACATCCTTGGGTGCGACCACAAACATCCAGATGCTGGCACAGGCCGGGAAGGCGCCGAAGGCGAAGCCCCAGAGCGCGATCAGCAGCGCTGCGCCGGTCATGCCGGTGGCGAAGTAGGGGAACAGCGCGGTGCTGATGGCGATCATCAGGGCGACCAGCATCAGGGTGTGACGCACGCTGCGGTTGGCGGCGAAACCGGCAAAGATATTGCCCGCCACCCCGGCCACACCATACAGCAGCAACAGTGAGCCAATGGTCGGCCCATCGAAGCCGGCACTCTGTTTGAAGAACGGTGCGACGTAGGTGTAGGCGGCAAAATGCGCCAGGCCAATCAGCAATACCGCAATCAAGCCAACCCGGGCCTGTGGATTGATAAACAGGGCCGGCAGGTCACTGATGCGAATGGCCTTGTCGGGATTGAGCCGCGGCAGCAGGAAGACCTGCGCCAGCAGCACCGGCACGCCGACCAGCGCAGTGACCAGGAAGGTCATGCGCCACCCCATCAAGCCACTCAGCCAGGTGCCGACGGGCACGCCCAGCACGGTGGCCAGGGTCACACCGACCATGATGATCGAAGTGGCCTGGGCCACGCCCACGCCCTTGGGCGCCAGGCGGCCGCTGAGGGCAATGGCCGTCGCCCAGAAACCGCCGATACTCACGCCTAGCAGAACGCGGCCGAACAGCAGCAGACTGAAGTCGCTGGCGTAGGCCACCACAGCGTTGGCGATGATCATGATCAGCGTCAGGCCGATCAGCAGATAGCGCCGGTCCAGCGCGCCAATGCCCACCGACAGCAAGGGCGCGGCGAGGGCGGCCATTATGCCGGGCAGGGTAACCATCAGCCCGGCCTGGCCGGCACTGATGCCCAGGTCGCTGGCGACATCGTTGAGCACGCCCACCGGCAGAAACTCACTGGTTACCAGGGCGAAGGCACCCACGGCGACCGAGAGAATCGCCAGCCACTGCTGCTTGACGCTCTGTTGATTATGTTCGGGAAGGCCGTGACGGCCTTGGCTTGCGCTTGGCATGGTGCGGGGTTCCAAGGGGGGATATCGCCTGGGGCAGGCGAGGGGAGCGGGGGAAATCTGCAGGCGATTATAGGGGGTGGTTGTGGCAAGCAGACAGCTGGGGTACTCGATAGTAATCATCAGTGTGATTGATGAGGGCGTCGTTCAGGCAAGGCTTGGCCTTGTACTCACTCGGGTTGCGAGTGCGTTGAACAGTTGGCGCAGGTTCTGAAGTGCTTTCAGAGGCTGTCCGGATCGCCGAAGAACATTTGAATCCGCGACCGCAACCACCGCTCCCCCGGATCATTGTCCTGCGACCCGCGCCAGGCCATGTGCAGTTCGAAGGTCTGCACCTCGAGCGGCGGGTCTTCGGCGCGCAGGCCGCCGGCGGCGGTCAGCACTTCGGCGGTGTAGTCGGGGACGGTGGCGATGATGTCGGTGCCGGTCAGCAGGCTGCCCAGGCCGTTGAATTGCGGTACGGCAAGGACTACGTGGCGCTTGCGCCCGACCTTTTCCAGGGTTTCGTCCATGAACCCGCCCAGGTCGCCGGCAAACGACACCAGGGCGTGGGGGCGGGCGCAGAAGTCGTCCAGGCTCAGGCTGCCGGGCATGCTGTCGGCACGCAGGACCTTGGGCTTGCTGCGCCGCAGCACCTTGCGCTTGGCGTTGGCCGGCAGGTCGTTGGTCCAGCTCACGCCGACCGAGATTTCCCCCGAGGCCAGCAATGCCGGCATCAGCAGGTAGTTGACCCGGCGCACCACCAGGACGATGCCCGGAGCTTCGGCGCGTACGCGCTTGAGCAGTTGCGGCAGCAGGGCGAATTCGGCATCGTCCGACAGGCCGATGCGAAACACCGCGGTGCTGGTCGCCGGGTCAAAATCCGCTGCGCGGCTGACTGCGGTGGAGATCGAGTCCAGCGCCGGCGACAGTAGGGCGAAGATCTCCACCGCCCGCGCCGAGGGTTCCATGCTGCGCCCGGTGCGCACGAACAACGGGTCGTCGAACAGGTTGCGCAGGCGCGACAGGGCGGCGCTGATGGCCGGCTGGCCGAGGAAGAGTTTTTCCGCCGCGCGGGTCACGCTACGCTCGTGCATCAGGGTCTCGAAGACGATCAGCAGGTTCAGGTCGACGCGGCGCAAGTCGTTACGGTTCATCGGCTCGGCTTCACAAGGCGGATGGGGCAGGGGTGAATCTTACGGGTAAAGGCTGCTACCCTGCACCGCATAATTTGATGGACGCTGCATTACCATCAATCAATGACAAGCATGTTGACTATTAATGGCCACTGATGGTCTAACCGTCAAAGCCCGGATAGAGTTCAGGGCATTAGAGGTTCAATTGGCGAGGTTTGCGATGTCCCGCATGATCCGTTTCCACAAGTTCGGGCCGGCCGAGGTGCTCAAGATCGAAGAGCAGGCCCCGGCGCAACCGGCGGCTGGCGAGGTGCAGATTCGCGTTGAAGCGATCGGCATCAGCTGGTACGACGTGCTCTGGCGGCAGAACCTGGCGCCGTCCCAGGCGCGCCTGCCTGCCGGTATCGGACACGAGATGGCGGGTGTGGTTACAGCCGTGGGCGAAGGTGTCGATGACCTGGCGGTCGGCGACAAGGTTGCCAGCTTTCCGGCCAGCAGTGCCAACGAGCATCCGGTGTACGGCGAAGTCATCGTCATGCCGCGCAATGCCCTGACCCGTTATCCCGAGATTCTCTCGCCGGTCGAGGCCAGCGTGCACTACACGCCACTGCTGATCGCCTACTTTGCCTTCGTCGACCTGGCGCGGGCCAAGGCCGGGCAAACCGCGCTGATTACCGACGCCAGCCACTGCGCCGGCCCGGCCTTCGTGCAACTGGGCAAGGCCCTGGGCCTTAAGGTGTTTGCCGCGACCAAAGAGGCCGAGCAGCGCGACTACCTGATCAAGCTCGGCGCCGACAAGGTGATCGTCACCGAAGAGCAGGACCTGCTCATGCAGATCAACAAGTACACCGACAACCGCGGTGTCGATATGGTCCTCGACGGCCTTGGCGGGCCGCAGATGGCCTTGCTCGGTGATGCCCTGGCACCGCGTGGTAGCCTGGTGCTGTATGGCCTGCAAGGCGGCAACCAGACGCCGTTCCCGGCCTGCGCGGCGTTCCAGAAGAACATCCAGTTCTTCGTGCATTGCATCGGCAACTTCACCGGCAAGCCGGAGCTTGGCATCAGCCAGGACCAGGTGGCGCTGCAGCGTGCCCTGCGCGATATCAACCAGTTCACCGCCGACAAGCTGCTGACGCCGCTGATCATCAAGACCTACCCGTTCGAGAAGGTGGTCGAGGCGCACCGCTACATGGACGAATGCCCTTGCGGTGGCCGGCTGGTGCTGGACTTGTCGCAGGCGGAGTAAAATCTGCGCGACACTTGGCCTGAACAAGCCCGAGCATTGACTCGGGCTTTTTTGTGGTTTTTCACGCACTCCTGGGTTTGGGCGCGAGTTTATCCATTCGTTGTGGCGCTGCTGCTGGCCCCTTCCGCCTTTACGGCGGCCTACTTTTCTCTTGGGAAAAGGTAGGCAAAACCGCCTGCTCCTGCATACGGCCCTACGCTGCGCTTCGGGTCCCCTCGCTACGGCACCTTCCGGGGCATCGCGGCCTACGACTTGCTTCGCAAGTCTACATCTCGCGTCTTCGGCTGCCGCCGAAGGTGCTGCGCACCGCCCCTACAGGCACCTACGCTCGGCCTCCTGAAGTCGCCTTTCGCGGCGCCTGGAAGTACGTGCATGAAGATCAAGACCAAAACCAAAACCAAAACCAAGCAAGTCGTTCCTAGCTTTGGCTTCAGTATGACCGCGCCAGAATCTGCTTTCGCAGATACGTCAGTGCAGGCTCCGCCCGTAACTTCGCGACTTCAGGAGGCTGAACGTAGGTGTCTGGAAGGGGCCGGCAGCGGCGCCACATCAAATGGATATGCCCGCAGCCGTAGCCTCAACATCCGATCCCAAGGACCATAAACCCGGAAATCCGTGAAGAACCTTTTTTGTGGGTATTTCCCAGGGTTGTTTAGGATGTTTCCGAGGTAACTTTGCCTGCTGACGCTTGCCTGCTTGCGCTATGTTTGTGCAATAGGAAAAAGCACAGGCAGTCTGTCTGATTGTCGTTATTGTCGAAGATGAATCTGAATGGTTTTTTTACCGTGATCTGTATCTTTTATTCGCGGGGCAACGCCCGATAATAGTTCTTCAATAGTCGTCTCACGGAGCGAGGCATGATGGGTCGTAAGCCAGGGGTTAAAGGCGCTGTGCTGCCGGGCTGGGGGAGGGAAGAACGATGGTGAGCAAGAGCTTCTGAAGTTATTTCCGTAGGAAGTTGTAGGAAGTTTCTGAGGATAAGCTTATTTATCCTTCTTTGCTGATTGAAAGTTCTTCGATGGAATCTTTTTCTTTCAGGTGGCCGTTTATTGAAATCGGGTAGGCGTTATGAGCAGCATTCACGATCAAGCCATGCAGTATATCTACCAGCAAGTATTGGCGCGCTTGCTGGAGCATTTGTCCCAGGCCCAGCGGGCCTCTTTGCAGTTATTGATTCAACGCTTGATTGTCGCGGCGGGCGGTGCCGAGCGCATCAACGGCTTCAGGCTGATGTTCGCCCATGATGGCAGCCAGAATGCCAGCCATGCCCTGGCCTGCCTGCGCGCGGCGCAATTGAGCATTGCCGCGCGCTCGCCGGGCACCTTCGAGCTGCGTATCGCCGTGGTGCGCCAGGCCGGCATGAGTACTACGGCCTTGAACAATATCGAGCAGGGCTTCTCGGCGCTGTTTCTGCACGATGATCCGCGGGTCGAGCTGCTGATGCTCGATGACCAGCAGTTGCTGCCATTCGACCGCCGCCACGCTATTTCCCAGAGCCAGCAACTGGCCGAGCGTCACGAATTGCTGTTGTTCGGGCATTTGCTCGCTGGCGGGCCACGGGCCGGTTTCGGTAGCCATGGCACCCTGCGCCTTGCCGAGCTGTGCCGCCAGGCCATCGGCTGGCGTGGCGGTGTCGATGCCATCATCACCGCCCAGCCGCTGCCTGAGCGCAGGCGCCTGCTGGCCTGGAGCCGCCGCGCCCTGCGCGAGGAAGACCTGCTGTGCATCCGGCCGATACACAGTTGTGCCACGTCGCTGTGCGAGGGCATGAGCGAGTTGCGCCAGCGTTACCTGCAGCAGCTGTACGGCCAGGCCCGGCCCATGGCTACCGGGCCCAACGGCGATTACTGTGCGCCGGCGATGCGTTTTATCATCATCGATGACCTGGTGCATGACCCCGACCTGCCGTATGACGAGCGCCTGAACCGCTTTCTGGGCTGTCGCTTCGACGAGCAGTATTTTGCCTGCGCGCAGGCGGGCACCGCCAACCCGCTGTTGCTGGCGCACCTGAGCGGGCTGCACGGGCAGTTCATCGAAGACAGCGACTACCGCGAAGGCGTCGATGCCTACCTGCGCCAGGCGCGCCAGCGCATGCAGCGCAAGGGCCTGCCGCGCACGTTGCAGGTGCGCCTGCTGGGCCGCTGGCAGCACGCCGAGCAGTTACAGCAACGCCGTAGCCAGGCCAGCGACTTCGCCTTGCAGGCCTACGGCTTGAGCGAAGCGCAGCTGGTCTGCCAGTTGTTTGCGCCGTTTGTTTCCCGGGGCCTGCGCCTTGAGGTGTTTTTGCGCCGCTGTCACCCCGGCATGCTGGTGGCCTTGCCTTACCTGCACAAGGCCCTGCAACGATTGCCGGCGCCGGAGCCGGTGGTGCAGTGGATGGTCGACATCAGTGGCCTGGACCTGCCACTGCTGCAGATGCTCTATCTGCGTGAACCGGAAAGCTGGGCCCGGCCGCGTTCGTTGCTGGCGCGAATCCAGGGCCGCGGCGCCGACCTGCGCCACCTGCGCGTGCAGCCGCCGTCCCGGGCCTGGCTCAAGGCAGAGCAGCCAGGCCGGTACTGATGAAAGCCCCGCACAGTAGCGAGTTCGCCTACCGGGCGGTGTATCGCTACCTGGTTGAGCTGATCGAGCAGATGGCGCCGGGCAGCTACAGCCGGATGCCGTCGTTGCGCGACCTGGCCCAGCGCCTGAACGTGTCGATTTCGACGGTCCAGTACGCCTATTCGCTGCTTGAGCACGAAGGGCGGGTGCAGCCGGTGCCCAAGTCGGGCTACTACGCCAGGGGGCCGGCCCTTGAGCCGGCACGGCCCAGCGCTGGCGATCTGCTCCAGGATTTGCAGCAGCACGCCAACTCGGCGCGCATGCTGGTGCTCAGCGGCGGCCAGGAGCAGGCGCCGCAGTCACTGGAGGCAACCTTGCTGGGCATCGAGCGCCAGTTGCTGCGCCAGTACCCGCGCCTGGGCGGCGCCCCCCAGCCCTGTGGCGAGCTGGAACTGCGCACCGCCCTGGCGGCGCGCTATACCCGCTCGGCGCAGTTGTACTGGAGCGCCGAGGATGTCTACCTGGCGCTGGACCTGCGCTCGTTGCTGGAGACCACCCTGGCCGCCCTTGAGCTGCACAACAGCGCCGTGGTGGTGACCACGCCCTGTTCCTGGCGCTTGCTGCGGGTGTTTCAGGCGGCGCGGATACGGGTGCTCGAAGTGCCCTTGCAGGCCGACGGCGGCCTTGACCTCGAGCGCTTTGCCCGGCTGCTGCGCGACGAGCCGGTGCGCCTGGCGATGCTGGCCTCGCGCCTGAGCCTGCCCCATGGCAGCATCATGCCCGAGGCCGTGCGCCAGGCCGTGGCGCGGCTGCTCAACCAGCACGGCGTGTGGCTGCTGGAAAACGACCTGGACAGCGAACTGTGCCTCAGCCCAGGCTCTGGCGCTGACCTGCGCGAACTGGTCGACCCGCAGCGCCTGCTGGTGTTCTCGTCGCTGGAGCGCAGCGTTGGCGCCGAAGCGCCTTACGCCTTCCTGCTGTCGCGCCAGTGGCACGGGCCCTTGCTGCGCCAGTTCCTGTTGCGCGGGTTTCGCCTGCCGCCGTTGCGCCAGCAAGCCGTGGCCAGGCTGTACAGCAAGGGCCGTGTCGATGTGCACCTGGAGCAACTGCGGGCGCGTCTGCACGAGCGCCTGGGCCTCCTGTACCGGCAGATGCAGCTGTACCTGGGCTCGCAGCTGGAGTTCCAGATGCCCGCCGGCGGTGGCTGCATCTGGGCCCGGGTATGCGCCCCGGTAGAGACCCGGCCGTTGTTCCATCGCCTGCTGCAGCAGGGCTTGGTGATTGCCCCGGGCGAGCTGTTCAGCCTGCAGGGCGATTTTCGCCAGCACCTGCGCCTGGGCTGGCCAGCCGGGCCGCAAGGGGACTTGCCCTACGGCTTGAGTGTGCTCAGTGATGAGTTGCGGCGCAGCAACGGTTTAAATTAGTATTGAAAATCGTTATCAATTACAAAAAAAACCGCCACCCCATGAGCGATGTGCTGCCTTCTGCCGACTCTCACCTGCGTACTGTCGAGGCGCTGTACAGTGGCCATCACGGCTGGCTGTACGCCAGGCTGCGCAAGCGCCTGGGCAATGCGCTGGATGCGGCAGACCTGGCGCAGGATACCTTTACCCGCATCCTCGCTTCGAAGGTGGCGGTGTTCGACAACCCGCGGGCGTACCTGAACTGCGTCGCCGGCGGCATTCTCGCCAACTGGTGCCAGCGCAAATCGCTGGAGCGCGCCTACCTGACGGCGCTGGCGCAACTGCCGGTGCCCGAGGCGCCGTCCCCTGAGCAGCGCCTGCTGGTGCTCGAGACCCTGCACGAAATCGATGCCATGCTCGATGCCCTGCCGGCGGTGGTCCGGCGCACCTTTTTGCTGTCGCAACTGAACGGCATGAAGTACGCCGAGATTGCCGAACAGCTCGGCGTTTCGCTGATCAGCGTCAAACGCTACATGAAACAGGCCTTCTTGCAGTGCCTGACGCTGGTGGAGTGATGACGTCAACCGCGATTGACCCGCAAGCGCTAGATGAAGCGGCGCAATGGCTGATGTGCCTGAGCGAAGGCGAGGCCTCTGAGGCTGAGCAGGCGGCGTGGGCGGCCTGGCGCACCAGCAGCGTCGAACGAGAGCGCGCCTGGCAGCGCGCCGAATTGTTGCTGGGCAAACTCGGCGGCTTGCCGCCGGCGCTGGCCATGTCGGCGCTCGATCGCCCGGCAGACCCGCGCCGGCGCGCCGCCATCGCCCGCCTGGCGTTGATGCTCGCGGCAGTGCCAGCCGCCTGGGCCGGCTGGAAGGTCAGCGACGAGCAAGCGTGGATGGCCGACTACCGCTCTGCGCTGGGCGAGTGCCGCGAGTTGACCCTGGCCGACGGCACCCGGGTGTTCCTCAACACCGACTCGGCCATCGATGTGCGCTATGACGCGCAGCAGCGCTTCATCCAGTTGCGGCGTGGCGAAATCCTCGTGCACACCGCCACCGACCGCCAGCAGCCGCCACGGCCGTTGCGGGTTGGCACCCGCGAAGGCCGCATGCAAGCGCTGGGCACGCGGTTTTGCGTGCGCGAGCAGGGCGGGCGGACTTACCTGGCGGTGCTCGAAGGGGCCGTCCGCATCGAACCGGCCAATGCACCCCCTGGCGCGGTGCAGGTTGTCCGCGCCGGAGAAAAGACCGACTTCGATGCCCGCAGCAGCCGTGCACCACAGGCGGTCGACGCCAGCATCAGCGCCTGGACCCAGGGCATGCTGCTTGCCGACCGCATGCGCCTGGAAGATTTTGCCGCTGAGCTTGGCCGTTATCGGCGCGGTTTCATCCGCTGCGACCCGCAGATCGCCGACCTGCGCGTATCGGGCGCGTTCCCGCTCAACGACAGCCAGCGCAGCTTGAACATGCTGGCAGCGACTTACCCGCTGGCGGTCAAGGCGCACCTGAACGGCTATTGGCTGTTGCTCACGCCGGCCTAAGTCAGGCGCAGGAAAATAAACCTGGCTGGCGCTGATACTTTTTTGCGTTTCGACTGGCAATGGGAGTGCACCCCTCATTTATCCAGTCCAAAGGATCCCTCAGTCATGTCTGTTGCAAGTCGCCCTCGCGCTCAACGTCCCCTGGCCCTGGCCGTGCGTAGCGCCATGCTCGGTCTTACCCTGGTCGCAGGCAGTGGCGCCTCGTGGCTTGCCGCCGCGCAGCCACTGGATGCCGTCGCCGCCCAGGCCTACGACATTGCGCCAGGGCCGCTGGGGCGCGTGCTGTCGAGCTTTGCCATGGCCTCTGGTATGGCCTTGTCGTTCGAACCGGCACTGACCGAAGGGCAGCACAGCCAGGGCCTGCGCGGCAGCTACACAGCGCACGACGGCGCGGCGCGGCTGTTGGCCGGCAGCGGCCTGCAATTGCTTGAGCGCGCCGACGGCAGTTTCACCCTCGCCAGGCTGCCTGCCGGCGCCGACGGCCTGACCCTGGACGCCACCACCATCGAGGCCACCAGTACCCGTGCCGGCGGCCTGCCCGAGGCCTATGCCGGTGGCCAGGTGGCCCGTGGCGGGCGCGTGGGCATGCTCGGCAACAAGGACGTGATGGACACGCCGTTCAGCGTCACCAGCTACACCGCCAAGACCCTGGCCGACCTGCAGACGGTCACCGTCGCCGATGCCCTGGAACGCGACCCGTCGGTGCGCTCGACCGGGCAGACCGGCGGGATCGTCGACTCGTTCTTCATTCGCGGCTTTGCTGTGGGCGAAGGCAACCTGGGTGAGCTGGCCTTCGACGGCGTGTATGGCGTGGCGCCCAACTACCGGGTGTTCACCGAATACGCCGAACGGGTCGAGGTACTCAAGGGGCCCGGGGCGCTGATGTATGGCATTTCCCCCAATAGCGGCGTCGGCGGGGTGATCAACATCGTGCCCAAGCGCCCGCTGGCCGAAGACCTGACCCGTTTTACCGCCAGCTACAGTTCCGACACCCAGGTAGGCGGGCACCTGGACATCAGCCGCCGCTTCGGTAGCGAGAAAGCGTGGGGCGTACGTTTCAACGGCAGTGTCGCCCAGGGCGATACGGCCATTGACGATCAGCAACGCGCCCTGGATATCGGCGCCATTGCCCTGGATTACCAGGGCGAGCGCTTGCGCCTGAACCTTGACTTCATCAGCCAGAAAGAAAAATGGGACGCCTCCTCGCGACCCTTTACCGTGGCTCCGGGCATCGACGTACCGTCGGCGCCGAACGGGCGCAGCAACCTGCCGCAGGACTGGGGCTGGTCCAATACCCGCGAGCAATCGGCACTGCTCGGCGGCGAGTATGACCTGAACGATGCCGTCACGGTGTTTGCCCACGCAGGCGGCGGCAAGGCGGACGTCAAGCGGATGTCTGACCAGGTACCGCGAATCCTCAACGAGGCGGGCGACACCAGCAACATTCCCGGCTACTACAAGTTCAACGTCGACCGTTCGACGGCGGACGTGGGCATGCGCGCGCTGTTCGACACCGGCCCGGTCACCCATACGGCCACGCTGATGGCGACCCGTTATCAGGACGAATTGTCCCGGGGCATCAACAACGGCAGCGAAATCCTCTCCAACATCTACCACCCGATCGATGTGCCCAAGCAGTACATCAGTGCGCCGAAGGTGCTGCGCATCTCCGAGTCGGAACTCTCCGGCGTGGCGTTGACCGACACCTTGTCGGTGCTCGAAGACCGCCTGCAACTGACCCTGGGTGTGCGTCGCCAGGAAATCGAGTCGCGCAACTACAGCGCCACCGGGGTAGTGAGCTCACGCTACAAGGACAGCGCCACCACGCCGGTGGTCGGCCTGGTGGTCAAGCCCTGGGACGACGTCTCGTTCTACTACAACTACGTCGAAGGCCTGAGCAAGGGCGATATCGCCCCGGCCACGGCGGCCAACGCCGGTGAGGCCTTTGCGCCCTACGAGTCAAAGCAGCATGAACTGGGGGTCAAGTACGAGCACGGCACTTTCATGACCACCCTGGCGCTGTTCCAGATCGAGAAACCCAGTGGCGAACTGGCAAGCGGCAATGTCTTCGCGGTGCAGGCAGAGCAGCGCAACCGCGGGATCGAGCTGAGCATGTTCGGTGAAGTTGCGCCTGGCACCCGCTTGCTCGGCGGGGTGACGCTGCTCGACGGCGAGCTGACCGACTCGGCCACCGCTGCCAACCGGGGCAATGAGCCGGTGGGGGTGCCGGATGTCCAGGCCAACCTCTGGGCCGAGTGGGACACCCCCTGGGCCGAGGGCTTCACCCTGACCGGTGGAGCGATCTACACCGCCAGCCAGTACATCAACCAGGCCAATACCCAGGAGCTGGACGCCTGGACCCGCGTTGATGCCGGTGCCCGCTACAGCACCCGCATCGACGGGCGCCCGACCACCTTCCGGGCCACGCTGCAGAACGTCTTCGACCGTGAGTACTGGTCGGGGGTAGCCTCTTATGGCGCCATCTCGCCGGGCTATCCGCGAACCCTGCAGCTGTCGGCGACGGTGGACTTCTGATGCCCTAGGCAGCGCGTTGGTCGCCCGCGGGTTGCCAGAGGGCGGCGTCTGTATGTATAACCAGTACTCCAGCCGCCAGCCCGTACCGCGCCGTGATCGCCCATTCCGTCGACGACCCGTTCTACTACCTGCACAACTTCCAGCAAGTGCTCGACTGGATCGAGCTGCGCTATGCCGACCTGCTCGACGACCAGGAGCAAGCCTTCATCAGCCAGTTCCGCCAGCAGCCGCAGGCGGCCCGGGCCTTGCTGGTGCGCATGGTGATGCGCAAGGGTCAGCTGTTTCGCCCGAGCAAGCTCGACTACGCCGAGATCGGCTCGACCCAGGCTGCCCTGGCGCCATTGCTGGCCCTGGGCTGGGTGGTCGATGACGGCGTGCTGAGCCTTGAGCAGCTGTTCCAGCTGCTGCGCAAGGACGAGTTGGCCCAGGGCTTTGCCGACCGGCTCGAACGGCCACGGGCGGCCAAGGGCGAACTGCTGGCCCAGTTGCAGGCCCTTGAGCTGCCGCCGCAGCCGTTGCAGCAATGGCTGCCGGGCTTTGCCGAGCCGATCATCGAGCTACGCCTGCAGGCCTTGTGCGACCGTCTGCGCCTGCTGTTCTTCGGCAACCTGTACCAGGACTGGTCGGAGTTCGTGCTGGCCGACCTGGGCCTGCTGCGCTACGAGCAGGTGGCCTTCAGCGCCGACTCGCGGGCCTTGCGCCAGCGCAGCGACATCGATGTGGCGCTGGCCTTGCACCAGTGCGCCGAGCTGCTGGAGCAGGGCGTGGCGCTTGAGCAGGTGGTCGGGCACATCGAGTGCCTGGACAGCGACAACCCCTGGCTGCTGCGCCGTCGCTCGCGGCTGCTGTACCAGCTTGGCCAGCACAGCGAGCGCCTCGGTGACTGGCCGCTGGCCCTGCGCATCTACCCGCGCAGCCAGCATCCGCAGGCGCGCATCCGTCATGTGCGGGTACTGGAGCGTAGCGAGCAGTGGGCGCAGGCGTTCGAACTGGCCGCGCAGATCGCCCGGCAACCGGCCAACAGCCTTGAGGTCCAGGCCCTGGCGCGGATGCTGCCGCGTTTGCAGCGCAAGCTGGGCGGGCCGCCGCAGCCACGGCGGGCCAAGCCCCAGGTCAGCCTGGTCGAGCTGCAACTGCCGGCCGAACTGGCGGCGCTGGGCGTCGAGCAGGCCGTGCAGTTGCACCTGGGGCAGGGCGGCGGGCAGGTGCATTACGTCGAGAACAGCCTGTTCAACAGCCTGTTCGGCCTGTTGTGCTGGGAGGCGATCTTCGCGCCGTTGCCGGGGGCGTTCTTCCACCCGTTCCAGAGCGCCCCGCAGGACTTGCACGACGCCGAGTTCCATGGCCGGCGCAGCGAGCTGTTCGCCCGCTGCCTGGGGCAACTGGACGACGGCAGTTACCGGCAGACCATTCGCCGTCATTTTGTCAGCAAGCAGGGGCTGCAATCGCCTTTTGTCTATTGGCAGGTGCTCAGCGAAGAGTTGCTCGAACAGGCGCTGATCTGCCTGCCCCCGGCACACCTGAAAAGCTGTTTCGAGCGCCTGCTCGAAGACATCCAGGCCAACCGTTCGGGCATGCCTGATTTGATCCAGTTCTGGCCCGAGCAGCAACGCTACCGCATGGTCGAGGTCAAGGGCCCGGGTGACCGCCTGCAGGACAGCCAGCTGCGCTGGATCGAATTCTGCGCCGGGCACGGCCTGCCAGTGGAAGTCTGTCACGTGCACTGGGCGCCATGAGCTACAGCGTGGCGGTGCGGGCGTTGTGCGAGTTTACCGCCAAGGTCGGCGACCTCGACCTGCGCTTCACCCCGTCACCCACGGCCCAGGAGGGCATCAGCGGCCACCGGCGGGTGGTGGCCGGGCGCGGCGAGGGCTACGAGGCCGAGGTCAGCCTCGAAGGCCAGTATGCGGCCTTGCAGGTGCGCGGCCGCGCCGACGGCTACGACCCGCGGCTCAACCGCCTCGAAGAAATCAAGACCTATCGCGGCGACCTGACGCGCCAGCCCGACAACCATCGCCAGTTGCACTGGGCTCAGGCCCGGGTCTACGGCTGGTTGTTGTGCCAGCAGCGCCAGTTGCCGGCATTGCGCCTGGCGCTGGTGTACCTGAATGTCGACAACGATGAACAGACCCTGGTCGAAGAGCAGCGCAGTGCCCAGGAGCTTGAACAGTTCTTCAACGCCCAGTGTGCGATCTTCCTGCACTGGGCCGAGCAGCAGCTGCAGCGCCAGGCCTTGCGCAATCAGGGCCTGCAGGCCCTGGCATTCCCCCACGGGCAGTTTCGCCATGGCCAGCGTGAACTGGCCGAAACCGTTTACAAGGCGGTCAGCACCGGCCGCTGCCTGATGGCCCAGGCCACCACCGGCATCGGCAAGACCTTGGGCACGCTGTTTCCGCTGCTCAAGGCCATGGTCCCGCAGCAACTGGACAAAATCCTCTTCCTCAGCGCCAAGACCCCCGGCCGCGCCCTGGGGCTGGAGGCGCTGCGCCAGGTGATGGCCAGCGGCACCCAGCCGGCCCTGCGCAGCCTGGAGCTGGTGGCCCGCGACAAGTCCTGCGAATACCCCGGCACGGCTTGCCATGGTGATGCCTGCCCGTTGGCCAAGGGCTTCTACGACCGCCTGCCAGCGGCGCGCCAGGCCGCCCAGGCCGTGGCGGTGCTGGACAAGGCCGCCCTGCGTGAGGTGGCCCTGGCCCATCAGGTGTGCCCCTATTACCTGGGCCAGGAGATGGCCCGCTGGGTCGATGTGCTGGTGGCCGACTACAACTATTACTTTGACCAGAGCGCCTTGTTGTTCGGCCTGGCCCAGGCCAACCAATGGCGTCTGGCGCTGCTGGTGGACGAGGCGCACAACCTGGTCGAGCGGGCCCGGCAGATGTACAGCGCAAGCCTCGACCAGGGCCAGTTGCTGGCCCTGCGCAAGCTTAAGCCGGCCGGGCTGGGCAGCGCCCTGGAGCGCCTCAATCGCCAGTGGAATGCCCTGCACAAGGCGCAGCTGGCGCCTTACCGGGTGGTCGACGGCCTGCCCGACGCCCTGCTCAAGGCCTTGCAACAGTGCATCGGGCTGATCCAGGAGCAACTCAACCAGACGCCGACCGGTATTGACCCTGCGGTGTTACAGTTCTTCTTTCAGGCGCTGCAGTTCAGCCGCGTCAGTGAATTGTTCGACGAGCACTTCCTGTTCGATATCAGCAAGCGCCCGGGCCCGGGCAAGCGCGCCTTGTCGACCCTGTGCCTGCGCAACGTGGTGCCGGCGACGCTGATTGGCCCGCGGCTGACTGCAGCGCGCAGTGCCACGCTGTTTTCCGCCACCTTGAGCCCGCGCCATTACTACGCCGACCTGCTCGGCATGCCGGCCGATTGCGCCTGGCTCGAGGTCGCCTCACCGTTTGCCGCCGAGCAACTGCAGGTGCGGGTGATCAGCAGCGTCTCGACCCGTTACCAGCACCGCGAGGCGTCGCTGGCGCCAATCGTCGAGCTGATCGCCGAGCAGTATGCCCAGGCGCCGGGCAACTACCTGGCGTTCTTCAGCAGTTTCGACTACCTGCAGCAGGTCTCGAGCCTGTTGGCCGCGCGCTACCCGGCCATCAGCCAATGGAGCCAGGCGCCGGGCATGGACGAGCAGCAGCGCCAGGGTTTTCTTGAGCGTTTTGTTCCCCAGGGCCAGGGCGTCGGCTTTGCCGTGCTCGGCGGCGCCTTTGCCGAAGGCGTCGACCTGCCGGGCACGCGCCTGATCGGCGCCTTTGTCGCCACCCTCGGGCTGCCCCAGGTCAACCCGGTCAACGAACAGATCAAGCAGCGCATGGCCCGGCTGTTCAGCGCAGGCTTCGACTACACCTACCTGTACCCCGGGGTGCAGAAGGTCATCCAGGCGGCGGGCCGGGTGATTCGCGGCAGCGACGACCGTGGCACGCTGTTGCTGATCGATGACCGCTTCGCCGAAGCCCGCGTACAGCGCATGTTTCCGGCCTGGTGGGCGCCTGAGCAGAAATAATCGCCGGCGCGGGGATAGTCACGGTCGCTTGCTGGTCAAACTGCCAGTAAACTGCGTGTTTTCATCACCCTGAACATCCTTTCTTGAGGTTTTGCATGAAGCTCAGTCCTTTGGCGGGCAAACCGGCCCCGGCCTCCGTGCTGGTGGATATCCCGCAACTGTTGACCGCCTACTACACCGGCCAGCCCGATGCCAGCATCGCTACCCAGCGCGTGGCCTTCGGCACCTCCGGGCACCGTGGCAGCTCCCTGGACCTGAGCTTCAACGAAAACCACGTGCTGGCCATCAGTCAGGCCATTTGCCTGTACCGCCAGACCAAGGGCATCGACGGTCCGCTGTTCATCGGCGCCGACACCCATGCGCTGTCGACCCCGGCAGCAGCCAGCGCCCTGCAGGTACTGGCGGCCAACGGCGTTGAGGTGATGTTGTCCAAGGACGACGAGTACACTCCGACCCCGGCGGTGTCCCACGCCATCATCTGCTACAACCGCGGGCGCAGTAGCGGCCTTGCCGACGGCATCGTCATTACCCCGTCGCACAACCCGCCGCAAAGCGGTGGCTTCAAGTACAACCCGCCCAACGGCGGCCCGGCCGACAGCGATGTCACCAAGTGGATCGAGGCCAAGGCCAACGACCTGCTGGCAGCGGGCCTCGACGGCGTCAAGCGCATGGCCCATGAGCAGGCGCTGGCGGCCAGCACCACCCACCGTCATGACTATGTCGCCAGCTACGTCGCCGACCTGGAAAACGTCATCGACTTCGACGTGATCCGCGGCGCCAACCTGCGCCTGGGCGTCGACCCGCTGGGCGGAGCAGGGGTGCGCTACTGGTCGGCGATTGCCGAGCACTACAAGCTCAACCTGGAAGTGGTCAACACCGAGGTCGACCCGACTTTCCGCTTCATGTCGGTCGACTGGGACGGGCAGATCCGCATGGACCCATCCTCGCCGTACGCCATGCAAGGCCTGATCGGCCTGCGCGAGCGCTTCGACGTGGCCTTTGCCTGCGACCCGGACCACGACCGCCACGGCATCGTTACCAAAAATGGCCTGCTCGCCCCGAACAACTACCTGGCGGTGGCCATCGACTACCTGTTCCAGCACCGTCCCCAGTGGCGCAGCGACGCCGCCGTGGGCAAGACCGTGGTCAGCAGCGGCCTGATTGACCGCGTCACCGCGCGCCTGGGCCGTCGCCTGTTCGAGGTGCCGGTGGGCTTCAAGTTCTTTGCCGACGGCCTGTTCGATGGCTCCCTGGGCTTTGGTGGCGAGGAGAGCGCTGGCGCCTCGTTCCTGCGCAAGGACGGCAGCGTCTGGACCACCGACAAGGACGGCCTGATCCCGGCCTTGCTGGCGGCGGAAATCACCGCGCGCACCGGCCGCGACCCGAGCCAGGCCTATGCCGAGCTTACCGCTACGCTGGGCGAGCCGTTTGCCACCCGCGTCGAGGCCAAGGCCAACCCGCAGCAAAAGGCCCTGCTTAGCAAACTGGCACCGGAGCAGGTCAAGTCGACCATGCTCGCCGGTGAGCCGATCGAGCAGATCCTCAGCCATGCGCCGGGCAACAACCAGGCCATTGGTGGCCTCAAGGTGATGACTGCCAATGGCTGGTTCGCCGCGCGGCCGTCGGGTACCGAGGACATCTACAAGATCTACGCCGAAAGCTTCATCGATCAAGCGCACCTGCAGCGCCTGGTGGCCGAAGCCCAGGAACTGGTGGATGCGGCGATTGCCTGACCGCTAACAGCATCGCGGGTCAAGCCCGCTCCTACAGATGGGTGTAGGAGCGGCGGTGCGGCGATCCGACTTGACCCGCGATGGCCCTCACGCGATATCAACCAGCACTATCTCGCTGTCCTGCACCGCCATCACCCTGAGCACCTGCTCATCCTCGATCGCCAGCCCGTCACGGGCTTCGACGCTCACGCCGTTGACTTCAACCAGGCCCTTGGCCGGCACCAGGTAGCCTCGACGCCCGGCTTCGAAGCGGTATTCGGCGCTTTCCCCGGCGCGCAAGGTCGCCGCCACCAGGCGTGCATCGGCACGAATCTGCAGCGCCTGCTCATCGCCTTCACGGCCGCTGGCCAGGGTCACGAAGCCTTCGCCGCGCTCGCCTTTGGGGAACGGCCGGGTGCCCCAGGACGGCGCCTGGCCGACGCGCTGCGGGATGATCCAGATCTGGAAGATGCGCGCATCGACCTGCTCCAGGTTGTACTCGCTGTGGGTGATGCCGGTGCCGGCACTCATCACCTGCACGTCACCGGCTTCGGTACGGCCCTTATTGCCCAGGTTGTCCTGGTGGCTGATGGCGCCTTCACGTACATAAGTGATGATTTCCATGTCGCGGTGCGGGTGCGGCGGGAAGCCGCTGCCGGCGGCGATCAGGTCGTCGTTCCAGACCCGCAGGGTACCCCAGTGCATGCGCGCCGGGTCATGGTATTCGGCGAACGAGAAGTGATGATGGGCGTCGAGCCAACCATGGTTGGCATGGCCAAGGCTCTTGAACGGGCGCAGTTGCAGCATGATGGTTGTCCTCGAAAGTGAGTGGATGGGACAAATGATCCATCAATCAATGATCGAAAATAAGCGTAAATTTCGACTGATAATAATCATGTTTGTCGATATATAGAGCTGCGGTAATTTGTACGCTTCATCGCCTAATTCACTGATCTACAAGTAATCGGCTGGTGATTTTTGCCCGATGGAGCGAACATGGCCGCTGGTTTTCATTCTGTTGGAGTCGGTGTGTCTGAAGAGCGTCCCAAGCTACCCCTGGAGTTGATTGCGCCGGCGCAGTTGCCTTGGCTGCGGCGCCTCGCTGCGCGCCTGCTGGGTCGAGGCCTGAGCCGTTTGCAGGCGCAGCACCGCGACTCCTGGTTCCAGGGCCATGCCAATGGTCAGCGCACCGGTCACGCCGATGGCTTGCGCGAAGGCTACGAAGAAGGGCGGATTGATGGCTACGAAGCCGGGCGCCAGGTTTTGGTGATCCGTGACACCCGCCCCGACGGCCATGGCGTGCCCGGGCTCGACGACGCCCTGTTCGACGACTGGCGCCTGGCGCTGACTGCCGAGCTCAAGAAGCGCTTCAAGGCCGACGTCGCCCAGCGCCTGCCAGCCCACGCCCAGCCGAGCGCGGCGCAGTGGAAGATGATCTTCAGCGACACGCCGTCGACCTGCGTGATCGCCGGTGCCGGCGCCGGCAAGTCGACTTCGCTGGTACTGCGCATCCTGCTGTTGCGCCATTACCTGGGCTACGAGCTGGACGCCATGACCGTGGTGACCTTCACCCGCGAATCGCGCAAGGACTTCATCAACCGCCTGGTCCAGGTCTTTGCCCTGTGGCAACTGGAACTCAGCCAGGTGCAGGCGCGCGAGCTGGTGCGCACCTTCCATTCGCGTATCCTGCCGCTGGTGCGCAGCCTGCCGGGTTTCAGCCAGGTGCGCGCCTTCGAGACCCTGGGCAGCGAAATGCCCGGCGGCAGCGAAGCCAATGCTGACAGCAACCCGTTCGACCTGCGTATCAACGATGCCCAACGCCAGCAACTCAACCTCTGTTACCGCGACCTGCTGGGCAGCAGCCCGCGCTTTGCCGAGCTGATCGCCGGCCTGCGCCGCGAGGCCCTGCAGCTCAAGGCGCTGGACCGCGACCACCCCGATGTGCAAAAGCGTGTGGCGGTGACCCAGCTGTCGGCCAGCCGCGATGAAGAGCTGTGCGACACCCTCGAAGACCTGTGGTTTGCTGCCGGTGCCTGGCCGATCAAGGGCATCGAGCCGAGCCGCGAAACCGTCGAAATCAACGGTAGCCGCTTTCATTTCCATGGCCATATCGCTGAGCTGGACGCCTACGTAGTGCTCGGTTTCGACCCCAAGGAAAACCAGCAGTACAAGCGCCCCGGGGCCAAGCTGCCGGTGTGGGCGGAGTGGGTGATCAAGCGCACCCTGTTTCAAGCTTTCTGCGATAAGCCTGTGATTTGGCTGGAAAACTACGCTGCGGCCAAGCGCCTGACATCGTCCCTGGCCGGTGATGCCGTGGCCGGGCCGGGCTTTGATTACAAGGTCAAGGGCGAGCTGGGCGCGGCGCCGCTGCTGGATGCCTTTGTTGGCGCTGCCGGCTTTATCGAGAACCTCGGGCTTGAGGTCAACAAGGCGGTCGGTGCCATGAGCTTCCCGGCCGGCGACACCGACGCCCTGTTCTTTGAAGCCCTGGGCCTGTACTGGAAAGCCCTGGAGGCGCACCTGCTGGGCCAGTCGCCGCCGATCATGAGCTACAACCGCATGTTCGCCCTGTTCGGCGAGAACAACCCGCAGAACCTGCAACTGTTGCCCGACCCGTTGTTGCGGCCGTTGGCACACCTGATGATCGACGAGTTCCAGGACGTCTCGCCGCAGATCGTGTCCTGGCTGCGCGCCTGCCTGCGCGAGATCCGCCGCCGTGGCCCGGCCATGCAGGTCGGGCGGGTGGCGCAGCATTCGTCGCTCTTGTGCGTGGGCGATGACTGGCAGTCGATCTACGGCTGGCGTGGCAGTTCGCCCAAGTACTTCATGGAGTTTGCCAAGGAGTTCCCGGCGCCGAGCAGCACGCGGGTGATGCTCGCCGACAACTACCGCAGCCACCAGCACATCATCGATGCGGCCGAGCATATCGTCAAATCGGCGCCGGCCATCAGCGGCAAGAAGGCCAGGGCTTGCGGCCCGGCGGCCGAGACGCCGCTGCCGGTCAAGGTGCTCGAGCGCGACGAGGCGAGCCTGGCCGAAACCCTGCTGGAGCACTACCGCAACGGCGAATCGGTCATGCTGCTGTACCGCAAGAGCAGCGACAAGGCGGCGATTGCCGAGCACCTGCAGGCACTGGTCAACCACGAAGCCGGTTTGCCGGCGGCGCAACGGCGCCTGCGCCAGCTGACCTATCACAGCGCCAAGGGCCTGCAGGCCGACGCGGTGTTCATGCTCGGCGACTGCCAGCACCTGACCCATTCGCCGTACAAGAACCAGGTCTATCGTCAGGCGGGCCTGGGCCGCAGCGGCGATGCCCAGGCGTTCGACAACGCGCAAAAGGACGAAGTCCTGCGCCTGGCCTACGTGGCCATTACCCGCGCGGCGAAACACTGCTACTGGTATGTCGAGAAGCCCACGGCAGAGGCGGCCAACCTGCCTCGCGCCTCCAGCCAGGTGGATGGGCGCAAGGCCTTTTTTGCCGACGAGCGCGTGCCTGGCTAGGGCCGCTTGACCCGGCACCAGGCGGCGTACAGCGCCGGCAGGAACAACAGGGTGAGGGCGGTGGCGACGATCAGGCCGCCCATGATGGCCACCGCCATGGGCCCGAAGAAGATGCTGCGCGACAGCGGAATCATCGCCAGCACCGCCGCCAGGGCGGTCAGCACGATGGGCCGAAAGCGCCGTACCGTGGCCTCGATGATCGCCTGCCAGCGGTCCATGCCGGCCTTGATGTCCTGTTCGATCTGATCGACCAGGATCACCGAGTTGCGCATGATCATGCCCGACAGGGCGATGGTACCCAGCAGTGCGACAAAGCCGAACGGCTGCTGGAACATCAGCAGAAACAGGGTGACGCCGATCAGCCCCAGCGGGGCGGTGAGGAACACCATGATCGAGCGCGAGAAACTGCGCAACTGGACCATCAACAGGGTCAGCACCACCACGACGAACAGCGGCAGGCCAGCCTTCACCGACTGCTGGCCGCGCGCCGAGTTCTCTACCGTGCCGCCGACTTCCAGCAGGTAGCCGTCAGGCAGGCTGGCGCGGATCGGCTCCAGGGTCGGCTGGATCTGCTTGACCAGGCTCACCGGTTGCTGGTCGCCCTGGATATCGGCGCGAATGGTCACTGTCGGCAGGCGGTTGCGGTGCCAGATCACCCCCTCTTCAAAGCCGTATTCAAGAATCGCGATCTGCGCCAGGCTGACGCTATGGCCCTGGGCGGTCGGCATCGACAGGCTGGACAGTTGCGACAGTTGCTGGCGCTCCTGCTCGCTGCCGCGCACAAGAATCTCGATCAGTTCGTTGTCTTCGCGGTACTGGCTGACCGCAGCGCCGGTCAGCGAGCCCTGGAGGAACCGCGACAGGTCGGCGGTGCTGGCCCCCAGCGCCCGGGCGCGGTCCTGGTCGATGTTCAAGCGCACCACCTTGCTTGGCTCTTCCCAGTCGAGGTGGACGTTGAGCACATGGGGGTTCTCGCGAATTTTGTCGGCCACCTCGCGGGCCAGGGCGCGGACCTCCTGAATGTGTTCACCCGATACCCGAAACTGCACCGGGTAGCCCACCGGCGGCCCGTTCTCCAGGCGTGAGACCCGTGTGCGCAGGGCCGGGAATTGTTCATTGAGGGTCGCGACCAGCCACTGGCGCAGCGCTTCGCGGTCCTCGATGGTTTTCGCCAGCACCACGAACTGGGCAAAGCTTGCCGCCGCCAGTTGCTGGTCCAGGGGCAGATAGAAGCGCGGCGAACCGGTGCCGACATAGGCCACGTAGTTGTCGATGCCGTCATGCTCGGCCAGCAGGCGCTCCAGGCGATGGACCTGTTGTTCGGTCGCGGTCAGCGATGCACCCTCGGCCAGCTTGATATCTACCATCAGCTCCAGGCGCCCCGAGGCCGGAAAGAACTGCTGCGGGACGAAGCGAAACAGCAGGATCGAGGCGACGAACAACCCCAGGGTCAAGGCGATCACGGTTTTGCGATGGTCCACGCACCAGGCCACCAGTGCCCGCACCCGGCGGTAGAAGGGCGTGTCGTAAGTGGCCTGGGCGCCGTGCGCCTGAGCTTGCGCGCCGGTGTGGCTGCGCTGTGGCAGCAGCCGTGCGCCCAGGTAGGGGACGAACACCACCGCGGCGATCCACGACATCAACAGTGCCAGGGTCACCACCTGGAAGATCGAGCGGGTGTATTCGCCGGTGTCCGACTGCGCGGTGGCAATCGGCAGAAAACCTGCGGCGGTGATCAGGGTGCCGGTGAGCATCGGAAAGGCCGTGCTGGTCCAGGCGTAACTGGCCGCGGCCAATCGGTCGAGGCCTTGCTCCATCTTGATCGCCATCATTTCCACGGCAATGATCGCGTCGTCGACCATCAATCCCAGCGCCAGCACCAGTGCCCCCAGGGAGATCTTGTGCAGGCCGATGCCCAGGTAGTACATGGCGGTAAAGGTCATGGCCAGCACCAGCGGGATCGACAGGGCCACGACCAGGCCGGTGCGCAGCCCCAGCGACAGGAAGCTGACCACCAGCACGATCACCAGGGCTTCGCTCAGCACCCGGACAAACTCGCCGACGCCGGTCTTTACCGCCGCCGGCTGGTCAGAGACCTTGTGCAGTTGCATGCCCGCCGGCAAGTGCTGCTGCAGGCGGGCAAACTCGCCTTGCAGAGCCTGGCCGAGGACCAGGATGTCGCCGCCGGCCTTCATCGACACGGCAAGACCGATCGCCGGTTCGCCCATGAAGCGCATGCGCGGCGCCGGCGGGTCGTTGAAGCCGCGCTTGACCTCGGCAACGTCACCCAGGCGAAAGGTATTGCCGGCCACCTGCAGGGGGAAGTTACGGATCTGCTCGACGGTCTCGAAGCGCCCGCTGACCCGCAATTGCACGCGGTCGGTCGGGGTCTCGACGAAACCGCTGGCGGCCACCGCGTTCTGTTCCTCAAGGGCCTGGCGCACCGCGCCGAGGCTCAGGCCGAGGTTGACCAGCTTGGTGTTCAACAGCTCGATCCAGATCTTTTCATCCTGCAGGCCCAGCAGCTCGACCTTGCCGACGTCCTTGACCCGTTGCAGCTGCAACTGGATGCGGTCGGCGTAGTCTTTGAGCACGGCATAGTCGTAGCCCTGGCCGGTCAAGGCATAGATGTTGCCGAAGGTGGTGCCGAATTCATCGTTGAAGAACGGCCCGAGCGTGCCCTGGGGCAGGGTGTGGCGGATATCGCTGACCTTCTTGCGGACCTGGTACCACAGCTCGGGCAGTTTCGCCGAGTTCAGGGTCTGGCTGGCAGTGAAGATCACCTGCGATTCCCCCGGGCGCGAGAACGAGGTGATGCGTTCATACTCGCCGGTTTCCATCAGCTTCTTTTCGATCCGTTCGGTGACCTGGCGCGCCACCTCTTCGGCGCTCGCCCCGGGCCACAGGGTACGGATGACCATGGCCTTGAAGGTGAAGGGCGGGTCTTCGCTCTGGCCCAGCTTGGTGTAGGCCAGGGCGCCGGTCACGGCCATCAGCAACATCACATAGAGGACGATCTGGCGATTGCGCAGCGCCCAGGCAGACAGGTTGAAATTCATCCGGGCTACTCCTTGCCGGCCAAGGCAACCTGACGGTTCTGGTTATCGACCGGCTGGACCTTCTGCCCCTCGCGCAGCACCTGAACCCCGGCGCTGACCACCCAGTCGTCCGGCGCCAGCCCCTGCAGCACCGCGACCTGCTGTTCGCCAAAGCTGCCGATGCTGACGAAGGCACGGCGCAGGGTCGATTGCTGCGGGTCGACCACCCACACAAACGGCCGGTTGGCTTCAGCGCTGAGCGCCGACAGCGGCACTGCCAGGGGCGCGCTGGCTTCATGGGCGATGAACACTCGCGCGCTTTGCCCCAGCTCCACCGGCACTGCGTTGTCGGTGAAGGTCACCCGGGCGGCAAAGGTCCGTGAGCGGGGGTCGGCCGACGGTGACATCTCGCGGATCTGGCCTTTGAAGCGCCGTTGTGGTTGCGACCACAGCTCGATCGATACCGGCTGGCCAATGCGAAAACGCTCGAAGGCTTGCTCCGGCAAGTTGATCAGCACTTCACGCTCGCCGTCGGCGGCCAGGCTGAACACCGTGCGCCCGGCGCTGACCACCTGCCCGACTTCGAGCATGCGCCGGGCAATCACCCCGCTTTGGGTGGCGCGCAGCACGGCATAGTCGGCCTGGTTGCGGGCACTGTTGAATTGCGCGGTGGCCTGCCTGAGCTGGGCTTCGCCTGCGCGGTAGGCGTTGTCGACATTCTCGAATTGTGAATGGCTGACCATATTGCGCTGCAACAGCCGCTGGTAGCGATCACGCTCGGCCTGCACCAGGCGCAGGTTGGCCTGGGCGGCGGCCACCTGGGCGCGGCGGGCGTCGAGCTGAAAATGCAGGTCTTGCGGGTCGAGTTGCGCCAGTGGCTGGCCCTCGCGAACCTTCTGGCCAACCTCGACCAGGCGCTTGCTGACCTTGCCATCGATGCGAAAGGCCAGCTCCGGCTCGAAGCGTGCGCGCACTTCCCCCGGGTAGGCATCGGCCAGGTCGGTCGCCGCCTGCGGATGGACAATCAGCACCGCAAGGGGAGGGGGCGAAGGCGGGGCAGGGGCGTCACAGGCCGCGAGCAGAGCAATGAGGCTGACAGGCAATACCATAGACAACACGGGGCTGTGCATGCGGATAAACCTTCCCTGGGCGTTGTAATTGTTATGGGCAGCGAAAAGATCCTAGGTCTGCTACCCCCCAGCGTCCAGTAATGAAATGTAAATCCGGGCAACGCTGAAACTGCAAATTCAGCGGGAAAATAGCGTGACCGTTTGGTCACTGTAAGACCGATAGTTATTTATTAAAAAATATCAACTCATTTGAATAGCCGTTATCGCCAATCCCTCTTTATGGCGTGATGCCCGGTCTAGACTTGTTACTCGATGCTGGTGTGACAACATCTTTACAGGTAAACAGCGCAAGTGCCCGGCGAAGGGATCCAAAAGCGATGAGCGGCATTTTTTTTCGCTTGACGCTCGAAAAGAACCGTGCAACTTTTGGAAACAGTTAAGCGAGGAGCGCGAATATGTCGAACGGAGTCGACCACGTCATTCGGGTTGCAGTTAAACCCATCACCACACGGCTTTTGTCGTCTCGGTCCTGCTCAGATTGCTGGCGTAACCGCTGCTGCTACATGCAGTAGACACGGTCTCGGGCAATCGCTGTCAATGCTGCCGAAGTAGCCTGAATAGTCACAACTGTTTGGGATGTTTCTTACGCTGTATTACGCCGCCGTAAAGTAGTCGGTCTGTTATCGTCGATTTGGCCTTGAACCCAGGGCCAACTGTTCAGCCTGCGCGCCGGTGTAGTGGCGGGCGAGCGGCTGGGCATCGGAAAGTTGTAGAAAACCAACAATAAGAAGGTGTGTGCAATGAATCAAGGTCTGATGTTTTATCCGGCGCTGGCAATGATCCTGCTGACCGTCGTGGTGCTGTATCTGATGTTTCGTGGACGGCAAAGTGCCGTGAAGTCCGGAGCGCTGAGTGCCGCTTACTTCAAGACCTATGACACCGGCGAGAAGCTGCCGCGGGCAGTGCGCCAGACCGAGCGCTGCTTTCACAACCTGTTGGAGTCGACGCCACCGTTCTACTTCCTGTGTGTCGCCCTGATCAGCCTGGCCAAGGTTGACTGGGTGTTCATCGGCCTGGCCTGGGCCTACGTCGCCTGCCGGGTGCTGCAGAGCCTGGTGCACGTCACCAACAACAAGGTCGGGCCACGCTCCAAGCTGTTCATGCTGAGCTGGCTGGTGCTCCTGGCGATGTGCGTGCGCCTGGGCTTTCTGATCCTCTGACAGTACGTTTGTTTGTTTCTAATGATAGACCGCGGCTACTACTGGCAATCACCGGAGACCGTTCGAGATGAGCACAACAATAACAACAACAGCGCGTGGCAGTAAAAGCAGGCGAATGTTTATAACCGGGGTGTTGTCGGCCATCCTCTACGGCGGCTGGGCCTATTATGTAAACGCCGGGCTGGAAACCGCCATGGCCTCGGCCATGGTACAGGCGCTGGGCAGCTTTATTGGCGGCTACCTGGTTGCCGGCCTGGTAGAGTTTGCCTTTAGCGTCACGCCCAAACCCTGGCGCTTTCCAATTGCTGCATTTGTCCCCTATGGCTTGACCCTGCTGACCTATGCCGCTGCGCATCGATTGGTCGGTACGCCGGAAATTCTCAAAACCATCATGCTCAATATTATTGTCGGGACACCCTACTTTGTTCTTTATTGCGTAAAACTTGAACGCAATGAAGCGCAGCGTTTGATAGTGAGCAGTTGAGTCTCTTACGTCACAGCTAATAACACTGTTTCAATAACACGTCGGTCGCGCGCGAGTTAGGGCTGTGCGCTGTATAAAAATAATAACGAACCAGAGCCGTTAATCATGAATATGAACGTTGAGCGGAGCACCTCGCTGGTGAAACCGTCGGCCGCTGCATCGGTAGTTGCAACGCTGGTGGATCTCGCCCGTCATCATGCCCGGGTACAACCCGATAAACAGTACCTGTTGTGGCTCGACAAGGGCCGCGAAGAGGGCAAGACCTATACCTTCGCCGAGTTGGATTACGCCGCCAGGGCACTGGCGGTCGAACTTCAACAGCAACTGGCCCTGAAGGCCGGCGCCGAGCGGCAACCACCGGCGGCGATCATCGCCACGCAACCCGGGCCGCAGTTTGTATTGGCGTTTTTCGCCTGCCTGTATGCCGGCATTGCCGCAGTGCCGGTCTACCCGCAGAAGAAAAATGAAAGCAGTGAACGCTTGTGCCGGGTCATCAGCGATGCCGGGGCGCAGTTGCTGATCACTGACCGGCTGTCGCTGGCGGCGCTGCTCGCGCATGAGGCCATCACCGGCCTGGTGCAGGTGGTCGACGTCGACCAGGCCGACCCCGCGCTTGCCGGGCAATGGCAGGCGCCGGCCATCGATGCAGACTCAGTTGCCTTCATCCAGTACACCTCGGGCTCCACCGGCATTCCCAAGGGCGTGGTGGTCACTCACGCCAACCTGATGAGCAACGAGCAGATGATTGCCGAGTCGCTCAATCACGACCACAACACCGTGTATGTCAGCTGGCTGCCGGTGTTCCACGACCTGGGCCTGATCGGCCTGCTGCAGGCGTTCTACCTGGGCGTGCGCTGCATCCTTATGTCGCCGCTGGCTTTTGTCGCCAACCCGCTGCGTTGGCTGGAGGCGATTTCCCGTTACCGCGCAACCACCAGCGGCGCGCCGAACTTTGCCTACGACCTGTGCCTGCAGCGCACCACGCCAGAGCAACGACAGCAGCTGGACCTGAGCAGCTGGACGGTCGCCTACAGCGGCGCCGAACCGGTGCGCAAGGGCACCCTCGAGCGCTTTGCCGAAGCCTTTGCCGACAGTGGCTTCCGGGCGCAGGCGTATTGCCCTTGCTATGGCATGGCCGAAAGCACGCTGTTCGTCACCGGCGTGCCGCAAGGCGTCACGCCGCTGACCCTGACCCTGGACAAAGCGCAGCTCAACCTCGACCGCGCGGTGCTGGTCGACGCACAGCACGCCGGGCCACAGAGCATTCACTTCGTCAGCTCCGGGGTACCGGCGCAAAGCTGCCAGGTACGCGTGGTCGACCCGCAGCGCTGCGTGGCGCTGGCGGACGATCTGGTCGGTGAAATCTGGGTCAGCAGCCCGAGCGTCAGTGGCGGCTATCGCAACCGCCCGCAACTGTCCCAGGAGGTGCTGCAGGCAACCCTTGAAGGCGAGCCGCAGCGGCGCTTCCTGCGCACCGGCGACCTGGGCTTCATGCACCAGGGCGAGCTGTTCGTCACCGGCCGGCGCAAGGATCTGATCATCATCGATGGCAAAAATCACTACCCCCACGACCTTGAACAGACCATCGAAAGCACCCTCGCCGAGCTGAGCATCAGCATCGCCAATGCCTTTTCCATCGCGGCGTTTTCCGTCGATCGCGACGAGCGCGAGCAACTGGTGGTGGTGATCTCGCTGCACAAGAGCCAGGCGCAGATCTTCTCGGTCGCACAGACCAGCCAGGCGATCAGCGCGGCAGTGGCGCGTGCCCATGGTGTGGCCCTGGATGAGCTGTTGTTCGTCAGCAGCCGCTTGCCCTTGACCTCCAGTGGCAAGTTGCAGCGCGCGCAGTGCCGCAGCCTGTACCTGGACGGGCAGTTGCAGGCGGTGGTCTCGCCGTTCGAGCTCAACCACCAGGGCACCAGGGAGGTGACGTCATGAGCCAGCAACAGATCGCCCAATGGCTGCGCGAACACCTGGCAAGCCTGCTCAAGCTTGACCTGGCCCAGGTCGACAGCGCCCTGGCGTTCGATGAGTACGGCGTCGCCTCGCGCGATGCCGTGGGCATGATCGGTGAGCTCGGTGAATGGCTTGAGCGCGAGCTCGATCCTGCCCTGGTCTACGACTACCCGTCGATCGACGAACTCAGCAACCACCTTTCCACGTTCACGAGGGCTGAACCATGAACCCAGTACCGCAGCACGGCGCGCGCGTCGATTGCGAGGACGAGTTTCGCCGCCTGATGACCCGCCCGCGCTTCGCCTGGCCGACCATCATCCTGTTCGTGGTGATCATGCTGGCCTTCATCCTGTCCACGGCGCTGGCGGTCAGCGACCGCCTGGCCATGGGCTGGGCATTCGTCATCAACACCTTGTGTTCGTACCTGGCCTACACCGTGTTGCACGAAGCGTCCCACGGGCTGATCTGCGCCAACCGCTTTGCCAATGACGTCATTGGCCGCCTGGGGTTCCTGCTGGTGACCCTGACGCCGTTCTTGCGCACCTACCGCTTCCTGCACATGGCCCACCACCATCACACCAATGATCCGCGCCTGGACCCGGATTATTCCTGCGGTGGCGGCCGCGCCTGGACCCTGCCGCTGCGCTGGCTGATGATGGACAGTGCCTACATCACCACCTACTTTCGCAACGGCTCTTATCAGTCCCGGCCGACCGCCGAGAAGGTCGAGTTCTGGCTGGCCTGGCTATTTGCCGTGGCGGTGGTGGTGACAGTCTGCCTGATGGGCTGGATCGTACCGTTCCTGGTGCTGTACCTGCTGCCGACCCGGGTCGCGCAATTCTTCCTGGCGATCACCTTCGACTACTTGCCGCACTTTCCCCACGCCACCAAGGCGCACGACAACAAGTACCAGGCGACCAACAACCGGGTCGGCATGGACTGGCTGTTCTTCCCGTTGTTCGTCGGCCAGAACTATCACCTGTCGCACCACCTGTACCCCGGCGCGCCGTTCTATCGCTACAAGAAAGTCTGGCTGTCGAGAAAGACCCGTCATGAAGCCCAGGCGCCGGCACTGGTGCCCGGGCACCGGCTGGCACCGATCAAGCAACCCCTTTCTCTGGCTGAGTAACTGAAGGCAGGTGATGGACATGAACCATTCGATTTCCAGTGTTGCCGACCCGGCCCAGGTGCGCCCTGTGTCCTTGAGTGATCAGCCACAGGCGCCAGCCTCGGCGCTGCAGGCGATTTTCGAGCAACAGACGGCAGCCTTTCTCGAACAGCCGATGCCCAGCCTTGAGGAGCGCCTGCGCGCGCTGGACGACCTCGAGCAACTGGTGCGCAGCCACATCCCGCAGATCCAGGCGGCGCTGGACAAGGACTTCGGCCACCGCTGCGAAGAAGAAACGCTGATGGCCGAGATCGTCGGCAGCCTCAAGGCCTGCACCTACGCCAAGCGTCATCTGAAGCGCTGGATGAAACGCCGGCGCTGCGCGGTGGACATCAACTTCAAGCCCGCCCGCGCCTGGGTGATGCCGCAGCCGCTGGGGGTAGTGGGAGTCATGTCGCCGTGGAACTACCCCTTTGGCCTGGTGATCAAGCCGCTGATCGCCGCATTGGCCGCCGGCAACCGGGTAATGATCAAGCCCAGCGAAATGGCCCCGGCAGTCGGCCGCCTGCTGCAGGTGATGCTGGCCAAGGCCTTCAAGCCGTCGCACGTGTGCGTGGTCGAAGGCGACCAGCAACTGGCCCGGCAGTTTACTGAACTTGCCTTCAACCACCTGCTGTTTACCGGCAGCACTTCGGTCGGCAAGCAGGTGATGGCGGCCGCGGCGGCCAACCTCACGCCGCTGACCCTGGAGCTGGGCGGCAAGTCGCCGGTGATCATCGACGAGCACTTCGACATGCGGCGCGCAGTCAAGTCGATCGTGACCGGCAAGCTGCTCAATGCCGGGCAAACCTGTACCGCACCGGACTACGTGATGGTGCCCAAGGCGCGCCAGGCCGAGTTCGTCGAGGCGTTCAGCGCGCAGGTCCGGCACATGTACCCCGACCCGCTGCACAGCCCGGATTACACCAGCATCATCAACAGCCGCCACTTCGAGCGCCTGCAGGGTTACTGCGACGATGCCATTGGCCGTGGGGCGCAGCAGCACCCGGTGTACCCGCAGCAGCTGTCTTGCGCGCAGAGCCGCAGGTTGTTGCCGACGCTGTTGATCGACCCGCCCGAGGATGCGCGGATCATGCAGGACGAGATCTTCGGCCCGCTGCTGATTGTCGTGCCTTACGAGCAGCTTTCCAGCGCCGTTGGCTACATCAACCAGCGCCCGCGGCCACTGGCCCTGTATGTGTTCACCGACGACCATAACGTCGAGGACTACGTGCTCAAAAGCACAGTGGCCGGTGGCGTGACCATCAATGACACGCTGCTGCACTACACCCAGGAATCGCTGCCGTTCGGCGGCGTCGGCAACAGCGGTTTCGGTGCCTATCACGGCGAACGCGGGTTCCAGGCCTTCAGCCATTTCAAGCCGGTGTTCCGCCAGTCGCGCATCAACTTCCTCGATGCGGTGCGCGCGCCCTATACCAGCAGTTCACGCTGGTTCCTGAAGAAAATGATCGGGATGGCCTGACCATGAACGCACCCCTGCACACTTCTAACCCGGCGCGCGTGCCTGACTGGTACGTCGAGCACATGCGCCCGGCTTGCGAGTTCGTCGCCAGCCTCGACCCGTTCCCGTTCTGCCAGCCGAGCGACCTGAGCGGCTACATCGCCTTGCACCAGAACGACTACCTGCGCCTGGGCAATCACCCGGCCGTGAGTGCCGCCCGCGCCGGGGCCAATGCCCAGTTGCGCGACGAGTCGTTCATGTCGAGCATCTTTGGCGGCAGCGCCGATGAGTGCGAGGCGTTCCGCGCGCAGATGGCCCGCTGCATGCGCGCCGACGACGCGATTCTGACCACCTCCGGCTGGGCCGCCAACGTCGGCCTGCTCGAGGCGATCACGCCGCTGTTCAAGCCGGTGTACATCGACAGGCATGCCCATGCGTCGCTGTATGACGGCATCAAGTTGTCGCTGGGCAAGAAGATCGTCATCGAACACAACGACACCGACGATCTGCTGCGCCGGCTGGAGAAGAACGGCCCGGGCATCGTCGTCATCGATGCGGTGTACAGCACCGACGGCTCGATCGGCGACATCCGCCGCTACCTGGAAATCTGCGAAGCCCACGAGTGCCTGCTGGTGCTCGACGAGGCGCATTCCTTCGGCATGTTCGGCAATGGCGGCGGGCTGGCGGTGGAACTGGGCCTGGCCGAACGCGTGCACTTTCGCACGGTGAGCCTGAACAAGGCGCTGGGCGGGCACGGCGGGCTGATTGCCGGCAATGCCCAAGCCATGCAGCTGGTGCGCGCCGGCTGTCGCTCGGTGATTTTCAGCTCGGCCACCTCCAGCGTCTCGGCGGCGGGGCACCTGGCTGCGCTGAACATCATCATGCACCAACCCGAGCGCGCCCGGCGCTGCCTGGACAACGCCAGCGAGTTTCGCCGCCAGTTGCAGGAGGCCGGGGTGGCGGTGGGCGACAGCCAGTGCCAGATCGTCTCGCTGTTTTTCGACGACGAACAGCAAGCCTGCGTGTTCTACGGCAAGTTGCAGCAGCGCGGGGTGTTGACCTCGGTGTTCCTGCAGCCGGCAATCCCGGCGGGCATGGGTGTGGTGCGCTATTCGATCCACTCCCAGCTCAGCGCCGCGGAGCTGGACAAGGCGGTCGCCGCCACCCTGCAAACCCTGATGGAAATGGACCTGCTCGATGCACCGCAGGCCAGCGCGCAACAGCGCGAAGGCTGAGCGTGTCTGCGCATAACTATAAAAACAAGGGAGTCATCATGAGCGATAAGAAACAAGGCAAGCTGTCGGTGCATCCGTACATCGGCGGCAGTGCCAGCAACCTGATCCGCAATGTCATCAAGCATGGCGGCGTCAGCCGCGACAAGCTGGCGACCTTCACCCTGACACTGTGCGGCACGGCGCTGACCTTGCCGCTGCGCCTGGTGGAAACCCTGCGGTTCAACAAGGCCATCGAGCGCAGCCGCCTGCAGGAAGACCCGATCTTCATCCTCGGCCACTGGCGCAGCGGCACCACCCATTTGCACAACGTCATCAGCCAGGACAAGCGCCTGGGCTACCTGACCACCCTGCAGGCAATTTTCCCTACCTGCGCGGTGATCCTCAGCCGCCACAAGCTGCTCAAACGCATGGTTGCCAGCCTGCTGCCGGCGCAGCGGATGATGGACAACATGAAGATCGGCGTCGACCTGCCCCAGGAAGAAGAATTCAGCCTGTCGTGCCTGATGACCACCTCGCACCACTGCAACCACTTTCCGCGCACCATCCGCGAAAGTTTCGACAAGTACGTGCTGTTCCAGACCAGCCCCGACGAGGTGGCGAACTGGGAAAAGGTCTACCAGCAGGTGATCAAGAAGGCCTCGTTCCTGGCCAACGGCAAGCGCCTGGTGCTGAAGAACCCCTACAACACCGCACGGATTCCGACGCTGCTCAAGCTCTATCCCAATGCCAAGTTCATTCATATTTCGCGCAACCCCTACAACATCTATGTCTCGGCGCTGCATGACTTCGTCAAGGAAGCCGAGGAAATGGCCTTGCAAGAGTTCACCAACGAGGACTTTTCCGAGCTCTGCTACAGCCTGTACGGGAAGATCATGAATGCCTATTGGGATGCGCGCGACCTGGTGCCGCCGGGCAACCTGGTCGAGGTGAGTTACGAGGACTTCGACGAAGACCCGCTCAACGAAGTCAAGCGCATCTACCAGACCCTCGACCTGCCGCTCGAGCCTGCCGTGCTCAAGGACATCGAGGCCTACCTGGCATCGATCGCCGGCTACAAGAAGAACAAATACACCTACAGCGAGCAGCAGGCCCGGGCCATCGAGGCCAACTGGGGCTTTGCCCTGGAAAAAATGAAATACAGCCTGCCGCCCGACATCGTCGTCGATAACAGCCGCGACTGGTCCTGCGACATGAACTACTGAGTGCCCTGGTTCACCCGTCAATGTCCGCGTGGGCCACAGGCTCACCCCTCTATAGCGCAGGAAGTGTGTTCATGAGCATGGCTGAAGATATCCACCAAACGGTTGCCCAGGGTCAGCAGGACTGGGCGTTCAGTGTCGGTGTGCAACTGGTGGTCTGGGGGCTGCCGATCGTCGAGTGCTGGAAGTATCGCCTGGGCAAGGTGGTCGGCCACGGCGCGCAAGCGCAGGGGCAGGCGATCAACGCCTTCCAGCATATGCGTAGCCTGTCGACCCGGGCGTCGAGCAAGTTCGTCAACTCGGCCACCGATTTTCTCTATTCAACCGCGGTACTGGATTTACACCAGGGCCCGCTGGTACTCACGGCGCCAGATTTCCAGGAGCGCTGGTATGGCCTGCAGGTGCTCGATCCGTACATGGAGACCCTGGCCAACCTCGGCACCCGCACCTATGGCCGACAACTGCCCAGCGTGGTGATTGCCAACCGTCGCGATCAGCATCGGGTGCCGGCGCAGGCCACGGTGATCTACAGCGACAGCGACTTTCTGTATGTGGTCGGGCGCATTGCCGCAGGCGATCATGAAGACCTGAGCGCGGTTAACGCCCTGCAGGACGGCCTGCGCCTGACACCGCTGCATGGCGCCGACCACCCGGGCTTTGACCTCGCGCAGGTTACCCCGGGGTCTTGTGCGCCGCTGCGCGCGGGCGATTCCAGTTGCCCGGCGGAGCTGGCGTTCTTCGAAGAGCTGGGCGCGGTGCTCAAGTTCGTCCCGCCCAGCGCCAGCGAAGGCATGTTGCTCGGGCTGATGGCCGACGTCGGTATCAGCGTTGAAAACGGCTTCGCCCACCAGAGCCTGGCACCTGCAGTGCGCGAAGGCCTGGCGCGCGCGGTGGTGCAAGCCACGGCGATCCTGCAAGGCAAGGTGTTCGAGCGCGGCGAGCTGAACAACGGCTGGAAGTTGCCGGGGGCGATCGGTAACTACGGCCATGACTACATCCTGCGGGCGCTGGTGTCGTTGCACGGCATCTGGGCCAACGTAGCGGAAGAAAGCCTGTACTTCATGGCCTGGACGGATTGCGAAGGCAACCTGCTGCATGGCGACAACCAGTATGAAATCCGCTTTGAAGCCGGGCAGTTGCCGCCGGTTGAAGCCTTCTGGTCGATCAGCTACTACGACGACCAGGGCCGCCTGACCGACAACCCGCAGGACAAGTACACGGTCAATTCGCTGTATCACCAGTTGCAGGCCAATGCCGATGGCTCGACCTCGGTGTTCATTGGCAAGGCGCCGGTTGCGCCGCCGTTCGCGGGGAACTGGCTGCCTTCGCACAGCGGCTACTTCAACCTCAACCTGCGCTGCTACAACCCGGGGCCAGCCTTGCTCTCGGGCCAGTACCGGGTGGCGCCGATCGTCCGCATCCAGGGGCAGTGAAGCCGATGAACAAGATCGCATTGATTACCGGCGGCTCATCCGGCCTGGGCCTGGAGCTGGCCGGGCAACTGGCCAGAAAAGGCTATGACGTGCTGCTGCTGGCCCGCGACGAGGGCCGGCTGCAGGCGGCCAAGGCCAGCCTTGAGGCGCTGAACAGCCGGATCAACGTGCACACCTTCGTCTGTGATGTTGCCGACGAGCAGGCCATGTGCAGCACCTTTGCCACGATCAGCCGGCGCTTTGAGGCCATCGACTTTCTGATCGTCAACGCGGCGATTGCCACCATCGACCTGCTGGGCGATTACAAGAGCCTGCAGGAGGTCAACCGCAACCTGAAGATCAACCTGCTCGGCGCGGTGTCGTCCACCTACCTGGGCATCCCCTTGCTGCGCCGCGGCGCCCATGTGCTGTTCATCTCATCGGGCTTTGGCCTGGTGGGCGCGGCCGGTTATTCGTTGTACGCCGCCTCCAAGGGCGGCCTGAACAACTTTGCCGATGCCATCCGCCGCGAGCTGTTACCGCGCCAGGTGCACGTGCACCTGGCCTGCCTGGGCGACCTGGACACGCCGATGTACGCCGGTGAGCTTGAGCATATGCCGGCCTGGATCAAGGCCAAGATGGGCCGTGGCAAGCCGATGCCCGCAGGCCAGGCGGCCGCGGCGATTCTCAAGGGCTGCTTCAGGCGCCAGTTTCGCATCAACCTGTCCAGTGACGTCAAGCTGCTGATTCTGGTGCAGAAGTTGTTACCGCAAAAACTGTCTACCTATGTCATCGACCGGGTGCTGCCGTTCCCGCCGGTTTGAACCGCCGGGCAGCCGATGACACAGCGTGAAGTGGAACTTCAACCGTTATTGCATGAGGTCGATGGACATGGGAAAAGTCGGAACCAATATCGTCTGGCATCCACAAGCGGTCGAGAAGCAGGCACGGGCCAGGCTCAAGCGGCAAAAGCCGTGCATTATCTGGCTCACTGGGTTGAGCGGGGCAGGCAAGTCGACCATCGCCAATGCACTGGATCAGTTTTTGATCGACCAGGGCTTCCATACCTACTTGCTCGATGGCGACAACGTCCGCCACGGGCTGAACAAGGACCTGGGCTTCAGCGAAGCCGACCGCATCGAGAACATCCGCCGCGTGGGTGAGGTCTCGCGCTTGTTTGTCGATGCCGGGGTGATTGTGCTGTGCTCGTTCATCTCGCCGTTTTGCGCCGATCGCCAGCTGGTGCGCGAGCTGGTTAAGGGCGACGAGTTTGTCGAGGTCTACGTCAAGGCCAGTGTGGCCACTTGCGAGCAGCGCGATGTGAAGGGCTTGTACAAGAAGGCCCGGGCCGGGCAGATCAAGAACTTCACCGGGATCGACTCACCCTATGAGGCGCCGCAGCAGCCGGAGCTGCTGCTGGACACCGAAAGCCAGGATGTCGACGCCTGCGTCGCGCAGCTGGTGGCAGTGCTGCGCGGGCAGGGCTACCTGGGCGCCTTCTGAGCCCGGCGCGGTTCAGGCCTTGAGGGCCGCATCCGGCGCCACTGCCGGCACCGGCTTGCCGGTGGCGGCCTCGACCCGGCGGGCCACCGCCGGGTCATCGGCGAAGGGTATCAGGCTGGCCTGATCGTCCACTTCGCCGCTGTGACGCTGCAGGCAGGCGCTGGTGACCAGGTAGAAGAACAGTACGCCGCTCAGGCAATACAGTGCATACAGCCAGTCATCCATGGTCGGGCCTCCTAGGCCAGGCTGGCGTTGTTCAGCGCCAGTTTTTCATCGGCCACACGCACGGTGCGCCAGGTGTTGTAGGCCATCAGCAGCATGCCGCTCAAGAAGCACACGCCGCCGACAAAGCGCACGATAAAGCCCGGGTGGCTGGCCACCAGCGCCTCGACGAACGAGTAGGTGAGGGTGCCGTCGTCGTTGGTGGCGCGCCACATCAGGCCCTGGGCAATGCCGTTGACCCACATCGAGGCGATGTACAGCACAGTGCCGATGGTGGCCAGCCAGAAGTGCAGGTTGATCAGGCCGACGCTGTACATCTGCTCGCGGCCGAACACTTTCGGGATCATGTGGTATAGCGAACCGAAGGTGATCATCGCCACCCAGCCCAGGGCACCGGCGTGTACGTGGCCGATGGTCCAGTCGGTGTAGTGCGAGAGGGCGTTGACGGTCTTGATCGCCATCATCGGGCCTTCGAAGGTCGACATGCCGTAGAACGCCAGCGACAGCACCAGAAAGCGCAGGATCGGGTCGCTGCGCAGCTTATGCCAGGCGCCGGAGAGGGTCATCATGCCGTTGATCATGCCGCCCCAGCTGGGTGCCAGGAGGATCAGCGACATGGCCATGCCCAGCGATTGCGCCCAGTCGGGCAGGGCGGTGTAGTGCAAGTGGTGTGGGCCGGCCCAGATGTACAGGGTGATCAGCGCCCAGAAGTGCACGATCGACAGGCGATAGCTGTACACCGGGCGACCGACCTGCTTGGGCACGAAGTAATACATCATGCCGAGAAAGCCGGTGGTCAGGAAGAAGCCCACGGCGTTGTGGCCGTACCACCACTGGACCATGGCGTCGGTGGCCCCGGCGTACACCGGGTACGACTTGAACCAGCTGACCGGGATCGACAGGTGGTTGACCACGTGAAGCATGGCGATGACCACGATGAAGGCGCCGAAGAACCAGTTGCCGACGTAGATGTGCTTGGCCTTGCGGCGCATCAGGGTGGCGAAGAAGACGATGCCGTAGGCGACCCAGACGATGGCCATCCACACCGCGCCGGTGAATTCGATCTCGGCGTATTCCTTGGTGGTGGTCAGGCCCAGGGGCAGGCTTACCAGCATGATCACGATGGTCGCCTGCCAGCCCCAGAAGGTGAAGGCGGCAAGTTTGTCGCTGAACAGCCGCACCTGGCAGGTGCGCTGCACGGCGTAGTAACTGGCGGCAAATTGCGCGCTACCGGCAAAGCCGAAAATGACCAGGCTGGTGTGCAAGGGGCGCAGGCGGCCGAACGAGGTCCAGGGCAAGTCGAGGTTAAGTTCCGGCCAGACCAGTTGCGAGGCGATCCAGACGCCCATGGCCATGCCGACGATACCCCAGACCACCGTCATGATGACGAATTGCCGGACCACCTTGTAGTTATAGGCCTGCGCCTGTTGATGTGTGCTCATGGCTAGTTTCCACAGTTCCTGTATGGCTCGCCCTGCCGTGGGGCAGGGGCACAGGCGCAGACTCTAGGAAGCTGCCGACATACAAAACAGACTCAGAAACCTGTGTTAACACCGGATCAGATCAAACCCCTGTATTCATTGGCCAATACGGCACCTGTTATGGGCAAGCTGTAGTGAATTACTGCTGTTCTGCATTGATCGTGCCGGTAAATGCGTGTCGCTGTGTCGCAGCCAAAACCCCGTGGAATTATCTTGACATCACCGCAAATGCGGCCGCAGAATTTCACAAACTTTGCGCGCAAAGTTTTATGCCGGACGCCAGCACACGTCCGGCAGTGGTGCGCAACCAACCTTGACGCCATCCCGCTATTCGCCCCTGTAACGGTGCTTTCGAGCCGGGACGGGGTACGCGCGCAGCGGCGGCACACTATAAGAACGAAGGGAGCAACAGATGAAGCTTTCCAAGGAACTGGTCGTCCAGGCAAAAGCAACGTTCGGGACACCGACCTACCTCTACGATGAAGCCGTGCTGCGCAACAGTTTCAACGAGTTGCGCGATGCATTGCCGGACTGTGTGGACATCTTCTATGCGTTGAAGGTCAACCCGAACCTGTCCCTGGTAAAACTGATCCGCTCCTACGGCGGTAACACCGAAGTCTGCTCGCTGGGCGAGCTGGAAATTGCCCTCAAGGCCGGGGTCGACCCCCAGGACATCATTTTCCTCGGGCCCTATAAAAAGCCTGAAGAACACCGGCGCGCCCTGGAGGTCGGGGTGTTCGCCATCGTCGTCGAGTCCGAGACCGAGCTGCGCAAGCTCTCGGTCCTGGCCGGCGAGCTGAACTGCGTGGCGCCGGTGGCGATCCGCATCAACCCGAATTTCTCCGCCTCCGGCTCGCCGTGGAAGATGGGCGGGCGGCCGACCCACTTCGGTATCGAAGAAGACACCGCGATGGCCAATTTCGGTGACTACGCAGCATTGCCCAACCTGAAGATCAAGGGCATTCACGTTTACAACGGCACCAAGATCCTCGATGCGCAATCGGTGTACGACAACGCCAAGTACATCCTCGGCCTGTTCCGCAGCCTGACCCGGCGCTACAACCTGGACATGAGCATGGTCGATGTCGGTGGCGGCCTGGGCATCAAGTACTACGAGAACGAGAACGAACTCGACACCCGCCAGCTCAAGCAACTGCTGGCGCCGCTGTTCGAAGCCTTCAACCAGCAGTTCCCGCAGACCCGCATCATCGTCGAGTCCGGGCGTTTTATCGCCGGCAAGTGCGGCGCCTTGCTGGTGACGGTCGACAACATCAAGGAAAACCACGGCAAGACCTTTGCCGTCACCGATGGCGGTACCAACTGCCATGGCGCCGCCGCCGGCAGCGGCCAGGTGCTCAAGCGCAACTTTCGTATCGTCCATGCCACCGGCAGCACCGGCGCACCGCTGCGCGAATACCATATCTCCGGGCCGCTCTGTAGCCCCGACGACCTGCTGGCCCGCGACCTGCAGATCGAAACCCTGCACGAGGGCGACATCCTCGCTGTCACCGCTTCCGGCGCCTATGGCCCGTCCGCATCGCCCACCCTGTTCCACAGCCATGGCCACCCGGCCGAGGTGATCGTCAGCAACGGCCAGCTGTTCCTCGCCCGCGCCCGGCAAACCGCCCTGGACATCCGCGACAGCCATGCCGACGTACCACTGTCGGCCATGCTCGGCGCCGCACCGGCACCGGCACCGGCACCTGGCGAGCCGACGCCGATCGCCCAGGCCGCGACCCAGCGCCAGCTTGGCGAGATCCTGCGGGTGGTGCTGAAGCTGCCGGAAAACACCGTGATCAGCGCCGACTCGCACCTGCGCGACGACCTCGGCCTGGACTCGCTGACCTCGATGGAGCTGCTGGTCAACCTCGAAGACGACATCGAAGGCTTCTTCGTCAATCCCGACACCATCGCCCCGGGCCACTTCAACACCGTGGCGACCCTGGCGGGCTACATCGACGCTCATCGTCAACCGGCGGTCGCGCGCCGGTCGCGTACCGAGGTGCAGCATGAAGGCGTCTGACGTCCTCCTGCAGCAGGTGCTGGAAACCCCCAACGGCCTGCACCCGGACAAAGCGGCGATCATCTACGCCGATGAAACCTACACCTACGCCCAGCTCGATGAAGCCAGCGGGCGCCTGGCCGCCGGCCTGCAGGTCAATGGCCTGCTGCGCCAGGAACGCGTGGTGGTGTGCCTGGGCAACCGGGTCGAAACCGTTTGTGCCTTCTGGGGCGTGCTGCGGGCCGGCGGGGTGATGGTCAACGTCGGCCTGGAAACCCCGGCCGACAGCCTCGACTACATCATTCGCGATGCCGAGGCCTCGGTGCTGATCACCACCTCGGAGAAATTCGCCAGCCTGGCGCCCGGCACCGCCGGGCTGAGCTACCTCAAGGCCATTGTGTTGCTCGACGGCGAAGCCGACGCAGCCGATACCCACACGCTTGAAAGCCTGCTGGGGCAGGGCGCCGGCATTCCGCTGCCGTGTGGCAACCTTGACCTGGACCTGGCGGCGATCATCTACACCTCCGGCTCCACCGGCGCGCCCAAGGGCGTGATGCTCACCCACCGCAATATGCTCGCGGCGCTCAACTCGTTGCACACCTACCTGGGCTACCAGGCCAGCGACAATGTGCTGTGCTCGCTACCGCTGTCGTTCGACTACGGCCTGTACCAGATGATCATGGCCCTGAGCGCCGGGGCCACGCTGGTGCTGGAGAAGGAGTTCACCTGGCCGATCTTCCTGATCAAGAAGATCCGCCAGTACCAGGTCACGGTGATCCCGTTCGTGCCGACCATGCTCATGCTCCTGCACGAGTATGCGCACAAGCGCGAGGCGACCTTCCCGCAGGTACGCATGGTCACCAACACCGGCGCGGCCTTGAAGGCCAACCATATTGCGCAGATGAAGGGCCTGTTCCCCCAGGCGCTGATCTTCTCGATGTACGGCCTGACCGAGTGCAAGCGCTGCACCTACCTGCCGCCCGAGGACATCGACGACAAGCCGGGCAGTGTCGGCATCGCCATCCCCAACACCGAGCTGTGGCTGGTGGACGATGAGGGCCGGCGCATCGACACGCCGCATCAGGTCGGCCAGCTGGTGATTCGCGGCGCCACGGTGATGGCCGGCTATTGGCGCAACCCCCAGGCCACCGCGCAAAAACTCAAGCCGGGGCCGTACCCGGGGGAAAGCGTGCTGTACACCGGCGACTATTGCAGCCTCGACCAGGATGGCTACCTGTACTTCCAGGGGCGCATGGACCACATGATCAAGTCGCGCGGCATGAAGGTCAGCCCCAGCGAGGTCGAGAGCTTTCTGTATGCCATCGACGGTGTCGAAGCGGCGGCGGTGGTCGGTATCGAACATGCCTCGGTCGGCGAGGGGCTATGGGCGTTCGTCACCTTGGGCCAAGGTGTCAGCCTGAGTGCCGAGCACTTGCTCGAACGTTGCCGCCATGGCCTTGAAGCGCACAAGGTGCCGCTGTCGATCAGCATCGAGGGCAACCTGCCGCGCACCGCCAATGGCAAGTTCGACTTGCAGCAACTGCAACAGACAGCGCGCCATGCGCAACTGGCCGTGGCCGGTTGAGTGGCGCTTTTTTATCGGTGATTCAGGCATACAGGATGTGCGGATATGAGTCTGGGCAACAGAGGTCGCGAGCAATCGCTGGACGTCAACGGCAACCATTTCGCCTTGCGCATCTGGGGCAATGAGCGCGGCCACCCGGTGCTCGCCGTGCATGGCTGGCTGGACAACGCAGCGTCGTTCGAACGGATCGCGCCGCTGCTCGAGGACTGCTTCGTGGTCGCCCCGGACCTGGCCGGTCACGGCCGCTCCGAGCACCGTCGGGGTGACAGCGGCTATTACCTGTGGGAACACGCCGACGACATGAACGCCCTGGTCGAGTGCCTGGGCTGGAAGCGTTTTTCGGTCCTGGGGCACTCCATGGGCACCGGGGTTGCATCGATTCTGGCGGCGATGAACAAGTCGATCGACAGCATGGTGTTCATCGACGGCATGGGCGCACCCTTTACCATTGCCGAAGAAGACACCGTCGAGCACCTGAAAAAATCCCAGCGCCTGCTGCGCCTGGCCTTGCGTACCCGCTTGCATGGGTTTTCAGCGCCGCAATCGGCACAGTTTGGCAGCCTTGAAGCGGCCATCGGCGAGCGGCGCAACAGCATCGACGGCACCCTGTGCGCCGAGGGCGCGCGGCTGCTGGCCATGCGCGACCTGCTCAGTGTCGGCGACGGCTACCGCTGGCGCCACGACCCACGCCTGGTGCTGCCTGAGCCTATGCAACTGACCGAGCGCCAGGCCTGCGACTTTTTGCGCCAGATCAGCTGCCCGCTGCACCTGCTGCTCGGGCGCCAGGGGCTGTTTGCCGGTGCCCAGTTCGATAAAAGAAAAAACGCCTTGCCCTGGGCCACCCAGGTGCACTGGCATGAGGGCGGCCATCATTTTCACCTGGAGGAACCCGGCACGGCCTTGATCGCGCAGATCAACGCCGCGCTGCTTCAGCGTGAACCCGGGCCGCGGCAACGATTAGTCAATGAGTAATGGAGTACACCCGTGAAAGAGTTCTGGATTGCACCGTCGATTCTGGCGGCCGATTTCGCCCGCCTCGGCGCTGAAGCCGAGCAGGTACTGGCCGCCGGTGCCGATGTCATCCATATCGATGTGATGGATAACCACTATGTGCCCAACCTGACCATGGGCCCGCAGTTCTGCAAGGCCCTGCGCAGCCACGGGATCACCGCGCCGATTGACGTGCACCTGATGGTGACGCCGGTGGATGCGATGATCCAGGCCTTTGCCGAAGCCGGCGCCGACTACATCTCGATTCACCCCGAGGCGACCCTGCACCTGGACCGCTCGCTGCAACTGATCAAGGACCTGGGCTGCAAGGCGGGCCTGGTGTTCAACCCGGCCAGCGGCCTGGACGCCGCGCAATACGTGCTCGACAAGCTCGACCTGATACTGCTGATGTCGGTCAACCCGGGCTTTGGCGGACAGAAGTTCATCCCTGCGGTATTGCCCAAGATTGCCGCAGCGCGCAAGCTTATCGACGACAGTGGCCGGGCGATCCGTCTGGAGGTGGACGGCGGCGTCAACCTTGACACCATCGGCCAGGTGGCCGCCGCCGGCGCCGACATGTTCGTGGCCGGCACGGCGATTTTCGCCCAGGGCGATTACCGCGCCAGCATCGAGGCCTTGCGCCGCGAGATTGCCCACGCTTTGCCCAACCGCCACTGATAGGCGGTCTTTCCAACGATTCTCGCGAATCCAGTACGAGTTACCTGTCCTTGCACACTACAACCCTAATCAAGGCCTTGCTGCGTCAGCCGACAACGCATACGCCGGTCTGGCTGATGCGCCAGGCCGGGCGCTACCTGCCCGAGTACCGCGAGCTGCGGGGCCGGGCCGGGTCGTTCCTGAGCCTGGTGAAAACCCCGGACTACGCCACCGAAGCCACCTTGCAACCCTTGCGGCGTTTCAACCTGGATGCAGCCATCGTCTTTTCCGACATCCTCAGCGTGCCCGATGCCATGGGCCTGGGCCTGTATTTCGGCCATGGCGAAGGCCCGCGCTTTCGCCATCCGCTGCGTGACGAGCAGGCCATCAAGCGCCTGCGCGTGCCAGAGCCCGAAGCGCTGGACTACCTGTACCAGGCGGTGGCCCAGAGCCGCCGCGAGCTTGACCCCAAGGTGGCACTGCTCGGCTTTGCCGGCAGCCCCTGGACCCTGGCCTGCTACATGGTCGAAGGCGGCCCGCCGGGCGATTTCCAGCTGATCAAGAAGATGCTCTACCGCCGCCCGGAGCTGCTCCAGCGCATTCTCCAGGTCACCAGCCAGGCGGTGGCGGCCAGCCTCAATGCGCAGATCGAATCCGGTGCCCAGGCGCTGATGATCTTCGACACCTGGGGCGGGGTGCTGGCCGACGGCGCCTACCAGCGGTTTTCGCTGTTCTACATGCGCGAGGTGCTGGCGCGCCTGCACAAGACCCACCACGGCCAGCGGGTGCCGTCGATCATCTACACCAAGGGCGGCAGCCCGTGGCTGGCGGAGATGGCCGACAGCGGCGCCGATGCCCTGAGCCTGGACTGGACCTGCGACCTGGGCATGGCCCGGCAACTGGTGGGTAACAGTGTTGCCCTGCAGGGCAACCTCGACCCCAGCGTGTTGCTGGGTGATGAGGCCTGTATCCGCCATGAAGTGCAGCGTACCCTGCAGGCCTTCGGGCCGCCCGCTGCGGGCTTTGGCCATGTGTTCAACCTGGGCCACGGGATTTCCCCGGCGACCTCGCCCGAGGCGGTGGCCACGCTGGTCAATGCCGTGCATGAACTGAGCCGTGTGCGCGGAGGTGCCTATGCTTGACCCGACCTTCGATTTCGACCGGATGCTGTGCTTCTCGCTGTACTCGACGGCCAACGCCATGGTTCGCGACTACGCCGAGCCGCTGAAAAAGCGCGGCGTAACCTACCCGCAACTGCTGGTGATGGCCGGCCTGTGGGGCCAGGACGATGTCTCGATCAGCGCCCTGAGCGAGCTGACCCTGTTCGACCTTGGCACCCTGACGCCGATCGTCAAACGCCTGGCCGACAACGGCTTCATCACCGTGTACCTCGACCCCAACGACCGTCGCCGGCGCAACCTGTTGCTGACCGACAAGGGCCGTGAGCTCAAGGCCGAGGCGGCGCAGGTGTTCAGCAACATGGCCTGCAAGATCGACCTGGGCGAGGGTGAGGTGGAGCAGGTGCTGGATGTTTGCCACCGGATCAGGGCGCGTTTGCGCTGAGCCCGCCGCGCGGGGCAAGTCCGCTTGCCCCGCGAAAGGGGATTGTGCAATCACTCCAGCATCATGATAATGAGAGTAATTACCATTAATGTGTGATCACCCTCGTGCCGAGCTCTGTCGACTCCAAGGCTATCGTCGCCCACCTCTACAGTGACCATCACCGCTGGCTGCGTGCCTGGCTGTACCGGCGGCTGAACTGCCCGGACGATGCCGCGGACCTGGCCCAGGACACCTTTGTGCGGGCCATGACCAGCAGCGCCTTGCCCGCCCTTGACCAGCCGCGGGCGTTTCTCGCCACTGTCGCCCGCCGCCTGCTGAGCAATCTGTTCCGCCGCCGGGCGCTGGAGCAGGCCTACCTCGACGAGCTGGCGAGCCTGCCCGAGCAGTGCATGCCTTCGGCTGAAGACGTGCTGCTGGTGCGTGAAGCCCTGGCTGAAATCGATCGCCTGCTTGACGGCCTGCCGACGCGGGTGCGCCATGGGTTCATCCTGCATCGTCTCGAAGGCCTGAGCCAGCCGGCCATCGCCGAGCGCCTGGGGGTGTCGCTGGCGACGGTCGAGCGTGACCTGCGCCGGGCCTTCCTGCATTGCCTGAGCGCCAGGCCAGAATGAGCAGCACACCACTGGACCGCGCTACCCACGAAGCGGTGGACTGGCTGCTCAAGCTGGAGAATGCCCCGGCCGGCAGCCCTTTGCTGCTGGCCTTCAACACCTGGCTCAAGCAATCGCCCGGCCATCAGGCCGCCTGGCAGCGGGTCAACGCCTTGCTCGACGAACCCCTGGCCGACCTGCAGCAGGCCGAGCAGCGTAGCCCCGGCCAGTTGGCCATGGCCAGCCGCAGCCTGCGCGCCTTGCCGTCGCCGTCGCGGCGCAAGGCCCTGGGCGGCGGCCTGGCGATGCTGTTGCTGGGTTTGGGCGCCGGCGCGCTCGGCAATCGCATGACGCCACTGGGCGACCTGCTCGCCGACCTGCGCACCGGCACCGGCGAGCGGCGCACCTTCACCCTGGCCGATGGTTCGCGGCTGCGCCTGAATGCGCGCAGCGCGGTGGATGTGCGCTTCAGCGCCGGGCAGCGGCTGGTGCTGCTGCGCGACGGCGAGCTGCAAGCCGAGGTTGCTGCAGAGCCGGGCCGGCCCTTTGTCGTCGCCACCCGCGAAGGCCAGGTGCAGGCCCTGGGCACGCGCTTCAGCGTGCGCCAGGAACAACAGCAGAGCCTGGTCTCGGTGCAGCAGCACAGCGTGCTGCTCAGAAGCGGCAGTGCGCCCGCCTTGCGTGTGGAGGAGGGCCAGGCCTTTCGTTTTGATGGCCACGCCAGCCAGCCGCTGGCCGCGTCGCTGCGTACCCGGGCGAGCTGGACCGAGGGCCGCGTGGATGTGCGCGACGAACCCCTGGGCGAGCTGATCGAAGCCTTGCGCCCGTACCGCGCCGGGCTGCTGCGCATCAGCCCGCAGGCCGCGCAGGTGCGGGTCTATGGCAGCTTTCCGCTGGATGACAGCGAACGCACCTTGCGCTCCCTGGCCGAGACCTTGCCGATCCGGGTCGACAGTTTTGGTGGCTGGCTGACTCGCATCGATGTGATCTAAATAAAAATAATTGCGATTTCCTTGAGGGGGTTTGTTGCGTGGCGTGTCCTCGTTATCGACAACAACTTTGAACGAGCCAACCCCTCCATGCCCGACTCCATGATCCGTCCCAGCCTGCTGGCCCTTGCCATCGCCCTGGGCAGCGGCGCGCCGTTGTACGCCGTGGCGCAAACCGACAACAGCGTCAGCGCCAGCCAGCGCTTCGATATCCCGGCCGGCGACCTGGGCGAAGCCCTGAGCCGCATCGCCCGTCAGTCTGGGCGGGTGCTGTCGGTCAAGCCGGCGCTGCTGCAAGGCAAGCGCTCGGCGGCGGTCAGCGGCCAGTTCACGCCCGAGCAAGCGGCCAGCCAGGCCCTCAATGGCAGCGGCCTCAACCTCAATATCACCGCCGGCGGCACCTGGAGCCTGGTGCCGGCCGAGCACAGCGGGGCGCTGGAGCTGGGCCTGACCCAGATCGTCTCCAACGCCAGTGAAGACGCCTGGGGCCCGGTGCAGGGCTATGTGGCCAAACGCACCGGTACCGCGACCAAAACCGACACCTCGGTGCTGGAAGTGCCGCAGACCATCAACGTCATCACCCAGGATGAAATCTCGGCGCTGGGTTCGCAGACCGTTACCCAGGCCCTGCGCTACACCCCGGGCATTACCGGTGGCGGCTTCTCCGACCGGGTGGGGATTTTCGACGAACCGACCTCCCGCGGCTTCAGCCCGACGCCGCTGTACCTGGACGGCCTGCACCTGCCGTATGGCGGTGGCAGTACCGGTGGCGCCCTGCAGATCGACCCCTACGCGCTGGAGCGCATCGAGGTTATGAAGGGCCCGGCCTCGGTGCTCTACGGCCAGAACCAGCCAGGCGGGCTGGTCAACATGGTCTCCAAGCGCCCGACCGCGACGCCGCTGCATGAGGTCAAGATCGGTGGCGGTAGCCAGGACCGCCGCTATGGCGCCTTCGACTTCGCCGGCCCGGTGGATGACCAGGGCGAGTACCAGTACCGGGTCACCGGCATGGGCCTGGATAAGAACGGCGAAATCGACTACGTCGAACAGCAGCGCTACATGATCGCCCCGAGCCTGACCTGGAGCCCCAACGAGCAGACCCGCCTGACCGTCTACGGCCATTACCAGCGCGACAACGGCGTACCCGAAGCCCAGGGCTTGCCGGCGGTGGGCACGGTGTTCGCCAGCGCCAACGGGCGGATCAAGCGCAGCCGCTTCATCGGTGAACCGGGGGTCAACGCCTATGATCGCGAGCAGTACACCTTCGGCTACGAAGTCAGCCATGAGCTGGACGATGTCTGGACCCTCAAGCAGAACACCCGCTACGCCTACGTCGATGACAAGTTTCGGGCGCCATTGCACGGCTACGCTTTCGTGCCCAACCCGGTCACTGGCGCCGACGACCAGAGCGCCATGACCCGCTTTGGCGTCGACTGGGCCCAGCGCAACAAGGTGTTCGGCATCGATAACATGGCCCAGGCCAAGTTCAATACCTTCGACCTCGCCCACACCCTGTTGATCGGTGTCGATTACTACCACTCCAACTCCCGATTCCTCGGCCTGTACGACCGCAATCCACCGATCATCGACCTCTACAACCCGGTGTATGGCAAGCCGATGAACTTCGGCCAGCCGTTCAAATGGGACCGCACCATCAACCAGACCGGCCTGTACGTGCAGGATCAGCTCAAATGGGATAACTGGTTCCTGACCCTCGGTGGTCGCTATGACTGGGCCGAGGCCGATAACAAGGAGCCGCTCGCTGGCACCCATACCACTGTCAAGGACGAGAAATTCACCGGCCGCGCCGGCCTGGGCTACGCCTTCGACAATGGCGTCACGCCTTACCTCAGCTACTCCGAATCATTCCTGCCGCTGGCCGGCGCCGACTACGCCGGCAAAGCGTTCGAGCCGTCCACCGGCAAGCAGGTCGAGGCCGGTATCAAGTACCAGCCGCCTGGCCAGGACAGCTTCATCCAGCTCTCGGTGTACGAGATCAAGCAGCAGAACATCCTCACCGCCGATGTCGGCAACCCCGGCTTCAACAGCCAGGTCGGCGAGCTGCGTTCACGCGGTGTCGAACTCGAAGGCAAGGCCAGCCTCAGCGACAACCTCGGCCTGATCGCCTCGGTGTCGCGCAACGACGTGGTCTACACCAAGGACAACGACGGCCGCGAAGGCCGTCATCCGTCCGGTACGCCGCCGATGACCGCAGCACTGTGGCTGGATTACCACTTCACCGGCGACACGAAGGTCGCAGGCCTCGGCATGGGCCTGGGCGCGCGTTATGTACGCGGTAGCGACGGCACCGATTTTGCCGACGGGCATTTCAGCATCCCGTCCTACACAGTGTACGACGCCATGCTCTCCTACGACCTGCAGCAATCGCCGCTGCGCCTGAAGGGCGTGAAGGTGCAGATGAACCTGCAGAACCTCGAAGACAAGTCCTACGTCAGCCGCTGCACCAGTGACGTGGACTGCTACTACGGCGAAGGGCGGACCATCACCACCGACCTGACCTACAACTGGTAAGCCTTCAGGTATCGCGCAACAAGTCATGGGCATCCAGCAGCCGGTAGGCAATCTCCGGCTGCTTCTCCAGCGCCCGCCTGATCGCCGCCGGAATGTTCTGCCGGGTCTTGCGGCACAAGCCCGGCAGGTCTTCGATCTGGATGCTGATACCGCGCATGGTCCGCACCTCGTTGAAGCTCGGGGTGATCTGCAGCCGAATCCCCAGCTGCTCATACAAGCGCCGCTGCATGTGCTCCAGGTCGTCCAGGCTCTGCAGGTTTTCCAGGCGTTCGAGCAGGCGCCTTTCTTCCTGGCGCGTCAGCAGCAGGATGCGCGGGTCCTGCAGCGTCTCGCGGCCGCAGTCGCAAGCGCCGGGCGGGCAGGGGGTGCGGGTGGGCAGGGTGGCGTTCATGCCTTGCAGCATAGCGAGGCTCGAGGACTTTTGCCCATGCCTGGCAGATAGCTATTGAGCACTGGTGCGGGCGGCGCTCAGTGATACCCTTTCACTTCGCCGAACTTCACCAGGAGCGAGTCGCCCATGCTGGCGCAACAACTGCAACTGCAAAGCGTATTGACCGGGCGCGCCGTGCCTTTCGCCCGTCCGGGCTCATCCAGTGCCATCGCCAAGATGCCGCGTGACGGCGAGGTCGCGGTCACCGAACTGGGCCTGGTTGGCGATGAGCAGGGCGACTTACGTGTGCATGGCGGGGTCGAAAAGGCCATCCACCATTACCCCCGCGAACACTATGCCGCCTGGGCTGCAGAGCTGGGCGAGCATCCGCTGCTGCAGGCTCCGGGCGCCTTCGGCGAAAACTTAAGCACCTGCGGCTGGACCGAGCAGACCGTATGCCTGGGCGATCGCTTTCGCGCTGGCAGCGCGCTGCTGGAGATTTCCCAGGGGCGCATGCCGTGCTGGAAACTCAATGACCGCTTCGGGGTAAAAGACATGTCGTTGCGGGTCCAGCAAAGCGGCCGTACCGGCTGGTACTACCGGGTGCTGGAAGAAGGCATATTGGCTGCCGGCATGAACATCGAGCTGATCGCACAGCCGCATCCGCAGTGGTCGGTAGCGCGCTTGTCGTCGGTGCTGTTCGACAGGCAGGTCGACCTCGAGGTGATTCGCCAGTGCCTGGAACTGCCGTTGGCGGCTTCCTGGCGCCGGACCCTGTCACGACGTTTGGAAAAGGCCGAAGTCGAGGACTGGGCGCCGCGTTTGCAGGGGCCTGGGTGATTGGCAGGTAGCCTGTCGCGGGTCAAGCCCGCTCCCACAGCGTGTGTAAACTCGTGTGGGAGCGGGCTTGACCCGCGATTGCAATCAGGCAGCCGTACCCAGCTTCTTCACCACCTGACCCTTGGCAGCCTGCTTGCGGCAGGCTTCACCGAAGGCCTGGAACATCTTCACCGAGTCGGGGTTTTTCGCCGCTTGCCATTCCGGGTGCCATTGCACCGCGAAGAGGAACGGCGACAGGCTCGGGGCGTGGATGGCTTCGACCAGGCCGTCTTCGGCACGGGCCAGGGGTTCGATGCCTTCGCCGAGGTTTTTCAGGCCCTGGCCGTGCAGCGAGTTGACGCGGATTTCATTGCTCTGCAGCAACTTTTGCAGCCAGCTGCCTTGCTCCAGTTTGACGCTGTGAACCGCGCTGTACTGGACATCGACCGGATCGTCCGGGTTTTCCCGGTGGTCGTTGAAGCCTGGCTCGGCGTAGACCTTCTGGTAGATGTCACCACCCAGCGCCACGTTGATTTCCTGCATGCCACGGCAGATGCCGAAAATCGGCAGGCCACGGGCGATAGCCAGTTGCACCAGCGGCAGGTCGAACAGGTCGCGGTCGCGGTCCTGGGCCTTGCCCGGGGTTTCGTTCTCCTGGCCGTACAGGGCCGGGTCGATGTTGCTGCCGGCGCCGGTCAGGTAAACACCGTCGGCCATGTCCAGGTAGGCTTCGAGGTCGTCAGTACCGCAGCAGGTCGGCACCAGCACCGGTACGCAGCCGGCGTGTTCTACCAGCGGGACGATGTATTTGTGGGTCATTACCTGATAGTCGTGGCCTTTGCGCTCCTGAGAGCCCATGGTCATCAGCACGACGGGTTTGCGAAGGGTTTGATTCTTATTGCCAATGTTGCTGTTGGGCATATGTCACCTTGGGACAGGCGCAGCCTGTCATTATTGTGCAGGCGCGCAGCTGGAACCTTTGCGCTGCCTGAGGTTTCGAGCACTGCCGGTACGCCAAGCAAGGGGCTGTATCCGGTCGAAACCTGTCATATAGCTTGCCAGAGCCGTTTAATATGTCAAACAACTTCAGATTGCACGGGCGAAGCTTGAGATTGCCTGGATGCAATTATCAGCCTGCAGCCCCCGATAACCGGCAAGGCGTCTGCTACGGCCAGTTCATTATATTTAACAAGCGTCCGGTGTATGGCCGAACCAGCGCCTGCGCGGCTTTGCTGCATCGTGCGGTTTCTCTTAAGCTGGCTGTCACCGATGACTACCAGCCTGAACCATGCCCACTCCAAGACCGTCCCTGACCCTGACCCTGTTGCAAGCCCGCGAAGCCGCCATGGCCTTCTTCCGCCCCTCGCTCAACGCCCATGGCCTGACCGAACAACAGTGGCGGGTGATCCGCATCCTGCGCCAGCAAGGCGAACTGGAAAGCCACCAACTGGCCGAGCAGGCCTGCATCCTCAAGCCGAGCATGACCGGCGTGCTGGCGCGCCTGGAGCGTGACGGCCTGGTGCGACGCAAGAAGTCGACCCAGGACCAGCGCCGGGTGTTCGTCGGCCTGACCGAACAGGGCCAGCAATGCTTTGTCGACATGAGCGAAGACATGGAACACAACTACCAGCGCATCCTTGAGCAGTTCGGCGAAGACAAACTGCACGAGCTGCTGGGCCTGCTCAACTGCCTGAAGAACATCAAGCCCTGAGCGCCGTTTTGGCGCACTGGCCGCTGGCTACCTATACTGTGCCTATCCGCAACAGTGTGCCGTCGTTGACCGGAGCGCGGCGTCTCTGTTCCCGTGGTCGTGACTTTCTGAAGTAGCAGGACGCGAGTCGTCAATTGATAACGCTACAAAGGGGTTGGATCATGGATATTGTCAGTCTGATTATTCAGATTGTTGCCGGTGTGGTGGGCGGCAACGCAGCCGGTATGAGTAAACAAAGCATGGGCCCGTTACTCAACTCGATCTTCGGTGGAGTGGGTGGGGTGATTGTCGGGCAGATACTCGCAGCCTTTACCGGTGAACCCGGTGCGGCGGTGGCCGCGGGCAGTTCTCTGGACCTGCCGGCACTGATCAGCAGTATTGTCGGCGGCGGTGCAGGGGGCGCGGTGCTCACCTTCATCGCCGGCCTGATCAAATCAAAAATGCACCCGCAGTAAGCCTTGCCAGGCCTGCCCCTGATTGCAGGGGCGGGCCTGTTCAGAAGTACTTCAGCCAACCGATATCGCGGCGCCGGGCCTTGAGGGCGGCGAACCAGCGCACCGGCGGATAGAGCGCAACGCTCAAGACCATCGCCGTCAGCCATACCGACCAGACCCCGTCGAAACCAAAGTAGCTGCCCTGGTTCAGGCCAAAGCAGGCGACGCCGATCAGGTACAGCACTTTCAGTGCGTACAGGTGCAGCAGGTAGAAGAACATCGGCGCGGCACCGAATACGCTCAGCACCCGGATCGCGTGGCTGCCTTGCAGGTGCTCGAACCTGCGCAGCAGCAACAGGCCGACGCCCAGGGTCAGGGCCAGGAACAGCAGCGATGGCGGGTATTTGGTGATGTTGAAAAAGCTCATCAGCGTGCGCAACGTGGTTTCGCCAACCTGCCACCGGGCTTCGCCGTAACCGTTGAGCAATCGCAGCAGCAGGAAGCCGGCGAGGGCACCGAGGCCGGTCAGCAGCAACGTGCGCTGACGTGCCTGCGCATCTGCACCTTGGGCAAACCAGGGGCCCATGGCATAGCCCAGGGCAATTAAGCCGATCCATGGCAGCAACGGGTACGAGGTACGCAGGCGCAAGTTGTCGGCTACCTCGATCCAGCCACGGTCATGCAGGATCGCCCAAGGGACATGCAGCGCCGAGCCCGCAGCGAAGTGCAGCGGGTCGAGCAGGTTGTGCCCGGCGACGATCAGCACGCCGATTAACACCAGCAGCGGGCGCGGCAGCCACACCAGGCCGGCCAGGGCGATCATGCTCAAGCCAATGGCCCAGATCACCTGCAGGTAGATCACCTTGGGCGGCAGTTCCAGGGTCCAGGCCAGGCTGACCAGGGTGAGCTCCAGCAGCACCAGGACCAGGCCACGCTTGAACAGGAAGGCCGAAACCGCAGCCTTGCCCTGGTGCTTTTCGCCGTATAGGTAAGCTGACAGGCCAGTGAGCAGGACGAACACCGGCGCGCACAGGTGGGCGAGGGTACGGCTGAGGAACAGCCAGGGGTCGGTGCTGGCGACATCCATCGGGTCGCTGACCTGGCGGTGCAGAAAGAAGGTTTCGCGTACATGGTCAAGGAGCATGAAGACAATGACCAGGCCGCGCAGGGCGTCGATGCAAAGCAGGCGTTGGGTGGCGGGTGGCATGGGTGAGGTAGCGCCGGAAGGATGAGGTAGTGCGTTATAACATAACTAGTATTGTTGCGCTGGCCTCATCGCGGGACAAGTCGAGGCGTCGCACCGCCGCTCCTACAGGTAGCGTAGGCCTTTAGAGGCGCGAGCTGATCCATTGGCGATGCTGCTCACACTTCACCTTTGCGCCTTGTCAGCGAATGGACCGGCGATGCACGAGAAGCGAAAGCAAAAAAGCGCTCTGCTTCTAGATGTACGTAATTGCAGACGCCACCGATCGTCCCTTGCAGAAGGCCGAGTGGAACCCTTGCGTAGTGGGGCGACGGCCATGGATGGCCGGCGAGCGCCGCAGGGCCAGGGACGGCCCGTCGGCGCGCCCCCACGGGAGCAAGGGTGGAAGGAGGGAACCCGGAGCGCAGCGCAGGGCCGATGAAGGGACAGGGCGTTTTTGGTTACTTTTGCCGCCAAGCAAAAGTGACCCGCCGTCAGCGCCTCATCATCAAATGGATCAGCTCAAACACAGCCTGGCTGCCCCAATACTTGCAAGCTGCTTAAGACAGTTGCTCCCACAGGTTCGTTGTAGGAGCGGGCTTGACCCGCGATCGAGCGCGCAGCGCTCGTAATCCCAGGTTAGTGCAGTATCTGCGCCAGAAAGCCCTTGGCCCGCGCACTCTGCGGGTTATTGAAGAACGCCTCGGGCGCTGCGTCTTCAATGATCTGCCCGCCATCGAGAAACAGCACCCGCTCGGCCACCTGGCGGGCGAAGCCCATTTCATGGGTAACGCAGAGCATGGTCATGCCGGTATCGGCCAGTTTCACCAGCACATCCAGCACTTCGGCGACCATCTCCGGGTCCAGCGCCGAGGTCGGCTCGTCGAACAGCATGATCTTCGGCTTCATGCACAGCGCCCGGGCGATCGCCACCCGTTGTTGCTGGCCGCCAGACAACTGGCTGGGGTATTTGCCGGCCTGGCTTTCGATCCCGACCTTGTTCAGGTAAAAGCGCGCGCGGTCTTCGGCCTCCTTGCGCGACAGGCCGCGCACGCTCATCGGCGCCAGGGTGCAGTTGTCGAGCACGCTCATGTGCGGGAACAGGTTGAAATGCTGGAACACCATGCCGATTTCGCTGCGCACCTCGGCGGCCTGGCGGGTGGTCAGGGCAAGATCGGTGTCGTTGACGCGGATGTTGCCCTGTTCGGCGATTTCCAGGCGGTTGATGCAGCGGATCAACGTCGATTTGCCCGAACCGGAAGGGCCGCACAAGACGATACGCTCGCCCTCACGCACCTGCAGGTTGATGTCGCGCAGCACATGGAAGGCGCCGTAGTGCTTGTTCAGGCCCTCGATGGTCACCACGACCTTGCGCGGGTCGGCGGCAAGGGCAGGGGTTGGGGTAGCAAGGCTGAGTGAAGCGGTCATGTTGTTATTCTCCCGCGATCAGTTGAAGCGGTCCGCGCGGTACGGCGCAGGGTCGGTAAAGGGTGTTTCGCCGGTGATCATTTGCGCCAGCAGGCGGCCGGTCACCGGGCCCAGGGTCAGGCCGTGGTGGGCATGGCCGAAGTTGAACCACAGGCCCTTGTGGCGCGCGGCCGGGCCGATCACCGGGCGCATGTCCGGCAGGCACGGGCGGCGGCCCAGCCAGGGTTCGGCATCGATCCGCTCGCCCAGCGGGAAGACCTTGCGCGCCAACGCTTCGCAGCGCTGCAACTGGATCTGGTTGGCGGCATCGCTGCTGGCGGCGAACTCGATGCCGGTGGTCAGGCGGATGCCCATGGCCATCGGCGCCAGCACGTAACCGCCCTGGGCATCGCAGATCGAATGCTTGAGCTCGGCGCCGTCACGGGCACGATAGTGCATGTGGTAGCCGCGCTTGATTTCCAGCGGAATGCGATAACCCAGCGGCTTGAACAGCTCGGCCGACTGCGGACCGAGGGCGATCACCACTTCCGGCGCGCTGATCGGCCCCTGGCGGCTGTCGACCTGCCAGTCGCTGCCGATCTGGCGCAGGGTGCGGGCATCGCCGTGGATGAACTGGCCGCCACGCTGGACGAACAGCGCCGCATAGCCGCGGGTCAGGCCGCCGGGGTTGCTGACGGTCTTGGGGTCGAGCCAGTGAATACCGCCGACCACCTTGTCGCTAAGGTCCACTTCGCGCGCGTGCAGTTGCTGGCGGTCGAGAATTTCGTACTTCAAGCCATAGGCTTTCAGGGCATGGGCGTCGGCCACGGCTTTGCGGTAGGCCTCTTCATTGCGGTACACCTCGATCCAGCCGCTGGCCTTGACCAGCTCGCCGAGGCCTGCGGCATCGATCAGCGCGTCGTGTTCCTCGACACAGCGCTGCACCAGCGGCAGCATGGCCTGGGTGGCCACGGCAAGGCCGGCGGGCGAGGAGTTCTGCCAGTACTTGAACAGCCATGGGGCGATCCTGGGCAGGTGGGTGAAGCTGTAGCGCACGTCGGGTTGGCGGTTCAGGCCATAGCGCAACAGGCTCGACAGCTCGTGGGGGAAGGCATAGGGGATGACGCTGGAGCGCTCGATCAGCCCGGCGTTGCCATGGCTGGTGCCGCTGCCGGGCTCTTCGCGGTCGATCAGGATTACCTTGCGCCCGCGTGCCTGCAGGTGCAGGGCCGTGGACACGCCGACGATGCCGGCGCCCAGAACGATGGTTTGACAATGCATTGGAGCGTTCCTCACAAACAGGCGATCAGCGCAGGTGGCGGCCCAGGCGGGCTTCGATGTGTTTCAGGCTGCGCCGCACGATCTCGACGATCAGCAGGTAGAGCACGGCAGCCCACAGGTAGATCTGGAAGTCGAAACTGCGCGAGAACGCAAGCTTGGTCACGCCCATCAGGTCGTAGATGGTCACCAGCGAGGCAATCGCGCTGGCCTTGATCATCAGGATCAGTTCGTTGCCCAGCGGGCCGATGGCAACGATCAATGACTGCGGCAGGATCACTTTGAAGAAGGTGGTCGAGCGCTTCAGGCTCAGGGCCTTGGCGGCTTCGTACTGGCCGGGGGCGACTGCCAGCAGGCTGCCCCGGAAAATCTCCGCCTGGTAGGCAGCGGTGTTGAGGGTGAAGGCCAGCACCGTGCAGTACCAGGCATCGCGGAAGAACCACCACAGGCCAACCTCTTGCCAGAAGCTCTTGAGCGACCCCAGGCCGTAGTACAGCAAGAACAGCTGGGCCAGCAGCGGCGAGCCACGGAAGAAGTAGATGTAGCCGGCGCTCAGGCGTTGCAGCACCAGCTTGTCCGACAGCCGGGCCAGGGCCAGGAGCATGCCGAGCAGGGCGCCGAGGGTAAACGACAGTGCCACCAGCTTGCCGGTGACCAGCAGGCCGTCGATAAAACGCGGGCCGTAGCGTTCCAGCAGGTCGGGGTCGAGTACCAGCGCCAGCAGTTGTTCGAAGCTCATGTCCGTGCCCCCCGCAAATGGCGGCTGAAATACTGTTCGATGAAGCTGAACACCCGTCCCGACAGCGCCGAGAACAACAGATAGCCCAGGCAGGCGACGCCGTAGAAGAACATCGGCTCCTTGGTCACGCTGACCGCAAGGTTAGTCTGGCGCATCAGGTCGACCAGGGAGATGGTCGATACCAGCGAGGTGTCCTTGAGCAGCGACAGCCAGTTGTTCGACAGGCCCGGCAGGGCAATGCGCACCAGTTGCGGGAAGACCACCTTGCGAAAGGTGGTGGCCTTGCTCAGGCCCAGCGCCGCCGAGGCTTCGTACTGGCCCTTGGCGACGGTCTTGAACGCGGCCAGCCAGATTTCGCTGGAGAACGCGGCGAACACCAGGCTGAAGGCGATCATCGCCGCCAGGAAGGTGTTGATCAGCACTTCGCCTTCATAGCCCATGGCCAGGAGGATTTTCTGCGCGGCAATCTGGCAGCCGTAGTAGATGATCAGCAGCGTGAGCAGTTCCGGCAGGCCACGAAACACAGTAGAGAACACCGTCGCCGCAGCACGCGGGAAGCGCCTGGAGGAGCGGGCGGCGAGGGCCACGCCCAGGCCCAGCGGCAGGCCGATGGGCAGGCAGGCCAGGGCCAGGGAAATGGTCACCAGGGCGCCGGCCAGCAAAGCCTGGCCCCAGCCGCCGCTGGCGAAGGAAAGCAGTGACAGTTGTTCGAGCATGGGCGAACCCTCTCGGTTCAAGAGTGATGGTGCTTTGGAGGGCTTATTCGCGGGTCCATCCCGCTCCCACAGGGTATTTGTGGGAGCGGGATGGACCCGCGATCAGTCACTGATAGATATCGAAGTCGAAGTAGCGACTGGCGATCTTCTGGTAGGTGCCGTTGGCGACGATTTCGTCCAGGGCCTTGTTCAGGCGTTCGCGCAGGGCTTCATCTTCCTTGCGTACGGCAATCGAGGCGTCGGCCTTGGTGCCGTTGACGTCGCCAAGGATCTTGCAGCAGTCCTTGCCGGCCTTGCCCAGCCATTCGGTCAGCGGGAACTTGTCGGCAATCACCCCGTCCAGGCGCCCGGCGGCGAGGTCGGCGTTGGCTTCATCGAGGGTCGGGTAGAGTTTGACGTCGGCGCCGGCCTTGCCATAGACGTCTTCGGCGTAGATGGCCTGGGTCGAGGAGGATTGCGCGCCGACCGTGTAGCCTTTGAAGTCGGTTTGCGCGTCGGTGATGTCGCTGTCCTTGGCCACGGCCACCGACAACGGGGTCTTGTAGTAGTGGTTGGTGAAGGCGATCTTCTTGCGCCGTTCTTCGGTATTGATCATCGACGCCACCACCGCGTCGTACTTCTTCGCCATCAGGGCCGGGATGATGCCCTCCCAGTCCTGGGCCACCAGGGTGCATTCGACCTTCATCTGTTCGCACAGGGCGTGGCTGATGTCGACGTCGAAGCCATGCAGTTTGTTATCCGAATCAACGTAGTTGAACGGTGGGTAAGCGCCTTCGGTAGCGATCTTCAGGGTTTCGGCCTGGGCCAGGGTCGAGCCGGCGAGCAGCAGGGCGCAAGCCCCTGCGAAGCGGATAACAGGTTTCATGACACACCTCGATCTGTTGTTGTTTGCACTCTTGCTATTGTTTGCTCGTTGACGTGTAGCCAACGAATTCGTTGTGTAGAGCTGCAGTTGCTTCCAAGCGTTTTTCAACATCCGGTCCTAGCTTCTTGCAGACCTCGTTGACCATCAGGTGTACCCACGACAGCATCGTCGCGGTGGACTCCCAGAACAGATTGAATTCGGTGGGGATGCGAAACACCTCACTGGCGTTGGCATCGGCCCAGTCACAAAAAGTGTCGGTCACCAGGGTGACGGCAATGCCCGCGGCATGCGCCTTGCGGCACAGGTTCAGGGCATGGCGGGAATAGCGGCGGGCCTCGAACACCACCAGGGCGCAGTCGGCCGGGTCACTGAGCAGCACTTCGCCAAAATGCCCGGCACTGCCATCGACCACCTGCACGCCGTCGCGCAGGTATTGCAGCAAGTGCGCCATGCACTGGGCGATGCCGCGCTCGGTCTGAAAACCGGCGATAAACACCTTGCGCCGCTGCGCCAGGCGCTGGCTGACGGTATTCCAGGCCGGGGTGCGGCTGTATTCGTAAACCCGCACCAGGGCGCCGACTTCCTGCTCCAGGCTGCGCGCCAGGCCGGCGGCATCCTGGCCATGGCGTTGGCGAAATTCTTGCAGGCGATCACCGACCAGCCACGGGCCTTCGCCGAGGTCGTCTTTAAGATCGTGTTTGAGGGCCTTGAGGTGCTCGTAACCCAGCGAGCGGCAGAAGCGCCCGACACTCGACTCGCTGACGCCGATTTTCGCCGCCAGGCTTGCGGAGGTTTCGAACGGCAGGTCGGTGAGGTGGGCGAGCATGTAGCTGGCGATCTTGCGCCCCGACGCCGCTGCGTTGTGCAGGCTGTGTTCCAGGCGCTGTTTGATCGGTTGGCTCACAGGGCGATACTCGAAGGCGGTGGTCCGTGGAAACAGAAAATGAATGTTTTCTGTCATCAAGTCAACATTTGACAGTTTGCTGTCACTGGAGGAAAGTCTGGCCATTGCCCATCGCTGTCGCCCATTCCAAATCCAATAAGGGAGCTTCAGATGTCCGCACGTCCCGACACTGCTGTCGTGCAGATCGCCTTTGCCGACCTGCAGGCCTTGTTGCAGCGTATTTTCGTCCGTCATGGTTGCAGCGCAGCGGTCGCCCAGGCCCTGGCCTTCAACTGCGCCAGCGCCCAGCGCGATGGCGCTCACAGCCACGGTGTGTTCCGTATTCCCGGTTATGTCTCGACCCTGGAAAGTGGTTGGGTCGATGGCCAGGCCGTACCCGCTGTCGAAGACCTCGCCAGCGGTTATGTGCGCGTCGATGCCAAGGGCGGCTTTGCCCAGCCGGCGCTGGCCGCGGCTCGCGAGCTATTGGTGGCCAAGGCCCGCAGCGCCGGCATCGCCGTGCTGGCGATCCATAATTCGCACCATTTCGCCGCCCTCTGGCCGGATGTCGAACCTTTTGCCGATGAAGGCCTGGTGGCCCTGAGCGTGGTCAACAGCATGACCTGCGTGGTGCCCCATGGCGCCCGGCAACCGCTGTTTGGCACCAACCCGATTGCCTTTGCCGCGCCGTGCGCCGGCAGCGACCCGATCGTCTTCGACATGGCCACCAGCGCCATGGCCCATGGCGACGTGCAGATCGCCGCGCGCAAGGGCGAACGGCTGCCCGAAGGCATGGGCGTCGACAATAAAGGCGAACCGACCTGCGACCCGCAGGCGATTCTCGATGGCGGCGCGCTGCTGCCGTTTGGCGGGCACAAGGGCTCGGCGCTGTCGATGATGGTCGAACTGCTGGCGGCGGCGCTGACCGGCGGCAACTTCTCGTTCGAGTTCGACTGGTCGCAACACCCAGGCGCGAAAACGCCCTGGACCGGGCAGTTGATCATCGTCATCGACCCGGCCCGCTCAGTAGGTAACCGTTTTGCTGAACGCAGCCGCGAGCTGGTGCGGCAGATGCAGGCGGTGGGCCTGCAGCGCATGCCGGGTGAGCGGCGTTTTCGCGAGCGCGAGCAGTCGGCGAAGGAGGGCGTGACCCTGACAGTGGCGGAGCTTGAGCAGCTACAGGGCCTGGCGGGGTAGGGCAGCCAGCCGATTACCGTGCATACATGCATAAATCAGTTGCACCAAGGGTAATGTTCCTCGGCCGCCAGTACAGGTATCCTCGACACAGCTTTTAGTCCGAACTGTCCTGACCCAAGGAGCTGTGCGCTGTGTTCAAACATGTCGATGCCTATGCCGGCGATCCGATTCTCTCCCTGATGGAGACCTTCAAGGCCGATCCGCGCGGCGCCAAGGTCAACCTGAGCATCGGCCTGTATTATGATGCCGCAGGCGTGGTGCCACAGCTGGCCGCGGTGCGCGAAGCCGAGCAGCGCTTTGCCGCCCAGCCTCACGAAGCCTCGATGTACCTGCCGATGGAAGGCCTGAACAGCTACCGCCAGGCGATCCAGGCGCTGTTGTTCGGTGCCGGCCACCCGGCGGTCGAGGCCGGTCGTGTGGCCACCGTACAGACCGTCGGCGGCTCCGGCGCGCTGAAAGTCGGTGCCGACTTCCTCAAGCGCTACTTCCCCGAGTCGCAGGTGTGGGTCAGTGATCCGACCTGGGACAACCACCGGGCGATCTTTGAAGGCGCAGGTTTCAAGGTCAACACCTACCCGTACTTCGACCCGGCCAGCCGCGGCGTCGACTTCGACGGCATGCTTGGCAGCCTCAACGGCCTGCCGGCCAACAGCATCGTCCTGCTCCACCCGTGCTGCCACAACCCCACCGGCGTCGACCTGAGCCAAGCGCAGTGGCAGCAAGTGATCGAAGTGCTCAAGGCGCGCAACCTGATCCCGTTCCTCGACATCGCCTACCAGGGCTTTGGCGAAGGCCTGGACGCAGACGCCTACGCCATCCGTGAAGTGGCCCGCGCCGGCGTGCCGTGCCTGGTGAGCAACTCGTTCTCGAAAATCTTCTCGCTGTATGGCGAGCGGGTTGGCGGCCTGTCGGTGGTCTGTGACGACAGCGATACTGCACAAAGCGTGCTCGGCCAGCTCAAGGCCACCGTGCGCCGCAACTACTCCAGTCCGCCAAGCTTTGGTGCCCAGCTGGTGGCCGCGGTGCTCGGTGATGCTGAGCTCAATGCCCAGTGGGAGGCGGAAGTGGAGAAGATGCGCCTGCGTATCCTCGACATGCGCCAGGCCCTGGTCGATACCCTGGGTGACTTGCTGCCGGGCCAGGACTTCCAGTTCTTCCTGCGCCAGCGCGGCATGTTCAGCTACACCGGCTTTAGCGTCGAGCAGGTGCGTCGCCTGCGTGACGAGTTCGGTGTGTACCTGATCGACAGCGGCCGGGTGTGCATGGCCGGCCTGCGTCCGGACAACCTGCAGCAGGTGGCCAAGGCGTTCGCTGCAGTTCAAAGGTAACTGGCACTTCCAGCTTCAAGCTGCGAGTGGGTACAACCTTTCTTGCAGCTTGAAGCTGATAGCTTGCAGCTTCGGTGCAACCACTCCTCGGCCAGGGCTTTGCAAGTGCAACCAATCGGCGCACAATCGCGCCCCTCTTTGTATGGTCAAGAGGGGCGAAGCGTCTGTTTAGCCACTCCTGGCCCTGTTGCAGTCTTGCGAGTGGAGTTGCACCCGGATGAATGAGCAGGCCCCAAGCGTTGAACAACGCTTCGAATCGACCCCCGCCGCCCTCGGCAGCTGGGCCCGTCAGGACACCACCTGGATGCTGGGCCTGTTTGGCACGGCGATCGGCGCCGGGACCCTGTTCCTGCCGATCAACGCCGGCCTCGGCGGCTTCTGGCCGCTGCTGATCCTGGCGCTGCTGGCGTTCCCGATGACCTTCTACGCCCACCGCGGCCTGACCCGCTTCGTGCTCTCCGGGCGCGACGGCGCCGACATCACCGACGTGGTCGAAGAGCATTTCGGCCTGAGTGCCGGTGCCCTGATCACCTTGCTGTACTTTTTCGCCATCTTCCCGATCCTGCTGATCTACAGTGTGGCCCTGACCAACACCGTCGGCAGCTTCATGGAGCACCAGCTGCACATCGAGCCGCCACCGCGCGCGCTGCTGTCGTTCGTGCTGATCCTCGGCCTGCTGGCCATCGTGCGCTGCGGCGAGCAGGCCACGGTCAAGGTCATGAGCTGGCTGGTCTATCCGTTCATCGTCGCCCTGGCGTTCCTCGCGGTGTTCCTGATTCCGCACTGGAGTGGCGGTATCCTCAGCACCGCCACTGAAATGCCTTCGGGCTCGGCGTTCCTGCATACCCTGTGGCTGGCGATTCCGGTGATGGTCTTCTCGTTCAACCATTCGCCGATCATCTCGGCCTTTGCCGTTGACCAGAAGCGCCGTTATGGCGCGCATGCCGATGAGCGCAGCGGGCAGATCCTGTGCCGCGCCCACCTGCTGATGGTGGCCATGGTGATGTTCTTCGTGTTCAGTTGTGTACTGACCCTGACCCCGGCGCAACTGGCCGAAGCCAAGGCGCAGAACCTGTCGATCCTGTCGTACCTGGCCAACCATTTCAGCAACCCGACCATCGCCTTCGCCGCGCCGCTGATTGCCTTCATCGCCATCGCCAAGTCGTTCCTGGGCCACTACATCGGTGCCAGCGAAGGCCTCAAAGGCCTGGTGCTGAAGACCGGCAAGCGCCCGGGCGCCAAGGCCCTGGACCGCATGACCGCAGCCTTCATGCTGATCATCTGCTGGATCGTCGCCACCCTCAACCCGAGCATCCTCGGCATGATCGAGACCCTCGGCGGCCCGGTGATCGCCGCGATCCTGTTCCTGATGCCGATGTACGCCATCCGCAAGGTGCCGGCGATGAGCAAGTACCGCGGGCAGATGTCCAACGTCTTCGTCGTCGCCGTGGGCCTGGTGGCCATCTCGGCGCTGGTGTACTCGCTGCTGAGCTGAAATGCCTGATTCGGGAGCCGGCAATCGGCTCCCGGACAACTAAAGATTGTCCACAAAAGTTGTCTGGCAATTCAACAATTTAACATTCGCCCATAGGTAGACGGGCACTTTCATGGTTAACTCTGGTCCTTTAATCACCCCCGCATAAGGACTTCGTTCATGGCTAAAGTGACTCTTAAAGGCAACCCGGTTCAGGTCAAAGGCGAACTGCCGAAAGTCGGCGCCCAGGCACCTGCGTTTTCTCTGGTTGGTGCAGGCCTTGCCGACGTGACCCTGGCTTCCCTGGCCGGCAAGCGCAAAGTGCTGAACATCTTTCCAAGCGTCGACACCCCGACCTGCGCCACTTCGGTTCGCAAGTTCAACGCCCAGGCCAACGAGCTGAGCAACACCGTCGTCCTGTGCATCTCCGCCGACCTGCCGTTCGCTCAAGCGCGCTTCTGCGGTGCTGAAGGCCTGGAGAACGTGCAGAACCTGTCGCTGCTGCGCGGCCGTGAGTTCTTCGGCAACTACGGTGTTGAAATCGCCGACGGCCCGCTGGCCGGCCTGACTGCCCGCGCCGTGGTAGTGCTGGACGAGAACGACAAGGTGCTGCACAGCGAGCTGGTTGGCGAAATCGCCGAAGAGCCGAATTATGAGGCTGCCCTGGCTGTTCTGAAGTAACAGTGACAGCCGATCGCGGGGCAAGCCCGCTCCTACACCATCCCTGTAGGAGCGGGCTTGCCCCGCGAAGAATTGCGAAGAGATGTAACGGCCTGGCCCTCGTCCAGGCCGTTTTTATTTATAGTTCATTACGTTAGCTACGTAAGCTCAAGGTAAAGTGCCGGTAAAGGCGCTTTGCTTATCTGTCTGCAGTGCTTATCGTTCAGCCTCCTGAAAAGAATTCTTTCCCGCACAATGGTCGATCAACCGATGCTTTCTCGTTCCCGTTCCTCCCGTCGCTGGCTTGTCGGCCTGCTGATCCTGCTGCTGGTCGCCGGCCTGTGCTGGTGGCTGTGGCCGTCGCCGGCGGCGCACAAGGCCGGTGCCGCGCCGGGCGGCAAGGGCGGGCGGCCGGGTTTTGGCGCGTTCGGCGGGCCAGTACCGGTACGGGTCGAGCCGGCCACGGTTGGCGACTTCCCGGTATACCTCAAGGCCCTGGGCACGGTGACCGCGACCAACACGGTGAATGTGCGCAGCCGGGTCGGCGGCGAACTGGTCAAGGTCAACTTCCAGGAAGGCCAGAAGGTCAAGGCCGGCGACCTGCTGGCCGAGATCGACCCGCGCAGCTACCAGATCGCTCTGCAACAGGCCGAAGGCACTCTGGCGCAGAACCAGGCGCAACTGAAAAACGCCCAGATCGACCTGCAGCGTTATAAAGGCCTGTTCGCCGAAGACAGCATCGCCAAGCAGACCCTCGATACCCAGGAGGCACTGGTCGGCCAGTACCAGGGCACGATCAAGACCAACCAGGCGGCGGTAGGCGACGCCAAGCTCAACCTCGACTTCACCCGCATCCGCGCGCCGATCAGCGGCCGTCTGGGCCTGCGCCAGCTGGACGTCGGCAACCTGGTGGCGGCCAACGACACCACCGCGCTGGTGGTCATCACCCAGACCCAGCCAATCACCGTGGCCTTCACCTTGCCGGAAACAGAGCTGAACACGGTGCTGGCGCGCTACCGCAGCGGCGCGCAGTTGCCGGTCGAGGCCTGGGACCGCAGCGACAGCAAGCAACAGGCGGCCGGCGTGCTGCGCAGCCTCGACAACCAGATCGACACCACCACCGGCACCCTGAAGTTCAAGGCCTTCTTCGAAAACCAGGACGAAGCGCTGTTCCCCAACCAGTTCGTCAACGTGCGCCTGCTCGCCGATACCCTCAAGGGTGTGGTGATGGCGCCGTCGGCGGCGATCCAGTTCGGCACCGACGGCTCGTTCGTCTATGTCATGGAAGGCGACAACAAGGTACGCATCCGCAAGCTCACGCTGGGCGCCAGCGATGGTGATCTCACCGTGGTCAACGAAGGCCTGGCCAAGGGCGAGCGGGTGGTGCTCGAAGGCACCGACCGCTTGCGTGATGGCAGCGAGGTCGAAGTAGTCAACGACAGCGCCGAAGTGCCGGTCACCCCTGGCCAGCACCTGCAGGGCCAGGACAAGAAAGAAGCCTCCGCCGCTGACAGCGCACAGGGCAAGGCCGGCGCATGAACCTCTCGCGGCTGTTCATCCTGCGCCCGGTGGCGACCACCCTGAGCATGCTGGCCATCGTCCTGGCCGGCCTGATCGCCTACAAGATGCTGCCGGTGGCGGCGCTGCCCCAGGTCGATTACCCGACCATCCGGGTGATGACCCTGTACCCCGGCGCCAGCCCCCAGGTGATGACCAGCGCGGTCACTGCGCCGCTTGAGCGCCAGTTCGGGCAGATGCCCGGGCTGACCCAGATGGCCTCGACCAGCTCCGGTGGCGCCTCGGTGCTGACCCTGCGCTTCAGCCTGGACATGAACATGGACGTTGCCGAGCAACAGGTGCAGGCGGCGATCAACGCAGCCAGCAACCTGCTGCCCAGCGACCTGCCGGCGCCACCGGTGTACAACAAGGTCAACCCGGCCGACACGCCGGTGCTGACCCTGGCGATTTCGTCGAAAACCATGCCGCTGCCCAAGCTCAACGACCTGGTCGACACCCGCGTGGCGCAAAAAATCGCCCAGATCGGCGGCGTCGGCATGGTCAGCATCGCCGGCGGCCAACGCCAGGCGGTGCGGATCAAGGTCAACCCCGACGCCCTGGCCTCGGCCGGGCTCAACCTGGCCGACGTGCGCACCTTGATCGGCGCTTCCAACGTCAACCAGCCCAAAGGCAACTTCGATGGCCCGACGCGGGTGTCGATGCTCGACGCCAACGACCAGCTGCGTTCGCCCGAGGAATACGCCAACCTGATTCTCGCCTACAACAACGGCGCGCCGCTGCGCCTCAAGGACGTCGCAGAGATCGTCGACGGCGCCGAAAACGAACGCCTGGCGGCCTGGGCCAACCAGAACCAGGCGGTGTTGCTGAACATCCAGCGCCAGCCCGGGGCCAACGTCATCGAGGTGGTCGACCGGATCAAGGCGATGCTGCCGTCGATCACCGACAACCTGCCGGCGGGCCTGGATGTCAGCGTGCTCACCGACCGCACCCAGACCATCCGCGCCTCGGTCAAGGACGTGCAGCACGAGCTGCTGATCGCCATCGCCCTGGTGGTCATGGTCACCTTCATCTTTTTGCGCCGCTTCAGCGCCACCATCATCCCCTCGGTGGCTGTGCCGCTGTCGCTGATCGGCACCTTTGCGGTCATGCACCTGGCCGGGTTCTCGATCAACAACCTGACCCTGATGGCCCTGACCATCGCCACCGGCTTTGTGGTCGACGATGCCATCGTCATGCTGGAGAACATCTCGCGGCACATCGAAGAGGGCGAGACGCCGATGCAGGCGGCGCTCAAAGGCGCGCGGCAGATCGGCTTCACCCTGGTTTCGCTGACCTTCTCGCTGATTGCGGTACTGATCCCGCTGCTGTTCATGGCCGATGTGGTCGGCCGGCTGTTTCGCGAATTCGCCATCACCCTGGCGGTGGCGATCCTGATTTCCCTGGTGGTGTCGCTGACCCTGACGCCGATGATGTGCGCGCGCTTGCTCAAGCGCGAACCGAAGGAGGAAGAGCAGGGGCGTTTCTACCGTGCCAGCGGCGCCTGGATCGACTGGATGATCGACTACTACGGCCGTGGCCTGCAGTGGGTGCTCCGCCACCAGCCGCTGACCCTGCTGGTGGCCGTGGCGACCCTGGGCCTGACCGTGCTGCTGTACCTGGTGGTGCCCAAGGGCTTCTTCCCGGTGCAGGACACCGGGGTGATCCAGGGTATTTCCGAGGCGCCGCAGTCGGTGTCGTTCAGCGCCATGAGCCAGCGCCAGCAGCAGCTCAGCGCGGTGATCCTCAAGGACCCGGCGGTGCAGAGCCTGTCGTCGTACATCGGCGTCGATGGCGACAACGCCACGCTTAACAGTGGTCGCCTGCTGATCAACCTCAAGCCCCATGGCGAGCGTGACCTCACCGCAGCCCAGGTGATTGCCCGCCTGCAACCGGAGGTCGACAAGCTGGTCGGCATCCGCCTGTTCATGCAGCCGGTGCAGGATTTGAGCATCGAAGACCGGGTCAGCCGCACTCAGTACCAGTTCAGCCTGTCCTCGCCGGATGCCGAGCTGCTGGCGCAGTGGAGCGCCAAGCTGGTCGATGCCCTGCAGCAACGCCCGGAACTCACCGATGTCGCCAGCGACCTGCAGGACAAGGGCCTGCAGGTATTCCTGGTGATCGACCGCGACGCCGCCAGCCGCCTGGGCATCAACGTCGCCGACATCACCAACGCCCTCTACGATGCCTTCGGTCAGCGGCAGATCTCGACCATCTACACCCAGGCCAGCCAGTACCGCGTGGTGCTGCAGGCCGAGGCGGCGTCGAGCATCGGCCCGCAGGTGCTCGAGCAGATTCACGTCAAGGCTGCCGACGGCGGCCAGGTGCGGCTGTCGAGCCTGGCGCGCATCGAGCAGCGCCAGGCGCAACTGGCGATTGCCCATATCGGCCAGTTCCCGGCGGTGATGATGTCGTTCAACCTTGGCGACGGCGTGGCCCTCGGCGAGGCGGTCAAGGTCATCGAGCAGGTGCAGCAGGACATCGGCATGCCGGTGGGCGTGCAAACCCGCTTCCAGGGCGCGGCCGAAGCCTTCCAGGCCTCGCTGTCGAGCACCTTGCTGCTGATCCTGGCGGCGGTGGTGACCATGTACATCGTGCTTGGCGTGCTCTACGAGAGCTACATCCACCCGGTGACCATCCTCTCGACCCTGCCGTCGGCGGCGGTGGGCGCCTTGCTGGCGTTGATCCTCTCCGGTAACGACCTGGGCATGATCGCCATCATCGGCATCATTTTGCTCATCGGTATCGTCAAGAAGAACGCGATCATGATGATCGACTTCGCCCTCGAGGCCGAGCGCAACCAGGGCATGGCCCCGGAAGCGGCCATCTACCAGGCCGCGCTGCTGCGCTTCCGGCCGATCCTGATGACCACGTTGGCGGCACTGTTCGGCGCCATCCCGCTGATGCTCGCCAGCGGCTCCGGCGCCGAGCTGCGCCAGCCCCTGGGCCTGGTGATGGTTGGCGGGCTGCTGGTCAGCCAGGTGCTGACGCTGTTCACTACGCCTGTCATCTATTTGTACTTTGATCGGTTGTCGAGGCGCCTTCGCTCCCGTGGCTTGACCGGAGACTTGGTATGATCGGCGCCAGCTCCAAGCCGCAAGCTGCAAGCTGCAAGCGGTCTGGTGCCGGACCGCAGTTGCAGAGGTCACCTCAAACTGCTTGCAGCTTGCAGCTTGCAGCTTGGAGCTACCGCCCATGAACCTCTCAGCTCCGTTCATCGCCCGCCCAGTGGCGACCATGCTGCTGAGCCTGGCGATCATGCTGCTTGGCGGTGTCAGCTTTGGCCTGTTGCCGGTGGCGCCGCTGCCGCAGATCGAGTTCCCGGTGATCGTGGTCCAGGCCAACCTGCCGGGCGCCAGCCCCGAGGTCATGGCCTCGACCGTGGCCACGCCGCTGGAGCGCTCGATGGGCGCGATCTCCGGGGTGACCACCCTTACCAGCAGCTCGAGCCAGGGCTCGACGCGGGTGATCCTCGGTTTCGACCAGGGCCGCGACATCGACGCCGCCGCGCGCGAGGTGCAGGCGGCGATCAATGCCTCGCGCAACTTGCTGCCCAGCGGCATGCGCAGCATGCCCACCTACAAGAAATACAACCCGTCCCAGGCGCCGATCATGGTCCTGGCGCTGACCTCAAGCGTGCTGCAGAAGGGCCAGTTGTACGACCTGGCCTCGACCATCCTGTCCCAGAGCCTGTCGCAGGTGCCGGGGGTCGGCGAAGTGCAGATCGGCGGCAGTTCGCTGCCGGCGGTGCGGGTCGAGCTCGAGCCGCACTTGCTCAACCAGTACGGCGTGTCCCTGGACGACGTGCGCCAGACCATCGCCAACGCCAACCAGCGCCGGCCCAAGGGCTTTGTCGAAGACAGCCAGCGCAACTGGCAGGTGCAGGCCAACGACCAGCTGGAGAAAGCCAAGGACTACGAGCCGCTGGTGATTCGCTACCAGGATGGCGCGGTGCTGCGCCTGAGCCATGTGGCCAAGGTCAGCGACGCGGTGGAGAACCGCTACAACAGTGGTTTCTTCAATGACCAGGACGCGGTGCTGCTGGTGATCAACCGCCAGACCGGCGCCAACATCATCGAGACCGTGAACAAAATCAAGGAGCAGTTGCCGGCCCTGGAGTCGCTGATGCCGGCCAGCGTCAAGCTGGACGTGGCCATGGATCGCTCGCCGGTGATCAAGGCGACCCTCAAGGAAGCCGAGCACACCCTGATCATCGCCGTGGTGCTGGTGGTGCTGGTGGTGTTCCTGTTTCTCGGCAACCTGCGCGCCTCGCTGATCCCGACCCTGGCGGTGCCGGTGTCGCTGGTCGGCACCTTCGCGGCCATGTACCTGTGCGGCTTTTCTCTGAACAACCTGTCGCTGATGGCGCTGATTCTTGCCACCGGCCTGGTGGTGGATGACGCCATCGTGGTGCTGGAGAACATCTCCCGGCATATCGACGAAGGCGTACCGCCGATGCGTGCGGCGTACATGGGTTCCAAGGAGGTGGGCTTCACCTTGCTGTCGATGAACCTGTCGCTGGTGGTGGTGTTCGTCTCGATCCTGTTCATGGGCGGCATCGTCGGTTCGCTGTTTCGCGAGTTCTCGATCACCCTGGCAGTGGCGATCCTGGTCTCCCTGCTGGTGTCGCTGACGCTGACGCCGATGCTCTGCGCACGTTGGCTCAAGCCCCACGCCGAGGGGCAACAGACCCGCCTGCAACGCTGGAGCGAGCAGCTCAACCAGCGCATGATGGCCGGCTACGGGCGCAGCCTTGACTGGGTCATGCGCCACCGGCGCCTGACCCTGTTGAGCCTGCTGGTGACCATCGCGGTCAACATCGCCCTGTACGTGGTAGTGCCCAAGACCTTTTTGCCGCAGCAGGACACCGGCCAGCTGATGGGCTTTGTCCGCGGCGACGACGGTCTGTCGTTCCAGGTCATGCAGCCGAAGATGGAGATCTTCCGCCGCGCCTTGCTGGCCGACCCGGCAGTGGAAAGCGTTGCCGGTTTCATTGGTGGCAACAGCGGCACCAACAACGCCATGGTGCTGGTGCGCCTCAAGCCGATCAGCGAGCGCAAGGTCTCGGCGCAGAAGATCATCGAGCGCCTGCGCAAAGAGATGCCCAAGGTGCCCGGCGGGCGGCTGTTCCTGATGGCCGACCAGGACTTGCAGTTCGGCGGCGGTCGCGACCAGAGCAGCTCGCAGTTCCTCTACACCCTGCAAAGCAGCGAGCTGTCGGCCCTGCGCGAGTGGTATCCGAAGGTGGTCGCGGCGTTCAAGAGCCTGCCGGAGCTGACCGCCATCGACGCCCGCGAAGGCGGCGGTACCCAGCAGATCACCCTGGTGGTCGACCGCGAACAGGCCAAGCGCCTGGGCATCGACATGAGCATGGTCACCTCGGTGCTCAACAATGCCTACAGTCAGCGGCAGATCTCGACCATCTACGACAGCCTCAACCAGTACCAGGTGGTGATGGAGATCAACCCCAAATATGCCCAGGACCCGCGCACCCTCGAGCAGGTCCAGGTGATCACCGCCGACGGCGCGCGGGTCCCGCTGTCCACCTTCGCCCATTACCAGAACAGCCTGGCCGACGACCGCGTCAGCCACGAAGGCCAGTTTGCCTCCGAGAGCATCAACTTCGACATTGCCGAAGGCTACAGCCAGGACCAGGCCCTGGCCGCGGTGGAGCGGGCAGTGGCCAAGGTCGGCCTGCCCGAGGACGTGATCGCCAAGCTCGGCGGTACCGGCGATGCCTTCGCCGAAAGCCAGAAGGGCCAGCCGTTCATGATTCTCGGCGCCTTGCTGGCGGTGTACCTGGTGCTGGGCATTCTCTACGAAAGCTACATTCACCCGCTGACCATCCTCTCGACCCTGCCATCGGCCGGGGTAGGGGCCTTGCTGACCTTGTATGTGGTCGGCAGCGAGTTCAGCCTGATCTCCCTGCTGGGCCTGTTCCTGCTGATTGGCGTGGTGAAGAAGAACGCGATCATGATGATCGACCTGGCCCTGCAGCTGGAGCGCCACGAGCACCTGAGCCCGGAGGAGTCGATCCGCCGTGCCTGCCTGTTGCGCCTGCGGCCGATCCTGATGACCACCCTGGCGGCCATCCTCGGCGCCTTGCCGCTGCTGCTCAGCCACGCCGAAGGCGCCGAGATGCGCCAGCCGCTGGGCCTGACCATCATCGGCGGGCTGGTCTTCAGCCAGATCCTCACGCTTTACACCACCCCGGTGGTCTACCTCTATCTGGACCGCCTGCGCCATCGCTTCAACCGCTGGCGCGGCGTGCGTACCGACGCTGCTTTGGAAACCCCGCTATGACCCGACGTCCGCTTCTTTCCGACCGTTCGCTGCAGCCGTTGCTGGCTGCCCGCGGCTCGCGCCTGCTGGCCTCGGCCCTGTGCCTGGGGATGCTCAGCGCCTGTACCCTGAGCCCGGACTACCACCGGCCCGAAACCCCGGCGCCGGTGGCCTTCAAGCACGCCGAAGGCTGGACCCAGGCCAACCCCTCGGACGCCATCGCCCGCGGCGCCTGGTGGGAGCTGTACGGCGACGCCCAGCTCAACGGCCTGGTCGAGCAGCTCAACGCCGGCAACCAGACCGTCGCCCAGTACGAAGCCCAGTACCGCCAGGCCCAGGCTCTGGTGCGAAGCGCCCGCGGCGCCCTGTTCCCAAGCCTCGACCTGTCGGCCGGCAAAACCCGCTCAAGCCAGGGCACCGGCAGCTCGAGTTCGAGCCTGAGCAACAACAGCAGCGGCATCCGCAACACCTACAACACCCAGCTGGGGGTGAGCTGGGAGGCCGACCTGTGGGGCAAACTGCGTGACGGCCTGGCCGCCAACCAGGCCAGCGCCGAGGCCAGCCTCGCCGACATGGCGGCGATCCGCCTGAGCCTGCAGTCGGAACTGGTGCAGAACTACCTGCAACTGCGGGTGATCGACGAACAGAAGCGCCTGCTCGAGGCCACCGTCGAGGCCTATGAGCGTTCGCTGAAAATGACCGAGAACCAGTACCGTGCCGGGGTCTCGGGCAAGGACGCCGTGGCCCAGGCGCAGACCCAGCTGAAAAGCACCCAGGCCGACCTGATCGACCTGGTGTGGCAGCGCGCGCAGCTGGAAAACGCCATTGCCGTGCTGCTCGGCAAGGCCCCGGCCGAGTTCGCCCTGGCCGACAGCAAGGACATCCCGGCCCTGCCGCAAGTGCCGCTGGCCTTGCCTTCGCAACTGCTGGAGCGCCGCCCGGACATCGCCAAGGCCGAGCGTAACGTGATGTCGGCCAACGCCAGCATCGGCGTGGCCCGCGCCGCCTACTTCCCGGACCTGACCCTGAGCATGAGCGGCGGCTACAGCAGTAGCAGCTTCAGCGACTGGATCAGCCTGCCGAACCGCTTCTGGTCGGTTGGCCCGCAACTGGCCATGACCCTGTTCGACGCCGGCCAGCGCGCGGCAGAAGTCGACCGCAGCGAAGCGGTCTACGACCAGACCGTGGCCCAGTACCGGCAGACCGTGCTCGACGGCTTCAAGGAAGTGGAAAACTACCTGGTACAGCTCAAGGTCTATGAAGACGAAGCGCGGGTGCGCAGCGAAGCCCTGGCCTCGGCCCGCGAATCCCTGCGTCTGACCAACAACCAGTACAAGGCCGGGCTGATCGCCTACCTGGACGTGGTCAACGTGCAGACCACCGCCCTGAGCAACGAGCGCAGCGTGCTCAACCTGCTGCAGGGGCGGTTGGTGGCGAGCGTGCAGTTGATCGCGGCGCTGGGTGGGGGCTGGGAGGCGCAGGCGGCGTTTGCCGAGCAGTAAAGCGCGAGCACTCAGCCAGAAGGCTTCAGCTGAAATACTGCTGGGGGCCTGAGCCGCCCTGCAATTACGCTTGGCTCGCAACAAAACTCGCTCAATGGTTCATCCGGTATCCGCCGCCGGGTGTACCTTCATGCAGCGCCGCCTGAATGCGTTCGTAAAGCGCATTGGCCTCTTCGGTTGCGATAGATCGTGAGCTGTCCCTTAGCACTACGCTGAGTAATACGTTTTCTTGCCCCGGCAACAGGCCGAGACGATCGATTGCCTGAGTTGGCAAGTCGCTTGCCGCCCAGCGTCCTTTTACTTGCATTTCTTCGATCCAGTTTGCCCTGTCCGCAGCAGCCACCAGCATTTTTTCAGTGAGCTCTTCTTCACTTTGGCCGGGCGATACGGCAAGGGAAATATCACGCGTGATGGAAGGCAGGCGGGAGACGGGGCTCCAGGGAAGAAGGTCGTGCATCTGCGCTTGCACGCGGGGATGCTCGTCTCTGAGCAGTCGTATATCGGGAATCCCTTTACGCAGCATGGTCAGGCGATCCAGGCCCATGCCCAGTGCCAGTCCGCCATGTTGATTCGGGTCGATACCCAGGCGTTGAAGAAGCGATGTGGCGATGCATCCGCATTCAAGCACTTCTACCGGCTGTTCTTCTGCAAGAAGGTTCACCTCGATTCCGCCTTCGGTGTAGTGATGCGGACTGTCGCTGTAAATCCAGGCCATGTCCGGCACCGCAATGTGAAGGATATCGCGGACCAGTCGCAGGAGTTCGGTTCGGGATGACAGGGCAGGGTCGCCGAGGACCCAAATGTCCATCTGATGGGGTTCTGCGCAATGCCAGCGATCGCGCGTGTCGCGCCGGAAGGTAATGCCGGGCGCAGCAATCATGATGAGTTCTTCAGGGCCCCGGCATCTCGCTGCGGCCTGCAGCGCTGCGGGAATCTGGCTGGTGGTCTGAGTTCGCAACAAGGTCAATTCATCTACCCAGCGAGTGTGCGCACTACCAAGCGTTATTTCGTCAGGGCTGTATCCCAGCAAGCCGTAGTTTTCCTCTGCGGTCACGACCCTGGGCCCGGTAACAAGTTGAGCCTCTGGCCATCCTTTGTGGCGCAGGCCTGAAATTATTTCCTGCTGCAGCAAATGAATTGCGTGAGAAGGCGATGACTTTTCCGATAGGTCTTTTAGTTCTAAAGAATATTTTAGTTTTTCTGTCGGAATTGTACGGTTTGTAGGCATGCGCTGTAGTTCCTGGGCTAAGAGTGGCGTAATGTTTAACTGTTTTTCATCGGGAGATCAAAAAACGTACTCTTGGTTTTTTTCTTCGGCAAGTGGTTATCGGAAAAAAGGAAGTTTCTTTCGGTGTTCGGCTACACGTGGCGTTGGGTGTTAAACGGCTGGGCAAACATCTGCTGGAAGGCGTAGTTGAAATTAATCTAAAGAAGTTGATGAAAATAATTGCATCGGCTTTATTGAAGGCCTAAGAATAGATCGCTCCTCATTTGGAGGGGTGCCATCGGAACTTACTGAAGGAGAATGCGATGAAAGCTACAACGTCCACGTTAAAGCGCATGGCGCCGGGTCCTGACAATTTCGGTTGGGCACCACTTGCCTGGGCTCATGTTGAAGACTAAACCGTGAGTCATGGTAGAGAGGCGCGCCTCTCTACCATGAAACAAAGGAGGTGACAGATGTCTGCTGATCTAACCGGGTTTGACTGGGTTCGCAATGGCGAGGCAGTCATCGTTACCGACTCGTCTGAGCTTCAATCAATTTTGCAACGGCGAGGGGTCGCCGCACAGAGCCTGCTGGAACTGGCCGAGTTGCCGCCAAGAAGCCTGGTGCTCTCGTTTTCGAAAGAGGCATCCAGGCATACCTTTGAAATTGCCACACACGGGGTCGGCAGGAAGTGCATTTTTTGTGCGTTGCATGTTTTTGAGGCGTCTGTGCAGCATGCGGAATATGCGATCAAAGCAATCGTTGGAAGTGATTTCAGTTCTTCGTTGGCTCAACAAGAAAAGCTCTTGGCCAAGCTCGACGATGCGAATGTCATTGTTGTTTCAGGCGGCTTTAACACAGGGCAAGCATTGATCCATTCAGACGCTGTGCCTTACGCCATGATAAGGGATGATGCAGAAGGGGACTACATTCATTCTGTCGCTGAGTTTTTTGAGGTTCACTACGCTCATATGCAAGCGGAAGCGCCTTGCCCATTTAGTTTTACTGGGCAGTTGCAAGTGACAGGAATGTTGAGTGTCATAAGGAATGAGGGCTGGGCGCTACGCTCCGAACTCAAAGGTGAACTCGAGGGTCTTGCTCGCTCGGTGGCTGAATGTGGTGCGATTCTGAAAGTTATGGACAATGCTATTGTATCTTTTTTAGTGGCGGGGGAAGAGTGTTCTGATTTATTGGCAGTTGCCGCAGGCAAAAGAGGTCTACCACTTACCGAGTTTGCTATCGGTGTGAATTAATCGATTGCTCGTTTTATCGACTATAAGCTCAACTCTCAGCTCAATGAAGGTGTCGAGGGCATTCATGTTGCCATTGGCGACGGAGCGTCTGGGTACCACATTGACCTGTTGGTTCCTGAGGTCGAGTTAGCGTTTTCCAGCAAATGTCAGCATTAAGGGCGAGACGGGCGCTGCGCAACCGTCTTTGGCCTTGAGTCACCCGCGTTAGTGAGGGAAATCCAAAGGTTATCCGCTGTCTTTTACTGGCTGGGTCTGGTTTTCCAACCCACCGAAAACTCCGTGCGTTTCGCCAAAGGTTGAGTACAATCATCGGCTTTTATCCGGGCCTCGCCAGTGCCCGGTCTACGGGTTGTGGAAGGCCTCATGCTGATCGGTAGTTACTCTTCGTCGCTGGTATTGATTTCGCTGTGTGTGGCCATCCTTGCTTCGTATACCGCCCTCGACCTCGCCGGCCGGATCAACACCGCCAAGGGCCGTGCGGTGTACCTGTGGATCGGTGGCGGGGCGCTGGCCATGGGCATCGGGATCTGGTCGATGCACTTTATCGGCATGCTCGCCCTGAACCTGCCGATCGAGCTCGGTTATGACATTACCCTGACCCTGCTGTCGCTGCTGATCGCCGGGCTGTCGTCGGGTTTCGCCCTGTGGCTGGTCAGCCAGCCGACCTTGCCGTGGCTGCAACTGGGCGCTGGCGCGTTGATCATGGGCACCGGCATCAGCAGCATGCACTACACCGGCATGGCCGCGCTGCGCATGACCCCGGGCATCGACTACGACCCCGCGCTGTTCAGCGCCTCGCTGCTGATCGCTGTCGGCGCCTCGGCAGCGGCGTTGTGGATCGCCTTCCGCCTGCGCCAGCAAACCCTGTACGTGCGCCACTTGCGTGGCGGCGCGGCGATCATCATGGGCGTGGCGATCGTCGGCATGCATTACACCGGCATGGCCGCGGCGAACTTCCCCGAAGGCAGTTACTGCGGCGCCCTGGGCGGCGGCCTGAGCGGCAACGGCCTGGATTACCTGGTGCTGATCACCACCCTGGCAGTGCTGGCCGCAGCCTTGCTGACCTCGGTGCTGGATGCGCGCCTGGAAGCGCGCACCGCCGAGCTTGCCCGCTCGCTGACCCTGGCCAACCAGGAACTGACCCAACTGGCCCTGCACGACACCCTCACCAGCCTGCCCAACCGTACGCTGCTGGCCGACCGTATCGACCAGGCGATCAGCAAGGTGGCCGAGCAGGGCGGTTGTTTTGCGCTGATGTTCATCGACCTGGACGGCTTCAAGCCGGTCAACGATGCCTTCGGTCACCACATGGGCGACCAGTTGCTCAAGGAAGTCGCCCTGCGCCTGCGCGGCCACCTGCACAGCCAGGACACCCTGGCGCGGATCGGCGGCGATGAGTTCGTGCTGCTGGTCGAGCTGCAGGAAGCCGACGACGCCGTGGGCGTGGCGGCCAAGCAGGTCAACCTGATCTCGCGCAGCTTCCGCGTTGCTGAACAGAACCTGCAGATCTCGGCGAGTATCGGCATCGTCCTCTACCCGGGCAATGGTATCGACCAGCACGAACTGCTGCGCAACGCCGATGCGGCCATGTACCACGCCAAGAGCGCCGGCAAGAACGGCTACAGCTTCTTCGACGTGTCGATGAACAGCAACGCCCGCCTGCAACTGCAACTGCTGCAGGATTTGCGCGTGGCCCTGGAGCAGGGCCAGTTCCGCCTGTACTACCAGCCCAAGTTCGACGCCCTCGAGTGCCAGCCGATCGGCGCCGAGGCCTTGCTGCGCTGGGAACACCCGCAACATGGCCTGCTGCTGCCCGACCGGTTCATCATCCAGGCGGAAAAAACCGGCCTGATCATCCCCATCGGCGAGTGGGTGCTGGACGAGGCGTGCCGGCAGATGCGCATCTGGATCGACCGGGGCCACAGCAACTGGCGCATCGCCGTTAACCTGTCGGCCATCCAGTTCTGCCACACCGGGCTGGTCGAGAGCGTTGCCAGGGTGCTGGCGCGTCATCAGTTGCCGGCCAACAGCCTGACCCTGGAAATCACCGAAACCACCGCCATGCGCGATGCCGACGCCAGCATGCAGGTGCTGCAGCGGCTTTCGGACATGGGTGTGGACCTGTCTATCGATGACTTCGGTACCGGCTATTCGAGCCTGATGTACTTGAAGCGCCTGCCGGCCAACGAATTGAAGATTGACCGCGGCTTCGTGCGAGACCTGGAGCAGGACAGCGACGACGCTGCCATCGTTTCGGCCATCGTCGCGCTGGGCCAGGCCCTGGGCTTGCGGATTGTCGCCGAAGGGGTCGAGACCGACCGCCAGCAGAGCTTCCTGACCCGCCTGGGATGTGACTCGTTGCAAGGTTATCTGCTCGGCCAGCCACAGCCGGCCGAGCGCTTCATTGCCGATATCGAGCGCGGGCGCGAGCCCCGGGTTGTCAGCTGATCAGCCGACCGCACGCAGGTTGCAGGACGGTTCGAAGGCGTCGAGTTCGGCCTCAACCGCTTCGATGATGCGCTCGACGTCCGCCGCGTGCATCAGCGTGGCGCAGGGAATGCCGGCAATCGCCAGCAGGGTTTCGCCGGTGGCCCGGTCGAACAGGCGCGCCACCATGCTGCGCGGGGCGTCCATGCTGGCCTCGAAGCCCAGCGGATGAAAATGCCAGCGCATCATCTGGCAGGCGTTGGGGAACGTCAGCTTGTTCATGCCGGCCTCCTTGTACGGTGAACCTCACGCAAGAATGGGCGGGTCGGTGCGACCCGGCGGGAAACCTAAACATAGCATTGATGGCGCCAGTGTCGGCCCAGGATGATGACGGTTTGTCGAGAGTTTGACCCAGCTCACGTTCCCCGGCAGGCGCGGCGACCACTTTGGTGTTGGCGGCAAACGTTTGCTGGCAATATTTCCCCGCCTGCTATGGCGCCGCTCTGCTATTTTTACCGACAGTCGGCTGGGATGCTTGCCTGGGAGTTTCAGACCAATGGCGCGTCCAGGTTCAGTCAAGGAGACCGTCAATGCGTTATTCCGCGCTCACCCAACGTATCGCCGGTGACGGTGCTGCTGCCTGGAACATCCACTACCGCGCCGTCGAACTGCAAGGCCAGGGCCGGGATATCATCCTGTTGTCGATTGGCGACCCGGACTTCGACACCCCGCAACCAATAGTCGACGCCGCCATCGACAGCCTGCGCGGTGGCCACACCCACTATTCCGATGTGCGCGGCAGCGAGGCCCTGCGCCGCGCCATCGCCGCCCATCACACCCGCCACAGCGGCCAGCCGGTCGACCCGCTGGAAGTGGTGGTGCTGGCCGGAGCGCAATGCGCGCTGTATGGCGTGGCCCAGTGCCTGTTCGACCCGGGCGACGAGGTGATCGTCGCCGAGCCCATGTATGTCACCTACGAAGCGGTGTTCGGTGCCTGCGCCGCAAGGCTGGTGCCGGTGCCGGTACGCCCCGAGCAGGGCTTCAGGGTCGACCCTGACGACATCGCCCGGCGTATTAACCCGCGCACCCGCGCCTTGCTGCTCAACAGCCCGCACAACCCCTCTGGCGCCAGCCTGCCCAAGGCTACCTGGCAGCGCCTGGCGCAGCTGTGCATCGACCACGACCTGTGGCTGATTTCCGATGAGGTCTACAGCGAGTTGTTGTACGAGGGCGAGCATTTCAGCCCGGCCAGCCTGCCGGGCATGGCCGAACGCAGCGCGACCATCAATAGTCTGTCCAAGTCCCATGCCATGTCGGGCTGGCGGGTCGGCTGGGTGATCGGCCCGCAGCAGTTGACCGAGCACTTGAGCAACCTGGCGCTGTGCATGCTGTACGGCCTGCCGGATTTTATCCAGGACGCCGCCCAGGTGGCCCTGGAGCAAGACCTGCCCCAGGTGCGGCAGATGCGCGAGCGCTACCGCGAGCGGCGCGACCGGGTTTGCGCAAGCCTTGACGGCTGCCCGGGCATCCGCGTGCACAAGCCCGATGGCGGCATGTTCGTGATGATCGATATCCGCGAGACCGGCATTGGCGCCCAGGCCTTTGCCGAGCGTCTGCTGGAGGAGCATGGGGTGTCGGTGCTCGCTGGCGACGCCTTCGGCCCCAGCGCCGCCGGCCACCTGCGTTTTGGCCTGGTGCTCGACAGCGACCGTTTGGAGCAGGCCTGCCAGCGCATCGCCCGTTGCGCCATGCAGGTGCTTGAAGGCGTGCCGTCAGTTCAACAGGCCGGCGGCGATGTTGATGGTAAAGCCCAGAATCGCGGTGTTGAACACGAAACCCACCAATGAGTGGGCGAGGACGATACGGCGCATCTGCCGGTCGGCAACGCCCACGTCCGAGGTCTGCACGGCGACGTTGAGGGTGAACGAGAAATAGTGGAAGTCCCAATAGTCGGGGTTCAGCTCGCCATCGGCAAAGCGCAGCAAAGGCTCCTTGCTGCCGGCGGTGTAGAACAGCCTGGCGTAGTGCAGGCTGAAGATGGTGCCGATCATCAGCCAGGAGCCGGCAATGGTAAAGCCGGTGTAGGCGTAGTGCAGCAGTTGCGGGCCACCGCCAAGGCCGCGGCTGGCGGCCAGTTGCAGGGTCACTGCGGCAAGGCTGGCGATCGCTGCGATGCTGACGGTGAGCAGCACCAGGCCGGCGTTTTCATCTTCGACACAGGCCACTTCGCGTACCTTCTCGGGGCTGGCGCGCAGGGTCAGCCACAGCACCAGCAGCAGGTACAGCCAGACGCCGATGTTCCAGCCAGTGAGGATGTGCTGCACCAGATTGTCGGCGGGAATCAGCCAGCCGCCCAGGCAGCCGGCAACGGCAGAAAAACTCAGGCGCGGGTGGGTGCGGGTCAGTCGATGGAAAGCCATGGGGCCTCGGGGCAGGGGGTTCCTCCGCAACTGTAGCCCATCGTTGCCGCCTGCGGGCGCGGAAATGCTTGCTGGCGGGCGCGGCCTTGGGCATTCTTGCGCGCCTCGCTTGCTCATGGATGACGCCCCTTTGTTCGCCCCCTCTTTACGCCTCGCCGCGTGCGCCCTGGGCGCTGCGCTAGCGCTTGGCGGTTGCAGCCACGGTATCGAGTCGATGCCGCTGGAATTCACCTCGTTCACCTATCACGATGGCTCTTACTCCCTGCGCTTTCGCAGCGACGAAGAGATTATCAGCCTGTTCGAACGGCATACCGGCGACGGGCAGATCGGCGAGTGGTTTACCTGCGCCCTGGACGATGACCAGGATTTCACCGTTGGCCATGCGATGATCTACAGCCTGGTTGGCGGTGTCGATTTCGAGGGCATCTCCGAAATCAAGGGCTACAACTACGTGGTCAACGCGCATTTCTACAAGACCACCCCGGACCGCAGCACGCAGACCGAACTGCTCAAGCCGGCGATCCAGCGCCTGCTGGCGGACAAGGCGCATGTCCCCTGCAAACTGAGTATTACCGCGTTTCTTTACGATGCCTACTATTCGAAAACCCTGCAGTTGCCGGTCGACCAGGTGCTCACCGAAGTGGCCCGGCACCGCGAGCGCCTGGTGCAGTGGCAGCCCGAGCCGATTGTCATCGGTCGTTCGCCCCTGGTGCCGCGGATCGAGCCGTTGCCGCTGTACAGCGACCGCCTGCAAATCATCGATAACGACACCGGCCGCCCACGCGGCTACGTGGCCTATGTGGTCAAGCGCAGTGACGGCTACCTGGAGCATGGCGAGACGGATTTCAACGGTTTGACCCATGAAGTCATGTCGCTGACCCGCGAAACCGTGAAGCTGTACCTGGATGACTCGGTGCCATGAAAATGCCCTCAATCGATTCCGGGGGCGACGATGAGGTACTATCGGGATTCTTGCCGTGGCTAAAAAGACTTGCCAATCAATGACCTGATTGTGATGCAGGTCAGTGGCCACGGTGTTGTCACGAGTCAGACTGGCCCGTTGCAGGCCCCTGACCTCAGCTGCGCTCTACAGGATTCCCGGTTTGTCCGATTCACTGCAAAACCCCTTGCTGCAATACCTCGCCCGCCTGGCGCCGTCCAGCCAGCTGACCATGAAGTACATCCTCCAGGATGCTGCCGACCGCCTGGGCTTCGAGGATTGCGACATCGCCGAGGTGCCCTGGCACCAGCTCGAGCCCGGGCATGTCACCGCCCTGGTGGCGGCCTTGCGCGCCGATGGCTATGCGCCGAACACCTCGTCGCTGTACGTCAACGCGGTACGCGGGGTAATGAACGAGGCCTGGCGCCTGAGCCTGATCAGCCAGGAGCAGTTGCTCAAGATCCGCACGGTCAAGCCGACCCAGGGCACGCGCCTGCCGGCCGGGCGCAACCTCAAGCGCAGCCTGATTCGCGAGCTGATGGACGCCTGCGCTGCCGACCCGCGCCCGCAGGGGTTGCGCGATGCGGCGGTGATCGCCTTGCTGTACGGCACCGGCATGCGCAAGTCCGAGTCGGTCAACCTGACCCTCAGCCAGGTCGACTTCAGCGAACGCAGCCTGCAGGTGCTGGGCAAGGGTAACAAGCAACTGATCAAGTACGCGCCGCCCTGGGCGTTTGCAAAGCTCAACGCCTGGCTGGCGTTTCGCCGCGAGCAGTTGCCTGAAGGGCAGGCCGACGACGAGTTCCTGTTCAACCGCATCCGCCGTGGCAGCCACATCACCCGCGAGCGCATCACCAAGCACGCGATCTACTACATCGCCCGCCAGCGTGGCACTCAAGTAGGGGTAAAGATCATGCCCCACGATTTTCGCCGCTCGTTCATCACCCGGGTGATCGAAGAGCATGACCTGTCGATCGCGCAAAAGCTGGCCCACCACACCAACATCCAGACCACCGCCAACTACGACATGCGCGATGACAACGAGCGGCGGCGGGCGGTGGATCGCTACGATTACTGACCTGTGGAATCTTTAACCCTTACTGTCCAGCCGCATCCAGCCCCATCTGCCAGAAGTCGGCTTCCAGCCGCGAGGCCTGGGCGAAGACCTTGACCAGTTCCTCGAAGCGGCGCTCGGTCATGGTTCGCGCGGCCAGGTCATCCAGGTGCGCGCGGGCAGCCGTGGCCACGCCCTGGTAGCCGGCGCCTGCGTATTCGCCAATCCACTCGCGGTAAGGATGATCGCCCAGTGCCTGAACGCCGTCGGGGGTCAGGTTGCGGCCGATTTCGGCGTAGCCGATCACGCACGGCGCCAGGGCCACGTGCAGGTCCAGCAGGTCGCCGGCGGCGCCGCAGTCCAGCACGAAGCGGGTGTAGGCGACAGTGGCCTGGTGCTCCGGTGTCGCCGCGAGGTCGTCGGCCGACAGCCCCCAACGCTCGCACAGGCGCACGTGCAGCTCGGTTTCGTCGAGAATCGCCGCCAGCCCCGCCTGGGCGGCGCGGATGTCGCTGAGGGTGCGGCTCTTGTAGGCGGCCAGGGCCCAGGAGCGGGCGAACTGGATCAAGAACAGGTAGTCCTGCACCAGGTACTTGCGAAACGCCGGTTGCGCCAGGGTGCCGGCGCCCATCTGGCGAACGAAGTCGTGCTCGACGTAGCTGTGCCAGTCGGCGCTGGCGGCCTGTTTCAGGCGCTCGAAGATATCCATGGCTTAGCCCTCAATGTCGTAGGCGGCGTCGAAAAACGCCTGTTCCAGCGCCACGCTGCGCAGGAAGAAGTCGCGGCTGACCTGTGCGTGTGCAGGCCCGACGCGGTCCAGCTCGGCGCGCAGAAAGGCGACAAAGTCCTGGAACGCCGGGTTGTCGTGCAGGGTGATCCACTCGGCGTGCTCGAAGCGCGGCGGCAGTTGCTTGTTGGCCCGCAGCGCCCAGTCCAGGTACAGGCCCTCGGCGACGTTGAGCACCGCCAGGGCGGCGGCGTAGGAGCGGGTGGCCGCGGCTTCGCGCATGATCGCCTTGAAGCCTGCGGTCGGCGCTGAGTCCGGTGCCTCAAGGCGCTGCGCCTCGCTGACGCCCAGGGCTTCGAAAGCGCGCAGGAAGTAGGTGTTCTCTTCACCGGCGATCACCCCGGTAAAGCGCCCCAGGCGAATCCGCGCCTCGAAGGTATCGGCGCTGGCGATGGCGGCGCCGAGCAGGGTCAGGAACGCATCGATGAAACGGTGATCCTGGATCAGGTAGTTGACCAGCACAGGGTCGGCCAGACTGCCGTCGAGCAGTTCATTGACGAAGCGGTGTTCGATGCACTGGGTCCAGCTCGGCTCGCTTTGCTGGCGAAGGCTGTCGGTGAAGCGCGCGGTCATGCTGTTGTCCTTTTTATTGTGACGACAGCGGGGCCGGTGATGTCTGGCATGGTCGGCCCCGCAGTGAGGCCGGCAAAAAGGCAGGTGCACAATACCCATCCCTTCGCCGGCATGATCCGGATCAGGTTCGAAGGGTCACCGCGCTGCACATGCCAGCGGTTTCTCAGCCCGTTGCCGGGCTCCCCTTGGTGGCCGAATCTATACAGCAAGGGCCCTGGATTGTCACGCGTTGCGCTAGTGGATGCTCGAGGCCAGCTCGAAGATCGGCATGTACATGAGGATCACGATCAGGCCGATCAGCAGGCCGATGAAGGTCATCAGCAGCGGCTCGAACAGGCGCACGAACCACTCGATCCAGCGGCTAATCTCCTCGTCGTAGAAGTCGGCGCTGCGCTCCATCATCTGCCCGAGGTTGCCCGACTGCTCGCCAGCGCGCAGCAGGCGCAACGACACTGGCGTCACCAGGTGCCCGGCCTCCAGCGCCGCCGACAGCGACTGGCCTTCCTTGACCCGTTCACAGGCCTGCTCCAGCCGCAGGCCACTGGCCGCGCCGAGCAGGCCGCGGGCCATGGCCATGGCGGTGAGAATCGGGATGCCGCCCTGCAGGAGGATCCCCAGCGAGCGGTAGAACCGCGCCAGCTCATACATCACCAGGCGTTTGTGCAGGGCCGGCAGGCGTTCCAGCTGGCGGTTCAGCCAGCGCCGCACCCGCGGCTCGCGACGCAGCATGAACAGCAGCGCCATGAGTAGCCCAAAGCTGCTGGCCATGGCCAGCTGATGCGCGTGCAGGAACATCCCGGCCTGCATCAGCCAGCGCGACATCCATGGCAGCTCGGTGCCCAGGCCTTCGAACACCAGGCTGAAACGCGGTACCACATAGCCGAGCAGAAACAGCACCACGCCGCCGCCGACCAGCAACAGCAGCAGCGGGTAGATCGAGGCGCTGATGATCTTCTGGCGCACTTCGTCCATGCGCTGGCGGTAGGCAACATAGCGGCCGAGGGCATCGCCCAGGGCGCCGGTCTTCTCGCTCGATTGCACCAGCGCCACGTACAGCGGCGGGAACACGCTGGGCAACTGCGCCAGGGCCTGGGAGAACGACTTGCCTTCATACAGCAGGCGCACCAGTTCGCCGAGGGTCTTGCGTGCCTGGGGCGCGGTCTCTTTTTCGGCCAGGCTCTCGAGGGCGTCGATCAGCGGCAGGCCGGCATTGAGCAGGGTGGTCAGCTCCTGGCTGAACAGCACCAGGTTGAACACCTCGCCACGCCGCCAGCGCAGACCGGCCAGGCGCTGGCAACTGCGCACGCTGACCACCCGCAAGCCTTGTTGCTCGACCTGTTCGCGGGCCTGGCCCGGGTCTTGGGCGTCGACCTGGAGCAAGACCACCCCGGCCTTGCCCAGGGCCTTGAGTTCATAGCGCATGCGCAAGCCCTCCGGTTATTGCCAACTGGTGATCTCGGCATTTTCGCCATCGCCGCCGGGCTGGCCGTCCTTGCCCATCGACAGCAGGTCGTACTCACCGTTTTCACCGGGCTGGCGGTAGATGTAGTTACGCCCCCAGGGGTCTTGCGGGACCTTTTTCTGCAGGTACGGGCCCGACCAGCGGGTTTCGTCGCTGGGTGCCGCCACCAGTGCCTGCAGGCCTTGCTCGGAATTGGGGTAATGCCCCACTTCCAGCCGGTACAGGTCCAGGGCCTTGCTCAGGCCTTCGATCTGCGCCCGGGCGACCTTGGCCTCCGAGCGCCCCAACTGGCTGAAGTACTTGGGGGCAACGATGCCGGCCAAGAGGCCCAGCACTACCAGGACTACCAGCAGTTCGAGCAGGGTGAAGCCGCGTTGCGCGCGATGGTTGTTGTTCATAGCCAGGCCCTCCACAGGTGCGCTGCAAGGCCTTATGCAATTGCCGTGCGCGCCTGCGCCGGGCCTTTGCCGCACGGGCCTGGCAAGGCGGCACAGTGCTTGCGTCAGAAGGGTAACGCCCTGGCAATCGGGGCATATGCCCCACTTTCTGGGGGACGCAACGGGGAGGGTGGCACGATGCGCTGGCTCACTGCGGCAATCCTGGCCTGGCTGGCCACAGGCAATCCGGCTCAGGCCGATGTGTACATCTCGATCAAGGCCGATGGCAGTTATGTGTTGAGCAACGTCCACCGGCCGGGGCGAACCTACCAGCGGGTCATCAGCGAGGCCGTGAGCCTGGCCAGCAACGGCCCGCAACTGATCACCGGCATGCCCTACGCCGAAGTGGTGGCGGCAGCGGCGCAGGCCAACGACCTGCCGGCGGCCTTGCTGCACGCAGTGATCCAGGCCGAATCGCGCTACGACCCCAACGCCCGCTCGACCAGCGGCGCGGCCGGGCTGATGCAGCTGATGCCCGACACCGCCAAGGAAATGGGCGTGAAGAATGTCCTCGACCCGGCCGCCAACGTGCAGGGCGGGGCGCGCTACCTCAAGCGCATGCTGACCCTGTTCGACAACGACATCACCCTGGCCGTGGCCGCCTACAACGCCGGGCCAGATGCGGTGCTGCGTCGCGGTCGGGTAGTACCGCCGTTTGCCGAAACCCGGCGCTACGTGCCCAAGGTGCTGCGCCAGTACCGGCGGCTGCAGGGCCTGGCGGTGGATGCTCCTTTGTAATCGCAAAACCTGTGGGAGCGGGCTTGCCCCGCGATGAGGCAACCCCCGATTAGTGGGGAATACCGGGGAATCACCCCCAATCAAGATTCATTCAGCTTTATAAGCTACTGAAAAACAACAATAAAAAATTTGGCATGGGCCTTGCTCCGGCCCCTCCAGAGTCCCCTTGCACCACCGAGGCACGCCATGATGACTCCAATCAAAGGCTCAGTCCTGACTTCCCTGCTGCTTGCGGCCGCCAGCCTTGCCTGGCAACCGCTCAGCGAAGCTGCCGTGCGCTGCGAGCGCAACTTGGTGGCCAATGTGGTGGCGCTCGATCAGCCACTGATGTTCAACCGCCTCGGTGCGCAGAATGCCAACGGCATGATGTTCGCCCTGCGCCGCGACGTGGTCGACGAGCACCAGGTGTCGCTGGCCACTGGCGGCGCCGCGGTACCGGGCAAGGTCAGCTTGCGCCCGGACAAACGCCCGCGGCCGATCGTGCTGCGGGTGGCGGCGGGCGACTGCCTGACCATCAACCTGCAAAACCTGCTGGCCTACCAGGCCAACCCGAACAAGCACGGCATCGACCACGAGCAAGAGAACGAGGTCGAAGGCGAGGAAAACGAAGGCGCTGAGAACGAAGCCGGCGAGGGCAACGAGCAGGGCGACGAGCATTTTGTCGCCGACGAGCAGGTCAGCGACCGTCATGTCGGTTTTCAGGTCAACGGCATGCAGGCGGTCAACAGCATCGGCGATATCGCCGCCAATACCGGGCGCAACGGCAACTTCCTGATCGCCCCCGGCGCCAGCCGTTCCTACACCCTTTACGCCGAGCGTGAAGGCGCGTTTGCCGCCACCAGCCAGGGCGCGACCTTTGGCGGCGAGGGCGGTGCCGGCAACGTCGCCAATGGCCTGTTCGGCCAGGTGGTGGTGGTGCCCAAAGGTGGGCGCACCTTCCGTAATACCCTGACCGAAGAAGAGATGCGCCTGAGCAGCAGCGGCCGCACCCCCACCGGCCAGCCGATCGTCGACTACCAGGCGCGCTACCCGCAGCAGGAGCCGTGGATCCGCGAAGGCAAGGCCGGTTCGCCGATCATTGCCATGACCGATGGCAACGAGATCATCTCCAGCGAATCCGACGCAATTGTCATGGGCCCCAACGCCGATGGCAGTTTCCCGGCCTCGACCTACCCGCTGGAAAGCATCGGCAAACGCAACCCGGCGATCCCCAACCGCCTGGAGCCGTTCCGTGATTTCGCCGCGCAGTTCACCGACGAAGCCGCCTCGACCCAGGCCTTCCCCGGTTACTGGGCAGACCCGGTAATGGGCCATGTGCTGGAGCCGACCCGCGACTCGTTCATGATCAACTATGGCTCCGGCGGCATGGGCGCCGAGGTTGTGGCCAACCGCCTGGGCGTGGGGCCGATGCATGACTGCCTGTCATGCGCCTATGAAGAGTTCTTCTTGAGTTCGCACACCGTCGGCGACGTGGCGATGCTGGTGGACGTACCGGCCAACGTCGGCCTGGAGAACATCCGCCCGGGCCAGACCCCGAGCGCCGAGCAGGTCGGGGTCAAGGCGACCATGGCCCTGTACCCGGCGGAACCGGCCAACGTCAACCACAGCTACATCGGTGACATGGTCAAGTTCCGCAACACCCACAACGGCCACGAGCAGCACATCTTTCACCTGCACGGCCACCAGTGGCTGTTCAACCCCAATGACGACAACTCCGACTATGTCGACGCCCAGGGCATCGGCCCGGGTGTTGGCTACACCTACGAAATCGCCAACGGCGGCTCGGGCAACCGTAACCGCGTGGCCGGCGATGCGATCTATCACTGCCACTTCTACCCGCACTTTGCCCAGGGTATGTGGAGCATGTGGCGGGTCCACGATGTGTTCGAAGAAGGCACCCGCCTGGAAGTCTCCGGGCAGAGCGAAAACGGCTATCACAGCGTGCCGTTCGCCTTGCGCAGCGGCAAGCCGGCCGCGGGCGCCCGGGCCTTGCCGGACGGCGAGATCGTCGCCGGTACGCCAATCCCGGCCATCGTGCCGTTGCCCGGCAAGGCCATGGCGCCGATGCCCGGCAAGGTCGCGGTGATTCCCAAGCTGGCGCAAACCCTGGTTGCCGCAAACCATGACGACGATGAGCAAGAAGAGGGCGATGATGACGCTGGCCATGACGACGCCGCGCCGCGCGCAGTCGGCTCGCTGGCCCTGGTCGATCGCAGCGAGGCCAACCGCAACGCCGACGGCAGCCTGAAGAACCCGGGCTTCCCGTTCTGGATCGGCGGCATGGAAAACACCGTCGGCCAGCGCCCGCCAACCCCGCCGCTGGACATGCTCGACCCAGCCAAGGCACAACAGTTGAAAAACTCCGGCAACGCCCTGTGGGCCAACCTCGACCCGGCCCAGGTCGGTGGCTGGGACGGCGGCCTGCCACGCCATGCCCTGGACGGTCTGTCGGCCGGCGGCGAGGCGCTGGTGACCACCACTGCGCTGGACTTCACCAAGGCCATCACCAAGGCCAAGGCGGTGTTCCTGCCCGAGGAGGGTACCGACGTCGAACAGGCGGCGATGAGCTTCCATTCCAAACTGGAGCACCCAAGCTATGCCGTACTGCCTGGCAAGCAGACCGTGGCGCGCAACTTTCGCACCAACGGCGCCGCACCCACCGCCGGTGCGCCGTACTACGAGCCGTGCATGGATGATCGCGCCAAGCGCCTGACCCAACTGTCCGGCGCCGGTGAGTTCAACAGCGGCGAGCGCCTGGACGGCATGAGCTTTACCGGCAGCTCGACTTTCACCGCCGACCGCCCGCGCATCTACAAGGGCGCCAACATCCAGTTCGACGCGGTGTACAACAAGGTTGGCTACCACTTTCCGCAGGCGCGGATCATCAGCCTCTGGGAAGACGCCTGGGCGGTGATCAACAAGCAGCGCCCGCCGGAGCCGCTGGTGATGCGCATGAACACCTTCGACTGCGTGATGTACCAGCACACCAACCTGATCCCCTCGTACTATGAAATGGACGACTACCAGGTGCGTACGCCAACCGACGTTATCGGCCAGCACATCCACCTGCCCAAATGGGACCTGACCGCCGCCGATGGTTCGGCCAACGGCTGGAACTACGAGGACGGTATCCTTTCCCCTGGCACCGTGGTCGAGCGTATCCACGCGATTCGCGAGTTCAACGAGTGCCGCGCCGGCGACCCGCGCGAAGGCACGGCCGAGTGCCCGGTGGCCAAGGCGCACCCGTTCTTCGGCCGCTACGGGCGCGCCGACTGGCTGGGCGCACGCACGGCCATGCAGCGCTGGTTCGTCGACCCGGTGGTCAACGTGCATAACGTCGACCGTGGCCTGGGCACCATCTTTACCCACGACCACCTCGGCCCATCGACCCACCAGCAACTGGGCCTGTACGCCACCGTGCTGGCCGAGCCTGCCGGCTCTACCTGGTACCACGCCGAAACCGGCGAGCTGCTGTATAACAGTGCCCTGCGCGAAGACGGCGGGCCGACCTCGTGGCAGGCGGTGGTGAAAACCGGCGACCTTGACGGTGACGGTCGCAACGACAGCTACCGCGAGTTTTTCCTCGAGTACAGCGACTTCCAGCATGCCTATGAGGCCGGCGTTTACGTGGGTGCCGGCCCGGACGGCATCCCCAATGCCCAGGCTTACCCGGCCAGCGCCGACAGCTTCCGCTATGCGATCAACCCGCCGGTGCGGCAGAAGGCTTCGAACCTGCTGGAATCGGTGGTCGAGTCGCGCGGCGGGCTCAACCCGGGCTGCCCGAGCCGGCCTTGCCCGCAGGCAATCTCGGTGGATGACCCGGGGATGTTCGTCGTCAACTACCGCAACGAGCCGCTGGCCCTGCGTGTCTACGACCCCAACAAGGTCGCCCCCGACGGCAAGCGCGGCATGCAGGCCGACGGCCTGGCCGGCGATCTCGCCTATGCCATGCAGAGCCGCACCGACCGCGCCATCCCGGCGATGAACCTGTCGCCGGCGGCTGTTACCTCGGCTGTGGGGCCAACCGGTGGCACCACCTTGTTCCCGCCGCACATCAACGCCGCCGGGGCCGAGCCGGGCGACCCGTTCACGCCGATGCTGCGCACCTACTCTGGCGACAACGTGCGCCTGCGCATGCATGCCGGTGGCCATGAAGAGGAACACAACGTGACCCTGCATGGCGTCAAATGGCTGCAGAACGGCTCGGGCTTCGGCAACAGCTCGAACTCCGGCTGGAAGGCCTCGCAGATGGTCGGGATCTCCGAGCAACTGGGCTTCATGGCACCGGTGTCGATGATCTCCAGCGCGTCGGCGCCCAACGGTGACTACCTGTATTCGCTGGACGCCGCCCACGAAGGCTACTGGAATGGCATCTGGGGCGTTATGCGCAACTACAGCAACAGCCGCAACGACCTGTTTGCCCTGCCCAACAACCCGTTGCCGATGGCGGCGCGCAATACCGTGGCATTCGACGGCATCTGCCCGCGCTTTACCGCCAACACCAATGGCATCGGCACCCGGCCAACGGTGCAGCGCAGCTATGAAGTCGTCGCCGCCCTGGCCAACGATATCCTCGGCAACTCGCTGGGTGTGAGCATCACCGACCCGGCCGGCGCCGGCCAGCACGTCGGCGGCCCGCTCAAGGCCAACGGCGGCACCCTGGTGTACAACAGCCGGCGCACCAGCATCCCGCAGGTGACGGTGACCGACCCCGAAGATGGCGAGACGTTCACCATCGGCGGCCACAGCGGCCCGCTGCACGACCCGACGGCAATCCTCTATGTGCGCAAGGCCGACCTCGACCCGGGCACCGGCAAGCTCAAGCCCGGTGTGCCGATCGAGCCGCTGGTGCTGCGCGCCGCTGCCGGCGAGTGCCTGAAGGTCACCCTGGAGAACCGCCTGCCGCAGGTCATGCCCGACCTGCCGAGTACCGCCGTGATGCAGAACGTGGTCAAGCGCGACCGCAATGGCAGTGAAGGCTCCACCGCCTTCAACAACAACCTCATGCGGCCCTCCAGCCATGTCGGCCTGCATGCCCAGTTGCTGGCCTACGACATCACCAAGTCGGACGGCGCCAACGTCGGCCAGAACCCGGTGCAGACCGTGCCGCCACGGGCCGGCAACAGCGGCGCCTACCCGAGCAAAGTCTACCAGTACTACGCCGGGCACCTGGAGCGCGAAGGCAAGCCGGTGCTGCAGATGGGCCGTGCGGTGGACAACATCAACACCACCGCCATCGAGTTCGGCGGCCTGAACATCACCCCGGCCGATGTCATCAAGCAGGGGCAAAAGGGCTTGATCGGCGCCATGAGCATCCTGCCGCTGGGTGCCACCTGGAGCGAAGACACGGCCAGCCGCGCCTCGGCCACCGTGCAGGTGCCGGGGCAAACCGCCTACCGCGACTTCGCCACCCTCTGGCAGCGCTCGCTGAACATGCGCTGGGCCGATGGCCGGCCGGTGGAGGGCATTGCCACTGAAGGCAACGGCGTGCCGGGCGATCCGAAGGACAACTCGAACATGGCCATCAACTACAAGACCGAGCCGTTGTGGTTCCGCTTCGGCCTGGCCCCGGATGCGCCGTTCGGCCATGCCGATGGCAATGGCTGGGCCGATGTAGCCAATGCCCACATGGCCTACAGCAACGCCCTGGTCGGCGGCGATCCGCAAACCCCGGTGCTCTGGGCCAAGCCTGGCCAGCCACTGCGCAACCACGTGCTGATGCCCACCGGCGGCAGCCGCGGCATTACCTACCAGCTCGACGGGCACCTGTGGCCGCTGCACGCCTACCAGCCGGAGAAGGCCGACCCCGGTGGCTACCCGATGTACCAGCCCGGTATCGGTTCGGTGCGCTTTGGCTACAACCCGCAGGCCATGTACATCGGCGCCCAGGAGAGCGTGCTGCCGGCCGCGCACTTCAGTTTCATGCTGCCTAGCGCCGGCGGCAGCAACGCGGTGCCGGGTGACTACCTGTTCCGCGACTACGCCGCCTACGGCAACGCCTCCGGGTTGTGGGGGATCCTGCGGGTGACCAACGAAACACCACCGGCCACGCCGCCAGCACAGTGAGTGAGGGGAAGGTCATGAACAACAAGAATCGACCGCTGTACCTGGGCCTGCTGGTGGGCCTGACCCTGATCGGCCTGGGGGTGAGTTACGAAAGCCTGTGGTGCGACCCGCGCAGCGAGCAGGTCGAAGGTGACCCCCAGGGCCTGCATAGCTTCAGCCGCGACGGCGTCAGCGTCGAGTTCGAAGCGCGGCCGCTGGGCAGCGGCGGGACCTTGACCGAAGGCAGCTTCGCCAATGTACGCTTCAAGATCACCGACCAGAACAGCGGCCAGCCATTGTCGGGGGTATCCCCCGGCGCCTGGCTGGACCCGGCGCTGACCGGCGAAGCGGCCAAGGACCGCAGCACCAGTTGCAAGGCACGGGTGGCGCTGTTTCTCAAAAGCAGCATCGGCGCACGGCCCTTGCTCGATTTGAACAGCTACTTCCTGCTGGTGCTGAACAAGGACGCCAGCCTCACGGTGATTGATCCGTCGGTGTCGGTGGGCGGGGTCACCAGCACCCTGGCGCGCATCGAACTGCCGGGCACACCGATGGACTGGGTGGCGAGCAAGGATGACAAGCAGGTCTACGTGTCGATGCCGGAGCGCGGCGAAGTGGCGCTTATCGACACCGAGACCTTCCAGCGCGTCGCCAACCTGCCGGCCGGCAAGCAGCCGCTGCGCCTGGCGATGCAGCCCGACCAGCGCCTGCTGTGGGTCGGCAACAATGCCCGCGACGCCCAGAGCAGCGGGGTGACAGTGATCGACGTGCCCAGCCGCAAGACTCTGAAGTTTTTCGCCACCGGCGCCGGTCACCACGAAATCGCCTTTAGCAGCGATTCGCGCTACGCCTTTGTCAGCAACCGCGACAGCGGCACCCTGAGCGTGATCGACGCCAGTGAGATGCGCCTGGTGAAAACCCTCAAGGTCGGCTCGCACCCTTTGTCGGTGGCTTATTCGCCGCTGTCCCAGGCGGTGTACGTGGCCGATGGCCGCGACGGCAGCATCAGCGTCATCGATGCCCGCAGCCACACTCAGCGCCACCTGATCGAAGGCAAGCAGGGCCTGGGGCCGATGCGCTTCAGCAATGACGGGCGCTTCGGCATCGTCCTCAACACCCTGCAAAGCCAGGCCATGGTCATCGATGCCAGCAGCGACCGGCTGATCCACAGCCTGCCGGTGGCCGCCGAACCCTACCAGCTGACCTTCACCCAGGCCTATGCCTATGTCCGCGGCCTGGCCTCGCCCAAGGTCAGCATGATCAACCTCAGCAGCCTCGGCGAAGGCCGCCAGCCGATCGTCCAGGGCTTCGAAGCCGGGCCCGCGGCGCCGCGCCAGGCCGGTGACCTGCCGCTGGCCCAGGGCCTGACTGTGGCCCGCGACGAGAACTCGGTGTTTGTGGTCAACCCGGTGGACAACACCACCTACTTCTACGCCGAAGGCATGAACGCGCCGATGTCCGGCTACGCCAACCGTGGCCACAGCGCCCGCGCCGCGCTGGTCATCGACCGCAGCCTGCGCGAGGTGGCGCCGGGGGTGTACAGCTCGACCATTAAGCTGCCGGCCGCCGGTACCTTCGATGTCGCCTTTTTGCTCAACCAGCCGCAGATCATTCACTGCTTCAGTACCGAAGTGGCGGCTTCCAGCAGCGCTCCGCACCGGCAGACGCCACGGGTGGAGTTCCTTATCGGCCCCTCGGTGGTCGACCAGGGCCGGCCGCTGATCGCGCGCTTTCGCATCAGCGAGGGCAACGGCACGCCGCGCACCGGAATCAAGGACCTGAGCCTGCGCTACTTTCTCGCGCCCACCTCGCGGGCCCGGACCAGCGTGGTCCGCGAAGTGGGCGAGGGCATCTACGAGGCGCCGCTGGAACAACTTGAAGCCGGTGCCTGGTACCTGCACGTGCAGGCGCCGTCGCTGGGCAAGCGCTTTGCCGAGTACAACTACACCAGCCTGCGGGTAATGCCCGCCGGCGCACAGCAAGCATCCGACGCCGGACCAAGGAGTGTGCAATGAAACTGCTCGATCGCTGCAGACTGTTCAGCCTCTGCCTGCTCGCCGCCAGTTGCGGTATCGCCCAGGCCCACAACGGTGTCGACCACAGCGGCCATGGCGCGCCCGCCGCCCACCAGGAAAAGACCTCGGTGCGCTTTGCCGATGTCTCGTTGCTCGACCAGAACGGCATGCCGGTGCGCCTGGAAAAGGACCTGGTGGCCGATCACCTGGTGGTCATGGGCTTTATCTACACCAGTTGCACCACGGTGTGCCCGGTGGTTTCCTCGATCATGGCCAAGGTGCAGAAGCAGCTGGGCGGCCGGGTCGGCACCGAGGTGCAACTGGTGTCGATCAGCGTCGATCCGCAGCGCGATGATCCCAAGCGCCTGCTCGGCTACGCCCAGGCGTTCCAGAACGGCCCGGGCTGGAGCTGGCTGACCGGCACCCCGTATGCCATCAACGAAACCCTCAAGGGCCTGGGCAGCTTCAGCGCCGACCTTGGCCAGCATCCGCCGCTGATCCTTGTCGGTGACGGCCACAGCGGCCACTGGACGCGCTATTACGGCTTTACCGACCCACAGCTGCTGATCAGCGAGATCGACCGCCTCAGCGCCCGCCGGGTGCACGCCAAGCACACCGCCATTGCCCAGGAGGTGCAACCATGAGCGCCTTCAGCCGTGGCATGCGCAGCACCGACTGGCTGGCCCTGGCGCTGTGCCTGTGGATCCTCAGCGCAGTGGCCCTGGCCCATGAAGGCCATGGCGCACCACCGCCCAACGCCACCCCGGCGACGGCCGAGGGCGGGACCCGCGACGCCCGCACGTACTTCACCGACACCGTGCTGCAGGACCAGAATGGTCGCAACCTGCGCTTTTACCAAGACGTCCTGAAAGACCGCGTGGTGCTGCTCAATGTGATCTTCACCCACTGCAATGACGCCTGCCCGCTGATTACCCGCAAGCTGCGCGAGGTGCGCGAAGCCCTGGGCGAAGACGCAGCCAGCAAGGTCACCTTCATTTCCCTGAGCAGCGACCCGCAGAACGACACCCCGGCGGTGCTTAAGGCCTTTGCCGAAAAACAGGGGGTGGACAGCGCCAACTGGCTGTTCCTCACCGGTGACAAGGCGCAGATGGACCTAGTCTTGGCGCGCCTGGGCCACCTGATTCCAAGCCCCGAGCAGCATTCGACCCAGTTGATTGCCGGCGACGTGGCCAACAAGCGCTGGAGCAAGATCCGCCCGGACGCGCCGGCGCAAGCCATCGCCCAGCGTCTGCAACTGCTGTCGCAACCCTTGGCGGGGCGCTGAGCCATGGCCGCGCGCCTGGCTATCGGCGTGCTGCTGAGCGTGCTGCTGGTCAGCCCGCTGGCTTGCGCCCTCGAGCTCAGCCCGCAGGAGCTGGCGGGCAAGCGCCTGTACCGCGAAGGCCTGTCGAGCAGCGATGCCCAGGTGTCGGCGCGGGTTGGTGCCGCCGACATGCTGGTGCCGGCCAGCGTCGTACCCTGTGCCAGCTGCCACGGCAGCGATGGCCTGGGCCGGGCCGAGGGCGGAGTGCGTCCGCCGTCGCTGAACTGGCAGCGCCTGGCCGGCGGGCAGGGCATGCGCGAGGTCAATGGCCGCCGCTATCCGGTCTACACCGAGGCGAGCCTGGCCCGCGCCATTCAGGAGGGCCGCGACCCGGCCGGCAACCGTCTGGACCCGGCGATGCCGCGCTTTGTCCTGAGCATGGCCGACCAGCGCAACCTCAGTGCCTACCTCAAGCGCCTGGCCGATGACCGCGACCCGGGGCTGGAGGAACAGACCCTGCGCCTGGGCACTTTGCTGCCGACCCAGGGCGCCCTGGCCGCGCCTGCGCGGGTGGTGGCGGCGGTGTTGGCTGACCGTATCGAGCAGATCAACCGCCAGGGCGGCATTCATGGCCGCAGCTTGCAGCTGGTCAACCTCGACCCCGGCCCCGACCAGGCCAGTGCCGAGCAGGCGCTGGCGCAACTGATCGACCAGCAGCGGGTATTCGCCCTGGTCGCGCCGATGGCGCCGGCCCTTGATACCACGCTGGCCGCGCGCCTGGAGCAGGCGCGCCTGCCGTTGATCGGCGCCGCCCCGCAGCTGGCCGGCAGCCGCCAGGTGTTCGACCCCTTGCCCGGGTTGCGTGAGCAGCTGCTGAGCCTGGCCGACTACGCCCAGGGCAGCCTGTCGTTGCAGCAGGCCCAGGTGACTATCGTTTATGCCGAGGCCAACCAGGCCGCGCTGGCGGCCAGTTTACGCGAGGCCTTGCTGGCGCGCGGCTGGAGCCAGGTCAAGGTCGAGGCCTTCGAGCAGCAGGCGCCGACCGGGCAGGCACTGTTCTATCTCGGCAAGGCCTCGGCTTTCAGCCGCCTGACCGAAGCCTTGCAGCAGGCCGGGCGCACGCCTTACCTGTTCGCCGCCTCAAGCCAGGTCGCCAGCGAGCTGCTGCTGGTACCACAAGCGTGGTCGCGGCGGGTGTTCCTGGCCTATCCGTTCATCCCCAGCGACTGGACCGCCCAGGGCCGCGAGGCGCTCACCGCCCTGCGCCAGCGCCAGGGCCTGGATGGCCGCCAAGGCTTGTTGCAGGTCAGTACCTGGTGCGCCATGCAATTGCTTGAAGAAGCGCTCAAGCGCGCCGGGCGTGACGCCAGCCGCGAGAAACTCACCCAGGCCCTGGAAGGCCTGCACGACGTGCACACCGGGCTGACCCCGGCCCTGGGCTTTGGCCCGGGCCGGCGCCAGGGCCTGAACGGTGCGCATGTGGTCACCGTTGAAATGCCCGGCCCGGTGTTCTATCCGGTTGCCGCCTACCAGAGTGTCCTTGAGACGAGGTCGCCATGAACCGCCTGATGCCGTTGCTGCTGTGCCTGTTGGCTGTATCGCTGCACGCCGCGGACGGGCCGCCGGCGGCGCGGGTCAACGGCGTGGAGATCAGCCAGATGCGCCTGGAGCGCTATTTTGCCGAGTATCTTGAGGACCAGGGCAGGGCGCTGACCAGTATCCGCAACCCCAGCGTGTACAAGCGCCTGCGCGAACAGGCGCTGAACGACCTGATCGACCACGAGCTGCTGTGGCAGGAGGCCCAGCGCCAGGGCGTGGCGGTCAGTGATGCCGAGGTCGAGGCGCGCATCGGCCACCTGCGCCAGGCGTTCGGCAGCAATGAAGTGTTCGAGCGGCGCCTGGCCGATGCCGGTTTCGACCCCCAGAGCTTTGCCGCTTACACCCGACAGGAGATGGCCGCGCAGCAGGTGTTCGTGGCTGCCAGCCGCGTGCCGGAGCCAAGCGCGGCGCAGGTGTCGGCGTTCTATCAAGCCAACGCGAAAACCTTTGCGGGTGGGCAGAACCAAAGCCAGGGCGACCCTGTCCAACGGGAGCAAGGACTTGCAATGGCTAAAACCCTTCTTATCGATCAACTGCAGACGCAGGCGCGTCAGGCGTTGTTGCAACGCTTGCGCGACAGCGGTCAACTGCAGCGTATCGACTGAGCGCAGCGCCGCCCCCACTATTGGGGGCAGCACTAGGGGCAAAACGCCATCTGTCCCCCGGGATTGGGGAAGGGGCTAGCACCCGTTTGCGTCTATGCTTACAGAATCAACGACATAGCATATTGATTTGCGCCGTATCACGTCTGGCACGAAGCATGCGTAAGCCTCTACAAGGCCGCACTCGTGCCGGGCCGGGAAACCGGGCCAGCGATGCTTCAGGGAGTGGACCTTGGTGAACAGAGTATTGGTAGTCGATGACGAACAGACCCTTGCCGGCAATATCCAGGATTACCTGGTTCTGCAAGGCCTCGACGTCCATGTTGCCCACGACGGAGCCAGTGCCATCGGCGCTGCCGAACGCACCCGGCCCGAAGTGGTAGTGCTGGATTATCGCTTGCCCGATATGGAGGGGTTTCAGGTTCTGGAGACTGTGCGCCAACAAGGTACGCGCTGTCATTTCGTGCTGATCACCGCCCACCCGACCGCCGAGGTCCGTGAGCGGGCCAGCCAACTGGGTGTCAGCCATATCCTGTTCAAGCCTTTTCCGCTGGCGGAACTGGCCCGCGCAGTCCTCGACCTGATGGGCATCAAGCGAGAAAGCCGGCGCGCAGCCGACAAGGACACAGGGTTCGTCGAACGACGCCAGAGCAGGAGTGAGAGTTTCCCCCTGCAGTTGTTCGACGGTAGCTGGGTCCTGGCCGATCGCCGACGTAATGGCGCACGGCCGCCGGGGCCCGACGACGACCAGCTGCTCACCGGGGAATAACGCGCGAGCAGGGCTGAACCAGGCTCTCCGCGCCCCGCGTCGGAGAGCATGCCATGGAACCGTTGTCGCTCGTTCCTCCCGTTCTAGCCAGCACCCCGGCGCCCCTTGGCCGCGCGCTGCTGGCCCAGGCCAGGGCCAGTGCCGAACTCAGCGGCGAGCGCCTGCTCGATACCCTGCAATCGCTCAGCGGCCTTGAGCCGGCAGCGTTTGTCCAGTGCCTGGGCGCCACCCTGCATTACCCGCTGCTCGACGGCCCGGCGCTGTTCGCCGCCACGCCGCTGTTCGAGCGGGTCAGCCTGGCCCAGTGCCTGAAACGCGAATTCATCCTCCTCCAGCATGACGGCCAGACCCTCGGGGTGTTCGCCGACCCCTTCGACGACGCCCGCCTGGCCTGGATCGACGACTGCCTGCAAGGCGCACCGCTGTACCTGGTGCAAGCCGCCGAGCTCACGGGCTTTCTGGCCCGCCACGAAGAGAGCTTCCACGCGGTCGATTCGCTGGACACCGAGAACGAAACCGCCAACGAGCTCGACAGCCTGCAGAGCCTGTCATTGGCCAGCATCAGCGAAGACCAGAGCCGGGTGGTCAAGCTGGTCAACTCGACCCTCTACGATGCCCTGAAGATGCACGCCAGCGACATTCACCTGGGCGTGACCGGCAGCGGCCTGGTGATCAAGTACCGCATCGACGGCGTACTCAACAGCATCAGCAAGGTCAGTGGCAGCGAGTTCGCCGACCAGGTGATCTCGCGGATCAAGGTCATGGCTGAGCTTGACATCGGCGAGAAACGCGTGCCCCAGGACGGCCGCTTCAAGATCGGCATCAGCGCCCGGCAGATCGATTTCCGAGTCTCGATCATGCCGAGCATTTTCGGCGAAGACGCGGTGTTGCGGGTGCTCGACAAACAGGACCTGGCCGATCGCGTCAGCGGCGTGCAGTTGCAGGCCCTGGGCTTTGAACAGCAGACCCTGCGCAGCCTGCGCCGGCTGGCCAGCGAACCCTACGGGATGATCCTGGTCACCGGCCCCACCGGCAGCGGCAAGACCACCACCCTTTACGCCATGATCAGCGAGATCAACCACGGCGTAGACAAGATCATCACCATCGAAGACCCGGTGGAGTACCAGTTGCCGGGGGTGCTGCAGATCCCGGTCAATGAAAAGAAAGGCCTGACCTTCGCCCGCGGCCTGCGCTCGATCCTGCGCCACGACCCGGACAAGATCATGGTCGGCGAAATCCGCGACCCGGACACCGCGCAAATCGCCGTGCAGTCGGCACTCACCGGGCACCTGGTGTTCACCACCATCCACGCCAACAACGTCTTCGATGTGATCGGCCGCTTCAGCCAGATGCAGGTCGACCCCTACAGCTTTGTCTCGGCGCTCAACGCCGTGCTGGCCCAGCGCCTGATTCGCCTGGTTTGCCCGCACTGCGCCGCTGCCCAGCAACCCAGTGATGAAGAACTCGTCGCCTCGGGCCTGGAGCCCGGCCAGGTCGGCCATTACCGCTTCGTTCACGGCAGTGGCTGCGGCCAGTGCCGGGGCAGCGGTTATCGCGGACGCACGGCGATTGCCGAGCTGCTGCACCTGGATGACGACCTGCGCCAGATGATCGTCGAGCGCAAGCCCCTGGCGCAAATCAAGACCCTGGCCTGCCAACGCGGCCTGCGCCTGCTGCGCAGCTCGGCGCTGGAGCTGGTGCGTGATGGCCGGACCACCCTGGAGGAGATCAATCGTGTCACTTTTATCGCCTGATCGCTTTATCGCCGTGCTCGGCGCCCAGGGTGTGGGCCTGTGCCAACGCCAGGGTCAACAGCAACGCTGGCTCGCCAGCCTGGACTTTATCGCCGAGCGCAGCCTGGCCTGGGCCGTGGCCCTGGAGTCGCTGCAGCACCTGCTGGTTGAACATGCCGGCAAGGGTGCGCAGTTGCAGGTGTTGCTCTCGGCCCAGTACAGCCGCTTCTGCCTGGTGCCCTGGAGCGCCGCCATCAGCCGCCCGGATGAGTTGCAGCAGTACGCCCGCGCCTGTTTCGAGGCGCATTACGGGCAGAGCCTGGAAGGCTGGCGCATTGTCGTATCCCCCGAAGCCGGCGGTTGCCCGCGCATCGCCAGCGCCACGCCGCAGGCCTTGCTCGATCAGCTTGAGGCCCTGTGCCGCAATCTCGGGCTACGCCTGCGCTCGACGCGGCCTTACCTGATGGCGGCCTACAACCACTTTGCCGAGCAACTGGGGCAGGGCGACTTTCTCTTCGTCCTGGCCGAGCCGCAACGCAGCGTCTGCCTGCTGGCGCAAAACGGCGCCTGGCAGCACGTCAGTGCCCAGGGCTGCAGCGACAGTGACCAGGCCCTGCAAGCCTTGATCGCCCGCCACAGCGAGTTGCACCAGGGCGAGGGGCAACTGCCGGTGTACCTGCATGCGCCCGGGCGCCTTGAGCCAGTACCGGCGCTGGCGGGCGTGCAACTGTGCGAGCTGGCGCCAGCGCCGCTGGCGGTACGCGACGTGCTGTGCAGCATGTCACGGGCGGTGGCCTGAAATGCGCCGCCTGATGCTGGACCTGCAGCCCGCCCGCACAGGTTGGACCGCCTGGGCGCTGCTGGCATGCGCACTGAGCCTGCTGCTCGGCACTGCGCTGCTGCAGCAGGGCTTCGATCAACAACAGGCCGGGCTTGAACAGCAACTTGAACAGCTCGACCGGCAACTGGGCAAACGGCCCCAGGCCGAGCCAGCGCTCAATGCCGCGCAAAGCCGCGAGCAGGCCGAGAAACTGGCACAGATGCGCAGCGTCTCGCAGCAACTGCAACGGCCGTGGGAGCGCCTGTTCAACATGCTTGAAGGGCTGCCGCAAGACGACGTTTCCTTGCTCACCCTGACCCCCGATGCGCGCAAGGGCCAACTGCGCATCAGCGCCGAGGCCCGCGACCTGGAGGCCATGCTGGCCTTCCACAAGCGCCTGGAAGCCAGCGACGAGCTGCGCGATGTGTCGCTGCTCAACCACGAAATCATCGCCAAGCAGGCCGAGCATCCGGTGCAGTTCAACCTGTCGGCCACCTGGGAGAACGGCAATGCGCATCCCTAGCCTGATCCTCCATGAACGCGCCCGCCAGCTCGGCGTAGTGGGCCTGGCCGGTGCCGGGTTGCTGGCCCTGGCCCTGCTGTATGGCGTTACTGCCTTGCTCGGCCAATGGCAGCAGTTGCAACAGCTGGAGCAGCAGCGTGATCAGGCCCTGGCCCAGGTCGCGCAGTTCAAGCAGGGCACGCTGAAGCTGGCGCAGGTGCCCAGGCACGAGCTGGAAGACTTTCACAAACAGCTGCCGGCCCAGCCTCAGGCCACTGTGGCCATCGACCGCATCTACGCCCTGGCCAAGGCCGAGCAGATCACCCTGGCCCGCGGCGAGTACGCCCTGGGGGTCGATCCCAAGACTCAGCTGGCGCGTTACCAGATCCTCCTGCCGGTGCGCGGCAGCTACCCGCAAATCCGCCGCTATGTGCATGCCTTGCTCGGCCAGTTGCCGGCACTGGTGCTCGAAGACATTGACCTGCAGCGCAAGAAGATCGGCGACCGCGAGCTGACCGGGCGCATCCGTATGACCCTTTACCTGTCGAGGTCATGATGAACACTCAACGCAGCCTGGCCTGGCTGGCTTTTCTCGGCACCGCCGCGGTGCTGGCCTGGGCGCCGGGGTATTTCTTCGACGACGTAGCTGAAGACGCCGAGGCGGCTGTTGAGGTCGCCGGCAAGGCTTCTGCACCGCTGACGCCGACCGCGCAGACGGCGGCAAGGCCGGCAGCCCTGCAGCCGCGCGACCTGTTCCCGAGCAAGAGCTGGAAGCCTGCGGTGCAGGTCACCACCGTCACCGAACAACCGGTGGTCATCGCTCCGGTGGCCGTGGCGCCTGTCGCCCCGGCACTGCCATTCCAGTTCGTTGGCCGCCTGGATGATCGCGACGACCAGCAGGTGTTCCTGCAAAGCGGCGAAAAACTCTACGTCGTGCGCCGCGGCGACGTGATCGATGACACCTACCGGATCGAGCAGATCTCCGCTACGGAGCTGAGCCTGGTCTACCTGCCATTGCACCTGTCCCAGACCTTGTCTGTAGGGAGCGCACCATGAATTCGCCAAGGCTCAGCCACAAAGCGCCGTACCTGATGCTTGCCCTGTGTGTCGCCCTGGCCGGATGCGGCACTTCGGGTGTGCGCAAGGACGCCCAGGCCCTGATCGGTGAGGGCCAGTACGAGGCCGGAATCGCCCAGCTTGAAGACGCGCTCAAGGAACACCCGCGCGACACCGAACTGAACATCGCCTTGATCCAGGGCCGGCGCCAGGCGGTGGAGGCGCTGCTGACCCAGGCCGACAGCGACCGCAGCCGCCATGACTTCGGCGGTGCGCGCACAGGTTACGGGCGGGTGCTGACCCTGGAGCCGAACAACCGCCGGGCCCTGGATGCGGTGCGCCAGATCGAGCAGATGCGCAACCTTGGCGAGCGCATTGCCCTGGGCCAGGCGGCGTTGCGCAGCGGCGACCTGTTCGGCGCCGAGCGGCACATGCGCGAAGTGCTGCTGCTCGACCCGCAGAACGAAGGTGGCCTGGCCCTGCGCAAGGACATCGAGCTGGTGCAAAGCCGCACCGCCCAGCCCAACCCGCAACTGCGCAGCAAGCTCGAACGGCCGGTGACCCTGGAGTTTCGCGACGCCAACCTGAAGACCATCTTCGAGGTGCTGTCGCAGGTGGCGGGGCTGAACTTCATCTTCGACAAGGACCTGCGCCCGGACATGAAGGCGACCATCTTCGTGCGTGACGTGCGCATCGAAGACGCCGTGGCCCTGCTGCTGGAACAGAACCAGCTGCACCAGAAGGTGGTGAACGACAACACGCTGCTGATTTACCCGGACTCGCCGCAGAAGATCAAGGATTACCAGGAACTGGTGATGCGCACCTTCTACCTGACCAGCATCGACGCCAACACCGCGCTGAACATGGTCAAGACCATGCTCAAGACCCGCGACGTGTTCGTCGACGAGCGCCTCAACACCCTGACCATGCGCGACACCCCCGACGCCGTGCGCATGGCCGAGAAACTGCTGCAGTCCCAGGACCAGTCCAACCCGGAAGTGGTGCTGGAGGTGGAAGTGATGGAGGTTGCCCGTTCGCGGATCCTCGAACTCGGCCTGCAGTGGCCCAACACCTTTGGCATCCTCAACGCCGATGGCAACCCGGTGGGCACCCTCGACCAGTTGCGCGGCATCAACTCCTCGCGCATCAGCATCGCCCCGGCACCGCAAGCCAAGATCAACGCCCAGGACAACGACATCAACACCCTGGCAAGCCCGGTGATCCGCGTCAGCAACCGAGAGCAGGCACGCATCCACATTGGCCAGCGGGTGCCGATCATCAGCGCCACCTCGGTGCCCTCGACCCAGGGCCCGGTGATCACCGAAAGCGTCACCTACCTGGACGTCGGCCTCAAGCTCGAAGTGACCCCGGTGGTGCACCTGAACAACGAGGTGGCGATCAAGGTGGCCCTGGAAGTCAGCAACGCCAAGCCGCTGGAGCCGACCCGCCAGGGCACCATCCCGGTTCAGGTCGACACCCGCAACGCCCAGACCAGCCTGCGCCTGCACGACGGCGAAACCCAGGTGCTGGCCGGGTTGATGCGCAACGACCAGGGTGGCAGCGGCAACAAGATCCCGGGGCTTGGCGACATTCCCGGCCTGGGCCGGCTGTTCGGCAGCAACCGCAGCGACAACAGCCAGTCGGAGCTGGTGCTGTCGATCACCCCGCGGATCATCCGCAACCTGCCGTACCAGAGCCCGTCGGACATGGAGTTTGCCACCGGCACCGAAACCAGCATGCAGATCCGCAACCTCAACCGCAACCGCAGCATCGAGGTCGACGACGAACAACCCATTGCGGCGGTACCGACCGCGGTGAGGCCGTAAATCATGAAACGCCCGATGGCAGGTTTCAGCCTGATCGAAGTGATGCTGACCCTGGCACTGCTCGGGTTGCTCGCCTCGATTGCCGCGCCGCTGACCGAAACCCTGGTGCGGCGCAACAAGGAGCAGGAGCTGCGCACCGCGCTGTACCAACTGCGCGATGCCATCGACGCCTACAAGCGCGCCTTCGACGCCGGCTATATCGAGAAGTCCCTCGACGCCAGCGGCTACCCGCCGAACCTGCAGGTGCTGGTCGATGGCGTGCGCGATGTGCGCAGTGCCAAGGGCGCAAAGTTCTACTTTCTGCGGCGCATTCCCCAGGACCCGCTGCTGGCCGCGCGCAAGGACGACGAGCAGGGCGGGTGGGGCCTGCGCGCCTACGACAGCCCGGCGCAGAGCCCGCGTGATGGTGAAGACGTTTTTGATGTGTACTCCCGGGCCCGCGGCAAGGGCCTCAACGGCATCGCCTACGGGCAGTGGTGAGCAGCATGAAACGCAACCAGGGCTTTACCTTGATCGAATTGCTGGTGGTGATGGCGATCATCGCCACGCTGATGACCATCGCCATGCCGCGCTACTTCAACAGCCTCGAGACCTCGCGCGAGGCCACCCTGCGCCAGAGCCTGGCGGTGATGCGCGAGGCGCTGGACCACTACTACGGCGACACCGGCCGCTACCCCGAGTCGCTGGAACAGTTGGTCGAGCAGCGCTACCTGCGCGGCGCGCCGCTGGACCCGATCACCGAACGCCGTGACGGCTGGCTGCTGGTGGCACCGCCTGAAGGCGTCGCCGGCGCCGTTGCCGACATCAAAAGCGGTTCAACCGGGAGGGCCCGTGATGGCAGCCTTTATGCCGAGTGGTAATGCCGGGCAGGCAGGCTTCTCCTACCTGGGCGTGCTGTTGCTGATCGCCGTCACCGGCATGGCCCTGGCGGCCACCGGCACGCTGTGGTCGACCGTCGCCCAGCGCGAGCGCGAACGCGAGCTGCTGTGGGTCGGCGGCCAGTATGCCCAGGCCCTGCGCAGCTACTTTCGCGCCTCACCTGGCCTGGCCCAATACCCGCAGAGCCTTGAGGAGCTGCTGGAGGATAGCCGTTACCCCAACCCCAAGCGGCACCTGCGCAAGTTGTACCCGGACCCGATCACCGCCAGCGATGACTGGGGCCTGCTGCGCTCGATCGACGGGCGCATCACCGGCGTCTACAGCCGCTCCCAGGCCCTGCCGCTCAAACGCACCGGCTTTGCCGGGCAATGGTCGGAGTTCGACGGCCTGGAGCACTACAGCGACTGGCAGTTCGTCGCCGAAAAGGCCTTCAACGAAAGCGCCGCCGGCGCACGCAAGGGCCTGGCCCAGGGAGCCGGGCAATGAACCGCCGCCTCAGTGCCCTGGCCCTGGCCCTGGTGCTGCTGGCCGGCACCGCCCGGGGCGGCGCCGAGGACGAGATGATGGGCTTTATCGTCGACAACACCATCTCGCACATCGGCCACGACTTCTATTACAGCTTTGCCGAGCGGCTGCGTGCCACCAGTCGCCTGGATTTCAACCTGGTGGTACGTGAACGACCCGACCCGCGCTGGGGCAGCCTGGTGACGGTCGAGTACGAGCAACGCGTGCTGTACCGGCGTTTTCTGCCACCCAACACCACTGAGCTTAAGGACGCCGCCTACGAGGCTGCGGACCTGGTCAAGGCGCAGATCATCCAGCGCAAGCTGCAGATGCTGCTGCAGGACACCACTGATCTGGAGAGGGACGAGCTATGAACAACAAAACCTGCAGCCTGGCCTCGCTGGTATTGCTGGCGAGCCTCGCCAGTACAGCCAGCGCCACGGAACTGGTCTACACCCCGGTCAACCCGGCGTTTGGCGGCAACCCGCTGAACGGCACCTGGCTGCTCAACAACGCCCAGGCGCAGAACGATCACGAAGACCCGGCTATCAAGGACCGCACCTCGGCCTTTGCCAGCACCTCGGCACTGGAGCGCTTCACCAGCCAGCTGGAGTCGCGCCTGCTCTCGCAACTGCTGACCAACATCAACAACGGCAACACCGGCAGCCTGCAGACCGACGCCTTCATCATCAACGTCATCGACGACTCGGGGGCCCTGAGCATTCAGGTGACCGACCGGGTAACCGGGGAAATCTCGGAAATTCAGGTCAACGGCCTGAACCCTTGAAGGGCCAGGACAACGGGGAGAAACAGCGATGAAACGATTTCTGAGCACACTGCTGATCCTGGCCGCCTTGCAAGGCTGCAGCCTGCGCGAACCGATGCCGGCCGAACAGGACAGCGAAAGCCCGACCCTGACGCCACGGGCCTCGACCTACTACGACCTGCTCAACATGCCGCGGCCCAAGGGCCGGCTGATGGCGGTGGTGTATGGTTTTCGCGACCAGACCGGGCAATACAAGCCGACCCCGGCCAGCTCGTTTTCCACCAGCGTCACCCAGGGCGCGGCGAGCATGCTGATGGATGCCCTGCAGGCCAGCGGCTGGTTCGTGGTGCTTGAGCGCGAAGGGCTGCAGAACCTGCTGACCGAACGCAAGATCATTCGCGCCTCGCAGAAAAAGCCCGACACCCCGGTGAATATCCAGGGCGAGCTGCCGCCGCTGCAGGCGGCCAACCTGATGCTCGAAGGCGGCATCATCGCCTACGACACCAACGTGCGCAGCGGCGGCGAGGGCGCGCGCTACCTGGGTATCGACCTGTCGCGCGAGTACCGGGTCGACCAGGTCTCGGTCAACCTGCGGGCGGTGGACGTGCGCAGCGGCCAGGTGCTGGCCAACGTCATGACCAGCAAGACCATCTACTCGGTCGGGCGCAGCGCCGGGGTGTTCAAGTTCATCGAATTCAAGAAACTGCTGGAAGCCGAGGTCGGCTACACCACCAACGAACCGGCGCAGCTGTGCGTGCTGTCGGCGATCGAGGCGGCGGTGGGGCACTTGCTGGCCCAGGGCATTGAACGGCGCCTGTGGCAGGTGGCGGGGGATGGCAGCGGCGACAAGGCGGTACTGGACAAATACCTGAGCCAGTACCAGAGCCCTGAGTGAGTGTGTCAGTGGCTGGGGCAGCCCTGTTCCTTGACGATCCGCTGGGTCGAGGCCGGGTTGTTGACCAGCTTGGCCGCCGAGCGTGCCGGGCGTTTGACCAGCTCACCGCCGCAATTGGGGCACTGGCCCTTGAGCTGACGTTCGTTGCAGACACGGCAAAAGGTGCATTCGAACGAGCAGATCAACGCATCCGCGCTATCTCCGGGCAGGTCGCTGCCACAGCATTCACAGTTGGGGCGCAATTCGAGCATGGTCAGGTCCTCGCAGGCGGAACGGAATCGTCAGTGTATACGCTCAGGGCCGAAACAGGTGGGCGTGGCCAGCGCGGTACAGCGCCGACTCGCTGAAGCTGTCGTTGCCCAGCACCCGGCCTACCAGAATCAGCGCGGTACGGCGAAAATCCTTGGCTGCCGCTAGCTCGACAATCGTCTCCAGGGTGCCCAGCACCCAGTCCTGGTCCGGCCAGGTTGCGCGGTGCACCACGGCAATCGGGCAGTCGCCGCCATAGTGCGGGCGCAGCTCTTCGACGATTTTAGCCAGGTGCTTGACCCCCAGGTGCACTGCCAGGGTGGTCTGGTGGCGGGCCAGGTCGGCCAGTTGCTCGCCAGCCGGCATGGGTGATTTGTCGGCGTAGCGGGTGAGGATCACACTTTGGGCGATGTCCGGCAGGGTCAGCTCGCAGCCGAGCAGGGCGGCGCTGGCGGCCACGGCGGTGACGCCGGGGACGATCTCGTAGGGGATGCCCAGCTCGCGCAGGTAGCGGATCTGCTCGCCGATGGCGCCATACAGGCTGGGGTCGCCACTGTGCACCCGGGCGACGTCCTGGCCATTGTCGTGGGCGCTTTTGATGGCTTCGATGATCTGCGCCAGGTGCAGTTCGGCGCTGTTGATCAGGATTTCGGCGCGGTGACCTTCCAGCACTGCGGGCGGCACCAGGGAGCCGGCGTAGATGATCACCGGGCAGCGCTGGATCAGGCGCTGGCCCTTGACGGTGATCAGCTGCGGATCGCCGGGGCCGGCGCCGATGAAATAGACGGTCATGGGGTGTCCTTGCGGGTAAAGGGCTGATTATCAGCGAAAACCGCTGGTGCAGGCCAATGCCAGGCTGGCGTCGGCCTGCAAGGTGCGAGTGACCAGCAGCCGGGCCGGGCCGCCGAGCTGCTCGGCCAGGGCCAGGGCGGCGCTCTCGGCCACGCCATAACAGCCGCTGTGCTGGAAGGCTACCGCAGAGCGATGGCTCAGCTGTGATTCGAAAGCGGCCAGCTGCGCCGCACTGTAGAACCGCAGCGGCACGCCCAGGCGCCGGGCAAGTTCATGCAGGCCGGTTTCGTCGTGCTTGAGGTCGATGCTGGCAAGGCCCATGACCGCGCCGGGCGGCAGGTCATGGGCGAGCAGGGTGCGGGTGAGCAGCTCGCTCAGGGCATCGGCCGGGCAGCCGCGACGGCAACCCAGGCCGAGGTACAGCTGCATAGTTCAGGCCTGGCTCGAACGGCGGTACAGCCAGGCGCTGATCAGCCCCAGGGCCAGCCAGAATGCGGCGTTGGTCAGCAGCGAGGCGACCTTGAACTCGGCTTCCAGGGCTTCTGGCGCAAGCATCTGGTGCACCTCCGGCTGTGGCGCGCCAATCACATGCGGCACTACCAGCAAGACTGCGCCGACTATCTTCAGCAGCCAGTTGTGGGCAAACACGATCAAGGCCAGGCCCACGGCGGTGGCGGCAGCGGTGCCAACCCACCAGGCCTGGCGCTGGGCCAGGTCGGCGGCAGCGGTACCCGGCAGTTCCGGTGGCAGGCCCAGGGTCGGCGCCAGGCAGAACACGGCAAAGCCGCCCAGGCCCCAGAGCGCGCCGCTGATCACGGTTTTCGGTGCGCGCAGGGTGTAGAGCGCGGCGAGGATCAGGGCGAAACCGACCGCCACCACCAGATTGCCACCGGTGGTCGACAGCACACGCTGCCAGCCGTCTTGCGGCGACCAGGCTTCGCTGTCGTGATGATGCTCGGCGGTGCCGGCGGCATGTTCATGGGGCGCTTCGAGCGCAGGCGCGGCGCTTTCATAGGTTTCCGCCTGGAGAATCAGCGGCGCGACCCAGAAGCTTTGCAGCAGGGTCAGCAGCAGGGCGGCCAGCAGGCCGGTAAAGCCTGCGGTACTGGCTATACGCTTGATCATCGGGGCAGCACTCAGTGGCAAGGGAAGGCGGCGCTGTGGCGGGTATCGTGGGCAGCGTTGTGCACCGCTTCGATGTGTGAGAAACCGGCGAAGTACACCAGGCACAGGCCCAGCAGCGAGGCGCCGACAGCAACCAGCAGGCGCTGGCTGAGGCTTGACGGGGTAACGGCTTGGTTAATGGCGGTACTGGTACGCATGGCGCTTTCCTCTTGGTGTTGTCGGCAACAGGCAAGCGCAGCAAACCCCTGCGCGGCGTTCGCCCAGGGGTTGTAACAGCGCCCGCCCACCGCGGGTTTGTTCGGTCAAGCGTTGGGCCGGTCTCCGGGCTGGTGAGGGTTGGCCGCAGGCCACACCACAGGCGTCACCTTCCCATGCCAGACAGCGGGCACAGTGGCTCTGACGCTTTTCTCACTTACCGTTGCGGGGGCAGCACCGGACTTGCCATACACCCTATAAAGAGCGTACGACGCACCGGTTTCCCAGTTTCACCCTCAAGGGGCACCCAAACGAATGGCGTTAGCAAATCACGGGCGCGGGCAGGCGTCAATCGTGACAGCAGTTGACCGCTCACCGGGCACTGCGTAGCCTAGCCGCTTCGAGGTTCTTCGGCGCTGGCCGAAGCTAAGACGGGAACGCGGTTCAAGCCGCGGCTGCCCCCGCAACTGTAAGCATTGAAGGGTTCGACACAGCCACTGCAGCACGTGCGGGAAGGCGTCGTTCGACTGGCCACGGCGCCGGTGCAATGCAAGCCAGGAGACCTGCCTCGAACAGTTTCCGACATTCAACCGGGCGGGGTGATCCGGTGGCGAACAGGCCAGGTGCACAACACCTTTGGCGCTCGTCCCGCATGCCCGCCATCCTGCCAAGGGCATCGAAATGAAAACACTGGCCAAACTCCCCGTCACCATCGTTACCGGCTTCCTCGGCTCGGGCAAGACCACGCTGCTGCGGCACATGCTCGACAACGCCCAGGGGCGGCGCATCGCGGTGATCGTCAACGAGTTTGGCGAGCTGGGCATCGACGGCGAAATCCTCAAGCAATGCAGCATCGGCTGCACTGAAGAAGAGGCCAGCGGCCGCGTCTATGAGCTGGCCAACGGCTGCCTGTGCTGCACCGTGCAGGAAGAGTTCTTCCCGGTGATGCGCGAGCTGGTGGCGCGTCGCGGCGACCTCGACCACATCCTCATCGAAACCAGCGGCCTGGCCCTGCCCAAGCCCTTGGTACAAGCCTTTCAGTGGCCAGAAATCCGTAACGCCTGCACCGTTGATGCAGTGATCACCGTGGTCGACAGCCCGGCCGTCGCCGCCGGCACCTTTGCCGCCTACCCGGAGCAGGTCGATGCGCAGCGCAAGCTCGACCCCAACCTTGACCACGAATCGCCACTGCACGAGCTGTTCGCCGACCAGCTGGCCAGCGCCGACCTGGTGGTGCTGAACAAGGCCGACCTGATCGCCGCCGACGATCTGGCCAAGGTTCGCGCCGAAGTCGAAGAAGAGCTGCCGCCGGCGGTCAAGGTGATCGAAGCCAGCAGCGGCCGCCTGCCGCTGGAAGTGTTGCTGGGCCTGGGTGCCGAATCCGAGGCGCACATCGATGGCCGCCGCACCCACCACGACTCGCACCACGACGGTGACGATCACGACGACCATGACCACGACGCCTTCGACTCGATCTCCATCGAGCTGCCGCAAGCCGACGAAAGCCTGCTGCTCGACGCCCTGACCCAACTGGTGGTGCAACATGGCATCCTGCGGGTCAAAGGTTTTGCGGCGATCCCGGGCAAGCCGATGCGCCTGCTGATCCAGGGCGTAGGCACCCGTTTCGACAAGCACTTCGACCGCGCCTGGCGCAGCGAAGAGCCGCGCACCACGCGCCTGGTGCTGATCGGCCAGGAGCTGGATGCGCCGCAGCTGCAAGCGAGCCTGCGCGCCGCCCTGGGCGCTTGACCCATGCACCTGCTGCGGACCCAGCCCGGTGGTTTTGTACCGGACGACAGCATTGCCGACCTCGGCCAGACCCCGGCCGAGCTGGTAATCCTCTGCAGCGGTGACTCGCACCTGGCGCTGCTGGCCGAAACCGCCCAGCAGCTGCCCGAGGATTTCCCCAGCCTGCGTCTGGCCAACCCCATGCAGGTACAGAATCATGCCTCGGTCGACCTGTATGTCGACCAGGTGCTGCGCCATGCCAAGGTCATCCTGGTGTCGCTGCACGGCGGCGTCGGTTACTGGCGCTATGGTGTGGAGCAACTGCTGGAACTGGCCGCCCGTGGCGTGCAGCTGATCCTGGTGCCCGGCGACGACCGCCCTGACCCGGAACTGACCCGCCTGAGCACGGTGCCGGCCGAGCAGGCCGAACGGCTCTGGCACTTTTTGCGCCAGGGCGGCAAGGCCAATGCCCTGAACCTGTTCAACTGCCTGGCCAGCCAGTACCTGCAGCGCGACTACCCGTGGAGCGCGCCGCAGCAATTGCCGCGCACCGCGGTGTACCACCCGCGCAAGGCCGCTGCGGCGCTGCAGGACTGGTTCGGCGAGTGGCAGGTCGAGCAGCCGGTGGTGCCGATCCTGTTCTACCGCTCGCACCTGCAGGCGGCCAACACGGCCTTTATCGACACCTTTTGCGAGCGTTTGCAACTGGCCGGGCTCAACCCCTTGCCGATTGCCGTGGCCAGCCTCAAGGAGGCCGGTTGCCTGCAGCAGGTCGAAGACTGGCTGGACCAGGTCGACGCTGCGCTGATCATCAACACCACAGGCTTTGCCCAGTCCAGCCCCGAGCAGCCGCACCTGCGCCCGTTTCGCCGCGACATCCCGGTGTTACAAGCGATCTGCGCCCAGGACAACGAACCGGCCTGGCAGGCCAGCGAGCAGGGCCTGGGTGCCCGTGACCTGGCCATGCACATCGCCTTGCCGGAGCTGGACGGGCGCATCATCACCCGCCCGGTCAGCTTCAAGGACCTGGCCTGGCGCAGCGAGCGCAGCCAGTCCGATGTGGTCTGCTACCGCGCCCAGCCCGAACGCATGGACTTTGTCGCCGAGCTGGCGCGGCGCTGGTGTGCGCTGGCGCAGATACCCAACGGGCAGAAGCGCGTGGCGCTGATCCTCGCCAACTACCCGACCCGCGATGGTCGCATCGGCAATGGCGTGGGCCTCGATACGCCGGCGGCGGCGCTGAACATCCTGCGCGCCTTGCAGGCCCAGGGCTATCCGCTGGCGCCCTTGCCCGACAGCGGCACGGCGCTGATCCAGGCTTTGCTCGGTGGCGTCAGCAACGACCTGGACAGCCTCGACCTGCGCCCGTGCATGCAGAGCATGGCCCTGGAGGACTACCTGGCGGCCTTTGCTACCTTGCCCGAGGCCAATCAGCTCGCTGTGCGCGAGCGCTGGGGCGAACCGAGCCAGGACCCGATGTGGCGCAGCGGGCGGATGATGATCGCCGGCCTGCGCTACGGCCTGACTTTTGTCGGCATCCAGCCGGCACGGGGTTACCAGCTGGACCAGAGCGCGGTCTATCACGACCCGGACCTGGTGCCGCCGCATGGCTACCTGGCGTTCTACTTCTGGCTGCGCCATGGCTTTGCCGCCGATGCGCTGATCCATGTCGGCAAGCACGGCAACCTCGAATGGCTGCCGGGCAAGGGTGTCGGGCTGTCCGATAGCTGCTGGCCGGACGCCTTGCTCGGGCCGCTGCCGAACATTTATCCGTTTATCGTCAACGACCCGGGCGAGGGCGCCCAGGCCAAGCGCCGCACCCAGGCGGTGATCATCGACCACCTGATGCCGCCGCTGACCCGCGCCGAAACCTACGGGCCGTTGCGCCACCTGGAGCTGCTCGCCGACGAGTACTACGAGGCGCAGTTGCTCGATCCGCGCCGGGCCCGCGAGCTGCAGCGCGACATCCTGGCGCTGGTGCGCGACAACCATATCGATCGCGAACTGCAGATCGAAGGCGCCCTGGACGATGCCGCGATCTGGCTGCCACGCCTGGACACCTACCTGTGCGACCTCAAGGAATCGCAGATCCGCGATGGCCTGCACGTGTTCGGCGAGTCGCCGGCCGGGCGCCTGCGTATCGACACCTTGCTGGCGCTATTGCGGGTGGAACGCGGTGATGGGCGCGGGGCCAACGGCAGTTTGTTGCGGGCCCTGGCCAAGGCGCTGAACCTGGGCTTCGACCCGCTCGATTGCGACCTCGGCCAGCCCTGGCAAGGCCCTCGGCCCGCACTCTTGGCGACATTGGACGAAGCCTGGCGCACCGCCGGCGATACCCGCGAGCGCCTTGAGCTGTACGCCAGCCAACTGATCGAGCAGACCCTCGATGGCAGCGTGCAGCTGGTCGGCGGCCCTGAATGGGCACAGGTACAGGCGATTCTCGACGCGCTGGCGCAGCAGGTCGCGCCGCAACTGGACAGCTGCGGCCCGGCAGAAATGCACGGCTTGCTGGCTGCCCTCGACGGTCGCTTCGTGCCTGCCGGCCCCAGTGGTGCGCCAAGCCGCGGGCGCCTGGACGTACTGCCGACCGGGCGCAACTTCTATACCGTCGATGTGCGCAACCTGCCGACCACCACCGCCTGGCGCATCGGTTTTGCCTCGGCCAACCTGATCCTCGAACGCCATTTGCAAGACCATGGCGATCACCTGCGCCAGCTCGGCCTGTCGGTGTGGGGCACGGCGACCATGCGCACCGGCGGCGACGATATCGCCCAGGCCATGGCCCTGCTTGGCGTGCGGCCGGTGTGGGCCAGCGGCAGCCAGCGCGTCGACGACTTCGAAATCCTGCCCTTGAGCCTGCTCGACCGGCCACGGGTGGATGTCACCTTGCGCGTCTCGGGGTTCTTCCGCGATGCTTTTGGCAACCTGATCAAGCTGTTCGATGCGGCGGTGCAAGCGGTGGCGGCGCTGGATGAGCCGGATGAGCTCAATCCGCTGGCGGCCAAGGTCCGTAGCGAGCGCGCAGAACTGCTGGCCCAGGGCCTGGACGCCGAACAGGCCGCTCGCCAGGCCGGCTGGCGGGTGTTCGGGGCCAAACCGGGCGCTTATGGCGCCGGCGTGCAGAATGCTATCGACGGACGGTTGTGGAATGACCGCCAGGACCTCGCCGAGGTCTACTTGAATCACGGTGGCTATGCCTATGGCACCGCCGATGACGGCACGCCGGCGCGCGCCGATTTTGCCCGGCGCCTGAGCCAGGTGCAGGCGGTGGTGCAAAATCAGGACAACCACGAGCACGACCTGCTCGATTCCAATGACTACTACCAGTTCCAGGGCGGCATGCTCGCCGCCGTGGAGAGCCTGGGCGGCAGCAGTGTGGCCAGTTACCACGGCGACCACAGCCAGCCGGACCGGCCGCGCATCCGCACCCTGAAAGAAGAGCTGAACCGGGTGATCCGCGCCCGGGCGCTGAACCCCAAGTGGATCGACGGGGTCAAGCGTCACGGCTATAAAGGTGCCTTCGAGCTGGCTGCCACCGTCGATAACCTGTTCGCTTTCGATGCCACCACGCAGTTGATCGACGACCACCATTACCAGTCGCTGGCCGACGCCTATGTGCTCGACGATGCGACCCGCGACTTTATCCGCCAGCACAACCCCGAGGCCTTGCGCGACATCACCGAGCGCCTGCTCGAAGCCCAGCAGCGCGGGCTCTGGCAGGAGCCGGGCGACTACCGTGAAGCGTTGGAAGAACAGCTGCTGGCCGGCGAAGAAGAGAATTGAGATGAGCGAACCTGCACATTTTCCCCTGGCCGCCGTGGTCGGCGCCGATGAGCTGAAACTGGCGCTGTGCCTGACCGCCATCGACCCGAAGATCGGCGGCGTGCTGATCGAAGGCCCGCGCGGCATGGCCAAAAGCACCCTGGCCCGGGGCCTGGCTGATTTGCTCGGCGAAGGGCCGTTCGTGACCCTGCCGCTGGGTGCCAGTGAAGAGCGCCTGGTCGGTACCCTCGACCTGGATGCGGCGCTGGGCCAGGGCAAGGCGCAGTTTTCCCCCGGGGTGCTGGCCAAGGCCGACGGCGGCGTGCTCTATGTGGATGAAGTCAATCTTCTGGCGGATCATCTGGTCGACCTGTTGCTGGACGTCGCCGCCAGTGGCACCAACCGGGTCGAGCGCGACGGCATTTCCCACCGCCACAGTGCCCGTTTCGTGCTGATTGGCACCATGAACCCGGAAGAGGGCGAGTTGCGCCCGCAATTGCTCGACCGCTTCGGCCTCAATGTGCTGCTCGAGGGCCAGCCGTTGCCCGAAGCCCGTGGCCAGATCATTCGCAGGCGCCTGGATTTCGACAGTGATCCCGAGGCGTTCTGTGCCCAGTGGGCACCCGCTCAGGCGGCCCTGCGCGAGCGTTGCCATGGCGCTCGCGAGTGCTTGGCGCAGATTGCCCTGGACGACCTGGCCCTGGCGCAGATTACCGAGCGCTGCTTTGCCGCTGGCGTCGATGGCCTGCGTGCCGACCTGGTCTGGCTGCGTGCGGCCCGGGCCCACGCGGCCTGGCGCGGAGCGCTGGCGATCGAAGCTGAGGATATCGATGCCGTGGCCGAATTCGCCTTGCGCCATCGCCGCCGTGAAGCCCCGGCGCCACAATCGCAAGCGCCAGACAACGGTGCGGCGATGCCGCCATCGGCCGGCCAGCAAGGCCAGGGTCAATGGGGCGAACTGCCGCCACAAGCCACCCCGAGCGGCGCCCGGCGCGAGGTACCGAGCTGGGCAAAAAAGCCCTGAGCATCCGCCGGCACACCAGCGCGGATGCCAGACCCCGACCCGGTGCACTGACTGCGGGCCCGCGTGGGCGTGGCAAGCAGGCTGCATCCGGCGCGGTGGCCTGGCCGGCGACCTTGCTCAAGGGCCGCCCGCGCACGCGCAACGACCTGCGCTGGCAGCAGCGCACGGCCAGCGCCCAAGAGCTGTGGCTGGTGATTGTCGATGCTTCGGCGTCAACCCGCCGTCACCAGGCCCTGAGCCGGGCCAAGGGCATGCTGGCGGGGTTTTTCGATCAGGCCTACCGCAACCGCGCGCGACTGACCCTTCTCACCGCCAGCGGCAATGCGCCGCGCTGGCAACGTCACGGGCTAAAAGCCTCGGCGAGCTTGCAGCCGTGGCTGGAGGCGTTGGGGGCGGGGGGCGGTACGCCATTGCTGGCGGCACTGGAGCAGGCACGGAGTTGGCTGCAGGAGCGTCAACGACGCTATCCGGCAGAACTGCAGCGATGCCTGATCGTGACCGATGGCCGGCTCAAGGCTTGGCAGGCGCTGCAGCCGCTGCCTTGCCAATCGCTGTTGGTGGATATCGAAAGTTCGCCGGTCAAGCTGGGAAGGGCACAGTTACTTGCGCAACAACTGCATGCCGATTACCAGCACCTGGAGACACTGGCACTGCTCGGCGGATAACCTGGTATCAATAAAAACAACTGCGGCCAAGTGTCGCAGTTTGTCCAGCGAGTTATAGCAAAGTTGCCAAAGGCGTGCGCGAATACAGCGCCTTTGGCAATTAACCGCTATTACTTGGGCATCGACCAAGGCTGCAACGCATAACCTTTCTCGCTCAACTCGGCGCGAACTTCTTCAATCAAATTAGCCAGTTGCGCAGGGTCGGAGTAGGTGCTGCAAGGGACTTGCTTGCTGCCAATTCGGGTGCTGGTCCGGTCGATGACTGCCAGGCTCAACTCACCGGTACCGTTGGGTACATCCCAGGCAACACACTGGAAAGGTTCAAAGGCGTGGTCGGCAATCAGCAGGGCATCGTTGATACGCAGCGGGGCGTTCATGGGTTCGGTCTCTCTGTGGGCCCAAACATGGAATAAACCCGCGCGCCTGTTTGCGCAGCGGTGAGTTACTTGTACTGATGCACCCGACCGGGGGGTAAGTCACACTTCTTTTAAAAATAGTTGAATACCGCTCATCGGTTGATGACGGGGCACCTGGCATTTTTGTCAGTAGCGGCCATGTCAGGAGCGGCGTTGAATAGGGCCAGCCACAGCGCTTATGCGCCAATGACGGGAGGATGGGATGCGCCAAGGTGTAGTAACCCAGCAACTTTTGCCGGCGCCGGTCGTACTTGAAGCCGTTGGCAACAACCTCGTCGATACCCTTGAGCGTGCGACGGTACAAATCCCGGTGTATGCGCAAATGGCCGCCAACCAGCTGGTGCGAATGATCTGGGATGGGCGGCGGGAAAACAATCAGCACTATTTGCATACCGAGGATCGGATCGTTGACGCCGACAGGGTGGGAGAGCCTATCGATTTCCTCGTGCTGGCCGAACATATCGCCCCGCTCAACAAGGGCCTATTGATGGTGCGGTATCGTGTATTTGATTTTGAAACCGACTGGCACGAATCTGACCAGCTGGATCTGGAAGTCGGGCGCACAGACCTGGTGCTGCCTCCTCCTTGGGTAGACGAAGCCAAGGAGGGCAGGCTTGATCCAGTCGGTCTGACAACCGCTACCGTGCGCGTGGCAATCTACGATGGCATGCAGGTTGGGCAAAAGGTTTATCTGGAGTGCCTTCGAACAGGTGGCGGGGGCAGCTATCTCGGGGAAATCGAGGTGACTGCCTTGACGGACCTGACCTTTGAACTGCCGGTCGAATTCATTATTCCGGCCATCAGCCAGAATATCCTCTTCCAATACTGGGTGGTGGAGCCAGGTGTACGAACCCGGCACTCGCGGTTGCTGTCGTTATGGATCAGGCTCCAGACCCTGGAACTACAGCTGCCCTGCGTTTCTCAGGCCGCTGCGGGACAGCTTGATCCTTTGCAAGCGTTATCCGGGGTAAACATCAAGGTTGGTTACCCGCACATGACCGTGCAGGAAAACATTATCTTGCACTGGACCGGCTCGGCCACGGGATCGACCGTTAGTGAACTGCTCAGGGGAGATCCTCGCGGTGAAGTCGAATTTACCCTTGCCCCTGAGCTTGTGGGCGCAAACATAGGGCCCGGCTTGCGTACGGTACAGGTCCGCTATGACGTCGAGCGCGTGGGCGGCGGGGCACAGCGGTCGCCGCTGTTGAGTCTGGGCATACGGCCCCTGGCAGGGCTGGCGCAGCCCGCCGTCGCCGATGTGATTGGAACGACACTGGACCTTGATCGAGTAACCGGCAATCCCCTGGTATCGATAGTGCGGTGGAATTTCGCCCGCGCAGGGCAACGCGTGTGGCTGCGTTGTCATGGCACCAAGCTTAACGGTGATGCCGATATCATCGAGTTGGGCAGCGCCGCCGAGGTGAATGAAGCCGAAGTCGCAAATGGCCTGAGCAGGGCGATCGCGCGCGACCGTCTGCAGCTTCTGCGGGATAACTCCGAACTACGGGTGGAATTCAAAGTCAGCTTCGCGCGCACGCAGCAAGAAACCGACGCGGTTACCTTCCCCTTGCTTCGCCTGACCCTGCGTACGGGCCTTAGCATCGCCCCGGGGGCCCTCGTGCTGGACGGGCCGGCGATCCGCGTGACAAAAAACTGGCAGCAGATCAGGGATTTTCCTGCCAATACAGCGCAGCGCCAGGCCACTGGCGGCCAACCGCCGTATACCTATGCCGTTGCCAATCCGGCGATCGCTACCGTAAGTCAGCAGGGCAAGGTTACCGGTATGGGCAACGGTACAACCACCATCACGGTTCGCGATACTAACCAGCGCAGTGTCCAATACTCGGTACAGGTATCGAACATACGCTGGCTCAACGTCGACGAGCACTCAACGTCTTATGCTACCGGTTTTCAGCTGATGCAGAGCCGCGGGGGAAGCCCGGTGCAGGCGGCCGATGAAGCGCTGCTGCTGGCTCACTATGCGCAGCCATTCCCATCGCTGATGCGGCGTTACTTCTTCATGTTTACCAACGGTCAATGCCCCGGAGCCGAGCGCGTCTATGAAGTGGGCTCGGCTAACACGTTTCGCTGTAATTCCCGCACTACCAATGCGGGCGGTTGGTTTCTGACAAACACAAGGCCCGCCAACTGACTCTGGTATGGGGCATTAAAACGATTCTCCACCAAGCAAAGAGGTGCATCATGTCATACCGTTCACGTCGTACCTTGGGGCGTCTGGTAGTCGCATCAGCATTCACCTTGTTAGCAGGCTGCAGCTCATCCGGAGGCGTCAGCAACGAAGAGGTTCAGGTTAACTGTGCGGCGGTCGGGGCGGGTTATCATCCAGACCCCAGCGATTGCACGAGCTATTTCAGGTGTCAGCTAATAAGTGGGCAGTGGTATCGCTTTGCCTACAGCTGCCCGGCCGGCAGCTTCTATTCCCCGTCGACCCAGCGATGCGTGACGGCCAGCAGTTGCCCGAGTGCCGCTCAACCCGCCACCGGCCAGCTCGACCCGGGCTTGCCCGAACGCCGCCAGCTGGTACGCTGAATACTGAGGATCCAGGCGTTCTAGCGTCAGCAAAATTTCAAGGTTGCCGCAGGGGTACCGACCCGGTATCCAGCTCGTTGCGGCGCCGCCTTTGACCGCAATTGCTCGACAAATACTCCCTTCCAGCAGACAGACGGTAGTGGGCGATTGACGCATCGTTGCTACTGTTAAAACGGGCCTGCCAACACACTGTTTCTATTTAAAATTCCAACTATTGGCGCCAAGGAATAGGTCATGCTAGAGCCTGCATCCAACCGCCGCCTGCTGATCGTCGATCCTTGCGATGACTGCCATCGTCTATTGCCTGGCTTGCGCAGTGTGGGCTGGGATGTACACAGCTGCACCTTGAACTCGGCCCTGGAACATCCCTGCGACGTCGGGTTGCTGCGTTTGCAGGCCTCGCACCTGCAGCACCCGGATGCGGTCAAGGATTTGATCAGCCGCAGCAATACTGAATGGATCGCCGTACTCAGTCCGCAGGAGCTGCGGGCGCAGAATGTCGGCGATTTTGTCTGCGAATGGTTTTTTGACTTTCATACCTTGCCCTTTGATGTCTCGCGGGTACAGGTTACCCTTGGCCGCGCGTTCGGCATGGCGCGCCTGCGCGGCAAGGGCTATGTGCATGTCGATGAACCGGAGCACGAACTGCTCGGTGACAGCCGGCCGATTCGCGAACTGCGCAAGCTGCTGAGCAAGCTGGCGCCCACCGAGTCGCCGGTGCTGATTCGCGGCGAGAGCGGCACCGGCAAGGAGCTGGTGGCGCGCACCTTGCATCGCCAGTCTCAGCGCCGTGACAAACCCTTCGTGCCGATCAACTGCGGCGCCATCCCCGAGCACCTGATCCAGTCCGAGTTGTTCGGCCACGAGAAAGGCGCCTTCACCGGCGCCCATCAACGCAAGATCGGCCGTATCGAAGCCGCCCACGGTGGCACGCTGTTTCTCGATGAAATTGGTGACCTGCCGCTGGAGCTGCAGGCCAATCTGCTGCGCTTTTTGCAGGAAAAACACATCGAGCGGGTCGGCGGCAGCCAGCCGATAGCCGTCGATGTGCGGGTACTGGCAGCGACCCACGTCGACCTGGAAAAAGCCATCGACAGCGGGCGCTTTCGCGAAGACCTGTATTACCGCCTGAATGTCCTGCAGGTGGTCACCGCGCCGCTGCGCGACCGCCATGGTGACCTGTCGATGCTGGCCAGTCATTTCTCGCACTTCTACAGCCTGGAAACCGGCCGCCGGCCCCGCTCCTTCAGCGAAGACGCCCTGGTGGCCATGGGCAAGCACGACTGGCCCGGCAACGTCCGTGAGCTGGCCAACCGCGTGCGCCGCGGCCTGGTTCTGGCCGAAGGCCGGCAGATCGAGGCACAGGATCTGGGCTTGCTGGGCCAGCACGAGTTCGCCCCGAGCATGGGCACCCTTGAAGACTACAAGCACCGGGCCGAGCGCCAGGCCTTGTGCGACGTGCTCAACCGCCACAGCGACAACCTGAGCATCGCAGCCAAGGTGCTGGGGGTTTCCCGGCCGACCTTTTACCGGCTGCTGCACAAGCACCAGATTCGCTGAGTCTTGGCCAATGCACAGGAAAAAGCCCGCCGAAGCGGGCTTTTTCATGGCTGTGAACCTTAGAAGTAGTAAGGGAATTTCAGACTGAAGGAGAAATCCGGCGAGTCGTCGGTCAGGCCAATGGACAGGTTGGGGACGATGGTCAGGTTGTCGGTGGCGGCCAGGGTCATGCCGATGTTGAAGTTGGCCGCGTTGTAGTCGCTGCTGGGCACCGATTGCCAGTCACCGCCATCGGGTTTGATCTTGCTCTTGCTGGCAAACTGGTCAGTGAACGAGAACGACATACTCATCTTCTCGTTAAGGGCAAAGGCGATACCGGCGCCAATCTGCCAGGAGTCGCCCAGTTTCACGTCACCTGCGACCTTGGTGTTGATCGTCGGGCTGATGTCGCTGAACGAGTCCTGCATGTTGTAGGTATACGACAGGCTGCCGAACAGCACCGCCGGGTCGAAGGTCTTGACCAGCGAGATACCCGGTGTAATCGCCCAGACGCCGTTGCCGGTGGGCAAGCTCTCAGGTACCGAGAGGTTGTCGTTGGTCGGGTCGTTGACCAGCTTGATGCCGTAGGGGTCTTTGCCGGTGGGGGCCTTGACCCGCAGGGTGGCGACCGCGTCGGGCCAGTTTTCCGACTCATCGAGGAACTTGTAGGCAATGCCGACGTTGACATCGCCAATGGTTGGATCGCGCCTGACGGTCGCATCGGAAGTAACCGGGCCGGCACCGCCGGCACCGCCGGAGGAATAGGTGGATTCACGGTAGATCACCGGGACGTTGATATCGAACTGCCAACGCTGATCGAGGTTGTAGCGGGCGGTCAGGTCCAGGGTCCAGTTGTCGGCCTTGATGCGGTCGAGGTTGATGTTGCCGAGGAAGATCGAGTCCAGCGCCAGAAAACCGTTGAGGACCAGGGCGCGGGTGTCGTAGTGGGTGTAGGTCAGGCCGGTTTCGACGCTGAACCTGCCGCCACCAAAAAAGCCGCTGGCTTCGTCATACAGGTTGGAAACGCTTTGCGCCGGTTCCGAGTCGTCTTTGAGCGACTGCCCATAAGAGCTGCCGGTGGTTCCCGGCGCACCGGTGGCCACGGTCTGGCCGCCCTTGACGGTTTCGGCGGGGGATTTGGTCAGGCGTCTGGGCGCGGGTGCTGCCGGTGCTGTTTCGACCTGGCGAACGCGCTGTTCAAGGACCATCAACGCGTTCTGCTGGGCTTCGTAGCGTTGTTTCAACTCCATGAGTTCTTGTTTTAGTGCTTCGACCTGGGGGTCGGCTGCTGCGTAGAGCAATGTGGCCGGGGTCAGGCTACTCAAACAGACAATAGCTCTGAAGGTTAACGATCGGTGCATGGGTTAGCCGTCCCTTCTGACTACAAGTGATGAGACAGAGCGTAGATCAGAAACCGAGAGTGCGAAGGCCTTTGAGCTGGTCCAGGTTACCGTTCAGCGCCCCGGCGCTCGGCACGTTGTCACGCAGCACGACGTTCAGGGAGGTGAGGTTGCTGACCTTGTTGCCAGCGCCGAGCAAGGTGGTGTTCTGCATCAGCCCACCCTGGGCCAGGCGCTGCACGGTGCTGCCCTGGTTGTTGTTGGCGATGATGTTGAATTGCACGCCGCTGCCGGTCGAGGACACACTCAGCGAACCCGCGCCGTTGGCGCCGACCAGGGTGGAACCTGCGGCCAGGGCCTCGCCCTGTGGCTGCGTGGCTGCTGCGGGCGCCTGGTTGGCCTTGGTGACGTTGATATCGACGTTGTTGTAGGCGCTGTTGTTGTCGCCGGCGGCGCGCACCACCTGGGTCACGCCCTCGGTGCTGTTGAGGCCACTGCCACCGGTGACGCTACCGCTGCCGACACTCTGCGAGCGCGCCGCGCCGCTGCCTTTCTCGTCGATCATCGACACGTAGAACTGCGGCTTGATCGTCGTTTGCTGGATTTGCATCGAAGACCTGGCGCCAATCACTTCGCCATTGGCGTTTTGCCAGGTGCTGCTCATGACAATGCCAAAGCTGATGATCCGCCCGGGCATGACAAAGCGGCCGCGCAGGTTGGCCAGTTCCTGATCCTTCAGTTCAATGGGCTTGAGCGTCTGGGCCTGGGTTGGCAGGCTGGCGGCCAGGCAAAGCACGGCGAGCCAGATAGAAGTCTTCATGGGATGCTCCCGGAGCCTCATGCTCCCTTGTCATTAGAAGAAGTCGCTTTGGATGAAGCCGAAATCCATCAACTCAGCGTCTTGCACCGGGGTGAAGGTATTGATGCGGTTCTTGGCCGTGAGCGGCAGTGGTGGGTCGAGCAAGGCGTTGGCCTTGTCGTAGCCCCGGCCGATGACGGCGAAGAGAATGCCGTTCCAGCCTTTGACGAAGTCTTCGATCTTGTAGCGTTTATGGCCGAGCACCGGGTCGCCGATGTACACCCAGCCGTTGTGGACTTTCTGCATGACCACGAAGTGCTTGTAGCCGCGCACGTCCATCAGCACCACCACCGGAATGCGCACGCTCTGCAAGGCGTCCAGTTGTACCCGGTAACCGCGGGCGCGCATCCCGAGGCTTTCGACGTAGCGCTTCATGTCGAGCATGGAAAAGCCCTGGACCCGCACCACATCATGGTCGGAGTGGGCGAGCATGCCTTCGATGATCTGTTCTTCGCTGACGTCCAGCCAGTAGGCCTGGCGCAAGATGGTCGCCAATGCCGCGGCGCCACAGCTGAAATCGGTTTTCTGTTGCACCAGGTCGGCGAATTTGCGTTCACGCACGCTCTGGATGGGCTTGAACACCACCGCACCACCCGGTAATACCGAAAGCGGCAATTGCGCCGCTTCGCTGATGCTGCTCAGGCAGAGCAAAAATGCCAAGGCGATAACGCGCATGTCCGACGCCCCCCTGATGGTGTTGAAAAAGGCCCCCCGAAGGGGGCCTCCAGATCACAGCATTTACATCGAGGTGTTGGAGATGGCCAGCGAGTTGCTTTGCTGGTTGCCCACACCGGCTGCTACGTTGACGCCCAGGTTGCCGCTGCCGCCGTTCACCGAACCGCTCAGGGTTGCAGTGTTGGTTACAGGGTTGGCCCAGCCGGTTGGAGTCAGCACTTGATAAGAGAAAGTATTGCTCAAATCATAAGAGCTGCTTTCACTGTAGCTTTTCGCTTTGTTGTACTCAGACTCGGAGGATTTGCTGCCCGATTTTTCGAACGAAGAATCGAAGGCTTTTTCGAACGAAGAGCTCTTGGACTTATCGTACGAAGAGCTGGACTCTTTGTTCCACGACTTGTCGATATCAACATCCAGCGAGGCAGTCAGCGAAGCATCGGCCGACTGCGAGCTGCTGCCGCTGTGATGACGGCCATAGTCATAGGACGAGTTTCTGCTGGCTTCAACCGATGCATCCAGCGAAGCGGTCAGAGAAGCACTGCTCGAGCCGCTGGCTTCATGGTTTTTAGAACCGCTAGCTTCGGAGTTGTGCGAGCCGCTGGCATTGAAGCTGTTGGCGCCGGCGAGCTCGAAGCTCGAAGAGTTGCTCTTGCTGCCGCTGGCTTCCATGGACTTGTCGTAGGAAGCGCTGCCACTGGCGGTTTTCGTCACCGTCAGGGTATCGACACGATAGGTACGGTCAGCGTTGTTGTTGACGGTCAGGCCAGGGCCGCTTTGCTCGGCAGAGGCGGTGGCGGTTGCGTTACCCAGTGCAGCGTTGGTATTGGCAATTGCCATGGTGTTTTTCTGTTGGTTCAGGTCGCCACCGGCAATGTTGATGCCCATGTTGCCGCTGCCGTTGTTGCCCGAACCGCCCATGACCGCCGAGTTGGTGCTGCCGTAGTTGTCGACCCGGTTGTTGTTGCTGTATTGCGAGACCTTGGCGGTCGCCGTTGCGTTGCCGAACACGAAGGTGTTGTCGATTTCCGAGTTGTCGGTGGCGGCGTTGGCGATGGCGGCGGCGTTGTCTTGCTGGTTGCCGGCACCGGCAGCCACGTTGACGCCGACGTTACCGCTGGTGCCGGTGGCCGAGCTGCTCATTTCGGCTTCGTTCACAGTGCCTTCGTTGCGGATGCGGTTGTTGGTGCTGCTTTGCTTGTCCCACGCGTTGGCGGTCGCGTTGATCGAGATTTTGGTGGGAGGAGGAGGGGTGTGGTGGCCATTGTTGTGATGACCGTTATGGCCATGGCCACGTGGTTCGTTCTGCCCAGCTTGTACAGCAACAGCCATGACCGCAGCAATTGCGAAAACCAGAGGCTTGAGTGCCATCGAAGGTTTCATGGTGATTCTCCGTACTTTATTTTAGGTTAAGTGTTGTTCCTAACTATTTGGGTCAGTCCGCGACCCGGATGCTCAGGGTGTTGGCCGTTCGGTTTCCCACCCCGGCACTCTGATTCAGCTGAATCACCCCACGGCTACCGGTGAAGGCCTGGTCACTGGTAGTGACCTGGCGAAAGCCGGGTGCGGAGTCAGCTGAGTCGGAGTTGTTGAGCAGCGCCACGTTCTGTTGCATGAGGACGCTGTCGTCGATACTTTGCGGACCGGAACTGATGCTGATCCGCATGGCGTTGGCTTGCTGGTTGCTGGCCCCGGCACTCTGGTTGACGCCCAGGGCGCCGCTGCCGTGGCTGAAAGAGTTGCCCTGGATGTTCGACTGGGCATCGATGCTTGGGTCTACTGTCGTGCGCAGGCGCTGGCGGATCTGGGTGCTGGCGCTGGCGCCATGGCCCACCGCGATGGCCCGGGCGTTGGCCTGTTGCTGCTGATCGCCGGCAGCCTGGTTGACCGTGAGGTTGCCCTGGTACTGGGCACCGGAATTGTCGATGTTGGCGTTATTGACGACGGGGGGCTGGGCGAAGGCCGGTACACTGCAGAACATGGCCAGAATCAGCAACGAGTGCTTCATCTCACTTGCCTCCGGTGAGGATCTGCAGGGGCGCGAGGCCTTTCTGCACGCTGGAATTGACCATGTTGGAGATGCCGTTGCCGGAGTTGCCGGAACGTCCACCGGCCAGGTTCGGCAGTTGCGTCTGGTTATTGATGTTGCTGCCCAGGTTATTGGTCTGCTGGGTGACCATGGCGCCGATTCCCGAGCCGCTGGTGATCGAGGCAAAATCGCCGTCGCTCAGCTCGTTGGTTTGCTTGAGGATCTGCGCCGACGGGTTGGTGTTGACCGTGGTCGGATAAGGGTCGGGCGCCAGCGGTGGGCGCATGGCGTTGCGCGGCTGCACATCGCGGGTGATGACGACGATGCCGTTTTCGGCCTGGGCCGGCAGGCTCAAGCTCAGGCTTGAACTCACTGCACAGGCAAGCAGCAGGAGGCGGTAGATGCCTTTATCAATCTTTCCCACGATGGCAATTCCTTCTTATGGTGCGCTGGCCCTGTTCAGCGTTGCGAAGAAGAGAGCAGAAGGTGTGCCGGTTTTTATTTATCAAGCGAAAACAATGGCTTGGTTTTATGCTTGGCCAGGGTCAAAAAAATGTTGTAACGCCGCTGAGACACCGGCGCTGTTCAGCACCTGATACTGCGGGCGCCACGGCCCGGCAACAGGCATGCCCGGGGATTGTTTCAGCGGCTTAACACTTTTCTCCGGGCACGGGCTGGCCGCTTTAGCTCGCGGCTTTGCGCAGGTGAGAGTGTTTCAGGAATGGACACTGTGCAGCGCGCAGCTGCTCAGGTCTTGAGCAACTGCGCAACTGCGGCAAAGGCTGCGCGCCGGCGCTGCGCCCAGTCGCCTTGCACGACCTGGAACGCTTGCTGGTGCTGCGCCAGCCACTCGCCCGTGGCATTGAAAAACGCCATACGTTCGGCCAGCAGCGGCTGGCAACGCTGGCCATCGTCGTGCCAGGCAACGGCCTCGGGGCTGAGCAGCAAGTGCAGGTCGTAGTGACGGGCCAGCAGCGCCTGTTCCAGCCACGCCGGGCAATCGCCGAACAGCGTGCGGCTCCAGAGCATGTTGCTCAGCAGGTGGGTGTCGAGGATCAGCAGCGCCGGTTGCCGCGCACGTGCGGCGTCTTCCCAGGCCAACTGCCCGCGGGCAATGGCCGGGATGTCGGCATAGCAGGTGTCACGCGCCTGCTCGTCAATGAAGTGGCGCACGTACTCGCCCACCCGTTCGCCACCGAAGTGCGCCTGGATTTCGGAGCTGAGCCAGCTTTTACCGCTGGATTCAGGGCCGGTGAGTACCACTACCTTCATGCGTAGGTCAACGCCGGATCGCGTCGCCAGTCGCGCCAGCCCTGTACCGCGATCAAGGTGAACAGGGCATAGAGCGCGGCGGTCAGGTACATGGCCTTGGACAGGAACAGGCCGACGAAAATAACATCAAGCACCACCCACAGCGGCCAGCACTGCAGGCGCTTTTGCGCCATCCACCATTGCGCCACCAGGCTGAACCCGGTCAGCGCGGCGTCCAGCCAGGGGTGGGCGGCGTCTGTCCAGGTGGCCATGGCCGCGCCCAGGCCGAGGCTGCCGAGCAAGCCAATGCCCAGGCCAAAGGCAACCGAATGCGCCGGCAACAGGCTGACCTGGCGAGCTTCGCGCGTGCTGCCCGGCCGCGTCCATTGCCACCAGCCATAAAGTTGCAGCACGGCATACACCAGTTGCAGGAGCATGTCCGAATACAGCTTCACGTCATAGAAAACCCAGGTGTACAGCAACACCATCACCAGGCCGATCGGCCAGCACCAGGGGTTCTGTTTGGTCGTGAGCCACACGGCGATAACGCCGAGCACGGCGGCGAACAGTTCGAGGCCGGACATCGGCGTTCCTTGGAGGATTCGAGGGTAGGGCGGGGATTGTACCTTGTGGCACGCCAAGCGCCACTAGTGCGCTGGCGAAGTAGCCGCAGGTACGCTCCCCGGGGCCCAACCGTCAGACCCGGAACTGACTGAGGGTTCGATCCAGTTGCTCGCTCAGGCGGTTCAAGGCCACGCCGGCACTGCTCGACTGCTGTGCGGCCGTTGCCGTCTGACGCGACAGGTCGGCCGTCTCGGTAACGTTACGGTTGATCTCCTCGACCACATGGGACTGCTGCAGGGTAGCGCTGGCAATCGAGGCATTGAGCGCGGTCAGGTTGTGCAGCGCCTGGCTGATGGCGTCCAGGCTGACTCCGGCTTCGCTGGCTTGTTCGACGGTCTGGCGCGAGGCTTCGCTGCTGGCGTCGATGGCTTTCACGGCCGCCTCGGACTGGCCTTGCAGGTGTTCGATCATGCTCTGGATTTCGGCGGTGGACTGTTGGGTGCGCTGGGCCAGCAGGCGCACTTCGTCGGCCACCACGGCAAAACCGCGGCCCTGTTCACCGGCCCGCGCCGCTTCGATGGCGGCGTTCAAGGCCAGCAGGTTGGTCTGTTCGGCAATCGAGCGGATCACTTCCAGTACGCTGCCGATGCGCGTGCTCTGACCGGCCAGGGCGCGGATCACCTGCACCGCTTCATCGATGGTCGTCGATAGTTGGTCGATGCGCTGCAGGCTGCCGTGGATGCTGTGTTGCCCCTGTTCGGCGCGCAACTGGGCGTCATGCATTTCGCTGGACGCCTGTTCGGCATTCTTCGCCACATCCTGCACGGCGTAGGTCACTTCGTTGATGGCCGTGGCCACCTGCTCCATTTGCTGGGATTGCTGCTCGCTGCGCTGCTGGGCCTGGCCGGCGTTGTTGCCCACATCGCTGGCCGATTGCGCCAGGGCATGCACCGCGCCCTGCAACTGGCTGATCACGCCCTGCAACTTACCGGTAAAGCTGTTGAAGTGGATGCCCAGCTGGGTGACTTCATCGTTGCCGTGGGTATCCAGGCGCCGGGTCAGGTCGCTCTCGCCACTGGCAATGGTGGCCATGGCATCGACAGCTTCCTGCAGCGGCCGGGCGATACTGCGGGCAATCAGCACCACCAGCAGGGTCATGACCAGGGCGATGCCCAGGCCGAGGATCGAGGCATCGCGCAACTGGCGCAAAAACTCGTCCTGCATGTCATCGATGTAAACGCCCGAACCGATCACCCAACCCCAGGGCTTGAACAGCTGCACGTAGGAGGTCTTTTTCACCGGCTCGCTGGCGCCGGGCTTGGGCCAGCGGTAGTCGATGCTGCCGGCGCCCTTGGCCTTGGCCAGGGCGGCCATTTCGTTGAACAGGGCAAAGCCGTCCGGGTCGCGGATTGCCGAAAGGTCCTGGCCGTCGAGCTTGGGGTTGGTCGGATGCATGATCATCTTCGGCCCCAGGTCGTTGATCCAGAAATAGTCATTCTGATCGTAACGCAGGCCGCGCACCGCGCTCAGGGCCTGTTGCTGGGCCGCGTCGCGGCTCAATGTGCCGGCTGCTTCCAGCCCTTGGTAATACGCCAGCACGCCAGCGGCGGTTTCTACCACATGGCGGGTTTTTTCCGCCTTGGCCTGGTACAGGTCGCCATGAATCTGGCGCAGCATCAGCAAACCGAGGGTTACCAGCATCACCACTGCCACTACCAGGATCAGCCACAAACGCCGGCTGATCGACATACTGCGAAGAGTCTTCATGGAATGCTTACCTCGAGTTCTTTTTTATTGTTGCCCACATCCAAGCATGCTTTGCCTCCCGCCACCTACTCGACCAAGGACTAAGTGCTTGATTCGTTGAGGTCTGTTGCGTCGTCCCAGCAGCGTTTATCCGAGAGGTCTGATAGGATTTCGGCCTCGACGGGATAAACCTGAAGGCCGCGTGGACTTTTCTGCTGGCTTTGCGACCAACTGTCGCTGTAAAACGGCCAGGCGCTGAACAGCCATTGGCAACTAAAAGACTATAAAGGGGCATGCCACAGGCATTGCCCCACGGGGGAAGCATGGATCTTTGGACCGGCCTGCAGGCTGTCATTCTAGGTATTGTCGAAGGCTTGACGGAGTTCTTGCCGATCTCCAGTACCGGCCACCAGATTGTCGTGGCCGACCTGATCAATTTCGGTGGTGAGCGGGCCATGGCCTTCAACATCATCATCCAGCTGGGCGCGATCCTGGCGGTGGTCTGGGAATTTCGCCGCAAGATCTTCGAGGTGGTGGTGGGGCTGCCGCGTCAGCGTGAGGCCCAGCGCTTTACGGTCAATCTGCTGATCGCCTTCATGCCGGCGGTGGTGCTGGGGGTGCTGTTTGCCGACCTGATCCATGAGTACCTGTTCAACCCCATCACCGTGGCCGCCGCCCTGGTGGTTGGTGGCGTGATCATGCTCTGGGCCGAGCGCCGCGAGCATGTGATCCGCGTTGACCAGGTCGACGACATGCGCTGGTCCGACGCCCTGAAGATTGGTTGCGCTCAGTGCCTGGCGATGATCCCGGGTACTTCGCGCTCCGGCTCGACCATCATTGGCGGCCTGCTGTTCGGCCTGTCGCGCAAAGCAGCCACCGAGTTCTCGTTCTTCCTGGCCATGCCGACCATGGTCGGTGCGGCGGTGTATTCGGGCTACAAGTACCGCGATCTGTTCCAGCCAGACGACTTCCCGGTATTTGCCATCGGCTTTGTGGTCTCGTTCATCTTCGCCATGATCGCGGTACGCGGCCTGCTCAAGTTCATCGCCAACCACAGTTACGCGGCCTTTGCCTGGTACCGTATCGTGTTCGGTTTGATCATCCTCGGCACCTGGTTGTTCGGCTGGGTTGACTGGACCACGGCGCACGGTTGAGATGAGCCGTAGCCCAAGCCAGCCACGCCGCGCAGCCCAAACCAGCGGCGCCCTGCAAAACCCCCGCAGCAAATTGCTGGCCTTTGTCGGCTTGTGCCTGCTGCCGGTGGGCGGCGCTTTGCAGATGCTTTTGAGCGGGCAATCCTGGCTACCGGCCGTGGCCTACCCGTTGGCCAGCCTGGTGAGCTTCGTGCTGTATTGGCGCGACAAGCAGCAGGCCCGCAATCAGGCCTGGCGCACGCCAGAGAAAGTCCTCCACGCCAGTGAGCTGTGCGGCGGCTGGCCGGGCGCCTTGCTGGCCCAGCAACGCTTTCGGCACAAGACCCGCAAACTGTCGTTTCAGCTCAGTTTCTGGGCCATTGTCGGCGTGCATCAGTTGTTCTGGATCGACCACCTGCTGCTCGGCGGCCGCTGGCTTGGCGCTGCCCTGGCGCCAATCCTCAGATAAGCAAGCCTGGCTGCAGGCGCTTGGGCAGGCGCCGGACCACCAGTTGATGGGAGCGTTGCAGCAGTTCGGTCAGCTCGGCGCGGCCCATGGGGTAGGGCGGTGCCATGCTGACCCAGTGCGCCCGCGCAAGGTAGGGCGCCGGGCGCACGCCGGGGCGGTCGACGTAGCCGAGAAACAGCTCGCTATCGACCTTGAACGACAACCCGGCGCCGCCCAGGTCAAGCACGGCAAACATCTTGTTGCCGGCCACCGAGAACACCCGGATACCGCCCCATTTGTAGTCTTCGCGCGCACCCGGCAGGCTCAGGCAGAACGCTGCGACCTGCTCTTCGCTGATTTTCTTGTCAGACATAACGCTCCCCGCATTGGGCAAATTCCGCGACCAGGTGATCGATCCATACCCGCACCGCCGGCAGCAGCCCGCGCCGATGGGGGTAGACCGCCTGCAGATAACCGCCGGGCAGCGACCAGTCTGGCAGCAGGCGCACCAGCTCGCCACGTTCGAGTTCTTCTTCGCAGTGCATGATCGGCAGCGTGGTAAAGCCAAGGCCGGCGACAGCGGCGGCTTTGCGCACGACAAAGTCGTCGATCGCCAGGCGTGCCTCCAGGGCCAGTTCGTGCTTGTGGCCCTGGCCATCGAGCAGGCGCAGATGCACCAGGCGGTCGGCATCCACCGCACCGAGTACCGGCAGGCTGGCCAGGTCTTGCGGGTGGTCGAGCGCCTGCGCGGCGGCAAACTGCGGGGCGGCCACCAGCAGCATCTGCGCCTGACGCAGGCGCCGGGTGACCAGCGCCGGGTCTTCATCGCCCAGGTCGCGCACTCGCAGGGCAACGTCGACACCTTCGGTGATCAGGTCGACGCGACGGTTGAGGAGGATCATGTCCAGTTGCACCTGCGGGTATTGCTGCAGGAAGCGGCTGATCACGTTCGGTAAAAATTCATGGGCCAGGCCCACCGGGCACGACACCCGCAAGCGCCCGCGCGGTTCGCTGGTCATGCTCGCCACCGCTTCGTCGGCCATTTCCGCCTCCAGCAGCATGGCCTGGCAGTGGCGCAAATAACGTTCACCCACGGCCGTCAGCTTCAACTGGCGTGTGGTGCGTTGCAGCAGGCGCGTGCCCAGGCGCTCTTCGAGTTCGGCGATACGTCGCGACAGGCGTGATTTGGGAATCCCGAGCACACGGCCAGCGGCGGCAAAACCACCAGCTTCGACCACCCGGGCGAAATAGAACAGATCATTGAGGTCTTGCATGTGCGTCACCATTGTCCTGCCAGTAGGACAAACTAACGCATTTTTGCTGACTTATCAGCTATTCGCCACCCAAGTAGGATTCTCCCCATCGTGATCGCCCACTCGCGGTCTTCATTCAGGAGAGTCCCATGAAACTGTTGCATATCGATTCGAGCATCCTGGGCGATAATTCCGCCTCCCGTCAGCTGAGCCGCAGCGTGGTTGAAGCCTGGAAAGCCGCCGAGCCGTCGCTGCAAGTGACTTACCGTGACCTGGCCGGCGACGCCATCAGCCACTTCTCGGCCGCAACCCTGGTCGCCGCCGGCACCCCGGAAGAACTGCGCGACGCCGCCCAGCAGCATGAAGCCAAACTCAGCGCCGAAACCCTGCAGGAGTTTCTCGACGCCGACGCCGTGGTACTGGCCGCGCCGATGTACAACTTCACCGTGCCGACCCAGCTCAAGGCCTGGATTGACCGGGTCGCAGTGGCCGGCAAGACCTTCCGCTACACCGAAGCCGGCCCTGAAGGCCTGTGCGGCAACAAGAAGGTGATCCTGGTATCGACCGCAGGCGGCCTGCACGCCGGCCAGCCTACCGCGGTCGGCCATGAAGAGTTCCTCAAGGTGTTCCTTGGTTTCATCGGCATCACCGACCTGGAAATCGTCCGTGCCCACGGCCTGGCCTATGGCGATGAGCACCGGGCCAAGGCCCTGAACGCCGCGCAAGTGCAGATCAGCACCGACCTGTTCGTCGCCGCCTGATCTCTGGGCCAGTAATCAAACCGACTGCCGGCAGCGCCTGCAGTCGGTTTTTTCATTGAGGTTTCATCTGCGCCGGGCTGGCCCGTTCTATGCTGCGCACTATCAGCATTGATCGATAGCGTTGCTTAGGGTGCAAAACGATGCGGCGTCTTGGCGCATTACTCCTGTTAGTCCTGTTGGGCAGCCCGCTGATGGTGCAGGCCGAGCCGGCTGCGCACTGGAGTGTCGGCGTGCATCGCCTCAGTTTCGCCGACCCGCTCGATGCGCAGCCGGTGCAGGCCCTGGCGTTCTATCCTTCCAGTGCAGTTGAGCGCAGCAGCCGCATCGACGGCTACCGGGTCCAGGCTTGGGAAGGTGCGCCGATGGTTATCGGCCGTTATCCGCTGTTGATGCTGTCCCACGGCAATACCGGCACGCCGCTGGCCTTGCACGATCTGGCCACCGCCCTGGCGCGGCGCGGCTTTATCGTCGTTGCCGTCACCCACCCGGGCGATAATGCCCGCGACCACAGCCGCCTGGGCACCTTGAGCAACCTTTACGGGCGGCCGTTGCAGATCAGCGCAGCGATCACCGCCAGCCTCGGCGATAGCTTTCTGGCCCCGTACATCAATGGCCCGCAGGTGGGCGTGATCGGCTATTCGGCTGGCGGTGAGACCGCCTTGATCCTGTCCGGGGCGCAACCGGACCTGGAGCGTTTGCAGCGCTACTGCCAGGAGCGGCCGCTGGATGCCGATGCCTGCAAAACCAAGGGCGTGCTGATCGCCGACCGCGCCGACCTGCGTGCCGCGCCCGATCCGCGGGTCAAGGCGCTGATGTTGATGGCGCCGCTGAGCCTGATGTTCGGCCGTCACGCGTTGGCCGAGGTCAAGGTCCCGGCGTTGATCTACAGCGGCGACAAGGACCAGTTGCTGGCCATCGACAAGAATGCCCAGGCCCTGGCGCGCAAGCTGCCGGTCACGCCCAACTACAAGCTGCTGGCCGGTGCCGGGCACTTCGTGTTCATGGCGCCGTGCGACGACGAGCAGCGCCAGAAAATGGCCGCCTTGTGCAACGACCCGGACGGCGTCGACCGTGAGGATATTCACCTGACGTTGCAGGCTGAGGCTGCGCGGTTTTTCAACCACACCCTGGCTGACCGCCATCAGGCCGGCCTGCACATGGCCGATCAGTAGTTGCCGGCGCGCCGTGACAGCAGGAGGGTGAGGCCGACGCCAAGCAGCGAAAGCAAAGCAGCCAGGCAAAAAATCCAGGCATAGCCCAGGTGCAGGGCCACCGCACCCATCAATGGCCCGGCAATCGCCAGGGCCAGGTCGAAGAACACCGCATAGGCGCCCAGGCCTGCACCGCGGCTGGAACTGGGCACCTGTTTGATCGCCTCGACACCCAACGCCGGATACACCAGCGACAGGCCGAAACCGGCAAAGCCTGCGCCAATCAATGCCAGCACCGGGCTGGGTGCCAGCCACAATAAGGCCAGGCCCAGGGCTTCGGTGGCCATGCAGGCCATCGCCACGGGATAGCCGCCAAAGCGGTTGACTGCGTTGACGAACAATAGCCGTGAGAGGATGAAACACACGCCGAATGCGCTGAGGCACCAGGCTGCGCCGCTCCAGCCCTGCTCGAGGTAGAACAGGGTGACGAAAGTGGTCAGGGTGCCGTAGCCGATCGACGCCAGAGTCAGGCTGACCCCGCACGGCGCAACCCGGCCGAATGCGGCCCAGAACGGCAGGCGCTCACCACGTACCACCGGCGTCGACGGTTTGTTGCGGATTACCAGCAGGGCCAGCACTGCCAGGACGCTCAAGGCCAGGCCCAGGGTGGCGAAATTGACTCGGTCGACCAGTGCCACGCCCAGCGGCGCACCGATGGCGATGGCCCCGTAGGAGGCAATGCCGTTCCAGGAAATCACCCGCGCGGTGTGCTCGGCGCCCACCGCACCGATGCCCCAGCTCAAGGTGCCGACGCCGATCAGACCCTGGGCGATGCCCAGCAGCACGCGCCCGCCCAGCAGCGCCAGCAGGCTCAGCAACGGCACATCGACTGTCAGCGCTGAAGCAAAGGTCAGCACACCGCTGGCGGCAATACCGATCAAGCCGTAAATGATTGCCCGCTTGGTACCCAGGCTGTCTGCCGCGCGTCCGGCCAGCGGCCGGCTGAGCAGGGTGGCCAGGTATTGCAGGCCGATGGTGATACCGGCGATCACCGCACTGAAGCCTAACTGGTCATGCACATAGCTGGGCAGCACCGCGATCGGCAAACCGATGCAGAGGAAGGCGATAAAGGTATAAAAGACAATCGAAAGGATTTGCCGGGTGATCGACCCGGTATCGACGGGGGCGGGTGCTTGCGCGGACATGAGCTCGTTCGCTGGCGGGCGGTGGGAGAGGGCCCATGATCGCCGGGTGCGAAGAGAAAAGGAAGCAGGCTAACGGATTTTCCAGCATCGCGGGGCAAGCCCGCTCCTACAGGATTATAGGAGCGGGCTTGCCCCGCGATCAGATCTGGATCAGATCACCACACCCTGGCTGCGCAGGTAGTCATCGTAGGTGCCGCTGAAGTCCACCACACCGCTCGGGCTCAGCTCGATGATGCGGGTGGCCAGCGACGATACGAACTCACGGTCGTGGCTGACGAAGATCAGCGTGCCCGGGTAGTTCTCCAGCGCCAGGTTGAGCGCCTCGATCGATTCCATGTCCAGGTGGTTGGTCGGTTCGTCCATCACCAGTACGTTGGGCTTTTGCAGGATCAGCTTGCCGAACAGCATGCGGCCTTGCTCACCACCGGAGATCACCTTGACCGACTTGAGGATCTCGTCGTTGGAGAACAGCATGCGCCCCAGGGTGCCACGGATTACCTGCTCGCCTTGAGTCCACTGGCCCATCCAGTCGAACAGGCTCAGGTCCTCTTCGAAGTCGTGGGCGTGGTCCTGGGCGTAGTAGCCCAGTTCCGCGCTTTCGGTCCACTTTACCGCGCCGGCATCCGGGCTCAGTTCACCGACCAGGGTACGCAGCAGGGTAGTCTTGCCGATACCGTTGGGGCCGATGATCGCTACGCGTTCGCCGGCTTCGACGGTGAAGCTGAAGTTTTCGAACAGGGTCTTGCCGTCGAAGCCCTTGGACATCTTCTCGATGGTCACGGCCTGGCGGTGCAGCTTTTTGGTCTGCTCGAAGCGGATGAACGGGCTGACCCGGCTCGATGGCTTGACCTCGGCCAGCTGGATCTTGTCGATCTGTTTGGCGCGCGAGGTGGCCTGCTTGGCTTTCGAGGCGTTGGCCGAGAAGCGGCTGACGAAGGTCTGCAGTTCGGCGATCTGGGCCTTCTTCTTGGCGTTGTCCGACAGCAGCTGCTCGCGCGACTGGGTCGCGGCGGTCATGTACTCGTCGTAGTTGCCCGGGAACAGGCGCAGTTCGCCGTAGTCCAGGTCGGCCATGTGGGTGCAGACGCTGTTGAGGAAGTGGCGGTCGTGGGAAATGATGATCATGGTGCTGTTACGCGCCGTGAGAATGTTTTCCAGCCAGCGGATGGTGTTGATGTCCAGGTGGTTGGTTGGCTCGTCGAGCAGCAACACTTCCGGGTCCGAGAACAGCGCCTGGGCCAGCAATACACGCAGTTTCCAGCCTGGCGCGACTTCGGTCATCGGGCCGAAATGCTGTTCCAGCGGGATACCCAGGCCCAGCAGCAGCTCACCGGCGCGGGATTCGGCGGTGTAGCCGTCCATCTCGGCGAACTCGGTTTCCAGCTCGGCGACGGCCATACCGTCTTCTTCGGTCATTTCCGGCAGCGAATAGATGCGATCGCGCTCGGCCTTGACCTTCCACAGCTCTTCATGGCCCATGATCACGGTGTCGATCACGGTGAACTCTTCGTAGGCGAACTGATCCTGGCGCAATTTACCCAGGCGCACGTTCGGCTCGAGCATGACCTGGCCGGCGGACGGCTCCAGATCGTTGCCGAGGATTTTCATGAAGGTCGACTTGCCGCAGCCGTTGGCGCCGATCAGGCCGTAGCGGTTGCCGTTGTTGAACTTGACCGAGACGTTCTCGAACAAGGGCTTGGCGCCGAACTGCATGGTGATGTTAGCGGTGGAGATCAAAGGGCTTACCTATCAATAGCTTACGTCGCTGGCATTGCGGCTGATACCGATTTGATACCAATTTGCAGCTTTTCCAGCTCGCTCCAGTCGGAGCTTGAGTTTATCCAACGCGCATACGTCGACAGCAGCATTTGCACGCTGTGGCCGAGCTGTTGGGAGATAAATGCGGGGTTGAGGCCAGACATTAAGCATATTGTCGCATAGGTGTGACGACAGTTGTATGGCGGACGGTAACGAATCCCCAGTTCTTTAAGCACCGGCCGCCACTGATGATGCAGATCGGAGGTCTGCTGGACGTACTCTGCGTTCTTCGATGGCGGGAAAATGAACGGTGACTCCGTGACCCGCCCCTTTCCTTTCCTGCGTCGCTCGGCGTACTCCCTGGCGAACTCGAGCGCATGCAAGGCCCTCTCGTTGAGTAGCACGAACCGATCTTTGCCGGTTTTGGTGCGCTCGACTACCTCGCCCAGCGCTACAGTGCGCTTCACATGGGCAACCTTCTTCTCCAAGTCGACAGCATCCCAGCGCAGCGCCAGGCCCTCCGACAAGCGTACGCCGCTGAAGAACACGAACTCGAAGAACGCCGCGTAGATCTGGCTTGGCCAGTGCGGGTGCTCGTAGAGCCTGGTAGTAATCTGGTTCGCCTCCTCTAAAGTGAACGGGTCGATCTCTTTCTTGGTGCGCTTGGGCAGTTGCAGGGCCTCTGCAGGGTTTCTGCTGATCAATCCGTCGATCACCGCTGAGCGCAGAATCGTTGACAGCTTCACCAGGGCGTTGCGCTTTACCCCCGGCGATCTCCAGGTGATTGAACTCACCACCTTGCGAACCTGGGTGGTGGTGATCAGGTCCACACGAACCATCGCGAAGTGGAGCATCCAGTAATTGTTCAGCGCGCTTTTGTAGTTGTTGTAAGTGCCGGGCGTAATCTCCCGGCTGTCGAGCCAGAGCTGGGCGTACTCACCAAACGTCGGCTTGCTGCCCGCGACAGTTTGCGAGCCCGGGAAAAGCTCGGCGTACTTGTCCTGGTCCAGAAGGCCAAGTTTGTTGAAGCTAACTACCTGATCGCGAAGCTGGGATGCAGCCTTGATGCCTTTTTGTGTCGGGGGGTAAGGGAGCGTTTCGCATCGACGGATACCATCCCATGTGAAACGAATCCGGAGGGAGTTGCGGAAGACTTCGACCCCTCGGGGTAAATCCATTGGCTTTCCAGCCATTCGTCATACCTCTTCTTGCTATAGATGATTCGGCCCTGGTGCTTAATCCAGACGCCCTCGGGGAATACTCCCCGCAGGCGCCGACCCTCCAGGGTTCGCTTTGTGCATCCCAATAGATCGGCCATGCGCTGTTCGGTGACCTTGTCGAAGTCACCATCTGTTTCGGTGGTCATGATTGTCTCCACGCCGCGCATGGCGGCAGAGGTGGGGAGGGGTTAGGTTCGGTGCTTGATGATCAGCTCGCCGGCCTTCGTCAGTGCGAGGCCAACTTCAGTGGCGCTGCCGCGGCTATCAAGATTTGCGTGTTGTAATTTCGAATTGGTTCAAAGAACCGGTATAGCGATGTAGCCGTTCGCCCCCCCGTATGCCTTACTTAATGGTCAACAAAGGGGAATAAGATGCGCACCAGAGGTAAGGCCTATTGGGAATGGGCAGACCCAACGCTTCACTGCCGAACTCATGAAGAGGAGCTCAGTGGCGGGGCAACTATCGATGTTCAGGTCAGGCTGTCCCGAGCAGGTGTTACCCAGTTGTTCATAGGGGTGTATTCAGCATCTGGGATGGCGCTCTATGAAGAGGGCATCGACTGCCGCTCGAATGAATCAATGACTCGCGCCTTAGCCTGGGGTGTGGGTAAGGCTCGGCACATTGCTGAGGAGGGTGTGGCACAGGCGCCGATGCGCGCTCGAAAGGCCTGATTCATTGCGGGGAGTACAAATGTACTCCTTTGTTGTTCACCCTGATTGGCGAGTATGTTCAGGCGCTGGAAGGAGGTGCAAGTGACGCCCTGGTGTCACGCTCAACCGGCGCGCTCGGCTTTGCGCTGTCGGATAGGGCGGCTTCGATTACACCGTGTTGATGCTCAGCGCCGCCAAGGGCGCGATCGAGGTAGCCGCACCACTGGCCGGGAAAGTCTCGATGAAAGCCGTCCAACTTGTGAGCTATCGACTTGAGCATGAGGCTAGTTCCACGCAGCAACGCATCCCGCTCGGCCAATTGGCGCATCAGGCTCTCGTTCCGACTGATAGCCGCCCTCAAGTCACCCCTGCTGTCTATCAATTGGGATTGCAGCCGCTCAACCTCACCATCATCGGCGTGGGTATACAGTTTCCTTGCTTCACGAATAATCCCGCGCGGATTGGGCCCGGGATTTTCGAGAGTCTTTCTGTAATCCTCCTCCGTGCAGTCAACCCAATGCCTCCATTGCGATCCCTCATTAACCGTCTTGCACCGCCACTGATATGCCACCGGCTCGCCCTGGTGCTGGGCGGCCGGCTGGGCCAGGGTCTTGTGGATGCGATCGGTGGCGCGGTCGATCTGGCCCTGGATGAAGTCTGGAATCTCGAGGCCCTTCGGCGGCGCCAGACCAGTAACGCCGGCGACCATAGAGACAAGCGAGTCGGTGACGATATCGCGCAGCGCTACCTTGTCGCTCGCTGCGGTGTTGCTGGATCGGTTTTCTGTGGGCATGGGGATACCTCGCGCTGTAGGGTAAGCTCGTTGGTCGAGTTATCAATGCGTCTATTTAGGAGCGTGGAGAGGAATGAAGAGAGCGGACATCGTTGCATCGATAGCGGTGGTTGTTGGGTCTTTTGTAACAGGGGTCGTGTGGGCACCAGCTTTTTCTGGGGCACCAAACATAAAAGACATGCTAGAAGCTACTAGTTACATTGCGACTATTTTAGCGTGCGGGGTGGCAGCAACTGCACTGTCTTCTTGGAAGAAACAATTTAGGTATACAGAGCGATTCTCTCGGATATCCAAGCTCAAAGATGCCGCCACAGACCTTCATTTGTATCGAGGGTATCTCCAAGCGATTGGGAGGGCGTGCGATTTTATGTTCGATGGAGAATCAGTCCCCCCTGAAGCTAAAGATGAGATAACTCAAAGGCGGGACAGGCTGCTTGAAGCATTCTCTAATTATAGGAAGGCATGGACTTCCGCAGTTGCTTTTCTTAATAAGTCAGAGGAAGCCCGCATTAAGGGGACTCCAGATGCGTTTATCAGCTTGTACCTGAAGTATCCCGATGATATTTACGAGGCTTGCCAATCCGGCTTGAACTCGGGTGATAACCGTGAGTATATTTCGCTAATGCGGACAGCTATTAGCGAGGCGAAAGACCTGTATGCACACACTGTAAGTTCGTTTGATTCGCTTCTAGCTGACAAGATTTAGCTTGCGCTGAAAAAGCCTTTGAGGCACTCGCCGGCAGCGGCGGAGGATCAGGCCGCGCGGACTTTGAAGGTGAGCATTGCTGTGGCGTCTTCGAAGCACTCGTCCAGTTCTTGGTAGGCTCGATACTTGGCCTGGCTGCGAGTGGCCGCCCATACGCGCCGCACGTAATGGCGCGCATCGCCGAGCATGTACTTCACATCATCCCAGTCATACATGCCGTTGGTGAGCACCTCGAACTGCTTCAGCGGCAGCTCTTCGGCCATTTCGCCGTACTGCATTTCCCAGGTCGGGTGGTAGTTCCGGATGCGCTTCTTCGGGTCGCTGTCGAGGATGACGCCGATGTAATGGCCGCGGTCGGCGATGATCACGCCAGGCTCGCCGTTGGCGATTACGCGGCGCCCGATCTCGGCCGGCACATTGTAGTGGCGGCGAACGTAGTCGCAGTTGTAGCAGCTCATGGCAGTCTCCATTGCAGGCGCCGCCCTCGCCGGGGTGGCGTGATTCATAAAAGAGGGGTATCAATTAATTCCCGATGCAACCTGACCGGAGCCCGACATGTCCCTGCAAAGCGATACAGATGCTCTTGCTGCAATCGAGGAGGAAGCCGAGCGAATGCTGAAGCTGCTCGGGCTTCCGGAGGACAAGCAGAAGCTTGAAGTGGTCATATGCCTGCGGCAGATCATTGCCATTGCCCGGTACAGGTCAGACTTGGACTTGAGCGAGGATGATCAGCACACCGAGTGAAGGCGGGCAGCGCCGGAGGGTCAGGCCGGGTCCGCGAGAGGCAGCAGAACCTGAGATGGATCAACTGAGCCGGCAGGGCGAACGGTGTTGAACCCGGTCTCTACTGCCGATAAAACCCCGATCCAGTGGCTTTCGCGCTCGGTGATGTAGGCTGCCCGGTTTGTGCAACCATCCGGGTAAGCGATCACCTCGATAACGGAAAACTCCCAGTCGGTTATGTCCGATCCGCCCAAGGCCGCGTGGAACTTGCAGCTGGTTGGGTTGCTCAGGTGCTGCCACCAACGCAGCGTGAACGGCTGAGTGGTCTGGCCGACGTAGACCCGACCGCTGGACTTCTGCCGCACCTGGTAAATCACTGGCGGCGACCGGCCTTCGCTGGCCAGGCGGAACTCCGAAAGGTCACGAAACTTAGCGGCCGCCTGGCACTTCTCGGTGCAGTAGTCGTGGCTTTTCGTTTCGGTGTGCGGGTCGTTGTACTTGTCGATCAACTTGAAAACGGTGCCGCACTCCTTGCACGGCCTGTTCTCGAAGCGCCCCAGCAGGTAGCTGTCGTTCTCGTCGATCGGCTGGATGTGCAGCAAATACTCGTGCGCGTCCATGTCCTTGCGCAGCACGCGCGATGGGAACTGGCGTTCGTACTGATCCTCGACCACTGCCTTAGCCGACTTTCGGTCGGGCGCCTCGACCATTCCGCTGAACACTGGTGGCCAGGCCCACTCAGCCTCGCCGTATGCGCTTGTTGCCGGGCGGCGTCCCTTGATCTGGTAGTAGAACTTCGCCATGGCTTTCTCCATGCATGCGCCGCCCTCCGTGGCCGGATGCGGCATGGTGGCAATTTGGTTTGGGATGGGGTATTACGGGTGACCGGCATGGGGTCGGGTCAAGGAGGATTCAAATGGCTGGTCAAAGCAATAGAGAAATAGCTATCGAGCAAGCCGCAGTGGCAATGCTCTGTGAAGCCGAGAAGCTTGGTATAGATCTTTCTGCACTGGCTGAAAAAGCAAAGATTGGTATTTTGGGTAACGCGATGTACACCTGGGTTTCTGACCATGATCTAAAATTAGAATCTGCAGAAGCGACCTCTTATCTTTTATCCGCTGCTAAAGATGAACCGGCGGAATAATCTCATCACCCGGTTCCTGTAGAACCATCAGCATGCTTTTGCGGCTGAACTCCAGCGCCACAGATTGCGAGACCTCGTATTTGTGGCGCGGCGGAGTGAGCAGGGTAAGTGCTCGACCCGGCCCAAGCCCATGCAGGTGATGAATCATCAACGTCATCGCCTCACCCTGTTCCTCGATCCCGGCCCACTCCATCAGTTCCAGAAGGGCCTGCTTAGTCCCTGGTCGAACCTTCAAGCGCAGATCTTCTTCCTGCACCTTCGCGGACTTCTCGCGCCTGCGCCGGTCGCGCTCGGCCTGGTCCATCGCCATATGACGCCTCCTTTAATCCGCTGGGCGGCAAGTGAACATGCAGCTGCCGGCGGCGCTGCTGGGTGATCTTCTGGATGCGTCTCATGGGTGGCACACCTCGATTGGCTTCTTGTTCGTAGAGCCAGAGGGCATGACCACTAGTAGACGCTTGTTTCCGCGATACACGCCCCAGGGCTGACCAGTGGACGTGGCCATGGCCGCCGCGTACTTCACTGCGGGGATGGGCTGGGCGATTGTGGCGATCATGGCTACGCCCCGGCCAGGTGATGCAGCGGGGCGAACGGGATGTCGTCGTCGAAGCTGTCGTAGTCGGGGCCCGGGGCGCCTTGCTGGTTCTGCGGCTGGGCCTGCGGGCGGCTCTGCTGGCGTTGATGCTGGGGCCGAGACTGTTGCTGCTGGCTACCTTGCTGCACCGGCTGCGGCGGGCTGCCGGCGAACTTGATGATGATCACGCGGCCGGTGAGCTTCACGCCCTGGGAGTGGTCGGCCTTTGTGTAGGTCTCGACGTGGGCGTCGTCGATGGTGAAGTGCAGCTGCTGGCCCTTGAGCAGGTAGGGCGCCATGGCTTCGGCCTGTTTGCCCCAGAGCGTGGCGTCGACCCACTGGGTGGGGCGATTACCACCTTGGCCTTTGCGGCCATATTCGCAGGCCAGGGCCAGGTTGCAGACGGCATTCCCTTCAGGCGTGTAGCGCAGTTCAGCGTCGCGGCCCAGGCGGCCGATATCGGTAAGTGTTGGCATGGGTTCCTCTTACTTAATGCGGATCGAGCTTTCGCCGCGCTCCAGATGCGCCCAGGTCGGCTCAGGGATCAGTTCGTGTTCGCAGTCCTCGCCAATGGTGATGCGCTTACGGACTGCTTCGTTATGCTCGCGGTCAGCCTTGAGCTTGGTGGCGATGGCCTTCTTATCCGGGTCCTGCGTCACCTTCACGCGGACTAGGTCGTCGGGTAGGTCGTCCGGCTTGTCGACGATTACCTTCTCAGGTGCCGCGGCGAGCGTGATAGTGAACAGCGGGCGCTTGATCGACTTGATGTTAGCCGCCTCCATGTTCCGGCGCAGGTAGTCGCCAATCTGCGAGACAGTGTTCTCCTTGACCCGCTTGAGTTCGGCGAGGCGCTCGATCTCGGCTTCAATGGCCAGGATTTCGCCGTCGATGTTGCGGCGCAGCATGACGATGTTGTCCGCCTTGTCGCCAAACTCGCCCTCGATTCCATCCATGGTGTCTTGGATGGCCTGCTTCAGGCCTTCGTCGTCGGTGTCGGCCATTTCGGCCAACTCCAACATTTGCTTAGTGAGAGGGTAGAGGCTGCTCATGCTGCGCTCTCCTGGGTGAACTTAGGCGTGAGGTCGCGCAGTTCCTTGGCAATCCGCTTGATGGCGGTGTCGTCGTTGCGCGCGGTCAGCCGGCGTACTGCGTGGTCGTGAAGCTTCTTGAGCTCCTGCAGCGACTGAGCGCCCTGCATGGTGTCGACTACAGACTTGATGTAGTCGAGGCGCTCTTGCTTCTGCCGCTCAATTTCGGCTTCGCGATCCTCTGCCTGCTCAATGGCTTGTTCGGCCTGCAGCTGCTGGACGTAGTTCTGGTCGTCGAACATGCCCAAGAACACGTCGGCACTGAAGCCCAGCATGGACAGAGCTTTCTTGATGGCGTCGGTCAGCGACTTTTTCGGTGCTTCACCATCGGTCGTAGTGCCGTACTTGGATTTGTAGAGGTAGCGGGTGCAGCCGTATTGCTCGATCTCGCCACGTTTGCCATCCAGCTCAAACCAGAAGCGAATCTTGATGGTGTGGTTTAGCTCGCGACCGAGTACCAGGCGCTTGTCACCTTCGCCGCTGACCATTTCAGAGCCCTCGTCGAATCGCTCCTCCATGACCGACCAGCCGAACCCGATCCCGACAGGGCCGAAAATTTCTGTCGCCTTCATGATCATCGCCGTTCCGTTGAGGCTGGTGATCTTCTGGCCGCCGACCTCGGCGCTCTTAGTGAAGCGGGTATCGGTCTTGTCGACCTGGTCCCAAATGCGCATGTTGGTACTGGACATTGATAGCTCCATGCGCAGCTTTGAGCAGCGCTGTAGGTTTGATGAGTTACTGAGTGACCTTCCCGGCGAATGCGCTTGCAAGCATCCAGGCGGTGCAAAGGAAGAGGGTGAGAGCAGACCCACGCCAGAAGGCGATGCGCTTGGCGCGCTGGTAGCAGGTCATGGGCATGACCTCGGCCTGGCAATCGGCCGGCGCTTCAGCCAGTCAGCCTTGATCGGGTAGGGCAGATCCGCAACGCGCATGCCGACTGGGAACCGAACGGTTCCGCGGACTTGGGTAGCCATGACTTCCTCAACCTGCTCATCGATGAGCGATTTAACCGGTGCAGTGCTCATGCAACCTCCTTGCGCCGCTCGGCAACCCGGCGAACGCGCTCGCAGTAGTGTTTGAACTCGTCGGCGTTGATGCCGCCAGCAGTGAAGTGGCGGACGATCAGGGCTTCGGTTAGGGTTTCCTACAGCCTCGACCCTGATTGCTCAAGGTCGTCCAGGGCGCGGTCTATGGCGATGTGTGGGCTCATAACTCAGCGTCCTCGGCCTGGGCGATCAGCGCGTCATCAGCCAGCGGCTCAAGGAACTCTGCGGCCAGGTCAATCAGGTGCTGATCCGGCTTGTCGTCGCCCAGCAGGCTCGCTGCCGTGGTCCTGCAAGGCTCGCCAAAGGCCGCCTGAATGACGATCTCTGCCAGCCAGTCGCCTTTGTCCTCGCCATTCTCCCAGCGCTTCAACAAGAGCAGCTGAATGTGGGTCTTGAACTCGGCGAAGGTGACGATGCGCGATGCACGCAGGCGGCGCTGCACCTTGATGTCGCTGCCCCGGGCCAGTTGCTCGCCGGCTTCTTCAAGCCATGCTTGGCGGGCAGAGTCGCGGGCATCAACCACTGGAGGCGCCTGCCGGTTGTCGTACTCAAACTGAGCTTTTCGAAGTGCGCCCATGGTCGTCTCCAGTTGGATTGTGCGGCCGCATTGGCCAGATGCCAGGCGCGGGTGACCAAACCCAGCCGTGAGACTGGCCTGGCACCTGCCGATGCGGTCGATTTGAAGGGAAGGGGGGCAGGCGCCCGGCGCTGCCCGGGAAGCATCTGGTCTGGCCGGGAAGGCCCCGGATTCGCCTGCGGTGATGCGATCTGCATCGGGGTGTGATCTGGCCGGCGCTGATCTCCGGCATTGGCGCCTAACTCGATGTGCCTCAGTAGCTGCCAAACGAGGTGTGGTTCGCGCATCAGCCTGCGCATTCAGATCACACTCCGATGCAGCCTGCGATGGGGAGCAGGGCATCGGGCAGTTAACGTCAGGCTGACGTGGCGCTGGTTGTTCAGGCTGCGCGCTCAAGCGCTTGCTGCGCCAACAGCTCAGTTACGGCCTCGGCCGGGGTGCAGCCATCGGCGTAGAAGTCGCCCAGGTCGCTTTCTTCCTGCGAGCCCAGGGTCACCTGCTGACCGAGCAACTTGGATGCCTTGTCGATCCAGCGGTAGTAGGCGCGCTCTTGTGCGTCTTCGCGGCATTCATCAGCCGCCATGTTTGCCATGTTGAACATCGTGAATCCCTCCGGTTGATTTCCCGTCTGGCCCTGTCGCCAAGGCCAGCCAGTGAAATCGTCATGCTTGCGGGAAAGGAGACTATTTATGTCCCTTTCCAACCTATTTGGTGACGCTTCACATCACCTCGTGCATGAGGCGACTGATTGGTCAGTGCCCAGGCTCGCTACTGGCGGCAGCCTGGACTTACATCGCTCGTTGTTCCTCCGACCGCGACCCTGGTCCGCCGGATAACTGTTCTTGGCGCTTTACGCTGCACGCCTGGGTCAGTTGCCAACCCTCTGGACTGTTGAGGCCTGTCCATCGCTGCCTTTGTTGCTGGCCGGTGGTGATCCGGCAAGGTGTTTCGCTAAAGAACGGGGCCGCTTGAGGGCCTAGCGCCTTCTTGATTCGGCGTTGAGGCAAATTTAGAAAACTTAACAAGATCGGTCAAGGCCTATTTTTAGAAAACTTAACAAAAAGTTTAAGGGGGGGATTTTCAGGCACAAAAAAACCCGCACTGAGGCGGGCTTGCTTGTGAGCGGGGCTGCCCTATTTAGGCTTAGCGCTTTTGATGTCTTCGATGATTTGCTTCGAAATCGCTCGAACCTGCTTTTCGGTCATGGCAGACATGACCCCCTCCCACGCTGTAGAGGTCGTGTCGTATGTACGCGTGCCAACCTTCCTTCCTGTCGTGAGGTCTACGAAATCGGCACTGGAGTTGACCCAGGCGTTACCCGTCATCGAGCCAGCGCCGTAGCGAGCACCTGTGGTGAGGAATCGGAAGTTGCTTACACTCACCAGCACTAGAACACCGTCTTGCTTAGGTGGCGTGGTTTCAGGGTCGGTCTGGGTAATGCGATATCCCTTTTCAGCGCCTTCAGCTTTCAGGGATTCAGCCCAGGTTCGCTGGAGCAGCGACCAGTCAGAGTTAGCCTCTACCTTGCTGTTTCCTTTGAACGCGACGGTTACGTTCTGCTTGGCCGGCTCCGGAATCACAAGCGTACCTAGGCCGCCGCGTTCAACGGTGGCGGCGCAGCCGCTGAGTACAGCAGTGGAGATCAAGCATGCAGCCAGGAGGTGTTTCATAGAAGGTCCTTTTCTTAAGAGAGATCAGCGGGAGTACATCGCCCACCAGAAAACGTGGCCGAGAATCACAATCTGCTGCTCCTGGATTTGTTCGAAGGTGTAGTCCTCGTCCGGGTGCTCGTCACGATTAAAGCTGCGAAGCCTGATGCCGGTAGGGAGGCGGTAGAGCTGCTTCACCCGAAGCTGGCCGTTATGGCTGATGGCGTACATTTCCCCGTCGACTATGTCTCGTAGGGCGTTTTTACCCATATTCACGCCGACCGTTGCGCCGTCGCGTAGCACCGGGATCATGCTGTTGCCGCTGATCATCACGCACCTGGCGTTGTCGTACTGAACGCCATTATTGCGCAGGTCCTTCTTGAAGAACCGCAGTTTAGCGGTATCGCTTTCCTCAACCGCAGATCGTCCTGATCCGGCTGCCAGCTCAACCTCCTGCAGGAATGGTACGTACACCTCATCTTCACCGAGCGGCGTCTCGTCGTCCCACGTCTCAATAGTGCTGAGCGAGACCTGCTTATGTGCCTCTGGAGACCCCACCCCATCTGAGAGCCAGTCCGGCGAGCAATCCAGGGCTTTTGCCAGGGCGAGCAGGTTCTTGCCCTTAGCCCCATTCGTGCCAGCCAGCCAGAAAGAGACTGTCGCTCTAGAGACGCCAGTCATTTCGCTTATGTCAGTCGCGCGCAGGCCCTTGGCCTCCATTCGACTATTCAATCGTTCGCTGAAATTCATATTTAGGATTCTAAACAAGCGTCTGTTTAGATAACTTGCGCTTTTCTGTTAATATTTCTAAACTCGGCAGCAGTGAAGTGGAGAAACCTTAAATGACCTATGACCAAGCCCTGCAATTCTTCGGCACGCCAGGCGCCATCGGTGAAGCCCTGCGCGTCACCCGTAGCCGCGTTTCGCAGTGCCGATCTGCCGGTGGCTTCTCCTACCCAATGCAATGCGTGTTGGAGAAGGAGTCCGCCGGAATGCTCACCGCGAGCCGTAGCGACGACCCTGCCAACTCGACCAAGCAAACCGCCGCCTAATCCATCCAACCGCAAGGAGCAGTAACTCATGGGCTTCAAAGACCCAATGACCCAGCGCCGTGACTTGGCCAGAAAGGTTCGCCTTTATCCATTGCTCGATCGGCAGCTTCAGCGCGCAGCTCACAAAAGCCGCCGCGAGTACGCGACATACCTTTTTGAAATGCTCGAGTGGGCCGCCGTGAATGGTGGCATCGAAGCCCTCATGCCCGACGACCTGAAGGATATCGCGGGCTAGAGGCCCTCAGGAGGGCACGATGGAATTTACAGAAGAAAACGTGCCGCCCGAGACCAGAGCCAAGATCCACAGCCTCATGAAGGCTAGAGGGTGGACGTTCGAGGAGGCGGTAAACGAGATCCTTCTCGAAGCGATCACCTCGGGGGCGACGGTCTTCGTTGGTAGGCGCAAGGCACCAGTTTTGACGCTGGTGGGACTGAAGAGACCCTCTACCGGATAGGTGAGGGTCTCAAGGCGGGCCTCAAGAGGGCCTCAAATTTCAGACACAAAAAAGCCGGGATTCCGCCCCGGCTCTCTGCAACACAAAACTCTGAAGGGAATTATGCATATGCAGACCCAAAGTGTACAGGCCCTCAAGCGGGCCGCGCCTCAAAATGCGAACGGCGAAAACGTGGCGCGCACGATGAGCAGCATCGAACTGCGAGACCTCATCAACGATGCACGCTTTACCGCTGGCGAGCCAAAAGTCAGGAATGACCAGTTCCTTTCACGGGTCGAGGACGAGCTGGGCGATGAGCTTGAGGGGGTGCAAAAATATTACACCCCTGTTTACGGCAACCAAGTCGCCACCTACAGCCTGACGCTGGATCAATGCATGCTGGTTGGCATGCGTGAGTCGAAGGCTGTCCGTCGAAGTGTCCTGGCCAAGCTCAAGTCCCTCGAAGCGCCACGCGTCATTGCAACACTGCCGGACTTCTCCAGCCCGGCAGCCGCCGCCCGCGCGTGGGCTGAGCAGTACGAGCTGCAGCAGGCCGCCAACCAGGCCCTGGCCGTTGCCGCGCCCAAGGTTGAGTTCGTTGATCGTTATGTGGACGCCACAGGCCTGAAGGGCTTCCGCCAGACCGCCAAGCTCCTACGGGCTAATGAGGCCCGCTTCCGCGAGTTCCTGCTCGACAAGAAGATCATGTACCGCATGGGCGGGGAATGGCAGGCGTACCAGCAGCACATTGACGCCGGCCGGTTCGATATCAAGACCGGCACCACCGACGGTGGTCACGCATTCAACCAAACCAAATTTACCCCGAAGGGCGTCACCTGGGTGGCCGGCCTGTGGGCTCAGTACAACCTGGAGGCCCAATGATGGCCAGATCGAGAAATATCAAACCGGGCTTCTTCTCCAACGAAGACCTGGCAGACCTGGACTTCGCCGCGCGCCTCCTGTTCATCGGCATGTGGACCGAAGCCGACCGGGAAGGGCGCCTGGAAGATCGTCCAAAGCGCCTGAAGATGGCCCTCTTTCCTGCAGACAATGTCGATATCGACGGCATGCTTGATGCGCTGGAGCTGAAGGGCTTCATTCGCCGCTACGAAGCCTCAGGCGTCAAGGCAATCCAGGTGGTGAACTGGTCCAAGCACCAGAACCCCCACGTAAAAGAGGCGGCAAGCACCATTCCAGCAGAAGGCCAGCATCAACCTGTTCAGGGTGAGCATGGTGAAAGCACCGGACAAGCACCGGGCGAGAACAGTTCTTTCCCTGCTGATTCCCTCTCTCTTGATTCCCTTAACCTGATTCCTGATTCCCTCACTCCGTCGAGCGAATCACCGGAGGACCTGTTCGATCGGTTCTGGAAGCTCTACCCGCGGAAGGTGGGCAAGGCGAATGCGCAGAAGGCCTGGGCCAAGCTGAAGGTCCACTCGGCGCTGTTCGACCACATGGCCGACGCGCTGGCTGCCTGGAGTGTGTCTGCTGATTGGGCGAAGGATGGCGGCCAGTTCATTCCGCACCCGGCTACCTGGCTAAACGGCAAGCGCTGGGAGGATGAGTTGCCGGTGCCAGCAAACGTCCACCATCTGCCAACCAGTCGTCACCACGGTTTCGCTGAGCGTGACTACACAGCCGGGCTGATCCCACGGGAGGATGGCACCTATGCGTTCTGAGAAAGTGGTTCACCTGTCCAGCATGGCTAGCCCTCAAGTCGCATCGATCGCAGTCTGCGAGGAGCACGGCGAATACCAGGCCACTGTTGCCCGGGTGCTGAGCCGCACGTTCCGTTCGCCATGCCCGCACTGCAAGGCTGCTCAGGTCGCGAAGGAGAAGGCGGAAGCTGTCGAGCATCAGCGCCACGAACCGGCCTGGAAGCTCGGTGATGCGCTGGTGCCCAAGCGCTTCAAGGGTAAGACCTTCGACAGCTATCAGGCAGTGAATCCGGGCCAAGCCAAGGCCTTGATGAAGTGCCGACAGTACGTCGAGCAGTTCGAGCAGAACCTTGCGGCTGGGCGCTGCATGATTCTGGTCGGTCACCCCGGCACCGGGAAGACCCACCTCGGCGTCTCCATGGCTCAGGCCGTTATGTCCGCCACCGAGCATACCGCTGCCTACCGCACACTGGGCGGAATCCTGCAGTCCATCCGCGCAACCTTCGACGGCAGCTCCAGCCAGACCGAAGGCAGCATCCTCGACGCCTTGGTGCGTCCCACTCTGCTGGTACTGGACGAGGTCGGTGCAAGCAAGGAAGCCCCGAGTGACTTCGAACTGAGCCGCCTGTTCTCGATCATCAACGGCCGCTACGAGCGAATGCTGCCGACAATTGTGATTTCGAACCTGGATGTGCGGGAGCTGCCTGCGGCCATGGGAGAGCGTTCTGCCGATCGTCTCCGTGAGGGTGGTGTGATTGTGCTCCCGTTCAATTGGGAGTCTCAGCGCGGCAAGGAGGGGTTCTAGTGCTCATCGACAAATCGAAGCTGCAGCCCCTGCTGTGGGCAGTGGTAGGCGCCTGGAGGGCCGGCGACCAGGACCTGCAGGTGCACACCGACGCGCTGGACGAGTTTCTCGGCGAGCTGACAGTGGAGGAGGTTGCCCTGGGCCTGCTCGAAGAGATCCAGCAGTTGACTCGTAGAGCGAGCGCGGCAGAGCAACAGCTTCAGGAGGTGGCCCATGGCTGACCGCATCAGCGTCAACTGCCAGGCCAAGCTCTCCGAGGCCATCACCTGCCTGACCACCATGTACCGCGACAAAAAGTTCGTGGTGGTGAGCCTGCGCCCGGGCAAGGACCGCACGTTGGACCAGAACGCCCTGTGGTTCGCTTTCTACAAGCGCATTGCCGAGATGACCCAGATCGGTGACCCGGCCGATGCCCGTCGCTACTGCAAGCTGCACTTCGGCGTGCAGATCCTGCTGAACGATGACCAGGAGTTCCGCGAGGCCTGGTACCGGGTCATGCGCCACCTACCGTACGAAGAGAAGCTGGCGATGATGGGCGGCTGCAAGCTGTTCGGGCCGGACGGCTTCCCGGTCACCAGTCTGTTCAACCGTGCTCAGGGAGTGGCCTACACCGATCGCATTGTGGCTGAGTTCTCGGCTAAGGGTGTGTTCTTCGACGATCTGCTGGGGGAGGAGGCCGCGTGAGGACAGCTCTCAAGGAAGTGAAGCAGAAGACCTGCAAGTCCTGCGGCGAGAAGTTCCGGCCGAGCCTGTCGACCCAGAAGGCCTGCAGCGTGAAGTGTGCCTTGGCCCTGGCGCCGGTGAATCACGACAAAGCCCGGAAGGCCATCGACCAGCGCGAACGCCGCGAGATCAAGGTCCGCAAGGAGAAGCTCAAGAGCCGCGGCGACTACATGCGCGAGGCCCAGGCTGAGTTCAACACCTACATCCGTCTGCGCGACCAGCACCTGCCGTGCATCAGCTGCGACTCGCTGCCCAGCGATCACGACCTGATCACCGGCAGCCGCTGGGACGCCGGCCACTACCGTTCTGTGGGCGCCTGCCCTGAGCTGCGCTTCGAGCCGCTCAACGTGCACCGCCAGTGCGTGAGGTGCAATCGCAACCTGTCCGGCAACGCGGTCGAGTACCGCATCCGTCTTGTCCAGCGCATCGGTGCCGACCGGGTAGCCTGGCTGGAAGGGCCTCATCAGGCCTGCAAGCACACCATCGACGACCTGAAGGCTATCAAGGCCGAATACCGGGCAAAGATCAAACAGCTCAAGGAGGCTGCAGCATGACATGGACAATCATTGATACGGCCGGCATGTTGCTGCTGGTTATGGTTATTGCATCCACCTGGTGCCTCGGGCGCGGCCAGCTGATCGCAATGAAGCGCAAGCGCGAGGAGGGCGGCCCATGCAGCTGAACAGCGCTCGCCAAGCATGGCACGACTGCCTGTACACGGCCTGGGATAGCCAGGGCTCCTTCATCGAACAACTGGGCCTGTTGGGCGCCATGGTGCAAACCACCGATAAGCAGCGAAGTGCGAGCCATGCAGTCCACCAGGCACTGGCCGGGCAAGTGCAGTCGGCGATCGGCAAGCTGCATAGCCAGGTCCGTGCCTTCGGCAACTTCATGTACAACCCGCGCCTGGCCGACGACACCCGGGAGACAGCCGAAGAGGTGGTCTTCAACCTGGTGCAGAGCAAATCGCCGCGCATGACCGCCGCCAAGCGTGAGAAGCTGGAGTACGTGGTGAAGGGCGTAATGACCCGGTACCGGTACATGCACCAGGGCGGGCAGTCGGCCAACGACGACCCGCTGGCGTCGCCGGAGGGGTTTCGGGCTTGGTTGGATGCTCACTACGGCGTCAAGCTGGAGTCGGCGAACTGGGAGCGCGACTGGGGTGGTTTCGTGCGCTTGGCGTTCGACTGCTGCGAGGACGTGGACAAGATGGCATTGAGTCCGGTGGCGGCCGCAATCTACGAAATGAAGAGTGCCGCTTGAGGGCCTATTGCGTTCCCGTGCGGCTGATGGCATAGTTTCCCCATCGTGATAATTTCGCCTATGGCGAATTTCGAAAGAAACCGGCCCCCAAGCCGGTTTTTTTATGCCCGCCAGAAACACAAAAGCCCCGACCAGTTCGGGGCTTTTTCGTTTGCGCGGAATGGAAAAGAGAGGGCGACTCCAGAAGGTGTTAAGGCCACTTCCTGTAGCCGCCAGATCGCAGACTGTACCTGCAAGCCAGCCAAGGCCCTCACTGCTCGCGCGAGCGGGACGGAGCCTAGCAGAAAATCAAACGGACTTGCAGATGTTCAAAGAATTTCGTTGCGGAAAATGCAACCGACTACTCGCCCGCGTGGGTGAGTTCAGCCAGATCCAGATCAAGTGCACGCGATGCGCGACCTTGAATCATGTAAAGACCTCGAGTCTCGATTTATCGCCTTTGAGCGACATGAATGCGGCAGAGGCCGCGCAAATCATTCGACTTTAATAGGTGACAAATTATGGGTGCTCGTACACGTGTTCCTTTCACCGGCAGCGGTTCCTCGGTTCTTCCTGCCTACCAAACCATGTCCCCAGGCCAGTTCCTGCTTTCTCCGAACGGCCGCTTCAAGTTGCTGCTGCAGCAAGATGCGAACCTGGTCATTCAAGACAAAGGCGTCACCGTCTGGGTGGCCAACGAAAGTCAGCCATACAGTATGACTACTCGCCTACGGAAGAAGGACCCCACAGCCTTCTACGTTCAGTATGGTGCGTTCTTGGACGACCGTGTTCGTATGCGTGTTTGGCTGACTGAGAACAGCACGTTTACCAGTAAGGATCAGTGGAACCGTACCCATCTGATCCTCCAAGACGACGGCAACATTGTCCTGGTCGATTCGCTGGCGCTTTGGAACGGTACTGGTGGTATTCCACTTGTTCCGGGATCGATCGATTCGGTCGTCTTCCCGGCGGGTACGGAATTGGTAAAGGGCCAGGTTTACCAAGCTGGTGCTAGCAAAATTTCGTTCCAGGCGGACGGCAACGTTGCCGCTTACGCCCCGGGCGGTGCTCTTGTGTGGTCGACCAAAACCCAGAATCGCGGCGCCCAACGCGCTGTCTTCCAGGCGGATGGTAACTTCGTAGTTTATGGCGCAAACAACACAGTGCTGTGGCAGTCGGGCACTGCAGGCTCACCGGGTGCGGTCCTGCGGCTACAGCCTAACGGCGGTGTTGCGATCCTCCAAGAGAAGCCAGTTTGGGCTCGCTTCGGTTTCAAGCCCACCTATCGCCACATCCGACTGATCAACGTCGACAACGGCAACTGGAAAACCAAGGATATCTGGAGCTGGGCGTTCTGATCTTGGTGCTCTGAGACTGCTTTATCGATTGCCGATGTTAAACGGGACGAAAACTTCGCCCATCCAAGAGAGCCACGAGCTCCAACTCCTCGCCGTTGAGCGACATGAGTCATTTAACTCTTTATTTACTGTGCGCTGCTATGTTCGGTGGCGCACGGTAGACATTCTTTTGAGGCTTCGCCATTGCGCGAGGCCTCTTCGTTTTCGGCTCCGCCACACCCATTGCTCCAAGCTGGGAGTGCTGCTGGGGCCGTTTTAAATCAAGTGCCGCTTTGGCGATCGTTACAAGCATTCATTCTGGGCCGCCGTTTCCTGATTTTGTAGAATCGCTGGGCGCAATCCCGCGCTTCGATACGATCAAGGAATGGTTATGACATACGGTTTCAGGAACAGAGACGAGAACGGCAGAGATCTCGCCCAGGTGCCTTACGATGTGTTGTTGGCCTTGGCGCCTCTTACGAATGATCCGGATGCCGTACTGGCCAAGCTCGGCATTGAAGACGAAAGCCTGAAGGCTGCGCTGATCAAAGTCGCTGAAATAGCCAAGTCAGAGCAGAGAATATTTAAGATTTGACAAGCCACTGAGCCCAGCCGTCGCGCTGGGCTTTTTGCATCTGGAGTGCACCCATGACCACTAAATCACGCTACCTGACTGCAGGCGAGCTCTCGAGCACCTCGGGGCAAGTAGACATCGACCTGAAGACGGGCTCGCTCATCCTCAAGGGGCCGTCCGGCACCACGGTCATCGGCGATTTGGAGAAGGGTGACATTGTTGCCCGAATCGATGCTGAGCCTGCCGTCGAGCCACTGCGCCTTGGAGGGGTAACGCTCTACGGTGAGCTGGCTCGTAACCTACGCGATGTGCAGGCTATGCTGGCAGACCACGGCGTCGGTGAGCTGAAGCTAGTTAAGCCCCGCGGCGAGCCACGTACTGACGAGGCTTAAGCATCCATCAAAGGATCATCACTGACCTGACTATTAGGTCAGTTTTTTCGTTCAGCCCTTGGTTTTTTCATGGGGCTCAGTGAACACTGGCTCCTGAGCTAAAAACCACTCCAGCTCCTCGATCGGAACAGGGTGAATAGCGCGGTCAGGCATTTTGATCGTGATTCCGTTGCTTACTGGCTCCTCGATCTTCTGATCGAGAGCAGTAACTCTTTCTAAATAAGCAATCGCCGAGCTCGCTTGATACTGGAAGGCTCCCAAGTCGGAGAGCTCAAAACCATCTTCATGCAGCAATTTATTTCGATTTCGAGCGAGGTACTTGACTGACCCAACTATCTCGGGCGGTAACAAGTGAGCCACAGAGTCACATTTTTCTTGAAGGCCTCTGCCGTCCGCGCCCAGCAGGGTCAGCAGTGATTCGAGCTTCTTTGTCGCGTTGATGACTATTTCGAGCTGTGAAGTCATACCAGATATCCGAGGGAAGCAAGCCTTGAGAGAGAGTTCTGTCGCTGATTTTAAAGCAGCCGTCTAGGTTGCCACTGGCTTGGGGTCAGGTCAAACATCGTCAACAACGACAGTACGTAGCCAATGCTCGCCTTACGCGGGCTTTTTTATTTATAGCTCCCCGAAAGGGAGGAACCGGAATGGCCCATATGCCAGACAAACCAGATACCTGGCTCATTATGCTTGCGTGGCTAAGCCAGCATGCACCCGCGTTCTATGCGGCCGGTCTGGCCGTGTCGATCTCAGCGTTACGAATCATTTATGGCGGCGGAACCAAGAAGGCAGCCTTCCTCGAAAGCCTGCTGTGCGGCTGTATCACCCTGGCGATGCTTTCAGGGCTTGAGTTGCTGGGCATCCCCCAGTCGGCTGCTGGAATCGTCGGCGGGATGATTGGCCTGCTAGGGGTGGACAAGATCCGCGCCTACGCCGATCGCTTCACTGGGTTCAAGTTGCCGGGACGTAATCCCGAGCAGTAAACCGCGCCACAAATTCAAGGTGCGTCATTTCGTGGCGGATCACTCACTCCTCAACACTGGGAACAACTCAGTGGGATTGCGCGATTCCATGTTCATCTTTGCGCACGCCGCACCTGCCAGGCCTTTGTTTGCATAGCTTGGCTTGAGTCGCATCTTTTCCTGGTTGTCGTAAACATCAAAGCCGCTCGACAGAGTATTGGCGTAGTAACGCCCACCCGAATGAAACGACTCCGTTGCTATTGGAACAGCTGGAACGATAACGAATCTTGGTTGCATTTTTTGTGCCTCCCCAGGCAGAGATTTAACTATTAGTCACTCATTTGGATGGCTGCCACAAACCTTCGGTATAGGCGACGGGTGGAGTTGGCCAGGAGTCATCGAGCAAAGGAGCTACCCATGGATAACCAGCACAAAAAAATCACCGGCTACCGCGACCTCAACCAAAGCGAGATCGACGGCATGAATTCGATCAAGGCGCTGGAAGCGGATGCCGGCGAGCTGTTCAAACAGATTGGCCAGATCGAGGGGATTGACCCGCGCCTGCTCGCCCTGGCTAAGACCAGCCTGCAGCAGGGCTTCATGTGGTTCGTGCGCTCGATTGCCAAGCCTGCTGATCCGTTCAACTGAGATCCATCCATGACTACCATCGCCTACAAAGACGGCGTGATCGCCTACGACTCTCGCCAGACCCGGGGCGAAGTAATCGTTTCTGATGATTCCCCGAAGTGCCAGGTCGTCGACGGTGTCAGCTTCTTCCTGTCCGGCGCCGTGTGTGACGAGAAGGCCCTGATCGCCGCCTACTTCGGGACTCCCTCGCCGGTGCCTGTGGAGTGCTCAGGCTATGCCGTCGATGGCGGCAGGCTGCTCATGGTGGGGCATGACGACAAGACTGGTATCTGGCGGCAGGAACTCGACCCATCCAATCCCGATGCGATTGGCAGCGGCTCGGCCTATGCCTTGGCTGCAATGGATATGGGTGCAAGCGCAGAAGACGCGGTGCGCGCTGCCATGAAGCGGGACATCTACACCGGCGGGAAGATCAGAGCGCTGCGGGTTGTGAGTAAAATGGGCGCACCCCAATTGAATGAGGCGCGCTATGCCTTAAAGGCTCCTACAGGTCTTCGATTCCACTCAAGGCGCGCTTATGCTTACGATTCAGGTCAATGAATCTGTCGCATACCACGGGGCCGTGAAGCGATACATATTCTTCGGATTCCTGGCGGGTGAGTCCGACAAAGATCTCCCTGCCAGACTCAATGATTATTGTTCCATTTTTCTCCAGTAGCAGCCTATTGAAGCCGGGAAGGTAGAGGATATCGACCCCGGCATTCAGGCGAGCGCAGGCGCAGTTTGCCTCGCGCTCGTCTGAGTAAGGCCCGCCGACATAGTCGTCCTCGAGCGAGTCTTCAATTTGATAACAGAGTTGCTCCATTGGAGTGGCTGGTACTTGGGTGCCAATTTCTATAGCGATGAGATCGACACGAGGCAAGTGTACGACGCTGTATCTGTCGGGCATTAGGTTCATCCTTGTGAGTTGACCCTTACCAATACCGGCAACCCGCCACTACTTCAAGACTCAGAGAGTGATCATGACAAGTAAGCAACCCGACTGGGAGGCGATCGAACGAGCCTACCGGGCCGGGGCGCTTTCCATCAGAACCATCGCTGAGCGCCAGGGCGTGAGCGACACCGCGATCAGGAAGAAGGCCAAGGCCTTGAACTGGACGCGGGACCTTTCTGACCAGGTGCGTAAAGAGGTTCGCAGCAAGCTGGTTCGCGGCGAGGTTCGCAACGATCAAGGCGCGAACCGCGAACTCGATGCCGAAATCATCGAAGAGGCCGCAGAGGAGGGCGCGCAGGTAGTTCGCAGCCACCGCCGCGACATCCGCAAGGCCACGAACCTTGCGAACCTGCTGATGGATGATCTGCTGACCACCATCCAGCGCCGGGAGGAAATTGAGGAGGCAATCGACGTAGAGACCGCCGAGGACAGCAACGGCATGCGCCGCGCCTCGATGCTTGCCGCGGTGGCCCTCCCAAGCAACTCCAAGACCCTGTTCCAGCTGTCAGCTGCAATGAAGAACCTCCAGGTGCTCGAGCGCCAGGCATTCGGCCTGGACGAGAAGGAGAAGACGGACGAAGCGGACGAACTGTCCAAGCTGATGGATGAACTATCGAAGGAAGCCTGACCCATGAAACCCGAGCACCTCAAACTGCTCCGGGACCGGTTCTGGCGGCTGAACAACCTGTACTTCATCACCGACAAGCAGGGGAAGAAGGTACGCTTCCGCATGACGCAGGAGCAGGTCGATTACTTCCAGGGGATGCACACTCGCAACATCATCCTAAAGGCCCGTCAGCTTGGCTTCACCACGCTGGTCTGCATCGTCCAGCTGGACGCCGCGCTTTTCGAGGCCGCCAAGTGCGCCCTTATCGCCCACACCCTGAACGACGCCAAGCGCCTGTTTCGAGAGAAGGTCAAATATGCGTATGACAACCTTCCCAAGGAGATACGCGCCGCTAACCCTGCTCGCAATGATGCTGCTGGTGAGCTTGTGTTCAGCAAAGGTGGATCGCTCTACGTGTCCACATCCTTTCGGGGCGGGACTTTACGGTATCTGCACGTATCCGAGTTCGGGAAGATCTGCGCCAAGTTTCCGCACAAAGCCCGAGAGATCGTCACCGGCGCCTTTGAGGCTGTCGCCGCAGAGTGCTTCGTCACGATCGAGTCGACGGCGGAGGGGCGGGCGGGCTACTTCTTCGATTACTCGCAGAGCGCTGAGAAGCAACAGCTGGCCGGTGTACCCCTGGGCCTGCTGGACTGGAAGTTCTTCTTCTTCAGCTGGTGGCGGAACCCGCTGTACTGGCTTGACCCGACCGATGTCACCATCCCGGATCGGCTGACAAAGTATTTCGACGACCTGGCCGCCAAGCACGGAATCGTCACCAACCCGGGTCAGCGAGCCTGGTACACCGCCAAGGAGAAGACCCTCGGCGATGACATGAAGCGTGAGTACCCGTCGATCCCTGCCGAAGCATTCCAGCAGACGATCGAGGGCGCGTACTACGCCAAGCAGTTCACCAAGCTCTACGCCGCCCAGCGCATCGGCAAGCTGCCCGACAACAGCCATCTGCCGGTGCACACATTCTGGGATATCGGCGTGGGCGACTCGACCGCGATCTGGTTTGTCCGGATCGTTGGCGAGGAATACCACGTAGTCGACTTCTACCAGAACAGCGGCGAAGGCCTGCGGCACTACATGAAGGTGCTGAAGGATCGCGGCTACACCTACGGTGAGCACTGGGGGCCGCATGACATCGACAACCGAGAATTTGGTAGCGATGGCAAGACCCGCCGCGAACTCGCCCGAGAAGGCTATGAGATCGACGGGCAGAAGTACCGCATGACGTTCCAGGTGGTCCCGAAGCTTGGCGTGGACGAAGGCATCGAGCAGGCGCGGGAAATCCTCCCGAACTGCGCCTTCGACGAAGCCAAGTGCGAGGAGGGGATCACCGCCCTGGAGAGCTACCGCAAGGAATGGGACGACAAGCGCGGCTGCTGGAAAGACAAGCCGCTTCACGACTGGTCATCCCACCCGGCCGACGCCTTCCGTTACTTCGCAGTGGCCAAGACCAAGCGATCCGTGGTCAAGCACGTTCCAATCTCGTTCACTTTCTGAGGCCACCCATGCCGAATTTCAGTCCCCGGGCAGAGTACTCGGAAGCCTTGCCTGGCTGGCTGCTGGTCAAGCGCTGCGTGGCGGGCGCCCGAGAGGTGCGCAAGCACGATATCTACCTGCCCATGCCTGATCCGGAGAACAAATCACCGGAGAACCTGGCGCGGTACAAGCAGTACAAGAAGCGGGCGATGTTCCTGAATATCACAGGGCGCACGCGCACCGGCCTGCTGGGCGCGGTGTTCCGCAAGACTGCCGAGCTGGAGTTGCCCACGGGCGTCGAGTATCTCAAGGAGAACGCCAGCGGCGACGGGACGAGCCTGGAGCAGCTGTCGAAGGATTCCGTAGGGGAGTGCCTGGACACTGGGCGCGGCGGCTTTCTGGTGGACTTCCCCGAGGTCGAAGGCGTGTCCTCGATGGCCGACCTGCAGGGTCGCCGCGCGCTGATCCATCACTACGGCGCCGAGTCGATTATCGACTGGGACGAGCAGGTGATCGACGGCGTGAAGCGCCTGGTCTATGTGTGCCTGCTGGAGTGCGTTTCAGAGTTCAGCTCAGAAAGCCTGGAGCGCACAACCAGCACCCAGTATCGGGTGCTCCTGTTGGTCGATGGGCGATACGTCCAGCGCGTCTATGCCGAAGACGGTAAGACCTTCACCGAGACGGAGCCGACCGATAAGGCGGGCAAGCCGTTCAAGCACATCCTGTTCAGCTTCTACGGCGCCCAGAACAACGACGCCAGCGTCGATCGGTCACCGCTCGAGGATCTGGCGGACGTGAACATCCTGCATTACGGCAACAGCGCCACGGTGGAGGAGAGCGGGTTCATCAGCAGCCAACCGACGCTGTTCATCACGACCGATATCACGGCCGACGAGTTCGCCAAGGTGAACCCGAACGGCATGCATATCGGCTCGACGCGGGGCTACAACCTCGGCAAGTCCGGTACCGCCACCCTTGTCCAGGCAACCGAGAGTCAACTGGCTCGCACGCTGCTGAAGGACAAGGAAGAGCAGATGCTGATGATCGGCGCCCGTATCGTCCAGAAGGCGGGCGGCGCCGAGACGGCTGAGGCGGTGCGAATCCGCTACAGCTCTGACAACAGCGTGCTGGGCACCATCGCCGGCAACGTGTCCGAGGCCCTGAAGCGGGCAATCCTCGACGCCGAGCGCTTCATGATCGGTGAGCCGGACGAGGAGGGCACTGTCTTCTGGCTCAACCAGTCGTTCTTCGATGAGTCGATGACCGCGCAGGACATCCTGGCCCAGGTCCAGCTCTGGCAACAGGGCTTGATCGCTAAATCCGACTTGCGCACCAACCTGCGCCAGGGCGGCGTGTTGGAAGCGGACCGTACCGACGAGTTGATCGACGAGGAACTGGCTCAGCAGCCGCCGGTGACCGGCAACGACCCTGGAGATGGCGGCGATGAGCAGTGATGGCTACTTGTCCGACGCCGCGACTCGCCACCAGGTGCACGTCCAGCGCTACGCCGGTGGCAGTCTTAAGCGCCTGGCCAAGTTCATCACCAAGGCTATTGGGACTGCCAAATCGCGCGTATCGGAGGGATTGAGCCGGTATGGCACCCAGCGGTACGAGCGGCAGATCCGAGAGCTGCAGGGTGATCTGGCGACGATCTACGGCGACATGAAGCAGCAGGTGGTGCTCGACCTGACCGAGTTCGGCGGCTACGAGGCCGAGTTCAACATGACCCTGCTGGGCAAGGTCGTGAAGGCCGTGGTCCAGTTGAACAGGCCGTCGGTTGCTCAGGTCGCCGCCGCGGCGCTGGCCGACCCGCTCGATCTGGAGGTCGGCAAAGGCCGGCAACGCATCAGCATCAACGGCGCACTTGACCAGTACGGCACCAAGAAGAGCGCCGAGATCATCAGCGAGATTCGCATGGGGTCGGCGCTGGGCGAGACCTCCGGGCAGATCAGCCGCCGGTTGACCTCTTTGGGCGTCCAGCAACGCGATCAGGCTCAGGCCCTGGTCAACACCATGACCAACCACATTGCCACCACGGCGCGTGTGGAAGTGCTCAAGGATAATGACGACATCCTCAAAGGGATGCGCCGGATAGCCACCCTGGACAGCCGCACCACGCTGTTCTGCATGAGCGTCGACCAGACGATCATCCCGCTGGATGGGCCGAAGCCGCCGTATCACTGGCGGTGCCGGACCACAATCATTCCGGTATTGAAAGACGAGTTCGCCCGGGAGATACCTGGCTCCACTCGGCCTTCGATCGGCCCGGACGGCGTCGAGCAGGTCAGCAGCAAGACCAGCTACAGCGAATGGCTTGCGCGGCAGCCTGCATCGTTTCAGCGCGATGTGCTCGGCCCGGCGCGCTATGAGCTGTTCAGCAAAGGCGAGTTGACCATCGACAGGTTCGTCGATGACGACGGCCGGACCTTGACCCTCAAGCAGCTTCGCGAGCGCGAGCCGATGGCCTTCGAGCGCGCCGGCATGAACTGATCCGCGCCACAAAACACTGCACCGTCATTTCGTGGCGCGCAATTTCCTAGCCCTGGCTGAGCCGGGGCTTTTTTGTATCCGCAGGCAGGGCCTGCTCAACGTCTCTGGGAGACAGCAATGCTGAAATTTCAACTGGATAGCCTCGACGGCCTCGATGATTCCACCAAAACCCTGTACACCGAGAAGGACGGCAAGTTCGTTCTTGGCATCGAAGGCCTGCCGCAGCAGGAAGACGTCACCGGCCTGAAGGCCAAGGTCGACGAACTGCTCGGCGAGAAGAAGGCGGCCGAGAAGGCGCGCAAAGAGGCCGAGGAAACCGCTCGGCTCGAGCGCGAAGAAGCTGCTCGCAAGTCGGGCAACGTCGAGGAACTCGAGAAGTCCTGGTCCGAGAAGTACGCGCGCCGCGAGGCAGAGCTTACCGGTCAGCTCGAAAGCACCAACAGCACCCTGCAAGGCCAGATCCGGGATCTGACCGTGGGCCGCACCGCTACCGAGATCGCGACCACGCTGGCCATCCCGGGCAGTGCCAAGGCATTGCTTCCCCACATCGAACGCCGGCTGAGCGTTGAGCAGCGCGACGGCAAGCCCACTGTCGTCGTGCTGGACGTGTCCGGCAAGCTCTCGGCGGCAACGCTGGACGAGCTGAAAGCAGAATTCACCAACGATCCGGCCTTTGGTCCGCTGATCGCTGGCAGCAAGGCATCAGGCGGCGGGGCCGGTGGTGCTGGAAAGGGCGGCGGGGCCGCACTTAAGCGTTCCGAAATGAGCTCTGTCCAGAAGCGCGAGTTTATTGATGCGCACGGGCAGGACGCCTACCTGAAATTGCCCAAATAATGGAGTAACCCATGCCAACTACCGTCAACTCGGACATGATCATTTACAACGATCTTGCCCAAACCGCTTATCTGGAGCGTCTGCAGGACGTACTGGAAGTGTTTAACGCCTCGTCGGGCGGTGCGTTAATTCTGCGCAACGAACTGATCGAGGGCGACCTGCGTAAGCGTTCGCTCTACAAGATCGGTGGCACGTTGGGTCACCGTAACGTCAACTCCGACGCCGTTGTCGCCGGCATCAAGATTGGTGCTGATGAAGCGGTCGGCGTAAAAACCCCATGGAAGTACGGCCCGTACGAAACTACAGAGGAAGCGTTCAAGCGTCGTGCGCGAAGCCCGGAAGAATTCTCCATGCTGGTTGGTCAGGACATGGCCGACGCAGCCTTGGACTACTACATTCAGACTGCCTTCGCGTCCCTCGGCGCTGCTATTGGCGCAAACGCCAATATGGTTGCCAGCGGGTCCTTCGCGGTCGACCACAAGAAAGTGCTGACCAAGGGCATGCGCAAGTTCGGTGATCGCTTCAACCGCATCGCGCTCTTTGCCATGGACTCCGCTACCTATTTCGACCTGGTCGACGACGCCATTGACCAGAAAATCTACGAAGAGGCGGGCGTGGTCATCTACGGCGGCTCGCCTGGCACCATGGGCAAACCGGTCCTCGTCTCCGACAAAGTTACCGAAGAGCGCATCTTTGGTCTGCAGGTGGGTGCAGTTTCGGTAACTGAGTCCCAGGCACCGGGTGTGCGCTCTTATCCAGTAAACAACCAGGAAAACTTGGCGATCGGCTATCGCGCGGAAGGCGCTTTCAACGTCGACATCATGGGGTATTCCTGGAAGGACACTGCTGGCGTTAACCCGAATCTCGCGGCCCTGGGGGCCGGTGCGAACTGGCGCAAGCATGCGACAAGCGACAAGGCTACTGCCGGCGTCCTCATCGACCTGTCCGCGCCTTAATTGGCAACTGCAAAGGCGGGTCAAGTAGGCCTGCCTTGGAGGCAATCTATGGAATTGATTTACACAGCCCAGCGTGACGACTTCGAGCCAGGCCGGAATTATCGTAATCCACGACATTTTGACCAAGCCGAGCCTGGTGTCGAGTCGGTCGTGGTGATCGGGGACTGGCCGAAGGTGGTCAATGCCTATGAAAAGGCGGGCGCCGACGTATCCGTCATCGATATGCCGACGCGCGTGACTATCGTCGATGTCTCGGATCCTGCGGAGCTCAAGCGTCTGGCCTCCGAGCTGGCATCCATCGGCGTTATTGTCGAGTCGTTTGCCGAGCAGAGCCTGGATTGCCCAGAGGGCGAGCTGGGCGAAACCGCGGGCCGCCTGCTTCAGGTGCTGGAAGCGGTCAATGCCGGCATCGCCAGGCTGCAGCGCGAGCGCGACGGCGAAGTCCAGAAGGTAATCGACCTGGAGCAAGAGAAGGCTGACCTGCTGAAGCAGGTCGAGGCACTCAAGGCTGCAACTGTCGACCCTGAGATCGAGGCGCTGAAGGCAGTCCTGGATAAGGCTGGCGTTAACTACCGCGCCAATGCCTCGAAAGAGTCGCTGCAGAAGCAGGTTGCCGAGCTCGATAACCAGTAAACCCGGGGCTGCGGCCCCAATCATTCAAGCGGAGGCCTGATGGCTACTTACATCACTGTGGCCGACGTGGATAGCATCCTCGGGCCAGCCTGGGCGCCTGACGAGGCCAAGGCGGAGGCGGTCTTCGAGGCGAATGCCTACCTGACCGCGCTCAACCTGGTGGGCATCGACACGGACGACATCCCCGACGACGTGAAGCAGGCCGGCGCCCGCTTAGCCAAGTGTGCCTCACAGGGCAAGCTATACCAGCAGCAGACCGAGGGTTTGATCGAAGCCAAGACGGTCAAGGCCGGCTTGGTCTCGACGAGCAAGACCTTCGGCGCCATCGACCGTACCAGTGCCGCGGCGCAACCTTCCTGCGTTCAGCTGGCCCTGGCACTGCTCACACCCCGGCGGAGTAACCCGTTCGCCTTTGCCGTCAAAAGGGGGTAGCCATGGGCTTGCGCGAAGAAATACAAGCCGACATGGCCGAGGCCTTTGATACCGACCTGGCAGACGCGGTGCAGCTGTTCACTGGCGGCATAACGCTACCCGGCACCTGGGATCCAGTCACCGAGACCGGTGGCGACCCGGTGGTGATCAGCTACTCCGGCCGCGGGGTGTTCGATGCCTTCAAGATTGCACTGATCGACGGCATGAACATCAAGGCCACAGATCAGTTGCTCATCGCCCTCACCAACGAGACCACCGGCGTTCCGCAGGTCGGCCACAAGATCAATGGTTTCGACGTGATCAATGTGCAAACCGATCCCGCTGGCGCCCACTACGAGATCCAGCTCAGGGAGGTCTGATGGCTACCAATGGCTGGAGCACCAACCTGACGGACTTCGTCGACCAAGCCGAAGAAGACATCAGCCAGATGGCCCGAGTCATCGCCCAGAAGATGCTGGAGGAGGTGGTGCTGAAGTCGCCAGTAGGCAACCCAGGGCTGTGGCAGGCCAACATCAAACTGACCGCCAAGAACGTAGCACTGGCTGATGCCTATGACGCAAACGTCGATGCGCGAAACGCCAGCAACCCCGGCAAGAGGTTCAAGAAGCTCACCCAGCGCGAGCGCAAAGAAAACTTCTTCGTAGATGCGAAAGCCGCCGGCCAGGGCTATGTGGGCGGCAGGTTTCGCGGAAGCCACATTGTTTCCGTTGGCGCGCCGGACTTCAGCGTCACCGAGCGCGTCGACGCAGAAGGGTTGTCGACCATTTCAGAGGGCACCAGCGTGATCCAGTCCGCTGGCCGCTTTCCGGTGATCTACATCCAGACGAATCTCCCGTACGCCGAGGCGCTGGAAAATGGACATTCAACCCAGGCCCCGGACGGGGTCTATGGCCTGGCCTTCATTGGAGTAAGCGAGGCCTACAAATGACCTTCGAGGAAATTCGCGAGGCCATCGTCGGGCGCATGGCGTCGTTCGGCGGTATCGAGCAGAAGCGCATCTTCTACCCGAATGCGCCGTATCCGCCGGAAAACATCGACTCTTCCGGCGTGTTCAAACCGCCGGCGACCGGGCTTTGGTGTCGCCTGAATCTGCAGTACGCCACGGCCTTCATGGCCGGCATGGCAGACCGACCGCATACCCGCAAGCCAGGGCAGATAAGCATCCAATGCTTCGCCCGGGCCAGGACGGGATTGAAGGAACTCAACCTGCTGGCCGGCGAGCTGGAAGTGCACTTTGCGTACTGGATGACTGGCCAGCTTGAATGCATGGAAGCCACTCAGGTCGATGCAGGCGAGTTCGAAGGCTTCTACCAGATCAACGTCAACATCCGGTTCCGCGCCGGCTGAGCCAGGCAACACCATCCACCCGCCCTGAGCGGGTTTTTTTATGCCCGCAGATAGGAGACTCACCCATGAGTTCCGGCGCAAAAGTCGTTTCGCACATCATCAAAGAGGTAGCGCCAGGCGTTACGCCGACCGGAACCTGGGACACGCTTCGCCTGACCGGCAACGCGCTGACCCCGACCGTCAACACCCAGGCCAGCGATGAGATCACCGATACCCGGCTAAGCCAGGGCTCCGTGGCTACCAGCATCGATATCGGCGGCGACCTGACGGCAGAGCTCTCGTTCGGCTCCTTCGATCAGCTGCTCGAAGCCGCTTTTTACGGCACTTGGACCGGCGATGTGCTGTCCGTAGGCGATACCCGCCGGACCTTCAGTATCGCCAAGGGCTACGAAGACATTGGTGTCTACGGCGTATTCAAAGGCGCGCATGTCTCGACCTTCGCCCTCGACATCCCGTCCGACGGAAAGATCACCGCCACCTTCAACATGGCGTGCCTGGACTACGAGGATAGCGAAACCTCGATCGTCGTCTCGCCGAATGCCCCGACCACCACGCCATTTCTGTCGAACAACAACGTCGGCACGATCCTGGTCAATGGCCAGTCGCTGGAGGGTGTGGCCTGTGTGTCGGCGATGAGCGTGAACCTGGACAACAGCCTGCAAACGCAGCGCTGCCTTGGGTCTGAGCGCCTGGGCCCTGGTGCGCACATCGCTACCGAGGCCGCGATCACCGGCAGCATCACTCTGGCCTGGTCCAAGCGGGCATGGGAGATCTGGAAGAACACCTTCTCCCGCGCGCCGATTGCGGTGGTCTTCCCCATCACCGACAGCCTGGGCAACAAGTACACCTTCAACTTCCCGGCCGTCGAGGTTGACGGTGAGCTGCCGAACGGTGGGAAGCGCGACCTGATCGAAGTGACGCTCAACTACACCGTGGCGAAGCTCAGCCCAACCATCACCCGAGTTCCGTTTGTGCCGGTGGCCAGCGTGTCGGTAACCCCAGCGACGACTTCGATCGCGGTGGCCGCCACCCGCCAGCTGTCAGCGTCTGCCTTGCCGGCCGAGGCAGCGCAGAACGTCACCTGGTCCAGCTCGGCGCCGAGTGTGGCGACGGTCAGTGCTTCCGGTTTGGTTACGGGCATCTCCGCTGGTTCGGCGACCATTACCGCCACCAGTGTCTCCGACCCCACCAAGACCGGCACGGCGGCGATTACGGTTACCGCCTAACCCTGCATCACCTTTGGCTTCCCCGGCGCTCACGCCGGCCGGGGCGGCCCTTTTATTGGCGTGGCGTTGAGGAACAACCATGGCTTTGCAACTGACCGCAAAAAACCAGCCCGCCGTTGGCGAGCGCTGGGTTGAGTTTGATAAGGACACCAAGATCCTGCTGGCTGGCATCGACAATGCCGAGTACCAGGTGGGCCTGGAGCGCATGCGCCGCCGGATCGCGCGCAACGATGCTCGGTTCGAAGAGGGCCAGGTCGGGGTAGTGGCCGGCGAGCTGACCGAGCACCAGAACCACGCCATGCTACTGAGCCACTTCATTGTGAAGGACTGGTCTGGCGTGCTGGACGCCCAGGGCAACCCGATCAAATACAGTCCCGCGGTGGCTTCCGAGCTGCTCGAGAGCAACATCGAATTCTTCGTGTTTGTCCTGCGTGAAGGCGCCGCGGCGGCGACTGATACCGCTCAAGAGCGGGCCGAGACAGTGGGAAAGCCGTCGACCGCTTCGAGTGGGAGCGCGAATGGGGCGGCGACTCGGAAAAAAGGCGCACGGTCTACCAAAGGCTGAAGCTTCAAGTGCCCGACGAGCCGCCGAACGACCCCATCACGGCCTACCTGCTGAACCTCTTCCGTAATATCTGCCGCGGGCGTCGGTTCGCTTCCAGCATGGCTGGAGTTTTCCCTCTGCCACTGGCGGCCCGGGAGATCTCCGACTGGCTGGAGTCACACCCATCGCCTCTGGCCAGGGAAGAGGTCGACGATGTGATGTTCGCGCTAGATGCTGTTTGCATGGTGAGTGAAGAAGATTGAACTCGATGGTGCACTCATAACGTTTATGATACTGGCTGTCGATTTTATGGAGAAAGTCAATTGGTATACATCTCAACGCTCGCCATGCTCTTGGTCTTAGCGGTCTCAGTTGGCCTTGGTTTCTTAGGGGAGAGCTGGTTTCTCGTATTCGGACTAGTCATTGTGGTGCTCTCCGCCGCAACATCGATGATTTTGGCGTTCCTTGGTGGGCGAAAGGCAGCGGACGCAGAAAAAGTAGAATACGAGTCGTTTCTTCCTGAGGTCGATGATGGTCAATCGCACAGCTTCAAGTTCACCGCTAGCTTGATGGGTGTGGATACGCAGAATCCAACTAAGCACATCCAAGATCAGATTGATGAAATAAAAAGGGTGGCAGTTCAGGATGAGAAAAATCTTCGGATGCTGCAAAAGTTCACTGACCGTCGCGTAGATATTTGCTTTGCGCAAATTCGGTATCACGAAGAAGTGACACTGCCGAAAATACTTGGGCGGGGGTCTGGTTCAATCATCCTTGCTGGCGCGCTCACGATCATTGGCTCCGCCTATCTTGCCTTCCCAGATGTCCTGCATAAGCGATTCATGGTTGTGGCTGACCTGCTGCGGACCCTCGCATAGAGTGTTTTCTCTCCGGCTTTGGCGCCTTCTGTAGACGGTGGTAGATTGATCATCATTTCAGGGAGGACGCGATTTGAAACGATTGCTGATTTTGGGGTTGGCCTGCATGACGGTGGCTGGTTGTGAGACCACCAGAGTTTCGCCGGAACATGCGCGCCAGGTATCTGCTGAAGACGTTTATGCCTTCAGTCGGCCAACCAGCCCTGACGACGCGAGGATCGTCTTCACCCAAGACGCCGGTGCTATGAGCTGCTTTGGTGCGGGCATGCAGGTTTTCCTCGATGAGAAACTCGCCGCAGAGACCAGTAGCGGGGAGTCCGTGAAGCTCTACCACAAGCCTGGCCCTACGCAGTTGAGCATCAAGAACAAGATGGCTTGTGCCGGCGGAGATCTGAAAGGGCTGCTGCTGGACCTGAAACCTGGGTATTCCTACCAGGTGCGCGGCTATCGTGGAACTTGGGACAAGGCAGAGCCTATGCTTACCTCTCCAGAGCCGTTTAAGTACAGAAATTGATGATTGATCGCGCGAATTTAAAGGGAGAGCGCTAATGCAGGAATATTCAAACACAGTGGCAGTGGTGGCCTTTCTAGTCGCGTTCGTTATCTACTTTCTGCCATCTTTCATTGCCGGCTCTCGCAATCACCCGAACACCACGCCTGTCGTGTTGTTGAACACTTTTCTGGGGTGGACCCTCCTAGGGTGGGTTGCCGCGCTGGTCTGGTCGGCGTCGAGCATTGATCCTGCGAAGGTGGAGGCAATTACAAAGCCCCCAATTCAGCCAACCGACAAATACACCGAAATTGAGCGAATTGCCGAGCTAAAAGAGAAAGGCGTCCTTTCGGAAGCTGAATTTGAGGCTGAAAAGACCAAGCTCCTCAACAGCTAACGCCAGAAGATTCAAATAAAACCCGCGCTTGCGGGTTTTTTTATGCCTGGAGAAAAGTATGGCCCAAACATCACGGCTAGTTCTTGAGATCGATAGCCGAGACGCGGAGCAGAAGGCGGCTGACACTCGTAGAGCTCTGGAGGCACTTGAGAGCGCCGGAATTCGTGTAAAGCCCTCGCTGGAGAAGGCTGGCGCCGGCATGGAGAGCGCAGGGAAGAGCGCGGAAAGAGCAGGGAAATCGTACCGTTACTACCGTGATGAAGTCGAGGATCTGCTTGGCAGATTAGATCCATTAAGAAAAAAACAGACGGATCTGGCCAGAAGCCAATCTGAACTGGCCGCCGCATTCAAGCGCGGCGATATAGGGGAGGCGGGTTACAAGGAGTTCTCCGGGATCATCCGCGACCAATCGACGGCGATAACAGCGCAAAGGGCCGCACTCTCGAAGTTGAATGGCGATCTGGGCAAAACGGGGATGTCTGCAAAAGCGACAGCCGCCGCGCTCCGCGGTGTTCCTGCTCAGTTTACGGATATTGCCGTATCTCTCCAGGGTGGGCAGGCGCCTCTTACGGTGTTGCTGCAGCAGGGCGGGCAGCTCAAGGACATGTTCGGTGGGATTGGTCCGGCAGCCCAGGCTATGGGGGGTTACATCCTGGGCCTGGTTAACCCGTTTACTGTCGCAGCTGCGGCGGTAGCGTCTTTAGGTGTGGTGCTTGTTGCGTCTCATAGCCAATTCAATGCCTTCAACAAGGCTTTGATCGGCTCCGGGAATGCGGCAGGCTCCGCTGCTGGGCAACTAGCAAATCTCGCCAATGCCCTTGCCAATGGCCGAAGTTTCACTGAAGCAAATCAGGCCGTAATGGAGCTTGCAGGAAATGGCAGGCTTACAGGTGAGACCTTCTATGAGGTTGCTCGAGCAGCGACAGAACTTGCCGAGGCGACAGGAAAGAGCGCGTCTGAAGTCGCTGACCAGCTGTCCAACACCAAGGCAAGCGTCACCTCCCTAGCGCAGGAGTACAGCGACAAATACGGGATCATGACGAAAGCAACGTTCGAACAGATCCGTTCGCTTGAGGAGCAAGGCGACAAGATGGGAGCGGTCAAGCTCCTCGCCACCACTCTTGCCGATGAGATGAACCGACGAAACAAGGAAATGCAGGAGTCTACCCGAGGGCTCGCGAAAGCATGGGACGAGGTTAAGAACAGTGTTTCTGGGGTCTACAACCAGATCAAGTCACGGCTCTCGGCAAGCCCTGAGCTGTTCAAACTCCAGCACCTACAGAGCCAACTTGACGACGCAAGAGAGATTGGTGATCCGGCACTGATCTCGGGGCTGGAGGATCAGGTACGACTGGCACAAGCCACTGTGGACACACAGAACAAGAAGAATGAGGCAGTCGGCCAAGAGCTTCGCGAGAAAAAGGAACTCGTCTCCGCTGATGCGAAGTGGTACGACTTCACAAAGAAGAACATGAGTGATCAGGCCAAGCTGGCGAAGGATATCGCCGACGCGAGGAAGCTTGGAGTTGAGGCTGGCAGATCTCAGGCTGAGATCGACAAAGAAGTGGCCAGCCTCCAGGCTAAGTATGACAAGAGCCAAGCGAAGCCGAAGGCCTATACCGAAGATGCCGGTGTGAAGGCGCTCGATCAGGCTCGACAGCAGTATGCCGTCCTGCAGCAGCAGAACGCGCTGATTGGTGCACAGAAGGGAGAGGTCGACAAGCTCGGCGCCGTCGGCCAGGCCCTGGTGAAGTGGGAGCGGGAGCTCGCCGATATCAAGGGCAAGAAAACTCTCACTGCCGACCAGAAGTCGCTGGTAGCCAACCAGGAACTGATCACCGCCCAGTTGAAGAAAAATGCGGCACTTGAACGGGAAAACCAGCTCAAGAAGATCTCCACCGAGGAGACCCGCAAGCTTCTGGCCTTCCAGGAGAACCTGAACAGCCAGCTGGCCAAGGCGCAAACCGGTCTCGACAACAGTCTAGCCGGTATGGGCATGGGGGATCAGCAGCGGGCGCGGCTACAGGAGCAGCTCAGCATCCAGCAGCAGTACCAGACGCAAATGGATAATCTGCTCCAGCAGCGCAACGAGGGCCGGATCAGCCAGTCGCTATACGAGCAGGAGAGCGAAGCCTTGCGCCAAGCCCTGGAGCGGCGCCTGGCGATGCAGGGGCAGTATTACATTGAAGTGGACAGGATGCAGTCGGATTGGTCAGTAGGGGCTTTCTCGGCCTTCCAGACCTATGCCGAGCAAGCTGCAAACGTCGCCGGGCAAACACGTGAGCTTTTCACTCGCGCCTTCAGCAACATGGAAGACGCGGTGGTGAACTTCGTGAAGACCGGGAAGCTGTCCTTCAAAGACTTCGCCAATGGAGTCATTGAGGACCTGATCCGCATCCAGGTTCGTCAGGCGGCGGCCGGCTTTCTGAGCACGGCCTTCAGCTTCATGAGCGGCGGGAGCGCAGCTGTGGGGCAGGGCACCATGACCGGGACCAGCGAAACCATCTCTCGGGTCGGTTTCTCGTCAGGGGGCTACACCGGTGACGGCGGCAAGTTTGAGCCGAAAGGCGTCGTGCACGGTGGTGAGTTTGTCGTGCGCAAGGAGGTGGTTAGTCAACCAGGCGCTCGGGAGTTCTTGGAGCGCATGAACGCCAACTCCAATGGCTATGCCGATGGAGGCTACGTCTCACCAACCCCAGTCGCGGCATCCAGTAGCGTCACGCAAAGCGTTGCCGCTGGAGGATCTGCGCCGAGCATCACCCAGCAGTTCAATTTCCAGGGCACGCCTGACGACGCAACCATCAGCCTCGTAAAGGATGCCGCCTACCAGGGCGCAAAGGGCGGGTACGAGATGGTCATGCGAGATCTCAAACAGAACGGACCAATCCGCCAGCTTATTGCGCGGCGCTAAGTGCTTAAGGAGTAACGCATGGCTCTCACGTGGCCTGCATCGCTGCGCCCGTCAGAAATGACATGGGGCATCGTCAACAACAGCCGGGCGTTTACTTCAACGCTGTCGAACGCTCAGCAGATCGTGGGCTACCCGGGGGCGTACTGGCAGTGCACCTTGACGTTCGGGTTGCTGGACAGGGCCCAGGAGCGCGAACTGTCGTCGTTCCTGGGGCGCCTGGACGGGATGTTTGGGACGTTCAACATGCCGGCGTTCACCAGGAGGCGCACGGTCAGCATTGGCGCGCTGACGGTGATATCGGGCAACGCTCAGGCGCGCAGCATGGTGGTCGCCGGGGCTGCGCCAAGCTCCGCCATTTTCAGCGCTGGCGACTACATCACGATTGCAGGGGAGATGTTCGAGGTGACTGATGCAGCGTCGTCGAACGCCCAAGGCCAGGCAACGCTGATGCTGAACAAGCGCATTCGAAAATCACTGACGCCCGGCACCGCGATCGAATATCTCAATCCATATTCCGAGATGCGCATGACCTCCGACACCTGGTCGATGTCGGTACGCCCGGTAATCGCCAATGGTTCCTATCAGTTCAGGGAGGCCTTCTGATGCCATCCGTATTTCCCTTCAGCCAGAGCGTGGTGAACATCATCGCCACTGGCAAGTTCATGCCGGTGTATGCCGTTCAGCTCGATTTTGCCGACGGCATGGTCTTCGCGCATACCGGTACCGGCCAGCTCGTTGTTGACGGCGTGACCTATGAGGGCGTGGGCAACTTCGGCCAGGTAAGCCAGTCGCAGGAGAGCGACAACTCGGGCTCGCCGATGTCCGTGGAACTGACCTTGAGCGGCCTGGATGCCTACATCCTGTCGGAAACCAATATTCGCGGGTGCCGGGGCAGGGCGGCCAAGGTCCTGTTCATTGTCTTCGATGAGGCCGGCAACTACGCCGCGGACATCCTCTTCTCCGGCCGCATGGATGCCGCCAAGTTCTCGTTCGCCGGCAACGGCCAGGACGGCAACAAAATCACAGTCCCTGTCGTAGACCGGATGGCCGAGTGGAGCCGAACCGGTACCGAGCGCTTCACCGATGAAAACCACCGGGCCCGCCACCAGGATGACCGGTTCTTCTATGCCATTGCGCAAATGTCCGAATGGCCAATCTACTGGGGCTCCAGCAAGGACGCGCCGGCGTTTACCTACGGGAATTAGCGATGCGACATCGAGACTGGACTACCCGTCTGAACGACGTGATAAAGGCTGCCCAAGGGCGGCCTTTTTCATGGGGCGAATTTGACTGCTGCCTGTTTGCGGCGGACTGCGCTGCCGCCGTTTGCGGCGTCGATCCAGCCGAGCAGTACCGCGGCAAGTACAAGACGGAAACCGGTGCTAAGCGTCAGCTGAAGAAGCAGCACGGGAGCCTTGAGGCTGCCTGGGATGCCTGCTTTTCCAGGGTGTCGCTGGCGTTTATCCAGCGCGGTGACGTTGTGCTGTACGACGCACCAGGTGGACGAAGCATGGCTGTGTTCTGGGCCGGTGACTACTGGTCGACGACCGAAGACGGCGTCTTCCGCATTGAGTGCGAGCCTCTGGCCGCGTGGAGGGTTGAATGAGCGGTGGCGTCAAGAAACTCGCCCAGGTAGTGGTTGGGGCCGTGATTGGCTTTGTCCAGGGTGGTCCTGTAGGCGCCGCAATTGGTGCCGGCCTGGCCTTCTACGCTGCCGAGCAGCAGGAGAAGCTGAACACCAAGTCCCCGCTACGGGACAACGAGCCCTCCGCGCAGACCGTACGCTCCTCAAAGGCCCCGGTCCGTTTCATCCTTGGCCGGGTTGCCACCGGTGGTGTGCTGGTGTGGGCCCAGGAGCAGCCTGGTGCCCAGTCCGAAGGGGAGTGGCTGCACCTGGTGTATGTGCTGTGTGAAGGTGCGGTGGATGCGCTGGAGGAGATCTACTTGGGCGAAGAGCCGATCGCCTCGTACGGTCAGTTCGCCAGCTATGAGTTGGTGGTGAACCCTACTCAGGTCAATGCCTTCCTCAAAGCCAACTGCCCCGACTGGAAAGACAGCCAGATTGGGCGGGGCCTTTCCTACGTCAGGCTTTCTCTGCAGTACAGCGCCGAGAAGTTTCCGTCCGGCATTCCTGACGCGCGCTTTGTGGTCCGCGGCCGAAACGATCTGTACGACCCACGCACCGGCATGAGCGGCTACTCGGCCAACACCGCGCTGCACCTGCTGTGGTACCTGCGCGCCCGGTGCAATGTGCCTGACGATGAGATTGTCTTCGAGACATTCGCCAGTGCCGCGAACGTCTGCGATGAATCTGTTGGCAATGCTGACGGCTCGGTAAGTGCGCGGTACAGAACTGCCTGCGTCATCGGTGCCGACGAGCAGAAGTCCGGCGTGTTGCAGAAGCTTGAGGCGGCCTGCGCCGGGAAGCTGATCCGCGTCGGCGGTCGGTGGATGCTCCAGGCTGGGGCCTACTACGGCCCTTACGACTTCGAGATCACCGAGGATATGGTGATCGGCACCATCGGCGGCAGCACTGAGCCGTCAAACGACGCTGCCATCAACACTGTGCGCGGCACCTTCATTGACCCTACTCAGTCGTGGACCGAGACGGATTACCCAGAGGTGAGCATCGCGGAGTGGGTGGCGCAGGACGGCGGCGAGGCGGCGGAAACGCTTACATTCTCCTATGTGACAGACCCCTACCTGGCCCAGCGCCTGGCAAACATCGAGCTTCGCCGGCGCCGTGCTGGCGGGGTGATCACCATTCCGATGAACTTCGCCGGCTACAACTGCCGCCCCGGGCGCGTGGTGCGCGTGAACCTGCCGTCGCTGAACATCCTCGGTGAGTTCATCGTGACCAACTGGTCCATGGGGGACGAAGAGGGTTGCAACGTCCAGGTGCAGCAGTATGAAGCGGCGATCTTCGACGACGCCGTGGGCGAGCCGTACAACCCGATTGGTTTCATCAATCTGCCTTCTGGAGGGCTGGGGTCGCCAACAGGTCTGGCCTGGGTCCAAGAAACGGGGGCCGAGGTTGTTCAGGGAGTACTGACCTGGGCGCCAAGCGGCGGAATCGTGTCGGAATATGCCGTGATCGTCCGCCAGGGCGTGAATGTTGTGCAGTCTCACACCATCCAAGCAGCGAGTAATCGCTGCCAGATCAGCGGGCTGCCATCTGGCAACTATACGATGAGTGTTGCAGCGATAGGGCCTATGGCCCGCTCAGGCGAGGCGACCATCAATGTCAGCGTAAATGGTCCTCCTATTCCGGAGTTCTGCGCTGTGCAGTCCTCGCTTGAGTCGATCACGCTGATACCGAGCAATCCATCGGCAGGTTTGAACGGCGGCACCTATGAGTACTTCTTCACGACCAACCCGAATGCACCTTCCAGCGACGCGGTCTACCTCGGGCAGGGCCTGAGCTTCACTCATACTGGCCTCGCGTTCTTCACGAACTACTTCTATTACATCCGCTCAACCAATGCCTATGGGAAGAGTCCGTTCCTGTTTGTCCCTGCATCAACGTCGAACGACGTTAGCGCCTACTTGCAGGCCTTGGCAGGCAAGATTACCGAGAGCGAGCTGGGACAGGAGTTGTTGAAGGAGATTGAGAAGATCTCCGGCGACGGCCCAGGCTCTGTGAATGACCGCCTGGGCGAGCTCAACGAGCAGCTGCAGGAGCAGATCGGCAACCTGGTTGACGCTCTGGAGTATGACCCGGCGAAACCCTACCTGCAGGATGACGCTGTTCGCCTGGGCCAGCGCCTGTACCAGGCCAAGCAACCGGTACCGGCAGATCCCTCTGGGGCGAATGCGCCACCAAACCCGCTGTACTGGCTGGATATCGGGCAGGTGGTGCAGAGCGCCAACGGGCTTGCTGCGCAGGTGCAGGAGAATACTGCCGGCCTGTCCGATCTGGGTGGCGTGGTCACCGCCCAGGCAACAAGCCTGCAATCGCTGCAGGCAGCTTGGCGCGCTGACGTCGACGACGATGGCGGCATGTCCGACGCCAACGCAGCCTGGGACGCCCAGGCCGGTATCAGTGAACAGCGCAAGGTGTTTGCAACTGAGCAGCAGGCATCCGCTGAGCGCTTCATCGCGATTGACGCCAAGGTCGGGCAGAACGCGGCCGGGCTTTCCACTCTGGAAAAGGCGGTGGCCACCCAGAACGAGGCCACGGCCACGCGCCTGGATCAACTGAAGGCCGAGGTCGACGACAACGCGGCGGACATTCAGGAGGTGTCCGAGGCGCAGGTGACAACCGACCAGGCCGTGGCTTCGATACGAACCTCTGTCGAGGCGGTTTACACCGCCGGCCGGGACGATACGGGGGAGGGTGACCTGTTGAGCGCAATGGATGCTTGGCAGTCGCAGGCCAAGTTCTCAAGCGATGTTCGCATCCTGGCGGATGCCGATCAGGCCCTGGCTCGCAAGTCCGAGACGCTCGAGGCTTCGATCGGCGAGACCAGCGCTTCGGTTCAGCAGGTCAGCCAGGCCGTGGTGAACCTGGATGGGAAAGTGAGCGCCCAGGTGACCATCAAGGCGCAAACCACAACGGGCGGCAGAACCGTAATGGCCGGGCTGGCGCTTGGCAGCGACGGGGAAACATCGGAGATCCTGGCGCTTGCTCAGCGATTCGCGGTGGTGGACGAAGTTTCTGGTCAGGTCTCTGTGCCGTTTGTGGTGCAGAACGGCCAGGTGTTCATCAACCAGGCGTTTATCAGTCAGGCGTTCATCAAGGAGATCGTTCTCGGCATGACATTGCGCTCTGCTGCGGTCAACTCGCAAGGGTTGCCGTTGCTGGAGATCAACGTGCCAGCTGGGACGCTGACATTGCGCGGACAGACGGCAGATGGTTCGGTGCTGCTCAACAACTACGGCCTGTATGTCTACGACCTGAACTACATCGAGCGCGCAGGCGTGGGGAGGATGACCTGATGGCGCTGTATGGATTTAGGACCAAGGACGCGGCGGGGGTGGTCACTTTCGACACCTCCGTTACACCTATTCGGTCATTGAAGATGATGACGGTCACCGGTGATGGCAGCTTCGACCAGTACATCTCGATTCCGGAGATTCAGGCGCAGTCATTCGTCGTTGTCGACTCCCTGGAGGACCGGGGGGAATTCACTTATTCCCCTGCCGCCTGGTACTCGGCCGGCACTCTGCAACTGAGGCAGCCGCTCACCAATACCTGGCAAGTGATGATCCTGTCTCAGGGCGGAGAGCCGTTCACCGCGACCGGCTCGTACGGCATCAGGAGCAGGAACGACAACATCCGCATGCAGATCGATGCGGTGAATCGAGTGCTCAGTGTTCGTCACAGTGGCAGCTTCCAGTTCGGCCAGCAGGTGATACCCGGCCAGCAGGCGCAGTTCATCCAGTGGGCGGACATCAACTTCCCGGCGCCGATCACCACAACCGAGAGGCCGCTGGTTTTCTTGAATGCGGTCGACTACATGATGGTCGGCAACTTCTCGGTAAAGGGTGGCCCGGGGAACTGGACGGGGTTCAGGCTGAAGGCCTGGCCGCACCCTTTGCACGGGAGCGCCTGGCAGCAGTTCATGACCATCAAGTGGTTCTGCTCGAGCTACATGGCTGACAGTTCGCCCGTCGGCCAGTACGGGATTTCAGTGCGGGACGCCAATGGCGTCCGCCTGTTTTCCACATCAACAAACATCACCTCCCTCAACAGTCAGCCGGCGAACAACTCGTTCGTTCAGGCAGGCGACCCGATCAGCGGCTCCGGCAGTTACTCGCCGAGCCAGCAGATGCCATGGACCGGCAGCTATGACGACTACGTGTTGGCCAATGCCCTGTTCTCCTGCACGAACATTGTGCAAACCACTCAGCCGATACGAGCGAACTTCGGGGGCTTCTGGCCCGGTAACAGGGGAATGCTCCAGATGTATGTCGATAACGGCTCAGGCATCAACCCACTTACCGCCAATGGCCGGACGCTGTTTGCAGCGCGGCCGATGAAGCCGATCTAAAGGAAATCCATATGCCATGGTACAGAACAGGCACCGTCGCCATCACGGCCGGCCAGAACACGGTGACCGGTACCGGCACTGCCTTCTCGGCAAACGCCCGAGTGGGGGATGCTTTCCAGGGGCCTGACGGCCGCTGGTACGAAGTGACCAACATTGCCAGCGGCACGGTGCTCACCATTCTGCCGGCTTACCTGGGGGCGACTGTCGCGGCCGGCACGTATGGCCTTGCGCCGATGCAGGGGTACGTGAAGGAGTCAGCTGATCGGCTGCGCCAGATCGTCGAGCAGTACGGCGCAACGCTGGTTTTGTTTGGTGGTGCTGCTGATGCGGCGACGCTAAGAGTAAACATTGCTGCCGCGACCCGGGGCCAGAACGCCGACATCACGGCACTCCTGGGCCTGACCACCGCACTCAGCGTTGCCCAGGGCGGCACCGGCGGCAACACAGCTGCGGCTGGCCGCGCCGGGTTGGGGCTGGGCACGGCTGCCACGGCAAATGCTGTCGGCACGGTTTCCCAATCGGGCGGCGCAATCATCGAGCGCGGCTCCAACGCCTCGGGCCGCTACACGAAATTTGCGGACGGCACGATGATCTGTTCAGCAACGCTGAACTTCTCCCAAGCGGTCACCTTCGCCCAGGACGGGCTATTCATCGGGGCCACGCCGACGTTCGGCTTCCCGGCGGCCTTCATCGCGCCGCCTCAGTTCACATTCAGCGCGCGGGCGCAGACGGTTTTCACCCAGCCCAATGCGGTGACCGCGACGACCTATCAGGGACTAGTCATGTCCATGACTTCCAGGACCATCACAGCAGACTTTGTAATGACAGCCCAAGGCAGGTGGTACGCATGAGACTCAAACTGATACCGATCAACTCGGACGCCTCTCTGATCATTCACAAACTGGGTGACGTGCTGACCATCAATGGCCTGGCCTATGACTTCGGCCCGCTGCCAGATGGCGCCACGCTCCCGGCCGAGGCCATTGGTTGCCCATGGATCAACCAGCCGGTGGAGCGTATCAACGGCGTGTTGGTCATTCCGATCACCATGCCGCACGGTGCCGAAGCCGGGGAGCGATCGCGCTTCCCCGCGGACATTGTCGGGGCCCCGGACGGTCCGATTGCGCTGCCGACCGACCAAGACCCCAAGCCAGCCGTGGCGGAATCAACAGAGGAGACCGATGCATGATCGACTTCAGCAAGGTCAAAACCGCAGAGCAGAAAGCCAATGAGGCCCGCCAGGCAGAGCGCGACGCGGCGCTGGCGTCCCGGCGTGCGGCCTATACCGCCGAGAGCGATCGCCTGAAGTTCGAGGCTGAATATGACGCGCTGGCTGCCGGCACTGAGCCCGATTACAGCGCCTGGACCGCCGCGGTCGCCGCCATCAAGGAACGCTACCCGCTCCCGCAGTAACAGTCAGAGCGTCAGCGCACCCGCCATCGAGCGGGTTTATTTTTGCCTGGAGAAAAGCATGCCCTGGAGTAGAGCAGGAACAGTGGCCGTAACAGCTGGCCAGAAGACGGTCACCGGTACCGGCACGGCGTTCACCTTGAATGGCCGGGTCGGTGACGCCTGGGTCGGGCCGGACGGCCGGCAGTACGAGGTCACGAACATCATCAGCCCGACGTCGCTGAGCATCGAGCCCGGGTATCTGGGTTCGAGTGTTTCCGCAGGCGCCTACGCCCTGGTGCCGATTCAGGGGTGGCCAAAGGCTGCAGCCGATCGGATGCACCAGATCATTGACCAGTGGGGCGTGGCGCTTTCCTCGCTGGGCGCCGTGTCGACAGAGAACGTGGTGCCGGTGGCCAAAGGCGGGACGGGCGGAACGACGCCGGCGGGTGGTCGGAATGGCCTCGGCCTGAAGACGGCGGCGGTGGCGGATATCGTCGGTACCGTCTCGCAGGCAGCAGGCGTGCCCACTGGCGCGATCATCGAGTCAGGCACCAACGCGAATGGCGAGTACGTGAAGTTTGCCAACGGCACCCTCATCTGCACGGCGGCGGTTGTGCTCGAGTTCAGCGTACCCCAGACCCTGCTGAAGCTCTGGTCCTTTCCTGCGGCCTTTTCAGCGGCGCCGAAGGTAACCGTCACCCCGATCCAGGGCCTGTCGGCCGATTCGGCGCCGGTGACGTTTGCCGAGTTCGGTCCCGCGATGGCCGCCTCTATCAACACCGTTCAGTGTGTGCCGCGCCTGTGGCGTACCGCCGGCGGCACCAACAGCTTCATCAGCACGTCCGTGGCCACCGTGCACTGCCACGCCATCGGCCGCTGGTTCAACTAGGAGAAACGCATGACCCCTTTGACCGAGCAGCAGTTGCTGCAAATCCTCCCGAACGCCCGCCCAGTCGCGGGCAATTTTTTGCCTGCGCTGAACCGGGCCATGGCGCGCCACAAGATCGACAGCCCGGTGCGCGCTGCGGCGTTCCTGGCCCAGGTTGGGCATGAGTCGGGCCAGCTGCGCAACCTAGTGGAGAACCTGAACTACAGCGCCGAAGCGCTGGTGCGCACCTGGCCCAGCCGGTTTACCGCAGTGTCAGCGGCAGTCTGCGCGCGGCAACCGGAAAAGATCGCCAGCATCGTCTACAGCGGGCGCATGGGCAACACCCGCCCGGGGGACGGCTGGCGGTACCGTGGACGCGGGCTGATCCAGCTTACCGGCCGGTCGAACTATGCCGCTGCCGGCGCCGGCCTGACCCTGCCGCTGGAGGACAACCCCGAGCTGATCGAGCAGCCTGAGCACGCCGCCATGTCCGCCGCCTGGTGGTGGTCGACCCACGGTCTGAATGAGCTGGCCGACGCCGGCCGCTTCCAGGATATCGGCAGTGTGATCAACACCGGCAAGCCTGGCCGGGTGCCGCGCGGCGCTGCTGAGCGAAAGGCGCTGTGTGACCGCGCGCTGAAGGTGCTGGCGTGAGCGCCTGGGCGCTGCGGGTTGCCAGCGCCGGTCTGCTGATCCTGTTGGGCATCGCGGTCGGCACCTGGGCGACCACCAGCCACTTCCGGCCGCTGCTCGACGCGGAGCAGGACCAGGCCGCCCGGTGCAAGGCTGGCCGCGACAACCTTGCCGGGCTGACGCAGGAGCAGGGCAAGGCACTGGGAGACCTGGTGCTGGCTGCGAGCGCCCGGCAGTCCGCTGCTGAGCAGGCGGTGAGCGAAGCCAAGGCCAGCGCGGATCTCGACTACGCCGCGGCAAACCGGCTGCAACAGGAGCGCACCGGCGGCGACCAGTGCGCTGCCGCCACCTCGATCATCGACAAGGAGTTGGGACTATGAGCCTGGGCCTAAACCGGCGTTTCCGTGGGTGCGGAATGGATATCTTCAAAGCTGTGAGCCGCGCGATCCGTGGCCTTGCCCGCGGGGGCGGAGTTGTTTTGGTCCTGGGCCTCGCTGGGTGCTCCGGTAAAGTAGAGCCGCAGGTTCAATACGTCCGCGTCGAGGTGCCAGTGCAGGTGCTGTGCCGAGCGCCAGAGGTTGCCGTACCGACGTGGGCGGCTGCTGGCCTGCGCAAGGCCGATAGCTTGGAAGTGAAGGTGAGGGCGCTACTTGCCGAGCGTCGTCAGCGAATCGGATATGAGCGTCGACTGGTGGCGTCTGTGAAGGCGTGCATGTAAGATAAATTTCAATAAAACTTAGGATTGAGAAATGAGCGGGCTGAAGACTTTAAATGCGTTGTCGCAGACACTAGCAATCTTAGCTGTTCCAGTTCTCGTTGCATATTTTGGTAGTTCGATTCAAAGAGAGATCAGCCAAGGTCAGCTGAAAAAAGAGTACGTGCAGCTAGCGATTGATGTTTTGAAACAGCCAACGAGCGACAATGAACTGAAAGGTTGGGCTCAGCGGCTTCTTTCTGAAAACTCACCTACGCCATTTACAAGAAATGAAAAGATGAAACTTCAGGCTGGAGGTGCGTTTGTAGTTGAATTGCCATGCCCAAATGAAGATTCAATGAAGAGGCAAGAAAGCCTTTTGGTTTATCTTGATCAAATTGTAGGGGTTGAGGATCTAGAGTCGGGTGTATCGGTTCTAAATCTAGGAATGGCATCTAAAGCCGCAAGCAATATACAGGTTGAGTCTCCGCAATTTATTGAAGCGTATTTGAAACTGAGGGAGGGATTGACTGAGCAGCGAATTCACCTCGAATACTTACAGAGGTATGCAAAAACATTTTGCGAACAGAAAAGCGATGAGTCATTGACTCCTGAGCAAAGCCAATAGGTACATTGTACTAATTCAAAGTTGCGCGTGATTTTTTTGTTTTCACCCAGCGGCTGCTCAACGAATTGTCGCTATCACCGATGCCGGTGACCAAGGATTGATTGCCCTGCGAGCGTGCCAGGCCTACGCACGAGGTATCGGGAAGTAAGCAGTAAAGAGACTGCTTTCGACCCAAAGCGGGCTTTCGCGAAGGGCAGCAATCGGCCAAAAGCGAACCGCCAGGAGTGCCTACGAAATCCGGGGCGACTCAGGCCGAACAAAACGCCGACCTGCTGGACGAAATTGAAAAGCACAGAGCAGCAGAGAGTTGCGACGATCTAGCAACGGTAGTCGACTGAAAAGCCTTGGCTCTGGATGTGATACTTAAGGAGCTTTCGCACTATAGAACCTGGTCAGCAGGCTAGGGGCATTTGGCTTTGAGGTAATCCACGAAGACCCTCAACTTGGCGGGCATGTGCGTTCGGTGGGGATAGTACAAGTAGAAAGGCTCCCCGACCGGACTGAAGGGTTCCAACACTGCGCGCAGCTTTCCTTCGGCAAGCTCTTTCTCGGCAAACTGGCGAAATACGTAGGCTAGCCCCACGCCCTTGCACGCAGCAGAAACCACCGCGCGCATTTCGTCGTATATGACATTGCCAGTCACGTTGACCTGCTGATTTCTGTCATTCACCCAGAATACCCATTCGTAAAATTGCCCTCGCGTATGAAGTCGCTGACGAATGCAGGTATGAGCTATCAGTAGTTGAGGCTCCTTGGGCTCGCCGTGCTGACGGAAGTAGTCTGGAGAACCAACGACAATGCGATGTTGGGGCAGCCCCAGAGGTACGCCGATCATATCTTGCTGGACGGTATGCCCTAACCGCACGCCGACATCGAATCCCACTCCCACAATATCGCTGAGAACGTTGTCGATGGAAACTTCCACGCTCAGGGCCGGATACAACCGCAAAAACTCGGTGAGATGAGGCTCGATCAAGGAGACGAACGCGACGTGGGAGGAATTGATGCGTAGCTCCCCGCTCGGCTGATCGTAGTCTGATCGGATCTGATCGATGGCGCTGTCCACGGAAGCCAGCGCAGGCTCGACAGTCTTGAGTAACTGACTTCCGGCATCGGTCAGGGAAACGCTGCGCGTGGTGCGATTAAAGAGCCTGGCGCCCAGCGCTGCCTCCACCTGCTTTATCGTTTTGGAGACAGCCGTAGAGCTGACACCCAACTCGGAGGCAGCACGGGCAAAACTCAAATTGCGGGCCACCGTCACGAACACCGAAAGCCCAGGGAGAAGTGCCGGGTTATGACCGCTCGATGTGGATTGCACATTCGCCTCGATTATCAACTTTAAGTTCATAACCTATAACGAACTTACCGCCTTATCGTCAACAACCCTCGCCATTAAGCTCGGTTCTTCATTCAAGCATTCCAAGAGGATGACACCTTGCTTACGAATCGCACTCCCCGGTCTGAGTTTGAAAATCGTTGGAAGCGCGCCCAAGCTGTTGCCAAGGCCAACGGCGTTGAGGCACTGGTTGTCTGGGGTAAAGGTGGCGGCACCGTCGACACAGCTAACGACCTGATCTACCTCTCCAACTACTGCCCTGTCTTTCCCTATGCTCCGGATCTACCGGGTCTCTGGGCGGGACTTTCTCACGGCGCCGTCATCATCCCTGCGACAGGCGAACCCATTTTAATCACCGAGTCACCGGCGATCCGTCGGGACGTGATTGCCGTTCAGGACGTGCGCTCGGCAAATGGCTTCGTTCCCGACAAAGTTGCGGCAACGCTAAAGGAAATGGGCCTTGGCAGTTCCCGCGTAGGCCTGGTCGCCGGGCCTTGGTTGGTTGCGTCTGTCTACAAACGCCTGCTCAGCGCTGCGGTGGGCGTACAGTTCATAGAGCTCGATTACGCTATTGAAGGGCTGCGCACCCATAAGTCAGCTTTCGAGTTCGAACTGCTGCGCGAAGCCGCCGAGGTGGGCAATGCCTCCATGGAGGCGATGATGAAAAGTGCAGTCACCGTTGGCACCACTGAAGCCGATGCTGTTGCGGCTGCCTACAACATTGCTATTCGTCGGGGCGCGGCAATGATCGACGCGGCCTGCTCCTCAGGCCCGCATTCTTCTTTCTACGCACATGGCATGGCACCGCAATGGACGACACGCAAGCTTGAAGCGGGCGACATCTTCCACTGTGACATGTACGGGGCAGCCGTCGAAGGCTACACTTGGGACTTTTCGCGATCTGTCGTCGCAGGCGGTAAATGGACAGCTGAACAGAACGAAGTGTACGACGGCGCAATCGCGGCCATTGAGGCAGGCGTTGACGCGTGCAAGCCGGGGGTGTCGGCACAAGCGCTGTATGATGTCGTTCTGCAGGTGCTTCAGAGCAGAGAGATTTATTGCGGATACCCGCTGCACGGGCATTCCTACGGTATTGGCTGGGAATCGCCTTGGTTGGTGCCTGGCAACGAAACGAAGATTGAGGCCGGCATGGCAATTGCCATCGAATGCATGGCTGGACGAAAAGACGTCGGCTTTGTGAAGTTCGAGCATAACGTGCTGGTGCACGCTGATCGCGTAGAACTGATTTCAACTTGCCCAGCCCGCCTGTAACGCCAGATTCCTGACACAGATTAAATAGCAGCTGCAATGCCCGCCCTGATGATAGGACGGGCATTCGCGCGGCTATTTCTAAGTCTACGAGTTAGTCGCGGCTATTCGCACAACTCTACGTCCAATTCACGTTCCTTGATGTTGGCGATGGGCTGAAGGATGGAACCATCGAACTGACGAAGCTCTGCGCCTGCCTCGATCAGCGAAGGATAGTCAGGATTGCCGAGCGCGCCGCGCCCCAGCGCCACAAGATCAGCCCCCGAACGTATTACCTCGGCTGCACGATCTGGATCATGCAGGCCGCCGTTCGCAATGATCGACACGCCCGGAGCATACTTCCTGGCCATAGCGACGAGACTGTCGTGAGAACCCTCGAATGCAGGCTGCCACGCCTCATACTCAGTGACATGAATAAAATCGACCTCAGCATCAGCCAGAGCGCTGAAGATGATTTGAGCGTCGCTTTCACCACCGAGCCACTTGTTCTTGAAATTGTTGACCTTGCCCTGAGAAATACGGATGCCCACCGGCACTTTCGCTCCGACACGTTCCTTCACCGCAGCGACCACCTCGACGAGAAGACTCATGCGCTGACGGATATCACCGCCCCAGCGGTCATTGCGCAAGTTGGTGTGGGCCGTCAGAAACTGGTCGAGTAGGTACCCGTTCGCTCCGTGTATTTCGATACCATCAAATCCTGCCACCTCGACCGCACGTGCTGCCGTATCCACGAAGCCTTGAATAGCCTCCGCGATCTCAGCTTCAGTCATTTCGACAGGCATACAGTAGGAGCCTGTGCCATGGTAAACAGTCATCTGCTCGCCCACGGGCTGAACGGCAGAGGGGGCAATGTTGTGATGGCGATAGATATTGCCCTGACTCAGCGCACCGGCGTGCATGATCTGCGCAAAAACGAGAGCGCCCTGCGCCTGCAAATCCTGGTTGAGCATCGACCATTCGGCTGCCTGCTCCTCATCTGCCAGTCCCGGTTGGTTGGGGTAGCCCTGCGAAAATGCCTTATCGGTGTACAAACCTTCGGTGATGATTAGACCGAACCCGCCTTTGGCGAACCGTAGGTAATAGTCACGCATAGTTTGCGTGACCAGACCATCCTCCGTCGCAGTTACCCGCGTCATCGGTGCTACCGATAGGCGGTTCCGGAAATGCGCGCCTTTGATATCGTAGGCCGATAAGATGACTTGCTTTGTTTCGCTCATAATTGCCTCGTAAAGTCGTTTAACACACTATGGAACCGGCTGTTTCAAGCATGCTATCGAGCGAAAGCGGCGAGACAAAGGCTCTTGCCAGTGAAGCGGGCTTAACAAAAAAGGATATAAAATGCTGACGTCCGACCTACGGGTATTTCAGGCAGTCGCGTCTGCCGGCAGTCTTTCCGCTGCTGCGCGTCAACTGGATGTGCAGCCTATGCAGGTGTCACGGCGAGTGGCCGCACTGGAGGAAGAATTGGGCACGCGCTTGTTCCATCGCACCACCCGATCAGTTTCGCTCACCTCTGAAGGCCAGCTCTTCCTACCGTATGCATCAACGATAATTGATGCGGAAGACAATGCGAAAAGCGAACTGGGCCCAGCGTCCGCCAAAGCGAAAGGCGTCCTGCGCATGACCGCGCCGAGCGTATTTGGCCAATCAATAGTGGTGCCTATGCTCTCTCGCTTACTGGAAGCCCATCCTGATCTGAGCGTTGACCTAGATCTCTCGGACAAAGTGATCGACATCGTCGGACAAGGGCTGGACCTAGCCCTTCGCCTTGCACCATTGGGAGATTCCGAACTGGTCGCCAAGCGAATCACTTCAAACCCCCGCGTGATATGTGCATCGCCGGACTACTTACGCCGCAATGGCCGACCTACGAAGTTGACTGAGCTGGAGGCTCACCACTGCATTCAGCTTCAAGCCATTCCGCGCTGGCCGTTCATCATTGATGGAGAGCTCACTCGCAAGCGTGTAAACGGTCGTGTCAACACCAGCAGCGTTGACGCGGTAAGAATCGCAGCGATCCAAGGTCTCGGCCTCGCCATGCTGACCTCATGGGACATCATCCGCGAGGTGCGCGACGGTAAGCTTGAAGTCGTTGAGTTACAGGATGCCGAAATGGAGGATCTCTCGGTCTGGGCCGTGACGCCTAGCCGACGTTTTACGCCTATGCGGGTCAAAGTATTCTTAGGCGCGCTGGAGGATGAGCTGGATATGATCAGAAAATCAGGCTGACGCGCATTTTCCTGTAACCGACGCCTCTGCGGTGCCCGAATTCAGCTGGAGAGTTGCATTCCACTTACCCGCTCATTTGCATTCGACTTGACCAGTCGTTTGCATCAAATGCGACCAGCACAGCTGGGCCGAAATCCGCCATTTGTGACCGACAGCTATCGGCCAATGGCTGCCACAGATCAAAGGCTGAGCCAGGCCGATTAGCGCCCCTCTAGACACCTGCCTATTCGATTCAAATAGACCAAGTCGTCAAATAGTTGCTCACCAATGCAGAAGGCATCGGCGTGCCGTTCTTCAAGCACAAAACCGCATTTTTCTAACACACGACATGACCCGATATTTCCATCGGTAACGACGCCCTTGAGTGCATCCAAACAAAGAACATCTCGGGCATAGCTGATCACTGCTTGTAGAGATTCAGAACCATACCCTTTGCCTTGAAATTGCGGGAGCAACAGATAGCCGACTTCAGCTGTCGAGCCGGTCGGCTCTGCCAGCTTCAGACCTGTCACACCGATAGCTTCTTGGATATGTGGATCGAACATGACGAGGCATAGCCAGTGCGTTGAGCCGGGCAACCACAGGGGCAGCCTTGACTCGAACCTTTCGCGGACTTCGGATTGTGTTTGCGTATCGCAGACGTATCGGGTGACACGCTGATCGCCGTGCAGCGCGAGGAACAGCGGCCAGTCATCTTCGATTATCTGCCTCATGTTTAAACGCTCACTGTGTAGCTCCACCGCGCTAATCTCCCTATCTAGTCGGCCCAAGAGGTAATCAATCAGTTTTTCGCCTATTGATGATCGCTTTCTGCATGCCTTGAATGACAGCTATGGGTCGAAAGCAGCCGGTCATGAGTGACCGTTATCACCCGGAGCGGACCAGGTCAATGGAGCGCATCATCAACTGGTATCGGTTAGAATCCGCAGCTTATTTCAACAATGCTTGCTACAAACAAGGAAATTCCATGACAAGGATGGCTGCTGTTTTCACTTTACTGAGTTGCATGGCGTCGGCATCGGCATTGGCGGCGTCTGATTGTCCGTTTCCGCAGGGAGTGCAGGCATCCATCGGTGCGTCGAAGGAAGCTATTGCGGCCAGGCAAGCGGGCGTTGCCAAGGATGATCTGCTCACCAGGATTTCCCCCACAGCCAACGGGCAGATGTCCAAGATGCTAAAGAGTATCGTCGACGAGGTTTACGATTATCCAGCACTGCTGCCCGAGGTGTATGCCGCCTTCCGGTTCGAGCACTGCTTTGTTTCGCAGCAGCACGCCGAACAGGTGGCGGCTATGAAGTTTGCCGATGCCTACCCGCTGCTGAAGAAATGCGAACAGCTCGACCCGGAAGGGGCTCGACCGCCTTGTGCAATGCGTGTAGTGCATACGTTGACCGGAATTCCCGAGTAAACGATCCGTTGATTTGCTCACGGGAATGCATGCTATGTTGCTGCGTCCTGAAATCGAGAGCGAGAGGTCGTCTCCATCCTTATCCGCATCGAATGTCCGCTTCTAGCCGTTAGCTGCCGCGAATGTAAAAGGCCTTTTCCATCGCAGAATCTCGTTTGAGCAGGTTGTGATGGCTGGGCAAGGTACAGAAGGGCACTTAAGCCGTCGCCTACCCCGTCACCTCAGTAGAGATGGCGCAGGTCATGCTTGACCACCGCATCGACCACCAGGCTGGTGGCCTTGCCCAACAGGCCCGTACCGTTCATGTGCTCGGACAGCATCTTGGAAAAGGCTGGAATCTGCCTTTCGTCCAGGTGTGTTGCGCGATCCCACAAGCCCGCGGCCAGCAGTTCTGGGCAATGCTGAAAGCGATAGCGCTCGATGTTCACGACGGTAGCGACCCGAGGTGGCTTGCCGTTGATTGCCAGTGGGGCGAGCAAGTTCGAGTCGTTGTTCAACCAGGCGCGCCCGGCCACGGATAAAACCGTGTCGGCGCCGGGCTGAAGGAAGGACAGGCGCAAGGCGCCATCGACGAGAATATTGCTCAGGCTGCAGGCAACCTTGTTGCCAGGGCGTTCCGGTACCAGCAGAGTGTGGCGATCCAGTACCTGTACGAAACCAGCCGGGTCACCTCGTGGCGACATCTCGGTGGCGTCGGCCTGGCGCTGCGTAAGCATCAGCAGGTACGGCGAGGCGGCGATAAAGGCCTGCGCTGGCTCGGACAAGGCCTGCCCTGTGTCAGCTAAAAAGGGCGTGGTGTACTCTCTGGCCCGCCAGAAATCGGCGCGTACCTTGGCTCGCGAACAGTGCAGGAACAGCGCCTCGGCGCGAAACTCCAACAGCTTTCTGGCCCGCAGAGAGCCCCGGCCATTGGCGCGCAGGCTGAACCCCACGCCGGGCAGGATGAAATACAGACTGCAGGCCATTTCCTCTATCGGCTGCTGTGAGATCGCTTTGTCTGCCGGCCAGGGCAGCAAGATGTCCTGGCCCTCGGCCCGTAACACTGGATGGTGGCGCAAATCGAGGTACTCGATATCTAACCGCGGGTCGGCGAAGCCGACGGCGCAAACCGTCGCTTGGCGGATCATCAGCAGGCAGTGCTCATCCAACTTGCGCTGCAGTCGTTTGTGCATCATCGCCGGTGGTGGCGGAATCAGTGCGCGCAAGGCGCTTAACGATTCGATTCTGTGCTCGGGCATAGCAGGTCTTCCTGTGCCATGGTCGTGTCGTCGATGCTAGGCAGTCCGATGACGGCTGGCCATGGCTCTGCGGTTCAACCTGTATGGCTTTTGGTTGCAACCTGCACTTGCATGGCCGACGGCTGGCCGCCGCTCTGCACCGTGCGTTAGAGTCGTTACCCAAGCAACTACCAAGAGCAAGTCCGATGGTCAGAAGTACCACCGTATCTGCCGTCGCAGTGCTGGATCTGCACGACCAGTTGCTGAATCTCGGCGTGGTCACTGCAACCCAGTTGCGGGAGGCCGGGGTGGAGGGTGCCAAACTTCTCGACCAGGGGGCTGCGGCATCGCCGATCCAGGAGCAGCGTGTCGACGAGACCCAGTTACTGGCGCTGTGGCAGTTCGCCGCGAACAACACGCAATTGCCGCATATCGGCCTGCTGATCGGGCAGACCTTCAACCCCGCCACGCATGGCGTGCTGGCTAGTTGGTTGCGCCAATGCAGTCGGGTGAGCGAGGTGCTGGAAGTGTTCCAGCGGCATATCGCGCTGATGAACCCTTCGGAGAGCTGGCAGTACAGTGAAACGGCAGATGCCCTGGTGCTGGAGATCACCTTCGCCCCCGGCAAAACCTACCCGCAGGCCGCCATCGAACGCAGCATGAGTGCAGTGCTGCGCTGGAGCCGGGAGATGACCGGCGTAGAGCTGCGGCCTCTGGCCTGCGAGTTCGCTTTCCCATCCCCGGCCTACCATGCGCACTTTGTCGAGCTGTTCGGCAGCGAGCTGCGCTTCGACAGCGAGAGAAACAGCCTCCACCTGCCGCGAGACTTCCTGCAGCATCCCATTCTCGGCGCCAGCGACTACCTGCGACAGATGCTGGAGTCTCGTGCAAGGGCGACACTCGCGCAGCTGCAAGACGCAGATACGCTTGCCGGCACGGTGCGTCGCTTGATTCTCGCAAGCCTGCCCGAAGGCATGAGCATCGAGCCAACCTGCCAGGCGTTGCACGTCAGTCGCACCACGCTCTACCGACGCTTGAAGGAAGAGGGCACCAGTTTCAGCGCGCTGGTGGCGGAGGTACGTCGCGAGTTGTCCGCGGAGCTGATTCGTCAGGGGCTGCCCGTGGCGACGGTCAGCGAGCGGCTGGGGTTCAGGGATCCCAGCACTTTCCACCGTGCCTTCAAGCGCTGGTTCGACCGCCCTCCGGGAGCCTTTCGAGACTAGCAATGGGCTTGCCGCTTTCGGCGTCAATGGCGCGTTAAGCGAGGCTACACCTGTCTGTCTATTCAATCGCTATAATCGCCGGAGCTGTTTAATTCATTTAGCATAAGCTCTTCGCTTATTTTTATATCGTCCAAATTACTGGGGTCTATTGACCCCCATTCTTCGTCATCACCAATTTCAATTATTGTTAGTGGGATTTCTTTGCTTTGGAAAAAATCAATTATCGCCCTTATGTTTTTGTCATGTTCCATGTGGTCGTTCAGGTAAAGCTGACAGGTGTAAAAAAAGCCTCGCTCACCCATGGCTAGCATGTTTGATGCGTTGCCTACAGCCCATCCAAGTGATTTGTGCAATAGCTTTGTTGCCTCTATATCCTTTACAGGATTGCTGCACGAAATGCTTATCTTAGGCATGTCAAAATTCCTCTGGAACTAGGGGTTTAGTGCCTTGCCCTTTGTGTTATTTTGGAAGTTGCCACCACCCCAGCGATACAGAAGTTCTGAATCGCCCCTGACTTTTTAGAGACTCGCTGACAGCTTTTGGCCGGAAGCAGACGATTGGTATCGTCACTGATCTGGCCGCCCGACAGCAAGGCCTGAATCGCTATTGGCCTATACTGCTTGATCAAATTACTGGAGCGGCGAGCGTGAAGAAGACCCTGGCGGGAGTTATCGAGGTCGGCGAGCCGCTGATTCAGCAGGCCATCGATGCGCAACGGCGCTACCATGCAGCTCAGGATGCTGGTCGACCGACAAAGGAAGTTGAGCGCTTGCGCCTGGAGGCCGAGTCGCTGTACCAGGCTGTCACGGAATACCAGCTGCGATTGCTTGGAAACAAAGGCGCAACGCTTCATTGATGGAAAGAATGTGACCTTCAAAGGTAGCTCATGATGAAGGTTACGCTCGAATTTGCCGTGCCAGGCGTAAGGGATTCATTGGGTATCCGGTAATAGGCTGCTTTGAGGGGGATGTAGAAGTTTCCTCCAATACTTCCAGTACTATCTGTAAAAACCTGGTTTTTATCAAATTGGATGGGTTGATTGTCGTCATTGAATAGCTGAAGGGCAACCCCGCGAGCACCTGAGTCGGTACTTAGGCCAACAATACCCGCGCTTGCATCAATGGTTGCGGTATTGGCCTTGAGCATGTAATGGATTTTGTTGATCGTCTTCGGGCAATCAATCAGGTTAATGTTGAAGGCGACCCTGGGCGGGTTGGCAGCCCCAAGACTGCTAACGGTGTGATCCGTGCCCATATTGACTTGCAGGTCTGGACTCTTACAGGAGGCAGATTGATGGGTAATGGTCAAATCAAGATAGAACTTGAAAAGTTCCAAGTCACCTTTCTTGTAGGTGGCAAGTAGCCCATTGATTATTTTGGTGTTGGTGGGAATACGTCCTGTTTTTACCAGACCTAATGTATAGGTATCTCCCTCCAAGTATCTGCTCCCCGTTGTGTTGGAAATTCTGTCATCGTAGGAAAACAGGCCATTGCTATTACGTCCACCTTTAATGAACCAAGACAGTCCAGTCCCAGGCAATTCGAACAAGTAGCCCTTGGTGGCATGGGTACTGAGAGAGGGATTAGCGATAATCCCCATATTGGTGCTGACGCTGCAATCATATGTGCCCGTGTCGCCCAAACTTCCCATGGTTTTCTCGTAAACGGTCGTGCCGTTGGGCGTATCTCGGGGGATATCAAGTTTAACATCGCCAAGTGAAGAGTTTAATATAAGCGTCTTGAAATTTGATGTCGGCGTGCAAATCGCGGCCATTGAGGATTCGTTGGCGAAGAGTATTAGGGCGAGCAGTGGCCATGTGATGTTCTTGAGTGCCATTAGTTACTTGGCCTCTCAATAAATTCCCAATAGTAATTCGGGTTTTCGGCTTTGATTTTATTCAGTTCATCGGAAGTAGATGGGCTGGCAAAAGTTTCGTGTGGCACGGTGGGCGCGCAAGCAGATATTGCAAAAAATAGACTTGCCAATGCAATTGGGTTTGGCTTATAATTGCTTGCTTGCTTGCTTGCTTGCTTGCTTGCTTGCTTGCTTGCTTGCTTGCTTGCTTGCTTGCTTGCTTGCTTGCTTGCTTGCTTGCTTGCTTGGCGTTAGTTCCGAGTTTTGTATGTACATTGCTAATTCGTACTGTCAGAAATGAATAGGTAAAGCTACCTATCCCGCCTCCTGCTCGACATCAGACGATTCTCATTTTGGCTGAACAGCCTAATCGCCCCCTCAATCAATTCCAGTGAAATCGCATCCTTATCAAAGCGGCTCGACCAGCTCTTGAGCTTGATTACGCACGTTTCCTACCGCAGTGCTCACCCGAAACCACTCGAATACCTCTGGCGGCTCGCCCAGGCTCAGCGCCATTTGCTCGGCTTGCTCTTTCGGCGTTGCCGGATCGAGCCACTCCCGAGCGAACTCCGGCGCCAGTACCACCGGCCGCCGATCGTGCACATCGACCATGCCGCCCGCGCTGTCGGCGGTGATGATGACGAACCCGTCATGCTCGTTTGGCTCTTCGCTGAACTGGCCAATGCTGGCACACAGGGAAGGGCGGCCATCACGACGCCGGATCAAGTAGGGCTGCTTTTTTGGGCCGCCCTCATCGACCCATTCGAACCAGTTGTCGATCGGCACAATGGCCCGGTGCGGCCAGATCGCGCGGAAGAACGGACCGTGAGCCACTTTCTCGACCCGGGCATTGATCGGCGCGGCGCGGTCCTTGGCCCAGTGCGGCCGCCAACCCCAGCGCACCAGGTCTGCATGCAGTACTCCACCCTCGAGCCGAAGCAGGGCGACCCTGGTCGTCGGGGCGACGTTGTATCGTTCAAGCGGATGGTCACCGACACTGTTGGCAAGCGGGCAGGGCATGCTCAGGGCGTCGACGAAGTCGTGGATGCCGTGGTACTGGCTCAATCTTCCGCACATCGAGATTCCCGCCTGTCAGAAAATTCTCACATAGAAATTGACCGCAAGGCTTTCTGAAAGTTAACTGTATATTCGTACAGTGTCGGAAGTCGTGCGTCATGAGCTACTCAATCATAGGCCCCATTGCTGAAGGCGGCCTGCAACTCCCGTTGTGCTCGTCCCAGGTTCCTGCCGGATTCCCTTCGCCGGCGGCAGACCATATCGAGGCGCACATCTCCCTGGATGAGGTATTGAACATCAGGGCTCCGCACGTCTATCTGGTGTCGATCACCGGCGAGAGCATGCAGGGGGCCGGGATCTTCGAGGGGGATCTGGCGATCGTCGATCGCTCGCTGGAGCCTGCTCACGGTCACATCGTCGTAGCGCTCTTGAACAACGACCCTGTATGCAAGCGACTGTGCATCCGCAGTAAGGACGTGATCCTGCTGTCCGAGAACCCGAAGTACCCGCCGCGTTACGTGCTGGAGGGCGATGAGCTGTCGATTTGGGGTGTGGTCACCAGCAGCGTGCGCAGCCATGTCTAACCCACCGGTCTTCGCGCTGATCGACTGCAACTCGTTTTACGCATCCTGCGAGCGGGTATTCCGCCCGGACCTGGCCAAGGTGCCGATTGTGGTGCTGTCGAACAACGATGGTTGCGTCATCGCTCGAAGCTACGATGCCAAGCCATTTATAAAAATGGGCGAGCCGTATTTCCAGATCAAGCAGAAGCTGAAGCAGCACGGCATTGTGGCGTTCTCCTCAAACTACGCCCTTTACGGTGACATGAGCGAGCGGGTCATGAGCCTGATTGAATCCATGGTCCCCGGCGTCGAGGTCTACAGCATCGATGAAGCCTTCGCCGATCTGACAGGCATAACAGGCTTGGACGCGCTGGGACGCCGAATTCGCGGGCAGGTGCTGCGCTGCACAGGTATCCCGGTCGGCGTCGGCATTGCCGGGACCAAGACCCTGGCCAAGCTGGCGAACCATACCGCGAAGCGACTGCAGGCGCAGACTGGCGGCGTGGTTAACATCTGCGACCCGTTCAAGCGCGACTGGGTGCTGCGCAACACTGCGGTATCCGAGGTGTGGGGCGTTGGCCGGCGCATGAGCGCGCACTTTGAAGGCATGGGCATCAAGACGGCAATGGACCTGGCCAGAGCTGACCCCTGGACGCTTCGGAAGAAGTTCAGCGTGGTGGTCGAGAAGACCGCCCGGGAGCTGGCCGGCACGCCCTGCCTGGAGCTGGATGAGCCGAACCCGCCAAAGCAGGAGATTTGCTGTAGCCGGATGTTTGGCAAGCGGCTCAAGGAACTACCCCCGATTAAGGAAGCGGTAGCCACCTACATGATGCGGGCGTCGGAAAAGCTGCGGGCCCAGGGTTCTGTCTGCAAGAAGCTGCGCGTCAGCATCCGCACCGGTATGTTCAATCCGGATGAGGCCAAGTACGCGAATGGCGTGGTCGTCGATCTGCCATATCCCACCGATGACGTGCGACTGCTCACAAAGGCTGCGGTCGACGCGCTTGATCGAGTGTTCCGACCTGGCTTCAACTACAGCAAGGCCGAGGTGATGCTCCTGAATCTCTGCCAGCGCGGTGAGTACACCGACGACTTGTTCGCCGCGGCGCAGCCGGCCGAGGCGACCAGGGTGATGGCGGTGCTTGACCAGATCAATGAGCGATGGGGCAGGGGAACACTGCGAGCAGCGAGCGTACCGGTGAACCCCGACTGGGGGATGCGCCGCGAGATGATGAGCCAAAGCTTCACCACCAGACTGGATCAGCTATGGAAAGTCGCGTGTGAATGAAGCCTTGGGAAGGAATCAAGACGGTCTCGAAACCAGCACTACGCCTTTGCACACCACCTCGGATATGGACCGAGTCAGTGAGCCTTTAGCCCAAGGTAGCGCATCCCTATCTGCCCGGATGTTCTCGAGGTCAGCCAGGGAGTTGCTTGATCCCATGTACAAGGACTTGCGGTTCGTACAGTCAAATTGGCGCTTTGTATAGCTGGCTCCAATGATGCCCTCGCGCTTCGTAATGACCTCAATCCCCAGTCCGGCGTTTTGGACGCTGATAATTGAGTACTTGGCGTCAGGGTCGGCGGGCGCCGAGATTGATCCTGCTAACGCTGACGGACCGATGACCATCAACGCCCAGAAGGCTATGTGCTTCCCTTTCATTCCGGATACCTTTTCCTTGGAGCCGAGCGAGCAATATACGGTAGTGGACATTTCTGGGGTGTGAAGGGGGAAGGTCAGAAAGATGACGAGCTGTAGGGTAAGGGGAACTGTGATCGGTCGGCAGGACGCCGAAGGAGGGAGTGATGCTGATACCAATTTTGATACCAATGGGTACGTTTGGGTGGGGGGCGATGGGGGATTTCGCCCAATAAAATCAACGCATTGGCACCCGCTAACACCCATACAGGACTGCATGGTGATGTTAGCGGTGGAGATCAAAGGGCTTACCTATCAATAGCTTATGTGACGTCTTCGCAGCTGCGGACCAATTTCGGACCAATCTGGAGCTTTTCCAGCGCCTGCCAGTCATTGGACGAGTTTATCCAGCGTGCATACGTCGATAAGAGCATCTGCACGCTATGCCCGAGCTGTTGGGCGATAAATGCGGGGTTGAGGCCAGACATTAAGCATATTGTCGCATAGGTGTGACAGCAGTTGTATGGCCGCCGGTAGCCGATCCCCAATTCCTTGAGGATTGGCCGTCATTGGTGGTGCAGATAACCTCATGCCAGTGAAAAATTCGAACTCGTAGAACGCGGCATGAATCGAGCGGCCTGCCTGAAAATCAGGCTTTTAACAAAGCATCCGCGATTGTTCCGGAAAAAGTCGTCTCTACCGGCCCGCAGAGAAAGACTGATCCCACGCCGTCCCATTGAACCGTCACGGCTCCACCGTCACATTCAACTTCAACGCAATTGTCTAACAAGCCACGACGAATGCCGTTCACCGCGGCGCCACAAGCGCAGGAGCCTGAACCCAGCGGGATACCACCCCCGCGTTCCCAAATTCGCAACCGGATGTGCTTTCGGTCAATGACCTGCACGAAATGCACGTTCGTCCTGAGCGCAAACAAGGACGTGGTTTCAATTGTCGGCCCAATCGACGCAACCTCAACGGCTGTCAGATCATCGACAAAATAGGTGCAGTGCGGATTTCCCATGCCACAGGCTGTTGGGCTCCCCGGCAGTGGCAATAGCAAAGTATCCATTTCCATAGCCAGAGGAACATCTGACCAGCCCAAAAGCGGCTTTCCCATGTCTACAGAAACGCCGCCGGTTGAGGTTCGCTCGCACGTTAGCAAGCCACGCTTGGTTCGCAGTATTACTGAAGTCTTTTGGGCGCTACGCATCAACATATCCGCGGCACCGCGCGTTGCGCTGCCACAAACGTCCAGCGGTGAGCCATCCGCATTCCAGAATTTCAAACGCGCATCTGCGTCATCGCAATCGAGCATCACCGCAAGTTGATTGAAACCGACTCCTCGGTTCCGATCGCCCATTCGCCGAGCCATATTGCTGGTAACCGGACTGAGTGAATTTCGCGAGTCTACGATGACGAAATCATCACCATTGGCGTGCATTTTATGAAAGCTTAACGGCATAATTTGGCCTGACTTCGAGACGTGTGATGAATTAACGCGTTGAAGCGATCTACCCCTATTTGCATTACTATTGCAAGACTCATTAGGCAGATGCGTTTGGCAGGCAGGATAGGTCGTTATGCACGGTGGTGATGAAGCCAAGCCTTGACCTGAAGATCAAAGGCCGTTGTTTTACCAACGGCCTTTTCCTTCCTGTCAGATTTTGGGTTTTACGTTCTTCGCTTGCTCATCAGACAGTTTCTTGTTTCGATCGGCTTCGGCGTTAGCATCACGCGCAGCCAGCTCGTCAAACATCGATTTGACGTCGATGATGGACACTGTGTAGTGAGGCACCATTTCGTCTGGTTGTTCCGAAGCGCCAACCTGGATGATTTTCCCGCAGGTTGGGCTAAACGATTGCGGCGCCGGAAACGACACACCGGGAATGTTGCTGTTGGCGCTGCGCACGCCCTTGCATGGACCCTCTGAGCTGGGGCCAAAGTACTGTTTCCCGTCGCGGTCGTACTGCCAGACAAGGCCGAGCGTCATCATCTGGGTAATGTTCGACGGTTTACCGAACTTTTCAGTCAAGGCAGCTTTAAGTGCCTCTGTCTTGATGCGCGACCCGTCTTCGAAGCGTTGAACACGCGCAATGAACCACACTTTCCCAGCATCATTCTGAAGCGCTGCAAACTCGTCAGAAGGCCCCCCCGCATTGCTGAGGCCGGTTCCTTTGAGTCGGTCTGCTGTAACTGCTGTAACGCCGGCTTCCTTGCCGTCACGCAGCATCAATGGCGAAAGCTTGAAGTTTGGGTTTGCCTCTGCAATGGCTTCTTTGGCGACAGCCAACGAGGATCCAAGGGCGACGCCGGAAATGTCATCTGCGGCCAGAACAGCCGTGCAGGTTAACGTGGCGAGAAGGGCGGCGATGCCCGAACGTTGAAAACGCATGAGAAATAGTCCTTATCAAAAATCAGCATACCTGCAAGGTATGCATGCTGCTCCTGTTGCGCAGTGCGGCGTGGCCGCGCCGAATATTAACATCAACCTGCCGTAACAGTGTCAATGCTGGAGCGCATGCAGGGGGCAAGACATCGGCTTCGATGCGAATCTGGTGAAGGCGATTCGGGCGAATCGATCTGGCGGGATAAATCCGAAATCCAAAGCACGCCAGGGCGGGGCCAGGAACAGGAATAAAGGCAAAGGGTGAGGCTAGCGTTGGTCACCGCGCACAGTGACCCTGATGCCCGTGGCCACAATCTCGTACTCCGTCTCGGAAATCTTCTTCACCTCACCGCCGAATTGCATCTCGAAATGCTTGCGGCCCTCATGGCGAACCATGCCGTGAGATGAGCGTTCAACGGTCTCGTCCTGATAAATGTTGATCACGTACTGCACGTTGTCCGTGCCGACCCCCATGAGCTTGCCAACATATTTATCTGCCATGTCCGAACTCCTTGCGTGAAGCCTCAAGGTAGCGGGTACAAGCAGATCTATCCACTGCCTTGAACGGTGCGGGTCACCCTGCTGGTGTTTTGTGGCCTGGGCAGTGCTAGGCTTTGGGCGAACCACACCATCCAGGGAACAGGAAATGAGCTTCGACTGGCACGCAGGGCCGATTACCCGCAGCACGCCGCTGGACAAGAATTATCGCAATACCCAGGAGGTCCGGCGGTTTCTGATTGGCCAGTGTGGGGCGTCATTCAAGTTCGACCGACCCTTCATGGCCTGGGTTAAAACGGCGGAACCCCTGACGATGGGCGACGTGGCGGATGAGTGGATGCGGACTCACCGTTGATCTGATGCTGGCGTTTACCGATACGGGCCACGGTATGGACAATGGCGCGGCGCATCAACTCGCACTCATCGTCCGAGTCGATATCTGAGCCTTCAGTCCAGTCGTCCGGATTTTTTCCGTAGAGGTCTCTGGGCATCGCGCAGAGAAATGCGCAATCGATGTGAATACCCAGCTGCACCGCCAGGCGCAGGGCATCGCCATCATTCACCAGCGGGTTCCACAGCACGTGCCGTGCGTCGACGCGCAGCAGAAAACCCGCTTCACCGTCCCTCGGGTGCCCCGTATGGCCTTGCCATGCATCCGTCCATTCGATGAGTTCATAGCCGGCAGCCTTGGCTGCCAGTTCCAGTAATTCCCGGTCAGTCATGCCGTATACCCATCTTCAAGTGTCCGGCTTAGCCGGGCTATCCGTATTTTCGCGTCCCTGCGTTTACGCATGACGAAGCGCCTCATCATAACGGCCTTCACAGGTCATTTCCAAAAGGGCGGGACGCTGGCGAAGGGGAAACCTACACCTCCATTTCCAGTGCCATGAGCTCCTGTATGGTCTGTCGGCGCCTGATCATCCGCAAGGCACCGTCTTCGATCAGCAACTCAGGTAGCAACGGCCGGCTGTTGTAATTCGAAGACATGGATGCACCGTAGGCGCCTGTGTCGTGGATCACCAGAAGATCACCGACTTGAGCCTGTGGCAGGTGCTGAGGGGCCAGCGCCAGTTCGTCCTGGGTAAACACATCACCTGACTCGCACAGCGGCCCGGCCACCAGGCTGGGCTGCAGCGGGCGATCTACCGGCATCCCCTGGGCGTCGAGCAGGGTCATGCGGTGATAGGCGCCGTACAGCGCCGGGCGCATCAAGTCGTTGAAGCCGGCATCGACCAGGATGAAGAGATTACGGCCCACCTGTTTCACTGCACGGACTTCGGTCACCAGGCAGCCTGCTTGCGCCACCAGAAACCGCCCTGGCTCGATTTCCATGCGCACCCCATGACCGAGTATTGCCTCGATCTCCAGCCGGGCCGCTGCCCAGGTGCGGGCGTAGCATTCAAGGTCGACCGGCTTGTCGCCGCGTTGGTAGGGCGTGGACAGCCCTCCACCGATCGAAAAGGCTTCGATGTCCATATCCAGCCGGCCAACCAGATCGACCATCGAGCGGGCAACCCGCTGCAGGTGCTGGTAGTCCACGCCCGAGCCGATATGCATGTGCACGCCTACCAGGTGCAGGCCATGGGACCTCACGCAGTCGAGCGCTTCGAGCAATTGCGCGTGCCAGATGCCGTGCTTGCTGTGCTCACCGCCAGTGTTGGTCTTGCGACTGTGACCGTGGCCGAACCCCGGGTTGATCCGGATCCACACGCGGTGCCCGGGGGAGTGCTGGCCCAGCTGGCGAAGCATGTCGATCGAGCCGGCATTCACTTCGATCTTCGTTTCGATGACCCGCGCCAGGGTGGGCTGATCCAGCACGTCGCAGGTCAGTACCACCCCGGCAGGATCTCCCGCCACCGACGCACCCGCCGCGAAGGCCCGTTCCATTTCACCCAGCGATACGGCGTCGAGCACCAGGCCGCGCTCGCGCATCAGGCGCAGAATATGCAGGTTCGGATTGGCTTTCTGCGCGTAGCGGACCGTGTCGAAGCCTTGCAGTTGCTCGATCCGCTCACCGATGGTGTTGGCATCGTAGATCCACAGCGGCGAACCGTGGCGGCGCACGGCGTCGGCCAGTAATGTTAAGGGAGCGGTCATGATGGCGTTACTCATAGGCAAGGTAGCCCCGAGGATGAGTCATTCAGGTGATCCAGAAAAATAGCTAGTTTTCTCAAGGCTATTCATATCTGATATGTCAATCACCTCCCGTTGAGTGTTGTCGTGAAGCTGACCGTTCGCCATATCGAAGTATTTCGCGCCATCATGAACGCGGGCAGCGTTACCGGTGCGGCTCGCCTGCTGTTCACCTCGCAGCCGACCGTCAGCCGGGAACTGGCGCGCCTGGAGCACCTTAGCGGTTTGCGCCTGTTCGAGCGTGAAGGTGGGCGCCTGGTGGCGACGGCCCAGGCGCTGCTGCTGATAGAGGAGGTCGAGCGTGCCTATGTCGGGCTTGAGCGTATCGATCGCTTTGTTCAGGCCATACGCAACTTCGAACAGGGCCGATTGGCCATCACCTGCCTGCCGCTGTTCTCCCAGACCTTGTTGCCCAAGGCCTGCCAGCGATTCCACCAGCAGCACCGCGGCGTCAGCGTGAGCATCACGGCGCAAGAATCGCCGTTACTGGAAGAGTCGCTGGTCGCCCAGCAACACGATCTCGGCCTGACCGAAGTCGAGCAGATTCCGCGAGGTGCCTACGGGGAGTTGATTTTCAGTGCCAGCATGGTCTGCGTATTGCCCGACCAGCATCCGTTACTGGCGAAGTCCGAACTTGCGCTGAGCGATTTTCATGAGGTGGACTTTATCAACCTGGCAAGTCTGGATACCTACCGGCAGCAGTTGGACCAGCATTTCAGAGCGATTGCAGTCAATCGGCGCACGATCATCGAGACCACCAGTGCAGCATCGGTGTGCGCCATGGTCAGGCAAGGCCTGGGGGTGGCGATCATCAACCCGTTGAGTGGGCTGGAGGCGGCGCAAAGTGGGCTGCCGATTCGCCGCCTGAGTGTTTCTGTGCCGTATAAGGTGATGTTGATACGCCCGGATTATCGGCCGGCCTCAACCGTGGTGGAGCGATTTTGCGAGGTACTGAGGCTGCAGGCGCAGGACATGGCTGCAGTATTGGCAAGGGGCTTCTGACACGACGCCAGGGCGCTGCCACTCTGCCGTGAGTATCAGCCTTTCAGAATCGTCTGATACAGGCCGGGCCTGGGCCACGCCATCATCGGCGGATGAAATTCGAACGCAGCGTCTCGCCAGTACCCCGCAGGTTTATCGCCTCAATTGGTTTCCTCCTGGCCTTGGCCTGCGCCTGCGCACGGGCCGACATTACCTTCGACGGCTTTACCCGGTTCGTTTTCGAGGGCACGCAGAAGCAGTTGCCGCTGATTATCGTCAATCAGGGCAATGAGCCGGCGCTGGTGCAGGTCAAGCTCGGCTGGGGCGACAAGCAGGACAGCCGCGAGTTGCCCATGGCGGTGTCGAAACCCTTGTTGCTGATACCCGCCAACAGCAAGGCATCGACCGACATTCTCTATCAAGGGCAAGGCCTGCCTGATGACCGCGAGTCGTTGCTGATGCTGAAAGTGCTGCAGATTCCGAAAAAGACTGCCGACAGCAACGCCATGGCGATTGCCCTGCAGCACAACCTCAAGCTGTTCTACCGGCCGCGATTGCCTGGCTCGGTCAAGGAGGCTGTGGAGCAGCTGCGCTGGTCTGCAAGCGCAGCCGGCAGCTATGAAGCGCGCAACGATTCGCCCTATTACCTGACCCTGACCGAAGTCGGTTTGCTTGACCATTCAGGCGCCGCCTGCGGCAAGGTCATTGATCATCTGATGATTGCGCCGTTTTCGACCTATTCATTGCCCGTAAGCGACTGCGACCGGCCCGTCGACCAGGTGGCCTACGCCTATATCAGCGACGCCGGGCTGGCCCATGCGCGTCGCAGCGAGCTGCAGTTGTGATTATTCCGGAAGGCGTTGCCATGTTGAGCAGACAGTTACTTTTTATTGGTGTTTTGTTTTTTCTGAGCATTCCTGACAGCTATGCGTTGAAATGCCAGAAGAGCGCTTCGGCGCTAATCAATGATACGACCACCATTACCGATACCACCGCCATTCCCAACTCGTTGCCTGCCGGCACCATTCTCTGGCGACAACCCACGCAATCCATCAGGGTTGAGTGTTGGGTGGACTTTGCGGGCAGCCCTAGTGAAAATATTTACTTTTACATGAACCCGAACAGGGTCGATCTTGGCAAGGACATAGAAATCGGCGTCACTTACCAAGGCAAAGACTATTTGTATTCATCCTTAACCGGTGGAAAGCTGGACATCGGTTGGACTGTGGCCGGCTGTCCAAAAGGCGATACGTGCGGCTGGCAAAAAGAAAGCAAAGCCATGACCTACTCGTTGTTCTTCGTCAAGAAGTCGCCAGCAGGCGATAACAAGGAAGGACCGATCACTTCACTTGCCAACTACCGGGCGTTCCAGTTCGACGGGGTTGGCGGTGTGCGGCCCGGCGAGAGCTACAACGTCACCGTCAACGGCTTGAACAAATTTCGCTACCTGCCTTGCGAGTCGTCGATCAACATTCAGCCGAGTGTCATCAATTTCGGTGCGATCCGTACCTCAGGGGCCAAGGTCGGAGCAACGATCAAGGAGGTGCCGTTCACCATCACCGAACAGCGCACCTGCAATGCCGCCTATGGCCTGGGCGGATATCTGGAGCCGTTGACCGCGACGTTGAACACGGCCCAGGACACGCTGGTCCCGACCGACAACAAATCGGTGGGCATCAGCCTGATCAACGAAGACGATCAACGCGCGTTGTTTTTCAAGAAAGAGTTCTTGCTCACCCCCAAGACCACTTCGACCACCAACACCCATAACTTCCTGGCACGCCTTAAATGGATGACCGCAACGCCGACTTTTGGTGAGTTCAATGCCGGCGCGACCCTGGATATTTTCTACAAGTAGGCCGCAGCGCTGTTGTAGACTCGGCGCTTTGCCAGGGAGGCGCAGCGGTGTTTCGCTATCTTAGCTGGAGTGCACTTGCACTAATGACCGGCTGCAGCACGCAGCAGGCGCCGGTCATCGACGCGTCGTTGCTACCGGTGTATAGCCCGCAATTGCACACCAATACCTACGCACGCTGGGGTGAAGAGGGCGTGCAACGCATCAGCCGCGCCCAGCGCCAGGCGCTATACGCTATCGCCCGCCAGCCGGCCTGTGACCAGGTCACGTTTCTGGCCCTCACCGAGACCATGAGCCAGCCACCGGCAACCATCGTGACCTTCGTTGAATGCCGCAACCGCTGGCGCTTTTATATCGACCAGGATGCCCGTGTGCTCAGCAGCGAGCACCGTGGTTAGCTTTTCTTCCCTTTATGGATATGCCGATGTTCAAGATGAACGCACTGGTGCCGGAACTGATTGTCAGCGACCTGCAGCGCAGCCTTGGGTTTTACTGCGAGGTTGGCGGCTTTGCGCTGGAGTACCAACGCCCCGAGGACAAGTTCGCCTTCCTGTCGCTGGGCAACAGCCAGATCATGCTCGAGCAGGACTGGCACAGCGAATCGCCCTGGCGCGTCGGCCCGCTTGAGGCGCCTTTTGGCCGAGGCCTGAACCTGCAGATCCGCTGTGAAGATGCCACGGTACTGGCCGGCGCATTCGAGGCCGGCGGTTACCCGCTGCGGCGGGCGGTGGAAGATCATTGGTACCGCAGTGATGAGCGTGAGGCCGGCCAGCGCAATTTCCTTATTCAGGACCCGGATGGCTATTTGCTGCGCTTCTTCCAGGACCTCGGCTTTCGCCCCTGCCCATAAGGAAACACGCCGATGAACAAGCCCATCAAAGCCTGTGCGGTTCCGGGTAATGCACGCATCCACCTGCAACTGGCCGGCGCCGATTTCGTCGATGCGCAGCGGGCGCAGGTGGCAAACGCCGAGCGCACGGCGCTGGGCCATTTCTTGCGGTTGATGAGCAGCATGCCGGGCTGGATCGACAACCTGATGGTGCTGCGCAATCGCCTGGTTCGCCTGTGTGGCCTGAAAGACCTGGGGCGCTTGTCGAGGATCGACCTTGATCGCGAAGAAGGGTCTTACCGGGTCGATGAGCGCATCGGTATCTTCACCCTGGTCAGCAATAGCCCGGATGAAGTGCTGCTGGTCGATCGCGACAAGCACCTGGACGTTTACATCTCGTTGCTGCGCCTGCCCCTGGGCGCCGACAAGCGCCGCGAGATCGTGGTGTCCACCGTGGTGCACACGCACAATCGTCTCGGCCGCTTGTACATGTTGCCGGTCGCGCCGTTTCACCGCTTTATCGCACCCATTGCCCTCAGGCGCCTGGTCAACGCCAGCTAAGCGCTTGCGCTCAGACAAAACCCTGATCGGCAAAGCCGCGGGGCAAGCGCTGGCGACCGGGCAGGGCGCTCAGGCGCTCGACCCAGGCACTGCGCCAGTCGCTGGCGGCGTGCTGGGTGCTGGCCCTGCGTGCGCGTCGGGCGGCATTGCGCTGGTCTTTGCGTGCGGTCTTGAACGCATCGGTGTTGCGGCAGCTACGGCATTTGACCCGATTGAGTTCGCTGGTGGCGACCAGGTTTTTACCGTGGTGTCCGCAGGCCAGGTGGCCGGCGGTCTTGAAGTGAGTGACCATGGGGATCCTCCTCGGCACTGTTGCTCAACAACAGGCTCTAAGGGTTGGACCGCTTGGGCAGGGTCAGGTTCGGCGCCGCTAGAGGGTGACGATGGCCAGGGCCAGTTGCATGTCGCTCATCGGCCGTGGGCCGCTGCCGGCCCGGTATTCCTGCACCGCCCGTTCGAAGGCGACGCCACGTATGGCGCCGTCGGAGCCGACGAACGCGGTGGCGTCATCCTTGGCCGACTTGAACAGCGCCGGCGCACCGGTGGTGGTGATAAACGGGCTGGCCACGACGACGCTGACGCCAATTGCCACCACCATGGTGCTGCGTTCGATCGGGTTCTCGATCGGTTCACCGGCCCAGGCCGGCGTTGCCAGCCCCAGCACCACCAGCAGTGCTGCAATCTTGCCCACGTCCATGTTAATGCCGCTCCGTTACTTGAGAGGGGTGTTGCGTGAAACTGTGTGACGGTTGTATGACGGATAGCGGCGCATTTTCGTCACCGCCCAGCCCAGCAGCAGGCCGGCGATCAGCAAGGCGCCGGCAAACCACAGGTTGAACAACAGGGCCCGGTGGAATTCTTCTGGCTGCAGGTCGGCGTAGTAGGTGATGTAGCCGGAGCCCGTGCGACCACCCCGGGGCATGCGGACCCAGCCGCGTTCCTGGTCTATCCAGTACGACAGGGTCAGCCATAAGGCGCCGGTCAGCGCGGCGACGGCCAGGGCCAGTACTCCCAGGTCGTTGCTATCCCACGGGCGAGAGTGTTTGCGCATAAGCGTCCTTGCTTGCGGGCCGTCCTCTGACGGCTGGAAAACCGCCAGCATAACAGCTGATGGCTAAAAGCCCGAAGTCTGGTGCTGCACGCTGAACTGCTTGCGAAACCACTCCTGGAGCATGGCCTTTTCGGCATACAGGCGGTCGCTGTCGGCGCGCCGGCCCGGGCGCTGCAGGTAGAACTTGTCGCTCACATGGGCATCGGCCTGGCTGACAACCTGGCCGGGTTGCGACAGGGCATAGTGCAGGTCGATACTGGGCCAGGTGACGTCACGCATGATCCGCACTGAATAGGCATTGGCCCGCCAGGGTTCATACTGGCCCGCCAGGTCGATATCGCGGATGTCGATGCGCAGGCTCTGGCCGGGCGCCAGGTAACGCTGGCCGAGCTTGACCAGGTAGGCGCTCAGTTCCTTCATCACATAGGCATCGGCACCGCGTGGGAATCCGTTGCTGTCGAGGCTGGCGTCGCGAAAGTGTTCGGGTTTGTCGAAGGTGACTTCGACGTTGGGCGTGGCCGCCGGTTGCGCCAGGCTGTTGCAGGCCAAAAGGCTCAAGGTGGCCAGGGTCAGGGCAGGGCGCATGATTCACCTCCAGGTGCAGCCTTGCGCAGTGTGCTGCACAGGCTTCATTGTACGCCTGTACGGATTGAAAACAGAGGAGTCGGCAGTGCGCAGGATCGAGCGGTTTACAGCCAACAGGCGCGGGCGGGACGTTGCCGTGGGCGATATCCATGGGCATTTTTCACGCCTGCAGGAGCGGCTGGCAGTTATTGGCTTCGATCCGACGGTAGACCGCCTGTTCAGCGTTGGCGACCTGGTCGACCGCGGCCCTGAGTGCCCGCAGGCCCTGGAGTGGCTGGCCAAGCCGTGGTTCCACGCGGTGCAGGGCAACCATGAAGCCTTGGCGATCACCCACGTTGATGGCGGCACCCTCGACTACAGCCAGTACCGCGCCGCCGGTGGCGGCTGGTTCCTGGCCCTGGACAGCGATGAACAGGCGCGCTTTGCCGAGCGCTTTCGGCGCCTGCCGCTGGCCCTTGAGGTGGAAACCGCAGACGGGCTGATCGCCCTGCTGCATGCCGATTGCCCGTTCCGCCACTGGTCGCAATTACGCGAGCTGCTGGTGAGCACGCCACCGAGCGAGGTCCAGGAAGTTTGCCAATGGTCGCGCAAGCGCCTGGCTGCTGGCGATGAGACGCCCGTTGAGGGGCTGCGGGCGCTGGTGGTCGGGCACACCCCGCAGCGTGAGGTGCGGGTGCTGGGTAATATCTGGCATATCGACACCGGCGGCTGGGCCAGCGGCCAGTTCAGCCTGCTCGATCTCGCCAGCCTCACCGTGCTCAACGCCAGGCCAGGTGAATGATTACCCCCAGCGCCAGCAACATCAGCACCACCCCCGACACCCGCTCAAGCCAGGGCAGCAGCCGGGCAAAGCGCCGGCGTACCCGCAGGTTGCCAATGGCCGCGGCCACCAGCACATCCCACAGCAGCACTGCGCTGAACATCCACAGGCCATACAGCCATTTCCAGCCAGCACTGGCCTGGCTGGCCGCGACCATGCTGGCCAGGCTGACATAGAACAGCGCGTTCTTCGGGTTGAGAATCCCCGACACAAAGCCCATCACCAGGCCCTGGAACCACGGGTTCTTTAGCAGTACAGGGGCATCGCCCACCGGAGTCAGGGCGCTGGCACCGGCATGGCGCAGGAACAGCACGCCCAGGTACAGCAAATAGGCGCAACCGGCCAACTGGATGAGGACAAACAGCGTGCTGTCCGGGCGCAGCGCCGACACTCCGGCAAAGGCCGCGACGATGAACGCGCCATTGGCCAGGGCAATGCCCAGGCAGGCGCCGGTTGCCTTCAGCCAGCCGGCGCTCATGGAGGTGCGTGCGACCAGGAAAAAATCCGGGCCGGGTGACAGCAAGGCAAGAAAGTGCGCGGCGGCAATGAGTAAAAACTGCTCCATCGGTTTCGGACTTCTTCAGCAAGAGGGTTGCTGATTGTCCGTAGCGGCTGCAGCGCCTGTATTGAAGAAAATTGCGCGCTCAGCTGCGGTACAGGCCGGGCGTCACCCCGGTATGGGCCTTGAACACCCGCTGGAAGTGGCTCTGGTCGGCAAAACCCAGGCGGTAGGCAATGTCGGCCATGTCCTGGCCCTTGCGCAGCCACTGGCGGGCACGGTTGATGCGCAGGTTCAACTGCCAGGCATGGGGAGTGAGGCCGGTGGCGGCGCGAAACGCCCGGATCAGTTGGTAACGGCCCATGCCGGCGCTGCTCGCCAGTTCGCCCAGCGACAGGTTGCTGGCGTCTTCCTGGGCAAGGCGCTCGAGCAAGGGTTCGAGGCTGCGGTCAAGCGCCTGAGCTGTGGTGGCTGGCGCCTGATCATCATGATCACCGATGAACTCGATCAGCGCGGCCTCTTTCACACCGGCGCAGGCCTCGGAGAACAGCAAGTCGTTGAGCCGGGTAAATCGCTCATAGGTAGAAGGATTGCGGGTGATCTTCGCAGGCCTTGCTTGAACCTGCGGGGCCAGGGCCGACTCCAGGCGCAAGGCTTGCAGCCAGCCGGCGTCCAGGTGGAGCATCTGGTAGCTCCAGCTCAGCCCGGGTTCAGGGTTGCAGGCATGCACGCAGTGCGCCGGGACGAACACCAGGGTGCCGGGCAACAGGCGCGTTTGCCCTTTGCTTGCGCCGGTGAACACACTGCAGCCCTGATCGACCGCGCCAATCGAGAACGTTGGATGGCTGTGCGCCTTGTAGCAGGCACGGCTGTCGCAGGCGCGGCGGCTCTCGACAAAGGGCAGGGCCGGGTCACGCCAGAACAGGGTAGGGTTTTTGCCGGTTGCCCGCAGCATCACGTAAGCCTCAAAGGGGCGAAGCCTGCAGCTTATCCGCAATCCACCGGCTAAAACAAACGCCCCTCACGTTGCCGGGAGGGGCGTTTGCGCAAGCTCAGGCGAAATTACATGGACTGCAAGGCGATGCTGGCCGATTGCGAGTCTTGCGCACTATCGGCATCCATCCACACCCATTGGCTGCCATCGCCCTGCAGGGTATTGGTGATGCTCTGCAAGCTGGTTGGCAGGATGGTCACGACGCCAGCGGTCTTGGCGGTTGGCCCGATGGAGGTGATCTGGCCCGACAACAAGCCGTTGGAGGTTTCATTGATCACGTAGACGACGGCCTTTTCCTCGCGGAACTGGCAGGAGACGAACTGAGTGATCTTGCTGGCAATCGTCAGGCTCATCCATTTTGACGGTGGCACTGCGTAGTAGCGGCTGTACTTGCTGAACGGGTAGAGCTCGCCATTGGCCTGCAACGCCTGGTTGTTCAAGCCGGCGGTGTTGATCGGCATGCTGACGCTACCGAGCCAGATATCCACCTGGGCCAGGCCGCTGTTGGGGGCAATCGACACCGAGACTGTCTGGGTATCCGTACCCGAGACAAACCCTATTGAGGCAAGGCCGGCGTTGGCGGTGGTGCCAGGCACGGTGATCGGGCAAGGCGGCTGGCTGTTGCTCCAGTTCACATTGACCGTGGCGCTGGTCTGGTTCTGCGCCGAGTTGTAGATGAAGATCCCGTACAACTGCCCCGGGCTCAGGGTGGTGCAGGTGGCGGTATCGCCGGCATTGAGGGTAAGACGTTGGCCACCGTTCCAGTTGGTCTGGGTGGCGAGTACACCGATGCTTTCCATGGAAATGTCCTTTTCCTAGCGTTGACAGGGCAGGTGACGGTGCGCTGCGTTCCTGTGTGCAGCCTCCGTGCACCCGGGCACTCATGTGCCAGAGGGAGGTATAGCCAAGCCGAAGGTGAGTACTGATATTGTTTTGCTATCATTGGTGGCGCGGGTTCAAGCGAATCGCTTTAGCCTCAAGCCAAGTGCTTGTTGCCAAAGGGGCAGGGTGCATTGCCAGGCACACAGTTTTTTCCCTCAGCTGTACCTTGACCCGGCAACTGTGTGCGCGGGAATCTTGTCGCTCCTGTCACCGGAGAGCCCCCATGGACCTGTCCACCCTCGCGCTGTTCATCCCGGCCTGTTTTGCCCTGAACATGGCCCCTGGCCCGAACAACCTGCTGTCACTGAACAACGCCAGCCGTTACGGCCTGCGCATTGCCTGTGTGGCAGGCATCGGCCGGTTGCTGGCCTTTGCCGGGATGATCGTGCTGGCAGCCATGGGCCTGGCAGTGGTGCTGCACACCAGCGAGTACCTGTTTTTGCTGGTCAAGGTGCTGGGCGCAGCCTACCTGTTCTACATCGCCTGGCAGCTGTGGCGCGCGCCAGTGGGCGAGGCGCTGGCGGCTGACGGCCAACGCCGCGGTGCCTTGCGCCTGGCGCGCCAGGAGTTCTGGGTGGCGGCGGGCAACCCGAAGGCGATCCTGATTTTCACCGCCTTCCTGCCGCAGTTTGTCAGCGTCGCCAGCCCGGTGCCGGTGGCCGAGCAGTTCGCCTGGCTGGGCGGGCTGTTCCTGCTGCTGGAGTGGCTGGCCATCGCCATCTACGCCTGGCTGGGTGCCTACCTGCAGCGCTGGTTCAGCCAGCCTGGGCCACGCCGGCTGTTCAACCGGGTCAGTGCCACGCTACTGGGTTGCGCCGGCATCGGCTTGCTGGCAGCGCGGCGTGCCTAGTAGCTGATGCGTATTCCCAGGTTGGCACCGACGCGCTCCTGCTGGCGGCTGTCGAGGTTGCTGGCGTGGTCGATGCCCAGATGCACACTGAACTGCTTATGCAACTGCGCCACCAGTCCGGTGCCGACTTCAAGGGACGTTGAGCGATAATCGGTCCGGACCTGGTCGACACCGGCGAAGACCAGCGAGTCGTGCCCGCCATCGGCGTGCCAGATGTTGGTTTGCAGGTAAGCCTGCAGGGGCGTCGTGCCTGCTCGCAGGTTACCCTCAAGACGCAGCCCCAGGCGGCTGCTCACTTCGGTCCGGGTATCGAAGCTGACCGTCGATACACCATCTTGCACCTTGTCCAGGCTGACCTTCTGCACCAGCACTTGTGCCTGGGGCTCCAGGCTCCATTGGTTGGACAAGGCAAACGGCCGGCCCACCTCCAGCGAGCTACCCCAGGCATGGCCGTCGAGGTCGATTTTTTCGCCGTCCTCCGAGCGCGCGCGGCCGTCCAGGTCGGTGTACTGCACGACCATATCGAGGTAACCGTGTTGCGGTCCGATCAGCGTCCAGTACACCCCGGCGCTGTCGCCATCGAGCCTGAGGTCACCGACCGGGCGATCCGCAAATCCCTGCGCATAGCCTTTGACATCACCGTTCAAACGGCTGTGGCCGACATAAACACCAATGTGCTGGCGGTAGTCTGCGGCGCTGGGCGAGGCAAACAGGTCCTGGCCTGCCTTGTAGCCATAAAGATTGCCATCCAGGCTGGGGTTCACCGAGCCGGACCAGCTTTGATGAAAGCTGTAGCCATGGGCTTGCGCCCAACTGGCGGCCAAGGCGCCCTGTTCAGTGAGCAGGCGCTGGTCGCCCTGGCGTTGATGGAAAGTACCGAGGTTGAATTGTCCGATCAACGCCGCGGCGCGAGGCGCAGCGGCATACAGTGAGGCCTGCGATCGGTACAGCGGGATGACTTGGCCGGGGATCGCCCGGGGCAGTTCGGCGAGTCCCGGGGCCGGTGCGGCCAAGGGCGGCGGGCGGCCGTCAGCAGGCGCGACCAGCGCCGAACTCAGGTACCAATTGTTCTCGCTGCCGGGCGTTATCCCTCCTTTGAACAGGCGATAGTCGAAAGCCCCGGCCGACAGGCGCTGGGTCTGGGTAAAGGCGGTATCGGTACTGGTTGCACCATTGGCGGCCTCGACCACCAGGATGCCGTCCTGGCGGGTCAGCCCGCCCGGGCCATGAAGATTGGTAACCAGCAGGGCGGTATCGCCAGAAATCGCCCCTTGGCTGATAACCAGGCGGTCGGAAGGCGAGTCGTCAGTGCCTAGTACGGTGTTCACCGCCAGCCTGCCTTCGTTGCCGAAATAATTGCCGATGACGGTCAGGCGCCCCTGGCCATCGCCGCTGTTGCGCAGGTCAACCAGGCCGGTGTTGCCCAGGCGCGCGTTCAGGCCGGCAGCAAAGGGCCGGATCACACCGGTGCTTGAGAACAGCGTGCTTTCTCTGCCGATGAATAGATCGCCCGTGCCGGTGGCAACATCGATCGGGCCTCCGCCGTCGCCGAGAACCAAGGTGTCGTTGAGTGTGTAGTGGCTGACGAAGCCAAGGCTGATGCTCTCCCAGTTGGTGTACAACGCTCCGTTTGTGGGAAAGCTGTTCTGGAAATGCAACTCATCGCGTGCAGCGCCGCCATTGAAGGGCACGAACAACTGCTCGGCCCGCAGGTTGACCATCAGCACCTGGTCGGTGGTGTCGCCCATGTCGACGCTGCCGTACAGTTGGCCGCCTTTCCAGTTGAAGTGATCGTTCTCGGGGCCGGTGGAAACGTTGCCGTGAATCTCGCCACCTTCGAAGGAAATCAGGTCGATACCCTTGCCGGTGATCAGGTTGCCGCCGAGCACAGTGCCGCGAAACACCAAAAAATCATGGCCATCACCGGTGATCAGATCGCCGTCGATGGACCCGCTGGTGAGCGCTACATCACCGTTGCCGGGCTGCAACTCTATGCGGCCGATACGCCCGCCCCGCAGGGCAACGCTATTACCGTTGGCAAAAGTGCCGACGATGTGGCCGCCGGTCATGATCAAAAGGTCCCGCCCGTCGCCCTGATCCAGCGACTGTACCGTACCGCCGCTCATGGTCAGGGTATCGGCCTGCGGGGTCTGCACGATGTCGCCGAAAACGTCGCCGTCGACCACGACGCGATCTTCGGCCTCGGCATCCAGGGCAAACGTCATCCAGGGAAGGACTCCCAAGGTCAAGAACAGTGGCACTCGCATCAGACCCGCTCCCTTGGTGACTGGCAACAAAGCGCTTTCAGTAACTCAGACGCAACCCCAGGTTGGCGCCGACGTGCTTCTGCTGACGACTGTCCAGGTTGGCGGTGTAGTCGATACCCGCATGCACGCTGAGGTTCTTGTTCAGTTGCGCAACCAGGCCGGTGCCGACATTCAGGGAAGTGTAGTTGTAATCGGTCTTGACCTTGTCGACATGATCGTACGTCTGCGTGTCGCGGCCTCCGTTGCCACTCCAGAAATCCGTGGTTACATAAGGCTGCAAGTGCACTCCGGCGGATTTGAACTTGCCTTCCAGACGCATGCCCAGGCGCGCACTCACCTCGGTCTGGGTGTCGAAGCTAACGTAGCTGACACTGTCGTTGGCGCTGTCCAACGAGACTTTCTGGGCGATGAGTTGTGCCTGCGGCTCCAGGGTCCAGTACGACCACAGGGCAAATGGGTAGCCGGCCTCCAATGACGCTGTCCAGGCGTGACCGTTGAGGTCGAGCTTGTCGCCGCGATCGGATTTGGCCCGGCCGTCGAGGTCGGAGTACTGCACCACGGCATCGACATACCATTGCTGCGCGCCGATCAGGGTCCAGTAGGCGCCAACGCTGTCGCTGTCGAGTGTCAGATCGCCAACCTTGTTGTCTTCAAAGCCTAGGGCGAAGCCCTTTACATCGCCGCTCAGGCGACTGTGACCGACATACATGCCGACGTGCTGGCGCATGCCATCATCGTTGAGCCAGGCATACAGGTCCTGGCCAACCTTGAAGCCGTACAGGCTACCATCCAGGCTTGGGCTGACAGTGCCCGACCAGCGCTGGTGGAAACTGTCGCCATAGGCCTGGCCCCAGCTGGCCGATAACGCGCCATCCTGGTTCAGCAGGCTCTGGTCACCCTGGCGTTGATGAAAGGTGCCCAGCGCCGCGCGGGCAATCAACGCCGCAGCTCGAGGCGCGGCGGCGTAGGTGGCCACCTCCGGACGGTACAGCGGAATGCTTTCGCCAGGCGCCGGCGGTGGTGGCAAGTCAGGCTGGCCGGGAGCAGGGCCAGGGATTGGCGGCGGCACCACCACAACCGGTGTGCCGGGTTCGACTGGAGTACCAGGATCAACCGGTGTTCCAGGATCAACCGGCGTACCAGGGTCCGGGTTACCGGGCTCCGGCAACGGGGTGGGCACCACGACGGTGGAACGCAGGTACCAGCTGTTCACGCTATCAGCAGTCACCCCGCCTTTGAACAGGCGATAGTCAAACGCCCCGGCCGACAACACCTGGGTCTGGACGAAGGCGGTGTTGCTGCTGGTCGCTCCGTTGATGGCTTCAACTACCTGGATGCCATTCTGGCTGGTCACCGCACCGGCGCCGCCGAAGTTGGTGATTTGCAAGTTGGTGCTACCGGAGATCGTCCCCCTGCTGACCACCAGCCGATCAGACGGCGCACCATCGCCGGCCAGTACGCTGTTGAGCTTGAGGGTGCCGCCGTTGCCGGTGTAGTTGCCGTTGATGGTCAACCGCCCTTGGGCATCGCCGCCGCTGCTCAGGTCGATTAGCCCGCTGTTGTTAACCGTCAGCGGCTGGCCAGCGGTGAAGGGGCTGATCACCCCGGTACGCGAGACCAGCGAACTGCTGGCGTCGATGTCAAGGCGGGTGGGCGCGGCAACGGCACTGGCATCGCCCAGGGTCAGGGTGTTATCCAGTTTGAACAGGCTGGCGTTGATAAGGCTGACCGACTCCCAATTGATATAACGGTCGCCCCCCACCGGCTGGCTGTTGTTGAAGGTCAGGCTGTCGATGCCGGCCCCACCGTTGACGGTGATGTTCAGCAGCGTGCTGCCCAGGCCTTCGAGCGCGGCTACATCATCGTCACCGCCCATGTCGACGCTGCCGCGAATGATGCCGCCTTGCCATTTGAGCCAGTCATTGCCAAAGCTCGCCAGCAGGTTGCCTTGCAGCGTGCCGCCGGTAATCACGAAGACATCGGTGCCGCCACTGGTGCTGATGTTGCCGCCGATGAACCCGGCGTTGAGGAAGATCTGGTCATTGCCAAAGCCGGTAACCAGGTTGCCGACGATGGTGCCGCCGGACATGCTGAAAATGTTGTTGTCCAGCTTCATGTCGACCCGGCCGATGCTGCCGCCAGAGAAGAATGCGATGTCGCCGTCTTCGAAGGCACCGATGATCTGCCCCAGTGACATGTTGAAGGTATCGCGGCCATCGCCCTGGGCAAGGGATTGCAGGGTGCCGCCGGTCATCAGGAAGTCATCGACCAAGGGTGTCTGCACGACCACACCGAGGGTATCGCCGGGCCCGACCACCAGGTTCTGGGCCAGGGCAGCAAAAGGTAGGGCGCTGAGTACCGCGATAAGCGAAATTCGCATCAGGCAGGCTCCATATCTTCCAGGCATTGGCCCACTGGCTGTCCAGCCACCTTGTTAGTACCGGACGGGTCTTGCTTTGCAGGTATAGAGCAATCCGCAATATCGGCAACTGACAAAAATGCTAGGTGGCGAATGGCCGCTACCGTCCGCCGGTCGGTAAAAGCGCCAGGTGCTTATAGTGAAAGGGTCTGATTCGCCTGGGAAATATGGCCTAGTCTTGGGGCTGGACCGGGCAACACGGAACCGCTGTCCGCCACCTGCCAAGGAGATGTACCGATGCTCTCGACCCTGGAGTTGCGCAACATTATAGAAAGCAGTTTTTTACCCACCCGCTGCCAATGCACCCTGGCTGCCGACCGCTCGCTGACCGTGCGGGTGTTCGACCGCAGCTGTGAGCGGGTCGACTTGCTGGTGACCGGCATCAGTGCCGAGCAACTGACCAGCAGCCGGGCGATTTCCAACCTGATCGTCGGCCTGCGCAATGACCTTGAAGACCAGCGCAGTCAACGCTTGCAACGGCGTCGCGACAGCCTTTAATCGCGGTAGAACACCTGCACCAGGTGATAGCCGAACTTGCTCTTGATCGGGCCGTGCACGGTGCGCAGTGGCTTTTTGAAAATCACCTGGTCGATGGCGCCGACCATCTGCCCCGGGCGCACTTCGCCCAGGTCGCCACCGCGCTTGCCGGACGGGCAGGTGGAGTACTTCTTGGCCAGCACATCGAACGCCTCGCCCTTGGCGATTCGTTGCTTGAGCTGTTCGGCCTCTTCAGCGGTCTTGACCAGAATGTGCCGGGCCTGTGCTTTCATCTGAACCTACCTTCGCAACGGGTAAAAACCGCGCATTATGCCTGATCGCGCAGCCCTTGGCGGTCGCGAAATTGCTCGAGGGCTTCGGGGGTGGCCAGGGCGTCGGTGCCGGCGAAAGGCATACAGTACCTGTTTGCACCGCACCGCCGCTCCCACAGGGCTGTTATTCAAGCAGCAGCGCTTTATTCCACTGTAGCTTTTTTCACTTTGTTCGAAGCCGACCACACGCGGTAGCGCACTTCAACACCTTCCGGCACATACACCACCACCGGCAGCTTGCTGTTGTAGCGCAGCAGGAAACCGTCGCCAACCACCGGCACGAACGCCTGTTTCTTCTTGCCGTCCGGGCAGGCCATCAGGGTCGAGGCCGGGCCCGAGACTTTTTCCAGGCGGTAGTAGTTGTAGCCCCAGCCTTGCAGGGTTTGTTCTTCGAGGTTGCCGCCCAGGTGCTGGCGGTTGCAGTCGACTTCCAGCTGTTTGCCAGCCAGCACTTCGAGCTTGTAGGCCGACTCGTCAGCCTGTTTTGGCAGGTGGATCACCTGGCGGCTAAAGCCTTTTTCGGCCTCGGGGTAGGGCGCTACATCCTTGAGGCTGGCAGCTTGTACCGAAGTAGCGGCCGCCAGGGTCAGGGTGAACAACGCGGTGAGGGAGCGTGGGCGCATAAGGCCTCCTTGCAGATAAAAAAACACGATGCCGCAGCCAGGGTGCAAGGCTGCCCGTCATTGGGCCAGCCAGCCGCCATCGATGTTCCAGGCAGCGCCACGAACCTGACTGCCAGCCTCGCTACAGAGGAACAATACCAGCTCACCCAGGTGTTCGGGAGTGACAAAGGCCAACGACGGCTGCTTCTCGGCCAGCAAGTCGTGCTGGGCCTGCTGCGGATCGACTCCGCTGGCGGTGCGATCATCGATCTGTTTCTGCACCAGCGGCGTCAGTACCCAGCCGGGGCAAATGGCGTTGCAGGTGATGTTGCTGGTGGCGGTTTCCAGCCCGACCACCTTGGTCAGGCCGACCACCCCGTGCTTGGCGGCGACATAAGCGGCCTTGCCGGTGGAGCCGACCTGGCCGTGCACCGAGGCGATGTTGACGATCCGTCCCCAGTTGCGCGCACGCATGCCCGGCAGCACCAGGCGGGTGCCATGGAACACTGCCGAGAGGTTGACGGCGATGATCGAATCCCAGCGTTCCACCGGGAAGTCTTCGACCGCTGCCACATGCTGGATGCCGGCATTGTTGACGAGGATATCGACGCCGCCGAACTCGCGTTCCGCGTAGGCGAACAGGTCTTCGATCTGCGCCACATCGCTAAGGTCGGCCGGGTGATGGCCGACCCGGGTGCCGTGGCGGGCGACCTCGGCAATCGCCGCGCGGGCATCGCCAAAGCCATTGAGGATCAGATTGGCCCCGGCCTTGGCCAGTACCTGGGCAATGCCCAGGCCGATGCCGCTGGTGGAGCCGGTGACGACTGCTGTCTTGCCATTGAGACTCATGAGGTGCTCCTTAGACGATACCGGTGGCATAGAACGTAGCAATCACCACGAACACTGCCAGGGTCTTGATCAGGGTAATGCCGAAAATATCCTTGTAGGCCTCGCGGTGGGTCAGGCCGGTGACCGCCAGCAGGGTAATTACCGCGCCGTTGTGCGGCAGGGTGTCCATGCCGCCGCTGGCCATGGCCGCGACCCGGTGAAGCACTTCAAGGGGGATGTTGGCCGCATTGGCGGCGGCGATGAAGCTGTCGGACATCGCTGCCAGGGCGATGCTCATACCACCGGACGCGGAGCCGGTGATACCGGCCAGCAAGGTCACGGTAATCGCTTCATTGACCAGCGGATTGGGGATCGCCTTGAGCGCGTCGGCCAGCACCAGAAAGCCCGGCAGCGAGGCAATCACCGCACCAAAGCCATATTCGGACGCGGTGTTCATCGCCGCCAGCAAGGCGCCGCTGACCGCGCTTTTGCTGCCCTCGGCCAGGCGGCTCTTGATCGCGCCAAAGCCTGCCATCAGCACCAGCAGGATGCCCAGCAGCAAGGCCGCTTCCACCGCCCAGATCGCCGTGAGTTTGGCGATGTCGGTTTGCACCGGCGCGCTCATGCCCGCCAGGCTCAAGGTGTGGGTCTTGCCGTACCAGGCCGGAATCCAGTGGGTGAACAGCAGGTTCATCACCCCTACCAGCAGCAGTGGCGACAGTGCCAGCAGCGGGTTGGGCAGCTTGAGGTCGGCGGCGGTTTCCGGCTCGTTGCGCAGCTCGCTGCCGTAGCCTTCACCGGCGCGCTGGGCCTTGTTGCGCTGGCGCTGCAGGTAGAGCATGCCGGTGCAGAACACGAACAGCGTACCGATCAGGCCCAGCCAGGGCGCGGCCCAGGCGGTGGTGTTGAAGAAGGTACTGGGGATGATGTTCTGGATCTGCGGGGTGCCGGGCAGCGCATCCATGGTGAACGAAAACGCGCCCAGGGCAATGGTTGCCGGGATCAGGCGCTTGGGGATGTTGCTCTGGCGGAACATCTCGGCGGCAAACGGGTACACCGCAAACACCACCACAAACAGCGACACGCCGCCGTAGGTGAGCAGGGCGCAGACCAGCACGATCACCAGCATGGCCTGGCGGGTGCCAAGCAGGCGGATGGCGGCGGCGACGATCGAGCGCGAAAAACCCGACAGCTCGATCAGCTTGCCGAACACCGCACCGAGCAAGAACACCGGAAAGTACAGCTTGATAAAACCGACCATTTTTTCCATGAACACCCCGGTAAAGGCCGGGGCGACTGCCGAAGGGTCGGTCAACAGCACCGCGCCGAGGGCGGCGATGGGGGCGAAGAGGATAACGCTATAACCACGGTAGGCAGCCAGCATCAGCAGCGCCAGGGCTGCCAGGGCGATGATCACACTCATCGAGTGTCTCCTTGGGTGCATCTTGTTTTTGTTGGTCAGGAGGCGATAGCGGGAATCGTGCCAACTCTTTAAGCTGTTGATTTATATAGATATAGTTTGTTTTTTTGAGATGAAAGTCTCTGAATTGAGATTGAACGGTTCGCGGGGCAAGCCCGCTCCTGCCGTCGGACATCTTCCCGGTGGGAGCGGGCTTGCCCCGCGATAACAATCTCAAAAAAGAAACACATATCTCTTTATTGAGACTTAATCCCCAGCGCCACCAGTTTCTTGTACAGCGTCGAGCGCCCCAACCCCAGCTGCCGCGCCGCTTCCGGTACATTCCCGGCACAGCGCGCCAGGGTGTTTTCGAGTAACTGCCGCTCAAAATCGGCACACGCCTGTTTATAGCTCAACGTGGCGGCTTCAACCGGCAGCGGCGCCAGGTCGCCCAGCGCCGCCTGAACATCGCCCAGCCCCAGGCGCGCTTGATCGGCCAGCAAGGTCGCCCGTTCCAGCACATTGCGCAGCTCGCGGATATTGCCCGGCCAGGCATGCCGGGCCAGCAGCGCCTGGGCGTCATCGTCCAGCTCGTGCTGGCTGCCCAGCTCTTCAAGAATCGCCTCGCTCAACGCTGGCAAATCCTCCAGGCGTTCACGCAGCGGCGGCACCTGGATCGGCAGCACGTTCAAGCGGTAGTACAGGTCGGCGCGAAACTCGCCACGGGCCATGGCCGCCTGCAGGTCGGTGGAGGTGGCGGCAATGATCCGCACATCGCTGTGGATCATCTGGTTGGAGCCGACCGGCTCGTATTCCTTCTCTTGCAAGACGCGCAGCAGCTTGCTTTGCAGCGGCAAGGGCATGTCACCGATTTCATCGAGAAACAGCGTGCCACCCTCGGCAATCTGCAGTTTGCCCGGGCGGCCCTTGCGCTCGGCGCCGGTAAAGGCGCCCGGGGCGGTGCCGAAGAACTCTGCTTCGAGCAGCGTCTCCGGGATTGCGGCGCTGTTGATGCTGACAAAGGCCTTGTGCGCCCGCGGAGAAGCGGCATGAATGGCATGGGCCAGTAGCTCTTTGCCAGTGCCGGTTTCGCCCAGCAGCAACACCGGTGAGTCACTGCTGGCGCCACGCCGGGCGCGGCGCTTGACTTCAAGGCTGGCGGCGCTGGTGCCGATGAACTGAGCGAAGCTGTACTTGGCCTGGCGGGCGCGCAGCAACGAACGGGTCGAGGCCAGTTCCTGCTGCATGCTGGCGTAGCGCTTGAGCAGCGGCGAGAGGCTGCGCAGCTCGTCGAACAGGGCAAAACCGATAGCGCCGATCAGCGTGCCGGCGGCGTCGTGCACCGGCAGGCGCATGACCACCAGCGGCTCCTTGGGGGTGTCGAGCATGTCCAGCAGGATCGGCCGGCCATTGCTCAGCACCTCGCGCATCAGGCTGCCGGGAATAATGCTCTCGCACGGCTGGCCGATGGCGCTGCTGGCGTCTTCAAGACCGAAGCGCCGGGCATAGCGCTGGTTCATCCAGACAATGCGCGCATCGCGGTCGACGATGATCGTGCCTTCGCTGGACTGCTCGATGATCTCGAACAGCGAACGAATCGCCAGCAGGCGCACCTGCTGATAGTCCTTGAGGCTGTCACTGTCCTGCATGGGCCGCTCCGCCGGGGTAAAGGCTGCGATTATGCCCGTGGATCGAAGGCTTCGCGCAAGGCATCGCCAATGAACACCAACAGCGACAATATCAATGCCAGGGCAAAGAACGCGGTAAAGCCCAGCCACGGTGCCTGCAAATGCTGCTTGCCCTGGGTCACCAACTCGCCCAGCGAAGCGCTGCCGGCGGGCATGCCGAAGCCGAGAAAATCCAGGGCGGTGAGGGTGGTGATGGCGCCGGTGAGAATAAACGGCAGGTAGGTCAGGGTGGCGTTCATGGCGTTGGGCAAAATGTGCCGCAGGATCACCCAGCGGTCAGGCAGGCCCAGGGCACGGGCGGCCAGCACGTACTCGAGGTTGCGCCCACGCAGGAACTCGGCGCGCACCACGTCCACCAGCGCCAGCCAGGAAAACAGCGCCATGATCCCCAGCAACCACCAGAAGTTCGGCTCGACAAAGCCGCTGAGGATGATCAGCAGGTACAACACTGGCAGCCCCGACCAGACCTCCAGCAAGCGCTGGCCGATCAGGTCGACCCAACCACCGTGGTAGCCCTGCAAGGCGCCGGCGGCGATGCCGATCAGGGTGCTGATCAGCGTCAGCGCCAGGGCAAACAGAATCGACACCCGAGTGCCATACAGCACCCGCGCCAATACATCACGGGCCTGGTCGTCGGTGCCCAGCCAGTTGACCGCCGACGGCGGGCTGGGGGCGGGCACCAGCAAATCGTAGTTCGGGGTGTCGGCGCTGAACGGCACCGGTGCAAACAGCATCCAGCCGCCCTGGCCCTCGATCAGCTGGCGTACGTACTGGCTGCGGTAGTCCGGCTGGAATGGCAGCTGGCCGCCAAACTGCTGCTCGCTGTAACGTTTGAATGCCGGGTAATACAGCTGGTCTTGATAGCTCAACAGCAATGGCTTGTCGTTGGCCACCAGCTCCGCGCCCAGGCTCACCAGCAGCAACAAGGCAAACAGCCACAGCGAAACCCAGCCGCGGCGATTGCGCCGAAAGCGCTGCAGGCGCCTGCGCGATACCGGCGACAGGCTGAACATCAGTGCGCCCTCGTGGCAAAGTCGATGCGTGGATCGACCAGGGTGTAGCACAGGTCGCCGATCAGGCGCACCAGCAGGCCGAACAGGGTGAAGATGAACAGCGAGCCGAACACCACCGGATAATCCCGCGCCACCGCCGCCTCGTAGCTCATGCGCCCCAGGCCGTCGAGGGAGAAGATCACCTCGATCAGCAGCGAGCCGGCAAAGAACACGCTGATCAACGCCTGGGGAATGCCGGCCACCACCAGCAGGATGGCGTTGCGAAACACATGCCCGTACAGCACCCGTTGCTCGCTCAGGCCCTTGGCCCGGGCGGTGATCACGTACTGGCGGGTGATCTCGTTGAGAAAGGCATTCTTGGTCAGCAGGGTCAGGGTGGCAAAGCCGCCGATCACCAGCGCGCCCACCGGCAGCACCAGGTGCCAGAAGTAATCAGCGATCTTGCCCAACAGGCTGAGCCGGTCGAAGTCTTCCGAGACCAGCCCGCGCACCGGAAACCAGTTCAGCGAGGTGCCGCCGGCAAACAGCACGATCAGCAGCAGGGCGAACAGGAACGAGGGCAGGGCGTAGCCAATGACGATCAGGCTGCTGCTCCAGGCATCGAACGCGGTGCCGTGGCGCACCGCCTTGCGGATCCCCAACGGGATCGACACCAAGTAGGTGATCAGTGTGGCCCAGAAACCCAGCGACAGGGTCACCGGCATCTTCTCAAGGATCAGGTCGGTGACCTTGGCGCCGCGAAAAAAGCTTGAGCCGAAGTCCAGCCGGGCGTACTGGCTGAGCATCAGCCACAGGCGCTCGGGCGCCGACTTGTCGAAACCGTACTGGCGCTTGATGTCCTCCAGCAGCTTGGGGTCCAGGCCACGGCTGGCCCTGGAGCTTGCGTGCAGGGTTTCGCTGCTGGCCCCCGGCGCACCGCCGCCGATCCCCTGCAGGCGCGCTACCGCTTGTTCCACCGGGCCGCCGGGGGCAGCCTGGACGATGACGAAATTGACCAGCAGGATAATCAGCAAGGTCGGGATGATCAGCAGCAGACGGCGCAGGATGTAGCCGATCATGGCCGGCTCCCCAGGCGCTCGGCCATCTGCGCGTTGGTCAGCGGTGTCGGGCTGACTTGCCACCAGCTGTCCAGGCCTTCGTCGTTGCTCGGCTGCACCTTGGGCAGGCCGAAGCGGTTCCACCACACGGTAGATGAGCCGGGTGGGTAATAGTTGGGAATCCAGTAGTAGTTCCAGCTCAGCACACGGTCCAGGGCATGGGCATGGCGCAGCATGTCGGCCTTGGTTTCGGCCTTGACCAGGCCGTCGAGCAAGCGGTCCACGGCCGGGTCCTGGAGCACCATGTAGTTGTTCGAGCCGGGGTCGCTGGCCGCCGCCGAACCAAAATAGTTGTACAGCTCAAGCCCGGGCGACGGCGACACCGGGTAGCCGGTGACGATCAGGTCGTAGTCGCGGGCCATCAGCCGGTTGACGTATTGCGAGGCGTCGATGCGGCGGATCTCCAGGGTGATGCCGATCTGCGCCAGGTTGCGCTTCCACGGCAGCAGCAAGCGTTCGAAACCGGCCTGGCCGTTGAGGAAGGTAAAGATCAGCGGTTCACCCTGGGCATTGACCAGTTGATCACCGCGCGGCTGCCAGCCTGCCGCTTCGAGCAGTTCGAGGGCTTGTAGCTGCTGGTCACGGATCAGCCCCGAGCCGTCGCTGCGCGGCGCTTCGAACACCTGGCTGAAGACCTCGTCGGGTACCTGCCCGCGCAACGGTTCCAGCAGTTTGAGCTCCTGGGCGTCGGGCAGGTTGCGCGCGGCCAGTTCGGTATTGGCGAAAAAGCTCTGCTGGCGAATGTACAGGTTGCGCATCATCTGCCGGTTGCTCCACTCGAAGTCCCACAGCAGGCCCAGCGCCTGGCGCACCCGGCGGTCCTTGAACACCGGGCGTTGCAGGTTGAAGACAAAGCCCTGGGCGGTTTGCGGGGCGTCCTTGGCCAGGTGCGCGCGCTGCAGGCGGCCATCGTCCAGCGCCGGGCTGGCGTAACCGAGGGTATAGGCGGTGGCAGAGAACTCGCGGTTGTAGTCGAAGCCGCCGCCGCGCAGCACCTGGCGCGCCACTTCGGTGTCGCCAAAGTACTCGATGCGCACCTGGTCGAAGTTGTAACGGCCACGGTTGACCGGCAGGTCGCGCCCCCACCAGCTCTTGTTACGCTCGAAGGTGATACTGCGACCGTTGTCGACCCGCCCGACGCTGTACGGGCCGCTGCCCAGCGGCGCCTCGAAGCCTGCGCCATTGGCGAAATCGCGGTCTTTCCACCAGTGTTCGGGCAGCACCGGCAGGGTCGCCAGGTCCAGAGGCAAGGTGCGGTTCAGGTTGTTCTTGAAGTAAAAGATGATCTGGCGCGGGTTCTCGACCTTTACCTCAGAGACATCGGCGAACTGGGTGCGGTACTTGAGACTGCCGGCGCGCATCAACAGCGCGAAGGTGTAGCGCACATCCTCGGCGCGGATCGGCTGGCCATCGGCAAAGCGCGCACGCGGGTCAAGATAGAAGCGCAGCCACAGCCCCTGCGGATCACGCTCAAGCTTTTGCGCCACCAGCCCGTACACGGTGTAGGGTTCATCCTGGGAGCGCACCGCCAGCGGCGAATACAGCCAGCCATCGACCTCGGCAACGCCGATGCCCTTGTCGATGTAGGGAATGATGTGGTCGAACTGGCCGATTTCGATGGCCGAGCGGCGCAGGCTGCCGCCTTTGGGCGCATCGGGGTTGGCGTAGCGCAAGTGCTGGAAGCTGGACGGATAGCGCGGTGCTTCGCCGTATACCGTCAGGGCGTGAACCGGCGCTGGCGTGGCAGCGCATGACCAGGCAAGGGCCAGGCCGAAGACGAACAACAAGAAGGGGAAGGGAGCAATTCGCAAGCGCCTGACCACCTGAACCACGACTGTGGCTGAAGCTTAGCAGGTCACTTGCGCGAGCAAACCGGCCCTGGAGGCCGGCTTGCAGAGTAGCGATCAGTCCTGACGGCTGGTCACTTCCAGCAGGTGATAACCGAACTGGGTCTTCACCGGGCCTTGCACGGTGTTGACCGGCGCGCTGAACACCACGGTGTCGAACTCCTTGACCATCTGGCCCGGGCCGAACGAGCCCAGGTCGCCGCCCTGGCGGCTCGATGGGCAGGTGGAGTTGGCTTTGGCGACTTCGGCGAAATCGGCGCCGCCTTCGATCTGGGCTTTGAGTTCGTTGCACTTGTCTTCGGTGGCAACCAGGATGTGACGGGCAGTGGCTTTGGCCATGGGAGTGGCTCCTTGGGGTAAAACGTAAAGCCTAACGTAAATGCGGGGTGGCTGATAGTTGGCATCGAGCAAGGGTCGGTGAATTTGCTGCTGCCTGGATTACGAGCACTTCGCGCTGTATAGCTGGACAAATTTCATGGGGCTTGAACCCGCCACCTAGTATTTTTGTCAGTTGTTGGCCTCGATAACGAGGTATTGAATAAGTGTCGACTTTACCCAGGTCGGCCCTTATTCATGGCGGTAAGCATGCGGGGCCACAACGCGTTTCCCCTGCACCGAGGCATGTCTGCCATGAATGAATTGCAAAGCGATACCGTCGACGCAACCACCACCAGCGAACTGCCTGTCTTGTCCCTGTTCGCTGCGGTAGCACCGGTCAGCGGCCATGACGCGGGTGTCAACCTGTATACTCTGAGCATCGATCCGCGTGGCGTGCTGGCGACCGTGCCGCCGTTCGTTAATGTGGTCGCCGGTGATGAGTTGCGGGTGTACATGGATGCCGACAGCACGCCGGTCGTTGCGCCGCTGGTGCTTGAGGGATACGACCTCGGCCGGCCGCTGACCCTGTTCCTGCCGAGCGAGCGGTTTACCCCGGGTGCACATACAGTGCGCTATGCCTTCAGCCGCAACAATGTGGAGTATGGGCCTTCCCGCGATCTCGCGATCCTGGTCAAGCTGGACCGCCCGGGCGGTTCCGAGCCTGGGCACCAGGGCCTGGTGGCGGCGGATGTCGGTGTCAACCCGGTGACCGCCGAACACCTGGAAAACGGCGTTCAGGTGCAGGTCTACTTCTATGAGAACCGCGCGGTCGGCGACGTGATCCGCCTGAGCTGGGGCGGGGTCATGCTGAGTTATACCCTGGTCGAGGCAGACCTCAACCAGCCGGTGGTGTTCACTGTGCCCGGCAGCGTCATCCTCCAGGCCGGTGACAGCCCCAACCTGGTGGTGACCTGGGAAGTGCACGATATTGTCCACAACACCAGCCAGACCTGGGCGCCGCATGTATCGGTGGTGGTCGACACCGGTCATGCGCAGTTGCCGGCCGTTTCGGTCACGGGGCTCGATAACGAGGGCTATATCAACCTCGAGGTGCTGGGCAGCGACGACTTGCAGATTCATGTGCAGGCCAGCGCGCCGGCATTCGCTACCGGTGACACGGTCAGGCTGCGCTTTACCGGTTATATCGACTCGGGCGTGCCGACCGTAACCGAGCTGGACCAGACCATCCGCGGGACCTTGCCGCAGACCCTGACGTTCACCATTCCCAATGACAAAGCCTGGGCCCTGGCCAGTGGTCTGGCGGTGGTGGGCTACACGCTGGTGAATGCTGGCGGCCAGCAGCAGTCGCAGCGCCTGAGCATCGGTTTTGTAGGTCAGCCCAAGGCGCTGACCGTGCCTCGGGTCCATCAGGCGCCGGAGGGTGTGCTGGCCTATGATGTTGCCCGGGCCACGGTAATGATCCCCAAGTACCAGGGGCGCACACAAGGCCGCCAGGTGACCGTGGTATGGCAGGGGACTCAAAGTGATGGCCGGCCGACGTTGTACCAGGTCAGCCGAGCAGTCTCCCATAACGAGGGGGCAGGTGACGATGAGATGGCGTTCAGTGTCGATAAGGCGCACATCAACCTGCTGGAGTCGGGCTCGGTCAGGGTGTTCTACCAGGTGCGCATGCTGAGCACGCGCAGCGTCGGTTTTCGCCAATCGGCGGTGCTGGAGCTGCGCATCAGTGCTGCCGGCTTGCTGCCAGCGCCGGAGCTGGACGACCCGGTCAATGAGCTCGATCCGTATTTTTACCCGTTCGGGGTGCAGGTGAACATCAACTACCCGAGCAAGCGCGCCGGGGACAAGGTCACCTTTACCTGGCAAGCTGAGGATCCGGGGCATAGCTACAGCGAAGCCAAGCTTGTCGACAGCAGTGGCGCCGCACCCAGCTTTCGCGTGCCCCAGGCCATCGCCCAGGCCGGGGTGGGCAGCACGGTGATGATGAGCTACGTGGTCGAGCCGGCGCTGGGCGGGCGGCCGCGACAGTCCCAAGCGCGGGCGCTGGCGTTGCGCTCGGTGGCGCCGGTGCCTGAGCGGCCGCTGCTGATTGGCGCCCAGGACGGCAGTTACGACCCGATGCTCGGTCTGCATGGCGCCCAGGTGCTGATCAGCTACCCGGGCATGCGTGAAAGCGATCGCATCGTCCTGTACTGGAAAGGATCGGCGGGCGCCGGCACTCCCACCCTCCCGGAGCGTGCGGGCAGTGACAGCGGCAGCATCACCATCAGCGTGCCGGCGGCTGCGGTGGCGGCGAACTTCAACGGCCCGGTGCAGTTTTATTATGAAGTGCTGCGCAACGAGCTGGCGGCGATCGAATCGCCCAGGCAGGCGGTGCAAATCGGCGTGCCGAATGATCACGACTTGGCGCACCCGAGGATCGATGAGGCGATCGGCAACGAGCTGGACCTGGACCTGTTCGAAGGCGATGCCCAGGTCAGCGTCAGAGCCTGGCCGTTTATGGCCGTGGGCCAGCGGGTGTGGCTGGAAGTGCGCAGCGCCACCGCCACGCTCGCGCTGTGGGAGGACAGCCCGGTCGAGCAGGTGGCGGAATTGAGCGTGGCGTTGCCGCGCGATTTTCTCGAACCGCTGGAGGATGGCAGCCCGTTGTCGCTGCACCTGAGCGTCAGCTACGGTGGCGCTGCGGCGCTAGAGTGTCCGGTGCGCAGCTACACCGTGCGCCAGGGGCAATTGCACATAGGCATCTCCGATGCCGGCCTGGCCAGCTCGGTCTTGCCGGCGGACTGGACGCTGCCCACCCAGACCTGCGCGGTGACCCTGGCCGGCCGGCCCGGCGCGCAAGGCAGTCTCAGCGTCAATGGCTCGGCGCAGTTCGACAACGACAGCCAGCAACTGGACTTCACTCTCGATGCCCAGGGCGAGTTTATCGCCTGGCTGGGTGATCCGTACGCCGAGACGGTGCTGGTCAGCGCGCAGATCGGCGGCGCACAAGCCCAGCACGTGCCGGTGAAATTCGTTGATGTGTTCCCGTACGCCCAGCAGCAAGATGAGCAGCGTGTGCGCGCCCGTGCGGCGAGCGGCGCGCTGGCCAACGGCCGGTCGGCCAATCGGGTGTGTTTCGATGCCGATGGCTTTGCCAACGCCACCTATGTGCAGGTTGAGCTCAGCGGCAGTGCGCGGATTGTCGGCCACCCTGGCCAGGTGGTCAGCCTGCCGTTGACGGCGCTGAGCGGTGATTGCCAGTTCGACGTGGTCGACAGCGTCGCCGAAGAAGTGACAGTGACGTTTCAACTGCCCCAGGGTGGTAGCTGGACCCGCTTCAGCCAGACCCTGTACTTCACCGGCCTGGCCTCGCGCTATGCGACCCGCGGCGTCGCCGCCGACGGCAGCCCCTGGTTCATGCGTGTCAACCAGATCACCAGCGTCGAAACCAGCCATGTGCGCATCCCGCAATGGAAAGAGTTCATCGATCATCCCGCAGGCCTTGATGGTGGCATTGGTGTGCGGGCCCTGGAAGCTCACGCCGATGGGCTGCTGGTTCTGGTCGAGCCGTACCTGCAAATGGCCGCTGGCGATAAGGTTCATGTGCATTTTGGCGACGAACAGGTGCCGGCCACGCCGATTCCGGTGGTGGTACTGCCTGAAGAGGTGAACGAACTAGTCACCCTGTACGTTCCCGCTGCCCGCATTCCCAAAGGCGTCAGTGAGGTATGGTTCACGGTCGAGCCGCTGAGCGGCAATAAGCGCGCGTCGGCGCGTTTGCGGGTCAAGGTCAAGGTCACCTTGCCCGGCGGGCCCAATCCCATCCCCGGCAGCCCTCATAATGCCGCCCTGATGTCGCCAGATGTGCCCTTCGGCCTGATCGACTGGGAAATGGCCCAGGACGGCATCACGGTGTACGTCAACCGCTGGCGCATCATGGAGGCCGGTGATGTTCTCAGCTTGAGCTGGGGTGGGGCCAAGGTCACCCATGTTGTCCAGCAAGGCGAAGTGGGCAAGACCATACCGGTGTTCGTCGACTTTGCCACCATCGAGGCCGGAGGCGATGATGAACGCCTGCTGGTGCTGTACTGGCTCGAAGACGAGGTGGGCAACGAATCCGATGGCGCCTCGTTGCCCAGTTACGCCTTTGTCGAGGTCAGCCTGGTGTTGCTGCCACGGCCGGCGGTGGCCGGGCTCGACGAGGAAGGCTTCCTCGACCTGGGGGAACTGCACGGGGCCGATGTTGAGGTCTCGGTGATTGCCGACCGGCCCGACTTCAGGGTCGGCGACCAGGTGGTGTTCATCTTCCGTGGATTCACCGAAGAGGTGGTGGCGATCCCGCCGCATGAATCCCTCCCGTACCCGGTAGGCATCATTCCGCCTCCGCGGCCCATTGTCCACGAGGTGCCCAACAGCATCGCCGAGTCGATCGCGGGGGGGCTGGCCTATGTCTCCTATAAGGTCACCCGCGAAGGCCAGGAGTTTGCTTCGCGAACCACTGCCGTGGGGGTGCGGGGCAAGGCGGCCGAGTTGCTGCCGCCGAGGGTTTACGATAGCCAGGAGGATTACCTCCCTGACACCCTGTCGCGTGCCGAGGTGATCGTTCCGCCGTGGGTGGGCATGTACCGCAACCAGCAGGCACGCCTGGTCTGGCAAGGCAAGCAGGCCAACGGTCACGCCTATTCTTATTTTCGCGATTGGTATGTGACTGAATTTGGGGTGGGCAAAGAGGTGGCGCTTATCGTGCCGCCCGAGCATATCGTCGCGTTGTCGGGCGGGTACCTGGAGTTGTCCTACTGGGTGTTCTACGGCAGCAGCGAGCCACGGGAGTCGCCAGTACTGAAACTGTGGGTCGGTGAAACCGCCCCCGATCTGGTCACCCCGAACGTGCCCGAGGCGGAGAACGATACCCTCGACCCGGTCGGCCTTGTGGTGGCTAACGTCGAGGCTCCGGTGTACGACGGCATGCTGGAAGAGCAAAGGGTGACCATGGAGTGGCTGAGCCCGGTGGCCGGGGCGAACATCATCGATTTTTATGATGTGCAGTTTATCGGTGACATCGGCTTTCCCGTGTATGAGCGAGACATGGTACGCAGCCTGGGGCATGAGGTACGCATCCGCTACCACGTCAGCGAGCTGGGCCAACGTCGGCGCTATTCGGACTACCTGCGCCTGGGAATCGGCCCGGTGTTGAGCAATCCGCCGCGGCCGCGGATCGAGGAGGCCAATGGCGATACACTCAATTTGCTGAGTTTTCCCGGCAATGCGCTGGCAACCGTGGCGACGTGGAACGGAATCAATGAGCGCCAGCGCTACTGGTTCCGTTGCCATGGCACCGATGTACAAGGTAATCCCAAGACTATCCGTCTGGGGGAAGGGCAGCAGGTGTCGGCGGGTGAAGTCAATCGGGGGGTACGCGCTACCCTGGACAGGACGGATTTGCAGGCATTTGCCCACCAAAGCCGGATAACTCTGGAAATGGCGGTAGCGCTGCGTCTGGATGCCGAAGAGTCACAGGCAATCAGGTTTCCGGTGCGTGAGTATCAGATCCTGCAGGTGCAGATCAGCCTGACCGATCCGCGGATCCTCGAGGCACGCGACAGCAATGTGCTGGAACTGGCAGCCTTTTCCGGCAACGCCACCCTGCGGATTGACAGGTGGCAGGGGATTGCCCGGGATCAACGGGTATGGGTCGACCTGCGGGGCACGCTCAAAAGCGGTGGGAGCTGGACGCTGCCGCTACTGGTGGCGCATCCGGTGTCTGCGGATGAAGTGAGCGGGGGCATCACACGTTCGATCATGCGCTCGGCCCTTGAAGGCCTGGCTGACCGTTCGCGCCTGAGTATTCATTTAAGGGTGGAGGACATCGTTGCGCCGGTGATTGCTTATGAGATGCGGGTGCTGAGCCCGGTGGCTGTGATGGTTACCGCTGAAGGCTCGCTCAAGATACCGCCACAAACGACGATGGGCAACCAATTATTGGTGACGGGCAATCCGGGGCAAGTTGCGACCTTGCGAGTGGTTGGCAACGGTTACTTTGACCATGGAGGAATACAGAAAGACGTAACACTTGACCAGCGGGGGGAGTGGCGTGAATGGGTGGGCGCCAATGCCTACAGCATAAGCGTGGTTGTTTCTCCTCATGGCGGCAGTCCAGTGACTACTGAGGTGAACTTCAGACACAATTCTAGCTACCTTAGTTTAGGCGGCCGTTACATCTGGGCGATGGCGGCAACGGGAGCACGAGCCGATGGGCGAAGCGTGAACCGAATCGTCTATAGGACGCATAACTTCGATGGCAATCAATGGTGCAAGGTAACCCTTTCCGGGGGCGCGCAGGTAGTGGGGCATCCGGGGGCCGCCGTAACCATCAGAATGCAGTACTACCCCGTCGGTTCGGTGCGAGAGGGATACGTTGTAATCGACGTAGTTCATTCAAGAGCTGAACCAGTTGTATTAACGTTCGAACTCATCGTTAGCTTCCTTGTGCGGGGGTCCTTGATAACTCGAACCATTCGATTCACTTGAATCAAGGCTTGTGTGTTCTTGATAGGCCGCCCGCTAGGGGCGGCTTTTTTACTTGCCAGGATAGGTACGAAACAGCCAGAACCGTGCCGCTCTATTTGAAAGGCGTCACAACCGTCCAGCCGCCTCACGCAGCAAGCGCTCGGTCGAATCCCAGCCCAGGCAACCGTCGGTGATCGACACGCCGTATTTGAGCGGCTGCGTGCCCAGTGTCTGGCAACCGTCGAGCAGGTGGCCCTCGATCATCATGCCGATCAGCGAGGTATCGCCCTGCAGGCGCTGCTCGAGCACCTCGTTGAACACCGCCGGCTGGCGCAGGGGGTCCTTGGCGCTGTTGGCGTGGCTGCAATCGACCATGATCCGTGCCGCGACGCCGGCTTTGGCCAGGCCCTGGCGGGCCAGGGCGATGCTCTGGCGGTCGTAGTTCGGGCCCTTGCTGCCGCCGCGCAGCACCAGGTGGGTGTCGGCGTTGCCCAGGGTCTCGACAATTGCCGGGTAGCCTTGCACGTCCATGCCGAAATGCCGGTGGCCGTGGGCGGCGCTGCGGATCGCGTCGCAGGCAATGCCAACACCGCCGTCGGTGCCGTTCTTGAAGCCTACCGGCAAACCCAGGCCGCTGACCATTTCGCGGTGAATCTGCGACTCGGTGGTGCGCGCGCCAATCGCCGCCCAGCTCAGCAGGTCATCGAAGTAGCCGGCCGCCATCGGTTGCAGCAGCTCGGTGGCCACCGGCAGGCCGCATTCGAGCATGGCCAGCATGAGCCCGCGCGACAGCGCGATGCCGCCGTGCATGTCGTCGCTGCCATCCAGGTGCGGATCGTAGGCCAGGCCCTTCCAGCCGACGGTGGTGCGCGGCTTTTCGACGTAGGCGCGCATCACCAGGAGCATCTTGTCGCTGACCTCCGAGGCCAGGCGGGCCAGGCGTTGGGCGTATTCGCGGGCCGAGCGCGGGTCGTGCAGCGAGCACGGGCCGACGATCAGCAGCAGGCGCTGGTCGTGGCCATCGAGGATGGCGCGCACGGCCTGGCGATGGGCTTCGACCTGGGCGGCGAGGGCGGGGGAAAGCGGCATTTGCTGCTTGAGCAACATCGGGCTCGGCAGGCGTTGGCTGACGGCGCTGTTGGCAGCGCTGGGTTCGGACAGTGGCAGAGCGAGGTTGGACGATTGCATGGTGTGAATTCCCTGGGCGGCTGGCGGGGTCTGGCCCGCGCGCTCGGCCCTATCGAGGTGTTCGACAGTTGGCCGGATTGGCGTCATGTGTATGTGTGCCACCAACAAGTGACCGATCGGAGGCGGCAGGCTGGCCCGAACGGGATTGGCTAAATCGCCAGAAGTTGAAGCTTTGGTAACGGTAAGTGGCGTAGTTCATGTTCTGTTCCTCAATGTAATTCGTTGATTGCCGGGGCCTTGAAACGCAAAACCCCCGGTCGGGGGGCCGACCGGGGGTTGAGTATTCTCGTGTTCGGCGGCCCCTTGAAAGTGGGCGCCGGTGAGGGTATCAGCGGCGCCTGTGGCTAAACCAATACCCAAAATAAAACGCTGCCGGGGAGACAGTCGCGCACTCGGCAGCGGCCACGGGGCGCGACAGGCGACCAGTGCTGCAAGCGTGAGTGAGGGTGGTGTGCGACATGTGACTCTCCAGTTGATGTGCCCGAGCTTACTTCAGGCCTTGCCCAGGTTTCAATGGCTAATTTGCATGATTGTCATGGAGCGTGACTATCGCCGCAGGTAAGCGGTGAAGTCGATGTCGCCGGCACTGAGGATCGCCTGCACGCGGTTGTGCACGTTGAGCTTGCGCAAAATCGCCGAGACGTGAGCCTTGACCGTGGTTTCGGCGATGTCGAGGTTGTAGGCGATCTGCTTGTTCGATTCGCCCTTGGTCATGCGTTCGAGCACCAGCAACTGCTTGCGGGTCAGGGCTTGCAGCAGCTCGGGGGCAAAGCCCTGATGGTCACCCTGGTTGCGCCGGCTGCTGCTCTTTTGCGTGCGGATGATGTCCGGCGGCAAGTAGACATTGCCGTTGAGAATCTGCTCGATGGCCTCGGTCATCTGCGAGCGTGGCGAGGACTTGGTGATAAAGCCGACGGCGCCGTAGGTAATGGCCTGCAGCACGACTTGCTTGTCCTGTTCGGCCGAGACGATCACCACCGGGATGGTCGGCGCCTCGTTGCGCAGGTTGATCAAGCCGCCCAGGCCGTGCATGCCGGGCATGTTCAGGTCGAGCAGGATCAGGTCGAGGTCGTCATGATCGCCAGTGATCGCCAGGGCGCTGTCGAGGTCGGCGGTTTCCATCACCTCGCTGCCGGGAAAGCCGTCGCTGATGACATTGTGGATGGCCTCGCGAAACAACGGATGGTCGTCGGCGATCAGAATCTTGTACATGGCTTTGCACCTTATTGTTGTGGTTGTGCTGCACCCCTTCATTACAGGCCAGGTGCAACGCTTTGGGAATGCGACCATCGACAAGCAAAACAGTACCAAAGTAGTAGGCGGGCGCCCAGGCGTGCGTTCTAGCATGGGGCAAACCTGCGGGAGCTGCGAAGATGGCGATATTGCTGGTGGATGATCACCCGATGCTGCGCCTGGGCCTGGTCGCGGCGCTGCAACAGGGCCTGGAGGGCATGACGGTGATCGAGGCGGCCAGTGGCGAAGAGGCGCTGGCCAAGGTCGGCGAGCAGTTGCCGGGGCTGGTGATCATGGACGTTGACTTGCCGGGTATCAGCGGCGTGGAAACCACCCGACGCCTGCGCCAGCGCCTGCCGCAACTGCGCGTGCTGTTTTTCAGCGAGCACACCGACCTTGGCCTGGTGCGCCAGGCCATGGCGGCCGGCGCCTGTGGTTACCTGTCCAAGGCGGCGGAGCCTGCCGTGCTGCTTGAGGCGGTGCGCCGGGTGCTTTGCGGGCATGCCTACATCGAACAGGCACTGGCCACCGAGCTTGTCTGTCAGCCAGGCGATACCGGCATTCACGGCCTGACCCAACGTGAAACGGAAATCTTTCTGATGCTGGCCAAGGGCACGCCGACCCGGCTGATCGCCGAGCAGTTGTGCATCAGCAGCAAGACCGTGAGCAACTACCTGACCCTGCTCAAAAGCAAATTGCAGGTGGCCTCCCAGGCGCAGATGGTGCGCCTGGCGATCGAGGCCGGCTTGCTGCGGGTGGTTGCCTAGTCCCAGGTGGTCGGGCAGCCCTGGCAGCCTTGCATGTTGCTGTCCTGGAAGTTGGCGTAATGCTGGCGGCTGCCGCGCAGGTCGGCCTGCTCCAGGTTGCTTTCGCCGAACTTGGCTTCTTGCAGATTGGCATCGGCAAGGTTGGCGCCCTTGAGGTCGGCCTTGCTCAACCAGGTCATTTCCAGGTCGGCGGCCTGCAGTTTGCTGTTGTGCAGTTTGGCCCCGGACAGGCGGGCGAACTCCAGGTAGGCGGCGCTCAAGTCGGCATTTTCGAAGTTGGCGCCCTGGGCGAACATGCCCCAGGCCTGTACCGCAATCAGCCTGGCATCGCGCAGGTCGGCCAGGCGCAGGTTGCTTTGCTGCAGGCTGGCGCGGGTGAGGTTGGCGCCTTGCAGTCGGGCTTTTTCCAGGTTGGCCAGGTCCAGGCGCGCGTGGCGCAAATTCGCCCCGCGCAGGTCGGCACCGGCCAGGTTCATTTTGCGCAGGTCCTGGTTGCTGAGGTCGGCGTTGCGCAGGTTGGCGTTGGGGCACTGGCTCTCCTGGGCGATGGTGCAGCCGTTGATGATCAATGGCGCGTCGTCGTCGGCGAGGGCGGCGGTGCAGGCGAGGGTGAGCAAGAGCGGGAGGTATTTCATGGGGATCTCCTGGGCTGTGAGATGGCTATCGCCGGCCAAGCCCGCTCCAACACGGAGCGGGCTTGGCCGGCGATGGGCTTAGCGCTGGGCCGTCTTGGTATCCCAGGCCGGGATCTTGAACACCCAGAACGAGCCACCCTGGGCCACCGGCTTGGTCAGCTCGGCCATGTCGCCACCCCACAGCGGCACCGCGCCGCCGTAGCCGACGGTCACGCCGATGTACTGCTCACCGTCCTGTTCCCAAGTGATCGGCGGCGAGACGATGCCGCTGCCAGTCTGGAATTTCCACAGTTCTTCGCCGGTCTTGGCGTTGAAGGCCTTGAAGTAGCCATCACCGGTACCGGTGAACACCAGGTTGCCCTTGGTCGCCAGCACCCCGGCCCACAGCGGCAGGCGCTCCTTGTGCTCCCAGACCATCTTGCCGGTGGTCGGGTCCATGGCCCGCAGCGAACCGACGTGGTCCTCGTACATGCGCTTGATCCTGAAACCCATGCCCAGGTAGGCCGAGCCTTTCTTGTAGTTGACTTCCTCGGTCCAGTACTCCTCTTTCCACTGGTTCGACGGCACATAGAACAGGCCGGTGTCCTGGCTGTAGGCCATCGGGTTCCAGTTCTTGCCGCCCAAAAACGGTGGCGAGACTTCTACCGGCTTGCCCTTGGTTTGCCCAGGTTCGGGCTTGGCCGGACGCTGGCCGGGGTTTTCCACCGGGCGGCCGGTCTTGAGGTCGATGTGGCTGGCCCAGGTGATGTTGTCGGCGAACGGGAAGGCGTTCTTGAGTTTGCCGTTGGTGCGGTCGACCACGTAGAAGAAGCCGTTACGGTCAGCATGGGCGGTGGCCTTGTACTGCTTGCCGTCCTTGTCCTTGTAGTCGAACAGCACCAACTCGTTGTTGCCGGAAAAGTCCCAGGCGTCGTTAGGCGTGTGCTGGTAGAACCACTTCACTTCGCCGGTCGAGGGGTCGACACCGACCTGGCCCGAGGTGTAGAGGCTGTCGAAGTCGTGCGGGTTGCCATCCTTGGAGGTACGCGCCCAGGTGTTCCACGGCCCCGGGTTGCCGGCGCCGACGATGATGGTATTGGTCTCGGCATCGAAGCTTGCGCTCTGCCACGGCGCGCCGCCGCCATGGCTCCAGGCTTCGACCTTGCCGGTCTCGGTGTTCGGATCATCCGGCCAGGACGGCGCCTTGACGTCACCGGTGGGGGTGCTGTCCTTGCCGTTCAGGCGGCCCATGTGGCCCTCGACGAAGGGCCGCATCCACACCTCGTCGCCGGTTTCCGGGTCGCGGGCATACAGCTGGCCGACCACGCCGAATTCATCGCCGGAGCTGCCGTGAATCAGCAACACTTTGCCGCTCTTCTGGTCCTTGATCAGGGTCGGGGCGCCGGTCATGGTGTAGCCGGCGCTGTGGTCGCCGAACTTTTTCTTCCACACCACCTTGCCGGTGTCCTTGTTCAGGGCGATGACCTGGGCGTCGAGAGTGCCGAAGTAGATCTTGTCGCCATAGATGGCGGCGCCGCGGTTGACCACGTCGCAGCACGGGCGAATGTTGTCCGGCAGGCGATGGTTGTAGGTCCACAGGCGTTTGCCGGTCTTGGCATCGAGGGCAAACACCCGCGAGTACGAGCCGGTGACGTAGATCACGCCGTCGTTGACGATGGCCTGGGACTCCTGGCCGCGCTGCTTCTCGTCACCAAAAGAGTACGACCAGGCCGGGGTCAGCTTGAACACGTTGTGGTCGTTGACCTGGGCCAGCGGGCTCCAGCGCTGGGCATTGGTGCCCATGCCGTACTGCAGCACGTTGCCGGTGCTCTTGTGGTCGTCGGCGATGTCTTCCCAGCTCACAGGTTTCGCCAGGGCATGCGGGGCCAGGGCCAGGCTGCCCAGCAGGAGGACGGTATGCACGGCAGCAGTCAGCGGGGAAAGTGCGGCGGGTAACGATCTTATTGTCATGGTTGGAGTTCCCAATGAAGGTTTTGGCCTGCATAGCCTGGAACGCCAAGGGCGCGATCGATACGGAAAATCTCCCGGTCTTTACGGGAAAATTTCCCAGGCCGGGCATGATTTGGCACTGCCCCACAAGCGCTACTACCAAGGGAGGAGGCTGCGGCCACCAAAGCAGCATGGGGGCCTCGCCAGCACGTTTCTAAGATGCCGGCACAACCTTTCAGCCGAGAGGTTTTTGCGTGCAAACAGCAGTCGAGGGCAGAACAATGAAAACAGCAAAAAACGCCTGGTTGAGCCTGATCGTCAGCGCCAGCCTGATGAGCAGCGCCGGGGCTTTTGCCCATGGCAACGTGACGCCGACCGCGGTCAACACCGGCAACCTGGAAAAGCTCGGTGAGCAGTGGCGCGCAGAAAACCCCTACCGCAACAGCAAGGACCACGACGAGGCGGTGTCCATCGGTGCTTCGGCCTACAACCAGAACTGCGCCGCCTGCCACGGCCTTGAAGCCAAGTCCGGCGGCATCGCCCCGGACCTGCGCTTGCTCGACGAAGGCGCTGCCGGTGATGAATGGTTTGTCGAGCGGGTGCGCAATGGCGCAGTACGCGATGGCCGGGTGTACATGCCGAAGATGGCTGACTACCTCAGCCAGGAAGCCTTATGGGCGGTGCGCAGTTACCTCGACAGCGTGCATGTCGAGGAGTGACTGTAGGAGCGGGCTCGACCCGCGATAGCGATTCAACAGTGATATCGCATCGCGGGTCAAGCCCGCTCCTAAAGTAGGCCGTGTTTACAAGGTGTAGTGCTTCAACTCCCGGGCAATCAGCATGCGCTGGATTTCGCTGGAGCCTTCGTAGATCTGGGTAATGCGCGCATCGCGGTAGTAACGCTCGACCGGGTAATCTTCCAGATAGCCATACCCGCCATGCACCTGGATCGCTTTGGAGCACACCCGCTCGGCCATTTCCGAGGCGAACAGCTTGGCCTGTGAGGCTTCGCTCAGGCATGGCTTGCCGGCGCTGCGCAGGCGTGCGGCGTGGAGAATCAACAGCCGTGCGGCGTTGATCTGCACCTGCATGTCGGCCAGCAGGTTGGCGATGCTCTGGTGCTCGTTGATCGGCTTGCCGAACTGAATACGGTCACGCGAATACACCAGCGCCGCCTCGAATGCCGCGCGGGCAATGCCCAGGGCCTGGGCGGCGATGCCGATACGCCCGCCTTCGAGGTTGGACAGGGCAATGGCCAGGCCCTTGCCGCGCTCGCCGAGCATGTTGGCTGCCGGGATACGGCAGTTGTTGAGGGTCACCGCGCAGGTGTCGGAGGCGCGGATGCCCATCTTGTGCTCGCTGCGATCGACCACGAAGCCTTCGTTGTCGGTGGGCACCAGGAACGCCGAAATACCTTTTTTGCCCAGCTCCGGGTCAGTGACCGCGAAGACGATCGCCAGCCCTGCACGGCGGGCATTGCTGACGAACTGCTTGGCGCCATTGATCACCCAGTGATCGTCCTTAAGCTCGGCGCGGGTGCGCAGGTTGTGGGCCTCGGAGCCCGCTTGCGGCTCGGTCAGGCAGAAGCAGCCGATCACCTGGCCGCTGGCCAGGCGCTCAAGCCAGGTCTGTTGCTGTTCGGCGCTGCCGTAGGCGAGCAGCGGGCCGCAGCCCACCGAATTGTGAATGCTCATCAGCGCACCGGTGGCACCATCGCCGGCGGCGATCTCTTCGACCGCCAAGGCGTAGGCGACATAGTCGGTGTAACTGCCGCCCCATTGCTCGGGCACGACCATGCCCAGCAGGCCCAGCTCGCCCATCTTCTGCACCACGCCATCGTCGATCCTGCCGGCCTTTTCCCAGGCCTGGGCATGGGGGGCGATCTCGCCACGGGCGAAGTCCCGGGCCATGTCGCGGATCATGATCTGTTCTTCAGTCAGTTCCAGGTCTTGCATCTGCGTACTCCAGGCCTCAGAGGCCTTCGAAGAATTGATCCACGCGCTGGCGGTCGAGGCCGGCGAGGGTGGCGGGGTTCCAGCGTGGCTGCTTGTCCTTGTCGATGATCAGTGCGCGTACGCCTTCGATCAGGTCGCCATGCTCGAACCACTGGCGGTCCAGGTGCAGCTCCATCTTGAAGCAGTCTTCAAGACTCAGGTGACGGCCGCGACGAAGCATCTCCAGGGTCACGGCCATGGCCAGCGGCGAGCGGCTGTCGAGCAGATCGGCGGCTTTCAGTGCCCATTCATGGCTGTCGGCCACGGTCACGGCGCGCAGTTGCTCGACGATACTGGCAACGTCGGGCAGGGCGAAGAAGTGATCGATGGCCGGGCGCAGCCTGGCCAGCGGTGCGTCTTCAAGCACCTGAGTGCCGAGTTTGGCCAGCACCCCTTGCAGGTCCTTGAGCGGGTGTTCGCCAAAGCTCAGGGTGTCGAGGCGCTCATCGAGGCTGGCCAGTTTGCTGCTGTCCAGGTACCAGTCGGCCAGGCCACAGTACAGCGCATCGGCCGCCTGCACCTGGACGCCGCTGACCCCCAGGTAGATGCCCAGTTCGCCGGGAATGCGCGAGAGGAAATAACTGCCGCCAACATCCGGGAAATAACCGATGGCGGTTTCCGGCATGGCCAGGCGGCTGCGCTCGGTGACCACCCGCAGGTCGGCGCCCTGGGCCAGGCCCATGCCGCCGCCGAGGGTGAAGCCGTCCATCAGTGCCAGCACCGGCTTGGGGTAATGGTGGATGCACAGGTCGAGGGCGTATTCCTCGACGAAAAAATCCCGGTGCAGGCTGTCACCGGCCTTGTAGCTGTCGTACAGCGAACGGATGTCGCCGCCGGCGCAGAAACCTTTCGGGCCTTCGCCGCGCAGGGTCACGGCATGCACCTGTGAGTCCGTGGCCCAGGCGTCAAGTTGGCGCTGCAGGCGGCGGACCATGTCCAGGGTCAGGGCGTTGAGGCCGGAGGGGCGGTTGAGGGTCAAGTGACCGATATGGTTGCGAACCTCGGCCAGTACATGGACGTCGGTTGGCGCTTGAGCGTGCGCGGTCATCGCTTTCTCCCTGCTTTGTTATTGATTTTCCACGTGTTTTAACACGGTCTGGATAGGCGCTAGAGGATCGAAGGATCGTATCAGTGCAAATTTGCCCAATACAATCCGTAAATCTGCAGGCTCAGTCTGCATTTTTGCATGGGCGGGCGCGCCTAACGCACCGGGTCTTGCCACTTTAGCCTTGTGACACTGACGGGCAAGGGATTAGTTCCGCCTGCGGGCAGCCGGGCCGGTTGCGCCAAAGCAGCACGGGAGCGCCGCCAAGGCAGGGTATGGCCGCTTGCCGGGCCTTTCGATAATCGCCTCCGACATCTGTCCCCCCGTTTTGCGGAGAGCGCCATGCACAACAATAACAATGCCAATCGCCGTTTCCTGCCGTTGCTGACAAGCCTTGCCGCCCTGGGCCTGAGCCCGCTGGCCGGCGCCGAGATCATGCTCTACGACAAGGAGCAGACGACCTTTTCCACCGACGGCTACATCAACGCCTTCTACGTCAACAGCGACGTCGACCGCGCCGGGGAGCAATACGACCGTCGCCAGTCGCGGGTGAAGATGGGCTTTCTGCCCAATTACCTGGGCTTCAACATGACTCGCCAGGTTGATGATCTCAAGCTCGGCGGCCGGGCGTCGTTCTGGGTGACCATCAACGACAGCGAAACCAACGGCACCGACACCGCCATCGACGTGCGCCAGTTCTACGGCACCGTGGCCAACCCCGAATGGGGCGAGGTGTTGATCGGCAAGGACTTTGGCCTGTTCGCCCGCTCCAACATCCTCCTCGACGAGTTGCTCGCCGGCTACGGCCAGGTCAGCGACACCTTGGGCCTGGTCGATGGCGGCGGGGTGTCGTTCGGCAACATCGGCAGCGGCTACCCGTACCCGTTCCCGACCTCGCAGATCACCTACCGCACGCCGGTGTTGGACGGCTTGCGCATTGCCGTGGGGATCCTCGACCCGGTGGACACCAACGACGACAGCGCGGTGGGCAAGGCCTACCAGGAAAACCCGCGCACCGAGAGCGAGATCACCTACCAGTTCGACCTCGGCGGCGCGCAGATTTACAGCTGGCTCAACGGCACCTACCAGACCTCGGACAACACCGACAGCAGCGTCGATTCGGTGACTTCCAAGGGCCTCGGCTATGGCGTGCAGGCGAAGATCGGCGGGTTGTCGCTGACCGGCTCAGGTTTTACCGCCAAGGGCATCAACCCGTTCTTCACCAACAACGCCGGCGAGGCGACCTTGCGTGAGGTCGACAGCAAGGGTTATCTGCTTCAGGGCTCGTACAAGCTCGGCAAGAACCGTCTGGCGCTGTCGTATGGCAAGACCAGGGATGACGGCAATGGCGCAGTGAACACCGGCGCCGACTATGAAACCCGTGGCATAGCGCTGTTTCATGACATCAACGACAACCTCAAGCTGGTCGCCGAGTACAACCAGTTCGAGATCGACGGCCATGAAGGCGATGCGCAGAATGAAGACACCGATACCTTCGCCGTGGGCGCGGTGCTGACCTGGTAAACGCATTGACCGGTAGGAGCGGGCTCGCCCCCCCGATGAGGCTACCCGCTCTACAACCAATGCCACCCATACCCAGTACCCAAGTAGCATTCGGCGCGCTACCGCGCCTGCCTAAACTGCCTGCATCGATCAATGCCCACCCAGGAGGCACCCATGCAGCAGTTCCCGGCCGAGGGCGTGATCAGTGCCGTGTCGCGGGCCAGCGCCGCCGAGCTTGCCGCCCAGGAACTGGCCAGCCAGCTGCTGCACCCGCACCTGGGTTTCGTGTTGTTCTTCTGCTCCGCCGAGTACGACCTGCCGGCCCTGGCCCAGGCCCTGCAACAGAGCTTCGGCGGCATTCGCCTGGCCGGTTGCACCAGTGCCGGCGAACTTACCCCCGACGGTTACGGCCGTGGCTGCATCACCGCCCTGGGTTTTGATCACCGGCAGTTTTCCATCGCCGCCGAACTGATCGACGCCATGCCGGCGTTCAGCCTGATCCAGGCCCAGGCCACGGTCGAGCGCCTGGTGGGCGAGTGTCGTAGCAATACCCTGGCGCCGATCAAGGGCCACAGCTTTGCCCTGACCCTGCTCGACGGCCTGTCCAGCCGTGAAGAAACCGTGCTGGCGGCACTCAGTGCGGCGTTGGGCGATATCCCGCATTTCGGTGGCTCGGCCGGTGACGACAATCATCTGCACCACACCCATGTGTACTTCGACGGCGCCTTTCGCAGTGGCGCTGCGGTGGTGCTGCTGGTCAACACCGGGCTTGAGTTCGAGGTGTTCACCACCCATCACATCGAGCCGCGCAGTGAAAAACTGGTAATCACCCGCGCCGATCGCCAGTTGCGCCGGGTCTACGAGCTCAACGCCGAACCGGCAGCGCTTGAATACGCGCAGTTGATCGGCGTGCCGGTCAGCCAGATCAATCACCGCACCTTCGCCGCCCACCCGCTGGCGGTGCGCATCAACGAGCGTTATTACGTGCGCGCCATCCAGCAGGTGCACGAGGACCTGAGCCTGAGTTTCTACTGCGCGGTGGAGAACGGCATCGTCCTCACCGCCATGCGTCCGGGGCCGCTGTTGCCGAATCTGCAGCACCTGTTTAGCGGCCTGCAACAACGCCTCGGGCCCTTGCTGCTGACCATCGGTTGCGATTGCTTCCTGCGCCGCCTGGAGCTCGAAGGCAGCGACAGCCTGGCCGAGGTCGGCCGTTTTCTGCGCAGACAGCGGGTGCTGGGTTTCAACTCCTACGGGGAACAGTTCAATGGCATGCACATCAACCAGACCTTCACCGGCGTTGCCATCGGCCGGCCCCGAGGCCAGTGTGAACAGTGACCCGCGCCTGGCCGAGCTGCAACGGGCCAACCACAAGCTGCTGCGCATCAACGCTGCGCTGATCGAGCGCCTGGAGTCGGGGGCGGCGCGCCCGGACGATTCCTATGCGGCGTTCCAGCATTCGGTGGTGCTGGCCGAACAGGTACGCGAGCGCACCGATGCCCTGAACCAGACCCTAGTCGAGCTCAAGGCCAGCAACCACCTGCTCAGCGAGGCCCGGCTGCGCGCGGAAACCGCCCACCAGCACCTGGTCGATGCCATCGAAAGCATCTCCGACGCCTTTGTGCTGTTCGACCCGGACTTGCGCATCGTCCTCTTCAACAGCCGTTTCAAAGCCTTCTGGGCCGGCAGCCGCTTGCGCATCATCAGCGGCATGCGCCTGGCCGAGGTCAAGCGCCTGATGCACAGCAGCGGCCTGTTGCGCGAAGAACTGCGCGGTGTCAGCGACGAACACCTGCTGTACCGTCTGCACAACGGGCGCTGGCTGCAGGTCAGCGAGCGGCCAACCCAGGACGGCGGGCGGGTGATGCTGTTCACCGACATCACCGAAGTCAAGCACAGCGAAACCCGGCGCCGCGAGCAGGCGGTGGCGCAAAAGTCCTACTTGCTGCAACGGGCGGTCGACAACCTGTCCCAGGGCGTGGCCATGGTCAATGCCGACGGCGTGCTGGAACTGTGGAACCGGCGTTTTCTCGAACTCAGCGGCCTGGCGCCGATCGCCGCCCACCGATCCTTTACCGAAGTGATCGCCGACAGCGAACTGGCCTTGCTGACCCCGGCCAGCCGCGACGGCAATGGCCGCTGTGTGCATGAACTGGAACAGCGCCTGTTCGACGGACGCATGCTGGAAATCCGTACCCATCCGTTGCCCACCGGCGGTTTCGTCAACACTTTCACCGACATCACCGAACGCTACCAGCACGCGCAAGCCCTGAGCGAAAGCGAGCGCTGGATTCGGCTGATCACCGACCATGTGCCGGCGCTGATTGCCTACCTCAATGCCGAGCTGGTCTACGAGTTCACCAACAAGGTCTACGAGCAGTGGTACTGCTGGCCGCCGGGGGTGATGCTCGGGCAGAACCTGCGCGAGGTGCACAGCCCCGGGCACTACCAGCGCCTGGAGGGTTACATCGAGCGGGCGCTGGCCGGCGAGAGCGTGACGTTCGAATGCGCCGAGACCCACGTCAACGGCCAGGAACGCTACATGCTGCGCTCCTACGTGCCCAACCGCCTGGCCAGTGGCGAGGTGGTTGGGATTTTCGTGCTGATTCGCGACATCACCGAACGCCGGCGCAGTGCCGAGGCCCTGCACCAGGCCTATCAGAACCTCGAAGTGCGGGTACGCGAACGCACCGCCGAACTGAGCAAGGCCAAGCAGCAAGCCGAGCAGGCCAACCTGTCGAAGACCAAGTTCCTCGCCGCCGTCAGCCATGACTTGCTGCAACCCTTGAACGCGGCGCGGCTGTTCACCAGTGCCTTGCTCGAACAGAGCAGCGCTAACCCTGCGCTGGTGCGCAATGTTAGCAACTCGCTGGATGACGTCGAGAACCTGCTCGGCACCCTGGTGGATATCTCCAAGCTCGACGCCGGGGTGATCAAGGCCGACCTTGCCAGCTTCGCCGTCAGCGACCTGCTCGACAACCTCGCCGCCGAATTTGCTCATGCCGCCGCCAGCGCGGGCCTGCGCATGGCCTATGTGCCCTGTGGGCTGAGCGTGCACAGCGATATCCAGTTGCTGGCGCGGATACTGCGCAACCTGCTCAGCAATGCCATCCGCTACACCCCGCGCGGCCGCGTGCTGCTCGGCTGCCGGCGGCGCGCCAAGGCGTTGTCGATCGAGGTCTGGGACACCGGCATCGGCATTGCCCAAGAGCGCCGCGAAGAGGTGTTTGAGGAGTTTCGTCGTGGTGATGCGCAGCGCCCGGACCAGGACCGCGGCCTGGGCCTGGGCTTGGCCATCGTCGACAAGATCGCCGGGATTCTCGGCCACCGCCTGCAATTGCGTTCAGTGCCGGGCAAGGGCTCGGTGTTTACCGTCGAAGTACCCTGCAGCCTCCAGGCACCCAGGCGGCTGGCCGAACCCGACCTCAGCGAGCCGCTGCGCGAACGCCTGGAAGGCGCGCGTATCTGGGTGCTGGATAACGACGCGGCGATCTGCGCCGGCATGCGCACCTTGCTCGAGCAGTGGGGCTGCGAGGTGGTGACGGCCTTGAGTGAGCAGGACCTGGCGCGCCAGGTGGCCTGCAACAGCGCCGAAGCCGACCTGCTGATCGCCGATTACCACCTGGACAACGGCCGCAACGGCGTCGATGCGGTGGCGGCGATCAATGCCCAGCGGCCTGTACCGCTGGCGGCCTTGATGATCACCGCCAACTACAGCAACGAGCTAAAACAACAGGTGCGCGAGCGCGGCCATACGTTGATGCACAAGCCGGTGCGGCCGATGAAGCTCAAGGCCGCCATCAGCCACCTGCTCGGCGCCGAACTCAGCGCGCCGCGCGACCGCTGACGTAGTGCGCGCTGTCGTTGTAGCCGTGAGTCGAGGCGTGGCCCGGGGTTACCAGTGAATCGATGAAGGCTTCGTCTTCAGCGCTGATCTGCACCGCCAGCGCGCCGCTGTAGGTGTCCCACTGGGCTTCGGTGCGCGGGCCGACGATCGCCGAGCTGACCGCGCGGTTGTTGAGCACCCAGGCGATGGCGAACTCGACCATGCCGATGCCCCTGGGCTGCAGGTAGGCGTGGATCTGCTGGGCGATCTGCAGCGATTCTGGGCGCCATTCGGTTTCCAGGATGCGCTTGTCCTGGCGTCCGGCGCGGCTGTTGGCATCGGGGCTGGCATTGGGCGCGTACTTGCCGCTGAGCACGCCGCGCGCCAGCGGGCTGTAGGGCACGATGCCCAGGCCGTGATGGGCGGCGGCGCTGAACTGCTCGGGTTCGGCCTGGCGGTTGACGATGTTGTACAGCGGCTGGCTGACCACCGGCTTGGGCACGCCCAGGCGCTCGGCCAGGTTGCACAGCTCGGCGATGCGCCAGCCGCGGAAGTTGGACACACCCCAATGGCGGATCTTGCCCTGGCGCAGCAGGTCGCCGATGGCGCTGACGGTGACCTCAAGCGGGGTGTTGTGGTCTTCGCGGTGCAGGTAGTAGATGTCCAGGTAATCGGTGCCCAGGCGGGTCAGGCTGGCTTCGATGGCATTGAAGATGTGCTTGCGGCTTAAGCCGCTACGGTTGGGCCGGCCCTCGGCAGGGCCGAAGCCGACCTTGGAGGCGAGGATCCAGTCGTGGCGGTGGCGGGCAATGGCCTCGCCGACGATTTCCTCGCTGCGCCCGGCGTTGTAGACGTCGGCGGTGTCGATGAAATTGATGCCCTGGTCCCAGGCCTTGGCGATGATGCGCAGCGAGTCTTCGGTGCTGGTCGGCTCGCCGAACATCATGCTGCCCAGGGTCAGTGCCGACACCTGCAGGCCGCTTTGGCCCAGTGGACGGTAAATCATGATCGAAAGGCCTTTGGCGATTGGAATTCGATCTGTTTTACACAGTTCCACCTCTGATTTAAAGCATCGCGGGGCACGCCCGCTCCTACATTATGTAGGAGCGGGCTTGCCTCAGTTCGCCGGTTCGGCCGCCGCCCCGGCAGCCCGCACCCGCGAAACCCGCAGCGCCACCAAACTACCAAACACAATCAAGCCCGCCAGCGAATACAGCGCGGCATCGGTCGAGCCGGTCTGGTCCTTGATGAAACCGACCAGGTAGGGGCTGAGAAAGCCGGCCATCTGCCCGACCGAGTTGATGATCGCCAGGCCCGCCACTGCGGTACCGGCGCTGAGCAGTGCGGTGGGCATCGGCCAGAACATCGGCAGGCCGGTGAGGGCGCCCATGGTGGCAATGCTCAAACCGATAATCGCAATCACCGGGCTGTGGCCGAAGTTCACCGCGATCAGCAGGCCCAGGGCACCCATCAGCATCGGCACGACAAGATGCCAGCGGCGCTCGTTGCGCAGGTCTGCCGAGCGCCCGACCAGCAGCATGAACACCCCGGCCAGCAGGTAGGGGATGGCGCTCAGCCAACCGATCAGCAGGGCGTCGCTGAAACCCAGGTTCTTGATGATCGACGGCAGCCAGAAGTTGATCGCATAGACCCCGCTCTGGATGCAGAAGTAGACGAAACCGAAGGTCCAGATCAGCGGGTTGGCAAACACCGACAGCAGGCTGTCGCTGCTGGTCACCGGCTTGCTGGCGGCATCGGCCTTGAGGTCGGTTTCGATGATCTGGCGTTCGGCCGGGCTTAGCCATTTGGCCTTGGCGTAACCATCACTGAGCAGGAAGATCGCCAGAAAGCCCAGCAGCACGGTCGGCAGGCCCTGGATCAGGAACATCCACTGCCAGCCGGCCAGGCCATGCTGGCCGGCGGCGAAATGATTGAGAATCCAGCCCGAGAATGGCCCGCCGAGCAAGCCCGACACCGGGATCGCCGACATGAACAGGGCCATAATCCGCCCGCGACGGGTGGCCGGGAACCAGCGCGAAAGGTACAGCACGATGCCGGGGAAGAAGCCCGCTTCGGCGGCGCCGGTGAACAGGCGCAGGACGTAGAACTCCATGGGCGTGGTGACGAACAGCAGGCAGGTCGACAGCGTGCCCCAGGCGATCATCATCAGCGCGATCCAGCGTCGCGGGCCGAAGCGGTTGAGCGCCAGGTTGCTGGGCAGCCCGCACAGCACATAGCCGATGAAGAAAATCCCGGCACCCAGGCCGTAGATGGTTTCGCTGAACTTGAGCGCATCGAGCATCTGCAACTTGGCAAAGCCGACGTTGACCCGGTCCAGGTAGTTGAACAGGTAGCAGATGAAGATGAACGGAATCAGCCGCAAGGTGATGCGCCGATACAGCGCATTGCGGGTGACGTCTTGGCCTTGGTCAGGGGCAGGGCTGTATGACATGATTCTCTCTCTGTTGTTATGTTTATCGCCGCAGCCTGCATCGAGGCGGCTGCTGCGACGAGTCTCGGTGAGCGGACCGTGGCTGTCTTTGTGCTTTTGCACAGCAATTCGTGCGGCCTGCTGTGCCCCGGACCAATCATTGCGACAACAAGGATCCTCCCATGTTCGAACTGGACCATGACCTGGCGCAAGACATCGTCGAGCGGGCGATGGCGATTCTGCCGTGCAACGTCAACGTCATGGACAGCCAGGGCCTGATCCTCGGCAGTGGCGAGCCCGAGCGCATCAACACCCGTCACGAAGGTGCGCAGCTGGTGCTGGCCAACGGTCGAATCGTCGAGCTCGACGTCGAAGCGGCCAAGTGCCTCAAGGGTGTGCAGCCCGGGGTCAACCTGCCGCTGCTGCTCGACGGGCGCTTGATCGGCGTGCTGGGCCTGACCGGTGATCCGCAGCAGTTGCGCACCTATGGCGAGCTGGTACGGATGACCGCCGAAATGCTTTTGGCCCAGCGTCACCTGCAGGTCGAGCAGCAGTGGCGGCGCCAGCGCTGCGACGACCTGCTGGCATTGCTGCTGGGCGGCTCTGGCGATTCGCCGCGGCTGGTCGATGAGGCTCGCCAGCTGGGCCTCAAGCCGCAACTGCCGCGCATTCCCTGCCTGTTTGAGCTGGACGCCGGGCCTGCGGCCGAGGCGTTGGCCAGCTGGTTGATGAGCCGCTACCCGGACAGCTGGTGCGTAAGCCCCGCGCGCCAGTCGCTGCTCTGGTGCCGGCCCGCCACCGTGGTGCTGGATGAGCCGAAACTGCTGGAGCGTTTGCAACGCCATGGCTGGCAGGTGCAGCGCCTGGCCGCAGGTTCGCCGGCGCAAAGCCTGGAGCAACTGCGCCGGGGTTATCGGCGGGTGCGCGACTTGCTGGCCTATGGCCGCGAAGTGCTGCCGGCCGAGCGCCTGCTGACCTTGAGCCGCTACCGGCTGCCAGCGTTGCTGTGGCGCCATCGCAATGATGACGCCCTCGACGAGCTGCTCGAACCGCTGCAGCGCATTCGTGCCAAGGACAACAGCGGCCAGCTGCTGGCGACCCTGCGCGCCTGGTGTGCCCACGATGGCCAGAGCCAGGCCTGCGCCGATGCCCTGGGCATTCACCGCAACAGCCTGCGCTATCGCCTGGAGCGCATCGCCGAACTGAGCGAAGTCGACCCGTTGCGCCTGGAAGGGATGCTCAGCCTGTACCTGGGCTTGCAGTTGCTGCCAGCCGGCAACTGAGGCAGTTTTGGCCAAGTGCCAAACAAGCGCGGGCGGTTTTTGTGCATCCGACCGACGCACTCTTGCAGCCCAACTGTCAGCATGCAGGCATCTGGATCAGGAGAATCCCCATGAAAATCGTCATCGCCCCCGACTCGTTCAAGGACAGCCTCAGCGCCGAAGGCGTCGCCGACGCCATTGCTGCCGGTATTGCCCTGGTGTTGCCGCAGGCGCAACGGGTCAAGTGCCCGATGGCCGACGGCGGCGAAGGTACCATGGCGGCCATCGTCGCTGCCTGTGCCGGCGAGCTGCGCAGCCTGCGCGTGCGCGGACCGCTGGGTGAGCCGGTCGACGCCGGTTGGGGCTGGCTGGCCGACAGCCACACGGCGATCATCGAAATGGCCACCGCCAGTGGCCTGCAACTGCTCACCCTGGCGCAGCGCGATGCCTGTCGCAGCAGCACCTTTGGCACCGGCCAACTGATTGCTGCGGCGCTGGATGCCGGCGCCCGGCGGATTATCCTGGCCATCGGCGGCAGTGCCACCAATGATGCCGGCAGCGGCATGTTGCGGGCGCTGGGCCTGCAATTGTTCGACGCCGACAATCAGCCGCTCGCTGAAGGCGGCCTGGCCCTGGCCCAGCTTGCCCGCATCGATGCCAGCGCGTTGGACCGGCGTTTGCGCGAGGTGCAGCTGGAAGTTGCCGCGGATGTCGACAACCCGCTGTGCGGCAGCAATGGCGCTTCAGCGATCTTTGGCCCGCAAAAGGGCGCAAGCCCCGAGCAGGTCCGGGCCCTGGACCAGGCCTTGGGACACTTTGCCGACCACTGCGGGCAACTGCTGGGCACTGATGTGCGTGACTTCCCTGGCAGCGGCGCCGCTGGCGGCATGGGCTTTGCCGCCAAGGCCTTCATGCAGGCGGCCTTTCGCCCGGGGATCGAAGTGGTGGCCGAGCTTGCCGGGCTTGAAGCGGCGGTGCAGGGGGCAGACCTGGTGATTACCGGCGAGGGCCGTTTTGATGCGCAGACCCTGCGCGGCAAGACGCCGTTCGGCGTGGCCCGGGTAGCACAGCGCCATGGGGTGCCGGTGGTGGTGATTGCTGGCACCTTGGGCGAGGGTTACCAACAGCTGTATGCCCATGGCATCGACGCCGCGTTTGCCCTGACCAGCGAGCCGATGACCCTCGAGGCGGCCTGTGCCAATGCGCCAGCCTTGCTCCAGGCCCGCGCTGGCGACATCGCCCGCCTGTGGTGCCGCGCCCGGGCGTTGCCCGCCGGCTGACGGGCCGGCGTCATCGCCGCTAGCCCCCCGTCATGTTCATGAAACGCAAAATCTGCACCTCGCCATTGATATCGAAAGTATGGCTGTAGGGTTTGAGGGTCATGGCCTGGCGGATGGCCTTGTCCAGGCGTTCGCTGTCACCCGGGTGGGCACGCAGCACCTGCTTGAGGTCGGCGGCGTGCTCATTGCCCAGGCACAGCAGCAGACGGCCTTCGACGGTCAGCCGCACGCGGTTGCAGCTGGCGCAAAAGTTGTGGCTGTGCGGCGAGATGAAGCCGATGCGGATATCCGGCGCCTCAGCCAGACGCCAGTAACGCGAGGGGCCCTGGGTTGATTCGGCCGACTCGATCAGGCTGAAGTGCTCGGCGATACGCGCGCGCACTTCGTCACTTGAACAATAGGACTCGCTGCGCTGGTGCTCGCTGATCACCCCCAGGGGCATTTCTTCAATAAAGGAAATATCCAGCTGGCGATCGATGGCAAAGCGCACCAGATCGACCACTTCATCATCGTTGCGGCCCTTGAGCACCACGCAGTTGAGCTTGGTGCGGCGAAAGCCGGCTGCATGGGCGGCGTCGATGCCGGCAACCACCTGGGCCAGGTCGCCGGTGCGGGTCAAAGCCTTGAAACGCTCGGCATCGAGGCTGTCGAGGCTGATGTTCAGGCGCGAAAGGCCGGCATCGAACAGCGGCTGGGCCAGGCGGGTGAGTTGCGAGCCGTTGCTGGTCATGCACAGTTCGCGCAGGCCGGGCAGGGCGGCGATGCGTGCGCACAGCTCGACGATGCCGGCGCGCACCAGCGGCTCGCCACCGGTCAGGCGGATCTTGCGGGTGCCCATGGCGACGAAACGCTCGGCCAGCTGGTACAGCTCCTCGAGGGTGAGGATGCGCTGGCGCGGCAGGAACTGCATGTCTTCGGCCATGCAATAGACGCAGCGAAAGTCGCAGCGATCGGTGACCGACATGCGCAGGTAATCGATTTTACGACTGTAGCCGTCGACCAGTTGTTTGCCGTTTGCACTCATGCTGGGCTGGGCCTCTTATCGCGCGTCTGGGATGCGTTTGCGCACTAGTTCTTTGATGATGGTCGAGGCTATTTAAATCGTCCATGTCGGTCAAATCACTAATAATGACCAACTGATAAGGCTCATCTATCGGTAGCTTGCAGCCCCCGTATTACGAGGGTTTCAGCTTCGTGATAGAGGGTTTTGATCGGTTCGTCATTTGTTTTGATTAGACGCCTGAGTCCACGCTCAATAGCCTGAAAGGGTAGAAAACGAAGTTCGCCATTAATCAACCTGTCAATAACAAGTTGTTAATCGGTGAAACGTTAAAGATGCCCTGCGAGCCAAGCGAGGAAGCCGCGATGAGCCAAGATGAACATATAAAAAACTATGACGCCCCCGCCGCCGGTTGGGGTGCGCTGAAAAGCGTGACCAAGAGCTGGCTGGGCAGCGAAAACGCCTTCAAGAACCTGCGCGTTATGCTCAAGACCAACCAGAACGGCGGTTTCGACTGCCCCGGTTGCGCCTGGGGCGAGTCGCCGGAAAGCGGCATGGTCAAGTTCTGCGAGAACGGCGCCAAGGCGGTCAACTGGGAGTCCACCGGGCGCCTGGTCGATGCGGATTTCTTCGCCCGCTACAGCGTCACCGAGCTGGCCCGCCAGAGCGACTACTGGCTTGAATATCAGGGCCGCCTGACCCATCCGATGCGCTATGACGCCGCCACCGACCACTACGTCGAAACCAGCTGGGAGGACGCCTTTGCGCTGATCGCCCAGCACCTCAACAGCCTCGAGTCTCCTGACCAGGCCGAGTTCTACACCTCCGGCCGGGCCAGCAACGAGGCGGCGTTCCTTTACCAGCTGTTCGTGCGCGCCTACGGCACCAACAACTTCCCTGATTGCTCGAACATGTGCCATGAGGCCAGCGGTGTCGGCATGTCGGAAACCCTCGGGGTAGGCAAGGGCACGGTGGTGTTCGACGACCTGGAGCACGCCGACGCAATCTTCGTTATCGGCCAGAACCCCGGCACCAACCATCCGCGCATGCTCGAACCGCTGCGCGAGGCAGTCAAGCGCGGGGCCCAGGTGATCTGCCTGAACCCGCTCAAGGAGCGTGGCCTGGAGCGTTTCCAGCATCCGCAGCACCCGTTCGAGATGCTCAGCAACGGCTCCGAGTCGACCAACACCGCGTACTTTCGTCCGGCCCTGGGCGGCGACATGGCGGTGATGCGCGGCATCGCCAAGTTTTTGCTGCAATGGGAACGCGAGGCCCAGGCCAAGGGCGAGCCGGCAGTGTTCGACCACGTCTTTATCGCCGAGCACACCTCAGGGCTCGACGCTTACCTGGCCGAAGTCGATGCCACCCGTTGGGCGCATATTGTCGAGCAGTCGGGCCTGAGCCTGGCCGAGCTTGAGCTGGCTGCCCGCATGTACCGGCGCGCCGAGCGGGTGATCATGTGCTGGGCCATGGGCGTGACCCAGCACCGTCACTCAGTGCCGACCGTGCAGGAAATCATCAACCTGCAGCTGCTGCGCGGCAACGTCGGCAAGCCGGGCGCCGGGCTGTCGCCGGTACGCGGCCACAGTAACGTGCAAGGCGACCGCACCATGGGCATCGACGAGCAGCCACCGGCGCGCCTGCTCGATGCCCTGGAAGCGCGCTTCGCCTTCAAGGCCCCGCGCCTGCACGGGCACAACGCGGTGCTGGCGATCCAGGCCATGGAAGAGCAGCGCGCCAAGGTGTTCATCGCCCTGGGCGGCAACTTCGCCCAGGCCACCCCCGATACCCCGCGCACCCACGACGCCTTGCGCAACTGCGCGCTGACCGCGCACATCGCCACCAAGCTCAACCGCTCGCACCTGGTCACCGGCCGTGACGCCCTGATCCTGCCGTGCCTGGGCCGTACCGAAATCGACCTGCAGGCCGAAGGGCCGCAAGGCATCACCGTCGAAGACACCTTCAGCATGGTGCATATCTCCCACGGCCAGCTCAAACCCTGCTCGCCGCTGCTGCGCTCGGAGCCTGCGATCGTCGCCGGCATCGCCAAGGCCACCCTCGGTGACCGGCCGATCGACTGGCAGTGGACGGTTGCCGACTACAGCCGCATTCGCGACCTGATTGCCGACGTTATCCCGGGTTTCGAGGACTTCAATGCGCGCCTGCAGCACCCAGGTGGCTTCCACCTGGGCAACACCGCGGCGCAGCGCGATTGGCACACCGAAAGCGGCAAGGCGCAGTTCACTGCCAGCGTGCTGCCGGCGCAGCTGGTCAACGAAGAAGTTCTGGCCCGTGGCGACACCCCGGACCTGATCCTGCAGACCCTGCGCTCCCACGACCAGTACAACACCACCCTGTACGGCCTCGACGATCGCTACCGCGGCGTATTCGGCCTGCGTGAGGTGGTCTTCGCCAACGAGCAGGACATCCGCCGCCTGGGCTTCAAGCCCAACGACAAGGTCGATATGGTCTCGCTGTGGGAAGACGGCCGCGAGCGACGGGTCAGTGGCTTTACCCTGGTCGCCTACGACATTCCGCCAGGCCAGGCCGCGGCCTACTACCCGGAGACCAACCCGCTGGTGCCGCTGGAAAGCTACGGTGAGCGCACCTTCACACCGACCTCGAAATTCATCGCCATCAAGCTCGAGAAAGCCAGCGCCGACAACCTGATTCCATCAGCGCACCTCTGACGCTGTACTCGAGTCGCTGAGGCAATCGCGCCCACCATCGCACTTTTTCCGATTTGTCGGCTCTATTCATGGCCAGGCGACGCTGACTCCCAGCGTCGCCGCTGATTACCGACCGGTGCCGATGGTTGATCCGTTTCTCGTTTTCCTGCGACACCTGCGCCTGCCGGTGATGGCGGGCGCCTTGCTTGCCAGCCTCAGCGCCTGCAGCCAGCAACAAGGCCGCGACATCGTCAGCCAGTTCAGCCAAGGCCGCCCTCAAGAGCTGTTGCAGACCAGCGTCGACCGCATGGCCACGCTGTCGATGCGCGACAACCTGCGCAGCCTTTACCTGCTGATGAACAAGCTGTACCAGCGCAACCCCAACCAGTGGCGCCAGTCCGGCTATGTCGATGCCAGCACCGCCGAGCGGCAGATCCGCCAGGCCATCGAGCAACGCCAGCCGTTGGCGCAACTGGGCGAGCGCCGCGACCTGGCTGCGCTCAGCTATGCGCTTAGCCCGGAGTTTCGCGGCGATCGGGTCGGCGCCTTCATCTATGCCATTGGCAGCATGCTGGTCACCGCCCATGGCGGGCGCACCGAATTTTTCATGACCGACACCATCGACCCGCAGTTCGTCAGCAATGCCGCGCGCAACATCGAAAAGGCCACCTGGCTGCTCAGCCAGCGCCAGGACGCCAATGGCGTGCTGCTGCTGTTTTCCAATGAAATATCGGAGGAGGGCAGCAACCTGAGCTTTGCCGTGGAATTCGGCAAGATCGTCGCGCGCCTGGACCTGCTGGCGCAGATGCTCGACGAGCGCTATCGGCGTATTGGCCTTAACTACGCGCAAAGCCTGCTGCTGATGAACTTCCTGCCGGTGCAATAGGCCGGGGAACTCAAGGTACTTACGGCAATCCTAGTTGATGTAGGTACTCTTTATCCGGAGGCATCACCATGCGCCGTTTACTGCTCGTTTCCTCGCTTGTGCTCTGTCTGCCCTTCGGCTCGGCCCTGGCCAAAGTCGACGCCGGTGATGTTGCCACCTCGGCCGGGGTATCCGCTTCGCTGTACTCGACCTTCAAGGACGACAAACGCATCATCCCCGCCCGTGACGACGCCTCGTCGTTCATTGCCAGTGACGGTGCGATCCGCGGCGTGTACCTGGAGTCGATGCTGCAGAGCATCCGCGCGCAGAACCCCGACCTCAAAGCCAGCGACGAAGAGCTGGCGCGGGCGATCTTGCTGCAAGAGCAGTTCGGCGCCGGGCAATAATCACCAGTGCTGGCGATGAGGCCGGTGAAGTCAATGCAGCAGGCGGCGCCTGGATTACGACCGCTGCGCGCTCGATCGCAGGCAAGGCCAGCTCCCACCGGTTCGGTGTAAACAGGCCCACTGTGGGAGCGGGCTTGACCCGCGATGAGGCCGGTGCAGTCAGCACATCAGATGTTGAGCGCTGGCAAGGCCCCCACAGGTTCGGAGTACACAGGTCCACTGTGGGAGCGGGCTTGACCCGCGATGAGGCCGCTACAGGTCCACCTCAAAGCGCCTCGATCGCCTGCCGGTAACGCTGCCCCGCCAGGCTCATGCTGTTGTTATGGGTAGCCCCCGGCACCAGCAGCAGGTTTTTCGGCGGCTGCGCCGCAGCGAACAGTTGCTCGCTGAAACGCGGCGGCACAAATCGGTCGTCCAGGCCGTGAACCACCAGCAGCGGCATGCCGATGGCGGCAATCTTGTCGATTGAATCGAACTTCTGCGACAGCAGCCAGCGCACTGGCAGCGAGGTCTTGGCCACTGCCGTGGCGGCATCGCCCAGGGAGGTGAAGGTCGATTCGATGATCAAGCCGCGCGCCGGCACCGGACGCTGGTCCTTGTGCGCTTGCTGGCCCAACTGCGCGGCCAGCTCGACCGCCACCGCACCGCCCAGCGAGTGCCCGTAGATCAGCCGTTTGCGCGGGTCGGGCTGCAACGCCTGCAAGCGTTCCCAGGCCACCTGCGCGTCCTCGTAGACGCTCGCCTCGGAGGGCAGGCCGCCACGGCTCTGGCCAAAACCGCGGTAGTCGATCGCCAGCACCGAATAGCCAAGGTTATGCAGTTGCTGGATGCGAAACAGCTGGCCGGTGAGGTTCCAGCGCACCCCGTGCAGGTAGAGGATGGCCGGTGCATCCGGCCTTTTTGCTGGCCACCACCAGGCGTGGATGTTCTGCCCGGCCTTGAAGGTCTCGGGCCGTAACTCAAGCTCCTGGACGCCTGCGGGCATGCCCCGGTACCAGCTGGCATTGCCCGGCTCGATGCGAAACAGCAACTCGCGCTCCTTGTGCTCGAGCACCGCGCAACCCACCGGCAGGCCGACCACTACGCTGGTCAGGGCCAGCCCGTAGAGCCAGCGGCGAGGGTGTTTGAGCGAGAAAAAGGCCATGGTAAATCGTTCGTCTGAATACAAAGACGCGTTTTAACAGAAGCGCCGCCCAAGCTGTAGGGGAACTTGCCAGGCGACGAACTGCACCTCGCGAAATGCAACGCATTACTAGACTCTCTGCAGCCCGTTCATGGCGCGCCCGCAGGGCTTGGACGCAGCGCCGGACCGAGTTGATCGATCGATCACATTGCACACCCGTACCAGAGGCGCACCGGGTTCCAGCAAGGCAGTCGGCATCTCGTGCACGTGGCGTGGCAAACGCCGGTAACGTGAGACGGAGCAAGGCCTTATGAAGCGCAACAACAAGTGGCTATCGACGCTGGCGCTTGCCGCGTCGGCGACCTTCGGCGCGGCGGCTGCCGCTGCCGCAGACAAACCGAACATCCTGGTAATCTTCGGCGACGATATCGGCCAGACCAACATCAGCGCCTACGCCATGGGTGTGGTCGGCTATGAGACGCCGAACATCGACCGCATCGCCAAGGAGGGCATGATCTTCACCGACTACTATGCCGAAAACAGCTGCACCGCCGGCCGCTCATCATTCATTACCGGCCAGTCGCCGCTGCGCACCGGTTTGTCCAAAGTCGGCATGCCGGGGGTGGCGGTGGGCCTGCAGGCCCGCGATGTAACCATAGCTCAGGCGCTCAAGGCCCAGGGCTACGCCACCGGCCAGTTCGGCAAGAACCACCTGGGCGACCGCGACGAATACCTGCCGACCAACCACGGTTTCGACGAGTTCTTCGGCAACCTTTATCATCTCAACGCCGAAGAAGAGCCCGAGCGCCCGTACTGGCCCAAGGATGACCAGGAGTTCCTCAAGGCTGCTTCGCCTCGCGGGGTGATCAAGGCCAGCGCCGACGGCAAGATCGAGGACACTGGGGCGCTGACCAGCAAGCGTATGGAAACCATCGACGATGAAACCACCCAGGCGGCCATCAGCTTCATCGAGAAACAGGCCAAGGCCGACAAGCCATTTTTCGTCTGGATGAACACCACCCGCATGCACGCCTTCACCCACGTGCGTGACGCCATGAAGGGCCAGAGCGGCATGCCCGGCAATGACTACGCAGACGGCATGCTCGAGCACGACGGCGATGTCGGCAAGCTGCTCAAATCGCTGGATGACCTGAAGATCACCGATAACACCATCGTCATCTACACCACCGACAACGGCCCCAACCAGTGGTCCTGGCCGGATGCGGCGACCACGCCGTTCCGTAACGAGAAAAACTCCAACTGGGAAGGCGCCTACCGGGTGCCGGCGATGATCCGCTGGCCGGGCAAGGTCGAGGCCGGCAAGGTCTCGCGGCAGATGTTCTCGGGCCTGGACTGGTTCCCGACCTTGCTCGCGGCAGCCGGCGACAGCGGTATCAAGGACCGCCTGCTCAAGGGCGCCGATGTCGGTGGCAAGAACTTCAAGGTGCACCTGGATGGCTTCAACCAGCTCGACTACCTGACCGGCAAGGCGGCGAAAAGCGCGCGCGACGAGTTCTACTACTTCAACGACGACGGTGAACTGGTGTCGATGCGCTTCGGCGACTGGAAGCTGGTGTTTTGCGAGCAGCGCGCCCCGGGCGGGCTGACGGTGTGGAGCGAGCCCTTCACCTGCCTGCGGGTGCCGAAGCTGTTCAACCTGCGCATGGACCCCTATGAGCGCGCCGACGTGGTCTCTGACCAGTATTACGACTGGCTGACCAAGAACGACTACCTGGTGTTCCAGGGCACGCGCAAGGCTGCGGCATTCCTCAAGACCTTCGTCGAGTACCCGCCCAGCCAGCGCCCGGCGAGTTTCAGCATCGATCAGATTCGCGAAGAGGTCGACAAGGAAATCGAAGCGAAGATGAAGTAACGCCGCACCTTGTGAGCGGGGCGTACTGTCGCACTCAGTCGGCCAGGGTCAATTCGCCAAACCAGCGCTGCCGGGCGAGTTCGAGCCTGGCTTGAGTGACGCTGGCAAGCCGCGCCTGATCACTGACGGCCATGCCTTCGAGGTAGACGAAGTGCACATTCTGCAGGCCCAACGTGCCGAGCACGTGGCGCAGGTAAGCGCTGAGAAAGTCCGGCTGGCGGGCCCGTGCCCCGCGGTGGTAGCCGCCTGAACTGACGATCAGGTACACCGGCCGGTCTTTGAGCAGGCCGACCTTGCCTTCAGGGCCGGCAATGAAGGTGCGGTGGATGCGCAGCACATGGTCGATCCAGAGCTTGAGCGCTGCCGGCACGGTGAAGTTGTGCATGGGCGTGGCAATCAGCAGCAGGTCACAGCCTTCGAGCTCGCTGATCAGTGCCTCGGAGCTTGCAAATACCGGGTCGTGCGGCGGTACAAAGCCGGTCAGCGCTGTCGCGTAGCCGGCACTCAACGGCGCCAGTGGCGTGGCCGCCAGGTCCCGCAGGGTCACCTTGAGGTGTGGGTACTGGTGGCGGATGCAAGCGACCATTTCGTCGGCCAGGCGCAAGCCGATCGAGGCGCTGCCGCGCATGCTGGCATTGACCAGGAGCAGGTTATCCATGGCGCTGTGCCTCGGCGGCGGGCAGTGCCTGAACAAAATGCATGCCTTTGGCCAAAAGTCCTTCGCGGTAATAGAAGCGCTGGGCCAATGGCATATGCAGCCCGGTATCGAGCACCAGGTAGGCATGGCCGTTGCGCAGGCCATCGGCGCGTGCGGCATCGAGCAATGCGGCGCCGACCCGCAGGCCGCGCATGGCCGGGGACACCACCAGGTCGTCGACGTAGGTAAAGCGTCCATAGAGCAGGTTTTCGCTGCTCCTTACCCCTGCCAGCCCCAGCAGTTGCTTGCCGTAGAAAGCCCCGAGCAAGCGGTAGCCCTGTAGCGCCTGGCGCCTGACTTGCTGCGCGAACGCGTCGGCATCCACCAGGTGCGGCCGAAGTTCGCGCATTAGCTCGAAGGCATCGCGTTGCTCGGTGCCTTCTTGCAGGTAGCGGATGGTTGCCTGTTCGCCCACGGGTTTCTCCCAGATCAATTTGAGCCGTTACTTTACGGCGGCAACGGACTACCTTATAGGTCCAAAAAATGCACAAATGACTAGGACATGCCAGCCTCCAGCCCACCGACGATGACGCCCCTCTATCGACAGATCTACTTGCGTTTTCGCGACGCCATCAGTACCGGGCGCTTGCAGCCGGGTGAGCGCCTGCCTTCGGTGCGGGCCCTGGCGGCGGAACTCAACCTGGCGCGCGGCACGGTCGAGGCGGCTTACCAGATGCTCGGCGGTGAAGGCTATGTGCAATCCAGGGGCCCGGCAGGCACGGTGGTCGCCCCGTCGCTAAGTACCAGGGCAGTAGATGTCGATGTGCCGGGGCCAGCGCTGGCCCCGGAGCCGCAAACGTATTTGCCAATGCCCTTGCAGATCGGCTTGCCGGCGCTGGACGCCTTTCCGCGCAAGCTGTGGACGCGCCTGGTGGGGCGTACCTTGCGCCAAAGCGGGGTGGAGGGCCTGGCGTACCCGGACCCTCAAGGGCAGCTTGCCCTGCGCCATGCATTGGCGGGTTACCTGGCGGTGTCGCGGGGCATCAGCTGTACTGCGCAACAGGTTTTCATCTGCGCAGGCTACCGTGCCTGTCTCGACCTGATCTGCTCCAGCCTGCTGGAGGACGGTGACCGCTGCTGGTTCGAAGACCCGGGTTACTTCCAGGCCAGGCGTTTTCTTGAGCACGCCCGGGTGCAGTTGGTGCCGGTGCCGGTGGATGGCGACGGCCTTGATGTCGACGCCGCTATCGCTCGGGCTGCTGATGCGCGCTTTGCCCTGGTCACGCCCCATCACCAGAGCCCTCTTGGCGTCACGCTGTCGCTGCCGCGGCGCCAGCGCCTGCTGGACTGGGCCAGTAGCCAGGGCAGCTGGATCATCGAGGACGACTACGACAGCGAGTACCGTTACCGCGGCCGGCCGGTGCCGGCACTCAAGAGCCTCGACAGCGAGGGGCGGGTGCTGTACTGCGCGACCTTCAGCAAAGTACTGGCGCCGGGCATACGCCTGGCCTATCTGGTGGTTCCTCAGGCCCAGGTAGAGCGCTTCGCCAGCGTGGCCCGGGACATGCACAACCACTGCCCGCAGTTGTTGCAAGCGACGGTGAGCGCATTTATCGAAGAAGGCCATTTTGCCCGGCACTTGCGCAAGATGCGCAGCCTCTATGCCCAGCGGCGCCAGCAACTGGTCGAGGCCTTGCAGGCCGAACTCGGTGAGTATCTGCAACTGGACAATCAGGCAGGCGGCATGCACCTGGTGGCAGATGTGCGCGGCGGCTTCGACGATTGTGCGATTGCCCGCCGCGCGCGGGTGCTTGGCCTGGCGATCGAGCCGCTTTCAGGCTGGTACCGACAACCCGGGCAACGGCGCGGGTTGTTGATCGGCTTTACCAATGTCACCAGCCGCGAACAAGCCGTTGCGCTGGCCAGGCAGTTACGCCTGGCGATGGGCCTTTAGCCGTGGCGGCTGTCAGTTGCGGTCCACCCACACAGTCTGCGCATTGCAGAACTCGCGTACGCCGAAGTGCGACAACTCACGGCCAAAGCCGCTCTTCTTCACGCCGCCGAAGGTCACCCGCGGGTCGCTGGCGCAGTAGCCGTTGATGAACACGCCGCCGGTGTCCAGCTCATCGGCCAGTTGCTCGGCCAACGCAGCATTGGCAGTGTAGATAGTCGAGGCCAGGCCGAATTCGCTGTCGTTGGCCAGTTGCAGGGCATGGCGGGCATCGCGGGCGGTGATGATCGAGGCCACCGGGCCGAACAACTCCTGCTTGAACGAAGTCATCTGGTCGGTGACGTCGGCCAGCACGGTGGGCTGGTAGTAGTTGCCGTTGCCTTGCACCTTGCCACCGCCAAGCAGCAGGGTCGCGCCCTCGGCCAGGGTTGCCTGGACTTGCTGGTCGAGCTCTTCGCGCAGGTCGAAGCGGGCCATCGGGCCGATGTAGGTCTCGCTGGCATGCGGATCGCCCATGACCAGGGCCTGGGTGGCCTCGACGAATTTGCGGGTGAAGGCCTCGACCACGCCTTGCTCGACGATCAGGCGCTTGGCTGCGGCGCAGACCTGGCCGGTGTTCTGGTAACGGCCGATGACGGCGGCCTTGACCGCTTCATCAAGGTCGGCATCGTTTAGAACGATGAACGGGTCCGAGCCGCCCAGCTCCAGCACGCACTTTTTCAGCGCGGCGCCGGCCTGGGGGCCGATGGCGGTACCGGCGCGTACGCTGCCAGTCAGAGTCACGGCGGCAATGCGCGGGTCGGCGATGGCCTTGGACACGCCCTCTGGGGTGACGTTGATCACCTCGAACACGCCCTCGGGGAAACCTGCGCGCTGGAACGCCTCGAGCAGCAGGTAGGCGCTGCCCATCACGTTCGGCGCGTGCTTGAGTACATAGGTATTGCCGGCCAGCAACGCCGGCACCGCGCCGCGCAGCACCTGCCAGATCGGGAAGTTCCACGGCATCACTGCCAGCAGCGGGCCGAGTGGACGGTATTCGATGCGCGCCTTGCCGACGGGCACCGGGGCCGCTTCAGCCTCGAGCATGGCCGGGCCGTTGGCCGCGTACCACTCGCAGAGCTGCGCGCATTTCTCGATCTCGCCCCTGGCCTGGGCCACCGGCTTGCCCATTTCGTCGGTGATCATCCGCGCCATGGCCTCGGCGTTGTTGCGCAGGGCGCCGGCCAGGGCCAGCAGCAATGCGGTGCGTTCCGCTACCGGCGTGCGGCGCCAGGCAGCAAAGCCCTGGGCGGCGCGGCTCAGGGCAGCATCGAGGACAGCGTCGCTTTCGTAGGCATAGTGGCCGATCTGCTCGCCATTGGCGGGGTTGATCGACAAGGCGTGGGTGTGCAAGTTGATCGCGGTCATCACGGCGGTCCTGAGGGGAGGGGAACGGTTTCAGACTACTGCGTTGTGCCTTTGCCTTAAACTGAATAATACTGAGCAAAACATTCACGCAGAGAGAATGACTATGGACCTGGTGCAACTGGAGATGTTCAAGGCGGTGGCCGAGCAGGGCAGCATCAGTGCCGCGGCCCAGCACATCCATCGGGTGCCGTCGAACCTGACCACGCGGATCAAGCAGCTGGAGCAGGAGCTGGGTGCCGAGCTGTTCATCCGCGAAAAAAGCCGTTTGCGCCTGTCGCCGGCGGGCTGGAACTTTCTCGACTATGCCCGGCGTATTCTCGACCTGGTGGCCGAGGCGCGGCTGACCGTGGCGGGTGACGAGCCGCAAGGCGCCTTCGCCCTCGGCTCGCTGGAAAGCACCGCCGCGGTGCGCATTCCGACGCTGCTGGCGGCTTACAACCAGGCCTATGCCAAGGTCGAACTGGACCTCACCACCGGGCCGTCCGGGGCGATGATCGACGGCGTGCTGGCCGGGCGCCTGAGCGCCGCCTTCGTCGACGGCCCGGTGTTGCACCCGGCGCTCGAGGGGGTGCCGGTGTTCGTCGAAGAGATGGTGCTGATCGCACCGCTCAACCACACGCCGATCACCCGCGCTGGCGAGGTCAACGGCATGACCATCTACGCCTTTCGCGCCAACTGCTCATACCGTCATCACTTCGAGAACTGGTTTGCCCAGGACCAGGCGGTGCCGGGCAAGATCATTGAGATGGAGTCGTACCACGGCATGCTTGCCTGCGTCAGCGCCGGCGCCGGCCTGGCGCTGATGCCGCGCAGCATGCTCGAAAGCATGCCCGGCTGCAGCACGGTCAGTGTCTGGCCGCTGTCCCAGCGCTTTCGCTACCTGCGCACCTGGCTGGTGTGGCGGCGCGGCACGGTATCGCGCAGCTTGAGGACCTTCGTGCAACTGCTGGAAGAGCGCGGCGAGGTACTCAAGGTCGAGGAACCGGTGTGACCTGATGTGCTGGCCTCATCGCTGGCAAGCCAGCGTCTACTGGCCAGCTACACTGTTGCTACTGTCCGATCCCGGAGTCCATCATGAACAGGTTGTCCTCCATTGGCCTGTGCTTGGCGTTATCGACTGTATGTGCGCAGGGCTGGGCCGAAACCGTGGTGCCGCTCAAGGGCCAGAGCGCCCAGCAGGTGCAGGTCGATATCAACGATTGCCATAACGTCGCCGCGAGTTCCGCCAGCAGCGATGCCCATGTCGGTGGCCGGGTGCGCGGAGCTGCCGTGGGTGCGGCCGCCGGCGCCGCGGGCGCCGAGGTACGGGGACGCCAGCATGATGAGGTCTACGACCGTGTCGATGATGACGTCAAACAGCAATACCGGCAGAACCGTGCCGGTGAAACCGCCGCTGCCGGCGCGGTTGTCGGTGGTGCCCGCCAGCGCCAGGAGCGTCGGCAGGACCGACGCAGCAATGAGGCGACCAGCGCTTCGGCCTATACCAGTTGCCTGCAGAACAAGGGTTACCAGGTCACGCCATAGCCGCTGCCGATCTGCTAGGCTGCAGGCTTTGACCCGTGTGCAGGCAGCCATGAACAACGATATTCCCGAACCCCAGGCGGTGGGCAGTCCGATCACCAGCAGCGCGATTTTCATGGTCGCCACCCTGGCCCCAGGCAGTGAGGCACTGCAAACCGTGCGTGAGTGGTGCGCCGATATCGCCGGCCTGACCCGCTCGGTCGGCAAGCGCGTGCCGGCCGGCAACCTGTCGTGCGTCTGCGGCTTTGCCTCCAATGCCTGGGATCAGCTGTTCGGCGGGCCACGGCCACAGGCCTTGCACCCGTTCCGCGAGTTTGGCGTCGAAGGGCGCCGCGCGCCGGCAACCCCCGGCGATATCCTCTTGCACATCCGCGCCGAGCAGATGGACCTGTGCTTCGAACTGGCCACCCAACTGATCACGGCCCTGGGCGATGCAGTCAAGGTGGTGGACGAAGTGCAGGGTTTTCGGTACTTCGACATGCGCAGCATCATCGGCTTCGTCGATGGTACCGAGAACCCGGTCGGCCGCCAGGTGCCCAAATTCACCCTGGTCGGCGACGAAGACCCGGGCTTCAGCGGCGGCAGCTACGTGCTGGTGCAAAAGTACCTGCACAACATGAGCGCCTGGAACGCGCTGCCGGTCGAGGCGCAGGAGCGGGTGATCGGCCGCACCAAGCTGTCGGACATCGAGCTGGGTGACGAAGCCAAACCCAGCAACTCCCACAGCGCACTGACCACCATCACCGACGCGAACGGCGAAGAGCTGAAGATCCTGCGCGACAACATGCCGTTCGGCCGCCCCGGCGCCGGTGAGTTCGGCACTTACTTCATTGGTTATGCGCGCTCGCCGGCGCCGATCGAGCAGATGCTCGAGAACATGTTCGTCGGTCGCCCGGCAGGCAATTACGACCGCTTGCTGGACTTCAGCAACGCGGTCACCGGCGGCCTGTTCTTCGTGCCGTCGGCCGAGCTGCTCGAAGACCTGGCCGAGCGCACCCCGGGCTAGTGCTCATGCCGGTTTCAATTCACTGTCGAGCAGTGATCGAACTTCGGCAAAACACTTCTCGGCGATGGCCGAACGCGGCTCGGTACGCCGCAGCAGCAAGCCGATCGGTGCATGCACGCTGGCAGCACTGATCGGCACGATACGCAGGTGCTCGCTGAGGCCTTCGAGGCCGTAATCGAGCGGCATGATCGCGCAGCACATCCCGGCGCAAACGGCCTGGATCAACTGGTAGCTGGAGTCGCTTTCGAGCACCGCATGGGGCTGCAGGCCGCGGCTGCGAAAGCTCAGATCGACCGACTGGCGATAGTGCATGCCCTTGCTCAACAGCCCCAGCGGCACGGCGCTGACCGCTTCCCAGGGCAGTTCAGCCTGTTCGAACTGAAAATGGCGCACGTCATACAGCAGGCCCATGCGCGTGGTGCCCAGTTCGATCACTTCGAAATAGGCGCTGTTGATCTGGTCCAGGTAGCAGATACCCAGGTCCAGCTGGTTACGGCTCAGGCCATCGGTGATCTGTTCGGAGCTCAAGGACGACAGCTGGAACTGCAGCTCCGGATAGCGCTGGGCCAGGGGCTGGAGAAACTGCATGGGGTTGAAGCTCGACAGCGGCACCATGCCCAGGCGCAGGCTGCCGACGATCTGCCCGCGGCAACTGGCGGCTTCAGCCTGCAGGCCGTCATAGGCGGCCAGCAGGGTGCGAGCCCAGGCCAGGATGCGCTCGCCGGCCTCGGTAAAGCCTTCGAAACGCTGGCCACGGGTTACCAGCACCAGGTTCAGTTCGTCCTCAAGGTTACGCAGGCGCATCGACAGGGTCGGCTGGGTGATATGGCACAGCGCGGCGGCCTGGCCGAAGTGGCGGGTCTGGTCCAGGGCGAGCAGAAACTTCAGTTGTTTGATATCCATGGCGCAGCCTGGCAAGTCAGTAGGGCGGGTGGCAAAACGGTAAAGCAATGCCCCCGGGCCGTCCAATGGGCATTAGTGACCGGCTGATAGAGGCGCTTGATCAATAGACGATAGACCACCTCGATAAGCCGGTCGGATCTATCGATTGGACGCTAATGGTGTTTGCCTCTAGCGTTGGCCGCAACTTCCTGACTGCTGCCAAGGGGCTGTGCATGAGTATCAAACTGGACGCGGTGTTCGTGCCGCTGAACATCGCCGTGCTGACTGTCAGCGACACCCGCAGCTTCGACACTGACACCTCCGGCGAGCTGCTGGCCAGCCGCGCGGTGGAGATGGGCCACCGCCTGGTCGAGCGGGTGCTGCTCAAGGATGACCTGTACAAGATTCGCGCCCAGGTCGCCGGCTGGATTGCCGAGGACGACGTGCAGGTGGTGCTGATCACCGGCGGCACCGGCTTTACCGGGCGCGACAGCACCCCCGAAGCGGTGGCCTGCCTGTTCGACAAGCACATCGATGGCTTTGGCGAGTTGTTCCGCGCCTTGTCGATCCTCGATATCGGCACTTCCACCGTGCAGACCCGTGCCCTGGCCGGCCTTGCCAATGGCACCCTGGTTTGCTGCCTGCCGGGCTCTACCGGCGCCTGCCGCACTGCCTGGGAAGGTATCCTCGCCGAGCAACTGGATGCTCGCCATCGCCCGTGCAACTTCGTTGCCCACCTCAAGCCTGGCACACTGTGCAAGACGCGTAACTGATACGCCAGGCAGTCCACATAAAAGCAGGGAGCGGGTAGATGAGCGCGATTGTACTTCGCCAGGCCAGGGCCGCCGATGCGCAGGCCATTTTCAACGTGCACAAGGACTCGGTCGAGTCTCAGTGTGGCGAGCATTACAGCGTCGAGCAGATTCACATGTGGCTCGATGGCCGCTCACCGGCGACTTATCTGCCGGCCATCGAGCAGGGCAACCTGTGGGTCGCGCAAGCCGGGAGCATTCTCGGCTTCGTCGAGATCGACGGCTTTGAACTCAGCAAGCTGTTTGTCTGCGGTGCGGGTGCCGGGCAGGGCATCGGTGGGCGGCTGCTGAACCTGGCGATCGAGCGCATCCGCGCGACGAAGGCCAGCAGCGTTTACCTGGAAGCCACGCGCAACGCTCAGGGCTTTTATCAAGCCAACGGCTTTGTGCCGATCGGCAACGGCACCTTCAGTCGCGGCAACAGCCGCGTGGTGATCGAGATCGTCAAGATGCAGCGCCCGCTTCAGGACTGATCCGTCAATTGCCCCGGGGCGCTGCCGTCGAGCAGCGCCAGCTCGCCAAACGACACCGACGCATCGATATAGCGCAGCGCCGACTTGGCGTCTTTCCAGCCGACATGGCTCATCAACGCCTTGAGCTCCCAGCCATTGCTGGTGGCCCAGGTGGCAAAGCCGCGGCGCAGCGAGTGCCCGGTATATAACGCTGCCGGTACGCCTGCGCGTTCGAGGATGCGCCGCAACAAGCCGATCAGGCTGTTGCTGTTGAGCGGCTGTTCGCCGAGGTTGCCCCAGCGGTCGAGTTTGCGAAACACCGGGCCGCGGGCAATGCCTGCCACTTCAAGCCATTGCAGGTAAGCCTGGACCGGGCACAACACTTTGAGTGCCGGCGCCCGATGGCGCACGCCCAGCGCCTGGCGGTCGCCCTTGCTGCGCGGCAGGTAGATCGACAGGCCGATACCCGCCTGGGCCTGGATATGCTCGACCTGCAGGCGCGCCAGTTCATCGCCGCGAAATCCGCGCCAGAACCCGATCAACAGCAAGGCCTTGTCGCGGCTGGCGCGCAACAGTGCCGGCAAATCGTGCCCGGCGCGGGCCTGAGCGGCTTCTTGCTCAAGTACGCCAACGGCAGTTTGCAGGTGCTGGATCAACAGCGGCGCCGCCTGTTTTGGTTCGGCCGGGTGCAGGGTGCGGATGCCCTTGAGCAACTGGCGCACCATCGGTGCCTTGGTCGGGTCGGGAAAGCCCTGGCTGACATGCCATTGCCCTAGCGCTGCCAGGCGCTGCTTGAGGGTGCTGATCGAGTGGCTGTGCGCATGCTCGGCCAGGTAGCGGGCGATGCTGTCGGCGGTGGCCGGCAGAAAGCCTCCCCAGCTCACTTCGAAGTGCTCGACCGCAGCCTGGTAACTGCGCCGGGTGTTATCGCGCACTGCGGCCTGCAGGTAGCGCTCGATCGTGTTCATTGCCTCGTTCCCGCCAGGCGTACCGCTCTGGGCACATTTACCTGCCATTCTAGCGCCTCACATGCGATAAGCCGTGATTATTTTATCTCAGGACTTGATTGGTTGAGCGTGAGGAAGATCAATAGGATAGTATGTAAATACATGGTACGTATCACAGTACGAAATAGTAGGAGCTGACATGGCCCGTGGCGGTATCAACAAGGCGTTAGTGCACAAGGCGCGGCAGGCGCTGCTGGCCCGGGGCGAGCATCCGAGTATCGATGCCGTACGTATCGAGCTGGGTAATACCGGCTCGAAAACCACCATTCATCGTTACCTCAAAGAGCTGGAAAGCCTGCAACCGGCGGCACCCGCCAGCACGGCAAACCTCAGCGATGCGCTGGCGGCAGTGGTCGAGCAACTGGCCGCGCAGCTGCAGGAGGAGGCTGAGGCGCGTATCGACCTTGCCCGTAGTGCCTTTGAACAAGAGCGCCAGACCCTGCTGGCGCAGGTGCAGATCAGCCAGCAGGCGCAGGCCGCCTTGCAACAGCAATATGAAATCCAGGCGGCGGCGCTGGCCAGCGAGTCAGAGGCCCTGGCCACCGCCCGCACCAGCTTGCAAAGCGAGCAGACCCGCAACGCCACCCTCAACCAGGCGGTGGGCGAACTGAACCTGCGCCTGGCCGATAAGGACGAGCAGGTCCGCTCGCTGGAAGACAAGCACCAGCACGCCCGCGATGCCCTTGAGCATTACCGCAACGCCAGCCGCGAACAGCGCGACCAGGATCAACGCCGGCACGAGGCGCAGGTACAGTTGCTGCAGGTGGAAGTGCGCCAGTTGCAGCAGAGCCTGATCGTCAAGCAAGACGAACTGACCCGCCTTAACCGCGACAACGAAGGCCTGCTGGTGCAGGTTCGCACCCTCAAGGAAGCCCAGCGCGGCCTCAAGACCCAGGGCGATCGCCAGCAGGCGAAAATTCACGGCCTGGAGGTCAAGCTTGCGCAGCTCAGCGGTTCACGCGATGAGCTGGAGAAGCAGAACCAGGACCTGGCCTTGAGCCTGGCCGAACGGGTGTCGGAATTGCGCCGCCAGCTGCAGCTGATCGGCAAGCAGGAAGCACAGTTGCGCCAGGCCGAGCGTGCCCGCGAACAGCCTCAGGACAACGGCTGAAGTTTCATGCGCATGGCGCAGCGGCCGATCAGTCCCTGCAGTTGTTCGCGGTTCAACTGTTGGCGCAAAGCCTGGCTCAGTTGCTGTTCAGCGAGTGTCTCGAAGCCCAGGCGGGCATAGAAGGGCGCGTTCCAGGGAACGCAGGCAAAGGTGGTCAGGCTCAGGGCTTCGAAGCCGTGTTCGCGGGCCCAGTCAGCGGCGGCGCCGATCAACCGGCGGCCATGGCCCTGACCTTGCGCAGATTGCGCAACCGAGAGTTCATGAATGAACAGGTCGCGGCCTGCGGGTTGCGCGCAGAGGAACCCCTGCGGCACGTCGTCGGCGTCGGCCAGCACCCACTCATGGCCCTGGTCGATGAACTGGCGGTGCTCGTCGCTGCTCATCACCGGCCCCGTGGCAATCCACTCAAGACCTGGCTGATCGGCAAAAACCCGGGCGGCAGAACGTTCGACGGCGGGTAGCAGTTGCGCGTCTTCGACGCGGGCAAGGCGCAGGGTAACTGACATGGCGAAGGCTATTGAAGGTGGCTTTGCAGTGTCGTCAATCGCCGTTTTTTTCGCAACTGCAAGGGCGCTGCAAGCCTTTTGGACTAACGCCAAAAACGTTTAAGTGCGCTTAGGTATTAAGCCTAAAGCCAGAATCGTTTTTTTTCCCAGAACTGCTATTTCTTCAGGCAGCAGTGTGACCCCTTCGGTCATCTATGGGCAAAAGGACTGTCTAGCATGTCGATCCAGGCGCAGGTTTCCCCCCTCAATCAAAATGTCTCGTCCGCCGCTGTCACTGAAATCCCTACCAACGGCATCCTGAAACTTACCGAAAGCAGCGAAATCGCCCTCGACATCGATCCCGAGGCGGTTGCCAGCTATTCGAAAAGCGATGCCGACCTGGTGGTGCAGCTCAAGAACGGCGAGAGCGTCCGTATTGCCAATTTCTATGCCGAAGGCCAGCCACCCAGTGAGCTGTTCCTGGTCCATGAAGGCAAGCTGGTGGCGGTTAGCCTGCCGCCGGTTGCCGCAGAGGGCATCCTGGCGGCCACCTATGTCGCCCAGGAAAGCGCTGCAGGCTTTGACTCGCTGACCGCTGCCGGGGGCGCCGGTGCCGGTGCGACCGCAGGCGGCCTGGGGGTAGGGGGGATGCTGCTGGCGGGCGCGGCGGTGATTGGTGCGGGCGTTGCGGTGTCGAACAGTGGCGGTGGCGGCGGCGGTGGTGGCGGCGGCAGTGAAACCCCACCGGTGGATACCACCGCGCCGGGTGCAGCGACGGGGTTGCAGGTGGCCACCGACGGCAGTTCGGTGAGCGGCAAGGCCGAGCCGGGCGCTACCGTCGGCATCGACACTAACGGCGACGGCAAGCCTGATGCAACCGTGGTGGTCGGCGCCGATGGCAGCTTCCAGGTACCGTTGAACCCGCCACTGACCAACGGTGAAACGGTGACCGTGGTGGTCACCGACCCGTCCGGCAACAGCAGCCCGCCGACCCAGATCACCGCACCGGACACCACCGCACCGGCGCCGGCAAGCGATCTGCAAGTCTCCCCCGATGGCACCCTGGTCAGTGGCAAGGGTGAGCCGGGAGCCACGGCGGGCATCGACACCGATGGCGACGGTCATCCCGACATCACGGTGATCATCGGCCCTGACGGCAGCTTCCAGGTGCCGCTTAACCCACCGCTGAGCAATGGCCAGACGGTGACCGTGGTGATCACCGACCCGGCCGGCAACAGCAGCCCGCCAGCCCAGGCCAGCGCACCGGACACCACCGCCCCGGCGGCGCCCACGGATGTCGAAGTGGCGCCCGACGGCAGCAGCGTCAGCGGCAATGGCGAGCCCGGTGCCAGCGTTGGTGTCGACACCAATGGCGATGGCCAGCCGGATGTCACGGCGGTGATCGGCAGCGATGGCAGCTTCCAGGTGCCGCTTGATCCACCGCTGACCGATGGCCAGACCGTCACCGTGGTGGTCACTGACCCTGCCGGCAACAGCAGCCCGGGCGTCAGCGTCCAGGCCCCCGATTACCCGGATGCACCCCAGGTCAATGCCAGCAATGGCAGCGAGCTGTCGGGTACTGCCGAGCCCGGCGTAATCCTGGTGATCACCGACGGTAATGGCAACCCGATCGGCCAGACGGTCGCCGACGGCAATGGCAACTGGAGCTTTACGCCAGGCACGGCGCTGGCCGATGGCACCGTGGTCACTGTGGTGGCCCAGGATGCCAGCGGCCACAGCAGCCCGCCGGCGTCGATCACCGTCGACGGCGTGGCGCCGGCAGCGCCGCAGATCAACCCGAGCAACGGTAGCGAGATCAGCGGTAGCGCCGAAGCCGGGGCGACCATCACCCTGACCGACGGCAGCGGCAACCCGATCGGCCAGGCCACTGCCGATGCCAACGGCAACTGGAGTTTTACCCCGGCCACGCCGTTGCCCGATGGCACCGTGGTCAATGCCGTGGCCCAGGATGCCGCCGGCAACATCAGTGGCCCGGCCAGCGCCACCGTCGACGGCGTAGCGCCTGGCGCACCGACGGTCAACCCGAGCAATGGCAGCGAGCTTAGCGGCAGCGCCGAGCCAGGCAGCACGGTGATCATCCGCGACGGTAACGGCAATCCCATCGGCCAGACCAGCGCCGATGGCAGTGGCAACTGGAGCTACACCCCCAGCATGCCAATTGCCGATGGCACCGTGGTCAGTGTGGTCAGCCAGGATGCGGCGGGCAACACCAGCGTGCCGGCAACGGTCAGCGTCGACGCTGTAGCGCCCGCGGCGCCAGTGGTCAACCCGAGCAATGGCGGTGTCATCAGCGGTACTGCCGAACCCGGTTCGACCGTCATCCTGACCGACGGCAGTGGTAACCCGATTGGTCAAACCAGCGCCGATGGCAGCGGCAGCTGGAGTTTCACCCCGGGTAGCCCGTTACCCGACGGCACCGTGGTCAACGTCACCGCCACCGACGCCAGCGGCAACACCAGCGCCCCCGGCGGTACTGTCGTCGATGCCCAGGCACCGGCCGCACCGCAGGTCAATCCGAGCAATGGCGCGGTCATCAGCGGTACTGCCGAAGCCGGTGCCAAGGTCATTCTCAGCGACGGCAGTGGTAACCCCATTGGTGAAACCACTGCTGACGGCAGCGGCAACTGGAGCTTTACTCCGGGCGCCGCGTTGCCCGATGGCAGCGTGATCAATGCCGTGGCCCAGGACGCCGCCGGCAACAGCAGCGGCCCGGCCAGCGTCACTGTCGATGCAGTCGCGCCACTGGCGCCGACCATCAATCCGAGCAATGGCAGCAGCCTCAGTGGCACCGCCGAAGCCAACAGCAAGGTGATCATCAGCGATGGCAACGGCAACCCGATTGCCGAGGTGACCGCCGATGGCAGCGGTAACTGGAGTTACACCCCGGGCACGCCAATCGCCGATGGCACGGTAATCAATGTGCTCGCCCAGGACGCGGCAGGTAACAGTAGCCCGCCGGCGAGCGTAAGCGTCGACAGCTCGGCACCTGCGGCTCCGGTACTCAACCCGAGCAATGGTAGCGTCATCAGCGGCACCGCCGAAGCCGGCGCCACGGTGCTGCTCAAGGATGGCAGCGGCAACCCGATAGGCCAGGTCACGGCCGATGGTAGCGGCAACTGGAGCTTCACCCCGGGCAGCCCGTTGCCCAACGGCACGGTGGTGGTGGCCACGGCCACCGACCCGACCGGCAACACCGGTGCTCCAGCGGCCACCACGGTAGACAGCGTCGCTCCGGGCGCGCCGCTACTCAACCCGAGCAATGGCAGCGTCATCAGTGGTACCGCCGAAGCCGGCGCCACCGTCACCCTGACCGATGGCAGCGGCAACCCGATTGGCCAGGTGACCGCCGACGGCAGCGGCAACTGGAGCTTTACCCCGGGCAGCCCGCTGCCCAACGGCACCGTGGTCAATGCGGTGGCCACCGACCCGGCCGGTAACACCGGCGCACCGGCTTCTGCCGTAGTGGATGCCGTCGCGCCGCCGGCCCCGACGGTCAACCTGAGCAACGGCAACAGCCTGAGCGGCACCGCCGAAGCCAACAGCAAAGTCATTCTCACCGACGGCAGCGGCAACCCGATCGCCGAAGTCTTTGCCGACGGCAGCGGCAACTGGACCTACACCCCGGGTTCGGCGCTGGCCGATGGCACCGTGGTCAACGTTGTCGCCCAGGATGCTGCCGGCAACCTCAGCGCACCGGCCAGCGTCACCGTCGACAGCTCGGCGCCTGCGGCCCCGGTCATCAACCCGAGCAATGGCGCCACCATCAGCGGCACCGCCGAAGCCGGTGCCACGGTTGTCCTCAAGGATGGCAGCGGCAACCCGATTGGCCAGGTGACCGCCGATGGCAGCGGCAACTGGAGCTTCACCCCGGGCAGCCCGCTGGCCAACGGCACCGTGGTGATTGCCACCGCCACCGATCCGACTGGCAACACGGGCCTGCAGGCCGCCACCACCGTGGACAGCGTTGCCCCGGACGCACCGGTCATCAATCCGAGCAATGGCAGCACCATCAGCGGCACTGCCGAAGCGGGGGCCAGGATCATCATCACCGATGGTGGTGGCAATCCGATCGGCCAGACCACCGCCGACGGCAGCGGCAACTGGACGTTCACGCCTGCTGCGCCATTGGTCAACGGCGTGGTGATCAATGCCGTGGCCCAGGACCCGGCCGGCAATACCAGCGGCCCGGGCACCACCACGGTGGATGCCGTGCCGCCGCCAGCGCCGGCGGTCAACCCAAGCAACGGTAATACCCTCAACGGCACCGCCGAGGCCAACAGCACCGTTACCCTGACCGACGCCAGCGCCAACCCGATCGGCCAGACCACCGCCGATGGCAGCGGCAACTGGACGTTCACCCCCGGTGCGCAACTGCCCAACGGCACCGTGGTCAATGTCACCGCCACCGACGCGGCCGGCAACACCGGCGCGCCCGCTAGCACTATCGTAGATACCTCGTTGCCGTCGATCCCGCAGATCGACCCCAGCAACGGTTCGGTCATCAGCGGCAGCGCCGATGCCGGCAACACCCTCATCATCACCGACGGCAACGGCAACCCGATCGGCCAGGTGACGGCCGACGGCAGCGGCAACTGGAGCTTCACCCCCGGTGTGCCGCTGCCGGACGGCACCGTGATCAATGTCGTGGCGCGCAACCCCAGCGGGGTCGACAGTGCGGCGGCGGTTGCCACGATTGATGGCGTTGCGCCCGCGGCGCCGCTGGTCGAGCCGAGCAACGGCGCCGAGATCAGCGGTACTGCCGAAGCCGGCGCGACCATCCTGCTCACCGATGGCGGCGGCAACCCGATTGGTCAAACCACTGCCGATGGCAGTGGTAACTGGAGCTTCACCCCGGCCAGCCCGTTGCCCAATGGCACCGTCGTCAATGCCGTGGCCCAGGACGCTGCCGGCAACAGCAGCGGCCCGGGCAGCACCACGGTGGATGCCGTGGCGCCTGCCGCGCCGGTGATCAACCCGAGCAATGGCGCGGTCATCAGCGGTACCGCCGAGATGGGTGCCAAGGTCATCCTTACCGATGGCAGCGGCAACCCGATTGGCCAGGTAACGGCCGACGGCAGCGGCAACTGGACGTTCACCCCAGGAAGCCCCTTGCCCAATGGCACGGTAATCAATGCCGTGGCCCAGGACGCGGCCGGCAACACCAGCAGCCCGGTCAGCACTACCATTGACGCGGTGGCCCCGGCTGCGCCGGTGATCGACCCGAGTAACGGCGCGGTCATCGTCGGCACTGCTGAAGCCGGTGCCAAGGTTATCCTCACCGACGGCAGCGGCAACCCGATTGGCCAGGTGACGGCCGATGGCAGCGGCAACTGGAGCTACACCCCGGGCTCGCCACTTGCCAACGGCACGGTGGTCAATGCCGTAGCTCAGGACGCTGCCGGCAACACCAGTCTGCAAGGCAGCACCACGGTCGACGCCGTGGCCCCCGGCGCACCGGTCGTCAACCCGAGCAATGGTGCAGTCATCAGCGGAACCGCCGAGGCGGGTGCCACGGTCATCCTTACTGACGGCGGCGGCAACCCGATTGGCCAGGTTACAGCCGATGGCAGTGGTAGCTGGAGCTTCACCCCGGCCAGCCCGCTGCCCAATGGCACTGTGGTCAATGCCGTGGCCCAGGATGCTGCCGGCAACAGCAGTGGCCCGGGCAGTACCACGGTGGATGCCGTGGCGCCTGCGGTGCCGGTGGTCAACGTCAGTAACGGCGTGGTCATCAGCGGCAGCGCCGAAATCGGCGCCAAGGTCGTTCTGACCGATGGCAGTGGCAACCCGATTGGTGAAACCACCGCCGATGGCAGCGGTAACTGGAGCTTCGTGCCAGGCACGCCGCTGCCCGATGGCACCGTGGTCAACGCCGTGGCCGAGGACGCCGCAGGCAACAGCAGCGGCCCGGCCAGCACCACGGTGGATGCCGTGGCACCGGCAACACCGGTGATCAATGCCAGCAACGGGGCAGTTGTTGTCGGTACTGCCGAAGCCAATGCCACGGTGATCCTCACCGATGGCAGCGGCAACCCGATCGGTCAGACCAGCGCCGATGGCAGCGGCAACTGGAGCTACACACCGCTGCCGCCGTTGGCCAATGGCACGGTGGTCAACGCCGTCGCCCAGGACGCCGCCGGCAACAACAGCGGCCCGGCCAGTACGGTGGTTGATGCCGTGGCGCCCGGCGCGCCGGTGGTCGATCCGAGCAATGGCACAGCGATCAGCGGCACCGCCGAAGCGGGTGCCAAGGTCATCCTTACCGACGGCAGCGGCAGCCCGATTGGTCAAACCACTGCCGATGGCAGTGGTAACTGGAGCTTCACCCCGGCCAGCCCGTTGCCCAATGGCACCGTCGTCAATGCCGTGGCCCAGGACGCTGCCGGCAACAGCAGCGGCCCGGCCAGCACCACGGTGGATGCCGTGGCGCCTGCCGCGCCGGTGATCAACCCGAGCAATGGTGCGGTGATCACCGGCACCGCGGAAATCGGCGCCAAGGTCATTCTTACCGATGGCAGCGGCAATCCGATTGGTCAAACCACCGCTGATGGCAGCGGCAACTGGAGCTTTGTTCCGGGCTCGCCATTGGCCAATGGGACGGTAATCAATGCCGTGGCCCAGGATGCTGCCGGCAACAATAGCGGCCCGGTCAGTACCACGGTTGACGCCGTGGCGCCGGCCGCACCGGTAATCGAGCCGAGCAACGGCGCGATCATTGTCGGTACCGCCGAAGCCGGCGCCAAGGTCATTCTCACCGACGGCAGCGGCAACCCGATCGGTCAAACCACTGCTGATGGCGGCGGCAACTGGAGCTTCACCCCAGGCGTGCCACTTGCCAACGGCACCGTGATCAATGCGCTGGCCCAGGATGCCGCTGGCAACAGCAGCGGGCCGGTCAGCACTACCATTGACGCGGTGGCGCCTGGCGCACCGGTGATCAACCCGAGCAATGGCGCGATCATCAGCGGTACCGCCGAGATCGGTGCCAAGGTCATCCTTACTGACGGCAGCGGCAACCCGATCGGTCAAACCACTGCTGATGGCAGCGGCAACTGGAGCTTCACCCCCGGCGCGCCACTTGCCAACGGCACGGTGGTCAATGCCGTGGCCCAGGACGCCGCCGGCAACAACAGCGGCCCGGCTAGCACCACAGTGGATTCCGTGGCGCCTGCCGCACCGGTGATCAACCCGAGCAACGGCGCGGTCATCAGCGGTACTGCCGAAATCGGCGCCAAGGTCATCCTTACCGATGGCGGCGGCAACCCGATTGGTGAGACCACCGCCGATGGCAGCGGCAACTGGAACTTCACCCCGGCCAGCCCGCTGGCCAACGGCACCGTGGTCAATGCCGTGGCCGAGGACGCCGCCGGCAATGACAGCGGGCCGGCAACCACCACGGTCGACAGCGTGGAACCGGGCGCGCCGGTGCTGAGCATCAGTGCCGACGGCGCGTTGCTCACCGGTACCGCCGAGGCCAACAGCCAGGTGCGCATCGTGGTCAACGGCGACAGCGCCAACCCGATCACGGTCAACGTCGATGGCAGCGGCAACTTCAGCCTGCCGTTCGCACCACCACTGATTACCGGCGAGCTGCTGTCGGCGGTGGCGGTGGATGCGGCCGGCAACGTCAGCGGCCCGGGCAGCGTCATTGCCCCGGACCTGGCGCCGCCAACCATCAGCGTGCCGGAAGCCGCCGATACCTGGATCAACGCCGCCGAAATCAGCGATGGCATCCAGGTCAACGTGAGCGTGCGGCCGACCATGCAGGCCGGCCAGGTGGTCACCGTCAAGTTCGCCGGCCAGAACGGCTATGAAGCCGAGGTCAGCCATACCCTGACGGCCGGTGATATCAGCGCTGGCAGCGTGACCCTGACCCTGACCCCGCCAGGCGGGCAGGGGCCGTTCCCGCAGGGCGCCTCGACCGTCACGGCCGACATCAACGGCGGCGCCGCCTCGACGCCGGCACCGTTCACCATCGACACCGTGCCGCCGGCCACCCCGGTGCTGTCGCTGGTCGGCAACCTGCTGACCATCTCAGCCGAACCTGGCACCGAGCTGACCGTCAACCTGACCGTCGGCGGGGTAGTCGCTACGGTAACGGTAACCGCCGACAACAGCGGGCTGGCGTCGCTGAACCTGCTCACTGACCTTGACATCGACTTCAGCTGGGACCAACTGCTCAGTGCCCAGGTCTCGGTGGTCGGCCGCGACCCGGCCGGCAACCCGAGCAACGTCGCCAGCATCGGCATTGGCGCCAGCATCGAGCAGCCGGTGACCATCGGCGGCTTCGGGGTCGATGTCAGCCTCAACCCGCTGAACCCCAGGTTTGGCTTCAGCGGTACCACCGAGGCCGGTTCCAGCCTGGTGATTCGCGTTATCACCCCGGTGCTGAACGTCGAACTGCTGCCAATCAACGCCGATGGCACTGGGCACTTTGCCCTGAACCTGCTGAGCCCGAGCGTCCTCACCCAGTTGGGGCTGAACATTACCGACATCCTCAACCTTGGCTCGCAGATCTCCTTCAACGTTGTCTCAACCGATGGTCAGGGCAACGACAGCGCCGCCTATGGCATCACTCTGGTGCCCAACGGCCTGTCGCTGAACATTGGCCAGATCGACGTCAACGGCACCGCCGGCGACGACGTGATGGCGGGGGCCAACGGCAGCTCCGAGCATATCAATGGCGGGGCCGGCAGCGACCTGATCTTCAACGTCGGCACCGGCGATCATGTGGTGGCGGGTGACGGCAACGACACCATCCAGATCACCGCCACCAACTTTGTCAGCATCGACGGCGGGGCGGGCTTCGATACCCTGTTGTTCGCCAACGGCATCGACCTGGACTACAACTCGGTGGGGGCCGGCACGCTGAGCAATATCGAGCGTATCGACCTGGGCAAGGGCGATTCGGGCAGCGTGCTGACCCTGACCGCAGCGGAGGTCAACGCCATTACCGATGCCAACAACACCCTGCAGATCACCGGTGAAAGCAACGACACCCTGAACGTGGTCGGGGCGGTGAACACCGGGACCAGCCAGGCGATCAACGGCGTCAACTACGACGTCTACACCTTTGGCGCCAACATCTTGCTGGTCGAGGACAATACGGTTCAGGTTGTCGTGTGATGGCAGCGCGCATGCAGTACGCGCGCAAGGGACGGCGGCAAGCGCAAGTGGCCCTGTGGCTGCTGGCGCTGGGCCTGCCGATGGTTGCGCCAGCCATGCCACTGGACCAGGCGGTCCGGGCAGGGCTGGCGATTCACCCTGAGGTGCGCTCGGCGATGGCCGAAGCCGATCGCGCCGGAACAGAAGTGGAGATTGCCAAAGGCGGCTACTACCCGTCGGTGTCGGTGTCTGGCGGGCCGCAGGAGTTCGATTTTGGCGATGTGGTCTACGACCTGACCGCCTCGCAGATGCTCTATGACTGGGGCCGGGTCAACAGCAAGGTCGACAGCGCCAGCGCCACCCAGCGCAAACTGTCGCAGGCGTTACTGGTGGCCCGCGACGATGCCGCGCTGGATATCGTCGAGACCTACCTGGATGTACTGGCGGCCGAGCGCCGGGTCGAGGCGGTGCGCGAGCACCTGCAGCGCCTCGGTGGCATCCGCCAGATGACCGAAGACCGTGGCGGCGACGGCTATGCCGACCGCAGCGAGCTGGACCGCGCCAACCTTGAACTGGCACGGGCCCAGGAGCAACTGGCGCTGGAGAAGGGCAACCTGCAGGATGCCCGCAACCAGTACGCCCTCCTGGTTGGCCAGGAACCCGATGTCCTCAGCGACCCCGAGCCGCTGTCGCTCAAGCGCTACCTGGCCTCAAGCGACCTGACCCGGGTGATCCACGACGCGCCCTTGCAACGCAAGGCGCTGGAAGACGCCAACGTTGCCGAAGCCCAGGTTCGCGAGGCCAAGGCGTCGTTGCTGCCGCAACTGAATATCGAAGCCACAGCCTTGCGCCGGGAAGTCGGCGGGCATCCGGAAAGCGACTCGGTGGTGGCCCTGCGCTTGCGCATGGACACCTTCCAGGGCCTGTCCAACTTCCGCCGCCCGACCGCCGCGCAGCAACGCCTGGAGTCGGCGCGCTTTACCGCCGATGCCATGCAGCGCGACATCCGCCGCCAATTGCAGACCTTGTTCGACAACAGCGAAACCCTGGGTTGGCGGGAGAAGTCGCTGCAGCAGCAGGTCACCGAGTCGGCGCAGGTCAGCGAGCTGTACCGCGAGCAGTTCGAGGTGGGCCGGCGCGATGTGATCGACCTGCTCAACGTCCAGCGTGAACGCTTCGAGGCCGAGCGGCAACTGATCAACCTGCACATCGAACGCAAACGCATCGAGTACCGGGCGGCCGCACAGGTCGGCTTGTTGGGCCCACTGGTGGAGAATCGCTTGAATGGAAGCTGACAACAGGATTGCCGACAACGTCGTGGTGCTCAACCACGACCCTCTCAACGATCCGCTGCGCGAGGGCTTGCTGTTGCTGTGCCGGCAATTGGGGCGGCCGCTGGGCGATGCCGAGCTGGTCGACGGCTTGCCGTTGGAGTACGGCCGCCTGCCGCTGCGCATGGTCGCCCGGGCTTTGCGCCGCGCCGATATCACCGCGCGGGTCGATCAACTGCCGCTGGCGCAGATGGACAACTACCTGCTGCCCGCGCTGTTGCTGCTCAACGACGGGCGCAGCCTGGTGCTGGTCAAGCTCGACGCTGAGCACGCTCAGGTGCTGGTACCGCAGAGCGATGGCGGCGGCGAGCGTTTGCCCCTGGCTGAACTGGCGGCGCTGTACAGCGGCACGGCGGTGTTCGCCAAGTGCCGGTTTCGCGCCGACGAGCGGGTAGGGGATTACGCCAGGGCGGTGCCCGAGCACTGGTTTTTCGGCCCGCTGAAAAAGCTCTGGCGTTCTTACGCCGAAGTGGCCGCCGCCGCCCTGGTGGCCAACGTCCTGGCGATTGCCTCGGCGCTGTTCGCCATGCAGGTATATGACCGCGTGGTGCCCAACGCCGCCTTCGACACCCTGTGGATTCTGGCCAGCGGCGTGGCCCTGGCGATTGTCCTCGACGGCGTGCTGCGGATCATGCGCGGGCATTTGCTCAACGTGCTGGGCAAGCGCCTCGACCTGCAGCTCTCCAGCCTGTTGTTCTCGCGGGTGCTGAGCACGCGGATCGCCGCCAAGCCTGCGTCCATGGGCGCCTTCAGCACCCAGGTGCGCGAGTTCGAGTCGGTGCGCGAGTTCTTTACCTCATCCAGCGCCGCGCTGATCAGCGACTTGCCGTTCGTGCTGATCTTTTTGTTGATCATTGCCCTGATCGGCGGCCAGGTGGTCTGGGTTCCGATCGTCGCCTGTGTGCTGATGGTACTGCCGGGGCTGCTGACCCAGCGCCTGCTGGGTAATCTGTCGCGGCAGAACCTGCGCGAAGGGGCGATGAAAAACGGCGTGCTGCTGGAAGCCTTCGAGCACCTGGAAACGGTCAAGGCCACCCGCGCCGAAGGCCGTTGCCTGCAGCAGTGGGAAACCCTGACCGGCGAGCTTTCAAGCACGGCAATGAAAACCCACGCCCTGGCCTCGAGCCTGAGCTACGCCTCGAGCATCGTCCAGCAATTGTGCTATGTCGGCGTGGTGGTGTTCGGTGTCTACCGCATCAGCGAAGGGGCGATGACCGTCGGTGCCCTGGTGGCCTGTTCGATCCTCGCCTCGCGAGCCATCGCGCCGCTGTCCCAGGCGGCTGGCATTCTCGGGCGCTGGCAGCACACCAAGGTGGCCATGGAAGGCCTCGACCAGTTGATGGCCGCCGAGCAGGAGCGGCCCCAGGGCAAGCGCTTCGTGCACAAGCCGCACCTGCACGGGCACTTTCGCCTTGAAGGCGTGCGCCTGAGCCACGGTGACAGCCCACCGGTGGTGGACATTCAGGCACTGACCATCCAGGCCGGCGAGCGGGTAGCGCTGCTGGGCGGCAACGGCGCCGGCAAGTCGACCCTGCTGCGCCTGCTCAGCGGCTTGCTCGATGCCCAGGCCGGGCGCCTGCTGCTCGATGACGTCGCCCTCAGCCAGATCGACCCGGCCGACCGCCAGCGCGGTATTGGCTACCTGCCCCAGGAGGTGGCGTTGTTCCAGGGCAGCCTGCGCGACAACCTCAACCTCGAAAGCGCCGCCCTGAGCGATGACGAACTGCTGGAAACCCTCGACGGCGTCGGCCTCGGCGCTTTCGTGCGCAGCCATTCGCTGGGCCTGGACATGCCGCTGCAGGGCAACGCCAGTTTGTCTGGCGGCCAGCGCCAGGCCGTGGGCCTGGCCCGGGTACTGCTGCAGGACCCGCCAATACTGCTGCTCGACGAACCCACCGCAGCCTTCGACCAGAGCAGCGAAAAACAGGTGATCGACTACCTGCAGCAATGGCTGGGCAAACGCACCCTGATCATCACCACGCACAAAAAAAGCATGCTTGCCCTGGTCGAGCGCGCGGTGGTGCTGCGCCAGGGCCGGGTGATCATGGATGGGCCGCTGGACCAGGTGGTGCAGGGCAGTCAGGTACAGGCCCCACAGGCCGCAGGAGGTGCACATGGACTCTGAGCGCAAGGCGGCGAAACTGCGCCGCGAGCTGGCCGACCCGCTGCTGGCGGTGACCCACCCGGTGTACCGGCCGCTGTTGTGGCTGTTGCTGGCCTGCATCCTCATCGCTATCGCCTGGGCGGCCTGGGCCGAGCTCGACGAGGTCACCCGTGGCGATGGTCGGGTGGTGCCGTACAGCCGCATCCAGAAGATCCAGAGCCTGGAAGGCGGCATCCTCGACCGCCTGCTGGTCAAGGAGGGCGACCTGGTGGAGGTTGGCCAGCCGCTGGTGCGCCTGGATGAAACGCGCTTTCTGACCAACGTCCAGGAGTCGACCAACCAGGCCGACGGCCTGCGCGCGGCGATCGCCCGTCTGGATGCCGAGGTGCTGGGCAAGGAACGCATCGAGTTCGGCCCCGGGGTCGACCCCGACAGCCCGTTGGCGCGCTCCGAGCGCGAGCTGTTCAAGTCGCGGCGCGGCAAGTTGCTGGAAAACACCCGCTCGATCCAGGCGCAGATCCGCCTGGCCCAGAGCCAGCTCGACCTGGTGCGCCCGCTGGTGGCCAAGCGCGCGGTCAGCCAGATGGAGGCATTGAAACTCAGCCAGGACATCGCCACCCTCAACGGCAAGCTCACCGAGCTGAAGAACACCTACTTCCAGGACGCCTACACCGAGCGCTCGCAGCGCAAGGCCGACCTCAGCGCCCTGGAGCCGATCATCCAGCAACGCCAGGACCAGTTGCGCCGCACCGAGATCCTGTCGCCGGTGCGCGGGCGGGTCAACACCGTGCTGATCAACACCCGCGGCGGGGTGATCCAGCCGGGCGAGGCGATCATGGAGGTGATCCCGGTAGAAGAGCGCCTGCTGGTCGAGGCGCGAATCAAGCCGCGGGACGTGGCCTTCCTGGTGCCGGGCATGCCGGCCAAGGTCAAGATCACCGCCTACGACTTCTCCATCTATGGCGACCTCAAGGGCACCCTGGAGCAGATCAGCGCCGACACCATCGAGGAAGACACCCCGCGCGGCAAAGAGTCGTACTACCAGGTGCTGATCAAAACCGACGGCAGCCAGCTGAAGAAGGGCGATGAGGTGCTGCCGATCATCCCCGGCATGGTTGCCGAGGTGGATATCCTCAGCGGCAAGCGCACAGTGCTCAATTATCTGATCAGGCCGCTGGTCAAAGCGCGCCTTTACTAGGCTCTGTATGAAAACCTTTGAAATGTCGTAGAGGCCTCTGGGGGCCTGATTTTCCGTAGAGTTCTCGCCTTTTAGGCGAAGGATTCTGCCATGCCCAAGCGATACGAACTTTCCGATGCTGATTGGGAAATAGTCGCTGATCTTTTTACTGCACATCGGCGCACTGGGCGCCCAAGAGCTAATGATCGCTTGATGCTCAATGGTGTGTTGTGGGTACTTTGCTCCGGCGCAGCATAGCGAGACATGCCTGAGCGATTCGGCCCCTGGTCCTCGGTTTATCACCGCTTTCGAGACTGGCGTACCCAGGGCACCTTCAACAAGATGCTCAAGCGCCTGCACGTCAAACTCAACGCTCAAGGCCTGATCAATCTGGACACCTGGTGCATTGACTCGACGGCAGTCAAAGCGACCCGGGCCTCATCTGGAGCAGGCCAAAAAGGGGAGCGGAAGAACCAGCGGACCACGCACTCGGGAGAAGCCGGGGTGGGCTGACAACGAAAATTCACATGGTCTGCGACGCTCGAGGTGTACCACTGCACTTCATCCTTTCTGGCGGACAAGCCAGCGATCCGAAACCCAGTTTACCGAACGGCTGTTCGGCTGGTTGAAGGAACATCGCCGCCTGGCGACACGCTACTGCAAGCTCGCGAAAAGCTATGCGGCGATGGTCACATTGGCCTGCTGGCAGCGATGTCTACGACATTACTTTTCGTACAGTGCCTAGCCGAATCGCTTGGTTATTTCAAGGTAGAATTCAAGTACTAAGTTATTGTCACCCCCATCCACGATTTGATAATTGAAGTTAGGATATTCAAAGTCATTCGGATTTTCATCTGGGCGTCGCCGCCACTTCAATGCATTCCGGTTGTTGTTCAGGATTTTAATGGAGCCAGCGGTATCCGGGAGTTGATCGCCGGTTACGATATTTCCATCGTATGATATCTCAAAGAATGTGGTTGGGTCAGTGGATGAAACTTTGTTCCAGGCCCCGACCATGTCTAGAGTGGGGCCGCTTTCACCCACGCCCATTGTGTAGCCTTCGAAGGCACCTGAGTCAATGATGAATCTGTACGTGTTGTTAGTGTATTGATGTTCAAATCTAAGTTCGACAGGGGTGGTGTCCCGATAGTTTAGATTTAGCCAGTCATCATTGACCACCTTGTATTTCACGTTGTTGTAAAAATCCACCTCTCGTACAAACTTTGAAAGTGTAACGGGGATGCGGCTATGGTGGTTGCTATCAACCTTGCCGTATAAGCGGGCAATAAATGACTTGGCCATGGTGTGCTCCTTTGGACGGGACGTCTCTTGCTCAAGTTTTTCTTCCTTGGGCGTAGAAATAATTAAGCTTTTTCGGGGGTGGCGCTACTGATAAAACTACTAGTTTTTTATAACGTTTTCTTGCGTGTGTGTTTTTTTTTAAAAACCGTTTTTAGTTGTTTTGCAGGCATGCCATCGGGCACAAGTTGAAGTCAAAACGCCCATCATTAGGCTCTGTACGAAATCCCGAGAAACCCAATCGGCGTCCCTCGTAGGCTGAAATTTTGTAGAGTTTCCAGCCATCTACGGAAAGAAATTCTGTGATGGCAAAGCGTTACGAACTCTCGGATGAGGCTTGGACCGTGGTTGCTGATCTCTTCACCGAAACCCATGGCCGGGGGCGGCCCCGCCTGAGCGACCGCCTGATGCTCGATGGCGTGCTCTGGGTGCTCTGCTCAGGTGCTGCGTGGCGAGATATGCCGGAGCGCTTTGGCCCGTGGTCAACGGTGTATCAACGGTTTCCCTATTGGACGAGGTCAGCATTCCATCGAACCAACGTGGCCGCCCGCGTAAGCGCTGTAAATGGTTGCTTGCCGACAAGGGCTACGACGCCGAAGCACTACGTCGCTATGGTCTCGCTGGCTTGTTCCATGCGGTGTTTGCGACATCTCTGTTCGTACAGAACCTAGCTAGCTGGTTCCTGTGGGAACCGGCCTTGCCGGCGAAGGGCTGCAACGCAGCCCTTAGTTTTTTACTCTCCAACAACCACAAAAATCATAATTTCGCCTTTCTTCGCGCTCTCCCAGAATGCGACCTACACCCTCCCACGGCCACCCGCGTGGGACAACTCAGTAGGGCGCAGACATGACAACCAATAAAACCAAGATCGATACGCTCGTAGTGGGCGCCGGGCAAGCCGGCGTGGCCATGAGTGAACACCTGAGCCGCCTGGGCGTGCCGCACCTGGTGCTGGAGCGCAACCGTATCGCCGAAGCCTGGCGCACCGGTCGCTGGGATTCGCTGGTGGCCAATGGGCCGGCCTGGCACGACCGCTTCCCGGGCCTGGAGTTCGACGGCCTCGACCCGGACGCCTTCGCTGGTAAAGACCAGGTGGCCGATTACTTCGAAGCCTACGCGCGCAAATTCAACGCACCGATCCGCACTGGCGTCGAAGTTACCCAGGTGCTGCGCAACAGCGATCGTCCGGGGTTCACCGTGCACACCAGCGATGGCGTGATCGAGGCCCAGCAGGTGGTGGTTGCCACCGGCCCGTTCCAGCGCCCGGTGATCCCGCCGATTGCGCCGAAGCAGTCGAACGTATTGCAGATGCACTCGGCCGCCTACCGCAACCCGCAGCAGTTGCCTGAAGGCGCGGTGCTGGTGGTTGGCGCCGGCTCATCGGGGGTGCAGATCGCCGATGAACTGCAGCGTGCCGGCAAGCAGGTGTACCTCTCGGTCGGCGCCCACGACCGGCCGCCACGGGCCTACCGCAACCGTGACTTCTGCTGGTGGCTGGGGGTGCTCGGCGAGTGGGATGCCGAGACCATGCAGCCGGGCAAGGAGCACGTGACTATCGCCGTCAGCGGTGCCCGCGGCGGCCACACCGTGGATTTTCGCCGCCTGGCCCAACAAGGCATGACCCTGGTCGGCCTGACCAAGGGCTTTGATAACGGCGTGGTCAGCTTTGAAGCCAACCTGGCCGAGAACATCGCCCGCGGCGACGAGAACTACCTGGCGCTGCTCGATGCCGCCGACGCCTACATTGCCCGCAATGGCCTGGACCTGCCGCAAGAGCCGCAAGCGCGGGAAATTCTCCCTGATCCGCAATGCCTGACCCAACCGTTGCTGGAACTCGACCTGGCCAAGGCCGGGGTCGGCACCATCATCTGGGCCACCGGCTATTCGGTGGACTACAGCTGGCTGCAGGTCGACGCCTTCAAGGACAACGGCAAGCCCCGGCACCAGCGCGGCGTGTCCAGCGAGCCGGGGGTGTACTTCGTCGGCCTGCCTTGGCTGTCGCGGCGCGGCTCGGCGTTTATCTGGGGGGTGTGGCACGACGCCAAGCACATCGCCGATCACATCGCCAAACAGCGCACCTACCTCAATTACCGCGACGCTTCGCAGCGCCAGGCCGAACAGCAAGCGTCCAGCCAACCAGCCAGCCTCATGGGAGCCCGTTGATGCCTACTCATACCCGTATTCGCATGTTCAACTCCAAAGACACCTACCCCAACCAGACCCTGGACAACGACCTGTGCCAGGCCGTGCGTGCCGGCAACACCGTGTATGTGCGCGGCCAGGTGGGTACCGACTTCAATGGCCAGCTGGTCGGCCTGGGTGACCCGCGGGCGCAAGCCGAGCAGGCCATGCGCAACGTCAAGCAACTGCTGGAGGAGGCCGGCAGCGACCTCAGCCATATCGTCAAGACCACCACCTACCTGATCGACCCGCGCTATCGCGAGCCGGTGTACCAGGAAGTCGGTAAATGGCTCAAGGGTGTGTTCCCGATCTCCACCGGCCTGGTGGTCAGCGCCCTCGGCCAGCCGCAGTGGCTGATGGAAATCGACGTGATCGCGGTCATCCCCGAATAAGGAGCGTGCCATGACCTTCTCCATCGTTGGCCGCTGCGCCGAAACCGGCCAGCTGGGCATTGCCATCAGCTCTTCAAGCATCGCCGTCGGTGCTCGCTGCCCGTGGCTGCGCACAGGCGTCGGTGCGGTGTCGAGCCAGAACATCACCTTGCCGGCCCTCGGCCCGCAGATCCTCGATGGCCTGGACGAAGGCCTGGCGCCGCACCAGGCCCTGGACCGCGCCTTGACCCGCAACGGCTACAGCCAGTACCGCCAGGTGGCAGTGGTCGATGCCCAGGGCCGCACCGCGGTGTTCAGCGGCAATCATGCGCTGGGCATCAACCATGCCGTGGCCGGCGAACAATGCGTGGCCGCCGGCAACCTGCTGGCCAACAGCGCGGTGATCGAGCGCATGGTCGAGGCCTTCGAGCGCAGCGAAGGCTGCCTGGCCGCGCGTTTGCTGACCGCCCTTGAGGCCGGCCAGGACGCCGGCGGCGAAGCCGGGGCGGTGCATTCGGCGGCGCTGTCGGTGGTCGGCGAGCTGGTCTGGCCGATCGTTGACCTGCGCGTCGACTGGGCTGAGGACAACCCCATCGGCGAATTGGGCAAGCTCTGGAACGCCTATGAGCCGCAGTTGCAGGACTACCTGACCCGCGCCCTCAACCCGACCCTGGCGCCAAGCTACGGAGTGCCGGGCGATGAGTGAGCTGCGCAGCCGTGCATTGTTGGCCAGCCTGATCGGCTTTGCCACGGTCAGCCGCGATTCGAACCTGGCCTTGATCGAGTTCGTCCGCGACTACCTGCACGGCCTGGGTGTGAGCTGCGAGCTGATCTACAACACGCAGCGGACCAAGGCCAACCTGCTGGCCAGCATTGGCCCGGCAGTGGCGGGCGGTGTGGTGCTGTCGGGCCATACCGATGTGGTGCCGGTGGACGGCCAGGCGTGGACAGTCGAGCCGTTCAGCCTCACCGAGCGCGACGGCAAGCTGTACGGCCGCGGCGCCGCCGACATGAAAGGCTACCTGGCTTCGGTACTGGCAGCGGTGCCGGTGTTTCTTAAAAGCCCGCTGCGCCGGCCGGTGCACCTGGCGTTCTCGTATGACGAGGAAGTCGGCTGCCTGGGCGTACGCAGCCTGCTCGAGGTACTGCCCCAGCGCATCGCGCAACCGGCCTTGTGCCTGATTGGCGAGCCGACCGAGCTCAAACCGGTGCTTGGCCACAAGGGCAAGCTGGCCATGCGTTGCCATGTACACGGCGCGCCGTGCCATTCGGCCTATGCGCCTTATGGCGTCAACGCCATCGAGCAGGCGGCGCGTCTGATCGCTCGCCTGGGCGAGATCGGCCAGCGCCTGGCCGCGCCGCAGCATCACGATCAACGCTTTGACCCGGCGTTTTCCACCGTGCAGGTCGGGGTGATCCAGGGCGGTACGGCGCTGAACATCGTCCCGGCCGATTGCCGCTTCGACTTTGAAGTGCGTACCTTGCCGGCGTTCGAACCGCAGGCGGTGGTGGACGAGCTGCACACCTACGCGCAGCACACCCTGCTGCCGGCCATGCAGGCGGTCAAGGCTGACACGGCGATCCGCTTCGAAGCGATCTCGGCCTACCCGGGCCTGGCCACCGCACCGCAAAGCTCCGCAGCGCAACTGGTCGCGCAACTGTGCGGCAGCGATGCCTTCAGCACCGTGGCCTTTGGCACTGAAGGCGGCCTGTTCGATGAGGCCGGAATCCCGGCGGTGGTGTGCGGGCCGGGCAGCATGGAGCAGGGTCACAAGCCGGATGAATTTGTCAGCGTCGAGCAGATGGCGGCCTGTGACCGCCTGATGGATCGCCTGGCCGAATACCTCTCCAACAACGGATAACAACAAGGAGTCTGCAGTGAACGATTTCAACCAGTGGACCAGCCTGGCGCAACAGCAGCGCCTGATCGACAGCGCATTTATTCAAGGCGAGGCCTGCCAGACCGCAAGTGGCGCACGATTCGAGGTGATCAACCCGGCCACCGGCACATTGCTGGCCCAGGTCACCGCTTGCGGCCAGGCCGAGGTTGACCTGGCCGTGCGCAGCGCCCGCCAGGCCTTCGAACAAGGCCCCTGGGCAAAGATGGCGCCCGGCGAGCGTAAGGCCGTGCTGTTGCGCCTGGCGCAGTTGATGCTCGAGCACCGCGCCGAACTGGCCTTGCTCGACTCGCTGAGCATGGGCAAGCCGGTGATGGATGCCTGGAACATCGACGTGCCGGGCGCGGCCCATGTGTTCACCTGGTACGGCGAAAGCCTCGACAAGCTCTATGACCAGGTGGCGCCGACCGCCAGCAATGCCCTGGCGACCATCACCCGCGTGCCGCTGGGGGTGATCGGGGCGGTGGTGCCGTGGAATTTCCCGCTGGACATGGCCGCCTGGAAACTCGCCCCGGCGTTGGCCGCCGGTAACAGCGTGGTGCTCAAGCCCGCCGAGCAGTCGCCGTTCTCGGCGCTGCGCCTGGCAGAGCTTGCGATTGAAGCGGGCCTGCCCAAGGGCGTGCTCAACGTGGTGCCGGGGCTGGGCGAGGAGGCCGGTCGCGCCCTGGGCCTGCACATGGACGTCGATGCCCTGGTGTTTACCGGCTCCACCGAAGTCGGCAAGTACTTCATGCAATACGCCGCGCAGTCGAACCTCAAGCAGGTGTGGCTGGAATGCGGCGGCAAGAGCCCGAACCTGGTGTTCGCCGATTGCCAGGACCTGGACCTGGCGGCCGAGAAAGCCGCGTTCGGCATCTTCTTCAACCAGGGCGAAGTCTGCTCGGCCAACTCGCGCCTGCTGCTGCAACGTTCGATCGCCGACGCGTTCATCGAGCGGCTGATCGTCAAGGCGCGCCAGTGGCTGCCGGGCAACCCGCTGAACCCGGCAAGCCGCGCCGGGGCCATTGTCGACAGCCGCCAGGCGCAGCGGATCATGCACTACATCGAGCAGGCCCAGGCTGAAGGCGCGCAACTGGTGTGTGGTGGTCGACAGCTGAGTTTCGACAGTTCGAGCAACTTCATCGAGCCGACGATTTTTACCGGCGTCACCGCCGACATGACCCTGGCCCGCGAAGAAGTGTTCGGCCCGGTGCTGGCGGTCAGCGTGTTCGATGACGAAGACCAGGCGGTGGCCATGGCCAACGATCACATCTATGGCCTGGCGGCGTCGCTGTGGACCGACGACCTCAACCGCGCCCACCGCGTCGCCCGGCGGCTGAATGCCGGCACGGTGTCGGTCAATACCGTCGATGCCCTGGACGTCTGCGTGCCCTTTGGCGGCGGCAAGCAGTCGGGCTTTGGCCGCGACCTGTCGCTGCATTCGTTCGACAAGTACACGCAGTTGAAAACGACCTGGATTCAGCTGCGCGGCTGATGGCCTGTGGGAGCGGGCTTGACCCGTGATGAGGCCAGCACAGGCAACACCTAATAACAACAATTCGGAGCACCCGATGAACAGCAATGCAAGCGTGCAAACCGGCGCCCTGGCGCCGCCTGCAAGTCGCAAGAAACTCGGCCTTACCGCGCTGCTGGCGGTGGCCATCGGCCTGGTGGTGTCCCAGGGCGTCATGGTGCTGATGCTGCAAGGTGTCGGCATCGCCGGCCTGGGCTTTATCGTGCCGCTGGGCCTGGCTTACCTGCTGGCCCTGAGTTACGCCTGTTCGTTCTCGGAACTGGCGCTGATGATCCCCCGCGCCGGCAGCCTGAGCAGCTATACCGAAGTCGCCATCGGCCAGTTCCCGGCGATCCTCGCGACCTTTTCCGGCTATATCGTGGTGGCGATGTTCGCGCTGTCGGCCGAGCTGTTGCTGATGGAGTTCATCATCGACAAGGTCTACCCACACTCGATGCCACCGCTTACCGTGGCCCTGGGTGTACTGGCGCTGTTCACTGTGCTCAACCTGTTCAACATCGACATCTTCGCCCGCCTGCAAACCGTGCTGGCGATGGTGATGACCGTGGTGCTGCTGGTGATGGGCCTGAGCGCGATGAACAGCGACATCGTCGCGCCCAACCCGGCGCTGTTCGACAGCGCCCACTGGAACCCGTTGGGCCTGGGGGTGATCGCCCTGACCGCGATGGCGGTGTGGGGCTTTGTCGGCGCCGAGTTCGTCTGCCCGCTGGTAGAAGAAACCCGCCGCCCGGAGCGCAACATCCCGGGCTCGATGATGCTCGGCCTGACCATCATCTTCGTGATCATCTGCCTGTACGGCCTGGGCGCCTTGCTCACCGTGCCGCAGGCGGAGCTGGCCAGCAACGGCCTGCCGCATTACCTGTTCGCCACCACGGTGTTCGGGGAGGCCGGCAAAGTGTTTTTGGTTACCGCCGCGATCACCGCCACCTGCAGCACCCTCAACAGTTCGCTGGCGGCGATCCCGCGCATACTTTATGGCATGGCCCGCAACGGCCAGGCCTTCGGCGTGTTCAAGCGCCAGGGCAAGCGCACCGGCGCGCCCTGGGTGGCGGTGCTGTTCATTGCCGCGGTCACCGGCCTGCCATTGCTGCTGATGCACGACCATGCCGACGCCATCAACCAGCTGCTGTTGTCGGCCGCCCTGGCCTGGCTGCTGGCCTACATCATCACCCACGTCAACGTCATTGCCCTGCGCCGGCGCTACCCGCACGTGGCGCGGCCGTTCCGCACGCCGTTCTACCCGCTGCCGCAGCTGTTTGGCATCGCCGGCATGCTGTTTGCGATCTGGAACGTCTCGCCCAGCCCGGACATGACCTTTTCGATTTTTGCCTACGCAGGCCTGGTGCTGCTGATCGTCTCGATCATCGCCGTGCTGTGGATCAAGGGCGTGATGGGCAAGCCACTGTTCAAGCCCGAGCCGCTGGCAAGCGTGCTGGGCACTCAAACCGATAAAGACCCGCAAGGAGATTCGCAATGACCGCTCACGTCAAACCTGCCCGTAGCACCGGCGATTACCAGGCAGCGGATGCCGCGCACCACATTCATGCCTTTCTCGACCAGAAGGCGCTGAACGCCGAAGGCCCGCGGGTGATCGTCCGTGGCGAAGGCCTGGCATTGTGGGACAACGATGGCAAGCGCTACCTGGACGGCATGTCGGGGCTGTGGTGCACCAACCTCGGCTATGGCCGCAAGGACCTGGCCGCAGCCGCCAGCCAGCAGCTGGAGCAACTGCCGTACTACAACATGTTCTTCCACACCACCCACCCGGCGGTGGTCGAGCTCTCGGAGCTGCTGTTCAGCCTGCTGCCGGCGCACTACAGCCACGCGATCTACACCAACTCCGGCTCTGAAGCCAACGAGGTGCTGATCCGTACCGTGCGCCGCTACTGGCAGATCCTCGGCAAGGCGCAGAAGAAGATCATGATCGGCCGCTGGAACGGCTACCACGGCTCGACCCTGGGCGCCACGGCGCTGGGCGGGATGAAGTTCATGCACGACATGGGCGGGGTGATCCCCGATGTTGCGCACATTGACGAGCCGTACTGGTTTGCCCACGAGGGCGACCTGACCCCGGCCGAATTCGGCCTGCGCGCGGCGCGCCAACTGGAAGAGAAGATCCTCGAACTTGGCGCCGACAACGTCGCCGCGTTTGTTGCCGAACCCTTCCAGGGCGCCGGCGGCATGATCTTCCCGCCAGAAAGCTACTGGCCAGAAATCCAGCGCATCTGCCGGCAGTACGACGTGCTGCTGTGCGCCGATGAAGTCATCGGCGGCTTTGGCCGCACCGGCGAGTGGTTCGCCCACCAGCATTTTGGTTTCGAGCCCGACACCCTGTCGATCGCCAAGGGCCTGACCAGCGGCTACATCCCCATGGGCGGCCTGATTCTGTCCAAGCGCATGGCCGAGGTGCTGGTGGAGCAGGGCGGGGTATTCGCCCACGGCCTGACCTATTCCGGTCACCCGGTGGCGGCAGCGGTAGCAATTGCCAACCTCAAGGCGCTGCGCGACGAAGGCATCGTCAGCCGTGTCAAGCACGAGACCGGCCCCTACCTGCAGCGTTGCCTGCGCGAAGTGTTCGGCAACCACCCGCTGATTGGCGAGGTGCAGGGCGCAGGCCTGGTCGCGGCCTTGCAGTTCGCTGAAGACAAGGCCAGCCGCAAGCGCTTTGCCAACGAAAACGACATGGCCTGGCGTTGCCGCACCCTCGGTTTTGAAGAGGGCCTGATCATTCGCTCGACCCTGGGCCGGATGATCATGGCCCCGGCCCTGGTGGCCAGCCACGCCGACATCGATGAACTGGTCGACAAGACCCGTACCGCTGTAGACCGTACCGCCCGCGAATTCGGTCGCCTGTAAACCCAAAAGTGGCCGGCGCGCGCGGGCGTGCCGGCCTATTAGAGGAACCGCTTCATGTCCAGATTCTTGCGTTGCTGTGTTCCCTTTGCCCTGGTTGTGCTGTGCAGCGCGGTGTCGGCTGCGCCGCAGAACCTCACCGTCATCTCCTTTGGTGGTGCCACCAAGCAGGCCCAGGACAAGGCCTACTTCCAACCTTTCAACGCCAGCGGCGCAGGACGCGTGGTTGCCGGCGAGTACAACGGTGAGCTGTCGAAAATCAAGGCCATGGTCGATGTCGGCCATACCAGCTGGGACGTGGTCGAGGTCGAGAGCCCGGAGCTGTTGCGCGGCTGTGACGAAGGCCTGTTCGAGCGTCTCGATCCGGCGCGCTTCGGCGACCCGGCGCAGTTCGTCCCGGGTACCCTGAGCGAATGCGGGGTGGCCACCTACGTCTGGTCGATGGTCATGGCCTACGACAACGGCAAGCTGGCCAAGGCGCCGAGTTCCTGGGCCGACTTCTGGAACGTTGCCGACTTCCCCGGCAAGCGCGGCTTGCGCAAGGGTGCCAAGTACACCCTGGAGATCGCCTTGCTCGCCGACGGGGTCAAGCCCGAGCAGCTGTATGAAGTGCTCGGTACGCAGCAAGGGGTGAGCCGCGCCTTTGCCAAACTGGACCAGATCAAGGGCAATATCCAGTGGTGGGAAGCCGGCGCGCAACCGGCGCAGTGGCTGATTGCCGGTGACGTGGTCATGAGCGCGGCCTACAACGGCCGGATCGCCTCGGCACAGAAGGAGGGCATGAAGCTCAGTATCGTCTGGCCGCAAAGCCTGTACGACCCGGAATACTGGGCGGTGGTCAAGGGCACGCCGAACAAGGCCCTGGCCGAGGACTTCATTGCCTTTGCCAGCCAGCCACAAACCCAGAAGGTGTTTTCCGAGGAGATTCCCTACGGGCCGGTGCACCGCGAGGCGCTGAAGCTGCTGCCGGCGAATGTCCAGCAACAGTTGCCGACCGCCGAGGCCAACCTGGCCGGGGCGCGGGCGGTGGATGCCGGGTTCTGGGTGGACCATGGCGAGGAGCTGGAGCAGCGCTTCAACGCCTGGGCGGCGCGCTGAATTCATCGCGGGTCAAGCCCCACAGGGGCAGTCCAATCTGTGGGAGCGGCGGTGCGGCGACCCGACTTGCCCCGCGATGCTGTTGAACCGTTAGGCCAGCCAGGCAGCAAACTGCTCCTTGCAGTAATCGACAAACAACTGCGCAGGCTTGGTCAGCTGCGCACGCTTGAGCCAGCCGGCCACCAGCGCGGAGCCTGTGACATCTTCGGCAATCTCCACACAGACCACTTCCTGTCCATCATAGGTGCTGTGGCCATGGGGCTTGGTCACCAGCAGGGCAAAGCCAAAGCCCTGGCCGACCATGCCGCGGACCATCTCGATCGACGGCGAGCTGAAGACGATGTTCGGGCTCAGCTGCAGTTCTTCGAAAATACTCACGAAGTAAGTGCGGCTGGGCTGCACGTCGAGGAGGATCATCGGCTCCAGCGCCAGGTCCCTGATCGAGACCTGCTTCTGCCCGGCAAAGCGATGGCCCGCCGGCACTAGCGCATAGGGGCGCTGGGGCGCGGTCAGGGCTTCGGTTTCAATGGTGCTGTCCAGGTCATGTTCGTAGAAGATCGCCAGGTCGAAGCGCCCGCCGGTCAGGCCTTGCACCAATTCCTGCTGCTCGCCGTCCTGCAGGCGGATCTCCACCCCCGGAAAACGCTGGCGAAAGCCTGCGATCAAGCGCGGCAGGTAGAGCGGGGCGACGGTCTCGAAGCAGCCGATGTCGATCTGGCCACAGACCACGTCGTTGTCGGCCAGGGCGTTCTGCTCGAACTCGCGGGCCATACGCAGCAGTTCCTGGGCCTTGCGGTAGAAGCGTGCGCCACCCGGGGTCAGCGACACGCCCTGGGCGTGATGGCGGATGAACAGCTGCACGCCGAAGCTGTCTTCCAGGCCCTTGACCGCCGTGGAAATCGACGGCTGGGCGATGTACAGCTTGCGCGACGCCTCGGCGACGCTGCCGCATTCAACGGTGGTGACGAAATACTTCAGTTGACGCAAGGTATAGGACGCCACAGTGCACCTCTGGCTGATTATTTTGCTACACGATACCCCCAGGACGGCCCGGTGCTGCAGCGGATTTTGCTGGCCATTGAGCATATTTACCCGGGCCTGCCGTTGATCGCCTGGGTGGCACTGCGGACCCGCGCACAGCCTCGAACCTGTACGGCGCGCATTTCTTGCGCCGCTCTTGCGAGGTAACTGCCATGAGCCAGCCACGTCCCGACGATGAACCCCTGTGGAAAGATCCGCTGAACAACCCGCAACGCGAGCACGATCCGCTCAGCGACCCGAATGTCTCTGACCCGCAGCGGCGCGACCAGCCGGAGGACGTCGAGCGGGTGCCCGACGACCAGCCCCTGGACGATCGCCTGCCCGAACCCGACCAGCCGACCCCGCTGTCGGACGAACGCCGCTAATCGGCGCTCAGCTCGTGCACTTGCCAGCGCACCGAGCTGACGCCTTTCTCCAGGCTCACCCGGCTGACCAGGCGTTCCAGCTGGGTGGGCGCATCGGGGCTGCCCATCAGCTCGGCGCGTACTTCCAGCTTGGCCGGGTTGGCCAGGTCTTCACTGTGCAGCGACTGCAGGCGCAGGCCGCCGTTGCCGAAGCTGTGCAGCATCAGGCTGCGCACCTGGATTTCATCTTCGGCGCGGCAGGTGATGCGCACCTCGAAGCGCTGCTCGGCCTCGTTGGCCGGCAGCACGTCCTGATGATTCAGACGCTGGGCGATGTCGCGCAGCAGGATATTGGCGCAGAGCACCACGCAGCTGCCCAGCGCCGCCTCCAGCAACAGCCCCAGGCTGCACAGCACGCCAATGGCGGCGGTGCACCAGAGCGTCGCAGCGGTGTTCAGCCCGCGTACGTTGAGGCCGTCGCGCATGATCACACCACCGCCCAGAAAGCCGATGCCCGAGACCACATAGGCGGCAACCCGTGAAGCGTCGGTGGCGGCCATGCCCGGCACTGCCTGGGTCATCAGCACGAACAGGCAGGCGCCGGTGCTGACCAGGGCATTGGTGCGCAGGCCGGTCAGGCGCTGACGCAGTTGACGTTCGGCGCCAATCAGCGCCCCGAGTACCAGCGCGACGGTGACGCGCAGCAGAAATACTTTCCAATCCATAGCAAACCTCGAATCCACGGCAATACGCCGCGTTGTCATCGCCAGTCGGCGATGTACGTGAACAAAGAGAATGCGCAGGGCCACGGGCCTTCAACACCGGTGAAGGTGCAAGGTGTGCGGGAAGGAGAATGAGGATTTGTCATCCACAAGGGATGCGAATCGCCACTGACCGCCATGTTCGGCGTGCCAGTGACAGGGGGAACCTGCTGAACTAGCGCGCCGTGTGGACCTGTCGCAATCGACTAGGGCTACTGTCCAATGCAGGACTCCTGTGTAGGCATGCAAAAATGCGGGCGAGAAACTAACCCTCGGGCAGCGCAGGGTCAAGGGTAAAAACATGACAATTGTTGCATTGGCAGCGGATCGTTGCAGATATGCAACGCTGTGGGTCATCGTGTTGTCTTTCCCGGGTGCGCTACAAAAGCTACTGTTCCCTGAAAGGACTTTCGAGAGACCTGTGTGCAACCTTTGATCAATTACTGGCGGCTGGTGCTGCATCCCGGTGCGGATACCCTGCGCTTCGCCTTGCGGACCATCGTTGCCTGCCTGTTGACCCTGTACCTGGCGTTCATCTTCGACCTCGACCAACCGAAGTGGTCGGTGATGGCGGTGTTCATCGTCAGCCAGCCGCTGGGCGGCATGACCCTGCAACGCAGCTTCGCCCAGGTGCTCGGCACCACCCTCGGCGCGGCGGTGGCGGTGTTGATCATGGCGGTATTCGCGCAGGCGCCATTGCCGTTCATTATCACCCTGGCCCTGTGGCTGGCCCTGTGTACCGCCGGCGGCACCTTGCTGCGCTACACCAGCTCGCATGCCTTCGTGCTCAGCGGCTTTACCGCCGTGGTGGTGGCGATGCTGGCGATCCCCGAGCAGGACAACACCCTGATGCTGGCCATTACCCGGGTCACCGAAACCCTGCTGGCGGTGGCCTGCGTGTGTGCGGTGAGCCTGCTCAGTGCACGGCCGCAGGCAGTGGCCACGGGCTATTTTGCCAAGGTCGACAACCTCATCAAACTGATGGCCAGCCACGCTGCGGCGGCGATTCGCGGTGAAGAGAGCGCGGCCGAGTTCAGCAAGCGGCAGATGCAGATCCTTGGCGAGATCAGCGCCCTGGAAGGCCTGCGCCGCCACCTGTATTTCGACGCCCCGCATTTGCGCGGGGCCAACGGCCTGGTGCAACTGCTCGGCAACCAGTTGGTGCTGCTCAGCTCGCGGCTGACGGTGCTGCGTAACCAGAAGCTGATGATCGCCGAGCGCTGGCAGGGCAGTTACCCGGAGTTCATCAGCCGCTTGCTGGCCGACGAGCTGGCTTTTCTCGACCAGCTGGCGCAGCAGGGCCGGGCCTTGCCAGCCGAGGCACGCGAGCATTTCAGCGCCTTGCAGCGGCGTTTCGACCAGGCTGCGCTACAGGCCGAGCAGCTGCAAAGCGACCTGCCAACGCCGCTTCGCTCATTGGCCTGGGCCTTGCGCTGGGAGCAGGCGCGCCTGCTCGAACAGCTCGGCGAAATGCTCGAACTCAGCGATGCCATCCAGGAAGGCCGTGCCGGCGATTGCCTGTACCGCCAGGGCCGCAGCAATCCCTTGCACCTGGACTGGCGCCTGGCGGCGATGAACGCCAGCCGCGCCTTTATTGCCCTGGTCGCGGCCGGGCTGATCTGGATCGAAACCGCCTGGGACGGCGCCCGCGCCGGGATGATTCTGGTGGGCATCCTCTGCTCGTTGATGGCGACCTTTCCGCGCCCGCTGATGGCGGCGCAGAACTACGCCCGCGGCCTGGGCCTGGCGCTGCTGGTGTCGGCGCTGTACCAGTTCTGGCTGATCCCGCAGGTGGTCGATTTCGAAATGCTCGCGCTGCTGCTGTTGCCCTTGCTCTATGTAGTGGCGGTGGGGCTGTCGGGGCCGATGACCGCCGGCATCGGCATGGGCCTGGGCTTGTCGAGCTTCTTGCTGTTCGGCCCGCAGAACATCGGCGCCTGGCAGAACACGGCGATGCAATGGTTCGAATTCGCTGGTGCCTATGTGTGTGGCGCGGCGTTGTCGCTGATGGTGTATGCGTGGATTTTCCCGTTCAACCCGCAATTGCGCATCGAACGGCTGTTTCGTGAAACCCGCGAACAGGTGTATGCCTTGCTCAAGGGCCCGGCCTCGGACGCGCGCCAGTTCGCTTTTGAGAGCCGCATGCTCGACCGCCTGACCCTGATTATCGGCCTGCTGCCAGCGACCCGTGATGAGCGCTCGCGGGGGCTGTTCGAAGTCAACCTGGCGTGCATGGCCCTGGGCGTGGCCTTGCGCCAGTTGCAGGAGCAGGGCAGGGCCAACCCATTACTGCCCGAGGCCCTGCGCGCGCAGCTTGAGCAGGTATTGCGCAACACTGGCCGCTATATCGCCGGGCGCACCGCGCTGGTGCTGCCAGACTTGCTGCAGACCCTGCAGGCGTTGGGCGAGCGCCTGGACAACCTGCACGGCGAACAACTGCAGGCGCCGGCCGAGCAGTTGCGCTCGTTGTTTCGCATTCGTGTGGCGTTGCTGGTGATCGCAGGCTTTTTGCGTCACTACAGCCCCTACCTTGAACCCGCTGCCGAAGGAGCCCCGGCCCTTGCCCATTGATTTCGAGATTGGCGGCGTCTACCTGCCGCCGATCGCCCAGGCCCTGCTGCTGGCCATACCGCTGTTGATCGCCGTGCTCTGGCTGCTGCAAAAGCTTGGGGTGATGCAGCGGGTCTGGCATCCGGCATTGTTTGAAGGCGCGCTGTACGCTTGCCTGTGCGCCTTGATCATCCTGTACATGGGGAGCTGAACCTTGAACAAACTTGTGGCCCAGGTTTCGACCCTGGTTGTGGTGGTACTGGCGCTGCTGCTCGGCTGGTTTGCCTGGGAGCATTACACCCGCGCGCCCTGGACCCGCGATGCGCGGGTGCGCGCCGACGTGGTGACGCTGTCGGCGGATGTCGCCGGGCGCATCGTCAGCCTCAAGGTGGCGGATAACCAGCACGTCGACCAAGGCCAGTTGCTGCTGCAAATCGACCCCGAGCGCTATGCCCTGGCGGTCGAACATGCGCGCCGCGCCATCGAAGTGGCGCGGGCCAGCGAAGGCCTGGCCCAGGCGGCGATCATCTCAAGCCAGGCCCTGCTCAAGCAGCGCCAGAGCGAAGAACAACGGCGCCGCACCCTCAAGCAGGGCTTTGCCATCTCCGGTGAAGAATGGGAGAAATCCAGCACCGACGTGGCCGTGGCCCAGGCCGAACTGATGCGCGGCCAGGCCAACCTGAGCCTGGCCACCGCCAACGTGCAACTGGCCACTGCCGCCTTGACCCAGGCCGAGCTTGACCTGCAACGCACACAGATTGTTGCCCCGGTCAGCGGTTACGTGACCAACCTGCTGACCCGCCAGGGCGACTACGCCACGGCCGGCGGACCTTTACTGGCGCTGGTCGACAGCGGCTCGTTCCATATCAGCGGCTATTTCGAGGAAACCAAGCTGCCGCGCATCCACCCGGGCAGCAAGGTCGACATCGCCCTGATGAGCGGCGAACGCTTCCAGGGCACGGTGCAGAGCATCGCCTACGCCATCACCGACCGCGAAAACGCCCCTGGCAACCGCCTGCTGGCCAACATCAACCCCAGCTACACCTGGGTGAAGCTGGCCCAGCGGGTGCCGGTGCGCATCGACATCGACCCAGGCTTTGCCGGCAAAGCCGACCTGCGGGCCGGTACCACGGCGACGGTGACGGTGCGCGAATAGGGTCGAGGTGGTAGGCTTTGCGGCGTTTCTGCCCAGCCACGCGAAGCTCGACGCATGATCCTCAACCTCGCTGTATTTCTCTGCACCCTGACGGCCATGGAGGGCATCGGCTACCTGGCGCATCGCTACATCATGCACGGCTGGGGCTGGTTCCTGCATCGCTCGCACCATGAGCCGCACCTGGGGGCGCTGGAAACCAACGACGTCTATCTGCTGGCCCTGGCCCTGATCGCCTTGGCCCTGGTGGCCATCGGCCGCGCCGGGCATGCGCCGTTGCAGTGGGTGGGGGCGGGCGTGGCGGCGTTCGGGGTGATCTACGTGATCGTCCATGACGGCATCGTCCACCGCCACTGGCCGTTTGCGCCACGGCCGCGCAACCGTTACCTCAAGCGCTTGTACCGTGCGCACCTTCTCCACCATGCGCTGAAGGGGCGGGATAACAATGTCTCGTTCGGGTTCCTGTATGCACCGCCCATGCACAAGATCAAGCAGCAATTGCGCGCGCGGCGCCGGGGTTGACCCGCAGGCGCGCAATTTCATACAAGATTGTCCGGTGCCGCATGCGTAAGGTAGTAGTGTTCTGTACATGGAGAAGCGTATGAGCCTGCACATCGAAACCCCGTTGATCGCCTCGCGTCCGTTGAGCCTGGCCAGTGGCCTGGAGGTCTGGCTGAAGCTCGACGCGCTGCAGCCCTCCGGCTCGTTCAAGCTGCGCGGCATCGGCGCTGCCTGTGAAGCCTATGCCCAGCAGGGCAAGCGCCGCTTCGTGTCGTCCTCGGGCGGTAATGCCGGCATCGCCGTGGCCGTGGCCGGGCGCATTCTCGGCCTGGCGGTGACCGTGGTGGTGCCGGAAACCACCACCGAGCGGGCCAAGCAACTGATTCGCCAGGAACAGGCCGAGGTGATCGTGCATGGCAAGGCCTGGCACGAGGCCAATGCCCTGGCGCTGTCGCTGATGGGCGAGGATGACGCCTATATCCACCCCTTCGACGACCCGCTGCTGTGGCAAGGCCACGCGAGCATGATCGACGAGGTCGCCGCTACCCGCTTCAAGCCCGATGCGGTAGTGGTCGCGGTCGGCGGCGGTGGTTTGTTGTCGGGGGTCTGTGAAGGCCTGGCGCGCAACGGCTGGGGCCAGGTGCCGGTGTTTGCCGTAGAAACCAGCGGCGCCGCATCGCTGGCCGCGGCCATGGCGCAAAAGCAGCTGGTGGCGCTGGACGGGGTCAACACCGTGGCCACTTCGCTGGCGGCCAAGCAAGTGTGCCAGCGCGCCTTCGAGTGGAGCCAGGAGCGGCCGGTGGTCAGCCATGTGGTCAGTGACCAGGCGGCGCTGGAGGCCTGCGAGCAGTTCCTGCTCGACCAGCGCATCCTGGTCGAGCCCGCCTGCGGTGCAGCCCTGGCCCTGGCGTACGCGCCCACGGCCGAGCTCAAGCAGCACCAGAAGGTGCTGGTGATCGTGTGTGGTGGCGTCACCGCAACCCTCGACCAGATCCGCCAATGGCGCGCGGCCTGCTAGTTGGATAGCGTCGTCCATCAGGCTCCCGGGCATCCAGGCGTACGCCTGATCGATGCCCGTTACCAGCAATTTGCCTTTCCCCGGCATTTTCACCTGGAGTACCACATCGGCCTGATCGTCACCGGCCAGCAGCGCTACGCCGCTGGCGGCACGCGCCAGTTGGCCGGGGCCGGGGACATCCTGCTGATGGCCCCGGAGCACGTGCACGACGGCGCCAGTGCCGATGACCAGGGCTATGGCATCCGTATCCTGACCCTTGATCCTGCCTGGCTGGCCGAGGTCAGCCGTGACCTGAGCGACGGCCGCCAGGGCCTGCCCAACCTCAATGCCTTGCAACTGCGCCACCCGCAGTTGCAGCAGCTGCTTAATGGTTTGCACCAGCCGCACGACCCGCTGGCGTTTGCAAGTCACCTGTGGGAAACCCTGGCGCTGCTGCTCGGGCTGGGTTCCACCCTCAAAGTGAACGAGCACAGCAACGGTTTTGATCCACAGCGTTGGCGGCAGTTGCGTGAATGGCTGGAGTCGCGCCTGGATCAGCCGCCGAGCCTGGAAGAAATGGCTGCATTCGTTGATTTGAGCCCGTGGCAGCTATTGCGCCGCTTTCGCAATCACTGCGGCTTGCCGCCCCAGCAATGGTTGACCCACCTGCGTCTGGAGCGGGCCTTGCCGCGGGTGCTGGCCGGGCAGCCCTTGAGTGAAATTGCCCTGGACCTGGGCTTCTACGACCAGGCCCATTTCAGCCGCCTGTTTCGCCGCACCTACGGCGCGCCACCGCGGGGCCTGAAGGTGCTTAAGCGCTAACCCGGGCGTATTCTCAGCGCCTGGGCACATCACCGGCAACCGTGGTCCGGAACATCTCGCGGCGCATGCCATGGTAGTCAGCGATCGGCAGGTGCCAGGTGCTGCGGTTGTCCCAGATCGCCAGGGTTCCCTGACGCCAGCGCATGCGGCAGGTAAAAGCGGGTGCGCTGGCCAGGTTGAACAGGTAGTCGAGCAGCGGCCTGGCTTCTTCGCTGCGCAAACCCTGGATGCCAACGGTGTAGGCAGGGTTGATGAACAGCACCTTCTCGCCGGTTTGCGGATGACGGGTCACCAGCGGGTGGCTGCGCATGTCCTGCGAGGTGTCGCTGCCATAGTGGATGGCCATGTTTTCCAGCAGGGCGTTGTGGTTGGCGCCGACCCCGTAGGCCCGCTCGGGGCTGTGCAGTGCATCGAGAGTGTCCAGCAGCGCCTGCATGCCCGCTGACAGCCATTGATAGGCCAGTGCCAGGTTGGCGTAGCAGGTATCGCCACCGTAAGGCGGGATGTCGTGGCCGTAGAGCAGGGTGTAGGCCGGCGGGCGCTGCTGGAAGGTCCAGTCGCTGTGCCAGGCGCCACCGAACACGAAGGGCGCCTTCTCGTCGGCCTCCTTGACCACGTGCACCACGTGCGGATGGTCGGCCATGGTGGTCACGTAGGGCTCGCGGCCGAATTCGCCGAACTGTCGGGTGACCCGTTCAAGGTCGGCAAGGCGCAGGTTCTGCTCGCGAATGAACAGCACCTTGTGCGCCAGCAGCGCCTGGCGCAGTTCGACCCAGCCTGCGTCCTCCAGGCGGTTCAAGTCGAGGCCCTCGACGTCGGCACCGAGGGCGCCGGTGCTGGGCAAGACGCGCAAGTGGCGGTAATCGGCTGCGCGGTTGTGGTCGGGATGGCAGTAGATGAATTCGCTCATGACGGACACTCGTGTGGGCCTGCTGTCATCGGGATTGCAGTTCATCGCGCAGCGCGGCTGCAACCGGGTCGGGGTCATGTCCACGGCTCACCCACCAGCCAAAGCCTGCCGCCGTAAAGAACATGATCAAGCTGTAGATTGCCGCCGGTATGGCCATGGTCGAGTTGTTCAGCAGGGTCGGGCTCAGCGCCAGGGCAATGGCCAGGGTGCCGTTGTGGATGCCGATCTCCATGCCGATGGCAATCGCCTGGCGCTTGGGGATTTTCAGCAGCCGTGGCAACCAGTAGCCGACGCCCAGGCTCAGCAGGTTGAACAGCAGCGCCGCGCCGCCTACCACCGGGGCATAGTCGACGACGGTCTGCCAGTCCTTGACCATTGCCAGGACAATCGTGAATACCAGAAACAGCGCGGCGATGATCTTCATCGGCCGCTCCATGCGCGCGGCAAAGCCCGGCGCCAGGCGGCGGATCAGCATGCCGATGGCCACCGGCACCAGGACAATGGCAAACACCTGCAGCACCTTGGCAAACTGCAGCGGGATGGCCTGGTCGGCGGCCATGAAGTAGGCCAGCGACAGGTTGACCAACAGCGGCATGGTCAGGATCGCAATCAGCGAGTTGACCGCCGTCAGGGTCACGTTCAAGGCTACGTCACCGTGGGCCAGGTGGCTGAACAGGTTGGCGGTGGTGCCGCCAGGGGATGCGGCCAGCAGCATCAGGCCTACCGCCAAAGCAGGGGCCAGGCCAAAGCCCTTGGCGATCAGAAAGCAAATGAACGGCAGCAGCAGGATCTGGCAGGCCAGGCCGATCAGCACCGGCCGGGGGAACTTCACCACCCGGGCAAAATCGGCCAGGGTCAGGGTCAGCCCCAGGCCGAGCATGATGAAACCCAGGGCGATGGGCAGGAAGGCACTGAGCAAGGGCGATGCAGTCATGGCGCGGACTCACAAGAAGGCGGTGTCCGCCAGTGTAGGCAAGGATTTCGATATCCATTACAGATCTTGCGGTTTATGCCCGGCAAACAGTAGCATCGCCGCTTTTGCCCCAGGACCCGATACCCGATGCAGTTTCAGCCAGGCATTCTCGCCGCCCCCGTTCCCGCCCAGGCCCGCCACCTGTTCTTCACCTTGCACTCGCCCGCTGCATTGCCGGGCGTGCTCGATGCGCTGCTGCAGCAGGTTGATGGCAGCCGCGTGGTGGCCGGTTTCGGCGCGCCGCTGGTGCAGGCCCTGGGTGGCAGCATCGACGGCCTGCGCGGGTTTCCGCAGCTGACCGCGGCAGTCGACAACCCCTGCACCCAGCACGACCTGTGGCTGTGGCTGCGCGGTGAAGACCGTGGCGAGCTGTGGCTGCACAGCCAGGCGCTTGAGCAACTGCTGGCCCCGGCCTTGAAACGGGTCGAGGCCACCGATGCCTTCCGCCACAAGAGCGGCCACGACCTGACCGGCTATGAAGACGGCACCGAGAACCCGGTGGAAGACGCCGCCGTCGAAGCGGCGATCCTTGCCAGCGAGGTACCAGGCTTGAACGGTTCGAGCTTTGCCGCGTTCCAGCTGTGGCGCCATGACCTCAATTGTTTCAAAGCTTTGCCGCAAGCCGAGCAGGACGACATTATCGGCCGGCGCAAGGCCGACAACGAAGAGCTTGACGACGCGCCGCAGTCGGCCCACGTCAAGCGCACCGCCCAGGAAAGCTTCGCCCCTGAAGCCTTTATCGTCCGCCGCTCGATGCCCTGGGCGGATGAGCGTGGTGCCGGCCTGGCGTTCCTGGCTTTCGGTCACTCGTTTGATGCGTTCGAAGTGCAGCTGCGGCGCATGAGCGGCCTGGAAGATGGCGTGGTCGATGCCCTGTACCGCTTCAGCCGGCCGCTGACTGGAGGCTACTATTGGTGCCCGCCGCTGGGCGAGCATGGGTTGGATTTGAGCGCTGTGCTCGGGCGGTAGATCGATCGCGGGTCAAGTCGAGTCGTCGCACCGCCGCTCCCACAGGATTGATGCAGACCTGTAGGAGCGGGCTTGACCCGCGATGAGGCCCGTACAAGTGTAAGAAAATTTTACGGACTTTTTACGAAGGTGCGTCAAGCACAAAGCCATACTGCCGGCGCATTTCTTCGAGACGTCTGACCGTGAGCCAAGCCGCAACTTCCGCAAGCGCCCATTCCCCCGTAAAAACTTCGTCACTGAGCCTGTTGATCGCCGCCGCCGGCGTGGTCTATGGCGATATCGGCACCAGCCCGCTGTACACCTTGAAGGAGGTCTTCGCCGGTCATTACGGCGTGCAGGCCAACCATGACGGTGTGCTCGGCATCCTCTCGCTGGTGTTCTGGTCGCTGATCTGGGTGGTGACCATCAAGTACGTGCTGTTCGTACTGCGTGCCGACAACCAGGGCGAAGGCGGGATCATGGCCCTGACCGCCCTGGCGCGGCGGGCGGCGGCGCCGTACCCGCGCTTGAGCCGGGTGCTGGTGCTGCTCGGGCTGTTTGGCGCGGCCTTGTTCTACGGCGACAGCATGATCACCCCGGCGATTTCCGTGCTGTCGGCGGTGGAGGGGCTGCAACTGGCCTTTGTCGGCATCGACCATTGGGTCGTGCCCTTGGCGGTGGTGGTGCTGGTGGCGCTGTTTCTGATCCAGAAGCATGGCACCGCACGCATCGGGATCATTTTCGGCCCGGTGATGGTGCTGTGGTTCAGCGTGCTTGGCGCGCTTGGCATCTATGGCATCGTCCAGCGCCCGGAAGTGCTGCTGGCGATGAACCCGGCCTGGGCGGTGAACTTCTTTATCGTCCACCCGGGCATGGGCGTGGCGATTCTTGGTGCGGTGGTTCTGGCCCTGACCGGCGCCGAGGCGCTGTATGCCGACATGGGCCATTTCGGCCGCAAGCCGATTGCCCGCGCCTGGATCCTGCTGGTGCTGCCGGGGCTGGTACTCAACTATTTCGGTCAGGGCGCGCTGATCCTCGGCAACCCCGAGGCGGTCCGCAACCCGTTCTACCTGCTGGCCCCGGACTGGGCGCTGCTGCCGATGATCGCCCTGGCCACCCTGGCGACCATCATTGCCTCCCAGGCGGTGATTTCCGGCGCCTTCTCGCTGACGCGCCAGGCGATTCAGCTGGGCTACGTGCCGCGCATGTTCATCCAGCACACCTCAAGCCAGGAGCAGGGTCAGATCTACATCGGCACGGTGAACTGGGCGCTGATGGTCGGCGTGGTGCTGCTGGTGATCGGCTTCGAGTCGTCCGGCGCCCTGGCGGCAGCCTATGGCGTGGCGGTCACTGGCACCATGCTGATCACCACCTTGCTGTCTTCGGCGGTGGTACTGCTGTTGTGGAAGGCTCCGCGCTGGCTGGCGCTGCCCTTGCTGCTGGGCTTTTTGCTGGTCGACAGCCTGTACTTTGCCGCCAACGCGCCGAAGATCTTCCAGGGCGGCGCCTTCCCGGTAATCGCCGGTATCGCCTTGTTCATTCTGATGACCACCTGGAAACGCGGACGCAAGATCATCGTCGAGCGCCTCGACGAATCGGCCTTGCCGCTGCCGCTGTTCATCAGCAGCCTGGCTGCGCAACCGCCGCACCGGGTGCAGGGCACTGCGGTGTTCCTCACCGCCCGCGCCGACGCCGTGCCCCACGCGCTGCTGCATAATCTGCTGCACAACCAGGTGTTGCACGAGCGGGTGGTGCTGCTCACCGTGGTGTCCCAGGACCGGCCGCGGGTGCCGGTGGCCCAGCGTTTTGAAGTACAGGCCTTTGGCGAGGGCTTCTATCGGGTCAACCTCAACTTCGGTTTTATCGAAGAACCCGACGTACCGGCGGCGCTGCAACTGTGCCACCTCAAGGACCTGGATTTCAGCCCGATGGTGACCACCTACTTCCTCAGCCGCGAGACGGTGATCCCGACCAGGCGCATCGGCATGGCGCGTTGGCGCGAGGCGCTGTTCGCGTTCTTGCTGAAGAACGCCAACAGCAACCTCAAGTACTTCAACCTGCCGCTGAACCGGGTGATCGAGCTGGGCACCCAGGTCGAGATGTAGCCCGGGGCCTAGGCGGTGGCCGCTGCGGCCAGCGGCGCCGCCTTGCGCACCAGGCGCTGCAGGCGGCTGGCGATGGCAAAGCCGATCAGCGCCAGCAGCATCATGGCGATGAACACATAGTTGTAGCCTTGCTGGCCGGGGAAGTGGTCAAGGAGCGCGCCGTAGCCGACGTAGGCGAACATCCCCGGCGCATAGCCGATCAGGCAGCCGATGCCGAAGGCGGAACCGGTGATGTGCGGGGCGATCCCGACTTCACCCATCGGCGCCCAGAACACCCCGCGCATGGAAAACACGATGAAGGCGAACGACAGCGTCGCGGCCATGCCGGCATAGATGAAGCCCGGGCTCTTGGGCACCAGAAGGATGATCGCCATCATCGGCAGCAGCGCCAGGAACGCCCACTTCAGGTAGCGGCTGGGGCTCTTGAAGTGCTTGTCGGCGATAAACCCGCCGGCCGGCCCGCCAAGGATCTTCAGCATGTACTGGTTGATGATGCCGTAGGCGCCGACCAGTGCCACCGGCAGGCCGTAGACTTCCTTCAGGTAGGGGATGAAGTAGGTCAGGCCGCAGTAGACGATGTAGACCATGAACACGTTGAAGCTGACCAGCCAGATCGCCGGCACCTTGATTGCCTCCATAAGGTTGGCCAGCGGGTTCTTGGCGCTGGTCTGGGCCTGGGCCTGATTGCCTTTGAGCAAGAACCAGGTCAGCACTCCGGCGGCGATGTCGATCAGCGCGTAGAACAGGATCGCCGCTTTCAGGCCGTGTTCGCCGCTGCCCAGGGCAATGAACACGCCCAGCGCACTAAACGCCACCAGGGTGTCGACCACCCCGCGGCCGCCTTCGAGCAGGCCAAACATGCGCCCTTGCTCCTGATCGTTGCCCAGGCCGCGAATGGCCTTGAGCAGCGCCGGCCAGTAGATGCAGTCGGCGCACACCGCCAGCAGGCAGAACACCAGCATCAGGCTGCTGAACGGTGGGAAGGTGGCCAGGTACAGGCCCAGGGCGCCGGTACCGATCAGGCCCAGGGGGATCAGCTTGCGGGTATCAAAACGGTCAGCGAGCATGCCGCCGACCACGAACAGGCCAGTGGCGATGATGGCGTTGGCGCTGAGCAGCAAGCCGATCTGGGTGTGCGAGAGGCCCATGAACTCCTGCATGGGTACGTAGAACGCATCCTTGAGGTTGGCCAGTTTGTAGACGGTGCCGCCACCGAGGATCAGTATCAGGAACTTGAACCATTTGGCCTTGTTTTGCGCAGTCATTGTTATTCTCCAGGCGTAGTGGGGTAGGGGCTCAAAGGCTGGCAGGGCTGGCCAGGGTCAACTCGGCGAGGGTGCGCAACTCGGCCAGCAAGGTTTTCACGTAGCTGACCTGGTTGTTGGCCCAGCGCTGTTCGCCGGCCAGCATCTGCGCGAGGGTCAGGCCGGCGGGCAGCGGCGTGTCGCTCATTTCCCGGTAGGCAATGAACGGGTCGGCCGGCTCGTTGCGCTGGCGGAAGGCCGGGGCGAGGTAGTGGTTTTCCTGTTCGAGGATGAAGGCGATCACTTGCGGCTGCTGTTCACCGAGCATCAGCAGCTCGAACAGCATGCGCGCGCCGGGCAGCTCGTCCTCGGCGCTGCCCTGCAGTACCCCGCAGTGGCCAAAACCCTGGTCTTCGGCCACCACCCGCACGCCCTTGAGGTGGCTCTGGCGGATATGCGGGGCGAGGTTGTGCAGGGCCTGCAGCGGTTGCTCGCAGGCATTGATCATGTTGCCGAAATCGAAAAGGGCATTGAGCCGCGGATGATTGACCTGGCGCAGCAACTGGGCGATCTCGTCGCTCTTGAGCTCTTCATGCTGCTCGAAATCAAAATGCAGGTCGTGGGCATCGGCCAGCCGGGCCAGGTACAGCAGGTCGCCACCGATCTGGTCCATGACCTGCGAGAGCAGGCCTTCATAACGCGAGTACACGCGAATATTGCGGCTGCCGATGACCTTGGCCACGGCCACCACCGCGTCGACGTCGGCCTTGCGCGTGCTGCTGATTTCCAGGTGCACGTCCAGTTGCAATGCGCGGGCTTTTTCGGCGAAGGCACACAACTGCCCGGCGTTCATCTGCGACAGGCTGTTGTGCTCGCCATCGAGCATGTGCAGGCTCAGCCCGGCCAGTTCATGGCGATAGGCGAAGTCGAGCAGGTCAAACGGCGTGACGCGGCCGTGGGTGAGGTTGGTCAGCAGCGGATAGGCGTGGGCAAACAGCCGCGCCTGGTCGAGGCGTTCAAGCAGGCGGCTGGCCAGCTCGCGGGTCAGCAGCGGCGCCTGGGCACCTTGCGCATTGTGGTTCAGTAACGTAGCGAAGCGTTCTTGTAGTGTGTTCATTCGAGTCGTTCCTGGTGCGGGCACCGGTTCTACCGGCGCCGTCTTTATCGCGCCGGCAAGGAACACTCGATAGATCCATTACGGATCATTTGATAAGGCCACTTTCAGACCCGGTGGCCAATCGCCCGCAGCGCCTGGACCAGCGCCTCGACCTTGGCCTCGGCCTGGTCCTGTGGCGTGCCGGCAAAGCCGAGCAACAGTGCCGGCGGCAAGTAGCGGTTCAGGCAGTAGTCGCTCAGGGCGTAGGTGTGCACGCCATGCTCGGCCAGTTGCCGGGCCAGGGCCTGGTCATCGAGCTGCGGCGCAAGCCAGGCGATCAGGTGCATGCCGGCTTCGACCGGGGCCACCTGGAAAAAACCGCCCAGGCGCCGCTGCAGCACCTCGAGCAGGCACTGCTGGCGGGCCTGGTACAGCGCCCGCATGCGGCGGATATGGCCAATGAAGTGGCCTTCGCTCATGAAATCGGCGGTCACCGCCTGCAGCAGGGTCGGCGGGCTGCGGTCGAGCACTGCGCGCAAGGTGCAGAACGGCTCGACCAGGGCCTGGGGCAGAATCACATAGCCCAGGCGCAAGGAGGGGAACAGCACCTTGCTGAAGGTGCCGACATAGATCACCCGTTCGCTCTGGTCCATGGCATACAGCGCCGGCAACTGCCGACCGGCGTAGCGCAGCTCGCTGTCGCAATCGTCTTCAATGATCCAGCTGCCGCTGGCAGCCGCCCAGGCAATCAGCGCCAGGCGCCGGTTGTGGCTGAGGGTCATGCCCAACGGGTGCTGGCGCGACGGGGTGGTGAAGGCCAGGCGCGCTTCGGGGCAATCACGAATACCCTGTTGCACGTCGATACCCTGGTCATCGACGCGCACCGGCACCACCCGGCAGCCGTGGGCCTGAAAGGCGATGCGCGCGGCGATATGCCCCGGGTCTTCCATCCACAGCGGCTCGTCGGGGTTGAGCAGCAGCATCGCCAGCAGGTTGAAGGCCTGCTGGGCGCCGGAGACGATCACCACCTGCTGCGCGTCGCAATCGATACCGCGGGCGTCGAACACGTACTCGGCAATGGCCTGGCGCAGCGTCTGCAGGCCTTGCAACTCGCCATAACCGAGCAGGGCCTTGCTCGGCTTGTGGCCGTGGCGGTTGAGCAGGCGCTTCCACAATGCCTGGGGAAAGGCCTCGAAAGCGCCATGGCTGGGCAGGAACGAGATCGGCGCCTGATCGCCGCAGTGGGCGTAGGACACCCCGCGAAAATGATCGCTGCGCAGCGACAGCATCGTCTGGGTCAGGTCCGACAGTTTGGGCGGCGCAGGTGCTGACGGCTCGGCATCGGTACTGCGCTGCCACTCATCACCGACATAGGTGCCAGCGCCGGTGCGCGAGACCAGGAAACCCTCGGCAATCAGCTGGTCGAAGGCATTGAGCAGGGTGATGCGCGAAACCTGCAATTCCTGGCTCAAGGTGCGCGTCGACGGTAGGCGAATGCCCCCTTGCAGACGGCCGGTGAGGATCTGCTTGCGGATCTGCAGGTACAGCTGGCGATAAAGCGGGGTGGCGCTGTCGCGATCGAGGTCGATACCTGCAAACAGCAAACCGGCGGGGGACTTCATCGAGCTCTCGCAGACACTAGGAAGGGCCTGGACATGCTACGAGAAAGCCCGCCAGGCGGCCAGCCCAGGGCGCTTGTCATCAAATGAAAACAGCTTGTCGTCCGATGCGAAGCACCTGCCTGGCGTAGGGCATAGAGTCCAGTCAACAAGAATTGACGCACGGCGTCAGGATGACTGGAGTGACATGCATGGCCAAAGTCGTACGCTTCTATGAAACCGGTGGCCCCGAGGTCCTGCGCTACGAGGACGCCGAGGTCGGCGAGCCGGGCCCGGGCCAGGTTCGCCTGCGCCAGGTGGCGGTGGGGCTGAACTACGCCGACACCTACTTTCGCAACGGCACCTACCCGATCCCGCTGCCAAGCGGCATGGGCGTCGAGGCCTCGGGGGTGGTGCAGGCGGTGGGCGAGGGCGTGACCCAGGTGGCGGTGGGCGACCGGGTGACCTACACCGGTTTTCTCAACACCCTGGGCGCCTATTGCACCGAGCGGCTGATTCCGGCGGCAGCCTTGATCAAGCTACCGGAAACCATCGCCTTCGAAACCGCCGCAGCAATGACCATGCGCGGCCTGACCTCGGCCTACCTGATGCGCCGCCTGTATGACTTCAAGCCGGGTGACAGCGTGCTGCTGCACGCCGCCGCCGGCGGTGTCGGCCTGATTGTCTCGCAGTGGGCGCGCCTGCTCGGGCTGACGGTGATCGGCACGGTGTCCACCGACGCCAAAGCCGAAGTGGCCCGCGCCCATGGCTGCAGCCACACCATCAACTACAGCCATGAAGACGTCGCCAAGCGCGTGCGCGAGCTGACTGACGGGGTTGGCGTCAACGTGGTGTTCGACAGCGTCGGCAAGAGCACCTTCATGGCCTCGCTCGATTCGCTCAAGCGCCGCGGGCTGATGGTCTGCGTCGGCACCGCCTCGGGCACTATCCCGCCGTTCGACCCGCAGATCCTGGCGATCAAGGGCTCGCTGCACCTGACCCGCCCGGCCCTGGCCGACTACATCGCCGACCCGGCGGAGAAGGCGGACCTGGCCGGCGAGCTGTTCGAGCATGTCAGCAGCGGGCGGATCAAGATCGAGATCAACCAGCACTACGCCTTGCAGGATGCGGTTCAGGCCCACCGTGACCTGGAAGCGCGCAAAACCACCGGCTCGTCAATCTTCGTCATCTGAAGAGGGCAACAGCATGCACATCGAACAACTGACCTGCGCCATCGGTGCCGAAATCACCGGGGTCAATCTGGCAGATGCAATTGATGACGACGACCTGTTCGAGCAGCTGCGTGCGCAGTTGCTCAAGCACCGGGTGCTGTTCTTGCGCGATCAGACCTTCAGCCGCGCCGAGCATGTGGCCTTTGCCCAGCGCTTCGGCGAGCTGGAAGACCACCCGGTGGCCGGCAGCGACCCCGAGCACCCGGGCCTGGTGCAGATCTACAAGCGCCCGGACCAGCCGGCCGATCGCTACGAGAACGCCTGGCACACCGACGCGACCTGGCGCGAGGCGCCGCCCATGGGTTGCGTGCTGCGCTGTGTGGAGTGCCCGCCGGTGGGCGGCGACACCATGTGGGCGAACATGGCGCTGGCCTACCAGAACCTGCCGGATGACGTGAAGGCGCGGATCGAGGGCCTGCGCGCCCGGCACAGCATCGAAGCCAGTTTTGGCGCGGCGATGGCGCTGGAAAAACGCCTGGCGCTCAAGGCGCAGTTCCCCGACGCCGAGCACCCGGTGGTGCGCACCCACCCGGACACCGGCGAGCCGGTGCTGTTCGTCAATGCCTTCACCACCCACTTCAGCAACTACCACACCCCGCAGCGAGTGCGTTTCGGCCAGGACGCCAACCCCGGTGCCAGTGACCTGCTGCGCTACCTGATTAGCCAGGCCTACCTGCCCGAGTACCAGGTGCGCTGGCGCTGGAAACCCAACAGCGTGGCGATCTGGGACAACCGCAGCACCCAGCATTACGCGGTGATGGACTACCCAGCGTGCCACCGCAAGATGGAGCGCGCCGGCATCAAGGGCGAGCGCACCTTCTGAAGGCCAGCAACACCCCAGGACAATAACAAGACCGAGGACTACAGCATGCAATTCTTCGACGATTCGTTGCACCCGGAAAACATGGAAAAGGTGGTGATCACCGTGGCCCCCTATGGCCCGGAGTGGATGCCCGAGGACTTTCCCGAAGACATCCCGCTGACCATGGACGAGCAGGTGCAAAAGGCAGTCGACTGCTATGAAGCCGGCGCCACGGTGCTGCACCTGCACGTGCGCGAGCTGGACGGCAAGGGCTCCAAGCGCCTGTCGAAGTTCAACGAACTGATTGCCGGCGTGCGCGAAGCGGTGCCGGAGATGATCATCCAGGTCGGTGGCTCGATCTCGTTCGCCCCGGAAAGCGACGGCGAGGCGGCCAAGTGGTTGTCCGATGACACCCGGCACATGCTCGCCGAGCTTACGCCCAAGCCCGACCAGGTCACCGTGGCGATCAACACCACGCAGATGAACATCATGGAGCTGCTGTACCCGGAGTACCTGGAGGGCACCTCCCTGGCCCATCCGGCGATCCACGCCGCTTACAGCGAAATGACCGTGCCGGCCGGCCCGGCCTGGGTGCGCGAACACCTGCGCCGCCTGCAGGCCAGCAACATCCAGCCGCACTTCCAGTTGACCGGCATGCACGCCCTGGAAACCCTCGAACGCATCGTGCGCAAGGGCGACTACATGGGCCCGCTGAACCTGACCTGGATCGGCATTGGTGGCGGCTTCGACGGCCCCAACCCGTTCAACTTCTTCAACTTCATTCACCGTGCGCCCAATGGCTGCACGCTGACTGCCGAATCGCTGCTGAAAAACGTGCTGCCGTTCAACACCATGGCCCTGGCCATGGGGCTGCACCCGCGTTGCGGCAACGAAGACACCATCATCGACCAGCACGGCAAGCGCTTCGGTTCGGTGCAGCAGATCCAGCAGACCGTACGCGTGGCCCATGAACTGGGCCGTGAGATCGCCAACGGCAAGGAAGCGCGGGCCATCTACCGCATCGGTGAGCAGTACAGCAGCATCGAGCAGACCCTCAAGGCCAACGGCATGGCGCCTAACCGCCAGCCGGGCCAGAAGGGTGTGCCGCAGCGCGCCTGATTGGCCTGGCCCGGCACGTGGTTACGTGCCGGGCCGGCGATCCACAGCGCTGACCGTCGGGCTTTTCAGCTTTTCAATAAAAACAATAAGTAAGTCTCATGCCAGACAACCCCAAGGAGGCAGCATGGCCGCCTATCTCGCCAGCGCCACAGACGATGGCGCCGACACTTCACGAGGCATTTCCCGGCGATATGCCTGGATTGTCTTTGCCCTGACCTTTGGCCTGCTGATTTCCGACTACATGTCGCGGCAGGTACTCAACGCAGTCTTCCCGTTGCTCAAGGCCGAATGGGCCCTGAGCGACAGCCAGCTGGGCCTGCTCAGCGGCATTGTCGCGCTGATGGTCGGGCTGCTGACCTTCCCCTTGTCACTGTTGGCCGACCGCTTCGGGCGCATCCGCAGCCTGGTGCTGATGGCCGTACTCTGGAGCCTGGCCACCCTCGGCTGCGCCCTGGCCGACAACTACCCGCAGATGTTTGCCGCGCGTTTTCTGGTCGGTGTCGGCGAGGCCGCCTATGGCAGCGTCGGCATTGCCGTGGTGGTCGCGGTGTTCCCCCGTGACATGCGCGCGACCCTGGCCGGGGCCTTCATGGCCGGCGGCATGTTCGGCTCGGTGCTGGGCATGGCCCTGGGCGGCTTGATGGCCCAGCACTTTGGCTGGCGCTGGGCGTTCGCCGCGATGGCCCTGTTTGGCCTGTTGCTGGCGTTGCTGTACCCGCTGATCGTCAAGGAGGCGAAGATCGCTCCGCAGCGGGTCAATGCCGCCGCCTGCAAGATCGCCCGGCCACTGCACACCTTGTACGGCAGCCGCTCGGTGATCGCCGCTTACGTGGGCAGTGGCCTGCAGCTGTTCGTCGGCGGCACGGTGATTGTCTGGATGCCCAGCTATCTGAACCGCTACTACGCCATGGGCACCGACCAGGCCGGCGTGGTCGCGGCCATCATCGTGCTGTGCAGCGGCATCGGCATGATCCTCTGCGCCATGCTTTGCGATCGCCTCGGCCGGCAGCGCCCGGACCGCAAGATCAGCCTGGCCATCGGTTACTGCCTGGGCAGTTGCCTGTTGCTGTCGCTGGCCTTCGCGCTGCCCTCGGGCACCGCGCAACTGGTGCTGATCTGCCTGGGGATGATGGTTGCCGCCGGCACCAACGGCCCGTCCAGTGCCATGGTCGCCAACCTGACCCATTACTCGGTGCACGGCACCGCGTTTGCCACCCTGACCCTGGCCAACAACCTGCTCGGGCTTGCGACCGGGCCGTTGATTACCGGCCGCATCTCCGACCTGATCGGCCTGCAGGCCGCCTTCCAGCTGGTGCCGCTGATCAGCATCGCGGCGGCGGCGGTGTTCTTTATTGCCAAGCGTCATTACCACCGTGACATGGCCCGCCTGGAGTTGAATCCGTGAAGCACGTTTTGTCGATCGAAGTGTTCTTCGACTTTATCTGCCCCTGGTGCCTGATTGGCCAGGCGCATCTGCAGCGGGCGCTGGAACAACTGCGCCGCGAGCGGCCGGAGGTCGAGGTCAAGCTGCTCTTGCGCGGCGTGCAATTACTGCCGCAAATGGCCAGGACCGGCCAGCCGTTCGAGGCCTTTTACCGCAAGCGCCTGGGCAGCGATGAGGCGGTACGCCTGCGCCAGGCGCAGGTGCGCAGCGCCGCCAAGGCCGCAGGGGTGGAGATCGATTTCAGCCGCATCAGCCGCATGCCCAACACCGCCGACGCCCATCGCCTGCTGCAGCGCGCGGTGGCGCTGGGTTCGACTCAGCAGGCCGAAGCGCTGCTGGCCAGGCTGTTTGCCGGCTACTTCCAGCAGGGCAAGGATTTGGGTGACCCGGTGACCTTGATGCATATCGCCAGCGCCTGTGGCCTGGAGCCTGGGCGGTTTGCCGATTGCCTGCGCGGCGATGCCAGCCCGTTCATCGGCGCCAACGACCAGGCTGCCGACGGCGTGCCGTGCTTTCGCTTCAACCAGCGTCTGCGGGTCTCGGGGGCACAGCCGGTCGAGGTGTTGCTGCAGGCCATGGCCCAAGCCCTGGAACACGAGGTGGCGGCATGAGCGGGGTGTATCCGGTACCGGCCGACAAAGTCCCGCCCCGTGGCGGGCGGGTGTTGCTGGAATGGGCGAACAGGAGCGTGGCGCTGTTCAACGTTGCCGACAGCTTCTACGCCATCGACGACAGTTGCCCGCACCAGGGCGCCTCGCTGTGCGGCGGGCGCCTGGACGGACGGGTGATCCAGTGCTGCGCCCACGGCCTGCGCTTTGATCTGGCCAGCGGTTATCTGCTCAACTCGACGCAGCTCAAGGTTGCCAGCTACCCGGTCGAGCAACGGGATGGGCAGCTGTTCATCGTGCTGGCGAGCAAGGAGGCGGGCCAATGAGCGTGGTCGCAATTGCCGCCGCCAACCACCGCGCCCGGGAACTGGCGCCGGGCTTTATCGTCAGCCTGATTGCCGCGGCGGCGGCGAGTTTTCTCAGTGAGCATTACGATGCCCCGGTGATGTTGTTTGCCTTGTTGCTGGGCATGGCGCTGAACTTTCTGGCCAGCGATGGCCGTTGCAAAGCCGGGATCGAATTCACCGCACGCACGGTATTGCGCCTGGGCGTGGCGCTGCTGGGCATGCGCATTACCCTGGGCCAGATCGCGAGCCTTGGCTGGAAGCCGGTAGCGCTGGTGGTGATTTTGGTGGTGGTGACCATCCTGGTCTCGGTGGTGGCGGCACGGGCCCTGGGTTTTCAGCGCTTGTTCGGCATGCTCACCGGTGGTGCCACGGCGATTTGCGGGGCCTCGGCGGCGCTGGCCCTGGCCGCGGCCTTGCCCCATCACCCGCAAAAAGAGCGCGCCACCCTGTTTACCGTGATTGGCGTGTCGGCGTTGTCGACCCTGGCGATGATCCTCTATCCGATGATTGCCAGCTGGCTGCAGCTGTCGCCGCAACAGGCCGGGGTGTTTCTCGGCGCGACCATTCATGATGTGGCGCAGGTGGTGGGCGCGGGGTACAGCATGTCCACCGAGACCGGCGACATTGCCACCGTGGTCAAGCTGATGCGCGTGGCCATGTTGCTGCCGGTGATTGTCTGCGCGGCGATGATCACCCGCCGCGCCGGCGGTGATGCCGGTGGGCAGCGGCCACCGTTACTGCCGTGGTTTGCGGTGGGTTTTGTCCTGCTGGCGTGCATCAACAGCACCGGCTGGGTGTCGGCGGCGGTGCAGGGCGGGGTCAACGACCTGTCGCGCTGGTGCCTGGTGGTGGCGATCAGCGCCCTGGGCATGAAGACTCAGTTAAAAGAGCTGGCCGCGGTGGGCTTCAAGCCGATTGCGTTGATGGTCGGGGAGACGGTGTTCCTGGTGCTGCTGGTATTGGCATTGATGCACTGGGGGTTGTAGACGGTTGCCCCAGTAGTGGACTGGCATGCACCGAACCCAAGCGCGCAGCACTCGTGTTTGACAGCGCCGGCTAGTCTTGCCGGCGCTCATGCTGCGCCCGCCAACTGGCCGGCGGCATGCCGAACTGGGCGATGAACCAGCGGGTAAAGGAGCTGGGCATTGAGTAACCGAGCATGTCGGCAATGCGCCCCATTGTATAGCTGGGGTTTTCCAGGTAGCGGATCACCAGGTCGCGGCGCACGCCGTTGATCAAATCGCTGAAGGTCACCCCGCATTCCTCCAGGCGCCGTTGCAAGGTGCGCACGTTCATGCCCTGGGTTTGCGCCACCTGCTCGATGGTCGCCCGGCCCATGGGCAATAGCAGGTAGATGGTCTTGCGCATTTCTAGTTCCAGCGACAGCTTGCCACTGGCCTGCAGGGTGTCCAGGTAACGCTGCGCCAGGCGCGCCATGGCCTGGTTGGCCAGCGGGTTGGCGGTGTCGAGGTCGGCGGCCGGGCAGACGATACCGTTGAACTCGCTGCCAAACACCAGCTTGCAGCCAAAAATCCGCCGGTGAATGGCCAGGTCCGCCGGCGCCGCATGGGTGAAGTTGGCGCTGATCGGGTGCCAGTGGGCGCCAAGCAGGGCCGCGCACAGGCGCAACATCACGCCAATCGCCAGCTCTGTGGCCTGGCGCCCGCGCTGGGGCTGGTCGGTGACCACTTCTTCCCGAATGATCACGGTCTTGCCGGCTTCTTCGATATGAATGGCCAGGGCGTCGTTGAGCAAATGCCGGTACTGGACGATCACCTGCAGGGCGTCGCGCAGGGTGCGCTGGTGGCTGAGCAGCAGGCTGATCTCGCCAAAATCCGACAACTGGCGCAGCTCGGCCATGCGCAGGCCGAAGGTTTCGCAGCCACTGACCCGAGCCGACTCCTCCAGCAGGGTCACCACGCTGGACACCGCGATACGCTGGTTGGGGTCGTCGAGCAGGCTGGCGCTGAGGCCGACCTGAGCCAGCAGGGCATGCGGGTTGAGCCCCAGGTGCCGGGACACCTCAAGGTAGTTGGTCAGGCTTGCAGCACGTACGAGGGCGGTCATTTTATTGTTTTCCACGCATTCATCAGGCGCCCCGCTTCTATGGCGGGTGATTCGTTATAGCGTGGGTGTCGCCAAATGAGAAGCCGTTTTCGGCGGCTGAAAAAAGCCCGATGACCCGCACCCCCGGGCCACTCGGACATACGCCACAAACCCTGTCATCAAATGAAAAGTCGCTGACGCGCAATGTAAAGCGCCAGCGGGGAGGGCTGATTACTGTGGCTGTGCAAGCGCTCGGGATCACCTGCGAGCGGACTGTCCTGAGCCTAGGTGCCGACGTGGAAAAACTGCATACCACCGCTACTGTCCTGATCGTCCCCGGCCTGCGCGAGCATGTGCCCGAGCATTGGCAGACCCGGCTGGCCGAACGCCTGGCCAAGGTCCATACGCTGGCGCCGCTGCAGGTCGATGGCCTGGACTGCAACGCCCGGGTCGACGCCATCCAGTGTGCGCTTGAACAGATTGAAGGCGAGGTGTTGCTGGTGGCGCACAGCGCCGGGGTGCTGATGGTTGCCCACTGGGCGGCGCGTTACCAGCGGCCGATCAAGGGCGCGCTGCTGGCGGCGCCACCGGACCTTGCGGCCAGTTGGCCGGCGCACTACCCAAGCCCGCAAACCCTGCGCGCCAATGGCTGGAGCCCGCTGCCGATGACGCCGTTGCCGTTCCCGAGCATCGTCGCCGCCAGCAGCGACGACCACCTGGCCAGTCTCGACGCGGTCAGGGCCATGGCCCGCAACTGGGGCAGCCAGTTGCTGGAACTGGGCGCTGTCGGCCACCTCAACCCGGCCGCAGGCTTTGGCCCCTGGCCACGGGCCGAACAACTGGTCCAGGCCCTGGACCTGCAGTAACGCACGGACGCTTGAACCACGCCCGCATTCGACGGGCGGCGATAACAACAATAACAATAAGTGGAGCCATCGCGATGTCCAACCCTCGCATTCACCGTGCTGTGAAGCCACAGCGCTGCCTGCTCGCCTGCGCCATCGGCTTGCTGGCGCTGCCAGGCGCCCAGGCGTTCGAACTCGATACCGGCAGTGAAGACTGGGCCGTGCGCCTGGATAACACGGTCAAGTACAACTACGGCGTACGCACCGAAAGCGCTGACAAACGCCTGCTGGCAACCCCCAACAACAACGACGGCGACTACAACTTCCGCAAGGCCGGGACCACGGTCACCAACCGTATCGACCTGCTCAGCGAGCTGGACGTGATCTACCAGGGCAACATGGGCTTTCGCGTCAGCGCCGCCAGCTGGTACGACAAGGCCTACGACAACACCGGCTCCAACGCCAACCCGTTCGTCAACGGCAACGGCGGCCAGTCGGGCATCAACCCCAGCCTCAACGGCTTGCCCGGCACCGGCGTGCCGCTGGGCAGCCCGCACCTGAGCAACTATGCCCAGCGCTACTACAGCGGCCCGTCCGGTGAGGTACTGGATGCCTTCGTGTTCATGCGTCGCGAAGTGGGCGACTCCTCGCAGATCAACGCCAAGCTCGGCCAGCACAATTTGTTCTGGGGCGAAACCCTGCTCAACCCGGTGCATTCGCTGAGCTACGGCCAGTCTGGCCTGGACCTGGCCAAGCTGGCCGCCTCACCCGGCACCGAAGCCAAGGAGCTGTTCGTGCCGCGCAACCAGCTGTCGGCGGCGTTGCTGGTCAACCCCGAGCTGACCATCGGCGCGCAGTACTTCCTCGACTGGGACGCCGCGCGGCTGCCGGAAGCCGGCACCTACTACGGCGGTTCGGACCTGGTGGGCGAGGGCGCACAGAGCTTTCTGCTCGGCCACACCGGCACGCCCGGGCTGATCCCGGTGCGCGGCGCGCTGACCAACATCCGCCGCGGCCACGACCTGACCCCGGACAAACGCGGCGACTGGGGGGTGATGGCCAAGTGGTCGCCCGAATGGCTGGGCGGCACCCTGGGCGTGTATTACCGCAAGACTTCGGAGATCCTGCCCCAGGCCTGGCTCGACGCCCGCGGCCTGACCGTCGCCAACGGCCCGTTCGGCAGCCCGCCGGGCAGTGCCCAGGGCGCGGTCGGCAACCTCTACAACTCGCTGCAAAGCGCCACCTACCAGTTCGCCTACGCCGACAACATCGACATCTACGGCCTGAGCCTGTCCAAGGATGTCGGCGGTATCAGCGTCGGCAGCGACCTGAACATCCGCCACAACATGCCCCTGGCGAGCATTCCGGCGATCCTCAGTGCGCCGGGCCAGGCCGGCCTGGGTGGCGGCTTCGGCCTGCTGCCGGCGCGTTTGCCCAGCAGTGGCGTGGTCTATGAAGCGCCGTCCGACGGCGACAGCATGAGCGCCACCGGCGACACCCTGCACTGGACCCTCAACGGCCTGATGACCATTGCCGATACGCCGCTGTTCGACTCGGCGACCCTGCTCGGCGAGCTGTTCTACAGCAACCTGCTCAAGCTCGATAACCACAACGCGGCCTTGTACAAGGGTAAAAGCAGCTACCGCGGCATCGACCAGCCGACCCGCGATAACTGGGGCATCGCGGTCAACTTCACCCCGACCTGGTACCAGGTGTTGCCGGGCATGGACCTGAGCATGCCGCTGTCGATCAACGTCGGCCTGGACGGCGTATCGCCGGTGCAGGGCGGCGGCGCCGAGAACACCGGCAACTACGCCGTGGGCCTGAGCGCGGCGATCTACAACCAGTACTTCGTCGACCTCAAGTACGTCGATGGCTTCGGCAAGACCCAGTCCTGCAACAACGGCCAGACCGACGGCAGCACCCCCAACGCCCTGGACGGCGAGCAGGACTACACCTGCTACGGCGGCGGTTACGCCGCGTTCTCTGGCGGCGCCGCCACCACCGAGGACCGTGGCGCGCTGTACCTGACCCTGAAAACCACCTTCTGAGTCACACAGGAAAACAACAACATGAACTACGTGCACACCCTGTTGGCCACGTGCCTGTCGCTGGCTGCCCTGAACCCGGCCCATGCCGCCGTCTCCAACGACCAGGCCGCGCGCCTGGGCACCAGCCTGACGCCGATAGGCGCAGAAAAGGCCGCCAACGCCGACGGCTCGATTCCCGCCTACCAGGGCGGCCTGCTGACCCCGCCAGCGGCATACCAGAGCGGTGCGAGCATGCGCCCGGACCCGTTCGCCGCCGAGCAACCGCTGCTGGTCATCGATGGCAAAAATGCCGAACAGTACAAGGCTCAACTGACCGCCACCACCCAGGAACTGCTCAAGCGCTTCCCCAGTTTTCGCGTCGATGTCTATCCCACTCATCGCACCGTGGCGCTGCCGCAACCGGTGCTCGACAACAGCCTGAAGAACGCCGTAGGTGCGCGCAGCCAGGAGGGCGGTAGCGCGGTCGACAATGTGCTGCCGGGCATTCCCTTCCCGATTCCGCAGAGCGGTGCCGAGGCCATGTGGAACTTCCTGTTGCGCTACCAGGGCGTGAGCATGACCGCCAAGTACGACTCCTGGAACGTCGATGCCGCCGGCAACGCCACCCTGAGCACCACCGGCCAGGCCAACATCAGCTACCCGATCTACGAGGACATGAGCAAGCCGATCGGCGCCAAGGACACCTACTACCAGATGAAACTCACCTACACCGCGCCGGCCCGCCGCGCCGGTGAAGCGATGATGCTGCGCGATGCCGCCAACCCGCTGGTGCAACCACGCAGCGCCTGGCAGTACCTGCCGGGCCAGCGCCGGGTCAAGTTGGCGCCGAACCTGGCCTACGACACGCCCAACCCGGGCACCTCGGGTTCGGGCACCTACGATGACGTGTTCGTCTTCAACGGCGCCCTCGACCGCTACGACTGGACCCTGGTCGGCAAGCAGGAGATGTACGTGCCGTACAACACCTACCGGTTGACCTACAACACCGACGTCAAGCAACTGACCACCGCCAACCACCTCGCGCCGCAATTCGTGCGCTGGGAAAAGCACCGGGTCTGGGTGGTCGAAGGCAAGCTCAAGGACGGCGCCCGGCACATCTACCACAAGCGCCGCTTCTACCTCGACGAGGACAGCTGGATCGCCCTGGCCTCAGACCAGTATGACGCCCGTGGCCAGCTGTACCGCGGCAGCTTCGCCTTCCTCAGCCAGAGCTACGACAAACAGACCCCGGATGCCACGCCGTTCATGATCTACGACCTGATCGGCGGCACCTACAACCTCAATGGTGTGGTCGGGGCCTACGGCGGCATTCGCTACATCGAGCCGCTGTCGCGCACCCAGTGGTCGCCCGAGTCCCTGGCCGGGGCCGGCATTCGCTGAGCCTGTCGAGCACGCACCGAGGAGGATCAGGGATGGCTTTTTTTAAACGCTGCAGCGTGATGCTGCTGGCCTGGGCCGCGCTGCAGGGCGCGGCCCGGGCCGAGCCTTACGTCGACGTGCTCGACCTGCCGGCGCAGCCCAGCGCCCTGGCCGCCACCAGCGCCTTGCGCGATGTCAGCGTCGCCGGCACGCGCCTGGTGGCGGTGGGGCCACGGGGGCACATCCTCTACTCGGATGACCAGGGCAGTCACTGGCAACAGGCGCAGGTGCCGGTCAGCGCCGACCTCAATGCGGTGAGTTTCGCCACCGCGCAGCTGGGCTGGGCGGTGGGCAACGACGGGGTGATATTGCACAGCCGCGATGGCGGCCAGCGCTGGGAAAAACAGCTGGACGGGCGGGTGCTCGGCGAGCAGGTGCTGGCTTATTACCAGGCACGGGCGCAAGCGGGCGGCGATCAATGGGCACGCTGGGTGGGCGAGGGTGAGCGCCTGGTCGCGGAGGGCGCCGACAAGCCGTTGCTCGACGTCTGGTTCAGCGACCCGCTGCACGGTTTTGCGGTGGGCGTGTTCAACCTGCTGCTGCACACCGTTGACGGCGGCCAGCACTGGACGCCGTGGCTGGAACGCAGCGACAACCCGCAAGGCTTGCACCTGACCGGCCTGGCCAGCGCCGACGGCGCGCTGTACATCAGCGGCGAGCAGGGCCTGCTGCTCAAGCTGAGCGCTGCTGGCGACCATTTCGAGCGCCTGAGCACCCCCTATGCCGGCAGTTATTTCGGCGTCATTGGCAAACCTGGGGCGCTGCTGGCCTACGGGTTGCGTGGCCACGTACTGCGCAGCACCGATGGCGGTGCCGGCTGGCAAGTGATCAAGACCGACCTGAACACCAGCATCACCGCCGCCAGCCTCGACGCCCGCGGGCGGTTCTGGCTGGCCAGCCAGGCCGGCGACCTGCTGGTCAGTAACGATGACGGCGCAAGCTTCAGCCCGCTGGCGCAAACCCAGCGCGCGCCGGTCAGCGGCGCAGCCTTTGATAGCGGCGCCGCGCTGGTGCTGGTCGGTGAGCGCGGCATCCGCACCCTGGCCCCCGACCAACCGCAGCAGCCATAACAAGAGAAAACCCTGATGGCCGACATCCAACAAGACACCTTGCCGGTGATCCGCAACCTCGGCGACTTCGATGCACGCTCCGGCAATCGCCTCGAACGCCTGGTGTTCAACCACCGGCTGGCGTTCATGCTGTGCATGCTGCTGGTTACCCTGGTGCTCGGCAGCATGGCCATGACGCGCCTGGAGCTGCGGCCCAGCTTCGAGAAGATGATCCCGCAGAGTCATCCCTACATCCGCAACTACCTGGACAACCGCCAGGCGCTGCGCGGCCTGGGCAATTCCCTGCGGGTGGTGGTAGAGAACACCCGTGGCGATATCTTCGACCCGGCCTACCTGCAGACCCTGCGCCAGATCAACGACGAGCTGTTCCTGAGCCAAGGTGTCGACCGCGCCTGGATGAAGTCGCTGTGGAGCCCGGCGGTGCGCTGGACCGAAGTCACCGAAGAGGGCTTCCAGGGCGGCCCGGTGATGCCCGATGCCTACCAGGGCTCGGCCGCCGATATCCAGCAACTGCGCCAGAACATCGAACGGGCCAATATTGTCGGCAGCCTGGTCGCTCGCGACTTCACCTCAAGCATGCTCATCGTGCCGCTGCTCGACCAGGCCTCGGCGACCGGTGCCGGCATCGACTACCACGGCTTTTCGCAAAAACTTGAGCAGTTGCGCCAGCGCTACGAAGCGGGCGGCGTCTACAAACTGCATGTGATCGGCTTTGCCAAGCTGATGGGCGACCTGATCGACGGCCTGCTGCAGGTGATGCTGTTCTTCGCCCTGGCGGTGCTGACCACGCTGCTGATCATCTACCTCTATACCCGCTGCGTGCGCAGCACCTTGCTGGTGGTGCTGTGCTCGTTGACGGCGGTGGTCTGGCAACTGGGGATCGTCGCCTGGCTGGGGTATGCCATCGATCCGTATTCGATCCTGGTGCCTTTTTTGATCTTCGCCATCGGCGTGTCCCATGCGGCGCAGAAGATGAACGGCATCCTGCAGGACATCGGCCGCGGCACCCACCGCCAGATCGCTGCGCGCTACACCTTCAGGCGTTTGTTCGTCGCCGGGGTCACCGCCTTGCTGGCCGATGCGGTGGGCTTTGCCGTACTGATGCTGATCGACATCCCGGTAATCAAGGACCTGGCGATTACCGCCAGCATTGGCGTGGCGGTGCTGATCTTCACCTCGCTGCTGCTGATGCCGGTGGCGTTGTCGTATGTCGGCGTCGGGCGCAAGGCCGCTGAACGGGCCTTGCGTATCGACCTGCGCGCCGCCGAGCATCGCGGCTTTGGCAAACTCTGGGACCTGCTCGATCGCTTCACCGAACGCAAGTGGGCAACCGGCGCCGTGCTGGTGGCCGCTTTGCTTGGTGCCGGCGGTTTCTGGCTGAGCCTGCAACTGAAAATCGGCGACCTCGACAGCGGCGCCCCGGAGCTGCACGCCGACTCGCGCTACAACCGCGACAACGCCTACATCACCGGCCATTACGCGCTGTCCAGCGACACCTTTGCGGTAATGATCAAGACCGCCCCGGAAGGCTGCCTGCGCTACCAGACCCTGGTGCTCGCCGACCGCCTGGCCTGGGCGCTGCAACAGAACCCGCAGGTGCAGACCACCTTGTCGCTGACCAACGCGGTGCGCCATATAACCGCCGGCACCTACGAGGGCAACCCCAAGCTGAGCAGCATCCAGCGCAACCAGGACGTGCTCAACTATGCCGCCCAGCAAGCCTCGGTGAACGCCCCGGAGCTGTTCAACAACGACTGCTCGCTGATGCCGGTGATTGCCTACCTCAAGGACCACAAGGCCGACACCCTCGACCAGGTGGTGGCGATTGCCGAGCGCTTTGCCCAGGCCAACAGCAGCGAGGACCGCCAGTTCCTGCTGGCGGCCGGCAGCGCCGGGATCGAGGCGGCGACCAACATCGTGGTGCGCGAGGCCAACCGCAGCATGTTGTTGCTGGTGTACCTGGCGGTGACGCTGTTCTGCCTGATCACCTTTCGCAGCTGGCGCGCAACCCTGGTGGCGGTACTGCCGCTGATGCTCACCTCGATACTCTGCGAGGCGCTGATGGTGATGATGGGCATCGGCGTCAAGGTCGCCACCTTGCCGGTAATCGCCCTGGGCGTGGGCATTGGCGTCGATTACGCGCTGTACCTGCTCAGCGTGCAGCTGCATTACCAGCGCCAGGGCCTGTCGCTGGCGCAATCCTACAAGAACGCCGTGGCCTTTACCGGGCGGGTGGTCGGCCTGGTCGGCATCACCCTGGCCGCCGGCGTGGTTGGCTGGGCCTGGTCGCCGATCAAGTTCCAGGCCGACATGGGCATCCTGCTGACCTTCATGTTCCTCTGGAACATGCTCGGCGCGCTGGTGCTGATCCCGGCGCTGTCGCACTTCCTCTTGCCCGCCAGCCAGGCGCGGGCGCCTTCACCCAGCCCCGGCAGTGTCGAGGGGCTGAACCTTAACAGCCAAAAAGCCGAGTGTTCATCGCATGTCTGATTACCTACCGCCGTTGCGTGACATGGATTTTCTGTTCAACGAAGTGTTCGACATTCCTGGCCAGTGGGCGCGCATTCCGGCCCTGGCCGAGCAGGTCGATGCCGACACCGCGCGGGCCATCCTCGAGCAGGCCGGCAAGCTCATCGCCCGGCAGGTGGCACCGCTCAACCGCAGTGGCGACGAGCAGGGTTGCCAGTGGCATGAGGGCCGGGTGAGCACCCCGGATGGTTTTGCCCAGGCTTATCGCAACTATGCCGACGACGGCTGGGTCGGCGTTGGCGGGGCTTGTGAATATGGCGGCATGGGCATGCCCAAGGTGATTGCCGCCCAGGTCGAGGAGATGCTCAACGCCGCCAACCTGTCGTTCGCCCTGTACCCGATGCTGACCGCCGGCGCCTGCCTGTCGCTGCTCAACCACGCCAGCGAGGCGCTCAAGGCGCGCTACCTGCCGCCCATGTACGAAGGGCGCTGGTCGGGGTCGATGTGCCTGACCGAACCCCATGCCGGCACCGACCTGGGTTTGATCCGTACCCGTGCCGAACCCCGGGCCGATGGCAGCTACCGGGTCACGGGCACGAAGATCTTCATCACCGGCGGCGAGCAGGACCTGACCGAGAACATCATTCACCTGGTGCTGGCCAAGCTGCCGGACGCACCGGCTGGCGCCAAGGGCATCTCGCTGTTCCTGGTGCCCAAGCTGCTGGTGGAGGAGGACGGCGCACTGGGCGAGGCCAACGCGGTGAGCTGTGGCTCGATCGAACACAAGATGGGCATCAAGGCCTCGGCCACCTGCGTGATGAACTTCGACGGCGCCGTCGGCTACCTGGTGGGCGAGGCCAACAAGGGCCTGAATGCCATGTTCACCATGATGAACTACGAGCGCCTGGGCGTCGGTATCCAGGGCCTGGCGCTGGGCGAGCGCTCGTACCAGAACGCCGTGGCCTACGCCCGCGAACGCTTGCAAAGCCGCGCTGCCACTGGCCCGGTAAACGCGCAGCAGGCGGCCGACCCGATTATCGAGCACGCCGATGTGCGGCGCATGCTGTTGACCATGAAGTCGTTGAACGAAGGCGGGCGGGCGTTCTCCACCTATGTGGCGCTGCAGCTGGACCTGGCCAAGTACAGCGAAAATGCCGATGAGCGCAGCCAGGCGCAAGCGCGGGTAGCGCTGCTGACGCCGGTGGCCAAGGCGTTCTTGACCGACATGGGCCTGGAAACCACCGTGCACGGCCAGCAGGTGTTCGGCGGCCATGGTTATATTCGCGAATGGGGCCAGGAACAGCTGATTCGCGATTGCCGCATCACCCAGATCTACGAAGGCACCAACGGCATCCAGGCCCTGGACCTGCTCGGGCGCAAGCTGGTCGCCGACGGTGGCCGCAGCTACGCGGCGCTTGCGCAGGAGATCAAGGCCTACGCCCAGACCCTGGCGGCCTCGCGCGCCGAGTTCAAGACCCCGCTGTTGCTGGCGCTGGCCAATCTCGACGACCTCACCGCCTGGGTGCTCGACCGCGCCCAGGGCAACCCCGAGGAGATCGGCGCGGCGGCGGTGGAGTACCTGCAGGTGTTCGGCTACACCCTGTATGCCTATTTGTGGACGCGCATGGCCGATGTCGCCCTGCAGCACCACGGCGCCTTCTACCAGAGCAAGCTGGGCACCGCACGCTTCTATTTCGCCCGCCTGCTGCCGCGCATCGATTCGCTCAGCGCCAGTGTCAAGGCCGGCAGCCACAGCCTGTTCCTGCTCAAGGCCGAGCAACTGTGAAGGACGCGCCCATGACCCGCACCCGCATGATCGAACCTGCGCCCGGCGCCTACAGCTACCCGTTGCTGATCAAGCGCCTGCTGTTGTCGGGCGTGCGCTACCAGCCCGGCCAGGAGATCGTCTACGCCGACAAGCTGCGCTACAGCTACAGCACCTTGCTCGAACGCATCCAGCGCCTGGCCAATGTGCTGAGCGCCGCCGGGGTCAAGCCTGGCGACACCGTGGCCTTGCTCGACTGGGACAGCCACCGCGCGCTGGAGTGCTTTTTTGCCGTGCCGATGCTCGGCGCCGTGCTGCACACCGTCAACGTACGGCTGTCGCCCGAGCAGGTGCGCTACACCATGAACCACGCCGAGGATCACCTGGTGCTGGTGCATGACGACTTCATGCCGCTGATGACCCAGTTGCGCGAGCAATTACCGACGGTCAAGGGTTACCTGCGCCTGAGTGACGGCGCTGAAGTGCACACGGAGCTGCCGCTGCTGGGCGAGTACGAAGCGCTGCTGGCCGGTGCCGACAGCCACTTCGACTTTGCCGATTTCGACGAGAACTCGGTGGCCACGCTGTTCTACACCACCGGCACCACCGGCAACCCTAAGGGGGTGTACTTCAGCCATCGGCAACTGGTGCTGCACACCCTCAACGAACTCGGCACCTTCGCCGCCTGCGGCGGTGAGCCGCTGTTGCGTTCGGGCGATGTGTACATGCCGATCACGCCGATGTTCCATGTGCATGCCTGGGGCGTGCCCTACGTGGCCACGGCCCTGGGCATCAAGCAGGTGTACCCCGGCCGCTACGAGCCCAACCAATTGGTGCGGCTGATGCGCGAAGAGCAGGTGAGCTTCTCGCACTGTGTGCCGACCCTGTTGCAGATGATGCTCGATTGCGACGAAGGCCAGCGCACCGACTTTAGCGGCTGGAAGATGCTGCTCGGCGGCAGCGCGCTGACCCAGGGCCTGGCCGCGCGGGCCAGCGCCAGGGGCATTCGCGTGCACTGCGGCTATGGCATGTCCGAGACCTGCCCGCTGCTGTGCGTGACCAGCCTTGGCGCCGCTGACCTGGCGTTGCCGATGCAGGCGCAACTGCCGTTGCGGATCAACGCCGGGGTGCCGATCCCGCTGGTGGACCTGCGCATCGTCGACGAACAGGGCAAAGACGTGGCCCACGACGGCGCAAGCCTCGGTGAAATCGTCGTGCGCGCGCCATGGCTGACCCAGGGTTACCTCAAGGAACCGGAGCAGGGCGCCGCACTGTGGGCCGGCGGCTGGCTGCACACCGGCGACATGGCCTGCATCGATGAGCGCGGCGCGGTGCAGATTCGCGACCGGATCAAGGACGTGATCAAGACCGGCGGTGAGTGGATCAGCTCGGTGGAGCTGGAAAGCCTGATCAGCCAGCACAGCGGGGTCGATTCGGTGGCGGTGGTGGGGGTGGCGGATGCGCAGTGGGGCGAGCAGCCGCTGGCCCTGGTGGTCTGCGTCGCCGGCGTCGAGCTGGATCAGCCGGCGCTGGCCCGGCACCTGCAGCCATTTGTCGACAGCGGGCGCCTGAACAAATGGGCGATTCCGCGCCTGGTGCGCTTTGTCAGCGAAATTCCCAAGACCAGCGTCGGCAAGATCAACAAGAAGCTGATTCGCCAGAGCCATTGTGGCGTCTGAGTAAACCAAGTGGGCATTCGACTTGCGCCGCGATGGGCTTGACCGGCCTCATCGCGGGGCAAGCCCGCTGCTACCTGTCAGACTTCAGTGAGATCCGAGGTGGGCGGGGTGGGGGTGTTGACGCTGTCCAGTTGCTGGTCGGCAAGATCCTGGGCCAGGGCAACCATGGTCATGGTCGGGTTCCACGAACCACTGGCCGGCCACAGCGCACCGCCGGTGACGTAGACGTTCTCCACGCCATGGGGACGGTAGTCCAGGCCAACCACGCCTTCGTCTTTGTCGCCGATCCACAGGGTCGAGCCCTCGTGCACCAGCCCGGCCACCCGCCGTTCAGGGATGCTTGGCCGTTCGCCGGTCCAGTGGCCCAGGTTCGGGTCGCCGTGCCAGTACTCGACCTTGCCTTCGGGGGCGAACACCCGCTCCATCATCTGGAAAGTGCCTTCGTCCATGGTGTCCCAGGTTTGCTGGTCGGTTTTGCTGGCCAGCACCTGCAGGTTGACGTTGGTGGTCGGGTCGGCCTGGTCGTTGAGGTGGAAGTGGTTGTCGGGGTTTCGGAAGTCGATCTCGCCAAGCACGGCGCAAACGAACACCAGATGGTCCTTCGACGATTCCAGTTGCGCCATCGACGCCGTGGCGACCACGTCCGGCATATAACGCGCGGCTTTCTGCGCGTTCTTTGCAGGCTCGCGGTCTGACAGCACCGACAACTGCACGTGATACTGCATGCCGCTTTGCTTGTTCTTGCCGGCCAGGTAAATGGCCGCGAGCTCAAGCTCGGCCAGCTTGTCGGCGAACGGGTAGTCCTTGCGCGGCACCCGTGCCACCACCGAGGTGATGAAGTGGGCGGTGAAGCGATCGCCGGCACGTTTGATTTGCGGGAACGAGTTCATCAGCAAGGTCGCCGGCGGCAGGGTGCCCATGGCCAGGATCAGCTTGGCGTTGCCGATGTTGATCACCCCGCGCGAGGTTTGTAGCGCCGTGGCCGCGCCATCCTGCTGGTGGATGCGCTCGACGATGCACTCGGTGATGATCCGCAGCGGGCTGCCAGTACCGGCAGCGGCGCGGTCGGCCTGTTTGCCGGCCAGCTCCATGATTGCCGCCGGGGTCGAGAACTTGGCAAAGTCCACGCCACCGGCGCGATCGGCCGCGGCGGCCAGGGGCGCCGACAACCAGCGGGTGGCCGAGTCGATCTTGCCGATGTTGTGCTCGAGCATGTTTTGCAGCTCAAGCTGCAGGGTGCCGTAGACCGGGCGTTGCTCGGTGACATGGGCGCGCACCTGCGGGTCGAGCTGGGTGTCGATCTTGTCGGCCGGGATGACGTTGAGCAGCTTTTCGGCCGACTCGAAGCGGGCCTCGGCGGCGGCGATGGTCTGCTCGGGCCAGTAGGCCATTTCCTCCTTGGTCGGCCGAGGGCACCAGGCGCTCCACATGATGCTGCGGCCACCGAAGAACGGCACCATGCCGTGCTGCCAGCCGATGTTGCCCGGTGGCTGGCTGGCGGTACGCGCCGAGAGGGTCCAGGGGAAAGTTTCGGAGAAGCCGCCGAGGGTTTTCTGGTAAGGGATCGGCAGGTTCTGGAAGTGCTCGGGGAGGAAGAACGGCCCGCGCTCGACCATCAGGATCCGCGCCTTGGGCTGGCTTTCGAGGATGCGTTCGGCGAAGGCCAGGGAACAGAAACCGGTGCCGATGATGATGAAATCGAACTGTTCCTCTTCGCGGACCTGCTTCCAGGCCGACTCGGAGAGAAAGAACACGTGGTCCAGCACCTTCTGGGCGTTGGGTGTTTGTGGACCTGGGGTAGGGTAGCCGTGACCGAAGTTGGTCGAACTGGTGACTGCGCTCATTGTTGCCTCCAATCATTGTTGGCAGAGGGTCTATCGTCCTTGTGCAGCGTGCAGCCGGGGGGGCTGCGCTGCTAACGCTAGCAGAGCGAAGTGGCAATTCAAGATCACTTGGTCGGGGGAGCCGCGGGCCTCAGGCAACCCCGGAGTACTTCACCGCTGCCGCCGCCCGCGACGGCACATTGAGGGTGCGCAGCAACGACGACACATGAATGCGCACGGTAAACGGCGAGATGTCCAGCGCGCGGGCAATTTCCTTGTTGGTCTTGCCCTGGGCGATCAGGCGCAACACCTCTTGCTGGCGTGCGGTCAGGGTTGTGGCGACGGCGCTGCTGTCCAGCGGCAGGAGCCCGGAGGGGGCAAAACGCACCAGCACTTCACCTTCACGAATGGCCAGGATCGCCTGGCCGATCTCGTCCGGTGCGATGTTCTTGCCGATGAAGCCGTCAATGCCGGCGGCCATCACCTCGCCGATCAGCTCTTCGTCATCGACCATCGACACCACGATGAGGGTGGTACGCGGAAATTGCTGGCGCAGCTCGACCAGCTGGCTGATGCAGGTCAGCCCCGGGAAGCGCAAGTCGAGGATCAGGGTGTCTGGTTCCGGACCGTTGGCGACCAGCTTGAGCACCGTGTCGAAATCACCGGCCTCTTCGCTCCGGGCATCGGGCAGCAGGCGCTGGACCGTACGCAGCATCGCTTCGCGAAACAGCGGATGGTCGTCGGCTATGATGATCCGGCATGCCATGGTGAGTGCCTCCCTGGGCCTGGCGTTCCTTTCGGACGTGCTACTTTACCACCGGGTACGGGCACCGCCCGGTGTTCATGCTGGATATGACGACTGTCGCACAAGGATGTTCCGATGAAGTTCGAGAAAAACTCCGAGCTCGACCAGGCTAACCTGCGCATCATTGTCGCCTGTATTGCCGTGGTTTATATCAGCGTGCTGGGCTTTCTGCCCGGGCAGCATTTTGAAACCTACCGGCCGATCGTGATCTACATCATCCTGTTCCTGCTGCTGTCGGTGGTTATACGCCAGGTTATCGTGCGCTGGCCGGGGGTGTACCCGGCGCGGCGCATTTTCAGCATGGTCCAGGACTACACCGGTACCTGTTTCGGCCTGGTGGTGGGCGGCGAGGCGGCGTTGCCGCTGTACGCGGTGATGGTCTGGGTCAACCTGGGCAATGGCATGCGCTTCGGCTCGCGCTACCTGGCGATCGCCACCGCCCTGGCGTTGCTGGCGCTGCTGTGCGTCTACCGCCTGACGCCGTACTGGCAGGCGCAACCGTTCATGGTGCTGATGCTGATGATCACCAGCACGGTCATCCCCATGTACGCGCACCTGTTGCTTGAACGTACGCGCAAGGCTTCGGAGGAGGCCACCGCCGCCAACCTGGAAAAATCGCGCTTTCTGGCCCAGGCCAGCCACGACCTGCGCCAGCCCATTCATTCCATCGGCCTGTTCACTGCCTGCCTGCGCGAGGCGCGGCTGGGCGATGAAGAACGCCGGCTGGTCGACAACATCGACCGCTCGTTGCTCAACGTCTCGCAGCTGTTTCGCTCGATCCTCGACCTCTACACCCTCGACAACGGCCGCCTGCAGCCGCGCCTGCAGCCTGTGCAACTGGGCGAGTTCCTCCACGACCTGGTGCGTCAGAACGCCGAGGCGGCGCGCTGGGCAGGCGTTGAGCTGCGCTTGCGGGCCTGCGCGCACTGGGTGCAGATTGACCCGGCGCTGCTGGCGACCATGGTCCAGAACGTGCTGTCCAACTGCTTCAAGTACGCGCCGCAGCGCCCGGTGCTGATCGGCGTGCGCAAGCGTGGCGAGGGCCTGGCCATTGTCATTTATGACCAGGGCAGCGGCATCGAGGCGCAGGAACTGCCGAAGGTTTTCGAAGAGTTCTACCGCGTGCGCCAGTTGCGCGACAAGGACATCGAGGGCGTGGGCCTGGGCCTGTCGATTGTCCGGCGCCTGGGGCAGATGATGGGCATGCAGGTGACGATACGTTCGCGAGTGGGCCATGGCACGGCCGTCAGCCTTGAAGGTTTGCGCGAAATTTCCGCGCCCAAGCGCCAGGCCTACCGTGAAGACCCGAGCCAGGTCGGCCTGCTGACCGGTTTGAAAGTCTGCTTGGTGGAGGATGATCGCAACGTGCTGTTGGCCACCAAGGCCTTGCTCGAGCGCTGGGGCTGTGACGTCCAGGCCGAACTGAGCGGCAAGGACCTGGCCAGCGACTGCGACATCATCGTCGCCGACTATGACCTGGGCAACCACGCCACCGGCATCGAGTGCATCGATGAGCTACGGGCGCAACGGGGCAGGGCGGTGCCGGCGCTGATTCTTACCGGCCACGAAGTGGAGAAGATCCAGGCGGCCCTGCACGACCGCCAGATCGCGATCCTGTCCAAACCGGTGCGCCCGGCCGAGCTGCGCGCTACCTTGCGGGCGTTGCGCGAGGCCTCGGCAGCGGCGGTTTAGCCTGGAATCAGTAGCGTTGCAGCGGATTTTGCGGGCGGCCACTGTTCTTGTTGTAGCATTGCGCGCCCATGCCCATGCCCATCGAGGCGATCCCGATCATCACGCCGCTTGGCAGCTCGCAGTTGTAGTCACCCGATGCGGTGCTGGCGATGTAGTAAGTGGAGCTGTGGTCGCTGCGCACGTTGGAAATCTTCGTCACCGGCTCGCCGATGGTGGTTTGCGCGGTGGACTTGAGACGGTCTTCGTTGGGTTTCATGGTCTGGCAACCGGCGACGGCGACCAGCAGGGCGCTGAGCAGGGTGATCTTGCTGAATGCTGATTTCATGGTGCATCTTCCTTGGTGTTGTTCTGTTTTACCGGCACAACGATCCCGCACGCCGCATAGGCGCGGCGTTGGGGAACACTGGGGGTTGCCGGGGAATATAGCGCCAGGGAGGAGGGGAGTCGATTAGCACAAATGGGCTAATGGCATATTGATATAATTTTTTATCTATCGTTGTGACAAGGATATCCGCATGCCCATTTATCTCGCAGCAGAGCAACAGCTGAACGTAGGACACGCCACCGTCATCGAGGCACCGGCGCAGGAGGGGCCTTTTGTCGTGGTCTTCGAGGACGATGAAAATACCGCCTATTTCTACGCCCTGGACAGCAGTGCCAGTGACAACCCGATCCAGGATGCGCTGCATGTCTATAACGTCGAGGATATCTCCGACCGGGAGAAGCCCTCGACAGTGAAGATCGGCTGGTCCATGGACCACAGCAAGGCGGTGCTGCTGATCAATGAGTATCCCCATGCCGTGTTTGATTTTACCGACAAGCAGGGTTACTGCCATTCCGGCTTTCCGCCGTCTGTGGGGAAGGGCTGGTCGCTGCAGGGTCATGAGTGGCAGGAAGACGTACTCAAGCTGTTTGCCTGAGGCGTGAATATATAACTCAACTAAATAGTTATTTAGTTGAGTTATATTTTAAGGCTATAAAAAAGAGCAGGGCAGTAGCGTACTTCCAGGTTCACCTTTGTTCAATGGCCGCGTGGGGAAACTCCTCGCGCAAAGCCTGGCTTAACCACTCAATAAACCATGTGGCATCTTCCGACAACGGCTGTTGCGGTGTCAGCACTTGATAACTTTCAAGTGCAATTTGCGCGTCGGTACAACGCACCAGCGAGCCGTCTGCCAGTTCATGTTTGACCAGCACTTCGGTGGCCAGGGCAATCCCGTGCCCACGCCGGGCCAGGTTCAAGGCAATGTCGTTGCTCATGTGCGAGGTATTCGACCTGACCTTGAGCGGTAACTGTTGCGCCGCAAACCAGCTGTTCCACCAGGTGCCGTCGTCGACGTGAATCAGCTCGCAGTTCGGCAAGTCCTGCACCTGCAGGGCTTTATTCGGCAATTTTTCCAGGTACGTCGGCGAACAGACCGGGAAAACCGGCGGTTTGATCATCCTCAGAAACACCCCTGAATGCTCGCCCGGCAGGCCAAAACCGATACCCAGGTCAGCCTGACGGGCATCCACTGACGTGAACGAGGCATTGGGTTCAATGGCCAGCTTCAGGCCCGGGCGCAGGCTGCGCACTGCATCGACATGCGGCGTCAACCAACGCGAAGCGAACGCCGGCACGCACAGAATGCGCAGCCAGCGCTCCTGCTGGCGACTTGCAACCCGCGAGCCGGCATCGGCCAGAATCTTCAGGGCCTGGGTCGCGGCCCGGTGAAACTCAAGCCCGGCCGCGGTCAGAGTAACGCCGCGGGGCGTACGCTCGAGCAGTTGCACGCCCAGCCAGTCCTCAAGGTTTTTCACGTGGCGGCCAATGGCCGGCTGGGTCACGTGCAGCGCCCGCGAAGCGGCCACGTAACTGCCCAGGCGCGCAGCCGCCTCGAAGGCACGAATGGCATTGAGCGGAGGCAGACGGTCGCTGGGCATGGCGTTCACTGTTGTTAGTTTTTGTAATATCGACCCGGACTTTATTGTTCTTTTCCCGCCCCGGCAAGTTGATAAGCTCGAAATCGACTGACGCAATTTCACTGGATGTCGAGGAAGTACCGATGTTACGCAGAACAATAAAAAAACAATCCACCCAGGTTTTTTCGCTGTTGGCATTGAGCATTGCCGCACTGGGCTTGACCCATAGCGGTATCAGCCTGGCTAGCGACCAAGGCGCACACTGTGGCGTTCCAGGGCTCAGCGTTTGCCCGCAACCCTTTGATAAAACGCTGCCCGACCCGCACAACATGCTGACCTGGGACCAGGCCACACGGGTAGTGGGTTTTCGTAATACCTACCGCCTGTACGAAGGCGATGTATTCAGCACCCAGGGCGCCAAACCATCGCCATTAATGCCGGCCAGCAGCCCATTGCCAGCCATTGACTATGCAATGAACGGCAAGCACTTCAGCATCGATAACTACATCGCCAACCAGAGCGTCACCGGCCTGTTGATCCTCAAGGACGGCAAGATTGCCTACGAGTACTACGGCAAGGGCAACAGCGAAAACACCCTGTGGACCTCGCGTTCAGTGGCCAAATCGGTGGTCAGCGTGCTGGTGGGCGTGGCGATAAAAGAAGGCAAGATCAACTCGGTGGATGACAAGATCACCCGGTACATCCCGGAACTCAAAGGCACGGCCTGGCAAGAGGTGACCTTGCACCAGTTGCTGCAGCACACCTCGGGCGTGGTCTGGGATGAAAACTACGCGTCAGCGAACTCCGATTTCTCCCACATGACCCAGTGCGAAGCCAAGCCTGCGCCATACGACTGCGTGTTCAACCTGGTCAAATCGGTGAAACGCAAACCCGGGGTCAATCCGGGCGAAGTCTGGTCCTACAACACCGGCGGCGCCTGGCTGGTGGGCCGCGTGCTGGAAAACGCCACCGACATGACCCTGGCCAAATACCTCGAAAGTCGCATCTGGAGCCGTTACGGCATGCAGCAGGATGGCGTCTGGCATGCCTTGGTCAAAGACAAAGTCGACATGGGCGGCCACGGCTTCAACGCAGCGTTGCGTGACTGGGGCCGCTTTGGCCAGTTCGTGCTCAGCGGCGGTCAGTTGCCGTCCGGCGAGAAGATCCTGCCGGATGACTGGATTGCACGCTCGACACACTGGACCACCGCCAAAGGTTCGGTCACGCCATCGGCACCGAACGGACAGTATGGCTATCAATGGTGGTACTCGGCGCCGGCGCCTGATGCCAATGCCGAACCCAAGAAAACCGCCACCAGCGAACAAACGTTCTGGGCGCTTGGGATTTACGGCCAGACCATTGCAATCAACCCGGCGGAGAAACTGGTGATGGTGCAATGGTCGACGTGGCAGAACGCAGAGACACCGAGTTCGCTGTATGACGAGCAGGCGTTGTTTGTGAATGCGGTGAGTGAAGCGTTGCACGGCAAGTAACGGTGTAAGGCTGAAAACGGGTGGTGCCAGGCTTGAAATCTGTCCTGGCACTGCCCGTGGGCTGCTATAGATGACTACGCATAATGTATATTATGTTAAATCGAGTATTATGAAAGAAAGCCCGGCATCACCGCCGGGCTTCGCATTCTCCCCCTAAGCGCGCCTTTTGATCGCCACCTTCGCCCACAGCGTAAACGCCTCTGGTGGTGTCCAGCCTGAGTTTGATACGTGCTCTTGCAGGCACACGTAATGATTGCCTTCGTAACTCACGCCATCCTCCTTGAAATACCGTTGGTTCAACTGCCACTCGGGGAACTCTGGATCGGTGATGTCTCCGGCCGTTCGAACGATCAGGCTCTTGCTTGGAAGCGACTGATTCCCCTGAGCGTCTGTTGCGGTGGCAAAGTAGCTGTACTGAGTGTTCGCCTTCAGGCCTGAGTCCTTCAGCGTTAACGCTGGTGTATTGCCTATCGCAGCCCCATTTCGGTACAGCGTGTAGGTCACGATCGGCCGCGGGCCGCTTGAAGCGCCCCAACTCAAGGTCATGCTGATTTCGGTGACGTCCCTGGCCGACAGGTTCGCGGGCGCCGTTGGCCGCTCGCCAGGCTGCGATTCGCCGTGAATCAACGGTGCATAACGATTGTAGAACTCCCAGTTGTAGGCAACATTGTCCCGGGTAACACCGTCGTCCCAGTTGATGGACCAGGTCATCAGCCCTTTGATGGCATGGCCAGCAGTGTCGAGACGCTTGAATGCATTGACAACGGCAGCAGGATCTATCACATAGCCAGTGGCCGCAGCGTCGTTGTTGGCCGGTAAGCCAATGACGAATTTATCTGCGGGGATGGCGATGTAGTCCCGCGTGCCGGTCACCAGGCTTTCGGTCAGGTAGTAGAGGAAATCCTCTTTCATTTCATCATTGTTCTGGGCAATCCAGGCACCTTGACCACCGTTGGCCTCCTGTACCCAGATCCCATCGCCACCCTGGTTGTAGTACTGCGGCGCGATGAAGTCGTAGTAGCCCTTAAGGGCCTGAAGGTAGCCAACGTACTTGCCGCCAACCCTGAGGTAGGGAAACTCGGGGGCCATGCTGATGATGAAGTGTTTCCCTTCGGCCTTGTAGTGATCCTTCACCAGTTTCAAGGCCGCCGGCAGCACCGTCTTGTTGTCGGCAAAATCAATCGCGCTTTGCTCCAGGTCGATATCCAGCCCGTCAAAGCCGTAGACTTCAACCAGGCGAATGATTTCATTCGCCAGTGGCTGCTCATCGCCCTTGTGCAACTCGATATGAGCGTCGGCGCCGCCCAATGAGATCAACACCGCCCTCCCCTGACTGTTGAGCACGCCGACCTGACGGCGAAACTCATCCTCGGAGAGGTTGTAGGGGCTGAAGGTAGGAATACCTTGGCCTTTCATGAAAGCCACAGCAACAACGTTGTAGTCCTTGGGTACATCCACCAGATTCAGATTGGCAAAGTGCCCACCTTGATAACCGTCACTATGGCCGGCTTGCCAGTTATGCCAGAACCCCATGAGGATTTTTTTATTGGCAATGCTAGGCATCAATGATGCTGAATCATTTACTTGCGACTTCAGTGATGAAAAATCAATTTTAGACATTGTTCTATTCCCTCAGAACTGTATTAAGGCCGTACATGGCCCGACCGATCTGCTCCCTGAAGGAGCACTCTGAGGCTAGCGCAAGGTCTTGGATTTTCCACCATGGAGCGTCTGGCAGGAGGACGTTACTCGATATCGATGACGACCTTGCCCACAGCCTTGCCCGAACCCTGCAAAACCTGTGCATCTTGGGCTTGGGCCAGGCCAAAACGGTGAGGGTCCATCAGCGGTTTGAGCTTGCCCTCTTCCGCGAGCCGCGTCGCATGCCGCAGGATTTGCCCATGGTGCGCGCGCCCTTCCCCGCTGAGCATTGGCAAAAGCACGAATATGCCTGACAGCGTCACGCAACGCAGGGAGCCAGGGGCCAGGTTATGGGAGGCGAAAGCAAAACAACTGGCGACATGGCCATAGGCTTTGGCCGCAACCAGGGAGTCGTCCAGGCTCTGTCCGCCCACGGTGTCGTAAACGATGTCGAAGCCTTTGCCTTCAGTGAAATCCGCAACGTATTGCTCGACAGTTTTGGCGTTGTAATCGATAGGCGTAGCGCCAAAGGATGCGACGATTGCTTGCTTGCCGGCGGACGCTGTCGCGTACACCTCAGCGCCGTGCGCTGCGGCTATCTGGATTGCTACATGGCCGACTCCGCCAGCGCCGCCTTGCACCAGCACACGCTGGCCAGGCTGGACAGCGGCGCGATCGACCATGCCTTCCCAGGCGGTCAAAAACACCAGCGGAAGTGCCGCGGCTTCGCGCATGCTCAGGTTCTTCGGTTTCAATGCCAGCAGCGCAGCGTCGACCGCTGCATATTCGGCCAGCGAGCCCTGCAGCCCGCGAACGCCTCCGGTGAGCCCGTAAACCTCATCGCCGACGTTGAAGGCCGTCACCTCCGGCCCGGTTTCAACCACGACGCCTGCGAGGTCGGTACCGAGAATCGCGGGCAACTCCGGCATGGCGTAGGGGGCAAGCCCCAGACGAATCATGTTGTCGATGGGGTTAACGCCGCTGGCTGCAATCCGCACGAGGACTTCGCCCGCCCGTGGCGAGGGGCGCTGTACGGTTTTCTCCACCAATGCTCCGGTCGCGTAGTCGTCTAGCACCAAGGCGCGCATCGTGTGCTGGCTGTTCATTCTGATCTCCTTAGAGGTTGTTTACAGTGGGTAATCCAGGGATTAGGGTTAGCTTGAGCCTTTAGGTATCATCTGTCGATTAGGCACTTTTTTGAAACGTAGGCACCCAATGGTAACCATGACCACACCCACTGTTCGCGATCCCGGTAATCCCATGGTGGTCTGTGAGCAATGCCCGCCTCGCAGAATTCACGCGCTTTTGGCGCCGAAATGGTCGTCCATGGTGATTTATGTACTGAGTTTCGGCTCGATGCGCACAGGCCAGCTCCAGCGCACGATGCCGGGAATTTCAAAGAAGATGCTTACCCAGACCCTGCGCGAGCTGGAGAGTGATGGTTTGCTCGCGCGCAAGGTGCACCAGGTGGTGCCGCCCATGGTCGAGTATTCACTGACCGAGGTGGGGCACAGATTTGTCGAGCCGCTGATGGCGCTCTATGAGTGGGCAGAAGACAACGCCGAGCTTCTGGACGAGATTGAGGCCAATCGGGCGGCTTCCGGCGGCAATTTAGAGGCCAGCTAAAGCCACACCACCTCACTGGCGCAAAACAAACTCGGCCAACTGCTCAAGCGCCTGCGAACTCAACCCCGCAAATGCCGGCATCGGTACTTCCCCCCAGCGGCCACTGCTGCCCTGGCTGATATGCTCGATGAGTTTCGCGACCGCCTGGCCATCATTTTTATAGCGCTTGGCAACGTCCCGATAGGCCGGGCCGACCACTTTGTGGTCAATGGCATGGCACGCCAGGCATGCATTCTGGTCCAGCAGCACCTGCACGTCGTTGACCGGCTTGTCGGTTGCCGGCAAGACGCTGGTCTGCGGTTGCATAGCCGTTGCCAGCGCACCTGAATAAGCCCCCGCCAGGTACTCGCCGATCACCTCCACGTCCGTATCCGATACTGGCGCGCCGTAGCTGTCTTTCATCTTGCGGACCAACGCTGTCCAGTGCGCCCGGTCGAAACCTGGTGGTTGGTACTCGATGTAATCGGCCGAATGGCAGATCCCGCACTTCTGTTGCGCCAGGTTGTAGCCGGGCGCCTGCGACGGGCGCAGTTTGACTGTTTCGGCTGGCAACTCAATGGTCAGCGGCGCGGCATTCGCCTGCGCCGCGCAGGCAAGCAACAATGCTGACAGTGCAACGTGTTTAATCAACCCAGCGTTCATTGTTTCACTCCTGGACCACGGTAACCGGGGTGCTTTCGATGTCGTTCTTCAGGTAGATGGCGGGGTTCCACTGCAGTGTCCGCGGTTGCTGCTCGCCGTTGTTGCTGGTGGCGCGTACCTGCAAACCGACCTTGCCCAGGTGTCGCGGTCGCCACGCCAGTGTCCACTGGCGATACGAGTAGCGACCTAGGTCTTCGCCCAACTGCGCCGGATGCCAACGCCGGCCACCGTCGTCCGACACCTCGACGCTGCGAATGCCGTGGCCACCGTCAAAAGCAATACCTTGAAGAGTCAGCGGCTGGCCGAGTTTGACCCTGTCGCCGGCCTGCAGGCTGGTGATGAATGAACGGACTTTCAGCTTGCCGATTGGCCGGGTCTTGTCCGCTACGCTGCCGGCGGGTACGCATTGGCAGTCGTTGTCCGGCACGCGGTAGGCGTTGGCCATGAAGAAGCCATCGAAGGTGTGATCGATGACTTCGATTTCACTCAGGTGCTTGACCCAATAGGTGCCGGCATAGCCCGGCACGATCAACTTGATCGGGTAGCCGTTGAGCAAAGGAATGTCTGTGCCGTTCATGGCCCAGGCGATCATCGGTTCGTCACTGAGCGCCAGATCGATTGCCAGTGACTTGATGAACTGCGGGGTGGTAGGCAGCACCGGCTGATCGAGGCCACGAAAGGTGACCTGTTTTCCAGCGGCCTGAACCCCGGCACGCTTGAGCACGGTTTTCAACGGGATGCCGGTCCATCGCGCATTGCCCATCGAACCGTTGCCCAACTGCGCACCGAACACCCGCGGAAAGCCGAAACCTCGGCTGTTACCGGAGCACTGGTTGACTGCCACCACCTCAACCGCAGGCGCCAACGCCTTGAGTTCGGCAAGGCTCAGGCTCAGCGGCGTGTCTACCAACCCCTTGATCTGCAACTGGTGAGTGTCCGGGTCGATCGAGGTCGGGATATTGGCCAGGTGGTAGCGAACAAAAAGCGCATCATTGGGCGTTTGTAGGTGTTGCGGGGTTGGTCGGGCATCGTCTATTGCACTCAACAGGGAAGGAATTGCTTGCGTTTCTCCTGTTGAAACTAAGTAAGCGTAGGCAGCTAGCCTATGGGAAATTTCCCAAACTCCTACGAGCGGATGCCGCGTCAACGCCCAGGAAACACCCCGGACTGCTCCAACGCCAGCTCCAATCCCCCCAGCGCCTGATCAAGCTCAGCCACACACACCTCAAGCCGCTCGACATCCAGCTGCGGCGCACCGCACACCGCATCCAGCTGCCGGCAGGCGCTGACCAGCTGCACCGCCCTGACCACTTGCGCGGCGCCCTTGATACGGTGGGACAGCCTCGCCAGTCTTTCGGTATCGCGCTGCGCCAGCAGCGTTGCCAGCTGTTGCCGGTCGTGCTGGTTGTTGTTGACCAATTCCTCGAGGATCTGGCGAAACTTCACCGGCTCGTTGTTGAGCAACAACTTCAGCGGCGCCAGGTCCATCACCGCCGTTGCCGCAGCCATCGGCAGGTCGGACGCGGCCAGATGCGGCTGCACCTCGGTTGGCGGGCCATCGTCATGCAAAGTGCGCAAACGCGCATCCAGTTCATCCACGCCGATTGGCTTGATCAGGCAGTCGTCCATGCCGGCCTTGATGCACAGTTCGATTTCCTCAGGTTGTGCATCAGCCGTCAGGCCAATGATGACCGTACGCTCCTGCGCGTCGCCGCCCTCTGCCTGGCGAATGGCCTGCGCCAGTTGCGAGCCGCTCATCACCGGCATGTGGCAATCGGTGATGACCACGTCGAACGCGCCCTCGGACCACCGCTCGAACGCCACCTGGCCGTTTTCGGCCTCGCTGACGTCATGACCGAGAAAGCTCAGTTGTTGATGCAGCACGCGCCGGTTGACTTGATGATCGTCCACCACCAGTACCTGCAAGCGATAGCGTTGCCCGCTCGGCGCCTTCTGCCCAGCCTGCAGCCCGGCAACCGCCTCAAGCACCTGGAAGCGCAGCGCCATGTCTACCCGCGTGCCCTGCCCCGGCTCGCTGCTGATGCTGACCTGCCCGCCCATCATTTCGCACAGCGAACGGCAGATGACCAGGCCCAGGCCGGTGCCTTCGTTTTCCCGCACGTTGCGCTGTACCTGGACAAACGGCTGGAACAATTGCTGCTGGTCGTGTGCGGCTATGCCGATGCCTGAGTCCTCGACGATAACTTGCACATCCATCTGCGCTGAATCGTTGAGGTGGCCGACCACCGTGACTTTGACGAAGCCGACCTCGGTGAACTTGATGGCGTTGCTCAGCAGGTTGGAGACTACCTGCTTGAAGCGCAGGGCATCGACCAGTACATCGCGGTTGATCTCGGCATCGATCTCCAGCATCAGCGTCAGGCGCTTCTGCCGGGCCAGGCCTTCGAATACCCGGGCCACCGACTCGACCAGTTCCCGCAGGTTGGCGCGCTTGGGCGAGAGGGTCATGCGCCCGGACTCGATGCGGGCAATGTCAAGAATGTCGCCGATCAGCTCCAGCAGGCCGGTAGCCGAGTTGTGGGCGATTTCGATGCTGACACGGTCGATGCGCTCATCGGCGGAGCGCTTGAGTATCAGCTCCAGCAAGCCGATCACGGCGTTCATCGGCGTGCGGATTTCATGGCTCATGGTCGCCAGGAAGCGCGTCTTGGCCCGGCTCGCTTCAATCGCCTGCTCTTTCGCCTCCTGCAACTGCTGCACCAGCCGGTGATGCTCGGTCAGGTCCATCCAGCCACAGATCACCCCACGGGTAACACCTTGCGAATCTTCGAAGGGTTGAATCCAGTGTTCGATCCAGGCCTCTTTGCCGTGCATGCGAATGGCATGGACCGCCTCGATCGATTGCCCTTCACGCATGGCGCGCAGGTAACTGCCGTGAAAGTCGGGAAGCGCCTGCGCCTCGATGCCGGGCATCTCGTGGATCGTCTTGTTCAAGACTTGATCGGCACTCAGGCCGACACTCGCCAGGTAGCTGCGGTTGCACGACAGCATGCGGCCGTCGACATCACGCACATACAAGGGCCGCGGCATGCTGTCGGTCAGGGTTTCAATAAACTGCAACTGGTCGTTGAGCCTGTGTTCGGCGCGCGTGCGCGCACGAATCTGGCGGCGCAGGTACAGCACCCAGACCAGGGCAAGCGCCAGCAGCACCACAGCGCCAGCCACCAGCTCGGTAATCAGCGTTCGATAATCACGCCAGGTCTCGCCGCTCATGCCAGGGGGCGAGCGCCAGCGGTTGGTAATGGCCGTGAGTTCGTCCGGCGAGATGTCCTGCAGGGCCTTGTCGAGGATCGACTGCAGCTCCGAGTCGCTGCGGCGCATGGCGAAATTGGCAGTGGCCGGGCCGATGTCGAGCAATGCGTTGATGCTCAGGCCATTGTCAAACAGGCGAATGTTGTAATAGCGCGCGGTCGCCAGTGGGGCCACGGCGGCATCGGCCTTGCCTTCGTACAGCAGGTTCATGGCGTCGAGCGAGGCGCCCGCCTCCACCAGTTGCGCGTTGGGGTAACGTTCGCGCAATGCTGGCAGCCCGACCAGGCCGGTGGGTATCGCCAGGCGTTTGCCGGCGAGGTCGCCGGGCTCGACAGCCTCACCCTGCTTGCCCAACAGCACGAAGCGGCTGGACAGAAACGGCCGGGAAAAACGCAGCAACGCACCGCGCTCGGGGCTTGCGGTCATGATCGCCAGGTCGGCCCGTTTGTTGCGCAACGACTCGATACGTTGTGGGTAGCTGCCACTGCGCGACTGCACGTCGAAGCGCAAGCCGGTGTTCAGGCTGATCACTTCCAGCAGGTCGGCGGCAATCCCGGAGAACGCGCCGTTGGCATCGAAGAAGGCCACCGGTGCCAGGTCGTCATTGATCTGCAGGCGCACCCGCGGATGACGCGCCAACCACCGTGCCTCCTCGGTGGTGAGGGCGATCCCGCCTTCATTGGGAATAAAACTGTTGCCCAGCCAGCGACGGGCCAGGTGGGTCAGTTGCTCCTTGCCGATTGCCTCGATGGCAATGTCGACCAGAGCCTGCAAACGGCTGTTGTCGGCGCGCAAGGCAAAGCCGTAGCCGGCCGTTGGCAAATCAGCAAAGCGCTCGAAACGCAAGTAGCCGTAGAAGGAGTGATTCAGCCGGTAATAGGCACTGAGCACATCATCCAGGTACAGGTCGGCCTGCCCGAACGCCGCGGCGGCAATCGCCTGGTCATGACCGGGATACACACGAATGAGCGCCTGGGGAAAACGCTGGCGCGCCTCTTCGCTGTGCTGGCTGGCAACCGCAACGGTCAAACCGGCCAGGTTGTCGGGGGATGCCTGTGGCTGGTTGGCATGCTTGAACAACGCCAGGCGATCGCGGGCAAAAGGCCGGGTGAAAATCAGTGCTTGCCCAGGCGCCTGGCGGATGTGCTGGCTCACCAGGTCAACGCTGCCGGCCTGCAATGCGCGCAATGCCGCCTGATCGTCGCTAAACGGCACCACCCGGACCTGCACCCCGAGCAATTGCGCGATCAGCGCGCTGGCGTCGGCGCTGATGCCTTCGTACTGGTTGTCATCATCGACAACCCGAAAAGGCTCGGTTTCGGTGGCCGATACGCCGATGACCAGTTCATTTTTACGCCGCAGCCAATGCCAGTCTTCGTTGCTAATGGCCACGTCGTGACGGTCAATGCGCAACTGGCTGGACAGCACTTGCGGCTCAACCGGCAAACTTGCGGCGAATACCGGGACACTTAGCAGAAACGGGCAGATAAACAGCCAGATAAATCGTAAATGCATAGGCAGGTCAGTAACCAGGGCGCGTCAAAGAGCCGGCAATCATAACCCGGTATGCCCTGCCCGTTGCTGTTCAGCGGTGTTTAGTACGATGACTGGGCAGATTATTATCAATTCCGTTGCTGGATCGCCTCTGTTTTAAAAAAGGCCATAGGACAAATCTGAAAAGCACTTGGAATACTCATAAAAAACAAGACAAACAGTCAGCTTTTCAGGCAGGCATCGGTGTTAGACTTTTTAACTTTTCTAACTACAAGTCGTGTGTTGAAGGTTCATGAATTTATGCATAGCGTACTGATCGTTGACGATCACCCGGTCATTCGCCTGGCGGTCAGGGTTCTTCTGGAAAACAACGGCATGCACGTGGTGGGCGAAACCGACAACGGCATCGATGCCCTTGCACTGACCCGCGAGCATGCCCCCGATGTGGTCATTCTCGATATTGGCATCCCGAAACTTGACGGGCTGTCGGTGATTTCCCGAATCAAAGCCCTGGAAACACCCAGCAAAGTCCTGGTGCTGACCTCGCAAACCGCCGATGCGGTTTGCCAGCGCTGCATCAAGATGGGCGCACGCGGCTTCGTCAACAAGGAAGAAGACCTCGGCAACCTGGTCAGCGCCTTGAAAGCGGTAATTGCCGGCTACACCTTCTTCCCGACCTTGACCCACGAGAGCGTGATTTCGGCAGAAAACCGCTCCGAGTTCGAACGCATCCAGCAATTGACCGACCGTGAAATGGTGGTACTGCAACACCTGGCCCTGGGCTTCTCTAACAAGGCCATCGGCGAAAAACTGTTCTTGAGCAACAAGACCGTCAGCACCTACAAGACCCGCCTGCTGGAAAAACTGGGTGCAACCTCACTGGTGGAACTGGCTGAACTTGCCAAGCGCAATGCGCTGGTGTGACGCCGGCCGGGAAATAATTCAATGTAGGAAATTTCCGATGGTATTAACGGAAGTTTCCTAGTCGGATTGACGACAACAACTCCTAGACTGGCCCCAGCTCAACGGTACATCGATACCCGAGCAGCCAACGGAACCCTGGAGGGTTTCCTGTACATAATCTAGGAGTATGTAATGAAACTGAGTACCTTGACTGGCGCGATGATGACAATTGCCCTTGCTGCAGCTTCGGCTGGCGCGAGTGCAGCGGATCAAGGCAACGGCGTGATTACCTTCAAGGGCGCAATCATTGATTCGCCGTGCACCATCGCTCAAGAGTCGCAGTACCAGACTGTTGAAATGGACCAGATCTCCAACGTGGTACTGAAAGATGGCGGCAAGTCCCGCGCTACGCCATTCCGTATCGAACTGCGTGGCTGTGAGCTGGACACCATCAAGTCGGCGACCGCAACCTTCACCGGTTCGGGTTCTACTGCCAACCCGCAACTGCTGGCCATCAACGGTACCGCCAAGGGCGCCAGCCTGGCCATCGCCGACAACAAGGGCGACCTGATCAAGCTGGGCGATGCTGCCCCTGCGCAGCAACTGTCCAACGGTAACACCTTCCTGCAGTTCCAGGCCTACCTGCAAGGCGACATGACCACCCCGAAAGAAGGCAGCCCAGTGGCCGCGACTATCGTTCCGGGTAACTTCGAAACCTTCGCCAACTTCACCCTGGCTTACCAGTAAGCCGAATCGCCTCTCTGGCGTCCCGGGCATCTGTGTTTGACAGGTGCCCGGGAAGTTTGCGGAGCCTGTGATGTATCGTCCGACCCTATTACTGCCGGTGTATCTTTGTCTGCTTGCAGGCCACGCTTACTGCGCCGAACCCATACTCAAGGCACAAGTGCATATGGCCGGGAGCATTGTCGATGCAGCCTGTGCAATACAAGTTGGCAATGAAAACCAGACGGTGTTTCTGCAACCGACTGCAATCAACGGACTGGTCAGCGGTGAAGTCCCGATTCAACAACCGCTCAATATCTACATCACTCGCTGCATTGGAAGCAGCGCTGAAATTGCGCGAAGCCCGCACGCGTTCAAAATAACTTTTGAAGGTGATGGCCAGACCCAGTTCAACGTTCAAGGGGCGGCCAAGGGTATTGCCATACAAATTAAGGATGGTCAGGGGAAGTTGATCAGCCCGGGCATGCCTGTCGAAGACCGCACACTGTCGGCCGACAACATGGCGCTTAATTATTCCATTGCCCTGGTGGGTACCGGCCAGTCACTCGAGGCCGGCGACTTTCACGCCACGATAAAACTCAATATCCAACACTTCTGAGTGCTATCGGACTGCTGTTGCTTTCTCTTCAAGGATGCGTGTCTCGTGGATCATCGCAGGGTACTGGCTACCGCTACGTTGTGCTGTGTCGCCTCGTGGGCGGGTGCGGCCGAAGACTTCCAGTTCAATACCGACGTACTTGATGTCAAGGATCGCCAGAACCTCGACCTGCGCGTGTTTTCCAGCGCCAACTTCATCATGCCCGGCCAGTACAACTTGCTGGTTCACGTCAACCGTGATTCGTTGTCCGAAACCGACGTAGCGTTTGTTGCCCCTGAAGATGACCCCAAGGGCAGCGTCGCCTGCCTGTCGCCAGCGCTGGTGGAAGTGCTCGGCCTCAAGCCGCAAGTGCGCGACCGCCTGCTCTGGTGGCATGACGGCGAATGCCTGGACGTTACCAGCATCCCTGGTATGCAGGTGCGCGGCGACCTCAGTGCGGCCGGGCTGTACATCAGCATCCCGCAGGAGTCGCTGGAATACATCGCGCCCAACTGGGACCCGCCCTCGCGCTGGGACGACGGCATTGCCGGGGTACTGTTCGATTACAACCTCAACGCCCAGACCACCGATCGCAAGCGCGAAAAAGGCCGCAGCGACTACCTCAGTGGCAATGGCACGGCCGGCATCAATCTCGGCGCCTGGCGCCTGCGCGGCGACTGGCAGGCCGACCTGCAGCGCGCCACCGGCGAGCCGACGCAACGCTCGTTCGAGTGGAGCCGTTTCTACGCCCTGCGCGCGATCCCCGCCTGGCAGTCGAGCCTGATCATCGGTGAGGACTACCTGGACTCCAATCTGTTCGGCAGCTTTCGCTATTCCGGCGCCAACCTCAGCAGCGACGACAACATGCTGCCGCCCAACCTCAGGGGCTATGCCCCGGAAGTCACGGGCGTGGCGAAAACCAATGCGCGGGTGATCATCCGCCAGCAAGACCGCGTGCTCTACGACACCCAGGTTGCGCCCGGGCCGTTCCGCATCCAGGACCTCAACGATGCGGTCAGCGGCCAGCTCGACGTGCGCGTCGAAGAACAAGACGGCAGCGTGCAGACCTTCAGCATGGACACCGCCAACATTCCCTACCTGACGCGCCCGGGCTCGGTGCGCTACAAGCTCGCCGCAGGCAAACCCTCGGACTGGAACCACCAGCTGGACGGGCCGGCATTCTCCACTGGTGAATTCTCCTGGGGGTCAGTAACGGCTGGTCGTTGTATGGCGGCGGCCTCGGGGCCAAGGACTACGGCGCACTGGCCGCTGGCGTCGGTCGTGACCTGCTGGTGTTCGGCGCGATGTCGTTCGATGTCACCCAGTCGCGCGCTTCACTGCCCGAGGGCGACACCTTGACCGGCAAGTCCTATCGCCTGAGCTACTCCAAGCGCTTCGAAGACTACGACAGCCAGGTCACCTTCGCCGGTTACCGCTTCTCGGAAAAGAACTACATGAGCATGAACGAGTTCATCGAGGCCCAGCGCGGTGATCGGCGGTTGAACCAGAGCAAGGAGTTGTACACCGCGACCCTGAGCAAGCAGTTTCGCGATGCCAACCTCAACGCGTACGTCAACTATAACCACCAGACCTACTGGGACAGCCAGGCCAGTGACCGCTACAGCTTGTCGCTGTCGCGCTACTTCAACCTCGGCCGGCTGAAGAACCTCAGCCTGTCCCTGACCGCCTACCGCAACACCGCCAACGGTGCCACCGACGATGGCGCCTACCTGTCGGTGAACATTCCCTGGGACAGCACCGGCTCGATCAGCTATAGCACCTCGGTCAACCGTGGCGACACCAGCCAGACCCTCAGCTATTACGACCAGATCGATGAGCGTAACCGCTACATGCTCAGCGTCGGCAAGTCCGACAGTGGCGAATCCACCAGCGGCTTCCTCACCCACGAGGGCGACCTGGCCCAGGTGGTGGCCAGCGCCAGCCATCAGACCGGCGAATACACCTCCGCCGGGCTGTCGCTGCAAGGCGGCGCTACCATCACCGGCAAAGGCGCCGCGTTGCACCGCACCTCGCAGATGGGCGGCACCCGCCTGCTGGTCGACACCCAGGGTGTGGCTGGCGTGCCGGTACGCGGCAGCGGCCCGCTGACGCGCACCAACTACTTCGGCAAGGCGGTGATCGCCGACGTCAACAGCTACTACCGCAACCAGGCGAGCATTGACCTGGACCGCTTGCCCGAGGATGTCGAAGCGGTGCAATCGGTAACCCAGGCCACCCTGACCGAAGGCGCCATCGGCTACCGCAGTTTCGACGTGATCGCCGGGCACAAGGCCATGGTCATCATTCGCCTGGCCAATCGCGACGCCCCGCCCTTCGCTGCCACGGTGCAGAACAGCCGCGGCCAGGAAACCGGCATCGTCGGCGAAGAGGGCCAGGTTTATCTCAGTGGCATGCAGTCAGGAGAGCGCATGTCGCTGCACTGGGACGGCAAGGCGCGTTGTGACTTCACCGTGCCCGACCCGATTTCCACGGATGGCCAACAACTGGAACTGCTGTGCCAGCCGCTCGCAACCGATAGCGACGCGGCCTGACCCGGCACCTAATGCACTTAATACGGCTTATGACCATGAACGATTCAACCTTCGCCCCCCTGCCCCTGCTGGCCCTGCTTGCCGTTGCCATCGCGCAACCGGCCAGCGCTGCCGTCTCCCTGGACCGCACCCGGGTGATTTTCACCGGCTCGGAAAAGTCCATCAGCCTCAACATCACCAACCAGAACGAGCAACTGCCGTACCTGGCGCAAACCTGGGTAGAAAACGAGCAGGAACAGAAAATCACCAGCCCGATGGTGGTGCTGCCGCCGATCCAGCGCCTGGAGCCGGGTGCCAGTAGCCAGGTGAAGATCCAGGGCCTGCCGGAACTGAACAAACTGCCCCAGGACCGCGAATCGCTGTTCTATTTCAACCTGCGTGAAATCCCCCCGCGCAGCGACAAACCCAACACCCTGCAGATCGCCCTGCAAACCCGGGTCAAGTTGTTCTATCGGCCGGTGTCGATTGCCCCGAAAAGCGGCATCAACCAGGCGCCCTGGCAAGAGCAGCTGACCCTGACGCGCCAGGACGGCCGTTACCAGGTCAACAACCCGACGCCCTACTACGTGACCGTGATCGATGCCAGCAGCACCCCGAAAAGCAGCACCGTGGCCGACTTCAAGCCGCTGATGCTGGCGCCGCAGGGCCGCGCTGACCTGGGCGTTGCCAGCAAAGCGCTTGGCGACAAGCCGGTGCTGACCTACGTCAACGACTACGGTGGCCGCCCGCAGTTGCAGTTCGATTGCGCGGCCAGCACCTGCACCGCCACCGCCGTTGCCGAGAAACGGTAACACCTTGAACCTCACGCACTGACAGGGGCCTCATCATGAACTTCAGCAGCCGTGCACTGATGGTGCTGGGCGCAAGCGTCACCACGCTTGCCCTGGCGGCAGACAACGGTGAACAGAACGCCTTTTTCCAGATCTCCGGCACCTTGCTGGAAAGCGCCTGCTACCTGGACCCGGCCTCGACCTATCAAGAGCTCGACCTCGGCGATCTGAGCACCGCTGCCCTGTACCGGCCGGGCGATCAAGGCACGCCCAGGGCCCTGCAATTGCGCCTGCAGGGCTGCGTGCGGGTCAATGGCGGGCGCCAGGATGTACAGAGTGGTGCGCTGGTCTGGAGCAGTGTCGAGCCGGTGCTGGGCCTGAGCTTCAACGCGGTGGTCGACGCCGACAGCCCCGAGCTGGTGAAAGTCATTGGCGCCTCGGGTTTCGGCCTGCGGGTTACCGACGTCCGCGGCCAGGACGTGCGCCTCGGGCGTCTGGCCCCGGCCTGGTTCCTCGCCCCCGGCAGTAACCAGCTGACCTACTACGTCAGGCCCGAACGCACCACCGCGCCGCTGTTGCCGGGGCCGTTTCGCGCCAGCCTCAACGTCAACCTGGCGTATGACTGAGGTGGCGGGCATGTCGGGCATCAAGTCGTTACTGTGGGCGTTTGCGTTCGTCGTGCCGCTGTCGGCGGAAGCGGCTCAAGCCATGCTGATGAGTATCAAAGGGACAATTCGGGCAAGGCCGCCGTGCGTGATCAATGACAACCAACTGATCACCGCCCCGTTTGGCGATGTGGACACCACGGCGATCGACGGCAGCTACAAGACCATCACCCTGACGTATTCACTCAACTGCAGCCGCGCGGTGAAAAGCGAGCTGAAAATGAAGGTCGAGGGTCAAGGTGCTTCGTTTGATCGAACCTTGCTGCGGGTTCCGTCGTACAACAACTTGGGTATCGCCCTGAAAATTGCCGGGCAGAAGTACTCGCTCAATACCTGGCAAAACTTCAATGCCAACCTGCCGCCAACCTTGCAGGCTGTGCTGGTCAAGCGCCAGGACAGCGACATCGCCGGTGGCAGTTTCACAAGCGGAGCAACCCTGGTGGTGGATTACCAATGATCAACGACATCATGCTGCGAACCATCGCCTATGGCGCAGCCCTACTGCTCGGCAGTGCCTTGGCCGTGCCCTGTCACGCCAACATGGAATTCACTGGCACCCTGATCACGCCGCCGGCCTGCGTGGTCAGCGACAAGGGTGGGCGCATCGACGTGCAGTTCGCCGGCAGCGTGGTGCCGAGCAAGATCGACGGCCAGCGCTATCGCCAGGCCATCCCCTACCAGATCGACTGCCCGGGTGCCGGTGCCCCCGGCAGCAGCTACAACATGCGCCTGACCCTCAAGGCCATCGCCACCCAGTTCGACCCGGCGGCCGTACAGACCTCGGTCACTGACCTGGGCATACGCATCCTGCTTGGCGGCACCGACTTCATCCTTAACGAGCCGCGGCAAATCGACAACAGCAACGGTGCCGTCCTGCCTCGGCTGGAAGCCGTACCGGTAAAGAACCCCGGGGCGACGCTGGGCAATGGCGACTTCAGCGCTTCAGCGTTGCTGATGGCCGAACTCTACTAGGAGGTTTTATGCGCACGTGGGCCATGACCACCTTCTGCTGCCTCGCGGTCGCCTGCTGGCTGCCTGCGAGCGTTGCCGACGAGGACAACATGTACTTTCGCGGCACCCTGGCCGAAGAACCCTGCACCCTGGCGGTGGAAGACCAGGCCATCGAGCTGGATTTCAGCAGCGTCAGTGACAAGGACCTGTACCTGAATCGCCGTACCCTCGCCCGGCCCATCGTGCTGCACCTGCAGAGCTGCGACATGAGCCTGGGTAAACGCCTGGTCAGCATTACCTTCAGCGGCACGGAAAGCGGCGAACTACCTGGCTTGCTGATGCTGCAGGGCGCTACCACAGGGGTGGCCATCGGGCTTGAGACGGCGCGGGGAACTGCCCTGGCGCTGAACCAGTTGCAGCCGCTGGGTGAGCTGGTCAGCGGCGACAACCTGATCGGCTTCAGCGCCTACCTGCAGGGCGAACCCGAGGCGCTGGACAATCGCACCATCGGCCTGGGCGCGCTGGAAGCATCGCTGACCTTTGCCCTGAGCTACGACTGATGCACGCTTTTTTTTGCACTTTTTACCGAGGCACACCGTGTTTATTTCACTGAAAAACCTGACGTTCATGGCGTTGTTGTGGGCCCTTATGCTCGACGCACACGCCTTGACCATTACACCGACAGAAACTCGCTATGAAGCCGCCGGCAATCGCTATTACTTCACGGTCACCGATTGGTCCACCAGCGACACCAGCCGCAGCTTCTGCATCAACCCTTTGAATCCGGAGGCTGACAACGGCTGCATTCTGGAAGCCGGTTTAGTCACGGAGCCGGGCTCGCCTTACTTTATCGCCACGCAAAAGATTGCGACCTTGCCCAATAGCCGAACCATGGGGCAAGCGCTGCAAGACCTCATGAAGCAGGGCTTCAGTGTTCCCTTGCGGGTGTCGGTGCTGGTGCCGCGCAGCAAGGACATTCCACCCGGTGCCTGCCTGACGCTGATTGCCTTTTATCCCGGAGTCGGTGGCATACCCGGATTCGGGCCGTGCGTCGCACCTGTAGCTCCGGTTGTGCAGTGCGATTTGACCGGCAACAACAGGATCGACTACGGATGGCTCAATCTTTATCAGGACACGGTCGAGGGGGCCAAAGCGTCGACGTGGGTCGACATCATATGCACCGGGCCGACAACCGTGAGGGTCAAGGCCGGGTATCCAGACAGCTCCGGCATTCCCGTGGGCAAAGGGGTGAAGGCGACGCTGGATATTGATGGCCAAGATATCGGCGTGGTGGGTAACTCGACCCAAGGCGGCTACGACCTGGTGCTTGAGGGACCCGACAAGTGGTGGTGGAGCGAAAGCAAAATAATTGAGTCTACGCTGCACACCGGAGGTAAAACCCCGGAAACCGGCGAGATGTCGGGTTCAACCTGGATCGAGATCTACATTCCTTGAGTGTTGGCTGCCAGTAAGGTCGAAGTCCAAGGACTCCCGGAGTTCGACCTTACCGGCATACTACTGCATTGCTCTTACCACTGATGCGTATAACTCGCCGTCAACACCGTCCCCGGCGCCGGTAGGTGGCTGGTGTTGTTGCTGTTGCGCATCAGCTGGCTGTACAGCGGGTAGTAGTCGCGGTTGAACAGGTTCTGGATACCGACGCTGACCTGATCGTCCGCCGTCACCTGGTACTGGCTGATCAGGTCGACCGTGGTGTAGCCATCGACCTTGCGCCGACCGAAGCTGGCGACGCCATCCAGGCGATAGTCATCGCCGTCAAAATAGGTGGCTTGCACGCGGTTGCTCCACACCTCGCTGGGCTTGAACTGCACATAGGCGGTCAGTTTCAGCGGCGGGATGCGGTAGCCGGTCATGTCTTGCCAATCGCCGCCGTCCGGCTGCTCGCGGCCTTTCATCCAGGTAAAGCTGCCACCGGCGCCCCAGCGCTCATCGCCGGTCAGCCAGTCGGCGCTGCCTTCCACGCCGTAGATGCGCTCCTTGGTGCGGGTGAGGATCAGGCCGTTGTTGAAGCTCTGCACATCACCCAGCTTGGAGGTGGTGTAGAACACCGCCAGCGACGCCAGGGTCTGCTCGCCCACGGCGCCGCGCCAGCCCAGTTCGTAGTTGTTGGTTTTCACCGGCTCCAGGTTCGACGAATCGATATCAAAGCCGCGCCGGGCATTGCGCAGTTGCACGCCAATATCGGGCAGCTGGAAGCCCTGGCTGAACGCCGCATAGAGCGCCTGGCCGGCCACCGGTGAGTAGGTGACGCTGAGGTTGGACAGCACCGAATCGTAGTGCACCTCGCCGCCCTGCACCGTGGCCGGCTGGACAGCGGCCGATTCCGACAGCGGAATGAAGTCATCGTATTCGGCGGTGGCGTACTCGTAGCGCACGCCGCCTTCCATCGACCAGTGCTCGTTGAACTTGTGCTGCAACTGGGCAAAGCCACCGACACTGCGCGAGGTCAGGTCGGGCATGTAGGTCAGCTTGCCGATCTTGTCGAACACCCGGCCGCCGCTGGCGTCGTACACCTGCGGGTCGAAGATGTCGATCGGCATGTCGCTGCGCTCCTGGTTGAAGTCGCCGCCCCACAGCAGCTCGGTCGTGCCGGCGCTGCCGATCGGGGTGCGCAGGGTCACGCGGCTGCCGAACACTTCGCTGTTCTGCATCACCTGGTCGACATTGCGCCCGCGGGTGGCCACCGCCCGCGCATCAAACGGCGTGAAGCGGGTGAAGTAGTCGCGGTAGTAAAGCTGCGCATTGAGCGTGCCGCCGAGGATGTCGGTGTGGGCGTATTCAAGGTTGAGCAAGGTGTTCTTGATCTGGTTCTGCTCATCCAGCGACAGCCCCGACAGCGGCCGGGCCGCTACCGAGCCTGGCGGCAGGCGGGCAACCGAAGGGTCGGAGGTGTAGTCGGAGTTCTGCTCGGCGTTGTAGTGGCTGGCCGACAGCTGAATGCGCTGCACATCGTCGATGCGCAAGCCCAGCTTGCCGCCGATGTTGTAGGTGTTGGAGTCAAACAGGTCGCCCTGGCTCGGCTCGGGCGCTATACGGTGGCCTTTGGCGTCATAGGAGGCGCCAATGTGCCGGGCGCCAAAATCCAGGGCGTAATCGACCTGGCCCTGAGAGCCCGACAGGTGATGCTGCAACTGCCCGCCGAGGCCGTCGCTGTCCAGTTGGCTCAGTGGCGATACAGCGCTGAGGGTGGTTTGCGCACGCGGCTCGCCACCGGCCGGGCGGGTGGTGATGGAGATGATCCCGCCGGTTGCCCCCGCGCCATAAATGGCGCTGCTGCCACGAATCACTTCGATGCGCTCGATCAGCGCCGGGTCGATGTTGGCCAGGTTGCGTGAGGAATCGCGGTTGGTGTTCAGCGGTACGCCGTCGACCAGCACCAGCATTGTCCGGCCACGCAGCGTCTGCCCGTAGTCGGTGATGGTGCGGCTGGAGTCCGCCATGCCGGGGATGCTTTTCGCCAGCAGGGTGGCCAGGCCATCAGAGCCCTGGCGCAACTGCTGCAGTTGCTCGCGCTCGATGACATTGACCTGCCGGGCTTGCGGCACCAGGTCGCTGTTCAGGCGCGACGAGCTGATCTCCAGGCTGGCCAGTTCCACTGCAGCCGAATCGCTGGCGGCCGCTTCTTTAACAGCCGAAGTAGCGGCCGGCAGCACCAGGTAGGTATGTTCGTCACGCTCCTGGGCGGTCAGCCCGCTCTTGCCCAGCAGCCGCTGCAGCGCTTGCTGCAAGGTGTAGCGCCCGCGCAGCGCAGGTGCACTCTTGCCGGCAGTGATGTCGCTGGCAAAGAGGATCTGCGCCGAGGATTGGCGGGCAACGGCGTTCAGGGATGTTTCCAGCGAGCTGGCGGGCACATCGAAATCGACCGGTGCCGATTGCGCCAGCGACCACTGGCTGAACAGCAGGCCGCTGGCCAGCAAAGACAGGCGCACAGGCGCACGCAGGAAGGGCTGACTCACGTTTTTAGGCTCCACAAAGTAAGGTTGCAGAGAGATAGCCGTCAGCACCGCCGCGCAACCCTACCTCTGGCGCAGATTATTTTTTCGTGTCGCGGGAGTTGATCAGCACCGCGCCATCGGCTGCGGTTGCAACGCTGACCGGCAGGATCGCCGGCAACAGCGCCAGCAGACGCTCGACATGCTCGCTGTCGAACACCCCGGATACCGGCAAGCGGGCCATGCCCGGGTCGATCAGCCTGATCGGCTGGCGGTGATAGCGCTGCAGCGTGGCGATGACCTCAGCCAACGGCGTGCTTGCGAACACCAGGCGGTTGTCTTTCCAGGCCGTGACATCATCGGCGCTGACCCGGGCTACCGGGACGGCGACGCCATCGCGCACGCGCAGTTGCTGGCCAGGTTCGAGCAACGTCACCGCCTCGGTGGCACGCCCGCGCACCGCGACCTTGCCTTCGGCCACGGTCACCTGCACGTCTTGCCCGTTGCGGTTGACGTTGAAGCGGGTGCCGACCACCCGCACCCCTGCCCCGCCGGCATCGACCAGAAACGGCCGGTAGATCCTCGGCGACACCTGGAACAGCGCCTGCCCCCGTTGCAGCTCGACCTGGCGGCTGCGCAGGTGCCAGCTGATGGTCAGCGCGCTGTCGCTGTCGAGCAGTACCTGGCTGCCGTCGGCCAGTTGCAGGGCCTGGCGCTGGCCGACCTGGCTGGCGATATGTTGAGTTTGATACGCAGGGTCCAGCCACAGCGCGCCCGCCGCCAGGGCCAGCACAACCAGCCCCAGGGTTTTGCCGGTGGCGCGCTTGCGCTTGGCGGGTGTAGACGCGGGCAGCGGGAATCGCTGCTTGAGCTCCTCGCGAAAGCGCGCCAGGGCTTCGTCTTCTTCGCGGTAGTCCTGGGGCTTGCGGCTCATGGCAGCAGCTCCGTGGCCAGGTGTTTGCGGCACGCACTCATACCCAGGCGCAGGTGCTTTTCTACGGTCTTGAGCGAGATGCCCAGGTGTTCGGCCACTTGCGCTTGCGGCAGTTCGTGCAGTTTGTGCATGACGAACACCGCCTGGCAGCGCGCCGGCAAGCTGGCAATCGCATCGGTCAGCAGCGCCAGGATGCGTTCCGCGTCAAGATGGCGCTCGAGGCTTGGGGCACCACTGGCCACTTCAGGCAAGGCATCAACGCCGATTATCCAGCCCTGGCGACGGCGCTCGCTACGGTAGCGGCTAACCGCGATATCGTGGGCGATCTTGCGCAACAACGCCACTGGCGTGCGCACGTCCTGTTTTTCGTCCTTTTCCAGCAACTGCAGGCACAGGTCATGCACCACTTCACGGGCGAACACCCGCTCGCCAAAACGTCGGCGCACATGGTCCACCAGCTCGTCATAATGACGGACCAAGGTTGCCAGGAGTGTGGGTTTGCTGGGCTCGACCTGCACGATGACCTGCGCGAAGGGAATGCCAAGGGAGGCGTGGCCGCGCAGTATAAATGCGAATACTTTACATTTAAAGCAAATACCGCATTCGCGCCTCCAGTCCCTTGACTAGGGTTTGTACGAAAAGTCGCCGAGCGGCGATCAGGCAAGGCGAAAACAGGCGAGGAACGGCCGGGGTCGCGCACGACTTTACGAGTTGTAAATGAGCATTCCGAGCCTGTTTTCAACGCAGCATGATCGTCGCGCAGGCACTTTTCGTACAAAGCCTAGCCCTCTACCCGCGAATGAGCGCTGAAGCAGGTCTCGATCAACTTCCACTGCCCGTCGATGCGCCGGTAACGATCCTGGTAAATACCACCCAGTTGTCGCGTGGCGCCGCTCTCGCCATCCAGGTTGAAGTAGTACAGGGCCCAGCGGCCCTGGGCCTGGTCGTCACCGGTCAGGTGTATTTCCGGGTTGGCGCCGTGATGCAGGTCGATCACCCGCGCGTTGCATGCCAGTTGCTGATAGAGCGCGACGAAACTGTCGCGATCGTGAAACGTCCCCACCGGGCCGTAGTCGATGAGGATCTCGCCTTCGGCAAAGCAGTCGCGGATGACCTCCACCTGCTTGAGGTCGCAGGCGTTGAAATAGCGGTGCTTGAGCTGGCGAATGGCGTCAAGCGCCTCCAGGCGGGCAATGCGGTGTTCCAGACTCATTCGGCTGACCTCACAAGTGGGTGTGGCTTGAGTCTATCGAGCCGCAGGCGGGTGCTGATCGTCCGTTGGGACTAGCTGTGGCAAAGCGTTTGAACAGGGGCCAGCGCTAGTCTGTTCGGAGGATTCCGTGGTTTCGCGTTGCCCCCAGCATGGCTTTGGGTCGATACCCCGCCCGCTCATTGACCAACTGCGAAGGACCTTGATCGCCATGGAAAAAGTCATCTACCTGCTCTGGCGCGACACCCAGACCCCGCGCGAAACCTTTGCCCGGCAACTGCGCTGCGAAGTTGCCGCGCAACTGCAGGCGCAGGGCGCGCAAAGGCTGCAACTCAACCTGGCCGACAGCGACGTCGACGCTGCGGCAGGCTTGCGCCAGGAGAACAACCGGCCGCTACCGCACGCCTGCCTGTCGCTGTGGCTGGACAGCGCCAACGCCAGTGCCAGGCAGCCGTTCGACCGGCTGATCATGGCGGCAACCGCGCGTATGGCGGCCTATCTGGTGTGTGAGTCCGAAGCCATCGGCAACACACGCTTTGCTTGCGCGCCGGGCGAGCGAACCTACGGTTTTGCGCAAGTAGCCCTGCTGACCCGCCCTCCTCGCCTGACCCCGCAGGCCTGGCTGGACATCTGGCGCAACCACCACACGGCAGTGGCCATCGACACCCAGGACAACTTTCAGTACGTGCAGAACCTGGTGGTGCAGGTGCTGACCCACGGCGCCCCGCCGATCGACGCCATCGTCGAAGAGTGCTTCCCGCCGGCGGCGATGACCGACCCTCACGCGTTCTTTGACGCGGTCGGCGACGAGGCGAAGTTCCAGCGCAACCTGGCAATCATGATGGACAGCTGCGCGCGCTTTATCGATTTCGACAAGATCGACGTGCTGCCCACCAGTCAATATCGCCTCTAGGGCCGGTCAAACAGGTTGGCCGTGACCTTGAACTGTGCAGGTATCGGTGAGGTCACGGTTTCAAGCAGGCGCTGGTAGCCTGTGGCAACGATCAACCAGCGCCCGTCACGCTTGACGTAGTCATCCTGGTACAGCGCCGTGCCGTGCAGCATCCAGTCGCCCTCAAGGTCGATGGCGTGATCTTCCAGGTACCAGCTGCCACGCGCGGTGTCGGCCGAGAGCATTTCGATCTGCGGATGGTGCCCGTGGTGTTTGCACAGGAACGTCGGCCGGTCGAGTATCGCCTTGAGCCCTTCAATAAAGGCTGCCCGGCTGTCGAAGCTGTATTTGCCGCCGTCCAGGGCGGTGGTCAGGTCTTCGGCCAGGCAGGCCTCCAGTGCCGTCCAGTCATGGCGATCAACCGCAAGAAAGTAACGGTACTTGAGCTGCTTGATGTGCTCGATCTCGACAAGGTCATCCAAAGTAAGGGCCATCAGTGGTACTCCTGGGGGTGGGGAGGCATCGGCACAGGATAGGTCGATGCCCACTGACGTCATCGTCCGGCTAGACTACAGGGCTACACGTTTTCGGAAGCCACCATGCTGCAGATCTTTGAACGCCGCCTCGACCCCTTCCCGCCCGACGAAGTACCACCGCCACCGGTAGGCCTGTTGCGCTTTCTGTGGGCCTGCACCCGTGGTGCGCGCGGCTATGTGCTTGCGCTCGCGCTGCTCAGTGCCAGTGTGTCGATCTACGAAGCCTGGTTGTTCGCCTTTCTCGGCCAGGTGGTCGACCTGCTCTCGACCTGGCAGGCCGGTGGCGCTACCGACGGCGAGGAGCGGCGCGTGCTGTGGGGCATCGGTATCGTGCTGTTGACCAGCATCGGCCTGGTGGCGCTGCGCACCATGGTCCAGCACCAGGTACTGGCGATCAACCTGCCGCTGCGCCTGCGGTGGGACTTCCACCGGCTGATGCTGCGCCAGAGCCTGTCGTTCTTTTCCGATGAGTTCTCCGGGCGGGTGACCACCAAGGTGATGCAGACCGCCCTCGCCGTGCGCGAAGTGCTGTTCACCCTGATCGAGATCATCCCCGGCATCGGCGTGTACTTCATCGCCATCATCGCCCTGGCCGGTGGCTTCGCCCTCAAGCTGATGCTGCCTTTTATTGCCTGGGTCGCCTTGTTCGGCCTGGCCATGCTGTACTTCGTGCCGCGCCTGGGCAAGGTCGGGCAGGAGCAGGCCCATGCCCGCTCTTCAATGACCGGGCGAATCTCCGACGCTTACACCAACATCACCACGGTCAAGCTGTTTTCCCACTCCAAGCGTGAAGCGCACTTCGCCCGCGCGGCGATGGAAGATTTCAAGCAGACCGGCTTTCGCCAGATGCGCCTGGTCAGCCAGTTCGAAATCGTCAACCAGGCGCTGGTGGTGGCCTTGATCATCGGCGCCGGCGGCTACGCCCTGTGGTTGTGGCACCAGGGTGACGTCGGCACCGGCGCGGTGGCGGCGATTACCGCCATGGCCCTGCGCATCAATGGCATGTCGCACTGGATCATGTGGCAAATGACCGCGCTGTTCGAGAACATCGGCACCGTGCAGGACGGCATGGCCACCCTCACCCGCGGCCCCAAGGTGCAGGATGCGCCGAACGCCGGCGTGCTGCAGACCCGCGGCGGCGCGGTGAGTTTTGACAATGTCAGCTTCAACTACAACGGCGAGCGCCAGGTGCTCGACGGCCTCAACCTGAACATCCGCGCCGGCGAAAAGGTCGGTCTGGTGGGCCGCTCCGGCGCCGGCAAGTCGACGCTGATCAACCTGCTGTTGCGCTTCTACGACGTCGACAAGGGGGTGATTCGCATCGACGGCCAGAACATCGCCGAGGTCACCCAGGACAGCCTGCGCAGCGCCATCGGCATGGTCACCCAGGATACTTCCCTGCTGCACCGCTCCATCCGCGACAACATCGCCTATGGCCGCCCGGATGCCACTGATGCGCAAATCCGCGCGGCGGCCTACCACGCCCAGGCCGATGGCTTTATCAGCCAGCTGAGCGACAAGCAGGGCCATAGCGGCTACGACACCCTGGTCGGCGAGCGCGGTATCAAGCTCTCGGGCGGCCAGCGCCAACGCATTGCCATCGCCCGGGTGATGCTCAAGAACGCGCCGATCCTGCTGCTCGACGAGGCCACCAGCGCGCTGGATTCGGAAGTGGAAGTAGCAATCCAGGAAAGCCTCGGCGAAATGATGCAAGGCAAGACCGTCATCGCCATCGCCCACCGGCTCTCGACCATCGCGGCCATGGACCGGCTGATCGTCATGGACGAGGGGCGCATAATCGAGCAAGGCACCCACGCCGAACTGCTCGGGCGCAACGGCACCTATGCACGGCTGTGGCAGCACCAGAGTGGCGGCTTTCTGGGTGAGGATCAGGGGCTGGCGCTGGCCGAGGAATAGCTAGCCGAGAAACAGTAGCCGTTGCTAGTGCAGGACTGCATAGATCGACGAAACCACCTGGCGGGTGGCTTCCTCGATCGTGCCTTCATTGCGGCACAGCACCCAGCCGTTATCGGCAACCGCCTGCTCGAACGCCTGGGTACTCGCCACGTGCTCTTCGAGCCTGTGCATCACCGTGCTGTTGAGCCCGCGGTTGCGTGCTGCGGCCCTCGCCCACGACACTTCAGGGTCGGTGACCACCCCGACATGCAGGTCCGGCACCCGTACGTTGCGCTCCAGGTTCAACTGCAGAATCTCGGCAAACGGCACTAAACGGCGAAACGCCGCATCGGACGGGTACCAGCGATCGATGAGGATGATGCTGTCGGCGGGCTGTTTGCTCAGCACATGCGCGGATATCCAGGTGCGGCTATCGGCCAGACGCTTGCACACGGCCAGTTCCAGATCCCGGCAGGGATTGCGCACCAGCTGGTTGACCAGGGCCATGGTTGCACCGCGAAAGGGATCGCTTTTTTTCTCGCACAGGCGGATCACCTTGTGCTTGTCGGCGCGCAAGGCTTTGGTCACGGCCTCCAGGAGCGTGGTCTTGCCGGTGCCCTTGGGCCCATCGAGGGAAACAAACAGCGGACGGTTCATGCTTCAAGCAACAATTGAGGGAGTGATGCGCACTCTACTGGTTTCTGCCGATCAGGTCTCGGTATCTCAGGTTTGCGCCGAGCATCGAACTGTAAATCGTCGATGTGAAGTGCGCAGGTTGCTGGCGATTGCCAAAATGTTCAGAACGTGCCGGTTTTCCAACTGCCACTACACTTCTTATCATGGGTGATTCGGGCCAAGCGCCCAGTTTGACTTCCGACAGCCTACAAGCCTGTATGTCCATACACAAAAAGAGGTGAAGGAAATGTACAAAGTAGTGGCTGTTTGCGCGCTTTCATTGTTGTCGCTCGACTCTTTCGCCGCCCCAAACAAATCAAATACCAACTATGAATGCATGTGCATCCCCTACGGCGTCCCACCGAAAATCGGAGATTCAGGGCAACCAATTCGCGCGCATCAATGCATCCGCCACCCTCCCATCTATCAATGCGGCGATGGAGAAATCGCTTCCTGCCTACCCTCGGATTGCAAGGTCGGGGAAACGCCTCCAATTCAAATGAACCATAAGGGAATAGCAACAAATCTGATTAACGATGGATCGACTAAATGTACCGCTCGCCCTTTGGAACGAGTCGTCTTCAACAATCTGGGCTTTGAAAAAGCGCTGGACGTTAGCCTTGGTGCAACCGCTCAAGAAAAATGTGGACTCCGGTTTGCGGTGATTGGCGTAATCGGTTGGGATATGGTTAACAACAGCACGTTTGTTGAATGGCGCTCGAAAAGTGGTGACCAACGTCTCTGTGAGAACCCAGGCAAGCAAAAAGTCCCGGTCAACTACATCAAGCAAGGTACACCTGAACTCGACCTCAGTTTAATTAAGTTCACCACCCCAATCTTTCTGTCCGATGGAAGCCTCACTGGCGAATGTGAGTTGGAGTTCACGGTCGAATCTAACTCTCCCTCGCCCCTTCCCACTCCAATGCCGCTGAGCTTTGGAACCATCGGCTTTACAGGACCTTCTGAACTCTGTGGGGGGACGACAGGCAAAGAGCCTTTGAAAGCGTCGGACCCCATCCCGCTTTACTCTATCCAAGAAAAGCTTGGAGTAACCATTAGCTTTAAACACTCTCCCAAGCAACCGACCAGTTGCCGGCTTCGGCTTGCCATGTGAGTTTCCAGCTTGCACACAACCCTGGGTTTTGCAGTAGCTCCGGTGGATAATCCACCCACCGGCTGTCACTGAGGCACCCCAGTCTATGAACTCGACACTTACCCAGGCCCTGCAGCAACTGCGCAGCGCCATCCCCATCGGCCTGCGCCATGCCCTGGCCTTGCTGGAGCGCTGCGCAGGCGACCCGCAGCAGGCCGCCGAGTGCTACAAGGCCGAGCTGCTGCAGGTGCTGGTGGACAGGTCCGGGCTGCCCGCCGATCAGGCCCGGGCGCACCTGCATGGCGCAGGCTATGACCTGAGCCGTGCCTTGAGCGCCATCGAGCAGATGCGCTACAGCCTGACCGAGCGCATCTTGCGCCAGCATCACCAGGACAAGGGCCGCGCCCTGGACCTGATAGCCCAGGCGCTGGAAACCGCCGAGCAACTGCCGCGCCAGTACTGGCTGGACTTCGCACAGCTGGAGCAACTGCCCCCGGCTACCCGCTGCTTCATGGTGTTGCACGAATGGCTGGCCTTCGAGGACTGGGAAGGCTTTGACTGTGCCCTGCACTTTCATTTGCCGCAGGCCATCGCCCAGCTTCGGCACCTGCAGCGGGATGCGCTGGCCGATACCCTGGACCAGGCCGAGCAACGCCAGCAACAACTGCGGGCAGCCCATGCCGGGGGCGAAAGCGCCGCAGAGCTTGCCGTTCGGGTCAACCAGGATGCGCTGTTCAACACCTGCCAGCAGCGCTTCAGTGAGCAGCGCGCGCACCTCGATGAGTGCCTGTACGCGTGGGTAGAGCGCCATATCGAGCAGTTCCCCGCCTGAAACGGGGTCGTCAGGCTGCAAAAGCCGGTAGACTGCCGCCCTCACCGAACACGGACCTCGGATCAACGCCGCCATGGAACTGCACTTCAGCATCACCGCCGCCCATCTTCACACCTGGATGGCCGAACGGCTCGAGCAGGAATTGCTCAAGCAGGATCAGCAGCAAGCGCGGGCCATGGCCACCTTTGCCCGTTGGCAAAGCCGCCTGGTCGGCCCGCTGATGTTCACCCTGTGCCTGGTCGGCGGCCTGCTGGCGATCTATTTCCCCGAACGACGCTTCACCCCGCAAAAAGTCATCACACTGGGGCTGTTCGTGCTGCTGTTCATCCCGCTCTGGTGGCGTTTTTCCGGGCGCTGGATCAAGCACCTGCAAGCACGCATCGCCGCCAACCACGCCAAGCCCCGGGCACCGTTGCGCGGGCTCAATCAGCGGCTGATCGAAGCCCGCTTGCGGGCGCCACTGAAATCGCTTGAAAGCACCTATTGCCTGCGCTTCGACGAGCAGGGCTTTAGCCTCGACAAAGCCGGTGCCGGCACCAGCAGCCTGGCCTGGGAGCAGATCGCGCAGGTGCTGGAAACGCCTTACTGCTACCTCGTGGCCAGCGCGCCGATGGTGAGCCAGGGCCAGTCCTTGGTGATTGTCAAAGACAGCGAGCTGATGCCGCCTGAGCAATACCAGCAAGGCTTGCGTGCGTTCCTCGGCCACTGCCCGGTGGCGCCCTCGACAATCGTTGAGGCCACCGGGCACACCGATCAGGGTACGGACATCACTGATAGCGAGCCGGCCAGCAGGAACATTGGCACGAACGACAGCACCGTGGACACCGCCACGACGAACGCCATCAGCCGATGATCGCCACCATACTGGGTTGCCAGCACATATGAATTGCTCGCACAGGGCGCCACCGAGTACAGCAGCACCAGCGTGGCGACCAAGGGCGGCACGGGCCAGGCGCTGATCAGCGCATAGGCCAGCAGCGGGAACAGCCCCAGGCGGATGCTGGCAGTGAGCAAGCCGGTCTTGCACAAGCGGGCAAACTCGCCGCTGGGTATCTGCAAGGCCGCCCCGACGCAGATCAGGCTCAACGGCAAGGCCGGTGCACCCAGTGCGCTCAGCGGCTGGGCAAGCGCTTGCGGCAGCAGCACGCCGCTCAGGTTGAGGGCAAGCCCCGCGCCACTGGCGAGGATCAGCGGGTTGAGGCAAACCTTCAGGACAATCCCCCACACCGAGCCGTCCCTGCTGCCGAACGCCAGCAATACCACGGTATTGGAAATCGCCACCATGTAGGCAACCACCACCGCTGCAACGCCGTAGTCCTCGGGCGTGAGCAACTGCGAGGCCACCGACAGGAAGATGAAACTGTTGAAGCGCACCGAGCCCTGCATGATCGAGGTGAAGGTTGCATGCACCACGCGCAGGTAGCGACAGCCCAGCAGTACGCCCAAGGTAATTACCAGGGTGACCGCACCGAGGATCAGCACCGTCGATTTGGCCGTGCTGCCCATGGCGCCGGCGGTGGCGATGGTATGCACCAGGTACGCCGGAAAGAACAGCCAGTGGGTGAGCTTCTCGGCGCCCTTCGAGAAGCCGCTGTCCAGCCACTCGCCACGCCTGAGCACGACACCGATCAGGATCAATATGAATGACGGCGCAATGGCCGCCAGCGCTGTTGCTGCATGCATGATGCTCAGGTTTCCTTGCAATGATTGATAAAGCCCGGGGCGCTGGCATTGGCCAGCAGCCCGACCGCCACCAGCGCTTCGTTTGCCAGCGCCGGGGCAAAACGCACCCCCGAGCCGGAAGCACCGACCAACGCACAGGCGCCAGGCCCCCCGGGCAGGCACACGACCCTGGGTTCGCCATCGGCGCAGTAGCTGTCAAATGCCGCGCGCGCGCGCAGCGAACGGATGGGCAGGCCGGGCAGCTCTTGTTGGAGAATGCTCTGCGCTTCACGCGCTTCGTCGGGCAAGGCGTCGACGCGACCGTCAGCGACAGCGCGCCAGTCGGCAGAGGTGATGCTTAACAGCCAGCCATCGCGGCGCTGGTTGGGCATCACAAAGGCCTTGCGCGCTGGCATGTAGATGACCCCTTGCGTTGGGTCCGGTAGCTGTGCAGCGTGCAGGTCGAACGCCACGATCTTCTTGATCAGGCTGCCCGGGATTGCCCCCAGCAACGCGTTGCTGCGGGCACCGCTGGCGAAGATCACGCGCCGCGCCGTCACCGCGCCGGCGCTGGTCTGCAGGCACCAGGCACGGCCATCGCCGTCCAGGCGCTCAACCCGGGCGGCAAGCCGGGTCAGGCGACCCTCGCCAGGTGCCAGGTAAGCGCTCACCAAGCCCGGAACATCGATGACAAAGGCATGCCCGGCCTGGAACAAGGCCGGCTTGGCCGAGGCGCCGCGGTACTGGTGCATGAGCGCTGCCAGGCGGCCTTCGAGTGGCTTGGCGTCGAACAACAGCGGCCTTTGCCCCTCGCTGGCGACAAAGCTGAACGCAACCTTGGCGACCCCCGGCCAGCGCTGGCTCAGTGCCTGGTAATGGTCGAAGGCCAGCTCCGAGCGCCGGCGCCGGCTGCCCGCGCCGCAAAACGGCGTCACCAGGCCCGCCGACAGCGCCGAGGCACTGGCGCGCTGGCCGTCATCGACCAGCATCAGTGACAAACCGGGCAAGCACTGGCGTACCCGGGCCACCAGGGTCGCGCCGACAATGCCGGCGCCGACCACCACCAGGTCAGCCTGCATGGACATTCCACCAAACGGTGCTGATGACCAGCGGTTGCACACCATCATTGTGAATCTGGTGCTGGTGATGCGGCTCGAACAGCAGCACATCGCCCTGCTCGACCCGCAGCGTGCTGCCCTGGTATTCCAGCACCCCGCCGCCGTTGGCGATCATCCAGCATTCGCGTACTGCGTGCTTGTCCGGGCGCGAGGTGCACTGGGGCGCCACGGTAAACAGCCCGCCCCTGAACGGCGTGACCCCTGCGCCCAGGCCGGCGAAGTCCGCCTGGCGCAGCACCACACCCGGTACATGCGACTCGGCGGGCAGTGGCTTGACCTTGGGATTGGCAGTGCTATTCATGCTTTTACCTCCCGAATGGAGCGTGACAGTTGCTTGAGGATCGCCTCGCGATCCTGGTCCAGTGCCGGTGCGGCGCGACGCTTGCGTGGGTCAGGCGCGTCAGAAATCTTGATCGGCGAACCCACCAGGCGGTAGCGCCCCACTTGCGGGTCGTCGATGTCGATGAGCATGTTGCGCTCGGCCACCTGCGGATGGGCGACGGCCTGGTCGACGCGGTTGATCGGGCCGGCGGGCAGCCCGGCCGCAGCGAAGTGCTCGGTCCAGGCGCTGACCGGTTTTGCCGCCAGGGCGGCATTGAGCGTCTGTGCCAGCAGTGCCTCGTTGTCCTTGCGTGCTTCGGCGCTCGAGAAGCGCGGATCGAGCGGCATGTCCGGGCGCTCAATGGCCTCGCACAGCACGGCAAACAGCTTGTCGTTGCCGGCCGCGATGATCAGCCCGCCATCGAGCGCCTGGTACACGCCAAACGGTGGGGCGATCGCCGGCCGGTAGCTGCCCACCGGCCCGGTCACCTCGCCAGTGGCGAAATAGCGCCCGATGAAGTATTCCATCAGGGCCAGCTGGCAATCGAACATGGCGATATCGACCTTCGCGCCATGCCCGCTGTGCTGGCGCTTGAGCAAGGCCATCAGCAGCCCGCAGGTAAGAAATAGGCCAGCGCTGATATCGCCGATCGACACCCCGACGCGCACCGGGGTGCGTCCTGGTTCACCGGTGACGCTCATGATCCCGCCCATGCCCTGGACGATCATGTCGTAGGCGCGCCGCTGGGATGACGAACCGGTGTGCCCGAACCCCGAGGCGGCGCCGTAGATCAGCCGCGGGTAGCGCGCATGCAGGGTATCCCAGCCATAACCGAGCTTTTCCATGGTGCCTGGGCGAAAGTTCTCGGTCAGCACATCGGCGTGCTCCAGCAGGTCTTCGAAGATCTGCCGGTCTTCGGCCTTCTTCAGGTCCAGGGCGATGCTTTGCTTGCCGCGATTGAGCGACGAGAAATAGGCAGACTTATTGCCAAACCACGGGCCATAGGCGCGGGCGTCGTCGCCCTTGCCCGGCTGCTCGACCTTGATGACCCGCGCCCCATGGTCGGCCAGCAGCATGGTACAGAACGGGCCCGCCAGTACCCGGGTCAGGTCGACGATGAGCAATCCTTCAAGGGCAGGTTTCATGAGCTGGCCTCCAGTTGGCCGTTGGCGACGGCTCGGGTTGCAGCGCGGCGTTGCTGCTTGAACGCCTGCACGCTGACCTCACCCGGCTGCCCTAGCCTGTGCCAGATCGACTGCGCCAGCGTCGGCAGCAACGGACAGGCCAGCACCGCCAGGCCCTTGAGCCACCAGTACCGACTGTTGTCGTCAGCCAGGCTGGCGAACAGCGCCTCCCAGCCGACGATGCTGCGGCTCACCGCCTGCGGATCGAAGCTGGCGAAGGTCAGGGCCTGGGCCTGCTCGGCGTAGGCTGCATCGAATGCAGCCATCACCGGCGCATCGACCGCCGCAGCCTTGGCGGCACCGCCGAGTGCCGTGTTCACCCGCTCGATCAGGCCCGCGTAGCGGCCATTGAGGAACTGCTCGAAGTCTTGCCGGGTGAAATCCGTGCGCTGGTGAATCGGGCTGGTGCTGGCCAGGAAGTACCTCAGGGCATCGCAAGGTACCCGCCCTTCGCGGGCCATGTCCTCGACCCACACCGCCCAGCCGAGGCTGGTGGAAAACTTGCGCCCCTCCAGCGTGTAGAAGTGGTTGATGAGAAAGTGCTCGAACGGCTTGGAAAGGCCGTCGGCCATGGCCATCGCCTGGATGCTGACCAGGTGCGAAACACTGTTGTCGATGCCAAAACCATTGACCGTGATGACCGGCGAGTCGCGATCGAACGGGTTTTGCGCCAGGCCCGTCGCCCGGGCAAAGCAGTCGCCGACAAAACGCACCGCGCCAAACAGCAGGCCATGGCCAAACAGCGTCCGCGCCTGGCCGTCCAGCTGATAGGGCAAGCCCCATCCGGCATGGTTGGTGACCCGTACCCGGGCTGGCAGCCGGCTTAGATGGCGCCGGGCGATGTCGATGAATGGGTCTGGGGTCTGGGTGGCCTGCAACTGCGCGAGCAGCGCCTGCGGCTCGCGGATCTGGAAGAACAGGTTGTCCAGTGCCCGCGCGGGCACCTCTTCGCCCCAGCGTGCACGTGGCGCGCGCACCTGGTCCGGCTCGAAATGCGCGCCGCAGTCTTCACAGAAGAACCCGGAAATGGCCTGATCGCACTGCGGGCAGTACCCGGTCAGAAAGCTGCCACTGACAAACGTCTGCCTGGCGGTGGACCACGGCATTTGTTCTTCGACGCAGCTCACCTGGCCCTGGGCGCTCAAGCGATCGACCAGGTCGACATGCGCGGCCAGGTATTGCTCGCGGTGCTCGGGGTCGAGCGGATCGACGAACAGATCGACCTGGATGTTCATGTAGGCCAGGTCGTTGATGATCCCTGCGCAGCTTTCCTGGGCCAGCGACGCGGGATCGACGTCCGCCTGCTGGGCGCGCAGCGGAATGTAGGAGTCGAAGGGGTCGCTGGCGCAGACGATGCTGGCCCGGTGGCCTTCGCGGCGCAGGTGGCGCGCCAATATGTCCAGGTTCAGGTACGGGCCGGCGACGTGGCCAAGGTGCAGCCGGCCGTTCGGCGCCGGCATCGCCGGTACCAGCAGGTATTGTTTTGCCGTGACCTCAGACATATGACGCCTCCCGTTGCTGAGCAATGTCCACCTTGACTTCGCTGGCCAACTGCCCGAGCACCGCGTGGATATCGTCCTCCAAGGCGCACTGGGCAATCAGATAGGCAATTTCGTAGGCCTTGAAGCGCTCGGCGGGCAAGGCCATTTGCGCGCCCTCGCCGGCCACCACCTGAAGAAAGCGCATCTCGCTGCGTTTCCACAGGCGTTCGTAGCCTTCGACCCGGGTCACCTGGCCGGTGCGCGGCGGCATGATCACCCGTTGCCCGGCGCGGGTAGCGGCGCTGGCGATGCGATCCACGCAGCCGTCCGGGATCACCCCGCACGCCAGTTGCAGCACGGCCTGATACGGGGAGTAGCCCAGCAGGCTGTTGGGCAGCAGGTGCGAGTTGATGAACTCGCCGCCCAGGCGCCCGCCGATCTCGAGGATCTTCGGCCCTTGGGCGGTGACCATCAGGTCGACATGAAAGCCGCACCAGTCAATGCCGGTGGCCGCGACCGCCGCGCGAACCATGGCGCAGATACGTTCCTGCAGCGCGCCGTCGAGCTGCGAAGGTGTGGTGTTTTCGTACTGGATCGGGATCGAGCGGTCGAATGTCTTGTCGATGATTGCGTTGATCACCACCCGGCCGTCGGCGACCAGCCCCGACACCGAGTGCTCGCTGCCGACCAGTTGTTCCTCAAGCAGCGCATGCTCGCCATACAGCGCGTACATCTCGCCTTTGTCCGCAGTGTTGTAGGCACGGAAGGCGCGGTACACCTGCAGCGCATCGCAGCCTTGGTCGAGCACAAAGATGCCGCGGCTGCCCGAGTTGCCGGCAGGCTTGAGCAAGGCTGGCAGGCCGACGCTTTGCAGGCCGTCAAGGAACGCCTGTTCGTCGCTGACCACGGCGTAAAGGGGGTTGGCGTTGGCCACCGCGTCCAGGCAGCGGCGCGTGCGCGCCTTGTCACGCACATTGGCAGCGGCCTCGGCCGAGCTCCCCACCAGGCCCAGGCGCTGGCTCAGGCGGCTGGCCAGTTCGACCTCCAGGTCCTTCCAGGCAACGATGCCTGAGAGCGTGATGCGCTGCTCGTCGAGGTAGCCAAGAATCGCCTCCTGAGCGGCGTCATAGTCGCCCAGGCGAGTGGCGATCAGCCCTGCGCAACCCATGGACTTGAACACCTCTGGCGTGGGCGTGGCAACCAGCACTTTGAAGCCAAGCGCATGGCCCGCGGCGATTTCGGCGATCCTTTCGCCGGCCAGGGCACGGGTGTCGAGGTAGAGGATGTAAGGTGCTTCAGACATGATGTGGTCCTTCATTCAGTCAGTTGTTGGTCTTGCATCAGGAACGTCGGCGGCGCCGCTTCTGCGCCCCACTCGACCAGCCCCGGCGGCGTGCCGACGTCGTAGTGCGGCTTGCCGAGCAAGGCATTGGCGATCTTGGCGCTGCGCCAGGCGGCCAGGCTCAGGTTCGGGTCGGCGATGCCGCGCAGGTGACGCGCGGCGTTCTGGAAGAACAGCCGTGGGTGGTCGGCCCGCGACCATTTCACCGAATAGTCTGCGCTGAGCTCGGGCAGGCCATTTTTCGTTGCCATCTCGAAACGCAGCGGCTGCAGCGCTGCCGGCATCTGAAACTCGGAACCGGTCGCCAGCAGCACCAGGTCGGCACCCAGGTTGCGCGTGCCGGTGGCATTGCCGATACGCAGCGCCAGCCCGTCGTCGACCGCGCGCAGCGACTCCAGGGTGGACCCGGGCAGCAGCCGGCAGAATTGATTGCGCCCCTCGATGTAGGTCACCTCGTAAAGGCGCCGGTAGATGCTTTCGAGCAAGGCCTGGACCACCCCGTCACTGGCCATGTGCTGCTGGGCGAGTGCGCCTTGCCGTTGCTCGGCGGGCAAGCCGAAAAAGTGATCGCTGTAGCCGGGGACAAACCACTCATTGACAAAGGGCGAGTCGTCCATCGGCAAAAAGTTGCTGCGCCGGCTGATCCACACCAGCGACGCCGGTGCGCTCGCTTCTGGCAGGTTGAGCATCATCTGCATCAGTTCCGCCCCGCTCTGGCCGCCACCGATGACCACCACGCGCTTGCCGCTGACCTGCGGGGTATTGACCACGAACTGTGAGGAATGCATCACCGCCGGCCCCAGGCAGGCTTGTGCACACTTGGGAATGAACGGCCGCTGGCCGGCACCGACCACCAGGTTGGCGGTCCTCGCCGTGCCCTTGGCGTGGTTGATCACCCACTCGTTACCATCCCTGGACACCCGCAGCACCTCACTGTCGAACGTCAGGTTGTGCAGCGACCGGCAGACCCAGACCATGTACTGCTCGAACTCCTTGCGGCGCACCGTGGGAAAGCGCGCGTTGAGGAACGAGTAGAACCGCTCGGTCTTCTTCAGGAACGCGATGAACGAATACGGGCTGCAAGGATCAGCCGGGGTTACCAGGTCCTTGAGAAAGCTGGTGGTCAGCGAAGAGTTCACATGCATCATGCCCTCGTGCCAGCGAAAGTCGGCACGGCGCTCGAAGAACATGCTCTTGAAGCCTTTACAAGGCTCCAGCAACGCCGCCAGGCTCAGGTTGGCCGGGCCGATGCCCAGGCCGATGACGTCGAAGCGCTCGCCGTGACGCGACACGCCCTTGGCGCCTACCGACGGGATTTCATAGGTATTCATGGATAACACACTCCCTGCATGCTTCAGGAAACCGCAGCGCGCCCGGGCGGGCTCAGCGCTGGTGTGATTGCATCGGTTGCGAGCCCGTGGTGACACCGGCCTCGGTCGCCATCCTTGCCAACTGCCGCCCGCACTGCACGGCCGTGGCAATGCCACTGCCGCAGTACCCACCGCCCCAGGCCACCGGGCCGCTGGCCCCCAGGCGCGGCAGGCCGTTGTCGGTAAAGCCGAGGCTGCCCGACCACACCCTGGCCACCGGGATTGCCGCCAGTGACGGAAAATAGCCCGCCAGCCGCGCTTGCAAGGCGGCGACCACGGCCTGCGGGCTGGCATCCAGCGGTACCAGGCCCAGGCGACTGCCGAACAACAAGCGGCCGTGGTGCACGCGAAAGTAATCCTTGTCGGCGGTGGCGGTGCCATAGACGCGGGCACGCCGGGATATCAGCTGCAAATCCCGCGCGCCGAGCACCTGGCTTTCGCACAGGTGGGTCTGGAACATCGTCAGCGGTTGCAACGCAGCCTCTGTGCAGAGGCCCCAGGCTTCCTCGCTGGCGATCAGTACCCGCGCCGCGTTGACCCGCGCCGCAGGCAACTGCAGGTTGACCGAGTCTGCCTGCGGATCGAGCGCAAGCACCGGGCTTGAGTAGTCGATGCGCACGCCAAGGGCCTGGGCGTGATTGCGCATGGCAAGCAGCAGCCCGGCGGGATCAATCAAGGCAAAGTGCTCATTGAGCAGCCCCGCCACCACCCCTTGCGCAGCGGTTTGTGCACTGACCTGACGGGCGTCCAGCCAATGCACACCGCCGCCAAACAGCGTGCTCGCCTCGGCATGACGCTGCTTGAGCGTGCGCGCCGCATCATCATCCATTGCCAGGGTAATGTGCCCGGGCTGACGCCACTGGCAGTCGTATTCGAAGGTGTCGATCTGGCGCTTGAGTTCGCTGATCGGCTCCAGCACCGCGCGCAGGCGCTGCTGCGCATCGGCGCCTTGGGAGCCTTGCGCGTCGCGATTGGGCAAGGCCGGGGGCATGGCCGCCACCGAGCCGAAATTGAAGGCGCTGGCATTGCCCGCCCATTCGCCGCGTTCGAAGACGCGTACGCCAAAACCCCGGCCAGCCAGCTCGATTGCCGCACTCAAGCCACAGTAGCCGGCGCCGATGATGGCCATTTCGCAGGCCAGCGCCTTCATGCCTCACCCCGTACGAGCGCTTGCGTAGCTTGTTGTGCTCCTTGCTCGACGAACCGGCGGTATTGGGCCTCGAAGAAAAACTCCGACTGCCCCTGCGGCGGTTGCAGTTGATCGAGCCAGCAGGCGGTCTCGCTGTACCTGGCCAGGAACGGCTTGCCCAGCCAGCGGGTATCGCGCGCCTGAATGAACTTCAGCAGGAAATAGCGTTGCCCTTGCAGGTCGAGGGTTCCGCTGACCTCGACCTTGCCCGGCCCGGCGCTCATCGAGGGGCCCCGCGCGGTTTTCGCCAGGCCCGAGACGGATTCGATGGCCTCGTTGTAAATCGACAGGGCCCGCGCCAGGGGCACCTGGAAGTAGTCCTGCGGGCCGGTATCGCGCTCCACGAACATGTAGTAGGGCACGATGCCCAGGCGCACTTGCTGCTCCCAGTTGCGTTTCCAGGTGCTGGCACTGTCGTTGATGTGCCTGAGTACCGGCCCCTGGGCACGGATCACGATGCCCAGTTGCTGCAGGGCAGACACTGCTTCCTCGGCGACTGGCGTGGTCAGTTCCCGCCAATGGTTCAAATGGGCCATGAGCGCGACGTTCTTGCCGCTGTCCACCAGGCGGCGCAACAGCGCCATCAGCTGCGGCGTATCGGTGTCGCTGACGAAACGGTACGGCCAGTAGCTCAGTGCCTTGGTGCCGATCCTGATGGTGGTGACATGGCTCAGCGCCGGTTGCAGAAACGGTTCCAGGTAGCGCGTCAGGTGCGCGGCCGTCATCACCATGGGGTCGCCGCCGGTGAACAGCACGTCGGTCACCTCAGGGTGGCGCGCCAGGTAGCGGTGCAACTGTTCGCCATCGTTTGAAGCAAACTTCAGCGACTTGTCGCCAATGAACTGCGGCCAGCGAAAACAGAAAGTGCAGTAACTGTGACAGGTCTGACCGTGGCTGGGAAAGAACAGCACCGTTTGCGCGTACTTGTGCTGCACCCCTTGCAGCAGTTGCCCATCCAGGGAAGGCGCGTTCAACTGCTGGTGCGCCGGGTGCGGGTTCATGCCGTCGCGCACGCGCTGGATGAGCGCGTTAAGTTGCTGTTCACCGATCTCGTTGCGTACGCAATACGCCAGTTGTTCGAGGTCTTCGGCGTCAAGCATTTGCGCCTGGGGAAAGGTCAGGCGAAAGATCGGATCGTTTGGCACATCCGTCCAGTCGATCAGTTTGTTGACCACGTAATCGTTGACTTTGAACGGCAGTACACGTGCCACCAGGCTGATGGATTCCATCAGGTGGGGCGCATGCCTGACCAGTTGCGGGATCTGCCCGAGGCGCTGGTGGCTGAATACACGCATGGGCGGCGACGCCAACTGCGTTCGACGTGCACTAGTGCTCACGTTACAGGTGTTACTTGCTGAAACTTTCGTAATCAGGTTATCCATAACCACTTCCGACCTCAGATTATTAAATATTGTATTGAGTCAGTTTTCAGACGAAGGAAACCGCCACCGAAACTTCAGGGTCTCGGTGTTTCACACGTTGTTATTCAGATGCACGCAAGGACGTTGATACGCGGCAGGCGCCGCAGTTCAATTACCTGTCAGGCGCAGCGTAGTGACGCTCAAGTTGATCAAACATCGTCTTGTTCACCAGGCGCTGGCGCTCGGCGAATGGCACCACCAGCGACGGATCTTCGTCCAGGCGGCCGTCGCGCAGCAGCGTAGCCAAGGCGCGTTGCATGCCCAGTGAGGCGCTCTGCAGGCCGGCATTGGCGTAGAGCACGATGCCGTAGCCGAGCGCTGCCAGCTCATCGCGGCTCAAGGTCGGGGTCTTGCCACCGATGACGATGTTGATCAGGTTCGGCGTGCTGAACAGCGCCGGCAGGCGCCTGATGTCCTCGAGGCTTTCGGTGGCCTCGATGAACAGGATATCGGCACCCGCCTGCACATAACGGTGGGCGCGCTCGATGGCCGCCTCCATGCCTTCTACCGCGCAGGCATCGGTGCGGGCGATGATCAGCAGGTTCGGGTCCTGGCGGGCATCGACCGCCGCCTTGAGCTTGCCGACCATCTCGGCGCAACTGATCACTTCCTTGCCATTGAAATGCCCGCACTTCTTCGGCAGCACCTGGTCCTCGAACTGGATGGCATCTGCCCCGCTGCGCTCCAGCACCCGTACCGAGTGGCGCACGTTCAGGGCATTGCCGAAGCCGGTGTCGGCATCGACGATCAGCGCCAAGTCGGTGGTATCGCGAACCCGGGCGGCATGGGCAGCCATCTCGTCCAGCCCGACGAAACCAAGGTCCGGCAGGCCGAGCGCCATGTTGGTCACCCCTGCGCCGCTCAGGTACAAGGCCTGAAAACCTATATCGGCAGCGATCCGTGCGCTCAGGGCATTGAATACACCGGCGACCAGCAGCCCCTGGCGGGCTTCGACCTGGCGACGAAAAGCGGCTCTGCGCTGCAAGCTTGAAAGGCTCATGGAAACTCCTTATGGATTGAACTTGAACAGTTTCTTCGGGGTTTGGCACACCACGTCGTGGCGCTCGAGCGGGTCAGGCACCCAGTCGGCCAGCGCCGACTTCGCCGCGGCGTAATCGACCCATTGGCGGTGCTGGGTATGAGGCCAGTCACTGCCCCAGAGCAGCCGCTCACTGGTAAAGGCCTGCATCAAAAGCCGCGTGGCCCGTCGCCCAAAGGCCCGGCCGCCGGGGTCGGCAGCCGGCTGCGCACAGCGATAGGCAGCCGACAACTTGACCCACAGCCGGGCGCTGTCGCCCTGGCGCAGCAAATACTCAAAGCCCGGGTCGGCCTCGGCCTGGCGTGGGTCCGGGCGGCCAAAGTGGTCGACCACTACCTTGCAGCCGCTGGCCAGCAGTACGCTGAGCAGGCCCGGCAGGTCCTGGGCCTGGCACTGCACCTCGACGTGCCAGTCCAGGGCCTTGATGCGTGCCAGAAAACCTTGCCACAGCAGGCTGCGCAGCGCCGGCAGGGGGACACCGATCAGGTTCAGCCGGACGCCGACCACACCCTGCAGCGCCAGCGCTTGCAACTGTGGCTCGTCGATATCCGGCGCGACCACCACCACACCACGAAAGCGCGACGGATAGCGTTCGAGCGCGGCCAGCAGAAAGGTATTGTCGGTGCCAAGAAAACTCGGCTGTACCAGCACGCCATGGGAAATCCGGTTGGCTGCCAGGTGGCGGGCGTAATCATCCACGCAGGCGTTGTAGTCCGGCGTGTGTCGCCGCTCCGGAGCCAGGCGCAAGCCCTGGACGAAAACGTGAGCGTGGCTGTCTATCGCGCTGATCACCGCTGCGCCTTGTGCGCCCCAACGATCGGCAAACCCTACGGCGGTGTGTGCCTGCCTGATCGTCCTTTCGCCATCCTGGGTCATTGCGCTTCCTAGTTATTGCCTGCCAGTCTGCAAGGCTTTATTGGATCCGATCCTTGGTGCCATCCTATGAAAATCTTGAATTGATATCTATTATGTCAACGATCAATATTCATACCGTGGGCTTATGGAAAACCGTCACCTGCGTTACTTCCTGGCAATCGCCGACACCGGCAGCATCACCCGCGCCGCAGAACACCTGGGGATTGCCCAGCCGGCGTTGAGCCAGGCCCTGGTGCGGATGGAAAACGAGCTGGGGGTCAAGCTGTTCGAGCGCTCGCGGCGCGGCGCCGTGCTGACCCCTGCGGCTACCGCGATCATCGATGACATCCGCGTCAGCCTGGCCAGGATTGACGCCGCCACCCAGCGTGCCCGCGCCATCGGCGCCAAGCGGGCCGGCCGGCTGATCATCGGCTTCGTCTCCACGGCATTGTTCGGCGCCCTGCCCCGGGCACTGGACCGCATGCAGGCAAACTACCCGGGTGTAGAAGTGGTGCTGCGCGAGATGAGCAACGCCGAGCAGGGCCTGGCCCTGCAACGGGGCGAGATCGATATCGGCCTGCTGCACACGCCGGTGTCGATCCAGGGCAACATGCGCGAAAAGCTCATCAGCCAGGACCCGCTGATTGCCGTGCTACCCAGTGGCTACGCGCTGGGCGAAGACGGCAAGGTGGGCATGGAGCAACTGGCCGCCACCGGGCTGGTATGGTTTCCCGAACAGCAGTTGCCGTTGATTCGCAATGCCATTGTCGGCACGTTTCGCCGCCTCGGGCACCCGATCGAGATTATCCAGGAGGCCAACCGCACCCTGACGGTCGTCGCCTACGTTGCCGCCGGCCGGGGGGTTTCGCTGTTGCCGGCAACGGTGCAGGCCCTGCAATTCGAAGGCATGAAGTACAGCGAGATCCGCGATGGCGCCGACTTGCCGCACTTCGAGCTCAGTGCCATCTGGCCTGCCCAGTCCAAGCCGACCATGGCCGACCGCTTCGCCGAGCTGTTGTTTGCCCGCTAAGCGCTGGCAGGTGAAACCAGGTTCCACCCCCCTTCACTGCGCTTTACGAATCGTGGCCAGGGCTTTTTCCAGCAGTTTCATGTCCGGCGGATTCTTTTTCCCGCCTTTGGAGCCCAGCCAGCGCTGCACCGGATTGTTGCGGCCATGGGTAAGCAGCTTGCCCTCCCCGCTTATCTCGCTGGCCATGAGCGCGCGTTTGAACAGCTTGCCTTGCGCATCGGTTACCCGACAGGTCAGAAGCTGATGCTTTTCGAGAAAAACCAGCAACGCTGTCAGGCCGGCTTCGACACCATCCCTGAGCTCAGGCTCTTGGCTGTAAGCCTCAAGAATCTGATCGATATCCCATACTGCGTAGTCTTCGCTCATTCAGTCCCTCACCATCGCCTTGAGCAGCGCATCATTCAAATACGCCACGTTTAACCGCGTCCACGGATTCACCCGGGCCTGCTCGGGCGAAAAGATATGCCCGGGGGCAATCATGAAGCCCTTGGGCAATAGCTGGCGGGTCAGCTCTTTGGCATCCTCGACCCCAGGAAACCGCGCCCACAGGTACAGGCTCTGCTCTGGCCGCACGAACACCTCGGCACCGATCTCGTCGAGCATCTGCAGGCCCGCCGTGGTGGCGGCTTTCAGGCGCTCCTGCAGGCGGATCAGGTGGCGCAGAAAATGCCCTTCGGTGAGGATCACGTCAACGGTGCGCTCGCACAGCTCCGAGCTGCTGGTGTGCAGGAGCATCTTCAGGTCGCCCAGCTCGTCGATAACCTCCTTGCTGCCGGCAATGAAGCCGACCCGCAGCGCCGCCGACACCGACTTGGAGAAACTGCCGACATACAGCGAGCGCTGCAACTGGTCGAGCGCCGAGACCTTGATCGCCGAGGCCGGTTTGAAATCGGCCAGGGCGTCGTCGTCCACCAGGATGAACTGATGTTCTGCGGCCAGTTGCACCAACCGATGGGCCTTGCTTGGGGAAATGTCCGAGCCGGTCGGGTTGTGGCCCACCGACTGAATGAAAAACAGCTTGGGCCTGTGCTCGCGCAGGTGCTGCTCCAGCACCTCGATGTCCGGGCCATCCGCTAAACGCGGCACCGCGAGCATCCGCGCACCTTGCAGTTGCAGCTTGCCGAATAGCGGGTAATAGCCCGGGTCTTCGACCAGCACGCTGTCGCCCGGGGCGACGAAGCGGCGGATGATCAGGTCCAGAGCATGGTTGGCGCCATGGGTGGTGACGATTTGCCGGGGGCTGGCGCTGATTGCATAACTGGCGAGCTTCTGCACCAGGTGCTGGCGCAGGCTGGCGTTGCCCAGGCGGTTGCCATAGCGGAACAGCGTGGTCACCCCGGTGCGCATGATCTGCCGGGTGAACTTGTCCAGGCGCATGTCCATCAGCCACTCGACCGGCGGGAAGCCCTCGCCCAGCGGTGAGTGGCCGGGCTCGCGGACGAACTGCTGGCGCATCAGCCAGATGGTGTCCATCGCCCGCTCGTAGGGCATCGGTTCTTCGGCTTCGTGGCCGTTGGGTGCGCCTTGCTTGACGAAAAAGCCCTGCCCGTGGCGAGCCTCGACCAGCCCCTGGGCAGCCAGCGCTTCATAGGCGTTGATCACCGTGTTTTTCGAATGGCCGAACAGGCGCATGCACTCGCGCAGCGACGGCAAGCGTTCGCCAACCCGGTAGGTGCCATTGCCGATCTGCCCGGCCAGGGATGCCGCCAGTTGTTCTGCGAGTGTCAGCCGCGCCATCGTCAGGTGTCCTGAATGCCTTTTGTCCACTGAGGGTACAGCTTGGGTACTGTCTGTCCAAACTGTACCTTCTTTAGCACAACAGTTCGGACTAGGGTGGCGCCATCTCACAACAATAACTGCAAGAGAGCCCTCCCCATGAGCATCGACTCCCGCCTGCCCATGTTCCGCGCCATGTCGCCTGCCGAACGCTTGAGCCACTTGCAAGCAGTGCTCGAACTGCCCGAGCAGGACCTCGCCCTGCTTCGCGACGCCGGCGCCCTGGCGCTGGAAATCGCCGACGGCATGATCGAGAACGTCCTCGGCACCTTCGAATTGCCCTACGCCGTGGCCAGCAACTTCCAGATCAACGGCCGCGACGTCATCGTGCCGCTGGTGGTCGAAGAGCCTTCGGTGGTCGCCGCCGCCTCGTTCATGGCCAAGCTGGCCCGCGAGGCCGGTGGCTTCCAGACCTCCAGTTCGCTGCCGCTGATGCGTGCCCAGGTGCAGATCGTCGAGATCGACGACCCCTACAATGCCCGCCTGAGCCTGATGCGCCGCAAGGACGAGATTATCGAGTTGGCCAACCGCAAGGACCAGTTGCTCAACAGCCTCGGTGGCGGCTGCCGCGACATCGAAGTACACACCTTCGCCCAGAGCCCGCGCGGGCCGATGCTGGTCGCCCACCTGATCGTCGACGTGCGCGACGCCATGGGCGCCAACACCGTCAACACCATGGCCGAGGCGGTGGCGCCGCTGCTGGAGGAAATCACCGGCGGCAAGGTGCGCCTGCGCATCCTTTCCAACCTCGCCGACCTGCGCCTGGCCAGGGCCCAGTTGCGCATCGCTCCCGAGCACCTGGGCACGGGCGCCTACAGCGGTGAAGAGGTCATCGAGGGCATCCTCGATGCCTACAATTTTGCCGTGGTCGATCCCTACCGGGCCGCCACCCACAACAAGGGCATCATGAACGGCATCGACCCGTTGATCGTCGCCACCGGCAACGACTGGCGCGCAGTGGAAGCCGGCGCCCATGCCTATGCCTGCCGCAACGGCCACTACGGCTCGCTGACCACCTGGGAAAAAGACCGCCAGGGCCATCTGGTCGGTACTCTGGAGATGCCGATGCCGGTCGGCCTGGTCGGCGGCGCCACCAAGACCCACCCGCTGGCGCAACTGTCGCTGCGCATCCTCGGGGTGAAAACTGCCCAGGAACTGGCCGAAATCGCCGTCGCCGTGGGCCTGGCGCAAAACCTCGGGGCGCTGCGGGCACTGTCGACCGAAGGCATTCAGCGCGGGCACATGGCCTTGCACGCACGCAACATTGCCCTGGCGGCCGGGGCCCGCGGCGATGAGCTCAACTGGCTGGTCAAGCAGATGGTCGAGGCCCGCGATGTGCGCGCCGACAAGGCGGCAGAACTGCTCAAGCACAAGCGGGCGCAGTAATGGACGCGGTACGGCTGGTCGAAGTCGGCGCCAGGGATGGCCTGCAAAATGAAAAGCTGACGCTGTCGCCGCAGATTCGCGTGCAATTGCTCCAGCGCCTGGCCGACGCCGGGTTGCAAACCCTGGAAGCCGGGGCGTTTGTCTCGCCGCGCTGGGTGCCGCAGATGGCCGGGTCCGATGAGGTGTTCAAGGCGTTGCCTGTGCGCCCGGGGGTAACCTGGACGGCGCTTGTGCCCAACCTCAAAGGGCTGCAGGCGGCAATCGCCGCGGGTTGCCAGGAGGTCGCGGTGTTCGCCGCCGCCTCCGAGGCATTCTCGCAAAAAAACCTCAACTGCTCGATCGAACAAAGCCTGCGCCAGTACCAGCAGGTCATGGTCCGCGCCCGTGACGCCGGCATCCGCGTGCGCGGCTACGTGTCGTGCGTCATGGGTTGCCCGTTCACCGGTGCAGTAAAGCCTGAAGCCGTGGCTGCGGTCAGCGCTGCATTGTTTGGCATGGGCTGCTATGAAATCAGCCTTGGCGACACCCTCGGCACCGGTACGCCGGCGGCGACCCGGGCGCTGCTCGCGGCCTGTCGCCAGGTGGTGCCGGTCAGCGCGCTGGCCGGGCATTTCCACGATACTTACGGTATGGCCATCGCCAATATCCATGCGGCGCTGGAAGCCGATGTACGGGTGTTCGACAGTTCGGTCGCAGGCCTGGGTGGCTGCCCGTATTCGCCCGGCGCCACTGGCAATGTCGCCAGCGAAGAGCTGGTGTACCTGCTCGACGGCCTGGGCGTGAACCATGGCGTCGATCTTGGCGCCCTGATCGATGCCGGTGAGTTCATCAGTGCCGAACTCGGCAGGCCGACCGGCTCCAGGGTCGCCCGTGCCCTGCTCGCCCAACGCCGCCTGTGTGCAATGCAATAAGCGTTATCTCTTCACCTTCATAACAATAAAAGCCCGCAAGGGCAGTGGGAGAATCCCGATGAAAGCCGAACTGTTCGAAGTCTGGGGCGACACCGTCGACGGTCGTCACCTGATCTGTTCCATCGCCATTGGCGCCAGCGTCAGCCTCGGCGCGTTTTTCACCGCCCAGCACCTGCTGAGCGGCTGGGTGGAGTCGCTGCAAATGGCCCGCGCCTACGCCATGCTGGTCGGTATTGTCGGCTGCCTGGCCGGCGGCGCCATCAGCGCAGCGCTGTTCAAGCCCAAGCGCAACGTTGTCGAGCACCTGGCAGACCCGGCATGGCGGGCGAAAATCCTTGTCGAGCTGCAAAACGAATTCGGCCCTCTCGGCAGTTTGAGCGACCTGCCTGCGGCGACGATTGCCGAACTGCGCGAGATGGATCTGTACGACCTGTTCGCCGACTACGAAAAAGGCCTGCGCTCACCCCCGGACAACCCTGACGTGACACCTGCCGTGGTGGTCCGCGCAGCCAGCGCCGCCGGAGGCCGCTCATGATTGCCCTGTTGATGGATCAGTTTCTGATCGCCCTGGGCATGGGGGTTCTTGGCGCGGTGATCTTTGCCGGTATCGGCCTGATCTCCGGCAGCGATGAAACCACCACCCTCGCGCCGCTGACGCTGTTGGTGGTACTGCTGGGTGTACCCGCCCCCGGCGTGCTGACCTTCTTTCTGGCCGGCGCCGTGGCCAAGCACATGACCCATGCGGTGCCGACCGCCTTGCTCGGCATCCCGGGCGACACCATGGCCACGCCGTTGATGCGCGAAGCGAACTTTTTGCGCAACCTCGGGGTTCCGCACATTGCCCTGCGCAAGATGATTTCCGGCGCGGTGATTGCCGCCCTGATCGCCGTGCCCATGGCGGTGTTGTTCGCGGTAATGCTGGCGCCGTTCGGCGACATGATCAAGCATGCCGCGCCGTGGGTATTCCTGTTGGCGGCGGTGGCCATCGCCTGGTTCTCCAAAGGCCGCCTGGCAGCGGTGTTGACCCTGATCCCGTTCGTCATGGTGATTATCGGCCTGCAGACCCTGACCGCGCAGCATGGGGTCAAGCTCAGCGTCAGCTACTTCCTCGGCATTGCCATCGGCCCGTTGATCGCCGCGCTGTTCTCTCTGCTGGCGCCGGCCGAGCGCGCCAGCATGCGTCGCCAGCAGCCGCGCACCTTCTCGTTGTCGCCTGACGTAAAAAGCTGGGGCGGTTTCTTTCCCAACCCACTGCGCGTGCTCGACAGCAAGCAAAGCCTGTGGACGGCCGTTACTGCGGTGGTCTCCAGCGCCACCTTCGTGTTCAGCCCGGTGGCCATGACCGTGATTCTCGGCGAGGCGGTCGGTTCGCGGGTCAAGCACGTCTACCATCGCCTGACCACAGTGATCACTGCGCGCAACGGCGTCACCGAGTCCACCTACATCGCCGAAGCGCTGATTCCGCTGATCGCTTTCGGCCTGCCGCTGAGCCCGGTCGCCGCCGGCCCGGCTGCGCCGCTGTTCAATGCACCACCGCGCTTTAGCGTCGATGCCGCCAGCGGCCAGGTCAACAACCTGCACTCGCTGCTCAGCACCTGGGAGTTTCTCGGCTACGGCATGCTGGCGGTGATCGTCGCCATCCTGATCGCCTACCCCTTCACCATGAACTACGCGCACCGGGCAGCCTCCTACGTGTCGCGCAAAATCAGCCATGAGGCGGTGATCGCGACCTTTGTCGGCCTGATCCTGGTGATCGGCATCTGGGAAGGCGGCCTGCTCGGTTTGCTGGTGATCGTCACCATTGGCCTGCTGGGCGGATTTCTCTCGCGCTTTCTGGGCTTCAACATCGGCGTGCAGTTCATGGGCTACTACACCGCCGTGCTCACCGTGCCCGCACTGGTTGCCCTGATCGGCGCCTGACCCCCACTCCTCCTGTAACCGCCATTTTTCGCGGCCTTTGCGCTGCGAGGGCTTGCTGCGCTCACTAGAAAGGAAATAACAATAATGAAGATCCTTGCACGCACCAAAACCGCAAACCTTGCGTCACTGTTGATCTGCTCGACAGCCTCGCTTGGCGCCTCGGCAGCCGGCCTGGTCGACGACACCACGGCGTCGCTGAACCTGCGAAACTTCTACCACAACCGCAACTTCGTAAACCCGGCCTACCCCCAGGGCAAGGCCGAGGAATGGACGCAAAGCTTCATCTTCGACCTGCGTTCGGGCTTCACCCAGGGTACGCTAGGCTTTGGCGTCGACCTGCTGGGGCTGTACTCGGTCAAGCTCGATGGCGGTCGCGGCACGGCCGGTACGCAACTGCTGCCAGTGCACGATGACGGCCGCCCGGCCGACGACTTTGGCCGCCTGGGGGTTGCGCTCAAGGCCCGCTATTCGAAGACGGAACTGAAAGTCGGTGAATGGGTTTCGCTGTTGCCGATCTTGCGCTCGGACGATGGCCGCTCGCTGCCACAGACCTTTCGCGGCGCCCAGCTGACTTCACGGGAAATCGACAACCTGACCCTTTATACCGGCCAGTTTCGCAGCAACAGCCCGCGCAACGACGCCAGCATGGAGCGCATGTTCATGACCGGCCGGCCCGACGCCACCTCGGACCGTTTCAACTTTGCCGGCGGCGAGTACCTGTTCAACGACAAGGCAACCCAGGTGGGCCTGTGGTATGCCCAGCTCGAGGACATCTACCAGCAGCAGTACTTGAACCTGATTCATAGCCAGGCTGTGGGTAGCTGGAAGCTGGGCGCCAACCTTGGCCTGTTTCTGGGCGATGAAGACGGCGCGGCCAAGGCAGGCCAGCTGGACAACAAAACCGCAACGCTGATGCTGTCTGCGAAAACCGGCGCACACACCTTCTCCCTCGGCCTGCAGCGGGTGTATGGCGAGACCGGCTGGATGCGGGTCAACGGCACCGCCGGCTACCCGCTGGCCAACGACACCTACAACTCAAGCTACGACAATGCCCGCGAGCGCTCCTGGCAGTTGCGCCACGACTATGACTTCGTTGCCCTCGGCGTGCCGGGCCTGACCCTGATGAACCGCTACCTGTCGGGTGATCATGTGCACACCAGCGCCACCAGCAACGGCAAGGAATGGGGCCGCGAGACGGAGCTGGGCTACGTGTTCCAGAGCGGCCCGCTCAAGGACCTGTCGCTGCGCTGGCGCAATTCGACCCTGCGCCGGGATTTCAGCAGCTACGACATCGATGAGAACCGCCTGATCGTCAATTACCCGATCAAGTTTCTTTAATCCCTGGCGCCCTCAACAATCTGCCGCCCCTGCCGATAACCACTGTGTCAGGCCGTATACTCGGCCTGACATCTATTTTCAGGGGCAGACAGGATTCGATATGAACGAGATGGGTATGGCGTTGGCCAACAAGTATTGCCAGGGTGCCGGTCTGGAGATTGGCGCTGCCAGCCATAACGCTTTTTACTTGCCAGACTGCCTCAATCTGGGCCCCTGTGACGGTGAGTCGTTTCTGTACCCGCTGGACTTGCAAGACTTCAACCTCTACAAGAACGAACAGGCCAACTACCAGGTCCCGCCTGCCCGGATCGACGCCCTGGGCGATTTCACCGACATACCGTTCGCCGATCAAACCTTCGACTACCTGATCAGCTCGCACGTCATCGAACACGTGCCCAACCTGTTTGCCGCCTATGTCGAGGCCGCGCGGGTGATCAAGGACGATGGCGTGTTCTTTTGCATCTTCCCGAAAAGAAACGCCGACCCCAATGACCGGGTACGCGCCCTGACCACCCTGGAGTCGATGATCGATGCGTTCGAAAAACGCGTCGACATGAGCGTGATGCCTGAATACAACTGGCGCGGGCACTACCATGTGTTCTCGCTACAGAGCATGCTGCGGGCGATCAACATGATCAACTCGGTAGGCCTGGGGCACTGGCTGATCGAAACCATCGAAGAGACCGATTCGAAAGTCGGCAATGGCCACACCGTGGTGTTGCGCAAGCAACCCGGGCTGTCGGCCTTGAGCGCCAGCGACGCCAGTCAGTTCAACCAGGAGTTCAACGCATGCTTTCAGGCCCAGGACCTGAACGGTGCGCTGCACCTGGTGAAGGTCGCGCTGTCGTACGATTTCTTCAACGCCCAGAACCTGTACCTGGCCTTCGCCCTCAATTGCCAGCTGGACAATGCCCGCGAGGGCGTGGAGTTCCTGCGTCAGGCACTGATCCTTACCCCTGAGAACGAAGAGTTTCGCAAGCTGTTCGTCCAGGTCACCGGTGGGCCGTTCATCAACCCGGTGCAGTAACAGTCGCAGGGCGGCGTGATCAATCATCGCCCCCTGCACCCTGCCCCTTATTGCGTCACGCCCACCACCCGCTCAGGCGCGGCTTGTGCGTTGCCAATCGGCGCCTTGAGCAACAGGAAATACGCCAGCGCCGAACACAGCGCGACGATCGCACTGATCATGAACGCGGTGTTGAACGAGCCCGAGTACTGGATGCTGAAGCCGGTGACAATCGGCGCGACGGAGCCTGCGATGTAGCCGCCAAAGTTCTGGATCGAGCCGAACGAGGCCACCCGGCGGCTGTCGACGATGGTGTTGACGATCATCCAGGCCGTGGCACTGGCCATGTTGATGCTGAACAGCGCCAGGCACAGCAGGACGATGCACGCGGTCAAGCCGCTGACATACGACAGCGGCAAGGTGAACAGCGCGGCCAGCACCAGGCCGGTGATCACGCTGAACTTGCGACTGGCCAGGATGCTCAGGCCGCGGCGCACCAGCAGGTCGCAGAAGCGCCCAGCGACGATGGTGCCGACAGCGCCGAAACCATAGGCCAGCGACACCACCCAGGCGGTTTTGTACAGGTTCAGGCCATGCTCGCGCTCAAAATAACCGGGCAGCCAGGTCAGGTGCAGCCAGAGCATGTAGATCACCCCCATGAAACCGAGGATCGCGCCCCAGGTACTGCGGTGCCTGAACAGGTCGAGCCAGCCGGCAAAGTACGAAGCCTTGGGCTCTGCCGTTGCCTGTGGCGCCTGGTACTCACCTGGCAACGGCTTGCCTTGCGCGGCTAGTTCGGCCAGGTACTGCGCCTTGCTCTTGAAGAAGCTCAGCCAGCACAGGGCCAGGACGATGCCAAGCACGCCGGTGATGATGAACATGCCGCGCCAGCCGAAGTTGACCATGAACAGCGTCAGCAACGGCGGCGCCAGGCACGGGCCCAGGCAGGTCGAGGACCAGACGATGCCGGTAGGCGTGCCGCGCTCGTTGGCATCGAACCACTCCGACAGCGCCTTGGCTGCCGAGGGGAACATCGGCGCCTCGCCAATCCCCAGCAGCACGCGCAAGCCCATGAAGCCGGCAAAACTGTTGACCATGCCGAACGCCGATTGCGCCACCGACCAGGCCAGCAACGAGGCGCCAAGGGCGATCTTGCTGCCCAGGCGGTCGATGATCAGGCCCATGGGCAACTGGGCGAAGGCATAGGCGATGGAAAACGCCGAGAGCAGGATGCCCATCTGCGACGGGCTGATCATCATGTCCTTCTGGATCGAGGTGTTGGCGATCGACAGCGCGCTACGGTCCAGGTAGTTGACGATGCCGATCAACAGCAGGAAGACAACGGTGATGCGTTGGTACTTCTTCAGTGCGTTCATCTGATGGCCTTTATTATTATTGTTGCAGCGGTTTTATCGCCGGGGCGATCCTTCAGGCGGTCACACACTCATCCCTGGAACGTCTTTCAATCAGCGCTGGCGGGCGCTCACAGCGGCATCAAGCAGGCCGCGCCGGGCAAGGCTGTCGATCAGCGCGCGCACGCCGAAATCCCACTGCGGCGCCAGGTCGCTGGTGGTCACCCGGTTGCACAGGCTGCCCAGCTGCCCGTTGCTGATGGTCACCACATCGCCGGGTTTGTGGGTAAAGCCGTTGCCCGGCTGGTCGCGGTCCTGTTTGGGCGCGAACAGGGTGCCGAGAAACAGCACCAGGCCGTCGGGGTACTGGTGGTTTTCGTTCAGGGTCTGCTGCACCAGGTCGAGCGGGTCGCGGCTGATCTGGCGCATCGAGCTGCGGCCCTGGAGCACAAAGCCGTCCAGGCCTTCGACCCGCAAGTCGACCTCGGCGCTGCGCACATCCTCAAGGCTGAAGGTCTCGTCGAACAGCCGCAGCAGCGGCCCCAGTGCGGTCGAGGCGTTATTGTCCTTGGCCTTGGACAGCAGCAAGGCGCTGCGCCCTTCGAAGTCGCGCAGGTTGACGTCGTTGCCGAGGGTGGCGCCCTGCACCGTGCCGTTGCTCGACACCGCCAGCACCACTTCCGGCTCGGGGTTGTTCCAGCTCGACTTAGGGTGAATGCCGATATCGGCTCCATGGCCGACCGCCGACAACGGCTGGGCCTTGGTGAAGACCTCGGCGTCCGGGCCGATGCCCACTTCCAGGTACTGCGACCACAGCCCCTGCTCTACCAGGACCTTGCGCAAGGCTTCAGCCTGCGCCGAGCCCGGAACGATCTGCGACAGGTCGGCGCCGATGCGGCTGGCTAGCGTCGCCCTGATCGCGTCGGCCTTGGCCGGGTCGCCCTTGGCCTGCTCCTCGACCACCCGCTCCAGCAGGCTGGCGGCGAAGGTCACGCCGGCGGCCTTGACCGCCTGCAGGTCGATCGGCGCCAGCAGCCAGGGCAAGGCCGGATCGCGATGATTCGGGTCGCTGTTGGCCAGCAGCGCCGGCAACTCGATCAGCGCCTCGCCCAACGGCAGCGAACGCAGGTAGGCCACCGGCTCAGCTACTTCGAGCAAGGCCGACACGGTCGCCACATGGGCGCTGATATCGTGCACGGCGCCGGCTTTGACCAGCACCACGGCCGGGCCCTGCTGCGCCAGCCAGACGCGGCCGATCCAGGTACCGGTGTTGAATAGCGCAGCGTCTTTGCTCAGGTGTAGCGGTGTTTGGGTGTTCACGTGCTCTGTCATGTCAGCGCTCTTGTTGTCGGTTAATGCGAAAGTGTCGGGCACTGCAGTTGCCCGGCGAGCTGGTTGAGGTTATCGATCAGCTGTGGCGACAGGCTCAAGCCTTCGCTCAAGGCCTGCTTGCGCCGTTTCAAGCCCGCTTGCCCAGGCAGGCGCACCGGCCGCTCGGGGTCGAGCGGGCGGCTGGCGAGCAGCAGCTGGCCGAGAAACGAGGTTTCAGCGGTGAAGGCGTCAAGCCCGCCAAAAAAGCGCGGATCGATCACCACGGCGGTTGCCGAGGCGCCCCACTGATCCGGCGCGTCCTTGCGCCCATAGCCCGCCAGCCCCGAGGTCAGTGCCTCGACCAGCAGCGCCAGGGCAAAGCCCTTGTGGCCGAAAGCCTGGCCGCCCAAGGGCAGGATGCTGCCGCTGGGGGTGGTGAAAAAATCTTCCGGGTTGTCGCTCAGACGCCCGTCGTTGCCCAGCAACACCGGGTGCGGCAGTCGCTGCCCGCTGTCGCGGCACTGGCCGACCAGGCCGAGGGTCACGGTCGACATGCTCACATCGAGCAGGATCGGCTCGCCACGGGTCGGAATGCCGGCGGCAATCGGGTTGGGCGTGTACACAGGTTCAATACCGCCGTGGGCGCAAACCAGCGCCACCGACGGGTCGCTGGAATACAGCATGGCCACCAGGCCACGCTCGGTGAACGGCTGCAGGTAGGCCGCCAGGCAACCGATGTGCGCCGCCCGGCGCACCACGGCAATGCCAATGCCTTGTGCCGTTGCGCCCTGGGCCGCGCAGTCGAGGGCGCGGCTGACGCAGTACGGGCCGAGCAGATAATGACCGTCGAACAGGCTGGAAATACCGCTGTGCGCAAGCTGTTCGAGCAGCCCTGCCCGGGCCTTGACCTGCCCTGCCTGGATGCTGCCAATATAGCGGCTGACCAGGTTCAGGCCATGGGTGCGATGGCCCAGCAGTTCGCCTTCAAGCAGTACCCGGGTGACCACCCGGGCGACTTCGGCATCGGCACCGGCGGCTTCAAACAATTGCTCGACGAAGGCTGTGAGGCTTTGCACATCAACGCGGCGGGCGTCGCTCATCGCTGTTGCTCCGTGATCAGTTCAGGGCCGCGTTGCTCGGCTTGCCATCGACCAGGCGCTGGATACCCAGCGGGTTGGCATCGCGCAGCGCTTCGGGGAGCAAGGCATCGGGCACGTTCTGGTAGCACACCGGGCGCAGAAAGCGATCGATCGCCAGGGTGCCGACCGAGGTGCCGCGGGCATCGGAGGTCGCTGGGTACGGGCCGCCATGGACCATCGCATCGCAGACCTCGACGCCGGTCGGGTAGCCATTGAGCAGCACCCGCCCGACCTTGACTTCGAGCACCTCGAACAGTTGGCCAAAGGCGGCCAGGTCGTCGCTGTCGGCCAGCAAGGTGGCGGTCAGCTGGCCATGCAGGGCGTTGACCGCGCGCAACAGCTGGGCCTGATCATTGACCTCGACCACCACCGTGCACGGGCCGAAGACTTCTTCCTGCAACAGCTCGTCCTGCTCCAGCAGCAGGCTGACATCGGCCTTGAACAGCTGCGGCTGCGCCTGCTTGCCGGATTGCGCCAGGCCGCTGAGTTTTTCTACCCCCGGGTGGGCCAGCAGCGCCTGGATACCCTTGCCGTAGCTTGCCAGGGTGCCGGCATTGAGCATGGTCTGCGGCGCCTGTTCGGCCATATGGCCGCGCAGCTGCTCGATAAAGGCACTGAAGGCCGGCGAGCGGATGCCCAGCACCAGGCCCGGGTTGGTGCAGAACTGGCCACAACCCTGCACCACCGAGGCGCTCATGTCCTTGGCCAGCTGCGCACTGCGACTGGCCAGGGCCTGGGGCAAAACCAGCACCGGGTTGATGCTCGACATCTCGGCGAATACCGGGATCGGCTGCGCCCGCGCGGCGGCCATGTCGCACAGGGCGCGGCCGCCCTTGAGCGAGCCGGTAAAGCCCACGGCCTGGATGCCCGGGTGCTTGACCAGCGCCTCGCCGACACCGCCACCAAAGATCATGTTGAACACACCCGCCGGCATGCCCGTGCGCTCGGCAGCGCGCAGCAGCGCCTCGGCAACCCGCTCGGCCGTGGCCATGTGGCCGCTGTGGGCCTTGAACACCACCGGGCAACCGGCAGCCAGGGCGGCGGCGGTATCACCGCCGGCGGTGGAGAACGCCAGGGGGAAGTTGCTGGCACCGAACACCGCCACCGGGCCGACACCAATACGGTACTGGCGCAGGTCCGGGCGCGGCAATGGCGTGCGCGCTGGCAAGGCGCGGTCGATGCGCGCGCCATAAAAATCGCCCCGGCGCAGCACCTGGGCAAACAGGCGCATCTGGCCGCTGGTACGTGCGCGCTCACCGACAATGCGCGCACTGGGCAGCGCGGTTTCCTGGCAGGTCACGGCGATAAAGTCCTCGCCCAGGCCGTCGAGCTCGTCGGCGATGGCCTCGAGAAACTGCGCCCGGCGCTCGGCCGAGAGTTTGCGATAGGCCGGGAACGCGGCGCTGGCCGCATCCACGGCATTGTCGACTTCGTCCAGGCTGGCCTGGTGAAAGGCGCCCGGCAGGCGCTCGCCGGTGTGGGCATCGACGCTGTAGACCAAGGTGTCGCCCAGGGCACTGCGCTGGCCGCCAATGAAGTTGTATCCGCTAAAGCTCATGTGCATGTCGCCTCGTCAAGAAGGTTGCAGGGCTGTCAATCAGGTCACGGCACCGATCTGCCAGGGCACGAATTCGTTCTGCCCGTAGCCGTGCTGTTCACTCTTGCTGCGCTCACCGGAGGCGATGCGCAGCATCTGCTCGAAGATGTAGGCGCCGCGTTCTTCGATGCTGGTGCTGCCGTCGGCGATGCCGCCGCAGTTCACATCCATGTCTTCAAGCTGGTGCTCGAACACCCGGTTGTTGGTGGCCAGCTTGATCGACGGCGCCGGCGCGCAGCCGTAGGCCGAACCGCGGCCGGTGGTAAAGGCAATCAGGTTGGCGCCGCCGGCGACCTGGCCGGTGGCCGAAACCGGGTCGTAGCCCGGGGTGTCCATGAACACCAGGCCTTTGGCGCGCACCGCTTCGGCGTACTGGTAGACGTCCACCAGGTTGCTGGAGCCGGCCTTGGCCACTGCACCGAGGGATTTCTCCAGGATGGTGGTCAGGCCGCCGGCCTTGTTGCCGGCCGAGGGGTTATTGTTCAGCGCGGCGTTCATGCGCTGGCAGTAGTCTTCCCACCAATGGATGCGGGCGATGAGTTTCTCACCCACTTCACGGCTGACCGCGCGGCGCGTGAGCAAGTGCTCGGCGCCGTAGATCTCCGGGGTTTCCGAGAGGATTGCGGTGCCGCCAGCTGCCACCAGACGGTCAACGGCATTGCCCAGGGCCGGGTTGGCGGTGATCCCCGAGTAGCCGTCGGAGCCGCCGCATTGCAGGCCGACTACCAGATGGCGGGCGCTGACCGGCTCACGCTTGACCCGGTTGGCCTCGGCCAGCAGCGCCTTGACCTGCGCGATGCCGGCAGCGATGGTCTTCGAGGTACCGCCAATGCCCTGGATGGTAAAGGCGCGCAGCTGATCACCGGTTTGCAGCTGCTGGGTTTGCAGCAGGCTTTCGATCTGGTTGGTCTCGCAGCCCAGGCCGATGATCAGCACGGCGGCAAAGTTGGGGTGGATAGCGTAGCCGCCCAGGGTCCGGCGCAGCAGGCCCAGGGCTTCGCCGCTGGGGTCTACCGCGCAACCGGCGCCGTGGGTCAAAGCGACCACGCCGTCGATGTTCGGGTAGGCGGCCAGCGCCTCGGGGTGGATGTCGCGGCGAAAGTGGTCGGCCACGGCGCGGGCGACGGTGGCCGAGCAGTTCACCGAAGTCAGAATGCCAATGTAGTTGCGGGTCGCGACCCGACCGTCGGCACGCACGATGCCCTGGAACTGCGCCTCGCTGGCAGGCGTTGGCCTGGCATCGACGCCGAAGGCATAGTCGCGGGCAAAATCGCCCATCTCGACGTTGTGCACGTGCACATGCTCGCCGGCCTCGATCACTTGCGAGGCAAAACCGATGATCTGCCCGTAGCGGCGCAGCGGCTGGCCTTGCTCCACGCGCTCGGTGGCGACTTTATGCCCGGACGGGACCGCCTGGCGCACGGTGATGGCTTCGGCGTCCAGGTGCTGGCCTTCAACCAGGGCCTGGCGGGCAATCAGTACATTGTCCAGGGGGTTCAAGCGGATAACGGCAGGGTCGCCGCTGCGGGTGCTGGCAATCAGTTGCATGGGACCTCTCAGGGCGGATGCGGCCGGCTTCTTGTTATGGCGCCGCCCGTGCTGTGCCGGGCGAATCTGCGATAACTCTAAGGAGCCGGGCGCAACATTCCCAATGAGATGATCCGATCAAGCGATAACCCAGGGTTATCGCAAGCTGTCAGTCAGCCGCTTTTATCAATCGCCAGCACTGCCCTGCTCTGCCCGTCGCTGGCGGGCGAACTCCAGCAACAGCTCAACAAACGCCTGCGCCGAGGCGCTCAAGGGTTCGTCCTTGCGGGTGATCACCCCGTACTCCAGCGGCGCCAGTTGCAACGGCGACTGCAGCTCGCAGAACTGGCCGCTGCTCAACTGCGCAGCGACCATCGAGCGCGGCAACATGGCGATCATCGGCCCGGACTCGAGCAAATGCAGGAACATCGGCATCGAAATGGTATCGACGCTGTCAGCCGGGGTGGCGATGCCGACCGACCTGAAGGCTTGTTCCAGACGCTCGCGCAACGGTGTGCCGACCGGGTACAGCACCCACGGCCAGTCGCCCAGGGCCGCCAGTGGCGTCTCGCCTTGCTGAATAAGCGGGTGGTGCTTGTTGACCACCAGGCTGAAGGGTTCCGGCTCCAGGGCCTGGAAGTCGAACAGCTGGCTGAAGCGCTCCTCGGTGAAGCGGCCGATCATCAGGTCGAGCTTGTTCTGCTCAAGCATGGCCAGCAGATGGTCGCTGGATTGCTCGACCACTTCGATCGACAGCAGCGGGCTGCGCGCCTTGATCGCGGCAATCGCCTGGGGCAGCACCAGGGGCGTTGCGGCAAAAATCCCGCCGACGCGAATAAAGCCATGGCCGCCCTTGCGCAGGCGGTTGACCTGGTCGACGAACTGCTGCGACTCGGCCAGCGCCCCTTGCGCATAACGCACCACGTACTCGCCAAGTTCGGTGGGCGGCATGCTGCGCGGCAGGCGCTCGAACAGGGCAAAGCCGAACTGCTCTTCAAGGTCGCGCAGCATCTTGCTCAAGGCCGGCTGGCTGAGGTTCATGCGCGTGGCGGTGGCGTGCATGTTGCGCGTGCGCGCCAGGGTGTCGATCAGCACCAGGTGCTTGAAGCGGATCCAGTTGCAGAAACTGGCGTGGGTAATGTCTGAAGCCATCAACGAACTGCCTCTTGCCGATGAATACGCGGGGCTACTGCGCCCGCAGGTAGTGCAACAGGGTTTCCAGGGCCACCGAGCGCGGCCGCGAACGCAAGGTCAGCAGCCCCAGGTTGACCATCGAGATCGGCAGTTCCACCGGCAGGATGGCAACCATGGCGTAACGGGCATAATGCTCGGCGACGTCGTTGGGCACCACTGCAATCATGTCCGAGGCCTCAAGCATCGCCGTGGTGGCGAGGATCGAGGCGGTCTCGACGATGTCCAGCGACTGCACCATGCCGGCTGCCTGCAGAGCGTTCTCGACCCGCCGGCGCATGGGGCTGCCGATCGGGTGGAGGATCCAGGTCAGCTCGGCCAGGTCGGCCAGCGCAAGGCGTGCGGCGCTGGCCAGCGGATGCCCGGCACGGGCGACCACGCGCATCTGCTCGTCGCTGTCGAACAGTTCGATGTTCAGCTCGTGACTGTCGCTCTGATCCGGCAGGCGCCCGACCACCAGGTCGAAATCGCCGCGCAGCAGCGACGGCAGCAAGGTGTCGCTGGTACCGACCTCCAGCGAAATACGCACCTTGGGGTGCTCGCGCTTGTAGGCCAGCACCGCCTGGGTCAGCAGCCCCGGCACCGGGCCCATGACACTACCGACCCGCACCAGACCGGAGGCGCCGCGGGCCAGTTCAGCGATCTGCGCCTGGGCGTGCTCGAATTCGTGCAGGGCGCCCTGGGCGTAGCGGATCATCACCTCGCCATACAGGGTCGGCTGCATGCCCCGGGGCAAACGCTCGAACAGGCGCACGCCGAGGCGCTCTTCCAGTTGCTGCAGCAACAGGCTGGCCGCGGGTTGCGTGGTGTGCATCGCCGCCGCGGCGCGGCGCAAATTGCCGAACTCGCCCAGGGCGTTGAGCAAGGTGATCTGCCGGCTGGAGATCTTCAGCGCCCCCAGGCTGGCAGGGGTCGGTAGCGCGACGTCGGGTTTAGGAGGCATATCAAATCCGGTATCCCTACTTAGGAATTGGCGATTATGCCTGTATCGCTCGACAACCTACAGTCAGGCCTCCCTGTGCCACCCCAGAACAAGAGCCCGCCATGAGCATACGCATTACCCACTTGAGTGTTCGCGACATCCGCTTCCCTACTTCGCTGTCGCTGGACGGCTCCGACGCGATGAACAGCGCCCCGGACTATTCGGCTTCCTATGTCGTGCTGCACACCGATGCCGACAGCCTCGAAGGTCATGGCCTGACCTTCACTATCGGGCGCGGCAACGAGATCTGCGCCGCCGCCGTGCAATCGCTGGCGCCGCTGATTGTCGGCCTGACCCTTGAAGACATCACCGCCGACATGGGCGGCTTCTGGCACCGCTTTACCGCAGGCGACAGCCAGCTGCGCTGGCTCGGCCCGGAAAAAGGCGTGATCCACCTGGCCACCGCCGCCATCGTCAATGCGGTCTGGGACCTGTGGGCCAAGCACGAAGGCAAGCCGGTGTGGAAACTGCTCGCCGACATGAGCCCCGAACAGCTGGTGGGCTGCCTGGACTTCAGCTACGTCACCGACGTGCTCACCCCCGAAGAAGCCATCGCCCTGCTGCGCCGTCAGGTGCCAGGCAAGGCCGAGCGCGAGGCGCAGATGCTGCGCGAAGGCTACCCCGGCTACACCACCGCGCCCGGCTGGCTCGGCTACAGCGAAGAGAAAATGCGCCAGCTGACCCGCGAGGCTATCGCTGACGGCTGGACCCACATCAAGCAGAAAATCGGCGCCAACCTTGAAGACGACATGCGCCGCGCCAGCATCCTGCGCGACGAAATGGGCTGGGAGCGCACGCTGATGATGGACGCCAACCAGGTCTGGAGTGTCGATGAGTCGGTGGCCAACATGCGCCGCCTGGCAGTTTTCGAGCCGCTGTGGATCGAAGAGCCAACCAGCCCCGACGATATTCTCGGCCACGCCGCAATCCGCCAGCGCATTGCGCCGATCGGCGTCGCCACCGGCGAACACTGCCATAACCGGGTGATGTTCAAGCAGATGTTCCAGGCCGGCGCGCTGGATTTCTGCCAGCTCGATGCCGCACGCCTGGGTGGCCTCAACGAGGTGCTGATCGTGCTGCTGATGGCGGCCAAGTACGATGTGCCGGTGTGCCCCCATGGCGGCGGCGTCGGCCTGTGCGAATATGTGCAGAACATCGCCCTGTTCGACTACATCGCCGTCTCGGCCTCGTTGCACAACCGCGTGCTGGAGTACGTCGACCACCTGCACGAACACTTCATCGACCCGGTGGTGATCCGCCGCGGTCGCTACATGCCGCCGCAACGCCCTGGCTACAGCATCGAAATGCACGCGCAAACCCTGGAGCGCTACCAGTATCCCGATGGCGCCGTGTGGCTGGACATCAACCGTGACTGACTGACCTGAGCCTGCGCGCCGCAACACGTGCGGCGCGCAGTACGCACATTTGAACGGGGAAAAAACAATGACAATCCTCACTAACGCGACAGCGGCCGCCGCGCCTGCCGTCGCCGACGACCAGCGCCTGAACCGCCTGCTGCTGCGCAAGCTGATGCCGCTGCTGATCGTGGTCTATGTGATGAGCTTTCTGGACCGCACCAACATTGCGCTGGCCAAGGCCAGCATGGGCATCGACCTGGGCCTTTCAGCCGCAGCCTATGGCCTGGGTGCCGGGCTGTTCTTCCTGACCTACGCGCTGGCCGAAGTGCCGAGCAACCTGATCATGCACCGGGTCGGCGCGCGTTTCTGGATCACCCGCATCATGATCACCTGGGGCCTGCTGTCGGCGGGCATGGCCTTCGTCCAGGGCGAAACCTCGTTCTACATCATGCGCCTGCTGCTGGGCGTGGCCGAGGCCGGGTTGTTCCCCGGGGTGATGCTCTACCTGACCTACTGGTTCGACCGCGAGCAACGGGCGCGGGCTACCGGCTATTTTCTGCTCGGGGTGTGCCTGGCGAATATTCTCAGCGGTCCGCTGGGCGGCGCCTTGCTCGAACTCGATGGCCTGCTGGGCTGGCACGGCTGGCAGTGGCTGTTCGTCATCGAAGGCCTGCCGGCGGTAGCTCTGGCCTATGTGGTGTGGAAGAAACTGCCGGACGGCCCGGCCTCCGCGCCCTGGCTGTCGGCGGCCGATGCCCGCGACATCGAGCAGCGCCTGAACGCCGAAAAAGCCTCGGCGCCGCAACAGAGCCGGCTCAGCCAGATGTTCGCCGACAAACAGATCTGGCTGGCGATCGCGGTGTACTTCGTGCACCAGATCACCATCTATACAGTGATCTTCTTCCTGCCGGGCATCATTGGCACCTACGCCGCCCTGACCCCGTTGCAGATCGGCCTGCTGACCTCGGTGCCGTGGATTGCCGCCGCCATCGGCGCCGCCACCCTGCCGCGCCTGGCCACTTCGCCGGGGCGCTGCCGCACCCTGCTGTTCTTCGGTTTGCTGACCATGGCCGCCGGCTTGCTGCTGGCGTCGTTGTCGAACTCGTTCATCGGCCTGATCGGTTTCTCGCTGACCGCGCTGATGCTGTTCGTGGTGCAGTCGATCATCTTCGTCTTCCCCTCCAGCCGCCTCAGCGGCAATGCCCTGGCGGCGGGCCTGGCCTTCGTCACCACCTGCGGGTTGCTCGGCGGTTTTGTCGGGCCATCGGTGATGGGCCTGATCGAACAGACCACCGGCAATACCCGCAACGGCCTGTGGCTGATCGCCGCGCTGCTGGTGCTGGCGGCGCTGATCAGCACGCGCTTGCGCCAGGGTCAGGAGCCCTAGCACAGCCCGAGGTGACTCCGTCCATCGCAAACCGGCCAGGCCTGTCCATTTTTTGACAAGGCTTGGCCTGCGGATTGCAGAGGCTGGCAATCACCGTCGGGCAGTGACGTAATACTGACGCGACGGCCAGCCCCCCAACGCTTATGGACGCCAGCAATCGCCTTGCTCGGTCACCGGAGAAGTCACGTGTCTACCCTCACTGAAATTGCAGCCAACCACGCCAGAATGATCAACGCCGTGGCCGCCGGCACGAGCGAACCGAGCGAGCGCCCGGCGCTGCTGGTGGTGGGCTTGCAGGCCCCCGCCGGCCTTGACGGGGTAGTCCCGGTACCGCTGGAGCTGATGCTTGCAGCCCAGGAACCCAGCCACTTCACTTGCCTGTCATAAAGGCTGGATAGTCGCTGTAGCCCAGCTCATCTCCGCCAAACAAGCGGCTGCCATCGAATTGCGCCATCGGCCAGCCGTTTGCCAGCCGCGCCGGCAAGTCCGGGTTGGCGACAAAGGGCCGGCCGAAGGCAATCAGGTCGACCAGCCCGGCCTCGAGCAAGGCCTGCGCACGATCCTCGTCGTAGCGCCCGGCAACGATGATGGCGCCGGCAAACACCTGGCGCAGCTCATGGCGGAACGGCTCGGGGATCTGCGGGGCATCGTCCCAGTCGGCTTCGGCCAGGTGCAGGTAGGCAATGCCTTGGGCGCCCAGGGCCTTGGCGGCCTGGAGGATGGTCGGGATGACGTCCGTGCAGTCCATGCCGCGGGCGGTGATGTAGGGCGCCAGGCGCACACCGGTGCGCTGCGCACCGATTTCGTCGGCCACCGCCGCGGCCACTTCCAGCAGAAAGCGGATACGGTTTTCGCGGCTGCCGCCGTAGGCGTCATTGCGCAGGTTGGAGGTGGTGCGCAAGAACTGGTCGATCAGGTAACCGTTGCCCGCGTGAATCTCGACGCCATCAAAACCCGCCTCGCGGGCATGCCGGGCGGCAAGCCGATAATCCTCGATCACCGCTTGAATGTCTGCCTGGCTCAGGGCCCGTGGCGCGCTGACCTCGACCATGCGCCCGACGCCATCATCGCCCACCACCCACACCTGGGCATCGGCACGCAGCGCTGACGGCGCAACCGGCTGGCCATCGGCATGGAAGCTCGCATGGGACATGCGCCCGACATGCCACAGCTGCAGGAAAATCCGCCCGCCTTGGCCATGCACGGCGTCGGTCACCTGACGCCAGCCGGCTACTTGCCCGGCACTGTAGATGCCGGGGGTAAAGCTGTAACCCTTGCCCTGCGGGCTGATCTGCGTGGCTTCACTGATGATCAGGCCGGCACTGGCGCGCTGGGCGTAATAGGCCGCCATCATGGCGTTGGGCACATCACCGGGCTGGCTGCTGCGCGAGCGGGTCATCGGCGCCATGACGATACGGTTGGGCAACTGCAGTGGGCCCAGTTCAAAGGGTGTGAACAACGAAGCTGAAGTAGACATGCGTGTGGCTCTCCTGAAGTCAGACAGGTGCGTGGTCGCACTGCTGGTAGTCGTGGGTAATGCCGAGGTCGTCGCGATCGAGCGGGCAGTCCAGTTCCAGGACCAGGCCGCCGGGCAGGCTGACAAACAGTTGGCAGATGCGTTGCTCCGGTACCAGCGCGACCTGGTAGGCCAGGCCACTGGCGCGGACGCGTTCGAGCACTGCCGACGCCGGCTGCCGGGTACGCAGGGCCAGATGGCTGAGCTCGGTGTGCGGCCCCTGGATCAGGTGCACCAGGGCCTGGTCGCCCTGGTACAGCCATTGCCCGGGAAATGGAAACGCCGGCCTCGGCCCGGGCTCGACGCCCAGCAGGGTTTGCAGCGCAGCCTGAAGCTCGCCGTCGGCGGCGGTGGTGAAGGCCAGGTGATCGAACTGCAGGTCAAGGGTCATGCTGAGCACCTCTGTGTGGGGTGTCAGCATGATGTTTGATTGAAAGTCGCTGATAAACAGGGCTGGACTGCAATGACTTGTTAGCAATTTTTATAGATCAGTCGAAACCCGCCACTAGGTGCCGGCTGAGGCCAGGTGCAATTTGCGGCTGAGCGTCGCAGGCAGGCGCTCAAATGGTGAGGATATGCTCATAAAAATCCTTCAGCGCAATAAATCACCAATAACTGCAACTTTCAGGCGATCAGCAAAGGCTTCTTCACCCGTCACTGGCAAAATTAGCAATTATTTCTAGATGTAACAGCGCTAGAATTGGATCCCATCTGCGATTGGCATCGGTTGCTTGCGGGCAACCGGCGCTGCGCAAAACCGTAGGCACAGGAGAACGCCGCCATGATGTTGAAGGATCCTTCTACCAAGTACCGTCACTTCACCACCGTCGACCTGCCGGACCGCCAGTGGCCGAACCGGGTCCAGCAGGTCGCCCCGACCTGGTGCAGTGTGGACATGCGCGACGGTAACCAGGCGCTGATCGAACCGATGAACGCCGAGCGCAAGCGGCGCTTCTTCGACCTGCTGGTCAAGGTCGGCTTCAAGCAGATCGAGGTGGGTTTCCCGGCGGCGTCGCAAACCGACTTCGATTACGTGCGCGAGCTGGTCGAGAGCGGCGCGATTCCTGACGACGTTACCATCCAGGTGATGACCCAGGCCCGCAGCCACCTGATCGAGCGCACCTTCGAAGCCCTCAAGGGCGTGCCCCGGGCGATTGTCCACGTCTACAACGCCACCGCACCGGTGTTTCGCGAGGTGGTGTTCGGGGTCGACCGCGCCGGCTGCATCGAGATCGCCACCCAGGCCACCCGCGAGATCAAGGCCCACATGCAGGCCAACCCGCACACCCAGTGGACCTACCAGTACTCGCCCGAGACCTTCTGCTTTACCGAGCTGGATTTCGCCCTGGAGATCTGCGAGGCGGTGACCGAGGTGTTCCAGCCCTCGCCAAGCAACAAGATGATCCTCAACCTGCCGACCACCGTCGAGGTCTCGACCGCCAACGTCTTCGCCGACCAGATCGAGTGGTTCTGCCGCCACTTGAGCTGCCGCGACAGCGTGGTCATCAGCGTGCACCCGCACAATGATCGCGGTACCGGCGTGTCGACCGCCGAGCAGGCCTGCCTGGCGGGCGCCGAGCGGGTCGAGGGCACCTTGTTCGGCAACGGTGAGCGCACCGGCAACGTCGATATCCTGACCCTGGCGATGAACCTCTACACCAGCGGTATCAGCCCGCAGCTGGACTTCTCGGACATCATCCACGTGCAGCGCGAAGTCGAGTTCTGCAACCAGTTGCCGACCCACCCGCGCCACCCGTATGCCGGCGAACTGGTGTTCACGGCGTTTTCCGGCTCGCACCAGGACGCCATCAAGAAAGGCTTCGCCCACCGGCGCAACAACCCCGAGGGCTACTGGCAGATCCCTTACCTGCCGATCGATCCGGCCGACATGGGCCGCAGCTACGAGGCAGTGATCCGGGTCAACAGCCAGTCCGGCAAAGGCGGCGTCGCCTATCTGCTCGAGCAACACGGCATTGTCCTGCCGCGGCGCCTGCAGATGGAGTTCAGTGGCCTGGTGCAACAAGTGGCCGACGAGGCCGGCCAGGAGATCACCAGCGACATGATCCTGTCGTGCTTCACCGACAACTACCTTGAGCAAGGCAAGCCCTACACCCTGCAGCAACCTCGGCTTGCCAGCGAAGACAGCTGCACCTACCTCGATGCCCAGTTGGACATCGCCGGCGCGCGCCTGGCGCTCAGCGGCGAAGGCAACGGGCCGTTGGCGGCGCTGGTCAATGCCTTCGCCCAGCAGGGCCTGAACTTCGATATCGCCGACTATCACGAGCACGCCATTCGTGACGGTGCCCAGGCCGAAGCCATCGCCTATGTCGAAATCCGCGTCAACAGCCAGCTGCTATTCGGCGTCGGCAAAGACAACAGCATCCTCCAGGCATCGCTCAAGGCCGTGGTCGGTGCCGTGTCGCGGGCCACCCGCCAGGGCTTGCTCAAACCCCTGCACGCCGCCAGCGTTTCTGCCTGAGGAGAAAGGCATGGAACCATTAGCGATGGACTATGAACATGGCGAGGTCGTGGGCAGCCACTGCCATGCCGAGGACCAGTTGATCTACGCCACCAGCGGGGTCATGCGCGTGTGCAGCGACGAAGGCAACTGGGTGATCCCCTGCGGGCACGCCCTCTGGGTGCCGGCAGGGGTCAGCCACGAGGTGCGCATGAGCGGCGAAGTGAGCATGCGCACCTTGTTGCTCAGCGCCCACGTCGACCGCTGTCAGGTGATCGTGGTCTCGGGGCTGCTGCGCGAGCTGATCCTGGCCTCATCACGCATGCAGGAGCAGCGCGACGAGTCGTTGGGCGAGCATGTGCGCGCGCTGATTCACCGCGAGCTGGAGGCGGCTGAACGCATCGAGGCGCATGTGCCGGTGCCGCAGCATCCACGCCTGCGGGCCTGGTGCGAGCGCTTTCTCGAAGACCCCGCGCAAGACCTCACCCTGGAGCAATGCGGCGCGCAGTTGAACATGAGTGCGCGCACCGTGGCGCGATTGTTCCAGCGCGAGGTGGGGATGTCCTACGGTGAATGGCGCACCCGCACGCGCATGATTCTCAGCCAGCAGCGCCTGGCCGGTGGCATGCCGATCCTGCACGTGGCGCTCGAACACGGCTACCAGAGTGCCAGCGCCTTTGCCGCGATGTTCAAGCGCATCCTCGGCTACACCCCACGCGACTGGCAGGTCAGCGCCCTGGAAGGCAGCGCCACGCGCAGCCACTGAGACCCGCAGCGAGGATGGCGGCCACGCCCTCCTCGCTGCCGGGCCAGGTTGTCCCGGTCACGGCCATGGTTGTCCCGCTCGCGGCAGAAGCGCTGCCCTCCCCTCGTTAATCTGGCATCACGACCCTAGATGTGACTTTCGTGATGCGTGCACTTCGATCCCCGCCGTTCCCCGCCCGGCTTCTCGCCGCCACCAGCCTCCTGACTGTGCTCTGCGCTTGCAGCAGCCAATCCGTAACGACCCCGGCGCCATTGGCACTGCAAGCCGATCCACTGGCCAGCCTGCCCGCCGGCGTCAGCCAGCAGGCCTTGCCCGAGCGCTGGTGGGAGCTGTACCAGGACCCGCAGCTCAACACCTGGGTCCAGCAAGCCCTGGCGCATAACCAGGACCTGGCCCAGGCCGAGGCCAACGTGCAGGCCATGCTCGCCGGTATCGGCGAGTACGACGCCAGACGCTGGCCCTCGACCAGCGTCGAGTTCGGTGCCAGCTACGGCAAAAGTGCCGACGACCAGACCCTGGCCCAGGCCACCGACAGCCATGCGCCGTCGCAATGGGAATTCAACCCGGGCATCGAGCTGGCCTATCAGGTCGATGTCTGGGGCCAGGTGCGGGCTGCCATCGAGCGCGCCCGGGCCCAGGCCGACGCCTCCCGCGAGGCCATGGAGCTGGTGCGTTTGCAGGTGGTGACCCAGACCAGCCGCGCTTACATCGACCAGTGCGTTTACGGCGCGCGCCTGCAGGAAACCGAACAATCCCTGCAGACCCTGGAGCGCAGCGTGCAGCTCAGTGACCGCCAGCGCCAGGCCGGGATCGCCACCGAACTCGATGCGGTGCGCCTGCGCGGGCTGCGCGAGCAGGTCCGCGCGCAACTGCCGATGCTGGAAGCGCGGCGGCAAATGGCGCTGTTCGAACTCAGCGTGCTCAGTGGCCAGCCGCCTGCGGCAATCAGCGCCGGTGCCGCCAGCTGCCGAAGCATCCCGACCCTGAAAGCAGCGTTGCCTGGCGGCGATGGCTGGCAACTGCTGGCCCGCCGCCCGGATGTGCGCAAGGCCGAGCGCGACCTGCGCGCCGCCGACCTTGAAGTCGACATCGTCAAGGCCGACCTGTACCCGAAGGTCAGCTTCGGCGCCTCTTTGACGTCCTCGGACCATCACCTGTCCAACCTCGGTGACAGCCAGGCGGTGATGTTCGCCGTCGGCCCGCTGATCAGCTGGGAGTTCCCCAACATCAAGGCCAACCGCGCCCGGGTCAGCAAGGCCCGGGCCCTGCAGCAAGCGCAGATCGCCCACTACCGCGGCGTGGCCCTGGGCGCGCTCAAGGATGTGCGCCAGGCCCTGGCCGGCTACGACGGCGAACGCCAGCGGGCGCAAGCCCTGGATGCGGCCCTGGCGCACAGCCAGCGCGGCTTTGCCCTGGCCCAGGACAACTACCGCGCCGGCACCGTCGATGCCCTCGAGGTGCTCGACAGCGAGCGCGACCTGATCAGCGTCCGCGCTCGCCACGTCGAGGCCCAGGGACGCCTGGCGCGGGCACAAATCAATCTGTTCCGGGCCCTGGGCGGCAGCTGGCAAACGCCACCGGCCGCGGCCGCGACCCTGGTGCAGAGCGCACCTACCGACACTGGAATCCAACCATGAATATTGCCGTTGAAAAACCACCGCTGGCTGCCGATCAGCAGCAGCGCAAAGCCCCTTTGCCCACCCTCACCCGGCGGCGCCTGGCGCTGTACGCCACAGGCGGCCTGAGCGTGGTGGCGGTGCTGGTGTTCGGCGGCTACTGGTTTAGCACCGGGCGCTTTCTGGAGACCACCGATGACGCCTACGTGCGCGCCGACTGGGTGGCCTTGAGCCCGCGCGTGGCCGGCTATGTCGCCCAGGTTGAAGTCGATGACGACCAGGCGGTAAAAGCTGGCGACGTGCTGGTACGCCTGCAAAACCGCGACTATCAGGCCCGCCGCGACCAGGCCGAAGCCGGGGTGGCCGAGGCCCAGGCTGCGCTGACCGCCGCCCAGGCCAGCCAGCAGGTGGCAGTGGAGCGCATCAACCAGCAGCAGCAAGCCATCCTCCAGGCCGAATCGGCCGTGCACAGCGCCGAGGCCGAGCGGCGCCGCAGCGAACTGGACATGCAGCGCTACCAGGGCCTGGTGCGCGACAACGCCGCCACCGTGCAGCGCCTGGAATCGGCCAACGCCAATGCCATTCAGGCCCGCGCCGCCTTGCAGAGCGCCCAGGCCCGCCAGCGCGAGCAGCAGTCGCAACTGGCAATGGCCAAGGCCCAGGCGCTGCTGGCCGAGGCGCAGATCAAACAACGTTCGGCAGCCCTGGCCAGCGCCAAGGCCCGCCACGCCCTGGCCGACCAGGACAGCCAGGACACAGTGATCCGCGCGCCCATCGACGGCGTGGTCGGCCAGCGCCGGGTGCGCGCCGGGCAATACGTGGTGCCCGGCCAGCCGCTGCTGGCGGTGGTGCCGCTGCACCAGACCTACGTAGTCGCCAACTACAAGGAAACCCAGCTGGCCCACATGCGCCCGGGGCAGCCGGTAGAGATCAGCATCGACAGTTTCTCAAGCCAGCACCTGCGCGGCCGGGTGGCCAGCTTCTCGCCGGCTTCGGGCAACGTCTTTGCCCTGCTGCCCTCGGACAACGCCACCGGCAACTTCACCAAGATCGTCCAGCGTTTTCCCGTGCGCATCCTGCTCGACCAGGCCGAGGGAGGCGTGCAGGTGCTGCCGGGCATGTCGGTGGTGACCACCGTCGACACCCGCGGGGAGCCTGCCGATGAGCAGTGAACAGCCGGTCTCGTTGCGGGCCTGGGTGGCGGTGATCGGCGGCTTGTTCGGCTGTTTCATGGCCGGCATGAACGTCCACGTCACCAGCGCTGCGCTGCCGGAAATCCGCGGTTCGCTGGGCGCCAGTTTCGAGGAAGGCTCGTGGATCTCCACCGCCTACCTGGTGGCGGAGATCGTCATGATTCCGCTCACGGCCTGGCTGGTCGAAGTGTTCTCCATGCGCCGGGTGATGTGGACCGGCTCGTTCATCTTCCTGCTGGCCTCGATCGCCTGCTCCTGGGCACCCAACCTTGAGGCGATGATCATCATCCGGGTAATCCAGGGCGCCGCCGGCGCGGTGCTGATCCCGCTGTCGTTCCAGCTGATCATCACCGAACTGCCGGCCAGCAAGATGGCCATGGGCATGGCCCTGTTCAGCCTCGCCAACAGTGTCGCCCAGGCCGCGGGGCCGTCGATAGGCGGCTGGTTGACCGATGCCTATTCCTGGCGCTGGATTTTCTACCTGCAGCTGTTCCCCGGGGTGGCGCTATTGATTGCCATCGCCTGGTCGATCGAGGCCAAGCCGATGAAGCTTGAGTTACTGCGCCGCGGCGACTGGCTGGGGATCTTCGCCATGGTCGTGGGCCTGGGCGGCCTGCAGATCGTGCTCGAGGAAGGTGGGCGCCTGGACTGGTTCGGCTCGGGCTACATCCTCGGCATGTCGGTGGCCGCCGGCATCGCCCTGGTGGTGTTTGTGGTCACCCAGCTGTACGGCAGCCGCGCCTTCATCAACCTGCGCCTGCTCGGGCGCTACAACTTTGGCGTGGCCAGCGTCGCCATGTTCATCTTTGGCGGCGCCACCTTCGGCCTGGTGTTCCTGGTGCCCAACTACCTCTCGCAGTTGCAGGGTTTCAGCGCCCGCGATGTCGGCGTCAGCCTGATCGCCTATGGCCTGGTGCAATTGCTGCTGGCGCCGCTGATGCCGCGGTTGATGGCCTGGACCAGCGCCAAGTTCATGGTTGCCAGCGGCTTTCTGATCATGGCCCTGGGCTGCTGGCTGGGCGCCAGCCTCAACGTCGACAGCGCCGACAACGTCATCATCCCCTCCACCGTGGTTCGCGGCATCGGCCAGCCGTTCATCATGGTGGCGCTGTCGGTGCTGGCGGTGGCGGGCCTGGACAAGCGCGAAGCGGGCTCGGCATCGGCGGTGTTTTCCATGCTGCGCAACCTCGGTGGCGCCATCGGTACCGCCGGGCTGACGCAGATCGTTGCCACCCGTGAGCGCTACCACAGCGAGCGTATTCACGAACATGTCACGGTGTTTTCGCCAGGTTTGCAGGAGCGCCTCAACCAGGCGGTGCACACCTGGCTGCCGCAACAGCAGCAGATACTGGAGGGTCTGGCTGCAACCATACGCCGCGAGGCGTACCTGATGGCCTACAGCGATGCGTTTTATGTCGCCTGCCTGGCCCTGATTGGCTGCGCAGTAGCAGCGCTAGTGCTGCGCACCCAGCGGGCGGCCTGAAGTTTACATGTAATTAATAGTTATAACGGTATTAGCGAACAGGGAGTTCAGTGGCATGGCATGCGCTAAATCTAATTAAATAGCGATAAAAAACGCTATTAACAGCCTCTTGCCGCTTGGCAACTTCAGTAATGAAGTTGCCTTTTTCGCGTGCCTGCAAGTTATTAATCCACCCCTAAATTTTATGTTTGCGAAGTCTTGATTTGTAACTTCTTATGTCTTAGCTTTCCGTTGCCTGGCGCCATAACGGTTCCGGCCACTGCATGACGCAAACGCGCCAACGGGCCAGTTTCTGGCCACCTGTGCGGCTGCCCTAAAAACGATAACGCTGTTTTATATCCCGACAAAAAACCTGATAACCGAGGAAAACATGCACAATCAAAAAGCCGTTCTTGAACACAACAAAACCGAACTTGGCAACCACCCGATCTTCGCTGAAATCGGTTCTTTGCAGGTATTGCGCACGTTCATGGAGACCCATGTTTTTGCGGTCTGGGACTTCATGTCGCTGACCAAGCGCCTGCAGCAGGAACTGACCTGCACCCGCCTGCCGTGGCTACCACCGCTGGACCCCGCCGCCGCCCACCTGATCAACGAAATCGTCCTCGGTGAAGAGTCCGACCAGAACCTGCAAGGCGGCCACTACAGCCACTTCGAACTGTACCTGCACGCCATGCGCGAGATTGGCGCGAGCACCGACCGTATCGAGCATTTTGTCCGTCTGCTGCGCGGCGGCGTCGAGCTTGACGAAGCCCTGCAGCACTGCCATGCCTCGCCGGCAGCGGTGCGGTTTGTCAGCAACACCCTCGACACCGCCATCAACGCCAAGCCTCATGAAGTCGCCGCAGCCTTTCTGCACGGGCGTGAAAGCGTGATCCCACGGATGTTCCAGACCATTCTCGATGACTGGGACATCGGTACCGACCAGGCCCCGACCTTCCGCTACTACCTGCAGCGCCATATCGACGTCGACTCCGACGACCATGGCCCAGCCGCCGAAAAACTGCTCGATCGCCTGGTCCAGGGCGACCCGCAGCGCCAGCAGGAAGTCTACGCCGCCGCCATTGCCGCAGTCGAAAGCCGCCGCGTGCTGTGGGACGAACTGCGCGCCGAAATGGCCGTGCAGATCGCCGAGTGTGTCGCATGAAGTTCGAAGTCATCGAGCACGACCAGGCCACCTGGCAAGCGGTCAGCAGCGAGCGCGGCATCACCCTCACGGTGTTCAAGGACACCCTCGATGCCAACACCCGTACCGGTATCCGCACACGCCTGGTGCGCTTTAACCCCGGCGGCGGCACGCGTGAAATCTATACCCATGATTACCACGAAGAAGTGTATTTGATCGAAGGTGATCAAACCGAACAGGCCGCGCCGGGGCGTGCACAAAAGACCTACGGGCAAGGCAGTTACTTCTTTCGCGCGGCGCACACGGAACATGGTCCGTTTCATTCGGAGCAGGGCTGCCTGTTATTTGAAGTTCATTACTATTGAACGGTGGGCAAGGTTAAATGAACGCACATGAGTATCAGTCTTTCGCCGACTCCTGGGAGCGGCGAGCGACCATTCGCACGCGTCCGCGGCGCACTGTGGAAGATGACGGCAAGTTGATTTACCCGACCAGCCGTCAACCCCTGGTGACCAGCGCCGTCTTTATGGAACAGTGCCCGCACTTGACAGACTTTGCCCTGGTGCAAAGTCTCTACAAGTTCATTAATGACGTGGTGATCTTCGAAACCGAGATTGTCGACAAAACCGCACGCAGCATTGCCAAGGACAGCTTTGCGATCCGCTTTCCGTTTGCCTGCCGCTACGACGCCATGACCGTGGTGGTGGATGAGGACTACCACGCCCTGGTGGCCATGGACTACCTGCAGCAGACCATCGAGCTGACCGGTATCGAGCCCATCGCCCTGCCGCGGGAAATCGAGCTCAGCCGCTCGATCCCCAAAGCCATGGAGATGGCCCCCGAACACCTGAAAGCGGCGGTCGAGCTGATTTGCGTGGCGGTTGCCGAGAACACCCTGACCAATGATGTCGCCGCCTTCGCCCGCGACGACACGGTCAAGGAATCGGTCAAGGGCCTGATGGCTGACCACCTGGCCGACGAAGGCCGGCATTCGAGCTTCTGGGCGCGGCTGACGCGCATTTACTGGAGTGCGGCGCCGGCTGAAGACCGGCAGATCCTCGCTTCGATCATGCCGGTGTTCCTCAGCCACTACCTGACCAACGACATCCAGAAAGCCTTCGACCTGGCGCTGATTGCCCACCTGGACACCAGTGAGCAGGTCAAGGCAGCGCTGCGCCTGGAAGTTGAAGCCATGGACTTCCCGATCACCCCGGGGCATCCCCTGGTGGGCAACATCATGCGGTTTTTCCGCGCCAGCGCAATGCTCGAAGATCCGGCCGTGCAGTCTTCCCTGGCCGCCTACCTGATCTGACATCAAAGGAATCAATGCCGATGAGACGTCTTGAAATTCTGCTGTGCGGGAGCAGCCGCGGGCTGGCCTGCCTGGCGGACGAGTTGCGGCGAATGGGCCATGGTGCCCATTTGCTCGACACGCCGGCCAGTTACGATCACTGGCAACTCCACGCCTCGGACCTGGTCATCGACGACGCGACCCTGGCGCCGTGGCCGGAAACGGGCAACACCTGGCAAGTCTCGTTGCAGGTCAGCGGCAGCGACCTCAGCGACCCGCTGCAAGACCTGCAACTGCACCTGCTGGGCCGCCAGGGCAGCCAGCCCTGGCAATGCCTGGAACGCCAGGATGTACCTGCAGAGGCCTCGGGCAACGGCGCCGACCTGGTGAACAGGGCCGTGCAGGAACTGGTCGAGGCGGCAGCGGCGCATGTCAGCGGCTACTCGCGCCATGACGACTACTTCAGCCAGTACCGCTTCCAGGCCCTGGGCCAGGTGCCCAGCGCCGGGCTGGGCGTGCTCGACACCCTGGCCTTCGCCCACCGTTGCAACCGCACGGCAGCACCGGCCATTAGCGAGGCGGCCAGCGTGCCGTTCATCCAGCGCCTGGCCGCCAGCCTGCGCCAGCACCATGACGCCCCGGCCTTGCTGGTCGAAGGCCGCAGCGTCAGCTATGGCGAGCTGCATGCCCTGAGCGTGGCGATCCAGGAGCGCCTGGTGCCGCTGCTGGGTGAAGACCGGCAGCAGCCGGTGGTGGCCATCGCCCTGGGCAAGGGCGTGGCCCTCTACGCCTCGATCCTCGCCGTGCTTGGCTGCGGTGCCCTGTACCTGCCGCTGGACCCCAGCCACCCCGCCGAACGCCGGGCGCTGATCGTCGAACATGCCAGGGCGCGGATCGTCATCCACGACGATAACCTGGCCATCCCCGCCGGTTGCATCGGCCTGGATGTCAGCCACCTGAGCGCCGTGCACCAAGGCGCCGATGGCCACCAGGGCATTGCCCTGGCCCAGCATCAGTCGCTGCTGCGCGGCACCTGGGAAGGTGCGCGGCCGTGCGTGGCGATCTACACCTCGGGCACCACCGGAACGCCCAAAGGCGTGCAGTTGACCGTTGCCAACCTCAGCCACTTCTGTGCCTGGTACGCCGAGCATGTCGAGGTCGGGCCCAAGACCCGCGCCTTGCAGTTCTCGACCATCAACTTCGATGCTTCGCTGCTGGACATCTTCCCGACCCTGCTCGAAGGCGGTTGCCTGGTGGTGCCCAACGAGGACCAGCGCCGCGACCCGCTGGCCCTGGCGCAACTGGTGGTCCAGGCCGAAGTCAGCCATGCCTTTTTGCCACCGGCGCTGCTGAGCATCCTGCCGCTGCACAGCCTGCGCGGCATGACCCACCTGATCACCGGCGGCGATGTGTGCGAGCCGCACGTGATCGACGCCCTGGCCGAGCACTGCCACCTGCACAACATCTACGGCCCCACCGAAACCACGGTGCTGGCCACCAGCCGGGTGATGCGCGCCGGCGACTCGAACCGCCTGCTCGGCCTGCCGATCGCCAATACCCGCCTGTACCTGCTCGACGAACAAGGCCTGCCGGTGTCCGAAGGCCAGAGCGGCGAGATCTACATCGCCGGGCCCGGCGTCGGTGCCGGCTACCTGCACAACCCCGCCGCCAGCGCCGAGCGCTACCTGAACGGCAGCGGCGGCCTGCACGGCGAGCGCCTGTACCGCACCGGCGACCTGGCGCGCTGGGGCCGCGCCGGCGTGGAAATTATCGGCCGCCTGGACAATCAGGTGAAGATCCGCGGCTTTCGGGTCGAGCCCGAAGAGATCGAGCACGTGCTGCGCAGCAGCAACCTGTTCGGCCAGCAGGCCGTGGTGATCGATGAGCAGCGGCGCATCCTGGCGTTCTTCGCCGAACCGCGCAACGGTGATGCGCACAGCGCCACCGAAGCCTTGAAGGCCCATGCCCAGCAGCACCTGCCGGACTACATGCGCCCTGCCCGCTGGCGCCTGCTCGAGACCCTGCCCGCGACCACCAACGGCAAGATCGATCGCAAGGCCCTGCGCCTGATGCCCGACGACAGCCGTCAGCGCCAGGTGCGCGCCCAGCCGCTGAGCGCGGCCACGCAAAGCCTGCTGGCGATTTGGGCCAAGCTGCTGGAAATCGACGCCGACGACATCGGCCTGGACGAGAGCTTCTTCAACCTCGGCGGCCATTCGATCCTGCTCTCGCGCATGCTCATGGACATTCGCGAGACCTTCGCCAAGGGCGTGTCGATCAACCGCTTCATCGAGCAGCCAACCCTGACCAACCTGGCGCGCCTGCTCGAGCAGGACGACACCGCCGATGCCGTGGTCAGCGCCCGGGCCCTGGCCGACGCCAACCTCAGTGTCGACCTTGAGGTGCTGCCGTTCAGCCGCCAGGGTGACGTGCACAAGGTCATCGTCACCGGCGCCAATGGCTTTCTTGGTGTGCACCTGGTCGAGGCACTGCTCGAACTGGGCTCCAGCGAAGTCGCCTGCCTGGTTCGCGCATCCCCCGGGCAATCGGCGCAGCAGCGCTTTGCCCAGGCCCTGGTCGACAACCGCCTCGAACACCTGGACATGAGCCGTGTGCGGGTGCTGGCCGCCGACATCAGCCAGCCGCTGCTGGGCCTGAGCGCCGAAGAGTACGAACACCTGGACCGCGACTACGGCGCGCTGATCTACAACGCGGCCAACGTCAACCACGTGCTCGACTACGAGTCGCTGATCAAGGACAACGTGGCGCCGCTGCTTGAATGCCTGAAACTGTGCGAGGGGCGCAGCAAGAAGATCTTCAACTTCATCTCCACCCTGTCGGCCTCCAGCAGCATCGATGCCCAGGGCCGGGTGCTGGAAACCCCGCCCGCGGCGACGCCGCCGATCTACATCCGCAATGGCTACAACCTGTCCAAGTGGGTCGGTGAGCGGATTCTCTGGAACGCCTGCGAGCGTGGCGTGCGGGTCAATATCTATCGCCCCGGGAACATTGCCTTCAATACCCGCACCGGCGTCTGCCAACCGCACCAGAACCGCCTGATGCTGATGCTCAAGGGCTCGCTGCAACTGAAGGAAGTGCCGCAACTGTCGCTGAACTTCGACCTGATGCCGGTGGATTTCCTCGCGCGCTTCATCGGTTTTCATGCCAGCCGCCACACCATCAACCGCGCGGTGTTCAACCTGCACAACCCGACGCCGCTGAGCTGGGACAACTACGTCGAGGCGTTCCGCCACATGGGCCACGACTTCCAGCTGGTGCCGGTCAGCCGCTGGCAGCAGCGGCTGTCGACCATCGGCAGCGACAACGCCCTGTTCGGCGTAGTCGGTTTCTACCTCAACGGTTTTGAGGAAGACATCGGCGACATCTCGATGATCGAGCACGGCAATGCCCGTCACGGCATCGACAACATGGGCGAGGAGTACCCCGCCAAAAGCCCGACCCTGCTGCGCCGGGGTTGTGAATTCCTCAAAGAAATCGACTTCATCTAACCCCTCAAAGGAGCTCGACATGTCACATCTGGAACCCGATACCCTGATCAAAAACCCTGTTGGCGAGCCCGTGGTTGCCACGGTGGCCGTCAATGCCGACGCCCGCAGCGTGTGGAACATCGTCGGTAACTTCGCCGGTTTTCCGGTGTTTATCCCGGCGCTGTCGCACATTGAAATGACCGGCAGCGGCGTGCGCTCGGTGCGCAAGAAGCTGTTCAAGGATGGCAACGTGGTGATGGAGCAACTCAATAGCCATGATGACCAGCAGATGGTCATGACCTGGTCGTTGATCTACACCTCGCTGAACATCGGCAACCTCTGGGCGCGCATGGAGGTCAAGGCCCAGGGCGCCAATCAGTCACTGGCCACCTGGACCATCATTGGCGAGCCGCAGACCGGCGGCGCGCAAGACCTGCCGGCGTTCCAGGCGTTCCTCCAGGGCTTTGCCGATGGTGCCATGAACAACGTCAAGCAGATGTTCGCTTAAGCCGCAGCGCAAGCCCGCTCCCACCGCCCGGTAGGCGCGGGCTTTGCCTCGCGGTTCACTACACAACGCACAAGCGCAGCCGGGCAAATGCCCGCCGATGTCCTACCCTCATAAGCTGGGAGATCAATAACCGAACCGGGCATAACCATGCGCAGTGCTTTGCAGATCATCGGCTTCATTGCCCTCACCCTGCTGCTGTCCAGCCCTCCCGGGCAGGCCGCACAACCCCCTGCGCCAGCACCCGCCAGTGCTGCCGCGCCTGTGGTCAAGGTCACCCAGCAAGACCTGCAAGCCCTGCAACTGCGCCTGGACAGCCTCAAGCAGCAGATTTCCCAGGCCAACAACTACAACCAGCTCGAAGGCCCGCAAGACCGCTTGCAGGCGCTGATCGTCGATATCGACCGGCTGAGCGCGGCGCTGTTGCCCGAACAGGCGCAGTTGCGCGCGCAACTGGAAGTGCTCGGCCCGGCGCCGGTCGAAGGCCTGGTGCCCGGCACCTCGAACATCGCCGCGCAACGCACGGCGCTTACCGAGCAAAAAAACAGCCTCGACACCACCCTCAAAGCCCTGGCCGCGCTCAAGGAAAACGCCAGCAACCTGCTGACGCAGATTTCCGCCATTCGCCGCACCATGCTCGAAAGCGAGCTGACCCTGAGCACCCACAGCTTGCTCAACCCGGCATTCTGGTCGCCGGTGCTCACCCCTTCGGCAGACGACCGCCAGCGCTTGCAGGCGTTCTTCGACGAGGTCAACGATACCGCCAACGCGGTCTGGCAGCCCGGCCAGCGCTTCGCCACCCTGCTGCTGGTGCTGCTTGCCATACTGGCCTGGACCCTCGGCCGCCGGCTGCTGGAGCGCTGGCTGGCCTGGTTATGCATGAACCGCGTGCCTGAAGGCCGCCTGCGCCGCAGCTCGCTGGCTCTGGCCTCGGTAATGGCCACCCTGCTGGCCACCGGGGTAGCCCTGGAGCTGCTGTTTTACGCCTGCACCCACCACCTGCCGTTGCCGTCGATGCTGGCGACGTTTTCTGAAGAGTTCGAAAAGCTTGCCTATACCTGCGTGCTGATCACCGGCTTGAGCCGCGCACTGCTGTCGACCTCGCATCCGTCCTGGCGGCTGCCGGACATCGCCGACCCGGTGGCGCTGGCCTTGCAGCCCTTCGCCCGCTGGCTGGCCAGTACCTTGCTGGTATTGGTGGCCCTGGTGCAGATCTCCAACGCCGCCGGCATGAGCAGCCAGCTGGTGATCGCCGGGCGGGGAATCGCCGCGCTGGTGATCAGCGCCCTGATCATCGCCCTGTTGGTGCGCACCAGCCGCGCGCGCCGGGTCATGGCCGCCGCCGGCGATGCACCGGAAGCCGCCTCGACCATGGCCGGGCTGATCTACAGCATCGCCAGCATGGCCATGGTCGTCTCGGTGATTGCCCTGCTGACCGGCTACGTGTCGCTGGCGCGCTTTGTGACCTACGAGGTGGTCTGGGTGTTCATCCTGCTGGCCGGCTTCTATGTGCTCATCCAGGTGTTCAAGGACGGCTGCGAATATGTCTTCTCACCGCGTCAGGCCAGCGGCAAGGCGCTCAAGGAACTGCTGGGCATCGGCGACCGGCGCCTGGACCAGATCGAGACCCTGGTCTCCGGCTTCGGCCGTGCCGCGCTGTTGCTGCTGGCGGTAATCACCCTGTTCGTTGGCGGCATCGGCACCACCCTGGGGCAGTTGATCAGCAACATCGTCGCGTTCCTGGGCGGCGCCGGCTTGCGCCAGTTCAACATCATCCCCGGGCACCTGTTCAATGCCGTGCTGGCCCTGGTGCTGGGCATCTACCTGATCCGCACGCTGCGCCGCTGGCTGGACAACGAGTTCCTGCCCAAGACCGACATGGACCCGGGCATGTGCGCCTCGCTCAGCACCCTGTTCGCCAACATCGGCTATGCCCTGGTGATCCTCCTGACCCTGTCGTCGCTAGGGGTGAAGTGGACCAACCTGGCCTGGATCGTCAGTGCGCTGTCGGTGGGTATCGGCTTCGGCCTGCAGGAAATCGTCAAGAACTTCGTCTCCGGGCTGATCCTGCTCACCGAGCGCCCGGTCAAGGTCGGCGACCTGATCAGCATCAGCGGGGTCGAGGGTGATATCCGCCGCATCAATGTGCGCGCCACCGAAATCCAGCTCAGCGACCGCTCGATCGTCATCGTGCCCAACTCGCAATTGATCTCGCAGAACCTGCGCAACGTCACCCTCGGTGGCAGCGCCCAGGGCGTGGCGAGCCTGGAGCTGGTGTTCCCGCTGGATATCGACCCCGAGCAGGTGCAGACCTTGCTTTACGATACCTACTGCGAGCACGAAACCATCCTCGACAAACCGGCGCCGTTCGTGCGCTTCAGCAAGCTCACGGCCGACGGCATCACCCTGACCGTGACCGGTTACGTCAGCAGCCCGCGGATTGTCGGTACCACCAAGAGCGACCTGCTGTTCGAGATCCTCAAGCGCCTGGGCGCGGCGGGTATCGAACTGGCCAAGCCGGCCGCGCCGGCAAGCTGAACATTGTGGGAGCAACTGCCTTGGAAGGCTTACAAGTGTTGGGGCGGCCAGGCTGTGTTTGAGTTGATCCATTTGATGATGAGGCGCTGCCGGCGCCTTCCGCCCTTACGGCGGGTCACTTTTGCTTGGCGGCAAAAGTAACCAAAAACGCCCTGTCCCTTCATCGGCCCTGCGCTGCGCTCCGGGTTCCCTCCTTCCACCCTTGCACCCGTGGGGGCGCGCCGAAGGGCCGTCCCTGGCCCTGCGGCGCTCGCCGGCCATCCATGGCCGTCGCCCCACTACGCAAGGGTTCCACTCGGCCTTCTGCAAGGGACGATCGGTGGCGCCTGCGATTACGTACATCTAGAAGCAAAGCGCTTCTTTGCTTTCGCTTTTCGTGCATCGCCGATCCATTCACCACCACTCGTAGCCCGCCACAAAAGCGTAAAGGTGAGGTGTGAGCAGCGTCGCCAATGGATCCGCTCACGCCTCTCAAGGCCTACGCCACCTGTGGGAACCGGCTTGCCGGCGATGAAACCTGCTAGCGCGCAAGCTGCAGCCTTGACTGCGATCGGTAGCCCAGCGGGCTGGTGCCCAGTTGCCGCTGAAAACTGCGGCGCATGCGTTCTTCGTTACCGAAGCCGGTGGTTTCGGCGATGCGCTTGATCGGTTCCTGGCTGGTTTCGAGCAAGCGGCAGGCAGCTTCAAGCCTCAGGGTTTCGACGGTTTGCGCCGGGGTGCCGCCCGTAGCCGCGGCATAGGCGCGGGCAAAGTGCCGGGGGCTCATGCCGAGTTTTTCGGCCAGGCGTTCAACCCGCAGGTCGCCATTGAGGTTTGCCGCGATCCAGGCATGCAGGCGCACCAGGCGCTGGTCACGGTCGCGGTGCAGCGCTTGGCTCTGCGCCTTGAGTGGCGCGCTGAGCTGGGCCTGCTCGGCCGAGCGTTGCAAAAACACTGTGAAGTAACGCGCCAGGGCCAATGCCGCCTGGGCACCCAGGTCCTGTTCGAGCAGGGCCAGGCCCAGGTCGATGCCGGCCGCGGCGCCGCCGCAGGTCCATAAGCGCTCATCATGCAGGTACAACGCCTGGTGTTCCACGCGCAGCGCCGGGTAGCTGTGTTGCAGAGCCTGGGCAAACTGCCAGTGGGTGACCACCCGGCGTCCGTCCAGCAGCCCGGCGGCGGCCAGGGCGAAGGCGCCGGTGCCGATCGAACACAGGCGCCGCGCCGTCGGCGCCCGGCGTTGCAGCCAGGCGATTGCCTGCTGGTCACGCTCAAGCTCGGCAACCCCCGGCCCACCGATGACGATCAGGGTGTCGATTGCAAGCGCGCTGTCGACCTCGGCCAACGAACGGGTCATCACGCCAATCCCGGAGATCGTCTCGATCTCGCCGCCCTGGGCCGACGCCAGTATCACCCGGTAAGGCGGGTTATCGGCCAGTTCGCCGCCGAGCACCCGCGACGCCGCGGCAAATACTTCAAGGGGCCCGGCGGCGTTGAGCAGCAGCGCGCCGGGAAATGCCAGTACCAGCACCGTCCGGGCACTGTGCATGGCAGAAAAGGTGGGGTGTTTGGCATGGTGGCTGGCAGGTTGCGTCGACATACTCAAGGCACACGTGATTCGAGAGCCCAGACGATGCCGAGAAAGTCCTTCACTGCCAAGCACCTTGTGTTGCTGACCAGCCTGCTGGCCACCTTGCAGGTCTGGGCCGCGCCCGCGCCGGAACTTGAAGTCGGCGACCAGAGCGGCCTGACCCAGGCGCTGCTGGTGGCCGCCGGCCAAGACCAGGGGCTTGCCTACCGCCTCGACTGGCACCCGTTCGGCGCCGGCACCGCGCTGATGGAAGCGCTCAATGCCGCTGCCATCGACGTGGGTGTAGTCGGTAACGCGCCACCGGTGTTTGCCCAGGCCAGCGGCTTTGCGGTGCGCGTGGTCGCCGCGGCCGAAGGTGCACAGAACAACAACGCGCTGCTGGTGCAGGCGGACTCGCCGATTCGCCAGGCGGCCGACCTCAAGGGCAAGCGCATTGCCGTGGCCAAAGGCAGCAGCGGCCACTACCTGCTGCTGGCCACCCTCGCCCGCGCCGGGCTGCAGCTCAGTGACGTCAACGTGGTCTATGCAAGCCCGGTGGATGCGCAGAACGCCTTTGCCAGCGGCAAGCTCGATGCCTGGGCGGTGTGGTACCCCTTTGTCGGCCAGGCCACCGCGCGCGGTGCGCAAAAACTGCTGGACGGCAGCCAGTGGCCGGAAACCGGGCTGAACTTTACCGTGGCAAGCCTCGCCGCCCTCGACGATCCGCACAAAGCCGAGGCGCTGGGTGATTTCGTCCAGCGCCTGGCCCGCGCCCAGGCCTGGGCCACGGCCAACCCCGAAGCCTGGGCGCAACAACTGGCCAGGGTTACCCGCCTGCCCCTGGGGCTGGTGCGCGACATGCTTGCCCAGCAGCACTTGCACTACGTGGCCCTGGACGCCCGGGTCATCGGCCTGCAGCAGCGCCTGGCCGACAGCTTTGCCCAGGCACGGTTGGTTCCGCGGCCGATCAAGGTCGCCGAGGCCTTCGACGACCGCTACAACCCCCTGCTGCCCTAACCCCCCTGCCCTTGTCGCCATGCCGCAAACGCCGGCAGGGCGGCGTTCATCTGGAGAAATGTGATGCCCACCCTCGATAACACCACCTTGCGCCGCCAGGCCACCGGCCTGCTGGCCGTCGACACCGAACGTTCGGCCGGCGGCTACACCCTGTTTGCGCCGCAAACCGCCGGCGGCAAGGTGTTTTTGATCGACCTGCACGGCGAAGAAGTGCACCGCTGGCAGCTGCCCCAGCGCCCCGGCCGCGACGCGGTGATCCTCGCCAACGGCAACCTTGGCTACAACGGCAATCACCCGGATTCGCCCGAGCTGTTCCCCGGCTGGTCGGTGTGGCACGGCGGCGCCTTCAGCGAGGTAACGCCCGAGGGCGAAGTGCTCTGGCAGCACACCGACCTCGGTCATCATCACGACGCCCAGTGGCTGGCCAACGGCAACCTGCTGTACACCACCGCCGAGCCGTTGCCGCTGGACATCGCCCGCCGCGTGCAAGGCGGTATCCCCGGCAGCGAAGCGCCCGGCGGGGTGATCTACGGTGATGTGGTCAAGGAAGTCGGTCGCGCCGGCAACCTGCTCTGGCAATGGCGCAGCTGGGAACACCTGGCCCCGGAAGACTACCCGCTGCACGCCTGTTTCGAGCGTTATCACTGGCCGATGACCAACAGCGTGACGCCGGGGCGCGACGGCAAGGTCATCCTCAGCCTGCGCAGCGTATCCTCGGTAATCGCCGTCGACAAAGCCAGCGACCGCGTACTCTGGCGCCTGGGCCATGACCTGGTGGCGCAGCAGCATTGCCCCAGCGAGCTGGCGGACGGCCGTATCCTGGTGTTCGACAACGGCATCTCGCGCCCGCAGGTGTCGATGCCGCATTCGCGGGTGATCGAGATCGACCCCGTGCGCCAGCGCATCGAATGGCAATATGCCGATACCCCAGGCTACGCCTTCTTCACCCCGTTCATGGGCGGCGCCCAGCGTTTGCACAACGGCAACACGCTAATCACCGAGGCCAACTTCGGCCGCCTGTTCGAGGTCACCCGCGCCGGCGAGGTGGTCTGGGAATACATCAACCCGCACTTTGCCGCCTACCCGGACGCCGCCTCACAGGCTTACCTGCCGGGTGAAAACAATGCGATCTTCCGTGCGCACCGTTACCAGGCGCAGGATATCGCCTGGCTGCAACGCGACTAGCGTTTTAAATCCGCCAGCAGCCGTAGCCACGGCTGCCACGGATTTATCGCGCAAAACATCATCACCTACAGGGCCGCTACGCCGGATCAGCAAGCACATGCCAGGCCGACGCCAGCCAGCCGCCGGCGCCGATCACCGGGTCCTGGCAAGGTAACGGCACCTGGGCGATGCGCGCCTGGCACGCCTCATGGGTCTTGGCGCTGGGGCGCTGGATATCGTAGCCCTGCTGGCCCAGCGGGTAAGCGCCGACCACCAGAAAGTCCTCGCTGCTGTCGATGCAGCAGTGCCCGGTACCGGCCGGCAGCACCAGCACATCGCCGCGCTTGAGCCCCAGGAGCTGGCCCTGCGCACCGCCGAGCATCACCTGGGCGTGCCCGCAGGCAACGCCCAGGGCTTCGTGGGCGTTGGAGTGATAATGCTGGTAGGCAAAGATGCCCGCGCGCCACAAGGGTGGCCATTGATGGGCGCGGAACAAGGCTTCGAAGCCCGCCGCGGCGTCGCTCTGCGGCGCGAGCCGAAGATGATAGAGCAGCACCGGCAAGCGGCTGTTGGGGGTCGCGCCGTCATCCTCGAAATACAACAGCCGGCGATTGCCGAGCATGGTTTGCGGGTCGATCTCACTGAGGTGCGGGTTCATCACGGTTGTCCATCTGACCTGCGCTGCCGGCACCCTTAGCGCTGATTGTCGCGCTCGTGCTCGCGGGCGATGCGCTCTTCGCGCCGTCGGCGCCGGGCCAACGCCGCGCCCCAGGCCAGTACCCCGACCTAGGCGATCAGCATCGCCGCCAACAGCAAGTAGCCCCAGTGAACTTCCATCATGCTGCGACACCTGGGGCCCGAATCAAGCCCTCACTGATCGATACACCTGGGTCCGCGCGACTTCGACCGGTGAGCCAGTACCTGAAGCTCAAGTATAGTCAATGATGGTAATGAGTTTGATCAGCAACAGATGCAGCGGATAGAACCAGTAGCCCCAGCGCCCGACGCGCCATACCTGACGTTGCAGCTGCAGGCGCAACAGCCCGAGGCCGAGCGGGGCCGACAGCAATGCGGCGCCCAGGGCCATGACTGAAATGGCCTGCAGCGGATGGGCGCGCAGCCAGAGGTTGCTCAGGTTGGCCGCCACCGCCAGGCCCGCAGGTAGCAGCCAGGCCAGCGGGCCCAGGCGCAGGGCCAGCAGGAATGCCGCCGGCAGCAGCACCCCGGCCAGCCCGTACATCAACCCGTCGGCTGCCAGCGTCGCCACCACAGCTATTGCCAGGGCAACCCACACACTGCTGCGCCGACGGTGATGGTGCAGGCCCCAGGCAATCAACAGGCCCAGCGCCAGGGTCGGCATGATGTTGAGCGTCGGCGACGGGCCGTTGAGCCAGCGATACGGCCACTGCGACAGCACGGCAAAAATCACCAGCCCTTGCAGGTAGCGCGCCGTGCCCGCGGTAAAGGCCTGCCCGGGTGGGGCGCGGGCCACGTTGGCGGCAATCGCCAGGCAAAACCAGGGGAACGCCAGGCGGCCGACGACAAACAGCCAATGCTCGGCCGGCCAGATAAAACGCAGGTGATCGGCGATCATGCTGATGATCGCCAGCCACTTGAGCAGGTCCAGGCTGATGTGCCGCTGGGCGCCACGCTGCTCGCTCATGTCCGTCCCGGTCGGAAAAAGGTTAGCGAACAATGCCACAGGCACCTGCAGTTTGTCGGCTGGACTGGAAAAAGGTTGTAAACATGGATTACTGTATATGCATACAGCAAAAACGAGTAACCATGATGACCGACTACGAAGAAGACTTCGCCGCACCGGATTCACCGACCCTGGTGGAAATGTGGAAGCATCAGGTGGTCCTGATGACCAACGAAGCCGAGTACCTCAACAGCGAACTGCTCAAGGCCCGGCAGAACATTGCCAAGCTGGTGGCGATCAATGCCGAGCTTGCCGCGCAGTTGCGCGGGGTGCGCAGCAGTTAAACATGGCCCGGCTGATCCTCGCGCCGGCGCTGCTGACGCCCCAGCCACCAGCCGCTGCCTGCCCAGCCCAGGGCAATCCCCGCGCCGATGAGCATCGCCAACTGCGGATGATCGCCCATCACATCCAGGCCGCGCTTGAGCCAGCCACTCACGGCATCGGCACCGCGATAAACCACGGTGTCGGTAAAGTTCTTGGCCTTGTACTTGTGCCCGGGCTCAACCACGGTGTAGAGCATTTCGCGTCCCGGCCGCACCAGCGCGTACTCGCCCACCCGGCGCACCACCATGACCAGCACGAACACGGCAAACAGCGGCGCCAGGGCCAGCCAGATGAACCCCAGCACCATCACCAGCGGCACCGCCACCAGCAACACCCCGACCCCGAGCTTGCGGGCGACATGCCCGGTGACAAACAGCTGGGTGAGGATCGCCAGGGCCTGCACGGCGCTGTCGATCAGGCCGAACACCTGGGTCTGTTCGGTACGGCTGGTGAAGTGCGCGGCCACCAGCCGCGCCTGCTCGAAATACAAGAAGGTGCTGACGCTGGCCAGCAGCACCACGAACAGCGCTATACCCAGCAGGTAGGGCGAACGCAACACCTCGCTGGCACCGGCAAAGGGGTTGCCGCCCAACGCCTGTGAACGCGGATGCTCGGTTTGCGCCGGCAGCGGGTACAGGTCGCGCCAGTGCTGCAGGTACATGGCCGCCACCACACTGGCGAGCAGGCACACCGTGGCCAGCAGCACCAGCCCGGCGTGACCGATCAGGCCCACCAGCAACGTCCCGAGCAATGGCCCGAGCAAGCCACCGCCGCTCGCCCCCGCCGCCAGCAGGCCGAACAGGCGCTTGGCCTGCTCGCTGGAGAACAGGTCGGCGAGCACGCTCCAGGCCAGGGAGATGGTCAACAGGTTGAACATCGACAACCAGATATAGAACGCCCGTGCGCCCCAGAGGTTATCGGGTTGCACGGCGAACAAGGCCGCAAACAACAACAGGTTGCTGGCCATGAACGCGTAGGTCCAGGGCAGGATGCGCCGGCGCTGTACTTTCGAGGCCAGCCAGCCGAACAGCGGCAAGGCGATCAGGGTGACGACAAAGGTCCCGGTGAACAGCCACTGCAGGTTGTCCACGCCACCGGCCACGCCCATGGTTTCGCGCACCGGGCGCAGCATGAAGTAACCGGCGAACAGCAAAAAGAACAGCGCCAAACCGGCAACCACCGCCGGTGCCTCGCCAGGCCTGACGTTGAACACGCGGGTGCCCAAGCGTTTCATGGCTTCAGGCGAACTGCTTGATCAGGTCTTGTTGCTGCGCGCTGGTGAGCAGTGGCCCGCTACCGGCCTTGAGCTGGTCAAGCTGGCGGTCTGGGCGGCTGGTGGCCGGGATCACCGTGGTCACCGCCGGGTGGCTGATGGCGAACTTGAGAAACAACTGCGCCCAGCTACCGATGCCCGCCTCGGTCGCCCAGCCGGGCAGCGCCTGGCCCTTGACCTTGGCAAACAACCGGCCATCGTCGAAGGCGCGGTTGATCAACACCGCCACGCCTTTGTCCTGGGCCAGGGGCAGCACGGTGCGCGCAGCCTTGGGCGAATTGACCGAGTAGTGGATCTGGATGAAGTCCAGGGCTTCACTGCGCAGAATTTGCTCAAGCGCTTCCAGGCCACTGTCAATGTAGTGGGTCACGCCGACATAGCGGGTCAGGCCCTGGGCTTTAAGCTCGCGGGCATAGGGCAACTGGCGTTGCCAGTCGCGCAGGTTGTGAATTTGCAGCAGGTCGACCTTGTCGGTGCGCAGCTTTTGCAGGGTCCCGGCCCACTGCGATTCGGCGTCGGCGCGGCTGTCGGCGGCGATCTTGGTGGCGATAAAGGTTTTGTCCCGCCAGCCGCCCTCCTCCAGCAGCTGGCCAAGGATGGCGTCGGCGCCGCCGTAGTTGGGCGAGGTGTCGATAACCCGGCCGCCACCATTGAAAAACACCTTGAGCACTTGCTTGAGCTGCTGGTAATCAGGCGAACCCGCCTCGACCTCGAAACTGCCAGACGTACCGGCACCGATCACTGGCAGCGCCTCACCCGTGGACGGGATCTTGCGGGTGAGCATTGCGCTGCTGGCCTGGGCCAAGGGCAAGCCAGTGAGGACCAGCCCGGCGGCCAGGGTGGCACTGGCGGCAAGAAAGTGGCGACGGGTGGGCATGGCACACCTCCTGATAAAGCCTGCACTCAAGGGCTAAAAGCTTAGTGCGCGAGAGCGCTTTGCACCGCAGTATTCGTAACTGCATATGTAGTCGCTAGCTGCACTCAATCCCGAGGGCCGTTGTACGCAGGCTCACGCCGGGGCCTTGAGCTCGATCCACACCGGCGCATGATCGCTGGCGTGCGCTTCGTTGCGCACCCAGGCATCGACCCCGGCGTTTTTCAGCTGCGTGGCCAGGGCCGGGTTGAGCAGCAGGTGATCGATACGCAGGCCGGCGTTTTTCTGCCAGTGCTGGCGAAAGTAGTCCCAGAAGGTGTAGACCCGCTCATCCGGGTACAGGTGGCGGATGGCATCGGTCCAGCCCTGGGCCAGCAGGCGCTGGTAGCAGTCGCGGCTCTCGGGCTGGAGCAAGGCGTCCTTGAGCCAGGAGCGGGTGTTGTAGATGTCGAAATCGGTGGGCACGACATTGAAGTCGCCGGCCAGCAACACCGGGTGATCGTTGCCGACCAGGGTCTTGGCATGGTCGATCAGCCGCTCGAACCAGGCCAGCTTGTAGGCGAACTTCGGCCCCGGTTGCGGGTTGCCGTTGGGCAGGTACAGGCAGGCGATATGAATGCCCTGTACGGCGGCCTCCAGGTAGCGGCTCTGGCTGTCGTCCTCAAGGCCCGGCAGGCCGCGGCGGATCTCCAGCGGCTGGGCCTCGCGGGCAAGAATCGCCACGCCATTCCACGAGGCCTGGCCGTGGTGCAGCGAGCCATAGCCAAGGGCCTCGAAATCGGCGGCCGGAAACGCAGCATCGGCGGCCTTGAGTTCCTGCAGGCAGACCACATCGGGCTGCTCGCGCTGCAGCCAGTCGAGCAGGTTGGGCAACCGCGCGCGAATGCCGTTGATGTTGAAGGTGGCGATCTTCAAGGGGCTCCTCCTCTGGCTTGCCAGCGATGGGCTGCAGCGCAGCCTTCAAAGCCTCAGACCGCCACCGTCAGCGTTTGATCAACGAGATTTTCGTCCCTTCGCTACGCACCCCGGCCTGCAAGCCCCAGGAGCCGGTGACCGAGTTGTACACCTCAGCCTAAGCGCAATGGACCAAGCGCTCTGTTCGCTAGCGTACAGACCCGCCACCGCCACCGCGGCACACTGCAGCTGTCAGCCTCAGCCCATACAAGGACATCATGGACAAGCCCTGGCCCCGTGCCCTGATGCTGCTCAAGCGCCTTTCATGGCGATCCGCACCGCGTACTTTCGGCTACGAGGCGCTGTTGCGCGCGGAGCTGCTGAGCGCCGAACAAATGGCCAGCCATGGCACCCTGCTCGCCCGCCAGCACCGGCTGGACCCGACGCCCCGTGCCGATGGCCTTTTAGCACGCCTGGCCGACAATGAACGGGTCCTGGCCAGCAGTTGCGCACGCTTCATCGACGCCCAGCCCAGCAGCCGGCGAGTGACCCCCGCCGCCGAATGGCTACTGGACAACTACTACCTGGTCGAAGCCCATATCCGCCTGGCCAAGACCCACTTGCCCAAAGGCTACAGCCGTCAGTTGCCGCGCCTGGGCAACGGCCCGTCGACCGGCTTGCCGAGGGTCTACGACATCGCCCTGGAAACCATCAGCCACGGTGATGGGCGGGTCGACGACGAAAGCCTGAGCCGCTTCGTCGAGGCCTACCAGAGCGTCACCGCGCTGACCCTGGGCGAGTTGTGGGCGATTCCGATCATGCTGCGCCTGGCCCTGATCGAGAACCTGCGGCGCATCGCTGCGCGGGTCATGGCCAGCTGGGCTGACCGCAACCTGGCCAATGACTGGGCCGACCGTCTCAGCGAAACCGCCGAGCGCGACGCCAAAAGCGTGGTGCTGGTGGTGGCCGACATGGCCCGCTCCGAACCGCCGATGACCGCCGCCTTCGTTGCCGAACTTACCCGCAGGCTGCAGGGCCAGAGCGCAACCCTGATCCAGCCGTTGACCTGGATCGAGCAACTGCTGGCCGAATCCGGCCTGACCATCGAGCGCCTGGTGCACCTGGATGCCCAGCAACAGGCCGCCGACCAGGTGTCGATCAGCAACAGCATTGCCAGCCTGCGGTTGCTCTCGACCAGCGACTGGCGGGCCTTCGTCGAGCGCCTGAGCCACGTCGAGCGCCAGCTGCGCAACGACCCCGCAGGCGCCTACGCGCACATGGACTTCGCCAGCCGCGATCACTACCGCCACGTCATCGAGCGCCTGGCGCGGCATTGCCGGCACAGCGAGGAACAGGTCGCGCAACAGGCCATCGCGCTCGCCCAGCAGCGCGGCCAACCGCCGCCGGCAGCGGATGTCGCCGGGCATGTCGGCTTCTACCTGATCGGCCCGGGCCTTGAGCAACTGGAGCGCCACCTGGGCGCCGGTGTGCCGCTGGCCCAACGCTGGCAGCGGCTGTTGCACCGCGCGCCGCTGGCGTTTTTTTTAACCCCGGTAGCGCTGCTGTCGCTGGGCTTTGCCTGGCCCTTTCTGCTCGACGGCCATCGGGCCGGTTGGCCCGGTTGGGGCCTGGCACTGCTGGCCGTGGCGCTGCTGCTGATGACCAGCCGCCTGGCCATCGGCCTGATCAACTGGCTGGTGACCCTCACTGTTGCGCCGTGCCAGCTGCCGCGCCTGGACTACCGCGAAGGGCTGCCGGCCGAGGCCCGCACCCTGGTGGTGGTGCCGACGCTGATGGCCAGCAGTGCCGATGTCGAGGAACTGGTCGAAGGGCTTGAGGTGCGTTTTCTCGCCAACCGCGACGAGCAGCTGTACTTCGCCCTGCTCACCGACTTCATGGATAGCCCGGTCGAGGTGCAGGAGCAGGACGCCGGCCTGCTGACCGAGGCCAGCGAGCGCATCAGCGCCTTGAACCGCAAGTACCCGGCGTTGCTTGGCGAGCGGTTTTTGCTGTTGCACCGGCCGCGGCGCTGGAACCCCGCCGAACGCGCCTGGATGGGTTACGAGCGCAAGCGCGGCAAGCTGGCCGAGCTCAATGCGCTGCTGCGCGGGCACGGCGTTGAGCGCTTTGCGCTGATCGTCGGCGATATCGCGGCGTTGCCAGGAGTGCGCTATGTCATCACCCTGGACACCGACACTCAGTTGCCCCGCGATGCTGCTCGCCAGTTCATCGGCGCCATGCAGCACCCGCTCAATCAGCCACACTTCGACGTCCAGGGGCGGATCCATCGCGGCTACGCCATATTGCAACCGCGGGTCGGCATCAGCCTGCCCAGCGCCGCCCGTTCGCGCTATGCGCGGCTGTTCGGCAGCGATGCCGGGGTCGACCCGTACACCCGCGCGGTGTCCGATGTGTATCAGGACCTGTTCCTGCACGGCTCGTTCATCGGCAAAGGCATTTACGCGGTCGATGCCTTCGAACAAGCGCTGGACGGCCGCTTTGCCGAGAACCGCATCCTCAGCCATGACCTGATCGAAGGCTGTTACGCCCATTCCGGGCTACTCAGCGACGTGCAATTGTTCGAGGAATACCCGGCCCGCTACAGCGCCGACGTCAAGCGCCGGCACCGCTGGATTCGCGGCGACTGGCAACTGCTGCCGTGGCTGCTGCCCTGGGCGCCGTGCTGTAGCGGCTTGCAAAGCAATCACCTCAGCGCCCTGGCGCGCTGGAAGCTGTTCGACAACCTGCGCCGCAGCCTGGAGCCGGCGGCGTTCCTCGGTGTGCTGCTGTGCGCCTGGTTGATTGCCCCGCAACCGGGGCTGTGGACCCTGGCCGTGGTCGCCCTGCTGCTGACTCAGCCGCTGCTGGACAGCTTGCTCGCGCTGCTGGGCAAAACCACCGACGTGCCGCTGGCCGAGCACCTGCTGGCGGTGCTGCACGGCGCCGCCCAGCACGGCATACGCGCCACTTTCAACCTGGCCTGGTTGCCGTTCGAGGCCCATTACAGCCTGGATGCGATTGCCCGCACGCTGTGGCGCATGCTGGTGAGCAAACGGCGCTTGTTGCAATGGAGCCCGTCGCGGGAGGTCGAGCGCACCAGCGTCAACAGCCTGGCGGGGCTGTATCGCACCCTGTGGGTCGCGCCGGTACTGGCCCTGGCGCTGATCGCCGTGCTGGCGCCAACGCCGGGCCTGCTCGCCCTCGCCGCACCGTTTTTGCTGCTGTGGCTGGCTGGCCCGGCCCTGGCCTGGTGGGTCAGCCGCGCCGACAGCGGCGCCAGCCAGGCCATCTCGCTCCAGGGCGTGCAGTTTCTGCGCTTGCTGGCCCGGCGTAACTGGGCTTTTTTCAACCAGTACGTCAATGCCGAAGATCGCTGGCTGCCACCGGACAACATCCAGCAAGCGCCTTACGCCAACGTCGCCCACCGCACCTCGCCGACCAACATGGGCATGGCCCTGCTTGCCCACCTGGCCGCCCATGACTTCGGCTACCTGGGCAGCGCGCGCCTGCTGCAGCGCCTGGCAGCGATGCTACAGAGCATGCACAGCCTGGAGCGTCACCAGCAGCACTTTTACAACTGGTACGACACCCGCAGCGGCTTGGCGCTGCACCCCCTGTATGTATCGACGGTGGACAGCGGCAACCTCGCCGGCCTGCTGCTGACCTTGCGCCCCGGCTTGCTGGCCCTGGGCGATGCGCCGCTGCTCGATGGGCGCCTGCGCCAGGGGCTGTTGGACAGCCTCGATGTGCTGCTGCAAGCCTACAAGGCAGCGGGCATTGCCGATGAGCAATGGCAGGTGCTGCGCGCCGAGCTCGAGATCAACCAAGCACCGCAGCAACTGCCGGCGCTGCTGCAACAGCTGCTCGACTGCCCGCTGTCGCCAGCCGAGCCCAGCGGCGATTGCGCCTTCTGGCGCGCTGCGCTGCAGGAGCACTGCCAGGACCTGCTCGATGAATTGCGCGCCTTCGAGCTGCCTGCTGGCGACGACCCGGCAGCGCAGCTACCGCTAAGCTGGCGGCAACTGGCGCAGCTCGACGCCCAGCGCTGGCCGGCAGCCGAGCGCGCGCGGGTTAATGCCGTGCGCAACCTCGCTCGCGAGCGTATCGGCAGCGCGGCGCACCTGGCCGAACAGGCTGGCGCCCTGGCCAACATGGATTTCCGCTTTCTCTACGATCTGCAGCGCGACCTTTTCGTGATCGGCTACAACGTCGACGAACAACGCCTGGACAGCGCCTTCTACGACCTGCTGGCCTCGGAAATGCGCCTGACCAACTTCGTCGTCATTGCCCAGGGCCAGGTGCCTCAGGACAGCTGGTTCGCCCTTGGCCGCCTGCTCACCAGCAATGCCGGTGAGCCGGTATTGTTGTCGTGGTCGGGGTCGATGTTCGAGTACCTGATGCCGATGCTGGTGATGCCCTCCTACCCGGGCACGCTGCTGGAGCAGTCCTGCCGCGCGGCGGTCAACCGGCAGATCGCCTACGGCAACCAGCTGGGCATCCCCTGGGGGGTGTCGGAGTCGGCCTACAACAGCCTCGATACCCACTTCAACTACCAGTACCGGGCCTTCGGCGTGCCCGGCCTGGGTCTGAAGCGCGGCTTGGGCGAAGACCGGGTGGTGGCGCCCTATGCCAGTGCCCTGGCGCTGCTGGTGGCGCCCGCGGCGGCCTGCGCCAACCTCCAGCGCCTGGCCGCACAGGGGGTTGCCGGGCGCTTCGGGCTTTATGAGGCGGTGGACTACAGCGAAGCACGGCTGCCGCCCGGGCAGGAGGCGGTGGTGATCAAGTCGTTCATGGCCCACCACCAGGGCATGAGCCTGCTTGCCCTGACCTCATTGCTGCTCGATCGCCCGATGCAGCGGCGTTTCGAGTCCGACCCGCAGTTCCAGGCCAGCGCTCTGCTGCTGCAGGAGCGCGTGCCGAAGACTGCCGCCGCCTACCTGCACGCCGCCCAGGCCCCGGTCAGCGAAGACGCCAGCGCAGGCGAGCAACAGTTGCGGGTGTTCACCGAGCCCAACCGGCGCTGCCCGGCCGTGCAACTGCTGTCCAACGGCCGTTACCACGTGATGGTCAACAACGCCGGCGCCGGTTACAGCCGTTGCAACGACCTGGCCGTGACCCGCTGGCACGAGGATATCGCCAGCGATAGCCTGGGCATCTTCTGCTACCTGCGCGATGTTGCCAGCGGTGCGTTCTGGTCCACGGCGCACCAGCCGACCCTGTACCGGCCACAAAGCCAGGAGGCGATCTTCAGTGACGCGCGGGCCGAATTTCGCCTGCGCGAACGCGACATCGACTGCCACACTGAAATCATCGTCTCGCCCGAGGACGATGTCGAACTGCGCCGCCTGCACCTGACCAACCATGGCCGCCAGCGCCGCCAACTGGAGCTGACCAGCTACGCCGAGGTGGTGCTGGCCCCGGCGATCAGCGATGCCCTGCACCCGGCGTTCAGCAAGCTGTTCGTGCAGACCGAGCTGCTGCGCCCGCTGCAGGCCATTGTCTGTAGCCGCCGGCCACGTTCGCAGCAAGAACCGGTGCCATGGCTGTGCCACCTGCTGGCCGCCCATGGTGTGGACATCGAAGCGCTCTCGTACGAAACCGACCGTGCCCGCTTCATCGGCCGTGGCCGCACGCTCAAGGCCCCGGCGGCGTTGCTGCCTGAGGTTGAGCGGTTGTCCGACAGCGCCGGGGCGGTGCTCGACCCGATCGTCGCCATTCGCTGCCTGATCAGCCTTGATCCCGGGCAGAGTGCGACCATCGACCTGGTCACCGGCATCGCCCCAAGCCGCGAAAGCTGCCTGCAGCAGATCCACAAGTACCGCGACCGGCACCTGGCAGACCGGGTCTTTGACCTGGCCTGGACCCACAGCCAGGTGCTGCTGCGCCAGCTCAACGCGTCCCTGGCCGATGCGCGGCTGTTCGAGCAGATGGCCGCCTCGGTGATCTATGCCAACCCGTCGCTGCGCAGCGAAAGCGCAGTGCTGACAAGCAATCGGCGTAACCAGTCCGGGCTCTGGGGCCAGGCGATTTCCGGCGACCTGCCGATCGTGCTGGTGCAAATCAGCGACCCGGCCAACATCGAACTGGTGCGCCAGATGGTCCAAGCCCATGCCTACTGGCGGCAGAAAGGCCTGAGCCTGGACCTGGTGATCTGGAACGAAGACCAGGCCGGCTACCGCCAGCAACTGCAGGAGCTGATCATGGGCCTGGTGACCTCGGGCAGCGAAGCGGCGCTGCTCGACCGCCCGGGCGGGATCTTCGTGCGCCCGGCCCAGCAGTTGTCCAGCGAAGACCGCACGCTGATGCTCAGCGTCGCCCGCCTGGTGCTCAGCGACAGCCGTGGCAGCCTCTCCGAACAGGTACAGCAACGGCGCAGTGAGCACGCCTTGGCGCGCTTCGAAGCCAACCCCGGCAGCCTGGTGCAGGCGCCGGTACGGCCGGGGCCTAGCGTGCAGCCAGGGCTGCTGATGGAAAACCCCTACGGCGGTTTCAGCGCCGATGGCAGCGAGTACATCATCAATCACCGCCCGGGGCAGCCGACGCCGGCGCCCTGGGTCAACGTGCTGGCCAACCCGCAGTTCGGCTCGGTGATCAGCGAAAGCGGTGGCGCCTACACCTTTGGCGACAATGCCCATGAGTTTCGCCTGACGCCCTGGCACAACGACCCGGTCAGCGACCCCAGCGGCGAGGCCCTGTACCTGCGCGACGAAGACAGCGGCCGCTACTGGTCGCCAACCCCGCAGCCGTGCCCTGGCCAGGGCAGCTACCGCACCCGCCACGGCTTTGGCTACAGCGTCTTCGAGCATGACGAGGACGGCCTGCACAGCGAGCTGTGGGTGTTCGTCGCCCTCGATGCGCCGGTGAAGTTCTCGTGCCTGAAGCTGCGCAACACCTCGGGCCGGCCGCGCCGGTTGTCGGTAACCAGCTATGTGGAATGGGTGCTGGGCGACCTGCGCAGCAAGACGGCCATGCACGTGGTCAGTGAGGCCGACCCGTTCAGTGGCGCGCTGTTTGCGCGCAATGCCTACTCCATCGAGTTTTCCGCGCGGGTGGCGTTCCTCGACAGCGACCTGGCCGACCGCAGCCTCAGTTGCGACCGCCTGGAGTTCATTGGTCGCAACGGCAATCTTGGCGCGCCGGCAGCCATGGGCCGGGCGCGGCTCTCCGGGCGCAGCGGCGGTGGCCTGGACCCTTGCGCAGCGCTGCAGGTGGCGCTGGAACTGGCCGACGGTGAAAGCCAGGAAGTAGTGTTCCGCCTCGGCGCCGAGCACGACGCCACCGCCGCCACCCGCCGGGTGCAGCAGTACCGTGGGCTGCGCGCGGCGGCGATCGAGCTGGAACGGGTGCGCGCGCACTGGCGCGAAGTCCTCGGCGCCATCCGCATCGAAACCCCGGAGCCGGCCCTGAATGTACTGGTCAATGGCTGGTTGATGTACCAGGTGATTGCCTGCCGCTTCTGGGCGCGCAGTGGTTTTTACCAGTCCGGTGGCGCCTTCGGGTTCCGCGACCAGTTGCAGGACAGCATGGCGATGATCCACGCCGACCCGGCCGCGGCGCGCCAGCACCTGCTGCTGTGTGCCAGCCATCAGTACCGCGAAGGCGACGTCCAGCATTGGTGGCACCCGCCGCTGCAGCGCGGCGTGCGCACCCGTTGCGCCGACGACATGCTCTGGCTGCCCCTGGCCACCAGCCGCTATGTGCAGGTGACCGGCGACCTCGGCGTGCTCGATGAACAGGTCGGCTATATCGAAGGCCGCGCGCTGAACCCTGGCGAGGAGTCCTACTACGACCTGCCGAACCGTTCGGCACTCACCGAGAACCTCTACCAGCATTGCCAGCGGGCGCTGCAACACGGCCTGCAGTGCGGCGTGCATGGCCTGCCGCTGATGGGCAGCGGCGACTGGAACGACGGCATGAACCGCGTCGGCGAACAGGGCCTGGGCGAAAGTGTGTGGCTGGGCTTTTTCGGCGTCGAGGTGCTGCAGCAGTTCGCCCGCACCGCCCAGCGCCAGGGTGACGGCCCGTTCGCCGAGGACTGCAACAGGCGCGCCGCCACCCTGCGTGGCAATCTCCAAGCCCATGGCTGGGACGGCGGTTGGTACCGCCGCGCCTATTTCGATGACGGCCAGGTGCTGGGTTCGGCGAGCAATGAAGAATGCCGCATCGACTCCATCGCCCAGAGCTGGGCAGTGCTCTCGGGCGCCGCCGCCCCTGAACGGGGCCGCCTGGCCATGGAGGCGCTGGACCGTTACCTGGTGCGCCGCGACATCGGTATCGTCAAGCTGCTTGATCCACCCTTTGACCAGGGCAGCCTGGACCCTGGCTACATCAAGGGTTACGTGCCCGGCGTGCGTGAGAACGGCGGCCAGTACAGCCATGCCGCCGTCTGGGCGAGCATGGCCTTTGCCCGCCTGGGCGACGGCGCCAGGGCCTGGGAACTGCTGCGCCTGATCAACCCGTTGCGCCAGGGCAGCGCCGAGCGTATCGACACCTACAAGGTCGAGCCGTACGTGATGGCCGCCGATGTCTATGGCGCGCCGCCCCATGCCGGGCGCGGCGGCTGGAGCTGGTACACCGGCGCCGCCGGCTGGATGTACCGGCTGATCGTCGAGTCACTGCTGGGCTTGCAGCGCAGCGGCGAGACCTTGAGCCTGCAACCGCTGCTGCCGGCCGAATGGCCGGGCTACGTGCTGCACTATCGCTATGGCGCCAGCCGCTACCGCATCGAGGTGCGCCATGCGGGCGCGGGCGCGTTGAGCCTGAGCCTGGATGGCCAGCCCCTGGCCGACGGCGTGGTCAGGCTCGTGGATGACGGTCAAACCCACCAGATCAGCGCGCATTGCCTGCCGGCCACTGCCAGCCTCCCCTAGCCTGCGCGGATAGGAGTACCCTGAGGCCAGACAGCTCTCGTCTGCCATCGGTGGCTCCGTATGCCCGCATCACCCAAGCCACAGGTCAGGCCACAGGACAATCACCTGCTGGCGGCCCTGCCGACAACCGCGCTGGAGCGCCTGCTGGTGCACCTGGAACTGATCGCCCTGCCGCTGGGCAAGGTGCTTTATGAGTCTGGCGATGCCTTGCGTCACGTCTACTTCCCGACCAACGCCATCGTCTCGCTGCTGTACGTGATGGAAAACGGCGCCTCGGCGGAGATCTCCGTGGTCGGTAACGAAGGCCTGATCGGCGTTGCCGTATTCATGGGCGGCGAAAGCACCCCGAGCCGCGCCATCGTGCAGAGCGCCGGCCACGCCTACCGCCTGCCCGGCCAGCGCCTGAAAGACGAATTCAACCGCCACGGCGAGCTGCTGGTGCTGATGCTGCGCTACACCCAGGCGCTGATCACGCAGATGGCGCAGACCGCGGTGTGCAATCGTCATCACTCGATTGACCAGCAACTGTGCCGCTGGCTGCTGTTGTCGCTGGATCGGCTCAAAGGCAACCAGCTGACCATGACCCAGGAGCTGATCGCCAACATGCTCGGGGTGCGCCGCGAAGGCGTCACCGATGCCGCCGGCAAGCTGCAGCGCCTGGGCGTGATCGAGTACAGCCGCGGGCATATCAAGGTCCTTGATCGGGCGCGCCTGGAGCAGTTGAGTTGCGAGTGCTACGCGGTGGTCAGAAAGGAAACCGAGCGCCTGCTGCCGTATCTGCCGACCCGGCCGCAGGCGTGAACCCGGCGCGGAGTACATTTGTACTCCACTAGTGGAACGGGAAGATATAGTTCATCCACGCCGCCATGCGCAGGAGGATCTTGCGCATGGTGGCGATGTGCGGAAAGTGCTTGCTGTACAGCGCCGCCTGGCCATAGGCACCACCGGGCATCTGCGCGCTGTACTGGGCGTACGCCGGGTCGTCGATTTCAATGATGACCGGCACCCGCCCGGGTGGCGGTGAACCGGTGTAGCCGATCAGGGTGCCGGACGGCTGCACCTGGCCCTCGGCGATCACCGCGATGACGTTCTTGACCTTGCCATGAAAGACCTTGCCCGGAATGCCGTCGAAGGCCACTTCCGCCTCATCCCCGGGCACCAGGCGCAGCAGGCTGTTCTGGCGCATCCAGGCAGCAAAGTACTGGCCTTCCTGGGGAATGAACACCATCGATGGGCGCAGCGGCAAGGCACTCGCGCGCATCCCGGTGCGCAGCGACACATGGGTGACGTAACCCTTGCTCGGCGCCCGCACCACGGTGCTATCGAGTTCGAACTGGGCGTTGTCCAGTTGCGCCTGCAGGTCATCGACCTGGGCGATGGCCGCTTCCTGCTCGCGGCGGGTACCGAAGTTGCGCTTGATCAGTTCGTTGATGCGGTACAGATCGCCCCGCGCCGCAACGATCTGCGCCTTGAGCGAGCGCACCCGGTACTCGAACGGCGCCGGATCGATGCGAAACAGCACATCGCCCTTCTCCAGCGGCTGGTTGCCTTTGACCGGCACCTCGATCACCTGGCCGGTAACCGCCGGGATCACCGGCACCGAGACGAAGTAGGAACGCGCCACTTCCGAATACGGGTGGTTGTAGTTCATGGTGAAGATCAGCGCGCCGATCATCACGATGCCACCCAGCACCGCCGTGGGCACTGTCCACTTGTTCAGGGGGATGCGAAACAGCTTGAAGATCGCCACGCAAATGGCCGCGTAAGTGAGGATCAGCAGCAAGTCCATGCTCAGAGCCCTCCGTTGCCATCGTCGTGGCCGGGCGCAGGCTCGGCGGGAGCCACGCCTTCGAGGCGGGCGATGCGTTGCTGCAGTTCGGCGACCTGTTGTTCAAGGCGCACCACGTGGTTTTGCGGCGACTTGCCATCGCGAAAGCCCCAACCGCGATCTTCGCGGTAGAGCATTGCCCAGATCCACAGGAACGGCCACAGCGCATGCAGGGTGAACAAGCTGACCCAGCCGGTGGCGTGGATCGCATCCTGGTGCGGGTGGTTGCGGTGTACGGCGATTTCATAGGGAATGTCGTGCAGGACGATGATCCCGTAGAACAGCACCAGGCCGACAAAAATCAAAATACCCAACGCGAAGTAATCAAGCATGTTCGCTTTCCACCGCAGCCAGGGGGTCCGTGCCAGCAGTGTAGTTCACCTGTAGTGTTTTCAAGGCCGTGTTGACCGTTGGTCGCGCCAGCCGGCGTGGGCAGAGCACGCTGATCTAGGCTCAGTTCACGCTCGACAGGAGGCCGCTCCATGTCATTGGCTGAAGAACAGAAAATCGCCCGCAGAAGAGAAACGCTGCTGTTCCTGTTTCTGATCGTCTGCCTGTTCCCCTTGATGTCGGTCGCCATCGTTGGCGGCTACGGTTTTCTCGTCTGGTTTTTCCAGTTGCTGTATGGCCCACCCGGCCCTCCCAACGGCTAGCCGAGACTGCCGGAGCCCGCCCATGGACGACGTTCTGCACATTGCCAGCCTGGTGGTACATGCCCGCCCCGAACTGTTCGAGGCGGTGAAGGCCAACCTGCTGCTGCTCGACAACCTCGAACTGCATCAGCACAGCCCCGCCGGCAAGCTGGTGGTGGTGCTCGAAGCCCACCATGAACAGCAGATCCTGCAGCGCATCGAGCAGATCAACAACCTGCCCGGGGTGCTCAATGCCGCGCTGATTTACCACGAACTCCTCGCCCCAGAAGGAGACTCACCATGAGCATGACCCGCCGTGAATTTGCCAAGGCCCAGGCCGCCGCCATTGCCGCCGCCGCGGCGGGCCTGCCGATCTTCACCAGCGCCAGCAACCTGGTGACCGAAGCCGACCTGGTGACCCTGAACTGGAACAAGGCGCCCTGCCGCTTTTGCGGCACCGGTTGCAGCGTCATGGTGGCGACGCGCGACAACCGCGTGGTGGCCACCCACGGCGACGTCAAAGCCGAGGTCAATCGCGGCCTGAACTGCGTCAAAGGCTATTTTCTGTCGAAAATCATGTACGGCAATGACCGCCTGACCCAACCGCTGCTGCGCATGCGCAACGGCCAGTACCACAAGCAGGGCGAATTCCAGCCGATCAGCTGGGAAAAAGCCTTCGACATCATGGCCGAAAAGTACAAGCAAGCGCTGCACAACAAAGGCCCGGAATCGATCGGCATGTTTGGCTCCGGGCAATGGACGGTGTGGGAAGGCTACGCCGCCAACAAACTGATGAAGGCCGGCTTTCGCAGCAACAACATCGACCCCAACGCCCGCCACTGCATGGCTTCGGCGGTGATGGGCTTCATGCGCACCTTCGGCATGGATGAACCCATGGGCTGCTACGACGACATCGAGGCCACCGATGCCTTTGTGCTGTGGGGCTCGAACATGGCCGAAATGCACCCGATCCTCTGGAGCCGGGTCACCGACCGGCGCCTGAGCCAGCCGCAGGTCAAGGTTGCGGTGCTGTCGACCTTCGAACACCGCAGCTTCGACCTGGCCGACATTCCCATGGTGTTCAAGCCGCAAACCGACCTGCTGATCCTCAACTACATCGCCAACCACATCATCGAAAGCGGCGCGGTGAACAAGGACTTCATCAGCAAGCACACACGCTTCGCCCTCGGCGCCGATGACATCGGCTACGGCCTGCGCGCCGACGATCCACGCGAAGCCAAGGCCAGGAACGCCGACAAGGCCAACACCTGGAGCGACATCGATTTCGAGCAGTTCGCCGCCTTTGTGCGGCCCTACACCCTTGAGCGCGCAGCCACCGAATCGGGCGTGCCGCAAGAGCGCCTCAAGGCGCTGGCCGAGCTGTATGCCGACCCCAAGCGCAAGGTGGTGTCGTTCTGGACCATGGGCTTCAACCAGCATACCCGCGGGGTGTGGGCCAACAACCTGATCTACAACATCCACCTGCTCACCGGCAAGATCAGCGAGCCGGGCAACAGCCCCTTCTCGCTCACCGGCCAGCCCTCGGCCTGTGGCACCGCCCGCGAAGTCGGGACCTTCTCGCACCGCTTGCCGGCCGACCTGGTGGTGACCAACCCCAAGCACCGCGCCAGCGCCGAAAAAATCTGGAAGCTGCCCGCCGGCACTATCCAGGAGAACGTCGGCTTTCATGCCGTGCAACAGAGCCGCATGCTCAAGGACGGGGTGCTCAACGTCTACTGGACCCAGGCCAGCAATAACATGCACGCCGGGCCCAATATCATGCAGGAAGTGCTGCCGGGCTGGCGCAAGCCGGACAATTTCGTGATTGTCTCGGACGTTTACCCCACGGTGTCGGCCCAGGCTGCCGACCTGATCCTGCCCAGCGCCATGTGGGTAGAAAAGGAAGGCGCCTATGGCAATGCCGAGCGCCGCACCCAGTTCTGGCATCAGTTGGTGACCGCCCCGGGCGAAGCACGTTCAGACCTGTGGCAATTGATGGAGTTTTCCAAGCGCTTCACCACCGACGAGGTCTGGCCTGCCGAGTTGCTGGCCAAGGCCCCCGAGTACAAAGGCAAGACCCTGTTCGAAGTGCTGTACAAAAATGGTCAGGTCGACCAGTTCCCGGTCGAGCAGCTGCAAGCCGGCTACCACAACGATGAAGCCAAGGCCTTTGGCTTCTACCCGCAAAAGGGCTTGTTCGAAGAGTACGCACAGTTCGGCCGGGGCCATGGTCACGACCTGGCCGCATTTGATCGCTACCACAGCGAGCGCGGCCTGCGCTGGCCGGTGGTCGACGGCCAGGAAACCCGCTGGCGCTACCGCGAAGGCCTCGACCCGTACGTGGAGAAAGGCAGTGAAGTGCAGTTTTACGGTTACCCGGACAAGAAGGCGATCATCTTCGCCCTGCCCTACGAGCCGCCGGCCGAAGCACCGGATGCCGACTACCCGTTCTGGCTGAGTACCGGCCGGGTGCTGGAGCATTGGCACACCGGGAGCATGACCCAGCGCGTTGAAGAATTGTACAAAGCAGTGCCCGATGCCCTGGTGTACATGCACCCTGACGATGCCAAGGCCCTGAATGCACGGCGCGGCAGTGAAGTGAAACTGATCAGCCGGCGCGGCGAGATTCGCGCGCGCATCGAAACCCGCGGGCGCAACAAGCCACCGCGCGGCCTGGTGTTCGTGCCGTTTTTCGATGCCAACAAGCTGATCAACAAAGTCACCCTGGACGCCACCGACCCGATCTCCAAGCAAACCGATTACAAGAAATGCGCCATACGCATCGAGCTGATCAGCGCGGCCTGAGGAGAACCGTCATGCCCATTCGCAGCCTGCCTTTGCTGCTGTTCGCGGTCATCGGCCTGGTGGTCGCCGCCGAAGTCGACTACCCCCTCGATGCCCCCGGCCCCGATGGCCGGCGCCCGGGCGGCACCCTGACCCAGAGTTTGCCGGCGCCGCCGCTGGCCAACGACGAGAACAAGGACCTCAAGCGCGAACGCAATTACCCCGACCAGCCGCCGACCATCCCCCACACGATTCGCGGCTATCAGGTCGACCTCAACGGCAACAAGTGCCTGTCCTGCCACAGCCGCGCCAACAGTGCGCGCAGCCAGGCGACCATGATCAGCATCACCCACTACATGGACCGCGACGGCCAGGCGTTGGCGGCGGTATCGCCACGGCGCTACTTCTGCACCCAGTGTCATGTGCCGCAAAAAGAGGTGCAGCCACTGGTGGGCAACAGCTTCGAAACCATCGACAAGCTGCTGCAAGACGACGCCAACGCCGCGCAAAAACCCTGAGGAGGCGCCATGCGAGCACTGTTCGGGCTACTCAAGCAATACTGGGGCATTCTCTGGCGGCCCAGTGTCTACTACAGCCTGGGCTTTCTGACCCTCGGCGGGTTCGTCGCCGGGATCATCTTCTGGGGCGGCTTCAACACCGCCCTGGAGGTGACCAACACCGAGAAGTTCTGCACCTCCTGCCATGAGATGCGCGACAACGTCTTTGTCGAACTCAAGGAGACCATTCACTACAGCAACCGCTCCGGGGTACGCGCCAGTTGCCCGGATTGCCATGTACCGCACGAATGGACACACAAGATCGCGCGCAAGATGCAGGCGTCCAAGGAAGTCTGGGGCAAGATTTTCGGCACCATCGACACCCGCGACAAATTCCTCGCGCACCGCCGTGAACTGGCCGAGCACGAATGGGCGCGGCTCAAGGCCAACGATTCGCGCGAATGTCGCAACTGCCACAACTTCGAGTTCATGGATTTCACCCGCCAGAGCAAACGCGCCGCAGCCATGCACTCGACCTCGCTGGCCAGCGGGCAGGCGACCTGTATCGATTGCCACAAGGGCATCGCCCACAAACTGCCGGACATGCGCGGGGTGCCGGGTTGGTAGCCGCTGCACCGGCCTCATCGCGGGTCAAGTCGGGTCGCCGCACCGCCGCTCCTACAGTGGAACTGTGTACACCGGACCTGTGGGAGCGGGCTTGACCCGCGATGAGGCCGGTGCAGCCAACTCCCGCAGTGGGTAAAAAATCCGAAGCCCCGCGCCAGCGCCGACTATATTGAGCTAGTCCCCGCCCGCAGCCAGAGCGCGCGCCATGCTGGATACCCATCAGTTGATCATCTGCGAACATTGCGACTGCGTGTACCAGAAAGTCAGCCTCGGCAAACATCAGAAGGCCCTGTGTCAGTGCTGCGGCGCGGTGCTGCAGCGCTATAACGGCCTGAGCGTGCAGCAACGCCTGGCCCTGAGCGTCACCGCGCTAATCCTCTGGGTGTTCGCCAATTTCTACCCGATCATGAGCATCAGCCTCAAAGGCCTGCACAACAGCGCCACCCTGTGGGACTCGGTGCGGGCCCTGGCCAATGGGCCGATCACCTTTATCGCCCTGGTGGCGGCGATTTCGATCATCATCGCCCCGGTGTTCCAGTTGCTGCTGTTGATCTGGGTGCTCGGCTTTGCCCTGGCCGGCGGCCGCGCCCCGGGCTTCAGCCTGTGCATGCGCTGGCTGGAAACCCTGCGCCCGTGGAGCATGCTCGAAGTCTGCCTGCTCGGCGCCATGGTCGCGGTGTTCAAGCTGGCCGGCATGCTCGATGTGCTGCCGGGCATCGGCCTGCTGGCACTGGCGGCCCTGAGCCTGTTGATTCTGCGCATCGCCGGGCGCGACATCCGCGAGCTCTGGGACGTGCTGCCATGAGCCGCCCACCGCGCGCCGCCGAGCTCAACCTGGTGCTCTGCCATGCCTGCGGCATGGCCTGCGACAACACTCATCAGCCGCACGAATGCGAACGCTGCGGCGCGCCGCTGCATGCGCACAAGCCCGATTCGCTGACCCGCACCTGGGCCTACCTGGTCGCCTCGCTGGTGCTCTATATCCCCGCCAACCTGCTGCCGGTGATGAACACCACGCTGTTCGGCAGCGGCGCCGACAGCACCATCATGAGCGGCGTCATGGAGTTCTGGGAGCATGGCGCCTGGGACATCGCCCTGATCATCTTCATCGCCAGCATCGCCGTGCCGGCGACCAAGTTCGTTGCCCTGGCCCTGCTGCTGATCACCGTGCAGCGCCGCAGCACCTGGGCGCAGACGCAACGGGCGCGCCTGTACCGCTTCGTCGAGCTGATCGGCTACTGGTCGATGCTCGATGTGCTGGTGGTCGCCCTGGTGGCGGCGCTGGTCAAGTTTCAGGCCCTGGGCGATATCGAACCGCGCCCGGGCATTCTGTTCTTCGGCATGGTGGTGGTGCTGACCATGCTTGCGGCAATGAGCTTCGACCCTAGACTGATCTGGCAGCACGACAAGGAGCAGGCCGATGACTGATACCCGCCAAGACAGCCCCCAACCCGGCCAGCCCGGGGTCAAGACCCGGCGCTTCAGCATCTCGCTGGTGTGGATCGTGCCGCTGGTGGCGGTGCTGGTGGGCTTGTCGCTGGTGGTCCATAACGTCATGCAGCAAGGCCCGACCATCGAGATCACCTTCAAGACCGGCCAGGGCCTGGAGGCCAACAAGACCGCGGTCAAGTACCGCAACGTGGTGATCGGCCAGGTCACCGCAGTGGAGTTGAGCAAGGACCAGAAGAGCGTCACCGCCACGGTCAAGCTGGTCAAGCAGGCCGACAATTTTACCCGCGAGGACTCCAAGTTCTGGGTAGTGCGCGCGCGCATCGGCGCCGGCGGCGTGTCGGGCATCGACACCCTGCTGTCCGGCGACTTCATCGGCGCCGATTCCGGCGAATCTCACACCCGCGCCAAGGCCTTCGTCGGCCTCGAATCGCCGCCGCCGATCACCTACGGCGAGCCCGGCAAGCGCTTTTTCCTGCACGCCAGCGACCTCGGCTCGCTGGGGGTCGGTTCGCCGGTCTACTACCGCAAGATCCCGGTCGGCCAGGTGGTCGCCTATAACCTCGACGAGAACGGCAAAGGGGTGAGTATCGAGGTGTTCATCAACTCGCCCAGCGATGCCTTCGTCACCGACAACACGCGGTTCTGGAACGCCAGCGGCGTCGATGTCGAGGTCGGCGCCAACGGCTTTGCCTTTCGTACCGAATCGCTGTCGTCGGTGATTGTCGGCGGCATTGCCTTTCGCGCCCCCGACTACAGCCCCGATGACCAGGTGGCCGCCGAAGACCGCCAGTTCGAACTGTTCGACGACCGCGCCCGGGCCCTGTCGCCGCCGCATGGCAAGGCGCAGTACCTGAGCCTGCGTTTCGACCAGGCGCTGCGCGGCCTCAAGGTCGGAGCGCCGGTGGAGTTCCTCGGCGTCGAGATCGGCTCGGTGGTGTCGGTCAACCTCGATTTCGACGTCGACAAGCGTACCTTCCCGGTCAATGTCGGCATCGTCATCTACCCGCAGCGCCTGGGCCGCGCCCACACCAAGCTGCTCAAGGCGCTGAACCACGACCCCGACGACGAAAAAGCCGCCGCGCAGTTGCTCGGCACCTTCGTCGACAACGGCCTGCGTGCCCAGGCGCGCAGCGGCAACCTGCTCACCGGGCAGTTGTACATCGCCCTGGATTTCGACCCCAAGGCGCCGAAAGTGGTGTTCGACCCGAGCGCCCGGCCGATTACCATCCCCACCGTACCGGGTAGCCTGGAGCAACTGCAGGAGCAGTTCCAGGCCATGGTCGAGAAGCTCAACCGCCTGCCGATCGAGCGCATCGCCAACAACCTCGACGCCAACCTGGTGGAACTGCGCAAGGGCCTGCAGCAGTTCAACAGCCGCACCTTGCCGGGCGTCCAGGGCACCTTGCAGGAGGTCAGCAAGACCCTGCAGTCGGCCAACTCGACCCTGGCCGAGGATTCGCCGCAACGCGAGCAACTGACCCAGACCCTCGACGAGCTGGGGCGCATGTCGCGCTCGCTCCGGGAGCTGGCCGACTACCTGGGGCGCAACCCCGAGTCGCTGCTGCGCGGCCGACCCAAGGATGCACCCGCTGACGCATTGAAACCTTCGTCGCGCAACTGACCGCAGGAGCACACCCATGGCGCATGCCTTCAAGATTGCCGTGTTGAGCCTGGCCTTGGTGCTGGCCGCTTGCCGCAGCGACCCGATCCACTACCACACGCTGATCCCGCAACAGCCGGCGGCGGCCAGCAGTGCCGATGTGCTCTTGGAGCAGGTCAGCGTGCCGCCGCAGGTCGATCGCCCGCAGGTGGTGATTCGCCAGGGCAACAGCAGCCTGGCGATCCTTGAGACCGAATGGTGGGGCGCAAGCCTCGCCGACGAGCTGCGCAACGCCCTGGTCAACCAGTTCGCCAGCAGCAGCGCCCAGCCACGCCTGGGCCTGCGCGTGGAAGTCCAACGCTTTGACTCGGTGCCTGGGCAGTACGCCCTGTTCGATGCCCGCTGGCGTCTGCGGGCCGCCAACGGCGGCGCGGCGCTCAACTGTCGCAGCGTGATCCAGACCCCGGCCGGGGCCAGCATCGACGCGCTGGTGCTGGCCCACCAGCAGAACCTCAAGCGCTTCACCGAACTGGTCAGCCAGGCGGCCAGCGGCGGCGCCAGTCGCTGCCCAGCGCTGCGCTAAAGCGCCGATTGCCCGCCCAAGGAGACGCCGATGGCCAACAACCGCCCCCTGCACCTGGGCACCGCCCGCGAACTGCTGGATGTGCTGATCCGCGCTGGCCTGATCGCGGTGCTGGTGATGTTCTGCTTCGAGATCTTCCGGCCGTTTTTGAGCCTGATGCTCTGGGCGGTGATCCTGGCGATCACCCTCTACCCGCTCAACCAGCGCCTGGGCAGCTGGCTGGGTGGCCGCCCTGGCTGGGCCGCGGGGGTGCTGGTGATTATCGGCCTGGCCTGCCTGATCGGGCCGTTGAGCCTGCTCGGCACCTCGGTGGCCGACACCGTGCAGCAAGGCATCCACGGCTTTGAGGACCAGCGCATCGAAATCCCGCCGCCGCCGGACAACGTGCGTGACTGGCCGCTGATCGGCGCACCGCTGTACGGTATCTGGGCCCATGCCAGCAGCGACCTGAGCTGGGCGTTGTCGCAGGTGGCCCCGCACCTCAAGGGCGTGAGCAAGACCTTGCTGACGCAACTGGCCGGGATCGGCTCGGGCATCCTGGTGTTCGTGGTTGCCCTGGTGGTCGCCGGGGTGATCATGGCCAAGGGCGACAATGGTCAGCGCACCGCCGAGGCCATTGCCATGCGCATTTCCGGGCCACAGCGCGGCGAGCAACTGGCCGCGCTGTGCACCGCGACCATTCGCGCCGTGGCCCAGGGCGTGGTTGGCATCGCCTTCGTGCAGATGCTGCTGGTGGGCATCGGCCTGGTGGTCATGGGCGTGCCCGCGGCCGGGGTGCTGGCGCTACTGGTGTTGCTGCTGGGCATCACCCAGCTGCCGGTGCTGCTGGTGACCTTGCCGGTGGTGATCTATGTGTTTGCCCATGACGGAGTCAGTGCCAGCACGGTGATCTTCGCCATCTGGACCCTGCTCGCCGGGCTGTGCGACAACGTCCTCAAGCCGCTGCTGCTGGGCCGCGGGGTTGCCGTGCCGATGCCGGTAGTGCTGATCGGCGCGCTCGGCGGCATGTTGACCAACGGCATCATCGGCCTGTTCATCGGCCCGGTGGTGCTGGCCGTGGGTTACGAGCTGTTCATGAGCTGGGTGGCGCAGCCGCTGGCCGCCGACAGCCCGGCCGAAGAGCCCTGAGTTCAGGGCGCCCCGGGCGGCTGCGCCGGGGCGCTGTACCACTGCGCCGGGGGCACCGACTTGGGCTGTTGCGGGTCGCCCAGGTAATGCGGCGACATGATCTGCACGCCGTACTCGTTGAACACGTCCTGGATATGCCCGTGCAGTTCGCTGAGCAGCACCGCCCGCGGCCGGGGCTGGCTGGGAATGGCCTGGGCCACCAGGCGGTACTCGGGATAGAAGTCCGACAGGGCGGTCTGGAACACCTGCGGCAACGGTTGCTCGAGGATGCCATTGGTACGCCGCGCCGCCTCCAGCAGCATCGCCTCGACTTGTCGCCAGGGCGTGTCGTAGCCAATGGTCACGGTGGTGTCGACCACATAGCCCTCGCCCTCGACGATCCGCGAGTAGTTCTTGGTCACGCTGGCAGTGATCAACGAATTGGGCAGCGTCAGCACTTCACCCAGGCCAGTGCGGATGCGGGTGGTGAACATGCCAAGCTCGGTGACCGTGCCCTCGTACTCACCGATGCGCACGAATTCGCCAGGACGCAAAGTGCGCGTGTAGGTCAGGATCAGCCCGGCAGCGGCCTGGCCGACGACGCTGGTGGCGCCCAGGGAAATCATCAGGCCGATCAATACCGACAAGCCCTTGAACGCGTCGGTACCCGCACCAGGCAGGTATGGGTAGGCCATGGCCAGGGCGAACAACCAGATCGCCAGGGCAGTCAGGCGCGTGGTCGGGGCCAGGGTTTCCTGGTTGAGCCAGCTCAGGGTACCCGGCACCGCCAGGCGGCGCAGCAAGCGGCGGCTGAAAGCGACCGCGCCACGGGCAATGAAAAAAATCGCCAGGGCCACCACCAGCCCCGGCACCGCGCTGATCATGCCTTCGAGCAGGTAGCGCAGCAGCTCCAGCAAGTATTCATTGAGGCGCTCGCCCCATGGCCGGGTATAGGGAAAGCGCGACAGGACAAAACCCAGCCATTCATAACTGAGCAAGGCGATCAGCAACCAGCGCACGCTCTCCAGCACCCGGCGTATCAAGGTGTAGAAGAAATTCGCCTCGATCACCGGCGTCTGCCCCACGCTCAGGGTCCGCGCGTGACGGCGCATCAGCCGCGGCAGGCGCGCTTGCAGCTTGCCTCTGGTAAACGCGATAGCCCACAACAGCGCCAGGTACAGCGCGGTGGCCAGCGCTGCTGCCAGCCCCGCGCGTGCCAGCCGTTGCAGGTTACGCGCCTCGCGCTGCTCGCCCACGGCCTGGCGCAGGTTGGCCGCGGCCTGCTCGGCGGCCTCGCGCACCGTGCCCTGGCTCAGCGGGTCAATGTCGCGGCTGGAGACAATGAACGCACGTTTGTCGCCCAGCAGCACCAGGTAGCTGGACTGCACCGGGTCGAGGCTGACCTGCGGGTCGGGGCTGTCGTCCAGGGTTTCGCCGATCACCGTGCGGGCGCGCTTGACCCGCAACTGCGGGGTTTCGCCCAGCACCGTCGCGCGAAACAGCATGATGCTGCGGTTGAACACCTTCAGCTCCACCGGCTCGGCGCTGGCCGACACTGCGCCTGGCTCCTGGGCCCAGGTCAGGGCGCCCAGCAGCAACCCGCCAATCAGCAGCCACGCCTTGAGTACCGCATTGCTCATGCCCTCACCCTCGCCCGCCCGGTCCTGTAGCGCAGCCTAGACCAGCGCGGACCGCTTGTCAGATAGCCCGCCCCGGAGCCTGCGGGCGCCCCGCTGCGATGGACTAGACTTCAAGCACCGGGGGGCTGGCAACACAACGCTACCGGAGGTACCCCATGAGCCAGTACCAACGCCTGTTCCTGATGGTAGGTTCCGACCTGCGCCACACCCCGGCGCTGGAGCGCGCCGCTGCCCTGGCCCTCGCCACCGGCGCCACCTTGCATATCTGCGCCTTTGTCGACGAAATCGATACCCTCGGGCTCATGAGCGGTGACGAACACCGCCTCGATACGCTGATGCAGAACAACCGCCAGTGGCTGGCCGATGAAGCGACCTTGCTGCACGAAAACGGTATTCGCGTCAGTACCGAGGTGATTCTCGCCCGCGACGTGCTGCAAGCGGCCCTGGCGCAAGTGGCCGAAATCACCCCCGACCTGCTGATCAAGGACGTACAGCACGAGCCGCTGCTCAAGCGCCTGGTGGTCGCGCCGCTGGACTGGCAACTGCTGCGCGAATGCCCGTGCCCGGTGCACCTGGTCAGCGAGGTGCACTGCCCGCTGCCGCGCATCGTGATTGCCGCGGTCGACCCGACCCACCCCGAACACCCCCACGACGATCTTAACGAAAGCGTGATCAACGCCGCCGCCGACCTGGCCCGCCAGTGCAACGCCGAGCTGCACCTGTTGCACGTATGCGACAGCGCCCACACCCACATGGCCGACTTCGGCGCTGGCACCGTGACCATGCCGGGCTTTGGCAGTGACGTGCGCAAGTCGATCCACAAGGCTTTCGAGCAAATGGCCGCGCGCCATGGCGTACCGGTTGAGCGCCAGCACTTTTTGTCGGCGCCGATCACCCGCAGCATCGCCGAGTTCATCGCCCACAGCCGCGCCGACGTGCTGGTGATGGGCAACCACCCGCGCAAACTGCTCGAACGCCTGACCGGCAGCACCACCGAGCATGTGCTGGAACAGCGCTTGTGCAATGTTTTGGCGATCAGGGCCGCGGCGTGAGACAGCCTCAGCCTAGGCGCAGCCAGTCGATAAAACGAGCAAACAGTTCGGACTGGGAGTTGATCTCAAGCTTCAGGTAGAGGTTCTTGCGGTGCATGCGCACGGTTTCTGGCGAAATGCCCATTTCGCCGGCGGTGGACTTCACCGAGTGGCCGCGCAGGATCATCTGCGCCACCTGCCGTTCGCGCTCGGTCAGTTTGTTGCAGCCGAAGCTGTCGAAGGCGGCCTGGACGCTGCCCTGGCTGGCCGCTTCACTGCCGGGCTCAAGGCCATGCTGGGCAAAGCGGCGGATCAGTTCGCGGACCATCGGCTCGACCGCCTGCAACACGTGCAGTTGCTCGACGCTCAGGCTGCTGCCGCCACAGCCCTGGAACAGGCTCAGGGATATTTTGCTGTGCGGGTCGATGTCGACGATGTAGTAGCTGTCTTCGCTGCAGCCGGTGCCCAGGTAGTAGGTCTTGTAGTAGTCGCTGTCGAAGAAGTGGTCCGGGGCGATGTCCTGCAGGTGGTAAAAACCCTGGGCCAGGCCTTTTTCTACCGCCAGGCAGAACGGGTCGAGCAGGTAGCCGGCACTGAAGTAACGGTTGAGGATGGCGTCGCGGTGACGCTCGGGGATGCCCTGCTGGTACAACAGTTGCGGTGGCTGGCCTTGGCGCTCAAGGCTGATCATCATCGACTCGACCGCCACCAGTTGGCTCAGGGCGGCGGCGAGGCTTGCCAGGGCGTCGGCCTCGCCGCTGCGGGCAATGGCATGCTGCAGCGCCGCATGCCATTGCTGCAGGGCTGAGAACGACAGGCAGATCGGGGTGTCGGCAGTGGCTCGGGTCATGCCCGGCAGTCTAACCCGCCGGGGGGCTGCGATGCAGCCCATCGCCGGCAAGGCCGGCTCCCGCAAGGGCTTGTCATGCACCCGCGTACAACCCTTCGCGGCGCAGTTCTTCAGCGGTTTCGATGATGCACTGGCGCAGGGTTTCAACGATCTCGTCGACCTGCGCGCGGGTGATGATCAGCGGCGGCGACATCACGTTCAGGTGCATGATCGGCCGCACCAGCAAGCCTTTGGCCTGGGCCCGGCGGTGGATGCGCTCGCCGATGTTCACTTCATCGGCAAACAGCGCCTTGCTGCGCTTGTCGGCGACGAACTCGACGCAGGCCATCAGCTTCATGCAGCGCACCTCGCCGACCAGCGGCAGCCCGGCCAGGCTCTGCAGGCGCTGTTCCAGATAACCACCCACCTCATCGACATGGGCCAGAAGCTGCTCGCGCTCGATGATTTCGATGTTCTTCAGCGCCGCCGTGCAGCACACCGGATGGCCGCTGTAGGTAAAGCCATGGGTGAAGCAGCGGCCCTTGCCCGGCTCGGCGATGACCTTCCAGATGCGCGCCGAGAAGATGCACGCGCCCAGCGGCAGGTACGCCGAAGTCAGGCCCTTGGCGGTGGTGATGATGTCCGGCTGCACGCCGAACAGCGCCTCGCTGGCGAAGAATTTGCCCAGGCGGCCAAATGAAGTCACCACCTCGTCGGCCACGAAGAGGATGTCGTAGGTCTGGCACACCTGCCACATGCGCAGGAAGTAGTCCTTGGGCGGGATGATCACCCCGCCCGAGCCCATGATCGGCTCGGCAAAGAACGCCGCGACGTTGTCGGCGCCGAGCGAGAGGATCTTGTCTTCGAACTCGGCCACCAGAAAGTCGAGAAACTCTGCTTCGTCCATGTCATCCGGCGCCCGGTAGGGGTTGGGGTTGGAGACGTGGTGGATCAGCTCGTTGGCATAGTCGAACTCGGGCACGCGGTCGGCGGCCTTGTTGCCGATCGACATGGTCAGGCAGGTCGAGCCGTGGTAGGCGTTGTAGCGGGCGATCACGTGCTTTTTATCCGGCTTGCCACGGCAGTTCTGGTAGTACTGGATCAGCCGGTAGGCGGTATCGACCGCGGTCGAGCCACCGGTGGTGAGGAACACGTGATCGAGATCGCCCGGGGCCAGGCTGGCCAGTTTTGCGCAAAGCTCGATGGCGACGTTGTTGGCCATGTCCGAAAACGGGTTGGAATAGGCCAGCTGACGCACCTGGTCGGCGATGGCCAGGGCCATCTCTTCGCGGCCCAGGCCGATGTTGGTGCACCACATGCCGCCGACAGCGTCGAGAAAGCGGTTGCCCTCGGTGTCGTAGATATAGGCGCCCTCGCCTTCGACGATGTTCAGCGCGCCTTGCTCGGCATGCTCGTCGAACACGTGGTATCCGTGCATGTAGTGGGCTTTGTCGGCGGCCACCAGGGCATCGTTGGCAGCATTTGTTGGCAAGGCTTGGTTTGGCGTGGCCATGGCAGTGTCCTTGGCGAAGGGAAATTGAAATGTCAGCTACCGGTCTTGACCGTGCTCCAGACCCGGGTGATGGCGCGCATGTCCTTGCCGCTCTGGGTTTTCTGCGCGAACAGGCGCTGGCGGGTGGCGGCGTCCGGGTAGATCGCCGGGTCGTCGCGAATCTCGGCCTGCACCCAGGGCGTGGCAGCGGCGTTGCTGTTGGCGTAGTGGATGTAGTTGCTGACCTTGGCGATGTTCTGCGGCTGCAGGAGGAATTCGATGAAACGGTGGGCGTTGGCCGGGTGCGGCGCGTCGCTGGGCAGGTAAAGGTTGTCGAACCAGATCAGCGAGCCTTCCTCCGGGATGAAGAACGACAGCTTGATGTTCTTCTTCGCCTCCTCGGCCCGCGCCTGGGCGGTGGCGTAGTCGCCGGACCAGGTCAATGCCAGGCAGGTATCACCGTTGGGCAGGCTGGTCAGGTAGTTGACCGAGTCGAATTTGTTGATGAACGGCCGCACGCCGAGCAGCAACTGCTGGGCCGCCTTGAGGTCATCGGCGCTGGCGCTGTTGGGGTCGCGCCCCAGGTACTTGAGGGCCAGCGGGATGACTTCGCTGGGTGCATCCATCAAGGTCACGCCGCAGTCGGCGAAGCGCGAGACGATCTTCGGGTCGAACAGCATGGCCAGCGAGCCGATGGGCGCATCGGGCATGCGTGCCTTGATCTTGTCGACGTTGTAGGTCACCCCCGAGCTGCCCCAGGTGTAGGGCGCCGAATACGCAAGGCCCGGGTCGTAGCCTTGCAGGGTGCTGAGCACCTGCGGGTCGAGGTTGTTCCAGCTGGGCAGCTGCTTTTTGTCCAGCGGCTGGAATACCCGGGCCTTGATCAGCGGCGGCACCAGGGAGGCGTTGAGCACCACCAGGTCGTAGCCCGAGCGCCCGGTCAGCAGTTTGGTCTGCACCGTTTCGTAGCCGTCGAAGGTGTCGTAGATGACCTTGATGCCGGTGGCTTGTTCAAAGTCGGCGAGGGTCGTTTCGCCGATGTAGTCCGTCCAGTTGTACAGCCTGAGTGTGTTGCCCGCCCCGTCGTCGGCGGCAAGGGCCGCCGCTGCCAGGGGCGCGAGCAACAGACTGGAAATCACCTTCAGTGTCTTTCGCATAGCCACTCCGTCGTGTCACCAGATCTGCTCGGTGTGAGCCGACGGAGTTACTATCGCGGGAGCCGGTGATGGCGACCATACCCCGAATGGGTAGGTGTCGTTTTTATCGCGGGTCAAGCCAACGGATACAACGCCTCATCAAACTGCGCCAGGCGCGGAAACACCAGCGGCTGGTCATCGGACAGATGCTCCAGGCGCTGCTGATAGCTGCGCAAAAAGTCCTTGCGCGCCTCGTCGCTGATATACGGCACGTGCCAGGCCACAAACGGCTCCAGCACCTCGAAGCCGACGTAGGCCAGGGTGCCGCGCAGGATCGGTCGCAGCATGTCCTCCAGCGGCCCGTGAATCGCCCCTTCGCCGAACATGTGCTCGCGCCCGCCGAGGGTCACGGTGACCAGCGCCTTCTTGCCCGCCAGCCCGCCCTGGTCATAAAAGCGCTTGCCGCCGTAGCACACCCCGGACACCAGCACGCGGTCGATCCAGCCCTTGAGCATGGCCGGTGCCGAGAACCAGAAGATCGGGAAGTTCAGCACCACAAGGTCCGCCCACAGCAGCTTGTCGAGCTCCTGCTGGATGTCGGCGGCAATCGACTGACTTTTGACTCCCAGGCGCTGCTCCAGGGCATACACCAGGTAATCGGGGTTCTCGCGGCTGACGAAGTCAGCGGCGCTGGCCACCGGGTTCCAGTTCATCGCATACAGGTCGCTGACCTGCACCTGGTGACCCTGGGCGGTGAAGGTTGCAACGGCCTGGTCGCGCAGGGCGGCAGTGAAGGATTGCGGCTCGGGGTGAGCGTGAACGATCAGTACATTCATGAGGGGTCCTTAAACGGTTTGCACAGGGGAAATCAGCGCCCGCTTGGCCAGCAGGCGGTCGAGCCAGTCCGGGTCCATTTCCGGCTCGCTGGAGAACAACAAGCCGGTGTAGTCGCGGTGCGGTGGGGTAAAGATCGCCTCGCGGCTGCCGTGATCGACCACCTGCCCGCGCTGCATCACCAGCACCTCGTCGGCGATGGCGCGCACGGTGGCGACGTCGTGGGTGATGAACAGATAAGCCACGCCCAGTTGCTGCTGGATGCGGGTGAGCAGCTTCAGAACGCCTTCGGCCACCAGTTGGTCGAGGGCCGAGGTAACTTCGTCGCAGATGATCAGCTGCGGCTCGGCCGCCAGCGCCCGAGCGATGCAGATGCGCTGCTTCTGCCCGCCGGACAGCTCGCGGGGCTGGCGGTCCATGTAGCGCGCCGGGTCGAGCTCGATCATCTCCAGCAGTTCGGCGACCCGCTGGCGCAGGGCCTGGCCTTTGAGGCCGAGGTAGAAGCTCAGCGGCCGGCCGATGATGTCGACGATGCGCTGGCGCGGGTTGAGGGCGGTGTCGGGGATCTGGTAGATCATCTGCACCCGGCGCAGTTGCTCTTTGCTGCGCTGGCGATAATCGGCCGGCAGCGCTTCACCGTCATACAACACCTGGCCTGAAGTCGGCGGCAACAGGCCGGTGATCAGCCGCGCGGTTGAGCTCTTGCCGCTGCCCGACTCACCGATCACCGCCAGGGTCTGGCCGCGATGGAGCGTGAGCGAGACCTCATGCAGCACCGGCTGGTGGCCATAACTGGCACTGGCCTTGCGCACCTCCAGCAGCGGCGTCGCCTGCGCCGGGTACGGCTTGGGTTCGGTACGAAAGCTGCGTACCGCCCACAGCGACTTGGTGTAATCCTGCTGAGGGGTGTCGAGCATGGTCCGGGTGTCGGCCTCTTCCACCAGCTTGCCGTGGCGCAGGACCATGATGCGGTCGGCCATCTGCGCCACCACCGCCAGGTCGTGGCTGATGTACAGGGCGGCGCTGTCGTAGGTTTTCAGCGCCTCGCGAATCGCCGCCAGCACTTCGATCTGGGTGGTGACGTCCAGCGCCGTGGTTGGTTCGTCGAATATGATCAAGTCCGGGTGGCAGGCCATGGCCATGGCGGTCATGACCCGTTGCAACTGGCCGCCGGAGACCTGGTGGGGGTAACGCTGGCCGATCTGTTCGGGGTTGGGCAGGCGCAGCACGCGGTACAGCTCGACCGCTTCGGCTTGCGCCTTGGCACGGTCGATACCGCCGTTCTTCACCGCGGTCTCGACATGCTGGTCGATCAGCCGGTGTGCCGGGTTGAACGAGGCCGCCGCGCTTTGCGCAACATAGGCGATACGCAGGCCGCGCAACTTGCGCAGGGCTTCGGGCTTGGCGCCGACCAGCTCCCGGCCGTCGAAGCGCACCGAGCCACCGGTGATGCGGCAACCGTCGCGCACATAGCCCATGGCGGCCAGCCCCAGGGTCGACTTGCCCGCCCCCGATTCACCAATCAGACCCAGTACTTCGCCGCGTTGCAGGCTTAGGTCGATGCCCTTGATCAGTGGGTGCCAGGTGTCCTGGTAATGGCCTTCGATGCGCAGGTCGCGGATGTCCAGCAGCGGCTTGTCAGTTGAATGTACGCTCATGCTCAGCACTCCTTCAGGCCACTGGATTGATGCAGCACCCAGTCCACGACAAAGTTGACGCTGACGGTGATCAGCGCCACCGCCAGGGCCGGCAGCAACGGGCTGATATCGCCGAAAGTAATCAGCACGGCGTTGTCGCGGACCATGCTGCCCCAGTCGGCGGTTGGCGGCTGGATGCCCAGGCCCAGGAACGACAGCGCACTGATGAACAAAAACACAAAGCAAAAGCGCAGGCCGAACTCGGCAATCAGCGGCGCAGCGGCATTGGGCAGCACCTCGCGGCTGACCAGCCACCACAGCCCCTCGCCACGAAGCCGGGCGGCCTCGACGAAGTCCTGGACGACCACGGTCATCGCCACCGCCCGCGACAGGCGAAACACCCGGGTAGCATCGAGCAGCGCGATCACCAGCACCAGCGAGGTGGCATTGGTGCCAACCACGCTGAGGATCAGCAAGGCGAAGATCAGCTGCGGGATGGCCATGAGGATATCCACCAGGCGCGACAGGCCCTGGTCGATCCAGCCGCCCCTGATCGCCGCCACCAGGCCGCAGAAACCGCCGACGGCAAAGGCCAGCAAGGTGGTCAGGAAGGCGATCCCCAGGGTGTTGCGCGCGCCATACACCAGGCGGCTGAACATGTCGCGGCCAAGGTTATCGGTGCCCAGCAGGAACTGCCCGCCCCAGGGTGCGAAGCCCTCGCCAACCACTTCGGTCTCGCCAAACGGCGCCAGCACCGGCGCGAACAACGCCACCAGAATGTAGGCAACAATCACCAACAGGCCGAACTGGGCGCTCAACGGCGCCCGCAACAACGCTTTGATCAGGCTCATGGCTTACCCCTTCGGATGCATCAGGCGTGGGTTGCTGGCAATCGACAGCACGTCGGCCGTGGTATTGAGCAGAATGTAGGTGGCGGCGAAGATCAGGCTGCAGGCCTGCACCACCGGGATGTCGCGCTTGGACACCGAATCGACCAGCAACTGGCCGAGCCCCGGGTAGACGAACACCACCTCGACCACCACCACGCCAACCACCAGGTAGGCCAGGTTCAGCGCCACCACGTTGATGATCGGTGCCAGGGCATTGGGCAAGGCGTGGTGGAAGATGATCCGCGCCTGGCTGATGCCCTTGAGCCGGGCCATCTCGATATACGGGCTGGCCAGCAGGTTGATCAAGGCCGCGCGGGTCATGCGCATCATCTGTGCGATCACCACCAGGCTCAGGGTCAGCACCGGCAGCAGCGACCGCTCCAGCACCTCGGCGAAGGACGCACCCGGGGCCAGGTTGGAGATGCTCGGCAACCAGTTGAGCTTGACCGCGAACACCAGGATCAGGATGTAGGCGACGAAAAACTCCGGGAACGACACCGCACTCAGGGCGCTGGTGTTGAGCAGCCGGTCGAACCAGCTGTTGCGGTACAGCGCCGCGAGCATGCCCAGCAGCAAAGCCACCGGCACCGACACCAGCGCCGCCAGCAAGGCCAGGGTAAAGGTGTTGCCCAGGCGCGTGCCGATCAGCTCGGCAATCGGCCGCTGGTTGGCCAGCGACAGGCCAAGGTCACCGTGCAGCAGTTGCCAGGCCCAGTGGCCGAAGCGGGTCAGCGGCGGCAGGTCCAGGCCCAGTTGGGCGCGAAAGGCGGCGACGGTCTCGGGGGTTGCCGCCTGGCCGAGCATGGCTTGGGCGACGTCGCCCGGGAGCATGCCAACGGCCAGGAAGATGATCACCGATACCGCCAACAGCGCCAGCAGGCCCAGGGCCAGGCGCTGGAGCAGCAGTTTGCAAAGACTATTCACCGTACAGCTCCTCGAACAGGCTCAACGAAAGAAGGTGCAAGCAACGTGTCGGGCTTACGCCTGCCACCAGCGCTCGATCAGCCGCAGGCCGTCGAGCTCGCCGTAAGGTGCGGTCAGCCCACCGTGGGCCACCCGTTTGGAGCGCGCGGCCACGGAGTTTGCGAAGAGCGGCACGATCGCCCCGCCCTCGTCGCGGCACAGGGCCTGCATTTCGTTGTACATCTCCTGGCGCAGCGGCGCGTTCATCTCGCCGCGGGCGGCGTTGAGCAACTGGTTGAAGCGGGCGTTGTCCCAGTGCGTCTCGTTCCAGGCCGCGCCCTTGGCGTAGCCGATGCTGAACATCCGGTCGGCGGTCAGGCTGCTGTACCAGAACGAGGTGGTGAACGGCTGCTTCATCCACACATTGGAGAAAAAGCCGTCGGCAGGTTCGCGCACCACGTCGATGTCGATGCCAGCCTGGCGCGCCTGTTCCTTGAACAGCACCGAGGCGTCGACCGCGCCGGTGTAGGCGGCGTCGGAGGCCTGCAGGCGCACCTTGAGCGAATCGACCCCGGCCTGGCGCAGATAGAACCGCGCCTTGTCCGGGTCATAGCCGCGCTGCTCCAGGGCGCTATTGATGAAGCGGCTGCCGGGCTGGATCGGGTGATCGTTGCCGATCTGGCCGTAGCCGTAGAGCACCGAGGCCAGCAGGGTTTCACGGTTGATCGCATGCTTGAGCGCCAGGCGGATGTTGTTGTCCTGGAACTGCTGGCTGTCGGTGAGCATCGGGAAGGTGTAGTGCTGGGCGCCCTTGGTCTCTTCGATGACCAGGTTGGGATTACGCTTGAGCAGAGCGACGGTCTTCAGGTCGACTTTGTTGATCACATCGACTTGCCCTGTGACCAGGGCGTTGACCCGCGCCGCGCCATCGGCGATGGCCAGCAGTTCGGCGCTGGCGAAATGCGCGCGGCCGGCTTTCCAGTAATCCGGGCTGCGTTCAAGGTCCATGCGTACGCCGGGCTCGAAGCCCTTGAGGCGATAGCCGCCGGTGCCGACCCCGGCCTGCCAGTCGGCGGCGCCGTCCTTGGCCGGCATGATCACCAGATGATAGTCGGCCACCACGTAGGCGAAGTCGGCATTGCCCGAGTGCAGCTCGAACACCACGGTGTCGGTGCCCTGGGCGCTGACCTTGGCGACATCGCCGAGCACGGTCTTGGCCGCCGAGGTGGACTTGTCGCCCAGGTGGTGCTGGATCGAGGCGACCACGTCGCCGGCATCGAGGGTCTTGCCGTTATGGAAGGTCACGCCCTGGCGCAGGGTGAAGGTCCAGACACGCGCGTCGGGGCTGGACTCCCAGCGCTCGGCAAGCTCGGGAATCGCTGTGCCGTCGACGCTGATTTCGCTCAAGGTGTTGTAGACCGCAGAGAAACCGACAAAGGTGAAGGTGTCGCTCCATGAGCCCGGGTCGCGGGAGTCGGTGGTGCTGCCACCGGCCAGGCCCATGCGCAGTACGCCACCGGCTTTCGGGGTGGCCTCCTCGGCCCGGCCGTGCAGCGGCAAACCCAGGGAAAACGCCCCGGCCACGGCCGCCGCAGCGGCGCTGTACTTGAGAAAATCCCGACGCGGCAGGCCGCTGTCGTGCATCGCTTGAGTAATCTTGTTGTTGTTATCGCTCATGGCATTGCCCCTGTAGAACTGCAGAGAAAAGGATTCAGCCAACCTCGCACGCATCGATGCAAATATTTGTAATTGTCATCGTGACAAATACATTAAACTCAAAAACACGTCGCTGCCAATCCCCTTCCTCTGTAGGAGCGGGCTTGCCCCGCGATAGGTTTTTTTCAGTCACATCGATTCGCGGGGCAAGCCCGCTCCCACAAACAAGGGACTTCGCCAGATGAGCCAGTCGACCCGCCTGATCACCGCCTCGTACATCCTCTCGTTCGTGGCCGCCAATGCGCCGCAAAAGCTGCGCACCGAGACCATCGCCAAGTGGGTCAAGACCCACCCCACGCGGGTGCGCAGCCTGGTCTCGCTGATGGTCAAGGCCAATATCCTCAAGTCCTGGCGTGGCGCCCATGGCGGCCTGACCCTGGCCCGCCCGGCCAGCGAGATCACCCTGCGCGAGGTCTATGACGCGGTGCAGGAGAGCTCGCTGATCGCCGAGAAAATCGACAACCCGTTTTCCGGCATGGAAGATCATTGCAAAGTGTTCGAGGTGTTCACCCGCCTGTTCGCCATGCTCGAAGCCAACATGCGTCTGGACCTGGGGGCCATCACCGCCGACCAGTTGTTCGTCGCCTTCGACAAGCCGCAGGACAACATCGGGCAGGCCTGAGCCTGCCCGACACTTCAGAGCTGAATGGCCTTGGTCTCGACGAACTCGGCCAGGCCCTCCTCGCCCCATTCGCGGCCATTGCCCGAGGTCTTGTAGCCGCCGAACGGCGCCTGGTAGTTGAACGCCGCACCATTGATGAAGCACTGCCCGGCGCGCAGTTGCCGGCCCAGTTGCAGGGCCCGCTCGCGGTCGGCCGCCCACACTGCGCTGGACAAACCAAAGGGCGAGTCATTGGCGATGGCCAGCGCTTGCGCCTCATCGGCATAGGGGATCAGGCACAGCACCGGGCCGAAGATCTCTTCCTGGGCGATACGCATGCGGTTGTCGACGTCAGCGAACAGCGTTGGCGCCACGTAGAAGCCACGCTCGAAACCTGGCGCCGTGTCGCCGCCACACAACAGCCGTGCGCCCTCCTCCTGGCCGATGCGGATGTAGTCCAGCACGGTGCGCCGCTGCGCTGCCGAACACATCGGGCCGAGGAAGCTGCCGGGGTCTTGCGGGTCGCCCATGACCAGGCTGCGGGTTTCATCCACGGCGATTGCCAGGGCCTCTTCATAACGGCTGGCCGGCAACAGCATGCGCGTCAGTGCCGTGCAGGTCTGCCCGGAATTGATCATTACGTCCTGCACGCCATAGCGCACCGCGGCTTCCAGGTCGGCGTCGGCGGTGATCAACAACGGCGACTTGCCGCCCAGTTCCAGGCACACGCGCTTGACCGACGGCGCCGCCGCCTGGGCCACGCGCACACCGGCGCCGGTAGAGCCGGTGAACGACACCATGTCGACTTGCGGGTGGCGGGCCAGCGCCTCGCCGACCTTGGCGCCGGGGCCGCTGACCAGGTTGAAGACCCCGGCCGGCAAGCCGATGGCATCGATCATCTCGGCCAGCAAAAAGGCATGCAGCGGGGTTTCCTGGCTCGGCTTGAGCACCACCGTGCAACCGGCGGCCAGGGCCGGGGCGAGCTTGCCGATCAACTGGTGCAGCGGGTAGTTCCAGGGGTTGATGAAGGCGCACACACCGACGGCCTCGCGCACCACCAGCGAGTTGCCGACCTCGCGCACCTCATCCATCAGCCCGGCCAGTTCGATGTACTGCTCAAGGCCGACAATCGGCCCGTCGACCTGCACCGCCCGGCACCATTGCACCGGCATGCCCAGCTCGCTGGTGATCACGGCGGCCATCTCATCGGCGCGGGCCTTGAGCTGCTCGGCCAGGGCGCGGATGAAACCTGCGCGCACGCTGGACGGGGTTTGCGACCAACTGCCAAAGGCATGGCGCGCAGCTGCCACCGCGCGGTTGACGTCGTGCTCGTCGCCCAGCGGCACCCTGCCGGCCACGGCTTCGGTGGCCGGGTTGATCACCTCGGCCAGGCCCTGCCCCGACGGCAGTTGCCAGCTGCCATCGATAAACAGCCGCGAATAGTCAGCCATGAGCCTTGCCCTCCATCAGTTCGGCGGCGCAGCGGGCAATACGCTGGCAAGCCTCGCGCAGCGGTTCGGCGCCGAGCACCAGGCCCAGGCGGATATGCCCGGCGGCGCTGGGGCCGAAGGCTTCGCCGGCAAGTACCGAGACGCCATGGTGATCGAGCAGGCGATAGGAGAACGCCTGGGCGCTAAGGCCGGTTTCGCGGATATCGACCATCACGAACATGCCGCCATCGGGCTTGAGCGCACGCAAGCCCGGGCAATCGGCCAGGCACTCGCAGACCAGGTCACGGCGCTGGCGGTAGGCTTCGCGCATGGCCGCAAGCTCCGGCAGTTGTTGCTCCAGGGCCACCACGGCGGCGTCCTGGATGAAGTCCGGCGAGCCGTAGAGCATGCACAGTGCGAGGTTTTCCAGGTGCGTGGCCAAAGCCTGCGAGCCGACCACCCAGCCCACCCGCCAGCCGGTCATGGCATGGGACTTGGACAAGCTGTTCAAGGTTGCGGTGCGCTCGGCCATGCCCGGCAGGCTGCCGGGGCTGATGTGCTCGCCGTCGTACAGCAGCTCGCTGTAGACCTCATCGGAAATCAGCCACAGGTCATGGGCAATGCACAATTCGGCCAGGGCCTCGCAGGTGCTGCGCGGCAGGCTGGCGCCGGAGGGGTTGTGCGGGCTGTTGAGAGCCAGGGCGCGGGTCTTGGGGGTGATGCGCGCGGCGACATCTTCAGCCTGGACCCGAAAACCGTTCTCCGGGCGCACCGGCACCGGGATCACCGTGGCGCCACAGGCGCCGAACACCGCTTCGTAAGTAACGTACATCGGCTCGGCGACGATCACCTCATCACCGGGGTTGAGCAGGCACTGGGCCACGCAGAACAGCGCGCACTGAGCGCCGGCCAGCACGGTTACCTGATCGGCGCCGGTCTGCTGGCCGCTGCGTTGCTGATGGCGGCGGGCAATGGCCTGGCGCAGGGCCAGTTTGCCGCGCACATCGGAGTAATGGGTGTGGCCGCTGCGCAGGCTGTCGATGGCGGCCTCAACGATCGGCGCCGGGGTGTCGAAATCCGGGTCGCCGACCGACAGCAGCAACACGTCCTGGCCTTTTTCCAGCAGCTCAAGGGCGCGGTAGTGAATCTCCCAGGCAGCGGCGCCGTCACCGGCGATACGTTGGGTCAGAGCGGAAAAACGCATGGCAGTCTCCCAAAAATACGGTGTAGGCTCAGCGCGCGCAGGCGTGCTTGAGCTCGATCAGGGTCACGCCATTGCGGGCAAAGCCGCTGCGCAGTTCCCGTTGCAGGTCATCCAGGCTGTGTGGCTGCGCCACGTTGCAGCCAAAGGCCCGGGCCAGGCCGATGAAGTCCGGGTTGCGCGGCAGCACGCCGATCGGCTCGATATCCAGGCCGAGCATGTCGTCGCGAATCTGCCCCAGGGCATCGTTGTTCCACAGCAGGACCACCAGCGGGCGCTCCAGTTCTTCGACCGCAGTGGCCAGTTCCTGGGCGGTGTAGAGGAACCCGCCATCACCGACCAGCACCAGGCCCGGGCGGTCATCCGTGGCGAACATGGCGCCGATACCGGCAGGCAAGCCGTAACCGAGGGTGCCGTAGCCGGTGGGGTGCAGCCAGCTACGGGGCGCGCGGCTGGCATAGACATAGTTGCCGGTGTAGGCCAGCTGGGTCATGTCGGTGCTGATAAAGGCGTTGGCCGGAAGCTCGGCGGCAACCCGGTCCAGGATTGCCTGGTGGATTGCCTGCAGCGGGCCATGGCTGGCCTTGACCGCCTGGCGCAGGCTGGCGACCGCAGCACTGGCGACAGCGGCATCGCGCGGTGCTGGCGGCAAACGTTCGAGCAACGCCGCGACGGTCTGCCGGGCATCGCCCTGCAAGGCCACCGCACAGGGGTAGAAGTCGTTGAACTTGCGCGGATCGATATCCACCCGCAGCAATTCACCATTGAGTTGCAACCGTTCACGCCAGAAGTCGGTGTCGGCCATTTCGGTGCCGACCGCAAGGATCACATCGGCCTCGGCGATCAGTTGCCAGCCTGGCTCCACGCACAACGCTGAGCCGGCATTGAGCGGCGCATCGGGTGGCAGCAGGCCTTTGCCGGCAACGCTGGTGAACAGCGGCGCGGCCAGGCGGGTGCTCAGTTGTTGCAGCTCCTGGGCCGCGGCCAGGGCACCGCCACCGGCGATGATCATCGGCCGTTTGCCGCCGGCCAATTTGCCTGCGGCCTGATCCAGCGCGCTGCTGGCCGGCACGCCCCGGCCCGGGCGGCGCACCACTTCATTGCTCCAGTCGCGGGCGACCGGTGCGGCCAGCACATCCAGCGGCACCGAAATATGCACCGGGCGTGGGCGTTCGCTGTCGAACACCGCGTAAGCACGGGCGATCAGCTCGGGCAGGTCCTCGGCGCTCAGGGCCACGGCGGAAAACGCTGTGATCGGCGCGGTCATGGCGCGCTGGTCCTGGGTTTCGTGCAGGCAGCCCCAGCCTTTGCCGAGGCTCGCGGTATGGTTGACGCTGGAAATCACCAGCATCGGAATCGAATCGGCGTAGGCCTGGCCGATGGCGGTGGCGGAGTTGGTAACCCCGGGGCCGGTGATGACGAAACACACCCCCGGCTTGCCGCTGACTCGCGCATAACCGTCGGCCATGAAACCCGCGCCCTGCTCATGGCGGGTCAGCACGTGGCGGATACCGCTGCCGGGCAGGCCGCGGTAGAGCTCCAGGGTGTGCACCCCGGGAATGCCGAACACGGTATCGACGCCGTAGTTGGCCAACAGGCGCACCAGGGCCTGGCCACCGGTCAATGGGCTGTTGTGCATGTTCATCTCCTTACACCTGGCCGAGGCGAATCAACGCATCGACCGCGGTGGTGCCCTGGGCACCGACCATTAATGGGTTGACATCCAGTTCGAGCAATTGCGCAGCGTTTTCGCAGGCGTAGTCGGCCACCGCACGAATCGCCGCCACCAGCGCCTCGAGGTCGGCCGCTTCACGGCCGCGAAAGCCCTGGAGCAAGGCGGCGCTGCGCAGGCCGAGCACGGCCTTGCGGATGGCGCCGTCGGTGGTCGGCAGCAGCAGGCTGGTGCTGTCCTTGAGCAACTCGACGAGGATGCCGCCCGCGCCTATCACCAGCGCCAGGCCGAAGTCGTTCTCGCGCTTGATGCCGACGATCAGCTCGGCCAGCGGCGCGCTGGCCATGGGTTCGAGCAGCACCTGGTCGAACACTACACCCGGTGCATAGGCCGCGATCCGCGTACGCATCTGTTCCAGGGCCGCGCCCAGGGCCTGGGGGTCACGCAGGTTGAGGGCGACGGCGCCGGCTTCGGTCTTGTGCGGCAGTTGCGCGCTGACCGCTTTGAGCACCAAAGGATAGCCAACCGTTTCAGCATCCTTGAGGGCTTGCTCAGGGCTGCTCAACACGCCCTTGGGCACCGCCAGGCCGAACGCCTGCAAGGCTTGCTTGGACTGCCACTCGGTGAGCAGCTCGCCCTCGCCATGCAGTGCCTGCGGGCACAACGGCGCCAATGCCGACTCGCCCAGATCAAGCAGCGCCTGACGCCTGGCCTGGTACGCGGCAATCCGCCCCCAGGCCGCCAGGCCATCCTCGACGCCCTGCAGCGCGGCAATGCCGTGGCCATGCAGGCGCTCGCGGGCAACGGCCGGCAGCAGCTCGGGCAAGGCCGAGGTGACAAAACCGCTCTTGCCGTGGCGTTTGAGCGCCGCGCAGTACAGCTCCAGCAGCAGGTCGCACTCCTTGCGCTCGCCGGTGAACTCGGCCGGGTAGTCGAGCACCAGCATGGCGGCATCGGCCTCGGTGCGCAGGGCGCTGTCGAGCATGCGCTCAAGCGCGCAGGCGTCGCCCCAGATCGCCGTGGTGAAGTCCAGCGGGTTGACCAGGTTGGCATAGCTTGGCAACACCTGGGTCAGCTCGCCGACCTGGCCGTCATCCAGCTTCGGCAGGCTCAGCGCGTTGCGCTCGGCATAGTCGGCGATCAGCCCGGCGTCGCCACCGGAGCAGGCCAGGGCAATCAGCCTGCCGCCCTTGGGCAGCTGGCCGCAGGCGGCGGCCTTGAGGGTTTCGACAAAGCTCACCGGGCCGCTGACGCGGATCACCCCGAGGCGCTCGAACAGGCTGTCGTACAAGGCATCGGAGCCGGACAGCGAGCTGGTGTGGCTCAGCGCCAGTTGCGCGCCGATCTGCGACACCCCGGTTTTCAGGGCGATGATCGGGATGCCCTTTTCCAGCGCCTTGTGCGCGGCGCGGGCAAAGCCCGGCACGTTCTTCAGGCCTTCCAGGTGCAGGCCGATGGCGGTCACCCGCGGCTCATCGAGCAGCGCGTCCATCAGTTCGGCGATACCGATCTGCGCCTGGTTGCCCACCGAGGCCATGTAGGCCACCGGCAGCGAGCGGTCGCTCATCGACAGGTTGTAGGCAAAGTTGCCGCTCTGGGTCAGCACCGCCACGCCCTTCTCCACCGCCTTGCCGCCATGGGCCACCGGCCACAGCGCCGAGCTGTGCAGGTAGTCGAGCAGGCCATAGCAGTTGGGGCCCAGCAGCGCCATGTCGCCGGCGGCCTTGAGCAGTTGCTGTTGCAGGGCCAGGCCTTCGGCGCCGGTTTCGGCAAAGCCCGAGGCGTAGCAAATCGCCCCGCCGGCGCCCTTGGCGGCCAGCTCGGCCACGCAGGTCAGGGTCAGTTCGCGGTTGGTGGCGATGAACACCGCATCCGGCGCACAGGGCAACTCGGCGACGCTGCGCACGCACGGCACGCCATCGAGGCTGTCGTGCTGCGGGTTGACCAGCCACATCTGCCCTGGGTAGCCGCCTTCGGCGCAGCGCTTGAAGGCCCGGGCCATGCTGCGCCCGCCGACGAAGGCCAGGTGGCGCGGAGCGAGCAGGCGTTTGAGGTTGTCTCGTAACATGAGCAGGCTCCTGGTCAGCGCAGCAGCGGGCGCAGCAGTTCACGGGAAATGATGTGCCGCTGGATCTCCGAGGTGCCCTCCCAGACCCGCTCGATGCGCGCATTGCGCCAGATCCGCTCGACCGGCCCTTCGTCCATCAGGCCCATGCCGCCATAGATCTGCACCGCCTCATCGGCGACCTTGCCGAGCACTTCACTGGCAAACAGCTTGGCCATGCCCGCCTCGCCGTCGGTCATCGTGTCCTGGTCCATTTTCCAGGCAGTGTGCAGGGTCAATAGCTCAGCGGCGCGGATTTGCGTGGCCATGTCGGCGAGCTTGAACGAAATGCCCTGGTAGGTGCCGATCGGCTGGCCGAACTGCTTGCGGTCGGCCGCCCATTGCAGCGACACATCCAGGGCACGCTGGGCCTGGCCAACACAGTTGGCGGCAACCATCACCCGCCCGGCGGTCAGCCAGGCGTTGGCCACTTCCCAGCCCTTGCCGACCTCACCGAGCACCTTGCTGGCCGGCACCTTGCAGTCATCGAAGAACAGCTCGAAGGTGTGATAGCCGCGATTGCTCACGCATTTAGGCCCGCGGCGGATGGTCATGCCCGGGGTGCCGCGGTCGACCAGGAAGGCGGTCACCGCATTGCGCGTCTTGCCGTTGTGCTGGTAGGTGTCGGTGACGGCAAAGACAATGGCGAAATCGGCATGCCCGGCATGGCTGATAAAGTGCTTGCTGCCGTTGAGCACAAAGTTGTCGCCCTCGCGCACGGCGCGGGTCTTGATCGCGTTGGCATCGGAGCCGGCGCCAGGCTCGGTGAGGGCAAAGCAGTCGGTCTTCTCGCCCTGGATGCACGGCAGCAGGTAATCGTTGATCTGTTCGTCCTTGCAAGCCATGAGGATCTTCGACGGCCGCGCGACAAACACGTGCAGGGCCCACGACACCTTCGACAGCTCGCGTTCGATCAGCGCCTGGGACAGGTAGTCGAGGCCGCCACCGCCGACTTCCTCGGGCATGTTGAAGGCATAGAAGCCGGCGGCGATGGCCTTGCCGCGAATCTGCGCGGCAAGCTCTGGCGAGACCTCGTCGGCGCGGTCGACGGCCTCTTCATGGGGCAGTAACTCCTTGGCGACAAAACTGCGTACCGCTTCCACCAACATTTGTTGTTCTTGGGTCAGTTGGAAATTCATGAGTCGATCCTGAAGAAGTGCTTGTAAGTGTTTATTTGCCAACGAAATTAGCAGTGCGCTTCTCGACGGCGGCGCGCAACGCTTCGGCGCCGTCTGCGCTGCGCCCGCACAGCAGCCCGGCGGCAAGCTCAGCCTGTAGCTGCTCGCCCAGGGTGCGCTGGGCGCCGTCGCGGATCAGCTGCTTGGTCTGGGCGAAGGCGAAGGTCGGGCCCTTGGCCAGGCGCCCGGCAAGGTCTGCGGTCACCGCCAGCAACTGCTCATCGGCGCACACCTCGCCGACCAGCCCGGCCGCCAGGGCCCGCTCGGCGCCCCACAGCTCATCGAGAAACAGCAGGCGCTTGGCCTGTTCGCTGCCGATCAGCCGTGGCAGGTGCCAGCTCGCGCCGGCATCCGGGCTGTAGGCCATGCTGGTGTAGCCAGCCTTGAACCGCGCCGAGGCCGCCGCTACGCGCAGGTCGCAGCACAGGGTCAGGTCCATGCCGGCGCCGACGGCGGTGCCGTTGATGGCGGCAATGGTTGGCTTGTCGAGGCTGTGCAGGCGCTGCATCAGGGCATGGGCGGTTTCGGTCCAGCCGTAGCTTTCCAGCGCGCCGCGGGATTCGGCCTCGGCCCATTCGGCAAGGTCGGCGCCGGCGCAGAAGCTGCGGCCCGTGCCGGTCAGCACCACCACACGCACGGCCGGGTCGGCGTTATGGGCGTCGAGCAAGGCATGCAGGTTTTTCAGGCTGGGGATGTCCAGCGCGTTGCGCTGATCCGGACGGTTGAGGGTGATCCAGGCAATGCCGGCTTCGACCTGGCTGAGCAGCGACGCAGGAGGGGTCATGGGTGGCCTCGAATTATTGTGGTTGGCGTTAGAGGTATGACGTGAGGCCATACTAAACGAGTGTTCAACAAGGAGACAATCGGTTGCACTACTTGCTGTAACAGGTGAAGTAACACAGCTATCTTTTTGTTTTTAAAAGATTTAAATATTTACATGAAGAAGTAATGGCCGCGCCTGTTACAACTTTGTACAACCTATCGCGGGGCAAGCCCGCTCCTACATTTACAGGTAGGAGCGGCTTGCCCCGCGATGGGTTTACACCGACGGCGCCAACACCGCCTGGCGCTTGCGGTGGATGATGAAGTACGCCGCGTAACACACGGCGATGAAACCAAAACCCCAGTACAGCGACGGCCGCTGGGTTTCGTCCAGGGCCAGGAACACGAACAGCGAACTGCACAGGGTGATGCACAGCAGCGGCACCAGCGGGAACAGCGGCGCGCGGTACTTGAGGTCGGCCAGCTTGCCGCCATCGCGCAGGTAGGCACGGCGGAATTTGTACTGGGCCAGGGCAATGACGATCCAGGTCACGGTGCCGGACATGCCGCTCACCGCCATCAGCACCATGAACAAGGTGTCGGCGGCAACGAAGCTGGTCATCAGCGACACCAGGGCAAAGCACAGGGTGATGCTCAGGGCCCGCAGCGGCACGCCGCGCTTGCTCAAGGGCGACAGGCTCTTGGGCGCCATGCCGGTCTTGGACATGGCCCAGAGGATGCGCGTCGAGGCATACAGGCCGGAGTTGCCCACCGACAGGATCGCGGTAAGGATGACGAAGTTCATCAGGTCGGCGGCGTAAGGGATGCCGACCATGTCGAACACCTGCACGAACGGGCTCTCCATCAGCCCGGCCTGCTGCCACGGCACGATGGCCGAAAGCACAACGATGGCCAGCACGTAGAAGATCAGCACGCGGAACACCACGTTGCGCACCGCACGCGGGATGCTCTTCTCCGGCTGGTCGGTTTCACCGGCGGCCACGCCCATGATCTCGCAGCCCTGGAAGGCATAGACCACGGTCATCATCACCGCGAACACCGCCGACAGGCCGTTGGGGAACATCGAGTCGCCGATCAGGTTGTTCATCATCGGCGCCGGCTCGCCACTGGTCAGTGGGATCGCGCCGAAGATCACCAGCACGCCGACGATGATAAACCCGAGGATCGCCGCCACCTTGATCCCCGAGAACCAGTACTCGGCTTCGCCAAAGGCGCGGGTGGCCAGGGCATTGAGGCCAAACAGCACCACCACGAACAGCGCCGACCAGTACCAGATCGGCACCTCGGGGAACCAGCGCACCATCAGCATGCCGGCGGCGGTGAACTCAAGGCCGACGGTGGTGGCCCAGCTCATCCAGTACACCCAGCCGATCATGAAGCCGGTGGCCGGGCCGATGAATTTGGTCGCGTGGGTCTGGAACGAGCCGGACACCGGCATCTGCACCGACAGCTCGCCCAGGCAGACCATCACCAGGTACATCAGAAAACCGGCCACCAGGTAGGCGAGGATCGCGCCCATGGGCCCGCCCTGGTTGATGGTCACCCCCGAGCCCATGAACAGCCCGGTACCGATCACCCCGCCCAGCGACAGCATGAAGATGTGCCGGCTTTTCAGCGCACGGGTCAGGTGGATGCCTTTACGGTCAGTAGAGTCAGTCATGTCGGCACCTCAACAGTGGTTGAAGCGCGGGAGGGACAGGCGATGGTGCGAGGACGGCTGAGCTTTACGGCAGTTCATTATTATTATCTCCAATAAGCTTCGAAGACCGCGTGCAGCGGTTGCCGTCGATTATTGGAAAGCGATGTAAGCTGGCGTTGTACCTGAAGATCGAAGATGTAAAAAGTCGTAAGGTTTTTGTACGTCAGCTCTGGATCAACTGTTTGAGGGTCTGTGCGGCCAGGCGCAACTGCTCGGTCAGGGGTGCTTGCAATGCATTCAGGGCCGCCTGGTGCTTACCCAGCGCTGCTGCCTCGAGCCCGCGCAGTACCGTCGCCAGGCCGCTAAAACCCAGAGAGTCGCTGCTGCCGGCGAGGCGATGGGCCAGGTGTGCGACCTCGGTACAGTCACCGGCCTTGAGCGCCTCGGCCAGCGCGCCTTGGTGCTGTTCGAGGGCATCGCGCAGCACCGTCAGCAAACCCTGGACTTTCTGTTCGCCGAGCAGGCTGCGATGGGTGTCGAGCAGCGCCCAGTCCATGCCCTGCCCGGCCGTCGCCGCCTCGACCACCACCCCCTGTTGCGCCAGCGCCTGGCGCAGGCTGTCGAGCTTCAGCGGCTTGGCGAGGATGCCCTGCATGCCCGCCGCAAGAAATCCGCGCACCAGCGCCGGTTGCACGCTGGCGGTCAGCGCCAGGATCCGGCAAGCGCGGTTCGGCCCGGGAATGCGGCGGATCTGCCGGCACAGCTCGACGCCACTGATACCCGGCAGGTGCACATCGAGCAGGATCAGCTCGAAGCGCCGCTGGGCGCAGAGCTCCAGCGCCTGTTCACCGTCTTCGGCCATCCACAGGCGGTGGCCGTCACGCTGCAGCAGGCCGCGCACCACCTCGCGGTTGAGCTCGACGTCTTCGACCACAAGAATATCCAGGGCCTGCACCGCTGCCGCCGGCAGCAGCGCCGGGGCCTCGGCGGCCGCCGCTTGCAGCTGCAGCTCGAACCAGAAACAACTGCCCTGGCCCTCAACGCTTTCAAGACCGATGCGCCCACCGAGCAGCTCGACCAGGTGCTTGCAGATCGCCAGGCCCAGGCCGGTGCCGCCGTAACGCCGGGCCACGGCGTCGCTGGCCTGGACGAAGCGATCGAAAATCCGCCCCTGCACCGGCGCAGCGATGCCGATGCCGTTGTCGCGCACGCTGACCCGCAACTGTTGGCGGCCTTGCGCCTGGTCCAGCACCTGGACATCGACACTCACCTCGCCGGCCTCGGTGAACTTGATGGCGTTGGCCAGCAAGTTGCTAAGCACCTGACGCAAAAACTGCTCGGCGCCGTGCTGGCGAGGCGCCAACTGGCTATCGATGCGACAGCGCAGCACCGTATCGTTGTTCAGCGCTCGCGGCTCGAGCAGGGTCATGACCTCGTCGCATAATTGGCGCAGGGAGAAGTCCACCGGCTCCGGGTGGCTTTCGCCCTCTTCCAGGCGGGCGAAATACAGCACTTCGTTAAGGATGGTCAGCAAACCTTCGCCGGCTTTGTACAGGGCATCCAGGCGCTTGCGGTCACGGGCGTCGAGGTGCGCTTCGCGCAGCAGTTCGGCCATGCCGAGGATGCCGTTGAGCGGGGTGCGCAGTTCATGGCTCATGGTTGCCAGGAAGCGCGACTTGGCCAGGTTCGCCGCCTCGGCCTCCTCCTTGGCATGCATCAGGCTGGCGGTGCGGCGCTCGACCATCTTCTGCAGTTCGTCGCGTTTGTCCTGCAGGGCCAGGCGGTCGATTTCACGGCGATCGATATCGCTGAGAATATTGCGCCGCATGTCGTCCAGGGCGTGGGCCACGGTATCGATTTCGTCTTCGCGGCTGGAGCGGCGCTTGTCCAGGCGCAGCGGCTCCTGCAAATCGCCGGCGCCTATACGGCGGGCAAACTCGGCCATCACCTGCAGGTGGCGGGTGACCAGGCGGTAGAACAACCCCGACAGGGCCACGGCCAGGCCGCAGAGGAACACGCTCATCCACAACAGGCTGGTCAGCCCGGTGGCGAACAGGCGTCGGTGCACCGCGCCCAGGTCGATGCTGACTTCCAGCTCGCCCAAATGGCGTGGCGGCCCTGACGGCGGCTGGTAGTCGAGGGCGAAACGCTCGATGCGCAGCGGCCCTTGCGGCGCGGCCTCGCCCTGCAGCAAGTCGAAATCGGCGCTGCTCAGGCGCACCCGCGCCACATCGGAGAAGTCCACCAGGCCGCGCAATTGCACGTTCAGTTGCTCCTGGTTGAGGTCCCAGAGGCTGCGCTCAAGGCTTGCCAGGTAGCCGGCGCGAATCAGCGCCATGCGCGAATCGATGTCGCGCATCTCGCGGCGGTACTCGAAATACAACTGCACGGTGCTGGCCAGCACGGTAAAGCACAGGCTGAACAACAGGATGAACAGCAGCAGGCGCTGCAGCAGGCCACCGGGTTGCAGGCGCATCAACGGGCGTCCGCCGGCAGGTTGACCATGTCGCGGTAGGTGACTTCGCTTTGTTCCAGCCAGCGCTGGATCTCACCGTTGTCGGTCATGCGCTGCAACTGCTCGTCGATTTGCGCCATGTGCTGGCTCAAGGGTGAATGACGCGACACCGCCACCCGCAGGTAGTCGACGCTCAGCGCGGTGGGCAAGGCCTGGATGTCCTGGGCGCCAGGCAGGTGTTCGACAAACAATTGGCCGGTGCGCCGCTCCTGGATGACGAAATCGATGCGCCCGCGAATCAGCTTGCCGAAATTCTGCTGGCTGTCGGAGACCCACTCGATGTTCTGGTGGCGGGCGACGAAGCGGTCGAAGTCAGGGCCGTAGCTTTCGCCGAACAACAGCCCGCCGCGGTAGCTGGCAAGGTCTTCAAGGCGCTCGAATTTCACCGGCCGCTGGCGGTTGAAAAACACCGCCACCTCTTCGCGCAGCACTGGCACCGTGGAAAAACGCATGCCCTGGTCGCGCTGGTCGCTGTTGTAGGCCAACACCACGTCGACCCGGCCTTCGGCGGCATCGAGCAGGCAGCGCTTCCAGTTGCCGAGCACGACGATCTCCACCTCATAGCCCAGGCGCGCGAACAACTGGCGTACCACGGTCGGCGCCAGGCCGCGCACCTGCTTGCCGTCACTCCAGGAGACCGGCGGGTACACCGGGTAGTCGCAATAGCGGATGCGCTCGCCGCCCTGGGCCTGGGCGCCGAGCACCAGCAGGGCCAGCCATAACCACCGCCACATGCGCTCAGGCCGCCACGCTGGCGGTAAACAGGTAACCGGCGCCGTGAATGGTGATGATCAACTGCGGTTCGGCCGGGTCATCGTGCAGCTTGCGCCGCAAGCGGCCGACCAGCACATCGATGGAGCGGTCGTTGGGCACCCATTCGCGGTTGCGGATCTGGTCCATCAACTGGTCGCGGCTGAGGGTATGGCCGCTGTTGCGCAGGAACACGCTGAGCAGCTGGAACTCGCCATGGGTCAGCAGGGTTTCGCCGCCCTGGGGGTCGATCAGGCGCCGGCGGTCGGTGTCCAGGGCCCAGTCGGCAAACTGCTTGAGCGGATGATTGGCGCCACTGGGCGGCTTGCCGGCCTGGGCATGGCGCACCCGGCGCACCAGGTTCTTGGCCCGCGACACCAGCTCGCGCGGGTTCAGCGGTTTGATCACGTAGTCGTCGGCGCCGCATTCCAGGCCAACGATGCGGTCGATGTCGTCGTTGCGGCCAGTGATGAGGATGATGCCGACTTCCGAGCGCACCCGCAGTTCGCGGGTCAGGGTCAGGCCATCCTTGCCCGGCAGACGGATGTCGAGCATGACCAGGTCGACGGCCTGCTCGCCAAGAAAATGCTCGGCCTGCTCCGCCGTGGCGGCGCAGTGCACGTCGTAGCCTTCCTGGGACAGGTAGGCGTGCAGCAAGTCGCGAATCAGCGGATCGTCATCGACGACCAGTACCCGAGGCGTCATTGCGTGTTGTCTCTTATAAAAATTGTTGTATGACTCACGACAGCAGCGTACCCATTACTGAACGACCGATCAACAGCCCTCGATCAGGGTGAAGCGCCGGCGCCCACCGGCTTGCAAACCATCGACCCAGGCCTCGCAGATCTGCACGCCCTGCTCGGGGGTGAAGGTCCCGGGGTTGAGCCCCGATTCCAGCCACAGGCCGTCAAGCAAGGCACTCAGGCTGATGGCCGCAAGGTCGGCGTTGAATGCCTGCCAGCCCTCCTCTGTGGCCAGGTCCGCCAGCAGCCGGCCCAGTTCGTTGCGGTACTCGCCGTAGGAATGATCGTGCACCTGGTTGATCGCCTCGGCGGTTTTCACCGCGCCCCAGAACGCCAGCCAGGCATCGAGCAGTTGCGGGTCGAGCAATTCGGCGCAGAACGAGGCGCGAAAGAACGCCGACAGCCGTTCGCGGGCATTGGGTGCGGCCTGGGCCATGGCTTCGCGGATCAGCCCCATGACCCGGCCGGTGACCGCCATGTAGGCCTCGGCGACCAGTTCGTCCTTGCCCGAATAGTGATGGCTGATCAACCCCACCGAGACGCCGGCCTCGGCGGAGATCTTGCGGATCGAGGCGCCCTGGAAGCCGTGGCGTTTCAGGCACACCAGGGTCGCTTCGACCAGGTTGGCCTTGCGCAACTCCGGGACCATACGGCTGTAACGGGCTTCCTGAGACATAGGGTTTCTCGAACAGAGTGAGTTGCAGGAACCCGGTGGGAGCGGGCCTTGCCCCGCGATCGAGCGCGAAGCGGTCGTAAAAGCGGCCAATGCGGTGTGTCTGCTTGCACCGTGTCGACAGGTTTTACTGCTGCTTCGCAGCAGATCGCGGGGCAAGGCCCGCTCCCACAGGATTGCGTATTGAACGACTGTACAACAACTGCTGATCAGTCGCGATAGCCCGGCGCCACCCGATCGAGCAGACGCAGCAACGCCGACCAGGCCAGTTGCATGCCGTCCGGATCGCTCAGCTCACCTTCCTTCAGCGGCCGCGCCGGTTCGTTGAACTGGCGTTCGGTGTGGGCACAGACTTCTTCCGATGGCAGCACCAGCTCGCCGGCCGCCATCGCCGTGAGCTGGATCTCGCAGGCTTTTTCCAGGTAGTACATGCGCAGGAACGCCTCGCTGACACTGCGCCCGACACTGAGCAAGCCATGGTTGCGCAAAATCAGCACCGCCTTGTCACCCAGGTCATCGACCAGGCGCGCTTGTTCGGCCATGTCCAGGGCGATGCCTTCGTAGTCGTGGTAGGCGACCTTGCCGTGGAATTCCATGGAAATCTGGTTGACCGCCAGCAACCCGCACTTGAGCGCCGCCAGCGCGCAGCCGGCCTTGGTGTGCGTGTGCAGCACGCACTGGGCGTCTTCGCGGGCACCGTGGATGGCACTGTGAATGACAAAACCGGCCGGGTTCACCGGGTACGGCGAAGCCTCCACCGCCCTGCCCGCCAGGTCGATCTTGACCAGGTTAGAGGCGCTGATTTCATCGAACATCAAACCATAGGGGTTGATCAGAAAATGATGCTCGGGGCCGGGAATGCGCACCGAGATATGGGTGAAGATCAGATCGGTCATGCGAAAGTGCGCGATCAATCGATAGCAGGCGGCCAGTTCCTGGCGCAGGCGGATTTCGGTCTCGGTCATTATTGTTGTCCTCAGGCGAAAAACTGGCCAGACAATAGGGCTGGACACCGTACGATGTCCAGCCACAGGGGTTAGCGACTGGCCCAAGCGTTGAAGCGCTCTTCCAGCTCATCGCCGTGATCGACCCAGAACTCGACGTTCATCGACAGTGCGCCCTCAAGGTTCTGCCTGGACGTCGGCACCCAGCTCGCCAGCTTCGGATCAAGCTCGGCGGCAGCCTGGGTGTTGGTCGGCCCGTAGGGGATTTGCTTGACGTAGCGCACCTGGGTGTCGGGCTGGTTGGCGAAGGCGATCAGGCGCTTGGCCTGGTCGACATGCCTGGAGCCCTTGATGATTGCCCAGTAGTCCATGCCGTACAGGCTGCCCGGCCACACCAGGGCCAGCGGGCTGCCCTCCTGGGCGGCGACGGCGACCCGGCCGCTGTAGGTCGAGGTCATGACCACGTCGCCGGCGCTCAGCCACTGCGCCGGTTGCGCGCCGGCTTCCCACCACTGGATATAGGGCTTGAGCTCGCTGAGCTTGTTGAAGGCGCGGTCGACACCCTCGGGGGTGGCCAGGACCTTGTAGACGTCCTCGACCTTGACCCCGTCGGCCATCAGCGCGAACTCCAGGTTGTACACCGCACGCTTGCGCAGGCCGCGCTTGCCGGGGATTTTCTTGACGTCCCAGAAATCCGCCCACGAGGCCGGTGCCTGGGCCAGCTTGTTGCGGTCGTAGGCAATCGCCACGCTCCACACCAGCACCGCCGAGCCGCACTCCTGGGCGGCGTCGGGTATCAGTTGCTCGGCACGCCCGAGCTGGGTCCAGTCGAGGCGCTCGTACATGCCCTCGTCGCAGCCGCGCATCAGGTCCGGGCCTTCGATCTGCACCAGGTCCCAATCGACGTTGCCGGTATCGACCATGACCTTGATCCGGGCCATTTCGCCGTTGTATTCACTCTGGATCAACGTGCTGCCGTCCTGGGCACTGAAAGGCTTGAAGATCGCCGCATCCTGGGCTTTCTGGCCGGCGCCGCCATAGGCGACCACGACCATGTCCGGTGCTGCCTGGGCGCCGCCGACCGCAAGGGCAAGCAACCAGGGAGAGAGCTTGAGCAGGTTCGATTTCATCAATGCTTCCTCTTGCCGGTACCACGTGATGCGTGGCCCGTTTTCTTGTTGTTGTGAGGTGTGCCCCAGGACCCGGGGTGATTTGCAAACTAGTCAAAGGCCAGTAAAAAAACAAGTTGATTTTTTACTGGCGGTACACTTCTATAGAAAAATAATAACAACACCCCGCTGGAGCCTGACCCTCATGTCGACCTTCGCGCACCTGTTCGAACCGCTGCACATCCGTGGCAAACGCCTGAAGAACCGCATCATGTCCAGCGGCCACGACACCTCGATGCCCACCGACAACCTGGTCAACGAGCGCCTGATTGCCTACCACCAGGCCCGTGCCGCCGGCGGCGTCGGCCTGATCGTGCTGCAGGTGGCCGGGGTGCACGACAGTGCGCGCTACACCTCGCACGTGTTGATGGCCACCGACGATGCCTGCATCGACGGCTACCGCCAACTGGCCGAGACCTGCCATGCCCACGGCACCGTGGTGCTGTCGCAGATCTTCCACCCCGGGCGGGAAATCATGGAGTCCAGCGACGGCTTGCTGGCCGTGGCCTACTCGGCCTCGGCGGTGCCCAACGAGCGTTTTCGGGTGATGCCACGGGCGCTGGACCAGGCCATGATCGACGAGATCATTGCTGGCTATGCCGCTGCTGCCCGGCGCCTGCAGCAGGCCGGCATCGATGGCGTCGAGGTGGTGGCCAGCCACGGCTACCTGCCGGCGCAGTTCATCAACCCACGGGTCAACCGCCGCAGCGATGGCTACAACGGTGAGCTGCAGCAACGCCTGCGCTTTGTCCGTGAAGTAATCGCCGCAGTGCGGGCGGCGACGGCAGACGACTTCATCATCGGCCTGCGCATCAGCGCCGATGAGCGCGACGCCGAGGGCCTGACCGAGGATGAGTCGCTGGCGGCGGTGAAGCTGCTTCAAGCAGAGCTGGACTACGTGCATATCGTCGCCGGCACCTCGGCCTCGCTCGGCGGCGCCGTGCACATCGTCCCGCCCATGGCTATCGAGGCGGCGTACCTGGCGCGCGAGGCCGGGACCTTCAAGGCGCAACTGAGCATTCCGCTGTTCGTCACCGGGCGCATCAACCAGCCCCAGGAAGCCGAACTGATCCTCGCCCGTGGCCAGGCCGATGTCTGCGGCATGACCCGCGCGCTGATCTGCGACCCGCAAATGCCCAACAAGACCCGCACTGAGCGCGTTGAAGATGTACGCGCCTGCATCGCCTGCAACCAGGCCTGCATCGGCCACTTTCACAAGGGCCTGCCGATCTCGTGCATCCAGCATCCGGAAACCGGGCGCGAGCAGCAGTTCGGCAGCCTGCAGCCGGCAGTTGTGCGCAAGCGCATCATGATCGCCGGTGGCGGCCCGGCCGGCATGAAGGCGGCGGCAGTGGCGGCAGCGCGCGGCCACGACGTGACTTTGTACGAAGCCAGCACACAGCTGGGCGGCCAGGTGCTGCTCGCGCAATTGCTGCCGCGCCGGGCCGAATTCGGCGGCGCCAGCACCAACCTGCAACGGGAGATGCAGTTGGCCGGGGTCAAGGTGGTGCGTAATACCCGGGTGGATCGCGCCCTGGTCGAGCGCGAACAGCCAGACCTGGTGATCGTCGCCACCGGCGCCGAACCCTACTGGCCGGCCTTCGAGCGCGGTGGCGAACTGCAGGTGCTCGATGCCTGGCAGGTCCTGCGTGGCGAGGCCCGGCCCGGGCGCTCGGTGCTGGTGGTCGACTGGCGCTGCGACTGGATCGGCCCGGGCATCGCCGAGCGCCTGGTGCGTGAAGGCCACCAGGTGCAACTGGCGGTCAATGGCACCCACTGCGGCGAAAGCCTGCCGCTGTACGTGCGCGACCAGATGGCCGGCGAACTGCACAAGCTGGGTATCCCGATCACCCCCTATGCGCGCCTGTACGGCTGCGACGACACCACCGTGTACCTGCAACACACCGCCAGCGGCGAGCCGATGATCTTCGAAGACATCGACACCCTGGTGCTGTGCCAGGGCCATCAGCCGGTCGATACCCTGGCCGCTGAACTGCACGGCCTGGTCGAGGTAAAACGCATCGGCGACTGCCTGGCCCCGCGCACGGTGGAAGAAGCCGTCTACGACGGTTTGAAGGTCGCCTGGAGCCTGTAAGCCTGTTTATACTCCGGGGCTTTGACAGTGCGGTTCGGAGCACGCCATGAGCAACAGCAGCAAGACGCCGCCCGCCGCCAGCCAGGAAGGCACCAGCACCGCGCATTTTCTCGGCACACGCATCCGCGGCCTGCGCAAGCGCCGCGGCATGACCCTGGCCGAGCTTGCCGAGCAGAGCGAGCTGACCGCCGGCTACATCAGCCAGCTGGAGCGCAACCTCTCCTACCCGTCGATCCCGGCGCTGTTCAACATCGCCCGCAGCCTGGGCGTGACCATCCAGTGGTTTTTCGCCAGCGAAGCCAGTACTGCCCCGGAAGACAACGGCTACGTGGTGCGCAAGCACAGCCGCCTGAGCGTGCACTACGAAGACGGCATCGTCGACCAGTTGCTGACCCCGCAACCCAACCGCCAGCTGGAAATCCTCCACTCGCGCTTCCCGCCGGGCACCTACAGCCAGCAAAGCTACAGCCATGACGGCGAAGAAGCCGGCTACCTGCTGTCCGGCAGTTTCGAGCTGTGGGTTGGCGAGCGCTATTTTCAGCTCGGCGAAGGCGACAGCTTCAGTTTTTCCAGCCAGGAGCCGCACCGTTACGGCAACCCCGGCGAAGTGGATGCGGTGGTGATCTGGGTGATCACCCCGCCGACGTTCTGATACCTACAACAACACAGGCACGCCATGAACGAACTGATCACCCGCGAACTGCACCAGGGCCTGCTGACCCTGTCCTTCAACCGCCCGGACAAGCTCAATGCGCTGAACAACGCCATGTACAGCCAGCTGGGCGAGCTATTGCTGGCGGCCCAGGAGGACGCCCAGGTCGAGGTCATCCTCCTGACCGGCGGCGCGCAGTGCTTCAGCGCCGGCAACGACCTCAAGGACTTCCTCGACAACCCGCCCGGCGACATGGACAGCCCGGTGTTTCGCCTGATGCGCGTAGTGCTGGCGCTGGACAAGCCGCTGATCGCAGCGGTTGCCGGCGCCGCCATCGGCATCGGCGCCACCTTGCTGCTGCACTGCGACCAGATACTGGTCAGCCGGTGCACTAAACTGCGCATGCCGTTCGTGCCGCTGGGGGTGTGCCCGGAGTTTGGCTCCAGCCTGCTATTGCCACGCCTGCTCGGTCATGCCCGGGCCGCGCGATTGTTGCTGTGCAATGAACTGCTCACAGGCGAACAGGCCGTCGAATGGGGCCTGGCCAATGAGCTGCATGAAGATGGCGAACAGTGCCTGGCGGCGGCGCGCAAGCTGGCGGCACGGCTACAGGCCCTGCCCCAGGATGCGCTGCGCATCAGCAAGCGCCTGCTCAAGGATGCCCACCGCCAGGAATTGGCCGACACCGTTCAGCGTGAAGGCTTGCTGTTTATCGAACGGTTGCAAACACCACAGGCGAAGGCGGCGTTGCGGGCGTTGGTCAAGGATTGACGCTGGCGGCCTCATCGCGGGTCAAGTCGAGGCGTCGCACCGCCGCTCCCACAGAGGCACCATCGATCCTGTGGGAGCGGGCTTGACCCGCGATTGAGCACCGAGTTTGAATCAACGCCTCAACTCATAGCGCAACCGCGCATTCGCCCCAGCCGCCGACGCCACCCGCTTGAACCCCAATCCCTCCACCAGGCGCTGGCACGCAACATTGGCCGGCGACGTGGTCAGCCACAACAGCGAACCTTCGAGCAGTGGTAGCAGGGTTTCCAGCGCCTCGGTCATCAAGCCCTGCCGGGCATGGGCCTCGGCGATCCAGTAACCCAGGCCGACCTTGCCCTGGGCATCCGGGCGCACACCGAGGCAACCGATCAGCTCACCACTGGCGAGGAACAGGTAGTAGCGTTTTTCACCCTGGGGCGCCGCCCAGTTCTGCCGGGCCTGGAGCAGGCTTTGACGCGCCTGCTCCAGGGTCCAGTCGTCACGGGCCCAGGGCAGAAACTCACGGTGAAAGTCGTAGTTGGCGTTGAGCGCCGCCTGCTGTTGCGCAGCGAAGGTCAGTTCCGGGGCGTGGAGTTTCAGCTGTTTGCTGCGCAAGCGGCGGGGCAGGTCCATTGCGGGGTCCAGGGGTGGGTAAGGATTGACCAGTATTGCATAGTCAAAATCATTGCGAGCGCTTTGCGCTCGACACACTCAAGGGGTAATCGCCACCTTCATCACCCCATCCCGCTGATGGGCAAACAACTCATACGCCGCCTCAATGTCATCGAGCTTGAAGTGATGGGTCACCAACGGCTTGAGGTCCACCTGGCCGCTGCCTACCACTTCCATCAGCCGGCGCATGCGCTCCTTGCCGCCGGGGCACAGGGTGCTGACGATGCGGTAGTCGCCAAGCCCTGCGGCAAAGGCGTCCAGCGGCAAGCGCAAGTCGCTTGAGTACACGCCCAGGCTCGACAAGGTGCCGCCGGGGCGCAGCACCCGCAACGCTGATTCGAAGGTCGATTGCGTGCCCAGCGCCTCGATGGCGACGTCAACCCCACGGCCATCGGTGAGCTGCATGATCTGCTGGACCACATCGCCCTGGTTGAAATCCACTACATGGGTTGCACCGAGCTTGTGCGCCACTGCAATCCGCGCCGCGACGGTATCGACGCCAATGATCGTGGTCGCGCCCTTGAGCCGCGCGCCGGCGACGGCACACAGGCCAATCGGGCCGAGGGCAAAGACCACGACCGTGTCGCCTATCTGCACCTCGCCACGCTCGGCGCCAGAAAACCCGGTAGACATGATGTCCGGGCACATCAGCACCTGCTCGTCGCTCAGGTGATCGGGAATGGCGCAGAGGTTGGCGGTGGCATCGGGCACCAGCAGGTACTCGGCCTGGCTGCCGTCGATGCTGTTGCCGAATTTCCAGCCGCCCGCCGCACGAAAGCCGTGGCGGGTATCCGGGCCGTCCTGGGCGCCGCAGCCGCACAGGCAGGCAAAGCTATGGCCGCTTGGGGTGATGGCGCCGGCGATCACCCGCTGGCCTTCGACAAAACCCTGCACCTGGGAGCCGAGCTTTTCGATCACCCCCACCGGCTCGTGGCCGATGGTCAAGCCCTTGGCCACCGGGTACTCACCGCGCAGGATGTGCACGTCGGTGCCGCACAAGGTTGTGGTGGTGATGCGGATCAGCGCATCCAGCGGGCCCACTTCGGGGATCGGCTTTTCGTCCAGCACGATGCGGTTCTTTTCAACGAAAATCGCAGCTTTCATCTTGGCCATGGCGGTGTCCTCGACGGGGCGGTAGTGATTGTCCACCCTGCGCCCGACAGGCCCGGGTGCGCTTGACCGGGGTCAATGAACTGGCGGCCAGGCCAAGAGCTGCTAGCGTTGTTCAGGCGATCAATTCCCCGTCCCGTGCGGTCATTGCCAAGGATACGAACGTCGATGAAACCCACCTTGCGCTCCACCCTGCTCTGCTCTGCCCTTATCGTCCTTGCCGGTTGCTCCAGCAGCCAGGTCGACCCCAGCCAGTACTCCGGGTTTCTCAAGGACTATAGCCGCCTCAAGCCCGCCGAAAGCAGCTCCGGCAAGCCGGTGATGCGCTGGATCGACCCACAAGTGAAGGCCGCGCGCTTTACCCAGGTGTTTATCGAGCCCAGCCAGTTCTACCCCAAGCCCCAGCCTACCGCGGCGATTTCGCCGCAAATCCTCAGCCAGATCACCCAGTACTACAACACCGCGCTCAAGCGTGAACTGGGCGCCGAATTGCCCTTGGCTCAGGGCCCGGGCCCCGGCGTGCTGGTGGTGCGCCCGGCGATCACCGCGGTATCGACCAAGACCGAAGGCCTGAAACCCTACGAAGTGATCCCCATCGCCCTGGTGGCCGCTGCGGTCAATACCGCCGCCGGCGGCCGCGACCAGGAAGTCGACATCGCCACCGAGGCGGCCTTCCTCGACGGCGGCAATAACAAGGTGATTGCTCAGGTGGTGCGCAAAGGCACCGGCGAAGCGCTGGAAAACGACACCTCCAAGCTGGCCCTGGAGAACGTCAAGCCGGTGCTGGACGGTTGGGCCAGTGACCTGCGCAAAAGCTTCGCCAAGCTCAAGAGCGAGTCGCGCTAGCTACTGACACTGGAGCGCACCGGGTTCACTGCGTTGATCCCGGTGTGCGCTGCAGGGCTTTTCGGCGTGCGAACTGATAGGGAAATCGACCATGTCCCAGCTCCTGGACCCCACCTCCAACGAAAGCAAGTACGCCAAGCTCGCCAGCACCGCGATCATCGGCGCGATCACCCCCACCAGCGTGCGCCTGTGGTTTCGCGTGTACCTGCCCGGCGATTGGGTGCTGGTGGTCACTACGGCGCCGCTGAGCGGCGACCTGCAGCGACTCGATGAGCTGCCGGTGGCCGATTTCCTGAAAAAGTACAAGATCAAGCCGGTGTTCACCCAGGCGCAAACCTTCAGCTTCGACAGCGACCTCACCGGTGTCTTTGCGGTGACTGGCCTGAAGGCGCAAAGCACCTACTACTACGCCCTGATCAGCAACATCAGCGACCGCGACATCATTCGCCGGCGTACCGAAATCGGTGGCGACAGACCGAAAAGCCTGATTACCCCGGCGGCCAACCCGCAGACCCTGACCTTCGGCTTCTACAGCTGCCACGACCCGATCAGCGCCGACGGCAGTGCCGGCGCCTGGCCGCTGCTGCACCAGCAACTGGTCGACCAGCGCGCGCAATTCGTCATCGGCGGTGGTGACCAGATGTATGTCGACACCAACAAGAAAAACGGCTTCCTGGATATCTGGGAATGGCTCAAGGACAACAAGCAGGCGCTGCTGGCCCAGTTCAAGCAAGGCAGCAGCTACGACAAGGCCGGCATCGAGAAGTACCTGCTGAACATCTACCGCTGGTACTACCGGGTGTACTGGAACATCCCGACCCTGCGCGAGGTGTACGAGCAGTTCCCCCAGTACATGATCTGGGACGATCACGAAATCATGGACGGCTGGGGCTCGCTGACCAACAAGGAGCGGCAAAAGCGTATCTCGCTGTTGTTCGAAAGCTCAAGCAACGGCGCCACCAATCAAATGCTCGTCGACCTGATGTGGCGTGCCGCCTGCCGTGCCTACTACGAGTATGAGCACAGCCACAACCCGGTTACCTCGATCAACCTCGACAAGCCCGACGACTGTCATTGGGACTACGCCTTCGAGCAAGGCGGCTCGGCCTTTTACGTGCTGGACATGCGTGGCCACCACGATGTCGAGGCCAAGGACCCGCACAAGATTCTTGGCAGCGCACAGATGAAGCGCTTCAAGGACTGGTTGAACAGTGCCGTGGTGCAAAGCGCCAAGGCGGTGTTCATCGTCTCGCCGGTGCCGGTCATGCACTGGAAGAACGTGGTCACCAACGGCGCCGATTTCGGCTCGCTGAAGGATGACTGCATGGATGAGTGGGACCACAAGAGCAACCAGGCCGAACGCAAGGTGCTGCTCGATCAGGTCTACGCGGCGTTGGGCAAGAGTGCCAGGCCGGTGGTGTTTCTCAGTGGCGACGTGCACTGCGCGGCGGTGTTTCGCCTGTTGCACAAGCAATACCCGGCGGCCAAGGTGTTCCAGGTCACCTCCAGTGCCATCTCGCGCGTACCAGCGCCAGGCATGCTCAAGCTGGCCATCAGCGGCGGCGGCGAGATGCCGGGCATTGCCAACATGGTCTGCGAGCGCTGGTACGCCATGGCCGGTTCGAAGAACTTCGCCATGCTCAGCGTGCGCCCGTCGCTGGACGGCCAGCAGACTGAAGTGCTGGTGGAACTGCATTGGCCCAGTGGCGAGGACGGCGAACTGACCAAGCGCCGGGTGTTGCTCAAGTAGCGCTACACTGATTGGGTGTCACCGTTGCCCATGAGGGCTGAGTCATGCGTCCGGTCACCAAGCAGCCACGCCATGCGAAATACTCGCCGCCGCAGAAGCTCTTGCTAGGCGGCACCGTGGCGGCCCTTTTTCAGAAAATCGCCGGTGTCACGTCTGCGACGCCAACCTACCAGATACCCCTGACTCTGGCCTTGCAAGTACTGTTGGACCACGTTACAGGCCTGCGTATCCGGCGCATTACGCCTGCCGAGCAAACCGTGCTGGCAAGTGGGCTGATGCAACGGATCAGTAAAATCTACAAAACGGCTGCATTGCCTCTGACTGACGAACTGGGCGCCTTCTGCTCTTATTGCGGTACTGCCTTGCCTGGTCTGATCGAAGTCGAACACGCCCTACCCAAGAGCCATTTCCCTTACTACGCCGTGGAGTGGAAGAATTTCCTTCTGGCCTGCAGCCCATGCAACACGTGCAAAGCAGATGACCCGGATCGAAAAACCGCAACAAGCTGGGCACAGGCTTTTTCCCCGACCGAACAACAATTGCATAACAGTATCCGTCAGCAACACTACATCTGGCCGGACCTGAACGCTGGCTGCTGGCAGGCATTGCCCAACCAACTGCAGTACCTGGACCCTAAAGTGCAGACATGGACTGTGTTGAATGCAGCAGAATCGGTCAGTGCGGGAATCAGGCTCACTGCTTATGACGTGATACAGCACAAGGTCCTGGCCAACCTCGATGCCAGTATCGGCGGCGGCCCCTTCGGCGACGTGGAGGTTGCCGTGGTTGTCAGTGACGCCAACGGCCGGGCGACAGAGATGATCGACTTGCTGGGCTTGAATGCCGACTCTTCCAGCGTCTTCGATCGACGGCTGATGAATCGCACCAGGGCCTGGTTCGATGCCTTGGAGGAGTGCCGATTGCTCAGCCGCGTCGACCCCGACCCCAAACACAACTGGCTGTGGCCGATCACTCTGCGACGCGCAGCAAGTTCCGGATTCTATTCAGTCTGGCTGACGGTCATGCAGGCGTTCGACAACTCGCACGGCACCCACTATGCAAAAGCTTTCGTCAATGACTCCGCCAGCAAGTTGTATTACCCCAGCACCAACATCAGCCAGCTCCCCTGCTGAGTGAGGCGCCATGAGACCCTTAGTACGCCCATTGCTGCCGAATCGGCTACGCCAGGCTCCCGCAGCACGACTGTTGTTGAGCGCTTTCGGCAACTTCTGTTCATTCTGCGAGCGCCCGCTGCTCGATGACGTTTGGGTGTGGAATGCCCGGACAGGCGCATGCGTTGAAGGGGACAACTGCAGTGCCCAGGACTGGGAGCACCTCTATCTGCTTGATCATGATTGCCACCAAGCGCAACAACAGGCCGATCAACAGGAGCTGCCGTTGCTGATGCTGCCGACCGAATCGCTCGTGTCTTACCCTCATGGCGCCAACTATCCGTTGAGCTACTCATTCCAGTCGATTCAGAGGGTTTTGCTTGACGAAGACAACAGCGAGTATGAACGCGAGCCAATCGGCGCTGTGCTGATCTCTACAACCCACTACCGGGCCCAAGCCACCGTGCGTTACTTCGCGCTCAATACGTCATACATCAATGCAGATGCCAACGAGTTGAGGATCCCTGGCCTGGACTATCTGTCGTTGCTTGACCGGCGCCTGGATCAACGTACCGATGCCTGGAATTTTACCCAGGAAGCAGCCATGAGGATCAATGAAAGCCAGACGCAAGCGGTCAGAGAAGCTGGGCTTCAGCAGTTGCGGCTGCTTGTCGGCACAGTGGGCTTCTGGTCCACCTGCCGGACAGCCGCAGGAACCATCCTGCCCTATGAACAGTTGCAACAGGTGTTTGATCCGATCCCCTTGGGCCAGCTGGCCATTACCGTCCAGCCCCTGGAACACCACGCAGGCTTTCTCGGCAACGGCCCGCACCAGCCCTTCCCTGGTACAGCTCGGATCTAGGCAAAAAACGAAAACAGAATCGCCGACAGGGTAATCAGGCCAATCAGCACCACAAACACGTTCGAGGCCTTGCCCGAGTATTTGCGCAGCGCCGGCACCTTGTGGATGGCGTACATCGGCATCAGGAACAGCAGGCAGGCGATGATCGGCCCGCCGAGGTTCTCGATCATGCCGAGGATGCTCGGGTTGAGGGTCGCCACGGCCCAGCAGGTGATGACCATGAACAGCGCAGTCATCTGTTCCAGGCGCTTGCTTGAGACCTGTTTGCCGCGGCTGCGCAGGCTTTTCACGATCATGCCCTGGAAGCCTTCGCTGGCACCGATGTAGTGGCCAAGGAACGACTTGGTGATTGCCACCAAGGCGATCAGCGGCGCGACAAAGGCGATCACCGGGGTCTGGAAGTGGTTGGCCAGGTACGACAGGATCGAGATGTTCTGCTGTTTGGCAGCGGCCAGGTCCGCCGGGCTCAGGGCCAGCACGCAACTGAAGCAGAAGAACATCACCGTCAGCACCATCATCACATGGGCGCTGGCGAGGATCTTGCCGCTCCTGGCGTCGGCCTGCTCGCCGTAGCGGTGCTTCTGGTCAACGGCAAAGGCGGAGATGATCGGCGAGTGGTTGAACGAGAACACCATTACCGGGATGGCCAGCCACAGGGTCTTGAAGAACAGCTCCAGGGGCATGCCCTCGCTGGCCTGGGCGAAGAAGGCGCCGTTCCAGTTGGGGATCAGGCTCACCGCCAGCAGCAACAGCGCGGCCACGAACGGGTAGACCAGCAGGCTCATGACCTTGACGATAATGCCCTGGCCGCTGCGCACCACGATCATCAGCCCGCAAATCAGCAGCAAGGCCAGCAGCGCCCGCGGCGGCGGGGTCATGTGCAGCTGGTGCTCCATGAAATTGCCCAGGGTGTTGGTCAGGGCGACGCTGTACACCAGCAGGATCGGGAAGATGGCAAAGAAGTACAGCAAGGTGATGAGCTTGCCGGCGCCGACGCCGAAGTGCTCTTCGACCACTTCGGTGATGTCTTCGCTGGCGCCGCGCTTGCCCGAAAGCACGAAGCGGGTCAGGCCGCGGTGGGCGTAGAAGGTCATCGGGAAGGCCAGTACCGCCAGGACCAGCAGCGGCCAGAAGCCCCCTACCCCGGCGTTGATCGGCAAGAACAGGGTACCGGCGCCGATGGCGGTGCCGTACAGGCCCAGGACCCAGGTGGTGTCGTGACGGCTCCAGGCACGGCTTTGCGCAGGCGCGGCCGAATCCACACGAACGGTCGTGGTGCTATTTACATCAGTCATCGATATTGCCTTGTAGTTGTTTTTGTTGCGTATGAATAACTTTGGAACAGCGGTGCAGCTATCGCGGGTCAAGCCCGCTCCCACATGTAGGAGCGGGCTTGACCCGCGATGGGATCAACACTCGACGAAGGCGACCGCCAGGCCGCCGCGTGACGTCTCCTTGTAGTTGGCATGCATGTCGGCGCCGGTGTCGCGCATGGTGCGGATCACCCGGTCGAGGGAGATGAAGTGCTCGCCATCGCCACGCAAGGCCATCTGCACGGCGTTGATGGCCTTGACTGCAGCAATCGCGTTGCGCTCGATGCACGGCACCTGGACCAGGCCGCCGACCGGGTCGCAGGTCAGCCCGAGGTTGTGCTCAAGGGCGATTTCGGCGGCGTTTTCCACTTGCATGGGCGTTGCCCCCAGCACGTCGGCAAGGCCGGCCGCGGCCATGGCGCAGGCCGAACCGACCTCGCCCTGGCAGCCGACTTCGGCGCCGGAGATCGAGGCGTTCTTCTTGCACAGGATGCCCACCGCAGCGGCGCTGAGGAGGAAGTCGACGACGTCGTTGTCGCAGGCCTCGGGGTTGAATTTCATGTAGTAGTGCAGCACCGCCGGGATGATGCCGGCGGCGCCATTTGTCGGTGCGGTGACCATGCGCCCGCCGGCGGCGTTTTCTTCGTTGACCGCCAGGGCGAACAGGTTGACCCACTCCATGGCGCTCAGGGTCGAACCGATGACGTTGGGCTTGCCCAGCTCCTGCAGGCTGCGGTGCAGCTTGGCGGCGCGGCGCTTGACCTTGAGCCCGCCCGGCAAGATGCCCTCGTTGCGCAGGCCGTTGTCGACGCACTCGCGCATCGCCGCCCAGAGTTTCAGCAGGCCGCTGCGCACCTGGGCTTCCTCGCGCCAGGCCAGCTCGTTGGCCATCATCACCTGGCTGACCCGCAGCTTGTGCTGCTTGCACAGCGCCAGCAACTGGGCGGCGCTGTCGAAGTCATAGGGCAGTTGCACCTGCTCGGCGCTGTTGCCGGCCGTGCCCACTTGCGCGGCCTCGACGATAAAACCGCCACCGACCGAATAGTAGGTTTGCTGCAGCAACGAGCCCGATGCGCTGCTGGCTTCCAGGGTCATGGCGTTGGGGTGATACGGCAGGCTTTCATCGAGCAGCAGCAAGTCGCTGGCGCAGTCGAATGCAATCGCCTGCGTGCCGTCGAGCATCAGTACCTGGCTTTGCTGCAGTTGCGCGATCAGCGGCTCGATGCTTTGCGGGTCGATCTGGTCCGGCCATTCGCCCATCAGCCCGAGCAGGCAGGCGCGGTCGGTGGCGTGGCCGACGCCGGTGGCCGACAACGAGCCGTACAGGCGCACTTCGACCCGGCTGACCTGCTCCAGCAGGCCTTGCTCACGCAGGGTCTGGGCAAAGGTTGCCGCCGCACGCATGGGGCCTACGGTGTGGGAGCTGGAGGGGCCGATGCCAATCTTGAAAAGGTCGAAAACACTGATAGCCATGCTAATGCCTGACCGAGGCAACAATCCATGTCACGCAACGGCACTGTTAAAAAATTGATGGGTGTCGCGAAGTTGCGCGATACTGCCCGGTCACTTGCGTGTTGACCAACGAAACTTTCTAAGCAAGCCTTTAGCAGAGCTAAACGATGAAGCGACAAATGAATGGCCAGATGTACGTCTGGCTGCATGTGTTTGCCTGTGCGGCGCGGCACCTGTCGTTCACCCGCTGCGCCGAAGAACTGCACATCACCCCCGGCGCAGTCAGCCAGCAGATCCGCCAACTGGAAGAGCGCCTGGGCTTTCGCCTGTTCCTGCGCCGCGCCCGCGGCGTCGAGCTGACCGCCGAAGGCCAGCGCCTGGCGCAGACCGTCGGCGAAGCCTATGGCAGCATCGATGCCGAGTTGCGCCGCCTGGACGCTGGCGAAATCCGCGGCACCCTGCGCCTGCGCTCGATCCCGTCGTTTCTGGCCAAGTGGCTGACCCCGCGCCTGCCGCGCCTGCAGCAACGCTACCCGGACATCCAGCTGCGCCTGGTGGCCGAAGACAGCAGCCAGGCCTTGCACGAAGGCGACTTCGACCTGGCCATCGACCTCAACGACGGCAGCTACCCGGGCATGCATTCCACACCGCTGCTCGACGAACAGATCTTCCCGGTCTGCGCCCCTTCACTGCTGCGCGGCCGCCCGCCGCTGCATGGCCCGGCGGACCTGGCGCATTACCCGCTGCTGCACGACATCACCGCCTGGCGCGGCAGTTCGGAATACGCCGAATGGGAGTTTTACCTCGAGGGGATTGGCGCCAGTGGCCTGGACGTGCGCCGTGGGCACACCTTCAACCGCAACCACCTGACCATCGAGGCGGCGATTGCCGGCATCGGCGTGGCCATTGCCCGGCGTACCCTGCTCAATGACGAGCTGGAACGCGGCGCGCTGATCGTGCCGTTCGGCCTGCCGATCGCCAACCACAAGCGTTATGTGTTGCTATACCCGCCCGGTGGCCTGGCGCATCCGGGGGCGCGGGCGGTGCATGACTGGCTGGTGGAAGAAGCCGAAGGCTTTCGCGTGTTGCATGCCCAGGACGCCAGTGCGCTTGCCTTGCGCCGTTAGTGCAGCGACGCAAGGCAAGGCCGTTCAGGCCGCTTAGCTTTCGCTGCTGCGGGTCAGCTCGAGGATGAGGCCGTGCTCGGCCGCAGTGCTGACTTCTTTCAACTGCTGCTCAGCGGTGAAGTAGCGCCCTTCCGACAGTGCCAGACGCTGCAGGTGCCCCTGCCCGTCCACGGGTGCATCGGGCAGGATCTGCTGCAGCGCACTGCGCACCTCGGGCGCCAGCGGCCCGTCGAACTCATGCCAGTCGTACAGGCAGCTCAACAGGTAGTCGGCGGCATCGCGCCATTGCTGTTCGAAGGTCGCAAAGCGCTGCCCGTGCAGTTTGCGCAAGTAGCGCTTCCAGCCATGTTGCAGCACCATCCATTGCTGCCTGGCCTCCACCTGGCTGCTCAGGCGCTGGACTTCGCGCTCGACATTCTTGACCACACGCGCGTCAACACCGGCCCTGTGCGCATAGAGCATGCCGCTGGACGGCTCGGGGAAGTCGAGCCGGGTGGCCAGTTCCTGACGCAACTTCAGGCGAATTTCCACCGGGTCGGACTCATGCTCCAGGTCCTGGTCGGTAAGGTTATCCAGCGGGTCGAAGGCCGGCAACGGGCGGCTGCCGGCACGCATGGCATCGCGGCGCAGATCGCGGGCAAGGCCGATACGCTGGGCCAGGGAGTTGACCAGCTCGCGGCGATAGAGCTGTTTGTACAAGCCGACCACTGCCGCCGTGCGCTGCAGCGGGTCAAGCGCCTCCTGGCTTTGGCGATAGGCGAGAAACTCGACTTCCAGGGCACTGAAGCCGTCGGCCCCGGCGTCGCCACAGGTTGGTGGGTAAGCGTCGGCAACCGCCTGCAAATCACTGAACAGCTGGTCGCAACCTTGTGCGGCGCGCAGCAGCTCCCAGACCCTGGCGGACATGTTGTTGAAATCGAACCGGGCCTCGCTGGACTCCAGCGCCCGGTCGAGCACCAGCAACAGCGGGCGATGGGTGTCTTCATCGGGGAACAAGGTGTCCCACAGTTGCTGCTGTTCGGCGCTCGCCTCACGTAACCAGCCGGCGGCCAGGCCGCTGGCACGGTGACTGAACGGCATCCCCAGGCCGCGCAAGTGAGTGGCAGCGGCCTCGCTGAGCGGGTTCTGGTTGAGCAGCAGCCAGCGGCTGCGCTGGCCGTCGGCACGCAACGCACCGCCAAAGGCCGTGGCCGCAAGGTCGGGAAGCTCGCTCAGCTCGTTGCTGCTCAGGTCCACCGTGCGCAGCCGATGCTCTGGCGGCTGCATCAGCTCCAGCAACCCATCAGGCCAGTCTTCGAGCTGGCAGCCACGCAGGCTCAGGTGCTCAAGCATCCGCAGGCCGGCCAGCTGCGGCGCCCGGCCCAGGGGGTTGTCGGCCAGGTTGAGCTTGCGCAACCGCACAAGGCCCGCAAAGGCTGTGGCCCCGTCTTCGTCCAGCTGGATGTTATTGCGGGCAAGGTCCAGCTCCTGCAACGGGATTGCCGCCAGGGCTTGCAACTGCTCGGCATCGAGGGTCGCGCCATTGGCCCGAAAGCCCAGCGTGGTCAGGCTATCGAGCTTGCCCAGGGCATTGATCGCTTCAACCGGCAGCGTGGCCATCTGGTTACCGGTGAGGCCCAGCCCACGCAAGGCCCGCAAGCTTTGCAGCGGGTCGAACATGCGCGCATTGACCGCGATCTGGTTGCCCTCGAGGCTGAGCAACCGCAGCTTGGTCCGGGTGCCAAGCGCAGCGGGTATCTCGGTCAGGCGGTTGTGGTCCAGGTTCAGTTCCCTGAGTTCGGTAAACGACGAAAGGAATTGCTCCGGCACTGCGCTCAGTTCCATCCGATGCAGGAACAAGCGGGTGACATGGCGAAAGCGCACATTGATCGCTGGCAATCCGCCAGGCCTCCAGGAGGACAGGTCCAGTTCATGTTTATGATCGCCACCCACACGGCGCCAGGCGGCTTTTAGCCGGTCACGAAGCATTTCCCGGTCCACCCGCTCGCCAGCGCTGGGTCGCTGCGCCACCCAGTTGTCGAGGGTCTGCCCGAGCTGGCGATACTCATCTTCCAGGCCCTGGATCGCAACACCAAGGTCTTCATTGGCGAGTCTCAGCTGGTTCTTGATCTCGGAAATTTCATTGGCACGCAACTCGGGGTACAAGGCACTCAAACGGCGATATTCGCTGGAACGCAAGGTCCCCACCGCGCCGCCCAGCGGGTAGCCACGGCGCCCGTCGGCCAGGCGCAACGGCGATTGCAACCAGGGCCGCGAGGGTTGCTGGCCGATCAGGGTCGAACAGCGGGCGCGATTGCCCAGGGCTTGCTGGGTCAGACGCTGGCGCAGTTGCGCGGGCTCGTAGATCTCTACCCCAAGTGACTGGCGCAGGGTGTCGGGCAGTGCGCGTAACAGCGCAGCAAAAAAGTCATCGCTCAGCCCCAGTTCATTACCGCGGGCATCGAAAACGCGATAGCCACCCTCGTACTTGAGTATCGAGCGCAGCTCTGCCTCGGTGTCACCGACGCTGGCCAGCACCGCGCTGGCCAGCGTCTGCTGGTGTAGCTCAAGGCGAATACCACTGTTCCAGCCGGGCAAATCGGCGAGCAATTGCAGTGCCAGGCGCTCGCTGTCCAGGGCCATTCTTGCAGGGAACACCAACCCTTCAAGGGCACGATTGAGGCGCAACTGGCGCTGATAGGCCCGGGCTTCTTCGGCCAAGCGTCCAGGTACGCGCGCTTGCTCGCCAATCAGTTGCCCACGCTCCTGGGCAGTGGCGTGCCGCACAATTTCCTCGGCAAGCGAATCAGGCAGCGAGGCGAAGTCACGCTGCAAGGTCTTGGCGCCCAGGCCGGGGGCGCTTTCGATACTGGCGTACAGACTGTCGAACACCGCGCTGCGCTTGCGCTCTGCCAGATCGGCCAATTGCTCGCGCAAGGCCGGCAAGCGTGCCTGCTCGGGCAAATGCTCACCCAGCAGCTCGCTGCGTTGCGCCTCACTCAAGGCCTGCAACAGCACCTGGGCGAGCTTGCCGCTGCGCACATCGGCGGCCAGCACCTTGAAGGCGTGACCCTGGGGCCAGCGATCCAGGCCATAGGTCTGCGATTCACCCCACAGCTCCGGCCCCCTGAACACCTGCAGTACCCGGTTGGCCGGCCATTTGGGCAACTCGACCAGCAACGCCAGCGGATAGGTCATGCCCGCCTCCAGCGCCGCACCACTGCGGATATCGGCGACCATCCGGGTAATGCGCCGGTCCAGTTGCAGGCGCTGCAAGGTATCGGCCAGCAGCGGTGCAAGCGGCCCCTGCTCGACATGCATGTGGCGCAGCACGTCGTCGTCGACCCCGCTGATGTCGGCAGCCTGTGCCAGGCTGGCATCGTCCAGGCCCTCGGCCAGAACGCCGATGCGCCGCAGCAACTGGCCACGCTCCCAATGCAGCGGCTGTTCACCCTGGAACTGCCAGGCGCCGTTACCGTAGTGTTTGAGCGGCGGCTCGAAGGCGTCGTTGTTGTCCGGGTGCCTGATTCGCCATTGTTGAAGACCGGCATCATAGCGTTGCTGGTACAGCTTGCCATCCAGGCGGATGTACAACTGATCGTTCAGCGCGTACTGCCCCAGGGCATTGGGCGCCAGGCCCTCGGGTAGTTGCACCGGGCTTGCATAACCGCTCAGGTCGGGCTTCCACAAGCGCACTTGGCCATTGGCCAATTCGACACGCTCCAGACCATCGACAAACAGCGACGGTTCGGCGGCGCTGCCGGCTACCCCCAGCCCTACGATCAAACCCAGGTTGACCACCAGCGACTCGACCTGCGCCAGGGCTTCGGCGGTTTCCCCGGCTTCCCAGGCCTCGACGCCATGGAACACGTTGGCCATCAGTTGCGCGCCGGTCACCGCCAGCATCAGCGGATTGAGCGCCGGGACTAAAAACGCCGCAGCGTTGAGCACATTCAGGCCGATATCCAGCCAATGCTGCAAACGCGCCAGGCGCGCGGCGCGGTCTTCATCGGCGGTCGGCACCGCCAGTACCCGGGCATTGGCCTTGAGCCTGCGCACCTGCAGGCGCTGCAAGCGGCTCCACAGCTCGCCGTCGAGCGCATGTTCCTCGACCTGCAGGCGCGGATTGCGGATCGGTTGGCGGATCTTTTCCTCGCCCTCAAAGCGTTCGACGTACAGCGCCTGATTCAAGGCGCGCACAAATGCCGGGCGCTCGGCCTGGGGCACACATTTGAGTATTGCCTGGCGGTAATCGTCAGCTTGCAGGCTGGTAGCCAGGTCGTGGGCAAAGGCGCTGGTCGAGGAATACTCCTTGATCGGGTACAGCGGCGCGCCGGCGATCCAGGCCACACAGCGTTCAGTGACATTGCTCGCCGCCGGATCCGGGCCGATCAACAGCGCTCCGTCCAGCACGCTGCCCAGCACGCTGATCTGCCGACAGACCACGGCTTTGCCATCGAGCCGGGGCGCAGCGCCATTGGCCAGCAGCAATAACGCGGCCTGTACTGCGTCGGTGATTTCACCGTAGCTTCGCGCCCGCTGCACTTGCGCGACGAAGTCGGCCCGGGTCGCTGCCGTCATGCTGGCGGCCCTGACGGGGTCCTGCAGCACCTCGGCCAGGTGCTGCTGATACTGCCGACCCAGGTCGAGTTCGCGGCACAGGGCGACGAAACGCTCACAGCTCAGGCTCACGGTTTGACCTTGCGCGTCAGCCAGGTAGCTGAAAGGGCCCAGGTCTTCGTTGGCGCTGAAATTCTGCAGCGCCGCCTCAAGCAGGCTGCTGCTGTGGGTCGCGCCCTTGGGCAAGGTACGCCCGCCAAGGGTTTCAAAACCGACCTGGTGCAGTTGCGCCTTGAGCACATCCACTTCCACCCCATGGGCCTCACGTAATGAACGGGCCAACAGTGGTGCACAGAACTGGCTGATGCCCTTGAGCACGGCAAGCTGCACTGCCAGCGCCTGGCGTGCAGCCCTCGAAGCCTTGAGCGCAGCCTGTAGCTGCGGCTCTATCGTCGACGGCAGTTGCTGGCTCTGCAGCAGGGTTTGAAAGTCTTTGGCCGCCAGATGGCTGACCCAGGCAGGAATCGCCGCGCCGATCAAGGTGCGGTGGAAAATCAACGCAGGGTTTGGCTTTGCAGGTGTCATTGGAAAAGTTCCTGACAGTGAGGGGCTGTCAGGAGAGCAGCACCGCCGTTGACGGCGGAGCTAGATAAATAGTGCCTTCACCCGCTCAATCCGCCTGGCCCACCGGCATCTGCGCATTCGGCAAGGCCGCCCCCGGGGTCACCACTTCGCTCAGGTCAATATGCTTGAACACCGGCTTGGCCCCCAGCCGCGCATTGAAGCGGGTATTGAAGCTGAACGGGTCGTCGCTCGGCACCACCAGCGAGCGCCCGTACACCGCGGCGATGCCGGCCGGGTCGTAGCCGAGCAGCTGCAGCAAGGTGGGGAAGATGTTGTAGTGGCTGGAGCGGTCCTTGTTGGTTGCCAGTTGCGCCTGCCAGTCAAGGGTTTGCAGGCCCTGGCCCTGGATCACCACCAGCGGCACCAGGCCCTCCTCTTCCACCGGGTTGCTGTCGCAGTGGGTGTTGAGCCCCGGGTTGCCGCGCTCGTGCAGGTCCTGGCCGTGGTCGGAGGTGTAGATGAGCACCGCCTGGCTGAGGTCGGCCTTGGCGAACAGGCGGTTGAAGAACTCGCCGACGTTCCACAGCAGGCTGTTCATGTACGAATTGCGGTACAGCACCCAGTCTTCGGGCTGGCCATTGAATCCGTCGCGCCGGCCGGTGTCGGTGATGTCGGTGTACTGCCCGCGCGGCAAGGCCGGGCGGTAGGTCATGAAGTCGTCGGGGTATTTGTCGTGCACCGGGAAATGCACGCCGACCTTGTTGATCACGATCAGTTGCGCTTTGCCGTCGGCCAGCAGCTCGGTGAGCTTGGCCACAGCGGCCATGTCGCGATCACGCACCGGGGTGCCGTCGAACTGGATGAACTGGTCGATGTCGCGTTTTTCCGCCGCGTTCATCAGGTTCTGCAGGTTGCCGCCGGTGCGCTGGGCGTCGATGTACACGGTGCCCAGGCCGGCGGCCTTGGCGTACTGCCAGATCGACGGCAGGGTCGAGTTGATGCGCAGGTAGTCGTCGCGGGTGCCGCCATAACGCAGGGTGACGTTGGTGTCGGAGCTGCAGTTGGCGATCGAGGCGGCGTAGCCATAATTGAAAATGCTCACCCCGGGCCGGGCCTGGTTGAGCTGGCTGCGCACGCCATGGGCGGTGTTCAGGTCCAGGTAATTGCCCGAGACGCTTTCGTCGATGATCAGCACGATGTCGCGGGCCAGGGCCGGGCCGCTGCGTGCTAGGGTCACCGGCTCACGGGGGCCGACGCTGTCGTGCAGCGACTCGTAGAGCATCAGGTTGGCATAGGCCAGCGGCGTGTACATGATCGGCAGGCCGCGCGCGCCTTCGCCGGCGCGCACGAACAGAATCGCCGTGAGCAAGGCAATGCCCAGCAGCGGCGCCGCCCACGGCAGCGCCCTGGGCCCGGGCACAGGGTGGCGTGGCTTGAGCCCCAGGCCCAGCAGCAACAGCAGCGAACTGCCCAGTACCCGGAGGATCACGCTGTGGTACTGCTCGATGGCCTCGCCGATAAAACCACCGGAATACACCATCGAGATAAAGCCGCTGTAGGTCAGGTAGTCGGCGGTAATACGCGTGTAGGCATCGAAGAACACCGCGCTGGCGCTGAACACCAGGGCAAAGCCCCAGCGCAGCCAGGCCTGGCGGATGTTGGCGCACAGCAGCAAGGCCAGCACCAGCAGCACCAGGACGCCGAGGTACAACAGCAACGCCGGGCTCAGGCCGATGGCCTGCAAGCGCTCCAGGTAATAGGGGTAATTGCTCAGCAGGTACAGCGCCAGCAGCAGTTCCTTGACGTATTTGAACATCTTCCCCTCGCCCAATTTTGACCTTGCAAGCACCCGGACATTGACACGTTAGCAGTCGCCACCCAAAGCGCAAACCGGAACAGCGTCAGTTTTTTGACCCAACTTGGCGGCGCCAATTCTGACAGTTCAAAAACGCGAAAGCGTTGCATTCGTGAAACATCCACATCCATAAACGCCTTGTTTATCGCGGGCTTCGACCGTTCATCGTTTTGCGATGCGGCAATTGGCCAGTGCTCACCAATGCTAACCCCCGGATTTAGAACGGCTTGATAGCAAAAAGCCCAAATCACAGCGAGTGTAAATCCGACGAAACATGCCATTTGATTGACACGACTTCCCACGGGTGGGCTATACCGAAATCACACCACTGTTTCATCCTCATTACTCCATACGAGGCACGCCGACATGGACGTGAGCGTATTTGGCACCGGCTATGTCGGTCTTGTGCAAGCTGCGGCCCTCGCAGACGTAGGACACCGGGTTTTGTGCGTCGATGTCGATGCGCACAAGATCAGTCAACTGCGTCAGGGCGTACCGCCGATCAGCGAGCCGGGGCTTTCGGCCATGCTCGAAGAAAACATCAAGGAAGGCCGCCTGCTGTTCAGCACCCAGGCCAGTGATGCGGTCAGTCACGCCGAACTGATCTTCATCGCCGTCGGTACGCCGCCGGATGAAGACGGCTCGGCCGACCTCTCCCATGTCCTGGGGGTGACCCGGCAGATCGCCGGGCTGATGGAAGCCGATCGCACCCTGATCATCAAGTCCACCGTCCCGGTCGGCACCGCCGACAAGGTCGCCGCCCTGGCCGGCGAAGAACTGCAGCGCCTGGGCAAGGGCGCGCTCAAGGTGCGGGTGGTGTCCAACCCCGAGTTCCTTAAAGAAGGCAGCGCCCTGGCCGACTGCATGCGCCCGGACCGGATCATCGTCGGCACCGCCGATGACCAGGCCCACGACCAGCTCGCCGAGCTCTACGCGCCCTTCTGCCGCAACCATGAAAAGCTCATGTTCATGGACAACCGCAGCGCCGAGCTGACCAAGTACGCGGCCAACGCCATGCTCGCCACGCGCATCAGTTTCATGAACGAGCTGGCCAACCTCACCGAGCACCTGGGCGCCGACATCGAAGCGGTGCGCAAAGGCATCGGCTCCGACCCGCGCATCGGCTACCACTTCATCTACCCCGGCTGCGGCTTTGGCGGCTCGTGCTTTCCCAAGGACCTGCGCGCCCTGCTGCACACCGCCGAACGCAGCGGCATGCCGCTGCGCCTGCTGCAAAGCGTCAGTGAAGTCAACGACAGCCAGCGTCAGATCCTCTTCGCCAAGCTCAAGCAGCGCTTTCCTGGCAGCCTGGCCGGCAAGTCGATTGCGGTCTGGGGCCTGGCCTTCAAGCCCAACACCGACGACATGCGCGAAGCCCCCAGCCGCTACCTGATGGAAGCGCTGTGGGCCGAAGGCGCTACCGTGTGCGCCTTTGACCCCGAGGCGATGTCCGAATGCCGGCGCATCTACGGCTACCGCAAAGACCTGCAGTTGTGCGCCACCCGCGACGACACCCTGGAAGACGCCGACGCCCTGGTGATCTGCACCGAGTGGAAAAACTTTCGCGTGGTCGACTTCGCCCTGCTGGCGAAAAAGCTGCGCAGCCGCCTGATCATTGACGGGCGCAACCTGTACAACCCCGAGCAGGTCGCCACTTTCGGCCTGAGCTACAGTGGCATCGGCCTGCGCCAGGTGCAGCCGGAGGTACCGGCGCCATGAAGATCCTGGTCACCGGCGCCGCCGGTTTCATTGGTGCCCATTGCAGCCTGCGGCTGTTGCGCGACGGCCACCAGGTGATCGGCCTGGACAACTTCAACGACTACTACGACCCGGCGCTCAAGCATGCGCGGGTGCGCTGGGTCGAAGCTGAGGCCAGAGCCTTTACCCTCTACCGCCTCGACCTCAACGATGCCGCCGGCATCGCCGAGCTGTTTGCCAGCGAGCAACCCGAGGTAGTGATTCACCTGGCGGCGCAAGCCGGGGTGCGCTACTCGCTGGAAAACCCGCGGGCCTACATCGACAGCAACCTCAGCGGCTTTCTGAACATTCTCGAAGGCTGCCGCCGCCATCCGGTGCAGCACCTGCTGTATGCCTCGTCGAGCTCGGTGTACGGCGCCAACCAGCACACCCCGTACCGGGTCGAGGATGCCGTCGACCACCCGCTGTCGCTGTACGCGGCGACCAAAAAAGCCAACGAGGCCATGGCCCACAGCTACAGCCACCTGTTCGGCATCCCCACCAGCGGCCTGCGCTTTTTTACCGTGTACGGCCCCTGGGGCCGCCCGGACATGTCGCCGATCCAGTTCGCCCGGGCGATTGCCGAAGGCCGGCCGATCCAGCTGTTCAACTACGGCCAGCACCAGCGCGACTTCACCTACATCGATGACATCGTCGAAAGCCTGGTACGCCTGATCCCGCTGGCGCCAACCGCCAACCCGGCCTGGGACCGCGAGCATCCGGACCCGGCCAGCAGCCACGCGCCGTGGCGCCTGTTCAACATCGGCGGCCAGCGCCCGGTGGAACTCACCGACTACGTGGCCTTGCTGGAAAAACACTTGCAACGCAGCGCCAGCATCGAGCTGCTGCCCTTGCAACCGGGTGATGTGCTGGCCACATGTGCCGATGCCAGCGCCCTGGAACAGGTCACCGGCTTCACCCCCCAGGTTTCGCTGGATGAAGGGCTCGGGCGTTTTATTGCCTGGTTTCATCAGTACTACCCGCAACTTGACCGGGACGCGGTGCGGGTCAACGGGCACTTGCCCGCGCAGCAACGGAGAACGGTATGACAGGACAACCTAAAAGTGCGCAACTGCAGGCACTGTATCAAGACAAGCGCATGGACCCCGCGCACCGCCAGCGCATCGACGCGGCGATTCACATGCAAGGCCGTGGCTGGCTGACCGGCCGTGCCGGCGGGCGCCCCTGGACCCTGTCGCGCACCAACCGGGTGGTCGCCTGCTTTGGTGCCTTGTGCATTCTGGCGATCATTTCGCCACTGCTGCTGGGCCTGGCCGTGCTGGTCAAGTTCAGCAGCCCCGGCCCGGTGTTCTTCGTGCAAAAACGCACCGGTTATCGCGGCCGCGCCTTCGGCATGTACAAGTTCCGCACCATGGTCGCCAACGCCGAGGCCTTGAAGGACTCGGTGCGCCACCTCAACAAGCACGGCGCCGATGCCATCGATTTCAAGATCGACAAAGACCCGCGCGTCACCCCGATCGGCCAGTGGCTGCGGCGCAGCAGCCTGGACGAGTTGCCCAACCTGTTCAACGTGGTGCTCGGTGACATGCGCCTGGTCGGCCCGCGCCCCACCTCGTTCAACGCCTATCGCTACAAAGACAACCACCTCGCCCGCCTGAGCATCTACCCCGGCATGACCGGCCTGTGGCAGATCTCCGGACGCAGCGACATAGACTTCGACCAGCGAGTCGAACTGGACCTGAGCTACATCAACGAACAGAGCTTGATGCTGGATCTGAAGATCCTCTTCAAGACTCCCTTCAAAGTCTTCAGCGGCCACGGAGCAAGTTGAATGGACGGTTCTACTTCAAGAAGTCTGACGATCGCCACCCCGAGCGAAACCAACCTGACCTCCACGGTGCTCGATGAAGACCAGCGCATCCTGCTGCTGACCGCTGCCAACACCGGCAGCGGCACCAGTACCAGCGCCCTGGCCTTTGCCAGCCAGTTGGCGTTGATGAGCGGCGGCCCGGTCTTGCTGGTCGACAGCAGCCCCAGCGGCAACAACCTCAGCCAGCAGTTGAGCCTGCACAAGCTGCGCGGCTTCAACGACCTGATGTTCGACCAGGACACCCCGCCGTTGATGCAGGACTGCATCGTGCGCCTGTCCGACCAGCCGTTCGACGTGCTGCCGGCCGGCACCTACAAGCGCGGCAAGGAGCGCCTGAACCCCGACCTGCTGCGGGTGCTGCTCAAGCACATGGGCGAGCACTACCGCTTCGTGGTGATCGACGGCGAGGCGGTGTACGCCAGCGCCGACAGCCTGATCATCGGCACCCTGGTCGATGGCGTGATTCTCGTCGTGTGCGCCGAGGAAACCCGCTGGGAAGTGGCCCAGGCCGCCGCCCAGCGCCTGACCCAGGCCGGCGCCAGGCTGATCGGCAGCGTCTTCAACCGGCGCAAGTACTACATGCCCAAGTGGCTGTACAACAACCTTTAGGCCAGCAGACCAGGAGCCTCACATGAAATACACGACGTTCGCGCTGTGCCTGCTGACCCTGGCCGGCTGCGCCAATCAGGACACCCGGCAGATGCCGGTACAGATCATGACCGCCAATGCCGCCAACGCCCAGGACGCCGAACTGCCGCGCAGCGAACAGGTGCTGCGCCCGCAGGACGTGCTCGATGTGATCTTCCACATCAGCACCAGCGGCTCGGCGTCGTACCGTATCCAGTCCGGCGACACCGTCGGCCTGGCCTTCCCGGCAGCCAGCTCGCTCAACGGCAACCAGCTGGTGCTGCCCGACGGCACCATCGAACTGCCGCGGGCCAACACCTCGGTCAACGTTGCCGGGCAAACCCCGGACCAAGCCCGCCGCACCATCCAGCAGGCCTACCGCAACAAGCGTCTGTTCCAGCCCGGGCGCGACAACGTCACCGTGCAGGTGATCAGCCCGCTGACCAACGAGCAGAACCTCAAGAGCGCGCTCAACCACCCGGCCACCGGCATGAGCCGCGAGATCACCGTCGGCAGCGACGGCCAGGCGAGCTTCCCGGAAATCGGTTCGGTGCCGCTGCAGGGCATGACCGTCACCCAGCTGCAGACCTACCTGAACAAGCGCTACGCCGACCTGCCGGGGCGCATGACCGTAGACGTGATGCTCAAGTCCACCGCCGTCAACGAGATCTACGTACTGGGTGAAGTCGGCCAGCCCGGCGCCTACCCGATCCGCCGCCCGGTGTCGGTGCTTGAAGCCCTGACCCTGGCCCGTGGCCCGAACGTCAAGGCGCGGCTCGACTCGGTGGTGATCATGCGCCGCAACGGCAACCAGGTGCAGGCCGTGCCCTACAACGTCGACAAGGCCCTGGATGCCAGCGCCGCGCAAGTCGCCTACCTGCAGCCGGACGACATGCTCTACGTGCCCAAGACCAAGCTCGCCAGCGCCGGCGACCTGGCCCGGCAACTGGCTGACGTGGTGCTGTTCCAGGGGGTCGGCTTCAGCTTCGGTTATCGCGTTGACAACAAAGACAGCGACAACAACTAATTCCAGGCGGGTATCCGAGCATGAATACAAAAGAAAACTACCTGCATGAATTCTTCAGGATCTTCTTTGCCAACCGCCAGTTGGTCAAACGGGTGTTCCTGGTCTTCGCAGTGATCGCCTTGCTGTTGCCGCTGGTGCTCAAGCAGAGCTTCGACATTACCGCCGAAGTGATCGTGCAGTCGAAAAAACTGTCCCAGAGCGACACCAACACCACCCTCGCCCAGGAGACCGACAAGTTCATCCCGCCGTCGCTGGCCGACATGGAGACCGAGAGCAATATCCTGCGTTCGCCGACCCTGATCCGCGAAACCATCAGCCAGCTGCGCGCCGAGGGCAAGTACGAGATCCCGCCCAGCTTCATGCAGCGGGTGGTGTTCGGGCCGATCCGCAGCGGCATCATCAACCCGTTGCGCGAGTACGTGGTCAACCCGGTGCGCTCGCTGTTCGGCCTCGAGGTCGACCCGGTGCGCGACACCCAGCTCGACACCCTCACCGACGACGCCATCAAGGACCTCAAGGTCGAAACCCTGCCCGGCTCCAACGTGGTCTCGGTGACGTATAGCTTTCCCGACCCGAAACTGGGCACGCTGTTCGTCAGCCGCCTGCTCGACAACTACCTGCGCAACCGCCAGAACCTGCAGTCCAACGAGCTGCCCGAGCAGTTCTACGAGCAGAAGAAACTGCAGTACCAGGTGCGCATGGATGACCTCGAAGGCAAGCGCCTGGGCATGCTCGAAAGCATCGGCTCCTCGGACCCCAAAGAAGAGATCACCTTCCGCCTCAACGCCATCAACACCGAAGAACAGGCGCTGAACCAGTACCGCGACCGCCTGCTGCAAAGCCAGCAGTGGCTGGACTACCTGAAAACCAGCCTGGCCGCGGCCAGCAACGCCAACATGCGCGATTTCGCCTTCCCCTACACCTTCACCACCACGGTCGACAACGTGGCCTTTGAAGACCGCGAGATCAAGCAGCTCGGTGAACAGCTGACCACCCTGGTGCTGACCTACGTCAGCGACCTGGCGGTGTTCCAGCCCGGCAGCGAGCAAATGCTGCTGCAACGCGAACAGATCGCCAAGACCCGCCAGCAGTTCTTGAAGATCGTCGCCAACCGCATCAAGGAGCGCGAGAAAGACCTGGCCGTGGTCCAGGACGTGATCGCCCAGAAGACCGCGCGCATCGCCGACTTCAAAGGCCGCGTGCACCAGTTGCAAGAAACCCAGAGCAAGGCGCGCCAGCTCGACACCGAGATCGACGCCCTGCACAAGGCCTACTTCACCTACACCCAGCGCTACGAAGAATCGCGCGGCGCCGACCTGCTCAACGGCCTGTCCAACGCGCGCATCCTCAGCGCCCCGTACGAGCCTGCGGAGCCGGCGTTTCCCAAGCCGCTGCTGATCGTGCCGTTCGGCATGCTCACCGGCCTGCTGCTGGCGATTGCCCTGGTGTACGTCAAAGAGTTCTTTGACCGGCGCTTCAAACACCCGGCGCAAATCAGCCATCAACTGGACCTGCCGGTACTGCTGGTGATCAACGACCAGACCCCGGAAACCCCCAACCCCTACAAGGGCTGGTCGCTGCCGCGGCTGGTGCACTGGGTGCGCAATTGAACGCAGCCCTGAACCCGCCACGGCCGATCCTGCACCTGCTCAGCAGTGGCGGCTTCTACGGCGCCGAGCGGATGCTGCTGGACCACTGCCAGGCCACCCCGGGGCAGCACCAGGTGCTGTTTCTCGGGGCCCCGGAGCAACTGGTGGCGCGTTTTCGCGCCGCCGGCGTGGCCTGCCAGACCTGCGACGGAGTCGGCGAGCTGCTGGCTGAACTGCGCCGGCGCCACGACCAGCAGCCGCTGATCAACAGCCACAACTTCAAGGGCCTGCTGTTCGGCTGGCTGGGCGCGCAGTTGTGGCGCCTGCCGATGGTCGCCACCCAGCACGGCTTTACCCCCAGCAGCCGCAAGCAGCGCCTGTACACCTGGATCAGCCTGCAGCTGTGCCGCACCGCCACCATCGAGCGGGTGGTCTGCGTGGCCGAGAGCATCAAGCGCATCCATCGCCAGGCCGGGGTCGCCGAGCACAAGCTGCAGGTGATCCCCAACGGCTTGCCCGAGGCTGACGCCCTGCCCGCACGCCACCCTGGCGCTGGCCGCTGGCTGGCCGGCTATGTTGGTCGTTTGAGCAGCGAAAAAGGCCCGGACCTGTTTCTCGATACGCTGATCCCGCTGTGCCAGCGCCACCCGCAGCTCGATGCGGTGATGCTCGGCGATGGCCCGGAGCAAGAGGCGCTGCAAGCGCGCATCGACGCCGCCGGCCTGACCCAGCGCATCCGCCTGCCCGGCTTTCAGGCCGACATGCGCCAGTGGATGGGGCGCCTGGATGCCCTGGTGATCAGCTCGCGCACCGAAGGCACGCCAATGATCCTGCTCGAAGCCATGCAGGATGGCGTGCCGGTGGTGGCCTTTGCGGTCGGCGGTATCCCCGATGTGATCGAGCACGGGCGCAGCGGCCTGCTGGCCCGGCCCCTGGCGGTGCAAGAGCTGGCCGCCCAGCTTGAGGCGCTGATGCTCGACCCGGCCCAGGCCGGCGAGCTGATCGCCCAGGCGCGGCGCACCCAACGCGAACGTTATCACCTGCCGACGCTGGCGCAACGCTGGGCCCGGGTTTACCTGGGCGCGGCCACGGAGACCTGCGCATGATCATTCCCCTGTCCCTGATCGGCCTGCTGGCCATCGCCTGCGTGGCATTGCTGGCCAGCCCCTACCCGTTTCTCGCCCCCGGCGCGGTAATCGGCCTGGCCGGCCTGCTGGCGCTGTACAAACGCCCGGCCTGGGGACTGCTGGCAATTATCACCCTGGTGCCGCTGGAAGGCCTGTTCAAGGACAGCGAGCTGACCGCCTCGAAAATGATCGGCGCGGCCCTGGCCCTGGTGCTGGTGCTGCAACTGGCGGTCAAGCAACTGCCCGCCGAGCGTCTGCGCAGCAGCATGTGGCGGCTGCTGCTGGGGTTTATGGCGCTGTACCTGCTGAGTTTCTGGGCCAGCGACAGCAGCGAGATGTCCCTGGGGCACTTTCGCGAGCTGGCCGTGGGCCTGCTGTTGTTCGGCATCACCCTGCTGGTTGGCCGCGACCTCGACCTGCCGATGATGTACCGGCTGGTGACCCTCAGTGTCAGCCTGACCTGCATCATGGCCATGGCCTCGGCCAAGTACCAGGACGAAGGCCGCGCCGCCGGCCTGCTGGAAGACCCCAACGTGTTCGCCATGCTCATCGCCATCGCCGTGCCCATGGCCTTGTGGCTGGTGTTTAACAGCCCGCGGCGGCTGCACAAGCTGTTCTGGATCGCCTGCTGCATCCTGCTGCTGGCGGGAATGACCAAGACCAACTCGCGCTCGGGCCTGGTGGTGCTGTTGATCAGCCTGGGCATCGTGCTGGTGCACTACCGCACCCAGGTCGCCCACCTGCGCCCGCGGCACCTGGGCTTTGCCATGCTTGGCCTGGCCATTCTGCTGCCGACCATGGTGGCGCTGATGCCGGCCAGTTACGTGGCGCGCATCCAGTCGCTGGCGCTGCTCAAGTCCGGGGTCAATGCCTTCCAGGACGATTCCCTGGGCCGGCGCTCGTCGTACATCGTGGTCGGCAGCAAGATGATCCGCGAACACCCGGTGCTCGGCACCGGCCCCGGCACCTTCCCCCTGCACTACGCCACCACCGGCTACGCCAAGGCGTTTTCAGCCAACCGCAAGGTCGGCGACCTGTACCGCCGCGCGCACAACACCTACCTGGAGATCTTCAGCGAGGTCGGCATACCGGCCGGCATCCTCTTTGTCAGCATGGTCTTGCTGGCCCTGTACAACGTCTGGTACGCCCGGCGCCTGTGGCTGCGCCAGGGTGAGCAGGGCCAGGCCGACCTGCTCACCCACCTGTGCATGAGCATGCTCGCCATCAGCCTGTTCCTGATGTTCCTCAGCGCGCCCAACCACAAGTACTTGTGGATCATGCTGGCGCTGTCCAGCGTGCTGCGGCTCAAGGCCGAACAGGCGCAACCGGCGCAGGTGAAGGCATGAAGGTCAGTGTCGTGGTGCCGATGTTCAACGAAGCCCGGCACATCGCCCGGACCCTGCAATCAGCGTTGAACGCCGCCGCCGATGCCGGCCTTGACTGCGAGCTGGTGGTGGTCGACAACGGCTCCAGCGACGACGGCCCGCAGATCGCCCGCAGCCTCGGTGCCCAGGTGCTGAGCCTACCGGGGCTGACCATCGGCGCCTTGCGCAACCGTGGCGTACAGGCCAGCAGCGGTGAGTGGCTGGCGTTTCTCGATGCCGACATCGAAGTGCCCGAGCACTGGCTGAGCCTGCTGCTCAAGCTGCATGGCGAAGGCCGTGGCGACGTCTTCGCCCTGGACTGCGACACCCCGCGCCAGGCGCCCTGGTTCGCCCGCGCCTGGCAACGCCGGACCCTGCGTGCAGGCTTGCCGGCACTGCACCCGATGCAGTGGCTGCCGACCCCCAACCTGCTGATGCAGCGCCACTGGTTCGATCAGGTGGGCGGCTTCAACGAAACCCTGCGCACCGGCGAAGACAAGGACTTTACCTGGCACCTGAACAAGGCCGGCGCGCGGCTTTTGGCCCTGCGCGAGCCGGTGGTGCTGCATTGGGGTTTTGAGGGCAGCTGGCGCGAGTGGCTGGGCAAGGAGCTGTGGCGCCAGGGCAGCAACCTGCAACTGCTGCGCAGCAACGGCCCGAGCCTGCGCCTGCTGCGCTTTCCGCTGCTGTCGCTGGGCGCCTGGCTGCTCGACTTCATGGCTTTGTCGGCGCTGCTCGACGGTTACCCGCACCTGGCGCTGTTGCTGCTGCTGGTCACCAGCTTGCCCGCGCTGGCCCTGAGCCTGCGCCAGAGCCTGAAACACCGCGACCTGCTGTTCGCCCTGCAGCTTTGGGGCCTGCACTGGATTCGCCTGCACCTGGCCGGCGCGGCCTTCGTGCTCAGCCTGTTCAACTGGAACGCAAGGAGGCCCGCCCGTGGCTGAGTTCATCTTTTGGTTGTGCCTGTTGCTACCGTTTTATGCCTGGCTGGGCTACCCGCTGCTGCTGACCCTGGTGGGGCCGCTGTTCCCCCGTCACCGCCCCGCGCCGCTGGCGCCGCAGCGGGTCAGCGTGGTGGTGGCCGCGCACAACGAAGCGCGCAATATCGACAACAAGCTGCGCAACCTGCTGGCCCAGGATTACCAGGCCCAGAGCCTGCAGATCGTCGTCGCCAGCGATGGCTCCACGGATAGCACCGTGGCCCTGGCGCGCAGCTTTGACGACCCGCGCATCCAGGTCCTCGACCTGCCGCGCATGGGCAAGAACAGCGTGCTCAACGTCGCCGTCACCCAGTGTACGGGCGACATCGTGGTGTTCACCGACGCCGATGTGCACTGGATTGACGGCACCCTCGCCGCCTTGCTGGCACCCTTTGCCGACCCTGAAGTGGGCGGCACGGTGGGCAAGATGATCATCCCCGAGGCCGGCAAGGGTCTGAGCCTGGGCGAAAGCCTGTACCGCCACTACGAAGCCTGGCTGCGCCGGGTGGAGAGCCGCACCGGCTGCACGGTGTCGGCCGATGGCGCCCTGCAGGCACTGCGCCGCGAGCTGTACCAGCCGATTCCGGCGCGGGTCAACGACGACTTCTACATCAACACCTGCGCACCGGTGGCCGGCAAACGGGTGGTCTACGTTGACGAAGCCCAGGTGCTCGACCAGGGCGTGGACGAGGCCGACCGCCAGTTCAGCCGCCGCCAGCGCGTCACCGTCGGCGGCCTGATCAGCCTGGCCGCTCGCCGCGAACTGCTCAACCCGCTGCGCCACGGCCTGTACGCCATTGCCCTGATCAGCCACAAACTGATCCGCCGCCTGGCGCCGGTGCTGCTGTTGCCCCTGCTGCTGGCCAACCTGTGGTTGCTCGACGGCCACGGCTTTTACCAACTGACCCTGGCCGCGCAACTGCTCGGCTATGCCATCGCCATCGCCGGCCTGCTGGACGTGCGCCAGCGCCTGCCCAAACCGTTTCGCCTGGCGGCCTTCGTGCTGGTGACCCTGGCCGGCATGAGCGTCGGCCTGTGGCAGTTTTTACGCGGGCACAGCTACAACCAATGGAACCCCGACCAGACTCGATGAGCACCTGACATGCCGATAAAAACCAGTATCAAGCGTGCCAGCGGTTGGCTGTACCTCAACTCCCCCAAGGGCCGCAGCCAGTTGCGCGGCGCCGGGGTGATCCTCATGCTGCACCGGGTGCTGGCCGACGACGACAGTGCCGCCCTGCCGCACCGCAATGAACTGTGCGTCGGCCCCCAGGCCTTCGAACGCCTGCTGCGCTGGTTGCAACGCCACTTTGACTGCGTACACTTGATGGACCTGCTCAAGGCCCACGAACACCCGCGCAGCGGCAACCGGCCGAAAGTGGCCCTGACCTTCGACGACGGCTGGCGCGACAACGCCCTCAATGCCTTCCCGCTGCTGCAGCAATACCAGGTGCCGGCGAGCATCTTTTTGTCCACCGACTACATCGGCAGCCGCCAGCGCTTCTGGTGGGAAAGCCTCGGCGAAACCCTGTGGGGCACCCACGGCGAAATCTCCCGCCGGGCGCTGATCGAGCAACTGCGCAAGATCGGCCGGCCGCTGCCGGCGGCCTACTTCATGAACGAGCGCCCACACGCGCGCAGCCAGGCCCTGGGCAAATACCTGCAAAGCCTGAAAAGCCTCAGCCCGATGGCCCTGCATCACCTCACCGACGCCTGCCCGGCTGAATCCCTGCCCCAGGCCCTGGACTGGAACCAGGTACGCCACCTGGAAAACTCCGGGCTGATCAGCTTCGGCCCCCACGGCGCCAGCCACGCGCTGCTGCCGGGCCTGGACGACCAGCGCCTGGAAGAAGAACTGAGCCGCAGCCACTACGCCCTGCAACAGGGCTGCAAACAGCCGCTGCCGGTGTACTGCTACCCCAACGGCGACCACGACGCGCGGGTGCGCGAGCGCCTGGCCGCGCACCGCTACCCCTTTGCCCTGAGCACCCGCGCCGGGATCTGCCAGGGCCATGACGACCCCTTGGCCCTGCCGCGTATCAGTGTCAGCCAGCGCAGCGCCAGCCGCCCTTCGCTGTTGGCCTGGCGCATCAGCCGCGGAGGCCGCCCATGAGCCGCAGCCACTACGTGCGCCACCTGCTGCTGAGCATGGGCACGCGCCTGGCGATGATCGCCCTGCGGCTGATGCGCAACGTGTTGCTGGCGCGCATTCTTGGCCCCAGCGAGCGCGGCCTGTTCGCCCTGCTCAGCACCCTGCCCGACCTGATCAGCGCCGCCACCAGCGGCGGGCTCAACACCGCCGTCGGTTACCAGGCGGCCAAGCAGCGCAGCATGGGCCTGCTGCTCAGCCAGGTGCTGATCTACGGCTGCCTGGTGGCCGGCGCCCTGACCCTGGTCTGCGTGGCCCTGGCCCGGGAGTTCGGCACAGAACTGGAAGTGACCACCCAGCTGGGCCTGCTGGCCTGGCTGTTGCTGCTGGCGGTGCCGCTGACGGTGCTTAAAAGCGGCCTGCTGACCCTGCACAACGCCACCGGCGGCGTCGGCGCCTTCAACGCCCTGCGCCTGACCGAGTCGCTGGTGCCGCTGCTGCTGTTTGTCGGCCTGTTCTGGATGTGGCAGCACGCGGCCCTGGAAGCGGCGCTGATCAGCTGGCTGCTGGGCCTGAGCCTGGTGGTCATGCTCGGTTTGTACTGGCTCGGCCGGCAGCACTCGATCCGCCTGTGCTGGGACCGCAGCGGCCAGCGCGAGCTGCTCTCCTATAGCGCCAAGAGCCACCCGGACTTATTGTTCCAGCAGGTGATTCTGCGCTCCGACTACCTGTTCATCAGCGCCATGCTCGGCAGCGCCGCGCTGGGCCATTACGCCATGGCCAGCGCCGCCGCCGAACTGCTGCTGATCGTCCCTGAGGCGGTGACCACACCGCTGATGAAACGCCTGCTGCAGCAGGACGCCGGCATGGACAAGCTCACCCCGCTGGCCCTGCGCCTGACCGCCACGGTGATGCTCGGCGCCTGCCTGAGCATGGCGCTGATTGGCGAGTGGCTGATCGTCACCCTGTTCGGCGCCGAATACCAGCCGGCCTATCCGGCGCTGCTGGCCTTGCTGCCGGGGCTGTTCGGCCTGTGCTATGCGAGCATCCTGCGCCTCGACCTGCTAGGCAAGAACCGCCCCGGCACGGTATCGCTGATGATGGGCCTGGGCGCAGCGCTGAACCTGCTGCTCAACGTGCTGTTGATCCCCACCTATGGCATCGTCGGCGCTGCGGCGGCCTCATCCATCGCTTACCTGGCGGTGACCCTGGCGATGCTGCTGTTGTACTGCAAACTCAGCGGCGTGCCGTTCTGGCAAACCCTGCTGGTACTGCCCAGCGACCTCGCGCCGCTTCGGCAGATGCTGCAACGGCGGCCGGCATGAAAGCCCTGGCCCTGGTGGTGAGCGGCGTGCTGGTGAGCGCCACGCTACAGGCTGCGCCCCTGCAATGGGGCGACTTGCGCGATGGCAGCCTGTACCTGCAAGCGAGCAAGGCCGACACCGTCACGGTCAGCTGGCAACCGGCCTGGCAGGCCGAGGCCAACCCCGAGCGCATCTTTTTGCTCGACGGCCAGGGCCACTTGCAGGCCGAGCGCGCGATCGAGGCCAATGAAAGCCGAGGCCGGGTGCAATGGCCGCTGGCGGCGAGCGCCAGCGACTACCAGGTGGAAATCCCCGGCTACAGCTTTCGCCGTTACCGCATCGAGCATGCCGACAGCACCCGGGCGCTGTTCGCCCCGGCCAAGGTGCACTTCAGCGCCGAAGTCGGGCCCAATGTCGAGCTGTACTTCAAAGTGCCCGCGGGCGAGAAAGCCACCCTGGCCGGCAAATATCATGGCGGCGTACACAGCCTGCAGGTGCAGCGCCTGGGCGACAGCCAGCAACTGAGCCTGGCGCTCAAGCCCTACCCCGCCTATTGGCAGTTCGATCGCCTGGCGCTGCCGCAGTCGAGTAAAGAGCAGACCTTCCGCCTGCAACTGCAAGGCCGTGGCAAGGTGGCGTTCTGGCTCGACGGCAGCGCCAACCTGTTCGCCCAGCAGCCCGGGCAATTACGCCCGCTACACAACAGCGACGGCAAGGTCGCGCTCAGCCTTGGCCACACCGTACTGGGCCGCACCCCGGACCTGGGCGTCAACCTGCCCTATGTACTGCCGCCGCCATCAAGCTACGCCGTGCTCGATGCCCTGCAACCGCAAGCAGCCGGCTACTACAGCTTCGCCGACCTGCTGGCACGCAAGCCTGGCTATGAAACTGCCTTTCGCAGCTTTTATCAGCAACGCTACAACATCAAACAGGACATCACCCTGCTGGCCGGCACCGGCCGCGAATCGGTACTGGCCGCCGACCGCATCCGCAACGACGGCCTCGACGACTGGCTGAACACCACCCGCACGCTGGGCGGCAACAGCCTGCACTACCTGGCCTTCGCCGACGAACCGAACCTCAACTACAGCGACTACCCCACCTTCAGCCGCTACTTCCAGGCCATGGCCGAGCGCGTACAACGCAGCCCCGGCGCCCGCGAAGCCGGGGTGCGCATCGCCATGCCGGCAAGCTCGCGACTGGTCAACGGCCCGCTGCACAGCGACAGCGAAAAGCGCATCGGCCTTGACTGGGCACAGCGCCTGCTCAAGGAGCACGGTGCGCAGATCGACGCCCTGGCCTGGCACGAATGGATGGTCCGCGACCTGCTGGCCACCCGCAGCTACCGCGACTCGGTGCGCCAGGCCGCCAGGCTGGTCGGCCTCGATGCCCAGGGGCGGCCGAACAAGGCGCTGCTGCTGGACCAGACCAACCTCTCCAGCGGCTCGAGCCTGAGCCCCTACGACCAGGAAACCCACTTCACCGCCCTGTGGTGGGCCTCGGTGGTGATCAACGCCTCCCAGGACGGCCTGCTCGACATGCTCAACTGGTTCCACGTCGCCGACGAGCCCGAATGGCCCAAGGGCATGGTCCGGGTGCTGGGCGAAAACCGTTTTGAACTAAAGCCCGTGGGCCTGGCCCAGCAGTTCATCCAGCAGCACTGGCTCGACCAGGTGCTGGCTCTGGACAACGACGCCTTCGAAGTCGACGCCCTGGCCATGGCCCGTGGCAAGCAGCGCAGCCTGTTGGGGGTGAACAAGGGCGAGCGCCTGCAACAGGTGACCCTTGCCACCGAACAACGCTGCGCTGCAGGCGTCCTGAGCTTTTTCGGCCCCGACAACAGCACACGCCGCGCGCAGTTTGTCTGCGAGCAAGGCCGTATCCATTTTCAATTGCCAGGGCAAACCTTGTTCGCCCTGACCTGGAGCGCGTCATGAGCGCGCACCTCACCTGCCAGAAACAGGAGGCACCATGAGTGCTTTGAGCAAGATCCAGGATCGCATCCAGCGCAAAGGACTGCGTAATACCATCAACGCTGGGGTCAAGCGCTACCTGTTCTACCATTGGCAGCTGCTGTGGATGGAGCGCGACCTGGTCAGCCCCGTGCCGCCGCACAAACTCAAACCCTACCCGCCGCTGCGGGTCGAGCCGATCACCGTGCACAACGTGCGGGCTTTCGCCAAACACTTTGGCGACCGCATCGAGACCATGCGCGAGCTGGCCGCCGAGGGCCACACCGGGCTGATGTTCCTCGATGACGCGGGTGACGTGGTGGCATTCATCTGGGGCAGCCTGCGCCACTACCACGACCGCCACTTCTACGGCTGCTGGTTCCCGGTCGAGCCCGGGCAGTTCTTTGAATTTGGCGGCGAGCTGGCGCGCAAGTACTGGGGCACCGAGCTTTCGGTCGACCTGCAGCTGGAGCTGTGGAAGGCCATGGCCGCCCAGGGCTGCGACACCGTGGTGGACGTGTGCGAAAGCCACAACATCCCGGCGCTCAAGCTGCACCTGCGCATGGGCTATAAGGAACAAGGACGGGTGATGAATGTGTACTGCCTGTTCGGCCGCTGGAAGTTCTACCGCGAAACCCGCTACAGCGAATCGCGCCTGGAGCCCCTGCGCAAACCTGAAGCAAGCCCCGCCCCGGCCACGGTGACCTGAACCCATGAGCCTTGAACTGCAGTGGTACCCGTCGCTGGCGGCGGCGGACTTCCCCGCCGCCGACTACGAGCAACTGCGCCAGCAACTGGCCGACAGCACGCCGTTCAACCACCTGGGCTGGCTGCTGGCGGCCGAAGCGGCACTGACGGCCGGGCAACAACTGCAGGTGCTGGTGGGCCGCGACCAGGGCCGGTTGTGCCTGTGCCTGCCGCTGGTACGCGGCACTGAGCGCTTTGGCCCATTGACGGTGCAGGTGGTGCGGCACCTGGGCTACCCGCTCAGCGACCGCATCGCCCTGCTCTGCGACCTGCCGGCCAAAGCGGCCGCGCAGGTGTTACGGGCGATCCGCAAGCAACTGCCCCATGCCCTGCTGCAACTGGACGAAGTGCCCGACGGCGCGGCGGCCCACAGCCTGCTCAGCCGCTGGGCAAGGCGCAGCTCTACCCATGAGCAGCGCCTGAGCTGCCGAGTGCCGGTGCACCGCATCGTGCCCGAAGACCGTCAGGAAATCAGCGGCGACCCGCGCTACAAACTGCGCCGCGCGCGTAAGCGCATTGCCGCCTGCGGCGCCCAGGTACGCCGGTTGATCCCGGATGCAAACACCATTACGCCACTGCTCGATGCCATCAGCGCCGTCGAAGAGCTCAGCTGGAAAGGCGACGACGAGGTCGGCATCTTCTCTGGCCGCCTGCGCCGCCAATGGATGTACCAGGCCTTCAGCGCCCTGGCGGCCCAGGGCCTGGTGCGCATGGTACTGCTGGAGCTCGATGGCCGCTGCATCAGCTACCGCCTGGGGGTGTTCGAGCGCGGCCGGGTGTACGACTACAACCTGGCCTTCGTGCCCGCCTATGCCGAGCTTGGCAGCGGCCGGGTGCTGCTCGAAGAATGGATTCACTGGGGCCTGGACGACGGCTGGGAGTGGGTCGACGCCTCGCGGGTGAGCCTGCACAACTCCAGCCACCAACTGCACGAACGCATGAGCGGCGCCGTTGAACACCAGCGGCAAAGCTTCTACAGCTGGCGCCCCAGCGGCCTGGCCCTGGGCCTGGCCTTGCGCCTGTGGCAACGCTTCAAGCCACAGTTGCAACGCCTGCGCCAAAAAACCTCGGCCACAGCCGCCGAGCCCGACTCGCCACAGGAGAACCCGGATGCCCTCACAGGTCATAGTCAACGCTGATGACTTCGGCCTCAGCGCCCACACCAACGCGGTCATCCTGCATGCCTTCCAGGCCGGGCTGATCAGCTCGGCCACGGCCATGGCCAATATGCCGGCCTTCAGCGCCGCCTGCAGCCTGGCGCAACTGCCGGCCTTGCGCGGGCGTATCGGCCTGCACTTCAACCTCACCTACGGCCGGCCGCTGAGCCAAGCCATTCGCCAGCAGCCACGCTTCTGCGCGCCCAACGGCGAATTCGACCTGCGCCTGAAACAACGCACCCTGCGCCTGAGCCGCGCCGAGCGCGAGGCAGTCGAGCAGGAACTGCAGGCGCAGTGGCAACACTGCCTGAACCAGGGCCTGATGCCCAGCCACCTGGACTCGCACCAGCATGTGCACAACATCTGGCCGATCGGCGTGATTGTCGCCCGCTTTGCGGCACGTGAAGGCGTTGCGGTGCGGCTGGCGCGCAACCTCGGGCACAACATCGGGCCGCTGAAGCGGGTGTTCAAAACGTTGCTTAATCGGCGCTTGAAGCAGTTGGCGGGGGCGACGGCGGATTATGTATGTACGCCGGCGGATTTGCGCGCGGGGTTGGCGCCGGCGAGTGGGTTGCTGGAGGTGGTGGCGCACCCGAGTGCGTTGGGGGGGCATGATTTTGGCGATGCGTATTTGGAGAGTGGGGAGTCGTTGAAGGCGTTGGTGGAGTTAAGGTTGGTTGGCATACCAAAAGTTGGATACCAAGTATTGTGTTCCAATGACAAAGTTACCGACTTGCAATAGTGAAGGCTGATCACCCGTCAGAGTTATGATGAGTGATCAGTCTTGTCTATAAAAATATTTACCTTTAAGAATTTAGCACTGATAACGCTCTGTCATCAAAGGATTCCTTTCCTTCGATGAGTTGGGACTCTACAAAACCTTGGTTCCCGAGAGACTACAGTAGGATTTTCTGGGGTTTCGTACAGAGCCTAGGCCGCCGACTACACATGCAGCAGTTACGTCAACAAACCGCCACCGAAATCTACCGCCTCATCAATAGTAACTTCTACGCGTTCCACCGGGGCAGCCGGGACCCAGCTTGCACGTTCCACTGCGCTAGCAGAAGCCTGTTCCGGAAACTTTACTGGACGGTAGCCAAAATATCGACTTTTAGAACCTTCAAACTCACTAAACTTTACCACACCCATGCCCTCAGTTTTTATTTTAAGAATATAAGCATCCTTCCCTTCTCTACTTCCCGCAGCCTTGAGTGCAGCAACCACCTCATTCATCTCAAAGTTAGCGCGCACGGTGCCGAGAAAGCCTTTAACGGGCTTGCCCGTCATCTTATGAATTTGTTCTGCAAGCGAAGGAAAGCCTAACTCCGCGTTGGCTGAGTTGCACACGAGCAAACGGATACTCTTATATTTTTGTAAATCTATACCATGGTGCTTCACATTACTGATCAGACTATAGGCACCCCAATAGTCATCCCCAACTTTCATAGTGGCTGAGGTATCCCCAGGCCGCATCACTCCGTGAGCCTGAATGGTCAGGCGTTTACCGCCCTTATGAATATCCTCCAAGTAATGTAAATCATCGCTAAATCTATGAATATAGTTTTGCACTTTAGAGCCTGAAGCCTCCAATGTTGCTTTTTCCCCCATCACCACGCTTATCCATTTTTTTGAAGACAACGCCGCCACTTTTGCCCCGGTCATGGCCACTGCCCCGCTCAAGATCCCCGACGCCATCCCGGCCCGGCCCAGCCACGCAGACAGTTCCGGATCACTTTCCGCTGTCGCTGCCGAGGCGATATCAAAGGCGGCCGACACCGCCGCCAGCCCTACTACAGCCAGCGTCCAGCCTATCGATGCGCCGCCCGTGAACGGCGCCAAGGCAACACCAATACCGGCAAACAATGCGGTCCTGAAGACTGGGTTGTACGTTAGCGGCATATGGGTATAGGAGCTGGACTGGTGGGTGACGGTGACGTGTCCACTGGGGTCATGGCGGTTGACCGGGTCATTCGAGCAGTAACTGTATGGGTTGGTGCCGCCGATACCAAACGGGCTTTCACTGTCAGGCTTGGTAAACTGCTGAAACTCTGGATCATAAACCCGGTAACTGTGCCCCAGGTGATACACCTGATTGCCGGTGTCTAGCACCTCGCCATTAAAGCCCAGCCAGTGGTCGTCGTCGTCAGCACTGGCGCGATAGCCAAAGGGAGTATAAGAAAAGAACGTCGGGGACTTACTTGCATGATCAAGTGTGGCGATCAAGCTGCCATTAGCGTCGCACAGTTCGAAACTGAAGGCCGCGTCCGCATTGCCAACCTGGGTCGATTGCAACACCGCGCCCTTGCCGAGCGTGAGCAGGCGCGTGGTCCGCTGAGTGTTGGCATCCCCGGTCAAGTAAACTCGCCCGGTAATACGTTCACCACAGTATTCATACTTGATGGTGCGCTGGTCTTTTTTCCCCAGTAAGCGGCCGTCGGTTGCGTACACAAAGCAATCTTTGCCACCCTCATGCGCAATACTGTTAACCCTGCCGGCCACATCGTAATCGTAACTGTGGCCGTTGCGACTGTTCAAGCGTCCTTCACTATCGTATTCAAGCTTGATTTCGTCAATGTTCTCGTCGCTATTGGCCACGGAGAGCAGGCGAGTTTTATCGTTAGTGTCATAGGTATACGTGCTGGTGTTGCTCCCTGCATCTGTATTGCTGACACACGTGAGCATGTTACCCAAGGTATCGTAGGTAAAGTCCTGTTGCTTGAGCAACGCCCCCCAAGGCGTTACAGGTCGCTCCTGACCCGAGCAGGTGTATTTCAACAACTGGCCTTTTGTTGTGTAGCTAAAGCTTTCCTTGCGCAAGGAACTGTTATTCTGTTTCAGCTCCGATGCCGTTACCCGACCACCTTCATCATATTCGCGCGTGAGGCTGATAGTGGGAAAACCAGCACAGGTAAAGGTACGTTCTATTTCCCGCCCCATTTTATCGTGGGCAAACGTGGTGCTAAGGCAGGTATCGGTGCTGGAACGGGTTACCTCTTCACCTACCAGTACATCGCCTCGATGATAGTAATGGGTTTTCGCACCAAGGGCCTTGTTATCTGCCAATCGCAGCGACTGCGTGCAGCGCCCGCCGCTGTAGGAATACCGGGTTTCACCACCTGCGGCGTCAGTCTCTTCATGCACCAGGCCGCCCAGTGTGTGTTTCACCTTCGAGCTCCAACTATGCTCTTCGCCAGACTGGGTCGTCTCAATAACCCCTAGGTTAAATTTTTCGTTGAATGACCAACTGCCAAAATCACTGAGCCTGGTCCCCAATTCTGTGGGTGTGGTAAACGCCCCGACGCCCCAGCGATCACCTTTTTGATAGCGGTATTTCACCTCGCGCCCACCAATGTTGGTACTGATGATCCGCCCCAGCCGATCCAGGGACAGGCGCCCAACTTCATAAACGTTTGATTCGCCTACCTTCTGAATTTTCGTCTTGCTGACAATGTCCGCCAGCACATGCGCGGGACGTTCGGTAATCGTGTTGACCCCATCACAGGTCGTCTGCGTCACCCGGCCAAAATCATCATATTGGTAGCTGATCTCGGGCTGGCCCGTGCTACTGGCGGTGCTGACCCTGCCCCATGCATCGTAGCTGTAGGTATTGGTATGTAACACCGTACCATCACTGCCCTGCAGTTGCACACTGGCAACCGCACCGTCGAGGTTATACTGGGTAATTGTTTTCGCGTACTTCAGCGTTTCATCTACCGGCGGATTGGTAGTGCTGGAACTGCGTTTTATCTCTGTCCACTCTTGCAACTGACGGGTGTCTTTGTCATAACGGTAGTGTTTGCGTTCCTTGACCGGAACTCCGTCAAAGTTTTGCATAGCATATTCTACGATCTGCGTATCACCCTCGCTGCTGTAGCTGACAATCACTGTAGAAATGGGCTTATCATCGAAGCTGTAATCCTCACTCGTCGACTTCGCCAGCCGTCCATCCTTGGCGTATTCACTATCTGACGATTTCAGCCACTCCCCTTTGCCACCCATAATGAAGGTGTTTACTTCGCGGCCCAGCGCGTCGACACCAATCGCCATCCTGCGACCTTCAGCGGGGGTAATGTAATAGAAGCTATCACCGGCGGTAGGGTACTCATAGGTCGTCGTCTTTTCCTCGCTTTTATCCGTTGCCTTGTAAGCAACAGAAATCAACCGGCGCTGTGCATCATAAGCATAGGCAGTATACCCGTCCGGCCCCGCACTTGAAATTAACTGACCGGTATAAATTGATGTGCATATTTTACTATTTGCCGATGTCGAAGCATCCTTGCCAGGATAACTCGTGCTCCGCTCAACATTGTCACCTACTACTTTGTAAGAAAAATTCAGGTGCTGTGCAGAGTCGGCCACCACCTTACCTTTATTGTCCAAGATCGCCGACATCGTCGACTTTACCTGACCATGAAAGGGGTCATTGATATCATTAACATAACGGGTCTCCTCCAACGTCATCGAATTGGCTTTATAGCTCTTGAGCTTGGCTTCCAGTGTTTGCTTAAACGCCGGCAAGAAACCCTCAATGGTTTGCTTGACAATTTCCTCTTTGAATCCCGCTGCTTTTTGCGCGGCACTGAGTTGTTCAAGCAGTTTTTTACCATCGACGCCGGTCGCTTCGAGAATTTCTGCATGGGTGATTTTTTTCGCTATTTCCGAGTAATCATCTTGCCCACAGTCGGCATTGTAGACCACCAACTTTTGTGAAGGCTTTATTGCCCAATCGACATCGGCAACATTGTATTTTGGCCCTTTCAGCTTTAGTTTGGTGTATCCATAGAATGTAAGGCTCAGGTCCACAACCTTACCCCCTACCCACTTGTACACCCGCTCGGACTCAAGGTGTGAGTTATGGTAGTTGGGGTCAAGTGGGCAGCTCAAGTTGGCGGCTGATGGCAAATTGAAGCGCTTCGAGGCACTGGGTGCAGGGTAAGGGGTTGTGGCGACGACGCGATCGACTCGCGTACCGTGCCACACACCTTTCTTATCTTGGGAGGTGCGTTCTGTCATCCAGTTAGTGTAGTGCAACGGAGGCATCAGATAGGTCATCCAGGCAAAGAGCGACTGGTCGGTGATCTTGATCTGGTTCTTTGCCTCCACTGACAGCGCACGGGTTTTGTAGTAAGTCCACTGCATGGCGATGCCATTGTTTGATTTGTAAGTAATATTACCTTCAAGGTCCATAATCCAGCAGGTGGTATTCTGTTCATTGGCAGGTGCATTTGGCTTGGATATTTTGGTGTATCCCAGAAAACAATCCCACTCTTTTACCGGAATGACATCTTGCACAATCTCCGTTACTTCACCCCCTTCGGTTATCGTTTCCTTGAAGACTCGACCTTCCAAATTAAAACACTTAACCGTCGTGCTTTCTTTATCGCCAGCCACGAACTCAGCGGTAATTGTTTTGTAGTTGGGTAGCAAGGGCATGGAGCCGTAACTGTAAGAAGTCACTTGGTTCGCTATTAAGTCGCCAGCAAACGAACATGAGTACTTTGATACCTTGCTCTTGCTACCGTCTGCAATCGCTTCAACACTTTCAGTGTGTGTGTCAGCGCTGATACTTAGAGACCTTAAGGGGTAAGCACTTTTTATCGTTACTTTTCTTCCGTTGTACGTCTTTTTTTTCGTGCTGGCGTCTTCTACCTCTGTCGCATCATACACCACACCCGTAAATTTAAATTTCCGCAAGCGGTTAGCGGCATAGGGATAGAGGGTATCGCGGGTATCGAGCGCGGTGGTTTTCATCACCACCGACCTACTCACGTCTTTCCCCGTATAAATTTTACACTTAATAGCTTCCTCAGCCACTTCTTGCTCAAACAGTAAACACTCCCCGTCATCCTCTATGCTTTTAATAATCCAACCTGCCGCTGAGTCCCCAGCCCAATTAATGGAGACAGAACGCCCTTCTACTGTAGTGATTTTTTTTGCAGCGCAGTACACAACTTTCAGGGATCCTGCACCCATAACTCCAACAGACCCAATGCTACCAAGCACCTCAATACGCCCGTCCTTGGAGAACACCCAAATCTCGTTATCTTTTGAAATAATTCTATAATTAGGTAAAACAACACTCTCTCCGTAATTTAAGCTAATCCGCTCCCCTGTACTTAAGTACAGCCACACCGCTCCGTATGCTATAGAATCAATTGTTCCGTCGAATCTATAAATATAATGCGCCCACGAAACCCCCGGCCCCCATGTCCCCTCCGCCGCCGAATACCGATAACACACCTCCACTTCCGGCCCACACCCGGCATTGCCCACCAGCGTGGCAATTGGAATGGTGGCGCCATAGCCACCGGAATTTTCATCTACCTGGATATATTTTTGCAGTTGTTCGCTCATGGTAGTGCTCCACAATTGGCAATAACGCTGAAGAGACAGAATCAGTGGCTACGGAGAAATAGTAGGCGGGTGATCCACGATCACCCCAAGCATAGTAAGAGACCTCGCCTGGAAACGCCCAGGACTCCAGCCCGTGTCGCCGTTAACGGAGTCCATGGGAATTATTTGCCGTACGCTATTCTTTCTGCCAGATGCCGCCCCATTCATAGCCAACAAGAAATGATTCTTGGGCGTGTAGATTCGCCATTACCAAAGCCCCTGTAAGAGCCCCACCTGAAATATTGAATGCACCAGCACAGCCAAGTTTTTGGTCAGACCCAAAATAATCCTGCACAAACAAAGCCAGACTAGCTGGCTCCCCGTAATCCATCCGCACATTCCCTTTACAGCCAAGGGTTTCCCCTTTAAAAGTTACCTCCCCTGAGACGTCCGACCCGGATACTCCATTCAAATCCTCTACCTTGCTTATCTCAATTACTACATCTTCGATGGCATTTTTATACCGACCAATCACAGTTTCAATAGCCATAATGACACCTCAAATTTAATTAAACACCCAGCGCCGCCATTTCACTTTATGCCACGCAAAAAATCTAAAGTTTTTTTCCACTCCGAACAACTAGCAAAAATAACAGTGTTCATACGTACAGTATTTTCAAGCAAATAAGCGTTGTACAAGAATCTAGACAACCGCCATCACAGCACCGGAGTACTGATAGGCGGTGGAGTCCCTGTCCGTTGCAGAAAGAGACCATCATGGTTAAAGGCTACGAAACTCCTGATTTAGCCGGCAGTTGGGTGCCATAGGAGAAGCCTCAACATTTATTCATCGCTGTGGATTCAACTCCATCCAACACCGCATCAATCAACGCCACCGCCATCTCCACCGAATGCTGCGTCGACCACACAAGGCCCTTCCCCGCCTCACTGCTGTACTGCACCGCTTCAGCAATGGTCGAGCTGGCACAGCGCAAATACAGCAACGCATGCACCAGCGCATCTTCGGCACTCACGCCGGCGCGTACGCAAAACAGAGGGGGGGTGTTCAGGGCAGCTTTTGACCGGCTTCTCGACGGTCTCAACGTACTGCATTTTTGAAGTGCTTGAATTGCGGTTATCCATGGTGAGTTCCTTACCGGCACCATGAGTGTTGTTCGGATCGCCAAACCCGACCACCGAGCCTCCGGCAGTTGATCGAGCCTAGTGGGCAAGCCTTGCCCAGGCAATCGGCCACAAGCGATAGGCGTTGCAGGAATGCTCCTAGGACTTGATGCCCTGCAATAACTACCACCCGCCCCCCCCCCTCCCCCATCGTCTCCTGTCGGCCTTTACCCCCACAGGACCACCACCATGACCCCACCCAACCCACCCATCCCCCACCACACCTTCATCCAGCAAAACCTCCCCACCTGGACCCAGCACACCACCGCCGACCACTGGCAACGCCTGCGCCAAGCCCAGCAACCAGCCCAGGGCCACGCCGGCCTTGAGGCCGACTGGTTCGCCAATGCCGCCCCCGACCTGCGCGAGGCGGTGCTGGCCGCCCAAGCGCGCAGCCGGGCCTCGACAGCGGCACTGGCCAATAAACTGCGTGGCCTGCAAGGCCTGACGCGCTTTGCCGAGCCGCTGCTCGCCGAGCGCCTGCAGGCCGACTTCGGCGTACTGCTTGAGGTCAGCAAGGCGCAATGGGTGGATTACGAAGAGGTGCTGTTTTCACCCCGCCAGCCACCCAAGGCCGTGGCCAAGGCGCCGATCAGCCTGCTCCAGGCCGCCCTGCATAATTTTTATGCCGATCAGGGCTTTCTTTCGCCGAGCTACTTGCGCACCGACGCCGGGAGCACGCTGGCGATTTCAGTACAAGCCTTCGCCGCCTCCTGCCGTGCCCTGGACCTGGGCCAGCGCTATCAGGCGCATTTACTCAGCCAGTACAGCGCGCCCTTGGTCGCCCAGCTGTGGATCAGTGCCACCCAGGACCGCTTGCGTGCCGCCGTGCAGTTGGCACGCCTGCGCCGGCATGTTCGCGGCATAACCCAGGACCGCTTGCTGGACCTGTTGGACGGCAACGCCCAGTCGATGCCGGTGCAGCAGGTGAGCCTGTTCGCCATCGCCTTGCGTGAAGTGTTGCTGTTCTATCCGCAAGGCCTGGGTGATGATCAACCCGTAGTGCTGTGGCTACCCGCAGCGGCGGACGGCGAGCTGGTTGAATATGCATCGCTGGCCGAGTGCACGGCGGCCTTGCTAACGCGCTTGTGCAAGGCTGACTTCCGGCAGTTCTTCGCCCGCTTTGTCAGCATCGCGCAACAAGCGCACTTTTTCAGCGTGCTCAAGCGCAACCTCGATGGCGGCGACGCCAAGGCGGACCAAGACTGGCTGCTGCAAACTGGCGCCGACCTGCACCTGAGCACCGCCAAGCTGCCCAGCCCGCCCTTTCGCCTGCTGTTCGAGCAGCACCTGCAACAGGCCCTGGACGATGCCCGTTTGCTGGCAGTGCCGAGCGCCGATGCCGATGCCGCGCGGCATGCGCAAATCAAGGCGTTCTGGGAAAGCAGCGCGCTGAACTTTCTCAATGCCGCGGCGTTTTTCGTCCCCGGCCTGGGCGAGGTGATGATGGCCGTGGTCGCCTATCAACTGGTCGAGGAAGTGGTTGAAGGCGTGCAGGCCTGGCAGGTCGGCGATATCGATGCGGCCATGGAGCATATGGAATCGGTAGCGTTGAACGTGGCCTTTATCGGCGGCCTGGCCGTGGCCGGCAAGGCGGCGGCGCAATTGTCGAAGCTGGCCGAGGTGCGCCTGGCCGATGGCCGGGTGCGTTTGTGGCAGCCAGACCTGGCCCCTTACCGTAGCGCCGTCGAGCTGCCCGCTGAACTGAGCGCCAATGACCTGGGCCAGTACCTGCAAGGCGACAAGACCTACGTGCGGATCGACGGCCACCTGCACGAGCAACGCTTCGATCCGGCGGTGAAGCGGTGGCGCCTTGTTCACCCCAGCGATCCCGGCGCCTATGAACCCGAGCTGGAGTATAACAGTCATGGCGCCTGGCGCTCGGTTCACGAACGGCCGCTGAACTGGTCGGCCGGGCAACTGCTGCGCCGCCTCGGGCCGCTCAGCGAGGGCTTGGGCGATGCCGAGCTGCTGGCGGCGCTGGAGCTCAGCGGCACGGCCGAGGCGCAACTGCGCCAGGCGCTGGTGAGCAACGCGCCACCGCCGCCGCTGCTCGCCGACACCCTGGCTCGCCTGCAGGCCGCGCGCCGGGCCGGCAGCCGCGCGCAGTTCGAGCAGAGCTACAAGGCGCAGCCGCCTGCAGCGGCGAGCGCCGAGCTGCCGCTGGTTCGCGCCCTGCAAGGCTTGTACAGCCCGGTGCTGGCCAGTGCCGACAGTGATCGCCTGCTGCTGGCCTGTGTGCAGCGCCTGCCCAACTGGCCTGTGGACCTGTCCCTGGAGCTGCACGCCGGCAGTGCCGATGGCCCGCTGCTGGAACGGATTGGCCTGCGCTCGGCGCCCCGGCGCACGGTGGTGGTAAAGACCCTGGACGGTTACCAGGCGCAGCCCGGGCCATCGGTCGACGACCTGTTCGAGGCAGCGTTCAACAGCCTGGACAGCGACGCCCGTGAGGTGCTGGCCGTGCCCGACAGCACTGCATTAAAGAACAAGGTGCGCAGCCTGGCCTTGCAGCACCGCGACCAGCTCAGCCAGTGGCTGTGGTCGTACCGGCGCTTTGCCTGGCCTGAAACCGGTGGCTTGCGCGGCGGCAGTGGCCGTGGCTACCCGCAGGGCAGCCATGCCCTGGCCTCGCTGGTGGCGCGCTACCGCAGGCTGTATCCGGCACTGACCGACGCCCAGGCGCAAAGGGCGCTGGACAGCTGGGCCGGGGTCAACCTCAATGCCGCCGAGCAGCTCGGCCACCTGGAGCAACAGTTCGCCGGCCTGCAGCGCGACCTGGCGCACTGGTCCGCCGCCAACGAGGCGCGCCAGACCCTGCGCGACGAGCTGATCAGCGTCTGGCAGCAGGAACGCTATCGGCAATTGCCCGATGGCTCGCGGGTGTTCCAGCTGAACATGGACGAAACCGGGCTGAACACCGACGACCTGCGCAGTTTCCCGGCCATCCAGGCGTCGTTCGCCCATGTGCGCGAACTGTCGCTGGACGACAACCCGCTGGACGCGCTGCCAAGGGCCTTCAGCCGGCACTTCCCCAACCTGCAGCGCCTGTCATTGAGCAGTACCCAGCTGAGCAGCGTACCCAGTGGCCTGGGCCCGCAACTGCGGGTCATGGACCTGTCGGACAGCGCGCTGGTGTGGACCCCCGATGATCAGGCCGCCCTGCAGCAATACCGCAACCTGGAAGAGTTGCAACTGTCGGCCACCCCCCTGGAGACACCGCCGGACCTCAGTGGCCTGACGCGGCTGCGCATGCTTGACTTGTCGCACACGCAAATCAGCGCGCTGCCACCCGGCCTGCCAGGCTTGCAACAGGCGCAGCTGATCGACCTCAGCGATAACCTGCTGCAGCGCCTGCCGGTCGGTTTCGTGCTGCCCGAGCCCATCGCGCGGGCCCTGCGCCTGGAGAACAACCCCTTCGACGCGGTGACCCTGGAGCGTATCGAGCAGTACTTTACTACCCATCACGTCGACCTGATGGTCGCCGATGTCAACTACGACGGCCTGTTGTTCACCGCCAGCGACGAGCAACTGGCGCTGTGGCAGCGCCTGCAGGTGCATGCCCCGCGCCCGTTCCTGCGCCACCTGCGCGGGCTATACACGCGCCTGGATTACCAGTCCGCCCCCCACGCCACCTTGCGCCGCTGGTGGCGGGTACTAAGCTGGCTCGAACACGCCCCGGCCAATCAGACATTGATGGTGCCTGAGGTCGCCCGCAACCTGCTGGTTCTCGAGCCCCAGGCGCAAAGCACCTTCGCCCTGGCGGCGCCGAGCCCGGCCTTACGGGCCGAACGGCTGCTGCGCCAGGTGCTTGAGCGCGTGCGTTTGCAGGCGGTGCAGAGCGCCGCCGAACAAACCAGTGCGGCGTTGATTCTGGGTGATGCCGCAGCAGCGGTGAACCGCGAGCCGATTCAGCAAGCGTTTTTCTTTTGGTTCTTGCAACAACTGGGCGAAGACCTGACCCTGGTCATGGCACCTACGCCCCTGGCTGGCGAGCCGCTGTCCACCGAGTTGATCGAACCCTATCTGCAGCACCAACCAGGCACCTGGCTGGAACCGTTGCGCGAGCACATCGAACAGCTCAACCCGGGTACCGAGGCGGGCCTGAACGCGATTTTGCAACGCTACCAGGGCACGCGACTTTTCGTTCATGCCGATTGGGTCGCCCTGCTGCGCCAACGCTTTGCCGCGCAGTTCATCGAGCTGGAAAGCCAGTACGCACGCACCCTGGAACTGGCCGAGGGAATGATTGAAGATCCGCAGCACCTGCAGGTGTATCGCCAGGACCTCGAGCAGCAGTTTTTGCAGCGCCTCGATGCCCTGGTGCGGCGCCTGACCCGCAATATCGAGGTCGAACCCCACGAAGAGTAATAACTACCACCCGCTGACAGGCGTGCGGGAGCTTGCTGACGGCTTCATGCCACAGGAGCCTCCCGCATGCCTTCCAGCAACCCGCACCACGCCTTCCTCAGCCAGCAACTACCCGGCTGGGCCTTGCATGCCAGCCAGCACAACTGGCAGCAGCTGCGCCAGAGCCTGCTTACAACAGACGCCGACGCGCTATCCAGTACCCGGGCAAGGCAGTATCAACTGCAGTTACGCCGCTCGCGCAACGCCCTGCACGCCTTGCTCAAGCCTTTGCAAGGCGTCATGGCCTTCACCCAGCCCTTGCTCGCGGCGCGCCTGAAAGACGCCTTCGGCCTTGCCCTGGACGTTACCCGCTGCACCCTGACACCGGTGCGCAGCAACGTCGGCGGCCTGCTGACCGGCCGTGACGTCAGCGGGCCTACTGCCAGCCTGCTGCAATACGCGCTGCACAACTTCAGCGGCATTTACTTCGACCCACCCAGCGCCATCCGCGACGCCCAAGGCCAGGCCCTGGCAATCAGTGTCACGGCGTTTGCCGCTGAGTGCCGCAGGCTCGACCTGGGCCGGCGCTACCAGGATCACCTCGACGGGCTGCTGGTGTATGGCGACCAAGCCAGGCAGGTGCGCGACGCCTTCGAGCAGGTACACAAGGACCAGCTGCGCCTGGACCTGCACCTTGCCCATGAACAAAAACGCCTGGGTGACAACGGCATGAGCGCCCTCAACGACCTGCTCGCCAGCAAAACGCCCGTGAAAATCGGTAGCCGGCCCGTGCGCTGCTGGTCGCTGAGCCTGTTCGGCATCGATCTGCACGATGCCTGGATGCTTGCCCCCGCCGAATCCGAGGCTGAACGTATCGCCCGGGTGTCGGAGCAACTGTCCACGCCGCTGGCGCTGTTCAACCCGCTGTCGGTCTTTTCGCCGCGCCAGGGCGTGCTCGACCGCAACCGGCTGAAGTCTGTCGGCCCGGTGTTGCTGTACCTGCCGGGAACCACGCCCGCCGTGCAGCAGTATCCCTCGTTGCAGGCGCTGCTCCATGACCTCAAGGGCAAGCTGTGCCAGGCGCAGTTTCGTGCGCTGTTCATGCACTTCGTACCCCTTGAACAACGTGCGCACTTTGCCAGCGTGCTCAGGCACAACCTGGCCGCCAAGGCGGCGGCCGATGCCGACTGGCCGCTGCCCGGTTTTGCCAAGCTGCACCTCAAGCGCCAACCGATCGAAGGCGAACTGTTCAATTACCTACAAAGCGCCCAGCTGCGCCGCCTGCGCAACGAAGCCCGGACCCTGGCGGTGCCTACCGCCGATGTCGACGAACAGGCCCGCCAGGCGCTGCTGCAGGGTCTGGAAGACCTGGGGCTGAACTTTCTCAATCTGGCAGCGTTCTTTGTCCCGGGCCTGAGCCAGGTGATGATGGGCGTGTTCGCCGCGCAGATGCTGTACAGCGCCTTCGAGGGTGTCGAGGCCTGGCAAGAGGGTGACGTCGACACCGCCCTGGCACACCTGCAGTCAATCGCTCTTAACGTGGCAGTCGCCGGAGGCCTGGCGGCAGCGGGTGGTGTGGCCGGCAAGCTGGTCAATGGCGAGTTGATGGAGTCGTTGATCAGCGTGCAACGTGCCGATGGCAGCCAGCGCCTGTGGCAGCCCTCGTTGGCCAGCTATCGCAGCGACATACGCCTGCCTGAGGGGCTACGGGCCAATGCCATGGGCCAGTATGTAGCCGACGGCAAACACTACATCCGCCTGGAGGGTGAACTGTTTGAGCAGCAGCTGGACCCCGCTTCGCGGCAATGGCGGATCGTCCACCCCCAAGACCCCGGGGCCTACCAGCCGCCGCTGCTGCACAACAATCAGGGCGCCTGGCGGCATATGTACGAACAGCCGCTGCAATGGTCGCGGGCGACCTTGCTGCGGCGCCTGGGGCACCCGGTCGAGGCCTACAGCGACCAGCAACTGAGCCAGGCGGCGTGGATCAGCGGCGTCAGCGAAGACACCCTGCGCCGTGCGCATGTGCAACACGAGCAGCCCCCTGAGTTGCTCCTCGACTGCCTTGAGCGCTTGCAGGCGGCAAACACCAGCGAAGCAGAGGTCGATCGCCTTGGCGACATCAGGTTCGATGAAACCTTCGCCGGGCACTACGCCGGCCCACCGGCCGGGGTCAGCACCTTACAACTGGCCTTGCCGCGGGCCCTTGAAGGCCTGTACCAGCCCCGCCTGGCCAACGACGACTGCGAGCGCCTGGTGTTCGCCTGCCTCAAGCGCTTGCCAGGCTGGCCCGAGGCGCTGCGCCTGGAACTGCGACGGGGCAACCCGGACGGCCCGCTGCTTGCACAGGTCGGCCCCAAGCAGGCCAGCGAGCGCCGGGTGCTGGTCATAGCCGGGCGCTGGGGTGGCCACGGCTGGCGCGCCTACCGGGCCGGCCTGCCGCTGGCGGAATCAAGTATTAATCGCTACCAGGCGATCCTCGATGCCCTGCCCGACGCCGATCGCCAGGCCCTGGCACTACAGGCCGGCGACGGCGACCAGCTTGGCAGGCGTATCCTGGACCTGACACAGGCCAACCGCGACCAGCTTTCTCAATGGTTGTGGTCCTACGAGCCAGGCTGGTCGGACTCTATCGGTTTGCGCAGCGGGGCGCCGATGAGTTACGGGCCAACGTCGCCGAGCACCTCGCTGCTGGCACGCTATCGGGCGCTGTATCCGCGAAGCAGCCTAGCGCAGATACGGGCAGCAATCGATGGCTGGCGCGCCGCCAACGTCGAACCCATCGCCGCGTTGCAACAGCTTGAAATGCAGTTGCAACGCCTGCGCATCGATCTGCAGAGGTGGGCCATCGACAACCCGCGGCGCCAGGATGCGATACCCAACCTGATCGAAGCCTGGCAGCGCATGCACTTATCACCCACGGCCCAGGGGCAACCGCTGTTTGCCCTGTACCTGAACGAGCTGGACCTGACTGGCGAAGACCTTGACGGCTTGGCGCAACTCGAGCCGGGTATCTTCGCTCACGTTCAACTGCTGTCACTCAACTTCAACCCGCTGGGCCAACTGCCCGCAGGGTTCGCCAATCACTTTCCACAGCTGCGCAACCTGTCATTGCGCAGTAGCCTATTCAGCGAAATCCCCCAAGGCCTGGGTGAACAGCTGGTATCGCTCGACCTGGGTGATAACCAGTTGACCTGGACAGCCAGCAACCAGGCCCGGCTGGCAACCTATCCGCGCCTGCAGCACCTGTTTCTGGAAGGCAACCCGATAACCACCGCTCCTGACTTCAGCGGTCAGCTCTATTTGCGTCACCTCTCGCTGACCAGCTGTGGCCTGACGCAGCTGCCGCGCGGCCTGGAAAACCTGCAGGTCCCGACTCTGATCGACCTGTCGGATAACCTATTGACGCACCTGCCAGAGCACTTCGACCCACCCCGGGCGGTCGGCCATGCGTTGCAGCTGGAGCGCAACCCTTTTACGCAAGAGACAGCGTTGCAAATCCAACGCTACTTCGCCGATAACCGGGTCGATCTACTGGTGTCTCAAGATGCCTACAGCGATCTGCTTTTTCAGGCGTCGGACGATCAACTGCTACTGTGGGAGCGCCTGCAGGTACCGCAACGCCTGAGTTTCGTCCGGCGCCTGCGCGAGCTCTATGACAGCTTCAGCTACCTGCTGGCGCCGGCCACCACGCGCAGGCGCCTGTGGCGGATTCTGGAGGTGGTCGAAACACAGCCGCCTGTCGATGAGTGGCTCGCCCAGTATGCCGGTGGCGCGCGCATTCTGCTGTTGGAAGACATGGTCGATGGCGTCCTCGCCTTCAACGGCAACGACGCTCGGCAACTCGGCCGCAACCTGCTGCAGGTCATGCAGCGGCGTTCCTGGCGCCAAGCCATCCAGGCGCATGTCGAGCGACAAACACCGCTGGAGGACGCACAATTCGCGCCGCGCGCCCAGCGTCTCGAGGCGCTGTATTACTGGACCTTGCGGCAACTGGCCGAAGACCCGGCGATGATCCTTGCGCAAACGCCACTGCCGGCGGAGGCACTGGTGACCGACTCGATCCAGATGACCTTGCAACAACTGCCCGCCGACTGGGTCGAGCAGTTGCACCAACAATTGCTGACACTCACCCCCGACAGCGACGACGGAGTCGAGGCGGTGTTGCGCCGTAATGAACAGCACCAGTACCTTAACCGGGACTGGGTTACCTACTTGCGATTGCGCTTTGACGAGCGCTTTGATGAGTTGGACGACGAATTGAATCAACGCTTGCAGGCCGTCCAGCAAGAAATCGCCAACCCCGATGAGCGCTCAGTGACCGAACAACTGGTACGGCAAAACCATCAAGCCGAGGAACACCAGTTGCTCAGGGAATTGACACAGCTCGTTTATCACGAATTGCTCAACGTGGAGTAACTGCCATGCTGGTTGGCCGTACGCGCGGCCAGCCAGCTATCAAACTCGGCCACCGGCATCGGCCGGCCCATCCAGAAGCCCTGGCCCTGATCACACCCGGCATTGCGCAAAAACGCGTACTGCTCGGCGGTTTCGATGCCTTCGGCGGTGATCTTGAAGCCCAGGGCGTGGCCCAGGTCGATGATCGCCCGGGTAATGGCGGCGCCGTCGTCGTCTTCGGGCAGGTCCTTGATAAAGGCGCGGTCGATCTTCAGGTGATCGATCGGCAGCATCTTCAGGTACGCCAGCGACGAATATCCGGTGCCGAAGTCGTCCACTGCGGTGGTCACGCCCAGTTCCTGCAACTGCGCCAGGACTGCGCAGGCGTGCTGCTGGCTTTCCATCAGCAGGCTTTCGGTGATCTCGACTTCCAGCAGGGTCGGCCCCAGGTCATAGCGTTTGAGGCTGCGCCTGAGGCTGGCGACATAGTCGCTGCGCTCGATCTGCAGGGCCGCGACGTTGATTGCCACCGGCCCCGGCAGGCAGTCGGCGGCGCGCCAGGCGGCGATCTGCGCGCAGGCAAGATCCAGCACTTTCTCGCCCAGGGGGATGATCAGCCCGGTGCGCTCGGCCAGCGGGATGAACTGCGCCGGCGACACCAGCCCGTGCTCGGGGTCACGCCAGCGCAGCAGCGCCTCGGCGCCTTCGACGCGGCCGCTGAACAGGTCGATCTTGGGCTGGTACCAGAGCTCGAATTCATTGTGCTTGAGCGCCCGGCGCAGGTTGTGCTCCAGGTCCAGGCGCTGCTGCAGGCGCTGGGTCATTTCCGGCTGGTACAGGCGGTAGGCATTGCGCCCGCTCTCCTTGGCCGCGTACATCGCGGTGTCGGCGTGGCGCAGCAGGCGGTCGGCGCTCTGCCCGTGTTCCGGGCACCAGGCCAGGCCGATGCTGCCGGTCACCAGCGCGGCGTTGCCCTTGAGGTCAAACGGCAATTGCAGGGTTTGCAGCAGGGCCTGGATACGCTCGATGCAACGGTCATCCGGCCCTTTGAGAACAAAGGCAAATTCGTCGCCACCCAGGCGGCACAGGCAATCCTCAGGCTCGATGATCTGCATGAAGCGCGCCGTGGCCTGCTGCAGCAACAGGTCGCCCATGGCGTGGCCGAGGCTGTCGTTGATCTGCTTGAAGCCGTCGATGTCGAGCACCAGCACGGCCAGGCGCTGGCCCTGGCTGATGGCTTCGAGCAACTGCTGCTGAAAGCGCAGGCGGTTGGGCAGCCCGGTAATGGCATCGAAATGCGCCAGGCGCTCCAGTTGCGCCTGGGACTGCTTGAGTTCCAGGTTGCGCAGGTTGATCAGGTGGTTGCTGCGGTTGAGCTGGGCGACGAACACGCTGAACAGCCCGGTGCAGGTCAGGGCAAACAAAAACAGCGGCGAGGCGAACAGGCTCATCGACGGCCAGCCGCCCAGGGGGCTGGCCGCCAGTTGCCAGAGCCCGCCGGGCACATCGACATTGACCGTCACCGGGTGCTGTTCGAACAACTGCGGGTCACCCCAGATCACCGCGCCCGCCGGGCCCTGGCCATCGGCGCCGCGCAGGGCCAGCTCGAAGCCCGGGTCCAGATCAAGCCCGGCGGTGCTGAGCAAGCGGTCGATATCGGCAACAATCGAGACATTGCCCCAGTACAGGTTGACGCCCTTGTGGCCCTTGAGGAACACCGGGCGCCGGTAGATCAGCCCGCGCCCGCCCTGCAGCAACTGCACCGGGCCAGCCAGCACCGGGCTGTAGTTGTCGCGGGCACGCTGCAGCAGCGGGTACTGGTCGGGCAGCCGGCGGTAGTCCATGCCCAGCACGCCCTGATTGCCATTGAGCGGGTAGACGTCGGCGATCACATCGTTGGGCGCCAGGGAAACATGGCGGATGTGCGGCACCGAGGCGATGGCCTGGCGGGCCATGTCGTGAAAATGCTCGGGGCTGATTTCGCCATCGGCACTCAGCAGTTGGGCAATGCCCTCGGTCTCGCCGAACGCCGAGCGCAACTGCGCCTCGATGCTGGCGCGCACGCCCGACAGGCGCGCGCTGGCATTGGCGATCACCTCGGCTTCCTGGCGCTGCACGTCCAGGCGCCCGAGCACCACCGACAGGCCGATGCCGATCAGGGCAAAACCTACGGGCAGCAGGCGATTGAGGGTGGTGCGCAGGTTCTTCGACAGGACCGGATTGTCATCAAGGGCGAGGATTCTTGTGCTCATAGGTCCGTAGTTCGCATCGCATTACTGCTTTATCGGCGCCGGCGGCGCATTGTTTAGCCAGGCTGGCTTTTTTTAGCGCGCTGGCGTTATGCTCAAACTGAAACGTTTCACCCATTACAGAAAAAGAGGTGCTGCGCCCATGGACCGTCTGCTCGATTCGCTGTTTCCCACCGCCAACGAGATCCCTGAGGCGTACCGCCTGGGTGAGCCGCTGGTGCAACGCGAGTACCTGGTCAACGGCCAGTTGCAGCAATGGGACGGGCCGCTGGCCACGGTGCGCAGCCCGGTGTGGCTCAAGGAGGGCAATGAAGAACGCCAGGTGATCCTCGGCAACACGCCGCTGCTGGACGCCGACACCGCCCTCACCGCCCTGGACGCCGCCGTGCAGGCCTACGACAAGGGCCGCGGCGCCTGGCCCAACATGCGCGTGGCCGAGCGTATCCAGCATGTCGAAACCTTCCTGGCCAAGATGCGCGAACAGCGCGCGGCGGTGGTCAAGCTGCTGATGTGGGAAATCGGCAAGAACCTCAAGGACTCGGAAAAAGAGTTCGACCGCACCTGCGACTACATCGTCGACACCATCGGCGCCCTCAAAGAGCTGGACCGCCGCTCCAGCCGCTTCGAGCTGGAGCAGGACACCCTCGGCCAGATCCGCCGCGCGCCGCTGGGCGTGGCCTTGTGCATGGGCCCCTACAACTACCCGCTGAACGAGACCTTCACCACCCTGATCCCGGCGCTGATCATGGGCAACACCGTGGTGTTCAAGCCGGCCAAGTTCGGCGTGCTGTTGATCCGTCCGCTGCTTGAGGCCTTCCGCGACAGTTTCCCGGCCGGGGTCATCAACGTTATCTACGGCCGTGGCCGCGAGACCGTCAGCGCGCTGATGGCCAGCGGCAAGATCGACGTGTTCGCCTTCATCGGCACCAACAAGGCCGCCAGCGACCTGAAAAAACTCCACCCGCGCCCGCATCGGCTGCGCGCAGCCCTGGGCCTGGATGCCAAGAACCCGGGCATCGTGCTGCCCGAGGTTGACCTGGACAACGCGGTGAACGAGGCGGTCACCGGCGCGCTGTCGTTCAACGGCCAGCGCTGCACGGCGCTGAAAATCCTCTTCGTCCATGAAGACGTGGTCGATGAATTCCTCGATAAATTCCAGCGCAAGCTGGCCGCGCTCAAGCCAGGCATGCCCTGGGAGCCGGGCGTGGCCCTGACGCCGCTGCCCGAGGCCGGCAAGATCGATTACCTCAATGGCCTGGTGGCCGATGCCATCGACAAAGGCGCCAGGGTCATCAACGAAGGCGGTGGCGTCAGCCGTGGCTCGTTCTTCTACCCCGCCCTGCTATACCCGGTGAACGCGCAGATGCGCGTGTATCAGGAGGAGCAATTCGGCCCGGTGGTGCCAGTGGTGCCTTATCGCGACCTGCAGACAGTGATCGACTACGTGCTCGATTCCGATTTCGGCCAGCAACTGAGCATCTTTGGCACTCATTCGGCCGAGGTCGGCAGGCTGGTCGATACCTTCGCCAACCAGGTCGGGCGCATCAACCTCAACGCCCAGTGCCAGCGCGGCCCCGACACCTATCCGTTCAACGGGCGCAAGAACTCGGCCGAGGGCACCCTCTCGGTTCACGACGCCCTGCGGGTGTTCTCGATCCGTACGCTGGTGGCGACCAAGTTCCAGGACAGCAACAAGCAGTTGATCAGCGACATCATCCGTAACCGCGAGTCGAGCTTCCTGACCACCGATTACATTTTCTGACTGCCGCTCGTCCAGCGCCGCGATTTTTGATTTGCCCAATCGCCGAAACTGTATAAATATACAGTTTCGCGCCATTCACCCTGCGGCGCCTTAAAGGAGGATCAATAAAATGGCAGTCAAACCAATCCCCGAAGGACAGCACAGCATTACCCCCTACCTGGGCATCAAGGATGCCGCCAAGGCCATCGAGTTCTACAAGAAGGCCTTCGGCGCGCTCGAGATGTTCCGCCTCGACGGCCCCGACGGGCGCGTCGGCCATGCCGAGCTGAAAATCGGCGATTCCTCGCTGATGCTTGCCGACCCGTGCGATCAGTCTGGCGGGCTGGTCAGCAGCCAGTCGCTCAATGGCACGGCCGTTGGCCTGCACCTGTATGTCGAGGACGCCGATGCCACCTATGCCCAGGCCCTCGCCGCCGGTGCCAGCCAGGTTACCGAGGTCAAAGACCAGTTCTACGGCGACCGTAGCGGCACCCTGAAAGACCCGTTCGGCAACCTCTGGTTCGTCTCCACCCACAAGGAAGACCTGAGCGTGGAAGAGATCCGCGAGCGCGCCGCCAAGCTGTTTGGCGGCCAGTAGGGCCAGGTTCGGCTGGCGGGCATGTTCGCCAGCCGGGCTTTGCATTAAGGTGGCAGGCACAGGAAGGCAGGCCAGGATTGTCCATGCGAATCATCGAAAAAAACGCCGCGCTGGTGCGCACCCTCACCCCTGCTGAAGACGAGCTGTTGCGTGGGTTTGTCCAGGGCAACCTCGAAGGCCCGCGCTTGCTGCAGGCCAACCAGCTGCTGATCAAGGTGCGCGCTGCCGGCCATTGGCTGGCCTGTGATTGCCAGCCCAAGGCCATGCCGGTGCTCAACGTCAACCTCAACGGCAACACCGGCACCCTGTTCCTCAAGAACAACCCGGGCACCGCCGAGCACGCGCCAGACTGTGCGTTCATCAAGGACGAGCGTGAAAGCGCCAGCCGCGACAGCGACACTGATGCACCACCGGCCGCGTGGCTGGCGCCCGATGCGCCGCTGCGGCTGATTGGCGATTTCAAGCGCGCCAGTGAAGCCAGCAGCGAATCCGCGGGTACTGGCGACAAACGCGAACAGCACCGATTGCTGTCGTTGCTGCTGACCCTGATCGAGGCCAGTGGCCTGAACGTCTACGCCACTCACCTGAAAAAAGACCTCACCGGGCAGTTTGCCGAGTTGCGCGGCGTGGCCAGCCGTTATCCGCTGATCGAGCGGGTGCCGGCCAGCAACTACCTGGAAACCCGCCTGGACATGAAGCACATGATGATGCTCAAGGCGCGGCTGCGCGAGTCCACGGCCTTTGGCACCCATCGCCGGCATGGCTTGCTGCTCGACTGCGTCAGCCAGATCAAGGCGCGCAAGGTGTTCAACGAGCGCAGCGAGGACGGCTTCGACTTTCAGGGCCATCACCTGCTCTGGGGCGGCAGCAAGACCCCGGGGCCGTTGCTGGCCCTGGCGATCTACTCGCCGGCCAGTGCCGGCAGTCATTTCTATGAGCTGATCCATGTCGCCAGCGTGCCGGTGCTGTCGCGCGGGCAGCTGTTTCCGGTGTACCGCGATGAAGAGCGCGAGCCGCTGAAAATGCTCATCTCGCTGATCGACTGGATGGCCAGCAAGGGCGTCAAAGTGATCATGCGCCGGCCGGTGCTCGGTGGCCAGGGCATGGACGCGCTGGTGCTCAGCTCCGACCAGGACCGGGTGCTGTCGGTGTCGCTGACCGAGCAGCCACTGGGGCCGGAGCCGGAGGGCGAGGCCTTCAAGCGCTATGCCGACTTCAAGAGCCTGGACACCTTCCGCAAGTACGTGGCAGGTTTTTTCATGCGCGGGCGCGAGTAGCGCCGTTGGTCGCGTGCGTCGCACCTTCCCTTCGCGGCTGGGCCTAACCTCTGGCACCTGCCCTGAAAAGGAGTTTGACCATGACCCGTAGCGCCCTCGCTGCCTTATTGTTTGCCGCATTGCTCGGCACCCAGGCGGTTGCCGCCGGCACCGGCCCGACTAACCCCAACCCGGACACCACCCCGACCACGCCGTTGCCGGGCATCAACACCGGCACCAACCCCACCGACACCCCACTGCCCAGCGGCACCGACCCGCGCACCCAGGGCAATGACGCCGGGCGCCAGGGTGGTAGCGAGACCGATGGCAGCCGGCGCGAGCCGAAGAAAGACGGCAGCGGCTCGGAGAATGGCGGCGACGCCGGGGGCAGTGCCGGTAGCTACTAGGGTTTGTACGAGAAGTCGCCGAGCGGCGATCAGGCAAGGCGAAAACAGGCGAGGAAGCGGAGTTTACGAGTAGTAAATGAGCATTCCGAGCCTGTTTTCAACGCAGCATGATCGTCGCGCAGGCACTTTTCGTACAAAGCCTAGGGCTGACCTCCAATGTGGATCTGATTACGACCGCTGCGCGCTCGATCGCGGGTCCAGCCCGCTCCCACAGGTTTGGCATTATGTACGCCTACCACTGGCGCTTGTCCGGCCGGGTCAGGCCGAGCTTTTCGATCCGGTAGCGCAACATGTCCCGGCTCAGGCCCAGCAGCCGCGCCGATTTGGTGACGTTCCAGTCGGTGCGGTCGAGCATCTTGCGCACCATGTCGCGCTCCACTTCCGGCAAGCTCGCCGAGGCCATGGCCTCAGCATTGCCGAACGCTTCATGCACGGCAGGCGCCGGCATTTCCAGCGGCTCGTCGACCAGGCTCATGCACACGTTGAGCTGGTGCGGGGCGATCAGGTCCTGGGGCGCCAGCAATACCGTCTGTTCAAGCATGTTGCGCAACTCGCGCACGTTGCCCGGCCAGCTGTAGTTGAGCATCAACTCCTCGGCCTCGTCGCAAAAGCGCAGGTTGGGCTTGCCATAGCGTTTGCCGTGCAGGGCAAGAAAATGCCGGGCCAGCAGCAGGATGTCTTCACCCCGGGCATACAGCCTGGGCACCTTGATCGAGATAATACGCAGGCGGAAGAACAGGTCACGGCGAAACTTGCCCTGCTGGACCATCTGCTCCAGGTTGCAGTTGGTGGCGCTGATGATGCGCAGGTCAACCTTGCGCTCCTTCACCGCGCCTATCCGGCGAATGGTGCGGTCTTCCAGTAGCTTGAGCAGCTTGGCCTGCAGCAGCAGGTCCATTTCGCCAATCTCGTCGAGGAACAAGGTGCCGCCGTCGGCCGCCTCGACCAGGCCCACCCGGCGATCCTTGGCATCGGTAAACGCGCCCTTCTCATGGCCGAACAGTTCAGCCTCCAGCAGGTTGGCCGGGATCGATGCGCAGTTGAACTCGATAAACGGCCCCTTGCTGCGCACTCCGTCAAAATGCAGGGCGCGGGCTACCAGCTCCTTGCCGGTACCGGTCTCGCCTTCTACCAGCACCGGCGGCAGGTCGCCGCTGGCCATGCGCTGCTCGGCATCGAGCAACTGGCGGATGGTGTGCTTGAGGCCGAGCATGGCCGGTGATTCGCCTATCAGCGCCTGGCCACCTGATTTTTGCGCCTCGCGTTCCTGATAGAACGACAGGGTGCGCTCCATGCGCTCGGTGGCCAGGGCCTTCTCCAGCATCAGTTTGAGCTCGGCCAGCACCACCGGTTTGGTCAGGTAGTGGAAGGCGCCCTCCTTCATCGCCAGCACGGCGTCTTCGACGTTGCCGTAGCCGGTCATCATGATCACCTTGAGCTCCGGCGCGCGCTGGGCCAGGGCCTTGAGCAACTCGTGGCCGTTCATGCCCGGCAGCGAGTTGTCGGTCAGCACCGCATCGGGCTGGCAGCGTGGCAGCTGCTCCAGGGCCTCTTCGGCGCTGTGGCAAACCGTGACCTCGAAGCCTTTGCGCTCAAGGTAGGTCTGGATGTTCTCGGCGAGGATTTGATCGTCCTCAACCACCAGGATGCTCTGCTCCATGGTCCCCTCCCGCTGCAATATTGAAGATCAGGCACACGCGGGTTCCTTCCTCTTCGCGGCTGGCCAGGCTCACCGAGCCACCAAAACGTTCCATGATCCGCTTGACCAGTACCAGGCCGACCCCGAGGCCGCCCTGTTTGGTCGTAAAAAACGGCTTGAAGACCATCCGCTCCTGCTGCTGGGTCATGCCCTTGCCGGTGTCGCTCAAGGCCAGTTGCAGCTGTTTGCCGTCTTCCAGCGCCTGCACCACCACGCTCAGGCGCCCGCCCGTGGGCATGGCTTCGAGGGCATTAGCGAACAGACTGTTGAGAATCTGCGTCAGCAGCACCGGCTGGCTGATCACCCAGGCCGCCTCGGGCGTGTCGATCTGCACCTGGACCTTATGCCGCTCCAGTTGCTGGGCGTAGGCATGGCGGGTGTCGTCGATCGCTGCCACCAGCTCGACCGCTTCGGCATCGTCGTTGACCGGGCGCAGCGACACCAGCAAGTCGCGCACCCAGCGCGACATGCGGTCGACCTGGCTGATGATGTCGCCAATGTTCTTCTGCGCCGGGGCACTGGCGATGTCCTGGGCAAGTTCGGCGCTGGAGCGGATATTGGCCAGCGGGTTGCGCAGGCTGTGGGCCACCGCCGAGGACATTTCGCCAAGGGCGACGAAGGTTTCGCTGGCCACCAGCTGGGTTTGCTGGGTCTGCAGCATGCTCGCGGCGCGGCGCACGATCCAGAACAGGCCGAAGTAGATCAGCGCCCCACCGACCAGGGTCGAGGCCCAGATCAGCACGTAGCCGCGCTGGATGCGCCGCACCAGGTCCTGGGGTTCCTTGTACACCTCGACCATCGACAGCACCTTTTGCCCGTCGCTGTCGAACATCGGGATGTAGTTCTCGATGAACAGGTACTGCGGCGCGCGCTGGAACTTTTGTTCATCGCGGTCTTCATTGGCCTTGTGGTAGCTGGCCGAGACCGGCACTTTCGAGGCGAACGATTCATCCAGGTCGTCGTCGCCGACGATTTTCTCCCCGATCAGCTGCGGGTTGGTCGACCAGACGATGGTCCGGTCCAGGGCATAGACGTTGGCCAGCAAGGTGTCGGGCAGGTGTTCGACATGGTCGAGAAACTCCACCCGGGTGGACTCGGCCAGGGTCGGGCTGACCCCCGGGTGGTGCTGGTCCAGGCGCGGGTCGAGCAGCTCGCCCATGGTGGTGCCCGGCGGAATGCGCGAATGGCGCACTTCGGCCTGGGCCATGGCCTGGATGAACTGGGCGGTGAGCATGGCATCGCGCTCGACGCTGTCGGTGACCACAAAGCGGGTCGAGACATAGCCCAGCCCGCCCGCCACCGAAGCGATGATCAACAGGCTGACCAACGAGAACCAGCGCAACAGGTTGAACTGGCGCAAGGGTCGGTCGGCTGCCTGGCTGTCGAGGCCCTCATCGGCCAGTTTTCCGTTGAGCATCTGCATCGGGTCTGGTCCTGCCGTGGATGCTTCTTTTCTTAGAACTTATAGCCCAGCGTGCACACAGGCGTGGCACATCAAAACTAATGGCCACGGCGCCAGTGATAGTATTTTGCCTTTATGGCTGTTGGCGTTCGGCCTCCTGCTCGAGAAACGCCAGCAAGGCCTGGGCATCGGCCTCGTTCAGGCGCAGGTTGGGCATGGCCACGCCGTTGTATTGCCGGTACAGCGCCATGACCTGCGGGTCTTGCTCGGCGAGCATGCGATCCGGCTCGCGGATCCAGCGGCTCAGCCAGCGCTGCTCGCGGCGCCGGGTAACGCCGAGCAAGTCCGGGCCGACCGCGCGCAGGCCGGTAGCCTGGCCATCTTCCGGGCCGAGGCTGTGACAAGCGGCGCAACGGGTGCGAAACAGCTCTTCGCCGCTGCTCGGCGGGCGAATCTGCGGGGCATCGGCGTAGCTCTGCTCGCTACTGGGTTGCTTCCAGTTCTGCAGGCTGTTGGCCAGTTGGTCGGCGAGAATCCACGGGTTTTCGAAGGGTGAGGCCTTCATCCAGCGCCCGGTGGCCTGGTTGCCGACGATCAGGCTGAGGTTGTGGTCGCGACTGCGGCCGTTGTCGACGCCTTCGATAAACAGGCCCAGGCTGCGGCGCAAGGCATCGATCTGGCCTTTGTCGCCGGTTAGAAAGCGCCAGCCGGGCGCCACCTTGAACTTTGCCGCGTAGGCCTTGAGCACCTCGGGGGTATCGCTGAGCGGGTCGATGCTGATCGAGTAGAAGAACACCTCGCGCCCGACCCGCTCGCCCAGCAGCTGCTGGACCTGGCGCAGGCGCGCGGTCTCCAGCGGGCAGGAATCGCCACAACCGGTGAAGATGAAGTTGATCACCACCACCTTGTCCTTGATCAGATCGTCGAAAAAGCGCAGGTGCTCACCGTTGTGGTCGATCAGCTCGGTATTGGGGAAGTACTGCGCCCCCCAGGGCGTGGCCTCCTCGGCCAGCCCCGGCAGGCTGCTGCACAGCCAGCAGAGCAACAGGCAACGTGCGATAACGCCCATGGCAACCTCCCCCGGCTACTTGCCGACCTTGACCTGCGGGCCCTTGCCATCACCGTTGCGCCAGGTCGGCAGCGCCGCCGAGTTGACGTACTTGACCCCGTCCCAGCTGGGCAAGGGCGTTGGCATCAACTGCAACTGGCCGGGGTGCTCGATGTCCCAGCGCAGCAGCATCGAGTTGTCCTCGTGCTGGGTGTTGTGGCAGTGCTCCATGTAGGTGCCGGCGAATTCGCGAAAGTTGATCGCCACCTCGACGTTGTCCAGGCCGTCGGCTTCGCTGCCGATCCGGTAGACGTCCTTGCGCGCCCACTTTTCCCATTCCGGCGGCGCCTTGCCGCCGCGGCTGAGGATGATGCCCTCCTCGAAGTGCACGTGCACCGGGTGGCTCCAGCCGTTGCCGCCGTTCTGGATCTTCCAGATTTCCAGGGTGCCGAAGCCGCTGGCGCCGGCGTCGGTGGGGCCGGTGGCCAGTTGCGGGGCGGCGTTGAGCCGGCGCGGGTCCATGTGGTAGCCAAAGCCGCCGTCGGTCTTGACCGTCCACGGCGCCTGGTCGGTGCCATCGGAGCGGCCGAAGATGAAGGTGCGATGGCGGGCCTGGGCCAGGCGGGCGATGTCTGCCGGGTTGTCGCGGTGCAGCTTGAGCGGGATCATCACCTTGCCCTCGGCCTTGCCGGGTTTGGCCGGCTCGTAGGCGGCCGGGTCCATGGCCAGGTCCTGGCCGCTGTAGGGCTTGACGTTGAACTGCAGGATCTTGTTGACGGTGGGGTCGCCTTTATCCCATTGCGGGCCCTTGCTGGTCTGCTTGATCACCGCCTGGTACTTCTCCGACAGCACGTCGGCCAGGGCGATGGCCTCTTTGGGGCCCTTGCCGGTGTCGTGGGCCTGGAGGTTGAGCAGGAACAGCTTGTCGCCGGGCTTGATCCCATTCTTGGCGAAGTTGACGACAATGTCGAAGCGCTCGGCGATGCCCTGGGTCGGCAGGATGGCGTTGTGGTCCTGTTTGTCGCCGTTGGCGTCCAGGTCCATGCTGCCGTCGAACGGCACCGCGTGCTCCATGATGTTGCCGTCGTTGGCAATCATGTGGAATGGCACTCGCGCATAAGAAAGCCCCGAACCCTTGGGCCCGGCGAACTCGCCGCCGCTGCCCTTGATTTCACGCACCAGCGCCAGTTTCAGGTAGCGCGACACCGAACCGTTAAGGATGCGCAGGCGGTAGCTGCGGGCGCGCACGTTGAGGTATGGCTTGTATTGCCAGTTGACCAGGATCTGGTCGCCGAGAAAGCCGTCGGTGTTGAACGGGTTGAACCACAGCTGGCCGTTCTGGCCCCAGGCCTTGTCGGCGATCAGCAGGTTGAGGTCATAGTCGCGATTGCCCCACGACAGCGCCGAGCCGCTGGGCAGGCGCAGGTTGACGCCATCGTCGAAGGCCTCGTTGCCGCGGTCCAGGGCACTGTAGTAGTTCATCATCGCAGCGTTGCCCTTGTAGACGTTCTGCGCGGTGAAATCGAGCATGTGGTCATGAAACCAGTGGGTGCTCATGGTTTCGCGCCAGTCGCCGCGAATGCGGATACTGCCGTTCTCGCAGGTTTTCAGCCCCGGGTTGGCGTCGTTGACCCACAGGGTTTCGCCCGGGGTGCAGGGGAACGCCGCGCGCGGGTCTTCGGCGCGGGTGTTGATGCTGTCGTAGCCGGCCAGCTGGATCGGCCAGCGGTAGTCGTAGTACTGGCCCGGGAAGAAGAACGCGTTGGCGTAGCCGTCGCTTTCGGCCGGGGCGTGGCCGTTGTGTTCATGGGTGCTGATGGTGTGCAGGCCAAAGCCGTGGTTGGCGGCGGGGTCGATCGGCAAGGCGTTGTAATGGCGCATCAGCAGCGGCTGGCCGTATCGCACCATCAACAGCTTGGCCGGCAAGGTGCCGTCGAAGGTCCATAGCGACTTGTGATCCTGCAGCGGCATGTTGGGGTGGAAGCGGGTATCGACGCCCTTGGTGGTGCCCAGGGTGTTGGCCTGGCCGGCGGTGTTGTAGTAAAGGCCGCCGGGGCCGAACTCGCCGACGCTGTAGTGGTGCATCTGCATGGCGTCACGCAGGCCGCTGTTGATCCGCGCCCCGGCTTGCGCGGTTTTGTAGACGGCCTGGGGGTAGAACTCGTTCCAGCGCTGGTGCGACCAGCCCTTTCCTGGTGGCCGGCCTTCGGCGGCAGAGCCGATGTGGCGGTTGAGGAACAGCTCGATCTGCTGCTGCCAGGGGTTACGGTCGACAACGTTGGCAAACTGGCCGGGGAACGGAGTCAGGCCCGGCTGCTTGAGAAAGGCATCGAGCAACGGCCCGGACGGCGCACTGCGCGCGACGTTGAGCGGGTCTTGCTGCGGCGCCGGGCCGGTGCTGGGCGCCGGGAACACCAGCAGCCCGGCGGGGGTGGTCGGGTCGAGGCGGGTCGGGCCGAATTCTTCGAACAGCAGCAGTTGCTGGCTGAACGGCTGGGCGCCGAACATCGGGCTGGGGGCGCCATTGGTGGGGTAGTTGAAGCTGGTTTGCAGCGCTGGCGGGCGCTCGTTCTCCTGGCGCGGGGTGGTGCGGTCGCCCTCGCCCTCGGGCAGGTCGAAGGCGCCGAGATTGGCCTCGGGCAGCGACAGCAGGTTGTTCAACGCTGCGGCGCTGTCGGCGGGTGGATCGCTGAAGGCCGAGGGGTCGCCAGGCTCTGGCGGCTCGACATCATCCAGGCGGCTGGCGTTGGCATCAGCCATTAAGGCAATGGCCAGGGCGATGCTCAGGACAAGAGGCGTGGGGGTTGGGGTTTTCATCATCTTCACCCAGATTCAGGGACCGGTAATGTCGTTTTGCAATTACCTGGCCACATCTGTATCAGGATGTGTATTCGTTAATTATCAATAGGTTATTCCTACTACCTAATATTATTTACGAAGAGTGATGCTGGAAAACCACCCCCAGTTCTGGGTCTTTACCCTGCGGGAGCTAAAAAACAGCAATGTGTTTAAATTCATATAGTTATTAGTATTTATTAAAGTTCTTTATCCGTTACTTCCCCACCACCCTGAACGTCAGCAACACACACGTACCCTGCCCCTCCTCGCTACTGAGCTTCACCGTTCCGCCAAAGCGCTCCATGATCCGCCGCACCAGCACCAGGCCAACCCCCAGTCCGCCTTGCTTGGTGCTGAAGAACGGCTTGAAGGCCATGCGTTGCTGCTCCTCGGTCATGCCCTTGCCGCTGTCGCACAACTGCAGGGTCAGGCCCTGGCGCGTGTGCCGGCGCCGCTCGACACGCAGCTCACCGCCTTCGGGCATGGCCTCCAGGGCGTTGGCGATCAGGCTGTTGAAGATCTGCCCGAGCAGTACCGGCTGGCACAGCACCTGAACCTGGGGCAACTCGCCCATCTGCAGGCGCACGCCCTGGCGCAGTAGTTGCGGGGCAAAGCCTTGCAGGCTGTCCTGCAGCACCCGCAGCAGGTCTACCGGCTCCGGGGTATCGTTCAAGGGCCGCAGCGACTGCAACAGCTCGCGCACCCAGTGGGACATGCGGTCGACCTGGCTGATGATGTCGCCGATGTTCTTCTGCGCCGGCCCCTCTTCGATCTCCTGGGCAAGTTCGGCGCTGGAGCGAATGCTCGCCAGGGGGTTGCGCAGGCTGTGGGCCACCGCCGACGACATCTCGCCCAGGGCCACATAGGTTTCGTTGTTGATCAGGCGCTTTTGCTGCACCGCCAACTGCCGGGCGGCGCGGCGCATGATGCCGTACAGGCCGATGTACACAACCCCCGCGCCGATCGCCGTGGCCAGCCAGATCAGCAACAGGCCGCGTTCGATACGCAAAATCAGGTCGCGGGGCTCCTTGTAGATCTCGACCATGGCAGTGACGTTGCCGCCCTCGGCATCGAACAGCGGGATGTAGTTCTCGATGAACAACTGCTCGGGCGGGGTAATGAACTTCTGCTCGCTGCGCGCCTGGTCGACGTCGTGGTAGCTGGCCGAGACGCGCATCTTCTGGTCGAAGGCATGGTCAAGGTCGTCATCGGCGTCGATCATCTTGCCCACCAGCGCCGGGTTGCTCGACCAGATGACCATGCGGTCCGGGGCGTAGATATTGGCCAGCAACACGTCGGGCAGGTGGGCGATATGGTCGAGGAACTCGCCCCGGGCGCTGCGCCGGGCCTCGGGGTCGACATCCGGGAAGGCCTGGTCCAGGCGCGGGTCGAGCAATTCGCCCATGGTCCGCACGTTGGGGATCGACACGTGGCGCACTTCGGCCAGGGCGATGGCCTGGATGAACTGGGCGGTGAGCAAGGCGTCGCGCTCGACACTTTCGTTGATCACGAAGCGGCTGGAGATCAAGCCCAGGCCCACGGCCACTGAAAGGATGATCGCCAGGCTGACGAAGGCGTACCAGCGCAGCAGGTTGAACGGCTTGCGCGCGGCGGCCGGGGCCGGGCTTGCGAGCTGCAGGGACGACGAATCGAGGCGTGGCTGGCTGCTCATCACTGACTCCCGAATGAACGCTCCTTAGGTTATAGCCCAGCCCGCGCAATTCCCCCGCCCGCTTGCCCCACTTGCCCCCAACCCTGGGGCCAGCGCCCCGAGTCGAGTGGCTCTGCCGACACCCTGTAACCGCACGCCAGGCCTTGTGCAGCAAGGCCTGCAGGGTCTTGAGAATAAATTGGTACGGATGTTGCCGATGCCTGTGCAGACGACCCAAGTCCATGGGCCCGAATGCAAGAGGGAAGACTCATGCACCGTCCAACGCCCCACCCACTGGCTCTGCTGATCCTGGCGAGCATTATCCAGGCACCGGCCCAGGCCGCCCTGTTCGAAGTAGACCCCGGCCCTTACCTGCCCGCTACCGGCGGCTTTGCTGCCTGGTACCAGGACACCCATGGCCGGGTGCTCGACCTGTGCCTGTCCAAGGCGGTCAGTTCGCGGGTGCCCGGTGCACCCGGGGCGCCGTCGTACATGTGCGTGCTCAACCCCGCCCCCGGGGTGTTCGACGACACCCGGCCGATCAACTTCCCGAGCAACTACCCCGACGAAACCTTCTGGTTCACCGCCGATGCCGCCATCACCGACGCCGCCAGCGGCATCGACCTGACCTACGGCACCGCCATCGAGGCCGCCTTCGCTGCCGAAGACGTGGTCGACGGTGACCAGGTCAGCTTTGCCCGGGTGCGTATCCGCGTCGACGTGCCCACGCCAGGCACCTACATCGTCACCCACCCCTACGGCGTCGAAGTGTTCGATGTACCGGCGGCCGGGCGGCGGGCAATCAACATGACCCGCGACATCGGCATCGGCGCGCCGAAAACCTACACCGGCGCGCTCAAGGGCGATGTCGGCCCGTTCCTGCGCGGTGCCGGTGGCCCCTACAGCGAAACCAACCCGGCCACTGGCGCCAGCGAACGCTTCATCGGCGACCCGAACCTGCAGGAAGCGGTGACCGGCAGCCCGTTCAACACCAACTTCGTGCGCATCGAGGGCCCCAACGGCCTGGATTTGCGTACCGAACTGTTCTCGGTCTCGGGCAAGCTCTCCACCGTCGCCCGCCCGACCCCGGTGATCGCCCAGCGCAGCACCTATTCGCGGCACAGCGAGAACGGCGACCTGCGCGCCCAGCAGGACCTGTTCGTACAAGCCCCGCCGCCACCGGCGACCGCCACCCTGGTCAGCCAGACCCCCAACCTCAACCTCAGCGAGGCCAACACCACTGGCGCCTGGTACGCCCAGTCGGTGCTCAACCCGTCGCTGCCGCTGAACCTGCAGGTGACCGCCGACAACAGCCTGGCGATCTCCACCAGTACCCCTACCACCCTGACCCTGGCGCTGACCGACCTGGTGGTGATCGAGCGCGCCGAGTACAGCCTGGCCTCCGGGCAACTGACCCTGGTTGCCAGCACCAGCGACGAAACCAGCCCGCCAGTGCTCAGCGCCCGCACCGGCAACGGCGCCACGATCGGCACCCTGAGCGGCAATGGCGCGGTCAAGACCCTCACCACCGGCCTGTCGCCGATTCCGCCCGCCAAGGTCACGGTGACCAGCACCAACGGCGGTAGCGACAGCGAAGAAGTGGTGCTCGTGCCATGAACACTCTTACGCCACGTCCCCTAGCAGGAGGCAGCATGAACAACTGGCCACGCCTGGCGCTCTGCGCAGCCGGGCTTTCCCTCTCGCTGGCCGGCACTGCCTGGGCCGGCCTCAAGGCGGTCGATCCCGGCCCCTACACCCTGGCCACCGGGCGTTACCCGATGTGGTACCAGGACCACGGCAACCTGTCGCTGGAGCTGTGCCAGTCGCGGGCGGCAAGCTCGCGGGTAGCGGTTTCAGTGCCGCCGGCCTACATGTGTACCTTGCTGCCGGAGCCCGGGGTGTACGACGACGCCCTGCCGCTGGTGTTCCCCGACAACTGGCCGCCGGAGATGTTCTGGTTTCTGGCCGAGACCGAAATCCCTGAAGTGGGCAACAGCGGTTACGAGCTGGAAGTCTATGTCGCCGGTATCGAGGCGGCGTTTGCCGCCGAAAACCCGGTGGACGGCGACCAGCAAAGCTTCGCCCGTATCCGTATCCGCGCCTCGGTGCCGCGCACCGGCACTTACGTGATCACCCACCCGTACGGGGTCGAGACGGTCAACGTCACCACCGCCGGGCGCCGCGCCATCAACATTACCCGCGACATCGGCATCGGCGCCCCGGGCAACTTCAGCGGCGTGCTCAACGGCGCGATCGGGCCGTTCCTGCGCGGCGTCGGCGGCCCCTACACCGAGATCAACCCGGACACCGGCGCCAGCGAAACCTACGTCGGCGACCCGAACATCACCGAAGCGGTCACCGGCAGCCCCAACAACACCAACTTCGTGCGCATCCAGGGCCCGGCCGGGACCATCCAGACCAACCTGTTCACGGTCTCCGGCAAGGTCCTTGACCCACGCAAGCAAACCCCTGCCGAACTGCAGCGGGCCAGCTACCGGCGCACCTCGGACGGCACCCGCGTCGAGGTGTTCGCCAAGGCGCCGAACAACGCCACGCTGTGCATGCGCGAGACCCTTGCGCTGGTGCCGGGCACCCCGCCCTCGCCCTGCCAGTTCAACCTGCTGGCCGACAACAATGGCCTGTTCTTCGCCCAGCACCTGAGCAGCGCCGCACCACCGCCAGTCATCGTCGTCACCGCCAGCGACCCGACCGGCGCCACCCGCCCCACCGCGCTGTCGAGCAAGCTCAGCGACGTGGTCAAGGTCACCACCGCCCGCTATGACTGGGCCAACAAGCGCCTGCGCATCGAGGCCAGCTCCAGCGATGAAGTGCAGGTGCCCGACCTGGTCGCCCAGGGTTACGGGCGGTTGTCGAAGTCCGGCACCCTGCAGACCCTGACGGTCAACGAGCTGAGCCAGCCGCCTGCGATCGTTACGGTGAAATCCGCCGCCGGCGGCAGCGACAGCGAGCCGGTGGTGGTAATCGGCAATGCCCCGGTCGACGCCGCCAACCAGCCGCCAGTGGCCCAGGCCGACGTCGGCAGCACCCGCGTTGGCGTGCCGCTGAGCCTGAACTTGCTGGCCAACGACAGCGACCCTGACGAAAACGTGCCGCTGAGCATCAGCGACCTCACCCAGCCGGCCACCGGCCAGGGCACGGTGGTGCTCAACGGCACCACGGCCGTCACCTACACCCCACCGGCAGTGGTCAATGCGCCGCTGGTGGCCACCTTCACTTACCGTGCCCAGGACAGCAAAGGGCTGAAATCACCCGTCACTAACGTCACTGTCAATGTCGCCGCCAACCAGCCGCCGCTGGCTGTCAATGACACCGCCAGCACCCTCGGCGTGGCCTTGCCGATCAACGTGCTGGGCAACGACAGCGATCCGGATGGCAACGTACCGCTGACGGTCGCCAGCGTTACCCAGCCGGCGCTGGGCCGCGGCACGGTCAGCAGCGACGGCAACCAGGTCACCTACACCCCGCCGGCAGTGATCCTGGCCGCGTTCAGCACCACCTTCACCTACATCGCCCGCGACAGCGCAGGTGCCCTGTCGGCACCGGCCACGGTCACGGTGCAGGTGTCGCCACGGCCACCGGCAGAGAACTTCACCGTCACCGCCGCAACGGTCACGGCACGGGCTGGCGGTCGCTTTACCTGGGACATCTCCGGCACCACCTCGGCGATCCTGCTCAACGCCGTCACCGTGCAGGTCAGCACCCCGACCGGCCTGGTCAGCCTGGGCACCACCCCGGTACCGCTGACCGGACGCTGGCGGCTGAGCGTCACCAACAGCGTCGCGCCGAGCACACCGGCACCGACGGCAACCGTCACCACCAGCCTGGGCACCGTGCGCACTGTGCCGGTCACCGTGCAGTAACCACAGGAGAACGACCATGGCGCGCCTGACCACCTTGCTGGTGTGCCTGAGCCTGAGCGCTCAGGGCGCCCTGGCCGACGACCTGATGGATAACGCTGACCTGGCCATGGGCAGCGACCTGGGCGAGCTGTCGATGCAGCCACTGGCGCCTTCAAGCGGCCAGCAGGCGCTGGTCGAGCAGAACGGCCAGAGCAACCGCGCAGCGATTGGCCAGGACGGCCAGGCGCTGCTCGGGCGCATCGTCCAGCAAGGTGGCGCGCAGGAGGCGTACATCCTGCAACAAGGCAACGACCTGATGGCCTCGATCAGCCAGCAGGGCTACGGCAACAGCGCCTCGATCAGCCAGAGCGGCAGCAACAACCGCGCGCAGATCGAGCAATACGGCAACAGCAACAGCGCCAGCATCGAGCAGGCCGGCAGCGGGCTTTCCAGCTCGGTGATCCAGGCCGGCAACGGGCAGCGCGTGCAGGTCAACCAATACCGTTAAACCTGGAGGCACCACCATGTTCAAGCTCGCTCCTTTAAGCGCCGCCATTGTCCTGGCCGTTGCCGGCCAGGCCATGGCTGACGACAGCCAGTCGACCCAGAGCCAGTTCGGCACCGAGAACATCGCCGAGGTCAAGCAGACCGCCGCGCCGCTCAGTACCACCACCCAGAACCAGCTGGGCCTGGGCAACAACCACGCCGCCAAGCAGGACGGCGGCAACAGCCAGATCCAGCAAAGCGGCACCGGCGACTACAACGCCGGCTACGCCGAGCAGTTGTACGAGTTCGGCAGCCAGATCAACCAGCAAAACGCCGGGGCCCTGAACAACACCCACGCCAGCCAGTCGCTGGGGGTCGAGAACAGCGCCCAGCAGACCCAGCAAGGCACCGGTAACTTCTCGTTCATCTACCAGGACACCCAGGCCGGCAGCCAGGGCACCACCTTGCAGTTTGGCGATAACAACCGCGCCTTTGTCGAGCAGCAGTACGGAGGCGGCGGCAACAACGCCCTGAGCATCCAGGCCGGTAGCGGCAACTACAGCGCCGCCGAGCACCTGAACTACAACAATGGCCAGATCGGCATCTACCAGGCCGGCGATGACAACTGGGCCTATGGCGATCAGCGCGAAGGCCAGGATGGCAGCGTCACCATCAGCCAGACCGGCAGCGCCAACTCCAGCGAAGTCTGGCAAGACACCCAACTGGGCAGCCAGGCCACGGTGACCCAGTACGGGCAAACCAACGAAAGCGTGCTCGACCAGAGCTTCGGCGAGGGCAACGTGGCCAGCATCACCCAGGCCGGCAGCCTCAACGCCAGCTATGCCGACCAGTTCGGATCGCAGCAGTCGACCACCACGGTGTTCCAGAACGGCCAGGGCAACGTCCACTACACCTACCAGAATGGCGACAACCACGTGCTCACGGTGAGCTCCACCGGCACCGGCAACAAGATCCTCGCCAGTAACTGGAAGGGCGACAAGTCCGGCGGCCAGTTCGGCAGCGCCCAGCGCGCCGAGGTCAACCAGAACGGCAGCGGCAACAGTGCCAACTTCACCCAGGACGGCAGCACCCAGCTCGCCCGCCTGAACCAGAACGGCAGCGGCAACAGCGCCGAACTTGCCCAGGTCGACAACAACAACGAGCTGTATTTTGAACAGAACGGCAGCGACAACCTGCTGATCGCCGACCAGCGCGGCACCGCCAACTACGCCACCGGCGTCAGCAGCGGCGCCGGCAACAGCGTCAAGGTCGAGCAATCGGGCAGCGGCAACCAGAGCTACACCTGGCAGCTGTACGGCGACAACAACCAGGCCAACATCAAGCAGACCGACGGCGTCAACGTCGCCTACGTGACCCAGGGCGGCTCGGCCAACCAGGCGATGATCGACCAGAGCGGCGCAAACATGGCCGCGACCATCCAGCAGTTTGGTGCGGGTAACCAGGCGACGGTGTTGCAGCAGTAATTAATTCGGGGCCGCTTCGCGCCCCATCGCCGGCAATCTGATTCTCCCCCCCTTGACCGTGACTCGCCGACAGGCTGGTCACGGTTCTTTTTTTGCCCTTATAATGCGAACAATTCGCAACTGCATCTTTCATGTTTCAGGATCTCCGGGTGTCCCCTACCTCCCCCGCTCCCCAGCAACAGCTCCATGGCCTCTATCGCGATCACCACGGCTGGCTGCAGGCCTGGCTGCGCAAGCGCCTGGGCGACCGTGAGCGTGCTGCCGACATCGCCCACGACACCTTCCTGCGCCTGCTGGTCAGCGGCCGTTTGCCCGGCCACGACGAGGGCCGCAGCTACCTGGTGCAACTGGCGCGCAACCTGGTCATCGACCAGTGGCGCCGGCAACGCATCGAGCAGGCGTACCTGGCCAGCATCGCCCACCTGGACGAACCGCAAACGCCGTCGCTGGAGACCCGCGCGATGATCCTGCAGACCCTGCAACAGATCGACCAGATGCTCGACAGCATGCCGGCCAAGGTGCGCAGCGCCTTTTTGCTGTCGCGCTTCGAAGGCCTGGGCTATGCCGAGATCGCCGAGCGCCTGGGGGTCACCGTAAGCTCGGTGCAAAAGTACATGATCCGCGCCATCCAGGCCTGCTACCAGGTGCTCTACAGCGAATGAGCGCGGTAAACGATGCACCGATCGACGCGGCGATTGTCGAGCAGGCCAGCCACTGGCTGATGCTGCACTGGGACGGCCCGCTGGATGCCGGGCAACGCCTGGCGTTTGCCGATTGGCAAGCGGCCGATGCCGAGCACCGGCGCGCCTGGCAGCGCCTGCAAACCCTGCAGCAGACCCTCGCCGCCGTGCCTGCGCAAACTGCCCGCAGCGTGCTCGAAGAGCGCCAGAGCCGGCGTACTCTGCTCAGGCAGCTGTGCGTCCTGCTGCTGGTGGGCGGCAGTGGCTATCTGGGCCAGCAGCACCTGCCGTGGCGCGAGGCGATGGCCGACCAGCGCAGCGCCCCCGGCGAAGTGCGCCGCCTGCAACTGGCCGATGGCAGCCAGCTGCTGCTCAACAGCCGCAGCAGCGTCAACATCCAGTTCAGCGCACAAGAGCGGCGCATCCACCTGCTCGAAGGCGAGCTGCTGCTGACCAGCGGCAAAGACCCAAGGCCGCTCAAGGTCCAGACCCTGGCCGGTGAAGTACAGGCCCTCGGTACCCGCTTTGCCGTGCGCGAGCTGCGGGGTGGCAGCCGCGTCGAGCTGTTCGAAGGCGCCTTGATGATTCGACCCGGAGCGGGCACCGAGCAGTTGCTCACGGCCGGCCACGGCCTGTGGTTCAACCGCCAGGGCTGCGGACCACAGCATCCGGCCGACAGCAACAGCATTGCCTGGGAGCACGGCCGGCTGATTGCCGAGCGCCTGCCGCTGGGGCGTTTTCTCGAGGAACTGGGCCGCCATCGGCGCGGGGTCATCCGCTGCGAGCCGGCCATCGCCGAACTGCCAATCACCGGTGTATTTGCCCTCGCCGACAGCGAGCGCACCCTCACCGCCCTGCAAGACAGCCTGCCGATCCGCGTGCACTACCTGAGCCGCTACTGGGTGACCGTTACCGCGCGTTGACCGCCCGTGCTTGCACTTTCGCAAAAATAACTGCGCAAGCCGTTGTCGGTTTGCGCCGCTCGTTCGGGTTAGTCATCAAAGCTAACCAATACGCATTCTCAAAGGAGTCTTCGGGATGCCGAACCTGCCGCCCCCCTGCCCGTCCCCCCTGAGCTCGGCAATCCGCAGCGGATTGCTCGCCGGCCTGCTCGGCAGCGCCTGCTGCAGCCTGGCCATGCCCGCCCAGGCCGAAGCTGCCCGCCAGGAACTACGCTTGTACCAGATTCCCGCTGGCACCCTCGACCAGGCCCTGACCCAGTTCGCCGCCAGTGCCGGCCTGCTGCTGTCGGTGGATGCGCGCCTGACCGCCGGCAAGCCGTCGCTGGGCCTGCAGGGCCATTACGCGCCGGCCCAGGCCTTGAGCAAACTGCTGGCCGGTAGCGGCCTGAGCGCCTACTTCAGTGACGACGGCCGGGTGCTGATCGAAAAGTCCGCGCACGCCAGTGATGCCCTGGAGCTCGGCGCCACCCGGGTCAAGGGCCAGGCCGAGGACGACGGGCTCAAGGACTACGGCGTGCCGCGCTCGGTGGAAACCCGCAATCTGGAGCAACTGGAGCGTTTTCGCGGTCGCTCCAATGCCGACCTGCTCGCCGGCATCGCTGGCGTGCAGACCTCCGACGGGCGCAACGGCGGCGGCATCGAAGTCAACATCCGCGGCATCCAGGGCCAGGGCCGGGTGCCGGTCAAGGTCGATGGCAGCCAGCAGTCGCTGGATGTTTACCGCGGCTACGCCGGCACTGCACAGCGCGCCTACATCGACCCGGACCTGATCAGCAGCGTCACCGTCAACAAGGGCCCGAGCCTGGACGCCGGTGCTTCCGGCGCCATCGGCGGCTCGGTCGAGATGCAGACGCTGACCGTCGATGACATCCTCAAACCCGGCGAAACCACCGGCTGGCGCCTGCGCGGCTCGCTGGCGGACAACAGCAGCGCCGACGTCCCCAGCGACTATCGGGTGCGCCCACGCACCGAGCGCAATGACCTGCTGCACGCGCACGACTGGTCGCGCAGCCTGGCCTTCGCCCACAAGGACGAAGCCTTCGATGTGGTCGCCGCCTACGCCGAGCGACGTAACAACAACTACTTTGCCGGCAAGCACGGTTATTCGCGCTACGACACCTCGGTAATCAGTGGCGGCGCCCTGGTCGATGCCAACACCGTGGCACGCAACTACTGGCCCGGCGAAGAGGTGCTCAACTCCAGCACCCACAACAAATCCTTCATGCTCAAGGGCACCCTGTACCGCGACAACGGCCTGGAGCTGGGCCTGGGCTACCGCTACATGGATTCGAGCTTTGGCGAAATCATGCCCTCGCAGATTGGCCGCTCAGGCCCGTCGATGACCCAGCCACTGGGCGACTTCAAAAAAGACATCGACCGCTACGACGAAGCCTTCTGGATAAGCGCCGCCCCCGAGTATTACCAGCAATGCTCGGCCATCGCGGCCCCGGTGCCGGACGGCGACAATATGTGGGACAGCACCGGCTGCTTTGTGCGCGAGACCCTCGACCCGGTCTACGACTACAGCGGCGCCAACCAGATGATCCAGTTCAAGCCCGGCAACATGAAGCTGCACACCCTCACCAGCGAGTTCAAATGGCGCCCCGAGGACGACAGCCTGGCCCGCTACATCGACCTCAACGGTCATGCCTGGGCAACCTTCGGGCGCAGCATCATGTACAACAACGTCGGCTTTACCGCGCCGCAACGCGGCCAGGGCTATCAGGACGAGCAAAGCGAGCACTACCGCCAATCGCTCAAGTCCGACCTGAGCAACCTCAAGGTCGGCACCGACATCAGCAACACCAGCCGCCTGCTGACCGGCAGCGGCGACTACGCCCTGACCTATGGCGCCTCGTACCAGTACGAAAGCATCGACCCGAGCCGCAAGCCGTGGCAGGACGACCTGGAAAACAACCGCATCGAACGCAATGGCTATCGCCACGAATACAGCCTCAGCACTGCCCTGGAATACAAACCGGTCCCGCAGCTGACGTTCACCGCTGGCGGGCGCTACAGCGGTTACCGCATTTACGACCGCAACCGCCAGGCGCTGTATGCCGCGCCGGCCGGGGCCGGCCCCGACGAGCCATGGTGGAACGCCGAATTTGCAGGCTTCGCCGACAACGCCGAACTGTCTGGCCACGGCTTCGCCCCGGCCTACAGCGTCAGCTATGCCTTTACCCCCAATGTCATGGCGTATGCCCTGTACAACCAGGGCATGCGCATGCCGTCGCTGTTCGAGACCACCCTGGGCAGCTGGTCGGCAGAACCGAACTACGACTTGCGCCCGGAGCGAATGAAAACCTTCGAGGTCGGCGCATCGTTCAAGGGCAGCAACCTGCTGCTGGACAACGACCAGGCCGGGTTCAAGCTGGCCTACTTTCACAACACCATCGATGACATGGTCACCCGCAACTACCGCTACAACCCCAAGGGCCGCCCCGGTTTCAACGGCGAGCTGAAGATCCGCAACGTCGACAGCTTCACCACCCAGGGCATCGAGCTGCAAAGCCACTACGACAGCGCCTGGTGGTTCGCCGACGCCTCGTACGTCTACAACATCAAGGCCGAAACCTGCGACCGCGCCTTTGCCCAGGCCCTGCGCGACGGCGGCAAGAGCGAAACGCCGGACTGCACCACCGGCGGTTTCCAGGGTTCCTACACCAACACCCAGAACCCGCCGCGCTACAGCGTCAACCTGGTGCTGGGGGCCAAGGCCTTCGAGCAGAAACTGGCCAGTGGCATACGCATGCGCTACACCAGCGGGCCGATGTACGTGCTGGACAAAAGCTGGCACGTAGGCACCACCACACCGCAGCAGCACTACCTGGAAGCGCGCATCTATGATTTTTTCGCCGACTACCAGGTCAGCGATGAACTCAAGGTCAGTTTCAATGTTTACAACTTTACCGACCAGTACTACCTCGACCCCATGTCGCAAAGCATGATGCCAGCACCCGGCCGCACCTCAAGCCTGGCAGCATCCCTACAGTTCTAAAGGCCTTTTGCCATTAATCTGTCGGAATCGCCGTAGCAGGGTTTTACCGCCCTGCTTCGTTAATATTTTATTTTTCTCCTTAAGGGTTTACACGCGAATGGTAATTCTTATCATTCTCGACTTCCCGAACGGCCCGGCCCTTCCGTCCAGGCCGTTCACCCTTTGTTTCAGGAGAGATCTGACATGGTGTCGCGCTTCAACCTCAGCCGCTTGAGCATTGCCTTGCTGGCCACCCTGGGTTCCACGGCACTGGCCGCAGCGCCCCTGGAGCTGCAACCGGATGAAGTCCAGGTGCAGCCCACCGACCTGCCAGTGGACGGCAGCCGGCAGGCGATCGAGCTGGAGAACACCCGGGTGCTGGGCACCGCCGAAGAGGAGCTCAAGCAAGCGCCAGGCGTGTCGATCATCACCGCTGAAGACATCAAGAAGCGTCCGCCGGTCAACGATCTTTCCGACATCATCCGCCGCGAACCGGGGGTCAACCTCACCGGCAACAGCAGCAGCGGCGCGCGTGGCAACAACCGCCAGATCGACCTGCGCGGCATGGGCCCGGAAAACACCCTGATCCTCATCGATGGCAAGCCGTCGACCTCGCGCAACGCCGTGCGCTACGGCTGGAGCGGCGACCGCGACACCCGCGGCGAAACCAACTGGGTGCCGGCCGAAGAAGTCGAACGCATCGAGATCCTCCGCGGCCCGGCCGCCGCACGCTACGGCTCGGGTGCCATGGGTGGTGTGGTCAACATCATCACCAAGCGCCCGACCCAGGACCTGCGCGGCTCGATGACCCTCTACACCATGCTCCCCGAGGACGACTCCGAAGGCACCGGCAAGCGGGTCAACTTCAGCCTCAGCGGGCCGCTCACCGACAGCCTGATCTTTCGCGTTTACGGCAACCTGAACAAGACCGACGCCGACGACATGAAGATCAACTCGGCGCACCAGGCCTATGAAGAATCGCTGATGGCCGGCCGCGAAGGTGTGCGCAACAAGGACATCAACGGCCTGCTGAGCTGGAAGATCGACCCGGCCAACACCGTCGACCTGGAGTCCAGCTACAGCCGCCAGGGCAACATCTTTGCCGGCGACACCATGCTCAACGCCGGCGGCGAGTTCGTCGAGAGCCAGGTGGGCAAGGAAACCAACGTCATGCAGCGCTCAAGCTTTGCCCTGACCCACCGTGGCGACTACGACTGGGGCACCTCCACCGCCTCGCTGTCCTACGACCTGACCCGCAACGAGCGTCTCAACGAAGGCCTGGCCGGCTGGGGCGAAGGCGCGCCATCGGGCGGTGCCGGGCGCTTCGAGTCGCGCCTGCGCAACACCCGCGCCACCGGCGAGGTCAACCTGCCGCTGAGCATGGGCCTGGAGCAGGTGCTGACCCTGGGCGGCGAGTACCTCTACGAGTCGCTCAACGACCCGGGTTCGCTGCGCCCGCAAAGCTATGACCCGGGTGCCGAGCTGCCGGGCTTTGACCGCACCCAGACCAAATCCACCGCGCGCAGCTTTGCCCTGTACGCCGAGGACAACATCGAAGTCGGTGAAAACACCATCGTCACCCCCGGCCTGCGCCTGGACCACCACGAAGACTACGGCGACAACTGGAGCCCGAGCCTGAACGCCTCGCACCAGATCACCGAGGCCCTGAGCATCAAGGGCGGCATCGCCCGCGCCTACAAGACCCCCAACCTGTACCAGGCCAACCCCAACTACCTGCTGTACAGCCGCGGTACGGGCTGCAACTCCGGTGAAGTCAACAACGGCGGCTGCTACCTGCTGGGCAACGCCAACCTCGACCCGGAAACCAGCGTCAACAAGGAACTGGGCCTGGCCTACGACAAAGGCACCTGGCGCACCAGCGCCACCTACTTCCGTAACGACTACAAGAACAAGATCGAAGCCGGCAACCAGACCTTGTTCCGCCTGCCCAACGGCCGGCGCATCCTGCGCTGGGAAAACACCGGCAAGGCCGTGGTGCAAGGGGTTGAGGGCAACCTGTTCGTCGAGCTGACTCCGGCGCTGGACTGGAACACCAACTTCACCTACATGATCGAGTCCAAGGACAAGAAAACCGGCGAGCCGCTGAGCATCATCCCCGAGTACACGGTCAACTCGACCCTGGACTGGAATGTCACCGACAAGCTGTCGTTCCAGCTCAACGGCACCTACTACGGCAAGCAGGAAGCGCCAACCTACAACGCCCGGGCCAATGAAACCCTGGACAAGAAGGTGCAGAAGGACGTCGACCCCTACGGCATTGTCGGCATCAGCAGCGGTTACGAGTTCACCAAGAACCTGAGCATGCGCGTGGGCGTCAACAACCTGTTCGACAAGCGCCTGTACCGCGAGGGCAACTCCGATGAAGCCGGGGCACTGACCTATAACGAAGCGGGCCGGGCGTACTTCGCCTCGTTTACCACGTCGTTCTGATGGAGTGAGTGGGGGGTGGAAGCTGGCCTCGCAGGTCTCAGGCCGAGTCATTCACCCCGACAAGCCACAACTCAAGTGCGTAGGAATTTTCGACAATTCCTACCACTATTTTCAACGCCTCTATACTTCCCATACTCTTGCAACCTGATTCGACGTATCGTTGGCGGCTCGCCGGCTCCGGCCCGACTCGTCTTCCTGAATGATTCAGGAAACGGCTTACCCTTTTCGTCAAGGAGTTGTGCCAATGCCTTCGGTACTCATCGTCGATGATCACCCCACGATTCGTCTTGCGGTGCGTATGCTGCTCGAGCGTGACCGCTACGAAATAGTCGGTGAAACCGGTGACGGCGTGGCCGCCGTGCAAATGGCCCGCGAGCTGCGCCCGGACGTGGTAATCCTCGATATCGGCCTGCCCGGCCTTGATGGCCTGAGCGTGATCAAGCGCCTGCACCTGCTGGAAAACACCCCTAAAATCATGGTTCTGACCGGTCAGCCGGCCGCCTTGTTCGCCCGGCGCTGCCTGGATGCAGGCAGCTCCGCCTTCGTCCACAAAGACGAGGACCTGGAGGCACTGATCTTCGCTTTGAAAGCCATGATCAAGGGTTACTCGACCTTCCCGGACATGTCGGCCAACCGCGGCCCGCTGGGTAGCGAAAAAGATCGTCTGGGCAGCCTGTCGCACCGCGAGATGGAAGTGTTGCGCATGCTTGCGGCCGGGCTGTCGAATAACGACATCGGCAAACGCATGCTGCTGAGTCCGAAGACCATCAGCACCTACAAAAGCCGGATCATGGAGAAACTCCAGGTAGGATCTTTCGTCGAGTTAATGGCTCTGGCCACTCGCAACCAGGTGATCTGAACCGGCCATGAACATCCGCCCCGCTCTGCTGGCCCTGGTGCTGGGCTGCCTGCCGCTGTTGCTGCTCGACAGCAGCCTGGCCGATGAGCCCGGCGAGCCACGTACATTACTGGCGCGTTCGGTGGTCGGCGGCGAAGGCGTGGCCCTGTCAGCAGATGACCGGCGCTGGCTGAAGGAAAAAGCCGTGCTGCGCCTGGGAACCTCGCGCCCGGACTACCCGCCTTTTGATATCAACGTCAGCCAGAACGAATACGAAGGCCTGACCGCCGACTACGCCGGGCTGATCAGCGAGCTGCTGGGCATCCGGGTAGAGGTTCGCCGCTACAACAGCCGTCAACAGGCAATCACTGCCCTGCACACCGGGGCCATCGACCTGCTCGGCAGTTCCAATGGCTTTGAAGCCGCCGATGCGCAACTGGTGCTCAGCCAACCCTATGCCGACGACCTGCCGGTGATCGTCACGCCCCAGGGCAAAACCCGCGCCGTCGATGACGAGCTGGACGGGCTGCGCCTGGCCATGGTCGATCACTACCTGCCGGATGAAGAAGTCCAGCACCTGTTTCCCAAAGCCCACCTGCAGCTGTACTCCTCGACCATGGCCGGCTTGTCGGCAGTGTCGCTGGGACAGGCCGACGCCTTTGTTGGCGATGCCATCAGCAGTGACTACCTGATCGGCAAGAGCTTTCAGGAAAGTGTGCAGATCTCGCACTTCGTCAGGCACGAGCGCGAAACCTTCGCCTTCGCCCTGGCTCGTGGCAACGACCGATTGCTGCGCTTGCTCAACCAGTCACTGGCGGTCACCAGCGAAACCGAGCGGCTGAACATCCTGCGCCGCTGGAGCAGCGGCAGTACCAGCATGCTGCTGGATCGCGATGTGCTGGTATTGACCGCCGAGGAGCGCCGCTGGATCGCACAGCACCCGATTGTGCGAGTGCTGGTCAACAAGTACTTTGCACCCTTGAACTTCTACGATGACCAGCAGCAGGTCCGTGGCATTACCGCCGATGTGCTGGAGCAGATCAGCCTGCGCACGGGGCTGAAATTCGAGTTCGTCGAAGCCGATGCCGGCGCCGCCGCGATCACGTTGTTGCAACAGGGCAAAGCCGACCTGGCCGGGACTCTGGTCTATAGCCCCGACCGCGCCAGGCAGGTCAACTTCACCCGGCCCTATCTGGTCGATCCCTGGGTGCTGGTCAGCCGGGTTGACAGCGACGACGGGCAAACGCCGGAGCAGTTGCAGGGTAAACGCCTGGCGGTGATCCGCGATTCACCCTTGAAGCCCCAACTACGGGAGCGCTACCCGTCGCTGACGCTGATCGAGGTCGATAACCCGCTCGCATTGATGGAGGCGCTGGCGCAAAAGCGCGTCGATCTGGTGCTGAGCTCGCGTATCAACGCCGCCTACTTCATCAGCCGGCTGTTCAAGGATCGCCTGCGCATCGCCTCACTGTACGGCGATCAACCGATTACCTCCTCGTTTGCCACGGCTTTGCCGGCCACCGAACTCCACGCCATCATCGACAAAGCCCTGCTCAGCATCCCGCCCGACGAACTGGCGAAGCTGACCAACCGCTGGCGCACCAACGCCTTGATCAGCGACAGCCCCTGGTACAACTACCGCTCGCTGATCGTACAGATCCTCATCGTCGCCAGCCTGCTGATCGCCTGCGTGGTGTTCTGGAACCGCTACCTGCGCAGCCTTATCCGCCAGCGCAGCGAAGCCCAGCAGGCATTGCAGCATGAGCTGGGCTTCAGCAAACGCCTGCTCGAAGAGCTGCGCCTGGCCAAGGACCAGGCCGACGATGCCAGCCGCGCCAAAAGCACCTTCCTGGCGACCATGAGCCATGAAATCCGCACGCCGATGAACGCGGTGATCGGCCTGCTCGAGCTTGCGGTCAAGGACGCCGAACAGGGCCGCGCCGACCGTGCGTCGCTGCAGGTCGCCTTCGACTCGGCCAACGGCCTGCTGGCGCTGATCGGCGACATTCTCGACATCGCCCGCATCGAGTCCGGGCACATGCAACTGAACGCCGAAGCGACCGACCTGACTGCCCTGGTCGCCGCCACCGTGCGCGTGTTCGAGGGCAATGCGCGGCTCAAGGGCCTGGCCTTGGTCACCGACCTGCAGACCCTCGACGAAGGCCTCATGGTCGACCCGCTGCGGCTCAAGCAAGTGCTCTCGAACCTGCTGGGCAATGCCCTGAAGTTCACCGAGCAGGGCCAGCTGCAAGTCACCCTGCGCTACGGCCCGGCGCAACCCGGGCAACTGCGTCGGGTGCTGCTGAGCGTGCAAGACAGCGGCATCGGCATCAGCGCTGCAGACCAGGCGCGCTTGTTCCACAACTTCGCCCAGGTGGGCGAGCAACCCGCGCGCCAGGGCACCGGCCTGGGCCTGGTGATCAGCCGCACCCTGTGCGAGCTGATGGGCGGCCGCCTGAGCCTGAGCAGCAGCCCGGGTCGCGGCACCCGCGTCGACATCGAGTTGCAACTGGCGCTGGCGACGGTGGTGCACGCCCCGGTGGCGCCGATCGAGCAAGCGCCAGCCACGCAGGCCTTGAACATCCTGGTGGTGGACGACTACCCGGCCAACCTGATGCTGCTTGAACGCCAGTTGAGCGTGCTCGGTCACCAGGTCAGCCAGGCCGGCGATGGCCAGGCGGCGCTGGCGCTGTGGCTGCAGGGGCAGTTCGAGGTGGTCATCACTGATTGCCATATGCCCGGCATGGACGGCCATCAACTGGCACGGCGCCTGCGCAATGAGGAGCAGCAACAGCAACGCCAGCCCTGCCTGATCCTCGGCCTGACCGCCAACGCCCAGGCCGAAGAACGCGAGCGTTGCCTGGCCAGCGGCATGAACGATTGCCTGTTCAAGCCGATCGGCCTCAATGAACTGCGCCGTCACCTGACCGGCATCGACAGCCCGGCTGCGCCGGTAGTGGCAAGCGATAACCTTGAAGCACATGCCAGCGGCTTCGAGGTCGACAACCTCAGGTACCTGACCCTGGGCGACCCGCAACTGGTCGAACGCCTGCTACGGGAACTGGCCCAGAGCAACGGCGACGACCTCAAGGCCCTGCGCGCCCTCGGCCCGACGCCCAGCCGCGATGCCTTGCGCAGCCTGGCTCACCGGATCAAGGGCGGCGCCAAGATGCTCAAGGCCCGGGGCGTGGTGCAGCGCTGCGAAGCGCTTGAGCAAGCCTGTGTCGGCGACGCCGGTATCGAGCACCTGCAGGCCCTGGCCAGGGCCCTGGAACTGAGCCTGCAGACCCTCGAGACCGAGCTCAATCAGCGCGTCAGTGCAACTGCAAGGTCGAGTTGATCTGGCTGATCGCATCGACCACATGCTGCGAGCCCTGCTGGATTTCCAGAATCACCTCACCGGCTTCGTTGGCCAGCTCCACGCCAAGGCCCGTGCGGCTCAGGCTCGACTGCATGCTGGCCACGGCAGTCAACGACAGGTCGTGGTTCTGGCGCACCACTTCGACGATCTCCAGGGTCGCCTTGCTGGTGCGCGCCGCCAGGTTACGCACCTCATCGGCGACCACCGCAAAACCGCGTCCGTGCTCGCCAGCGCGCGCCGCTTCGATGGCCGCGTTGAGGGCCAGCAGGTTGGTCTGGTCGGCGATGCTGCGGATGGTCTGGACGATCTGCCCGATCAGTTCCGACTGTTTGCTCACGGCATCGATACTGCGCGCGGCGGCGTTGAGGTCCTGGGAGATTTCCTCGATCACCTGCACGGTTTGCTGCACCACCTGCGAGCCTTTGCGCGCGCAGGCGTCGTTCTGCACCGAAGTGGCATGGGCCGACTCGGCGGCGGTCTGCTGGGTGCTGACCTGGCGGGTGATGTCGCTGGCGAACTTGACCACCTTGTACAGGCGCCCGCGGGTGTCGAAGATCGGGTTGTAGGAGGCTTCGAGGTAAACCATCTGCCCGAGCTTGTTGACCCGCTCGAATCGGTGGGAATGGTACTCGCCACGGTTGAGCGAGGCCCAGAAGGCTTTGTAGGCCGCCGACTCGCTTTCGCTTTTGTGGCAGAACAGGCTGTGGTGCTTGCCCACCACCTCGTCGAGGCGGTAGTGCATGGTATTGAGGAAGTTCTGGTTGGCGTCGATGACCTTGCCATCCGGGGTGAACTCGATCATTGCCATCGAGCGGCTGATGGCGTTGATCAGGCTCTCGGTCTCGTGCTCGTGCTGCACCCGCTGGGTGATATCGGAAGCGACCTTGATGACGCTGGTGACCTGCTGCTGGGCGCCAAGCACCGGCATGTAGCTGGCTTCGAGCCAGACTTCGCGGCCGCGCTTGTCGATCCGGGCGAAGGTGCCGCTGCGCGGCTCGCCACGGTTCAGGTCACGCCACAGCTGGCGGTATTCCTCGCTTTTGCCGAAGGCTTCGTCGCAGAACAGGCGGTGATGCTTGCCGCGGATCTCCTCAACGCCGTAGCCCATGGTCTTGCAGAAGTTTTCGTTGGCGTCGAGGATGATCCCGTCGGGGCTGAACTCGATCATCGCCATCGAGCGGCTGACCGCCGCCAACTTGGCAGTCATCTGGCCCAGGGCCTGGGTGCAACGCTCGATTTCAGCCAGATCGGACTTACGATGCAAATCAAACATTTTGTAACACTCCATGCTCGGGATTTGCTGAGCATAGATGGCGATTGGCACCGTGCAAGCACTCTGACATCACCTTGCAGCGCCCGCCGACTGGCGGTTTCAGCTGCTTTCGCGAACCATCAGTTCGAAGCCCAGATCCTGGCACTGCAACTGACTGCGCTTGCCATCAAGCAGGCCCAACAGCGCCTGCGCGGCGCAACGGCCAATGTCCGCGCGCGGGGTGCGGATCGAGGTCAGGCGCGGCACCATGTGCGCCGAAGCCGGCAGGTCGTTGAAACCGACCATGGCCACCTGCTGCGGCACCTTGATGCCCTGGCGCAAGGCTTCAAGAATCGCCCCCTGGGCCAGGTCGTCGTTGCAGAAGAAAATGCCATCGACATCGGCATGGCGCTGCAGCAGCTGGGCAAACAGCTCGCCGCCCAGGCCGATCGATGAAGGTTGTGGTGCCAGCAGCTCGCGGCCGTGGGCATCCAGGCCGGCTTCGGCCAGGGCCAGGCGAAAGCCTTCGGCGCGCTGCATCACCCGTGGGTCAAGTTGCGCGGCAATAAAGCCCGGGCGCTTGCAACCGCGCTCGAGCAGATGGCGCGCCGCCGCCCTTCCCGCTTCCTGTTGGGAAAACCCTACCGACATGGCCTGGCCTTCGCCGCCCAGCTCCATCATGTGTACGCACGGCACGCCGCTGGCGGCGAGCATCTGCTTGGCGGCGTCGCTGCGGTCAAAACCGGTGAGCAGGATGCCGCGCGGCTGATAAGCCAGGTAGTTGCGGATCAGGTTTTCTTCTTCGGCGATATCGTAGTGATAGTTGCCGATCAGCACTTCAAGGCCACGGGGACGCATGACCTCGTGAATGGCTTCGAGGGTGTCGATGAACAGGTGGTTGGACAGCGACGGGATCAACACCACGATCGACTGGCTCTGCTTGGAGGCCAGTGCCCGCGCAGCCGGGTTGGCCACATAGCCGAGGCTGGCGGCGGCGACCTGGACCTTTTCCACGAGCTCAGGGGCAACCGTGCTGACCCCGCGCAGTGCCCGCGAAGCGGTGATCGGGGAAACCCCGGAAAGCCTGGCAACTTCCGCCAGGGTGGGACGACCGGTAGTACGAGAGCCAATGCGGGTCATGAGGGGTTTTATTTTCGACTTGCAAAGAATGGGGAACGGGCACTAAGGTAGCGCTGTCTCAGACCACAGGCAATGCAAAACTGCATGAGGCCAGGAATGAGCATCCAGACTGCTTTTACAAAATCAATAACATCTGGGTGGGAAGCGCCCGAGACGTTAGCCGTCTCGCTTCAAGATAGCGCTATCTTGCCCTGCAGGAGGTACCGATGAACCCACCCCTCTCCGCGATTGTGGTCATGGGCGTCGCTGGCTGTGGCAAGAGCTACGTCGGTGCCGCCATTGCAGGCCTGAGCGGCGGTCGCCTGATCGAAGGCGACGACTTCCACCCCGCTGCCAATATCCAGAAAATGAGTGCCGGCATCCCCCTGGACGACGACGACCGTGCCGGTTGGCTGATTCGCCTGGGCGAGGAACTGCAAGCGTGCCTGAAGGCCGGCGAGCGTCCGATCCTCACCTGCTCGGCGCTGAAGAAGCGCTACCGCGATGCCCTGCGCCATGCCGTGCCGGACCTTGGCTTTGTGTTTCTCGATCTCACCCCCGCTGAAGCCAGCCGCCGCGTGCTCGCCCGCCCCGGCCACTTCATGCCCGCCAGCCTGATCGACAGCCAGTTCGCCGCCCTCGAACGGCCCAACAGCGAGCCGCTGACCCTGGCGCTGGACGCCACCCTGGCGGTGGACAAGCTGGCCATCGAGGTAGACCAGTGGCTAAAGCCCTGCGGTGAACCGCTGCTGGCGCGAACGGCCTGACCCTGGCTGTTTTTTCGGCTCACCCAAGATAGCGCTGTCTCGACCCGTAAACGCTGTAATAGTTCCGCCCACAACAATGACAATACGAGGCACTGAACCATGTTTGGTTTGGCAACTGATACCTACCTGCTGCTCGATGCGGTGGTCACCATCATCGGCCTGGTGCTGCTGATCACCCACTTCAAGGTCCACCCTTTTGTCGCCCTGACCCTGGCGGCCGGTTTTCTCGGCCTGACCTCGGGGATGCCGGTGGCCAAGGTGATGAAATCATTCCAGGACGGCTTCGGTGGCGTGCTGGGTTTTGTCGGCATCGTCCTGGCCCTGGGCACCATGCTCGGCAAGCTGATGGCCGACTCCGGCGGCGCCGACCAGATCGCCCAGACCCTGATCCGCGCCTTCGGCAAGCAGAAGGTGCACTGGGCGATGATGTTCGCCGCTTTCCTGGTGGGCATTCCGCTGTTCTTCGAGATCGGCTTCGTGCTGTTGATCCCGCTGGTGTTCATCGTCGCCCGGCGCTCCGGGGTGTCGTTGATCAAGATCGGCATTCCGCTGCTGGCCGGCTTGTCGGTGGTCCACGGCCTGGTGCCGCCGCACCCGGGGCCGCTGCTGGCAATCGGCATCTTCAATGCCGACATCGGCAAGACCATTTTCTACGGGCTGATCGTCGCCCTGCCCACGGCGATCATTGCCGGCCCCCTGTACGGCAACTTCATCTCCAAATACATCCCGGGCAACCCCAACAAGGAGCTGATGGAGCAGATCGCCCGCGAGTCCGACCAGCAGAACCTGCCCAGCTTCAGCATCACCCTGATCACCGTGCTGCTGCCGGTGTTCCTGATGCTGCTGAAAACCTTCGCCGACGTGGTGCTACCGGCCGAGCACATCGTGCGCCAATGGATGGACCTGATCGGCCACCCGATCAGCGCCCTGCTTGCCGCCTTGCTGCTGGCGTTCTACACCTTTGGCGCGGCGCGCGGGTTCTCCCGCCAGCAGATCATGAAGCTGCTTGACCAGAGCCTGGCGCCGACGGCGGCGATCATCCTGATCGTCGGTGCCGGCGGTGGCTTCAAGCAGATGCTGGTCGATACCGGGGTGGGTAATGTGATCGGGCAGATGGCCGTGCAGGCACAGATTTCGCCGATCATGCTGGCCTGGCTGGTGGCGGCGGTGATTCGTATCGCCACCGGTTCCGCGACGGTGGCGACCATTACCGGCGCGGGCATCGTTGCGCCAGTGATCGGCATGATGCCGGGGGTCAACCGTGAACTGCTGGTACTGGCGACCGGCGCCGGCTCGTTGATTTTGTCGCACGTCAACGATGCCGGCTTCTGGCTGGTGAAACAGTACTTCAACATGACCGTGGCCGAGACCTTCAAGACCTGGAGCATGATGGAGACCATCCTCTCGGTGGTCGGCATCATCTTTATCATGCTGCTGTCGTTGGTGGTTTGAGGGCCTCATCGCGGGGCAAGCCCGCTCCTACACTGTAGGAGCGGGCTTGCCCCGCGAGGCTGTTAAAAGGCTGCTTTAAAGATCGCCTCGATCTCTGCCTGGCTGGCCACCCGCGGGTTGGTCAGACCGCAGGCATCCTTCAGGGCATTGGCCGCCAGGGTCGGAATATCGGCCTCCTTGGCCCCCAGCACCGCCAGCCCCGGCGCAATATCAATGGCCCGCGACAGCTGCTCGATCGCCGCCAGGGCGGCATCGCTGCCCTGCTCGGCACTCATGGCGCTGACATCCACGCCCATGGCCTTGGCCACATCGCGCAGGCGCGCGGCGCTGACGCTGGCGTTGAAGCGCTGCACATGGGGCAGCAGCACCGCGTTGCACACGCCATGGGGCAAGTCATAAAAACCGCCGAGCTGGTGGGCCATGGCATGCACATAACCCAGCGAGGCATTGTTGAACGCCATGCCAGCGAGGAACTGGGCGTAGGCCATGTTTTCCCGGGCCTTGAGGTCGCTGCCGTCGGCCACGGCCTGGCGCAGGTTGTCGCTGATCAGCTCGATGGCCTTGATCGCGCAGGCGTCGGTGATCGGCGTGGCGGCAGTGGAAACGTAGGCCTCGATGGCGTGGGTCAGGGCATCCATGCCGGTGGCCGCGGTCAAGCCCTTGGGCATGCCGACCATCAGCGCCGGGTCGTTGACCGACAGCAGCGGCGTGACGTTGCGGTCGACAATGGCCATTTTCACGTGGCGCGCTTCGTCGGTGATGATGCAGAAGCGGGTCATCTCACTGGCGGTGCCGGCGGTGGTGTTGATGGCAATCAGCGGCAGTTGCGGCTTGGCCGACTGGTCCACCCCTTCGTAATCACGGATATGCCCGCCGTTGGTGGCGCACAGGGCAATGCCCTTGGCGCAGTCATGGGGCGAGCCGCCGCCCAGGGAAATCACGCAGTCGCAACGCTCGCGCTGCAACAGCGCCAGGCCCTGCTCGACGTTGGCAATGCTCGGGTTGGGCTTGGCGCCATCGAAGATCGCCGAGTCGATGTCGCGCATCGCCAGCATTTCGGCAATGCGCTCGGCGATCCCGGCCTTGGCCAGGCCCGCGTCGGTGACGATCAGGGCCTTGCGCAGGCCGTATCCGGCAATGGCAGCCATCGCCTCTTCGAGGCAATCGATGCCCATGATGTTGACGGCGGGGATGAAAAACGTGCTGCTCATGGCGAAATCCTCATGCAATGTTCCTTTGCCATGAGGATCCGCCTGTCTGCCCTGCCCCGTGTTGATCTGAGTCAGCCGAGGAACAGCCGGTAGGCCGGGTTGTCGCTTTCGTCCCAGTAGCGGTAGCCCATGGCGTCCAGCGCTGCGGGCAGGCCGGGCTGTTCATCCTGGGGCACTTCCAGGGCGGCAAACACCCGCGCTTCGGCGGCGCCGTGGTTGCGGTAGTGGAACAGGCTGATGTTCCAGCGCTTGCCCAGGCGCTCGAGAAAGCCCAGCAAGGCCCCCGGACGCTCGGGGAATTCAAAGCGCAGCACGCGCTCGTCCGCCCCAGGCCCGGCATGCCCGCCCACGGTGTGGCGCACGTGGGCCTTGGCCAGTTCGTTGTCGGTCAGGTCGAGCACGCTGTAACCCTGATCGCGCAGGCTGGCCAGCAACTGGTCGCGCGGGTCGGTCTGCGGATGGGTCTGCACGCCAACGAACAGTCGCGCCTCCTTGCCGGGGTAGTAGCGGTAGTTGAACTCGGTGATCTGGCGCTTGCCCAGGGCCTGGCAAAAGGCGCGGAAACTGCCCGGCTGCTCGGGGATGGTCACGGCGATGATCGCTTCGCGCTGCTCGCCCAGTTCGGCGCGCTCGGCAACATGGCGCAGGCGGTCGAAATTGACGTTGGCACCGGAGTCGATCGCCACCAGGGTCTGACCCTGGGCGCCTTCGCGGGCCACGTACTTCTTGATCCCGGCCACAGCCAGGGCGCCGGAAGGTTCGGTGATCGAGCGGGTGTCGTCGTAGATGTCCTTGATCGCCGCGCACAGCTCGTCGCTGCTGACGGTGATGACCTCATCGACATAGTGGCGGCACAACTCGAAGCAATGGGCGCCGATCTGCGCCACCGCCACGCCTTCGGCAAAGCTGCCGACCTGGGCCAGCACCACCCGCTCGCCGGCGGCCATGGCCGCTTGCAGGCAGTTCGAGTCCTGCGGCTCGACGCCGATCACCTTGACCTCGGGGCGCAGGTACTTGACGTAGGCGGCGATGCCGGCGATCAGGCCGCCGCCACCGACCGGAACGAAGATCGCATCCAGCGCGCCGGGTTGCTGACGGAGGATCTCCATGGCCACCGTGCCTTGACCGGCGATCACGTCGGGGTCGTCGAACGGCGGCACGAAGGTCGCGCCTTCGCTATCGGCCAATTTCAGCGCATGGGCCAGGGCGTGGGGGAAGCTTTCGCCGTGCAGCACCACCTGGCCGCCGCGCGAACGCACGCCTTCGACCTTGAGTTCCGGGGTGGTGGTCGGCATCACGATAGTGGCGCGCATGCCCAGTTCGCGGGCGGCCAAGGCCACGCCCTGGGCGTGGTTGCCGGCGGACGCGGTGATCACCCCGCGCTGGCGCTGGGCCGGGCTCAGGCGGCTGAGACGGGTGTAGGCGCCGCGGATCTTGAAGGAAAAGGTCGGCTGCAGGTCTTCGCGCTTGAGCAACACCTGGTTGCCAAGGCTGCGCGACAGCGCCGGCGCCGCTTGCAGGGGCGTTTCGATCGCCAGGTCGTACACCGGCGCCGCAAGAATGCGCCGCACGTAGTCAGACAGCAGGTTCAGCGGCGCGGCAGGTGTGCGGGGGCTAACGGCAAGGCTGGTCATCGGTGACTCCTGGTTTTTTTAAAGTGCCCAGGAGAGAGAGAAAGAACCCGCCTCCAGGGCGGGTTCGGTGCAAGTGCCAGCTAGCCCGCCAAAACGATAATGGCGGTAATAATGCTGCACTGAGGCGACTGCAGGAATGTGTTCATGCCAGCGAAACTAGCGCAGCCGCCCAGGCAAAGTCAAGCAGGCTCGCGGGCAGAATCGGGCACATCGAACACCCGGTCGAAGGCCCACTGGAACACGAAGGCATAGACAAAGAAGAATGCGAACAGCGCAAGGTTGGTCAGCAGCGCCTGCCACAGGCTGATCTGCAGCCAGCCGGCGACCACCGGCAAGAGGATCAGCACCAGCCCGCCTTCAAAGCCCAGGGCGTGGAGAAACCGCCGCCACAGGGTGCGCTGGCGCTGGGCCTGGCGGGCTTCCCAATGCTCGAACGCCCAGTTGTAGAACATGTTCCAGGCCAGGGCCACCGCCGACAGAATCAGCGACAGCACCGTGGAGTGGGCCATGCCGGCATCGAAGGCCCAGGACAGCGCCGGCGCCACGCACAGCACGGCGATGGTTTCGTAGAGAATGGCCTGGACGACCTTGCGCGACTTGCCTTGCATATCTGCCTCCCTGAACGTCAATGAAGCCCCACCCTAGCGGCGTTGAGGCGATGCTTCAATTGAGCTAAATTGAGCCTCCCTCAATTGGCTTGAGCACCGTGTTCGGCAAACTGCCCCTGACTGCCCTGCGCACCTTCGAATCGGCGGCCCGCCTGGGCGGCTTCAAGGCTGCCAGCGACGAACTGGCAGTCACGCCTGCGGCGGTTTCGCACCAGATCAAACGCCTGGAATCGCAGCTGGGCCTGCTGCTGTTCGAGCGCAGCCGCCAGGGTGTCAGGCTCAGCGACGCCGGCGAGCGCCTGTACCTGCAGGTGCACCAGGGCCTGGCCAACCTGCAGCAAAGTCTTGACGACCTGCAACCGCCCTGTGATCGCCAGCAACTGACCCTGACCACCACCGCGGCCTTCGCCAGTGCATGGCTGATCCCGCGGCTGGGCGATTTCCATCGCCGCCATGCCGACATCCAGGTGCGGGTGCTGACCGGCAACGAGGTGGTCGACCTGCAGCGCGAGCACCGTTTCGACCTGGCCTTGCGTGCCGAATTCAATCCTGATCCGGCGTTGCAGCGGTTGCCATTGCTGGCCGAGCATTTCGCGGTATACACCCCGCCCGGTTGGCAGCCGCCGCCTGCCAATCTGCCGCTGTCGATGCTTGAAGTGCCGTGGGCTTCGGTCAGTGGCGTGGTCATCGACTGGGCCCGCTGGTGCGCCCTGGCCGGGTGTGAAGACTGGCTGCAACGGGCGCGTTTTCATCACTATGACGATGAGCACCATGCCCTGCAGGCGGCCGCTGCCGGCTATGGGCTGGTGCTGGCCAGCAACGTGCTGGTGGCCGACAGTGTGCGCCAGGGTGTGCTGCAGCCGTGGCACCCTGAGGTGCGCTTGCCGGCCGCGCAGTACAGCGCCGTGTGGTTGCCGGGGCGCGAGCGCGAACCTGCGCTGCGGGCGTTTCTCGACTGGCTGGCACTCTCCCTGGGGCCTTGAGCAATCGCTGACCCGCCCATTGGACAACCCCGCCTTCTACTGCTTGTATCTAAACCTTACAAGAGCGGCAGAACGTACAACTTCTCAGAAAAGGACGGACGAGGAGCGGGATAATGGCGTACACAGTCATGATGGTGTTTGGCACACGCCCGGAAGCGATCAAAATGGCCCCGCTGGCCCAGGTGTTGCGCCAGTGGCCGGATATCGAGCTGAACATCTGCTCCACCGGCCAGCACCGGGAAATGCTCCAGCAAGTGCTGCACGATTTTGGCCTGAGCGTCGATGAAGACCTCAAGGTGATGACCCAGAACCAGACCCTCAACGGCCTGTCCCAGCAATTGCTCAAACAGCTCGACGACACCTACGCACGCATCCAGCCCGACATCGTCCTGGTGCACGGCGACACCACCACCAGTTTCATCGCCGCGCTGGCGGCGTTCAACCGGCAGATCCCCATCGGCCACGTCGAGGCAGGGCTGCGCACCGGCAACCTCAAGGCGCCGTGGCCCGAGGAAGCCAACCGGCGCCTGACCGGGGTGATCGCCGACCTGCATTTCCCGCCCACCACCAAGGCCCGCGACAACCTGCTGCGCGAAGGCGTGGTGCTCGAGCACATCGAAGTCACCGGCAACACCGTGATTGACGCGCTGCTGTGGATGCGCGAGCACCTGAACAAGAGCCAGTGGAAACCTGCGCCCGAGTCGCCGCTGGCGCAACTGCGCGACGACCAGCGCCTGGTACTGATTACCGGCCATCGCCGGGAAAACTTCGGCCAGGGTTTCGAACGCATCTGCCTGGCCCTGGCCGAACTTGCCTTGCGTTACCCGCACGTGCAGTTCGTCTACCCGGTGCACCTCAACCCGCAGGTGCAAAAAGCCGTGTACGCGCTGCTCTCGCATCAGCCGAACATCCTCCTGGTGGCGCCCCAGGACTATCAGCATTTCGTCTGGCTGATGGACCGTGCCTACCTGATCCTCACCGATTCGGGCGGCGTCCAGGAAGAAGCGCCGGCACTCGGCAAGCCCCTGCTGGTGCTGCGCAAGGTCACCGAGCGGCCGTCAGTGCTCGAAGGCGGCACGGTGATGCTGGTGGGCACCCAGACCGAACGCATCGTCAAGGAAACCAGCCGCCTGCTCGATGACAGCGAGGCCTACCAACGCATGAGCCGGGTGTTCAGCCCTTACGGCGACGGCCATGCCAGCGAACGCATCGCCGAACGCCTGAGCCGCTGGCTCGAGGAAAACGCCGCTGAGCGAGACGAGGCATGAGCCTGGCCTGGGTCGATTTCTTCACCTATGTATTGTTCGGCCTCAAGCTGCTGGCCATCGTCCTTGCCAGTTTGATGTTCCTGCTCGGCCTGGATGACCTGTTCATCGACATCGTCTATTGGGGCCGCAAGCTGATTCGCCGCTTTCGCATCTACGACAAGTACGAGAAGGCCGACGAAAAACGCCTTTTCGAAGTGCCGGAAAAACCCCTGGCAATCATGGTCCCGGCCTGGAACGAGGTCGGTGTGGTCGGCGAGATGGCGCGCCTGGCGGCCTCGACCATCGACTACGAAAACTACCAGATCTTCGTCGGCACCTACCCCAACGACCCGCAGACCCAGGCCGACGTCGACGCCGTGTGCCTGCACTACCCCAACGTGCACAAGGTGGTGTGCGCGCGGCCCGGGCCGACCAGCAAGGCCGACTGCCTGAACAACATCATCGATGCGATCCTGCGTTTTGAGCAGGACGCGCGCATCGAGTTCGCCGGCTTCATCCTGCACGACGCCGAAGACGTCATCTCGCCCATGGAGCTGCGGCTGTACAACTACCTGCTGCCGAACAAGGACATGATCCAGATCCCGGTCTACCCCTTCGCCCCCGAGTGGCGCGGTTTTACTGCCGGGCACTACGTCGACGAGTTCGCCGAAAACCACGGCAAGGACGTGATCGTGCGCGAAGCGTTGACCGGCCAGGTGCCCAGCGCCGGGGTCGGCACCTGCTTCAGCCGCAAGGCGATCAGCGCCCTGCTCGAAGACGGCGACGGCATTGCCTTCGACGTGCAGAGCCTGACCGAAGACTACGACATCGGTTTTCGCCTCAAGCAAAAGGGCATGAAGTGTATCTTCGCCCGCTACTCGATGAGCGACCCGCAACTGGCCCTCAAGCGCGACTGGCGCTGGGGCATGAGCCGAGAGTTCGCCCAGGTCATCTGCGTGCGCGAGCACTTCCCGCGCGACTGGCAGCATGCGATCCGGCAAAAGTCGCGGTGGATTGTCGGCATTGTCTTCCAGGGCACCAGCAACCTGGGCTGGAGCCGCACCGGCGCGCTCAACTATTTTCTCTGGCGCGACCGCCGCGGCTTGTTCGCCTACCTGCTGAGCTTTCTGGTCAACCTGCTGTTCCTGGTGCTGATCGCCATGTGGCTGGTGACGATGCTGGCGCCCAACGCCTGGCGCTTCCAGTCAATTCTCAGCGACAGCCCGCTGCTGATGACCCTGCTCTGGCTCAACGGCCTGTTGTTGATCAACCGCCTGTTCCAGCGCGGATTTTTCGTCACCCGTTACTACGGCATCTTCGAGGGGCTGCTGTCGGCGCCGCGGATGATGTGGAGCAACTTCGTCAACTTCTTCGCCAACCTGCGGGCGCTGCGCCAGGTCATGGAAATGGGCGACTCGCGCCGGGTGGCGTGGGACAAGACCACCCACGAGTTCCCGGCCCTCGGCGCGCCGGCACGCACGCCTCTGGGTCAGCGCCTGGTGGCCAAGGGGCTGATCAGCGAGGCGCAATTGCAAGTGCTGATCACCAGTCCCGTGCGCCGGCGCCTGGGCCGCGAACTGCTGCTGCGCGGGCTGTTGACCAGCGAGCAACTGGTGCAAACCCTGGCCGAACAACTGGATTTACCCTGGGCGCCATTAAATCCATTCAAACTTGAGCGCAAATTGATTACCCTGCTGCCCCGCCGCCTGGCAGTGCACTACGGGGTGCTGCCGGTAGCGCAAGACGGCGATACATTGATCCTGGCCAGCGAAGGCCCGGTCAGCCAGGTGTCCCTCGGGGTCATCAGCCGTCAACTCAAGCGCCCGGTGCAATATCGCCTGGCGCCCCAGGGCCGGGTCACCCTCGGCCTGCGTTACCACTACCCCAGCCCCTGGCAGAAGGAGGAGACCCGGCACATGCTCGCGGTTCTCGAAAAGCATCAGGACGATGCCGCGTTGCTTGAGCGGGTCAGTCACCACCAAATCATGCTCGGCACCCTGTTGCAGGTGCGCGGCATGGTCCCCCCCACGTTGTTCAACCAGGCCTTGATCGATTTCAACCCGGAGCACATGTCCCTGGGCGAGCACCTGATTGCCCGCGGCATCATCAGCGAAGCGGTACTGCAAGACGCCCTCGCCGAGCAGCTCGAAGAACAGCAAGCCGCTTATGACCTGACCCGGGAGGTGGCATGAGTGTGCGCCCGCCGCTGACGCTGGCCAGTTTGTTGTTGTCGTTCTACACCGTGCACGGCCTGGCCGCGCCGCTTAGCGACTTCGAACGCTTTCGCAGCTACCCCTTCCTTGAACGCAGCTACCGCGAGGCCAAGGCCGACAACTGGAAAGAAGTCGAACGCCTGACCCGCCACCTGCTCGAGCGGGTACCCAACAACAGCGAAGCCCGCGCCTTGCTGATCCAGGCCCTGGCCCATCAGCGCCGCTACCGCGAAGCCGAGCAACTGGCCGAAGCCGCCAGCAGCAGCGACGCCGACGCCCTGCTGGAGCTGCGCCTGACCTGGATCGAGCAGGACCCACCCGCCGCAAGCCGGGTCGAGGGCTGGATCGCCACGAGCAGCCTCAACCAGCGTATCCGCCTGTGGCAGGCCTACAGCCTGAGCCTGGCCAAGTTCGGTGGCGCGGCCAAGGCCCTGGAGTGGCTCAACCACCTGCCGGCCCATGGCGACGACAACATCCTGCGCCTGGCCCGGGCCAACTGGGCCGAGCAACTGCGCAACTGGAGCCAGACCATCGCCGCCCTGGCGCCGCTGGCCGAGCGCGGCGAGCTGCCGGCGCAAGACTGGCAACGCCTGGCCAACGCCTACGTACAGCGCCTGGACGAGGCGCCACTGCAACAACTGCTCAAGCAGGCGCCCACCCCCGAGATCGCCCGCCAGACCCGCCTGGCCATGGCCAACCGGGCAATTGCCATGGGCCACACCGAGCTGGCCCAGCGCTGGCTGCAGTCGCTGCCCGAGCAAGACCTGCACGACCCGGCCAATCGTCGGCAGCTGTGGGAACTGGCGCGCCAGGGCGATGATGCCGCGCTGGTACGGCGGCTCAGCAACGAGCTGAACCGGCCATGCCTGGAAACCACCGAATGGCTGTCGCGCCACGATCCGCAGGCCGCCCGCGAGCAGCTCAAAGGCTGCCGCGCCGATGACAACCCCAAAGCCTGGCTGGTACTCAACCAGCGCCTGCAGGGCCCGGGTGGCGAGGCGCGTTCCGCACAGATGTGGGAGCGCCTGTACCGCCAGAGCGGCGACCTGCAGGCCCTCGAACAAGCGAGCTTCCTGCAGCTCAAGGAGGGCCGCAAGGAGCATGTGCGCCAACTGCTCGAACAGGCCTACGACCGCCGCCAGGGCCGCTTGCCACAACCCTTGCTGCAGCGCCTGGCCGGGCTTTACAGTGCCGACGATGCGCCGCTCGACAGCCGGCGAATGGCCGGCTTGATCCCGCGGGTCGATGCCGCCAACCGCGCCCTGCTGCTCGCCCGCCTGGCCGAGCGCGGGCAGTGCGACACGGTCCGCCAGGCGATCCCCGCCACACCCAGCGAAGTCGGCCAGTTGCGTGCCCTGGGCCGCTGCGCCATGCCCGAGCGCCCTGGCGAAGCGGTGGTCTATTACCAGGCCGCCGCAGACCTGGGCGATACCGGCAGCCGCCTGCCGCTGGCCTACGCCCTGGAAGCCGCCGGCGATTCCTACGCCGCGCAACCGCTGTGGAAAGCCCTGGCCGACAGCGAGTGGACCGCCAACGCCCGGCTTACCGCCGCGCGCAGTGCGCTGAACGCCGACAATCCTCACCTGGCATACACCTATTGGAAACAGGCAACGCCGGTAACGGCCGATGACTGGGCGCTGGGCGCGGCCATCGCCCAGCGCGACTACCAGGTCCACGACGCCATGGACTACCAGCGCCAGGCCCTCGCGCAGCAACCGCGCCCCGACCATTACTATGGCGCTGCGGTGACCGCCGCGCAGAATGGCGACCTGGCGCAGAGCACCGCCTGGCTTGCCGAGGCCGTGCGCCTGGCGCCAGAGCAGCCGCGCTACAGCGCCGACTACGGCATGCGCCTGGCGGGCTCGGAACAACAAGTAACCCGCGCCCGCTCGATCCCCTACCTTGAGCGCGCCGCTCAGGCCTTCCCCGAGGATTACCGGATCGGCGAAACCCTGGCCTGGCGCTACGACGAAGTCGAGAACAGCGCGGCGGCCCGTAAAGAGCTGCGCCGGGTGCTGGACGTCGAACACGACCTGGTCGATGGCGACGACCAGTTCGGCAGCCTGGACGCCCGCAAGTACCGTCAGCGCCGCGCCCACGAGGCGCTGTCGCGGCGCGACAGCTTCACCCTGGCCAGCACCTGGTCGCCGGCCGGCGTCTCGACCAACGACAACTTTCGCGATGACCGCCAGGACCGCCGCGCCACTTCGCAAAACGTGCAACTGGCGATGTGGGACCACGCCCTCGGTGAAGAGCCGAGCCGCAACGGCAGCACCTTCTCGGTCTACGGCCGGGTGCTGTTCGGCGGCAGCGGGCGCAACGACTATGCGCAGAGCATGGGCACCGGCGTCGGCCTGCGCTACAAGCCGTTGGGCACCAGCAACCTGAACCTGTACACCGAGCTGTACCACCAGCGCCAGATCGACGATGCCCGTTACGGCGGCCTGAGCCTTGGCCAGTTGCTCAGCCCGAGCAAGGTCGGCGACAACTATGGCGACCTGCGCGGCCATGCCGAGTCGAGCAACGACCTGCTGCTGCGCGCCACCGCCTCGTACCTCGACCAGGGCAAATGGCGCAACGACTGGCGGGTCGACGAGGACGAGTGGGACGAGCGTTTCCTCTACCTCGATGCCGCCTGGTGGACCCGCGCCGGCGACCATCAATGGCTGTCGCGCTACCAGCGCGGGCACACCTGGAAGCTGCCCAGTGCCTCGCCACAAACCCTGATGCCGTATGGTTTTCTCGAGTTCTCAAGCCAGGACCCGAGCAACGACTGGCGCCAGGACCTGCGCACCGGCCTGGGCCTGCGCTGGCAATGGTGGTTCGACGACGACCGCTACAACGCCTATCGCGGTTCGCTGAAAGTACGCGCCGAATACCAGCAGTCGCTGGGCGGCAATCTTTATGAACACGCCAACGGCGTGTTGCTGGGTGCGGAGTTGACCTTTTGATGCGCCGCTTGATCGCTGTGATGCTGTTCGTCCTGAGCCTGCAGGCAACTGCCGACGAGCGCCTGTTCTACCAACCGCTGAACCGCGACGCGCAGTTGAGCGAGGCGCAGTGGCGCGCGCTGTGGCAAGCCACTGCGGCCCAGGGCGGCAAAACCCTGATCGTGCAGTGGAGCGCCTATGGCGACAGCGACTTCGGCGGTGCCCGGGGCTGGCTGGCCAACAGCCTGCGCCTGGCCCACGAACAAGGTCTGCAGCTGGTGCTGGGGCTGTACATGGACGCCGCCTATTACCAGCGCATCGACGAACTCGATGGCGCCGGCCTGGCCGCCTATTGGCGCGCGCAACTGGGCAATTCCCTGGCCCAGCAGCGCAAGATCCGCCAGGACTGGCAGTTGCCGGTGGCCGGCTGGTACCTGCCGATGGAGCTGGACGACCTGCACTTTCACAGTGCCGACCGCCGCCAGGCGCTGTACACCCAGCTACAGGCCTTCAATCGCCGCCTGGATGCGCCGCTGCACATCAGCGCTTTCAGCGCCGCGCGCCTGAGCCCGCAAGTCAATGCTCGCTGGCTCGAGCAGCTGGCCAGCCTCAAGCTGCTGGTCTGGTGGCAGGACGGCGCCGGCACCGGGCGCCTGGCGCCGCTGGTGCGCCAGCACTACGAGGATGCCCTGCCCTGCAGCATCGGCATCGTCAACGAAGCCTTTCGCCAGACCAGCGCCGCCGGCCAGCCCTTCACTGCCGTGGCAGCGCCACCGCAGCTGCGCAGCGACTGTCATCCGCGGGCAGTGTTCTCGTTGCGCTACCGACCCTGGACCCAGGGGGTACTGCCCTTGGCCGGGCACTGAAACCGTCTTCTTCGAGCATTCAGGGCTGCCATGTACAAGACCATCGAACAGCAAGTGCGCAGGAACGTCGCACCGCCGCAACTGCGCGAAGAATTCCGCCAGCACGACTTCGAAAGCCTGAAGTCGTTCAGCTTGCTGGTGTTCGTGCTGAGCCTGGGGATCTGGATTCTGTTCGACCTGATCGTCAGCTACCAGGGCAATCAGGGCCTGACCTGGCTGTCGGCGCTGTTCATCGCGGTGATGGGCATGCTCACCATCATCCTCGGCTTCGTCCGCAAGGCGGCGCATTTCGATGTGCTCAACCTGGTGTTCATCGCCGTGATCACCCTGGCGGTTCGAATGGTGATCGACGGCCTGCCGCAAGCGCTGCGCCCGGCCTGGATGGTCCTCGGCGCCTCGAGTGTGCTGTACAGCGTGTCGGTGCTGCCGGTGCGGCGCTGGTCGTTCCTGGCGACGATGCTGGTGACCTGGGTCAACCTCAACCCGTTCCAGGTCCCGGACATGCACCTGTTCGAGCTGCGTGGCAGCATGTTCGTCTGCTATGCGGTGTTTCTCAACGGCCTGACCCTGTACAGCTACCTGAAGATGCGCCGGGCCAAGCTGTACAACTTCTACATGGCCAAGCTGCTGCTCGAGCAAGCCTACGTCGATGCCCTGACCGAGATCCCCAACCGCCGTTCGTTCATGGCCAAGGCCGAAAAACACCTGCAGCAGGACGCGGCCGCCACGCGCTACCTGGCGATGATCGACATCGACAACTTCAAGAAGGTCAACGACCAGTTCGGCCACGACATCGGCGACGTGGTGCTCAAGCGCATCGCCGCCGACATCAAGGCCTCGATGAGCGAATTCGAGTACGCACGGCTGGGCGGTGAAGAGTTCGTGATCTACGTCTGGGGGCTCAACCAGGCCGACGCCGAACGGCGCATCGACGCCCTGTGTCGGCGGGTCCGTGACGAAGTCGCCGAGCATCCGGTGACCATCAGTATCGGCCTGGCGCAAATCCTCGCCGAAGACACCCTGAGCAACGCCCTGGTCAAGGCCGACCAGGCGTTGTACGAGGCCAAGCGCAGTGGCAAGGACCGCTACGTGCTGTGGCGCGAGCCTCTCGGGTTGTAAGCCTTCAGCCCTTCGCGGCGGCCGCCAATGGCGCCGCGCCTTCGCCGAGATGCTCCCGCCACCCCTGCCGAGCCGCCTGGCAGCGAGTGCAAGCCTGCGGCCAACCGCGACCATCCTGCCGGTAAAGGCCGCAATCGTGCCGTCACAGCGGCTGTAGTAGTGCTCTGCCGGTCATCGCCAAGCCCCCTTGCGCTGCCTCTCAAAGCCCCCGTCCGCGTGCACTTGCAGATCATTTGCGCCGCTCTACGCTGCAATTTCGCGCAAACCCGGACAGAGGAACACTCGAATGGATTCGAACATCACCAGCGAAACCGGCCACCCCTTGACCGCAGGCCAACTGTGCATGTGGTTCAACGCCCAGCTTGCCCCACCCCAGACCAACATGAACCTGGCGGAGTCCGTCGACATATTTGGCGCGGTGGACGTCGAGCGCTTCATGACCGCCCTGCGCCGAGTGGCTGATGAGGCCGAAGCGGTGCGGCTGAACTTCGTTGACAGCGCCGAAGGCCCGCGGCAACTGCTGGCCCCGCGATTCAGGGGGGAACTGCCGTTTCTCGACTTCAGCACGGCGGATGATCCACGGGCCAGTGCCGATGCCTGGATGCATGACGACATCCAGCGCCGCGTCGACCTGGGCTGCGACCCGCTGTGGATGTCGGCGCTGCTCAAGCTGGGCCCGGCGCATTTTGTCTGGTACCAGCGCCCGCACCACATCATCCTCGACGGCTTTGGCGCCGGGTTGCTGGTGCGGCGCCTGGCCGACACCTACCAGGCCCTCGGCGAAGGCCAGCCGGTGTCCGCCGCCAGCGCCTTGCTGCCGATCAGCGAACTGGCCGAACAAGACAGCGAGTATCGCCAGTCGGAGCGCTTTCAGCGTGACCGCGAGTACTGGATGCAGCGCTTCGCCGACCTGCCGGCGCCGATGAGCCTGGCGCGCCAGCGCACCCTCAACCACGACGGCCTGCTGCGCCGCACCGCCCACCTGCCCGCGGCCAGGGTCGACGCCCTGCGCCAGCGCGCCAGCGAACTGGGCAGCACCTTGCCGCAGATCCTCACCGCCGCCACCGCCGCCTACCTCTATCGGGCCACCGGCAACCAGGACATGGTCATCGGTGTGCCGCTCAGCGCCCGGCGCAACGCACGCATGCGCCAGGTGCCGGGCATGGTCGCCAACGCCATGCCGATGCGCCTGAGCATGCGCCCGGACATGAGCCTGGCCGAGCTGGTCCAGGAGGTATCGCGGCAAATGCGCCAGTTGCTGCGCCACCAGTCATACCGCTACGAGCACCTGCGCAACGACCTGGGCCTGCACGGGGCTCATCAGCAGCTGTTCACCACCCTGGTCAATATCGAGCCCTTCGACTACGCCATTGCCTTCGACGGCCACCCTACCCGCGCACGCAACCTGTCCAACGGCACCACCGACGATTTGGGCATCTTCTTCTATGAGCGCGGCCTGGGCCAGGACCTGCAGTTCGATTTCGACGCCAACCCCGGGCTGTACAGCGCCCAGGCACTGGCCGAACACCAGCAGCGCCTGCTCAAGGTGTTCGACGCGCTGATCGAACAGCCCCAACAGATGGTTGCCCGCATCGAACTGCTGAGCGACGAACAGCACCAGCAGTTGCACGCCTGGAACCGCACCGCGGTGGACTACTCGCCGTGGCAGCCGGTCAGCCAACTGATCGAACAGCAGGCCCGGCGCACACCCGATGCCTGCGCGCTGCTGTTCGCCAACCAGCAGCTCAGCTACGGGCGCCTGAACCAGCAGGCCAATCGCCTGGCCAATCGTCTGCAACAGCACGGCATCGGCGCCGACAGCCTGGTCGCCATCGCCATGCCGCGCTCGCTGGAACTGGTGATCGGCCTGCTGGCCATCCTCAAGGCCGGCGCCGCTTATGTGCCGCTGGACCTGGAGCTGCCGCGCGAGCGACTGCGCTTCATGATCGAGGACAGCGCAGTCCAGTTGTTGCTGACAGCGCAGGCGTACAGCGGCCTTGGCGCCAATCTTGCCCCTGAACTGATGCTCGATGACCTGCTGGACGATGAGCACGGCAACGACGATCCCCCCCTCAGCCACGTGCAAGGCAGCAACCTCGCCTACCTGATCTACACCTCCGGCTCCACCGGCCAGCCCAAGGGTGCCAGCAACAGCCATGAGGCCTTGTACAACCGGTTGATGTGGATGCAGGCGGCCTACCCGTTGACGAGCGCCGACACTGTGCTGCAGAAGACCCCTTGTGGCTTTGACGTGTCGGTCTGGGAGTTCTTCTGGCCGTTGATGAGCGGTGCCCGCCTGGCCATCGCCGAGCCCGGGGCCCACCGCGACCCGCAACAGTTGCTGGCGCTGATCCAGCGCTACCAGGTCACCACCCTGCACTTCGTGCCGTCGATGCTGCAGGTGTTTGTGCCCGAGCTCCAACCCGGCCAGGGCCAAAGCCTGCGGCACATCATCTGCAGCGGCGAAGCGCTGCCCGCCGAGCTGCAGCACCAGGTGCTGCAGGCGCTACCCAATACCGCCCTGCACAACCTCTATGGCCCCACCGAAGCGGCCATCGATGTCAGTCACTGGACTTGTCGCGACGATGGTAGCCACAGCGTGCCGATCGGCCAACCGATCGCCAACCTGCAGGCCTATGTACTCGACAGCAGCCTGCACCAGCAGGCAATCGGCAGCCCTGGTGAGCTGTACCTGGGCGGCATCGGCCTGGCCCGGGGTTATCACCGCCGCCCGGGGCTGACCGCCGAGCGCTTTGTCGCCAACCCGTTCGGGCCGCCCGGCAGCCGCCTGTACCGTACCGGCGACCTGGCACTGTGGCGCGCCGACGGCCAGCTTGAATACCTCGGGCGGGTTGATCAGCAGGTCAAGCTGCGCGGCCTGCGCATCGAGCTCGGCGAGATCGAGCACCTGCTGGCCAGCCATCCGCAGATTGCCCGCTGTACGGTGCAGGTGCGCGAAGACTGCCCCGGCCAGCAACAACTGGTGGCCTACCTGGTGCTGGCCGGTGAACAGGCGCTGGACCTGGGCCAGCTTGGCTATTACCTGGGCGAGCGCCTGCCCGAGTACATGGTGCCCAAGGTATTTGTGGTGCTGGCGCAACTGCCGTGCACCGCCAATGGCAAGCTCGACCGCCGGGCGCTGCCGGTGCCGGCGCAGCACCTGCAGGCACAACGCCCCGCCGAGCCTGCGCAAGGCCCGCTCGAACAGGCCTTGGTGCAGATCTGGAGTGAACTGCTGCAGCGCCAGGGTATCGACCGCAACAGCCACTTCTTCGAACTGGGCGGCCATTCGATCCTGGCAGTGCAAGTCGCCGCACGCTTGCGCCAGCAACTGGGCATAGAAGTGATGCCCACCGATCTGTTCACCCGCCCGGTGCTGCACCAGTTTGCCGAGCAGCTCCAGCGCAGCGCGGACCTGGTCCGTCCTGGCGACCCGTTCACGGTGCTGCTGGAACTGCGCAGCGAGGGCAGCCAGGCGCCGCTGTTCTGCCTGCCGCCGGGCGGCGGCCTGGGCTGGCCTTACGCGGCGCTCAGTGGTTACCTGCCCGACCGCCCGCTGTATGCCCTGCAGGCTCGCGGCCTGCGCAACCCGGGGCTACGCCCGCAGAGCGTCGAAGCCTGCGCCAGCGACTACCTGGCGCAGATCCGCAAGGTCCAGCCGGTTGGCCCGTACCATTTGCTCGGCTGGTCATTCGGCTGCCATGTCGCCCACGCCGTGGCGACCTTGCTGCAGCGCGAGGGCGAGTCAGTGGCACTGCTGGCGCTGCTCGACGGCTACCCGCTGCAACCTCACAGCCAGGTCCCGCAACTGAGCGACCAACAACTGCTGGCCCTGCTGATCGGCACCCTGACCAACAGCCCGGCAGACTTCAGCCAGCCCTTGCAACCGATCGCCGAGCAGCGCCGTTACCTGGCCGAAGTGCTCAACCTGGAAGGCGCGATCGTCCAGGCCTTCTGCGATGAAGTGCGCCAGACCGTGCCGTTGATGGAGCGTTTCAAACCGCAGGTGTTTGCCGGCGAGGTGTTGTTCCTGCGCGCTACCGAAGGGCTGCGTGACGCCCTGTGGCAAGACCCCGAGCACTGGCGCACCCACGTCGATGGCCGGTTGCAGGTCCACGATATTGCCTGCATGCACGAAAACATGCTGCGTGCCGACGCCGTGGCGCAGATCGCACCGCTGCTGGCCAGGGCCCTGCAGGCCAGCGAAACCGCCCGCCGTGCCCAGGAGGTGAACCCATGAGCAGCCCATTCGACAACCCGCAAGGGCAATTCCAGGTGCTGCGCAATCACTTGCACCAGCACAGCCTGTGGCCGGCCTACCTGGCCTGCCCGCCCGGCTGGCAGGCGGTGTTCGGCCCGCAGCGCAAAGCGCTGTGCCTGGACTACGTCGAGCAGCACTGGCGCGACTTGCGCCCGCGCCGCTAGCCGCGCGGCAGCCTGATCTTGAACTGCGCACCGCCCAGCGCCGACTGCCCGACCGTCAGGGTGCCGCCCTGGCCTTCGATGGCCCGGCGGCTGATCGCCAGGCCCAGGCCGAAGCCGCCGGTGGTACGGTCGCGGCTGCGGTCCAGGCGGTAGAACGGCTGGAAGATCAGCTCGCGCTGGTCGTGGGGGATGCCGATGCCGTTGTCCTCCACGGTCAGCAGGCAATGGCCCTGGGGGTCGAGGCTCAGGCGCAGGAGGATCTGCCCGTCGCAGTAGCGCATGGCGTTGCGTACCAGGTTCTGCAAGGCACGGGCGGTCAGCCGTGGGTCGAGGATGAAGCGCGGCAGGTTGTCGTCGGCGCGCACCTGCCATTCGATGCCACGGCCATCGAGCTCTTCGGCAAAGCTGCCGAGGATGCTGTCGACCAGCTCCAGCAGCGACACCTCGACCCGCTCGCGGGCCTGGTCGGCGTTCTGCAGACGGCTGTAGGACAACAGCTCGAGCACCAGTTCATCCAGCTCGCGCACATGGCCGACCAGTTCCAGCAGGCGCTTGCGGCAGTTGGGCGGGACTTCGTCAAACAGCAGCACCAGGCCAAAATCCAGGCGTGTCAGCGGCGTGCGCAGCTCATGGGACACGGCATTGAGCAGTTCGCGCTGCTGGGTCAGCAGGCGTTCGACGTCCTGGGCCATGGTGTCGAACACCTGGGCCAGTTCGCCGATGTTCGAGCGCGGCGGAATATGCGTGCGCTGCGACAGCTCGCCCTGGCCCAGACGCCGGGCGGTTTCCTTGAGCCGTTCAAGGTCGCGCCAGTGCGGCCAGACCCAGAACAGCAGGCAGCCGAGCAACGCGGCGCCGATCAGCACGGTCACCACCCAGGACAGCAGGCTGATGTCCAGAGGATCGGGCGGATTGCTCAGTTCCACCAGCCAGGTGTCGTCCAGTGGTGCCAGGGCGGTCTCGTAGTAGCCCCAGTCGCCCAGGCGCACCACGTTCAGGCCGGCCTTGAGGCGGTCGCGCTCCGCATAGCTGAGGCCAATCTGGTCCTGGCGGCGCAGTTGGATTTCCAGCGGGGCGAAATCCGCCGCCAGTTCCTTGGCCTTGGCCGGCCATTCAGTGCTCGGCACCTGCTCGAACTGCTTGACGATCAAGCGTTGCACGCCACGGGCCTGGTCAAGGTTGTAGGCAATGAAACGCTGGTGAAAGGCGCCGACGATGGCATCGGGAATCAAAAAAATCGCCCCGGCATAGGCGACGATGGTGATCAGGTACAGGCGGATGAGGATTTTCAGCATGAGCCGCTAGAACTCCCACTCGACCCGGCTGAACAGATACCCCTTGCCCCACACGGTCTTGATCTTGCGCGCCTCGCCTGCGCTGTCGTCGAACTTGCGCCGCAGCTTGGAAATCGCCACGTCCACCGAGCGGTCGGTGCCGTTGAACTCGATGCCGCGCAGTTGCTGGAGGATGCGGTCGCGGCTGAGCACCACGCCGGCATTGCGCGCCAGCACCACCAGCAGATTGAATTCGCCGCTGGACAGCTCCACCGGCTGCTCGCGCCAGAACACATTGCGCTCGGCCAGATCGATGCGCAGGCCGCCGACCACGATCAGGTCGCTCTCAAGGCGTGGCTCGTTGATGCTGCTGCGGCGCAGCAAGGTGCGTATCCGCGCCAGCAGCACCCGTGGTTCGCACGGTTTGGTCACGTAGTCGTCGGCGCCCATTTCCAGGCCCAGCACCTGGTCGTGGCTATCGTCGCGGGCGGTCAGCATGAGGATCGGCAGGGCCTGGGACTCGGCGCGCAACAGCCGGCACACCTGCAGGCCGTCGAGGCCCGGCAGCATCAGGTCGAGGATCACCAGGTCCGGTTTGTTGCGCCGCGCCTCGGCCAGCACGTGATCGCCACGAGCAATCACGCTGACGCTGAAGTCGTTGCGCTGCAGGTAGCTGGCGATCAGTTCGGACAGGGCGCAGTCGTCTTCGACCAGGAGAATATTGGGCATGGGCAGTTTGACAGGCTGGGAAAGTCAGGCAGGATATAAGAGCTCACGCGCTCGCAGGATAAAGCTTCACACTTTTTTACACATGGCCTACACAGCTTAACTGTTGCCCGTCGGTCGCCTGCCTTAGCATTGCCGGGTCATTTTCGGAAGATCCGCATGTCCAGTTCAAGTCCCGCCCGTCTGCGCGCCCTGGCGCCGCTGTTGTTGATCACTTTCGCCCTGAGCGCCTGCGACGACAAATCGCCTGCCGAAGAAAAGGCCCCGCCCAGCGCAGTGCGGGTCGAGACCGTGCAGGTGCAGCCGCTGGCGATCACCACCGAGCTCAATGGCCGCATCCTCGCCCCGCGCACTGCCGAAGTGCGCGCGCGGGTGGCCGGCGTGGTGCTCAAGCGCGTGTACCGCGAAGGCAGCGACGTCAAACAGGGCGATGTGCTGTTTCGCATCGACCCGGCGCCGTTCCAGGCCGACTTCGACAGTGCCCGCGCCGCCCTGGCCCGCGCCGAGGCCACGCGCTACCAGGCGCGCCTGCAGGATCAGCGTTACCGCGAACTGATCGCCATCAATGCCATCAGCCGCCAGCAGCACGACGATGCCCGCGCCGCCTTCCTGCAGGCCGATGCCGACGTCGCCGCGGCCAAGGCGGCGCTTGAGCGAGCCAGGCTCAACCTCGGTTACGCCACCGTCACCGCGCCGATTTCCGGACGCATCGGCCGCGCCCTGGTGACCGAAGGGGCATTGGTCGGGCAGAACGAAACCACACCGCTGGCGACCATCCAGCAGCTCGACCCGATCCATGCCGACGTCACCCAGTCGACCCGCGAACTCAATGCCCTGCGCCGCGCCCTGCGTGCCGGCGAACTGCAGCAGGTGGGCCAGGACCAGGCCAGCGCGACGCTGATCCAGGACGACGGCACGCCCTACCCGCTGCCGGGCAAACTGCTGTTCTCGGACATCAGCGTCGACCCGAGCACCGGCCAGATCACCCTGCGCAGCGAGTTCCCCAACCCCGACCTCGACCTGCTGCCGGGCAGCTTCATCCGCGTGCGCCTGGAGCAGGCGGTCAAGCAGCAAGGCATCAGCGTGCCGCAGCGGGCCATCCTGCGCGACAGCGCCGGCAAGCCGAAGGTCATGCTGGTCGATGGCGAACAGCGCGTCAGCGAACGCCCGGTGGTGCTGGGCAGTGTGCAGAACGACCGCTGGATCGTCAGCGAAGGCCTGGCCCCCGGTGACCGGGTGGTGGTCGAAGGCCTGCAGCACATCAGCCCCGGCGACCAGGTAGAGGTCGACAACGCGGGCAAGGACGCCCTCCCCATCGTTCAGTCCAACGGCCAGTGAGGGCCTGATTCATGCCGCAGTTTTTCATTGACCGCCCGGTGTTCGCCTGGGTGGTCGCCTTGTTCATCCTGCTTGCCGGCGCCCTGGCCATCCCGCAATTGCCGGTGGCCCAGTACCCCGACGTGGCGCCGCCGCAGGTGGAAATCTACGCCGTGTACCCGGGTGCCTCGGCGCAGACCATCGACGACAGCGTGGTCAGCCTGATCGAGGAAGAGCTCAACGGTGCCGACAACCTGCTCTATTTCAGCTCGCAAAGCAGCCTGGGCAGCGCCACCATCACCGCCACCTTCGAACCGGGCACCAACCCGGACCTGGCCCAGGTCGATGTGCAGAACCGCCTGAAAGTGGTCGAGTCGCGCCTGCCGCGCCCGGTCACCCAGCAAGGCCTGCAAGTCGAGAAAGTCTCCACCGGTTTCCTGCTGATGGTGACCCTCACGGCCATGGACGGCAGCCTTGACGAAGTCACCCTGAGCGATTTTCTCGCCCGCAACGTGATGAACGAGATCCGCCGCCTCAAGGGTGTCGGCAAGGCCCAGCTGTATGGTTCGGAGCGGGCCATGCGCATCTGGATCGACCCGGCCAGGCTGATCGGCTTCAACCTCACCCCCGATGACGTCAACGAGGCCATTGCCGCGCAAAACGCCCAGGTGGCGCCGGGCAGCATCGGCGACCTGCCGGGCACCGGCACCCAGGAAATCACCGCCAACGTGGTGATCAAGGGCCAGCTCAGCACGGTCCAGGAGTTCCAGGACATCGTCCTGCGCGCCAACCCCGATGGCTCGACCGTGACCATTGGCGATGTCGCCCGGGTCGAGATCGGCAGCCAGGAGTACCAGTACGGCACCCGCCTCAACGGCAAGCCGACCAGTGCCTTCAGCGTGCAGCTGTCGCCCGGCGCCAACGCCATGGAAACCGCGACCCTGGTGCAAGCCAAGCTCAGCGAGCTGTCGCGCTACCTGCCGCCGGGGGCCAAGTTCGACATCCCCTACGACACCTCGCCGTTCGTCAAGGTCTCGATCCAGCAGGTGATCACCACCCTGCTCGAAGCCATGGCCCTGGTGTTCGCGGTGATGTTCCTGTTCCTGCAGAACATCCGCTACACGCTGATCCCGACCCTGGTGGTGCCGGTGGCGCTGATGGGCACCTTTGCGGTGATGCTGTCGCTGGGCTTCTCGGTCAACGTCCTGACCCTGTTCGGCATGGTTTTGGCCATCGGTATCCTGGTGGACGACGCCATCGTCGTGGTCGAGAACGTCGAGCGGATCATGAGCGAGGAAGGCCTGGCGCCGCGCGAGGCGACCAAAAAGGCCATGAGCCAGATCAGCGGCGCCATCGTCGGCATCACCCTGGTACTGGTGGCGGTATTCCTGCCGATGGCCTTCATGAAAGGCTCAGTGGGGGTCATCTATCAGCAGTTCTCGGTGTCGATGGCAGTGTCGATCCTGTTCTCGGCGTTCCTCGCCCTGAGCCTGACCCCGGCCCTGTGCGCGACCTTGCTCAAGCCGATTGCCAAGGGTTCGCACCACGAAAAAACCGGCTTCTTCGGCTGGTTCAACCGCCGCTTCGAGAGCATGACCAACGGCTACCAGCGCTGGGTGATCCAGGCCCTCAAGCGCAGCGGTCGCTACCTGCTGGTCTACGCGGTGCTGGTGGCCGGGCTGGTGTACGGCTTCAGCCAGTTGCCCTCCTCGTTCCTGCCCACCGAAGACCAGGGCTACACCATCACCGACATCCAGCTGCCGCCGGGGGCCAGCCGCGCCCGCACCGAACAGGTGGCGGCGCAAATCGAGGCGCACAACGCCACCGAACCTGGCGTGGGCAACAGCACGCTGATTCTCGGTTTCAGCTTCTCTGGCAACGGCCAGAACGCGGCGCTGGCATTCACCACCCTCAAGGACTGGTCCGAACGCGGCAGCGACGACAGCGCGCAATCGATCGCCGACCGCGCCAACGCCGCCTTCAGCCAGCTCAAGGACGCCATCGCCTATTCGGTGCTGCCACCGCCGGTGGACGGCCTGGGCACTTCCAGCGGTTTCGAGTTCCGCCTGCAGGACCGCGGTGGCCTCGGCCATGCCGGGCTGATGGCGGCGCGTGACCAGTTGCTCGCCGCCGCCGAGAAGAGCCCGGTGCTGGTCAACGTGCGCGAAAGCGCCCTGGCCGAAAGCCCGCAGGTGCAGCTGGAAGTCGACCGCAAGCAGGCCAACGCCCTGGGCGTATCGTTTGCCGATATCGGCAACGTGCTCAACACTGCGGTGGGTTCCAACTACGTCAACGACTTCCCCAACCAGGGGCGCATGCAGCGCGTGGTGGTGCAGGCCGAAGGCGACCAGCGCAGCCAGGTCGATGACCTGCTGAAAATTCACGTGCGCAACAGCAGCGGCAAGATGGTGCCCCTGTCGGCGTTCGTCCAGGCCAAGTGGATCACCGGCCCCGTGCAGCTGACCCGCTACAACGGCTACCCGGCGATTGCCGTGTCGGGCGAGCCGGCACCGGGCTATAGCTCCGGCGAGGCGATGAACGAGATCCAGCGCCTGGTCGACCAACTGCCCTTGGGCATGGGCCTGGAATGGACCGGGCTGTCGCTGCAGGAGCGCTTGTCCGGCTCCCAGGCGCCGATCCTCATGGCCTTGTCGCTGCTGGTGGTGTTCCTGTGCCTGGCGGCCTTGTACGAGAGCTGGTCGATCCCGACCTCGGTGCTGCTGGTGGTACCGCTGGGGGTGCTCGGCGCGGTGATTGCGGTGAGCCTGCGCGGCATGCCCAACGATGTGTTCTTCAAGGTCGGCCTGATCACCCTGATCGGCCTGTCGGCGAAGAACGCCATCCTCATCATCGAGTTCGCCAAGAGCCTGGTCGATGAAGGCCACGACCTGGTCGATGCCACCGTGCAGGCGGCGCGCCTGCGCCTGCGGCCGATCGTCATGACCTCGCTGGCATTCATCCTCGGCGTGGTGCCCCTGGCAATTGCCAGCGGCGCAAGCTCCGCCAGCCAGCAGGCGATCGGTACCGGGGTGATCGGCGGCATGCTCAGCGCCACCCTGGCGGTGGTGTTCGTGCCGGTGTTCTTTGTTGTGGTGATGCGCCTGACCGGCAAACGCCGGGCCAAGGCTCAAGCCCCTGCGCCAGAAGCCAGCGACAGCTGATCTGGACAGACCGCGGCGTGCATGGGAAGGTGAGCGGCTGATACTGCCAGGAACCCTGACCATGCCCGCCGCCCCGCCTCCCTGCTCCATCCTCATTCTTGCCGGTGGCCGTGGCCAGCGCATGGGCGGCCAGGACAAAGGCCTGCTCGACTGGCAGGGCCAGCCGCTGATCGCCCACATCCACGCCGTGGTGCGGCCGCTGACCGACGACCTGATCATCTCCTGCAACCGCAACCAGGACCGCTACCGGGCCTATGCCGATCAACTGGTCGGCGACGCCGAGGCGGACTTCCCCGGGCCGCTGGCCGGAGTACTGGCCGGGCTTGCAGTGGCGCGCCACGACTGGATACTGGTGCTGGCCTGCGATGCGCCACTGATTGACCAGGCACTGATCCTTGAGCTGATGAACCTGGCCAATGACCAGCAGCAACCGGCGATGATTCGCCAGGGTGGTTACTGGCAGCCGATGTTCAGCCTGATCCCCTGCGCCTTGCGCAGCGACTTGCAGCAAGCCTGGGACGCCGGCGACCGGGGGGTGCAGCGAACCTTGCGCCAGCATCCGCTGCGGGCGCTGGAGTGCGCCGAGGGAGACCCGCGCCTGAGCAATTTCAATACCCCGGATTTTTTGCGCGGCTGATCGCGGGGTAAACTCAGTAGTCCTGCCCCGCCACCACCGTCGCCTGTTTACCCGGCTGTACGACGCGCTGGAATGCCGCTTTTACGTGCGCAGGCGTCACCGCCTCAAGCTGCTCGCGCCAGGTCACCAGGGTGTCGTCCGGCAGCTGGTTCAAGGCGACCTGCGCCACATGTTCAAGCAGGCGCTGGCGGCTGGTACCGTCAAAATGGGCAAGCAAACGCGCCTTGGCCTCGTCCAGCTCCTCCGGGCTCGGGCCTTCGCTGACAAAGCGTGCCAACGCTTGATGAACCGCTTGCTCGGCCTGCTGCTGGTACCCGGCGCTCACTTCCACAGAGATCACAAACGCCCCGGCTTGCTGGCCCATGGCGAAATAGCTGGCCGACTGCCAACTGACATCACCGCCAAGCGCCTGGCCGATGGCCCGATTGAGCCGCGTCGGCCAGTGCTCGCCACCGAGAATGTCGCTGCCCAGCAGCAACGGGAAAAAGTCCGGGTCGCTGCGCGGCACCGCCGGCTGGCCGATCTGTATCCAGATCGTGCCTTGCTGTGGCTCGATCTGCTGGTGGCTGGCCTGGCTCAGGGCCTGCACCTTGGGCAGCGCCGGCAATGCCGTGCACTGACCGCTCGGCAAGCGCCCCAGTACCGCGCTGGCCACGGCATCGGCCTGGGCCCGGTCAAGCTTGCCGACCAGGCTGACCGTGGCCCGGCACGGCAGCATCATTGCCGTGTAATGGCTGCGCAGATCTTCCATGCGGGTACGTTCGAGCATGGCCGGGGTCAGGGCATAGCCGAACGGCAGCGCGTATTCGTACAGGTCGATCTGCTTGTTGCGCTGCAGCCCCGGGCGGGTCAGCTCGCGGGCATAAGGGTGGTCGCCGTACAGCGCCTGGGCAAAGCGATGCCCTACCCCGGGAAAACGCTTGGTGGTTTCACCGTTGACCTGGCGAATGTAATAGGGCTTGGCGCGAAACCAGATACTGCCGGCAAAGGTCGGCTCGGCAATCTGCCGGCCGAGCAAGGCGCTGGCCTCGGCCTGGCGCTGGGGGTTGTTATCGGTAATGGTCAGGATGTAGCTGAAACGGTCGGCATCGACCTGGGTAGTGAGTTGGCTGTCCAGGCGCATCCAGTCCATGCGCAGCGCGTTGCCGTTCAGTTCCGGGGCGTCGCCCTGGGCGTGCACACCTTCCACCGCGAGGACCGCGCCAAGCACCGCCAGGCCCGGTTGGTCCTGTGAGTCGCGGCGGCTGCCGGCATCGAAGTCGACCTGGATCTGCAGGTCGCTGGCCTGGCTTTGCGCCAACAGGTAGACCCGCGCGCCACTGGGCTGGGTCCAGTGTTCAATGGCCAGGCTGTCGGCGGCCACGGCCGGGGCGATTGCGCTCAATCCCAACGCGCAGGTGAAGAGTCGTTCCATCAGGGTCATAGCAATTTCTCAAAGGACCAGGGCGCGGACGCTACGCACTTGGCTCGCGCAGATCAAGCCCGGGCAACGGCTGACACTGGCGCCGGCAGGCTTTAAGCTCAGCCCCCCGCTTTTGAGAATGAAACAGATGCCAGCCCTGAGTGCCCGCGAGGTTTGCCAGCAACTGCGTGACGCCGCCCTCGGCCTTCGCCCGTTGCGCCGTGTCGGGGTTGAGATCGACATCGATGGCTGGCGCCTGCACCTGGATTTCGACGGCAGCCACTTGCACCATTGCCTCGCCTGCCGCAGCAGCGATGGCCGTGTAGGCACGCTGGACAGCTGGCAATGGGGCACAGATCCGGTGAGCTTGCTCAGCACCTGGGAGCTGGCGCAGGTCGAGCGGTTGCTGCGACTACAAACAGCAAATTCAACACAGTGTTGATATTTAAAATTTACGTTGATAGCCTACCTTCACCGTCCAACGCCCACGAAGGCTGCGATGAAGGTTTGCCCAGCAAAGAACCACGAACAGCAACTTATCCTCGGCGTACTGCACAGCACCCTGAAAATGCTCAGCCAGGTCGTCGGTAACCATACCGAGGTTGTCCTGCACGACCTGCTTAACCCTGAGCGCTCGATCCTCGCCATCGCCAACGGCCATGTCACCGGGCGCCGGGTCGGTGATTCGCTGCTCGGCAGCCCGCGTCATGATCTGGGCTTTGCCGCGGTGCGCCGGGCCATGGACGATCGCAGCAGCTGCGAGCCGATCGTGGTCGACAACTACGCCACCCTCGCCCCCGACGGCCGCACCTTGCGCAGCGCTACCGTGGTCTATCGCGACAGCAGCGGGCAGCCGTTTGCCAGCCTGTGCGTGAATGCCGATCTGAGCGCCGTCGAAGCTGCGCACCAGTTGCTCGGCGGGCTGCTGGGCCTGGCCAGTGCGGCCGCGCCGGTGGCGGACGAGACCAGGGACCTGCAACAGCTGATGGCCGAGATCATTCACGACGCCTGCCCCGGCGGTGTGCTCGGCATGAAGACGGCGCAAAAGCGCGAAGCGGTGCGGCTGATGCAGGAACGCGGCCTGTTTCTGGTCAAGGGTGGCATCGAAAAGGCCGCGGCATCGCTCGGCGTGACCCGCTACACCATCTACAACTACCTGGAGCAGCTCCGGGCAACAGACAACGGACAGCAATGACCCATGCAAGTTGAAATATTCCAGGTAGACGCGTTCTCAGCCACGGCGTTTGGCGGCAATCCGGCAGCGGTGTGCCCGCTTGAAGCCTGGCTGGCAGACGCGACGCTGCAGCAGATTGCCGCCGAAAACAACCTCTCGGAAACCGCGTTCGTGGTCGCCAATGGCGAGCTGTTCGAGCTGCGCTGGTTTACCCCGACGGTAGAAGTCGACCTGTGCGGCCACGCCACCCTCGCGGCGGCCTGGGTGCTGTTCGAGCAATTGGGCGAACAACGCGACACCCTGCGCTTTGCCACCCGCAGCGGCGAGTTGCGCGTTCGGCGTGACGGCGCTCGCCTGGCCATGGACTTCCCGGCCCGCCAGCCACAGGCGCTGGCCGTGCCCGAGGGTTTGTTGCAGGCCCTGGGGCTTGAGCGGATCGAGGCGCTGTACCGCACCGATGACTACCTGGTGGTGGTCGACGACCCGGCGCTGGTCGCAGCGCTTGCCCCCGACTTCGCCGCCCTGGCCGCCTTTGACGTGCGCGGCATCGCCGTCACCGCCCCGGGCCGCGAGGTTGACTTCGTCTCGCGCTGGTTCGGCCCGCGGGTAGGCGTCAATGAAGACCCGGTCACCGGCTCTGCCCATACCTCGCTGGCGCCCTACTGGGCCGCGCGCCTGGGCAAGCACAGCCTCAGCGCCGAGCAAGGCGGCCTGCGCAAAGGCCAGTTGCATTGCCAAGTGCTCGACAACGGCCGGGTGATCATCAGCGGCCAGGCGGCGCTGTACCTGCGCGGCACGATTTTTATCTAAACAGGCTCAAGCACTGCCCGCCCAGGCCACAGCCGATCACCACCAGCCAGGGCGGCAGCTTGAAGGCCATCAGTGCGACCAGCGCCAGCAACGCCAGGACAACATCCAGCGGCTGGCCAATGGCGCTGGTCCACAGCGGCTGATACAACGCCGCCAGCAACAGCCCCACCACCGCCGCATTGACGCCCAGCATCGCCGCCTGCAGGCGCGGGTTGCGGCGCATGCGCTCCCAGAACGGCAACGCCGCGAACACCAGCAAGAACGCCGGGGCGAAGATCGCCAGCAGACACAGCACCGCCCCCAGCCAGCCGGACTGCGGCCCGTGCATCGAGGCGCCAAGAAAGGCGGCAAAGGTGAACAAGGGGCCGGGCACAGCCTGGGCAGCGCCGTAACCTGCCACAAACGTCTCGTTGCCGACCCAGCCGGTGGGCACCACTTCAGCCTGCAGCAGTGGCAGCATCACGTGTCCGCCACCGAACACCAGCGCGCCGGTGCGGTAGAAGGCATCGATCATGCTCAAGGTCGGATCGGGCCAGAGCCCGGCCAGCAGCGGCAAACCGAGCAACAGGGCGAAGAACAGCAGCCACCACCAGCCGCCAGCGCGCTGGCTGACCCCGATCGGCAAAGGCTCGTGGACAACGCTGCTGCCCGGTTTCAGCAGCATCAACCCCGCGCCAGCCGCTGCAACCATCACCGCCACCTGCGCCCCGGCACCGGGCAGCAACAGCACCAGCCCGGCAGACGCCAGCATCAGCACAATCCGCGGCGCATCCGGGCACAACGTGCGGGCCATGCCCCACACCGCCTGGGCGACAATCGCGACCGCCACCACCTTAAGACCATGGAGGATGCCGGCCGGCACCGCCTCGGCATAACCGCCCAGCCCCAGGGCCAGCAGGGTCAGGGCCAGCGCCGAAGGCAGGGTGAATCCCAGCCAGGCCGCCAGCGCCCCGGCGTAACCTGCGCGCGACAGGCCCAGGGCGATGCCGACCTGGCTGCTGGCAGGGCCCGGCAGAAACTGGCAAAGCGTCACCAGGTCGGCATAGCTGCGCTCGCTCAGCCAGCGCCGACGGCTGACAAACTCCTGGCGAAAAAAGCCAAGGTGGGCGACGGGGCCACCGAACGACGTCAGGCCCAGGCGCAGGAAGATCAGGAAAACCTGCCATGGCGTGTGATCGTTGGCGTGGGGCATACAACGCTCGTTCTACCGGACTGCGCCCATCTTGCCAGCGATGGGCTTTGTGCAGCCAGAAAATTACCAGCGCTGCGCACTCGATCGCGGGGCAAGCCCGCTCCCACAGGTTCGGCGCTGCCTTCAGCATTGGATTGATGCCGGCTCAGAACGCCTTGCTGGCACTTACCACCACAGTCGCCGAGCACAGGTCGTCATAGCCATACCAATTGCTGCACTCGCTTTTGGACAGGTCGGTGTCGATGTAACTCAAGCCCCAGGTCACGCCGACAAACTCGCGACTCAGCTTTGCCTCCCACTCATAGTACGCATTGCGGTCATCGCCACTGGCCGACCAGAACGCCGGGTCCTTGACATCGTTGCGCCCTGCCCGCAGTTCCAGGCCGACCTCGGCCGGCAAGGCGAAGCTGTAGGCAACATAGCTGTACAGGGTGTCCTGGTCCTTGCCAAAGGCGTTGGGCGCATCGCTTGAGTAATAGGCGCCCAGCTTGAGCCCATAGAGGTCAAGGATGGCGTAGACCTCGCTCATGTTGAACTGGCCTTCCTTGGGGTAGCTGTATTTGAGGTAGCCAATATCCAGGCTGATGGCATCGCTGGCCTGCCAGTACCAGCCGGCGTAGTACTCGATTTCCTGGCGGGTCTTGTAGTCGAAGCCGTAATCCACCGTCGAAGTCCAGGCGCCCAGGTACAGGCCGCTGCTGTGCATCAGCGTGGCGCCGGCCTGCAGCGCCGGGTCGCCGAGGCTTTGCGAGATGCCCCGGGAGCGGTAGTCGCTGGTCGCGGCCAGGCTCATGTCGAGGCTGAAGGAATCGTTGAGTGTCAATGCCTGGGCCGTCAGCGGCGCCAGGCAGGCGAAAGCAATGAGCAAGCGTGTGTTCATACCAGACCCTTGTTGTTATGCGTGTGCGGGTAACGGCGCTGTCAGGACTCGCTGGCGTACACCTGCTTGCCGGCGAAGTAGGTCTTGAGCACCCTGGTGTCGAACAGCTCCTGGGCGCTGACCTTGAACACATCGCGATCGAGCACGATCAGGTCGGCCTGCTTGCCGGGCGCTATCGAGCCGATCTGCCGTTCCAGGCGCAGGGCCTTGGCGGCGTTGAGGGTGTAGGCCTGGAACATGACCTGGCGGTCGACACGTTCCTTGGCATTGAGCACACCCAGCGGGCCCTTGCGGGTCATGGCCTGGGCAATGGCATTCCACGGGTTGGGGCTGGACACCGGCCAGTCGCTGGCGCCGGCGATCAGCGCACCGGCCTGTTGCAACGAGTGCGCCGGGTATTGAAAGGCGTAGCCCTGGGCACTGACGTAGGGTTTGACCAGCTCGACGGTGTAGTTTTCAGCGGTCGCCCAGAGCATCTGCATGGAGGCGATCACCCCCAGTTGCTTGAAGCGCGCAAAGTCCTTGGGGTCGACCATCTGCAGATGGCTGATGCTGTGCGCCAGCGGCTTGCCTTGCAGCGTGCGTGCATAGGCCACGCCATTGAGCGATTCGCGCACCGCCCGGTCACCGACCGCATGCATGTGCACAATCCAGTCGCGCTGCTCGGCCGCGGCCACCAGCTCGCCGAAATGCTGCGGCTCGATCAACAACTGGCCGTTCTTGTGGCTGTTGCTGTATGGGGTGATGACCGCCGCCGACTGCCCCGGATATTCGAGCACGCCATCGACAAACACCTTGATGCCCGGGAAACTCAGGTTGGGCACCCCCTCGAACTGCTTCACGACCTGGGCCAGCACCTCAAGGTCGGCCGGCCGGCTCTTGGGGTTGGTGATCATCAGCGCCGCGACATGGGCATTGAGCTCACCGCGCTCGGCCAGCGCCCGGTACAGCGGCAGCACGCCAACGGTTTGCGCCGTGGCCTTGAAATCGAATAGCGAATCGCCGCTGCCGGCATTGGCTGCGGCATCCATCCAGGCGGTGACGCCATACTGGTTGTTGACCCTGACCGCCTCGCGTGCGGCCTTGAGCATCACTTCCTGGCTGGCTGCGGGGATCTGGCTGCGGACCTGGTCCCAGCGCGCTTCGGCGAAGTAGCCGTTGGGGCTGAAGTCGGCCTCGTGGCCGACATAACTGCGGTCTTGCTCGGACAGGCTTTTGACCCACGCCGCGTCGATCTGCATACGCTTGAGCATGGCCTGGTTGGCCCAACCGGTATGGCCGTCGATGCCACTAAGCACCAGCGGCTGAGTGGCCCAGCGGCCCTGGTTGAACAACTGGCCAAGTTCGCGACTGTTGTCCCAGTAGGCCGAACTCGCCCCGGCGACACTGATCACATCGCCAGCCTTGCCACGGCCTTGTTCGACCTCGGCAAGGATCCACTGCTCAAGCGCGGGCAGCGGCTTGACCTCATCCTGCAGGTTGGCGCCGAGGCTGTCGTAGGCCGCCACCACCGGGTGGCTGTGGCTGTCGATCATGCCGGGCATCAGCACCTTGCCGGCCAGGTCGATGCGTTGCGTGTGGGTGTCGGCCAGGGCCTGGATCTGCGCATCGCTACCCACTTGCAGGACCTTGCCATCCTTGACCGCAACCGCCTGCATCAAGCCCTGGCCGGGTTCGCCGGTGTAGACCTTGCCGTTGAACAGCACCAGGTCGGCGGCGGCCAGGGCCGGCAGCGAAGCACAGGCCAGGGCAGTGGCCAACAGCGTGGGGATCAATCGTTGCATTGCAGCGCTCTCTTGTTGTTATAGGGCTGGTGACACCCTATAGCGCGCAGCGCGGCAATGGACCTCTGCAAATGAGGAGGGTCAGGCGGTTTTTTCCGCCACCGGCATCGACAGGCGCAACGCCGCACCCAGCTCCACCTTGCTCTTGACCCCCAGTTGCACGTAGCAATTGCGCAGGTAGGTGCGCACCGTCGCCGGACTCAAGGACAGCATCCGGGCGATTTCCTTGTAGGAGTGCCCGGCGGCAAACAGCATGGCTGCGGTGCGCTCGCGGGGCGCCAGCAGCACCCCTGGCGCGGGTGCTTCCAGCGACACAATCACATGCTCGCCATTGGCGCTGAGGGTCAGGCTGCTGCGCCCGAGGCGCATCACGCACGGCGCCCTGGCCAGTTGCGCGCACACCTGGGGCGGCAGCAACGAGCCGCTCCAGCCCGGCAGCGCCTGCTCGATTGCCGCGCACACCCGCGCGCCCACATACAGCAAGCTGCCATCGAGACGGGCAATGGCGAAATCGGCAGCCGCGTTGCCGGTATCGAGACGGATCATGTCCTGCACCTGGAAGCGCCACAGTTGCAGCAGCTGCTCGCAGAAGGCGGCGAACAAGCCGTCTTCGCTTTCGCAAAAGGCAGCGTCGTGCTCGCCGCGGTACAGGCAGACGTAAAAGTTCAGGCCGCTCTGTGGCAGCTCGAAGGTAATGCACATCAGGTGATAGAGGTCGTAGCGGCGGGCGAAGACATTGACCGCCTCGTTGGGGTCGGTGAACTCGCTGTCGCGCACCACCTGCCCTGGCCGCGCCAGGGTGGTGTGGGCGAAACAGTCGATGCCGGCAACCTCGCTCCATTCGCGGGCAAAGGCCGGCGGCAGGTCGATGCGCCCGTGCATCCAGCTTTGCGGCGCAGCGGTTGCGCCAGCCCCAGACATCTCGCCCCACCAGGCCGAGGCAAACGGCACTATTGCGCGAAACGCCTGCAGGCCCTCGGCGATGAAATGCGAGCCGCCACCCTCGCGGGCCAAGCTCGCCAGTTGCAGGACACAACGATTGAACGCCTTGAACTGGGTACTGCTGAGCATTGGCCAACCCTGTTTGCTGCCGAACGGTGGCGCCGACAGTGACACAGGGGTGCAAGAGCGTCCAGCCCAGGGCCGCTATGCGGCCCATCGCCAGTGAGGCCGGCTCATATCACCAGTCGTAAGTCATTTCAAGCGACGCCACCCGCTCCTGCCCGTAGTAGCAGCCAAAGGAATAGTTGCAGTCCGAGACATACTCGCGGTCAAACAGGTTCTGCACGTTCAGGCTGGTCTGCAGCCCGCGCAGGCTTGGGTCGAGTTTGCCCAGGTCGTAGCGGATAGTGGTGTCGTAAACGACGAACGCCGGCACGTCGAAGGCGTTGGCCGAATCCCCCGGCTTGCGCCCGGTGTAGCGCGCGCCGGCACCGACGGTCAGGCCGTTGAGCGCAGCCTGGGTGAAGTGGTAGTCGGCCCACAGGGTAGCCGACACCGGCGCTTGCGCCTCGGAACGGTTGCCCTTATCGCCATAGTTGCTCTTGGTGTAGAACGAGTCGATGTAGGTGGCCGCCGCCAGCACGTCGAGGTTGTCGAGGCGGGTCTTGAGCTCGAGCTCGACACCGCGCGAGCGCACTTCGCCGTCCTGGCTTTCGTACTCAGGGTAGAGCTTGTCGCCGGTCTTGACGTTCTTCTGGGTCAGCTCGAACAGCGAGGCGGTGATCAGGGTCTTGTCCAGCGGCTGGTACTTGACGCCGATTTCATACTGCTCGCCCTCGGTCGGCTCAAAGGCCTTGGCGCCGCGCTGCGGGGCGCTGGTGCCGATGGTCGGCAGGAACGACTGCGAATAGCTGATGTAAGGCGCCAGGCCGAACTCGGTGACGTAGGTCAGCCCTACCCGGCCGGTGAATTTCTGGTCGTTCTGCTCGGTGATGGTCCGCGCCAGCAGGTCCTTGTTTTCGACCTTGGCCCAGTCCTGGCGCCCGCCGACGGTGATGATCCACTGGTCGAGCCTGATCTGGTCCTGCACATACAGGCCGGTCTGGCCGATGGTGTTGTCCCATTGGGTGGTCAGCTGCGGCACCACGTCGTCGGTGGGGTAGTTGCTCGGGTTGTACAGATCGACCGGGGCCACGCCATAGGCATTGTAGCCGGTGTACTTGCGGTTGAAGCGGCGGTAGTCGAGGCCCACCAGGGTGGTGTGCTGCAGGCGGCCGGTGGCGAACTTGTACTCCAGGTTGTTATCGATGGTGTAGGCGGTGTTGTGCTGGCGCCAGTCGAGCTTGGTGCGGGTGGCGTGGGTCTGGTCGAGCACGCCGGTGTCGGCATCGCTGACGAAGCCGCGCAGGTAGAAACCCTTGTAGCGGTCGCGGATGTCGATGTAGCGCGCGGTCTGGCGGTACTTCAAGTCGTCGCTGAAGGCATGGCTGAAGTCGTAGCCGAGCACAAACTGGTCGCGCCGGTAGTCGTTGTAATGGGAGTCGCCGAGAAACGCATCGCGGTCGATGCGCTGGCCATCGGGGCCGCGGTCGAGCGAGCCGATTTTCGGCAAGGCCTGGTAATCGGCCAGGCCGTCATCGCGCTGCAGCTGGGCATACAGGGTCAGCGCGGTGTCTTCGTTAGGCGCCGAGGTCAGGCTCGGCGCCAGCAGCATGCGCTGGCTGTTGGTGTGGTCGAGCTGGTCGTTGCCCTTTTTCGCCACGCCCACCAGGCGGTAGCTGAGGGTCCCGGCTTCATCCATCGGGCCGCTCAGATCAATCGCGCCATTGACCCGGCTGTAGCTGCCCAGGCCGAACTTGACCTGGTTGCGCTGTTCGCGGGTCGGGCGTTTGGAGACCATGTTGACGATACCGCCCGGCTGGTTCTGGCCATACAGCACCGACGACGGGCCCTTGAGCACTTCGATGCGTTCGAGGGTGTAGGGGTCGATCTGCGGCGCACCGCCCAGGCTTCCGGCGTACGGCAGGTAGGCACCGTCCAGGTACAGCGGGGTCGGGGCGAAGCCGCGGCTGGTGATCTCGTCGGCAATGTTGTTGCGGTCGGTAAAGCCGTTGACGCTCAGGCCCGGGGTGTAGCGCAGGGCCTGGGTGAGATTGCGCGCGCCCTGGGTTTCGACCTGGGCGGCGGTGACCACGTTGACCGCCTGGGGGATTTCCAGGATCGGCGTGTCGGTCTTGGTGCCGGTGGCGCTGCGGGTGGCGACATAACCATCGACCGGCCCGTAGGCCGACTCGACCGCCTTGCCGTTGATGGCGGTGGCGTCCAGCTGCACGCTGGCGTCATCGCCCGCCCCTGGCAGCAGCGAGTAGCTACCGCTGTCCTGGCGCAGCAGTTGCAGGTTGCTGCCGGCCAGCAGCTGGCGCAAGCCGGCCTCGACGCTGTAGCGGCCATGCAAGCCTGGCGATTGCAGGCCACGGGTATCGGCCGGCTGGAACGACACGGTGACCCCGGCGCTGGCGGCAAAGCGGGTCAGCGCCGACTCCAGGGAGCCGGCGGGAATGTCGAACTGGCTTTCGACGCGGGTCTCGGCCCAGGCCGGCGCAGCGGCCATCAGGCTGGCGCCGGCGCCTGCCAGGGCCGAGCCGAACAGCGCGGCCTCAATGGCACGGCGCAAAGGGGTGAGTGTGCGCAGGTTGCGCGTGGAGTGTGGATTACAAAGGGACATGCAGTTTCCTTTCGCCCGTTGGCAGTGGTGGTGGCGTCTGAGGCGCCTCTACCTACAAGTCGAATGAGAATCTGAATCAACACCCCCCTTGTGAAAATAATTTTCTGCTGCGTTTCAGGCCGCTTCGACCCTGACCCAGTAGCGGCTGAACTGGCGAATACGCACCGGCAAGGTGCTGCTCAGGTTGGCGAGAATAGGGTCGCTGTTGGCCAACTGGAAGGCCCCGGAAATTCTCAGGCCGGCCACCGCCGGGTGGCACCCCAGGTGCCCGGGCCGGTAGCGCTGCAATTCGTTGATAAAGTCGTCCAGGCGCCAGTCGTGCACCACCAGCAGGTCGCGCAGCCAGGCGTCGGCCTCGGGGTTGGCGGGCTGCAACGGGCTGATGCTGGCGCGCTCAAAGCTCAGTTGCTGGCCGGCCTCGACCCGCACGGGGGTGAGCAGATCAGCGCTGCAACGCACTTGCACGGCATGCTCCTGCACGCTCACCCGGGTGCGCCCGGCGTCGCGGCGAACGATAAAACGCGTGCCCAGCGCGCGAATGCTGCCTTCGCCGGTATGCACGATGAAGGGCCGGGCCAGGGCATCTTTTGCCGTTTCGATGAGGATCTCGCCGCTGAGCAGGCGCAGTTCGCGCAACTGCCCGCTGTAGTGAATATCCACCGCGGTAGCGGTGTTCAGGTGCAACTGGCTGCCATCCTGCAGGCCTATGCTGCGCCGCTCGCCGGTGCCGGTGCGCTGGTCGGCGATCAAGGCCGGCAACGGCGTGGTCTGCCAGGCCAGGGTCCCTGCCCCGCCCGCGGCCAGCAGCAGCGACAGCACCTTGAGCACTTCGCGGCGCTTGGCCTGGGCGCTGGCCAGCAGCGGCCGGGCAACGCCAGCACTGACCTGAGCAAAGGTGCCTTGTACCCGCTGCAAGCGCTCCCAGGCCTGGCGGTGGCGCGGATCACCGGCCAGCCACTGTTGGTGGGCAAGGCGGGTAGCCGGGTCTGGCGCTTCGCAGCGCAGTTCGACGAACCAGTGGGCGGCCGCTTCGAGGGTGGCGCGATCCAGGCGCTGGGCGCTCACCGCTCAGTCCTCGGCCAGCAGCAGGCAATGGGTCAGGGCGCGCACGGCGTGTTTCTTCACCGTGTTGACCGCGAGGTTCTGGCGCCGGGCGATTTCCACGTAGCTCAGGCCGTCGAGCTGGGCCATGAGAAAGATCTCGCGGGTCTTGCGCCCCAGACCGTCAAGCATGGCGTCGATTTCCATCAGCGTCTCGATCACCAGGGCGCGGGTTTCCGGCGAGATGTCGAGCAGCTCCGGGCGTGCGGCGAGGGTTTCGAGGTAGGCCTGCTCCAGTGCGCGGCGGCGGAACAGGTCGATCATCAGGCTGCGCGCGACGGTGCTCAGGTAGGCCCGTGGCTCACGCAGTTCCGGGGCCTTGCGCTGGGTCATGACGCGGATGAAGGTGTCCTGGGCGAGGTCCGCGGCATGCTCGCGGCAGCCCAGGCGCTTGCGCAGCCAGCCGCACAGCCACGGGTGATGCGCCTCATACAGCGTGTGAACAGCGAGTTGCAGCGAAGGGTCAGCGCTGGACATGGAGGCGGCCTGGGCAAAGTTATCTGGTAATGAATCTCATTCATTATAGTTAGATCCAAATTTGCCAGGCAAGCCGCAATGCAGTTGCCGCTCCACCCACCAGGACAGCGGCAGGGTCAGCAGCAGGAGTGCCGCCAGGCTGATCACCGCCGTGGTGATGCCGGCGCTATCGCCAACAGCGCCAAACACCACCGGTGCCAGGGCGCCGCCGCCGATGGTGCCGGTGTAGAACAGGGCAAAGGCCTGGTCGCGCCTGCCCGCCCCCGCCAGCTCCGGCACCACGCCGTAGAGCACCGACGAGGTGCCATTGAGCACCAGGCCCAACAGCGGCAACAGCACCAGCATCGGCGTCAGCGGCAGGTACAGCATCGACACGATCAGCAGCGCAGTGAGCGACTCGGTGCACCACACGGTTTTCATCATGCCGATACGTGCGCCCAGGTAGCCGCACAGCAGCTTGCCGAAGGCGCCGCCGACGAACAGCAGCATCAGCGCCAGGCCGATACCGGCGGAGCCTGCGCCCTTGGCTTGCAGCAGAAACGGCAGAAAGGTGAGAAAGCCCATGCGTACCGCACTGTCGAGGGTGCCGGTGAGCAGCAAGGCGGCCAGGCCGCTGGCGGAGTCGCTGCCAACAGCAATCACTGCTTTGCGCACGCCCGGCGCCGCCGACGGCTGCGGCGCGATCAGCCACCAGAGCAGCGCAGCGGCCGCAAGGCCAAGGATGCCCAGCACGGTGACGCTGGTTTGCCAGCTGGTCACCACCAGCAACAGGCCGACTCCGGCGGGCACCAGCATCTTGCCGATATCACCGGCAAAGTTGTAGTGCGCCAGCGCCTTCTTGACCTCGCCGCCGGCCTCATGACTATCGCTGACCAACGACGATGCCAGCGGGTGCTGGGTACTGGCACCGAGGCCGCCCAGCAACAAGGCGAACAGCAGCATACCCAGGCCCCCGGCCTGGCCAGCCACCAGGTAGGCCAGCCCGGCCAGGGCGGTGCCGCCGACCAGCAGACGCTCACGGCCCCAGCGTTTTGCCGCGCGGCTGGCCAGCAATTGCAGGCCAGCCATCATCCCGGCGTAGGCGCCACGCAGCAGGCCGACCTGGGCGAAGCTCAGGGCAAACTGCGCCTGCCACAGCGGCAGCAAGACGTAGATGACATCGGTGAGGCCATCGTGCACGGCGTGGGCCATGCTGGCGGCAATCAGTGAACGACGGCGGGTGTTCATGCATAAAGGCTCGGGCGGGAAGACCAGAGCCTTTATAGATCACGGTTTTTGCGTATGACCAATACCGTTTTCAGACCGATCGATACCGGTTCAGTACACCGCCCCCACCGGATAGACAAAGGCATTGACGTCATAGAACGGCGTACGCTGGTAGAACCAGTGCAAGCGTGCGCTGGGGCTGGCGGCGAAGGCCTTGTCACCCTTGAGCTTGCTGTCGAACTCGGCCTTGAGCTCGGGGCTTTCGGCGAGCATCTTGCGCGCCATCGGCTCCATCACGTATTCCTCCGGTTCTTCCGCCGCCACCAGGGTCGCATTGAAAAAGCCCCAGGCCCAGAACGAGTCGGGGCTTTCGGGGTACAGCAGGTTGACCGCCAGCACGCCCAGCGGCTGGTCGGTATCGATCACCACCGAGCCGGCCGGGAAGGTCTGCAAGCGCTCCAGCGGCTTGGCCACGCCACTGACCAGCAAGCGCCCTTCGTAGCCCGGGATCTGGTTGACCTGGGTGCGATCGGGCTCGAAGCCCCCCGCCACTTTTACCTGGTCCATGCGATACAGGGTGACGGCAATCGGCGTCGGCTTGTCGAGGGTGGTCATGTGGATGCCATGGGCCTTGAGCCGGGCAATCACCTCGCGCCACTGGCCCGGCACCACATACTGTTTAGGCCGTTTGACCACCAGGTCGGGCTCGGTGTTGCCCGTCACCGGCACGCTGAGCTTCTTCGGCGTGTTGCTCCAGACGAGGGTCCTGGCACCGGTGATCGGCGACTGCTCATAGCGGTAGTCACCGACAGTAAAGGCGGTGCTCTGGGCCTTGCCCGGTTTCCAGGTGAGGGTCACCTGCTCCTGGGCTTCGAGGCGTTCGCGGTCCTGGCGGATGGCTTCGCCAAGCGACGTGGCCTGATCGCCAATCACCTGGAACATGCTCTTGAGCATCACGTAGTTGCCCAGCACCTGGGTTTGATACGGGTGCAAGGCGTGCTGCTCGATGAGGATCGACGGCACGTTGCGGATGTCGCCGTACTGGTTGGAAAAGCGCGCGTAGTCTGTGCGGTACGGGTAGTAACCCTGGGTCGGGTCCTGGTTGCTGTTGAGGCTGATGCATTCATGCACCACATGGCCGTCGGCCTCCAGCGCCTGGTACACCGGTGCGCGCATGACCTTGTCGATCCAGGCGCTGCTGGCCGGCGACCAGCCGTTGCCATTGTGGCAATAGGAGCTGTCGTAGGGGTACATGGCGCCGTCGGTGGAATGGGTGTCGGCAAAAAAGCTCAGCTGGTAGGTGTTGAACACCCAGGCGACGTTGCGGATCTCGGCGCTGTCGAGCTTGGTGAAATCGCGGTTGAGGTTGTAGTTCAGGCCGTTGACCCGCCAGCCGGTTTCATCCGGGCCGTTCTGGTTGATGCGCCCGTAGGCGCTGCGGCGCAGGTCGCCGTCGACATTGACGGTGGGAATGAAAAGGATGTTGACCTTCTCCAGTAACGCAGCCAGCGGTTTGTCGCCAGTGGTCATGTCGCGCAGGAGCATGAACATCGCGTCCTTGCCATTGGCTTCGCCGGGGTGAATCTGGGCTTCGACGAAAATCGTCGGCTTGCCCGACTCGTTGAGCCCGGCCGGCGACTTGTCGACCTCAAGGGAAGCGATGGCCATCAACATCGGGTGGCCTTCGGCGCTTTTCTCCGGCAGGTCGTTGAGCACGATGCTGCCCCCGGAGGCGGCGGCCAGGCGGGTCATGTAGGCACGGGTTTCGTCGTAGTTGCTGGTCTGGCGAAATTCGCTCGCCTCGGCCTGGGTGATCAGCGGGTTGTCCGGCCTGGCCAGGTAACGGGTGCTGGCCAGGGTCTGGGCGAACATCGCTGGCAGGATGCGCTGCTTGGCAGCCGGGGAATACAGGCTATCGTCGATATACGACGGCGCGCTGGGCAACGCCGCCGGGGCTTGCACGGCAGCGCCCAGCAACAGCGCGACAACGAGGGGCTGCAAAAGCGGGTGTTTCATGATCGATCCCTGTCATGAGAGGCAGGTGCCCACCTTAAACCACAATGTGTAAGCAGACGAGAGCCAGGCCGGGTCACAGATACGGCTGTTCTTCCCCCGGGCTGCGCTGGAAATGGCGCTTGTACTCGCGGCTGAACTGCGAGGTGCTCTGGTAGCCCACCCGGTGCGCCGCCTGGGCCACGCCCATGCCCTCACCGATCAGCATCTGCTGGGCCTTGAGCAAGCGCAGGCGCTTGAGGTACTGCATCGGCGACAGCAAGGTGCTGCGCTTGAAGTGCTCGTGAAAGGTCGAGGCGCTCATGTTCGCGCACGCCGCCAGCGCTTCGACGCTCAGCGGTTCGGCATAGTGCTCGCGCAAGTAGCTGAGCGCCGCCGCGATGCGGGCAAAGTGGCCCTGCTGCTCGACCAGTGCCCGCAACACCCCGGCCTGCGGCCCGCGCAAGGCCACATACAGCACCTCCCGCACCCGCGCCTGGCCCATTACCTGGCAGTCCAGCGGGTCGAGCAGGCAGCGCAGCAAACGCTCGACGCTGTCGCGCATGGCCTCATCCAGCGCCGCCGAGGTCATCGACTCCGGGGTTTGCGCCGTGATCGCCCGGTCTGGCGCCAGGCCCATGCTCTGCACCAGCTCCCCGAGCACGCCGCGGTCGATGGCCACCGACACCCCCAGCAGCGGCTCCTGCTCGGTGGCAAAGGTCTCACACATGAACGGCACCGACAGCGCCTGCACCAGGTAATGCCCGGCGCCGTATTCCAGGGTACGCGGCCCAAGGCGCGCCAGCTTGCTGCCCTGGGCGAGGATCATCAGGCTCGGTTCGTAAATCTGCGGGCTGCTGGCCACGTAGTGACTGGCCGACAGCACCTGCACCTGGGCAAGTGGCGTGTCGACAAAACCCGGGCGCAGCGCCAGGGAGCGGATCAGGGTACAGAGGGTGGCGTTGGCATCGGAGTGGCGAGTGAGCTGCATGAAAAACCGCACGGAGGATTGGACACTGACATCATCGCAGCTTCGCGGCCAGGCGCCAGAGTCCGGCGACCAAGTACGGAGTTTTAGGCATGACTGGCGGAGGAATGACGATAGGCGAGCCGACGCTGGATGCGCAGAATGCGCAGCCTTCACCGATCACCGTTTATTGAGGCCCTATGTACACAGCCATCGGTTACGCCGCCCAGTCCGCCACCACGCCCCTGGCGCCCATGACCTTCCAGCGCCGCAGCCCGCGCGCCGACGATGTGGCGATCGAGATCCTCTACTGTGGCGTGTGCCACTCCGACATCCACCAGGCCCGCAACGAGTGGGGCATCGCCGTGTATCCGCTGATGCCCGGCCACGAGATCGTCGGCAAGGTCACCGCCGTCGGCGCCAAGGTCAGCCGCTATCAGGTCGGTGACCTGGTGGGCGTGGGCTGCATGGTCGACTCCTGCCGCCACTGCGAAGCCTGCCAGGCGGACCTGGAGCAATACTGCCTGCAAGGCCCGACCATGACCTACGCCACCCCCGACCGGGTCGACGGCAGCAACACCATGGGCGGTTACTCCAGCAGCATCGTGGTCAGCGAGCACTTTGTCGTGCGCATTCCACAAGGCCTGGACTTGCCCAGCGCGGCGCCGATCCTCTGCGCCGGCATCACCACCTACTCACCGCTCAAGCATTACGGGGTCAAGCCCGGTGACCGCGTGGGCATTCTCGGCATGGGCGGCCTGGGCCATATGGGCATCAAATTCGCCAAGGCCATGGGCGCCGAAGTCACCCTCTTCACCCGCTCGCCGGCCAAGGCCGAAGAAGCCCGGCGCCAGGGGGCTGACCACGTGATCGTGTCCACCGATGAGGCGCAGATGCGCGCCGCGGCCGAGCGTTTCGATTTTCTTCTCGACACCATTCCGGTCCAGCACGACCTCAACCCCTACCTGCAGACCTTGAAGTTCGACGGCGTACACATTCTCGTCGGCCTGATCGAGCCGGTCGACCCGGCGCTGCACGCCGCCAACCTGGTAATGAAGCGCCGGGTGCTGGCCGGCTCGCTGATCGGCGGCATCGCCGAAACCCAGGAAGTTCTGGAGTTCTGCGCCGAGCACGGCATCAGTTGCGACATCGAGATGCTCGATATCGGTAACATCAACGAAGCCTTCAGCCGCATGATCGCCGGCGATGTGAAGTACCGCTTCGTCATCGACATGGCCACGCTCAAGGCCTGAGCCTGTCAGGCAAACACCTGGCTGTACTCGTGGGCGCGGTGCAGGGAAATGCCCTTGGCCTGCTCCACCGCCAATGGGTGGCTGCTGGCGGCCAGGGTCACGCTGGGGCGCGAGGTCGGGCCGCTCAACTGCAACCGGCCTTCAAGCCCCAGGGTTTCTGCCAGGGTCGGAATACTGTTGGCCAGGCGCACGGCAAAAGGCGGCTCGGCGGCCTGGTGCTCATCGCGCCAGAGCTCACAGACGCGCTCGAAATCCGCCGGCTGCAGTTCGACCCAGATACCGATGCAGTAACTATCGTTGATTTGCGCCACGGCCAGCGGCAACAGTGCCCGCAAAAAAAACCGCTCGCCGGCGATCACGCACCAGTCGTTGCTTTCCCTGACCTTGCTCTGGCGTTCCTCGGCGGCTAGCGCGAACAGCGCATCCGGGCGCCGAAACGCAAGTTCCCCCAGTTCATCGCCGTGGTCGTTACCGCACTGACTGCACATCATCAAAGCTGCCTCCTGCACCGGATTGATTGGTTAAGGGGCGCGACTCTAGCAGGCTCGCCGGGCAAAGTTGAGCTGCGGCTGATTGCCCCACCGGGTCTGGCAGCCGTTGTACTGGTCTAGGGTTAAGGGTTCAGCCGTTGCACCCCACCTGAGCAGGACGTTCAGGTGCTGACTCAAAGGAGCCCCTCATGGACGAGATCCCCCTGCTGCGCAAATGCCTCGGCTTGCTCTATAGCCTGGTCTGTTACCTGTTCTCCATGCTGGTGCTGGCGTACTTCGTGGGCTTTATTGGCCCCCCGGAAGTTCCCAAGGACATCAACTCCGGCCCGCCGACCGCCTGGTACTTCGCGGTGCCGATCAATGTGCTGCTGATCAGCCTGTTCGCCCTGCAGCACAGCGGCATGGCGCGCAAGGGCTTCAAGCAGTTCTGGCTGCAATGGGTACCGGCGCCCATCGAGCGGGCCACCTATGTGCTGTTCAGCAGCCTGGCGCTGAGCCTGCTGTTCCTGCTCTGGCAACCGATTCCCCTGACCCTGTGGGATGTCCAGGCGCAACCGGCCCGCGGGCTGATCGAAGCGCTCTACTGGCTGGGCTGGATCATCCTGGTGCTGGCTACCTTCCTGCTCAGCCACTTCGAACTGTTCGGCCTCAAGCAGGCGTTCGACGCCTTTCGCCCACACCCCGGCGAAGCCAGCGCCTTCAAGACCCCCTGGCTGTACCGGCTGGTGCGCCACCCGTTGTACCTGGGCTTTGTCATGAGCTTCTGGGCGACGCCGCACATGACGGTTGGCCACTTGCTGTTTGCCGGGGTGAGTACCTTGTACATCCTGATGGGCACGCTGCTGGAGGAGAAGGACCTGGTGCAGTTGTTTGGCGAGCAGTATCGGCAGTATCAGCGCAAGGTCGGGATGTTGTTGCCTTTTGTGGGGCGCAGATAGATTGATCGCGGGGCAAGTCGAGGCGTCGCACCGCCGCTCCCACAGGATTGCGCGGCCCCGCGATGCTTTTGGCTACACCGACACTTTCAACATCCCCCGCTCGACAATGAAATCAATCACCCGCTGCAACCCCTGCCCGGTCTTGAGGTTAGTAAAGGCCCAGGGTCTTTCCGGACGCATGCGCCAGGTGTCCTTTTCCATCACCTCCAGCGAAGCGCCGACATAAGGCGCCAGGTCGATCTTGTTGATCACCAGGAAATCCGACTTGGTGATCCCCGGCCCGCCCTTGCGCGGGATCTTCTCGCCTTCGGCAACATCGATCACGTACACAGTGAGGTCGGCCAGCTCCGGGCTGAAGGTGGCGCTGAGGTTGTCGCCGCCGCTCTCGACGAAGATCACTTCGAGGTTGCCGAATTTGCGCGCCAGCTCTTCCACCGCCGCCAGGTTCATCGAGGCATCTTCGCGGATCGCGGTGTGAGGGCAGCCGCCGGTTTCCACTCCGACGATGCGCTCGGGGGCCAGGGCGCCGGCCTCGGTGAGGATGCGCTGGTCTTCCTTGGTGTAGATGTCGTTGGTTACCACGGCGATTTCATAGTGGTCGCGCATGGCCTTGCACAGCGCTTCAAGCAGCGCGGTCTTGCCGGAACCGACCGGGCCGCCGACACCAACGCGCAGGGGTTGCTGATAACTTTGCATGGGGCTTTCCTCAGGAGCGGAACAATCGGGTGTATTGGGTTTCGTGGCGCGCCGAGGCAATCGCCAGCAGCGGCAGGCCGCCGCCAAGCTGGTCATCGTCCAGGGCCAGAGCAGTTACCAGCACAGCGGGCAAGGTTTCGCTCAGGTCACGCAACAGGGTCTGCGCTGCTTGCTGGCCGAACGGCACCAGCTTGACCCCGGCCATCACCGCGCCTTCGAGCCAGGCATAGCCGTGCGCGAGGGCCAGGTCAGCCAAGGGGATATCCCAGTGCACGCCCAGCCAGGCCATGCCGCCGAGTTGGCTGAGCTCAAGCGAACTGCGCCATTGGGGTGCCTGGCCCAGTTGCCAGCCGTCGAGCAAACGGGTCAGGGCCTTGCCGCGCTGGCGTTCTTCCAGGCGCAGTTCGGCGGTTTCGCGGTTGGCCAGCAAAAACCGGCTCCAGCGCGCGAAGGCTTCGGCGTCATCCGCCAGGCAAGCCTGGTACAAGCGCGCCAGCAGCGGCCAGTCGAGGTGGCACAGGGTGTCCTCGATCTGCTGGCGTTGCCAGGCGCGAAAGCCTTCGGCGCCCTGCACCCAGCCGGCCTCCACCGCCCACTCCAGGCCTTGCGAGTAGGTAAAGCCGCCTACCGGCAGGCTGGGGCTTGCCAGCTGCAACAGGCGCAGCAGCTTCAGGTTGCTGCTCATCAGCCGGCCAGCACCAGCGCGGCACCGGCCAGCAAGCCGCCACCGAAGACTTTCTGCAGGCCGGTGTGCCGACGCAGCAGGCAACCCCCGGCAAAGCCTGCCAGCAGCAACAGGCCACTGACCGTGACGAAACCTGCGCTGAACACCCAGAACGCACCCGGGCTGGCTTCAACGCCGTGGGCCCAGCCGTGGAACAGGGCAAACAGCGGCATGGCCAGGGCCAGCAGCACCTGGCGGCTGGGCAGCAGCAGCGCGGCAGCGGCCACCAGCAGCGAGCCGATGATCATCTGCTCCATGCCGATCACACCGCCGAACACATGGCCCATCAGCGCCCCGCCGAACATCGCCCCGAGGGTCAGCAACGGCAGCGCCAGGGTACGCCCGGTCAGCGCCGCGAGCACCCCGGTGCCAAGCAGCATGAGCAAGTGATCGAGGCCGGTCAGCGGGTGCAGCAAACCATCCTGCAGCGGATTGGCATCATGGCCGGGGTGGGCAAAGGCCGGAAGCGCAACCAGCAGCAACGCGAGGGTGACGAGTTTTTTCATGGGACAATCTCCTTATCGACAATCAGTGGTGAGCGACGCGAACGAACAGGTGGTTACTGTGGGCATGGCTGTGCGGGGCACTCTGGTAGGCCCCGGCTTCAGGCTCGAACGGTGCTTGCTCGACCGTTACGTCAAGGCCCAGGCCACGGACCATTTCATCCAGCACATGGTCGTGCTGATAGCGCAGCAGGCCGGCCTCGATCTGCAGCGGCACATGGCGGTTGCCCAGGTGATAGGCGGCGCGGGTCAGCAACAGTGGATCGGCGCAGCGCACGCTGGACACCTGCTCGGCCGCCGCCAGCACGCGAATCACCTCGCCGCCCTGCGCTTCGCCAAGCAGCTCGCCACCGCGCAGCAACTGCCCGCGTTCGAGCATCAGGCCGGCCTCGCGGCCATCGTCGAGGGTGACGCGCACGCGGCTCTTGATCCGCGTATCGACAGTGAGGGTGACGGTGCCGCTTACCGTGGCGGCGTCGCTCAGGCGACGGGTCAACAGGATCATCTTCGCTCCTTAAAACAGAAAATAACGCTGGGCCATCGGCAACACCGTGGCCGGTTCGCACACCAGCAGTTCACCGTCGGCGCGCACCTCGTAGGTTTGCGAGTCGACCTCGATCATCGGCAACAGGCCGTTATGGACCATGTCGCCCTTGCGCACTGTGCGACAGCCCCGGGCCTCGCCGATCAGGCTCTGCAGCCCCAGTTGCCGGTGCACGCCACGCGCGATCGCCGCCTGCGACAGGAAGGTCATGCGCGTGGCGTGGCGCGCGGCACCGAGGGCGCCGAACATCGGCCGGTAGTGCACCGGTTGCGGGGTCGGGATCGAGCCGTTGATATCGCCCATCGGCGCCATGGCGATCATCCCGCCCTTGATCACCAGCGCAGGCTTGACGCCGAAGAACGCCGGCGCCCAGAGCACCAGGTCGGCGAGTTTGCCGGCCTCCACCGAGCCCACTTCGTGGGCGATGCCATGGGTCAGCGCCGGGTTGATGGTGTACTTGGCGATGTAGCGCTTGACCCGGAAGTTGTCGCTGCGCGCGGTATCCGGCGCCAAGGGGCCACGGCGTAGTTTCATCTGGTGCGCCACCTGCCAGGTGCGCAGCACCACTTCGCCGACCCGGCCCATGGCCTGGGAGTCGGACGAAGTCATCGAGAACGCGCCCAGGTCATGGAGGATGTCTTCGGCGGCAATCGTCTCGCGGCGGATACGCGACTCGGCAAACGCCACGTCCTCGGCAATGCTCGGGTCCAGGTGATGGCAGACCATGAGCATGTCCAGGTGCTCGTCGACGGTGTTCTGGGTGTAGGGCAAGGTCGGGTTGGTCGAGGACGGCAGCACATTGGCAAAGGCCGCCGCGCGGATGATGTCCGGCGCATGGCCACCGCCGGCGCCTTCGGTGTGGAAGGTATGGATGGTGCGATCGCCAATCGCCGCCAGAGTGTCCTCGATACAGCCCGACTCGTTGAGGGTGTCGGTATGGATCGCCACCTGCACGTCGTGCTCTTGCGCCACGCCCAGGCAGCAGTCGATGGCTGCCGGGGTCGAACCCCAGTCTTCGTGCAGCTTGAGGCCCACGGCGCCGGCTTCGATCTGCTCGCGCAAGGCTTCGGGCCGCGAGGCGTTGCCTTTGCCCAGCAGGCCGATATTGATCGGCAACTGGTCGGCGGCCTGGAGCATGCGCGCCAGGTACCAGGGCCCGGAGGTGCAGGTGGTGGCATTGGTGCCGGTCGCAGGCCCGGTGCCGCCGCCAATGAAGGTGGTAATGCCCGAGGTCAGCGCCTCTTCGACCTGCTGCGGGCAGATGAAGTGGATGTGCGAGTCGATGCCGCCAGCGGTGACGATCTTGCCTTCGGCGGCGATCACTTCGGTGCCCGGCCCGACTGGCAAGGTCACTCCCGGTTGCACATCGGGGTTGCCAGCCTTGCCGACACCGACGATGCGCCCGTCCTTGATCCCGATGTCGGCCTTGACGATGCCCCAGTGGTCGATGATCAGCGCGTTGGTCAGCACCAGGTCCAGCGCCTGCGCGGCAAGCATCTGGCCCTGGCCCATGCCGTCGCGGATGACCTTGCCGCCGCCGAACTTGACCTCCTCGCCATAGATCGTGAAGTCCTTCTCGACCTCGACCCACAGCTCGGTGTCGGCCAGGCGTACGCGATCGCCCACTGTCGGGCCGAACATGTCGGCATAGGCCCTGCGCGATATGCGGCTCATGCCTGATTCTCCAGCTTGCCCATGACCTTGCCCTGAAAGCCGTAGACCTCGCGCTTGCCGCGGTACGGCACCAGCGGGACGGTCCGCGCCTGGCCCGGTTCGAAACGCACGGCGGTGCCAGCGGCGATGTCCAGGCGGTAACCTCGGGTCGGCTCGCGCTCGAACACCAGGGCGTTGTTGACCTCGAAAAAGTGATAGTGCGAGCCGACCTGCACCGGCCGGTCGCCGTGGTTGGCGACGGTGACGCTGATCACCTCAAGGCCGGCGTTGAGTTCGATGTCGCCGTCGGCAACCTGTATTTCTCCGGGAATCATCCTGTGCTCCTAGACAATCGGGTCATGGACGGTGACCAGCTTGGTGCCGTCGGGAAAGGTCGCTTCCACCTGCACATCGGCGATCATCTCGCTGACCCCGGCCATCACCTGGTCACGGCGCAGCACCTCGCGGCCGAGGTTCATCAGCTCGGCAACGGTGCGCCCGTCGCGGGCGCCTTCCATCACCGTGGCGCTGATCAAGGCCACCGCCTCCGGGTAGTTGAGCTGCAGGCCACGGGCCAGGCGCCGTTCGGCCAGCAGTGCAGCGGTGAACAGCAGCAGTTTGTCTTTCTCTCGCGGGGTCAGCTCCATGGCGTTCTCTCAGGTGGCCCAGATACGCGGCGGGCATGGCGCCAGGCCGACCACGACGGGTCGCAAGGCGTGCCAGAGCCGCTGCAGGGTAAGTTGCAGGCGTTGGTTGTCGTGATCGAGCAGGCGTACCACCAGCAACTGGCCAAGCAGGGTCGCGCCGGCCGGAGCGCCCAGGTCTTCAAGCAAGGCGCGGCTCTGTTCAAGCAGTTCGCTGCTGGCCGGATAGGCGCAAAAGGTTGCTTGCAGCGGCAAGCCGGCGACTTTGTCGAGCTGCCCGCCGTCGATGCGCAGACGCTCGTGCAGGCCCGGGTCGTCGGCCAGCTCGATGTGCAGGCGACTGTCGACGGCGCCGTGACTGAAGGTCTCGGCCATCACCGGGCGGCCCAGGCACAGGGTTTCCCAGGCCAGCAGGCGCGCGCCAGGCGCCAGGGTAAAGCGGTTTTCCAGGCGCACGCGGGCGCCGGCAAAACAGATGTTGCCCTGGGGCAGCCATTCGAGCGTGCTGTTTTCGTCCAGGTAAAAATGCTGCTGGAGGATCGAGGTCGGGCCGCCGCTGCGGTAGAACTTGGTCGCTCCGGGCATGGTCAGCAGCGCATGGCTGCCGGGTTCCAGGTGCACATCGAGCAGCAGTTTGTCGCCGCCGACCACGCCACCCGGCGGGTGCAGCACGTAGACGTGGCACGGTGCGCCTTCGGGATAGAACGGCCGCTGCACCAAAAGAGGACCGAAATGGCGCCGCGCACCAATACAGGTCTTGCTCTCGCCCCGAACGAAACGCAGCCGCAGCTCGGCGCGCCAGCCGGCATCTGCGGTGTCCAGGTCGGGGGTTGCGGGGAGCGACATGCCTCAGGTTCCAGTAAACGCTGCACCAACTCGGCGACAGACGCATTTGCAAGAAACAACCTACGCGCTCAAGCGAATCCAGCGACTTGCAGGTTTGACCAATCGATCAGTAATCGATAGCTGAGGCAAAGCACATAGCGGGCCAAGATGGCGCGCTGGAGGGGGTTGTTTAAACAGCCGGCATGCACCGGTTTAGCGCTGTGTGCTTGCCGCGCGTTTAAACCCGGGCATCAGACCATGCCTACAACAGCGGCTACTCCTGACGCAGCCGCTTGCGGTGCGACTTGGTGCGCTCGTAGAACCAGATGCAATCCTGCTGGTACCTCGTCGCCCGGCAGCGGCACAGCACTGGATAAGCGCAAAAACCGCCCCATACTGATAGCACTACGCCTCTAGCGGACCGAGGGCCGGACCATGAGCCGAAACGTTGGTTTGATTGCCGTCGGGGTGGATCACACTGGCATTCTGGATTCGTTGAAAGGCGCGGCCAGCGGGGCACTGCAATTTGCCCGCTGGCTGGAGGAGCAACAGCAGTTCGGCATCAGCCCGAGCATCAGCGTACTGACCGATCAGAATGACCAGGTGGTCGAAGCCAAGGCGATCCAGACCGCCGCCCGCGACTTGCTCGCGGTCGGCGGGCTCGACCTGCTGATCCTGTATTTCTCCGGGCACGGCATTGTCAAGAACGGCGCCGATGAACAAGTCTTGCTGTCGAACGTCAAGGACTACCCCGACGAAGCCATCAACATTGCTGCAACGGCGCTCAACGCCCGCCATATTGGCGTACCCCATGTCGTGATCATCTCCGACGCCTGTCGCAATGCGGTCGACCCCTTTGGCTCACTGGGCCAGGTCAGTGGCAGGCCGGCGGTGAAACGCGGTGCGGTGGTCGGCATCAAGCCCGGCAAGGTCGATATCTTCTACGCCACCGAACCGTCACAAACCGCCAAGGAGTACAAAGGCGAAGGATTCTTTACCAAGGTCCTGCTCGAAGCGCTGCAAAGCCCACCGACAGAAATTTGCGAGACCTGGCCGAGCTCCAGCGTGCCGATCATTCCCACCTGGCTTCTGGAAGACTACCTGTACAACCAGGTGCCGACCCGCGCCCAGCAGCAAACACCGCGCTTCGAGCAAACGCCGGACATCATTGTCCAGGCGCGCCAACCGCTGTTCCTCGGCTATGCCAGCCCGCCGCTAGTCTTTGCCAGCCCTCCCCCGCTGCCTGGCCCCGGGCCGCTGGACTACGGCCTGCCCGCTGAAGCCGGAGCACCCTACTTTGAGCAAATCCAGATCTTGCCGCTTCCCGAGCTGTTTCCAGCAAACCTCAGGGTCACCAGCCGAAACCAGGCGATACAACAGGTGGCCAGCAGCTTTCTCAAGGAACCCGAGGCGTACATCAGCACCACATTGCTTGAACAAGCCGGCCTCGACGAAGCCTACCGGCGCAACCTGCGGCGCTACACAGCACTCCCCCAGAGCCCGGCCGAAAGCGGATTGCGCATCATCGGTAGCCAGGCCATCAGCGTCCTGGTGGCCCCCGGCCAAGCGGCGCCCGATGTGCAAACCGATGACCAGCAGAGCATCATCAGCCTGGCGCCGTCTGCTCAGGCGCAGTCAGTCATCGTCACGTTCAGCGACGACACCCTGATCGTCTTACCGGTCATGCCCGGCTACATAGGCACAGTCCACGTAGACGAAGGCCTGGTGCAGTCGGTTTCGTTCGAGATGGGTAGGACCCTGGCCCAGACCTTTGCGCAAACTCCGAGCAGGCGCCTGCACCTGCACCACTTGCAAGCACTTGCCGCAGCCTTCGCCAGCAGCGCCAAACTGCGCACCCTGGCCGCGACCCAGGCATCGAGCTTCGCCGATGTCCTGCGCCAGGAAAAGCGCCTGGACCCGACCTTGGGCATCTACGCCGCCTACGCCTATCTGCTGGCCGCTGACGACCAAGGCGTGCGTTCGGTGCTGAGCTACTTCCTTGACTACCAGGCATCGTCCCAACCGCCTTTGCCCGTGCCGTTCGATGTGGCTTTGCTCGCCGGCGCCCAGGCACCCGGCAAGCGCAAGGCACGGCCGCTGATCGCACCGTTCTGCCCGATGATGAGCCTTGGCTGGACAGTGCTGGCAGCCCATGGCAAGAACCAGAAGCTCCACCCTGCAATCCTCGAAGCCGGTAAATACCGGCTCAATACTGAATGGTCGACCTTTCGCCGCCGCGATACCCAACCGCTTATCGAAGCTTTTCTACAAGGAGAGTTGTCATGAAAGTCGTGTTCATCCATGGCCGGTCGCAACAAGGTAAAAACCCGCTCACCCTGCAAAACACCTGGACCAATGCCTTGATCAAGGGTTTTGAAGGCATCGGTTCGCCCTACCCTGGCGTGGTCGATGTGGCCTTCCCTTACTACGGTGATCTGTTGTTCGACGAAACCTACCGCAGAGCGCAGAAAGACTTTCAGGTACTCACCGACAAAGGCGCCGACGCCGCGGCCCCGGGTGGCGAGGAAGAAGAGTTCATGCGCCAGGTCATTTACGACATCGCCAAGCAGCAAGGTATCAGCAAGGAACAGATCAACGCCGAGGCCAATGGCGAGATGCTTGAGAAAGGTGTTCAGAACTGGCGCGGCGTGCTGGCGGCCCTGCGCCTGCTCGACCAGTTGCCCGGTGTCGGCGCGACTTCGGTCGAGCTGTTCACCCGCGATGTGTGGTACTACCTGACCGAAAAAACCATCCGTGACGCGGTCAACAAATTGGTCGATGCCCAGCTTCCAGAAAACGATCCGTGCATCGTGGTAGCTCACTCTCTGGGCACCATCATTGCCTATAACCTGCTGATGAACCGGCCTGCACGCAGCAACATCAAGGGCCTGGTGACCCTCGGCTCGCCCCTGGGCATTGAAGCCATCCTGAGCCGGCTGCCCTCCAACGGTTCGCCGCGCAAGGCCCCGGATGGCGTACCCAGCTGGGTCAACATTCGTGACAAACGCGATGTGGTGGCGCTCTACGAAATTCCCGCCGCGCGCTTCAGTGGAGCACCTGCGGTGCAAAACCACAGCAACGCCAGCAACGGCAGCGATAACCGCCACGGCATCGTCGAGTACCTCAACGACACCATCGTAGCGGGCGTATTACGGCCTTTGCTGGCATAAGCAGGTTCAAACACTCAGACTCGTGCACTGGCTGCAGCAATCAACTGCATGCAAGCCGATTGCTGGACCCTGGTTGAAAAAATACCCTTGAACGCACCTTAACTGTGTCTCAGGACTCTCAACCATGGTCATGCACATCCGCCTCCAGCAGACGGGCGCACCAAGTGTTCTGCACCTCGAACAAACCAGCGCGCAAGCCCCCGGCCCCGGCGAGGTCTGGCTTGAACAGGCGGCGATCGGCGTCAACCCGCTGGACGTCAGCCAGCGCAAGGGCGATGTGCCCATCGCCCTGCCCTGCGGGCTGGGCCTTGAGGGCGCCGGAACGGTAGCGGCAATCGGCGCCGGCGTCAGCGGCTTGGCTGTCGGCGAGCGCGTCGGCTACGCCACCGGCCCCCTGGGCGCCTATGCCAGCGCCCGACTGTACCCCGCCGAGCGGCTGGTGAAACTGCCCGATGATCTTGGCCTGGAGCAAGCCGCCGCCGTGCTGTTCAAGGGCATCACCGCCCATTACCTCCTTCACAGCACGTACCCGGTCGGGCCCGGCACGCGGCTGATGATCTACGGCGCCGCCGGGGCCCTGGGGCAGTTGCTGGTGCCTTGGGCCAAGCACCTGGGCGCATTTGTGATTGGCGTGGTCTCCAAGCCGGAAAGTGTCGCCCGCGCCCGTGCCGCCGGCTGTGATCAGGTGCTGGTGTTCGACGCCGCGACCCTCGCTGCGCAGGTGCTGGATATCACTCAAGGGCGCAAACTCGACGTGGTCTAAGACCCGATTGGCCGGCTGTCGTTCGAGGCCTCACTGGACAGCCTGCGCCCGCGCGGCTTGCTGGTGTCCTGCGGCATGGCCTCGGGAGCGCCGCCAGCCATCGAGCTGAGCACCCTCAACGCCAAGGGCTCGTTGTTCATCACCCGGCCCTCGCTGGCGGCGCACACGGCAAGCGCTGGCGAGTACCAGCAGCGCGCCGGGGAGGTGCTGGCAGCGCTGGCGGCAGGTATCATTCGCGCGCAGATCTGGCAGCGTTATGCCCTGGCCGACGCCGCACTGGCCCATGACGACCTGCAACAAGGACGCTCACAGGGCGCAATCATCCTCACGCCCTGACCTACCGAGGTAACCGCGATGGACCCGTTCGACAGTCGCCAGGCCGATGAGCTTGCCACCCTCCTGGCGCTGTTCGAGCACGGCTCGTTTGCCGCTGCCGGGCGCACGCTGCAGCGCCACCCGTCGGTGCTGTCCAAGCGCCTCGGGGCCCTGGAACAGCGCTTAGGCATTCGCCTGGTCGAGCGCACCACCCGCCAGTTGCGCTTCACCGACGAAGGCGCACGCCTGGTCGAGCGCCTGCGCCAGGCCGCCAGCCTGATCAGCGAGGCCGAGCGCGAAGCCGCCGAAGGTGCGACCCAGGTGCGCGGGCGCCTGCGCATCGCCCTGCCCTCGTCCATGGGCCGGCTGTGGCTGAGCCCGATGCTTGCCGAGTTTGCCCTGGCGTTTCCCCAGGTGCAGCTTGAGACCGAATACGCCGAACGTTTTGTCGATATCGTCGCCGAAGGCTTCGATGCGGCGATCCGCATTGGCGAGCTGGCCGACAGCCGCCTGGTGGCGCGCAAGCTCTGTGAGCACCGGCGTATCCTCTGCGCAGCGCCAGCCTACCTGCAACAGCACGGCCAGCCGCAAACCCCGGCCGACCTCGCCGGGCATAACTGCCTGGGTTTTACCGGCCTGCGTTCGTACCCGGAGTGGCGCCTGGCCGGTCTGGGCCAGCAACACACGGTTAAAGTGCGCGGCTCGCTGGTCAGCAACGACAACGAAGCGCTGCTGACCGCCGCCCGGGCCGGGGTTGGCATCCTTGCCGGTGGCGACTGGCTGATGCAGCACGACCTCGACAGCGGCCGCCTGCTGCGGGTGCTGCCCGACTGGCAGCTGGATGCCGACGCCGGCATTTACCTGGTGCGCCCCGGCGCCCGCTACAACAGCGCCGCGACCCTCGCCTTCAAGCAGTGGATCGAGGCGCGCTTTGCCCACGGCGCGCCCTGGCGCAGCCGCTAGACCGCCGCCAGGCGTGGCGTATGGGCCAGCAGGCTCTGGGTGTAGCGGTCTGCCGGTCTGTCCAGCACCTGATCCACCGGGCCCTGCTCAACGATGCGCCCCTGCTGGATCACCACCACCCGATCGGCAATCGCCCGCACCACCCCCAGGTCGTGGGTGACGAACACCAGGGTCATACCTTCGCCTTGCAGTTGCTTGAGCAACGCCAGGATCGCCGCCTGCACCGAAACGTCCAGCGCCGAGGTCACTTCATCGCAGATCAGCACGCTGGGTTCGCACACTAGCGCGCGGGCAATCGCCACCCGCTGGCGCTCGCCACCGGAGAGGTGATGGGGGTACTTGTCAGCCACCGAGGCGGGTAAGGCCACCCGCTGCAGGGCCGCCTCGATACGCGCCCGGCAGGCCTGGCCCTTGAGTTTGAAGAAGTGCTCCAGCGGCGCCTGCAGGCACTGGGCCACGGTCTGCCGGGGGTTCAGGGCGCGGTACGGGTTCTGAAAAACATACTGGATGCGATGTCGGCTGGCGCTGGGCCGCTGCCGGGCCAGCAGGCTCAACGGCTGGCCGTCGAAACGCAGCTCACCGCTGGCGTTGTCGCCAAGGCCTGCCAGGGTGCGGGCCAGGCTGGTCTTGCCCGAGCCAGACTCGCCGACCACCGCCAGGCATTCGCCTGCCTGCACGTCGAGGGCCAGGTCGAACAGCACCTGGCGGTCGTAGCTGAGGTTCAGATTGCTGATCGCCAGCAGCGGTGCCTGATCGGCGCGAATCGCCCGAACCTGCAGCGCCGCGATCGGTGCTGGTGCCTCAAGCTGCGGATGCAGGCAAGCGACCTGTTGCTGCGCCTCGAGGGTTTGCAAGCCCGGCTCGGCCTGTTCACAGGCAGCCGTTCGCCGTGGGCAGCGCGGCGCAAACGCGCAGCCATGGGCACGCTGGCCCGGCGCCGGGGCATGGCCGGGAATTGCTTGCAGCGGGTGCTGGCGGGCAACGTCTGGAATCGCCGCCAGCAAGCCCAGGGTGTAAGGGTGGCTGGGGCGGGCGAACAGCCGTTCGCGGCTGGCGACTTCGACGATGCGCCCGGCGTACATGACCATCACCCGGTCGACCAGGTCCTTGATCACCGCCAGGTCGTGGGACACGTACACCGCCGCCACGCCCTGCTCCTTGCACAGCCGGCGCAGGGTTTGCAGGATGTGCGCCTGGGTGCTGACGTCCAGCGCCGTGGTCGGCTCGTCGAGGACGATCAGCCGTGGACGCAACACGAAGGCCAGGGCAAGCATCACCCGCTGTTGCTGGCCGCCAGACAACTGATGAGGGAAGCGCCGCAGGAACTCGGCGTCGCCCGGCAGGCCGACGTCTATCAGGGTCTGCTGCAGGCGCTGTTGCTGCGCCTCCTTTGCCAATTGCGGTTCGTGGGCGTGCAGGGTTTCCAGCAACAAGCGGCCGATGCGCAGCGCCGGGTTGAGGGCTTGCGCCGGGTCCTGGGCGACGTAGCCGATCAGCCCGCCACGGGCCTGGCGCAGGGCTTCGCCGCGCAGCTCAAGGAGGCTGACGTCGGCGACCGCGATCTGCCCGGTGGCAATCCGTGCACCGCGCCGGGCGTGGGCCAGCAAGGCGGTGGCCAGGGTGGTCTTGCCCGAGCCGGACTCACCGACCAGGCCGAGGATTTCACCGGGGGCCAGGCTGAAGTTGATGTGGTCGATGATGTCGGCGCTTGTGTTGAGTTCAACCCGCAGGTTTTGCACCCGCAGGGCCGGCTTTTCGCGGGTCAAGCCTGTGGGAGCGGGCTTGACCCGCGATGGCGCATAGGAATTCATCGGCGCTCTCCCGCGCTGTGCCGGGCAATGCCTTCGGCGAAGATGTTGGTGCCGTAGGCGAACACCCCGATCAGCAGCGCCGGGGCCAATACCGCCCAGGGCTGAACCAGCAGGCCAGCCTGGTTTTCATTGATCATCAGGCCCCAGTCGGCAGCCGGCGGCGCCACGCCGTACCCCAGGTAACTGAGGCCCGAGAGCATGCCGATGCCCCAGGTGAGCATGTTGCCAAAGTGCACCAGCAACGGCGTGAGCACGTTGGGCAGGATCTCGCGCACAAGGATGCGCGTGCGCGAAAAGCCCATCATCTGCGCCGCCTCGACGAACTCCTGGCTGGCCACCGCTACCGCGCTACCCCGGGCCAGTCGGATCACCCCGGGGGTGAAGGCAATGGCCACGGTAAGCACGATCAGCCACGGCGCGCGGCCGAGCATCGAGACGATCAACAGCACCAGGATCAGGTCGGGGAACGCCAGCCAGACATCCGCAAGCCAGGTGATCGCCTGGTCCAGGCGCTGGCGCGACAGACCGGCCAGCAGACCCAGTACGGTGCCGACGACCAAAGCAATCGCCGCTGCCGCCAACGACATCCACAAAATCGACAGGCCGCCATTGAGCAACCGCGACAGCACGTCATGGCCAAGAAAATCATGGCCCAGCGGCGCATCCGTTGCCGGCGTGCCGTACACCCCGCCGACCATGTCGGTGGGCGCATGGGGCGCCAGCCACGGCCCGAACAGCGCCAGGAGGACAATGGCCAGGGTCACCAGGGCGCCGCGGCGAATCTGCGGCTCACGCCACCAGCGTGAATTGAACATGGGCGATTCCTCTCAAGGGGCTTTGGCTGCCGGGCGCCGCCACCAACTCTGGATACCACGGCGGTTGCGCTGGATCAGGGTGGCACGGCGGGCGGTGCGCAGTTTTGGGGTCAGCAGCACGGTGAGCAGGTCGGCCACCAGGTTGATCAGCACCACCCCGAGGGTGATCACCAGCACCACGCCCTGCACCAGCGGCAGGTCGCGCATCTGGATCGCGCTGTTGAGCTGGGTGCCGATGCCCGGGTAGCTGAAGATCACCTCGGCAAGCAAGGCGCCGCCGATCAAGGTGCGCAGGGTCAGGGCCACGCCCTGGATCGCCGGCACCAGGGCATTGGGCAAGGTGTGGCGCCAGACGATGCGCCATTCGGCGATGCCGCGCAGGCGCGCCGCGCTGACGTAGTCCGACTCCAGCGCTTCGATCATCGAGGCGCGGACCATGCGCGCCAGGTACGGCAGCGACGACAGGCTCAACGCGAAGATCGGCAGCAGCAGGTACTCAAGCTGCTGCCACAGGGCCTTGTCCGGATCAAGGATCGACACCGCCGGCAGCAGGTTGACCTGGGGCATGGAGAACAGCAGCACCAGGCCGATGGCCAGCAAGAACCCAGGCGTGGCTTTAAGGAAGATCAGCGCCGACAGGCCAAAACGGTCCAGGCGGCTGTCGCGGCGCAAAGCCAGGCTGACGCCGATGCCCAAGGCCAGCGGCACCACCAGTACCAGCACGCCGGCCAGCAGCGCCAGGGTATTGCCGAAGCGGCTGAAAATGATCGAGGCCACCGGCTGGCTGGAGTCCAGCGAGATGCCCAAGTCACCGCGCAGCACCTGGCCAAGCCAGCTGCAATACTGCACCAGGATCGGCCGGTTCAGGCCCAGTTGCTCGCGCAGGGTCAGCACGCTTTGCAGCGGCGCCTCGGGGCCGAGGATGACCCGCGCCGGGTCCGACGGCAATGCCTGGGTGGCGATGAACACCACCAGGCTGATAACCCAGGCGGTAAGCAGGCCGTAGCCCAGGCGGCCGATGAACCAGGGCAGCCAGGCAGGCAGTCGGGAAGTTCGTGCGCACGGTTCAGGCATGGTTCAACCACAGGCTGTCAAAGCGCCAGGAGGCGAAGGTGGTCTGTTCGCCGTGCAAGCCGCCGACCTTGCTGGAGGCGGCATCGAGCACGTCGGTAAAGCCCCAGATCAGCAAGCCGCCGCGTTGGTGCTGGATGCTCTGGGCCTCGTGCACCAGTTGCTTGCGCCGCTCAAGGTCGGGCTGGCCAAGGGCCTGGGTGAACAGCTCGGAGAAACGCTCATCGCGAAAATTGCTGCGGTTGTAGATCGCCAGCGGCGCGTCGTTGTGCAGGCCGGTGGCCAGGAAGCCACGGGCAGGCGTGGAGCCTGGCGACATCAGCCACTGCTCTTTCTGCGGGCCGTTGAACACCGAGCTGTCCACGGGTGTGACCTTGACCTGGACCCCGGCCTTCTTCGCCTGTTGAGCGAACACCAGCGCGGCGTTGACTTCGTTGGCGGTGGTGGTCAGCTCGACGCGCAGGTCGGTGGCACCGGCCTGGCGCAGCAGCGAGCGGGCCTGGTCGAGGTCGTAGCCGCGCTGGGCGATAGCGTGGTTGTAGGTCGGGTCTTGCGGCGAATACAGGTCGTTGGCGATGCGCCCGAAACCATTCAGGCCACGGCCGATCAGCTCTTGCCGATCGGCCAGCAGGCGAAAGGCCTGACGCACCCGCTCGTCCTGGAACGGCGCCTTGGCGGTGTTGAGGTTGAAGCCGCTGAACGAGGTGGTGGGCGAGACCACCAGTTGCAAGCGTGGGTCGGCCTTGATCAGGGCGCTGTGCTCGGCCTGCACACCGCTGGCGACGTCGATCTGCCCGGCGCGCAGGGCGGCGACCCGCGACACCTGGTCCTTGAATTCGATGATCTCCAGCTCGTCAGCGTAGGGCTGGTTGGGTTTGTAGTAATTCTCGAAGCGGGTGAACAGCGCGCGCTGGCCTGGCACGAAGCTTTTCAGCCGGTACGGCCCCGCCCCCACCGGGTTGCTTAGCGGATCGTAATCGGTCGGCACGATAGCGCCGAAGGCAATCAGGGTTTCGTCCAGCGGGAAGAAGCTGCGGCCCTGCTTGAAGCGGATCTCGATGGTACGCTCATCGAGCTTGCGCAAGGCCTGGCGGTCGATGGCACCGACCAGCCCGGCAAACGGCGAGGCCAGTTTCGGGTCGGTCAGGCGCAGGATCGAAAACAGCATGTCGTCGGCAGTGATGCTCTTGCCATGGTGGAACTCCAGGCCCGGCTTGATGCGGATGGTCCAGGCGCTGGCATCGGCGTTGGGCTCGGCGAACTCGGCCAGGCCCAGGCGCGTGCTGACGTCGTCGTTCCACTCCCAGAACTTGCTGTACAACGCCCAGCCGCGAATGATCCCGCCGCCAGACGGCTTGTGGGCATCAAGATTGCCGGCCTGGTCGCCGTCGATGATGCCAACCCGCAAGCGCCCGCCACGCACCGGCTGGGTGGGCCGGCTGATGGCGCCGACCACCGCCGGCTCGCCGGCGCCGCAACCTGTGAGCAAACTGGAGCCGAGCAACAGGCCGCCACCGACGGCCAGGCTGTTGCCGAGAAACACCCGGCGGGAAAATTCGTTTGGCATGGGCAACTCCTTAAGCCGGTTCGGCAACCGTGCGCACACTCAGGTGCGCAATGTCGAAACCGTGGTCCAGGTCGAGCAAGGGGAACAGCAGGTCGGCGACCCGGTGGGCTTCATCAATCAGCGGGAAGCCCGAGAGGATGAACGCCGAGGTGCCCTGGGCCTCGTACTCGCGAATCCGTTCGGCCACCTGCTCGGCGCTGCCGACCAGGTAGGTACCGGCCGCCGGGCCGAGAATGTTGAAACCGAACAGGCTCGGGCCGGTCCAGACGTTGGGATAGATCTCAAGCTCCCGCGCGGTGGGCAGGCGGCCGTCGCGAATGCTCTGCACATTGCGCTGGATCTGCGGGTTGTCACTGCTGAAGGTCTCCAGGCTCTGCCCGGGCGGCAACTGGCGTTCGATGGCGGCGCGGGCGGTGGCCAGCGAAGTCTGCTGCAGCAGTTTTTCGGCGTGGGCCCAGGCCTCTTCCTCGGTTTCGCGCACGATGATCTGCAGGCGCGTGCCAAAGGTCAGTTCGCGGCCGATCTTCGCCGCCTCTGCCGCTACCCGGCGGAACTTGTCGCCAAGCTTTGGCGGGGTGTCGGCAAAACTCAAGTAAACGTCCAGCAGTTGCACCGCATGAGCCACGCCCGGGCCCGAGGTGCCGGCGCCCCACAGCGGCACGCTGGCGCGTTTTGGCGGGTGCCAGCCGCCCAGCGGGTGACGTGCCGCCGCAGCCGGGCGCGGCGCCAGCTTGACGTACTGACCGTCAAAGCCTGCGGTTTCGCCGGTATAAATACTCTGGAACGCGCGCCAGTATTCCAGGCTGAACTGGTAGCGCTCGTCGTGCGGGTAATGCACGCCGAGGGTGGCCAGGCCGGCGTCGCTGCCGTTGACCACGTTGAACAACAGGCGGCCGTTGGAGAACTCGTCAAAAGTCAGCGCCCACTTGGCCAGCACCGCCGGCGACAGCTCGCCCGGATGCTGGGCCACCAGAAAACGCAGGCGCTCGGTGGCGTCGATCAGCGCGGCGGCCACTGCCAGGCTTTCGTTGGGGCTTGAACCCAGCAGCGAGCCGTAGTAACCCAGGCGATCGCTGGCCACCGCCAGTTGCTTGAGGTGGGCGAAATCGGTTTTCCAGCGCCCCTGGGCTTCCCACGGATAGGGGCCATCGGGGCTGGTCAGGTACCAGAGAATTTTCACTGCCATGGTCTTTCCTCAGGCGCGAATGCGGTCGGTGGCGGGAATCAGGCCCAGCTCGCTGGCCTTGTCGATCAGCCTGCTCATCTTCCATTGCTGGGTGAGCACGCCCGGGCCGAAGGGCCGCGAGCCGCCGATGGCTTCGGCCAGCAGTTGCAGTTGCGCGCCCTCCTCCAGCAGCACGATGAACTCGGCAGTGGCGCGCAGGCCCTGCTGGCCCCACACCGTGGCGCCACCGTTGGCTTCAAGGATGGCCGGGGTGAAGGGGTTCTCGGCCAGGCGTTCGAGGATGAAATCGACCTCGTCCTGGCGCCGGTCGATGTAGGTCGGCAGCTCGCGGGCCAGCTGGAAGCGCTGCACCGGCACGTAGTTGAACGGCAAGGTGCGCTGGGTCTGGGCCCAGGCGCCGAGGTACGGCGAGTGCACATGCGACACCGTGGTGATCTGCGCCTGCTCGCGGAACAGTTTGGCGTAACGGCCCAGGCCACCCTTGCCCTGGCCATGCACCAGGTTGCCGGCCAGGTCGCTGACCGTGGCCTGCAGCGGTTTGCGGTACTCCCACGGCCCCGGGTAGTTGACCGACACCAGCAGCTCGCGCCCCGGTACCCGTTCGATAAAGCCGACGGTGCCGTTGGCGGTGATGGTGTTGGTTTCGCGGAACACGGTGAAGGCCTGCCCGGCCTCGTCGAGCACCTGCTCGATGAAGGTTTGCAGCTCGGCGTCGATCAGGTGCTCGGTGGTCAGTACGGTCATGGCAATGCTCCTTTAAGCGCGGGCGCGGCGTTCAGCCAGCAGTTGCTGGGCGGCTTGCAGTGGACGCGGGTCGACCCAGTCGGCCAGGGCAAAATCGGCTTCGAGAAAGCCGTGCAGGTTGAGGAAGGTTTTCTGGATGTCGAGGTACGCCAGGCGTTCGGCCGAAAGGTCCGGGGCCAGGGTGGTATGAAAGTCGCCGCGGTAGGCTTGATCGACGCCTTCGGCACCGGCGCGGGTTTCGTCCTGGAGGATGCGCAGCAGGCCGTCGCGGTTGTCGCGGGCCCAGTCGGCGGCGCGCAGGGTCTGGGCAAGAAAGCGCACCACCAGCTCGAAGTGATCGTCGAGCAGGCTCTGGTGCACGGTGATCGGCCGTGGCGTGCCGTTGTTGATGCGATAGCGTGGGTCTGTGATCTGGTCCAGGTCAATGCCCACCACCAGGCCCAGGCGCCGGGCGGCATCGGCGGCGGCAGCGCCCTTGACGTAGACCGCATCGACCTCGCCGCGCACCAGGTAATCCAGGCCCGACCACAGGCGTTGCAGGCCCTGCTGCGGGGTCGGTGCATCGTCCTGGGACTGCAGCGCCACCTCCACCAGCTGGACATCATCGAAGCTCAGCCCGGCCAGGCTCAGCGCGCCCTTGTAGCCGTGCAGGCTCATGGCCCGGGCGATGCTGCCGGGGCGGTTGGCGCCCCAGGCCGGTAGCGCCAGGCGCTTGCCCTTGAGGTCGGCGGCGCTGCGAATGCCCGAATCCGGGCGCACCAGGATGGTCTGCCATTCCTCGATCCAGGTCAGGCCGATCAGCCGGCTCGGTGCACCGGCGGCGCGGGCGGCCAACGCCGGCACGTTACCGCCCTCGCGAAACAGCCCGGGCAGTTGGTGATCGTAGTGGTGATGACCCAGTTGCCGGACTTCCTGCAGGGTTTCTACCGGCAGGCCGTCGGCGGCGAATTCTTCCGTGAGCCAGCCCAGGGTGTAGGCGATGCCGGAAGCGGTCGGCACCGGGCAGCGGGTGAACCAGAGTTGCTCAAGCGTGGTTGCGCTGGGCAGTGGCAAGGTGGCGGCGATTGTCATGGGCATGCTCCATCAAGCGGATCGAATCGGCCAGGTGGCCTGTGCCTGAGCTATTGCAGCGCCCGTGCCAACTCGGCAAAGCCCTGATTTCATTGGGCTTTGCCCCTTGCCGCAAGGCGCGACTGCTGATCTGCCAGCAGTCGGGCCGCAAGCCTGCTGCTGCCAGAGCAACAATCACCGGCTTACTGCTGCCCCAGCAACACCCGGCACCGGCAAAAACGCCGCAAGCCCTGCCCCACGGGGCTTTGCCGCCACTGGCACAGAACCTGCTCAAGGCCCTGGGTACCTGTTCATTCAAGGAAGCCCTATCGTGAGTACCCTGCCCCATCGCCTGCACAGCCCCGCCCAGGCCATCGCCGCGGCCCATGAAATTGCCGAGCAAATCGCCGCCCTCGCTGCCGACCCGTTGCTCAACCGCGAACTGCCCCGGCGCCAGGCGCAGTTATTGTCCGACAGCGGCATCACCGCCATCGGCGTACCGACAGCGCTCGGCGGCCTGGGCGCGTCGGTCGAGACCATCGTCGAGACCGTGCGGATCATCTCCCGCGCCGACGGCGGCGTCGGCCAGTTGCTGCAGATTCACAACGTGATGCTGCGCGGCGTGCTCAGCGGCTACCCGGATGCCGTGCGTGATCGGCTGATCGCCGATGTACTGGCCGGCAAGCGCCTGGGCAATGCCCTGGCCGAGGTCGGCGGCAAGAACAAGTTCGCCCTCAAGACCCGGGTCGAGCGCCGCGCCGATGGCAAGCTGATCCTCAACGGCAGCAAGTTCTACTCCACCGGCGCCTACCTGGCCGAGTGGATCTCGCTGACCGCCGCCAGCGATGACGGCGGCGCCGGCGTGCTGCTGCAGCGCGACACGCCCGGCCTGACCCTGGTCGATGACTGGGACGCCTTCGGCCAGAACAACTCGGTCAGCGGCACGGTAATCTTCGACAACATCGAGCTGGACGAGCGCTACGTGCTGCGCCGCCAGGGCCCGATGAAGCGCACCGGCCTGACCTTCCCGCAGATCCTTCACGCCGCCATCGACACCGGTATCGCCGCCGGCGCCCTGCAGGCCGGCATCGACTACCTTAACCAGCACGCCCGGCCGTGGGTCGAGAGCGAGGTGGAACGGGCCAGCGACGAGCCGCACATCATTCGCCAGATCGGCGAGTACGCGGTGGCCCTGCGCGCCGCCGAATCACTGCTGCGCGACGCCGCGCGAACCTTCGACGCCCACGAGCAGGACCCGGACAACAAGGCCCTGCAAGACGAGCTGATCCTTTCGGTGGCCAGCGCCCGCGCCCATTCCGATGGCGCTGCGCTGAAGATCTCCAGCGACATCTTCTCGCTGCTCGGCGCCAGCTCATCCTTGAGCAAGTGGAACCTCGACCGTTTCTGGCGCAACGCCCGGGTGCACACCACCCACGACCCGATCCGCTGGCGCCTGCACCACGTCGGCAACTACTACCTCAACGGCATCGACCCCGGCGAATACACCGCCATCCTCAATGCCAAGCAAAAGGCCGGCGCCAACCGCTGAGCACACACTTTCCTCCTGCCGCGAGTCCTTCATGAGCCCTCGACACCCGCTGCTGCGCAGCCTGGCGATCTACGGTGAAATGCCCTGGCGTTTCGCCCTGGTCGCCGGGCTGTTCGTTTCCATCAACCTTGGCCTGGTCTGGCAACAATGGCTGATCGGCCACGCCCTCAACGAGGTCAGCGCCGGCACGGCGGTGCAGCGCCTGGCCGATGGCAGCCTCGACGGTCAGCGCGCCTGGGGCTGGTTCTGGCTGATCCTCGGCGTGGCCCTGGGCCGCGCGCTGCTGCAGTACGCCGCCGCCATCGGCTCGCTGATCCTTGGCCAGGCGCTGCTCACGCGCCTGCGCGAGCGCCTGCTGGAGCAGGTGCTGCGCCTGCACCTGGGCTATCACTGGCAGCACGGCATGGGCGAGATGGTCACCCGCACCACCCGCGATGCCGACAAGGTCCGCGATGCACTGGTGAGCTTCTGGCGCCAGCTGGTCGAAACGCCGCTGGTGATACTCGCCACCGTCGGCCTGCTGGCCTGGTACCACCCGTGGCTGGCGCTCGGGCCGCTGCTGCTGACGGTGATCGGTGTGTGGATATTCGTAGTGCAGACCGAGCGCCTGGTCAGCCTCGACCGCGCGGTCGGCGCCGCCTACGACCGGGTCAACCAGGACCTCGCTGAAGGCATTGGCGCGGTACGGGTGATCAAGTCGTTCGGCCTGCAAGCCCAGCGCATCGACGGCTTCGAGCGTCAGGTCCTGCAGTTCAGCAGCCTGGCACGCCAGGCCCTGGCCTACGCCAGTTCGCGGATTCCACTGCCGCAAGCGGTGGTGGCGCTGGGGCATGTGTGGATACTGGTGGTGGGCGCGCAATTGGTCGCCGCCGGCCGGATCGGCATTGGCGAACTGGTCACGTCGCTGCTGATCGCCACCACCCTGGTATTTCGCATCGAAGGCATCGGCCGGGTGATGCAGACCTTCGCCGACGCCCGCGCCTCGGCCGGGCGGATCTGGCAGTTGCTCGATGCGCCGGCGGCGATTGTCGGCGGCAGTCAGCGCCTGCCCGAGGGGCCGCTGGGGCTGAGACTTGAAGACGTCAGTGTCGCCGCCCCTGGCGGTGGCCAGGCGATCCTGCGTCACTGCTCGTTCGAGCTGGCCCCCGGTGAAACCGTCGCCCTGGTCGGCGCCACCGGCACCGGCAAGAGCCTGCTGGCCAGCCTGTTGCCACGCCTGAGCGATGTTGCCCAGGGCCGTGTGCTGCTCGGCAACGCGCAGTCCGGTTGGCAGGACATTCGCAACCTGGAGCTGCGCGACCTGCGCCGGCGCGTGCATGTGCTGCCCCAGGAGAGTTTTCTGTTTGCCGACAGCCTGGCCGCCAACCTGCGCCTGAGTGCGCCCGACGCCAGCGACCCGCAACTGCTCCAGGCCCTGCACCAGGCTGCTGCCGACGACATCCTCGAACGCCTGCCCGCAGGCCTCGACAGCCCGCTCGGCGATCGCGGCGTAACCCTCTCGGGCGGCCAGCGCCAGCGCTTGTGCCTGGCCCGGGCCTTGCTCGCGGCGCCGGCCATTCTCTGCCTGGACGATGCCACCAGCGCCCTGGATGCGCTGAGCGAAGGCCGGGTGCTGGACAACCTGCGCCAGCAGGCAAGCGCCACCACCCTGCTGTTGATCGCCAGCAAGGTTTCCACCGTGCAACGCGCCGACCGTGTGCTGCTGCTCGACCACGGCGCCATCGCCGACAGCGGCACCCACGCGCAACTGCTGCAGCGCAACCCGACTTACCGTGACCTGCTGGGGATCGACCATGGCTAAGCCACTGCCGGGCAACGCCCTGAGCGATATCGAGATCGAAGAGCTGCTGGCAAAAAAAGCCCTCGATCGCAGCATGTTCCAGCGCCTGCTGCCGTTGTTGCGGCCGGTGCGCAATCAGATCGCCTGGGTCATCGGCCTGGAGCTGCTGCTGGTGTTTACCGTGTTCCTGCGGCCCTGGTTCGTTCGTGAACTGCTCGACCGCGGTCTGATCCACGACGGCAATCGCTGGCTGCTCGACCAGCCGCTGGTGCTGTGGCTGGGGCTGGGCCTGGCGGCCAGTTGGCTGGGGCGCTTTGTGCTGGCCGGGGTATCGCAGTATATCGCCGGCAGCGCGGCGATCCAGGTGCTCAACCAATTGCGGGTGCGGGTGTTTGCCCACGTCCAGGCCTTGAGCGTCGGTTACTTCGACCGCACCCGCGCCGGGCGTATCATTTCCCGCGCCGACCGCGATGTCGATGCCCTGGAGCCGCTGCTGATCCAGGGCCCGCCGGAACTGCTCGGCGCCCTGCTGCGCTGCAGCCTGGCGGCGGTGATGCTGTGGCTGATCGAGCCGCTGTTCTTCTTCAGCCTGATCGGCAGCGTGCCGCTGCTGCTGGCGGCGACCTGGGCGTTCAAGCGCATCGCCCAGCGCAACTGGGCCAAGGTCGCCGAACAGCGCAGCCGCTTCACCGCGCACCTGGTCGAGAGCGTCAGCGGCGTGCGCCTGCTACAGCAGACCGGCCAGCAGGCGCCGAACCTTAAGCGTTACACACAACTGCTGCACGACTTCAACGAAGCGCTGATCATCGGCAGCCTGCGCTCGGGCTGGTTCGCGCCCTTTACCGCGCTGCTCAGCGCCGCCGGCATGGCGGTGCTGGTGCTGGTCGGCGGCTACAGCCTGGCCAAGGGCACGGTCACGGTCGGCCAGGTCGGCGAAAGCCTGTTCTACGTGATGCTGTTCCTTGGGCCATTGCAAGAACTGACCGACCTGTTCGAACGCTATGCCACCGGTTCCGCCTCGGCTCAGCGGATCTTCCTGTTGCTCGACACCGCGCCGCAGATTGTCGACCCGGTTGCCCCGGTGGACTTGCCCGCGGCACGCGGCGAGGTGCATTTTCAGCAGGTGCGCTTTGCCTATTTGCCGCAACCCACCCGGCCGGTGATCGACGGCCTCAACCTGCGCATCAATGCCGGTGAAGTGCTGGCGATTGTCGGCCCGTCCGGGCATGGCAAGAGCACCCTGGTGCAGTTGCTCACACGCTTCTACGAAGTTGATCACGGCGCGGTGACCCTCGATGGCGTCGATATTCGCCAGCTCAGCCAGCAACAGTTGCGCCGCCACGTTGGCGTGGTACTGCAGGACAACGTGCTGTTCAACGGCAGCATCCTCGACAACCTGCGCCTGGCCGCGCCGCATGCCGATGACGACACGCTGATTGACGCGGTGCGCGAGCTGGGCGCCGACGAGGTGCTGGAGCGCCTGGCGCATCGCTATGACACCCAGGTCGGGCCGCTGGGCAGCCACCTCAGCCAGGGCCAGCGCCAGCTGGTGTGCCTGGTGCGCGCCTACCTGGCGGACCCGGCGGTGCTGGTGCTCGACGAGGCCACCTCGGCGGTCGATGTGCACACCGAGCGGCGCATCCAGCGGGCGCTTCGGCGCCTGTGCGAGGGGCGCACGGCGATCATCATCGCCCACCGCCTGGCGACCATTCGCGATGCCGACCGCATCGTGCTGATTCGCGAGGGCAAGCTGGTCGAGCAAGGGCCGCATCAGCAGTTGCTGGCCAAGGGTGGCGATTATGCGGCGTTGTATCGGCGGTATCAGCACGGTGCCGAGTTACAGGTTGGTTGAGGCCTTTCGCGGGTCAAGTCGGAGCGCCGCACCGCCGCTCCCACAAGGTCAATGCTTGACCCGCGATGCTTTGTGCTGCAACCGCCGCAGCCACTGCTGACCGGTTGCTGCCCTGGCAACACCCCTGCCGCCAACCCCCAATGATTACGGGCCCGCGCGGCGTGGCATGGGCGTTGCACCGCTGTCTCTACCTTCATCGAGGAACAGCCATGAGCACCGAATTCTTCTGGCGTCTGCCCCTGGGCACCGACGGCCCGCAACTGAGCACCGACAAGCACAACCGCGGCAGTTTCAGCCGCAGCCCCGGGCATATCGCTCCCGGCCTGTTGCAGGACGGCAGCGCCGATGGTTTCACCTACATCGACTACATCGCCCAGGTGGCCAAGGCCGCAGAACTTGCAGGCTTTGAAGGCGCGCTGCTGCCCACCGGCCCCGAGCCGTGGATCGCCGCCGCGGCCCTGGCCCGGGAAACCCGCCGCCTGCGCTTTCTGATCGCTTTCCAGGCCACCTGGACCCTGCCCGCCTACGCCGCGCAGCAGGCGGCAATCCTCCAGCACCTGAGCCACGGGCGCCTGGACTGGAACATCATCACCGGCGGCAACCCGGCCAGCCAGCGCGCCCAGGGCGACTTTCTCGACCACGACCAGCGCTACAAGCGTACCGGCGAGTTCCTCGACATCATCCAGGGTTTGTGGAGCAACGAGCGCTTCTCTTACGACGGCGACATCTACCGCCTGGAAAACGGCGCACTGCCGCCGCACCTGGGTAACGAACGCAAGCCGGGGGTGTACTTCTCTGGCTTCTCCGAGCCGGCGCTGGAAGTCGCCGCCCGCCACGCCGACGTGTACCTGAACTGGGCCGAGCCGGTTGAGCAGCTCAAGCCGCACATCGAGCGGGTACGCGAGCTTGCCGACAAGCAAGGGCGCACGGTGCGCTTCGGCCTGCGCGTCGACCTGTTCGCGCGTGAAACCGAAGACGCCGCCTGGCGCGACCTGCGCCGCCAGTTCGACAAGCTCGAAGGCAAGCCCAGCGCCGTCTCCAGGGCCTTCACCAGCGCCAGCGACTCGGTGGGTGGCGCGCGGCAAACCGCCTATCACCAGAACATCCAGCGCTTCGACGACCTGATCATCGGCGCCAACCTCTGGGCCGGTTTTGCCAAGGCCAAGCCTGGTCCGACCGTGGGCCTGGTGGGCAGCCACGAGAACATCGCCGAACGCCTGGCCGAATACCGCGACGCCGGTTTCTCGACCTTCATCCTGGCCGGCAATCCGCACCTGGAAGAAGCCTTGCGCATCGGCCAGGAGGTGCTGCCGCTGGTGCGCCAGGCGCCGCTGGCCAGCCTGCCGCTGACCGCCAGCGCCTGACCGGAGCCCGACATGAGCACACCCCTCGATACCCTCTGGTACACCCGCTGCCCGGTGCCCACGGGCCTGGGCATTGCCGTTCAGCAAGGCTGGCTGCAGGACAGCCTGCACACGCTTGGCACCCAGGTGCAGTCGATTCGCGAGGCCGACGATGCTGCGGTGCGCGAGTCGCACTTCGATCACAGCCTGCGCCACTCGGTGCGTCATGGCGGCAGCATTCCAGCAATCTGGGCCCGCGCCCAGGGCCGCGAGACGCGCCTGATCGGGCTGTCCTGGGCCGATGAGGCGCAGTTGATCCTGACCCGCGTCGACAGCGCCATTCACAGCATCAGGCAACTGGCCGGCAAGCGCTTCGGCCTGCCCGACCGCGCCCGCGCGCAGATTGACTTCACCCGCGCACAGGCCCTGCGCGGGCTGGAGAACGCGCTGAAACTCGAGGGCTTGCAGGTAGGCGACTTGCAGCTGGTCAACTACCGCTACGACAGCGGTTTCAGTGACAGCCCGCTGCGCGTTGTTGCCGGCAGCAGCGTGGCCAGCAGTGACGAGGCGCGCAACCTGGAGCTGATCGGCCTGCTGCGCGGTGAAGTCGATGCGATCTTTCTCAAGGGCGCCAGCGCCGTGCAGCAGACCCATGATTTCGGTCTGCGCACATTACTGGACATCGGCGCCCACCCCGATCCGCTGATGCGCAGCAACAACGGCACGCCGCGCACCCTGACGGTCGACCAGGCGCTGCTCGACCAGCACCTGCCGGTGGCCACCCAAGTGCTCGACAGCGTCCTGCGCGCCGAAGCCTGGGCCCATCAGCACCCAGAGCAGACCCGCCGCTACCTGGCGCTGGAAACCAACAGCAGCGAGTACTGGGTCAGCCGCGCCTACGGCGAAGACGCGCACCTGCGCTTGCGCACCGCCCTCGACGAACAGGCCATCGCCGCACTGCAGGACTTCGTGACCTTCCTGCGGCGCTGGCGCTTTATCCGCACGGCGTTCGATGTACGCCAATGGATCGACCGCCGCCCCATGGACGGGCTGCATACCGCACTGGCCGGCTAACCGGCCACCTGACAAGGACTAGAACCGACAATGAGCACACCCCTCGATACCCTCTGGTACACCCACAGCCCGGTGCCCACCGGCCTTGGCATCGCCGTGCAAAGCGGGCGCCTGGCCGAAGCCTTCCAGCCGCTGGGCACCTCGATCCAGTCGCTGCGCGAATCGAGCGAGCGCGAAGTGCGCGAAGCCCATTACGACCATCACCTGCGCAACTCGGTGCGCCACGGCGGCAACATCCCGGCGATCTGGGCCTACGCCAGCGGCGTGCAGACCCGCGTGCTGGGCCTGAGCTGGGCCGATGAAGTGCAGTTGATCCTGACCACCGAAGACAGCGGCGTACGCACCGTGCGCGACCTCAAGAACCGCCGCTTCGGCCTGCCGAAATGGGCCAACGTGCAGATCGACTTCACCCGCGCCCAGGCCCTGCGCGGGCTGGAGAACGCGCTGAAGCTCGAAGGCCTGAACGTCGCCGATGTCGAGCTGGTCGACTACCCCTACGGCGGCACCCACAGCGATGAACAGGTCACTCATGTGCATGGCGCGGCGGTGACCCTCGGCGTCAACCGCGTCAGCCGCCGCAACAACGAGCTGATCGGCCTACTGCGCGGCGATATCGACGCGATCTTTTTAAAGGGCGCCACGGCCCTGCAACTGGCCCACGAATTCGGCCTGCGGGTAGTGATCGACACCGGCTCCCACCCTGATCCGCTGATTCGCGCCAACAACGGCACGCCGCGGACCCTGACCGTGGACATCAACCTGCTGGAGCAGCACTTCGGTGCCTGCAAGCGCATCGTTGATGTGCTGCTGCGTACCGAGCAGTGGGCCTGGGCCAATGCCGATGAAACCCGGCGCTATCTTGCCCGCGAGCTGAACACCAGCGAGTACTGGGTGGCAGCGGCCTATGGCGAGGACGCCCACCGGCGCTTGCGCACCACCCTCGATGGCCGCTCGATCGAGGCGTTGCAGGACTTCACCGATTTTCTCCATCGCTGGGACTTTATACCGCGGCGTTTCGATGTGCGTGAGTGGATTGATTTCAGTGTGCTGGAGGCGGTGATCGGCTCTACTTCGCGGGTCGCTACCTGATCGCGGGGCAAGTCGGGTCGCCGCACCGCCGCCCACCCTGTAGGAGCGGCGGTGCGGCGCCCCGACTTGCCCCGCGATTGCTGCCCCAGCAACAGGCATTCCACACCCCCCTGCTGAATAACTAGCAGCCACCGCTAAAAAACCCAATAAAATCCTTTAAATACAACAAGATACAAACATGGCACAAACCCTGCTCTATCCCCTTCAACTGCACATCCGGGGAGACCAGCAGCATGCACACACTTAACCCAATCGCCAAAGGCATCGGCCTGAGCATCCTGCTGGCCAGCCAGTCGGAGCTGCTCAGGGCCGAAGACAACACCAGCACTACACCGGCGCTGAAAACCGTTACGGTCACCGCCCAGCACCGCGAAGAAACCCTGCAGGAAGTGCCAGTGGCGGTCACTGCGGTACAAGGCAGCAGCATCACCGCCGACGGCGTGCGCGCCATGGGCGATATCACCACCTTCATCCCCAACGCCTCGGCGAAGAACCCCGACGGCGATGGTCGCCCGCGCTGGTACATTCGCGGCCTGGGCACCGGCGACACCGGCGCCGCCACCGTCTACCCGGTGGGTATCTACGCCGACGACGTCTACCTCAATGCCCCGGTGGCCGGCGGCGGCCCGTTGTTCGACCTTGAGCGCATCGAGATCCTGCGCGGCCCGCAAGGCACCCTGTATGGCAAGAACACCACCGCAGGCGCGGTGAACATCATCTCCAAGAAGCCGGGCTTCGACACCGACGGCTTCGGCACCCTCGGCTTTGGCAGCAAGAACGAGCGAATCCTCAGTGGCGCCATCGGCGGCGCCCTGGTCGATGAGCGCCTGGCAGCAAGGGTGTCGCTGTACTCCGAAGAGCGCGATGGCTTCACCCACAACCTGAGCAACGACCAGACCTACGGCGACGTCAACAAGAAGGCCGTGCGTGTGCAGTTCCTGGCCAGGCTCAACCCTGACCTTCAAGCGCTGTGGAAGGTCCACGGCCGCCAGTTCAAGGGCGATGGCAGCAGCGGTTCGCTGACGCTGGGGCGCTACTACAACGTCGGCTACCAGCGCCCGGAAGGCCGGCGCATCGAGCTGAACGTCGATGAAGATGCCAAGCTCGACCACAACGGCACCTCGCTGACCCTGAACTGGGACATCGGCGACTACAAGCTGACCTCGATCACCGCCTACGACTACATCCGCAACCAGCAACTCAGCGACGCCGACTACACCCCCTATGAAGTCAACGGCGCCGCCGACAGCGACAACCGTTACGACCAGTACTCCCAGGAATTTCGCCTGGCCTCGCCGCAACAGGAAACCCTGCGCTGGATGCTCGGCGCCCACTACTTCCACGAAACCCTCGACAGCAGCGCCTTGCGCACCGTCACCCCGGGGCCTACGCCCAACGGCACCGGTTCCAACCAGACCGGCGGCACGGTGGATTTTCGTGACCTGAGCTACACCCACAAAACCGACAGCTACGCGCTGTTCGGCAACCTCGCCTACGACCTGAGCGACAACCTGACCGTTACCGGTGGCCTGCGCTGGACCACCGAGAAAAAGGACATCGACCTTGACCTGGTGCAATTGACCCGCGCCACTGCCAACGGCCCGCTGATCCCGCTGACCGCCAGCGGCAGCAACGGCTCTCAGGAAGAGGCCAAGCGCTGGGACGCCTGGACTTACGACCTGACCCCCGAGTACCGCATCAACGACAACCTGCGGGTGTTCTTCCGTTATGCCCATGGTTTTCGTTCCGGCGGTTTCAACACCGGTCTATCCACCAGCCTTGCGCAGTTGACCACGGTCGATCCGGAAGAGCTGGACGCCTACGAGCTGGGCCTGAAGTCTGAATGGCTCGACCACCGCCTGACAGTCAACGCCAACCTGTTCTACTACGACTACCAGGACATCCAGGTCAACCTGCTGACGGTCAACAACGGCATCCTCACCACCGCGCTGACCAACGGCGCCAAGGGCAAGGTCAAGGGCGCCGAGCTTGAGCTCGAAGGCCAGCCGACCGACTACCTGCACCTGCGCGCGGCGCTGTCGTTCCTCGACACCGAGTACACCGACTTCAAGAACACCAACCCCACCACCGGCGCGGTGACCGCCGACTACAGCGGCAACAGCTTCGTGCGCTCGCCGCGTTACGTGGTGTCGCTGGGCGGCGACTACACCATCCCGCTGGAAGTCGGCGGCAAGCTGGTGGCCGGTGCCGATGTCAGCTTCCGTGACCGCGAGTACTTTCTGGCCGACCGCCAGAGCAGCGCCGACCAGCCGCTCAACCAGGCGCACTACACCCTGGCCAACAGCCGCCTGACCTGGTTCAGCCCGGATGAAAAGCTCAGCGTCACCGGTTTCGTCAATAACCTCACCGACCGCCGCTACCAGGTTCACGGCCGCCCCAACGGCACCGCCGGCCAGTACGTGATCACCTATGGCGACCCGCGCACCGTGGGCCTGAGTGTCACCAGCCGGTTCTGATCGCTGCATCCTTTCTGCCTTACAGGAGTCTGTTCCCATGTTCCGACCTACCCCCTTGGCTGGCGCCATCGCGCTGGTCATCGGCGGCTTCGGCGCGCCCGGCGTTTACGCCCAGGCGCCGGGCGCCAGCGACAGCAAGCTCGACACCGTGGTGGTGGTCGGCACCCGCCGCAGTGATGTCACCGCCCTGCAGAGCGCCGCCCCGGTGGATGTGCTCAGCGCCGAGCAGTTGCAGGAAACCGGCGCCCAGGATTTGTCCGGGGCGCTCACCGCGCTGTCGCCTTCGTTCAGCTTCCCGCAGTCGCCGCAAGGCGCCTTTGCCGGCTCCATCGCCCAGGGCGCCTCGTTGCGCGGCCTGGCCTCCGACCAGGTCTTGGTGCTGGTCAACGGCAAGCGCCGCCACAGCAGCGCCAACGTCACCCGCCAGGGCCTGGCCAACGGTCGCGGCGCGGCGGCGGTGGACTTGAGCCTGATCCCGTTGAGCGCCATCTCACGGGTGGAGATCCTGCGTGACGGCGCCGCCGCCCAGTACGGCTCGGATGCCATCGCCGGGGTGATCAACATCGTGCTCAAAGAGAACGACGCCGGTGGCAACCTCGGCAATCGCTTCGGCGGCTACGCCAAGGGCGACGGCCTGCAGCGCAAGCTCAGCGGCTGGAAAGGCCTGGCGCTGCCCAACGATGGCTTTCTCAACCTGATTTTCGATGCCGGCAGCCAGGACCCGGCCAGCGACACCCGCCCGGACAACCGGATCTTTTACCCAGGCTCGACCAACATCAACAGCGAGCGCGAACAGAACAACCGCTACCGCACCTGGAACTGGGGCTCGGGCAATGTCTCGGACCAGTACAACCTGGTGGCCAACAGCGAGCTGGGCATCGGCGACGGCCTGAGCGCCTACGGCTTTGCCACCTACGCGCACAAGAACACCGACGCCGAAGGCTTCTTCGACCCGCCGACCACCCTGCGCAACAACTACGCCAGCGTGGCCCTGCAGCGCTACCCGGACGGGCGCCTGCCGATCACCCGCTACAACCTCGAAGACTACGCCGTGACGGGTGGCCTGCGTTACGAAGACGAACACCTGGGCAAGTTCGACCTGGCCGCCAACTACGGCAACGACACGCTCAAATCCACCGACCGCAATGCCATCAACCCCAGCTGGGGCAACGCCAGCCCGGATAAAATCTACACCGGCGAGCGCGAGAACGAGCAGACCAACCTGACCCTGGACTGGGTCCGCGACTTCCCCACCGACCTGCTGGCCAGGCCGCTGACCCTGTCGGCGGGCCTGGCCTGGCGCAAGGAGCACTACAGCCTGAGTGCCGGCGAAGCGGCCGGCTGGCAGAACGGGCCGCTGTTCAACACCCTCGACCCGCTCACTGGCCGGCGCATTCCCGGTTACTACGCTGGCATCACCCAGGTCGATGCCGCCTCGCTTGAGCGCAAGGTGCTCGGTGCCTATGTCGATGTTGAAGGGCAGATCACCGACAAGTTCCAGGCCGGGGTGGCGGTGCGTTCCGAGCACTATTCGGACTTTGGCGACACCACCAACGGCAAGCTGTCGCTGCGCTACGACTTCACCCCGCAGATTGCCGCGCGCGGCAGCATCAGCTCCGGCTACCGCGCGCCGTCGCTGGTGCAGAGCGGCCTTTCGTCGTTCAGTGTGCAGGTAGTCGAGCAGCCTTCGGGCAGCGGCAACTGGGTCGAGGTGCAGCAGCGCACCCTGCGCGCCGACAGCCCGGAAGCGGCCTTGCTGGGTGGCCGGGCGTTGAAGCCGGAAGAGTCCACCAACCTGTCGCTGGGGCTGGTCTGGCGGCCACTGAGCAATGCCTCAGTGACCCTCGACGCTTACCGCATCGATATCGACAACCGCATCACCCTCTCCGACCAGCTGCCGGGCAACGTGGTCGGGCCGATCTTTGCCGGCACGCCCTACGCCAACATCCAGAGCGCGGCGTTCTACACCAACATCGCCGACACCCGCACCGACGGCGTCGAGCTGGCCGGGCAGTACCAGTGGGACTTGCAGCAGTTTGGCCGGCTCAACCTCAACGCAGGCTTTGCCAAGACCCGCACGCGGATCACCGAGCTGCGCGATGTCGGCGGCATCAGCGGCGAGCAGATCGTCGGCCGCGCCACCCAAGGCCTGATCGAACACGGCACGCCGGAAGACAAACTGACCTTGAGCGCCAACTGGCTGTACGAGAACTGGGGCGTGACCCTGACCCAGCGCCGCTATGGCGAGTGGCAGAGCCTGAACAGCAGCAACCCGGACCTGGACCAGACCTTCAGCGCGCAGTGGATCACCGACCTGGACCTGAGCTACAGCTTCGACCAGGGGCTGAAATTATCGGTAGGCGCGATCAACCTGTTCGACAGCCATCCGGACAAGCTTGATGGGCCGCAGTTGTATGGGGTGCCGAAGTATTCGATTACCTCGCCGGAGGGGGCGCAGGGAGCGTTTTACTATGCGAGTGTCAGTTATGACTTTTGAGGCTTGAAAACCATCGCGGGTCAAGCCCGCTCCCCCAAGAAGCGTGCTTGACCCGTGATCAGACTTTAGTAGTAAGCGTTTTCTTTCTGACTGTGGTCAGTCACATCACGCACACCCTTGAGCTCGGGAATGCGCTCGAGCAAGGTCCGCTCGATGCCTTCCTTCAAGGTCACGTCGGCCTGGCCGCAGCCCTGGCAACCACCACCGAACTGCAGCACGGCGATGCCGTCCTCGACCACTTCGATCAGGCTGACCTGGCCGCCGTGGCTGGCCAGCCCCGGGTTGATCTCGGTCTGCAGGTAGTAGTTGATGCGCTCGTTGACCGGGCTGTCTTCGTTGACCATCGGCACCTTGGCGTTCGGCGCCTTGATGGTCAGCTGGCCGCCCATGCGGTCGGTAGCGTAGTCGACCACGGCATCCTCAAGAAACGGAATGCTGACCGCGTCAAGGTAGGCAGTGAAGGTCTTCAGACCTACCGCCTCGTCTTCCGGCTTCTCCTCGCCCGGCTTGCAGTAGGCAATGCAGGTTTCAGCGTAGGTGGTGCCCGGTTGGGTAATGAAAATGCGAATGCCAATACCCGGGGTGTTCTGCTTTTCCAGCAGATCGGCCAGGTAATCATGCGCGGCGTCGGTAATAGTTATGGCGCTCATGGAAGTTCCTCACAGACTTGCCGGCAGTTTACGCCAACCTGGCCGCCGAACAAAGTCCTAGTAATTCTGTCAGGAAAGGGTTACCGCCACTGGCGTGCCGCGCCGGGCCTCGAACCAGGCGCTCATGCGCCGGTACAAACGCTTTTCCAGCAGCAGGTAACTGGCCCACGACAGCCCGGCGATCAACGGTACGCACAGGGCAAATACCGCATACGGGCTTAGGTTCAGGCGCTCGCTTGCAAACCAGCCGGCATACAGCACCAGCACGTGGATCAGGTACACCGAGTACGAGCAATCGCCCAGCGCCTTGAGCAGGCGGTTGCCCTTGAAGTACGGCTCCAGGGCAATGCAGGCGAAAACAATCAACGCGCTCGGCACGCCCCAGTGCAGCAAGCGCATCGAGGCATCCAGGTGATAGATCGCCAGCCCCGCCGCCGCCAGGATCGCCAGCGGCAGCCACAGGCCCTGGGCGATCCAGCCGCGCCGGTAGAGCACGCCGATGCCGATACCGAGCAAAAATTCATAGACGATATTGTTACGGTAGAAGTGATTGAGCAGCCCGGCGCGGGTCAGCACCTCGCTGACCAGCAGCAATGCTAACGCCACCAGCAATAGCCGGTGTTGCTGGCGGACCACGAACACCAGCGAGAACAGCAGGTAGAAGAACATCTCGTAGTTCAGGGTCCAGCCGACATTGAGGGTCGGGTACTGGCCGTAACCGCCGGGGTTCTCGGCCGGAATGAACAGCAACGACAAGAGAAAATGCTCAAGGTCGATGGCCTGGTGCGGCATCCACTGGCTGGCGGCGACCAGCAGCAAGGCCATCAGTGCGGTGTAGAACCAGTAGGCCGGCACGATGCGCAGCGCCCGGTTGAGCAGAAAGCGACGGGCCGGCATGGCCTTGTCGCGGGTCGAGAGGTAGATCACCAGACCGCTGATGACGAAGAACACATCCACGCCCACGGCGCCGCGGTCAGTCAAGAACTGTCCAATCGGGCCACTGGCATGGAAGTCGAAGAAAATCTGCATGAAGTGATGGCAAACCACCACCCAGGCGGCAAGCGCCCTTAAAGCCTGAAGCGAATACAGCATCCGGTTACCTGCGTCTCAAGTCCCACTCAAGCCCCGGCCGGAACCGGGGCCGCATGAGAGCTCGGACCACAGGTTGCCGGGAAAGGTCAGGCGACCTTCCCGGCGGTCATGCTTACAGGTTCTCGTAGCGGTTCATGTCGAGCACCCCCGACTCCACCGCGTCGGTCTCCTTGATGTAGCTGTCGAGGTCGTGGAAGTACTGCCAGAACTGCGGATGGCTGCGGCGCACACCCCAGCGCATGACGATGCGCTCGAACCTGGCGGTGTCGTCGCGAGCCGCTTCCAGGTCTTCGACGAACTCCGGCACATCGCTGGCCGGAACGTTGAACATGAAGTTGGGGTAGCTGCTGAGCACGCCCGGCACCAGGGTCAGGGTGTCCAGGCCCGGCTGGTAGCGGTAGGCCTCGCCGAGCATGAAGGCGACGTTGCTGTGCGCGCGGTTGCGCAACAGGCTGTAGACCTGGCGCTGGCCGCCCTGCCCTTCGATGCGCAGCATGGTCGCTTCAGGCAACTGATTGATCACCTTAAGGCCCGCCGCCGGGCGCGAGACCAGGCGGCTCAGCGACTGCTCGACATCACGGAACTCCTCGCTCATTTGCGGCCGCGAGCAATAGGCGCCCTGGCAGCGGTTGATCGGGTCGGGCGCGGCGTTGAGGCTGCCGGTGCGCTGGATCAGCTTGAGACCGAAGTCACGCTTGGGGTCGCGCTTGTCGAGTTTCAGTGCGCTCGGGGTGTCGGTGTCGATGTCCTCATAGTCCATCCACATCTTCACCTTGCCGCCGTTCTGGTACCAGTCGCTGAGGATCGCGCCACGGGCATCGGCCGGCATCAGGCGCAGGAAGTTGACCTCAGCGCCATTGCGGATCAGGTCGAAGTACAGCCGCGTCTGCGCCTGGTGCGAGACGTTGCCATAGACATCGAAGTTGACCGCCAGCTGGTAGTAGGTGCGTTCGAACAGCGGGTAATCGAACAGCCAGATGGTTTTTGGCACGTCACCGATCAGGCCCTTGCTCACCGAGGCGCTGTCAAAGTGACGGAAGATGGTCAGCAGCGCGTTGTCGTTGCCGGCCCAGAGGGTCGACCAGCTCGGCGGCGGCACTTCGGCATAGGCCTCGCGGCGCAGCTTTTCGTACTCGTTGCGCTTGTCGCGGTAGGCATGCCAGAGGGTCAGGATGCTGCCGACGTCGTCGATCTGCCCGGGCATCGCCAGCAGCGGCGTGGCCTGGCCGCGGTACTCGGCATCGGTCAGGTAACGGTCGTGGGCCGGCTCCTGGAACAGCGTCCAGAAATTATCGCGGATCACGTCGGTGGCAATCTGGCCTCGGCACACCGGGCCGCGGATGAAGGTGCGCACGAAGTATTCGGCGTTATCCAGCATGAACTGGTAACGGGCCACCGCCGGGATCGCTTCGAAGGTCTCGAACGGGTTGGCGCGGTGACGCGGGCCGTAGCCAGGCAGCGCATTGGCGTGCCAGTCGCCGCTGTAGAACAGCTGCTTGACGCGCTTGAGCTTCTGCGGGCCCATCGGGTAGGTGATGTGGGTTTTATGCACGATCACGCCCTGCACCGGCATCAGCCGGTAATAGAAGTCGGTGCCCGGCGGGTCGTTGGGCCGGCGCGTGGCGATCAGGTCGATCGGCTGGCCGCTTGGGGTACGCGAACGTACCCACTGGAAGAAATGCCCCTGCTCGCCGCCAACAAAGTGGATGTGGGCAAGGAACAGGTGCTCGTACAGCCAGCGCCCGACCAGCGCTTCGGTCGAACCGGGGCGGTTGAGCAACGCTTCCCAGTCGGCAATTTGCGCGGCCTCCCTGGCGCTCGGCTGGATCGGCTCGTGCTCCACCGGCGCACCGGCCGCCAGCCAGCGCTGCAGGGTCTGGTACTGGGCATCGGTGAGGCCGGTAACTGCCAGCGGCATGCCCTCTTTCGGGTGCGCGCCGGCATAGGCGTCGAACTCCCCGGGCAATGGGCACATGTTGTTGCGGTTCAGGCCCAGGACAATCTCCTCGGGCAACTTGGCGTTGGGCGTCAGCGGGGTCTTGTGCCCAAGCTCGAGCATGCGCGCCATCAGCGCGGCCTGGCTGCCCTGGTTGTCGAGCACCGAGTAAAAGCCCTTGCGCTGCCAGCCTTCGGTGCTGGTGGCATCGTAGAACAAGCGCGTCGGCGCGACCGCCTTGCTGCGCTCGCCCTGGTACACCGGCACCTTGGAGGCACCGCGCGAGGCGCCCTCGGCACTGCCCAGGTTGAGCTGGCAGGCCGCGTCGTTGCAGGCGTGGCAGGCCACGCATTTCTCGGTGAAGATCGGTTGGATGTCCCGGGTATACGAAATAGCCGAGCTTGATTGAGGGGCTTGCCCCAACGCCACGCCGCTGATGAACAGAGCGAAAGCGCCGGCAAGAAAGCGATGCACCATGTGCCGAATGTCCTGGGTATTGATAGCTTCACGATTCTACCGGTGCTGGCGGCGTGCCAACATGAATGAAATTCATGTAAATCTTCAACACGTCTAAAAACCGCGCAGCTTTGTTATTATTCCGCAACTTTTGTTTTTGCCCGACCAGGTAGTCCTATGTCTGACCGCAGCGCTCGTTTCCAAGCACTTCAGCAAGCACTCAAAGAGCGCATCCTGATTCTCGATGGCGGCATGGGTACTATGATCCAAAGCTACCGCCTCGAGGAACACGACTATCGTGGCACGCGCTTCGCCGATTGGCCAAGCGATGTCAAAGGCAACAACGACCTGTTGCTGCTGTCGCGCCCCGACGTCATCGCCGCCATCGAGAAGGCCTACCTGGACGCCGGCGCCGACATTCTCGAAACCAATACCTTCAACGCCACGCAGATTTCCCAGGCCGACTACGGCATGGAGTCGCTGGCCTATGAGCTTAACCTCGAAGGCGCACGCATCGCCCGTCAGGTCGCCGACGCCAAGACCCTCGAAACCCCGGACAAACCGCGCTTCGTTGCCGGCGTGCTCGGCCCCACCAGCCGCACCTGCTCGATTTCCCCGGACGTCAACGACCCGGGCTATCGCAACGTCACCTTTGACCTGCTGGTAGAAAACTACCTTGAGGCGACCCGCGGCCTGATCGCTGGCGGCGCCGACCTGATCCTGATCGAGACCATCTTCGACACCCTCAACGCCAAGGCGGCGATCTTCGCCGTGCAGCAGGTGTTCGAGGAAGACCGCGTCCAATTGCCGATCATGATCTCCGGGACCATCACCGATGCTTCCGGCCGCACCCTGTCGGGGCAGACCACCGAAGCGTTCTGGAACTCGGTGCGCCATGCCAACCCGATCTCGGTGGGCCTGAACTGCGCCCTCGGTGCCAAGGACCTGCGCCCCTACCTCGAAGAGCTGTCGAGCAAAGCCGGCACCCATGTCTCGGCGCACCCCAACGCCGGCCTGCCGAACGCCTTCGGTGAGTACGACGAAACCCCGGCCGAAATGGCCGTGGTGGTCGAAGAGTTCGCCGCCAGCGGCTTCTTGAACATCATCGGCGGCTGCTGCGGTACCACCCCGGGGCATATCCAGGCGATTGCCGAAGCGGTCGCCAAGTACCCGCCACGGGCCATTCCCGACATCCCCAAGGCCTGCCGGCTGTCGGGCCTTGAGCCGTTCACCATCGACCGCAACTCGTTGTTCGTCAACGTCGGTGAGCGCACCAACATCACCGGTTCTGCCAAGTTCGCCCGCTTGATCCGCGAAGAGAACTACACCGAAGCGCTGGAAGTCGCCCTGCAGCAGGTCGAGGCCGGCGCCCAGGTGATCGACATCAACATGGACGAAGGGATGCTCGATTCCCAGGCGGCCATGGTCAAGTTCCTCAACCTGATCGCCGGTGAACCGGACATCTCCCGCGTACCGATCATGATCGACTCCTCCAAGTGGGAAGTGATCGAAGCCGGCCTCAAGTGCATCCAGGGCAAGGGCATCGTCAACTCGATCTCGATGAAGGAAGGCGTCGAGGCCTTCAAGCATCACGCCAAGCTGTGCAAGCGCTACGGCGCCGCCGTGGTGGTGATGGCCTTCGACGAGGTCGGCCAGGCCGACACCGCCGCACGCAAGCGCGAGATCTGCCAGCGCAGCTACGACATCCTGGTCAACGAAGTGGGCTTTCCGGCCGAAGACATCATCTTCGACCCGAACATCTTCGCCGTTGCCACCGGCATCGAGGAGCACAACAACTACGCCGTCGACTTCATCGAAGCCTGCGCCTATATCCGCGACCACCTGCCCTACGCCCTGAGCTCGGGCGGTGTTTCCAACGTGTCGTTCTCGTTCCGTGGCAACAACCCGGTGCGCGAGGCGATCCACTCGGTGTTCCTCTACCACGCGATCCAGAACGGCCTGACCATGGGTATCGTCAACGCCGGCCAGCTGGAGATCTACGACGAGATCCCGCCGGCGCTGCGCGAGCGGGTCGAGGACGTGGTGCTCAACCGCACCCCGGAAGGCACCGACGCCCTGCTGGCGATCGCCGACGACTACAAGGGCGGTGGCGCGGTCAAGGAAGTCGAGAACGAGGAATGGCGCTCGCTGCCGGTTGGCAAGCGCCTGGAACATGCGCTGGTCAAGGGCATCACCGCCTTTATCGTGGAAGACACCGAAGAGTGCCGCCAGCAATGCGCGCGCCCGATCGAGGTGATCGAAGGCCCGCTGATGAGCGGCATGAACGTGGTCGGCGACCTGTTTGGCGCCGGCAAGATGTTCCTGCCCCAGGTGGTCAAGTCGGCGCGGGTGATGAAGCAGGCGGTAGCGCACCTGATTCCCTTCATTGAACTGGAAAAAGGCGACAAGCCCGAAGCCAAGGGCAAGATTCTCATGGCCACGGTCAAGGGCGACGTGCACGACATCGGCAAGAACATCGTCGGCGTGGTGCTCGGTTGCAACGGCTATGACATCGTCGACCTCGGCGTCATGGTCCCGGCCGAGAAGATCCTGCAGACCGCCCGCGAGCAAAAATGCGACATCATCGGCCTGTCCGGCTTGATCACCCCGTCGCTGGACGAGATGGTCCATGTTGCCCGCGAAATGCAGCGCCAGGACTTCCACCTGCCGCTGATGATCGGCGGCGCGACCACCTCGAAGGCCCACACGGCGGTGAAGATCGAGCCCAAGTACAGCAACGACGCGGTGATCTACGTCACCGACGCCTCACGTGCGGTGGGTGTCGCCACCCAGTTGCTGTCCAAGGAACTCAAGCCCGGCTTTGTCGAGAAGACCCGCATGGACTACATCGAGGTGCGCGAGCGCACCGCCAACCGCAGCGCCCGCACCGAGCGCCTGAGCTACGAGCAGTCGATCGCCGCCAAGCCCAAGTATGACTGGGCCGGTTACCAGCCGGTGGTGCCGAGCTTCACCGGCGTCAAGGTACTGGAGAACATCGACCTCAAGGTACTGGCCGAGTACATCGACTGGACGCCGTTCTTCATCTCCTGGGACCTGGCCGGCAAGTACCCGCGCATCCTCACTGACGAAGTGGTCGGCGAAGCCGCGACCGCGCTGTTCAAGGATGCCCAGGAAATGCTCGCCAAGCTGATCGACGAAAAGCTGATCAGCGCCCGCGCGGTGTTCGGTTTCTGGCCGGCCAACCAGGTCAACCATGACGACATCGAAGTCTATGGCGCCGATGGTCAGCCACTGGCGCACCTGCACCACCTGCGCCAGCAGACCATCAAGCCGGACAACAAGCCGAACTTCTCCCTGGCCGACTTCGTCGCACCTAAAGACACCGGCATCACCGATTACGTCGGCGGTTTCATCACCACCGCCGGCATCGGCGCCGAGGAAGTGGCCAAGGCGTACCAGGACAAGGGCGACGACTACAACTCGATCATGGTCAAGGCCCTCGCCGACCGCCTGGCCGAGGCCTGCGCCGAGTGGCTGCACGAACAGGTGCGCAAAGACTACTGGGGTTACGCCAAGGACGAGCACCTGGACAACGAGGCGCTGATCAAGGAGCAGTACTCGGGTATCCGCCCTGCCCCGGGCTACCCGGCCTGCCCGGACCACACCGAGAAGGAAACCCTGTTCCGCCTGCTCGACGGCACCGCCATCGGCGAAACCGGGCCCAGCGGCGTGTTCCTCACCGAGCACTTCGCCATGTTCCCGGCGGCGGCGGTCAGCGGCTGGTATTTCGCCCACCCGCAGGCGCAGTACTTTGCCGTCGGCAAGGTCGACAAGGACCAGGTGCAGAGCTACACCGCGCGCAAAGGCCAGGAGCTGAGCGTGAGCGAGCGCTGGCTGGCGCCTAACCTTGGTTATGACAACTGAAGCTTCAAGCTTCAAGCTGCAAGAAGGCGCACCAGCTTCTTGTAGCTTGTAGCTCATAGCTTGCAGCTACCGTCTACACTGAGGGGGATGGCTTTTATAAGGAGCCCCTCATGGACGAACCCGCCCAAGGCAAACCCCCGACCTTCTGGCAGATGCTGCAAAGCATCCTGGCAGCGGCCTTCGGGGTGCAAAGCGGCAAGAACCGCGCCCGCGACTTCAACCACGGCAAGGCCAGCCACTTCATCGCGCTGGGCACCGTGTTCACCTTGCTGTTCATTCTGGTATTGATCGGGCTGGTGCAACTGGCCATGCACCTGACCGCCCGCTGAAAAGCAGTCCGCCCGCAGATGTCCATTCTGCGGGCGGTTCACTGTTACCCATCGGGTGATGTCACTGGTGGCTGACCCAGTACACGGCGGTCACTACCACGAGGATGATCAGACAGAGTATCGCCCAGGCATCGACACTGCTGTCAGGCTTACCCGCTTTGGTCGAATTTCCCATTGCATCGCCTCTTGTAGTGTTTATGGGAATGCATGTCACCCGTAGCAGTTAAGTTCAGCAATGGCCATTGCTCAAGCAGGGGTATTTCAATATTCGACCGGGGCGTTGAGAAACGGGTAGCGGTAATCCGGCGCATGGCCCTGAGCGCTGAAACGGTTGAAATCCAGGCCGTAGTCGGCTTGATCCTGCAGGTTCAGCCAGCGCCGGGCCCGTTGCGGGTCGATCATCTGCAGCACCGGCACCTGGTAATCGCGCCGGCCATCTCGGTCGATTGGCAGTTTCAGCGCATCATCGTGCAGTAACACCATGGCCCAGCCGCCGAGGGAAAAGTGTCCGCCCATGAGCACGCTCAGGCGCCCGTCGATGCGCGCCTGCAACGCCGCCGGCGAGCTGTTGACGGCGCTCAGCAGCACATCCTTGCCCGGCACGCGCCCAGCTTCCTCCAGCGCCTGCATGGCGCCAAAGGCCATTTCGTCGTTGGCCGACCACACCAGCTCGACCTTCGGGTAGCGCTGTAACAGCTGGCGGGCCTGTTCGTAGGCACGCTCGCGGCCCCAGCCGCCATACACCACCTGGCGCAGGCGCACCTCGGGGTGCTCGGCCAGGGCGCGGCGCATGCCCTGCTCGCGCAACTGCGAGGCCGGGGTGGTCTTGAGCCCGGAAAACGCCAGCAGCTCCAACGGCCGGGTCACCCCCGGGCGGGCACGCAGGGCAATCAGGGTTTTGAGCATCTGGTAGCCGGCCTGCTCGTCATTGCCGACCAGGGTGGCGAGCAAGGGCGGGTATTTGTCCGGGTGGCTGGCAATCAGCTCGACCTGATTCGGTGTCAGGCCGTTATTGACCAGGAACAGCTTTACCCCGCTGTCGCGGGACAGGCGGATGATCTCCGGAGCAATGTACTGCTCGTTCACCAGCACCAGGTAATCGGGGCGCTGACGGCCTTCGAGCACTTCACGGGCCTGGGTCAGCGCCAGCTCCGGCCGGCGCTCGCTGTACTGGATACGCAACTGCAGGCCCAGATCGTCGGCGGCAGCCTGCATGAAACGCGAATAACTGACCCAGAAAGTCTCGTTGGAATAGCCCGGATTGAGAAACACCACTGAAGCCGCCTGCGCACCGGCCACCAGTGGCAGGCTCAGGCAAAGGCTTTGGCACAAGGCCTTGAGCATGCGTTGACGCTCCCGCTATTCAAACCGGCAATTATAACCGCCCGTAGTGGCACATTGGACAAATGCCAGTCAGTCTCACTTAGTCCAAATGGTTCTTTTCATATGCAAAAACTTCACTTTTGCGCATAAACGCAAACTGCTATCTTTCCTCGGCTCCGCACCGGAGTGCGCGGCCGTGCGCGCGATTAGCTGCAAGCAGCTTGAGAACAGGACCCCTATGTACGTATACGACGAGTACGATCAGCGGATCATCGAGGACCGCGTCAAGCAGTTCCGGGATCAGACCAGCCGCTACCTGGCCGGTGAACTGAGCGAAGAAGAGTTCCGCCCCCTGCGCCTGCAAAATGGCCTCTATATCCAACGTTTTGCCCCGATGTTGCGGGTCGCCGTGCCTTATGGCCAGCTGACCTCGCGCCAGACACGGATGCTGGCGAAGATCGCGCGCGACTACGACAAGGGCTACGCCCACATCAGCACCCGGCAGAACGTGCAGTACAACTGGCCCGCCCTGGAAGACATCCCCGAGATTCTGGCCGAGCTTGCCACCGTGCAGATGCACGCGATCCAGACCAGCGGCAACTGCCTGCGCAACGTCACCACCGACCAGTTCGCCGGTGTCGCTGCCGATGAAGTGATCGACCCGCGCCCCTGGTGCGAGATCGTCCGCCAGTGGACCACCTTCCACCCAGAATTCGCCTACCTGCCGCGCAAGTTCAAGATCGCCATCAACGGCTCGAGCAGCGACCGCGCGGCCATCGAAGTGCACGATATCGGCCTGGAGCCTGTGTACAACGCAGCCGGCGAGCTGGGCTTTCGCGTACTGGTCGGTGGTGGTCTGGGCCGTACCCCGGTGGTCGGCGCCTTCATCAACGAGTTCCTGCCCTGGCAGGACCTGCTCAGTTACCTGGACGCGATCCTGCGGGTGTACAACCGCTACGGCCGTCGCGACAACAAGTACAAGGCGCGGATCAAGATCCTGGTCAAGGCGCTCACCCCTGAAGTGTTCGCCGAGAAGGTCGAGGCCGAAATGGCCCACCTGCGCGGCGGCAGCACCACCCTGACCGAAGCCGAAGTGCACCGCGTGGCCAAGCACTTCGTCGACCCGGACTACAAGGCGCTGGACAACCTCGACTTCAGTGAGCTCGAACAGCAGCACCCGGGCTTTGCCCGCTGGCGCGCGCGCAACGTGCTGGCGCACAAGCGCCCTGGCTACGTCGCCGTGACCCTGTCGCTCAAGCCTACCGGCGTCGCCCCCGGCGACCTCACCGACAAGCAACTGGATAGCGTGGCCGACCTGGCCGAGCGCTACAGCTTCGGCCAGCTGCGCACCTCCCACGAGCAGAACATCATTCTTGCCGACGTCGAGCAGAGCCAGTTGCATGCCCTGTGGCTGGAGCTGCGCGAAAACGGCTTGGCCACGCCGAACATCGGCCTGCTGACCGACATCATCTGCTGCCCGGGCGGTGACTTCTGCTCGCTGGCCAACGCCAAGTCGATCCCGATCGCCGAGTCCATCCAGCGTCGTTTCGACGACCTCGACTACCTGTTTGACATCGGCGAGCTGGACCTGAACATCTCCGGTTGCATGAACGCCTGCGGTCACCACCACGTCGGCCATATCGGCATCCTCGGGGTGGACAAGAAAGGCGAAGAGTTCTACCAGGTCTCCCTGGGGGGCAGCGCCAGCCGCGACGCCAGCCTGGGCAAGATCCTCGGCCCTTCCTTTGCCCAGGACGACATGCCGGATGTGATCGAGAAGCTGATCGACGTCTACGTTGAAAAACGTACCGAAGACGAGCGCTTCATCGACACCTACCAACGTATTGGCATCGACCCATTCAAGGAACGCGTCTATGCAGCGAATCATTAAGAACAACCAGATCGTCGACGAAACCTGGCACCTGCTGCCCAAGGATTTCAACATCGACGAAGTGACCAACTGCGACGACTACATCGTGCCGCTGCAGCTGTGGCGTGAACACGGCCATATGCTCAAGGCCCGCGACGGCGGCCTGGGCGTCTGGCTGGACGCCGACGAAGAAGCCGAAGAAATCGGCGAAGTGGCCAACCAGTTCCAGGTCATTGCCCTGAACTTCCCGGCCTTCACCGACGGGCGCAACTACTCCAACGCGCGCCTGCTGCGTGACCGCTACAAGTTCACTGGCGAGCTGCGCGCCATTGGCGACGTGCTGCGCGACCAGTTGTTCTACATGAAGCGTTGCGGCTTCGATGCTTTTGCCCTGCGTGCCGACAAGGACCCGGTCGAAGCGCTGAAGAGCCTGCAGGACTTCTCGGTGACCTACCAGGCCGCCACTGACGAACCGCAACCGCTGTTCCGTCGTCGCTGAATGCATTGCCGGGCGACCCGAGTCGCCCGGCGATCAATCTCCAGATCGTTGCTCATCCTGCATTAACCCCGTACCCTCTGCCGCAGCCCTCGCAGCCCGGCGCAGCTTGCGGCCTGAGGTGGGGCGCCTGGTCGTCTCGATGGCGTTCCAGGCTTGAAGGTCTTCATCGGCAAAAGCTTTCTTCTGCCCCACCGACACCAATGGCCCTGCCCCGTCGGCAAAGCGCCGGGTCAGCAGCAAGAAGCCGGTGTGCGCGACCATGCGGTGTTCAGGACGCACCGCCAACCCCTCAAGGTGCCAGCCACGAACCATCGATTCCCAGGCCTGTGGCTCGGTGAAGCGCCTATCGGCGCAAATCGCCTGCGCCGTACGTGACAGCTGGGTGACGGTGGCAACATAACTAATCCAGACGCCGCCCGGGACGAGCACCTCGGCGATTGCCTCCAGGCATTCCCACGGCGCCAGCATGTCGAGCACCACACGGTCGATGCTACCCGGAGCTTCGTGCTTGAGTACCTGCTCCTGCAAATCTCCCAACGTTACCCGCCAGGCCGGATGCGCCTGCCCGAACAGGCTCTGGACGTTGCCACGAGCGATATCGGCGAATTCCTCGCGGCGTTCGATCGAGTGCAGGTAACCGTGGTCACCTACAGCACGCAACAACGCAATGGACAGTGCCCCGGAGCCAACGCCAGCCTCGACCACCCGCGCCCCGGGAAAGATGTCGGCCATGGTCACGATCTGGCCGGCATCCTTGGGATAGACCACTGCTGCACCTCGCGGCATGGACTGGATAAAATTGCTCAGCAGCGGCCTGAAGACAAGGTACTGCCGGCCTTGACTGCCAGTTACCCGAGAGCCGTCCGGGCGGCCAATGATGTGGTCATGGGCAAGATAGCCTTTGTGGGTGTGAAAATGCCCGCCCGGCGCCAGGCAGATGACATTCAGATGGCCACGTTCATCACTGAGCTGGACACGCTCCCCAGCACGCAACGGGCCACGTCGCTGGGACGCCCCTACCGGTAGCTGACATGCGGCTTGGGCCGATGGCGAGCAAAAACTGTTCAAGCGGCGTACTCCTGCAGACTCTTGGAAAAATTCCATGTATCGAGACTGGAGTCGCACCAGGGCAAAGTGTTACGCAGCCGGCACCTGTCACGCCGGTGCTTGTGTAATGGCATGTGTAAGAGAGCGGCTCCCGAACCCGGCCAGGCACGGGAGCCAAGTGGTTATAGATGGGTAACCTGGTCCGGCACGCTGTTCCAGATATCCGCGGTCAGTGTCTCGATCAGTTCGCGCTCAACCTCCTTTGCCTTTTCAAGGTTGGCATCGCTTCTTTCCTTATATTCCTGGGACGTAATCGTGTCTGCGTCGAGGTCCAACTGATTCTGCAGGGCAGAAATCGGTTTGTTGGCCTCTTCGAATCGAGACTTGTAATTATTTTTGAGAAACTCGATCCAGAAGTCTCGACTCGAGAGCTCAGCCTTCAGGAACTCCGGCGTTTCCCCCGCAAGCACCTCGTTTTCGGCGGCGTCAAGCTGCGCCTGGGTCACATTGGCTATGCGCCCGAACAGCATGCTTTGCGGCTGCCCCGGCAGGTCCAGGCGTTCGGCCAGACCAATGCGATAGGCCAAACGCACCTCCACATCGTCAACCCGAAGCCCTGCCGCCCGTCGTACAGCAATATCACGCAAGGCAATCCGCTCCACCGCATCCAGACGGCTTGTGCCACGAGCCAGGTTGACCAGCGCGTGTTCGGCACCGACCACTGTCCCGGCTTGCTTGGCTTGTTGCACCAGCACCAGCACCTCAAACTGGCTGAACACCAGAATGACGCCGTCGCCGCAGGTATCCAAGCCATTGGCAAATTCGAACAACGAAGCGCGGACTTTTGTATCGCTTTTGGCAGCAGCGAGCACGTTCAGTACACGCTCGCGCAACCCGGTGTAATCGAGGCGAAAATCGGCGGTGCCGGGTAAATCGTTGAGCAGACGGAAAAACTCGCCACTTCCCGCCATGTCAGCCAGAACGCGCCAATCGTTTTTGATTTGCTCCGCTCTGACCGCGTCGACGCCGGTCAGCCAGAGCGTTACAGGGGATTCAGGTGTTACAAGGTGCGGCCCGCGCAGGTTCTGCACTACCTGGAAATTCACGCCAGTGCGCTGGTGGTAAGTTTCGAGCCGCTCAAGGCTGAATTGATCCAGGAGATTGCCATGCAGGCTGGTGATGCCATTGACCCTCACAACCTGCGGCGTGGTCTGCAGTACCGCCTCGGGTATATGGCGAATCCGGTTGAGGCGCAAATCCAGCACTACCAGCCGCTCAAGCTCGAACACCCCGTCAGGCCAGGTGCTGATCTGGGTGCTTCGCAAAGACAGGTTGAGCAACTGCGACATTGCTGCGACTGCAGGTGGCTGGCCCAGCGGATTGTCATCCAGATACAGCAGTTTCAATTGCGTGAGCCGCCCCAGCACCGCCTGGGTCGCCTCGGTCATCTCCAGGTTGTTATGGCGTACTTGTAGCCGGGTCAGGCCCTGCAGCTCGCCGATTGCCTCGTCAAGCCCGGTCAGGCGGTTGCCGTTGAGGTCGAGCCAGCGCAGCCTGCTGAAAACCTGCAGAAAGCTTGCCGGCACTGCTTGCAGGCCCATTGCCGAGAGAACCAGGTCGCCAATGTGACTGAAATCCGCCGTCAATGCTTGCAGCACGCCCAGACGCCAGTTGCTCAAGTCCAGACGGTAGCCGATAAAGCGTCCGTCACCGGCGTGGACACGGGCAGTTTCCCGGCGCCAGGCCTTTTTGATTTGTTCAACTACCCGAATCAGCGCCGGCGAGTTTGCCGGGGCTACCATCGCACCAAACCCTAAATCCTGCTCCTGGCCGGCCCATTGCTTCAACGTTTCACTCAACTGCCGGTACTCTTGCCGACGCTGTTCCAGCGCCTGGGCCTGCTCAACCTCGGTCGCGCCCAGTTCCTGAAGCAAACGCTGCGCCTCTTGCGGCTCCAGAATCGGATACAGGCTGCGGACCTGGCTCAGCAAGCTGTTGTCGAATCGACTGCCCACCGCCCCACGGCCACTGAGCGGGTAGCCCAGGCGTCCATCGGCCAGGCTCAGCGGCGAGCGCAACCAGGGGCGTACCGGCTGCTGGCCGAGCAAGCGTGAAGCGCGAAGCCGATCGGCCGAGGCCAACGCCGCCAGCGTCGCCTGCAAGCGATCCCGCTCGCCAATCTGCAGCCCCAGTGACTGGCGTTCACTGTCCGGCAGTGCCCGCAGCAGCGCCCCGGCCATGTCGTCGTTGACCGTCAGTTCGTTGCCGTGCGCATCGAAGGCGCTGTAATGCTGGTCTTTGCGCAGCAGGGTCTTGAGTTCGCCGCTCGGCTCGCCAACCGACGCCAGTAGCTCGCCATCGAACGTTTCGACACGCACTTGCAGGTGAACCCGGGCAGTCCAGCCCGGCAGTTGATCGAGCAGCCGCAGCATCAGCAGGTCACTGTCCAGGCTGGCCAAACGCGGTTGGTAGATCCCTTCGAACGCCCGGTTCAAGCGCACCTGGCGCTGGTACAGCCGGGCTTCCTCGGCCAGGCGCAGGGGCACCCGGGCAGCGGCTTGCTGCAGCGTGCCCAGTTCGCCCGGGGTGGCATGGTTGAGCAGTTCTTCAGCGGCCTGCAGGGGCAGCAAGGGGAAGTCCCGTTGCAACAGACGCACCTCTGCTTGCGCCTGCAGGGCAGGCGTCGCATAGATGCTTTCGAATATCGCCGCACGCCTGAGCTGCGCCCGCGCTGCCAATGCGTTACGCAGTGCCTGAAGGCGATCAGCAGGTTGCACATGGGCACCCAGCAGACGCTTGATCGCCTGTTCATCGAAGCGCTGCAGTATGGCTTCGGGCAACTGGTTGGCGTAGAGCTCACTCATCAACACCTTGAACGTTGCCCTATCAGGCCAGCGGGCCAGGCCGTACACCGTTGAGTCGCCCCATAACTCGGGGCCGCGAAACACTTCGATCGGCAGGTTCAGCCAGTTGGGCAGTTCGGTGGCCAGTACCACGGCAAAGTCCCGGCCCACGCCGCCCGGCGAGCCGCTGCGCAGGTTGCCGATCCAGGTTTCGAGCTGGCGGTCCAGGCGTAAACGCTGCAAGGTATCGGCCAGCACCGGTGGCAGTGGTTGCTGCGTGGCGTAAATGGCGCGCAAAACATCATCGCTGACCCCGCTGATATCGGCCGCCTGCAGCCGCTCGGCGTCGCTGAGCCCCTCAGCGGCATGCCCCAGTCGCTGCAACAACTGCAAGCGGCTCCAGCCCAGTGGCTGCTCGCCGATCACCCGCCAGTTGCCCTGGCCATTGTGTTCAAGCACAGGCCGGTAAGCCGATGGGTCTGCCGGGTGGAGGATGCTCCACTGCCCGGTTTCGGTTGTGGCCACGGCGAAAGTGTCGTCGCCCAGGCGGATGTAGCGCTTGCCCTCGACCAGGTAGTGACCGTTGCTGTCGGGCTCGATCCCTTGCAGGTCGATGTCCTGGGTGTAGTCACCCAGCGCAGGCTGCCACAAGCGCAATTGACCATCGGGCAGCCTGACCTTGACCAGGCCATTGATCGCTTCGCTGGCCGCAACCGGCTCGAGGGCCCTGCCGGCAAGGCCCAGCCCGGCGATGAAAGCCACATTGAGGCCGACCGATTTAAAGTGCGTCCAGGCATCGGCCAGCTCGCCAGCCTCCCAGGCATGGGCACCTTCGACCACCTCGCCGATCAGTTGCGCCGCCGCCACGGCGGCCATCACCGCCCCGAGCGAGGGGACAAAAAACGCTGCGGCATTGAGCAGGTTGAAACCGATCGACTCCCAGTAAGCCAGGCGCTCGCGCCAGGCCTGGTCATCGGCGTCGGCGCTGGGCACGGCCAGGGCCCGCGCCTCATCCTTGATCTTCTGCAGGTGACGGTCCTGCAGGTAGCCAAACAGTTCCTGGTCGATGAAGCTCTCGCGCACATGCAGGTTGGCGTCCGGGTTCGGCCGCCGCCAGTGCAGGCCATCGCCATCATTGACCAAGTGATACAGCGCCTCCTCCAGCCGTTTCAGTACATGCTGCTGCGATTGGTGGGCAACGTAGCCGCGCAACAGTGACTGGTACGCGGGTTTGCGCAGCAGGGCCTTCAGGTCGTCGCTGGCAGCCTTGACCGAGGGGTACTCCTTGAGCGCCGCGCCCGGCGCCCCGGGCAGGTAGAGGATGACCGGCTCGACGCGATTGTCGTTGCGTTCAGGCCCGATCACCAGCACATCGGACAGCGGCGCTTCGAACATGCTCAGTTGGCTGCAACGCACGGGCTTGCCATTCCAGCGCGGCGCCCGTACGCCACTCAACAGATCGAGCAAGGCCTGACGTCCCCGCTCGCTGATCTGTTTTTTCATGAAGGCGACCTGCAGGTTCACCCTTAACTGATCCTTGTACAGCTCGATTGCCAGGCTACGACGCAGGGCACTGCTGGCCGGTGTCTCGAACACTTCGCTCAGGTGCCGCTGGTATTGCCCGCCCAGGTCCAGGTCATGGCATATGCGGGCAAACGCCTGGGGTTCGATATCGAGCTTTTGCCTGTAGCGATAGCGAAAACGCGGGTAGCCCTGCTCGGTCCCCGGTACCAGTTCAAGAAAGAAAGCGTCCTTGGGCGCCAGCGCAGTGCCGGCTTCAAACTCGCTGCCGGCGGCAAAGTTCTGCAATGCCGCCTGCATCAGGCTCTGGCGGCGCGGGACAGTCCTGAGCATTGACCCCAGCAGCACCGATTCACGCTCGATGCGCACGAACTCATCGAAGTCGACATCAGGCTCGGCCCCAAGGTCGGCGTTGAGCCGGGTCCTGAGCAAGGGCTCGCAAAATGCGCCGATGCCTTTGAGGTCTTTCAGCTCACGGGCCAGGCGCTGGCCTGAGCGGCGGCTGCGCTGCTGGTAATCGACCAGTAGCGTTTGTTCCGCTGCGCTGGCAGTCGCAAACCAGTCTTGCTGCTCGCGGCCATGCTGCTGCGCCAGCAACTGCGCGCCCATGCGCTCGAAGTCTTCGGGCCGGGCATGGCGAAGCCAGGCCGGCAGGCGTTGCGAAATGAACGGGCCATGCAGGCCGGGAACGGATAGTGAAGAGGGGGTGGTCATGGCAAGTCTCCTGTTGGCTTGAATGCCTAGGAGACCTGCCGCAAGCACCGCCAGGGTGCTAATTAATGCTTGGGCGTTGCAGGGCTAGCCGGTTACCACAGCCGGCCACTGAGACGGCTCCAGAGCTTGACCGCCAGGTGTTCGAGCGAACCGCTGGCTGCCAGGCCCACACGTTCCTGCAGGCTTTTGCGCTCGGCAAAGTGCAGATGATACAGGTTGGCCTCGCGGGCGCGCTGGCTCAGGTACTCGTCGCTGGTCATCAACTGGTCGACCAGTTGCTTGTTCAGCGCGGCAACGCCGAGCCAGACCTCACCGGTGGCAACATCATCGATGTGCAACTGCGGGCGGTAGCGCGAGACGAAGTCCTTGAACAACTGGTGGGTGATGTCCAGGTCTTCCTGGAACTTCTCCCGGCCTTTTTCGGTATTCTCGCCGAACACGGTCACGGTGCGTTTGTATTCACCGGCGGTGAACACTTCGAAGTCGACGTCGTGTTTTTTCAGCAGGCGGTTGACGTTGGGCAACTGCGCCACCACGCCGATCGAACCAAGGATGGCAAAGGGTGCGCTGACGATCTTGTCGCCGATGCAGGCCATCATGTAGCCACCGCTGGCGGCGACCTTGTCGATGCACACGGTCAATGGCACGCCAGCCTGGCGAATACGCGCCAGTTGCGAGGCCGCCAGGCCATAGCTATGGACCATCCCACCGCCGCTTTCAAGGCGCAGCACCACCTCGTCCTGGGCCGTGGCCAGGCTCAGCACCGCGCTGATTTCATGGCGCAGGCTCTCGGTGGCCGAGGCCTTGATGTCGCCGTCGAAGTCGAGGACGAACACCCGGCTTTTTTCTTCGGGCTTTTTCTTCAGTTGTTTTTCGGCCTTGGCCTGCTGCTTGCGCAAGGCTTTTAACTGGGCCTTGTCCAGCAAGCTGCTTTCCAGGCGCTCGCGCAAGTCTTTATAGAACTCATTGAGCTTATTGACCTGCAACTGGCCGCCGCCCTTGCGCCGGCCCTTGCCGCGCAGACCGGCAATTGCCGAGAGGACAATCAGAATCGCGATCACCAGGGTCGCGGTCTTGGCGAGAAAGCTTGCGTACTCTGCAAGAAACTCCACAGTAACTCCTTAACATGCCTGCGCCCGTGCGGCGCGAACCGATAGTCAAGCATACCGAGGCCGCCCTGCCCCTGCCAGCGCAGGAAATCTTCGGCAATGCAGTTCAAACGCTCTTTTCAAACGCTTGTATGTTTTTTCGTTGACAGCCTGACAGCGGCAACCTAACCTCGGCTCATCCTTAGCGCAGGCGGACGACGTGGGCAGTATCTACCTGATTCGACATGGCCAGGCTTCATTTGGTGCAGACGACTACGACGTCCTCTCGCCCGTGGGCATGCGCCAGAGCGAGGCCTTGGGCGAGCACCTGGCGCAACTGGGCTTGCGCCTGGACCGCTGCCTGGCCGGCGACCTGCGCCGCCAGCAGGACACCGCGCGACTGGCCTTGGCAGTGATGCACAACGCCGGTTGCGAAGTGCCCACGCTGGAAACCGACAACGCCTTCAACGAATTCGATGCCGACGGCGTGATCCGCGGCCTGCTGCCCGGCCTGTTGCCGGACGAGCCGGAAGCCTTGCACGTGCTACGCAACGGCACCCAGAACCGCAGCGAGTTCCAGCGCCTGTTCGCCTTGCTGGTGCAGCGCTGGCACGGCGGCGAACATGCCTGCGAAGGCGCCGAGAGCTGGCAGGGCTTTGTCCAGCGGGTCGATGGCGGCCTGCAGCGGGTGCTGCAACAGGCCGGCAACGGCGACAACATTGCCATTTTCACCTCGGGCGGCACCATTGCCGCCCTGCTCCACCTGGTAACCCGTATCACTGCCGGCCAGGCTTTCGAGCTGAACTGGCAGATCATCAACACCTCGCTCAGCCAACTGAAGTTTCGCGGCCGCGAGGTGGCCCTGGCTTCCTTCAACAGTCAGGCCCATGTGCAGCTGTTGAAGGCGCCGGAGCTCATCACCTACCGATGAACCCCGGCTCGTTGTGACCTCACCCGTCACGCAAATCACTTAATAAGGAACACACCATGAGCGATGTAGCAAAAGCCGTCGAAGCGATGAAAGCCAAGTTCAACCCAGCCGCCGCCGCTGGCCTGGACCTGGTATTCGGTTTCAACATCACTGACGAAGACAAGCACTACGCCCTCATCGTCAAGGATGGCACCTGCGAAATCCAGGAAGGCGAAAACGCCGACGCCAACTGCACCCTGGTGCTGGACAGCGACACCCTCAAGGGTATCGTCAGCGGCGAAACCGACGGCATGCAGGCCTTCATGGGCGGCAAGCTGCGCGTTGAAGGCGACATGATGCTGTCGATGAAACTGAGCGAGCTGTTCCCGGCCTGATCGGCTGGCAGCGATAAAAAAAACCGAAGCCCAGGCTTCGGTTTTTTTTTGCTGGCTCAACCAGCATCACGTCCAATTTCTTCTTTTGTCAGCACCCCTGGAAGCTCGTTTTCCCTCACTTCCCGGGCATCCTGCAGTTTCCTGTAGGCCTGAATCCATGTGGCTTCATCGTACGCTAGCTGCGCCAGCTCGCTTGGTGCCAGCGCAAATGCCGAGGCCAGCTGTTCAGCCGTCTCCCCCGCTACCACAGGAAGCGGCGTCGTCAGGTCTGCTTGCGTTCCTCGTAGCCGTTGCAAGTCTTCCATGAAACCGGTCGCAGGATCGAAGATGCCGGCCAGTTGAGCCTGTAGCGCCTCGTAGCGCGCGCGATACCTGCGCTTGAGGTAATCTTGCCAATAGATTTCCTGGGTCATCCATTCAGGCAGCAGAGCCGCCTGATCCTGGCGGATTATACGCGCAGCCTCAGCCAGCATATCGCTGGTGACCCAGAACACCGTATGGCCATGGATCATTTCTGTCGGTTGATGACGCAAGCCCAGGCGTTCAGCCAGATGAATCCGGTAATACAGTTCCACTTCGATCGCATCGATGAAGTGCACGAACTGCGGATCGGCCTGCCAGCCGCGGATCTGCTCCGCCACATAGGTGCGCAGGCGTTGCAGGCGCCAGCGGCTGATGCCCAGGGCCAGCAACTGTCGACTTGCCTGGCCACCCTGACCGAGTGCCTGATCGGCCTCTCGCAGCCCCTGCAGGTCACTGAATACCACGATATCGCGGTCCTCGCAGGTATCGGCGTCAACTGCCTGGGCGAACAGTTGCCTGCCCAGTTGTTCAGGGTCCGCTGCAGCCGCCTCGATCAGTTGCACAGCCTGAGGCTCGGTTACTTGTCCGTTGGTCAGCAACCGGGCCAGTAAACGCCTGAACGAGCGTGACTCAGGCAGGCGAAACAGCTCCAGCGCGGTGTGCTCCTGCTCTTGCGTCAGTTGCTGATAGGCGCTCAGGTCGGTGTCCCCTCCGTCATCCAGCACCTCCTCGATACGCACGTCCGCCCCGGGCTCGGCCTGAACCGCCATGCGCTCACGAATCAAGCGGGTAGTCAGCGCCTCGCTCATGCCCTCGTAGCCAAACAACAGCCGCGGCATTCGTCCGGCGCCAGCAGGCACTTCGATAATGGCATTGCCTTCGAGGCGAACGTCAAAGTTCGCGGTGGTCTCAAGCCCCAGCGGCCAGCCAGTGATGTGCGCGTCCGGCAACGCCAAGAGGCGCAGCCGCGGCATCTGGCGAATGTCCGGAGTAAGCACCAGCGGGTTATGGCCCATGGACAACTCACGCAAGTTGGTTATGCCCGCCAGCTCACTGACATCGGCTTCGCTCAGGGTGATGTTGTTGCGCGTCAGGTACAGCCGGCGCAGGTTCGGCATCCCGGCCAATTCGGCAAACGCGCCTGGGCCGAAGCTGGCTTCGTTCTCCATCAGTGACAAGAAGCGCAAGCCGGACAGCTGCCGCAAGGGCGCCAGTTGCTCGGCCGTGACAGTGACCGGCGAGGGCGACACGCCCCGAAGATCCAGCGACCACAAACGCCGAAGCCCGCCCAAGCGCGCCAGGTGGGCCAACCCTGTTCGGCTATAGGTGAGATCCAGCACCCGCAACTCACTCAGTTGGCCAATGTTCTGCGGGATTTGCGTGATCGGCGTGTGACGTACGCTCAAGCGACGCAGATTGGGGTAGGCGCTCAAGAACTCTGCCGGCAACTCACTGATGGCCGTCATGCTGCTCAACTCGAGTTCGAGAATCTGGCCGACGGCGCTCGTAAGAGGCGGCAGCGCATCAACCCTGGGGGAGTTGAGTGTCAGTACGTAGCCGGGCGCCCCATCCACTTGATACTCGCTGACCTCAAGTGGCGCCCTGCTGCGCAGTTGCCAGACATCCAGCAACTGCATCGCCAATTGCCGGCGCCTTTCGCGGGCCGTGTTTGTAGCCCCCTGTTCCACCCACGACGACAGGCCTTGGCGTTCGGCTTCCAGCTCCTGCTCCAGATCGCCGACTAAATTTTCCAGGTTTTCACCCTGCAAAACTGCATTACGGACAATATCGCGCAACTGATCATCGGTCTTGTCGGGAAACAGGCTGCGCAGACGCTGCTCATACGTGCGCGGCAACAAGCGCCCGATCGTACCACCCAAGGGATAGCCACGGCGCCCGGCCCCGACCGGCAGGGGCGGCCTGAAACGCCCCTGCTCCACCGCCATGCCCAACGCCAGCCGCGCCTTGGCAGGCTGACGCGCCGCCTGCACCAGCAGGGCGCGGCGCAGTGCGGTGCTGTCACCGATGTTCAAGCCAAGCGCCACGCGCTCGCTATCGGGCAAAGCCTGCAGCAGGCTGGTGAAGAAGCCGTGATCCGCTGTCTCAAGCCCGCTCAACTCGGCGTCATTTTCGTCGAAAGCGCGCCAGCCCTGGGCACTTTTAACCAGGGTTTTTCGCGACGTCGCGCCCGCGCTGCCAATGCTGTCGAGCTCAGTGCCGGACACACTGTCGCGGCGCACGCTCAAATGAACCGAGTCGCTCCAGCCGGACAATTCCGGCAACAAATGCAGGGCCAGCCGGTAGTTGTCGTCATTGGCCAGGTAGCTGATTTCGAGGCCTTCGCAAGCGCGTGACAGGCGTACCTGGCGCGACGCCTCGCGGGCCCGTTTGGCAAGCGTCAGCGGCACCCGCCCGGAAGCCTGCCAGCGGCTGCGCTCAACTTCGCTGGCCGCCTTGACCAAGGCTTCGGCGAGCGGCCGCGACAGCCCCTGGAAATCCCGCTGCAACGCCGTTTGCAGGGGGTCGAGCGGTTCACTCACATTCAGGTACAGGCTGTCGAAAATCCGTGACCTTGATGCCTGCATCTGCTCAGCCAGTTGCTGGCCGATCTCGGCTTCAAGGTCGCGGGCCAAGTGGTCATTACCAAACCAGCGGCTGCGTTCGGCCACGCTCAAACCCTCTACCACCCTGCGAATCAGGCGTCCTGCGGCCAGGTCACTGCGCGAGAGCTTGATGGCGGCCACCTCAGGCTGCGCACGACCATACACCATCGGTTGCCCCCACAGTTCGGCACTGTCATACAGCTCGACGGCTTTGCCTTGCGGCCAGCGCGGTAACTCCGGCAGCAGCGATACCGGGTAGTTGAAGCCTGATTGCAACCCCTGCCCGGTCCTGACATTGTCGATCTGTGCCGCGATCAGGCGATCGATTTCAAACCGCCGCCTGACGTCGAGCAAGGCTGCCGGGGCGGGTTGGTCGTCACTGTAGACCGCACGCAGCTCAGCATCGCTGACGCCGCTGATGTCGGCCATGCGCTCAAGCGCCGCGTCTGCCCAACCTTCGAAGGCGTGCCCGAGCCTGCGCACCAGGGTCGGGCGTGGCCAACTGTCGACGCGCTCCAGCGCATGATGCCAGGCACCCTCACCGTTATGCTCAAGTACAGGCCGGTAAGCCTGAGGGTCGTCGGGGTGCTCGACACGCCATTTGCCCAGGTGCGAATCCTGGGTGATTTCCAATGGCTTGCCCTCGATGCGGATGTAGCGTTTGCCAGCGACCCGGTAAATGCCTTGCGCATCGGCAAAGTGGCCCTCCAGCAGTGCTGTGCTTTGCTGGTAAGGGGCAAGATCCGGTCGCCACAGGCGGACCTCACCCCCTGGTAGCTCGACCACTTCCAGCGCATCGATCGCCAGCGGCTGGCTCAACGCTGCGCCCGCGGCTCCCGCAGCCACACCCAGTCCGGCAGTGATAGCCAGGTTGATACCGAAGGACTGCAAGTAGCTGATAGCCTGCTGCTGGTCATTGGCCTCCCAGGCTTGCAGGCCGTTGAACAGGTCGCCCAGCAGCTGCGCACCGAGGGCCACCATCATCACCTCGCCCAGGCCCGGCACGAAGAACGCGGCTACGTTGAGCATACTAAAGCCCAGGCCCAGGTAATGGTTCAGCTCCTGCAACCAGGCGTCGCGATCGACATCAGCGGTCGGCACCGCCAGGGTCCTGGCGTCGTCCCAGGCCCTGGCCAACATCGCGCTGTGCAGGTAGTCGAAGCACTCGCCGCGTATTTCCTGAAGCCTGGGTGGGTGCGCGTGCCAGTTGTCGCTTTGCTTCAATTGAGCGAATACGGTGGATTGCCCGCGGCGCCCGACGAAGCGACTGAAAAAGCCCTGGAACTGCGGGTCTTGCAGGCGCGCCTTGAGGCTGCGGTAAAAATCAGCGTAGGAGTCGTATTCCTGCACAGGCTTGGCATCGCCCGGCATTATCACCACGACCGGCACCGGCAGCGCCTGGCCGGCAGGATCGGGGCCAAGCAATAGAAAACCGCCGCCCAGGGTGCTACCGAAGAGGTTGAGCAGGTAGCAACGCGAGCCGTCGAACGCGCTGCTGCCACTCTCATACACCTTGTCGACCCTCAAGGTCTGTGTCGCCGGGGCGCTTGCCGACTGCCTGAGCATCTGCTTGAGCATGTGGTAAGCCGGCTCGCTGATGTGGCCGGCGATACGCGCCGCGTGCACGTTGCTTTCGCAGCGGTCCCTGGCCGCTGCTACCAGCGTGCGGCGCACGGCGTCGCGACTGTGGGCGGCATCGAGAATCGACTTGAGATGGTCCTGGTACTGTTGGCCGATATCCAGCTCCCGGCACAGCTTTGCAAACTGCTGGGGGCTGATGGGCAGCTTGCTGGCGTAACGGATGGATTGATGGGCGCGCCGCTCAGGGTCCACTGTCGAGGGGAAAGGTTGCAAGGCACCGACCGCCGTCACCGCACTGTAGGTATCGGTGCGAAAGATCTCTGCGTCGCTTGCAGTAAAATTCTGCAAGGCCGCCTGCAATAACGGCTGGCGTGATATCAACACCGAGGCCAGGCGATCTTCGCGCAACGAAGCATCATCGCGCATGTGCACCAGCTCATTGGCCGTTACGCTGATATCCAGCGCGAAGCGCTTGTTTATTTCAGCGCGTAGCAGCGGCTCGGCAAACTCGCTGATTCCCTTGATTTGCCTCAAAACCCGGGCGGCCGCAGCGCTGGAGGCCTGGGTACGCCTCAGGCTGTCGCTCAATGCCTGGCGCAGTTGCGCGTCGGTATCTGCGGCACTCTGCGCGGGAGGCAGTTGACGTTGATGCAGCTCTTTGATGGCATGGGTGCTGGCATGGCTCAGCCAGGTGGGGATCTGCTGGTTGAAATAGCGCTCATGGCTCTTGAAAGGCGTCAGGGTGTCGGTGGTCATTGTCGCTGCCTCATGGATGGCGGAAGGCAGCAGTCAATCAAAGGCACGCAGGGAGCGGGGTGTAGTTATATATGCTCAGCCGATCAAACCTGCTGATTGTGCTGCAACACGCTCACCTATAACGCCCGGGTGTGCTTGTGAGCGTGCGCGGCAGGAATTAGATTGGCCAATAATCTCTGGCTTTGAACATAAGGGAAACGCATGACGCTCACCGACCAGTCCACCCAGGTCCGACCCGGCGAAGAACTTGATGCCGCAGTGATCGACCCTTATCTGAAAGCGCATATCCAGGGCCTGACCGGTGCGCCGACCATCAGCCAGTTCCCCGGTGGTGCCTCGAACCTGACCTACCTGGTGCAATACGCCGGGCGCGAGTTTGTGTTGCGTCGCCCGCCGTTTGGTCACAAGGCCAAATCCGCCCATGACATGGGCCGCGAGTTCCGCATCCTCAACCAGCTCAACAGCGGCTTCCCCTACTGCCCCAAGGCCTACGTGCATTGCACCGACGAGTCGCTGATCGGTGGCGAGTTCTATGTCATGGACCGGGTCAAGGGCATCATCTTGCGCTCGGACCTGCCGCCGGAGCTGGGCCTGGATGCCCAACGCACCGAGGCCCTGTGCAAGAGCTTCATCGAGCGGATGGTCGAGCTGCACCAGGTCGACTACAACGCCTGCGGCCTGGGCGACCTGGGCAAGCCCGAAGGCTACGTGCAACGCCAGATCGAGGGCTGGGCCAGCCGCTACGAAAAAGCCCTGACCGCCGATGCGCCACGCTGGGAAAAGGTCATCGCCTGGCTGCGCGAGAAAATGCCGGCCGATCACCCCAAGCCTGCCATCGTGCACAACGACTACCGCTTCGACAACGTCATCCTCGATGCCGACAACCCCATGCGCATCATCGGCGTGCTCGACTGGGAAATGACCACCATTGGCGATCCGCTGATGGATCTGGGCAACACCCTGGCCTACTGGATTCAAGCCGACGACCCGGCGCCGGTGCAACTGATGCGCCGCCAGCCAAGCAACGCCCCGGGCATGCTCACCCGCCAGCAGTTTGTCGATTACTACGGCGAACGTGCCGGGATCAAAATCGACAACTACGACTTCTACTACACCTACGGCCTGTTCCGCCTGGCCGGCATCGTCCAGCAGATCTACTACCGGTTCTTCCACGGCCAGACCCAGGACAAGCGCTTCGCCCAGTTCATCCACATGAACACGCTGCTGGAGCACATGAGCCTGCAGGTCATCGGCAAGTCCCCACTCTGACGACTCCAACAAGGAAAAGACCATGTCCAAGACCCACCTGTTCGACCTCGACGGCAAAGTCGCCTTCGTCTCCGGCGCCAGCCGCGGCATCGGCGAAGCCATCGCCCACCTGCTGGCCCAGCAAGGCGCCCATGTGATCGTCTCGAGCCGCAAGCTCGAGGGTTGCCAGCAGGTTGCCGAAGCGATCATCGCCGCCGGTGGCAAGGCCACCGCGGTTGCCTGCCACATCGGCGAGATGGAGCAGATCAGCCAGGTCTTCGCCGGCATTCGCGAACAGTTCGGGCGCCTGGACATCCTGGTCAACAACGCCGCCACCAACCCGCAGTTCTGCAACGTGCTGGACACTGACCTTGGCGCCTTCCAGAAGACCGTCGACGTCAACATCCGCGGTTACTTCTTCATGTCGGTGGAAGCCGGCAAGCTGATGCGCGACAACGGTGGCGGCAGCATCATCAACGTTGCCTCGATCAACGGCGTGTCGCCGGGGATCTTCCAGGGCATCTACTCGGTGACCAAGGCGGCGGTGATCAACATGACCAAGGTCTTCGCCAAGGAATGCGCGCCGTTCGGTATCCGCTGCAACGCCCTGCTGCCAGGCCTGACCGATACCAAATTCGCCTCGGCGCTGGTCAAGAACGATGCGATCCTCAACACCGCGCTGCAGCAGATCCCGCTCAAGCGCGTGGCCGACCCGAAAGAGATGGCCGGCGCGGTGCTGTACCTGGCCAGCGACGCATCGAGCTACACCACTGGCGTGGCGTTGAATGTCGACGGTGGCTTTTTGTCCTGATGAAAGCATCGCGGGGCAGGCCCGCCCCTACAGTAGGAGCGGGCTAGCCCCGCGATGAGGCCCTGACAGACAGTCCCGATCTCCATTACCATATCGACCCTTCGGCGCAGCCCTTCTGCGCCCAGTCGATTAAGCCCACGCCATGCCTTTCGAACTCAGCGTAGACCCCACCACCCTGGCGATTCTTGCCGCCGTCGCTTTCGTTGCCGGTTTCATCGATGCCATTGCCGGCGGTGGCGGCCTGCTCACCACCCCGGCGCTGCTCACCGCCGGCATGCCACCGCACCTGGTGCTGGGCACCAACAAGCTCAGCTCGACCTTCGGCTCGGCCACCGCCGGCTTCACCTACTACCGGCGCAAGCTGTTCCACCCGGCGCAGTGGCGTCATGCCCTGGTCGGTACTTTTATCGGTGCCCTGATCGGTGCGGTGGTGGCCCACTACCTGCCGGCCGAATGGCTGAACAAGATGCTGCCGGTGATCGTCTTTCTCTGTGGCGTCTACCTGCTGTTCGGCGGCACGCCCAAGGCGCCGCTGGATGCCGATGCGCCGGTGAAAAAGAAGTGGCAGATCCCCCAAGGCTTCACCCTGGGCTTCTACGACGGCGTGGCCGGCCCGGGCACCGGCGCGTTCTGGACCGTCAGCACGCTGCTGCTCTACCCCATCGACCTGGTCAAGGCCAGCGGCGTGGCGCGCAGCATGAACTTCGTCAGTAACGCCGCAGCGCTGTCGGTGTTCATCTTCTCCGGCCAGGTCGACTGGCTGGTGGGCCTGTCGATGGGCTCGGCACTGATGGTCGGCGCGTTCTTCGGCGCGCGCACCGCCATCAGCGGCGGCAGCAAGTTCATCCGCCCGGTGTTCATCACCGTGGTGCTGGCGCTGACCGTGCGCCTAGCGTGGCAGCACTGGTTCGGCCAGGCCTAGGCGGCGGGCCACGTACAGGTCGATCAGATAGCGCGCAATCGAACGCCCCGCCGGCAACGGCGGTAGCGCATCGACGCGAAACCACTGGGCGTCCTCGATCTCGTCCGGCTGCATGACGATCTCGCCGCCGGCGTACTCGGCATGAAAACCGAGCATCATCGAATGGGGGAACGGCCAGCACTGGCTGCCGACGTACTGGATGTTCTGCACCTCGATCGCGACCTCTTCGCGCACTTCGCGCACCAGGCAGTCTTCGGCCGATTCGCCAGGCTCGGCGAAGCCTGCCAGGGTGCTGTACACGCCGCTGACAAAGCGCGGTGAACGGGCCAGGAGGATTTCGTCGCCACGGCTGATCAGCACGATCATGCTCGGCGAGATGCGCGGGTAGCTGCGTAAATCACACGGCGCGCAGTACATCGCCCGCTCCCAGTGGATTTGCTCCATGGCCTGGCCGCAACTGCCACAGAAGCGGTGCTCGCGGGCCCAGGTGCCGATTTGCGCGGCATAGCCAAGAATCTTGTAGGTCTCGAAGTCGCCTTCGAGCATGAACTGACGCAAGCCGCGCCAGCTGCAGCCGGCTACCGCCTGGGGGCTGCGCAACTCCAGAAGGAACACCGGCTGGCCATCGAAATGGCCGATGCCGTGCTCGCAAAGCACGTCCAGCTCCTGGCGCTTGAGCCAGTCGCGCGGGAACAGCGCGCCGTTGTCATCGACCAGAAAACCCTCACTGCTGCGGGCGACCGCCCAGCCGCCGGTGAGGTTTGTGTCCAGTACTGCGGTGGTCCAACGCGCTGACATGTGCCGGTTCCTTGCGGGGTTCGCCGCCGGGGGTCAGTCGGCGAACTCGGGTTTCTGTTTGCTCATGTGGGCGGCAACCGCCACCCGCAGATCGGTGGATTGCAGCATGGCGGCGTTCCAGGTGGCGATGTACTCCAGGCCATCGTCGATGCGGTGATCGCGCATGTAGCTGATCATGTGCTTGGTGCCGGCCACGGCAATGGGAGATTTTCCCGCAATTTCGGCGGCAATGGCAAAGACTCCGTCAAGCAGTGCCTCATGGCTGTCAAACACACGGTTGACCAGGCCGATGCGCTGGGCTTCGTCGGCGGCGACATTGCGCCCGGTGTAGGCCAGTTCGCGCATGATGCCGTCGCCGATGATCCGTGGCAGACGCTGCAGGGTGCCGACATCGGCGGCCATGCCCATGTCGACTTCCTTGATCGAGAACTGCGCGTCGCTGCTGCAGTAACGCATGTCGCAGGCCGAGACCAGGTCGATGGCGCCGCCGATGCAGTAACCCTGGATTGCCGCCAGCACCGGCTTGCGGCAGTTGTCCACGGCATTGAACGAGGCCTGCATGCGCAGGATGGTGCGGCGCAGCAGGCGCGCGTTGCGGCCGACGTCCTTGCCCAGTTCGTTGGCCACCGAGGCCAGCAGCATCAGGTCGATGCCGGAAGAAAAATGCTTGCCGGCACCGCTGATGACCACCGCGCGCACTTCGTCGGTTTCATCGATCCAGCGGAAGATCTCGACGATTTCGCTCCAGAACGCCGCGTTCATGGCGTTGTACTTTTCCGGGCGGTTGATCTGCACGTGGGCGATGCGGTTGTTCAGTTCGACCTTGAACGCTTGGTAGTCAGTCACGGTGCTCTCCTTGAAGACGGCGAGGTTGATCGCAGGACTATAACAAGGTGCCCGTCGGCGCCAAGGCCGCGCTTGTGCCAAAACCGGGACTTTTACCTTGATCTCCGTTCACACATGCGGCACTTTGCCCAGCTGTTGAATCATAAGGATACATTTTCATGTCCCGCTCCCTGGCCGGCGCCCTGGCCCACAATTTTCTTGGCCAGTCGCCGCGCTGGTACAAGGCTACCTTGTGCCTGTTCCTGCTGCTCAATCCCCTGCTGCTGTTCACCCTCGGCCCGGTGGTGGCCGGCTGGGTGCTGGTGATCGAGTTCATCTTCACCCTCGGCATGGCGCTCAAGTGCTACCCGCTGATGCCCGGCGGCCTGCTGATGGTCGAGGCCCTGCTGCTGGGCATGACCACGCCGCAAGCGCTGTATGAAGAGCTGCAGCACAACTTTCCGGTGATCCTGCTGCTGATGTTCATGGTCGCCGGTATCTACTTCATGAAGGACCTGCTGCTGTTCGTGTTTTCGCGGATTCTTCTCGGCGTGCGCTCCAAGGCCCTGCTGGCCTTGCTGTTCTGTTTTCTCTCGGCCTTTCTTTCGGCGTTTCTCGATGCGCTGACGGTGACGGCGGTGATCATCAGCGCGGCGGTCGGCTTTTACTCGGTGTATCACCGCGTCGCTTCCGGCGCCAACCCACGGGAAGACTCGGACCTGGACAGCGACCAGCACGTCGCCCACCTGCACCGCGAAGACCTGCAGCAATTTCGCGCATTCTTGCGCAGCCTGCTGATGCACGGCGCCGTCGGTACCGCCCTGGGCGGCGTGTGCACCCTGGTCGGCGAGCCGCAGAACCTGCTGATCGGCCACGAAATGGGCTGGCACTTTGCCGAGTTCTTCCTCAAGGTGGCGCCGGTGTCGCTGCCAGTACTGGCCGCCGGGCTGGTCACCTGCGTGCTGCTGGAGAAACTGCGCTGGTTCGGCTACGGCACCCTGCTGCCGGACAACGTGCGCCAGGTGCTGGCCGCCTATGCCGCCGAAGACGACGCCCAGCGCACCACCCAGCAACGTGCCGCACTGGTGGTGCAAGGCCTGGCAGCGCTGATCCTGATCATCGGCCTGGGCCTGCATGTGGCCGAAGTCGGCCTGATCGGCCTGCTGGTGATCGTGCTGATTACCGCCTTTACCGGCATCACCGACGAGCACCGCCTGGGCCGTGCGTTCCAGGACGCCATGCCGTTCACCTCATTGTTGGTGGTGTTCTTTGCCGTGGTCGCGGTGATCCACCAGCAGCAGCTGTTTACCCCGCTGATCCAGTGGGTACTGGCGCTGCCGGCCGATCAGCAGCCGGGCATGCTGTTTATCGCCAACGGCCTGTTGTCGGCGATCAGCGACAACGTGTTCGTCGCCACTATCTATATCACCGAGGTCAAGCAGGCGTTTGTCAACGGCGGCATGAGCCGCGAGCACTTCGAGACCCTGGCGGTGGCGATCAACACCGGCACCAACCTGCCGAGCGTAGCCACGCCCAACGGCCAGGCGGCATTCCTGTTCCTGCTGACCTCGGCGATTGCGCCGCTGATTCGCCTGTCGTATGGGCGCATGGTGTGGATGGCGCTGCCCTATACCGTGGTCATGGGTGGGCTGGGGTGGTGGGCGGTGACCTACTGGTTGTAACGCTGACTGCACGGGCCTGTGGGAGCAACTGTCTTAAGCAGCTTGCAAGTATTGGGGCAGCCAGGCTGTGTTTGAGCTGATCCATTTGATGATGAGGCGCTGCCGGCGCCTTCCGCCCTTACGGCGGGTCACTTTTGCTTGGCGGCAAAAGTAACCAAAAACGCCCTGTCCCTTCATCGGCCCTGCGCTGCGCTCCGGGTTCCCTCCTTCCACCCTTGCTCCCGTGGGGGCGCGCCGAAGGGCCGTCCCTGGCCCTGCGGCGCTCGCCGGCCATCCATGGCCGTCGCCCCACTACGCAAGGGTTCCACTCGGCCTTCTGCAAGGGACGATCGGTGGCGTCTGCAATTACGTACATCTAGAAGCAGAGCGCTTTTTTGCTTTCGCTTCTCGTGCATCGCCGGTCCATTCGCCGACAAGGCGCAAAGGTGAAGTGTGAGCAGCATCGCCAATGGATCAGCTCGCGCCTCTAAAGGCCTACGCTACCTGTGGGAGCGGCGGTGCGGCGACCCGACTTGACCCGCGATGCCTTTAACCACATTGCGCCCGGTCGCGCACCGGGCACTGGGCGCGGTGCAGGTTCAGCGCGGTGTTGATGATGCCGATATGGCTGAAAGCCTGGGGGAAATTGCCGAGCATGCGCCGGCCCAGCGGGTCGTACTGCTCGGCCAGCAGGCCGACGTCGTTGCACAGGGCCGCAAGACGTTCGAACAAGGTCCTGGCCTCCTCCTCCCGCCCCAGCAGCACATAGACATCCGCCAGCCAGAACGAACAGACCAGGAAGGTCCCCTCACCCGGCGTCAGCCCATCGCAACCGCTGTCGCTGTCATAGCGCAGCAACAGGCCATTGCGTAGCAGACGCTGCTCGATGCGCGCAAGGGTGGCGAGAAAGCGCGGATCATCCGCCGGCAGGAAGCCGGTCAGGGCAATCTGCAGCAGGCTGGCATCCATTTCGGTCGAACCATAAGCCTGGACGAAACAGCCCAGCTGCCCATCGAAGCCCTGTTCACACACCTGCCGGTGAATCCTGGCCGCCACCTGACGGTAATGCCCGGCGCGCACCTGACCTTCTTCGGTGGTATCGCTCAAGCCGGCAGCGCGGTCGAAGGCCACCCAGGCCATGACTTTGGAATGGGTGAAGTGCTGCTGCCCACCGCGCACCTCCCAGATGCCCTCGTCCGGCTGCTGCCAGGTTTTTTCCAGGTACGGCATGATCAACCGGGCAATCGCCGCGCTACGCGGGTGGCGCGGCAGGCCACCACGAATTGCCTGGCTCATGGCATCGGCGACCTCGCCATAAATATCCAGTTGGTGCTGCAACGCTGCGGCATTACCGATACGCACCGGTTGTGCACCTTCATAACCGGCCAGCCACGGCACTTCATACTCCGCCAGCCGCCGCTCGCCGGCCAGGCCGTACATGATCTGCATCTGCTCGGGGTTGCCGGCCACCGAGCGCAGCAGCCATTCGCGCCAGGCCTGGGCCTCTTCGAAGTAACCAAGGTTCATGAACGCCAGCAAGGTCATGGTCGCATCGCGCAGCCAGCAATAGCGGTAGTCCCAGTTGCGCTCACCGCCCAGGCGCTCGGGCAACGAGGTGGTCACCGCCGCGACAATGCCGCCGGTGGGCGCGTAGGTCATGGCCTTGAGGGTAAGCAGTGAGCGCTTGACCAGCGCCGTCCAGGGGCCGACGTCCGGGCAGCGCGCCGAAAACTGCTGCCACTGCTCCCGGGTCCGTTGCAAAGCTTGCTCGGCATCGAAGGCTGCAGGCAATGGCAGGTGTGACGCCTGGTGGCTCAGGCTGAAGGCCAGGCGCTGGCCGGCCTTGACGGTAAAGCGGCTGCCGGTGTGGTGATCCAGGGCCTGGGTGGCGGCGCCGCTGCGCAGTATCAGCCGGTCGGGGCCAACCACCGCCGAGAGCACCAGCGGCTCGGCCTTTTCGACCCAAGGCACACTGTTGCCATAGTCAAAGCGCATCACCAGGTCCATCTCGAACGGCACTTCGCCTTCCAGGCCCTCGACAATGCGCAGCACGCTGTTGTGTTCAGCCAGGGGCATGCAGTCGATCAGGCGCGCACGGCCGCTGGCGGTGGTGAAGGTGGTGTGCAGGATCAGGGTGCCGTCCAGGTATTCACGGCTGACCTGCACCAAAGGCTCGCTCGGCGCCAGGCGCCAGCGGCCGTTTTCTTCATTGCCGAGCAAGGCGGCAAACACCGCCGGGGAGTCGAACCTGGGCAGGCACAGCCAGTCCAGGGAGCCGTCGCGGCCTACCAGCGCGGCGCTGCGACAGTTACCCAGCAGGGCGTAGTCTTCGATCAAACCCGGCATTCATCCCCCTTGTGCGTGAACCCTCAACCAATCGGGTGCCAGACCCGCCGATCGCGGGTCAGCAGTTCGTCCGCCGCAGTCGGGCCGTTGTCACCGGCGGCATAGAGCTGCACCTCGCCGCCCTCCTGCCAGGCATCGAGGAACGGCTGCACCGCGCGCCAGCCGTTCTCGATGTTGTCGGCGCGCTGGAACAAGGTCTGGTCGCCGGTCAGGCAGTCGTAGATCAGCGTCTCGTAGCCGGTGGACGGCTGCATCTTGAAAAAGTCCTTGTAGGCAAAACCCAGCTCGACGTTCTCCATGGCCAGGGCCGGGCCCGGGCGCTTGGCTTGCAGGTCGAACCACATGCCTTCGTTGGGCTGGATCTGGATATTCAGATAGTTGGGCTTGAGCCGCTCGACTTCGGTATCGCGAAACTGGGCATAGGGCGCTGGCTTGAAGCAGATGGCAATCTCGGTGTCGCGCACGCTCATGCGCTTACCGGTACGCAGGTAGAACGGCACGCCGACCCAGCGCCAATTGTCGATCATTACCTTGAGGGCGACGAAGGTTTCGGTGTTGCTGTCGGGCGCGACCCGAGGTTCTTCGCGGTAACCGGGGACCTTCTTGCGCCCTTGTTTGCCAGCGCTGTACTGGCCGCGTACCGAGTTTTTCAGGGCCATGTTCTTCGACCAGGGCCGGATCGCGCCGATGACCTTGGCCTTCTCGCTACGCACCGCATCGGCGCCAAAGGCCGCCGGCGGCTCCATGGCGACCATCGCCAGCAACTGGAACAGGTGGTTGGGGACCATGTCGCGCAAGGCGCCGGTACTGTCGTAGAAGGCGCCGCGGCTTTCGACACCGACGGTTTCGGCAGCGGTGATCTGCACGTGATCGATGTAGTGGTTGTTCCAGAACGCTTCGAACAGGCCGTTGGAAAAACGGCTGACGAGGATGTTCTGCACCGTCTCTTTGCCCAGGTAATGGTCGATGCGGTAGATCTGCTTTTCGCTCATGACCTTGAGCAGGCAGGCATTGAGCGCTTCGGCGCTGGCCAGGTCCGAGCCGAAGGGTTTTTCCACCACCACCCGGCGAAAGCCGGCGCTTTCGTCGAGCAGGCCAGCGGTGCCCAGGCGCTGCACCACTTCGCTGAAAAAGCGCGGTGAGGTGGCCAGGTAGAACACCGCGTTGGCGCTGGGGTTGCTGCGGATGCGTTCGGCGATGGCCTGGTAGGTGGCCTCGTCGAGAAAATCGCCGGTGAGGTAGCCGATGCGTTTGGCCAGGCGCGCCCAGAGTTTGTCATCCAGGCACTTGCTGGCGCCTTCGCTGGCCCTGTCGCGTTCGCGCATGAAGGCTTGCAGGCGCGCGGCGAATTCGTTGTCGGTGGCGGCGTTGTGGTCGACGCCAACGATGCGCAAGCCCTTGTCGAGCAGGCCATCACGGCTCAAGTTATACAAGGCCGGCATCAACAGGCGCTTGACCAGGTCGCCGTTGGCACCAAACAGGAACAGGTTGCAAGGCGGTGCCGCTTCGATCTGTGTTTTGCTCATTCGGCTTTCTTCTCGACGTGGCCACCAAAGCCAAAACGCATGGCCGACAGCATGCGGTCGGCGTAGGTGCCCTGCTGCTGGCGCGAACGGAAGCGGGCGAACAGCGCACTGGACAGCACCGGCACCGGCACCGCCTGCTCCACCGCCGCATCGATGGTCCAGCGCCCTTCGCCGCTGTCGGCCACCGAGCCGCTGTAGCCGCCCAGTTGCGGGTCTGCCACCAGGGCGTCGGCGGTAAGGTCCAGCAGCCAGGAGGTGACCACACTGCCACGGCGCCACACTTCGGCGATTTCCGCCAGGTTCAGGTCAAAGCGCTGCTCGGCCGGCACGGCATCGCTGCCCTTGCTCTTGAGCAGGTCGAACCCTTCGGCATAGGCCTGCATCAGGCCGTATTCGATGCCGTTGTGGATCATCTTCACGTAGTGCCCGGCACCTGCGGGCCCGGCATGAATATAACCCTGCTCGGCACGCCCGGCCGGGCCCTGGCGGCCACGGGTGCGGGGGATCTCGCCAACGCCGGGGGCGAGGGTGGCGAACAGCGGGTCGAGGCGCTCGACCACCGCCTGCTCGCCGCCGATCATCATGCAGTAGCCGCGCTCCAGGCCCCAGACGCCGCCCGAGGTGCCGACATCGATATAGTGCAAGTTGCGCTTGCCCAGCTCGGCGGCGCGGCGCATGTCGTCCTTGTAGAAGGTATTGCCGCCGTCGATGATCACGTCGTCGGCGTCCAGCAGGTCAGCAAGCTGGGCGATGGTCTGCTCGGTCGGCTCACCGGCCGGCAGCATCACCCACACCGCCCGGGGTTTCTCCAGTTTGCCTACCAGCGCGCCAAGGTCATGGGCGCCGTTGGCGCCTTCCTTGACCAGGGTTTCCACTGCCTGACGATCGCGGTCATGCACCACCATGCGGTGCCCGCCACGCATCAAGCGCCGTGCAATATTGCCGCCCATGCGGCCCAGCCCCACGATTCCCAATTGCATGTGCGATGCTCCCCTGGAATGAAAAATAGCGCTTCAGGCCTTCAAGGTTAGTCCAGCCCTGGCGCGCTTGGTTCAGCGACGAACGGCAAGACAGCCAGAAACAAAAAAGTTCCCAAGGCCTGCAAAAGAATTCAGAATCGCCGCCGATCCAGCAGCTACGCTGTTAGAAAAACGAACCACCCTATGCGAGGTGTGCAATGGGAACCCTTCTGCCAAAAATGCCTGCCCAGACCCTCTACGTGACGGTACACCGCGACGAGCTGCGTCGCCTTAAAGAAGAGCGCGAGCAGTTGCAACAACAGGTCGCCCAACTCAGTCTGCTTCTGCAGCAAGCCCAGGACGGCCAGTTGCCAGCGCGCAGCTGAGCGTCCCCGCGGCGGGTTGTGCACCTGATGTTTTCTGCCCTGCTTGACGGCATTTCTCCCGCCTAAGCCGTCTGAAACGTTGTGCCACAACCTGCAGTCGCGCTGCTGCAGGTTCCTGCGAGCAAAAGTGACCAGCGGGTCACATTCTTCACGAATTCTCTCCTACACTCGGTATTCGGCCAGACATCGCCCGGAAAACTCGACTGAAAATAGTCGAAACTTCTGCAATCGCGGTAGGTCAGGAACTAAGTAGGCCAACGATTCCGCTTCAACGGACGCGGCCCACCCACCCCATATCGTCACCACGCCGTCGGCAGGACGCCGGCTTGCGTAGCGCTTGTGCGCTTGGCTGCGGGGCATGGAAGGCAAGGCAATACCACTCACAGAGAACAGTATCGGTAGACAAACAACAACGGGCGCCCACGCCCGCACAACATAGGGACGGAGAGAAGTATGATCAGTGCCGCTGTCGAACCTCATGTAGAGCAATTCACCCCGGATTCGCGTGAACCGCTTGCAGCGGATTTCACGCCGACAGCCAAGGCACTGGGTGCTGACCCCAGACATTCTTCACATAAACGCAAAGTGTTGTTCGTCACCTCGGAAATCGCCGACCTGGTCAAGACCGGCGGCTTGGGCGATGTCTCGGCGGCGCTGCCACGGGCCATGCGTCACCTGCACGATGTGCGGGTGCTGATCCCCGGTTACCCGCAGGTGCTGGAAAGCGACAACCCGATCCACCTGGTCGGCGAGCTGGGCGGCCACGCGGCCTTGCCGCCCTGCAAGATCGGGCGCATGGACCTGGCCGATGGCCTGGTCATCTATGTGTTGATCTGTCCCGAGCTGTACCAGCGCGAGGGCACGCCCTACGGCGCCAACAACGGTCGCGACTGGCCCGACAATCACATCCGCTTTGCCCGCCTGGGCCTGGCCGCGGCAGAAATCGCCGCCGGTGAAGGCATGGTCCACTGGAAGCCCGACCTGGTCCATGCCCACGACTGGCCGGCCGGCCTGGCCCCGGCCTACATGCACTGGCGCGGCCTGCAGACGCCGACCCTGTTCACCATCCACAACCTGGCCTACCAGGGCGTGGTCAGCCGCGCCTGCTGCCCGGAACTGGCGATCCCCGACCACGCCCTGCAACAGGAAGGCATGGAGTTTTACGGCAAGCTGTCGTTCCTCAAGGCCGGCCTTGCCTACTCCAGCCACATCACCACGGTCAGCGCCACCTATGCCCGGGAAATCACTACGCCCTCGTTCGGTTGCGGGCTGGATGGCTTTCTCGCCAGCAAGGCCCAGCAAGGCCTGCTCAGCGGTATTCCCAACGGCATCGACGAGAGCTGGGACTCGGCCAGCGACCCGCACCTGGATCACCCCTTCAGCCTCAACGACTGGCACGGCAAGGCCGCCAACAGCCGCCAGGTGCGTGAGCTGTTCGGCCTGCAACCTTCGAACGGGCCACTGTTCGCAGTGGTTTCGCGCCTGGTCTACCAGAAAGGCCTGGACCTGACCCTGGGGGTGGCCGAATACATCGTCCGCCAGGGCGGCCAGATCGCGATCATCGGCCGTGGCGAACCGGAAGAAGAACAGGCCATGCGCGAACTTGCCCTGCGCCATCCCGGGCAGATCGGCGTGCGCATCGGCTTCAACGAAACCGATGCCCGGCGCATGTTCGCCGGCAGCGACTTCCTGCTCATGCCGTCGCGCTACGAGCCCTGCGGCCTGAGCCAGATGTACGCCCAGCGCTTTGGCTCGCTGCCGGTGGCGCGCAACACCGGGGGCCTGGCCGACACCATCGAGAATGGCGTCACCGGTTTTCTGTTCGATGAATCGACCGTCGACAGCTACCGCGAAGCACTGGGCCGGGCGTTCTACGTGTACAGCAAGAAGAACCTGCTCAATGCCATGCGCTGCCTGGCGATGACCCAACCGTTCAACTGGTGCCAGGCCGTCGAGCCTTATGCCCGTCTTTATCAGGAGCTGGTCGAAAACGCCCGAGCAACCCCACGCTGAAGCGGAGATGGCAGGTATGCCCTTGAGGTCACAGGAACACGCGACCCACGGGGCCGTGATGCTGGACAGCAACAGCGCCCGGTTTGCCCTGTGGGCACCGGACGCACAGCAGGTGGAGGTTGAATTCGACGCCGGTGCGCGCCAGCCCTTGCAGGCCCAGGCCGACGGTTGGTTCGTCGGCCAGCTGCCGTGCAAGGCCGGTGACCGCTACCGCTACCGGATCGACGCCACGCTCACGGTGGCCGACCCGGCGTCGCGCTACCAACCCGACGGCGTGCACGGCCCCAGCCAGTTGCTGAACCCCGCAGCCTACCGCTGGCAGTACCCCGACTGGCGCGGGCGCCCCTGGCCTGAGGCGGTCATCTACGAGCTGCATGTCGGCCTGTGCGGCGGCTATGCCGGGGTGATCGAGCGCTTGCCGGCCCTGGCCGAGCTGGGCATTACCGCCATCGAGCTGATGCCGCTCGGGCAATTCCCCGGCGAGCGTAACTGGGGCTACGACGGCGTCCTGCCGTTCGCTCCACAGCACAGCTATGGCAGCCCCGAGCAACTGCGCGAACTGATCGACCAGGCCCACGGCCATGGCCTGATGGTGCTGATGGATGTGGTCTACAACCACTTCGGCCCGGACGGCAATTACCTCGGCCAGTACGCCAGTGGCTTTTTTCGCCAGGATCGCCAGACCCCGTGGGGCGCGGCGATTGATTTTCGCCGCCGCCAGGTGCGCGACTTTTTTATCGAGAACGCCCTGATGTGGCTGCAGGAGTACCGCGTCGACGGTCTGCGCCTGGACGCCGTGCACGCCATCGACGACCCGGATTTTCTTGCCGAACTGGCGCGCCGGGTGCGCAGCGAGATCACCCCGGGGCGTCAGGTATGGCTGACCCTTGAGAACGAACACAACCAGGCGCACCTGCTTGAACAGGGCTTCGATGCGCAGTGGAACGACGACGGTCACAACGCCCTGCACGTGCTGCTCACCGGCGAGCAGGAGGCGTACTACGCCGACTACAGCGAGTCGACCATCGAAAAACTCGCGCGCTGCCTGAGCCAGGGCTTCGTCTTCCAGGGCCAGCCCGACCGCAACGGCCGTCCCCGCGGCGAGCCCAGCGGGCATTTGCCCCCCACGGCCTTCGTGCTGTTCCTGCAGAACCACGACCAGATCGGCAACCGCGCGTTCGGCGAGCGCCTTAACCGACTGTGCCCGCCCCAGGCCTTGCGCGCGGCCACCACCCTGTTGCTGCTGGCGCCGATGATCCCGCTGCTGTTCATGGGTGATGAATGGGGCTGCGAGCAACCTTTCGTGTTTTTCACCGATCACCACGATGAACTGGCCGACGCCGTACGCGAAGGCCGGCGCGCCGAGTTTGCCGGTTTTGCCCACTTCGCCGACGCCGCTACCCGCTCGCGGATTCCCGACCCCAATGCCCTCGAGACCTTCGACGCTTCGCGGCCGCGGCCAGCACACTCATGCCAACAGCCATGGTTGCAGTTGTACCGGCAATTACTGGCCCTGCGCGCCCGCCACATCGTCCCCAACCTGCCCGGCATCCATGCCCTCGGCGCCCGGGTGCTGGGGCCGCAGGCCTTGACGGTGCGCTGGCAGCTCGAACGCGGCGGCGAGCTGCGTATTGACCTCAACCTTGGCCCTACCGCGCAAGTGGCCGACCTGCCGGCCAACGCTGCACGCCTGTTCAGCTGTAGCGAAAGCTGCATCGGCAACACGCAATTGCCGCCCTACACCACCCTGGTCAGCCTGCTGCCGACCACTCCAGCGGAGCCTGCCCATGACTGACCCACGCTTGCAGCAACTGGCCGAACTGGCGGGCCTGGCGGTGGACTGGATCGACGCCAACGGCCGCGCCCAGCGGGTCAGTGACCCGGCGCTGCAGCGGGTGCTGGCCGGCCTAGGCCACCCGGCCGACAGCGTTGAGGCGATCGAAGCCAGTATCCAGGCGCTGCTGCGCGCCCACGATGCCCGCCACCTGCCGCCGCTGTTGACGGTTGACCACGGCCTCCCCCTGCAGCTGTCCGGCTATTTTCCGCCAGCGATGGACTGCCAGGTGCTGCTTGAAGATGGCAGCGAACAACCGTTGCAACTGGATGATCAGGCCAGGCTCCCCGCCGGCTTGCCGATCGGCTATCACCAGGTGCAGATCGACCAGCAACAGTTCACCCTGGCCGTGGCGCCAACCCGCTGCTACAGCATCGCCGATGCGCTGGGCACGCCGACGCCTCGCAGTTGGGGACTGAGCGCCCAACTGTACAGCCTGCGTCGCCCCGACGATGGCGGCTATGGTGATTGCCTGGCCCTCGAGGCGCTGGTGCGCAGCGCCGCCGAACGCGGCGCCGATGCCCTGGCGATCAGCCCGCTGCACGCCATGTTCGCCAGCGACAGCCAGCGCTACAGCCCGTACTCGCCCTCCAGCCGGCTGTTTCTCAACAGCCTGTATGCAAGCCCGGCGGCGCTGCTCGGGGACCGTGCGGTGCGCATGGCCATTGAAGCCTGCCAGTTGCACGGGCCGCTGGAGCAGCTTGAACAACTGCCGCTGATCGACTGGCCGCAGGCCGCATCGTTTCGCCAGCGTTTGCTGCGTGCGCTGTACCGCGACTTTATCGCCACCGAGCACCCGTTGTTCGCCGACTTCGACAGCTATCGCCAGCACGCCGGCCCCGCCCTGGAACGCCACTGCCGCTTCGAGGTACTGCTGGAGCACGCGCTCAAGCGCGACATCGGCCAGGACTGGCGCGACTGGCCCGCTGCCTGGCACGACCCGCACAGCCCCGAGGTGAGTGCCTTCGCCCGCCAGCACAGCGAGGAGGTGGCGTTTCACGCCTTCTGTCAGTGGTTGATCGAACGCAGCCTGCAACGTGCCCAGGATGCGGCGCGCAGCCATGGCATGGGCATCGGCCTGATCGCCGACCTGGCGGTGGGTGCCGACGGCGCCGGCAGCCAGGCCTGGAGCCGCCAGGACGAGCTGCTGGCCGGCCTCAATGTCGGCGCGCCGCCGGATATTCTCAACCGCGCCGGGCAGAACTGGGGCATCTGCGCCTTCTCGCCCGAAGGCCTGCGACGCAACGGCTACCGGGCGTTCATCGAGATGCTGCGGGCCAACTTTGCCCATGCCGGGGGCCTGCGCATCGACCATGTCATGGGTTTGCAACGGCTGTGGCTGATACCCCAGGGTGCCACCCCGGCCGAAGGAGCCTACCTGCACTACCCGCTCGATGATCTGCTGCGCCTGCTCAGCCTTGAGTCAGTGCGCCACCAGGCCATCGTGCTGGGTGAAGACCTCGGCACCGTGCCCGAGGGGCTGCGCGAAAAGCTCGCCGCGCGGGCCATCCTCGGCATGCGCGTACTGCTGTTCGAGCAAGACCCGCCCGGCCATTTCAAGCCCATCCTCGACTGGCCCGACAACGCCTTGGCCACCACCAGCACCCATGACCTGCCGCCGCTGGCCGGCTGGCTGCAGGCCCGTGATATCGACTGGAACCAGCGCCTGAGCCTGATCGACGGCATCACCGAGCGGCACTGGCGCGACAGCCGCCAACACGAGCGCCAGGGCCTGCGGCGCACTCTTGAACAGAACTACGGCCAGGCCCTGGCCGAGAGCGACGCGCTGATCGATGCCAGCATCCGCTACCTTGGCCATACCCGCGCGCCGCTGGTGCTGGTACCGCTGGAAGATCTGCTGGGTGTCGATGAGCAACCCAACCTGCCCGGCACCATCGACAGCCACCCCAACTGGCGCCGGCGCTTTGCCCTGGCGGCCAGCGTGCTGCTTGACGACGCGGATGCGGCGCGGCGCCTGGAGCTGCTGGCGCAGGCCCGCGAACAAGCCTGGGAGCGTGACCGATGAAAGCCCTGACCGCGACCCTGCGCCTGCAGTTTCATGCCGACTTCGGCCTCGACCAGGCGGCGGCGCTGGTGCCCTACTTCGCCCGCTTAGGCATCAGCCACCTGTACGCCTCGCCGCTGCTGCGCGCGCGCCCCGGCTCGCGCCATGGCTACGATGTGGTCGACCCCGGGCAGGTCAGCCCGTATCTGGGCGGCGAAGCTGCGCTAGAGCGCCTGGTGGCAGCGCTGCGCCTGCACGGTATGGGCCTGATCCTCGACATGGTGTCCAACCATATGGCGGTCGGCAGCGACAACCCCTGGTGGCAGGACCTGCTGGCCTGGGGCCGGCGCAGCCGCTATGCCGAGTTCTTCGACATCCAGTGGCACTCGCCCGACCCGCTGCTTGAAGGTCAGTTGCTGCTGCCGTTTCTGGCCGGTGACTACGGCGCGATGCTGCAAGGCGGCGACATCCCGCTGCGCTTCGACGCTGCAACCGGCCAGTTGCATATCCAGCACCACGAGCACCGCTTTCCGATCTGCCCGGCCGACTATGGCCTGGTGCTCGCCGAAGGTGGTGTAGCCCTGCAGACACTGGCCAGCCGCTTCAATGCCTTGCGCAGCGCTGACGATGCGCCGGCGCAGGCCAGGCCGCTGCTGGCCGAACTGGCGGCGCTGGCCTGCCAACAGCCCCTGGACGATGTGCTCAGCGCCTTCGACAGCCGCAGCCCCGAAGGTTTCAAGCGCCTGCACGCCCTGCTCGAACATCAGTCCTACCGCCTGGCCAGCTGGCGCACCGCTGGCGACGATATCAACTGGCGGCGCTTTTTCGACGTCAACGAGCTGGGCGGCCTGCGGGTCGAACGCGCGGCGGTGTTCGAGGCCACCCACAGCAAGGTCTTCGAGCTGATCGGCCGCGGCCTGGTCGACGGCCTGCGCATCGACCACATCGACGGCCTGGCCGATCCGCGCGGCTACTGCCGCAAGCTGCACCGGCGGGTCGACGGGCTCTTGGCCCAGCGCCCACTGGAGGCAGCGCTGGAGCACTTTCCGATCTATGTCGAGAAGATCCTCGGCGCCGACGAGCAGCTGCACCGCGACTGGCAGGTCGACGGCAGCACCGGCTACGAGTTCATGAACCAGGTCTCGCTGCTGCAGCATGATCCAGACGGCGAAGCAGAGTTGGCGGCGCTATGGAGCGCGCTAAGCGAACGCCCGGACTTCAGCGAGGAAGTGCGCCTGGCCCGCCAGCAAATCCTCAATGGCAGCCTGGCCGGCGATTTCGAGTCGGTGGCCCAGGCGCTGTTGCAAGTGGCCCGCGACGACCTGATGAGCCGCGACCTGACCTTGGGCGCCATTCGCCGGGCGTTGCAGGCGCTGATCGAGCACTACCCGGTGTACCGCACCTACATCAATGCCTGCGGGCGCCCGGTAGAAGATGAAGCGTACTTCCAGCAAGCCATGCGCGGTGCCCGCCAGTGCCTGAGCGAGGCTGACTGGCCGGTGCTCGACTACCTGCAGCGCTGGCTCGGCGGCGAGCCCTGGCGGCGCTTGCCGCCGGGCCGGCCGCGCAAGCACCTGCGCCACGCCTGCGTGCGCTTTCAGCAACTGACCTCGCCCACCGCCGCCAAGGCCGTGGAAGACACGGCCTTCTACCGCTCGGCACTGTTGCTGTCGCGTAACGACGTAGGTTTTGATGCCGAACGTTTCAGCGCCCCGGTCGAGGACTTTCACCAACATTGCCTCACGCGCCTTGAGCAGTTCCCGGACAACCTGCTGGCCACCGCCACCCACGACCACAAGCGCGGCGAAGACAGCCGTGCGCGCCTGGCAGTGCTCAGCGAACGCAGCAGCTGGTTTGCCAGCCGGGTCGAACACTGGCGCGAGCTGGCCAGCCCCTTGCGCAGCACCCTGGCCGACGGCGAAGCGCCAGGTGCAGGCGATGAGCTGCTGCTGTACCAGACCCTGCTCGGCAGCTGGCCACTGGACCTTGATGAGAACAATCCGTTGGCGCTTGAGGCCTATGCCGAGCGCCTGCGCCAATGGCAGCGCAAAGCCCTGCGTGAAGCCAAGTTGCGCAGCAGCTGGAGCGCCCCGAACGAGGTCTATGAACAGGCCTGCCTGGATTTCATCGACACCCTGCTGCTGGAGCGCGCCAGCCAGCAGTTGCGTCATTCCCTGGCCGAGGCGGCGCAGGCCATCGCCTGCCCGGGCGCCCTCAACAGCCTGGTGCAGTGCCTGCTGCGCATGACCGTGCCCGGGGTGCCCGATCTGTACCAGGGCAACGAGTTCTGGGACTTCAGCCTGGTCGACCCGGACAACCGCCGCGCGGTGGACTTTGCCGGTCGGCGCCAGGCCCTGGCGGATGGCACCACAACGGCGCAGTTGCTCCAGGACTGGCGCAGCGGCCGGGTCAAACAGGCGTTGATCAACCAGGTGCTGGAGTGGCGCCAGCAGTCCCCGCAGCTGTTCCTGCGCGGTCAGTACCTGCCGATCGAAGTGCGCGGCAGACACGCCGGGCGGGTCCTGGCGTTTGCCCGGGTGAGCGCCGAACAGCGCGCCGTGGTGGTGGTGCCGCGCCTGGCCTGCAGCTTGCTTGGCCAATCACCGCTACCGCTGATCCCGGCACAGAACTGGGACGATACCCGGCTGGTTTTGCCGTTTGCCTTGTCGCCTGGCAATTGCTCGGGACTTTTTGCCACAGGCGCAGTCACAGCCTCAAAGGAGCTGTGGCTGAGCACTGCACTCAAGGAGTTTCCGGTCAATCTGTTCGTTGAACATCGTTAAGTCCTCAGGAGCGTAGAGATGAGTGTCGAAGAAAAACGTATCCGTGAATTCGCCTATCAGATCTGGGAGTCGGAAGGTAAGCCCGAAGGCCAGGAAGAGCGGCACTGGGCGATGGCGCGCAAGCTTGCCGAGGCCGAAGCGCTGGCGCCCAAGGTAACGCCGCGCAAACCGGCCAAGGCGCCGCCGGCCAGTAACGCCAAGGCCAAGCCGGCAAGCACTGCGCCAGCGCCGAAAAAGCCCAGGGCAAGCAAAAAGCCACCGACTGCATGAACCTGATCGCCGGGCAAGCCCGCTCCTGCACAGCCTGTGGGAGCGGCGGTGCGACGCCTCGACTTGCCCCGCGATAACCCCTGTGCCAACCCCCGGTCTGATCAAGGATTTCCATGAGCAAGCCAAAGCCTACCGCCGAAGTTCACCTCGAACCCTCGCGCATCCGCGAGGGCCTGCCCTTCCCGCTGGGCGCCAGCTGGGATGGGCTGGGGGTCAATTTTGCCCTGTTCTCGGCCAACGCCACCAAGGTTGAACTGTGCCTGTTCGATGCCAGCGGCGAGGTCGAGCTCGAACGCATCGAGCTGCCGGAGTACACCGACGAGATCTTCCACGGCTACCTGCCCGATGCCCATCCCGGGCAGATCTACGGCTACCGCGTACACGGCCCGTACGACCCGGAAAACGGCCACCGTTTCAACCCCAACAAACTGCTGATCGACCCCTACGCCAAGCAACTGGTCGGCAGCCTGAAATGGTCCGAGGCGCTGTTCGGCTACACCATCGGCCACCCCGACGGCGACCTTAGCTTTGATGAGCGCGACAGTGCGCCGTTCGTGCCCAAGTGCAAGGTCATCGACCCGGCCTACACCTGGGGCCGCGACCAGCGCGTGGGCATTCCCTGGGAGCGCACCATCCTCTATGAGGCCCACGTGCGCGGTATCAGCATGCGCCACCCGGCGGTGCCAGAGGCCAATCGCGGCACCTTTGCCGGGCTGATGTGCGACGAACTGCTGGGGCATATCAAGCAGCTTGGGGTGAGCTCGATCGAGTTGCTGCCGATCCATGCCTTCGTCAACGACCAGCATCTGCTGCAAAAGGGCCTGAACAACTATTGGGGCTACAACAGCATCGCCTTTTTTGCCCCGCACCCGCGCTACCTGGCCAACGGCAAGATCGCCGAGTTCAAGGAGATGGTCGCGCACCTGCATGACGCCGGTCTGGAGGTGATTCTCGACGTGGTCTACAACCACACCGCCGAAGGCAACGAGCTGGGCCCGACCCTGTCGATGCGCGGCATCGACAATTCCTCCTACTACCGGCTGATGCCCGATGACAAGCGCTTCTATATCAACGATTCGGGCACCGGCAACACCCTCGACCTCAGCCACCCCTGCGTCTTGCAACTGGTCACCGACTCGTTGCGCTACTGGGCCGGCGAGATGCACGTCGACGGTTTTCGCTTCGACCTGGCGACCATTCTCGGCCGCTACCACGAGGGCTTCGACGAGCGTCACAGCTTTCTCGTTGCCTGCCGCCAGGACCCGCTGCTCAGCCAGGTCAAGCTGATTGCCGAGCCCTGGGACTGCGGCCCCGGCGGCTACCAGGTGGGCAATTTCGCTCCCGGCTGGGCAGAATGGAACGACCGTTTTCGCGATACCGTGCGGGCTTTCTGGAAAGGCGACGAAGGCCAGCTGGCCGACTTCGCCGCGCGCATGACCGCCTCCGGCGAGCTGTTCAACCGCCGCGGGCGCAGGCCCTACGCCTCGGTCAACTTCATCACCGCCCATGACGGCTTCACCCTGCGCGACCTGGTGTCGTACAACGACAAGCACAACGAGGACAACGACGAAGGCAACCAGGACGGCAGCAACAACAACCTGTCATGGAACCACGGCGTCGAAGGCCCCACCGACGACCCCGAGATCAAAGCCCTGCGCCTGCGCCAGATGCGCAATTTCTTCGCCACCCTGCTGCTGGCCCAGGGTACGCCGATGATCGTCGCCGGCGACGAGTTCAGCCGCACCCAGCACGGCAACAACAATGCCTACTGCCAGGACAGCGAGATCGGCTGGATCAACTGGGAGCTGGACGAGGATGGTGCGGCATTGCTCAAGTTCGTCAAGCGCCTGACCAAGCTGCGCCTGGCCTACCCGGTGCTGCGCCGTTCGCGTTTTCTGGTCGGTGACTACAATGAGGCGATCGGAGTCAAGGACGTCACCTGGCTGGCGCCGGACGCCAGCGAGATGAGCGTCGAGCAATGGCAGGACGCCCACGGGCGCTGCCTGGGCATGCTGATGGATGGCCGCGCCCAGGTCAGCGGTATTCTGCGCCCCGGCGCCGATGCCACCTTGCTGCTGATCGTCAACGCCCACCACGATACCGTGGCCTTTACCTTGCCCGAGGTGCCGGAAGGCGAATACTGGAACTGCCTGATCGACACCGACCGGCCGCAACTGCGCAAAGGCGAGCATCATGACTTTGGCAGCGAGTTCCAGGTCAGTGGCCGCTCGTTGCTGTTGCTGGAGCTGTTCCGTGACGATGATGTCTGAAAACCAGGCGGCCGCGGTCAAGCGCCTGCGGGTGCTGACCGTCAATACCCACAAGGGCTTTACCGCCTTCAACCGGCGCTTCATCCTCCCCGAACTGCGTGAAGCGGTGCGCAGCACCCGCGCTGATATCGTCTTTCTCCAGGAGGTGCTCGGCTCCCACGACCGCCATGCCGCCCGTTACGCCGGCTGGCCGCAAACCTCGCAGTACGAGTTTCTCGCCGACAGCATGTGGAGCGATTTCGCCTACGGGCGCAATGCCGTTTACCCGGACGGCCATCACGGCAACGCGCTGTTGTCCAAGTACCCGATCATCGAGCACCGCAACCTGGATGTCTCGATCACCGGCCCCGAGCGCCGCGGCCTGCTGCACTGCGTGCTGGATGTGCCCGGGCAGCGCGAGGTGCATGCCATTTGCGTGCACCTGTCACTGCTCGAAAGCCACCGGCAACAGCAGTTGCAACTGCTGCGCAAGCTGCTCGACTCGCTGCCTGGCGATGCCCCGGTGATCATCGCCGGCGACTTCAACGACTGGAAACTGCGCGGCAACCGCACCCTCAACCTGCACCGCGACCTGCACGAAGCCTTCGAGCGTCATCACGGCCTGCTTGCCCGCACCTATCCGGCGCGCTTGCCGCTGCTGCGCCTGGACCGCATCTACCTGCGCAACGCCCACAGCCATGCCCCGCAAATTCTCGGCAACAAGCCCTGGAGCCACCTCTCCGATCACCTGCCATTGGCCGTGGAAGTGCAGCTTTAGCAATCATTCGGCATAGCCGCACCGCTGGAAAGAGCGGTTGCGGCTATAGGATGTAAATTTTTGTTTAATTTCAGCTAATTGCCACTACCAATAGCTTGACAACGGTTATTTCACGCTTTCTTGACGCCCGCCCCGTCCTCTCCTTAGCTACAAGTAATGCAGCAACTGCAGATTCCATTCCGAGCCTCTAGCGCGCGCTTTTCAGCGCGCGACAGGGACCGGTTTGCTGGTTTGGGTCGCCCTCTGGTTTTGCTTTACAGCCCGTGACATCAGGCCAGAACCCTGGCTTATAAAAACAGAGGAGAACCGCCATGAAAAAAACTCCGAATCCTGCGGGCTTTGAGTATGTTTTCTATGCGGTTTCCACGTCGCTGCTACTGGCAACCCCGTTGGAAACCCATGCATTGGGCCTGGAGGATAACGACCCGTTCAACAACCTGGTACAGGCCCAACCTGCACTTTCGCTCAACCCGGTCAGCGCCAGCGGCCTGGGCCTGAGCACCCTCGGTGCGTTTTCCGAACGCCTGGCCGAACGCCATGCGCCAGCACCGAACGACAGCATCGCCAGCCAGTGGGCGCAGTTTTTCCCGACTGCGGTGCGCACCTCAAGCCCAGAGGCCGACAACCTCGCCACGCCGAACCAGAGCCTGCAAATCAGCCCTGATCTGTTCGTTCGTGAAACCGGCGGCGGCAATACTCACCGCGCCGGTTTCTTTGTCGGCCACAGCAACCTGCAAAGCGGTTTCGACGGCCTGCGCAAACCCCAGGTCGGCAACAAAGAGAGCGTGCTCAACCTCGACGGGCAAAGCCTGGGTGTGTACTGGAGCATGACCCACGACCAGGGCTGGCACCTGGATGCGGTGGCCATGGGCACGCGCTTTGATATCAATGGCCGCAGCGAGAGCGGCCAGCGCCTGGATGGCAACGGCCACGCCCTGACCCTCTCGGTCGAGGGCGGATACCCGATCAGCCTGGGCAACAACTGGACCCTGGAACCGCAAGCACAGTTGATCAACCAGCAGTACTTTCCTGGCAGCCAGACCCAGACCGACACCCAGCAAGCCTTTGACCAGCAGCCCAACTGGACCGGCCGGGTCGGTGCCAAATTGTCGGCGCGCTACAACGTGCGCGGCATGCCGATCGAGCCGTTCGTGCGCACCAACGTCTGGTACGACTTCTCCAATGCCGACACCGTGAGCCTGGACAAGGTCGACAAGATCAGCAGCGGGCGCAACTCCGCCACCGTCGAACTGGGCTTGGGCCTGGTGGCGCGGGTCACGCCGAAAGTGGCGCTGTTTGTCAGCGCCGACTACAGCAGCGATGTCGATGACAATGACCTCAACGGCCTGATCGGCAACCTCGGTGTCAGGGTGCGCTGGTGATGCGAGCGCTGGCCATCACTGCGGCCGCAGGATCAACACCCCCAGCGGCGGCAGGTTGAGCCGCAACGACAGCGGCTGGCCATGGCTGGGCTGGGCCTGACTGGCCACCTCGCCAAGGTTGCCGTAGTTGGAGCCGGCATAGCCCTCGGCGTCGCTGTTGAACACCTCGGCCCAGCGCTCGCCAAACGGCACGCCGATGCGATAGCCCTCGCGCGGCACCGGGGTGAAGTTGGCCACCACCAGCAACGGCTCGCCGTTCACGCTCCAGCGCAGCCAGGCATACACACTGTTGTGCGCGTCATCGCCGATCAACCATTGAAAGCCTTGCGGCACGCAGTCCTGTTCGTGCAGCGCACGCTCGTCGCGGTACAAACGGTTGAGGTCGCTGACCAGCCGTTGCACACCCAGATGCTCGGGGTACTTGAGCAGGTACCAGTCCAGTTCGCTGTCGTGGTTCCACTCGCGCCACTGGCCGAACTCACAGCCCATGAACAACAGTTTTTTGCCCGGATGGGTCCACATGAAGGTCAGGTAGGCGCGCAGGTTGGCGAACTTCTGCCAGCGATCGCCAGGCATCTTGTCGATCAGAGAGTGCTTGCCGTGCACCACCTCGTCATGGGAGATCGGCAGGATGAAATGTTCGGAATAGGCGTAGATCAGGCCGAAGCTCATTTCGTTGTGGTGATAGGTGCGGTGGATCGGGTCGTTCTGGATGTAGTGCAGGGTGTCGTGCATCCAGCCCATGTTCCACTTGTAGGCAAAGCCCAGGCCGCCCTGCTGGGTCGGCTGGCTGACGCCCGGCCAGGCAGTGGACTCTTCGGCGATCACCAGGGCACCGGGGGCTTCCAGGGCCACCACGTCGTTGAGGTGACGCAAAAAGTCGATGGCTTCGAGGTTCTCGCGCCCGCCATGGCGATTCGGCACCCACTCGCCGGCCTTGCGCGAGTAGTCGCGGTAGAGCATCGAGGCCACGGCATCGACGCGCAGGCCGTCGATATGAAAATGCTTGAGCCAGTGCAGCGCCGAGGCCAGCATGAAGCCGTGCACTTCGGTGCGCCCAAGGTTGTAGATCAGCGTGTCCCAGTCCTGGTGGAAGCCCTCCAGCGGGTTGTCGTACTCGTACAGCGCGGTGCCGTCGAAGCGCGCCAGGCCGTGGGTGTCGGTGGGGAAATGCGCCGGCACCCAGTCGAGGATCACGCCGATCTGCGCCTGGTGGCAGGCGTCGATGAAGGCGGCAAAGTCTTCGGCACTGCCGTAGCGCGCGGTCGGCGCGAACATCGACAGTGGCTGGTAACCCCAGGAGCCGCCAAACGGATGCTCCATGATCGGCATCAGCTCGATATGGGTAAAGCCCAGCTGCTGGATATAGGGCACCAGGCGCTCGGCCAGCTCGCGCCAGTTGTAAAAGCGCGCCACTTCGCCATTGTCGTCCAGCTCACATTGCCAGGAGCCGGCGTGTAATTCGTAGATCGACAGCGGCGCGCTGCTGGCCTGGCGTTCACCGCGCTGCTGCATCCAGTCCTGGTCTTGCCAGTCATGGGCCAGGGGGCCGGCGACCCTTGAGGCGGTGCTCGGCGGCAACTCGGTGGCGCGGGCCAGCGGGTCGGCCTTGAGCGGCAGGATGCCGTCGCGCCCGAGCACTTCGTATTTGTACGCTTCGCCGGCCCGCAGGCGCGGCACAAACAGTTCCCAGACCCCGGACGGATGGCGCAGGCGCATGGGGTGACGGCGGCCGTCCCAGTTGTTGAAATCACCAACCACCGAGACCCGCCGGGCGTTCGGTGCCCACACCGAAAAGCGCACGCCATCGACGCCTTCGACATTCAGCGGTTGCGCGCCCATCGCCGCCGCAAGATCACGGTGATTGCCCTCGGCAAACAGGTACAGGTCCATGTCGCCGAGCAACGGCCCGAAGCTGTAGGGGTCTTCGGTGATCTGCTCGCCGCCGGCCCAGTTGATCTGCAACAGGTACGGCTGCGATTCGCGCAGATGAGTGATGAACAACCCCGGTACCGGGCCCTGCTCCAGCTCTGCCAGCACGCGACTGTCGTCACGGGCCAGCACCCGTACGTTCAGAGCGTTGGGCAGGTAGGCGCGGACAAACTGGCCACCGGCACCATCCGGGTGCGGACCGAGCACCGCGAACGGGTCGGTATGTTCGGCTCTTACCAGGGCATCGATATCGCGCTGCCCCAGTCCTCCTTCCTCGCGCTTGCGTTGCGTCATTTACTGCTCTCCCCAGGTACTGATCAGACCATGCAGGCCATGCAAAGGCACGGCCAGCCAATGCGGACGGTTCTCGGCTTCGTAGAGGATTTCGTAGGCGACTTTCTCGAGGCTGAACAACGCCAGCGCCGCCTGCTCGCCGTCAGCCTGCTGCCAGGCATGGGGCATGGCCGCGGTGGCCAGCCCATAGGCCTCGACAAAAGCATGCCGGGCCTGGTGCAGGTAACGGCGGGCGACGCGCTGACGCGCCTGACGGGCAGCCTCGCAAAGGTCGACAGCAGAAGCACTGCGCAGCACCATCGCTGCAGCATAGTCGAAGGAACGCAGTACGCCGCTGACATCCTTGTACGGGCTGTGCCTGGCCCGCCGCTCATCCAGCGGTCGCGCCGGTTCGCCTTCGAAATCGATCAGGTAGGCATCGCCCTGCACCACCAGCACCTGGCCCAGGTGCAAGTCGCCATGGACGCGCATTAACAGCCCGCCGACCGCCTGTTTGCTCAGTTCGGCTATGTGCTTGAGCAGGCTCTTGCGTTGCTGTTGCAGGTCGTCGACCAGGGCCTGGCTGGCGCTGTCGAGGCTGGCGCGATGTGCTTGCAGCAGGTCCAGGGCGCGGCTCAGCTGGGCGCTGATGTGCTTGTTCCAGGCCTGGCTGTCGCGGCTGCTGCTGGCCCGCGGCTGGAACGCCGGATCGGCGCTGGGCGCCGCCAGCAGCAGGTGCATCTCGCCCAGGCGCTGGCCGAGCAAGGCGGCAAAATCGGCAAGGTCCTGCAGGGCATCGGTGTGCACGTCCTGATCGTTGCTCGATGGCTCCATCTCGTCGCGGATGGCCCGTTCGAGGTTGTTCTGGGTCCAGCCCCAGGCGTCGCCCTGATTGCTCAGGTAGCCCTGGGCGATCATCAGCAGGTGCGGTTGCGCCTTAGCGTCGACGCGGCTGACCCAGGCCAGCAGCGGCGAGATATTGGCAAAGCCTGCGGCCGTCAGGTAGGCGCTCATTTCCAGCTCGGGGTGCACCCCGGGGTTGACCCGGCGGATCAGCTTGAGCACCAGGCTGCCACCGACCACCACCGAATTGTTGGACTGCTCGGCGCTCAGGTAGCGCACTTGCGCGTCGTCGCCCAGGTTCAATGCCGCCAGTTGTTCTGTGGCGGTAAAACGCAGCTCGCCCTCGCTGCACGGCAAGCGCAAGCCGTCCTTGCAGCCGGCCAATACCGCGCGCACGAAGCTCTCAAGCACGAAGCCATCGGTGATCAGCCCCACCTGGCGGCCGCGGCGCACCCGCGCCAGGGCCAGTTGCTGCGGCGCCGGGCTGTTGATGTTTTCTTCGCCGATCAGGCCAAACGGCAGTTGATAGCGGCTGCTCTGGCCGCCGCCCTGCACGTCGATCTCGCTGAGCAGCACCGGGCTGGTGGTGTCGCCAAAACGCACGCCGTAGGCGATCTGCACCTGTTCGATGCGGCTTTCCTTGCCGGCAAACCAGCGGCGCTTGGGCAGGTACTGGGGCAGGATGCTGTCTTGCAAAGTGGCCCGCGACGGCGCTTCAAGCAGCTCTTCCATGCGCTTTTTCAGCACCAGTGTGGTGAACTCCGGCAGGCTCTGGGCCGGCTCCATGTGCCAGCTGGGCATCTGGTCCTTGTCAGCGAGCAGGAACCAGTAAAAGCCGTAAGGCGGCAAGGTCAGCAGAAACGGCAACTGGCCGATCGGCGGGAAGGCACTGCCGCCGAGCATCTCCACCGGCACCTTGTCGGCGTACTGCTGCAGCTCAAGCTCAGCCGCCTGTGCGGCGCGCGAGACGTTGGCCACGCAGAGGATGATCTCGGTCTTGCCGTCGCTGCCGGTGTACTCGCGGATGTAGGCGAGAATCCGCCGGTTGCTCGGCGTGAGCATCTTCAGTGCGCCGCGGCCGAAGGCTTTTTGCTGCTTGCGCACCGCCAGCAGGCGGCGGTTCCAGTTCAATAGCGAATGCGGGTCGTGGGCCTGGGCCTCGACGTTGACCGACTGGAAGCCGTACAGCGGGTCCATGATTGGCGGCAGCACCAGGCGCGCCGGGTCGGCGCGCGAGAACCCGCCGTTGCGGTCGATCGACCACTGCATCGGCGTGCGCACGCCATCGCGGTCGCCCAGGTAGATGTTGTCGCCCATGCCGATTTCGTCGCCGTAGTACAGGGTCGGCGTGCCGGGCATCGACAGCAGCAGGCTGCACAAAAGCTCGACCCGGCGCCGGTCGCGCTGCAGCAGCGGCGCCAGGCGCCGGCGAATGCCGAGGTTGATCCGCGCCCGGCGATCCTCGGCGTAGTAGTTCCACAAGTAGTCGCGCTCGCGGTCGGTGACCATCTCCAGGGTCAGCTCATCGTGGTTGCGCAAGAAGATCGCCCATTGGCAGTTGGCCGGGATCTCCGGGGTCTGACGCAGGATGTCGGTGATCGGAAAGCGGTCTTCCTGGGCCACGGCCATGTACATGCGCGGCATCAGCGGGAAGTGAAAAGCCATGTGGCATTCATCGCCCTGCCCTTCGCCAAAGTACAACTGGGTGTCTTCCGGCCACTGGTTTGCCTCGGCCAGGAGCATGCGGTCGGGGTAGTTGGCATCGATCTCGGCGCGGATCTTTTTCAGCACCTGGTGGGTTTCGGGCAGGTTCTCGTTGTTGGTGCCGTCGCGCTCGATCAGGTAAGGGATGGCGTCCAGGCGCAGGCCGTCGACGCCCAGGTCGAGCCAGTAGCGCATGACCCCGAGCACCGCCTTGAGCACCTGCGGGTTGTCGAAATTGAGGTCCGGCTGGTGCGAGTAGAAGCGGTGCCAGAAGTATTGGCCGGCCACCGGGTCCCAGGTCCAGTTGGATTTCTCGGTGTCGAGGAAGATGATCCGCGTGCCGTCGTACTTCTGGTCGCTGTCGGACCACACGTAAAAGTCCCGGGCCTTGCTCCCCGGCTTGGCGCGCCGGGCTTTCTGGAACCACGGATGCTGGTCGGAGGTGTGGTTGATGACAAGTTCAGTGATCACCCGCAGGCCGCGCTTGTGCGCCTCGGCAATGAAGCGTTTTACGTCAGCCAGGGTGCCGTAGTCGGGGTGCACTGCCTTGTACTCGGCGATGTCGTAGCCATCATCGCGCCGTGGCGAAGGGTAGAATGGCAGCAGCCACAGGGTGTTGACCCCAAGCTCGGCGATGTAGTCGAGCTTGGCGATCAGGCCGGGGAAGTCACCGATGCCGTCGTTGTTGGAATCAAAGAAGGATTTGACGTGTACCTGGTAGATGATCGCGTCCTTGTACCACAACGGATCATCGATAAAGGCGGCTGGGCGGGCGCGCTTGGCCATGCTCGACTCCTTTCTAGTGGGCTTTTTCGATACGCCAGACAGCGAACGGCAGGTGCCAGGGCTCGATGCGCATCCATTGGGTCTTGCCATGCCAGGTCCAGCGATGGCCGCTCATCAGGTCTTCGCCGAAGGTGTCGGCATGGTCGTCCAGGCCCAGCTCCCACAACGGCAGTTCGAAGTGCGCCTCCTGGGCGTTGTGCGGGTCGAGGCTGACGGCGATGAGGATGAAGTTGTCGCGCTCGGCAGTGCGTTTGCCGAAGTACAGGATGTTGTCGTTCCAGGCGTTATAGAAAGCCACGCCCAGGTGGGTGTGCAAGGCCGGATTCTGCCGGCGGATACGGTTGAGCTGGGCGATTTCGGCGATTATATTGCCTGGCTGGCTGAAGTCGCGCGGGCGGATCTGGTACTTCTCCGAATCCAGGTATTCCTCCTTGCCTGGCACCGGCGTCGCCTCGCACAGCTCGAACCCTGAGTACATGCCCCACAGGCCCGAGCCCATGGCCGCCAGCGCGGCGCGAATAAGGAAGCCGGCGCGCCCCGTTTCATGCAGAAAGTACGGGTTGATGTCCGGGGTATTGACGAAGAAGTTCGGCCGGTAGCAGTAGCACCACGGCGGCTGGTTGAGCTCCTCGAAGTAACTTTGCAGCTCGGCCTTGGTGTTGCGCCAGGTGAAGTAGCTGTAGCTCTGGGAGTAACCGACCTTGCCCAGGCGCGCCATCATCGCAGGCTTGGTGAAGGCCTCGGCGAGGAAGATAACGTCCGGGTACTGGCTGCGCACATTGGCGATCAGCCAATGCCAGAACGGCAAGGGCTTGGTGTGCGGGTTGTCGACGCGAAAGGTCTTGACCCCCTCCTTGACCCAGCCCACCACCACATCGCGCAGCGCCAGCCACAGGGCCGGTACCGAATCGGCGGCATAGAAGTCGACGTTGACGATGTCCTGGTACTTTTTCGGTGGATTCTCGGCGTAGCGGATGCTGCCGTCCGGGCGCCAGGAGAACCAGCCCGGGTGCTCCTTGAGCCAGGGGTGGTCCTGGGAACACTGAATGGCAAAATCCAGGGCGATTTCCAGGCCGTGCCCGGCGGCGGCGGCCACCAGCCGGCGAAAATCCTCGCGGCTGCCCAGTTGTGGGTGAATCGCCTCGTGCCCGCCCTCGGCGCCGCCAATCGCATAAGGGCTGCCGGGGTCACCGGGCTCGGCCTGCAAGGCATTGTTGCGGCCCTTGCGGTGGCGCACACCGATCGGGTGGATGGGCGGGAAGTACAGCACGTCAAAGCCCATGTCGCGGATCATCGGCAAGCGTTGGTGCACGTCATTGAAGGTACCGTGCCGTTCGGGGTCGTCGGTGACCGAGCGCGGAAACAGCTCGTACCAACTGGCGAACCGGGCCTGGATGCGTTCGACATCCAGCGGGTATTCAGGGCTGCGGCTGAGGTAGGTACGGTGCTCGGCCTCGGCCATCAGAACGGCGGTGTCCGGGTGCAGCAGCAAGGCCACCTGCTCGTCGACGGGCAAACCGGGCAGGTGCTGGTACAGGGCCTGCAGCTGGTCACGCAGGGGGCCGTTGCTGCGACCGATATTGTGCTCGATCTGCAGCAGCCCTTCCTGCAGCTCCAGGGGCACCGCGACGCCTGCGTTGAATTTCTTCTCCAGGTCGTGGCAATAGGTGGCGAACGGGTCGATCCAGGCCTCGATGCTGAACAGGTGGCGGCCCTGCTCGCTGACGGTGAACTCGGCCTGCCACAGGTCATTGCCGGCAAACTGCATCGGCACGCAGTGCCAGCGCCGGCTGTGGGCCTGGCGCCAGTTGAGCATCACTGCCAGGGCGTCATGACCGTCGGCGTAAACCTTGCTGCTGACCTGCACCGGCTCAGCGACCACCGCCTTGACCGCAAACAGCCCGCCATCAAGCACCGGCACGGTGTTCTCGATCACGATCCGCGGTTCGAGCAGGGCCTGGGACAGGCTCAGGGCCTGGTCCGGGTGGTCGCTAGCCGCAGTCATACGGTCGGTTTCGAAGGGCTCATCGCGGGTCATCGAACGTTGCTCCGTTATGAAGTGGCGGTAAAGGTTCAGAGCGGGGGCGCGGCCCGGGGTTCAAAAAAAATGAGCGATTGGCCGGGCCCGGGGTCGAAACCCTGAGCATGCCATCCACAACCCCGTTGCGAGGTCAGGCCATGAACATTCCCATCCCGGCTGAAACGCCCGATCCGAATATCGACGACCCGACACTGCCACCGCCGGTGCCAGAGCAGGACCCTGATGAGGTGCCGGTGCAACCGACGGTGCCGCCCACCGTGGGCGACCCGCCGAGTAAAGAGCCGCCGGTGAAAGCGTAGACATCGCGGGGCAAGCCCGCTCCTACAATATCTAGGAGCGGGCTTGCCCCGCGAAAAATCAGCGTTTGATCAGCTCTTCAATGCTGATCTCGCGCATCCTGAACTTCTGCACCTTGCCGGTCACCGTCATCGGAAACTCATCGACAAAGCGGAAGTAGCGCGGGGCCTTGAAGTGGGCAATGCGGCTCTTGCACCACTGTTGCAGTTCGATCTCGCTGGCGCTGTGGCCGGGGTGAAACTTGATCCAGGCGACGATCTCTTCGCCATAACGCTCATCGGGTATGCCGATCACCTGCACATCCGCCACCGCCGGGTGGGTAAAGAAGAACTCTTCCAGCTCGCGCGGATAGATGTTCTCACCGCCGCGAATGATCATGTCCTTGTTGCGCCCGGCGATGCACACATAGCCGGCCTCGTTCATACTCGCGAGGTCGCCGGTGTGCATCCAGCCGGCCGGATCGATGGCTTCGCTGGAGGCCGCCGGGTTGCCCCAGTAACCGAGCATCACGCTGTAACCGCGGGTGCACAGCTCGCCGATCTGCCCGCGCGGCACAATGCAGCCCTGCTCATCGATGATCTTGCTTTCCAGCTGCGGCTGGGTCCGCCCTACCGTGGTCACGCGAAGTTCAAGGTCGTCATCGGCGCCGGTCTGCAACGACACCGGGCTGGTTTCGGTCATGCCGTAGGCGATCTGCACCTCGCTCATGTGCATCTCGCCGATCACCCGGCGCATCACCTCGATCGGGCAGGTGGCGCCGGCCATGATCCCGGTGCGCAGGGTCGACAGGTCCATCTCGCTACGCTGCGGGTGATCGAGCATGGCGATGAACATGGTCGGCACGCCATACAGGGCGGTGGCCCTCTCCTCGATGACGCAGTTCAACGTCAGCAGCGGGTCGAAGGCATCGTTGGGGTAGATCATGGTGCTGCCGTGGGTGACGCAGCCGAGGTTGCCCATGACCATGCCGAAGCAGTGGTACAGCGGCACCGGGATCACCATGCGGTCGTGCTCGCTCAGGCCCAGGCTCTCGCCGACCATGTAGCCGTTGTTGAGGATGTTGTAGTGGCTGAGGGTCGCGCCCTTGGGGAAGCCGGTGGTGCCGGAGGTGTACTGGATGTTCACTGGTTGGTCGAACTGCAGGCTGTGCTGACGGGCCTGGAAGTCGGCCGGGTCGGTTTCGCTGGCCAGCCAGGCCAGGCGCTCCCAGGGCAGAAAGCCTGCTGGCGGCTGGGAATCAAGGCTGATCAACCCGCGCAGCTCCGGCAGGCGTTCGCTGCGTAGCTGTCCTGGCGCTTGCTGGGCGAGGTTGGGCAGCAGCTCGCCAAGCATGGCGTGGTAATCGCAAGTCTTGAAGGCACCGGCGCTGATCAGCCACTGGCAGCCCGACTGCTTGAGCACGTATTCAAGCTCGCTGGTGCGATACGCCGGGTTGATGTTGACCAGGATCACGCCGATCTTGGCGCTGGCGAACTGGGCAATGCACCACTGCGCGCAATTGGGCGCCCAGATGCCTAAGCGATCGCCGGTTTTCAGCCCCAGCGCCATCAGCGCGCGGGCATGCAGGTCGACGCTGGCGGCCAGCGTCTGCCAGGTGTAGCGCTGCTGCTGATGTCGCACCACCAGCGCCTCGCGCTGGGCAAAGCGGGCGACCGTCTGGTCGAATGCCTGGCCGATGGTCATGGCCAGCAACGGCTTGTCCTGACGGCCCTGGGTATAGCTCGGTTGATTCATGGCGGTCCCTTTTTGTGGTTGTTCTGGGAGCTGATTCAAGCGCGACTTACTCTGGCGCATATTTACGTTAACGTAAAGGTCATGGCGAGATTGACAGCTAACGATGGCAGGTTTACGTTAACGTAAAGGTTACTGACAAACAGGGTTTGTGTTGTGAGGCTATCGCGGGGCAAGCCCGCTCCCACCAAGAACTGTAGGAGCGGGCATAACCTGCGATGAGGCCAGCACAAGCACCCTTAATCCAAGAACAATCAACAATAGGTGCCCGCATGCGTTATCCGACCCTGAACTTCGCCCTGGGCGAAACCATCGACATGCTTCGCGACCAGGTGCAGTCCTTCGTCGCCGCAGAGCTGGCGCCGCGCGCCGCGCAGATCGACCAGGACAACCTGTTCCCCGCCGACATGTGGCGCAAGTTCGGTGACATGGGCCTGCTGGGCATCACCGTCAGTGAAGAATACGGCGGCGCCGGCCTGGGCTACCTGGCCCACGTGGTGGCCATGGAAGAAATCAGCCGCGGCTCGGCCTCGGTCGCCCTCTCCTACGGCGCCCATTCCAACCTCTGCGTCAACCAGATCAACCGCAACGGCAACGCCGAACAGAAAGCCAAGTACCTGCCCAAGCTGATCAGCGGCGAGCACATCGGCGCCCTGGCCATGAGCGAGCCGAATGCCGGTTCCGACGTGGTATCGATGAAACTGCGCGCCGAACAGCGCGGCGACCACTTCGTCCTCAACGGCAGCAAGACCTGGATCACCAACGGCCCGGACGCCAACACCTACGTGATCTACGCCAAGACCGACCTCGACAAAGGCGCCCACGGCATCACCGCCTTTATTGTCGAACGCGACTGGAAAGGCTTCAGCCGCAGCAACAAGTTCGACAAGCTGGGCATGCGCGGCTCGAACACCTGCGAGCTGTTCTTCGACAACGTCGAAGTACCCAAAGAGAACATCCTCGGCGTGCTCAACGGCGGCGTCAAAGTACTGATGAGCGGCCTGGACTACGAGCGCGTGGTGCTCTCCGGCGGCCCGACCGGGATCATGCAGGCCTGCATGGACCTGGTGGTGCCCTACATCCACGACCGCAAGCAGTTCGGCCAGAGCATCGGCGAGTTCCAGCTGATCCAGGGCAAAATCGCCGACATGTACACCCAGCTCAACGCCAGCCGCGCCTACCTGTACGCCGTGGCCCAGGCCTGCGACCGCGCCGAAACCACGCGCAAGGACGCCGCCGGGGTCATCCTCTACACCGCCGAGCGCGCCACCCAGATGGCCCTTGAGGCGATCCAGATTCTGGGAGGCAACGGCTACATCAACGAATTCCCGGCCGGCCGCCTGCTGCGCGATGCCAAGCTCTACGAGATCGGCGCCGGCACCAGTGAGATCCGCCGGATGCTGATCGGCCGAGAACTCTTCCAAGAGACGCGCTGAAGCGCTTAGCAGCAAGCTACAAGCGGCAAGTCGATGCAGCCCCCGCAGTGCTGACGGCTCGCGACTGCCGCCATAACACAGATCAGTCTTGCAGCTTGAAGCTTGTCGCTTGATTCTGCGTGAGGAACCACAATGATCATCAAGTCTCACATCAATCCGAAGTCAGCAGAGTTCGCGCAGAGCTACGCCGCCATGGCGAACCAGGTCGACGCCTTGCGCAGCCTGATCGCCCAGGTGCACCAGGGCGGCGGGCCCAAGGCCCAGGAGCGGCACACCTCGCGGGGCAAACTGCTGCCACGCGAACGTATCGACCGCCTGCTCGACGCAGGTTCGCCGTTCCTTGAAATCGGCCAGCTGGCCGCCCATGAGGTGTACGGCGAAGACGTCCCGGCCGCAGGCGTGATCGCCGGCATTGGCCGGGTCGAAGGCGTCGAATGCATGATCGTCGCCAACGACGCCACGGTCAAAGGCGGCTCCTACTACCCGCTAACGGTGAAAAAACACCTGCGCGCCCAGGCCATCGCCCTGCAGAACCGCCTGCCGTGCCTGTACCTGGTGGACTCCGGTGGCGCCAACCTGCCGCGCCAGGATGAAGTGTTCCCCGACCGCGAGCACTTTGGGCGGATCTTCTTCAACCAGGCCAACATGAGCGCCCTCGGCATTCCCCAGATCGCCGTGGTCATGGGCTCGTGCACCGCCGGCGGCGCCTATGTGCCGGCCATGGCCGACGAAGCGATCATGGTCCGCCAGCAGGCGACGATCTTTCTTGCCGGCCCCCCGCTGGTCAAGGCTGCCACCGGCGAAGTGGTCAGCGCCGAAGACCTCGGCGGCGCCGACGTACACTGCAAAACCAGCGGCGTCGCCGACCACTATGCCGACAACGACGAGCACGCCCTGGCCATCGCCCGGCGCTGCGTGGCCAACCTCAACTGGCACAAGCTCGGCGAGTTGCAGCAGCGCGCGCCGGTGGCGCCGCTGTACAGCAGTGAAGAGCTGTACGGCGTGGTGCCGGCCGATGCCAAGCAGCCGTTCGATGTGCGCGAGGTAATTGCGCGGCTGGTCGACGGCTCGGTATTCGATGAGTTCAAGGCGTTGTTCGGCACCACTCTGGTGTGCGGCTTTGCCCACCTGCACGGGTATCCGGTAGCGATCCTGGCCAACAACGGCATCCTCTTCGCAGAAGCTGCGCAAAAAGGCGCGCACTTCATCGAGCTGGCCTGCCAGCGCGGCATCCCGCTGCTGTTCTTGCAGAACATTACCGGCTTCATGGTCGGCCAGAAGTACGAGGCCGGTGGCATCGCCAAGCATGGCGCCAAGCTGGTCACCGCGGTGGCCTGCGCCCAGGTGCCGAAGTTCACCGTGATCATCGGCGGCAGCTTTGGAGCCGGCAACTACGGCATGTGCGGCCGCGCCTACGACCCGCGCTTCTTGTGGATGTGGCCAAACGCACGGATCGGCGTGATGGGCGCCGAACAGGCCGCCGGCGTGCTCGCCCAGGTCAAGCGCGAGCAGAGCGAGCGCAGCGGCCAGGCCTTCAGCGCCGAAGACGAAGCGCGTCTGAAGCAGCCGATCCTCGACCAGTACGAGCACCAGGGCCACCCTTACTACTCCAGCGCCCGGCTGTGGGACGACGGCGTCATCGACCCGGCGCAAACCCGCGAGATCCTTGGCCTGGCGTTGTCCGCGGCCCTCAACGCACCGATCGAACAGAGCCGTTTCGGCATTTTCCGGATGTGACCATGAGCGACTTCACTACCCTTGAACTGATCAAGGACCACCGTGGTTTCGCCACCCTGTGGCTGAGCCGGGAAGACAAGAACAACGCCTTCAACGCGCAGATGATCCGCGAGCTGATCATCGCCATCGACCATATCGGCGCCGACAGCAGCCTGCGTTTCGTGCTGCTGCGCGGCCGTGGCCGGCACTTCAGCGCCGGTGCCGACCTGGCCTGGATGCAGCAGTCGGCGCAACTGGATTACAACACCAACCTTGACGACGCCCGCGAGCTGGCCGAGCTGATGTACAACCTGGCGCGGCTCAAGGTGCCGACCCTGGCGGTGGTGCAAGGCGCAGCCTTTGGTGGCGCCCTGGGCCTGATCAGCTGCTGCGACATGGCCATTGGCGCCAGTGACGCGCAGTTGTGCCTGTCGGAAGTGCGCATCGGCTTGGCGCCAGCGGTGATCAGCCCGTTCGTGGTCCAGGCCATGGGCGAGCGCGCCGCGCGCCGCTACGCCCTCACCGCCGAACGCTTCAGCGGTGAGCGCGCCCGTGAGCTGGGCCTGCTGGCCGAAGCCTACCCGGCCGCCGAGCTGGAACAGCAGGTCGACAACTGGATCGACAACCTGCTGCTCAACAGCCCGCAGGCCATGCGTGCCAGCAAGGAGCTGCTGCGTGAAGTCGGCCCCGGCGAGCTGACCCCGGCCATCCGCCGCTACTGCGAAAACGCCATCGCCCGCATTCGCGTCAGCCCTGAAGGCCAGGAAGGCCTGCGCGCCTTCCTGGAAAAACGCAGCCCGGCCTGGCAGGGCCAACCGTCGCACAAGGAGCCGCGCCCATGAGCCGCACCCCGTTGACCACCCTGCTGGTCGCCAACCGCGGCGAGATCGCCTGCCGGGTGATGCGCACCGCCAAGGCCCTGGGCCTGACCACTGTGGCCGTGCACAGCGCCATCGACCGTGAAGCGCGGCACAGCCGCGAAGCTGACATTCGCGTCGACCTCGGCGGCGCCAAGGCCGCTGACAGCTACCTGGACATCGACAAGCTGCTGGCTGCGGCCAAAGCCAGCGGCGCCCAGGCGATCCACCCCGGCTACGGCTTTTTGTCCGAAAACGCAGGCTTTGCCCGTGCCATCGAGCAGGCCGGGCTGATTTTCCTCGGCCCACCGGCCAGCGCCATCGATGCCATGGGCAGCAAGTCGGCGGCCAAGGCCCTGATGGAACAGGCCGGCGTGCCGCTGGTGCCGGGTTATCACGGCGAAGCCCAGGACCTGGAAACCTTCCGCGCCGCCGCCGAAAAGATCGGCTACCCGGTGCTGCTCAAGGCTACCGCTGGCGGCGGCGGCAAAGGCATGAAGGTGGTCGAGCACGAAAGCCAGCTCGGCGAAGCCCTGGCCTCGGCCCAGCGTGAAGCACAGTCGTCGTTCGGCGATGCGCGCATGCTGGTGGAAAAATACGTGCTCAAGCCGCGCCACGTAGAGATCCAGGTGTTCGCCGACCAGCACGGCAACTGCCTGTACCTCAACGAGCGCGACTGCTCGATCCAGCGCCGGCACCAGAAGGTCGTCGAAGAAGCCCCTGCCCCGGGCCTGAGCAGCGCCCAGCGCCAGGCCATGGGCGAAGCGGCGGTCAAGGCGGCCCAGGCCATCGGCTATGTCGGTGCCGGTACTGTGGAGTTTCTGCTCGATGCCCGCGGCGAGTTCTTCTTCATGGAGATGAACACCCGCCTACAGGTCGAACACCCGGTCACCGAAGCGATCACCGGCCTGGACCTGGTCGCCTGGCAGATCCGCGTCGCCTGTGGCGAGCCATTGCCAATCACCCAGGCGCAGGTGCCGCTCAACGGCCATGCCATCGAAGTGCGCCTGTATGCCGAAGACCCGGCCAATGACTTTCTCCCGGCCACCGGCCACCTGGCGCTGTACCGCGAGTCGGCGCCGGGCGAAGGCCGACGGGTGGACAGCGGCGTCAGCGAAGGCGACGACGTCTCGCCGTTCTATGACCCGATGCTCGGCAAACTGATCGCCTGGGGCGAAACCCGCGAGCAGGCGCGCTTGCGCTTGCTGGCGATGCTCGACGAGTTTGCCATCGGCGGGCTGAAAACCAATATCGCCTTTCTGCGGCGCATCCTCGCCCACCCGGCATTTGCCGAGGCCGAGCTGGATACCGGTTTCATCCCGCGTTATCAGGAACAATTGCTACCGGCACCGCAAGCCTTGCCGGCGGCGTTCTGGCAGGCGGCGGCCGAAGCCTTCATCCAGAGCCAGCCGCTGCGACCGCGTGACGATGACCGTCACTCGCCGTGGGCCGCCAACAACGGCTTTCGTGCCGGCGTGCCGGCGCAGGTCAGCCTGCACCTGACCTGCAACGGTGAAGCTCGGGTCATCAACCTGACTCAGGCGGATGCATCGAAGCTGACCCTGGACGGCGAGCAGCTACTGATCGACGAAGACGGCCTGCGCCGCCGGCACCTGGCAATCCGCCGTGGCCAGACCCTGTACCTGCAATGGGACGGCGAGCTGCACAGCGTCAACCGCTACGACCCGATTGCCGAGGCCGATGCCAGCCACAGCCATCAGGGCGGCCTTGGCGCGCCAATGAACGGCAGCATCGTACGGGTGCTGGTGGAGGTTGGCCAGGCGGTGGAAGCTGGCACGCAGCTGGTGGTGCTGGAAGCCATGAAGATGGAACACAGCATCCGCGCGCCCCATGCCGGGACAGTCAAGGCGCTGTTCTGCCAGGAAGGCGAGATGGTCAGTGAAGGGGCTGTGCTGGTGGAGCTGGACGAGGCTTGAGGGCCTCATCGCGGGGCAAGTCGGATCGCCTGCCCCGCGATGAGATTCAGCTCAAAACTTGACCAATGCCTGCACCACCACCCCCAGCAACTCACACTGCTCGCTGCACAAGGCCTTGGGATAGGTCGGGTTGAGCGGGCGCAAGTAGCGCTGGCCGCCCTCCTCGCTCAACTGGCGAAAACTCGTTGCCGTGCTGCCTGGCGAACGCGCGATCACCAGTTTGCCGGGTTCGGCCGCAAGCCCGGTATCGACCAGGATCAGCATGCCCTCCGGCACGCTCAAGCCCAACGGCGCGGTCATCGCGTCGCCTTCGACCCTGAGCCAGAACGCCCGCCCCTGCGCTTTATAGTCGGTTGACTGCAACGGCGTGTCATCGGCCACCTCAACCGGGTCAAGATTGCCCCAGGCCAGAATCGGGTAGCGAAAATACAGTTCGTGCTGTAGGCCATCGGCGCCAGCCACAGTAGTCGGGTTGCCCGATACCGTGTAGGAACCGTTGCTTTCCGACACCTGATTGGGGAAAACCATCTGCAGCGGCGGCAGCCCCACTTCCACCAGAATCTGGTTGAGCACCCGCAGTTTCGGCTCGCGCTCCTCGCGCAGCCAGTGGCCCACGGCGCCCTGGGTGACTCCGATGCGTTCGGCGAGATTTTCCTGCGTGACTTTCAGTTCACGCATCCTGGCTTTAACCAGGTCAGTCCATTTATCCATCGCTGGCACGATACGGACTGCCTTCTGGCGCTCAATACACATATTGTAGTATTTAAACAATAGCCATAACTACATAGCGTATTAATATCTGCCAACACCTTTCATCGCTTATCCAAACAGCAGGCAGACGCATGAAACCGATATCCCCTGAAACGGACCTCAGCCTTGATTCCGAAGCATTAAGTAACAGTGATGCCGCCCGGCGCGCGCTGGATTACTACCTCAACCCGGCACCGGTGACCTTTGGCCCCGACGAGCCGCTGCTGGTCGCCCGTGAGGGCCTCAGCAGCGCCCAGGCCACCGCCCATGCCAGCAATATATTGCGCTGCGCTGCCGCCACCGCCTACGAATCGGCTGACGGCATGCAAGGCGTACCGCGCGACCTGGCGCTGGCGTCGATGCACATGATCAACATGGCCAGGGCCATGCTCGAGCGCACGGCAGCCAATCAGGAGCATTCCTGAGCCTGTTGCAGAACGTTACGTGGGAGTCGACCGAAGGCGGGTGCTGGTGTCCGCCGGTCAGGAGGGAGCGCACTGCGTAAAAGTTTTTACGCAATGACAGAAAATTCATTTGACTTGCAAATGATAACGATTATTATTGCTCACAACTGGTCGCGAGACTGGTTGGATAAACTGAAAGCCCTTAGGTCGGACTCTCAGATTATCTCCTCATCAGGCTAATCACGGTTTTTGACCCGGCTTTTTGCCGGGTCTTTTTTTTGGTCTTCAGGCTAATGAAGATGGGTGTTGCTTGAATGGCCGCGATGATAGCAAATGAATGTCGCACAGTGAATGGTTGTAACAGCGCTTTGCGGAATTAGCACTTGAGAATCAATCTCGTTACGAATAAGCTGTTGCAGCGTCAAGGAAGACGCCCCCACTCCACCGACCAGCAAGGAGCTTGTACATGACCCGTCTGTTGCTGCCCCTTGAACACAATCCCCTTTCCCACCATCTGGCGGACGATGCCCTGCTGCAGCGCCTGAAAAAGCTGCCGCGCCGCGTTCAGCAGGTATTCCTCCTCAGCCGCCTCGATCAACTGTCGTTCGCCAGCATTGCCGAGCGCCTCGACCTGCCGGCCATCACTGTCGAGCGCCACATGAACCAGGCGCTGCAGATTGCCCGCGAAGAGCGCGACGCCCTGGCGAGCATCGCCGGCCAGTGGTACGTACGCCTGCAAAGCCCGGACGTGACGGCCAGCGAACGCATCGATTTTCGCCGCTGGCTAGACAGCGCCCCGGCACACCGCGAGGCGTTCCACGCCACCGAGCTGCGCTGGCGCTCGCTGCTGGCTCCGGCGCGCCAACTGGGCGAGGACGGCTGGTACCGGCAACCACGCGCCGCGCTGTCGCTGGGCGGTTGCTCGGTGGCCATCGGCCTGGGCCTGGCGGCATTGGCAGCGATCGGTTTCTGGTCCTGAGCCAGGCGTGTAGAGTAGTTGCCACAACAACTCTACATGGAGCCTGGTGATGACCGTGACGCTGTCCCCCCTGCACATCGACTGCGATTTCGATTCCGGCAACATCCTCGTCAAGGATGCCAGTGACCCTGCACGGGTGCGCCTGGAGATCCGCCCCGACACCCGCAGCGAGCACTTCCAGTGGTTCCACTTCAAGGCTGCGGGGCTGACCCCGGGCCAGACCCATGATTTTGTCCTGGAAAACGCCGGTGCCTCGTCCTACCATGAGGCCTGGAGCGGTTACCAGGCCGTGGCCTCCTACGACCAGCAACAGTGGTTCCGGGTGCCCACCACTTTCGACGGCAAGGCCCTCGAATTCAGCCTCAAGGCCGAACGGCCCCAGGCCTGGTTTGCCTATTTCGAGCCTTACCCGCGCGCGCGCCACAATCAGTTGATTGAACGCGCCACCAGCCTGCCTGGCGTTGAACTGCTGGCCACCGGCCGCAGCGTCGAAGGCCGTGACATCCAGTTGCTGCGCGCCGGCGACGGCGCCGCAACCAAGCGCAAACTGTGGATCATCGCCCAGCAGCACCCGGGTGAGCACATGGCCGAATGGTTCATGGAGGGGGTGATCGACCGCCTGCAAGACAATGACCCGACGATCCAGGCCTTGCTGCAGGAAGCCGACCTGTACCTGATCGCGAACATGAACCCCGACGGCGCCATCCACGGCCACCTGCGCACCAACGCCAAGGGCCAGGACCTGAACCGCGCCTGGCAGGATGCGAGCATCGACAAGAGCCCGGAGGTATTCTTCGCCCAGCAGCAGATGAAGCTGCACGGCGTCGACCTGTTCCTCGACGTGCACGGCGACGAAGAAATCCCCCACGTGTTCACCGCCGGCTGCGAAGGCAACCCCGGCTACAACGCGCGTATCGCTGCCCTGGAAACCACCTTCCGCGACAGCCTGTGCAAGCGCACCGTGGACTTCCAGCAGGTCCATGGCTACCCGCGCTCCGCCCCTGGCCAGGCCAATATGACCCTGGCCTGCAACAGCGTCGGCCAGGCCCATGACTGCCTGTCGCTGACCCTTGAGATGCCGTTCAAAGACCACGACGACGCGCCCAACGCCGAAACCGGCTGGAACGGCCAACGCAGCAAGGACCTGGCCAGCGCCGTGCTCGACGTGTTCGCGAAGATGGCCGCTACCCTGCGCTAAACCTGCTGGCGAGCAGGATCAACCGCCCTGGCAGGCAAAGCAAAGACCTGCCGGGGCCTTCGAACCCTAAATGGCGGCCACCAACGCCTCCTTTAGGGAACCTGCGCCATGACCACCCGCCTCCCCCATTTGCTCAAGGGCACCAGCCTCAGCCTGCTGCTGGCCCTGCCCCCGGTTCAGGCACTTGAGCTGTATGCCGATGACGACACCCACCTGAACGCCAACTTCCTCGCCGTGTACGGCCTGTTCAACAGCCGCAAGAATTACGACGACACCCCAGGCGGCTCGACCTGGCGCGAAGGCTTTATCAAATATGGCTTGAGCGCCGACCAGCGCCTGGGCGAACTGGGCACGGTTTATGGCACCGCCAACCTGGTCAGCTCGGCGACCTGGGGCGACGGCGATGCTGCCGGCATCAGCGATGGCAGCGAACGCACGACTAAATTCGACGAAGCCTTCGCCGGCTGGCGCTCGGGCAAACTGATCCCGGCACTGGGCGAGGATGGCCTGGACCTGTCGTTCGGTCGCCAGGTCATCACCCTCGGCGATGGTTTCATCATCAACGACGACGGCCTGAACTTCGGCAAGGGCCCGGCCGACGGCGAGCTCAATCGCGGCGGCGCCTATTATCTGGCCGCCCGCCATGCTTTCGACAAGACCGCAGTACTGCGCCTGGGCGCCAAGGATGGCCTGCATGGCAGCCTGTTGTGGATGAAGTCGGACAACCGCGCCCAGGCCAACAGCGAACTGGCCGCCGGCACCCTGGCCTACAGCGCTGCCCCCGGCACCCTGGAACTGACTTACATTCGCGGCCTGAATGTCGATGATCGCTATGCCAGCGAGTTCCAGAAACAACGTGAAGGCATGGACATCTACAGCCTGCGCGGCGCCGGTGATGCTGGGGTCGAGAACGCGCATTTCGCCTTCGAATATGCCTGGCAAAACAAGCACGCAGGGCCGGAGAAAGCCTGGTACGCCGAAGCCGGCTACACCTTTGCCGAGGTGCCCTGGCGCCCGGACCTGACCTACCGCTACAGCCGCTATTCCGAAGGCTGGGACTCGATGTTCAACGGCATGAACCGCGGCTACGGCACCTGGTTCCAGGGCGAGGTCACGGGCAACTATTCAGGCCCGTTCAACAGCAACAACGACGTGCACTTTGTCGGCCTCAAGGCCACCCCGGTCGAGGCCCTGACCCTGGGCGTGCTGCTGTTCAACTACAAGTCCCTGCACGAGCGTGGCACGCTGAACCTCGACGGCCGCGAGCTGGACCTGTACGCCGAATGGGCGGTCAGCGAGCACCTGATCATCAGCCCGCTGCTGGGCCTGTACCAGCCGCGCAAGAGCAGCGATGACGGCGGCAACCAGGTTGGCGGCAATGGCACCAACGTCTACAGCCAGTTGACCATTGCCGTGCCGTTTTAAGCGGTGCCGTGGGCCTTGTGCTTGAGCTTTTCGGTGTCGACCCGGACGAACACCGAGTCAGCGCTGACGGTCAGCACGTCGTCGGCCCAGACTTCGCAGATCACCCGGCTCTTACGCCCCACTTCACCCTCGACCCGGGCCTTGAGCAGCAGCTCGACGCCCATCGGCGTGGGTTTCAGGTAGGTCAGGTTGAGCTGGCCGGTGACGCAGTCGATACGCGGCAGGCTGCCCGGCTCGCGGCCTTCGGCGCGGTAGTGGTAGGCCATGGCGGTCCAGTTCGAATGGCAGTCGACCAGCATCGCCAGCAAACCGCCATAGACCAGCCCCGGCCAGCCGAGGAAGGTGCTGTCGGGCGAGTGCCGGCACAGCAGGTGGATACCGTCGGCGTCCCAGTGGCTTTTCAGGTGCAGGCCGCTGGGGTGGGAACAGCCACAGCCGTAGCAGACGCCTTCGGGGGCGGCCAGTTCCTGCAGGGATAAGGCTTGGGTACTCATAGGCTTCCTGATTGTCTGTTTTTTAAAGGGAAAGCAACGCCGATAGTAACGCCGGACAACGAAAAAGCCCATGAACCGGTCATGGGCTTTTGCCGTGCCAAGCGCCGCGCTAGAGGCCTTTGGCCGATACCGCCGGGCTGCCGGCCGGCTCGCTGGCCGGTGTTTTACGGCGGGTCAGCGAGATCAGCAGGATGGCCAGGGTCACCCCCGCGGTCATCAGGGTTTCATAGCGGTAGGCCGGGCTGATCAGCATGTAGCCGAGCACCAGGGTAATCAGGCCGATGACCAGCCAGGTCAGCCACGGGAACAGCCACATCTTGAACGCAAGCTCCGTGCCCTGGCGATCGGTGATGGCGCGCATGCGCAGCTGCGACACAGCAATCACCAGGTACACCAGCAAGGCGATGGCGCCGGTGGTCGAGAGCAAGAAGCCGAAGACCTTGCCCGGGAACACATAGTTGACCAGGCAACCGGCAAAGCCTGCGAAGGTCGAGAGAATCACCGCCACGGTCGGCACGCCATTGCCGGAGATACGCTTGGTCATCTTCAGCGCCTCGCCCCGCGAGCCCAGCGAGTAGAGCATGCGCGAGGCGGTATAAAGCCCCGAGTTCATGCAACTGGTCACCGCCACCAGCACCACCAGGTCGACCATCAGCTTGGCGCCCGGCACGTTGAGCACTTCCAGCACGCGCTGGAACGAGCCAACGGCCTTGAGGCCCGGGTCGTTCCAGGCTACCAGCGAAACGATGAAGAAGATCGAGACGATGTAGAAGATCGCGATGCGGTACACCACCAGGTTGGTGGCCCTGCGGATCTTGTCCTTGGGGTTGGACGTTTCGTCGGCGGCGATGGTGACGATCTCGGCGCCGAAGAACGAGAAAATGGTCACCAGCACGCCGCCGAGCACCGCGCCAAAGCCGTTGGGCATGAAGCCGCCAGTGGCCCACAGTTGCTGCACGCCGGAGACTTCGGCCAGTGGCCAGAAGCCGAACACCGCCAGGGTGCAGACGCCAATAAAGGCAAGAATGGCAATGACCTTGATCAGCGCGAACCAGTACTCGAACTCGCCGAAGTTCTTCACGCTGATCAGGTTGGTGCCCGACAGCACGATCATGATCAGAAAGGCGAACAGCCACGACGGCACGCCGGGGAAGTAGGCATGCAGGATATCGGCACCGGCAATCGCCTCGACCGGAATGATCAGCACCCAGAACCACCAGTACAGCCAGCCGATGGTAAACCCGGCCCAGGGCCCGATGGCCTGGCTGGCGTAGGTGGAGAACGAGCCGCTGTTGGGGTTGGCGATGGCCATCTCCCCGAGCATGCGCATCACCAATAGCACCAGCAGGCCGGTCATGGTGTAGGAAATCAGAATGGCCGGCCCGGCGGTGGCGATGGCCGTTGACGAGCCAATGAACAGCCCGGCGCCGATGATCCCGGCAATGGAGATCATCGACACCTGGCGCGAGGTCAGACCGTGTTGCAGCGAACGCTGTTTCTTTTGTTGTAGCGATGCCATGGGTAACCCTCTACTGCTTGTTCTTGTACGGTGGTGTACTTATCGCGGGTCAGTCGAAGACAATCCCCTGCGCCAACGGCAGCTCGCGGGAATAGTTCACGGTATTGGTCTGCCGGCGCATGTAGGCCTTCCACGAATCCGAGCCCGACTCACGGCCACCGCCGGTTTCCTTCTCACCGCCAAAGGCGCCGCCAATCTCCGCACCGCTGGTGCCAATGTTGACGTTGGCAATCCCGCAGTCACTGCCCGCGGCGCTCTGGAAGCGCTCGGCTTCGCGCAGGTCGGTGGTGAAGATGCACGACGACAAGCCTTGCGGCACTTCGTTGTTCAGGCGCAGGGCTTCTTCGAACTCGTCGTAGGCCAGCACGTAGAGGATCGGTGCAAAGGTTTCATGACGAACCACGGCGCTCTGGCCAGGCATCTCGACGATCGCCGGGGCCACGTAGTAGGCATTCGGGTACTGGTCCTGAATCTGCCGCTCACCGCCAAACACCTGGCCGCCTTCATCGCGGGCGCGCGCCAGGGCGTCCTGCATGCCTTCGAACGAAGCCTTGTCGATCAGCGGGCCGACCAGGTTGTCCTTGCGTGGATCACCGATACGAACCTTGGCGTAGGCGGCTTTGACCCGAGCAACCACTTCGTCCTTGATCGAGCGATGGACGATCAGCCGGCGCAAGGTGGTGCAGCGCTGGCCAGCAGTACCGACGGCGCTGAAGAGGATGCCGCGCACGGCCAGATCCAGGTCGGCACTCGGTGCAAGAATCATCGCGTTGTTGCCACCCAGTTCGAGGATGCTGCGGCCGAAACGTGCAGCCACCCGCGGGCCGACTTCACGGCCCATGCGGGTGCTGCCGGTGGCGCTGACCAGCGGCACGCGCGGATCGTCGACCAGCGCTTCGCCGGCCTCACGATCACCGATGATCAACTGGCTCAGGCCTTCTGGCGCATCACCAAAGGCTTTCAGGGCTTTTTCGAACAGCGCCTGGCAGGCCAGCGCGGTCAGCGGGGTTTTCTCCGACGGCTTCCAGACCACGGCGTTGCCGCACACCAATGCCAGGGTGGTGTTCCAGGCCCAGACCGCGACGGGGAAGTTGAAGGCGCTGATCACTCCAACCACGCCCAACGGGTGCCAGGTTTCACGCATATGGTGGCCCGGGCGCTCGGAGGCGATAGTCAGGCCATAGAGCTGGCGCGACAGGCCGACGGCGAAGTCGCAGATGTCGATCATTTCCTGCACTTCGCCCAGGCCTTCCTGGGTGATCTTGCCGGCTTCGATCGACACCAGCTCGCCGAGCTCGGCCTTGTGCTTGCGCAGCACTTCGCCGAACAGCCGCACCAGTTCGCCACGCCGTGGAGCCGGCACATCACGCCAGCGCAAGAAGGCCCCATGGGCGGCGTCGATACGACGGGTTACCGCCGCTTTGTCTTCCAGGGTAAGCGCTGCGATCTGGCTGCCGTCGATGGGCGTAAAAACAGCATGAGTGCCGCCGTTATATAAACTTTCAGGCACGCCCAAACGGGTAAGTAGTTCAGCAACCATCTTATTATTCTCCTACAGCGGATACGGGTTGAAATCGTTGATGCAGGTCAGTATTAATCTATAGGGCCGCTGCTCACAAACGACCTTTTAGAAGCACATGATTCCGTAACGGAATGACCTCATCTCTTTTTCGCCAGGTTGACCCCGCCCATGTCCAAACGCCTGATGCCCTCCACCACCGCCCTGCAGTGCTTCGAAGCCGCCGCCCGGCACCTGAGTTTTACCCGTGCAGCCCAAGAGCTGCACCTGACCCAGAGCGCGGTGAGCAAGCAGGTCGCGCAGCTTGAAGAGATGCTCTCGCACCCGCTGTTCCAGCGCATCCGCCGGCGCCTGCACCTGACCCCGGCCGGCGCCCTGTACCTGGCCGAGGTGAACAAGATCCTGGTGCAACTGGACATGTCCAGCCGCTACATCCTCAGTTATGGCGGCGAGACCGAAGTGCTGCGCATCGCCACCCAGCCGACCTTCGGCGAGCGTTGGCTGGTGCCCAACCTCAAGGGCTTCGGCGAGCGCCATCCGCGTATTCACCTGGACATCCGCAACGAACTGGAACCCTTCGACCTGGTTCAGGCCAAGGCCGACATCGCCTTCTTTTTCGGCCAGGGCACCTGGCCCGGGGCAACCTGCATCGAGCTGTTCAAGGAGCAGGTGGTGCCGGTGTGCGCCCCGGACCTGCTGGCCCGGCAGCACTTCGACAGTGCCGAATCACTCACCGAACACCGCCTGCTGCAGTGCACCTCGCGGCCCGAGGCCTGGCATGAGTGGTTTCTCGGCCAGGGCCTGCACAGCCAGAACAGCTACCACGGCCCACGCTTCGACACCTTCTACATGTGCATCCGCGCCGCCCAGGCCGGCTGCGGCATCGCCCTTGTCCCGCGTTATCTGGTGGCCGAGGAGCTGGCCGAAGGCAAATTGGCGATCCCCTGGAACCACTCGAAAACCAGCGAGGGCTCGCATTTTATCGCCCACGCCGAGCATGCCGCCGAGGTGCCCAAGGTCCGCGCCTTTGTCGAGTGGATCGTTGAGCGCGTGGGCAGTGGCGGGCAAGTTCCGGAATTGAAGGAATGATTGCAATCCTTTATTTCGTTTGCACTGAATAACCGCGGCTCGCTTAGATAATAAGAAACTGCAGCGAGGCCGCGGGCAAATGAGTCACGAAACTATCAGCCAGTCTATTTCCGTAGTTCACCCTATTACACTGTCACACGGTAAAAACGCGGAAGTCTGGGACACCGACGGCAAACGTTATATTGATTTTGTCGGCGGTATTGGCGTGTTGAACCTGGGCCACTGCCACCCGCGAATTGTCGCCGCCATCCAGACGCAGGCCACGCGCCTGACCCACTACGCCTTCAACGCCGCCGGGCATGAGCCCTACATCGAGCTGATGCACCGGCTGGCGCAGTTCGTGCCAGTGTCTTACCCGCTCAGTGGCATGCTCACCAACAGCGGTGCGGAAGCTGCAGAAAACGCCCTGAAGATCGCTCGCGGTGCCACCGGCAAGACTGCGATCATCGCCTTTGACGGCGGCTTTCATGGCCGCACCCTGGCGACCCTCAACCTCAACGGCAAGGTCGCCCCCTACAAGCAGCGCGTCGGCGTGCTGCCGGGGCCGGTGTATCACCTGCCCTTCCCCAGCCAGGACACCGGGGTGAGCACCGAGCAGGCGCTCGAGGCCATGCAGCGCCTGTTCAGCGTCGAGATCGACGTCAATGACGTGGCCGCCTTCATCTTTGAACCGGTGCAGGGCGAGGCCGGCTTCCTGGCTATGGAACCTGCGTTCGCCCAGGCCTTGCGCAGCTTCTGCGACCAGCACGGGATCCTGCTCATCATCGATGAAATCCAGTCGGGTTTTGGCCGCACCGGCCAGCGCTTCGCCTTCCCGCGCCTGGGCATCGAGCCGGACCTGCTGTTGCTGGCCAAGAGTATTGCCGGCGGCATGCCGCTGGGCGCGGTGGTCGGGCGCAAGGCGCTGGTCGACAACCTGCCCAAAGGCGGCCTGGGCGGTACCTACTCCGGCAACCCAATAGCCTGCGCCGCCGCGCTGGCCACCCTGGATGAAATGAACGATGCCAACCTGGCAACCTGGGGCGAGCAGCAGGAAGCGGCGCTGCTCAGGCGCTTCAAACGCTGGCAGGCCAACAAACTTTCACCTTACCTGGGCCGCCTGACCGGCACCGGCGCCATGCGTGGCATCGAGCTGGTCAACGCCAATGGCAGTCCGGCCACGGCGCAGCTGGCACACCTGCTGGCATCTGCCAGGAGCGCCGGCCTGCTGCTGATGCCCAGCGGCAAGGCGCGGCACATCATCCGCTTGCTGGCACCGCTGACCATCGAGCCTGAGGTGCTGGAAGAAGGCCTTGATATCCTCGAACGCTGCCTTGGCGAGCTGGCTTAACCCTGCAGCGGCCCGGGCCACTGCTCAACGCCCGCAAGGTAATGACGCGCCTTGAAGCCCCCGGCTTTCAGGGCCGTCACCGCATCGCGGGAAAACACGCACCAGGGCCCACGGCAATAGGCGACCACTTCCTGGCTGGCCGGCAGTTCTCCCAGGCGCTGCTGCAATTCGCTGAATGGAATATTGATCGCCCCCGGCAAGTGCCCCTGGGCAAATTCCTCGGCCGGGCGCACATCGAGCAGGGTCACGCTGTGCTCCTGCAAACGCTCAAGCAGCTCTTCCCTGCTGATCCCTTCCAGCTGGTCAGGCGCACTCAGGCTATCGCTCATCAGCTCGCGGATCGCCGCACGGTTGAACGCGGCCAATTGCCCGAGCGCCGCCAGCACCTCGGTGATCGGCCCGGCGCTGAGCCGGTAGAGCACGCGCTTGCCATCACGGCGGGTCTGCACGAAGCCGGCGCGGCGCAAGTGCTGCAGGTGCTGGGAGGCGTTGGCCACCGACAGCTGGCACTGCTGGGCCAGTTGCTCGACGGCCAGCTCACCGCCCGCCATCTGTTCGAGCAGATTCAGACGATGGGCGTGGCCAAGGGTCCGCGCCAGCTCGGCAATCTGCTGGTGTTGCTGGGTTTTCATATCAGTCATTGACAGCAAGGTAGCATTGGCCAATCATTCAATCAATCTATTGAATGTTATTAAAAGGAGTACGCCATGCTTGAAGGATTGACCCTTGCGATACTGATTGGCGTAACGGCCACCGCCATTGCCGATCTCTGGTCACTGTTCCAGTTGCGCGTGCTGGGCATGGCCGGGCCGAACTGGGGCTTGGTCGGCCGCTGGATTGGCCATATGCCGCGCGGGCAGTTCGCCCATCAGAGCATCGCCAAGGCGCCTGCGCTGGCCAACGAACGGCTGATCGGCTGGAGTGCGCATTACCTAATAGGGGTGATGTTCGCCGCTTTGCTGCTCGCCCTTTGCGGGCTGGAGTGGGCGCAACAGCCACGGTTTATGCCAGCATTTGTGCTTGGCCTGGCGACCGTGGCGGCGCCCTACCTGATCATGCAGCCCGGCATGGGCGCCGGTGTCTTTGCCTCGAAAACCCCCAAGCCGAATGTGGCGCGGGCACGCAGCCTGCTGGCCCATGGGGTGTTTGGCGTGGCCTTGTACCTGGCCGGGTTGTTCTGGGCCGGGCTGTTATGGCCCAACTGATTACAGGCCCAGCTCTTCGGGCGTGAGCATGTCGCTCTCGAACGCAATCCAGCCGCCTTCCAGCTCGGCGTGGCCGTTGACGATCGGACCGTAGTAGGTCAGGCCGTTTTCCAGCGTCACGCAGATATGCGATGGTTTTTCCGGGGCGGCCAGGGTATTGACGAAGTGAACCTTTTTCAGCGTCTCGCTGACGGCCTCCAGGCCGATCTTGATCCCCGGGTTTTCCACGGCCTCGACATCTTCATGCAGGTCGTCGCTGACGGTCACGGTGGCGGTGTATTTGTACAACATGGTCAAACTCCAACGACAGGAAAACCGCGTCAGCTGACGCGAGCGGGCGCATAGGGTAAAGGAGCAGGACGGAAAAAGCTTGCCCTTCAGATGACCTGCGCCCACCTGTCAGTCTTTGCGTGCTCACCGCGTTCAGAAAAGCGGGGCTCTGTATCCGGGGCCTCACTTGAATCTGAACAAATTTCTCAGTGCCAGGCCGATGAAGAACAGCAGCAGTAACGAGACCAGCTTCTGAGTAATGATCAAAACTGTCATCAGCCCGCTCACAACTCCGCGCGCCTTCACATCGACGGGCCAGACTGCCTCCACCATCTTGTCCAGTCCCGGAAGCGGGATGGCTTGCAACAGGCTGAATTCGATCCATTTACTACTGGCGATACATTCACTCCCTTCTGGGAAGCAGTATGTCACCCAGGACATCAGCCCATACAACAAAGCAAACACACAAAATGAAATGGCATACCACGTTGCCGGCCGGACGATACTCATACCGTAATCCGAGAGCTTTGCATAAACATCAAACAGCCATTTTTTATGTCCCTTCTGTGCCGCAGCAATCTCTGCCATCTCCAACGAAAAGAAACGTTGTTCCTCATGGCCGGCCTGCAAGTCATTAAAGGCCAACTTCAACGTGCGGTAGCGCCGGATAGCACCTTGCTCACCGCTCGGCGCCGGGAATTCCACTCCATCAAAGGTGACATACTGATGCAGCGTACACCCGGAGAAATCCGGCGGCGTAGCAAATGAAGAATCATCAAAACACGCTTTATCACGAAAAACTCTGTTCTTGAAAATCGCCTCTCCCTGAAATGTGCATGCTTTGAAAGAAATGGCATTGAATGAATCGTGGATCGGCTCGTAGGGGGCCCAGCCAATGCTCTCGGGACGCTCAGGGCGAAGGGTTTCAAAACAGCACCCTGAAGCGAAAGTACAACGATCAAAGGTGATATCAGGGCCGAAACTGACGCCATTGAACCTTACACTGGCGCCAAAGGTGGAACCCGCAAAGCTGACATCCAGCCCGCACTCAGCAAAGTCGAAATCTATCCAGTCCTCAAAGGTTACATTTTCGAATTTCGTAAACCTTTCAAACCTAGCCGCTTTAAAACTACTGCGCGCCCCGATAAAAGCACCGGAAAAATCCGCACGTTCCCCGAACACTGCCCGGTCAAATTCCCAATGCCGGCGAAATTGAGTATTGCTGAAGTTCACTCCATCACCGAATTCAAAATCAGCGAATGTAAGGTCGCCTCCGCAAGCATTTTTAAGACGGCGGAAGTCTATGCCCGAAAAATCCGCTGCATTCTCATAGTGAAAATGGCCACAAGGCTTGGCTGGATGCAGCCTTCTCCAATGGTTCCAGACCATTGATCCGTGTTGCGCCAAAGCAAGGCAGCCTTGCTTGCTTATTGAATCAATCTTTCCATTTGCCTCATCACTGAAAAAATCATCCAGCCAGACGCCGACCGCCACCCACTCACCAGCAACATTGATTGCCAACTCATCCATTCGCGTGTTTTCCTCATAACCAATGTCGGCTGCAGCCTCGTGCCACTCCATACGCAAAGGCACGATTTACCAGTGTATCGTGGCGATTAGCCACGATCTATTCGTCAGACGCGTCGGTATCCATCACCGAGGTACCCTCGGCCCGCCCCGGCTGGTATTGTGCCCCCCGGTAAAACCTGTCAGAGGAATGACATTGAGTGCTGAACAGAACCTGACCTCGGACATGTTCGAGGTCGACAAGCGCCTGGGGCTCAAGCCCGTGGTGGATTTCAACAACTACCTGCAAAAAGCCTTCGGCGACGGGCCTTGCACCTGTATCCGCTGCCGCACCAGCGGCGGTGACGAAACAGGCTACGAGTACCAGCACACCTTCGTGCTCGACGGCCAGACGCTCAACCGGCGCTTTGCCAACACCGCGGGCAGCGATGTGCTCAATGCACTGAAGAAGGCCTGGCTTTCGTACACCAAGGCCGATCTGCCGGCGCTGGGTGCGCTGGACCTGAGCGCAGTGAAAGGTTTTGTTGAACCGCAGCTGCACAAGCGCCTGCTGCCGCTGTTCCTGGCCAGCGGCCTGGTGCGTGAAATCGACGGGCAGTGGATGCTGCAGGTGCAAGCCGGCGATTGAGTGCTTGGGGCTGCTTGTGCAGCCCATCACCGGCAAGGCCGACTCCCACAGGTAGCGTAGGCTTTTAGAGGCGCGAGCTGATCCATTGGCGATGCTGCTCACACCTCACCTTTGCTTCTAGATGTACGTAATTGCAGACGCCACCTATCGTCCCTTGCAGAAGGCCGAGTGGAACCCTTGCGTAGTGGGGCGACGGCCATGGATGGCCGGCGAGCGCCGTAGGGCCAGGGACGGCCCTTCGGCGCGCCCCCACGGGAGCAAGGGTGGAAGGAGGGAACCCGGAGCGCAGCGCAGGGCCGATGAAGGGACAGGGCGTTTTTGGTTACTTTTGCCGCCAAGCAAAAGTGACCCGCCGTAAGGGCGGAAGGCGCCGGCAGCGCCTCATCATCAAATGGATCAGCTCAAACACAGCCTGGCTGCCCCAATACTTGCAAGCTTCTTAAGACAGTTACTACCACACTTCCAGGCCTGTACAGCACCTGTGGGATCGGCGATGCGGCGACGGCCTGCCCGCGATGCCCCCTCAGCCACCCACCGCCAGCGCAAACGGCCCCTGCGCCAGTTGCTCGCGCAAGAACGCCACGCAACTGCGGACCTTCGCCGAGCTACCCGAACGCGCCGCCGTCACCGCCCAGACATCCGCCGGCTGGTGATAGGCCGGCAACACCCTGACCAGCGACCCCTCCTGCAAGCTGGCGGCCACGTCCCAGTACGAAGCCATGATGATGCCGTGCCCGTCCATCGCCCATTGGCGGACGATATCGCTGTGGTTGGCGGCCATGGGCCCGGTGACCTTGACCGTTTCCGGCCCGCCCGGGCCGACCAGTCGCCACACGCCAAAGCGGTCGTCGCGGCTGCGAAACAGCAGGCAATCGTGCTGGGCCAGTTCCGCCGGTACCCGCACCGGGCCGCGCCGCGCCAGGTAATCCGGCGATGCCGCCAGCACCCGCTTGTTCTCGGCAATGCGGTGAGCGATCAGGTGTTTCTCCTGCACCTCGCCGACGCGGATGTCGATATCGAAGTTCTCGCCAATCAGGTCGACCCGGCGGTCGAGCAGTTCCAGCCAGATATCCAGGGTCGGGTGACGCTTGCGCAACAGCGACAAGATCGGCGCGATGTGCTCGCGGCCCAGGCGCAGGCTGGTGCTGATACGCAGGGTGCCGCGCGGCTCGCTGTGGGCAGCGGACAACGACTCAAGCATCGACTCGACGTTCTCGAGAATCTTCTGCGCCCAGATGAACGCCGCCTCGCCGTCGCTGGTGATATTCACCCGCCGCGTGGTGCGGTTGAACAGCTTGACCCCCAGCAAGGTCTCGAGGGTGGCAATGCGCTTGCTGACATGCGCCGGCGACAGGCCGATCTCGGTGGCGGCGGCGATGAAGCTTGAGCGGCGCGCCACTTCGCAGAACAACTGCAGGTCGCGCAGCAGCGGTTCATTATTCGCTAATAGCGCATTCTGATTCTTCATCTGGCCCGATTATCTCCTGGGAGTTTTTTATTAGCCTCTCACAAAACCGCTGCCGCGGTCCGCATAACAATAACGAGAGCGCCATGAACAAACTTCGCATTGCCGTTGCCGGTGCCGGCCTGATTGGCCACAGGCATATCGAACTGATCCAGGCCAGCGCCGAGTGCGAACTGGCCGCCCTGATCGACCCGGCCCCGGCCGCCGCCGAGCTGGCAGCCAGCCACGGCGTTGCCCTCTACCCTTCACTTGAGCAACTGTTTGCCGAGCAGCGCCCGGACGGGGTGATCCTCGCTACGCCCAATCACCTGCATGTCGAAGGCGCCCTGGCCTGCGTCGACCACGGCGTTGCCGCGCTGATCGAAAAACCCGTGGCCCACACCCTGGAGGAAGGCAAGCGCCTGCTGGCGATCGCCGAGCAAACGGGTGCGCGGCTGCTGGTCGGCCATCACCGTGCCCACAGCGCGATCCTCGCCAAGGCCCGCGAGGTAATCGCCGAAGGCTTGCTCGGCAACCTGGTAGCGGTGATGGGCAGCGCGCTGTTCTACAAGCCCGACGACTATTTCGACGCCGCGCCCTGGCGCCGGCAGCTCGGCGGCGGGCCGGTGCTGATCAACATGATCCACGAGATCGGCAACCTGCGTTCGCTGTGCGGCGAGATCGTCGCCGTGCAGGCCCAGGCTTCCAGCGCCACCCGTGGCTTTGCCGTGGAAGACAGCGTCGCCATCAGCCTGCGCTTTGCCAACGGCGCCCTCGGCACCTTCATGCTCTGCGACACCGCCGCCTGCGCCCGCAGCTGGGAGCAGACCGCGCGGGAGAACCTCGATTACCCCAGCTACGCCGACGAAGACTGCTACGTGATCTGCGGCACCCAGGGCACGCTGTCGATCCCGACCATGCGCCTGAAGTACTACGAGCAATCTGCCGAGCGCTCATGGTGGAAACCCTTCAGCACCGCCGTGGCGCCGCTGCAAAGCGCCGACCCGCTGGCCCGCCAGCTGGCGCATTTCTGCCAGGTGGTTCGTGGCGAACAAGCGCCGCTGGTGAGCGTGCGCGACGGCCTGCGCAACCTGCAGATCGTCGAAGCCATCAGCAGCGCCGCACGCAGCGGGCAGATCGTCGATACCGACAGCCTCTGAAGCCTTTTATCCAGTCCTACCGCTCCATAACAACAACAAACGGAGACAGACAGATGGCCAACCATCCCCAAGGGCTGCATGCAGCCCGGCAAACCAAGAAAGCCACGGCCAGCGGCTGGGTCGGCTCGGCGCTCGAGTACTACGACTTCTTCATTTATGCCCAGGCTGCGGCGCTGATTTTCCCGCAGATCTTCTTCCCTTCCAGCGACCCGAAACTGGCCATCGTCGCCTCCCTGGCCACCTACGGCGTCGGCTACCTGGCGCGCCCGGTCGGCGCCTTCGTGCTCGGCCACTGGGGCGATACCCGCGGGCGCAAGCATGTGTTGCTGCTGTGCATGCTGTTGATGGGCCTGGCCACCTTCGCCGTCGGCCTGCTGCCGACCTACAACCAGATCGGCTACTGGGCGCCAGTGCTATTGGTGGTGCTGCGCCTGGTCCAGGGCTTTGCCGTGGCCGGGGAAATCGCCGGTGCCAGCTCGATGATCCTCGAACATGCGCCGCCCGGTCGTCGTGGCTTTTACGCAAGCTTCACCCTGCAGGGCGTGCAGGCCGGCCAGGTGCTGGCGGCGGCAATCTTCCTGCCGCTGGCCTATTTCATGCCCGAAGAGGCCTTCAACAGCTGGGGCTGGCGCATCCCCTTCCTGCTCAGTGCCGCCGTGCTGCTGGCAGCATTCATCATCCGCCGCGAGGTCGAGGAGCCGGCGGCGTTCACCCAGAAAGTCGCCAAGGTGGTGCGCCAGCGCTCGCCCATCGGTGAAGCCTTCAAGCACAGCTGGCGCGGCATGCTGGTAGTACTCGGGGTGTCGCTGATGAACGTGATCCCGGTGGTGACCACCGTGTTCGGCGCCGCCTATGCGGTACAGCCGGCCTACGGCGTGGGTTTTGACAAGAGCGTGTACCTGTGGATCCCGGTGGTCGGCAACATCGTCGCAGTGCTGGTGATCCCCTTTGTCGGCAACCTCTCCGACCGAATCGGCCGCCGCCCGCTGATCATCGGCAGCGCCATCGGCTGCGGGTTGATGTCGTTCCTTTACCTCTATGCCATCAGCCTGCACAACCTGCCGCTGGCGTTTGCCGCCTCGCTGCTGATGTGGGGGATGATCTACCAGGGCTATAACGCCATCTTCCCAAGCTTCTTCCCCGAGCAGTTCCAGACCCATTACCGGGTCTCGGCCATGGCCGTGGCGCAGAACATCGGCTACATGATCACCGCCCTGCTGCCGGCGCTGTTCACCGCCGTGGCGCCGCCGGGCTCCGACAACGTGCCGCTGCTGATCGGCGCCATCACCTGCCTGGTCACCGCGCTGTCGGCCATCGCCGCCTGGAGCGCCCCGGAAACCTACCGCACGCCCATCGACCAGCTCGGCAAGGCCGACGCGGTAAGCCTGGACAAACCCACCTACGACGCCCTGCGCGCCAACGCCCTGACTGGAAACCAGCCATGAATACCCTGCTCGTGCTCAACGGCCCCAACCTGAACATGCTCGGCCTGCGCCAACCCGAAGTCTACGGCCGCGAAACCCTGGCCGATGTCGAAAACCTCTGCCAGCAGGCCGCCCGGCGCCTGGAACTGAAACTTGAGTTCCAGCAGACCAACCACGAAGGCCAACTGATCGACTGGATTCACCAGGCCCGTGGCCGGGTCGCCGGAGTCGTCATCAACCCCGGCGCCTGGACCCACACCTCGGTGGCAATTCACGACGCTTTGATTGCCGCCGAGGTACCGGTGATCGAGGTGCACATCTCCAACGTCCACCGCCGCGAAGCCTTCCGCCACCACTCCTATGTGTCGCTGGTGGCCAAGGCGGTACTGGCCGGTTTCGGCACTCACGGCTATGTGCTGGCGATCGAACATTTTGCCCGCGAACTCAAGCACGCCAACGGAGGCGCCCAATGAAAACCATGGCCAACCCACAACAACGACTGCGCCTGGGCTTTGTCGGCGGCGGCCTGGAGTCGTCGATCGGTTCGACTCACCGTTACGCGGCGTCCCTGGACGGCCATTACCAGCTGGTCGCCGGGGTCTTCGCCCGCGACCCCGAGCGCAACCTGGCCGCAGCCCAGGCCTATGGCGTGGCGCCAGAGCGCGCCTATGCCGATTTTGAAGCCATGGCCAGGGCCGAAGCCGCCCGCGCAGACGGCATCCAGGTGGTGGCGATCATGGCGCCCAATGCCGTGCACGTACCGGCCAGCCTTGCGTTTCTCAAGCACGGTATCGACGTCATCTGCGACAAGCCGCTGGCGGCGAACCTTGCCCAGGCCAATGCCCTGCTCGATCAGGTTCGCCAAGGCCCGGCCCTGCACCTGCTGACCCACAACTACAGCGGCTACCCGTTGATTCGCGAAGCCCGCGAACTGATCGCCCAGGGTGCGATCGGCGAGGTGCGCCTGGTGCAGGTCGAGCACGCCAGCGCCTTCGGCACCCACCCGCTGGAGCAGCAAGGGGTCAAGGCCCTGGCCTGGCGCACCGACCCCAGCCAGGCCGGCGCTTCGTCGGTACTGGCCGATGTCGGCGTGCATGCCCACCAACTGCTGCGCTTTGTAACAGGCCAGGAGGTCAGCCAGGTCTCGGCCGAGCTCAGCACCCTGGTGCCGGGCCGCGCCTCGGACGACAACGCCCACGTCAAACTGCGCCTGAGCGGCGGCGGCCGAGGCCTGCTATGGGCAAGCTTCGTCGCTGCCGGCCAGCGCCATGGCTTGCAGATCCGGATCTTTGGCTCGAGCGGCTCGCTGTACTGGCACCAGGAACAACCCGAGCGCCTCGAACTGCGCCACCAGGACCAGCCGCACCAGGTGCTGCGCCGGGGTGAAAGCTGGCTCAGCGATGCCGCCAGACAAGCCACGCGAATCAAGGCCGGCCAGCCCGAAGGCCTGCTCGAAGCCTTCGCCAACATCTACAGCGACGCCGCCGAACTGATCAGGGCCCGCCGCGAACAGCGCGCCCCGGCGCCCTTGGCACGCCTGTGCCCGTCCGCTGAAGACGGCCTGCGCGGCATGGCATTTATCGAGGCGTGTGTGCAGTCGGATCGCCAGGAGGGGCGCTGGATCGAAGTCAGTTGAGCGCGCACTCGCGCAACCACTCAATCATCACCCGCAAACGCAGCGGTAACCTCTCCCGCGGCGGATGCACCAGGTAGTAACCCTGCCCCGCCGTCTGGCTGAAGCCCCCCAGGGGCAGGATCAACGCGCCCTGGTCCAGCAACGGTTGCACCAGGCGCCGGCGACCGATGGCCACGCCGGCATGGTGGCTGGCGGCGGCGCTGCACAGGTCGGAGCGGTCGAAGGTCAGGTGGCGGGCGGGCAGGTGCTGTTGTACGCCCTGCTCGCCGGCCCAGCGTTGCCACTCGGCGTCGAAGGCGGCATGTTCCCAGGCCAGGGCATCGTGCAGCAAGGTGCACTGGGCCAGGCGGCCGGGGTGGTCGATCAGGCCGTGGCGCTCGGCATACTGCGGGCTGCACACCGGGGCGACGTGCTCGTCCATCAACAACTGGCTGGCCAGCCCGGGAAACTCGCCATGGCCATACAACAAGGCCAGGTCCACCGGGCGGGTGCGAAAATCCACCGGCTCGTTGCCGGTGCGGATGTCCAGGCTGACCTGCCGATAGCGCTGCTGGAAATCCGCCAGGCGCGGCACCAGCCAGTGCTGGGCCAGCGACGGCCGCACATACAGGCTCAGGGCACCGCTGACTTCTTCAGTCGACGGTTGCAGGGCTTCTTGCAGTTGCGCTTCCAAGCCTTGCAGCACCTGATAGAGGCGCTCGCCTTCAGCGGTCAGGCGAATGCGCCGGGTCAGGCGTTCGAACAGGCGCAACGCCAGGGCTTGTTCCAGGCGGGCGATGCGATGGCTGACGGCGCTGGCAGTCAGGCACAGCTCTTGCGCGGCCTGACTGAAGCTCAGGTGCCGGGCAACCGCGACAAAGGTGTGCAGGTTGGCGAACTGGGCACAGCTCTTGCGGCTGCCAAGGCGATCGGGCAGGTTGAGCATGGTCAGTTACCGGCAAGTTCTGCGCGGCCCCTGGCCAGGTAGCGGTCCATCTCCTCGCGCGGCACCATGCTGCCGCCGGTGCCCCACACCAGGTGGGTGGCGCGGGCCATGCGCGCCTCACTCAAGCCCAGGCGCTGACGGTAGCCCTGCTGCTCCTGCAGCACAGTGCACATGCCCGCGAGCCCGGCCAGCGCCGACGGCTCGAGCTCGATGCCCTCACACGCCTGCATCTGCGCCAGCTGGCGGTACAGGGTGGCGTCGCTGACGGTGTAGTAGCCATCGACCAGGCGCTGCAACGAACGGCCGACAAAGCCCGAGGGCCGGCCCACCGCCAGGCCGTCGGCGGCGGTCTGGTTGTCGATGCCGAAGTCGTACACCGACACCGCGTCGTGCAGGCCGGTGTACACGCCTAGGAACATGCACGGCGAGTGGGTCGGCTCGGCGAACAGGCAATGTACCGCGTCGCCAAAGATCTGCTTGAGGCCAAAGGCCACGCCGCCAGGCCCCCCGCCGACGCCGCAAGGCAGGTAGACGAACAGCGGGTGCTCGGCATCCACCACGATGCCTTGTTCCGCCAACTGGCGCTGCAGGCGCTCGGCGGCCACGGCGTAACCGAGGAACAGGTTCAGCGAGTTTTCATCATCGACGAAGTGACAGTGCGCATCGCCCTCGGCCTCCTTACGGCCCTGCTCCACCGCCACGCTGTAATCGGCGCTGTACTCGCGCACCTCGACGCCGCAGGCGCGCAGGCGCTCCTTTTTCCACTGGCGGGCATCGGCAGACATATGCACGGTGGCCTTGAAACCCAGGCGCGCGCTGATGATGCCGATCGACAAGCCCAGGTTGCCGGTGGAGCCGACCGCCACGCTGTATTGGCCGAAGAACGCCCGGGCGGCATCGCTGTCGAGCCTGGCGTAGCTGTCGCCCGGTTGCAGCAGGCCGCCTTTGAGGGCCAGGTCTTCGGCATGCTTGAGCACTTCATAGATGCCGCCACGGGCCTTGATCGAACCGGAAATCGGCAGCAGGTTGTCGGCCTTGAGCCACAGCGCGCCGTTCACTGGCAGTTGCTGCTCGGCGCACAGCACCGCCTGCAACGCGTGCAGCGCCACCAACGGCGATTCAATGATGCCGGCGCTGGCCGAGGTTTCGGGGAATGCCGAGGCGATGAACGGGGCAAAGCGTTCGAGCCGCGCGCTGGCCTCACGGATATCCGCGGCGGTCAGCGCCACGTCAGCGAGGGCTGACGCGCTCGGCGCCAGGGCCGGGTTGAACCAGCAGGTCGGGCGCAGCGCCACAAGACCTGCGATCAACGGATGACTTTGGCACCAGGCAGTAACGGATTTTTCCAGCGGCATCGGGCAGCTCCATGAGGCGAATGCAACGATTAAGCGTCAGCCCCGGGCGCATTACAACCGATGCCTGCTCAGCCCATGGCTGAACCTGCTTCAGCCATGGCCCGCCGTGCAAGGCGCTGCACTTCTGCTACCTTGGGAATACCCTCTTCTTGTGCATCACACACAGGTGACCCCTCATGGCGCGCACCACCCCTATCGAGCTGTACCGCAACATCGGCATCGTCGCCCATGTTGACGCCGGCAAGACCACCACCACCGAACGCATCCTGTTCTACACCGGGGTCAACCACAAGATGGGCGAGGTGCACGACGGCGCCGCGACCATGGACTGGATGGCCCAGGAGCAAGAGCGCGGCATCACCATCACTTCGGCGGCGACCACGGCGTTCTGGCAGGGCTCGACCAAGCAGTTCCCCGACAAGTACCGCTTCAACATCATCGACACCCCCGGCCACGTCGATTTCACCATCGAGGTCGAGCGCTCGCTGCGCGTGCTCGACGGCGCGGTGGTGGTGTTCAGCGGCGCCGATGGCGTCGAGCCGCAATCGGAAACAGTCTGGCGCCAGGCCAACAAGTACCATGTGCCGCGCCTGGCCTACGTCAACAAAATGGACCGCCAGGGCGCGGACTTTCTGCGCGTGGTCAAGCAGATCGACCAGCGCCTGGGCCACCACCCGGTGCCGATCCAGCTGTCGATCGGCGCCGAGGAACATTTCGCCGGGCAGATTGACCTGGTGAAGATGAAGGCCATCTACTGGAACGACGACGACCAGGGCACCAGCTACCGCGAAGAAGAGATTCCCGCCGACATGCTCGCGCTTGCCAACGAATGGCGCGCGCACATGGTCGAGGCCGCCGCCGAGGCCAACGACGAGTTCATGGAGCTGTACCTCAACGGCCAGGAGCTGAGCAACGAGCAGATCAAGGCCGGCCTGCGCCAGCGCACCCTGGCCAACCAGATCGTCCCGGCGATCTGCGGCTCGTCGTTCAAGAACAAGGGCGTGCCGCTGATGCTCGACGCGGTCATCGACTACCTGCCGGCGCCCTCGGAAATCCCGGCGATCAACGGCACCGACCCGGACCACGAAGACAAGCACCTGGAACGCCATGCCGACGACAACGAACCGTTCTCGGCGCTGGCGTTCAAGATCGCCACCGACCCCTTCGTCGGCACCCTGACCTTCGCCCGGGTCTACTCCGGCGTGCTCAGCTCCGGCAATGCCGTGCTCAATTCGGTCAAGGGCAAGAAGGAGCGGATCGGGCGCATGGTGCAGATGCACGCAAACCAGCGCGCCGAGATCAAGGACGTGTGCGCCGGCGACATCGCCGCGCTGATCGGCATGAAGGACGTCACCACCGGCGACACCCTCTGTGACATCAACCAGCCGATCATCCTCGAGCGCATGGACTTCCCCGACCCGGTGATCTCGGTGGCGGTCGAGCCGAAAACCAAGGCCGACCAGGAGAAAATGGGCATCGCCCTGAGCAAGCTGGCCCAGGAAGACCCGTCGTTTCGCGTGCGCACCGACGAAGAGACGGCGCAGACGATCATCTCCGGCATGGGCGAGTTGCACCTGGACATCATCGTCGACCGCATGCGCCGCGAGTTCGGCGTCGAGGCCAATATCGGCAAGCCGCAGGTGGCCTACCGCGAGAAGATCCGCAACACCTGCGAGATCGAAGGCAAGTTCGTTCGCCAGTCCGGCGGTCGCGGCCAGTACGGCCACTGCTGGATCCGCTTCGCCCCGGGCGATGAAGGCAAGGAGGGCCTGGAGTTCGTCAACGAAGTGGTCGGCGGCGTGGTGCCGCGTGAATACATCCCAGCGATCCAGAAAGGTATCGAAGAACAAATGCAAAACGGCGTGCTCGCCGGTTATCCGCTGATCGGCCTCAAGGCTACGGTGTTCGACGGCTCGTACCACGACGTCGACTCCAATGAGATGGCCTTCAAGGTCGCCGCCTCCATGGCCACCAAACAGCTGAAGGATAAAGGCGGTGCAGTCCTGCTGGAGCCGGTGATGAAGGTCGAAGTGGTGACCCCCGAAGAATACCAGGGCGACATCATGGGCGACCTCAGCCGGCGCCGCGGGATGATCCAGGAAGGCGGCGAGACCCCGGCGGGCAAGGTAGTGCGCGCGGAAGTGCCGCTGGGCGAGATGTTCGGCTACTCCACACAGATGCGCTCGATGACCCAGGGCCGCGCCAGCTACACCATGGAGTTCACCAAGTACGCCGAGGCGCCGGCGAGCATCAGTGAGGCGATCATCAAGAAACAAGGCTGATACACCGACCGCTGGCACCCTGTGGCAGCCGGCCTTGCCGGCGATGGGGTGCGCAGCGGCCCCACCTCGAACAAAAGCCGATTGAACTCCCACCCCTGCCGCCCTATCCCAATGCTTAGGACCCGCCCAAAAGCCGCAGGACACCGCCATGGCCAAGCCGTTGCAGGAGTACGCGCGCAAGCGCAATTTCGACGCTACCCCGGAGCCCGCAGGCCATCAGCGCAGCGGCAAAAAAACCGCCCACGCCCTGCAGTACTGCATCCAGAAACACGACGCCAGCCACCTGCACTATGACTTTCGCCTGGAGCTGGACGGCACCCTGAAAAGCTGGGCCATCCCCAAGGGCCCGTCGCTGGACCCCAAGGTCCGGCGCCTGGCCGTGCACGTCGAAGACCACCCGCTGGACTACGCCAGTTTCGAAGGTACCATCCCCGAAGGCCATTACGGTGCCGGTGATGTGATCGTCTGGGACCGTGGGGTATGGATTCCCGAAGAAGATCCACACAAGGCCTATGCCAAGGGCAAGCTGCGCTTTCGCCTGCAGGGCGAGAAACTCTCGGGCATCTGGAACCTGTTTCGCACTCACCTGGCCGGCAAGAAGGAGCAGTGGCTGCTGATCAAGTCCAACGATGCCCAGGCGCGCCCGCAGGCCGACTACGACATTCTCGAAGCCGAGCCGGACAGCGTGGTCAGCGAACGCACGCTGCCCACGCGCACACCCAAGGCAGACGGCAACAGCGAACTCGGCGGCGCGAAAAAAGCTGCCCTGCCCGCCTCGCTCAAGCCGCAACTGGCCACCCTGGTAGAGACGCCGCCCGAAGGCGACTGGCGCTACGAAGTCAAGTTCGACGGCTACCGCATCCTCGCCCGCATCGAAGGTGACGAGGTGCGCCTGTTCACCCGCAACGGCCATGACTGGACCGACAGGCTGCCCCGGCAAGCCAAGGCCCTGGCCAGGCTCGGCCTGCACTCGGCCTGGCTCGATGGCGAGATGGTGGTGGCCAATGAGCACGGCGTCGCGGATTTCCAGGCCCTGCAGAATGCCTTCGACCAGCAACGCGACGAGCAGATCCTCTATTACCTGTTCGATGTGCCCTACCTCAACGGCATGGACCTGCGCCAGTGCCCGCTGGAGCAACGGCGTGCGGCGTTGGCAAAGGTGCTGGAAAAGGCCGATGAAAAGCGCCTGCGCTTTTCCGCCGACTTTGACCAGAGCGTCGAATCGCTGCTCGACAGCGCCTGCAAAATGCAGATGGAAGGCCTGATCGGCAAACGCCTGGGCAGCAGCTACCTGAACCGGCGCAGCAGCGACTGGATCAAGCTCAAGTGCAAGCAGCGCCAGGAGTTCGTCATCGTCGGCTTTACCGAGCCCAAGGGCTCGCGCGAGGCCTTCGGCGCGCTGTTGCTGGCCCTGCATGATGACAACGGCGAGCTGCGCTATGCCGGCAAGGTCGGCACCGGGTTCAACAGCGCGACCCTGGCCCATATTCACCAGCGCCTCAAACCCCTCGAAGTGGCCAGGCCGCAGTTTGCCAAGCCGCCCAGCGGCGCCGAGGCCAGGGGGGTGCACTGGCTCAAGCCAAGGCTGCTGGCCGAGGTCGCCTATGCGCAGATGACCCGCGACGGCGTGGTCCGCCATTCGGTGTTTCATGGCCTGCGCGACGACAAACCAGCCAAGGCCATTGGCCTGGAGCAACCCGTGAAAACCCCGGCAAGCAAAACGTCCAACCTGCACCTGACCCACCCCGACCGCGTCATCGACGCCAGCACCGGCATCAGCAAGCGCCAGGTCGCCGAGTACTACGCCCAGGTCGCCGAGTGGATCCTGCCGCACCTCAAGCGCCGCCCGGTGGCGCTGGTGCGCGCACCCGATGGCCTGGCCGGCGAGCTGTTCTTCCAGAAGAACGCCGCGCAATTGAACATCCCGGGCCTTGAGAGCCACGCCAAGGCCGAAGCCGGCCAGGCGCTGATGATCATCGACCAGGCCCGGACCCTGCTCGGCGCGGTGCAGATGAACACCCTCGAGCTGCACACCTGGAACGCCACCGCCAAGGATTTCGACAGGCCCGACCGCCTGATCCTCGACCTCGACCCCGACCCGGCGCTGCCGTGGAAGGCCATGCTCGAAGCCACCCAGCTGACCCTTGCATTGCTCGACGAACTGGGCTTGCAAGCGTTCCTCAAGACCAGCGGCGGCAAGGGCATGCACATTGTCGTGCCGCTGACCCGGCGCGCCGGCTGGGACGAGGTCAAAGGCTTCAGCCAGGCCATGGTCCAGCACCTGGCCGGGCTGTTCCCCGAGCGCCTGTCGGCGGTGTCCGGGCCGAAGAACCGGGTCGGGCGGATCTTCATCGACTACCTGCGCAACGGTAAAGGCGCGACCACGGTTTGCGCCTATTCGATCCGCGCCCGCGAAGGGCTGCCGGTGTCTGTGCCGATTCGCCGTGAAGAGCTGACCGAGCTTAAAGGCGCGAACCAGTGGAACCTGCTCAACCTCGGCGAACGCCTGGCCGCTGGCGATGACCCTTGGGCCGGGTATGGCCAGGTACGCCAGTCGATCAGCAAGGAACTGCGCCGGCGCATGGGGGTTGAGTCATGAACCACCTGGAGCTGTTACAGACCTTCGCCCGTCGCCCGCAGGCGCTGACCCTCGACCGCCAGTTGCAACGCTGCCTGGAACAATGCCGGGAGACCGGTCTCGACCAACTGCCGCTGCCCGGCCATGGCCGCACCCTGCAGCGTTGGCAGGTACTGGCCGAGGTCGCCGGGGCTGATCTGGCCCTGGCCAAGCTGTTCGAGGGCCACACCGACGCCCTGGCGATCATCCATGAGTGCGCCGCCAACCATCTGGACCCGGCGGGCAGTTGGGGGGTATGGGCAGCCGAGCCGGCCAATGCGCGGGTGCGTATCGTCCGTCGCACCGGCAACGACGTGCACCTGCAAGGCCGCAAGGCCTGGTGCTCCGGCGCCCTGCAGATCGACCGGGCGCTGCTCACCGCCTGGGACGAACAAGACCGTCCGCAACTGGTGGCGGTGGCCTTGAACCAACCGGCGCTGCGCATCTTCAATGACGGCTGGCAGGCGGTCGGCATGGCCATTACCGCCAGCGTCGATGTCGAGTTCAACGACTGCCCGGCGCACCTGGTCGGCAGCAGCGGCCAGTACCTGTCGCGACCGGGCTTCTGGCACGGTGGCGCTGGCATCGCTGCCTGCTGGTACGGCGCGGCGCAAACCCTGGGCGAGTTTTTGCTCGAACACTGCCGCAGCCATGAAGACGCCCACGCCCAGGCGCATCTGGGTGCAGTCGACGCTGCGCTTGCCGGTGCCCGGGCGGCCTTGCACGAAGCCGCGGCGTGGATCGACGGCCACCCTGGCAGCGATGCCGAGCTGAGCGTCCGGCGCCTGCGCGCGCAGGTCGAAAACGCCGCGCTGTGTGTGCTCGATCACGTCGGCCGGGCCCTGGGGGCGACGCCGTTCTGTCGCGACAGCCAGTTTGCCCGGCTCAGCGCCGACCTGCCGGTGTTCCTGCGCCAGAGCCATGCCGAGCGCGACCTGGCCGAGCTGGGCCGGCAAGTGCGTGCAACCCCCGAAGGAGGCTGGCGGCTATGACCCTGCAACCACCGCAGAACCCAATCCAGGCGCCGGGCACACCGCTGGCGCACTGGCAAGCGTCGGCGATCCTGCAGTCGGTGCCGGCAATTACCCATGACCAGTTGGTGCCTGTTGGCAGGCGCTTGGTAGTGGTCGCCCCGCACCCGGACGACGAAGTGCTCGGCTGCGGCGGCGTGCTGGCTGGCATGCGCGGCCGTGAACACGAGTTGCTGCTGGTCTCGGTCAGCGACGGTGAGGCCAGCCACCCCGATTCGCGCCACTGGACCAGCGAACGCCTGCGCCAGCAACGCCCACGAGAAAGCGCCGATGCCCTGCGCCGCCTCGGGCTGGACCTGAGCCGCCTGAGCTGGCTGCGCCTGGGCCTGGCCGACAGCGCCGTGGCCAACCATGAACGCTGGCTGGCCGAACGCCTGGTGCAGCTACTGCGCGCCAGCGACCGGGTGCTGACCACCTGGCGCCTGGACGGCCACTGCGACCATGAAGCAGTAGGCCGCGCTTGCGCCCGCGCCTGCGACACTGTCGGTGCGCGCTTGATCGAAGTGCCGATCTGGGCCTGGCACTGGGCCCGCCCCAGCGACCCGCGGCTGCCCTGGCAGCGCGCCCACAAGCTGTTTCTCGACCGCGCGGTGCTGGCCCTCAAGCAACAGGCCATCGCCGCCCATACCAGCCAGTTGCAGGCCGACGAGCAGACCCCGCCGGTGCTTGACCGCGAGGCCCTGGCCCGCCTGCAGCAACCCTTCGAACTGGTGTTCACATGAGCGTCTCGGCCAGCTACTTCGAGCACCTGTTCGCGCACAGCGACGACCCCTGGGCGTTTCGCACCCGCTGGTACGAAAAACGCAAGCGCGAGCTGCTGCTGGCCAGCCTGCCGCGCCAGTACTACGGCCGCGTATTCGAGCCGGCCTGCGCCAATGGCGAACTCAGCGCCGCCCTCGCCGAGCGCTGCGAAAGCCTTTTGTGCCAGGACCTCAACGCCACCGCCGTGCAACTGGCCGCTGAACGCCTGCGGCCATGGCCCAACGCCGAGGTCATGCAAGGCTGCCTGCCTGGCGACTGGCCGGCCGGCGAGTTCGAGCTGATCGTGCTCAGCGAGATCGGCTACTACCTGGACCCCGGCCAGTGGCTGGAAGTACTGGAGCGCGCCACGGCCAGCCTGACCTCTGACGGCGCCCTGCTGCTGTGCCACTGGTTGCACCCGATCGACGGCTGCCCGCAAACCGGCCACCAGGTCCATGAACTGCTGGCGGAGCGCTTGCCGTTGTACCGCAGCCTGCAGCACGAAGAGGCCGACTTTGTTCTTGAATACTGGTGCCTCCAGCCTTATGCCATCGACCTTGACGAGCCCTGCCTATGATTGCCGTGATTGTCCCCGCGCATAACGAAGAACTACTGCTCGGCCGCTGCCTGCGCGCCCTTGGCCGTGCCGCGCGTACGGTGTCGGCGCTGGGTGAAGAGGTGCAGATTGTGGTGGTTTTGGACAGCTGCTGCGATGCCAGCGAGGCCGTCGCCCGCGCCCATGGCGTGGAGCTGCTCAAGGTCCAGGCGCGCAATGTCGGCCAGGCGCGCCGCGCCGGTGCGGCGTTGATGCTCGAGCGTGGCGCACGCTGGCTGGCCTTCACCGATGCCGACAGCTGCGTCCCGGCCGACTGGCTGTTGTGCCAGTTGGCCTTTGCCGCCGATGCGGTGTGCGGCACGGTGCATGTCGAGACCTGGCAAGCCCACCAGGATGCGGCGCTGCGCGAACGCTACCTGGCCCATTACCAGGCCCGCGAAGGCCACCGGCACATACACGGCGCCAACCTCGGCATCTGCGCCCGCGCCTACGAAAAGGTCGGGGGGTTCCAGCCATTGCCGCTGCACGAGGATGTGCAACTGGTCAACGACCTGCAGCAAAGCGGCGCACATATCGTCTGGACCGCGCGCAACAGCGTGTCGACCAGCAGCCGCAAGGACTGCCGGGTGCGCGGCGGCTTCGGGGATTTTCTCAACAACCTGAACTGCCTGGCCTGAACAGAGAAACCTGTTAACCGTCCGCCGCACTTTTTCACAAATGCCCTCAAGTTAATCATCAGCGCGGTTCTTATGATCAGGCCTGCTTGATCAACCACGAGGGAGAAACACCATGGATGTCAGTTGGCAGTATCTGAGTACCCCGGCCGCCGAGTACTTCAGCGAGGTACTGCAGACCACACCTGCCCAGGTCAAGAATGACATGAGGCAGATTTTCAAGCGCCTCACCGCACAGGCTGGCCCCGGCTGTGTCTTCAGTGTGGAAAAACAGCAGGCCTTTGTGCTCGAAGGCGCTACCGGCTATGCCGACATCGAGCAGCGCAGCCCTTTGACTGCCGACTCGGTGTTCAACCTTGCCTCGGTTTCCAAACAATTCACCGCCTTCGCCATTCACTTGCTGGCCCGCGAAGGCAAGTTGTCGCTGGATGACTCTATCCGCCGCTACGTACCTGAGCTGGGCAGTTACGCCGATCCGGTGACCTTGCGCCACCTGCTGCATCACAGCGGTGGCCTGCCCAGCTACGAGGATGCCGCCCAGGCTCAAGGCATCGCCGATACCCAGCCCCTGACCCAGGCCCAGGCACTCGCCTTGCTGGCAGCACAGAAACAGGCGGAGTTTGCCCCCGGCACAGAGTTTTCCTACAGCAACAGCGGGTATTTCATGCTCTCGCTGGTGGTCGAGCGCGTCAGCGGCAAAAGCATCCGGCGCTTTTCCCGGCAGGCGATCTTTACACCGCTGCAGATGACCCATACCCGGATTGTCGACCAGTACCCGCTTGATTTCGCTGTAGTGCGGGGTTATACGCGTGCGCTGTGGGGCCCGGTCAAACGGTATGAGAGCCCGTGGGAGGTGACCGGCGACGGCCAGGTGCATTCCAGCGTACGCGACCTGATGAAATGGGGAGCCAATCTGCACAGCGGCAAAGTGGGCGGCCCCGACCTGCTGGCGGTGATGTCCAGAAGTGGCCCGCGGGTGGCAAGGCACCATGAGGACTACGCCATGGGTTTGTCGCCGCGCCTGTACAAAGGCACGCGCCTGCTTGAACACTCCGGCGGCTGGGCCGGCTATGCGACGCAGTTCATGTACTTTCCGGATGCGCAGACCACCGTTGCGGTGTTGTGCAACGAAGAAAACATCGACGCCACTGAATACGCCACGAAAATCGCCGACGCCTTGGCCCTCGAAAAGTGGACCCATCCCCTCTAGGCAAGCCTGCACCTCAAGCCGGTGGCGTGAGAACCGCCTCGATGTGGCGCGCTTGGGCAAGGTGAGCCTTGATGAAGTCGATCCAGGCGCGGACCTTGCGCGGTACGTGGCGGCTGGACGGATACAGGGCATACACGCTTTGCGGCGCAAAACCATAGCCGGGCAGCCCATCGAGCAACTGCCCGCTGGCCAGCTCATCGGCCACCAGCCAGTCCGGCAGCAGCGCCACGCCTGCGCCCTGCACGGCAAAGGCACGCAGGATCGAGGCGTTGTCGGCGATCAGCAATGGCGTGCCCTGAGGGACATACTCCGAACTGCGCGCCTTGCTGTCGACCAGCGCCCAGCGGTTGTTCTGCTCGAAACGGCTGTGCACCAGTTGCGGCAGCTGAGCCAGGCGCGCGGGTGAGTTGATCAACTGCTCGCCGTGGGCAGCCAGCAGGCCGGGCGCCAGCACCAGGCGCACCTGGTAGCTCGCCAGGCATACGCCACGGTAATCGGAGTCGTGTGCCTGGCCCAGGCGGATGGCGACATCGAAGCGCTCGCGCACCAGGTCGACCTGAGCGGTGTGGGTTTCCAGACGCACGCTCAGCTGCGGGTGCAAACGGCAGAACGCTTGCAGTGCCGGGGCGAGCACCTTCAGCCCGTACTCGACCGTGGTGGTAATCCGCAGGCTGCCCTGCAAGCTGGCGTGCTCGGCGCGCGCTTCGTCGATGGCGATGCGGGCATCTTCGACCAACAGCAGGCAACGCTGGTAAAAGCGCTCGCCGGCATCGGTCAGGGCGATGCGGCGGGTGGTGCGGGTCAGCAGGGTGACGCCCAATTCAGCTTCCAGTTGCTTGATGCTGAAGCTGACCGCAGCGCGGGTTTGCTGCAAGCGCTCGGCGGCGCCGGTGAAGGAGCCTGCCTGCACCACGGCGCAAAACAGTTCGAAACGGTCGAGGCTGACCATGCGTGTGGGTTCGCCATTGTCAAAATAATTCGACCAATCTGCCGGGTTTACGCACCTTATTCAAGCGCCAACAAGCCACTAGACTGCGCCTTTCTCCAGCCCTTCGAAGCACTCATGCCCTATCGCACGAAAGTCACCCTGGTCTATCTGCTGGGTTTCACCCTCGACCTGCTCAACATGTTTGCCCTCAACGCCGCCTACCCGGCTCTGGGCCAGGAACTGCACGCCTCGGTGGCGCAACTGAGCTGGAGCAGCAACCTGTACATGCTCGGCCTGACCCTGGTGATCCCGCTGGGCACCTGGCTGGCCACGCGGCTGGGTGAACGGCAAACGCTAATGCTGTCGCTGGCGCTGTTCGGCCTGGGCTCGGCGCTGGCAGGCAGCGCCGGTTCGATCGACAGCCTGCTGGTCTGGCGCCTGCTGCAAGGCCTGGGTGGCGGCCTGCTGATTCCGGTGGGCCAGGCCATGGCTTATCGCCTGTATGCGCCCGAGCAGCGCCACCACCTGACCTCACTGGTGATGATGGTCGCCTTGCTGGTCCCGGCGTTGTCGCCGGCACTGGGCGGGGTGGTAGTCGATCAGGGCTCGTGGCGCTGGATCTTCTTCGCCATGCTGCCGCTGAGCCTGATCACCATTGCCCTGGTGCTGGCCTGGCTGCCGGCAAACCCGCCGTTGCCTGCGCCGCAGCCAATGCTGGAGTTGCGCCTGCTCGGCCAACCGCTGCTGCGCACGGCGATGCTTATCTACCTGTGCGTACCAGGCGTGTTCATCGGCGCCAACCTGGTGGCCGCCCTGTACCTGCAGCAGCGCCTTGGGCTCAGCGCCACGGCCACCGGCGCCCTGATGCTGCCCTGGTCAGCGGGCGCCCTGGCGGCGATCGCCTGGGTGCGCTGGCGCTTCAACCTGAGCGGCCCCAAGCGCCTGCTGATTGCCGGGATGCTGATCCAGTGCGCCGCCCTGCTGTGGCTGGCCCTGCCCTCGGTTGCCGGGCACCAGGCCTGGCTGGCGCTGATCTTCGCCCTGCTCGGCATGGGCAGCAGCCTGTGCAGCAGCAGCGCGCAAAGCCTGGCGTTCCTGGCCATCGCGCCTGCGCAAATGGGCCAGGCCAGCGCCTTGTGGAACCTCAACCGCCAGCTGAGCTTCTGCCTCGGCGTCGCCGTGCTCGGCGCCGTGCTTAACCGGTTGCTGCCCGGTGACCAGGCGTTCCGGCACACCTTCATCCTCGCCGCGCTGCTGACCCTGATTCCGCTACCGCTGGTGCTGAAACTGCCCGGGGCTCGCGGCCTGGGGCTTACTACCACTACTACTTGAGATGTGCCCATGACCCATCCCGCTTTCACGGAAGTTCTCGACGCCCACGTAGCCATCGAACAATGGCTGTCCGGCGCAGCCCACGCCACAGAGCTGGACGCATTGATGGCGCGCTTCAGCGCGCAGTTCTCGATGATCAACCTGCCCGGCCAAATCGTCGATTATCAGGGCTTGCAGCAACTGTTCGCCCACGCCCACGGCCAGCGCGCCGGGCTGCAAATCAGCATCGATGAGCTGCAAGTGATTGGCGAAGGGCCAAGCCTTTGCGTGGTCAGTTATCGCGAATGGCAGGTCGATGACGCCGGCAATCGCTCGGTGCGCCGCTCGACCGCAGTGTTCGAGCGCCACGATGGCGCCCTGCGCTGGCGCCATCTGCATGAAACCACCGTGGCCGGCTGATCAGGCCTTCTTGCGCGGCTTGCTGCCGGCAGGCTTTTTCGCCGCTGGCGCGGCTTTCTTCGCCGCCGGTTTGCGCCCGCCCAGGCTGCGTTTGAGCAGCTCGGTAAGGTCGATGATATCGGCGCTTTTCTGCTCGCCTTCGCCTTCCAGCGGCTCGACCGTGGCGATCTTGCCCTGGCTGGCCTTCTCTTCAACCAGGCTCATGATGGTGTCCTTGAAGTCGTTGCGGTAGTCCTCCGGCGTCCAGTGCCCGCTCATGTCCTCGACCAGGCGCCTGGCCATTTGCAGCTCACGCTTGTCGATGCTCGAGTCGCGCACGCTGGCGTCCAGTTCCAGGCTGTCGAGGCCGCGCACTTCCTCGGGCCAGCGCAGGGTAATCATCACCATCGCGTCCTCCAGCGGGCGCAGCAGCGCCAGGTGCTGCTGGGTGTGCAGCACCACCTTGGCCAGGGCCACCTTGCCGGTGCTCTGCAAGGTTTCGCGCAGCAAGGCATAAACCTTGCCACCACGCCGGTCGGGGCTCAGGTAATACGGGGTGTCGAACTGCTGCAGGGGGATTTCGTCGCTGTCGACGAACGAGAAGATATCGATGGTCTGGGTCGCCTCGGGGCGGGCCTTGCGGATCTCCTCCTCGCTGATCACCACGTACTGGCCTTTCTGGTATTGCACGCCCTTGACGATGTGCTCGCGGGCGATCTCCTTGCCGGTGACTTTGTTCACCCGCTTGTAGCCCACCGGTTCCATGCTGCGCTCATCGAGCCAGTCGAAATCGACCCGGTCGCTGCTGATCGCAGTACTCAACGACACCGGGATATGCACCAGGCCGAAGCTGATGGCACCTTTCCAGATAGCTCTGGCCATGACGTTCTCCCAGGGGTATTTGAAGGGCCCTTTGTCAGTCTGACTGTGCCGGTCGGTGAAGGTTTGCTGCAAGTGCGCAGATCCGCTGCTGCACAGCATTGAAGCTGAACTCTGGCGCCGGCAGCCTTTCGTAAAACTAACAGCCGTCCGTTTGTTCACACCCACGGAGATACCGCTCATGAGCCCGTTCCTGCGCCCCACCCGCCTCGCCCTGGGGCTTTGCGCCCTGCTCAGCATCGGCGCCCAGGCCGCCAGCAACAATGCCTTTGTCGACGAAGCCATCAGTGCCGGCATGGCGGAAATTCAGACCAGCCAGCTGGCCCTGGAAAAAACCCGCTCGCCCGAGGTAAAGGCGTTTGCCCAGCAGATGATCAAGGATCACACTAAAGCCAATCAGCACCTCCTTGAGCTGGCCAGACAACATGGCTTCAGCGTCCCGGACGACGCTGCCCTGACCAGCAAGGCGCGCAAGATGATGCTGCAGGTGCAGGACGGCGCGTCGTTCGATGCGGCCTATGCCACCCATCAGGTCGACGCCCATGAACAGGCGGTGCGCCTGTTCGACGAAGAGAGCCGGTCGACCTCCGCCCCGGACGACCTGCGCACCTTTGCCAAGACTACGTTGCCGACCCTCAAGCATCACCTGCAAATGGCCAAGCAACTGCAAAACGCGCACCGCAAGAACTGAAGGAGGGCCCTGGAATGAGAAAGGTCAGCCCGGCCAGCCCGACCAGCCTGCAGATCGACTTTGTCCAGGACACGCTGTTCGGCCCGGTGGCCCACAGCGCCGAATGTGAAGTGCAGCTGGCGCCATTGAACATCAATGGCCTGCCGGGCCTGCGCCTGCAGGTACGCGCGCCGGTACCGGCCAAGCTTGAGCGTTCGCACAGCGTGGCGTTTGTCTGGGAGGGCCGTACTTATCGCGGGATCGTCCAGTATCACCGGCGCTGTGATGACGGTGGCTTGCAGTTGCAGCTGGAGCTGCAGTAACCCGGCTCCCACAACAGCGGTGTATACACCGGATCTTGGGCTGGGTGGTTCAAATAAATGAAACCCCGTCGCCGGCCAGACCTCCATAGAACAGGGAGCGGTGTTTTAAACCCTGTTTACCCGGAGGTCACCATGAGTACCCATCTGGTTCAACTCTTCACCCACCCCGCTGACGCCTGGATGGAAATCCGCCAGGAAGAAGAACTGCACCCGCGCCACTACCTGCCGCACCTGCTGCTGATGGCGCTGATTCCCGCCCTGTGCCTGTTCATTGGTACCACCAGTATTGGCTGGAGCCTGGCCGGCACCGAGCGGGTGCGCCTGAGTGTGGCCAGCGCCGCCGAGCTTGGGGTGCTGTTGTATGCCGCCTGCGTGGTCGGGGTGATGATCATGGGCGGGTTCATTCGCTGGATGTCGCGCACCTTCGATGCCCGCCCCAGCCTCAACCAGTGCATCGGTTTTGCCGCCTACACCGCCACGCCGTACTTTGTCGCCGGTGTCGCCGGGCTCTACCCCGGGCGCTGGCTGGCGTTGATCGTGCTGGGTGCGGCGTCGGCCTATGCGACGTTCCTGCTGTACGTTGGCCTGCCGACCTTCCTGCGCCTGCGCAAGGAAGACGGCCTGCTGTACTCGACCAGTGTCTGGGCGGTGGGGCTGCTGGTGCTGGTGACCATCCTGGTATCGATGATCCTGTTCTGGTTCAACGTCCTCAGCCCCGAATACCTGCGCCCGGCCAGCCTCGGCTGACTGGACGCAGTCGGCGTGGTTCAGGCAAGCGCCTGGGGCTTGAACGGAATCTGGCTACGCCCCAGGCGCTGCTCTTCGCGCACCTGGGCCACCAGCGCGGCAAGTTCGTGGCAGGTGGTCAGGCTATGCACCTTGATGCCGGTGACGGTCAGACAGTCGCCCAGGCTATCGCCCTGCCCCAGCTGGATGGTCAGGTGCTCGCCATCGGTGCACGACACCACACTGTGTTCAGGCAGCAATGCCTGTTCAATCATATGGCACAACTCAAGCGTGGAAACTCCAATCAGTGACATGCTGCAATCCTCGTGTCGGAGGGCCCGACTATTCAGTTAGTACTGCGTCGGCCCTCGATGCCAATTGAAATTGCTGATGCCGCGCCGTTCCCCCATGCAGGGCAGCAATGGTCTTTCGGAAGAGCCACCCGTGGCTCGCCAAGTTCAAAGCATTCGCGGCTATCGGGGATGAACGGCGGCCCCGGACCGTTCGTCCCGCAGCGGCGAAATATTTCAAACTTTGCCTGCGCCGACCGCCTCCCAACCTGTGTAAGGCAAACGCCTTGCGAACATTCACAAGAGGAAGAGAATCATGGCTAGCAAAGACACTTCGAATCCCGGGAATTTCGCGAACGACCGGCAAAAAGCGTCTGAAGCCGGGAAAAAGGGTGGCCAGGCTTCCGGTGGCAATCAAAAGCCAAGTGACCAGAGCCGCAAGCCCGACATGGGTAAAGACCAGACCCGCAAACCAAGTGGTGGCGGCCGTAGCTAAAGGACGAAAGGCCGGCGCACGCCACGTGCGTCGGTCCCGAGGCACTGCCATGAGCCAACAGGTGATCCACTTTCATTGCCAGATCGATCAGGACACCACCGAGCGTTTTCGCGACCGCTGCCTGCAGGCCGTCGACGATGGCGCCACCTCCTTGCTGCTGTTTTTGTCGACCACCGGTGGCAGCACCAACTTCGGTTTCTCGCTGTACAGCTTTCTCAAGTCCTTGCCGGTGCCGTTGTGCGCAGTCAACGCCGGCAACATCGAATCGATGGGCATCATCATGTACCTGGCCGCTGGCGAGCGTGTCGCCGCGCCGCATTCGCGTTTTCTCATCCACCCCATGACCTGGCACTTCAGCCAGAGCGCGGTGGACCATTCGCGCCTGCGCGAATACCTGTCGAGCCTGAACAACGACCTGGAGCGCTACGTGCGCATTTTCGAGCTGGAGACTGCCCAGGCCGAGCGCAAACTGGACATCTTCCATTGCCTGTCGACCGAAGAAAAGGTCATCCCCGCCTACGATTCGCTGGCCTGCGGCATCGCCCATCGCCTGGAGCAGGTGGTGTTCGAAAAGGATGCCCGGCACCTGACCATCAGCGGCGCTCACTGACAGGCTGAAATCCGATGGAATTTTTCTACCGGCGCAGCACTCACTAGAGACATTGAAGGGATTTTCTTGGTCACTGCTCTGTAAGGATCATTCCAGACCCATGAACAACGCAAAACTGTTCGTCATCGACTACCAGCTTCACGGCGATCACAAGTCCTTCATCATCCGCGCCGAGACGATGGACAACGCTGAAGCCTGGCACTGGGCAAGTTGCGACGCCGGTATCGGTCGCATAGGCCGGTACGGTCGCGAAAAAGTCAAAAAAGTCAGCAAGCCACTGGCCGAACGCTACGGCATTACCGATGTGACCTGGCGCCAGTCCAGCTGAGTCAGCTCAACGACGCCCACAGGTGCTGGGCGGCATAGGCGCGCCACGGGCTCCAGGCCGGTGCGCGCTGGGCCAGTTGCGCCTCGGGGCCTTCAAGCAGGCGCAGGGCCTTGACCAGCGCCACGTCGCCCAGCGGCAAGGCATCGGCCGCGCCCATCTGGCGCAAGGCCAGGTAGTGGGCGCTCCACGGGCCGATGCCGCGCAGCCGGCACAGGCGCTGGACCCATGCCTCCAGGTCGCGCTCAGGGCGCAGCAGTTGCGGGTCTAGCAGCAGCGCCCGGGCCAGGGTCGAGAGTGTCGCGGCCCGCGAGCGCGGCATGCCCAGGCCACTGAGGTCGACGTCAGCAACAGCCTCTGCGCGGGGGAACACATGGGTCAGGCCGGGTACACGCTGAAGCTGCGCGGCCAGCGGCTCGCCGTACCCCGCCACCAGGCGCCCGGCCAGGGTAATCGCCCCGGCGACGCTGATCTGCTGGCCCAGCACTGTACGCATGGCCTGCTCGAACCCATCCCAGCCCCGAGGCACGCGCAGGCCCGGGCGCAGTTCGATCAATTGCGCCATCAACGGGTCGCGGCGCAGCAGTGCTTCGATCTTCAGCGGCTCGGCACCCAGGTCAAATACTCGCCGGACTCTGGCCAGCAACCCCGGCAACGCGCCGGCAGAGCTAGCGATCACAGTGACTTTCAGCCGGTGCCCACGCGCCTTCGCGACCTGGACGATGCCCTGGCCACGAGCGAGATCAAAACTGCGGGTATAGACCCCCGCTACGACCGTCTCTACCCCGCTAATCGCCCGCGCAGCAAGAAACCCCAGCAGCGACGGCCAGTGCAAGGGTGGCTGGTAAGCCAGCCAGAAGCTGATAGCGCTGGCGGGCCGAATGCTGCGGCGATGGCCTGCCAGGCTGGAGGTAGAATTCATGCGCCGATCATCACCTGGGCAACGGCAACGACGCCAGGGATTTCGACGACTGTCAGACGACGTCGGCCGGGCCACGCCAGCGCCCGGCCGTCGATCATTGAACGGCGTTACTTGCCGTTGGTGAGGGTGTTGTAGCTGGTCATCAGGTTGCGGTAGTCGGGGATGTGGTTGGCGAACAAGGTGCCCAGGCCTTCGATATCGTTGCGCCAGTCGCGGTGCAGCTCGCAGGCCAGGCCGAACCAGGTCATCAGCTGGGCGCCGGCTTGCGACATGCGGTTCCAGGCCGAGTCGCGGGTCAGTTCGTTGAAGGTACCGGAGGCATCGGTGACCACAAACACCTCAAAACCTTCTTCCAGGGCCGACAGCGCCGGGAAAGCCACGCACACCTCGGTCACCACACCGGCAATGATCAGCTGCTTCTTGCCGGTGGCCTTGACCGCCTTGACGAAGTCTTCGTTGTCCCAGGCGTTGATCTGCCCCGGACGGGCAATGTACGGCGCCTCGGGGAACTGCGCCTTGAGCTCGGGCACCAGCGGGCCGTTGGGACCGGTTTCGAAGCTGGTGGTGAGGATGGTCGGCAGCTTGAAATACTTGGCCAGGTCGCCGACGGCCAGCACGTTGTTCTTGAAACGGTCCGGGTCGATGTCTCGCACCAGCGACAGCAGGCCGGTCTGGTGGTCGACCAGCAGGACGGCAGCGTTGTTCTTGTCCAGGCGGACGTAGGGCTTGGTCATGGTCTTACTCCTTGCGTTGAGACGCCGATGCCAGGCACCGGACATGAGGGATCAGCGTTGCGAATCGAGTAGTTCATTGTCGCGGGCTACCTGTTGCGCCTTGAGGTAGCTTTCAATCAGCAGCTGGTAATGCGGGAACACCGAGCTGTAGGCCTCGGCCCATTGCTGGGCGTCTTCGCGGTTCCAGCTGCGCTGGACCTCCGAGCACACCGCAGCGGTGTCCATCGGCACCACACCGGCCTGCATTACCCGCGCCAAGGTGATTTCCTCAGCCATCTTCGAGTAGGTACCGCTGGCGTCGATCACGGCAAACACCTGGTAGCCTGCAGCAACTGCGCTGATGCTCGGGAAGGCCATGCACACACTGGTGATGGTGCCGGCGATGATCAGTTGCTGCTTGCCGGTAGCCTTGACTGCCTCGACGAACTCGGGATTGTCCCAGGCGTTGATTTCACCTTTACGGGCGATATAGCGGGCATGCGGCGCGGCTTGGTGAATTTCCGGAATCAGCGGGCCATTGGGGCCTTGTGGCACCGAAGCGGTAGTGATCACCGGGATCTTCGCCAGGCTGGCAATCTTGGCCAGGGTGATGGCGTTGGCCCGCAGCTCGGTCATGGGCATGTCCTTGACCGTCTGGAACAGGCCGCTCTGGTGGTCGATCAGCAGCATCGCGACATTTTCAGGGTCTATGCGCGGCACCTGGCCGTTGAAGTTGGCAACGTTGGCAAAGGTACTCATGGCGTATTCTCCTTCAGGGGTTATGAGACTAGTTGTGGTGGCGCGGACCGGCCTGCCCGCTCATCTGGCCGAAGCGCCCGGCGCGAAAATCGTCAAAGGCCTCGGCGATTTCGGCATCGCTGTTCATCACGAACGGGCCGTAGCCAACGATCGGCTCATCCAGCGGCTCGCCACTGAGCAGCAACACCGACACATCGCTTTGCGCTTCAAGCAGCAGCTCGTCACCGGCGCGGTCAAACAGCACCAGTTGCGCGGCGCCAACCTGGCGCTCGCCGTTGACCAGCAACTGGCCGCGCAACACCACCAGCGCGGTGCTGCGCCCGGCGGCACTGGGCAAGCGCACGGGCGCGCCGGCCTTGAGCTGCAGGTCCCAGACATCCATGGCCGAGAAAGTCTGCGCCGGGCCCTGGTGGCCGCGAAACGCACCGGCAATCACTCGCAAGGTGCCGGCGCCGTTGCCCAGTGGCACCAGCGGGATGTCGCTGCTGAGCAGGGTCTGGTAACCGGCCGGCGCCGATTTGTCCCTGGCTGGCAGGTTGACCCACAGCTGGACCATTTCCAGGGTGCCGCCCTTGGCAGCGAACGCCGGCGAGTGGAACTCTTCATGGAGAATGCCGCCGGCGGCGGTCATCCACTGCACATCGCCCGGGCCGATCAGGCCGCCGGCGCCAGTGGAGTCGCGGTGCTCCAGTTCGCCCTGGTAGACGATGGTCACGGTTTCGAAACCGCGATGGGGATGCTGGCCGACGCCGCGACGCGCCGTGGTCGGGGTGAAGTCGTGGGGGCCGGCATAGTCCAGCAGCAGGAACGGGCTGATGTGCTGGGCCAGGTTGTCGTAGGTAAACAGGCTACGGACCGGGAAGCCATCACCTACCCAGTGGGGGTTCGGGCTGCTGTAGACGCCTTGGATCTTTTTCATCAGATGCCTCCTCTCGTGCATGGCTATAACCATACGAGCGCAACGACATCGGCGGTAGATCGGTTAAACTGCCTTCAGCGTTCCATATGGAGAACACTGGTGGAAGACCTCAACGACCTTTATTACTTTGCCCAGGTTGTCGATCACGGCGGCTTTGCCCCGGCCGGCCGCGCCCTAGACATGCCCAAGTCCAAGCTCAGCCGGCGTATTGCCGGGCTGGAAGAACGCCTGGGGGTGCGCCTGATCCAGCGTTCGACCCGGCATTTTTCGGTGACTGAAATCGGCCAGGCTTACTACCGCCACTGTGTGGCCATGCTGGTGGAGGCCGAAGGCGCCGCCGAGCTGATCGAGCGCAACCGCGCCGAGCCCCAGGGCATCGTGCGCCTGAGTTGCCCGACGGCGTTGCTGGATTTCTGGGTGGGGGCCATGCTCACCCGCTTCATGGTCCAGTGCCCGCTGGTGCAGTTGCATATCGAAAGCACCAATCGCCAGGTCGACCTGATCCAGGAAGGCATCGACATTGCCTTGCGCGTGCGCGTACCGCCTTTGGAAAGCAGCGACCTGGTGATGAAGGTACTGGCGCGCAGCACCCAGTACCTGGTGGCGGCGCCCGCCTTGCTCGAACGCCTGCCCCCGCGCCCGGTGCCCGCCGACCTGAGCGCCCTGCCGAGCCTGCACTGGGGCTACCCGCAACGCGATTACCACTGGCACCTGCTCGGTCCCGACGGCGTCCGCGCCAGCCTGCGACACAGCCCGCGGCTGGTCACCGACGACCTGGTGGTACTGCGCCAGGCGGCGGTGGCGGGTGTCGGCGTGGTGCACTTGCCGCTGGTGGTGATCCGCGAAGAACTCGACGCCGGCCGCCTGCTGCAAGCCACGCCGAACTGGGCACCGGAGTGCGGCGTGGTGCACGCGGTGTTCGCCTCGCGGCGCGGCTTGCTGCCGTCGGTGCGCAGCCTGCTGGACTTTCTGGCGGCGGAGTTCGAGGCCAGTGATATTGCCTGAACCTGCGGCTTGATTACTGTTCCAGCAAAAACGCCGCGACCCGCTCGCTGCACGCCGCCGGATCTTCCTGCATGAAGCAGTGCCCACCCGCCACCTGGCTGGCGCTGACCTGAGGATTGCCCAAGGCCCAGCGCTGCACCGACTGCGGCACGAAGGGATAGGTGGTTTGGCCATACAGCACCAGGCTCGGGGTACTGACCTGAGCCAGCGACGCCCACATGCGCCGGGGGAAGGAGCTGAAGATTTCCACTTCACGGCTAGGGCGGCACTTGAGCACCACGCCTTCGCCGCAATCGCCAATGGCGTGTTCGATATAGGACTGCAACGCCGGCTCGCTCCAGCCCTTGAAGATCCCCCGCCCTTCCAGCGATGCCCGCGCCGCCGTGCGGTCAGGCCAGTGGCTGCGACGGGTGGCAGCCTTGCGCGCCAGAGCATGGCGACGGTGCAGGCCGACCAGCGCCGCCGCGCCCATGATGCCCATCATCGCCCGGGTGAACAGCACCGGGTCAAGCAGCACCGCACGCTGGAACAGCTGCGGCTGTTGCGCCAGCATCAGGCCGGTGAGCACCCCGCCAAAACTGTGGCCGACGGCAAAGCGTGGTACATCGCCGTACTCGCCACGGCCGGCCTCGAAGGCTTCGATGGCAAGCTCGGCAGTGCGGTTCCAGCCGGCGAACGGGCCGCCATGGTCGCTGTCGCCATGGCCCTGGACGTCGCACAGCCACAGGTCGAACTGCTCGGCCAGGCGCGCCAGCAACGGCTGGTAGGCCAGGCAACAAAAGCCGTTGCCGTGCAAGAAATGCAGCAGCGGCTTGCCCCTGGCTGGGGAGCGCCAGCCGCGCAGGGTGAAGCCAGCACTTGTGTCATGGAACCAGGGAATCAACTGCATGTGCCAGCGCACTCACGTCAGGAAAAACCCGATTCTACAAACAGCAGGGGGTACAGGGATATCACCAGCAGCGCCGCCATCAGCAGATTGAACAGCATCAGCCAGCGCGGGTTCTGCAACACCGTGCGCAAGGCGCTGCCGAACATCACCCAGACGCAGACACTGGGCAGGTTGACCAGGGCGAACACCGCGGCAATGACGATGACGTTGGTGACGTAGCCCTGGGCCGGGGTGTAGGTGGTGATCGCGCCCACGGCCATCACCCAGGCTTTCGGGTTGACCCACTGAAAGGCTGCCGCGCCCCAGAAGCCCAGGGGCTTGCGGCTCGACGAGTCGCTGACCGACAGCGGCCCGGAGGTGGCAATCTTGTAGGCCAGGTACAACAGGTAGGCGGCGCCCACGTAGCGCAGCACGGTATAGATCGGCGGGTAGGCTTTGAACACCTCGCCCAGGCCAAAACCCACCGCCAATACCATGACCATGAAGCCGACACTGATGCCCAGCGCGTGAGGAATCGAACGGCGCACGCCGAAGTTCACCCCGGAGGCCAGCAACATGGTGTTGTTGGGCCCCGGGGTGATCGAGGAGACAAAGGCGAACAGCACGAAGGCAGTGATCAGGTCCAGTGAGCCGAGCATGGCAGGCATCCAGTATTTTTATTGGGCTGCCCTGACACTAACGGAGTCCTGATCCGCCTCGACCATACAGTTAGTGAAAATAATGCCGCTACACTTGACTGTCCTGCTCGGCCAGCGCTTCGACGACGAACTCCAGGCGGTCCTGGCCGAAGAACATCTGCTCGCCGACAAAGCAGCTTGGCGCACCGAACACGCCACGGCGCACCGCTTCCTCGGTAGCGTCCTTGAGTGCGGCCTTGACCTCGGGCTCGGCGCTCCAGGCCTGGTATTGCTCGGGGTCGAAACCGGCCTCCTGCAGCACTGCCGCCAGCACCTGCGGGTCGGCAAGATTGCGCTGGCGCACCCACAGGGCCGTGAACATCGCGTTCAGGTAGGCCTCGAAACGCTCTGGCTGGCAGCGCTGCACGGCCACCGTGCCGCGCATCAGGCCCAGGGTGTTGATCGGGAAGCCCGGCGGCAAGGCCAGGGTCACGCCGTAGCGTTTGGCGTAGCGCTGAAAATCAACGAACACATGCCGGGCCTTGGCCGGCACCATCGCCGGCGAGGCGTTGCCGGTGGCCTGGAATACCCCGCCCAGCAACATCGGCCGGTACACCAGTTGCGCATCGTGCTCGGCGCAGAGTTTCGGCAACTGGGTCCAGGCCAGGTAGCTGGCCGGGCTGCCCAGGTCAAAGAAGAATTCTACGGTTTTGCTCATCTGCAGCAGGTCCTTTTTTGTTGTTGCGCAGGCTATTGTCAAAGGCTTACCAGCGCTCCATCCACGGCCGCAGGTCAAGCTCGAAGGTCCAGGCGTCGCGCGGCTGGCTGTGCAGAAACCAGTAGCTGTCGGCGATATGTTGCGGGTCGAGAATGCCGTCCTGGTCCTTGAGCGCATAGCGCTCGGGGAAGCTGTCGCGGATGAACGCGGTATCGATGGCACCGTCCACCACCACATGGGCGACATGAATATTGCGCGGCCCAAGTTCGCGGGCCATGCTCTGGGCCAGGGCGCGAATGCCGTGCTTGGCGCCGGCAAACGCGGCAAACCCGGCAGCGCCGCGCAAGCCTGCAGTGGCACCGGTAAACAGGATAGTCCCACGCTCGCGGGTAACCATGCGCCGTGCCACCGCCTGGCCGCTGAGAAAGCCTGCGAAACAGGCCATTTCCCAGATCTTGAAGTACTTGCGCGCGGTCTCTTCGAGAATGCTGCAGGGCACGTTGGCGCCGATGTTGAAGACAAAGGCTTCGATCGGACCGACGCTGCTTTCGATCTCTTCGACCAGCGCCGCCACCTCTTCTTCCTTGCGCGCATCCGAGGCAAAACCGTAGGCCTCGCCACCGGCGGCGCGGATCTCGTCCACCAGCGGCTGCAGCTTGTCGGCGCTGCGCCGGGTCACGCAGGCGACATAACCCTCGCGGGCAAAACGCCGGGCAATCGCGCCGCCGGTTGCATCACCGGCCCCTACCACCAGTACCACTTTCTTGCCTTGGGTCATGTCTCGCCTCCATTGGTAAACGATCATTTAGTAAACGAACGCTATGCTATGATTCAGGCTTCGTCAAGCCAGCCCTGTGGAGCCTACCGGCGTGCGCTATTCCACCACTCACAAAGAACAGACCCGGCAGAAACTGCTGCAAAGCAGCGGCGCCCTGGCCAAGCGCGGCGGCTTTGCAGCCACTGGCGTGGCCGGGCTGATGAAGGCCATCGGCCTGACCGGCGGCGCCTTCTACAACCACTTCCCGTCCAAGGACGAGCTGTTCACCGAGGTGGTGCGCCGCGAGCTGTCGCACAGCCCCATCGCCCAGCAGGCGATGAACCGCGCGCGGCTCGAGCGCTGCCTGGAGCAGTACCTGAGCATGGCCCACCTGCACAATGTCGAAGGCGGCTGCGCGATCCCGACCTTGGGCGCGGAAATCGCCCGCGCCGAGCAGCCGGTGCGCGCGGAAGCCGAACACTGGCTGTGCCAGCTCCAGCAAGCATGGGCGCAAACCCTCGAAGACCCGGCGCTGGCCTGGGCGCTGATCAGCCAGTGCGTGGGCGCGCTGGTGCTTGCACGCATGCTCGCCAGCGAGCCGATTCAGGAAGAGGTGCTCAAGGCCTCCCGCGATTTCATTGCCGGGGCCCTGCATGAAGCGCCTTGAGTCGTTGCTGCTCAGCCTTGCCCTGAGCGCCCCGCTCACCGCCCTCGCCGCCTGCCCGGCCGGCCAGTACGAAATCTGCCTGGGCAGTTGCATCTGTTCGCCCATCGACCCCGGCCAGGCCGGCACCGTGCTCGACGACCTCGGCCGGGTGGCCAGCAGCTCCCTGGCCCTGGCCTTGCAGCAGGCGCGCAACACCGCTGCGGCCGGCACGCTGCTGCCGATCCCCCTGCACATCCGCGCCCAGCTCGAATCCTATTATGACTTCCAGGTGCTCGACGCGGCGCGCTACAAGGTCGGCGACCAACAAGCCCTGGACAGCGCCAACGCCCTGCTGCAGAACCCCGACGTCAACGCCGTGACCCTGATCGACATCATCGTTTTTCGCAACCAGGCCGACGCCGAAAACAACGTCGCCCTCTGGGCCCACGAACTGCACCACGTGCAGCAATACCAGCAATGGGGCGTGGAAGCATTCGCCCGGCGCTACTCGCGCGACTTCGACGCCGTCGAAGCGCCGGCCTACGAGATCCAGGCAAAGGTCAGCAAGGCCCTGCGCGAGCGGGCCTCGGGCCAGGCGCGCTGATCAGGCCAGGGCGGCGTGCAAAGCGCACAACGCCGGTTTGATCATCGCCTGCAGGCGCGCCGTGGCAATGCCGTCGCGGGCCTGGATGGCAATACCGTGCAGCAAGGTGGCAAACAGGTCGCCCAGCGCCTGCGGGTCGGCCTCGGCCTTGAGCTCGCCACGGCCATGGGCCTGCTGCAGCAGGTCGATGATCGACTGGGTACGCTGGCGGCGCAGCTCGCTCATCCAGTCCAGTACGCCGCTGATATCCGGGCCGCCGCTGGCGGTCGATGACACCGCCAGGCAACCGCGCGGGCCGTCCGCTGCGGTGTAGGTGGCAATGGCCTCGAGGAGGATCTGCTCCACGGCCTGGCCCACCGCCAGCTCACGGTTGATGACCCGCTCGGCAAAGCCGCCCTGCTCGGCCAGGTACAGCGCCACCACCTCGCGAAACAGCTGCTCCTTGCTGCCGAAGGCGGCGTAGATGCGTGCCGAGGCAATGCCCAGGGCACTGACCAGCAAGGCCATTGACGTGCCTTCGTAACCGTATTGCCAGAAGGTCGCCAGGGCCTTGTGCAGGGCCTGGTCGCGATCGAATTCCCGGGGACGTCCGGCCATGGGTTGTGTGTCCATCAAATCAGATGGGGCGGATTCTACCCTGCAAGACAGTTGACGCAAGCGCGTTGTCGCCCTATTGTTTGTCGATCGACAAACAATAGGAAGTCATCATGCGTACCCTCAAAGGTCCTAGCCTGCACCTGGCCCAGTTCAGTGCCGAACAAGCCCCTTTCAACAGCCTGCCCGAGATCGCCCGCTGGGCTGCCGGCCATGGTTTCAAGGCCTTGCAGGTGCCGGCCTGGGACCGGCGCCTGTTCGACCTGGAACTGGCCGCACAAAGCCAGACTTATTGTGATGAGCTGCGCGGCATGCTTGCCGAACACGGCCTTGAGGTCAGCGAGCTGAGCACCCATCTGCTCGGCCAGTTGGTAGCGGTTCACCCGGCCTACGACGCCCTGTGCGACAACTTCGCCCCACCGCAGCTGCACGGCAAACCCCAGGCACGCACAGCCTGGGCGCTGGAACAACTGCAGCTGGCAATCAAGGCCTCGCAACGCCTGGGCCTGACCGACATGGGGACTTTCTCAGGCTCGCTGGCCTGGCCTTACCTGTTCCCGTTTCCGCAGCGCCCGGCGGGCCTGATCGAGGCGGCTTTCGAAGAGCTGGCGCGGCGCTGGCGGCCCATCCTCGATGCCTGCGAAGACCACGGCATCAACCTCTGCTATGAGATTCACCCCAGCGAAGACCTGCACGACGGCAGCAGCTTCGAGCGCTTCCTCGACCTGGTGGATAACCACCCGCGCTGCAACCTGCTGTTCGACCCCAGCCACTTCGTCCTGCAGCAACTGAACTACCTCGACTACCTGGACATTTACCACACGCGCATCCGCATGTTTCACGTCAAGGATGCCGAGTTCAACCCAACCGGTCGCCAGGGCATCTACGGCGGTTACTGCGACTGGACCGAGCGCGCCGGGCGCTTCCGATCCCTGGGCGACGGCCAGGTCGATTTCAAGGCGATCTTCTCCAAGCTTGCGCAATACGACTTCCCCGGCTGGGCCACCCTGGAATGGGAATGCTGCCTCAAGGACCAGGAAGACGGCGCCCGCGAAGGCGCGGCGTTCATCCGTGAGCACATCATCCAGGTCACCACTCGCACCTTCGACGACTTCGCCGGCGCGCCGGTCGACCCGCAACAGATCCGGACCCTGCTGGGCCTGGCTTGAATCCCCCTCTTTCACCTGGAGTGCAACCGATGTCCATCACCCCCGAAGCCGACTTTGAACACCGCTACCTGATCCTCGAACCCGGCCGCCGCCTGCATTGCGTGCAACTGGGCAGCGGCCAGCCGGTGCTGCTGATCCCCGGCTGGCCGCAGACCTGGTACGCCTGGCGGCATGTCATGCGCGCCCTGGCTCGCCAGGGTTACCAGGCGATTGCCGTCGACCTGCCGGGCACCGGGCTGTCCGACCCGGCCAGCGAAGGCCATGACACCGGCACCATCGCCGCCCTGCTGCACCGCGCCATGGGCCAGCTCGGCCATCAGCGCTACCGGCTGGCCGGGCATGATGTGGGCATGTGGGTCGGCTACGCGCTGGCCAGCGATTACCCCGAGGCGGTCAGCCAGCTGGTGCTCAGCGAAGCGGTGATCCCGGGCCTGGCCGAAGCGCCGCCGATCTTTGTCAGCGCCGAGCAGAACATCTTTATCTGGCACTTTCTCTTCAACCAGTTGCAGGATCTGCCCGAAGCCCTGATCACCGGCCGCGAGGACCGCTACCTGACCTTTATGTACGAGCGTTGGGCGCACCATGTCGACCGCGTGGCCGTCGACACTTACATCAGGGCCTACAGCAAGCCCGGCGGCTTGAGCGGCGGCCTGGCCTACTACCGTTCGATCAGCCAGACCATCGCCCAGAACCGCCAGCGCGCCGGCAAACGCCTGGGCATGCCAGTGCTGGCCATCGGCGCCGAGCATGCTACCGGCGAGGTGCCGTTGCAGACCCTGCAGGCCCATGCCGACAACCTGCGCGGCAGCGTCATCGCCGACTGTGGGCACTTTGTCATGGAAGAGGCGGACGAAGCGTTCAGCGCCCAACTGCTGGCGTTCTTCGAAGCGAACTAGACTTAAAGGTTGCCCCCGCAACACATTGGCCCGAGGTTGCCGGCCCGCCGGCAGCCCCGTTGACGTTGGACTTCTTGCAGGAGAACACGCAATGGACGAAGCCAGACTCAATGACTTCATGGGCAAGCTGGTCACCGACATGGGTGCCGCGGCCATGCTTGCCAACCTGATCCTCGGCGATGAACTCGGTTTGTACCGGGCCATGGCCGACAGCCAATTCATCTCCCCCGAACAACTGGCCGACAAGACCGGCTGCAATCCCCGCCTGCTGCGCGAATGGCTGAGCGCCCAGGCCGCGTCCGGCTATATGGAGCACAGCGACGGACGCTTTCGCCTGCCCGAAGAACAGGCCATGGCCCTGGCCATCGAAGACTCGCCGGTGTATGTCGCCGGCGGCGCCTCGGTGATCGCCGCGCTGTTCCACGACAAGGACAAACTGGTCGCCGCCATGCGCGGCGATGGCGCCCTGGCCTGGGGTGATCACCATCCGTGCATGTTCAGCGGCACCGAACGTTTCTTCCGCCCCGGCTACCGCGCCCACCTGGTGGCCGAATGGCTGCCGAGCCTGAGCGGGGTGGTCGACAAGCTGCAGGCCGGGGCCAAGGTCGCCGATATCGGCTGCGGTCACGGCGCCTCGACGGTGATCATGGCCCAGGCCTTCCCGGCCTCGCGCTTCAGCGGCTTTGACTACCACGGCCCGTCGATCGCTATCGCCAGCCAACGTGCCGCCGAAGGCGGTGTGGCCGAGCGCACGCAGTTCTTCCAGGCCAGCGCCAAGAACTTCCCCGGCACCGATTACGATCTGATCTGCTATTTCGACTGCCTGCACGACATGGGCGACCCGGTCGGCGCCGCCCGGCATGCCTATGAGTCGCTCAAAGCCGATGGCACGGTGCTGCTGGTCGAGCCCTATGCCAACGACACCCTGGATGAAAACAGCACCCCGGTCGGGCGCTTGTTCTATGCCGCTTCGACCTTTATCTGCACGCCGAACTCGTTGTCGCAGGAAGTTGGCCTGGGGCTCGGCGCCCAGGCGGGCGAGGCGCGGCTGCGCGCGGTGTTCGAGGAAGCCGGGTTCAAGCACTTTCGCCGGGCGACCGAGACGCCGTTCAATTTGATCCTTGAAGCGCGCAAGTAAGCGCTGATACCTGGTCAGGCCAGCCTCCACCCAACCTGGGGGGCTGGCCTCATCGCCGCCAAGGTCTCGCTGGATTACCTGCGTTTGAAACACAACGACAGCAGCTACCTGCGCGACATCGCCGCGCCCATTGCCCTCAATGAACCCCACTTAGGCCGCTGAGCATGCCAGCGGGCAGGTCTGGCGCCATGCATGGAGAGTTTCGTATACCATATCCATAAATAACTTCGGACGACGCCACCGTGACCGTACCCCGCCTCAACGCCCCGGACCTGGGCAACACGCCCTCGACTTCGGAAATCATCACCCGTCACCTGCGCGATGCGATCATTGCCGGGCACTTCGCCGAAGACGAACCAATCCGCCAGGACGATATCGCCCGCCAGTTCAACGTCAGCAAGATCCCGGTGCGTGAAGCGCTCAAGCGCCTGGAAGCCGAAGGCCTGGTGATGTTCCAGCGCAATCGCGGGGCGATGGTTACGCGCATGTCCGAACCAGAGCTGGCGCAGATGTTCGAAGTGCGCATGCTGCTCGAAGACAAGGCCCTGCGCCTGGCCATCCCGAACATGACCGAGGAAACCTTCGCCCGCGCCGAACGCATCTGCCAGGAGTTCGTCGGCGAGAACGACGTCGGCCGCTGGGCCGAACTCAACTGGGAACTGCACGCCTGCCTGTATGAACCGGCGCAGCGGCCGTTCCTGGTCAACATGATCCGCTCGGTGAACGACAAGCTGGAGCGCTACCTGCGCATGCAGATGAGCCTCTCGGCAGGCAAGGAGCGCGCCGACCACGAACACCGCGACATCCTCGACGCCTGCCGGGCCAAGGATGTCGAGCTGGCAGTGAGGCTGCTCGACGAACACATCGCCGGCGTCTGCAAGACCCTGTTCGAGCACCTGCCGCCGAGCAAGTGACAGAAACCTGTGGGTTGCGCCACTGTGCCGATTTCGTCATCGGCACGACATAAAGGCATCAAGCCTGCGCGCCGCATGACACGCCACTCTGTCCTTCACTTCCCTGAACGGACGCGGCCTCCATGAAACGCATTACCGTGATCGATTCCCACACCGGCGGCGAACCGACCCGCCTGGTCATCGACGGCTTCCCCGACCTTGGCAACGCCAGCATGGCCCAGCGCCGCCAACGCCTTGCCGAGGCACACGATCAATGGCGCACTGCCTGCATGCTGGAGCCGCGCGGCAGCGATGTGCTGGTCGGCGCGCTGCTGTGCGAGCCGGTGGACCCCAGCGCCTGCGCCGGGGTGATCTTCTTCAACAACACCGGTTACCTGGGCATGTGCGGCCACGGCACCATCGGTCTGGTGGTGTCGCTGGCGCACCTGGGCAGGATCGGCCCGGGCGTGCACCGCATCGAAACCCCGGTCGGCACCGTGCAGGCGACCCTGCACGAGGACCGCTCGGTCAGCGTGCGCAACGTGCCGGCCTACCGCTACCGCAAGGACCTGGCGCTGGAGGTGCCCGGCATCGGCAAGGTAGTGGGCGATGTGGCCTGGGGCGGCAACTGGTTCTTTTTGATCGCCGACCACGGCCTGGAGGTCGCCGGTGACAACATCGAGGCGCTGACGGCCTATACCTACGCCGTGCAACAGGCCCTGGAAGAGCAAGGCATTCGCGGTGAAGACAGCGGCCTGATTGACCATATCGAGCTGTTCGCCGACGACCCCGACGCCGACAGCCGCAACTTCGTGCTGTGCCCCGGCAAAGCCTACGACCGCTCGCCCTGCGGCACCGGCACCAGCGCCAAGCTCGCCTGCCTGGCTGCCGACGGCAAACTGCAACCCGGGCAGACCTGGCGTCAGGCCAGCGTGATCGGCAGCACCTTCGAGGGCTCGTTCGAGGCCGACGGCCAACGCATCATCCCGACCATTCGCGGCCGCGCGCACATTAGCGCCGAAGCCACGCTGATCATCGAGGAGGACGACCCGTTCGCCTGGGGCATTCGCCCGTGAGCCGTGGTGCCGTGGCCGATGTCATCGTCATCGGCGCCGGAATCATCGGCGCCGCCTGCGCGCAGGCGCTGGCCGCGCGCGGGCTGCAAGTACTGGTACTCGATGCCGGGCTGCACGGCGCCACGGCCGCCGGCATGGGCCATTTGCTGGTGCTCGACGACAATCCCGCAGAGCTTGCGCTCAGCCAGTATTCGCTACAACGCTGGCGCGAACTGGCCCCGCAACTCCCCGAGGCCTGCGCCTATCGCAGCAACGGCACCCTGTGGCTGGCGGCCAACACCGAAGAAATGGCCGTGGCCGAACACAAATTCAACCTCCTGCAAGCACAAGGGGTGGCCTGCGAATTGGTCGCCGGGCACGCCCTGCGCCAGCGCGAACCGGCGCTGCGCGAGGGGCTCGAAGGCGGTCTGCTGATCAACGGCGACGGTATTCTCTATGCCCCGGCCACTGCCGGCTGGATGCTGCAAACAGCAGGGATCGAACAGCGTCGGGCGCGGGTCAGCGCAGTAGAGGGCAACCGTGTGCGCCTCGACAGCGGCCAGTGGCTGAGCGCCGAGGCCGTGGTGCTGGCTAACGGCATCCAGGCCACGCAGCTGTGCCCGGAGCTGCCGATCGAGCCGAAGAAAGGCCACCTGCTGATCACCGATCGCTACCCCGGTACCGTCACCCATACCCTGGTGGAGCTGGGCTACGTGACCAGCGCCCACAACGCCAGCGGGCCGTCGACTGCCTGCAATATCCAGCCACGGCCGACCGGCCAGCTGTTCATCGGCGCCTCGCGCCAGTTCGGCACCACTGACCCGGCCGTGGAAGGCTGGATGCTGGCGCGCATGCTCAAGCGCGCAACCGAGTACATGCCGGACCTGGCAAATCTGAACGGCATCCGCGCCTGGACCGGCTTTCGCGCCGCCAGCCCCGACGGCCTGCCGCTGGTGGGCCGCCATCCGCAGCAGGATGGCCTGTGGCTGGCGGTCGGTCATGAAGGGCTGGGCGTGACCACGGCGCCGGCGACCGCCGACCTCTTGAGCGCGCAGCTGTTTGACCAAACGCCGCCGCTGGCGGCCAGCCCTTACCTGCCAGATCGCTTTCTTGGAGCCCTCGCCCATGCCTGACCTGACCCTCGATGGCCGCCCGCTACGCGTGGCCGACGGCACCAGCGTCGCTGCTGCTCTGGCCCTGGGCGGCGATGGCTGCTCGCGCACTTCGGTCAGCGGCCAGCGCCGCGCCCCGCTGTGCGGCATGGGCGTTTGCCAGGAGTGCCGGGTGACGATCGACGGTCGCCGGCGCCTGGCCTGCCAGACCCTGTGCCGTGACGGCATGCAGGTGGAGACCCGCGCATGAACGAACACACCAACTTGCTGATCATTGGCGCCGGCCCCGCCGGGCTGGCTGCGGCCCTGGCCGCCGCGCCGCGGGCCGCGCGCATCGTGCTGCTCGACGACAACCCGCTGCCGGGCGGGCAGATCTGGCGCGACGGGCCACAGGCCAAGCTGCCCAAGCAGGCGCGCCGGCTGCGCGAGCAGGTGCTGGCCTGCGCCAATGTGCACTGGCACAGCGGCACGCGGGTGATCGCCAACGCCGGCCCCAACAGCCTGCTGGTGGAGAACGCCGAGCGCGGCTGGCAAATCCACTACGAGCGCTTGGTCCTCTGTACCGGCGCCCGTGAACTGCTGCTGCCCTTCCCTGGCTGGACGCTGCCTGGGGTGACCGGTGCCGGTGGCTTGCAGGCGCTGATCAAGGGCGGGATGCCGGTACGCGACGAGCGTATCGTCATCGCCGGCAGCGGCCCCTTGCTGCTGGCCAGCGCCGCCACCGCCAAGGCCAATGGCGCGCGGGTACTGCGCATCGCCGAGCAGGCCTCGCTTGCGGCCGTCAGCGGCTTTGCCGCACAGTTGCCGCGCTGGCCGCACAAGCTGCTGCAATCGTTTAGCCTGTTCGACCGCCAGTACCGCAGCGCCAGCCATGTGCTGGCCGCGCTGGGCACCGACCGGCTCGAAGGCGTGCGCCTGCAGCAGCACGGCCAGGTGGTTGAAATTGCCTGCGATCGGCTGGCTTGCGGCTTCGGCCTGATCCCCAACATCCAGTTGGGCCAGGCCCTGGGCTGCGCCGTGGAGCAACAGGCGCTTGCCGTCGATGCCTGGCAGGCGACTTCACAACCCGGCGTTTACGCGGCAGGCGAATGCACAGGTTTCGGTGGCAGCGAGCGCGCTCTGGTTGAAGGCGCTATTGCCGGTCTTAGCGCCACCGGCAATCGCCAGGCGGCGCAGCGGCTGTGGCGCCGCCGGGCGCGCTGGCACGCCTTTGCCCGCGCATTGAACACGGCCTTCGCCCTCGACCCCGCACTGAAGTCGCTGGCAACCGCCGACACCCTGGTGTGCCGCTGCGAAGACGTGCCCTATGCCGCCCTCGCCGGGCACAGCGACTGGCGCCAGGCCAAGCTGGCCAGCCGTTGCGGCATGGGCGCCTGCCAGGGCCGGGTGTGCGGTGCGGCCACCGCCCACCTGTTCGGCTGGCAGCCCTCGGCGCCGCGCCCGCCATTCAGCCCGGCGCGCATCGACACCCTGCTGCACCTTGAGAGCGACACTTGAGGTAAACACCGGGGGCGCTCTATGATCCCGACGGTCGCCCCCGGAACGTCAGCGCCATGCACGCCACGCTCAACCACTTCGCGCCCTGCGACCTGCCGACCCTGCTCAGCAGCCTGCAGCCGATTGCGCCGCTGCTCGACACCCTCAACGACGTGGTGTTCTTCATCAAGGATTGCGAGGCGCGCTACGCCTTCGTCAACCAGACCCTGGCCCGGCGCTGCGGGCGCAAGCACCGCGAAGACTTGCTCGGGCTTACCGCCGAGCATGTATTCCCCGCCCGCTTCGGCCCGCTCTACACCGAGCAGGACCGCCGCGTGCTCAGCAGTGGCCGGGAACTGGCCGACCAGCTTGAGCTGCACCTTTACTTCGGCAACCAGCCGATCTGGTGCCTGACCCACAAACGGCCACTCAAGGACGCCGAGGGCACTATCGTCGGCCTCGCCGGCATTTCCCGCGACCTGCAACTGCCCCAGTCCAACCACCCGGCGTTCCACAAGCTCGCTGCCGTCGATGCACATATCCGCGCCCACTTCACCCGCCCCATCAGCCTTGCAGAGCTGACCGCCATCGCCGGGCTGTCGGTGGCGCAGCTGGAGCGCCACTGCAAGCGCATCTTCCAGCTCACGCCGCGACAGATGATTCACAAGGCGCGCCTAGAAGAAGCCTCGCGCCTGCTGCAGGAGCTCGACCTGCCGATCACCGAGATCGCCCTGCGCTGCGGTTACACCGATCACAGCGCCTTCAGCCGACAGTTTCGCGCCCTCACCGGGCTTTCACCGAGCCAGTACCGCGACAGCCAGCGCTAAGTGTTCCTTTATCGGGCGCTGCGCACAGGCAGTGCTCCGATATGTAACACCTGCCCCGCTCCCCTGCTGCAGCACCCCAACTGCCCTTGTTTGCTTCGAGCGCCCTAGCCCACGGGCCGAAAGATTATTCCTACATCGGCGACAAAACAGGCACGGCCATTGCACTAGAAAATATCGTATACGAAATTACCAATACGATATTTAACAGCACGCTCCCAACCCGAGGCCTCTATGAAAAACCGCACATTTGCCGTAGCCCTCAGCGCTGTTCTCAGTACCACCTTTATCGCCAACGCCCAGGCTGACAAGCTCGATGACATCATCGGCTCCGGCAAGCTGCGCTGCGCCGTGACCCTGGACTTCCCACCGATGGGTTTTCGCGATGAGGGCAATAAGCCCGCCGGCTTCGACGTCGACTACTGCAGCGACCTGGCCAAGGTGCTCGGGGTTGAGCCGGAAGTGGTCGAAACGCCCTTTCCCGACCGCATTCCGGCGCTGGTTTCGGGCCGTGCCGACGTGATCGTCGCGTCCACCTCCGACACCCTCGAACGGGCCAAGACCGTCGGCCTGACCGTGCCCTACTTTGCCTTCCAGATGGTCGTGCTGACCCGCGACAACACCGGCATCAACAGCTTCGACGACCTCAAGGGCAAGGCGCTGGGCAACACCAGCGGCACCTATGAAGCCATTGCCCTGGAAAAAGACGTGAAGAGCTGGGGCAGCGGCACCTTCCGTGCCTACCAGTCGCAGAACGACACCCTGCTGGCGGTCGCCCAGGGGCACATCGACGCCACCGTGGTCACCAACACCGTCGCCGCCGCCACCCTCAAGTCCGGTAAGTACAAGAACCTCAAGGTCGCCGGCAATGCCCCTTACGTGATCGATTACGTGTCGCTGGGCGCCAAGCGCAACGAGTATGGCCTGCTGCGCTACCTCGACCTGTTCGTCAACCAGCAGGTGCGCACCGGGCGCTACAAGGAGCTGTTCACCAAGTGGGTCGGCACCGAAATCGCCCCGACCGACCTGACCGTGCCACAGGTCTACTACTGAGGTGGGCAGCATGACCAGCACACCGATCCCCCAGGCCGGGCGCAGCCTGGTCGCGGGCGCGGCCCAGGGCCCCTTGCTGTTCGCCGATACCGGGCTGAGCTTCTGGGGCGGGGTCGACGCCGCCAGCGGCGAAGTCATCGACCGTCATCATCCACTGAGTGGCCAGTGCATCGCCGGGCGTGTGCTGGCGATCCCCAGCGGGCGCGGCTCGTGCACCGGCAGCAGCGTGATGATGGAGCTGATCAGCAACGGCCACGCACCGGCGGCACTGGTGCTGGCCGAGGCCGACGAGATCCTGACCCTCGGCGTGCTGGTCGCGCAGACCCTGTTCCAGCGCTCCCTGCCGGTGCTGTGCATCGGCAAGCAGGCCTTCGCCAGTTTGCCCGGTGCAGGCTGGGCAAGGGTCGAAGGCGATTGCCTGAGCCTGTATCCCCAGGCCCCAGCCGATCACTGGCAAGCCGCGCCGTATGACCACAGCGCCGAGTCTTTCAGCACCCGCCTGAAGCTGCAAGCCGAGGACCAGGCGCTGCTCGACGGCACGCACGGCAAGGCGGCGCAAATGGCCATGCAGATCGTTTTGCGCATGGCCGAGCTGCAAGGCGCCGAGCAGTTGCTGGACGTCACCCAGGCGCACATCGACGGCTGCATCTACACCGGCCCCGCCAGCCTTGGCTTTGCCGAACAGCTGGTGCGCTGGGGCGCAAAGGTGCGGGTGCCGACCACCCTCAATGCCATCTCGGTCGATCAGCGCCGCTGGCGCGAGCTGGGCATCGACCCGGCGCTGGGCGAGCCGGCCAGCGCCCTGGGCGATGCTTACATGGCCATGGGTGCGCAGATGAGCTTCACCTGCGCGCCGTACCTGCTCGACAGCGCGCCGAGTCAGGGCGAACAGATCGTCTGGGCCGAATCCAACGCCGTGGTCTACGCCAACAGCGTGCTCGGCGCGCGCACCCTCAAGTACCCCGACTACCTGGATATCTGCATCGCCCTGACCGGCCGCGCGCCGCGCATCGGCTGTCACCTGGACAGCCAGCGCAAGGCGCAGTTGTTGGTGCAGGTGCCGGCGCTGGCGGCACTGGACGACAGCTTCTACCCGCTGCTCGGCTACCATATCGGCGCCCTGGCCGGCTCGCGAATTCCGCTGATTTACGGGCTGGAACAGGCGCAGCCGAGCCTGGACGACCTCAAGGCGTTCGGCGCCGCCTTTGCCACTACCTCGGCGGCGCCGCTGTTTCATATCGCCGGGGTCACCCCCGAAGCGCTGGAGCCGGCGCAGGTCCTCGAACCGGGCGCCAACCTGCCCACCGAGCGCATCCAACTGGCGGACCTGCTGCACAGCTGGCACGCGCTCAACAGTGCCCGCGAGCCGCAGGTGGATGTGGTGTCGCTGGGCAACCCGCATTTTTCCTTCAGCGAGTTCGCCGCGCTTGCGCAGCTGTGCCAGGGCCGGCACAAACACCCGGAGGTGGTCGTGGCCATCACCTGCGGTCGCACAGTGCTCGAACAGGCCCGCGCCGCCGGGTACATCGCCGAGCTTGAGCGCTTCGGCGTGACCCTGGTGACCGACACCTGCTGGTGCATGCTGGGTGAGCCGGTGATCCCGCCAACGGCGCGTACGCTGATGACCAACTCGGGCAAATATGCCCACTACGGGCCGGGCCTGGCCGGCCGCCCGGTGCATTTCGCCAGCCTCGCCGAGTGCGTCGCGTCGGCCTGCAGCGGCCAGGCCAGCGGTCGCTTGCCGGCCTGGTTGCAAGCGGCCCAGAGCCAGGAGGGCCGCGCGCATGTTTGACTTTGACTACACCTTCCAGTGGCGCTCGGCGTTGCGCGCGCTGCCCGACATGCTCGCCGGCGCCTGGGTGACCTTCGAGACCGCCGCCCTGTCGATGATCTTCGGGGTGCTGATCGCCCTGGCCCTGACCGTCATGCGCGAAGGCAAGCAACCGCTGCTGCGCGGTTTTGCCAACGGCTGGGTGTCAATTGCGCGCAACACGCCGTCGCTGTTCCAGATCTACATCCTGTACTTCGGCCTCGGCTCGCTGGGCTTGCACGTCAGCTCGTGGATCGCCCTGCTGGCGGGCATCACCTTCAACAACGCGGGGTACCTGGCGGAGAACTTTCGCGGCGGCCTCAAGGCCGTGCCGACTACGCAAGTGCGCGCGGCGCGTTCGCTGGGCATGAGCGCTTTCCAGACCTACCGGATGATCGTCATCCCGCAGCTGCTGCGGGTGGTGTTCTACCCGCTGACCAACCAGATGGTCTGGGCGGTGCTGATGACCTCGCTGGGGGTGATCGTCGGCCTGAACAACGACCTCACCGGCGTGACCCAGGACTACAACGTCAAGACCTTCCGCACCTTCGAATACTTCGCCCTGGCGGCGGCGCTGTACTACCTGATTGCCAAGGCGATCGTCGCGCTGGCCCGGTTGATGGCCTGGCGGCTGTTCCGTTACTGAGGAGCTCGGCATGTTTTCCACCGGTTTTACCTGGAACGACTTTGTGTTCCTGCTCGACGGGGCGCGCATCACCTTGCAGCTGACCTTCTGGGCGATTTTGCTGGGGACCTTTGCCGGCTTGCTGTTCGGCCTGACCCGGGCCCTGTGGCCACGGCTGAGCCTGCCACTGGCGTGGGTGCTGGATGTGTTTCGCAGCGTGCCGCTGCTGATCCAGTTCGTGCTGTTCAACTCGTTCAAGAGCATCGTCGGCCTCGACATCAGCGCCTTCAGCGTCGGCTGCATCGTGCTCGGCGTCTACACCGCCGCGTACTTCACCGAGATCGTCCGCGGCGGCGTGCTGGCGGTTTCGCTGAGCGTGCGTCGGGCCAGCCGCTCACTGGGCATGAGCTACCTGCAGGACCTGCGCTGGATCGTCTTGCCAATGGCCACCCGGGTGGCGTTTCCCGGCTGGCTGAACCTGGTCCTGGGGGTGATGAAAGACACGGCGCTGGTGATGTGGATCGGCATCGTCGAATTGCTGCGCGCTTCGCAGACCATCGTTACGCGGATTCAGGAACCCCTGCTGGTGCTGTGCATCGCAGGCCTCATCTACTACGTCATGAGCCTGGTGGTTGCCCGCCTGGGCGCCCGTCTGGAAAGAAGGTGGCAGGAAAATGATTGAGATCGAGAACGTACACAAATCCTTCGGCGACCTGGAAGTGGTCAAGGGCGTAAGCCTGACCGTGAACAAGGGCGAAGTGGTATCGATCATCGGCGGCTCGGGCTCGGGCAAGTCGACCTTGCTGATGTGCATCAACGGCCTGGAGCCGATCCAGAAAGGCAACATCCGCGTCGACGGCGTCGAGGTCCACCACCGCGCCACCGACCTCAACCGCCTGCGCCAGAAGATCGGCATCGTCTTCCAGCAGTGGAACGCCTTCCCGCACCTGACCGTGCTGGAAAACGTCATGCTCGCGCCGCGCAAAGTGCTCGGCAAAGACAAGCACGACGCCGAGGCGCTGGCCGTCAAGCAGCTGACCCACGTCGGCCTGGGCGACAAGCTCAAGACCTTCCCCGGCAAGCTCTCGGGCGGCCAGCAGCAACGCATGGCGATTGCCCGGGCGCTGGCGATGTCGCCGGACTACATGCTGTTCGACGAGGCCACCTCGGCACTCGACCCGCAACTGGTCGGCGAGGTGCTCGACACCATGCGCATGCTCGCCGAGGACGGCATGACCATGGTGCTGGTGACCCATGAGATCCGTTTTGCCCGCGATGTGTCGGACCGCGTGGCGTTCTTCCGTAACGGCCTGGTGCACGAGATCGGCTCGCCCGACCAGGTGATCGGCAATCCGTTACAGCCGGAGACGGCGGCGTTCTTGAAGTCAGTGAAATAGAAGCATCGCGGGTCAAGCCCGCTCCCACACCACTATCCCTGTGGGAGCGGGCTTGCCCCGCGATGAGGCCCTCCCTAACAACACAAGGAGTCCTGCGAATGCGCTCATCGAAAATCATCCACATCGTCAACTGCCACGCCGAAGGTGAAGTCGGCGACGTCATCGTCGGCGGCGTCGCCCCGCCCCCCGGCGCCACGGTCTGGGAGCAGTCGCGCTGGATCGCCCGCGACCAGACCCTGCGCAACTTCGTCCTCAACGAGCCACGCGGCGGCGTGTTCCGCCACGTCAACCTGCTGGTGCCGCCCAAGGACCCGCGGGCGCAAATGGCCTGGATCATCATGGAGCCGGCCGACACTCCGCCGATGTCCGGCTCCAACTCGCTGTGCGTGTCGACCGTGCTGCTCGACAGCGGCATCCTGCCGATGACCGAGCCCGAGACGCACCTGGTGCTCGAAGCCCCGGGCGGCCTGATCGAAGCGGTCGCCCAATGCCGGGACGGCAAGGTCGAACGGGTGGAAGTGAAGAACGTGCCGTCCTTTGCCGACCGCCTCGACGCCTGGATCGAGGTCGAAGGCCTGGGCTCGCTGCAGGTCGACACGGCCTACGGCGGCGACAGCTTCGTGATTGCCGATGCCCGGCAACTGGGCTTTGCCATCCGCCCGGACGAAGCCAAAGATATCGTCGAGGTCGGCCTGAAGATCACCCAGGCCGCCAACCAGCAACTGGGTTTCAGCCACCCGCTGAATCCGGACTGGGCGCACATTTCCTTCTGCCAGATCGCCGCGCCCATCGAGTATGAGGACGGCGTTGCCAGCGGCGCCAACGCGGTGGTGATCCGCCCCGGCAAGATCGATCGCTCGCCCTGCGGCACCGGCTGTTCAGCGCGCATGGCGGTACTGCAGGCCAAAGGCCTGATGAAAGTCGGCGAGCGGTTCATTGGCCGCTCGATCATCGGCTCGCGCTTCGACTGCCGCATCGAATCACTGACCGAAATCGCCGGCCGCCCGGCCATCTACCCGTGCATTTCCGGCCGCGCCTGGATCACCGGCACCCATCAATTGCTGCTCGACCCCAGCGACCCCTGGCCACAAGGCTACCGGTTGTCGGACACCTGGCCCGGCGCCTGAACGCTAAGCCGTTGATTTGCAAACACCCTTAAAAATCGACCGGCAAACGAAGTGAAAAAACACTGGTCCACTTCAAACACTTCAAATATCGTATACGAAATACAATAAACAACCGGAGAACACCATGAGCAAGTACGTAAACTGGAGCGGCGTCTTCCCTGCGGTCACCACTCAATTCAACGATGACTTCTCGATCAACCTGGAAAAGACCCACGAGGTGATTTCCAACGTGATCCGCGACGGCGTCTCGGGCCTGGTGGTGTGTGGCTCGGTGGGCGAAAACACCTCGCTGAGCGCCGAGGAGAAAATCGCCGTCACCGAAGTCGCCGTCGATGCCTCGCGCGGCCGGGTTCCAGTGATCTGCGGCGTGGCCGAGTTCACCAGCGTGCAGGCCGCCAAGGTGGCCAATGCGGTGCGCCAGGTCGGCGTCGACGGGGTGATGCTGATGCCGGCGCTGGTCTATGGCTCCAAGCCGTTCGAGACCGCCGAGCACTACCGTTACGTGGCCAAGCACACCGACGTGCCGCTGATGGTCTACAACAACCCGCCGATCTACAAAAACGACGTCACCCCGGACATCCTGATTTCCCTGGCCGACTGCGACAACGTGGTGTGCTTCAAGGACTCCTCCGGCGACACCCGCCGCTTCATCGACGTGCGCAATGAAGTGGGCGACCGCTTCGTGCTGTTCGCCGGCCTCGACGACGTGGTCCTGGAAAGCATCGCGGTCGGCGCCCAGGGCTGGGTCTCGGGCATGTCCAACGTGTTCCCCAAAGAGGGCGAGACGATCTTCCGCCTGGCCAAGGCCGGGCGCTTCGCCGAGGCCATGCCGATCTACGAATGGCTGATGCCGATCCTGCACCTGGATGCCCGCGCCGACCTTGTGCAGTGCATCAAGCTGTGCGAAGCCATCGCCGGTCGCGGCAGCGCCCTGACCCGTCCGCCGCGCCTGGCCCTGCCGGAAAGCGATCGGCTTTACGTCGAGCAGATCATGGCCAAGGCCCTGGCCAACCGTCCGCAACTGCCGGACGTCGGCCTCTGAGTGATTGCCGGGCCGGCTCCATCATGGAGACCGGCCTGCCTGTTTTGCGCCCATACAGGAAACGCCAGCATGTCCAGTCACCCCTCCAGCGCAACCAGCCCTTCGGGCTTGAAACGGGTCGTCGCCGCGGCCATGGCCGGCACCGTCGCCGAATGGTATGAATTCTTCCTTTACGGCACCGCCTCGGCACTGGTCTTCGGCCAGTTGTTCTTCCGCCAGACCGACAGCCCCGTCGACGGCATCATCGCCGCCTTCGCCCTCTATGCCGTAGGCTTTCTCGCCCGCCCCCTGGGCGGTTTGGTATTCGGTCACTACGGTGACAAATTCGGCCGCAAGCGCTTGCTGCAACTGAGCCTGGTGGTGGTCGGCATCACCACCTTCCTGATGGGTTGCCTGCCGGGCTTCGACACTATCGGTTATGCCGCGCCGGTGTTGCTGGTGCTGCTGCGGCTGATCCAGGGTTTTGCCTTCGGCGGCGAATGGGGTGGCGCGATTTTGCTGGTGTCCGAGCACTGCCCGGACAACCGTCGCGGCTTCTGGGCCAGTTGGCCGCAAGCCGGGGTGCCGGCCGGTAATCTGGTGGCGACGGTGGCCTTGCTGCTGTTGTCGAGCAACCTCTCGGAAGAACAGTTCCTGGCCTGGGGCTGGCGCGTGGCGTTCTGGTTCTCGGCGGTGGTGGTGCTGATCGGTTACTGGATCCGCACCAGCGTCGACGACGCACCAATCTTCAAAGAGGCCCAGGTGCGCCAGGCGCAGAAAGCCGAGCAGCAACTGGGCGTGGTCGAGGTGTTGCGCCATCACTGGCGCGCGGTGCTGGTAGGCATCGGCGCCCGCTTTGCCGAGAACATCCTCTATTACACCGTGGTGACCTTCTCGATCACCTACCTCAAGCTTGTAGTGCACAAGGACACCTCGCAGATCCTCTTGCTGATGTTCGGCGCGCACCTGCTGCATTTTTTCATGATCCCGCTGATGGGCTACCTGTCCGATCTGGTCGGGCGCAAGCCGGTGTACCTGACCGGCGCGGTGCTCACCGCCTTCTGGGGCTTCATCGGCTTCCCGCTGATGGACACCGGCAACAACTGGCTGATCATGGCCGCGATCACCCTGGGCCTGGCCATCGAGTCGATGACCTACGCGCCCTACTCGGCGCTGATGGCCGAGCTGTTCCCCACCCACGTGCGCTACACCGCGCTGTCGCTGTGCTACCAGGTGGCGCCGATTTTCGCCGGATCCCTGGCGCCGCTGATCGCCATCAGTTTGCTCAATGAGTTCCACAGCTCGACGCCGATTGCCTGGTACCTGGTTGGCGCTGCGCTGATCTCGATTGTCGCTGTTGGCCTGACCCGCGAGACCCGCGGCAAGTCGCTGCACCAGGTAGACGCCGAAGCGGCCGCGCGCATCGCCGCCGGGCAAGCGGCGCCGGTTCGCCCGGGCAGTTCGCTGGCCTGACCCCACCTTTTTTTTCAGGAGTAATCCATGGCGGATATCATCGGCCACAACTACATTGGCGGCGCGCGCAGCGCCGCTGGCAGCCTCACCCTGCAGAGCCATGACGCAACCAGCGGCGAGGCCCTGCCCTATCGGTTCCACCAGGCCACCGGCGCAGAAGTGCATGCCGCTGTCCAGGCGGCGGCCGAGGCCTACCCGGTGTTTCGCAGTTTGTCGCCGGAGCGACGGGCGCAGTTTCTTGAGGCCATTGCCGCGCAACTGGAGGCCCTGGGGGATGATTTCATCACCCTGGTGACCGGCGAAACGGCGTTGCCCGCCGCGCGGATCCTCGGCGAGCGCGGGCGCACTTGCGGGCAGATGCGCCTGTTCGCCCAGGTGCTGCGCCGCGGTGACTTTCTCGGCGCACGCATCGACCGCGCCCAGCCCGATCGCCAACCGCTGCCCCGCGCCGACCTGCGCCAGTACCGCCTGGGCGTCGGCCCGGTCGCGGTGTTTGGCGCCAGCAACTTCCCCCTGGCTTTCTCCACCGCCGGCGGCGACACCGCCGCGGCCCTGGCCGCCGGCTGCCCGGTGGTATTCAAGGCCCACAGCGGCCACATGGCCACCGCTGAGCGGGTGGCCGATGCGATCATCCACGCGGCCGAACAGACCGGCATGCCCAAGGGCGTGTTCAACATGATCTACGGCGCCGGCGTCGGCGAAGCGCTGGTCAAGCATCCGGCGATCCAGGCGGTGGGTTTTACCGGCTCACTCAAGGGCGGCCGTGCGCTGTGCGACATGGCGGCGGCACGGGCACAACCGATCCCGGTGTTCGCCGAAATGAGCAGCATCAACCCGGTGCTGGTACTGCCCCAGGCCCTGAACCTGCGCAGCGAGCAGATCGCCCGCGAACTAGCGGCCTCGGTGGTGCTCGGCTGCGGGCAGTTCTGTACCAACCCGGGGCTGGTGATCGGCCTGCGCTCGCCGGCATTCAGTGCATTTACCGAACAACTGGCCGCGCAACTGGCCGCGCAACCGGCACAGACCATGCTCAACGCCGGCACCCTCGCCAGTTACACCAAGGGCGTCGAGGCGCTGCTCGCTCACCCTGGCATCAGCCACCTGGCCGGGCAGCCGCAACAGGGCAAGCAGGCGCAGGCGCAGCTGTTCAAGGCCGATGTCAGCCTGTTGCTCGAAGGCGATGCGCTGTTGCAGGAAGAGGTGTTCGGGCCGGCCACGGTGCTGGTCGAGGTGGCCGACAGCACGCAGTTGCAGCAAGCATTGCACGGCCTGCACGGTCAGCTCACCGCTACCCTGATCGCCGAAGCTGAAGATCTGCAAAGCCACGCTGAACTGCTACCGCTGCTGGAGCAGAAGGTCGGCCGGGTACTGTTCAACGGCTACCCGACCGGCGTCGAAGTCTGTGATGCAATGGTGCACGGCGGCCCCTACCCGGCCACCTCCGATGCCCGCGGGACGTCGGTGGGCAGCCTGGCCATCGAGCGCTTCCTGCGCCCGGTGTGCTACCAGAACTGCCCGGATGCGCTGCTACCGCCAGCGTTGCAGAACGCCAACCCGCTGGGCATCGCGCGCCTGGTCGACGGCCAGAGCAGCCGCACCGCCCTGTAAGGGTGGGTTTCAGGCCAGCAGCGCCCTGAGATCGTTGTACAGGGCCTGCGGGATTTCCACCCCTTCCACCAGGCTGCGCGCCCGTGCTGTATAGCGGCGCGCAGACGGCAGCCGCGCGCCCTGCCCCTCGATGCTCTCGAATACCACCTCGGCCCGGGCCAGGTGTTGATCGGCGGCGTCACCCAAAAACCTGCGCGGGTCCAGGGCAATCAGCAACTCACCATGATAAGGCGAGGATTTGCTGCCGTCGGCATGGGCCAGTGATTCGGCACTGGTCAGGTCGCCGATCAACGGCCCGGCGATCAGTTCGACCATCGCTGCCAGCGCCGAGCCCTTGTGCCCGCCGAAGGTGAGCATGGCGCCACGGTCCAGCACCACGTTGGGGTCGGTGCTGGGCTGGCCGTGCTCATCCACGCCCCAGCCTTCGGGTATCGCCTTGCCGGCACGCCGATGCAGCTCGATGTCGCCACGGGCGATGGCGCTGGTAGCGAAGTCAAAGACATACGGATGCGTGCCCGCCCTCGGCCAGCCGAAGGCAATGGGGTTGGTGCCGAACACCGGCCGATGGCCACCGGCAGGCGCCACCCAGGCATGGCTGGGGGTGAATGCCAGGGCCACCAGGCCGGCCTCGGCCAGCTGCTCGATCTCGACCCACAAGGCCGAAAAGTGCACACAGCGGTTGATCGCCAGGGCGGCGATGCCGTTGCGTTGGGCCTTGGCTTGCAACAACGGCAAGCCGGCCTGGAATGCCAGCTGAGAGAACCCGCCGCCAGCATCCACGCGCACGATCGACGGCGCTTGGTCGATGACTTCGGGGCGGGCATCGGCAACCACTTTGCCGGCCTTGAGCGAGCCGACGCAGCCCAGCACCCGGTACAGGCCATGGGAGGCGCAGCCATCGCGCTCGCCGGCGACGATGGTATCGCTCACCGCCCGGGCATGGTCGGCGTCAAAGCCGTTGTGCAAAAGGATCGAAAAGGCCAGCGAATGGGCTTCGGACAGGGTCAGGCGGATCATGGTCATCTCCTTGGGCTGACTGTCCAGCCTGCCTCAAGCCCGCTGCGCCGACTTGATCGCTTTAGCCCCCGGTGATGACGATCTCGGCATAGCGGGGAAGGCTGCAAGGGCCGCCAGTGCCCGCTGGATGTACTGCTGATACCGCTCAGGGTCGCTGACCTCGACATGGGCAATCCAGCAGGCCTTCAATGCATGCTCCCGCCCCAGGTAGATTTGTATTACGGCATACCCTATAGCTTACTCCTCAGCCTCGGGAAAGTTGCGGCAGCTTTTGCGCTCGGCCAGTTCCTGGTCGGTAGGTCGCTGCTCGACGAACACGGCGCGGCCATCCTTGTAGATCTCCAGATACCCCCATTCCAGATCCTGCTCTCGCTGACCAGGCTTGGGCGGATTGCGCCACCAGGGCTCGCGACTGATCAGTTGCATGGCAATGGCTCTCGCTGAAACACACTACTTCACTATAGACACTGGACCACGAGCGCTCTGGCTCGGCCATCGGCGCCCGCACACCGATGCCGGGTGATAGCCGGTAGCTTGCAGACTCTTGTCAAAGCGCCGCTGGAATGGCCGGTGTTCCCGACACCGGGCTGGCGCATTGAAACCATCGCGGGGCAAGCCCGCTCCTACCTGGTCTGTAGGAGCGGGCTTGCCCCGCGATAAAGCCGGTCAGGCTGGCGCCGAGGTGCGAATCAGGTGATCAAAGGCCGCCAACGAAGCCTTGGCGCCCTCGCCCACGGCAATCACGATCTGCTTGTATGGCACGGTGGTCACGTCACCGGCGGCGAACACGCCCGGCAGGTTGGTCTGGCCACGGGCATCGACGATGATCTCGCCGCGCGGGGTCAGCTCGACCGTGCCTTTGAGCCAGTCGGTGTTGGGCAGCAGGCCGATCTGCACGAAGATCCCTTCCAGCGCCAGGTCATGCAGCTCATCGCTGTTGCGGTCCTTGTAGCGCAGGCCGTTGACCTTCTCGCCATCACCGAGCACCTCGGTGGTCAGCGCACTGGTGATCACCTTGACGTTCGGCAAGCTGTGCAGCTTGCGCTGCAGCACGGCGTCGGCACGCAACTGGCTGTCGAACTCGATCAGGGTCACCTGGGCGACGATACCGGCCAGGTCGATAGCCGCTTCCACACCCGAGTTGCCGCCACCGATCACCGCCACGCGCTTGCCCTTGAACAGCGGGCCATCGCAGTGCGGGCAGTAGGCAACGCCGCGGCTGCGGTATTGCTGCTCGCCGGGTACGTTCATTTCGCGCCAGCGTGCACCGGTGGCGAGGATCACAGTCTTGGCCTTGAGCGAGGCACCGCTGGCCAGGCGCACTTCGTGCAGGCCGCCGTCGGTGGCCGGAATCAAGGCTTCACCGCGCTGCAGGTTGATGATGTCGACGTCGTACTGCTTGACGTGTTCTTCCAGGGCCATGGCCAGCTTCGGCCCTTCGGTTTCCTGCACCGAGATGAAGTTCTCGATGGCCATGGTGTCGAGTACCTGGCCGCCGAAACGCTCGGCGGCAACGCCGGTGCGGATGCCTTTACGGGCGGCATAGATCGCCGCTGCGGCGCCCGCCGGGCCGCCACCGACCACCAGCACGTCAAAGGCATCCTTGGCGTTGATCTTCTCGGCCTGACGCTCGCCGGCGCTGGTGTCGAGCTTGGCGAGGATTTCTTCCAGGCCCATGCGGCCCTGGCCGAACACTTCGCCGTTGAGGTAGACGCTGGGCACGGCCATGACCTTGCGGCGCTCGACTTCGGCCTGGAACAGCGCACCGTCGATGGCGACGTGGCGAATGTTGGGGTTGAGCACCGCCATCAGGTTCAGCGCCTGGACCACATCCGGGCAGTTCTGGCACGACAGCGAGAAGTAGGTTTCAAAGTTGAACTCACCCTTGAGCGCGCTGATCTGCTCGATCACCTCCAGGCTGGCCTTGGACGGATGACCGCCGACCTGCAGCAGGGCGAGCACCAGCGAGGTGAACTCGTGGCCCATGGGGATGCCGGCAAAGCGCAGGCTGATGTCAGCGCCAGGGCGATTGAGCGAGAACGACGGGCGACGGGCGTCGCTGCCATCTTCACGCAGGGTAATCAGGTTCGACAGGCCGGCGATTTCCACCAGCAGGTCGCGCAATTCGCGGGACTTCGCGCCGTCATCGAGGGAAGCAACGATCTCGATCGGCTGAGTGACCCGTTCCAGGTAGGCTTTCAACTGAGTTTTAAGCGTGGCGTCCAACATACGGGCGATTCCTTTTTCAAACGGTAGAAATAACAACGCCCGGGCGAAAGCGCCCGGGCGTTTTGCGGGGCGGTGACAACGTCAGGTGCGGTAGACCACCGCCCTCGGCTGGCTCACGGTCTTAGATCTTGCCGACCAGGTCCAGCGATGGCGCCAGGGTAGCTTCGCCTTCTTTCCACTTGGCCGGGCAGACTTCGCCTGGGTGGGCGGCAACGTACTGGGCAGCCTTGACCTTGCGCAGCAGCTCGCTGGCGTCACGGCCGACACCACCGTCGTTGAGTTCGACGATCTTGATCTGGCCTTCTGGGTTGATCACGAAGGTGCCACGGTCAGCGATGCCGGCTTCTTCGATCAGCACGTCGAAGTTGCGCGAGATGACGTGGGTCGGGTCACCGATCAGTGGGTACTGGATCTTGCCGATGGTGTCCGAAGTGTCGTGCCAGGCTTTGTGGGTGAAGTGGGTATCGGTGGACACGCCGTAGATTTCCACGCCCAGGTCTTTGAACTGCGCGTAGTTGTCGGCCAGGTCGCCCAGCTCGGTCGGGCAGACGAAGGTGAAGTCGGCCGGGTAGAAGAACACTACCGACCATTTGCCTTTCAGATCGGCATCCGAGACTTCGACAAACTTGCCCTGGTGGTAAGCGGTAGCTTTGAACGGTTTAACCTGGCTGTTGATGATAGGCATGAGTGACGCTCCTTCAGGGGGTTGAAAAAACTGATGGGAGAATCGTAGCCAATGCATTGGATTAATGCTCATTGGCAAAGCTCATGTTGTTGATTGGTTTTGGCTATAAGGCGGGGCTATTAATAGAGGGTTTGAAGCTATCGCGGGGCAAGCCCGCTCCTACCGGCCAGTAGGAGCGGGCTTGCCCCGCGATTGGAGTACGCCGTTTAACGCGATGGCGTACGCAAGGTGACGAACTCTTCCGCCGCCGTAGGATGCACGCCAATGGTCTCGTCGAACTGCTGCTTGGTCGCCCCGGCCTTGAGGGCAATGCCCAGGCCCTGGATGATTTCGCCGGCGTCCGGGCCGACCATATGGCAACCCAGCACGCGGTCGGTGTCGGCATCGACCACCAGCTTCATCAGGGTCTTTTCCTGCACCTCGGTGAGGGTCAGCTTCATCGGCCGGAAGCGGCTTTCGAAGATCTGCACCTTGTGGCCCTGCTCCAGCGCCTGTTCTTCGGTCAAGCCAACGGTACCAATCGGTGGCTGGCTGAACACGGCGGTAGGGATGTTCTGGTAATCCACCGGGCGGTACTGCTCGGGCTTGAACAGGCGCCGGGCCACAGCCATGCCTTCGGCCAGGGCCACCGGGGTCAGTTGCACACGGCCGATCACATCGCCAATCGCCAGGATCGACGGCGCGGTGGTCTGGTACAGGTCGTCGACGCGGATAAAACCACGCGGGTCGAGTTCGACGCCGGTGTTTTCCAGGCCCAGGTTGTCGAGCATCGGTCGCCGGCCAGTGGCATAGAATACGCAGTCGGCCACCAGTTCGCGACCATCCTTGAGGGTAGCCTTGAGGCTGCCGTCGTCCTGGCGCTCGATACGCTGGATATCGCTGTTGAACTGCAGGTCCATGCCGCGTTTTTCCAGCTCGTCCTTGAGGTGCTCGCGCACACTGCCGTCAAAGCCGCGCAGGAACAGGTCGCCGCGGTACAGCAGCGAGGTTTTTGCCCCCAGGCCCTGGAAGATCCCGGCAAATTCCACGGCGATGTAACCGCCGCCAACCACCAGCACGCGCTTGGGCAGGTCTTTGAGGTAGAACGCCTCGTTGGAGCTGATCGCCAGCTCCTTGCCCGGAATATCCGGGATCTGCGGCCAGCCGCCGGTGGCAATGAGGATGTGCTCGGCGCTGTAGCGCTGGCCATCGACTTCCACCTCATGGGCACCCGTCAGTTTGGCGTGGCCTTCCAGCAAGGTCACGCCGCTGTTGACCAGCAGGTTGCGGTAGATACCGTTGAGCCGCTCGATTTCGCGGTTCTTGTTGGCGATCAACTGGCCCCAGTCGAACTGGGCATCTTCCAGCGACCAGCCAAAGCCTGCGGCCTGCTCGAAGTCATCGGCAAAATGCGCGCCGTAGACCAGCAGCTTTTTCGGCACGCAGCCGACGTTGACGCAGGTACCACCCAGGTAGCGGCTTTCGGCAACCGCCACTTTTGCACCGAAGCCTGCGGCAAAGCGCGCAGCGCGCACACCGCCAGACCCGGCACCAATCACGAACAGATCAAAATCGTAGGTCATCTCGAGGGTCTCAAGCTGCAAGTATCAAGCTACAAGCTACAAGAAAAAGCCACCCGAAGGTGGCTTTATCAAACCGCTAGCTACCAGGCTCAGTACGCTTTGCCGGTTTTGTAGAAGTTCTCGAAGCAGAAGTTGGTCGCTTCGATGTAGCCTTCGGCGCCACCGCAGTCGAAACGCTTGCCCTTGAACTTGTAGGCAATAACGCAGCCATCTTGGGCCTGCTTCATCAGCGCGTCGGTGATCTGGATTTCACCGCCTTTGCCCGGCTCGGTTTCTTCGATCAGTTTGAAGATGTCCGGGGTCATGATGTAGCGGCCGATGATCGCCAGGTTCGACGGAGCATCCTCAGGCTTTGGCTTCTCGACCATGTTGCGTACGCGGTACAGGTCGTCACCGATCAGGTCGCCGGCGATCACACCGTATTTGCTGGTTTCCTGCGGGTCGACTTCCATGATGGCAACGATGGTGCAGCGGTACTGTTTGTACAGCTTGACCATCTGCTTGAGCACGCTGTCGCCTTCGAGGTTGACGCACAGGTCGTCCGCCAGTACCACGGCGAACGGTTCGTCGCCGATCAGCGGGCGGCCAGTGAGGATCGCGTGGCCCAAGCCTTTCATTTCGGTCTGACGGGTGTAGGAGAACGAACACTCGTCGAGCAGACGACGGATGCCGACCAGGTATTTTTCCTTGTCGGTGCCCTTGATCTGGTTTTCCAGCTCATAGCTGATGTCGAAGTGGTCTTCCAGGGCGCGCTTGCCACGACCGGTGACGATGGCAATTTCGTTCAATCCAGCTTCCAGCGCTTCTTCAACGCCGTACTGGATCAGTGGCTTGTTCACCACCGGCAGCATTTCCTTGGGCATGGCTTTGGTAGCGGGCAGGAAGCGAGTGCCGTAACCGGCTGCCGGGAACAAGCATTTCTTGATCATATACGTCCTTAACAAGGGCTTTGCGTACGAAATTCGGCGCAGTCTAATCAGGCAGCGGTCACCTTACAATGCCCCACCACGCTGGCCGATGCCATCATAGATGAAATCCCGGGGGGGATAGTTCCCCGGGAGCATAAATAATGCGCCGGTAGCTGACCACCGGCAGTTAAACAGCCGATGCCTACATGCCCTGCCCGACCAGCACCCCGTCGACCTTCTGGCCATAGAGGTTGACGCCGTCATTGGCGTGGAACTTCAGCCGGGTCTTCTCGATCGAGCCGTCGACCAGGCGCGGGTCCTGCGGCCGTTCGTGGCGGTTGATGTAAGCGGCCACGTCCCAGGCCTGCTGGTCGCTCAGGCTGCCGGGCTTGCCCAAGGGCATATTGTGCTTGATGAAGGAGGCGGCGGTATTGATCCGGTGCATGCCGGCGCCCCAGTTGTAGGAGTCCTTGCCCCACAATGGCGGCATCACGTAGTTGCCGGCTACCTTCTGCCCTTCGCCATTGGCGCCGTGGCAAATGGAGCACTGGGCCTGGTACACCTGCTCACCGCGTTTGAAGTCGTAACCTTGCGCCGATTGCGCCACCTCCGGGTAGCCGCGGCCAGCACTCTCGACGCCAATCGGCGCCTTGCTCGCCAGCCAGTAGGCATAGACCGACAAGGCTGTCATCTGCGGGCTGTCGGCCGCTGGCGGCTTGCCGTTCATGCTGAACTGAAAGCAGCCCTGGATGCGCTCGGCGAAGGTGTTGACCTTGTCGTTTTTCTTGCGATAGGCCGGGTACATGGGATACGCGCCCCACAGCGGCGCCGAGTTGCCCAGGCGGCCCTGGTCGAGGTGACAGTTGCTGCAGTTAAGGCCGTTGCCAACGTTGTCAGGCATCAGCCGGCGTGTGTCGACAAACAAGGCGTAGCCATCGCGGACCATCTTGCCGTAGGCGTTGTCGGGCAGCTCGCTTTCTGCCGGCGGGGTAAAGCCAGGCGCGGCAGCTGGCGGGGTCTTGAGTTGCGACTGGTCTTCCATGGCAATCGGCGCAGCATGGACACTGCCAAAGGCCAGGGTCAGGGCAGCGAGAATCATCGGCTTCATGGCTTGACCTCCGGGCTGACAGGGTTGGCGAAGTAGTTGGCCACGGCCTTTATTTCGTCATCGGTCATCGCCTTGGCCACACCGACCATCAACTGATTGGGGTCGTTGCTGCGGCTGCCGTCGCGCCAGGCGTTGAGCTGGGCAACCAGATAGGTGGCCGGTTGATGGGCCAGTGGCGGAAAATGCTCACCAACACCGGCGCCGCCCGGGCCGTGGCACTGCACACAGCCGGGGATCTTGCGGTTCCAGTCGCCGTACAGCGCCAGCTTCTGCACCGGGTCGGCAGCCATCTGCTGGCGGTGGATATCGCTGGCAGGCTCGCTGGGCATGGCCGCCAGGGTCGTGGTCACCGCCTGGATTTCCTCGGCGCTGAGGGCCTTGGCCAGCGGCTCCATGATCGGGTGCTTGCGGCTGCCGTTCTGAAAGTCGTGCAGTTGCTTGCTCAGGTACGCCGCAGGCAGGCCGGCCAGGCGCGGAAAGCCGGCAGGCGCAATGCCCTTGGCGTCGGCGCCATGGCAACCCAGGCAGGCCATGGCGGCCGGGTTCTGGCCACCCTGGGTGAAGATTTTCTGGCCATCGACGGCATGTGCGGCAGGCAATGAAAACAGCAGCAGGCTGCTGATCAGGATGCGATCCAGTGGGATCATCACGGACTCCATTTTCTTGTTATAAGCTTAGGCTTAATAAGTATAAGCCTATGAATAGTAGGCCTATACGCCGCAAGCTACAACGCAGAAAGATGGCTAGATGCCAGCTGAATCGATTAGCCGAAAAAGGATTTAGCCCGAGATGCAGCGCGTCGCTGCCGTCTTCACATCACCCAGGCGCAGCGGGAAGTTGTTCAGGCGCTCATACAGCTTGATGCTGCTACCGCTACCGCGCTTGTCGATATCCACCAGCGCCGCCGGGCCGCCGCCGACCTTTTGCGGCACCACCAGGCGCAGACCGTCGTGGCGTTCTTCCACGGTCAGTTGCCCGCGCGACTCGGTCAATTGCTGCTGCACGCAGTCCGCGTATTCCTGGGGTTTTTTGCCAGAAATCACATTGAGGGTTTCCGGGCTGTGCTCCAGCTCCGACACACTCACACAGCCACCCAGCGTTACTGCCAACGCTGCTACGACCCACTTCATCAAGCACACCTCCACCACGGAAAAAGAATAAGACCGCGCGCAGACCATTTTGCTCCCTTGATTGGCAGTTTTATCCTGGGCCTGGCACGAAGGCCGACAGTGTAACCGACATCATGGTATCGTTTTGATTTGCTGACAGATCCAATGCGGAGTGCAACATGAAATTCGTACACCAGCGCGAGCACCTCAACGAGGATGACATCGTGGTCATTCATTGCTCCCAGCGCTGCAATATCCGCCTGATGAACGATGCCAACTTCCGCAGCTTCAAGAACGGCGGCCGTCACACCTACCACGGCGGCGCCTTTGTCGACTTCCCGGCGAAGATCACCGTGCCCAGCACCGGTTTCTGGAACATCACCATCGACACCGTCGGCCCGCGCGCCCTGTCGGCAGTGACCAAGCCAACCTTCACCCATACCATCAAGTTCATTCGCCGTTCGTCGTCGAAGCTGAGATAAGCCCATGAGCCAGACCACCAAGTTCGTGATCAAGTACAAGATCGATGGCGAGCAACGATTCGACTTCGCCCAGATGATCAGCGATGCGCCTGAGCACGTGCAGGCAGCGCTGCAACAATTGCACGGCGAAGACGCCAAGAAAATCACTGATATCAAGGTGAGCAAAGCGCTGTAACACCCTCCTCAGCACAAGGAACCCCAGGCATGCGCCAATGGCCGGACACCCGTCTCCTCGATCTGCTCGGCATCGAGCTGCCGATCCTTCAGGCGCCAATGGCCGGCTCCACCGGTTCAGCCATGGCCATTGCCGTAAGCAACGCCGGCGGCCTGGGTTCGCTGCCGTGTGCCACCTTGAGCCTGGATCAGATCCGCGCCGAGTTGCAGGCCTTCAACGAGGCCAGCAACGGCCCGCTCAACCTCAACTTCTTCTGCCACCAGCCGCCGCAGCCGGACCCTGAGCGCGATGCGGCCTGGAAGCAGGCGCTCAAGCCGTATTACCTGGAGCTGGGCGCCGACTTCGATGCGCCCACACCGGTGTCCAACCGCGCGCCCTTCGACGACGCCAGCTGCCAGCTGGTCGAGCACTACAAGCCGGCCGTGGTCAGCTTCCACTTCGGCCTGCCCGAAGCCAGCCTGCTCAAGCGGGTCAAGGCCACGGGCGCCAAGGTGCTGTCCAGTGCCACCACCGTGGATGAAGCGCTGTGGCTGGAAGATCACGGCTGCGACGCAATCATCGCCATGGGCTATGAAGCCGGCGGCCACCGCGGGATGTTCCTCAGCAGCAACCTCACTACCCAGGTCGGCACCCTGGCGCTGGTGCCGCAGATTGTCGATGCTGTGAAGGTGCCGGTGATTGCCGCGGGCGGCATTGGCGACCACCGCGGCATCGTCGCCGCCCTGGCGCTGGGCGCTTCGGCGGTGCAACTGGGCACCGCTTACCTGTTCTGCCCTGAGGCCAAGGTCTCGGCGGCTCATCGCCAGGCGCTGCACAGCGCCAAGGAAAGCGACACGGCGCTGACCAACCTGTTCACCGGGCGCCCGGCGCGTGGTATCAACACGCGCATCATGCGCGAGCTGGGGCCGATGAGCGAGCTGGCACCGCGCTTTCCCCTGGCCGGCGGTGCGCTGATGCCGCTGCGGGCCATCAGCGAGCCAAAGGGCAACAGCGATTTCAGCAACCTCTGGGCAGGCCAGGCGCTGCGTCTGGGCCAGGCCCTGGCGGCCGGTGAACTGACCCGCACACTGGCACAAAACGCCCTCGCCCAGCTCAAACGCTGAAGCAGTACTTCCCGTTGGTCGGGCATTCGCTATATATTCACCTATATAACGACTACCCCCTCAGCCTGTGGAGCTGTTTTTCATGAGTAAGTGCGCACCTCGTTTTGCCCTGGCCGCCCTGGCCACCTTCATGACCTTCAACAGCGCCTGGGCCGATGAGGTACAGGTAGCCGTCGCCGCCAACTTCACCGCGCCGATCCAGGCGATTGCCAAGGATTTCGAGAAGGACACCGGCCACAAGCTGGTGGCCGCCTACGGCGCCACCGGCCAGTTCTACGCGCAGATCAAGAACGGCGCACCGTTCGAAGTGTTCCTTGCCGCCGACGACAGCACCCCGGAAAAGCTCGAGAACGAAGGCGACACCGTCAAGGGCTCACGCTTCACCTACGCCATTGGCACCCTGGCACTGTGGTCGGCCAAGGAAGGCTATGTCGATGGCAAGGGTGATGTGCTGAAAAAGAATGAGTTCAAGCACCTGTCGATTGCCAACCCGAAAGCTGCGCCCTACGGCCTGGCCGCTACCCAGGTACTGAGCAAGCTGCAGCTGACCGAGGCCACCAAGGGCAAGATCGTCGAAGGCCAGAACATTACCCAGGCGTACCAGTTCGTCTCCACCGGCAATGCCGAACTGGGCTTTGTCGCCCTGTCGCAGATCTACAAGGACGGCAAGGTCAGCAGCGGCTCGGCCTGGATCGTGCCGTCCAACCTGCACGAGCCGATCAAGCAGGACGCGGTGATTCTCAACAAAGGCAAGGACAACGCCGCGGCCAAAGCCCTGGTTGAATACCTCAAGGGCCCGAAAGCCGCAGCCGTGATCAAATCCTACGGTTACGAAATCTGATGCCACTGGATGCCAGCGACCTCGGCGCCATCTGGCTGACCTTCAAACTGGCCAGCCTGACCACGCTGATTCTGTTGCTGATTGGTACCCCCATCGCCTGGTGGCTGGCGCGCACGCGCTCATGGCTGCGCGGGCCGGTGGGCGCGGTGGTGGCCCTGCCGCTGGTGCTGCCACCGACGGTGATCGGCTTTTACCTGTTGCTGGCTTTGGGGCCCAACGGCTGGATCGGCCAGACCACCCAGGCGCTGGGGCTGGGCACCGTGGTGTTCAGCTTCAGCGGCCTGGTGATCGGTTCGGTGGTGTATTCGATGCCCTTCGTCGTACAGCCGCTGCAAAACGCCTTCAGCGCCATCGGTGAACGCCCGCTGGAAGTGGCCGCGACCCTGCGTGCCAGCCCCTGGGACACCTTCGTCCATGTGGTATTGCCCCTGGCCCGGCCAGGCTTTATCACTGCCAGCATCCTCGGCTTTGCCCATACCGTCGGTGAGTTCGGCGTGGTGCTGATGATCGGCGGCAATATTCCCGACAAGACCCGGGTGGTCTCGGTGCAGATCTTCGACCACGTCGAAGCCATGGAGTACCTGCAGGCCCACTGGCTGGCCGGGGCCATGCTGGTATTCTCTTTCCTCGTGCTGCTGGCGCTGTACTCCAGCCGCCGGGGCAAATCGGCCTGGAGCTGAGCATGGCAGCGATGATTCACGCCCGATTGAAACTGGACCGCGGCGACTTCAGCCTGGATGTCGACCTGCAACTGCCCGGGCGCGGCATCAGTGCGCTGTTCGGCCATTCAGGCTCCGGCAAGACCACCTGCCTGCGCTGCCTGGCCGGGCTGGAACGGGCCCCCGAAGCCTACATCGAGGTCAATGGCGAGATCTGGCAGGACTCGCGCCGCGAATATTTCATTGCCCCGCACCAGCGCCCGATCGGTTACGTGTTCCAGGAGGCCAGCCTGTTCGCGCACCTGTCGGTGCGCGCCAACCTGACCTTCGGCTACAAGCGCATCCCCGCCCAGCAGCGCAAGGTCAGCCTCGAGCAGGCCTGCGAACTGCTCGGCATCGAGCACCTGCTGCAGCGCAAGCCAGCCACCCTGTCCGGCGGCGAAGCCCAGCGTGTGGGCATTGCCCGGGCGCTGCTGAGCAGCCCGCAACTGCTGTTGATGGACGAGCCGCTGGCAGCCCTCGACGGCCCGCGCAAGCGCGAGATCCTGCCCTACCTCGAGCGCCTGCACAGCGAGCTGGAGATTCCGCTGGTCTACGTCAGCCACGCCCAGGATGAAGTGGCACGGCTGGCCGATCACCTGGTGCTGCTTGAGCAGGGCAAGGTCCAGGCCAGCGGGCCGATTGCCGCCACCCTCGCGCGCCTCGACCTGCCGCTGGCCCAGGGCGACGACGCCGGGGTGATCATCGAAGGCCAGGTCAGCGCCTACAGCAGCGACTATCAGTTGCTCAGCCTGCAACTGCCGCACAGCCACCTGCAATTGCGCGTGGCCCACGAACCACTGGCCGTGGGCATGCCGCTGCGCTTGAAGGTGCAGGCGCGGGACGTCAGCCTGAGCCTTGGCGCCGACCAGCAATCGAGCATCCTCAATCGCCTGCCGGTGACCGTCAGCGGCCATCGCCCGGCCGACAACAGTGCCCACGTGCTGGTCAGCCTGGACGCCGCCGGCACCACCTTGCTGGCGCGCATCACCCGCTACTCCGCCGACCAGCTGCAGCTGCACGCCGGCCAGTCGCTGTGGGCACAGATAAAGTCGGTGGCACTGTTGGGTTGAGCTTGCGGTCCATAGTACAAACCCCGCAACCGGACCTGCGCCATGCCCGACACCGCCCTGCCCGCCGCCTTGCATTATGTCGATGACAGCCAGCCAGGCCTGCGGCGCAAAAGCCTGCGCGGCAAGTTCGCCTACTTCGATGGGCAAGGCGGGCGGGTCAAAGATCCGGCCACCCTCGCGCGGATCAAGGCCCTGGTGATCCCCCCGGCCTACACCGATGTGTGGATCTGCGCCGACCCGCAAGGCCACCTGCAGGCTACCGGCCGTGATGCCCGCGGGCGCAAGCAGTACCGCTACCATGCCGACTGGCGCAGTTACCGCGACAGCCACAAGTACGCGCGCATGCTGGACTTTGCCAGCCTGCTGCCCAAGCTGCGCCGGCAACTGGACAGCCACCTGGCGCGGCCGGGGCTTGATCGGCAAAAGGTCATGGCCCTGGTGGTGAGCCTGCTCGACAGCACCTTGATCCGCATCGGCAACCGCCAGTACGCCCGCGACAACAAGTCTTACGGGCTGACCACCCTGCGCACCCGTCACGTCAAGGTCGACGGCAGCGCCATCCGCTTTCAGTTTCGCGGCAAGAGCGGTATCGAGCATCAGGTGACGGTGAAGAACCGGCGCCTGGCCAACCTGATCAAACGCTGCATGGACCTGCCCGGCCAGGACCTGTTCCAGTACCAGGATGACCAGGGCCAGCGCCACAGCGTCGGTTCATCCGACGTCAACGCCTACCTGCAGGAGCTGACCGGCAGCGACTTCACCGCCAAGGATTACCGCACCTGGGCCGGCAGCGCCCTGGCCCTGAGCCTGTTGCGCCAGCTTGAATGGCAACCGGAGCAGGAGGCCAAACGTCAGATCGTCGAGACCGTCAGGCAGGTCGCCAGCCGCCTGGGCAACACCCCGGCGGTGTGCCGGCGCTGCTACATCCACCCGGCGCTGTTCGAGCATTTCACCCTCGGCGAGCTGGCCAAGCTGCCACGGGCGCGCACGCGCAAGGGGCTGGAGGCCGAGGAAGTGGCCCTGGCGCTGTTTCTGCAAAACCTGGCGGCCCCTTGAAAAGCCATTCAGCGAAACCCACCTTGGGTATCATGCAGAGAAATTTCCCATATTCCTTCAACCCCCCTATGCTTGCGGGTACGGGCAGCACTCGCTGCTTCGGAGTGCTCATCCAGCCAATCGGCACCTGCGACTAAAGACTCACTACAGAATCTGTGTTCGGGGGAATTAATATCCGCCGAAAGCGTCTTTAATGAAGGGAAAGAGGGATGCACCCCTGTGTGATCCCGGCTTCTGCGGGCCGCGCCCGCAAGGCAACTTACGTTACCAAGGAGATATACATGCTGATACTCACCCGCAAGGTTGGCGAAAGCATCGTCATCAACGATGACATCAAAGTCACCATTCTGGGCGTCAAAGGGATGCAAGTGAGGATCGGCATCGATGCACCGAAAGATGTTCAGGTGCACCGCGAAGAGATTTTCAAACGCATTCAGGCCGGTAGCCCGGCACCGGAAAAAGGAGGCGACGAGCACTAAGCAGCCCCCAACCGACTCAAGCCGCACGGATGCGCTTGATCCTGACACTGGCAACCCGCCCGGTTGCAGTCACAGGCCTCAAGGCGCCTCGGGCGTATCGACCAGTTCCTTCACTTTGGCAATCAGTTGCTCGATGTCGAAGGGTTTGTCGAACACGGCGGCGAACAGCCCGGGATTGTCCCGCCCCTTGTGAGCCTGCGCCCCGCTCATCAGTATGATCGGCAAGCCTTGCAAGAGTGGCTCTGCACGAATACTGACGGCCAACGCCTCGCCATCCATCACCGGCATCATGTAATCGGTGATCACCAACTCCACCCGCTTGCCTTTCAATACGTCCAGGGCCTTCTGCCCATTGCCGGCCAGCTCCACGTCGAAACCTTCGTCTTCCAGGGCCCAGCCGAGGATATTGGCGATCAGGTACTCGTCGTCGACAACCAGAATGGTGCTCATGCCGTTGCCACCCCCGGCCTCATGATCCAGGCACCTGCGAAGGCGTGCCGGACATCACCCCCGTGGCCTGGGTAAAGGCTTTTTGCAGGTCGATGCCATGGTCGCTGATGATCAGCTCCAGCAGGGCCGGGTCGTAATAGCTGTCGCGCACCTTGAGGATCGACAGCAAGCGCTTGAGCTCCGAGTCCATCTCGACAAAGCGCATCAACAGCAGGTTGTCGACAATGCTCGAAAGGTCCGGTGCCGGCGCGTTGATTTCCGAGCCGAAGATATCGCGCATCTCCCAAGTGGCCAGGACGCTGACGTCATGGGCCCGCAGCTCGCCGGTCAGGGCGCGGAAGAATTCATTCAGGCGCGTCGGGTTGCTGGCCAGGCGGGTGAACGCGCCGAGGCTGTCGATCAGCACGCGCTTGATGCTGTGCTGCTCGACCAGGCGCAACAAGCGCATGCCGACATCATCAAGCACGCCTTCGGTGGTCGGTTGCCAGGCAATGTGCAAGGCCCCGGCGCGCTCCATGGCGGCGAAGTCGTAGCCCAGGGCGCCGGCCTTGAGACGCAGGCGCTGCGGGGTTTCATAAAAGCCGAAATGCAGGCCGGGTTCTGCCGCTGTTGCCGCACCGAGAAAGCTCACGCCCAGTGAAGTCTTGCCGATGCCCGAGGGGCCCATCACCAGGGTCACCGAGGCGGCCGGCAGGCCGCCGCCGAGCAGGCGGTCGAACACCGGCACGCCGCTGGGAATGCGCATCAGTTCGCCCATGCCGTGCCCGCTGGGGTGGCTGTACAGTGATTCCAGGCGCGGGTAAACCTGCAGGCCGTGTTCGGTGATTTCGCATTCGTGAATACCCGACAATGCGCCACTGCCGCGGGTCTTGCGCAGCTGGATCCGGCGCACAGAGCGGCTGCCCAGCAGCTCGTCACCCAGCTCGATGACGCCATCGACCATGGTGTGTTCGGGGCTGCCGTCCTCCAGCCGCGAGCTGGTCAAGAACAGTACGGTGCAACCGGCGAAGGCGGCATGACCATGCAGCTCAGCGATAAATTTCTTGGTGTCCAGCGGCGTTTCCGCGCGCGAGCGGGCATTGAGCAGGCCGTCGACGATCAGCAGGCTGGCCTGGTGGCGGCTGATCTCGCCGCGCAGCAGTTTTACCACTTCATCCAGGCCCTCTTGCTCGAGGGTGTCGAAGGCGCTGACGAACTGCAGCTGCGCGCCGATTTTGCCGGGGTCGAAAAAGCTCAAGGTCGACAGGTACTGGAACAAACGCTCGTGGGATTCGCTGAGTAGCGTCGCCACCAGCACGCGCCCACCCTGGCTGACGTGATTGAAGGCCAGCTGGTTGGCGAGGATGGTCTTGCCCGAGCCAGGCCGGCCCTGGACGATGTAGGAAGCACCGACCACCAGCCCACCCTTGAGCAGTTCGTCGAGACCGGGAATACCGGTGGCCAGGCGTTTGAGTTGTTCCACGATGCTATGCACCTCCGCGTTCAGGGTCGGGGTTGGCGGTGTAGACCGGCAGGTAGACACTCATGCAGGTGCCCTTGCCCGCTTCACTGCTGACGCTGACCGTGCCGTTGCTCTGCTTGGCAAAACCATAGACCTGGCTCAGGCCCAGGCCGGTGCCCTTGCCAAAACTCTTGGTGGTGAAAAAAGGCTCGAAGATGCGCGGCAGTATCTTGCTGTCGATACCCCGGCCGGTGTCGCTGACACTGATGCAGACAAAGCGCCCGAGCAAGCCGTCGGGACGCCCCTGCAGCTCGCAGTTGCGCGCCTGCATGGTGATCGTCCCCTCGCCGTCGATGGCATCGCGGGCATTGAAGATCAGGTTGAGCAAGACCATCTGCAACTGCCCGGCGTCGACTTCGACATCCCACAGTTCGTCGGCCAGCAGCACCTGCAACTCCACCGAGACAGGCAAGGTCTGGCCAAGCAGCAGGCGTGTCGACTCGACCAGATCCGGTACCTTGATGCGGCCGAACTTCAGCGCCTTGTGGCGGGCGAAACTGAGCAGCTGCTGGGTCATCTGGCTGCCACGCTCGCCAGCGTCAAGGATGTGTTCGAGCAAGCGCCGGGTGCGCTGCGGGTCGCGGCTGTTGAGGGCCAGCCGCGCCGAGCCGATGATGATGGTCAAAAGGTTGTTGAAGTCGTGAGCCATGCCCCCGGTCAGCTGGCCGAGGGCTTCGAGCTTTTGCGACTGGAACAGCTGGGCTCGGACCTCATCGAGTTGCAGCGCCGCGTCACGGCGGTCGGTGATGTCGCGGGTGATCTTCGCCAGCCCGACCACCTCGCCGTCCGGCGACTTGATCACATCCAGCGCCACCAGCGCCCAGAACAGCGTGCCATCCTTGCGCTGGCGCCAGCCTTCATCCTGGGCGCCACCGGTGCTCAAAGCCCGTTCAAGCAGTCGGGCCGGCTTGCCATCGGCACAATCTTCGGGGGTGAAGAACATCGAGAAATGCTTGCCGATGACTTCTTCGGCGCGGTAGCCCTTGATCCGCTGGGCGCCTGCGTTCCAGGACACCACATGGCCTTCGAGGTCGAGCATGTAGATGGCGTAGTCAACCACGGTTTGCACCAGTTGCTCGAAGCGACTGGCGTGCATCACATGAAGTTCGGAGTCGGATGAGACCATGGCTGCCCCACGAAGCCGTAGATGGCTTGTCTGGATATGACAGCATACGCTGCAAGCGATTCCCTGCGCTGGTCTAAAACTTAGTCGGAATCTTGCGCCACTGCCAACCGCCGACGCGGCAACGCCAGCTGGCCCAGGTAGGCACAGGTCGCCAGTACACCGATACCGGCAGTCAGCGCCAGCCAGCGCTGGCTGGCATCAAGGCTGCTGTCGGCGCTGGTCATCAGCAGCAATACCCCCGCCCCCAGCAGGCTCAGGAACAAAAACGCGGCAGCCAGCCAGACCTTGGCGAACAGCACGCGCCAGTACCATTTGACGCGCGGTTTGCCGGTGACGGTTTCAGCTGCGGCGTGCTTGGCCACGTTCCCTTGCCTCTATTGGATCCAACATGAAACCCACAGTGGCGCAATGACAGCAAGGAGTCAATTGCTCTATAGTCGCCCCGCACTTAAGACCTGCCACCTACCTCGAGGGAACGACGCGTGGCCGCAGACTTACGAATGAAAGCCATACACGACGATTTGCAAGCGACCGCAGCCGATCTTGAGCGGGTCTCACGCGACCTGCGCGGGCATGTGTTGTACCTGCAGCATTCCGTCCACCAGGCCGATGCCGTTGAAGTGCTGGGCAGGATTGCCGGCCTGAAGACTTCGGTGGATGATTTGCGCGGCGTCGCCGATAGCATCCACTACTGATCGCGCAGACTGCGCGGCGTCTGCCCGAGGGTGCGGCGGAACATGCTGGAAAACGCCGCCGGGCTGTCGTAGCCAAGGTCCAGGGCAATTCGCGTGATCGCTTCGCCCTGGGCCAGCCGCGCCAGGGCCAGCAGCACACAGGCACGCTGGCGCCACTGGCTGAAGCTCATCCCGGTTTCGGCGCGAAACCAGCGCCCGAAAGTGCGCAGGCTGACATGCAGTTCACCCGCCCAATGCGCGGGTGACTGGTGCACATCAGGCGTGCGCAAAAAAGCCTGGCAACGCATGAGCAGCGCCGGGTCACGCGGCAGCGGTATGTGGAACGGCAGGCTGGCCGCGGCCCGCAGTTCATGCAGCAGCAGGTTGACCAGCGCCCCGTCCCTGCCCTGCTGGTCGTACTCCAGGTCCATCTCCACCGCCGCCAGCAACAACTGGCGCATCAGCGCTGAAACCTCCAGCACCTGGCACTCGCCCGTCAACATCAGCGCATCGGCTTCGATGTACAGGCTGCGGGTACTGACGCCGAGCATCAGCACCTCATGCTCCACCCCCGGGGCAATCCACACCGCCCGTTGCGGCGGCACGACCCAGTCGCCGGCCGACGTGCGTACCTGCATCACTCCGGTGGCACCATAGAGCAGTTGCGCGCGACGATGGCGATGGCGCGCCAGCAGGAAGCCGTCGGGATAATCAGTGCCAATGGCAACCACGGCGCGGGGCGTAGCATCGAGCAGATTGATCGAGACATTGTACATGGGGCAAGTCCGTGGCCGATTGGCGATCATTATTGACCGCTTTGCTCAAGCCGGCCAAATCACTGCTGGTTAACCTGTCGCTCCTGACCCGCAAAAGGACGACCTTCCATGCTTCTTGTACTCCTGGCCCTGTTCGGTTGCCTGAGCGGCATCACCACGGTGCTGTTCGGCTTTGGCGGCGGCTTCGTCGTCGTGCCGCTGTTGTATCACCTGCTGCGCATGAACCCGGCCACCACCGGCTCGGCCATGCAGATTGCCGTGGCTACCTCCACCTGCGTGATGATTGTCAGCGCCGCACTGGCCACCCTCAAGCATTGGCGTGCTGGCAACCTCAACCGTGAATTCCTGTGGCCATTGGCAGCGTATATCGCCCTCGGCGCGGTGATCGGCGCCGCCCTGGTGGGCGCCCTGGCCAGTGAATGGCTGCGCTGGGCGTTCATCCTCTACCTGGCATTTACCCTGCTCGACTGCCTGCTGCGCGAAGGCTTTGTCCACGGCCAGGCTTCAGCGCGCCCGCTCGGGCCCGTGAGAACCGTCACTTGCGGTGTGCTGATCGGCGGCATTGCCAGCGTGCTGGGGGTGGGCGGCAGCGTCATGAGCGTGCCGTTGCTGCGCCGCCGCGGGCTGGGCATGACCCAGGCCACCGCCATGGCCAGCCCGCTGACCTTGCCGGTAGCGCTGGCGGCGACGGCGACCTACCTGATCACCGCCAGTAGCGATTTCGGAGCGCGGTTTGTCGGTTATGTCGATCTGTCGGCGTTTGCCCTGCTGGCCTTCGGCGCCTGGCTCGGCACCCGGCTGGCGGCGCGCTGGATCGGCAGAATCGATGATCGCAAGCATGCGCAGGTCTATCTCGGGCTACTCGCCCTGGTGCTGTTGAGCATGCTCTGGAGTTAGCCTGGGGCGCCGTCCAGAGCCTTGCACGCGGTTGACTCGAATATAACGATGGGTTATAAAGCTCGCTTGATTGAGGGATCAAATGCATTTCCCTCGAGCCAGTGCGAGTGTGGTGGAATTGGTATACACAGCAGACTTAAAATCTGCCGGCGTGAGCCTTGCGGGTTCGAGTCCCGCCACTCGCACCATCTTCTGAAAAGGCGCCTTAGGGCGCCTTTTTGCTGCCTGAGATTTACCCAGGGCTGCCCTTATGCCTTTTTTGTGCAAGCCGGGCCGCAAAACCTTCCGGCAACTGCTAAGGTAAAATTGCCCAACAACAAAGGAAGGCCGCCATGCGCTACACCCTCTTCGACAACCAGCGCGACGTAATCATCCTGCTGGCGCGGATTCTGCTGATGATCCTCTTCGTCATGTCCGGCTGGAGCAAGCTCACTGGCTTCGAGGGCACGGTCGGCTACCTGGCATCGCTCGGCGCGCCAGCGCCTACAGTGGCAGCCGCGGTGGCGGTGATCATGGAGTTCTTCGTCGCCATCATCCTCATCCTCGGTTTCTACACCCGCCCACTGGCGTTCCTGTTTGCCCTGTTCGTGATCGGCACGGCACTGATCGGCCATCCGTTCTGGACCATGGTCGAGCCGGCCAAAGCAGCCAACACCGTGCAGTTCTTCAAGAACATGAGCATTGTCGGTGGCTTGCTGTTGCTCTCGGTCACCGGCGCCGGACGCTTCTCGCTGGACGGCCGCTAAACACGCCCTGCTTCCAGGTGCCGGCGGCTGCGCTGGTGCCTAGAGGTCGTCAAGGGTGTCGACGCCCTCGTCCCAGAATCCTTCGTCATCGCCTGCACAATCGCGGGCATCCTCGTCATCGTCATCCTGCGGATCGAACAGCGGATTGACCTCGTCCTGTGGCTCGTACTCGTCCTCGGCAAACTCATGGTCAAGCAGGTGATCATGTTCGGGCTCGTGAATGTCCAGATCGTCGTCGTTCATCTCGGGGTCCTGTAGCATCGGGAACGTGGGGGCGCCTGTATAAGCCGAGCTCGCCACGGCGTCAATATCAGCCCGTGCTGACAACCCGTGCTGAAAAGGGAAGCGTATTGCCAAGGAGCGACAGTGAAGTACCTGCTGATAGTCATCGCCAGCTATGGCGCAACATTCTTCGTGGTCGGCTCGGTCATCGAGGCCCGGCTGCATGACCTGGCCGAGAACCTGCGCTACCGCGAACGGGCCCCTACCAAGGCGCAGTACCTGCGCGAGGTGCGCGCCAGCGTGCAACGTTCGAAATTTGAGGCCAGCGCCTGGCTGGGCACCTTGCTGGCCCTGCTGCTGTCGCTGGCGGCCTGGTGGTTGAGCTGAGCGTCGGCGCCGCAAGCGTGCCCGGCGATTGCGTCTATCCTCCAGCGATAGGCCCCTCACGGAGCAACGCGCCATGTGCGGCAGGCTTTCTCAATACCGTGGCATTCACGACTTCGTCGACGCCCTGAGCATGCCAGGCGCCCTGGTCAACAACGTCGGCGATCAGGCACTGGGTCACTACAATGTGGCGCCGAGCACCCGCGTGGCGCTGTTGCACCTGCAGGCCGGTACCCTCCAGGCCGACTTGTTGCCCTGGGGCTGGCGCCCGCACTGGGCCAGGGACCGCGCAGCGCCGATCAATGCGCGCGTGGAGAAAGTCGCCCACGGCGCATTCTTTCGCGCCATCTGGCCACACCGGGCCATCGTGCCGATCGACAACTGGTTCGAATGGGTTGACCAAGGCGCAGCGAAAAAACAGCCTTACTTGATTCGCCGCAGCGATGGCCGCCCTGCCCTGTGCGCGGCCATCGGCCAGTTCAGTGGCGAGCATGCGGGGTTCGTGATCCTCACCGCAGACAGTGAAGGTGGCCTGCTCGACGTGCATGACCGCCGGCCGATCGTGCTGGCGCCGGCTGTCGCCCGGCAATGGCTGGACCCGGCCACCGCAGGCGAGCACGCCGAGCAGATGGCCTTGAACCTGGGCGAGCCGGCGGCGCGGTTCGAGTGGTACCCGGTCAGCGCGGCGGTCGGCAATGTGCGCAATCAGGGCGCCGAGTTGATCGATCGCAACCCGGCGTAAGCATTCATGGAAGGCAGTTCGTGAAGCTCGATGACTTCGGCGGCAATCGCCCGACAGCGTTTTACCCCCCAGACCATGGCCCGGGTCAGCGTAACTTCATCGAGACGGTCGTGATACTCCTCGACGACCGGTAAGCCGGCACTGGTATAAACCCCGAGAAACAACTGCGTACAACCACTACGCGAAAGCCGCGCCTTGACATCAAGGGTAATTCCGGACTCCAGCGATTCTTCATGCTCCTGGCTGTGCAGTTGGCAGTCTGCCCAAGCCCAGTAGTGCGCGCCTCTGTACCTCATTATTATTTTCCTTGGTGAGTCGGCAGCACACGAAAGATATATAAAAAAAGTATGAAACAGAAGAACTCAATTGGCTGTTAAACAGGGTGCAATAGCGCCAGTGGCTATAAAGCATCCGGCACAAGCTTCACGTCAGCGAGACATACCAGGCGCCAAACGCAAGCAGCCCTACCGCCTGCAAAATCAACAGCGTACCGGCCCCTGCAGGCTTGCCGGCGAGATACCAGTAAGTGCCGACCAGCGCCAGGCACAGGCCGTTGGTGACGCCCAGGGTAAACACTGCCAGCGCGCTACTAAGGCCGGGGAACTGGCCGCCGGGGTTGGCCAGCAAGAACACGAAAATAGCGCCGCCAATTAGCGCGACAACAATCGCCGCCCCGGCAAAAAAACGCTGTGGCAAGAAAGGGTCGTCCATGATCAGTCCGTGGTTGAGATAAGCCGAGCATCATACCCGTTGGCGAAACAGCGGTTAATGAGCAGTTGGGCAATCCGGTTGAATCCCTGGCGCCGGGCCGAGTCACTACTAACGCAAGGCCCCTTTTCAACCATCCGCTTTGCCGAGGATCCACCATGAATGCCATCGACCTGCTTAAAGCTGACCACAAGACCGTCAAGGCCCTTTTAACGCAACTGAGCGAGTCCACCGAGCGCGGGATAAAAAAACGTTCGGAACTGCTGGCCAAACTGGAGATGGAAGTGGCCGTGCATACCCGGCTTGAAGAGGAGATCCTCTACCCTGCCTACAAGAAAGCCGGGGCCAAGGAACAGGTGATCATGTACCACGAGGCCAAGGAAGAACACCGCACCGTCGACTCGTTGGTGCTGCCCGACCTGAAAGTCACCGACCCGGGTACACCCGAGTTTTCCGGGCGGGTGAAAGTGCTCAAGGAGTTGCTCGAGCACCACATCGAGGAAGAAGAAACCGAGATGTTCCCGCAAGCCAAGAAGCTGCTTGGCAAGGACGTGCTTGAGGCCATGGGCGAGCAGATGGAAATGATGAAAGCCCAATACCGCAAGGACATGGCCAAGCAGGCGGCGTGAGTTTATGTTGGTGGGTTAGTCACCAGGCTGCAGTGATCAGTCGTGGGCTAACGGTGCTGGCCGCTCACTCAAACCATCGATCAGGCACCAGCCATTGCGGCCTTTATCCTTGGCCTGGTATAGCGCCGAGTCGGCGGCGCCCATCAGGGTGTCGGCAGCTACCGGTTCCTTGACCGGGTAACCCAGGGCAATCCCGGCACTTGCCGTGACCCGCCCCGCCGGGCTTTGCACATGCTCGATCGCCAGCGAGCGGATGGCCTCGAGAATGTCTTCGACAATCCTGCTGGCCCCGGCAGCATCGGTGTTGGGCAGCAGCAGGGTGAACTCCTCGCCGCCGTAGCGCACGGCCAGATCACCCGGTCGCTTGAGGCTGCTTTGTATTGCCGCGCCCACCGCACGCAGGCAATCGTCACCGGCAGGATGGCCATAGTTGTCGTTGAAGCGCTTGAAGTAATCCAGGTCCATCATTACCAACGCCAACGGGTAGCGTTGGCGCTTGGCGCGGCGAATTTCTTCTGCCAGGGCCGTATCAAGGCGGCGTCGATTACCCAGCCCCGTGAGGCTGTCGCTCAAGGCCAGGTCGCGGACTGTTTGATGCGCACGGCGCAGCGCGGCCTCCATCACCATGCGCTCGCGCAATTGGCGCAGAACCAACGCGCCAAAGCCGCCCAACCCAACCAGCAGCAACAGCAGCACGACGGCGGTCTTGATCAGGTCCTCTCGCCAAGGGTCAATGATCGATGCCCTCGACAGCCCGGCCTCCACCACCAGCGGGTAGGCGTCCAGGGCCTTGTAGGCATATAGGCGTTGAGTGCCATCGACTACGGCCGTGGTTTCGACGACGCCTTCGGGGGCCTGCGGCAGGTAGTCCTGGAAGATCTCGCTATCGGCCAGGCTGCCGCCGATTACCCGCTGGACAAACGGCCGGCGAACCAGGATGGTGCCGTCGCGCTTGGCCAGTACCAAGGCGCCACGGTCATCGATCTTGAACGCGCCATAGAACTCGACGAAGTAATCAACCCTGACAGTCCCCAGCAGCACGCCGAAGAACGAGCCGTCGGGGTTGTTCAGGCGTCTGGAAATAGGAATGATCAGATCACCGGTCGAGCGGCTTTTGACCACCGCGCCGATGTAGACGCCGCGGTCGGTATGGGTGCGGTGATAGTCGAAATAATCGCGATCGGCGTTATTGGCATTGGTCGGTGTATCGCTCTTGTCGGTGACGATCCAGCGCCCGTCCGCGCCATACACGAACAACCCGTGCAACTGTGGCATCAACAAGGCTTGCTGCTTGAGCAGCCGGTGCAGCCGCGGGATGTTCATTCGGGTAAAACCGTCACCTTCAAGCCGCTCACCGAGCATCGCGGTAACCACATCGACCTGGCGGATCGCGTCTTCGGCATGCTGGGCGGTGGCGCTGGCAAGGTTGGTGACCGAATCATGGGCGCTGGCGAAAGCGTGCCGGTAGTCGCGCCAGATCCGCCAGCCCTCGATGGCGACGAACAGCAGCACGACCACCAGCATGAAGCTCAGGATCAAACGGAACAGCGGCGCTGAACGCCCTTCACGTGGCGAGAACGACTCGGCGGCTTCTTGCCCGTTCAGGTCATCGGATGGGTGCATACAGGTCCCTGCTCCATGAAACTCCCACCCCAGTGATAAACCACCTCCAGACCGACTGTTAATGCTTGCCGTTTAACATAGACCACCCAGGCCCGCGCACCTAGCGCCGCTGTGCAAAAAAGCGAATGAACATTCGAGGAAATCGGCCGCTTGCATGACCGTGGTGACCCGGCACTGCGGCACTAGCCGCAGAATGCCCCGTAGATCCGCTGCTGCTCGTTGACCTCAAGGTTCAGGCGGTCGGGAACGTAGCTCAGGTCGCGCCCAGGCGTCGACAACACGCGCACCGAACTCACCCCCGAAAGCACCTTGGCGACCAGCAGTACCTCCTTGCCCACTTCCTGACCAAAGAGGATCTGCAGCGGCTCTGACGAGCACTCCTGAAGGTCGCTGGTATAGGCACTGGAATCGTCGTTGAGGGTATCGGCGAGCTCGACTACAACGACGCGAAACACCAGCCAGCCGACCAGCACCAGGGCGAGCCCGAGGATAAGGGTGGGGAGTGCGTCAAGCACGCTGCGTGCTGCACTGTTGTCCATAAAAGAGCGCCTTGAAAGTCAGCTCAGACCGATCAGGCGAGCGCGAGTTCCCTGACCGCAATTCAAGCGCGAATGCGCTTGAAATACACCAGTTCCGGATCGTGCTCGTCGAGGTTCTCGATGACACCGCTGGGCACGAAGCCGGCCTTGAGAATGAGCTGGCGCGAAGCCAGGTTGGATTGATTGGTCGAGACAAACAGCTTTGCCGTAGTACAGGCGGCTTCGGCGGCGGCCAGGAGTCGGGAGGCGACACCCTGGCGTTGATGACCTGGCGCCACGACCACCAGGCTGACAAAGCCGTGGTCGAAGAAGTGATAGGTAAGTACGACGTAGCCGATCACCGCGCCCGCGCGCAACGCCACCCAACACTGCTGACTCTTCAAGGAAGCACTGACGCTCAGGGTGGCTGCTGGCGTAGGCATCGAACGCGAGCATTGTGCACACATCTTCAAACGTAGCCGGGCGAATCAGCGGCGTATCCTGCATTGTGTCCATGGGGCCTCCTGCCTGATGTTTGCGCTGCTCAGCGTGGGCCCAGCAATGCCGCGTTGGCCTGGCGCACCATCGCCACCCACTCCCCCGGGCTGACCCGGCCGGACTGTTCGAGCTGTTGCGCGGCCATCAACGCCCGGTCGTATTCAGCTTCCTGCAACCTGCCTTCCCCCAGGAAGCGGGCTCGCCATTCCACAATCGCCGCCATCCCTTTGTTCGTCTCCATCCCCGCCCCCAAGTGCACTGTAAACAGGTGTGCGACCGGGTCGCCACCTGAGCGGCGGCGAGATTACAGGAGAACAGTAGGCTTGAGAATGCTTCGTAATACCGTTTGTCGTCAAAATGGCATACGCGACGCCTACAGTTGGGCCCCGCCATTCCTCGGGCTGGGCCACTGCCATAGGGTCAATAGCTGGTGATTATTGCTTCGCTGGCGGACAGTCCGCTTGCAGAAAAACCATCGAATATGTGAAATGCCTGTCGAACGTAAAAGGGGCGGTACCCGGCGCTGTCCATTCGGCGTAGTTGCCCGTCATGGTGGTAGCACTGTCCAGGTTACCCATTGCCATGCTCGCGACATTGCCAATGTGAGAGATCGGAATACCGCCGTACCAGCGCACCTGTTTTTCATTCTGGAACCAGCCGCCATTCCAGTTCGGCTGACTGGTGGAGTACCAGGTGTGATCAGATTTGAGACAGACCGTCTGGACCGTCGCAGCAGCCCCACCTGGACTGGTGAACGTCGACACTCGCCAGAGGCCAGCAGGCGAGCTATCCGCGTGTGCCGCGCCAACAGAGCCTGTGGCAAGGCCGAACAACAGTGCAAAACGAGTAAAACTTCCCTTCATGATGTTTCTCCATGGAAATATGCGCTAGCGGGTTGAGCTGCAAACATTTGTGCGTACCTTTACGTCGTCGTGAAACAGCGCCAAGGCCTCAACCCGAGCAATCTATTCAGTATTTGATAAGTGCGAGCATTGCGATGTTGCGTGGGCGCGTGACACCCGAGTAGCCACGGTCCAGCCCCACCCCAGGCAACGGGAAGTTGTTGACCGCATCGGCGCCGCCGATGGTGACGGTTGCGTAGTCGTTGACCTCGTAGGGGTCGACACCCATTGCCACTTGCGAAGCCGCACCGGTTTTCAGTGAGGTGCAGGCACTCCAGACGCCATTGGCCTTGTTGTACTCGGTGGTGTCGTAGGTCTGCAGGGTGCCCTTCTGGCGCGAGCCGAACACGCGACCGGCGTCCACCCCTCTGCCGCCGTCAAAGCCACGGATGAACTCGCCACGCAAGTCGGGCAGCGTGAAGGTAGAGGTACCGTCGCCTTCGCCGTAAGTCGTGCCGATTGCGGCAAAGAGCGCCGCATAGGTGCAACGCGATACCGCTGCGCCATCGGCCTTGAGCCAACCGGCAGGAACGGCATTAGCCGCAGAATATTTAACATCACCCGGCGCAGCCCCCGAAGCGATGGAGATCTGCCCCAGGGTTACCGCGTGATGGCTACGGGTTGCGTTGGCGACCTGTTGCGCGCCGCCGTCACAGCTGAGCAATACCCAGCACAACGCGCCGCCGTTGAGCAAAGGACCAATGTGCGAAACCAGCGTGACGTTGCCGCCAGCAACGATCTCGTCACCCTGCAACAGGTGCCCGCCCAGGCCGTAGATCGGTGCTGCCGCCAGCCCGTCAGGGGCATAGGTGGCATCGGCAGGGTTGGTCATGCTGGCGCGAAAATACTGGACCACACCGTTGGTGGTGGGCAACGCGGCAAAAGGAAGAGAATTTGCAGCGGTGTAGATAATTGTCATCTGACATTCCTTGTTAGCTGACATGGAAAATGAATACGCATCGGCCGTGGTTCGCCCCACCCGGGGCACGTTCGGCTGCGTGAAAATACTGTATATCCATACAGCATTATTGACAAGAAAATTTTTCATCATACGTGCCGAGCCTGGGCACGCTTACGCGGTTCTCACTGTTGTCCCAGGGAGAAAATGACACTCGCGTTACGCCTGGCTGGCGCCTCTACGCTGGCGGAATATTTCCAACAGCCCATTGACCGACGGTCAGTCGATTAACTATGGTCTGCTTTCCCCGTTTACTTCCCGACGGTTCTGGAGACCTCAAGCATGCATCGCTACAAGCGCCCCGCCGTGCTCGCCGCCGCTTACCTGGGCACTTTTCTTGCGTCGCTGGACATCAGCATCGTCAACCTCGCCCTGCCCTCGCTGCAAAACGCCCTGGCCACCGATCTTGGCGGCTTGCAATGGGTGGTCAGCATCTACGCCGTCGCGCTCTCTGCGTTCATGCTGTCGGCAGGCCCAGTGGCAGACCGTTACGGCCACAAACGCGCCTGGCTGACGGGTGTTGCACTGTTTACTGCCGGCTCCGCGCTGTGTGCCCTGGCCGAGGCGCTGCCGATGTTGCTGTTCGGGCGAGCGGTCCAAGGTATCGCTGGCGCCTTGCTGATTCCCGGAGCCATGCCGCTGATCACCCAGGCCTTCCCCGAGCCCAGGGCCCGCGCCCACGCCATCGGTGGCTGGTCGGCCTTCAGTGCCCTGACCCTGGTGCTCGGCCCTTTGCTTGGCGGTGTACTGCTGCAGCACTTCGGCTGGCAAAGCATCTTCCTGATCAACCTGCCGCTGGGCGTCCTGGCCCTGTTACTCGGCGCCTGGGGCATCAGCGAGCGAGCCCACCCGCAACAGGCCGCACTCGACCCCTGGGGCCAGTTGCTCAGCGTGTGCTGCCTGGGCGCGTTGAGCTACGGCCTGATCCGCGCCGGCGAATCGGGTTTTGCCGCACCGGCACCCAGCCTTGCCATAGGCCTGGCGCTGATCGCGCTGCTGGCCTTGATCGCCGTGGAAAAGCGCGTAGCGCGGCCGTTGGTTCCCCTGGACCTGTTTCGTGACCGACGCTTTGCCGTCAGCAACCTGGCGTCATGGGTGCTGGGCTTTTCCAGCTACAGCAGCCTGTTTTTCTTTTCACTGTTCCTGCAACAGGCGCAAGCCCTGAGCGCCACCGAAAGCGGTTTGCGGATGATGCCGACATTCATCGCCAGCGGTGCTTTATCGTTGATGTTCGGTCGGTTGCAACGGCATTTCGCCCTGGAACACTTGCTGGCCTGGGGTTACGGGCTGATCGGCATGGCGATGACCGCCATGGCGCTACTCAGCGCCAACACGCCCTATTGGCCATTGTTACTGTGCTTTGTGACCCTCGGCCTGGGCATGGGCCTGGCCGTACCCGCCACCGGCCTGGTAGTGATGAACGCGGTTCCCGCCAGCCGCGCCGGTATTGCTTCGGCAACCATGAACGCCCTGCGCCAGACGGGCATGAGCCTGGGCATCGCCCTGCTTGGCAGCCTGATGAGCTTGCGCGCCAGTGCCGAACTGACGCGTTTGCTGACGGTTGCAGGCGTCGACGATGCGGCGACCCTGGCGCAACAAGCGGTTGCCGAGCACCCATTGAGCAGCGCCACGCCGTTGTTCGCCCAGGCCTACGCCACGGCGATGGCCGCAGGCTTCAACCTGGCAATGCTGGCTGCCGGACTGTGCAGCCTGGGATGCGCCGTGTTGCTGCAGCGGCAATTGCCGGTGCCCAGCGCGTCGGCGACCAACGAAAGTGCACAGGGTTAGGCGTTGCCGGCAGCGCCGAGCATGGCCAGGCAGGCATCGGCAACCGATTTGGCGAACGCCGTGCAGTCGTCGAGACGCTCGACGATGGCGTCGTCGCTGACCCCATGCACCGCGGCGTAGATCATCAAGGCGCTGATGCGCGGCTGCGGCAAGGCCCAGGCACCGGCGGCGCGCCCGCCTTCGAGAATGCCCTGCAACTGGTCGAGAATGTCGTTCCTGGCCTTGTTACTGCGGTCATGGTGGTGATGGTTGGTGTAGACGATGTCGTGCACCGCGAAGGTTTTCAGGTAAGTGGCGATATTGGCATGCACCCAGGCGCGCAGGCGGCCGGTCCAGTCATCAGCGGCGCACTGCTCCACCGCCTGTTCGAGTTGCTCGAGAAAGGCCTGGGTGTAGCGCTCGCCGAGGGCTACCAGCATGTCCTGCTTGGATGGGAAATAATGATAGAAGGTGCCCTTGGCCACCTGTGCCTGCTCGACGATGTCACTGATGGTCGTAGCTTCCACGCCTTTGGCCAGAAACAAACGTTGCGCCGCCGCCATCAATTCCTCCAGACGTACCTCGGCCGGCTTGGTTCTCGGCTCATTGACCGCTTTGCTAGGGGGCGCTGTGCGTAGGCGTCGCTGATTCATCAGAGGTTCCGGCAGACAAGAAAGACCCCGTAGTTTATGCGAATGCTGATGGCGCTGGCCAATAGGGCCAAAATGAGAATCGTCTGATTTCGATTCGCAGGTGGCGTAGGTAATTTGAACTTTCCATTCTGGTCAGTACGAATTAGCAATGAACTTACATAATTCGGAATTAACGCGAAGCAAGCAAGCAAGCCATTATAAGTTAGGTGCCGCCTGCTTTGCAAGTATTATATCCGTTCTTTCTGGGTGCGCGCTTACTTCGCAACCTGCAACTAGCGACTACTCGCTAGTTGCTCAATACCTCACCACACTAAAGTCCGAAAACCCCAATTACCATTGGGCGTTCATCGAGAGGCCAGATCAATAATGGCCTTCACTTCCTCGACACCCTTATCTTTCATTAAAGTCATCCTGCTGTGGCTCGCCGTCGGTAGCAGCGCTGAGGCCATAATAAAAATCGATGGCACACGACTTATTTATACAGGCCAACACCGCGAAGCCACCCTCCGCGTCACTAACGTATCGTCGCAAACCGTCGCACTTCAAGCCTGGGTCAGTTCATCCGAAGAAAACAGCAGCGATGTCCCCTTTGCCTTGGCCCAGCCTCTGATCAAACTGAATCCGCAGCAAGTAGACGTACTGCGAATACTCTACAGGGGCGAAGGCTTACCGGAAGATAGAGAATCACTGTTCTGGCTAAACGTCATGGAAATCCCCCTTAAGCCCGACAGGCAAAACAGCGTTCAAATGGCAGTCCGCCAACAGTTGAAGCTGTTTTTTCGACCGCCAGGGTTGCAAGGCACATCCTCCTCATGTATCGCCGGATTGAGCTGGAAAGTAAAGAATGTTGACTCTATCGAAGTCACCAACACCTGCGCCTTTCACCTGTCGCTGGTGGATTTGCGGATAGAAAGCAGCGACCGCAGCACCGCGCTCGACGAATACACCTTATTAAAGCCAGGCGAAACACATCTCCTGCGCAGCACTGTCGCCGCCATCCCTGCCGATGCAAAAATAATTTTCACTGAAATCAATGATATTGGGCTGCGCCACGTGCATGAGGCAAACATCCAATGAGTACGTCCTTCAGTTACTTGCGAACCCTCAAAATGATGCCCTTGAAAACGTTTGCTTTGATAATGCTGCTGGCCGCATCCGCCAGCCCGGCTACCAGTTTTGCCCTCACCTGTGTAGAAGAGGGTACAAACTCTGCTGTCATCAGCGAGTCGCTGGGCACTGCACTGGCTGTTCCCGCAGACGCTCCGGACGGCACGATAATGTGGGAATCGTCGTTATACTCAATAAACGTTAAATGTGCAGATGACTACAATTACGGTGCAGAGACTATCTACTTTCATATGAATCCCGCCAGCGTCAGTATCGGCGACGGTATACGGGCCGGCATCAGATACAATAAAACTGCCATAACCTCAAGCAGCGGAAAGGTCAGCACAGGCTTCTCTTCTCATACGTGCTGCAATTGGGTCAATTGCACAGGATGGGACAATGCCAAGTTCACCCTTACCTTCAGCATTTTTATTGAAAAATACGGCGCCACCCCCTCTTCCGGGCAAGCGGGTTCACGGCCGGACTATAGAGTGTTTCAACTGGATGGCACCGGCGGCCAAAACATCAAACCCAACAGCAACCTCAATTATGTCGTCACCGGCATCAACAACATTCGCTTTATTCCCTGCTCACCGGAGCTGACAATAACGCCAAGCACCGTCAATTTCCGCAGAGCGCTCTCTGGCACCGCAACTGTCGGAAACGTCGCTAGTAGCGCTAACTTCAGCCTGGGACTATCACGCGCCTGCGACACACCCTACACAGTAAACGCCCGATTCGCTTCCACTCCAGGCGGAGGGTCCGTCATCAACAATCTGTTGGTGCCGGCGAACAACAGCTCCGTAGGTATCTCCCTCGCTCGCGTTGATAACAACGAGAAAATCCCGTTCGACACCTGGTTCAAATTGGCAGACCTGACCGGTCGTGAGCTGAGCAAAAATGACTTCAAAGCAGACCTGATCTGGCGCGAGCCTGCTAAACCCGGGGTGTTCGAAGCCTCTGTGATCGTCGACCTGTTCTATAAGTAAGCTAACAGGCCGCTGACGGGGATTGTCAGGCGCCCATCCCAGCCTGTGCGGATTAGCAGCTAAGCTTTTCGCGATTGAGCTTCGAGTTCCTGACTACCCGTCGTTAAGTGCCAAGAGCGCAAGGTCACCCGCCATGAATGAACAGAGGCACAGCTTCTCCCTGCAATGGATGGTGGCGCTGGCCATCATGCTGGGCCTGCTGCTGCTGGGCACAGGGCTCGCCTGGCAGGGTAATCGGGCAATCCAAAAGGCGCTGGTGGCAGCCGCAGGCGATTCCGCCCTGCAGCTTGGCAAGACCATCGACGAACGGGCGCGGCGCCTGCTCGATCCGGCGCAAAGCAGCATCCGGCTGCTGGCGTTCAACCCTGGCGCAGGCACTCTGGCCGAGCGCCTGGAGCAGGTCCCGCAACTGATCGAGAGCCTGAACGCCAACAAAATGCTCAGCGCCGCCTACATCGGCTATTCCAGCGGCGAATTTCTCCTCGTTCGCCGGCTACGCGACCCGCAGCTCATGCAGCACTTCGACGCACCGGCCGGCAGCCGCTTCCTGGTGCAGAGCATCAGCAAGGGCGACGACGGCGCGTTGAAAGGCGAATGGCGCTTCTACGACCGGCAACTGACCCTGCTGCAAACACAAGCCCAGCCGGACTATCACTACGACCCCCGCCCGCGCCCCTGGTTCGTCGAGGCCTTTAGGCAATCCAGCACCGTGCTGACCCGCCCCTACGTGTTCTTCACCACCCGCGAGGTCGGCATCACCCTGGCCCAGCGCAGCGTCGATGGCGCCGCAGTGATCGGCATGGATGTCTCGGTCGATGACCTGGCCAGCGAGAGCCGCGACCTGCGCATGACCGCCGGCACCGAGACGGTGGTTATCGACCAGCAGGGCAACGTGGTGGCGTACCCGGACCTGCAGCGGGTGATTGTGCAAGAAGGTGACGCGGTGCGCCTGTCACACGTAGCCGAGCTGGGGGTGCCCAGCCTCGAGCACCTTTATGCCAGCCCGAGCCTGGGCCCTGCGCCGCAACCGTTCCAGGTACAAGGCAAGACCTGGTACGGCATGCGCATACCGCTGACGACCCTGGCCGGGCAAGACCTGCAGGTGCTGATCGCGGTACCTGGCAACGAACTGCTTGCCGACGCGCGCAAGGTGCTCTGGGAACAGGTGCTGTGGACGGCGGTGCTGATGGTCGTGCTGCTGTTTCTGGGGGGCGTGCTTGGCCAGCGCATTGGCCACTCGCTGCGGCTGCTGGCCGAGCAAGTACGGGGCCTGGCCGGTTTTGATTTCAGCCGCGAGGTGGGGGTGCAATCGCGGGTGTCCGAGGTGCGGGAATTGAGTCAGGTGCTGAGCCAGATGTCCGCAACCATCCTCAACTTCCAGGCCATCACCCTCACCCTCAGCCGCGAAACCCAGCTGGAGCGCATGCTCGACGGCGTCCTCAGCCATCTGGTGGACGCCGCCAGGGCAAGCGCTGGCGCGGTGTACCTGTTCGACGCCGAGCGTGGCCTGCTGCGCCTGGCTGCCGCTTGCCGAGGCAGCGGTTACCCTGCGCAACTTGCGGTCGACGAAAACCAGCATGAGGATCTGCCAAGCACTGTGACACGCGCCCTGAAGCTGGGCCGACGCAGCCATGCGGTGGTGCTCCGGGACCGCAGCCAGGCGCTGCTCGGCATTTTGCTGTTGCAACTGCAAGATGAGCCGGCGGGCGATGAGGTCGGCCAACCGTTCCGGCGTTTTGTCGAGGAATTGTCCGGCGCGGCCGCCGTGGCCATCGAAACCCGCCAGTTGGTCGAGGCCCAGCAACAGTTGCTGGATGCCATGATCAAGCTGCTGGCCGATGCCATCGACGCCAAGAGTCCTTACACCGGCGGCCATTGCGAACGGGTACCGCAACTGGCGCAAATGCTGCTCGACCAGGTTGCGCTGGCTGACAGCGGCCCCTACGCCGAGTTCAGCATGACCGAGGCCGAGCGCTATGAGTTTCGCGTCGCCGCCTGGCTTCACGATTGCGGCAAGATCACCAGCCCCGAGCATGTGGTCGACAAGGCGACCAAGCTGGAGGCCCTGTACAACCGAATCCACGAGGTACGCATGCGCTTCGAGGTGCTCTGGCGCGATGCCGAGCTTGCCTACTGGCAAGGGCTGGCCAACGGCGAGCCGCCGCAGCGGCTGCAAGCAACCCTGGCGCACTGCCAGGCGCAATTACAGGAAGACTTCGCCTTCGTCGCCAGGGCCAATGCCGGTGGCGAGTTCATGGAAGAAGCCGACATCGAGCGACTGCAGCAAATTGGCCAGCGCCGCTGGTGGCGGCATTTCGACAACCGCCTGGGCATTTCCCGCGAGGAAGATGAACGCTTCAAGGATGTGCCGCCGGCGCAACTGCCGGTGGACGAGCCGCTACTGGCCGACCGTCCCGAGCACCGGGTGCCCTGGGGCGCGCGCAAGCCGCCGGTGCTCAAGGACGACCCGCGCAACCATTGGGGCTTCGACATGCGCCTGCCGGCCAACGCCAGCAACCTGGGCGAGCTGTACAACCTGTCGATCCGGCGTGGCACGTTGAACGACGAGGAGCGCTTCAAGATCAACGAGCACATCGTGCAGACCATCGTCATGCTCAACGCCCTGCCGTTCCCGCGCCACCTCAAGCGCGTGCCGGTCATCGCCGGCAACCACCACGAGAAAATGGACGGCAGTGGTTATCCGCGTCGGCTGGGCAAAGATCAGTTGGGCATTGCCGAGCGGGTGATGGCGATCGCCGACATCTTCGAAGCGCTCACCGCCGCAGACCGGCCGTACAAGACGCCCAAGACCCTGTCCGAGTCGGTGAAGATCCTGGTGTTCATGGCCCGCGACAAGCACATCGATGGCGACCTGTTGCGGCTGTTCCTCAGCAGCGGGGTCTATCGCCAGTATGCCGAGCGGTTCTTGCAGCCCGAGCAGATCGACAAGGTGGATGTCGAGCACTGGCTGCGGCAGATATAGCGGCGAACAACGCTGCACGCCAGCGCAGGCCGCCATGCGCTGGACAGTCGCTAGGTCGATTTCAAGTACCGATAAAGTGTCTGACGGCTGATATCAAAATCACGCGCCAATTTGGATTTACTTTCTCCTGCACCGGCGCGGTCAATTAAACTTACAACCTGATTGTCAGACAGTTTCTTCTTGCGCCCACTGTAAGATCCACGATTTTTGGCAGCGGCAATACCGGCTGCCTGTTTTTCCCTGGCCACAACGCGTTCAAACTCTGCAAGTGCCTCCATTACCGAAATAATAGGCCGTACAACCTCCAGATCGTCATGCCGGAACACCAGGCTTTCGTTCAAAAACTCCAGCGTTACCTGCTTTTCAACCAACTGTCGAATCAGCGTGCACAGCTGCTCGGTACTGGAGCTGAGCGATGCCATGCTGTCCACTACCACAGTATCCCCGCCCTGTATGTAGCGAAACAGCTTTTCAAGGCCTGCACGATTGGCGGCATTGTCCGTAGGTTCATCGCAAAACACGGCGTCAAATACATCATGGCTGGTTCTTTTCTCTACGCGGCCCTCGGCGTCTTGTAGAGAGAGCCGGAGATATTTGATGCGGTGCAATCTCATGGTGCCTCCTTGGCATTAGCTGTACGCCGTACTCAAAACTTATACAAACTGTAACTAAATCATCAAATCCTTACACAAACGCCTGTCACACTTAGCCCACCCAAAATACACAGTTGCAAAGACTTAAACTTACCTTATCATTTTGAAGCTTGAAATGATCCTAACAAGTTTTTGCCACACCGTCGATTTCGCAGTTCTTGAATGAGCCGCGTCCATTCACGCGGCGAGTGCGAATGCGCCTGTTTTACCGTGCACACGCAATTCCCCGACGTAAACAGAGGATACAGGGATGAATGCCTTGGAAAACACCGTCGAAACTGACCAGTCAATTACCGACCAGGAAAAAATTGAAAATGTAACCCGGCGCATTACCGAGCATGGTAATTACCTGCGCAAGCGTTATCCGATCTTGCAGTATCAAAGTGCCTTGGGCGCGAGTGTCATGGTATTTTCCCTGGTGGGAATGGTGGTTACCGGCGGGCTCTACCTGAAGGGTTTTATCCCGGCATGGACGTGTATTTTAATCAACGCGCTGTTGACGTCGTTCATACACGAAATTGAACATGATCTGATTCATCGCCTTTATTTCAGAAAGCAGCCGCTGGCCCATAACGCCATGATGTTCATGTGCTGGCTGGCCCGGCCAGGAATGCCCAGCCCGTGGCTAAGGCGCAGCCTGCATTTTCACCATCACAAGGAGTCCGGCACGGATTCGGATGTCGAAGCATGGATCACCACCAGTGGCAACCCGTGGGGCGTATTGCGGCTGTTGAAACTGATGGATGGATTTATATTTGGATTTTTAAATGCGATCCTCGCACCGGGATGGCGGCAAAAGGTAAGGTTGTTAGGCAAAATCATTCGCCTCAATACACCGTTCGGGCTTTTGTACTGGGGCTGCTGGTACGTATTTCTCGGCTATCACCTGTATGGGTGGCTGGGGTCAATCATCGGCGCCGAAGTTCACCGCTCTGCGGCAACCCTGGCACTGATGGATGTCGTTAATAGCGTCGTGGTTATCCTTATCGCGCCGAACCTGATACGGCAGTTTTGCCTGTTCTTTATAAGTTCAAACATGCACTATTATGGCGATGTCGCTCCGCGCAATGCGCTGCAACAAACCCAGGTAATGAACCCGTGGTGGCTGTGGCCGTTTCAGTTGTTCTGCTTCAACTTCGGCAGCACCCACAGCATTCACCATTTCGTGGTAAGAGACCCATTTTATCTTCGCCAGATGACCGCACCGTATGCGCATAAAGTCATGGCCGAGGCGGGTGTGCGCTTCAATGACTTCGGCACTTACAAACGAGCCAACCGTTTTTCCATGAACCACGCTCAAACTCGCTCGCGGGGTTGATGGCGGCGGCCGACGCTGCGCCATCAATGTTTTGGCCCTCGGTAATGGTGTTCAGCTACAAGGAGTGTGAAATATGAAAGCGCAAGGGATATGTGCGAGTCAGTTCGACGCGGTCAGGCAGGCCTTCGAGGACATGTTTGATGATCCGCAGGAGCGCGGGGCCGGGCTCTGCGTGCAGATTGACGGAGAGATGGTTGTCGACCTGTGGGCCGGCGTGGCGGACCAGGAAGGCACCAGGCCCTGGACCCGCGACACGCTGGCCAACACCTTCTGCGTGGTGAAACCCTATGTCGCGGTGGCGGTACTGATGCTGGTTGAACAGGGCAAGCTGGAGCTCGATGCGCCGGTTGCCCGTTACTGGCCTGAGTTCGCCCAGAATGGCAAGGCAAAGGTCACATTGCGCCAAGTGATGAGCCACACCGCAGGCCTGCCGGCGCTACGCGCCCCCGACCATAACGCCATGATGTATGACTGGGAGCATATGGTCCGGGTTCTGGCCGCCGAGCCGCTTTGGTGGGAAGCGGGAACCGACCTGGGCTACGGCACCACCACCTTTGGCTGGATTCTCGGCGAGTTGATTCGGCGGGTGGACGGACGAGACCCCTGCGACTTTATCCACGCAGAGATTCTGCAGCCCCATGGCCTGGACGTTCACCTTGGCGTCGACGAAAAACACTTTCACCGTATCGCCCGTTTCGACAGCGCCAGGGGGCGGGTCGGTGACCCTTACTCGCAAGGCTTGCGCGCCGTGCTGAAAAACCAGCCAACGCACATCGCGACCTTCGCCTTCACCAACCCCGGCATGGTGCCTAAACGCACCAGCGACCCGCGCTGGTGGGCCTATCGGCAACCGGGTGTGTGCGGGCATGGCACCGCGCACGGCCTGGCCGGTTTCTACAGCGCACTATTGGCAGGCAACTTCATCGGGCGCGAACTGCTCAATGAGTTCAGGCGAGAACACAGTCATGGCATGGATCGGGTCTGGATGCGGCCAATGCGTTACGGACTGGGCTGCATGCTTGAGCAGCAACGCGATCCGACGGCCTCCCACGCCATGGGCCCGCAGACTTTTGGCCATATCGGGCTTGGCGGCCCGATAAGTTTCGCCGATCCCGAACGGCAAGTGAGCTTTGGTTTTGTCACCACCACCTCGGGCAGTCATACGATGATCGATCCGCGCCCTAGCCGGCTGTCATCGCTGGTCTATGCGGCGCTTTGATTCAGGGGCTGCCTGGGGGTAGGATGGCCGCCCTGATAAGGAGATCAAGATTGCAGCCATCCGAAAAACAATGCCCCTTCTGCGCCGAAACCATCAAGGCGCAAGCGCGACGCTGCAGGCATTGCCATGCCGACCTGAGCAAGAAAACCATAGGCGTCTTTGCCAAGACAGGCATTACGGTTGTTGTCCTTGGCATTGTTTTGCTTGGGTTCGGCGCATTTGTCGCAAGCTCACCTCAAAGCAAGGAACAGTCCGAAGCGCAAGCTGCAATTGACCTCTGCCGCGAACGCGAAGCGTCTTATACGGGTCCTGCCAATGGGCGCAGCATAATCAGCAGTGCCTGCCAGAAGATCGAGGATGAACTGCGGGGTAAATTCGGGCACGCACCGTAAGCCACTGCATTGCCCTTTAGAAGAGCTGGAGCGAGACGGCATTATCGGCTCGCTTGTGCCATGACACTCCTGGCAGAGGCCGGGGCCGTCAAGCGCTCTTGCGCCGCTGGACACGCCGGTGCACAGCAAAAGCGATGTTCGGCAACATCATGATTGTGAACATGCCCCAAAATCCGACCTTGCCGGCGCCATGTAGGTAGCCACCCAGCGCGATGAAAGCCACTGTAAGCAAGAATTGAAGCGATACGAATTTCTCTAGACCTCTCATCCTGACTCCTTTTCTGCGCGCAAAGAAAAACCCCGCAGACGTTAATCTGCGGGGCTTTCAATAATGGAGGCCGAGGTCGGAATCGAACCGGCGTAGACGGATTTGCAATCCGGAGCATAACCACTTTGCTACTCGGCCTCAAATGCCCGAGACCCTGAAACTGCGATCTCAAACATGTACAACTCTTTAAGGAAACAACTTGCTAAAACTGCTATCTCCTTGAAAACGCTAGGCTTTTTTCGTGCCTCGTTTTCGATGGACGCAATTATGTACTCATTCCCCTGCTCTGGCAACCCCTTGAATTCAAAAAGTTTTATTTTTTTCTTCGAGGGGCTTCGGGCGCCCTGCAGTGCGGGCTTTGCGCGCAAGTAACAGGGTGACAGCACAGGCGCCAAAGCGCGTTACTATACAGGCTCTACACACCATCCGCTGCCCAGATTGCTGCTTATGATGCAAACCGAACTGGACCTGTTCAACCCCGCCAGCCCCGCCGAGCCGCAATGGATCGGCAAGCAGGCCGTGGTGTTTCCCGGCTTTGCCCTGGCCTGGGTCGAGGCGCTGCTGCCTGAGTTGCGCAAGGTCATCGCCTGCGCGCCGTTTCGGCACATGGTCACCCCCGGTGGCCTGAACATGGCGGTAGGTTTGACCAACTGCGGGGCGCTGGGCTGGGTCAGTGATCGCCGCGGTTATCGCTACAGCCCGGTCGACCCACTCAGCCAGCAGCCCTGGCCAGCGCTGCCAGCGGCGTTGAGCGAGCTGGCAGCGCTGGCCGCTGCAGCCGCAGGCTTTGCCAATTTTCAGCCCGATGCCTGCCTGGTCAACTGCTACCAGCCGGGCAACCGCCTGAGCCTGCACCAGGACCGCGATGAGCGCGATTACAGCCAGCCGATTGTTTCGGTGTCGCTGGGTTTGCCGGCGGTGTTCCAGTTCGGCGGCCACAGCCGCAGCGAAGCCACGCAGCGCATCGGCCTGCGCCATGGCGATGTGATGGTCTGGGGCGGCGCAGACCGCCTGCGCTTTCATGGCGTGCTGCCGCTCAAACCGGGCAGTCACCCTGTGCTGGGCAGCCGGCGGATCAACCTGACCTTGCGCAAGGCAGGCTAGGCAGCTCGAAATTGCGTAGCAAGCCCGCGCCTGCAGGCCTTGACCGTCGCTCCCTGGCCGCTCCATGCTCTAGCCCCCTTCCCCCGACTTTCAAGGAACGATTGCATGAAGCTGGAAACCCTGGCCATCCACGCGGGCTTCAGCCCCGACCCGAGCACCAAGGCCGTCGCGGTACCGATCTACCAGACCACCTCTTTTGCCTTCGACGACACCCAGCACGGTGCCGACCTGTTTGACCTGAAAGTCGCCGGCAACATCTATAGCCGGATCATGAACCCCACCAACGACGTGCTTGAACAGCGCATGGCGGCGCTGGAAGGCGGCGTCGGTGCGCTGGCCGTGGCCTCGGGCATGGCCGCGATCACCTACGCGATCCAGACCGTGGCCGAAGCCGGTGACAACATCGTCTCGGTGGCCAAGCTCTACGGCGGCACCTACAACCTGCTGGCCCATACCCTGCCGCGCTTCGGCATCCAGACCCGTTTTGCCGCCCACGACGACATCGCCGCCCTCGAAGCGCTGATCGACAGCCGCACCAAGGCAGTGTTCTGCGAGTCGATCGGCAACCCGGCCGGCAATATCGTCGACCTCCAGGCCCTGGCCGATGCCGCCCACCGCCATGGCGTACCGCTGATCGTCGACAACACCGTGGCCACGCCGATCCTCTGCCGGCCGTTCGAGCACGGCGCCGATATCGTCGTCCACTCGCTGACCAAGTACATCGGCGGCCACGGCACCAGCATCGGTGGCATCGTAATCGACTCGGGCAAGTTCCCCTGGGCCGACAACAAAGAGCGCTTCGCCCTGCTCAACACCCCCGACCCGTCCTACCACGGCGTGACCTACACCGAAGCCTTTGGCCCTGCGGCCTTTATCGGCCGCTGCCGGGTGGTGCCGCTGCGCAACACCGGCGCGGCGCTGTCGCCATTCAACGCTTTCCTCATTCTGCAAGGCCTGGAAACCCTGGCCCTGCGCATGGAGCGGCACACCGAGAACGCGCTCAAGGTCGCCCACTATCTGCAAGGCCATGAGCAGGTCGCCTGGGTGAAGTACGCCGGTCTGCCCGATCACCCCGAGAACGAACTGGCCCGGCGCTACACCGAAGGCAAGCCGGCTTCGATCCTGTCGTTCGGGATCAAGGGCGGCCAGGAGGCCGGTGCGCGCTTTATCGATGCGCTGCAGCTGGTGGTGCGCCTGGTCAATATCGGCGATGCCAAATCCCTGGCCTGCCACCCGGCCTCCACCACCCATCGCCAGCTCAACGATGAAGAACTCGAACGCGCCGGCGTGCCGCGGGACATGGTGCGCCTGTCGATCGGCATCGAACACAGCGATGACATCATTGCCGACCTGAGCCAGGCGCTGGAGGCCAGCCGCGGCTGATGCTGTCCGACCACATCAGCGCGGCCTGACTGCGCAGGATCGCTTGAGGCTAGCGGGCGCAGCGGTGACTCAAGCGATCACCACCTGCGCCGCACTCAGGCTATCTGCCGACACCCCGACCAGGGTCACGCTATCGCTACCGAAGCTCAGCACCGCATCACTGCCCACCTGGCTCAGGTGCTGGCGAATGTCCGGTTGCGCCGTGCCACCCTCGACGCCGATGAATACCAGTCGGTCATCGGCGTCGAAGCCCTGTACCTGATCCTGGCCGAAGTGGCCGCTGAACAGGAAGGTGTCGCTGCCACCGCCCGATACCAGCACGTCGTTGCCGGCGCCACCGACCAACACGTCGTTGCCACGGCCACCTTGCAGATGGTCGTTGCCGTCCAGGCCAAACAGCCATTGGCCTTGCGCGCCCGCCTTGAGGCTGTCATTGCCTGGCGTACCGTTCTGGCTGGCGGCGTAGGCGTGAACCTTGCCGCTGCTCAGCAGCCCCGCCGGGTCGATCTGGTGGCTGACTTGCTTGCTGAAGAACAGCAGGCTCGATTCCTTGCTGACCAGGGTTTCGACCTGCTTGACCAGGCTGATGCCGCCGCTGCTGTCACGCAGGTACAGGGTGCCGTTGCCATCACGGGCGACATCAAATTTGTCCAGCGCCTGGCCGAGCTTCAAGGTGTCGTGGCCGGCGCCGCCGTCGATCAGGTTGTAGCCGCCATCGTCACGGAAAGTGTCGTTGCCGGCGCGCCCTTCCAGGTAATCATTGCCGCGCCCGCCATGAATCAGGTCGCCGGCGTCGGAGCCGATGATAAAGGTGCTGCCCTTGTGCGCTTCGGCGTTGCGGTTCAGGTCCTCGACCCAGGTCGAGCCACGGCGAACGTCGGACAGGTTGCTGACGACAATGGTCGAGTCCTTGGCCGTCCATTCATAGAATGCCGAGTCCAGCACCCGCCCCAGGCCGTCGCCGTAGGCGCTCGGCAAGTGCGAGAGCCAGGTGGCGATGTTGCCGATCGAGTACGGCAGCAGGTTCCAGGCATCGGAGGCATAGTGGTCGTTGAAGTTGACGATGTTGTCGGTGCTCGAAGGCTTGGCCGCATCATGCACACCGAAGGTTGCCCAGTCGGCTTTCGAGCCATTGAGCGCGCGGAACACCGGGTCGTTCTCGTAGCCGATGTTCAGCACCTTGCTGCTGTCGCTGGCCTGGGTGGGTGAGGCAAAGGCAACGTAGCGGGCGTCCTGATAGAAGCCGCCCCAGGTGTCGTTGCTAAGCTCGGCCAGGCTGTTGACACCAAGGCCACCGAGGCTGTGGCCACTGACGGTGATGTCGCTGCCGCTCAGGCCGTTGGCCTGGGCGAACCGGGCGACATCATCGAACAGCCGGCCGAAGGCATTGGCGGCGTAGTTCTTGGCAAAGTCAGCCGGGCCAAAGGCCGCCATCAGGTCGTGGATGGCATCGCTGATGGTGTCGCCAATCAGGTTTTCCCGCGGCCCGCTGGTGCCGCGAAAGGCGATGCCCAGGCCGCTTAACTGGCCGGCGGCGTCGTACTTGCCAAGTATCTCGACCTGGGCACTGGTGTAGCCGCGGGTTTCACCATGGAAGGTGCCACGAAAATCCGTAGTGCCCTGGTAACCCAGCTGGCTGGCGCTGATCGGCGTCCAGCCGGCGGCCTTGACCGCAGCCAGGGCCTGGGCTTCGGCGTCGGGGTTCCAGGGGATGCCAGGGATCGCGCCCTGGCTGTCGGTGCCGCCGATCAGGGCCTTGATCAAGGTGGCCGGTAAACCGAGGCCAAAACCGTGCTGCTGGTAGCCAACGGCAAAGCCGTTGTCGATGCCGTGGTAGGCATACAGAGTCAGCGCCATGGCGTCGCTGTAGAGGGCTTTGGAAGCGGCGCTGTCGAGGTGGCGGTAATCGAAAACAGGCATGGCTATACATCCTTGTGCAGGTGGCAGGTAACCCTGGCGACATCGTCCGTTGACACACCCGTGGGCAAACCCAAACGCTGCCACAGGGGCAATTGGCCCGTCCATGGCAACATCGATGGCAAGCTGGCCAAAAGCGCGGGGGATTCTTCGTCAGCACCGGCAACATCAAGCTGTATATCCATACAGATAAAACTTGCCACGCCCCTCAATCCTGCGCATCCTATGGCCTTCACCCACCATAGATCGAACGGCATGCGCCTGTTTCTCTGCGAAAAGCCTTCCCAGGCCAAAGACATCGCCAAGGTTCTCGGCGCCAACCGCCGTGGCGACGGCTGCTGGGTCGGCACCGAGGTTACCGTCACCTGGTGCATCGGCCACTTGCTCGAGACCGCTCCACCCGACAGCTACGACGCGCGTTACAAGCGCTGGGTACTGGCCGACCTGCCGATCGTGCCCGAAAAGTGGAAGATGCTGGTCAAGCCCAAGACCGCCAGCCAGTTCAAGGCGGTCAAGCGCCTGCTCGGCGAGGCCCGCGAGCTGGTGATCGCCACCGACGCCGACCGCGAAGGCGAGATGATCGCCCGCGAGCTGGTCGAGCATTGCCGCTACCGCGGGCCGATCAACCGCCTGTGGCTGTCGGCACTGGACGACGCCTCCATCCGCAAGGCCCTGGCGGCGCTCAAGCCCGGTAGCGAAACCTTCAGCCTCTACCATTCGGCCCTGGGCCGCTCGCGGGCCGACTGGCTGATCGGCATGAACATGAGCCGGCTGTTCACCCTGCTCGGTCGCCAGTCCGGCTATCAGGGCGTACTGCCTGTGGGTCGGGTGCAAACGCCGACCTTGCGCCTGGTGGTCGACCGCGACCGCACCATCGCCGACTTCGTGCCGGTGGCCTACTGGGCCATCGACGTGCAGTTGCAAAGCGCCGGCGAGCCATTCGCCGCGCAGTGGCGCGCCGCCGAAGATGCCTGTGACGACCAGGGCCGCTGCCTGAACCAGGTCCTGGCCCGGCAGGCCGCCGCCGCCATCGGCGCGGCCAGCAGTGCGCGGGTGGTCAAAGTGGCCACCGAGCGCGTGCGCGAAGCAGCACCGCTGCCCTTCGACCTGGGTACCTTGCAGGAGCTGTGCTCGAAGAAGTTCGGCCTCGGCGCCCAGGAAACCCTCGACATCGCCCAGGCCCTGTACGAGACCCACAAGCTGATCACCTACCCGCGCAGCGACTGCGGCTACCTGCCGTTAAGCCAGCACAGCGAGGCGCCGGCCATTCTCGCCGCCTTGCAGCGCGCCGACGCGAGCCTTGCGCCGCTGCAGCCGCACCTGCAGGCCCAGCGCCGTTCACGGGCCTGGAACGATGCCAAGGTCAGTGCCCACCACGGCATCATCCCCACCGCCGCCGCCAGCGACCCGTCGCGCCTGCCGGGCAAACACAAGGCGGTCTATACCCTGATCCGCGCCCGCTACCTGGCGCAGTTTTTGCCCAACCACGAATACGACCGTACCCAGGCCGAGTTCGATTGCGCAGGCCAGGCGTTGCGCGCGGTGGGCAAGCAGATTGTCGAGCCGGGCTGGCGCCGCGCCCTGCCCGAGGCCCTGACCCCGGCCAAAGGCCGTGAGGCGCCGGTGGCCCAGGTACTGCCGCTACTGCGCGAAGGCCAGGACTGCACGGTGGCCGCGGTCACCCTCAAGGACCTCTGGACCCAGCCGCCCAAGCCGTTCACCGAGGGCGACCTGATCAAGGCCATGAAGAACGTCGCCAAGCTGGTGGACGACCCGCGCCTCAAGCAAAAGCTCAAGGACACCACCGGCATCGGCACCGAGGCCACCCGTGCCGGAATCATCCAGGGCCTGCTCGATCGCGGTTACCTGGTCAAGAACGGCAAGGCCCTGAGCGCTACCCCGGCAGCCTTCAGCCTGATCGATGCGGTGCCGCGGGCAATTGCCGACCCGGGCACCACGGCGATCTGGGAGCAGGCGCTGGACATGGTGCAAAGCGGCGAAATGAGCCTTGAAGAGTTCGTCGCCAAGCAATCAGCGTGGATGAGCAAGCAGGTGGAGCGTTGTGCCGGCCTGCGCCTGACCATCAGCGGCCCGGCGACCCCGGCCGGGCGCGGTGGCACGCCGTGGAAGAAAAAGCGCAAGAGCAGCGCTGCGGCAGGCAAGCGAACGCGCAAGCCGAAGGCAAAAGCGCAGTGAGATTGCTGGCCTTGCCGGCGAAGAGGCCCTCACGGTCAACACCCCTACCCCTGCTTGACCGCCTGCAAGGTATAACTCAACGGCAAGCGCCAGCGATCCTTGTCCAGCAACCACTCGCCGCCTTCGTCCTTGCTCATCTGCCCTGGCAGCGCCTCCCAGGGAATGCTGTCATGTTCTTCCAGTGCGGTAATCTGCAGCCCATGCTTGAGCAAGGCGCTGATGATCTCGCCCAGGCCATGGTTCCATTCGTGGGTTACCGTCTGCTCCAGCACCCCGTCGGTCTCGACATAGGTCTCGCCACTGTCCCACACCGTCGGCGCCTCGCGCTCGAAGTACGGGTACTCGATGACCAGCTTGTCCTGATGGTCCTCGTTCACCGCCAGCAGCATCGGATGACCCTCGCGCAGAAATAGTCGGCCACCAGGCTTGAGCAAAGCCGCCACGGTACGCGCCCAGCGCTCGATGCTCGGCAGCCAGATCAACGCGCCGATACCGGTGTATACCAGGTCGAAGGCCGCGGCTGGCAGCACCTGGTCGGCGGCATAGACATCCGCCTCGACATAGTCGATCCGCGCTGCACAACGCTGCGCCAGGGCCCGCGCCTGGGCCAAGGACTGTGCAGAAAAGTCCAGCCCGCTGACCTCGGCGCCCAAGCGCGACAACGACAAGGTGTCGGTACCGATATGGCATTGCAGGTGCACCGCGCGCTGGCCGCGAATATCGCCCAGGCGCGGCAGGTCGAAACGCACCACTTCGGACAGGTGCGCGGGGTCGGCGACGAATGTTTCCACTTCGTAGTCGCCGGAGGCGGCATGCAGCGGCGCACGCTCATCCCAGTTGCGACGGTTGAGTTCGATCGGGTCGGTCATCTTGGCGCTCCTTTGCAGCCGCAACCTTAGCGGCGTACCCAAGGCCTGGGCAAGTGCTGTATAAACCGCCCACACCCTCCTCAATCAAGAATGCATTGATGAAACTCGGATACACCATCGTCTACGTCCCCGATGTCGCCGCCTCGCTGGCTTTCTTCGAGCAGGCCTTCGGCTTGAGCCGGCGCTTTCTCCATGAGTCCGGCGACTATGGCGAACTGGACACCGGCGCCACCACCCTCGCCTTTGCGTCATTGGCCCTGGGCAATAGTCACTTTGCCGGCGGCGTGCTGGCGGCCAGCGAATCGACAAAGCCATTGGGTATGGAGATTGCCCTGGTTACCGACGACGTTGCCAGCGCCCATGCCCGCGCCGTGGCGGCGGGCGCGGTGGCGCTGAAGGCCCCCGAAGCCAAGCCCTGGGGGCAAACCCTGTCGTATGTGCGCTGCCCCGATGGCACCCTGGTGGAGCTGTGCACGCCGGTTGGCAACTAGCCCGGAGATAGCCATGGACGTTGAAACCTACAGCGGTGGCTGCCTGTGCGGGGCGATCCGCTTTGAAGCCAGAGGACCGGTACTGAACCCCCACTGCTGCTCGTGCAAATGGTGCCAGCGCCATACCGGCGCGCTGACGGCGACCTGGGTCGAGTTCGCCCGCGAGCAGGTGTGCTGGACCGGCGCCGGTGGCGCGCCGGCAACTTTTCGCTCATCGGACTATTCCAGCCGCGCCTTCTGTCCCACCTGCGGCAGTTCGCTGGGCGCCATCGATGATCAACCCACAGTGGCCCTGCTGCTGGGGAGCTTCGACAGCAACCAGCACCCGGCCCTGGCACCCGCCGCGCATTCATTCAACGACCAGCTGCCGCGCTGGTGGTGCGTGCAATAACCGGTCGGCTTAAAGCGCCAGGCTCAGGCTGACCATCAAGTTGCGCGGCTCCCCCGGCATGTTCCAGGCCGCGTTGTAGCCGCGCTCGTAGTACTTGCGATCGAACAGGTTGTTCAGGTTCAGGCCCACCGTGGCCTGTTCGCTGATTTTGTAATGGGCCAGCAGGTCGACCGTGCTGTAGCTGGGTAAACGAAAGCTGCTGCCGGCCTGGCCGGAACGCTCGCCGACGTAGTTGGCTGCAGCGCCAATGTCCGAGCCAAGCAATGGTCCGCTCTGAAACTCATACACCGCCATCAGGCTGCCGCTATGTTGCGGGATGCCCAGCAAGTCGCTGCCCTTGGGCAAGGCGGCATCGCCCTTGGTCACTTCGGCATCGATGTAGGCATAGGCGCCGATCACCCGCAGCGCTTCGCTCAACTGACCGCTGAACTGCAGGTCGAGCCCCTGGCTGCGCGCCTTGCCGGCGGCGATGCTGTCGCCGAAGGCATCGGTGGTGATGACGTTTTCCTTGTCGATCTGGAACAGCGCGACAGTCGCCCCCAGGCGGCTGTCGAACAGGTCCAGCTTGAGCCCGGTTTCATAGCCCAGGCCCTTTTCCGGTTTGTAGATCTGGCCCTGGGTGCCGATACTGTTGGGCTTGAACGAGGTCGAGGCATTGGCGAATACCCCGACTTCAGGTGTGAGCTGGTACAGCAGTCCCACCCGCGGGGTGGCGACGTCCTTTTCCTGAGTGTTGCTGACGCGCGTGGAGCGGTTCTGCGCGGTTTGTTCGATATGCTCCAGGCGTACGCCCACCAGAGCGCGCAAGCGCTCGGTAAAGGCGATCTGGTCCTGCAGGTTGAGCGCGTAGCTCTCGGTGCGCTCGAAAAAATCATTAGGGTTGATCAGCGCCGGTTTCGCCTGGCCATACACCGGGTTGTAGATGTCCAGGCCATAGCCGAGCGAAGTGGCGCTTTGCGGGTACTTCTGGCTGTTGCGGTAGTTCTCGTACTCAAGGCCCAGCAGGCTCTGGTGCTCCCAGCCGGCGAACTGGAACTGGCCGTGCAGTTCGGCCTGGGTGATGTTGTCGTTCCACTCGAAATCGCGCTCGCGGTAGAAGCGGCTGATGCTGGTGCCGACCACTCGCGACGGTTCCGAGCTGTTGCCCTTGAGCCGGCCCTGGGTGTAGTGGTTGGCCAGGCGCAGCTTCCAACTGTCGTTGAGGTGGTGCTCCAGGGTCAGGTCGAGGGTCTGGTTGTCATTGCGGATGCGCCCGTCGTTGGGCTCGCCGAGAAAGGTCGAACGGCTGACCGAGCCCAGTTCGTTGTTGACCGCCGGGATGCCGCGGTCGAACACCGACTCGGTACGCGAGAACTCGGTGTCGATCGACAGCAGGGTCTCGGGGCTCAACTGCCAGCTCAGCGACGGGCTGACGATTCGCCGCTCACTGCCAACGTAATCGCGAAAGCTGCCGTTGTCCTCCACCGCCATATTGACCCGCGACAACACCCGGCCGTCTTCGCTGAGCGGCGTGTTGACGTCCAGGCTGCTGCGGTAACGGTCCCAACTGCCGGCGCTGGCCTTGAACCGAGTGAAGGCTTCGGCTTGCGGACGCTTGGTGACGATGTTTACCAACCCGCCGGGATCGCCGCGCCCGTACAGACTGGCGGCCGGGCCCTTGAGCACTTCGATGCGCTCGATGTTGGAGGTGTCGGGGGCGCTGTAGCTGCCGCGGTTGACGGCAAAGCCGTTCTTGTACAGCTCGCCGGTGGTGAAGCCACGCACGCTGTAGTTGAGGAAGGTCAGGCCGCCGAAGTTGTTCTGCCGGCTGACCCCGCCGGCAAAATCCAGGGCGCGGTCGATGCGCGTGCTGTTGAGGTCCTCGAGCACCTGGCTGGGCACCACGGCGATACTTTGCGGGGTGTCGCGGATGTCAGTGTCGGTCTTGGTCGCGGTGCCCGAACGAGTTGCACGATAGCCCTGCACCGGGCCGCTCGCACTTTCTTCATAGTGGCGTTCATTGACGTTGAGGGCATCAAGCAACACGGTATCGGCAGCGGCAGCTGGCAAAGCGAGCAGCGAGGCGGACAGGCCGAGGGATAACCTTCCTACGGGGTAGTTCATGAGGGCTCCTTAAAATTATGTAATAACATAACAATTTAAGAAGAAAGATAAAAGCAGCACAGCGCAAGCCCCTGTAGGAGCGGGCTTGCCCCGCGATCACCCCTCAACAGCTACGAATCACCGCCTGCAACACGGTCTTGAAGGACGCGATCTGCTCTTCGCTGAATTGCCCGAACACCTTGTCCTGCTGCTCGCGGGCGATGCTCCACAGGCCTTCGGTCTGGTCGATACCGGCAATGGTCAGGCGCACATGCCCGGCCGCTTCGCTGTCGCACACCAGGCCCTTGCGCTTGAGGTTGGCCACTGCCTCGTCGATTTCCCGCGCCGGCATCGCCACTTCGCGCTGCAGGTCGGCAAGGTTCAGCCCGGCGTCGTTCTCCAGCACCATAAGCATCCGTGCCTCGCTGGTTCGCAGGCCGCTGGACAATTGCCGTGGCTGATAGCTGCCCTGGTAGGCGCGCAGGGCCTGGGTCATCAAGTAGTACAGGTTATGGCTCAGGCGCCCCTGGAAGTGGCTGCTCGGCGGCTGACCTTCTTCGCGGCGGGTCATGCGCGTGTGTGGCAGCACCATGGAATAGGCGCCCTGGTGATACAGCAACGGCGAGCGGCCGCAGTCATCGAAGTCCACCACCTTGCCGAGCATGATCCAGTGATCGCCACCGTCGAGTAGCTGCTGGGTTTCGCACTGAAAGCACGCCGAACAATCGGCGAGGATCGGCGCCCCACCCTCGCCTGCCTGGTAGCTGATACCGGCAAAACGGTCATCCTTGGGCTTGGCGAAGTTGTTGGACAGGTCGATCTGGTCGGCGGCGAGGATGTTCACGGCAAAATGGCTGGCCGCCTCGAACACCGCCAGGCTGCTCGAGCGTTTGTCCAGGCTCCAGAGAATCAGCGGCGGGTCGAGGGATACCGAGTTGAAGCTGTTGGCAGTGACGCCGACCAGGTTGCCCTGGGGATCGGCGGCGGTGACCACGGTGACGCCGGTGGCGAAGTTGCCCAGGGCACGGCGAAAGGCGCGGCTGTCGAAGGCCGATGCGGTTGCGGTAGACATGCAAGACTCCCCGGCTGCCGTGCGCGGCAGCCGTCATTGTTGTTATTGGCGAGGCCTATCAGACCATGCTTGGATCAGGTTCCAGGCCCATCAGCTCGCGGCCGAGAATCTGCGCGCAAACGTCGTAGTCGGTGTAGGCATGGGCGCCGGTCATGTGCGCATCGCGCCACAGCCGCTGCATTTCGTTGCTGTCGAACCAGGCAGTGCCGCCAGCGGCTTCGAATAGACGATCGACCGCCTGGATGCACATTTTCACCGCGTAGCCCTGGTTGGTGCGCCAGAACGCCAGGGTCTCGCGCGTCGGGTACTGGTGACGTTCGCTGTGCTCGGCGTGTTCCTGCCAGGTTTTTTCCAGAAATGCGCGAGCGGCGGCAACCTGATGGGTGGACTCGGCCAGGCGCATCAGCGCCGGTGTGGCGGCGCCGACATTGACCCCGGTATAGGCACGCACACGGTTCTTGGTCTTTTCGCGGAAGGCTTCGAGCATGCGCTCGGCAATACCGAGGCTGACGGTCGAGAAGCCGCTGGCGAAATATGGCCGGTACGGCGAGTAGAACACCTTGCTGTCCGGATACAGGCCAAAGCCTGCCGACTTGCCTTCCATCATGTCCTTGGCTTTCTGGATGCGGTGCTCGGGGACGAACACCTTGTCGATCACCAGGGTCTTGGTGCCGCTACCCCTCATGCCGGCGGCGAACCAGTCGTCGCGAATCTCGTAGTCGCTGCGCGGCAGCACGGCAAAGCAGTAGTCCTGGGTGCCTTCGGCATTGGCCCGACGGCAGCCGACAATCGCCCACTCGGCATGGTCGCTGCCGCTGCTCCAGCCCATCTCGCCGCTGAACAGCAAGCCGCCCTCGACCTCCTCGACCTTGCCGAACGGGGCGATACTGCTGCTGGCGGTGGCGTCGGGGTTGTCGCCCCAGATCTCCTCCTGCAGCTTGGCCGGGAACATCGCCAACTGATGGCTGTGGGTGCACAGCAGGCTCATGGCCCAGGCGGTGCTGGCGCAAGCGCCGGCAAGCAAGGCGATGCAGTCGGCAAATTGCGGCAGGGAGATTTCCAGGCCGCCGTAGGGCTTGGGCAAAAAGGCACGGTGCAGGCCGATGCTTTTCAGCAGGGCGATGTTTTCGGCCGGGACTTTGCGGTCCTGCTCGGCACGTGCGGCGTTGGCGGCGATGGCAGGCAAAATCGAACGAAGGTCTTCGAGCAGCGGGTTTGGCTTTTTCATGAGGGGCCCTGCTTATTATTGGATGTCCGCCAGGGCCTGCGAAGTGGCAGGTGGCGGCGGATGCAGGGGCCAGTATGGGAGGCTTGGCTCAGGGGGAAAATGCAACTTCCATAGGCAAGATTGTACTTTTCATAGGATGTTAAAAGCATCGCGGGGCAAGCCCGCTCCCACAGCGAACACCATCAATTCTGTGGGAGCGGGCTTGACCCGCGATAAATTCACTCCGCCACGACGTTCTGCAAATTGCGCCAAAGCTCAGCCACATGCTCACGCTCGGTCGGCAACGCCCCCACCGACACCCGCACCATCCAGCGGCCATGCAAGGTCGCCGGAGTGACGTAGGCTACCCCCGAGGCATTGAGCTGATCCGCCCAGCGCCGGGTATGTGCATCCAGCGCCTCACCCTGCAGGCCCTCACCTCGATGGCGAATGCACAAGGTCTGCAGCTGTACCGGCGCCAGCAACTCCCAGCCCTCGGCCCCGCGCACCTGCTCGGCCAGCCACTGGGCGTTGTCCAGGTCGCGGCGCAAGCGCTGTTGCAGGTTCTCGATGCCCTCGCTGCGCAGCATGAACCACAGCTTCAGGGCACGGAACCGCCGCCCCAGCGGGATACCCCAGTCGCGCAGGTTCTTGACCTTGCTGTCGACCGCCGACTGCAGGTAGCTGGGGTTGGTGCTCATGACCCGGATCAGGTGCTGCGGATCACGCACGAAGTACAGCGAGCAATCGAAAGCCACACCGAGCCATTTGTGCGCATTGACCACAATCGAGTCGGCCTGCTCGATACCGTCCCACATCCAGCGGCATTCCGGCAGGATCATCGCCGAACCCGCCATGGCCGAGTCCACGTGCAGCCACAAGCCATGTTCGCGGGCGATCTGGCCGATCGGTTGCAGCGGGTCGAGGGCGGTGGTTGCCGTGGTGCCGGTGGTAGCCACCACCGCGCAGGGTTGCAGGCCGTCGGCCAGGTCCTGTTCGATGGCTGCGGCCAGCGCTTGCGGGCGCATGGCGAAGTCGTCGTCGGTGTCGATGTAGCGGATGTTGTCCTTGCCAAAGCCGGCCAGCAGCGCGGCCTTGTCTACCGAGCTGTGGGCCTGGGCGCTGGTGTAGATCATCAGCGGCTTGCCCTGCCCCTGCAGGCCGCCCTTGGCCAGGGCGTAGTCGCTGCTGCGCTCGCGGGCGCTGATCAAGGCGACCAGGGTGCTGGTGGACGCGGTGTCCTGGATCACCCCGCTCCACTGCGCCGACAAACCGACCATCTGCCGCAGCCAGTCCACGGTGGTTTCCTCCAGCTCGCTCAGGGCCGGGCTCGATTGCCACGACAGGCCGAGCACGCCAAGGCCGGTGCTGAGAAAATCGCCAAGCACCGACGACAAGGTGCCGTTGGAGGGGAAGTAGCCGAAAAAGTCCGGGTGCTGCCAGTGCGACAGGCCGGGCATCACTAACTGGTCTACGTCCTTGAGAATATTCTCGAACGGCTCGCCCTGAACCGGCGCCGAGCCGGGCAAGGCCGCCTTGAGGTAACCGGGCTCGACCTGGGCCATCACCGGCAGTTCGCCGACACCCTGGCGGTAGTCGGCGATCAGGTCGATCAGTTGGTGGCCATGTTTGCGAAATTCTTCCGGGCTCATGCAGCGGCTCCTGTTATTGGCGGTAAGTGGGCCTGAGTCTAGGCCCTGGCTGACCGCCAAAAAACGCCGCCCCGCGCATAGCTGCTATGGCGAATGCGCATGGCCGCCGTGCACGCCGAACTGCGACTGCTGCCACTGCTCGAACACCAGGTTGCGCAACCAGCGGTGCTCGGCCGAGCCGTGCAGGCGCTGGTGCCAGACCACCCAGTAGCGCTGGCTGTGCTCGACAAACGCCAACGGCCGCCAGGTCAGTGGATGCAGGCGGCTGAGCTGGCGGGCAATGTGCTCGGGCACGGTGACCAGCGCCTGGCTGCTGCCGACCACCTGCACCGCCGCCGAGTAGAACGGCACCTGCAGGCTGATGCGCCGGCTCAGGCCCTGCTCACGCAGGTGGCGGTCGATAAAGCTGTCCTTGTCGCCACCGCCGGAAATGCGCACATGGTTCCAGGCGCGGTAATCGTCCTGGCTCAGTTCGGTTTTTGCCGCCAACGGGTGCTCGCGGTGCATCAGGCACACCGCGCGGTCTTCACCGAGCATGCGCCCATGCAGGTTGGCCGGAGCATCGTCGAACAGCGTGGTAGCCAGGTCGACTTCGCCGCTGGCGAGCAGTTCATACTGCCCCGGTTGCCAGGTGCGGTACTCGATCGACACCCCCGGCGCTTCGCGCTCAAGGGTGCTGACCAGCAGCGGCAGCATGTGTTCGGCGATGTAGTCCGAGGCCGCCAGGCAAAAACGCCGCTCGCAGCGCTTGGGCTCGAAGGCCTGCGGTTGACGCAAGGCCTCGAGCTCGGCCAGCACCTGGCCCAGCGGCAGCAGCAGGCTTTCGCCGCGTTCACTCAAGACATAGCCGCGGCCCTGGCGCACCAGCAGCGGGTCGTCAAAGGCTTCGCGCATATGTGCCAGCTGGCGGCTGAGCACCGACTGGCTGCTGCCCAGGCGCTCGGCGGCATGGCTGAGGTTCTTCAGCTGCAGCATGCTCTGCAACGCGCGCAGGTGGGCGATGCTCAGGGAGGCGAAAATCGGGTTCAAGGGGCGCTCCTGCACAGGCGGATGCCGCAGCCTAAGGCCAAACCTTGCAGATTACAAAGCGCCTGGCAGGCCGGTGCATGGCCGGCGGCAGGCTCAGTCAAGCCACTGCCGGGGCGCTGCGCTAGGGTCGGGGCTTTGCTTTCCCTTGAGGTTCGTCCCATGAGCAACATCAGCCTTTTGCCCCAGGTGCGCGTTTTTTTGCAACGCGAGCACAGCAGCTTTATCGACGGTCGCCAGCAGCCACAGGCCGATGCCCGCTACCTGGAGGTGATCGACCCGGCCAGTGACCAGGTCATCAGCCGCGTGGCCGAAGCCACCGCGCAGACCATCGACGATGCCGTCGCCTCCTCGCGCCGTGGCTTTGCGCAATGGTCACAAACCGCCCCCGCCGTGCGTGCCAGCGTGCTGCTCAAGCTTGCCGACCTGATCGAGCAACACCGCGAAGAACTGGCGCAGCTGGAGACCTGCCAGTCGGGCAAGCTGATCACCCTTTCGCGCAATTTCGAGGTCGATCAGGCCGCGCATTTCTTGCGCTACTACGCCGGCTGGGCGACCAAGCTCAGCGGCCAGACCCTCACCCCGTCGCTGCCCTCGTTCAACGGCGAGCGCTACACCGCCTTTACCCTGCGCGAGCCAGTCGGCGTGGTGGTGGGCATCGTGCCGTGGAATTTCTCGACCATGATCGCCTTGTGGAAGCTCGGTTCGGCACTGGTGACCGGTTGCAGCATCATCATCAAACCCAGCGAATTCACCCCGCTGACCATCCTGCGCATTGCCGAACTTGCCATCGACGCCGGCCTGCCCGCAGGCGCACTGAACGTGGTGACCGGCGCCGGCCTGGCCGGCAAGGCGCTGATCGAGCACCCGGGCACCGACAAGGTCTCGTTCACCGGCTCCGTGCCCACTGGCCTTGCCGTCGGCCAGAGCGCCATGGCCGCCAACCTGACCCGCGCCACCCTGGAGCTGGGCGGCAAGAATGCGGCCGGGTTCCTGCGCGACGTACCGCTGCGCACGGCGGTGGACGGCATCATCGAAGCGGGCTTTTTGCACGCCGGGCAGATCTGCGCGGCAGCCGAGCGCTTTTATCTGCATCGCTCGCAGATCGAGGCGGTGACCGGGGCCTTGAGCGAGCGCCTGGCCCAGCTGAAGATCGGCTCACCGCTGGATGAAAGCAGCGAATTCGGCCCGGTCTGCAACAAGCAGCACCAGGCCAGGCTCGGCGCACTGTTTGCCAAGGCGCGCAGCGAAGGCAGCCAGATCATCCATGGCGGGCGTTTGCTCGAAGGCCCCGGCTGCTACGTCGAGCCGACGGTGATCCTGGCCAATTCGGTGGACGACAGCCTGCTCAACGAGGAAACCTTCGGGCCGGTGGCGACCTTCTTGCCGTATGACGATGAAGAGCAACTGATCGCGCTGATGAACGCCAGCCCCTATGGCCTCAGTGCCAGCCTGTGGACCAACGACCTGAGCAAGGCCTTGCGCCTGGTGCCGCAGGTGCAGGCCGGTACGGTGTGGGTGAACATGCATACCCTGCTCGACCCGGCCGTGCCGTTTGGCGGGGTAAAGGCTTCAGGCATAGGCCGTGAATTTGGCGGGGCGTTTATCGAGGATTACACCGAGCTGAAGTCGGTGATGATTCGCTACTGACACTGCCCGCGATGGGCTGCACCGCAGCCCATTACTTCTGAATTCCATGAAGTAATTTTTTGATACCAACGATTCCCCTCACCCACCGTCTGTCGGACCATCGGCCAGTTACCCCATAAAAACAACACGAGGTACTGCCGTGGACAACGCCAACAAGGCGGGGGCTGCACGCCCGCGCATCGAGGTTCGCTCAATCGACTATGTGCCGCGCAGCGAGCGCCACGGCAAGGTCTGGCACCAGGCGCCGTTCTGGTTCACCGGCAACTTCGTGCTCACCACCATGGTCACCGGTTTCACCGGCCCGGCCCTGGGCCTGGGGGCGCTGTACTCGATCCTGGCGATCGTGCTCGGGGTGTGCTTTGGCACCTTCTTCATGGCCTTTCACGCCAACCAGGGCCCACGTATGGGCTTGCCGCAGATGATCCAGTCGCGCGCCCAATTCGGCCTCAAGGGCACCATCGTGCCGTTTGCCGCTGTGGTCTTCGTCTACATCGGTTTCAACGTCTTCAACGTGATCCTCGCCACCGATGCGATCAACACCGTGCTGCCCGGCCAACGCACGCCCTGGTACCTGGGCCTGATCGTCATCGCCGTGCTGCTGGCGGTGGTCGGCCACGACTTGCTACACACGGTGCAGCGCTGGCTGACCTACGTGATGATCCTGGTGTTCGGCGTGCTCACCGTCAGCGCCCTGCTGACCCTGCAGGCCGACGCCGCCCTGCAGGATCCGCAGTTCTCGTGGGGCGCATTCCTGGTGCAACTGTCGGCGGCCGCCGGTTACCAGATCAGCTATTCGGTGTACGTCTCCGACTACTCGCGCTACCTGCCCCACGACACGCCGACGGCGAAAGTGGTGTTCTGGACCTACCTGGGCGCGGCCGGCTCGGCCCTGTGGCTGATGTCCCTGGGCGCCTTTCTCGCCTCGGCCTTGCCAGCGCCTGACGCCATCGCCAGTGTGCGCGAAGTGGGCAACCAGTTCCTGCCGGGCCTGGGCACCTTCACTGTGCTGATCTCGGTACCGGCGCTGGTGGGCATCATGGCGGTCAACTGCTACGGCGCCATGCTCACCAGCATCAGCGCCATCGACTGCTTCAAGCAGGTCACGCCGTCGCTGAAGATCCGCGTGGCCGGCATCAGCGTGATTGCCACCATCGTCTTTATCGTCGCCCTGGCCATCCCCGAGAGCTACCTGGGCAGCTTCAACACCTTCGTGCTGCTGATGCTGTACTTCCTGGTGCCGTGGACCGCGGTCAACCTGGTGGACTTCTACTGCGTGCGCAAGGGCCACTACGTGATCAGCGAAATCTTCAACCCCGACGGCATCTACGGTGCCTGGGGCAAGCCCGGGCTGATCGCCTACGGCCTGGGTTTGCTGGCGATGGTGCCGTTCATGGCCTTGAGCTTTTACACCGGCCCCGCAGCCGCCGCGCTGGGTGGTGCCGACATTGCTTTTGTCATTGGTCTGCTGGTCACCGGCAGTCTCTACGCCCTGCTCTGCCGCTCGCTCGACCTGCCTGGCGAACAACGCCTGGCAGCGGCCAGCGAGCGCCAGCTTGAGGAAACCCTCGCATGAGTCCAACCCTGATCCAGGTCGCCTGCTGCCAACTGGCGCCGCAGGTCGGCGAACTTAAATACAACCGCGAGCGCGCCCTACAGGCTGTCCGCAGCGCCGCCGGACAAGGCGCCCAGGTGGTGGTGCTACCGGAGCTGGTGCAAAGCGGCTATGTGTTCGCCGACCGCAACGAAGCCCTGAGCCTGGCCGAAACCCCCAACGGCGAAACCCTGCGCCAGTGGGCAGCGCTGGCGGCGGAGCTGGACATCGTCATCGTCGGCGGCTTTTGCGAGCGCACCGAGCGCGACGAGTTGTACAACAGCGCCGCCCTGGTCGATGCCGACGGCGTGCGCGCGGTGTACCGCAAGGCGCATTTGTGGAACGACGAAAAGCGCATCTTCAGCGCCGGTGGGCAACCGCCGCCGGTGATCGATACGCGCTTCGGACGCATTGCGGTGATGATCTGCTACGACCTGGAATTTCCCGAGTGGGTGCGCTTGCCGGCGCTGGCCGGGGCCGAACTGCTGTGCGCGCCGGTGAACTGGCCGGACGGCCCGCGACCGCTCGGCGAGCGGCCCGCGGAAGTGGTACGGGTGCAGGCCAATGCTTCGGTCAACCGCTTGTACATCGCCGCCTGTGACCGCAACGGCCATGAGCGCGAAGTGGACTGGGTCGGTGGCTCGGTGATTGTCGATGCCAACGGCTACCCGCTGGCCGGGCCGCTGCATGAAGCGCCGGCCGGCACGCAAATCATCCATGCCCGCCTCGACCTGAGCGAGGCGCGGGACAAGCGCATCAGTGCCTTGAACGATGTGCACCGGGATCGCCAGCCGGTGCTGTACGACTGATTTCTCTGGCGGCTGTGCAGCCACGCCCCAAACCCGTGCAAAGCCACTAGAATAGGCCACCGCAAACACCAGGCTGCCCCATGGATATCGAGCTCGCCCGCACCTTTCTGGAAATCGTCCGCACCGGCAGCCTGGTGTCCGCCGCCGAGCGCCTGCACGTCACCCAGACGGCCATCACCGCCCGGGTACAAAAGCTCGAACAGCAACTCGCCTGCCAGCTGTTCATTCGCAGTCGCAGCGGCGCCAGCCTCACTGCCGACGGCGAGGCCTTCGTGGTGTATGCCAACCAGCTGGTGCAAACCTGGGAGGCCGCGCGCCGCGACCTGCCGTTGCCCGAAGGCTGCCACCAGGTGCTGCACATCGGCGGCGAAGTCAGCCTCGGCAACCCCATGGTGCTTGGCTGGGTCAGCGCCCTGCACCGGGAAATGCCCGGCCACGCCATTCGCAGCGAAGTCAGCGATGGCGAGTCGTTGCTGCACAAGGTGGAAATGGGCGTGCTCGATGCCGTGCTGGTCTACCAGCCCACCTACGGCCCCGGCCTGCAGGTGGAGCAACTGATGGAAGAAAAGCTCATCCGCATCCGCCGCAAGGACAAACCCGAGCCCTACGTGTACATCGACTGGGGCCAGGCCTTTCGCCGCCGTCACGACGCCGCCCTGCCCGAATGCGCGCGCCCGGCGCTGAGCTTCAACCTCGGGCCGCTGGCGCTGCAGTACATCCTTGAACACGGCGGCAGCGGCTACTTCCGTACCCGCGTGGTGCAGGCCTACCTGGACAGCGGCGTATTCGAACGCGTGCCGCAAGCGCCCGAGTTCACCTACCCCACCTACCTGGTGTATGCCCGCGAGCGCGACAGCGAGGCGCTGCAACAGGCGTTCAGGGTACTGCGCGAAGTGGTCGCCGGTGAGAGCGACTGGTCACAGCGCTGGGATCCGGTGATCTGAATCAGCGGTATCTGTCCGACACATCTGACAGACAAAGGCGAAGGACGCCGTAGGACCTCTCTTGATTGCAGCTCATCCCTTGAGGCGTGAGCTAGCACCTGCCTAGATTTCCCGGGGCTGCCCGCATGGCATCCCGTCATCTGCCGGTCTAGTCAAGAGAGCCCCCCCATGCCCCGCCAAAACGACCTGCGCTTCACCTTCGAGCCCCTGCAGGGCGACGCCTTCGAGGTGGTCGAGTTCCACCTCGAGGAAGGCCTGTCCCAGCCCTTTCGCCTGAGCCTGGAGCTGGCCAGCCACGACCCGGCCGTCGACTTCAACCGCGTGCTCGACCTGGCCGCGCTGTTCACCCTGTGGCGGGGCGACACCCCGGTGCGCTACGTGCACGGCCTGGTCAGCCTGTTCAGCCAGGGCGACACCGGCTTTCGCCGCACCCGCTACCGCGCCGTGCTCGAACCCAGCCTGGCGCGCGCCGGCCTGCGCTCGAACTGGCGCATGTTCCAGGGCCAGAGCGTGCCCGAGATCATCCTCGCGGTGCTCGAGGCCCAGCGCCTGAGCGAGGTCAAAACCTACCTGTGCTTCGACCATCCGCCGCGCGAATACTGCGTCCAGGCCGGCGAAAGTGACCTCGACTTCATCGCCCGCCTGGCCGCCGAAGAGGGCCTGCTGTACAGCTTCGAGCACCGTGCCGACGGCCATACCCTGTGGCTCACCGACCGCGTCGGCGGCCTGGGCACCATCGGCACCCACGAGCACTGCCCGGTGCTCTACCAGCCGCTGGCCGGCGGCGACAGCGCCGAGCCGGCCCTGCAGCGCTTTCACTACACCGAACAGGTGCGCAGCGCGCGCCAGGTGCAGCGCGACTACACCTTCACTCACCCCTACTACAACCTGCAGCACAACGCCGTCGGCGCCAGCGACCTCGACCACCAGCACAGCGACTACGAACGCTACGACTACCCCGGCCGCTACAAGCGCGACGCCAGCGGCAAGCCCTTCACCAAAACCCGCCTGACCGCGTTGCGCAGCGACGCCCGCCTGGCCCACATGGAAGGCGATGACGCGCGTCTGCAGCCGGGCCTGGCCTTCGACCTCAACGACCACCCGCGCGAAGACTTCAACGACCGCTGGCGCACCATCGCCATCGAGCACCACGGCACGCAGCACAGCAGCCTGCTCGAAGAGGCCTTCGGCAGCGACAGCGGCACCGCCTACCGGCTCAGCGCCAGCGCCATCCGCTGGGACGCCGACTGGAAAGCGCCGCTACGGCCCAAGCCGCGCATCGACGGCCCGCAGATCGCCAGCGTGGTCGGCCCGCCGGGCGAAGAGATCTACTGCGACGAATGGGGCCGGGTCAAAGTCAGCTTCCCCTGGGACCGCGACAGCCACCAGGACGACCACAGCTCCTGCTGGATCCGCGTCGCCCAGGGCTGGGCCGGCGCCACCTGGGGCGCCATGGCCATCCCCCGGGTCGGCCAGGAACTGATCATCAGCTACCTGGACGGCGACCCCGACCAGCCCATCGCCACCGGCCGCGCCTACCGCGAAACCAACCTGCCGCCGTATCAACTGCCCAAGCACAAAACGCGCATGACCATCAAAAGCCGCAGCCACAAGGGCCAGGGCTTCAACGAGCTGCGCTTTGAGGATGAGCTGGGGCAGGAAGAGGTGTTCATCCATGCCCAGAAGGACAAGAACGTTCATATCAAACACAACAATGGGGTGTTTGTTGGCAATGATCGCAGTGAGACGGTGGGCAACGATGAAACCCTCTCCATCGGTCACAACCAGTCCCAGGACATAGGCCTGAACCGCTCGCTGAACATTGGCCAGAACCATGAGATCAGCATCGGCAATGACCGCTGGGAGCGCGTCGGCAATGACCGTTTTGACGCCACCACTGCCAACCATCGCACCGAAGTCGGCGGCCACAGCGAGCACCTCACCCACGGCCAGCATCACCTGAGCGCCGGCCAGGGCATGCAGCGCACCACCACAACCTACCAGCTGCAAGCCAGCGAGCGCCTGGTCATTCAGGGCCCTGGCGGCAGCCTGACGATCGATGCCCAGGGCATTCACCTCAATGGCCTGGCCATTACCCTACGGGGGCCGGTGCAAATGACTGCGCCGGGCAGCGCACAGCCCTTTTCCCTGCAGCTCTCGCCCGAGGCAGGGCAAACCTGTGTGGAGAAAAACCGATGACGCCGGCGCTTGTGCAGAAGTTCGTTGATGAGATCTACACGCCCGAAGCAACGCTGTACCTGCTGCTCGACCCGTTGGCTGACTGTGCCTCGGACGATCCCCTGCATATCGAGGCGCTGCGCCAGACACTGGGCGACGACGCCCTCACCCGCGTGTGGCGTCCGGACCTTGAGCACACGCCGCACGCCTGCCCGGTGCTGGTGACCCTGGCGAGCCCCGGCGCCCGGCCTTCGGAGCGTCTGCTGTCACTCTCGGCGCAGCGTGTAAACGAGGACGCCACGCGCTCCCGACGCTACGTCTGCGGCTGGCTCAGCAGCAGCGTCACCACCGCTGCATTCAGTGCGCACCTGATCGCCCTAGGGCATCTGCCCATGGTACAGGGCACACAGTTCTTTCCGGTGTATGAACCGTTGCGCCTGGAATTGCTGGCCGGCACGTTAAAGCAGGCGGAACAGGGATTCTGGTGGCCGATTCAACACTGGCTGTTTCCCATGTCCAGCGGTACCAGCAGCGTCATCAGTAGCTATCCGCACGCGAGTGTCGTACCTCGTCCACTCGCTGGCGAGGTGCAGCAGGAGGTGGTGCTGGTGTCAACCTTACTTGCCACCTGGCGACGCGCCCTCAGCCTGCCGCTGACGTTCGCGCCGGCGCGCTGGACCGGTGCAACAACACTGCCGCCCCATGCCGCTGCCAAGGCCCACTACCAGATTCACCAGGCCCGTCAATTGGGCCTGAAAAGCCATCACGACATCATCACCCTGGCCATGCACTGCCTGTTGCTGGATCTGCGGCTGCATGAGCACGCCCGCGTCCGTGCACTGATCGACCAGGCGGCTCGAGGAACAGCATCGCTCAGTACCCTGCTCGCCCCTTGCAACGACAACAGCTGGCAACGGATTGTCACCGACCTGAGCCATGCAGGAGCATACCCTTGAGCCTGACTTCGCAACTCGCCATCGCCACCACCGAATGCCTGGTCAACAACGACCAATGCACAGTCTGCCAGCGTCAGGGCCTGCCCATCCTGCCGCTGCGCAAGGCCGTGGTGCCGCGCCTGGCCCATGAATCCCCCCTGCCTGACGACCATACCCGCATGGGTTGGCGCACCCTGCGGGCAGGTTACCTATACGTGCTGCTCGACCGCCAGGTCTGGCAGGCCTATCAGGTCACGCCCGACGGTTACCTGCGTCAGTTCAACCCCTACCAGCCTGCGGCCACCAACGAGACACCGTTGGCCGATAGCTGCATCGCGGCCGGGCATGACTGCCCAGCGGCGTTCCTGAACATCGACACGCAAAAATACACCATGGCGTGGCTGGCCTTTGCCAGCGATCCGTGGCCCGCCAGCGTCCTCGCCGCCTACAAGAGCGGGCGTTTTCCCGAGCGTTTTCTAGCGCTTGACCTGGGCACAGCACGCAACGATCCGGCCAGCGTCGGCTGGGCCATGACGGCCGAAAACCTGCAGGTGGACAACAAAGTCTACGAGTACCGACAGCAGCCCAGTCCAAGCTTTGATAGCGTGCATGGTTTTTACACTCGAGCCGGGCGCCTGACCGCGTTGCGAGGCTACCTGCGCAACGCCATCGCCCATCATGATCTGCCACACGGCGTGCTGGCCCTGGAACTGGACGACAGCATCGGCCTGGTGCAGGAACTCAACAGGATTCGCAACGGCTGGATTGGACACCGTCAACAGTGGATGAACACCCCGGACCGGGCCTATCAACAGCAGACCTCGCAACTGCTGCTGGCGATCCGCGCCATGCATCGCGACTGGGCGCAACAGCAAACGCCAGCCACCCCCGACCCGCTCACCGGCGATGGCCCACCGGTGTTTGCCGATCCGCAACGGGTGCGCGAAAGGCTGGTCAACGAGCGCGCCCTCGAGCACACCAGACGATTGGAAGAACGTTACAACGAGCAGCAACGCGCTGAGTTCCAGCAGCGCTATGACCAGCAGTTGGCAAGCTTCCAGCGCATCATCGACGGTGCCGGCCGAGCCTACGCCGGGGCCTGCCGCACGCCGGCCTTTTTATGCTGCGAACAGCACGATTACGACGGTGCCGATTTTGCCTCGGGCCAGGCCTACAGCCAGACCATGGCGCTGTGCCTGAGTGGCGGGATCAGCGAGGCCCCGGTAACAGACAGTGCTGACGCCGACTCGGGGCCTACGGCGATGCTCTGGGACACCTGGCTGCGCAACCCGCAGAGCCCCGTCTACCGCGCGCTGCTGCGGCGTGACAGGCAACTGCTGGCCGAGCTGCTGCCGAGCTTCAAGGCCAGCACCGATACCGACTGGAACGACAGCGAAAAACTCTACGCTGCACTGAGCAAGATACTGGCCAGCGACGAGTCGATGCAGTTGCTGCGCCCGTCTGTGCAAGACGCCATGGCCCAACTGCTGGGCGCCCTCAATGCCGCCAGCGCACGCCTGCAGCCTGCGCTCGGGCCAGGTGTCGAGCGAGCTGTGTCCCGGCTCAACAGCGCCATTCAACTGCTGCACAACGGCATTCACCTGACCGAGCTCAAGGTGCAGATGAAGCTCAGCGAGTACTACGCCCTGCAGTGTGAACACCTGCGCGAGCTGCAACGCAAGGCAGCCGATACCAGCGACCGCGCCATCAACAACCTCAAAGACAAGTTGGGAGAAGTGGACCACGAAGCCCGCCAGGTTCGCACAGCGGTCCGCCCCATCATCCTCAACGGGCTGCTGAGCATGGCGGTACTGGACCCCAGGATTGCAGCGCTGACGGTGACCATTAGCATCTGGGTAAACGCCAAGGCAAGCGAGATTGCGCAACTACAGGCCTCGCTGATGCGCACTGCCAACCTCGGTGCAGAACAACTGGGCAAAGGCGCCCACGCCGCCCTTGGCAGCATCGCCGCGGGCATCGGTACCCTCGACCCCCACGCGCGAAAACTGCTCCAGGGTCTGCAAATTCCTGCGCACCAAACCGCCACCTGGGTACGTACGGGCTTCACGGGTTTGCGTGGCGCGGCTGGCAGCGGCGAGCTTCTGCTGGCATTGGGTGGCCTTTACCTGCTTGGCGATGCGATGAAAAAGAATCTTGAGGAAGTCGACCGGGTGATTGGCGAGAAGTCCATGGAAGCCAGGCTGGCGCTGTATGGAAGCAGCCTAGGGGTGCTGGGGAGCGGGATGGAGGTGGTGGGGATTGCATTGCGCAGGGGGGCGCAATATGTGCAAAAGATGAACGTGGCCCCCGCATATGGCGCAGCAGCACATTCTCCGATTGCACAGATAGGCAAGACACTCTCTAAAGTTGGCGCAACCATTGGTGCGGCTTCAGGCTTCTATGATGCGGCACAAGCAAGCTTTGCTATTAGCCGGACATTGAATCGCGGTGACACTCTTGCTGCGCAGCTGTACGCCGCATCTGCAGTACTTTCAGGCGCAGGAGGAATTATCGGCATGGCTGCCGCTTTATCAGGAGCCTCCGTATTACTAGGACCACTTGGCATAGCCATAATGCTAAGCGTGGCGGGATATGCATTTTACAAAACTGCCGAGAAACAAGAATCAACTCTTCTAGAGCTTTGGGCAAAACGTTGCTTTTTCGGCGTCCACGATGAGAAGCCCCCGATCCACTGGAACAGACCCGAGCATGGGCCTACAGCCATTGCCGAGTTAAATGCAGCTACTTTAGGGATCGAAGTAGGGATCAACTTTCAACTACTGACTTCCAGCGGTAGCTCTCCTAGAGTCGGCTACGGCACTGCAAGTGGTGGTACTCCATCAGTACAGCAAATACTGAAATACCGTCTACGCCTGCCGCACTACGATGCGAGTCGTTCAGCTTACTATTGGAAATTGACCATTAGCCGTAGAGGAGAGAAATCATCCAGCAATTATAGAAATGGTGAAACTCTAGTTGAAGGCAGTCTGAGCCCCTTGCCTATAGCAGCGAATGAGCCGACGACCGCACCGGGCTTTTCGAAAAACACCGTCCCTACCGAAAACATCAACACACCCTCCACATCCATAACAACTGTACCGTCCACGAATAAAAACACGATACAGATCAAAGAAATCAGCGGCATCATTGATCTATCAAAACATACAGACGACCACAATATAGAAACGGCTACCCTGACATTAACTTACTGGCCAGACCGATATACCCCTGAAGCGTATGCTCAATTGAACTTATCTGATAGACCTTGAAGCGAAGCTAGCAACTCTACCCCTACGCCCATAAAACCACCACGGAAATGCAATGAACTCAGCCAAACCTTTATTAGAAAACCCTGCACCTCACTGGAAGTATGATCTTCCCGTTCCCAACGATCCGCCATCACGGGCGCCCTCTGCCCAAACACTAACAAACCCGCCCAATCATGTTAACGACGTATATCTTGAGCTACCACGCTCGTCTTTTAAGACTCGTGGATTTTGCGTGTGGGCCGCAATAGCTCTTTTTATTTTGGCGACAACCTCCTTTTTCTTTCAAATAAGCATCATTACAAACCTGCGGAGTTTTCATTCATTGGCAGCGTTTTTTTTTGGACTTACAGCATCTATAGTAAGCTTCTGGGGAGGCGTTTATTACTGGCGTATGGACGTCGAGGCCCCTCGGGACGAACCCATTCGCTTCAACCGCCTGCGCAGAAAAGTCTATGTCTACCGTTTTCATCAAGACGGACTTCGCCCTTTCAGCCGCGTGGCTTGGGGGGTACGCACCGAAGTTTACAACTGGGAAGACCTTCGCGCTGAAGTCAGCAGTGTGTACGGTCCGATGGGTACAGGCGGTCTGATTGAAACTGTCTCCCTGGCAGTAGTTGAGCCGGGCACCAACAAAGTGATCGCCCGTTTTCATTTTGCACATGAGAGCGATGAAGGCGAGATGTACTGGGCCATCGCCCAACTATTCATGCAGCAAGGTCCGCAGGCATTACCCCACTTCCTTCGCCCGCCCCGCAACTGGAACAACGAAAAGGTCACCTTCAATCTCGCCCGGCGCCTCGCGCCCAAGGTGAAATGGCCTGAAGACATGGACCTTGAGTCAAGGTCAGTACCTTGAATTTAACTATTCCCCAGTCTCCAAACCTAAACCGATGCCGTTAACTGAGAAAAGAAATCAGGTGCGAGCAGACCCATTTTCCTGTTTATTGGAATCCATTTATGGCCTTCATCTCTCCTTTACTCGATAAGCCGGCCCCAGGCTGGAAGTACGATTTAACGACCCCAGACCTTCCCCCGACCACACAACCACATCCATCAGCATCTTCAACCCCTCCCAACTACGTAGATGACGTCTACCTTGAACTGGCATGTGCAAAATTGAGAGTGCAAGGCATTGGTATCTGGTTATCGGTCTTTCTGTTCTTTTGTTCCATACTTGCGATTTCTATTCTGTCTGCCTATATCTCAATGACAGATAGTGCGCCCTCATTTATTATCAGCATAGCCTTTACCATTACCTTCATCACAAGTGTATGGGGAGGCATCTACTGTTGGAGAATGGACGTAGAAGCCCCTCGCGACCAACCCATTCGCTTCAACCGCCTGCGCCGCAAAGTCTACGTCTACCGCTTCTTTCATGACGGACGCCGACCGTTCAGCCGCAGCGCCTGGGGGATACGGGTTGAAGCTTACAACTGGGACGATTTGCGCGCTGAGGCCTGTAGTGTGTATGGCCCCATGGGCACTGGCGGCTTCATCGAAACAGTCACCCTCGCCGTGGTCAGCCCCGGCACCAACAAGGTCATCGATCGCTTCCATTTCGCCCACGGCATCCAGCAGGGCGAAATGTACTGGGCCATGGCCCAACTATTCATGCAGCAAGGCCCGCAGGCATTACCCCACTTCACTCGCCCACCCCGGGACTGGAACAACGAAAAGGTCACCTTCAATCTCGCCCGCCGCCTCGCGCCCAAGGTGAAATGGCCTGAAGACATGGACCTGGAATCGAGGACAGCGCCTTGAAGCCAACGGCAGGCCCCCGCTGATAAGCGACGCACTATCCGGGCGCGCGGTCCTTGCCGAGCAACCCAACCTCACTCAACAACTGCCGCTTGAGCCCGGCAATCAGATCGGTCTGGGTAATCACCCCCACCAGCGCTTCGCCGTCCATTACCGGCAAGCAATGCAGCCCCTGCTCGCTGAGCAACGGAATCAGCGCCACCGCCGGCTCGTCGCTGCGCACGGTAATCACCGGCCGGCTCATGATCTGCTCCAGCAGCACCTTGGGCCGGCGCCCGAGCAATGCGCGCCAGCTGCACCGCCCCTGGGCCATGGCCGGGCCGATCAGGTCGGTGAGGCTGACTATCCCCACCAGGCGCCGGGCGTCATCGAGTACCGGCAAGGTGTGCAGATGGTGGCTCGACAGCAACTGCCAGGCCTGTTGCAAGGTGGTTTGCGGGGTCGCCAGTTGCACGTCCCGGGACATCACCGAGGCGGCGGTAATGCCGCCCAGGCTGCGTTTGAGCGCGTGTTGCTCGGTGGCCATGATGATGCGTTCGAGTTCGTCGCGGGTGACGTCAACGAACTCGCCGAGCTCTTCCAGCGCCTGGTCGAGGTCTTCACCACTGACGCCGACCCGTTCACCTGGCAGCACGTCGGCAGTGTGGTGCAGGTCTTTGCGCGCTGCGGCGGTCTTCGGGTAGCGCACGCCGGTCAGGCGGTTGTAGATCACCGCCACGGCCACCAGCACCAGGGCATTGAGCATGATCGGTTCGAACACCTGGTCGCCCATCGCCGCCAGCGACGAGTCGGCCAGCACCACGCTCACCGCCACGCCGCCACCCGGCGGGTGCAGGCAGCGCAGCAGGCACATGAGCAAAATCGCCACGCCCAGGGCCAACGCCGCGACCCACAGGGCCGAACCAAAGCAGTGATGCAGCACCAGGCCCACCGCGGTGGCGCTGGCATAGCTGCCAATAAACGGCCAGGGCTGCGCCAGCGCCCCGGAGTGCACGGCAAACAGTAGCACCGCCGAGGCCGCCAGCGGCCCGAGCAGGTGCAGCGCCACTGTCGGGCCAAAGGCCAGGCTGCAGGCCAGGCCTGCGAGAAACAGACCGAGCAGTGCGCCAACGCCTGCGCGTAGCCATTCTTTTGGGGGGATGTTCAGAGGGGCCGGCAGCAGCCGGTTGAACCCGTTGTTCAGAGCGCGCAGAGACATGGGTAGATCGGGCACCTGGGCAGTAAAAAAAGCCCGGCCAAATTGACTGGGCTGAGTATTGCGAGGGGGCAATACCAATGGGCTCCGTCCGTGGAGATGGAAATTTTGGGTGTTGCGTGGGCGGGGATTTTGCCGGGGTTGGGCTGGCGAGTGGTAATTCAAAAAACTGAGGGGTGAGTGCAGTTTTTTTGAGGGATGGCACGAGTCGGCGGCAAGGCCGCCGACTTCGCCAGGCAATCAATGCATGAACAGGGCGATCAGGATGATCACCGGAATCGGTACACCCAGCATGAACAACAGTAGTGAACGCATGGTAGTTCTCCTCGGTTCAACGGACTTGGGCACTGACGTAGTCATCGACCAGCACCACGGCATCGCGACGACGGCCGCCGTAAGTGGCGGCGAGGCTGGCGAAGAACGCCCCGCACAGCAAGGCAATGAACATCCACAATGCCGACAGCGCAGCCGCCTTGCTGGCGGCATCAGCCGCTTCACGGGCAGCCTTTTTGGCGTCGTCCACTGCCTGGCGCGCCTGGGCGAAGACCTGGTCGACACGCTGCTCGGCCTGGGCCGGCGCAAGGTTGGTGCGCTGACTGACCAGTTGCGCCAGGTACTGGCGGTCTTCGCCGCTCAGTTGCCCGCCGTTGCTCAACGCGCGCGCCATGATCCGGGTCACCGCTACTTGTGCAGCATCTTCGTTGACCGCCACCGTGCCATCGCCACGGAACAGGGTATCGACGAAATAACCATAGGGGTCGCTACCCTGGGAACCGCTGGCAGCCGTCGCTGCCGCAGTAACGCCACCTGCAGCACCGGCGGCGACCTGAGCCCCCGCCTGCACGCCGCCAGCGACGATACTGCTGACCGAACCGACCACCAGCGTTGCCGTGACCAGCGTGGCAACGGCCCAGGCCAGAAAGCCGTGGGCGGTATCGCGAAAGTACACCTCATCGCCATGCACGCTCGCCCATTTGACCCGCAGACGGCCCGCCAGGTAACCCCCCAGGCCGGAGGCGATAATCTGCGTCAGCGCCAGCCAGACAATCGTCGAGATACCCAGGCCCTTGGCGCTCATGCCGTCGCCAACCCACGGCGAAACTGCCGAGAAGCCCAGCCCGATACCGAGCAAAACCAGTATCAACGACAACGCCGCGGCGCCCGCCGCGCCGGCAAATATAGCCGCCCATGACACGCCGGAGCGGCTTTGCGCTTCGACGATGGAGGTGGAGTGGGTTTCTGATGTTGTAATCATTGTTGTAGAACTCCCGTGAGGAACATCGAATGTTCACTACAACGGGTGCACGCCCTGTGCCAAACCGGTTGAAAGGGCAATGGCTATAAATTCAATAGGTTGCAGCACGTTGCGAACATGCCCATCATGCAAAGTGCATGATCAGGCCAGCGCCAGCGGGTGTTCTGCACACCAGGGCAATCGCCAGGGGCCGGTCTTGTCCGCAATTTTTCGACCCAGAGCCCGCGATGACTAATGAAGCGTTGATAATCGATTTGTTTGAAGCCGCTGACGCCTTGGCCAATGGCGACAACAGGGCAATGCAGCGCCTGCTTGCGCCGATCAAGAACCGCGAATCCTATAACGGCACTCCTGTTCTGTTCTATGTGGCTGAAAACATTCAGGCGCTGGAATTTCTTGCGGCCAATGGCGTTGATTTTCTGCAAAAAAACAGCCTTGGCGGCAATAACCTGCTGCACCGGGTGTCATTGGACAGTGATGACCCTGTGTTCGAATGGGTGCTGGCCTGGTACAGCAGCAACAACAGTGTCGATGCAGCGAGCGACGATGGCTTCACCGTACTCTCGACGCTGCTCAAGTTCGGTCGGGCGGACCGCGCCAAGCGCTTGATCGAGTGTGGTGCAAGCCTTTCATCGGTCGCCAACAACGGCCTCACCCCGGCCCGGCAAACGGTCATTTGCATGGAGCAAGAGCACGATGCGCTTGAGGGTCTGGCGCTACTCCTGTCCCACGGATTGACCCTCGGCACTGCAGAGTTGGCCTATCTGGCGCACATGGCGCGCGCTATCAACCGGCACCGGCTTGCCAAGTGGATTGAAGACGATCTGATTCCCTCTGCGCCCGGCTAGTGAGTGCCCGGATAGCTGCAAAATCCCTACCGATACACTTTCACTGCCCCGACAAAACCTGCACAATCGCCGGCTTTTTTTCCGACAAGGCAGTCCCTCATGCAACGGATCGTAATTCTGGGCAACGCCGGCAGCGGCAAGTCCACCCTCGCCCGCGCCCTGGGCAAGCAACTGGGCCTGGCGGTGGTGCACCTGGACAGGTTGTTCTGGGAGCCCGGCTGGGTCGAGCCGGATGCCGAGCAGTTCCGCTCGCGCGTGCGCGAGGCAGTGTCGCAGGACGCCTGGGTGTGTGAAGGCAACTATGCGCGGCGCACCTTCGACCTGCGCCTGCCGCAGGCTGACCTGGTGATCTGGCTGGATACGCCGCGCCTGACCTGCTTGATGCGGGTGATCAAGCGCAGCGTGCTGAACCGCCCGCGCCCTGACCTCGCCGACGGCTGCAGCGAAAAGCTGGACCGGGCGTTTCTGACCTTCCTGAAATTCGTCTGGACCTTCGATCGCGGTTATCGCCCGGGGATTGAAAGGGTACGTGAAGCCATCGGGCCGCAGGTACCGGTGGTGCATTTGTGCGGTAGCCGGCAAATTGCGGCGTTTGTCGAAGGCTTCAATCACGTTCCAGCCTGATCTCCTATGCTCATGGTTCGCCCACACCTCAGAGGAGCAGCGAACATGGCATTCGTGACCACTAACGATGGCGTTGAGATCTTCTACAAAGACTGGGGCCCGCGTGACGCCGAGGTGATTTTCTTTCACCACGGCTGGCCGCTCTGCAGCGACGACTGGGATACGCAGATGTTGTTCTTTCTGGCCCAGGGTTATCGGGTCGTCGCCCACGACCGCCGTGGCCATGGGCGCTCCAGCCAGGTCTGGGATGGCCACGACATGGACCATTACGCCGATGACGTGGCGGCGCTGGTCAAGCACCTGGGTGTTCAAAAGGCCGTGCATGTCGGGCATTCGACCGGCGGTGGCGAAGTCATCCATTACATCGCCCGCCATGGCCAGGAGCGGGTGGCCAAGGCCGCCCTTCTCGCCGCGGTTGCGCCGCTGATGGTACAGACCGCCAGCAACCCCGGCGGCCTGCCAAAATCAGTATTCGACGACCTGCAGGCGCAACTGGCGGCCAACCGCGCCCAGTTCTACCACGACATCCCTTCCGGGCCGTTTTACGGCTACAACCGTCCGGGCGCTAAGCCGTCGCAAGGGGTGATCCTCAACTGGTGGCGCCAGGGCATGATGGGCAGCGCCAAGGCCCACTACGACGGAATCGTCGCCTTCTCGCAGACCGACTTCACCGAGGACCTGAAGAAGGTCACGGTACCGGTGCTGGTGATGCACGGCGATGATGACCAGATCGTGCCCTACGACAACTCCGGGCCGCTGTCGGCGAAACTGCTCGGCAACGGCACGCTGAAAACCTACAAGGGGTTCCCTCACGGCATGCCTACCACCCATGCCGACATCATCAATGCCGACCTGCTGGCCTTTATCCGCAGTTGATCGCGGCTCAATGCCGTTCTATCAGCTCTGGCAGAAGCGTATCCGGTTGCCAAACGGGTCGTAGACTTCCAACACTTTACCCCAGCCCTGCTCGACGATATCCGGGCGTCCATAGCCATAACGCTTGGCCTGCAGTTCGTCGCGCAGTTGCTCGATGTTGTGCGTGGGCACGAAGATCGTCGCCCCCGGGCTGGCATCGCCATGATGTTCGGACAGGTGCAGTTGCAGGCCGTCACGGCTGATGCCCAGGTACAGCGGCAGGTCAGCTTCGAAACGGTGCTCGAACTCAACGCTGAAACCGAGGAAATCCAGGTAGAACTCGCGGGCCTTGGCTTCGTCAAAGCTGCGCAGGATGGGAATGGGCTTGTCGAAGCGGATTGCCGTCTGCTTGGCTTGCTCGGTTGAAATCATCGTTTTTCTCCTGAAGCCGAGGCCGTGTGGGCGCGAGCGGCGGGCAGCATTAGCCTGGGGGCGATAGTACACAGATGATCGAAGCGCTGTCGATTTCGCCAGCGCCGGTTCGACTAGTGTCAGGCAGTTCCGCCTGCAGCCCCATCAGGAGCCACTCATGCGCAAACTCATCGTTGCCGCCTTCACCAGCCTCGACGGCGTAATCCAGGCCCCGGGCGGGCCGCAAGAAGACACCAGCGGCGGTTTTGGCTACGGCGGCTGGGTCGTGCCGTTTGCCGACCAGGCCTTCGGCGAGGCCATGCAGACGCTGTTCTCGCAGCCGTTCGAACTGCTGTTGGGGCGGCGCACCTACGACATTTTTGCCGGCTATTGGCCGCACCAGACCGACTCTGCGGATCAGTTCATCGCCGACCTGTTCAACCGTGTGCCCAAGCATGTCGCCACCCACCACCCCGAGACCCTCGACTGGCACAACAGCCATGCCCTGGTGGGTGAGCTAGCCGGGGCTATTCGTACCCTCAAACAGCAGGACGGCGCCACCTTGTTGACCCAGGGCAGCGGCGAGCTGGTGCGTCAATTGCTGACGGCGGGCCTGGTGGATGAACTGCGGCTGTTGATTCACCCGATCATCCTCGGCCGTGGCAAGCGCCTGTTCGATGACCAGGCGCAAGCAGCGTCCTTTACTTTGGCCGATTCGAGCAGCACGCCAGGTGGAGTGCTGATTACCCGTTATGTGCTTGACGGGGAGGTGCGCACCGGCTCATTTGCCTAGACTGCAGCTGTGCATGCTGGCCTTGCCAGCGCTGGTAATGTTGAATGGAGAGCGCAATGCCTGCCCCCGAAAACGAGCTGTTGCAAAGCTGGCAAGACAACGCCCAAGCGTGGATTGAAGCCGTTCGCAGCGGCGCCATCGAAAGCCGCCAGCAAGTCACCGACCAGGCGATTCTGCTGGCGGTGCTCGGCCGCCAGCCCGAACGCGTGCTCGACCTGGGCTGTGGCGAAGGCTGGCTGTTGCGCGCACTGGCCAAGCGCGGCATCGACGCGGTGGGGGTGGACGGCGATCCGACCCTGGTCGAGGCGGCGCGGGCAGCGGGGACGGCCCAGGTGTATCTGGCCAGCTATGAAGCGCTGGCAGACGCACAGGTTGATATCGGCCGCGACTACTCGCTGGTCTGCGCCAACTTCGCCCTGTTGCACCAGGACATCATCCCCCTGCTCGGCGCCATGAACGCCCTGCTCGCCGCTGGCGGCGCCCTGGTGATCCAGACCCTGCACCCGTGGGCGGCCGCGGCCGGCAACTATCAGGACGGTTGGCGGCAAGAAACCTTTGCCAGCTTTGCCGGCCAGTGGCAGCCCATGCCCTGGTACCTGCGCACTTTGTCCAGCTGGTTCACTGCACTGGACATGGCGGGTTTCAAGCTGGTCGCCGTGCAGGAGCCGCAGCATCCACAAAGCCCGCTGCCGCAATCATTGTTGTTGATAGCCGAGCCTAAAGATTGAAGCGCATCCCACCCACCTAATCAGGAACCACATACCATGAGCGAAGAGACAAAAGTAAAAGGGCCAGCGTCGTACTTCCCCTCCATCGAGAAGACTTACGGCCAGCCCGTCAACCACTGGCTGGAGCTGATCGGCACGGTCAGCGGCAAGAAGCACATGGAGATCGTCAGCTGGCTCAAGGCCGAGCATGGCTTGGGCCATGGCCATGCCAATGCACTGGTGGCGTATTTTTTGGCGAGCGCTAAAAACAGCTGAGGATAGAACCCGCCCCATGCTGGTCATCGAACAGTTGCACAAGTCGTTCAGCACTGCCCAAGGCCTGCTGCCGGTATTGCAGGGCGTCGACTTGCGCCTGGGCCAGGGCAGCAGCCTGGCATTGATGGGTGAGTCCGGCAGCGGCAAAAGCACCCTGCTGCACCTGGTCGCCGGTCTCGATCGCGCCGATAGTGGGCGCATCCTGATCGATGGCCAGGCGCTGGACGCCCGTTCGGAATCAGCCCTGGCGCGCTGGCGCCGGCAAGGCATCGGCCTGGTGTTCCAGCAATACAACCTGATCAGCAGCCTCGATGTGGCGGCCAATCTTGCCTTTCAGGCCAGGCTGGCGGCGCGGTTTGACCGCCAATGGCTGGACTACCTGGCTGCCCGCCTGGGTCTGGCCAGCCTGTTGCAGCGCTACCCCGAGCAACTCTCCGGCGGCCAGCAGCAGCGGGTCGCCATCGGTCGGGCGCTGGCCGCTCGCCCGGCGCTGGTGCTGGCTGATGAACCCACCGGCAGCCTCGACGAGCGCAGCAGTGATGAAGTGCTGGCGTTGATGCTGCAACTGGTCGCCGAGGCTGCCAGCAGCCTGCTGATGGTGACCCACAGCCCGCGTCTGGCAGCGCGCCTTGAGCAGCGCTGCGTGCTGCACGCCGGGCGTGTGCAGGTCGAGGCGCACTGATGGGCCCGCTGCTGATTGCCCTGCAGGCGCTGCTGAGCCACTGGCGGCGCCATCGATTGCAGTTCTTCAGCATCTTTACCGGTTTGTGGCTGGCCACTGCGCTATGGACCGGGGTGCAGGCGCTCAACAGCCAGGCGCGGGCCGACTACGCCCGCGCCAGCGCAGTGCTGACCGGGCCCACCCAGGCGCAGCTGATAGCCGGCAACGGTGAGCGTTTCGAGCAAGCACTGTACCTGCAACTGCGCAGGCTCGGCTGGCAGGTGTCGCCGCTGCTCGAAGGTCGCTTGCGCTTTGCCGGGGAGCAAGCGCTGACGGTACGGCTGATCGGTATCGAGCCGCTGAGCCTGCCAACGGCAATGACCGTCGCCGGCACGCCGTTGCAAGGCTTCGATGTGCAGGCATTCATTGGCGAGCCCGGGCAAGCCTGGATCGGCCCCGATACCCTGCGGCAACTGCCTCTGAATGCCAGCGGGCAAGCAACCACCAGCGACGGCCAGGTACTGCCGCCGTTTGTTGTGCAGCCGCAGCTGGCACCAGGGGTGATCGTGGTGGATATCGGCCATGCGCAAACCTTGCTGCAAGCGCCCGGGCAGCTGTCGCGACTGCTTTTGAATGATAACGCCAGGCCCTTGCCCGCAGACATCGCCGCGCGCCTGACCCTGCAAGCGCCCAGCGATGACGGCGACCTGCAGCGCCTGACCGACAGCTTTCACCTCAACCTCACGGCGCTGGGCCTGCTGGCGTTCGTCGTCGGCCTGTTCATCGCCCACGCCGCCATCGGCCTGGCCCTGGAACAGCGCCGCGGGCTGATTCGCAACCTGCGTGCCTGTGGCATCAGCCTCAACACCCTGTTGCTCGGCCTGAGCCTGGAACTGGGAGTTTTCGCCGTACTCGGCGGCCTGGCCGGGGCCGCCAGCGGCTATGGGCTGGCCGCGCTGTTGCTGCCCGATATCGCCGCCAGTTTGCGCGGCCTGTACGGCGCCCAGGTGGCCGGGCAACTGAGCCTGCCAGCCGGGTGGTGGCTGGCGGGCATCGCCGTGAGCGTGCTCGGTGCCTTGCTGGCCGGAGCCGGCAGCGTGTTGCGCGCCGCCCGTTTGCCGCTGCTGGCCCTGGCCCAGCCGCAGGCCTGGCGCATGGCCCAGGGGCCGTGGCTGCGCCGTCAGGCAGCGGTCGCCGGGCTGTTGCTGGTGGTCGCGCTCGCTTGCTGGCAATGGGGCAACAGCTTGGCCAGTGCCTTGATCCTGCTGGCAGCGCTGTTGCTGGCGGCGGCCTTGTTGCTGCCCGCCCTGCTCGACGGCGCGCTGGCCTGGCTGGCACGCGGGGGTCGCGGGCCGCTGGCCGAGTGGTTTGTCGCCGACAGCCGTCAGCAGCTTCCGGCACTGAGCCTGGCGCTGATGGCGCTGCTGCTGGCATTGGCCGCCAGCGTCGGCGTCGGCAGCATGACCGAGGGCTTTCGCAAGACCTTCAGCGGCTGGCTCGACCAGCGCCTCTCTGCCGACTTGTACCTCACACCGCAGGACACGACTCAGGCCCTGCAACTCACTGACTGGCTCGCCGAGCAACCGGCAATCACCACGTTGCTGCCCAGTTGGCGTGCCGAAATACGCGTGCAGCAGTGGCCGGTGCAGGTCCAGGGCATCATCGATCACCCCGCCTACCCCGCGCGCTGGCCATTGCTGGAGCAAAGCCCGCAGGCCTGGGCGCAACTGGCCAGCGGCAATGCGCTGATGCTCAGCGAGCAACTGGCCCGGCGCCTGGGCGTGCAGCTGGGCGACAACCTGCAGTTGGCCAATCAAACCATGGCTGTGGTGGGCATCTATGCCGACTATGGCAACCCCAAGGGCCACTTGCTGGTCAATGCCGACTGGCTGCGTGGGCACCTGCCGCAGGCGACGCTGAGCACCATCAGCCTCAATCTTGCGCCCGAGCGCATCGCCACGTTCAAAGACAAATTGCAACAACGCTTCGCCCTGGACGACAGCCGCGTGGTCGAGCAAGCCAGCTTGAAACGCTGGTCGACTGAAATCTTCAGCCGCACTTTCGCCGCCACCACCGCCCTCAATAGCCTGACCCTGGGGGTGGCGGGCATCGCCCTGTTCATCAGCTTGCTGACCTTGAGCCAGAGCCGCCTGGGCCAGTTGGCGCCGCTGTGGGCCCTGGGTGTGCGGCGCACGCAGCTGGTAGGGTTGTCGCTGGGGCAAACCCTGATGCTGAGCAGTCTGACGGTGCTGCTGGCGATCCCTCTCGGGCTGTTGCTGGCCTGGTGCCTGGTGGCGGTGGTGAATGTTCAGGCTTTCGGCTGGCGCCTGCCGCTGCATGTGTTTGCCGCGCAACTGCTACAGCTGGCGCTGCTTGGCCTGTTGACCAGCCTGCTGGCCAGCGCCTGGCCCTTGTGGCAACTGGCGCGGAGCCAGCCCAGCGAACTGTTGAGGCAGTTTGCCGATGAAACCTGACCTTTGCCTGATGATCGGCCTGTTGCTGCTGGGCGGCTGCGACCAACCCACGCCTGCTGCCAAAGGCTTTGCCGGGTTGGGCCAGGACGCTGCGGCCTTCACCCCGGTAACCCGCGATCATCCGCTGCTGTTCCCCCTCGATCACGGGCCGCACACCGGCTTTCGCATCGAATGGTGGTACGTCACCGCCAACCTCAAGGACGCCCAGGGCCGCGACTGGGGCGCGCAGTGGACGCTGTTCCGCTCGGCCCTGCGCCCAGGCACCGAAACCACCGGCTGGAACAGCCCCAACCTGTGGATGGGCCACGCCGCGCTCACCGGCCCCGGCGGCCATCAATACGCCGAAACCCTGGCGCGCGGCGGCATCGGTCAGGCGGGCGTCGAGCCCCAGCCGTTTCGCGCCTGGATCAACGATTGGTCGCTACAAGGCAGCGACGACATCGGGCGCCTGCAAATGAGCGCCAATGGCAAGGGTTTCAGCTACACCCTCAAGCTGGTCAGCAACGGCCCGCTGGTGCTGCACGGCGCTCGGGGCTACAGCGAAAAATCCGGCAAGGGCCAGGCCTCGTACTATTACAGCCAGCCGTTCTACCAGGTCAGCGGCGAGGTCGAACGCAACGGCCAGCGCGTGGCGGTGACCGGCAACGCCTGGCTCGACCGCGAATGGAGCAGCCAACCCCTGGCGGCTGGGCAGTCGGGCTGGGACTGGTTCTCCCTGCACCTGGACAGCGGCGCCAAACTGATGCTCTTTCGCGTGCGCGAAGCCCAGGGCGCGCCCTACCGCGCAGGCACCTGGATCAGCGCCGAAGGCAACGCCCAGGCTCTGCAGGGTGCGCAGATCCAGCTGCAGGAACTGGCCTGGAGCAAGCAGAACAACGGCCACAAGCTGCCAACCCGCTGGCGTGTGCAGGTGCCGGCGCACGGGGTGGATGTCCAGGTCGATGCACTGGAGCCCAAAGCGTGGATGTCGACGCGTTTTCCGTACTGGGAAGGGCCGGTGCGCTTTAATGGCAGTGTGAGCGGCAAGGGCTATCTGGAGATGACCGGTTACTGATGCTGCAGGTGCGGGCTCGCACCAATCCTGTGGGAGCGGGCTTGACCCGCGATCGAGCGCGAAGCGGTCGTAATTCGGCCAGCACCTGAAGTGCTGGCTGTACCGGTCTCATCGTACGCCCGCCAATCCGAATCCACTTTCACTGTAGGATCTTTCCGATTCCGTCCAGCGGTGCGCTAGATCGCGAGCGGCGGTGCTAGGTTCCGGCCTTCATTGCCCAAGGAACCTGCGCATGACAAGGATGCCACCCTCAACACCTTCCCCAGCTCACTCGATAATGTCTTCCTCAGAATTGCTGCAGCCCGGCTTCTACATCGTGCCGCGCAGCATGACTGACGGTCAGATAGTGGCTTCGCTGACTACGGCACATGGACCGCAATTGATCGCCCGGCTACAGCGGCTCAACCCGACCTTTGCCAGCGGCTTCAAGGCAGGTGAGATCTTCGTCATTGGCGACTCGAGCATCGACAATGCCTGTACTCGCGAAGAAGCCCAACTGATGAATTCAGCAACTCAGGTACGCGAAAGCCTGGCAACGCTCACTTCCCAGGAAGCAGACTTCATGATGCGCAACCTGCCCGAAATCGCCGGCATGCTGGGCACAGCAAGTCTGTCGATGGGCATCGGCAAAGATATGTTGGAGAAGGGGTTAAGACAGGTCGACGGTACACTGCGCAGTATCGAACAGTTGCACCAGCGCGAATTTCAGTCGCAGTGGCAGGTTCAACAGCCCGGCATTCTTCAACGCCCGACGCGCGCTCTTCCAGCAGCTTGATGCGCAGTTGAAGAGCATTTTTCTCAACAAGCAACTCAATCTTGGAGACCACGAGCGCTTGCGCAAGAGCCTGGGAATTTCGACCCGAAGCCTGGTGCACCACTGGAGCCGCGCCGGTGGAGCTGGACAGATTCCTGGCTATGCTACGCATCTGGAACAGGTGGCAAAGACGGCGAAGTATCTCAAATATGGTGGTTATGTCGGAGTCGGGCTGGGTGGAACGGCATCCTGGTTAAACGTGCAGGCAGCATGTCGCGCTGGAGCGACAGAAGAATGCAGGAAAATCCGCTTTACCGAGACCGGCAGCTTCACTGGCGGGCTTGGAGGCGGGCTGGCTGGAGCATACGCAGGCGGCCGGGCCGCCGCTTCGGTGTGCGTAGGCATCGGACCGCACGGCGGCGCCGTTTGCGGCATAGTCCTGGTAGGCATGGGCACTTATGTGGGAAGCATGATTGGCAACACATCGGGCGATCTTGCTGGAGAACTATTTTACAACTGGACAGGCCCATGATTATTGACCCTCGTTCCTGGCCCCTGGAAGTGCAGATGGTACTGATCCTAGGCCCATGGATCATCATGATGACTGGGATCGTGATGAATGCGTGCATCGCAAATGGCCGAGATTTCGAAAGATCGCTTTCAGCGCTGCAAAGCAGCACTTGGCTTGAGCAGCAGATTCGCGTTTGGGGGACTTCAAGCCTGGTGTCACGTTGGGTACTGGTCGGAATGATAAGTGGCTTGCTGGCCTCCCCCCACAAACATATTCGCCGAGGCCAGCTCGATGCAGCGCAAGTGCAAAACTTTCCCTGGCAGCTCAAGCGACGCGTGCTTGTTTCCGGCAGGCTGATCTTTATTGGGTTCGTGTTAATGATCATAAGTCTCGGGTTGTACAAAATCTGCGAACCCTAGCCCGCGAGGGCCGCTAACACACATGAGGAGCCCCACCATGGACCCACTCACCGGCGGTTGCCTGTGCGCCAACGTGCGATTTGCAGCCTCGGGACGCCCCTACCGGGTCGGCCTGTGTCACTGCCTGGACTGTCGCAAGCACCACGGCGCGCTGTTTCACGCTTCGGCGATTTTCCCCGCAGAGGCAGTCAGCATCGAAGGCGAAACCCGTGACTACGCCGGGCGCTATTTTTGCCCACGTTGCGGCTCGTCGGTGTTCGCCCGCTCAGGCGATGAAGTCGAGATCAACCTCGGCGCGCTGGATGCCCCCAACCTGTTCACGCCCACCTACGAAAGCTGGACCACCCGCCGCGAATCCTGGCTGCCACCCTTCCCGCTCAGCCACCACTACGAAAAAGATCGCGATCCGTCGGGGCGCTTCGAGGACTAGAGAGCCAGCTGTCGCTGCATCCCCTGCGACATCAGGCTGGACCCCTCGCGCAATGGCTGCGGGGCACCGACCGGCTGAAAGCCATGGGCCTGGTACAAGCGCATCGCCGGGCTGTCGGCGAGGGTCACGCCCAGGCCCACCCGGCGCACGGCCACGCTGGCAGCCCAGTCCAGTGCGGCCTTGAGCAAGGCACTGCCGGCGCCCAGGCCACGCGCGGCCGGGTCGACCCACATCTGGTAGATATCGGCCACACCTGGCTCGGCCGCGGACAATTTGCACCAGACCATCCCGCACAGGGCGTCGCCGTTAACGGCGAAAAACGCCCGGTCATTGCCGCTGGCATGGGCCGCCGCTATCCGCGTGGCCCAGTTTTCATCGCTGCGTTGCGACTCGGCGGCGAAGGTGCTGCCAAAGGCATCTGGCGAATCCTGCAATGCCTGCAGGCGCAGATCGCGGTAAGTGGGCCATTCATGGGGTAAAACGGGGCGGACGGCGATCACAAGGCTTCCTTGGCTGATTGATCCTGAACAGCTGCCAGACTACCACCAAGATGCGATCATGCCGCCCTTCATCAACACCGCAGGATCGACCACGATGTTTTCAGCAAGATGGACCTGGCTGGCCCTTGGCCTGTTACCCGCCCTGACCCAGGCCGCCACCCCGGAGCCGGTGCCACTGACCCGGGTATTCCAGGACTGGCGGCTGGCCTGCGACAACACCCGCCGCTGCACCGCCGTATCGGGCAGCACCGACAACCCCGGGATGGGCCTGTACATCGCTCGCGAAGCCGGGGCCAAGGGCAGCACCCGAGTCAGTGTGATCGGCTACGACGACGTCGGCCTGCGCTATGAGTTTCACCTCGACGGCCGCCCCACCGCCCCCTGGCAGTACGGCTCGAGCGACCGTGAGTACTACTACCTTGAGGGCGATGCCGCCGTCGAAAAACTGCGCGAGCTGCGCAACAGCGACACCCTGAGCTCCAACAGCAACTTTGGCGAGCGCCGGGTATCGCTGCAGGGCTTGAGCGCCGCCCTGTTGCTGATGGATTCGGTGCAAGGGCGCATCGGCCACCCCAGCGCCTTCGTGCGCCCGGGCTACCAGGCGGACAGCCGCGTGCCGCCGGCCCCGGCGATTCCCAAACTGCCGCGCTTTACCCTGGCCCCGGCCTTGAGCGACGCCGAGCAACAGGCCATCGGCGACTACCTGATTGCCCTGACCAAGGACGAACTGAGCGCCGCGCCCCATCAGAACTGGCAGGCCCAGGCCGAGGTCTACCCCCTGGACCCGGCCCACGCCCTGGTGCGCCTGCGTTACGGCTGCGCCGAGGACGGCTGCAACCACAGCCTCTATCGTGTCTCGCGCACGGCGCCGTACCAGGCGACACCGCTGGAACTCAAGGCGGCGCCCGAGGCTCAATTCTCCCCTGACCTGTATGGGCAGATCAACTTCAACCCGGTCAGCGGCCAGTTGAAGATTTTCCGCGAGATGGGCAAGGACTGCGGTGATAGCTCGACCTGGCAATACGACGGTGCGGCCATGCAGCTCAAGGACCGGCGGACCATGTGGCGCTGCGACAGCATCAACGAGGAGTACTGGCCGGTGACCTGGCGTGCCAAGGGCTGACTCAGGCGCCGAGGTCATCCCAGTACGGCGGCGTGCCGATGGCGTCGAGAAAGTAGTCCCACACCCGCCGCACCTTCTGCGAGCGCAGGCGGTTTTGCGCTGACAGCAAGTGGATCTGGCTCGGCGTCGCCTCCACGGCGCCTTGCCAGTCGGGCAGCAGTTGCACCAGGGCCTTGCTGGTAAAGCTGTGCTTGCTGAACAGCCAGGTCGGAAAAAACACGATGCCGCGCCCGGCCAGGGCCGCTTCCACCAGCACCTGGGCATTGTTGCTGCGCAGCGGCCCGTGCACGTCGACCACCTCGACGCTGTCGCTACCCGACGGACGCAAGTACCAGCGCTGCGCGCCGCCGGTGCCTTTGTAGACCAGGCAGCTATGCTGGCGCAGGTCCTGCGCGCAGCCCGGCTGGCCATGTTTTTCAAGGTAGCTGGGGCTGGCACACAGGACATAACGCTGGGTGCAGATCTGCCGGCCGATCAGCCCCGAATCCTGCAGATGGCCGACGCGAAAGGTGATGTCGGCGCCCTCCTGCACCGGGTCGATGTAGGCATCGGTGGCGGTCAGCTCCACGGTCAGTTCCGGGTATTGCTCATGCAAGCCATTGAGCAGGCGCACGAGATGCAGATGGGCAAAAGCCACCGGCGCGTTGATCCGCACCAGGCCGCGAATGTCGCCGGGCTTGCCGCTGATCGACTCGTCGGCAGCATCCAGCAGCTCCAGCACTTCGCGAATCTGCAGGTAATAGCGCTCACCGGCTTCGGTCAGCTTCACCGCGCGGGTGTTGCGGTACAGCAACTGCTGCCCGACCTCGCGCTCCAGCGCCGCGATAAAACGCGACACCGACGAGGCCGGCACCTGAAAATGCCGGGCGGTGGCAGAGAAACTACCGGTCACCGCGACCATGGCGAAGAAGCGGTGGGCCTTGAGGTGCATGGGCGGCTCCTGAACGAGAAATCCGTCCAGTATAGGTGCTCATATTGCTGTTACAGCAATAGTGTTTTGCCTTTAGCCTTGATTGTGGCTGTTTTCGCAAGCCCCTAGCATGGCGCCATTCCACCCAGAGGCCCCACGCATGAAAGACCTGTTTGCCCCCTATGACCTCGGCCCACTGCAGCTGAGCAACCGTTTCGTCATGGCGCCGATGACCCGTTCACGCGCCCCGCAAGACATCGCCACCGAACAGATCGCCCTGCATTACACCCAGCGCGGCACCGCCGGCCTGATCGTTTCCGAAGGCACGCCGATCTCCCGCGAAGGCCAGGGCTATCTGTTCAACCCGGGCATCTTCAGCGAGCAGCAGATCCACGGCTGGAAGCTGGTGACCGACTCGGTGCACAGCGTCGGCGGCAAGATCTTCGCCCAACTGTGGCATGTCGGCCGGGTCTCGCACACCTCGATCCAGCGCGATGGCCTGGCCCCGGTCAGCGCCACCGGCAAGGTCGCCCAGGGCGCGATTGCCTTCGGCTACACCGACAGCGGCGAGCCGGGTTTTGTCCCGACCTCGACGCCGCGCCCGCTGAACACCGAAGAAGTCGGCCGGGTCGTCGAAGACTTCGCCCAGGCCGCGGCCAACGCCATTGCCGCAGGCTTTGACGGCGTCGAAATCCACGGCGCCAACGGCTACCTGATCGAGCAGTTCCTCAACCCGCTGGTCAACGACCGCAGCGACCGTTACGCCGCCGACACCCTGGAAAACCGCCTGCGCTTTGTCTTTGAAGTGGTCGATGCTGTGGTCAACCGCATCGGCGCCGACAAGGTCGGCATCCGTATCTCGCCTTACGGCCAGCTGTTCGACATGCCGATCTACGCGCAAATCGACGAGACCTACTCGGCCCTCTGCGCCGGCATGGGCGCGCGCGGTATCGCCTATGTGCATGTGATGGACCAGACCCACTTCTTCCTCGCCAGCGCAGGCGCCGTGGCCCAGGAACAGGCCCTGCGCAAGCTGCTGGCCCATTGCAAGGCGCAACTGCGCCAGACTGCGCTGATCCTGGCCGGCGACATGACCCTGGAGCGTGCCCAGGACCTGGTTGACGCCGGCCTGATCGACCTGGCAGGTTTTGGCCAGCCGTTCATCGCCAACCCCGACCTGGTCGCCCGGCTGAAAAACGGCTGGCCGTTGACCACCCCGGACCGCGACACCTACTACGGCGGCGGCGCCAAGGGCTACCTGGACTACGCCCCGTACGCACCGGCCTGAAGCGCGAGCAGGCCTGCCGTGGCCAGGCGTGGCATTATTTGCGCATACCGCTGTCCCCTTTTGTTCGCTCGCTTGTCATCAAGGGCATGTGAATCGAAAAGAGAGCGCAACAATGCCCGTACTGACACGCCACCGAACGCGCCTGGCGTCTTCGTTTTCGTCCCCTACCCTGTGCCTGGTGCTGGGCCTGGCGTCGTTGGCGCCGCCAGCGGCGCTGGCCGACGGAGCCAGCCGCAGCTACCAGGTACCGGCTGGCGAACTGGGCACGGCGCTGACCCGCTTTGCCGCCCAGGCCGGGGTCAGCCTGTCGGTCGACCCGGGCCTGGTCAATGGTCGGCGCAGTGCCGGCTTGAGCGGCAGCTTCAGCGTCGATGAAGGCTTTGCCCGGCTGCTGCAGGGCTCGGGCCTGCAACTGCAGCCGGTGACAGCGGGCGCCTACACCCTGGTGCCTACACCGCAAAGCGGCGACGCCGTGGAGATCGCCCCGACCAGCATCCTCGGCGCCCACAGCGGCGGCGACGATGATGGCCAGCGCTATGCTGGCGGCCAGGTTGCGCGCCGGGGCTCGCAAGGCCTGCTGGGCTCGCGGGACTTCATGGAAACGCCGTTCAGCATGACCACCTATACCAGCGAGGCGATCAAGGGCCAGCAGGCGCGCACCCTTGGCGACCTGATCGCCAGCGACCCGTCGGTGCGCGCCACCAACCCCGCCGGCGGGCGCTTCGAGCAATTCACCATTCGCGGCTTCAGCCTGTTCAATAGCGATGTTGCCTACAACGGCCTGTACGGCATCCTGCCGACTTACTCCATCGACATGGAAATGGCCGACCGCGTCGACATCATCAAGGGCCCCAGCCAGCTGATCAACGGCATCTCGCCGCGCGGCAGCGTCGGCGGTGGCATCAACGTGGTGCCCAAGCGCGCCAGCGACACGCCGATCACCGAGTTCACCGGCAACTACGCGTCCGACAGCCAGGTGGGCGGTGCGGTCGACATCGGCCGGCGCTTTGGCGAGGACGGCAAGTTCGGCCTGCGCTTGAATGGCGTCAAGCAAGCCGGCGACACCGAATGGGACCAGCAGAGCGTCGACCGCGAAATGGCCGTGCTCGGCCTGGACTTTCGCGGCGAGCGCCTGCGCCTGTCGAGCGATGTCGGCCATACCGAGCGCAACACCGATGCGCCCCAGGAGCGAGTCATCGTTGGCGCCAACGCCAAGGTGCCGGACGCCGGCGACGTGCGCCGCAACTACGCCCAGGCCTGGAGCAAGGCGCGCACCAACGACACCTTCGGCACAGTCAACGCCGAGTTCGACCTCAATGACTCGCTGATGGCCTACGGCGCCGTCGGCGCGCGCAAGAGCAACCACGACTTCCTCCGCCACAACGTACCGGTGTCCAACGATGCCGGCGACTTCAGCGTCCAGCCGCGCGACTTCACCCGCGACGAGAACGTGCGCACCGCCACCGCCGGCCTGCGCAGCTGGTTCGCAACCGGCCCGGTGAGCCACGAGTTCAACCTGGCGGCCAACTACTTCTACATGGACTTCGAGAACGGCGGCGGGCGCTATGCCGCCGGCCCCAGCAACCTCTACAACCCGCGCCCGACCCCGACGCCCGGCACCCGGCTGCGCTCGGACCCCAAGGTCTACACCGAGAACCGCTTCAGCGGCGTGGCGTTGTCCGACACCCTGGGCTTTTTTGACCAGCGCCTGTTGCTGACCCTGGGTGCGCGCTGGCAGCGGGTCCAGGTCGATGACTGGAGCGATGGCATCAAGGGCGACACCGCCTACGACGAAGAGAAGCTCTCGCCCTCGGGCGGCATCCTGTTCAAGCTCAGCGACCAGCTGTCGCTGTATGCCAACTACATGGAAGGCCTGAGCCAGGGCAAGATCGCCCCGTCGACCTCGATCAACGAAGACCAGATCTTCGCGCCGTTCATTAGCCGCCAGGTAGAAGTCGGCGCCAAGTACGACCTGGGCAACTTCGCCCTGACCGCCAGCGCCTTTCGCATCAAGCAGCCGGCCTACGAGACCAACGCCACTACCCGGGTGTTCGGACCCAATGGCAAGCGTGAGAACAAGGGCATTGAACTCAATGTGTTCGGCGAGCCGCTCAAGGGCTTTCGCCTGCTCGGTGGGGTGATGTACATCGACAGCGAACTGACCGACACCGTCGGCGCCAGCTTCGACGGTAACCGCGCCCCGGCAACGCCGGAGTACAACCTCAGCCTGAGCGCCGAGTATGACGTGCCTGCCCTCGCCGGCCTGACCCTGACGGCCCGGGGCATCCACTCAAGCTCGCAGTACCTGGACCAGGCCAACAGCAAGCAGATCGACGGCTGGGAGCGTTACGACCTGGGGGCGCGCTATGCCTTCAAGGTCGATGACAAGGCCATCACCCTGCGCGCCAGTGTCGAGAATGTGCTGGATGAGCACTACTGGTCTTCGGCGGGCGCCTCGGATGACAGCGAGGCCGGGCTGACGTTGTCGACCCCGCGCACCTACCTGGTGTCAGCGACCCTGGGGTTCTGAGGGCAACGCTGTTGCTGCAACAGGATCTGTGCGGGAGCTGGCAAGCCAGCTCCGGCAATTCAACCCCTGACCGCCGCCGCAATCGCCGCGATATCAATCTTGCGCATGCCCATCATCGCATCGAAGGCGCGCTTGGCGGCGGCACGGTCAGTGCTGGTAATTGCCTCGACCAGCACCCGCGGCGAAATCTGCCACGACAGCCCCCACTTGTCCTTGCACCAGCCACAGGCGCTTTCCTGGCCGCCATTGCCGACAATGGCGTCCCACAGGCGATCGGTTTCGGCCTGATCCTCGGTCGCCACCTGAAACGAAAACGCCTCGCTGTGGGTGAACATCGGCCCGCCGTTAAGCCCCACGCAGGGGATGCCCAGCACGGTAAACTCGACGGTCAGCACATCGCCCTCTTTACCCGAGGGAAAGTCGCCCGGCGCCCGGTGCACGGCACCGACCTTGCTGTCGGGGAAGGTCTTGGCATAAAAGGTCGCAGCCTCCAGCGCGGTGCCGTCGTACCAGAGGCAGATGGTATTTTTAGGGCTCATCCTGGTTCTCCACGGTTGGTGAATGGCAGGTTGAGTCTAGTCAGGAAGACAGCGAACACACTCACAACGCACCATTCAACTGCCCCAGGTCCGCCGCCAGTTGCAACCTGGCGGTGTACCAGTTGACCAGCGATTCCACGCGCCGCTGCTCGGCAAGCGCCAGCTCGTTCTGCGCCCTGAGCAGTTCGATGATGCTGCCCACCCCAGCCTTGTAGCGCCCCAATGCCACTTGATGGGATTGCCCGGCGCTGGCGACGAAGCTGCGGCTGATGGCCAGGGCGCGGGTGCGCGCATCCAGGGCCTGGCGGCTTTTCCAGACGTTGAGGGCCACGCTGCGTTCGGCCTGCTCCAGGGCCTGCTCGCGGGCGCCGGCTTCATAATCGGCGGCGCGGGCACGCCGACGGCTGAGGAAGCCGTCGAAGATCGGCACGGTAATCTGCACGCCCACGCTCCAGGTCTCGATCTGCTGGCGTGTCGACACCTGGTCGATCGGCGTGTCTTCTTGCTGGTAGCTGCTGAACAGCGACACCTTGGGCCGCCCCTCGGCACGCGCTTCATCCGCCCTGGCGCGGGTGGCGAACCAATCGGCGCGGGCCTTTTCGATGGCCGGGTGCCGGGCCCGGGCTTGCTCCATCAAGGCATCGACACTGGCCATGAACTCATCCTCCTGCCCCGCCGGCTCGTTCAAGGCGGTGAGTGTCAGCGGCGCCGAGGGTGACAGCCCGAGGGCACGGGCCAGGGCGCCCTGGGCCGTCGCGTAGTCACCTTCAGCCAGCACCCGTTCAAGCTGCGCCTGGTCGTGAGTCGTCTGGGCCTGCAGACGGTCGCTCTGCTCGCCGGCCCCGGCCTGGTACTTGGCGGTGGCCGCCTTGAGGCTGCTGGCCGCCAGGGACTCGGCGCTGCGCTTGGCCGCGAGCAAGGCGGCGTTGGCCTGGACCTGGTAGAAGGCCTTGCTGGTGGCGAGCACCGTGGCCTGGATTTTCTCCACCCGACTGCTGCTGGCCGCGTTCAACAGCTGGCGGGCGCCCTCGACTTTCGCCGCGCGCAGGCCAAAATCATAGAGCACCCAGTTGAGGTTCAGGCCATAGCTGTTGGTGCGGGTGTTGAGGGTCGAGTCAGCCTCGGGAAAGTTGTCAAAGCGCGTCTTGCGGCTCGCCCGCCCGCTGCTGGCCTGGGCTTGCACAGTCGGCCAGTAGGCCGAGTACTCGGCATCCAGGCTGGCCTGGCTGCTCAGTTGTGACAGCCAGGCTTCGCGCACTTGCGGATCGGCGCACAGGGCGATGGCCACGGCACTGGACAACACCAGTGGCTGTGCAGGGCTTAACCTGCCTGGGCAGGCATCGAGGGCTTCGGCGGCCATGCCCGGTAGCACCGTCCAGGCCAGCAGCAAGGCAGCCAGACACAGCCTGGTCAGGTGACGGTTCATGACGAAGACGCCGTACCACAGGCACGTTCATCTGGCTCGGCTGGCGCTTGCTCATCGGCCTCAATCAGCGGCCCGTCATACACCACCCGGCCGTTGTCCAGCGCCAGCACCCGGCGCGCCGAGCGAATGGTATCGGGGCGATGGGCAACAATGATGCGGGTGATGTTCAGCGCCTGCAGCGCCTGGTTGACCGCCGCCTCGCGGTCGATGTCGAGGTGGCTGGTGGCTTCGTCGAGAAACAGCAGCTTGGGCCGCCGGTACAGCGCCCGGGCCAGCAGGATGCGTTGCTTCTGCCCACCCGACAGCACCGTGCCCATGTCGCCCACCAGGGTGTTGTAGGCCATGGGCATTTGCGCGATGTCGTCATGCACCGCCGCCATGCGCGCGCACTGCTCGACCCAGCGCGGGTTGGCCTCGGCGCTGAAAAAACTGATGTTGTCGGCAATCGAGCCGGCGAACAGCACATCATCCTGAAGCACCGTGGCGCTGATCCGCCGCAACCGCTCCAGGTTATGGCTGTCGATGGCCACACCGTCGAGCAACACGCTGCCGCTGCTGGGGCTGAGAATGCCGAGCATGACATTGAGCAAGGTGCTCTTGCCGCCTCCCGAGGGGCCGACGATCGCCAGCGAATCGCCGGCTTCGATGCGCACCGACACTTCATCGAGCACATAGGGCTCGTGCTCGCAATAGCGAAACTTGAGCTGGCGCACTTCCAGGCTCGGCACGCTGTCGACGACGTCGTTGTCGTCAGGTTTCTCAGGCGCTCTGGGTTCGGGCACCTGCAGCAGGATATCGGCCAGGCGCTCGCCATGCAGGCGCAGCATCAGCACATCGACCAGCTTGTCGATCAGCCCGGCTACACGGCTGTTGAACTGCTCCTTGTAGGCGTTAAAGGCAATCAGCATGCCGGCGCTGAACTGGCCATCAAGCACCAGCCTGGCACCGAGCCAGATCACCAGCACGGTCACCAGACCGAACAGCAGGCCATTGAAGGCGCGGTAAGCCAGCGCGAGCTTTTGCGGACGCAAGCCGGCGTTGATTTCTTCGACCAGCAGGCTGCCCCAGGCGCTGGCGCGTTGCTCCTGATGGCCGAACAACTTGATGGTGCGCACCCCGCGCACGCTTTCCAGAAAGTAACTCTGCTGGCGGGCGGCATGCACCAGCTCCTCTTCGCTGGCGCGGCGCAGCGGGCCGAACCAGGCCCAGCGGGCCAGGGCATAGATGACCATGGCCAGCAGCGCGATCAGTGCCAGCGGCGGGCTGTAGGCGAACATCAGGCCCAGGGTTACCAGGGTCATCAGGCCATCGAGCAAGGCTTCGACAAACGAGGTGGTCAGGGTGTGCTGGATCGACTTCAACGAGCCAAAACGCGAGACGATATCGCCCAGGTGGCGGCGCTCGAAAAACGCCACCGGCAAACGCACAAGATGGCTGAAGACGTTAATCTGCCATTGCGCGCTGAGCAGGGTGCCCAGGTACATCAACGCCCAGGAGCGCCCCAGCGCCAGGGTTTGCTGCATCACCAGCAGCAGACCGAAACCGATGGCCAGCACCGCCAGCAGGTCGAGATCGGCGCTGACCAGCACCTTGTCGATCACCGTTTGCAAAAAAAACGGGCTGAGCACCATGCACAGCTCCAGCGCCGCCGCCAGCAACAGCACATGGCTGAGCACCCCGCCAAAGCCCTGTACCCGGCCCAGCAACTGGCGCAGGCGCAGCGGCGGATTGGCCGCGCCCTGCTGGAAATCGCTCTGTGGCCACAGCTCCAGGGCCACGCCGGTGAAGGCTGCCGAGACTTCTTCGAACGACAGCTTGCACACCCCGCGCCCCGGATCGTGCAGGGTCACCCCGCGCGGCCCGACCTCCTTGAGCACCACGAAATGGTTGAAATTCCAGTGCAGCACACAGGGCAAGCGCAGTTGCCCGAGTGCTTGCAGTTCCAGGCGCAATGGCCGGCTGGCCAGGCCTAACTGGCTGGCCATGGCCATCAGTTGCTTGAGGGTCGCGCCCTTCATCGACGGCGACAGCTTCTGGCGCAGCGAGAACAGGTCATGACGCTGGCCGTGAAAGCCGGCGATCATCGCCAGGCAGGCCTGGCCGCACTCGGCGGCTTCGGCCTGGAGCACCATGGGCAGCTTGCGGCCGATGCCGAAAGCCAGCGGTTGGCGAATGTTCAAAGGCGTTTCCCTATGCCGCGCAGGGGTTCGAGCAGCCACTCGTAGAGGGGCATGTTCTCCTGCAGGATGTCGGCGTCCAGTTGCATGCCCGAACGCAAGCGCTCGTTCAGCCCGCGTCCGCGCATGGCTTGTTGTTCAAGGGTGACCCTGACCCGGTACATCGGGCCTTGCTCGCGCTGCTGCTCGGAGACGCCGCCCACGCTCATGATTTCGTCGGCTGGCAGCGCGCTGCGCGACACCGACGCTACCGTGCCGCGTGCCAGGCCGAAGTGCTGGTAGGGATAAGCCTGGTAGCGCAACAGCACGGCATCGCCGCTGCGCACAAAACCGGCCGAACGGCTGGGCACATAGAGTTCGGCGTACAGCTGGGCATCGCTGGGCACGATGCTCAACAGCGGCCGGTTACTATCGGCGCGGGTGCCGTTGACCACGCCCACCGCCGTCACCTCGCCACTGGCCGGGGCGGTAATCACCACCTGGCGTTTGACTTCGCTTTCCAGCAGGTTGCCCTGGCTTTGCGACAAGCGCCGCTCAAGCTCGGCCAGTTGCTTGCCCTGGTTGAACGGCAACTCGGCAAGCTCGGCGCGCAAGGTGGCGATATCGTTGCGCAGCGACAGCAACGAACGGCTCAGTTCTTCGCTGCGCAGGCGCACTTCGAGCACGGCGTCCTGCTTTTCCTGCAACTGGTCGCGCGACACGTAGTCCTGGCGCTGCAGGTCGGCATAACGCGCGGCAATGCCTTGGGCCAACCCCAGGCGCTGGCGGCTGATGTCCATCTGCGTGAGGATTTTCTGCTGCTCGCTTTCCAGCACCGCCAGGCGCCGGCGCTTGCCCTCAAGCTCCTTCAGGTGCAGCGCACGGGTGCTGGCAATCTCCTCAGTAAGGCTGTCGTTACGTCGCTTGATCAAGCGGCTGATAGCCACGTGCGCGCCACCGGCCTCGGCATACAGGTCACTGCCCAGGGCCATCAGTGTCGACCCGGCCTCAACGCTCTGACCTTCGACCGCAGCCAGGCCTTGCACCACCCCTGCCTGTGGCGCAAACACCTTGACCAGCCCGCCCTCGGGCACCAGTACGCCGCTCACGGTGGCGCGGCGGGTATAGGTGGCGCAGGTCAGGAACACGATCAACACCAGGCTGAACAGCAGCGCAGCCAGCGCCGCCCAGCGCAGGGGCACGGGCGACACCAGCAGTACGCTGCCCAACTCCTTGTCACGCCGTGCGTGCACGGCTTCGCTCCTGAATAACATGCCAATCCATGACCCGGCGGATAACGTTAATAACATGAACAGACTGATCGCCTGAGCCTGTTGCAGCATAACGGCGAGTTAATCGACAGGCACTAGCACACTTGTACTATTGCACTTAAAGCGCTGGCATTACTAACTTGGCCGGGGATCGAAACAGCCTGCCACTGTTATTGGAACTGTGATCGATCTCACACTTTTATAGTGCAACACCTTGCGCCCAGGCCCTCTCCTGGGGGGATCAACCTAGGACGAACCCACTGTAGCAAACGAGGTATAGATAACATGACCCATGCACAAAACATCGACATGACCAGCGCGCAACCCTCTGCCCTGCGGGTGCTCGACGATCAGGAAGTGGACCAGGTAAGCGGCGGGTTTTCCGTCAGCGCCGGCTCCTGGACACTGACCGGTGGCTCTTATAACTTCGGCGCGGGTGCCGGCTACCGCTTTGACTTGTACAGAGGCGGTGCGCACCAGGGCAGTTACACCCTGTGCAAGTAAACTCGGTGGATAGATGAGTTGGAAGTAAGCGAAGGGCCGTCATGGCCCTTCGTTCTATATATAGAGATGATAGTTAATTGCCATCAGCGACCTTGCGTTCAATCTCGGCAATCTTGCGGCTAAGTTCTTCAGCGGCCTCAGCCTGAGTACGGTGATTGGCCGGAGTGATCGGCCGGTTGGCAAGGTCTTCATCTTCAGCAGGCTTGTCCGTCTCGTTGGCGGGCGCCTCGCGCTCGTTGCTGGTCATTGCAGTTACCTCCCGTGTCATACCCGTTGGATAGCACAGCAGCCTTGGAGTTCTGATCGGCAACGGCTTGAAGTTGGCCCGGCTTCTGCGATGATGCCCGGCCAGGACGGACGTTCGCTTACCCTGCAGGATTGAAACACCATGGTTGACCCAAGATGGAACTGGCTGTGCTTGATGCTCCTGCCGGCCCTGGCCCTGGCCGCGCCGGAACCGGAGCCGGTGCTCAAGCAGTTCAAGCAATGGGTCGTGGGCTGCGACAACACCCTGCGCTGTACCGCGGTGTCGAGCAGCGTCGATCAAGGCGTGGGCCTTGAGCTGGTGCGCGAAGCCGGGGCCCAGGGGACTACCACCCTGACCCTGTTCAGCGACGCCGGAGTCGAGCTCGGCGCCCGGCTGCTGCTCGACGGCGGCCCGCTGCCAGCGGGGTTTCGGCCAGGCTCGCAGGGGCAGATGCGTTATCACGCCAAAGGTGACGTCGCGTTGCGCTTGTTGCGCCAACTGCGCAACGGCCAGACCCTGACCCTGGACACCAGCAACGGCCAGCACCCGGTATCGCTGCAGGGCCTGAGTGCCTCCTTGCTGTTCATCGACTCGGTGCAAGGACGCATCGATCACCCCAGCGCCTTTGTAAACCCCGGCACACGCCCCGACAGCCAGCTGCCGCCAGCACCGCCGACGCCCACCCTCGCCCCCTTCACTCCGGCGCCAGGGGTGAGCGATGCCGAGCAGAAGGCCATCGCCGACGCCGTCATTGCCATCACCCGCCATGAATGGAGCGAACCCGAGTACGACAACTGGCAAGCCGAAGCCGAGGTCTCGCCGCTGGACGCGACCCATGTGCTGGTAGGCCTGCGCTACGGCTGTGGGAGCCAGGGCTGCATGTACAGCTATTACCGCGCCTTGCGCAGCGCGCCCTATCAACCCACCTCGCTGCACATCGAGGTCCCCAGGCATGATGTGCTGGGCGGCGAGATGTATGGCTTTTTCAAGTTCGACCCGGCCCGCGGCGAGCTCAACCAGTTGCAGCCGGGCGGGCGCTACTGCGGCGCCAATGCAACCTGGCGCTATGACGGCGCGGTGATGCAGCTCAAGGCATTCAGCCGCATGAGCTGGTGCGACAGCGTCGATACTGCCCATTGGCCGCAGATCTGGCGTACCCGGGGCTAGCGCCAGGCATACAGCTTGGCGCAGGCATTCGCTACACTGCGCGCTTTGCCCCAAGAGCCTATGCGCATGGATGCCCTCGCCCGTTTTGCCCTCAAGCCGCTTGCTGCGAGCCTGGCTGTGCTCACCCTGGCCGCTTGCAGCCACTTTCAAGCCGATCCGCCAGGTGCCGGTCAGTTGCCCGAGTACCAGAGTCCGGCCCCCGACTGGCGCGTGCTGAACCTGGACGAGGATCAGGACTGGCTGCTGATCGACCGTAACAGCCTGCAGCATGAGGGCGACATTACCTACGCCTGGACCGGCATCCAGCGCCACCGCTATCCGATGCAATACGGCCACGCGGTGATGGCCCCGCACAGCCGCGAGCGCCTGGCGTTCTATTGCCAGCGCCAACTCATCAGCCGGCAAAGCCAGGTGTTCCTCGACAACGACAATCGCGTAGACCGCACCAGGCTTCAGTGGCAGCCCTTCAGCGCGTTCTACCGGCAGGCCCCTTTGTACTATCAGCAGTTGTTCGACGCCGCCTGCCAAGCGCCGGCCGAGCTTGCCAAGCTTGCCCCGCTCAAAGCCCGTACACCGTTGCCGCCGCCGTTTTTGCCGCCCAGGGCCAGGCCTGAAGTGCTTGCCGCCATCGCCGCCCTCGACCTGCCGACACCACGCCTGAGCCTGCACCGGCTGGATTATCGCTACGACGCCAACCTCAACGACGGCGACAATGCCGTCAACAGGCCGCGCCAGGTATTCCTCAGCACCGACAGCCGCTCCGGCCAAGTGTTGCTACAGGCTGTGGACCCGACGATAGCGCAGCAGCTGCAACTGAGCTTTCGCGGCCTGTTCGATCTGGCCGCACGCGGCATCGACATCATGACCGGTCAGGAGCAGGACGCCAGCGACAGCTTGACCGCGCTGTCATTCAGCGGCGACTGGCAAACCCTGCCCGCCCATGCGCAGCTGAGCTACACCAGCAGCCACGCCGGGCAAACTGCGAGCATTACCCGCACCACCCATTGCCAGGTCGGCAAGGCGCAAGCGGCCAGCGCCCTGCACCCGGCCCTGCAAGGCAGCGCCAAGCCGTTGACCTGCACCTGGCAGAGCCCTCGCGGCAACCGTTGGCGCGAAGGCTACAGCTACCTGGTCGACTACGGCGTGTTCGTCCGCACCCGCGAGGACAACCCGCTGGGCAGCTGGCGCTGGAAAATCGAGTCGCTGCAGTGAGTCAATGCAGGACGGTGGCGAAGCTTGCGTCCATGCGCTCGCGGTCGTAGTCCAGCAGCCACGGCTGGTGCTGGCGGTACAACAGCGCGAGCACGTCGTGGTTGGGGCCCACCACATCCATACCCCGATCGTCATAGGGCAAGGCCATCAACCGCTGGTTGAGGTTGAACAAGTAGACACCGCAGCAAGGGCTCGGGCGTATGGTCCCCGGATTATCGGCCAATGCGCACCAGAGCACCGGTTGCAGCAACGACAGTGGCGCCTCAAAGGCGAGGTGCAGCCAGTACTCGGGCTGGTGCTCTTCGAACCAGTCGTCCGGGTCCAGCCGCTGGCTCCACAGTGAGCGCCGGGCGGGGACGCGAATACCGGCGGCACGCAAGTCGCGCAACACGTCGCGGTGGGCAAAACCGTTACCGTTGGAGTGCACGCGCAGGCACACCACCATCGCTTGCTCACCGGCAAACAGGTCGCGGCACACCGCGGTGGCCTTGCTGACTGCCAGCAGGAAGCGTTCGATGTCGCTGCCGCCTTCGGCCAGCTCGAAGCGCAGGCCTTGCGGGTAGTTATAGAAAAGCGGCCGGGCAAAGGCCATGCCGCTGAAAATATGCTGGATTTGCAGTTGTAGGTTCACGTTACCTTCCTGGCTGTCGGCCCCGCACAGCTGGGGCCAGAGTCCATTGCGGCCAGCACCCTGAAGGTGCTGGCCGCGGTGTTTCACTCAATGCGGCGCGCGCGGGATGGTCTTGAGCAGGTCTTCAGGGCTGATATGCCCGACCACCTGCTGCACGCTGCCCGGTTGCGGCAGGCCAAGGATGTGGCCTTTCATCTTGCCGATGACGTGCATCTCGCACGGCTTGCAGTCGAACTTCAGGGTCAGTACTTCATCGCCGTGAATCAGCTGCATCGGCGCCACCTTGGTGCGCACGCCGGTCACGCCCTTGGCCTGCTTGGGGCACAGGTTGAAGGAGAAACGCAGGCAGTGCTTGGTGATCATCACCGGCACTTCGCCCGCCTCTTCGTGGGCCTCGTAGGCGGCGTCGATCAGCTTGACCCCGTGACGGTGATAGAAGTCGCGGGCCTTCTGGTTGTAGACGTTGGCCAAAAACGACAGGTGCGACTCCGGGTACACCGGCGGCGGGTTGGTCTCGGCCTTGCGGCCACCGCGCGGGTGGGCCTGGATGCGCGCGGCGGTCAGCGCTTCGATGACCTCGCGGCGCAGGGCCTTGAGCTGCGAGTTGGGGATAAAGTACGCCTGCGGCGCATCGAGCTGAACGTCGGTGGCGTGGTACTCGGTGGTGCCCAGCTGGCCGAGCAGGTCGCGCAGTTGCTCCAGCGCCTGCTCCGGCTTGTTGGCCAGGCCGAACGGACCGTCCAGGCTGACGCTGGCACTGATGCCCTCCTCGCTGGCGGCGGTCAGGGCCAGGCGCTGTTCGTCAAGCTTGGCCACCCAGGCCAGGCCGATACGGCGCTCGGCCGAGGTCTTTTGCAATGCCTGCTGCCAGTTGTGGTCGAGGTTGCGGCTCAGCGGGTGGTTGGGCCGCAGCTGGTGCATGCCCTTGGGCATCTCGTTGGGCTCGACGCGGTAGCGGTAGCGTTTTTCGCCGTCTTCATCGAACTCGCCTTTCGGCTCGGCGATGTTGGCGCGAAAGCCCACCACTTCGCGCTTGACCAGCACGTTGAGGCCGTCGCCGTTGGACAGCGGCTCGTGGGTGACCACCTGCAGGTCGCGCTTGCCGACTTTCTCGACCACACCCACCGGCAGGCCGGTGAAGGTCGGCGAGTCGAAGGCGCCGATGTCGATCTTGCGCTCGCTGACGAAGTAGTCGGTGCTGCCGCGGTGGAAGGTTTTGTCCGGGTCGGGCAGGAAGAAGTGCGCGGTACGGCCGCTGGAGGCGCGGGCCAGGTCCGGGCGGTCTTCGAGCACGGCGTCCAGGCGCTGGCGGTAGTAGGCGGTGATGTTCTTCACATAGCCCATGTCCTTGTAGCGCCCTTCGATCTTGAACGAGCGCACGCCGGCCTCGACCAGGGCGCGGATGTTGGCGCTCTGGTTGTTGTCCTTCATCGACAGCAGGTGCTTCTCGTAGGCGATCACCCCGCCCTTTTCGTCCTTGAGGGTGTACGGCAGGCGGCAGGCCTGGGAGCAGTCGCCACGGTTGGCGCTGCGCCCGGTCTGGGCGTGGGAGATGTTGCACTGGCCGGAGAAGGCCACGCACAGCGCACCGTGGATGAAGAACTCGATCGCCGCGTCGGTCTCGTCGGCGATGGCGCGGATTTCCTGCAGGTTCAGCTCGCGGGCCAGCACCAACTGGGAGAAACCGGCCTGGTCGAGGAACTTGGCCCGGGCCAGGGTGCGGATGTCGGTCTGGGTACTGGCGTGCAGCTCGATCGGCGGGATGTCCAGCTCCATCACCCCCAGGTCCTGGACGATCAGCGCGTCGACGCCGGCATCGTACAGTTCGTGGATCAGCTTGCGCGCCGGCTCCAGTTCGTTGTCGTGGAGGATGGTGTTGATGGTGGTGAACACCCGCGCGTGGTAGCGATGGGCGAACTCCACCAACTGGGCGATATCGCTGACTTCGTTGCAGGCATTGTGGCGCGCACCGAAGCTCGGGCCGCCGAGGTACACAGCGTCGGCGCCATGCAGAATGGCCTCGCGGGCGATGGCGACATCGCGGGCGGGGCTGAGCAATTCCAGGTGATGCTTGGGCAGGGACATGTTTTTTTAGTCAGGCTGTCACGGTCGAGGCGCGCATTGTAGCGGCGAAACGCCTGAACGGCACCCGTAGCCTGCCCGGTGGTGCGCCCGAGCGCGGGTCAAGTCGAGGCGTCGCACCGCCGCTCCCACAGGTTCGGCGTTGCGATGAGGCCAGCCCAGCCACCGCAACAACTCAGGCCTTGGCCGCCATCGCAGTCACTTCCACACGCATGCCTTCCACCGCCAGCGACGCCACGCCCACTGCAGCGCGCACCGGCCAGGGCTTGGCGAAGAAGCGCTGGTAGACCTCGTTGAACGCCGCCCGCTCGGCCATGTCGGTGAGGTAGATGGTCAGGTGCAACACCCGGTCCATGGAGCTGCCAGCACGCTCCAGAGCGACTTTCAGCGCTTGCAGGGTACATTCGCTCTGGGCGGTGATATCGCCCAGTTCCAGGCTGCCGTCGGCACGCGTGGGGATCTGGGTCGAAACCAGGATGCCGCCGAAACCGGCGACGTCGGAAGAGATCGACTCGGCGTCCGGGTCGGGGATGAAAGTGATGTCTTGGTTAGCCATGGGTATCTCGTGTCTGGGGAATAAAAAAGGGCGGTTACCCGCCCCTTCTGCTTACTTGCCGCCGGCCAGCGCCGGCGTGCGCGGCGGCACCAGGCGCCGGGAGCCGGTCGACTCGAAGGCAGCCGCCAGGCGCAGCAATGACGAATCGTCGTAGGCGCGACCGGCAAAGGTCAAGCCCACCGGCATGCCGATATCGGCCATCACGCCCATCGGCACGGTCACCGTCGGCACGCCCAGGTGACGGATCGCCAGGTTGCCGTTGGCCACCCACACGCCGTTGCTCCAGGCAATGTCGGCCGACGCCGGGTCGACATCGGCATTGGCCGGGCCGACGTCAGCGACGGTCGGAAAGATCACCACGTCGAGTTTGAGCGCATCCATCCAGTCTTCGAGGTCGATGCGCCGGGTCTGTTCCAGGCCGCGCAGGCCGTCCGGCACAGTGCTGATCTGGTCCCACGGGGTGATGCCGCGCTCGGCCATGCGCACGTATTCGTCCATGCCCGCGGCCAGGTCGCCTTCGCGGTTGGGCAGCGTACCCGGATCATGCGGGAAAATCTTCGGCCCGTCGACATCGACCAGGCGGTTGAGCTTGGGGTCGCCGTTGGCCTGGAGGAAATCATCGAAGGCCCAGGCGGTCAGGTCCCACAGTTCGTGGTGAAGGAACTCCTTGGACACCAGGCCGCGATTGAACACGGTCGGCGCACCCGGGCGATCGCCTTCGCAGTTGGATACCAGGGGGAAATCGACTTCGATGACTTCGCCACCGGCCGCTTCCAGGGCCTTGCGCGCCTGCTCCCAGAGGGCGATCACCGATGGCCGGGTGTTGATCCGCTGGCCGGTCGGGCCACCGATGCCCGGGGCTTCGCTGGTGCCGGCTTCAGGGTCGGCATTGATGTACATGCGCGGCACGCCGAAACGCTTGCCCTTGAGCGCTGCGGCATCGGCTGCAAGCTCGTGGTAGGAGGCCGGGCGCACCGAATCGACGCTGGGGATTGGCACCCAGGGCTGCAGGCGCCACAGATCGCCGCGTTTGTCCGGGTCTTGGGCGACGACGATGTCGAGCACTTCGAGCAGGTCGGCCATGGTCCGGGCAAAGGGCACCACCACGTCCATGGTCGGCGTCAGCGGCCAGTTGCCACGCACCGAGATCACCCCACGCGAGGGCGTGTAGGCGCACAGGCCGTTGTTCGAGGCCGGGCCGCGACCACTGGACCAGGTTTCTTCGGCCAGGCCGAAGGCGGCGAAGCTGGCCGCCGTGGCAGTACCGGCGCCGTTGGACGAGCCGGAGGCAAACGGTGCGGTCAGGTAGTCGGCGTTGTACGGGCTTTCGGCGCGGCCATAAACGCCGCGCTGCATGCCGCCGTTGGCCATCGGCGGCATGTTGGTCTTGCCCAGGCAGATGGCGCCGGCAGCGCGCAGGCGCTCGATGGTGAAGGCGTCGCGATAGGCCACAAGGTCAGCGAAGGCCGGGCTGCCGGAGGCGGCGGTCAGGCCCTTGACCAGGTAGCTGTCCTTGGCGGTATACGGGATGCCGTCGAGCGGGCCGAGGGTCTGGCCCTGGGCGCGGCGTTCGTCAGAAGCCTGCGCTTCGTTCAGCGCTTCGGGGTTGCGCACCACTACAGCATTGAGCTTGGTGGCAGTGTCCGCGCCATCGTAGGCGTCGATGCGCGCCAGGTAGGCCTTGACCAGCTCCACCGCGGTGGTCTGGCCGGACTCGAGCGCAGCGCGCAGCTGGGCAATGGAAACCTCTGTGACTTCGATCATGCTGCTACCGCCGAGGGTTGATGGCTGACTGGGTTAAGGCTTGCACCACACGGGGTCTGGAGCACGGGGATTTCACGGCTTTGAAGATGGGTTCGCATAGTTGTTCTCATTGCACGGCATGACGCTGCAGGGTCTGGACGAATTACCTGAGCGGCCTATTTAGCACCAAAATTGCCCACAGCGGAACGGGGAGCCAGCGGGCAGCGGTGCATTCAGCCGCGTGCGAAGGTGCAAAATCGGCCGCCAGGCCTGGGCGAGGCGCAGATATTCAGCTTTACCCCTCCCACCACCACGAGCATCATGCGCACTTCGCGTTCACGGAGGATTTCGCACATGTTCAGGGCACTTTTCGACACGCTGTTCAAGCGCACACCTACCGAGGAAGGCTTTGCCCGTACCTTCATCAAGGCCGCGCGCGCCGGCGGTTATGCCGAGCCACTGGACTATCAGGCCGACGACTTTCGCCTGCGCTACGGCGCCGGCAGTTACTTCAACCTGCACAACGCCTACCGTGACTACCTGAACGCCGACAAGGGCCGCAAAACCGAGGTACTCAACAGCTACCTGCGCGGCCTGATCGACAGCCGCAACAGCAGCGCAGTGCAGCCCCTGGAGCAGGTTAGGCCGCTGTTGCGGCCGGTGATCCGCAACCTGGCCATGCTCGAAGAGATCCGCCTGCATCAGGTCCGTCATCAAGGCTGGGACTCGCCCTGCCCCATGGCCTGGCAGCCGTTCTGCGAAGACTGCGTGACCTTGCTGGCCATCGACTACCCCGACACCACCTCGACCCAGACCGCCGGCCCGCCACAGGACTGGGGCATCAGCCTGGAGCAGGCGCTGGCGATTGCCCTGGACAACCTGCGCGACGCCAGCCCCGATGCCTTCGAGGCGATCCTCCCCGGTTTGTACCAGGGCGCCTGGAAGGACGGCTATGACACCAGCCGCGTGCTGCTGCCCGACGTGCTGCAGCGCTTGGCGCTCAAGGGCCAGCCGGTGTTCATGATGCCCAGCCGCGATGTGCTGATGGTCACCGGCGACAAGGACGCCGACAATCTGCGGCAGATGGTCGAGCTGAGCTTCCACGCGCTGGAGCACGGGCGCGCGCAGTCGAGCCAGATCTATACCTATCACGACCGCCGCATCGTGCCCTTCCAGGTGCAGGACGCGCACCTGCAAGCGCGCCTGGGCGACCTGCAGCGGCTGCTGCGCCACGGCATCTATAGCACGCAAAAAGAGTTTCTCGACAAGATCCACGAAGCCCATCCCGAGGACATCTTCGTCGCCACCCACAGGCTTTACAGCGACGCCGAAAACGGCAATAGCAGCTTTTCGATCGCGGCCTGGACCGAGGGCGTATTCACCTCGTTGCCGCAAACCGACCGGGTGATCCTGGTCCAGCCCCAGGCAGACGGCTCGGCCCAGACCCAGGTGGTGGCCTGGCACGAGGTTGAAACACTGCTGGGCGGGCTGCTGAGCAAAGACGGCGAGCTCTACCCGCCACGCTTTCGCACCCTCGGTTTTCCCAGCGCCGAGCAGTTGCAGCAGCTGACGCCCATGGGGTGAGGCCCAACTTGAAGCAACGGGGCTGGATTTACACTGCACAAAGCCTCATCCTCCCCGCCTTTTGCCCGCGCCTGAGCGGCCAAGGAGATACCCATGCACGACCTGCCACTGGCTGCCGCCGACTTCGCGTTCCTCGACGCCACTTTACAGCAGTACGGCGATGACCACTCGGTGCTCAACGCCTCGGAGCTCGACGGCTACTTCACTGCGCTGGTGTCGAGCCCGGTGCAGGTGGACATCAGCGAGTGGTTCCCGGCGATCTGGGGCGGGCAGATGCCGGAATGGCAAAACGCTGCTGACTGCCAGCGCTTCGTCGAGCTGTGTGCCCGTCACCTGAACAGCCTGGCCACCCAACTGGTTGAAGCGCCGCAGGCATTTGCCCCGCGCCTTGAGCAGACCGAACACCAGGGCCAGCCGTTGCCATTGGCGGAAGAATGGTGCTTTGGTTATTTGCGCGGTATCGCCATTGCCAACTGGCCGGTGCTGCCTGAAGCGCAAATGCAGGCCTTGCAGGTGATTACCGGCTGGGCCGAGCAGGATGAATTCGAGCTGCCGGCGAACCTGGACGTTGCCTTGCATCGTCAGCGGGTGGTGGCGATTGCCCCGGCGGCGCGGGCGCTGCATGACTACTGGCTGGCGCAGCGCTGATTGGCTCTTTGGTGCCTGCATTACCACCGCTGCGCGCTCGATCGCGGGTCAGTTCCGCTCCCACAGGGAAGCGGAACTGACCCGCGATGAGGCTTACTTGAGATCGAACCGGTCCAGGTTCATCACTTTCGTCCAGGCCGCGACGAAGTCCTTGATGAATTGCTCCTTGGCGTCGCGACTGGCATAGAACTCCGCCAGCGCCCGCAGTTGCGAGTTGGAACCAAACACCAGGTCGACCCGGGTGCCGGTCCATTTCACCGCGCCGGTCTTGCGGTCACGCCCTTCGAACGTTTCGTTGGCCGCCGACACCGGCTTCCACTCCACGCCCATGTCCAGCAGGTTGACGAAAAAGTCGTTGCTCAGTGTACCCGGCTGCTGAGTGAAGACGCCGTGCTTGCTTTGCCCGGCATTGGCCCCCAGCACCCGCAGGCCGCCCACCAGCACGGTCATTTCCGGCGCGCTCAAGGTCAGCAGTTGCGCTTTGTCGATCAGCAGGGCCTCGGCCGGCACCCGGTAGCTGTTCTTCAGGTAGTTGCGAAAACCATCGGCATTGGGCTCAAGAAAACCGAACGACTCGACGTCGGTCTGCTCCTGCGAGGCATCCATGCGCCCCGGGGCAAACGCCACGCGGATATCGACCCCGGCGTTCTTGGCCGCCTGCTCGACCGCGGCGCTGCCCGCCAGCACGATCAGGTCGGCCAGGGAGATTTTCTTGCCACCGGCCTGGGCACTGTTGAAGTCGTTCTGGATGCCTTCCAGCACGCTCAGCACCTTGGCCAGCTGCTCAGGCTGGTTGGCCTGCCAGAACTTCTGCGGCGCCAGGCGCAGGCGCCCGCCATTGGCCCCGCCGCGCTTGTCGGAGCCGCGGAAGGTCGAGGCCGCCGCCCAGGCCGTGGACACCCGTTCGGCCACCGACAGCCCCGAAGCCAACAGCCTGGCCTTCAGTGCGGTCACGTCGCTGTCATCGACCAGGGCATGGTCGAGCGCCGGGATCGGGTCTTGCCAGAGCAGCTCTTCGCTGGGCAGTTCCGGGCCCAGGTAACGCGACAGCGGGCCCATGTCGCGGTGGATCAGCTTGTACCAGGCACGGGCAAAGGCATCGCTCAATTGCTCGGGATTGGCCAGAAAGCGCCGCGAGATCGGCTCGTAGATCGGGTCGAAGCGCAGCGACAGGTCGGTGGTGAGCATGGTCGGGTTGCGCCGTTTGTTCGGGTCGTGGGCATCGGGGATGATCCCCGCACCAGCGCCGTTTTTTGGCGTCCACTGGTTGGCCCCGGCCGGGCTCTTGGTCAGTTCCCAGTCGAAGCCGAAGAGGTTTTCCAGGTAGTTGTTGCTCCAGCGCGTTGGCGTGGTGGTCCAGGTCACTTCCAGGCCGCTGGTGATGGTGTCGGCGCCTTTGCCCGTGCCAAAGCTGTTGCGCCAGCCCAGGCCCTGTTCTTCAAGACCGGCGGCTTCCGGTTCCGGGCCGACGTTATCGGCAGGGCCGGCGCCGTGGGTTTTACCGAAGGCATGGCCGCCGGCGATCAGGGCCACGGTTTCTTCATCGTTCATGGCCATGCGTGCGAAGGTTTCGCGGATGTCCTTGGCGGCGGCGACCGGGTCGGGGTTGCCTTCCGGGCCTTCCGGGTTGACGTAGATCAGGCCCATTTGCACCGCGGCCAGGGGGGGTTCCAGGTTGCGGCCCTGGTCGGTGCGGCTTTCTTCGTTGCCGTGCTGCTCGGGCTCGGCCACCAGGGTGCCCTCACCAGGCTCCTGCATCGGCTGCGGGCCCTTGCCGTAGCGGGTATCGCCACCCAGCCACTTGTTTTCCGAGCCCCAGTAGACGTCTTCATCCGGCTCCCAGACATCCGCGCGGCCGCCAGAAAAACCAAAAGTCTTGAAGCCCATGGATTCCAGGGCAACGTTGCCGGTGAGCACGATCAGGTCGGCCCAGGAGATGCTCCGGCCATACTTCTGCTTGATCGGCCACAGCAGGCGCCGGGCCTTGTCCAGGCTGACGTTGTCAGGCCAGCTGTTGAGCGGCGCGAAGCGTTGTTGTCCGGAGCCTGCGCCGCCACGGCCATCACCAGTGCGGTAGGTGCCGGCGCTGTGCCAGGCCATGCGGATGAACAGCGGCCCGTAATGACCGAAATCCGCTGGCCACCAGTCCTGGGAATCGGTCATCAAAGCATGCAGGTCTTGTTTCAGGGCTTGAAAGTCCAGGCTCTTGAAGGCCTCGGCATAGTTGAAGCCATCGCCTTGGGGATCGGACTGCGGCGAGTGCTGGTGGAGGATCTTCAGGTTCAGTTGGTTCGGCCACCAGTCGCGGTTCGTCGTACCACCGCCAGCGGCATGACTGAACGGGCATTTCGATTCAGTAGACATGGGTGAGCTACCTTTGTATCCAGCGTTTTAGTTATCTCCACATCAGGTCCGGCCGGCACCCGCCAGCGCATCATCAAGGCTAGTCCCGGCCCCGGCAGTCAGCAAATAGACGCAGTATTGCCCGCCGATAGCCATAATCTCTTATACCAACCCCAGGGAAGGAGCAGATCGTAGCGATAGCCGCCTCACCTGAGGTCATGACCATGAACAGCCGTCCGCGTCGCACCGCCTACCACGAAGCCGGCCATGCCCTGGCCTTCTGGTGGAACGGCCTGGCGATCAGGCGGGTAACCGTGCGCACCCGGGCAGAAGCGCTGATCGGGCCGATGGTGGATTTGCGCGGCAACCTGCAGGCGGTCAAGGGCCTGGTCGAGGCGGACTACCTGGTGCCCCTGCCCGCCTTCGAGCCGCCAGGCATCGCCGAACACCTGCCATCGATGATCGAGCTGATCGAACGCGACCTGCTCAACTGCTTCGCCGGCCCCGTGGCCGAGGCAATCTACCGTCACAGCGCCGATGATCGCTTTCTCACCAGCAGTGGCGCCGGCGACCTGCGCCGGGCCCATGAACTGATCGCCCTGCTGCCGGCGCGCCAGGTTGCGCAGGCCGGGCCCATGGCCCTGGGTCGCTGTCACAGCCTGCTACGCGCTTACTGGCCGGTGCTGCGGGTGCTCGCCGAACGGCTGCGCGAGCAAGGCGTACTCGACGGTGAAACACTGATCGAGCTGCTGTGCCAGTTGACCGGCGAGACCCCGCAACGGCTCGGCAATCCGCTGGCAAGCCTGGACAGGCGCTGGCAACAACGGTCGGTGTGAGCTTCAGCCCTGGTGGGCAACTTGCTGTTACCCGGACAACCCGGCAAGCTTGCCGCTCAGCGCGCACTGCATCCGCCGTACACCCCGCAAGCAAGGACCTTGAACCCCATGAGTAATGCCACCCAGGCAAATTTGCCGCAACGCTCGGCAGTCACCAGCAAAAGCCTGGCTCAAGCGACACAAGGAACCTTCAACATCCCGCTTATCGGTGAGCTTGCGGCCTTCACCTACCAGGACGCAGTCAAGTTCCCATCATTACTGCTGGATGATGCAAACAGCGCCTATGTCTACATCCTCAGGCGCACGGACAAGCTCGATACCGAGCACAATGCCCCGCAACCGTTTTATGTGGGTAAAGGCATCAAGCGACGCTACGCCTTTCACTACTATGAAGCGGCGACGACGGCCAAATACGCACCGTCCAAAAACATGCGCAAGATCCACACCATCAACAAGGTCGGCAGGGATAAGGTACTCATCCAGATCATTCCCTGTCACTCAAGCGAGTACGCCAATGACCTTGAAATCAAGCTGATCGCACATTGGGGGCGCAGTTCGAACAATAGCGGTTGCCTGACCAACTTGACCGACGGAGGCGAAGGGGTCAGTGGCCTGCAGATGCCCGAGCATGTACTGGAGCTTCTGCGGGAAAAGGCCAGGCAACCGGTGCTGTTCAACGGCAAAAAGTACGCGGGGATCAAAGTGGCCTTCCAGGCCCATAGCCCACTGGAAATCGCCAACGCCCTGGAAGTCGATATCGAATCCGGGTATTGCACGGACTACAACACATTCAAAGCCTGGTATCACAACTGGGCCAAGCAAGGCTTTTTTCCGGAAGGTTTCAACTATCTGGACGAAGACCGGCCGGTGTATATGGAAAACAGCCGGGCGCTTATCCAGGAGCAGACTCAGGCCAACCGCATGGAGGGCTACAAGAAAGCCTGGAACACCCGTTACGCCTACCCCCGCTATTGGGTGAGAGGCAATGCTTATCACACCATCAGCGAGGCTGCCGCAAAGGAAAGCGTCGGTACCGAATCCAACCTGGCCGCCCTGTTTCGAAGAATGGTATCAAGCAACCTTTTTTATCAAGGCTACAACCTGCTGGACGCCTCCGGGAACAAACTATTCCAGGAAAGCCAACAGGGACTGCTGGACGTTGCTCGCCTCAAAAACGCCGAGTTTCTGATCGACCTGGTGTCCAAGCCTGTTCTGCTGAACGGCATTCTTTACGAAAACCGCATGAGCGCTTTCGGACAATCCAGCCACAGTGAGAACATCACTTACTTTGCGTTCACCAGCCAGATCAATCGTTACATCAAGGCCGGGGTTTTCCCTCATGGGCTGAACGTGCCCGATGCCAGCGGTGCGCCCACTTACCCGGAAATCGATCCCTTCCTGCTCAGGGGCCGCACCCTGCAGCATTACTACAAAGTGTGCAACCGGCTGTTCCCCAGCATGCAGTCAGCCTCGTTGTTTTATGGTCTGAGCCACTCGGTCATCCACCGCTACTTCACAACCTGGAAAAAAGAAGCCGAATCGGCGGCCAACCCTTTGGCATTTCCCACGGGTTTCAACATCTACGACTCAAAGACGCAACAGTCCCTTTACCCGGAAATGGAGATTGTCGATTGTCGTGTACCGGCATCCGGCTACCTCTACCTGGGTAAAAAATTCGCTACCCTGGCTCAGATCGACACCTATAGAAAACGAGCGCGCGGCGTCACCTCAACGTTGTGCCAAAAAAGACGCAAAGCCTATTTCGAAACCCAGGCACCCCTGGATAGCACGCTCAATGTCCTCGGACTGGACGGCACCCCCTTGTACCCCGTCGACCTGAGCCTGAAGATATCCACGCCCATTGCTGCAGCCGACGGCAATGGCCATCGACTGCACAATGCCGCCAAACCGGTATGGATTTACCACGACAGCGGCTGGACCCGCTTTGACTCACACAGCGCGGCGTACCGGGCGTTGCGCTGTCTGCAGCAGAAGTACAAGAACGAGGACAGTTTCACCGCTTCGATTGCTTCACAGGTCAAGGCTGGAAGACGGCCTGACTGGCTGTCGCTGACCGACCCTGAGTGCTGAGGGTTGGCACCTTGCGACCTGGCTGTCAGTGCAAGGCCCGGGTCACGAGGAAGTTCACCAGCTCCGGCTCGTCGTCCAGTTCGATCGAGCGTACCGGCCGCGGCAACTTGTCGAGCACCGCGCGCCAGAAGGCATGGGCGGTTTCGTCCTGGTCGTAGTAACGCACCAGCCACTGGTTCTGCCCGCTCGCCAGCACCTGGCTGGCCAGGGCGCTGGCGATGCCCTTGCGCCGGTAGCGCTTGAGGATGAACAGGTCGGCCAGCTCCAGGGCGTCGAGGTCCGGCAGCTCGCTGCGTTCGATCAGCAGGAAGCCGGCGATGTAGCCGTCGACCAGGATCAGGTTGGCGCTCCACTGCGGCTCTTGCCAGTAGCGTTGCAGGTGCTCGTCATGCACATAGAAGCGGCCATCGACCTCGACGTCTTCCTGTTCCCAGTCCGACGACTCGTAGGCGTAAAACTGGTAGAGGTTGCGGATCAGCTCGATCTGCTCGGGGCCGGTTTGCAGGAGCTCGACAGTGAGGTCGCTCATGGCTGGACCTCATACAGCGGAAGAATCGACGGCATTGGTATCTCGATAAGTGAACGAACAGCGCGTTTTGCGGGCGCTATTGTTTACAAAAGCCGGGGCCAATGCCATCGCTAAAACATGTCACCCGGCAGCTAGCGCGGCGACCGCGTCGATTTCGATCAACATGCCGTCGAGCGCCAGGCGCGGCACCGGGGTCAGCGTGCAGGTCGGGGTCATGTTGCTGCCCCAGGCCCGCTTGGCCTCGCTACCCCAGATACGCAGCCTGGCCTCGTCGTGGTCGACGATCAGCAGGGTCAGCTTGAACACATCGGCCAGGCTTGCGCCTCTGGATGCCAAGGCGATCTGCAGATTGCCCAGGGCCTGGCGTGCCTGCTCGGCAAAGTCACTCGACAAGCGGCCTTCAAGGTCTTCACCACCCTGCCCGGCGATGTACAGCAGCCGGGCATTGGCGGCGACTTCAGCCACATGGGAGTAGGCATTGGCGCTGGGATCATAGAGGCCTTCGGGGTTGGACAGGTGGAAAGCTGCGGTCATGGTGCTGCTCCGAATGATGGGAGCGGCGAGTATCAAACCTCGACTTAAGTAGAGGTCAAGCCTGATGTTGCCAGCGCTGCGCAGGGGGCAATGATGACTGGCGTGTTAATCTGGCCCCTCGCACGGATTCGACCAGAGAGCAGACATGCCAATCGACCTACCTGACACCCTACGCCCACTGTTCATTGCCGCCGGATGGCCGGCCAACAACCCGCTACCGGCCAGTGTGCCGGCGAACCATCCGGCGGCCACGCTGCTGCTGAGCCTCAACGGCCTTTGCGTCGGCCACTGCGGCGCCGGTGAAGAATGCGCTGCCGGCGACATCGAGTTCAGGGCCAAGCCCGCCCTGCACGACGACAAAGTCATCGTTAGGATGCAACACAAGCTCAACACCACCCTGGTGTGCATCGGCGATGTCCACCACGGCCATGGCGCGCTGTTTGTCGACAGCCAGGGCGCCTGCTACCTCATGAGCCAGGTTCACGATGCCTTCTGGCTGCTGGGCAGCACCTTCGTCGTTGCTGCAGAAAGCCTGCTGCTGGGCCGTCAGCCACAAGCGCAACTGCTGTGAAATTCAGGCGCAAATAAGGCAAATTGCTGGCCCCCTGCTAGCCGCTTCGTTGGCAAACTCGCTTTCTTTTCAGCAAGTTAGGTAGGTGCTATGCGGGCTTATGGATTAACCCTGGCAGCGTTTTTTCTGCTCGCCCTCCCGCTCGGTGCCCAAGCCAAGGCCCTGGGCAACAATGACCGCTACATGTGCAGTTGGGGTTCGCAGATTGCCGCCGGCGCGCAGCAGTCGAAGCTGTCCGGGGTGACCCTGTACGCCGCGCGCAAGCGCCTGCAGGTGCGTAAGTTCAACAAGCCGTGGATGCGCATGACCGCCATGGGCATCACCGAACAGACCTACAACAGCCAGTCACGTCTCAAGCCCGCAGCCATCAAGCAGACCTACTACGAGCAATGCGTCAGCCATGCGCTGGCGCGGCGCTGAACACCCCGGCCGACTCAAGGGTTTCAATCAGCCGCTCGGGCCACACTATGTCGGTGGTTTGCCGCAGTTCCTCGGCCGACCACCAGCGATGATCGGCCATTACCTCGACCTCCGAAGCCGTCCAGCCCTGGCGGCACAGCTGCTGGTTTTGCGCCTGGATCAGGTAGTACTGCTCGACCGACGTGACCCACTCGCCGCTGGGTAGCTGCATGGTAAAGCGCCGCTCGCTCAAGTGCGCGCCCACCGCGTCGACCTCGATGCCGGTTTCTTCGCGCAGCTCGCGAATAGCGGCCTGTTCGAAGTTTTCGCCCTCCTCCACACCGCCTCCGGGCGTTGCCCAGTAATCGTCACCGGCCAGCGCGCCGTTGCGATGGACGAAGCGAAACAGCAACACGCTGCGGGAGGGGCTGATGACTAACAGCCGGGCTGATTTACGTTCACGCATCGTGGTGTTCCTGTCCTTGGTTTATGATCGCGGGCGAAATTCTACCGGGCTCCAGGGATGAACAACGACAAATCTGCGCCGACAACCAGCGATTTTCACGGCAGCTGCCTGTGCGGCGCCGTCAGCTACCGCATCAACACCCCGCTAAAAGCCGTCAGCCACTGCCACTGCAGCCAGTGCCGCAAAGCCCATGGCGCAGCCTTCGCCACGTACGCCAGCGTGCCGGCTGCGGCCCTGAGCTGCAGCGATCCGCAGGGCATGTTGCAGGTGTTCAAGTCATCACCCACGGTCAGCCGCAGCTTTTGTTCAGGCTGCGGCGCGAGCCTGTTCTGGGCCAATGCCAGTGGCGAGTATCCGGACTGGGTCAGCGTTGCGCTGGGCACCCTGGATACGCCGTTCGAGCCTGCCCGGCAAAAACATGTGCATGTACAGTCCAAGGCCTGCTGGCTGGTGATTGGCGATACCTGGCCGCAACACCAATAGACTGAAATAACTTCAACGCAAGGACGCCCCCATGTATCGCTTGATTTATGCCGGTTTCAGCGTGCTGATGGTGTTGGCTACCCCGGCCCAGGCAAGCAGCCTGTGCCCCGGCGCCAACACCGAAGTGCAGATGCTTGAATGCATGCAGCGCTCGCTGAAAAAATCCGATCGGCAATTGAATCAGCTCTACCAGGAGCTGGTTACACGCTTCAAGGACGAGGGCGCGTCACCCGGGCGCCCGACCCAGGACGTGGCGCTGAAAAAAGCCCAGCGCACCTGGAATGCCTTTCGTGATGCCAGCTGTGAACTGGAGACGTATGAGTCGGTTGGCGGCAGCGGCTACGCCACCATCCATACCCATTGCCTGTTGAAGCAGACGCAAGCCAGAGTCCAGTACCTGAAGCGGATTAGCGGCATGCCTTGAAGGGTCAGACCGGTGCGCTGGCGTGCTCTGCGTGGACGGCGGCCTGCACCGCCGGCCTGGCCGCTACACGCTCGACATAACCCGCCAGCGCTGGCCATTGCGCTATATCGATGGCAAACACCAGCAACCAGCCCAGCACAGTGAACAGGTAGGCATCGGCGATGCTGAAAGCTCCCTGCAGGTAGTCATTGCTACCGAGCAGTTCGTTCAAATAACCCAGGCGCTTGAACAGCTTGTCGCCAAAGATCACCCTGGCCGCCTCCGGCAGCTCGGCATTGAACAGCGGTGCGCTGCCGGCATGGATTTCGGCGCTGATGAAATTGAGCAGCTCCTGCAGCCGCGAGCGCTCCCAGCTGCCGTTGGCCGGCGCCAATCCGGCCTCGGGCCTGAGGTCGGCCAGGTACTGGAGAATGGCCGGCCCTTCGGTCAGTACCTCACCATTGTCAAGCAGCAGCGCGGCCACGTAACCCTTGGGGTTGATGCTGCGAAAATCACGGCCATCGGCGCAGCGTTTGCTCTGGTTATTGACCCGTACCAGCTCGAATGGCAGGCCCAGTTCGCGCAGGATGATATGCGGCGCCAGCGAGCAGGCATTGGGGGCGAAATAGAGTTTCATCGGGCGTCTCCTGACAGGATCAAGAGGCGCAGGATCAACAAACGCCAGCGCCAGGTAAACTTAGAATTTCACCACCTGATCATTAGCTGCGCTTATGTCAGGCGGTGTGGTCCGCTACATCAAGCCCAACTTCGCCCATAGCCTTGTGCCCATGCTTGAGCAGCGCCTGGGCCGCAGGCGACGGCGGGTTTGCCGACGCACTGACCAAGCCGAAACGCCGGTAGATCGGCGGATGCAGGTCATACACGCGCATCGCACGCGGGTCCTTTGGCAACGTTGAGGCCGGCACGATCGACACGCCCATGCCCTCGCCTACCAAGGCAAACGCGGTGCGCCAGTCGCGCACCGTCAGGCGCACGTTGCTCAGGTGCAGCCCTGCCTGTTGCACCAGGCTCTGGCCATGCACATGACAGCCACCAGTGGCGACAATGAACGGCTCATCGACCAGCTCTGCCAACTCCACCGGGCTCAGGCTACCGCGCCTGGCCAAGGGGTGATCGAGCGGTATTGCCGCCACCCAGCGGTCACGCCCAAGCATCACCGGATCTCGGCTCGGCAGCGGGTTCATCACCACGCCCAGGTCGGTAGCCCCCGAAGCCAGCCAGCTTTCGACCTCCTCGTCGGTGCCCTCCAGGCAGATCACCTCGATACCCGGGTGCATGCGCTTGAAAGCCTGCAACAGCGGTGGCAACAGCGAGGCGAACAACGACGGGAAGGTCGCCAGGCGCACACGCCCAAGGTGGCAACCGCGGCTGGCGTCGACCAGGTGCTGGATCGACTCCAGCTCGGCGACCATGCGCCGGGCACGCACCAGCACCTGCTCGCCCAGCGCCGTCACGCAAGTGTGCGTGCGCTCGCGCACGAACACCTTTACCCCCAGCGCCGCCTCCATCTGGCTGATCGCCTGGCTGGCGCCAGACTGGGTGATGCCGAAGGCCTCGGCAGCGCGCGAGACATTGCCGGCATCGGCCACGGCGACCAGCAGCTTCCAGTGCATCAGGTTCATCATGATCGTGCTGTTCCCTGCATGGCCTTACATCGACATCGATCTTAGCGCCGTTGGTCAAGCGCACAAAGCCCGTCAACAGTGGCATTAATGCCCGCTGATTCACACCTGATACTCAAGCCGATCCGCTTCCACCGGCGTCGGCACTTCCCAGCGAAAGTACATGCGCTCGATGTCCTTGTTGCGCAGCGTGGTGTCGCGACGGGCGTTGCGGCGCATCAGCTCGCGCTCGCTCTGCTCCAGGTACACCAGGCGCACGTCGGCGTCATAGCTGTAGAGCAGGTCGAGGGTCTTCTTGCGCATCTGTTGCGACAAGTGCGTGCTGTTCCACACGAAGGGCTCACGGCGCCGTAGCAAGGTCTTGGCCTTGTCGATCGCGTACTGCGCCACCGGGCCTTTGTCACCATGGCTCAGGCCCAGCTCCTGGCGGGCATCGTCGAACGACACCACGGCCAGATCCGCTGCGTGCTGGTTGACCCAGGTGTCCTTGCCGCTGGCCGGCAGCCCCGCCAGCATGATCACCTGCGAGCCCTGCACCTCGCGGTACAGGCTGTACTGCGGCAGCACCGAGGCACCGCGAAAGTAGCAGCGCCGGGTGTAATCGTCGGCAAAGGCCTTGGGTCGATCCAGGCAGCCTTCGTCTTCGGCCAGCAGGCGAAATACTTCGATGTCATCGAGCAGCCCCTGCTTGCCGGCAAAGCCGCGGCCCTGCATATCGGCGCTGGCCACGGCGCAGAGCATCCACACCGGCAACTCCCACGACAGGCGATGAAGGATCTGCTCGGCCGAACGCCCGCTCTTGTCCCCGGCCAGGGCAAAGAACGGCAACTGGTGCACGCTGATGATCCGGCAGATGCTTTCGCGCAGCTCAAACGGCGCCCCGGCCTGCCACAACAGGATGCGCGCATCTACCGCGCCGCGGCGCGAATGCCCGGGCTGGCCGATCTTGCCGGTGACTTCATCGATCACCGTGCACGACGGCTTGGCGATGTCGTGCAGCACTGCAGCGTAAAACAGCACGAACTGCTGCTCTGGCGTGGCGCGTTGGTAGGCAGGGTCGGCGAGCAAGGCATCGACCACCATCATGGTGTGGGTCCAGACGTCACCTTCCTGGTGGTAGACCGGGTCTTGCGGGGTTGCCGCCAAGGCGCGCAGAGACGGGATCGCCTCGAGCAGTGCCGGGTAGTCGACCGCGCGGCCGGGGCCGGGCATCAGCGCTCGCAATGTGTTCATGTCCATATCATTCAACTCCTTGTTCGGCGGCCTGCAGGCTGGCCCAGGTGACCTGGGGCTCGGGCGCATACAGGTCGACACCGGCGGCCAGCAGGTTGGGGATGTAGGGCTGGCGCAGGTGGTGCTCATCGGCTTCGAGGATGGCCTGGACAAAGTCGTGGCGCACCCATTTGATCCGCCCGGTGGTGTGCTCGGCGGTTTCGATTTTCAGGTACAGGCCCTCCATCAGGTCAGAGCGGTCGCCCTGGTTCCAGGCCTTGGCAAAGTCCAGTTGTTGACGGGCGATGACCTCGGCAAACGCGTCTTTCCAGCGTTGCGACTTGGCCTGGGAATGGCCGACCAGGGCGAGCAGGTCCTTCAGCCGAGGCGGCGCGATGCCTTCGAACAGCACCGGTACCGACAACACCGGGCCGCCTGCAAGCAACTGCTGGCGCCGTGCGGTGGAGAGGAACACCTGCGTCTCGCGGTCCCAGATATCGAACTCGAAGAACAGGTGCGGGAGCTGGTCGTAGAACACGCTGTGGCGCTTGCTCATCACCTCGCCGAACAGCACGTAGCGGTCTTCCAGGTGCTCGAGCAGCCAGTGTTCATGGCAGGCCGCCCATTGCTTGAACTGGTTGAACTGGCGCTCGCGGCTACCGCCGGCCAGGTAATGGCCACGGGACTGCAGCAACAGCTCGCCGGCGGCAGAAAAACTGATCGCGGCATTGGCGCCGTCGAGCTTTTCCTCGACCACCAGGTACTGGCCCTTCAGTTCGCTGTAAGGCAGTTGGTCATGGTCGCTATCGCCCGATTGCAGGCGAGAACTTTGCAGGTGTGGGGTGCGCGGGTACTTGAACAGGTCGAGCTGCGCGAGCTCGCGGATATCGAGTGTCATGGGTCTTCTCCAAAAGGGCGAAAACCGACGACAGCGGGCAGGTGAAAGTGCGTGCGCAGGCAGGCACCAACAGGCTTAAACGTCCGTCGTCGGCATCAGGCGTGTTGGTTGGCGTGGGGCACTGGCTTCACCTAAATAATGAGGGGTGGTGGATCTGAGGGGGCGGATTGGAAACGAGATGGGGGTGGGCTGTCAAGCGCTGTGTTGTCTGGGATGGCCTCATCGCGGGTCAAGTCGGGTCGCCGCACCGCCGCTCCTACAGGTACTGCGCCCATCCTGTGGGAGCGGGTCTTGCCCGCGATCGAGCGCGCAGCGGTCGTAATCCAGTCAACACTTCATGTGCTGACTGCATTGGCCTCATCGCTGGCAAGCCAGCGCCCACAAATGTATCGGTGAAAACCTCAGGCAGATTGGCGCTGCGCGTCGTTGAGCGCTCCCCCCTTCGCGCGGTTACGCTCATGCCCCTGGCGCAAGCGCAGCGCCGCCAAGGCCGCCACCACCAGCACTACAGCGATGAACTTCAAACCGTTCACGGCATTGCCGGTGCTTTGCTCGATCATGCCCATCAGCGACGGCCCGAAGAAGCCGCCAAGCAAGCCGCAGGAGTTGACGAAGCCCAGGCCGCCCGCCAGCGCCGCACCTTTGAGGCGCGAGGCCGGATACAGGAAGATGATCGACTGGACCACAAAGAACATCAGCGCCGACAGGCAAAAGCCCAAGAGGCTGAGTACCGGCCCCGCCTGGGAGGCGATGGCCAGGCCCAGGGCCATGGTCAGCAAACCGCTGACCAGGATCCGTCGCGCCCGCTGCGCCGTGCTGGCAAACCGCGGCAGGACGATCGCCCCGGCCGCTGCCGCCAGCCACGGCAACGAGGTGAGAAAGCCGATCTGCAGCACGCTCAGGTCGCCGTACTTGCCGATAATCCCCGGCAGGAAAAAGATCACCGTGTAGATGGTGATCTGGTGGCAGAAATAGACAAAGATCGCCAACAGGATCTGCGGCGTCAGGCACTGCTTGAGCGAGTGCCCGCTGTGGCCGGCGCCCTCCTCGGCCTCGCTGGCCAGTTGGCGTTCGATCTGCTCGGCTTCAGCGCTACTCAGCCACGGCGCCTTGCTCGGCCGGTCGGGCAGCTTCTTCCACACCACGTAGGCGAAGAACACCGCCGGCAAGCCTTCGAGCATGAACATCCACTGCCAGCCATGCCAGCCCATCAGGCCGTCCATCTGCATCAACGCCGCGCCCAACGGCCCACCGATGATGTTGGCAAAACACACCCCGAGCAGGAAGTAGCCGGTAGCGCGGGCGCGCTGTTCGCGGCCGAACCAGTAGGTCAGGTAGAGCATCACCCCGGGGAACAAGCCGGCCTCGGCGATGCCCAGCAACAGGCGCAGCACGTAGAACGAAGTCTCGCCCTGGACGAAGGCCATGGCGGCGGAAATCAGGCCCCAGGTCACCATGATCCGGGCAATCCAGAAGCGTGCGCCGACCCTGTGCATGATCAGGTTGCTGGGCACTTCCGACAGCGCATAGGTAAGGAAAAACAACCCGGCGCCCAATCCGTAGGCGGCCGCGGAAATGCCCAAGTCAACATCCAGTTGATGCTTGGCCAGGGCGATGTTGGTGCGGTCGAGAAAGCTCAGCACATAGGCGGCGATCAGCAACGGCATGAGTTTGACGAACAGCAACCGGTTGAGGGTTGCAGGATCACGGGGCACAGTCAGTTCTTCGGGCGATCTTGTAATTGTCATGGCACGAATCTCTAGTGTGACGACAGCGATGGGAACATCCCCGGCCAGGCTCGGCCGGGGCATGCAGGCAAGCTAGAAATCGACTGCGTAGCGGCCTTTGAGGCTGAGCATTTCCCGCGCCTCGTCGGGGCTGGCGACACGCCCGCCGAGGGCTTCGATCACCGTGCGGATGCGCTTGACCTGCTCGGCATTGGACGCCGCCAGCTTGCCCGGGCCGTCCCACAGCGAGTCCTCAAGGCCCACGCGCACGTTGCTGCCCATGGCCAGGCCCATGGTGCCCAGGGGGATCTGGTTGCGCCCGGCGCCGAGGATCGACCACTCATAGTTGTCGCCAAACAGGCGGTCGGCGGTGCGGCGCATGTGCGCCAGGTCTTCGGGGTGGCCACCGATGCCGCCGCGCAGGCCGAACACCGACTGGATGAACAACGGCGCCTTGAGCAGCCCGCGCTGGAGGAAATGCGCGGCGGTGTACAGGTGACCGATGTCGTAGCACTCGATTTCGAAGCGCGTGCGGTTCTCGGCGCAAGCGCTGAGGATGTAGGTGATGTCGCGGAAGGTGTTGCGAAAGATGCGGTCGTCGCTCTCTTCCAGGTACGGCCGCTCCCAATCGTGCTTGAACTCGGTGAAGCGCTCGAGCATTTCGTACAGGCCGAAATTCATCGAGCCCATGTTCAGCGAGGCCAGCTCCGGCTTGAGCTGGGCCACCGGCTGCAGGCGCTCTTCAACGCCCATGGTCGGCGCGCCGCCGGTGGTGATGTTGATCACCACATCGCTCTGCGCCTTGATCTGCGGCAGGAACTGGCGAAACAGCTCGACGTCCTGGCTGGGCTTGCCGTCGAACGGATCACGGGCGTGCAGGTGAACGATTGAAGCACCCGCCTCGGCGGCACCGATGGCGGCGTCGGCGATTTGTTGCGGGGTGATCGGCAGGTGCGGCGACATCGACGGCGTATGGATGGCACCGGTGACGGCGCAGGTGATGATGACCGGGCGTTTCTTGGACATGCGTGTTCTCCGTTTTTATTCTTGGCGAGAAAGCAGTGCGGTAAAAGCGCAGGTACAGCTCAGAGGTATTCGACGTTGCCATCGACGCTGATGGCTTGCCCGGTGATGTTGCGGGCAGCTGGTGAGCAGAGGAACAAGGCGGTGGCGGCGACGTCTTCGGCAGTGACCATGCGCTTGAGGGAAATCTTCTTCAGGTACTCCTCGCGCATCAGCGCCTCGGATACCCCCACTTGCGCGGCACGGGCGCGAATCACCCCGTCCATGCGCGGCCCTTCGACGATGCCGGGCAGCAAGGCATTGACGCGGATATCGCTGTCGCCAAGCTCCGAAGCCAGGGATTTCATCAGGCCGACGATGGCCCATTTGGTCGCCGCGTACGGCGTGCGCCAGGCGTAACCGAGGCGCCCGGCCACCGAGGCGATGTGCAGCAGGTGGGCGTTGGGCGAGTCCTTGAGCAGCGGCACCGCGTGGTGGGCGAAGCGGTATTGCGCGGTCAGGTTGATGTCGATGGTGCGCTGCCAGTCGTCGTCGCTGATGGCGTCGATACCGGCGGTAGGCCCGGCGATGCCGGCGTTGTTGACCAGCACATCGAGGCCGCCGAACTGCTCGCGCTGAACCTTGAACAGCGCCTCTATCTGCGCCGCATCGCCGACGTCGGCGCGGGTGGCGACGCTGCCTGGGTAGCGGTCGCGAAACGCCGCCAGGGCTGACTCGCTGACATCACAGACATGCACCCGGGCCCCGGCTTCGATATAGGCCGCCGCCAGCACTTCACCGATACCGGCGGCGCCGCCGGAAATCAACACCCGCAGGCCCGGATACGGCGTCAGACGCTTGAGAACGCTCATGCTTTTTTCACTCCAGAAACAGACCGCGCGCGGTCGTTGTTGACCAGCAGGCGCGCCAGGGAGTCGGCGGCCTGCATGATGTCGTCGGTCACCGCCGCCCGCGCCGCCGCCGCATCGCGGTCGGCCAGGGCGGCGACGATGCGGTCGTGGGCTTGCATCGAGCGCTGCAGGTGGGCTTTGTCCGGGGCGACCAGGGCAAAGCACGGGCCCATGTGCAGCCAGAAGTTCTCCACCGCAGCGACGGTCAGTTCAGCCTGGGCCACGGCATAAATGCGCCGGTGAAAGGCAAAGTTGCCCCACAGGTAAGCCGGCACGTCGACCTTGTCGGCGGCGGCCTGCATCTGCACGCAGAGCTCGGTGATTTCAGCCAGGTCGGCATCGCCCAGATGGGCCACGGCCTTCTCGGCCAGCAAGCCTTCGAGGGCCACCCGCGCATCGCGGATTTCGCGCAGGCGTTCAGTGGTCATCACCCGTACCCGCAGGCGCGAGGTTTCAGTGACTTCAAAGGCATTTTCGGCGCTCAGGCGCTGCAGTGCTTCACGCACCGGCATGGGGCTGGAACCCAGCGCTTCGGCCAGGCCACGGATGGTCAGCTTCTGCCCGGGCTGAAAACGCCCGCTCATCAGCGCTTCGCGGATCTGCCGGTAGACCTGGTCTTGCAGGGTATCGCGGGACACCTGGCGCAGGGCCGGCAACAGGACGGGACGGTCGGTCATGGAAAAAGCCTGTGTTGTCGTTCTTGTGATACGAATATGTGATCACAAATCAAATATGTCAAATGATATTCGACGACAACCCCGTGCTCAACGCGGCACAGCGCGCTCCATGACGATGATCCGCTCCTCCCCCTCCATCACCTCGCGGACCTTGGCGTAGCCGAGCCGGGCATAAAACCCCTCTGCAGTGATTGATGACGGCACCCGCAGCACCATCTGCCCCGCTTGCCGGGCCAGGTTTTCAAGCGCCTGCATCAGCGCGCGACCCACGCCGGTGCCCTGCCCCCCTGGCGCCACAAACACGCTGCGCAGCACATTGCCTTGCAAGCTGGCAGTGGCAACCAACTGCTGGTCGAGCAGCGCCACCAGCACCTGGCGCTGCTCAAGCAAGGCCAGTATTCGCTCTGCAGTAAAGCTCTGCTCGACCTGGGCGATCAGCGCCGCCGAATAATCGGCGGCGTTGGTCTGCTGCAAGGACTGGATGATCACTGCGCTGATGGCGCTGGCGTCGGCGGGCGTGGCGGGGCGAATGTGCAGGGGCATCGGCTCGTTCCGTGAGTCAGGGTCGGGACGCCAGTGTGCCGTGTGTCAAAGCCGGCTAACAGCCTTGAGCCTCTGTTGAAGTGCTGCGAACCTTGCCAGGCAACGCCAGGGCGATCAGCACACCCAATAGCGCGATCCCGCCGCTGACCAGTACTGCACGCTGCAAGCCCAGCGCGTAACCTTGCTGCCAGGCTGCGCCGCTCAAGCCGTCGAGCCCCTGGTTGGCCAACCCCACCAGCAGCGCCAGGCCCAACGCCCCGCCAATCTGCTGGACGGTAGACGCCATCCCTGACGCCACGCCCTGCTCGGCCGCCGCAACCCCCTGCCCGGCGCACACCCACATGGCCGTCCAGGTCATGCCCTGGCCGATGCTGAGCAAGGCAATCGGCGCCAGCAGGCGGGCAAAAGCGCCATCCCCGGGCAACATCCAGCCGAGCCAGAGGATACCCAGGCCGCCGGCCAGCAAGCCGATAATCAAGGTGCTGCGCAAACCCAGGCGGGCCAGCGCCCGTTCGGCAATGCCGATGCCCAGGGTGCACACCAGGGTCGCCGGCAAAAACGCCAGGCCGCTGGCAAGCACGCTGTAGCCGTAGACCTGCTGGAAGTACAAGGCCAGGAAGTAGTACTGCACGCTGAAGCTGGCCATGAACACTGCGGTCAGGCCCATGGCCGCGCGAAGGCCCGGGGTGCGCAGCAGGCGCAGCGGCATCAACGGGTCGCGGCTGCGGGTTTCGATCACCACAAACACCGCCAGGCAGATGAGTGCGGCCGCCAGCACGGTCCAGAACAGCGGCCGTTGCCAGCCCCAGCTCGGCCCTTCGATCAGCGCCAGCACCAGCAGGCTGCCGCCGAGGGTGATGGTCAGGGCACCGGCCAGATCAAACGAGCGCCCCTGGGCCCGTGGCGGGTCGATCGGAATCCAGTAGCCGGCGGCCCAGGCGCAAGCCCCCGCCAGCGGCACATTGACCAGAAATACCGCCTGCCAGCCCAACCACTGGGTGAGGATGCCGCCGAGCAAGGCGCCGAGGGCCAGGCCCGCGGCCGAAGCGGCGCTCCAGATCGCCAGGGCGCGAGTGCGCGGCGCACCTTCGGCGTACTGGCTGTTGATCAGCGCCAGGGTCGCGGGGAACAGCAAGGCACCCGCCAACCCCTGCAGCGCCCGCGCCAGCACCAGGATCTCGGCCTGATGGGTCAGACCGCCGGCCAGCGAGGCGATGGCGAACAAGCCCTGGCCAAGCCGATACAGGCGCCTGCGGCCGAGCAGGTCGGCGGCGCGTCCGCCAAGCAGCAGGCAGCCGCCAAAGGCCACGCCGAAGGCGCTGATGATCCATTGCAACTGGCGCGGGCCGATGGCCAGGTGCTCGCCAATGGTCGGCAAGGCGACGAAAACAATGGTGTAGTCCAGGGCAATGATCAGTTGGGCGCACGCCAGCAACAGCAGCATCAATGCAGGGTGGCGCGGGGTGGGAGTCGACATGCGGGGCATCCTTGGCAAGAAGGCGCCAGTGTCTTTCATGCGCCAGGCATGATAAATACGCTGCCAGTTCTTTCAGTAATGACTTTAATCATGGATCTGAACACCGTTGCCCTGCTGCTCAAGGTCGCCGAGCTGCGCAGTTTTACCGCCGCGGCCGCCAGCACCGGCTTGACCCAGTCAGGCTTGTCGCGGGCAATCCGCCGTCTGGAAGAGCAACTGGGGGTCAAGCTGCTGCACCGCAACACCCGCAGCGTCAGCCTGAGCGCCGACGGCCTGCTACTGCGCGAGCGTTGCGCCCCCTTGCTGGCCGGCTTCGAGGAAGCCGAGCAGTTGCTGCTCGACCGCCGCTGCGAACCCAGCGGCACCCTGCGCCTGAGCCTGCCCTCGGCCTTTGGCCGGATCGTCATCCTGCCGCTGCTGGGCGAACTGACCCAACGCCATCCCCAACTGGTGGTGGATGCGACCATGACCGATCGCCTGGTCGACCTCGCCGAAGAAGGCTTCGACGCCGCGGTGCGCATCGGCCCGCTCAGCGATGTGCGCCTGGTGGCCCGGCCGCTGGCGCCGATGCACTGGGTGACCGTCGCCTCCCCCGCCTACCTGGCCCGCCACGGCATGCCGCAGACCCTCGAAGACCTGGCCCGGCACAACTGCCTGGTGGTGCATAACCCCTACCTCGGGCGCCGCGTCGACTGGCAGTTCGTCCAGGACGGCAAGCGGGTCGACGTGCAGGTCAGCGGGCAGCTGCTGTTCGATGTCGGCGACCCGCTGATCGATGCCGCGCTGCAGGGTTTCGGCATTGTCCAGGTGATGGATTTCGTCGCCCGCCAGGCCCTGGCCGACGGGCGTCTGGTACCGGTGCTGGAGCCGTTTTCCGGGCGCTGGCGTGAACTGGCATTGGTCTACCCGCCGTCGCGCCAGCACTCGCCGCGCCTGAAGGTGTTCAGCGACCTGCTGCAGGAGTGCTGGCCGCGCGCCTGGAGCTGACGATTGCCTTTTGCCGGGCGCCGGGCCTATAGTCGCAGCCGGCGTCAACCACGCCACCCGTCCGCGCAAAGGGCTGCGCCCAGGCTGTACACCCCACATTTTTGTCTACGACTCCCGGCCTGACAGCGGACAAGGCTCGCACAAGGAGTTCGTATGCCTGCTCGACTGTCGTCGCCGTCCCATGACGGGCGCATCAATCTTGAACAACAACGCAAGCGCGCCAAGGAGCTGCTGCAGCGCCTGCGCAGCGGTACCGCGCCCGAGCAACTGGCGCTACTCGGCCCTGCCTCACCGCGCCTGGCCGATGCCCAGTGGCTGATTGCCCGCGATCTGGGCTTTGCCAGCTGGCCCAAGCTCAAGGCGCATATCGACGCTATCGACTTTGCCGCCCGCCACCCGCAATTTATTGCCGATGACGAAGCCGCCACCCAGCATTGGCGCTGCGGCAACGACATCAGCCACAGCCTGCGCCTGGCCGGCTTTACCGGCGCCTTTCAGATGCTCAGCGACCCGCTGGTGATGGGCCCGGTGCGTGACGTGCCGACAGCGCCTTACCGCGCCCTGCGCAGCGACTACATCAGCCAGGCCTATGGCCTGGAGCTCGCCGAAGTACAGCGCAAGATGGACACCGAATACGCCGACCTGGCCCGCCTCGACGGCTGCCCCAGCGCGGTGCTCTGGTGCGAGGCGGATGCCTATGACCAGCTGTTTTTGATCCGCGTGCTGGCCGGCTTGGCCAAGCCGCCGCAGCGCCTGAAGCTGATCGAGATTGACAGAATGCCCGGGGTCGAGCGCTTTATCGGCATCGGCCAGTTGGCCCCGGACGTATTGGCCTGGTTGTGGCCGCAGCGCCGGGCAGTGGATGGGCCCATGCTGCAACTGGCGCGCGAGGCCTGGGCGGCGTATTGCGCCCCCTCGCCACTGGCCTGGGCGCAGTTGGCCCATCGCCAGGACCTGGCCCTGCCCTTGCTCGCCCCAGCGCTGCTACGCCAGTTGCAGGAGCTGCCGGGCGTGGACGACGGCCTGTCGCTGAGCGAACGCCTGGCGCTGCAGATCATCAATGAGTTCGGCGAGGTGCCGTTCGGCCGGGTGTTTGCCGAACTGATGGGCAAGCGCGAGCCACTGCCTTACCTGGGCGACATGATGTTCCATGCCCTGCTGCGCCCGCTGATCGATTCGCCGACGCCGCTGCTCATCGAAGCGCAGGCCGAGCTGGACTGGCCGCGCCGGCCCCTGAGCCTCACCCCGCTGGGCGAGCAGGTGCTGGCGGGCCAGGCCAACTGGCTTGAGCAGCAGGCCCCCGAGCGCTGGGTCGGTGGTGTGCCCCTGCTGCCCGGGCAAGGGCATTGGGCGCTGGGCAGCGACCTGTGGCCGGTGTGGCGCAGGTAAAGAAGTCAGGTCCCTGTGCAACGGCTCAGCGTTGCACGGCGGTGGTTTTCAACCAGGTCTGAAAGTGCAGCAAGCCAAGGATCGCACCTTCATCCGGGGTCAGTGAGCGGTCGTCGATCGGCGCCCCGAAATAGGTGGCCTCGGGGTCGGCTATCACCTCGCGGGCATCTTGATTGTGCTGCAGGTAGCTGCGCACGAAATCAGCCAGCGGCAGGCGATCAGGGCCGGCGATTTCGAGAGTGCGGTTGGCCGGCGCCTGCTCGGCAAGGTTGGCCAGGGCCACGTCGGATGAGGCCACCGGCTGCAACGCGGCGTTGGTCAGGCGCACGCGGTTGCCGTCGGCACCGGAATAAGCGACGGCGCCCATGAACTCGAAAAATTGCGTAGCGCGCAGGATGGTATAGGGCCTGCCTGAGGCCTTGATCAGCTCTTCCTGGGCCAGCTTGGCGCGAAAGTAGCCACTGTCCTGCATGCGCTCGGTGCCCACCACCGAGAGGGCGATGTGGTGCCGGACCTCGGCCTTTTGCTCGGCGGCCAGCAGGTTGCGCCCGGAGCTCTGGAAAAACGCCAGCACGGCAGCGTCGTCAAAGGACGGCGAGTTGGCCACATCGACCACTACATCGGTGCCCTGCAGCGCTTGCTCCAGGCCTTCGCCGGTGAGGGTATCGACGCCAGTCTTGGGCGAGGCGGCGAGCACCTTGTGGCCGTTGGCGCGCAGGTTGTTGCACAACTGGGTGCCGATCAGGCCGGTACCACCGATCACGACGATTTTCATGGCTGCTGCTCCGCGGGAGGGTCGCAACCCAGTATTTTACGCCGGGTAGCGGTAGGCCGTGCGCCAGCAGACGAGCGTGATCCTGGCTGATCCGGTAAAGTATGCGCCGCTCGAGAGATGGATCCCGGGCCAATTGTCATGGAGTTATGCAGTGAAAAACCTGAGCAAAGTTGTCGCCTGCGGCCTGTTCGTCCTGGCCCTGGCAGGTTGCACCGGCACCCCGATGAAAACCCAGCACTACAACGCCGACCAGTACACCGTGATCGGCCACAGCGAAGCCAGCGCCACCGGTCTGCTGGTACTGGGCGTCATTCCAGTGCGTCAGAACAGCCGCTTCGTGCGCGCCCAGAATGCCGCGATCAAGGCCAAGGGCGGCGACGCGATGATCAACACCCAGGTCCAGGAAAACTGGTTCTGGGCCTGGGTACTGACCGGCTACACCACCCGTGTCTCGGGTGATGTGGTCAAGCTGCACAACGTTCAGTAAGCCCCGCAGCCACCGGTGTAGGAGCGTGCCTGAACCACGACCGCTTCGCGCTCGATCGCGGGGCAAGCCCGCTCCCACAGGATTGGCGCAAGACCCGGCACCGCTGCGCCCAGTTCCGGGTGGCGCGCTCAGATAGCGTATGATCGCCTCTCCTCCCGCAAAGACCCTTACCGCCATGCCACTGAGCAAACGCGAACAGGCGCAGCTTGACCGCCGTCTGGTCGCCACCCTGACCGAAGCCTGCGAGACCGCCAAGGCCGAAATCGTCGGTTTTGCCTGGCTCACCCACCTGGTCGATTACACACGCTTCCCTTCCAGTTTGCAGGTGATCTGGGTTTTCGAAACCCGGGCTGCCAAGGAACACGCCCTGGCCAGCGGACAAGGTGAGCGGATGATCGAGCTGACGGCCTTGGCTTTGCAAGAAGCCGACGTCGAATTGCATCCGCTCGCACCTCACGTGCAGTTCGACATCGAACAGCGCGGCTGACACATGGCCAAGGACATCGAAAACCCCTGCATCGCCGTGTGCCAGTTGAGCGGCGACCTGTGCCTGAGCTGCGGCCGCAGCAAGGACGACATCCGCAAATGGAAGCGCATGAAACGCCCGGAAAAAATGGCTGCCGTGCAGCGCGCCAAGCAGCGGATGAAAAGCCTGAAAAAAGCCAAGGGCTAGCGTTTCAGCCAGCTGCATCCTGAATCAGGAAATCAATAAAAGCCCGCCCCCGCAGCGGCACATGCCGGGCGTGGGGGTAGAGCAAAATGAACGGCCGTGAGGTGCCGCCATAGGGCGCCAGCACTTCTTGCAACTGGCCTCTGTCGAGTTCCTGCTGCACGGTAAAGCGATACGCCTGCATCAGCCCCGCACCGCTTTTGACCAGTGTGGCGGTGGCCAGGAAGTCTTCCAGGCAGGTGATGCTGCCAGTCACCTCCAGCTCCACGCGCTTGCCCTCAAGCATGAACGACCAGGGCACCTTGCGCCCGCTGCTGGGCAGTTCGAACTGAATGCACTCGTGAGTGGCCAGCTCGTGCGGCGTCTGCGGTGTGCCCGCTGCACGCAGATACTCAGGCGTTGCCACGACCACCAGCTCGGCGTCTTCCAGACGCCGGGCGATCAGCCGCGAATCGGCAGGCTCGCGGCCACGAATGGCCAGGTCGTAGCCTTCGTCGGCAAAGTCGATGTTGCGATTGCTGACGTGAAGGTCGATCTGCACCTGCGGATACAGCTGGCGAAACCTGGCCAGTCTTGGTAGCAAACGATAGTGCGCATAGGGTGTCGGTACGCTGATGCGCAGCAGCCCCGACGGCACGGCCTGGCCGCCGCTAAGCGCACGTTCGGCATCCATCAGCTGGCTCAGGGCCTGACGGCATTGCTCATGGTAATTGCGCCCGCCTTCAGTCAGGCGCATCTGCCGGGTGGTGCGCACGAACAGGCGCACCCCCAGGCGCTCTTCCAGGCGCGCCACCGAACGGCTGACCGCTGCCGGCGTGACCCCGGCCAGGGTCGCCGCGCCGGTGAAACTGCTGGTTTCGGCAGCCAGGCAAAATAGCTCGATACTGCCCAGTTGAAGGTCATCGAAATGGCGGGTCATGGCGGCTCAATTGATTACACAAAGTATCAATTCAAATTCCATGCGCAGCATTTTTCAATAGTCGCTTGCAAATTAAAGTCTGCCTCACCTACCCGGCGACCCCGCCGGGCCCACTGGAGACCGACCATGCACACCGCCAAGACTGTCATCGTAACCGGCGCCTCGAGCGGCCTGGGTTTTGCCATCGCCAAGGCTTACCTTGAGCGCGGCGACAATGTCGTCGCCAACGCCCGCACCCTCGCCCGCCTGCAAGAGGCTGCCGCCAAGCTCGGCAACCCGGCCAGGCTGCTGCTGGTCGAGGGCGATATCGCCCTGCCGCACACGGCGCGCACACTGTTCGAGCAGGCCATCGACGCGTTCGGCAAGGTCGATATTCTGGTCAACAACGCCGGGATCTTCATCGCCAAGCCGGTCAGCGACTACACCCAGGCCGAGGTCGAAGCCATCGTCGACACCAACCTCAAGGGCTTCTTTTACCCGGCCCAGGCAGCGGCCCGGCACATGGCCGGCAACGGCGCCGGGCATATCATCAACATCAGTGCCTCGATTGCCCTGCAACCGAACATCAAGGTGCCGGCGCTGCTGCCGGTGCTGATCAAGGGCGGCATCAACCAGGCAGTCCGCGCCCTGGCCCTGGAGCTGGCGCCGTCACAGGTGCAGGTCAACGCCGTGGCCCCGGGGATCATCGATACCCCGCTGCATGGCGATGACCCGCAGGCCCGCGAAGCCCTCAAGGCCCTCGCCCCCACCGGGCAGGTCGGTTCGCCCAAGGATGTGGTCGATGCGGTGCTATACCTGACGGACTCGACATTTGTCACCGGTACGGTGATGGCCGTCGACGGTGGTTCGGCGACGGGAACCTGGTAAACACACAGAGGGAAAGAACATGCCGTATGTCCATATTCGCGTGACCGACGAAGGCGTCACCCGCGAACAGAAGCAGCAGTTGATCGAACAGACCACCGCGATGCTCGAGCGGGTGCTGAACAAGCCACCGTCGTCGACCTTCGTCGTGATCGAAGAAGTGAACACCGACAACTGGGGTGTGGGTGGCGAGACGGTGACGACGCTGCGCCAGCGAGAGAAAACAAAGTAGGCATCTGTCGCGACGCCTCGACTTGACCCGCGATGGCGTCAACACGATTTGACCTCTTGCAACAACCCCTGCACCACCGCCAACATCCCCTGCTGCGCCATCGCCAATTGCCGGTCGGCACTGCTCCCCTGAGCAACAATCACCTGCGCCCGGGCAAAGCTGCGATCACCGTCAACCCCCTGCAGCGCATCGGCAAACACCGCTTGCGCCCGCGCCAGCCACTGCCCGGCGCTACCCTGCCCTTCATCCTCCAGGCAAATGAACTGCCCATGGCGGCCATGGCGCATGGCCCGCCAGTAGTTCTCCCGGGCAAGCCAGTGGGCCTCGCGGCTCAGGTGCACGGTGGTACGTGGTTGCGCCAGATAATGCTCGACCATGCAGCGAAACAACCCGGCTATGCACAGCGCATCTTCAAGGTTCGGGCAAGCATCAGCGATGCGCAGCTCCACCGTCGGAAAGAGCCGCGACGGGCGGATCGCCCACCAGCCGTCATCACCCTCGCGCAACGAACCGGTGCGTCGCAACAAGGCCAGGTAGCGCTGGTATCCCTGCCAGTCGCTCAAGCGTTCCGGCAGGCCCATGTGCGGCCATTCCCCGCAGGCTACCTGGCGATAGCTCATGTAGCCGGTCACCTGGCCTTCCCAGAACGGCGATGAAGTACTGAGCAGCAACAGCAGCGGCAACCAGGGTAGCAACTGGTTGATAAGCTGGATGCGGTCGTGCCCGGGCGGCACCCCGACGTGCACATGCAGGCCGCACAACAGGCTGCGCCGGGCCACCTGCTGGTAGTCGGCGAACAACTGGCGAAAGTGTTCGTCGTCAGCAGGCTGCTGCTTGCGCCAGCCGCCCAGGGGATGACTGCCGGCGCTCAACAGGCCGATGCCTTCCTCGGCCAGTACCTGTGCCAGTTGCATGCGACTGCCGGCGAGAAACTCCCGGGCCTGGGCCAGGCTGCTGAACACTGGCGATGCCACCTCGATCTGGCCCTTGAACATCTCCTGGGCAAAGTGTGCGCCAAGCACCTGGCGGCACAGGTCGATCTGCGCCGCCGACGGCGCGGCGAGCATGCGCCCGCTGGCCAGCTCGACCAGCAGGTATTCTTCCTCGATGCCAAAGCCGCAGGGGCTGTTCATCGGCGGGTGACGCTCAAGGCCACAGCGCCGATGCGTTCGACCTGCTGGTAACCGGGCTCGAGCAGTTGTTCGCCGAACACGTCGGGGTCCAGTTCATGGTAGTGCCAGGCCCAGTCGGCGGACGCCAAAGGCGCTTGCAAGGCTGTCAGGAACGGGTCGCGACCATCAACCATGGCCACCCCGGTGTACAGCAGCAAGGTGCCGCCCGGCGCCAGGCGTGGCAGGGCTTGTTCAACGATCCGCAGCGACAGCCCGGCGCCCAGGGCGCCGCCACCATGCCGGTAGGCGCGCTCACTGGCGTCGAGCATGTACGGCGGGTTGGCGACAATCAGGTCGAAGCTGCCACTGATGCCCTGGAGCACATCGCTGTGCTCGACCGAGACGTTGGCCAGCTCCGCCAGGGCGACGTTGATAGCGGTCAGGCGCAGGGCCTGCGGGTTGATGTCCACGGCGCTGACCTGCGCATGCCGGCGGGCACGGGCGATCAGCACCGCGCCGACCCCGGCACCGCAACCGATATCCACGGCGTGGTTGATGCTGGCGAAACTCTGCTGCAGGTGGGCTTCGATCAACTGGGCAAAGCGATAGCTGTCCGGGCCGAAAAACACCGCGTCCGTGCTGTCGGTGGGAAAACCGGAATGAACGAAGAGCAAATCATGCAGGCTCGACCAGCGTACCCGGCTGCGCAGCAGCTGTTCATGCTCGTCGAGGATCTGCGCCCGTTGCAGCTGCGCCAGCTCGTCCGCTGACAGCAGCGCGGGCGCAAAGGGCCGGTTCCAGCCGAAAATATCGCGCAGGGTATGAGACTGTTCTGCACCCTCACGCTGGTTATTGCGCCACTGGGTCAAGGGCGTGACGCTGGTAAAGCGATAGCCATCGGCCAACAGCCGCCGCCCCAGTTGCAGCAAGGCCTGATCGGCCTGGCGTTGCGCCTCGGTCAATTGCATGGTCAGCCTCCGTTACTGATTGAGCCCAGTCATCTGCGCGTATTTGCGCGTCGCCGCCAGGCCCTGGGGCAAGGCGTGACGAGCCCCGGCCATTTCGCTGATCAGGTAGGCGATCCGCGCCTGCGGCGGCAGGTCATGGAGCTCGCGCTCAAGCGCGCTCACCAGCGCCTCGTCGTGCATCGACACCTCGGCCTTGGCCGGCCCGTGACGAGGGCGGCGCGGCTGCCAGCTGAGCGCGATCCAGTCATGCAGCAGCTGCTTTTCATAGGGGCTGAAGACGCCGAACATCGCTGCTGCCGGGCCGTCGATCAGTTGCCAGAAACGGCTGTCGGCCGGGTCCTGGCCGCGTTTGATCCAGCCCTTCTCCTGCAGGGCGGCGAGAAACCCCGCAATGCTGCCGGGCTCGGCCAGCCACTGGTTGACCGTGCGTCCTTCGATACGGCAGTAATCGGAATGCATGTGCTGGCCAAAACTGCGCTTGCGCTCGAAGGCGACCAGCAGCTCGGCTTCGAGGTCAAACTCGGCAATGATCGTCGCTGAGCCCGGGCCCAGGTCGTTGAGCCGATAGCCTCGCGCCACCCGCCGATAGAACTCGCTGGCACCCTGCGCCGGCCACAGTTGCATCAGTGCCTGCACCGCCTTGCAGGCGTGGCCGCTGCTGGCGTTGTCGATGGTCACGTGCAGGCGAAAGTACTGCGGGTCGATGCCCAGTTCGTCCAGCTCGTAAGCGCTGATCAGCAAATGCAGGGGCAGTTGCTCATAGCCCAGGTTGTAGCCGATCACTTCGGGCAGGAACGCCTCGGTGTTGAAGCCCAGCGCCAGTTGCAGCGCACCTTGCAGGTAGCGGTCGTCGCCCAGCGGCAGCTGCTCATGGCAGCCCAGTTCGCTGAGCAGGCGCCGGTAGATCAGCACATGGTTGCAGGCCGGGTCGCCATCACCGAGCTCTTCCAGGTAGATGCGGATCAGCCCGTGGTAGCGCGGGTCGGCCCAGTGCCTGAGCATGCCGAACAGCCAGGCACCATCCACCGCCTTGGTCGGGGCGACGTGCTGGAGAAAATACAGCACATGGGCGCGGTTGCTGAAGTAACGCCGGGCAGCGCCGGCTTTGCGCTCGGCCAGGTACTGGGCGTATTGCCCGGCCACGGCAGCAGCGCGCTCGGCGGTCCATTGGCCGAGTTCGACGGGGTTGGCCGGCAGTTCATCAGGCAAGGCCTCAGCCTGTTGCAATTGCTCGCCGAGCCAGGCGGCGCTGTCGCTCAGCTCGCCCTGCAACAGAGCGTGATAACGCGCTGCATGGCCTGCTCGGCTATCGATGACATGCGGGTCAAGCACGGGTGCGGCGGTCATCACGGTCATGGCGGCAGCCTTCGGCAGTCGGGCGAGAAGTGCCCTCTATGCAAGGGAGCGGTGCGCCGCAACTGAAGTTCAGATCATCTGCGCGGCAAAGGGACGGATGGCAGGCCGGCGCGGTAGAATCGCGCCATTGCCGTTTTTGCCTGGAGTCACCCCTGCCGATGCCCGCCCTCCACCACTTCGTCGCGCCGCCCGCCGAGCCGATCAAAAGCCAGATCCTGCAGATGGTGGTCGACTACCTGACCGACATCAGCAGCGTCGCCCTGGCGCCGAGCAACCCGCTGTACAGTCTGTACCAGTACGGCATCGGCTTCGAAGTGCACCTGTACCTGCAGGCAATGGACGGCTCGCGCGGCATCCCGGTCGAACTGATCGTGGCCCTGGACCTCGACGACCCGGAGCAGGTGGTGGGCTTTTTGCTGTACCTGCCGCTCAAGGATGACCCGCAGGCCTGTTCTGTGGCCTACCTGGCCGTACACGCCAGCCACCGCCGCCAGGGGATTGCCCGGGCCATGCTGGCACAGATGACCGCGCGCTACCCGCAGGCCGAGCTCGGCTGCGTCGCCAGCAAGGTGCCGGTGTTCGAGGCCCTGGGCTTTCAGGTCACTGGCGCGCGCGGCCCACAGGTGTTGATGAACACCCACGCCGAGCCCAGCGCCGGCATAGCGGCGGTGCTCGACGTAGCACCGATCTACCGCACCCTGGAGGTGCAGCAGATCCACAGCTACCTGCTCAAGCAACACGGCAAGCGGGCGATGGTCGATGCCGAGAAACAGCGCGACCGCCACCTCGACCAGCTCAGCCGCAAAGCCCGGGCCCTGGCCCTCGAGCGCCTGGGTCAAGGGCCGTGGCTGGAGGGCGGGCGCGGGCTGCGGCTGGTCTAGTTTTTCACCGCCTGGCTCATCAGCACCTGCAGCACCAAGGCGGTGCCCTGCTCCACCTCGCCCTGGCGGCAGGCGATGCCCAGGTGCCGCCACAGGCCCGGGCGCAACGGGCGCATGCAGATCCGCGGGTCATGCTCCGGCGCTGCCGATTCATGGGGCAGCAAGGTCGCGCCATAGCCCGCCGCCACCAGGCTTTTTACCGCGTCGTTGTAGTTGAGCTGGATTCGCGCTGGCGGCTGCAGGCCGGCGCTGGCAAACCATTCGCTGGTCACCCGCGACAGCTGGGTGCTGCTGTCGTTGAGAATCAGCGCCCGGCTGGCCAGCCACGCTGGGCTGATCCGCGCCGGCGGTGACCAGCTGGCGGGAATGAACGCCATGATCGGATCGCGCCGCCACGGGCGAATCTGCAGGCCCTTGATCGCTGCTTGCGGCAGCGCCACCAGGCCGATGTCGAGGCTGCCGTCGTGCAGGCGCGCCAGCGACTCGCTGGAGGTGAGCACCTGCACCTGCACATCAATGCCAGGGTGCTGCACGCCGAGGATATCCAGCGCCTGCGGCAGCAAATGGGCGATGGCACCGGTGGAAGCGCCCAGGCGCACCCGCCCGGCCAGGCCCTGGACCTGGCGCTGCACATCATCGAGCGCCTGTTCGGCATCGGCCAGCAGGCGCCGGGCGCGTTCTAGCAGGGTTTCACCGATGGCCGTGGGGCGGATCTGCCCGCGCTTGCGCGACAGCAGCGGCGCACCAATGCGCGCCTCAAGGTCGGCAACGTGCAGGCTGACTGTCGGCGGCGCCAGGTTGAGCGCCCGCGCCGCCAGGGCAAAGGAGCCGAGGTCGGCGATCACCACCAGGGTACGCAGCCGGTCGAGGCTGATCTCGCGCATGGGCTTATCGTTCAGAAAAAATGAAGTTGAGCATCATGATATTCAAATTTTCTTTCGTCCAGCCGCAGGTGAAGATGGCTGCACATTTGTCACCTATGTACGAGAGCCCCCATGCACCAGCCCCTGGTTTTTATCGACGGCGACCAAGGCACCACCGGCCTGCAGATCCACGCCAGCCTCAACGCTCGCAACGACCTGCGCCTGCTGACCCTGCCGGCGGGCGAGCGCAAGAACCTGCACCTGCGCGCCGAAGCCATCAACAGCGCCGACGTGGCGATCCTGTGCCTGCCCGATGACGCCGCCCGTGAAGCGGTGGCGGCCATCGTCAACCCGCAGGTGCGGGTGATCGACGCCAGCTCCGCGCACCGCACCACCCCGGGTTGGGTGTATGGCTTGCCGGAGCTGGATGAAGAGCAGGCCGAGCGCATTGCCCAGGCCAAGCGGGTCAGCAACCCAGGCTGCTACCCGACCGGCGCCATTGCCTTGTTGCGGCCATTGATTGGCGCAGGCCTGGTGCCAGCGGACTATCCGCTGACGGTGAACGCGGTATCGGGCTATTCCGGTGGCGGCCGGGCGGCGGTCGAACGTCATGAAGGGCCCGATGCACACACAGCCCAGGGCGTGCTGGTGTATGGCCTGCACCTGGACCACAAGCATGTGCCGGAGATCCAGCAGCATGCCGGTTTGTCGCAGCGGCCGGTGTTTGTGCCCAGCTATGGCAGCTACCGCCAGGGCATCGTCCTGACCATCGCCCTGCAGACCCGGTTGCTGCCGGCGGGCGTGAGCGCCGCGCGGTTGCAGGCGTGCCTGGCCGAGCATTACCACGGCGCCCGTTACGTGCAAGTGGCGCCGCTGCAGTCGGGCGCCTCGGCAGTACAACTGGACCCGCAAGCAGTCAACGACAGCAACGACCTGCACTTGGCGGTGTTTGCCAATGAAGAGCACGGCCAGGTATTGCTGACGGCGGTGTTCGACAACCTCGGCAAAGGTGCGTCGGGGGCGGCGGTGCAGAACCTGGAGCTGATGCTGGCGGCGATGGGCTGAGTAACGGGGCTGCTAGGCCAGTTCCCACAGGTCTGGTGCACACAGGACTATTGTGGCAGCCGGCCTTGCCGGCGATGGAGCGCGAAGCGGCCCCTCATTTGTTTGAAAATCGACGGCACTGGCGCCATGCTCGGCGGTCTGCCACTTACGCGGATCGCTCAGCAGGGAAGAATATCGTCATGTGTGCAAAACCAGTAGTCAGTGCCAACCCCGCCGGTTGTGTGCGGGTGCGCGGCGCCCGTGAGCACAACCTGAAGAATGTCGACGTCGACATTCCCCGCGATGCGCTGGTGGTGTTCACCGGGGTGTCGGGCTCGGGCAAGTCGTCGCTGGCGTTCTCCACCTTGTATGCCGAAGCCCAGCGTCGCTATTTCGAATCGGTGGCGCCCTATGCGCGGCGCTTGATCGATCAGGTCGGGGTGCCGGCAGTGGATTCCATCGAAGGCCTGCCGCCGGCGGTGGCCCTGCAGCAGCAACGCGGCACGCCCAGCGCGCGCTCGTCGGTCGGCAGCGTCACCACCCTGTCGAGCCTGATCCGCATGCTCTACTCGCGCGCCGGCAGCTACCCGGCCGAGCAGCCGATGCTGTTCGCCGAAGACTTCTCGGCCAATACCCCGCAAGGCGCCTGCGCCGAATGCCATGGCCTGGGCCGGGTGTTCGATGTCAGCGAGGCGTCGATGGTGCCCGACCCGTCGTTGACCATCCGCGAACGGGCGGTGGCGTCCTGGCCCATGGCCTGGCAGGGGCAGAACCTGCGCGACATCCTCGTGACCCTCGGCTATGACGTCGACATCCCCTGGCGCGACCTGCCCCAGGCGCAGCGCGACTGGATTCTCTTCACCGAAGAAACCCCGACGGTGCCGGTGTACGCCGGCCTGACCCCGGCGCAAACCCGCCAGGCGCTCAAGCGCAAACTCGAACCCAGCTACCAGGGCACCTTCAGCGGTGCCCGGCGCTACGTGCTGCACACCTTCACCCATTCGCAAAGTGCGCTGATGCGCAAGCGCGTGTCCGCCTTCATGCGCGCCAGCCCCTGCCCGGCCTGCGCCGGCAAGCGTCTGAAAGCCGAGGCGCTGACGGTGACCTTTGCCGGCAAGGACATTACTGAGCTGTCGCGCCTGCCACTGCTTGACCTGGCCGAACTGCTCAAGACCGTCGCCAATACCGATTACCTCAAGCAGCCTGAAGAAGCCGGCGCTGTGCTCAGCCACGCGCAAACCCGACAGGCCCGCGAGCAACGCGCCGCCCGCGGCGACAACCCCCATGAAGGCGGTGCGGATGTGCGCCACACGCCCAACCTGTCGGTGGAAAAACGCCTGGCTGCGCAGCGCATCGCCGCCGAGTTGCTGGAGCGCATCAGCACCCTGATCGACCTGGGCCTGGGTTACCTGGACCTGGAACGCAGCACACCGACCTTGTCGTCGGGCGAGCTGCAACGCCTGCGCCTGGCCACCCAGCTCAACTCGCAGCTGTTCGGGGTGATCTACGTGCTCGACGAGCCCTCGGCCGGGCTGCATCCGGCTGATAGCGAAGCGCTGTTCACGGCCTTGCAGCGGCTCAAGCAGGCGGGCAACTCGGTGTATGTGGTCGAGCATGACCTGGACACCATGCGCCGCGCCGACTGGCTGGTGGACGTCGGCCCGGACGCCGGCGAGCACGGCGGCCAGGTGCTGTACAGCGGCCCGCCGGCAGGCCTGGCCAAGGTCGAGGCCTCGCGCACCCGCACTTACCTGTTCAACGAAAATCCCCCCCAGGTTCGCCCGCCGCGCACGCCCCAGGCATGGCTGCAACTTGAAGGCGTCACCCGCAACAACCTCGAGCAACTGGCGGTGGCCTTCCCGCTCGGCTGCTTCAGCGCGGTCACCGGGATTTCCGGCTCGGGCAAATCGAGCCTGGTCAGCCAGGCGCTGCTCGACCTGCTCGGCGAGCACCTGGGCCAGGCCCGCAGTCAGGAGGATGTCGCAGAACAGAGCCTGGAAGACCCACCCGAACAAACCAGCGACGGCTGGATCAGCGCCGGCCTTGAGCATATCCGCCGCCTGGTGCCGGTGGACCAGAAGCCCATCGGCCGCACGCCGCGCTCGAACCTGGCGACCTACACCGGCCTGTTCGATCACGTGCGCAAGCTGTTTGCGGCAACGCCCGATGCACAAGCCCAAGGTTTCGATGCCGGGCAGTTCTCGTTCAACGTCGCCAAGGGCCGCTGCGAGACCTGCGAAGGCGAAGGCTTTGTCAGCGTCGAGCTATTGTTCATGCCCAGTGTCTATGCGCCCTGCCCGACCTGCCATGGCGACCGCTACAACCCCCAGACCCTGGCCATCACCTGGCAAGACTTGAACATCGCCCAGGTACTGCAACTGACCGTCGACCAGGCCAGCCAGCGCTTTGCCGAACAGCCAGCGATCAGCCGCGCCCTGCGGGTGCTGCAGGACATCGGCCTGGGTTATTTGCGCCTGGGCCAGCCGGCCACCGAGCTGTCGGGCGGCGAAGCCCAGCGCATCAAGCTAGCCACCGAGCTGCAACGCCTGGCCCGCGGCGCCACCCTCTACGTGCTGGACGAACCCACCACCGGCCTGCACCCGCAGGACATCGACCGTTTGCTGGTGCAACTGCAGCGCCTGGTCGAGGCCGGGCACACGGTGATCGTGGTCGAGCACGACATGCGCGTGGTGGCCCAGAGCGACTGGGTGATCGATATCGGCCCCGGGGCCGGTAGCGCCGGCGGCAAGGTGGTGGTCAGCGGGCCGCCAGCGCAGGTGGCGGCGTGCAAGGACAGCCACACGGCGGGATTCCTCGCCAGGGCGCTGGCTTGCGATCGGCAAATTACGTAGCATCCTGCGCTTTTTGCCCCGGCAGCACCCCGCTGCCGGGCCGCTCTTCAGGTAAGTCATGAGAACAACCCCGCTACGCGCCGATGTCCTGGCAGGACTCACCACAGCCTTCGCCCTGGTGCCCGAGTGCATCGCCTTCGCCTTGGTGGCGCACCTCAACCCGTTGATGGGCCTGTATGGCGCCTTCATCATCTGCACCCTGACCGCCCTGCTCGGCGGGCGCCCGGGGATGATTTCCGGCGCGGCCGGGTCCATGGCCGTGGTCATCGTCGCCCTGGTGGTCACCCACGGCGTGCAGTACCTGCTGGCGACGGTGCTGCTCGGCGGGCTGATCATGATCGCCTTCGGCCTGCTGCGCCTGGGCAAACTGGTGCGCATGGTGCCGTATTCGGTGATGCTCGGCTTCGTCAACGGCCTGGCGATCATCATTGCCCTGGCCCAGCTTGAGCACTTCAAGGCCGATGGCGCCTGGCTCAGCGGTGCACCGCTGTACCTGATGCTGGGGCTAGTGGCCCTGACCATGGCGATTGTCTACCTGTTGCCGCGCCTGACCCGCAGCGTGCCGCCGGCGTTGATCGCCATTCTCGGCGTCGGTGCCGGCGTCTACCTGCTCGACCTGCCGACCCGCACCCTCGGCGATCTTGCCCACATCGCCGGCGGCCTGCCGGCCTGGAGCTGGCCGCAGGTGCCGTGGAACCTCGAGACTCTGCAGGTCATCGCCCCTTATGCGCTGCTCATGGCCCTGGTCGGCCTGCTGGAAACCCTGCTGACCCTGAACCTCACCGATGAAATCACCGAGACCCGCGGCCACCCCGACCGCGAATGCGTAGCCCTGGGCGTGGCCAACATGACCAGCGGGCTGTTCGGCGGCATGGGCGGTTGCGCGATGATCGGCCAGACCGCCATCAACCTGAGCTCCGGCGGCCGAGGGCGGCTGTCGGGAGTGGTTGCCGGGGTGATGATCCTGATGTTCGTGCTGTTCCTGTCTCCGCTGATCGAGCGCATTCCGCTGGCAGCGCTGGTCGGGGTGATGTTCGTGGTGGCCCAGCAGACCTTCTCGTGGGCGTCGTTGCGGGTGCTGCACAAGGTGCCGGTCAACGATGTGCTGGCGATCATCGCCGTGACCCTGGTCACGGTGTTTACCGACCTTGCCACTGCGGTGCTGTGCGGCATCGTCATCGCCGCGCTCAACTTTGCCTGGCAGCAGGCCCGTGAGCTGTATGCCGACAGCCACGACGAGAGCGACGGCAGCAAACTGTACAAGGTCCACGGCACCCTGTTCTTCGCCTCGACCACGCCGTTCCTCAACCAGTTCGACCCGGCCAATGACCCGCCTCAGGTGACCCTCGACTGCCGTCACCTGAACGTTGTCGACTACTCGGCGATCGCCGCGCTCAAGACCCTGCGCGAGCGCTATAGCAACAACGGCAAGCACCTGCGCGTGGTGCACCTGTCCGAACGCTGCAAGCAATTGCTCAAGCGCGCCGGGCTTGAGCACTAGGGCGGTTTACGGCGCGCCGAACATCGCTGTCCAGTAGATCCCGGCGTCGCTTTTGGGGTCGACCGCATAAGCTGCGCCCAGCTCGCTGAACTGCGGGTTCATCAGGTTGGCGCAGTGGCCGGGGCTGGCCAGCCAGCCATCGACCACCTTGCGCGGGGTGTCCTGGCCGGCGGCGATGTTCTCGCCGACCTGCTGGCCGGCATACCCGGCAAGCTCGGCGCGATCCCCCGGAGTGCGACCGTCGCGGTCCTTGTGATCGAAGAAGTTGTTGTTGGCCATGGCCCGCGTGTGGCTTTCGGCGGCGCCGGCCAGGGTAGTGTTCCAGGCCAGCGCCGTGGTCGCATTGAACGCTTGGCCGCCGCACTGGCGGGCCTGGCTACGCGCTGTGTTGATCATCTCCAGGACCTTCTGCCCTTCGGCCTGCCAGTCGCCCAGGCGCCCGGCCAGCAGCGGCCGCGCCAGCACGATGCGCCAGTCGCGGCCCTCGCGGCTGACGCCGACATCAACGAACTGCGGGTCGAGTACCACCTGGCAGAAGCTTTCGCGCACCGCCTGCATCGCCGCCTGCGCATCGCGCGGCCCGGACAGGCTGATGGCCTGGACGTTGACCATCGGGTAGCTGTTTTGCGCCAAAGCCTCGCGCAGGTCGCCCATGCTGTTGGCCGGCAGCATCAGGCGCGGGTCGATGGCCAGCGGCGGCAGCTCCATCGACCCCTGGCCTGCGCAACGCTGGGCCTGGCTGCGGTAGGCGTTGATCGACTCGATCAGCTGCGACTCGTCGCTGGCCTGGGCGGTCACGCTAAACGCCAGGCCCAGCGACAACAACGCCAGCGATGCAACAGGTGAAGTGACGCGCATGGAAATCTCCCTTGAACGGACTGCGTAGATGATGCCCGAAGTTGCCCGTCGTCTGACAGCGGGAATGTTTTGAGTTCCTTGCGGTCGATCCAGTAACGGGAAGTTCCACTCCCAGGCCAATCAAAGGTTCGAGCATGCGCCTGCTAACAATTGCAACTTGCCTGGTACTGACGTTTTCCAGCGCCCTGACATTGGCGGCCGACTCCAAGGCCCAGGTGGCCGAAGAAAAAGCCCAGGTGCTGGAGCAAAAAGCTGCCAGCAACCCCGATGCCCCACCCGCGCCCAAATCCCAAGCCATCACCAAGACCGAAGTCCAGGCCGTCGACCCGGCTGGTGCAGCCGCGCTGGATGATGCCATCACCTGCCTGGCGCGCAGCATCTACTGGGAGTCCAAGGGCGGCGAATCAGCCGACATGGAGGCGGTGGCCAATGTGGTGATGAACCGGGTTGGCCACGCGGGCTTTCCCGATTCGGTCTGCGGCGTGGTCAAGCAGGGCTCGGAGACCGGCGCCTGCCAGTTCTCCTGGTGGTGCGATGGCCGCTCGGACGCTGTTCAGGAAGAGGTGCGCTACACCCTGGCCAAGGAAATAGCGCGCAAGGCGCTTAACAAACAACTGCCGGATCGCACCGGTGGCGCCCTGTACTTTCACGACCGCCATGTGCGCCCCGACTGGTCGAAGACCTTTGCCCGAACAGCCGAGACCAGCGAGTTTCTGTTCTACAAGCCGCGCAACGGCGAGTCGCACTAGCTCAATAGAAGTCGTAGTAGATCGTCCACTCGCCGCTGTCGCGGTGCTTGAAGAACATCAGGCTGCCGCTGTCGATCACGTTGAGGTTGATCTTGGCATCGGATGAGACCTGGAAGACGAACTCAAAGCCGTCGCCCGGGTCCACGCCCGACTGACAGAACGACGGATAGCCGCCAATCTTGTGCTCGTAGGCGTGGGTGATGACCTCGTAGTAGCACTCGATGTCCCCTGCCTGTTCGAGCTTGACGATCTCGGTGACCAATTCATCCGGCACACCGCCGCCGTCCCACAGCGGATAGTCCTCGGCGAGTTTTTCAGCGCGCAGCGGGAAGGCCTTGAGAAAGGAGTTGGCGACCGGCAGGTCCTTGCGCACCAGCTCGTCGTCGGCGCGGTATTCGCGGATCAGCCAGTTGTTGCCCATGGGCTCGAATTCATCCGGGAACGGGTAACCGACGAACAGGGTGAGAACGCGGATGTCCTTGAGCAGCGGGCTGCTGAACGGCAGGCTCGGCAGGTGGAACTGGGCCACGGGCAACAGGGGCTCGCCAGCGGCGTTGGTCGGTACGCCTTCGTCTGGGCCGTAGAGGAACACCCGGCCGAGCCAGCTTTCTTCATCGCTGTTGGTCGGGCGAAAGCCGCCGGCAAAAAAGCGCGTGGCGGGTTTGGCCAGGCGTTGTTTGATTGCTTCAATGTCCATATTTTCATCCTTGTCGCGATGCAATTTAACTGCGCAGCACCATCGCCTTGATGGTTTCGAACAATTCGCGCTGCGCCTGCTCGGCGCTAATTTCAGCATTCGCCGCCGCATGCGACAACGCCTCCGCCGCGCCGATCATCGCCCGCAATCCGGCCACGGCAATCGCGCCGCTGGCACTGAACGGCGCCAGCAGCGCCCGGCATTTTTCCATGAACACTGCCTCGTACTCGCGCTTGATCTGTTCAAGCTCTGGCGAGCTGGCCAGCGCAGCAATCACTCCGGGTATCTCCCGGCCCTGGGTCAACACGCAGTCGACGTAGCAATTGGCAAGCACTGCAGCGCTGCTCTCAAGCGTCGGCTCGCACGCGGCCAGGGCGGCGTCCATCACCGCAGTCTGGCGCTCGTCGTAACACTGGTACAACGCCGCCAGCAAGCCTGAGCGGGTACCAAAATGGTCATACACCACCGGCTTTGTAACCCCGGCCAATTCCGCCAGTCGGCCCAGAGTCAGCGCCTCGGTACCCTCTTCGCGGACCAGGCGCCAGGCCACCTCCAGCAGTTGTTGCTGACGGTCTTCGCGCGACAGACGCCGACGAGGTTGCGGATCGCTTGACATGCTTACCTACCAAAAGTAACTTACCAAAAGTAACTTACGCCCAGCTTACAAGTTTCACCCTTTCCCCGCAATCTGCAGGAGCCCTTGCCATGCACGCGCTTGTTGTTGTCGCTCATCATGACCCGCAGTCACTCACCCACAGCCTGGCCGCCAAGGTGGTCGAAGGCCTGGCACAAAACGGCCATAGCGCCGAGCTCGCCGACCTGTTCGCCGAAGGTTTCAACCCGGTGTTCGCCGCCGCCGACCACGCGGTTCACCAACGCACTGCAGCGCCTGGCGCCGATGTGCTGGCCGAGCAGGCGCGCATCGACCGCAGCGATGCGCTGGTGCTGGTGTTTCCGGTGTATTGGTGGTCGATGCCGGCGCTGCTCAAAGGCTGGATCGACCGGGTATTCAGCAATGGCTGGGCGTTCGACTTCAGCACCGAAGCGCCGATGGTAAAAATGCTGGGCCGCTTGAACGTGCACCTGGTGGGCGTTGGCGGCGCCGATGCGGCAACCTTCAGCAAGCATGGCTACGGGCAGGCGATGAAGACCCAGATCGATCACGGCATCTTCGATTATTGCGGCGCCCGCGTGGTGAGCTCGACCCTGCTGCTGGAATCGGAAAGCGCCGACCCCGGCGCCCACCTGCAGCGCATGTTCGAGCACGGCCGCAGATTGTTCGCCGAGGTCGCCGAACCCGCCTGAAGCGCCTTACTTGCTGTCGCGGCGCTCGTTGATCCACTTCACCACCTGGGTGGAAAACTCCGCCGGTGCCTTGCGCCCCAGGCGCCGCGACAGGTCGAGGATAGTCTGCTGGGCCAGGGCTTCTTCCATGCGTTTTTGTGCGGTGAGCATCACCGCGTGAATGGCGCAGGTGCCATCGATGGCCCAGGCCGGCGGCGCGCCGTCGAACAGCGTGCAGCGGTCACGCACGTCGCGACAATCAAAGATCGCCTTGTGCCCGTCGATGGCCGTGACGATATCCAGCACGGTGATTTCATCCGCCGGCCGGGCCAGCCGGAAGCCACCCCGCACACCCTCGGTGGCCACCACCAGCCTGGCCTTGGCGAGCTTGGTAAAGACCTTGGCCAGGTATTCATGGGGCACCCCCTGCAGCTCGGCCAGGTCACGCACACTGGCTTCCCGGCTTTCGCCCAGGTCGTCGACCAGAAACAGCAGGCAGTGCAAGCCGTACTCGACGCCGGCGCTATACAGGGACATGACCATCTCCGACTTTATTTGTCGCCAATACTAGCAGTTCATCCTGAGCACCAGCAAATCCAAGGCTTAACGCATAGGCGTTAAGAAAATGCTTGCGTCATTTAACTACGACCAATACAGTCGGAGTTATCCGGTGCGGGCAACAACACCCTGCGTCCGGCAAACAACAGCCCTTTTTTCTCGGAGCAGAACATGAAACAGCACATCCTGATCATCGGCGCCGGCTTCGGCGGTATGTGGAGCGCCCTCAGCGCCAGCCGCCTGCTGGACCAGCACGGGCGCAACGATGTCACTGTCAGCGTGCTCGCACCGCAAGCCGAACTGCGCATCCGCCCGCGCTTCTACGAAACCGCTGTGCAGCAGTTGAAAGCGCCGCTGGCCGAGCTGTTTGCCGCGGTGGGGGTGAACTTCATCCAGGGCGCGGTGGACCAGATCGATGTGGCCGAAAAGCGCGTCGGCTACCGCGACGGCCAGGGCCGCCCGCAGGTGCTGGGCTACGATCGGCTGGTCATGGCCAGCGGCAGCGGTGTGGTCCGCCCAGCGCTGGCCGGGCTTGAGCAGTACGCCTTCGACGTCGACCAGATCGAATCGGCCAGCCGCCTGGAGCAGCACATCGAAGCCCTGGCCCAGCGGCCTGCGTCAAAGGCGCGCAATACCGTGGTAGTGGCCGGCGGCGGCTTCACCGGCATCGAGACCGCCACCGAAATGCCCGCCCGCCTGCGCGCGGTGCTCGGCGAGGATGCCCAGGTGCAGGTGATCATCGTCGATCGCGGCAACAAGATCGGCGCCGCCCTGGGCGAAGGCATCAGCCCGGCGATCATCGAAGCCTGCACGGCGCTGGGGGTGGAGTGGCGCCTGAATGCCTCGGTGGCTGGCGTCGATGCCGACGGCGTGACCCTCGCCGACGGCCAGCGCATCGAGGCCGCCACCGTGGTCTGGACCGTCGGCGTGCGCGCCAGCGCCCTCACCGCACAAGTCCCGGGGCAACGCGATGGCCATGGCCGCCTGCATGTCGATGACAACCTCAAGGTCATTGGCCAAGAGCATGTATTCGCCACCGGTGACGTGGCCTACGCCGCCACCGACGACCTGGGCAACCACGCCTTGATGACCTGCCAGCACGCCATCGCCCTGGGCCGCCACTCGGGCAACAACGTCGCCGCCGACCTGCTTGGCGTCGAGCCGACGCCATACCGCCAGCCCAAGTACGTCACCTGCCTGGACCTGGGGGCCTGGGGCGCGGTGTACACCGAGGGCTGGGAGCGTGAGGTGAAGCTGATCAAGGACGACGCCAAAGCCCTCAAGCAGCAGATCAACTCGGTGTGGATCTACCCGCCCGCAGCCGATCGGGCGGTTGCCCTGGCGGCGGCCGATCCGCTGATTCCGGTTGTGGCCTGAACGGCTCAGGCGTGTGACAGCAACGGGAACATCAGCCGGGCGTCTTCGATGAATTGGCCGGCCTGGCCGAGCACGAACAGGCTGTCATCCGACACCAGCGGCTGCGCCTCGAAGCCGCTGCTATCCAGCGGCGCAAACCCCAGCACCACCCGGGTGGTCTGGGGTGTGCTCAGTTCTGCAATCAGTGCCTGCAGGTCGAGCGCACGCCTTGCGAACACCTCATAGAGCGTCATCACCCCGTCGACGATTTCCATCACCACATAGGCCTGCAGCGCTGGCGAGTAGTGAACGCAGTCTTTGAAAAACGACGTGCAATAGAACATCGTCTGGTCAGGGTTGCTGCGCATCGCCAGGCGTGCAACGGGCACGGCACTGTCAACCGCGCTGATGAAGCGCTGGCGCTCGAGCAGGTCGTCCATGTCGACCCGGTGGAAGCTGCAAGGCCTGTACGCTGGGGTTAGCGCCGCGCTGTATTCATGTTCGAGCACCCGCGCAAAACCGAATTTCGGGTAGTAATCCAGCACCGTGTCGTTGGCAAACAGGTAGACCAGTTCGCACTGGCCCTGCCATCTGTCCAGCACCCGCTCCAGCAACACGCGGCTCAGGCCCTGGCCGCGATACTCCGATGCGACCATCACCGTGCCCAACTGGATGCCACGCCTGGGTTCGCCGAGCACATCAAAATGCATCAGGTTGACCGAGATGTTGGCCACGATGCGCCCGTCATGGGCCAACGCCCACGGCTGGTAGCCTTCGCCCCAATAGCCGTCCTGGTACCACTGTTCGAAATCAAATTCGAAGGTCTGGTGGGTCAAGGCGTTGAAGCTGGCGCGCAGCCGGGTATCGTCCTTGAAGTTTTCCAGCAGGCTGAACTGCTGGCCTGCGATCGACAGGTCCATGCGCATTTCTCTTGGTTTTTATCTGGTCGCCACCCTATTACTGCGGCCAGGAACAATCTGTAGGTAAATTGTAAAGCGGGCCGGACGCGGGTGATTGCACCATGCCTCTCCGCACAGGTAAGATTGAGAACGATTCACACTCACACCTTCGGGAACGCCAACCGGTGCCAACCTCTTCCACCCGCAAGCTGGGCTTCTTTTTCAGCGACCATCACCGGTGGCTCCTGCAGCATATTCATAAGCGCCTGCGCAACCGCGCCGACGCCGAAGACACCGCCGCCGAGACCTTCTGCCAGATGCTCGCCGCCCAGGTCGACCCGGCCAGCATCCAGCAGCCGCGCGCCTACCTGTCGACCATCGCCCGCCGGCTGATCTTCGACCGCCATCGTCGGCGCCAGCTGGAGCTGGCCTACCTGGAACGCTTGTCGGCGCTGCCCGAGCCCCTGGCGCCCTCCCCCGAAGAGCAACTGCTGCTGATCGAGGCGCTGGTGAGCATCGACCAGGTGCTCGACGGCCTGCCGATGATCGTCAAGGCCACCTTCCTCTACAGCCAGCTCGACGGCATGAGCTACGTCGATATCGCGCGCAAGCTCGACATCTCCGAGCGCACGGTCAGCCGCTACATGAAGCAGGCCCTGAGCCAGTGCTACCTCAGCGAGCTGGCGCCATGAGCCAGCGCCGCCTCGAGCCCAGCGCCGAAGCCGCTATCGACTGGATGGTGCGCCTGAGTTCGGGCAACACCGACGCCCAGGTGCACAGCGAGTTCAGCCAGTGGCTGGGCAGCGACCCGGCCCACGCCCAGGCTTGGGCGCGCTTGCAGGAGCGTCTGGGTGGCGCCTGCCAGACCGTGCGCAACTTCGAACGCCGCGCCCCGGGCCAGGCCGGTGAGGCGCGCCAATTGCTGCTGCAAACCAACGGCTCGCGGCGCGAGCTGCTGCGTGCCTTCGTCGGTATCGGTGTGCTCGGCGGCGGCCTGTGGCTGGGCGCGCGCAGTGAGGTCGGCCAAGAGCTGCTGGCCGATTTGCGCACCGCCAAGGGCGAGCGCCGCGACTTTACCCTGGCCGATGGCAGCCGCCTGAGCCTGAACGCCGGCAGCGCCGTCGACTTGCAGTTCGATGGCCAGCAGCGCTTGGTGATATTGCGCCGTGGCGAGCTGATCATCCAGGTCGCCGCCGACCCGCTACGGCCGTTACGGGTGCGCAGCGCTCAGGGCGAAATGCGCGCCCTGGGCACACGCTTTCTGGTCAGCCAGCAAGCCCAGGCCACGCGCCTGGTGGTGCTTGAGCACTCAGTGCGCGCGCGGCTTTTCAACGGCAGCGAGCTGGACGTGCAGGAAGGCCAGGCCGCGCTGCTCGGTGGCGAACGCATCGAAGCCCTGGGCAACGGCGAGCGCCAGCGCGCCGACTGGCTCAGTGGGCGCCTGAACGTGCTGGATGACTCCCTCGAGTCGGTGGTCGAGGCGCTGCGCCCTTACTACCGCGGCTTTGTCCGGGTCGAACCCGAGGTGCGCGGGCTGCGCGTGCAAGGGGTGTTCCCGCTGGACGAACCGCAACGGGCCTTCGCCGCACTGGCTGAAACCCTGCCGCTCAAGGTCGATCACTACAGCCCGTGGCTGACGTTGATTGGGGCGAAAACCCCGGCGCAAAAATAATTTATGCAAATCACTCGTATTTGTGTCCGGTTTTCATTTCTCATTGCACCTATCTCCTGACACGCCAACATAATCAGGAGAATTCCGTGCTCAACCCTTGGTCCCACGCCCTTCCTGTCGCCGTGGCCCTGGCCACGCTGGCCAGCGCCGCCCAGGCCCAGGAACAGGCCCTGAGCTTCAACCTGCCCGCCGCCGCCCTGGCCAGCACCGTCAATGCCATCGCCAGCCAGAGCGGGCGCATCGTGTCCCTGGACCCGGCGCTGGTACAAGGCAAGCAGGCACCGGCGATCGTCGGCCGGATGAGCGCCGTGCAGGCCATGCAAAAGGCCCTGGCCGGCAGCGGCCTGCAGTTGCTGGTCACCGAACAGGGCAACTTCAGCGTGCTGCCGAGCATCGACGCCGGCAACGCCCTGGAGCTGGGTGCGACCAATATCAACGGTATCGGCAGCGGTCTGGACCCAGCCACCACCGAGGGCACCGGCTCCTATGCGGCGCGGGCCACGACCATTGGCAAGGGCAGCCATACCCTGCGGGAAATTCCGCAGTCGGTCACGGTCATGACCCGCCAGCAGATGGACGACCAGAACATCGTCGACCTCAAGGACGCGGTCAACCAGACCACCGGCCTGGTCGGCCTGCAGGGCGTGGGCCCGGGCCTGATCATTACCTCGCGCGGTTTTCAGATCGACGACTGGCAATACGACGGCGTGGCGATCCCGCGCAACAACTATTCGCTGGGCAACTGGGCGACCCAGGACCTGATCTTCTTCGACCGCATGGAAGTGCTGCGCGGCTCCTCCGGCCTGCTGCAAGGCACCGGCAGCCCGGGCGGCGCCGTCAACCTGGTGCGCAAGCGCGGCCAGGCTGCGCCCACCGTGACCGTCACCGGCAAGGCCGGCAGCTGGGACCACTACGGCCTGCAACTGGACGCCGGCGGCCCGTTGAACGATGCCGGCACCGTGCGCGGGCGCTTCGTTGCCGACGAGGACCAGAGCGATTCGTTCGTCGACTACGAATGGAGCAAGACCCACTCGCTGTACGGCGCGCTGGACTTTGACCTGAACGAGGCCACCACCCTGGGCCTGGCGATCAGCCAGTCCAATGCCGAGTCGCGGCCAATGCTGCGCGGCCTGCCGCGCTATGTCGATGGCAGCGGTCTGGATGTATCGCGCTCGACCTTCACCGGCTCGCGCTGGAACCACCTGGAGATCGACGTCACCACCCTGTACGCCGACCTCGAGCACCGCTTCAACGACGACTGGAAATTCCACGTTGGCGCCATTCGCATGAGCGAGACCAACAAGTCGACCCACCAGCGGGTACAAAGCACCGGCGACGGCATCAACCTTGACGGCAGCGGCCTCACCTATGCCGACTGGATCACCGATTTCGACTCCACCAAGGTCGGTGTCGACATGAACCTGGTGGGCAAGTTCGACGCCTTCAACTTCGAGCAGGAACTGACCCTGGGCGGCAACTACTCGAAACTGACCACCGATGACCGCTTTGCCCGCGCCTTCAATCCCACCAGCGACAGCATCTTCGGTATCGACCATCATCGCCCGGAAATCAGCACCGAAAGCCTGCTGGCACAACGCACCGGGCGGGGCCTGACCGGCGCCTACGACATTCGCCAGAAAGGCCTGTATGGCGCCTGGCGGGTCAAGCTGGCAGAGCCGTTGACCCTGGTACTCGGTTCGCGGGTCAGCTGGTTCGACTACCGCTATGATTCGAGCGACTACTTTGGCGGCACCGGTGTCGTCTCTGTCAACCCGACCAGCACCATGACCGAAAGCGGCGAGGTTACCCCGTACGCCGGCATCATCTACGACCTGAGCCGCGAATGGTCGCTGTATGCCAGCTACACCGACGTCTTCGTACCCCAGACCGAACGTGCAGTCGGCGGCGCGGCGCTCAAGCCGATCATTGGCAGCAACTATGAAATGGGCATCAAGGGCGAACTGCTCGATGGCCGCGTCAACACCTCGCTGGCGGTGTTCCGCTACGACCAGGAAAACCGCGCGATCACCGACGTTGCCTCAGGCTTTGCCTGCGATGACTGGTACTGCTCCACCGCCGCCGGCAAGGTGCGCAGCCAGGGTATCGAGGCCGAAGTCAGCGGCGAAGTGCTCAGCGGCCTGCAGCTGTTTGCCGGCTACACCTACAACACCACCACCTACCTCGACGACCCGGACAACAAGGGCAAGGTGTTCAGTACCTGGACGCCCAAGCACATGTTGCGCATGTGGGGTAACTACCAGCTGCCGGGTGACTGGAGCAAGGCCAGCGCCGGCCTGGGCTTTACCGCGCAAACCCATACCCTGGGCTACGAGCACACCTACGACGTGCCCGGCTACGCCGTGTGGAACGCGCGTCTGGCGTACCAGCTGACGCCGGAAGTGGGCCTGGCGCTGAACGCCAACAACCTGTTCGACAAGCACTACTACATCGCTGCCTACAACCAGCTCAACGGCAACAACAACTTCGGCGACCCGCGCAACTTCACCTTCAGCGTGAAGTACACGCCGCAGTTCTAGGTTGTCAGTGCTGGCCCTGTCGCGGGTCAAGCCCGCTCCTACAGGTTTGAGGTGATCTCTGTGGGAGCGGGCATCAATCAGGCAACAGCGCTACAACGGCCACTGCGCCAGCGGCCAGTACTGCCCCTTGCGCGATTCGAACAAGCTGAAGTGCCGCGCGCGCAGGATAAATTCTGCCGGCACCAGCGCTTCGGGCTCACTGCCACGGTAGTCGCGGGCCAGTGTCAGGTGCGGGCGGTAGTCCCGTGGGTCCTCGGTAAAACCCAGCGCCAGCATCGCCTGCTGCAGGGCATACGCCAGCTGGCGCAACGCCGCCGGCGTCTGGCTGGGCACCAGCACCAGCGCCTTGGCCGGGCGCCACACCTGCAAACGGTCGAGCACCACTGTCAGGGGTTCGCCGGCCACCTTCACGCCCGCTGCGCCGGCCAGAATCGCCGGTAACTGCGCAGTGCCCGCCACACCGACGAACATCAACGTCAGGTGAAAGTTCGCCGACGGCACCGGTCGCGCGCTTTCCAGTTCCAGCTCGCTGCGCCAGCGGGCAATCGCCCGGCGCTGTTGCGGTGCGCAATCGAGGGCAAAAAACAGCCGCTTGAACGGCTCACCGGTATCGCCATTGCCTGGGTCCATGCCTCGTCATCCTGTGCGTTTTGGGGTTGTTGAGACTCTACCGCCAGTTACGCCATGGCGGCGAGGACTGGAATTCTCACGAACTTATCTGCGTTAGCCACCCGCTGAATCGTTCACGCAAACACTTGCGCCTAGCACTATGGTCGGACACATAACCGGTAACAATTACTACAAACCGTGATCACGATTGTTTATGCTGGCCGGCTTATGCCATGGCGCATCGCCACATCGACAAGTATCCGCCCATGAAAATCTTCTTCGTTTTACTGTTTGTTTTCTCGATTGCCTACGTTCATTTCAGAGGCAAAGTCAGGCACAAAGTCACCCGCCAGCTGGGTGATCACTCAAGCTTCCTGGCCCCGGTCAACGTCTTTCTGTACCTGTTCTCCAAGCTGCCGGCCAAACCGTACCTGCCGGTCGAGTCGTTCCCCGAGCTCAAGCCGTTGCAGGACAACTGGCAGGAAATTCGCGCCGAAGCCCAGCAACTGCTGCACGTCGGCGAAATCAAGAGTTCGCAGAACTACGACGACGTCGGCTTCAACTCGTTCTTCAAAAGCGGCTGGAAGCGCTTCTACCTGAAGTGGTACGGCGAGAGCCACCCGTCGGCAATGAAGCTGTGCCCGCGCACCACCGAGTTGCTGCAGGGCATCGGCACGGTCAAGGCGGCGATGTTCGCCACCCTGCCGCCGGGCTCCAAGCTGGTGCGCCACCGCGACCCCTATGCCGGCTCGTACCGCTACCACCTGGGCCTGGATACACCCAATGACGACGGCTGCTACATCTGCGTCGACGGCCAGAACTACGCCTGGCGCGATGGTGAAGGGGTGATTTTCGACGAGACCTACATCCACTACGCCTCGAACCAGACCGAGCACAACCGCATCATCCTCTTCTGTGACGTCGAGCGCCCGCTCAAGTACCGCTGGGCCACGGCGTTCAACCGCTGGTTCAGCAAGAACGTGATGGCAGCCGCGGCGGCGCCGAACGATGCCGGCGACAAAACCGGCGGCATCAACCGCCTGTTCACCCGCATCTACAAGATCCGCGAACGTGGCAAGGCCCTGAAAAAACGCAACCGCACCCGCTACTACCTGGAAAAATGGGCAGTGGTGGCGGCCTTGGTGCTGGTGTTCATCTACATCTGATTCAGACCGCTGTCGCTGGCAAGCCAGCTCCTTGTAGGAGCGGGCTTGCCCCGCGATGGCACCCCTGCCAAAGTCCTGCCTTTCCCCGACCATCGACCAACGGCGCCCCGCCGGCAAAAAAACTAGCTTCACTGTTCTAGTTGCCAACCACACCAAGGTGAAGACAATGAGCATGATGGACTGGGATGCCTACCGTAAGCAGTTGATGGCCGGCATCGGCGATCTCAAGCAACTCTCTCCCGACACGGTCAACGGCTACATGACCGCCAGCGGCGCCGGGGCCAAGACCAACCACCTGGATGCCAAGACCCGCGAGCTGATCTCGCTGGCCGTGGCGGTCACCACCCGCTGCGACGGCTGCATCGCCGTGCATTCGGCCCAGGCGGTCAAGCACGGCGCGAGCCGCGAGGAAATCGCCGAAGCCCTGGGCGTGGCCGTGGCCATGAACGCCGGGGCGGCGCTGGTGTACTCGGCGCGGGCGCTGGATGCCGTGGGCAAGGCCGGGCAGTAAGCCCGACCCTGAGTGCGCGGCCTGCGCCGCGCCTCACCCACTTCCTGGCGTTTTCGCATAAGCTAGCGGGCGAACCGTTTCCAGGACACCCCATGATCCACATCCGCCCCATGACCGCCGCTGACTTCGAGCTCTTCTGGCCGACCTTCCAGGCCATTGTCAGCGCCCGCGAAACCTACGCATTCGACCCGGCCATGAGCCAGGAGCAAGCCCGCCAGCTGTGGCTCGACGCACCGTTGCAGACCCTGGTGGCCGAAGAAGATGGCGTGCTGCTCGGTTCCTACTTTCTCAAGGCCAATGCCGCCGGCCCCGGCAACCATGTCAGCAATTGCGGCTACATAGTCTGCGACGCCGCCCGTGGCCGCGGCGTGGCGCGCTTGATGTGCGAACACTCGCAGCGCCTGGCGCGGCAACTGGGTTTCCTGGCCATGCAGTTCAACTCGGTGGTGTCCAGCAACGAGGTGGCGGTGGCCTTGTGGCAGAAGCTCGGCTTTGCCATCGTCGGGCGCTTGCCCAACGCCTACCGGCATGCGCGCCTGGGGCTGGTGGACAGCCTGGTGATGTACAAGTGGCTTGAGGAGCCGAAGCAGCCAATGCTGATCGGGCGCAAGAACATCGAGGCGGTGGTGTCGCGCAAGCGCGGGCGTTGAATCGATAGTGGCGATGCGCTGGCGAACTGATCTGCTCATTTGCCCAAGCCGTTGACTGCAAAGGTTTTCGGTGTTCAGATGCGCGCCAGTTTCAGGTGTCCTGCGCCGCCGTGCGCAGGGTGAAACGGGAAGCCGGTGCGTCATGTAAATGACTAGTCCGGCGCTGCCCCCGCAACGGTAAGCGAGCGAAGCCTTCGAAACACCACTGTGCCCTGGCATGGGAAGGTGAAGGCCTTCATGACCCTCGCAAGCCCGGAGACCGGCCTGAAGCTTCTGTTTGGCAACCCCGCGGTGGGCGGGCGCAGGCCGGTTGGCGTCCGCCTGCGCGTGCGCCATGCCTCCATGCGTTGTTCCCTCCGGGATTCATTCTTCCTGTTGACTGTGGAACGACATGTCCCGTACTTCCAAGCTTCACACCCTGGCGGCCAATGCCCTGGCCCCCTGCCTCGCCTTCTCTGCGCCAGCTTTCGCCGATGACCCCAGCCCCTCTGCGCTGGCCCTGCCCTCGACGGCCATCACCAGCAGCAGCGACAACGAATCCGTCAGCTTGGCCACCCCGCTGCCCGCCGGCTCGCGCCTGAACCTCAGCGCCATGGACACCCCGGCCAGCACCAGCAGCCTGGGCAGCGAAGCCATCGACGGGCGCAACAACCTCACCGTGCAGGATGCCGTGACGCGCTCGCCGGGCATCACCTCGGTGGCCACCCCGGGCAACGGCAACACGGCGCTGTCGGCCCGTGGCTTCAGTGGCCACGGTTCGGTGATGACCCTGTTCGACGGCGCGCGGATGTACACCGGCGCCGGCACCCAGAGCTTCCCGGTCGACCCGTGGATGATCGAGCGCATCGACGTGATCCGCGGCCCGGCCTCGGTGCTGTACGGCGAAGGCGCCACGGGTGCGGTGATCAACGTGATCCCGAAAAAGCCCTTTGCCGGCGAGATCCGCAACCACCTGCGCCTGGGCTACGGCTCTTACGACCGCCAGCAACTGGGCCTGGACAGCGGCGGTTCGCTGAGCGAGCGGCTGAGCTACCGGGTGACCCTCAACCGCCAGCAAAGCAACGGCTGGATCGACCGTGGCGACTCGAAGAACCTGGCCATGAGCGCCGCCCTGCGCTTCGATGCCAGCGACGACCTGAGCTTCACCCTGGCCCACGAGCGCGGCGACGCCGAACCGATGAACTACTTCGGCACGCCGCTGATCGACGGCCACTACCGCGACAGCCTGAGCAAGAAGAACTACAACCTCAAGGATTCGGCCCAGCACTACCACGACGAGTGGACGCGCTTTAACACCGACTGGAGCATCAGCGACTCGATCAGCGCCAGCAACCAGCTCTACTACCTCAAAAGCCGCCGGCACTGGCGCAACGCCGAGGACTACAGCTGGAACAGCGGCGTTGGCCAGCTTGAGCGTGGCAGCTACCTGGAGATCAAGCACGACCAGGAACAGCTCGGCGATCGCCAGAGCTTCACCTTCGACCACTCGCTGTTTGGCCTGGCCAGCAAGACCGTGGTCGGCGCCGAGTACAACCGCATTCGTTTCGGCATCGACAGCAACTCGCCGTACAACGACATCGGCGGCGATTTCGTCGACCCGTGGCAGCCGGCGCCGGGCTACTTCCACAGCGCCAGTCCGACCCGCGCGCAAACCGACAGCACCACCCGCACCTTCGCCCTGTTCGCCGAGAACCGCACCCAGTTGTCGGAGCGCTGGTCGCTGGTCACCGGCATTCGTCGCGACCAGAACCACATTGACCGCAACAACCTGGTCAACGACACCCGCAGCGACCGCAGCCTCAATGGCGGTAACTGGCGCGCCGGCCTGGTGTTCGCGGTGAATGAGCAACTGAGCCTGTACGGCCAGTACTCCACCAGCGAGGATGGCGTCAGCGACCTGGTGACCCTGAGCCCGACCCAGCAGCAGTTCGACCTGACCGAAGCCAAGCAGACCGAGTTCGGCCTCAAGCAGCTGTTCTGGGACGGCCGTGGCGAGTGGACCCTGGCGGCTTATCACATCGTCAAGAAGAAGCTGCTGGTCGACAACCCCGACACCCACCAGAAAGAACAGGCCGGCCAGCAGACCTCCGATGGCCTGGAAGCGACCCTGGAACTGGCCCTGGCCAACCAGTGGCATGTTTCGGCCAACGCCTCGGTGGTACGCGCCAAATACGACGACTTCGACCAGGTAGTGAACGGCCAGAGCGTTTCCCGCGCCGGCAACCGCCCAAGCAACGTGCCACGGCGCACCGCCAACCTGTGGGTCAGCAAGGGCTTTGGCGACGACGTCGATGCCGGCCTGGGCCTGCGTTATGTCGATGAGCGCTATGCCAACACCGCCAACTCCCAGAGCGTGCCGGGCTTTACCGTGGTCGATGCCAACCTGGGCTGGCAGGTGCTGCCGGATGTGCGCCTGGGCTTGCAGTTGAATAACCTGCTGGACCGGCGTTATGCGGCCACCGCGCATAGCGGCGAGCAGTGGTTGATGGGGCAGCCGCGGTCGTATTTTGCGACGCTGGATTACACGTTCTGAGGTGAGGCCATCGCGGGGCAAGCCCGCTCCTACACAGGCTGTGGGAGCGGGCTTGCACCGCTAATCCGGCAAGCTATAGCGCTCGGCAAAGTACTGGCGGAAAAACTCCACCGCCACCCGCACCTTGGCCGAGCTGGCCAAGGGCGAGGTGTACACCGCCCAGATGTCCGCCGGCTGGTGATACTCCGCCAGCACCTGCACCAGGCGCCCGTCGGCCAGGCTGTCGTGCACATCCCACCACGAGCGCAGCAAAATCCCGCGGCCATCCAGGCACCACTGGTGCGCCACTTCGCCGTGGTTGCTCGACAGGCTGCCGGTCACCCGCACGCTCTCCTCGCCATTGGGCCCTTGCAGCTGCCAGACACCAAACGGGTGGTCGCGCTCCTTGATCACCAGGCAATCATGGCTGGCCAGCTCGGCCAGCACCCCGGGCGTGCCGCGCCGGGCCAGGTAGGCCGGCGAGGCACAGAGCACCCGTCGGTTCCGGGCCAGCGGCTTGGCAATCAGGTTGGGGGCGATGGCATTGCCGACGCGGATGTCCAGGTCGACGCCCTCTTCGATCAGATCCACCAGGCGGTCATGCACGTCCAGGCGTACATCCAGGCGCGGGTAGCGCTCGGCCAGCTCCGACAGCGCCGGGGCGACGAAGCGCCGGCCCAGGCCCAGGCTGCTGGCAATCCGCAGCTGGCCCACCGGCTCGCGGTGCTGGGCGCTGATGTCGTCGCCCATGCGCTGCACCGCATCGAAAATCTGCTGCGCCCACTGGTACACCCGCTCGCCCTCCTCGCTCACTGTCACCCGCCGGGTGGTGCGGTGCAGCAGGCGCACTTCAAGGGTTTGCTCCAGCACGCGGATGCGCTTGCTGATGAACGCGGCCGACATGCCGAGTTCTTCGGCCACCGCCGCGAAGCTCGCGCGCTTGGCCACCTGAAGGAAGATATTGAGGTCGTCGAGGCTGGGAAGATTATTCACGATGCGTGCACTAAGAATCCATGAATCACGAGATTATCTCTGAATCCTGCCCTTATAGCATGAGCCGCACCTGTTCCCTAGACAACGAGTGCGCCCCTCATGAGCAAGACTTTCAGAATCGCTGCGATCCCCGGTGACGGCATCGGCAACGAAGTACTCCCCGAAGGCATCCGCGTGGTCGAGGCCGCCGCGCGCAAGCATGGCCTGGACATCAGCTTCGAGTTCTTCGAATGGGCCAGCTGCGGCTACTACCTGGCCCACGGCAAGATGATGCCGGACGACTGGTTCGAGCAGCTCAAGGATTTCGACGCCCTGTATTTCGGTGCAGTGGGCTGGCCCGACAAAGTCCCGGACCACATCTCGCTGTGGGGCTCGCTGCTGAAGTTTCGCCGCGACTTCGACCAGTACGTGAACATCCGCCCGGTGCGCCTGTTCCCTGGCGTGCCCTGCCCGCTGGCTGGCCGTGAGCCGGGCGATATCGACTTCGTGGTGATCCGCGAGAACACCGAAGGCGAATACTCGTCCCTGGGCGGGCGCATGTTCGAAGGCACTGACAACGAGTTCGTGCTGCAGGAGTCGGTGTTCACCCGCCGTGGTGTCGACCGTATCCTCAAGTACGCCTTCGAGGTGGCACAAACCCGCGAGCGCAAGCACGTGACCTCGGCGACCAAGTCCAACGGCATGGCCGTGAGCATGCCCTACTGGGACGAGCGCACCGCAGCCATGGCTGCCAATTATCCGGACATCACCTGGGACAAGCAGCACATTGATATCCTCTGCGCCCGCTTCGTGCTGCAGCCGGATCGCTTCGATGTGGTGGTGGCCTCGAACCTGTTCGGCGACATCCTCTCCGACCTCGGCCCGGCCTGCGCCGGCACCATCGGCATCGCGCCATCGGCCAACCTCAACCCCGAGCGCAAATTCCCGTCGCTGTTCGAGCCGGTGCACGGTTCGGCCCCGGACATCTACGGCAAGAACATCGCCAACCCGATCGCGATGATCTGGTCGGGTGCGCTGATGCTCGAGTTCCTTGGCAACGACGGCGCCGACCCGCGCTACCGCGCCGCCCACGACGACATCCTCAAGGCCATCGAGCAGGTCATTGCCGCCGGCGACACCACCCGCGACATGGGCGGGCAGAAGTCGACCCAGCAAGTCGGCGAAGCCATCAGCGCGCTGATCGAAGGTTGAGGACCATGGGCCGATTGTCAGAATTGTCTGACAAAACGGCCCCTTGGCTCTTGCGGGTGAAGCGGATTATCTGCAGAATCTGTTAACCAAAAGATTCACGTCAACCATTAGTTAACATAGAAGCAGGGAGTGCTGCCGTAACACCCCGGATTGCCTGCCGGGTATAGCTAAGAACGCCAACGTCCAGGAGACGATGATGTCGCACAAAAATAAAAAGATAGATGTGTTCCTGATTTCCGTGAGTTTGATTGCCGTGCTGCTCACTGTCATCGGCCTTGCAGCCTTCCCGGGCGAAGCCGAGCACGCGGCCAACCAGTTGTTCGAACTGTCGACCCGGACCTTCGGCACCAGTGTCCAGGTGCTGGTGTTCGGCAGCTCGCTGGCGGTGCTGTACCTGGCCTTCAGCAAGTACGGCAACATCCGCCTGGGCAGTGGCAAACCCGAGTACGCCACCGCCACCTGGGTGTTCATGTTCATCTGCGCCGGCATGGGTTCCTCGACCCTGTACTGGGGCGTGATGGAATGGGCCTACTACTACCAGACCCCGGGCCTGAACATCGCCGCCGCTACCCCCAAGGCGCTCGAGTACAGCATCAGCTACTCGTTCTTCCACTGGGGCGTCAGCGCCTGGTCGATCTATGCCTTGGCCTCGCTGGCCATGGCCTATCACTTTCATGTACGCAAGAAGAGCGGCCTGAACCTGGCCTCGATCGTTGAAGCGGTGACCGGCTTCAAGGCCACCGGCCCGGTCGGGCGCAGCGTCGACCTGATCTTTTTGCTGACCATGATGGGCGCACTGACCGTGTCGCTGGCGCTCACCGCCTCGACCCTGACCCGTGGCCTGCATGACCTGGCTGGCACCCCGGACACCTTCACCGTGCAACTGCTGGTGATCGGTGCGGTGGCGGTGATGTTCTCGCTCAGCTCCTACATCGGTATCGATGGCGGCCTGCAGCGCCTGAGCAAGATGGTCTGTATCGGCGCCCTGGTGTTTGCCCTGGTGGTGCTGCTGGTCGGCCCGACCCAGTTCACCATCAACAACACCGCCAACTCGATTGGCCTGATGATCCAGAACTACGTGCACATGAGCCTGTTCACCGACCCGGCCGGCGATGGTGCCTTTACCCGCAACTGGACGGTGTTCTACTGGCTCTGGTGGGTGTCCTACGCGCCAGGCGTGGCCATGTTCGTGACCCGCGTATCGCGCGGCCGGCAAATCAAGGAAGTGGTCATGGCCCTGCTGCTCGGTGGCAGCTTCGGTTGCTGGTTCTTCTTCGGTGCGCTGGAAAGCTACAGCATGCACCAGTTCATCACCGGCGCCGTCGACGTACCGAAGATGCTCAGCGAACAAGGCGGCGAATCGGCGGTGACCCATCTGCTGCTGGCCTTGCCGTGGGGCCAGGTGTTCCTGGGCGTGTACCTGTTCATCATGGCGATCTTCTGCGCCTCGCACATGGACGCCGCCGCCTATGCCGTGGCCGCCACCAGCACCCGCAACCTGCGCGAAGGCGACGACCCGACGCCGACCCACCGCCTGTTCTGGTGCGTGGTGCTGACCCTGGTGCCGCTGGCCATGCTGTTCGCCAAGGCCTCGTTGTCGACCATGAAGACCGCCGTGGTGCTCACCGCCATCCCGTTCATGGTGATCCTGCTGGTGAAGATCTACGGCTTCTTCAAATGGATGATCGAAGACTACGGCCAGGTCCCGGCCTACCGCATCGAGGAAGAAGCGGCGCGCATGGCCGGTGAAGAACCGGCGCAAAAAGCCCCGCGCAGCGCCGCCGCAGTGCACTGATCACACACCTGTGGGGGCGGGCTTGCCCCGCGATAGCGATCTGAGCCTCGTACAGGCCAGATCGCGGGGCAAGCCCGCTCCTACAACAGCAGTAAATTTTTTTGCCTGATTTGTTAACTGATAGATACGCGTTAACCAATAACTAAAAACCGTGCTTGTGAGACCCCGATCATGAATGACTTCAAACGCCTGCCCGCCGATTTCTGCGCCAACGCCGAAGAGGCGTTCACCATCCCAGCGAGCTTCTACACCCAGGCCGCGGTGTTCGAGCACGAGAAAGAAAACATCTTCGCCCGCAGCTGGATCTGCGTCGGCCACCGCAGTGAAGTGGCCGAGAACAACGCCTACATCACCCGTGAAGTGATCGGCGAAAGCATCATCGTCGTGCGCGGTCGCGACAGCATCCTGCGCGCCTTCTACAACGTCTGCCCGCACCGTGGCCACCAGTTGCTCAGCGGCAGCGGCAAGGCCAAGAACGTCATCACCTGCCCGTACCACGCCTGGACCTTCAAGCTCGACGGCGACCTGGCCCACGCGCGCAACTGCGACAACGTGGTCAACTTCGACAAAGAGAACTCGACCCTGGTGCAGCTGCGCGTCGAAGAATACGCAGGCTTCATCTTCATCAACATGGACATGCAAGCGGGTTCGGTCGAAGACCAGCTGCCCGGCCTGCAAGCGCGCATGCGTGAAGCCTGCGGCGTGATCGACGACCTGCACCTGGCCGCGCGCTTTGTCAGCGACACCCCGGCCAACTGGAAGTCGATCGTCGACAACTACCTCGAGTGCTACCACTGCGCCCCGGCCCACCCGGGCTTCTCCGACTCGGTCGACGTCGGCCAGTACAGCCACAGCATGCATGGCAACTGGACCCTGCAGTACGGCCTGGCGAAACCTTCGGAGCAGTCGTTCAAGTTCGACGAAAGCGTCAAGGACCCCTCCTTCGCAGGATTCTGGGCCTGGCCGTGCACCATGTTCAACGTGCCGCCAGGAGCCAACTTCATGACCGTGATCTACGAGTTCCCGGTCGATGCCGAAACCACCCTGCAGCACTACGACATCTATTTCCTCAACAAGGACATCAGCGAAGAGCAGCAAAAGCTCATCGACTGGTACCGCGAAGTGTTCCGCCCCGAAGACCTGCGCCTGGTCGAGAGCGTGCAGAAAGGCCTCAAGTCGCGCGGTTACCGTGGCCAGGGCCGGATCATGGCCGACCGCGAGCGCAGCGGCATGAGCGAGCACGGCATTGCTCACTTCCACAACCTGATCGCCGTCGCCCACCTCAACGACTGATACCGCCCGCCGCAGGCCTGACCGCCTGCGGCGCGCTTCGGAGTGCCTTGCGTGAAACTCAATGACAACAAGCTGTTCCGCCAGCAGGCCTACATTGCCGGGCGCTGGTGCGACGCCGATGACCGGCGCAGCCTGCCAGTAACCGACCCGGCCACCGGCGAGCTGCTCGGCAGCGTGCCGCTGATGGCCGGCAACGAAGCGCTGCGCGCCATCGAAGCCGCCGAAGCGGCCCTGGCCGACTGGCGCGGGCGCACCGCCAAGGAACGCGCCCAGGTGCTGCGTCGCTGGTTCGAACTGCTGCTCGAGCACGAACAGGACCTCGCCCGGCTGATGACCTTCGAACAGGGCAAGCCGCTGCACGAAGCCCTGGGTGAAATCCGCTACGCCGCCTCCTTCGTCGAATGGTTCGCCGAAGAAGGCAAGCGCGTTTATGGCGACGTGATCCCCAGCCCGTCAAACGACAAACGCCTGCTGGTGATCAAGCAAGGCATCGGCGTGTGCACCGCCATCACCCCGTGGAACTTCCCGGCGGCGATGATCACCCGCAAGGTCGCCCCGGCCCTGGCCGCTGGCTGCACCATGGTGGTCAAGCCGGCCAACGAAACACCGTTCTGCGCCCTGGCCCTGGCCGAGCTTGCCGAGCGCGCCGGGGTACCGGCCGGGGTATTCAGCGTGGTCACCGGCGATGCCCCGGCGATTGGCGCGCAGTTCACCGGCCACCCGAGCGTGCGCAAGCTGAGCTTTACCGGCTCCACGCCTATCGGCCGCCTGCTGATGGGCCAGTGCGCCGAGACCATCAAGAAAGTCAGCCTGGAACTGGGCGGCAACGCGCCGTTCATTGTCTTCGCCGATGCCGACATCGACGCGGCGGTCGAAGGCGCCATCGTCGCCAAGTACCGCAACGCCGGGCAGACCTGCGTGTGCGTCAACCGCTTCTACGTGCACGACAGCGTGTATGAGCAGTTTGCCCAGCGCTTCGTCGAACGCGTACGGGCCCTGGAAGTCGGCCATGGCAGCGCCGTCGGCAGCCAGATCGGCCCGCTGATCAGCGACAAGGCGGTGGCCAAGGTCCGCAGCCTGATCGACGACGCGCTCGGCAAAGGCGCCGAGCTGGTGCTAGGCGGCAAGGCCCATGCCCTGGGCGGCAACTTCTTCGAACCCACCGTGCTGGCCAACATTGGCCCGGGCATGGAGCTGCTCGAAGAAGAAATCTTCGGCCCGGTGGCGGCGCTGGTGCGCTTTAGCAGCGACGAGCAGGTCATTGCCCTGGCCAACGCCACCCAGTACGGCCTCGCCGCCTACTTCTACAGCCGCGATATCGCCCGGGTGTTCAAGGTCGCCGAGCAGCTGGAGTACGGCATGGTCGGGGTCAACACCGGGCTGATCTCCAACGAGGTCGCGCCGTTCGGTGGCATCAAGCAATCGGGCCTGGGCCGTGAAGGCTCCAAGTACGGCATCGAGGATTATCTGGAAATCAAATACCTGTGCCTGGCGGTCTGAGCACAGGTTCCGACACGCGGCAGGGCCTGCCGCGTGCTGTTGCAGTCGAGGTGAAACATGGCCAACAAGTATGAAATGTTCAGCGTGCAGGTAACCGAAGTCGAACAGGCAACGCCGCTGATCAAGCGCTTCACCCTGGCCCGCGAAGACGGCGCGCCGATGCCCGCCTTCACCGGCGGCAGCCATGTCATCGTGCAGATGCAGGGCGCCGATGGCAGCCAGTTCAGCAACGCCTATTCGCTGATGAGCGATCCGCGCGACACCCGCAGCTACCAGATCGGCGTGCGCCTTGAAGAGCAGTCCAAGGGCGGTTCGGCGTTCATGCACCAGCAGGTGCAGGTTGGCAGCCGCCTGACCATCTCCTCGCCGAACAACCTGTTCGCCCTCGACCCCAGCGCCGGGCGCCATGTGCTGATTGCCGGCGGCATCGGCATCACGCCGTTCCTGGCCCAGTTGCACGAGCTGGAAGGTGGCGCCACTGATTACGAGCTGCACTACGCCTTCCGCGCCCCGGAGCACGGTGCCTTCCAGCAGCAGCTGGAAAGCGGCCCGCATGCCGGCAACACCCGTTTCTACATCGACAGCCTCGAGCGCAAGCTCGACCTCGCCGCTCTGTGCGCGGGCCTGGCTGACGATGCCCACCTGTATGTGTGCGGGCCCAAGCCGCTGATCGATGCGGTGATCGCCACCGCCGCCAAGGCCGGCATCGGCGAGCAGCGCGTGCACTGGGAGCAGTTCGCCGCCGCCCCGGTCACCGGCGCCGCCTTCACCGTGGTGCTGGCCCGTTCCGGCACCGAGCTGCAGGTCGAGGAAGGCATGACCATCCTCCAGGCCATCGAGAAGTCCAAGGCCGCCAAGGTCGAATGCCTGTGCCGCGAAGGCGTGTGCGGCACCTGCGAGACAGCGATCCTTGAAGGCGAGGCCGAGCACTTTGACCAATACCTGAGCGATGACGAAAAGGCCGCGCAGCAGAGCATGATGCTCTGTGTCTCGCGGGCCCGCTCGGCACGCTTGGTGTTGGATCTGTAGGCATCAAGCTCCAAGCTTCAAGCCTCAAGCTGCAAGACAGGTACGCTCAGGCTCCTCTTGCAGCTTGAAGCTTGAAGCTGCCCCATAGGGGTGCTGGATCTGTAGGCATCAAGCGCTAGGTTTCAAGCCTCAAGCTGCAAGACAGGTACGCCCTGGCGCCTCTTGCAGCTCGAAGCTTGAAGCTTGAAGCTTGAAGCTTGAAGCTTGAAGCTTGAAGCTTGAAGCTTGAAGCTGCCCCACAGGGGTGCTGGATCTGTAGGCATCAAGCGCCAAGTTTCAAGCCTCAAGCTGCAAGACAGGTACGCCCTGGCGCCTCTTGCAGCTCGAAGCTTGAAGCTTGAAGCTGCCCCACAGGTATACTGGCAGGCTCTTGGCCCCCGATCAGGACACCCTGCCGATGATGGAAAACAGTTTCGCCTTTCGCCTCAAGGAACTGCTCGAGCATCACAAGCTGACGTTGCAAGCCGTCGGCACGGCCCTGGGGATCTCGCGCACGGCGGTACACAAATGGACCCGTGGCGGCGAAATCGACTACGACAACCTGCGCAAGCTGGCCGATTTTCTCAAGGTCAACTGGATCTGGCTGCGCTACGGCGAAGAAGCCCTGCAGAACATCCAGCAGCCGCAAGTGGTCGAGCTGCCGATGACCGACCTGCGCCGGCGCTACACCGCCCAGATCATGGAAAGCGAAACGCGCATGAAGCTGGCCCAGGAAGGTGCGCGCATCGTCACCTGGGAATGGAACCTGATCAGCGACGAAGTCACCTACTCGCCCAACGTCGAGCAGGTCTATGGCTGGCCGGTGCATCGCAACGAAGACTTCTGGGCCCACCTGCCGGCCGAAGACGTCGAGCACATGCAGGCCATGTACGCCCAGGCGGTGGCCGACGGCAGTGGCTGCGAATGCGATTTTCGCATCACCCGCCCCGACGGCGAGGTGCGCTGGATTGCTTCCCGGGCCACGGTGCTGCGCGACAGTGCCGGGCGTTCGGTGAAGATGGTCGGCATCAGCATGGACAACACCGAGCGCAAGGTCGCCGAAGAGGAACTGCGCAACAGTGAAGAGCGCTTCCGGGCGATCTTCGAATTGGCCTGGGGCGCCCTCGCCTACATCGACCCCGACGGCAGCTGGCAGCGGGTCAACAACAGCCTCTGCGAGCTGCTTGGCTACCGTGCCGAAGAACTTTACGGCATGACCTTCCAGCAGATCACCCACCCCGATGACCTGGCCGCCAACCTGCAGTTGCTGCAGGCCATGCTCGCGGGCCAGAGCGAGCGCTACGAGGTGGAAAAACGCGTGCGCCGCAAGAACGGCGAGTACCTCTGGGTGCGCGCGCGCACCTCGCTGCAGCGCCGCCGGGACGGTGCGCCGGAGCACCTGATCAGCGTGTTCGAGGACATCAGCGCCGAGCGCTGCGAGCACGAGCGCCTGCAGGCGCATATCGCCGGGCTCGAAGCACGGCTGACAGAAAAACCCTAAGCCCACTCATCGCTTATCGGGAGCGCCAAGGATGCTGCCAGGTTCCACCTCCACTTCTGCCCGGGTCGCGCGCCTGCGCGGCAGGGTTGGCTTGTATTTTGTCGCCGCGCTGTCGGTGCTGGCCGGCATGACCGACGCCATCGGCTTCATGGCCACCGGCGATTTCGTCTCGTTCATGAGCGGCAACACCACGCGCCTGGCGGTATCGCTGGGTGCAGGTGAGCTGGCGCCGATCCTGCGCATTGGCGCGGTGCTGCTGGCCTTTGTCGTCGGCAATGCCCTGGGCGTGGTGATCGCGCGCCTGAGCGGCCGCCGCCCGTGCCCGCTGCTGCTGATCATCGCCGCGCTGCTGGGGTTGGCGGCACTATTGCCCAGCACCCTGCAACTGCCGGCACTGGTCTCGGCCGTCACCGCCATGGGCATGATCAACGCCGTGGTTGAAGAGGTGAACGGCCTGCCGATCGGCCTCACCTATGTCACCGGCGCGCTGTCGCGCTTTGGCCGGGGCCTGGGCCGGGCGCTGCTGGGCGAGCGCCGGCAAGGCTGGCGGGTGCAGTTGATTCCGTGGACCGGGATGTTCGTCGGCGCCGTGCTCGGGGTGCTGCTGGAGCAGGCCTTCGATCTGGCCGCACTGCTGTTCAGCGCCCTGCTGGCCGCCGCGCTGGGCGTGATCTCGCTGAAGATCCCGCGGCGCTGGCAGCTCAGGTACATGCCGCGCTAGGCAGATTTACAGGCAGGTGGCCAGGGCCGCCATGCGCCGCAGGGCGACGTTGTCGTTGTGCTTGGCGTAGTAACTGACCGCAGTGCTGGCGCCCTGGGCCTTGATGTCGGCAAAGGACTCCGCCTCACGGGTGTAGACGGTGAAGCCGCCTTGCTTGCCAGGCTCGAGGTAGCCGCTGGCATCGACCCCGAAGACGTCCTCGTCCTGCCAGCCGAACTGGATGCACTGGGCAACCACATCCGCCGCCTTGGTCGAGGTGAAGGCCTTGGTCGGCGCCTGGCCGCGCGCCGCCTCCATGGCCGAAGACGCACACCCGGCCAACAACGCTGCAGCGACCATCGCCATTACTACCCGCATGACTCATCCTCGTCAGAAAAAAGACGTGACTGTAGCATTGCCCGGGCGTCAAAGAGACAACCCGCGCGCATAAAGCAGCGGTTTCATCTGCCAAGGAAGCGCACCATCAGAACCCTCGCCTGCCTGCTGCTCAGCAGCACCCTCGCCCTCTCTGCCTGCGGCTCGATCATGGGTCGGGGCTCGGGCTACTACTCTGAGCGCCCCTCCGATGGCGCCTTCATGGGCAGCCGCTCGAATGTGGCGATGCTGTTCGCCCCGACCTACCTGCAGTACTGCTGGCCAACCCTGGTCTGCCCGGCGGCCTTTATCGTCTCGCTGCCGGTGGACGTGACCCTGGACGTGGTGCTGCTGCCCTACGACATCGCCCGGCGCTGATGCCGGGCAAATTCACAGGGTGGCGACAATAAAGGTGCGCTTGAACGGGAACAGCGTGCGGCCGTCGTCCTCCTGCGGGTAGTGCGCGTGCAACAGCTTCAGGTACTTGTCGAGAAAGGCCTGGCGTTCGACCTCGTCCAGGGCAGTGAGCACCGGGCGCAGGGCCGAAACCTTGACCCAGTCGAAGATCGGCGAATTGCCCTCGACCACCTGCAGGTGCTCGGTCTCCCAGATGTCCAGCTCGCGGGTCAGCGGCGCCAGCAAGCGGTAGTAGCTGTCCAGCGTCAGCACATTGCGCGCGGCCATGAACTTGCGCAGTTCCAGGGTCCCTAACGGCCGGCCACTGGGCCCGGGCTCGCTGAGGGCGCGCAGCATCAACTGGTACCAGGGCGCATCGCGCCAGTTGGGCATGTGCGCAGCCAGGCAGCCGCCCACCTGCAACTGCCCCAGCAAGCGCGGCAACAGGCTTTCGTGGTCTTCGATAAAGTGCAGCACGGCGGCGGCAAACAGCAGGTTGGCCGGTTTTTGCGCCTGCCACTGGCTGACATCGACATGCAGCCAGTTGACGCTGATCGGCAGTGCCAGCGCCTCCTGGAGCATCTCGACCGAACTGTCGACGCCGAACAGCTCGGCCCGTGGCCAGCGCTCGGCGAGCAGGCGCGTGGCGATGCCGGTGCCGCAGCCCAGGTCATAGATGCATTCGGGTGAGTCCAGGTGCAGGTGGTCGAGCAATTCCAGCACCGGGCGTTCGCGCAGGCGGGCAAACTGCAGGTAGCTTTTGGGGTCCCAGGCGCTGTTGGCGCCGGGTGCGGTGGTGCGTTTACGCGGTTCGAGCATGACGGTGGTCCTCTAGCTCCGTGCGATCAATCCTGTCGTCCAATGACATTCAATACTCTGAGTACCAGGGCAAGCCCTCGACGGGTGTGCGGGTCTTGTAGCAGCAACAGCAGGCCATACAGGCTGGGGGTGGGTTGGTTGCGGGTTTGCGCCGAGGCCATGCGCAAGGCATTGCCCAGGTTCCAGCTCAGGGCCGTGGCCTCCTCGAACAGCCCCGAGAGTTTCTCGACCATGGCCGCATCGAGCAGGTCGACAAGGTCGGCGCTCAGTGACAGCAGGTCGACGACGTTGTCCAGGCGGCCACTGTCGAGCAGCGGCTGGAGTTTGCGCACCAGGGCGTCCAGGCCCGGGTTGGCGCTCACTACGGCGGGTGAATCGATAGCATCCATGACACTCGGCCCCTCCCGTTGTCGGGTCAAAGCATTCCACGGGCCACGGCCCAGTACAGGCCGCGGTTGAATCCATTGCGCAGCAGGCTGCCAAGCTTGGTCGGCGGCGTCGGCAGCACGTCGTGAAGGTAGTCGTAGCACAGCGGCATGCCCATCCCCAGGCCCATCTGCGCCGCAGCCTGGACCTTGCCGTCGTACACCGCGCAGGTGCTGCCCAGGCGGATTTCGCCGGCGATGTTGTTGGCGATTATCGGTGCCTGGTTATGGCAGGCGCCGCCAGCCTTGCTGATCGGCAGGTCGACGCTGTCGCCGATCACATACACGCCGTCCAGGCCATAGACCTGCAGGGTTTCGTGGTTGGTCGGCAGCCAGCCTTCGTTGTTCGGCGCGCGCGAGGCGCCGCTGTGCAACACGGCATCCACCGCGCGGATTGGCGGCGTGGCCATGAGAATGTCGAACGGCTGCGCGTCGCCCTCTTCGGAGTAGGCAATGCGCTGTGCGGGATCGACCTTGCTGAGGGTGAAGCCGCGCTGGAAGCGGATGTTCTTCTGCTCGAAAATGCCCGGCAGGATCTCGCCGGTGGGCCGCTGCAAGAACAGGCAATTGCGCAGCAGCTGCGCGGTGCTCGGGTAGGTGTAGATGATCTCGACCTTGTCGCGCACCCCGCGCTGGCGCAGGTAGTCGTCGAGCATCAGGGTGGTTTCCACCGGAGCGATGCCGCATTGGTGCGGCACGTTGGGGGTTTGCGGAAACGACACGGTGATGAAAATCCGCCCCTTCTCGATGCTCGCCAGGCGCCGCGCCAGTTGCCGCGCCGGCTCGTACTGGTAGAAGTGGTCACCGGCCTCCTGCAGGCCCTCGATACGCTCCGGGGCGGGCACGCAGCCGGTGGCGATCACCAGAAAGTCATAGCCGTAGCGCTTGCCTGAGCGGGTATGCAGGGTTTGCCCGGCGAAATCGAAGTGGGTGACTTCCTGCACCTGGAAGTCGATTTCCGGGCGCAGCAACGAGCGCTGCGGGCGCTTGAGCTCGTTTTCGAAGAACTGGTTGAAGGCCACGTACATGAACGCGGGCTTGTAGTAGTGATGAGCGGAATTGGACAGCAGGGTCACGCGCACCTGCTCGCTGAGCACTTCCGGGTAGAGCTTGCTTACCAGTTGATTGGCCAGCATCGTACCGCCGACGCCGCCACCCACAATGACAATATGCCTGGCCATTGAGTCGCATCCCTGCTGTGGATCCAATCCACATGGTTAAAGCACCGGCGACAATAAGCAAATACTCCTTGGCTATAAGTGTTAATCCATTGGTGCAAGAATTGCGAGCGCATCAGGGGGTTGCTGCCAATCCAGGCCGTGCGTTAAAGCGCCAGGAATGCGACCATCGCCCTACCTCGCAAGGATCAGCGCAATCACCATGCACGTCTCCCGCACCACCCTGATCATCCGCCGCATCGGCGCCTGGCTGCTCGATACCCTGCTCGCCCTTGGCGCCTGGTTTGTGCTGGCCGTGCTCGGCTATGGCCGTGGCGAAGACGGCATGCTGCTGATGCAGCTGCTGTACTTCCCGGTATTTGAATACCTGATGCGCGGGCGAACCCCGGGCAAGCTGCTGCTGGGGCTGATGGTGATCAACCGCGCCGGCCAGCCGCCGAACCTGTTGCAGGCGCTGGTGCGCGGTATCACCCGGCCGTTCGAGGCCGCCTTTGGCCTGATCGTCATCTGGCTGTGCGCCGAGTCGCGCCATTGCCAGCGGCCCGGCGACTGGCTGGCGCGCAGCTATGTGATCGACAGCCGCGACCTCAGGGTGCTGCGCCAGCAGGCAGGCACCGGCTAACTTACAAAGCCTCGTCGGCGTCCTCGTCTTCTTCGACTTCACGCTTGTTGGCCATGCCGTTCATCAGCCCTATCACCCCCGCCACGTACAGCCCGGCCAGGCACATGATCACCGAGGGCTCGACGCCGAAGATCATCTGCGAGATACCCGCTATCGCCAACACCAGCAGGCCGCCGAAGACGTTGGTGTCGATGTTGTGGTGATTGAGCAAAAACGTGCCCAGCAACGCCAGGGCCACCAGGCTGAAGCAGATGGCGATGTAGGAGTAGGCCTTGAAATCCCAGATCAGAAAGACATTGATCGTCGAGGTGTAGTTGATGATGTAGCCGATCAGCGTGATGCAGCCAATGAAACCGAGGGCCACGGCGGTGCCCTTCCAGTTGCTGGTGTTGTGGTCCAAAACGTTCTTCCTTGAATGAGCAAAAATCGGCGGCCACTCTACCACCGATCCGCGGCAATGCCCCGCACGCTGCAGCACATCAACGAACTGGCGCTGATTTTCTGCCAGACTTGCAGCCTTCAGGTATCAGGATGACTGCATGAACCACGATCTGCTCTGGGTACTCGGCCTGCTGTTCAGCGCCGTGGCCCTGTTCATCGCCAACCGGCCACGCATGGACGTGGTCGCCCTGCTGGTGATCGTCGCCCTGCCGCTGCTGGGCATCATCAGCGTGCAGGAAGCCCTGGCCGGTTTCAGCGACCCCAACGTGGTGCTGATCGCCGCCCTGTTCGTGATCGGCGAAGGCCTGGTGCGTACCGGCATCGCCTACCGCATCGGCGAGTGGATGGCCGACCGCGCCGGCAACAGCGAAGCGCGGCTGATTGTCTTGCTGATGGTCTGCGTCGCCGGCCTGGGCTCGGTGATGAGCTCCACCGGGGTGGTGGCGATCTTCATTCCGGTGGTGTTGAGCATTGCCGCGCGCATGCAGGTCTCACCCAGCCGGCTGATGATGCCGCTGGCCTTCGCCGGCTTGATCAGCGGCATGCTCAGCCTGGTGGCAACCCCGCCCAACGTGGTGGTGCACAGTGAACTGGTGCGCCATGGCGAAAGCGGTTTCAGCTTCTTCAGCTTTACCCCGTTCGGCCTGGTGGTGCTGTTGCTGGGGGTTGGCTACATGCTCCTGACCCGCCACTGGCTGGGCGGCGAAGTGCGCAAGGACGGCAGCGCGCAAACCCGCCGCACCCTGCTCGACCTGATCATCGACTACAAGCTCGCCGGCCGCGAACGGCGCCTGCGCGTGCGCCCCGGTTCGCCCTTGATCGGCCACAGCCTGAGCGAACTGAAACTGCGCACCGAACACGGCGCCAGCGTGGTCGGCATCGAGCGCCAGCACAAGTTCACCACCCGCGTGCTCAGCCCCGATTCGAGCACCACGGTGCACGAAGGCGACGTGTTGCTGCTCGACCTGTTCGCGCCCAAGGACGACCTGCGCAGCCTGTGCCAGAGCATGCAGCTGGAACCGCTGCACTTCAAGGCCGCCTACTTCATCGACCAGTCCCAGGAAGTGGGCATGGCCGAAGTGGCGGTGCCGCCGGGCTCGCAATTGATCGGCAAGAGCCTGCTGGAGCTGACCTTCCGCAGCCGCTGGGGCCTCAACGTGGTCGGCCTGCGCCGCGACCAGAACGCCATCGAAGATCAACTGGTGGAAGAAAAACTCAAGCTCGGCGATACCCTGCTGATGATCGGAACCTGGAAAGCCATTCGCCAGTTGCAGACCCAGCCGCGGGACTTCCTGGTACTGAGCTTGCCAGCGGAAATCGACAACGTCGCCCCGGCCGGCAACCGCGCGCCCTATGCGCTGATCAGCCTGGCGGTGATGGTCGGGCTGATGGTCAGCGGCGTGGTGCCCAACGTGATTGCCGCGCTGATCGGCTGCCTGCTGATGGGCGCCGGGCGTTGCATCGACATGAACAGCGCCTACCGCGCCATCCACTGGCAGAGCCTGGTGCTGATCGTCGGCATGCTGCCGTTCGCCCTGGCCCTGCAGAAAACCGGCGGCATCGCCCTGGCCGTGCACGGCCTGGTGCAGATGCTCGGCAGCGCCGGGCCCTATGTGATCCTCGCCAGCCTGTTCGCCATCACCGCGATCATCGGCCTGTTCATCTCCAACACCGCCACCGCGGTACTGATGGCGCCGGTGGCGGTGACCACCGCCGAGCAACTGGGCGCCTCGCCCTACCCCTTTGCGATGATCGTCGCCCTGGCCGCCTCGGCGGCGTTCATGACCCCGGTATCGTCGCCGGTCAACACCCTGGTGCTCGGCCCCGGCCAGTATCGCTTCAGCGATTTCGTCAAGGTCGGGGTGCCGTTCACCCTGCTGGTGATGGTGGTCAGCGTGATCATGGTGCCTTGGCTGTTTGCCCTGTGACGGCGCCGCGCTTCTGCGCCTGGAGGGTTTCGGCGGCCTGGCGCCAGTCCCGCGCCCAGCCATCAAGGACCACCTTGAGGTTGTCGGCGGTCATCACCTGATCGTCGTTCTCCAGCGGCAGGCCGGTGCCCTTGCGCACCACCTCGGCAACCACCGCGCGGCTGCCGCCGTCGAGGAACGCTGCTTCGGTGGCGATCACGCTGTCCAGATCGCGAATACCGACGGCGCTGCTGACTCCGGCGGCCACCAGGGTCACCGGCAGGTATTCATAAAAATGCAGCGCCTGGGTATGGGCGCCCACCGAGGTGATCGCCGGGCGCACGATCAAGGTGTGCGGGCCGGGCTGCTCGACCAGGTTGAGGACCTTGCCCAGTTCGCGCTTGAGCGCCGCATCGTAGTAACGGGTTACCGCCTGCAGGGTGCTCGCCGGGATCTGCGGGCTGGTCTTGGGCATCGGGTAGAACTGGCTCGGGGCAATGTACACCTGGCTGTAGCGCTCCATGCGCAGCTTGGGGCTGACCCAGCGCAGCACGGCGTCGCCGGAAGCGGTCTTGTGTTCGCTCAGCTGGTCGTAGTTGCGCAAAAAGCCTGAGTACTCCTTGGGGCTGACCTTGTTCTGGCTGCAACCGGCCAGCAGCAGCGAGGCGCTCAACAGCGGTACGATCAATTGCTTGCGCATGCTCAGCCTCCGAAGCCGTCATTGGCCGGGCGCGGCGTGCTGGTCGAGCGGTCCACGTGCAGCTCGCCGTGGCTCATGATCCAGTGCACCAGTTCGCCCACGGGGATCTTGTAGCTGTACTCCATCCACTGGTTGCTGGTCGGGCTGTAGCGCTCGAAATAATGGCTGAGGAGCATGTGCCTGCCGTCGCTGGACAAACCCAGGCGCGAGTCCTGGTAGCTGAGCAGCGCGTTGCGCCAGAGCTCCTGGGTACGCAGGTCGAGGGTCAGCGACTGGTTGCTGTCAAAGTCTTGGGTCGGGTGGGTGGCCGGCATGGAAAACTCTCTTGAGTGAACTGGCCACAGCCTGCCCCAGGGCTTTTGCTGGCTGATGTCCGCTTTGTGTCGGCCTTGCAGGAATGTTACGAGATTGAAATAAATGACCGGCAGCGCAGAATGGTTTTAGATACGCACTTTTCACGGCCCGTGGACCACAACGTGAGCAGACTGCTGATCGTCGATGACGACCTGGAAATTTGTGCCCTGCTGAAGAAGTTCTTTGTCCGCCACGGCTATGACGTCGACCTGGCCGGCAACGGCGAGGCCATGTGGGCGGCGATCGAACAGCAGCGCCCGGACATCATCATCCTCGACCTGATGCTGCCCGGCGAAGGCGGCCTGAGCCTGTGCCAGAAACTGCGGGCCAACACCGGCATCCCGATCATCATGCTGACCGCCATGGACGAGCTCAGTGACCGCATCGTCGGCCTGGAGCTGGGCGCCGACGACTACCTGGGCAAGCCCTTCGACGCCCGCGAACTGCTCGCCCGCCTGCGCGCGGTGCAGCGCCGGGCCGGTGAGCAACTGCGCCCGACAACCGAGGAAAGCCGCCCGCTGATTCATTTCGACCACTGGCAGCTGGACGTCACCCGCCGTGAACTGCGCACCCCCGACGGGGTGATGGTGCCGCTGTCGGCCGGAGAGTTCGACCTGTTGCTGGTATTCCTCGAACACCCGCAGCGCATCCTCACCCGCGAGCAACTGATCGACCTCGCCCGCGGCCAGGGGCACGAGGCGTTCGACCGCAGCATCGACGTGCAGGTCAGCCGCCTGCGGCGCAAGATCGAGCCCGACAGCAAGCGCCCGGAGCTGATCCGCACCGTGCGCAATGGCGGTTACCTGTTCAGCGCCAAGGTCAGCCGCTCGTGATCCGCCTCGACCTGCGCCGCGACAGCATCAGCCGGCGCATCGCCCTGACCATCATCGCGGCGATGCTGACCTCGGTGGCGCTCAATGTGCTGTTCGTGCAAATGGCCGGGGTCTGGGCACGCCCGCCGTTGACCCAGACCGGCCTGCTGGAACAGATCGCCGTCACCACCCGCACCCTCGAAGCGGCGCCACCGGAACTGCGCGCGACCCTGGCCAAGGCCGCCAGCAACCCGCTGCTCGAGGTGCAGTGGAGCCGCCAGCGCGCCGACCTGCAACTGCCCGGGCCGGGCGCGCGGATTACCCTCGAAGAAACCCCGCCGCTGCAGCGCCTGCTGGCCGACAGCCCACGCCAGCTTGAGGGATTCCAGCCCAGCGACTGGCCGGCGGACAGCGCCGACGCCCATTACAAACTGGTCATGCAGATCAGCGACGGCAGCTGGCTGGCCTTCACCCCGCCATATCGCAGCTGGGGCCTGAGCTCGGCCATGCGCTTTACCATCATCGGCGTGCTGGCCCTGGTTGCCGCGCTGCTGGTGGCCTGGGTCGGCACCCGCCAGCTGGCCGGCCCGCTGCAGCGCTTCGCCCGGGCGGCGCGGCGCTTTGGCAGTGATTTTCGCGCACCGCCCATCCGCCTCGAAGGCCCGCACGAGTGGCGCCAGGCGATCACCGCCTTCAACACCATGCAGGCGCAGATCCAGCACTTCGTCGCCGAGCGCACGCAGATGCTCGCCGCCATCTCCCACGACTTGCGCGCGCCCTTGACGCGCATGCGCCTGCGCGGCGAGTTCATCGACGACCCCGAGCAACAGCGCAAGCTGTTCCGTGACGTTGATGAGATGCAAAGCATGATCAATGCCGCGCTGGGTTTTTTCCGCGACGAAACCCGGCTGGAAGAAACCACCCCGTTCGACCTGGCCGAACTGCTGCAAACCCTGATCGACGACTACCGCGACCAGCAGATCGACATCGCTTTCGAAGGCCCGGCCAACCTGGTGTTCCATGGCCGGCCGCTGGGTTTGAAGCGCGCCGTGACCAACCTGGTGGAAAATGCCCTGAAGTACGCCCGCGAGCCCGAAGTGCAGTTGAGCCGCGGCGCCCAGGCCATCATCATCGAAATCCGCGACCGCGGCCCGGGCATTGCCGAGGCCTCGCTGGAACAGGTGTTCATGCCGTTCTTTCGCCTGGAGTCCTCGCGCAACCGTGATACCGGTGGGGTTGGCCTGGGGCTGTCGTCGGCGCGCTCGGCAGTGCGTGAACAAGGCGGCGAACTGCTCCTGAGCAACCGCCAGGGCGGTGGCCTGGTGGCGCGCATCGAGTTGCCGCGATGAACAAATGGCGCCTGCCCCGGCTGCAATGGCGTCACCTGGCTCTTGCTCTGTACCTGCTGAGCCTGGTGCTCCCGGCGGTGCACAGCGAGGAGCACAACTGGCTGCGCGAGGAGTACAGCCACGCCATCAATTCCGGCTTCATTGCTTGCATCCTGGGCTTGCCGGCGATGCTGTTCGGCTACTTCGCCTGGCTGGCGAACCCCTTGTTCCTGGCGGCCTACCGCACCCGCAGCGACAGGCGCCGGTTGATCTATGCCCTGCTGGCCTTGCTGGCCGGGTTGTCGCTGCAGTGGCAGCCGGTGAGCCTGTATGACGAGGACGGTCAGTTCACCGTTACCGGGTACACCTATGGGTATTACGTCTGGTTGCTGTCCTTTGTATGGTTGGGTGTTTGCGGCGCCAGGCGAGCAGGCGCCAGGTGATGTGCTAACAGCCTGATCAAGACAGTTGCTCCCACAATAGATCTGCATACACCGCTCCCACAATAGATCTGCATACACCGGACCTGTAGGACGCTGGCAAAGCCCCACAGTGGAGCTGTGTCCGCTGGACCAGTGGCTGCCAAGACAGAGGCAGGTTGCCCGTCTCAGCGTTGCAGCGACTCCAAGGTCAAGCCAGCCAGGTAGGCCACCTTCGGGTCAGCATCAGTGAGGCATTCCTGCAGCGCGATCAGGGCCGCTTTCAGCTTGCGCTTGCCCAGTCGACGGTTGTCGAGCACACAGGCGGCATGGCGACGAATGGCGACATGCTCGCCCCCCAGGCCGCGCAGCGCTTCGTCGATATCGCTGCTGCTGATGGTGCAGTAGCTGGAGCCCGGCTTGATCACCTCCTCGGCGTCCGCTGCGCACTGCGGGTAACGCTGCAGCAGGGTTTCCAGCGGCCGGTAGTCAAGTACCGGCGCCTGCGCGCCCTGATCCCGAAAGGCCCGAAGATTGGCGCAGCAACCCGCCACCGCCAAGCTCGCCAGCGCTGCGTCATCAGCCTGCGCCAGCAACCAGTCGAAATCACCCAGGTAACCCAGCGCGTTGGCGCTCCACCTGCGCGTGCTCGGCTCTGTGCCGTTGACCACTTGCAAGCGCAGCGCCGCGATTGCCGCCGGGTCGGCGACCCCGGCAAGCCCCAGGAGCATCGCCGCCCGCCAGCGCTCCGGGCCCTTGTGCAGCATCTGCAGCAGCGCCGCCGTGGCACTGGCACCCCGGGCAATCAGCCAGCGGCAGGCCTCTTCAGCGTCAATCGGCATAGGACGGACAAGGCAGCGCAGGTAATAACTCACCTGCTCTTGCTCTGCCAGCGCGGCTACCCGGCGACGCTCCTGGCCAGTGGCGTCCTGCTCGGGGAAGTGCAGCAGAAACTGGCGCGGCGTCAGGCTTTTGGCCGCAAGCTGCGGCCCGCCGCATTCATCATGGAAGAACACGATGAAGTCCTTGGCCAACCGTGGGTCTTTAGCGTAAATGCGGTTGAGCGCCTTGGCAGCGCGCGCTACGGTCTGCACGAACCGCTGCTCGGCCGCCGTCCAGGCATCCGGCCCGGCGCGATTGGCGTAGGCTTGCATCGGCGCTTCGAGGGCACTCAGGGTGGGGTTGGCGTAATCGTCCAGCATCCAGTCCCAGCGCCAGTCCGCCGGGTTCCACTGCACGCCCCAGAAGCCCTCCTGCTTGCGCCGCGGATGATCCTCCTCCAACGCCGCCAGGCTGTTGGCGGCAAACGACGGCAGGTCGATGACCCGCTCCTCTTCGCGGTAGCTGGCATGGAAGGCGGCGCCATACAGCGGCCCGACACCTTCAGCGAGCAGCGCCTCCAGGGTGGCCCGGGCCGACTCGACCAGGCTGTTCTCCAGGGCTTTCCAGTCCATGGCTCAGCGCACCACTTGCCGCGGGCGTTGCGGGCGCAAAAAATAGCCCATGAAGAACGCGATCATCACCAGCATCGCGCCCAGGTCGGTATTGCCGCCAGGCCCGACGAACTGGAACAGCCCGGTACCCATGACAATCCCGGAGGTAACACACAGGACAAACCACACGGCTTTCTTGAGAAACTTCACGATCGTTCGACATCCCTGCCAGAAAAAACAAAAGCCCGACCGAGGTCAGGCTTGAAGGCGGCCAACTTGGCGCAGATGCGCGCGCCTGTCAACTGCGCGGTTGCTATCCACCATCGGTATCAATGTCGGCGTCCTTGCGCGGTTTGTCTTCGGGCCTGGACTTGAAGTCCGGGCTGTAGTCGTTGTCCCGGGCGGCCTGGTCGGGTCGGGGCTGGTTAGGCGCCTTGGCCGGCCCGGTTGGGTCGACCTGCGGATCATCGAGGTCCGGCGAGTCCGGGTCGAAGCCCAAGTCATCCGCTTTGCTGGCGTGTTCAGACGAATTTGCGCCGCTGTCGCTGTGCTTGTTCATGAAGTCCTCCTGATCGCGCCTCCAGAAGCCAGAGGCGTGTTATTGGGAGGCCGGCGCGGGAGAATCGTGCGATTGGATCTGATCAGTGGGCTGCATCAGCACGGATATAGAGGGCAAGACGGGCAACGCGAAAAAATTATAGACCCGGCCCCGCCTTAACGACGGCTTAACCACCGCGGATTTATCCTCCAATTCCTCCCTTCAGAACGTTTGGCCCACCTCGGTGGGCCTTTTTTGTTGCGGCAAATTACAACGCTCATGGGGAAACAAAATCCCGAAAACACAGTCTGAGTTTGTACCTTCCCTACCGCCCTGCGGATCAAGGACCCTCAGTGCTGAAACAGCTGACGCAAATCGCCGTGATCACCAGCGTACTGGCCGCCTCCGGCTGCTATTACCACGATTACGACCGCGACGATTACCGCCGTGGCGACCGTGACCATCGCTACTCCCGCGACTGGGACGACCGCGACGATCACGACCATCGCAACTACAAGCGCTACCGCGATGACGACCGCTACCGCAACTACGACCATGACCGGCGTCGCGACCGTGACGACGATGATGACGACTGAGCTGCCTGCTGTTCCCATAACCCCCGTATTTCCTGAGGCTAACAACATGCGTATCTCATTACCTGCATTGACGCTGGGTATCCTGCTCTCCCAGGGCGCCATGGCTGCCGGCGACGGCACCGCCGCCATTGGTGGTGGCCTGGGCGGGGCGTTGGGTAACGTAGTCGGCCAGCAGATCGGCGGCAGCACCGGCGCAGCCATTGGCGCCGGCGTCGGTGGCGCCGCCGGTAGCGCGGTCGGCGCACGCAAGGGCAACCGCACCGAAGCTGCGATCGGCGGCGGCCTGGGTTCGGCTGGTGGCTCGGTGATCGGCAACCAGGTGGGCGGGCGCACCGGCTCGACCATCGGTGCCGGCCTCGGTGGCGCGGCCGGCGGCGCCCTGGGCAACAACATCGCCGACGATAACCGTCACGATTCCAGCGGGCATAAACACAAGCACAAGCGTAAGCACAAACACCGCTGAGTAAGAAAGGCCCGCACAATGCGGGCCTTTTTCATAAGTGGACCAGGCCATTCACTCCAACATCGCCCGAGGCCAGCCCAGAATCTGCTTCTGCCGCGGCTTGGCGTAGGTGCGCACCTTCGAGGTACTCAGCTTCAGGCGCACCAGCGACTCCGCCAGCGCCACCGCCGCCGTCACCCCATCGACCACCGGCACCCCGGTACGCGCCTGGATCCGCTCCTCCAGCCCGACCATGCCGCCACAACCCAGGCAAATCACCTCGGCCTTGTCGACATTAACCGCCTCCTCGGCTTCGCGCACCACCGACTCGATGGCCCGCTGCGGATCTTCTTCAAGCTCCAGCACCGCCAGGCCACTGGCGCGCACCGAGGCGCAGCGGCTGTCCAGCCCGGCCAGCTTCAGGCGGTCTTCGATCAGCGGCACGGTGCGGTCCAGGGTGGTGACCACCGAATAGCGATGGCCGAGCAGCATCGCCACGCTGGCCGCCGCCTCGGTGATGTCCACCACCGGTACATTGAGCAGCTCCTGCAGGCCTTCGCGGCCATGTTCGCCGTAACCGGCCTGGATCACCGCATCGAACGGCTGGTCGTAGCTGAGCACCCGCTCCATCACGGCCACCGCCGCCAGGTAACTTTCAAAATTACCCTCCACCGATTCGGCGCCAAAGCGCGGGGTCAGGCCGACGATCTCGGTGCCCGGCGAGGCCACGCTACGCGCCTGGCGGGCGATGGCGTCGGTGATCGACTGCGTGGTGTTGACGTTTACGACCAGAATTCTCATTGCGGTATTCCTTGTGCAGAACTCAGTGCTGGGCGCTGTCGACGGCAAAGTGCTCGCCGGAACAGTCCACGTAATGTTTGTTGCGATCAGAGATCAGGTAGTACACGCCGCCGGCAATGGCGGCGCCGAAGAACCAGGAGAACGGCGTCAGGGCGCTGAAGGCCGGTACCAGCGACAGCACCACGGCGGCAATGGCCGAGGGCACCAGGGCGGCAACTGCCTTGTAGTTGACCCCGCGGGTGTAGTGATAGGTGCCGCTGGCCGCTTCGCTGTAGAGGTCGGGCACGTGCACCTGGGCTTTGCGGATCAGCCAGTAGTCGACCATGATGATCCCGTACAGCGGCCCCAGCAGCGCGCCCAGGCCGGAAAGGAAGTAGACGATCACCAGTGGGCTGTTGTAGAGGTTCCAGGGCAGGATCAGCACCGCCAGGGTGGCGCTGATCAAGCCTGCGCGGCGAAAGTTCAGGCGGCTTGGCGCCAGGCTCGAGAGCACGAAGGCCGGGGCGACGAAGTTGGCCATGATGTTCACCGCCACGGTGACGATCAGGAACGCCAGGCAACCGAGCACCAGGAATACCTTGTCGGGGATCGCCGCGACGATCTGGGTCGGGCTGTCAATCACCCGGCCATCGATGCTGAACTGCGCCCCGGCCAGCACAAAGCTGATCACCGCGAACACCAGGATGTTCACCGGCAGGCCCCAGAAGTTGCCGACGCGAATGGTCTTGCGGCACGGCGCGGAACGGGCGAAGTCGCAAAAGTTGAGGATCAGCGTGCCGTAAATCGCCAGCCACAACGCGCCACCGGCAAACACCTGGGTCCACATCGTCCAGCCGGTCAGCGGCTCGCCGACCGACCAGGCCAGGTTGCCATCGACCCGCAGGTACATCCAAACCGCCAGGATCAGCACGGTGGAAAGAATCACCGGCCCGGCGAAGGATTCGTACTTGCGCACCATCTCCATGCCGAAGGTGAGGATCACCAGTTGCACTAGCCAGATGGCGATAAAACTCGCCCAGCCAAGGCTCGACAGGCCGAGGATCGCGTCCTGATCGAAGCGTGCGAGGTCCGGCGACACCGCCACCAGCAGCACCCGCAGCACCACCGAGGCCAGGTAGGTCTGGATGCCGAACCAGGCGATGGCGATCACCGCGCGGATGATCGCCGGCAACTGCGCGCCATAAATGCCGAAACTCATGCGGCTGATCACCGGGAACGGCACCCCGGTTTTCTGCCCCATGTAGCCAGAAAGGTTCATGAAGAAGTACACCAGCACGGCGCCGATGCTCAGCGCCGCGAGCATCTGCCAGCCGGACAACCCGAGGGCAAACAGGCCCATGGCGAAGGAATAGTTGGCGATGTTGTGCACATCGTTGGTCCACAAGGCAAAGATGCTGTAGCCGCCCCAGCGCCGGCCTTCGGCCTTGGTTGGCGCGAGGTCGGCATTGTGCAGCCTGGGGCTCAGCGCCCCCGGCTCGAGCGGCGCGGCCTGCGGCGGCAGGTAGGCGGTTTGCAGCGGGTTGGAAGTATCCAGTTGCATGTTCCCCGGGCTCCTTCTGCAGCCCCTGAGTCAGGGCGTTGCAGCGAATTATTGTTGGATTTGAAGAGTGGGACCGCAGTGTTGGCGCTGCCCTGCGCCGATGCATACAAAAATTGCATACAATATTTGTCTAACGATTTTCGACGAACAATATGTGTGCCAGATGGGTGGCGAAGTGGTTGAACGTGCATCCTATAAACACATTTAAGCTATTGATTTTTATAGAATTAATTTTTCACCTGAACACTTGAAAAGCGAATAAACCTGATCAAGTGGTCAATCGCCTACAGCGTTACGGTGAGAAAACCAGTAACGCTACGGCTAGCTTTTGTATCCATAAATTTGCTACTCAAGTACACACTTGTGTATTCAGGAACTGTCGCGGGTCATCAGTGGTGCACAGCAGCCCTCATTTACGGCATGCTTATAAGGTCAAGGCATATCGGAGCTGGTAATGACGGAAAAACACCCCGCATCGACGGTAGAGCGCGTCTACCAAGGGGTTCACGAGGCCATCAGAAAACGCACCCTGCGCCCCGGCATGAAGCTGGGCGAGTCGTCGTTGGCCGAGCTGTTCAAGGTCAGCCGCACCTCGGTGCGCGCCGCCCTCAAGCAACTGGAAGCCGACGGTCTGGTGTCCACCGAGCTGAACAAGGGCGCCTGGGTCTCGCTGCCCAGCGACGATGACATCCGCTCGGTGTTCGAAACCCGCCGGCTGATCGAAATCGGTATCGTCACCGAGCTGTGCCGCCGCGCCGATCCCGCCATCCTCGCCCCGCTGCACCAGCATGTGGCCGCCGAAGAAGCCGCCGCCGACGCCGGCGACCATGGCCGCTACGTCCACCTGCTGGGCGAATTCCACCTGCGCCTGGCCGAGGTGCTCGACAACCCGGTATTGCTCGACTGGTTCCGCAAGCTGATCGAGCGCGGCTCGCTGTACGCCTCGACCCTGGATGACGAGCGCCACGAAGCCTGTCGCGGCAACGAGCACCTGCGCCTGCTGGGCTTTATCGAAGCCGGTGACCAAGCCGCCGCCATCGAGCTGGTGTGCACCCACCTGCGCGGCATCGAAGAGGCGATTCTCAAAGCCACGCAAACGCTCAAGGCCGACTATCACCCGCTCAAGCACCTGCTGGGCTGAGCCCGCCTCAGGCCCGGGATTCGCATTCAGAAAGCCACTGCAACCGATTCCAATATTTAATTTGTGGATAGGTGCGGTCTTTCTATAGGGTGTGAATCAGTAGCAGGCAAAGGGCTGGAAAATGATCGATCGAGTATTCGTCAACGCTGTTGCTGCCGATGGCAGCCCGCTCAACCTTGCGGTTGCCGACGGGCGCATTGTCAGCCTGGGCAGCGAACGTGCGCCCAGCGCAGGTGCCGAGGTCGTCGACCTGGCCGGCCACCTGGTGCTGCCCGGCCTGATCGACGGCCACATTCACCTGGACAAGAGTTTTGTCGGCGATCGCTGGCACCCGCATCAAGCGGTGGGCAGCCTGCGTGAACGCCTGGCCATCGAAAAACGCGAACTGGCCGCTGCCCCACCGATGCTCGAACGTGCCGAGGCGCTGATCCGCCAGGCAGTAGCGTTCGGTACCGTGGCCATGCGCAGCCATGTCGACGTCGATGCCACCACCGGCCTGCGCAACCTGCAGGCGGTGCTGGAGGCGCGGGAGAAATGGCGCGGCATCGTCGATATCGAGCTGGTGGCCTTCCCGCAAGCCGGGGTGATGTCCTGCCCTGGCACTGCGCAGGTGCTGGAAGCGGCAATTCGTGAAGGCGCCGACGTGATCGGCGGCATCGACCCGACCACCCTCGACGGCGACGCCGACGGTCAGCTCGATGTAGTCTTCGGCATTGCCGAGCGCCATGCGGTGAAGATCGACATCCACCTGCACGAGCCCGGCCTGCAAGGCATCGAACAACTGCAAACGATCGCCGCCCGCACCCGCGCCGCCGGCCTCAATGGCCGCGTTGCGGTCAGCCACGCCTATGCCCTGGGCCAGGTCGACGACGAGGTAGTGGCGCGTACCGCCACCACCCTCGCCGAGGCCGGGGTAGCGATCATGACCAACGCTCCGGGCGATCATGGCTTCCCGCCGATCTTGCGCCTGCGCGCCGCCGGGGTGAACGTGTTCGCCGGCAACGACAATATTCGCGATGCCTGGTGGCCCTACGGCAACGCCGACATGCTCCAGCGCGCCATGCTGATCGGCTACCGCTCGGGCTTCTACAGTGATGAAGATTTGAACGTGGCACTGGCCATGGCCACCACGGCCGGTGCGGCAGTGCTGGGCAAAAGCGACTACGGTCTGAAGGTCGGCAATGAAGCGACCTTTATCGTGCTCAAGGCTGACAACGGCGCCGCCGCAGTCGCCGCGGCACCGTCCGAGCGCCGCCTGGTGCGCCGCGGCCAGTTGGTGCCGGCAGCGCCGGCCCTGCAGTTCGAGGTCCGCGCCCGCTAACAAACATGTTTCTGCCGGCTTGCGCCGCAGAGAAAGACAATCGCCCACGGGCGATGCAACACAAAACCCCAGAACAACAACGACAGAAGGTGTTCCATGTCGAAGTCCAATTACTACGCTCCCCACGGCGGCCATCCGGCGCAGACCGAACTGCTGACCGACCGTGCCATGTTCACCGAGGCCTACGCGGTCATCCCCAAAGGCGTGATGCGTGACATCGTCACCAGCCACCTGCCGTTCTGGGACAAGATGCGCATGTGGGTCATCGCCCGCCCGCTGACCGGCTTCTCCGAGACCTTCTCGCAGTACATCGTCGAAGTGGCGCCAGAAGGCGGCAGCGAGCGTCCTGAGCTGGACAAGAACGCCGAAGCGGTATTGTTCGTGGTCGAAGGCGAAATCGACATCACCCTGCAGGGCAAGCCGTACACCCTCAAGGAAGGCGGCTACGCCTTCATTCCACCGGCCGCCGAGTGGAGCCTGCGCAACAACAGTGGCAAGAACGTCACCTTCCACTGGATCCGCAAGCACTACCAGGTGGTTGAAGGCCTGGCCCTGCCGGAAGCGTTCGTCACCAACGAAAAAGACATCGCGCCGATCCCGATGCCGGGTACCGACGGCGCCTGGGTCACCACCCGCTTCGTCGACATGGCCGACATGCGTCACGACATGCACGTCAACATCGTCACCTTCCAGCCAGGCGGCGTGATTCCGTTCGCCGAGACCCACGTCATGGAGCACGGCCTGTACGTGCTCGAAGGTAAAGCCGTTTACCGCCTGAACCAGGACTGGGTCGAGGTCGAGGCCGGTGACTTCATGTGGCTGCGCGCCTTCTGCCCGCAGGCTTGCTACTCCGGCGGCCCGGGCCCGTTCCGCTACCTGCTGTACAAGGATGTAAACCGTCACATGAACCTGGTGCTCAACCCGCAGCGCTAAGTTTCACGGTTGCATTGAAAATCCCGCAGGCCTCTCGGCCTGCGGGATTTTTTGTTTCAGGGCCGGGTCAATCAGTTGGCCGGCTTCCACGCGCCCTGCTGCGCCGCCTCGCGGAATTTGGCCCGGTTGGCCGGGGTGTCGGCCGGTTCTGACTCGCCGAAAATAGCCTTGAGCCAATGGCCGTCAGTGGGGTTGGGGAAGATGATGTACTGGCCGCCAAACTTGCTGCGGCTGGCGTCCACCAGCTGCGCACGCTGCTCGACCTTGTCGACGTAGAAGCTGCGCTCGAAGTCGTTGAGGTTGTCACCGAGCATCAGCAGCACGTTGTACTGCTCGGCGATCTTGTGCTGGGCCGGCTCCTTGTTCGAGCTTTCACGCAGGATGGTCACGTGGGCTTCGTCGGCGTACGGCACCTTGAGCGCGCGCAGGTTGTTGAGCGCGTACTCGTAGGTCTTGTCGCCCTGGTCGCGGCTGGAGACGTAGAAAACCTCTACCCCACGGGATTTTGCATACTCAAGAAACTCCAGCGCCCCCGGGGTCAGGGTCGGGCCATTGGCGGCGACCCAGCGGTCCCACACCGCGTCATCGAAGAACTCCTTGTCCTGGCCGATCAGAAAGCCCCAGTAGGTGTTGCTGCTGAGGATGGTGTCGTCGATATCGCTGATGATCGCAGGCTTCTTGTCGCCCGGCTTCTGCTGGGCCAGGGCCTGGTCCAGGCGCGCCTTGGCGACGTTGAAACCCTGGTAGTACAGGGCGCGGAACTCGGCCGCGGTCTGCCGCCAGGCCACTGCATCGACCAGCAGGTTGGAGCGTACGGTGGTTTCGGGGGTGGTGGCTTGCGCGTGAACCAGAGGGGTGGCCAGCAACAGCAAGGCCAGAGAGATCGCGTTCTTGAGCTGAGGCATTCGGGGCGTTCCTTGTGATCTCCCGCTCTTGGGCGGCGGGAGTCGGCTACTCATACCGCACGCAGCCAGGCGCCACAATCGCCGCGACGCGCAGGCGCAACAATGTGGCGCACCCGCGCATCTTGGCCGGTTTCAGGCCGCCACCACAGGCTCAACCCTGGGGGCTGAACAGCACCCGCTTGAAGGCTTCGGCGGCCAGGTGCACCTGCACCGACCAGTCGTCTGCGGCGTCGCTGCCAGCGTCATCGGAAATGTACTTAAGGCACAGGAAGGGAATGTCTTCGTTGCGGGCGATCAGCGCCAGCACGTAGGCCTCCATGTCGACGATGTCGTACGGGGCAGCGCCGTGACTGATTTCAAAGCTGTCACCGCTGCCGCAAATGCCCAGCGGCAAGCCCGCAACGCGCTGGCCATGCTCAAGCAGCACCGGGATGTCGGAGAGCGGCGTCTCGTAGCGGGCAAAACCCAGCGGCGTGACGTCCATGTCGCGCTGCACGAAGCCCGTGCAGCACACCAGCGCGCCCTTGCCATGGCCGGCGCTGCCGGCCGAACCGAGGTTGACGATCAGTTTGGGCTTGCGTTGCCGGATGGCCTTGGTCAGGGCAATGGCGGCGTTGACCTTGCCGATGCCGGTGAACAGCGTGTTCATCTCGGTAAACAGCTCGCCGGCCTCCGCCTCGAGGGCGAAGACGAACAGGGTGTCGGCCAGGGAAATATCGGGAAATTGCTGGGTCAGCATCATGGAGCGAAGATTCCGAATGGGCTGCAGATCGGCCATCAGCATAGCCCAAGCCGCAGTTCAAGGCAGCCGGATGCTGACAATGCAACACCGGCTCGGCTAGCATGCCGCTGAAAACCGGCGCTGGCCGGTTGGCCACACGGCCATGAGCGGAGAGCGATACCCTTGCTGCTGAGCATCCCGACCCTGTTGCTGGTGGCCATTTTCATCTTTGCCCTGATGGGCCTGCTGACCCTGCACGCCTGGAGCCGCGGCGTGCGCGAGCGAACCCTGGGCTATTTGGGCAGCATGCTGTTGCTCGCCGCTGGCGGCACGGCGTTGATCAGCCTGCGCGGTAACGCCCCGGACTTTATCGCCCTGGTGCTGGGCAACATGGTGCTGCTGCTCAGCGCCGCGTTGAACTGGGCCAGCATGCGCGCGTTCAGCGGACGCCCGGCGCACCTGCCGGGGATTTTCGCTGGCGCCCTGTTCTGGTTTACCTGGTCGCTGACGCCAGGCTTTACCGATGACCTGGGCCTGCGTGTGACGGTCTATTCCATGCTCACTGCCTGCTACGGCTGCCTGGCGGTGCTTGAGCTGTGGCGCGACCGCAAGCGCCTGGAAGTCGCCTACCTGCCAACCCTGCTCCTGCTGCTGGGCCACAGCGGCTTCTACTGCGTGCGCAGCTTCGCCGACCATGGCGTATCGCTGGAACAGGCGATCGCCAGCGACGGCCACGGCACCGGGTTTTTCTCGTTCATGCTGTTCGAGTCGATGCTCTACGCCATCGGCATCGCCTACGTGACCCTGGCCATGGTCCGCGAACGCACCGAGCTCAAGTTCAAGGCCGCCGCCTACACCGACCCGCTGACCGATATCGGCAACCGCCGCGCCTTCATGTCGCGCGGTGCCGAACTGCTGGCCGACTGCGCCCGGCGTGGCGAGCCGGTGAGCCTGCTGCTGTGCGACCTCGATCATTTCAAGCGCCTCAATGATGTCTACGGCCACCAGACCGGCGACCAGGCGTTGATCGCCTTCAGCCAGGTGACCCGCCTGAGCGTGCGCGAGGAAGATGTCTTCGCCCGTATCGGCGGCGAAGAGTTCGCCTGCCTGCTGGCCAACACTGACGAGCACTCGGCGCTGCGCGTGGCCCGGCGCATCTGCAGCAGCTTTTATGAATTGCCGCTGCTTGAGCCCGGGCTGCTCAGCGTCAGCATCGGCATCGTCGGCGCCAGCCGCCCGGGCGAGCACGACCTGTCGCGCCTGCTGTCGATGGCCGACAACGCCCTGTACGCGGCCAAGCGCCAGGGCCGCAACCGCGTCCAGCTGTACCGCCCTGCCGCGCAGCCTGCCGATACGCTGTGAGCCTGGCGAAACCGCCCTACTCGCTGGCCAGGGTGCGCGCCAGTTCCGCGGCCAGTTCCTTGACCATGGCATCGGCGGTCGGCCGATGAATGATCGCCACTTCCATGGCATCGATCGACGGCAAGCCGTGTTCCGAAGTCAGCTTTAAATGCTCGGCGGTAACCGCCCGCAGCGGCAGCAGGCTGATGCCCATGCCGTTGGCCACCGCCGCCTGCAGGCCGCTGAGGCTGGAGCTGGTGAAACTGATGCGCCAACGGCGGCCCATGCGCTCGATGGCGCCGATCATGTCGTCGCGGTACAGGCCGCGCGGCGGAAAGGTCACCAGCGGCACCGGGTCCTGGTCGAAGGCCGGGTTCTTGGCGCTGTCGATCCATTGCAGCTTCTCGGGCCAGCAGGCCACCGCCTCACGGCTGTTGCGCCGCTGCTTGAGCAAAATCAGGTCGAGCTCGCCGTTGTCGTAGCTGGCGCTAAGGTCGCGGCACAGGCCGCTGGTGACCTCCAGCTTGACCTGCGGATGTTTGCGGTTGAAGGTCGAGAGCAGATGGGTGGTGCGCCCGGCGGCAAAGTCTTCCGGCACGCCCAGGCGCACGGTCACCGCCACCGTGGCGCCCGACATCGCCTCAAGCATCTCGTCGTTGTAGGCAAGCATCTGCCGGGCGTAACCGAGCAGCGTCTGCCCGGCGTCGGTGGCCAGCACGTCGCGGTTGCCGCGCTCGAGCAGCTTGTGCCCGACCATCTCCTCCAGCCGCCTGACTTTCTGGCTGACCGTCGACTGGGTTGAATGCAGGCGCGCCGCCGCCGTGGTGAAGCTGCCGCAGTCGCTGACCATCACCACCGCGCGCAACAGGTCAAGATCAAACAGCGGCCTATTCGATTTTTCACTGACAGACATGCTTTTATTTAACTTCTAAATAAGGAGCCCGACTTTTAACATGGCTCGACCCCGCGAGCAATCGCCCACCAGGAGGTACTGCCATGCTCCTTGAGCGCCTGTCCACCCACCTTGCAATGGTGTTCGCCATGCTCACATCGCTGACTGCCAGTGCCGACGGCGGCACCCTCGAAAACCAACTGCGCAGCGCCGCCGAAAACGGCCAGGCCGCCCAGGTACGCAGCCTGCTCGACCAGGGCGCTGTGCTGGAAGCCCGCGACAAAATGGGCCGCACGCCGCTGCTGCTGGCCACCCACAACAACCAGATCGACGCCGCCAAGGTGCTGATCGACGCCGGCGCCGACGTCAACGCCAAGGACTCCATAGAAGACAGCCCCTACCTGTATGCCGGCGCCCGTGGCCACAACGACATTCTCAAACTGACCCTGGCCCACGGCGCCGACCTGAAAAGCACCAACCGCTACGGCGGCACCGCGCTGATACCGGCAGCCGAACGCGGCCACGTCGAAACAGTACGCCTGCTGATTGCCGCAGGTGTCGCGGTTGACCAGGTCAACAAACTGCACTGGACCGCCCTGCTCGAAGCCATCATCCTCGGCGACGGCGGCCAGCGGCATGTCGAGATCGTGCGTGAGCTGATCAAGGCCGGGGCGGATGTCAACCTGGCTGATGGCAAGGGGGTGACGCCGCTGCACCATGCGCGGCAGCGGGGTTACAAAGAGATGCAGGCGCTGCTGGAACAGGCGGGTGCGAAAAGCTGAGCGCGATAGATAGTTACCCCAGCCCTGCTCCTACCCCTGATTAGGCTGCGAAACTCCAGAGCGAGGAGTTTCACCATGAGCCAATCAGCGCCTCCCCCGACAACGTCTACAAGCCCCCCCGCAAGCTGGGACCTGCTGCACATCAGCCAACGGCTACAACAGCGTCCGACACTGTCGGACGTTGCCAACAGCCTGGTCCACGCACTCATCCCCGACGCCACGAGGACAGCGGTGGACCCGGCGCCGTTCTATCTCGCACAGCCCTGCGGGCGTTCTACCCCGCTTGCGGATCTGATAATCCAGCGCTACCTGCTCAATATGGCTATTGAGCTTCCAGTGGATAGCGTGGTGACTCAAATCTCCAATGGCACAGAGTCGGGGGCGACCTTGATCAGCCAAGCGGACCTCAGCGAAATCCTTGATATCGGTGGCCCGCGATTGCCAAGGATCTTTGAGTCACAACTGCTCGACTTCTGGAACGCTCAGGATGAGCACGCACTGAACTTGCTGCAGCGAACTTCACTGTTTGTGGCGGGCGACATGCAGGCAGAGGCAAGCAAACTGCCTGACGGCCAACCGCAATGGCTGCAACTGCCGGCCAGCATTGTGTTCTTCAAGCCAAGTCTGAGCGACGGTGCGCAGCAAGGCATCGCCATCAGGCACACCGACCGCTCAGCCAATGCGATGCTGTATACCCTCAACAGCGGGCTAGTTGTTTATCCCAGTGCCGATGCGCTTGAAGCTCATTTGAGCGATCAACTCAGCGGTCCCAGCCCGGGATTTCGTCCTGAGCAGAATGTTTTCGAGGCGTTCGCCACGGGGTTGCTGGAGCAACAACTGCAGGGGTTATCGACCATTGTGCCTGGCGACTTCAAAACCTCGACCGCACTGGCTCAGCACGTCGACCAGCTGATCAACCTCAACGAACTGTTCTGCCGGCTTCGTCCACCGTCACTATCGGCCTCGGCTCATTCGAGCGATCCACTGCCGGCCTGGATGCACCAGGCCAGTACTGCCGACCGGCAACTGATCGCCCGGCAACTCGCCGCGCTGGCAGCGCTTGAGCAGTCAAGCCAGGCCATCGCCCTGCCCAGCCTGGAGCGTTACACCGCGAAAGTACTCGATGCGCAGATGAAGCGCGACCACCCAGGGCAGGGACTACCGCCCGCAGCTGATTTCATCGTGCAGGTCATCGACTATACGCCACCGTTCTTTGACCCTTTGCACCTGACGCCGGGCAGCTCTTCTCATCCGCAAACGCCGCGCTCGCTGATTGAGGTAGCGGCCCTTAACACCCAAGCGCTGCCGCTGGAGCGCTCGCAGATCAGCCTGCACTCGGGTAAAGCGTTGCCGACCTGGGCAACCACTGCCTACTTTCGCCAGTTGATCAGCCGTGTTGATGTGGGCGAGACCTACCCGGCACTGCTGCAGCGCACATTGCTGGACGACGCGCCGCAGGCTGCCCTGCAACAAGCACTGTTTGTTGAACGCTTGCGCATCCTGCTGCCGATTCTGCTGATCACTCCCAGGCCAGAAGGCAAAGGCGCACTCAGCGAACCTGCACGTCGCTGCGTGCACGCCGCCTTCGCCCCAGGCAACGACCCGCTCAGCGACAGCATCCAGTTCGCTCACCTGGCCTTGCAACTGAGCCACAACGCAAGCCCGGCCGTGCCAGCGCAAGGTCTGTTCATTATTGAACCGGCAGGCTCGGCACCCAGCCTATTGGTGTTGTACGCCCCCCAATGCACCCCGCAACTGATGGAGTTCAGTTCGCGCGCGGCGTTGCTATCGCGCCTGAAACAACCTGGGCCATTGCACGATGCTGTGCTCGGCGCCCTGCCCGAAGGGCAGGTCCGTACCGCGCTGCGCCGGGGTGACAACTGGAGCCCTGCGCTGGACAGCAACTACCTTGGCGGCGAGCTTGGCTTGAGGCATGAGTCGATCCTGTTGGCCCAGGCCCCCATCACCAGCCATGCACTGGGTCTTGTCTACCAGGCCAACGCGCGGTCGCTCATCGAACAGGCCCGCCAGGCCACAACCTCCAATGCCGAGCAGCACTGGTTAAGTGCAGAACAGACCCTCGGTATGCTGCTGTCGGTATTGCTGCCTATGCTTGAGGGACCGCTCGCTGATATCGCCTGGATTGCCCAGTTCTATGCCAGTGTCTATGCACTGCATACAGCGGCGCAGAACCAAGACTCCCAAGCGCAAAAGAGCGCACTGGTGCAAGTGCTGATACAGCTATCGCTTATGCTCATTCATGAGAGCGTGCGCACAGGCAAGGTTGGTTCCAGGCAAGCCCAGCCGGCAAGAGAACTGGGCAATGCCATCCGCAAACGCCGCTCGCTCCTGAACTTGCCCCAACAACCCACCGCCACCTTGCTGGATTTCAGCGGATGGAGTTCCCCTGCCCTTTCCCGGCAAAACCTCGAACGGTTGCGTGCTCTGGCCATTGCACCGATCGACCCTCTGGATGGCGCGTTGAGCGATCAAAATGAACAAGGCTTGTTCATTCATCAGGGGCAACGCTGCGTGCGCCTGCCCCAAGGGTGGTTTCGCATCGAACAAGGCGCGGATGAGGCCTGGAGAATCATTGATCCACACACCTCTGCACCTGGCCCACACATCGCCCGTGGCAGCGCAGGCACTTGGCAACTCGACCCGCGTTTGCACCTGCGCGGCGGCGCGCCGGTTTCCAATGCGGCGCTTAAACGACTGCATACCCAGTTACGCCAAGCCCGCCTGCTGCTCGCGCAGGAAGCGCACGAGATCGCGGCAGGCGAGCACTTTCGCGGGCTGCCGATAGAAGTCGAAGAACAGCTGGAAAGCAAAGCCCAAGCCCGACGAGTCTGCGCCACCGCCCTGGAAAAGCAGATTGCCAACTCACCTGATCAAAGCACCTTGCAAACCATCAGCCAGCTGCGCTCAAGTGCTGGACGCTTGCAGCGTGCGGGGCGACGCCTGCGTATCGAACGCCTGAAAACCTTACCCCCTACTGCCACCGGGATAGACTTTCTGCAGGAGCAAAACGAGATTGTCATCACCCGCCTGGGTGAGCGCACCGATGTATCGGGCGGCAAGGGCACGGACTTTCTTCAGGAGTTCTCGGTACAGGATCGCCGAGGCAAACCCCTGGCCTATGCGCACTTCCACTACAGCTCTGCCAGCAGCGCCGAGTCCAACTACCAGGCCGCTCACCTCAAAAAGCCCGAGCAGCGCTTCATGGGTTTGAGTGGGCAAAAGGTTCAGGCAAGCCGAGGAATGCCGGTAACCGCCATCTACCGTGATCGCATCAGCCCGCTACTGGCGCGCAAACTTTTTTTCAAAGACTGACTTTGCAGTGCTTAGCTGCTTTCCAACAGACGATCGAGCAACCACAACCCCGCCGGCCCCGGCGGGGTCAGCTTCGACCAGGCCACATCCACTGCAATCGGCCGCGGCCAGCCACGCAGCTTGAGCTCGGTGAGCTGGCCATGGCCGTACTGACGGACCAGGCCGTGGGGCAACTCGGCCCAGCCAAAGCCCTCCTCGGTCATCTCCAGCAGCATCAGATAATCCGGCGCCGACCACACCCGCCCCTGGGGTTTGTTGACACTGTCGGTGTAGGTATTCAAATACAACTGCCGATGCCCGGCCAGGTGCGCCTGGGTCGGCTGCGCAAGCTGCGCCAAGGGGTGGCTGCTGGCGACGAAAATGCCCATCTGCGCCTGCGCCGCCAGCCGCGTCGCGGCCACATCCGCCGGGTAGCCGGGTTGCGCCGCGAGCATGCCCAGATGTGCGCGGCCACTCTGCAGCAGGTTCAGCACGTCGCCCGCCTCGGCGATCATGCATTCCAGCTCGATGTCCTGATAGCGCTGCTCGAACAGCTGCATCACCCGGTTGTCCGGGTTGAGCTGATGCATGTCGGAAAACACGATTGTCAGCCGCGGCTCGACCTTGTCCGCCAGGCGAATGCTCAACTGGTCGAGGCGCTCGCTGGCGGCGAGGATCTCCTGCACATGGCCGAGCACCTTGCGCCCGGCTTCGGTGAGCAGCGGTTGCCGGGCCTGGCGGTCGAACAGGGTAACGCCCAGGTCGGCTTCGAGGTTGGCGATGGCGGCGCTGACGGTGGATTGGCTTTTGCGCAGCTTATGCGCGGCGGCGGAGAACGAGCCGAGGGCGGCGGCTTCGACGAAGGCATGCAGGGCTTCTGGGGAGTAGCGCATGAGGGGTATCGGTTTTTTCGATGCTGGTAGCCGTAGTGTAGCGACAAAAGCGATCTCAATGCCGCCCAGCCGCCGTTAACTTAGGGTAAACAGGTCGCCTTCCACACTGCGGTCGCCATGTTTACGACGCTGCGCTGCGGCGTCGTAGACGATCAGCAAAAGCTCGCTCTGCTTCTCAGCCGACTGGAACAAACACATACCCTCTGCATGATCGTCGCCGTTGCCGAACGGCACCTCCAGCACCCTCTGCAATTGATCGGCAAACACCACCTGCTCTTCATCGGCCGCAAAGCCGCCGAGCCAACGAAACACCGTGACCGGGCCATCCAGGTCCATGGACGGCCCTGCCAGAATCAGCAGCTCGTCGCCGCTGCTGCACAGGTCGCGCACCCCCAGGCCGTTGAGCGCGAAGAAGTGCTTGCGATAGCGGCGCCCGTCCGGGCCGATCTTCTTCAGCACCAGGGTGTCGGTGGAGTCGCCATCGGCTTCAGGCTCGATCTCCAGCAGCACGCTCCAGCCGCGCAGCACCGGCCCCCGCAGCCCCAACAGCAGGCGCGAGCCGATGACGGCCAGGCCCTCGATATCGAAACCGTTGTCTTTGCCCGGGATGCGCAAAAAGTCGCGTAGCTGATCGTCCCTGGCAATTTCCGCCGTGAGGTCGTTGCCGAGCGCATTGCCATGTAACTGCGCCGCCGTACGCCCATCGCCATCCAGCTTGTCGGCAAGCACATAACTGTCGTTCTGCTGCACCACCGGGAGACGCGCCAACAGAAAGCGATTGCCATCCGCCTCTACCGTCGACAGGCGCTTGATGTTCTTCTGCGCAGATTTGTCGGCGTCCGCCTTCTTGCGCTTGAGGCTATGGGAGCCGACGACCCAGAGATAACCCGCGTCAGCGGCATAGGCCAGGCCCTCGATATCGATCTCGGCATCTGCATCGGGTATGGGCAGGCGCAGATACTTCATCAGCGGGAAGGAGTGGTGCTCATCGCACGTCACCGCCCCACCGGGTACTGCGGGCTGGATGGTCAGGCGTTCGAGGCTGGTGGTTTCGTCGTTGGCCAGCCACAGCGTGTTGCCGATCTGCAGGGCAACTGAAAGGCCATCGCGCAATGAGGCAGATGCTGGATTAAAGCGCAGCATCAGGGTGTTGGCTGGCTTGTTCATGGGGGATTGCCTGGGTTGATGCGAAGGTGTGTGAAGGCTAGTGGCTGTTGGGTAGGAATCAAGGTAGACGGCAGGGGGCTGACTCTGCCCCCCTTTTCGGTTTGAGTGGCCAAAGAGCTTCAAAATGGATGTAATCGGCCAGAAGCAGCTGTTGGTTGTGATCCTTGAATTAGGACGGCTACGCTCTCTAGGAAAACCGGGGCAATCCAGTGGGCCGCCCCTACATCACTACAACGATGACCTTTGCTCGCTTTGCACCGGAGCATTTGAATAAAACGCAGCCCTTATGACATCTCTCTTTCGTTCACTACCCTGCGCGATTGATCATCGTTGTGGTGACGAACAGACCTATTCGTATACATGTAAAAAGCAGCTCTCGAGAGCTGCTTTTGGATCCTACTCCCCCTTTTTATGCTTATGGGGTTTCAGGCCTGGATGATCCTTTTGCTTCTCAGGCGTGACTCTCTGCCTTTTGTCCGGAGTGCCATCTTCGTTTTTTCTTTTAGGGCCAGGTTTGATACTCATTGTCGACTTCCTTTGTCGCTTGGGTTGTTAAATTCTGCTTTGTAATTAGCCCAGTCTTTTGCAGCTGTCAACAGGGAGCGGGCAAGGACCACGTAGTCGCTAACGCCCCAAAAGCGGCCGGTGGCGAACTGTAGAAATTGTAAAGGGCCAAATGCCCTCATTCAGAATCCCAGCTTGAATCCCCACCCCAACCCCGTTACCCTCCCCCAGTAGCTGCAAATTCAGCGACTCGGGCTTGGCGGTCCGGAACGAAGGCGCAAAGCGCCCCACAATCACCCTCGCAGGCGCTTTTTTTATGCCCGCGATGATGCTTTATGGCGGGCTGCGCATGGACTTCTTCGGAAGTGCCGGGTTCCTTCGTACCGGTCCGCCAACCTTGCGTAGTCCGTCACCCTTCCCTGCTTGGCGGCAGGCGGTGGCGGATCCTTTCTACGAAGGAGCACCACCATGACCAAACCCGTCCCCGATCCACCCCTCAGCACCAAAACCAGCACCACCTTCGGCTCCTGCAATGGCAGCCACGATCCGCTGTTCGCTGTGCGTGCCGGCGTCTCGTCCGAAGACGCGCTGATCCACACCTCCACCCTGCTCAAAAGCGCCTACCAGACCAACGTCCACGCCTGTGAACGGGTCGATGCCGAGGTACGCGGGTTGCTTTGGGCCACTGAGCAGTCGCTGGAGATGAGCATCGCGCTGGTCGACTCATTGCTGGATGAGGTTGAAGCGCGCTCGGCAACCGCTGCGTTGTTACGCCGTTCGCTGCAAGCAGGGCAAGCGGCGGTGGAGTGATCGCCTGCGCTTGTTCTGGGCCGCCGATGCGGCCCGCTTATCCCGAGCTATAGCGTTACCTTCCCTACTCCTTTGACCCAAATCAAGCCGCCGGGCCTGGTTCGCGAGACGATGGCTGCAAGCAAGGAATGGATCGACACCGGCCTCGGCCATCGATCCCTGTGCGCGGCATTGCATAAGGAGCCCCCCCATGAGCCCGCTGAACCACGTTCTGGTCGCCACCGACCTGTCTTCTTCCGCCCGCAACGCGGCAGAGCGCGCTGCACTGCTGTGCAAGGCGCAGCCTGCGGCGCTGGACCTGCTGTATGTGGCCAACCCTGCACCCTACGAGCGTTTGAAGCAGGTGCTGGTGCCCGATGAAGATTTACTGAACCGGGTGCTGGAAACCGCCGGCGAAAATGTTCACGCCCTGGCCACGATGCTGTTCGAGCGCTATGAGATCAGCGCGGGCGTGCAGGTGGCGCCCGGCTCGGTGGTGACTGAAATTACCCGGGTGGTGCAGGACAAACGCAGCAACTTGCTGGTGTGTGGGGCCAAGGGCCAGAGCCTGGCCCGGCGCCTGCTGGGCTCGACCGTGCAGCGCATGCTCAACCGCATGCTCTGCCCGATGCTGGTGGTCAAGCAGGCGCCGCGCGACGCTTACCGCAGCGTGCTGGTGCCGGTGGATTTTTCACCCTCGTCGCTGCGCGCCATCGAACTTGCGAATAAGCTGGCACCGCAGGCCGAGATCATTCTGTTGCATGTGTATGAAGCGCCCTTTGAAGGCAGCATGCGCTTTGCCCACATCGACCAGGACACCCTCACCCACTACCGCAACGTCATCAAGAAAGATGCCGTGGAGCAACTGGCGGCCTTGAGCGAAACTGCAGGGGTCGGCGATGCCCGGCAGGTCGTGGTGCACGGCGACCCGGCCTGGCGGATTGTCGAGAAAGAGCAGGAGCTGGACTGCGATCTGATCGTGATCGGCAAGCAGGGCGACAGCGCGCTGGAAGAGCTGTTGATTGGCAGCGTTACCAAGCATGTGCTGAATGAATCGCAGTGTGATGTGTTGGTGTCGTTGTAGGTTGCAGGCCGGCATCCACAGTGGACCTGCGTACACCGGACCGGTGGGAGCCGGACTTGCCGGCGATCGGGCGCGCAGCGGTCGCAATTCAGCCACAACTGATGTGCTGACTGCACCGGCCTCATCGCGGGTCAAGCCCGCTCCCACAGTGGATTTACATTCACCGGACCGGTGGGAGCTGGCCTTGCCAGCGATCGGGCGCGCAGCGGTCGCAATTCAGTCAAGTCGAGGCGTCGCACCGTCGCTCCCACAACCCTCGCCACCCTCTTGCTGCTCATGCCTTCGATAACCCGTCAGCGACACTCCGGTTTGGCGCTTGAAGTAGCGGCACAGGTAGGACGCGTCAGCAAAGTTGAGCTTGTCTGCGATCTGCCCGATCGCAAGGTCGCTGTACGAAAGCAGCGCCTTGATCTCCAGGGTCACTTGCCGGTCGATCAGGCCTTTGGGGCTGTCGTTGAAAAAAGCCCTGGTGAGTTGTGACAGGTAGAACGGCGTGATGCTGAGCGCGTCGGCATAGAACTTCACGTCACGGTGGCGCAGGCAGTTTTTGCCGATCAGTTCCCAGAAGCGCCAACTGAGCATCTCCTTGCGGCTGAATTCCCTGCGGCCTTTTTCCAGGCTGGGCAGTTGTTCGGCAATCTTCAAAAAGAAGGTCTGCAGCTGGTTGCGCAGCATGATGTGCCGGTAGCCGGGACAGCTGCGGGCAATATCGCGCATGTGCATCAGCCAGCCGTCCAGCAGCGGCCGCTCTGCCCTGGCCGGTATGCAGTGGGGATGGTCATGCAGAAACACGAACAAGGGGTTGGGCAACGGGTAGGCAACTTCCGACGCAAAGGCTTTGGGCATCAGGCAGTAAAACACCTTGAAGCCGCGTGAACGACGCGTGAGCAAGGCAATAGTATCCTCGGCCAGCACCAGCACATCGCCACGGCGAACTGCATGCTCCTTGAAGTTGAGAGTGAAGCAGGCACGTCCCGACAGGCACACCAGCAGCACCATGTAGGCATGCCCGAAAGCAAGCGGTACCCCTACCCCTTCGGCCAACGTGGTGTCACCCAGGCGGAGCAAGTCGTCAGGCGCATAAAGTTTGGGAATGTGCTGCATAGCGTTCAAGGCGACCCCATTCAAGACTGCTGAGCCTATCATCACCAAACCTGTTAATTGCGAAAAGTACCGAAAATGCCAAGGTACTGCTGTTTGCCGATCAGCCGCTTGCCACTACCGTGTCTCACCTGAATCAAGCCAACCCGAGAACAGCACATGAGACTGGAAACACCACGGCTGCTGCTGCGCCCCTGGCACGCCGACGATGCCGCCGACTTGTACGAATACGCCAGCGACGAGCGCGTCGGCCCCATCGCCGGCTGGCCCCCGCACACCAGTGTCGAGCACAGCGCCGAGATCATTCGCAGCGTGTTCAATCACCCCGAGGTGTATGCGCTGCAACTCAAGGACAACCAGCGGGCGGTGGGTTGCGTCGGCATTCTCATCGGCGCCAACAGCAACTTCGACATCAGTGAACAGGAAGGCGAAATCGCCTACTGGATCGGGGTGCCGTACTGGGGCCAGGGCCTGGTTCCGGAGGCGGTGCGCGAAGTGATGCGCCACGGCTTCGAAACCCTCAAGCTCAAGGCGTTGTGGTGCGGCTACTTTGCCAACAACAGCCAGTCGTTTGCTGCCCAATCGAAATGCGGCTTTCGCCATCACCACACCGAAGAGAACAAATACAACCCGTTCCTGCAGGACTATCGGACCGAACACATCAGCTGCATCACTTACCCGCAGTGGTTGCAACAGTACCAACCGGCAGGCCGCTGAAAACCGCGGCGCTTCCCTGCGGCCGCTGTCTCTCTTACAATCGCGACAAATTCCTATTCGCATTGGTTGTCGTTGAGAGAGCGGGATGTCCACACCAGGCTGTGATACAGAGCGCCATGAGCACCTGCAGACGCTTTACCAGGATTACAACGGCTGGCTGCGTGGCTGGTTGCGCAAGCGTCTGAACAACTCGGCCGATGCGGCGGACCTGGCCCAGGACACCTTCGTGCGCGTCCTGCTGGCGCGCACATCCGGCACCTTGCTCGAGCCTCGGCGCTACCTGGCGACCATTGCCCGTGGCCTGGTGATTGACCTCTACCGGCGCCGCAGCCTCGAACAAGCCTACCTTGAAGCCCTGGCGCTGCGCCCCGAGGTGCACGCGCCATCGGCCGAGGCGCGGGCCTTGATCTTCGACAGCCTGATGGCCATCGACCGCATGCTCGACGGGCTCGGTGCGCGCACCCGGCAGATCTTCCTTGCCGTGCAACTGGACGGGCTCACCTACGAGAAAACCGCCGAACGGCTCGGGGTCTCGGTGACGACGGTACGCAAACATCTGGCCAGTGCGCTGATGCACTGCCTGCTGCTGGATGAAGCATGAACAGCATTCTCGCCCAGGCGGTGGACTGGTATGTGCGCCTGCACGAGAGCACCGTCAGCGAAGCGACCCGCAGCCAATGGCAGGCCTGGCTGGCCGCCGACCCGCAACACGCCGCGGCCTGGAAGCGTATCGAACAGCTGCAGCAACGCCTGACCCAGGCGCCGAGCGCCCTCGCCTCCAGCACCCTCGAACGGGCCCGCCAAGGGCGACGGGCGACGCTGAAAACCTTCGCCCTGTTGCTCGGTGCCGGTGTGCTCGGCTGGCAGGGTTACCAGGCTTCGCCCTGGCGCGCGGACTACGCCACGCGGGTGGGGCAACGGCGGAGCCTGAGCCTCGCCGATGGCAGCCGGCTGGTGCTCGACACCGATACCCGGGTCGATGTGCGCTTCGATCAGCAGCAACGGTTGATCATCCTGCGCCAGGGCGAAATCCTCGTCGAAACCGCCAAGGACGCCCGCCCCCTGAGCGTGCAGAGTGACCAAGGCCTCATCCTCGCCCTGGGCACGCGCTTTACCGTGCGCCAAGGTGATGGCGTCACCCGGGTGAGCGTCGAGGCGCACGCCGTCGAGGTGCGTCCACGCCTGGCAACCGCGCAAGCCGTGCGCGTTGATGCCGGGCACACATTGAGCTTCGCCGCCGACCGTGTTGGCCCCGTGCAGCGCGCGCCGGCACAGGCCTCGGCCTGGACCCGCGGCCTGCTGGTAGCGATCGACTGGCGGCTGCAGGACCTGCTCGCCGAGCTCTCGCGCTATCGCCATGGCTACCTGGGCTGCGCCGCCGATGTGGCCGATTTGCGCCTTTCCGGCACCTTTTTGCTGGATGACAGCGAGGCGGTGCTGGCCAACCTTGAGGCCTCCCTGCCAGTGCAACTGCGCCGGGTAACGCGCTACTGGGTGCGGGTGGAAAGCCGCACTGCCTGAGGGTGAAAAATATTTTCAACGTTTGGGTAACAGATTTTCATTCCTGTTTCGGCTCTTCCTGCACGTGCGCATCAGACGCAGCCCCTGCCAACCCGAACAGGAACCTTTGCATGTCCTTCCAACCGTCTTTTCTCGGCCGCAGCATCCACCGCGCGGCGCTTGCCCTGGGCTTGTCCGGCTCGCTGCTGGCGCTGACGCCGGCCTGGGCCAAAGCGCAGGCCTACGACATCCCCGCCGGCAGCCTGTCGCTGGCGCTGAGCCAGTTCGCCGCAGCCAACGGTGTGATGATCACCTTCAGCTCCGAAGACACGGCCGGGCTGTCATCGCCGGGTTTGCAGGGCGATTTTGAACTGGACCAGGGCTTTGCCAGGCTGCTGCAAGGCAGTGGCTTGCGCGTGGTGCAGGCCGGCGACAAGCGCTACGTGCTGGCCAAGGCTGACAGCAGCGCCGCCGTGGAACTCGGCGCCACCAGCATCAACGCCGCCGGCCTGGGCGCCACCACTGAAGGCAGCGGCTCGTACACCACCGGCATCACCAGTACCGCCACCAAACTGCCGCTGTCGCTACGTGAAACACCGCAATCGATCAGCGTGGTCACCCGTCAACGCATGGACGATCAGGGCCTCAACGATCTCACCGAAGTACTCAAGCAAACCCCAGGCCTGTCGGTGCAGAGCCTGGGCAGCGAACGCTTCAACATCTACGCGCGTGGCTACAGCGTCGACAATTACCAGTTCGACGGCATTCCCACCACACTCGACATTGTCAGCCAGGTCTCGGCGCAAAGCCTTGCCGACATGGCGATCTACGACCGCGTCGAAGTGCTGCGTGGCGCCACCGGCCTGATGACCGGTGCCGGCGACCCATCGGCGACCATCAACATGGTGCGCAAGCGCCCCACCGCCGACTTCAAGGGCCACTTCACGGCAGGCCTGGGCTCGTGGGACAAGTACCGCACCGAGCTCGACCTGTCCGGCCCGCTGACCCCGACCGGCAACCTGCGCGGGCGCATGGTCGCGGCCTATCAGCAGAACAACAGCTACGTCGACCACTACTCCCAGGAAAAGCAGATTTTCTACGGGATTCTCGAAGCGGACCTGAGCGACAGCACCCTGCTCACGGTCGGCGCCGACTACCAGAAAAACAACCCGCAAGGTTCGTCCTCGGTGGCCTTCCCGCTGTTCTACAGCAACGGCCAGCAAACCGATTTTTCGCGCTCGACCAACAGCGCCGCGCGCTGGAGCAGCAACCCCCAGGATGTCCTCAACACCTTCGCCAGCCTCGAACACAAGCTGGGTTACGACTGGAGCCTGAAGGTGGCCGTCAACCAGATGTACATCAACCGCGATGACTACAAGCTGGCCACCGCCAGTTGGGGCTTCCCCGACATCAACACCGGCGCCGGGGTGCGCCTGTACGGTGGCGCCGGCAGTACCTGGCAGAAGCAAACCGGCGTCGATGTTCAGGCCCAGGGGCCTTTCCAGTTGTTCGGCCGCCAGCATGAGCTGATCGTCGGCTACAACTTCTCCCGCTACGAAAACCGCCACTCGCCCCTGCGCGGCACCGCCATCGAAGGCACCTCGGTCAATTTCTACGACTGGGACAACTACACCAAACAGCCGAACACCAGCAACGGCAAGCTGTATGACGGCGACACCAGCATCTACCAGAACGGCAGCTACATCGCCACGCGCCTGCGCCCGACCGACGCGCTGTCGATCATCCTTGGCGCCCGCGCCAGCGACTACAAGTACAACTACGACATGGAATACGTGCTGACCCCCAACAGCAACCGCAACACCCAGTACCGCGAGAGCGGCGTGGTCACGCCCTACGCCGGTGTGGTCTACGACCTCAACGACATTCACTCGGTGTATGCCAGCTACACCAGCATCTACAAGCCACAAAGCGTGCGCGACGCCAGCGGGGCGACCCTCGAGCCGCGCGAAGGCGACAACTATGAAATCGGCCTGAAGAGCGAGTTCTTCGGCGGCCGCCTGAACACCAGCATCGCGGCGTATGAAATCAAGCAGGACAACCTGGCGGTGATCGACCCCGGCCAGGTCATCCCCGGCACCACCTCGGCGGCCTACAAGGCCGTCAGCGGCGCCACCACCCGCGGCTTCGAGATCGAAGCCAACGGCGAGCTGCTGCCGGACTGGAACCTTGCCGCCAGCTACAACCACAGCATCACCGAAGACGCCGACGACCAGCGCATCAATAGCGAAGCGCCGGCCAACATGCTCAAGCTGTGGAGCACCTACCGCCTGCCCGGCGACTTCAACCGCCTGACCGTCGGTGGCGGCGCCAACTGGCAGAGTGGCACCCACATCACCGTGACCCCGAGCACCGCGATGGGCACGGTTAAGGCCAGGCAACAGCAGTTCACCGTGGTCAACCTGATGGCCCGCTACCAACTGAGCGAGCAGCTTAGCGCCACCCTCAACGTCAACAACCTGTTCGACAAGAAGTACATCAGCGCCCTGGACACCACCTTCTTCAGCGGCTACTACGGCGAACCGCGCAATGTGATGCTCTCTACCAAGTACAGCTTCTGAAATCGAGGTGCTTACAACGCCATTCGGTACTCGATAACCCCAGGCTTTTCGGCAATCCAGTCATAGAGCCGTTGGGCGGTGTGATTGGACTCCTGGGTGTGCCAGTACAGCCGGTCGCAGTGGTGCTCCCGCGCTTGCCCTTGCACGTACTCGATCAGCTGCTTGCCGAGCAGCTGGCCGCGCACGCCGGGGCAGACGTACAGGTCTTCGAGGTAGCAGAAGTCATTGCGGCCCCAGGTCGAGCGATGGAAGACGAAATGAACGAAGCCGTGGACCTGTTCGCCGTCAGCGGCCACCGCGCAATGCACGGGTTCGCGGCTGTCGAAGAAGCGCGCCCAGGTGGTCTGGGTGCTCGGCATGCCGATGTCGACCTTGTAGAACGCCTGATACTGGGCCCAGTGCGCGCACCATTGCTTGAAGTCGTGTTGCGTGACGGGGCGAATCGATACAACGGGATGTGCTGCGGTCATGGTCAATCCTTAGTGACGGTAGAAACTGCAGCGATTTATAGCGCGACAATGGCTTGGTTAAACCATCCAGTTTTTCCTTGCCAAGCAGACCACTTGCCACCAAGAAGTGCTGCCAAGCCTGCTTTGAGCCTGTGGGAGCGGGCTAGACCCGCGATCGAGCGCTAAGCGCTCGCCATCCGGGCACCGGCTGATGTACCGGCTGGCTGCACACGGTTGCGGCGGTTGCCATCCGGGCCTATGTTCCATGCGAGGCTTTACCTGCGCTGCGAGGTGACCCCATGGCGAACGACTCCCGCCCGGCCGTGCTCGAACTGATCGGCAATACGCCGCTGGTGCGTGTCAGCCGCTTCGATACCGGCCTGTGCACGCTGTTTCTCAAGCTCGAATCACAGAACCCCGGCGGCTCGATCAAAGACCGCATCGGCCTGGCGATGATCGACGCCGCCGAGCGCGATGGCCGCCTGCGCCCCGGCGGCACCATCGTCGAGGCCACCGCCGGCAACACCGGCCTGGGCCTGGCCCTGGTCGGCCGCGCCAAGGGCTACCGGGTGGTGTTGGTGGTGCCCGACAAGATGTCTACCGAGAAGGTCCTGCACCTCAAGGCCATGGGCGCCGAGGTGCACATCACCCGCTCCGACGTCGGCAAGGGCCATCCCGACTATTACCAGGATGTCGCCGCGCGGCTGGCGCAGGAAATTCCCGATGCGTTCTTCGCCGACCAGTTCAACAACCCGGCCAACCCGCTGGCCCATGAGTGCAGCACCGCGCCGGAGATCTGGGCGCAAACCCAGCATGATGTCGATGCCATCGTCGTCGGTGTTGGCTCGGCCGGCACCCTGACCGGGCTGACCCGCTTCTTTCGCCGCCTGCAGCCGAGCCTGGCGATGATACTGGCCGACCCGGTCGGTTCGGTGGTCGCTGAATACAGCCGCAGCGCCACCCTCGGCACTCCCGGCTCCTGGGCGGTCGAGGGCATCGGCGAGGACTTCATCCCGTCGATTGCCGACCTTTCCAGCGTGCGCCAGGCCTACTCCATCAGCGATGAAGAAAGCTTCGATCACGCCCGCCAACTGCTGCGCGCCGAAGGCATTCTCGGCGGCTCGTCGACCGGCACCTTGCTGGCGGCGGCGCTGCGCTACTGCCGCGAGCAAACCGAACCGAAGCGGGTGGTCAGTTTTGTTTGCGACACCGGCACCCGCTACCTGTCCAAGGTCTACAACGACCAGTGGATGACCGACCAGGGCCTGCTGGCGCGCAAACACTATGGCGACTTGCGCGACCTGATCGCGCGGCGTTTCGAGGATGGCCGGGTGATCAGCGTCGGCCCCGACGACACCCTGCTCACCGCCTTCCAGCGCATGCGCCTGGCCGATGTCTCGCAACTGCCGGTGCTGGTCAACGGCCAGAAGCTGGTCGGGGTGATCGATGAGTCCGACATCCTGCTCGGCGTGCACCAGGACGCTTCGCACTTTCACTTGAGCGTGGCCAGCGCGATGACCGCCAAGCTCAAGCTGGAAACCCTGGCCCCCAGCGCCAGCCTGGCGCAGCTGCAGGCCGAGCTCGACCGTGGGCTGGTGGCGATCATTGAAGACGCTGCCGGCTTTTACGGCGTGATTACCCGTGTCGATTTGCTCAATCACCTACGCAGGTCCTTACCATGAGCCAGCACGATGAAAGCGGCGCGCCACGCGCCTTCGCCACCCGCGTGATCCATGCCGGGCAGGCCCCAGACCCGTCCACCGGGGCATTGATGCCGCCGATCTACGCCAACTCCACCTACTTGCAGCAAAGCCCCGGGGTGCACAAGGGCCTGGACTACGGCCGCTCGCACAACCCCACGCGCTGGGCCCTGGAGCGCTGCGTGGCGGACCTTGAGGGCGGCACCCAGGCGTTCGCCTTCGCCTCCGGGCTGGCGGCGATCGCCAACGTGCTCGAGCTGCTCGATGCCGGCGCCCACGTGGTCTCGGGCAATGACCTGTACGGCGGTACCTTCCGCCTGTTCGAACGGGTGCGCCGGCGCAGCGCCGGGCACCGCTTCAGCTTCGTCGACCTGGCCGACCTTTCGGCATTCGAAGCGGCGCTTGAGGCCGACACGCGCATGGTCTGGGTCGAGACCCCGAGCAACCCCTTGCTGCGCCTGACCGACCTTGCCGCGGTCGCGCGCATCTGCCGTCAGCGCGGCATCATCTGCGTGGCCGACAACACCTTCGCCAGCCCGTGGGTGCAGCGCCCGCTGGAGCTGGGCTTCGATATCGTCCTGCACTCGACCACCAAGTACCTCAACGGCCACTCCGACGTGATCGGCGGCATCGCCGTGGTCGGCAACAACCCGCAGCTGGCCGAGCGCCTGGGCTTTTTGCAGAACTCGGTGGGCGCCATTGCCGGGCCGTTCGACGCCTTCCTCACCCTGCGCGGGGTGAAAACCCTGGCGCTGCGCATGGAGCGCCACTGCAGCAATGCCCTGGAGCTTGCGCAATGGCTTGAGCGTCAGCCGCAGGTGGCGCGGGTTTACTACCCGGGCCTGGCCTCGCACCCGCAGCACGCGCTGGCGCGCCAGCAGATGCGTGGCTTTGGCGGGATGATCTCCCTTGACCTGAACAGCGACCTGGCCGGCGCCAAGCGCTTTCTTGAAGCGGTGCAGATCTTCGCCCTGGCCGAGAGCCTGGGCGGGGTCGAAAGCCTGATCGAACACCCGGCGATCATGACCCACGCCAGCATTCCGGCAGAGAACCGCGCGCACCTGGGCATCGGCGATGCCCTGGTGCGCTTGTCGGTGGGGGTCGAGGATGTCGACGACCTGCGCGCTGACCTGGCCCAGGCGCTGGCGCAGGTTTGAGCGGTCGGGGTGCTGGTGGCTGGGTGAGCGGGCTTAGTTCACCATTACCTCGTCCAGTGCCTGCTCGAGGGTGCTGACCGTGCGCTCGATATTGTGCAGCTTTTCGAGCCCGAACAGACCGATGCGGAAGGTCTGGAAGTCGGCCGGCTCGTCGCATTGCAGCGGCACGCCGGCGGCGATCTGCAGGCCCTGGACGGCAAATTTCTTGCCGTTCTTGATATCGCCATCATCGGTGTAGCTCACCACCACGCCAGGGGCCTGAAAGCCGGCGGCGGCCACGCTTTTGATGCCTTTGCCGGTCAACATTGCGCGCACCCGATCGCCCAGAGCCTGTTGCTCGCCGCGCAGCTTGTCGAACCCGTAGGCTTGCATCTCTTTCATCACCTCGTTGAATCGCGCAAGAGAATCGCTGGGCATGGTCGCATGGTAGGCATGTCCGCCCTGCTCGTAAGCCTGCATGATCTGCAGCCACTTTTTCAGGTCGCAGGCAAAGCTGCTACTTTGCGTCTGCTCGATGCGCTCGAGGGCCAAAGCGCTGAACATCACCAGGGCGCAGCAAGGGGAAGCGCTCCAGCCTTTTTGCGGTGCGCTGATCAGCAGGTCGACTGCGCATTTGTGCATATCCACCCAAATCGTGCCTGAGGCGATGCAGTCCAGCACGAACAGGCCACCCACCGCATGCACGGCATCACCAACGGCTCGCAGGTAATCATCGGGCAGGATAATCCCTGAGGAGGTTTCAACATGAGGGGCGAAGACAACCTGTGGCTTGTGCGTCGCAATGGCTGCCAGCACTTCGTCCAGAGGGGGTGGCGCGTAGGCCGCCTGGCGGCCCGCGTCGAGCGGCCGGGCTTTGAGCACCGTGGTGGCCGCCGGGATGTTGCCCATCTCAAGGATCTGGCTCCAGCGAAAACTGAACCAGCCGTTGCGTATCACCAGGCATTGCTGGGCGCTGGCAAACTGTCGCGCAACCGCTTCCATGCCGAACGTGCCGCTGCCCGGGACCACCGCAACAGCCTGGGCGTTGTAGACCTGTTTAAGGGTCGTGGAGATGTTGTTCATCACGCCTTGAAATGACTGCGACATGTGGTTGAGCGAGCGGTCGGTGTAGACCACCGAGTACTCGACCAGCCCCTCAGGATCAATACTGGGATATAGCTTTGACATGGAGTGACTCCTTTGGCAGAGATATCAGTGGTATTACTCGGGAATGCCGGTCAACGTATGCACTACCCGCATTGCACAAGGCGGTCGAGCCCCTTGCGGGTCGATCTGTTCGCATTTCTTCAGCAGCGGATAGGCATCGGCAAACTTCATGGCCGCCACTTGTTCAGCGTGCTGCTGCGAAACAAAGCAGTGCTCGAACCGGAAGGCGGCATACACCTCGGGCAGCAGTGCCGGATAATCGTAAACCTCGTCGACGATACTCTTTAGCATCTTGGACATCTGCCCGTCGGCCGCGGGAGAAATCCTGGTGAGTAAATCATCCTTGGCGACGCCCGCTTGCCGGGCCGCAATGACTTCCTTCGACGCACCGATGGATGCCTGCATCCCCTGCGGAAACGGACAATCAGACGCCGCCAATGCCGAGGCCGACGCCATGCAACTCAGTAAAGTGAAAACAGCAGCCATCCTTGTCATGGAACTTCCTTATGTGTAGCAAGCATTGTTGAAATAAGCTGCGGATTCTAACCGATACCAGATGATGCGCTCCATTGACCTGGTCCGCTGCGGGGTTTGGCTATGTATAGCGACGGTCGAAGTCAGGCTGTCGCTACCGCCACGCCGTGGCGCGCAGGCATGGTGAATCGCAGACGGAGGTCAATTACATGAAAATTTCGAAGGCATGTCTGGAGCCTGTTATTCACGCACTGGAGGCGAGCCTGCTTGAACGCAAGACACGCCTTGATCGCGACATGCTGACCCGCCTGCTGGCTCAGGACTTCGTCGAGTTTGGCGCGGAGGGTATCGCCTGGAACCGGTCACAAACCATCGACGCTTTGCTGGTGCAGGATTTTGTCCAGCGTCAGATCACCGATTTTCAGATTCGTATCCTCTCCGAAAAGGTGGTGCTGGCCACCTATCGGTGCACTGTCGATAGCCCGAGCGGCACCCGTGATTCTTTGAGAAGCTCCATCTGGCGCCGGCTGGGAGTCGATTGGCAGATGGCCTTCCACCAGGGTACGACAAGGGCAGCAGAAATTTGATCAGCTATTGGTGCCATGCTTGGGTGAGTGGCCGCTATGGGTCGAAAGGGGTCATCCGGGAACGGCAGCTAACGACCCGAAGCTGCCCTTCGCACTGCGTATGAACTGTCGGTAAGATCCCTTTTCCCAACCAGCACGAACAGATGCCAATGGCCCAACCGACGACACTAACCAGCATCATTGGCCCTTGGAAAGGAGAGGCGCCGACAACGTTACTACAACGCTGTCGAGATGCCTGGGACACGCCCTTTAAAGAGCTTTCAGATCTCATGGTCGCTACTTTTCTGAATCAGCGAATCGCAGTTCCTCAAATGTTGGCTGAGGCCAGGCGGCGGTTGGATACAGAGCCCCGCGATGACACGGAATACTTCGAAGGCCAGCTACTTGAGGCAGTTATCGGAGCTGACAACTGACCGCTTTGGGCCGTTAGCTGCCCCGAATGTAGACGGACTTTCTACATTGCGGAACGTCACTTGCGAAGGGTGTGGTGGTACAGAAATGGTACGAGGAAATTGAGCTGAGTCTACAAGCCAGTGTTTTAGTGCGGTTTGTGCTTAGTGCGTCCAATCCATCACATGGACCTTAGCCACTGGCCAACTCACAAACCGAGCGCCAACGCTGCAAGCTTCGCCACCTCAAGGGGGGCATCCGGCTCAATGTCGTCCTCGAGCATCCAGGCTGCTGACAACCCCGCCCATGCGAGCACCCACTGCAACAACCTGTGGCGATCAATTTCGGAGGCGTGTGCCACGACCCCTATACGGCGCTCGAAACACCCTGGAGCCAAAGCGCTTTTGCTATCCGGATTGCAGAAAATATTCGCGTAATCGAAGCCGCGCTCACCGTACAGTCCCTTAGGATCGATAGCGAGCCATCCCTTGGCGCCAAAGTCCAAGACATTTCCGTGATGGATGTCGCCATGCAGTACCGTGACTTCGCGAGGTGCACCTAAAAGTTGGCGGGCGGTTTCTGCACAGTGTTCAAAGACTCCTCTGTGCGTTGCCGCTGCGCTCCATAAGGCTTCGAACCGGTTAACCAGGGGGACCAAAGCAGGCAGCGGTTTTGTACTTGGTATGTGGAGGCGGCGGACCACCGCACAGATAATACGAGTAGCCTCGTCGTCCTGGCCGCAGCTCACCATGTGCGCCAGGGAGACCGAGCCGTTCGCACGCTCCATGAGTAAGGCCTCACCGTCATGTGCCAGCACTGGAGCTGCTCCTTCACCATCCCACCAAGCCATGAGCAGATTGCCTGCCCGCTCTTCCAGCTCTTGCGAAATTTTGAGCATGGCTGGTAGGCCGTGGTGGCGAACGGGCAGTAGATGTCCATTCAGCGAGGCGAAAGCATCACCGTCGATGGTCAGTTCCCATCGTTTCAAGTATTGATCAAACATGAATTCATTAACTTTCGCACTTTCCGGAGCAGCATTATGAATGATTGAGACGTGAGACTAAATGTCCGGTTTTGGCGGGTTGCTGCCTTCTCCGACCGGCCGCTTTGGGTCGATAGCGGTCACTCTGCGACCGGCAGCTGCCGACCCACAGCGCTCAGCAGCAGGCCTGGCACTGGTGTCGCCCACGACCTGGTGCAGCAGTTGCCCTGACACCTCTGTACGTACTTCGGTTGCAGTCAAGCATGACTGGTGCGCCACCAACCGCTCGGCGGCTCGGAGGGTTACTCAAACAACTCCGCGTGCGAGCCAGGTTTATAGCCATCAATAACAAGGACCTGCGAGATTTCACAGTCCGGATAGATCCACTTGCCCCAGTTGGCCAAAACCCAATCCCTACTGAGGCCCAGGCATCCTCCATTGCTTTCCCCAGGCAGCCAAACCAGCGGTAGGCCGGCTTTGTACCCAGTGGTAACCATCAGCCCAAAGCGACGATCCTCGTCCAGTGTTTCGAAAACCATGAAATCCACAACCTCTTCATACGGGTATGAGCCCCTGGCTCTGAATATGGTTCCGCGACTGAAAACCTCATTTGAGCATTCAAGAAGCGTTGTCATGAAATTCACTGTTCCTTATGTTCAGGTAGCCCTAGGCGTTGGGCAGTGTACGACAACTGGTGGCTCAAATTCCTGCTGGGCGGCCCAAAGCGGACGGTGGCAACGGGCAGTAATCGGCAAAAAGCCGCCCCTGACGAAGCACAACGATCCGTTGCGACTGAGCGTGACTTTCTTCCAAGCGGCTGCTACAGCCGCTTGAAAATCGGTTTATTGACCGGTGCTCACGATCGTGGGCGGCAAGGCGGCCTTCATCGCAAGACCAGGCCGTTGAAGTGGCAGCCGGTGTGATACACACAAAGCCCTCTGAAACGTCCGGCTCGCACCTAGTTCTCGTAGCGTAGGGTGATGGCAAAGTTGCGGGGTTCGCCGTAATAGTTTCCGGTGTCTTGACTAAAAATCGCGGTGTAGTACTTCTCGTCGAAAACATTGTTGAGGTTCAATTGAACGCTCAGGTTCTGGTCGATTCGCAAGTTGGCGTTCAGGTCGACAAGGTTGTAGGCACTCTGCGAAATATCGTTCAGGTACAGCTTGCTCTGATGGTAGACGCTGGTCCCCACTCGCCATTGATCCAACTTTCCCGGCAGCTGATAGGTGGTGGCGGCCTTGAACAGTCGCTGTGGCGAATTTTCTGTGCCATAAGCGTCACCCTTTTTGGTACCAGCGACGTATTTTGGATGACTGTAGGTGTAGCCCATCAAGGCATTCCAGCCGGGCATCAACTCGCCTGAAACCTCTGCCTCGAACCCGCGGTTTCGCACTTTCGCACCCTCGGTGTAGCACCGCGAATCACGCGTTGGCCCGCAGACACGTCCAGCATCGGGAACGACCTGCGCAAGGCCTGACTGATCTACCTGGAAGAGCGCCAGGGCGGTATTCAACCTGCCATCGAACAGCTCGTTTTTCACGCCGACTTCGTAGTTACTGCCCGTCGTCGGTTCCAGCAATGTGTTGTCGACGCTGTAGTTGCCCTGCATCTTATAGATCTCGGTATAGCTGGCGTACACCGAGGTGTTGTCATTGACGTCGTAGACGATGCCGCCGTAAGGGATGACCTTGCGATTTTCCTTGAAGCGGTCCGTCTCCCAGGGGCCTTGGGTGTCGTAGTCGACCCAGCTCAAACGGCTGCCGAGAATGACGTGCAGATCATCGAGCGGATTGAGGCGGGTGGCGGCATATATGCCCTTGTCCTTACGCACATGGCGGCTGGGCGTCAGGCTGCCGACTATGTGCGGTTCAGGGAACTGCGAGGTGTCGAAGTCCAGAATGTCGACGATAGGGTTCACGCTTGATGAGCCTGTCACGTACTGCAGCCTGTCGCGCCTCATGTTGGTCCCTATCACCACCTCATGCTTGCCCCCCAGCAGGGTGAATGCGCCGTTGAGCGCCGCGTCGAGATTGATCTGTTCGTCATCGTAACGAGCGCTGTTCGGCCAGTACTGCATCGTCGAATCGGAGTCTTTGCTGTGATACCCAACCTGAGCGAGAAAATCTGCATTGGACCAGATCAGATTGGTGGCGACGGTGAGGTTCCAGTCCTCATTGAAGCTGTGCTTGATATCGGCAAAAACGTTGCGGTTGATCTTGTCCAGGTGGGCCCACTTACCGGCGAACGACTTCGAACGCGAGAAGTTGTAAGAACTGCCATCCAGGTGGGTGGGCAAACCACCCCAGTCGTAGCCGCCGTTGTTATCCTGCTGGAAAGATGCCCCCACCGCGATCGTGGTCGAGTCACTCAAGTCGGCTTCGCCAATGGTGTAGAACAGCTGATTGTCCTTGTCAGCGTAGTCCTGGTAGCTATTTCGACTGTTGTACATCAGGACCGTACGGCCACGCAGGGTGCCCTCTGCGTTCAGGGGGCCGCCAACATCGAGTTGCGTGCGGTAGTTGTCCCACGAGCCAGCACCGAGCTCCGCCTTGAGTTGGTATTCACGCGTCGGTCGCTTGCGCACCATATTTATCGCCGCAGACGGGTTACCTGCCCCTTGCATCAGGCCTGTCGCACCTCGGACAATTTCCACCCGGTCATACATGGCCATGTTGTTCACTGACATGACGTCCATCGAGAAACTTTCCGTGACGCTGCTCGGCAGGCCATCGAACTGCAAGTCGTCGACCTGGAACCCTCGCGAGTAGTAAAGCGCACGCTCTGTGCCGAACCCTTTAACCGTGCTGATGCCTGTCGCTGCCCTTGCAACGTCTTCCAACGACTGCATGTTCTGGTCATCCATCTGTTGCCGAGTGACCACACTGATGGACTGAGGCGTTTCACGCGGCGAAAGCCCCAACCTTGTCGCCGTGTTGGTAAGGCCAGTGGTGTAGGCTCCGGTCCCCTCAGTTGTCGAAGCCAGCCTGAGTGCATTCACATCGGTAGCGCCCAGCTCCAGCACTGCCGAACCAGTCGATAGCTTGCGCAAGGTCAGCGTCTTGTCATTGACGAACTCATAACCGAAACCACTGCCGCTGAGCAGATGATCGAGCGCCTCATTGACCTTGTAGGGCCCGCTCAACCCAGCGCTGTTCATTCCACTTACCTCGTCGGAATTGAAAATGATGCGCAGGCCGGCTTGATCGGCGAATCGGGTTAGTGCGCTGTCCAATGGCTGGGCAGCGATATTGAAGAGCTGAGTGAAAGCGAAGGCTTCGGAGCCCCTGGCATGAGCATCGACCGGTGCCAGCAGTCCGAGCAAGGCAGCCAGTGCCATTGCCTGGCGCAACGAATGCGCACGAGTACGTAAGGAGACATGAAACATGAAAGCAACCTTTCCCTAGAGTTGGCTGCGCGACTTTAATGTGAATGATTCGCGCTTCGTATCTACGACGAAACGACGTGAAGGACCTTGCCAAAGAATTTTCATTTTTTTGCAAGGTGCTCTCCGGGAAGGGATGCTGGCCCTGTATCAGCGCTTGGGCCGCACCAGCGTGAGTAACGGCAACCGAGTGATGCGAAGTGGCTGCGTCTGCTCAAGCGCATTGAGCGCAGCGTGTGGATCATCCACTTCGAATGTGCCGCTGATACGCCGTGCCGCCAGCGTTTCATCCGTCAGGTAGAGGACGCCTGGGATGTACCGGTCGAGTTCGGCGAGCACCTCACCCAGCGGCCGCGCATTGAAAATCAATTTGCCTCGCTGCCAGGTGGCGACATCCTGCACATCGACTTCCACCGCCATCTGCGGCGCCAGACCCTGGCGATAGGCCGTGGATTGCCCTGCGGGCAGACGCAGGGTCTCCCCGCCCGAACTGAGCTGGACTATCCCTTCGCTCACCTGGACGGTGACTTTGTCGCCGCGCTGATCCACATCGAAACGTGTGCCGATCGCCTGTACATCACCTTGAGCGGCGTGAACGATGAAAGGCCGTGATGAATCCTTGGCAACTTCGAAGAGTGCTTCCCCTTGATACAGCGTGATGCCACGTTGGTTATGGCTGTAATTCACCGACAGCACGGTGTCACCATTCATCCACAGCCGACTGCCGTCTTCAAGGCGCAATTCCCGTCGCTCGCCAGGGTCTGTCACATGATCGGCATAGAGCGCTGACCAGGGGCGTTGCAGCGCTGCACTGAACACCACTATTGCAACACAAGCAGCCATGCCGGCTGCCCATAAGGCGCGTACAGGTTTACGACGTTTCTCGGGGGGCGGAGCAACGAATTGTCGGGCTTTTTGTGTGAGGGGGAACGCGCCCCACAATGCCTCGGCCCTGCTTGCGGCGTGAGCATGGAACGCAGAGCGCTGGCACCAGTTGTCATAGGCCAGGTGATCGGCTGTAGTAGCCCGACCTGAGTGCAGATGCACCAGCATCTCGATGGCCTGGTCTTCCAGATCGGAAGGATCAACACTGTCGGTCATGGGTTCTTCAAGCTTGGAAGTGTGAAGAGGCGTCAGAGTCTGGGGGGGCACGTTCGTATAAGGCAAGCGGTTCATCTCCACTGCGTCCGGCTCAGCGAGTCGCGACAATGACGTACAGCTTGAACAATGTACTTTCCCACGGTGCTTTCGGAAACGCCGAGTCTTATGGCGATCTGCGCATGGGTCAGCCCCTCGAGACGGTTGAGCAGTAGCGCCAACCTTGCGTTGGTTGGCAACTTGTCCATGGCGATATCGAGCTGTGCCAAAGCCTCATCTGTGATCAGAGCAGTCTCTGGTGAAGGGCGTGGATCGCATACCTCCAGGGCCTGTGATTCATCGGCATGCAAAGCATTGAGTCGCCCCTCCCGACGCATACGATCAATGGCCAGGTTGCCAGCTATGCGGAACAGAAACGCGCGAGGCTCCTGTATCGGTTCGCCCGCCGGCAGGTTAACCAAACGCAGATAGGTATCCTGGGCCACATCGGCAGCTTGCTCAACGTTACCCAACCGCCGAGCCAGGAACGCCAACAGTTCTGCGTAGTGCTCATGGAAGTTGGTTAGCAGATCAGAGGTGCCAATGCGTGACATGCTCAGCCCTATTTCGGTGAACCGGCCCCGCCGGAGAGCGGCGAATACTACATTAACTGAGAAGCATTATTAAATGGATTAAGAGCAGCGGCCCCGTTTTGCAGCGGAGTTCCGCACAGACACGTCGGTGATTAAAGCCGACAGTCAAACCCAACCTTAAGGCAATGGCGTCAATTTGATATCATGGCTGTCAGTCGAAGCAAGGAACTGCTCCATGATCTCACGCGCAAAAAAAATCCTCTGCCTGCCTGGCATTCTGCTGCTGGCGGCAGTTTCCTCCCAGGCTGTCGCTGGGCACTTCGTCATTGACATGCAAACCGATGAAGGCCGCAAGCTGGCGAAAACCATCGGCACCGATAAGTACCGCTACGCCTTGTTCAACGAGTTCAGCAAGGACGCGCCGTACAGTGCGATTGCGCTGAGCAACTCGGAGGGTTTCAAGGACGGCGTTGTCGTTTACAACGCCGTCATCAATGCCACGGAACAGGGCGCAAAAATGATCTTCACGCAGTTTGTCGACTGCGGGAAGCTGCAGACCAATGAGGGCTTTATTGAAGTCAACGATCAGCCGATCAAGGTGCTGCATGAGTGCCGCGAGGAAAAACCAGGCACCAAGGTGTCGATCTTCCTGCCGGTCTCCGATGCCGCGCAGCACTATATCTACAACGCCTTCGCCAAGGATGTCCCGGTGAAGGTCAGGATGGATAAACACCCCGTCGTTTTTCCAACCAACGGTTTCCTCGAGGCCTGGAGCGTGAGAAACAAGAAGGCGCTTTGAACTCAAACCCTGCTCACTGTTGCTCAAACTCATAGCCCAAACTGTGCCCATGGCTGACCCACTCCACCACGCCCCGGCGGTTGAGCTTCAAGTCGTCCTTGCCACTGCCCTCGCGCACCGGTGAATGCTCGCCATAGGCGTGAACATTCACCTGTTCATACAAGGCGCCGTACTTGACCAGGTAATAGGCAATCATCGCGGCACGCGCCTGGGCCAGGACGAAGTTCTGCTCGGGCGAGCCGATGTCATCGGTATGGCCCTCGACAAAGACTTCGGCCTCGGGATGGCTCACCAGGTAGTTGGCCACATAGGCAAGCCTGGCCTGATAAGGCGGCTCGATCGCCGAGCTGTCGGTGTCGAAATACACCACCAGGCCGCCGGCCACATCGGGCTCATCCGACAGCGCTTGCAGGGCGCGCTGGTTGTTGGCATCGGCCTCGGCCGCCGAGACGAACAGCGAGTGTTCGCTGGTGCTTGCAGGGTTGCTGCAGCCTGTCGCCGTCAATACCAACAGCACGGGCAGGAAGCAGCGCAGATAACGGTTCATAGGCCCCTCTTCTCGTCTACAGGATCGCAACTAGCCCGCGCACAACAGGCACACGCCCAGCCATTGGTACACCTTGAGCAACAGGTAGTCCCAGGCCCGGCTGAACCAGCCGCCCTCTTCCACGCTTTCCATCACCACCAGCGGCTTGCTGGCGACGTGTTTTGAGCCCACCTGGAAGTTGACCACCCCCACCACCTGCCCCGCCTGCAACGGCGCGTGAAGTTCGGCGGTGTCGACGATGGCGCTGGCCTGCACCTCGGCCGAGTGCCCGTAGGGCACGCTGATGGTCGCTTGCGCGCCGGCATTGAGCTTGACGTTGCGGGTCTGGCCAAACCACACCCGCTTGCTCATGAACACCTCGTCGGCCTGGATCGGCGTCACCGTCTCGAATGCGCGAAAGCCCCACTTGAGCAGTTTTTCCGACTCCTGAAAGCGCAGCCGATCGGACTTGGCACCCATCACCACGGCAATCAGGCGGCGCCCGTCACGTTGCGCCGAGGTGACCAGGCTGTAGCCGCCTGCGCTGGAGTTGCCGGTCTTTAAACCGTCGACATCCAGGCTGGTACTCCACAACAGGCGGTTGCGGTTGTATTGCTGAACGTTGTTGAAGGCGAAGGCCTTTTGTTTGTACAAGGCGTACTCCGCCGGCAACTCGGCAATCAGCGCACGGCTGAGTATCGCCATGTCGCGGGCACTGCTGTATTGCCCTTCGGCGGCCAGGCCATGGACGGTCTTGAACTGGGTATTGGTCAGGCCAAGTTTGCCGGCCTGTTCATTCATCAGGTCGATAAAGGCGTTTTCGCTGCCGGCGATGTAAGTGGCCAGGGCAATGCAGGCGTCATTGCCAGACTGCACCACAACCCCGGCATTGAGGTCTTGTACCGAGACCCGGTCGCCGGGCTTGAGAAACATCAACGAAGAACCCTGCAAGTGCGGATTGCCTGCGGCCCAGGCATCGTGCTCGATGGTCACCCGGTCACTGGCGCTGAGTGCGCCGGACTGCAGAGCCTCGCCGATCACATAACTGCTCATGATCTTCACCAGGCTGGCAGGGTCGATGCGCGCATCGGCATTGCCCTGGGCCAGGACTTCGCCACTTTCATAGTCCATCAACATCCACGATTCGGCGGCGACGCCCGGTGCCGCGACAAGGTCTGCAGCACTTACCGTAAAAGACCCACTGGCCACTAACCACGGTGCAAGTAATACACACAACAACCCCTTAACTACTGCTGAACCTTTCATACGCTCCCAAACTCGACTGCCCAACTCATCAGCCACTGCAAATACGCTGATGAAGTATTTGTCCGCGGATTGTGCGTACGCCTATACTATAAATCAATCAACTATCAAGATATCTGATATGCATAGCATTGATATCGACTCTGTCGACTTGAACTTACTGCGAGTGTTTGTCGCCCTGATCGAAGAAGGCGGTGCCAGCCGCGCTGCGCTGCGCCTGGGGGTGACCCAGCCTGCGGTCAGTGCGGCCCTTGCGCGGCTGCGGGAAATTTACGCCGACCCGTTGTTCGAACGCACCGGCCGTGGCCTGCGCCCGACCCTGCGCGCCAACGAGCTGGCGCCGCTGATTGGCGAGGCCCTCAATCGCTGCCGGCAAGCCTTTGCGTTGTCGGTCGCGGGTAAAGACATCAAGGGCCGGACCATCACCATCGGCCTCTCCGACGACAGCGAAATCGCCCTGGGGCAAAGCCTGGTGGCGCTGATCGATGAACAACTGCACGGCCTGCGCATTCTGTTCCGCCAGACCCACAGCGGCCTGGTGCAGGACATGCTCATGCATCATCAGATCGATATCGCCGTGTCTGCCGGCGGGCTGTCGTCGCCGCTGATTGCCCGCCACCGCCTGGGCCGCGGCAACTACCTGTGCATCGCCGACGCTGACAACAGCATCCCCAGCAGCGCCGAGGACTACGCCCAGCGGCCGCACCTGCTGGTGTCGTCGGGCGGTTTCGTCGGCATCGTCGACGAGGGGCTGAATGCGGCCGGCTACAAGCGCAGCATCCGCGCCTCGACCTCGCACTTTGCCGCAGTGCCGTTTCTGCTGGTGGGCTCGAAGCTGATCACCACGGTGCCCACCCACGCCGCCCGGGCCATGGAACGGGTCAGCACCCTGCAGACCTTTCCCTGCCCGGTGCCGCTGCCCTCCTACGACCTGGAAATCGGCACGCGGGTGGGCAGCAAGCACGACAGCACGCTGCAAACGGTCAAGTCGCTGATCATTCAACTGGTGGACAACACCTTCTGCCTGTCCTGAGGCCGGGCATCGAGCGCCAGTTGCACGCACGCGCGGGCCAGTACCGTGGTCGGGTCGACCACCGCCACCCGGTGCCGACCCAGGGCCAAGGCCGGCACCGGGCTGAGCACCAAGGGCAGCTCGGTGCAGCCCAGAATCAACACCCCGGCACCCAGCTCGCACAGGTGCTCGGCGACCACCAGCAACTGCTCCTTGCAGATGCCCTCGGTAAACCCGGCCTTGATCCCGCGCGCGCCGTAAATGGCCTCCATCACCAGCGTCTGGTATTCGTGCCCCGGGGTGATCAGCTGCAAGCCGGCCGCCCGCGCGGCCTCATGATAGACAGCGCTTTGCAACGTGCCCGAGGTGGCCAGCAGCCCCACTGGCGTGCTCGCGCCATGCTGCTCGACGATGCAGGCGATGGTCTCGTCGAGCATGTTGACGATCGGCACCTCAAGGTGCGGCTGGATACGCGCTACGAACGCATGAGCGGTGTTGCACGGGATGGCGATGGCATCGGCACCGGCGTCCGCCAGGCGCTGGCAGGTGGCGTAGAGGGCAATGGTCGGATCGGTTTCAGCCCTGAGCAGGTTCGCGGTGCGGTCGGGAATCTGCGGGTTGTGCTCGACCACCATTTTGATGTGGTCCTGATCCTTGCCGGCAGGCGTGTTGGTCACGACCTTATCCATGAAGTCCACCGTTGCCGCCGGCCCCACGCCGCCGACGACGCCGAGCTTGAACGGCGCCTCGGCGCGCCGGTAGTGCTCGCTGGCGGCGAAGTCGGCATAGATCGCATTGCTGTCGAGCATGGCAATGCCGCTACGCTGCAAGGCCGCGCAGACCAGGGCCAGTTCGGTCATGCCCGGTACGATGACGGCCGCACCCTGCGCCTGCAGCGCGCCAGCCAGGCGCTGTACGGCCTCGAGCGGCGCGCCGTCGAGCCCGCCGTGCTTGATGCCAGCCTCGCCGTACACCGCCGCCATCAAGGCTGCCTGCTCGGCCGCCGGCGGGTAGCTGAGGCGGTAGTCGCCGCCCAGGTAGCGCTCGAACAGCCCGGACCCGCGAACCACATCCGAGGCCAGCACGCCGAGCACCGTCCCCGGCGCATACCGGCCGGCAATGTGCTGCTTGAGCGCCGCCATCATGTCGAGAATACGCAGGCTCAGTTGCTCCTGGATCTCGCCAAGGAAGGTATGGCTGGCGAAGCACGGCAGCATCACCGTCTCGATACCGCGGGCCTCGAACGCCTTGCACAGTTCATAGACATAGAACTTGCGCGAGGCGACGCTGGCCCCGGCGTATAGGGGCAACGCGGCGTCGCTGAAAGCCTGCTGCTCCAGCAGCAGGTGGCAGTTGAACTGCTCGGCCAGCACCTGGCGCGAGCGGGTCAGCTTGTAGAACAGGTCTGCCCCGGCCAGCGCCCCCAAGCCGCCGATCACGCCGATTTTGCGTACCGCGACAGCTTCATCCGATTGCACTTTTGTCTTCATTGCCTTGACCTGTTGGTGGCTTGCGTCGGGTTCACAGTGATTCGCAGACTTCACCCTGCACCGCCAACGTTGGGCTCTCTTTGATAAGCCGGGCCGGCAGCGCCAGGATCAGCGCGCCAGCGCCGACCACCAGCAAGCCGGCGAACAGATACAGGCCGATATCCAGGCTGCCGGTGCTGGCCTTGACCAGCCCCAGCACCGTTGGGCTGGTGAAGCCGCCAAACAGCGCCAGGGAGTTGATCAGGGCAATGCCGCCGGCAGCTGATTCACTGCCCAGGTAACGGGTGGGGATGGTCCAGAACAACGGCATCGAGGCATACAGCCCGACCGCCGCCACGCTCAGGGTCACCAGGCCCAGCACCAGGTTGCCCGGCACCAGGGTGCAGGCGATCAACGCGCAGGCGGCCACTAGCATGCAGCTTGCCAGGTGCCAGCGGCGCTCGCCGACGGCATCGGAATGCCTGCCGATGACGATCATGCCCACGGCGCTGGCGATGTAGGGCACCGCCGTCAGCAGGCCAATATGGAAAGGGTCGTCGACGCCGTAGCTTTTGATCATCCCCGGCAGCCAGAAACCGAGAATGTAGAGCCCGGCCATTACCGAGAAATACACCAGCGCCAGGGCATAGATACGCGGGTCGCGTACCACCGCACCGAGTGCGTGGCTTGTGCTGCCGGTGGGCGTGCCAACCTCTGCGGCGATGCGCTGGCGCTCTTCGCGGCTCAACCACGTTGCCTGCTCGGGCCGGTCGATCAGCAGGAAGCCGGCCAGAATACCGAGGATGACCGCCGGCGCCCCTTCGAGCAGGAACATCCACTGCCAGCCGTGCAAATCATGCACGCCTTCCATGGCGCGAATGATCCAGCCTGACAGCGGCCCGCCGAGAATGCCGGCGATGGCAATGGCCGACATGAACACGGCGATCACGCTGCCGCGCATGCGCACCGGGAACCAGTAGGTCAGGTAAAGGATGATGCCCGGGAAGAACCCGGCTTCGAACACCCCGAGGAAAAACCGCGCCAGGTAGAACTGCAAAGGCGTCTGCACGAACATCATGCACGAGGACACCAGCCCCCAGGAAATCATGATGCGCATGATGGTCTTGCGCGCACCGATGCGGGTCAGCAGCAGGTTGCTGGGCACTTCAAACAGCACATAACCGAGGAAAAACACCCCGGCGCCGAGCCCGTAGACCGCATCGCTGAAGTTCAGGTCCTGCTGCATGCGCAACGCGGCGAAACCGATATTGACCCGGTCCAGGTAGGAAACGATGTAACTGACAAACAGCAGCGGCAATATCTTCCAGGCGATCTTGCGGTACAGCAGGTGCGAACCAGTATTCATTTCTGACAAGCCTCTAGTATTTTTGTTATTGGTGCAGGGCAACGCAAAGCGCAGAAACTTCAAAGCAACAATCAACCAGCAACGATCAACCGCAGAGCGTGTCGGATTCGACAGGCACCTGGCCTCAGGACGAAGCCAGGTGTGCAGCAACATCAGGGCAACCGGCGCACGCGCGCCCTGCCCACTTCGGGTTATTGCTGGAACTTCACCGAGCTTTTCGCCCGTTCATCAACCAGCAAGGTGAAGACATCCGGGCGCGAATAGTGGCCGACCACATCAAAGTCGTACCGCGCCTTGACCAGCTCGGCCGAATCGATCTGCGCCACCAGCAAACCGGGGCCGTGCTTCAATGGCCCGGCAATCACCTCGCCCATGGGGCCGATGATCACGCTGTTGCCCTGCATCAGCGGACGGTCGTCATCCCAGTGCGGCAGGCTGGTGCCCAGGTCGCGTGGCGACGGCTGGTACTGGCAGGCGCTGACCAGAAAACAGCGCCCTTCGTGGGCGATATGGCGCATGGAGATTTGCCAGTTGTCGCGCTCGTCCACCGTCGGCGCGCACCACACCTCGATGCCTTTGGCGTACATCGCCGTGCGCAGCAGCGGCATGTGGTTTTCCCAGCAGATTGCCGCGCCGATCTTGCCCACCGGGGTATCGATCACCGGCAGGGTCGAGCCGTCGCCCTGGCCCCAGATCAGCCGTTCGCTGCCGGTCGGCATGAGTTTGCGGTGGTTGGCCACCAGGCCCTGCTCCGGCGAGAAGAACAGCGCCGAACAGAACAACGAGCTGCCACTGCGCTCGATGACACCGACCACCAGGTGCGCGCCGGTACGTTGCGCCAGGGCTGCGAGTTCGGCGGTTTCGGCGCCCGGCACATCGATGGCATTGGCAAAATAGCGCTCAAAGGCCTCGCGGCCTTCCGGCAGGCGATAGCCCATGTAGGTGCCGAAGATTTCGCCTTTCGGGTAGCCGCCCAACAGGGCTTCGGGCATGACCACCAGCTGGGCGCCAGCGGCCTTTATTTCAGCCTCGTAGGCAAGAATCGCCTCCAGGGTTGGTTGTTTGCCGTCGGGGTGCGAACCCAGTTGCAGTGCTGCCACAGTAGAGAGGGTCATGGGTCGTTATTCTTGGGTGATGGATGGTGTGTGCATGCTCCTCCGGCGCTTGATATCGAGCAATCCGCCAAAACTTAAATCTGATATGAGTAATTTTGATATCGCTGCCACACTGGCGGGCCCAGGCCCGCCAGTGGCACATAACGCGACTTTCCAGTGCGTTAAAAGGTCCAGCACGCGCCCTGCAGGATCCGACGGGATACCAGGCTGGCCTTCATTTTCTCGTCCTGCCTGCCCCTGTCGAGGTAGCGATAGCCCTGGACCTGCGCATGCGTACTGTCATCGCCGGACACCAATGCGCTAACACCAGAGCGCACGCTATCGTCCACATTGCGTTCCTTCTGTTCGGCACTTATCAAGCGAACCACAGCGTAGTAACCCTCTGCGTCTGCAGATGCAGCACAGGCCAGCGATGTATAGGTTGTAGAAACGGCAACCAGCAACGCCGCTGCAGTGTTCAATAGGTGCATTGTTTTTATCTCGTTTGCTTTGAATGATCAGCCGCTTGGTTCAGGGGTATACCCAACGCCTGTGCGATCCCTTCGCCATACGCCGGGTCGGCCTTGAAGAAGTGTTGTAGCTGATGACGGACAACTTCCACGCCGACCCCGGCCATTGAACCGGCAATGTTGTTGAGCAACAGGGTTCGCTGCTGATCACTCATCAAGCGAAACAGAGCGCCGGCATGGCTGTAGTAGTCAGTGTCGGTGCGCTGGTCATAGCGATCGGCAGCGCCCTCGAGGGCCAGGGCCGGTTCGCCATGCTGACGGGACTGTTTCGGCGCCTCGGCATTGCTGTTCGGCTCGTAGTTCGGCGCCGCTCCACCATTGCTGCCAAAGGCCATGGCGCCATCACGCTGGTGGTGGTTGACCGGGCTGCGTGGGGCGTTGACCGGCAACTGCTGGTAATTGGTGCCGACCCGATAACGCTGGGCGTCGGCGTAAGCAAATACGCGTCCCTGCAGCATGCGGTCGGGCGACAGGCCAACGCCCGGCACCAGGTTGCTCGGTGCAAACGCTGCCTGTTCGACTTCGGCAAAGTAGTTCAGCGGGTTGCGGTTCAACTCCAGTTCACCAACCTTGATCAGCGGGAATGCCTTCTGCGACCAGGTCTGAGTGACGTCGAACGGGTTCTGCTCATGACCCGCGGCCTGGGCTTCGCTCATGACCTGGATAAACACGTTCCAGCGCGGGAAATTACCGCGCTCGATCGCGTTGAACAGGTCACGCTGGGCGTAGTCCGGGTCGGTACCGGCCAGGCGGGCAGCCGCCTCCGGCGTCAGGTTGCGGATGCCTTGCTGGGTCTTGAAATGCCATTTCACCCAGTGCCGCTCGCCCTTGGCGTTGATCAGGCTGTAGGTGTGGCTGCCAAATCCGTGCATATGCCGGTAGCCATCCGGAATCCCGCGATCAGAGAACAGGATGGTGATCTGGTGCAGCGCTTCGGGGGTGTACGACCAGAAGTCCCACATCGCCTGGGCGCTCTTCAGATTGCTTTGCGCCAGGCGCTTCTGGGAGTGGATGAAGTCGGGAAACTTCAGCGGATCACGAATGAAGAATACCGGCGTGTTGTTGCCGACGATGTCCCAGTTACCTTCCTCGGTATAGAACTTCACGGCAAAACCACGCGGATCACGTTCGGTATCCGCCGAACCGCGTTCGCCGCCGACAGTCGAGAAACGCAGGAACACAGGGGTCTGCTTGCCCACCGACTCGAACAACCTGGCGCGGGTGAAATCGCTGATGTCGCGGGTCACGGTAAAGCTGCCGTAGGCACCGGAACCTTTGGCGTGTACCCGGCGCTCCGGGATGTTCTCGCGATTGAAGTGGGCGAGCTTCTCGATCAGCTGAAAATCATCGAGCAGCAGCGGGCCACGCGGGCCGGCAGAACGCGAGTTCTGATTGTCGGCTACGGGCGCGCCGCTGGCGGTGGTCAGCACTTTGTTGGGGCTCATGCGTGGTTTCCCTTCGTCAGTCCTGGCGTTAGCTGCGGCCTTCGACCGCCGATGCACCATTGGAAATGATCACCTCGACACGACGGTTGAGCTGGCGCGATTGCGCCGAGGTTTGATCCGCCACCGGGTATTCCTTGCCGTAGCCCTGGGTAACCATGCGGCTCATGTCGACACCCAGGCGCTCCAGGGCAAAGGCCACGCTTTCAGCGCGACGCTCGGACAGACGCTGGTTGAAGGCATCGCCGCCGACGTTGTCGGTGAAGCCTTCAATGCGCACTTTGCGCTCGGGGTTGTTGATCAGGAAATCGGCCAGTCGCTGTACATCGCGCTAAGTGCCCGGCTTGAGGTCGGCCTTGCCGGTATCGAACAGCACATCACCGAAAGTAACCACGTCACCGCGGGGGGTCTGCTTGGCTTTCATCGCCTGCAAGGCTTTGAGCTGCTGGGTACGCACATCCAGCTGCACCTGGGTGCGCTGCACATCGATGGTGCTCAGACCGGCTTCAGCCTTGCGTCCGAGAATCGTCTGCTCGGCCAGGGCGATTTTCTGCTTGGCCAGGTAAGCGTACTGGTCGATGCCCGGGGCACGGCGATCCTCAATGGACAGCTGGTTGGCCTTGCTCAGCGCGACGGAGGCATCCTGGGTCTCCAGGGCAGCGAGCGTACTCGCTTCAGGTTTGCTTTGAAGATCCGAGTAGAGCTTGCGCGCCTCGAGCAGTTGCGGGTTTTCGGGGGTTGCCGCACAACCGGTCAATGCCAGGGCGACGACACAAGCAGCAGGAAACAAGATACGCATGAAATTATCCTCAGTTGGCAATAGGGGTGGCAGGCTTCAAACCAGCATCAGGTGCCTGCAGCATTTCCTGCTTGAGGACTTGAATACCGTTCTGCGCCGCTTTCAGTTCGTTCTGCAACTTCGCGGTACGGGCCATGCGCTCGGCCAGGGCCGAGTCGGCCTGGATCTGCTCGGCAAGCTCCTTGGCCTGGACGAAGTTTTTCTCACCCAGCGCCTGGTCCATCAGGGCGCTCTTGTCCTGTGCAGTTTTCATCTGCACCGGGGCGTACTGGGTGGCGCCCGCCGATACCGCCCGGTTCAGGGCATTTCTGGCCAGGGAGACCTGCTCACTGGGTACGGGCATGCTGCTGCAGGCGCTGAGAAATACCGCTGCGCTGAGCAGCGAGGACCAAAATACGACTCGCCGGGTTGTCTGTTTAATACTCATTGGGTTCTCCAGTTGTGCTTGTCCAAGTAGTGCTCGACGCCTTCTTCACACAGGTGAGAGGCAATAGAAATCCACACGCGCATTGCCCACTGGCAATGCACATCTGCTTACTGACGGTTCATCGGGTACCTCGTGTGCTGGGTGGGTTAAGCTCGAAAGTTCGCCTGCAACCTCGCCGGTGATTTCTGGCGGGCCAAGGGCGATGGATCGATAACGCTCATCAGTGCACCCAGGGCGCAGGTGTCCGGCGGCTTGAGCAGAAAGGCCCGCACGGCCTGCGCCGGGCACGCGTTGGCACGCTCAGGCGATTGGTCCAGGTCACCGTAGAACAGCGTGTGCAGAATCTGCGGCCGTGACCGGCAGAACTCACTCAACTCGACGCCCTGCGGCACAGCCAGGGCCTTGTTGACGATGAGCAGGTCAAAGGGCGCCTGGGGGCTGCTGGTCAGCGATGCCAGTTCGTCAAAGGTGCGAACCGGCGCGATTCGGTAGTAACCGAGGGCGTTCAGCTGCTTTTCAACACGCAACAGCTGCGCGTGACGCTCATCGGCAATCAGGATTCGCAGAGCCTTGTTAGTCATGCGCGCTGGCTCCGTTGCTCGGCTCGCCCGAGCCAGCGCACCAGCTCTTCGCCACTCATGGGCCTGGCGTACCAGTAGCCCTGCCCTTGGGTGCAGCCCATGTCGAGCAAACGCTGGCGCTGTTCATCGGTCTCGATGCCCTCGACAACCACCGACATCCCCAGTGCGCCACCGAGCGCCAGGGTGCTGTTGACCACCGCATGGCAACGCGGCTCATGCATGAGTGCGCGAACGAACTCGGCGTCCAGTTTGATTTCGTTGAAGGGCAACTGGAGCAAACGCTGGAGCGAGGAAAAGCCGGTGCCAAAATCGTCGATCGACAACTGGCAACCCATCATGCGCAAGCGAAACAGGCACTCAAGGCTGGCTTCCGGCGCTTGTAGCAGGCCACTTTCGGTCAGTTCGAAGGTCAGCTCCGAACCCCGCGCCGCGTACTCACGCAGCAAGCTGCGGATCTGCGCCGCGAGGGTGCCGTTGGACAACTGAGCGGCTTGTAGATTGAAGGCGAAATTGAGCTGATGCCCACAGGCACGCAGGTGTTGTTGCAGTGCCAGGCCCTGGTGCAACTGCTGGCGCAGAAGCTCATCGAGCAAGCCGTGGCGTTCCAGAACGGGCAGGAAGCACGCAGGCGACAACATTTTGCCGGCCCCATGGCGCCAGCGGGCCAGGACTTCAACCCCGGTGGCTTGCCCGGTTTGCAGGTTGAACTTTGGCTGAAAGAACGCACACAGCTCGTGGGACGCGAGGGCCTGGCGCACCTGGGCTTCACTAGGCACGAACTCGGGCTGCTCGGGCAGCATTCCAGTACGCGGCACAGCGCAATGCTTTTTTAGCATGCACTCCAGGGTTTCATAGTGCAGCGGCTTGCCGATATCGCCGAGCAGTTCCAGGTTCAACAAGGAAATGATCTGGCGAACCGTACGGCGCAGATCCGCAGACAGCGAACTGCTGATAATCACCGAACCCACCAGCCCTGAATCACCAACGGCCTGCATGAAGGCCAGGCCATCCATGCCCTCCATCTGCAAATCGCACAGGGCGACATCGACCGGGCCGACATCCTTCAGTACTGCCAGCGCCTCTGCCCCGTCGGCCGCCTCGAACACCTCGGTACAGCCCATCTGCTGCAGCATGCTGACAGCAATAGCGCGCTGAAACGAATGATCTTCAAGGACGATGACACGCAAAGGAGAAGTAAGCATTGGACCCTACCCACGAGAAGTGCTGGACCTCATCTTCTGTCATCAACTGGACAAACAACCGATGTAACGGCCTTAGTTCCTGTAGGAAATTTCTCAGGCAGAAATTTTTCGATCTACGCGCCGGCCAGAACTGCCAGGCAAAAAAAAGCCCAGCAGCGGCTGGGCAAAGGAGGGAGCAATCATTACCACAGATAGCGATAGCCGAGCGTCACGGCCCATGGCTGTTCAATGTCATTGCCTTTGGCAAACTCGGTGTCGAGCGACACCTTGCTCCGGTCGCTGACCTGCAAGATCCCGCCAACCCCCAGCTCGACGCGATCGCCCGGCAGCTGCGACTCGAGCCTGTAACCATTGACCGTGACATGGCTGTCACCAGCATGCTCAGCGATGTAGGAGGCTTTGACGTAGGGCTGCGCCTGCATGCCATTGCCCAGCGCCAGGCTGCGGCCGAACAACGTACCAACACGGCTTTGCAGCGAGTCCATGGCGGCCGAGTCCACCTGCAAGCCATTGCTGGCGGTATAGTGGGCGCCGGTGGTGCGGGTGGCGCTGAGTTCGACCTGGGGTTCGACGAACCAGCCATCCTTGAGCAGGATGTGCTTGCCCACCTCGACGTCGACACCATAGCCGTGGCTGTCATAAGAGCCCTTCACGGCAGTGCCCAGGTTGGTCGGCAGCTTGAGGTCATTGTCGAAATGGCTGTACTTGATGACGCTGTCGACATACAGGCCATTGTCGTTCAGGTAGGTCGCGTAGGCGCCCAGCATCCGGCTGTCGATCTGCCCGGATGCGCCTTCACCGAAGTTCAGGTCCGACCTGGCCGTACCGAGCATGCCACCGACATAGAGTGTGCCGCTGGCCAGCCCGATGGCCTTGTCGGCACCGATCTCGACCCCGCTGTTGTTCTGGCTGAAGGCCCGACTGGAATGCTCGGCAATGTTGTAGCGACTGCCGATGGCGCGGGTCCACACACCACCTTCGTCCTTGCCCAGGCGCAGCTCACCCAGGCGCTTGACCAGTGTGTTCATCTGCGCGCTCCACAAAGTTGCCGCGCCAGCCTGGGAAGCGATGGCCGCATTGGCGCCTGCCGACAGGTGCTCGGGGCCCGGGTTTACTGGAACCACAGGGTCGACCGGATTGACCGGATCAACGGGGTCAAGCGGATCGACTGGATCGACCGGGTCTACCGGATCCACTGGGTCTACCGGATCAACAGGCGGCACCCCGGCAGTGTTGGCCAGGTACCAGTCGTCTGCCCGCTGCTCAAGGGTGTAACGGAAGGCGCCGGCATCCACATGCCCGCCATACAGGCTGAAGCGCCCCGCACCACCGTTGCCATCCACCACCATCAGCTTGCCGTTGGCGGCGGCGGGCTCATGGCCGGAGTCCTCGATCACCAGGGTATGCTCGCCCTCGATCACGCCACCAACCTTGATCAGGTCACCGCGCTCATTGGCCAGGTCGCTGTTCATCACGAAGGTACCGTTACCGCTGAGGTCGCCGTCAATCGTCAATACGCTGGCCGCAGGATTACTGAAACGGACCTGCCCCTGATCAAGATTCAACTGCCCCACCTGCGAGCTGCCGGTCATGTTCCAGGCGCTTTGCTCGAGTGTCAGCACATTCAAACCATGGACCGTGCCGGTCAGGCGGGTGCCCTCGGCCAGAAGTAACTGCGCGTTGTGTGCGTTGGCCTGGACTGTGCCGCTCAGGGTCGACTGGCGGGCCTTGATCAGCACGTCTTCACTGTCGACCAGGCGGCCGTCGGCTAGGGTTCGTTGCTCCACCGACAGCAGGGTATCGGCGCTCAGGGTCGAGCCGCTCAGGTCAATCTGCGCACTGCCGCCCTGAACGCTGATGGCGCGGCCGTTGGCAACGTCCAGACTGGAGTTGTTGATCTCAAAGTTGTTGCTCACCCCGGCAGTGGCCAACGACTGCACACCCATACTGTTGACCCCGTCGGCGCTGACCGCGACGTTATCCAGGCGCAAGGTGCCGCCATTGCTGGCTTGCACAGCTCTGGCAGCATCGCCGGTCAGGCTCACCGTCGAGTTGCTCGCTTCGATAAGCGAACCGGAATAAGCCGCCAGGCCAATGGTCGTCTGCTCGCTACTGAGTTCGACGCTGTCCAGGTGGATTTGCGAACGATCAGCGGCAAACGCGCCAACACTGTTCGCGCCGACCTTCAACAACAGGCCTTGCCCATCGATTGTCGACGCGTTACCGGCATACAGCGCATAGGCCAGGCTACCCGAAGTCTGTATCTGCCCACCATCGAGGCTGGCTTTGCCGCCTCGCTGGGTGAAGACGCCAATGGCGTTGTCGCCCTGGGTCTGGATACTCAGATTGCTCGCCAACAACTGGCTGTCGGCATCCGGCACCCAGACGCCATAGGCATTCGCGCCGCTGGTGAGAATCCTGCTGTTATCCAGGGTCGCCGTGGCGTTGCGATTGACATTGACGCCGATGGCATTGTCGCCGTGGGTATGGACTTGCGTGTTCTCAAGCGTGGCGAGCGCGCGCTGACGGCTGTTTGCCCCCAGCAGATAGAGACCATGTGCACCGTCGCCGGCCGTCTGCAGCACACTTTCGCGCACAGTGATCACGCTGTCATCGAGCAGATTGACCGCCGAAGAAAACTGGCCGGTGGTGGCAAGCGTTGACCTGTCGACTTGAACCTGCGCACCGCGTTGCAGGTTCAAGGCGAAGGCGTTGTTGCCCTGGGTGGTGAGGCTGGAACCTCTGACACGCAAATCTGTGCCTGTTCCCGTCACCGCCACGCCATGGCTGAATTGCCCATCGGTGGTGACAGCACTGTCATTGATCAGTACCTCAAGGTTATTTCCGCCAAGGCTGATACCGGGGCGGTTGTCCCCTGTGCTGTTGACCACCTCACCGTCAAAAACCAGGTCAGCAGTCAACTCAGGCTGGGCTGCTAACGCCGTACTTTCGCCAAGCGCAAACAAAACCAGGCTGGCGGACAAAGAAAGTACAAAACCAGGTGCATACAACATGGGGAGCCCTTCCATAATTATTCGAGCGCAAGCCCCGCAACTCTGCAATAAATGAAAGAACGGCCGTATAAGGCACTTCCCACCGCCATGTAGGGAATTTCCCACGAGTAGCGAAAATTACAAACACTCCTGTCTAAACATCCAATCGATTCATAGGAAATTTCCTACAGACACTTGCGATCTTCCTTGGTCCGCGTCCCGGCCCCTCCGCCTAAATTAGTGCCTGCTTCCTCGCCTCTGGCTGGCAAGCAGACCATTTGGCCTGAGTGTTCGAAACATTACGTTTGCAACTCGCGCCAGCGTGAAAGCAATTTAAATCGTATTAGGGTTTAGTAAATGAAAAAGATAATCAGTGTAGGTTTGCTGTCCGCTGCAATGCTGTCGTCACTCAACGCCCACGCGGCAAAGGCCGAGTTGAAAGTCATTGGCACGATCACGCCGGCGGCGTGCGTACCAAACTTTGCCGGCGGCTCGATTATTGACTATGGCAACATTCCAGCGGGCACTCTGAACGCTACTGCTCAGACGGACCTTCCCAACAAATTAACCACTATCAACATCACCTGCGACGCACCCACAACCTTTTATCTGAAGGCAGCGGATGAACGTGCAGCAACAGTCGCCACTGGTGTGGTGCCTCCTGGAGCTACTGCTGTGTCGCTCTACGGTCTGGGCGCCGCCCCAAATGGGGCCAACATCGGCACTTATGCCGTCCAGCTTACGGGCGGTGTTGCAGACATGGGCACCACTGCCCGCACCCATAGTTTGGACGGCGGCACTACTTGGAACATTTGGAATGGCCGTTTCAGCAACGCTGGGAACCAACTCATCGGGTTCACCAACGGCGCCACCGGTAACCCTGCTCCTCACAGAACGATTACCGCGGACATTACCGTAACCACATCGTTGGCCCCGGCCAACACACTGCCCATGGCAAACGACATCATCCTGGATGGCTTGACCACCGTTGAAGTGGTTTATCCATAACAGGCGAGCTTCATAGCTCAACTTAGCCGGCCCCTGTTGCTGGGGCCGGTTCAACTGCGTCGCCATCTTCAATCAATAGCGATGAAACAACCTTTCTCCTTTCAAAACGCATCCACCTTGACATAAAGCGAGAAAACCAACTTTCATTTTAAGTACGGAACTTCTTCATGCCTTGGAAAACCCATCCACATCGCAGACTCATTACTGCGACATTCATTTCCTATGCCTTTACCCTTATAGCCGCCCCTGCTACCTACGCAGCCGGCATGATTCCGGAAACGACAGTCGTTATCCTGGATGAGGGCGTAGGCGAAAAGACGATTAACATCAAAAACTCCGACGCCTCGCCTGCACTGCTTTATAGCTCCATCGAAAACCTCGAGGATGACCAGGAAAATCTTATAGTCCTAACCCCTCCCGTGGCGCGCGTGGAACCAGGAGAAACCCAGGCGGTGCGCTTTCTGCTGAACTCGCCAACACCGCTCAAGGTCCAGCGCTTGCGCAGGGTTACCTTTGAAGGAATCCCACCCAAAGAAAACTCGGCAGGCGCCAGGATCGGCATGAATGTGCGACAGAACCTGCCGGTGATCATCAACCCCAAAGGGTTGGAAAAAGAGCCTGAGCCATGGACCCATCTGAAGTGGTCCGTTCACGGCAAAAACCTCACCGTCGAGAACCCCAGCCCTTATGTAGTAAGGCTCGGTCAGTCAGTCAATGTATTACCCTCGAACGCCGTCGCCAGCCTGCCAAAACTTTATGTACTGCCCAATGAAAAGATTACGGTCGCCCTGCCCTCGGAAGTAAAAAGTGGCGCGACGGCAATCAAGATCCAGCCAGCGACCGTGTATGGGTTTTCGGTAGAAAGTTACGAAGCGCCGCTTTCTAACTAAGCCGCCGAACTGCACCTCTCGACTTAGCACGCATCGTTACCCGCTTTGCCGCTGACGATATGCATGGATATTCAGACTATGACCACGGCTTCAATTCGCGACTTCCATGCATATGGAGTTTATTCTGTTCGTACCCTTTCAATCCTGATAAGTGTCGTTGCCATGACCCCCGTTCGCGCCGAACCCGCAGGCGCCGACTATGCCGTGGCGGCGCAGGCGAACACGCCCGCCACTGTGACCTTTGATCTGGATATGCTCAAAGGTCGAGGTATTGATCCAAGCCTGGCAGCCTACTTTGCCGATGCGCCGCGCTTTCGCGAAGGCCAGCAAGTAGTGACGCTGTTTGTCAACGGTGAACGCAAAGGCCAGGCGCACGCTGCATTTGATTCACAAGGCCAATTGATTTTCGATAAAGACCTGCTCGACAAAGCCCAGCTTAAACTTCCCGCCGCCGCTTTTCATCGCAAGAACGCTTCAGCGGATACGCCAACCTACGACTTTATCAAGGCATTCCCCAACACGCTGGTGCAATTGCAGCCCGGCAAAGAAGAAGTTCACCTTATTGTTCCTACCGATGCCTTGAAATCACCAGAACAGGCGGTTGATCAATACGACAGTGGCGGCACCGCGGCCTTGCTCAACTATAATGTGATTGGCGTCAATAGTGAGTTCTCCAGCGGCTCCAGTGAGTTTCGCTCGGTGGATACCGTCGCCGGTTTGAATGTTGGCGACTGGATATTGCGCAGCAGGCAGACCTACACCTCGCAAAATAACAGCAGCCGCGCCGAGCACCTTTATGCTTATGGGCAAAAAACGTTTTCTGAGATCAGCTCGATTGTTCAGGGTGGCCAGATCAACATCAGCAACTCCATTTTTTCGGGTGACTCGATTACCGGTATCCAGATTGTTCCGGAAACTGGACTGCACCCAGCGTCCCAGGGCAGTGGTGCAACGGTGGAAGGCATCGCCTACTCCACGGCACGGGTAGAAGTACGCCAGAATAATGCGCTGATCCATACCTCTGTTGTGCCTGCCGGGCCCTTCAGCCTGAGCAATCTGCAATTGCTCAGCAGTAACAGCGACCTCGACGTGACCGTGATTGAGGCCGACGGCTCCAGGCAGGCGTTTTCGATTCCTGCGGCAAGCCTTGGCGGCGGCATGTTGGGATCTACCCCCGGGTTTTCCTTTGCGGCGGGCCAATATCGCCCCTATGGCGAGGTCGACAGCAAAAAGCCGACGCTGGTAACAGGGACCGGTACCTGGCAACTGAATGGCAAGACCAACCTCACGGCTGGTTTGATGGGGGCTACGGCCTATCAGGCCGCTGGCTGGGCAGCGGACCATGCCTTGACCCCCGCCACCACCCTGGGTCTACGGCAGTTGATCTCGGCGGCCTCTGAAGAAAATGCCCGTGGCACCCAGTTGAGTGCGTCGCTCAACACGCTGGTCAACGACAGACTGTCGCTGAACTTCAGCGCTACGCAAAACACCGAAGGCTACCGTGACCTGGTGGATACAACCTATATCGACGACAACTCCTGGCTCAACGGACGGTACCGCAACCAATACACCGCCGGCATGGGCTGGACCCATAAAACCCTGGGCGGATTTCGCCTCTCGCATTCTTATTCAACCGTGTTCGACGGCACGACTACCCAGCGCCTGCTTGGCGCCTGGTCGAAAAACTTCAAGCGCGCCAATGTGTCTTTGAACGTGCAAAAGAGCATGGGCGACAGAGGTCCTTATGACACTGGCGACGCCGTATACCTGTCGGTGAGTGTGCCGATTGGAACGCGGACCGTGCGCACCTATGTGAACGCCGACAGCAACAGCACCCGCACCGGCGCCACCTACAACGAACAAGTGAACGACAGTTTCGGTTATCGCTTGCAAGCCGAGCGAGACCTCTCGGACCGGGAAACCGATATCTCTGTGATGACCAACATTCTTCCTCGTTACGCACAAGCAACGCTGGGCTATTCGCGCAACGGCAAAGACACGACGACTTACAACGCCAGCCTCAGCGGCGGGGTGGTAGCGCATCAGGACGGCGTTACCTTCACGCCTTATGCCGTGGACGATACCTTCAGCATCCTTTCGGTAGGGGATATCTCCGGCGTGAAGATCGCCACGCCGCAAGGCCCGGTGTGGACAGACTACTCGGGTAAAGCAGTCGCGCCGAGCCTGCAGGCCTACAGCAACAACCGCCTGGAAATTGCCTCCAGCAGCTTGCCGCGCAATGTCGACATCGTGAACGCTTTCAAAGAAGTCCAAGTCGCTCGCGGCTCGGTAAAACGGGTGGATTTCGGCGTTGTCTCCAGCCGCCGGGTACTGATGACCGCCAAAGACATCAACGGCCAGCCGCTGGATAAAGGCTTGATGGTACTGGACGGCAACAAACAATACCTCTCCACCGTCGCGGGCAATGGCCAGATCTTTCTGTCGAACATAGAGCCCGGAATGCCGCTGACCGTCTACCTGGCCAACGGCAAAAGCTGCTCATTGAACTACACGCTCGCGGACAAAGCAGAGGCATCTGCCTTTTTCGAAACCGTCGACGCCCTTTGCAAGCCACTTTAACGGTAATGGATATGATCAATTTCTTGAGAACGCCCGACGCCCGGGCACACTTAGTACTGCGCAAGCTTCCCGCTGCGTTGAGTTTTTTAACCGCGCTGGGCTTTGGCTCTTACGCCATGGCAGGCGCTGACACCGATTGCGTGATCCAGCTCAGCCAGCCACTCATTGACTATGGCCAGGTCAATCGCACGCAACTATTCCCAGGCGGGGTTGCGGTTCGCGATGCGCTGTTGGGTAAAAGTACCCTCAGTCTGTCCGCCGTCTGTGACAGCAAAACCACTATGGCACTGCAGTTCAGGGGCGAACCTGCCGGCAGCGATAGCTATCGCTTCGCTCGTACAGGTGCCTTCACTTTGAAAGTGTTGAGTGCTCAGCTCGATGGCAAGCCTGTTCGTATGCGTCCCGCCCAAAGCGTGACTGCAAACGCGAACGGGCAGATGATACGCCCGGGAGAAAGCCTTGCACCCTACGATGGAGTGCAGGCCCTGGCAGGCGAGCGGCTGAGTATGTTGATCGAAGTGCAAACCCGCATAGACTCAGCGGCAGCCAGCGTTCGCAATGATGAGGTGTGGGCCGGTAACGGCCAGTTCGAACTGCAAACCTTCTGAACACAAAGAGCCCCAAGTGCCGACCCGATGAAAGACTTCAGGCAGACACTTGGGGCGCAGTGCTCATCGCGTTGCAAATGACTCGGTATAGTTTTCCAACGCTTGCGCCAGCTCCATCATCTCTTCCCGCAGCACCGCCCCCGCCCGTCTCACCTGTTCATCACCTTTCGCTGCACAGGCAGCCTCCAGTTGCTCGCAGGCCTGGATCAGGCGTCGAGCCTTGACGATGCGCGCGCCGCCTTTGACCTTGTGGGCCAGGTCCAGCAGCTCCTGGCAATCCTGCGCGAAGCAGCCCTCGGCCAGACGCGCCATGTCTTGCTGGTTACTCATCGCCAGATCATTGAGCAGCTCACGCAGGGTTGCCTGATCGCCCCGTACGAGTTTTTCCAGGGCGCTAAAGTCGATGTCGTCGGCCTCTAGCGCAGTCGGCTGATCGCCTGGCTCCTGCGGGGCGATCGACTCGAAGCGGTCCAGACGCTGCTTGAGCAGCTCCAGGCTGATCGGCTTGAACAGGCAGTCATCCATGCCCGCCTCCAGGCAACGGAGCTTTTCATCCGGTTGCGCGTTGGCGGTAAAGCCGATGATCAGGCAATGCGCCAGCCCGCGTTCGGCTTCCTCGGCGCGGATTGCCCGGGCCAGGGCATAGCCGTTCATGATCGGCATGTTGCAGTCGGTGATAACCACATCGAAGCGCTGCTGGCGCCAGGCCCGCAGGCCGTGGGCACCGTCTTGCACCGCGACCATCTCGTGGCCCAGGTAGCCCAGCTGTTTGGACAGCAACAGGCGATTGGCCGGGTAGTCGTCGACCACCAGGATCTTCAGTTGCCGCTGTGGCGCCTCGTCATCTGCGACAGGCTCTTCAGGGGGCAGGGGTTCGAGGATAGGCACCTGCAGCAATACGTCGATCTGTGTGCCCTGCCCCAGCACACTGTGCAGGTGCAACTGGCCGCCCATCATCTCGCACAGGGTGCGGCTGATGACCAGCCCCAGGCCCGAGCCGCTGCGCGCGGACTGGTTGTTGTTACTGGCCTGGGTGAAAGGGTTGAACAGGTTCTGCTGGTCCTCGGCAGAAATACCCTGGCCGCTGTCTTCCACGCGCACGCGTATCGACAGCGGCTCGCCGGGGCTGTTGTCCAGCACCTCAAGCAGCAGACGCACCTCGCCTTCGGCGGTGAATTTGATGGCGTTGCTGACCAGGTTGGAAATGATCTGCTTGAACCGCAGCGGGTCGATCGACACGTCACAATCGGCACGGGCATCGAGCGCCAGTTCCAGCTTCAGGTGCTTCTGCTGCGCCAGGCCTTCGAAGATACGCGCCACCGACTGGGTCAGCTCGGTGAGATTGGCCCGACCGGGGCTCAGCGAGAGCTTGCCGGACTCGATCCTGGCAATGTCGAGGATGTCGCCGATCAAGTCGAGCAAACCGTGGGCGGCCCCCGACGCGACCTCGATGGCAAAGCGATCGAGCACACCCTGGTCGGATTTTTTCAAGGCCAGCTCCAGCATGCCGATCACCGCATTCAACGGCGTACGGATTTCATGGCTCATGGTGGCCAGGAAGGTGGTCTTGGCCCGGTTGGCTTCCTGGACCATTCCCAGCAGTTGCTCGCGCTCACTGATGTCGATCCAGCCGCCGATCATGCCGGTAATGGCCCCGTCACTGTCCTTGTAGGGCAGCATCCAGTGATAGATCGTCAGTCGCCGCCCATCCGGCAGCACCAGCACGCGATCCTGTGCCTTGGCCACATCGTCTCGCAACACTTGCAGGTACTCGGCATGGTAGGCAGCGGCCTCGGCGCAGTCGACGAACAACTCCTCAGTAATGCGCTTGCCCTGCACTTGCTCTTTACCCAGGCCCAGCACTTCAAGATAGCTGACGTTGCAGGTCACCAGGCGCCCCTCAAGGTCACGCACGTAAATCGGGTGCGGCGTTCCGTCGATCAGTACCCGCATGAACTCCAGCTGGTTGCTCAGTGCCCGCTCGGCCACTTCGCGCCGGTGAATCAGGCGGCGCAGGTAGGCGATCCAGAGGATCGCCATCAGTAACAGCACACCGGCAATAAAGAAGCCCTGGATGATCGCACTGCGATTGCGCAGCCAGAAGTTGTCGTCGATCATTACTTCACTGCGCCAGCGGCTGGTGATCTCGGCCATTTCTTCCGGCGAAATGCTTAGCAGCGCCTTTTCCAGAATGGCGTACAGCTCGAGGTCGCCGCGATTAGTGACGAAGGCAAACCTGGCGGGTTCGATGCCCACGGTGCTACTGACCTGCAAACGGTCGCGGTACTGGCGCGAGATCATGTAGCGGGCGCTCAGTAACGAGTTGGCGCCGGCATCGACTTCGCCCTTGGCGACCATCGACATGACCTGCGCGGCGTTGTCGGCATAGACGATCTGAATACCCGGGAAATTGCTGATGATGTAGTCGGTGAGGAACACGCCACGAATGATCGCCAGGCGTTTGCCTTCCATCTCATCCAGGGTCGCCGGGCTCCCGGGATCGCCGCGGTTGATCATCACATAGGGTGTCGACAGGTACGGCCGGGTGAAGCGCATCTGCCCTTCACGCTCGAAACTTGGGGTCAGGGCCGCCAGCAGGTCGACCTTGCCGGTATGCAGGTTGTCGATCTGCCGGGCCATCGAGGTGCCACGCACCACGTCGAATTTCAGACCGGTACGCAGGCTGACCTTGGCCAGCACGTCGGCACTGACACCGCGCAGTGCGCCGTGCTTGTCGAAGAACGACAGCGGCAAGAAGTTTTCCATCGCCGCCACGGTCACCCGCGGGTGTTTTTCCAGCCAGCGTTGTTCCTTGGGCGTCAGGTTCAGGCGATTTTGCCCCGCAATGTTCATCTGCGATGAGCCCCAGCGGCGCAGGATCGCCATGCGCTCGCCGATCGGAATCGCCGCGATCGCCGTATTGATGATGTCCAGCAGGCGGGTGTTGCCAGCAGCCAGGGCAAAGGCAAAGCGGCTGCCTTCAAGCCGGGAAAAATCCGTGAGCTGGACGTTGTTGAGGTAGTTCATGCTGATCAGGTAGTTGGCGCTGATCGCATCGCCCAGGTAAGCGTCGGCCTTGCCAAAGGCCACTGCGCCAATGGCACTTAGCGTCGAAGGATAAAGCTGCAGTTGCGCATCGGGATAGGCACGTTTGACCTCCTGCGGCGGCAGGTAGTGGTACAGCATGGAAATCTTTTTCCCGGCCATGTCCCCCGCAAACCCGGAGTCACCCTCACTGCGGGTGACGATGATGGGTTGATCCTGCGCATAAGCGGCCGTCATCAGCAACTCGGGGTCCGCCGCTTCAAAGCCGTTGGCGGTGGCCAGCAGGTCGATTTCCCCCGCTTTCAACGCGCCGATTACTTGCGCCCGGGATTTGAAGCGCCGCACCTGCACCTGGACATGCAGCAGTTGCGCCAGCAGGTCCATGTAGTCGGCGGTCAGCCCTTCGTACTCGCGCCCGTTGCCCGTCACGTCGAATGGCGGGTAATCCGGCGCTGAAACCCCGAGGTAGAGCGTGCCTTTTTTGCGCAACCAGCTCCAGTCCGACTCACTGAGGCCGACCTGGTGCTCGCCCAGCCGGGAGCGCCCGAACAGCTGCAGGGTGTCTTCTGCTGGCTCGTCGCCGGCAAAGGCCGTCACCCCTTCAACTACCATCAACAGGCCCGTCAACAGCGCCAGGCACACGCGCAATGAGTACTTCATCAGATCAGGTTGTTACGTTTGGCCAGCTCCGACAGGTGCACCAGGGAACTGAGGTTAAGCTTCTCGATCACTCGGGCTTTATAGGTGCTGATGGTCTTGTTGCTGAGCAGCATGTCTTCACCGATCTGCTTGTTGCTCAAGCCTTTGGCCAACTGCTGCAGGATCGACAGCTCGCGGTCGGAGAGGCTCTGGATCAACGCCTGCTCCGAGGCATCGACGTCTTCACGGCGCACCGAGTTCAGGGTCAGGTCAGGGAAGAAGGTATAGCCCGACTTGATGGCATTAATGGCGTTCACCAGTTCATCCAGGTCATCGGCCTTCGACACATAGCCAGCGGCCCCGGCGCGCATGCAGCGCATGGAAAAAAACGTCGGCGACAACGAGGTCAGGACCAGCACTTTAACCGGCAACTTAAACGCCGAGATTCTGTTCAGGGCGTCCAGGCCATCAACACCGGGCATGGCGATATCCAGCATGACCAGGTCCGGCTGATGCTCACGCACCAACTGCACTGCCGATGCGCCATTATCGGCCTCTGCCACCACTTCGTACTGTTCCTGCTTCAGAATCATTCTTACGGTCGAACGAATGAACGGGTGATCGTCAACAATCACGGCTTTCAACATAGGTCCCTCTGGAATACTGGAAATTAAACTAACGAAAATGCGGCAGAAGAAGATCGCGAGCTGAGGCGATAAACACAGTGTGTCGGTCTACAGCTTTTAGCATAAGTGCGTTGCGCACGCCTTTAATTCAGTGCTGTTGGCGCAGGCTAGAGGTCGTCCTGTGCAGCAGTGAATGGCGCGGGCAGCCACGCCAGCAGTTCATGTGAAGACATTGGCTGGGCATAGTAAAAACCTTGCCCTAGTTCACAGCCCATCTCGATCAGTGCGCGACATTCTTGCTGACTACTTACCCCTTCAATGACCAGTGCCATGTTCAATGCGCGGGCCAACGCCACGGTGCTGGCAATCACCGCTTTACTGCGCGGCGCCTGAAGACTGCAGACGAACTCACCGTCCAGTTTGATCTCGGTGAACGGCAACTGACAGAGCAACTTCAACGACGAGTAACTGACCGCAAAATCATCAATTGACAGGCCGCAGCCCATGACCCGCAAACGCAACAGATTCTCCTGGGTCCTGGGCGGCATCTCGAGCAAGCCGCTCTCCGCCAGTTCGAAAGTCAGGTCTACAGCCGCCACCCCGTGGCGGCGCAACGCTTGGCGGATATGGTCGATAAGGCTCGCGTCGACCAGTTGTGAAGCATGCAGGTTGAAGGACATTTCCAACGGCCGCCCCTCCCGCTGCAACATGCTCATCAGGCTTAGGCCCTGCTCCAGCAACTGTTTGCACATTTCGTCGATCAGGTCGTAAGCCAGTACCGCCGCGAGGAAATCCCGGGGTAGCAGTGATCCCTTCGCAGGGTGTTGCCAACGTGCCAACACTTCTGCCCCGGCCACCTGGCCAGTGACCAGGTGGAACTTGGGCTGAAAGAAGGCCCGGAACTCGCCCAGGGCCAGCCCGCGACGGATGTCTTCTTCGTTGGGCAAGGTGCTGCTGGGCAGCGGCGCAACGCTCGTGGCCGGTTGCTGGCGCTTGTAGCCTTGCAGAATCTGTTGCAGCGCTTTGGCCTGGATCGGCGTACTCAGTGTGCCCAGCAGTTCAAGCCCGGAAAACCTAGTCATCTGCTCGATTGCCCGGCGCAACTGCGGTTGAAAATCACAATAGAGAATCACCGCCCGGACCAACGCGAGCTGGCTTGCGCAGTTGAGGAAATCGAGGCAGTCCATCCCTTTGTGGGCAAGATCGCACAGGGCTACGTCCACTGCGCCCTGCCTGTGCATCAAGGCCAGTGCCTGCTCGCCACTGCTGGCCTGGACGATATCGCCGACACCCAGTTGCTGTAGCGCAGAAACAACCGCGCTGCGCTGAACGGAATGTTTCTCTAAAACCAGAATACGCAGTGAGGTCATCGTTCGTCTGCCACTACCATGGAGCCAGGAGACAGCATTTTGTAGGCGGACAGCCGAATACTGAGCAAGGAAGTTCTCAGGTATTTGTAGGAAATTTCTCAAGCAACCGAGGGGTCAGGATTGGCTACGCTGGGTTTACGCACCTGCACTCCATCGCTTTTTACGATGGAACCTATTTTTCAAATAAGCAAAAAAGCGATGACAATAGCTTCACCGAAACACACCTTCAGGTGAAGTCATGAAACTGCAAGCCACCCACAAATCCTTTGCTGAACGCATCGTCCACGCCGTCGGCTTCGAACTGATCGCCGTGCTGATCTGCGCACCGGTCGGCGCCTGGCTGCTGAACCGCTCGATGCTGGAAATGGGCGCGCTGGCGGTGATGCTGTCGACCGTGGCGATGATCTGGAACATGCTCTACAACGCGGCCTTCGACCGCTTCTGGCCGGTCAGCCGGGTCGCGCGTACGGTCAAGGTCCGTGCCCTGCACGCCGGCGGCTTTGAAACTGGCTTTGTGCTGATCGGCGTGCCGATCGCAGCGCTGATGCTCGACGTGTCGCTGGTGCAGGCGTTCTTGCTGGAGATCGGTTTCTTCGCCTTCATGCTGCCCTACACCATGGCCTACAACTGGGCCTACGACCTGCTGCGCCAGCGCCTGCTGAGCGCACCGGCAAGCGTGGTGCGGGTGCAATAATCGCGTGAGTAACGCCGGGCCCCTCTTTAGCATCGAGCTAAATAGTGGCATTCTGCACCCCATGGATATCTACGCGATTCGCAAGCACAACCTGCTGCAGTTGCTCGGCACCCAACGCAAGGCCAGCTGTGCCGAGCGCTGGGGCATGAGCCCGGCGCACCTGAGCCAGATCCTGTCGCTGCGCACAGAAAAAAACCTCGGCGATGAAGTGGCCCGGCGCATCGAGCAGGCCGAGCGCCTGCCTGCCGGCTGGATGGATGTGCTACAGGGCGAGGCTGGTGTACCGGCCAGCGGCGAGTTCGTCAGCATCGCCCACTTCGACATCCGCGGTTCGATGGGCAACGGCAACACGCCACCGGCCCATGTCGAAGTAATCCGCGACCTGACCGTGCACCTGGACTGGCTGCGTGGCCAGGGCATCAGTTTTTCTGCCGCGCACAACCTGGCAATCATCAGCGGCGATGGCGACAGCATGGCCGGCACCTTCAACGACGGCGACCCGCTGCTGGTCGACCGTGGCATTCACGAGGTGCGCAGCGATGCCATCTACGTGTTCAGCCTCGACGGCGACTTGTTCGTCAAACGCCTGCAACGCCTGACCGATGGCGCCTTGCGGATGATTGCCGACAATCCGCTGTACCCGCCGGTATTGATCGAAGGCGCGGCGCTGGAAAAACTGCACATTCATGGCCGGGTGCTACTAGTTTGGAACGCACGAAGAGTATGATGGCAAAACAACCGACCGCTCTGGTCGGTTAATGGACACTAGACAACAGCAGTAGGATGTAGCGATTCCAGCAACGGATTGCTCGACCGAATCCGTGTGACTGAGATCGAATCATGAGCGGTAATCTGTGGGTGTGGGAAGAAGAAGAGCTGCTGGCAATGCGCAGGGCATTTGCTGCACTCAAAGCCGGGCAACCCCAGGCAGAGCGGGTGTCGCAGCGGCGCATGGCCGCCGAGATGGGCGTCAGCGTCACCACCCTGAATGCCTACATGACCGGCAAGCGGGCGCTGGACGTCAAGTTCGCGCTGATGTTTGAACGCCTCACCGGCATCCCCACGCGCAGCTACAGCCCGCGCCTGGCTGACGAGATCGCAAGCCACCGGCACCATCACAAACCTGCGGTCTAGAGCCTGCGCGCCATTGAACGCTGAGCCTCGCTTGGCCTCGTGAAATTTATCTGGTAGTTTTTCATGAAAAAATACCAATAAAAATTCATGAGGTCGGTCGTGTTCAAGCAATCTGCCCAGCATGTCGCCAGCTATTACGCCCAGACCTACCCCGCCGCCATCCCTCTGCGCCCTACCCTGCAGGAACGCCTGGACACCGAGGTGCTGATCATTGGCGCCGGCTTCAGCGGCCTGCACACCGCCCTGCGCCTGGCGCTCGCCGGCAAGCGGGTGACCCTGGTGGAAGCCAGCCGGGTGGCCTGGGCGGCGTCCGGGCGCAACGGCGGGCAGGCGTTGCTGGGGTGGTCGTGCGACATGCCGCCGCTGGAAAAGGCCCTTGGCCAGGAACGCGCACGGCGCCTGTGGGACAGCATGCGCTGGGCCGCCAGCGAGCTGCGTGAATTGCCCGAGCGCCACGGTTTTACCGTCGATTACCAGCGTGGCAGCCTGTGGGCGGCGGTGCTACCGCGACGGGTGGCCATGCTCCACGAGGCCAGGCACGAAGCCGAAACTAAATGGGGCTATGACCAGTTGCGGGTGATCGAGCGCGACGAATTGCCCGAATGGATCGGCAGCCCGCGCTACCAGGCCGCGCTGTACGATGCCGAAGGCGCCCACCTCAACCCGCTGAAACTGGCCCAGGGCCTGGCCAGCGCCATCGAAGCGGCCGGCGGGCGGATCTTCGAGCAAAGCCGGGTGCTCAGCTACCGCGATACCCCGGCAGGCTTTGTCGCCCGCACTGAAAAAGGCGAAATCCGCAGCGACGTGCTGGTGCTGGCCTGCAACGCCTACATCGACCAGCTTGACCGACCACTGTCGCAGCGCCTGCTGCCGGTGGGCTCCTATCAGGTGGCCACCGCGCCCCTGGACCCGGCCCTGGCCCGTTCGCTGCTGCCGCGCAACAGCTGCGTGATCGACAACCAGTTCGTCCCCGACTACTTCCGCCTGACCCCGGACCAGCGCCTGCTGTTCGGCGGCGGCTGTACCTACCTGGGCGGTATCCCCAAGGACGTTGCCGCCGCCACCCGCCCGGTGCTGGAACGGGCCTTCCCGCAGCTACAGGGCGTGGCGATCGACTACGCCTGGGGCGGGCATATCGATTGCAGCCTGCGCCGCACCCCGGACATCGGCCGTCAGGGCCAGCGCTACTGGCTGCAGGGCTTCTCCGGGCATGGCGTGCTGCCGACCCTGGCCGGCGCCCGCGCGGTGTCCGATGCGATCCTTGGCAACCACGATTTGCTGGCGTTGTACCAGGCCATCGACAACGGCCGCTTCCCCGGTGGCGACCTGCTCGCCGCGCCGCTGGAAGCTGCCGGCAAAGCCTGGTACCGCCTGCGCGACACTATTTGAGAGAGCCCCTTTATGGACATGCAGGAAGAAATCGAAAGCCTGGCGATCCTTATTCGCGACCTGCGCAAGCACCGCAACCTGACCCTCGGCGAACTGGCCGAACGCATCGACCGCTCGGTGGGCTTTCTGTCCCAGGTCGAGCGCGGCCTGTCGCGCCCGACCGTGGCCGACCTCACCGCCATCAGCGAAACCCTGTGCGTGCCGACCACCTACTTCTACAACCTGAGCAAGCCGCGGCAAGTCGACTGGGTCACCCGCCCCGGCGAACGGCGCACCCTGTATTACGCCGCCGGGGTCACCGACGTGCTGGTCTCGCCCAAGCTCAACGGCGGTTTCTCGATGCTCGAAAGCCACCTGGCGCCCGGCGCCAGCAGCGGTGACGGGCACCTGGACGACAGCTCCGAGCAAGGCGGGTTTGTCCTCGAAGGCGAGTTGAGCCTGTGGCTCGATGACGCCCCAGAGCCGGTCACCCTGCAGGCCAACGACAGCTTCCAGTTGCCGCCGCACAGCCAGTTCCGCTACGCCAACCTGACCGAACACAGTACCCGGGTGCTCTGGGTATTCCGTTGAAACCAAGCGCAGGATCGCACGTGATGACAACAATAAAAGACTGCCCTGATCTGCTTAGTGAAGTACGCGCATTTCGCGCCGAGCATCCTCAGGTGCGTTATGTCGACCTGATCAGCCTGGACATCCCCGGGCACTTTTATGGCAAGCGCTACCCGATCGACATGCTCGAAAAAGTCGCCGCCGGCAGCGCCCTGAAACTGCCGCAGAACTGCGTGCTGCTCGGTGTTCAGGGCGGCCTGCACCCGATCGGCGACTACTGCTTCAACGACGGCGACCCGGACGCGCCACGGCGGCTGATCCCCGGCACCCTCAAGCCGGTGCGCTGGGAGAACCAGCCGCTGGGGCAGATGCTGATCAGCTCTGACGGCACCGCCGCGCCCATTGAGTTCGAGCCCCGAGAAGTGCTGGCGCGGGTGCTGCAACGCCTGGAACGGCGCGGCATTCGCCCGGTGGTGGCCTTTGAGCTTGAGTTCTACCTGTTCGACCGCGCGCTCAAAGACGGCCTGCCGCAGTTCCCCCGCGACCCGTTCAGCGGCGATGCCGATGACCAGCCGAACATGCACATCGAGCGCCTGTCGCGCTACTCCGACGTGCTGCGGGACATGGTCGAGGCCGCCAACGAGCAAGGCGTGGACGCCAACGTCATTACCGCAGAACTGGGCCCTGGGCAGTTCGAGATCAACTTCGGCCACTGCGACGACGGCCTGCGCGCCGCCGACTGGGCCGCCCTGTTCGCCCGCAGCACCCGTGGCGTGGCGCTCAAGCACGGCATGCGCGCCAGCTTCATGAGCAAGCCCTACCTCGAAGCGCCGGGCAGCGGCATGCACGTGCATGTCAGCCTCTACGACCAGCAGGGCAACAACCTGCTGGCTGCCGACAACCAGCGCCCGCTGCGCCATGCCGTGGCTGGCTGCCTGGAGTTGCTGCCGCAGTGCATGCCGATCTTTGCCGCCAACCACAACGCGATGCGCCGCTACGGCGCCATGGTCAACGCCGCGAGCCGCGCCAGCTGGGGCTTTGAAGACCGCGACGCGTGCATCCGCATCCCCGAATCGGACCCACGCAACCTGCGCATCGAACACCGTCTGGCCGGCGCCGACGCCAACCCATACCTGGTGCTGGCAGCGATTTTAAGTGGCATGGAACACGGTTTGGAGGCCGGCAAAGAGCCGATTGCGCCGCTCAACGAAGACCGCAGCAGCGGCATCGACTTTCCCAAGGACATGCTCGCGGCGGTGGCGGCCATGCGTCATCACCCGGTGGTCAATGAACGGTTGGGCAGTGAGTTCGTCATGGTCTATTGCGAGAACAAGAGGCAGGACCACCTGGCGTTCATGCATGAAGTAAGTGCGCGGGAGTATCGCTGGTTTCTCTAGACTGCGCCGGCCTCATCGCGGGTCTCGACTTGATCCGCGATAGGGCTCGAAGCCGAGCGCAGTTTAGCTATTGACGAAATTTTAGCTTGCAGCTAATTATTAGCTCAAGCCCACATCCATTTCAGAGAGGGCCCACACCGAAAACCGAAGGAGAAACCCATGAGCGTCAACATTGACCGCCTAACAATCACCACCCCGGTACCCAAGTCCACCAGCGACCCCACCGCCCTGGAACTGACCGGCGCCCCGGCCCTGGCGCAACTGCCGAAAATCATCGCCAGGCTCGACGACGGCTCGGTCCGCTTCACCGCCCCAACCAAGGGCGCCTCAAGCAAAAGCACCCACCGCACCCGCTGCGAATGGAAAGAACCGACCTACTGGTCGCTCGCCAGCGCCAGCAAACACCACAACCACCAGAGCATGACCCTGAGCAAGGTCAACGCGGCGCAGAAGGTGGTGATCTCGCAACTGCACGTCAAAGACGACGACAGCCCGGTGGTCAAGGTGTTCTGGAACAAGGGCAAGCTCACTTACGGCTTTCGCCGAAGCTACAACCAGAGCGCCCCGGCCAGCGTCACCCTGCTGGCCAATGTGCCGCTGGGCACCGCGTTCGAGATCATTCTCGATGTCACCGCCAAGGGCGTGGTGACCCTCGCTGCCACCTGCAAGGGCAGCACCGCCAGCAGCGGACCATTGCAGATGGATGCCAGCTGGAACAGCCGCACCTTCAACTTCCACGGCGGCGTCTACAACCAGGTTGATTACAGCGACAACACGCCGGCCAGCGACGGCTCGGTCTGCATCATCAGCGCGCTGGCGCTGGGTCACCATTAAGCCCTGAGCCCTCTGCCAGGCACTGCTCAAGCCACTGGCAAAAGCTCACAGTCAAGGCCTCCCCTTCACTGTTACGGTGCACCAGCCACGCCCACTTGGGCCCGCGCACGGTCTGCTCGGTCAGCGCCACCAGGTTGCCTTGCGCACGCGCCTGCCCGGCCAGCAAGCCACTCACCAGGGCAATGCCCAAGCCCTGGCTGGCAGCGTCAAGCAACTGCCCGGGGTCGGAAAAATTCAGGCCCTGCAGCTTCTGCCCCACAGCCTCGCCACCCTGGGTGTGCCAGTAGCTCCAGTCCATTTCCCGCTCGCCGTGCAGGGTGGTCCGCTGCGCCACGTCGAGCTCCAGCAGGCGCGGGTGACAGGCCGGGTACAGCCGATCCTGCAACAACACGTGAAAGCTGCAATCGGCCTGGGCGCTGATGTCGTCGCGCACGGCAATGTCGATGGTCTGGGTGGTCATGTCGGGGATTTCATCGCTGGTGAAGAGCCACAGGTCCACCTCCGGGTGCCGCCGATGAAAGTCGCCCAGGTGCGGCACCAGCCAGTGCCGGGCAAACGCCGGCGTGGTGTTGACCACCAGTTGGTTGGGCTTGCGGTACTGCTCCAGGCGACGGATGCCAACGGTCAGTTGCTGCAGCATCACCTGGGTGGTGCTGAGCAGGTCGTGGCCGGCATCGGTGAGCGACACGCTGCGCCCTTCGCGAAAGAACAGCGGTTGCTCCAGGTAGTTTTCCAGGCTGCGGATCTGCTGGCTGATCGCCGATTGGGTCAGGTGCAGCTCTTCGGCAGCCTTGTGAAAACTGCCCAGGCGCGCCGCCGCTTCAAAACCGCGCAGCGTGTTCAGAGGTGGCCAGTGTTTCAGCATGACTGATAAGCCCAGCTAATCATATATCGGCAAAATCCATCGTTTGTTCAGGTGCAGACCCCAGTTATAGCATGGACACCCCGGCAACCTTGCTGAAAACAATTACTTAACTGAAGGGTATTGCAATGCACAACGACAGCGCCAACAACAACGGCTGGTTCATGCCCGCCGAATGGGCTCGCCACGCTGCCACCTGGATGGTCTGGCCGCACAACCAGGCCCTGTGGGAGTCGACCTGGGGCGTCACCCTGGCGGCTGTGCAGGTGGATTTCGCCCGGGTCGCCAACGCCATCGCCCGCTTCGAGCCGGTGAAAATGGTCGTCGACCCCAGCGCCGTCAGCCAGGCCCGCGCGTTGTGCGGGGCCAACATCGAGCTGATCGAAATCGCCGTCAACGACAGCTGGTGCCGCGACTCCGGCCCAAGCTTCATCTGCCACCCGCAGCAAGGCCTGGCCGGGGTCAGCTGGCGCTTCAATGCCTGGGGCGGCAAGTCGGCCCACGACCTCGATGAAGGCCTGGCCCGGCGCGTGCTCAATGGCCTGGGCCTGCCATGCTTCGGCAGTTTTCTGGCCAACGAAGGCGGCGCGATTCATGTCGATGGCGACGGCACGCTGATCACCACCGAATCGGTCCTGCTCAACCCCAACCGCAACCCGGGCCTGGGCAAGCAAGACATGGAAGAAATCTTCGTCCGCCTGCTGGGGGTGAACAAGGTCATCTGGCTGCCGGGCGACCCGGACTACGTCACTGGCGACATGACCGATGGCCACGTCGACGGCGTCTGCGCGTTCGCCCGGCCGGGCGTGCTGCTGGTCGATGCCACCGAAGATCAAACCTCGGTCTACGCCCAGGTGGCGAAGGAGAACCGCCGCGCCCTGGAACTGGCGACCGACGCCCGTGGCCGCAGTTTCGAGCTGATCGACCTGTACGAAGCTTCCGCTGCGGTCGACACCGATGCCGAAGTGTTCTGCGCCTCCTACACCAACTTCTACCTGTGCAACGACGCGGTGATCATGCCCGCCTACGGTATCGACGCCGACCAGCAGGCCGCCGCCACCCTGCAGCAGGCCTTCCCCGGCCGCAGCGTGGTACCGGTGCAAATCAACCAGCTGGCCCATGGCGGTGGCGGCGTGCATTGCATCACCCAACAGCAACCGGCCTGGCCCCTGAAAGGAGCCAAGCCATGAGCGCGCTGAGCGTCGCCAGCCTGCAGTTGGCCTGCAGCTGGAACCTTGAAGACAACCTCGATAACGCCGAGCGGCTGGTGCGCGAGGCGGCGGCGGCCGGGGCCAGGCTGATCCTGCTGCCCGAGCTGTTCGCCACGCCCTACCTCTGCATCGAGCAATGCCACGAGCACCTGGCCCTGGCGCAACCTTATGAAAACAGCCCGCTGTTGCAGCGCTTTGCCGCCCTGGCGGCGGAACTGAACGTGGTATTGCCGCTGAGCTGGTTCGAGCAGGCCGGCAATGCCTACTTCAATTCGCTGACCGTCGCCGATGCCGACGGGCGCTTGCTCGGCGTCTACCGCAAGACCCACATCCCCAACGCCATCGGCTACCAGGAAAAGGAATACTTCAGCCCCGGCGATACCGGTTTCAAGGTCTGGGACACCGCCGTCGGGCGCCTGGGCGTGGGCATCTGCTGGGACCAGTGGTTCCCCGAGACCGCCCGCTGCCTGGCCTTGCAAGGTGCAGAAATCCTCTTGTTCCCCACCGCCATCGGCTCCGAGCCCGGCGCTGCGGCGCTGGATTCGCGCGACCATTGGCAACTGACCCAGCGCGGCCACGCCGCCGCCAACATCCTCCCGGTGATCACCGCCAACCGCACCGGCGTTGAAGTGGCGCGCAGCGATGCCGAGCTGCACATGCGTTTTTATGGATCGTCGTTCATCACCGACCACAAGGGCCGCCTGCTGGCCGAAGCCGATCGCGACAGCCCTTGCATGCTGCTGGCCGAGCTGGACCTGGCGCACATGCGCGAAGAGCGCCTGACCTGGGGCATCTACCGCGACCGCCGCCCGGAAATGTACGCCACCCTGTTGAGCCTGGACGGCCGTCACCCACACAGCACCTGGAGGCATGGCGCATGAACAGCCTGAGAACCCTGATCGCCCTTTCCCTGGCCCTGGGCTGCAGCCTGGCCAACGCCGAAGACAAAGTGCTGCGCCTGTACAACTGGGCCGATTACTTTGCCGAAGACACCCTCAAGGATTTCACCGCCCAGACCGGCATCAAGGTCATTTATGACGTCATGGACAGCAGCGAAACCCTCGAGGCCAAGCTGCTCTCGGGCAACAGCGGCTACGACCTGATTTTCCCCGGCGACACCGTGGCCGAACGCCTGGCCCGCGCCGGCGCCCTGCAAAAGCTCGACCCGGCCAAACTCGAACACCTGGCAGACATCGAGCCCGGCCTGCAGCGCCTGCACCAGCGCTACCCCAACTCGCGCGAGAGCACCGTGCCCTACACCTGGGGCAGCATCGGCCTGACCTACAACCGCGCGGCCATCGAGCAGCGCATCGCCAATGCCCCGGTCAACAGCCTCGACCTGCTGTTCAAGCCAGAAAACGCCGCGCTGCTGGCCGACTGCGGCATCTCGATGATCGACTCGCCCGACGAAGTGCTGGCGGTGGTGCTGCACTACCTGGGCAAGGACCCACGCAGCGGCAAGGCCGATGATTTGCTCGCCGCCCGGCAGATGCTCGGGGCAATCAAACCGTACATCCGCAAGTTCCAGTCGCAGCCGGTGACCCAGCTGGTCAATGGTGACACCTGCATTTCCCTCGGTTACAGCGGCGACATGATCCAGGCCCAGCGCACCGCCGATGCCGCCGGTAAAAAGGTCGAGTTCCGCTACCACATCCCGGTGGAAGGCACGACCATCTGGATGGACAGCATGGCCATTCCCGCCGATGCCGCCCACCCGGAATACGCCTACGCTTTTATCAACTTCGTCATGCAGCCGCAGCAGATGGCCGCCATCAGTTCGTTCACCGGCTACCCCACCTCCAGCGCCAAGGCACGGCCGCTGGTCGAGCCGCAGATGCGTGACAACCCGGACATTTACGTCAGCGACGAAACCTACGCGCGGCTGATCCCGGGCAAGGACATTACCCAGAAAGACATGCGCGCGCGCATGCGTACCTGGACCACCCTCAAGACTTCCTCGGCCCATTGAGCCGTCACTACGAGAGCCACACCGATGACACCCCGTCGTACCTTTCTCAAGCATCTGTCAGTCGCCGCCGGCATTGCCGGCCTGGGCCTGGGCCCGTTGCGCCTGGCCATGGCCGCTGACCAGCGCTGGTTCATGCCCGAAGAAGACCAGGCCCAGCGGCGGATCTTCCTGGCGTTTGCCGCCGCCGAAAATGTCTGGGAAGACCAGGCGGACGCGGTCAACAGCTGCATCGCACAACTGGCCCGGACCATCGCCCGCTACCAGCCGGTCAGCGTACTCTGCCGCCCCGAAGACCTGGCCGATGCACGCGAGCAATGTGGCAGCGACAACATCGAGTTCCTGCCCATGGCGCTGGACGACATCTGGATCCGCGATTACGGCGGCTGCTTCGTCATCGACGACGACGGCAACAGCGCGCTGATGGACTTCAACTTCAACGGCTGGGGCAACAAGCAACGCCACCGCAACGACAGCCGCGTGGCGGCAACGCTGAGCGAAACCCTGAACGTGCCCTACCTGCAAAGCGAGCTGACTGGCGAAGGCGGCGGCATCGAAGTGGACGGCCACGGCACGGCGATCATCACCGAAAGCTGCTGGGTCAATGCCAACCGCAACCCCGACTGGAGCCGCAGCGATGTCGAGGCCGAGCTTAAAGCCAACCTTGGCCTGCGCAAGATCATCTGGCTGCCGGGCATCAAGGGCCAGGACATCACCGATGCCCACGTTGACTTCTACGCGCGCTTCGTCGAGCCGGGGGTGGTGATCGCCAACCTCGACAACGACCCGGACTCCTACGATTACCGGGTCACCCGCAAGCACCTGGAAATCCTCAAGCAGGCCACCGACGCCGACGGCCGCCGCTTGACCGTGCACCTGCTGCCGCCACCGGGCAAATTGCGCAGCAACCGCTTTACCCGCGACAACCCGGAGTTTGCCGCCGGCTACATCAACTACCTGCCGATCAATGGCGCGGTGATTGCCCCGCAGTTTGGCGACCCGAAAGCTGACCAGTACTGCAAGCAGTTGCTGGCCAAGTTGTACCCGGGGCGGACCATCGAGCAGGTCAACATCGACCCGATTGCTGCGGGCGGCGGCGGCATACATTGCATCAGCAAGAACATGCCCGACACCCGGCAGTAATCCCGCCAGTCGCCCTGCTCGCTTGACGGCGTGCAGCGGCAGGCCAATAATAGATCGATCAGTCAGTCTATTAATGAGCCAGACATGAGAACCGTAGACCCGGACAAAGTCGCCGCCAAACGCAAGCAGATCCTCGATGCGGCTATCGAATGCTTCGCGCGCAATGGCTTTCACTCCACCTCGACCGCGCAAATCTGCGCCGCTGCGGGCATGAGCCCGGGCAACCTGTTCCACTACTTCCCCAGCAAGAACGCGATCATCGAGGCCATTGCCCAGGACGACCAGCATGGCATGGCCGAGCTGATCGCCCACTACGCCAAGGCCAAGGACAGCCTCGCTGCAATCGAGAACATCGCCATCGCCATGATGGAGTTGTGCAGCGACCCCAGCTACGCCCGAATCAGCCTCGAAGTCGCCGCTGAAGCCTTGCGCAACCCTGAAGTCGGTGCCCTGCTTGCGGTCAATGACGCCAAGGTCAAGGCCGATCTGCAGGCCTTGCTCCAGCGTGGCATCGAAGCCGGGCAGATCGACCCGACGCTGGATACCTCGATGGCCGCGACCTGGCTGATCGCCCTGACCGAAGGCGGCATCGGCCGCGTCGTGCTCGAGCCCGGCTTCAAGGCCAAAGCCCATAAACCGGTGCTGCGCAAGATCATCCGCAGGTTCCTGCAGATTCAGCCATAGGCCGCCCGATATCAGCCTGTTGCGCTCGCTGTGCCTCCCCTTTGCTGTGCCTACTCGAGATTGATCGCGATGGTATCTGTGCTGCGAGACAAACCCCGTCTGTGGATCACCGGCCTGCTGTTACTGCTGGTGGCAGGCTGGGTGCTGGTGATGCCTGCCAGCGAACAAGCGGACATCACCCCTGCGCCCGTGCCCCTGCTCAAGGTCAGCAGCGTGCTGGCCGAACCCGGCACTGTGAGCCAGACCCTCCTTGTCACCGGTAGCCTGGTAGCCCGCGACGAGGTGTCCATCGGGACCGCACTGCAAGACACGCGCATCGCCAGGGTATTGGTCGAGGAAGGTGACACGGTGGTGGCCGGGCAACTGTTGGCGCAACTGGAAACCGACACCCTCGACGCCCAGGTACGCCAGGCCGAGGCCACCCTCAATCGCAACGCAGCCCTGATCAAGCAGCAGCAAGCGCTCGACATCGAGGCACAGGCCAGCCTTGCGCGAATCAATGAGCTGGGCAGTATCGGTGCGGTCAGCGCCCAGCAACTCGACCAACAGCGCGCCCAGGCCCACGCCAGCGCCGCCGCGTTAGCTGCCGCCCGGGCCGAGCACCAACAGGCCATCGCCCAACTGACTGACGCCCGCACTCGCCGCGACAAGGCCATCATCCTCGCCCCGGTCAACGGCATCATCTCCGAACGTCACGCCCGGCTGGGCGCCATGGCCGGTAGCGAGCCGCTGTTCAAACTGATCCGTGACGGCCAACTCGAGCTCGATGGCGAACTGGCGCAAAGTGCGTTGCAAGCAATTCGGGTCGGTACTGCGGTCCAGGTGCAGGTCGCGGGCATGGACCAGAGCGTAGCCGGCACGGTGCGTTTGCTGGCGCCCAAGGTGGATGCCGGCACCCGCCTGGGGCGCGTGCGCATCAGCCTCGCGGCAACGGCCGATGCGCGCGCTGGCAGTTTCGCCAGTAGCAGGATCGAAACCGGCACTACCGCCGCGGCGGTGGTCATTCCGCTACGGGCGGTGACCCTTGCCGAGGATGGCGGCGCCACCGTCATGGTCCTTGATGCCCACGGCCAGGCGAGCGTGCGTAGCGTGGTCCTTGGCCAGCGCAACAGCCTGCGGGTGCAGGTCAGCAGCGGCCTTGGCGCCGGTGAGCGGGTGGTGGCAAGCGCCTCGGCCTTCGTGCGCAACGGCGACGTGGTCAGCCTGGCACAGGAGCTGGAGCAATGAACCTGGCGGTGTCGTCCTGGGCCATTCGGCGGCCCATCCCGACCCTGGTATTGTTCCTGGTGCTGGCCGTGGCCGGCTGGATCTCCTTTGCCGACCTGCCGATCAACGCCAACCCACGGGTCGACTTTCCGGTGATCACCGTCGCCGTGGTCCAGGTCGGTGCCGCGCCGAGCGAACTCGAACATGCGGTCACCCAGCGGGTCGAGCGCGCGGTGTCCGGCCTGGCCGGTATCCGTCACATTACCTCGACGATCGCCGATGCCATCTCGGTCACCACCGTGGAGTTCCAGCTCGGTGTCGACCCCGACCGCGCCGCCAACGACATCCGCGATGCCATCGGGCAAATTCGCGCGGACTTGCCGCAGACTATCGAAGAGCCGCTGGTCACGCGCATTGATGTCGAGGGCGGGGCGATCCTCAACTACGCCGTCAAATCCAGTGCGCGCAATGCCGTGGACCTGTCCTGGTTTGTCGATGATGTACTCGGCCGGGAACTGCTTGGCGTGCCCGGGGTGCAAAAAGTGCAGCGCCTGGGCGGCCTGGAGCGTGAGGTCAAGGTCGAACTCAAGCCCGAGCGCCTTGAGGCGCTGGGTATCTCGGCCGACCAGGTCAACACCCAGCTGCTGCACAGCAACAGCAACGTGCCCGGCGGGCGGGCGATTCTCGCCGACAGCGAGCAATCCATACGCACACTGGGCAGCGCCCTGACCGTGCAAGCCCTGGGCGACACGCCAATCGCCCTGCCGGACGGACGCTGGGCGCGGTTGAACGAGCTGGCAAGCGTGGTCGATGGCGCCGGTGAAATGCGCTCGCTGGCGCGCCTGAATGGCGAGCAGGTGGTCGGTTTTGCCGTGTTTCGTGCCAAGGGCTCCAGCGATACCCGGGTGGCCGCAGGGGTTGAGGCTGCGCTCCAGCGCCTGCAGCAACATCACCCGGACATCGAAGTCCAGCAGGTCGCCTCGATGGTCGACTACACGCTGGCCAGCTACAACGCCGCGATCATGACCCTGATCGAAGGCGCGCTGCTGACGGTGCTGGTGGTACTGCTGTTCCTGCGCAACTGGCGTGCGACCCTGGTGGCGGCCATCGCCCTGCCCTTGTCGATCCTGCCGACTTTCGCCGCCATGGCCTGGTTCGGCTATAGCCTCAACAGCATCACCTTGCTGGCCCTGACCCTGGTTATCGGCATCCTGGTCGACGATGCGATTGTCGAAATCGAGAACATCGAGCGGCACCTGGACCAGGGCAAGCGCCCCTACCAGGCCGCCATTGACGCCTCAGATGCTATCGGCTTCGCCGTGGTGGCAATTACCGCGACCATCGTTGCGGTGTTCCTGCCGGTGAGCTTTATCGGCGGCTTTGTCGGCCAGTATTTCACCCCCTTTGGCATCACCGTGTCGGCAGCGGTGTTGAGCTCACTGCTGGTGGCACGGCTGCTGACGCCGCTGATGGCCGCCTACTTACTCAAGCCCAAATCGACTGAGCATCAGTTGCAGGCAACGCAAGCGCCCTCTGGCTTGCTCGCGCGCTATCTGCGCCTGCTTGAGTGGGCACTGGCGCATCGGCGCAAAAGCCTGGTGATCGCGGCGGTTTTCCTGCTGGCTTCCTTTGCCCTGGTACCGCTGCTGCCTTCGGGCTTCATGCCGGTCAGCGATACCAGCCTGAGCCGCATCGATGTCTCCCTGCCACCCGGCACGCCCCTGGCGCAGACCGACCGGACCCTGCAACAGATGGCCGCGAAACTGCGCCAGCAGCCGCAGGTGATGTTCGTCTTCAGCACCGCCGGCGGCGAAGATGCCTCCGGCGCCACCGATGTCGCCAGCGGCCAGTTGCTGGTGCGCCTGGTGCCACCCGAGCAACGCGAGATGAGTCAGAAGGTATTCGAGCACGCACTACGACCGGTCCTCGGTGAGTTCGCCGATGTGCGCTTTGCCTTTCGCAGCGACAGCGCGGCGCGAGACATCTCGGTGATTCTCGTCGGTGCCGACGCCCGGCAACTGTCCCAGGCCGCTTACGCGCTGCAAAGCGATATGCGCATGATCAAGGGGCTGGCCAATGTCCAGGTCAACGAACCCTTGCCGCGTCCGGAGCTGTTGATCCGCCCGCGCCTGGATGAGGCCGCCCGCTCTGGCGTCAGTGCCCAGGCCATCGGCAGCGTGGCGCGAATTGCCACTTTGGGCGATATCAATGCCAATTCAGCGCGCTTCAACTTCCACGACCGGCAAGTACCGATTCGCGTGCAACTGGCCGAGGGACAGCAAGGCGACCTCGACACCCTGCGCAACCTGCGGGTGGCCAGCGACAACGGCGGCACGCTGGCGCTGCACAGTGTCGCCGACATCGACTACGGCAGTGGCCCGACAAGGATCGAACGCTTCGACCGGCTGCGGCGCATCTCGGTGGACGCCGACCTCGCCGGCATAAGCCTCGGCTCGGCGCTGGAAGTGATCCAGGCCACCCCCGCCTTGCAGCACCTGCCCCTTGGCGTGCGCGAGGTGGAGTATGGCGACGCCGAGTACATGAATGAAATGTTCGAGAAGTTCGCCACGGCCATGACCTTCGGCATCCTCATGGTGTTTGCCGTACTGGTCCTGCTGTTTCGTGACTTCCTGCAGCCGCTGACCATCCTCGTCTCGCTGCCCCTGGCGGTCGGCGGGGCCATCGGCGGCCTGCTGTTGTATGGCGCCGCCATCGACCTGCCGGTGGTTATCGGTTTGCTGATGCTGATGGGCATCGTCACCAAGAATTCGATTCTGCTGGTCGAGTTCATCATCGAAAAGCGCCGCGCCGGCATGCCTCGGCACCTGGCACTGATGCAGTCGGGCGCCGAACGCGCCAGGCCAATTGTCATGACCACCCTTGCCATGGTCGCCGGTATGCTCCCGGCAGTCCTCAGCAGCGGCGCCGATGCAGGTTTTCGCGCGCCCATGGCAATTGCCGTGATCGGCGGGCTGGTGACTTCAACCTTGCTCAGCCTGGTCTTCGTACCGGTGGTGTTCAGCTATATGGACGACCTGAACAACTGGCTGGCCCCGCGCCTGGCAAAACTCACTTACGTGACTGCGCAAGACCGGGCGGCGGCACAACAGCAACTGGCAGAGGCAAATAATGATCAGACAGTTTAAGCGCTCTTCGCCGCGCGGGCATTTCTCCTTTATTCGCACACCCTCGGGTTAATAGCGGTATTTGTCCCCTGCGGCGCCAATAAGCATATCTAGCCGCTATTTAATTTTGATGAAACCCGTAACAGCCAGGGCAAACGTTATTGCCTGTCATCGGCTATTGAGCCGTTGGGTACTGCTGTTCTCCAAGTTGCTCTTCGGGCTTCGCCGGATGTTCTACAAAAACTGCAAAGCCATTGAATAAATATGCCACTAACAGAGTTTTACATCCTGCTCACGGATACTAACAACAAAGCCCCGTACCCTGATCAGACTTAAATTTACGGGAACACTGTAACCCCCATGAAGACGACAAGGATCTACACTGCGTTGACTGGTCTCTGCCTGGTGAGCGCCTCAGCGAACTTATTGGCGCAAGAGTGGCAGTTCACCTTGCAAGGCGGCGCCGCCAATGCCCCCCGCTACAGTGGCAGCAGTGAGCGCTCTACGGCACCGGTGCTCGGCTTCGAGATCGAAAGCCCTTATGGTTTGTTCCTGCGGGACAAAGGCCTGGGCTGGAAACACGATTGGGACGACGCCAGTTTCAGCACCTACATCGGCACCAGCGCCGAGCGCAAGGACCGCAAGAAAGGCTACCGCGGTTCCGACCGCCTGCGTGGCATGGGTTCGATCAAATCCCGCGCGCTGCTGGGCATGGAAGGTTCCTACACCTGGGGGCCGGTCACCTTCGGTGCAACGTTCGAGCATGCGCTGAAAAAAGACAGCAACAAAGACACCGGCTCCGCCTACCAGACCCTCGAACTGAGCGTCGGCACCACCTTGTACGAAGGCGATTTCGGCAGCCTGAGCGGCAACGTCAATGCGCTGTTTGGTGACGCCGACTACGTCCGTACCTGGTATGGCGTCAGCGCGCAACAAGCGGCCAACAGCCGCTTTGCCGCGCACAAGACCCACGGCGGCCTGGTCAGCCAGGGCGTCAACCTGACCTGGAGCCTGCCGCTGAGCGACAACACCCGCCTGCATACCCTGCTGGATGTACAGAACCTCTCCGGGCATGTGAGCGACAGCCCGATTGTCGAGCGGCGGGTACAAACCTCGATCGCCAGCGTGCTTGAGTACAGCTTCTAGAACGCTGGCTTTTGCGCCCGGGCAGCAGTGGCCGCGCGGTTTGACAAGAGCGCGCGCCAGGCCCGAACATGAGCCCCTCGAGCACACCAGGAGGTTCATCGCATGAGCAAGGCACCCTACGTCCCGCCTCGGGTCTGGCAGCACGACGCGCCGTCGGGCGGCGAGTTCGCCAACATCAACCGCCCGGTGGCCGGCCCGACCCACGACAAGGCCCTGCCGCTGGGCAAGCAGCCGCTGCAACTGTACTCCCTGGCCACGCCCAATGGCGTCAAGGTCACCATCCTCCTCGAAGAGCTGCTGGCCCTCGGGCATGCCGGCGCCGAGTACGACGCCTGGCTGATTCGCATCAGCGAAGGCGAGCAGTTCTCCAGCGGCTTCGTCGAGATCAACCCCAACTCGAAGATCCCCGCCCTGCTCGACCGCAGCGTGCAACCGCCGGTGCGGGTGTTCGAGTCGGGTTCGATCCTGCTCTACCTTGCAGAAAAATTCGCCGAGTTCCTGCCCCGCGACCCAGCGGGTCGAACCGAAACCCTCAACTGGCTGTTCTGGCAGATGGGCGCAGCGCCCTACCTGGGCGGCGGCTTCGGCCACTTCTATGCCTACGCGCCAGAAAAATTCGAATACCCGATCAACCGCTTCAGCATGGAAACCAAGCGCCAACTGGATGTGCTCGACCAGCGCCTGGCGCAAAGCCAATACCTGGCCGGCGACAGCTACACCATCGCCGATATCGCCGTCTGGTCCTGGTACGGCCAACTGGCGCTGGGCAGGCTGTATTCGGCGGGCGAGTTCCTCAGCGTGCAGGACTACACCCACGTGCAACGCTGGGCGCAAGCCATTGCCGAGCGCCCGGCGGTCGTCCGCGGCTTGCGGGTCAACCGCACCTGGGGCGATGAAGCCAGCCAGGTGCCCGAGCGGCATTCGGCGCAGGACCTGGACTGAGGCAACAGTATTCGACGTCAAACGCGAGTACTGTGCGACAAACACTGGCAGGGATAGCCATTGTGCTCCACTGTCAGGTCAAGCAAACGACCCTGAAGCGAGATAACTGAAGAACATGAAGTTCACCACACGCACCGCAATCATCACCCTTGGCGCCTCTGCTCTCCTGGCGGGCTGCAACAACGAACCTGAGTATAAGGTCACCGGCACCAACGCCAACGAAATAAGCCAGTACAACCAGCAGCGCGAAAGCGCCGCCGCTTACCTGACCAAAGTTCAGGCTTATGTCGCTGAGATCAAGGCCATGGAAGCGCTTCCGGTTGGCCCTGCCCTGCCTGCGCAACACCAGAAGATGCAAGCACTTAAAGTCGAAGGCGACGGAGTTGGTTCAATTGTTTCTCCGCTTTCTCACTGCCGAGCAAGCGGCTACGCAGCCTCGGAATACTGGCAAACCGTAGCAGGCATGATCACGACTCAGCCCCCTTCCGCTGCCCTTGAAAGATTTGCCAGCGAGGTCCAGCAATGCCAGCAGCAACTGCAAAACCCACCCAAGGCCATCACCTACATTGAAGGGCCTGCCGATAAGCAACCAGCTTACCCGGGCTGCCTGGAAATCTTGGCACTGGGTGAGAAAGACGGCGATACCCGGACATGGAGCTGCCCTACCGAATCCATGCCTTCGACATGAGCCTTTAACGCCCACAGGCGGCGCTCAGACCTCAAACAAGCGCCGTCCACTACAAGAATCAAGGGCTAATCAAATCCAGGATGGAGCACTACAAATCACTGTTACAGGCGCTGTTCTTCTTTGCGCTGACCTTCGGCCTTGGCTATCTGTCGATACGCCGCATGCGCAAGCTGCGCGAGGCCGTCGACAGCGAATTCGAAGCGGCGCTGCGCCGCCTGCACATCGACCACCACGAAGTGCTGCTCGACCGCACCCAGCGCCAGTATCACCCGGAGACGACCCAGGTGCACCGGATACTGCGCGATGACCAAGGCCAGCACTACCTGTACGTGCACATCAGCGGCTCGCCCGGGGTCCTCCAGCCACTGAGCCGCGAGCGGGCGCTGCTGGCCCTGGGCAACAAGGCCTAAGGCATCAGCCTGGCGACGCTCGGCACCGGGATGTAACACGGCTGGAAGCTGGGCTGGCAGTAATAGGCCATGGTCACCGGCGCCGGCAGCGGGCGGGTCAGCAAGGCGCTGTAGACAGCGCCAAAGGCGCAGACGGTCAAGGCAAGGCAAATTGTTCTTGTTGTTTTCATGGCCATTCCACCACAGGTGAGGAAAAGACGTTGTGCGCTCAAGACTAGAAACTGCTGCGACAACCTGCTTCGTCCAAACGGACTAGGCCGCCGCCATTCAGCCCAGCGCCCGGCGCAGGTCGGCCGCGGCCCCGGCCAGGGCCAAGGCAGCGCCCTCGACAAACGCGCTCATGCTGATAAAGCCATGCACCATGCCCTGGCAACGCTCCAGGCGGGTGGCCACACCTGCTTGTTGCAAACGTTGGGCAAAGGCTTCGCCTTCGTCGCGCAATGGGTCGTACTCGGCGGTGATCAGGGTGGTGGCGGGTAAACCCTCCAGTGACTCGGCGAGCAGCGGCGAGGCCAGTGGCTCCTCGACCTGCTCGGGCTGTTGCAGGTAGCTGCGCCAGAACCAGGCCATCATCGCCCGCGACAACAGATACCCTTCGCCATACACCTGGTACGACGGGGTGTCGCAGCGGCCATCGGTGACCGGGTAGAACAGGCACTGGTAGCGAATCTGCGGGCCCTGGCGCTCTGCGGCCAGGCGGCTGACGGCGATCGCCAGGTTGGCCCCGGCGCTGTCGCCGGCCACGGCCAGGCGGCTGCCGTCGACGCCCAGGCTGGCGGCATGTTCGACCAGCCAGCAGGTGGCGGCATAGCAATCGAGCGGCGCCGCCGGAAAGCGCGCCTCCGGTGCCAGCCGGTAGGCCACCGACACCACCACCGCGCCAGTGGCGCTGGCCAGTGCCCGGCACAGATGGTCATGGGTATCGAGGGTGCCGATGACAAAGCCGCCGCCGTGGAAGAACACCAGCAGCGCCAGGTTGTCTTGCACCAGCGGCCGGTACAGGCGGGCATCCAGCTCGCCAGCGGCGCCCGCCACGCGCAGCTCACGCACTTCGGCCATCTGCGCGCCAGGGATCGGCGGCAACAGGTGGTCGGCATATTGCCGATACTGCACGGCATCGAGCCGGTGGTAGTCGGGCTCCCCCTGGACGCTGAACTGTTCGAGCACGGCGGCGATCTGTTTATCGAGCGGCATGGGCGTCTCCTTCGGCGATCATCTGGAACTGCGGGTTGGTTTCTTCAAGGATGCTGCGCAAGCGCAGCTCCAGGGCGGGCTTGAAGTCTTTGTGCGGGAAGATCCAGAAGCGCCGCTCGGCCAGCGCGGCGAATACCTGGGCGGCCAGCTCGCGGGGCGTCATGCCCTGGCGAATGTGCTCGTCGAGCACGGCGCTGAAAGTGGCGTCGGCCTGCTCGCGGGCCTGGTTGGAGGCCATGATGTCACTGGCCACCGGCCCCGGGCAGAGCACCGCCACCGAGACCTGCGCGCCGAGCATGTCCAGCTCGTATTTGAGGGTTTCGGATAACGCCACCACCGCTTGCTTGGTGACGTTGTAGGGCGCCATCAACGGACTGCTGAGCAAGCCGGCGAGCGACGCGGTGTTGATCACCTGGGCCGGGTGGCCCTGCTCGAGCATCAGCGGCACAAAGCTGCGGATGCCATTGATCACCCCTTGCAGGTTGATGGCGAGCATGCGCTGCCACTGCTCGTGGCTGATCTGCCAGCTGTAGCCGGTCTGCATCACCCCGGCATTGTTGAACAGCAGGTCGACCCGCTGAAAATGCGCTAGGGCGACATCACGCAGGCGCTCGACCTGGGCCACATCGCTGACGTCGGTCAGCTGGGCAATGGCCTGCACGCCCTGGCCTTGCAGTTGCGCGCTCAGCGCCTGCAAACCCGGGCCATCGACATCGGCCAGTACCAGCTGCATGCCCAGCCCTGCCGCATGCTCGGCCAGGCCCCGGCCGATCCCGCTGGCGGCGCCGGTAATCACCGCCACCCGCCCCTGCTCGTTGCTCATTGCGTTCTCCTGCTGCTGGCTTGATTGCGCCAGTAGAGCCGTCAGCCCACGGCCGGCCATCGTCCGTTCAGACGATGCCTGCTGGTACAGGGGCGGCAGAATCACTCGCACAGCACACCCCGTGATACCCCGGAGAACAATAAGATGAGCACCCTGCACCGCATTGAAGCCAAGCTGCTGGAAGACCGTTACGCCCGTGGTTGGCACTGCCTGGGCCTGGCCGCGCACTACCGCGACGGCAAGGCCCACCGCCTGGACGTGTTTGGCACCCGCCTGGTGGCGTTCCAGGGTGAAGACGGCCAGCTGAACATTCTCGACGGCTTTTGCCCGCACATGGGCGCCGACCTGAGCACCGGCTGCATCGAAGGCAACTCGATCCGCTGCCCGTTCCACAGCTGGCGCTGGGGCGCCGATGGCGTGTGCGACGACATTCCCTACGCCAAGCGCATTCCACCACGGGCCAAGGTCAAGCGCTGGCCGATCATGGAAGAAAACCAGCTGCTGTTCGTCTGGAACGACCCGCAAGGCAACCCGCCGATTGCCGAGCAGGTGATCCCGCGCATCGACGCCTGCTTCAGTGACCAGTGGGCCGCCTGGGAAGTGGCCGAACTGCAGATCGACACCAACTGCCGCGAGCTGATCGACAACGTCGCCGACATGGCCCACTTCGGCACCGTGCATGGCGCGCCGGTGGCCGAGTTCAGCAACGTCTTCGCAGGCCACCTGGCCACCCAGGTCATGCGTGCGCGCAGCGAACGGCTGTCTGGCGACAGCGAGCTGAGCACGGTGGCCACCTACTTCGGCCCGGCCTACCAGATCACCGAAATGACCGGGGCGATGAACGGCCAGCCGATCCATTCGATCCTGCTCAACTGCCATGTGCCGATCGACCTCAACAGCTTCACCCTGCGCTACGGCGTGCTGGTGAAAAAGATCCCCGGCCTGAGCGAGGAGCAGAACCAGGCCATGGCCAAGGCCTACGTGCAGCAGGCCCAGGCGGCTTTCTACGAAGACGTGGCGATCTGGCACAGCAAGACCCGGGTCGACAATCCGCTGCTGTGCGACGGCGACGGCCCGGTGTACCAGCTGCGGCGCTGGTATGAGCAGTTCTATACCGACGTCGACCTGCTGCCTGCCGAAACCGCCGACAGCAAGCGTTTCGTGGTGCTTGACGGCGAGCGCGCCTGAGCCTTGCCGAGCGCTTTGGACAGGCGTGCGCTACGCCTGTCCGGATGCGTGTACGGAGCGTTGCGTGCACGCGTTAACGCCGACTATTCTCTGCCATCGCCAACGCTAATAATAAAAAATGGTAGTTCCCTATGCAGCCGTGCCTCACCCTCGAGTCATTCAGCGACTTGCTCGGTCACCTCTATCAAGGGCCGATGGAGAACATTCCCTGGGTCACCTTCCTCAACCAGCTCAACCTGCAGCTACAGAGCAAATACGTCACCTTCATTCTGCGCCCGCCCAGCGCCCACGTTGACGGCCTGATGGTCAACACCACCGGCAGTTCGAGCGAAACCACCGCCTCGTACAACAAGCACTTCTTCGCCCTCGACCCGTTCGTCGACCTGCCCAACCGCGAAGTGGTGACCCTCGCCAGCTACGTCTCCAACGACGAGCTGTTGCAATCGGAGTTCTACAAGAACTTTCTCGAGCCGGTGGACGTGTTCCATATCCTCGGGGCCGACATCAATACCGGCGACGGCGCCCAATGCCGCATCCGCATCAGCCGCGGGCGCGATGAGCAGGCCTTCGGCGACCAGGAAAAAGCCCTGCTGGCGCGCTTCATCCCGCACCTGGAACGCTCGATCAAACTGCACATGCAGCTCAACCGCATCGAGACCGAACGCAACCTCTACGCCGGCGCCGTCGACCAACTGGCGGTGGGCACCATCATCCTCGACGAAACCGGCAAGGTGCTGCAGACCAACCAGGTTGCCGAGCGGCTGATCCAGGAAAAGGACGGCATCAAGCTGGTCAACGACGGCTTGCAGGTCGGCACCGCACGCGACACCCAGGAGTTCCGCCGGCTGGTCAAGCAATCACTGCTGTCGCAAAAAAGCAGCAACCCCTCGGTGGTCGAGGCCATGCGCGTACAACGCCCGTCCGGGCGCGCCGACCTTGGCATCATCGTGCGCTCGGTGCCGCTGTCGACCTGGAGCGAAGGCAAGCAATGCCCGACCGTGGTGATCTTCATCAGCGACCCCGAGCAGCAATCCTCGGCGCCGCAGGAGATCGTCCGGGCGCTGTTCGATTTCACCCCGGCCGAAACCCAGCTGGCGATGCTGCTGGCCAACGGCCTGACCCTGGACGAAGCCTCGGAGGAACTGGGCATCAGCCGCAACACTTCGCGGGCGCACCTGCGTTCGACCTTTTCCAAGACCGGCGTGACCCGCCAGACCATGCTCGTGCGCTTGATCTTGCGCAGCGTGGCGACCCTCGGCTGAAGCACCCGCCCTCGTCCGCTTGGACGATGGCGGGTTGCCGGGCACAGCGCACAGTGCAGGTATCCACCCGCCGCCAGGGGCCTGCACATGCGCAACTGTCCGACCATCCTCAAGACCGAACTGCTGGCCCAAAGCAGTCATTTCCAGATCGAAGCCCTGCACCTGCAGTTCAGCAACGGCCAGCGGCGCATCTACGAACGCTTGCGCGGCACCGGCTACCGCTCGGTGATGCTGGTGGCGATGCCCGACCCCGAGCACGTGCTGCTGGTGCGCGAGTACGCGGTGGGCGTAGAGGGCACCATCCTCGGCCTGCCCAAGGGCGGTGCCGAGGCGCATGAAAGCTACCTGCAGGCGGCCCAGCGCGAGCTGTGCGAAGAAGTCGGCCTGAGGGCGGCGCGGCTGACCGAGCTGGGCGAACTGACCTTGGCGCCCGGGCATTTGTGTCATCGTTATCGGGTGGTGCTGGCCCAGGACCTGAGCCCCTGTGCTCTGCAAGGTGACGAGCCGGAGCCGCTGGAATGCATCAAGGTGCCGCTGGCGCAGATCCCGGCACGGGTAGCCAGTGGCGAGTTGCATGAGGCCCGGGCCATTGCCGCGTTGTTCATGGCCATGGGAGCCTGTGGGAGCGGGCTTGACCCGCGATGAGGCCGGTGCAGCCTGCGCAACAAGGCGTTATCTGAATTACGACCGCTGCGCGCTCGATCGCGGGTCGAGCCCGCTCCCACAGGAGTGCGCAGGACCCGCGATGAGGACTGCATTTCAGGTCGGCATCACCCCTCGCGCCCGCGACATTGTCAGGGCCAGGTCTTCGATCATGTCTTCCTGACCGCCCACCGTGCCGCGCCGCCCCAGCTCCACCAGCAGGTCGCGGGCAGCAATGCCGTACTTGAGCTCGGCACGCTTGGCAAACAGCAGGAACGAGCTGTACACCCCGGCATAGCCCAGGGTCAGGGCATCGCGGTCAAGGCGGATCGGTTGGTCCATCATCGGCACCACCAGGTCCTCGGCGACGTCCATGATCCGGTACAGGTCAACACCACTGTTCACGCCCATGCGCTCCAGCACGGCGACGAACACTTCCAGCGGCGTGTTGCCCGCCCCCGCCCCCAACCCGGCCACCGAGCCATCGATGCGCACGGCGCCAGCCTCGATGGCCGCCAGCGAGTTGGCAATCGCCATGCCCAGGTTGTGATGGCCATGAAAACCGACTTCGGTGCCGGCGCTTAAACCTGCCCGCAAAACGCCAATCTTATCGCTGACTTCAGTCGGCAGCATGTAGCCCGCCGAATCGGTGCAGTAGATGCAGTTGGCGCCGTAGCTTTCCATCAGCCGCGCCTGTTCCAGCAGCTTTTGCGCGCTGACCCTGTGCGCCATCATCAGAAAACCGACGGTATCCAGGCCCATCTTCGCCGCCATACCGATGTGCTGGCCGGATACATCCGCCTCGGTGCAGTGGGTCGCCACGCGGATGGTCGAGACACCATGCTCATGGGCCATTTTCAGGTGATCGAGGGTGCCGATCCCCGGCAGCAGCAAGGCCGATACCTTGGCCTGCTTGAGGGTGGGAATTACCGCGGCGAAGTATTCCTCATCGCTGTGGGCGGCAAAGCCGTAGTTCAGCGACGCGCCACCCAGGCCATCGCCATGGGTGATTTCAATCAGCGGCACGCCGGCGCCATCCAGGCCGCTGGCCACCGCGATCATCTGTTCCAGGCTGATCTGGTGACGCTTGGCGTGCATCCCGTCGCGCAGGCTCATGTCGTGCAGACGGACGCTTTTACCTTGCAGATTCATGGCAGTTCTCCACTCAACGGACGGGCAGTTGCAGGGTGCCCTTGTGGGCTTCTTCGGCAAACATCTCGGCGGTGCGCAAACCGGCAGCGGTCATGATGTCGAGGTTGCCGGCAGACTTGGGCAGGAAGTCGCCGAGGCCTTCGACCTCGATGAAGATCGACACCTTGCGGCCATCGAAAATCGGCCCGTTGATCAGGGTGTAGCCGGGCACGTAGCGCTGCACCTCCTTGACCATGCTCAACACCGAGGCGCGAATGGCCTCGCGGTCGGGCTCTTCGTCGGTCAGGCAGTGGATGGTGTCGCGCATCATTAGCGGCGGTTCGGCAGGGTTGATGACGATGATCGCCTTGCCGCGCCGGGCACCGCCGACCTGCTCGACGGCACCGGCAGTGGTGCGGGTGAATTCGTCGATGTTCTGCCGGGTGCCCGGGCCCACCGAGCCGGACGACACCGTGGCGACGATTTCGCCATAGGCCACCGACTGGATGCGCGACACCGCCGCGACCATGGGGATGGTCGCCTGGCCGCCGCAGGTGACCATGTTGACGTTCATCGCCAGGCTCGCCGCGTGCTGCTTGAGGTTGACCGGCGGCACGCAGAACGGGCCGATGGCCGCCGGCGTGAGGTCGACCATGATCACCCCCAACTCGTTGAGCTTGCGGCTGTTATGCGCATGCACATAGGCCGAGGTGGCATCGAAGGCGATGCGGATATCGTCGTCGAGGACATGTGGCAATAATCCGTCCAGGCCGTCGGCGGTGGTCTTCACCCCCAGCTCACGAGCGCGCTTGAGGCCTTCGGACTGCGGGTCGACGCCGACCATCCACACCGGCTCGATCCACTCGGAGCGGCACATTTTCATCAGCAAGTCGGTGCCGATGTTGCCCGGCCCGATAATCGCCGCTTTCAGTTTTTTGCTCATTCGCTTGAACCTCGCACGTCACGCACAGAACGACACCCGGGCGCTGCCCAGGCCGTCGATGGTCAGGGCAAACTGGTCGCCGGCCCGTGCAGGCTCCAGCGGCACCAGCGAGCCGGAAAGGATGATTTCCCCGGCCTTGAACGGGATGCCGAAGGCGCCCAGGGTGTTGGCCAGCCAGGCCACCGCGGTCAGCGGGTTGCCTTGCACCGCCGAGCCAAGGCCTTGGCTGATCAGCTCGCCGTTCTTGAACACCTGCATGCGCAGGTTCGGCAGGTCGAGCCGGCGCGGATCGACCTGGCTGTCGCCGAGCACGAACACCCCGCAGGAAGCGTTGTCGGCGACGGTGTCCTGGATGCGGATGCGCCAGTCCTGGATGCGCGAATCGACAATCTCGAAACACGGCATCACGTACTCGGTGGCGGCCAGCACATCGGCCTCGGTGACGCCGGGGCCGACCAGGTCATGCTTGAGCTTGAAGGCGATCTCGCCTTCGGCGCGCGGCTGGATCAGGCGGTTGGCGCCGAGGGAAATCTGCGCGCCATCGGCAAAGGCCATCTGCTCGGTGATAAAACCGAAATCCGGCTGGTGCACATTAAGCATGCGCTGCACCGCCGCCGAGGTGACGCCGATCTTTTTGCCGACGATGCGGTCACCCGCCGCCACCCGCCGCTCGATGCTGTAGAGCGAAATATGGTAGGCATCCTCGATGCTGATGGTCTCCCAGCGCTCGCTCAAGGGGGCCAGGGTGCTGGCGCTGCACAGGGCCTGGTACAGCTCTTCGCCATACTGGCGACGCAATTGCTCGCTCATGCCCGTGCCTCCCCAAGGAACGCCAGGCATTCACGGTTGAACAGCTCGCGGTGCTCGACCATCACCCAGTGTCCGCATTCGCTGAGCAGCACAAAGCGGATCCGCCTGCAGGCTGCAAGCAGGGTCTGCGCGCCGGAGGCCGGGCAGAACTTGTCGTTGATCCCCCAAAAACCAAGAATCGGGCACTGCAGTTCAGGCAAGCGTGAGGTCAGGTTCGGCACCTGCATGCTGGTCAGCACGCAGGCCGGTTGCTGGCCCACCACTGCCACGCGTTCGGCCACGGTTTCATCGCTGATCAGCGCCGGGTCGAACAACTGCAGGCTGAGCAGGCGGCGCATGCCGGCGGCATCGTTGAGATCGCCGTTGGCAAAGGCCGCGCCCATCTTCTGGATGCCTTCCATTTGCAGGTAGTACTGCTCCTTGTCCATCAGCCCGCCAGGGGCCATCAGCACCAGGCGGCTGACCCGCCCAGGCTGGTCCAGCGCCAGCTTGATGGCAATGGCGCCACCCAGGGAATTGCCGACCAGCACGCAGCGCTGGATATCCAGGGCATCGAGCAGGCCGCTGAGGGCGCTGACGAAAAAGTCCAGGCTGTAGACCGTTTGCGGCTTGCTCGAAGCGCCGTAGCCGGGCAGGTCGGGGACGATCACCCGGTAGCCGGCCGCGGCGAATGCCGGGTAGTTCTGTTTGAAGTTGCTGTGCCCGCTGGCACCCGGGCCGCTGCCGTGGATGAACACCACCGCCTCGCCCGTGCCAACGTCCTGGTAATGCAGCTGCAGACCATCGGCCAGCGTTACCACGTGCCCTTGCGCGGATGCGCCCATGAGGTGTCCTCCCGGCTTGTTGTTGTACCGGGATTATTCAGAGCGGCCAGGGCGCCAACATCGTCCGTCAGGACTACTAGTCCCTTCGGACGTTGGCCCCTGCCCGTGCGCTGCCTAGCATCGAGCTCATTACAGTGGCGAACACGAGGCAGGCATGCACGACCCTATGGATTTTCGCGGCAAGGTGGTACTGGTGACCGGTGGTGGCAAGGGTGTGGGCCGCGGCATCAGCCGGCGCTTTCTTGAATGCGGCGCCGAGGTGGTGATCTGCGGGCGCCAGGCGCCTGCGACACTGCCGGCCAGCGGCGGGCGCGAGGCGCTGTTCCTGGCCTGCGATGTGCGTGACATCGAGCAGGCCCAGCAGATGATGACGGCTATAGTCGAGCGCTTCGGGCGCCTCGATGTACTGGTCAACAACGCCGGCGGCGCGCCCTATGCCGAAGCCGCCAGCGCCTCGCCGCGCTTCAGCGAATCGATCATCCGCCTCAACCTGCTGGCGCCGCTGAACCTCAGCCAGCTGGCCAACCGCATCATGCAGGCCCAGGCCGAGGGCGGCAGCATCATCAACATCTGCAGCGTCAGCGCCACCCGCCCTTCCCCCGGCACCGCCGCCTACGGCGCGGCCAAGGCCGGCTTGCTCAACCTGAGCCGCTCGCTGGCGGTGGAGTGGGCACCCAAGGTTCGGGTCAACGCTGTCACCGCCGGGCTGATCCTCACCGAGCAGGCGGCCCTGCACTATGGCGATGAAAGCGACCTGGCCGAGGTGGCCGCGACCATCCCCCTGCAACGCCTGGCCAGCCCCGAAGACATTGGCGACAGTTGCCTGTACCTGGCCTCATCGCTGGCCCGTTATGTCAGTGGCGCCGACATTGCCGTGCATGGCGGTGGCGAGCGCCCGGCGTTCCTCGACGCGGCAAAATCGCCGTAAGCGCTCCCCCTGCGCAAGGCCACACCCTGGCGGGTGTGAGCCTTGCTTGCGCGCTATTGCGGCTCGCGCACGCTGAGGTTGACCTCGCTCCAGTAGGCTTGCATGGTCTGGATCCGGCCGTGTTCATCAAAACGGTTCATTCTCAAGCCACCTCGAACAATGCAGCGGCACCCATGCCGCCGCCAATACACATGCTCACCACCACGTAACGTACGCCGCGTCGCTTGCCCTCGATCAAGGCGTGGCCAACCATGCGCGCCCCCGACATGCCGAACGGGTGACCGATGGCAATCGCCCCGCCATTGACGTTCAGGCGCTGGTTGTCGATGCCTAAGGTATCGCGGCAGTACAGGACCTGGCTGGCGAAGGCTTCGTTGAGTTCCCACAGGCCGATGTCCTCGACTTTCAGGCCGTGGCGCTTGAGCAGTTTGGGAATCGCGTAGACCGGGCCGATGCCCATCTCGTCGGCATTGCAACCGGCCACTGCCAGGCCGCGATAGATGCCCAGCGGCGCCAGGCCGCGCTGCTCGGCGAGCTTGGCACTCATCAATACCGAGGCCGAAGCGCCGTCAGACAGCTGCGAGGCGTTACCGGCGGTAATGAAGCGCCCGGCCTCGGTCCACTGCCCGCCCTGCCATACCGGCTCCAGTGCAGCGAGGCTGGCCAGGCTGGTGTCGGCGCGATTGCATTCGTCGTGCAGCAAGGTCACGGTCTCGTAACGGGTCTCGCCGCTGGCCTTGTCGATGATCGCCTTGCGCGTGCTCAGCGGCGTCAGCTCCAGGTCGAACAGGCCCGCGGCTTGTGCCTGGGCAGTGCGCAACTGGCTTTGCAGGGCATAGGCATCCTGCTCGTGGCGCGTCACGCCATAGCGCTGGGCGACGATCTCGCCGGTTTCGATCATCGGGATATAGGCCTGCGGGTCGCGCTCAAGCACGGCGCCGGACTGGTTGCGGTAGAGGTTCTTGTGCTTGTTCTGCACCAGCGAGATCGACTCCAGGCCGCCGGCGACGGCGATGTCGATTTCGTTGCAGATAATGCCCTTGGCCGCCAGGGCAATGCTCATCAGCCCCGAGGCGCATTGGCGCTCCACGGCCATTCCGGCTACCGACGGCGGCAGGCCGCCGGCAATCGCACACAAGCGCCCGAGGTTGTAGGCCTGGGTGCCCTGCTGGGCGGCGGCGCCGATGATCACATCGTCGACCTGCCCGGCCTCGATCCCCGCGCGCCGCACGGCCTCGCGCACCACATGGCCGCCGAGGGCCGGCGCTTCGGTGTCGTTGAAGGCACCGCGAAAGGCCTTGCCGATCGGCGTGCGCGCGGTTGAAACAATAACGGCTTCATTCATGTTCACATGCTCCGATGCCTGGACTCAGGCGGGGTAATAACGGCTGATGGTGTCGACCACACAACCCGGGCGCTGCTGGCCCTCGATCTCGACGCTGACGCGGATCAGCGCCTGCACACCGCCTTTGACCTGCTCGGCGCTGATCAGCTGGGCGTGGCCGCGCACCCGCGAACCCACCGGCACCACGCTGGGAAACCGCACGCGCTCGCAGCCGTAGTTGACGCCCATGGCGATGCCGCGCACCTCGACGATCTGCGGCAGGAACAGGTTGACCAGCGCCAGGCTCAGGTAACCGTGGGCGATGCAGGCCCCAAACGGGCCGCTGGCGGCGCGTTGCGGGTCGACATGAATCCACTGGTGATCGCCACTGGCCTCGGCGAACAGGTCGATGCGCGCCTGGTCAATGAGCAGCCAGTCGCTGACCCCCAGGACTTCACCGACGGCGTCTTGCAGCGCGTGCGGGGTGTCGAATAGGCGCGTCATGCTCAGGCCCTCTGGCTGGAAACCGACAGCACTTCGCCGGTCATGTACGAGCTGTAGTCGCTGGCCAGGAACATCATCACGTTGGCCACCTCCCAGACTTCGGCGGCGCGGCCGAAGGCTTCGTTGGCCGCCAGTTGCTCGAGCACTGCCTGGGGCGCCGAGCGGGCGAGAAAATCATGCAGGGCAATGCTCGGGCTGACCGCATTGATGCGGATGCCGTGACTGGCCGCCTCGACCGCCGCACAACGGGTCAGGGCCATGACCCCGGCCTTGGCTGCGGCGTAGTGCGACTGCTCCTTCTGGGCCCGCCAGCCAAGCACCGAGGCGTTGTTGACGATCACCCCGGCGCGCCGGGCCATCATCTTCGGCAGCATGGCACGAGTCATACGCATGGTGCCGGTGAGGGTAACGTCGAGGACCCGCTGCCATTCTTCGTCGGGCATTTCCACCAGCGCCCGCGAGCCACCGAGGCCGGCGTTGTTGATCAGCACGTCGACGCCGTGCAGGTCGCGCTCGGCGCAGCTCACCAGGTGCTGCACCTGGGCTTCGTCGGTGACGTTGCAGAGCACGCCGAAGACCTCGGCAAGCCCGGTGGCCTCGCGAATCTTTGCCACGGCTTCAAACAGCCGGCCTTGGTGGATATCACTGATCATCAGGGCCCGGCAGCCCTCTTCGGCGGCGCGCAAGGCGGCGGAAAAACCGATCCCGGAACCTGCCGCCGCAGTGATCAGCACGGACTTGCCGCGCAACAGGCCATGGCCCGCTACATAGTTGGGGGTGGACATCGACTAACTCCTTGGGTCAGGGACGCAGGCGCGGTTCTTTGGGCATGCCCAGGGCGCGCTCGGCGATGATGTTGCGCTGGATCTCGTTGCTGCCGCCGTACAGGGTGTCGGCGCGGCTGAACAGGTACAGCGATTGCAGTCGGGTCAGCTGATAGGGCGCGGCCTCGAGCAGTTCGGCGTCGGGGCCGAGCACGTCCATGGCCAGCTTGCCGAGGTTGGCGTGCCAGCTGGACCAGAACAGCTTGTAGATGGTCGCCTCCTTGCGCAGCGCGCCGTCCTGGGCGCCGGAGAGCATGCGCAGCGAGTTGAAGCGCATGATCCGCAAGCCGCACCAGGCTTCGGCCAGGCGCTGGCGCAGCAGCGGGTCGCGGGCTGCGCCGTTGGCCTTGGCGATGGCGATGATCTCGTTCAGTTCGTTGGCAAACTGCATCTGCTGGCCGAGGGTCGAAACCCCGCGCTCAAAACCGAGCAAGGCCATGGCGATCTTCCAGCCGTCGCCAGGCGACCCGATGAGGTTGGCGGCGTCGGTGCGGGCGTTGTCGAAGAACACTTCGTTGAATTCCGAAGTGCCGGTCATCTGCTCGATCGGCCGCACGCTGATGCCGGCCTGGGCCATCGGCACCAGCAGGAACGACAGGCCGCGATGGCCGACGCTGCCAGGCTCGGTACGGGCGATCACAAAGCACCAGTCCGACTCATGGGCCAGCGAAGTCCAGACCTTCTGGCCGTTGATCACCCAGCTGCCGCCCTCAAGGCTGGCGCGGGTCTTGACGTTGGCAAGGTCAGAGCCTGCGCCCGGTTCCGAGTAGCCCTGGCACCAGAACTGCGTGCCGCTGACGATAGCGGGCAGCAGGCGGCGCTTTTGCTCGTCGTTGCCGAAGGCGGCGATGGTCGGCCCGGCCAGGCCTTCGCCGATATGGCCCATGCGCCCGGGGCCGCCAGCACGGGCGTATTCTTCGTGGAAGATCACCTGCTGGCTGATCGACAGGCCCCGGCCACCATGCTCCGGCGCCCAGCCGACGCAAGTCCAGCGGCCCTCGGCCAGCTTGCGCTCCCAGGCTTTGCGCTGCTGCGGGAACATGTGCTCATCACCCGGGCCGCCGCGAAAACGCAGGGGCTCGAACTCGCCGCAGAGGTTGGCGGCCAGCCAGCCGGCGACCTCCTGGCGAAACTGCTCGTCCTGTTCACTGAAACTGAGCTTCATGGCTGCTCTCCGATGATCAGCGTGGCGATCTGCTGCAGATGCCAGGCCGGCGCGCCGAGGTAGCTCTCGCTGGCGCGGGCACGCTTGAAATACAGGTGCGGGTCGTATTCCCAGGTAAAGCCGACGCCGCCATGCAGCTGGATCGACTCCGCCGCACAGTGAAAATAGCTGTGCGAGCACTGCGCCTTGGCCAGGGCGGCGGCCAGCGGCAGCTCGGCGGCCACCTGCGGGTCGCCGTCGGGGTCGAGCACTTCCTGGGCGACACAGGCGGCGTAGTAGCTGGCCGAGCGCGCGCATTCGACCTGCAGCATCATGTCGGCGGCGCGGTGCTTGAGCGCCTGGAAGCTGGCGATCGGGCGGCCGAACTGCTGGCGCTCCTGCATGTAGGCGACGCTCAGGTCGAGCACCTGCTGGGCGCCGCCGACCTGCTCGGCGGCAAGCCCGATGCAGGCCAGTTGCAGCACCTTGTGCAAGGTCGGCCAGGCGTTGCCGACCTCGCCCAGCAGCGCCTCGGGGCCCAGGTACACGCGGTTGAACTCAAGGCGCGCCAGGCGTCGGGTCTGGTCCATGGTCGGCAGCCACTGGCGCTCGATACCGTCACGGTCGGCCTCGACGGCGAACAGGCTGATGCCAGATTCACCGCTGCTGCCGGGCGTGCGCGCGGCGACGATCAACAGCCCGGCGCTGTCGCCATCGATCACCTGGCCGAACAGGCCATCGACGACAAAACCCTGGCCTTCGGCGCTGGCGCTGGCCTGGATATCCTCCGCGGCCCAGCCGCTGCCGCGGGTGAAGGCCAGGGTGGCGGTAAGACGGCCCTCGGCGATGGGCGCAAGCCAGGTGTTTTTCTGCGCCTGGTTGCCGGCCAGCAGCAAAGCGGGTGTGGCCAGGCAGGCGGTGGCGAAAAACGGCGAACAGAACAGCCGCCGGCCCATCTGTTCGAGCAGGATGTTCAGCTCGACAAAGCCCAGGCCCAGGCCGCCGTAGGCTTCGGGGATGTGGATCGCCGGCCAGTACATCTCGGTGCACAGGCGCTGCCAGAGTGCCGGGTCATAGCCTTTGTCGCTGACCATGGCTGCGCGCACGGCGGCGCAATGGGAGACATCGGCGAGAAAGCCCTCGGCCGAAGTACGGATCATTTCCTGTTCGTCGCTGAATGCAAATTCCATCGCGGCGCCTTTTACTCGTCTGGCGGAAGTACCGGCGAGTGTGGCCAGATGCGCGGGCGGCAGAATCGTTTGCCTCGCCTAGTCCGGATGGCCGATGCGCCTGGGGTGCGGCCGATCGCGGGTCAAGTCGGGTCGCCGCACCGCCGCTCCCACAGGATTGGCAGTGCCTTCAAGACGGGTAACGCAAAAAAGCCGCGCCACCCTCACGGATGGCGCGGCCCGCCTAAGCGGCGCACAACCTCAATCAACTGCCATAGACTTTCTGCGCCGGCAGCGCCTCGGCCAGCAGTTGCTGCACTGCCGCACCCACCTCAGCCAGCGCCCAGCGGCCCTGGTTGTCCACCTGGGGCCCGCGCCGCCAGCCGTCGGCAATCGACAACTTGCCGCCCTCGACTTCGAACATCTGCCCGGTCACCGCCTGGGACGCCGCCGACCCCAACCACACCACCAGCGGCGCGACGTTCTCCGGAGCAAAGTAGTCAAAGCCCTGCTCCGGGCGCTTCATCACCTCGGCAAACACCGCTTCGGTCATGCCGGTACGCGCCGCCGGGGCCAGGGCGTTGGCGGTAATGCCGTAGCGACCAAGCTCCGCCGCCTGCACCAGGGTCAGCGAGGCGATCCCGCCCTTGGCCGCGGCATAGTTGGCCTGGCCAATCGAGCCCTGCAAACCGGCGCCGGAGCTGGTGTTGATGATCCGCGCAGTGAGCCTGGCGCCGCCCTTGGCCTGCTCGCGCCAATAGCGCACGGCATGGCTGGCCAGGCAGAAGTGGCCCTTGAGGTGCACGGCCATCACCGCATCCCAGTCGGCCTCGGTGAGGCTGGCGAACATGCGGTCGCGGCAGATGCCGGCGTTGTTGACCAGCACGTCCAGGCCGCCAAAAGTCTCGATGGCCTGGCGCACGATCAGCCTGGCGTCGTCATAGCGGGTGATGTCGTCGCTGTTGGCCACGGCCACGCCGCCTGCCGCCTGGATCTGTTCGACCACGGCCTGGGCCGCATCGCGGTTGATGTCGTTGACCAGCACTTTCGCGCCTTCGCTGGCAAAGGCCTGGGCATAGGCGCGGCCGAGCCCGCCGCCGGCGCCGGTGATGATCACTACGCGGTTCTCGCAGCTGTGCATTGTCGCTCTCCCCTGTGTGGTTGCTGGCGCCTAGAGGCGCTCGATAATGGTTACGTTGGCCTGGCCGCCGCCTTCGCATATGGTCTGCAGGCCATAGCGCCCGCCACTGCGCTCCAGCTCATGGAGCAGGCTGCACATCAGCCGCGTGCCGGTGGCGCCCAGCGGGTGGCCAAGGGCGATGGCGCCGCCGTTGACGTTGGTCTGCGCATGGGGGTAGCCGGTCTCCTTGAGCCAGGCCATGGCCACCGAAGCAAAGGCTTCGTTGATTTCCACCCGGTCGATGTCAGCCAGGGTCATGCCGGCACGCTTGAGCGCATGGGCAGTGGCCGGGATCGGTGCGGTGAGCATCCATACCGGGTCGTCGCCGCGCACGCTGAGGTGATGGATGCGCGCCCGCGGCGTCAGGCCGTAGCGCTTCAAGGCCGCCTCCGAGACGATCAGCAGCGCACTGGCGGCGTCGCAGGTCTGGCTCGACACCGCCGCCGTGACCCGCTCGCAGCCAAACAGGTATTCCAGCTCGGCCATTTTCGCCAGGCTGGTGTGGCGCGGGGTTTCGTCGTGCTCGACCCCTGCCAGCGGCACGATCTCGCGCTCGAAGTACCCCTGTTCGATGGCATGCAGGGCCCGCCGATGGGACTCCAGCGCATAGGCTTCCAGCTCGGCGCGGCTCAGCCGCCAGTGTTCGGCAATCATCTGCGCCGCGCGAAACTGGGTCGGTGGCTGCGCGCCGTAGCGCCGCACCCAGCCTGTCGAGCCGCTGAACGGGTCGCTAAAGCCCAGGGGTTCGGCGACGGTCATGGCCGAGGAAATCGGGATCTGGGTCATGGTTTGCACGCCACCGGCGATCACCACGTCCTGGGTGCCGCTCATCACCGCCTGCGCGGCAAAGTGCACGGCCTGCTGGGACGAGCCGCACTGGCGGTCGATGGTGGTGCCGGGCACCACTTGCGAAAGGCCCGCCGCCAGCCAGCTGGTACGGGCGATGTCGCCGGCCAGCGGGCCGATGGTGTCGACGCAGCCGAAGATCACGTCGTCGTAGTCGTCTTCGGGAATGCCGTTGCGCTCGACCAGCGCGCGCAGCACATGGGCGCCCAGGTCGGCGGCGTGGATCTGGCTCAGGCCGCCCTTGCGCCGCCCGGTGGGGGTGCGCAGGGCGTCGACGATATAGGCTTCAGGCATGCTCTACCTCAACAGGAAACAGGATCAGAAGGTGCTGCCGGCGCCAATCGCCAGGCCGCTTTCGAACAGCGCGGTACGCACCCGCGCCTTGTGCAGGCCGCGGTCGCCCCAGCATTTGTCCAGGGCCCAGGCACGCTTCATGAACAGCTGCAGGTCGACCTCCCAGGTGTAACCCATGGCGCCATGCACCTGAATGGCGTTCTTCGCCGCCAGCGCCGCTGCTTCGGCGCAGGCAAGCTTGGCGTGCGACACTTGCACGGCCTGGCCCGGCAGGTTGTGGGCGACGGCATGGGCGGCGCGGTACAGCGGGCCCTTGGCGAATTCGATGTGCACCGCGACGTTGGCCATCAGGTGCTTGACCGCCTGGAACGAGCCCACCGGCTTGCCGAACTGCTTGCGCTCGAAGCTGTAGTCCACCGCCAGGTCGACCATGCGCTTGGCCAGCCCCAGCAGTTGCGCAGCATTGCCCAGGGCGCCGCGGTTGAAGGCATCAGCCCACAGCTGCCGCCCTTGCTCAGCGCTGGCAACACAAGTAGACGCACTCGGCGTCCACTGCACCTGGAACAACTGGCGGCTGGGGTCGACCGACACATTGCGGGTCAGGCTGACTGCGCTGCGCTCCACGGCATGCACCTCGTCGCCATGGGCCAGCAACAGCAGCCCGGCCACATGCGCATCGCTGACCAGCGGGTTGCCCGGCTCGGCCACCGCCAGGCGCGCCTGGCCCTCGGCAACCTGCGCCAGCCAATGCTGGCGGCGCGGCGCGTCGACACCCGCGAGCAGCGGCACGCCCACCAGCATGGTCTCGACCAGCGGTTCGGGCAGCCCGGCGTAACCGCACTCCTGGGCCAGGAGGATGAAATCCAGCGCGTTCATGCCCATGCCACCGCAGGTTTGCGGCACGGTGATGGCGCTCAGGCCCAGGTCTACCAGTTGCCCCCACAGCGCATCACAGCGCCCGCTGTCGCTTTGGCACAGTTCACGCAGGCGTTCCGGGGGCACTTCGTTGAGCAAAAAACTGCGCACGTTGTCCTGGAACAGCAATTGATCGCTGCTGAAACTAAAGTCCATGGTCTGCTCCTCAGGCGCGGGGCATGCCGAGCATGCGCTCGGCGATGATGTTGCGCTGGATCTCGTTGGTGCCGGCATAGATCGGCCCGGCCTGGGCAAACAGGAAGCCATCCAGCCACTGGCCGACATCGCCGGCGGCTGGTGCCTCGGGCAGCAGTTCGGCGCGCAGGCCAAGGATGCTCAGGGCGGTTTCGTGCATGCGCTGGTCGAGCTCCGACCAGAAGATCTTGTTGGTCGAGGATTCCGGGCCGATCTTGCCGCCCTTGCCCAGTTTCGAGGCGCTCATGTAGGTCGCCAGGGTGTAGGCCTCGGCGTCCAGCCAGGCGCGCATCACCGCCTCGGCAATCGCCGGGTCGCGGTCGGCAGCTTCACGGTTGTCCAGGTACAACTGCACCAGGCGCCGGGCGGTTTCCTGGAAGCGCGCCGGCGAGCGCAGCATCAATCCGCGCTCGAAACCTGCGGTGGACATCGCCACGTGCCAGCCCATGCCCTCGCCGCCCAGGGCGTTCTCTACCGGCACCTTGACGTCGTCGAAGAAGATCTCGGCAAAGCCCGGCAAGCCATTGAGCTGTGCAATTGGCCGTACGCTGATGCCGGGGCTGTCGAGCGGCAACAGGATGAAGGTCAGGCCGTGGTGGCGCTGGGAATCGGGGTCGGTGCGAAAGATGCCGAACAGCCAGTCGGCCCAGACCGCGCGGGTCGACCAGGTTTTCTGGCCGTTGATCACATAGTGGTCGCCAACCCGCTCGGCGCGGGAGCGGATCGCCGCCATGTCGGAACCTGCGCCCGGCTCCGACCAGCCCTGGGCCCAGATGTCCTGGCCGGTGGCCATGCGCGGCAGAAAGCGCGCTTTCTGCGCTTCGCTGCCGTATTCCATCAGGGTCGGGCCGAGCAGAAAGATGCCGTTCTGGTTGACCCGTGCCGGCGCCCCGGCGCGGTAGTACTCTTCTTCGAAAATCAGCCATTCGATCAGGTCGCAACCGCGCCCGCCGAGTTCGGTCGGCCAGGTGACCATGCCCCAGCGGCCTTCATTGAGGCGGGCCTCCCAGGCCCGGTGCTGGGCAAAACCGAGCTCGGTGTCGAACGATTGCAACGCTTGCGCCGGTACGTTGGCCGCGAGCCAGGCCCGGGCCTCGGCACGCAAGGCCTGTTGCGCCGGTGTGTAAGTCAGGTCCATCGCAGTACCTTCAGCCGTTGAAGTGGGCATCGCGCTTCTCGACGAACGAGTCACGCGCTTCCTGGGAATCCTGGGTGCGGTAGGCTTCGAGGGTGAAGCCCTGCTCCCAGCGGTATTTGTCTTCGAGATTGCCGTCCTCGATGCCGTTGAGCGCCTCCTTGGCCAGGGCGATCATCGCCGGGCTCTTGGCGGCAATGCTGCGGGCGATCTGTAGCGCGGTGTCGCGCAACGCCTCACGCTTGACCACCCGCTCGACGGCGCCCAGGCGGTAGGCTTCGGCGGCGTCGATCATCTCGCCGGTGAAGTACATGTGACGGACCTTCTGCACCGGGAACAGGCGCTGCAGGTGGGCACCGCCACCCATGGCGCCACGGTCCACCTCGGGCACGCCAAAGCGTGCGCAGTCGGCGGCGACGACGATGTCGGCGGCGCCGCAGATACCGATGCCGCCACCAAGGACAAAGCCGTGCACGGCAACGATCACCGGTTTCGGGTTGCGGTGGATGGCCTTGAAGCTGTCGTAGTTGCCCTTGTTGACCGCGACGATCAGGTTGCCGTCGGCGGCCAGTTCCTTGATATCGACCCCGGCGCAAAAACCACGGCCTTCGGCGCGGATGACGATCACCCGCACCTGTGCATCGCTGCCCAGCGCTTCAATGGCGCTGGCGATTGCCGCCCAGCCCTTGCAGTCGAAAGCATTCACCGGTGGCCGGTCGAAGACCAGCTCGGCAATGCCGTTGTCAATACTGACGCTAAATGTGCTCATGCCCTTCCCCTTCATGAAATACGGCGGCTCAGTTCGCCCAGGCGCGCTTCGGCGTCACCGACGATCTGCGCGATCAGTTCGGCGCAGCTGGGCAGGCTGTGAATGTTCGCTGCCACTTGCCCGGCCGGCAGTACACCCTCGGCGGGCAGGCCGTCGACCATGGCCTTCTGGATCACCATCGGCGCGTTGGCGGCCATCAGTGCCTGCGCCGCGCTCAGCTCGCCGCTGCCGCGCATCTTCAGCGCGCTGGCGAGCAACTGCGCCAGGCTGGTGCCGCTGTGGCGGCGGTAGGCCAGGCCACTTTTGAGCGCCAGTAACCAGCGCTTGAGGCCGCCGCTGGCTTCCAGCGCATCGAGCAGTTCGTTGCGGATCATCCGTTGCGGCATGCCGTCGATGGCGCGGCTGACGATCACCGCCGCCGGGTCCTTGACCGCCAGGTAGCGGGCCAGGGTCGCACTCGGCACCGGGCTTTCGGCGCTCATCAAAAAGCGTGTGCCCATGGCGATGCCGGCGGCGCCATAGGCCAGGGCGGCGACCAGGCCCTGACCATCCTTGAAGCCGCCAGCGGCGACCACCGGCACCTTGAGCGCCTCGACCACCTGGCCGAGCAGCAGCGAAGTCGGCACCGCGCCGGTATGCCCGCCGCCCTCGCCGCCCTGGATGGTCACCGCGTCGGCGCCCATTTCCACCGCCTTCTGCGCATGCTTGAGGGCGCCAACGGTGGGGATGCAGACCACGCCGGCATCTTTCAGCCGGGCGATCATCTGCTTGCCCGGCGAACGGCTGTAGCTGACCGCCTTGACCTTGTGCCGAAGCACCAGCTCGACGATGTCGGCGGCATTGGCCTGGTACATGTGAAAATTGACCCCGAACGGCTGGTCGCTAAGGCGCCGGGTCTCGACGATCGCCGCTTCCATGCGTGCCGGCTCGATGGTCGCGCCGGCAAGAAAACCGAAGCCGCCGGCGTTACCGGTGGCCGCCACCAGGCGCGGTTCGGCGACCCAGCCCATGGCGGTCTGGATGATCGGGTAGCGACAGCCCAACAGTTCGGTGAGCGGCGTTTGCAAGCAGACCGTCATGCTTACACCCCCTCCGGCTTGCGCTGGGCACTGGCCATGGCGCGGGCGTCATAACCGCCCAGGCGGTCGCCGGACACCAGCTCGTTGTGGGCGTGAGCGAAGTGATGCAGGCCGAAGACCATGTCCATGGTCGCGCGCTTGCCCATCAAATCCTCGGCGTTGTTCACCGCCTGCTTGCTCAGCTGCAGGCCCAGGCGCGGCATTTGCGCGATGCGCTCGGCGATGGCCAGGGTTTCCGGCTCCAGGGCCTCGCGCGCCACCACGCGGTTGACCATGCCCATCTGGTAGGCCCGCGGCGCCGGCATCGGCGTGCCCATGAACAGGAATTCCTTGGCGATCCGCGGGTTGAGCTCATGCACGTGGGCAAAGTATTCGACCCCGGGGATGCCCATGCGCACCACCGGATCAGTGAAGTAGGCATCCTCGCTGGCGACGATCAGGTCACAGACCCAGGCCAGCATCAGGCCGCCGGCAATGCACGCGCCCTGGACCATGGCGATGGTCGGCTTGGGCATCTCGCGCCAGCGCCGGCACATGCCCAGGTACACCTCTTGCTCGCGGGCATAGAGAAACTCGCCGCCCGGTTTGTCGACGTGGTCGTACCACAGGCTGACGCGCTCGAAGCTCTGGTTGACGTCGCGCTCCGGGGTGCCGATATCGTGACCGGCGGAAAAATGCCGGCCGGCCCCGCACAGCACGATGACCTTGACCGCGTCGTCGGCGCAGGCCCGGCGAAACGCCGCGTCCAGCGCGTAGGTCATGCGCGAGTTCTGCGCATTGTGGTACTGCGGGCGGTTCATGGTGACCATGGCCACCGCGCCACGGACCTCGTACAGCACCACCTCGGCCTGGTTGTTATTGTTCTGTTCGCTCATCGATTGCTACTCCGGCAAGGCGTACTGCCCGGGCCTGGCTCAACGCAGGTTGCGCTGGCCGGCGGGGTTGTCTTTCAACTGGCTGGCCCGCAGGTTGTGCGGGTCGAGGCGCCTGATCAGCTGCAACTGCGCCTCGCTGGGCGCGGCAGTAACCGGGCAATCGGCGTCCACCTGCAAGGCGAAGCCGGTGTTGTCCTGCACCTCATCGACACTCACCCCCGGGTGCAGCGAGCGGATCCGTACCTGGTGCTGCGGGCCGTGGAAATCGAGGACGCACAGGTCAGTGACGATCAGGCGGATATCCACCTCATCCAGCGCCCAGCCTCGGGCCAGGCGCGCGGGGTTGTAGCCGATCGAGGAGACCATATCGACCTCGCCTTCGACGAACACCCGGCGATTGTGGCTGGGCACGAAGAACGAGTTGGCATGGCTGATCGAGTTGCCCGGCAGGCCGCGCACCCCGAGCATCTGCGCCTTGGGCCGGGCATAGTCGCCGATGCACGAGAGGTTGGCCTGGCCGAAGCGGTCGATCTGGATCGGGCCGACCAGGGCATGGCGCTTGCCGCCCCAGACGTTGTCGAAAATCCGTGCAAAACCCATCCAGCTGTCGCGCTTGGGTTGATAGCCGTTGCGTGCGCCGAGAGGCACAGGTTCCGCGACCATGTAGGCTTCGGAATCGGTCATCAGCAACTGCGGGTTGCTGGTCAGCATGCTCAGGGAGGCGGCCAGGCGCGGGATCACCCCGATGCCGGTGGCCAGGACTTCACCGTCGTCGCGCCAGGCCTCGGAGGCGGCGCAGATCATCAGTTCGGCGAGGCTGTACGTCGTAGCTGGCGTGGTCATAGAAAACTCGCTTAGAAAACCGGCAGGGGAAGCTGGCGGATGGCGCCCAGGCCACCGACCTGTTCCAGGTACTGCTCGTGGGAGCAGGCGACAAATTGCTCGACATAGGCCTGCCAGCCCTCCTCGGCCTGGGCCGAGGCGGTGTAGGCCTTCAAATGCGGCACATCGAAACCGTACAGCGGCGCGCATGACGAGGGGTGCGCACCGCCCGGCACATGGGCCACGGCGGTGGTCAGGTTGCGCTCCCAGAACACCTGGTGCGCGCGCTCCGGCGCACTGTGGAAGTAGTCGCTGTCGACCAGCTGATCGCAGGTCACGTAGCTGTGGCGGGCGGCGCGCACGAACAGATCGTCCATGTAGTGGTCGGGGCCGCTGATCTGGCAGACCCCGCGGGCATCGGCACGGTCGACGTGGATCAGCGCGGCGTCGAGGTCAAGCGCCGGCATCGCCACCCAGTCCTTGCCGTCGGCATAGGGCGAGGCCACCAGTTTGATTTGCGGGTTGTGGCGCAGCACATCGGTGCCCAGGCCGACCGCCGTGGGAATGAACGGCACGCCCATGGCCGCCGCGCGCAGGCCAAGCAGGAGCATGCCTTCGTCGATCTCCATGACCTCGATGGCGGCGTCCTGGCGGGCCTTGCGAAAGTACGGCTCGAGTGGAATGAAATCGAGCGAGACGAAGGCGAATACCAGCTTCTTCACCTTGCCCGCGGCGCAAAGCATGCCGACATCGGCACCGCCGTAGGCGACCACGGTCAGGTCCTTGAGGTCGGAACGCAGAATCTCGCGGATCAGCGCCATGGGCTTGCGCCGCGGGCCCCAGCCACCGATGCCGAGGGTCATGCCGTCGCGCAGCTGGCCGACCATCTGCGCCGTGGTCATTTGTTTGTCCATCATCGTTGTCCTCATGGGCGGCCGACACTGAAGTCGTGGCCCCAGTGGCTGACCACCGTGCTTTCGAAGGGGGTGTGCTGGTTCCAGTCGACCACCAGGCCGTCACAGCCGTACTCCAGGTCAAAGCCTGAAGGGGTTTTCATGTAGAACGAGACCATCTGGTCGTTGGTGTGCTGGCCAAGGGTGGCCGAGAGCTTGACGCCGTGGGCGTGCATGCGGTCCAGGGCGCGGCCGACCTCGTCGAGGCCGTCGACCTCGACCATCATGTGCACACAGCCATGGGGCACCGGGCATTCGAAGATCGCCAGGGAGTGGTGACGGCCATTGTTGCAGTGCAGAAAATGAATGCGCTTTTCCGGCTCGCCCGGGTCAGGGGTGAAGCGCACTTTCATCAGGTCCGAGAGGCCAAAGCCCATGACCCGCTGATAAAAATCGCGGCAGCGCTCAAAGGTTGGCGCCGGCAGCACCACGTGGCCCATGCCCAGCTCATGGGTGACAAAGCCCTTGACTGCCACCGGCGAGACAAAGCGGGCGAAATCCTGGCGCGGGCCCCAGAACAGTTCGTGGCGGTTGCCGTCCGGGTCGCAGAACTGCGCCACCGCCTGGACCTTGCGCAGCTCGGCCTGGGCGGCATTGCCGCGCTCGACGGCGATATCGGCCTGCTGCAGCTCGGCGATTGCCTGCTCGAAGGCGGCCTCGCCGGCCAGCTCCCAGCCACAGGCGCCGAAGCTGTCCTGGTCGCTGTGCAACACCAGGAGGCGGTACGGGCGATCGTCCATTTTCAGGTACAGCCGGGCGCTGTCAGCGCCCTCGCCGGCCACCATCATGCCCAGCACCTGGGTTGCGTAATGACGCCATTGCGCCAGGTCGGTGGACAGCAGGGTGACGTAACCCAGGCCGCGGATATCCATGCTTGTTGTCCTCGCGTTGATCGACGTGTTGAGCGCTATTCAAGCCCGCTGCACAAGGCCGGGCATCGTCTGTTGGGACTAGCGCTATCGGGTGAATTTCGCGGGTCTGTGGGAGCAGGCTTGACCCGCGATGCTTTCACCTCACTGCTTGCGAAAATGCGGAATCACCTTCTCGCCGATGTTGCGCAGGGTTTCCAGCTGCGCCCATTGCGGCACCGTGCCCATCTGGCAGATGAACAGGATCTCGTCGGCGCCGGCATCAATCAGGCGTTGCACGTAACCGATGCAGTCCTCGACCGTGCCGTAGGCATGGTTGGGGTTCATCATCGCCATGGTCGGGTCGGAGAAGTCGACGCTGACTTCCTCGGAGGCAAAGCGCGACTTGATCACTGCCTGGCCGTTGCCGTCGACGTAGGTGTCGTCTTTCCATTTTTCCGGGTCTGGCCGCTCGCCGCCGCCGTACCAGTAGCCCAGCGACTCCATGAAGTAGCGCTGGCCACGGATGCCGATACGCCGCGCCAGTTCGTTGTCGTCGAGGACGATGGCCGGGCACAGCGCGGCGATGTGGCGGTTGGGGCGAAAGCCGACCTGCTGCTTGGCGTCACGGTTGTCCCAGGCCTGGTGGTACACCTCGACCTTCTTGGCGATTTCCTCCGGGCCGCCGAAACCCAGCACCAGCGCGCCCATGCCACGCCCGCCGGCGTTCTTCAGCGATTCGGTGTTGGTGCAGGCCAGGTACATCGGCGGGTGCGGGTCCTGGTACGGCTTGGGGTGGATCGGCCGCTTGGGGATCTGCACGAAGTCGCCATGGTGCTCGATCTCGTCCTGGACGAAGATTTTCGGGATCAGGTACATGGCTTCATCGATCTGCGGCTGCAGGGTCGCCAGGTCGTAGCCGAAGGTACCGGCCTCCTGCTGGGTACCGCCCTTGCCCACGCCGAAATGCACCCGGCCCTTGGACAGCAGGTCGAGGGTAGCGATGCGCTCGGCGACCTTGACCGGGTGGTTCATCGCCGGCGGCAGGCACACCACGCCATGGCCGATGCCGATGCGCTCGGTCTTGCCGGCGACAAAGGCGAGCATGGTTTCTGGCGCCGACATGTGCGAGTAGTTGCTCAGGGCGGTGTGTTCCACGCACCAGAAGGTGTCGAAACCGAGCTGGTCGGCCAGTACTGCCTGCTCGACGGTGTCATCGAAGATCTTGCGGTCGCCTTCGCGGCTGGAGTCCACCGTCTGTGCTTCGTAAATCAATGAGAATTTCATGCTTGATCCTTGTTCTTGTTAACGGCTCGGTCGGCGCCAGGGACCCGCGCCTTGCCACCATGCTCGGGGATCGCCGCGCCGCTCGAATCCCGCAAACGGACTAGCCGGTTTCTGTGATCTGGCGCTTCAGAGGAAGAAGTCGCTGCTGTCCTGGCCCATGCTCACGCCGCCCAGGTTCCAGGCGTACTTGGCCGGGTTGTTGGCAACGTGGGCGCGGCCGGTATGAATGTCGCGAAAGGCGCGGTTGATGGCGTGGCTGCGAAAGATCGTCGAGGCGCCGCTGTTGAACATCAGCTCGGCCACCGCCTTGGCGCACTTGTCGGCGACCAGCGCCGAGTCGTAGCGCATCTTCACCCGCGTCTGCATGGCCAGGGCGTCGCCGGCCTCGGCGGCCTTGAGCATGAAATCGAAGTTGCGCAGCAGCACCGTGCGGCACTCGTCGACGCAGACCATGGCATTGGCCAGGGCGGTTTGCGCCGCCGGGTCCTGGAGCATCTTGCGCCCGTCATTGACCCCGACCCGGCTGCGGTTGTGCTCGACGAACAGATCGATCGCGCCCTGCAGGGCGCCAATGGCCGACGACGACACCGCGCGCACGAAGATCTGCCCGAACGGCAGGCGGAACAGCGGCGCGCTGTTGACCGCGTTGCCCGGGCTGTACTGCATGAAACCGTCAGCAGCGCGGTGGGTGCGGTACTCCGGGACGAAGGCATCGCTCACCTGGATGTCGTGGGAGCCGGTCGCCTCCAGGCCCATGACATTCCAGTTGTCGATGATCTGGTAGTCGCTGCGCGGCACCAGGAAGGTCCGGTAGTCCGGCGCCCCGCCCGCCTCTTGCGGCGGCACCAGGGCGCCAAGGAAGGCCCACTGGCAATGCTTGCTGCCCGACGAAAAGCCCCAGCGGCCGCTGAGCTTGAAGCCACCCTCGACCCGCTCGACCTTGCCCACCGGCATATAGGACGACGAAATCAGCACGCTGGAATCCTGGCCCCAGACATCCTCGGCGGCGCGGTCGTCGAACAGCGCCAGTTGCCAGTTGTGAATGGCCACCACCCCCAGCACCCAGGCCGAGGACATGCAGCCTTCGGCGAGGGTCATCTGCACCTCGAAAAAGTCCCGTGGCTGCAGCTCGTAGCCTTGCCAGCGCGCCGGCTGAAGGATGCGGAAAAACCCGGCGTCGTGGAAATCGCGCAGGGTTTCTTCCGGTAGCTGGCCACGTTGCGCGGCATGGGCGGCACGTTCACGCAGGATCGGCACCAGCTCGCGGGCGCGCTGGGCCAGACGCTGGCGTATCAGGTCGTGATTGAGCATGTTGTTGTTCTCCTCTGATCACCCCGTCCGCCGGGGCGCGCGTGCAGCAGAGGCGCAACCGGCCTCTGCCCCGGCATTCAAGCAAGGCGCCCGACGGCCAACATCCCTCAAACGGACCATGCCGCGCCGACGTGGCTCGACTTGGGTTTGTACGAAAAGTCGCCGAGCGGCGATCAGGCAAGGCGAAAACAGGCGAGGAAGCGGAATTTACGAGTTGTAAATGAGCATTCCGAGCCTGTTTTCAACGCAGCATGATCGTCGCGCAGGCACTTTCCGTACAAACCCTAGTCCCCTCGGACGATGTTGGGCCTTGCACCGATTGCAAGAATTCATCGCACTCCAAGCCAACCAGAGGCCGTGCGATGAACAACAACACTCTCAAAGCCGACATGCTCCAGGCCATGCGCCGCCTGGCCAAGTCCGTGACCATCATCAGTACCAGCAACGGCACCCAGCGCTTCGCCATGGCCGCCACTGCGGTCGACTCGCTGAGCACCGAGCCGCCGTCGCTGCTGATCTGCGTCAACACCAGCGCCTCACCGCATGCCGCCCTGGCGGACGGCGCCGACTTCTGCGTGAACATCCTCGGCGTCGAGCAACAAGACCTGGCGCACCTGTGCAGCGGCGCGATCAAGGGCGAGGCACGCTTCGAGCGCGGCGACTGGCAGACCAGCGAAGAAGGCATTCCGTTTCTGGCCGATGCACAGTCATCGATTCTTTGCCGCCAGGACGGGCGCATGACCTATGGCACCCACACCATTTTCATTGGCCGCATCCTGCGCATCCGCACCAGCGCCAGCATCACCCCGCTGGTCTATCTGGATGGCAGCTACACCACCACCGCAGCGCCCGCGCGCATGATCGCGGCAGCGGGCTGAGGCCGGGCCATGAACAGCCTGAGCGCATTGGCGCCGCTGCGGGTGGAGCATGCGGGAGAGCTGCACTGGCACGCCGCGGCCGAGCTGCTGGTGGTCGGCTTTGGCGGCGCCGGGGTCTGCGCCGCCATCGAGGCCGCCAGCAGCGGCCTCAGTGTGCTGGCCCTGGACCGCTTCGCCGGTGGCGGCGCCACGGCGCTCAGCGGTGGCGTGGTCTATGCCGGTGGCGGCACGCCCTACCAGCAGCGCGCCGGCTACCCGGACAACAGCGAGGCGATGTTCAACTATTTGCGCCAGGAAGTCGGCGAGGCGGTATCGGCCGACACCCTGCGCGACTTCTGCGAGCGCAGTGTCGAGCAACTGGCCTGGCTGGAGCGCCACGGCGTGGCCTTCGAAGCCAGCGTGCCGCCACAGAAAACCTCCTACCCCAGCGACCGTTACTACCTCTACTACTCGGGCAACGAAGCAGTGCCGGCCTACGCCGCGCAAGCCACACCCGCCCCTCGCGGGCACCGCGCCAAAGGCCCGGGCATGTCCGGTGCCAGCCTGTTTGCGCCGCTGCGCGCCAGCGCCCTGAAGCTCGGCGTGCGCCTGCGCAGCCAGTGTGAAGTGCGCCAGCTGGTGGTCGACAACCACGACCGGGTGCTCGGTGTGGTTGCCTGGCAACTGCCTGCCGATAGCCGCGCCGCCCGCCGCCATGCACGCCTGGCGCGCTGGGTCAGCGTCCTGCAGATGTACGCCCCGGCGCTGGCCGAGGTGCTGCGCAAGCGCCTGCGACAGATCGAGCAGCGCCATGCCGTGCGCACCCTGATTCGCGCCGAAAAAGGCCTGCTGCTCAGCTGTGGCGGTTTTATTTTCAACCGCAAGCTGGTGGCCCGGCACGCGCCGCAGTACCTGGCCGGCCTGCCGCTGGGTAGCAGCGCCTGCGATGGCAGCGGCTTGCTCCTGGGCCAGAGCGCAGGCGCCAGCCTGGCGCGGATGGACAAGATCAGCGCCTGGCGCTTTATCAACCCGCCGCTGGCCTGGGCCCGCGGCATGATCGTCAACGGCCTGGGCCTGCGCTACTGCAACGAAGAGGTGTACGGCGCCACCCTCGGCCACGCCATGGTTGAAGAACAGAGCGGCAAGGCCATCCTGATTCTCAACCGCGCCCTGGTGTGCCAGGCGCTCAAGCAGGTCGGCCCGGGCAAGGTGTGGAACTTCCAGCGTTTGCCGGTGCTGCTCAACCTGCTGTTCAACGCCAAACGCGGCCACAGCCTGGAACAGCTGGCCGAACGCTGCGCCTTGCCCGCCGGCAACCTGCGCCAGAGCGTGGCGCAGTACAGCAGCGCGGCCCGAGGCGAAATCGCCGACCCGCTGGACAAGTCGGCGGCGATGCTCTGCCCGCTGGACAGCGGCCCCTGGTATGCCCTCGACCTGTCCTATGACAGCCGCCTGTTCCCCTGCCCGGCCCTGACCCTGGGCGGCCTGCGCGTCGACGAGCGCAGCGGCGCGGTGCTCGACCTGCACGGCGCGCCGATCGCCGGGCTGTACAGCGCCGGGCGCAATGCCGTGGGCGTGGCCTCCAACCTATATGTCTCCGGCCTGTCCCTGGCCGACTGCATTTACTCCGGGCGGCGCGCTGCGGCGCATATCGCCGCGCACGCCGCCCGCAACCCCGCACCATCAGGAGAACAACCATGCAACGTGTAGAAGGCAAAGTCTGCATCGTCACCGGCGCCGCCAGCGGTATCGGCCGCGAGGACGCCCTGCTGCTGGCCAGCCAGGGCGCCCGGGTGGTGCTTACCGACCTCAATGAACAGGCCGGTCGCGAAGTCGCCGCGCAGATTGGCAGCAAGGCGCTGTTCATCCGCCACGACATCGCCAGTGAAAGCGACTGGCAGCAGGTGGTCAAGACCACCCTGGAGCACTTCGGGCGCCTCGATGTGCTGGTCAACAACGCCGCCATCCTGGTGGCCGGCACCATCGAGGACACCTCGCTGGAAACCTGGCAGAAGGTCCAGACGATCAACGGCGACGGTTACTTTCTCGGCTGCAAATATGCCATTGAAGCCATGAAGGACAGTGGCGGCGGCTCGATCGTCAACATGTCCTCGGTGGCCGCCCTGGGCGCCATGCCGATGTTCTGCGCCTATTCGGCCTCCAAGGGCGCGGTGGCGGCAATGACCCGCTCCATCGCCCTGCACTGCAAGCAGCAGGGGTATCGCATCCGCTGCAACAGCGTGCACCCGGACGGCGTCAACACGCCGATGACCCAGGCCCTGGCCGGTGGCCAGCCGATCGACCAGGCGCTGCTCGACCAGGACCCGATGAACCGCATGTGCGCGCCGCGCGATATCGCCAACGTGGTGCTGTTTCTGGCCAGCGACGAATCGAACTTCGTCAACGGCGCCGAACTGCGGGTGGACAACGCGCAATTGATCAGCGGCATTTGAGGCGACGATGAACATGGGCATGCAAGCGCTTGGGCAGGACTCGCTGGTGTCGGCCAGCGGCAGCTATCGGCTGCAGGTTTGCGCGGTGATCGACGAAACCGCCGATGCGCGCTCGCTGGTCCTGGAGGTGCCGGCGCAGCTGCACGAGCGCTTTCGCTACAAGCCGGGGCAGTTCCTGAGCTTTCGCGTGCCCTGTGCCGGCAAACTGCTGACCCGCTGCTACTCCATGGCCAGCTCGCCGCTGTGCGATGCCCGGCCCAAGGTGACCATCAAGCGGGTTGTCGACGGGCGGGTGTCGAACTGGATGAACCAGCAGGTGCAGGTCGGTGACTGGCTCGAAGTGCTGCCACCGGCCGGACACTTCTGCCTGGATGAACGCCTGGCCAATGACCCTTCACGGCCACTGGTGCTGTTTGCCGGTGGCTCGGGTATCACCCCGGTGATGTCGATCCTCAAGTCGGTGCTGCACAGCGGCGCTCGATCCGTCAGGCTGGTGTATGCCAACCGCGACGAAGCCTCGGTGATCTTTCGCGACGAGCTGCGCCAGTTGAGCCAGGATCACCCGCAGCGCCTGCAGGTGATCCACCTGCTCGATTCACTGCAGGGCTTTTTGCGCGACGCCCAGGTCCAGCAACTGGTCGGCGAAATGCGCGGCGGCGACTACTTCATCTGTGGCCCGGGGCCGTTCATGGACACCGTCGAGCGCAGCCTGCTGGCCCTGGGCGAAGCTGCCGAGTGCATCCATGTCGAGCGCTTCGTCTCGCCGCCCGACCCGGATCAACTCGCCGCGCAAGAGGCCGTTGCCCGCGCCGTCAGCAGCGACTCGGCCTGTGAGCTGCTGCTGGTCGAGCTCGACGGCGAGCAACACGAAATCCGTTGCCAGCCCGGCGATACCCTGCTGCAAAGCTGCCGGGCGGCGGGCCTGGACGTGCCCTCTTCGTGCGAAGAAGGCTTTTGCGGGGCCTGCATGTGTACGGTGCTCGAGGGTGAAACGCATCTTTCGCGCAACGATGTGCTCAGCGCCCGCGAGCTGGAGGAAGGCTGGACCCTGGCCTGCCAGAGCCGGCCACTGGGCGCGCGGGTGCGCTTGCGCTTCCCCGGCTGAGGGCCGGTGCCCGCTAGTCTCATCGGACGATCACTGCGGCCCCGACTGCGGTTAGACTCGGCGCCAGCAGCCCCACAACAATAAGACAGAGGTTCAGTTATGGCTCGTTTGCACAACAAGGTCGCCGTGGTTACCGGCGGCGCATCGGGTATCGGCCTGGCGTGCGTGCGTCGCTTCATTGCCGAGGGCGCCGAGGTCGTCGGCCTGGACATTGGCGAGGCGCCGGCGGACTTCCCCGGCCTGTTCATGAGCCTGGATGTGCGCGATGAAACCCGCGTGCAGCAGGTGATGAGCGAAGTCATCAGCCGCTTCGGGCGTATTGATGTGCTGGTCAATGCCGCCGGCGTCGCCGACCAGGGCAGCGTGACCCAGACCAGCACCGCCAACTGGCAGCGGGTGCTGGACATCAACCTCACCGGCAGCATGCTCACCAGCAAGCACGTGCTGGCGCAGATGGAGGCCCAGCGCAGCGGCTCGATCATCAACATCGGTTCGATCTTCGGCCTGCAGGGCTGCGACGGCAACGTTGCCTACAACGTCTCCAAGGGCGGCATCAACCAGCTGACCCGCTCGATGGCCATCGACTACGGCTACGCCAACATCCGCGTCAACGGCCTGTGCCCGGGCCTGATCGAAACGCCGATGACCAGCATGGTCCGCGAACAGCAGGCATTCCACGCCTTCTTCGCTTCGCAGCACATGCTCAACCGTTCCGGGCAGCCGGACGAAGTGGCCAACGTCGCGCTGTTTCTTGCCTCTGACGAAGCGTCGTTCGTCAGCGGCCAGATGATTGCCGTGGACGGCGGTTTCTCCGCTGGCCGCCGCTTCGCCCCGCCTAGCGCCTGACCCGCGGTGCCGGGCAGCCTGCCCGGCGCTTTCCCTGCTCATTCATCCTCAGCCTGAGGAGGCATCATGCTGCCTGTCGAAAACGCTCAGACCATCGCCCAACTGTTCGCCCGCGCCGCCCGGGACTACGGCGACAGCCCGGCCATCGAAGACGGCGGGCAGCGCATCAGCTACCGCCAGCTCGAGCTGTTGCGCCAGCAGGCCGCCCGCGCCCTGCTCGCCCTGGACGTGCAAGTGGCCGACCGGGTGGCAGTGTGGGCGCCCAACCTGTGGGAATGGATCGTTGCCGCCGGCGCCCTGCAGAGCATCGGCGCCACCCTGGTGCCGTTGAACACACGGATGAAAGGCAGCGAGGCCGGGCACATCCTGCGCGAGAGCGGCACCTGCGTGCTGTTTTGCATCAGCCGCTTTCTGGATAACGACTACCCGGCCATGCTCGCCGACCAAACCCTGCCGGCCCTGCGCCAGGTGATCAGCCTGCGCCCGGCAGAGCCGCGCCACGGCGGCCTGGCCTGGGAGGCGTTCATGGCCCTCGCCGAGCAAGTGCCGCAGGCGCTGTTGCAGGCCCGCGAGCAGCAGGTCGGGCCGCAGACCCTGTCCGACCTGTTGTTTACCTCCGGCACCTCCGGCAAGCCCAAGGGCGTGATGACCGCCCACGGCCAGAATCTGCAGGTGGTGCGCGACTGGAGCGAGATCGTCGGCCTGCGCCGGGGCGATCGCTACCTGATCGTCAACCCGTTCTTCCATTCCTTTGGCTACAAGGCCGGCTGGCTGGCAGCGCTGATGCGCGGCTGTACCATCATCCCGCAGCAGGTGTTCGAGGTGCAGGCGCTGCTCGACTGCGTGCAGCGCCAGCGCATCAACATCCTGCCCGGGCCGCCGACCCTGTATCAGTCGCTGCTGGCCCACCCGCAACGCCAGAACTACGACCTGAGCTCCTTGCGCGTCGCCGTCACTGGCGCCGCCGCGATCCCGGTGGAGATGATCGGGCGCATGCGCGAGGAGCTGGGCTTTGCCACCATCGTCACCGCCTACGGCCTGACCGAAGCCTGCGGCTTTGCCAGCATCTGCCGCCCCGGCGACAGCGCCGAGCGGGTCGCCAGCACCAGCGGCCGGGCCATGCCAGGGGTTCAGATCCGCTGCGTCAACAGCAGCGGCGCCAGGGTGCCGGCCAACGTACCTGGCGAGGTGTTGATCCGCGGCTACAACCTGATGCACGGCTACCTCAACGACCCGCAGGCAAGCCTCGAAGCGGTGGATGCCGACGGCTGGCTGCACACCGGCGACATTGGCGTGCTGGATGAACAGGGTTACCTGCGCATCACCGACCGGCTCAAGGACATGTTCATCACCGGTGGCTTCAACGTTTACCCGGCGGAGATCGAACAGACCTTGCTGCAGTACCCCGGGGTGGCCCAGGCCGCCGTGATTGGGATTGCCGATGAACGCCTGGGGGAAGTGGCCATGGCCTTCTTGCTGGCGGTGCCTGGACAGGTGATTGACGTGGCGCAGTTCAATACCTGGTGCCGCGAGCAGATGGCCAACTACAAAGTGCCGCGGCGGGTGCAGGTAGTCGAGGTCTTGCCGCTCAATGCCACGGGCAAGGTGGCCAAGCAGGTATTGCGCGGCTGGGTGTGAGGGCTGCTGTGCAGCCCATCGCCGGCAAGGCCGGCGATTGAGCCCGAAGGGGTTGTAATCCGCCGCTCAGATCACCCGCGCCGGATGTTGCTGGCGCGGGTCGCCGAGCAAGCCGCGATGGGAAGGCGGCTGGCGCCCGCCCGCTTCGCTGATGCCATACCCAGCGGCTATCTCGGCAGTGATCAGGGTTTGCCCGGAATAGCGCATCAACTGCGGGTCATTGAGCAGCGCATGAATCACCCGCCCATTGAACTGCGGGGTCTCGGCATCGGCAAGAAACGCCTTGTACTGCTCGCCATGCTGCTCGCCGGCAATCCGCGTGCGCTCGGTCAGTTGCGGGCCTAACCATAGCGACACGGCGGCGACGCCCTGATCTTCGAAATCGATGGCCATGTCGGCGGCCAGCTTGTCGCAGCCGGCCTTCTGCGCGCCATAAGCCGGCCCATGCATGTAGCAGCCAGCGCCAAACGATGAGGTGAAACACACCAGCCCCTGGCGGCTGCGCAGCAACAGCGGCGCGCCATGGTAGCTGGCGACATAGGCTGAACGCAGGCCGACGTCGAGGATACCCGCCAGCGCCAGCGGTTTGCTCCAGAACGGCCCCGGCTCGATCAACTGGTCATGGATGAACGCCGCGTTGTTGACCAGCAGATCCAGGTGCCCGCATTCGCGCTCGACCCGGGCGAACAGCGCCTGCACCTGGGCATCGTCGGCGTGATCGCAGGTCACCGCGATACCTTGCCCGCCCACCGCGCTGATGGCCTCGGCGGTGGCCTGCAGGTCGCCGTCCAGGGCATGCCCGTACAAATGTGAACCGCCCTGCCCGCGGGCCCGGCCGGTAACGTAAACGGTCATGCCGGCCGCGCCGAGGGCCAGGGCGATACCCTGGCCGACACCGCGGCTGGCGCCGGTGACCACGGCAACCTGCCTGTGTTGTGTACTCATGGGGTGCATCCTCAAGAAACCAGCGCCGCCTGGGCCTGGTGATTACTGGCTAACGCGCCGATATGGTTGGCGGCCAGGTAGCCGAAGGTCATGGCCGGGCCGAGGGTCGACCCCGCCCCCGGATAGGTACGGCCCATCATCGATGCGGCGCTGTTGCCAATGGCATACAGGCCGAGGATCGGCTGGCCGTCCTCGTGCAGCACCCGCGCATGCACATCGGTGAGCAAGCCGCCCTTGGTGCCGATATCGCCGGCATCGACCCGCACCGCATAGAACGGTGCCTGCAGCAACGGCGCCAGGCACGGGTTGGGCTGTACACCGGGGTCGCCGTAATAGCGGTCGAACAACGACTCGCCCTTGGCAAAATCTTCGTCGCGACCCAGGCTGGCCATGGCATTGAAGCGCTGCACGGTACGCGCCAGGCCTGCGGCATCGACCCCGATGCTGGTCGCCAGGGCTTCAAGACTGTTGGCCTTGTGGAAGTAGTCGCGCAGGTGCCGGGGTAACTGCCAGTCGCGCTGGGCATAGCCCGGCAACAGCGCGCCACAGGGGTATTTACGCCGGAAGCTGGCGTCGAAGACCATCCAGCACGGCACGCTGCTGGCGCCTTCGCGGTTGTTGGCGTACATGGCGTAGACGATGTCGGTGTACGGCGCCGCTTCGTTGACGAAGCGCTGGCCCGCGGCATTGACCAGCACGCAGCCGGGCAAGGTGCGTTCGACAAACAGCGCGCGCTGCTTCTCTTCGCCCTGCACATGGGTGGTCGGCGCCCACCAGCTGTGCTCCATCAGCGCGGTGCGCGCGCCGACGGCCTGGCCGGCGCGAATGCCGTCGCCGGTGTTGTGCGGCGGCGTTGCGCTCCAGCGCGCTTGCGAGGGCTGCGGGTGATACTGGTCGCGCATCGCCTGGTTACGCTCGAAGCCGCCGGCGGCGATGACCACCCCGTGACGCGCCTTGATCCGCAGCAGCTTGCCGTCGCGGCGCACCTGGGCGCCGCCGATGCGCCCGTCGACGATCAGCAGTTGCTCCAGCGCGCAGTCGAGCCACAGCGGCACCTCACGGTCGAGCAACGAGCAGCGCAAGGCGCCGACCAGGGCGTTGCCCAGGGTCAGGAAGCGATCACGTTTCGACAGCTTGCGGCCCGTGCGGTCGCGCCAGTAGCGCCACATCACCCGCAAGGTCAGGCGCAGCCAGCCCTTGCCGCGACACAGCAGCACCTGGGCTTCTTTCATGGTCATGGCCATGCGACCCATCATCAGCGTGCCCGGTGACGGCGCGCGCATCTTCAGGAACTCGTCGCCCAGTTGCGCCGCGTCGAACGGCAAGGGGTCCATGGAGCGGTAGCCAGGCTTGCCGCCCGGTACTTCGGGGTAGTAGTCGGCATAGTGCGGCTGCGCCTCGAAGCGCACCCGCGAGTGTTGTTCGAGGTATTCGAGCATGCGCCGGCCCTGCTCGACGTAGGTTTCGATGCGCCCGTCGTCGATCTCGCCCTGGGTGACGGCCTCGAGGTAAGCGATAGCTTCCTCGGCCGAGTCGTGCCCGCCCAGGGCCCTGATGCGCGGGTTGTTGGGGATCCACACACCACCGCCGGACACCGCCGAGGTACCGCCGTATTCGCTACTTTTTTCGATCACCAGGGCCTTGAGCCCCAGGTCATGGGCGCGCAGGGCGGCGGTCATGCCGCCGGCCCCCGAACCGATCACCAGCACGTCGCAACAGTGGTCCCAGTCGATCCCGGCTTCGTTCATGTGCTCACCTTGTAAAGGGCAATGGACAACAGGCCGCGCCGGCGGTCGGCCGGGGGCATTGGTCATTGATTGTTCGATGCCCGGCACGGGCCAACATCGTCCGATGGGACTAGCGCCAGCGTCCGGCGCACGTGGCGGCATCGCTTAGTCCGCTTGGACGATGTTGCGCCGCCAAGGGGATTCCATAGTCGCCTCCAGCTTCACCTCCCACCTTGAATACAGCGGTCGGGCAGGTCTGACCGCGGCATGAGGACGACATGATAAAAACAACAATCGCCCCACCTTCACTCAATACCTGCGTGCGCCTGGGGATGCTGATGCTGGCCGGCGGCCTGGGCACCCCGGCCAGCGCCCTGACCTTTCAGGCCAGCGATGACCTGAGCATCGACTGGGACACCACCCTCACCTACAGCCTGGCCTGGCGTACCGAGGGCCGCGACCACAAGCTGGTGGCCAACGCCGACGGCAACGATGGCGACAACGCCTTTGACCGCGGCAGCCTGATCAACAACCGCGTTGGCTTTCTCACCGAGGCCAACCTCAAGTGGCAGGACAACTACGGCCTGTTCGTGCGCGCTGCCGGCTTCTACGACAACGTCTACGACCAGGGCAACGACAACAACAGCGGTGCCTCCAACTGCCTGGCCAGCGGCAACTGCCGGCGCGCCGACCGCTTCTCCCAGGACACCATCGACCAGCACCGCGACGACCTGCGCCTGCTCGACGCCTATGCCTACGGCAGCTGGGACGTTAGCGGCCACAACCTCAACCTGCGGGTCGGCGATCAGGTGGTGAGCTGGGGTGAAAGCCTGTTCTACCCGGGCATCTCTGCGGCCCAGAGCCCGGTCGATGCGACCAAGGCCACCACCCCCGGGGTCGAGGTCAAGGAAGTGCTGCTGCCGGTGGGCCAGGTGTTCGGCCAGTTCAGCCTGACCGAGGCCCTGGAGCTGCAAGCCTACTACCAGTACAAGTGGGAGAAGACCGACCTGTTCGGGGTCGGCAGCTATTTTTCCAGCACCGACCTGATCGACCGCGGCGGTTTCAGCGACGCCTCAGGCTTCGTTACCCGCCTCAAGGACGACGAGCCCAGTGACAGCGGCCAGTACGGCGCGGCCCTGCGCTACACCGCCGAGTCGCTGAACAACACCGAGTTCGGCCTCTACTACTCGCGCTACCACGACAAGAACCCGTCGCTGGACTTCCAGACCGACCTGGGCCACTACCGCGTGCGCTACTTCGACAACATCGACCAGTACGGCGCAAGCTTCGGTACCGTGCTCGGCGACACCAGCATCGCCGGTGAGGTCAGCTACCGCGACGGCGCACCGGTGATGGTCGACAACGGTTTCTCAAGCCCGGTGCGGGCGCAGACCCTGCAGGCCCAGGTGTCGATGATCCACGTGGTCGGCCCGACCGCCTTTGCCGACAACACCACCCTGGTCGGCGAGCTGGTCTACAACACCGTGCTCGACAACGACGCCTCGACCCCGCTGACCCTGGCCCCCGGCCTGACCCTGCCGGGCACCGACAGCCTGGTGCTGGACCGCGACGCCTGGGGCTACACGGTACAGGCGACCTTCGACTACAACGACGTGTTCAGCGGCTGGGACATGTCGGTACCGGTCACCTACAGCAGCGCCGCCCAGCACGACAGCGCCCTGACCGGCTCGATCAATGCCGGGCAAGGCGATGAGCGCGCAAGCATCGGCACCACCTGGCGCTACCTCGGCAACTTCACCGTCGAAGCGCTCTACAACGCCTACCTGGGTAACGCCAACAACTCGCCCCTGGCCGACCGCGACAACGTCGCCCTCAACTTCAAGTACCGCTTCTGAAGCCCCTGATGGAGGAGCACCGCATGTCTACTCTCACGCATCCCTGGTTGCGCACCACCCTGGCGGCCGCCCTGCTCGGCGCAAGCCTGGCCCACGCCAATGTCAGCAATAACGATGCCGCGCGCCTGGGCCAGGACCTGACCCCGGTCGGCGCCGAGCGCGCCGGCAACGCCGATGGCAGTATTCCGGCCTGGACCGGCAAATGGCGCGGGCTGCCGCCGCATCTGAAATTCGCCGGCCCAGGCACGCCCTACCCCGACCCATACGCCGACGAAAAACCGCTGTTCACCATCACCGCGCAGAACGTCGAGCAATACGCCGCCAACCTCACCGACGGCCAGAAGGCGCTGTTCAAGCGCTACCCCAACTCGTTCAAGATCCCGGTCTACCCCAGCCATCGGGACTTCAGGGTCGACCAGGCCAGCGAAGATGCGCTCAAGCGCAACGCACTGAACGCCACCCTCAGCGCCGACGGCAACGATGCCCTCAACGCCTTCGGCGCCTCGCCGTTCCCGATCCCGAAGAACGGCAACGAGCTGATCCTCAACCACAACATGCAGGCACGGGCGGTCACCGAAGAGGCCAACTACCAGCAGGTGGTGGTGTATGCCGACAACAACAAGGCCCTGGAGAAGGTCAACTACAAGATCTACTCGCTGTGGTCCGACCCCAAGCAGAGCGCGCAAAGCGTCAACGGCGTGTTCACCGACTTTTTGCTCACCACCCTTGAGCCGGTGCGCAAGAAAGGCGAGATCATCGTCGGCCACGAATTCATCAACGCCGCCGCCCAGCCGCGCCAGGCCTGGCAATACACCCCGGGCCAGCGCCGGGTACGCCGGGCGCCGACCGTGGGCTACGATTCGCCCACCGGTGCCGGCGGCTTTCGCGTCTACGATGAAGACCGCCTGTTCAACGGTGCCACCGACCGCTACGACTGGAGCATCGTCGGCAAGAAGGAAATCTACATCCCCTACAACAACTACAAGATCGACAGCCCCGAGGTGAACACCGCGCAGATCCTCTCTACCAGCGGCCATATCAACCCGGAGCTGATGCGCTATGAAAAACACCGGGTGTGGGTGCTGCAGGCAACCCTCAAGCCATCCGCCCGGCACATCTATGCCAAGCGCCTGATCTACATCGATGAAGACAGCTGGGCGGCTACCCTGGCCGACAACTTCGACGCCCGTGGCCAGCTGTGGCGCACCAACATGCAGACCTCGGTGTATGCCTATGAGATCCAGCGCTTCCACGCGCGCCTGGGGATCTATCACGACCTGATCGCCGGCTCCTACCTGGTCGATCGCCTGCTCGACGAGCAAAAGCCGGCCAAGCTCAACGCCAGCAACTTTGCCGCCGACGAGTTCACCCCCGGCAACCTACGCAAGCTCGGTACCCGCTGAGCCCCAGGCACGCCGCCCTGCTCCCGAGCGCTGCGCTCGGGAGCAGGCGTTTTCGCTGCTGGCGAAGTACAATGGCCGCCGTACTGCCCGCGCACCCCCGCGCGCGGCCCCGCCTTTGAACGATCAAAGGATGATCCTGGTGAAACCCCTCAAGAACCGTTTTCTCGCCATCGCCATGCAGGTGGAGCTCAACCTCAGCATCTGGACTGGCGGCCTCTACATGATCTGGGTGCTGTTCGACCGTGATGCGACGCGATACTTCGAGACCTACGCAGTGTTTGCCATCGTCAGCCTCTGCCTGTTCTTCTTCACCGCGCTGTTCGTGCGCTGCCCGGAATGCAACACCTCCATGCACCACCTGTACAAGCCGGGTGAAGGGCTGTTGATGCACCGCGGCTTCCTGCCCCACGAGGTCTTCACCCAGAAGCTGATCGAGTGCCCCAAGTGCAACCAGGTGGTGAAGTTTCGCGATTAGCGCAGGCTGATAACGATTTTGCGCGCAAGCATGCCCACCAACATACCGGCGAGGGTCAGCAGCACATCGGCGCTGAACTTTGCCGAGTAGTCAGGCGCATAAATACGGTCATGGCTGTAGAAGGTCGGGCCGGTGTTGAACAGCGCGTGGTAGCCATTGGGAAAGAACGCCACCGCGCACAGCACCACGATCAAGCCCAGGGTCCAGGCGCCGGTGCCGTCGTAGGACTGGCTGCGGAACCAGAGCAGAATCCAGGTGAGCACGGCGGCCAGCAGCGGCGTCCAGAACTGCGAAGTGAGGGCGTTGTAGAATTCAATCGGGAAGTACATGGCGTTGCTGAGTCCTTTCAATGACACGGTGGGTAAAGCGCGGCGAATTCTATCACGGCAGTCTGGTTTACTCAGTGCACTCAACTAAACCAGAAAAATGAAACCACTCCCGCTATCAGGCACACCCACACTATCGACGTCACCCTGGACGCAGCTTCGCTGCGACGACTTAGTTGTTGATCCAGAACTGCCCGGTTCGATTTTCTCTCTCCTTTCTCCCCGAGCTGAAGGTAATCACTCAGCGCATAAATGATCCTGGAGAAATTTTTATGGTGCCGATGATTGCCAGGAAGGTTCGCCCCGACCTTCAAGGACGACTCGATTCTTACAACGCAAACGCCCGGCTCCAGATCATCAACTACGATGGTCACCCGTTCGCCCCAGGAAAACGCCGACATGCCCGCCGACACATCGATTCTGCCGATGAACATGTCGACGTGCGTGGCTTGCAGCCCCAGATTCGGCAGGACTTCGCCTAGCGCTTCGAGCACGACTTCTTTGGGAAACGGAAATTTTTGCTCGGTGGCCTGTGATCCACTGCCCATACGATTGCTCCCGTGCGCCATTCATTTGTGGCTCTGCGTGATACAGGAGGTTAGATCATCGAGCATCGACCTGCGGTGCAAAACTGACCTTTTGCAGTCGGTCCAGCCCTACCCCGTAGTAGAACGAAAACGGCCGCCCGGCCTGATACGCGTAGTCGCCACACATCTCGCGCAGGCCCTGGCGCCCGGCGTCGGCCATATCAAAGGGCTGGTAGGGATGCTCGCCGAGTGATCCGAACTCAATGGTCAGCCAGGTCGAGCGAAACTTGCCGTAGGACATCTGGCTTCCCATGCTGACCTTCAGCCCTCCCGCCTCGAGGCGCTCGCGCAAGTCACGGTCGTCAAAGTACAGGCTGGCAGGCACGCGCAGGGTCATCTTGTCGTGGGTGAGAATGTCCATGCCGCCTTCCAGTTGCGCGCTATCGGCCTTGAAGCCGGTAATGACGAACGGCAAGGCGCTCTGCACGAAACTGTCGAGCTGGCAGCTCACCTCGGCCTTGACCGTGCGGCTACCGGCAAAGGCATGGCGCCGCTCGCTGTCGCTGATGCGGGTATCGAGGCTCGTTTCGTAGGGCAAGTCGAACCACAGCGGTATGACCTTGCGCCCCATCGCGACGACGTTGGCAGGCGCCGGGCCGATTTCCCTCCCTGCTGCATTCAGGCGCTTGGCCTGACTGTAGTCCAGCCGCAATTGCACGCTGGAGACCACCGACTTGCGCGCCTGCAGGATGGTATCGAACTGGCCGGCCAGGGCCTGGCGTTGCGCGGCGCTCAGGGCAGGCTCAGGGCCGCGCAGCACAAGGGTGTCACTGTGCTGGGGATCGAGTTCGATCTGCAGCCGTTGCGTATCGATGTGCTGGGTGGCCAACAGCTGCTCGACGGCCTGGCGGTAAACCTCGTGCACTTGCCCGGCGTCACCGCGAGGATGGGCACCGCCCTGGAACTGCAACTGTGCCAGCACCACCCTGGGCTCCTTGAACAAGGCCACAGCGAGCAGTGCACACAACCCGATACCCGCACCCATCATCAGCTTCCCTGCCGCACTTCGACTCATTACAAGCCTGCTCCTTGACCAAGACATCCGCAGTACACCTGCGGGCGCGGATGATAACCGCCATTAGCGCTTATTGCTTGTGCGGCAAACGCCATTGTTACTGTTTCACCAATAAAGCTTCTCAGCCCCGGGCGTTTATCCGCAAACACCCTCGGCCTAAACTGAAATCAGTTTCCAGGCCAAGCCCCTGCCCCGCTTCCCAGCTGACCAGCGCTGCCTATCAGGCGTTGATGCTGCCAACTTAATTCCCCCTGAGCCTTGCGCACTGCGTGCGTGCAATGCCTATGACTAACGGAACGTATAAACAATGACGGATGCCCCTCGAACGCAAACCCGGAAGTTTGCCACGACCGCGAGCGTGCTGTTTTCCCTGCTGGTTCTAGTGATATCGCTGGCGTTGCTATATGGCGGCCTCAAACTGGTGATACTGGGAGGATCAACTTATTACTTGATCGCCGGCCTTGCCTACTTACTGCTGGCGGCACTGTTTTTCTGGCGCAAACGCAGTGGCATTACCCTTTCCGTGGTTATCGCCCTTGCAACCTGTGCCTGGGCATTTTACGAAGTGGGCCAGTTTAGTTACTGGCAACTGCTGCCGCGCCTGGTGGTTCCGGCGATTATCCTGACCCTGAGCCTGTGGGTCGGTGCTGCGTTCCCAGGTACCTCTGCGAACACTAGGCGCCTGGCCAACGGCAGCGGTTTTGTCGTGTTTGCGGCGCTGATCGCAACCTTCGTTGCTGCGTTCTATCCGCACGGCGCGATCTCCAACCCGGTCGCCAGCACCGGTGCGCCCGCGCCCAAAGCGCCCGCCTCCGCACCCGAAAACTGGGAGTTCTTTGGCCGCAGTGCATCCGGCACGCGCTTTGCGCCGTTCAGCCAGATCACCGCAGACAACGTCAAGGACCTGCAAGTGGCGTGGATCTACCGCACCGGCCGCAGGACCACCGGCAATGGCGCCGGTGTCGACGAAAACACCCCGCTGCAGATCGGCAACGTGCTGTATTCGTGCACCCCGGAAAACCTGATCACCGCCCTCGACGGCGACAGCGGCAAGCCGATCTGGAAATTCGACCCGCACGCCAGCAGTGCAGAGCACGTCACCTGCCGCGGCGTGGGCTATTACGACATCGACAAGGACGACAGCCTGAGCACTGAGGTCAAAGCCTCCTACAACGATCAGCAACAATGCCGTCAGCGCATTCTGGTGTCGTCTGTCGATGCGCGCTTGTTTGCCCTCGATGCGCACACCGGCAGCCTGTGCCCGAACTTTGGCGACAACGGCTTCGTCGACCTGAAAAAAGGCATGGGCCCGACCGAGAACAGCAAGCGCTATCACCCGACCTCCCTGCCGGTGGTCATGGGCCACCTCACTGTGGTCGGTGGCTGGGTCCGCGACATCGTCGGCAAAGAACCTTCCGGCGCGGTGCGGGCCTTTGACGTACTCACCGGTGCGCTGGTGTGGGCCTGGGATATCGGCGCGCCTGAGGATGCGGATACCACCGCCGCCGATCACGCCTTCACGCTGGAAACCCCCAACGTCTGGACCGTCCCGACTTTCGACAAGGACCTGAACCTGGTCTACCTGCCAACCGGCAACGGCCCGCCCGACTATTGGGGTGGCGACCGCAACCAAGCCAAGGAAAAGTATGGCTCGGCCGTGGTTGCCGTCGATGCCTCGACCGGCAAAGCGAAATGGGTTTACCAGACCGTTCACCACGACGTGTGGGACTATGACCTGCCATCGCAGCCGGTGCTGTACGACATCAAGAATGCCCAGGGCGAAAAAACCCCGGTGCTGATCCAGACCAGTAAAACCGGCAACATCTTCGTACTGGACCGCCGCACCGGCCAGCCGGTTACCGAAGTGCAGGAGCGCCCGGTGCCGACTGCACCGGCTGCAGAAGGCGAACACCTGGCGCCCACCCAACCGCACTCGGTGGGCATGCCGGTGATTGGTGCAGAGCCACTGACTGAAAAGTCCATGTGGGGCGTGAGCACCTTCGACCAGCTGTACTGCCGCATCATGTTCAAGGACTCCGTCTACGTCGGCCCCTTTACCCCGCCAACCGAAAAACCCTACATCGAATGGCCGGGCCTGTTGGGCGGCATGAACTGGGGTGGTATTTCCATCGACGAAAACACCGGCATGATGTTCGTCAACGACATGCGCGTGCCACTGCGCATGGCCCTGGTCACCAAGGAAAACACCAAGAAGTTCAAAGTCTCGACCGATGAAGTGCCTGGCTTCATGGGCACCATTCGCCCGCAAGTTGCCGGCATCTATGGCGGGGTGAAAATCGATATTCTGCAATCCCCCCTGGGCGTACCGTGCAACAGCCCGCCGTTTGGCAGCATGAGCGCCATCGACCTGAATACCCAGAAACTGGTCTGGCAAGTGCCGCTGGGCACTGTCCAGGACACCGGACCACTGGGAATCAAAACCCACCTGCCGATCCCGCTGGGCATGCCGACCCTTGGCGGCCCGACCTCAACGGCGTCCGGCCTGGTGTTCTTTGCCGGCACCCAGGATTACTACCTGCGCGCGCTCGACTCGGCCACCGGTAAAGAAGTGTGGAAAGCCCGCCTGCCGGTCGGGGCTGTAGCGGCGCCGTTGATCTACCAGTCGCCGGCCACCGGCCGGCAATATGTGGTGATCTCGGCGGGCGGCATGAGCCATTCGCCGGATGTGGGCGACTACATCATTGCTTATGCGTTGCCGGAGGGAACGGGGAAGCAATAAGTTGCTTAGCGCCACGTAAAAATAATCCCCGGTATTCGGGGATTGTTTTTTTGAGGGGTTCATTTGAGCGGCTGTTTGAACCGCCCCGCTGCAGATCACGCAAACTCCCAATCCCGCTCCAGATACTCAACCTCGGCAGGTAACAGCTCACGCAACAGCGCCAGGCACTGTTCGAACATCGCTATGTCGGGCAGGCGCAGTTCGAAGCCGATGGACAGGTTACTGATATGCGGGACCAGGATCCGGCGCTTGCGGTCGATGGTCAGGTAGCGATATTGCTCCCACCCGGGGCCATGTTCATGTTTCGCACAGGCTTCGGGCGAAGGCGGCACCATCTCGCGAGTGAACAGGATATAAGCGATAAACAGCGGCGTCAGCAACAGCCACCAGGTGCCGGTTGCGACCGCCAGCCAGAGCATCAGCAGCGCCTCGATTACCACAACCACGACGATGGTGATCCTGGCGGCGCGATCGGAGCGCACGTACTTGCTGATGGTTATGCCGTCGCGGGTGAGCTGGAATGAAAGGTGGGTTCTGACCGTTAATAACAGCAGCATCAGGACGTACATCACCGCGCATAGCCCGTAGACCCACTTGTCGGCGCCCAGCCAACTGAACATACCGGCCGCCCCGAGCACTGCGATGGTCATCGCCAGGATGCCATTGCGCAGGTCCCTGGGCGCAATCAGGCGCGCCTTGATCGACCAGTTCATCAATGTATCGGGCGGGTTTGCTGCAGGGCATTCAGCGGGGTCGGTCGGTTGTGGGTTTTGCACGGATATCCTTATCTTCGAATGCTGTCGCGGCTCACTCAAGCCCGTCGACGTCTCGAATAGAATTCGATCGCAACCAGTACGATGCCGGGTATTAACAAGCCCAGACCGGTGTAAGCAAATGCAGGTTGCCCGGATAACCCCACGGCAATGAAGCCCGAGCCCATGGCAATCAGTGGCGCGCCGGCCAGGATGAAAGGCTTTTTGCTTGGGTTGCTCATGTCAAACCTCCTTGTTTTATGGCTGCATGGCAGTCAGCCATGATGCACCATCTTAAACCAGATTGCCGTTATGCTGCGCAACAGGACAATCAACACTCACGTTGAAAAGACAGGTCGTCAATGAAGCACATCAAGCTGATTCGCCACGGCGAAAGCGCTGCCAACGCAGGCCAAGCCAGTCGCGATCATGCGAGCATTGCCCTTACTCAAAAGGGAATCGAACAAGCGCAGCGGGTGGCCCATTCGTTCACCCAGGCGCCGCAATTAATTGTTGCCTCGCCATTCTTCCGAGCCCAGGCAACCGCCAGGGCGACGGCCACCGCCTTCCCTGCCGTGCCGTTCGAAACCTGGGCTGTGCAAGAGTTCACCTACCTAGAACCTGCGCGCTGTGCCGACACGACAGTGGCCCAACGTCGCAACTGGGTTGAAGCGTACTGGGCCAGATCAGACCCGGCATTCAGGGATGGCGCCGGAGCGGAGTCGTTTTTGGACTTCGTGGCTCGGGCGAAGGCATTCCTGGAACAACTTGCCGCGCATCCTGCCCAGGATATTGCAGTGTTCTCCCATGGGCAGTTCATCAATGCTGTTGCCTGGTTACTTGAGTACACGCCGGAGACAATTGATGGCCAGGCAATGACGCAATGGCGGGCATATGAGATTGCCAACCACGTGCCCAATTGTTGTGGCTACGCGTTGTGCTGGAATTCGGACGATGCGAAGTTTCAGGCACAGGTCTGTGCATCGACCCAAACCAAGCTGCGGTGTTTCTATACCTGAACATTCCCCAAGCTACCCAGAAAAGGATTTCGCAAATGCCCTTCTTACCGAACGAACGCGCTGCATTGCTCGCCCTCAAGGGCGTCGGCCCAACTGTCATTACCCGGCTCGAACAGATGGGGATTGAATCGCTGGCAGAACTGGGCAATGCGGATGTCAGTGACATACTGGCTCAGGCCTCGGCGGCACTGGGCTCGACCTGCTGGAAGAACAGCCCGCAAGCGCGAGCAGCGATTACTGCTGCGGTTGAGCTTGCGAAAGGGGCTGCTGGTTTCAAGCCAGCCGGCTAGATTGGTTGGCCTGCGCGAGTGCAAACCCGCGCATCAAACATTGCGGAAAAGGCAAAGCATGGACCTGCAATTCAAGCGACTCAGTGAAATCAGCAGCGCCGACATCATCGAGCTCAACAACAACTCGCGGGTCTTGCGCCACATGCCATTGGGCCGCCCCGACTTTGACGAAGCCAAATGCGCAGCGTGGGTCGCCGAGAAAGAGTCGCAGTGGCAGGTTAATGGCTATGGCCCGTGGGCTTTCTTGGTGAATCAGAAGTTTGCCGGCTGGGGTGGTCTGCAGTTAACCGAGGGTGATGCGGACCTGGCGCTGGTTTTACATCCAGATTACTGGGGCCATGGCAGAGCGATTTTTGCTGAAATCCTTCGGCGAGCCTTTGAGGAGATTGGGCTGGAATCGGTTACCGTTTTGCTTGCGCCTAGCAGAACGCGGGTCAAGGGGATGCTTTGGTTAGGGTTTCAGCCGGATGGGGAAGTTTGTTTGGATGGCGTGCGCTTTGTTAGCTATCGGCTTCGGGCATCTGCTGGTGATTGAGGCTGGTGGCAGAAACGGCGGAGATTCTGATGGTACATTGTTATTGGCTCTGCGTACCGCCGCGCAGGGCTGCCAATTGCTACTGGATTTCATGCGCGATACTCAAATACGAGCGGAGCAACGATCATGGAATACGACGACAAACTGATTGAAGATGCCGTGCTTGCCCTGTTGGTAGCCTTTAGTTCCGACGATGGCAATGCCTGGAAAGGGTTCGATTTCGAGATCATGAATCGACTGCATGAGCAGGGCTTCATTAATGATCCGATAAACAAGAGTAAATCGATCTGGTTGACGGCGGAGGGGCTGGAGCGAGGTCGGCAGATAGCTGACCGGTTATTTGGGGTGAAAGCTCAAGCAGTGCATGCAACCAACGCTGATATCTGAGTGGATGCACGCGTGGATGAGTCGACACGCCCCCTGGCACAACGCCTGGTGCTCTGCGATCGAGCAAAAGGCTTCGCCCTCCACTACAGTTCGCTGTCGGCTTCTCGCAAATGCGAGCGCTTGAATACAACTACGGTAACTGCGGAGGGAATAGAGCCTCGCCGCTAATTCAACAGATCGCGCAGGTACTCCTGAAAACTGGCGGCAACTACATGAGCCTGCCCATCGAGCGGATCAATCTCGACTACCTGCCAGGCGTTGTCGGTATCGAAGCCTGCGCAGTAGCCCTGCATGTCATCACCGAACAACAGAATTCCCTCCAGCGCGGTGGCACTGTCAGCATCGTAAATTTCATTCGGCGCCAGCAGACCGTCATACAGAATGAACAGCGGCTGATCCGCACCTACTGCTCCGCTTCCGAATTCCTTCAGGAAGGCGCTGTAATCCTCGGGAAGAGACGGATAGCATTCGTTCAGGTGTGCAAGCATTGATGAGGCAACAGGCTGGAGTTTGCTTAGCATGCTCCCGTGCGGGGAATTGTTTTTTAAATCCTGGAACATCCACTCATCGCCTGGCAAAAATACGAATTCAGCCCATCCTAGCGAGTCTGGGGTGATGCTGCGAGGCAAATCGTTCCCTTCTAGCGATGATCGGCCAGTTGCCTTCAGTGGTAGCGTTAGGCGATTCACGCCGCTTTCAAGAAAAGACTTGGAACTGTTCAGCGATCGCTCCGCCCGGACGAGACAAGCGTTGAATGCTGGGTCAATTCAACTACCTCACAGGCGATAATCTTGCACAGGCCTTGCTGTTGATCAACGCAGTGTTTCAGCAGTGGCGCACACAGTATCCACAGCAGACATTGATCGCAGTAGCGTCGACCGACGAATCGGGCGCAGCCGTTAAGTTTTACTTATCAAGAACAGAACAATCGTGGCTGGCTGGTGACATCGAAGGCTTTATTCAGCCCGTTCTGGTGACAGACTCGAGGCAGTTGCCATTCCGGTAAACTCACATTCCAAGGTACCGCCAAAACCATCTGCCGGATGCCCGCCAGCGCCTTATCATTTTCCGTTCGTAGCGGGCATAAAGGCACCCACGAAGAAAACGCTCGCAGGTCCGATAAGCCAACTGACGGTGGTTCCTGGACTGACAATTGGCACAGCGATAGTGACTGTAATCAGAGCTATGCCCATCCATAGCCGCCTACGCGGTGTGAGCCACTCTCGAAGCTGCTGCAGCCTTTGGCGCATGACCGCTCTCCCGCCTAGAAGGAAGCGAAGCATATTACCCACTTCAACGAAGCGCGCCACCCCGGCTAGGTTGGTCTAAACGAAACGGACATGATTTCGGAGAAGGGGGCGCGCACACAGAAGGCAAAATAGTGAACGTCTTCGAAGCGATTCCAAGCCGAATTGGAAGCGATATTCCCAAGCGTGTTCCCGAGGCCCTATTTTTCGACCCTCGGAAACGCAAAAAGCCCTGACTAATCAGGGCTTTGAAGATGGCGGAAGCGTAGAGATTCGAACTCTAGGATAGTTGCCCATCGACGGTTTTCAAGACCGTTGCCTTAAACCACTCGGCCACGCTTCCTCGTATTGCGGGCGCCATAATACCGAAATGAAACAAGCTGTCAAACTCTCTATGTGGCTGCTTTGCGCGGCTCTGTTATGATCTTTGCATCTGAACGTTTCAAACCCACAGGAGTGTCGCCATGCGCGAACAGGATTACGCCGTCAATCACGGCCAGCAGGTCGAGCAGCAGGAGGTCAGCCGCGTCCTGCGTAACACATACGGGTTGCTGGCTATCACCCTCGCCTTCAGTGGCGTCATGGCCTATGTGGCGCAGCAGATGCGCGTCGGCTACCCGAACATTTTCGTGGTGCTGATCGGCTTCTATGGCCTGTTCTTCCTCACCAACAAGCTGCGTGATTCGGTCTGGGGCCTGGTCTCTACCTTCGCCCTCACCGGTTTCATGGGCTTTTTGCTCGGCCCTATCCTCAACCGTTACCTGGGCATGGCCGGTGGCGCCGAGGTGGTCAGCTCGGCATTTGCCATGACCGCCCTGGTGTTCGGTGGTCTGTCGGCCTATGTGCTGATCTCCCGCAAGGACATGAGCTTCCTCAGCGGCTTCATCACTGCAGGCTTCTTCGTGCTGCTGGGTGCCGTGGTTGCCAGCTTCTTCTTCCAGATCAGCGGCCTGCAACTGGCGATCAGCGCCGGTTTCGTGCTGTTCTCGTCGGTATGCATCCTGTTCCAGACCAGCGCGATCATCCACGGTGGCGAGCGTAACTACATCATGGCGACCATCAGCCTGTATGTATCGATCTACAACCTGTTCGTCAGCCTGCTGCAGCTGTTCGGCCTGATGGGTCGCGATGACTGATTGGTTGTTGGTGTGATGTTTTAAGAGAAAGCCCGCTTCGGCGGGCTTTTTTGTGGCCGGGGTTTGCCAAGGCTTTGCCTTGCATCGCTGGCAAAGCCAGCTCCCGCACTACCGTAAACGAGTGCGGCCCCGTAGAATGCGCTCCTTTTTTCTTCCGGGGCAGCACTCCCATGAGTTCAATCGAGCAAGGACCCGGCGCACCCGCGCAGGCCAATGAACTGGTCCTCGGCCTTGAAGACCGGCCGCGGCCGTTGATTGCGATGCTGGCGGCATTGCAGCATCTGCTGGCGATCATTGTGCCGATCGTCACCCCCGGCCTGCTGATCTGCCAGGCGCTGGGGGTTTCGGCCCGTGATACCAACCTAATTGTGTCGATGTCGCTGGTGATCTCGGGGATCGCTACCTTCGTGCAGTGCCGCCGCTTCGGGCCGTTCGGCGCCGGGCTGTTGATTGTGCAGGGCACCAGTTTCAACTTTGTCGGGCCGTTGATCGCCGGTGGCGCGTTGATGGTCAAGCAAGGCACGCCGGTTGAAGGTGTGATGGCGGCGATTTTTGGTGTGGTGATCGCCGGTTCGTTCGTGGAGATGGGCATTTCGCGCATTCTGCCGTTCGTCAAACGCCTGATCACTCCGCTGGTGACCGGGATCGTCGTGCTGATGATCGGCCTGACCCTGATCAAGGTCGGCCTGATCAGCATGGGTGGCGGCTTTGCGGCGATGAGCAACGGTACCTTTGCCAATGGCGAGAACCTGCTGCTGTCGGGCGTGGTGCTGGCGATCATCGTCATTCTCAACCGTATTCCGGTGGTGTGGATGCGCAGCTGCGCCATCGTTATCGCCCTGGCCGTGGGCTATGCCCTGGCCGGCTACCTGGGCCGCCTGAATTTCACCGGCATGCACGAAGCCGCGCTGTTCCAGGTGCCGGTACCGCTGCATTTCGGTCTGGGCTTCTCTTGGGCGCTGTTTATTCCGATGCTGGTGATTTACCTGGTTACATCGCTGGAAGCCATTGGTGATGTGACCGCGACCAGCAAGGTTTCGCGCCAGCCAGTGGAAGGCCCGCTGTGGATGCAGCGGATCAAGGGCGGGGTGCTGGTCAACGGCGCCAACTCGCTGCTGGCCGGGGTGTTCAATACCTTCCCGAGCTCGATCTTTGCCCAGAATAATGGCGTGATTCAGCTGACCGGCATTGCCAGCCGTCATATTGGTGTGTGGATTGCGGCGATGCTGGTGATTCTTGGCCTGTTCCCGAGCGTGGCCGGGGTGATCCAGGCGGTGCCGGAGCCGGTGCTCGGGGGGGCGGCGATGGTGATGTTCGGCGCGGTGGCGGCTTCGGGGATCAATATCCTTGCCAGCATCAGCCTGGATCGTCGCGCGTTGCTGATCATTGCCGTGTCGCTGGCGCTGGGCCTGGGCGTGGCACAGGTGCCGGAGTTCCTCGCGCACATGCCGTCGGCGCTGCGTAATGTGCTGGAGTCGGGGGTAGCCACCGGGGGGATTTGTGCCCTGGTGCTGAACTGGTTCTTGCCGGAGCATAAAGACAAGGCCTGAGATTGAGGTTGCCCCCATCGTGGGTCAAGCCCGCTCCAACAGGAGCGGGCTTTTTGCTTTATCATTCCCGCAGATTTGCTGAAAGAGCCTTCCATGAAGTTCGCCATTGCGGTTTTTTCTCCGGCCCATGCGCCCTCCTCGCGCCGCGCCCTGCGTTTTGCCCAGGCGGCGGTTGCTGGCGGGCATGAGATTGTCCGGTTGTTTTTCTATCAGGACGGTGTGCACAGCGCCTCGGGCAATGTCGTGGCGCCCCAGGATGAACTGGACCTTGCCGCCGAATGGCGCGCGTTCGTCAGCGCGCAGCAGCTCGATGCCGTGGTGTGTATCGCCGCCGCCCTGCGCCGTGGCGTGCTCAACGCCGAGGAAGCCCAGCGCTACCAGCGCCCGGCGGTCAACCTACCGGCGCCGTGGGAGTTGTCGGGGCTTGGCCAGTTGCATGAAGCGGCGCAAGGCGCCGATCGGCTGATGTGCTTTGGAGGCGATTGAAATGGCCAAGTCCTTGCTGATTATCAGCCGCCAGGCACCCTGGGCCGGGCCGTCCGCCCGCGAGGCGCTGGATATCGCCCTGGCCGGCGGTGCCTTCGATTTGCCGCTGGGCATGCTGTTTCTCGATGATGGCGTGTTCCAGCTCGCCTCCGGCCAGCAACCGGCCCAGCTGCAGCAGAAGAACCTGGCGGCCAACCTGCAGGCCCTGCCGATGTTTGGCGTCGAGGAACTGTTTGCCGCCGCTAGCTGCCTGCAAGAGCGCGGCCTTGCTGCCGACGCCCTGAGCCTGCCAGTGCAGGTGCTGGATGACGCCGCGCTTGCGGCGTTGATCGACCGTTTCGACCAGGTGGTGACCCTCTGATGAGCACCTTGCACGTGATTTCCCACTCGCCATTTGGCGATAACCGCCTGAGCAGCTGCCTGCGCCTGCTCGGCAGCGCCGACGGCCTGTTGCTGTGCGGTGATGCGGTGTATGCCCTGCAGCCCGGCAGCGAACCGCTGCGCAGCCTGCAGGCCAGCCACCTGGACGGGCGCCTGTTCGCCCTGGACGAAGACCTGCAGGCCCGCGCCATCGTCCTCAGTGAGCTGGGCAAGGCCATCGACTACCCGGCCTTCGTCGAGCTGTCGCTGCACTATGACAAGGTCAACAGCTGGCTATGAGTACCCTGACTGTCGGCGAGCGCAGCATCGCCCTGGATAAAGACGGCTACCTGCTCGAGCTGGGTGATTGGTCCGAGGAGGTCGCTAGCGCCCTCGCCGCCCATGAAGAGCTTGAGCTGACCGCCGAACACTGGGAGGTGCTGAACCTGTTGCGCGACTTCTACCGGGAGTTCGAGCTGTCGCCGGCCACCCGCCCGCTGATCAAGTACACCGCGCTCAAGCTGGGCGCGGACAAAGGCAACAGCCTGCACCTGAACCGCCTGTTCAAGGGCACCCCCGCCAAACTCGCCGCGAAACTTGCGGGCCTGCCGAAGCCGACCAATTGCATATGACCGAACACAGCCCGTTGATCACCGAAACCCCGGCCGAGCACCCGTTTGCCCAGTTCGTGCGCATTCTTGGCAAGGGCAAGCGCGGCGCCCGTGGCCTGAGCCGCGAGGAAGCCCGCGAAGCCATGGGCATGCTGCTCGATGGCAAGGTCGAGGAAACCCAGCTCGGCGCCTTCCTGATGCTGCTGCGCCACAAGGAAGAAAGCCCTGAGGAACTGGCCGGCTTCACCGAGGCCCTGCGCCAGCGTTTGCAGGCACCGCCGATTGAGGTTGATCTCGACTGGCCAAGTTACGCCGGCAAAAAACGCCACCTGCCCTGGTACCTGCTGGCTGCCAAGTGCCTGGCGGCCAATGGCGTGCGCATCCTCCTGCACGGCGGCGGCGCGCACACCGCCGGGCGGCTGTACACCGAGCAAGTGCTGGCGCTGCTGCAGATTCCGCTGTGCCGGGACTGGAATGCAGTGTCTGAAGCGCTGGAAAGCCACATGCTGGCGTTCATCCCGCTGCAAGACTGGGCCCCGCGCCTGCAACGGATGATCGACCTGCGCAACACCCTGGGCCTGCGTTCGCCGATTCACTCCCTGGCCCGGGTGCTCAACCCGTTGAACGCCCGCTGCGGCCTGCAGAGCATCTTCCACCCCGGCTACCAGGCGGTTCACCGCGAAGCCAGCCGCCTGCTCGGCGATACGGCAATCGTGGTCAAGGGCGATGGCGGTGAGATCGAGATCAACCCGGACACCAGCAGCCACCTGTATGGCACCGCCAATGGCATCGACTGGGATGAAGAATGGCCGGCCCTGGCCGCCCAGCGTCATGTCAAACCGGCGAGCCTGGAGCCCGAGCAGTTGCTGGCCGTGTGGCGCGGTGATGAGCAGAACAGCTACGGCGAACTGGCCGTGGTCGCAACCATGGCCCTGGCCTTGCGCGGCCTGGGTCATTGCCGCGAGGAAGCCTTCGCCCAGGCCCAACGCTATTGGGACCAACGCAACTGATCGACTGAGCCGATCAAACAGGCCCGGACTTTGCGCTATTCGTTCGAACCCAGCTCCGTACACTGGGTTCTATATCAGAACGAATCGCCAAGGAGCTCAGCATGGGCCTGTTGATCGACGGACGCTGGCACGACCAGTGGTATGAAAGCAGCAAAGACGGCGCCTTCCAGCGCGAAAGCGCGCAGCGGCGGAACGCCCTGCCCGGCGCCGAAGCCGGCCGTTATCACCTGTACGTGTCGCTGGCTTGCCCCTGGGCCCACCGCACCCTGATCTTTCGCAAGCTCAAGGGCCTTGAGAGCCTGATCGATGTGTCGGTGGTCAGTTGGCTGATGGCCGAGCATGGCTGGACTTTCGACCAGAACAAGGGCTCGACCGGTGACAAGCTTGAGCACCTGGACTTCCTGCACCAGCGCTACACCCGCGACGACCCACACTACAGCGGCCGGGTCACGGTGCCGGTGCTGTGGGACAAACACGAGCAGCGCATCGTCAACAACGAATCGGCAGAGATCATTCGCATCTTCAACTCGGCCTTCGACGAACTGACCGGCAATCGCCTGGACCTGTATCCCGAACCCTTGCGCGAGCAGATCGACGCACTCAACGAGCGGATTTACCCGGCGGTCAACAATGGCGTGTACCGGGCAGGCTTTGCCACGTCGCAGGCGGCCTACGAGCAGGCCTTTGACGAGGTGTTTGCCGAGCTGGATCATCTGGAGCGGCTGCTGGGCACCCAGCGCTATCTGGCCGGGGAATACCTGACCGAGGCCGACTGGCGGCTGTTCACCACGCTGATTCGCTTTGACGCGGTGTACCACGGACACTTCAAGTGCAACCTGCGGCGCATTGCCGATTACCCGAACCTGTCGAACTGGCTACGGGAGCTGTACCAGTGGCCGGGGATCGCCGAGACGGTGAATTTCGAGCATATCCAGAAGCATTACTACATGAGCCACAAGACCATCAATCCGAACGGGATTGTGCCCAAGGGGCCGTTGCAGGATTTTGAGCTGGGGCATGACCGGGAGCGGCTGGTGGGGCGAGGGATTTGGCGCAAGGCCGGGGAATAAGGGTGGATTCATCGCGGGGCAAGTCGAGGCGTCGCACCGCCGCTCCCACAAAACCTGTAGGAGCGGCGGTGCGGCGATCCGACTTGACCCGCGATGCGGCTACGGCTGGGCGCCTTCGAACCAGGCCAGTTTCTCGCGCAGCTGTACGACTTCGCCGACGATCACCAGGGTCGGTGCATGCACTTCATGCTCGGCCACAAGCTTGGGCAAGTCGGCCAGGGTGCCGGTGAACACCCGCTGGTTCGGCGTGGTGCCCTGCTGCACCAGGGCCGCCGGGGTATCGGCCGCACGCCCGTGACGAATCAACTCGGCACAGATGGTCGGCAGGCCCACCAGGCCCATGTAGAACACCAGGGTCTGCGCCGGTGCCACCAGGTCGTGCCAGGGCAGGTCGCTGGTACCGTCCTTGAGGTGACCGGTGACGAAACGCACCGACTGGGCATAGTCGCGGTGGGTCAGCGGGATGCCGGCATAGGCCGAGCAACCGCTGGCCGCGGTAATCCCCGGCACCACCTGGAACGGAATACCCTGGGCCGCCAGCTCCTCGATCTCTTCGCCGCCACGGCCGAAGATGAACGGATCGCCGCCCTTCAGACGCAGCACCCGCTTGCCCTGACGCGCCAGGTCGACCAGTTGCTGGTTGATCTGCGCTTGCGGCACGGCGTGGTCGGCGCGGCGCTTGCCGACGTAGATACGCTCGGCATCACGGCGGCACAGCTCGATGATCGCCGGGGCGACCAGGCGATCGTAGAGCACCACGTCGGCTTGCTGCATCAGGCGCAAGGCGCGGAAGGTCAGCAGGTCCGGGTCACCGGGGCCAGCGCCGACCAGGTACACCTCGCCCGGCGCCTGGTAAGTGGCACCGTCGATCTTGGCTTGCAGCAGGCGCTCGGCTTCAGCGCCCTGCCCGGCCAGTTGCCGCTCGGCGATCGGGCCCTGGAAGACATCTTCCCAGAAACCGCGACGCTGATTGACGTCCGGGTACAGCGCCTTGACCTTGTGCCGAAAGCGCGCGCCAAGGCCGGCCAGCTCGCCATAGGCGGCGGGAATCCAGGTTTCCAGCTTGGCCCGGATCAGCCGCGCCAGCACCGGCGCATCGCCGCCGCTGGACACCGCCACCACCAATGGCGAACGGTCGACAATAGCCGGGAAGATCACCGAACACAGCGCCGGTGCATCGACCACGTTGACTGGTACGCAGCGCTGCTGGGCATCGGCCGAGACCTGGGCGTTGAGCGCCTGGTCGTCGGTGGCGGCAATGATCAGCTGGCAACCGTCGAGGTCGCCAGGCTGGTAACCACGGCTGAGGATTTCACCACCGCTGTGCCGGGCAAGCTCGGCCAGTTGCGCTTCGATCTCGGGCGCCACGACCCGCAGTACAGCCCCGGCGTCGGCCAGCAGACGCGATTTGCGCAGGGCAATCTCGCCTGCGCCGACGATCAGCACACGGCTGCCGCGCAGTTTGTGGAACAGCGGCAGGAATTCCATTTAACCGATGACCTCCAGGCCACCCATGTACGGCTTGAGCACTTCTGGCACGCGGATCGAACCGTCGGCCTGCTGGTAGTTCTCGAGCACCGCCACCAGGGTCCGGCCAACTGCCAGGCCCGAACCGTTGAGGGTGTGCACCAGTTCCGGCTTGCCGGTTTCCGGGTTGCGCCAGCGCGCCTGCATGCGCCGGGCCTGGAAATCGCCACAGTTGGAGCACGAGGAGATTTCGCGGTACTTGTCCTGGCTTGGCACCCAGACTTCCAGGTCGTAGGTTTTCACCGCGCTGAAGCCCATGTCGCCAGTGCACAGCGCCAGAACCCGGTATGGCAGCTCCAGGGCCTGCAGCACGCGTTCGGCGTTGGCGGTCAGGCCTTCGAGGGCTTCCATGGATTTGCCCGGCTCGACGATCTGTACCATTTCGACCTTGTCGAACTGGTGCTGGCGGATCATACCGCGGGTGTCGCGGCCCGAAGCACCGGCTTCGCTACGGAAGCACGGGGTGTGGGCGACGAACTTGATCGGCAGTTGCTTGGCGTCGAGGATCTCGCCGGCCACGATGTTGGTCAGCGACACTTCGGCAGTCGGGATCAGGTAGAAGTCGGCTTCGCCGTCGCGGCTGATCTTGAACAGGTCTTCCTCGAACTTGGGCAACTGGCCGGTGCCTTGCAGCGCCGGGGCCTGGACCAGGTACGGGGTGTAGGCTTCTTCGTAGCCGTGCTCGCTGGTGTGCAGGTTGATCATGAACTGCGCCAGGGCGCGGTGCAGGCGCGCGATCGGGCCGCGCAGCAGGGCAAAACGGGCGCCCGACAGCTTGGCCGCGGTTTCGAAGTCCAGGCCGCCGGTCAGCTCGCCGAGCGCCACGTGGTCCTTGATCTCGAAGTCGAAGGCGCGCGGGGTGCCCCAACGACGCACTTCGACGTTGTGGTCTTCATCGGCGCCGACCGGCACGCTGTCATCCGGCAGGTTGGGAATACCCAGCAGGATGCCATCCAGTTCGGCCTGGATGCCGTCCAGCTCGACCTTGCCGCTGGCAAGTTCACCCGCCATGCGCTCGACGTCCGCCATCAGCGGGGCGATGTCTTCGCCCTTGGCCTTGGCCTGGCCGATGGATTTGGAACGGGCGTTACGCTCGGCTTGCAGTTGTTCGGTACGGGTCTGCACCACCTTGCGGCGTTCTTCCAGGGCCTCGATGCGCGCGACATCCAGGCTGAAGCCACGGGAGGCCAGGCGGTCCGCCACTTCCTGAAGTTGGCCGCGTAACAGTTTGGAATCGAGCATATCGTTCTCTCGTTGGTTCAGAATTTGGTCAAAGACAGGCCGGCCCAGGTAGCGAGCAGCCCGCCCAATACGCTGGCTCCGGCATACCCGAAGGCCAGCGGCGCCTGCCCGCTTTCGAGCAGGCGCACGGTGTCCAGTGAAAAGGATGAAAAGGTTGTCAGACCGCCGAGAAAGCCGACGATCAGGCCCGCGCGCAGCTCGACCGGCACCAGCGGGCGATGCACAAACAGCCCGTAGAGCAAGCCGATCAGCAGGCAGCCGAGCAGATTGACCGCCAGCGTACCGAGATAGAAGTGGCGTGGCCAGTGCGCGTTGACCCAATTGGCCGTGGCAAAGCGCAGCAAGGTACCGGCGATGCCGCCGGCGCTGACCGCGGCGATCAGCGCAATCATGGTTTTCTCCGCTGCCGCGGGCTGTTGCGGTCGAGCTCGGCCAGGTGCCTGAGCTTCTCGCCGATCTTCAGTTCCAGGCCGCGCGGCACCGGTTGGTAATAGTGGCGCGGCGCGAGGTTGTCGGGGAAGTAGTCCTCACCGGCAGCGTAGGCATCCGGCTCGTCGTGGGCGTAACGGTATTCATCGCCATAGCCCAGTTGCTTCATCAGTTTTGTGGGCGCGTTGCGCAGGTGCAGCGGCACTTCCAGCGAGCCGTGCTCGCCGGCTTCGCGCAGGGCGGTCTTGAAGCCCATGTACACTGCGTTGCTCTTCGGTGCGCAGGCAAGGTAGGTAATGGCCTGGGCCACCGCCAGCTCGCCTTCGGGGCTGCCCAGGCGCTCCTGCACGTCCCAGGCCGCCAGGCACAGGCTCAGGGCGCGGGGGTCGGCGTTGCCAATGTCTTCGCTGGCCATGCGCACCACGCGGCGGGCGATGTACAGCGGGTCGCAGCCGCCATCGAGCATGCGCGCGAACCAGTACAGGGCGCCGTCGGGGTTGGAGCCGCGCACTGATTTGTGCAGCGCCGAGATCTGGTCATAGAAGGCTTCGCCGCCCTTGTCGAAACGCCGGCGGCTGTCGCCGAGCAGGCTCTGCAGCAGCTCGACGCCGATTTCGCCGCCGTCTTCGGCCAGGTCCGAGGCGTTTTCAAGAAAGTTGAGCATGCGCCGGCCATCGCCATCGGCGGCGGCCATGAGCATCTGGAAGGCTTCGTCGCCGACCCGCAACTGGCGCTTGCCCAGGCCGCGCTCTTCAGTCAGGGCGCGGTTGACCAGCTTGCGCAGCGCCGCTTCATCGAGGCTTTTGAGCACATACACCCGCGCCCGCGACAGCAGCGCGTTGTTGAGCTCGAACGAGGGGTTCTCGGTGGTGGCGCCGATGAAGATCAGCGTGCCGTCTTCCACATAGGGCAGAAAGGCATCTTGCTGGGACTTGTTGAAGCGGTGCACTTCATCGACGAACAGAATCGTCCGGCGCCCGTACTGCCCCGCCTGCTGCTTGGCGATGTCCACCGCGTGGCGGATTTCCTTGACCCCGGCCAACACCGCCGAAACGGTCTCGAAGTGGGCGTCGCAGAACTGCGCCAGCAGCCGCGCCAGGGTGGTCTTGCCGACCCCGGGCGGGCCCCAGAAGATCATCGAGTGCAGCGCGCCCGCTTCCAGTGCCTCGCGCAGCGGCTTGCCGCGGGCCAGCAGGTGCTCCTGGCCAACGTACTCGTCCAGGTTGGCCGGGCGCAGGCGCGCGGCCAGGGGCTGGGCTACGGGGTCGCTACGAAACAGGTCCATGAACGGCGGCTTGACCTCTTACTCTTTGATCACATCAGCGCCCTTGGGCACGTCGAACTTGAACTTGCTGGCCGGGATCTGCTCGTTGGCCTTCACCCCGGTGAACAGGATGTTGGTGCGCTGGCCGACGCTGTCGATCAGTTGCATGTCATTGACCAGGCCACGACGGAACGACAGGCGCAGCGAGTCGAACAGGGTGTCCTTGGTTTTCGGCTTGAGTACGAAATCCATGACCTCGCCCTGCTCCTTGGAGGTGATGTCGAAGCTCTGACTGATCTTCGAGACGTCACCGGACAGCAGCAGTGCCGGGGTTTCGGTCAAACGCTGGTCAAGTTTCTTGATGGTAGCCTGTTCCAGGTCAGGGTCCCACAATGTGACGTTCTTGCCGTCCGAGACTACCACCTGCTCCTGTGGCGCGTCGGTGTGCCAGTAGAACAGGCCCGGGCGCTGCACGGCCATCTGCCCGGTGGTTTCCTGCAACTGGGTGCCGGTGCCATCGAGGGTCAGCTGGGAGAAATTGGCGCTAATGGTTTTGGACTTGTCCAGCAACTGGGTCAGGCGCGCCGCATCGGCCTCGGCGGCAATTGCCGAAGCGCTGGACAGGGCCATAGCGGAAACCAACAGCATGCGAATCAGGCGCATGGAAATCCTCGTTGCAGTATGAAGGGGCCGACGGCCGTCACTGGCCGCCAGCAGGTTGGATCATCAGTCGCGGGACGGCCCGGGGGCAATCACTTCGCGCGAACCGTTGGTGTTCATGGCGGTGACCACACCGGCCATCTCCATCGCCTCGATCATCCGCGCGGCGCGGTTGTAGCCGATCTTCAGCTTGCGCTGTACGGCGGAGATGGAGGCCCGGCGGCTTTCCAGCACGAACTGCACGGCTTCATCGTACAGCGCGTCGGTTTCGGCATCGTCGCCGTCACCACCGCCACTGCCGCCGTCGAAGCCGCTGCCGGCCTCTTCGACGCCGCTGAGGATGTCGTCGTTGTAGTCCGGGGCGCCTCGCAGCTTCCAGGCCTCGACCACGCGATGCACCTCGTCATCGGAGACGAAAGCGCCATGCACGCGAATCGGCAGGCTGGTGCCCGGCGGCATGTAGAGCATGTCACCGTGGCCCAGCAACTGCTCGGCGCCGCCCTGGTCGATGATGGTCCGCGAGTCGATCTTGCTCGATACCTGGAAGGCCATCCGCGTCGGGATGTTGGCCTTGATCAGGCCGGTAATCACGTCCACCGATGGCCGCTGGGTGGCGAGAATCAGGTGGATACCGGCGGCACGGGCCTTCTGGGCGATACGCGCGATCAGCTCTTCAACCTTCTTGCCGACGATCATCATCATGTCGGCAAACTCGTCGACCACTACAACGATGGTCGGCAGGGTTTTCAGCAGCGGCGGCACGTCGTCCATGCTTTCGCGCTTGAACATCGGGTCGTAGATCGGCTCGCCGGCCTCTTCGGCATCCTTGACCTTGCGGTTGAAGCCGGCCAGGTTACGCACGCCCATGGCCGCCATCAGCTTGTAGCGCCGTTCCATCTCGGCGACGCTCCAGCGCAGGGCGTTGGCGGCGTCCTTCATGTCGGTGACCACCGGGCAGAGCAGGTGCGGAATGCCTTCGTAGATCGACAGCTCGAGCATTTTCGGGTCGATCATGATCAGTTTGGCGTCTTCCGGGCCCGACTTGAACAGGATCGACAGGATCATGGCGTTGACGCCCACCGACTTACCGGAACCGGTGGTACCGGCCACCAGCAGGTGCGGCATCTTCGCAAGGTCGGTGATCACCGGCTTGCCGCCGATGTCGTGGCCCAGGGCCATGGTCACCGGCGACTTGGCTTCGTCGTATTGCGGCGACGACAGCACTTCGGAGAAGCGTACGATCTGCCGGTCTTCGTTGGGAATCTCGATACCGACGGTGGTCTTGCCAGGGATCACTTCAACCACGCGCACACTGGTCACGGCCAGGGAACGGGCCAGGTCCTTGGCCAGGTTGGCGATGCGGCTGACCTTGACGCCAGCGGCCGGCTGGATTTCGTACCGGGTAATCACCGGGCCTGGGTGGATCGAGTCTACCGAGACTTCGACGCCGAATTCCTTGAGCTTGATTTCCAGCAGGTGGCCAACCCCGGCCAGGGACTCTGGCGAGTAGTTGACCTGCTTCTTCTCGGCAGGATCGAGGATCGAGATCGGCGGCAAGGTGCCTTCGATGGCGCTGTCGACGAACAGCGGCGCCTGTTTTTCTTTCTGCACGCGCTTGCTCGGCTCCGGCGCCTTGGCCGGGGCCGGCATGATCACCGGCGCCGGTTGCTGCACGCGCTCGGCAACATGCTTGCTCAGGGCCTGGTCGCGCTCGATGATGCGCTCCTTGGCCTTGGCCTGCTCGCGGCGGTCAGGGGCTACCGGGGCGACCACATCATGAACCTGGTCGTCGACCTCACGCAGCTGCGCCACCAGGCGCTTGCGCTCGTTGCGCGCCTCCCACCAGCGGTTGGCGGCGCCCTGGAACAGCTCGAACAGGTCGAGGGTGATCTTGCCGGTGATGTCCATGACCTTGAACCACGACAGGTCGGTGAACACGGTCAGGCCGAACAGGAACAAGGCGATGAACATCAGCGTGCTGCCCTGCACGTTCAGGGCGTTCTTGGCCAGGTCGCCAAGGCTTTCGCCCAGCGCGCCACCGGCCGATGCCGGCAGGCTGGCGGCGGAATGGAAATGGATATGCGCCAGCGCCGCACCCGAAAGCACCAGGAACACCAGGCCGATCAGGCGCCAGGAGAACAGCCAGCCGCTCCACTGCCATGGCTGGTGGCGTTCGCGGAAGATCTGCCAGGTCTTGATCGCCAGCAGCAAGGGGAAGATGTAGGCGAAATAGCCCAGGACCATGAACAGGATGTCGGCGAAGTAGGCACCGGCACGGCCGGCGGCGTTCTGCACCTGCTCGACGTTGCTGGTGTGGCTGAAGCCCGGGTCGGCCTGGTCGTAGGTCAGCAAGGCCATCCACAGGTACAGGCACAGCGCGCCCACGGCGATCAGCGCACCTTCCTTGAGCCGATAGTGCAGCTGCTGGCGCCAGAGCGGCACGGGCAAGGGACTGGGTGTTGCGGTGGATTTCTTCAAAACGCGTCTATTCCTGCGCTCATTGCGCGTCCAACAGTGATTGACCCAACAGAACAGTCAACAAACCACTACTTTTAACATTACTGCCCGCCTACCGCCATGGCGGCACGCCAGAACACGCGTAAACGGGGGCCAATTTCCTATACAGCAATTTGAGCACGCATTTTCTTTTGTGACAAAGGCTTATGCGGTGTTTTTGTGCAAGTGTGACAACAAACGTCCAAGCAAGTTGCCAGACGGCATCACCGCTGCAGGAGCAGGCTTGTCCCGGGAGGCTTTTTCAGGCCATGCTAGGCGCCCTCCCCTCCTCCATCATTGGACCACGATGCTGACCTGGCTGAGCCGCGACACCCTGACCTTCCCGCCGCTGGACAAAGCCCTGCGCGACCCTAACGGCCTGCTCGCCGCCGGCGGCGACCTCAGCGCCGAGCGCCTGGTGCAGGCCTATCGCCATGGTTGCTTCCCCTGGTACCAGGACGGCCAGCCGATCCTCTGGTGGTCGCCCGACCCGCGTACCGTGCTGTTCCCCGACGAATTGCACGTGTCGCGCTCGCTGCGCAAGTTCATCCGCCAGGGCCACTACCAGGTCAGCTTCGACCAGGACTTTGCCGCGGTAATCGACGCCTGCGCCGCACCGCGCGCCTACGCCGACGGCACCTGGATCACCGACAGCATGCAGGCGGCCTACCTGCAGTTGCACCGGCAGGGCTTTGCCCATTCGGTCGAGGTGCGCCGCGATGGCGAGCTGGTGGGCGGCCTGTACGGCCTGGCCATGGGCCGGCTGTTTTTCGGCGAATCGATGTTCAGCCGCGCCGACAACGCCTCCAAAGTCGGCTTCGTGGCGCTGGTCGAGCACCTGCAACAGGCAGGATTCGTCCTGATTGACTGTCAGATGCCTACCGACCACCTGCACAGCCTCGGCGCCCGCGCCATCGCCCGGGCCACGTTTGCCGACTACCTGCAGCGCTATCTCGACCAGCCCAACAGCGCCAGCTGGGTTTGCTAGGCGAGTTTTTCCAGCTGGCTTACACTTAAAACAAAAGCACCTCCCGAGGGGTTGATCATGACAGAGCTGGCGCGGTTGAAGTTTTATGCCACTCAACCCCATTCCTGCAGCTACCTGCCAGACGAGCAAGCCACCACGCTGTTCCTCGACCCGAGCCAGCCGATGGATGTCAACGTCTACGCAGACCTGTCGGAAATGGGCTTCCGGCGCAGCGGCGACCACCTGTATCGCCCGCACTGCCAGAACTGCAACGCCTGCGTGCCGGCGCGGATCCCGGCTGCGCGCTTTTTGCCCAACCGCCAGCAAAAACGCATCCTCAAGCGCAACGCCGACATCACCGTGACGCCCGCCCGTCCGGCGTTCAAGGAGGAATACTTCGAGCTGTACCGGCGCTACATCGAGCAGCGCCACGCCGATGGCGACATGTACCCGCCAAGCCGCGACCAGTTTTCCACCTTCCTGGTCCGCGATCTGCCGTTTTCACGCTTTTACGAGTTTCGCCTGGACGGCCGCCTGCTGGCCGTGGCGGTCACCGACCTGCTGCCCAACGGCCTGTCGGCGGTGTACACCTTCTACGAGCCGGACGAAGAGCGGCGCAGCCTGGGGCGCTTTGCCATCCTCTGGCAGATCACCGAAGCCCTGCGCCTGGGCCTGGACGCGGTCTACCTCGGTTACTGGATCAAGAACTGCAAAAAGATGAACTACAAGACCCAGTACCGCCCCATCGAGCTGCTGATCAATCAACGTTGGGTGACGTTGAACTGAAATCATTGGCTTGAAGGCCATTTTTCGGGCACAATGCACGCCACTTTTTTTGCCTGGCGCAGCTGTGCACCGGGCCATTAACTGGACACCGAGGGCTTTACTGCATGTCGAAAGAAGACAGCTTCGAAATGGAAGGCACTGTCGTCGACACCCTGCCCAACACCATGTTCCGTGTGGAGTTGGAAAATGGGCACGTCGTTACCGCGCACATCTCCGGAAAGATGCGCAAGAACTACATTCGTATTCTGACCGGTGACAAGGTCCGCGTCGAACTGACGCCTTACGACCTGAGCAAGGGGCGCATCACCTACCGCGCCCGCTAAGCGACACCAACAAAAACGCCCGGCTAAATGCCGGGCGTTTTTGTTGGCCTTTGAAAAGCATCGCGGGTCAAGTCGGGTCGCCGCACCGCCGCCCCTACATGTGGGAGCGGCGGTGCGGCGACCCGACTTGCCCCGCAATCGGCCGCTACGCCATCTCAGCCGTGGTCTCGAAGTCGAACACCAGTTCGCCATCGCGGATGTCGATGTGCACCACACCGCCATGCTCGGCCAGTTCGCCAAACAGGATCTCTTCGGCCAGCGGCCGTTTGATCTTGTCCTGGATCAGCCGCGCCATTGGCCGCGCGCCCATCTGCACATCGTAGCCACCGGCCGCCAGCCAGCCGCGCGCCGCATCGCTCACCTCGAGCAACACGCGCTTGTCTTCCAGTTGCGCCTGCAGCTCGATGAGGAACTTGTCCACCACGCTCTTGATCGTCTCATGGCTGAGGCGGCCAAACTGGATGATGGTGTCCAGGCGATTGCGGAACTCCGGCGTGAAGCTCTTCTTGATCACTTCCATGGCGTCGGATGAGTGATCTTGATGAGTGAAGCCGATCGAAGCTCGCGCAGCGGTTTCAGCACCGGCGTTGGTGGTCATGATGACGATGACGTTACGGAAGTCCGCCTTGCGCCCGTTGTTGTCGGTCAGGGTACCGTGGTCCATCACCTGCAGCAGCAGGTTGAAGACTTCCGGGTGGGCCTTCTCGATCTCATCGAGCAGCAGCACGCAGTGCGGCTGCTTGGTGATGGCTTCGGTGAGCAGGCCGCCCTGGTCGAAACCGACGTAGCCCGGAGGCGCACCGATCAGACGCGAGACGGTATGACGCTCCATGTACTCGGACATGTCAAAGCGTACCAGCTCGACACCCAGGGCCTTGGCCAACTGGCGCGCCGCTTCGGTTTTACCGACACCGGTAGGGCCGGCAAACAGGAACGAACCGACCGGCTTGTCTGGCGCCTTGAGACCGGCGCGTGACAGCTTGATGGCGGTGGCCAGCGAATCGATCGCCGCATCCTGGCCAAACACGGTCAGCTTGAGGTCGCGCTCCAGGTTACGCAGCAGCTCCTTGTCGGAACTGGTGACGTGCTTTGGCGGAATCCGCGCAATCTTGGCGACGATGTCTTCGACTTGCGGCACGTCGATACGCTTGACGCGCATCTCCACCGGCTGCAGGCGCTGGTAGGCGCCAGCCTCGTCGATCACATCGATGGCCTTGTCGGGCATGTGCCGGTCGTTGATGTAGCGCGCTGCAAGCTCGGCAGCGGCGCGCAGGGCCTCATCGCTGTACTCGATGTTGTGGTGGCTCTCGAACCGCCCCTTGAGCCCACGCAGGATGCCCACGGTGTCTTCCACCGATGGCTCGCTCACATCAACCTTCTGGAAGCGCCGCGCCAGGGCCCGGTCTTTTTCGAAGATGCCGCGAAATTCCTGGAAGGTGGTCGAGCCGATGCAACGGATATCACCCGAAGAAAGCAGCGGCTTGAGCAGGTTGGAGGCGTCCATTACCCCACCGGAGGCCGCACCGGCACCGATGATGGTGTGGATCTCGTCGATGAACAGGATCGCCTGCGGGCGTTTGCGCAGCTCATTGAGCAGCGCCTTGAAGCGCTTCTCGAAGTCGCCACGATACTTGGTCCCGGCCAGCAACGCGCCCAGGTCCAGCGAGTAGACCACGCTTTGTGCCAGCAGGTCCGGCACCTGGCCGTCGACGATGCGCTTGGCCAGGCCTTCGGCGATGGCGGTTTTACCGACACCGGCCTCGCCAACCAGCAGCGGGTTGTTCTTGCGCCGACGGGCGAGGATCTGCGCGACGCGCTCGACTTCGAGCTCACGGCCGACCAGCGGGTCGATGCGCCCTTGGCGAGCCTGTTCGTTGAGGTTGCTGGCATAGGCATCCAGGGGATTGCCCGACGATGAAGTTTCGCCGCCGTCCTCGTCCTGCATTTCCTGTTCGCCCTCGGAGTGTTCACCATGGCCCGGCACCTTGGAGATGCCGTGGGCGATGTAGTTGACCACGTCGATACGGGCCACGCTCTGCTGTTTAAGCAGGAACACGGCCTGGCTTTCCTGTTCGCTGAAAATTGCCACCAGCACGTTGGCACCGGTGACTTCACGCTTGCCCGAGCTCTGGACATGGAAGACTGCGCGCTGCAATACACGCTGGAAGCCCAGGGTTGGCTGGGTCTCGCGGTCCTCGTCGTGCACGGGGATCAACGGCGTGGTGGAGTCAATGAACTCCTGCAGGTCGTGTTTGAGTTTGTCGAGGTTTGCGCCGCAGGCGCGCAGAACGGTCGCGGCGGCCTCATTATCCAATAGTGCCAGCAGCAGGTGCTCGACGGTCATGAACTCATGACGTTTCGAGCGTGCCTCCTTGAAGGCCAGATTGAGGGTGACTTCGAGCTCGCGGTTTAACATAGCTTCACCTCATACCCAAGTGGCCGGCGATTAACCGTCCTTCTCGATTTCACAGAGTAGCGGATGCTGGCTTTCCCTTGCGTATTGGTTGACCTGCATGGCCTTGGTCTCGGCGATGTCACGGGTAAACAATCCGCACACTGCCCGTCCTTCTGTGTGGACGGCCAGCATGACCTTGGTCGCCAGCTCGCGATTCAGGTTAAAAAACACCTCGAGCACTTCGACGACGAAATCCATCGGTGTGTAGTCATCGTTAAACAAAACCACCTTGTACATGGGTGGCGCCTGCAGGGCCGGTTTGGCCTCCTGTACCGCCAGGCCAGAACCATCGTCCTCATGCGATTGCGGGCGATCCTGATTGAATGTTAGTCGAATCTGGCTATGTGCATGCATGGAAAGAATTTCATCATTTCGACAGGTTGGTTTATGGGTTGACCGCACAGGCGACGCGGGACAGCCGTCACCTCACCTTGACTATCGGCAAAACGGTGTTACAACCAATAAGAACCCACCGTGGTCGATAAAGATCCGCGCAGTCAACCAGAATTTTCGCAGGTTCATATGCGGATGGAGTGGATGATACTCCAGTGATGGAGTCCTTTGCAGAGGGATATGAGGATGGCAAGCGGTAAAGTCAAGTGGTTCAACAACGCCAAGGGCTATGGCTTCATCAATGAAGACGGGAAAACAGAGGATCTGTTTGCACATTACTCGGCTATCCAGATGGAAGGTTATAAAACCCTGAAAGCCGGACAATCCGTCAGCTTCGAGATCACCCAGGGCCCCAAAGGCTTGCATGCGGTCAAAATCGAGAGTGCGACCGCACCAACCACTGCCTCCCCCACCCCCAGCCCGCAAACGACTGAAGCCTGAGCCGGCGATCAGACAAAAGAAAACCGGCCAGCCCGCAAGGACTGGCCGGTTTTCTTGTGCCGCTTACATGTGCTTGATCAAGGCCTCACCGAAACCGGAGCTGCTGACCAGGGTTGCGCCGTCCATCAGGCGCTCGAAGTCGTAGGTCACGGTCTTGGCGGCGATGGCGCCGTTGGTACCCTTGATGATCAGGTCGGCCGCCTCGGTCCAGCCCAGGTGGCGCAGCATCATCTCGGCCGAGAGAATCACCGAACCAGGGTTGACCTGGTCCTTGCCGGCGTATTTCGGCGCAGTGCCGTGGGTAGCCTCGAACATTGCCACGGTGTCGGACAGGTTGGCACCCGGAGCGATACCGATGCCGCCGACTTCCGCCGCCAGGGCGTCGGACAGGTAGTCACCGTTGAGGTTGAGGGTGGCGATCACGTCGTATTCGGCCGGGCGCAGCAGGATCTGCTGGAGCATGGCGTCGGCGATGGCGTCCTTGACGATGACTTCACGACCGGTTTTCGGGTTTTTGAACTTCATCCACGGGCCGCCATCGAGCAGCTCGGCGCCGAATTCGTTCTTGGCCACTTCGTAGCCCCAGTCCTTGAAGGCACCTTCGGTGAACTTCATGATGTTGCCCTTGTGCACGATGGTCAGCGACTTGCGGTCGTTGTCCACCACATACTGCAGGGCCTTGCGCACCAGGCGCTGGGTGCCTTCTTTAGAGACCGGCTTGATGCCGATGCCGCAATCCTGGTCGAAACGGATCTTGGTGACGCCCATTTCTTCTTTGAGGAACTTGATGACCTTGGTCGCCTCGGGCGAACCGGCCTTCCATTCGATACCGGCATAGATGTCTTCGGAGTTCTCGCGAAAGATCACCATGTCGACGTCGCCCGGCTTTTTCACCGGGCTGGGCACGCCCTGGAACCACACCACCGGGCGCAGGCAGACATACAGGTCCAGTTGCTGGCGCAGGGCCACGTTGAGGGAGCGGATACCGCCACCGACCGGGGTGGTCAGCGGACCCTTGATGGAGACAACGTAGTCCTTGACCGCATCGAGGGTTTCCTGGGGCAGCCAGGTGTCCTGGTCGTATACCTGGGTGGCTTTTTCACCGGCGTAGACTTCCATCCAGGAAATCTTGCGCTTGCCCCCATAGGCTTTCTCTACAGCAGCATCAACCACTTTGATCATGACGGGGCTTACATCTACGCCAATGCCGTCGCCTTCGATGAACGGGATGATCGGATTATCAGGAACATTGAGAGAATGGTCCGCATTGACGGTGATTTTGTCGCCGACTGCCGGAACCTTGATTTTCTGGTATCCCATGCTGCACTCCGTTTTTTTTGGTGTGGTTCGTCATCTGGATCCCCTGAGCGTACCCCAGTTGAACGGCAACGGGAACCTCGTGCGCAAATGCCCTGCGATGGGGCAGCAACGCCTACATCTTTGGTCTAAAAAAGCCCCTGCGACGGGTTGATCTTGATCAATACGACCAAGGCTTTGGTATACTCGCCCGGTGACCAAAGGGTCACTGGGGGCGAACCGTCTGAAACGAGACCCGCGGCCCCGACAAGACTGGGCTGTTACCGCAGTTCAGCCGTTTGACACTCGACTGATGCAATCCACCATCACCGCCCAGAATCTTCGACCTTCTGCTCATGGATGTGTCTGAGCGAAGCGCCTACCCTGCGCACCTCGAGATTCTGCGCACGCTCAGCAAAACAGAGAGTTAACCCGAATATGCCCACCCGATCCAAGATCATCTACACCTTCACCGACGAAGCCCCCGCCCTCGCCACCTATTCACTGCTCCCCGTCATCGAAGCCTTCACCGCTTCTGCCGACATCGCCGTAGAAACCCGGGACATCTCTCTGGCCGGCCGCATCCTTTCTGCCTTCCCTGAACAGCTCGGCGCCGACAAGCAAGTGGCCGACCACCTGGCAGAACTGGGCCAACTGGCAACCACGCCAGAAGCCAACATCATCAAGCTGCCGAACATCAGCGCCTCGGTTCCGCAACTGAAGGCCGCGATCAAGGAACTGCAAGCCAAGGGCTTCAACATTCCTGATTACCCTGAAGCCGCCGCCAGCGATGCCGAGAAAGAAGCCAAGGCTCGCTACGACCGCATCAAGGGCAGTGCCGTCAACCCGGTCCTGCGTGAAGGCAACTCCGACCGCCGCGCACCGCTGTCGGTCAAGAACTACGCACGCAAGCACCCACACAAGATGGGCGCCTGGGCAGCCGACTCCAAGTCCCACGTGGCGCACATGAGCCAGGGCGACTTCTACGGCAGCGAGAAAGCCGCGCTGATCGAAGCCGATGACAGCCTGCGCATCGAACTGCTGGACAAGAATGGCAACACCACCGTTCTGAAAGAAAAAACCGCGGTCAAGGCCGGCGAAATCGTCGACTGCGCGGTCATGAGCACCAAGGCGCTGCGTAAATTCATCGCCGCCGAGATCGAAGACGCCAAAGCCAAGGGCGTCCTGCTGTCGGTCCACCTGAAAGCGACCATGATGAAGGTCTCCGACCCGATCATGTTCGGCCAGATCGTTGCCGAGTACTACCAGGACGCGCTGAACAAGCACGCCGACGTACTGGCGCAGATCGGCTTCAACCTGAACAACGGTATCGGCGACCTGTACGCCCGTATCAAGGCCCTGCCAGCCGAGCAGCAGGCGCAGATCGAAGCTGACGTCAAAGCCGTCTACGACGTTCGCCCGGCCCTGGCCATGGTCAACTCCGACAAGGGCATCACCAACCTGCACGTGCCGAGCGACGTTATCGTCGACGCCTCGATGCCGGCGATGATCCGTGACTCGGGCAAGATGTGGAACACCGAAGGCCAGCTGCAAGACACCAAGGCGGTGATTCCGGACCGTTGCTACGCCACCATCTACCAGGCCGTTATCGAAGACTGCAAGCAACACGGCGCATTCGATCCGACCACCATGGGCAGCGTGCCGAACGTTGGCCTGATGGCGCAGAAAGCCGAAGAGTACGGCTCCCACGACAAGACCTTCCAGGCCAAGGCCGACGGCGTGATCCGCGTGGTTGACGGCAAGGGCAACCTGCTGCTGTCCCAGGACGTCGAAGCCGGCGACATCTTCCGCATGTGCCAGACCAAAGACGCACCGATCCAGGACTGGGTCAAGCTGGCCGTCAACCGTGCCCGCGCCAGCAACACCCCGGCGCTGTTCTGGCTTGACCCGCAGCGTGCCCACGACGGCGTGCTGATCGAGAAGGTCCAGCAGTACCTGAAAGACCACGACACCGCAGGCCTGGACATCCGCGTCCTGTCGCCTGTCGAGGCGATGAAGGTTTCCCTGCAGCGCATCCGTGCTGGCCAGGACACTATCTCGGTCACCGGCAACGTGCTGCGCGACTACCTGACCGACCTGTTCCCGATCATGGAGCTGGGCACCAGCGCCAAGATGCTGTCGATCGTACCGCTGATGAACAACGGCGGCCTGTTCGAAACCGGCGCCGGCGGTTCGGCTCCCAAGCACGTACAGCAACTGGTTGAAGAAAACTTCCTGCGCTGGGATTCGCTGGGTGAGTTCCTGGCCCTGGCCGCCTCCCTGGAGCACCTGGGCAACGCCTACGCCAACCCGAAAGCCAAGGTACTGGCGGCGACCCTGGACCAGGCCACCGGCCAGTTCCTGGACACCAACAAGTCCCCGGCGCGCAAGGTTGGTGGTATCGACAACCGCGGCAGCCACTTCTACCTGACCCTGTACTGGGCCCAGGCCCTGGCCGCCCAGAGCGACGACGCCGCCCTGCAAGCGCGCTTCGCCCCACTGGCAAAAGCCCTGGCCGAGAACGAAGCGACCATCGTCGCCGAGCTCAACGCCGTCCAGGGCAAGCCGGCTGACATCGGTGGTTACTACTACCCGGATGCCGAGCTGACCAGCAAGGTGATGCGCCCGAGCCAGACCTTCAACAGCGCGATTGCCGCGCTGTAAGCTTGAAGGAATGAAAAAACCCCGGCCACGCACCGGGGTTTTTTAGCTTTAAGTATCAAGCTACAAGCTACAAGAAAGAGCCTTGCGCGCACGGCTTTTACTTGTAGCTTGCAGCTTGAAACTTACAACTTAGGGAGAGAATCGACCGTGCGCCCCCACATCACCGTCGCCACCATTATCGAAGACCAGGGCCGCTTCCTCATGGCCGAGGAATTCAAGGCCGGCAAGCACGTCTTCAACCAACCCGCTGGCCACCTGGAGGCCAACGAGAGTCTGCTCGACGCCGCCCGCCGCGAAACCCTCGAAGAAACCGCCTGGGAGGTCGAGCTGACCGGCGTGGTCGGCATCTACCTGTACACCGCCCCCAGCAACGGCGTGACCTACCAGCGCATCTGCTTCGCCGCCCGGGCGCTCAAGCACCACCCCGAGCGGGCCCTGGACAGCGACATCGTGCGCGCCGTGTGGCTGAGCCGCGAGGAGCTGCTGGCCGACCCCGAGCGCTGGCGCAGCGAACTGGTGCCCCGTTGCATCGACGATTACCTGGCCGGCCCGCTGCACAGCCTGGCGTTGATTCGCGACTGACAGCAACGATGCCTTGAAGGCCGCAGCCTGATAGAATCGTTGTCTTTTTCCAGATACACAGCCGGTACCTATGACCAGTCCAGCACTTTACGAACCCGAAAAGACACGCGTTATCGTCGGCATGTCCGGCGGCGTGGACTCTTCCGTCTCCGCCCTCCTGCTGATGGAGCAGGGCTACCAGGTGGAAGGCCTGTTCATGAAGAACTGGGAAGAGGACGACGGCACCGAATACTGCACCGCCCGCGAAGACCTGGCCGATGCCCAGGCCGTGTGCGACCGCATCGGCATCAAGCTGCATACCGCCAACTTCGCCGCCGAATACTGGGATAACGTCTTCGAGCACTTCCTGGCCGAATACAAGGCCGGACGCACGCCAAACCCGGACATCCTCTGCAACCGCGAAATCAAGTTCAAGGCCTTCCTCGACTACGCGCTGATGCTCGGTGCCGACCTGATCGCCACCGGTCACTACGTGCGCCGCCGCGACACCGATGGCCGTACCGAACTGCTCAAGGGCCTGGACCCGAACAAGGACCAGAGCTACTTCCTGCACGCCGTCGGCGGCAAGGAAATCGCCCGCACGCTGTTCCCGGTCGGCGAGCTGGAAAAACCCGAAGTGCGTGCCATCGCCGAGAAACACGGCCTGGCCACGGCCAAGAAGAAAGACTCCACCGGCATCTGCTTTATCGGCGAGCGGCGCTTCAGCGACTTCCTCAAGCAGTACCTGCCCGCGCAGCCGGGCGAGATCCAGACCACCGACGGCGAAGTCATCGGTCGTCACCATGGCCTGATGTACCACACCATTGGCCAGCGCCAGGGCCTGGGCATCGGCGGCCTGAAAGACGCCGGCGACGAGCCGTGGTACGTGCTGGAAAAAGACCTGACCCGCAACGTGCTGGTGGTCGGCCAGGGCAACGAACACCCCTGGCTGTTCTCCCGCGCCCTGCTCGCTTCAGAAATTTTCTGGGTCAACCCGATTGACCTTTCCAGCCCACGGCGCCTGACCGCCAAGGTGCGCTACCGCCAGAGCGACCAGCACTGCACCCTGGAGCAAACCCCGGGCGGCTACCGCGCGGTGTTCGACGAGCCGCAGCGGGCCGTGACCCCAGGCCAGTCGGTGGTGTTCTATGACGGCGAAATCTGCCTCGGCGGCGGCGTGATCGAAACCGCCGAGCCGTGGAGCGCGCGCGCATGAATGCCATGCAAGAGCAGTTGATCGCCCTGGGCGGCGTGTTCCAGGCTGCAGTGCTGGTCGACCGTATCGCCCGCACCGGCCAGGCCAGCGAGGCCAACCTCGGCTGCATGCTCGGCAGCCTGCTGGTACGCGACCCCAAGGACACCCTGGAGGTGTTCGGCGGTGACGACCTGAACCTGCGCGACGGCTACCGTGCCCTGGCCAGCGCCCTGGAGCGCGACCCCGGCAGCCTGCAGCGCGAGCCGCTGCGCTATGCCCTGTCGATGCTGGGCCTTGAGCGCCAGCTGGCCAAGCGCGGCGACATGCTTGACGCGATTGGCAACCGCCTGCCGCAAATCCAGTCCCAGGCCGAGCATTTCGGCCTGGTGCATGAAAATGTCATCGCTTCCAGCGGCGCCCTGTACCAGGACACCCTGAGCACCCTGCGCCAGCGCATCCAGGTGCACGGCGACATGCGCCACCTGCAGCAGCCCAGCAACGCCTCGAAGATTCGCGCCCTGCTGCTTGCCGGCATCCGCGCCGCGCGCCTGTGGCGGCAGCTCGGCGGGCATCGCTGGCAGCTGGTGATCAGCCGGCGCAAACTGCTCAAAGAGCTGTATCCGATGTTGCGTGGCTGATAAAGCCATCGCGGGTCAAGCCCGCTCCCACAGAGGCTTCCTTCAACCTGTGGGAGCGGGCTTGACCCGCGAAAAAGCCAAAGAATTACCGGCAGACCATTTGTCAGCCACCCGACCCGGGCGCGTTTTTCATGTATGATATGCGCCCTTTTCAAAGCCTGACTGTCCGAGAACACCCCATGCAGCTTTCCTCGCTCACTGCGGTTTCCCCTGTTGACGGCCGCTACGCCGGCAAAACCCAGGCCCTGCGCCCTATTTTCAGCGAATACGGCCTGATCCGTTTCCGCGCCCTGGTCGAGGTTCGCTGGCTCCAGCGCCTGGCCGCCCACCCGCAAATCGCCGAGGTTCCGGCTTTTTCCGCCGAAGCCAACGCCCTGCTCAACGGCCTGGCCGATGAGTTCGCCCTCGAGCACGCCGAGCGCGTCAAAGAGATCGAGCGCACCACCAACCACGACGTCAAGGCCATCGAGTACCTGCTCAAGGAGCAGGCTGCCAAGCTGCCGGAGCTGGCCAAGGTCAGTGAATTCATCCACTTCGCCTGCACCAGCGAGGACATCAACAACCTGTCCCACGCCCTGATGCTGCGCGAAGGCCGCGACAGCGTGCTGCTGCCGCTGATGCGCCAGATCGCCCAGGCCATCCGCGAGCTGGCCCACCGCTTCGCCGACGTGCCGATGCTGTCGCGCACCCACGGCCAACCGGCTTCGCCGACCACCCTGGGTAAAGAGCTGGCCAACGTCGTCTACCGTCTGGAGCGCCAGATCGCTCAGGTTGCCGCCGTGCCGTTGCTGGGCAAGATCAACGGCGCCGTGGGCAACTACAACGCCCACCTGTCGGCCTACCCGCAAATCGACTGGGAAGCCAACGCCCGCGCTTTCATCGAAGACGAGCTGGGCCTGGTGTTCAACCCCTACACCACGCAGATCGAGCCGCACGACTACATCGCCGAGCTGTTCGACGCGATCGCCCGCTTCAACACCATCCTGATCGACTTCGACCGCGACGTCTGGGGTTACATCTCCCTGGGCTACTTCAAGCAGCGCACCATCGCTGGCGAAATCGGCTCCTCGACCATGCCGCACAAGGTCAACCCGATCGACTTCGAAAACTCCGAAGGCAACCTGGGTATCGCCAACGCCCTGTTCCAGCACCTGGCCAGCAAGCTGCCGGTGTCGCGCTGGCAGCGTGACCTGACCGACTCCACCGTGCTGCGCAACCTGGGCGTCGGTTTCGCCCACAGCGTGATCGCCTACGAGGCCAGCCTCAAAGGCATCAGCAAGCTGGAAATCAACCAAGCGCGTATCGCCGAAGACCTCGACGCCTGCTGGGAAGTGCTCGCCGAGCCGATCCAGACCGTCATGCGCCGCTACAACATCGAGAACCCCTACGAGAAGCTTAAGGAGCTGACCCGTGGCAAAGGCATCAGCCCCGAAGCGCTGCTGACCTTCATCGATGGCCTGGACATGCCTGCAGAGGCTCGCAGCGAGCTGAAGAAGCTGACGCCAGCCTCCTACATCGGTAATGCCGCGGCTCAAGCCAAACGCGTCTGATCTGCGCCCTGCGCGTAAACGCCCGGCTCAGCCGGGCGTTTTTATTACCGAAAGAAAATTACTTTTTTTCAATAGGTTACACATGAATCCTGATACTCCTCTGCAGCTTCTGGGCGGCCTCACTGCCCGCGAATTCATGCGCGACTACTGGCAGAAGAAACCCCTGCTGGTGCGCCAGGCCTTCCCGGACTTCGAAAGCCCGATCGATGCCGACGAACTGGCCGGCCTGGCCCTGGAAGAAGAAGTCGAATCGCGCCTGGTCATCGAACATGGCGAGCGCCCTTGGGAGCTGCGCCGCGGCCCGTTCGAAGAAGACGCCTTCAGCACCCTGCCCGAGCGCGACTGGACCCTGCTGGTGCAAGCGGTCGATCAGTTCGTGCCGGAAGTCGGCGAGCTGCTCGAGCACTTTCGCTTCCTGCCAAGCTGGCGCATCGACGATGTGATGATCAGCTACGCCGCGCCCGGCGGCAGCGTCGGCCCGCACTTCGACAACTACGACGTGTTCCTGCTGCAAGGCCAGGGCAAGCGCAACTGGAAGATCGGCCAGATGTGCGACAGCGACAGCCCGCTGCTGGAGCACGCCGACCTGCGCATCCTGGCTGAATTCGAACAGAGCGAGGAGTGGTCCCTGGAGCCCGGCGACATGCTCTACCTGCCGCCGCGCCTGGCCCACTACGGCATTGCCGAAGATGACTGCCTGACTTACTCGGTAGGCTTCCGCGCCCCGGGCGCCGCTGAAGTGCTGACCCACTTCACCGACTTCCTCAGCCAGTTCCTGCCTGACGAAGAGCGCTACACCGACGCCGATGCCGAGCCGGTCAGCGACCCGCACCAGATCCAGCACGATGCCCTCGACCGCCTGAAGAAGCTGCTCACCGAACACATGGGGGACGAGCGCCTGCTGCTGACCTGGTTCGGCCAGTTCATGACCGAGCCGCGTTATCCGGAGCTGGTCAGCGGCGAGCCGCTGGACGAAGCCGACCTGATCGAGAGCCTGGCCGAAGGCGCGATCCTGATCCGCAACCCGAGCGCGCGCCTGGCCTGGTCGGAAGTCGATGACAACCTGCTGCTGTTCGCCAGCGGCCAGAGCCGCCTGCTGCCGGGCGAGCTGCGCGAGCTGCTGAAGCTGATCTGCGCCGCCGACGCGTTGCACATTGAAAACCTTGAGCAGTGGCTTGAAAACGATCAAGGCATTACCTTGATCTGCGAACTGGTCAAACAAGGAAGCCTGGGGTTCGCCAATGAATAAGATTCGCGTCCGTCTCGCCGACTGGCAAAAAGACAACGCTGACATCCGCCGTATTCGTGAAGCCGTGTTCATCGCCGAACAGAACGTGCCGCCGGAGCTGGAGTGGGATGCCGACGACAACACCGCCGTGCATTTCCTCGCCATGGAAGGTGACTACGCCATCGGCACCGCGCGCCTGCTGCCTGACGGCCAGATCGGCCGGGTTTCGGTGCTCAAGGACTGGCGCGGGCTGAAGGTTGGTGACGCGCTGATGCAGGCGGTCATCGTCGAAGCACAGAACCGCGACCTCAAACAGCAGATGCTCAGCGCCCAGGTGCATGCCACGCCGTTCTACGAGCGCCTTGGCTTCAAGGTGGTCAGCGAAGAGTTCCTCGAGGCGGGCATTCCGCACGTGGACATGGTGCGCGAGTCGCGCGAGCTGGCCTGATAATCCATCGCGGGGCAAGTCGAGGCGTCGCACCGCAGCTCCCACCAGGCCTGGTGGGAGCTGCGGTGCGACGCCTCGACTTGCCCCGCGATGAAGCCAGCAAAACCCCTACAAATTTGCCATCATGTCCACTCCACCCGCGGAGATCATGGACATGCCGCTACGCCCCCTTCTCGCCTCCCTGCTTCTGTCGTTCAGCCTGAGTGCGCTGGCCGCCACCGAAGTCCTGCCGCTGAGTCACCGCACCAGCGCTGAAATCCTCCCCACCGCGCAAGCCTTCATCGGCAAGGACGGCAGCGTCAGCGCCTTTGAAAACAAACTGATCGTCAACGCCGAACCCGAACGCATCGACGACCTGCGCACCCTGCTGCAGCAACTGGACACCGCGCCGCGCAGGCTTCTGATCAGCGTCGACAACAACGACAGCAACTTCCAGGACAACCGCGGCAATGCCCGGGTCATCCGCTACGGCACCGCCAACCGCGAAGGCGGCCTGCAACAGGTGCAAGCCAGCGAAGGCAGCCCGGCGCTGATCCAGGTCGGCCAGAGCATCCCGATCACCAGCACCAGTACCGATGGCTACGGCCGGGTGCAGAGCGACACCGAATACCGCAACGTCACCCAGGGCTTCTACGTCACCGCCAGCGTTACTGGCGACACCGTGCACCTGAACATCAGTACCAACAATGACCGGATGAGCCAGGAACGTCCTGATGTAGTGAAGGTGCAAAGTACCGACACAAAAGTCAGCGGCAAGCTCGGTGAGTGGATCACCTTGGCCGGGGTCAACCAGCAGAGTCAGTCCGAACGCAGTGCTTCAACGCTCAGTTACAGCACCCAGCGCGGTGAAAACATGACATTGCGGGTAAAAGTCGACGCTTTGGACTGAACCCAGACAAATCAAGGCCTCGACCAAAGGCCTCGAAACTGACTGAGGAGTCGCATTAGACGAAAGATGTAGTGGTGATAAAAAACCACTACAAAACATTTGACGACCCCGAACCGCCGAGGCATGATGGCCCCGCTCCCGCTAATCAGAGGCCCTGGCAAGGGCTTTCGAGCCGCGCTCTAACCTACCCACCTGAGCCGACTCGTGTCTGTACCGCCCACAAGGCAGTTTGACGAGATTGCGACTGGAACGAAGTTGTCCCGAGGGACGGAAGCGCATCAAAAGGTACCCGGCAGCACTGTTCACTGCAGTTCGGCAACCACGAGCCACCCTGCAGCGAAAACCTCGCCCACCTGCTCACTTCCCCCTTCGAGCCCCATCGTTCGACCGTCGCATATTTCGCCCATACTGACCTTTGCCAGGCTTCTGATCTGCGCAGTAGAGAGCGAGAATTTTTACCCAAGACCGATGCGACGAGGTTTATTTCCATGGCACTGACACGCGAACAGCAAATTGCAGCCCTCGAAAAAGACTGGGCCGAGAACCCGCGCTGGAAAGGCGTGACCCGTACCTACACCGCCGCTGATGTCGTTCGTCTGCGTGGCTCGATCCAGCCTGAGCACACCCTGGCCCGTCTGGGTGCCGAGAAGCTGTGGAAGCTGGTCACCCAGGGCGCACACCCGTCCTTCCGTCCAGAAAAAGATTTCGTCAACTGCATGGGCGCCCTGACCGGCGGCCAGGCTGTACAACAGGTCAAAGCCGGTATCCAGGCCATCTACCTGTCCGGCTGGCAAGTGGCTGCCGACAACAACTCGGCCGAATCCATGTACCCGGACCAGTCGCTGTACCCGGTGGACTCGGTGCCAACCGTGGTCAAGCGCATCAACAACTCGTTCCGTCGCGCTGACCAGATCCAGTGGAAAGCCGGCAAGAACCCGGGCGACGAAGGCTACATCGACTACTTCGCGCCGATCGTGGCTGACGCCGAAGCCGGTTTCGGTGGCGTACTGAACGCCTACGAGCTGATGAAGAACATGATCGAAGCAGGCGCCGCCGGCGTGCACTTCGAAGACCAGCTGGCCTCGGTGAAAAAATGCGGCCACATGGGCGGCAAGGTACTGGTTCCTACCCAGGAAGCCGTACAGAAGCTGAGCGCTGCCCGTCTGGCGGCCGACGTTGCCGGCGTACCGACCATCATCCTGGCCCGTACCGACGCCAACGCCGCTGACCTCTTGACCAGCGACTGCGACCCGTACGACCAGCCGTTCGTGGTTGGCGAGCGTACCCAGGAAGGCTTCTACAAGGTTCGTGCCGGCCTCGATCAAGCCATCGCCCGCGGCCTGGCCTACGCGCCATACGCCGACCTGATCTGGTGTGAAACCGCCAAGCCGGACCTGGACGAAGCCCGCCGCTTCGCCGAAGCGATCAAGAAGGAATACCCGGACCAGATCCTGTCGTACAACTGCTCGCCTTCCTTCAACTGGAAGAAGAACCTGGACGACGCCACCATCGCCAAGTTCCAGCGCGAACTGTCGGCCATGGGCTACAAGCACCAGTTCATCACCCTGGCCGGTATCCACAACATGTGGCACGGCATGTTCAACCTGGCGCACGACTACGCCCGCAACGACATGACCGCCTACGTCAAGCTGCAAGAGCAGGAATTCGCTGACGCCTCGAAAGGCTACACCTTCGTCGCCCACCAGCAGGAAGTCGGCACCGGCTACTTCGACGACATGACCACCGTGATCCAGGGTGGCAAGTCTTCGGTAACCGCACTGACCGGTTCGACTGAAGAAGAGCAGTTCCACTGATCGCTGATCGGTTGCTGACATTCGGGTAACACGCAAGACCCGGGGCCTGTGATGGGGCCCCGGGTTTTGTTTTTTGTGGGAGCGGGCTTGCCCCGCGATAGCGATGTTGCTGATTGACCGCTATCGCGGGTCAAGCCCGCTCCTACAGGCTATGCTAGGTGCACAACAACACCAAGGATCGGCCATGTCCCGCCCTGTCACCCTGCTCTGCCTGGCCCTGCTGGGCGCAGCCTTCTATATATATGCACTGGCCAGCGCCAATGCACTGCTGGGGCTGGCGGTCAAGCCGATCCCGGTGCTGGCGCTGATCTACTGGCTTAGCACCGCAGAGCCAACCCCCTACCGGCGCTGGATCATCATTGGCCTGGGCTTTTCCTTGCTCGGCGACATCCTCCTGGCCGTACCGGGCGACCTGTTCGTGTTTGGCCTGGCGGCCTTTCTCTGCGCGCACCTGGCCTACCTGCGCGGCTACCTGGGTGAGAACCGCCAGCTGGCGCCCGCGGCCCTGCTCGGTTCGGCGATTGTCGGCGCGTTACTGCTGGGGCTGCTGATCAGCTCCGGCCTGGGTGAACTGCTGATACCGGTCACCGTGTACGCCCTGGCCATCAGCGCCATGCTCTGGCGCGCCCTGGCCTGTGGCGGCCTGGCAGCGCTGGGCGCGGTGTCTTTCGTGTTTTCCGACAGCCTGATCGGCATCGACCGCTTCGTCAGCCCGTTCGGCGCCGCCCAGTACCTGATCATCATTGCCTACTGGCTGGGGCAATGGGCGATTGCCGCCTCGGCCTACACCAGGCAACCGGCAAAAGCCTTGATCCAGAGCGCGGCGGGGCAAGAAAAAACAGGTTAAAACACAGGGTGTGGAAACTTGCGGGTGACGACCATGTTGCACAACTTTGTAGTTGACTCGAACAGTAGGACTAATCGCACCGCTTCAAATGATATTAATTATCATTACGAAGTTGCTGGTTCATTACGTTTTACAAGAAACATAATTAACAGAACCCGGGGCAATGCCCGGCCTGCGTGGCCTGCAGCCTGTTACGAAAGATTTTTGTTCTTAATCTTACGAATAAATTTGCTGCAGAAATTTTACTTGCACCGGGTTTACCCATAAAATCAGCGCGATAGATTCCGCTGCGACATATCGTCACTGCTCTACTTCTTTTCAAGCCGCAGAGACTGGTCTCTGTATAAGGATTTTCAGCATGCCCGATTCGACAGGACTCATCGCCCACAACTGGGGCTTTGCCATTTTCCTTTTGGGTGTCGTAGGCCTGTGTGCCTTCATGCTCGGTCTGTCCGCCCTGCTCGGCAGCAAGGCCTGGGGCCGCAGCAAGAACGAACCCTTCGAGTCCGGCATGCTGCCCACTGGCGGCGCCCGCTTGCGCCTGTCAGCCAAATTCTATCTGGTCGCGATGCTGTTCGTGATCTTCGATATCGAAGCCCTCTTTCTCTTTGCATGGTCTGTGTCCGTCCGCGAAAGCGGCTGGACCGGATTCGTCGAAGCACTCGTTTTCATAGCAATTCTGTTGGCAGGTCTTGTCTACCTATGGCGCGTCGGGGCACTTGATTGGGCTCCCGAAGGTCGTCGCAAGCGGCAAGCGAAGCTGAAACAATGAGGCTTTGGCAATGCAATACAATCTCACCAGAATCGACCCGGATGCTCCCAACGAGCAATATCCAATCGGAGAGCGGGAAACCGTCTCCGATTCGCTGCTAGAGGACCAGGTCCACAAGAACATCTTCATGGGCAAACTTGAAGATGTGCTCAGTGGCGCGGTCAACTGGGGGCGTAAGAACTCCCTGTGGCCGTACAACTTCGGCCTCTCCTGCTGCTACGTGGAAATGACCACGGCCTTCACGGCACCCCACGACATCGCCCGCTTCGGCGCCGAAGTCATCCGGGCATCGCCGCGTCAGGCCGACTTCATGGTCATCGCCGGCACCTGCTTCATCAAGATGGCGCCGATCATCCAGCGCCTGTACGAGCAGATGCTCGAACCCAAGTGGGTCATCTCCATGGGTTCGTGCGCCAACTCCGGTGGCATGTACGACATTTACTCGGTCGTTCAGGGGGTCGACAAGTTCCTCCCCGTGGATGTCTACGTGCCTGGCTGCCCGCCTCGCCCTGAAGCCTTCCTGCAAGGCCTGATGCTGTTGCAGGAGTCGATTGGCCAGGAGCGTCGTCCTCTTTCCTGGGTTGTCGGTGATCAAGGCATTTACCGTGCCGAGATGCCGTCGCAGAAAGAGCAACGCCGTGAACAGCGCATCCAGGTCACCAACCTGCGCAGCCCCGACGAAGTCTGATCCAGCGACCTGTTGCCTGCGCATGCGCGACAGGCAGCCTGGCTTCATTCTCTACGTTGACCGAAAGCGACCGAGACCATGACAGCGGACACCGCTATTTATATCCCGCCTTACAAGGCTGACGACCAGGATGTGGTCGTCGAACTGAACAACAAATTCGGCCCCGAAGCGTTCGTCGCCCAGGAAACCCGCACCGGCATGCCGGTGCTTTGGGTTACCCGCGAAAAACTCAAGGACGTGCTGAGTTTCCTGCGCCACGTCGCCAAGCCGTACAGCATGCTCTACGACCTGCACGGCGTCGACGAGCGCCTGCGCACCCAGCGCCGCGGCCTGCCGGGCGCCGACTTCAGTGTGTTCTACCACCTGCTGTCGGTGGAGCGGAACAGCGACGTGATGATCAAGGTGGCCTTGCGCGAAGGCGACCTCAACCTGCCCACCGTCACCGGTATCTGGCCCAACGCCAACTGGTACGAGCGTGAAGTCTGGGACATGTTCGGCATCGACTTTGCCGGCCACCCGCACCTGACCCGGATCATGATGCCGCCCACCTGGGAAGGTCACCCGCTGCGCAAGGACTACCCTGCCCGCGCCACCGAGTTCGATCCGTACAGCCTGACCCTGGCCAAGCAGCAGCTTGAGGAAGAAGCCGCGCGCTTCAACCCTGAGGCCTGGGGCATGAAGCGTTCCGGCGCCAACGAGGACTACATGTTCCTCAACCTCGGCCCGAACCACCCTTCGGCCCACGGTGCCTTCCGTATCGTCCTGCAGCTGGACGGCGAAGAGATCGTCGACTGCGTCCCGGACATCGGCTACCACCACCGTGGCGCCGAGAAGATGGCCGAGCGCCAGTCCTGGCACAGCTTCATCCCCTACACCGACCGTATCGACTACCTCGGCGGGGTGATGAACAACCTGCCGTACGTGCTGGCGGTAGAGAAGCTGGCCGGTATCCAGGTGCCGCAGAAGGTCGACGTGATCCGCATCATGCTCGCCGAGTTCTTCCGCATCACCAGCCACCTGCTGTTCCTGGGTACCTACATCCAGGACGTCGGCGCCATGACCCCGGTGTTCTTCACCTTCACCGACCGTCAGCGCGCTTACACCGTGATCGAAGCCATCACCGGCTTCCGTCTGCACCCGGCCTGGTACCGCATCGGCGGCGTTGCCCACGACCTGCCGCGCGGCTGGGAAAAACTGGTGAAAGACTTCGTCGACTGGCTGCCCAAGCGCCTCGACGAATACACCAAGGCCGCCCTGCAGAACAGCATCCTCAAGGGCCGGACCATCGGCGTTGCCCAGTACAACACCAAAGAGGCCCTGGAATGGGGCGTCACCGGTGCCGGCCTGCGCTCCACCGGTCTGGACTTCGACCTGCGCAAGGCCCGCCCTTACTCCGGCTATGAGAACTTCGAGTTCGAAGTGCCGCTGGCCCACAACGGCGATGCCTACGATCGCTGCATGGTCCGTGTCGAGGAGATGCGCCAGAGTATCCGCATCATCGACCAGTGCCTGCGCAACATGCCGGAAGGCCCGTACAAGGCGGATCACCCGCTGACCACGCCGCCGCCGAAAGAGCGCACCCTGCAGCACATCGAAACCCTGATCACTCACTTCCTGCAGGTTTCGTGGGGCCCGGTGATGCCGGCCAACGAGTCCTTCCAGATGATCGAGGCGACCAAGGGCATCAACAGTTACTACCTGACGAGCGACGGCGGCACCATGAGCTACCGCACCCGGATCCGTACCCCGAGCTACCCGCACCTGCAGCAGATCCCTTCGGTGATCCGCGGCAGCATGGTCGCGGACCTCATTGCGTACCTGGGCAGTATCGACTTCGTTATGGCTGACGTGGACCGCTAAGCATGAACAGCACGCTTATCCAAACCGACCGTTTCGCCCTGAGCGAAACCGAGCGCTCGGCCATCGAGCACGAGATGCATCACTACGAGGACCCGCGCGCGGCGTCCATCGAAGCCCTGAAGATCGTCCAGAAGGAACGCGGCTGGGTGCCGGACGGCGCCATCTACGCCATCGGCGAAGTGCTCGGCATTCCTGCCAGCGACGTCGAAGGCGTGGCCACTTTCTATAGCCAGATCTTCCGTCAACCGGTTGGCCGGCACATCATCCGCGTCTGCGACAGCATGGTCTGCTACATCGGCGGTCACGAGTCGGTGGTCAGCCAGATCCAGAGCGAGCTGGGCATTGGCCTCGGCCAGACCACCGCAGACGGGCGCTTCACCCTGCTGCCGGTATGCTGCCTGGGTAACTGCGACAAGGCCCCGGCGCTGATGATCGACGACGACACCTTTGGCGACGTGCAGCCTGCTGGCGTCTCCAAACTGCTGGAGGGTTACGTATGACCATCACTTCCTTCGGCCCGGCCAACCGCATTGCGCGTTCGGCTGAAACCCATCCGCTGACCTGGCGCCTGCGTGACGACGGCGAGCCGCTGTGGCTCGACGAGTACCAGGCCAAGGACGGCTACGCCGCCGCCCGCAAGGCCCTGGCGCAAATGTCCCAGGACGATATCGTCCAGACCGTAAAAGATTCCGGCCTCAAGGGCCGTGGCGGTGCGGGCTTCCCCACCGGCGTCAAATGGGGCCTGATGCCCAAAGACGAATCCATGAACATCCGCTACCTGCTGTGCAACGCGGACGAAATGGAGCCAAACACCTGGAAAGACCGCATGCTGATGGAGCAACAGCCCCATCTGCTGATCGAAGGCATGCTGATCAGCGCCCGCGCGCTGAAGGCCTACCGCGGCTACATCTTCCTGCGTGGCGAATACACCACCGCAGCGCGCAACCTCACCCGTGCGGTCGAGGAAGCCAAGGCTGCCGGCCTGTTGGGCAAGAACATCCTCGGCAGCGGCTTCGACTTCGAGCTGTTCGTCCACACCGGTGCCGGGCGCTACATCTGCGGTGAAGAAACCGCTCTGATCAACTCCCTCGAAGGCCGCCGCGCCAACCCGCGCTCCAAGCCGCCCTTCCCTGCCGCCGTTGGCGTGTGGGGCAAGCCGACCTGCGTGAACAACGTCGAGACCCTGTGCAACGTGCCGGCCATCGTCGGCAACGGCATCGACTGGTACAAGTCGCTGGCCCGCGAAGGCAGCGAAGACCACGGCACCAAGCTGATGGGCTTCTCCGGCAAGGTCAAGAACCCGGGCCTGTGGGAGCTGCCGTTCGGCGTCCCGGCCCGCGAGCTGTTCGAAGACTACGCCGGCGGCATGCGCGATGGCTTCAAGCTCAAGTGCTGGCAGCCAGGCGGCGCCGGTACCGGTTTCCTGCTGCCCGAGCACCTGGACGCGCAAATGTACGCCGGTGGCATCGCCAAGGTCGGCACCCGCATGGGTACCGGCCTGGCCATGGCCGTGGACGACAGCGTCAACATGGTCTCGCTGCTGCGCAACATGGAAGAGTTCTTCGCCCGTGAATCCTGTGGCTTCTGCACCCCGTGCCGCGACGGCCTGCCGTGGAGCGTCAAGCTCCTGCGCGCCCTCGAGAAAGGCCAGGGCCAGCAGGGCGACATCGAGACCCTGCTGGGTCTGGTCGGTTTCCTCGGCCCAGGCAAGACCTTCTGTGCCCACGCACCGGGCGCCGTTGAGCCGCTGGGTAGCGCGATCAAGTACTTCCGCCCTGAGTTCGAGGCTGGCATTGCCGCCCAGGCACCGGCTGCTGCCGCTGCCGGCCTGCGCCCGGACCTGGCGAAGCCGATCGTCGTCGGCGCATAACGAATAACAACGCGGGCGGTCCGTGCCGCCCGCTGCCTGCCCAGCTCGCCCGGGGACACCTGTCGCGGGCTGCAGGCACACAGATTTCCATTAGCCACGCCCGCAGACGCGGGCCAACGAAGAACTTTGAACCATGGCCACTATCCACGTAGACGGCAAAGAGCTCGAAGTCAACGGCGCAGACAACCTGTTACAGGCGTGTCTGTCGCTCGGCCTCGACATCCCCTATTTCTGCTGGCACCCGGCGCTCGGTAGCGTCGGTGCCTGCCGCCAGTGCGCGGTCAAGCAGTACACCGACGAGAACGACACCCGTGGTCGCATCGTCATGTCCTGCATGACCCCTGCCACCGATGGCAGCTGGATTTCCATCGAAGACGAAGAAGCCAAGGTATTCCGTGCCAGCGTCGTCGAATGGCTGATGACCAACCACCCGCACGACTGCCCGGTCTGTGAGGAAGGCGGTCACTGCCACCTGCAAGACATGACGGTAATGACCGGCCACAACGAGCGCCGCTACCGTTTCACCAAGCGTACCCACCAGAACCAGGAGCTCGGCCCGTTCATCGCCCACGAGATGAACCGCTGCATCGCCTGCTACCGTTGCGTGCGTTACTACAAGGACTACGCCGGCGGTACCGACCTGGGCGTATTCGGTGCCCACGACAACGTCTACTTCGGTCGCGTTGAAGATGGCACCCTCGAGAGCGAGTTCTCCGGCAACCTCACCGAGGTCTGCCCGACCGGTGTGTTCACCGACAAGACCCACTCCGAGCGCTACAACCGCAAATGGGACATGCAGTTCGCCCCGAGCATCTGCCATGGCTGCTCCAGCGGTTGCAACATCAGCCCGGGTGAGCGCTACGGCGAACTGCGCCGGATCGAAAACCGCTTCAACGGTTCGGTCAACCAGTACTTCCTCTGCGACCGTGGCCGTTTCGGCTATGGCTACGTCAACCGTGAAGACCGTCCACGTCAGCCACTGCTGGCCGACGGCACCAAGCTGAGCCTGGATGCCGCCCTGGACAAGGCCGCGGACATGCTGCGCGGGCGCAATATCGTCGGTATCGGTTCGCCGCGTGCCAGCCTTGAAAGCAACTACGGCCTGCGTGAGCTGGTCGGCGCCGAGCACTTCTACTCGGGTATGGAAGCCGCTGAGCTGGCCCGCGTACGCCTGGCCCTGCAAGTGCTCAACGACAGCCCGCTGCCAGTGCCGACCCTGCGCGACATGGAAGACCATGACGCGGTGTTCGTCCTCGGCGAAGACCTGACCCAGACCGCTGCCCGCGTGGCCCTGGCCCTGCGCCAGTCGGTCAAGGGCAAGGCCGAAGCCATGGCCGATGCCATGCGCGTTCAGCCGTGGCTCGATGCCGCGGTGAAGAACATCGGCCAGCACGCCATGTACCCGCTGTTTATCGCAAGCCTGGCCGAAACCAAGCTCGATGACGTCGCCGAAGAGTGCGTACACGCCGCGCCGGACGACCTCGCCCGCATCGGTTTCGCCGTGGCTCACGCCATCGACCCGAGCGCGCCAGCCGTTGACGGCCTGGACGCCGAAGCCCTGGCCCTGGCCAAGCGCATCGCCGACGCCCTGGTGGCCGCCAACCGTCCGCTGGTGGTTGCCGGTACCTCGCTGGCCTCCAACGCCCTGATCGAAGCCGCGGCCAACATCGCCAAGGCCCTGAAGCTGCGCGAGAAGAACGGTTCGCTGAGCCTGGTGGTGCCCGAGGCCAACAGCCTGGGCCTGGCCATGCTCGGTGGCGAGTCGATCGATGCCGCGCTGGATGCGGTGATCGAAGGCAAGGCCGACGCCATTGTCGTGCTCGAAAACGACCTGTACAGCCGCGTTGCCGCGGCCAAGGTCGACGCTGCCCTGGCCGCCGCCAAGGTGGTCATCGTTGCCGATCACCAGAAGACCGCCACCACCGACCGCGCCCACCTGGTGCTGCCGGCGGCGACCTTCGCCGAAGGCGACGGCACCCTGGTCAGCCTGGAAGGCCGCGCCCAGCGCTTCTTCCAGGTGTTCGACCCAACCTACCTGGACAGCAGCATCCTGGTTCACGAAGGCTGGCGCTGGATGCACGCCCTGCGTGCCACCCTGCTCAACAAGCCGGTCGACTGGACCCAGCTGGACCACGTCACCAGCGCCTGCGCCGCGGTCGCGCCGCAACTGTCCGGCATCGTCAACGCCGCACCGTCCGCGTCGTTCCGCATCAAGGGCATGAAGCTTGCGCGTGAGCCGCTGCGCTACTCCGGCCGTACCGCCATGCGCGCCAACATCAGCGTGCACGAGCCGCGTACCCCGCAAGACAAGGACACCGCGTTCGCCTTCTCCATGGAAGGTTACTCGGGTTCGGCCGAACCGCGCTCGCAAGTGCCGTTCGCCTGGTCGCCGGGCTGGAACTCGCCACAAGCCTGGAACAAGTTTCAGGACGAGGTCGGTGGTCACCTGCGCGCAGGCGACCCGGGCACCCGCCTGATCGAAACCCAGGGCGACAAGCTCAACTGGTTCGCCAGCGTTCCGGCAGCTTTCGCTCCGGCCCGTGGCACCTGGCAAGCGGTGCCGTTCTACCACCTGTTCGGCAGCGAAGAGAACTCCTCGCGCGCAGCCCCGGTGCAAGAGCGCATCCCAGAAGCCTACGTGGCCCTGGCCAAGTCCGAAGCCGACCGCCTGGGTGTCAACGACGGCGCCCTGCTCAGCCTCAACGTCGCCGGCGTTACCCTGCGTCTGCCGCTGCGCATCAATGAAGAACTGGGCGCAGGCCTGGTTGCCCTGCCGAAAGGCCTGGCCGGCATTCCGCCAGCCATCTTCGGTGCATCCGTCGAAGGCCTGCAGGAGGCAGCACAATGACCTGGTTCACCCCTGAAGTGATCGATGTGATCATCACCGTCATCAAGGCCATCGTGGTCTTGCTGGCCGTGGTGGTCTGCGGTGCGCTGCTCAGCTTCGTCGAGCGGCGCCTGCTGGGCTGGTGGCAGGACCGCTACGGTCCGAACCGCGTCGGCCCGTTCGGCATGTTCCAGATCGCTGCCGACATGCTCAAGATGTTCTTCAAGGAAGACTGGAACCCGCCCTTCGTCGACAAGGTGATCTTCACCCTGGCGCCGGTGGTGGCCATGAGCGCCTTGCTGATCGCCTTCGCGATCATCCCGATCACCCCGACCTGGGGTGTTGCGGACCTGAACATCGGCCTGCTGTTCTTCTTCGCCATGGCCGGCCTTTCGGTATACGCGGTACTGTTCGCCGGCTGGTCGTCGAACAACAAGTACGCCCTGCTCGGCAGCCTGCGGGCCTCGGCCCAGACCGTGTCATACGAAGTGTTCATGGGCCTGGCGCTGATGGGCATCGTTGCCCAGGTCGGCTCGTTCAACATGCGCGATATCGTTGACTACCAGGCCCAGAACCTGTGGTTCATCATTCCGCAGTTCTTCGGCTTCTGCACCTTCTTCATCGCTGGCGTCGCCGTGACTCACCGTCACCCGTTCGACCAGCCGGAAGCGGAACAGGAACTGGCCGACGGTTACCACATTGAATATGCCGGCATGAAATGGGGCATGTTCTTCGTCGGTGAGTACATCGGCATCATCCTGATCTCGGCGCTGCTGGTAACCCTGTTCTTCGGTGGCTGGCACGGACCGTTCGGCATCCTGCCGCAACTGTCGTTCGTCTGGTTCGCCCTGAAGACCGCGTTCTTCATCATGCTGTTCATCCTGCTGCGCGCCTCTATTCCGCGCCCGCGCTATGACCAGGTGATGGACTTCAGCTGGAAGTTCTGCCTGCCGCTGACCCTGATCAATTTGCTGGTGACCGCTGCGCTCGTGTTGCTCAACACGCCAGCTGTTGCGGCCCAGTGAGGATTTGACCCATGTTCAAATATATTGGCGACATCGTTAAGGGCACTGGCACCCAGCTGCGCAGCCTGGTGATGGTGTTCTCTCACGGTTTTCGCAAACGTGACACCCTGCAGTACCCCGAAGAGCCGGTCTACCTGCCGCCACGCTACCGTGGCCGCATCGTCCTGACCCGCGACCCGGATGGCGAAGAGCGCTGTGTAGCGTGCAACCTGTGTGCCGTGGCTTGCCCGGTCGGTTGCATCTCGCTGCAGAAAGCCGAAACAGAAGACGGTCGTTGGTACCCGGAGTTCTTCCGCATCAACTTCTCCCGTTGCATTTTCTGCGGCCTCTGCGAGGAAGCCTGCCCGACCACCGCGATCCAGCTCACCCCGGATTTCGAGATGGCCGAGTTCAAACGTCAGGACCTGGTGTACGAGAAAGAAGATCTGCTGATCTCCGGCCCCGGCAAGAACCCTGACTACAACTTCTACCGTGTTGCAGGTATGGCTGTTGCCGGCAAGCCGAAAGGCGCCGCGCAGAACGAAGCCGAGCCGATCAACGTGAAGAGCTTGCTCCCTTAAGGAAGAAAGATGGAATTCGCTTTCTATTTCGCATCCGGTGTCGCTGTGGTGTCCACCCTTCGGGTGATCACCAACACCAACCCCGTGCACGCCCTGCTCTACCTGATCATTTCGCTGATCTCCGTGGCGATGACCTTCTTCGCCCTCGGCGCTCCGTTCGCCGGTGTCCTGGAAGTGATCGCCTACGCTGGCGCCATCATGGTGCTGTTCGTCTTCGTGGTGATGATGCTCAACCTCGGGCCGGCTTCGGTCGCCCAGGAACGCGGCTGGCTCAAGCCGGGCATCTGGCTCGGCCCGGTGGTGCTTGGCGCACTGCTGCTGGTCGAACTGCTGTACGTGCTGTTCGCCAGCGAAAGCGGCGCCGGCATCGGCCACACCACGGTTGACGCCAAGGCCGTCGGCATCAGCCTGTTCGGCCCTTACCTGCTGGTGGTGGAACTGGCCTCGATGCTGCTGCTCGCCGCAGCGGTGACGGCTTTCCACCTCGGCCGCAACGAGGCGAAGGAGTAATCACATGCCAGCAATTCCTCTCGAACATGGCCTGGCCGTCGCCGGCATCCTGTTCTGCCTCGGCCTTGTCGGCCTGATGGTGCGCCGCAATATTCTTTTCGTGTTGATGAGCCTGGAAATCATGATGAACGCCTCGGCACTGGCTTTCATCGTCGCCGGCAGCCGCTGGGCGCAACCGGATGGACAGATCATGTTCATCCTGGTGATCAGCCTGGCAGCGGCCGAGGCCAGTATCGGCCTGGCGATCCTGTTGCAGCTGTATCGCCGCTTCCACACTCTCGATATCGATGCTGCCAGTGAGATGCGCGGATGAACCTTCTCTTTCTGACGTTCGTATTCCCCCTGATCGGCTTCCTGCTGCTGTCGTTCTCGCGCGGCCGCTGGTCCGAGAACCTGTCGGCGCTGGTTGGCGTCGGTTCGGTGGGCCTCTCGGCCATCGTCGCCGCCTACGTGATCTGGCAGTTCAATGTCGCCCCGCCTGCAGGCGGCGCGTACAGCCAGCTGCTGTGGCAGTGGATGTCGGTGGACGGCTTTGCGCCGAACTTCACCCTGTACCTGGACGGCCTGTCGGTGACCATGCTTGGCGTGGTGGTCGGCGTCGGCTTCCTGATCCACCTGTTCGCCTCCTGGTACATGCGCGGTGAAGCCGGTTACTCGCGCTTCTTCGCCTACACCAACCTGTTCATTGCCAGCATGCTGTTCCTGATCCTGGGCGACAACCTGCTGTTCATCTACTTCGGTTGGGAAGGCGTGGGCCTGTGTTCGTACCTGTTGATCGGTTTCTACTACAGCAACCGCAACAACGGTAACGCCGCACTCAAAGCCTTCATCGTCACCCGAATCGGCGACGTGTTCATGGCCATCGGCCTGTTCATCCTGTTCCAGCAACTGGGCACCCTGAACGTTCAGGAACTGCTGGTGCTGGCCCCGCAGAAATTCCAGGCGGGTGATTTCTGGATGGTCCTGGCAACCCTGATGCTGCTCGGTGGCGCGGTCGGTAAATCGGCCCAGCTGCCGCTGCAGACCTGGCTTGCCGACGCGATGGCCGGCCCTACCCCGGTTTCGGCACTGATCCACGCGGCAACCATGGTGACCGCGGGCGTTTACCTGATTGCCCGTACCCACGGCCTGTTCGCCCTGGCCCCTGACGTGCTGCACCTGGTCGGTGTGGTCGGCGGCGTGACCCTGGTGCTGGCCGGCTTTGCCGCCCTGGTGCAGACCGACATCAAGCGCATCCTCGCCTACTCGACCATGAGCCAGATCGGCTACATGTTCCTGGCCCTGGGCGTTGGTGCCTGGGAAGGCGCGATCTTCCACCTGATGACCCACGCCTTCTTCAAGGCCCTGCTGTTCCTTGCTTCCGGTGCGGTGATCGTTGCCTGCCACCACGAGCAGAACATCTTCAAGATGGGCGGCCTGTGGAAGAAACTGCCACTGGCCTACGCCAGCTTCATCGTCGGTGGTGCCGCCCTGGCTGCCCTGCCGCTGCTGACCGCCGGCTTCTACTCGAAAGACGAGATCCTCTGGGAAGCCTTCGCCAGCGGCAACAACGGTCTGCTGTACGCCGGCCTGGTCGGTGCCTTCATGACCTCGCTGTACACCTTCCGCCTGATCTTCATCGCCTTCCACGGCGAAGCCAAGACCGAAGCTCACGCCGGCCACGGGATTTCCCACTGGCTGCCGCTGGGCGTGCTGATCGTGCTGTCGACCTTCGTCGGTGCCTGGATTCATCCACCGTTGGCGGGCGTGCTGCCGCAGAGCGTCGGCCATGCCGGCGGCGAAGCCAAGCACAGCCTGGAAATCGCCTCGGGCGCCATCGCCATCGCCGGTATCCTGCTGGCGGCGATGCTGTTCCTGGGCAAGCGTCGCCTGGTTACCGCGATTGCCAACAGCGGCATCGGTCGCGTGCTGTCGGCCTGGTGGTTCGCCGCCTGGGGCTTCGACTGGATCTACGACAAGCTGTTCGTCAAACCTTACCTGCTGATCAGCCACATCCTGCGCAAGGATCCGGTTGACCGCAGCATTGGCCTGATTCCGCGTATGGCGAAGGGCGGTCATGCCGCCATGAGCAAAACCGAAACCGGTCAGCTGCGCTGGTACACCGCTTCGATCGCCGTAGGTGCCGTGCTTGTGCTCGGTGCCGTTGTTATGGCTGCGGTCTGATATGAACCTTGCGACTTTGCGAAAGGAATTGAGCCCGTCATGATTTTGCCTTGGCTGATCCTGATCCCCTTCATCGGCGGCCTGCTGTGCTGGCTGGGTGAGCGCTTCGGCGCCACCCTGCCGCGCTGGATTGCGCTGCTGACCATGTCCCTGCTGCTTGGTATCGGCCTCTGGCTGTGGGCCAACGGGGACTACACCCTGGCCCCTGCACCGGGCGCCGCGCCCGAGTGGGCGTTCGAATTCAAAGTGCTGTGGATCGAACGCTTCGGCATCAGCCTGCACCTGGCCCTCGATGGCCTGTCGCTGCTGATGATCCTGCTCACCGGCCTGCTCGGTGTGCTCTCGGTACTGTGCTCGTGGAAAGAGATCACTCGCCACGTCGGCTTCTTCCACCTCAACCTGATGTGGATCCTGGGCGGCGTGGTCGGTGTGTTCCTGGCCCTGGACCTGTTCCTGTTCTTCTTCTTCTGGGAAATGATGCTGGTGCCGATGTATTTCCTCATCGCGCTCTGGGGTCACAGCTCCTCGGATGGCAAGAAGACCCGGATCTACGCCGCCACCAAGTTCTTCATCTTCACCCAGGCCAGCGGCCTGATCATGCTGGTGGCGATCCTTGGTCTGGTACTGGTCAACTACAGCAACACCGGTGTGATCACCTTCGACTACACCCAGTTGCTCAAGGCCGACCTGCCGGCGGGCACCGAGTACCTGCTGATGCTCGGCTTCTTCATCGCCTTCGCGGTCAAGCTGCCGGTTGTGCCGTTCCACTCCTGGCTGCCTGACGCTCACGCCCAGGCACCGACCGCAGGTTCCGTCGACCTCGCCGGTATCTTGCTGAAGACTGCGGCCTACGGCCTGCTGCGTTTCGCCCTGCCGCTGTTCCCGAACGCTTCGGCCGAGTTTGCGCCGATTGCCATGACCCTGGGTCTGATCGGGATTTTCTACGGTGCTTTCCTGGCCTTCGCCCAGACCGACATCAAGCGTCTGATCGCCTTCTCCAGCGTTTCGCACATGGGCTTCGTGCTGATCGGGATCTACTCCGGCAGCCAGCAGGCCCTGCAAGGCGCGGTGATCCAGATGCTGGCTCACGGCCTGTCGGCAGCGGCACTGTTTATTCTCAGCGGCCAGCTGTACGAGCGCCTGCATACCCGTGACATGCGTCAGATGGGCGGCCTGTGGCACCGCATCGCCTACCTGCCGGCCATCAGCCTGTTCTTCGCCGCCGCCTCCCTGGGCCTGCCAGGCACCGGTAACTTCGTTGGCGAATTCCTGATCCTGATCGGCAGCTTCGTCGCTTCGCCGTGGGTCACCGTGATCGCTACTTCCGGCCTGGTGTTCGGTTCGGTGTACTCGCTGATCATGATTCACCGCGCCTACTTCGGCCCGGCCAAATCCGATGAAGTCCTGGCTGGCATGGACACCCGCGAACTGATCATGGTGCTGGGCCTGGCTGGCCTGCTGATCCTGCTGGGCGTCTACCCACAGCCGTTCCTGGACACTTCTGCCGCCACCATGAGTGGTGTACAGCAGTGGCTGGGTTCCGCTTTCACTCAACTCGCTTCGGCCCGGTAAGAGCGCTATGGACCTGACGATTCAACACTTTATCGCGCTTGCGCCGCTGCTGATCACCACCATCACCACGGTCGTGGTGATGCTGGCGATCGCCTGGCGGCGCAACCACTCGCAAACCTTCCTGCTGTCGACCGTGGGCCTGAACCTGGCCCTGCTGTCGATCATCCCGGCGCTGAAGGTTGCGCCCCTGGCAGTCACCCCGCTGCTGACCATCGACAACTTCGCCTGCCTGTACATGGCGCTGATCCTGGTTGCCACCCTGGCTTGCGTCACCCTCGCCCACGCCTACCTGGGTGATGGCGGCAAAGGCTACCCGGGCAACCGCGAAGAGCTGTACCTGCTGATCCTGATGTCCGCCCTGGGCGGTCTGGTACTGGTCAGCGCGCAGCACCTGGCTGGCCTGTTCATCGGCCTTGAGCTGCTCTCGGTACCGGTCTATGGCCTGGTCGCCTATGCCTTCTTCAACAAGCGTTCGCTGGAAGCCGGCATCAAGTACATGGTGCTCTCGGCTGCTGGTTCCGCCTTCTTGCTGTTCGGCATGGCGCTGTTGTATGCCGACGCTGGCAGCCTGAGCTTCGACGGCATTGGCAAGGCCCTGGCGGCCACCAGCATGCCAAGCATGATCGCCCAGCTGGGCCTGGGCATGATGCTGGTCGGCCTGGCGTTCAAACTGTCGCTGGTGCCGTTCCACCTGTGGACCCCGGACGTCTACGAAGGTGCTCCGGCACCGGTCGCCGCCTTCCTGGCCACCGCCAGCAAGGTCGCGGTGTTCGCCGTCGTCGTACGCCTGTTCATGATCTCCCCTGCGGCCAGCAGCGGCGTATTGACCACCGTGCTGTCGGTGATCGCCGTGGCCTCGATCCTGATCGGTAACCTGCTGGCGCTGACCCAGAGCAACCTCAAGCGCCTGCTCGGCTACTCCTCGATCGCCCACTTCGGTTACCTGCTGATCGCCCTGGTGGCGAGCAAGGGCCTGGCGGTCGAAGCCATCGGCGTGTACCTGGTCACCTACGTGATCACCAGCCTCGGTGCCTTCGGCGTCATCACCCTGATGTCCTCGCCATACAACGGTCGTGACGCCGACGCCCTGTACGAGTACCGCGGCCTGTTCTGGCGCCGTCCGTACCTGACCGCGGTGCTGACCGTGATGATGCTGTCGCTGGCCGGTATCCCGCTGACCGCAGGCTTCATCGGCAAGTTCTACATCATCGCTACCGGCGTCGAGTCGCAGCTGTGGTGGCTGGTCGGTGCCCTGGTGATCGGTAGTGCCATCGGCGTGTTCTACTACCTGCGCGTGATGGTCACCCTGTACCTGATCGAGCCAAACCTGCGTCGTCACGACGCCCCGCTGAACTGGGAACAGCGCACCGGCGGCGTGATGCTGCTGGCCATCGCCATCCTCGCCTTCGTCCTGGGCGTGTACCCGCAGCCGTTGCTGGACATGGTCCAGCATGCAGGCCTGCAACTGATCGGTTGATCGATCAGGCACTGATAAACACCCCGCTTCGGCGGGGTGTTTTGTTTTCAGGCCGAAACCCTCATCGCGGGGCAAGCCCGCTGCCACTGGATGGGCTGCCCCGCGATGATGCGACTGCCTATCGGTGACTGTGCTTCGTCTGATAGTTGCGACGTCAGATACCCGCTCTCAGTCCTGGAACCCCATCGATGCACCCCACCCTACCCCGCTCCTCCCTCGCCTTGCTGATCTCCTGTGCCGCGTCGGTGCAGGCCAGCGATAGCATCGAACTCGGCCAGGTGCTGATCCAGGAACAGGAGCAGAGCGAGTTGCAAGATGCTCGCGAACGCCTGCAGCAGGTGCCTGGCGCCAGCAACCTGATCGACATGCAACGGGTGGAGCAAGGCCGGGTCGCCAGCAACCAGGATGTGCTCGCCTACCAGCCCGGGGTGTTCGCCCAGTCGGCTGGCAACGACGGCATCAAGCTGTCGATCCGGGGTTCGGGTATCAACCGCGCCCCCGGCGCTCACGGCTCGGGTGTGTACACGATGTTCGACGGCCTGCCGCTGACCGGCCCGGGTGGCACGCCCTATGAACTGTTCGAACCACTGTGGCTGAGCCGCGCCGAAGTGCTGCGCGGTGCCAACGGCTTCGACCGCGGCGCGTTGGCGCTGGGCGGCGCTAACGACTACATCACCCACACCGGCCGCGACGCCGCACCGCTGCAACTGCGCTACGAGCTCGGCAGTCGCGGCTATGCCAAACGCCAGATCAGCTCCGGCCAGGTCCTGGGCGACCTGGACTACTACGTGGCGCTGACCGACTCGGAATACGACGGCTACCAGCGGCACAGCAGCGGCAGCAGCAAGGGCATCGCCGCCAATGTCGGCTACCGCTTCAATCCGAACCTGGAGACCCGCTTCTACCTGCGTTATCGAGAGACCGAGAATGACCTGGCCGGGCGCTTGACCCAGGAGCAGATCAAGCATGATCCGCGCAGGGCCAACCCGGCCTACCTGAGCCGCGACGACAGCCGTCCGCAGCCGGGCAGCACCTGGCTGGGCAACAAGACCACCTTCTATCTCGATGACGATTCGCAGCTCGAAGCAGGCCTGGTCTATCACGATTATCCGATGGACCTGCGCGAAGGTCCGATGCGCCTGAAGGTCGCCTACACCGACGTCAGCGGCACCCTGAATTATCAGCGCCGCCTCACGCTGTTCGGCCACGAAAGTAAAACCACCGTCGGCTGGCGCACCACCAAGCACTTGCCCAACAGCGGCGCTTCGCAATACTCGCGGGTCAATGGCGTATTCGGGGCGAAAACCCGGGACTTCACCTACCAGGGCTCGGACACTGTCCTGCATGTCGGCAACGAACTGGAACTGATCCCCGACCTGTGGCTGACCAGTGGCCTGGCGGCGATCTACACCCGCCGCGAGAGCGCGGTGACCTACCCCGACAATGGCGGCAAGGTCAGCCAGAGCGACTGGGACTACGCCCCGCGCCTGGGCCTGCGCTACGACATCAGCCCGCAGTTGCAGGTCTATGGCAACCTCAGCCGTTCGGTGGAGCCGCCGCACCCGTGGTCGCTGATCTGGAGCTCGACCAGCAACACGCAACCGATTGAAATGCACAACCAGACCGCCACTACCCTGGAGCTGGGGGCCCGCGGCGAGTCGGCCATCGGCCGCTGGGACCTGGCCTGGTATTACTCGGACGTACGCCATGAGCTGCTGGCGGTGGAGATCGTGCCAGGCCAGCCCGCCAAGGAGTTCAACGCCAGCCCGACCGTGCACCAGGGCATCGAGGCCGGCCTCGACAGCCTGCTGTGGCAGCGCGCCGGGGTCGGCAAGCTGAGCCTGCGCCAGGCCTACACCTTCAGCGACTTCCACTACCGCGACGACGACAGCTTCGGCGACAACCGCCTGCCGGGCATCCCCATGCACTACTACCAGGCCGAACTGCGCTTCAACCTGCCCAGCGGCCTGTTTGCAGGGATCAACACGCAGATGGCCTCCAAGGTCCAGGTCGACTACGCCAACAGCTACCCGACCGACGCCTATGCCATTCTCGGCGCCACCCTGGGCTACAACTCGCCGAAACAGGACTGGCAAGCCTGGCTCGACCTGCGCAACCTGACCAACAAACGCTATGCCGCCACCGTCACCCCCGGCTACAACGACAACGGTACCGACATTGCCCGCTCGACACCGGGCGAAGGCTTCGGGGTCTATACCGGGGTGTCCTACAGCTTCCGTTAACTGGGCAGTTGCACCTGCGGTTTGGTCGAGACGAAGATCGCCCAGCTGGACATGAACAGCGCGGCGATCAGCGGGCCGATGACAAAACCGTTGAGGCCGAATACCGCCAGGCCACCAAGCGTCGAGACCAGGATCAGGTAATCGGGCATCTTGGTGTCCTTGCCCACCAGGATCGGGCGCAGCACGTTGTCCACCAGGCCGATGACGAACACGCCGAAGGCGGCCAGCACCGCGCCTTGCCAGAAGGCGCCGGTGGCGACGAAGTACACCGCCACCGGCGCCCAGACGATCCCTGCACCCACTGCCGGCAACAGTGACAGAAAAGCCATCAGCACGCCCCAGACCAAGGCGCTGGGGATGTCGAGAATCCAGAAGATGATCCCGCCCAGGGCGCCCTGGGTCACCGCTACCAGCAGGTTGCCCTTGACCGTGGCGCGTACCACGCGGTTGAACTTCAGTTGCAGACGGCGCTTTTGCTGTTCGGCCAGCGGCACCGCGGTGCGGATCTTGCGCACCAGCTCGGCGCCGTCACGCAGGAAGAAATACAGCAGGTAAAGCATGATGCCGAAGCTCACCAGAAAATCGAAAGTACCCTGGCCGAAGCTGAAAGCCTGGGTGGCGAAGAACTGGCTGCCTTGCATGGCGCCCTTGGTGATTTTATCGCGCAGGCCGGCCAGGTCGCCCATGCCCATGCGCTCGAGGAAATTCTGCACAAAGGCCGGGAGGATGTTCTTGAAGCGCTCGATGTAGCCGGCCAGGTCCAGCTCGCCGCTTTCGATGTTCTTGTACAGCGCCGCGCCCTCCTGCACCAGCAGGGTACTGATGATGATCACTGGCAAAATTGCGATGACCAGGCAGATGAACAGGGTCAGCCCGGCAGCCAGGTTGCGTCGCCAGCCCAGGCGCGCTAGCAGGCGGCGTTGCAGCGGAGCGAAGACGATACCGAGGATCACCGCCCAGAACACCGCGCCATAGAACGGCAGGAGAATCCAGATGAAAGCGATGGTCACCAGCACCAGCAGTGCCAGTAACGCCTTGTGTTGCATGACGGTTTCGTTCATGTGCGCTCCTTGTGCGTTCTATTCATTAGTGCGCCGGGCATTGCCAAAAGTGCCGTTGATGCAGATCAATAAACACTAGCTGCAGCCGGCGTAGCATCCGCGCCTTTTGCCGCGACCCGATCATGACCCTTCTCACCAAACCCGAACTGCTCGCCCCCGCCGGCTCGCTGAAGAACATGCGTTACGCCTTCGCCTACGGCGCCGATGCCGTGTATGCCGGGCAGCCGCGCTACAGCCTGCGCGTGCGCAACAACGAATTCGACCACGCCAACCTTGCCTTGGGCATCAAGGAAGCCCAGTCCCAGGGCAAGCGCTTCTACGTGGTGGTCAACATTGCCCCGCACAACGCCAAGCTCAAGACCTTCCTCAAGGACCTGGCGCCAGTGATCGAAATGGCCCCGGATGCACTGATCATGTCCGACCCGGGGCTGATCATGCTGGTGCGCCAGCACTTCCCGCAGATGCCGATTCACCTCTCGGTGCAGGCCAACACGGTGAACTGGGCCAGCGTCGAGTTCTGGCGCAGCCAGGGTCTGACCCGGGTAATCCTGTCGCGCGAGCTGTCGCTGGAAGAGATCGAGGAGATTCGCCAGCAGGTGCCGCAGATGGAACTGGAAGTGTTCGTCCACGGCGCGCTGTGCATGGCCTACTCCGGTCGCTGCCTGCTGTCGGGTTATCTGAACCGCCGCGATGCCAACCAGGGCAGTTGCACCAACGCCTGCCGCTGGCAATACACAGCCACCGCGGCCAGCGAGAATGTCACCGGTGAAATCGTTCGCGAAGTGCAGCCGACCCTGGGCCTCGGCGCGCCGACCGAGCAGGTGTTCGTGCTGCAGGAAAGCAACCGCCCGGGCGAAGACATGCCGGCGTTCGAAGACGAGCACGGCACCTACATCATGAACGCCAAGGACCTGCGCGCGGTGCAACATGTCGAGCGGCTGACGCGCATGGGCGTGCATTCGCTGAAGATCGAGGGCCGGACCAAGTCGCACTTCTACTGCGCGCGCACTGCCCAGGTGTATCGCCAGGCCATCGATGACGCGGCAGCCGGGCGTGAGTTCGATCGCAACCTGATGCTCAACCTCGAGTCACTGGCCCAGCGCGGCTATACCGAAGGTTTCCTGCGCCGGCACGTGCATGACGAATATCAGAACTACCAGCGCGGCAACTCGGTGTCCGAACGCCAGCAGTTTGTCGGCGAACTGAGCGGCGAGCGGGTCAATGGCCTGGCTGAAGTGCGGGTGAAGAACCGTTTTGCTGTGGGTGATCACCTGGAACTGATGACACCCAAGGGCAACTACCACTTCGACTTGCATCAGTTGCGCAATCGCCAGGGTGACGAAATCGAGGTAGCACCGGGGGATGGACACACAGTGTATTTACCGATCCCCGAGCAGGTAGACCTGGCCTTCGGTTTGCTGCTCAGGGATCTGGTTGACTGAATCAAGGCGCGGACGTGGCCACCGTCGCGCTTTCAACCTCGCGAATCACTTGCAAGCGGTACTGCGGATCGGCCTTGATCTGCGCCTCGGTGAACGGAATCACCTGCCACTGCTTGGCCGAGAACGCGCGGGTCTGGTCACTGGCATGGGCCGAACCCGCTTCGCTGGACTCGGAGAACGCCAGCATCCCCAGCGCATGCGGGCCCTGGTCATCGAAGGTCACCAGCTGCAGGTAGCTGGTACCGCTGACTACCAGGCGCTTGTCGGCGGCGACCGGTACGCTCTGGATTGCGTTGTACACGCCAAGGCTTGCCGGCCCACCGTGGATCGGTGTGCCGTCGGCAGCCTGCTGGATCTGCCCCCAGCGCGCGTCCTCGGCGAAACCGGCCTTGCTTACCTGCGCAACTGAAGCCAGCGCTGCCTCACGCAAGGCGCTGGCCACCTCGGCGCGATCAACGGCCAGCCCGCGCGGCGTGTGTTGCGGATCGGCGGCGTCGAAATCAACACGCCAGATGTCCTTGCGCCCCTGCAAGGCCTGCAAGATGTTCTGGAAATGCACCAGGCCAAGGCCACTGTCGAGGTTGGCGCGCAGGTCCCAGGCCTTTAGGCTGGTACACAGCGCGCCGAGCTTGGCATCTGCCGCTTGCGCGGCGCACCAGTTGAGCAGGTCGGGCATGACCAGCTCGGCGACATACACCTGGTTGTCCATGACCATCTGCTGCAGGTCCGCCGGGCTGATCTTGCCCTTCTCGCTCAGGCTCGCCAGGCGCTGCAGGGCAAAGCGGCTGCGCGGGCCCAAGGGTTGGTCTTCGCGGCTGACCAGCGGCGAATAGCCCTGCAACGGTGTGGCCGGGTTGACCATCCAGGCCGAGTCGTTGGAATGCTGGACGAAGTCCTTGCGGCTCAGGCTCGGTAGCAGTTGCGCGGGGAAGATGCCTGCCTGGGCGGCCCGCGGGTCGACCTTCCAGTTGCAGGCACTGCGCGAACCGTCGAGCACGACCATCTCCTGGCCCGCGGCAGGGTCGCTGCAGGTGGCCAGCAGGGCGGCGTCGACGTACGGCACCACCGACTGATTCAAGTACAGCGCCTGACCCTTGGCGTCCACCGCCAGGGTATTGACCCAGGGAATGCCCTGCAGGCGCTGCACCGAAGCTTGCAGGCTTTTCAGGCTGTCGGCGCGGTTCATCGCATCCCACTGCGCCAGCACCCGGGTGTTTTCGAGGTTGGCATCACGCAGGCTGAAGGCGTACTGCTTGTTCCAGTCCAGGCGCCCCGGCCATTGCACGATCGGGCCGAATACCGAGCTGTAGACCTCACGGGTCACCGGCTTGAGCTGGCCGTCCGCGCCCTTGACCGTCACGTTCAGGCGCTGCTGGGTCAAGGCCTGCGACTTGCCGTCGAGCAGGTAGCGGGTCGGGTCCTTGGGGTCGAGCTCCAGCCGGTACAGGGTGAAGTGCTTGGAGGTGTCGACCGTGTGGGTCCAGGCCAGGTGCTGGTTGAAGCCGATGTTGATCAGCGGCAAGCCCGGCAGGGCCGCGCCCATGGCATCCAGTTTGCCCGGCAGGGTCAGCTGCATCTGATAAAAGCGCATGCCGCCGGCCCAGGGAAAGTGCGGGTTGCCCAGGAGCATGCCGCGACCGTTGAATGAGCGCTCGGCACCGATGGCCACGGCATTGCTGCCGCGCTCGACAGCAAACTGCTCCTGGCGCAACTGGGCGATGCGCAGGTCGGGGCGCAACTGGGCGACGACATTCGGCGGTGTGGCCCCGGCCAGTGCTTCGGCGAACTGGCCGACACCGCCTTCGACCAGCAAGCGGCGAGTCAGCTTGACCAGGTCGAGGGTGGTGATCGGCCGTAGCCATTCGGCCTGCAGGCACTGCACGCCCTGCCCCTGGGCCTTGAACTCGGCCAGCGCGCGGTTGTAGCCCTTGGCATAGCCTTCGAGCCGTGCACGCATGGCCGGCGGTTGTGCCTGCCAGAAGCCGAACACCGCCGTTGGCGTATTCAGCCAATTGAAAAACAGGTCGCTTGGCAGGTTTTCGCGCTGCTCGACGGTGCGCTGTTCTGGCCCGAAGTAACGCGAACGCTCGCCATTGACGGTGACCACCTCGTTAGCCAGCAGGCACAGGTTGTCTTGTGCATAGGCATAGCCGATACCGTACCCCAAACCCTGCTCGTCCCTGGCCAGGATGTGCGGCACGCCGTAACTGCTGCGGCGGATTTCAGCGCTGGCATCACCCGGCGCCACGCGCGCCTGGACGGACAGGCTCAGGCCGGCAAGCAGCCCGGTCATACAAAGGGTCGCTAAGGGAAAGGGCTTGATCACGCGCACTCCAGCTCAATCAGGGGAAAGGTCGTCCTGACTGAACGAAATACGCCAAATAAATTTACCGGTTTGCGCCGCTCAATACGTCTTTAGAGGGTGAGGCTGAAGATTTTTTTCATCAGGTACTGCAGTTTTGCCGCGCTCATTCGTCTTATAGGTGTAGGCAAACACTTTTGCTTACCTGGACAGGCCAAGAAATGGAGCATTCACATGTACAACCAGCCACAGCCAGCGCTAACCGCTGGCCCTGGACGCACAAAGAGCCAACCGGTGACTGCAAGAACCGAAGCCGGCGAGCACGAGCGCCCTGGCAATGAACACATCCGCGAGCTGCTCAAGGCCTTTGGCCTGCGTACCAGCCTGATCCGCCTGAAGGTCATCGATGCCCTGCACATGGCCGATCGCGATGGCCGCAGTATCGGCGTGCGCGGGGTCCACAGCCAGCTCGAACAGCTGGATATTCCGCTGTCGTTCCTCAGCGTTCGCGAAGTGCTCAAGCGTTTGTGCGCCGAAGGCGTGATCAGTCTGGGCAACGACAAGTGCTACAGCCTCAACCCCCAGGCCCGCGCGGTACTGGAGCAAGCCACCTGCCGTTGAGCGACCGGCCGGCGCGCAGCCGGCCGCGCTTACCGCCTCAGGGCTTGACCTTGCGGCGCATGATGCCGTTGACCACCACCACAACCACCGCCACGGCAATGGCGATGTACTGGAACACTTGCTCGCTGATGGTGCCCTGCTTTTGCAGGTAGGACAGTCCGAGCATGATCCCCAGCACCAGCAGGGAGATCAGGATGGAGTATTTCAGGCGTTGACCTTGAGTCATGGGTAGTTCCTTGCGACATCGGCGAAAAGCCCCGAAGCGGGCCGAGCGCATGATACAACGTCACCCGCAGGCAGCGGACTATTTCCCGCTTCTGCCCGCCCCGCAGCATTGCCAACATGGCTTCCCGGACGACTGCCCAGACCAACGCAAGGATCACCATGTCGATGCGAACCCTGCTGCTCAGCCTGGCGCTGCTCGGCCCCCTCAATGCCCATGCCCTGCCCACCGAATCCCAACCTCAGGCTTTGCTGCTGGAACTGGCTGCACAATTGGCGCACAGCGCCGGCAGTAGCCAGTGGCAACAACTCTGGCAACGCAGCCGACAGGCCGGGCATCTGCACAGCAACCCGCACACCGAGCATTTCGATGTGCCCCAGGCACAAATTCCGGCACTGGTAGCCAGCACCCTGGCCAGCGCCGATCAGGCACGACCGTTGAAGCAGACGCAGGTGCGCTATCGCCGCGACTTTCACCCCAGGGTCATCGGCAAGGCTGGCACGCAGGCGTTGACCGCCCTGTGCGTGTGGGTCGACTGGCGCAGTTTCCCCGAACAGGGCGTCAGCCATCCAACCCCCTACCTGGGCCAGGTCAGCCTGTTGCTGGCACGCCCTTGCGAGTAAGCATGGGTGGCTCAACCTAGGAAGGTCACCATCGCCATGGCACCCGGTAATCAAGGCGTTGCGCTTACGTCGCAATTCATTTCCCACCCATCGGCATGGTTCGTCCTACAGAAAGCGTACATAAAGCCCTCCCTTGCCGCCCCACTTGCTGCCTAGCCCGCCTTCCGTCCAGTAGCCGAGAATCCAGCTCAAGCCACGACAGACAGATGCGATTTGTCGCATTGACGCTGCCTGCAATGGCCCTAGCTGCCTGGCACGGATCATCAAGGTGCCGAACTATCGCCTACAAGGAAGTCACCATGGAACTGAGCGACCTGAACCGTATCGATATCGAACAACTGCCCCACTCGCTGCAGATGCTGATCGAATGCCTGGGCATCGAGAATGCCTACAACCTGACCTGCGCCTTTGGCGGGCGCCCCAAGTACATTCCCAAGCACCGCGAACGCACCGCACTGGCGGAAATTCTCCCGGCGCCGGCGCTGGATGCGCTGATCAAGCGCTTCGCCGGCATGGCCCTGGAGATCCCCAAGGTTGACCATTTTCTGCGCCAGCTGCGCAACCAGCAAATCCAGCAGGAAAGCGCCGACGGTCTGTCACGCAGCATGCTCGCCAACAAGTACGGCTTGAGCCTGCGCCAGATCGGCAATATCCGTCGCCAGGAACCCTGCCCGCGCTAAGCGTCATCGACTTGAGCCGATAACTCCGGCATTCAAGGCAACCCCGCACAATGATGTGCAATCAAGACAAGGAAATCTCTGATGGCAACAATCGACAATGGCCTGATCGGCTCGGTAATGAACGCCTTGCCACTGGACCGGATGATCTCGGGACCTCTGCAGGCGATGATCCAGGCACAGATTTCGGCAAGCAAGTCGTACGCCGACTTTCTTATGGGCGTGTGCATCCAGAATGGCAAAGCCGTCGCCATTCAATTCGACTACGACGAAACCATCACCGATGAACAAGGGGTGTACAAGGGAACTGTCTCGAAGAAGATGCAGATCCCGCTGCTGGCAGCGGTCACTCACCCCAACATCGTCATCGAAGAAGGCAACATCGAATTCGAACTGACCATCAGCCAGCAAGCCGAAAGCACCGAAGAGAGCGGCAAAGAGGCAAGTTTCGGCGCGTCGCTGGGCTGGGGCAAATTCAGGCTCAATGTCAAAGGCCAGGTCAGCCACAAATCCACTCAAACTCGCAAAACCGATACCCGTGCACGTTACGCCTTCAACACCAAGGTACGCCGCCAGGACCCACCCGAGGCGCTGATGCGGGTCATCGACTTTCTCACCGACGCGGCGACCAAGCCTGTGGTCATGGCCGATGCCACCGCGCAAAACCTCGATGCGATGCCGGTTTCGGCACTGCCGATGCCTGACGAACAGGAAAGCCGCAAAGAAACAGCCATCTGATCGTGCAGCATAAATAAAAACCCAGGCCTCTCATGCTCGAGAGGCCTGCTGACGAGCACAAGGAGTGGGAACGATTGGACCAAACCTCGGCAGTGAACGCCCCCATTACCGCCAGCGACCTCTGTGATATTACCCGCGGCCTGCAGGAAGCCGCTGCGGCCACCAACCACCTGATTGCCCAGCAGTACATCAAGCTGTTCGACCAGTTTTTCGACTACGACGCCGAGACGCTTGGCGCGCCGATGAAAGCCAAGATGGTCGAAGTGGCAATGGATGACCAGCACACTATGCAGATCCCGCTGATCGCGCTGGTGTCGCCGCGCGGGCTGGCACTGGAGCGCATGCAGGTCGACCTGTCGGTACGGATTCAAAACACCGAGACCACCGATGCCAGTGAAAACCTGCAGCGCGAACGCTTCTATGTGACGGTCGGCAGCCAGGGCAAACGCAACGGCGATGCCGCACGCGACCCCGATGAAGTACAGATCCGCATGCAGTTCCAGGCCTGTGAGCCACCGGAAGCGTTGAACCGGCTGATCGAGGAGTACACCAGCCTGATCACTCCGCAGCGGGTGTCCACGCCGGCCCAACCCACGATCGACAGCAACGAGTTCATCGCAGCGGCGACCGTGCGCTGATCATTGGCACCTCTAGAAATCACGTTTGTAAAAGATATCCAGGGAACTGGCCAGGCCACTGGCCGCCTCCAGGTAAACCTTCTTGCTGAGCTTGTAGCGCAAGGCGATGGTGTTGGCCGGCTCGAACACACCCACCCCGTAACGCAGGCTCAAGCGCTCGGTCAGGTTACCGCTGGCGACCACCGCCGTGTTGTTGCCGCTGCCCTGGGTGTCGAGCTGGAAGTCATCGATGCCCAGGCTCGAGGCCAGGCTGCCGGTGATCCCGGCACTGCCCGCCAGGCCCAGGCCGAGCGCCGCTTCGGCGAGCATGTTGTTATCTTCGCCAGTGGTGCCCAGCGGCCGGCCGAGCACCAGGTAGGACAAGGCCTGCTCCTGGCTCATGGCCGGCTCCGAGAACACCTGGGTGGTGGGCTGCTCGGCGCTGCCGCTCAAGCGGATGCCGGCAATCACGTCATCGGTCTTGCGAATTGCCTCGATGTCCAGGTACGGCTGATCGATAGGGCCGGCAAACAGCAAGCGCGCACGGCGGATGGTCAGGCGCTGGCCATAGGCACGGTAGCGACCATCGGCCAGGCTCAGTTCGCCGCGAGTATCGAGGTTGTCGCCGATATGCACGTGCCCGAGCAGGTTGGCGGTAAGGCCAAAGCCGCTGAACGAGAGCTTGTCCTGGCCCACCTGCACGTCGATATCCATGGCCATGGCCATCGGTGCTTTGCCCTCCTCGGTCTGGTGACCGAGGATCACCGTGTCATCGGAGACCTTGACCGTCGACGGCGGCAGTTCACGCACGGTGATCTTGCCCTTGGGCACCAGCACCTTGCCAGTCACCGCAAGCTTGTCGTCAATCAGGCTGATTTTCAGGTCCGGGGCCACTTCGAGGGCCGCATAGGGTTCGACGTTGACCGGCAGGCGCTGGCCCTGCAGCGCCAGGTTTACAGCCAGGGCCTGGCCCCAGCCGATCTGCCCGTTCAGGCTGCCCTGGCCGCTTTCGCCGCTTTTCCAGCTGCCGTTGAGCTGGACCTGTTCGCCGGCGATCAACGCTTGCAGTTGCAGGTCCTGAAGGCTGATCGGCAGCTCGGCACCGCTGATTTCGCCATGTACAAGGTTCAGGCTGCCATTGACCTGAGGCGCCAGCAAAGTGCCAGACAGGCGCCCGCTGCCATTGAGCTGGCCATTCAAACGCTCGACCATCGGCGCAAACGGACGGCCGATGGCCAGGTCCAGGCCGCTGAGGCGGAAGTCACCGCTCAACGGTTTGTTCTTTGCCAACGGGTCAAGCCGGGTATTGACCGCCAGCTCGCCGAGCTTGTCACCGTGAAAGTCCAGGCGGGTATCGATGCGCCTCGGGCCCAGGGTGCTTTGCAGGCGCAGGGTCTGGTAGGGGAAGTCCAGCCATTGGTCCTTTTCACGCACGCGCAAGGTGCCGCCGCTGGCATCGATGAGGATGGTGCCCTTGGGCCCGCTGGTCGGCACATCGAGGTTGATGTCGGCATTGAGCAGGCCCTGCCAGGCAAAATCCTTGGGCAGCCACTGCGCCAGGCTCTGCAGCGGGAACTGCTTGAGGTGATAGCGCAGGCGAGGCTCGGGCGCCAGGCGCTGGTCTTCGCCGCACAGGCTGGCCTGGCCGGAACGCCAGCAATGGGCGCCGAACTCCACCTGGCCGCTGGCCAGGCGCTGCAGTTTTGCCGGCGCCTGCAGGCGCCAGTCCTGGCCACCGGCCTGGATTTCGCCGCTTGCCAGGCGCCCGCGCCAGTTGCCCTTGTCCAGTTGCCCATCCAGGCCCAGGTCAAGCTTGAGCTGCGGCCCGTCCAGGGCCAGTTGCAGCTTTTGCTGACGAACATCACCGCTGCCCTTGGCCGTGAGCATCCCCAGGCTGGTATCGCCCAGGCGAATACTGCCGGCCTCAAGGTCGATGAGTGCACGTTGGGCGTTGTCCAGGCGTGCATCCAGGCTCAGGCGCTGCACGCGATTGTCAGCCTGGGCCAGTTGCTGGCCCTGCAGAACGAAGCTGCCTTGGGGGGCCTGCAAGGTACCGGCAACCTCCAGGCGGCCCTTGACCTGGCCTTGCAGCTGCGGCCAGAGCTGGCCCAGGCGTGGCAGGTTGATATCGATCTGACCGGCCAGACGCTGTTGCAGGCTGCCACTGCCATTGATGTGGTTGTCGCCCAGGCGGATGTCCAGGGTGCCCAGGGTCCATTGCTGCCCTGCCCCTTGCGCCAGCGCTTTGAGCACAGCGGGCTGGCCACGCAGTCGACCCTTGAGGTCAAGCTCGGCATCCAGACGCAACTCGCCGTTTTTCATCTCGCCCTTGCTGCGCAAGGGGCCAGCCAGGGTGCCGGGCAACTCGGCCAGCCAGTACGCAGGGTTCAACGCCGACAGCTCCAGCGCGGCATCCCAGGCCACGCCATCGGCAAACTGCACGCCGACACTGCCGGTGGCCTTGCCTTGGCCCGCGCTCAGCTGAAGCTGCGCCAGGCTGACTTGCTTGAGGTCGCCCTTGAACGGGCTACTGAGGCTGAAGGTGCCTGCCGGGCCGTCCAGGTCGCCGTTGAATTCGCCCTGGTAGTTGCCATCGCGGTATTGCACCTGGCCGGTGAAGCGGCGCAGGGAAACTTCCGGTGCCGGGTCCATTGGATAGAGGCGCAGCCAGGGAAAATCCAGCCAGTCGATGCTGGCGTCTGCGCTCAGGCCTTGCTGCCAGTCGGCCTTGGCCTTGAGCTTGAGCGCCTGCTCGGCGCTAGCACTGAGGTCCAGGGCGCTGACTTCTGCACCCTTGGCATCAACCCGGCCTTGCAGCTTGAGCGCCACCGGGCCCTGTTCGGCAGGCAGGCTGGCTGAACCGAGCAGTTGATAGCCGTTTTGCAGGTTGCCCTTGGCGCTCAGTTGCAACTGGTTCAGTTGCAAGGTGTCGGGCAGCGCGGCCGAAGGTTTGAACGCCTCGCTGCTGATCTGCAGTTGCGCTGGCAGATTCTGCGCCAGTGCCTGCAGCTCGCCGCTCAGGCGCGCTTGCAGATAACCGCTGCTGTCAGCCGTGAGCTTGAGGGTTTTCTGCAGGTCGCCGTCGACCTGCAACGCCAGTTGCCAGGGTTGCCCGTCGACACTGGGCAACTGCAGCTGCCCCTGGGCCTGCAGCGGCCAATCGGCTTCGGGCTTGAGCAGGCCCTGCAGGTTCAGCTTGAGATCATCGCGTTGCAGTTGCAGGCTGTCGATCTGCAGCCCGCCGGTGGTCCAGTGCGCGGCCAGTTGCAACTGGCTGAGCTGTTCGTTGCCATCCAGGCGTAGCTGGCCGATGCGCACACTGCCAAGCTCAATGGCCAGCGGCAGCTTGAGTTGCGGCAGTTGCAACGGCCCGCTGTCGGGCTTCGGCTCGCCAGGGGCGAAGGCCAGGTTGACCTGATCGGCTTGCAGCTGCTCGATGCACAGGGTCATACGCAGCAGGCAGGCCGGCGACCAGGCCAATGCCGGCGCGACCAGCTCGACGCGATCGCCGCCTTGTTCCCACAGCAAGCGCTCGGCCTGCCACTGCCCGGCCAGGCGGCCCTGAAAGTTATCCAGTTGCAGCCCCGGCACCAGCCCCAGTGCCCAGCGGCTGCCGGCCTGAGTACCGAGCACCAGGCCGACACCCAGCACCAGCAACAGCAGCAAGGCCAGCAGGCCAAGAACGATGAATTTGATAACCCGACTCACAGTTCCGGCCCCATGGAGAAGTGCAAACGCAAACCGCCGTCGTCGTCCAGCGCGCGGGCCAGATCCAGACGCAGCGGCCCGACCGGAGACACCCAGCGCACACCGATACCGACACCGGTCTTGAGGCTGGGAAGCTCCAGATTGTTGAATGAGTTGCCCTGGTCGACGAAGGTCGCCACCCGCCATTTCTCGGCAACCGAATACTGGTACTCGGCGCTGGCGGCCACCAGGTAACGGCCGCCGATGCGATCGCCATCGGAGTTCTTTGGCGACAGGGTCTGATAATCGTAGCCCCGCACGCTCTGGTCACCACCGGCGAAGAAGCGCAGCGACGGCGGAACGGAATTCTTGTAGCTGTTGGTGGCGCTACCGCCGAACTGCACACGGCCGAGGAAGCGATGGTTCTGGCCGAGGGTGGTCAGGCCCTTGAGCAACACATTGGCGTGCAGCAGGTTGGTGTCGGACACCAGCCCCTCCTTGGCTGCCTGTACATCGAACTGCAAGCGGTACCCGTTATGCGGGTCGATACGGTTGTCACTGCGCAGGTAGGAATAGCTGATGCCGGGCATCAACAGGTTGCTCAGGCCCGAGTCGTCACCGAGCTTGTACTCTTCGCGCTGGTACTTGAGCGAAATGACCCGCTGCCAGCCGCTGGGCAGTTTGCTGTGCCATTCCGGGCCGACCGTGAGCAGCTTGCTCACGGTGTCGGTGCCGGCGATTTCTTCATTCTGGTAGCCGCCGGCAAAACGCAGTTTGTCGGTCAGCGGCGGGTCGAGCGGAATGTCGTACCACAGGCCGACGTTCTGCCGCGGCGCCGACAGCTCGGTCTCCCAGCCATAACTATGGCCTTGCGGGTTGACCCAGTGGCGGGTCCAATTGGCCTTGCCGCGCGGCCCGACGTCGGTCGAAAAACCCAGGCCCAGGCCCATGGTCCGTGGCTTGCGGGTGTCGAGTTGGACAGCCACCGGGATGCTCTGCTCGACCGCGGCAGTGGGCGCGGCATCGACCCGTACGCCTTCGAAGTAGCCGCTCGATTGCAGGGCGTTGTTGAGCTCGGCGATCAGCTCGGAATCGTAGGGGGTGTCGGCCTTGAACGGCACCATGCGTTGCAGCAGGTCTTCATCGAGCGGTGTATCGCCGGCGAAGCTGACCTTGCCCAGGCGGTAGCGCGGGCCGCTGGCGTAGATCAGCTCGATGTCGGCGACACCCGCCTGGGGATCGACCGCCAGGCGCTGGCGAACGAAATGGCCGCTGAAAAAGCCATAGCGCGAGGCCTGGTTCTGAATCAGGCGCTTGGCGTCTTCGTAATGGCCATGGTTGAGCACCGCGCCTGAGCGCAGCGCCTTGCTGTCGGGAATGCGAAAGGCTTTGAGCTCGCTGGCCGGGCCGTCGATACGGATGGTCACATCACGCAAGTGCACCGGCTCGCCGGGATCGATGCTCAATACCAGTTGCGGGCCCTTGTCGGCCTTGGCCGCTGGCTTGACCTCGCTATCGATCTGCGCCTGGTAATAGCCCAGGGCCTGGGAGGCCTTGCGCGCCTGCTCAACTGCGCCGCGGCTGAAGCGCAGCAGCGCCTCTTCATCGCGTTTACCAAGGCTGCCGATATAGCCTTCGACATTGGCCTTGAGTTCGTTATTGGCAGGTTTGACCCGGACCACCAGCTCGCTTTGCGCATACGCGCCGATGCTGGCAACCCATAGAATCAAACCGCAGGTGAATCGTCCTGAATACGTCATAGGCGCGGATGCTACCAGAGCTTGGCGGCAGCATGGAGCCCGAGGTTTTCCTCGCCGTTACGCAATTCAGGCCGAAGCCTGTTGCGACGACTGCGGATTGGGGTGAAAGAACACGTGTTCGTGGACCGGTCCTACAGCGATCTCGCCAATTTCCTGATAGCCCTGTCGATGATAGAACGCCAGGTAGTGCTCGTTGCCGGTGTCCAGCACCACCCCCTCGGAATGCTCATCCACGGCACACCAATCGTGCACAGCCTGTAACAATTGTTCGCCGTAGTGCTTGCCCTGAAACTGCGGATGGATCCCCAACAGTGGCAACACATGCACCGCATCACTGGGCAGACAGGCCATCAGTGCGGCCTGGTAGTCCAAATAGCGGCGGGTGCAGCGAAAGCCGGTGCTGAGCACCATGCGCATGCGCCAGGCCCAGCTTTCGGTGATGCCCAGGCGTCGCTGCGGCGGGGCGATCAGGGCGATGCCGACCAGCCGGTCTTCGACCAGCAGGCCGATGGCGGGCAGGTCCTGGAGAAAATGCTGGTTGACCAGCTCGCGCACCGTGGCGCGTATGCGCTGGTCGAACCCCGGACGCCGGGCCTCGAACAGAAAGGCAAAGGTCGGTTCGTGGCGATAGGCGTGATACAGCAGGGAGCGCGCCTCGCGGCTGTAGCCGCCATCGAGCAGACGGACTTCAGCCGGTGCGGCAGTCGATTCGGGCATGCTGGCGAACCTCCGGAAATGGGCATTCATTGCCTTTGAGGTGTTCGCGGTGCCAACGTTCACCTCGTGGCACAGGTTAGCAACCTATCGAGTGGCTCGCCACGCTGGCCGGCGCCGCCGATGTCGGCTAGCATCCTGGGTTTTACCAGGATTGTGCTGCCCATGAAGATCGTCTCGTTCAACATCAATGGCCTGCGCGCCCGGCCCCACCAGTTGGCGGCGTTGATCGAAAAGCACCAGCCCGACGTCATCGGCCTGCAGGAAACCAAAGTCAGCGACGAGCAGTTCCCGCTCGCCGACGTCCAGGCCCTGGGTTATCACGTGCATTTTCATGGCCAGAAGGGCCACTACGGCGTCGCCCTGCTCTCGCGCCAGGCGCCACTGAGCCTGCACAAGGGCTTCAGCAGCGATGAAGAAGACGCCCAACGGCGCTTCATCTGGGGCACCTTTGCCGATGCCGATGGCACGCCGATCACCATCATGAACGGCTACTTCCCCCAGGGCGAAAGCCGCGACCACCCGACCAAGTTCCCGGCCAAGCAGCGTTTCTACAGCGATCTGCAGGCACTGCTGGAAACCCAGTTCCAGAACGACCAGCCGTTGCTGGTGATGGGTGATGTAAACATTTCGCCAGAAGACTGCGACATCGGCATCGGCGCCGACAACGCCAAGCGCTGGCTGAAGACCGGTAAATGCAGCTTCCTGCCGGAAGAGCGCGAGTGGATGGCGCGCCTGAAAAACTGGGGCCTGGTCGACAGCTTCCGCCACCTGCACCCGGAAGTCGCCGACCGTTTCAGCTGGTTCGACTACCGCAGCCGCGGCTTTGAAGACGAGCCCAAGCGCGGCCTGCGCATCGACCTGATCATGGCCTCCCAGGCGCTGCTGCCGCGGATCAAGGACGCCGGCGTCGACTATGACCTGCGCGGCATGGAAAAGCCTTCGGACCATGCGCCGATCTGGCTTGAATTGAACTGATAAACGCTCCCACAGGCTTTGTAGGAGCGGGCTTGCCCCGCGATGCGATCTGGCAGACAGCATGCTATCGCGGGGCAAGCCCGCTCCTGCCACAGCCTGTCATCCCCCGGTCACATGGCTGTCTTAATCTCCCGGCACACCCTTTGCCCATGAGTGCCAGACGGCATGTTGCGCCACCTCTCCCTGCTTGTGCTTTGCCTGCTCCCGCTGATTGGCGCCGCTGACCCGCAGGCGCAATTGCGTATTCAGGGTTCCAACACCATCGGCGCCGCGCTGGCACCGGCGCTGGTCTCAGGTTTGCTCGCGCAGCAAGGCGCCAGCGCCATCAGCATCGTCAGCAGCGACGCCGCCAACGAGCTTCAGGTCCGTGCCCTGGACAGCAACGGCCAGGCCTTGCGCATCGACATCGCCGCCCACGGTTCCAGTACTGGCTTCACTGCACTCAAATCCGGCCAAGCGGAGCTGGCGGCTTCCTCACGTCCGATCAAGCCAGCCGAACTGAACGAGCTGCAAGCGCTGGGCGACCTTAATAGTGCCGCCGCCGAGCAGATCATTGCCCTGGACGGCGTCGCGGTGATCGTCCACCCCGACAACCCGCTGCCGCAATTGACCACCACCCAGCTGGCGCAGATCTTCTGCGGGCAGATCGACCGCTGGGAGCAACTGGGCATCGGCAGCGGCCCGATCAACCTGTACGCCCGCGATGACCGCTCCGGCACCTTCGAGACCTTCAAAGCGCTGGTCCTCGACCCGGCACGGCAAGCCCTGGCCGACCACACCAAACGTTTCGAATCGGCGGAGCAACTGGCCAGCCAGGTGCTCGGCGATCGCCAGGCCATCGGCTTCAGCAGCCTGGCCACGGTGCACGGCGCCAAGGTCGTGGCGATTGCCGACGGTGAGTCCCGGGCCATGCTGCCGACAGCGGCGCTGGTGGCCAGCGAAGACTATCCGCTGTCGCGCCGGTTGTTCTTTTACTTGCCCCCCGGCCAGGCCAACCCCCTGGCCCGCGCCTTGGTCGAGTTCGCCCAAAGCCCCCAGGGCCAGGCCATCGTCACCGGCAGCGGCTTCGTCGGCCAGCAGGTGCAGAGCATCAAGGTTCAGCCCCGTACCGACATGCCGCGCCGCTACCTGGGCCTTGCCAATGATGCCCGGCGCCTGTCGGTCAACTTCCGCTTCCAAGAGGGTAACGCCAGCCTCGACAACAAGGCCCTGCGCGATGTGCAGCGGGTAGTCCAGTACCTGCAGGCGCAGCACAAGCTGAGTAACAGGGTGGTGCTGGTGGGCTTTGGTGATGCCAAGGATGACCCGCAGCGCGCCGCCCTGCTCTCGCGGCTGCGGGCCATGGCAGTGCGCCGGGAACTGGCTCGTAGTGGTGTCGAGTTGCGCGAAATAATCGGCCTGGGTGACGAACTGCCAGTGGCGGCGAACACCGCCGAACAAGGGCGGATCCGCAATCGGCGGGTCGAGGTTTGGGTCTACTGAGCCACTGCCTGCCAGGCGGGGCAATCAATTGTTACAGCCTCGATTGGGCGCCCTGGTTCTCCGGGTCTAGGCTTGTCCCTAGTGACGCCGGGCCCCTCTGACGGCTGCCAAGCCGCCATGTCGGAGTCACTGTTGCTCAGCAACGTCGACATTAAGGAGGGGCTCATGGCAGCTCTACAGGTATTTCTCGACAACGACTTCCTTGGCACCAGCCTGTGGTGCTGGCTGGCCTTTCTCGGCATCGTCCTGACCCTGCTGGTACTGGACCTGGGCGTGCTGCACCGCAAGCTGCACGAAATCGAAATGCGCGAGAGCCTGCTGCTGTATGGCGGCTATTTCAGCGTCGGGGTGCTGTTCGGCGTGTGGGTGTGGTTCGAGCTGGGCGCGCAGAAGGCCCTGGAGTTCTACACCGGCTTTCTCATCGAGCAGTCGTTGTCGATGGACAACGTGTTCGTCATGGCGATGATCTTCAGCTTCTTCGCCATCCCTCGCCGCTATCAGCACCGGGTGCTGTTCTGGGGGATTCTCGGCGTGGTGGTGCTGCGGGCGATCATGATCGGCCTGGGCAGTGCGCTGGTGCAGGAGTTCGAGTGGATCCTCTACGTGTTCGGCGCCTTCCTGCTGTTCACCGGGGTAAAGATGCTGTTCTCCAGCGAAGATTCCCACCCGGACCTGGCCAACAACCCGGTGCTGAAGTTCGTCCGGCGTCATATGCGGGTAACCGACGAGATCCACGGCCCGCGCTTTTTCGTGCACATCACCCCGCCCGGGCAGAGCAAGGCACTGCGCTATGCCACGCCGTTGTTCCTGGCCCTGGTGCTGATCGAGCTGGCCGACCTGGTGTTCGCCGTCGACAGCGTGCCGGCGATCTTTGCCATCACCCAGGACCCGTTCATTGTCTACACCTCGAACATCTTCGCGATTCTCGGGTTAAGGGCGCTGTACTTTGCCCTGGCGGCGCTGATGCACCGCTTCATCTACCTCAAGTACGCGCTGGCGCTGGTGCTGGTGTTCATTGGCGGCAAGATCTTCTACCACGGCCTGATTGGCGCCGTGCCGCCGATGCTGTCACTGGCGGTGACCATTGCCCTGCTCAGCGGTGGCGTGCTGGTTTCGCTGTTCTCGACCCGTGCACAGGGCAAGCCCGCCGCCGACAAGGAGGCGGACTTGCACGGCAAGCATCAATGACTGCTACGGAGCATTTCCTTGGGCACGTACTTGCCGATCTCGTACTTGCCGATCGCCGCACGGTGCACTTCGTCCGGGCCGTCGGCCAGGCGCAGGGTGCGCTGCATGGCGTACATGTAGGCCAGCGGGAAGTCGCCCGAGACACCGGCGCCGCCGTGGATCTGGATCGCCCGGTCGATAACCTTCAGCGCCACGTTCGGCGCCACCACCTTGATCTGGGCGATTTCGCTGCGGGCGACCTTGTTACCGACGGTGTCCATCATGTAGGCAGCCTTGAGGGTCAGCAGCCGGGCCATGTCGATTTCCATCCGCGAATCGGCAATCTTGTCGACGTTGCCCCCCAGGCGCGCCAGAGGCCGGCCGAAGGCGGTACGTTCCACCGAGCGCTTGCACATCAGCTCAAGGGCCCGCTCGGCCATGCCGATCGAACGCATGCAGTGGTGGATGCGCCCCGGGCCCAGGCGCCCCTGGGCGATCTCGAAACCGCGGCCCTCGCCGAGCAGCACGTTCTCGTAAGGCACGCGCACGTTCTCGAACAGCACTTCGGCGTGGCCATGGGGCGCGTCGTCGTAGCCGAACACCGGCAGCGGCCGGACGATCTTTACCCCGGGGGTATCGGTAGGCACGAGGATCATCGAGTGCTGCTGGTGCCGCGGGCCTTCCGGGTTGCTCAGGCCCATGAAGATCATGATCTTGCAGCGCGGGTCGCAGGCGCCGGAGGTCCACCACTTGCGGCCGTTGATCACCCACTCGTCACCGTCACGCACGGCGCGGGCGGCCATGTTGGTGGCGTCGGACGAGGCCACGTCCGGCTCGGTCATGGCGAATGCCGAGCGGATGTCGCCGCGCAGCAGCGGTTCGAGCCACTGGCGCTTCTGCTCTTCGTTGGCGTAGCGCACCAGCACTTCCATGTTGCCGGTGTCCGGCGCCGAGCAGTTGAACGGCTCGGGGCCGAGCAACGAGCGGCCCATGATCTCGGCCAGGGGGGCATATTCGAGGTTGGTCAGGCCCGCGCCCAGCTCCGACTCCGGCAGAAACAGGTTCCACAAACCCTCGGCCTTGGCCTTGGCCTTTAGCTCTTCCATGATCGCGGTCGGCTGCCAGCGATCGCCTTCGGCAACCTGGCGCTCGAACACCGCTTCGGCGGGATAGACATAGGCATCCATGAACGCCGTGACACGTTCACGCAGCGCCTGGACCTTGGGTGAATAGGCGAAATCCATGGGCAGTACCTTCAGTGAAAAAGGGATCTGTTATCGATCCTAGATCAGCCGGTAAAATCCACCTAGTCTATTCTCGGCGTGTATTAACATTCATAACCGATATATGATCCACGGATAACACCAACAAGAGCAGCGCCCATGAACCTGAGCAAGGTCGACCTGAATCTGTTCATCGTCTTCGATGCCATCTACACCGAAGCCAACCTGACCCGGGCCGGGCAGATCGTCGGCATTACCCAGCCGGCAGTGTCCAACGCCCTGGCGCGCCTGCGCGAAACCTTCAACGACCCGCTGTTCGTGCGCACCGCCCAGGGCATGGTGCCCACGCCTATGGCGCAGAACATCATCGGCCCGGTGCGCAATGCCCTGTCGCTGCTGCGCGTGTCGGTGCAAGAGAGCCGCATCTTCAACCCGCTGCAGGCCAGCAAGACCTTTCGTATCAGCATGACCGACCTCACCGAGGCGGTGATCCTGCCGCTGCTGTTCCAGCGCCTGCGACGCCTGGCGCCGGCGGTGGTGATCGAAAGCTTCTTGTGCAAGCGCCGGGAAACCACCAAGGAACTGGCCGCCGGGCGCCTGGACTTTGCCGTCGATGCGCCGCTCAACACCGACCCGCAAGTGCGCCACGTCAAGCTGATGCAAGACCGCTATGTGTGCGCCATGCGCCAGGGCCACCCGCTGTTCAAGGACAAGCTCAGCCTCGACGACTACCTGGGCATGACCCACATCCATATCTCCAGCCGCCGCAATGGCCTGGGCTATGTCGACCTGGCCCTGGGCAAGATGGGCGTGCAGCGCAAGATCGCCCTGCGCTCCCAGCATTACCTGATGGCCTCGCAAGTACTGCAGCAGACCGACATGGTCATGACCGTGCCGGAGCGCTTCGCCCGCCGCCACCAGCTCAACCATGTCAACCTGCCGGTGGACGTGCCGCCGCTGGAAACCCACCTGTACTGGCACGAAAGCACCGACCAGGACCCGGCCAACCGCTGGATGCGCGAACAGATCATCGAGCTGTGTCAGGGTGTGGTGGCGCAGGATGAGCGGGCGGCCATGGCTGAGGTGTAGGGAGCTATGGCGGGGCAAGCCCCACCAATCCTTGCTTGACGTATACGTCAACCTGCAATTAGCTTAGCTCCATGCCCTTTTCCCGAGCCAAGCAATGAGCAGCCAGACCTACAGCATCTCCGACCTGTCCCGCGAGCTGGACATCACCACCCGGGCCATTCGCTTCTATGAAGAACAGGGCCTGCTCAGCCCGGAGCGTCGCGGCCTGGAGCGGGTCTATTCGGCTCGCGACAAGGTCAGCCTGAAGCTGATCCTGCGCGGCAAGCGCATTGGTTTTTCCCTGGCCGAGTGCCGTGAACTGATCGAGCTGTATGACCCGTCCAGCGGCAACCTCAAGCAACTGCACAGCATGCTGGCGAAGATCTCCGAACGCCGCGCCCAGCTTGAACAGCAACTGCTCGACATCCAGCAGATGCAACTGGAGCTGGACACTGCCGAAGAGCGCTGCGAGCAAGCCCTGGCCGCGACCTTGAACAACCAGAAAAACAGCCATTGAGCCCTGAGGAACCCTGCCCATGTCATTGCCTGAAAAAGTCCGCCTGGTGGAAGTCGGCCCGCGCGACGGCCTGCAAAACGAAGCCCAGCCCATCAGCGTGGCCGACAAGGTTCGCCTGGTCGATGACCTGAGTGCGGCAGGCCTTTCTTATATAGAAGTGGGCAGCTTCGTTTCCCCCAAGTGGGTACCACAGATGGCCGGCTCCGCCGAGGTGTTTGCCAATATCCAGCAGCGCAACGGGGTGACCTACGCCGCGCTGGCGCCGAACCTGCGCGGTTTCGAAGATGCCCTGGCGGCCGGGGTCAAGGAAGTGGCCGTCTTTGCCGCCGCCTCCGAGGCGTTCTCCCAGCGCAACATCAACTGCTCGATCAGCGACAGCCTGCAGCGCTTCGTGCCGATCATCGAAGCGGCGCGTCAGCACGGGGTGCGGGTGCGCGGTTATGTCTCGTGCGTGCTGGGTTGCCCCTATGAAGGCAAGGTCAGCGCCGAGCAGGTGGCCCCGGTGGCCCGCGAGCTGTTCGACATGGGCTGCTATGAAGTGTCGCTGGGCGACACCATCGGCACCGGCACCCCCGGGGCAACCCGGCGCCTGTTCGAAGTGGTCGGCGCCCAGGTGCCACGCGCCCAGCTGGCCGGACACTTTCATGACACCTACGGCCAGGCCCTGGCCAACGTCTATGCCAGCCTGCTTGAAGGCATCAGTGTGTTCGACAGCTCTGTTGCGGGCCTCGGCGGCTGCCCCTATGCCAAAGGCGCCAGCGGTAACGTTGCCAGCGAAGACGTGCTGTACATGCTCCAGGGCCTCGGTATCGACACCGGTATCGACCTGCAGCGCTTGATTGCCGCGGGCTTGCGTATCAGTGAAGTGCTGGGCCGCGCCAGCGGCTCGCGGGTGGCTCGCGCCCGTCAGGCACAGTAATCACAAGCGGTAACAGGCTGATCTGCGTGCGGGTGTTACCGCCCCCGCACTTTTCAGGGAAATTCCGGGTAACACGGAAACAAATCGACAGAATTTCCCGAGGATATTTTTCCGCAAAATCTTCAAGCCATTGATTTTATTGGGTTTTAAAAAGTTGGCACGGCACCTGCTATATCTCAGGTACAAGAACAATAAAAAGTGCGACACACCCAATAAAAATAAGACGAAACGACTCTGACATAACAAGAACAACACGACAGAGGCGCAGCTAACAGATTTTTTTGGAGAGGATGTGCTTTCCAGGGGCTTGCCCCGCAACCGGACACAGAACAATAAAACTACCCCAAGGTAGCGCAGGTCACGGTTGGATCAGCAATGATGAAGGTAGATCAGCGCTCAAAAAAATACGTTTGCTCTTGATCCCGGATGGGGATCGCCAAAGATACAGAGGCAACGGTCGCCAAAAACAACAACAGGCCGCCCTCCAATAACAAAAAAAGAGCACGCAACAATCTTTGAGGGGAGCCTAGGCTCCCCTCAGTGCTTCCTGCCCTCCTCGGCTTCGTCCTCGTCGTCCTTCTCGAAGCGATTGACCACCAGCGGCATCACCCCCAATACCAGCAACGCCAGCACCGTGCTGACCACCGCCGTGGCCTCCCGGCCCATGCCCGCCGCCACACCGATCGCCGCGGTCATCCACAAGCCCGCAGCCGTGGTCAGGCCCTTGACGTGCCCGGCATCCTGGTCGTGGCCCTTGAGAATGGTGCCAGCACCCAAAAAGCCGATACCGGCGACGATGCCCTGCACCACCCGGCTCAGCGCTGCATCGTCGGCCCCGGCCATGCGCGGCACCAGCACGAACAGCGCCGCGCCGAGGGCCACCAGCATATGGGTGCGCACCCCGGCGGCCTTGCCCTTGAGTTCGCGCTCAAAACCGAGAATGGCGCCCAGCAGCGCCGCCATGACCAGGCGCACGGTCACCTGGGTAAGCTGCTTGGCATCGGTGATGTCGGCAAATTCCGCCACCAGGGTGATCCAGACTTGATGCCACCAGGCGTCCATGGGCTGTGTCCATGCAGTAGGGATTAATCGATGGACAACGCCACTGGCGGCAAGTGCGCCGCCGACCGCTGATCGGTTGCTGCCAGCATCCCCTGCACCCGTGCGGTCCCAAATATAGGACCCGAGTAAAGAGGACAAAGCCATGCCTATTGAAATCGACACCACTAACCAGCGCTGCACCCTGATCAGCGATGACATGCACATCCAGGGCGAGGCCACGCAGGTGCGAATCGTCACCGACGAGGCCTTGCGCATGTCGGTTGCCGAGCTCGAAGGCAAGCGCGTGCCAATCACCGAACAGGAAGCCGATGCCCTCACTGTAGCGGGTGCGGTGGATGGTCGCAGGCACCTCAAGGAGACCGAGCAAGGCTCGATAATCTGAGGCCTGCGGAGTTTCCAAGGCAAATCTGATACGGTTTTTATCCAGATACCTGAGCCTGTTATGCAAACAGATGGGGCGCCATAGTGCTCTGGCCTGATCGAGGCCTGATGAGCGACGAACCATGAGCGATAGAATCCCCGTCCAGATCGTTGAAATTGCTGAGCCTTCCACCTTCAAGAAGAAGCCTGCCAGCAGTGACCGACAGATCCACACCCGTAGTTTCACCGGCTTGTTTCGTAACCTGCGCCTGGCTGGCGCGGGTTTTCTGTTTTTGCTGTTCTTTGGCACCGTCTGGCTGAACTGGGGCGGTCGTCAGGCCGTGCTTTGGGACCTGGCCGACAGCAAGTTCCATATCTTCGGCGCCACCTTCTGGCCGCAGGACTTCATCCTGCTCTCGGCGTTGTTGATCATCTGCGCCTTCGGCCTGTTTGCCATCACCGTGCTCGCCGGCCGGGTCTGGTGCGGTTACACCTGCCCGCAAAGTTCCTGGACCTGGATTTTCATGTGGTGCGAGAAGGTCACCGAAGGTGAGCGCAACCAGCGCATCAAGCTCGATGCCGCGCCCTGGAGCCTGAACAAACTGGCCCGGCGTTCGGCCAAGCACACCCTGTGGCTGGCCATCAGCCTGCTGACCGGGCTGACCTTCGTCGGCTACTTCACGCCGATCCGGCCGCTGGCCGAAGAACTGTTCACCCTGCAACTGGGCGGTGTCAGTCTGTTCTGGATTCTGTTCTTCACCGGCGCCACCTACATCAACGCCGGCTGGCTGCGTGAAGCGGTGTGCATGCACATGTGCCCGTACGCCCGGTTCCAGAGCGTAATGTTCGACAAGGACACCCTGACCGTCGCCTACGACCCGGCCCGTGGTGAATCCCGCGGCCCGCGCAAGAAGGAAGTCGACCACAAGGCCAAGGGCCTGGGCGACTGCATCGACTGCCATATGTGCGTGCAGGTGTGCCCGACCGGCATCGACATCCGCGACGGCCTGCAGATGGAGTGCATCGGTTGCGCCGCCTGTATCGACGCCTGTGACTCGATCATGGACAAAATGGGCTACGCCCGCGGCCTGGTCGGCTACAAGTCCGAACACACCCTGCAAGGCGGCACTACCAACTGGCTGCGTCCGCGCCTGCTCGGCTACGTCACCGCCCTGGTGGTGATGATCGGCGCCCTGGTGATCGCCCTGCAGCAGCGGCCGATGGTGTCGATGGACGTGATCAAGGACCGTGGCCTGTTCCGTGAGAACAACGCCGGGCAGATCGAGAACATCTACACCCTCAAGGTCATCAACAAGACCCAGCAATCCCAGCACTACCGCCTGCGCCTGCTCGATGCCGAAGGCTTCGAACTGCACGGCAGGACCGAATTCAGCCTGGCGGCCGGGGAAATGAGCGACTTGCCGGTGTCGGTGGCGATGTTGGCCGATCGCCCGCAAAGCAGCTCCCAGGACATCAGCTTCGAACTGATCGATACGGACGAACCCGGTGTGCGCAGCGTCGCCCACAGCCGTTTTGTTGCGCCTTTGAACCGCTGATCCCATACACTGCCCGAGCATCCGAAACCTTTCGAGCCATGATGAAACGCTACGAGAAATTCGCCGACGACATTGCCGAACTGATCCGCTCCGGGGTCCTCGGCCCCGGCCAGCGCGTGCCGTCGGTGCGTTATGCCAGCCAGACCCACGGCGTCAGCCCGTCCACGGTATTCCAGGCCTACTACCTGCTGGAGCGCCGCGGGCTGATCCGCGCCCGGCCGCGCTCGGGGTACTTCGTCAACGCCCACGCGCCGCGCCAGTTCAGCGAGCCGCAGATCATCGAGCAAGCCAGCGAGTCCACCGAGGTGGATGTCAGCGAGCTGGTGTTCTCGATCCTCGACTCGATCAAGGACCCGCAAACCGTGGCCTTCGGCTCGGCTTTTCCCAGCCCTCATCTGTTCCCGCTGCCGCGCCTGGCCCGCTCCATGGCCAGCGCCAGCCGCGAGATGGACCCGCGCATGGTGGTCACCGACCTGTCGCCGGGCAACCCGCAGCTACGCCGGCAAATTGCCCTGCGCTACATGGTCGGCGGCCTGATGCTGCCCATGGAGGAGCTGCTGATCACCAACGGCGCGCTGGAGGCCCTGAACCTGTGCCTGCAGGCGGTGACCGAGCCCGGCGACCTGGTGGCCATCGAGGCGCCGGCGTTCTATGCCTGCCTGCAGATCCTCGAGCGGCTCAAGCTCAAGGCGGTGGAAATCCCCGTGCACCCGCGCGAAGGCATCGACCTCGGGGTGCTGGCGCAAACCCTGGCCAAGCACCCGGTCAAGGCCGTGTGGTGCATGACCAACTTCCAGAACCCGGTGGGCGCGAGCATGCCGGAAGAGAAGAAGCAGCAGCTTGTGGAGCTCTTGCGCGAACATCAAGTGCCGCTGATCGAGGACGACGTCTATGCCGAGCTGTATTACGCCCAGCAAGCGCCGAAACCGGCCAAGGCCTTCGACACCGACGGCCTGGTGATGCACTGCGGCTCGTTCGCCAAGAGCCTGGCCCCCGGCTACCGCATCGGCTGGGTGGCGGCCGGGCGTTACGCGCAGAAGATCGAACGGCTGAAACTGATGACCTCGCTGTGCGCCTCGATGCCGGCCCAGGCGGCGATTGCCGACTACCTGCAGCACGGCGGCTACGACCGGCACCTGCGCAGGCTGCGCTATGCCCTGGAAGAGCAACAGGCGGCGATGCTCGCGGCCATTGCCCGGTATTTTCCGGCGCAAACCCGGGTCAGCCATCCGGCCGGTGGCTACTTCCTGTGGCTGGAGCTGCCTGAACAGATGGACTCGCTCAAGCTGTTCCAGATGGCGTTGGCGCAAGGCATCAGCATCGCCCCCGGGCCGATCTTTTCGCCGACCCGGCGCTTTCGCAACTGCATCCGCCTCAACTACGGCAGCCCCTGGACCGAGCAGTCGGAAAAGGCCATGGAAACCCTGGGCAAGATCGTCCGCTCGTTCTGATCGGCGGTTGTACTTCGAGCGCGCTTGCGGCACCCTGCGCGCTCGAATTTCCCAGGGATGGATGGCATGCACAAGCGACAGCACTTTCTTACGCCGCAGCGTTACGAGCGCTTCCTCGAACACGACGAAGAGAGCCGTGCATTCCTGCGCGACAATCGCCTGCAAGCCGACTCCGACGAGCAAGAGGCAGTGTTCAGCGGCAAGAGCCTCAAGGGCCTGGCGCTGGACAAACTGCTGATCAGCTATACCGCCGGCGTTGACATCGACGCCCTGCCCGCCTTGCTCGAAGCGCTGGTCGCCGAGTACGAGCAACTGCAACGCAAGATGGCCGTGTACACCGAGCAAGCCAACGTCGCTCCGCTGAATCTGGGCGATAGTGAAGAACACCACGAATGCATGCAGGTCATCAGCCTGTGCATTCTGCTCGGTCGCCAGGACCTGCTCGAACGCTTCGTCACGCTGATGGACAACGGCGGCTATGCCGAAGAAGACACCCTCTATGAAGACCTGCTGAGCCGGGTCCTGCCCGACCGCTACGACGTCGATGCGTGGTACCAGGACTACGCCACGCCGTTGGTGCAAACCATCTATGCCACCAGCCCCGAGCAAGCGGCCAGCCGCCTGCAGGGCTACTGCGAGCAGTGGTACGAGCACTTTGAGCACGCCAGCTGGTACGACACCCATGGCGACGATATCAGCGGTTACGTCGGCTACTGGTCATTCGAGGCCGCGGCAGTGGCCCTGCTCTACGGCATCGATACCCGCGAACTGCTTCACGTGATCTTCCCCCATGAGCTGCTCGCGCACGCGCGCAGCCTGCCCGCCTACCAGGGCATCCGCTGGGAGTGCCTGGGCGACGCTGAAGACGAACAGGAGGAGGACGAAGAAGAGCTGATCGACGAAGACGACGAAGACGACAGCGACGAAGACTTCGCCTACGACATCAAGGCCGCCGGCGTCACCTTGTCCGACGCCATCGATGCCGGCAGCATCCCGCACCTGGCCCAGGCCCTGAGTGCCTACGACACCGTCGAAGCGATCCTGGCCCTGAACCTGGCGGCCAACCAGCAGGAGGAAGACGAGGCCTTCTTCGACCTCGCCCTGGCCCTGCTCGGCTGGGTCCCAGGCCCTGGCCACGGGCTCAAACGGGTATTGCGCCTGGTCAATCGCGACCCGCAAAAGCATGCCGAGCAGCTTTATGACCTGCTGCGCCACGTACTGCTCAACTGCAAACTGAAGACCAGCCCGGATGCCCTGCTCGAAGAGAGCCTGGACGCCGAGCTGCTTCGCAGCGAGCTTGCGCAAATCATCGCTGCAGTCAGCGCCAGTGCGACCTTCCTGGCCCTCGACGCGCAGCGCCAGGCCCTGGTGCTGAGCGACCTGGAACAGGCTGGTGAACACCTTGACGACCTGATCGAACGCATCGACGAGCGCCTGATGCCCTGGCTTGCCGTGCAGCGCAACAGCTCGGCGCAAGCCTCGGGCAGCAGTGCTCGCGTGCCGGCACAAACCAGTAAACCGCAGTCGCGGCGTGTCGATAACCTGCGCGAGCACGGAACGTTCAGTACCCATCCAGCGGCCAGTGATGGCGGGAAACTCAGCCGCGAGCAAATCAACCCGGCAGCCACCAGCAACTGGCTGGAGCTGAGCCTGGACGACGGCAAGCTCGGCGGTGTACCCGGCGCGGCCTACAAGGTGATCTTCGCCGACGGCAGCATTGCCGAAGGCTTTTTGAACAACCTCGGCCATACTCGCCTGGAGGGCGTACCTTTCGGCCCGGCCAAGGTGTATTACGGTGAAGACCCGCGCCCCTACCCGCGCCAGCCGATCAAGGCCCTGGCCAGCAGCGCGGCGCTGATCGACCGCGACCTGCGCAGCCTGGGCTTCATCCCGGCGAAACTCGACCGCGACGACCTGTACGCCGAAACCACCGGGCGCATTGCCCCCTACTGCGAACTCAACGCCCTCTGGTGGGAATGGGCCAGCGCGCGCTATCACGGCCACTGAAGCGCTTGACCTGGGGCCGCGCAGTTGTTGAGTGCTGCGCGGGACGCTACATTTGCCACTATCCCCAGGCCGGAACACGCGCATGCCGTCGAGCGAACTGCAGTCCCTGCGCCAGCAACTTGAGCAGTTGCAGCAGCAGAACAATCTGCTCACAGCCCAGCTCGCCGAGCGCAGCCGCGCCCGGCCTGCACCTGACCAGCAGGCCCTGGCCGATACCCAGCAGCGTTATCGCTTTCTGTTCGAGGCCATGGACGAAGGCTTTTGCATCATCGAATTCTTCGACGGCCCCCACGGCCCGCTCAGCGACTACGTTCATGTCGAAGCCAACGCTGCCTACGCCAAGCATGCCGGTATCGACAATGTGGTCGGGCAGAAGCTGCGAGAGATGGTGCCCGATGAGGCCGATGGATGGATTGCCCGCTATGGACCGGTGCTGCACAGCGGCAATCCGATCCGCTTCGAGCAGGAGCTGGTAGCCACCGGCCGCCACCTGGACATCTGCGCCTTTCGCCTGGAGCCGGCCAGCCGCAAGCAGGTCGCCGTACTTTTCCAGGATGTCACCGCGCGCAAACGTGCCGAATCCGGGCTCAAGCGCCTCAACCAGGAGCTTGAACAGCGGGTGGCCCAGGCGCTGGCAGAGCGCAAGATTCTCACCGATGTGGTCGAGGCGACCCTGGCGCAAATCCAGGTGGTCGATCTGGACATGCGCTGGCTGGCTATCAACCGCGCCGCGCGTGACGAATTCCAGCGAATTTTCGAGCAAGTACCCAGCGTCGGCGACAGCCTGCCGACGCTCATGGCCAGCCGTGCCGAAGACTGCGCCCAGGGCCTGCAACTATGGAATCGGGCACTCAAGGGTGAGGCATTCGTCGAGGTTGCCGAGCTTGGCGAGGGCGAGCAGCATCGCCACTACGAACTGCGGTTCAGCCCGCTGCATGACAGCAACGGGCAACTGATCGGCGCTTACCTGTTCGCCTACGACATCAGCGAGCGGATCGGCGAGCAAAAACGCCTGCGCAAGACTGAAGAAGCCCTGCGCCAGGCGCAGAAAATGGAAGCGGTCGGCCAGCTCACCGGCGGCATCGCCCATGACTTCAACAACCTGCTGACCGGCATCAGCGGCTCGCTCGAACTGTCGCGCAACCTGCTCGGGCGCGGGCGCCATGAACAGATCGCCCCCTACCTGCGCACCGCTCAGGATGTGTGCAACCGCGCCGCATCCCTGGTTCACCGGCTGCTGGCCTTTTCCCGGCGCCAGACCCTGGAACCGCGCACCATCGACGTCAATCGCCTGGTCGGCGGCATGCTTGAGCTGATCCGCCGCAGCGTCGGCCCGCACATCGACATCGAGGTGTTTACCAGCAGCGCATCCTGCCGAGCCAACATCGACGCTTCGCAACTGGAAAACGCCCTGCTCAACCTGTGCATCAACGCCCGCGACGCCATGCCGGGCGGGGGCAGGATCAGCATCGAAACCCGTCATCTGCCAGCCGATGAGCAAGTCGCCGCGCACCTGGACCTCAAGCCCGGTGACTACCTGGCCTTAAGCGTCAGCGATAACGGCAGCGGCATGCCGCCCCAGGTACTGGCGCGCGCCTTCGACCCGTTCTTCACCACCAAGCCGGTGGGTCACGGCACGGGTCTGGGGCTGTCGATGGTTTATGGTTTCGTCCGTCAGTCCGGTGGCCAGGTGCGGGTGTATTCGGAACCTGGCCAGGGCACCAGCGTGCACCTGTACCTGCCGCGCCTGGACAGCGCCAGCCTGCCGCTTAGCGAAGTGAAACCAACGGCCCGCCCTCAACGTGAACTGCGCGACATGACGGTGATGCTGGTCGATGACGAAGCAACCATTCGCATGCTGGTCGGCGAAGTGCTCGAGGAACTGGGTTGCGCCAGGATAGAATTCGCCGACGGCCACAGCGCCCTGGCGGCATTGCAAAATGGCGCCGGCGTCGACTTGTTGATCAGCGATGTCGGCATGCCCGGCGGCATGAACGGCCAGCAACTGGTGGCCGCCGCCCGCCAATTGCGGCCCGGATTGAAAGTGTTGTTCATCACCGGCTACGCCGAGCAGGCGGTGCTCGGCAGCGGCGTGTTCGAGCCCACTACCCAGGTGCTGACCAAGCCGTTCAGCCTCGACACCCTGGCCCAGCGTATCGAGGAAATGATCGGCTGATCAGCGCCCGCCGCCCAGGTCCAGAAAGCTGCCGGTGGAATACGAGGCCTGGTCTGACAGCAGCCAGAGGATCGCCTCGGCGACTTCCTCGGCCTGCCCGCCGCGGCCCATGGGGATGCCCGGCGCAAGCTTGCTGACCCGCTGCGGGTCGCCGCTGAGGGCGTGGAAGTCGGTAAAGATGTAACCCGGGCGCACGGCATTGACCCGTACCCCTTCGCCGGCCACTTCCTTGGCCAGGCCGACGGTGAAGGTATCCAGCGCGCCCTTGGAGGCGGCATAGTCGACGTATTCGTTAGGCGAGCCCAGGCGCGCGGCCACCGACGAGACGTTGACGATGCTGCCGCCCTGCCCGCCATGGCGGGTCGACATACGCTGCAGCGCGTGCTTGGCGCACAGCATCGGCCCGACCACGTTGGTCTTCATCAGCTTGAGCAGGCGAAACTCCGACACTTCTTCGACCCGGCTCTGATGGCCGATGGTGCCAGCGTTGTTGACCAATGCAGTGACCGGGCCCAGCTCGGCATCGACGCGCTGGAACAGCTGGACGATCTCGTCCTCGACACTGACGTCGGCCTTCACCGCAATGGCCTCGGCACCCAGTTCACGCACCTCGGCCAGCACCCGCTGGGCGGCTTCGTCGTCACGCAGGTAATTGATGCAGATACGGTAACCGGCGCGCGCGGCCAGGCGTGCGGTGGCAGCGCCAATGCCGCGGCTGGCGCCGGTGATCACGATAACCTTGTCCATGGATACTCCTTGCCCCCAATGGCGTTGACCCCTCAAGGCTAACGCAGTCAGGGGCCGGGCACAAAGCCGCTTCAGGCAGCCGGTGGCGGTACCGGTGCCTTGGGTTCGGCCTTGCGCAGCGGGTACAGGTGCTGGCGCACGATACCTTCAGGCAGGTCCTTGCCGAACACGCCGTATCGCGCCGGCCATTCCTTGGGCGGCAGCTTGAAGGTGCCGAACAGCATGTCCACCAGCGGCGTATGGATCGCGTAGTTCTTGTAGATGTAATCCTTGTGCCGGGCGTGGTGCCAGTGGTGATAGCGCGGCAGCACCAGCAGGTAGTTGAGCCAGCCGCCGTCGATACGCACGTTGGCATGGGCCAGCACCGCCTGCACACCGACCAGGATCACGTAAGCGTTCATCGCCTGGGGCGAAAAGCCCAGCAGGATCAGCGGCGCCAACACCCCGGTGCGGGTCAGAAGGATCTCGCAGAAATGAATGCGCGAACCGGCCAGCCAGTCCATGTGCGTGCTCGAATGATGCACGGCATGAAAGCGCCACATCCACGGCACCACGTGATACAAGCGGTGCAGCCAGTACTGGCCGAGGTCGGCGACGAACACCGCGAGCAAGAACTGCACCACGATCGGCAGGCTTTGCACCTTGGCCTGCAAGGTATCGGACAGCACCCAGCCGGCCAGCCAGCTGGACGAGGCGGTGACAAAGATGAGGATGAACTGCACCAGCATATGGCTGACGAAGAAGTAGCTGAGGTCGGTGCGCCAGTGCGGGCGCAGGATGTTTTGCTGCGGGTCCTTGGCGTAGAGTTTTTCCAGCGGGATGAAGATCACCGCCGATACCAGCAGAGCGAGTACAAACCAGTCCAGGCCCAGCGAGTACGGGGTCTGGCCGATGGTTTCGGTCTGGATGTTGGTGCCGCCGAGAAACATCGCCAGGCCTGCCGCACTGATGCCGGTAAAGCCCAGGCGCTTGCGCTTGTTGAGGAGAATGTTCAGGGTGCCCAGGGCGAAGGCCAGGATCAATCCGATCAGCAGCGCGGTACGGGCAAAGTGCACGCTGTAGACCTTGCGAAACTCGGCAAAGGTCAGCCACTGCGGAAACAGGAAGCACAACACCGCCAGCAGGCTGAGCAGCCCCAGGGCGGCCGAGAGGTAGCCGCTGATACGCCCCTGGCCGAGCTTGAACGGGTCGTGGCCGTGGCGTTTGAAATAGGCCTTGATTGCCTGCATGAATCGCTGATCCTTCATAGTGGTGGGCTCCGTGCGGCGCGGAGTATACCGACCTGCGGCCACAAGTGAACGCGTACCTGCCTGGCCAGCTGACAAATCTGTAATGCGCTGCTCAGTTTGCTGACAGTCAGCACTGGCTAAGGTCGTGCCATCCCCGCCCCTGGAATGGCAGCCATGCTTCGACACCCGACCCGCCGCACCTTCGTCAAGGGCTTCGCCGCCGGCAGCGCCCTGGCCGGCCTCGGCCTCTGGCGCTTGCCGGCATTTGCTGCGCCCCCTGTGTTTGCCAATGAGCTGAGCGGCGAGCACTTCGAGCTGTTCATCGGTCAGACCCCGGTCAACGTTACCGGCCGCCCGCGTACGGCGCTGACCATCAACAACAGCCTGCCCGGCCCGACCCTGCGCTGGCGGGAGGGCGACAGCGTGACCCTGCGGGTGCGCAACCGCCTGAACGAGCCGACCTCGCTGCACTGGCACGGGATCATCCTCCCGGCCAACATGGATGGTGTGCCGGGCCTGAGCTTTGCCGGCATCGAGCCCGGTGGCGAATACCTTTACCGATTCACTCTGGAGCAGAGCGGCACCTACTGGTACCACAGCCATTGCGGCCTGCAGGAACAGGCCGGGGTCTACGGCGCGATCGTCATCGAACCCAGGCAGCCCGAAGCCCATCGCTACCAGCGCGACTACGTGCTGCTGCTCAGCGACTGGAGTGACCAGGCCCCCGAGGCGCTGATGGCGACCCTGAAAAAGCAGTCCGACGCCTTCAACTACCACAAGCGCACCGTTGGCGACTTCATCGACGATGTCGCCAGAGATGGCTGGCAGCAAACCGTCGCCGAACGCAAGGCCTGGGCGGCCATGCGCATGAGCCCCACCGACCTTGCCGACATCAGCGCCGCTACCTACACCTACCTGCTCAACGGCCAGCCGCCGAATGGCAACTTCACCTGCCTGTTCCAGCCCGGCGACACTGTGCGCCTGCGCCTGATCAACGGCTCGGCGATGAGCTATTTCGACTTTCGCATTCCGGGCCTTAAGCTGACGGTGATCGCCGCCGATGGCCAGCCGGTGGAGCCAGTCGAGGTCGATGAACTGCGCATCGCCGTGGCCGAAACCTATGACGTGCTGGTGCGGGTCGGCGACCTGCCCGCCTATACCCTGTACGCGCAGAGCATGGACCGCAGCGGCTACGCCCGCGGTACCCTGGCGCGCAGCAACGGGCTGAGCGCCGAGGTGCCAGAGCCGGACCCACGTCCCATCCTGACCATGGCCGATATGGGCCACGGCGCCATGGCCGGGATGGGCGCCATGGACCACAGCCAGATGGCCGGCATGGACCATTCGAAAATGACCGGCATGCAGCAACACCCAGCCAGCGAAAGCGGCAACCCGCTGGTGGACATGCAGACCATGAACCCCAGGCCCAACCTCGCCGACCCAGGGATTGGCCTGCGCAACAACGGCCGCCGGGTGCTGACCTACGCCGACCTGAAAAGCACCTTCGCCGACCCCGATGGCCGCGAGCCGTCCCGGGAAATCGAACTGCACCTGACCGGACACATGGAGCGCTTCGCCTGGTCGTTCAACGGCATCAAGTTCTCCGACGCCGAGCCGCTGCGCCTGACCTACGGCGAGCGCCTGCGCATCACCCTGGTCAACGACACGATGATGGCCCACCCGATCCACCTGCATGGCCTGTGGAGTGACCTGGAAGACGAACACGGGCGCTTCCAGGTGCGTAAGCACACCCTCGACATCCCGCCGGGCAGCCGCCGTAGCTACCGGGTCAGCGCCGACGCCCTGGGCCGCTGGGCCTATCATTGCCACCTGCTCTACCACATGGAGATGGGCATGTTCCGCGAGGTACGCGTCGATGAATAAGCCCATTTTTCGGCCGCTGTTCGGTGGCTTCGCCCTGCTCGCCCTGCTGGCCAGTGAAGAGACCCGTGCCGAGGCGATGGATCACGCCGCCACGGGCCACGGTGCCATGAACCATCAAGGCATGAACCACAGCATGGCGCCGGGCACTCCACGCACGCCACTGCGTCCGATCACCGACGCCGAGCGCCAGGCGGCCTTCCCGCCGCTGCCCGGTCATCAGGTCCATGACCGGCAGATGAACTGGGCGGTGATCGTCGAGCAACTGGAATACCAGAACTTCGACAACAGCAGCGCCCTGAAGTGGGACGCCAACGCCTGGATCGGCGGCGATGTCGACCGCCTGTGGCTGCGCAGCGAAGGCGAACGCGAACAGGGCGTGACCCATAAGGCCGAACTGCAGGCGCTCTGGGGCCATGCCATCAGCCCCTGGTGGGAGCTGGTCGGTGGCCTGCGCCAGGACTTCAAGCCGGCCACTGGCCAGACCTGGGCCGCCTTCGGCATCCAGGGCACGCCGCTGTACGGGCTGGAGCTGCAAGCCACCCTGTATGCCGGCGAACGTCAGCAAACCGCGCTGCGCCTGGAGAGCAGTTACGCTATCCTGCTGAGCAATCGCTGGATCCTCGAACCGTCGCTGGAGGCCAATTTCTATGGCCGCAACGACGCCACCCGGGACCAGGGCAGTGGCCTTGCCGACAGCGAGATTGGCCTGCGCCTGCGCTACGAAATCACCCGTGGCTTTGCCCCGTACCTGGGCATCAGCGTCAACCGGGCCTACGGCAACAACGCCGAGCAAATCCGTGATGAGCACGGCGATATCGGCCAGACCCGCCTGGTCGCCGGAGTTCGCCTGCGTTTCTAGAAGTGGAGAAGTACATGCTGAGCAAGAAAATCGTCGCCTTCGGCCTGCTGGCCCTGAGCACCCTGGCCCAGGCCGGGCCGACCATCGATGTCTACCGTGACCCCAACTGCGGCTGCTGCAAGGACTGGATCAAGCACCTGCACGACAACGGCTACACGGTCAACGACCATGTCGAGCCGAACATGAGCGCGCTCAAGCAGCGCCTCGGCGTCGAGCCGCGCCTGGCCTCGTGCCATACCGGGGTGATCGACGGCAAGTTCGTCGAAGGCCATGTGCCGGCCGAGCAGATCAAGCTGCTGAGCAAGCGTCCCGACCTCAAGGGCCTGGCCGTACCGGGCATGCCCATGGGCTCGCCGGGCATGGAAATGGGCGACCACAAGGACGCCTACCAGGTCATCGGCCTGACCCTTGAGGGCAAGGACGAAGTGGTCGCCAACTACTGATCAGGCCTTGATGCTCAGCTATTGGGCGCTGTTTCTCAGCGCCTTCGGCGCAGCCACCTTGCTGCCGCTGCAATCGGAAGCGGTGCTGGTCGGCCTGCTGCTGCGCGAACCTGAGGCGCTGGTCAGCCTGTTGCTGATCGCCACCGCCGGCAACGTGCTCGGTTCGATCGTCAACTGGCTGCTGGGCCGCGGCATCGAGAACCTGCGCGACAAGCGCTGGTTCCCGTTCAAGCCCGAGCAACTGGCAAAGGCCCAGCAACGCTACCAGCGCTATGGCCAGTGGTCGCTGCTGCTGAGCTGGATGCCGGTGATCGGCGACCCGCTGACGCTGATTGCCGGGATCATGCGCGAGCCGTTCTGGCGCTTTTTAGTGCTGGTCACCCTCGCCAAAGCCGGGCGTTACCTGGTGCTGGCGCTGCTGACGCTGGGCTGGATGCAGCACTAGCGCCCCCAGATCTGCGCCTCGGTCCAGCCCAGTTCGGCAAAGTCCTGGGCGCGCAGGTGCGCTTCATCCTCACAAAAGAATTCATCCAGTTGCGGCGGGCGCACCGAGGTGTCGCTGAGCATCGCGTGCACCTGGCCACGGTGGTGGATCTGGTGCTCGAACAGGTGCGAGAGCAGGCGCAGGCGTTGTTCGCGCTGCACCCAGTCGGGGCGCACGATGTTCACATAGCGCTGCAACTGGTCGTCACGTAACTGGCTGCAGTAAGCGATCAGGCGGTGATCGGCCTGCAACTGTTCGGCGTGCAGTTCCAGGCAGGTGGCAAAAGGCTCCTCGGGCTGGAAAAAACGCTCGCTGTCCGGGTCTGGCGCTTCGCCGCGCTGCTCACACTCAAGGGCCTGCAGGTAGAACCAGTCGACGGTGAGGATGTGGTTGAGGGTCGCCTTGATCGACGGGAAAAAGCTCGCCCGCGGGGCGACGAACTCATCCTGGCTCAGTTGCCTGCAGGCCTTGTACACCCGGTGGTTGGCCCAGCCGTTCTGGTAGGCCATGGTCAGCAGGTGGTGCGAAAGAGGCTCGGCCATGATCGATTCCTCAGCAGAAGCGTTGCAGTTGCATCTCCCGCAAGCGGCTGAGCGTACGCCGGAACGGGAACTCCAGATACCCTTCAGTGTAGAGCGCTTCCAGGGCGACCTCGGCTTCCAGGTACAGGGCGATCCGCCGGTCGTAGCATTCATCGACCAGGGCGATGAAGCGCCGCACGCTGTCGTCATGCACCGACAGTTGCGGTAGCTCGCGGTCGCCGGCGACCACCCGCCGGGCGCCGTCCTCGGTGCCGCGGGCGATCTTCGCCGGGCGCTGGCGGGCGCCGAGCGCCGGCACCTCGCCGAGCAGGATGGCCTGGAAGCGGTCGCACAGGGCCATGAAATCCATGGCGGCGAAGGGTTGCTCACAGAGGTCGGCGTAGCGGCACCAGAGCACCGTCTCACAGCGTTGCACCACGCTGAGCTGGCGTGAGCCGATCAGCAAGGGTTGTTCAGTCGCCGCTTGCTCACCGCGCAGTTGCTCGAAGACCTGCGCCAGGGCTGCGGGCTGGCCTTTCTCGGTAATCCAGTAACGCTGTATCCGCGCGCCCGGATGCAGGCGATGGTCTTGCTCACCCGCCACCGCCACCACCTGCATATGCTGCTCGATGGCGGCAATCGCCGGCAGGAAGCGCTCGCGGTTGAAACCGTCGCTGTAGAGCTGCCCGGGCGGCTGGTTGGAGGTGGCCACGATCACCACCCCGGCCTCGAACAGCACCTGGAACAACCCGCCGAGAATGATCGCATCGCCGATGTCGTTGACGAACAACTCGTCAAAGCACAGCACGCGGATTTCTTCGGCCAGGGACAAGGCCAGGGCCTGCAAGGGCTCGGCGGTGCCATTGAGCTGGAACAGGCGCTGATGCACCCAGCGCATGAAGTGATGAAAATGCTGGCGCCGGGCCGGAACCTGCAGGCAGGCGTGGAACTGGTCCATGAGCCAGGTCTTGCCGCGCCCAACCGGCCCCCAGAGGTACACGCCCTGCGGGGTTTCGCCGCGTTGCAGGGCCTCGAAGCAGGTTTGCAGGGCGGTGGCGGCCTGCAACTGGGCCGGATCGCTGACAAACCCCTGGCTGGCAATGGCCTGCTGGTAGCGGGTCAGCGGGGACTGATCGGTAAAGCAGGACATGCGCGGCGTCCGTCGCAAAAGGGGGCATTCTGCGGCGGGGGGCATCGCGGGGCAAGTGGTACCGCCATTGGTAGGAGCGAGCTTGCCCCGCGATGAGGCCAGTACAGTCAGCACATCGGATGTTGTCTGAGATTCCACCGCTGCGCGCTCGATCGCGGGGCAAGGCCCGCTCCCACAAGGTCTCTACAGATCCAGCCCGACTTTGAGCAGCGCCCCATCCGTCTCATCGGTAAGCACGTACAGATACCCATCCGGCCCTACCCGCACGTCGCGAATCCGCGCCTTGAGCTCGCCGAGCAGGCGCTCTTCATGCACCACCTTGTCGCCCTTGAGCTCCAGGCGAATCAGTTCCTGCGCCGCCAGGGCGCCGATGAACAGGCTGTGATCCCAGGGTTTGAAGCGCGGGTTGTCGTAGAACGCCATGCCGCTGATGGCCGGGGACTTCTCCCAGACATGGTGCGGGTCGAGCATGCCCTCGACGTGCTCGCCCTTGGCCTCCGGGATCGGCATCAGCGAATAGTTGATGCCGTGGGTAGCGATCGGCCACCCATAGTTCTTGCCGGGTTTGGGGATATTGATCTCATCGCCACCACGGGGCCCATGCTCGTTGGTCCACAACTCGCCGGTCCAGGGGTTGAGCGCCGCGCCCTGTTGGTTGCGGTGGCCAAACGACCAGATTTCCGGGCGCACGTTGGCCTGGCCGACGAACGGGTTGTCCTTGGGCACCGTGCCATCCGGGAGGATGCGCACCACCTTGCCCTGCAGCTTGTCGAGGTCCTGGGCGGTCGGGCGCTGGTTGTTCTCGCCCAGGGCGATGAACAGGTAGCCGTCGCGGTCGAACACCAGGCGCGAGCCAAAATGGTTGCCGCTGGAGAGCTTGGGCTGCTGGCGGAAGATCACATTGAAGTCTTCAAGCTTGGCGCTGTCGGCCGACAAGCGCCCGCGGCCCACCGCGGTACCGGCCGTGCCGCCCTCCCCACCACCTTCGGCATACGACAGGTAGACCATCCGGTCCTGCTTGAAGGTCGGTGACAACACCACGTCGAGTAAACCGCCCTGGCCCTTGGCCCAGACTTCGGGGACGCCGCCCAGCGGCGGCCCGACCTTGCCTTCGGGGCTGACAATGCGCAGGTTGCCGGCGCGCTCGGTCACCAGGATGCCCTGGCCGTCTGGCAAGAACGCCAGGGCCCAGGGATTGCGCAGGCCTTCGGCGAGGGTGCTGACCTTGACGCTGCCCTCCTCGCTCTTGAAGTCGCGCTCGGGCGCGGCATGGGCCAGCAGCGGCAGCAGCGCCGCGGTCATCAGGGTGGGTAGCCAGGTGCGTGGGGACATCAGCGATTCCTTCCAGGGAGGGCCTGTTATTCAGGGTGCGGGCGCGCGCGGCGGCCGGCTGGGTTCCAGGCGCGGGGTGGTCTGTTCGCGGCGGATGTTTTCGCCATTGCCGATACCACGGTTCTCGAGGGTCGGCGGGCGCGGGTTGGGCTGGGTCGACGGGCCGCGCACCGGCGGCGTGGCCGGCACGCTGCCCTGGCGGCTGTTGGGGTTGGCGCGCATGATCGGGCTGTTGTAGGGGTTATTGTTGCTGGCCGCCAGCTGCAACGGCGCGGCAACAGGCGCCGCCTGCAGCGGCGAGCTCAGGAGCAGGGCCATGGCCAGGCCCGTCAGTGATCGGTTCACGGTATTCACCTCCGGCAACACACGGCGCCGAAAACCAGCGCGCCCAAGCGTTGGATAGCCTAAGGCGCGACAGGTTCGCCGGGAAACCTCGATTTGCCCCGCAGGTGATTCATTTTGTTACCGGATCAGCCATCGACCTTATGCTTCGCGGCGTACAGGCAGAGCATCTCCATGGCCAGGGTGGCCCCAGCCAGGGCGGTGATATCGGCATGGTCATAGGCCGGCGCGACTTCCACCAGGTCCATGCCCACCAGGTTGATGCCGCGCAGCCCACCGAGGATTTCCAGCGCCTGCACCGTGGTCAGGCCGCCACACACCGGGGTGCCGGTGCCGGGCGCGTAGGCCGGGTCCAGGCAGTCGATGTCGAAAGTCAGGTACACCGGTTGCTCGCCAACCCGCTGGCGAATCGCTTCGATGATTGCCTGGGTACCACGTTGATGCACCTGGCGGGCATCGAGCACGGCAAAGCCCTGGGTATCGTCATTGGTGGTGCGCAGGCCGATCTGCACCGAGCGCGCCGGGTCTACCAGGCCTTCGCGGGCCGCGTGCCAGAACATGGTGCCGTGATCGACACGCTGGCCCTCCTCGTCCGGCCAGGTGTCGCTGTGGGCATCAAAATGAATCAGCGCCAGCGGACCGTGTTTGCGTGCATGGGCCTTGAGCAGCGGGTAGCTGATGAAGTGGTCGCCGCCCAGGGTGAGCATGGCGCAGCCGGCTTCGAGAATCTGCTCGGCATGGGCCTGGATGCTCTCGGGCACGGTGTGCGGGCTGCCGTAATCGAAGTTGCAGTCGCCGTAGTCGATTACCGCCAGGTGCTCGAAGGGGTCGAACTCCCACGGCCAGTGCCGGGCCCAGGCCTGCTGCACCGAGGCGGCACGAATCGCCCGCGGGCCGAAGCGCGCACCCGGGCGGTTACTGGTGGCGGTGTCGAACGGCACGCCGCTGACCACCACATCGACGCCGCGCAAATCGCGGCTGTAGCGCCGGCGCGAGAAGCTGGTGATACCGGCAAAGGTGTTTTCGGCGATGGTGCCGTAGAGGCTGTCGCGGGTAATGGCCTGGTCGTTGTCGGGGGCGAGGTCCATGGTCGGGCTCCTGGTTTGTTGTTATTGGCGGCTACGGAAGGTGGTCCACAGGCGGGTGCGCTGGCGCATGTCGGCGAGGCTCATGCTGCGGTCGGCAAACAGCCGCGCGCGTATTTCGGCCGAGGGGTAGATGTCCGGGTCGCCGCGCACCGCTTCATCCACCAGAGGCGTGGCGGCCTGGTTGGCATTGGCGAAGAACAGCGTGTTGGTCAGTGGCGCCACCGAGTCCGGGCGCAACATGAAGGCGATGAAGGCGCGGGCCGCTTCTGGGTGCGGCGCGTCCTTGGGCATGACCAGGTTGTCCTGCCAGATCAGCGTGCCTTCGCGGGGGATGCGGTAGATCACCTGGTACGGCTTGCCGGCCTTGTGCGCCTGGTCGGCGGCCATGGCTGCATCACCGTTGTAGGTCAGCGCCAGGCACACACTGCCGTTGGCCAGGTCGTTGATCTGCCGGCCGTTGGCGACGTAGCTGATCGACGGCTGCAGTTGCTTGAGCAGCGCCTGGGCGGCCGCCAGGTCGTCCTTGTCACGGCTGTAGGGATCCTTGCCAAGGTAATGCAGGGCGACGCCGATCACCTCCTGGGGCGAGTCGGACATGGCAATCCCGCAATCCTTGAGCTTGCTGGCGTACTCGGGCTTGAACAACAGGTCGAGGCTGTCCAGCGGCACATCACCCAGGCGTTGGCGCACCGCCTCAAGGTTCATGCCCAGGCCGAGGGTGCCCCAGGTGTAGGGCACGGCGTACTGGTTGCCAGGGTCGACCTCGGCCAGCTTGGCCAGCAGGTCCGGATCGAGGTTGGCGTAGCCGGGCATGGCCTGGGCGTGCAGCGGCTGCAAGGCACCTGCGGTCAGGGCGCGGGCCAACAGGCTGGCGGACGGCACCACCACGTCATAACCACTGCCACCGGTGAGCAACTTGGTTTCCAGCACTTCGGTGGTGTCGAAGGTGTCGTAGCGCACCTTGTAGCCGGTTTCTTGCTCGAAGCGCTGCAAGGTCTCGGGCGCGACGTAGTCGGCCCAGCTGTACAGGTTGAGGACTTTTTCCTCGGCCTGCACCGGCAAGGCCAGGGCCAGGGACAACAACCACAGGGATGTACGCATGTCGGGCACCTTTGTCAGTGGATGCCGCCAGCATGCCTGCCGGGTTACATTACTAAAATGGCAAGTCAGTTAACCTGACATTCATCAGGAGCAATGTTTGATGCTGGGACAACTGCACGACCTCGACCTGCACCTGCTGCGGCTGTTCGTCACTGTAGTCGAGGCCGGCGGCTTCAGCGCCGCCCAGGGCGTGCTGGGTTTGAGCCAGCCGAGCATCAGCCAGCAGATGGCGCGCCTGGAAACCCGCCTGGGCTATCGCCTGTGCCGCCGCGGCAAGGGCGGCTTTGGCCTGACCGCAAAGGGTGAAGTGCTGCTCAAGGCCACCCGCGAACTGCTGGTGCAGATCGAGGCGTTTCGGCATCAGGCCAACGGCGTCGCCGGACGCTTGCTCGGCGAGGTGCGCATCGGCATTTCCGAGGCCCAGGAAAGTACCGTGACCTTGCGCCTGGCGCGGGCCATCGAGCGTTTTCGCCAGCGTGACGAGGCGGTGCGCCTGGAGTTGGTCAGCGCCATGCCAGCCGACCTTGAGCGCCAGCTGTTGCAGCAGCGTCTGGACCTGGCCATCGGCTATTTTTCCGGCAAGCAGGCAGCGTTCGATTACACGCCGTTGTTCGAAGAAAACCAGCGCCTGTACTGCGCCAGCCATCATCCGCTGGCCGGGCAAACCGAGGTCAGCCTGGCGGCCTTGCAACAGGCCGACCAGGTCGAACACCCCTACCGCTTCCAGAGCCGCCAGGAACCCTTTGACGGCACCAGCGGCGCGGCCCGTTCCGAGCAGGTCGAAGGCGCGCTGGCCTTCATCCTCTCCGGCCGACACATCGGTTATCTGCCCTGCCACTACGCCGAGCCCTGGGTCGCGCGCGGCCTGTTGCAGGCTCTGGACCCGGCGCTGGATTTTGCCGTGCCGTTCGTGCTGGTGCGCCACCGCGCCCAGGTGGCCAGTGATGCCGAGCAGGCCTTCGCAGCCGACCTGCTGGCCGCCTTCGCCTGACTCAGTAGGCCAGCGACCAGGTCAGGGTGTAGGTGCGGCCACGGCCCTGGTAGTCATAGAGATAGGCCGGGCCATAGGTCGGCGAGTAGAACAGCGTCGCGCGCTGGCCCCAGACGGTGCTGTACTGCTTGTCGAGCAGGTTCTGGATACCAGCGCTGAAGGTGCCGAAACCGGTGTCCTGGCTACCCAGCAGGTCGAAGGTGGTGTAGCCGCTGATCGTGTGATCGGCATCGTCCTTGAGGGTGAAGGCGTGGTTGGCCTGCAAACGGGCGCTGCGGCCATCGCCCTTCCAGCCGACGAAAGCGGTGGACTTGGACAGCGACGCATAGCGGGCATCGCGCTTGATCCATTCGCCGTCCTTGTCTTGCTCTTGCGAGCGCACCAGGTGCAGAGTGCTACCGGCTTCCCAGCCGCTTTCGAAGTGACGGGTCAACGCGCCTTCAAAACCGAAATCGCGGCTTTTCTGCTCTTCGACATTGATGGTCAAAGTGGCCATGTCGGTGGTGATGATCTTGTCCGACCAGATGTAGTACACCGCCGCCTGGGCGTCCCAGTCGAGGTCGGCGTAGCGCCAGCCCAGCTCCACCTGACGGCTCTTGATCCCGGCCAGCGGGTTGTCCTCGACGCTCAGGCCCGGCTTGCCGTAGTACTTGGCCGGGTCCGGCAGGTCGAAGCCTTCGCCGTAGTTGCTCCAGACCTGGTGACCGTTCTTGAAGTCGTAGATGGCGCCGAAGTTGAACAGGTTGACCTGGTAGTCGTTGTTGCCGCCGGGCACGTTCTTGAAGTCGCCGACATCGACGTCCATCTGCTGGCGCCGGGCGCCACCGGAAAAGGTCAGGTTATCGGTGGCCTTCCAGTCCAGCTGGGCGTAGGCCGAGATGCCGTCGACCCGGTAGCTGGGGTAGCGTGCTGCCTTGCTGGCTTCATCCAGGTCCAGGCCACCGCTTTCGGACGACGTCAGGGCATTGAAGGTGGTCTGGTCGGCGTTGAAACGCTCGCGGTCCAGGTCCACACCGTAGGTCAGCTTGAGGCTGTCCCACTGCTTGGCGAACAGCGCCTTAAGGCTGCTGACTTCGAAGTTCTGCTGCGAGGCGGCAAAGTACACGCCTTTGGAGCCCGCCGGTTTGCCGGTGTTGTAGTACGGGAACGGGTAGAAGTTGTCGTCTTCCTTGCGGTACGAGGCCTGCAGGTAGAAGTCCTGGCCGAGCACATCGCTGTGGTGGTAGTTGGCGTTGAGCAACAGGCGCTTGGTGCGCGGCTCAAGATCGGTGGAGTAGCCGCCGCGCAGTTCGGCGTCTTCCAGATCCGACGGGCCGTTGTAGTTCAGGTTGGGAAAGTAGATACCGGTGCTGCCGTGGTTGCCCGAGTCGTAGTACTGGGCCAGCAGGTCGAGGCTCTGCTCGTCGTTGAACTTCAGGCCCAGGCTGCCAAGCACGTCGATGGTGCGGTTGTACTGCAGGTCGGTCTGGGTGTTGTCGATGAAGATCTGCTCGCCGGCGCCGTCGTAGAAGGCTTCGTTCTGCTCGGCAGACACACCCAGGCGCGCATTGATGCGCTCGTTGCCGCCGCTGATCGACTGGGCGATGCGGGTCGACAGGTCGTCGCTGTTGTTGAAGCCGCTGCTGGCACCCAGCTGGGTTTCAAAGCGCGCCGGGCCTGCTTCGCCCTTCTTGGTGACGATATTGATGATGCCGCCGGTGGCGCCGCCGCCGTAGATGGCACTGGCCCCGGAGAGCACTTCGACGCGCTCGACGTTGAACGGCGAGATGCTGTCAAACTGGCGCGACAAACCCCGCGAGCTGTTCTGGCTGACGCCGTCGATCATCACCAGGACATTGCGCCCGCGCATGTTCTGCCCGTAGTTGGTACGCCCTTCCGGCGCCAGGTCCAGACCCGGGACCAGCTTGCCGATAGCTTCCTTGAGGCTGACGCCGCTGTCGATCTGCTCACGCAGTTGCTGCTGGTCGACCACCCAGACAGTACCGGGGATTTCGCTGATCGAAGTGCTGGTACGCGAGGCGACGCTGACTTCGATGGGCTTGAGGCTGACGCTTTGCGCCGCCGCGCTCTTGCGCAGGATCACCGTATTCTGCGCGCTGAACTGCCAGCTCATGCCGCTGCCGGCCAGCAGGCTCTGCAAGGCCTGGGCAATGCTGTAGCGGCCCTGGAGCGCCGGGCTTTGCCGGCCCGCCACATCCTGGCTGGTGAACAACAGGTGCAGGCCGGCCTGGTCGGCGAAGGCGGTCAGTGCCTGGTCGAGGTTCTGCGCAGGCAAGTCCAGGGATACTTCACGCTCCTGCTGGGTGCTGGCGGCTTTTACCGGGTCGGCGGCGTGCACCTGCAGGGTGCCGAGCAACGCGGCGACGGCGGTCGAGGCCAGCAGGACGTGTTTGAAATAACCGGTGGAACGGGCGATTGGCTTGAGCGGACCCTTCACTGTTTTCTTCCAGGCAAATGGTTGTAAATGAGAATGGATTGCTGATCAGTCTCACTACGACGATTGGGCGAAGAAGAACTTGCAGTGGGAATTCGAAAATATTTTTTCAGTACTGCGGGTCAGTACACCACAGCCAGCCACGGCAAGTAGGTAACCTTCAGCGCATAGCGCTGTTCAAGGGTGCGCAACAAGCCTTCAGGGTCGTTCAGGTCAAACACCCCGCTGACCTGCAGCGCCGCCAGTTGCTGATCCGACAGCACGATGCGCCCGTGCTGATAACGCTCAAGTTCGGCCAGCACTTCGCGCAGCGGCTTGCCGTTGAAGATCAGCTTGCCGCGCTGCCAGGCGGTTTGCGCGCGGGCGTCGGGTGAGGTTTCCAGCACCTGCCCGCCTACCTGCGCCTGGCCCTGGGCTACCACCACGCGATTGCGCACGCCATCACGGCGCACACTGAACACCGCAGCGCTGCCCTGCACCGGCTCGGCGCCGGCATCGACCACGAACGGCCGCGGGTCGGCAGCAGGCTCGAACAAGGCCTCGCCGGCCTTGAGCAGCACGCGGCGCTCACCACTGCTGAATTCCACCGACAGCGCACTGCCACTGTTGAGGGTGACCTGCGAGCCATCGGCAAGGGTGATGCGCTGCTGCTGGCCCACCCCGGTGTGGTAGTCGGCAAGCAGGGCCGGCGCCTGCTGCACACCGCCATAGCCGACCAGCGCCAACACCAGCGAGGCGGCCACGGCCGAGCCCCAGCGCCGCCAACGTGGCGCCGGCGCGGCTACTTCTGCCGCCGCCCGGGTCTGCCCCAGGTCAGCCCACAATGCCTCGGCTTCGCCCGCGGCCTCGGCATGCGCCGGGCTCAGCGCGCACCAGCGCTGGTAGCGTTGGCGGTCAGCGGCGCTGGCGTTGCCCGAATGCAGCAGCACCTGCCAGTCGAGGGCATCATCGGACAAATCGCTGATCGGTTGCGGCGCAGGCATGGCGTAGGCGTCAGTCATGGTTGTGTTTGAGCCAGTCGCGACAATGGCGCAGGGCCTGGCCGATGTATTTTGCCACCATGCTCTCGGAAACGCCCAGCCGTTGTGCAATCTGCGCCTGGGTCAGGCCTTCGACGCGGTTGAGCAGCAAGGCCTGACGGGCGTTGGCCGACAGTTGCAGCAAGGCTTCATCGAGCAGCTCCAGGCGCTCACTGGCGAGCAACGCAGCTTCCGGTGCCGGCGCCGGGCATGGCACCTGACGCGCCGCTTCGCTGTCGTCGAGGCTACTGCTCATGCGTTGTTCGCGGCGCAAGGTATCGATGGCCAGGTTGCCGGCCACGCGAAAGATGAAGCTGCGTGCATGCAGCACCGGCAGGTCCTGCTGCTCGATCTTCACCAGTTTCAGGTAGGTTTCCTGGGCGACGTCGGCGGCCCGCTGGCGGTCGCTCATGCGCCGGGTCAGGAACTGCAGCAGGTCATCGTAATGTTCCTGGAAGCTTGCAAGCAGCCCGGACACGGGAGACGTCAACATGGAAAATGTGAGTGCCAGTAAGAGGAATTATCGGACGTTAATGAGAAACAGTATCTTTCAAAACCTGCTGGACTTTCAACGTCAAACTCCGCTCCACCTGGCTAGTCCGCCAACTGATAGCGATAGAGCAGATTCGGCTCGCTAACGATCAGCAACTGCCGCTGCGGCCCCAGTGTCACCCCTTCGGCTTGCGGCACACTATGGTCGAGGCCATTGAAGCCACCTTCCAGGTCCATGAAGCTTATCGGCGCATAGCCGCTATCGACTTCAGCCAGCAAGCGCGATTGATCACTGAGCACCAGCAGGTGCCGAGTGTGCAGGTCATAGTGCATGGCCGATATATCGTCCATGCGCAGGCGCTGCACGCCAAGCGCCGAAACCGCAGCCTGGTAGCTGACTGAAGCTTCCGGCTGCACCACGCCAGCCACCTCGAACAGACGCACCGGGCGTTGCTCGCGTGAAGCGAACAGCACCTGGCTGCTCGGGTCGAACGCCATGCCTTCCAGGCCACGGTTGTTGTCGGCCCGATCGGCAATACTCAGGGTGGCCAGTTCACTGCGCACAATCGGCCTGTCCAACTGCGCGATCGGGACCGTCACTACGCTCTGGCGCCGCTCTTCACCGATCAACAGATGCCCCTTGCCGTCATAGGCCAGCGCCTCTGGATCTTCAAACTCGTGCAGTTCATGGCGCGCTTTGAGCGCGAAGTCCTCGGTGTACTCGTAGAGTTGCGCCGGGCTGTTGACCACTACGAAATAGCTGCGCCGCTCAGCGACGTAGACGATATCCGAGGCATTGGCTTCGATACCGGGCAACTGCAACCGCTGGGCAAACCGATAATCCGGCAGCCAGATACTGCGCTGGCGAACCTGAACCGGGGTAATACGTTCTTGCCACAACTGGCCCAGGGCGTCATCAGCTTCGAACAACGCCAGTACCGTCATGACCAAAGCGATCAGGCTCGCCACCCAGATCAATGGGTAACGTCGAAATGTCAGCCAGTGAAATGCTAATACAGCGGTGAAACGGCTCATGAATGGGGATTTCCGGTAGCGAGGAATGAAAGCGACTCAGGCAAAGGTTGGCAGCGCAGCAGCAGGCTGGCGTTGGCCTGGGCCAGTTCGGTGCAGTCCAGCGCAGCGGGCAGCGCTGAATCCAGATCGCGCAAGCGTCGGGCCAGGTAAAACACCCTGCCGGTCGGCAGTTGGCCCAGCGCATCGATCCGGCGGGCCTTGCCGGCGCTATAGAACTCAGCTGAATACGAGCGGCGCCCCAGGTAGAACAGCGGGCCCGGCTGGCCGACATTTGCACGCTGCCAGGTCAGCACCAGATCACGCTGGTTCTGTGGACGCTGTTCCAGGCTGCCCTCAAGCAGCAGCAGCAGGGCAAGCACCGGCAAAATCAAGGCAAAGCCGCCGACGAATGCTCGGCGCGACAAGCGCCAGCGAGTCAGGCCCTCAGCCAGCAGCAAGGCCCAGGCCGGCAGGGCTGGTAATACATAGGTCCAGAGAATGTTGCCGGCCAGGCTGAAAAACACAGGCGTAGCCAATGCCCAACACCACAGAAATCCTTGCAACGCCCTGCCCTCGCCCGCGCTGCGCCGCCAAAACAGCAGCGGTAACAGCAGGCTCCAGGGAAACAAGGCACCCAGCAGATACAACCAGATGGTTCCCATCGGTTTGGCGTGGGCATTACCGTACAGGTCACCGCTCCACTCGCTGATGACGTAGCGCTTCCAGTGCTCCCCCAGCAGAAAATAATCGAGAAAGCCCGGGCTTTTCAGCTCCGCCAGGACATACCAGGGTATGGCCACGAGCGACATCAACAGCAAACCGCTGAACCACGGCAGTCGCCACAGTTGCCGCCACTGCTGCTGGTAGGCGACCCAGGCCAGCGCCGGCAAAGCGAATAGCACCAGCACCAGCGGCCCCTTGGCCAGTAAGCCTAACCCCAGCCCGATAAAGCCAAGTCGTGCGGCACTACGCTCGGCATGAACGATGCCGTACCAGAACCCCAGATACGCCAACAGCAGCCCCAGGCTCAACGCTGGATCGGTCAGCACCACGCCACTGACAATCAGCCCGAGGGTACAACTGGAATAGATGATCGCCGCCAGCAGCCCCACCGCCAGGCTGCGCTCGCGACGGCCCAGATGGATGATCAGCAGGCAACTGACCAGGTGCATCAACCAGGCCGGCAAACGCAAGGCAAACTCATTGATGCCCAGCCAGTGCATGCTCAATGCCTGGGTCCAGAACGACAGCGGCGGCTTGCCCCAGAAGGGTACGCCGTAGTCGAACATCGGCGTGATCCAGTCATTGAGCTCAAGCATCTTGCGCGCCATCTCGCCATAACGTGCTTCGGACGTATCCATCAATGGATACACGCCCAGACCGGCCAGGCGCAACGAGAGAATCAAGCCCAGCACCGTCCACAGTACCGAGACCCGCAGCGACCCGTTCATGCCTGCCTCCGGTGCTCGAAGGGACGTGACACCGGCGGTTTTGCCGTTGCCTGAGTATCGCCCTGCAGCAGGTAGTGCGGACGCCGCTTGACCTCGAACAAGGTCGCACCGAGGTACTCGCCCACCATGGCCACACCAAGACAGAGAAAGCCGCCCACCCCCAATAGCAGATGCACCGGGGAGAAACTGCCAGCGATCAGTGCAGCCAGCATCCAGCCCAGGCACACCAGCAAAATCACCAGGCTGGCGACGCTGTACCAGCGCAGCGGCTTGCGCGAAAACGCCAACGCCCCTTCGAGCGCCAGGTTCAACAACGCAGGATAGTCCCACTTGCTAGTGCCGGCGGCTCGGGCCACACGCTCATACGGCAGTTCGATGGTACGAAATCCGACCCAGCCGACCAGGCCCTTGAACAGCCCTACACGCTCGTTCATCGCCCGCAAGGCGGCCAGTGGCGCCGGGCCGATCAGACGAAAATCGCTGACTTCAGCCGGTAGCTGGCCGCGCCCGACCAGATGGCGCATGATCCGGTAATACATCCCCGCCGTGAACTTCTTCACCCACGAATCACCGTCACGCCGCGAACGCTGCATGTTGACTACGTCATAACCCTGCAGCCAGTGCTCGACCATCAGCGCGATCAGCTCCGGCGGATCCTGCAGGTCGGCGTCGATGAACACCACAGCCTGGCCGCGGGCATGGTCGAGGCCCGCGCGCAAGGCGGCCTCCTTGCCGAAGTTGCGGCTCAGGTGCAGACAGCGCACACCAGGCTGTTGCTCAAACGTACGCAACAGTACGAGGGAGCCGTCACTGCTGCCATCGTTGATGTACAGCAATTCGCAAGACACCGGCAGGCGCTTGATCAGAACGTCAATGCGTTGATGAAAAGCCTGCAAAACCTGTTCTTCCTGATAACAGGGAACAATGATGCTCAGGTGCGGTTCAACGCCCAAAGGTGGCTGGGGCAAGGTCAGCATGGTGGTAAGTCCAATGACGGTGAATGAAAAACCCAAGTACGGCCAGACTGGCCGTGGTCAGCGCCTGGGCAAGCAGTGGGTGGGTTGCTAGGCAATCGAGCATCAGCCACATCGCCAGGGCATTGAGGCCGTTGTGCAGCAAGGCAACGCAGACAAAGCGCAGCGGTTGCAGGGCTTTACCGTCGCGATGGGTAAAGCAGTACCGGCGGTTGAGCCAAAAACTCAACAACGCGCCCAGGCAAGCGCCGCAGACACTGCCCCACCAAGGCTGATCAAGGCTCAGGCCGAGGAGGAACAGCAGTTGGTGAGCCAGGGTCGCTACAGTGCCGACGCCCAAGTAGCGAGTCAGGCTGCGAAGCAAGGCTGATTGGTAGCGAATGCAAGTGTTCATGGCCGCCATGCTAGGGAGGCGAAGGTGAACTCCATGTCACCGCAGATCACATCTGTGTCACGCCCGCTTCGCTAGGTTGCGTGCTCCGCTTTCAGAGGAGAATGCGATGAAGCGATCCAGCACTGTCCTGTGCCTTGGCATGTTTTCGTTGATCAGCGCCTGCCAGGCCCGCCCAATGAGCCACACGCCAGCGACCCTGGGTTTCGAGGACGCCCTGAATCTGGCTATCAGCGCCCGGCAAGCCTGTGCTCATCAAGGCTTTGCCGTGGCTGTCAGCGTGGTCGACCGCCAGGCCCAGCCGCTGGTGTTGCTGGTGTCCGACGACGCCTTTGCCCACTCCCGTCAGACCAGCGAACGCAAGGCGCGCACCGCCGCCTCGCGGCGAGCGTCAACGTCCACCATCGCTAACGCCAACGACCACGAACAGAGCCTGAGCCTGGCCTTCCACGCCATCGGTCTGACCACCTTGAGTGGCGGCGTGCCAGTGTTGCTCGATAACCAGGTGATCGGCGCAGTTGGCATAGCCGGGGCGCCGGGGCAGAATGCCCTGGGCCAGGACTTCGACAGCCTTTGTGCCGAAGCCGGCATCAAGGCAATTGGGGCGCAATGGACGGTCAACACGGAAACCGGACAATGATTGAGATACTTCTGGTCGAAGACGACCGCACCCTGGCCGGTTCGTTGGCCGACTACCTGAGCGAAGTCGGCTTTGACATCGATTTTGCCTTCAATGGCCAAACCTGCCTGGAGCGCACCCTGCAGCAGCGCTATGACGCCATTGTCATGGACGTGACCATGCCCGGGCTCGATGGTCTGCGCGCCTGCAAGGCATTGCGCAAGCGCCAGGACCAGACGCCAATCCTGTTTCTTACTGCACGCGATGCCCTGGCCGACAAGCTCGACGGCTATGAGGCCGGCGCCGATGACTACCTGATCAAGCCGTTCGAGCCCCAGGAGCTGGTGTGCCGCCTGCATGCGCTGCTGCGTCGCGGCAAACTGCCTTCCCACGCCGAACAGCTACAGTGCGGCGAGCTGCTGATCGACCTCAAGCGTCAGATGGTTTACCGCCAAGGTATCGCCATCGAGCTACAGGAAGTGCCGATCCGCCTGCTTTCACTGCTGGCCGAAGCAGCGCCTGACGCCGTCAGTCGCAAGAAACTGGAAAATGCCCTGTGGCCTGACGAGTTGCCCGAGAGTGACCCGCTACGCAGCCATATCTATCGCCTGCGCCAGGCCCTGGACCGGCCATTCGAGCGTGAGCTGGTCAAAACCGTTCACGGAAAAGGTTATCGCCTTGCTATTCCCGACTAGATCGTTCTTCGCCCGCGCGCTCTATACCCTGCTGCCCTTTACGGTGATCGTCGCCGTGCTTTACAGCCTGCTGGTCTGGACTTCGATCACAGTCACAGAAGACCATATCGTCAACAGTTACCTGGATCGTGAGGTGGCGCGCTTTCAGCAAAACCATGCAAGCGCCCCGGACCAAGCCCAGTTGCCCGCCACCAGCTACCTGCACAGTTACTGGGGCAACGACAAAAGCCTGCCGGATGCCTATCGCGAACTGCCGTTGGGGCGCCATGAACTGGACGATGAACGTACCCACGTACAGGTCATCTACCTGCCAACGGCCGGACAGAACCTCTACATCGAACTGGACGAGTCGCAGCTCAGCTCCCTGGATCGACATGCCAACATGTTGTTCAGTATCCTTTGGGGAGTGGCTGGGCTGGTGATCATTGCCGGCGCGCTGTTGGCGGTCATCGGTGCCCGCCACCTCGCCGCACCGGTCACGCAATTGGCCGATGCCGTAAGTCGGGGTTGGCAGCCGGACACTCAACTGCCCGGACATGAACGCCACGATGAAGTCGGCACCCTCAGCCGCGCGCTGTCGCAGTTGGTTGAACGCCTGCACTGTGCGCTTGAGCGTGAACGCGCCTTTACCCGCCACACCAGTCACGAACTGCGCACGCCACTGGCAGTGATGCGCAACAGCCTGGCGGTCTTGCGCCTGACCGGCTGCAGCGAAGAAAAACGCGCGCGCAACCTGGCCCGCCTTGAGCAGGCCAGCGGCGAGATGGAAACCATGGTGCAGCTGTTCCTCTATCTGGGCCGCGAAGATGAACGCATGCCAGCGCAGGCCGTGGCCTTGCGAGCGTTGCTGGAAGCGTGCGAGCACAAACACGCCGGGTTGATCGCCAGCAAGCACCAAGCCGTCGTCATGCACGTCGACCCGCGCCTGTGCATCGAAGCGCCCCCCAGTGTCTTGCAAGTGCTGGTCAACAACCTGATTGGCAATGCCCTGCAGCATGGCGCGCGCTACCTGTACATCGAAGCCGAGGCCAGTCACCTGCAGTTGGTCAACGGCCTGGGTGACGAACACACTGCGTTGTCGGGTTTCGGCTATGGCCTGGATATTGTGCAACGCCTTTGCGCCTATTGCGGCTGGCGCCTGAGCACCCGGCGCGAAGACGATCGCTTTATTGCTAGGGTGGACTTTCACCGCGCCTGATCAGCAGCGAGTGCCCTGACCGGCCAAAGCCTGTCTATGATGGGCTCGAACTGTTCACCTCAAGGACTGCCCGAATGAGCCATACCTTGCGCCTGTGTATAGCTTTAATGCTGACCTTCACCCTGAACGCCTGCGCCCTGTTGCAGCCCCGCGACCCGGTGAACATCAGCGTGATCGGCATCGAGCCCCTGCCCGGCCAGGACCTGGAACTGCGCATGGCGGTGAAGATCCGTGTGCAGAACCCCAACGAAACCGCAATCGACTACAACGGCATCGCCCTCAACCTTGAGGTCAATGGCCAGCCGCTGGCGGCCGGTGTCAGCGATCGCAGTGGCAGCATCGGGCGTTTCAGCGAGCAGGTACTGGTAGTGCCGGTGAGCATCACCGCGTTCTCGGTGCTGCGCCAGGCCGTGGGCCTGAGCCAGGTGCGCAGCCTCGATGGCCTGCCGTACACGGTGCGCGGCAAACTGGCCGGTGGCGCCTTCGGGACCCGGCGCTTCAGTGACAGCGGCCGGCTCAACCTGCCACAGCCAGCCAAAGCCACCTGGTGATGGCGTGATGGGCCCGGGGGCTTACTTGGCTGCGGCCATCAGCTTGTTGACTTCACTGCGGACCATGTTGGCGTACTCGGGCGGCGACATGCCGTCCAGCTCTGCCCGCACCCATTCGGCCCACTTGCCCTTGCGCCGCGGCTTTTCGGCGATGATTCGCGCCGCATCGGCCTTGGCCTTGCCCAGGTTGGTCTGCCAGAGCTCGAACAGGCGTGCTTTCTCGTCCTCGATCTGCGCCCGTTCGGCGAAGCTCTTGTTGGCCAGATTGAAACTCATGAGGGGTGTCCTGCCGCTAGAAAATAGGCGCTATCTTACACTGTAGCCGCCGATGCCCGGCAAACCGCTGCAACTTTCAGCGCCCGCCGGCATCCACTGTTCAATGCCCATCAACTGACGAGGAAGCACCCATGGCCAGGAAAACCACCGTGCAAAGCGATGCCGAGCAAATCAAGGACCAGGCGTTCAGTGAGCTGCAGGCGTTGATCGAGGAGTCGGAAAAACTGCTCAGCGAAAGCGCCGCGCTGGTTGGCGAAGAAGCCGAAACCCTGCGCGCCCAGGTCGGACTGAAACTGAAACAGGCCCGCGACGCGGTCACTGGCGTGCGCAGCAAGGCGCAGCCGGTGGTCGAGGCCACCCAGGACTACATCGGCGGCCATCCGTGGCAGACGGTGGCGATTTCGGCAGGCTTTGGCCTGGTGGTCGGTTTGCTGCTGGGGCGCAGGCCATAAACGCATCGCAGGTCCTGCTCGCTCCTGTAAGAGCAGGCAGGACCTGCGATGAACTCAACGCAAACTCAACGGCTGCACCAGCCCACAGGCAATCGCCATGCCCACCAGCGCCGGCAAATGCTCGGCCTGCATGCGCTTCATGACCCGCGAGCGATAGAGGTCGACGGTCTTCACGCTGACCTGCAACTGCTCGGCAATTTCCCGATTGGTAAAACCCCGCACCAACGGCAGGAACACATCGCGCTCACGGGGCGTGAGGCTGTCGATGCGCGCCTGCACCGCTTCCAGCGGCCCGGCATGACGCGCCTGGCCAAGGGCGGCCTGAACGCTGTCGAGCAGTAGTTGGTCGTTGTAGGGTTTCTCGATGAAATCGCAGGCCCCGGCCTTGAAGGCGCGCACCACGATCGGCACATCGGCATGGCCGCTGACGAAGATTACCGGCAAATCGATGCCGCGGGCGCGCAGCGCTTCCTGCACGCTCAAACCGCCCATGCCCGGCATGCGCACATCCAGCAGCACGCACGCCGGCCGATGGCTGTCGCAAGCGTCAAGAAAGGCCTGGCCACTGGTGAACGGCAGCGCCTGCAAGCCCACCGACTCGAGCAACCACAGGGTCGAATCGAGCATGCCCTGGTCATCGTCGACCACATACACCCGCGGTTCCTGCATATCACTCCCCACTGTTGGCCACCGGCGCCAGCCGGCAGCACAAGATCAATCCGCCCGCCTCACCAGGCTGGGCCTGCAAGGTGCCACCAAAACCTTCGATGATACTGCGGCTCATGCTCAAGCCCAGCCCCAGGCCGTCCGCCTTGCTGGTGTTGAACGGCGTGAAGATACCGTCCAGGCGCTCGGCCGCCACCCCCGGGCCCTGGTCGCTGACGCGGATCGCCAGCCAACCGGCCTCAAGCTTGGCGCTGAGCAGGATACCCGAGGCCCGGCCGTTGTGCTGTTCGCGATTGGCATCGATGGCGTTGCGCAACAGGTTGAGCAGTACCTGTTCGAGCAGCACCCGGTCGGCGTACACCGCGGGCAGCCCGGCGACCACGCGCTGCTCGATGCTCACCTGGTCGCGGCTGGCTTCCCAGTCGCACAGGCGCACCGCTTCGGCCACGACATCGGCAATCGCCAGGGCCTGCAAGCGCCGCGGTTCCTTGCGCAGGAAGGCGCGCAAGCGCTTGATCACCTCGGCGGCATGGGTCGCCTGTTCGTTGATGCGCTGCAAGCCCTGGGCGACCCGTTGCGCCGCCTGTGGGTCGCGCTCAACAGCTTGCAGGTAGCGCAGGCTGGCGCTGGCGTAATTGACCACCGCCGCCAGCGGCTGGTTGATTTCATGGGCGATCCCCGAGGCCAGTTCACCGAGGGTGATCAGCCGGGCGCTGTGGGCCAGTTCGTCCTGATGGCGGCGCTGCTGGTTTTCGCGCAGTTCCCGCTCGGTCATGTCGCGGGCCACCAGCGAGTAGTAGCGCTCGCCACCGGCAGCGCGATGGGCCAGCAGCACCAGCGATACCGGGAACGCCGCGCCGCCCTGATGCGGCACCAGCCGCGCCTCGGCCTGCCACACGCCCTGCTGCTCGGCGCGCTGCCAGCCTTCGCTGTGCAGGCGTTGCTGCAGCGCTGGGTCGAGCAAGGCCTGCAAGCCGGGCAGCGGCTCGACCTCCTGCAGCCCCAGGGCCCGGCGCGCCGAACGGTTGAGGTAGCTGAGGCGGCCGTCGCGGTCGCTGAACAGCACCAGGTCAGTGTTGGCTTCGACCACCTCGGCCAGGCGCCGGCGGTTTTCCTGGGCCTCGATGCGCACGCTGATGTCGCGCGAGACGCTGACAATTTCCACCACCGCGCCAGTGTAGGTTTCGCGGATGGCGCGGCTGGCGATCTCGAACCAAAGGTAACGGCCATCACGGTGGCGCACCCGCCAGGTCATGGTCTGGTAGCCGTCCTGCTCCAGCGCCTGGGACGCCTGCAACAGCGCTTGCCGGCGATCCTGCGGGTGAAACAGCGACTGCACCGGCACCCCGCGCAGCTCCTCTGGCCAGTAACCGAGCAGGCGCAAGGCGGCAGGCGAAGCATCGATAAAGCGGCCATCGGGCGTGTGCCGGGAAATCAGGTCGGTGGTGTTCTCGGTGATCAACCGGTACAGGCGCCGGGCCTGGCTGGCGTCGCGCTCGCCCTGGCGCTCCGGGGTGGCGTCGCGGCAACGCGCCAGCACTTGCTGGCCGGCGTCATCGGGGATGAAGGTCCAGAGCAGAATCTGCCCGGCCACCTGCGCCTCGACCTCGCTGATCGCCCGCCCCTGCTCCAGGCAAGCGCGTACCAGGGCCCGGTAGTTGCTCGGTAGCCAGCGCTCGACGTCACGCTCGGGGCCCATCAAGGCCTGCAAGGCTGGATTGCTGGTCAGCAGACGAGCCTCGGCATCCAGCAACAGGCTCGGTTGCGGGTCCTTGGCCAGCAGCAGGGAAAACGAAGTATCCAAAAACGGTGCCTCTGGGCTTTTATAGTATTTATACCATATTGCTATAGTCTATCTTCCAGCTACCATAGCCATTCGCGTAAAACTTGCGACAGCGGAAGGGCCTGCCCTTCACGACACCTGAACAGAGCTAACAATCAGCCATCGGGGGTTTCAGTTCGCCAATGGGCGGCTGCCTCCTGCACAGGACGACCTCATGTCGATTTTCTCCCAGGGCCTGGCGCCCGCCCCTGTCAATCATGTTGCCTTGAGCCCCTTGAGTTTCATCGAGCGTACCGCCGCCGTCTATGGCCAGTACCCGGCAGTGATTCATGGCGCGATCCGCCGTAACTGGCAACAGACCTATGAACGTTCGCGCCGCCTGGCCAGCGCCCTGGCCGGGCGCGGTATCGGCCAGGGCGATACGGTGGCGGTGATGCTGCCGAACATTCCGGCCATGCTTGAAGCGCACTTTGGCGTGCCGATGATCGGCGCCGTGCTCAACGCCCTCAACGTGCGCCTGGATGCCGAAGCGATTGCCTTCATGCTCGAGCACGGCGAAGCCAAGGTGCTGATCACTGACCGCGAATTTCACAAGGTCATCGAAGCGGCCCTGGCGCTGATGAAATACCCGCCGCTGGTGATCGATGTCGATGACCCGGAATACGGCGAAGGCCAGGCGGTCAGCGACCTCGACTACGAGGCGTTTCTGGCTGAAGGCGACCCCGAGTTCGCCTGGCACTGGCCCGAGGACGAATGGCAGGCGATCTCGCTGAACTACACCTCCGGTACCACCGGCAATCCCAAGGGCGTGGTCTACCACCACCGCGGCGCCTACCTCAATGCCCTGGGCAACCAGATGACCTGGGCCATGGGCAACCATCCGGTGTACCTGTGGACGTTGCCGATGTTCCACTGCAACGGCTGGTGCTACCCCTGGACCGTCACCGCCCTGGCCGGCACTCATGTGTTCCTGCGCCGGGTCGACCCGCAGAAGATTCTTACCCTGATCCGCGAGCACCAGGTCAGCCACCTGTGCGGCGCGCCGATCGTGCTCAATGCGCTGATCAACATGCCCGAGTCGGCCAAGGCAGCGATCGATCACCCGGTCAATGCCATGGTTGCCGGTGCGGCGCCACCGGCCAAGGTCATTGGTGCGGTGGAAGAAATGGGCATCAAAGTCACCCACGTCTATGGCCTGACCGAAGTCTATGGCCCGGTGACCGTCTGCGCCTGGCACGCCGAGTGGGATGAGCAACCGCTGGCTGAACGGGCGCGGATCAAATCGCGCCAGGGCGTGCGTTACCCGACCCTCGAAGGCCTGATGGTCGCCGACCCGCAAACCCTGGAGCCGGTGCAACGCGACGGCAACACCCTGGGCGAGATCTTCATGCGCGGCAACACGGTAATGAAGGGCTACCTGAAAAACCCCGAAGCCACCAGCGAGGCCTTCCGGGGTGGCTGGTTCCACACCGGCGACCTGGCCGTTTGGCATGCCGACGGTTACGTCGAGATCAAGGACCGGCTCAAGGACATCATCATTTCCGGTGGCGAGAACATCTCTACCATTGAAGTCGAAGACACCCTGTACAAACACCCGGCAGTCCTCGAAGCCGCCGTGGTCGCCCGCCCGGATGAAAAGTGGGGTGAAACCCCTTGCGCCTACATCACCCTCAAGGCCGGCTGCGAGGCCACCCGCGAAGCCGAGATCATCGCCTTTTGCCGCGAGCACCTGGCCGGCTTCAAGCTACCGAAGACCGTGGTATTCAGCGAGTTGCCGAAGACCTCCACCGGCAAGATCCAGAAGTACCTGTTGCGCGACTGGGCCAAGGCGCTCTGACCCCCTTTGACAGCGAGAACTGCCATGCCTGAATTCAATGCTCCCCTGCGCGACATGCGCTTTGTCCTTCATGAAGTGTTCCATGGCCCGGCGCTGTGGGCGCGCCTGCCGACCCTGGCCGAGCGGGTCGATGCCGACACCGCCGATGCCATCCTCGAAGAGGCGGCAAAAATCACCAGCCAGCTGATTGCCCCGCTCAACCGCAGCGGCGATGAACAGGGCGTGGCCTTCGAGGCCGGTGGCGTGCGCACCCCGGACGGCTTTCGCCAGGCCTGGCAAACCTACCGCGACGGTGGCTGGGTGGGCCTGGCCGGTAATCCTGAGTTTGGCGGCCTGGGCATGCCGAAGATGCTCGCGGTGCAGTTCGAAGAAATGCTCTATGCCGCCAACTGCAGCTTCAGCCTGTACTCGGCCCTGAGCGCCGGCTGCTGCCTGGCGATCGACGCCCACGCCAGCGAAGCACTCAAGGCCAGTTACCTGCCGGCGCTGTACAGCGGCCAATGGGCCGGCACCATGTGCCTGACCGAACCCCATGCCGGCACTGACCTGGGGATCATTCGCAGCAAGGCCGAGCCCCAGGCCGATGGCAGCTACAAGGTCAGCGGCACCAAAATTTTCATCACCGGCGGCGACCAGGACCTGACCGAGAACATCATCCACCTGGTGCTGGCCAAGCTGCCGAATGCGCCGGCCGGGCCCAAGGGCATCTCGCTGTTCCTGGTGCCCAAGCGCCTGGTCAATGCCGACGGCAGCCTGGGCGCCAGCAACGCGGTGAGCTGCGGTTCGCTCGAGCACAAAATGGGCATCAAGGCCTCGGCCACCTGCGTGATGAACTTCGACGGCGCCAGCGGCTACCTGATCGGTGAACCCAATCGCGGCCTGGCGGCGATGTTCACGATGATGAATTACGAGCGCCTGTCGATTGGCATCCAGGGCATTGGCTGCGCCGAGGCCTCGTACCAGAATGCCGCCCGCTACGCCCGTGAGCGCCTGCAAAGCCGCGCGGCCAGCGGCGCCCAGAACAAGCAGCAGATTGCCGACCCGATCATCGTCCACCCGGATGTGCGGCGCATGTTGCTGACCATGCGCGCCCTCACCGAAGGCGGGCGCGCCTTCGCCACCTATGTCGGCCAGCAACTGGATATCGCCAAGTACGCCGAAGACGCCGATGAACGCAACGCGGCGCAACGCCAGGTGGCCTTGCTTACGCCGGTGGCCAAGGCCTTTTTCACCGACAACGGCCTGGAAAGCTGCGTGCTCGGCCAGCAGGTGTTCGGCGGCCACGGCTACATTCGCGAATGGGGCCAGGAGCAACTGGTGCGGGATGTGCGCATCGCGCAGATCTACGAAGGCACCAACGGTATCCAGGCCCTGGACCTGCTCGGGCGCAAGGTGGTGGCCGATGGCGGCCAGGCGCTGGCGGCCTTTGCCGCGCAGATTCGCCAGTTCAGCGAAAGCGAACCGCCGTTTCGTCAACCATTGCTCGAGGCCCTGGCCCGGCTTGAAAACATCAGCCAGTGGCTGTGCGAGCAAGCGCGCCACGACCCGAATGCCATCGGCGCGGCCTCTGTGGAGTACCTGCAGCTGTTCGGCTACGTTGCCTACGCCTACATGTGGTCACGCATGGCTGCGGTCGCCCGCGATGCGCTGGTTCAGGACCCTGCCTTCTACGGTGCCAAGTTGGCCAGCGCCGGGTTCTTTTTCGAACGCCTGCTGCCACGCACCCTGTCGCTGCACGCGAGCATTCGCGCCGGCAGTGCTTCATTGTTCGAGCTGGATGCCGCGCAGTTCTGAAAACAACCTGCGCCGCTGCTCAGTGGCGCAGGCCTACCTTTCGTCTGTGATTTTGTAGGTAATCATTGTCAGATCCGCGGTTTTACGGGGTTTTGACGGTAAAAAATCTTACAACTGATAGTCATTCGCCATTATCTCGGTTCTCGCCCGCCTACCCTGCAAGGTAGAATGGACAAAACCGGGAGTTTCAATGAACCACACCAGTCTCAGCGACGCCGAACACGATGCCATCACCGATGCCGCCGCACAGTGGTGCCTGCGCCTGCAAGCTGAAGACTGTACCGCCGCCGAGCGACGCGCGTTCGAGCAATGGCTGAAAGCCCACCCGCTGCACCTGCAGGAATATCAGGCGATGGTCGAGATCTGGCAAACCGCCGATCACTTGCCACGCAGTTTCCCGGACAACGTCGTAGCGCTGCCTCGACCGCAGCGCAGCCAATGGCAACGGTTGGCCAGCGCCGCAGCCATCGCCCTGGTCGCCCTGCCAGCCGGCGCCTGGATCGGTTGGGAACAAGGCTGGCTGCCCAATAGATACCAGTCCCTGGAGACCGGCGAGCGGGTCAATCGCGTAGTGCTCAGTGATGGCAGTGAAGTCGAACTCAACCTCAATACCGAACTGCGCTTCACCAACTACAAGGATGAGCGCCGGGTAACCCTGGTCAGGGGCGAGGCGTTCTTCAAGGTCCGTCACGACAGCCAGCACCCGTTCGTGGTGCACGCGGCCAATGGCTGGACGCGGGTCACCGGCACCCAGTTCAACGTGTGGAAGTACGATGACCAGGTCAAAGTCACCCTGGTCGAAGGCTCGGTGCTGGTCAGCAGTGACGGCAACGCCAGCGACAGCAGCTATCGTCTTGGCCCGGGCATGCAGGCCAGCTACAAGGCCGGCGACTATGAGCCACGTCTGGACCAGACCGCCAACCAGGACAACAGCCTGGCCTGGCGTACGGGCAAGCTGATCCTCGACAACCAGAGCCTGGCCCAGGCCCTGCCGATGATCAACCGCTACCTGGAAAAACCGCTGCTGCTGGCCGATACCGGTACCGGCAGCATCCGCATCAGCGGCATCTACAACACCAGCGAGATCAAGCGCCTGGTCAGCACCCTGCCCAAGGTGCTGCCGGTGTACCTGACCCAGAACAAGAACGGCAACATGGTGCTCAACCGCATCTCGCCGCCGCCCGCCAAAGGCTGAGCCTTGCGCTCAGCCCTCGCCCTGCCCTAGAGCATCATCGCCGCCAGCCAACCGAATGCCAGCAACGGCAGGTTGTAGTGGATGAAAGTCGGTACAACCGTGTCCCAGATATGATGATGCTGGCCGTCGACGTTCAGGCCCGAGGTCGGCCCCAGGGTCGAGTCCGAGGCAGGTGATCCGGCATCGCCCAGAGCACCGGCGGTACCGACGATGCACACCGTGGCCACAGGATCAAAGCCCAGCTGTACGCACAGCGGCACGAAGATCGCTGCCAGGATCGGCACGGTGGAGAACGACGAGCCGATGCCCATGGTCACCAGCAGGCCCACCAGCAGCATCAGCAGTGCGCCGACGCCCTTGCTGTGGTTGATCCAGGACGCCGAGGTCTCGACCAGGGTCTTGACCTCACCGGTGGCCTTCATCACCTCGGCAAAGCCCGAAGCGGCGATCATGATGAAGCCGATCATGGCCATCATCTTCATGCCTTCGGTAAACAGGTCGTCGGTGTCTTTCCAGCGCACGATGCCCGACACCGAGAAGATCAGAAAGCCGGCCATGGCACCGATAATCATCGAGTCCAGCCACAGCTGGATGATGAACGCCGCCGCAATGGCAAAGCCCGCCACCAGCAGGGTCAGCGGGTTGTAGCTGACCGCCACCTGCTCGACCTGTTCGATTTTCTCCAGGTTGTACACACGCTTTTTGCGGTAGCTGATGAACACCGCCACCAGCAAGCCGAAGAGCATGCCCGCAGCCGGGATGGCCATGGCATGGGTAACGTTGACGCCGCTGACATCCACACCGCTGCGGCTGACGTTGGCCAGAAGGATTTCATTGAGAAAGATATTGCCGAAACCCACTGGCAGGAACATGTACGGGGTGATCAGGCCGAAGGTCATCACACAGGCCACCAGGCGCCGGTCGATCTGCAGCTTGGTCAGCACGTACAGCAGGGGCGGCACCAGCAACGGAATGAAGGCAATGTGGATGGGCAGGATGTTCTGCGAGGAAATCGCCACCACCAGCAGCAGGCCGATCAGTAACCACTTGACCTTGCCGCCTTCGCCATGGCCTTGGCGATCGACCATGGCCAGGGCGCGGTCGGCCAGGGCGTGGGCCATGCCCGACTTGGCGATGGCCACGGCGAAGGCGCCGAGCAAGGCGTACGACAACGCCACCGTAGCACCGCCACCCAGCCCGCCATTGAACGCCTTGAGCGTGCCTTCGATGCCCAGGCCACCCACCAGGCCACCGGCCAGGGCGCCGATGATCAGGGCAATCACCACATGCACACGGGACAGGCTCAATATCAGCATGATGCCGACCGCGGCAATTACTGCATTCATTCTGTAACCTCTAGAAACCAGACAAAAAGCGACCGATCCGGCGACAGACTGCCCGCGAGCAGTGGCCGAACGACAGGTATTTTTATGGGAGGGCGCACACTTTGAAGCAGCCCCCCGCACTTGTCAAAAAAAGGCCTTGGCGACCTGCGACAACGTGTCGCTTGAATAGACGAAAACGACGCATTTCAATTGAACGTTTGAATAAAGAAAACGGCATCGCGGCCGACATAGTCGGCAGCCTCAATCTTTCAGGATCAAAGGACTTCGCCATGTCGTTCAGACAACTTTCCATTCAGTGGAAGATCACCCTGCTGGCCGGCCTGTGCCTGGCCGGCATCGTCACCCTGCTGGTGGGACTCTCGCTGTATCGCATGGAGCACAGCACGCAACTGGTCAAGGCCAGCAGCATGCAGATGCTCACCGAAGCGGCCCAGGGGCGCATTGAATCCCAGGGTGAAGTCCAGGCACTGAACATCCGTCGCCAGTTCATGGACGCCTACCAGTACGGCGCCGGCTTCTCGCGCCAGGTGCTGTTTTTGCGCGAGCAGGCCGAAAAACGCTTCCTCGATGCCTTCGACCTGCGCGAAGACATGACCCGCCAGGTGCGCGCGGCCCTGCAGGCCAACCCCGAGCTGCTCGGCCTGTCGCTGGTGTTCGAGCCCAACGCGCTGGACAACAAGGACGCGTTGTTCGTCGACCAGAAAGACCTGGGCAGCAACGAGAAAGGCCGCTTCGCCCTGTACTGGTCGCAACCGACCCCGGGCCAGCTGACCTCGATGGCGCTGCCCGAACGCGACATGAATGACACCAGCATCGGCCCCAGCGGCGAGCCGGCCAACACCTGGTCGGTATGCCCGCGCACCACCGGCAAGGTCTGTGTGATCGAGCCCTACTTCTATGAGATCAACGGCCAGCAGGTGCTGATGACCAGCATCGTGTTCCCGCTGAAGGCGGCCGACAAAGTCATCGCCACCCTGTCCATCGACATCAATCTCAACAGCCTGCAGGCCATGAGCCAACAGGCCAGCCGCAACCTCTACCAGGGCCAGACCCAGGTCGGCATCCTCAGCCCCGTGGGCCTGCTGGCCGGCTACAGCCCGGACGCCAGCAAGCTGGCCCAGCGCTTTGACCAGGTCGATAGCGAAAAAGGCGCCGAACTGATCCGCCTGCTCGGCGACAGCACGCCGCTGCACAGCATCCACCACAATCAGCGCCTGAAAGTGCTGGCCTCGTTTGCGCCAATACCTGGCGGCAAGCCCTGGGGCGTGCTGCTCGACGTGCCGGAAAGCGCCCTGACCGGCCCGGCCGAAGCCCTCAAGCAAGAGCTCGACCAGCGCAACACCAGCGGCACCCTGATGGAATTGGGCCTGGGCCTGCTGGCGGCCATCGTCGGCTTGTTGCTGATCTGGTTGATGGCGCGCACCGTGACCCGGCCGATCCTTGGCGTGGCGGCGATGCTCAAGGACATCGCCAGCGGCGAAGGCGACCTGACCCGGCGCCTGACCTACGACAAGCGCGACGAACTGGGCGAACTGGCCGGCTGGTTCAACCGTTTTCTCGACAAGCTGCAACCGACCATTGCCGAGGTCAAGCGCTCGGTCCAGGCCGCCCGCGATACCGCCGACCAGTCTTCGGCCATCGCCACCCAGACCAGCGCCGGCATGGAGCAGCAGTATCGCCAGGTCGACCAGGTGGCCACCGCTTCCCATGAGATGAGCGCCACCGCCCAGGACGTCGCCCGCAGCGCTGCGCAAGCCGCCCAGGCCGCCCGCGACGCCGACCAGGCGACCCGCCAGGGCCTGGCGGTGATCGACCGTACCACCAGCAGCATCGACACCCTGGCTGCCGACATGAGCACCGCCATGAGCCAGGTCGAGGGCCTGGCCGAGAACAGCGAGAAGATCGGTTCGGTGCTGGAAGTAATCCGCTCGATTGCCGAGCAGACCAACCTGCTGGCCCTCAACGCCGCCATCGAGGCCGCGCGTGCCGGTGAAGCCGGCCGTGGTTTTGCCGTGGTTGCCGACGAGGTGCGCAACCTGGCGCGCCGGACCCAGGAGTCGGTAGAAGAAACCCGCCAGGTCATCGAACAGCTGCAAGCCGGTACCCGCGACGTGGTCGGCGCCATGGACAGCAGCCATCGCCAGGCCCAGGGCAGCGTCGAACAGGTCGGCCAGGCAGTCACCGCCCTGCAGCAGATCGGCAATGCGGTCACGGTGATCAGCGACATGAACCTGCAGATCGCCAGCGCCGCCGAAGAACAGAGCGCGGTGGCCGAAGAAATCAACAGCAACGTGGCGACCATTCGTGATGTCACCGAATCGCTGTCGGAACAGGCCAACGAATCGGCGCGGGTCAGCCAGTCGCTCAACAGCCTGGCCAACCAGCAGCAGGGGCTGATGGATCAGTTCCGGGTGTGAAAACTTCACGGGGCAAGCCTGCTCCTATTCATCTGTAGGAGCGGGCTTGCCCCGCGATCGGTCTACTACACTTGCCGGACTCCCTACCCTGCGAGCGAGGCACAATGAAGCCGATCACCACCTTGCTGGCCAGCGCCTTCCTGGCGCTGGGCCTGGTCACCTCAAGCGACGCCGCCGATAAATCCACGCCCATTCGCTTTGGCGACATCACCTGGGAAAGCGGCAGCCTCACCACCGAAATCCTGCGGCTGATTGTCGAAAAAGGCTACGGCTACCCCACCGATACCCTGCCCGGCAGCACCGTGAGCATGGAAGTGGCGCTGGCGCGCAACGACATCCAGGTCATCGGTGAGGAATGGGCCGGCCGCAGCCCGGCCTGGATCAAGGCCGAGCAGGCCGGCCAGGTGTTCAGCATCGGCGATACGGTGAAGAACGCCGATGAGGGCTGGTATGTGCCGGCCTACGTGATCAAGGATCTGGCGCCAAAGCTGCGCTCGGTGGCCGACCTCAAACAGTACAAGGCCGTGTTCAAGGACCCTGAGTCCCCCGACAAGGGCCGCTTCCTCAACAGCCCCAGCGGCTGGACCTCCGAGACCGTCAACAGCCAGAAGCTCAAGGCCTACGGGCTGGACCAGGACTACGTGAACTTTCGCAGTGGCTCGGGCGCGGCGCTCGATGCTGAAATCACCTCGGCGATCCGCCGCGGCAAGCCTGTGTTGTTCTACTACTGGAGCCCTACCCCGCTGATGGGCCGCTACGAACTGGTGCGCCTGGAAGAACCCGCTTTCGATGCCCAGGCCTGGAAGACCCTGACCGATGCCAGCAACCCCAACCCACAAGGCACGCGCTCACTGCCGGCGAAATTGTCGATTGGTGTTTCGGCGCCATTCAAAAAGGACTATCCCGAACTGGTCGAGTTCTTCGCCAAGGTCGACCTGCCCATCGATACCCTGAACAAGACCCTGGCGCAGATGAGCGAAAAGCGCGAGTCACCCAAGGATGCCGCGCTCAGGTTCATGCGCGATTACCCTGGTATCTGGAAAGCCTGGCTACCCGCCGAAGTGGCGAGCAAGGTCGAGGCAGGCCTGTGAGTGGAGGTTTTCCCGAAGCGCTGCACTACTCCTTTGCCGATGCCGTTAACCGTTTTGTCGATTGGTTGGTGCTGGCTTACGGCGACCAGCTGCGCAACGTTTCCGATGGCTTGCTGCAGGTGCTGGTTGGCCTCGAGAACCTGCTGCGCCTGGCGCCCTGGTGGCTGTTGCTGGTGATTGTCGCGCTGATGACCTGGCACGCCAGCCGCAGCATCACCCGCGCCCTGGTGCTCAGCGGCCTGTTGTTTCTGATCGGCGTGGTCGGCCTGTGGGACAAGCTCCTGCAGACCTGCGCACTGGTGCTGGTGAGCACCGGCCTGTGCGTATTGATCGGCGTCCCGCTCGGCATCCTCCTGGCCAGCCGACCGTTGGCGCGCAAGCTGCTGATGCCGGTGCTCGATGTCATGCAAACGCTGCCCAGCTTCGTCTACCTGATCCCGGTGCTGATGCTGTTCGGCCTGGGCAAGGTACCGGCGATCTTCGCCACCTTGATCTACGCCCTGCCGCCGTTGATCCGCCTGACCGAACTGGGCCTGAGCCAGATCGACCCGAGCCTGACCCAGGCGGCCCACGGCCTGGGCGCCAGTCGCTGGCAGCGGCTGCGGCGGGTGCAACTGCCGCTGGCGCTGCCGAGCATCATGGCCGGGCTCAACCAGTCGGTGATGATGGCGCTGTCGATGGTGGTGGTCGCTTCGATGATTGGTGCGCGCGGCTTGGGCGAGGATGTGCTGGCAGGAATTCAGACGCTCAATGTCGGCAAGGGTGTGGAGGCCGGGTTGGCGATTGTGGCGCTGGCGATGGTGATCGACCGGATCAGTCAGGCGTATGGGCAACCGCGGCGGGGCTAGCGATGCTATCTGACCCTGCGCGGCAGCTCGATGCTGACCCGCAAGCCACCCAGCGGGCTCTCAAGCAGACGCATCTGCCCGCCCCAGGCTTCGACGATATCGCGCACGATGCCCAGGCCCAGGCCGTGGCCATCGACCTGCTCGTCAAGCCGGGTACCGCGCTCAAGCACTTGTTCACGAGCCGCCTGCGGAATACCGGGGCCGTCATCATCGATCCACAGGCAATAGCGTTGCGGCTGTTCTTCGATGCTCAACTGCACCTCGCTGTCGGCCCATTTGCAGGCATTGTCCAGCAGGTTACCCAGCAGTTCGAGCAGGTCTTCGCGGTCCCAGGGCAGGAGCAAACCGGGCGGCACCTGCTTGCTCAACTCCAGGCCTTCGCCATGGATCATGCCCAGGGTCGACAGCAGCCCGGGCAGCTCGGCATCGCAATCAAACTGCGCGCCCGGCAACGCATCGCCAGCCAGCCGCGCGCGATTGAGCTCACGGCTCAGGCGCTGCTGGATCTGCTCGAGCTGGTCGCGCAACTGGGCACGGACTTGCGGCAGGTCTTTGAGGCGTTCGCTGGAGGCCAGGCTGAGCAGCACCGCCAACGGTGTCTTCAGCGCATGCCCGAGGTTGCCCAAGGCATTGCGTGAACGACGCAGGCTGTCTTCGGTGTGGGCCAGCAAGTGGTTGATCTGTGCGACCAGGGGCTCAAGCTCGGTAGGCACCTGAGTATCGAGCTGCGAACGCTGGCCTTGCTGCAGTTGGGCGATCTGTTCGCGGGCGCGCTCCAGCGGCCGCAATGAGCGGGTCACGGTGATGCGTTGCAGTACCAGGATCAATAACAGTGCGACCAGGCCCAGCCCCAGGCCGATCTGCTGCATGCGCCTGAAGCCATCGCGCACCGGGGTATAGTCCTGGGCGACGCTGATGGAAATCGCCTGGCCCAGGCGCCGGTAATCGGCCCGCAGCACCAGCAGTTGCTGGCCTTCCGGCCCCAGCTCCAGGCCGGCGTGCAGCCCCGGGGTTTGCGGCGCCGGCATGTCCATGTCCCACAACGAACGCGAGCGCCAGTTGCCGCCGTCAAAATCGATGCGAAAGTAATAGCCGGAAAACGGCCGCTTATAGGCCGAGGAAATCCGCCGTTCATCCAGTTCAAGGCCGGTCTGGCCGCGTACCAGGGCCACCAGCAGGTTTTCGCTCTCCTTGCGCAGACCGGTCTCCAGGTAGCGCTGCAGGCCAGCCTCGAACAGCCACAGGCTGATCTGCGCCAGGGCCAGCCCGACCAGCACCAATACCGCAATCAGGCCAAGGCTCAGGCGTGCCTGAATCGACTTCACTCGCAGCTCCCGGCATAGCGATAACCCTGGCCACGGCGGGTTTCGATCACGCTACGGCCGAGCTTGCGGCGCAGGTGATTGACGTGCACTTCGAGAACGTTGGAATCGCGCTCGGTCTCACCGTCGTAGAGGTGTTCGGCGAGGTGGCTTTTCGACAGGATCTGTTGCGGGTGCAACATGAAGTAGCGCAACAGGCGAAACTCGGCAGCGGTGAGCTGGATGTCGACGCCGGCGCGGGTGACGCACTGGCGGCCTTCGTCCAGCTGCAGGCCGGCGGCTTCAAGGGTCGGCTGGTTGGCCAGGCCGCGGGCACGGCGTAGCAGCGACTGGATGCGCAGCTGCAGCTCTTCTGGATGAAACGGCTTGCTCAGGTAATCATCGGCACCGGCCTTGAGCCCCTCGATACGCTCGGCCCACGAGCCGCGCGCGGTGAGGATCAGCACCGGTGTCACCAGCCCCGATGCCCGCCACTGGGCCAGCACCTCAAGCCCCGGCAAGCCAGGCAAGCCGAGGTCGAGAATAATCAGGTCATAGGGTTCGCTGCTGCCCTGGTAGACCGCATCCCTGCCGTCGGCCAGCCAGTCGAGCGCATAGCCCTGGCGTTGCAGGCTCTGGGTCAGTTCATCCGCCAGCGGCACGTTGTCCTCGACCAGTAACAGGCGCATCAGTCATCTTCCTCGTCTTTGAGCAGCGCTCCATTGGTAGCGTCGAGCTTGATCTCGCGTACCACGCCTTCAGGGGTCAGCAATTCGACCTCGTACTCATACCTGTCGTGTTTCTCTTCCAGCTCCGCTTCCAGCAGTTTCGCCCCGGGGTAACGCCCCAGGGCGGACTGCAGCAGTTGCTCAAGCGGCAGGATCACGCCCTGCTGACGCAATTGCAGGGCTTCATCCTGATCGAGGTCGCGGGCCGAAGCCAGCGAGCAGAGGGCCAACAGCGCGATGAGAAGTGTCTGTGCTGTTCGCGATCGAACGGTCATTAGTTATCCCGGGCATCCTTGAGGATTTCACCGGTCTTGGCATCCATGTCGACATCCCACTCGACATTCTGAGCGTCACGCAGTTCGACCTTGTAGATGTAGCGGCCGTACTCGTCTTCCAGCTCGGAATCGGTGACGGTTGCGCCTGGGTGCTTGGCCACTGCGGCGGCCTTGAGTTCGTCCAGAGACTTGATGGTCTTGGCGTTGACCAGTTTTACGACCTCGTCAGGCTGTACATCTTTAGCCATTGCAACGTTGGCGCTCAGGGCAAGGGCAGCAGTGGCGAACAGGGCAGTCAAAGTTTTCATGGTGTCTCTCCGTTGAGATCAAAAATGTTTCTACGGGGCCTAGAGTACCCAACCGAACTTAATTGAAGCTGAAAACAACTGGCGACATGATAGCGCAGCCCTGCTCCACTTCCGGAGCGCTGTTCTTTATAATTACCGGCTCAAGACAGCGAGGCCCGTATGAGTGCAATCCATATCAAGTACCCGGCGCTGACGCTCAAGGCCGGCAATCGCGCCTTGCAGCGCATCCGCGAGCGTGGATTACAGGCTGCCGATGTGGGTGTGCTGCCGGGTGCAGCTGGGGGGCCCAAGGCCCTCGGCATACAAGGCCTGGACCTGGCGTTGTTCGGCCATTGGTTGCCCAGCGCACCTCGTGAGCGGGCGTTGATCGGCGCATCCATCGGCTCCTGGCGCTTTGCCAGCGCCTGCTTGCCCAACCCCGCCCAGGCCCTGCAGCGCCTGGGCCAGCTGTACACCGAACAGGACTTTGCCAAGGGCGTGACCCAGGCCGAAGTCAGCCGCAGCTGCGAGCGCATGCTCGATGAACTGCTCGAAAACCGCGACGCACAGATACTCGCAAGCCCGGGCTACCGCCTGAACATCATGGTGGTCAAAAGCCATGGCCTGCTTGCTGACGATCACCGCGGGCGCCTGGGCATGGGCCTGTCATCGGTCATCGCTGACAACCTGATTGGCCGTGCACGCCTGTCGCGGCACTTCGAGCGAATCATCTTGCACGACGCCCGCAGCGCTCCGCCATTGCAGCCACTGACGGACTTCCCCTCGCGCTGCCTGCCACTGGATGTTGCCAATTTGCGCCATGGCCTGCTGGCCTCGGGGTCGATCCCGATGGTCATGCAAGGCGTACGCGATATTCCGGGTGTCGGTCAGGGCACCTATCGAGATGGTGGCTTGCTGGACTATCACCTTGACCTGCCTTTTGCCGGCGATGACCTGGTGCTCTATCCGCACTTCACCGACAAGGTCATCCCCGGCTGGTTCGACAAGGCCCTGCCGTGGCGCCGTGGGGGTACCCAGCGCTTGCGCAATGTGCTGCTGCTTGCGCCTTCGCCGCAGTACCTGGCCAGCCTGCCCTACGGCAAGCTGCCGGATCGTAGCGATTTCAAGCGCTTCATGGGCGATGCGGGCAGCCGTCAGCGTTATTGGCACAAGGCAATGGCTGAAAGCCAGCGCCTGGGCGACGAGCTGCTCGAACTGATAGAAACCGGCAAGCTGCACACGCATCTGCAACCACTGAAGTGACCATGCTGGTAAACTGGCAGCCAGCATTGGTTTACAGAGTCAAGATATCGTGGAAATTTTCAAAGAGTTTACGTTCGAATCGGCCCACCGCCTGCCCCACGTGCCTGAAGGGCACAAGTGCGGTCGCCTGCATGGCCATTCGTTCAAGGTTGCCCTGCACCTGACCGGCCCGCTCGATCCACATACCGGCTGGATCCGCGACTTCTCCGAGATCAAGGCGATCTTCAAGCCGCTGTACGAACAACTGGACCATAACTACCTGAACGACATTCCAGGCCTGGAGAATCCGACCAGCGAAGTGATCGCCAAGTGGATCTGGGACCAGGTCAAGCCGCTGCTGCCAGAGCTGTCCAAGGTACGCATTCACGAGACCTGCACCAGTGGTTGCGAGTACTACGGCGACTGAGTCGGCGAAGGAAGCGAACAAACCACCCTGCGGGGTGGTTTTTTTTGGCTGGCATTTTATCCAGCTGGGCGCTGAAAAGACAAAACCCCTACCTGCATATGCAGATAGGGGTTTCGGAATTTAATCTTGACGATGACCTACTCTCACATGGGGAAACCCCACACTACCATCGGCGATGCATCGTTTCACTGCTGAGTTCGGGATGGGATCAGGTGGTTCCAATGCTCTATGGTCGTCAAGAAATTCTGTTGCCAGAAGGTCTTGTTCAGACACTCCAGCGAATCGGGTATGTGATGTTTGTGAGTTACAAATCTTCGGCTGTGCAGTCTTCACAACACCGCAATCTGGCTTTCGCTCAAATTGCTTGGGTGTTATATGGTCAAGCCTCACGGGCAATTAGTATTGGTTAGCTCAACGCCTCACAGCGCTTACACACCCAACCTATCAACGTCGTAGTCTTCGACGGCCCTTCAGGGAGCTCAAGGCTCCAGTGAGATCTCATCTTGAGGCAAGTTTCCCGCTTAGATGCTTTCAGCGGTTATCTCTTCCGAACATAGCTACCCGGCAATGCCACTGGCGTGACAACCGGAACACCAGAGGTTCGTCCACTCCGGTCCTCTCGTACTAGGAGCAGCCCCTCTCAAATCTCAAACGTCCACGGCAGATAGGGACCGAACTGTCTCACGACGTTCTAAACCCAGCTCGCGTACCACTTTAAATGGCGAACAGCCATACCCTTGGGACCGGCTTCAGCCCCAGGATGTGATGAGCCGACATCGAGGTGCCAAACACCGCCGTCGATATGAACTCTTGGGCGGTATCAGCCTGTTATCCCCGGAGTACCTTTTATCCGTTGAGCGATGGCCCTTCCATACAGAACCACCGGATCACTAAGACCTACTTTCGTACCTGCTCGACGTGTCTGTCTCGCAGTCAAGCGCGCTTTTGCCTTTATACTCTACGACCGATTTCCGACCGGTCTGAGCGCACCTTCGTACTCCTCCGTTACTCTTTAGGAGGAGACCGCCCCAGTCAAACTACCCACCATACACTGTCCTCGATCCGGATAACGGACCTGAGTTAGAACCTCAAAGTTGCCAGGGTGGTATTTCAAGGATGGCTCCACGCGAACTGGCGTCCACGCTTCAAAGCCTCCCACCTATCCTACACAAGCAAATTCAAAGTCCAGTGCAAAGCTATAGTAAAGGTTCACGGGGTCTTTCCGTCTAGCCGCGGATACACTGCATCTTCACAGCGATTTCAATTTCACTGAGTCTCGGGTGGAGACAGCGCCGCCATCGTTACGCCATTCGTGCAGGTCGGAACTTACCCGACAAGGAATTTCGCTACCTTAGGACCGTTATAGTTACGGCCGCCGTTTACCGGGGCTTCGATCAAGAGCTTCGCGTTAGCTAACCCCATCAATTAACCTTCCGGCACCGGGCAGGCGTCACACCCTATACGTCCACTTTCGTGTTTGCAGAGTGCTGTGTTTTTAATAAACAGTCGCAGCGGCCTGGTATCTTCGACCGGCATGGGCTTACGGAGCAAGTCCTTCACCCTCACCGGCGCACCTTCTCCCGAAGTTACGGTGCCATTTTGCCTAGTTCCTTCACCCGAGTTCTCTCAAGCGCCTTGGTATTCTCTACCCAACCACCTGTGTCGGTTTGGGGTACGGTTCCTGGTTATCTGAAGCTTAGAAGCTTTTCTTGGAAGCATGGCATCAACCACTTCGTCGCCTAATGGCAACTCGTCATCAGCTCTCGGCCTTAAGATCCCGGATTTACCTAAGATCTCAGCCTACCACCTTAAACTTGGACAACCAACGCCAAGCTGGCCTAGCCTTCTCCGTCCCTCCATCGCAATAACCAGAAGTACAGGAATATTAACCTGTTTTCCATCGACTACGCTTTTCAGCCTCGCCTTAGGGACCGACTAACCCTGCGTCGATTAACGTTGCGCAGGAAACCTTGGTCTTTCGGCGTGGGAGTTTTTCACTCCCATTGTCGTTACTCATGTCAGCATTCGCACTTCTGATACCTCCAGCAAGCTTCTCAACTCACCTTCACAGGCTTACAGAACGCTCCTCTACCGCATCACCTAAGTGATACCCGTAGCTTCGGTGTATGGTTTGAGCCCCGTTACATCTTCCGCGCAGGCCGACTCGACTAGTGAGCTATTACGCTTTCTTTAAAGGGTGGCTGCTTCTAAGCCAACCTCCTAGCTGTCTAAGCCTTCCCACATCGTTTCCCACTTAACCATAACTTTGGGACCTTAGCTGACGGTCTGGGTTGTTTCCCTTTTCACGACGGACGTTAGCACCCGCCGTGTGTCTCCCATGCTCGGCACTTGTAGGTATTCGGAGTTTGCATCGGTTTGGTAAGTCGGGATGACCCCCTAGCCGAAACAGTGCTCTACCCCCTACAGTGATACATGAGGCGCTACCTAAATAGCTTTCGAGGAGAACCAGCTATCTCCGAGCTTGATTAGCCTTTCACTCCGATCCACAGGTCATCCGCTAACTTTTCAACGGTAGTCGGTTCGGTCCTCCAGTCAGTGTTACCTAACCTTCAACCTGCCCATGGATAGATCGCCCGGTTTCGGGTCTATACCCAGCGACTAAACGCCCTATTAAGACTCGCTTTCGCTACGCCTCCCCTATTCGGTTAAGCTCGCCACTGAATATAAGTCGCTGACCCATTATACAAAAGGTACGCAGTCACCTAACAAGTAGGCTCCCACTGCTTGTACGCATACGGTTTCAGGATCTATTTCACTCCCCTCTCCGGGGTTCTTTTCGCCTTTCCCTCACGGTACTGGTTCACTATCGGTCAGTCAGTAGTATTTAGCCTTGGAGGATGGTCCCCCCATATTCAGACAAAGTTTCTCGTGCTCCGTCCTACTCGATTTCATGACTAAGAGATTTTCGCGTACAGGGCTATCACCCACTATGGCCGCACTTTCCAGAGCGTTCCGCTAATCTCAAAGCCACTTAAGGGCTAGTCCCCGTTCGCTCGCCACTACTAAGGGAATCTCGGTTGATTTCTTTTCCTCAGGGTACTTAGATGTTTCAGTTCCCCTGGTTCGCCTCTTGCACCTATGTATTCAGTACAAGATACTCAGCTTATGCTGAGTGGGTTCCCCCATTCAGAGATCTCCGGATCAAAGTCTGTTTGCCGACTCCCCGAAGCTTATCGCAGGCTACCACGTCTTTCATCGCCTCTGACTGCCAAGGCATCCACCGTATGCGCTTCTTCACTTGACCATATAACCCCAAGCAATCTGGTTATACTGTGAAGACAACATTCGCCGAAAACTTGTAATTACTCACAAATTTTACCTTAGCCTGAACACACACCAGTGAAAGTGCTGTCCAGTCTATCTTTCTATCACATACCCAAATTTTTAAAGAACGATTCTGAAAAAGTTCAGAAATCAATATTCGATACGAATATTCATTTCTAAGCTTTGACGTAAGGTGGTGGAGCCAAGCGGGATCGAACCGCTGACCTCCTGCGTGCAAGGCAGGCGCTCTCCCAGCTGAGCTATGGCCCCGTATTGCTACAGGCTGCACCACATGTAATTGGTGGGTCTGGGCAGATTCGAACTGCCGACCTCACCCTTATCAGGGGTGCGCTCTAACCAACTGAGCTACAGACCCAATCGTCTTCTTCAATGAATCAAGCAATTCGTGTGGGAGCTCATAAGACAGCTGATGTCTGTCGATTAAGGAGGTGATCCAGCCGCAGGTTCCCCTACGGCTACCTTGTTACGACTTCACCCCAGTCATGAATCACACCGTGGTAACCGTCCTCCCGAAGGTTAGACTAGCTACTTCTGGTGCAACCCACTCCCATGGTGTGACGGGCGGTGTGTACAAGGCCCGGGAACGTATTCACCGCGACATTCTGATTCGCGATTACTAGCGATTCCGACTTCACGCAGTCGAGTTGCAGACTGCGATCCGGACTACGATCGGTTTTGTGAGATTAGCTCCACCTCGCGGCTTGGCAACCCTCTGTACCGACCATTGTAGCACGTGTGTAGCCCAGGCCGTAAGGGCCATGATGACTTGACGTCATCCCCACCTTCCTCCGGTTTGTCACCGGCAGTCTCCTTAGAGTGCCCACCATAACGTGCTGGTAACTAAGGACAAGGGTTGCGCTCGTTACGGGACTTAACCCAACATCTCACGACACGAGCTGACGACAGCCATGCAGCACCTGTGTCAGAGTTCCCGAAGGCACCAATCCATCTCTGGAAAGTTCTCTGCATGTCAAGGCCTGGTAAGGTTCTTCGCGTTGCTTCGAATTAAACCACATGCTCCACCGCTTGTGCGGGCCCCCGTCAATTCATTTGAGTTTTAACCTTGCGGCCGTACTCCCCAGGCGGTCAACTTAATGCGTTAGCTGCGCCACTAAAATCTCAAGGATTCCAACGGCTAGTTGACATCGTTTACGGCGTGGACTACCAGGGTATCTAATCCTGTTTGCTCCCCACGCTTTCGCACCTCAGTGTCAGTATGAGCCCAGGTGGTCGCCTTCGCCACTGGTGTTCCTTCCTATATCTACGCATTTCACCGCTACACAGGAAATTCCACCACCCTCTGCCCTACTCTAGCTTGCCAGTTTTGGATGCAGTTCCCAGGTTGAGCCCGGGGATTTCACATCCAACTTAACAAACCACCTACGCGCGCTTTACGCCCAGTAATTCCGATTAACGCTTGCACCCTCTGTATTACCGCGGCTGCTGGCACAGAGTTAGCCGGTGCTTATTCTGTCGGTAACGTCAAAATACTCACGTATTAGGTAAGTACCCTTCCTCCCAACTTAAAGTGCTTTACAATCCGAAGACCTTCTTCACACACGCGGCATGGCTGGATCAGGCTTTCGCCCATTGTCCAATATTCCCCACTGCTGCCTCCCGTAGGAGTCTGGACCGTGTCTCAGTTCCAGTGTGACTGATCATCCTCTCAGACCAGTTACGGATCGTCGCCTTGGTGAGCCATTACCTCACCAACTAGCTAATCCGACCTAGGCTCATCTGATAGCGCAAGGCCCGAAGGTCCCCTGCTTTCTCCCGTAGGACGTATGCGGTATTAGCGTTCCTTTCGAAACGTTGTCCCCCACTACCAGGCAGATTCCTAGGTATTACTCACCCGTCCGCCGCTGAATCGAAGAGCAAGCTCTTCTCATCCGCTCGACTTGCATGTGTTAGGCCTGCCGCCAGCGTTCAATCTGAGCCATGATCAAACTCTTCAGTTCAATACTGCTTGGGTTTTGAGAAAACCCTAAACTTGGCTCAGCAATCTCAAATGACTTACTTTCAAATCTTTCGATTTTCGTGTAGCCACTTGTGATGCTGATAATCTTTTTGACTATCAGTCTGAACTCACAAGCACCCACACGAATTGCTTGATTCAGTTGTTAAAGAGCGGTTGGTTAAGAGCTTTTCGTCTCAACCGAGGCGCGCATTCTACGCTTTCCTCAGAGCCTGTCAAGCGTTTATTTTGAAGTTTTTCAGTTGCTTTCGATTAAAAAGCCTTTCAACTTCAACCACTTGACTCGCTGCGATCTCTCGTCAGCGGGAGGCGAATTCTACAGCGTTTCAAACCGCTGTCAACTGCCTTTTTCACCGCTGCCGATCTTTCGATCGAAGCCCCTCCGGATGACCCTGGAACCGCTAACTCTTTGAAACTCAAGGAGTTTTCAGTTCCGACTGCGCCGGAAGTGGGGCGAATTATAGAGAGATTAAATCGGACGTCAAGGGTTAATTCAGAAAACCCCGAACAAAAGAATAATGAGCAGTATATTGCTCATTTTTGGGCCTTTGCGCATCATAGTCTGCCCGCGCTAGTACCTATATAAGGAATGCCTTCCCGCAATGAATAGCCAACCCCGCAGCCTGGCCGCCACTCTCTTCCCTATTGGCTTGCTGCTGATCGCCATGGCCTCGATCCAGTCCGGGGCCTCGCTGGCCAAGAGCATGTTCCCGGTAGTGGGCGCACAAGGCACCACCACCCTGCGCCTGATCTTTGCCAGCATCATCATGTTGTTGCTGCTGCGCCCCTGGCGCGCCAGGCTCAGTGCCAGCACCCTGCGCACCGTGATCATCTACGGTATGGCCCTGGGCGGGATGAATTTCCTCTTCTATATGTCGCTGCGCACCGTGCCACTGGGCATTGCCGTCGCCTTGGAGTTTACCGGCCCGCTAGCCGTCGCCCTGTACGCGTCGCGACGGGTCGTGGATTTTCTCTGGATCGGCCTGGCGGTAATTGGTTTGCTGCTGTTGATTCCGATCGGCCAGACCAGCGCCGGCATCGACCTGGTTGGCGCAGGCTACGCACTGGGCGCCGGCGTGTGCTGGGCGCTGTACATTCTATATGGGCAAAAGGCCGGTGCCGAGAACGGCATCCAGACCGCCGCCCTGGGCGTGATGATTGCCGCGCTGTTCGTCGCCCCCATCGGCATAGCCCATGCCGGTAGCGCGCTGCTCACCCCATCACTGCTGCCTATCGCCCTGGGCGTTGCGATACTCTCCACGGCCCTGCCCTACAGCCTGGAAATGGTCGCCCTGACACGCATGCCCGCCCGGACCTTCGGCACCTTGATGAGTATCGAACCCGCGTTCGGCGCACTATCAGGCTTGCTGTTCCTGGGCGAAGTGCTGACCGTAGCGCAATGGCTGGCTATTGCCGCAATCATTACCGCCTCAGTTGGCGCCACCCTGTCACTGCGCAAGGAACGCCCGGCGCTGGTTGCCGCTGACTGATTTGAGAAATATTTGCATTTAAATAGACGCTGGTCATTGTGCCGGACTTCCACCATCTTTAAGCTGTCATATAACGTCAACCTTAAAGATATCTAATTGACAAGACAGGGACGCGAAGAGGCATCAGGGACGAAGCACGGGAAATTAGACACGGGCGGTAGACCCGGTACGCATTAAGGACAGGAATGAAACGAATTTTGCTCATCCTAGCCATTTTGGCCATCGCGGGGTGTGCGGCGACGGCGAGCACCGAAGTCAAACGAGGCAAGAAAGGCCTGCACATCAACTGCTCTGGCCTGTCTTCATCTTGGGACAAATGCTACGCCAAGGCCGAAGCCTCCTGCGGCAGCAAAGGCTATAAAGTCATTGCCCGTTCAGGTGACGGCGATGCCGAGCCCGGTGACTATCCTTTTGGCCTCAACCCTGCTGGCTACACCAGCCGCAGCATGATCGTCATCTGCAAGTAAGCTGATCAAAAAACAAGGGCAGCCCACAGGCTGCCCTTGCTGTCACTGCCGTCTAGATATCAGATCGATTCCGTACGAACCTGCAACCAACGCAACGCAGGCCCCTCCAACAATGGCGAAAGGCGCTTGCGTACCTCTGCGTGATAGCCATTGAGCCAGTCACGCTCCTCACTACTCAATCGCTCCGTCAGCAGGCAGCGGGTATCGATCGGACACAGCGTCAGGGTTTCAAACTCGAGAAAGTCGCCAAACACGCTTTTGCCCGCCTCACGGTTGAACACCAGGTTCTCGATACGCACGCCCCACTCGCCGGGACGATAGGTACCGGGCTCGATCGAGGTGATCATTCCCGCCTGCATGGCGGTCTGTGGCGCGGCGGCGGCCTGATAGGCAATCACCTGCGGCCCTTCATGCACATTCATGAAGTAGCCGACACCATGCCCTGTGCCATGACCGTAGTCGACCTGCTCCGCCCAGATGGGCGCACGGGCTATGGCATCGAGCAGTGGCGACAGGATGCCGCGAGGGAAACGCGCGCGGGACAATGCAATGACACCTTTGAGTACCCGGGTGCAGTCCTGTTTTTGTTCAACAGAGGGGTTGCCTATCGGCACCATCCGGGTGATGTCGGTAGTCCCGCCCAGGTACTGTCCGCCGGAATCGATCAGCAACAGACCATCGCCTTCAATGCGCGCGTGGGATTCGTCGGTTGCCCGGTAATGCGGCATGGCGCCATTGGCATTGAAGGCGGCGATGGTCGAGAAGCTCAGCGAGACGAACCCCGGGCGACGTGCACGCGAAGCACTGAGCTGTTCATCCACGCTTAGCTCGGTGATCGGCTCGCCGCGCCCCTGGGCCGCCTCGAACCAGGCGAAGAATTCGCACAGCGCCGCGCCATCTTGCTCCATGGCCTTGCGGATATGTGCAAGGTCGGCTGCGCTTTTCTGCGACTTGGCCAGCGTGGTCGGGTTCAACCCTTCTACCAGGCGAACGCCATTGGCGGCATTGGCCAACAGGCCACTGGTAACTCGCGCCGGGTCGATCAGCAGGCTGGCGCCAGCGGGAATCGCGGCCAGTGCCGAGGCAACCTCGGCATAGTCGCGCAAACTGATGCCGTCGACTTCCAGCACATGACGCAAATGTTCGTCGACCTTGTTCAGGGCGACGAACAGGGTGGCCTGACCTTGGCTGATCAGGGCAAAGGAGACGAACACCGGATTGTAGGAAACGTCACTTCCGCGCAGGTTGAACAGCCAGGCGATGTCGTCCAGAGTGGCGATGAAGTGCCAGTCGGCGCCACGCTCGCCCATGGCCTGACGCAGGTTGGCCAGCTTTTCGGCACGACTGACCGTGGCTTCGGGCGGCAGGTGCTGGTACACCGGGTTTTCCGGCAGCGCCGGGCGGTCAGCCCAGATTTGCCCGAGCAGATCCCTATCACTTAACAAACGCACGTTGCGCGCCTTGAGCCGCTCGCCCAGCTGGCGTGCAGATGCCAGGGCCATGACCGCGCCGTCGACCGCAACCACGCCGCCTTCAGGGGCCTGCTCGGCCAGCCAGTCCAGCGGACCGGGCTTGCCTGGCAGCAACTTCACCAGTTCGATGGTAGTGCCCGCCAGTTCCTTTTCTGCCTGTTCCCAATAGCGGCTGTCCGCCCACAGGCCGGCGAAGTCGGCGCTGACGATCAAGGTGCCGACCGAGCCATGGAACCCGGACAACCATTGCCTGGCCTGCCAATAACCGGGCAGGTATTCGGAAAGGTGCGGGTCGGCCGAAGGCACCAACAGGGCATCGACGCCTTCGCGCTGCATCACTTCACGAATACGTTCCAGGCGCGTATTCACCGCTTCCTGCGTTGAAGACTGAGTGTTCATGCTGACTCCTGCTACCACGGCATCCATTGTTATAGGCGCTGATAATGGAACAGGCTTCAGCCCTGGGCAACCGCCCAGAAGGGTTGTGATTGTAACGAGGCCTTGATCGCGCGGATTGCCTGGTCGATGTCTTCTGCCCGGGTGTAGCGGCCCAGGCTCAGGCGAAGGGTCTGGCGCGCGGCTTGCGGCTCGAGCCCCAGCGCAAGAAGCACGTGGGACGCTGCATTGCTCGCCGAATTGCAGGCTGAGGTCGAAGAAAATGCCAAGGTCTGGGCCAACGTCGAAAAATCGGGAACGTCACCGCCGAAGGTAAGACTCAGGGTATGCGCGATGCGTTGCCCGGCACTGCCGTTGAGCTTCACTCCGGGCACGCTCAGCAACTGATCGAGCAAGCGCTGCTGCAGATGAGCGATGCGCCGGGTTTCGTCTTCAAGCAGCGCCTGGGCCACGGCAAACGCCTCGCCCATGCCGACGATCTGGTGCGTTGCCAGCGTCCCGGAGCGCAGCCCGCCTTCGTGCCCGCCGCCGTGGATCTGCGCTTGCAGCAAGGGCCTGGCGTGCTCTCCTACATACAAGGCGCCAATGCCTTTGGGCCCATAGACCTTGTGCGCGGAAAAGGACATCAAGTCGACCGGCCAGCGGGCCAGGTCGATCGACAGCTTGCCCGCCCCTTGCGCCGCGTCCACATGCAGCAAGGCGCCATGCTGGCGTACAACCTCGGCCAGCGCCGGGATATCGTTGACGGTCCCCAGCTCGTTATTCACCAGCATCAGTGAAACCAGGAAGGTATCTTCGCGCAGGGCTGCGCGCAGCGCTTCGGTTGTGATCAGGCCCTGGGCGTCGGGCGCGAGCAAGGTCAGCTCGAATCCGTTTTGCTCAAGCTGGCGAACGGTATCGAGCACCGCCTTGTGTTCGATCTGGCTGGTAATGATGTGACCACCCTGGCGCCCCTGGGCGAGGCCCTTGAGCGCCAGGTTGTTCGATTCGGTCGCCCCCGAGGTCCAGACGATCTGCCCGGCCTGCGCACCCACCAGCCCGGCAACCTGGGCACGGGCATTCTCCACGGCCGTGCGCGCGTTCTGCCCGTAGCAATGGGAGCTGGAGGCCGGATTGCCAAAATTGCCCGAGGCGCCCAGACAGCTGACCATGGCCTGGATGACTCGCTCGTCGACCGGTGTCGTGGCGGCGTAGTCGAAATACAGCGGAAGATCGTTCATGACAGCAGGCTCTCTGGTTGTCGTCGCCATGCAAAGCAGACGTTGCCTAAATCCGTGTAGGGAAAGTGCAACGCCATAGTGCACCAGCCACCAATAGAACTATAAATTATCAATTTTCATATTTATATAACCTAAAAACCATCCTTCAGTCACTCACCCTGAACTTCTACCACTCATGGACTTCACATTCAGTACAGCCCGGCAACGGAGGATCTGCCCATGCTCCGATCGACAGACCGCAAGCAAGGCGTGGTGCTGCTGGATACCCGTCAAAGTACACCCGAACACGAACACAGTGTGCACCTCAAGCTCGCCGAACGGCTCGCGCAGTTGTTCCACACCGAGGTGGTCAGCCCTGCCCAGCCGCCGACGGCAAAACAGAACTTCTACTACCTGCCCACTGAAACCCTGATCGGTGCCGAACGCTATCGGGCAATGGGCATTGGCGCACCGACCGATCTGTTTGGCGGCCTGGTCAGCCAGCCGTTTATGGCCACCAAGGCGATTTCCCACCCGATTGCGGCCGATGCGCGTTTTCCGCTGGGCTGGAGCAATGATTTCGCCCGTCTGGCCCAGGATGCGCTGCTTCGTGGCTACAGCGTCTTTAGCCTCGACGATGCCCTGCGCGCCGCACAATTGCTGTTGCGCGAGGGGCCCCTGCGCCTCAAGCCGGTACGCGCCACCGCAGGCCGCGGGCAATCCGTGATCGACGACATGAAAGGCCTGGAACAGGCACTGGGCGCCATGGATGAACAGGAAATAGCCCTCTGGGGCCTGACCCTGGAGGAGAACCTCAGCCAGGTGCAGACCTTCAGCGTCGGCCAGGCCCTGGTCGCCGGCATCCTCTGCAGCTACTACGGCACCCAACAGTTGACCCGCGACCATCAGGGCGAGGAGATCTACGGCGGGTCGGACCTGGTGCTGGTGCGCGGTGACTACGACGACCTGCTGCAACTGCAACTGGAAGATCACCTGCGCCTGGCCATTACCCAGGCCAGGACCTACGAACAGGCCGCGCTGCAGAGCTTCCCTGGGTTTATTGCCTCACGGCGCAACTATGACGTGGCACGCGGCCTTAACAGCCAGGGCAAGCTGCGCAGCGGCGTGCTCGAACAATCCTGGCGCATCGGTGGTGCCAGCAGTGCCGAGGTACTGGCGCTGCAGGCGTTTGCCGCTGACCCGGCGCTGATGCGCGTGCGCGCCTCCACCCATGAAGCCTTCGACGCGCCTGAGCTGCCCGCCGATGCGACGATTTTCTATCAGGGGGACGACAGTGAACTCGGACGAGTCTGCAAATACGCACGGATCCGCGACTATGACCATCCATAGCGAAGCGATCGAGATTCCGGTCGATGGCGAGAGCATCGCCGGAACCATCGTCAGCCCCAGTGCCAAGGTGCCCGCCATCCTCTTTGTGCACGGCTGGGGTGGCAGCCAGCAACGCGACCTGGCCAGGGCCAAGCAGATCACCGGCCTTGGCTGCGTGTGCATGACTTTCGACCTGCGTGGCCACGAGAAGACCGAAAGCCAGCGCCTGAGCGTTACCCGCGAGCAGAACCTCGCTGACCTGGTTGGCGCCTACGATCGGCTGGTCAGTCATCCGGCAGTCGACAGCAGCGCCATCGCCCTGATCGGCAGCAGCTACGGCGGCTACCTGGCGACCTTGCTTACAGCCTTGCGCCCGGTCAAATGGCTGGCATTACGGGTGCCGGCGCTGTACTGGGATGAGGAATGGAAGCTGCCCAAACAAGCCCTCGACCGCCAGCGTCTGAGCGACTACCGTCAGCGCCCGCTCGCGCCGGCAGACAACCGTGCACTGGGCGCCTGCGCCGAGTTTGCCGGCGATGTGCTGCTGGTGGAGTCGGAACAGGACGACTTCGTGCCACACAGCACCTTGATGAGTTACCGCTCAGCCTTCGTCAGTGCCCATTCGCTGACCCACCGGATCGTCGACGGCGCGGACCACGCGCTGTCCAGCGACCGCAGCCAGAAGGCCTACAGCTCTATTCTCAGTGCCTGGATCAGCGAAATGGTCATTGGCGCGCGACTTGACCGCTACCCGCATCATTCACCCTGGTACTCCTGAGTCCATAGGCAGTTGGCAGTGCAGCCCGTGCTCGGCTGTACGCGCCAGGCTGCTGAGGGTCTGGAAGGCATTGAAGTTCACGCTTCTGGCCTGGTGCTGGCGAATCAGTTGCAGGAACGGCTCCTGCTCGAAACTGCTGACAGCAGCCTCCCAGGCAGTACGCGACCGCCACTGCAGGTATTGCAATACCCGGCTGCCATCATCGCTGGCCTGGATACTGGCAGCGACCAGGCCGTTGTGCTGCACGGCAAGGTACTCGCTGCGCAGCACCAGCGCCTGGGCCAGCGCGTGTTGACGATCCGGCGCCACCTCGAACTCGATCATCTGGGTAAAACACAGGCTATTGTCTGAAACCAGCATGAAGCTACTCCCTCTGCCTTTGCACTTGCGGTGCGATGGCAGGCAGGGTAAAACCTCGAGTTAACTAGAGGTCAAGAGAAATCCTGTCATGCCCGATACCGCCCAGAGCGCCCTCAGCGTCGGCCAACTGTCGGCGCGCAGCGGCGTGGCCGTGACCGCCCTGCATTTCTACGAAAGCAAAGGCCTGATCTACAGCACCCGCAGCGCCGGCAACCAGCGCCGCTACCCGCGCGAAACCCTGCGTCGGGTGGCGGTGATCAAGATGGCGCAACGCCTGGGTATTCCCTTGGCCACCATTCATGCCGCGTTGCAAACGCTGCCGGTGGGCCGTGCACCGAGCGTGAAGGACTGGCAACGGCTATCGGAGCAATGGCGCCAGGACCTGACCCGGCGCATCGACAAGCTGATGGTGCTGCGCGACCAGCTCGACGGCTGCATCGGCTGCGGCTGCATGTCGCTGCAAAGCTGCCCGCTGCGCAACTGTGACGACCAGCTCGGCGAACAGGGCCCCGGGCCGCAACTGCTGGAGCCTGGCGCCGAACACGACGACTAACGGCCCGTGCCGGCCAGAAGCTGCGCCAGCGCCTTGGCCTGCAAGGCCACGTCGGTCACCGATGTGCTCTCCCACCACAACCCGCGCAGCGGCGGGCCCATGGCAAACAGCTGCGAACTGTAGCGGCCCTCGCCATCCTGCACCGCGCCCTGGGCGTTTGCGGCGATGCCCAGGGCCAGCGGCCCCGGCTGGATCAGCCGGCGTTGCAGCAAATTCTGCGGCAAGGGCCGGGCTACCCGGCGCCAGTCGTACTCAATACCGGTGGAATTGATCAGGGCGTCGGCGCTGATCCGCTCGACCTGCGTTTGCCCGCGAAAGCGCAGCTTGACCACCGGCAGGCGGTCGGCGCCGGTTTCGACCCCTTGCAACGACGCCGCATGAATCCGCAATCGCCCTGCTTCGATCAACTGCGCCAGCAATGCCGCTCCCGGCGGTGGCGATCGATGATGATGGCTCTCCCACCAGGGCCGCACATGGCGCACGAACTGGCGCTTGTGACGCTCGCTGGCCTGGCTCCAGAGCCTGCCGATATGCACGCGCACGGTGTCCAGGGGCGCCTGCCAGTCGATGCCCTGCTGCTGGGCCAAGCGGCACTGATTGCGCAAGGCCCGCAGCAGTTGCAATGGACTGCGCAGTGACAGGTCCGCAGCGAGAAAATCTTCCCATGCCGGCGGTTGACGACGTACATGAGGTAGCAGGCCGTGGCGCGAAAACACCTCGATCGGGCCGCGATGGCCGGCTGCCTGCAGCGACACCACGGCGTCGACCATGGTCAACCCGGAACCGATAATGACCACCCGGCCGTCCGGGTTGATCGACCGCATGGCCTGGATATCCCAGGGGTCCACACAGGCGCTGTTGAAAGCATTGTCGCCGCGTTGGGGAGTACGCGCGGCGGCAAACATGCCGGTGGCCAGGACGGCCCGGCTGGCGCGTAAGGTCCGACCGTCGGCCAGGCTTACGCTGAGCCCCAGTTCATCCACCGCCAGGTCCAGCGCCTCGGCCTGAACATGCTCAAGCCACGAGCCCTGCTGCGCACCCACCGCCTGCGCCTCGGCCAGGCGCTGACGGACATACACGCCAAACAGCCCGCGAGGCGCAAACAGCTCTGTCACCGGTACCCCTTGCGCGGCCGACTCTGGCCAGCCTCCGGCAGCAATGTGCTGGCCCAGCCACTGGCTCAGGTCATCGGCGTTGTCCGGGTCGACACTCATGCGCGCGGCATTGCCGTTGAGGGTGTGCCCCAGGTGCGTGGCGCTGTAGGCTTCGCCGCGCCCCAGTTCATCGCGTGGCTCGACGACCAGTACACGGCGCTGGCCGGCTTGGCGCAGCAACTGCGCCGCGAGCAGCGCTGCGCTCAAGCCACCGCCGATGATCAGCACATCAGCCGCAGGGTTGTTGGGGTGTTCAGGGGCGCTCATGGCGTTCTCCGTCTTGTTTGCAACGGATAATAGGCAACAAAACGCCAGGTGCGCAGCCCGGCCTGTACCAAAGTAGGATCAAGCCACCACAGCGGTGAGTCGGCGCCGGTAGTCGCTGGGGGCAAGGCCGGTGACCTTGAAGAACACTTTGCGAAACGCGCCCGGGTCCTGATAGCCGACACCCCAGGCGATCTGGTCGATTGAGCGGTTGGTGAACTCAAGCATGCGGCAAGCCCGCCCGACCCTGACCTGCTGGCAGTACTCGGTGGGTTTAAGGCCCGTGGCGCTGCGAAAGCGGCGCAGGAAAGTGCGCTGCTCAAGGCCGGCACACGCGGCCATGGCCGCCAGCGACACCTCACGCGCGCCACTGCCCTGCAACCAGTGCTGGACCTTGAGCACCGCCTCATCGCCGTGGTCCAGCCGAGGGCTGAAGACGCTGCCGGGGTGCTGCCCGCCGCTGACCCGTTCGACCGCCAGGAACCGCGCAGTCTCCGCCGCCAGGGTTTCGCCCAGGAAACGCTCGACCAGTTTCAGGCCCAGATCGGTCCAGGCCATCAACCCGGCCGAGGTGATGATGTCGCCGTCATCGAGCAGCGGCAGGTTGGCTTCGACCTGCACCTGCGCAAAGCGCTCGGCCAGTGATTGCGCGAAATTCCAGTGGGTGGTCGCCGGGCGCCCGTCAAGCAGGCCGCTGGCGGCGATGAAGAACACCCCGACGCAAACCGACACCAGCAACGCGCCGTCCGCATGCCATTGACGCAGGCTGGCACAGTAGCGATCGAGCAGTTCGGGCGAGGGCGCCTGGGTCAGGCTCGGCGGGATGATCATGGCCCGCAGCGGGTGCAGGCTGCCTGGGTGCGTGTCGAAGGTTACCTGCAGTTGCTGATCAGGCCCCTCGCTCCAATGGCTGACGCGCAGTGCAGGCCGCTCCAGCGCCCCCAACTCCAGGCGCAGGCGGTTGGCCACGGCAAACAGATCGGTCAGGCCATGCACGGCGGCCAGTTGCGCGCCGGGATAAACCAGCACGCCAATTTCCAGAGTGTCCTGCGCCGCTGCCATTGTCAGTTTTTCCCGCCAATTTGTCGTTCGCGCCAATCCGCAAGCGCATCGTCCAAGCCTATAACTATCACCACGCCACAACCACTCCCCAACACGAGGCTTTTGACATGAGCAAGCAGGCACTGATCGTCATCGATATCCAGAACGATTACTTCCCCGGCGGCAAATGGACCCTGGATGGTGCCGATGCGGCAGCCGACAACGCCGCCAGCATCCTTGAGGCCGCCCGCGCCCGCGGCGACCTGGTGGTGCATGTACGCCACGAGTTCGAGTCCGAAGACGCGCCGTTCTTCACCCCGGGCTCGCAAGGTGCGCAGATTCACCCCAAGGCCGCCAGCCGCGCAGGCGAGCCGGTGCTGCTCAAGCACAAGGTCAATTCGTTCCTGGGTACCGGGCTCAAGCAGTTGCTGGACGAGCAGAACGTCAGCGAACTCACGGTGATCGGCAGCATGAGCCACATGTGCATCGATGCCGTCTGCCGCGCGGCGGCCGATTACGGCTATGGCGTCACCGTGGTTCACGATGCCTGCGCGACCCGCGCCCTGGAGTTCAACGGTATCACCGTGCCGGCGGCGCAGGTGCATGCAGCCTTTATGGCATCGCTGGCCTTCGCCTACGCCCAGGTGATTTCCACCGAGCACTACCTGACCGACACCAAGCGCTGAGTGCCGTGACCCGCCGCGGGCTCAGATCACCACATTGCGCACGAAGCGGGTCGCCACCTCGCCGTCATTGCGATAGGCATAGCGGCGATTGCTGGCAAAGGTGAAGAACTCGCCAGCATTGAGCCGCTGTTGCTGCCCTTCGACCTCCAGGGTCAGGCATCCTTCGAACACAAACAACTGCTCGCTCCAGCCATCGGCATCGGGCTCGCAGGGGTAGACCTCACCGGGTTCCAGGCGCCACTCCCAGAGTTCGACCTCCCGGGTGGCGGCGGAGCTTGCCAGCAGCACGGCCTTGCTGCCGGGATGCACACCGGCCCAGGCCAGTTCGTTGATGCGGCTCGGGTCGCGGTTATCCGGCGCCTTGATCAAGTCACTGAAGGCAACTTGCAGGGCTTCGGCGATCAGATCCAGAGTAGTCAGACTGACATTCTTTTCGCCGGCCTCTATGGCCACCAGCATGCGCCGGCTGACCCCGGACTTTTGCGCCAGGGCACTCTGGCTCAACTGGGCAGCATGGCGCAGGCGACGAATGTTCTGGCTGACATGCTGAAGCACCGAGGCGCGTTGGGGGGAATCTTTGTGCACTATATTGCTCATCAATAGGGGTTGCGCAGTATACTGCCCACTTTCGCCGCAATTGTGCGTCGACCCTCTTCCGTGTGCAAGGCCATGACCCCAACGAACTCCGCTGAACGCCCTTCCGTTTCCTTCCGGCTGAGCAAGGCCGAACTGGTGCTGGTGTTTATCACTATGCTCTGGGGCGGCACCTTTTTGCTGGTGCATAACGTGATGACGGTCAGCGGGCCGATGTTCTTCGTCGGTTTGCGCTTTGCCGCCGCGGCCTTGTTCGTCGGTCTGGTGACGGCCCGCTCGCTGCCGGGCCTGACCGCTACCGAACTCAAAGCCGGGGTGTTGATCGGTGTATCGATCATGCTTGGCTACGGCCTGCAGACCGTTGGCCTGCAAACCATCAGCAGCAGCCAGTCGGCATTCATCACCGCCCTGTACGTACCCTTCGTGCCCTTGCTGCAATGGCTGGTGCTGGGCCGCCGCCCGGGTCTGATGCCAAGCCTGGGTATCTGCCTGGCGTTTGCCGGCCTGATGCTGCTGGCAGGCCCCGGTGGTGGTTCGCTGCAGTTCAGTCCGGGGGAAATCGCCACCCTGGTCAGCGCCGTAGCCATTGCCGCAGAAATCATCCTGATCAGCCGCTACGCCGGCCAGGTGGATGTTCGCCGGGTAACCGTCGTGCAACTGGCCACCGCCTCGGCGCTGTCGTTCATGATGGTGGTACCGACCCAGGAGCGCCTGCCGGACTTCTCCTGGCTGTTGCTGCTCAGCGCCGTGGGCCTGGGGGCGATGAGCGCGGTGATCCAGGTGGCGATGAACTGGGCACAAAAATCGGTCTCGCCAACCCGTGCCACGCTGATTTATGCCGGTGAACCGGTGTGGGCCGGCATCGTCGGGCGCATTGCCGGCGAGCGCCTGCCAGGCGTGGCCCTGCTTGGGGGTTTGCTGATCGTCGTCGCCGTGGTGGTCAGCGAGCTGAAGTTTCGCCGCCGTAACCAAGAGCAGACGAGTCTCGAGGCCCACGCCGAAGAACGCGAACCGGGTCTGTGATCGACAAATGCAGGCTATCCTTTGAAAAAAACTGTTATAAAAAAAAGGATTGATACAGCGCTCTTGTAGGATTCTGCGACAGCTTGCGGGTTGGTGATCGACCAGTCGCCACGTATGATCCCTTACAAACTCCTGCAGATTAGAAATCTATGTCCTTGATAGTGCTACTGCTTCTGCCGTTCGTCGGCAGCTGCCTGGCGGCTGTCTTGCCGCACAACGCACGCAACAGCGAATCGCTGCTGGCCGGACTGGTCGCCCTGGTGGGCACTGTCCAGGTCGCTTTGATGTACCCGCAGATCGCCCATGGCGGCGTGATCCGTGAAGAATTCCTGTGGCTGCCGAGCCTGGGCCTGAACCTGGTCCTGCGCATGGACGGCTTCGCCTGGCTGTTCTCCTTGCTGGTGCTGGGCATCGGTACCCTGGTGTCGCTGTACGCGCGCTACTACATGTCGCCGCAAGACCCGGTACCGCGCTTCTTTGCCTTTTTCCTGGCGTTCATGGGTGCCATGCTCGGCCTGGTGATTTCCGGCAACCTGATCCAGATTGTATTCTTCTGGGAACTGACCAGCCTGTTCTCGTTCCTGTTGATCGGCTACTGGCACCATCGCGCCGACGCCCGCCGCGGTGCCTACATGGCCCTGATGGTCACCGGCGCGGGTGGCCTATGCCTGCTGGCGGGGGTACTGCTGCTCGGCCATGTGGTCGGCAGCTACGACCTGGACAAGGTCCTCGCTGCCGGTGAGCAGATTCGCAACCATGCCCTGTATCCCGTCCTGTTACCCCTGATCCTGCTCGGCGCGTTGAGCAAAAGCGCGCAATTCCCCTTCCACTTCTGGCTGCCCCATGCCATGGCGGCGCCCACCCCGGTCTCGGCCTACCTGCACTCGGCGACCATGGTCAAGGCCGGGGTATTCCTGCTGGCGCGGCTGTGGCCGGCGCTCTCCGGCACCGAGGAATGGTTCTGGATCGTCAGCGGCGCCGGCGCCGCCACCCTGGTGCTCGGCGCCTTTGCGGCGATGTTCCAGAACGACCTCAAGGGCCTGCTGGCCTATTCGACCATCAGCCACCTGGGCCTGATCACCCTGCTGCTGGGCCTGAACAGCCCGCTGGCAGCGGTCGCCGCGGTGTTTCACATCCTCAACCATGCCACCTTCAAGGCCTTGCTGTTCATGGCCGCAGGGATCATCGACCACGAAAGCGGCACCCGCGACATCCGCCGCCTCAGCGGTCTGTTCCGGCTCATTCCGTTCACCGCGACCCTGGCCATGGTCGCCAGCGCCGCGATGGCCGGGGTGCCATTGATGAACGGCTTCCTGTCCAAAGAGATGTTCTTCGCCGAAACCGTATTCATCAGCTCCACCGCCTGGGTCGAAGCGGCCTTGCCGGTCATCGCCACCCTCGCCGGTACCTTCAGCGTTGCCTATGCCTTGCGCTTTACCGTCGACGTGTTCTTCGGCCCGCCGGCCACCGACCTGCCGCACACGCCCCACGAGCCGCCGCGCTGGATGCGCGCGCCGGTCGAATTGCTGGTGATGACCTGCCTGGTGGTCGGTATCTTCCCGGCGCAATCGGTCGGCCCGCTGCTGGCCGCTGCCGCTTTGCCGGTGGTGGGCGGCACCCTGCCCGAGTACAGCCTGGCGATCTGGCACGGCTGGAACGCGCCGCTGATCATGAGCCTGATCGCCATGAGCGGCGGCATCATCCTTTACCTGCTGCTGCGCAACCAGCTCAAGCTCGGGCGTTTCCCGTCGCCGCCGCTGATCGAGCGCTTCAACGGCAAGCGCCTGTTCGAACACGGCCAGGTGCTGATCATGCGCACCGCCCGGCGTTTCGAACGGGTGTTCACCACCCGGCGCCTGCAAAAGCAGCTGTTCATGCTGGTGCTGATCGCCCTGCTGGCCGGCCTGCTGCCGATGCTGCACAGCGGCCTGAGCTGGGGTGACCGGCCGAAGATCCCGGGCTCGGGTGTGTTCGTCATGCTCTGGCTGATCGCCATTGCCTGCGCCCTGGGCGCTGCCTGGCAGGCCAAGTACCACCGGCTGGCGGCGCTGACCATGGTCAGTGTCTGCGGCCTGATGACCTGCATTACCTTCGTCTGGTTCTCGGCCCCGGACCTGGCCCTGACCCAACTGGTGGTCGAGGTGGTCACCACGGTGCTGATCCTGCTCGGCCTGCGCTGGCTGCCACGGCGGATAGAAGGCGTCTCGCCGCTGCCGGGCACCCAGGAGCGCGCACGCCTGCGCCGCCTGCGCGACCTGCTGCTGGCGGTCGGCGTCGGTGGCGGCATGGCGCTGCTGTCCTATGCCATGCTGACCCGCCCGACCCCCAACGACATCTCCTCGTTCTACCTGAGCCGGGCCTTGCCCGAAGGTGGCGGCAGCAACGTGGTCAACGTCATGCTGGTGGACTTCCGCGGCTTCGATACCCTCGGCGAGATCACCGTGCTGGTGGCCGTGGCCCTGGCGGTGTTCGCCCTGCTGCGACGCTTCCGCCCGCCCAAGGAGAGCATGCAGTTGCCGGCGCAGCAGCGCCTGCTGGCCCCGGACGTGGTCACCGACCTGGTCAACCCGCGCCACGCGGCCGACACCGCGCTGGGTTTCATGATGGTGCCGGCGGCGCTGGTGCGCCTGCTGCTGCCGATCGCCCTGGTGGTGTCGATGTACCTGTTCATGCGCGGCCACAACCAGCCAGGCGGCGGTTTCGTCGCCGGCCTGGTAATGTCGGTGGCGTTCATCCTCCAGTACATGGTGGCCGGCACCCAGTGGGTCGAGGCGCAGATGAGCCTGCGACCGCTGCGCTGGATGGGCACCGGGCTGCTCTGCGCGACCCTCACCGGGGTTGGCGCGATGCTGCTCGGCTACCCGTTCCTGACCACCCACACCGCGCACCTGCATTTGCCATTGCTGGGTGACACCCACCTGGCCAGTGCGCTGTTCTTCGATATCGGCGTGTTCACCGTGGTGGTCGGTTCGACCCTGCTGATCCTCACCGCGCTGGCTCACCAGTCGGTGCGTGGTCATCGCCCGGGCAGCCAACAGAAACCCACTCAAGCAGGAGCCGCCTGATGGAAGAAGTCATTGCAATCGCCATTGGCGTGCTCGCCGCCTCCGGGGTCTGGCTGATCCTGCGGCCACGGACCTTCCAGGTGGTCATGGGCCTGTGCCTGCTGTCGTACGGGGTCAACCTGTTCATCTTCAGCATGGGCAGCCTGTTCATCGGCAAGGAGCCGATCATCAAGGACGGCGTGCCCCAGGATCTGCTCAACTACACCGACCCGCTGCCCCAGGCCCTGGTGCTCACCGCGATCGTCATCAGCTTCGCCATGACCGCACTGTTCCTGGTGGTGCTGCTGGCATCGCGCGGTCTGACCGGGACCGACCATGTCGATGGCCGGGAGCCTAACGAATGAGTGCGATGAACCAACTGATCGCCGCACCCATCCTGCTGCCGTTGCTGACCGCAGCGCTGATGCTGCTGCTCGGGGAAAAACGCCGACCGCTCAAGGCGCGCATCAACCTGATCTCCAGCCTGCTCGGCCTGGGTATCGCCATTACCCTGTTGCTATGGGTGCAAGGTCAGGGCCAGGCCAGCTCGATTGGCGTCTACTTGCCCGGTAACTGGCCGGCGCCGTTCGGCATCGTGCTGGTGGTCGACCGTCTATCGGCCCTGATGCTGGTACTCACCGGCATCGTCGGGGTCAGCGCCCTGGTGTTCGCCATGGCCCGCTGGGACCGCGCCGGCGCCAGCTTCCACGCGCTGTTCCAGATCCAGCTGATGGGCCTGTATGGCGCCTTCCTGACCGCCGACCTGTTCAACCTGTTCGTGTTCTTTGAAGTGTTGCTGGCAGCCTCCTACGGCCTGATGCTGCATGGTTCGGGGCGCGCGCGGGTCAAGGCCGGCCTACACTACATCGCCATCAACCTGCTGGCCTCGTCACTGTTTTTGATTGGTGCGGCGATGCTCTACGGCGTCACCGGCACCCTGAACATGGCCGACCTGGCCCTGAAAATCCCGCTGGTACCAGAGGCCGATCGCGGCCTGCTACACGCCGGCGCGGCGATTCTGGCCACGGCGTTCCTGGCCAAGGCCGGGATCTGGCCACTGAACTTCTGGCTGGTGCCGGCATATTCGTCGGCCAGCGCACCGGTGGCCGCGCTGTTCGCGATCATGACCAAGGTCGGCTTCTATACCGTACTGCGCCTGTGGACCTTGCTGTTTTCCGGACAGGCCGGTGCTTCGGCGTTCTTTGGTGGCGACTGGCTGATCTACGGCGGCCTCGCCACCCTGGGCTGCGCGGCGGTGTCGATACTGGCCGCGCAGCGCCTGGAGCGCATGGCCAGCCTGAGCATCCTGGTCTCGGCCGGCACCTTGCTGGCGGCCATCGGCTTCGGCCAGGCAACCCTGACCGCCGCCGCGCTGTTCTACCTGGTCAGCTCGACCCTGGCGCTGTGCGCGCTGTTTTTGCTGGCTGAGCTGATCGAGCGCTCGCGCTCGGCCAACGAGATTCCCCTGGATGATGAAGGCGACGGCCTGCCCTCGCCCGTCGAGTCGCTGCACCCACCCAAAGGCATCAACCTCGATGACGAACAGAAAGCGGTGATCGGCCAGGTGATCCCCTGGACCATGGCCTTCCTCGGCTTGAGCTTTATCGCCTGCGCCCTGCTGATCATCGGCATGCCGCCGCTGTCGGGCTTTATCGGCAAGCTCAGCCTGATCAGCGCACTGTTCAACCCGCAAGGGCTGGGTGTGGCGCCGGAGCAGCCGTTGAGTGTCGCCGGCTGGATGTTGGTGGCGTTGCTGGTACTGTCCGGCATGGCTTCGCTGATCGCTATGACCCGCGTTGGCATCCAGCGTTTCTGGACCCCGCAGGAGCGCCCTTCGCCGCTGCTGCGCCGCTTTGAGTGCATCCCCATCGTGGTGCTGCTGGGCTTGTGCGTGCTGCTCAGCCTGCGCGCCGAGCCGCTGCTGCGCTACACCCAGGACACCGCCGCCAGCCTGCAGGACCCCGAGCAATACGTCAGCGCCGTGCTCGGCACCCGACCGATTCCGGGGCCGACCAGCCTGGCCGCCAGCACCGAGGTGCAGCCATGAAGCGCCTGTTCCCTGCCCCGCTGCTGTCGCTGTCGCTGTGCCTGCTGTGGCTGCTGCTGAACCTCTCGGTAAGCCCGGGCAACCTGCTGCTGGGCGCCCTGCTCGGCGTTGTTGCGCCGCTACTGATGGCGCCGCTGCGCCCGCTGCAGGTACGCATTCGCCGCCCGGGCACCATCGTGCGCCTGATCCTGCGGGTCGGCGTCGATGTGCTGGTGTCCAACCTGCAGGTCGCCCGCGGCGTGTGGTCGGCCAAGCGCCGTCCGCCGCGCTCGCGCTTCGTGCACATTCCCCTGGAACTGCGTGACGCCCACGGCCTGGCCGCTTTGTCGATGATCACCACGGTGGTCCCAGGGACCATCTGGTCGGAGCTGGCACTGGATCGCAGCGTGCTTTTGCTGCATGTGTTCGATCTGGATGACGAGGCGCAGTTCATCGAGCACTTCAAGCACACCTATGAACGCCCGCTGATGGAGATCTTCGAATGACTGGCCTGCTTGCCAATGCCATTCTCGCCAGCCTGTTCATCTTCGCCCTGGCCATGGCCCTGACCCTGTGGCGGCTGTTTCGCGGCCCTTCGGCGCAGGACCGGGTCCTGGCACTGGACTACCTGTATATCCTGGCCATGCTGATGATGCTGGTGCTGGGTATCCGCTACGCCAGCGACACCTATTTCGAAGGGGCACTGCTGATCGCGCTGTTCGGCTTTGTCGGCTCCTTCGCCCTGGCCAAATTCCTTCTGCGTGGCGAGGTGATCGAATGATCAATGCCAATGAACTGCCGTTGTGGGTCGAGGTGCTGGTGGCCGTGTTACTGCTACTCAGCAGCCTGTTCGCCCTGAGCGGTGCGGTCGGCCTGATTCGCCTGAAGGACTTCTTCCAGCGCATGCACCCACCAGCACTGGCCTCGACCCTGGGCGCCTGGTGCGTGGCCCTGGCCTCGATCCTGTACTTCTCGATGCTCAAGGAGTCACCGGTGCTGCATGCCTGGCTGATTCCGGTCCTGCTGTCGATCACCGTGCCGGTCACCACCCTGCTGCTGGCGCGCGCTGCATTGTTTCGCAAGCGCATGGCCGGGCATGATGTACCTGAAGAAGTCAGCAGTGGCCGCGACCGCGGCAACTGAACTCAGCCGCTGAGCTGCTGCAGCTCGCGGCGGACCATGGCGGCGTACTCGGGCGGGCTCAACTGGTAGAGCTGAGTGGCGACCCAGGCAAACCAGGCGCCTTGCAACTGCGGGCGCTGCGACAGCCACTGTTCGGCCAGGGCACGGGCCTGGGCCTGGTGCCGGGCATGAAAGTCGGCGCGGCTGGTGCGCTCGGCGGATGCGCTCACTCGCTGGCCTTGAAAGTGGTCAGCTCACCCTTCTGCCATTTGGCAACCTTGCGGGTCACGGCCTTGAGGGTCTTGCTCAAGCCTTCCTGCAACTGCTCGTGGGCGGCGAATACCAACACCACGCCCTGGCCTTCCTTGAAGACAATACCTTCGCCTTCAGGCACCGAGACAAAGGCATAGTCACCCAGGCCATACACCGTCAGTTTGATTTCGCGAAAACGGATTTCCAGCTTGCCACCTTCGCGGCTGGGCAACACTGCGGCGCGAAAATGATCGCCAACCTTGAGCTCCAGACGCTGCTTGTCATCCACCACCAATGCGGTTTCAGTATCGATCTCGGCCATGTACAGACCTTCCGCGTTTTGTTCGGTGACGTAAACAAAACGCGATTGAAACTGTTTGACCAGTTTCGCCCTGAGGTCGCCCAAAACGAACAGGGCATGTGTATCAAGATTGCTGACTGCCAAAGAAGAATTCCTCAAAAACCGATTACACGCCGCTCCCCCCGCAGGCTGTGAGGCAGCCGCAAGGCAACGGTACTTCAATTCGAAGTCTGAAAGACTAGTGGATTTGTGCATGAAAAGTCTGTGCAGACTGGCAAAGCAACCCGCAGGAATGTTTACCCATTACTGCAAGCTTTAGTCAGTTTGCAGATTTTCAGCAGATTTCCTTAAACGGAGACGCTTTTTCTGACAGCACTACCGCAACAAAAGTGCGATAGATGAGAGCAAGCCCTTTAGCAGGACGGGCTCCTGGAAATCATCCACAGAACACAGGGAAGCGAATATGCACGAAAACACCGAATTCCGTCGAGAGCCTAAAGGCGTTTCCTACAGAGAATATGCTGTTCACTCACACAACAGCACCCCGCGCTTCGTGGTAGTACCGGCCGGCATCGGCTTCTTTCACATCACCGAACAGGCCACCGGACGCGTCAGGGGCTTTCGCCGCGAGCATACCGAAGCCTGTGCCCTGGCCCGTCACCTGGAAAACTGACCGGCGCCTGGCTCAACCGGCCTGACGCGCAACGGCGGGCCGGTCATCCCCGTGCAACTGCTGCAGCCAGGCCGCCTGGCATTCCTGGGCTTCATTGCGGCTGGCGAAAGCCGTGCCTCGTCGTTCACCGTTGACCAGCACCACCCAGCACGCCCGCTTGCCCAGCGCCTGTAGCGACGCAGGTACGCCGCTGCCAATCATCACTGCAACATCGACTTGGCTATTCATCATTCCCTCCGGAATTTATTAGCAACCTAACGATATGCGTATGATAAGACCTGGGCGCTCAGGGAAAAAGCTATCCCCGGCATAGCTGTTTTACATTGCAGGTAACAAAACCGCTCAACCCTGCTGCGGCCGGTAGCCCAGACGCAAGCCTCCCCAATGCCTGCCCTGCACCAGGATCGGTACCGACAGGTCGTGCATCAGTTCACCGGTATCGCGGGTATAGGTTTGCAACAACACCGGCTGTTGATGGCTGCCGCAGCGAATGCCGGTACGGTCGTCGAACTTGCGCTTGCTGCGATTGTGCGCGGTATCCAGGGCCGGGTCGCCGGTCAACGGCTGATTGAAGGCAGTGTTGTGGGTGGGCACATAGCCCTGCTGGGTACAGGCGATAGCAAACACCAGGCCCTCATGCAGCTTGAGCAACGGCTCCTGGATTGCCGGCAGGACCTGGTCGGTATAGTGATCAAAGCGGGTGCGAAAACGGGCCGGCGACGTGCCGGGGATTTGCTGGTAGTGGCGGTCGAACAAGTCCTCGATACTGATGCGCCCTTGGGCAATATCGTTCTCGAACTGTTCGCCAATTCGCTGCGCGCCTTGACGGGCGAGGTCGTAAACACGCTGGTGATAGTCATCCAGGCCCACTTCGGCAAGACGCTCGCTGATGCTTTCAGCCTGCCCTTCCAGTTGCACTGCAGCCTGGGCCAGGCGCTGAGTCTGCTGGTCGCTGACCTGCAGGTCGCTGCGCATGCGCTCCACGGCCTCGAACAGGCTGTCCAGTTGCAGGCGGTTGGTCTCGGTGCCCTCGGCGATCTCGCCGATCTGCTGCTCGACCCCGGCAGCCAGCCCGGCAATGCTGTCCAGTTGCTCGCCGGTGTGTTCGACCTGGTCGACCCCGCTGTGCAGGTCATCGGACAGTTCGCGAATCTGCTCGACCACCTGCGCCGTACGCTGCTGGATATCGGCGACCATCTGCCCGACCTCTTCGGTAGCGCTGGCGGTGCGCCCGGCCAGGCCGCGGACCTCGTCGGCGACCACGGCAAAGCCACGCCCATGGTCACCCGCCCGGGCGGCTTCGATGGCAGCGTTGAGGGCCAGCAGATTGGTCTGGCTGGCGATGGTCTGGATGAACAGGGTAACCCGGGCAATGTCCTCGCTGCGCTGGTGCAGCGCCTCGATCAGTTCACGGCTGGCGGTAGCCCGCTCGCTCAGGTGATGCATGCGCTGGATCGACTCGGCCAGCACCGTGCGCCCGGCGGCGCTGCTTTCGTGAGCACTGCGGGCAGCGACCAGGGCCTGTTGGCTCAACTGCGAGGTGGCCTTCTCGGTGCCGATCATCACTTCGGCGCTGCTGACAATCTGCGCAGCGGCATCCAGTTGCGATTGCAGCTTGCCGGCCAACTGTTGCACCGAGAACGCCACTCCGGCCGCCGACAGTGCATTGTCGCTGGTGGTTCGGGCCAGGTCGCGGGTCAGCTCGGCCAGCGGCTCGCGGGTTTGCTGCACGACAATCGTCGCCTTGCGCAAGCGCGGTAGCCACAGCGCCAGCAAGGCCAGCGGCAGGCCGATATAGAACGAAAGCCCGGCAAACGCCATAGCTGCCAGCAACCCTGCCAGCACCAGGCTTTGCAAAACCGTATCTGACCACGGCGCAACGGCGAACGGCGCAGCTTGCCCTTCAACCACGGCGCCAGGCAGAGATCCTTCTCGCATCATGTTTTGGCTCCATCGCAGCACGTCTTGTTGTGCGGCCATTAAACGCCACTATTAGGCCATTAGCCATGCTTCCTTGGGTGTAAGACCGGTGCCCTTGATACAGGGCAAGAAAAGCAAAACCCCCGAAGATCGCTCTGCGGGGGTTTGCGGTGACACCTGCGCGGGTCAGGCCTGGCGCTGGTGCTTGTCGATCTGCTCGTGACGCTCTTGAGCTTCGATGCAGTACTTGGTGGTCGGGCTGATCAGCAGGCGCTTGAGGCCGATCGGCTCACCGCTGTCGTCGCACCAGCCGAAGCTCTCGTCAGCAATGCGGCCCAGGGCCATTTCCAGCTGCGGCAGCAGGCGCTGGTCACGGTCGATGGTATTGACCAACCAATGGCGCTCTTCTTCGACCGAGGCGGCATCGGCAGGATCGGCAGGCGTGTCCAGGCTTTCGATGGTTACACGGCTTTGCTCGATGCGCTCATGGATTTCGACCTTCATCTGCTGCAGCAGCGAGGTGAAGAAAGCCAGTTGCTCAGCGTTCATGTAGTCATCGGCCGGCATGGCCAGCAACTTTTCCTTTGTCATTGATTTCTCTATAAAAAATACGTGCATTAAGGCGAATCGGGTGCTCCTGGCGAACAGCTCGCCAGCAGCGGAATTCTTCAAGCACCATCCGGCACTCAATTTACAGGGGGCGGCAGTCTAAGGCCGAGATCCACACTGGGCAACAGAAATGACGGTGCAAATGACCGAAAAGGCCCTGCAGGCCCTCCCCCGGCGCTGGTTTATAACAAAAAAACCGCGGCGCAGGCGCTTTCCCGGGGACAAACGGTCATTCTCCGACAAAAACCTTGTAACAAAGATCCCCTCAACCGAGCAACTGGCTCAACACCGCGCGCAACTTGCCAGGCTTCACCGGCTTGTTCAGCAAGGGTGCGCCCAGGCGCTGCATGGCCCGGCGGCTCTGGTCGCTGCGGTCAGCGGTGATCATCACGGCAAAGATGCTGCAGGCGAAATGGCGACGCAAATCGCGCACCACCTCGCAACCGGTTACGCCGTGGTCCAGATGGAAATCTGCCAGGATCAGCTCCGGCGCCCGGCCGTCGAGCACCACCAGGGCGCTGGCATAGTCGCTGGCGGTAAGCACCTCGCAGCCCCATTGCTGCAGCAGCGCGGCCATGCTTTGCTGGATGCTCAGTTCATTGTCCAGAACCAAAAGCCGGCGCCCTGGCAATGGGTCGCCAACACTGGGCAGCACCAGCGTCGATGGCGGCAACTCACTGGGCTGCTCACTCGACAATGGCACATCGATGCTGAACACCGAGCCGCGTCCCGGCCATGAGCGGACCTGCACCGGGTAATCAAGAATGCGCGCGATCCGCTCGACAATCGCCAGCCCCAGCCCGACGCCTTTGCGATCAGCGGCGCGGCCAACATCCAGCTGGTTGAATTCAAGAAAGATCGACTGCAATCGATCGGCGGCAATGCCACGGCCGCTGTCCCAGACTTCCAGACGCAGGTACTCGCCCCGGCGCCGCGCGCCGAGCAGAATGCTTCCGTGCTCGGTGTAGCGGCAGGCATTGCTGAGGAAGTTGCGCAGGATCCGTGTGAGCAGGCGCAGGTCGGTGCGTACCGCCAGGCGCGCGCTGCGCAGGCGCAGGCTGAGCCCGGCGGCTTCGGCCACGGGCTGGAACTCCGAGGCCAGCGGCGCCAGCACTTCATCCAGGCGGTACAGCTCGAGGTCGGGCTTGATCGCCGCCTGGTCCAGCCGCGAGATATCCAGCAGGTCGGTGAGCAGGTCCTCCGCGCCTTCAAGGGCCTGGTGGGCACGCTCGACCAGTTGCTGTTCACTCTTCGCTAGCGATCGCTCGCGCAAGGTCGAGATCAGCAGCCGGGCGGCATTGAGCGGTTGCAGCAGGTCGTGGCTGGCCGCCGCCAGGTACTTGTCCTTGCTGCGATTGGCCGCCTGCGCGGCGTCGCGCGCCTCGATCAGCTCATTGGTGCGCTCGGCGACCCGCTGCTCGAGCTGGTCGTTAAGTTGCTGCAGGCGCGCCTGGGCCTGCTTGCGTTCGGTGATGTCGGCGACAAAGCCTTCGACCACGCCCTCTTCGTCGGGCCGCAGCAGCAGGTTCATCAGCACGTCGATATGGCTGCCATCTCGCCGGCGTAGCTGGGTCTCATAGCCGATCAGCGCCTGCTCGCGCTGCAGTACCTGGGCGATGGCCAGCAGTTCATCCTGGCCGCCGGCGAACAGATGGCTGGCCAGGTCGTTGCGCGACAGCACCAGGGCCTGGGCGTCGACATACCCGAGCATGCGCGCCAGCGCCGGGTTGGCGGCGCGCATGCCATCTTCGAGGCTGGCCTGGAAGATACCGTGCACGGCGTGCTCGAACAGCCACTTGTAGCGATTGCGCTCGGCTTCCAGCTCTTCCAGGCGCACCGCCAGTTCCGGGTAATGACTTTTGCGTACGGTGTGGTTGCTCAGCCCCAGCAGCCCGGCCAGGGCATCGCCCGCCGGTTCAGAGGGCCTCGCCATACACCACCTCGACGTCGCGCTGGCTGGAGCTGCGCGGGTTGGTGAGGATGCACGGGTCATCCATGGCGTGCTGGGACAGGAATGGAATATCACTGAGGCCAACGCCATGCAGGCCGAGGGTTTCATGAAAGCCCACGGCGCGCTTGAGGGCGATCAGGTGCTCGACCAGACGCTGGCTGATCTGCTTGTGGCTCAGGCCCCGGCAATCGATGCCCAGAGTTTGCGCAATCACCTTGAACCGCTCTGGCGCGGCGCTGTAGTTGAACGCCACCACATGCTCGACCAGCACCGCATTGCACAGCCCATGGGGCAAGTCGAGAAAGCCACCCAGGCTGTGGGACATGGCATGCACGGCACCGAGAATCGCGTTAGAGAACGCCAGCCCCGCCTGCATGCTGCCGAGCATGATCTTCTCGCGCAGGGCGATGTCGTCGGGGTTGGCGATCATCTGTACCAGGTTGCCGTCGATCAGGCGCATGGCCTCCAGCGCATGGGGGTCGGTCAGCGGCCCGTGGCCGGTCGAGACGAACGCCTCGATGGCATGCACCAGGGCATCGATGCCGGTACAGGCGGAGAGGAACGGGTCCATGCTCAGGGTGGTCTCAGGATCGATCAACGACACATCCGGCACCACCGCTTTGCTGACGATGGAAAACTTCATGCGTTCCTGCTGGTTGGAGATGATCACGAACTGGGAAACGTCGGCGGAGGTACCGGCGGTGGTCGGGATCAGGATCAGCGGCGGGCTTGGCACACGAATGGTGTCGACCCCTTCGAACTCGAGAATGTGCCGGCCATGGGCAACCACGATGCCGATGCCCTTGGCGCAATCCATCGGGCTGCCGCCACCGACGGCGACGATCACGTCGCACTGTTCGCTGCGGTAGCGCTCGGCGCCGGCCATTACCTCTTCAACCCGCGGGTTGGGGGATACCTCGGTGTACAGGCAGTAATCGATGCCCAGGCCCTGCAGGCTGGCTTCGATATCGCCGACCCAGCCGGCGGCGATCACGCCGGGGTCACTGACCAGCAGAACCTTGCGCGCGCCGAAGGTCTTGGCGTAGTTGGCGACATGATGCCGGCAACCGGCGCCGAAGATGATTTCCGGGGAGACGAACTTGCGCAACTGGCTCAGCTTCGGGCTCATGGGACGCCTCTGTTCTTGTTGTAATAGCGCCAGCCTAAAGCATCCCGCATCGATTGCAATCAGACCATCGGCGGGCAGAAACAGGAGCGCCGACCGCTGCAAGCAGCGACCGGCGCAAGAGGGATCAGCGATTGGCGAAGTACATGGTCACTTCAAAACCGATACGCAGATCAGTGAACGCAGGCTTTTTCCACATAGGTCCATCCTCTTCTGGCACCACAGGATTGCGGTGCACCTATTAATACACCGTTGCCGGTGCGGGTCGAATGCTACTTTGGAAGCGTTTCTTTCAGCCTATCCGGGCCCTCAGAAGAACCCCAGCGGGTTGACGTCGTAACTGACCAGCAGGTTTTTGGTCTGCTGGTAGTGATCGAGCATCATCTTGTGGGTCTCGCGGCCGACCCCGGATTTCTTGTAGCCACCGAACGCGGCGTGGGCCGGGTACAGGTGGTAGCAGTTGGTCCACACACGCCCGGCCTTGATGCCCCGGCCCATGCGGTAGGCGCGGTTGATGTCGCGGGTCCAGACCCCGGCGCCCAGGCCGAACTCGGTGTCGTTGGCAATTGCCAATGCCTCGGCTTCGTCCTTGAAGGTGGTCACGCCGACCACCGGGCCGAAGATTTCTTCCTGGAATACACGCATCTGGTTGTGGCCCTTGAGCAGGGTCGGCTGGATGTAATAGCCGCTGGCAAGGTCGCCACCCAGGCGCTCACAGTCACCGCCGGTCAGCACCTGGGCGCCCTCTTCGCGGGCGATCTGCAGGTAGGAGAGAATCTTGTCGTATTGCTGCTCGGATGCCTGGGCGCCGACCATGGTCTCGGTGTCCAGCGGGTTGCCGCGCTTGATCTGGCTGATCTTTTTCAGGACCTGGGCCATGAACGGCTCGTAGATCGACTCCTGGATCAACGCCCGCGATGGGCAGGTGCACACTTCGCCCTGGTTGAAAAACGCCAGCACCAGGCCTTCGGCGGCTTTCTCGATGAAGGCCGGCTCGGCCTGCATGATGTCTTCGAAGAAGATGTTCGGCGACTTGCCGCCCAGCTCGACGGTCGACGGAATGATGTTCTCGGCGGCGCATTTCATGATGTGCGAACCGACCGGGGTGGAGCCGGTGAAAGCAATCTTGGCGATACGCTTGCTGGTGGCCAGGGCTTCACCGGCTTCGCGGCCCAAGCCATGAACGATGTTGAGCACGCCTGCCGGCAGCAGGTCACCGACCAGTTCGGCGAACACGGTAATCGACAGCGGCGTCTGCTCGGCCGGCTTGAGCACCACGCAGTTGCCGGCGGCCAGGGCCGGGGCGAGTTTCCAGGCGGCCATCAGCAGCGGGAAGTTCCATGGAATGATCTGCCCGACGACCCCGAGCGGCTCATGAAAATGGTAGGCCGCGGTGTGCTCGTTGATCTCGGCGGCACTGCCTTCCTGGGCGCGGATGCAGCCGGCGAAGTAACGGAAGTGGTCGGCGGCCAGTGGCACGTCGGCATTCAGGGTTTCGCGGATGGCCTTGCCGTTGTCCCAGGTTTCACTCAGGGCCAGCACTTCGAGGTGCTGCTCGATGCGATCGGCGATTTTCAACAGGATGCGCGAACGTTCCTGCACCGAGGTGCGGCCCCAGGCAGCGGCGGCGCCATGGGCGGCGTCCAGCGCCAGGTCGATGTCGGCCGCGCCCGAGCGCGGGAACTCTGCAATCGTCTGGCCATTGACCGGCGAACCGTTGCTGAAGTACTGGCCGGTCAGCGGCGCGACGAATTCGCCGCCGATGTAGTTACCGTAAACGGCCTTGAAGCTGATCAGGGCATCAGCGGTGCCAGGGGCTGCGTAGATCATCGGGACCTCATGTGCGGTGCGGGCCTGTCGGCATGACAGGCAGCTGGCTCGATGGTAAGCAGGCGCACGGCAGGCGCGAATCGGCCCTTGGCAGGTACCGTCTCGTCAATTGGTAGTAACGCCTGGGTGCTACCCGAATACCGCCTGCTCATGCGTGTGCGCAGGTCATATGGAGCCTCCCTTTTTTGGAAGCCTCGCCAGATGACCGCCTCGTCCCCCCATCAGTCCATCGCCGAACAGGCCACCTTGAGCTGCGCGGTAGCCAAGCGTTTCGTCAAGCGCCCCGCCCTGCTCGAAGTCGCCGGGCAGCTTCTGCTTGAGCATTGGGACCAGCGGGGGCTGTCACTGCAGCACAACCCGCTGACGCTTTATCTGATCAGCCAGCACGGCGCGCAGGTGCATATCCGCCAGTTGCCGCAAGTGCTGATCGAGCGCTATTGCCTGGGCAGTACCTTGAACCTGGACAGCAACGAAGATTGTCTGAGCCGGTATCCTCAACAAGGCCACGACGCACTGCTCGATGTCGACCTGCACGCCCTAGAGCTGCTGATCAACGAGTGTGGCCCGTTGATCCTTGAAGCCTTCCTGCAGGCGCTGGTCGAGTTCTGGAGCCAGAGTGACGAGCGCGGTGAAACACCCTGGGGCTGGTATGCCGGCTACCTGCAAAGGCTGATGAAAGACGCTATCGAGATAGCCCTGAGCGCCGGCACGCTGAGCGCCGACCAAGCGGCGAGCGCCGGGGTCGTTACCGCGTTTCCAACTGCGCAACAACGCAGCAGCTACGCCAACCTGCAGGGCTACAGCGTCCAGCAACTGACAGTCGACCTGACCTCGGCCCAGGTCATTGATGCCGACCTGTCCAGCGCTTTACTGATCGAGGATTTCCCCGACCCACCAAAGCCTCAAGTGACGGTCCTGTTTACCCTGGTAGGTGCGCTGGCGCCCTTCGAGTCCCCCCAGGGCTTGCTCGACATGCTCGCCAGAAGCTGGCCACGATCGTTGCTTAGCGCAGCGCCACCCACGCAATTCACCCCGACAAGCACCTCGGCGTTCGAAGTTCAGGCAGGCGGATTTCTCAAGCAACAATTGCGCTTGATCGAAATCATCGCCCTGGCTTCAAGAACCCATGAGCAAGCGCAAGCACTCAATGCCACCCTTGATCGCTCCACCTCGATGCTGGACCTGTGTACGGCCGAGGAACTGGAACGCCAGAACAAGATCGCGCTCCTGTTGCCGACCTGGCTGCTCGACAGTGAACTGGCCATTCGCTACAGCACCTTGTTGATCGATCAGGCCCAATCACACAAAACTGCTGGCGGCAAAACCTGGCGCGATGATATCGATACCGCCGAAGCATTCGCCTGCAAGGTCCTGGACGCGAGGATCGCGCAGGATCACCCCGGCGCAGGCTTTAACGCCGAGGACGTGTTGATCAGCAATCGCCAGGTCATCGCCAGCGCCATCCCCGGGCAGGGCAGCCTGATCACCGATGGCGCCATCAAGGTCGTCAGCTTTTCCCTTGCACAGCTGGCCATCGACAACCTCGGCGTGCTGGCAGCAGGCACCGTGCGCGTGCACCTGGTCAACGGTGCCCGACTGCCGGAGTGGATGAACGAGCACTATGTTCGATCCCTGGTACGTGAACTGGATATGGGTGCGATGTATCCGCAGACCTTGCAACAGCAGCTTCTGGATGAACCTGCGCAGTTTCAAACCAGGCAAACGCTGTTCTGCACACAGCTAAAAACCCAGCTTCCGCTGCTGGCGCTGGAGCTGCATCTGCGTGACAAGCGTCTGAGCCTGGCCGCGTGCCAGGCGGTGGATGCGCTGTTTGGCCTGGCAGAGCCGGGCATTTGGGTGCTGCGCCCCATGGCCCTGTTGCGCTCAACCGGTGCTACGGGCGATACATTGCTCAATGCCTGGCTGATCGAAACGAGTGACGTCAGGCAGGGCCCCTGCGTGCTCTATCGGCCATTGCATAGCGAACCGTTGCTGGAGTTTCACGACCGGATTGCTCTGTTCGATGCCTTCGCCAGCAGCGGCCCATTGCAGGATGACCTGCTCGAGCGCCTGCCCGAACATACGCGCCCGATCTATGCCAATGGCGGCCTGCGCGAACCGCATATCCACCGCTTTGTTCCCGGCGCCGAGTTCGAACGGCTGCAGACACCGGCACCTGCCCGTCTGGATATGGCCCTGGCCAAAGGCGCAGTACACCAGCTGATCTACCAGGCCAGCGCCCGGGAGCTGGTCGAACGGGCCAGGCGCCACTCGACCAGCAGCGCACAGTCGCGCTGGGACGCCTGGAAGCAACTGGGATGGTTGATGTTCAACACCTTACTGCCCTTGTTCGAGGGTGGCGTCGCCAAGGTTGCCTGGATGATCCAGGTCATCGACAGTGCCAAGCGCCTGCTCGAGAGCGATGAAAAGGCCAGCCCCGGCAAGCATCGCCAAGCGTTCGCCGACTTGCTGGTCAACATCGCCATGGTCCTTTTCGTGCACGCCACCCGCCGCCTGGGCATCAAACCCGAGACGCCGGCGCACCCTGGCGATGGGCCAAAGCCGGTCAGAGTTCCCAGCACCCAGGTACTGCCGGCGCCACAGGCCGAACTGAACTTCAGTTGGGCACGTCCCGACCACCAGCTGACGACGCAACAAAAACTCCAGCTTGAGCGCCTGGCCAGCCCGCTGGCACCCTCCATGCTCGGTAGCCCCATTGCCAACGGCGCACTGCAGGGCCTTTACCTGCACAACGAGCAACTGTACTTCGCCCAGGGTACTCACGCCTACCCCGTGCAATACGATGCCGGCGTCAAGCAGCCTCGCATCGTTAGCGGACCATGGCTGAGAAGAGACGAAGCCCGGCGCTGGACGCTCGATCTGCGTTTGCGCCTGCGCGGTGGCCAGCCGCTGCGCAATCGCCTCACGTCTGCCGACCTGCAGCAGTCGATCGACAACCTGGATGAGACATTACGCACCCAGCAAAGCGCCGCCCTGGCCAGCCAACAGCGGCTGCACAATTTTGCCCGGCAGATCAGCGACGACACTGACCCGCGCATCCTGCAAGGCTACCTGGACAAGATGGAAGCGCTGTCACAGGACTTTGAACAACACCTGCGGACACTGCACGAGCGCAATGAAAAGCGCCCGCTCAATCAATACAAAACCCTGCGGGCAAAAGCCCTGTTTGAACGGGCGCGTTGCGAACTGTCCGTGATTGCGACCCTGGGCAAACTGTACAAACCGTTGCGCCAGCGCTTTGTCCAGACGGTGAAAGACGCCGAAGGCGCCTTGCCTGATGCAGGTACGCACGAACATTCATTGCAAACCAGCCTGCTCGACCAGGTTGATCCCTTGATCGGCAAGTTGATCGACCATCACCAAACCCTTACCGCCACCCGCGAGCATCTGCACAAGCTGTCCAGCATTCGCCAACCCACAATCCAGGTGATGGAACTGAGCCTCGACGAACCAGCCATCCGCCCCGCATCGCGGCTGTATTGGTACACCCTGCGCAGCGAAGTGCTGAGTAATCGCTTGCGGCTGGTGGAGACAGACGAAGACTCCAGCGAAAGCGATTACTGGCTCGAGCACAGTTGGCGCAATATCGAGCAGGGCATGCTGCAACGCATGAACTTGCTGGCACTGAGCCGCGAGGAGATAGAAGTTCATGCCCGGGTGCTGGACAACATCCAGCGCCACTTCGATACCGCGCTGCGCCAGCTGGGTAACCTGAAGAGTTTGCTGCCCGGGCAGCAAGCCGCCAATAGCCTGGTGTCCAGGCTCGAAACCGACATGGCACTGATGCTCAAGGAAACCCGCGCCGACCTTGCCGAATACCCGCAGCCACTGCTTGAGCGCAGCAGCCTGCGTCAATTGCACCGGCAAGTGCCGGGGCTGATCGAAACCCGCGATGAAGGCGTGCTGCTGGGGCAACAGCGGCGCAACAGTGAAGGTATCGTCGACATTCACAACCCGCAGGATGACAGCGTCCGCGCGTCCTACCGAGAAGACCCGCAGACAGGTAGCTGGGAGCCCTTGGCTGTCGAACAAGCGCTACTGCCACAGGTCGCAGACGCCGAGCTGAGCGCTTTGCTGAGGGAAGGCATGCGCCTTGCGGCACTCGCCAGGCAAGACATCCAGCGCCTCAAGCGCCAGGGTAAAAGCACCTACCTGCCGGTCGAGATTGAGGAGATCGCCGAACGCCGACAACGGTCACTGCTCGCTCAGCGTCAAGCCATCGAACGCGCCCTGACCCAAAGCAACCAGACCGATCAGGCCGCCGACAACACCGATGCTGCCTTGCAGATCAAGTTGCTGGATGACGTCGCCAATGAACTGTTGCAGACCGGCGCGCAACTGAGGACAGAGGCGGCCCTGGCGCAAGCGCCGAGCATGCGCGAACTGGAGTACCTGCTGGGCAAGGGCCAGGTGAAACTCAAGCGCCTGGTCAGGCGCAAGCCGCTGGCCAGCACCCGGGACTGGGCTCAGGATTACCTGGATTAATACGTGGTGCTGCACGCCAACAAACCCTTGTGGTATGCGCACTTTCACTACGCGGCCGAAAACACCGCAATCGACGACTTCAAGGCCGCACACCTGAAGCTTGCCAGTCAGCGCTATGACCGCGGGCAGTTCGTCGAAAGCAACAAGCTGGTGCACCGCGGGCCGATAAGCCTGGCGGCGGCCCGGCAATGGTTCTTCAAGGAGTGATGCAGTAAAAAACGGGCGCTGGCAACAGCGCCCGATCAATCTCAGCGATCCTTGAACTGCGCCTCACGCTTGGCGATGAACGCCGCCATGCCTTCCTTCTGGTCTTCGGTGGCGAAGGCTGCATGGAATACCCGGCGCTCGAAGCGCACGCCCTCGGCCAGGTTGACCTCGAACGCGCGGTTAACGCTTTCCTTGACCATCATGGTCATCGGGATCGACTTGCTGGCGATGGTCGCCGCCACCTTCAGCGCTTCTTCCAGCAGCTCGGCTTGCGGCACCACACGCGCCACCAGTCCGGCACGCTCGGCTTCCTCGGCGCCCATCAGACGCCCACTCAGGCACAGTTCCATGGCCTTGGCCTTGCCCACGGCGCGGGTCAGGCGCTGGGTACCGCCCATGCCCGGCAGCACACCGAGATTGATTTCCGGCTGGCCGAACTTGGCGTTGTCGGCGGCGAGGATGAAGTCGCACATCATCGCCAGCTCGCAGCCGCCGCCCAGGGCAAAACCCGACACCGCGGCAATGATCGGCTTGCGCCGGTTGGCAATGCGGTCTGCGTCGCTGAACAGGTCATCGACGTAGATCTGCGGGTAGCGCAGGTCGGCCATTTCCTTGATGTCGGCGCCAGCGGCGAAGGCCTTGGCGGAGCCTGTCAGCACCACGCAACCGATGTTCGGGTCGGCTTCGAGCTGGTCCAGGGCCTGGTTGATTTCGCCGACGATCTGCGCGTTCAGGGCATTGAGCGCCTGCGGTCGGTTGAGGGTGATCAGGCCGACCTTGCCGTGGATGTCCAACAGAATGGTTTCAAATGACATGCAAGCTGCTCCCTTCAAAGATTGCGCGCAATGACCATGCGCTGAATATCGCTGGTGCCTTCGTAGATCTGGCAGACCCGCACATCGCGGTAGATGCGCTCCAGCGGAAAGTCGCTCAGATAGCCATAACCGCCAAGGGTCTGCAAGGCATCCGAACAGACCTTTTCGGCCATTTCCGAGGCGAAAAGCTTGGCCATCGACGCTTCGACCAGCGCCGGACGCCCGGCATCGCGCAGCGCCGCGGCATGCAGCACCATCTGCCGGGCCACGGCAACGCGGGTGGCCATGTCGGCCAGGCGAAAAGCCACGGCCTGGTGTTCGATCAATGGCTTGCCGAAGCTTTCGCGCTCGCGCGCATAGTCACGTGCTACCTCGAAGGCGGCGCGGGCCATGCCCACCGACTGCGAGGCAATGCCGATACGCCCGCCTTCAAGGTTGGCCAGGGCGATCTTGTAGCCTTCGCCCTCCTCGCCGAGGCGGTTGGCCACCGGCACGCGCAGATTTTCAAAGACGATCTGGCAGGTGTCGGAGGCGTGCTGGCCGAGTTTGTCCTCGACCCGTGCCACCTGGTAACCCGGCGAGTCGGTGGGCACGATGAAGGCACTGATGCCGCGCTTGCCGGCCCCGGGGTCGGTTACCGCAAACACTATCACCACCCCGGCGTTCTGCCCGGAGGTGATGAACTGCTTGCAGCCGTTGAGCACGTAGTGATCGCCATCTCGGCGGGCGCGGGTCTTCAGGCTGCTGGCATCGGAGCCGGCTTGCGGCTCGGTCAGGGCGAAGGCGCCGAGCATCGCGCCGCTGGCCAGCGGGGTGAGGAACTGCTGCTTCTGCTGCTCGCTGCCGAACTTGAGAATCGGCACGCAACCCACCGAGTTGTGCACACTCATGATCGTCGAGCAGGCGCCGTCGCCCGCGGCGATTTCTTCCAGGGCCATGGCGTAGGCGACATAGCCGGTATCACTACCGCCCCACTGCTCCGGCACCAGCATGCCGAACAGGCCCAGTTCGGCCATCTCCTGGATGGCTTCTTTGGGGAAGCGGTGCTCGCGGTCCCACTGCTCGGCAAACGGGCGCAGGCGCTCCTGGGCGAACTGACGCACCGCGTCGCTGATTTGCTGTTGTTCGTCATTGATTAGCATGGTGCACCTCAGTACAGACACTCGACGGCCATGGCCGTGGCTTCACCGCCGCCAATGCAGATGGCGGCAATGCCGCGATGCAGGCCTTTCTGACGCAGGGCTGCGAGCAAGGTAACCAGGATGCGCGCGCCGGAAGCGCCGATCGGGTGGCCCAGGGCGCAGGCGCCGCCATGCACGTTGACCTTGTCGTGGGGCAGGTCCAGGTGCTTCATCGCCGCCAGGGTGACCACGGCAAAGGCTTCGTTGATTTCGAACAGATCGACCTCTGCCAGGTTCCAGCCGGTGCGTTTGATCAGCTTGTCGATGGCGCCGATCGGGGCGCTGGGGAACAGCGCCGGGGTGTCGGCGAACGCCGCGTGGCCATGGATCACCGCCAGCGGTTTCAAGCCTTGCTTCTCGGCCTGGGAGCGGCGCATCAGCACCAGCGCCGCCGCGCCATCGGAGATGGAGCTTGAGTTGGCCGCGGTCACCGTGCCACCTTCGCGAAAGGCCGGCTTGAGCTGCGGGATCTTGTCCAGACGGGCCTTGGGCGGCTGCTCGTCGTCGCTGATCAGGCGCTGAGTCTTGCCCTCGGTGACTTCGACCGGGACGATCTCGCTGGCGAAGCTGCCGTCCTTGATCGCTTGCTGGGCACGGGTCAGCGAGGCGATGGCGAAATCGTCCTGCTGCTGGCGGGTAAAGCCATTGCTTTCGGCGCAGTCCTCGGCAAAGGTGCCCATCAGCCGGCCCTTGTCGTAGGCGTCTTCCAGACCGTCGAAGAACATGTGGTCGATGATCTTGCCATGGCCCATGCGATAACCGCTGCGGGCTTTGTCCAGCAGGTAAGGGGCGTTGGACATGCTCTCCATGCCGCCGGCCACCACCACCTCGGCACTGCCGGCCAGCAGCAGGTCGTGGGCCATGATTGCCGCCTGCATGCCCGAGCCGCACATCTTGTTGAGGGTGGTGCAGGTGGTGCCCTTGTTCAGGCCGGCGCCCAACGCCGCCTGGCGCGCCGGGGCCTGGCCCAGGCCTGCCGGCAGCACGCAGCCGAACAGCACTTGTTCGACGCTGTCGGGGGCAACACCTGCGCGCTCGACGGCGGCGCGAATGGCGGCAGCACCCAGTTGCGGAGCGGTAAGGCTTTTCAGCTCGCCCTGCAGGCCGCCCATGGGCGTGCGCACGGCGCTGACAATTACGATCGGATCATTGGCGAGGGTCATGTTTGAGTGCTCCTGAAATTACTTGGCGGCCATGCGCAAGGCGCCGTCGAGACGGATCACCTCACCGTTGAGCATGCTGTTTTCAATGATGTGGCGGGCCAGCGCGGCGTACTCCTGCGGGCGCCCCAGGCGTGGCGGGAACGGCACGCCGGCGGCCAGCGAGTCGCGCACTTCCTGGGTCATGCCGGCCATCATCGGGGTTTCGAAAATGCCCGGGGCGATGGTCATCACGCGGATGCCGAAGCGCGCCAGCTCACGGGCCGCCGGCAAGGTCAGGCTGGCAATCGCGCCCTTGGAGGCGGCATAGGCGGCCTGGCCGATCTGGCCGTCATAGGCGGCAATCGAGGCGGTGTTGATGATCACCCCGCGTTCACCGTCAGCGCCCGCCTCGCCTTCGGCCATGGCCGCAGCGGCCAGGCGCAGCAGGTTGAAGCTGCCGATCAGGTTGACGTTGATCACCCGGCTGAAGCTTTCCAGGCCATGCGGGCCGTTCTTGCCCAGGACCTTCTCGGCGCCGACGATACCGGCGCAGTTGATCAGCCCGTGGATTTTGCCGAAGGCGGCAACCGCCGCATCGATCGCGGCCTGGGCGGCGGCTTCCTGGCTGATGTCGGCCACCGCGAAGTGCGCCCTGGCGCCCAGCTCGCAGGCTTTGGCGGCGACCGCTTCGGCATTGAGGTCGACCAGCATGACCTGGGCACCGGCCTCGATGAGCATCTGCGCGGTGGCAGCGCCCAGCCCGGAAGCGGCGCCGCTGACGATGAAGTTGTTATTGGCAATCTGCATGATGTTGGTTCCTCAGGCGCTGGCGGTCGACGCGAGCGCGGCCTGTTGTTTGGCTATTTCCTGATTGCGCAGGATGAAACGTTGCAGCTTGCCGCTCGGCGTCTTGGGCAGCTCGCTGACAAATTCGATTTCCCGTGGGTAGGCGTGGGCATACAGGCGCTGACGCACGTGCTGCTTGAGGGCCTCGGCCAGTGCTTCGCTCGGCTCTTGGCCTTTGGCCAGCACCACGAATGCCTTGATCAGCTCGGTCCGCTCCGGGTCCGGTTTGCCCACCACCGCGGCTTCGATCACCGCCGGGTGTTCGATCAGCGCGCTCTCGACATCGAACGGGCCGACCCGGTAGCCGGAGGTGGTGATCACGTCATCGCTGCGGCCGACAAAGCTGATGCTGCCGTCGTCGTTGAGCTCGACTGTGTCGCCGCTCAAGTAGTACTTGCCGACGAACGCCTTGGTCGGCAAACCCTGGTAGCCGGCAAACCAGCACAGCGGCGACTGCTCGCGGTCGACAGCGAGAATGCCCGGCTGCCCGGCCGGCAGTTCGTTGTGTTGTTCATTGAGCACGACGATGCGGTGACCGGGGACGGCGAAGCCGGCAGAGCCCAGGTGCACCGGGTGCTGCAGGCCGTGGTGGTTGCACAGGACCATGCCCAGTTCGGTCTGCCCGTAGTGGTCGTGAATGGTCACGCCCAGCTCATCGGCAAACCAGCGGATCACCTGCGGGTTAAGCGGCTCGCCGGCGCTGCTGAGCACCCGCAGGCGGCCCTTGATCGGCGCGCTGAACTCGCTACCAGCGGCGATCAGCAGGCGGTAGGCCGTCGGCGAGCCGGCCAGGTTGCTGATGGCGTACTTGTTGATGACCCGGCAGGTGCTCTCGACGCTGAACGGCCCATCGAAAAACGTGGTGGCATGGCCCAGGGCAAGCGGACCGGTCACGGCGTAATAAAGCCCGTAGGCCCAGCCCGGATCGGCGAGGTTCCAGAAGCTGTCTTCAGGGCGCAGGTCGATGGCATCGCGCATGTAGCCCTGGAAGGCGACGATGGCCCGTAGCGGCACTTCCAGCGGCTTGGCCGGGCCGGTGGTGCCGGAGGTGAACATCAGCAGGAACGGTGCCTCGGCCCCCAGCAGCACCGGTTCGCAGTGATCACTGGCCAGCGCCAGTGCGCTGTGAAAGTCGATATCGCCGGAGCCTGGCGCAGCACCCACGCAGATGACCGTCGGGCAGCCATGCACGTCGTCGAGCTTGCTGCGATTATGCGGTTCAGTGACGACTACCTTGGCTGCGGACTGCTCCAGCCGGTGCTCGATGGCCTTGGGCCCGAATGCGGTAAACAGCGGCTGATACACCGCCCCCAGGCGCCAGGTGGCCAGTACCGTGATCAGCAGCTCGGCCGTACGCGGCATCAACCCGGCAACCCGGTCGCCGACGCCCACACCCTGGGCCCTGAGCACATTGGCCAGGCGCGCGGCAGACTGTTGCAGTTGCTCGAAGCTGTAGCGCGCGCTGCTGCCGTCGCGGCCTTCCCAGTTCAGGGCAATACGATTGCCGCCGACATGCCGGTCGCAGCACTCGACGCAGGCATTGAGTGCCTCAAGGTTGCCTTGCAGGGCAGCCGCAGCGGTGTGCAGGTAGTCGAACCCTTGCGCCGCGGCGCGGTAATCACGCATCGCCAGACTCCTCGTTTGTTATTGTTGGAATAAAACGATTGGTCTGAAGATAGTCGCGCCAGAGCTGGCGCGGGACAATGGCCAAAGCTGTCAAAGTGGATGACTGGTTTGGCCGCTGGCCCTGACGCTACTACTGACCCTCGGCTTTTGTGACAAGCAAAGGCTTGGTCAGCGCCACAATCAACGCCCCTACCTTCTCGGCACGCTCGACCGCCAGCACATCCACTGCAGCCTCGTCGCCCCCTGCCATGTCGGTCAGTTCCTGCAGCCGATCGACGAAGGGCTCTTCAACCTCCGCGAACGATTGCGGATAAGTGTCACGCAGGTAATTGACCCAGAAATCCCGGGAAGCGATGAAGTCCAGCAGTTCATCTCCGGCTTCAGCTGTGCGTACTGTCCTGGCCGCGTCGTCGAGCTGACGCGAGGTTACCCCCGCCACCCCGCCAAACTGCATGTAACGTGGCTGGCCGGGCAGGTCCAGGGTCTCGGCCAGACCAACCCGATAGGCCAGGCTGACCTCCACCTCGTCGACGCCCAGGCCGCTGGCCTGACGCGCATGGATATCCTCCCGGGCAACCTGCTCGACACGCTCAAGGCGAAACAAGCGCCTGGCCACCCCAAGCAAGCGGCTGGCCTGGTTTTCCGAGCCAGGCTGCTGCTCGGCTTGCCACAAGAAGTAACCCACTTCGAGGTTACTGAAGCAATCCGAAACGCTGTCGACGCAGGTCCTCGGTGCTGAGGCCAGCTTGAACAGGGTCGAACGCAGCGTCTGGCTGTCTACCGCCTCTTCGACAAGAGCCCAGACCCGCCAGCTCAGGTCCTCGCGGTTCATCCGGTAGTCCGCAGTGCTGGTCAGCTCGCCGAGCAGACGCAGAAAACCTGCGCTGTCCTCTGACCGTGCGAGATCATCCCATTGCCCCGCACGCACTTCGTACACCCGCTCATCCAGGGTGGCCAGCCAAAGCGCACGAGCATCGACCGGCAGCTCGTGCTCATCCTCTTCTGGCAGTTGCATGCCATCGAGCTCGGCCAGGCGTTGCCAGGTCGCCTGCGCCAAGGGGTTGCCCTGCAAGTAGATGGCGTCACGGATCACCCCAGGGGTATGGAAAAAGCGCTCGGGCAAGGTGGCGATCAGATTGTTGCGCAAGTCGGCCTGCTCCAGGAACGGTCGGCTGAGCAACCCGCGCGGCAAGGCTTGCATGCCGGTGTTGCGCAAGCTCAGTTCGCGCAAACGGTGCAAAGGCCGCAGGTTGAGGTTGCGCCGCAGCGGGTTGTTGTCCAGCACCAGCATGCGCAGTTGGTTCAACCGGGCCAGTGCATCGACATCCATGGCCTGCAGGGCGATGTGGTTATGTTCCAGCCTGAGGGTGCGCAACGCCGACATGTGCTCAAGACCGGACGGCAACTGGTCAAAAAAGTTGTTGCTCAGGTTCAGCCAGCGAGTGTTCGAAAACGCCCGAAAAAACGACGCCGGCAGCCTGCGCATACGCATGCCGACCATGACCACATCGACCACATGAGCAAAGCTGATCTCGCCCGGCAGATTGGGAAAGGTCGGGATATGCCGGCCAACAATGCTCAGGCGATAACCCTGGAGAATCCCGTTCGCGTCAATGATCGGCTCGCTTTGACGACGCCAGCAGTGGCGCAGCGCTTCGGCCACGCGATTGCGTGGCGACAACAGCACCGTAGCGCTAACACTTGCTTGCGCAGGTGCTGCGGCCTCCCAGGTGCTCAGCGTCTGATCGAGCAACTGATACTCCTGCTCGAGCCGCTGCAACTCCAGCAGCACTGAAGAGCCACTTTCGCGCAGACGGGCGATAAAGGTTTCGCGCTGCTCGGCATCAAGGCCGGGAAACAAGGCACACAAGCGGTTGCTGATGCTTTGCGCCACCGCCTGAGCAGCCCCTCGGCCACTCAGCAGATACCCTACGCGGCCATCTGCCAGGCGATGTCCCGGGTTGAACCAGCGCCGGACCGGCGCCAGGCCCAGAACCCCTTCCAGTTCGCTGGTAGCGACCGGCAGCTGGGCAATCAGGTCCGCGCGCATTTGCCCAAGCGCATGCAGCCCCTGCCATCCCAGGCCTTCACGCTGGGCATCATTCAACGAAGCGGCAATCACCTGTAGCAATCCCCCGCTCAGCTCGACGTCCTCAGCGCCATCTGGCTGATCGCCGTAGAGCTGGTAAACGCCTTGCTGGTGGACGATGACCCTGTGCAGCCCAGGGCTGTCTTCGGGCTTCAGCCGGTCGAGCAAACGGCTGTAGGGAAAGCGGTCATGCAACGCCAGGTTCACCTCTTGCGGCCACCCCGGCAAACGCCGGAGTGCATAGAACACCAGGTGAGCGCTGTCCAGCGAACCGCCGTAGCCAAGGTATAGACCTTCACGGGCGCGAGTCAGTTGTGCCACCCGAGCCAGCATCCGCGCCTGTTCCGCCAGCTCAAGGGGTACGCGCGCCTGGGCTGCCAGCAGTGCGCGCGCTTCATCGCTGGCCTGTGCAAGCAAGGCCAGGCCATAGGCGTCGGGTAAGGTGGGGAAGTCCCGCTGGAGCGTTGCCAGCAGCGGGTCGTCAGGCAAGTACCGTGTAGAAAGCGACACACCGTGCTGGTTCTGGGCGAAGCGCTCAAGGGTGTCGCGCAGGCCTATCGGCATCCGGCGGTTTTCCACCAGTAACCCGCGCAGTTCATCTTCATCGATAGCCGCCACCTGCAACAGCGCACTCACCTCGCTCACGCTCATCAGCCCGGCAGCGGGCCACAGGCGTTCGAGCAGATGCGACTGGCCCTGCCAGGCCAGCGGCCACTCATCACGCAAGCGCCAGGCGCGTTCGCCGTTGAACTCGACGACCGGCCCGTACGCGCCGGCACGTTGCTGATGAACCAGGCGCCACGGACCTTGCTGCGGTACCCGACGGACTTCGTAAACTTCGCCGCGTAGCGGCAGGTAACTGCGCCCGTCGGCCAGGTGCAGGCCGCTATCGGTCAAGCGCGAGCCGGCGGGAATGCGCCCCAGCTGGTAAGGGCGCAGATCCCGGCGCCATAAGCGCGGCTGATTGCTTTCGAGGGTGACCGGTAACAGTGACTGGACAAAATCGCTGCGCTTGAACGCTCTGCCGACACTATGGATACCCGCCCCCAGCGCTACCGTCACCGCCACAGTCTGGGCAACACCGAGCAGATGCTCGAGTGCTTCGCCGCGATGCCCGCGCAGCCAGTCTTCGGCCCCTTCGAACACCTCGCTCAAGGTCTGCAGTGCAAGATGCCCGAGCAACAACCCACCCACAGCGGGAACGAACAGGCCGACCAGGTTGAGTGCCGTCCAACCGGCCGCAGCCAGATCAGAACGCCACGCTCGGGTCGCCGCACTGTCGACATCGGCGGTCGGCACCGCCAGTACCCGGGCATCGGCCTTGATCCGTGCCAGCTGCAATTGACAGAGACCGGTGAACAGATCACCACGCAGGAGCGTGCCCGCCAGGTCCAGGTCAACGCTTGAGTCGGTGAGTCTGGTTGCCAGCAACAGGGCAAAACCGGCACGTTGCTGCAAACCGATCAGCGCACTGAAGTAGGCGCGATACGACTCGGACCCCTTGAGCGACTCAGCCAGTGCCACGTTGAAGGCAAACCAGGAGCGGTAACTGCGCAAAGGCTGCTGCCGGTCGGTCGGAAAATACACCAACAACCCGCGAATCAGGCTGGCCTCGGTCCAGCGCAGCGCCCCTTGCGGCGGGTCGCCGCGCACTTCGAAAACCACCGCACCGCTGACCTGGCAGTTCAGCGCACTCAGTTGATAAATACGTACTTCCAACCCGCCATGGCTGACCTGGGATGCGCCCGAGACGACTTGCTCGAGCATCTGGTAGGCCAGCGCATCGATCTGCCCGCGCAAATGAGCGAGGCGCGCAGCCACTTGCAGGGCCAGGCGCTTTTCCTCGGCCAGGTCCTGCTCAGCCGGCGCGAAGACATCCTCCAGATGCTGCTGGAAACGCCTGCCCACATCCAGCTCACGGCAGACGCTGGCCACTTTTTCGGGCGCATCGAGCAAAACTGTCTCGAGTTCGCCCGCAGTGACGATCGCTGTCCCGGCATAGTAGCTGCTGGCGGCTGTCTGGCGAGCGCCAAAACCTTGCAGCAGGCGTTGCATCAAGGGCTGGGTGAGCAGAATCGTATCATCACTAGGCAGCCCGATACCCTGGCTAGGCTTGAAGTCGCGCAGTACTTCACGCCACTGGTCGCTATCGAGATTGCCCTGGTAGTTGAGCTTGTCGTGCAGTGCGTCTGCCAGCAACGGCTGGGCGAAAGCATCAATCGCCTGGAGTTCATCGAGGGTTGCGTGGACGGCTTGCTGGCTGTGCCGAAGCCTTGCGAAATCATCGCGCAAATCATTGATCTGCTCGACGGAGGCGGTTCTAAGCCAGTCAGGCAGGATATGACCGATGAATTCATCGGTCACCCCGGGCTGGGTGATCGCAGCCGGTGTGGCTGGGGATCGGGCGGCAGGGTTAGGCACGTTCAAGGTCCTGGGGGAATGGCAATCCTCCAGCCTAGAAACGCTTAACCATCACTGGCAGCGAGAGGCGTTTCACCCTGGCCGATCAATGCCCGATAGTGGCCCGGATTGCAGCCATACCACTTGCGAAAGGCCTTGTAGAACGAGCTGCTGTCAGCAAACCCCAGGCGCTCGGCGATTTCGGCGAAGCTTATCTGTTCCTGGGCCAGCCAGGCGATTGCCAGCTCCTTGCGTACACTGTCCTTGAGGCCCTGGTAGGTGGCGCCCTCCTCGGCCAGGCGTCGACGCAGGGTCGAGGCCGATATGCACAGTTGCTGGGCCTGGGCCTCGGTTTCCGGCCAATCACCGGCGGGAAGCTGGCGCAGCGATTCCTTGATCCGCCGCGCCAGGCTCGCCGGGTCGCGGTACTTGACCAGAATATTGGCCGGCGCCTCGGCCAGAAAGCGCTGCAGCTCTTCCGGCGTGCGCTTGAGCGGCAGGTCCAGGCAATCGGCGGCAAGGATCATCCGCGTGCGTGGCCGGTCAAACTGCAGGTTCTCCGAGAACATCACCCGGTAATCGTCGCAAAACGGCGGCTCGGCACAACGCAGCTCAATGGCCAGGATCGGGATGCGCCGCCCGGCCAGCCAGCAGGCGACGCCATGCACAATCATCCAGAAGGTGAAGTAGGTGAAGGCCCGGCGCGGCTCATCCCGGGGCTCGCCGATGACGATCTCCGCCAGGCTTTGCTGGCGCACCAGCGCCGGCTGCAGGTGCTCGAGCATCAGCCCGAGAAACGCCAGGGCGCTTTCAAGCCCGGCGCCCAACGTGGGCTGGGCCATGGACGAGCGGCACACAAAGGCCAGGCTGCCCGTGCGCAGGCCACGCGGGTCCATGCAGAAGAACTCATCGTGGCAACGACGAGCCAGCAGCCGCCAGAGCTGCGCGTAGGCCCCGGCGGGCACCCGCGCATCGGCCTGCTGCAACTGTTCGGGGTCGATCCCCACACGACTGAGCAGGGCCTGGCTCGCGGCGCCGGGGGCGCAGCTTTGCAGCAGCGCCTCGCGCACCAGTTGCATGGAGATGGTGTCTTTCTCCGCCATCAGCAGTCGTTCGCCTTGCCTGTAGTGTTTGCCCGCCATCTTAGGGGCCCGCCGGGAAAAAACCAGCCCCGCCTCATACCGCTGCCGCCAGGCTGAGAAACGCCTGGATCAGGCGCAGTTCGCGGCGTCGCTCCAGGCAGCCGATCATGTGCTGGTTGATCAGCCCCGCTGCGCCGATGGGCCGCGCCACCACCCGCGGGTCATGGCTGATCTCCAGCGACGAAACGATACCGATGCCCAGCTCGGCCGCTACCGCTTCAGTCACCGCCTCGCGGCTGTCGAGCTCCAGCAGCACGCGCGGCTGCACCTGGGCATCGCGGCAGGCCTGATCGAAGGTGCGGCGGGTAATCGAACTGGGTTCGCGCAGTACCATGATCTGCCGGTCCAGCTCGCCAAGGGGCAATTCCTCGGCGCTGGCCGCCCAGGCATGCCCGGCCGGCAGCAAGGCGCAGATCCGTGAATCGCCCAGGCTTTGCAGGTGCAGGCCCTTGCGCGACTCGACCTCGGTCATCACCGCGACATCGGCATGCTCGCTGAGCAGCGCCGCCAGGGTTTCCTGGGCGTTGCCCAGACGCAGGTTGACAGTGATCCCCGGATACCGCGCGCGCAGCTGCGCAAGCATCGGCATGACCCGGTGCGGGCCGTCGGCGGCCACTTCCAGGCGCCCGGTGAGCAACTGGCGGTTGGCCTCGAGCATCGCCTGGGCTTCTTCGGCAAGGCCAAACATCGCGCGGGTGATCGCCGCCAGGCGAATGCCCTCCTCGGTCAGCTCGACACGTCGCGCCGTGCGGCGCAGCAAGGTGATCTGGTAGTGCTCCTCAAGCGCCTTGACATGCCCGGTCACCGCCGGCTGGCTGATGAACAGGCGGGCGGCGGCGCGGGTAAAACTGCCCTCACGGGCCACGGCATCGAAGGCGCGGAGCTGGAACAGGTTCATATCTATCGGCCTGACTTATGACTGGCATAACAACAAACAATTTGATTGATAAGGCACGGAATTGCAACGTAGGCCCCGTAGATTCAGCCCACCGCTTGCGAGGACTACCGGAATGAGTAACGCCCCTATCCTGCTGACCCCTGGCCCCCTGACCACCTCGGCCCGTACCCGCCAAGCGATGATGGTCGACTGGGGTTCATGGGACCGCGACTTCAACCAGCTCACCGCCAGCCTCTGCGAGCAACTGCTGGCCATCGTCAACGGTGCCGACAGCCACCATTGCGTGCCCCTGCAAGGCAGCGGCACCTTTGCCGTGGAAGCGGCCATCGGCACCCTGGTGCCCCGCGACGGCAAGGTCCTGGTACTGATCAACGGCGCCTACGGCCAGCGCCTGGCAAAGATCTGCAAGGTGCTGGGTCGCGCCTGCAGCACCTTCGAAACCGCCGAAGACCAGCCGACCACTGCCGCTGACGTCGACCGTCTGCTGAGCGCCGACAGCAGCATTACCCACGTGGCACTGATTCACTGCGAAACCAGCACCGGTATTCTCAACCCGCTGGCAGAGATTGCCGCGGTTATCGCCGGCCACGGCAAACGCCTGATCATCGATGCCATGAGCTCGTTCGGCGCCTTGCCGATCGATGCCCGCCAGGTGCCATTCGATGCCCTCATCGCCGCCTCCGGTAAATGCCTGGAAGGCGTGCCTGGCATGGGCTTCGTCTTTGCCAACAAACAGTCGCTGGCCGCCGCCGAAGGCAACTCGCCGTCGCTGGCCATGGACCTGCATGACCAGCACGCCTACATGGCCAAGACCGGCCAGTGGCGCTTCACCCCACCAACTCATGTGGTGGCGGCGCTGCACGAGGCCTTGCTGCAGTACAACGAACAAGGCGGCCTGCCGGCCCGCCACCAGCGCTATGCCAGCAACTGCAAGACCCTGCTCGACGGCATGGCCGCCATTGGCTTGCGCAGCTTCCTGCCCGCCGAGATTCAGGCGCCGATCATCGTCACCTTCCATGCCCCGAACGATCCGCGCTACCAGTTCAAGGACTTCTACGAGCGGGTCAAGGCCAAGGGTTTCATCCTCTACCCGGGCAAGTTGACCCAGGTCGAAACCTTCCGCGTCGGCTGCATCGGCTGCGTCGGCCCGGACGGCATGCAGGCCGCGGTCGATGCCGTGGCTCAGGTGCTGCGGGAAATGGAAGTGCTGGACATCTGATACCCCGAAGCCTTTTTACCCGATCAGCGCAACCACCCGCTCAAGGAACCCTGAACATGAACTACAACACCCCGACGCAACTGCAAGCCGCGATCCTCGACTGGGCCGGCACCGTGGTCGATTTTGGCTCCTTTGCCCCAACCCAGATCTTTGTCGAGGCGTTCGCCGAGTTCGACGTCGAAGTGTCTATCGAGGAAGCCCGCGGGCCGATGGGCATGGGCAAGTGGGACCATATCCGCACCCTGTGTGACCAGCCGCTGATCGCCGAGCGCTACCGCAAGGTGTTCGGCCGCACGCCGACCGACGCGGACGTCACTGCCATCTATGAGCGCTTCATGCCACTGCAGATCGAGAAGATCGCCGTGCACTCGGCGCTGATCCCCGGCGCCCTAGACACCCTCACCGGGCTGCGCCAAGACGGTCTGAAGATCGGCTCGTGCTCGGGCTATCCGAAAGTGGTGATGGACAAGGTGGTGGCACTGGCCGCGCAGAACGGCTACGTCGCCGATCACGTGGTGGCCACCGACGAAACCCCGAACGGCCGCCCCTGGCCGGCCCAGGCCCTGGCCAACGTGATTGCCCTGGGCATCGATGATGTCGCTGCCTGCGTCAAGGTCGACGACACCGTGCCAGGCATCCTCGAAGGCCGGCGCGCCGGCATGTGGACGGTAGCGCTGGTGTGCTCGGGCAACGCCCTGGGACTGACCTACGAAGGCTACCGCGCCCTGGCCTCGGACACCCTCGATAGCGAGCGCAAGCGCATTCATGCGTTGTTCGCAGGCTCGCGCCCGCACTACCTGATCGACACCATCAACGAACTGCCAGAGGTGATCGCTGATATCAACAAGCGCCTGGCTCGTGGGGAAATGCCGCAGGCCGTGTAAGCACGTTGCACAGCTGATTGACCCAGCAATCTAAACAGGCAGGACAAGTTACCCAACTTGACCTGCCTGTTTGCTCATGCCGCCCCGGGCAAGTGACAAAAGGTGTTAGATATAGTCGTTATTGCCGCAAATTCACGATCTTTTCACCGACTTTCCCAACCAACATTCAAACTTTTTCCCTTGAGCTTTCCACCGTACGCTCAGTGCCTACACCTCAAGGAAGAAGGTTTTAATTCATGTCTGTTGACCTCAGCTCCCCTACCCGACCAACCGATTTCACACCCATCTCAAGCAAGCTACCCGCGTGGCTGATCAGCGCCCCTGCCGCCACTCATGCTGCGCTACGCAAGGTCGACGTGCAGACATTGCCCTGGCTGGCTGATGCACGGCATACCGATGCGCAGACACTGGAACAGCTGCAAAGGGTGTATATCCGCCATCGCCGCCACGAGCAGCGGGTCCACGAGATACTTGCCGCACTTCCGGCCATCGAGTCCTATGCCGAACCCTTGTTGAAAGCCAAGCTGCAGGAGCGATTCGGCCTGGATGTCGATGTGCACAACAGTTATCTGTTCCATGCCCGGCGCGTGGTCAGCGACGGCTCTTTCCTGACGTTGTCGCAGGATCCAGCGGTCAAGGCTGGTGCCGCGATCAAAGCTGCCACCCAGTCGCTGCTGGCCTGTGCCCTGCAGAACTTCGAAGCCTGGGAAGCCGCGCCGGGCGCCATGACTGACGATCGCGGGCGGACATCGATCGCCTCGCGCATCTACTACTCCGACCCGGCACTCAACCGGCCCGGGCGCTACCCCGACGAGTCGCCGCTGAAAATCGTTCCCGAGCAGTTTGCTGCCCTGTGCCGCGAACTTGACCTGGGCGGTACCTACCAACAGTTGATACACCGCGTACTCAACCCGGAGTCCGCTGCTGGTGATGCTGCCGACGCCGCCAGCGCCAACGTGCGCGCCGACTTCAAACAGCTCGAGCAATCGACGTTCCTCCTGCATACGCACATTGCGCGGTTGAAAAAACCATCAGCCCGCAGATGCATGGCGTATTGCTGGATATCGCTCGAAACAAACCGGCAACCCTGGACGGGATAACGATAACCCGTAACTTTCTCAAACTCTGGGATGTCGAACTCAGCGCCATCGTTGTCTTCGGTAAAGACCGCAGTGCCAGCCAGCACAGCGAAAAGGTCGTGGTCTACATTCCCGATGACCCCTACGACCCGCTCAGGGAGTACCCCTCGCTTGCGCACTTTTTCGCGTCCCTGCGTGACAGCTTTCTGAAGCCGGACTACCAGCAGTTCTTTGCCCGATTTGTACCTGCACGCCAGCGCGCGCGGTTGTTTGCTCGCCTGCACCAGGCTTTCTATCCCAAGGTCTGGAACAGTGCCGCGGGCTACTACGAAGAAAAACTCGACCGCAACGCCAGCCTGCACCTGCGCGAAGGTACCTTTTTCGGCAACCTGCTCAACGCGCTGTACCAGCAAAAAATCACCCAGCTCAAGGACGATGCCCTGTTTCACGGCGTGCCCACGGCCGCCGAGGACCACAAGTCGCTGCAAGACAAGCTGCTGTACTTTGTCCAGACTACGCTCAACGTGCTCAATATCGCCGCGTTCGTGGTGCCGGTGCTCGGCGAGGTGATGCTGGCCGTCACCGCCGTACAACTGTGCAACGAAGTCTATGAAGGCATCGAGAGCCTGGCCAGGGGCGAGAGCCAGCAAGCCTGGGGCTACCTGATGGATGTGGTCGAAAACCTGGCGATGATCGCCGCCCTGGGAGGCCTCTCGGCGGCAGGGGGCGGCGCTGCGGTACCAGCCCCTGAGCTGGTCAGGCAGATGCAGAGCGTGCAACTGGCCGATGGCAGCACGCGCCTGTGGAAACCCGACCTGCAGCCATTCGCCCAAGACGTCAGGCTACCCGCCGAGTTGCAACCCAATGCCTCCGGGCTCTACGACTACCAGGGCCGACAATGGCTGGTGCTCGAAGGCCGCACCTACGCGGTCAAGCCGCCCGCTGCCAGCGCGCCCTACCGGCTGGAACATCCGTGGCGCATGGGCGCCTACGAGCCGCCTTTGCGCCATAACCAGGCAGGCGCCTGGCTGCAGGTTACCGACCAGCCGCTTGAGTGGGAAGGCATCCGCCTGTTTCGACGGCTCGGACATGCCGGCGCCGAGTTCTCCGATGAAGTCGCCAGCACCATCATGCGCGTCAGCGAAACCCATCAGGCACAACTGCGTCACGCATTGAGCGAAGGCCTGCACCCACCCGCCCTGTTCAGCGACACGCTACACCGCTTCCGTCTGGAACATGAGCTTGACCGCTTCACCCAGCTACTGGAGGCAGGAGATCCGCACGCCGAACCGGCCCTGCAACTGCAACTACTGGCCGAGGCGCACGGCTGGCCGAACGGCCAAGCGCTGACCGTGCTCGATGAGCAGGGTAAGGTGCTTGCGCAGTACCACAGCCAAAGTGGCAATGCGCTGCCCCGCCCCCTGCAGGTGCGGCTCGGTGGTGATGACGTTCTCGATGCACTGATGCGGCAAATGACCAAGGCAGAGCTCGAAGGACTGCTGCAACACCCGCTGGGTTCAGGCGAGCCCAACTTCACCACAGCGAAACGCCAGTTACAGCAACAACTGGCGACCCAGGCAAAAACCCACAAAACCCGACTGTTCAATGAACGCTACCAGGCACTGCAAAAAACCGACGCTGGCCCGGTGCTGCAGGTCCAGCAATCCTTCAGCGGCCTGCCCACGGTGGTGGTCGAGGAACTGCTGCGCCACGCCAGCCCGGCAGAACTTGAACAATTGCGTGTCAATGCGCGCATTCCTGTACGAATTGGCGAAGAAGCCCGTGCCTACCAGCATAAGCTGCGTCTGAATCGTGCGTATGAAGGGCTGTATCTGGACGCTGGCAGCAGTTCCGACAGCGAGCGGCTGGCGCTGCATACCCTGGGCACTCTATACGGCTGGTCCACCGACGTACGCCTGGAGGTCCGCGAGGGTTCAACCCAGGGGGCGCTACTCGACAGCATCGGCAGCAGCGAAGCGCCCATTCGCAAGATCCTGGTCAGCGATGGCACCACCTACCGCACCTACGAGGCCGACGGACGCCAATTGCATGGCCGTGACAACCTTTATGCCACAGTCCTGCACGCGCTGCCGGACGCCCAACGCAGTGCCCTGGGCTTTGCCGACGTCAGCCAGCACGCAGCGCTCAAACAGGCCGTACAGTCGCAACCGCTACTGGCCCGGCACAGCTTGAGAGCCGTGCTGAAGATGCAAGCGCTCAAGCCCGGCGCCCGCTCCCCGATGCGCCTGGCCGATGGCAGGCTTGGTTTCCCGTTGAGCGGACGCGGCAGGCTGGCGGGCTTCATCCTTGAAGAGACGCTGCTGGACAAGATCCGTCTGCTTGAATTCGAGCACGCCTTTCCCGAGCAGATCCTGCAGATGTTCTACGACGCGCAGTGGAGCCGTGCGGACATCGACCAGCGCCTGGATCAGTTACTTGCAGAGCAACAGAGCCTGCGCGATCACCTTTCCAACTGGACCGATGCCGCCAGTTCAATGCCGCCCTTGAGCGCTGCGCGCATGAACAGCCGCACACGCATCGCCGAGGCGTTGTGGCGTCACTGGCGCGCCAACAACCTGCCCGAACTGAGTCAAGCCACCACCGCGTTGCAACTCGCAGACGTTTACCTGATCGACTTCCCTGCGCAATTGCCCGATTTCATCCAGCAGCGCGTGCAGGAGCTGCAACTGTGGAACGTGAACCCTGACGTTGCGCCGGGCAATCCGCTGATCGACCTGGACAACGAGCGCAACATACTGGGCCGCTTCTTCCAACACCTCCCCCAGGTAAAGTCAGTGCTTTTCGGCCAGAGCTTTGGCCAACCCAGCTATCCCTTCATCGGCCAGACGGTGCTGGAACATTACCCGCAACTGCGCGAACTGAGCCTGATCGATACCCGGTTGTACATCGGCCAGGCCGAAATCAACCTCTACCGGGGTTTCAGCCAGCTTCAACGCCTGGACCTGAGCGGCAACACCCTCAACATACTCGGCAACATCGACCTCAGCGGCTTGAACCTGCAGTACCTGGGGCTGAACCGCACCAGCCTTCGCAGCTGGCCACAGTGGCTCGACAGCGCCAACCTGAATGCAATTGCCGAAGTCTCCCTGGCCGACAACCAGATCACCACGGTACCCGCCGCCGTGCTGGAAAACCCCATCGGTAGCGGGCATCACACCCGGGTTTCGTTACTGAACAACGAGCTTTCGCGGGACACCCTGATCCGCATGCGTCTGAGTGAAGGTGAAGGCAGACGCTTCAGCTTTGAACTGACCATTGCAGAGAATCTTCGCGCCATCCTGGATGTCATGACCCAGGAACGTGCGGAGCTGGATGAAGCCTTTGTGCAGTGGGCCGAAGCGTCCCACTCAGGCGCACCGCTACGCGATGAACAGATTGCCTCCAGGCGCCGCCTGGGCCGCCTGGTGCACGACTTGTGGAGCCACGAACCAACACATGGCCACGTTGGCGCCTTGCGCGTCGAGGCAATTGCCTTGAACGACTTCCCCAGGCGATTGCCGGCGTTTTTCTATCATCGCCTGCGCAGGCTGCAGCTTCTGCGCGTGGACACCAACGCCAGTGAATTGCATCGGTTTCTCAGTGACTTTCCCTACCTCGACAGTTTGCACATCGAGGGGCATGTCACCCCGCTGGGCAGCTTGAATACAGCTTTGCCGCAACTGCGGATGCTGGCACACCTGAGCCTGATCGACCTGGGCTTGAGCATCGATCAGTCGGCGCTGGCGACGCTGCAACTCATGCCAGGGCTGACTGAGCTGCAACTTGACGCAAATGTTATCGGCGAGATTACCGATGCCTCTGCATTGCGCAACATCGAGCAGTTGAGCCTCAACAATGTCGGCCTGCAAACCTGGCCGCAATGGCTGGACACGCTGCTGCCCGGTCCGATGCAACGCCTGTCGCTGGTTGCCAACCAGTTGCGCGAATTGCCCGAGCGAATTCTCGCCAACCCACGTACTGAAGAGCATCACACTGAAATTTCCCTGACCGGCAACCCGTTGAGCCACGAGAGCATGCGTCGCGCACACTTGTCCGAAGGTTTCAATCGCGCCTACGACTTCTATATGGACTTGCCGCCCGATATCCGTGCCCTGGAGCGTGAACCACACTATTCAAGCGAGTCTTCCCCCTCTTCCCCTGAAGAAGCCGAATCCGGTGCGGATGTCTGGCTAAGCGGTGCTGAGGACCGCAGTGCGATACGCAGAGGTATCTGGCAACAGATCGAAGACGGCGCAGACGCCAGCGACCTGCTGGGGGTCATCAGCCATCTGGAACACAGCGCCGACTATCGCGATGCTAGTAGCCGCAATGGCCTTACCGAACGGGTTTGGGGCGTGCTCGAGGTAGCCGCCAATGACACAGAGCTGCGCCTGGTCCTCAACGGTATGGGTGCCGAACCCTTGCAGCAGATCAGGCAGCGCGACACCTGCCCTGACGGCATACGCCTGGCCTTCAACCAGATGGAAATCCAGGTATTCATTCGTCAATCGCTGCAGGGCGTTGCCGCCGAACAGCGGGGCAGTTCCCTGTACGCCCTCACCCGCCGCCTGTACCGGCTGGAGGCTCTGGACAATGCCGCCCGCGAACAGGCCGGTAGCCGCGACGAAGCCGAAGTGCGCCTGGCCTATCGCCTGCAATGGGCCCGTGATCTGGACCTGCCGGTGCCGCCGAGCAACATGTTGTACCGAACGGCCGCCAACATTCGCCCCGGGGAACTGGATGCTGCGTTGAACCAGGTACGCCAGGGCGAAGGCGGCCAGGCCTTCCTCGACTTCGCCAGGGGGCGGGACTTCTGGGTGGATTACCTGCGCGAGAGCCACGCCGATCGTTTCATGGCGCTCAAGTCTGCCTACGAGGCCGAGGTACTGGAGCTGTACGACCTCTATCCGGATGACAACCCCGACCAGATTGCCGCACGCATCACCGCGCTGGAGCAACAGTTCAAGCGCAACGAAAGCAACCTGATCGAGGCGCTGACCAACCTGGCAGGGCAACAGCAACGTTGAACCTGCCTTTGCACCGGCCAGCCTTGAGTAAGGTGGCCGGTGCAATGCCTCAGTTCTGGTGGCGCGCGACCCACACGGCGAACTTGTCGATAAAGGTCTGCAGGAACGGCCGGGTCTTCTCCGACAGCTTGCCGTTGTCGTCAAACAGCGTTCCCGCCCCACCGATGTACGCTTCAGGCTGCTGCATGCACGGCACATCAAGGAACACCAGCGACTGGCGCAGGTGATGGTTGGCACCAAAGCCGCCCACCGCCCCCGGCGACACACTGATCACCGCCCCGGGCTTGCCACTCCAGGCGCTCTGGCCATAGGGCCGCGAGCCCACATCGATGGCATTCTTCAACACTCCCGGCACCGAGCGGTTGTACTCGGGGGTGACAAACAGCAGCGCATCACTGCCGCGAATCTGCTCGCGAAACGTTTTGTAGGCCTGCGGCGGATTGACGTCGATATCCTCGTTGTACAAGGCCAGCTCGCCAATTTCGACGATGTGCAGCTTGAGGCTGGATGGCGCAAGCTCGGCCAGCGCGCGGGCGACTTTGCGGTTGAGGGATTCCTTGCGCAAGCTGCCGACGACGACGGCGACTGAATACACCTGGCTCATGGCAAATTCCTGATGTGATGAACAAAGGGAGTTGTAGGTATAGATGATCCGGCACGGCCCTGAAGTTTTTTTCCATACAGGCAAAACTTACCAGGCAAAACAGTGGTCTATGCCTGACAGATACTTATTTCTTCAGAGGTTGTACGGTAAATGACAGCAGTACTGGTCGGACAGTTTCATGCACGGGACGCCGAGGGCCGCATCTATCCCGTTCATGAGTTCCAGGAAGCCACCCTGCAGGCCGACGGAAGCGCCGCATCCCTGCCCATTACCACCTACAAGCTGGCAATCGGTGACCGGGTCAACCACCTGGGTGAAGACCGTTTTGAGCTGGTCCAGAGTGGCGTGGAAATCATCCGCATTCCTTGAGCCCGCTCAGGCCTTGATGCAATCGACGGTATAGACCCGTCCCTGCGCTGTGGTTTCATGCTGCAACCCATGGACATCGGCGACAAAACCGGGAAAGCCGCTGTCGAAGGCAGCAGCAAAGGCCAGGTAGTCGATGATCGAACGGGTCGCCTCGGTAAAGCGCTCCCCCGGCATGATCAACGCAATGCCCGGCGGATAGGGCACCAGCATCACCGCAGCGATGCGCCCGAGTAACTGCTCGATCGGCACCGCCTCGACCTCCCCGCGCACCATCCGGTCATAGGCATCGGCAGGTTTCATCACCACTTCCGGCAAACGCGTGAACAGGCGCTTGAGTTGCTTGGCCGTGGCATTGCTGCGGTAGCAAGCGTGCAACTGGTCACACAGGTCGCGCAAGCCCAGGCCCTGGTAACGCACTGGATCGAGCTGGGCGACGCAGGGCAGGCATTCGAGCAGGCGGGTGTTGGCATCGTAGTTGCGCTTGAACTCAAGCAACTCGGTCAGCAGCGTGCTCCATTTGCCCTTGGTGATGCCCATCGAGAACAACACCAGGAAGGTGTAGAGCCCGGTCTTTTCCACCACCAAGCCGCGCTCCCAGAGAAACTTGCTGACCACCGCGGCCGGGATGCCATGCTCGCTCAAGGCGCCGCCGGCACTGAGCCCGGGCATCACCAGGGTGACCTTGATCGGGTCGAGCAGCACGTAATCGTCACTGACATCAGCGAAACCGTGCCAGTCGGCCTGGGGCTGCAACAGCCAGTCTTCGGTGGCGAGCCGCCGTGCACCGTCCGCCAGCGGCGGCTGCCAGATGCTGAACCACCAGTCATCAGCGGCCATGTGCTCACGCAGGTTGGCCATGGCCCGGCGAAAGCTCAGCGCCTCATCGAACATTTCCTGCAGCAAGGAGCGCCCGGCCGGGCCTTCCATCATCGCCGAAGAGACATCCAGCGAGGCGAGGATGCTGTACTGCGGCGAGGTGGAAATATGCATCATGAAGGCTTCGTTGAAGCGGTCGCGGTCCAGCTGGCGGGCGCCTCCGTCCTGCACATGGATCATCGACGCCTGGCTGAAGGCAGCCAGCAGCTTGTGGGTCGAGTGAGTGCTGAACACCAGCGGGCTGTCGGCACTGCGCGAAGTGCCCATGGCGTAACGCCCGCGGAAGAACTCGTGAAACGCCGCGTAGGCATACCAGGCCTCATCAAAATGCAACACCTCGACACTGTTGCCCAGTTCCTGCTTGATCAGCTCGGCGTTGTAGCACAAGCCGTCATAGGTGGAGTTGGTCACCACCGCCAGCTTGACCCTGGGCGGAAGGCCACGGGCCAGGGGGTTGGCGCTGATCTTGGCGGCAATCGAGGCCTGGCTGAATTCGCTCAGCGGGATTGGCCCGATGATCCCCAGCTCGTTGCGCTCCGGGCACAGGTACAAAGGGATGGCCCCGGTCATGATGATCGCGTGGACCACCGACTTGTGGCAGTTGCGGTCGACCAGCACCAGGTCATCTCGACCGACCATCGAGTGCCAGACAATCTTGTTGGCGGTGGAAGTGCCATTGATCACAAAAAAGGTATGGTCGGCACCGAAATTCTTTGCCGCCCGCGCCTCGGCGGCCGCCAGCGGCCCGGTGTGATCGAGCAGCGAGCCCAGCTCAGGGACCGACACCGACAGGTCCGAACGCAGGGTGTTCTCGCCGAAGAACTGGTGAAAGGCCTGGCCGACCGGGCTTTTGCGATAGGCCACGCCACCGCCATGGCCGGGGGTGTGCCATGAGTAGTTCGATTGCGCGGTGTGCTGTACCAGCGCCTTGAAAAAGGGCGGCAGCAAGCCATCCAGATAACTGTGCGCGGCCCGCGCCACCTGGCGGGCGAGAAACGGCACGGTGTCTTCGAACAGGTAGAGAATGCCGCGCAGCTGGTTCAGCTCGCTCATGACATCGGCAGGGGCATTCTCCAGGGTCACCTGCTCGCCCAGGGCGAAGATCGGCAGGTGCGGTGCACGCACCCGGGCCAGGCGAATCAGTTCGACCATGTTCTGTAAAAGGTGAGTGTTTTCCCCAGCGCCTTCGGCAGCAATCAGCATGCACGCCAGGCCGTGATGGGTGGCGGCGACCAGGCGGCCTTCGGCGTAATCGACGGCCGGCAGGATGGTGAAGCCGTCCTGGGCCAGCTCCTGGGCAATTGCGCGAACACGCTCGCCAGCGACCGTATCGGCCTTGATGTCGCGATGCACGATGAGGACGGGGAACTTGAGGTCCTTGTACATGGGCGGGCGCTTCCTCCGGGTGACAGCTCTGTCACCTCAGGGTAGAAGGTCGCCAGCGCCCCTGCGCGGCAAATTGCCTCAGTTTGCTTCGGACAACTGCTGCCACAGCGCCGGGCCACCGGCGGACTTGGCGATGGCTTCCAGACGCGCCATGTGCAGCTCGAGCTCCTGCTCGCTGGCGCGAATGATCCGCCCCGGCTGGCGACTGGCAGGCAGGCGGCGAATTTCGCTGCCGCGGTTGTCGTCGCCCTCCTCTTCGCCATCGGCACCGTGGCCGGCCAGCGACAGGCTGGTCTGGCCACCGGTCATGCTCAGGTAGACGTCGGCCAGCAGCTCGGAGTCGAGCAGTGCGCCGTGCAGCTCACGGCCGGAGTTGTCGACACCATAGCGTTTGCACAACGCATCGAGGCTGTTGCGCTGCCCCGGATGACGCGAGCGGGCCATCATCAGGGTGTCGAGGATAGTGCAATGCTGGGAGATGTCGGCGCGATCGTGCTGGCCGAGCAAAGCGAATTCGTTGTTGATGAAGCCAACGTCGAACGCCGCGTTGTGGATGATCAGCTGGGCGCCCTGAATGAACTCGAAGAATTCATCGGCGACTTCAGCAAAGCGCGGCTTGTCGAGCAGGAAGGAGTCGGTGATGCCGTGGACGCCAATGGCGCCCTCGTCACTCTCGCGGTCCGGCTGCAGGTAGACGTGGAAATGGCGCCCGGTCAGGCGCCGGCCCATCAGCTCGACACAACCGATCTCGATGACCCGGTGGCCGTCAGTCACCGGCATACCGGTGGTTTCGGTGTCGAGGACGACCGACCTGTTGTTCTGAATCTCCACGCCGATGGTCTCCTGCCGCGTACAGTCTGGTGAAAAGCCGGCCATTCTACCTCAGCTCAAGGGCGAGTGGCGGCCGGTGTAGTCAACGCAGACCACGGACCTCGTCAACACCGCGGTTAGCCAGTTGATCGGCACGCTCGTTGCCATGATGGCCAATATGCCCGCGGACCCATTTCCAGGTCACTTTGTGCCGGCCCACCTGTTCATCGAGCAACTGCCAGAGGTCGGCGTTCTTTACCGGTTCTTTGGCGGCGGTTTTCCAGCCGCGTTTTTTCCAGTTGACCATCCACTCGGTGATGCCTTTCATCACGTACTGGGAGTCGGTGACCAGCAGCACTTCGCACTCGCGCTTGAGCGCTTCCAGGCCCTTGATCGCCGCCATCAGTTCCATACGGTTGTTGGTGGTCTCGCGTTCGCCGCCCCACAGCTCCTTTTCGACGCCCTTGCACACCATCAGCACACCCCAGCCGCCCGGGCCGGGGTTGCCCTTGCAGGCACCATCGGTGAAGATTTCGACGCTATCGCTCATTTACAGCCTTTTTCATCAATGATTTGGCCCCGCGCCCAGGGGGCCCGGAACTCAGGGTTCGGAATGGCGCCGGTTGACCTTGGCCATCGGCAGCGGCAGCAGTTTGCCCATCGGCTCGCGGCGCTCCAGGCGCAGGGGCCGCAGGCCGACCACCATCTTGCGCGCCACCAGCAGGTAGACACCGCCACCAGCACTCTGCCAGCCACCGGCGATCCGCTCCCAGCCGGCCAGGCGCTGTTGCCAGGCGGGGGATGCGAGCGGCGGACGATAGCACCCGAAGTGGCGTTTCTCCAGCGCGAAACCCAGCAGGTTGAGCCAGTCGCCAACCCGCGACGGGGAAATGCAGCGCGCCTTGCGCAAGGCATCATGGGCGAACACCCGGCGTACGCCCCAACTGCTCCAGGGGTTGATGCCGACGATCAGCAAATGACCACCCGGGCGCACACTGCTGGCGGCCTCGCGCAGCAGGCCATGGGGCGACAGGCTGAAGTCCAGGCCATGTTGCAGCACCACGACGTCGGCGGCATGTTCGCTCAGTGGCCAGGCCTGTTCTTCACAGACGATCTCGACCCCTGGCAGCGGCGCGCCGAGGCGCACGTTACGCTGCACCTGCGGGGCCTTGGGCGGTGCTTCGGCGCAGGGGCCGTAATGCACCAGGTAACCGCCGAAGTAACGCCCCAGTTCCTCTTCGAGCAGGCGTTGCTCTTCTTTGAGCATCATTTGCCCCAACGGGCCGGCGAACCAGTCGCGGGCCAGGCTGATCAGCTCCAGCCACTGCGGATCGGCCTGGGCGAAGGCTTGATCGGTCATTGCAGTCTCCCTTGAAGGTTCTCGACAGCGCGCATAGCTACTAAGATGCACCCATGTCCACCGTTTGGCGAATCGCACCATGATACAGATCGATGCCCTGCCCGCTTTCAACGATAACTACATCTGGTTGTTGCAAGATGCTGCCAACCAGCGTTGCGCGGTGGTCGATCCAGGCGATGCCGCGCCCGTCCTGGCCTGGCTTGAGCGCCATCCCGGCTGGCGACTGAGCGACATCCTCATTACCCATCACCACCACGATCATGTCGGTGGCGTCGAGCAGCTCAAGTCGCACACCGGCGCGACCGTCTACGGCCCGGCCCACGAGCGCATCCCTGGCCGTGACCAGGCCCTGGAGGACAACGCCAGCGTGCGCGTTCTGGGCCTGGATTTCCAGGTTATCGCGGTGCCTGGACACACCCTGGGACACATTGCCTATTATTGCCCGCAAACAACCACCCCGGTGCTGTTCTGCGGCGACACCCTGTTCGCCGCCGGTTGCGGGCGCCTGTTCGAGGGCACGCCGGAGCAGATGCACCACTCCCTGCAGCGCCTGGCCGCGCTGCCCGCCGCCACCCTGGTGTATTGCACCCACGAATACACCCTGAGCAACCTGCGCTTCGCCCAGGCGGTGGAGCCTGAAAACCCGCACATTGCCCAACGCTTCGCCGACGTTACCCAGCTTAGGGCACAAGATCGCATCACGTTGCCATCAACCCTGGCCCTGGAAAAGCTCACCAACCCCTTTCTGCGGACCACCGAAACATCCGTTAAAGAAAAACTAGACGAACGGATTGACCACTTAAACCCTACGCCAAGTGCTGTTTTTGCTGGGTTGCGTGCTTGGAAAGATACGTTCTAAACAGCCGCTGCTGGTGACGGAAAGTTCTGAAAGGTTGACCGTTGGGGGGCCGCTTTCTAGAATCCCCCGACATTTTTGCCCGGAACTTCGTCCCAGCCAATGTCGTCCACTAGCCGCAGAACCTTCAATTCCGTCGCCCTGACGCGCCTGGCCCAAGCCAGTGCGCTGGCCCTGGCCGCCACCCTCGTGGGCTGCCAGAGCACCCGTCAAGTCGACGAATCCGACAGCGTTCGCGCGCACAACTACCAGGCCCGGGCCAAGCAGAAGCCGTTGATCGTACCGGTCAAGCCGGTCGTCGAGCAGGCCCCCCAGGACGTCTGGGAGCGCATGCGCCAGGGCTTCGTGCTGCAGGACGGAGTTGCGGTCAACCCGCGCATCGAACAGCAACGCCTGTGGTTCGCCAGTAATCCTTCGTTCCTCGAAACCGCCGGCGACCGTGGCAGCCTGTACATCCACTACATCGTCGAACGCCTCGAAGAGCGCAACATGCCGCTGGAGCTGGCGCTGCTGCCGGCAATCGAGAGTGCCTACAACCCCATGGCCTACTCCCGGGCCCATGCGGTGGGGCTGTGGCAGTTCATTCCGTCCACCGGGCGTTACTTCAACCTGCGCCAGACCCGCTTCTACGATGGCCGTCGCGATATCACCGCCTCGACCAACGCCGCGCTGGACTACCTGACCCGCCTGCACGACATGTTCAACGGCGACTGGCTGCTGGCCCTGGCCGCCTACAACGCCGGTGAAGGCACGGTCAGCCGCGCCATCGAGCGCAACGAGAAGCTCGGCCTGCCAACCGACTACTGGAACCTGCCGCTGCCGCAGGAAACCCGCGACTACGTGCCCAAACTGCTGGCCCTGTCGCAGGTGGTGATGACGCCGCAAGCCTATGGCGTCAACCTCAACCCGATTGCCAACGAGCCCTACTTCGAAGCCGTGGCGATCAAGGACCGCCTCGACCTGTCACGGGTCGCAGCCCTGGCCGAGATCGACGAAGACGAACTGTTCCAGCTCAACCCGGCCTTCAAGAAGCGCATGACCGTCGACGGCCCGCAGCAACTGCTGGTGCCGACCGCCAAGGCGCAACTGCTGACCGCTTCGCTGTCGAACATGAAGCCTGAAGAGCTGCTGACCCTGCAGCCGAAAAAGGCCGTGTTCGAAGCTGCCATGGCCGAAGCGGCGCCGCGCACCACCACAACCCGTAACAGCCGTTACCGGGTCAAGCGTGGCGACAACCTGGCCAGCATCGCCAAGGCCAACAAGGTCAGCGTCAAGGACTTGCAGCGCTGGAACAAGCTTTCCGGCAAGAACCTCAAGGCCGGCCAGACCCTGGTGATGCAGAACGCCCAGCCGGTTGGCGCCAAGAACCAGAAGAAATCCACCCAGTACAAGGTGCGCAAAGGCGACTCGCTGTACCTGGTGGCCAAGCGCTTCAACGTCGAGATGCAGCATCTCAAGCGCTGGAACCCACGCAGCGGCCACGCCCTCAAGCCAGGCCAGACCCTGACCGTCTACCTCAACCATTGAGGTTCGTGCTCCGGTCACTGACCGGAGCCACCTGCCCCGCCCCACGCGGCACTCTTTTTCCAGTCGATACAAGCTGTTACTGTAGCTGGAATAAAGCCCAAGCCGCCTGGATCGGATCTCGACTTGATACGTCCCCTCCTGTTGCTGTCACTCAGCCTGGCCTTGAGCTTTCCCGCGGGCGCAACAATCAGCGAAAGCCACGGTTACGCCCAGTTCGGCACGCTCAAGTATCCAGCCAAATTCACCCACTTCGACTGGGTCAATCCGCAAGCGCCCAAGGGCGGCACCTTGCGCGCCATGGCATTTGGCACCTTCGACACCCTCAACCCCTACACCTTCAAGGGCTCAAGCCCAGTCACCACGCCGAACTTCTTGCAGTACGGGGTGAGCGAGCTGAACGAAACCCTGATGGTCGGCACCGGCCAGTACGACCCCTCCGGTGATGAGCCCACTTCAAGCTATGGCCTGATCGCAGGCTCGGTCGAGTACAGCGAAGACCGCAGCTGGGTGGTGTTCAACCTGCGCCCCGAAGCGCGCTTTCACGATGGCAAGCCGATTACCGCCAGCGACGTGGCGTTCTCCTATCGCACCCTGCTCAAGGAAGGCCATCCGATCTACCGGACCAACCTGCAGGAAGTCAAACGCGTCGATATCCTCAACCCGCGACGCATCCGCTTTGTCTTCAAGCGCGCCGGCAACCCGCTGCTGATCCTGCGCCTGGGCGAGATGCCGGTGCTGCCGGCACACTACTGGAAAGGCCGCGACTTCAAGGCCACCACCTTCGAGCCGCCTTTGGGCAGTGGCCCCTACCGCATCACCCAGGTGCAGCCCGGGCGACGCCTGGTGTTCGAGCGGGTGAAGAACTACTGGGGCAAGGACCTGGCGGTGAACCGCGGCAAGTACAACGTCGACCGCGTCGAGTACGAGTTCTATCGCGACAGCGCAGTGGCCTTCGAAGCCTTCAAGGCTGGTGAGTTCGACATCTACATCGAGCACCAGGCGAAGAACTGGGCCAACGGCTACAACTTCCCGGCGGTGCGCCGCGGCGATGTGATCAAGGCACAGATCCCGCACAAGATTCCAACCCAGACCCAGGGCCTGTTCATGAACAGTCGCCGGGCGACCTTCAGCGATGCGCGGGTTCGCCAGGCACTGGGGCTGATGCTCGACTTCGAGTGGACCAACCGCGCCCTGTTCAGCAGCGCCTACCAGCGCGCCACCAGTTACTACCCCAACAGCGAGTTCGCCGCCAGCGGCCTGCCGGTGGGCAAGGAGTGGCTGCTGCTGGCGCCCTACCGCAAACAACTGCCGGCAGCGCTGTTCACCGCCCCCTACACGGTGAGCCACACCGACGGCCAAGGCATCAACCGCCAGACCTTGCGCCAGGCCCTCGAGCTGCTCGGCCAGGCCGGCTGGAAGCTCAATGGCCAACGCCTGCTCAACAGCGCCGGGCAACCCTTGAAGCTGGAACTGTTGCTGGTCAATCCGAACCTTGAACGGATCCTGCAACCTTATGTCGAAAATCTCGCCAGCATTGGCATCGAAGCACGCTTGCGCACGGTAGACCGGGCCCAGTACAAACAACGCCTGGACCAGTTCGACTTCGACATGATTCTGATGACCCTGAACCAGACCCTGAGCCCGGGCCTTGAACAATGGCTGTACTTTCACTCAAGCCAGGCCTCGACCAAGGGCAGCAAGAACTATGCTGGCGTGAAAGACCCGGTGGTCGATCACCTGCTCGACACCCTGCTGGCCGCCCAGAGCCGTGAAGACCAAGTGGCCGCCGCCCGCGCCCTGGACCGGGTGCTGCTGTGGCAGTACTACATGATTCCCAACTGGTATCTCGACAACCACCGCCTGGCCTACCGCAATCGCTTTGCCTTTGTGGCCACGCCGCCCTATACCCTGGGGCTCAACAGCTGGTGGATCAAGCCTTCGGAGAAAGCCCAATGATGCCAATGTCCCGCCTGCGCCTGAAGGCCTGCGCACTGCTGCTGGCCTGCCTCGGTGGCCAGGCACTGGCTGCACCGCAACACGCCCTGACCCTTTACGATGAAGCGCCGAAATACCCGGCAGGCTTCAAGCACTTCGACTACGTCAACCCCGACGCGCCCAAGGGCGGCACCTTCCGCCAGGCCGGCTTCGGCGGCTTCGACAGCCTCAACCCGTTCATCAACAAGGGTGTTTCCGCCGACGACATCGGCCTGATCTACGACACTCTGATGACCCAAAGCCTGGATGAGCCCTTCACCGAGTACGGCCTGGTCGCCGGCAAGATCGAGAAAGCTCCGGACAACAGCTGGGTACGCTTCTACCTGCGCCCCGAAGCACGTTTTCATGACGGCCAGCCGATGCAGGCTGAAGACGTGGTGTTCACCTTCAACACCCTGATCAAGCACGGCGCACCGCTGTACCGCGGTTACTACGCCGACGTCGCCGAAGTGATCGCCGAAGATCCGCAGCGGGTATTGTTCAAGTTCAAGCACAGCAACAACCGCGAGCTGCCGCTGATCCTCGGCCAGTTGCCGGTGTTGCCCAAGCACTTCTGGGAAAACCGTGAGTTCACCAAGGGCAACCTCGAAGTTCCCCTGGGCAGCGGCCCGTACAAGGTCGCCGAGGTCAAGCCGGGGCGTTCGATTCGCTACGAGCGGGTCAAGGACTACTGGGGCAAGGACCTGGCGGTCAATCGCGGCTTTTACAACTTCGACGAGATGACCACCGACTATTACCGCGATAGCGCCGTCACCCTCGAAGCGCTCAAGGCCGGCCAGTTCGACTACCGCCTGGAAACCGCCGCCAAGAGCTGGGCCACCGCCTACGACGTGCCAGCCGTACGGCAGAAACGCCTGATCCTCGAAGAGCTGCCCAACGGTAACCCGACCGGCATGCAGGGCTTCGTCTACAACATCCGCCGCCCGCTGTTCCAGGATGTGCGGGTACGTGAAGCGCTGAGCCTGCTGCTGGACTTCGAATGGACCAACAAGCAGCTGTTCAACGGCGCCTACACCCGCACCCGCAGCTACTTCGAGAACTCCGACATGGCCGCCACCGGCCTGCCCGACGCCGCCGAACTGAAAATTCTCGAACCGCTGCGCGGCAAGATCCCCGACCAGGTGTTCACCCAGCCCTTCGCCAACCCGGTCACCGATGGCAGCGGCATGATCCGCGAACAGCAGCGCAAAGCCTACAAGCTGCTGCAGGACGCCGGCTGGCGCATCGTCGACGACAAGATGGTCGACGCTCAGGGCAAGCCAGTGTCGATCGAGTTTCTCCTGGCCCAGACCGAGTTCGAACGCATCCTGCTGCCGTTCAAGCGCAACCTCGCCGACCTGGGCATCGACCTGGTGATTCGCCGGGTCGATGTTTCGCAGTACATCAACCGCCTGCGCTCACGGGACTTCGACATGATCGTCGGCGGCTACCCGCAGTCCAACTCGCCGGGCAACGAGCAACGCGAGTTCTGGCAGAGTGCTGCTGCCGACAACCCCGGCAGCCGCAACTTCATCGGTCTGAAAGACCCGGCCATCGACACCCTGGTCGAGCAGTTGATCAACGCCGATTCGCGACAAAGCCTGATCGAGCATTCGCGCGCCCTCGACCGGGTGCTGCAATGGGGCTTCTACGTGATCCCCAACTGGCACATCAAGACCTGGCGCGTGGCCTACTGGAACCACATCGGCCACCCCAAGGTGTCGCCCAAATACGACATCGGCATCAACACCTGGTGGATCAAGCCGGATGTCGAGCCGGTGGTACCGCTGAACCCGGCGCCCGAGGCGCAAGCGGCCGAAGGGGCGAAATAGCATGCTGGCCTATATCTTTCGCCGTTTGCTGCTGATCATCCCGACCCTGCTGGGCATCCTGATCATCAACTTCATCATCATCCAGGCCGCCCCAGGCGGCCCGGTCGAGCAGATGATCGCCAAGCTTGAAGGCTTCGAGGGCGCCACCAGCCGGATTGCCGGAGGGGGTGCCGAAGTCTCGGTGGCCGGTTCCAACTACCGCGGCGCCCAAGGCCTGGACCCGGCCCTGATCAAGGAAATCGAGCAGATGTACGGCTTCGACAAATCGGCGCCGGAACGCTTGTGGATCATGATCAAGAACTACGCCCACCTGGATTTTGGCGACAGCTTCTTCCGTGATGCCAAGGTCATCGACCTGATCGTCGAGAAGATGCCGGTGTCGATCTCCCTGGGGCTGTGGAGCACGCTGATCATGTACCTGGTGTCGATCCCCCTGGGCATCGCCAAGGCCACCCGCCACGGCAGCCACTTCGACGTCTGGACCAGCTCGGCGATCATCATCGGCTACGCCATTCCGGCGTTCCTGTTCGCCATCCTGCTGATCGTGCTTTTTGCTGGCGGCAGCTACCTGGACTGGTTCCCGCTGCGCGGCCTGACTTCGAACAATTTCGACGAGCTGAGCACCGCCGGCAAGCTGCTCGATTACTTCTGGCACCTGGTGCTGCCGGTCACCGCCCTGGTGATCGGCAACTTCGCGACCATGACCCTGCTGACCAAGAACAGCTTCCTCGACGAGATCAACAAGCAGTACGTGGTCACCGCCAAGGCCAAGGGCCTGAGCCCTAACCGCGTGCTCTACGGCCATGTGTTTCGCAACGCCATGCTGCTGGTGATCGCCGGTTTCCCGTCGGCGTTCATCGGTATCTTCTTCACCGGCTCCCTGCTGATCGAGGTGATCTTCTCCCTCGATGGCCTGGGCCTGATGAGTTTCGAGGCGGCGATCAACCGCGACTACCCGGTGGTCTTCGGCACCCTGTTCATCTTCACCCTACTCGGGCTAGTGGTGAAGCTGATTGGCGACCTGACCTACACCCTGGTCGACCCACGTATCGACTTCGACAGCCGGGAGCACTGAGATGAACCTGTCACCTCTGAATCGCCGGCGCTTCGAGCGCTTCAAGGCCAACCGCCGCGGCTGGTGGTCGCTGTGGCTGTTCCTGATCCTGTTCGGCCTGAGCCTGGGCGCCGAGCTGATCGCCAATGACAAGCCACTGGCCGTGCGCTACGACGGCCAATGGTATTTCCCGGCGCTCAAGCGCTACCCGGAAACCACCTTCGGCGGCGAGTTCCCGCTGGAAGCCAACTACAAGAGCCCGTACATCCGCGAACTGCTCGCCGCCAAGGACAGCTTCGTGCTGTGGGCGCCGATCCCGTTCAGCTACCAGAGCATCAACTACGACCTCAAGGTCCCGGCCCCCGCCCCGCCGTCGGCGCAGAACTGGCTGGGCACCGACGACCAGGGCCGCGACGTGCTGGCGCGGGTCATCTATGGTTTCCGTATCTCGGTGCTGTTTGCCCTGACCCTGACCATCCTCAGCTCGATCATCGGCGTGATCGCCGGTGCCCTGCAGGGTTTTTACGGCGGCTGGGTGGACCTGGCCGGGCAACGCTTCCTGGAAATCTGGTCGGGGCTGCCGGTGCTGTACCTGCTGATCATCCTCGCAAGCTTCGTGCAACCGAATTTCTGGTGGCTGCTGGGGATCATGCTGCTGTTCTCGTGGATGAGCCTGGTGGATGTGGTGCGCGCCGAGTTCCTGCGCGGGCGCAACCTTGAGTACGTGCGCGCGGCACGGGCGCTGGGCATGCAGAACGGCGCGATCATGTACCGGCATATCCTGCCCAACGCGATGATTTCGACCATGACCTTCATGCCGTTCATTCTCACCGGCGCCATCGGCACCCTGACCGCCCTGGACTTCCTCGGCTTCGGCCTGCCGCCCGGCGCGCCGTCGCTGGGCGAACTGGTGGCCCAGGGCAAGTCCAATCTGCAAGCGCCCTGGCTGGGCATGAGCGCCTTCGCGGTGCTGGCCTTGATGCTCAGCCTGCTGGTGTTCATCGGCGAGTCCGCCCGCGATGCCTTCGACCCGAGGAAATGAGATGAGCAAGCAAACCTTGATCGAAGTCCGTGACCTGGCCGTCGAGTTCGTCACCGGCGATCAATCCCAGCGGGTGGTCGAAGGTGTCAGCTTCGACATCCGCCGCGGCGAAACCCTGGCCCTGGTCGGTGAAAGCGGTTCGGGCAAGTCGGTGACGGCGCACTCGATCCTGCGCCTGCTGCCCTACCCGCTGGCCCGCCACCCGAGCGGCAGCATCCTGTTCGAAGGGCAAGACCTGCTGACCCTCGACGAGAAAAAGATGCGGCGCATACGCGGCAACCGCGTGGCGATGATCTTCCAGGAGCCGATGACCTCGCTCAACCCGCTGCACAACATCGAAAAGCAGATCAACGAGATCCTCCTGCTGCACAAGGGCCTGCGCGGCAAGGCGGCCACCGAGCGCACCCTGGAGCTGTTGGCGATGGTCGGCATACCCGAGCCGCACAAACGCCTCAAAGCGCTGCCACACGAGCTCTCAGGCGGCCAGAGGCAGCGTGTGATGATTGCCATGGCCCTGGCCAACGAGCCTGACCTGCTGATCGCCGACGAACCGACCACGGCGCTGGACGTCACCGTGCAGTTGAAGATCCTCGAGTTGCTCAAGTCCCTGCAGGCACGCCTGGGCATGGCGCTGCTGCTGATCAGCCACGACCTCAACCTGGTCAAGCGCATTGCCCACCGGGTCTGCGTGATGCAAAAGGGCCAGATCGTCGAGCAAGCCGACTGTGATGCACTGTTCCGCCACCCCAAGCATCCCTACACGCAGATGCTCCTCGGTGCCGAGCCCAGCGGCGGCCCGGCCGGCAACCCGCCCGGCGCGCCGATGCTGCAGGTCGAGAACCTGCGCGTGTGGTTCCCGATCAAGAAGGGTCTGTTGCGACGCACCGTCGATTACGTCAAGGCGGTGGACGGCATCAACTTCGACCTGCCCCAGGGCCAGACCCTGGGCATTGTCGGCGAAAGCGGTTCGGGCAAGTCGACCCTGGGGCTGGCGATCCTGCGCCTGCTGGGCAGCCAGGGCAGCATCCGCTTTCAGGGCACGAGCCTTGAGCACCTGACCCAGCAGCAGGTACGCCCGCTGCGCCGGCAGATGCAGGTGGTTTTCCAGGACCCGTTCGGCAGCCTCAGCCCGCGCATGTGCGTCAGCGACATCGTCGGTGAAGGCCTGCGCATCCACCGCATGGGCAGCGCCGCCGAGCAGGAGCAGGCAATCATTGCCGCCCTGCAAGAGGTCGGCCTTGATCCGCAGGCGCGGCACCGTTACCCGCACGAGTTCTCTGGCGGCCAACGCCAGCGCATCGCCATTGCCCGGGCACTGGTGCTCAAACCGGCACTTATCCTGCTCGATGAGCCGACCTCGGCCCTGGACCGCACCGTGCAGCGCCAGGTGGTCGAGCTGTTGCGCTCATTGCAGAGCAAGTACAACCTCACCTACCTGTTCATCAGCCACGACCTGGCGGTGGTCAAGGCGCTCAGCCACCAGTTGATGGTGGTCAAGCAAGGCCAGGTGGTGGAGCAAGGGGTGGCGGCGGACATCTTTGCCGACCCGCAGCATGCGTATACCCGGCAGTTGCTGGAGGCGGCGTTTCTGGTGCCAGCTGCCGTTCAGTAGCCTCTTCGCGGGGCAAGCCCGCTCCTACAAACCGGCGGGAGCGGCGGTGCGGCGACCCGACTTGCCCCGCGATGAAAACAGAAAAGGCCGCATAAGCGGCCTTTTCTGTTTCAAGCATCCAGCACTCAGTAGCGAGTGATATCCGCTTTGGCTTCCAGCTGCTTGCGGTATGCCGCGAAGTCCTGCTGGCCGGCGCGCGAAGCGAGGAAGCGGCGGTAGCTCGCTTTCTCTTCTTCAGTGGCCGCTGTGCCTTCGTTGACGCCGTTCAGACGCAGTACCACCAGGCTACCATCGTTAAGGGTGACGCTGGCGTACACAGGCTTGTCCTTGGCTTCAGGCTTGCTCATACGGAACAGTGCCTGCAGCTCGACCGGGTCGATACCGTCCTGGCTACGCGATACCGCCTCCTGAACCTTCCAGGCCTGACCGTCCTGGCTGGCCGCCAAGGCAATCTTGCCATCGCGCAGACCGGCGATCAGGGCATCGGCCTTGGTCTTCAGGGCAGCAGTCGCCTGCTCTTTGGCCAGGTGCTTGCGGATGCTCTCGGAGACCACTTCAAGGCCCAGTTGCTCAGGCTTGCGGTGTTCCTTGACGCGCAGCACCACGATGGTTTCCGGATCCAGCTCGATCGCCGTGCTGTTGGAGCCTTCTTCCAGCACTTCAGTGCTGAATGCCGCCTGGATCACCGCGCGGTTGGCAGTGATGCCTTCACCGCCTTCACGACCGAACGCTGGCGAGGTATGCACCTTCAGGCCCAGTTCCTGCGCCGGCTGGGCCAGGTCGGAGGCTTCGAAGGCCGAGTCTTCCAGCTGCTTGGTCACTTCGACAAAGCGCTGTTCGACCTGCTGGGTTTTCAGCTCACGGGTCAGCTTGTCTTTCAGGCTGTCGAAGCTTGGCACTTCAGGCGCCTGCACATCGAGTAGCTTGATCAGGTGGAAACCGTATTCGGTACGCACCGGGCCCGAGACCTGGTCCTTGTTCAGCGCATACAGTGCGTCTTCGAAGGCCGGATCATAAACGCCCTGGCCGGCATAACCGAGATCACCGCCATTGCTGGCCGAGCCCGGGTCCTGGGAGAACTCCTTGGCCAGAGTGGCAAAGTCTTCGCCCTTGGCCAGGCGCGCCTGGATTTCTTCGATCTTGGCCTTGGCCTGCCCCTCGTTCACCTTGTCATTGATTTCAACAAGAATGTGCGCGGCATGCCGCTGCTCGGCCAGGTTGGCGATTTCTTTCTCGTACAGCGCCTTGAGCTCGTCCTGGTTGACTTCAACCTGGTCGAAGAACGCGGATTTCTTCAGCTCGATGTAGTCGATGACGACCTGGTCGGGGCTCATGAACTCCTTGGCGTGTTCGTCGTAGTGCGCCTTGATCTGCTCGTCGGTAACCTTGACCGCGGCCGGGTCGGCCTTGAAGGTCAGCGAAGCGAAATCACGGGTCTGTTTTTCCAGACGGGCGAAAGCGTCGACCTGGTCGTCGGTAACAAAACCGCTGCCGGCAAGGCCGGTGCGCAGTTGGCCGATGAGCATTTCCTGAGCCAGCATTTCGCGGAACTGCAGACGGCCGTAGCCCATCTGGCGAATGACCTGATCGAAGCGCTCGGGGCTGAACTTGCCGTCCACCTGGAACTCAGGGGTTTGCAGGATCAGTTGGTCGAGGGCAGCTTCGGAGAAAGCGAACTTGGCGTCTTCGGCGCCTTGAAGCAGCAACTTGCGATCGATCAAGCCCTTGAGCGCGGCTTCACGCAGCATTTGCTCGTTGAGCATGGCCGGATCGAAATCCTTGCCCAGCTGTTGCATCAGCTGTCGACGTTGCATGTCGACGGCCTGGCTCAGCTCGTTCTGGCTGATCTTGTCGCCATTGACCTTGGCAGCGTCCTGGCTGTGGGTGGTGGCCTGGAAGATGGCATCGAAGCCGGTCAGTGCCATCAAGGCTACGATGACACCGATGATGGTCTTGGCAATCCAACCTTGTGAATTGTCCCTGATATTCTGCAGCATGCGTCCCCCAGAAACGGTTGTACTGAATGAACCAACCGTGGAGCGTGGGTAGAGTCCTGATAGAAGAAAGGCGCATCCGAGGATGCGCCTTCTCGTAACTGGCCGAGCGCCGGGAACCTGGTATCAGGCCTCCCGGCGCTCGGCAGCCGGACCAGGCGTGAGCCCGGCTCGGTTAGGCGTGAGCCTGAAGGAAGCGACTTAGTTGACGGCTTCTTTCAGAGCCTTGCCAGCCTTGAAGCCAGGCTTCTTGGCGGCAGGGATTTCCAGAGTCTTGCCGGTTTGCGGGTTGCGGCCGGTGCGAGCTGGACGGTCGGTGACCGAGAAGGTACCGAAACCTACCAGTACCACGGAATCACCTGCCTTCAGGGCGCCGGTGACGGATTCGATTACTGCGTCCAGCGCTTTGCCAGCGGCAGCTTTCGAAATATCAGCAGATGCGGCGATAGCGTCAATCAGTTCCGACTTGTTCACTCTAAGTCCCCTTATATCTCTATTGAGTTTGTTTCTAAGTATGTAATGAAAAGCTAAACGAGCGCTGGGTGGCCTGTTGACACTTAAGTGCCGCTTTATAACAAGGGCCTGAAAATACTGTCAAGAAAGCCCCCCAGCCAAATACGTACTAATGTGTGCTGATTCTTTCCTTGGAATCGCTGTCGCGCTTTTCATCCTTGGCGACAATCTCCGGAGCCACATCGGGCAAGGGCTCCGGGGCGTATTGCAGCGCAATTTGGAGGACTTCGTCAATCCATTTGACCGGTTTAATCTGCAGATCCTGCTTAATATTCTCAGGAATTTCCTTCAGATCACGCACATTCTCTTCCGGAATGATCACCGTCTTGATTCCACCCCGGTGAGCGGCCAGCAGTTTTTCCTTCAAACCACCGATTGCCAGCACCTGACCACGCAAGGTGATCTCGCCGGTCATGGCCACATCGGCACGCACTGGGATCTGGGTCAGGGCCGAAACCAGGGCGGTGCACATGCCGATACCGGCACTTGGACCATCCTTGGGCGTGGCGCCTTCGGGCATGTGGATGTGGGTATCGCGCTTCTCGTGGAAGTCGGCAGGAATCCCCAGGCTGCGGGCGCGGCTGCGCACCACGGTTTGCGCGGCAGTGATGGACTCGACCATGACGTCACCGAGCGAGCCGGTCTTGATCAGCTGACCCTTGCCCGGAATCACTGCAGCTTCAATGGTCAGCAGTTCGCCGCCCACCTGGGTCCAGGCAAGGCCGGTGACCTGGCCAACCTGATCCTGCTGCTCGGCCAGGCCGTAGCGGTACTTGCGCACGCCCAGGTAGTGCTCGAGCTGCTCGCCAGTAACCTTCACCGCCACCTGCTTGAGGCCGGCGTGCTCCTTGACCACCTTGCGGCAGATTTTCGCGATCTGGCGCTCCAGGCCCCGCACGCCGGCTTCGCGGGTGTAGTAGCGGATGATGTCGCGGATCGCCGAGACGTCGATCTCCAGCTCGCCCTTTTTCAGGCCGTTGGCCTTGATCTGCTTGGGCGACAGGTACTTGACCGCGATGTTGATCTTCTCGTCCTCGGTGTAACCCGGCAGGCGGATGACTTCCATCCGGTCCAGCAAGGCTGGCGGGATGTTCATCGAGTTCGAGGTGCAGAGGAACATCACGTCCGAGAGGTCGTAGTCGACTTCCAGGTAGTGATCGTTGAAGTTGTGGTTCTGCTCGGGGTCGAGCACTTCCAGCAACGCCGAGGCCGGATCGCCGCGCATGTCGCTGCCCATCTTGTCGATTTCGTCGAGCAGGAACAGCGGGTTGCGTACGCCAACCTTGGTCATTTTCTGAATCAGACGACCGGGCATCGAACCGATATAGGTACGGCGGTGACCGCGAATCTCGGCCTCGTCGCGCACGCCACCGAGGGCCATGCGTACGAACTTGCGGTTGGTGGCACTGGCGATCGACTCGGCCAGCGAGGTTTTACCCACGCCAGGCGGCCCGACCAGGCACAGTACCGGACCACGGATCTTTTTCACCCGTTTTTGCACTGCGAGGTACTCAAGGATGCGCTCCTTGACCTCCTCCAGGCCGTAATGGTCGGCGTCGAGAATTTCCTCGGCCTTGGCCAGGTCCAGACGCACCTTGCTCTGCGCCTTCCACGGCACCTGCACCAGCCAGTCGAGGTACGAGCGCACCACGGTGGCTTCGGCCGACATCGGCGACATCTGCTTGAGCTTGTTCAGCTCGGCCTGGGCCTTGGCGTAGGCGTCCTTCGGCAGGCCGGCAGCGTCGAGACGCTTTTTCAGCTCCTCGACTTCGTTGTGACCTTCTTCGCTGTCGCCGAGCTCTTTCTGAATGGCCTTCATCTGCTCATTCAGGTAGTACTCGCGCTGGCTGCGCTCCATCTGTTTCTTGACCCGGCCACGGATACGCTTCTCGACCTGCAGCAGGTCGATTTCGGCATCCAGCAGCGCCAGCACGTGTTCGACACGGGCCGACAGGTCGAGGATCTCGAGGATTTCCTGCTTTTGCTCGATCTTCAGCGCCATGTGCGCTGCCATGGTGTCGACCAGGCGCCCGGGCTCATCGATGCTGTTGAGCGACGACAGGACTTCAGCCGGGACTTTCTTGCCCAGCTGAACATATTGTTCAAATTGTGACAGCAAGCTGCGGACGAAGACTTCAGACTCGCGCTCGGCAGCCTGGGATTCGTCGATCAGCGAAACTTCGGCACGAATGTGGCCGTCGACTTCGTTGAAACGCTCGACCGCACCGCGCTGTTCGCCTTCGACCAGCACCTTGACGGTGCCATCGGGCAGTTTCAGCAGTTGCAGGACGGTGGCAATGGTACCGACGCGGTACAGGGCGTCTTCGCCTGGATCGTCGTCAGCGGGGTTCTTCTGGGCCAGCAGGAGAATCTGCTTCTCGCCCGTCATCGCGGCCTCAAGGGCCTCGATGGACTTCTCGCGCCCCACGAACAGTGGGATGACCATGTGCGGATAGACGACGACATCGCGCAATGGCAAGAGAGGCAAGTCGAGGGTGGTCTTCATGATTTCGCCTCTACAGCGGCCTTATGGCCGGAAACCGATGGATTTTGAGCGTGGAGTTAATGTGGGGGCAGGCCCGCAAAAAAACAAGCTCTGCGACAGGAAAAGCAAAGGGGCCCGAAGGCCCCTTGCTTGAATCGAGCCGCGTGGCGACTCAGACGTCGGGTGCAGCCTTGGCTTGCGGCTCGCTGTTCTCGTAGATCAACAGCGGCTGCGAAGAACCATCGATGACGCTCTCGTCGATCACCACCTTGCTGACATCCTTCTGCGAAGGAATCTCGTACATGGTGTCGAGCAGGATGCCTTCGAGGATCGAACGCAGGCCACGGGCCCCGGTCTTGCGCTCCAGGGCCTTGCGGGCCACCGACTTGAGCGCATCACTGCGGAACTCCAGGTCCACGCCTTCCATTTCGAACAGCTTGGCATACTGCTTGGTCAGGGCGTTCTTCGGCTCGGTCAGAATCTGCATCAAGGCAGCTTCGTCGAGCTCGTCGAGGGTCGCCAGAACCGGCAGACGACCGACGAACTCCGGGATCAGACCGAACTTGACCAGATCGTCAGGCTCGACTTCACGCAGCGACTCGCCAACCTTCTTGCCTTCCTGCTTGCTGCGTACTTCGGCACCAAAGCCGATGCCGCCGCGGGTGGAACGCGCCTGGATGACCTTTTCGAGGCCCGAGAACGCACCGCCACAGATAAACAGGATGTTACGCGTATCGACCTGCAGGAATTCCTGCTGCGGGTGCTTGCGGCCACCTTGCGGCGGTACCGAAGCGACCGTGCCTTCGATCAGCTTGAGCAGCGCCTGCTGCACGCCCTCGCCCGAAACGTCGCGGGTGATGGACGGGTTGTCCGACTTGCGCGAGATCTTGTCGATTTCGTCGATGTAGACAATGCCCATCTGGGCCTTTTCCACGTCGTAGTCGCACTTCTGCAGCAGTTTTTGAATGATGTTCTCGACGTCCTCACCCACGTAACCGGCTTCGGTCAGGGTGGTAGCATCGGCGATGGTGAACGGTACATTCAACAGACGCGCGAGGGTTTCGGCGAGCAGGGTCTTACCCGAGCCCGTCGGACCGATCAGCAGGATGTTACTCTTGCCGAGCTCGACGTCGTCGTTCTTCTTGTCGCGTTGATTCAGGCGTTTGTAGTGGTTGTACACCGCTACCGCCAGTACCTTTTTCGCACGCTCCTGACCAATGACGTACTGGTCCAGGATGGTGCTGATTTCTTTCGGCGAAGGCAGTTTATGCGCGCTGCTCTCGGCCTGGGCTTCCTGCACCTCCTCACGGATGATGTCGTTGCACAGGTCGACGCACTCGTCGCAGATAAATACCGAGGGGCCGGCAATCAACTTGCGCACTTCGTGCTGGCTTTTGCCGCAGAAGGAGCAATAGAGCAATTTGCCGTTGTCCTCGCCGTTACGGGTGTCAGTCATTCGATCGATCCAATCCGGTAGGCTTGCAACACAAGATGAAGGCAATTGCGGGCTTTTTCAAGTCCGCAGGTAGGCGCAATGCGCGCCCGCCTGCTCTGGCACCCGGATTCAGGAGGCCAGTTGCCGCTTGTCGTAGACCGAGTCGATCAGGCCGTATTCGGCTGCGCGCTCGGCGCTCATGAAATTGTCGCGCTCAGTATCGCGCTTGATGGTCTCCAGGTCCTGACCTGTGTGGTAGGCCAGCAGCTCGTTCAGACGCGACTTGATGGAGAGGATTTCCTTGGCGTGGATCTCGATATCCGTGGCCTGGCCCTGGAAACCGCCCAGTGGCTGGTGAATCATCACCCGCGAGTTCGGCAGGCAGTGACGCTTGCCCTTGGCACCTGCGGCCAGCAGGAAGGCGCCCATGCTGCAGGCCTGGCCGATGCAGATGGTCGAGACGTCCGGCTTGATGAACTGCATGGTGTCGTAGATCGACATGCCGGCAGTCACCGAACCGCCCGGCGAGTTGATGTAGAGATGGATATCCTTGTCCGGGTTTTCCGCTTCAAGGAACAGCATCTGCGCCGCTACCAGGTTGGCCATGTAGTCCTCTACCGGGCCGACCAGGAAGATCACCCGCTCCTTGAGAAGGCGCGAGTAGATGTCATAGGCGCGTTCGCCACGAGCGGATTGCTCGATAACCATCGGGACCAGGCCGCCTGCGGCCTGGATGTCAGAGCTCTGCTGATAATAAGAATTGCGGGACATGTCCTGCACTCACTCCCAAATAGTCATGTCTTGAATACGCACAAGCCAGCTCGAAGGCTGGCTTGTGGTGTTTTCCTACGAAGCTGGCGTATTACTCAGCGGCGGCAGGTGCCTGGGCTGGTTTTACGGCTTCTTCGTACGAGACCGATTTGTCGGTCACAGTCGCTTTCTGCAGAACAGTATCCACAACTTGTTCTTCCAGCACAACCGAACGGACTTCGTTCAGTTGCTGGTCGTTCTTGTAGTACCAAGCCACGACCTGCTCAGGCTCCTGGTAAGCCGAAGCCATTTCCTGGATCATTTCGCGAACGCGGTCTTCGTCCGGCTTCAGTTCGTTCTGCTTGACCACTTCGGCGACGATCAGGCCCAGCACGACGCGGCGCTTGGCTTGCTCTTCGAACAGCTCGGCCGGCAGTTGCTCAGGCTTGATGTTGCCACCGAACTGCTGAACGGCTTGAACGCGCAGGCGGTTCACTTCGTTTTCCAGCAGGGCTTTCGGGACTTCGATCGGGTTGGCAGCCAGCAGGCCGTCCATTACCTGGTTCTTGACCTTGGTCTTGATCGCCTGACGCAGTTCACGCTCCATGTTCTTGCGAACTTCGGTGCGGAAACCTTCCAGGGTTGCTTCCTTGATACCGAACTGGGCGAAGAACTCTTCGGTCAGCTCAGGCAGCTTTGGCTCGGCAACACTGTTGACGGTAACGGTGAACTCGGCGGCTTTGCCAGCCAGGTCCAGGTTCTGATAGTCCTCGGGGAAGGTCAGGTTCAGAACGCGCTCTTCACCGGCCTTGGCGCCGACCAGGCCTTCTTCGAAGCCCGGGATCATGCGGCCGGAACCCAGTACCAGCTGGGTGCCCTTGGCCGAACCGCCAGCGAACACTTCACCGTCGACCTTGCCGACGAAATCGATGTTCAGCTGGTCTTCGTTCTGGGCAGCGCGGTCAGCGGCTTCGAAACGCACGTTTTGCTTGCGCAGCACTTCGAGCATGTTGTCCAGGTCGGCGTCAGCCACTTCGGCGCTCAGGCGCTCGACGGCGATCGAGTCGAAACCGGCAACGGTGAACTCAGGGAATACTTCGAAAATGGCGACGTATTCGAGATCTTTGCCCTTTTCGAACGATTTTGGCTCGACGGCAGGGGCGCCAGCCGGGTTCAGCTTCTGCTCGACCACGGCTTCGTAGAAGGAAGCCTGGACCAGGTCGCCGAAGGCTTCCTGACGGGCGGCGTCTTCGTAGCGCTGACGGATCACGCTCATCGGCACTTTGCCAGGACGGAAGCCTGGGACCTTGGCGCGACGGGCAGTCTGTTGCAGACGCTTGTTGACTTCGGTCTCGACGCGCTCGGCCGGAACGGCGATGGTCATGCGGCGCTCGAGAGCAGAAGTATTTTCAACAGAAACTTGCATGGATATTCCTCGTTGCACAGACGTTAGCCGGCGATACCCGACTCCAGAATCAAGGGCAAGCATTCTAGTGGCTCAAAGACCAGAAGTCACCCCGTTCAGGACGACGGGAAAGTACGCCGGTCCATTTAATTCAAAGACCCTGGCAAAAACCTTGCCCAAGGCCGCTCAACACACGCAGCCCCTGGCCTGGACGCCACAGCTGAAGCCATGATGATCCAGCCCCTGGGCTGCATAAAATCTTGTCAAAACACTACAAATCCGAGTTGCAGCGTTACGAATCCTGTTCGATTTCGTTGAACTCGCAATACTCTTCCCACGCCATCCCCAGCGCCTCGGCAACCTCGCGATGCACCTCAAGGCGCAGGGCCGCAAGCTCCTCGTCGGACTCGGCAATCAGTTGCAAGGTCAGCTCCCAGGGTTCGACCCCCTGCTCCTGCGCGGCATCCTCGAAGGCCCAGAGGACCTGCTGAGCCTGCTCGTGCTCGCTGAGCCCGGCGATCTCTTCACGCATCTGCGGGTTGGCTTCGGCATAGCGCTGCAGGGCGATGGCCTGACGTTCTGGTGAAATCATGGTGGTTTCCTTTTTGCGACCCTAAACCCGGCCACTGTTTCAACCGGCTGAAATTTATCAGCTTTTCGTCGATTGTCACCAGGCCGTCAAAACATGCATGAATAATCCACCCCGATTGTCGGAAATTTCATGAACAATGGGGGGTGGGCCGTTGTCTAGGAATAGCTTGCCCACTAAGCTAGCAACGTGCCACATCGTTAATACGATTCATTATCGCTTGGCACCTCCTGCAAAATCACAGCGCCAATGCAAGGAAGTACCCGTGCTGATCAAACTCATCTCTGGCTGTTGCCTGGCACTTTGCTGTTCCCTCGTCAGCGCTACAGTGCTGCAAACCTCCTTCGATCAAGACGCCCGCTACTCGATCGTGAGCGTGTCGGGTGATCCTTCCCAGCGCACTGTAATCACCCAGCGTGTCGGCATCAGCGGGACCAGCTACAGTGCCCGCCAGTTCGATTGCAGCGCACGCACAGTACGCTTCATGGGCCCGGGAGCTTCGCTGGAGGACCTTCAGGACGCCGAGGCCGACAACGAGCTCACTCCGATCTTCAAAGGCTCACTGTCCAGAGCCATCAGCCAGGTAGTCTGCGACGAAAGCGTGCAAGCAGGCACTGCGGCAGCTGGGCCGCCCGGCAAATCCGCTCACGGCCAGCCGGTGACCAGCATTTCTCAATAACAACAATTATCAATTGATAATTATTCTCGCTATAATGGGCGTCCGTTCCGCTTTACGCCGGCCACGCACCCGATGGACACCCGCCCCGCTACACCTGGACTGAATACGTGCCTGAGCACCCTGTACAACGACCATCACAATTGGCTGCACCGATGGCTACGCAATCGTATCGGCTGCCCGGAACATGCCGCCGACATTGCCCACGATACCTTCCTGAGCATCCTCGGCTCCAAAGACCTGTTCAGGATCCGCGAACCCCGCTCGTTTCTCTCGACCGTGGCGCGGCGACTGATGGCCAATGTCTATCGCCGCCGCCTGGTCGAGCAGGCGTACCTGGAAACACTGGCCAGCCTGCCTGAAGCAGTTGAACCGTCACCCGAAGTCCGCGTGCTGGCACTTGAAGCCCTGACCCTGCTCGATCGCATGCTCGACGCCCTGCCGGCCAAGGTCCGCGAAGCCTTCTTACTGTCGCACCTGCAGGGCCTGAAGATCGCCGAAATCGCCGAACGCCTGCAGGTCAGCAGCCGCTCGGTAAAGCTGTACCTGGTGCGGGCCAACCAGCATTGCTTTTTTGCTGACCAGCCATGACCCCCTCCCCCTTTAACCCGCGTACTACTCGCGAAGCCGCACAGTGGCTCACCGAAACCATGGAAGGCGCACTCAGCCCCGAGCAGCAGCGGGCGCTTGAGCAGTGGCGCGCCGCCCATCCGGACAACGAACGTGCCTGGCTGCACATCGAGGCCCTGCGTCGACGCATGGCCGGGCTGGAGCCACATGCCGGCTACCAGAGCCTTTCCCGGGGCAGCCAGGGCCGCAGTCGCCGGCAAGCGCTCAAGGCACTGGCGGTGCTCGGCCTGTTCGGCTGCGCCGGGCAACTGGCCTATCGCAACGTCTGGCAGCCGGGCCCGGAACTGACCTACCGCAATGGTGCCAGCGCCCCACAACACATCGAGCTGGAAGACGGCAGCCAATTGACCCTCGACGCAAGTACCGAAATCACCGTGCTGTTCGACAGCCGCCAGCGCCGCGTGCAACTGCTCGCCGGGCGCCTGTTGATCCGCAGTGGCCACCGCTCGAACGCCGATCAACGCCCGTTAAGCGTTTACACCGTACATGGCCAGGTACGGGCATTAGGGACGCGTTTTAGTGTCGAGCTGCAAGAGCCAGCCACGCAGGTCGAGCTGTTCGACGGTGCAGTCGAGGTGCAGGCGCGGCAATCACCCGCCAACCCCCTGCGCCTGGCTCCCGGGCAGCGCGCGCGCTTCACCCCGACCCGCATCGAACCGGCCACCGGCACCTCGGCCGAGCCGGCCTGGAGCAAGGGCTTGCTGGTGGCCGACAACATGCGCCTGGATGCCTTTGTCGAGCAACTCAGCCGCTACCGGCCTGGCCTGTTGCGCTGCAGCGACGAGATCGCTGCGTTGCGTATCTCCGGCGTTTATCCGCTGGCCGACACCGATGCGGTGCTCGACGCCCTGCCCCTGTCATTGTCCGTGCAGGTGCTGCGGCGCTCACGCTACTGGGTTACGTTGAGTCAGCGCTAGACGCCACTTACGGCGCCAGCTCAATGCTCACCTGGTGGTGTTTACCCGCCGTTACCCGTACCTGCGCACCAAACACCTGGGCAATGCGCTGCTCGCTGAGCACCTGGGCCGGCGCGCCGCTGGCGCAAAGCCGGCCGCCTTCGAGCAGCCAAAGGCGGTCGCAGTAGCGCGCAGCCAGGTTCAGGTCGTGTAACACACAGACCACGGCAATACGCGGCGAACGGGTCAGCGTGCGCAACACCCGCATGAGGTTCTGCTGCTGGCCGATATCCAGGGCGCTGGTGGGTTCGTCCAGCAACAGCAGGCAGCCGCGACCATCGTCCCAGGCGTCAGTCAGCGGGCTGATTGCCAATTGGTTCATGGCCCGGGCAATGGTTACCCGCTGCAGCTCGCCGCCAGACAGCGACAACACTCCCCGGCCAAGCAAGTGACGGACATCCAGCGCATCGATAATGCCCGGGCACGGCTCGCCAGGGTGCTGCTGACCGAGACGAATGAATTCTTCGACCCGCCAATCGAAAGCACTGTCCATCTGCTGCGTCACCAGCGCGCGCCGGCGCGCCAGTTGCCCGGGCAAATAAGCGGGCAACGCTCGACCGAGCAACTCGACCTGCCCGCCCGCCGGTTGCAGGTAACCGGATATCAACGACAACAGCGTGCTTTTGCCCGCGCCATTGGGGCCGATCAACCCAAGAAGCTCACCTGCCCGTACCCGCTCGCTGAACGACGCCAGGGCAAAAGGACGCTCCAGGCTGACATTGATCAGTTCAAGCATGTCAAAACTCCCGCACCTTGCGACCGAGTAACAACCAGAGAAAATACGGCCCACCAATAATGCTGGTGACCAGGCCGACGGGAATTTCTGCCGGGCTGGTAAGACTGCGTGCCAGGGTATCGGCGACCAGCAACAGGATCGCGCCGCAGAGCATCGACGCAGGAACCAGCAAACGGTGGCCGGGGCCGAAATACAGGCGCAGGCAATGCGGCACCAGCAGGCCGATAAAGCCGATGATGCCGCTCAGCGCCACGCACAGCCCCACACCCAGCGACGAAGCCAGCACCACGCGGTTTTTCAGCCGGTCGCCATCCAGCCCGGCGGCGTGCGCAGACACCTCGCCCAGCTGAAACAAGTCCAGATCGCCCGCGCAACGCGCCAGCACCCACAAGCTCAGGGGCAAGACCAGGGCGGCCACCGATACGCTCGACCACTCGGCGCTGCTCAGGCTGCCCATGCCCCACAAGCTCAGCTGGCGCAACTGCTCTTCGCTGGCGACAAAGGTGAGGATGCCGCCCAGGGCACCGGTCAGGGTGTTGATGACCAAGCCGGCCAGCAACAAGGTGATGGTCGACTCGCGCCCTTTGTAGCCGCGGCCAATACGAAAAATCACCAGGGTCACCAGCAACGCGCCAATAAAGCCTGCGAAAAACTGCCCATAAAGCTCCAGCCCGGCAAAGCGGCCGTTGAACAGTACGACCCAGATCGACACCGCCAGCCCGGCGCCGCTGGCCTGGCCGAGCAGGGTCGGGTCGGCCAGCGGGTTGCGAAACAGGCCTTGCATCGCCGTGCCGCCCACCGCCAGGGTCGAGCCCACCAGCACTGCCAGCAGCAGACGCGGCAGGCGCACTTCGCTCCAGACCTGCCACTCCAGGGCGGTGGGCAGATCACCGAACACAATCCGTGGCGACAAGCCGATACTACCGACCAGCGAACACACCACCAGCAGGGCGCACAGCCCTGCCAGCATCAGCATCAGTATCGGCAGCGAGACGCTGCTTGCGCGCCTCATGGAAACAGCGCTCCTGCGTCCTGGCGTAGCTGCAGCATGGCCTGCACCGTGCGCGGCCCGAGGTTGAGCAGCGCCTGGTCATCGACCTGCACCAAGCGCCGATGCTGTCCGGCCGGGGTATGGGCCAGGCCGCCCAGTTTCCACAGGTTGTCTTCACCCCCAAGTGCCGCCAGCCCGGCGCGGCTGACGATGACGAAATCCGGCGCCAGCGACACCATGGCTTCAGCCGCCACTTGCTTGTAGGCATTGAAGGTCGCGCAGTTTTCGATCCCCGCCTGCGCCAGTGCCGCCTGAGCTTCGGTGCCTTGCCCCATGATCAGCGGCGTCATGCCGGCATGATTGAAAATGAACAGCGCCTTCGGTCCTTTGAGCGCCGGCGTCTTGGCCAACTGCCCAGCCAACTGGCGCTGCTCATCAAGCAACGGTTGCGCCTGCGCCTGTAGGTTCATGGCCGCCGCCACCTGCTCGATCTTTGCCGGGATATCGCCGACACCCTTGCCGCGGGCAATGCTCAGCACTTCAAGCCCCAGGCCGCTCAACTGGCGCAGCACGATAGCCGGACGGGCAGCATCGCTGATCAGCAGCCGTTGTGGCTTGAGCGCCAGCACCCCTTCTGCCGAGAGCTGGCGCATGTACCCCACCGACGGCAGGTTGGCGATGGCCTGCGGAAAGCGACTGGAATCATCGCGCCCGACCAGGCGCGAAGTACCGCCCAGGCGCTCGACAATTTCCGCCAGATCGTTGCCGATCACCAGCGTATCGGCGGTTTCGGCCTGCACGGTCATGACCGCACAGGCCGCCAGCACGCCAAGCAGCAAAGCCTTCATCGCGCCGCCTCCAGGGCATCCAGCCACTCACGCCAGGCCGGTTGTTCAGGCTGCCCCGCCGGACGACGAGCAAAGACCTGGACAATCAGACGCTGCTCGGCATCAAAAAACTCGAGGCTGGTGACGCCGCCGACCTGGTTCGGTTTGTAAACCCGCCAGATCTGCGCATCCGGCGCATCGGCGATCCTGAAGCAGGTAGCCGCCTGGTCACTGGCGGGCATGTCGAACAGCAGCTCGGCGCCCGACTCGCTCACACCCGTCAGCCGGCCGGTAAAGATCTGCACGCTACCGGCGCTGTAGACGAACAGCATCAGCTCCAGCGCGCTGGCGGCCAGCTCACGGAACATCGCCACCGGGCTGGTCTGCGAAAGTTGCCGGGCAAAATCCGGGGCCACCAGCGCGTTACCTTCGTAACGGGTCAGGCCGTGGCGCTTGAGCAGGGCAAAGTGCTCATGGACATTGGCCATCGCCGCCCATTCCTCAACAAGGCCGGGCACCTGCAGATCACGCTTGCCGAACGAAGGCGGCTCGCTGAAAACTGCCGGCTTGTCGATGCACTGCTCATACAGTCCTGCCCAGCCGGCCATCGACGACTGCTCGGTCGAGGCCAGGCGCAGCAGCACTTTGCCGTGGCGATCGAAGACACTCAGGCGGTAGCCACTGGCATCATGAGCCATGCCGATCCAGTACCAGGCACGCAGATTCAAGCGCAGGTCCAGGCCGTCCTCGCCAATCACCAGCCCCGCTTCGCTGATATCGTCGGATTGCGGATAACGCCCCAGTTGTTCGATCACGGCATGGTTAGCCGGCGTACACGTGCGCACCAGGCCCAGGCTATGCAGCTGTGCGGCTACCTCCACGGCGGGCAGGTCCAGGCACAGCGGGTTGAATCCGCTTTCAGTCAGTTGAGTCATGGCTAATTCCTTGTAATGAAGGTTTCAATGGGCGGGCTGGTCGCAACCACCCGCGTCGGTAACCAGGGCGGCGCCCTCGGCATCCGCGCTCGGCAGCATCCAGACGTAGTCGGCGTCGCTGGCGCTCAGGCGATGATCCTGCTCAGCGATCACCAGTACTTTCAGCCCCGGGTCGCTCGCCCCTTGCCCCAGGTATGGCGGGGCGCCCAGGCTTTTGAGCGTGTGCAGCACACCCGCCAATAGCAGTCGCGGCGCCTGGGCGTTATCGAGCACCTGCGCCATGCGCTGATCGCGGGCGTGCTGGATCGCCAGCATTGCATTCATGCGCGCGGCATCGATCTGCCCGCAGTGCATCTGCTTGATCTGCTGGCGTTGGCGGGCGGCGATGGCGGGCGACGGGAACAGACCGTCGGGGTTGGCTGGCGCTGTTGCCATCAGACGCTTGCGCTCGGCGCCCGACAGGTTGCCGGCCAGCAGTGCCGCTGGCGCCGGCATCAGCGCTACCATCAGCGTGCCATATTGCTCCCAGCTCCAGCGCGGGTCCCAATGGATGATCTGTTGCAGGCGCTGGCTACGCACCTGATTGCCCTGGCCCAGCCAGGCCTGGACTTCGGCGACCGGGCGCTGCTGGTCGCTGTCGAGCATCTCCAGGACCACCGCCCCCTGGGGCCGGCGCTTGGCCAGGTGGGTCGCCAGCCATTGCTCGATCAGATGATGGGCGAAGTTGTCGTGCACTTCGCCGACCATCACCGTGTGCGCTGGCGCCAGCTCATCAAGCAGTTGCGTCGGCGAAACCTGCTTGCCACTGCCCAACTCGATGATCGCGCCCCATTCGGGAATATGGCTTTCGACCCGGGTGTAGGCGCTGTCGGCCACCGGCGCATTGACGCTGGCGCAACCGACGAGCAGCGCCAGCCCTGCCCCTATAAAAGAAGACTTGAACATGAAGGGTCCTGTCAGTATTCGAGGGTGAAGCCGAACGAGGTGGTGCGGCCACGGCCGTTGCCCTGGTCCATCACCGCCGACATCAGGTAGTCCACCGAGGCGCTGTTGTTGTAGACCTTGTTGCCGACGTTCTCGACGTTGAAGAACAGGCTCAGGTTGTCCTGCACCCGGTAGCTGCCGTACAGGTCCCAGATCACCCCGGTGGAGTTGGATTTTTTCGTCTCGTACCAGTCCCAGCTGGTTTCCGACGGGCCGGCGTACTCGCCACGGGCGCCCAGCACCAGGCGTTCGTCAAACCAGCGGGTGCCAAGGTCGAGGGTCCAGAAGCGGTCCGGCTGACTGTTGATGTCTTCCAGCTCGATGCCGGAGGTGGTCGGCGACTTGGTCGTGGCCTTGGTCCACGACAGATTGGCGTAGAAGAAGCCGGCGTCGTAGCGCCCTTCCAGCTCATAGCCGCTCATGCGCACTTCTTCCGGCCAGTTGACCCAGTTCATCTTCGCCGACTCTTCGCCGTCGTCATCAAGGATGTCGAACGACTGCGGGGTGATGTAGCCATCGATCTTGCTGATAAAGCGGTTGATCTTCAGTTGCCCGTAGTCGTCGTTGCTGAACAGCCCGGCGCGGCTGAAATTGACCCCGAACTCGTAGTTGGTCGAACGTTCCTGACGCAGGAACGGGTTGGCGCCGACACCATCGGCGTCGCTGGCATCGGCCTCGAGCGGCACTTTCTCGAAGAACATTTCCTGCACCCGCGGCGCCCGCGAGGTGCGCGACCAGCTGCTGTAGAGCTGCATCCAGTCATAAGGCTTGACTGCGAAGCCCACCCGCGGGTTGAAGCTGTGTTCACGACGGGTGATATCCACGTCACCGCCATCGATGCCGCGGCACTGGCCAATGATCGAGCACTTGGGCACATGGCCGCTGACCTTGTAGCCGTCATAGTGGCCGGCCAGGGTCAGGGCATAGATGTCGTAGTTGAATTCCAGGGTGCTGAACAGGCTATGGGTAGCCTGCTTGCCTTCGGGGTTGGCGCCGCGTTTCTCCGGGGTCTGGGCAACGAAGTCGTCGGTGTAGTAACGCGCGCCATTGCTCCAGCTCGCCTCCACCGGCCCGAGGTTGAAACGACTGACGTTGGTCAGGTCAAAGCCGTGGGCGTCGTCGCGGGTTTTGCGGCCAATGTAGTGGGACTCTTCTACCGGCGGGTACTCAAGCTCAGTCTTGTTCTGGTAGGCATTGACCGTGAGGTTCACCCATTCGCTGTAGGGCGTGTAGGCGTACTTGGCGCGATAGGTCTCGTTGTCCAGTTGCCAGGGGTAGTTGTGATAGAACTCGTTGCGGTACTTCACCCCGCTCAGGTCAAGGCGGTGCATGTCGTTGGGCTGCAGGCGCAGCTTGAGCAAGCCGGAGCGTGGGTTCTGCTTGGTGGTGTCGTATTCGTTGGACTGGCCGTTGGTGGTCTTGTACTCGCCGGTCTGGGTGCTGCTCACCGCGGCGACCAGACCGTAGACACCCTCGACATCTTCCGGACGGGTGCGGGCACCGGCGGCAAACATGCGGGTGTTGCCGTAGCCGTTGTTACCGGTGCGATAAGTCGTGCGCAGGCCTACACGGTGGTCTGGTTTGACGATGTCATCGATATCGAAGGTACGAAAGTTCGCCGAGCCGCCCAGGGTGTTGGCACCTTCGGCGCCGTCCACCGAACCACGCTGTACATCGACCCCGGCCAGCAGGTTGGCGTCGACAAAGGCCATCGGCCCACCCGAGCCGTGGCCGGCATTATTGCGAAAGGTCTGGGTGACGCCATCGATCATGGTGTTGACCCGGCCCAGGCCGGCCAGGCCACGAATGTTCACCGACACCCCCGGCTGGCTGCGCGAGTGCAAGGTGTAAGTACCGGGTATCGAGCGCACCACACTGTTGAGGTCCTGGCGCTCGGCATGCACTTCCCGGCTGCTCTGGATTGCCCCGGGCCGCTCGGCCAGGGCGCCGACCATGGTCGGGCCGACTTCAAGCGCGCTGTCGCTGCGTTCGTGCATGCGCAGCACGTAGGTATGATCCTTGAGCCGCTCAACCCACAGGCCAGTGCCCATCAGCAGCAGGTCGAAAGCCTCCTTGAGGGTGTACTCGCCGCTCAGGCCCTGGGTGCTGCGGTTCTCGCTGAGTTGCGGATCGAAGGTGAGGATCACCCCGGTAGCGGTGGCCAACTGGTTCAAGGCCGGCGCCAGTTGCCCTGGCGCAATTTCATAATGCTTGCGCAGCGGCGCCTGCTGGGTCGCGCCTCTTTCAGCGGCATTGGCCAACGACCAGGCGTTGCTGCCGCCCGCCAAAGCCAGTGCGGTCAGCGCACTGCAGGCAATCTTGCGTGCAGCGTTTTTGTTGTTTGGCTGCAGCCGCTGAACGGCGGCCGGCTGTGTGCTCTTCACGAGGCGCTCCCTTGCAGATTGAAATGATCTTGTAAGAGAGGTCACGCGAGGGAAGCAAAAAGTGAAATGAAAATCAGTTCCATCTGAAACTATTTTCTATTTGGGCGAAAACCAGCAGGCAGGAATCAAACCCTGGAAACGAAAAAAGCCGCACAAGGCGGCTTTTTCGAGGCTTTCTCGCGCTTCAGTGAAGGGCGGTGAAAGCTTGGATGGTGCGGACGAAGAGACTCGAACTCTTACAGCTTGCGCCGCTGGAACCTAAATCCAGTGTGTCTACCAATTTCACCACGTCCGCATGAAGCGTTTAAAACAAAGGCGCCGGATTTTCATCGGGCGCCTTTGGGAATATGGGGTGGACGATGGGAATCGAACCCACGACCACAGGAATCACAATCCTGCGCTCTACCAACTGAGCTACGTCCACCATATTGCATGTGCCGCTTTGCACCTGTCAAAGCTGCTTTTGAAACATTCACGCGCTTCAGCGAAGGGCGGTGAAACGTTGGATGGTGCGGACGAAGAGACTCGAACTCTTACAGCTTGCGCCGCTGGAACCTAAATCCAGTGTGTCTACCAATTTCACCACGTCCGCATGACGCTTTTAAAGCAAAGGCGCCAGACTTTCATCAGGCGCCTTTTGGAATATGGGGTGGACGATGGGAATCGAACCCACGACCACAGGAATCACAATCCTGCGCTCTACCAACTGAGCTACGTCCACCATATTGCAGTTACCGCTTTACTTGTGCCAAAGCTGCCGATTGGCGCACCCGGCAGGACTCGAACCTGCGACCATCCGCTTAGAAGGCGGATGCTCTATCCAGCTGAGCTACGGGCGCATATTTAATCTGCTTTCTGTGACGATTACAAATTAACTTTTAGCCGTACCGAACAAGCTAAAAAATCTGCTCATTCTGCCTGACCTTGCTAACCAGTGCTAGGCTCTGCCCGACAAGTGCGACGAATCTTATAGACGAGTGGAAAGGTCGTCAACAGTTTTCTAAAAAAAATTCATTTTATTTAAGGGCTTAGGGCAATTGCCAGACCAAGCGCCTTTGCCCTCGGGCCCCTTCATGCGAGAATGCGCGCTCTTTTTATTCCCTCTCGATGGTTAATCACGCGTCATGACTGCACACCTTATCGACGGCAAGGCGATCGCCGCCAGCCTGCGCCAGCAGATCGCCCAACGTGTCGTGGAGCGTCGCCAGCAAGGCCTGCGTACGCCTGGCCTGGCGGTGATCCTGGTCGGCACCGACCCCGCTTCTCAAGTCTATGTCTCGCACAAGCGCAAGGATTGCGAAGAGGTCGGCTTCAACTCCCAGGCCTTCGACCTGCCCAGCGATACCACGCAGCAAGCCCTGACCGAGCTGATCGATCGCCTCAATGACGACCCGAACATCGACGGCATCCTCCTGCAACTGCCATTGCCGGCGCACCTGGATGCCTCGCTGCTGCTCGAGCGCATTCGCCCCGACAAGGACGTCGATGGTTTCCATCCGTATAACGTCGGCCGCCTGGCCCAGCGTATCCCGCTGCTGCGCCCGTGCACGCCAAAAGGCATCATGGCCCTGCTCGAAAGCACCGGCCAGGACCTGTACGGCATGAACGCGGTGGTCGTTGGCGCCTCCAACATCGTTGGCCGGCCGATGGCCATGGAACTGCTGCTGGCCGGTTGCACCGTGACCGTCACCCACCGCTTCACCAAGGATCTGGCCGGTCACGTCGGCCGCGCCGACCTGGTGGTAGTGGCTGCCGGCAAGCCGGGCCTGGTCAAGGGTGAGTGGATCAAGGAAGGCGCGATCGTCATCGACGTCGGCATCAACCGCCAGGAAGATGGCAAGCTGGTGGGCGATGTGGTCTACGAGACCGCCCTGCCCCGCGCCGGCTGGATCACCCCGGTACCGGGTGGCGTCGGGCCGATGACCCGCGCCTGCCTGCTGGAAAACACCCTGTATGCGGCCGAAGAGCTGCATAAGTAAGTGCTGATGGCGGGATAAAAACGGCACCTGTGAAGGTGCCGTTTTTTTGTGCCTGTGTGGTTACTTGCGCGCAGCCTCCCAGGATTTGAGCAGCCCGCTGTAGCTCACGGTCTCGCCCTGGGGCTTCTCGTTGGCCAGTTTCGGCTTCGGCGCACCGGGCTGATCAAACCAGTACTGGGCATCTTTCTCGGGATTGAGCTTCGGCGCACAGGTGGCCTGGGCCTTGGAACGCTGCAGACGAGCAAGGATCGCGTCCTGATCCTTGGCCAGGCCGTCGAGCGCCTGTTGCGGGGTTTTCTCGCCACTGGCCGCCTCGGCAATATGGCTCCACCACAGCTGAGCCAGGCGCGGGTAATCCGGCACGTTGGTGCCGGTCGGGGTCCATTGCACCCGCGCCGGGCTGCGGTAAAACTCCACCAGGCCGCCGAGCTTGGGCGCAAGGTCAGTCATGGCCTGGGAGTTGATATCAGACTCGCGGATCGGCGTCAGGCCGACGATGGTCTTTTTCAGCGAGACGGTCTTGGAGGTGACGAACTGGGCGTACAGCCAGGCCGCCAGGCGTTGCTTCTCCGGGGTCGACTTGAGGAAGGTCCAGGAGCCGGCGTCCTGATAACCCAGCTTCATACCCTCCTCCCAGTACGGCCCCTTGGGCGACGGCGCCATGCGCCACTTCGGCGTGCCGTCGGCGTTCATCACCGGCAGGCCCGGCTTGGTCATGTCGGCGGTAAAGGCGGTGTACCAGAAGATCTGCTGGGCGATATTGCCCTGGGACGGCACCGGCCCGGACTCGGAGAAGGTCATGCCCTGGGCCTCGGGCGGCGCATAGGCGCGCATCCAGTCGACATATTTTTGCGTGGCATACACCGCCGCCGGGCCGTTGGTATCGCCGCCACGGGTGACACTGGAACCGACCGGGTGGCAGTCCTCGACGCGAATCCCCCATTCGTCCACCGGCAGGCCATTGGGCAAGCCCTTGTCGCCGCCGCCGGCCATGGAGAACCAGGCGTCGGTGAAGCGCCAGCCCAGTGACGGGTCTTTCTTGCCGTAGTCCATGTGTCCGTAGACACGCTTGCCGTCGATTTCCTTGACGTCCTCGCTGAAAAACTTGGCGATGTCTTCATAGGCCGACCAGTTCACCGGCACGCCCAGTTCGTAGCCGTACTTTTCCTTGAACTTGGCCTTGAGGTCGGGGCGGTCGAACCAGTCGGCGCGGAACCAGTAGAGGTTGGCGAACTGCTGGTCGGGCAGCTGGTAAACCTTGCCGTCCGGCGCGGTGGTGAAGGAGATGCCGATAAAGTCCTTGAGGTCCAGGGTTGGCGAGGTGTAGTCCTTGCCTTCATTGGCCATCAGGTCGGTGATCGACTCAGTCTTGCCGTAGCGAAAGTGCGTACCGATCAGGTCGGAATCATTGACCCAGCCGTCGTAGATGTTCTTGTCCGACTGCATCTGCGTCTGCAGTTTTTCTACCACGTCACCTTCTTGCAGCAGGTCGTGGGTCAGCTTGATCCCGGTGATCTCGCTGAAGGCCTTGGCCAGCACCTTGGACTCGTATTCATGGGTGGCGATGGTTTCCGACACCACGTTGATCTTCATCCCGCGAAACGGCTCGGAAGCCTTGATGAACCACTTCAACTCTTCGAGCTGCTGCTCGGGAGTCAGGGTCGAAGGCTTGAACTCGCTGCCGATCCATTTTTTCGCGGCATCTTCGTAGGCATCGGCCCAGGCGCTGGCGTGAAAGCTGCCCAGCACCAGCAGGGCTGCCAGGGTCAAATGTCGCCGGTTCTTGTTGTTGTCGAACATTGTGATCTCCCGATTGAGTATTTTCACCCAGGCGCGCCGATTGCCCTCGGCTACCCCCAGCGCATCACCACCAACAGCCAGGCCAGGGACAGCAGCGAGGCCACCCACAGGTTCCAGTCGCTGAGCCCGATTACCAGCAAATGCAGGTAAGCGCTGCCCAGCAAAGCAATGAACAGCCGGTCGCCACGGGTGGTGGCAATCGGCAGAAAGCCGCGACGCTCGACGCATGGCCGGCGCAGCTCGTACACCGTCATGCCCAGCAGCAACAGGCCGATCGCGGCGAAGAAGATCGCCGTCGGCAGGGTCCAGGCCATCCAGTCCATAGCGCGCTCCTCAGACCCGGCCCAGGGCAAAGCCCTTGGCCACATGGTTGCGGACAAACCAGATCACCAGCATGCCCGGCAGAATGGTCAATACCCCGGCGGCGGCCAGCACGCCCCAGTCGATCCCCGAGGCCGACACCGTGCGGGTCATTACCGCGGCAATCGGCTTGGCATTCACCGAGGTCAGGGTGCGCGCCAGCAGCAATTCGACCCAGGAAAACATGAAGCAGAAAAACGCCGTGACGCCGATGCCGGAGCCAATCAGCGGAACGAAGATCTTCACGAAGAACCGCGGGAAGCTATAGCCATCGATGTAGGCGGTTTCGTCAATCTCCTTGGGCACCCCGGACATGAAGCCCTCAAGGATCCACACCGCCAACGGCACGTTGAACAGACAGTGGGCCAGGGCCACGGCAATGTGCGTATCGAACAGGCCAATGGAGGAATACAACTGGAAGAATGGCAGCAGGAACACCGCCGGCGGCGCCATGCGGTTGGTCAGCAGCCAGAAGAACAGGTGCTTGTCGCCCAGAAACCGGTAGCGCGAAAAGGCATAGGCGGCCGGCAAGGCCACGCTCAGCGAGATCACTGTGTTCAGGCACACGTAGTACAGCGAGTTGATGTAGCCGCTGTACCAACTGGGGTCGGTGAAGATCACCCGGTAGTTGTCGAAGGTGAAGTTCTGCGGCCACAGGGTCAGGCCGCCGAGGATCTCGGTGTTGCTCTTGAACGACATGTTCAGCAGCCAGTAGATCGGCACCAGCAGGAACAGAATGTACAGCAGCAGCGCCAGCGTCTTGCGCAGGTTCATGGGCGGCCCCTACTGTTTGTCGGCGTGGGTCATGGCGGTATAGAACAGCCACGACACCAGCAGGATGATCAGGAAGTACACCAGCGAGAACGCCGCCGCCGGACCCAGGTCGAACTGCCCCACGGCCATCTGCGTCAGGGTCTGGCTGAGGAAGGTGGTGGCATTGCCAGGCCCGCCACCGGTGAGCACGAACGGCTCGGTGTAGATCATGAAGCTGTCCATGAAGCGCAGCATCACCGCGATCAACAGCACGTTCTTCATCTTCGGCAACTGGATATGCCGGAATACTGCCCAGGCCGAAGCGCGGTCGATGCGCGCCGCCTGGTAATAGACATCGGGGATTGCGCGCAAGCCGGAGTAACACAGCAGCGCCACCAGCGAGGTCCAGTGCCAGACGTCCATCACCAGCACCGTGACCCAGGCGTCCATGGTGTTGGCGGCGTAGTTGTAGCTAATGCCCAGCTGGTTGAGCGAAGCGCCCAGCAGGCCGATGTCGGCGCGGCCGAAAATCTGCCAGATGGTGCCGACCACGTTCCACGGGATCAGCAGCGGAATGGCCATGACGATCAGGCACAGCGACGACCAACGGCCCTTGGTCGGCATGGTCAGGGCGATGGCGATGCCCAGGGGGATTTCGATCAGCAGCACGCAGGCCGAATAGATGAACTGGCGCAACAGCGAGTCGTGCAGGCGCGGATCCTGCAGCACCTGGCGGTACCAGTCGGCGCCGACGAAGTAGCGACTGGACTGGTCGAAAATGTCCTGCACCGAGTAGTTGACCACGGTCATCATCGGCACCACAGCGCTGAACGCCACCAGCAGGAACACCGGCAGCACCAGCCACCAGGCCTTGTTGTTGGGCACTTTGTTCATGGCCGGGCCTCCAGCAGTACGTCATCGGCATAGAGCATCAGCCACTGCGCCGGAAAACTGATCCAGGCCTGGCCCTCGGGCAGCGTGCGGTCCTCGCCCAGGCGCACTTTGAGCGGCACGCCTTGCAGGTCGAGGCTGAGAATCTTGTAGGTACCCAGGTCTTCGACATCCACCACCCGGGCGCTGAAGCCTTCGTCGAACGGGGTGTCCCAGACCTGGACGAATTCCGGGCGGATGCCCACTTGCAGGCGCACGGCACTGGTCGCAGCCAGGCGCGCCTGCAACTCCAGCGGCAACGCCAGGTGAATGCCGGCGAAGCCGACGCCACCAGGCTGCACCTGCACCGGGATCAGGTTCATCCCCGGGCTGCCGATGAAATAGCCGACGAAGGTATGGCGCGGACGCTCGAACAACTCGCGCGGGGTGCCGAACTGGACGATCTGGCCGCCATACATCACCGCGATCTTGTCGGCGAAGGTCGAGGCTTCGAGCTGATCGTGGGTGACGTAGATCATGGTGATATTGAACTGCTCGTGGATCTGCTTGAGCTTGCGCCGCAGCTTCCACTTAAGGTGCGGGTCGATCACCGTCAGCGGCTCGTCAAAGAGGATCGCCGAGACGTCGTCGCGCACCAGCCCACGGCCCATGGAGACCTTCTGCTTTTCATCGGCGCTAAGGTTGCGGGCTTTTTTCTTCAGCAGGTTGCCGAGGTCGAGCACCTCGGCGATCTCGGCCACCTTGCTGGCAATGCGCGCTTCATCCAGGCCCTGGTTGCGCAGCGGGAAGGCCAGATTGTCGAACACCGTCATGGTGTCGTAGACCACCGGAAACTGAAACACCTGGGCGATGTTGCGCGCCTGTGGCGACAGTTCGTTGACCACCTTGCCATCGAACAGTACCTGGCCGTGGGACGGGCTGAGCAACCCGGAAATGATATTGAGCAAGGTCGACTTGCCGCACCCCGATGGGCCGAGCAAGGCGTAGGCGCCGCCTTGCTCCCAGACATGTTCAAGCTCACGCAAGGCATAGTCGTCCGCACCCTGGGGGGCACGGCTGTAGCTATGGGCCAGCTGCTGCAGACGAATCTCGGCCATCAGGCGACCCTCGTTTCACGCAAGCCCGGGGCCTGCACCAGTTGCCCGGCGGGGTCGAAGACGAACAGCTTGTGGGTGGGGATGAACACCCGGATCGGCGCATCGACGTGGTACTCGTGCACCCCTGGCAAGTGCAGGACCAGGCGAAAGTGCTCGTTGCGCACATGCAGGAAGGTTTCCGAGCCGCTGATTTCCGCCAGCTCCACCAGCACCGCCAGCTCCAGGTCATCGTCGTTGGACGGCACCAGGCTGATATGGCTCGGACGCACGCCGAAGCGGTAGTCGCCATCGCCGATGCAGCGCAGGTCGGCGTTCATGGCGAAATGCACAGCACCGGCAAAACTCACTTCGTTGCCGTTGATACGCCCGGGCATCAGGTTGATCGGCGGTTCGGAAAACAGCTCGGCGGCCAGCACCGTGCGCGGCTGGTGGTAAACCTGAGCAGTGGGCCCGCTCTGGACGATGCGCCCTTCATGGAGGATGGTGGTGGTGCCGCCCAGGGCCAGGGCCTCGTTGGGTTCGGTGGTGGCGTACACGGCAATGCAGTGGCGCGCGGCGAACAGCTCGCGCATCTCCTGGCGCAGCTCTTCGCGCAGCTTGTAGTCGAGGTTCACCAGCGGTTCGTCGAAGAGGATCAGCTCGGCATCCTTGACCAGTGCCCGGGCCATGGCCGTGCGTTGCTGCTGGCCACCGGAAAGCTCCAGCGGCAAGCGCTGCAGATACGGTTCGATACGCAGCATCTGCGCGGTCTGCTGGACCTTCTCGCGGATCAGCGCTTCGCCCATGCGCGCCTGGCGCAAGGGCGAGGCGATGTTCTCGAACACACTCAAGGTCGGATAATTGATGAACTGCTGATAGACCATCGACACGTTGCGCTGGCGCACCGGCCGGCCGGTGACATCCTCGCCATTCATCAGCACCCGGCCACGGTCCGGCCGATCAAGCCCGGCCATCAGGCGCATAAGGCTGGTCTTGCCGGCCAGGGTGCGGCCGAGCAGCACATTGAACGAGCCGGGTTCGAAGCGCAGGCAGGCATCGTCGATGCACAGCTGGTTATCCACGGTACGGCTGACATGCTCAAGGGTGAGCGACATGGCGCGGCCTTCTTGTTGTTAGCGGACAGGCGCCTGCTATAGAGCGAGATTCATGCCAGCGCTGGCCAAGCCGTTGTCGGCAAAGGACTTTCAGCAGATTGTGGATTTGCCGAAGTTCACTCCTGAACACAAATGAACAACCTTCACTGCACGGTTGAACAGCCGCGGCATTGACAATGAACAGGACTGAACAACACTGGATCACACAAAAACAACAACACTGCCGCCGGCAGAGGACGGGCCCATGGCCGCATCCACCAGCGCCCATGCGCAACTGATCCAGACGTCCTGGCAGCGCTGCCGCGCCTACGGCCTGGACCACCAGTCGCAACCGCAGTTCGGCGACGCATCTACTGTGCAGGTCAGCGAGCTGCTCGAACGCCAGCACTCGCTGCTGGGCACCACTCGCGACGAGGTGCTGCCGCAGTACGCGCACCTGCTGGGTAACTCCAGCTACCTGATCATGCTCAGCGACGATCACGGCCAGTTGCTCGATGCCTGGGGCACCCGGCGCTTTATCGACCCGCGCCAGCGCCACGGCTTTGTCGCCGGTGCCTGCTGGCGCGAGCAAGGGGTGGGCACCAACGCCATCGGCACAGCCCTGGCCACCGGCGAAGCGGTACATGTCAGCCAGGACGAACACTTCCTCAAGCTCAACCGCTTCATGGCCAGCGCCGCCGCGCCGCTGTTCGATGCCGAGCGCCAGCTGATCGGCGTGCTCGATGTGTCCAGCGACAGCTACCTGCCGACGGCGCAAACTCAGGGCCTGGTACGGATGATGAGCCAGAGCCTGGAGAACCGCCTGATCCTGGCGCGTTTTGCCGGGCACTACCAACAGCTGAGCTTCAACACCGGGGCCAACAACCTCGACAGCCAATGGGCCGGGCTGTTGGTGTTCGATGACCAGGGCCGGGTGCTGGCGGCCAACCGTCGGGCCGACAGTCTGCTTGGGCAGAACCCACTGCAACTGAACCTGGAGCAGTTGTTCCGCACGCCGCTGGCGCAACTGTTGGCCCACCGGGCTGACCAGCCATTTGCGCTGCAGGTGGCCGGGCGCAACCGCTTCCATTGCCTGCTGCATGCCCCCACAGCATCACCCACAGCAGCGCTCAACCGCCCGCAACCAAGCTGCGATCCGCGTATCGACAAGGCCCTGCGCCAGGCCGGGTTGCTGCTGGAAAAAGACATCCCGCTGTTGATCGAGGGCGAAACCGGCGCCGGCAAGGAGGTCTTTGTCACCGCCCTGCACCGCGCCAGTAGCCGCGCCACGCAGCCATTGATTGCGGTGAACTGCGCGGCGATTCCGGCCGAGCTGGTCGAGTCGGAGCTGTTCGGCTACGAGAAAGGCGCGTTCACCGGCGCCCACCACAAGGGCAACATCGGCCTGATCCGCAAAGCCGACCATGGCATTTTGTTTCTCGACGAAATCGGCGACATGCCGCTGCCCACCCAGGCACGCCTGCTGCGCTTTCTACAAACCCGCAGCATCCAGCCACTGGGCAGCGGCGAACCGACGCCGGTGGATATCCGCGTGGTCTCGGCGACCAACCACAACCTCGCCGAACAGGTGCGCCTGGGTCATTTTCGCCAGGACCTGTACTACCGCATCGCCGGCCTGAGCCTGATGCTGCCACCGCTGCGCGAACGCAGCGACCGCCTGGCCCTGATCGAACAGCTCCACCAGCAGTACCGCGAACCGGGGGCACCGACGCAATTGCCCGGCAAAGTGCTGGAACTGCTGCTTCAGCATCCCTGGCCGGGCAACCTGCGACAACTGGCCAGCGTGCTGCAGGTGGCCCTGGCGTTGGCCGGCGAACGGCCGATTGCCGTGGAGCACCTGCCCGACAGTTTCTTTGCCGACCTGCCTGAGACCAAGCCCGCCGCGCCAGTGCTGGCCACGCCGGCAAACACTGACGATCTCGGCCAGCGCCTGCGTGCCCTCAATGGCAATATCTCGGCCCTGGCCCGGGCCCTCGGCATCAGCCGCACCACCCTGTACAAGCGCCTGCACACCCAGGGCCATGCCGGCGCAGTTGACGAACGCCTGGGCTGATGGTCAGATGCCTGCCAGTTTCAGGTGCCTGCCGCCGCCGTGCGTCAGGTGAAACGGGAAGCCGGTGCGTCGTTATCGACCAGTCCGGCGCTGCCCCCGCAACGGTAAGCGAGTGAAGCATTCAACACGCCACTGTGCCCACAGGCACGGGAAGGCGAATGACTTTACGCCTCGCAAGCCCGGAGACCGGCCTGAAGCCCCACGACTGCATGCAGTCAATTAGGCAAACCTGCGGAGGGCGGGCACGAGCCGGCTGCCTGGCGCGTGTTGGCCGGGGCCCTCCTGTGCGCTTCGCGAATATTTTTCGAGAAGTCCATGACAGCAACAACCCCCAAACGTCGCCGCGGCCGCCTCGCCGAAGAGCAAATCCAGAGCAAGCCGGAGTGGTCGCAGATCCCCGAGCATACCCGCCATGTGATGCTCTGCACCGGCCCGCGCTGCGTACAACGCGGTGCCCTGCCACTGTGGAAAGTCCTGCGCCGCGAGCTGCTGGTGGCCAACCGCATCGAAACCACTGACGGCGTGCTGCTGACCCGCAGCCATTGCCAGTTCCCGTGCAACCTCGGCCCGGTGCTGACGGTATATCCGGACCGCTGCTGGTACCGGGTAGCCAACGCCGAAGACGCTCAGCGCCTGGTGCGTGTGCACCTGATCGACGGCCAACCGGTGCCCGAGTTGCTGCTCAACGGCCAGGGCTCATGAGGGGGTTGGGCGCCAGCGTGCTGGCCCTGTTGAGCAGCAGCGCCATGGCCCTGGACTATCAGAACTGCGGACACACCTGGCAACTGCCACAGGAGCGCCCGCAACGCATCCTGGCCCTCAACCAGCACGCCGCCGACCTGTTGCTGGCCCTGGACGCCGGCCCGGCGCTGGCCGCCGTCAGCTATATAGATGATGACGCCCAGGCGTTGACCAGCGGACGCTATCGCGGCGTCCCCCTGCTGTCGCGTCGCTACCCGGCAACCGAGGTGGTCTATGCCCAAGGTTACGACCTGCTGGTCGGCGGCTTTGCCAGCGCCTTTCGTGACCGCGACGGGGTCGCGCCGCGCACCACCCTGCAGGCCAACGGCATCGCCAGCTACCTGCTGGAAAACGCCTGCGCGCCAGCGCCGGGAAACGGCTTTGCCGCCATTGAACAAGACCTGCGCAGCCTTGGCCACCTGTTGCAGCGCGAGGCCCGGGCCAGCCAGTTGATCACCCGCCAGCGCCAGGACCTGGCCACCGCCAAAACCATCGCCGGGCACAGCCCGCCGCTGTCGGTGTTCTACCTCGACAGCGAGGTCAACGGCCTGCAAAGCGAAGGCAAGCGCGGTTTCATCACCCAGTTGATAGACGCAGCAGGCGGGCGCAACCTGTACGCCGAGGTGGAGCTGAACCGGGTTACGGTCGATGCCGAGCGCCTGCTGCGCGCCGATCCTGACGTGATCATCCTTGCCGATGCGGTGTGGTCACCGGCCGCCGGCAAGCGCGCCTACCTGCGCCAGCACCCGGCGCTTTCGCACCTGCGCGCGGTGCGCGACGACCGCCTGATCGACCTGCCCTTCAGCCATATCGTGCCCGGCGAACACAGCGCCCGTACCGCCCTGACCCTGGCGCGCCAACTGCTCGCCTTGAAGCAACAGCGGCCTTGACCCGTCGCAGCAGAATCCGCTGCCAAACCCACTATTTCAGCTTTACCGGCTGAGCACCCAATGCGCTTCAGCCGGGATTTATCCTTGATCACGTCGACAATAAGCACACAGCCAACCCCGGATGCGTGCCTCGATGCAAACAACAAATACAGTCTTGATGATCCGCCCGGCGCGGTTCGCCTTCAACCCGGACACCGCCCTCAACAACCGTTTCCAGCAAGCCCTGCTCGACCCGCAGCAGGCACAGCAGAAAGCGCTGGAAGAGTTCGATGGCTACGTCGATACCCTGCGCCAGCACGGTGTCGAAGTGCTGGTGGTGCAGGACACCCCGGCGCCGCACACCCCTGATTCGATCTTCCCCAACAACTGGTGGAGCAGCCACGCCGACGGCAGCCTGGTGCTCTACCCGATGGAGGGCCAGAACCGCCGCCTGGAGCGCAGCAAGGGCGTGCTCAAGGTGCTTGAAGAGCGCTTCGCCGTCCGTCAGACCATCGATCTGAGCCCCTTGGAACAGCAGAGTATGTATCTGGAAGGGACCGGCAGCATGGTCCTCGATCGCGAACACCGGATCAGCTACGCCTGCCACTCCGGGCGCACCCACACCCAGGCCCTGCGCCTGTTCGCCGAACAGCTCGATTATCGCCTGTGCCTGTTCCACGCCGTCGACCGCCACCAGGCACCGATCTATCACAGCAACGTGATGATGAGCGTCGGCCGCGGGCTCTCGGTGGTCTGCCTGCAGGCGCTGCCCGAGGCCGATGAGCGTCGCGCCCTGGAGCATTCGCTGCGCGACACCGGCAAGGACATCCTGGCCCTGGACTTCGACCAGCTCGAAGGTTTTGCCGGCAACATGCTCGAAGTCCACGACAAGCAAGGCCAGCCACTGCTGGTGATGTCGCGCAGCGCCTGGCGCTCGCTCACCCCAGAACAACGCCGGCAGGTCGAGCAGCACAGCCACCCGGTGGTGGTGAACATCGACCATATCGAGCGCATCGGCGGCGGCAGCGCGCGCTGCATGCTCGCCGAAGTGCACCTGCCTGTCCGTCACTGATTACAACAAAGGAGTTCACCATGACCCGCTATATCGACGTTACCGACCTCAGCCGCCTGGTGGCACGCAAAGGCCTGAGCACCTGCATCAGCGAGATGGCCGAGTACATTCGTGAGGACTACCTGCGCTGGCACGACTTCGAAAAATGCGCGCGCCTGGCCAACCACTCGGCCGACGGGGTGATCGAGCTGATGCCGGTGTCCGATGCCAACCTGTACGCCTTCAAGTACGTCAACGGCCACCCGAAAAACACCCAGCGCGGCATGCTCACAGTGATGGCCTTCGGCGCCCTGGGCGACGTTGATAGCGGCGCGCCGGTGCTGCTTAGCGAGATGACCCTGACCACCGCCATCCGCACCGCCGCCACCTCGGCCCTGGCCGCGCGCTACCTGGCGCGCAAAAACAGCCGCAGCATGGCGCTGATCGGCAACGGCTCACAGAGCGAGTTCCAGGCCCTGGCCTTCCATGCCCTGCTGGGCATCGACGACATCCGCCTGTATGACCTGGACCCTGCGGCCAGCGCCAAGCTGGTGGCCAACCTCGCCGCCTTCCCGGCCATCAAGGTAAGCGTTGCCGGCTCTGTCGCCGACGCGGTGCGCGGCGCCGATATTGTCACCACGGTGACTGCCGACAAGGCCTACGCCACCATCCTCACTCCGCAAATGATCGAACCTGGCATGCACCTGAATGCCGTCGGCGGCGACTGCCCGGGCAAGACCGAACTGCACCGCGAGATCGTCGAGCGCGCCCGGGTGATCGTCGAGTACGAACCGCAAAGCCGCATCGAAGGCGAAATCCAGCAAATGCCTGCCGACTCGCCCACCACCGAATTCTGGCAAGTGGTCAACGGCCAGGCCGCCGGGCGCGAAAACGCCGAGCAAGTGACCCTGTTCGATTCGGTCGGCTTTGCTCTAGAGGACTATTCGGCCCTGCGCTATGTGCTGGACGTCGCCAAGGCCCTGGACATCGGCAGCGAGATTGCCCTGGTGCCGGAGCTCAAGGACCCGAAAGACCTGTTCGCGCTGCTGCGCGCCCCGGTTGCAGACCTGCAGAAAAAACGCGCCTGAGGCCGACCGATTCTGCCGCGCCGCGGTGCGGCAGATCGGAAACCGCTGCACACGAAGCTCAAACAGGAGGTGCTCCAGCCGATTCGGCTGCCATTCACGCGTTAACAGCAAAATCCGGCAGCCGACGCCGGCGCAAACGACACAAAAAAAACGTCGTCATCGCGCATTCTGAGCCCGACCAGAGAGTCACTAAAAGACCAGAAGCGCACCACTGCCCTACATCAACTATAAAACTCAGGGATACTCATATGACTTCGCTGCGAAAGCTCCTCAGCGTGCTGCTCCTGCCACTGTGCGCAAGTGCGGTGCAGGCCAAGGAATGGACCGAGATCCGTTTCGGCGTCTACCCCGAATACCCCCCTTTTGAATCGGTTGCTGCCGATGGCAGCCTGCAAGGCTTCGACATCGAGCTGGGCAACGCCATCTGCGCCAAGCTGCAGGTCAAATGCACCTGGGTGCACAACGAATTCGACGGCATGATCCCGGCCCTGCGGGCACGCAAGTTCGACGCGATCATGTCGTCGATGGCGGTGACCCCGGCGCGGCAGAAACAGATCGATTTCAGCGCCAAACTGTTCCTCAGCCCGACCTCGGTTATCGTGCGCAAGAGCGCCGACTTCGGCGATACCCCGGAATCGCTCAAAGGCAAGCAGGTCGGCGTGCTGCAAGGCTCGCTGCAGGAAGCCTACGCCCGCGCCAAACTGGCGCCGCTGGGGGCCCAGGTCAAGGCTTATCAGGCTCAGGACCAGAACTACGCCGACCTGCTCAACGGCCGTCTCGACGCCACCTTGACCGACAAGCTCGAAGCCCAGCTCAACTTCCTTTCCAAACCCGAAGGCGCCGACTTCAAGAGCGGCCCGGCGATCAAGGACCCGACCCTGCCCCTGGATATCGCCATGGGCCTGCGCAAGAACGACAGCGAGCTCAAGGCCCTGCTCGACAAAGGCATTGCCGCGGTGCACGCCGACGGTACCTTCGCCGAAATCCAGAAAAAATACGTCGGCGACCTGGATATCTACAACGAGTAAGCCGTGTAGTCGCGATCGGCTCGCCCTGAGCTGATCGCGCCCGCATTTGCCCTGCGTCCTACCGAGATTTTTCCCGTGAACGACTTCCTTCACTCCCATGGCTGGCAGGCCTTGAGCCTGCAGGGCTTCGGCCCGCTGTTGCTGCAAGGGACCTGGATGACCCTGAAACTGGCGCTGTTGTCGCTGGCCCTGAGCCTGGCACTGGGCCTGTTCGGTGCCAGCGCCAAGCTCTCGCGGCTGAAACTGCTGCGGGTACCGGCCACTCTGTACACCACGCTGATTCGCAGTGTGCCGGACCTGGTGCTGATCCTGCTGATTTTCTACACCTTGCAATTGTGGCTCAACGACCTGACCGAGCTGCTCGGCTGGGACTACTTCGAGATCGACCCGTTCACCGCCGGGGTCATCACCCTGGGCTTTATCTACGGCGCTTATTTCACCGAGAACTTTCGCGGGGCGATCCTCAGCGTCCCGGCCGGGCAACTGGAAGCCGCCACGGCCTACGGTCTGAGCCGCGCGCAACGCTTTCGCCTGGTGCTGTTCCCGCAACTGATGCGCTTCGCCCTGCCGGGCCTTGGCAACAACTGGCTGGTGCTGCTCAAGTCCACTGCGCTGGTGTCGATCATCGGCCTGGCCGACCTGGTCAAGGCCGCACAAAACGCCGGCAAGACCACCAACAACACCCTGTACTTCCTGATCATCGCCGGGCTTGTGTACCTGCTGATCACCACCCTCTCCAACCGTCTGTTCAAGCACCTGGAGCGGCGTTACAACACCGGTATCAAGGGGCTGGCACGATGATCGAACTCTTTGAGCAATACGGCCAGGCCTACCTCTACAGTGACGGCGCCGGGCTTTCCGGGCTGGCCATGACCCTGTGGCTGTTCGTCATCACCATGGTCCTGGGCTTTTTCCTGTCGCTGCCGCTGGCCCTGGCGCGGGTCTCGCGCAGCCTGTGGTTGCGCTGGCCGGTGGAGTTCTACACCTTCGTGTTCCGCGGCACGCCGCTGTATATCCAGCTGTTGATCTGCTACACCGGCCTGTACGGGCTGGAGGTGGTGCGCGATCACGCCCTGCTCGACCAGTTCTTTCGCAATGCGCTGAACTGCACCCTGCTGGCTTTCGTGCTCAATACCTGCGCCTACACCGTGGAGATTTTCGCCGGGGCGATTCGCAATATCCCCCATGGCGAGATCGAAGCGGCCCAGGCCTACGGCCTGCACGGCTGGAAGCTGAACCTGTTCGTGGTGCTGCCGGCGGCTCTGCGCCGCTCATTACCGGCTTACAGCAACGAGCTGATCCTGATGCTGCACGCTACCTCGCTGGCTTTTACCGCCACCATCGCCGACATCCTCAAAGTCGCCCGCGATGCCAATGCCGCCACCTTCCTGACCTTCCAGGCCTTCGGAACCGCGGCACTGCTGTACATGTTGCTGTCCTTCGCGCTGGTCGGGCTGTTTCGCCTGGCCGAGCGGCGCTGGATGGGTTTTCTTGTTCCTGCCCGAGGCTAACTCATGACCACTACCGCACACGCCTTGTCGACCGGCGAACACACTCACAGCACACGTCCAAGCCCGCGCATTGCCAACGTCGCCGCCGACGCCACGGTAAAACTGAGCGTTGCCGACCTGCACAAACGCTACGGCGATCATGAAGTGCTCAAGGGTGTCTCGCTGCAGGCGCGCAAAGGCGACGTGATCAGCCTGATCGGTGCCAGCGGCTCAGGCAAGAGCACCATGCTGCGCTGCATCAACTTCCTTGAGCAACCCGATGCCGGGGTCATCACCCTCGATCAGCAGACCATCGAAATGCGCCAGGGCCGCGCCGGCAGCCGGGCGCCGCACCCGGCGCAGTTGCAGAACCTGCGCACGCGCCTGGCCATGGTGTTCCAGCACTTCAACCTGTGGAGCCACATGACGGTGCTTGAGAACATCTGCATGGCGCCGCGGCGGGTGCTCGGGGTCAGCAGCCAGGAAGCCGAAGCGCGGGCACGCAAGTACCTGGACAAGGTCGGCCTGCCGGCCCGCGCCGCTGACCAGTACCCGGCGTTTCTTTCCGGTGGCCAGCAACAGCGGGTGGCGATTGCCCGGGCCCTGGCCATGGAGCCGGAAATCATCCTCTTCGATGAACCGACCTCGGCCCTCGACCCGGAACTGGTCGGTGAAGTGCTGAAAGTCATACAGACGCTGGCCGAGGAAGGCCGTACCATGCTCATGGTCACCCACGAGATGGGCTTTGCCCGCCAAGTGTCGAGCCAGGTGCTGTTTCTGCATCAGGGCCGGGTCGAGGAACAAGGAAGCGCCGAGATACTTGACCAGCCGCAGAGCGAACGCCTGCAGCAATTTCTTTCCAACCGTTTGAAGTGAAGCCGAACCTGCATGGATACCAAGGTCAACAGCCCACAGACCACGCCGCCCCTGGACCGGATCGACGAAGCGATCATCGATGTGTTGCGCCACAACGGGCGCATCACCTATGAAAAGCTCTCATCGCTGGTGCACCTCACCCCTCGCCCATGCCTGGAACGGGTGCGCAAGCTGGAACGGCGCGGAGTGATTCGCGGCTATGGCGCGATCATCGATGTGCAGATGGTTTCGCCGGGGCTGTCGCTGCTGGTGCTGGTGGCCCTCTCCAACCAGAGCGGGCGCGCCGCGCAAAAGGCCTTCGAGGCCTGCGTGCGCGCCTGCCCGCAGGTGTTCGACTGCCAGCTGATCAGTGGCCACTTCGACTACAGCTTGCGCATGCGCTGCCGTGACATGGAGCACTACCGGGTGCTGACCGAAACCTGGATGAACAACGACGAGCTGCACATCGACAAGCTGGTCGCCCACCCGGAGCTGGCGGTGGTGAAGAACACCGCCCCCCAGCTCTAGGCCACCAACTCAGGTACGCGGCGGCGCCACCGGCCCGCTGCGCGACCAATCGAGCAACAGGCTGTAGGCCACCGCCAGCAAGGTCGGGCCGATGAACAGGCCGATAAAGCCGAAGGCCAGCAAGCCGCCAAACACCCCGAGCAAGACGATCACCAGCGGCAGGTTACCGCCACGGCTGATCAGGTAGGGTTTGAGCACGTTGTCGACGCCGCTGATGATGAAGGTACCCCAGAGGCCGAGGAACACCGCCATGCCGTACTCGCCCTGCCAGGCCAGCCAGGCGGTAGCCGGCACCCAGGCCAGCGGTGGGCCCATGGGAATCAGGCTGAGCATGAAGGTGACGATCCCCAGCACCAGCGCCCCTGGCACACCGGCAATCAGGAAGCCGATCAGCGCCAGTACCGCTTGCGCCGCAGCGGTGCCGATCACGCCGTTGACCACCCGTTGCACGGTACCTGCCACCAGTTCGAGGTAGTACTCGGCGCGCTCGCCGATCAGGCGGTCCAGCAGGCGCAGGACAAACGCCGCCAGGCGCGGCCCGTCACGGTAGAAGAAGAACACGAAGACCAGGCTCAGGGTCAGCTCGAGAATGCCGCTGCCGATCTGCGCGCTGCGCGCCAGCAGCCAGTTGCCGACCTGGCCCAGGTACGGCTTGATGGTGACCAACAACGCAGCGCCTTGCTGGTCAATGGTGTTCCACATGCCCACCAGGCGCTCGCCGACAAAAGGCACGCTGCCCAGCCAGCCCGGCGCATCGGGCAGGCCATCGACCTGCACGTCGCGCACGAAGGCGGTGGCATCGCGAATATGGTCGGCCAGGTTGAAGCCCAGCCACACCAGCGGCAACGCCACCAGCAATATCCACAAGGTGGTCAACAACCCTGCGGCGAGGGTTTCGCGACCGCCGAGCAGGCGCGTCAACAGACGCATCAGCGGCCAGCTGGCGTAGGCCAGGATGGCCCCCCAGAGCAGCGCCGAAATGAACGGTGCCATCACCCAGAGGCCTGCGCCAAGCAGCGCCAGCAGGATGATCTGCACCAGCAGGCGGTCATTATTGGGCATCATGTTTCTCGATCAACGAATCAGTTCGACGTGGAAACCATCAGTCTCGGCGCTACCCACTTCCAGTCGCGCTGGACGCACCCCGGCCTTTACCAGTTGCTCACGCCAGTCTTGCGCCTTGGCCCCGCTCAGGCTCACGCGCAAGGTGGTGTTGTTGTTCAGGCTGCGCCCGATCAGGTTGACCCAGGCCGCAGGCGGCTCGCCGTTCAAGTCAGGGTAGTCGAGCTTGCCGGTGTCGAGCAGTTCGCGCATCAAGGTGGCTGGCGTGGGCAGCAACTCGCCCAGGGGCGCATCGGCGACGAACTCTTCGACGTGCAGGTAAGCACGCTTGTTGCCACGGGTGATGCTGTACAGGGCGACCAGGGTGTTGCTCTGCTCGGCGGAGCGGCGCAGCAGAATGAACGCCTGTTGCTCGTCGGCACCCGACAACGTGCGGTTCTTGAACACCTCGTTGGCCCACAGGCTGTTCTCGCCACAATCACGCGCCTGGCACCAGAACAACGGATAACCGCCATCGTTCTGCAGGGCTTCGCGGGCGGCGGTGAAGGCTTCGTTGGCACTGCGCTCGCGGGGCAGCTCATAGGTGGTGGAGCTGACCTGGCCGCGGCTTTCGATCTTGCCCTCGACCCGCAGCTGATTGCTGATCTTGCGCAGGCCGCCCAAGGGGTAGATGCGCTCCTGCGGTACCGCCGCGCGCTGATCGACCACCTTGGCGTCCAGCGGAACCGGCAGGCCGTCGGCCAGCAACGGCAGGCTGGCGAGAACGCCGAGCCCGGCCATGGCCGCCCGGGTAAGCAATTTGAGCCTCATAGGCTCGTCACCGAGCGCGGGGCGTCAAGGTGGTCAAATGATGTGGCGTTGTCTTGCTCGTTCATGGTTGTCTCCCTGTTCAACCCGCCAAGCCTCGACAGTTGCCGGTCACAAGTCAAGAAATGCCAAAGAAGCGATTGAAACAGTCTGCAACAAGGGTTGCGCCGGCCTCGTCATTCAGGTGCAGATGATGACCGCCCGGCAGTTGTTCTCGCTCAAAGGGTAGCTGCTCGAGCAACTCGCTGTGGCGCGCCAGCATGCCGTCGGCGGCCACCACCAGTTTCGCCGGGCAGGCGATGCGTTGCACGAAGCTCATGGCCTGGGCCTGGTTCAGTCGCGTGGGCGATGGCAGGGTCAGGCGGCTGTCGCTGCGCCAAGTGTAGCCACCGGGTACCGGCATCAGCCCACGCTGGGCAAGTAGCTCGGCCGCCTCGCGGCTGACCGCCACCAGGCCCTTCATGCGTGCCTCGATGGCCTGCTCGAGGGTCGAGTGCACGGCCTTGCGCTTGCTGTCCAGGCGCAGTTGCGCCTGCAGGGCCATGCCCATGCGTTCGGCGGCATCCTGCGGGCCGCTGGTGGGCGGGATGACCCCGTCGATCAAGGCCAGGCGGGTGATGCGTTCGGGCAAGGCGCCGGCCAGCAGCACCGAAATGATCGCCCCCAGCGAGTGCCCGAGCAGGGCAAAGCGCTCCCAGCCCATCTGCTCGGCCACCCGCAGTACATCGTGGGCGTAGTCGGCCAGGGCGTAGCCGGCGCCGGCCGGGCGATGCTCGGAATGGCCATGGCCGGCCAGGTCCAGGGCGAGGATGCGCAGGCCCTTGAGCCGGGGCGCCAGGCGGGCAAAGCTGTTGGCGTTGTCCAGCCAGCCGTGCAGGGCAATCACCGGCAAGCCGTCGGCCGGGCCGAACAGGTGCGCGGCCAGCTCGATATGGCCCAGGTTCAGGCGTACTTCTTCCATTTCAGTGCTCATGTCGGGGTGTCCTGCCAGCGCTCGAACAGGCCCTTGATCAGGCTGGCGGTATCGCTCGGGTGCTCCAGCGGAAACATATGACCGCCCGGCAGGCTGTGGTATTCGCCCCTGGGCATGCCACGCACGGCCAGGGCGTGATGGCGCTTGACCACCCGGCTGTGGCTGCCACGGACCATGGCCAGGGGCAGCTGCAGCTGTTTGGCCGGGCTCGGGCTGGTGTGCGGCAGGCTGCGGTAGATGCTGATCTCGGTAGCCGGGTCAAAGCGCAGGCGCAAGCCGTCTGCGCCGGGCTGCAAGCCATGCTCAAGGTAGGCGTCCAGGCATTCGGGATCGAAATGGCGGAACAGCGTTTTGCCAGCGAAATAGGCCCGTGCGCTGTCACGGTCGGCAAAGGCTTCGCGGCGGCCCAGGGTGCGCCCGGCCGGGGTGATGCGATCGATGAAGCCCATGCGCTTGGCGGCCTGGATCAGCCACTGGTCGACCCGGGTCAACACCGGCGAATCGAGCATCACCACGCCGCGGTAGTACTGCGGGCAGCGCAGCGCCGCATGCAGATGCAACACACCCCCCAAAGAATGCCCGACGCCCCAGACCGGGCCCGGCTGTTGCTCCAGGTGATGGATCAGCTCGTCGACCAGGTTCTGCCAGTTGTCGTTGACCGGAAAGCGCGGATCGTGGGCATGCTGGGCCAGGTGGCTGACCTGATAGTCCGGCGCCAGCGCCGCAAAGAGCTTGCCGTAGGTGGCCGAGGGAAAGCCATTGGCATGGGCGAAGAAGATCTGCTGCGACATGGCCGCCAATCCAGAAGGAAGTGATGGCTCATTGTCGGCAACCGCACCCGTGGCGGCAATGTCCGGAAAAGCCATCGGCGACGGCAATCAGGTCAATACTCGCCGAAACTGGCCATCGAGCGGCGCAGGCAGGCCTGCATATAGGCCAGTTGCTGCTCGAGGGCTTCGCGGGCGCGGCGCTTGTCTTCGACATCGAGCTCGAGCCGGCGCAGGGCCAGGCAACTGGTCTGCAGCAGGTGTGACATGCGAATGCTGGCCTGGCGCAGTTGCTCCAGCTCGTACTGGCCTTCGAACTTGCGCAGCAGGTAGTCGAGCTTGGCGTCGGCGCTGTCCTGCAACATGCGGTACTCGGCAAAGTCCAGCGCCTGGTGCTTTTGCACCTTGTCGAGCGCCGGCTGCACGTCGGCCGAGTACACCAGATCCAGATGTCTACTGCTCATAGTCCAATTCCCTGGGACACCCTGCCCCGCAACTTGATTGCACGCTAACAAGGTGTACCGGGCAGGACAACTGGTAAAAATGCTAGGTCGATCAGCGGATTTATGGATGATTCAGGCCACGCAAGGTCATCAGCCCCGCCAGCGGCCACTCACCCTCGAGTTCGGCCAGGCTGGCGGTGCTCATCGGCGCCGGAGGTTGGCGGCTGCCATGCGCCAGCAGGCTGACCAGGTTGCCCACCAGCGGCTGGTGACTGACCAGCAACACTTCGTTCACGCCCAGGTTCTCCAGCTCGCTGATTACCGCGTGCGGGTCACTATCGGGGGTCAGCCACGGCACAGTCTGCACCGGTTTGCCGAAGCCGAGGGCTTCGTGGACCAGCGCCGCAGTCTGCTGGGCGCGCACATAGGGGCTGGCGAGAATCACCTGCAGCGGCTGCCCGAGCAACTGCGCCGCGCTACGCAGCACCTGCTCGCGGCCATGGGCGGTGAGACGGCGCTCGGCATCGGTGTTGGCCCGCTGCTCGGCTTCGCCGTGACGCAGCACCCACAACTTCACAGCTTCGGCTCTTCGTCGCGCACCGGGTGCGCTGCCGGCGGCACGCTGTGGGCAGCCTCGCCTTCAGGCGCGCGCGGGGTTGGCCAGTCGGCGAATGGCCAGGGCTTCTGGTCACTGTGGAAGCTGCCGAAGCGGCCGATCTGGGCCAGGAACTGGCTGAGGCTGTCGCCGAAATTCATCAGGCTGGCACTCGGTGCGCCGTAGATAAGCCGGTAGATCAGTTGCACCAGCACCAGGCCACCGAGCAGCAGCTCGGCCAATTGCCAGACCACCAGGAACACCAGCATCCACAGCACGCGCAAGATGATCGACTCGCGCTGGGTCTGGTTTGAAGAATCGTTCATGTCCTGCTCCTGCTTAGTTGAAACCGCTGGTGGAGATAAAGTCGACATCGGTTTTCGGCTCGCCACGCATCAGCAGCTCGATCACCTGGGTCAGGGTCCGGCCTTCGAACAGGATCGCATGCAAGCCGGCGACCAGGGGCATGTACACCTGGACCTCCTGGGCTTTGACCTTGAGCACCTTGAGGGTGTTCACCCCTTCGGCCACTTCGCCCAGGCGGCTGACCGCCTCGTCCAGGCTCAGGCCCTGGCCCAGGGCATGACCGACCTGGTAGTTGCGGCTCTTGGGCGAGGAGCAGGTGACGATCAGGTCACCGACCCCGGCCAGGCCCAGGAAGGTCATCGGGTTGGCGCCCTGGCTGACGGCAAAGCGGGTCATCTCGGCCAGGGCGCGGGTAATCAGCATACTCTTGGTGTTCTCGCCCATACCCAAGGCCACGGCCATCCCGGCAATGATTGCGTAGACGTTCTTCAACGCCCCGCCCAGCTCGACACCAAAGCGGTCGCCGCTGGCATAAACACGGAAGGTGCGCCCGTGCAGCACAGCCTGGACCTGCTGGCAGAGGGCCTCGTCTTCACTGGCGACCACGGTGGCGGTCAGCGCGTGCTCGGCCACTTCGCGGGCCAGGTTCGGCCCGGACAGCACGCCGATGCGCGCCTGGGGGGCGATTTCTTCGAGGATCTGACTCATCAGCTTGAAGCTTTGCGCCTCGATGCCCTTGGTCAGGCTGACCAGCATCTTGCCGCCCAGCAACTGGGCGTGGGGCGCCAGCACGCTGCGCAGGGCGCTGGAAGGTAAGGCGACGAAGATCAGCTCGCAGGCCTGCAGGGTCGCCAGCAGATCATTGACCGGCTCGACCCCGGCATGCAACTTGATGCCCTTGAGGTAGCGCGGGTTCTCGCGGTTGCTGCGCATGGCCTCGGCCTGCTCGGGGTCGCGCATCCATTGGCGCACCCGAACACCGTTTTCTGCCAGCAGATTCGCCACGGCGGTGCCGAAACTCCCGCCTCCCAGAACTGCAACAGGCTGCTGTTCAGTCATATCCAATCCGTTAAAACCAATTTAAGTGGCGACCTGCGCATTATACGGAGCGCCGGTGCCAGAGCCAGTGGCAGATGACCGAATCGCCGTTGGGATGCGTCGCGCCATGACTGGAAAATGCCCACCACTCGGTTAACATGCCCGACTTGAACCTGTTACCAAGGCCGCACTGTGTCTTTTGGCCCGACCTGCAAACGCCCTTTATTACTGCTGACTGCCCTGCTCAGCGGCCCCAGTGTGGCTGACGACCTGTTCGTCGACAGCCAGGCTTTGCCGCAAGTGCTCACCGCCACCCGCCTCAAGCAATCGCCAGCGGCGGTGCCGGGCAGCATGACCGTGCTCGACAACGAGCTGATCCGCGCCAGCGGCGCCCGCGACATACCCGAACTGCTGCGCCTGGTGCCGGGGATGATGATCGGCTACGGCGCCGGCAACCAGCCGACGGTCAACTACCACGGCAGCAACGTCAACGATGCCCGGCGCATGCAGGTGCTGATCGACGGCCGCTCGGTGTACCGCGCAGGCCTGGCCACGGTGGACTGGAGCGATATCCCGCTGGCCATGGAAGACATCGAGCGCATCGAGGTGTTCCGCGGCCCCAACACCGTCAGTTACGGCGCCAATGCGCTGATGGCGGTGGTCAATATCCTCACCCGCAGCCCGGCCGACAGCCACGGCACGCGCTTGAAAGTCACCCGTGGCCAGCGCGGCATCAATGACTGGTACGCAAGCCAGGGCCTGGGCTGGGACGGTGGCGACCTGCGTCTGTCATTGTCGGGCATGCAGGACGACGGCTTCGACGAGAACCACCTGGGCCAGGACTACCGCGACAGCCGCCGCCTGAACCGCCTGAACCTCAGCGCCAGCCACACCCTGGCCAGCAACCAGAGCCTGGAGTGGCAGTTCGCGGCCAAAGAAGGCAGTGACCAGCGTCCTTATACCTATAAACCAGTGTTTCCCTACGTTACTGCCGCCGGCAACAACGCCGACCTCAACGCCAAGGATTACGCCGGCTCGCTGCGCTGGAACATCGACTTCAACCCGAACCATAGCCTGTACATCCAGGGCTCGGCCCAGCACTGGGAACGTGAACAGGTGTGGCGCGCCTGCGATGCGGCGCTGTCGTTCAGCCCGCAACTGACCCAGCTCTGGCGCCTGAACCCGAACTACGCCGAGCAGGTGGCGCGCAACATCACCTCACCCCTGCCCGCCGGCAGCAGCGAGGAGACCGCGCTGGCAACGCAAGTCCAGCAGCAATGGCGCAACGGCGGCGCGCAGCAGGTGTGCGGCGACATCGACCAGAGCACCCGGGAAACCCGCAACGACCTTGAAGTGCAGGACACCCTGAGCCTGTCCGACAGCCTGCGCCTGGTCAGTGGCGCCAATTACCGCTACGACCGCGCCGACTCGCAGACTTACTTCAATGGCAGCCTCGACGACAGCACCTGGCGCCTGTTCGGCCACCTGGAATGGCGCGCCGACGAGCACTGGATCCTCCAGGGCGGGGCCATGTACGAAGATGCCCGGCTGTCCGGCAGCTCGCTGACCCCGCGGGTGGCGGTCAACTACCTGATCACCCCGCGCCATGGCCTGCGCGCGGTGTACTCGGAGGCGGTGCGCTCGCCGGACATGTTCGAGAACAACGTCAACTGGAGCTACCGGGTCAATAACCTGGAACCTGGCGCCTTCGGCCAGCGCGACGCCGATTACTTCGTCAAGACCCGCGGCCCGGGCGATCTCGAGCAAGAGCGCATGCGCTCGCGGGAACTGGGCTATAACGGTTACTTCGCCGATGCCGACCTGAGCGTCGACCTCAAGCTGTTCTACGACGAAATCACCGGCATGATCAGCGAACCGCTGCGCAACAACCAGTACATTGCCAGCAACAGCAACAAGGCCCGCTTCAGCGGCAGCGAAGCGCAGCTGGACTGGCGCCTGAGCCCGGCCGATCGCCTGCGCCTGACCTACGCCTACGTCGATGCCTGGGCCAGCAACCCAGCCGACCGGCGCCTGAGCGCCCACAACAGCGGTTCGGCCGGCTGGCTGCGGAACTGGGGCGGCGGCTGGTCCAGTGCGCTGTTCTACTACGGCGACGATGCCCTCAACCAGTACCGCTTCGAACGCGTCGATTTACGCGTGGCCAAGCACCTGCGCTGGAATCGTACCAGCCTGGAGCTGGCCGGCATGCTCCAGCAGCGCCTGGATGACGAGCCGACGACCATCTACGACAACCGCTACGACAGCCGTCACGTGCTGTCTTTCAGTGCGGAGCTGGCGTTCTGATGCGCCGCCTGCGGCGCTGGCTGCTGCTGGTCTGCCTGTGGCCCCTGGGCAGCCTGTCGGCCAGTGAGATCCTGCTCACTGCCAGCCAGGACAACCCCGGCGTACGCAGCTTCGTCGACGCCTTGCGCGAGCGCCGCCCGGCCGACCAGGTGCGCTTCGTGCCGGTGGCCGAGCTGCCACGACCGAGCCAGATTAAAGCCGCCACCCGCTTGATCCTGCTCGATGGCGCCAGCCTCGAATGGCGCCTGAGCGAAAGCGCCGGTCCACCTGCGCTGGCCTTGCGCGTCAGCCGCGTCCAGGCCCAACAGCGTCTGGGCAGCCTGCGCCCGCCTTACCTGAGCCTGCTATGGAGCGACCCGCCGCTGGCCCGCCAGCTGCGCCTGACCCGCTACCTGTTGCCGCAGGCCAAGCGCGTGGGCGTGCTGTATGCCGAGCACAGCCAGTTTCTGCTCGACGAGTTGCGCAAGGCGGCCAGCCCGTTGGGCCTGGAGATCATCGCCGAAGCCTGGCCAGACCTGCGCGACAGCCGCCCACTGCAAAGTCTTCTGCAAAACAGCGATGTACTGCTGGGCATCGACGATCCACAGTTGTACAACTCGAAAACGGCGAAAAACGTTCTGCTCAGCAGCTATGGCCGGCAAATGGCGCTGATCGGGCCTAATGCCGGCTTCGTCAAGGCCGGCGCCCTGGCCAGTACCCTGAGCGATCAGGACGACTGGCTGGCGGTGCTCGAGCGGCTGCTCGACCAGGCCCCCAGTCGCTGGCCACGCACGCTCTATCCGGATCACTTCAACGTGCTCGGCAACCAGCAGGTGGCCCGCGCCCTGGGCATCGAAGCGATTGACCCGTCCGCCGCCGCCCTGGCCCTGGCCGAAGGAGAAAGCACACCATGAGACGGCGCCTGAGCTGGGACATCCACACCCGCACGCAGATCATCAGCCTCGGCCCGGCCCTGTTGCTGACCCTGCTGCTGATCAGCTTCTTTACCTTCGTGCGTATCCAGGATTTGCGCCAGGAGCTCAACCACACCGGTCAGTTGATCGCCAACCAGTTGGCCCCGGCCTCCGAATACGGGGTAATCGCCGGTAATAACGAAGTGCTCGAAAGCCTCATGCGCGCGACCTTGAGCATCCCCCACGTGCGCTTTCTCGAGGTCCAGGACAGCAGCAACCATATCCTCGTGTATGTCGAGCAGCCGGACGAAAGCAACAACCGCGCACAGCAGGTCGAAGTGTTCCAGGCCCCCATTCGCCTGCAGCAGATCCGCCTGGACAACGACTTTTTGCACAGCAACGCACCGGCCAGGAGCATCGGTGACGACTATCTGGGCCGGGTAATCGTCGGCATGTCGGACGATGCCTTCAGCGAGCGCCAGCAGGAAATCGTGGTCAAGGCCGGGATCCTCGCGCTGTTTGCCCTGCTGTTCACCTTTATCCTCGCCCGGCGCCTGGCCCTGAGCCTGGCCAAGCCGATCAGCGACATGGGCCATGCGGTCAAGGCCATCCAGCAAGGGCAGTTCAATGCGCCGCTGCCGGTGGTCGACGACAGCGAACTGGGCCATCTGGCGCGGCACATCAACAACCTTGCCAGCGCCCTGGGCACAGCTAGCCATGAACAACAGCAAGCCATGTCGCAACTGATCCAGGCCCGCGAAGAAGCCGAACAGGCGAACAAGGCCAAATCCGACTTCCTGGCGATGATGAGCCACGAACTGCGCACGCCCATGAACGGCGTCATGGGCATGCTGCAACTTCTGGAAACAACCCCGCTCAACGAGGAGCAGGCCGAATACACCGCGGTGGCCAGCGAGTCGACCGGGCACCTGCTCAAGGTCATCAACGATATCCTCGATTTCTCGCGCATCGAGCGCACCAACCTCGAGCTTGAGCATATCGACTTCAACCTCGGCGAGCTGATCGGCAGCAGTGTGCAGTCGTTCCAGCACCTGGCCCAGCAGCGCCAGCTGGAGCTGCAACTGCGCCTGCCGCCGGGCATGGAACAACTGCAAGTGGTGGGCGACCCGACGCGCATCCGCCAGGTGCTGCTCAACCTGATCGGCAACGCCCTGAAGTTCACCGAGCGCGGCAGCGTGCACATCGAACCGCGCTGGCAGGTGCTCGACCGCCAGCTGATCTGGTTCACCTGCGCGGTGCGCGACACCGGCATCGGCATCGACAGCACCCGCCTGGAGATGATGTTCGTTGCCTTCCAGCAAGCCGACAGCTCGATCTCACGCCGTTATGGCGGCACCGGCCTGGGCCTGTCGATCGCCCGCACCCTGGCCGAGCGGATGGGCGGAACCCTGCGCGGCGAAAGCCGTGAAGGCCTGGGCTCGACTTTTACCCTGGAAATGCCCCTGGCCCTGTCGACCGCGCAAACGCCGCGCCTGCCCAGTGGCCTGACCCGCCCCGAAGACGACGGCCAGGGCCGACGGATCCTGCTGGTCGAGGACAATCCGGTGAACCAGACGGTGATCGAAGCGATGCTGCGCAGCCTGGGCTTTGAAGTCTGCGTTGCAGTTGATGGCGCCCAAGCCGTGGCCCAGGCCGGACGTCAGCGTTTTGCCGCCGCACTGATGGATTGCCGCCTGCCGATCATCGATGGCTACGAGGCCACCCGGCGCATTCGCCTGCTGCCACAGGCGGCGGCCATGCCGATCATCGCCCTGACCGCCAATGCCTTGCAGGGCGATCGCGAGCGTTGCCTGAACGCCGGCATGAACGACTACCTGGCCAAGCCGTTCAAACGCACTGATCTGCAGCAAATTCTGCAACGCTGGCTGCCCGGTCAGACAGCTGTGACTGGCGATAAATGCTAAATTGCGGCAGTCTAAGAGACTGGACAAGCGCCGCGAAGGGCTTGAAAATAAAATTTCAGTGCACAAGTGTACTTCTTTGCCCCGTGCGCTGTGACTTTCACTACAACGCAATAGTCTATGTGTAGGCTGCCGGCTCAAACGCTAGCGTTTTGGGACGGCCGGGAAGATTTGCCCCCTGCCGCACGGGGACTATTGAGGAGCTCGCATGACCAAACAAAACGCCTTTACTCGGGAAGACCTGCTGCGCTGCAGTCGCGGTGAGCTGTTCGGCCCAGGTAACGCGCAACTGCCCGCCCCGAACATGCTGATGGTTGATCGCATCACCCATATCAGCGCCGAGGGTGGCAAGTACGGCAAAGGTGAATTGGTCGCCGAGCTGGATATCACCCCGGACCTGTGGTTCTTCGCCTGCCACTTCGAAGGTGATCCGGTGATGCCGGGCTGCCTGGGCCTGGATGCCATGTGGCAGCTGGTCGGTTTCTACCTCGGCTGGCAAGGTTTGCCGGGCCGTGGCCGCGCCCTGGGTTCGGGCGAAGTGAAATTCTTTGGCCAGGTCCTGCCGACCGCCAAGAAAGTCACCTACAACATTCATATCAAGCGCGTCCTCAAAGGCAAGCTGAACATGGCCATCGCCGATGGTTCGGTCAGCGTCGACGGTCGCGAGATCTACACCGCCGAAGGCCTCCGGGTCGGCGTCTTCACCTCCACTGACAACTTCTAAGGGTTATCCGCATGCGCCGCGTCGTTATCACTGGTCTGGGCATCGTTTCGTGCCTGGGCAATGACAAAGAGACCGTCTCCGCCAACCTGCGTGCAAGCCGCCCTGGCATCCGATTCAACCCGGAATATGCCGAAATGGGTCTGCGTAGCCAGGTTTCCGGCTCCATCGACCTCAACCTCGAAGAACTGATCGACCGTAAAATCTACCGCTTCGTTGGTCACGCCGCTGCCTATGCCTACCTGGCAATGGCCGACGCGATCAAGGACTCGGGCCTGACCGAAGAGCAGGTTTCCAACCCGCGTACCGGCCTGATCGCAGGCTCCGGCGGCGCCTCGACCCTGAACCAGATGGAAGCGCTGGACATCCTGCGCGAGAAAGGCGTCAAGCGCGTTGGCCCGTACCGCGTCACCCGGACCATGAGCAGCACCGTCTCGGCGTGCCTGGCCACCCCGTTCAAGATCAAGGGCCTGAACTACTCCATCGCCTCGGCCTGCGCCACCAGTGCTCACTGCATCGGTACCGCGATGGAACAGATCCAGATGGGCAAGCAGGACATCGTCTTCGCCGGTGGCGGTGAAGAAGAGCACTGGAGCCAGTCGTTCCTGTTCGACGCCATGGGCGCCCTGTCCAGCAAGCGCAACGACACCCCGGAAAAAGCCTCCCGCGCCTACGACGCTGACCGTGACGGTTTCGTCATCGCCGGCGGTGGCGGCATGGTCGTGGTTGAAGAGCTGGAACACGCCCTGGCCCGTGGCGCCAAGATCTACGCCGAAATCGTCGGCTACGGCGCGACGTCCGATGGCTACGACATGGTCGCGCCAAGCGGCGAAGGCGCCATCCGCTGCATGCAGATGGCCATGTCCACCGTCGACACCCCGATCGACTACCTGAACACCCACGGCACCTCGACCCCGGTGGGCGACGTTGCCGAGATGAAGGGCGTTCGCGAAGTGTTCGGCGACAAGGCTCCGGCCATCAGCTCGACCAAGAGCCTGTCCGGTCACTCCCTGGGCGCCGCCGGCGTTCACGAAGCGATCTACTGCATGCTGATGATGGAAGGCAACTTCATTGCCGGTTCCGCCAACATCGACGAGCTGGACCCGGAAGTGGCCGACCTGCCGGTACTGACCAAGACCCAGGAAAACGCCAAGATCGATACCGTGATGAGCAACAGCTTCGGTTTCGGCGGCACCAACGCTACCCTGGTACTCAAGCGCTGGGCTGGCAAGTAAGGGCTGGCCCCTTGCACTCAAAACGCCCCGACTCGTCGGGGCGTTTTTGTTTGTGCCTTACACCGAAAAGCGCCCCACCAGCCCATTGAGCTCAATCGCCAGCTGTGACAACGCCTGGCTCGCCGCATTGGTCTGATTCGCCCCCGCCGACGTCTGCATCGCCAGGTCGCGAATATTGGTCAGGTTGCGATCCACCTCCCGCGCCACCTGCGCCTGCTGCTCCGAGGCACTGGCGATCACCAGGTTGCGCTCGTTGATCAGGCTGATGGCCGCGGCAATCTCCTCCAGCGCCGCCCCGGCGGCATGTGCGCCTTCCAGGGTGCCGCGCGCCCGCTCGTTGGTCTGCTGCATACCCTCGACCGCACGATTGGTGCCCTGCTGGATGCCGTCGATCATCTGCTCGATTTCCCGGGTCGACTGCTGGGTGCGATGGGCCAGTGCCCGCACCTCGTCAGCCACCACGGCAAAACCGCGCCCGGCATCACCGGCGCGCGCCGCCTCAATCGCCGCGTTCAGGGCCAACAGGTTGGTTTGCTCGGCAATCGCGCCGATCACATCCAGCACCTTGGTAATGCCATGCACCTGTTGCGCCAGTTGCCCGACCTCTTCGGCGTTGGCGGTGACGCCAGCGGCCAGGTCTTCGATCGAGGTCACGGTCAGGCGCACCTGCTCGCGCCCTTGACGGGCGATGCGGTCGGACTCGCGCGAGGCTTCGGAGGTGGCCACGGCATTGCTCGCCACCTCCTCCACTGCCGTGGTCATCTGGTTGACCGCGGTGGCCGCCTGTTCGATTTCCTGGCTTTGCTGCATCAACCCGCGGGTGGCATCTTCGGTTACCGCGCTGAGCTCTTCGGAGGCCGAGGCCAGCTGGCTGGAAGAATCGGAGATGCGCCCGATGGTATCGCGCAGGCTTTGCTGCATCTGTTTCAAGGCCGCCAGCAAGCGCGCCGGCTCATCCTTGCCCTGCACCGAGATCTGCGGGGTCAGGTCACCGGTAGCGACCACTTCGGCGACCTGCAGCGACTGCGCCAGTGGCCGGACGATACTGCGGGTCAGAGTCAGGGCCAGGACCACGGTGAGCACCACAGCGGCGATCAGCAAGCCGATCACCCAGATCCGCGCCTGCGTATAGACGACTTCGGCAAGGTCGGTGGCGCTGTTGGCATGCTGATTATTGAGCGCGATCAGCTCGTTGAGGCTGGCGGTCATCTGGTCGGCGAGCTGGTTCATCTCGCCATTGACCATGGCCACCGCCTCTTCCACCCGGTGCTCGGTGGACAACTGCACCACCTGGGCCTGCAGCTTGAGGTAGCGCCGCTCCAGGTCCAGGTAGCGGTCGAACAGGGTCTGTTCTTCAGGCAGGACGATCAGCGCCTGGTACTTCTGCTGGGCCTTGTCCAGGCCGGACTTGATCTCTTCGATGCGCGACTTGTTCTGCTCCAGCGCCGCCGCATCGCGATTGACCAAAAGGCGCAGGGTCAAGGCGCGGATGCGCAACATGTCCTGGGTCATCTGCCCGACCGAGATCACGCTGGGCAACCAGTTGCTGTCGACCTGCTCGGACTGCTGGCGCATGCTGGTCATCTGCATCAAGGCAAACGCACCCAAGGCAAACACCAGCGCCGCCACCAGGCCGAAGCCCAGGCCGGCCCTGGGCGCGATATTCATGCTTCTCAAGCTCATCTTCTGGCTCCCTCCAAAAGCGCTGCTCAATAGGGCAGCAGTCCTTGCTTCTAGACGGTATCGGCCTGTGGAAAATTTGCGTAAGACGAAAACGTGATATCAAAAGGCCTTATGATCGCGACGCCAGGGTCGCCCTGCCTCAGCGCACGGTAAAGCGCTGCTCAGCCAGCAGGCGATCGCCCTGAAAGACCATGAAATGCCATTGCCCCGGCACCACTTCGTGGTTCTCGGTGAACTCGTAGGCCATGACATCCTGGACCGCACCGGGCACCAGCTTTTGTACTACTTCGAACTTGTCGTGGCGCTTGCCGTCGGGTGTGCGCACGCCAGGGGTGAGGTACAGCAGGGTCAGCGGCGTGTCCTCGGCGACCTTGCCTTCCAGCCGGTAGCGCATACCGAACTTGCTACCCAGGCGCGCCGGGATTTCATCGGTGGGCTGGATGGTCTGGTTGCTCTGGCTCAGCACCCGTTCACCGGGCTGGAAGTTCTGGTGGCGGGTTTCGAACAGACCGTACTCGACCGGGCCTTCGACGCGAACCTCGGCAGCGGCCAGGCCACTGACCAGCAACAGCCCGCACAGGGCGCTGAAACGACGTGGAAACATAGTGCACTCCATCAGGTTGATGGCGGCAGGCTATGACGCGGGCATGACAAGCTGATGACAGTGCTGTCACTTGCGTGCCTTGGGCAGCACCGCGAGGAAGTTGTCGCGGGCGACCTTTTGCGCCACCTCGGCAGGCAAGGCATCCAGAAACGGATCGAAACCATGCAACTGTTCGCCCAGGCTGTTGAAGCGCCCGACCACGTCGGAGCCAAGCATGAAGCGCTCAGGGAAGCGTTTGACCAGCGCCAGCCACTCAGCCCTGGGCTTGCCCTTCTCATCCAGCAGATAAGGCTGCAGCACGCTCCAGGACAGGTCTATGTACAGGTTCGGGTAATCCTCGAGCATCCGTGTCAGGGTCGGCAGCAGAAAATCCAGCTGCGTCTGGTGCCGATGAATCTCCATACTGGTGCCGGCATGGGCCCAGATGAAGCGGGTGTGCGGGTGATTGCGCAACGGTTCTTCGATTTCCGCCAGGTACAGCGGGTTGCGTTCGCGCTTGGAGGTGATGTTGGAATGGATCAGCACCGGCAGGTCCTGCTCGGCGGCCAGGTGATAGATGCGGGTCATGGCCTCGTTGTTGGCCCTCGGCGTGTCGCCGCTGGTCAACGCGGTCAGGTCGTCGTGGCGGGTGAACACCTCGCCGATCCCCTGCCACAGGCCCGGGTGCAGCGCGAGCATGCGTTCGATGTGGGCCACGGCGTTCTTGTCTACCGGGTTGAAGCCGGTGAGAAACGGATGAAAGCGCTGGCGCTGCTCAGGCGAAAGCTTCTCCAGCGCCGCAGCAACGTAGATGTCGGTGGCGCTGTACCAATAGGCATCGGCATCATCGCCCGCGTAGTAACGCGGGCGCTTGGGCTCGTCTTCGTGCCACTTCTTGGCCACCGGGGTGCCGGAAATCATCGACTGGTCGATGCGCGCCTGGTCCATGGCCTTGAGCAAGGCGTCCATGCCGGCGGTTTCCTGGAAAAAATCGACGTAATGCAGGTGCGCATCACTGTAGTGATACTCGCGCGCCTGCGCCGCCTGCAGCGGTAGCCCCAGCAACAGCGCCCAGCCCAGACACCTGGCAATCATTTCGCATTCCTTCTGGCCGATTCAGAGAGGGTAGACCGGAGCGAACACACGCCAGTTCAGCAGGTTATGCTACAAGAACTTTCCCTGCTGGCCTGGAGCACACCGTGAGCCTTCCCCTGGTCATCCGCCCTCGCGCCGAATCGGTCGAAGGCCAACCTATCCTGCGCCCCCTGCCCTCGGCCCAGTGCCGCAGCGTCGGGCCGTTCGTGTTCTTCGACCACATGCTCGAAACCGACTACCCGGCCGGGCGCGGCATGAACATCCGCCAGCACCCGCATATCGGCCTGTCGACCCTCACCTACCTGTTCGAGGGCGAAATCCAGCACAAGGACAGCCTGGGCTCGGATCAACGGGTCAAGGCCGGTGAAGTCAGCTGGATGACTGCCGGCAGCGCCATCGCCCATGTCGAGCGCACGCCGGCCGAACTGCTGCCTGGCAGCTCGCGATTGCACGGTTTGCAGGTGTGGCTGGCATCGCCCAAAGCGCATGAGCAAGGCCCGGGGCACTACAGCCATCATCCGGCGGCGAGCCTGCCGGTCAGTGACAGCCTGGGGGTGCGCATTCGCATGATTGCCGGCAGCGGCTTTTGCCTGCAATCGCCAGTGCCGGTGTTGTCACCGACCCTGTATGCGCTGGTGCAGATGCAGGCGGCCACTACCCTGACGGTGCCCACCGAGCATGCCGAGCGTGCGCTGTATGTACTGGATGGCGAAGTCAGCCTCGACAATGAAGCGCTCGAGCCGTGCAGCCTGGTGATCTTGCCGCACGGTGCAGAGATGAGCCTGTATGCCGACAGCGAAAGCCAGTTGGTGCTGTTTGGCGGGGCGCCGCTGGACGGGCCGCGGCGGATGAACTGGAATTTTGTTGCCAGCGATCCGGCGCTGATCGAGCAGGCGCGGGCACGCTGGGCGGCCGGGGAGTGGCCGACGGTGCCGGGGGAAACTGAAAGGATCGAGCTGCCTTGAGGTTATCGCGAGCGCTACGCGGTCGATCGCCGGCAAGGCTGGCGCCCACAAGGTCAAGTGTGGGAGCCAGCCTTGCCCCTTCACTCAGCGCTGGAACACTTCATCGAGCAAATTGAACATTGCCCGGAACGCGCGCTTGGATGTGCGGGCGTCGTACTTCATCTTGCCGGGAATGTTCGCCGCGATATCGGTGAACGAATGCACCGCGCCGCCATAGCTGATCAGTTGCCAATCGACCTTGGCCGCATCCATCTCGACTTCGAAGGCCGGCAACTGCTCTTTGGCTACGAACGGGTCGGCGGCGCCATGCAGCACCAGCATCGAAGCCTTGACCTTGCCTTCTACCGCCGGCAGCGGCGTATCGAGGGTGCCGTGGAACGACACCGCAGCCAGCAGGCGGGCATCTTCGCGGGCCAGCTCCAGGGCGCAGCAACCGCCGAAGCAGAAGCCGAAGGTGGCCAGCTTGCCAGGCTCCAGTACCGCCTTCGATTGCCCCAGCAACTGGTCCAGCGCCGCCTTCAGGCGCTTGCGCAGCTCGACGCGGTCGTTCTTCAGCGGCATCATCGCCGCCCCTGCTTCATCCATGTTCGACGGTCGCAGGGTCTGGCCGTAGATGTCGGCCAGCAACACCACATAGCCCTGGGCGGCGACTTCGCGGGCGATACGCTCGGCGCCCTCGCCCACCCCCATCCAGTTTGGTGCCATCAAAAGCCCAGGCTGCTCGCGGGCGCCCTGGGTAAAGAACAAGCGGCTCTCATAGGCTTTGCCGGCAACATGATAGACCAGCGATTCGACGGTAACCTTGCTCATGCACTCCTCCTTGCACAATGAAAAAAGCCCGCCGAAGCGGGCTTTCCTGCAACTACTTAAGCCGACAATTCGACCAGCAGCTTGTTCAGGCGACGAACGTACGCCGCCGGGTCCTTGAGGCTATCGCCCGCCGCCAGCGCGGCCTGATCGAAGAGGATGTGCGAGAAGTCGGCGAAACGGTCTTCGCTCTGCTCGTTGTCCAGCTTCTCGATCAGCGGGTGGCCCGGGTTGAATTCGAAGATCGGCTTGGAGTCCGGCACCTTCTGTCCGCTGGCTTCGAGGATCTGGCGCATCTGCAGGCCCAGGTCCTGTTCACCGATAGCCAGGATCGCCGGCGAATCGGTCAGGCGGTGCGACACGCGCACTTCGCTGACGCTCTCGCCCAGCGCCGCCTTGAGGCGCTCGACCAGGCCTTCTTTCTCCTTGGCGACTTCTTCCTGGGCTTTCTTGTCCTCTTCAGAGTCCAGCTTGCCCAGGTCCAGGTCACCGCGGGCGACGTCGACGAAGCTCTTGCCGTCGAATTCGCTCAGGTAGCTCATCAGCCACTCGTCGATACGGTCGGTCAGCAGCAGCACTTCGATGCCTTTCTTGCGGAAGACTTCCAGGTGCGGGCTGTTCTTGACCTGCGCGTAGGATTCGCCGGTGAGGAAGTAGATCTTGTCCTGACCTTCCTTGGCGCGGGCCAGGTAGTCGGCCAGGGCAACGCTCTGCTCGCCGCTTTCGTCATGGGTGGAGGCGAAACGCAGCAGGCCGGCGATCTTTTCCTTGTTGGCGAAGTCTTCAGCCGGGCCTTCTTTCATCACCTGGCCAAAGTTCTTCCAGAAGCCCTTGTACTGCTCAGGCTCGTTCTTGGCCAGCTTCTCGAGCATGTCCAGCACGCGCTTGGTCAGCGCCGACTTCATCGAATCGATGATCGGGTCTTTCTGCAGGATTTCGCGCGAAACGTTCAGCGACAGGTCGTTGGAATCGACCACGCCCTTGATGAAACGCAGGTACAGCGGCAGGAAGGATTCTGCCTGGTCCATGATGAACACACGCTGCACGTACAGCTTCAGGCCGCGTGGCGCTTCACGCTGGTACAGGTCGAACGGGGCGCGGGCCGGTACGTAGAGCAGCGAGTTGTACTCAAGCTTGCCTTCGACCTTGTTGTGGCTCCAGGCCAACGGGTTCTCGAAGTCGTGACCGATGTGCTTGTAGAACTCCTGGTATTCCTCGTCCTTGATCTCGGTACGCGGACGGGTCCACAGGGCGCTGGCGCGGTTGACGGTTTCCCATTCTTCGGCCGGCTTTTCTTCACCTTCGCCGGCTTCGACCTGTTTTGGCAGCTCGATCGGCAAGGCGATGTGATCGGAGTACTTCTTGACGATGTTGCGCAGGCGCCAGCCGTCGGCGAACTCTTCTTCACCTTTTTTCAGGTGCAGGACGATGCGCGTACCGCGCTCGGCCTTGTCGACAGTGGCAACTTCAAAGTCACCCTCGCCCTTGGACGACCAGTGCACGCCCTCGGCAGCTGGCAGGCCGGCGCGGCGGCTGAATACGTCGACCTTGTCGGCGACGATAAAGGCCGAATAGAAGCCCACGCCGAACTGACCGATCAGGTGCGAGTCCTTCTTCTGGTCGCCGGTGAGGTTTTTCATGAAGTCGGCGGTGCCGGACTTGGCGATGGTGCCCAGGTGCGCGATGACCTCTTCGCGGCTCATGCCGATGCCGTTGTCTTCGAGGGTGACGGTGTTGCCGTCCTTGTCGAAGCTCAGGCGGATTTTAAGCTCGGCGCCGCCTTCGAGCAGCTCTGGCTTGGCCAGGGCTTCGAAGCGCAGTTTATCGACGGCGTCGGAGGCGTTGGAAATCAGTTCGCGAAGGAAGATTTCCTTGTTCGAATACAGGGAATGGATCATGAGGTGCAGCAGTTGCTTCACCTCGGTCTGGAAGCCCAGGGTTTCTTTTTGAGTTTCCACACTCATGGTCTTCAACACTCCGATCTGATGGCAGTTGTCGTTGGGCAGGCCGGCGGCCTGCTTTCACGGCGGGATGCACAACAGATGGGGGTGGCTGGGGCTATTTCAAGGGCGAAGTCATTTCTTCGATCTTGAAATGCGCGCGCGCCGTGGCAATCGGTTCGTCCGCGTCGCCCTGCCAGGCGGTTATGGCCACGTTGGTTACCCGCCGGCCCTGGCGCCATAGCTGGCAGCGGGCGTAGGTGTCGCGGTAGTGGCCGGCGCGCAGGTAGTCGATGGAAAAGTCGATGATCTTCGGGATCGCCGCGCTTTCGCTGAAAATCAGCAGGTACAGCGCCGCCGACAGCTCCATGAAGCCTGCGATCACCCCGCCGTGGATCGCCGGCAGCAACGGATTGCCAATGTTGTCCTGGCTGGCCGGCAGGCAAAACAACAGGTCATCGCCCTGGCGGCTGCACTGGATACCAATCAATCCGGCATAAGGGATCAACTGCAGCAGCGGCTCATAATTGCCTTCGGCATGGGCCTGGCGCAGTTGCTGGTGTACCTCTGGCGGAATCATTGGCCGCTCCCCTTGAGCTTGCTGGCGAAATTCAGGCCGCCCTTGATGCCCTTGCCCAGGCGCATGAAAGTGCCAACCACCTGGGCGATCGGCTGCTCCGGGTCGTCCTGGTAGGCCAGCCCACGGGTGAAGATCACATCGCGAGAAACGCGGTAGCAGTAGGCATGGCCGAAGATGTCCTTGCCGGCCTCGGCCGGCTGCATGTAGTCGATGCGCAGGTCTAGCGTCGGGCATACCTCGAACTCAGGCAGCGCACAAAGGGTAGCCATGCCGCAGGTGGTGTCCATCAGGGTAGTCACCGCCCCGCCATGCACGGCGCCGGTCTGTGGGTTGCCGACGATCTTCGTCGAGTACGGCAACACCAGGGTCATGCCTTGGGCATCAGCGTGATGCACGCGCATCTGCAGCACCTGGCAATGTCGCAATGCCGAGAGAAAACGTTCGGCCATTGCCAGCAAAGAAGTGTCGGTCATTTGAAAAACTCCCGGGCCATTGAGAACATGCACACAGTCTGGCAAATGTCCATATAGAACCATTTGTTATATATCTGTATTGTGCGCGGAACTTCTACCGGTTACTTGAGCTCGAAGGAACAAGTAACTTATTCCACAAGGAGAAACACCCCATGCGTAAACCTTTTGCTTTTGCCGTTATGCTCGCCGCTGCTCTGGGCCTGGCCGCTTGCGATAAAGCCAGCGAGAACAAAGCCCAAGATGCTCAACAACACGCCGAGCAAGCCCAAGAGAAGATGGGTGAAGCTCAGGATAAAGTGAACGAGGCCGCGAAAGAAAACGCCGAAGCCGCCAAAGATCAGGCCGAAGCGCAACAGAAAGCCGCTGAAGAAGCTGCAAAAGAAGCTGCACCTGCTGCTCCAGCTACTCCTGCCGAGCCTGCCAAGTAAGCAAGCCCGCCGGAATAAAAAAACCCGACGCTGTCGGGTTTTTTTATTCCTGTTGCAATAGGGTTAAACGATTCAGTCAATAACCTTCAGGCGAGGTTCTCTTTGCCGGGTTCCGCCACCGGCGCTTCGGTCGGGGTATAGACCATCACATCGAGCACATCGGAGTGGAATTCACGGCGATACAGCACCAGTACTACCCCGGTACTCATCAACATAAACAACCAGGGGCTGATAAACCAGCAGAGCATGGCCATGCCGAAGTAATAGGAACGCAGGCCAAAGTTGAACTGGTTGGCGGCCAGGGAAATAACCTTGGCCGCTCTAAGGGCAAAGGCCTTGCGCTCAAGTTCGCTGACCTGACGCTCGCCGATCATCGGCGCCGAACCCACCAATACGGCGGCGAAGTTGTATTGACGCATGCACCAGCTGAAAGTGAAGAAGGCGTACACAAATACCATCGCCAGGCACAGCAACTTGATTTCCGACATGCCCTGGGACGCCTGCTGCACCAGCGGCAGGTCTGCCAGCAACGATACCGCACGGTCTGATGCGCCGAGCACGGTGAGAATACCGGCCAGGATGATCAAGGTGCTGGAGGCAAAGAACGAGGCGTTGCGCTCCAGGTTACCGATCACGCTGGCATCGGCGATGCGGTTGTCACGCAGCAGCATGCGGCGCATCCAGTCTTCGCGGTACAGGTGCAGCACGCTGGCCAGGCAAGCGGTATCGCGGCCCTTCCAGGTGGCATAACGGGTGTATCCGCCCCAGCAGACAACGAACCAGCAGGCGGCCAGCAAGTGGATCAGATTGCTTTGAATGAAGCTCATGCAAGGTCCTGATTGAAGTTTCGAGCACAATAAAGCCCATTGACCGGCTTTCGACGCTTTAGCGCAGAAAAAGACACGTCTGCGGTGCAGAAACGAAAAAGCCCCGCGTCCTTGCGGACACGGGGCTCGGAATTTGCCGTGACGGTCACCCTGTTGGCTTGTGGCCGGTGTCCGTCATAGGGCCAATTCTCAGGCCAGCACTTCGCGTGGCTTGCCAAGCATGCGGTCACACACCACCGCAACGCCCAGGGCCACTACCGACGGTACCAGCCAGGCCAGGCCCTGCTCGCTCAGCGGCAGGTGGGCGAGGATTTCCGGCAGTTCGCTGGCCAGGGCGGTGCCCTTGATGGCATCGATCATGCCGAACAGCAGCGAAACCAGCATCACCGGCGCGAGGATGCGTACCTCGGAATTCCACAGTTCTTTGCAGAAGCTCAGGCCTACGACCACGATGCACGGCGGGTAGATAGCCGTCAGCACCGGAATCGAGAACATGATCAGCTTGGTCAGGCCGAGGTTGGAGATCAGCAGCGAGAAGCCGGCAAGGATCACCACCAGGGTGCGGTACGACAGCGGCAGTACCTGGCTGAAATACTCGGCACAGGCGCAGGTCAGGCCAACGGCGGTCACCAGACAGGCCAGGGCGATCAGCACGGCCAGGAAGCCGCTGCCCAGCGAGCCGAAGGTGTGCTGTACATAGGCATGCAGTACCGCTGCGCCGTTGCTGGCACCGGCGGCGATTTCATGGCTGCCGGCACCCAGGCGGAACAGGCTGATGTACACCAGGGCCAGGCCGACCCCGGCGATCAGGCCGGCGATGATCGCGTAGCGGGTGATCAGCCGCGGCGATTCGACACCGCGCGAACGGATGGCGTTGACGATGACGATACCGAACACCAGGGCGCCGAGGGTATCCATGGTCAGGTAACCATTGATGAAGCCCTGGGAGAACGGTGCGGCAACGTAGGCCGGCTGCGCTTCACCGATACCACCGGCGGGCAGCATGAACGCGGCGATGCCGAGTGCGGCCAGGGCGATGATCTTCAGCGGCGCGAGGAAGCGACCGACGGTGTCGAGCAACTTGCCCGGGTACATGGACACCGCCAGCACCACCAGGAAGTACACCAGGCTGTAGATAAACAGGGCCAGCGGGCTTTCACCGGTCAGCGGCGCAACACCCACCTCGAAGGATACGGTGGCGGTACGCGGAGTGGCGAACAGCGGGCCTACCGACAGGTAGCACACCGCCGCCAGCAGGCCGCCGGCGACCTTGCCGATCGGGCTGCTCAGGGCATCCATGCCGCCGCCGACCTTGGCCAGGGCGACAACAGTGATAACCGGCAGGCCCACAGCAGTGATCAGGAAACCCAGCGCCGCCATCCACACGTGTGGACCGGATTGCAGACCGACGATAGGTGGGAAAATGATATTGCCCGCGCCGACGAACAAAGCGAACGTCATAAAACCAAGTGCCAGGATGTCCTGGCCTTTTAAAACTTTCATTAAGGAAATACCACACTGCTGAAATCGGGATTTAGAGAGGGATTTCCCCTTGGGTGAGGGAAATGCTGCCTGGCTGGATGAGCCAGACCCGTTTAGCGTGTCGTTCCCTTTTGGGGAGCGGGCACAAAATGAGTGCATAGGTTAACGAATTTGTCACAGAAACGCACTGCTGCAGGGCTGCTTGTCCGATGTGTGAATATGCGTGTCGCTTGCGCGACAGCCTCAAGCGGCAAGTTAGAAGCCGCATGCTTGCCGCAATACCCTCTTGCAGCTTGAAGCTTGCCCCTTGCCGCTGCTGCCCGGTAAACAAAAAAGGCCACCCGAAGGTGGCCTTTCTTGTTTACCGGGCAGTGCTTACTTCTTCACTTCCCAGCCAGTCAGCTCGGCCAGGGCCTTGCCGATGTCTGCCAGCGAACGCACGGTTTTCACACCAGCGTCCTGCAGCGCAGCGAATTTCTCGTCTGCAGTGCCTTTGCCGCCGGAGATGATGGCGCCAGCGTGGCCCATACGCTTGCCCGCAGGAGCGGTAACACCAGCGATGTAGGAAACCACAGGCTTGGTGACGTTGGCCTTGATGTAGGCAGCTGCTTCTTCTTCAGCCGAACCGCCGATCTCGCCGATCATGACGATCGCTTCGGTCTTCGGGTCTTCCTGGAACAGCTTCAGGATGTCGATGAAGTTGGAGCCCGGGATCGGGTCGCCACCGATACCGACGCAGGTGGACTGACCGAAACCGGCGTCAGTGGTCTGCTTGACCGCTTCGTAGGTCAGGGTGCCGGAACGCGAAACGATACCGACCTTGCCTGGCAAGTGGATGTGACCTGGCATGATGCCGATCTTGCACTCGCCCGGAGTGATGACGCCTGGGCAGTTAGGGCCGATCAGGGTAACACCCAGCTCGTCGCACTTGACCTTGGCATCGAGCATGTCCAGGGTAGGAATGCCTTCGGTGATGCAGACGATCAGCTTGATGCCGCCGAAGGCAGCTTCCAGGATCGAGTCCTTACAGAAAGGAGCTGGAACGTAGATGACCGACGCATCAGCGCCGGTAGCTTCTACTGCTTCTTTCACAGTGTTGAACACTGGCAGGCCCAGGTGGGTGGAGCCACCCTTGCCTGGCGTCACGCCGCCGACCATCTTGGTGCCGTAGGCGATGGCTTGCTCGGAGTGGAAAGTACCTTGCGAGCCGGTGAAGCCCTGGCAGATGACTTTGGTGTCTTTATTGATCAGGACGCTCATTACTTGCCCTCCGCAGCTTTGACAACTTGTTGAGCAGCGTCGGTCAGGCTGGTTGCCGCAATGATGTTCAAACCGCTTTCTGCCAGTACTTTAGCACCCAGTTCAGCGTTGTTGCCTTCCAGGCGAACAACAACCGGTACCTTGACGCCGACTTCTTTCACAGCGCCGATGATGCCTTCGGCAATCATGTCGCAACGAACGATGCCGCCGAAGATGTTGACCAGAACGGCCGCGACATTGCTGTCGGACAGAATGATCTTGAAGGCTTCGGTAACGCGCTCTTTGGTAGCACCACCACCTACGTCGAGGAAGTTGGCTGGCTTGCCGCCGTGCAGGTTGACGATGTCCATGGTACCCATGGCCAGGCCGGCACCGTTGACCATGCAGCCGATGTTGCCTTCCAGGGCCACGTAGTTCAGCTCGAAGCTGGCAGCGTGGGCTTCACGAGGATCGTCTTGCGACGGGTCGTGGAAGGTTTTCAGCTTAGGCTGACGGTACATGGCGTTAGCGTCGATGTTGATCTTGGCATCGAGGCAGTGCAGGTCGCCGTCGGCCTTGATGACCAGCGGGTTTACTTCCAGCAGGGCCAGGTCGTGTTCTTTGAACAGCTTGGCCAGGCCTACGAAAATCTTGGCGAACTGAGCAACTTGCTTGCCTTCCAGACCCAGCTGGAACGCCAGTTCACGACCCTGGAATGGCTGAGCGCCAACCAGTGGATCGATAGTAGCCTTGATGATCTTCTCAGGAGTCTCGTGAGCGACTTTCTCGATGTCCACGCCACCTTCGGTGGAAGCCATGAACACGATACGGCGGCTCGAACGGTCGACTACAGCGCCCAGGTACAGCTCTTTGGCGATGTCAGTGCAGGATTCGACCAGGATCTTGGTCACTGGCTGACCGTTGGCGTCGGTCTGGTAGGTTACCAGACGCTTGCCCAACCATTGCGCAGCGAACGCCTTGGCGTCTTCCTTGCTGCGAACCAGCTTGACGCCGCCCGCTTTACCGCGACCACCGGCGTGGACCTGGGCTTTGACAACCCACTCGGTGCCACCGATCTTGTCGCAGGCTTCTGCGGCAGCTTCAGGGGTGTCGACTGCGAAACCCTTGGAAACTGGCAGGCCGTATTCAGCGAACAGCTGCTTACCCTGATACTCGTGAAGATTCATGCTTTTTACCGTCTTCGTTAGGTACTGCGCTTCGGCGCTGCGCTCCATGGGAGTGCCGCGCCACCTGTGACCACTTGCCCCCGGTATGCTCCGGGAGTTCGAGTCCGGCGGACTTTCCGCGGTGAGTCATGCACGCAAGACTCACGACGGGCCACCCGCCGTGGTTTCTTATTGTTTAACGCTTCTTACGGTTGGCAACGTGAATGGCACCGCCATTCACAGCCAGCGCGGCTTCATGCAGCGCTTCGGACAGGGTCGGATGGGAGAAAACCATCATGCCCAGGTCTTCGGCGCTGGTGCCGAATTCCATTGCGATTGCACCCTGCTGCACCAGTTCGGCAGCCGATGGGCCAATCACGTGTACACCCAGGACGCGGTCGGTCTTGGCATCGGCGATGACCTTGACGAAACCACCGGTGTCGTTGGCAGCCATCGCACGGCCGCTGGCCGCGAACGGGAAGGTGCCCACGTTAACCTCAACGCCTTCGGCCTTCAAGGTCTGTTCGGTTTTACCGACCCATGCGATTTCCGGGTGGGTGTAGATAACCGACGGGATCAGGTCGTAGTTCATCTGGGCTTTGTGGCCCTTGATGCGCTCGACGACCATGATGCCCTCTTCCGAGGCCTTGTGCGCCAGCATCATGCCACGAACCACGTCACCGATGGCGTAAACGCCCGGTACGCTGGTCGCGCAGTGATCGTCGACGAAGATGAAACCACGCTCGTCGATGGTCACGCCGCTGTCGGCAGCCAGCAGATCGGTGGTCACCGGACGACGGCCGACCGCAACGATCAACTTGTCGAAGGTGATCTTCTGCTCGCCGTTGGCGTCGGTGTAGGTCACTTCGACTTCAGCGCCGTTGACCTTCGAGCCGGTCACGCGAGCGCCCAGCTTGATGTCCAGGCCTTGCTTGGTCAGGGTTTTCAGCGCTTCCTTGGAGACAGCGGCGTCAGCGGCCATCAGGAAGGTGTCCAGGGCTTCGAGGACGGTGACTTCTGCGCCCAGGCGAGCCCAGACCGAACCCAGCTCCAGGCCGATCACGCCAGCACCGATCACGCCCAGGCGCTTAGGTACGGTTTGGAATTCCAGGGCGCCGGTGGAATCGACGATGACGTTCTGGTCGACCGGAGCCGGTGGAATGTCGATCGGACGCGAACCGGAAGCCAGGATGACGTTCTCGGCTTCGATGATTTCGGTGGTGCCGTCAGCCTTGGTGACTTCGACTTTCTTGCCAGCCAGCAGTTTACCGTGGCCCTGGATCGAGGTGACGCCGTTGGCCTTGAACAGGGTGGCAACACCGCCGGTCAGGTTTTTGACGATGCCAGCCTTGCGGCCAACCATCGCGGCGACGTCCATCTTCACTTCGCCAGTGGAGATACCGTGGACGTTGAAGCTCTCTTTGGCTTCCTTGTATTTCCAGGAGCTGTCCAGCAGCGCCTTGGAAGGAATGCAACCCACGTTCAGGCAGGTACCGCCGAGGGCCAGCTTGCCTTCGCCGTCAGTGTACTTCTCGATACAGGCAGTGCTCAGACCGAGTTGCGCAGCCTTGATGGCAGCTACGTAGCCGCCAGGACCTGCGCCAATCACTACCACATCAAATTTTTGCGACATTCAGAAAATCCTCTTTAAAGCTGCAAGCGATAAGCTGCAAGCCACAAGCTCAAGCGCAAACCGTTCAGGCTTGCCGCTTGAAGCTTGCAGCTTGCAGCTGCTCAATCAGATATCCAGCAGCAGACGAGCCGGGTCTTCCAGCAGGTTCTTGATGGTCACCAGGAAGGTCACGGCTTCTTTACCGTCGATCAGACGGTGGTCGTAGGACAGTGCCAGGTACATCATCGGGCGGATCACGACCTGACCGTTAACGGCCATAGGACGCTGGATGATGTTGTGCATGCCCAGGATCGCAGCCTGCGGCGGGTTGACGATCGGGGTCGACATCATCGAACCAAAGGTACCACCGTTGGTGATGGTGAAGGTACCGCCGGTCATTTCGTCGATCGACAGTTTGCCGTCACGGGCTTTCTTGCCGAAGGTGGCGATGCCGTTCTCGATTTCAGCCAGGCTCATCTGCTCGGCGTTACGCAGTACCGGTACCACCAGGCCGCGGTCGCTGGAAACGGCAACGCCGATGTCCGCATAACCGTGGTAGACGATGTCGGAACCGTCGATCGAGGCGTTGACGGCCGGGAAGCGTTTCAGCGCTTCGGTGGCAGCCTTGACGAAGAACGACATGAAGCCCAGGCGTACGCCGTTGTGGGTCTTCTCGAACAGGTCCTTGTACTTCGAACGCAGGGCCATGACTTCGGTCATGTCGACTTCGTTGAAGGTGGTCAGCATGGCCATGTTCGACTGAGCTTCGACCAGGCGCTTGGCAACGGTTGCACGTACGCGAGTCATCGGTACACGCTTCTCGGTGCGATCGCCAGTGGCGACGACCGGGGCAGCGGCAGCAGCGGCTGGCTTGGCGGCAGGTGCGGCAGCCGGAGCGGATTTCTTCGCTTCGATGGCAGCAACCACGTCTTCCTTGGTGATGCGACCGTCTTTGCCGGTGCCCTTGATGCTGTTCAGGGCGATGCCGTTTTCTTCGGCCAGCTTGCGGGCAGCCGGAGCGCCGATGGCGTCTTCGTCGCCAGCAGCAGCGGCAGCAGGAGCAGCGGCGGCAGGCGCGGCAGCAGCGGCAGGCGCCGCGGCAGCAACACCACCTGCTTCGATCGAACCCAGGACTTCGTCGGACAGGACGGTTTCGCCCTCGCCCTTGACGATAGCGCCCAGCACGCCGTCAGCGGTAGCCAGTACTTCCAGGACAACCTTGTCGGTTTCGATGTCGACGATCAGCTCGTCACGCTTGACCGCTTCGCCCGGTTGCTTGTGCCAGGTGGCAACGGTGCCATCGGCAACCGATTCCGGGAAAGTAGGGGCTTTGATCTCGATAGCCATTATCAGTGGTTCCTTAAATTCGGTTTCTGGTGCGCGATGGCATTAAACGGTGAAGGCATCTTGCAGCAGTTTTTCCTGCTGCTCGGCGTGCATCGAAGCGTAACCACAAGCAGGTGCTGCCGAAGCATCGCGACCGGCGTACTCGAGGACCAGGTCCTTGTTGTGACGGGTCAGAATGCGACGCATGTGGTGTTGGCTGCTGTACCAGGCGCCCTGGTTCATTGGCTCTTCCTGGCACCACACCACATCTTTGAGATTGGTGTACGGCGCGAGGATTTCGACCAGGTCGTCTTCAGGGAACGGATACAGCTGCTCGATACGCACGATGGCGATATCTTCGCGGCCTTCGGCACGGCGTTTTTCCAGCAGATCGTAGTAGACCTTGCCGCTGCACAGAACCAGGCGCGTGACGTTCTTCGGATCGAGGGTATCGATTTCCGGGATCACGGTCTGGAACGAGCCTTCGGCCAGTTCTTCCAGGGTCGAGATGGCCAGTTTGTGGCGCAGCAGCGACTTTGGCGTCAGCACGATCAGCGGCTTGCGCAGCGGACGGATGACCTGACGACGCAGCAGGTGGTAGATCTGAGCCGGCGTGGTCGGTACGCAAACCTGGACGTTGTGCTCGGCGCACAGCTGCAGGTAACGCTCCAGACGTGCCGAGGAGTGCTCAGGCCCCTGCCCTTCATAACCGTGTGGCAGCAGCATGGTCAGACCGCACAGACGGCCCCACTTGTGCTCGCCGCTGGTGATGAACTGGTCGACAACCACCTGGGCACCGTTGGCGAAGTCGCCGAACTGGGCTTCCCAGATCACCAGCGCGTTCGGCGTGGTGGTGGAGTAGCCGTATTCGAAGGCCAGTACCGCTTCTTCCGAGAGGAAGGAGTCGTACAGGTCGAACTTAGGCTGACCGGCGTACAGGTTCTGCAGTGGCAGGTAGGTGCTGGCGTCTTTCTGGTTGTGCAGTACCGCGTGGCGGTGCGAGAAAGTGCCGCGACCGATATCCTGACCCGTCATGCGGATCGGATGACCTTCAAACAGCAGGGTCGCGTAGGCCATGGTTTCGGCGTAGCCCCAGTTGATCGGCAAGCCACCGGCCTGCATCTTCTGGCGATCTTCGTAGATCTTCGAAACCTGACGCTGAACCACGAAACCTTCCGGCAGCTCCAGCAGCTTGGCCGACAGTTCCTGCAGGGTCTTCAGATCGAAGCGGGTGTCGTGACGCGCGGTCCAGGTGTGACCCAGGTACGGACGCCAGTCGACGAACAGCTCTTTGTTCGGCTCTTTAACCAGGCTTTTTACTACGTGCAGGCCGTTATCCAGCGCGTTGCGGTACTCGTCGACCTTGGCCTGGACGCGCTCGGCGTCAAGACGGCCCGACTGGGTCAGGGCTTCGGCGTAGAGTTCGCGGGTGGTGCGCTGCTTGGCGATCTGCTGGTACATCAGCGGCTGTGTGCCGTTCGGCTCGTCGGCCTCGTTGTGGCCGCGACGACGGTAGCAGACCAGGTCGATGACCACGTCACGCTTGAACTGCATGCGGTAATCGACCGCCAGCTGGGTCACGAACAGCACCGCTTCCGGATCATCACCGTTGACGTGCAGGATCGGCGCCTGAATCATCTTGGCGACGTCGGTGGCGTACTCGGTGGAACGCGAGTCCAGCGGGTTGCTGATGGTGAAACCAACCTGGTTGTTGATCACGATGTGCACGGTACCGCCGGTCTTGAAACCGCGGGTCTGCGACATCTGGAAGGTTTCCATGACCACGCCTTGACCGGCGAATGCCGCGTCACCGTGGATGGAAATCGGCAGTACCTTGTCGCCAACGGTGTCGTTGCGACGGTCCTGACGGGCACGTACCGAACCTTCAACCACTGGCGAGACGATCTCCAGGTGCGAAGGGTTGAACGCCATGGCCAGGTGAACTTCGCCACCGGCGGTCATCACGTTGGACGAGAAGCCCTGGTGGTATTTGACGTCACCGGAGCCCAGCTCGACCTTCTTCTTGCCTTCGAACTCGTCGAACAGGTCGCGCGGGTTCTTGCCGAAGGTGTTGACCAGGACGTTCAGACGGCCACGGTGAGCCATGCCGATGACAACTTCCTTGGTGCCGTAGGAACCGGAGCGTTGAATCAGCTCGTCCAGCATCGGAATCAGGCTTTCGCCGCCTTCCAGGCCGAAACGCTTGGTGCCCGGGTATTTGGTACCCAGGTATTTTTCCAGACCCTCGGCGGCGGTGACGCGCTCGAGCAGGTGGCTCTGAATATCCGCGGAGAAGACTGGACGCCCACGCACGCTCTCCAGACGCTGCTGGAACCAGCTGCGCTGCTCGGAGTCGACGATGTGGGTGAATTCGGCGCCAATGGTGCGGCAATATGTCTGCTGCAAAGCGTCGAAGATTTCGCGTAGGCTCGCTTCCTCTTTGCCGATGAACAGGTCGCCGGCACGGAAGGTCGTATCAAGATCGGCATTGGTCAAGCCGTAATGATTGATCGACAGGTCTACTGGCGCAGGGCGCTGCCACAACCCCAGGGGGTCGAGCTTAGCGGCTTGGTGGCCGCGCATACGGTAGGCCTGGATCAGTCGCAGAACTTCAACCTGCTTCTTCTCGTGTTCACTGCTCACGCTCCCGGCGGAAACCGGTTGGGCGCGGCGCTGGTTCTTTGCCAGCAGTACGAAATGGTCGCGGATTGTAGAGTGCGATACATCGGTAGCGGTGCTGCCTTCGGCGGGCAACTTCTGGAAGTAAGTGCGCCACTCTTCTGGCACAGCGTTAGGGTCGTGCAGGTAAAGCTCGTAGAGCTCTTCCACATATGCAGCGTTACCACCTGAAAGGTGGGCGCTATCCCACATGCGCTGCATCACGCTTTCTTGCATGCTTGGTCACCCTCGGTTAGGGGACGGATCGGCAAGAGCCACAGCACGCCTGGAAAAGTCCTAATGCAGCGACCCAACCAAGCCACCAAGGATCCTACAGATTTTCCGGGTACCAGCCCGGAAGCCCCTGCTGGTCTCATATCTTCATAGGTAAAAGCTTGGGCTTTGTGGGCCCTAGCTCGGGTTTCACCTTGGTGCGGGCAAGGGCCCGCACCTTGGCGTACTACGGGTACAACACTTTTAAAATCAGGTACCGCTTTGCAGCAGCATGTTACGTACGTGACCGATGGCCTTGGTCGGGTTCAGACCTTTAGGGCAAACGTTTACGCAGTTCATGATGCCGCGGCAACGGAACACGCTGAACGGGTCATCCAGCGAAGCCAGACGCTCCTGGGTCTTGGTGTCACGGCTGTCGGCCAGGAAACGATAGGCCTGCAGCAGTGCAGCTGGACCGAGGAACTTGTCCGGGTTCCACCAGAACGACGGGCAGGAAGTCGAGCAGCAAGCGCACAGGATGCACTCGTACAGGCCGTCCAGCTTTTCGCGTTCTTCCGGCGACTGCAGACGCTCGATGGCCGGAGCCGGCGTATCGTTCTGCAGGAATGGCTTCACCTTCTCGTACTGTTTGTAGAAGATGCTCATATCGACGACCAGGTCACGAATGACCGGCAATCCAGGCAACGGGCGAACGATCAGCTTGTTGCGCTTGACCACGGCCGACAGCGGCGTGATGCAGGCCAGGCCGTTCTTGCCGTTGATGTTCATGCCATCGGAACCGCAAACACCTTCACGGCAGGAACGACGATACGAGAAACCTTCGTCCTGTTCCTTGATCAGTGCCAAGACATCGAGAACCATCAGGTCCTTGCCGCCGGTATCGACCTGGAACACCTGCATCTTGGGTGCCGAGTCGGTATCGGGGTTGTAACGATAAACTTCGACTTGCAACATTGTGGCCACCCTTAGTAAGTCCGGACTTTAGGCTCGAACGCCGGAACGGTTTTCGGCGCGAAGTTGACGGCGCGCTTGGCGACGCGCTTCTCACCCGGGAAGTACAGGGTGTGGCACAGCCAGTTTTCGTCGTCACGGTCTTCGAAGTCTTCACGGGCGTGAGCGCCGCGGGACTCTTTACGGACTTCTGCAGCGATGGCAGTGGCTTCAGCGACTTCCAGCAGGTTCTGCAGCTCCAGCGCTTCGATACGCGCGGTGTTGAAGGCCTGGGACTTGTCGTTGATCTTGACGTTGGCAATACGCTCGCGCAGGCCAGCCAGTTGCTCGATACCCTTCTGCATGTATTCGCCGGTACGGAATACACCGAAGTAGTTCTGCATGCAGCTTTGCAGTTCGCGACGCAGGGTAGCCACGTCTTCGCCGGTGTTGCGCTCGTTGAGCTTGTTCAGACGGCTCAGGGCAACATCGATGTCGGTGTCGCTGGCGTCGAGGTATTCGATACCGTCGCTCAGTGCTTTTTCCAGGTGCAGGCCGGCGGCGCGACCGAAGACCACCAGGTCGAGCAGCGAGTTGCCGCCCAGGCGGTTGGCACCGTGAACCGATACGCACGCCACTTCACCGACCGCGAACAGGCCCGGGATGATGTGGTCGACGCCATCGGCGTCCTGGGTCATGGCCTGGCCATGGATGTTGGTGGCAACGCCGCCCATCATGTAGTGGCAGGTTGGCACAACAGGAACCGGCGCGACCACAGGGTCAACGTGGGCGAAGGTCTTGGACAGCTCACAGATGCCTGGCAGGCGGCTGTGCAGTACTTCTTCACCCAGGTGGTCAAGCTTGAGCATCACGTGGTCGCCGTTAGGGCCACAGCCGTTGCCGGCGATGATCTCTTTAACCATGGAACGGGCCACAACGTCACGACCGGCGAGGTCTTTGGCGTTAGGCGCATAACGTTCCATGAAACGCTCGCCATGCTTGTTGATCAGGTAACCGCCTTCACCGCGGCAACCTTCGGTGACCAGTACACCAGCGCCGGCGATGCCGGTCGGGTGGAACTGCCACATCTCGATGTCCTGCACCGGAACGCCTGCACGCAGGGCCATGCCGATACCGTCACCGGTATTGATCAGGGCGTTGGTGGTGGAGGAGTAGATACGGCCTGCACCGCCGGTGGCCAGAACGGTGGCCTTGGCTTTGATGTACAGGGTTTCGCCGGTTTCGATGCAGATGGCGATCACACCGACGAACGCACCTTCCTGGTTCTTCACCAGGTCAACGGCGTAGTACTCGTTGAGGAAGGTGGTGCCTGCTTTCAGGTTGCCCTGGTACAGGGTGTGCAGCAGCGCGTGACCGGTACGGTCGGAAGCGGCGCAGGTACGGGCGGCCTGGCCACCTTTACCAAAGTCCTTGGACTGACCGCCGAACGGGCGCTGGTAGATACGGCCTTGCTCGGTACGCGAGAACGGCAGACCCATGTGGTCCAGCTCGAACACGGCAGCAGGACCTTCCTGACACATGTATTCGATAGCGTCCTGGTCACCGATATAGTCGGAACCCTTGACAGTATCGTACATGTGCCAGCGCCAGTCATCGTTCGGGTCGGCCGAAGCGATGGCGCAGGTGATGCCACCCTGGGCCGATACAGTGTGCGAACGGGTCGGGAAGACCTTGGTGATCACGGCAGTCTTGTGACCGCCCTGAGCCAGCTGCAGCGCTGCGCGCATGCCGGCACCGCCGCCACCAATGATGATGGCGTCGAATGAAATCGTAGGAATGTTAGCCATGAATCAGATACCCCAGAGAATCTGCACACCCCAGACGAAGTACGCGAACATCGCGACACCACATACCGCCTGGAACAGGAAACGTACGGCAGTCGCCGACTTGCCCAGCGCCATCGGCGTCAGGTAGTCGGTGGCAATGGTCCACATGCCGACCCAGGCGTGAGCGCCCAGGGCCACAAGGGCCAGCAGACTGAAAATACGCATCGCGTTGTTGGAGAACAGAGCGTGCCACTGGGCAAACTCGATGCCCGGGTGCGCGACCAGGTATCCGATCAGGAAAATGAAATAAGCCGCGAGAACGACCGCAGAAACGCGCTGCGCCATCCAGTCATAGAGGCCCGAACGCGAGAGGTTCGTGACGTTGGTTACCATATCCAAACTCCTGCCAGCACAATCACCACCACGGAAACGGCGATGATAATTTTCGAGCCCAGTCGGCCGCCTTCCAGCGTTTCACCGATGCCCATGTCCATGATCAAGTGGCGCACACCGGCTACCAAGTGATACAGCAAGGCGGACAGGAGGCCCCATGCCACGAACTTGGCCAGCGGACTGGTCAAGCATGCCTTCACCTCGGCGAAACCTTCCTCCGAACCCAGGGATTTGCCCAATGCATAAAGCATGAAGCCAAGGCCGAGGAAGAGGATGATGCCGGAAACACGGTGAAGAAATGACGTAACGCCGGTAATGGGGAGTTTGATGGTCCTTAGGTCTAGGTTTACAGGTCGTTGGCTTTTCACGGCTTTTTTCACACTGAAGAGCCCCTAGCAAGCAGGGCAAAGTTGTTGGTAAGTGTACTGGTCAGGTACCCACCACCCAGGGAGTGACGACCCCAGCAACACGGGCTTGCAAGCCCCTGGCGGTCGGGGGCCGATTATAGACAGTTAGGCTACTAATGACAACGCAGACACCTAGCCCAAATAGCGCATTGCCTTTAGCGAACAAAAGGCGTAAACGGGCGGTAATTTCGAGGAAAAACAGCGCCCAAAGCCCTTTACAACCGTGCTTTAGGCAAATTGACATTCGAATTTATCTCACTATAGTGGTGCGGGCCCTGCGTGGGGGGTCTGTCTGATGATTTCAAGCATTAATAGGAGGCCACATGGCTGACAAAAAAGCGCAGTTGGTCATCGAGGGCGCAGCCCCCGTCGAGCTGCCCATTTTAACCGGCACCGTTGGTCCCGATGTTATCGACGTTAGAGGGTTGGGGGCCACGGGTCACTTCACTTTCGACCCTGGTTTCATGGCGACCGCATCCTGCGAGTCGAAGATCACTTATATCGACGGCGACAAGGGTATCCTGCTGCACCGCGGCTATCCGATCGAGCAGCTGGCCGAAAAATCCGACTACCTCGAGACTTGCTACCTGCTGCTCAACGGCGAACTGCCGAATGCCGAGCAGAAGGCTCAGTTCGTCAGCACCGTGAAGAACCACACCATGGTTCACGAGCAGTTGAAGTCCTTCTTCAACGGCTTCCGCCGCGACGCCCACCCGATGGCTGTCATGTGCGGCGTGGTTGGCGCCCTGTCGGCGTTCTACCATGACTCGCTGGACATCAATAACCCGCAGCACCGCGAAATCTCCGCGGTCCGCCTGGTCGCCAAGATGCCGACCCTGGCAGCGATGGTGTACAAGTACTCCATGGGCCAGCCCATGATGTATCCGCGCAATGACCTGTCGTACGCGGAAAACTTCCTGCACATGATGTTCAACACCCCGTGCGAGATCAAACCGATCAGCCCGGTGCTGGCCAAGGCAATGGACCGGATCTTCATCCTCCACGCCGACCACGAGCAGAACGCATCGACCTCCACCGTCCGCCTGGCCGGCTCTTCGGGTGCCAACCCGTTCGCCTGTATCGCTGCCGGCATCGCTGCACTGTGGGGCCCTGCCCACGGCGGCGCCAACGAAGCGGTACTGACCATGCTCGATGAAATCGGCGATGTCTCGAACATCGACAAATTCATCGCCAAGGCCAAGGACAAGAACGATCCGTTCAAGCTGATGGGCTTCGGTCACCGCGTTTACAAAAACCGCGACCCGCGCGCCACCGTGATGAAACAGACCTGCGACGAAGTCCTGCGCGAGCTGGGCATCAAGAACGACCCGCAGCTGGAACTGGCCATGCGCCTGGAAGAGATCGCCCTCACCGATCCTTACTTCATCGAGCGCTCGCTGTACCCGAACGTCGACTTCTACTCGGGGATCATCCTCAAGGCGATCGGCATTCCAACCAGCATGTTCACCGTGATCTTCGCCCTGGCGCGGACCGTCGGCTGGATCTCGCACTGGAAAGAAATGCTCTCCAGCCCGTACAAGATCGGCCGCCCTCGCCAGCTGTACACCGGCTACGAGTCGCGCGACATCGTCAAACTGGAAGACCGCAAGTAAGCCTTTGGGCCGAACACGAAAAAAGGCTGCCCTCGGGCAGCCTTTTTTATTGCGCTCATCGCGGGCTGCAGTTCTGTGGGAGCGGGCTTGCCCCGCGATTGCCCAACAGTTGCCTCAAGCCCGCCAACTGATGCAACTGTACTTACGGCTTCTCGGCCAGCTCTTTCAACGCCTTCAAGGTATTGAACGGCGCATCGACCACAAACTTGTTCGCCACCATCGACGGCACGCTGCCGCCCGGCTCGGTGTGCACCTGGTAAGTCACTTCGGTGCCGCCGTCTTTTGGCTGCAGCTTCCAGAACCCATCAACCTTGGCCACCCGCACGAAGCCCTTCTCTTCCGGCAGGTACGTGGGCACGCCTTGAAGCTTGCGGATCAGGCTGCCATCAGCCGCTACGGTAGTGGTGACATGCATGACCGAATCACGCGCAGTGACCGGCCACGGGGTATTAAATTGAGTGTAGGTCCAGCTCTGGTCACCTTCGGTTTTCAGCAGCTTTTGCGTCTTGCACTCATGAATCCAGGCGCAGGCCCCGGCAACGTCTTCCTGCAGGGCCCTGACCTTGGCCAGTGGCGCCTTGATAAAGGTAACGCCGCGATAGGCCTTGTAGTCGGAACCGGCAACCTCACTGAGATCGATCTTGATTCCGTCTTCTTTCTTGGCCTGCTTCCAGCCCTCGGCATGCGCCAGGGGCACCAGCGCCGCTCCCAGACCCAACACCAGTGCCATGTGCTTAAACGATCCCATGCTTTTGTTCCTTATTGTCGAAGATCCGCGTTTCAAGCTGCCGTCATTTGCTCCAGCCACCCCAGGATCCTGATCGCCTCGTCGCGGTCGTTGCCGCAGATCTCGGCCTCTGCCTTGAAACCACCACACACCGGCGGGCGCTCGGGCTTGCCGAACAAGCCGCAGAGGTTGGCAACCGACAAGTGCAGGCAGCGCTCACCGGCGGGCTTGCCCTTGGGCATCCCCGGTATCGGCGAGCTGATGGAGGGCGCAATGCAGCAGGCGCCACAACCTTCACGGCAATTCATGACAACAGGATCCTCGGAGTAACAAATGATGAATGAACCCGGATAGTAACCGCTTAAACAGGCGTTTGAAATTGCTCGCAGGATGAAATATCAACCCCAAAGGGGTGACTGGACAGTCAGTTTCGCCCTACTGCTTGAACTCGAACTCAATCGCCGCGCCTTCGACATCCTTGCGACTGTCGTTACGCAGTTGCAGCTGCATTTCGTTGCTGATCAGCCGGCCATTGAGCTGAAACGGGCTGTCGGAAGGCGGTTTCTCACCAAACAGGTAGGGCAGCAATGGCTTGGGCAAAGGTGCCTGCTCCTGGGTATCGGGCTTGAGCTCCTTGACCATGCCCGAGGGCAGGCTCAGGTCGAGCTTGGTCTTGGACAATGGCGCGGGCGCCGCCTTGGCATTTTTGCGTACGCTGCGCTGGGTGGCTTTGGTGCTTGCCTTTTTACGCACCGGCGGCGCTTTTGCCTGCTTTGGCTTGGCTGCAGGCTTGGCGCTTTTGCTAGTGGAGGTTTTGCCGGCCGGTGCGGTTTCGGCCACTGCTGCCCAGGTGCAAGCCAAGCCACCGAGCAAACACAGGGACAGCCCGATACAACGCAACGCTTTCATAGGCACCGACGATTATCCCTAAAAATGCTTATGCTCCCCGTTCCTGACACGACTGGCAAGTCTAGAAAAAAGCGCCCGAGGCCGATTCCTGGCACAACTGGCTGGCGAGCATGCCCAGGGTCATCACCGCCCGCTCCGCCTCACGATTCCACGGGATGCCGCAGTTCAGACGAATGCAGTGGTTGAATTGCTCGGTGTTACTGAAGATCAACCCTGGGGCGATACTGATGCCCTGCTGCAGCGCACGCACGTGCAATTCCTGGGTATTGACCCGGCCCGGCAGGCTCACCCAGAGAATGAAACCGCCGGTGGGCCGGGTCATCTGCGTACCTTCCGGGAAATGCTGTTGCACCGCCAGCTGGTAGGCGCTGAGATTTTTCCGATATTCCTGGCGGATGAAACGCAGATGCCGGTCGTAACCACCGTTCTCCAAGTAGGACGCCACCCCCATCTGCGTCACGCTGCAGGCCGAGTGGGTGGTAAAGGTCTGCAAGCGCTGGATTTCCGCCTGGTACTTGCCGGCAACCATCCAGCCGATACGCACACCGGGAGACAAGGTCTTGGAAAAGCTTGAGCAATAGATCACCCGCCCGAGCCGGTCGAAGGCCTTGAGCGCCTTGGTCTTGCCCTGCTCGAACATCAACTCGCCATAGATATCGTCTTCGATGATCTGGATGTCGAAATCCGACGCCAGGCGCAACAGCTGCTTCTGGCGATCTTCCGGAATGGTGCCGCCCAGCGGATTGCTCAGGCGCGCGGTCAGCACCAGGGCCTTGATCGACCACTGGTTGGCCGCCAACTGCAACGCTTCGAGGCTGATGCCGGTGGATGGATCGCTGGGGATCTCGATGACTTTCAGGCCAAGCAGGTCGGCCAGTTGCAGCAAACCGTAGTAGGTCGGTGATTCGGCGGCGATCAGGTCGCCCGGCCGGGTCAGCACCCGCAACGACATCTGCAGGGCATCGACGCAGCCATGGGTGACCACCACTTCGCTGGGGTCGACCACCACGCCGGCATCGCGCATGCGAATGGCGATCTGCCGGCGCAACGGCTCGAAACCCGGGCTGAACATGTAGCTGAACGCCCGCGGGCTATGAAAGCGGGTGACCTTGGCCAATTGCTGGTGCAACGCGCGCACCGGCAAATAGTCGACATGCGGCACCGCCGCGCCAAAGGGAAACACCCCGTCGCGCCGGGCTTCGGTCAATACCTGCTGAATGATACTGCTGCGCGTGACCAGCCCCGGGCGCTCGACCCGGGCGATATCCGGCGTCTGTGCGGTCAACGCAGGGGTCTGGTGCACGTAATAGCCGGACTGCGGCCGCGCGCGAATCAAGCCCTGGTCTTCGAGATTGGCATAGGCCTGCAGCACCGTGGCATGGCTGACATTGAGCTGCGAGCTCATCTTGCGCACCGACGGCACCCGCTCACCTGGCTGGTACACACCGCGGCGAATATCTTCGGCCAGTTGCTGGGCGATGCGCTGGTAGAGCAACAGGTTGGTCATGATCAGTTCTCGACACGCAGGCAATGTAGTTGTTTTTGTACGGCTGTTTTCGGCCAAGAATACCGGAACAGTTGCGAAGTGTACTGGGACAGATTGCAGAATAGTCGACAATACAGTTGTGTGACAGAGGCGGGGATGCGCCATTTGTCACAACCAGGGTGGGGATGTTGAGGCTGCGAGCTTATCCATTCGGTGTGGCGCCGCTGCTGGCCCCTTCCGCCCTTACGGCGGGTCCCTTTTGTTCTTGGTGTAGAGACCGGACACATGGTGGACACATGTGCGGGGACATGGTTGACACATTATGGACCGTAGTCAGGCTTGTTCACGTCGATAGTCCGCAGGTGCTGATTGCAGAAATAGATTTCAAATAGGTCCTCGCCATCGGGGCTGGGACGTATCGCAATGTGTTGCCCGCCCAAGCCTTTCGCGGCCCTGAAGTAGCGTTTTTTGAAGCGAAAGCGACCGTGATAGACCTTGGCTAATATGTCGTCAGGCCCATATTCGAACTCGGTCAGTTGCTGTGGGTAAGCCCAGGGGCTGGCACGATATCTGGCCATCGGAACCTGGTAGTCCAAAGCCTGATGTGGGCGCTGGTGGTTGTAGAACTCACGCCATCTATCAAATGCTGACTGAGCTTCCACAAGCGTTGAAAACTGCCGCCCATCAAGCACTTCTTCCTTGAGAGAGCGGTGAAAGCGTTCGACTTTTCCGTTGGTTTGCGGGTGATATGGGCGACTAAAGCTTATTCTGATTCCAAGTCGAATTATCCAGATGCTCAGATCACTGTGTTCCCCAGGACTACGCGGAGAGCCCCAAGGCGCGCCGTTATCAACGTTGATGCGCGCCGGCAAGCCGTAGCGCTGAAAGATCTCGACCAACCTCTCCTTGACCGTCCCGCTACGCTCGTTATCGCAGGCCTGAATGGCCAGATTGAATCGAGAATGGTCGTCCAGCACCGTCAGGGGGTGGCACCGGCCTTGCTGCATAGCGAAGTGGCCCTTGAAGTCCATCTGCCAAAGATCATTAGGCGCATCGTGCTCAAACCGCAGCATGCCCGCTCGCGTCGGCGGCTTGGGCAGAATCAGCTTGTGGCGGTGTAATACGTTTGTGACTGTGCTGGGAGCAACACGTTTTTCCAGCAAGCTGCTGATTGTGCGTCCTCCCCAAGCAGGATGCTCCTGCCGAAGGGCTACGACCTCAGCTTCCAGGGCTGCATCAGTCAATCTGGGGCTAGTGATGGGGCGACGAGACTTTTCTTGCAGGCCCGCACGGCCCTGCACCTGGTAGCGCTCAAGCCACTTGTAGGCCGTCTGGGGACTGATACCGAATCGTCGGCATAGTTGGCGCTTGTTACTGCCGGGTTGCAGGGCCAAGGCAACGAACTCTTCTTTCAGGCTCATGGCATCTCTCGTTTTCCAAGGCATGATGGTTTTCCGGCGAAGTGAGCTCGCCGAAAAGTGTCCACCATGTCTCCGCACACCCGTCAACCATGTGTCCGGTCTCTACATTCTTGGCAAAAGGAACCAAAACCGCTCGCTCCAGCATACGGCCCTACGCTGCGCTACGGGTTCCTTCGCTACGGTGCCCTCCAGGGGCATCGCGGCCTACGACTTGCTTCGCCAAGTCTACGTCTTGCGACTTCGGCCTCGGCCGAAGGGTGCTACGCACCAGCCTCCTCCAGACACCTACGCTCAGCCTCCTGAAGTCGCGAAGTTACGGGCGGCGCCTGCACTGGCGTATCTGCGAAAGCAGATGTTGGCGCAGCCAGGCTGACCCAGGAGCGGGACAAGCCCGCTGGCAAAACGAGTACCAACTTGCTTGATCTTGATCTTGATCTTGATCTTGATCTTGATGTTCATGCACGCATTTCCAGGCGCCGCGAAAAGCGACTTCAGGAGGCCGAGCGTAGGTGCCTGTAGGGGCGGTGCGCAGCACCTTCGGCGTCAGCCGAAGACGCGAGACGTAGACTTGGCGTAGCAAGTCGTAGGCCGCGATGCCCCGGAAGGTGCCGTAGCGAGGGGACCCGAAGCGCAGCGTAGGGCCGTATGCAGGAGCAAGCGGTTTTGCCAACTTTTCCCAAGAGAAAAGTAGGCCGCCGTAAAGGCGGAAGGGGCCGGCAGCCGCACCGCACCGCACCGCACCGAATGGATAAGCCCGCAGCTTCAAAAACCCAACCCAAGCCCCTGAAGAGCCATAAAAAACCCGGAGAGGAACACTCACCGGGTTTCTTCATCCATCACTCAGCGCGCCGCGCCAAGCTTGCCCTTGTCGTCGGAAAAGACGATCTCGACCCGACGGTTCTGCGCCCTGCCCCGCTCCGAGGCATTGGCCTCGACCGGATACTGGTCGCCATAGCCCTCGACCTCGATGCGCTTTTCATCGACACCCAGGTCGATCAGCATATCGGCTACCGCCTGAGCCCGATCCCGGGACAATTTGAGGTTATCCTCAGGCGCGCCCGTGCTGTCGGTATAACCCTCGATACGGATAATGCGCTTGGGGTTGAGCTGGAGGAACTGCACCAGCTTGAGCACCGTGCGGCTGGCCGAGTTTTTAAGCTCCGCATGCCCGGTGTCGAACAGCACGTCGCCCAGGGTCATCACCAAGCCACGGTCGCTCTGCTCGGTGGCCAGGCTGACGATCTGCGCTTCCAGCCATTTGCCCTGCTGCTGCACGCTGGCAAGCTTGGCCTCACGCAACGCCAGCTGCAGGCGCTGACGCTCAAGCTCAAGCTTGGCCAGGCGTTCCTGGTTGAGCACCAGATTGCTGTGCTCGCGGGCAATATCGCTGTAGCGCTGGCTCAGGTAGGCGTAATGGCGCACATCGGCGCCGGTCCCCAGATAACTGGACAGGCGCTCGGCACGGGCCAGCGATTCACCGGCACGAATCACGTCACGCGGCGCGCTGCGCAAAACGTTGGAATCGTCCTTGACCGTCTGGAACTTGGCCGTGGCCTCGTCCAGCGCCGTCTCGCTGCGCTGGCTGGCGCAGCCCTGCAGGCCGACCACACCGACCAATAACAGTGCTGCCAATGGTTTGATCGAACTCACCGCTGCTCCCCCAACTGTTTACGCAGGCGATTGACCCGCGATTGCAGCAAGTCCAGCTGCTCCTTGCTCTTGACCGTCAGCACCCGCGCCTCGGCCAGGCGCGCGTCCAGCTCGGCCTGCTCGGCGCGCATGCGCGCGTCACGGTAGGATTCGCTGGTCATGTTGACTCGGGCCCGAGCCAGTTTTTCTTCGGCCTGCTTCAGCTCTGCCACTTCGTCGGTGGCACCCACCGCCTTGGCCTGCTCCAGTGCCTGCTCGGACAGGCGCAACTGTTCATTCGGGGCCGGGTCATTGGCACATCCGGCCAGGGCCAGCAGTGCCAGAGCGGCGAATAATGGATGAGTTCTCACGCAATCTTCCTACTGTTTAGGGGCATCCAGCGGCGCCTGCATCTGCGCTTTCCAGCGTTCGACATTACGTTGCAGCACCGCCTGGGACACGCCGGAGGCCGGCAATTCTGTCAGCTTTTTTGCCAGTTGTCCGCGCAACCAGGCGTCATTGCATGCCGAATTATGCGACAGCGCCAGGTACAGGCCCGGGCGATCCAGAGGCAAGCCGCGGGCAATCAGCTCGTTGTTCATGCCCAGGGCCTGAGCCATGGCCATCCCGGCGTAGCGCCCGGCCAGCACATAGTCGACCTGACCGAGCAGCAACTTCTGGAAGGCCTGGGTCAGATTCTGCGAAGGTGCCAGCTGCAACTGGCTCTTGGCGTAGGCAGTAAATTCCGGGGTCATGCGCGCTTTTTCCGAGACGCTGCCGCGATGCTCGTGCAAATCGGCCAGGGTGTTATAGACCAGCGGCGAATCGTGGCGAGTCCACACCACGTATTCGTTGCTCAGCAGCGAGGGATGGACGAAGTCGACCGTAGTCAGCTCGGCCACCGCGAAGGGTGAATCGATCAGCAAATCGACACGACCGCTGCGCACCTCTTCCAGGGCCTGGCTGCGGCTGCCGCTGTCGAGGACTTCAACCTTCAGGCCCAGCTCGCTGGCTACCTGCCTGAACAGGTCGACGTTGGCGCCCATCAGGTGCTTGGGGTCTTGCGGATCGCGCCACGAGTACGGCGGCGCATCGGGGCTGCCGGTGGCCACCAGCCGCTCGCACTTGCCCACCGCCCACGCTTGCAACGGCATCAGCACCGCAGCGAACACCAGCGCCGTATTTATCTGGCCACGCCATCCCATGCAACCACTCCCTACTTTCTAGCCAGAATGAAAAAGCCCGATCTGCCGGGCTGTGCAAGGCAGGCCTGCACAGCCCGAACGGACCGGGCTCTTTTATAAGTGAAGCGACTGGATTAAACCAGCTTCTCCAGCTCAGGGATGGCTTCGAACAGGTCAGCCACCAGGCCGTAGTCGGCCACCTGGAAGATCGGCGCTTCTTCGTCCTTGTTGATCGCAACGATCACTTTGGAGTCTTTCATGCCGGCCAGATGCTGGATCGCGCCGGAAATACCGACGGCGATGTACAGCTGTGGTGCAACGATCTTGCCGGTCTGACCGACCTGCATGTCGTTGGGTACGAAACCTGCGTCGACCGCAGCGCGCGAAGCACCGACGGCAGCGCCGAGCTTGTCGGCCAGGGCGTACAGGTGCTTGAAGTTGTCACCGTTCTGCATGCCACGACCGCCGGAAACGACAATCTTGGCAGCGGTCAGCTCAGGGCGGTCGGACTTGGCCAGCTCTTCGCCAACGAAGGCCGATTTGCCTGCGTCGTGGGCAGCAGCGACAGCTTCAACGGCAGCCGAACCACCTTCAGCGGCAACGGCGTCAAAGCCGGTGGCACGGACGGTGATGACTTTGACGGCAGCGTTCGATTGCACGGTGGCAATGGCGTTACCGGCGTAGATCGGACGCTTGAAGGTGTCAGCCGATTCAACCGAGATGATCTCGGAAATCTGGTCGACGTCCAGCAGCGCGGCAACGCGCGGCAGGATGTTCTTGCCGTTGGAGGTGGCAGGAGCCAGCACGTGGCTGTAGCCCTTGCCCAGCTCGGCTACCAGCGGCGCGACGTTTTCTGGCAGCTGGTGAGCGTAGGCGGCGTTGTCGGCAACCAGGACCTTGGCAACGCCAGCGATCTTGGCCGCGGCTTCAGCGACGCCACCGACGTTCTGGCCTGCGACCAGCACATGGATGTCGCCACCGATCTTGGCGGCAGCAGCAACAGTGTTCAGGGTGGCCGGGGCAACGGCACCGTTTTCGTGTTCAGCGATAACCAGGATAGTCATTTAGATTACCTTCGCCTCGTTCTTCAGTTTCTCGACCAGTTCAGCAACCGACTTGACCTTGATACCGGCGCTGCGGGCAGCCGGCGCTTCGACTTTCAGGGTCTTGTTGGTAGAGGCGGTGGAAACGCCCAGCGCGTCTGGAGTAACGGTCTCCAGCGGCTTCTTCTTGGCCTTCATGATGTTCGGCAGCGACGCGTAGCGCGGCTCGTTCAGGCGCAGGTCGGTGGTGACGATGGCTGGCAGGTTCAGCGCAACGGTCTGCAGGCCGCCGTCGATTTCGCGGGTAACGTTGACCTTGTCGCCAGCAACCTCGACCTTGGAGGCGAAGGTGCCCTGGGCGTAACCGCTCAGTGCAGCCAGCATCTGGCCGGTCTGGTTGTTGTCGCTGTCGATGGCTTGCTTGCCAAGGATCACCAGCTGCGGTTGTTCTTTGTCGACCACTGCCTTGAGCAGCTTGGCCACAGCCAGCGAAGTCAGCTCTTCAGCCGATTCGACCAGGATGGCACGGTCGGCACCCAGTGCCAGGGCAGTACGCAGTTGCTCCTGGGCAGTGGCCGGGCCGACGGTAACGACGACGATCTCGCTCGCAACGCCCTTCTCTTTCAGGCGCACGGCTTCTTCTACGGCAATTTCGCAGAAGGGGTTCATGGACATCTTGACGTTAGCAAGGTCGACGCCGGAGTTGTCCGCCTTGACGCGAACCTTGACGTTATAGTCGACCACTCGTTTGACAGCTACAAGAACCTTCATGGATTCCTCGTTACTCTCCGGTGAAAAGAATGTCGCCTGGGGCAAACCCGGCGATTGCGCGTGGGCACAAGGGCACCTCTAAAAACGATCACAGGTGGACGAATTTAACCCTGACCCAGCGGTCTCGTTTCGGCCTGTCAGTTGCAAAACCCGTGGGTCATTATTTGTCGTGGCGTGTAAACTCCACTACAAAGCGGGTTGTGGCGTAACTGCCCTGCTTTTCGCCTGGTTTTTAGGGGTGCTCCTGCATCCTGCGGTCAGCCTACGGCGAGCGCAAAACCGCTCGTATCTTGACCGTAACGCCCAATCCGGTCAATACGGCAAACCGGTCAGCTTCAAGCCGCGCTTCTTTGATTTTACTGGCCTGCGGCAAATTCAAACAAACGTTTGTATTGGACCCCGCGAGTGGTGTAGATATAATGCGCGGCCAAGAGAAAGCGGTGTAGTCCGTCATCGCTCGAGCTACAGCCCGAGCGTCTGAAAAATGACCGCCTGACACCCGCCAACAAAGAAAAACCGATGAGCCTTGAGTAGGAGAGAACCTGTGGAACGCGAATACATGGAATTCGACGTGGTCATTGTCGGCGCTGGCCCGGCTGGCCTGTCCGCCGCCTGCCGACTGAAGCAGAAGGCCGCCGAAGCCGGTAACGAAATCAGCGTCTGCGTGGTCGAGAAAGGCTCGGAAGTCGGCGCCCACATCCTCTCCGGTGCGGTGTTCGAACCTCGCGCCCTGAACGAACTGTTCCCGGACTGGAAAGAGCTCGGCGCCCCGCTCAACACCGAAGTCAAACGCGACGACATCTATGTGCTCAAGGATGCCGGCAGCTCGATCAAGGTCCCTGACCTGTTCGTGCCCAAGACCATGCACAACGAAGGCAACTACATCATCTCTCTGGGTAACCTGTGCCGCTGGCTGGCCCAGCAGGCGGAGAACCTGGGCGTCGAGATCTACCCGGGCTTCGCCGCCCAGGAAGCCCTGTTCGACGAAAACGGCGTGGTCCGCGGGATTATCACCGGCGACCTCGGCGTCGACCGTGAAGGCAACCCGAAAGAAGGCCTGTATACCCCAGGCATGGAGCTGCGCGGCAAGTACACGCTGTTCGCCGAAGGCTGCCGTGGCCACATCGGCAAACAGCTGATCAAGCGTTTCAACCTCGACAGCGAGTCCGACGTCCAGCATTACGGCATCGGCTTGAAAGAAATCTGGGAAATCGATCCGGCCAAGCACGAACAAGGCCTGGTTGTGCACACCGCAGGCTGGCCGCTGGATGTCATGGCCAAGGAAAACACCGGTGGATCGTTCCTCTATCACCTGGAAAACAACCAGGTAGTCGTAGGTTTGATCGTCGACCTGTCCTACTCCAACGCCTACCTGTCGCCGTTTGACGAATTCCAGCGCCTGAAACACCACCCGGTGATCAGCCAGTACCTCGAAGGCGGCAAGCGCATCAGCTACGGCGCCCGCGCCCTGGCCAAAGGTGGTTTGAACTCGCTGCCGAAAATGGTCTTCGCCGGCGGCGCCCTGATCGGTTGCGATCTGGGCACCATGAACGTGGCCAAAATCAAGGGCAGCCACACCGCCATGAAATCCGGCATGCTCGCCGCCGATGCGGTGGCCGAAGCCCTGCTGGCAGGTGGTGAAGGCGGCGATCAACTCAACAGCTACGTTACAGCGTTCAAAGCCAGCTGGCTGTATGACGAGCTGTTCTCCAGCCGTAACTTCGGCCCGGCCATGCACAAGTTCGGCCCGATGCTCGGCGCGGCGTTCAACTACCTCGACCAGAACTGGTTCGGTGGCAAACTGCCGTTCACCCTGCACGACACCAAGCCGGACTACGCCTGCCTGAAGCTGGCGGCCGACTCGAAAAAAATCGACTATCCAAAACCGGATGGCAAGCTGAGCTTCGACAAGCTGAGCTCGGTATTCCTCTCCAGCACCAACCATGAAGAAGAGCAGCCGTGCCACCTGAAACTGGCTGACGCGAGCATCCCGATCGGCACCAACCTGCCGCTGTACGACGAACCGGCCCAGCGCTACTGCCCGGCTGGCGTGTACGAAGTAGTCAGCCAGGAAGACGGCAGCAAGCGCTTCCAGATCAACGCCCAGAACTGCGTGCACTGCAAGACCTGTGACATCAAGGACCCTTCGCAGAACATTACCTGGGTCACCCCGGAAGGCGCCGGCGGCCCGACTTACCCGAACATGTAAGTCAGCCGGCCTAAAAAAGCCCCCTCGCCGTTGTGGCCAGGGGGCTTTTTTATCGCTTGTGTCAGGCCGTTCTGACTTCTTCGAACAACTCAGGGTGGCGATCAAGTAGCTTGAGCAATTTGACCAGGGCCAAGGGAGGCTTGGTCTTGCCGTTTTCGTAACGGGAGAATGCATTGACCCCGCCGCCGAATATTTCCGCTGCTTCACGCTGATCAAGTGCCAGCTTCTTGCGTACGGCAGCAATAAATTGCGGGTCGACAGCCGCAGCATTGACCTGCCGATTGAAAGCGAGCATCGCCGCACTGACACGCCGCGACTCTGTATCACTGAGCACCCTCTCAGCGCAGGCAGGGCAGTAATCCCCGGCAACATCAGTCACCCGGGTTGTCTCACCTTTGTAGGTGTACGGCAGATCGCGCCTGGCACTGACCAGCTCAGCCGCGCCACAGGCTGGACATTTCATTTTCACAACTCCTTGAAGGACACGATGAGCACATCATCGATGACCGTCAGTTTCAGGTAGACCCGCCAGCGCCCTGACCGTCGAAAGCCTGCAATGAGGCGTGCCTTTCTCCATGAGCAAATTAACCTAATAGGTTCAATTTGGCAAATAGGTTAATCCATTTGCCCCGCTCTAGAGTCTGCCCGATCAGCGCCCAGGCAGCAGGGAACCATTGTCACAGCAGATGAACTCAGCAGCGCACCGCCTCATCTTCGAAGGGCACCGCTTCACGTGCGCCAAAGTACAGTGCCGTAAGCAAGCCAACCACACCCATGACCAGGCAAAAGCCCACGCACACCCATGGGCTCCACGGCATCAGGGCGATCAGCAGCAATGGCGTGGTGCTCGCCCACAGGGCGTAGGCAATGTTGTAGGTAAAGGAAATGCCCGAGACGCGAATCTGCGCCGGGAACAAGCCGACCATCACCGATGGCACCACCCCCACCACGCCACAAGACAGGCCAGCAATGGCATAGGCCAGCCCGGTCCAGCCCCAGCCAGCCACCAGGCTGGCGTAAAGGCCGGCGATGCCCAAGGGCAGCAGCAGGCTGTAGATCATCAAGGCCCGCCAGGCGCCGATACGGTCCACCAGCAAGCCGGCCAGCACACAACCGATATTGAGAAAAACAATGCCCATGCTGCTCAAGGCGAAGGTGTGCCCGGCACTCATGCCGAAGCGCTGCTGCATCACCGTCGGGGTGATCACCACCAGCACCACCACCGCCGAGGTCAGCACGCAGGTGAGCAGCGCTGCCGGTATCAGCGCCCGGCGATGCTCACGCAACACGGTGCGCAAGGGGAAAGCCGGCGGCTGCTCACGGCGCTCGCGCAAGGCCAGGAACACTGGTGTCTCGCTCAACCAGCGGCGCAGCCAGACGCCGATCACGCCGAATACGCCGCCGAGCAGGAACGGGTAGCGCCAGGCGTAATCGAGGATTTCCTGGGGGCTGAACAGCTGTGCCAGCGCCGTGGCGGTCAGGGCGCCGAGCAGGTAACCGAAGGTCAGCCCTGCCTGCAAAAAACCCAGGGCGTAGCCGCGGCGCCCGGGCGGGGCGTGCTCGGCGACGAAGGTCCAGGCGCTCGGCACCTCGCCCCCTACCGCGGCACCCTGAAGGATGCGCAAGGCCAGCAGGATCAGCGGCGCTGCGTAGCCAATATCGGCATAGGTGGGCATCACCCCGATCAGCAGGCACGGCAAGGCCATCATCAGGATGCTCAGGCTGAACACCCGTTTGCGCCCCAGGTGGTCGGCGAAATGGGCCATCAGGATGCCGCCCAGCGGCCGCGCCAGATAACCGGTTACAAAAATCCCGAAGCTCTGCAGCAAACGCAGCCATTCGGGCATCTGCGGTGGGAAGAACAACTGGCTAAGGGTCAGGGCGAAGAACACGAATATGATGAAGTCGTAGATCTCCAGCGCCCCGCCCAGGGCCGCCAGGCTCAGGGTCTTGTGGTCGCTGCGCGATAGCTGCAGCGGGCGCGCAGGGTCAGTGGCCGTCATAGGGGTATCCGCAAGTGATCGAGTGCCGGTACGACAGGCGCACCAAGGCAAACGCAAGAGGATAGCAAAAGCTACCCGGCCACACCCAGCGCGGCTTCAGGACTGGCGGCAAAACGCGGTTTGGGCCAGGTCCATTCGCCGTGGGTTGTACGCCGGCCTGGCGGTGCGCTCGGGGATGCCCGGCAAATGGCCGATCACCTGCGGCGAGTCAATGATATGCATGAAGGACTGGATGGTCTCGTTGTCCGGAACCTTGGACAGGCTGACATTCACCGCGCGGCGCTGGTTGTCGGGAATCGAGGGGATCTTCAAGTGTTGCGATTCGTACAGCAAGGCGTGCTGGATCAGCGGATTGACCCGGCAGAACCGTTCCAGATCAACGCCGGCATGGCTGGCCAGGTCGATGTTGCCCAGCAGCAGGTTGAACGGTTGCAGTGCGCTCTGCACCAGGCGTTGCAGATCCTCGAAGCTCTCGACCGGGGCTATGCGGTAATAGCCCATGCCATTGAGCATCCGTTCCAGTTGCAGCAACTGCATCGGGTGTTCGTCGGCAATCAGGATCCGCAGCGATTTGTTCGGCATCGTCATGACCAAGGCAGAGAGCGTTAGAGACGTTCCTTGACCATACTGCGCCAGATCATCAATTGCAGGCTATTGGCGGGCACTTCGCCAGAGAGAGGGTCTTTACTGATAGTTGTCGGGAAATCGCCATAAATCAAGCAAGGCCATGACGGAATTTTCACATTTTTTCGACGTTGGCCGGTTACTGCGATTCCCACTGACGCATGCGCAGCCGGCAGTGTTTCATGGCGTTAACAATATGTTTCTCCACCACACTGCGCGAGATGCCCAGGCGCTCGGCGATCTGCGGGTGAGAAAGGCCGTCGAGCTTGCGCAGCAGAAAACTCTCGCGACAAGGCTGACTGAGTTCGGCCAGGGCGCGCTGCATCAGGTCCAGGCGCTGATTGAGGTCCATGCTTTGGGATGGCGCGGGGGTAAAGAAACGCTCATCGCTGTCGAGCACTTCAAGCGGCTCGGACTGGCGCAGCAAACCACGTCGATGCCCATCGATCACAAGATTCAGAGCGGTGCGATAGAGAAACGCCCGGGGATGCTCGATATCGTCTTCACCGTTGCGCTCGAGCACGCGGATATAGGCATCGTGGGCAACGTCTTCAGCCGCCTGCCGGTTACCCAGGCGGGCACAGAGAAAACTCACCAGTTCGCGATAGTAGTTTTCCAACACAACACCTGGCCGCGACATCTGCGGGGGTTCCCTGACTCGTGGTTGAGCGGATCTGAATGATGGCAGTATGCAATAATACAAATTATAATTATTCTCAGCAAGATCAGACCTTGATCCCGGTAAATTCCACGGCCCCCACCTCGTTTACCTGGGAGCCTCCCGTGTCTGCCGTGCCGCTTCGGCAGTGAGATGTCACGGGCCATTCCATCCGGCTGGAACCCTGCATGAAACGCTCATCGAATACTCGTCGCCTGCTGTTGTGCAGTCTCGGCCTGCTCAGCCTGGGCGCCCTGCTCGCCTGGAAAACCCTGCCCGCCGGTGGCGACCCGTTGAGCACCGTTACCGTGACCCGTACCGACATCGAAAGCAGCGTCACGGCCCTGGGTACCTTGCAGCCGCGGCGTTATGTGGACGTGGGTGCCCAGGCCTCCGGGCAGATCCGCAAACTGCACGTCGAGGTGGGAGATCAGGTCAAGGAAGGTCAGTTGCTGGTTGAGATCGACCCCTCCACGCAGCAGGCAAAGCTTGATGCCGGGCGTTTCTCTATCGACAACCTCAAGGCCCAGCTGGATGAACAGAAGGCTCAGTACCAACTGGCCGAGCAACAGTTCAAGCGCCAGCGCAACCTGGCCGCCGGCGGCGCCACCCGCGAGGAAGACGTGCAAAGCGCCCAGGCCCAGTTGAAGGTCACCCAGGCGCGCATCGACATGTACCGCGCACAGATTCGCCAGGCCCAGGCGAGCCTGCGCAGCGACGAGGCTGAGCTGGGTTACACGCGCATTTATGCACCGATGGCCGGCACCGTGGTCGCCGTCGATGCCCGCGAAGGCCAGACCCTTAACGCCCAACAGCAAACCCCGCTGATCCTGCGCATCGCCAAGTTGTCGCCAATGACCGTCTGGGCCCAGGTGTCCGAGGCCGATATCGGCCATGTCAAACCGGGCATGAGCGCCTACTTCACCACCCTGGCCGGCGGCAAGCGCCGCTGGACCAGCAGTGTGCGGCAAATTCTGCCGGTGCCACCCAAACCCCTCGATCAATCCAGCCAGGGCGGTGGCAGCCCGGCCAGCGCCAGTGGTAGCGGCGCCAGCAGCAAAGTGGTGCTCTATACCGTACTGCTGGATGTCGATAACCCGGACAACGCCCTGATGGCAGAGATGACCACCCAGGTGTTCTTCGTTGCCGGGCGTGCCAGCAAGGTGCTCACCGTACCGGTGGCAGCCCTGGATGATCATGCCGACGGCAATGACCTGCGCATTGCCCAGGTGCTCGACAGCAAGGGCAAGGTCAACCAGCGCCAGGTCCGCACCGGCCTCAGCGACCGCTTGCGGGTGCAGGTGCTCGACGGCCTTGCCGAGGGCGAGCGCCTGCTGATCGGCGCACCTGCCGCAAGCGGGGGTTGAATGTCCACGCCCCTGATCGAACTGCGCGACATCCGCAAATCCTACGGTGGTGTCGATACGCCCAAGGTCGAGGTGGTCCGCGGCATCAGCCTGGCCATCCATCCCGGCGAGTTCGTCGCCATTGTCGGCGCCTCCGGCTCCGGCAAGTCGACGCTGATGAACATCCTCGGCTGCCTTGATCGTCCGACCTCAGGCAACTACTACTTCGCCGGCAAGGACGTCGCCGACCTCGACAGCGACGAGCTGGCCTGGTTGCGCCGTGAAGCCTTCGGCTTCGTGTTCCAGGGCTATCACCTGATCGCTTCGGGCTCGGCCCAGGAAAACGTCGAGATGCCGGCCATCTATGCTGGCACCCCCGCCGCCGAACGCCATGCCCGCGCCGCCGCCTTGCTCGAACGCCTGGGCCTGGCCAGCCGCACCGGCAACCGCCCGCACCAGTTGTCTGGCGGCCAGCAACAGCGGGTGTCGATCGCCCGCGCCTTGATGAACGGCGGACACATCATCCTCGCCGACGAACCGACCGGGGCACTGGACAGCCAGAGCGGCGCCGAAGTCATGGCCCTGCTCGACGAACTGGCCAGCCAGGGCCACGTGGTGATCCTGATTACCCACGACCGCGAAGTCGCGGCGCGGGCCAAGCGGGTCATCGAGATTCGTGACGGCCTGGTGCTCAGTGATTCGGCAGAGCAATCTGCTGCTCCCGCCGCCAGCGCTCCCGGCCTGCAAGCCGAAGACCTGCGCCAGCGCCTGAACCTCGGCGCCACTGCCAGCGGCGCCTGGAAAGGCGAGCTGGTCGAAGCCCTGCAGGCGGCCTGGCGGATCATGTGGATCAACCGTTTCCGCACCGCCCTGACCCTGCTCGGGATCGTCATCGGCGTGGCTTCGGTAGTGGTCATGCTGGCCGTCGGCGAAGGCAGCAAGCGCCAGGTCATGGCGCAGATGGCAGCCTTCGGCTCGAACATCCTGTACCTGAGCGGCAGCGCCCCGACACTGCGTGAACCGGCCGGGGTCATCACCCTCGACGATGTCGCCGCAGTATCCAGCCTGCCGCAGGTGAAGATGATCATGCCGGTGATCGGCAACTCGCTGATGGTGCGCTACGGCAACAATAACCAGCAGTTCTATGTGGGTGGCAACAACACCCACTTCAGCGAAATCTTCAATTGGCCGGTGGTCGAAGGCAGCTTCTTCACCGAGGCCGATGAACAGAGCGCGGCAGCCGTGGCGGTCATCGGCCAGAAGGTGCGGGAGAAACTATTTGGAGCCGGTAACGACCCCATCGGCCAGTACATCCTGGTCGAAAACGTGCCCTTCCAGGTGGTCGGCATTCTCGCCGGCAAAGGCGCAAGCTCGGGCGACCAGGACAGCGACGAGCGCATCGTGGTGCCCTACTCGGCCGCCGCCATCCGCCTGTTCGGCAGCCGCAACCCGGAGTACGTGACCATCGCCGCCGCCGACTCACGGCGCGTGGCCGACACGGAAGCGGCCATCGACCACCTGATGCGCAAGCTTCACAACGGCAAGCACGACTATGAACTGACCAACGACGCGGCGCTGATCCAGGCCGAAGCGCGCACGCAGAATACCCTGTCGCTGATGCTCGGCTCGATCGCCGCGATCTCGCTGCTGGTCGGCGGTATCGGGGTGATGAACATCATGCTGATGACGGTGCGCGAGCGTACCCGCGAGATCGGCATCCGCATGGCCACTGGCGCCCGCCAGCGCGACATCCTGCGCCAGTTTCTCAGCGAAGCGGTGCTGCTGTCGATGGTCGGCGGGGTCACCGGCATTGCCCTGGCCCTGTTGATTGGCGGCGTGTTGCTGCTGGCCGATATTGCCGTGGCCTTCTCCTTGCCTGCCGTGCTTGGCGCCTTTGCCTGCGCGGTGGTCACCGGCGTGGTGTTCGGCTTCATGCCCGCGCGCAAAGCCGCCCGCCTCGACCCGGTCAAAGCCCTTACCAGCGAATAATCCATGAACCTGCCCAGCCGTCTCAGTGTCCTGTCGATCAGTTTGGTGCTTGCCGCCTGTACCTCAACCACCCCTGCACCTTCGAGTGGCCTGCAGGCGCCAGCGCAGTGGCAGGGCCAGGCAGCCAGCACCCCGCTGCCCCACGAGAACTGGTGGCAGCAGTTCTCCAGCCCCGCGCTCGATCAACTGATCGAACACGCCCGGCGCAACAGCTTCGATCTGGCCGCTGCCGCCGCGCGTATTCGCCAGGCTCAGGCCTCGGCGGTCATTGCCGGCGCGCCGTTGCTGCCTGAACTCAAGTTCGGCCTGGATGCCAGACGCCAACGCCTGCTGCATGGCAACGGCTTCGACCAACTCGATGCCAGCAGCCGCGAACGCACCAGCACCTCGTTCGGCACCCGCTTGAGCGCCAGCTACGAAGTGGATTTCTGGGGCGGTAAAACGGCCGCACGCGACAGCGCCCTGTTCAACCTCGATGCCAGCCGTTTCGATCGCCAGACCGTCGAGCTGACCTTGCTCAGCGGCGTTGCCAACAGCTACCTGCAGAGCCTGGCCCTGCGTGAGCAGGTGCGTATTGCCCGCCTCAACCTGAGCAACGCCGAGGATGTCCTGCACCTGGTCGAAACCCGCTATCAGTCTGGCTCGGCCACCGCTCTGGAACTGGCCCAGCAACGCAGCCTGGTCGCCGGCCAGCAACGCCAGGTGCCGTTGTTCGAGCAGCAGTTGCAAGAGGCGCGCATCACCCTGGCAACCTTGCTCGGCGAGCCGGTGCAGGCGCTGCCCGCCCTTGAAGAATCAATTACCCGCCTGAACTGGCCGCAGATCGGCAGCGGCGTGCCCAGCGAGCTGCTCAGCCGCCGTCCCGACATTGCCACCGCCGAAGCCAGCCTGGCCGCCGCCCAGGCAGACGTGCAGGTTGCCCGCGCAGCAATGCTGCCGAGCCTGACCCTGGGCGCCGACCTGGGCTCGGGTGCCGACACCTTTGCCCAGGTGCTGCGCAGCCCCTACTACACCCTGAGTGCCGGGCTGGCTGCGCCGATCTTCAACAACGGCCGCCTGCGCGCCGAGCGCGACAAGGCCCGCGCCAAGCAGGACGAACTACTGGAGAATTACCGCAGCAGCATCATCAACGGCTTTGCCGATGTCGAGAAGGCGCTCAATGGCATCAGCGGTGTTGACCAGCAGCGCCAGTCGCAGGATGAGGAAGTGCAGCAGGCGCAGATCGCTTTCACCCTCTCCGAGCGCCGCTACCAGGCCGGCGCCGAGACCCTGCTGACCGTACTGGAAACCCAGCGCACCCTGTACCAGGCGCAAGACCAGCAGGTGCAACTGCGCCTGGCCCGCCTGCAAGGCAGCGTGGCGCTGTACAAGGCATTGGGCGGCGGATGGCAGGTGGTTCGCTAAATCATTGACCTGCCTGCACAAAACCTGTGGGGGCCGGCCTTGCCGGCGATGGCCTGCACAGCAGGCCCAATACAGCCAATCAGCTCACAATCCCGCGCAACGACAAATGCCGCGCATACCAGGGCCGCTGCGGCACCCGGCGCACCAGGTCGCCGATCTTGTCGTCTTCACCAAAGGTAATGCGCAGAGCCAGCTTCATGATCTCGACATCCATTTCCACCGATTTGCCCGGGAACATCCCCGGCGTGGTGCTGCAGCCATGGGTCACCGGCCCCAGCCACGGGTCGTCGACCTCGACCCAGCGCCCCGGGGCGAACCACTGCACGCCATTGACCTCAAGACGCCGAACCTGCCCCGGGTTGTAGCGCTCATGGGCGCGGTACCAATCCTCGATGCGATCATCGATCCAGCCATGGAAACCCCAGAACACCGGGTTGACGTGAGACGAGAACGGATCGCCGAGAAAGTCGTTTTCCGCCTCGTACCAGCGCCCGGCAAAATCAGCCGGGTCCCGGGCAAACGGCACTGGTGCACCGTTGACCGGATCACGTGGCACCGAGGCCCAGCACATGTGCAGCCAATCGTGCAGGTTCATTTCCAGCTCCGAACCGAATGCACCGAGGGTCAGCTTCGACAGGTACAGCGGGTCCTGGTACTGCGATTCCCAGACCTGGAAATTACTGCAGAAGGTCTCGCCGGCCTTGATCGCCGAGACCCATACGCCATAAGCCTCGTCGCCCGGTGCCCGCCAACCGGGCGGTACACAGTAACCGTTATGGTTGTCGTAATAGCGGGCAAAACCCTGGCGGTCGTGTTCGACGCTGGGTTGCGGCAAGGGGAAATGCGGCCATGACGGCAGGTCCTGCATCGACCGCGCCGTACCGAGCATATGCCGGTGCATGAACAGAAAGTCCACCCCCGAGCCATTGCGATGCTTGCGCGGGCCGCGGGCATCACGCTCCTTGTCACGCGGGCCGGGCTGCCAGCCCAGGCCACGCAAGGCACCGTGTTTTTCTTCAGACAGCCGATGCCATTTGTCACGGGTCGCGTGCCAGAGCTGATGGAACAAGCGGTGCTCGGCGCTGATCAGCCAGGCTTGCAACTGCGGAGTATAGGGCAGCCGCTCACGGGCTTCAGGAAACAGGCGCTTGACGGCAACGAAGTGACTGTCGGCCAAGGGCAAGACCATCGAGCGATCCAGCGGTTGCAAGCGGCCACTGAGGGTAGCGCTGCCAGCGTTGCCAAAACTGCCCCAGACTTCATCCAGGCTCGCGGTACATTCATAACCCGGCCCGCCCTGGGTGCTCATCAGCCGCCAGCGCACCGTGGCGGTGGACGCCCCGACCAGGTCGCCAAGCACTCGGTAGGCGGCCGGGGCGTCGCTGCGCAGAACCAGTTCGGTATCGACAAAACCACGCAGGCCACGGCCTTTGGCGGCGACGTCGAGGTACATCTGCAAGCCTTCCACAGGCAGCCCGGCGAGCTCGCCATCGGCACCGCTCAAACGCAAATCCCAGACGCCGCGCAATTGATCGGCCAGGTGCTGGCCAACGGCATCCGCGAGCTCAACGCTGGCCTCGCCGGGGGTGACGATGTCGTCCTGTGGATCGTGGGTCAGTTGCTTGTGCGCGTAATAGGCGGCTGGCACGGTCGCGCCCGCCACCGCCAGGCCCGCTATGAATCCTCGTCGCGAAATCGTCATCGTCCTACCCGTATCAGCCATGAAGCAGGCTTTATCCAAGCTAGGACGTTTCCTGGAGGGGGAAATTTAACCACTGCCGCCCTGTGCTAATTCGATCGGCGGCTATTTCGTTTTCAAGGAACCTCCCTTGGAAAAGGTACCGCCCATGTCAGCCTCCACCTCCCTGACCAACGCCCTGGGCAACGGTCTGCGCAAGCTGGTCGGCAAACCTGCCAGAACCAGTGCCTACGGAGTGTTCGATGTGCAGCTCAAAGCCATCATTGCCCTCAGCCCGTCCCTCAGCCGCTTCGTGTTCAGCGGTGAGGATGTCGGGCAGATGCGTACCCTGGCTGCCGACCAGCGCATCAAGATCTTCTTTCCCTCTGCCGATGGCCAATACCCGAACCTGCCCAAGCAAGGTTCCTGGCAGCAAGCGCGTCGCGGCCTGAGCGCCGAGCAGAGCCCGCCGATGCGTACCTACACCATCCGCGACCTGCGCCGCGAGGCACTGGAAGTGGATGTCGACTTCGTCCTGCACGGCGTCAACGGCCCGGCATCGACCTGGGCGACCCAGGCACGCATCGGCGATCGCCTGCAGATGGTCGCCCCGAACCTGGCCTTCGACGCCGACCCCGGCGGCTACGAATGGCGCCCCCCGAAGAACCTGCGCAACCTGCTGCTGATCGGCGATGAAACCGCCCTGCCGGCAATTGCCGGCATCCTCGAGCAGGTGGCCGCAGACCTGCCCGAAGTCCCGGTACAGGCGTTCATCGAAGTCCCCTGCGAAGCCGATTGCCTCGACCTGACCTGCAGCCGCGCCACCGAACTGAACTGGCTGCCGCGCGAAGTGCTGCACTGCACCCACGGCGAAGCGATGATCCATGCCATCCGCGAGCTGGCGCGCCTGCCGGCAGCCGCAGCGCGTACAGGTGCGAAGGTCGCCCTGGAGGAGGTCGATATCGACCGGCAGATCCTCTGGGAACTGGCTCAACCCGGCAACGGCGACTTCTATGCCTGGATCGCCGGCGAGTCGGCAGCGGTGATGAATATCCGTCGCTACCTGATCACCGAGCGCGGGCTGGATCGCAGCGCCCTGACGCTGATGGGCTACTGGCGCGCGGGTCGCACGTTCGACTGAGGGCCATAAAAAGGGCTCTTCACTGAATCCTGGGTTGGGGGGCGCGAGCTTATCCATTCGCTGTGGCGCTGCTGCCGACCCCTTCCGCCTTTACGGCGGCCTACTTTTCTCTTGGGAAAAGTAGGCAAAACCGCTTGCTCCTGCATACGGCCCTACGCTGCGCTTCGGGTCCCCTCGCTACGGCACCTTCCGGGGCATCGCGGCCTACGACTTGCTACGCCAAGTCTACGTCTCGCGTCTTCGGCTGACGCCGAAGGTGCTGCGCACCGCCCCTGCAGGCACCTACGCTCGGCCTCCTGAAGTCGCATTTCGTGGCGCCTGGAAGTACGCGCATGAACATCAAGATGAAGCAAGTTGGTACTCGTTTTGCCAGCGGGCTTGTCCCGCTCCTGCGTCAGCATGGCTTTGCCAGCATCTGCTTTCGCAGATACGTCAGTGCAGGCGCCGCCCGTAACTTCGCGACTTCAGGAGGCTGAGCGTAGGTGTCTGGAGGGGGCTGGTGCGTAGCACCCTTCGGCCCAGGCCGAAGTCGCGAGACGTAGACTTGGCGAAGCAAGTCGTAGGCCGCGATGCCCCTGGAAGGCACCGTAGCGAAGGAACCCGGAGCGCAGCGTAGGGCCGTATGCTGGAGCGAGCGGTTTTGCCTACCTTTTCCCAAGAGAAAAGTAGGCCGCCGTAAGGGCGGAAGGGGCCGGCAGCGGCGCCACAGTGAATGGATAAGCTCGCAGCCTCAACATCCCAACCCAACCCAACCCAACCCAACCCAAGAATCATAGTCCCCAGGATAGCGTCAAGATCCATAAAAAAGCCCGGTGCACTGCCCCGGGCTTTTACATGCCTGGGCCGTTTACAGTCTGGCCACCGCCGCAGCAACCGCCCGAGCAAAGCGCGCCGCCACCTCATCAACCTGCTCGGCAGTAATGATCAGCGGCGGCAGGAAACGCACCACGGCGCCCTGACGCCCGCCCAGTTCCAGAATCAGCCCACGCTTCAGGCATTCACGCTGCACCAGCGGTGCTAGACGCGGGCAGACCGGCGGATGCCCCTGGGCATCGAGCTGCCCTTGCGGATCAACCAGCTCGACCCCCAGCATCAGGCCACGGCCACGAATATCCCCCAACTGCGCGAAGTCCGCCTGCAAGCGGCGCAGATGACCGGCCAGGCGTTCGCCCATGGCCTGGGCATGGCTGCACAGGTCGTGTGACTTGAGGTAGTTGATCACCGCCGAGCCTGCGGCCATGGCCATCTGGTTGCCACGGAAAGTACCGGCGTGCGCCCCCGGCTGCCAGGTGTCCAGCCACTGGCGATAGACCACCACCGCCAACGGCAGGCTGCCGCCAATGGCCTTGGACAGCACCACCACATCCGGAGTGATGCCTGCATGCTCGAAGGCAAACATTTTGCCGGTGCGGGCAAAGCCACTCTGGATCTCGTCGACGATCAGCGCCACACCGGCCTTCTCGGTAATGCGCCGCACACCGCGCAGCCATTCGATGTCCGCCGGGATCACCCCACCTTCACCCTGGACCACTTCGACGATCACCGCCGCCGGCAGTTGCACGCCGCTCTCCGGGTCGCTGAGCAGGTTTTCCAGGTAGTGCAGGTTGACCTTCACGCCCTCTTCGCCGCCCAGCCCGAAAGGGCAGCGATAGTCATAAGGGTACGGCAGGAACTGCACGCCATTGGCCAGCAAGGCGGCCAGCGGCTTCTTCGGCCCCAGGCTGCCCATCAGGCTCAGGGCGCCCTGGGACATGCCGTGGTAGCCGCCCTGGAACGACAGCACGGTGTTACGCCCGGTAGCGGTGCGCACCAGTTTCAACGCCGCTTCCACCGCGTCGGTGCCGGTCGGCCCGCAAAACTGGATCTTCGCTTCGCCGCGCAGTTGCTCGGGCAGCAGGCTGAACAGGTCCTGGACGAACTGGTCCTTGACCGGCGTGGTCAGGTCCAGGGTGTGCAGCGGCAGTTCATCGGCCAGCACCTGCTGGATCGCTTCGATCACCAGCGGATGGTTATGCCCCAGCGCCAGGGTCCCGGCGCCGGCCAGACAGTCGATGAACTGACGCCCTTCTACGTCTTCGACATAGATGCCACGGGCGCGCTTGAGCGCCAGCGGAATGCGCCGCGGGTAACTGCGGGCATTGGATTCCTGCAGGCTCTGGCGGGCCAGCAACGGCGACTCATTGAATGCATAAAGTGTTTCAGCAGCGTCTGCGGTGGAAGACACCGGCAGCGCCTGGGCAAGGCTGATAGCGACTGACATCTGGGAAACCCTCGCAAGCAAGCGGATGTGCCCGTCACGCGCCTGTTGCCAGAGGAGTGCGGGTTGTTATCGCTTGAAAAACGCTTCAGCGCCCTGCGGATTTAGCCGATGCCCATCAACGCTGCGGATTTTTTCAACTGCTGCTTTGCACTTACCGGTTACGACGGGTTTGCACGCAACGGAATGTGCAACAACACCCGCAAGCCATCGCTGCGGCTGTCAAAGCGCAAGCTGCCGGCACAGCGCTGGACGATCGCCTGGACAATCGCCAGGCCCAACCCGCATCCGCCGCTCTGGCTATGGCGCCAGAAGCGCTCGGTCAGGTGCTCGATGTCCTGTTCGGGAATACCGGGGCCGTGATCGCGCACCAAAAATGCCACCCGGTCCTGTTCCATCTGCACTGCCAGCTCCACCGGTTCGCTGCCACGGGTATGACGCAGGGCGTTGTCGAGCAGGTTGCGTAGGGCCGTGACCGCCAGTGGCGTGGGCATCCCGAGGTAGAGCTGGGCGGCGCCGGGCGCCAACTGCAGATCGATGCGCCCGGTGTTGTCGACCCCGGTGTCCAGGATTGCCTGGCGGGCGATCTGCTCGGCGTTGCACTGCAGGCCGTCTTCAAACGACAGTCGGCCTTCCACCCGGGCCAGCAGCAACAGTTGTTCAAGAGTCCGGTGCAGACGATCGGCGCCCTGCTCGGCGTGTTCAAGGGCCTGCTCGCGCACCTCGCCGTCGGTCATCCGTGCCACCTGCAGGTGGGTTTTGATCGCGGTCAGCGGGCTGCGCAGCTCATGGGCGGCATCATCGGTCAGGCGCCGTTCGCGCTCGATGGTCTGGCCAATGCGCAAAAACAGCTGGTTCTGGGTTTCCAGCAAGGGTTGCAGCTCACTGGGCAAGCCGCGCACCTGCAAGGGCTCAAGGGAGTCCGGGCTGCGCCGGCGCAAGGCATCGCGCATCCGGTTGAGCGGCGCCAGCCCCTTGCCAACACCCATCCACAGCAAGCCGAGGCTGCCGAGCAAGGCCATCAGCACCGGTGCCGAGGCCGCCAGCAGGATCGAACGGTTGAGGGCCTCGCGCTCCTGATGGCGGTCGGCGGTGGTAATGCGCACATCGCCATGGGCATAGGTGAAACTGCGCCAGCGAGCGCCGTCGATGGTCTGGTCGCGAAACCCGCTGCGCTGGTCGTCGAGGGGCTGCTCATTATTGTGGCTGCGGGCAAGAATCTCGCCGCGCAGCGAGCTGACCTGGCAGGCCATGCCGTCGACGCTCAACTGGTCGGCGCTCAGGCGCGTGCCCTCGCCCTTGCTCGACAGCGGTTGCGGCAACTGGTCGACCAGGCCGGCAACCATGCGTGCCGATGCCACCAGGCGCTGGTCGAGGGAGAACATCATCTGCATGCGCAGGTCGCGCAGCATCCACGCCGCGGCCAGCACCCAGATGACGATGAAGGCAGTGCCCAGGATCAGGGTCAGGCGCAAACGCAGGGTCATGCTTGCGGCTCCTCCGGCAGTTGCGCCGGGCCCAGGCGATAACCCAGGCCGCGCACGGTTTCGACGATACCGTTGCCCAGTTTGCGCCGCAGGTGATGGATATGCACGTTCAGGGCGTTGCTCTCGACCTCGTCGCCAAAGCCATAGACGCTGTCCTTGAGCTGTTCGCTGGAGAGCACCCGGCCACGGTTGTGCAGCAGCGCCTGCAATAGCGCCTGCTCGCGCCGCGACAGGTCGACCGGGCGGCCACCCAGGCAGGTTTCGCGGCTGCTGGGGTCGTAGCTTAGCGGGCCATGCTCGATGATGTTCACCGCTCGCCCGGCGGCGCGGCGCAGCAAGGTGTGCAGACGTGCGGCCAGTTCACGCAGGTCGAACGGCTTGAGCAGGTAATCGTCGCCACCGGCCTGCAGGCCCTCGACCCGGTCAGTGACCGCATCGCGGGCGGTGAGGATCAGCACCGGCAGCTCATGGCCCTGCTGGCGCAGGCGCTGCAGCAGCTTGAGGCCGTCTTCGTCGGGCAGGCCGAGGTCGAGCACCATGACGTCGAACGCCGCGGCCTGGAGCATGGCCTGGGCCGCGCCGGCGCTGGCCACCCGGTCGACGGTCATGCCCTGGGCGCCCAGGCCGGCGCTGATGCCGCTGGCGATCAGGTCATCATCCTCGCAGAGCAGTACGTGCATGGTCGGGTCTCGATCTTAAAAGGCTTATTCAAGCCCAGGCGGATTAACCCAGGATTATGCCGCGCCAGGCCACAGCCGTCGCGGCCTTGGCGACAGCCGTCAGCCAACGGGTTAACTTTCGGTTAATCGGACTGGGCCAAGCTGAGCCCTTCATCGCATTGCCAAGGCGTCGACATGCGCGTTTTTCTGTTTGCCCTGATGTTCCTGCTAAGCGGCCTGAGCCAGGCCAACCCCTTTGCCCAGAGCGATTTCCTGCCGGTCAACAAGGCCTTCGTGTTCAGCAGCGAACGCCTGGAGTCGGGGCAAATGCGCCTGCACTGGCAGATCACCGATGGTTACTACCTGTACCAGAAACGCCTGAAATTCGACGGCCTGGCCTCCGAGCAGCAACCGCAACTGCCACCCGCCCTGCCCCACAGCGATGAGTACTTTGGTGAAACCCAGGTCTACCGTGGCGAGCTCGAGCTGATCCTGCCCGCCAGCGCCAGCGGCGAACTGCGCATGGGCTGGCAGGGCTGCGCCGACGCCGGGCTGTGCTACCCGCCACAAACCAGTGTGGTCAGCCTGGGTGGTACAAGCGCCGCCGCGCAGGCCAGCGACCAGGCCCTGGCCGGCGGCCTGCAACAGTCGACCCTGGCCTGGAACCTGCTGGCCTTCCTCGGTCTGGGCCTGCTGCTGGCCTTCACCCCGTGCTCGTTGCCGATGCTGCCGATTCTCGCAGGTCTGGTACTGGGCAGTGGTGCCAGTGCCCGCCGCGGCTGGTTGCTGGCCAGCGTCTATGTGCTGAGCATGGCCCTGGTCTACGCCGCCCTGGGCGTGGTTGCCGCATTGCTGGGCGCAAGCTTTCAGGCCTGGCTGCAGCAACCCTGGCTGCTGGGCACCCTGGCCGGGCTGTTCGTGCTACTGGCCCTGCCGATGTTCGGCGCCTTCGAGCTGCAGCTACCTGTATGGATCCGCGACCGCCTGGAGCGTGCCGGGAATGGCACCCGCGGCGGCAACCTGTACGGCGCGGCCTTGCTCGGGGCCTTGTCGGGCCTGCTGATGGGCCCGTGCATGACCGCACCGCTGGCCGGCGCCCTGCTGTACATCGCCCAGAGCGGCAATGCCGTGCATGGCGGCCTGGTACTGTTCACCCTCGGCCTGGGCATGGGCCTGCCGTTGCTGTTGCTGGTCACCCTCGGCAACCGCTACCTGCCGCGCCCGGGCGCCTGGATGAACCGGGTCAAGGGCCTGTTCGGCTTCGTCTTCCTGGCCATGGCCCTGTATACCCTGCGTGCGGTGCTGGAGCCTTCGCTGTGGCTGGGCCTGGCCGGTGCCTGGCTAATCGCCCTGGCCTGGGCTGCGTGGCCGGCCTTGCAAGCTATGCGGGCGCTTCGGGCACTGTCGCTGCTGCTGGGCTTGTGGGGCAGCCTGTTGGTCGTCGGCGCGGCAGCCGGTGGCAACGACCCCTGGCAGCCGCTGCAGCCGTTCACCGCCGCCAGCGCGCCAATGGGCCTTGCCGTGCCGCATGATGCCTTCACCACCGTCAGCCAGCCGGCCGAACTGCAGCGCGAGCTGGAGGCGGCCAAGGCCCAGGGCCAGTGGGTGATGCTCGACTACTATGCTGACTGGTGCGTGTCGTGCAAGGTCATGGAGAAACAGGTGTTCGCCCGCGCCGACGTACTGGCGGCGCTTGGCGGCGTGCGCCTGCTGCGCCTGGATGTGACCGCCGACGCACCGTCCAGTCGCGAGTTGCTGCAGCGCTACCAGGTCCCGGGCCCGCCCAGCCTGATCTGGATCGGCCCGGAGGGCAACGAGCGCCGGGCCCGGCGCATCACCGGTGAAATCGATGCGGCGAACTTCCTCCAACACTGGGCCGCTACCCGGAGCCAAGGATGATGCTGACCGTCGCACTCGGGCCACTGACCATGGCCCTGAACCACCTGCTGCTGATCTGCGCCCTGGCCCTGGCCAGCCTTGTTGGCTGGCGCGTCGCCAAGCGCGGCGGCGACAACCCCGAGTCGGTGCTGTTCGGCCTGTTCCTGCTCGGCCTGCTCAGTGCGCGCCTGGGCTTTGTCATCCAGTACTGGGCGATGTACCGCGAAGACCTGCTGCAGGTCATCGACCTGCGCGATGGCGGCTTTCTGCTCTGGCCAGGCCTGCTGGCGGTAGCCATCGGCGCCTTCTGCCTCGGCTATCGCCGCCCGGCCCTGCGCCGGCCGCTGGGCTGGGGCCTGCTCAGCGGTGGCCTGTTCTGGCTGCTCGGCAGCCTGGCCAGCCACCTGTATGACCAGGGCACTCAACTGCCGGAAATGAGCTTGCGCAAGGCCAGTGGCCAGTCCGTCGAGCTCACCGACTACCGCGGCAAGCCACTGGTGATCAACCTCTGGGCTACCTGGTGCCCGCCGTGCCGGCGCGAGATGCCGGTGCTGCAACAGGCCCAGGGTGATTACCCGGACATCACCTTCCTGTTCGTCAACCAGGGCGAGGCGCCACAGACCGTGGTCACCTTCCTCGCCACCACCGGCCTTAATCTGTCCCACGTGCTGTTCGACAGCGGCGGCCAGCTGGCGCAGAAGGTCGGCTCCATGGCCTTGCCCACCACCTTGTTCTATAACGCCGAGGGTCGCCTGGTCGGCAGCCATCTTGGCGAGCTGTCGCGGGCCAGCCTCAGCCATGCCCTGCAATCTTTCGAGCACGCGCCCGCGCCTGCCGCCCCATCCCCCACAAGGAACGTCGCATGCGATCTCTGCTGAAACTGCCCCTCACCCTGGCCGTGGGCCTGATGACCAGCCAGCTGGCGCTGGCTGAAACACTCCCCAAGGCCATCCAGCAACTGGAGGCCAAAGGCGCAAAAATCAAAGGCAGCTTCGACGCCCCCGATGGCCTGCGTGGCTACGCGGCCGAATACCAGAACCGCGGCCTGGCACTGTACCTGACCGCCGATGGCAAGCATGTGCTGGTGGGCAGCCTGTTCGACGAGCAAGGCAAGGACCTGAGCCAGGCGCCGCTGGAAAAACTGGTGTACGCCCCCATGGCCAAGGAGGTCTGGGCAAAGATGGAAAAAACCGCCTGGATCGCCGACGGCAAGGCCGATGCACCACGCATCGTCTACCTGTTCAGCGACCCCAATTGCCCGTACTGCAACATGTTCTGGCAGCAGGCGCGGCCCTGGGTCGAATCGGGCAAGGTGCAGTTGCGGCACATCATGGTCGGTATCATCCGCGAAGACAGCCCGGGCAAATCGGCCGCCCTGCTGGCCAGCAAGGACCCGGCCAAGGCCCTGGCGCAACATGAAAAGGCCGGCAAGGCCAGTACCCTCAAGGCCTTGGACAAGGTTCCCGAAGCGGTACAAGCCAAGCTCGACGCCAACCTCGCGGTCATGGAAGAACTCGGTTTGTCAGCAACCCCGGCGATCTTCTACCTCGACGACCAGCAGCAACTGCAAACCCAACAGGGCGCTCCGCGTCCGGAGCTGCTGGGCAAGATCCTCGGCAAGCGTTGAGCACGCGATTGATGTAACAACAGGGCGGTCACGGCGTCTTGAGGATACCTGCCTCATCCCACCACAGGACCTCGCCATGACCCGCCCTGCCTACCTTGACCGCTTCATCCGCTCCTCCCTGGACATCCAGCTGCTGCGCTGGAGCCTGATCCTGATTTTCTTCGGCTTTGGCTATGCCAAGTGGTTCGATTACGAAGCCCAGGCCCTGATCCCGCTGATCGACAACAGCCCGTTGCTGTCCTGGCTGCACCTGGCCTTTGGCATCCACGGCGCCAGCTATGCGCTGGGCGTGGCGGAATGGGCGATTGGCGCGGCGTTGCTGGCCGGCATCTGGCAACCACGGCTGGCGGTGATCGGCGCCCTGGGCTCGGTGCTCACCTACGCCACCACCCTGACCCTGATCGTTACCACTCCGGGCGGCTGGGAGAACAGTGCTGGCGGGTTCCCGGCCATGGGCGGGGCGACGTCCTTCCTGATCAAGGACGCCGTGCTGCTGGCCGCTTCAGTCGCCTTGCTCAAGCACGACCTGCAGCGCAACAGCCCCACCCCGGCCTGAAGCCCTACAGCGCTTCCAGTTCAGCCATCAGGTCACTGAGACGGTCGACCTTGTCATCGCTCAGCTCACTGGCCTTCAGGCTCTGGACATAGGTTGCCAGCTCCTCGACCGTGCTGCACTCGAACATCGCCCGCAGCGGCACGTTCAGTTGCAGCACCTTTTGCACCCGCGAGGCGATCTGGGTGGCCAGCAGCGAATGCCCGCCCAACTCGAAGAAGTTGTCGCGCACCCCGACCCGCTCGGCCTTGAGCACCTCGGCCCAGATCCCGGCCAGGGTGCTCTCCAGTTCGCTGCGCGGCGCCAGGTAGGCCTGGCTGTGCTGGGCGCCGATGTCGATGGCCGGCAAGGCCTTGCGGTCGAGCTTGCCGTTGGCATTGAGCGGCAGTTGCTGGAGCCAGGCCCAGTGCAGCGGCACCATGTACTCCGGCAACTCGGCACGCAGGCGCTGCTTGACTTGCTCCAGCAGCACGCTGGTATCGACACCCGCAGTGCTGGCCACCAGATAGCCGACCAGGTGCTTGCCATTGACCCCGTCCTGCACGCCGACCGCCGCATCGCGAATCGCGCTTTGCTCATGCAGGCGCGCTTCGATCTCGCCCAGCTCGATGCGGTAGCCGCGGATCTTCACCTGATGGTCGATACGGCCGACGTATTCGAGCACGCCGTCAGGCCGCCGGCGCGCCAGGTCGCCGCTGCGATACAGGCGCTCGCCCGGTGCGCCGAACGGGTGCGGGATGAAGGCTTGCGCAGTGCGCAGCGGGTCGCCGACATAACCACGGCCGACACCGGTACCGGCCACACACAACTCACCGACGGCGCCCAGCGGCACCAGTTGCTGATCGTCGCCTATCAGGTACAGGCGGTTGTTGTCGGTCGGCGTACCGATTGGCAGGTAACTGCCACGGGTCGAGGCAGCATCGACGCGGAAGAACGCCACGTCATCGGAACACTCGGCCGGGCCATAGGCATTGACCAGGCCGATGTGCGGGTAGCGCTGCAGCCACTGCCAAGCCAGCTCCGGCGGCATCGCTTCGCCCGTCGGCAGCATCCAGCGCAAGCCATCGAGCTGTTGCTGCTCGCTGGCGAGCATGCCCTGGATCAGCGACGGCACGCTTTCCAGTACGGTAATGCCGGTAGCCTGCACGTGTTCCAGCAACCCTTGCGGGTCGTGGGCAATGGCGTTCGGCACGATGGCTACCTGGGCCCCGAACAGCGGTGCGGCGAGGAACTGCCAGACCGAGATATCGAAACTTTGCGAGGCGGTCTGGGCAATCACATCCTGCTCGTCCAGTTGCAGGTACGGCACCTTGCTCAACTGGTTGTTGAGCATGCCGCGCTGCTCGACCATCACCCCCTTGGGCAGGCCGGTGGAGCCTGAGGTATAGATCACATAGGCAAGGTTGTCCGGCCCGCTGTAGATACCTGGATTAGCATCCGGCCCGACGACTGCCTGGACCTGCTCCCAGACCAGCAACTTCGGCCGCCCGGCACAGCTGAGCTCATCAAGCAGAGCACGGCCCTGCTCGGCACAGGCTGCGCTGCACACCAGCACCGGGGTACGACTGAGTTCGATGATCCGCTGCAGGCGTGCACCCGGCAGGCCAGGGTCCAGCGGCAGGTAACCGGCGCCGGCCTTGAAGCTGCCGACGATCATGCCCAGCAGCGGCAGGTCGCGTTCAGCCAGCAGCGCCACTGGCTGATCGATTGCCACGCCGGCGGCCACCAGCGCATGGCCCAGGCGGTTGGCCTGGCGGTTGAGCTCGAGGTAACTCAGCGAGTGTTCCAGGCAGCGCGCAGCAGTGCGTTGTGGATGCGCGGCAACCCGCGCCTCAAACAGTTCGACGTAGCTTTGCTCAAGGCTGTAGGCCTGCTCGCTGCGGTTGCAGTCGTCGAGCAAGAAGCTGCGCTCGGCTTCACCGAGTAATGGCAACTCGCTGACCTCGCCCTGGAAGCCGTCGGCCAGGGCCAGCAGCAGGCGCTTGAATTCGGCCAGCAAGCGCTCGACCGTGGCAGTGTCGAAGTAGCGCTGGTCGAACGACAAATGCAGGCCCAGGTCATCGCCCGGGTAGCAGACCGCGGTCAACGGGAAGTTGGTGTGGGTGCGCCCGGAATCGGAGCTGGCGTTGAGGCTTTGCGCGCGATCGAGTACGGCAACCTCCACCGGCGCGTTCTCGAACACGAACAGGCTGTCAAACAGCGGCTGGCCCTTGGGCAGTTCGCTGCATTCCTGGATGCTCACCAGCGGCAGGTACTCGTACTCGCGCAGTTCCATGTTGCGTTCCAGCAGGCCTTGCAGCCACTGGCGCACGCTGCAGCGCTCGCCCGCGGCCGGCAGTTTTACCCGCAGGGCGATACTGTTGATGAACAGCCCGACCGTACGCTGCATCTGCGGCATGCTCACCGGCCGGCCCGCCACGGTGACGCCGAAAACCACGTCGCGCTCGCCGCTGTAGCGGCTCAGCACCAGCGCCCAGGCGGCTTGGGCAAAGGTGTTGATGGTCAGCTGATGAGCCTGGGCCAGCTCGCGCAAGCGGGCGCCATCGGTGGCATCGAGGCGCGTGTAGCAATCGCCGACTACCATTCCGGCATTTTCCACCGCATGGTCACGCAGCAATGGCCGGTCGCTGGGCACCGCGGTGCTGCGCTCGAAACCTTCGAGGTTGTTGCGCCACCACTGGCGCGCCTCGTCCAGGTTCTGGTGCTGCAGCCAGCTGATGTAGTCGCGGTAGCGCGGCGGCACCGGCAGTTGCGCCTGACGGCCCTCGCCCAGGGCCAGGTAGATCTCGAAGAAGTCATTCATCAGCAGCGAACGGCACCAGGCATCGATGAGGATGTGGTGGTTGCTCATCATGAACCAGTAGCGGTCCTCGCCCACCCGCACCAGGCGCAGGTGGAACGGCGCCTGCTGAAGCAGGTCGAAACCGGCCTCGCGCTCGTGCTTGTGCAATGCCTGCAGGCGCGCTTCCTGTTCAGCTTCAGGGATACCCGACCAGTCTTGATAGTCGACCGCCGTCGCCCCCGGTTTGTGAATGATCTGTAGCATGGCCTCGCCGGCGTTCCAGCAGAACGAGGCGCGCAAGGCTTCGTGACGGCCAACCACCGCTTGCCAGGCCTGGGCAAAGCGCTGCGGGTCCAGCGCGCTGTTGATCCGGTAGCGGTCCTGCATGTAGTAGATGCCGGTGCCCGGCTCCAGCAGAGTATGCAGCAGCAGGCCCTCCTGCATCGGCGTCAGCGGATAGACGTCGTCGATTTGTGCAGCGGCGACCGGCAAGGCATCGATCTGCTCCTGGCTCAATTGCGCCAGCGGGAAGTCCGATGGCGTGAAGCTGCCAGTGCCCGGCGCCAGGCAATGCTCGATCAGGGCAATCAGTTCGAGCCGGTAGGCTTCGACCAGGGTTTCGATGGTTTCCTGGTCATAGCGCTCACGGCTGAAGGTCCAGCGCAACTGCAACTCACCACCGTACACCTGGCCATCGACGCTCAGCCAGTTGGGCAGCGGCGCCTCCAGCGCATGGGCAAGCCCGACGCTTTCATCCACCGGCTGGTACAGCGCGCCGGCCTGGAACTGCTGGTCGAACTGGCCCAGGTAATTGAAGGTGATCCGCGCCTGGGGCAACGCGGCCATGGCTTCGCGCACCGGCGCATCGGCCAGGTAGCGCAGCACACCGTAGCCCAGGCCCTTGTGCGGCACCGTGCGCAATTGCTCCTTGATGGCCTTGATCGAAGCGCCCTGCCCAGCCGCCTCTTCGACGTTATGCGGGCTCAGGCTCAGCGGATAGGCACTGGTGAACCAGCCGACGCTGCGGGTCAGGTCCATGTCTTCGAACAGGTTCTCCCGACCATGGCCTTCCAGTTGCACCAACACCGAGCTGTCGCCGCTCCAGCGGCACAGCACGCGAGCCAGGGCGGTCAGCAGCAGGTCGTTGACCTGGGTGTGATAAGCAGCGGGCGCTTCCTGCAGCAATTGCCGGGTATGGGTCGCGTCCAACTGTACGCTGAGGGTCTGCGCCTGCTGGTGCAGGTTCGCCCCCTGCGGGTGATCGCAGGGCAGTTCGCGGCTGGCGCGGCTCAGTTGCGCTTGCCACCAGCTTTGCTCGTCACGCAGCGAGTCGCTGCCGGCATAAGCCAGCAGGCGCGCCGCCCAGTCGCTCATGGCGCGGGTCTTGGCCGCCAGCGGCTGACCGCGGTACAGCGCTTGCAGGTCTTCCAGCAACACCCGCCACGACACACCATCGACCACCAGATGATGGATCGCCAGCAACAGCCGCTGGCGGCCCTCGCCGTCTTCGACCAGCAAGGCGCGCAGCAGCGGCCCGTCTGCCAGGTCGAGGCTGCGCTGGACATCGCTGTACAGCGCCTGGCAGTCGCCCAGGTCGGCTACCGAGGCCTGCCAGAGCAACTCGCGCTGGTCGGCCTGGGCGTACTCGCCGTGCCACTGGCCGCCTGCCTGGGTGAAGCGCAGGCGCAAGGCATCATGCTGCTGCAGCAACTGCTGCAAGGCCTGCTCCAGGGGCTTGCCGTGCAAACGCTCGGCGGGTGCCAGCAATACCGCCTGGTTCCAGTGCTGAGGGTGCGGCACATCGCTGTCGAAGAACCAGTGCTGGATCGGCGTCAACGCCGCGCGGCCGCTCAGCGGGCCCTGATCAATCTGGCTGGTTTCGCTGCGGCTGACCACGGTCGCCAGGGTCTGGATGGTCTGGTGCTGGAACAGATCGCGCGGGGTGAAATGCAGCCCCGCCTGACGCCCACGGCTGACCACCTGGATCGACAGGATCGAGTCACCGCCCAGTTCGAAGAAGTTGTCCTGCAGGCCGACCTGCTGAACGTTCAGTACCTCGCGCCAGATCGTCGCCAGTTGCTGCTCCAGCTCGCTGCGCGGCGCTTCATAACGTTGGCGGCCCTGCTCCAGGTCCGGCGCCGGCAAGGCGCGGCGGTCGAGCTTGCCATTGCCCATCAGCGGCAGCTGTTCAAGCAGTACCAGGTGAGTCGGCACCATGTAGTCCGGCAGCTGCAGGCGCAGCTGCGCCTTCAGTGCATCACGCAGCGCGGCCTGTTCGGTGGCATCCGCCAGGGCCTGGTCGCAGACAAGATAGCCCGCCAGTTGTTTGCCCCCGGGCATGTCCAGGGCCAGCACCACAGCCTCGCGCACCGCCGGGTGTTCAAGCAGGCGGGTTTCGATCTCACCCAGCTCGATACGAAAGCCGCGAATCTTCACCTGATGGTCGATTCGACCGACATACTCCACCAGCCCGTCAGCACCCTGGCGCACCAGGTCGCCGGTACGGTACAGGCGCCCGCCATTGGCGCTGAACGGATCGGCAACAAAACGCTCGGCGCTCAAGCCCGGGCGCTCGTGGTAACCCTGGGCCAGGCCGGCGCCACCGACGTACAGCTCGCCAATGCCGCCTTGCGGCAACAGGGCCAGGTCGGCATCGAGGATGTACGCGGTGCGCGCACCGACCACGCTGCCGATCGGCACGCTAGCGGCGCCGGCTTCCAGTTGCGCGGGGGCCAGGCACGCCAGGGGCATGACCACGGTTTCGGTCGGGCCATAGGCGTTGAAAAACTGCTGCGGGGTAAAGGCCTGGCGAATGCGCTGCAGGTGCTCGCCGGTCAGTGCTTCACCGCCGGTGATCACCAGGCGCACCGGCAGCGCTTCGTTGCGGCTGGCCAGCCATTGCGCCAGCTGGCTGCCGTAACTTGGGGTAAAGCCAAGGATCGATACCTGCTGCTCGCGGATCAGCTTACAGATTTCTTCCGCGCCCCACTGCCCCTGGGCACGCAGCACTACCCGCGCGCCACAGAGCAGCGGCACCAGCAGGCGCTCACTGGCCGCGTCGAAATTGATCGAATAAAAATGCAGCTCACAATCGTCGCTGCGCATGCCGAAGCGCTCGATCACCGCCTGGCAGTGCATGGCGATTTCACCATGGCTGACCACCACGCCTTTGGGCTTGCCGGTGGAGCCGGAGGTGTAGATCAGGTAGGCCTGATGGGCCGGCAGGGTCAGCGACGGCAAGGCTTCGCGGCTATACGCGGCAAGGCCGTCACGGTCGTCTTCCAGGCACCAGCGGCCGACCTTGGCCGGCAACTCGCCGAGGGCTTCGAACAGTACCCGCTGGCCCAGCAACAGGGCGATGCCGCTGTCCTCGATCATGTAGTGCAGGCGCTCCAGCGGGTACTCAGGGTCGAGCGGCACATAGGCGCCGCCGGCCTTGAGGATTGCCAGCAAGCCCACCACCAGTTCCAGCGAACGCTCCAGGGCCAGGCCGACACGCACCTGCGGGCCGACGCCGCGCTCGCGCAGCACCCGGGCCAACTGGTTAGCGCGAGCATCGAGCTCGGCATAGCTCAGGTGCTGACCGGCAAAGGTCAGGGCCAGGGCCTCGGGCTGGCGCGCAGCTTGTTCGCTGAACAGCTGCTCAAGGGTCTGATCCAGCGCCAGGCTGTTGTCACCCTTGAGCGAGTCGCACAACGCCTGTTGCTCGACCGCCGCCAGCAACGGCAACTCGCCCAGGCGCTGCTCGGGATCACCCAGCAGCGCCACCAGCAGGTTCTGCCAGTGGCCGGCCATTTGTGCGATGCGTGGTTCGTCGAACAGGTCGCGGCTGTAAGTCAGGCAGCAACCCAGGCGGCGGTCGAGGTCGGTGACTTCCAGGTTGAGGTCGAACTTGGTCGCACGGGCGTCGTTGACCAGGTACTCGACCTGCATGCCGGCAAGCTCGCGGCTTTGCTGGAACTCCCAGCGCTGGACGTTGCACATCACCTGGAACAGCGGGTTGTAGGCACTGCTGCGGGGCGGCTGCAGGGCCTCGACCAATTGATCGAAAGGCAGGTCCTGATGGGACTGGCCATCGATCACGGTCTGGCGTACCTGCTCGATCAGCTCGCTAACGCGCATCTGCCCGTCGAGCTGGCAACGCAGCACCTGGGTGTTGAGGAAGGCGCCGATCAGGCCTTCGCTTTCCGGACGAATGCGGTTGGCCACCGGCGCGCCGATGCGCAGGTCGCGCTGGCCGCTGTAGCGGTACAGCAGCGCCGCCAGGGTGGCGGTCATGGTCATGAACAGGGTCAGACCGCGCTCGGCATTGAAGGCACGCACCCGCGCCGCCAGCTCCGGGCTCAGGTCGAAACGATAGAGCTCGCCACGGTGGCTTTGCACCGCCGGACGCGGGCGGTCGGCAGGCAGTTCCAGCACCGGGTGCTCATCGCCCAGCTTGGCCTGCCAGTAGTCGAGCTGGCGCTGACGCTCGCCGCTCTCCAGCCACTGGCGCTGCCATACGCTGTAGTCCAGGTACTGCACCGGCAAGGGCTGCAGCGGCGATTCGCGCTCGTCGACAAAGGCCTCGTACAGCTCGCCCAGCTCGCGGGCAAAGATGTCCATGGCCCAGCCTTCGGTGACGATGTGGTGCAACGTCAGGACGAAGTAGTGCTCACGCTCGCCGGCCTTGACCAGGCAGGCGCGCAGCAGCGGCCCGCGCTCCAGGTCAAACGGCTGGTGCGCCTGCTCATCGGCAAAGGCCTGCAGGCGTTGCTGGCGATCCACCACGCCATAACTGGAAAAATCCAGCCAGCTCATCTGCAGGTTGCTGTCTTCGGCCACGCACTGGTACGGCACGCCGTCGATGCTCGGGAAGGTGGTGCGCAGGGTTTCGTGGCGCACGATCAGTGCCTGCAACGCCTGCTCGAAGCGGCTGACATCCAGCACCCCGCTCAGGCGCGCCATGCCGCCGACGTTATAGGCCGGGCTGTCGGGTTCCATCTGCCAGAGGAACCACATACGCTGCTGGGAGTAGGACAGCGGCACCGCCTGGCGACGGTCGATGCGCTGGATTTCGCCCTGCAGGTTGCGCGCGCCACTGTGCTGGATCGCCTCAACCGCAGCGGCAAAGGCCCCCAGTTCGCTGGCCTCGAACAGCGTGCGCAGCGGCAACTCGACGTTGCAGGCCTGGCGGGTACGGGAAATGATCTGGGTGGCCAGCAACGAGTGGCCACCGAGGGCGAAGAAGTCATCCTGCAGGCCAACCCGCGGGATGCCCAGCACCTCGCGCCAGATCGCGGCGATCTGCTGCTGCAGGGCACTGCCCGGCTCGATGTGTTCACGCGATTGCCATTGCGGCTCGGGCAAGGCCTTGCGCTCGATCTTGCCGCTCGGGCCCAGCGGCATCTGCGCCAGGTGAACCAGTTGCGCCGGGACCATATAGGCAGGCAATTGCTCGGCCAGGGCGGCCAGCATCTGCCCGCTCGCGTCGATACCGCTGTAGTAGCCGACCAGTTGCGGGCCGGCAGGGGTGTCGCGAATCATCACCAGCGCCTGCTCGACGCCGGGCTGCTTAAGCAGGCAAGCCTCGACCTCTTCGGGCTCGACCCGAAAACCGCGCAGCTTGACCTGCTGATCAAGGCGGCCCAGGTACTCCAGCGCCCCCAGGTCAGCCAGCCAGCGCGCCCGGTCACCACTGCGGTACAGGCGCTGGCCGTCGCCATCGGGCTGCGGCACGAAACGTTCGGCGGTCAGTCCCGCGCGTCCCAGGTAACCCCGGGCCAGACCGACGCCGCCCAGGTACAGTTCACCCGGCACGCCGGGCGAGGTAAGTTCGAGTTCATCGTCGAGCACCCTACACAGTACGTTAGCCAGCGGCCGGCCGATCGGCGAACGCGTACCGTCGGCAGCGCTGCACGGCCAGTGGGTAACGTTGATGGCGGTTTCGGTCGGGCCGTAACGGTTGTGCAGGGCCACCTGCGGCAATACCTGCAGCACCCGCTCACGCAGGCTGGCCGACAGCGCCTCACCGCCAGAGAACAACCGGCGCAGGCTGCTGCACTGTGCCGCCAACGGCTCCTGGACAAACACCTGGAGCAAGGCCGGGACGAAGTGCAAGGTGGTCACGCCATGCTCGCGCACCAGCTCGGCGATACGCTGCGGGTCACGGTGCTCGCCGGGGCCGGCCAGCACCAGTTGGCAACCGTTGACCAGCGGCCAGAAGCATTCCCACACCGACACGTCGAAGCTGATCGGCGCCTTCTGCATCAGCACGTCGCTGTCATTGAGTTGATAGCTGTCCTGCATCCACTGCAGGCGCTCGGCAAGTGCCGCGTGGGTATTGCCGACGCCCTTGGGCTGGCCGGTGGAGCCGGAGGTGTAGATCACATAGGCAAGGTTGTCGCCGTGCAGGTGCAGGCCCGGTGGCTGGCACGGCCAGCTGTCGAGCTTGAGGCGGTCCATGGCGATGGCGCTGACATCTGCGGGCAGGCTCAGGCGCTCGAGCACGTCGCTGTGGCTCAGCAGCAGGCTGGCACCACTGTCGGCGAGCATGTAGGCCAGGCGTTCTGCAGGGTAATCGACATCCAGCGGCACATAGCCCCCCCCGGCCTTGAGGATGGCCAGCAGGCCGATCAGCAGTTGCGGCGAACGCTCGGCGGCGATAGCCACGCACACATCCGGGCCAACGCCCTTGTCGCGCAGGTAATGGGCCAGGCGGTTGGCCTGCTGATGCAGGCTGGCGTAATCGAGGCTGCCGCCTTGCCACACCAGGGCGGTGCGTTCCGGAGTCTGGCGGGCTTGTTCGTTGAGCTGCTCAACTAACCACTGTTGTGCCGGTGCCGCCGGCGCCTGGCCCCAGGCGAGCAATTGCGCACGGCCATCGGCGTCCAGCAGTTGCAGCGCACCGATGGCGACCTGCGGTTGCGCGCAGACTTGCTCCAGCAAGCCGACCAGTTGGGCGCTGATGCGCGCCACGGTCGCGGCATCGAACAGCTCGTCGGCATAGTCGAACGACAGGCTCAGGCGGCCCTGATGGTCTTCTTCACTGTGCAGTTGCAGGTCGAACTTGGCCTCGCGGCTGTGCCACGGCAGCTCATCGGCCAGCAGCCCGGGAAGCCGACGCAGGGCGCTGAGGTCACGCTGCTGGTGGTTGAACATGACCTGGAACAGGCCCTGCTCGCGCGTTTGCGGGAAGGCTTCGAGCAGTTGCTCGAACGGCAGGTCCTGATGCGCCTGGGCCTCCAGGCTGCGCTCGCGCACCTGGGCCAACAGCTGGTTGAACGGCAGGCGTGAGTCAAGCTCGGCGCGCAGCACCTGGGTGTTGATGAAAAAGCCCACCAGGCCCTGGGTTTCCAGGCGCGGGCGGTTGGCGTTGGGCACCCCGACACGGATGTCGGTCTGCCCGCTGTAGCGGTGCAGCAGGCTCTGAAAGCCGGCCAGCAACACCATGAACAGCGTTGCGTCATGATCACGGGCCAGGCTGCGCAAGGCTTCGGCCAGGGTCGGCTGCAGGCGCACGCTCAGGCGCGCGGCGGCGTTGCTTTGGCGATTGGCGCGCGGGTGGTCGGTGGCCAGGTCCAGCACCGCGTGCTGCTCACCAAGCCGTTCCTTCCAGTACGCCAGTTGCCGGGCACTTTCACCCTCGGCAAGCCACTGGCGCTGCCAACTGCCGTAGTCGGCGTAGCCCAGGCTCAAGGCCGGCAGCCGGGCCTGCTGGCCCTGGCAATGGGCGGCGTACAGGCGCGAGAACTCATCAATGAGGATATTCATCGACCAACCATCGGCGATGATGTGGTGCAGGGTCACCCACAGCTGATGGTCTTCGCTGTCCAGCCGCACCAGGGTCACGCGCAGCAGCGGGCCCTGTTGCAGGTTGAAGGGCTGCATGGCTTCGGCTTCGCGCTGCGCCAATACGTCCTGGCTGCTGGCGGCAGACAGGTCCAGGCGCTGCAGGTTGAACACCTGGCTCGGCAGGATGCGCTGCAAGGCCTGGCCGTCTTCCTCGGCAAACACCGTGCGCAAGGCTTCGTGCCGCGCGACCAGGGCCTGGAAGCTGGCCTGCAGCGCCGCTTCGTCCAGCTCGCCGCGCAGGCGCAGAGCGCCGGGAATGTTGTACGCCGCACTGTGCGGCTGCAGTTGCCAGGTCAGCCACAGGCGGTTTTGTGCCAGCGACTGCGGCAGCGCCTGGGCGCGGTCGAGACGGCTGATGGCGCCACGGGCGACACCGCCATCGTGTTGCAACGCCGCCACTGCCGCGCTGAAGCCGGCCAGGGTCGGCGCTTCGAACAGCACCCGCACACCCAGTTCAATGCCCAACTCATCGGCCAGGTGCGCGCAGGCCTGGGTAGCGGCGATGGAGTTGCCGCCAAGCAGGAAGAAGTGATCGTCTGCGGCGATCTGCTCAAGGCCCAACAATTGGCCCCACAGGCGGGCAACCCGGGCTTGCATACTGGTCGCCGCAACCGCCTGATCAGCCACCGCTGCTGCTTGCGGGTCGGGGAAACGCGCGTAGCAATCGAGACTGCCATCGTCCATGCGCAAGCGGCAGGCCGAGCGCTGCAGCTTGCCGCTGGAGGTCTTCGGCAAGGCGCCAGGGTTGAGCAGCAGGACCACCGCCGGCGCCTGCTGGCAGGCATCGGCGATCACCTGGCGCAGGGTCTTGATCAGGCTCGCAGGGGTGATGATTTTCTGTACGTTGCGGCTGACCTCGACGGCCACGCCGATGCCCTCCTCGCCGCAGTCATCGACCGCGAACACCGCCACCCGGCCTTTGCGCAGCACCTCGACTTCACGCTCCAGGGTCTTTTCCAGGTCCTGCGGGTAGAGGTTGTGGCCGCGTACGATCAGCAAGTCCTTGAGCCGACCGGTGACGAACAGCTCGCCATCGCGCAAGAAGCCCAGGTCACCGGTGCGCAACCAGGTCCGCCCGCCCTGCTCGACAAAGGTGCGCGCCGAGGCTTCGGGGTTGCGCCAGTAGCCCTTGGCGATGCTCGGGCCGGTGGCCCAGATTTCACCGACCTGGTTGTCGGCCAGCGGTGCCAGCGCGTGTGGCTCGACGATCTGCACCGCATGCAGCGGCTGGCTGCGCCCGCAACTCATCTGCACCGTGCCCCGGCCCGCTTCGGCGCTGTTGCGCGCCAGCGCCTGGCGATCAAGCTCCAGTGCGCCAATACCTTGGCCGCGGGTGCTGCCGCTGACGAACAGCGTGGCTTCGGCCAGGCCGTAGCTGGCAAAAAAATTCTCCGGCACAAAGCCGCAAGCGGCGAACTTGTCGGCGAAGGCCTGCAGGCTGTCCTGGCGGATCGGCTCGGAGCCGGAATAGGCCACCCGCCATTTACTCAGGTCGAGGCTGGCCATTGCCGCGGCGCTGACCCGTTCGCTGCACAAGCGATAGGCAAAGTCCGGCCCGCCGCTGATGGTGCCGCCGTGATCGCTGATCGCCTGCAGCCAGCGCTGCGGCCGGGCAAGAAAATACGCCGGGGCCATCAATACGCAGGGCACGCCACTGAAGATCGGTTGCAGCAGGCCGCCGATCAGGCCCATGTCGTGGTACAGCGGCAGCCAGCTGACGATCACGTCATCAGGGTTCACATCGATGCCGAAGCCCTCGCGGATCAGCACTTCGTTGGCTACCAGGTTGCCATGGCTGACCTGCACGCCCTTGGGCAATGCGGTGGAGCCGGAGGTGTACTGCAAAAAGGCGATGTCGTCGCCCTGCAGGGGCGGCGCCTGCCAGCCTGCGGCCAGTTCAGCGGCCAGGCTGTCGACTGCCAGCAGTTGTGGCGCGCCGGGCCCGGCCAACACTTCGAGAGCCTGCAGGCTGTCGTGCAGGGCGCTGGTGGTCAGCAGCAGGCGCGGCTCGGCATCGTCGATGATCGACAGCAGGCGCTCCTGGTGGTGACGACGCGATGACTCTGGCGGATAGGCCGGTACGGCGATCACCCCGGCATACAGGCAAGCAAAGAACGCTGCGACGTAATCCGGGCCACTGGGGAACAGCAGGATGGCGCGGTCCCCCACCTCGGTGCGTGCCTGCAAAGCCGCGGCGATGGTCCGCGCCCGCTGATCGAGGTCGTGATAGGAAAGCACGGCTTGATCACGCGGGTCTTCGGCCAGAAAGCGCAAGGCAACCCGGTCGGGTGTGCGCGCAGCACGTTGAACCAGCGCCTGGACCAGCGTAACCGGGAGTTCGAAGGCGTCCGTCATGAGGGGTTCCTGCCAGAGTCTGTACGTGAAATCAGGTCTCGGCCAGCGCAGGGCGGGCACACTGGCACCGCGTTGCGCCTTGCTGGAGCCGAGGATGTACAGAGAGGAACGGATGGCCGGAGGAAATAATTAAGACGTGCGCAGCCGGTCGGGCCGGGTGAAAAAATCTGGAGTTTGAAGCCGGTCACAAAGTAAAAGCTTAGAACCAAAAAGCATAGAGACTTATTAACTTTCGCATTTGACAATAATTATCATTACGAATAGTTTGTCGCACGTCGTAGGAAGCCTCCGAAACTGGAGCGCTCCACTTCCCTCTTAGAGATAAGGTGATTTCCATGGCGGAACAACTATCCACAAGTAAGTGCGATTCACCGTTACTCCAGGCGTTTGTCGACAACCGCAGCATCCTCGTGAAGATTGCCGCGCGCATTACCGGCTGTCGCTCCCGGGCCGAAGACGTGGTCCAGGATGCCTTCTTCCGGCTCAGCGCAGCGCCGCAGATCACCTCCTCGTTCAAGGCCCAGCTCAGCTACCTGTTCCAGATAGTGCGCAACCTGGCCATCGACCACTACCGCAAGCAGGCCATGGAGCTCAAATACTCCGGCAGCGAAGAGGAAGGCCTGAACGTCGTTATCCAGGGGGCTTCGCCAGAAGCCACGCATATCAACTTCGCCACCCTGGAACACATTGCCGAGGCGCTCAACGACCTGCCCCAGCGCACCCGCTACGCCTTCGAAATGTACCGCCTGCACGGCGTGCCACAAAAAGACATCGCTAAGGAACTGGGCGTCTCGCCGACCTTGGTCAACTTCATGATTCGCGATGCCCTGGTACATTGTCGGAAAGTCTCAAGCCAGAGGGCTTGAGAGCGACAAGCTGCAAGCTTCAGGCGGCAAGTGGGTAGTGATGCCGCTTGCCGCGCTTGAGGGTCAAAGCAACCTGCAACCTTCGAAGAACCGCTCCCGCCCCAGAATCATCAATGCCGCACGCTTGTGCGGAAAGTCGAACTCCTTCTCGCAATGAAAACACTGCTCGTGCATGTAGCCGATCATCTTGCCGTTGTCGGCACGTGGCTCGGCCACTACTCGCTGGGTGCGCGGATCGTCCAGGAACAGGTAATGGACCAGCGCTGACAACCAGCTGGCGACCTTGTGCGGGCCACGATGCTGCTCCTCCCCCACCAGCATGTGGATGCCGCGATCGTAGTCGTCCACCGCATAGAATGGCGCGATGCGGTCTTCCTTGGCCCAGTAGGCTTCGAAGTAGGCGAACGGCTGGTCGTCGAAGCTACCGATCAGGGTCAGGCTGTGCGGATCGGCTTCGAGCTTGCTCAGGTAGTCACGGTGCTGTTCGAGGCTGCCCCCCTCCTGCCAGAAGTTGAGCACCCGCGGGTTGTTCTGCCAGCGGTTGAAACGCTCCAGGTCCTGATCGATTTCCAGGGTACGTAACGAGATCCAAGCGCCGAGCCGGGCATCGAAGCGCCGATACACTTCGCCACGCGGTTTTGGTGCGCGGCGGGGATGGCGCTTGCCGTCACTGAGCTGCATCTGCTGCGGGTACACGCCTGCGAAGGGCTGGCCGAGCCAGGGTTGTGGCAATTGCCAGAACAGGCTGCGTTCGCACAGGTACTGGCCCGGGCTCGGTGTGCTGACCAGCAAGCCGCTGTTCAGGGCGTCCTGCGGCGCTTCATGCAGCTGCCAGGTCAGGCGCTGACAACCAGGGTCGCGTGCAAACAACCAGTAACAGACAGCCCACAGGGCTTGCTGCGCGCGGTCGCGCGCGTAGTCTTCAAGCTGCACCTGCAAGGTCTCGCCCCGCTGCAGGCGCACCCGCACCAACGGGCTGCCTTCAAGTACCAGGCTCAGGTGGCAATCACCTTCATCGGCGCTGAGGCTGCGCCAGCGCGGCAAGGACAAAGTCGGCGAAGCGGAATCGAATGGCATGATCGAGGCTCACGGAAGGAATGATCGGCTCACCCTTGTGAACGTAGCCTGTGCAGGCAAATTTAGTCGCCCTTGGGCGTGCTGACGCTGATGCGATAGGGCTGGAAGATTTTCAGCATCGCGCCGTTGTCGCGCAGCGACTGCAACAACCTGGCAAACGCCGGAGCGCTGATCGGCGCACCCGGACGCAGCAGTGCGTAGTGATGGTAGACCTGGTCGACCCGGTCGGAGGCCAATAGCTGGTCGGCGCTTTGCGGGTTACGTACGAGAAAATCGCTCAGGTAAGAACGGGTCACCAGGGCGATATCGGCGCGGCCACGCTGAACCATCAGCAGGTTGCTGTCATGGGAATAGGTCAGGGTCGCGTTGTAGGTGTCGGCCAGGTACTTGGGGTCGGGATTGAAACTGGCGAAGGCGTAGTGATAGCCGCTGTACAACGCCAGGCGCTTGCCCTTGAGGTCGTTGAAGTAGTGCTGATCGCGGCCGGACTGGCGATGGGTGACGAAGACTTCGGCGTCTTCCAGGCCCATGTCGACACTTTCATGGGGGATCTGCTGCCAGCCCCATTCAGGGTTCTCGAAGATCGCCATGTCGGTGCGCCCCTGCTGGAAGTCGCCAAAACGACGCGGGATCGAGGTCGGCACAAGGACGAAGCGATAACGTTGCTGGGTGTTGTTGAGCGCCTCGATCAATTGCGGCAACAGGCCGGTATCGGCGCCCTGCTCGGGCCGTACGGTATAGGGTGGAAAATGCGCTGCGCCGACCTTGACCTCGATTTCCTCTGCTGCCCAGGCTGAGGGCGACAGCCAGGTCGCGGCAAGCATGAACAGCAAGGGCACGGCCTGTGGCATGGGCGTCGAACTCAAAGCAACACACTCTTTGCGGATTTGAACCGGAATCCGCCTAAGCTAGGCGTTTTCCGGGCGTTGCACAACTGTCGGTTATGCCAAGCGCAGCAGGCAAAACGCCAGGGGATACCCGCCGCGCCCGAGTTTGGCTACGCTCTATCGAGTCTTGTATGGGAGCCTACTATGGGCCATTGGCTGGTGATCGACCTTGAAGCAACCACAGACGATGGCGGCTGGCCGGTCACGGATATGGAAATCATCGAAATCGGCGCGACCCTGGTGGATCGCCAGGGCCGTGAAGTCGGGCATTTCCAGCGTTTCGTGCGCCCGCGCCGGCGTCCGCAACTGACGCCGTTCTGCCGTGAACTGACGCACATCAGCCAGGCCAACGTCGACACTGCGGCCACCTTCACCGAGGTCTGGGCGCAGTTCGAGCGCTGGCTCGGCCATCATGCCAAGCACCTGGAGGGCTGGGTCAGCTGGGGCGATTACGACCGCAAGCAACTGCTGCAGGAGTGGCAGCAGTACCAGCTCGCCAGCCTGCTGCAGACCCTGCCGCACATCAACCTCAAGCAACGCTTCGCCAAGGCCCGCCAGTTGCAGCGCCCGCTGGGCCTCAATGGCGCGTTGCAACTGGCCGGCCTGCAGTTCAGCGGACAGCAGCACCGCGCCCTGGAAGACGCGCGCAACACTGCCCGCCTGCTGCCCCTGACCCTGCCGGCCAATGGCACCTGAAAGCGGATGACGACGCTGCGGGCCTTGGGCATACTGGCCTGCCTTTTTAGCCCCTGTTCAGGAGTCGCCCATGTTTAAAGTCAACGAGTACTTTGATGGCACGGTCAAGTCGATCGCCTTCGGCACCGCTGAAGGTCCGGCCACGGTTGGCGTAATGGCCCCGGGCGAATACGAGTTCGGCACTGCCCAGCGCGAAATCATGCACGTGGTCTCGGGCGCGTTGACGGTCAAACTGCCAGACAGCGACAACTGGGAAACTTTCAGCGCGGGCAGCCAGTTCAATGTCCCGGCCAACAGCAAGTTCCAGCTCAAGGTGGCGGTTGATACGGCTTACCTGTGCGAGTATCGCGGTTAAGCCGCTGTAGGAGCGGGCTTGCCCCGCGATCAGCGAGTGGCCACACCGCCGTAATCGCGGACAAGCCCGCTCCTACCATCAGTGCAAAAAACCTGTGATCCTCTGCGCCGCCGTCGCCAGATGATCGGCATGGCTGAACCCCGAAGCCTTCAGCGGCTTCAGGTCATGATCCCCCGCCTGCAGCCAGCACAGCTCGATCGCTGACGACAGCGCATAACCTTCCACCGTCTGCCGGTTGCCCAGGGCATCGCGCTCGCCCTGAACAATCAGGGTCGGTGTCTGCAATCCGGCCAAATGCGCCACCCGTGGTTTTTCTGGCTTGCCCGCGGCATAGAACGGATAGCCCAGGCACACCAGCGCATCAGCGCCCAACTCATCGGCCACGAGACTGGCCATGCGCCCGCCCATGGACTTGCCACCGATCGCCAGCGTCCCAGTGACCAATGGTCGCACCTGGCTGTACACCTCACGCCAGCATTCGAGCAGTTTGGCCTGGGGATTTGGCGGCCTTTTGCCACCATCGATGCGTCGCTGGGCCATGTAGGGAAACTCGAAGCGCAGCACCCCCAGCCCTTGCTCCGCCAGCCTTTGCGCGATTTCCTCCATGAACCCGCTGTCCATCGGCGCACCCGCGCCATGGGCCAGGATCAGGCACCCCGAATGCTGGCCATCCCCCTGATTTTGCGGGGCATTCCACAGCCAGCCGCGGCTTTTGACCAGCCGCGCCCATTGATCCCCGTCAATACCGGCCAGTTGCCCATTACTCATGCTTGCCTCGCTGTTTAGTCTGCCTATAACCGTGGATGGGAACCCATACATGAACACAACCAGCAGTACCGCCTACAACTACAAGGTGGTCCGCCAATTCGCCATTATGACGGTGGTGTGGGGAATCGTCGGGATGGGGCTCGGCGTTTTTCTCGCCGCGCAACTCGTCTGGCCTTCGCTCAACTTCGACCTCCCCTGGACCAGCTTCGGCCGCCTGCGACCCTTGCACACCAACGCGGTGATCTTCGCCTTCGGTGGTTGCGCACTGTTCGCCGCTTCCTACTACTCGGTCCAGCGTACCTGCCAGACCACCCTGTTCTCGCCACGCCTGGCGGCTTTCACCTTCTGGGCCTGGCAATTGGTGATCCTGCTGGCTGCCATCAGCCTGCCGCTGGGTTATACCAGCTCCAAGGAGTACGCCGAACTGGAATGGCCGATCGACATCCTGATCACCATTGTCTGGGTGGCCTACGCCGTGGTGTTCTTCGGCACCCTGATGAAGCGCACCACCAAGCACATTTATGTGGGTAACTGGTTCTTCGGTGCGTTCATCATCACCGTGGCAATTCTGCACATCGTCAACAACCTGGAAATTCCGGTCAGCCTGACCAAGTCCTACTCGCTGTACGGTGGCGCCACCGACGCCATGGTCCAGTGGTGGTACGGCCACAACGCCGTAGGCTTCTTCCTGACCGCAGGCTTCCTGGGCATGATGTATTACTTCGTGCCGAAACAGGCCGAGCGTCCGGTGTATTCCTATCGCCTGTCGATCGTGCACTTCTGGGCGCTGATCACCCTGTACATCTGGGCAGGTCCCCACCACCTGCACTACACCGCCCTGCCCGACTGGGCGCAGTCGCTGGGCATGATCATGTCGCTGATCCTCCTGGCGCCAAGCTGGGGCGGCATGATCAACGGCATGATGACCCTCTCGGGTGCCTGGCATAAGCTGCGCAGCGACCCGATCCTGCGTTTCCTCGTGGTATCGCTGGCGTTCTACGGCATGTCGACCTTCGAAGGCCCGATGATGGCGATCAAGACCGTCAACGCCCTGTCGCACTACACCGACTGGACCATCGGCCACGTACACGCCGGCGCCCTTGGCTGGGTTGCGATGATCTCGATCGGCGCCCTGTACCACATGATCCCGAAAGTGTTTGGCCGCGAGCAGATGTACAGCCTCGGCCTGATCAACGCGCACTTCTGGCTGGCGACCATCGGCACCGTGCTCTACATCGCCTCGATGTGGGTCAACGGCATCGCCCAGGGCCTGATGTGGCGCGCAGTCAACGAAGACGGCACGCTGACCTACTCCTTCGTCGAAACCCTGGTGGCCAGCCACCCAGGCTTCATCGTGCGCTTCGTCGGCGGGGCGATCTTCCTCACCGGCATGTTGCTGATGGCCTACAACACCTGGCGCACCGTACGTGCCCCGGTGGCCGCGACCGCCCCTGCCGCTGCGCAGCTGGCCTGAGGAGACCCTGATGAAACACGAAGTAATCGAGAAGAACGTCTTCCTGCTGGTGCTGTTGATGGTGTTTGCCGTCAGCATCGGCGGCCTGACCCAGATCGTTCCGCTGTTCTTCCAGGACGTCACCAACAAGCCGGTGGAAGGCATGAAGCCCTATACCGCGCTGCAACTGGAAGGCCGCGACATCTACATCCGTGAAGGCTGCGTGCAGTGCCACTCGCAGATGATCCGTCCGTTCCGCGCCGAAACCGAACGCTACGGCCACTACTCGGTCGCCGGTGAAAGCGTCTGGGACCACCCGTTCCTCTGGGGTTCCAAGCGCACCGGCCCGGACCTGGCCCGCGTCGGTGGCCGCTACTCCGACGACTGGCACCGTGCGCACCTGTACAACCCGCGCAACGTCGTGCCCGAGTCGAAGATGCCGGCCTACCCATGGCTGGTCGCCAACCCGGTCGACAGCAGCCACACCGAGACCAAGTTGAGCACCATGCGCACCCTCGGCGTGCCGTACACCGATGCCGACATCAGCGGCGCGGTGGAATCGCTCAAGGGCAAGACCGAAATGGACGCGCTGGTTGCCTACCTGCAGGTGCTCGGCACCGCGATCAAGAACAAGAGGTAAGGGCCATGGACTTCACACTGGATATCGGCCAATTGCGCGGCCTGGGCACCCTGCTGGTGGCCATCGCCTTCATTGGCCTGTCGCTGTGGGTGTTCAACGGCCGGCGTGACCGTGAATTCGCCGAAGCCAGCCTGCTGCCGTTTGCCGACGACCGCCTGGCACCTGCCGCCAACGAACCCGAACCGAGGAGTAACGGGCAATGACCACCTTCTGGAGTACGTACATCTGCGTACTGACCATCGGTAGCCTGATCGGCCTGACCTGGCTGCTGCTGGGCACCCGCAAGGGCGAAACCAAAGGCACCACCGACCAGACCATGGGCCACAGCTTCGACGGCATCGAGGAGTACGACAACCCGCTGCCCAAGTGGTGGTTCTGGCTGTTCGTCGCCACCCTGGTGTTTTCGGTCGGCTACCTGATCCTCTATCCAGGCCTGGGCAACTGGAAAGGCATCCTGCCGGGCTATGAGGACGGCTGGACGCAGACCAACGAATGGCAAAAGGAAATGAACAAGGCCGACGCCAAGTTCGGACCGATCTTCGCCAAGTTCGCCGCCATGCCGGTGGAAGAAGTGGCCAAGGATCCGCAGGCGCTGAAAATGGGCGGCCGTCTGTTCGCCTCCAACTGCGCTGTTTGCCACGGTTCTGACGCCAAGGGTGCCTACGGCTTCCCTAACCTCACCGACAAGGACTGGCGCTGGGGTGGCGAGCCGGAAACCATCAAGGCCTCCATCATGGGCGGCCGTCACGGGGTAATGCCGGCCTGGGCCGACGTGATTGGCGAACAAGGCGTTGCCGACGTTGCCGCCTTCGTGCTGACCAACCTCGATGGCCGCAGCCTGCCGCAGGAAGCCAAGGCGGATCCGGCCAACGGCGAGAAGCTGTTTGCCGCCAACTGCGTGGCCTGCCACGGCCCTGAAGGCAAAGGCACCCCGGCCATGGGCGCACCGGACCTGACCCACCCGACCGCGTTCATCTACGGCTCAAGCTTCGCCCAACTGCAGCAGACCATCCGCTACGGCCGCCAGGGCCAGATGCCTGCCCAGGAAGCGATCCAGGGCAACGACAAGGTCCACTTGCTGGCCGCCTATGTCTACAGCCTGTCCCAGGAGCAACCTGCACAAGGCGAAAGCCTGTCTGCCAAGTAAAACGATTGAGTAACTGAGCCTTGACTCAAACCGCCGCATCGGCACCCGATGCGGCGGTTCCCTTCGCCCCTTGCGACCAAGTGTCGCACCCCGCCCTACCCCCGCCTTGCACCCCCCTCGATCACAACTAAGCTTGTTGCCACAGCGACTGAAACAGCCGGTGTGTTTGCACCTTTTTGGGGCATTTTTCGCCAGCGGTTCTGCGCAAAGGCTGATGGGGCCGACTCAAGCGCCGATCGGCGAGTGATGAACGGTACTGCGCACGCGCTCATCGAAAGCCTTTGCCATAGACGAAAAATCAAATTTTGGTACACATATCAGATAATTAATTGTGTACAATTTGCCCGCCACAAAGGCTCGAAACCGCCGTGGAACAGGCTTTGGCAAGGATCGGCGCGGGCGCCATCGCGTTGCAATAACCACACGGTTTATACATACTTGCGCCGATTTTTACCCTATAAAAACACCCAAACCGTGGAACCTTAGAATGAGCACAGCAATCAGTCCGACTGCTTATAACTATAAGGTCGTCCGCCAGTTCGCCATCATGACGGTGGTCTGGGGGATCCTTGGCATGGGGCTTGGTGTCTTCATCGCCTCGCAACTGGTCTGGCCCCAGCTGAACCTGGACCTGCCGTGGACGAGCTTCGGACGCCTTCGCCCATTGCACACCAACCTGGTGATCTTCGCCTTCGGTGGTTGTGCACTGTTTGCCACTTCCTACTATGTCGTGCAGCGAACCTGCCAGACGCGACTGATTTCCGACAGCCTCGCGGCCTTCACCTTCTGGGGTTGGCAAGCGGTCATCGTCGGTGCGCTCATTACCTTGCCGCTGGGCTACACCACGACCAAGGAATACGCCGAGCTGGAATGGCCGATCGCCATTTTGCTGGCCATTGTCTGGGTTACCTACGGCGTGGTGTTCTTCGGCACCATCGTCAAGCGCAAGACCAAGCACATCTATGTCGGTAACTGGTTCTACGGCGCCTTCATCGTGGTTACCGCGATGCTGCACATCGTCAACCACGCCTCGTTGCCGGTCAGCCTGTTCAAGTCCTACTCCGCGTATTCGGGTGCCACCGATGCGATGATCCAGTGGTGGTACGGCCACAACGCCGTAGGTTTCTTCCTGACCACGGGCTTTCTCGGCATGATGTACTACTTCGTGCCGAAACAGGCCGAGCGCCCGATCTACTCCTATCGCCTGTCGATCGTGCATTTCTGGGCGCTGATCACCCTGTACATCTGGGCAGGTCCCCACCACCTGCACTACACCGCCCTGCCGGACTGGGCGCAGTCGCTGGGCATGGCCATGTCGATCATCCTCCTGGCGCCAAGCTGGGGCGGCATGATCAACGGCATGATGACCCTCTCGGGCGCCTGGCATAAGCTGCGTACCGACCCGATCCTGCGCTTCCTCGTGGTTTCGCTGGCGTTCTACGGCATGTCGACCTTCGAAGGTCCGATGATGGCGATCAAGACCGTCAACTCGCTGTCGCACTACACCGACTGGACCGTCGGCCACGTACACGCCGGTGCCCTTGGCTGGGTAGCGATGATTTCGATCGGCGCCCTGTACCACATGATTCCGAAGGTTTACGGCCGCGAGCAGATGCACAGCACCGGCCTGATCAACGCGCACTTCTGGCTGGCGACCATCGGTACCGTGCTATACATCTCCTCGATGTGGGTCAACGGCATCACCCAGGGCCTGATGTGGCGTGCAATCAACGACGACGGCACCCTCACCTACTCCTTCGTCGAAGCCCTGCAGGCCAGCCACCCGGGCTTTATCGTCCGTGCCCTGGGCGGTGCGTTCTTCGCCTCCGGCATGCTGCTGATGGCGTACAACGTTTTCCGTACCGTGCGCGCCTCGAAGCCGGCCGAAGCTGAAGCCGCCGCTCAGATCGCTGTAGTTGGAGCTCACTGATGAAGCATGAAGTAGTCGAGAAGAATATCGGCCTGCTGGCCTTCTTCATGGTCATCGCCGTGAGCATCGGCGGCCTGACCCAGATCGTCCCGCTGTTCTTCCAGGACGTCACCAACAAGCCGGTCGAGGGTATGAAGCCGCGTACCGCGCTTGAGCTCGAAGGCCGCGACATCTATATCCGCGAAGGCTGCGTGCAGTGCCACTCGCAGATGATCCGGCCGTTCCGTGCCGAAACCGAACGCTATGGCCACTACTCGGTCGCCGGTGAAAGCGTCTGGGACCACCCATTCCTCTGGGGTTCCAAGCGTACCGGCCCGGACCTGGCCCGCGTCGGCGGTCGTTACTCCGACGACTGGCACCGTGCTCACCTGTACAACCCGCGCAACGTCGTGCCCGAGTCGAAGATGCCGGCCTACCCATGGTTGGTGGAGAACAAGCTCGATGGCAAGGACACGGTGAAGAAGATGGAAGTCCTGCGCACCCTCGGCACGCCGTACACCGATGAAGACATCGCCGGTGCCCGCGACGCGGTCAAGGGCAAGACTGAAATGGACGCCCTGGTTGCCTACCTGCAAGGCCTGGGCACCATCATCAAAAGCAAACGGTGACATTGATGGATATCGGGATGATTCGTGGCCTGGGCACCGTCGTGGTGATGGTGGCCTTTATCGGCCTGGCGTTGTGGGTGTTCAGTTCTCGGCGCAAGTCCGAGTTCGACGAAGCGACCATGCTGCCCTTCGCGGATGATCCCGAAGCCAGCAAGCACGTCGAGCAAGCGCAAGCGAAAGCGTCTAGGAGTAACAACGAATGACTACCTTCTGGAGTCTGTACGTCACCGTTTTGAGTCTGGGCACCATCTTCGCCCTGACCTGGCTGCTGCTGTCCACCCGCAAGGGCCAGCGCAGCGAAACCACTGAAGAAACCGTGGGCCACGCCTACGACGGCATCGAGGAGTACGACAACCCGCTGCCAAAATGGTGGTTCATGCTGTTCGTCGGCACCATCGTTTTCGCCCTTGGCTACCTGGTGCTGTACCCGGGCCTGGGTAACTGGAAAGGCATCCTGCCGGGCTACCAGTACCTGGACAACGACAAGAAAACCGAGTTTGCCAACGGCCAGGCCGGCTGGACCGGCGTGCACGAGTGGGAAAAGGAAATGGCCCGCTCGGACGCCAAGTTCGGGCCGATCTTCGCCAAATTCGCGTCGATGCCTATTGAAGAAGTGGCCAAGGACCCACAAGCGCTGAAGATGGGCGGGCGCCTGTTCGCCTCCAACTGCGCGGTGTGCCATGGCTCCGACGCCAAGGGCTCCTACGGCTTCCCTAACCTCACCGACAACGACTGGCGTTGGGGCGGCGAACCGGAAACCATCAAGGCCACCATCATGGGCGGTCGTCACGGGGTGATGCCGGCCTGGGCCGAAGTCATCGGCGAACAAGGTGTTGCCGACGTTGCTGCCTACGTGCTGACCAACCTCGATGGCCGCACCCTGCCCAAGGATGCCAAGGCGGATCCGGCCAACGGCCAGAAGCTGTTTGCCGCCAACTGCGTGGCCTGCCACGGCCCTGAAGGCAAGGGCACCCCGGCCATGGGCGCGCCCAACCTGACCCACCCGACCGCGTTCATCTACGGTTCGAGCTTCGCCCAACTGCAGCAGACCATCCGTTACGGCCGCCAGGGCCAGATGCCTGCTCAGGAAGCAATCCAGGGCAACGACAAGGTCCACCTGCTGGCCGCCTATGTCTACAGCCTGTCGCACCAGCCTGAGAAAACCGCTGAAGCGCAGTAATTCGCCCAGCTGGCAAAAGCCCCGTCAGTGAAACTGCCGGGGCTTTTTTATAGACCCTGTCCCGACCCATGACCTGTGTCAATTGACACGGGCCAATACACTATTAACCGCGATTCCCCAACGCGGCCAAAGGTCGCACCCCTCCCCCCTGGCGGCAGGACAGGCGTATCATGCGCCCTAGAGCAGCAAGCTTTCGACTGCGGCCGGCAGGTACTGGCCGCGGCACTTCTCCACTGCCGTGGGACTCAATGATGAGCAAGCAGATTCCGGTACATGACGTCACCCCGCCTGCCAGTAAAGACACCAGCAGCGTCGATCTCTACGCCTCCCGAGAAAAAATCTACACCCGCGCCTTCACCGGCGTGTTCCGCAACTTGCGCATGGTCGGCGGCGCCGTCCTGTTCCTGCTGTACTTTGGTACGGTATGGCTGAACTGGGGTGGCCACCAGGCCGTCTGGTGGAACCTGCCGGAGCGCAAGTTCTACATTTTCGGCACCACCATCTGGCCTCAGGACTTCATCCTGCTCTCGGGCCTGCTGATCGTCGCCGCCTTCGGCCTGTTCTTCATCACCGTTTACGCCGGCCGCGTCTGGTGCGGCTACACCTGCCCGCAAAGCGTGTGGACCTGGATCTTCATGTGGTGCGAGAAAGTCACCGAAGGTGACCGCAACCAGCGCATGAAGCTCGACAAGGCGCCAATGAGCGGCAACAAATTCCTGCGCAAGCTGGCCAAGCACAGCCTGTGGCTGAGCATCGGCTTTGTCACCGGCATGACTTTCGTCGGCTACTTCTCGCCGATCCGCGAGCTGGTGATTGAGTTCTTTACCGGCCAGGCCGACGGCTGGGCCTATTTCTGGGTCGGCTTCTTCACCCTGGCCACCTACGGCAACGCCGGCTGGCTGCGCGAGCAAGTGTGCGTGTACATGTGCCCGTATGCACGCTTCCAGAGCGTGATGTTCGACAAAGACACCCTGATCGTTTCCTACGACCCGCGCCGCGGCGAAACCCGTGGCCCGCGTAAAAAAGACCTGGACTACAAGGCCAAGGGCCTGGGCGACTGCATCGACTGCACCATGTGTGTACAGGTGTGCCCGACCGGCATCGACATCCGTGACGGCCTGCAGATCGAGTGCATCGGCTGCGCCGCCTGCATCGACGCCTGCGACACCATCATGGACAAGATGAACTACCCCAAAGGCCTGATCAGCTACACCACCGAGCACAACCTGTCGGGGCAAAAGACCCACATGGTGCGCCCGCGCCTGATCGGTTATGCCGTGGTGCTGTTGACCATGATCGGCCTGCTCACTACCGCGTTCGTCATGCGTCCGCTGGTCGGTTTCGACGTCAGCAAGGACCGCGTGCTGTACCGCGAGAACGCCCAGGGGCGGATCGAGAACGTCTACAGCCTGAAGGTCATGAACAAGGACCAGCGCGACCACGTCTACGTGCTCGAAGCCGGCGGCCTGCCTGACCTCAAGCTTGAGGGCGCACGGGAAATCCGCGTCGCGGCCGGCGATATCGTCAGCCTGCCGGTACAACTGTCGATGGCGCCGGAGCAACTGCCGTCGACCACCAACGAAGTCATCTTCACCCTCAAGGACGCTGACGACAGCGCCACCCAGGTTGAAGCCAAGAGCCGCTTCATCGGCCCGCAAATTCGATAAGAGACTGAGCCCATGCCTTCTGCAACTGCCGCAAGCCCCTGGTACAAGCACCTCTGGCCGTGGATCATCATCGGTGTATTGGCCACCTCGGTGACCCTCAGCCTGACCATGGTGACCATCGCGGTGAACAACCCTGATAACCTGGTCAACGACAACTACTACGAGGCCGGCAAAGGCATCAACCGCTCGCTGGACCGCGAGCTGCTGGCCCAGACCCTCAACCTCAAGGCCAGCGTGCACCTGGACGCGCTGACCGGTGAAGTCGACCTGCGCCTGACCGGCAACAGCCAGCCGCAAACCCTGGAGCTGAACCTCATTTCGCCGACCCAGCCGGAGAAGGACCGCAAGATCATGCTGACCCGCAGCGACAGCGAAGCCGGCCGCTACCTCGGCCAGCTTGGCGACAAGGTCGAGGGCCGGCGTTTCGTCGAGCTGCTGGGCAGCCAGGACGCGCATGTCTGGCGCCTGTTCGAGGAAGAAGAAGTCGCTCACGACAAGACCCTGGTACTCGGTGACGAGGCGCTGCAAGGGGCTGAACACCTCGAGAAATAAGTCGTTGCTGATCGCGGGGCAAGCCCGCTCCCACAGGTGCAATGAATCCCTGTGGGAGCGGGCTTGACCCGCGATCAGCCCAACACCACACCTTGCGACTGACACCATGACCAGCCCCACGCCCTGCTACCACTGCGCCCTGCCCGTGCCCGCCGGCAGCCACTTCACCGCCGTGGTGCTTGGCCAGCCGCGGGCGTTTTGCTGTCCGGGCTGCCAGGCGGTGGCCGAAGCCATCGTCGCCGGCAACCTGGAAAGCTATTACCAGCACCGCAGTGAAGCCAGCGCCAACCCCGATGCCCTGCCCCAGCAACTGGTCGACGAACTGGCCCTGTACGACCGCGCCGATGTGCAAAAGCCCTTCGTGCGCCACAGCGGCGAGCTGGCCGAAACCACCCTGCTGATCGAAGGCATCAGTTGCGCCGCTTGCGGCTGGCTGATCGAAAAGCACCTGCGCAACCTGCCGGCGGTGGCCGAGGCGCGTTTGAACCTGTCCAACCACCGCCTGCAGGTGAGCTGGGCCGACAGTGCGTTGCCGCTGTCCAAGCTGCTCGCCGAGCTGCGCCACATCGGCTACGCCGCCCACCCCTACCAGGCCGACCGCGCCGCCGAACAACTGGCCAGCGAGAACCGCACCGCCCTGCGCCAACTGGGCGTGGCCGGGCTGCTGTGGTTCCAGGCGATGATGGCAACCATGGCCACCTGGCCGGAGTTCAACATCGACCTGAGCCCGGAGCTGCACACCATCCTGCGCTGGGTGGCGATGTTCCTTACCACGCCGATCGTGTTCTACAGCTGCGCACCGTTTTTTCGCGGCGCCGCCCGCGACCTGCGTACCCGCCACCTGACCATGGACGTCTCGGTATCGCTGGCCATCGGCCTGGCCTACGGTGCCGGGATCTGGACCGCAATCACCGGCAGCGGCGAGCTGTACTTCGACGCCGTGGGCATGTTCGCCCTGTTCCTGCTCGCCGGACGCTACCTTGAGCGCCGCGCCCGCGAGCGCACTGCCGCCGCTACCGCGCAACTGGTCAACCTGCTGCCGGCCTCGTGCCTGCGCCTGGGCGCGGCCGGGCAGAGCGAGCGGATCCTGCTCAGCGAACTGCGCCTCAAAGACTGCGTGTTGATCCAGCCAGGCCACGTGATCCCCGCCGACGGGCGCATCGTCAGTGGCCAGTCGAGCATCGACGAGTCGCTGCTTACCGGCGAGTACCTGCCGCAACCACGCAGCGCTGGCGACGCAGTCACCGCCGGCACCCTCAACGTCGAGAGCGCGCTGACCGTCGAGGTCCAGGCTCTGGGCCAGGACACTCGCCTGTCGGCGATCGTGCGCCTGCTGGAGCGGGCACAGTCGGAAAAACCGCGCCTGGCGGAAATCGCCGACCGCGCCTCGCAGTGGTTCTTGTTGTTTACCCTGATCGCCTCGGCCGCCATCGGCCTGCTGTGGTGGCAGATCGACCCGTCGCGGGCGTTCTGGATCGTCCTGGCCATGCTGGTCGCTACCTGCCCCTGCGCCCTGTCGCTGGCCACCCCGACCGCGCTGACTGCCGCCACCGGCACCCTGCACAAGCTCGGCCTGCTGCTGACCCGCGGCCACGTGCTGGAAGGCCTGAACCAGATCGACACGGTAATCTTCGACAAGACCGGCACCCTCACCGAAGGCCGCCTGACCTTGCGCGCAATCCGCCCCTTGCGCGACACCGACGCCGATCGTTGCCTGATGCTCGCCGCCGCCCTCGAAAACCGCTCCGAGCACCCCATCGCCCGCGCCTTTGGCCGCGCCAGCCAGGCTGCCGACGAAGTTCAGGCAATGCCCGGGCTGGGTCTTGAAGGCAAGGTAGGCGAGCACGTGCTGCGCATCGGCGAAGCCGGCTTTGTCTGCGCCCTCAGCGGCGCCCCCACACCGGCGATGCCAGACGAAGCCGGGCAATGGCTGTTGCTCGGTGACCAGCAAGGCCCGCTGGCCTGGTTCGTCCTCGACGACCGCCTGCGCAGCGATGCCGCCGACCTGCTGGCGGCCTGCCGCGCCCGTGGCTGGCAGACCCTGCTGCTGTCTGGCGACAGCTCGCCGATGGTCCACAGCGTGGCCGCCGAACTGCAGATCGACCAGGCCATTGGCAGCCTGCGCCCGGACGACAAGCTGGAGCAACTCAAGGCCCTGCAGCAGCAAGGGCGCAAGGTGTTGATGCTCGGCGACGGGGTCAACGATGTGCCAATCCTGGCGGCGGCCGACATCAGCATCGCCATGGGCTCGGCCACCGACCTGGCCAAGACCAGCGCCGACGCGGTGCTGCTGTCCAACCGCCTGGACGCCCTGGTCCAGGCCTTCAGCCTGGCCCGGCGCACCCGGCGGATCATTATCGAGAACCTGCTGTGGGCCTCGGCGTATAATGGCGTCATGCTGCCGTTTGCCGCACTGGGCTGGATCACGCCAATCTGGGCGGCGGTCGGCATGTCGGTCAGTTCGCTGATCGTGGTCCTCAATGCCCTGCGCCTGACCCGCGTCAGCGGCCTGCCGGCCAGCCATGCGCCAGCCACTGCCACGCATCCCGCGACGGCCTGACCAGGAGCCCCCATGCCCGCGCTTTACATCATGATCCCGGCGGCCCTGCTGATCGTCGCCATCGCTATCTACATCTTCTTCTGGGCGGTGGACAGCGGCCAGTACGACGACCTCGACGGCCCGGCCCACAGCATCCTCTTCGACGACCAGGACCCGCAGCACCAGGCGGCCATGGACGAGGCCGACGGCAAGAAACCCGACGACGGTACCCCGCGCCGTGACTGAACTTCTGCCCCTGCTCAGCTCGGCGTTGATTCTCGGCCTGCTCGGTGGTGGCCATTGCCTGGGCATGTGCGGCGGCCTCATGGGCGCGCTGACCCTGGCCATTCCCAAGGAGCAACGCAGCCGCCGCTTTCGCCTGCTACTGGCCTACAACCTGGGGCGCATCCTCAGTTATGCCCTGGCCGGCCTGCTGCTCGGCCTGGCCGGCTGGGCGGTGGCCAACAGCCCGGTGGCGACCGCCATGCGCGTACTGGCGGCGCTGCTGCTGATCAGCATGGGCCTGTACCTGGCCGGCTGGTGGAGCGGCCTGACCCGTATCGAGGGCCTGGGCCGGGGCCTGTGGCGGCATATACAGCCGCTGGCCAACCGCCTGCTGCCGGTCTCCAGCCTGCCGCGCGCCCTGCTGCTGGGCGCCCTGTGGGGCTGGCTGCCGTGCGGGCTGGTGTACAGCACCCTGCTCTGGGCCGCGAGCCAGGGCAATGCCGCCGACAGCGCGCTGTTGATGCTGGCCTTCGGCCTGGGCACCTGGCCGGTACTGCTGGCCACCGGCCTTGCCGCCGAACGCACCAGCGCCCTGCTGCGCCAGCGGGGCGTGCGTATTGCCGGCGGCGTGCTGGTGATGCTGTTTGGCCTGTGGACCCTGCCAGGGCCACACCAGCACTGGCTGATGGGCCACTGAAGCGGCGTTGATACAAATCAACACGGGTTTGCCCGGCACTCCCTAGACTCCGGACACTGCTGCTCTTTCTGGGGACTGCCCGCATGCTCGACGTTCTTCGTTGGGACTCCGACCTGATTCGCCGCTACGACCTGGCCGGCCCACGCTACACCTCCTACCCGACCGCGGTGCAACTGCACAGCGAAGTCGGCTCCTTCGACCTGCTGCACGCCCTGCGTGACAGCCGTCGTGCCGTTCGCCCACTGTCGATCTATGTGCACGTGCCGTTCTGCGCCAACATCTGCTACTACTGCGCCTGCAACAAGGTCATCACCAAGGACCGTGGCCGCGCCGCGCCCTACCTGCAGCGCCTGGAGCAGGAAATCCAGCTGATCGCCTGCCACCTGGACCCCAAGCAGACCGTCGAGCAGTTGCACTTTGGCGGCGGCACCCCGACCTTCCTCAGCCACGTCGAGCTGCGCCAGCTGATGGCCCACTTGCGCCAGCATTTCAACCTGCTGGATGACGACTCCGGCGACTACGGCATTGAAATCGACCCGCGCGAGGCCGACTGGTCGACCATGGGCCTGCTCCGTGAGCTCGGCTTCAACCGCGTCAGCCTCGGCGTGCAGGACCTCGACCCGGTTGTGCAGCGGGCGATCAACCGCCTGCAGAGCCTGGAGCAGACCCGGGCGATCATCGAAGCGGCGCGCACCCTGCAATTTCGCTCGATCAACCTCGACCTGATCTACGGCCTGCCCAAGCAGACCCCGGAAGGTTTTGCCCGCACCGTCGAGGAAGTGATCAAGCTGCAGCCCGATCGCCTCTCGGTGTTCAACTATGCGCACCTGCCGGAACGCTTCATGCCCCAGCGGCGCATCGACAGCAACGAGCTGCCGGCCCCGGCGGCAAAACTGGAAATGCTCCACAACACCATCGAGCAACTGACCGCCGCTGGCTACGTGTACATCGGCATGGACCACTTCGCCCTGCCCGATGACGAGCTGGCGATTGCCCAGGAAGAGTCGACCCTGCAGCGCAACTTCCAGGGCTACACCACCCACGGGCATTGCGACCTGATTGGCCTGGGGGTCTCGGCCATCAGCCAGATCGGCGACCTCTATTGCCAGAACAGCAGCGACCTCAACACCTACCAGGACACCTTGTCCACCGCTCAACTGGCGACCAGCCGCGGCTTGATCTGCAGCGAGGATGACCGCCTGCGCCGGGCGGTGATCCAGCAATTGATCTGCCATTTCGAACTGGACTTCGCAACCATCGAGCGGGATTTCACCATTGACTTTCGCGGCTATTTCAACGACCAGTGGCCCGCCCTGCAGGCCATGCACAAGGATGGCCTGATCGAACTAGGCAACGACAGCATCAAGGTGCTGCCCGCCGGACGACTGCTGGTGCGCTCGGTGTGCATGGTGTTCGATGCCTACCTGGACCTGCACAATCGCCAACGTTTCTCCCGGGTTATCTGAGGTTTTTTGTCGCAGTCTTGTCCCGTCTGGCCTCGGCACAATCGTCCAAGCTGGCCGAAACACCCTAGCCTGGGTTACCCTTACGGCTTATGTGTGCTTTCCCACAAGGATTGAAGAAATGTCCGAGCCAGTTAAACTGCGCCCCCATAACCAGGCCCATTGCAAGGATTGCAGCCTGGCGCCTCTGTGCCTGCCCTTGTCATTGAACTTGGAAGACATGGATGCACTGGATGAAATCGTCAAACGCGGGCGTCCGCTGAAAAAAGGCGAGTTTCTGTTCCGCCAGGGCGACAATTTTGGCTCGGTCTATGCGGTGCGCTCCGGCGCCCTGAAAACCTTCAGCCTGAGCGACAGCGGCGAAGAGCAGATCACCGGCTTCCACCTGCCCAGCGAACTGGTTGGCCTGTCCGGCATGGACACCGAAGCCTACCCGGTGCCGGCCCAGGCCCAGGAAACCACCTCGGTGTGCGAGATTCCTTTCGAGCGCCTGGATGAGCTGTCGGTGCAACTGCCACAGCTGCGTCGCCAGCTGATGCGGGTGATGAGCCGGGAAATCCGCGACGATCAGCAAATGATGCTGCTGCTGTCGAAAAAGACCGCTGACGAGCGCATCGCCACCTTCCTGGTCAACCTTTCGGCGCGCTTCCGCGCCCGTGGTTACTCGGCCAACCAGTTCCGCCTGAGCATGTCACGCAACGAAATCGGCAATTACCTGGGCCTGGCGGTCGAGACCGTCTCACGGGTGTTCACGCGCTTTCAGCAGAACGGCCTGATCCAGGCCGAGGGCAAGGAAATCCATATCCTTGACCCGATTCAGCTGTGCGCCCTGGCCGGTGGTTCGCTGGAAAGCTGACCCCGCGGATAACAGGTATACTGGCGGGCATTCGTTTCTCAGGATACCCGCCCATGCCCAGCGCCACTTTCGACCTCAAAGCCCTGATCCGCCCCGTACCGGACTTCCCCAAGCCGGGCGTGATCTTTCGCGACATCACCCCGCTGTTCCAGTCGCCGCGGGGCCTGCGCCATGTCGCCGATGCCTTTATCGAACGCTATGTTGAAACCGAGTTCAGCCATATCGGCGCGATGGATGCGCGCGGCTTTCTGATCGGCTCGATCATCGCCCACCAGTTGAACAAACCCCTGATCCTGTTTCGCAAGCAAGGCAAGCTGCCGGCCGACGTGCTCGCCGAGGGCTACCAGACCGAGTACGGCGAAGCCTTCCTCGAAGTGCACGCCGACAGCCTCTGCGAAGGCGACTCGGTACTGATTTTTGATGACCTGATCGCCACCGGCGGCACCCTGCTGGCCGCCACCAAACTGGTACGGCGCATGGGCGCGCAGGTATATGAGGCGGCGGCGATCATCGATCTGCCGGAGCTGGGTGGCTCGCAGCGCCTGAACGACGTGGGTGTGCCGACCTTCTGCCTGACCGAGTTCTCGCTGAGCGAGTATTGACAGCATCGCGGGGCAAGCCCGCTCCCACAGGCTAAGGTTCTGTGGGAGCGGGCTTGCCCCGCGATTAAAGACCCAGGGTTACAGCGAGATCGGTTTGCGCCCGGCGAACGAATGCGCCAGGGTGCCGCCGTCGACCAGCTCCAGCTCACCGCCCAATGGCACACCGTGGGCGATACGAGACGCGACCAGACCTTTGTCGGCCAGCAACTGGGCGATGTAATGGGCGGTCGCTTCACCTTCCACCGTCGGGTTGGTGGCCAGGATTACTTCGGTGAAGCTGCCCTGCTCCTCGATCCGCGCCATCAGTTGCGGAATGCCGATGGCTTCCGGGCCCAGGCCATCAAGCGGCGACAAATGCCCTTTGAGCACGAAGTAACGGCCACGGTAGCCGGTCTGCTCGACGGCATAGACATCCATCGGCCCTTCTACCACGCACAATAACGTGTCGTCCCGGCGCGTGTCGGAACACTGCGGGCACAGCTCCTGCTCGGTCAGGGTCCGGCACTGGCGGCAATGCCCCACCCCTTCCATGGCCTGGTTCAAGGCCTGGGCCAGCCGGGTACCGCCACTGCGATCGCGCTCAAGTAACTGCAAGGCCATGCGCTGGGCGGTTTTCTGTCCGACGCCAGGCAAGATGCGCAACGCGTCGATCAGCTGTCGGATAAGAGGACTGAAACTCATGGGAAAAGGCCTTGATGCAAGTGAAGGCGGTTTATACCTGCCCGACTGGGCAACGTCAAATCTTACAGACATTAAGACTAGCCGCGTAAGAAGCTAATGTTTCTTTCACGCTAACAGTAATATTGCCTACATCACATAAAGCATACCACCCCCTTTCTAACACTTCCTGCCTCACTCCTTTCTATAAACACCCAATCTTACAATACCCGGCTAAGTTCCCTCCGCCATCACCACCCTTCTTCCTACATCCAGCCAAACAAATAATCCGCATAATTTCCTGGCGCTCAAAAGCAAGTAAATATGTCTATGCAACACCTCATTTTACTTATCAACGCGCAATCTTAATTAATCCACTTGGAAAAAAAATGAACACACGCATTTTCGCTCTTGCCCTGTCCTTACCTCTATTGGCTGGCGTCACCCTCAATGCCCAGGCAACTGATGGCCTGATCGATTTCACCGGCAGCATCTCGGGCACCACTTGCACCATCAACGGCGGCCCTGGCGGCCAGAACTTCACTGTTGCCATGAGCCCGGCGCATACCACCGAATTCACTACTGTCGGCAGTATCGCCCAACCTCGCCCCTTCGAGATCTCCCTGACCAACTGTGTCGCTGGCACCAGCGGCCAAGTGGACATCGAGTTCCTGGGCGGCGCCAATGTGCAGAACGGCCGACTGAACATGGATGCCGGTCCTACCAGCGCAACTGGCGTGCAGTACCAACTGCTCAACCAGGCGGGCATTCCGATCATTATCGGCGGGGTAAGCGGTGGCCAAAACACTGTCCCCGTAGAACTGGTAGATGGCGCTGCGACCCTGCGCTACACCAGCCAGTACTACGCTTCCGCCGCAGCGGTCACCCCGGGTGCCGCCAACTCCCGCGTTCAGTACGTGATCAATCTGCCGTAATGAACCAGCAGGCGCGCCTTGCGCGTCTGCTACCCCCAATCAGGTCGGATATCGCTTTCATGACTCGCTTTTCTTCCTTCCTGCTGGCTGCCCTCGCGCTACTGGCGGCCAGCGCACCCGCGCATGCCAGCGTTGTAATTACCGGCACCCGTATCATCTTTGCGGCACAAGAGCGCGAGGCTACCGTCAACCTCCTCAACAATGGCAAAGACCCCAGCCTGGTTCAGGTCTGGGTAGACGATGGCGATTCCCGAGCAGCACCCGAGACTCTACAGGTCCCCTTTACCGTAACGCCGGCGCTGGCCCGCATCGAACCTGCTCAAGGGCAGAGTATTCGCCTGTTGCACACCGGCAGCCCGATGGCCAGTGATCGAGAGTCAATCTTCTGGTTCAACATGTTAGAAGTCCCCCCAAAAGCCAAAGACAGCAACGTCCTGCAACTGGCCTTTCGTACCCGCATCAAGCTGCTGTACCGCCCACAAGGCCTGCCAGGCAAGCCCGAGGACGCACCCGCCCTGGTAACCTGGCACCGAGCGCCTGGCCAGGACGGCAAGCCGCACACGCTGGTTGGCCGCAACCCAACGGCCTACTTTGTCAATCTCGGGGGAATAAAAGTCGAATTTAACGGCCAGTCGACGTCCTTGGGCACCGGCTATATTGCACCTTATTCGCTCGCACACTTCAGCCCTTCGGCACCTATTAATCCAAGCGCAACCATCAACTTTACCAGCATTAATGATTATGGCGCAGACCATAACAATAGCGCGCCCCTAAGTGCAGTGACGGCTACTACACCCAGCCCATAGCCTTACTCCTTATCTGACACTCCGGGCGGTCTCGAAGTTTTCGTGCGTGCCCAGGTTTACTATTGGCACTTCTGAAAATGACGATAATGTTATTGCACTTTCGCTCGCATCGAAAAAGCTCAGCTTCGTTAGTAAGCCGATTACCCGTTGGCCTGGCCAGCCTGTTGCTTTGGCAAGTACCGGTCATGGCCGACACACCTTCGTCCGCACTTGTCGAGTTTGAACCGGCGTTTTTGGGCAACGGTAGTACCTCCCCCGTGGACCTCTCGCGCTATCAGCGGCGCAACATCACAAGCCCCGGAACCTACAGCGTGGATGTGCTGGTCAACGATAACTGGCACGGGCGCATGAACCTCAGCTTCAAGGCCTGGCCCGGTAAAGAAGAAGCCCTGGCCTGTTTCGACAACGCTTTGCTGGAGCGTCTGGGCCTGGATACCAGCAAGTTCAGCCCGCAGGCGCAACAGCAGCTGCTTGCCGTCGATACTTGCATCCCCCTGGACGGCGCACTTGACGATGCCAGCAGCCGCCTGGATTTTGCCAGCCAACGCCTGTACCTGTCGGTACCGCAAATCGCGGTCAAGCGCAGTGCGCGTGAAACAGTCGACCCGGCGCAATGGGATGAGGGCATAACGGCGGGTTTTCTCAATTACAATCTCAACAACTACAGCACCCGGCACCGCAATCAGGATAATTCGCGCCAGACCTACCTGGGCTTGGGGGCCGGGCTCAACATCGGGCCATGGCGCCTGCGTCATGACGGTTCACTGAACTGGAGCGACCAGGGCCAGCACCGCTATCAGAGCATTGCCAGCTATGCCCAACGCGATATCACGCCCTGGCGCTCGCAACTGACCCTGGGCGAAAGCTACACCTCGGGCGAGCTGTTCGACTCATTGAGTTTCACCGGCATACGCCTGGCCAGCGACAATCGTATGCTCCCCGCCTCGCAGCGCGGCTATGCCCCCGTAGTCCGCGGGATTGCCAGCAGTAATGCCCGGGTAGTGGTCCGCCAACGCGGCGTGACCCTGCATGAAACCACTGTGGCGCCAGGCGCCTTCGAAATCGATGATTTGTATGCAACCGGCTACGGTGGCGATCTGGAGGTCACGGTAACCGAGGCCGACGGCCGCGAACATAGCTTCTCCGTGCCTTACGCTGCTGTTCCGTTATCCTTGCGTGCCGGCTCCAGCCGCTTCAGTGCAACCCTGGGTACCCTGCGTAACCAGGCACTGGACAGTGACCCGGTATTTGTCGAAGGTACCTGGCAATATGGCCTGAACAACCTGGTCAGCACCTACAGCGGCATGACCCTGGCATCAGGGTATGGCTCGGCCTTGTTCGGTGGCAGCCTGAACACCGAGCTTGGTGCGTTCGGCGCCGACCTCACCCAGGCCCGCACCCATCTGCCCGGGCTCGGCAGCCAGCAAGGCCAGAGCCTGCGCCTGAGCTATGCCAAGACCCTGAGTGAAACCGACACACAAATCGCTCTGGCGACCTATCGCTACTCGACCCGCGGCTTTTATGGCCTGGAAGACGCCCAGTTGAGCCGCCAGTTCCTGCGCGATGCAGGCGATCAGCGCCACCAGCGTCATCGCAATCGCACTACCCTGTCGCTGGCGCAACCGCTGGCCGAGCACTATGGACAGTTGCACTTGAGTGCCTCGGCATCCAGCTATTGGGACCATGCCGGCAGCGACGTCAACTATTCGATCGGCTACAGCAATCACTACAAGACGCTGGGCTATACCCTCAGCAGCACCAGGGAACGTGACCGCTTCGGGCGCGCCGACAACACCTATTTCCTGAGCTTGTCCCTGCCCCTGGGCGGCGAACGCGCGCGTAGCCTCAGCAGCAGTATTTCCAGGGACGGCAGAGGCAACAGCCGGGCCCAGGCCACGCTCACCGACGCCCTCAGTGCCGATCAGCAGGTCAACTATGGCATCACCGCCAGCCAGGATCGCTCCGATGGCCTGAACAACCATACGCTGAGCAGCAACGTACTGTACCGCGGCTCTGCCGCCGAACTCAGTGCATCGATCAGTCAGGGCCGGCATACCTCACAAGCCTCGCTCGGCCTGCGCGGCGCCATTGTCGCCCACGCCGATGGCATGACCTTGTCGCAACCCTTGAGTGAGACCTTCGGGTTGATTCAGGCCAAAGATGCCGATGGCGCTCGGGTGATTTCGGCGTCCGCGCTGAAAGTCGACAGCAGCGGCTACGCGGTCGTCCCGAACCTTACGCCTTACCAACGCAATACGGTTGCCATTGACCCCAAGGGCTTGTCGACCGATGTCGAGCTGCAATCGAGCAGCCAGCAGACCGTGCCGCGCGCCGGCGCCATTGCGTTGCTGGTGTTCCAGACCCGCTCCGGACGTTCGGCCGTCATCCATGCCCGCCAGGCCGATGGCCAGCCGCTGCCGTTTGGCGCCGCAGTGCTGGATAGCCAAGGTAACGAGCTGGGCGCGGTGGGCCAGGGTAGCCAATTGTTTGCCCGCGGCCTGCAGGATGCAGGTGAGTTGATCGTGCGCTGGGACAGCGGCCTGGCAGGCAACTGCCGAATTACCTATGCCCTGCCCGCCGCCGCGAAAAAAGCCGCGAACGCTGCACCACAGAACATTCACTCCGTTTGCCTCGCACCCCCAGCCCACCCTTGACCCGCCGAGACCTGCCCATGTTTTGTTCTCTACCCGCGCGCCTCGCCGGCGCTACAGGATTGTTGCTGCTGGCCCACTGCGCAATCAGTACCGCCAGCTGCCAGCATATCGGCGCAGGCCCGTCCCAGGCTTACATCACCGTAGACTCGAGATTGACGGTGTCTGCCGCAGACCCGGTCGGCACGGTGATTTATGACAGCAACACCCGGTTCGCGACACGCATGGCCTACCGTTGCTCAGCCGCCCATGAGCAGCGCGCCGGCTTTACCCAGGGCTTCACTCACATCGGTGAGGGCATTCATCAAACCAACCTGGAGGGTATCGGTATCAAGATCACCGGTTCCGAAGCCGGCGCCAGTCGTTTTTACCGCTGGCCGGTTCCTACTACCAGACATCCTGCCGGCACTACCGACGTAACCCCTTGGTACAGACTGCAGTTGATCAAGACCGGACCGGTAACCAGTGGGGTGCTGTTTTTCCCTCAGACAATCATTAGCCACACCTTTGAGCCGCATCATATCCCGGCCAATACCGCCAGGCTGACGATGGTGCAAACCCGAGTAGAGGTTGTTTCGGCCGATCCCACCTGCGCCGTCGACCCCGGTTCGAAAACCATCCCCGTTAACCTGCGGGATCATCCAGCAGGGTTCTTCGACGCTGTTGGCAAGGCTACCGCACCCCAGCCACTTGAAATCCGCCTCAACTGTGCCGGCGGCAGTAGCGGCAGCCGCCTCAACGTCAGCTATACCGTCAGCGACGCCAGCAACCCGGGCAACCAGACCTCCATCATCAGCCTGGCCAGTCACGCTACTGCACGTGGCATCGGCATTCGCTTGTTGCGTAGCGACAACACCCCGATCGTGCTGGGCACCCGGCAACCGGGCGGTACGGTCGGAGCAGGCCCGGTAACGCATCGCATCCCCCTGCTCGCGCAGTATGTGCAGACCGCATCCCGGGTAACCCCAGGCTCCGCGCCAGGCCGGGCGACATTTCTGATGAGTTATGACTGAGCAGAAAAAAGCCAGGCAATAGCCTGGCTTTTATTTACGCTGCGACCGCCTCAGAACGGCATCTTGAAGCCCGGCGGCAACTGCATGCCGGCGGTCATGCCGCCCATTTTTTCCTGGCTGTTGGCTTCGACCTTGCGCACCGCGTCGTTGACGGCGGCGGCGATCAGGTCTTCGAGCACTTCCTTGTCTTCCTGCATCAGGCTGTCGTCCAGGCTGATGCGCTTGACGTCGTGACGACCGGTCATCACCACGCTGACCAGACCGGCACCGGATTGGCCAGTCACTTCGGCGTTGGCCAGTTCTTCCTGCATCTTGGCCATTTTTTCCTGCATCTGCTGGGCCTGCTTCATCAGGCCGGCCATGCCACCTTTCATCATGGGGTTCACCTCAACTATTAGCTTACGGGGTGCGGCGAGGGTCGGGCCCGGGCCGCTGCTGTTTTTCCGTTACTCGCCCTGGGCAACCGGGGCGTCGACAGGTTCAATCGTATCGTGGCGGACCATGGCGCCGAACTGCTGGATCATCTGCTGGATCAGCGGATCATCCTCGATCGAGGCCTCGGCCAGGCCTTGGCGCTCGGCGCGTTTGCGGGCTGCGGCCTGGGCGGGGGTTTCCTGCTCCGGGCGAATCAGCTCGATGGTCAATTTGAGCGTACGGCCCAGGTGCTGGTTCAACGCATCGTTCAGGCGCCGCTGTTGCGTGCTGTTAAACAGGGCGCTGTGGGCCGGGTCCAGGTGCAGCAGCCAGTCGTCGCCTTCGGCGCTGATCAGCGTACAGTTGGCGGCGATATTGCCGGTCATCCCGGAAATCGGCAACTGCGGGAACAATTCCAGCCATTTCAGCGCCAGCCCCGTGGCCGGTTGCGCGGCCGGCAAGGGCTCGGCCGGTGGCGCGTCGACTTCGTGGGCATGCTCGATGGCCAGCTCGTCCAGATAACTGTAGCTGGCCGGGTCCATTTCCGGCTCGTAATAATCTTCGTCCAGCGGCGGTTCATCGTCGCGGTCCATGCCGGCCGGGCTGTAGCCGATACCGTCGTCGGACATCGGCATATCCACTGCGGTTGCCTGCTGAACCGGCGCCGGCGGCACTTCAACGACAAGCGGTTCAGGCTCGACCTCGACCTCGACCTCGACGGCGACAGGATCGTTCCAGGGCAGATCGACCACCGGCTCAGGCGCTGGGACCTCGACAGGGGTGGGCTCTGGCTCTGCAACGGGTTCAGGTTCCGGTTCAGCAACCACAGGCACGGGCACCGCAACTGGCGCAGCCTGAGGGGCTACTGCCACCGCGTTTGCAGAATCAGCTGTGGCCTGGCTGATCCCCACCGGCTTTAGCACCGGTTTCGGTGCATCGTCGCTGTCTGCGGGGCGGAACGCCAGCATGCGCAGCAGGACCATTTCAAAGCCGCCACGCGGATCTGGTGCCAATGGCAGGTCGCGACGGCCGATCAGGCCCATCTGGTAATAAAACTGCACATCTTCGGCCGGCAATGCCTGGGCCAAAGCCAGCACCCGGTCACGATCGCCCTGGCCGTTGTCAACTGCCTCAGGCAGCGCCTGGGCAATGGCCACGCGGTGCAGCACATTGAGCATTTCGGCGAGCACGCCGTTCCAGTCCGGCCCCTGCTCGGCCAAATGGCGAACGGCTTCGAGCAAGGCCCGGGCATCACCTTCGAGCAACGCCTGCAGCACGCCATACACCTGGCCATGATCCAGAGTGCCGAGCATCGCCCGCACATCTGCGGCCAACACCTTGCCTTCACCGAAGGCGATGGCCTGGTCGGTCAGGCTCATGGCGTCGCGCATCGAGCCGTCCGCGGCGCGGCCGAGCAGCCACAGGGCGTCGTCTTCGAAGGGGACGTTTTCGGCCCCGAGCACATGGCTCAGGTGCTCGACGACCCGTTCGGGGGTCATGTTCTTCAGCGAGAACTGCAGGCAGCGCGAGAGGATGGTCGCCGGCAGCTTCTGCGGGTCGGTGGTGGCGAGGATGAACTTGACGTAGGGCGGCGGCTCTTCCAGCGTCTTCAGCAAGGCGTTGAACGAGTGGCTGGAGAGCATGTGCACTTCGTCGATCAGGTAGACCTTGAAGCGCCCGCGGCTCGGTGCGTACTGCACGTTGTCGAGCAGCTCGCGGGTGTCTTCGACCTTGGTGCGACTGGCGGCGTCGATTTCGATCAGGTCGACAAAGCGCCCCTCATCGATCTCCCGGCACACCGAGCAGGTACCGCAAGGCGTCGAGGTGATGCCGGTTTCGCAGTTAAGGCACTTGGCGATGATCCGCGCAATGGTGGTCTTGCCCACACCGCGGGTACCGGTGAACAGGTAGGCATGGTGCAGGCGCTGGTTGTCCAGCGCGTTGATCAAGGCCTTGAGCACATGGGTCTGGCCGACCATTTCGCGGAACGAGCGCGGACGCCATTTACGTGCAAGAACCTGATAACTCATCGAAAACCGTCGCGACTGCAAGCTGAAGACCGCTAATCGTAGCGGAGCGGGGGCAAAATTGCACCCTGCCGATCTCGGCTAAGCTGTCAGGCGGGCCGGCATCAGGGAGGATGCAGCATGTGGCGAATCGTGGGTGCACTGCTGCTGATCAGTTCTGCCAGCTTCGCGCAGCAACCGGTGCTGCGCTTTTCGGTGGCCGAGAGCTGGACCATGCCGCTGATTCGGGTGGAGCAGGAGCAGCCGGTCGAAGGTATTTTGCATGACCTGATGCTCGCTGTTGCCCGCGACGTCGGGCATCACCCCGAATTTCACGTCCTCCCGCGCCTGCGCCTGCAGCAAGCCATGGACAACGGCGATGTCGATGTGCGCTGTTATGTTGCCCAGTCCTGGCTGAACACTACCTCGGATGCCTATTTGTGGAGCCTGCCGCTTTTTCAGCAACGCGACTGGCTGGTCGGTCAACCCGACCAGACACCGCCGCTGACGCCCACGCAATTGGCGCCCCAGGCCATTGGCACCGTGCTCGGCTACACCTACTCGACCATCGAACCGCTGTTTGCCAGCGGCCATTTGCATCGCGAGGACAGCCGCAATCAACTGCTGGTGCTGAACAAGTTGCACGCCCGCCGTTACCACTATGCCATCAGCAACCAGCTGTCGCTTGACTGGTTCAACCGGCAACTCCCTTCTGAGCAGCAACTGCGCCCGCTGACTGTGGTCGAGGAGCAGACCCTGGCCTGCCTGGTGCGTAACGATCCGGCCTTGCCGGTACAAGGCATCCTGCAGGCCTTGCTGCGATTGAAAGCGTCCGGGGAGATTGAACGAATGATCGAGCGCTATACACACATCCGTGGACAACCGCCCCAATCAAGCTCCCCGCCGCCCTCATGACCGGTCAGCCACCGGGGGCAGCCGGTATGCCCAGCGCTTCGCGGGTCAACCGCAGCAACAGCGCGGCCTCATCCATCGCCTGTTGCAACTGCCGGCCGCGTTCAAGCTGCAAACGTTCGGCCTCGGGCAGGCTGGCCTCGCGTAACCGTTGCGCAGCGCTGAGCTGATTGAAGCGGGTATCCAGTTCAAGCCACGCCGAGGCATGCCGCTGATGCAGGTACTCGACCCAGTTCGGTTGCCTGGTCATGAAGCGCGGCAAGCGCGCCTGTACCTGCGCCCCTTGCACATGGGCCAGCGCCGCGTCGAGCTGCGCGGTTGAAAGGGCAAGATCGGTGAGGATCAGATCCCGGGCATCGCCCGGCAACGCAAGCCGCCCGTACAGCTCTTGTTGGTAAAGCAACTGCAACTCGTCTCTGCGCGCAAACAGTTCGGGCTCCAGCAGCACCTGATCGATCACAAAGCGCCGCAACTCCTCACGATTGAAGGAGGCCCGGGCGAAATCCAGCAGTTGTCGCGGCCCGTGCTCCTGCAAGGCATACAGCAAGGCGCGATGCCCTTGAACCCTGCTTTCCAGATTCTCAAACGCCAGCAACGGATGACCTATGCTCTGTTGCGGATCACCGGCAAAGCGCAACAGGTCTTCGGCCATCGGCCCTTCGACGGCGTAATGCAAGATCCCCGCGACCCGTGTGCGCATCGACTCTGACTGCTCCTGCGCTTCGACGGTCTGGGCCAAGCGCTCCAGGACTGTCATCAAATCGCCGGCCTGGGGCTCGTTGCGCAGTCGCTGCCAATACTCGACAAGCTGGCGGTTGGCAGACGCCGGAGCAGTCCAGAATTGTTGTGCGGCATCACCGCCCGGCAACCGCACAGGCGTCGGCGGCGCCTGTAGCCGACGTAGCCGTCGATACTGCTCGTCGGTCAATGCATTACCTTCCAGCTCGATCATGCGCAAAAAACTGCGTGGTTCTTCAAGGAAGTGTTCGGGCAACTGGCTGATCTGGTTGTCGCTCAGGTCGACCCACTCCAGCCTTGAGCGATCGTGCAGGCTTTCCGGCACGCGGGTGATCTCGGTATTGTTCAAGGTCAGGATACGTAGCTGGGGCAGCCTGCTCACATCGGGCGGGATGCCCAGAGGGTTGCCCTCCAGGTGGAGGCTGTCCAGATTCAAAAGATCACCTATTCTCGCGGCATCGCGGGCATCAAGCACAATCCGGTTGTTGCTCAGGCGCAGGTTTTGCAAGCTCAGGCGATTTTCGATTGCTGGCGGAATCAGGGCCAGCTCATTACCGGAAAGATCCAGATAACGAAGACGGCCAAAGTGGGCGAGAAAATCCGCCGACACGGCCGCCAGGTTCATGCCTGCCATATCCAGCTCCAGCACATGATGCAGGTCCACCGCCTGCAACTCGGGCAATTCGCCAACCATCAGGCCTCCCAGATCCAGGCGATAACCCAGGGTTCGCCCTAATGGCGTGCGTATGCTCAACGACTGGTGACGCCAGGCCTGGACCAGGCGCTCGCTGAATTGCTGGCGACCGAGCGCCTGCTCACTGTCCACTGAAGCACCTTGCCAGCGCCGCAGCCCGGATTGCAGCCCTTGCAACTCTTCGCGACGGCGCTGCAACAGCGCGCGGGCCTCGGCGGGTCGAGCACGATAGGGCTCAAGGTAAGCGGCGATCTCTTCAGCTGAATAGTCAGGGTAAAGCTCAAGGATTTCTTCTTCAATGGAACGGGGTGACACCGGGAGCCGTGCCCCGCCCCCACTCAGGGCATAGCCCAGGCGACCATCGGCAAAACGCTGAAGCGGCGTCCACCACCGCTCATGTACGCCCCCAAATACGCGTCCAACCATGGCCCGCTGTGCACCGGCCTGTACGCCAAGCTGACGGCGCAAGGCCGGCAGATCTTCTGCAACGTCCAGCCCGGCCAGTTCCCACGCCAGCTCAAGCAGGTCGCGAGGCGCAGCTTCAGGCCGTTGACCGTCGATGTACAGGTCGCCTCGGCGGATCAGGGTCGGGCCTTGCACCGCAGGACAGACCCCTTCGATACCGAGTTCCAGCGCCGCAGGCCAGCGCGGGTCCTGCATCAGCATATGCAGCAGCAGCCGGTCACAATCAGTGTTGGCCATTTGCGGCCAGAAAAACCCCTCCAGCGCATGCGCCAGCCGTGTCTCACCCAAGGCTTGCCGCGCCTGCCTGGCCAGCCGCAGGGGCACACGACGGCTGTCAGCCATGCGCAAGCGCTCAGCGCTGGTGGCACTGGCTTCGATTTCCTCGACCATGGCCGGCTCCAGGCCAGGGAAATCACGCGCCACCAGGGACGATACAGGTGGCCGCTCGGCGGCCAGGCAGTGCTCGAAAAATCGCCGCCAGTTTGCCTTGAGCCACTCCTGCACTTGCCCTTGCGGCGCCGGCTCATCCGCCGAAGAAGACATCAGTTGCAACGCGCGCATCAGCAAACTTTCATCGGCTACGGCTGCCGGGTTTTGCAACTGCTGGCTAAAACGCTGCAAGCGCCGCTGCAGCCGCGCCCGCTCGCAGGCATCCACAAGAGCCCCGCTGGGTGGACGCCGATGCAGATGCAATTGACGCAACTGTGCTTCATCGGCACCACTGACGGCGAGTACCGAAGTTACCTCCTCATCGCCGAGATCTTCAACACTGGGGCCCAGTCGACGAAACAGGTACTGACTGCCTTGCCAGCGGTGTGGACTGTCAAAGCGGCTGCGCCAGGCGCCCTTGCCATTGTGTTCCAGCACCGGCGCCCAAGCGCCACTGCGCACGGGATGGCGAATGCGCCAGCTCCCCGTCTCGGCGTCTTGCTCGACGCGATAGAAACTGTCCTCGATGCGCACAACCTGTTGTTCACCGATCTGGTAAATACCTTGCTCGGACGCCGTCCCGGCAATCGTCGAGTCCAGGTCAAGGGCATAGGGCTTCAGGTCAGGCAAGCAAAGACGTAGCGCGCCATTATCCTTTCTCACCAGGGCCAGCGCCTTGAACAGTGCCGAGTTGCGTACCAGCGTTGCCGCCGTGCCGACAACGACTGCCCCGGCCGCCAGCCCGGCCACTTCGCCAACAACATGGGTAAGGCAATTGAACGCCTCATGACGATCACCTTCAGCCCAATCATCCAGCCCGGTGAACACCTCTTTCATCAATTGGCTGGCCACCACCCCGAACAGCACCTCACCTACACCTGGCACCACAAAGGCCGCCAGACCCAGCACATCCAGGCCAATTTCCAACGCATTGTCCAGCGCGGCCTGGCGTTCGCTGGCATCCAGCGTTGCGGTGGGCACCGCGATGAAACGGGCATCATCCTGAAGCTGCTCCAGGCACTGATTGAACAAGTCCTCGAACAGCGGCTCCGGCCGCAGGATGGCATCCAGCGCCAAGGACGGACTGGACAGCACCACTCGCTGGCCATTGCGCTGTTCAAACAGCCGGTTTTGCAGCTGCGTATGAAGCGCCGGCCATTGACGACGCAATGCCAAACGCATAAAGAACTGCCGGTAGCTGTCCCGGGACAGCTTGCCGGCCAGGTCCTGCTCGAACTCATCCCAACCGGCGTACTCCTTGAGGGGTGAAAACGGGTCCTGGGGGATGTGCACCAGCAAGCGGACCCAGGACCGCTGAATCGCGGCCAGATGCCCCAGCGGCTGAAAACTGAACTCGAAAACACTGACCCCACGCAGTTCGATCCCCGCCAGCTTCAGCCGTTTGAGCCGTAGCGGCACGCCCTGCTCCCGGATCCCGGTCTTGAGTTCACTGATTTCAAGCACTTGCTTGTACATTGGCGCGCTGATTGCCCCGCGCATCAGCGCCACATGAGCATCGACCTGCAAGGCGTAACGGTCACACTCCCGGAACAGCTCACGGGTCGACTGGGGAATGCCGACAACGCCATCGGGATCGAACACCGAGTCAATGTGTTTTTGATACTGCCCACCCAGATCCAGTTCGCGGCAGAACCTGACGAAATCCAAAACACTGACGCCCTGCACTCGCCTACCGGCATGGCGAAAGGATGACATCCTGACCAGGGCGCTATCACTCTGCTGCTCAGCGGCAGTGAAATTGTGCAAGGCCGCTTGCAGCAATCCCTGCTCGCTATAGTTACGCTTCCATAGCCAATCCAGGCCAGGGGGTTGCCAGGCGCCAAGGAGCCGATTGACGCGAATCAAACGATCACCCGTGGGCTTTAGTCTCGAACCGAAGCGTCGACGCAACGCCTCGTCGAATCGCGCCTGGGCAAACACCTGAACCGACTGCAGCGGCGCCAGCAAGCGGGCCCGCGCCGCCCGACTGGCCTCGCAGGCACGCATGCAGACACTCAGCTTTGCCAACAGTGCTGGCGCAGCAGAACGCAACCAGGCAGGTAGCTGTTGGCGAAGGAATTCGAGATTGAGACTGGCGGCGGAAAAATCCGCAGGTGATGTGGCCGCTGAAGGTACTTGCTCGGGGGCTGACATGAATACTCTCCCTGTAGGTCCAAAACCACAGACACTACGGGGCTGTCGAGCAGCCACGGCACTACAGGGTTATCGCACGCGCGCGAAAAACGGCAACGTAGGTTGTTGCGCCAGCGTTTTGGAAAAATCTTAGAGAGGAGGTGATGCAGAGCGCCAACAGGCAAGATGGGTGGCGACCCCACCAGCCACACCCCGGCACACAATGTTCCCGCTGTGGCTGCTTCCTTCCGGATCTGACCAGGTTCACGGGTAATCGTTGCGGGGGGACCGATGGGGTCACCATAACGCATGCTCATCTGGCTACGAGCCGCGCCATTGTACCGGCATCAACTCAAGATACAACCACTAAATTTAAAAAAACCATCACCACTCAATGACTTGGCATTGCTTCACGGGAGCGCAGCACCCGCTTGGTCGGCTATCGGTGACGTTGGCTGGGTGACCCGCAGGTGGATAAAGTGCAGCTTGGCAACCACCGCTTTGCCCAGCACGAACGGATAGAGATCCACCTGGCCCATGCTGCGCGACAGCTCATTGAGCATTGCTGACAGCTCGACCCAGGCATTGATAAAGGCGAGAAACTCCTTTGCCCCGGGGTCGTCCGGGCGATAGAGGTCCTCACGCGTGAACGGCGGGAAGTCCAGCTCCAGGCTGCTGGCATTCATGCCCAGTGCCAGCGCGGTGTCGAGCGCATCGGTCATGTGCAGGTAGTGTGCCCAGGTTTCAGCCCAGTCTTCCCAGGGGTGCATGGTCGCATAGGCACTGACGTGAGCAGCCGCCCAATCACTTGGCGCCCCTTGCTGATAGTGACGTTCCAGCGCCTCGCTGTAGCTTTCGCGCTCGTCACCGAACAGGTCACGAAAGCCGTCGAGCCAATGGCTGTCGGCAATCAGACGATCCCAATAGTAGTGACCGACTTCATGACGCAGGTGGCCCAGCAGGGTGCGATAGGGTTCGTGCAGTTGCACGCGCACCCGCTCGCGCCAGTCATCATCGGCCTCGCGCACGTCGAGAGTAATCAGGCCATTGGCATGGCCGGTGATGGGCGCGTTGCCCTCAAGATCGACGCCGATGAAATCAAAGGCCAGGCCCGGGCCGTCCTGCGCGCTTTTCGGCTCCACCGGCAAGCCCAGGTGCAACAGCTGCGCGGTCAGCCGGCGCTTGGCGGTTTCCAGCTTGCGCCAGCGCGGGTGATTTTCAGCAATGCCAAGGTCGGGGATGGTGCGGTTCAGGCGACAGGCCAGGCACAGGTTGTCGGGCTCATGCTCGGCCAGCAGCCAGTTGCAGGCCGCCGGGGTGTCAAGGTTGGCACAGCGACGCAGCGGCCCGGCTTCAGGCTCGCCATCGAGCAGCCAGAGCCCCTCTGCAGGGCCGGGCGACAGGCTGGCGACACGGTTACTGAGCGGCCAGTAGCCCAGTGCCGACTGGCAGGCCAGGCACTGGCTGTTGCGAAAGAACACCGACTGCCCACACCGGCATTGCCAGACCCGATCCGGACGCTGCTGCTGGCTGACGAAGGGCGCCGCGATCCTGGCGCCCAGCTGTTCGAAAAAACGGTACATGGCGATCCCTCCTGGCTGCCTGCCAAGACTAGACCATGGCGAACGCCACCAGTGCCGCCTTTAGACCTCGATACCCTGCCCGGCCAGGAAGCTGACAAAAGCATCTTCATCCAGCACCTTCAGGCCCAGCTCATTGGCCTTGGCCAGCTTCGAGCCGGCGCCGGGGCCGGCGACCACGCAGTGGGTCTTGGCCGAGACCGAGCCCGCAACCTTGGCCCCCAGGCTTTCCAGCTTGTCCTTGGCCACGTCGCGGCTCATGCGCTCCAGCGAACCGGTCAGCACCCAGGTCTGGCCGGCCAGAGGCAAGCCTTCGGCGACTTTCTTCTCGCTCGACCAGTGCATGCCGAAGTCGCGCAGTTGCGCTTCGATAGCCAGGGCCAGGGCGGCATTCTCAGGCACCTGGAAGAACGCGCGCACCGCTTCAGCCGGCTTGGCCGCCAGGGCCTGGCGCAGGTCGATGCCATCGGCGGCGATGATCTTCTCCAGGCTGTCGAGCTTGGCCACCAGCTTCTCGGCACCGGTGGGCCCGACCGAGGGAATATCCAGTTTGGCAATCAGCCCGGCCAAGGTGGTACTCGCAGCGAATTCGGCGCCCAGCTCGCCTTCATCCTGCAATTGCAGGCCGCGCTCAAGCAACTGGGCGATCACTGTGCGGTTGTGTTGGTCTTCGAAAAAGCTGTGGATCTCGTGGGCGACTTCCAGGCCGATATCCGGCAGGTAGGTCAGCACTTGCGGCAACGCCGCCATGACCCGCTGCAACGAACCCAGCGAGCGCGCCAGGACCTTGGCGGTCTCCTCGCCCACGTCCGGGATGCCCAGTGCATAGATGAAACGCGCGAGGCCCGGCTGCTTGCTCGCCTCGATCGCCGCCAGCAAGTTCTTGCTCGACAGTTCGGCAAAGCCCTCGAGGTCGACAATCTGCTCGAACGTCAGCTGGTAGAGGTCGGCTGGCGAACGGATCAGGCCTTCATCCACCAGTTGCTCGACGCTCTTCTCGCCCAGGCCTTCGATGTCCATGGCCCGCCGCGATACATAGTGGATGATCGCCTGCTTGAGCTGCGCAGCGCAGGCCAGGCGGCCGACGCAACGGTACACGGCGCCCTCGCTGACGGTCTCCTTGCCCTTGCTGCGCTTGACCAGCTGGGTGCGCTCGACTTGCGAGCCGCACACCGGGCACGCGGTAGGAATGTGCACCGGACGGGCGTCTTCAGGGCGACGCTCGGTGACCACCTGCATGACCTGCGGGATCACATCGCCGGCGCGGCGGATGATCACCGTGTCGCCGATCATCAACCCCAGGCGCGCCACTTCGTCCATGTTGTGCAAGGTGGCATTGGACACCGTCACACCCGCCACCTTGACCGGCTTGAGCCGGGCCACGGGAGTTACCGCGCCAGTACGGCCGACCTGGAACTCGACATCCAGCACTTCGGTCAGCTCTTCCATGGCCGGGAACTTGTGGGCAATCGCCCAGCGTGGTTCACGGGCACGGAAGCCCAGCTCGCGCTGGGAAGCCAGGCTGTTGACCTTGAACACCACGCCGTCGATCTCGTAAGGCAGCTCGTTGCGCCGGGCGCCGATATCGCGGTAGTACTCCAGGCACTCGGCAACGCCAGCGGCATGGCGCAGCTCGCGGCTGATCGGCATGCCCCAGGCCTTGAGCTGCTCCAGGGTGCCGATATGGGTGTCGGCAATCGGCGCCGAGACCTGTCCGACGCCGTAGCAGCAGAACTCCAGCGGGCGGCTGGCGGTGATTTTCGAATCAAGCTGGCGCAGGCTGCCGGCGGCAGCGTTGCGCGGGTTGGCGAAGGTCTTGCCGCCGGCGTCGATCTGCGCCTGGTTCAAGCGCTCGAAACCGGCCTTGGACATGAACACCTCGCCGCGCACTTCCAGCACCGTCGGCCAGCCCTCACCCTGCAGCTTGAGCGGAATGTTGCGCACGGTGCGCACGTTAACGCTGATGTCTTCGCCGGTGGTGCCATCGCCACGGGTGGCGCCCTGCACCAGTTGCCCGTCGCGGTACAGCAGGCTGACCGCCAGGCCGTCGAGCTTGGGTTCGCAGCTGTAATCGACGGCGGCGCCATCACCCAGCAGGTCACCGGCCGGCAGGTCCAGGCCCTCGACCACGCGGCGGTCGAATTCGCGCAGGTCGGTTTCTTCAAAGGCGTTGCCCAGGCTGAGCATCGGCACTTCGTGACGCACTTGGCTGAACGCCGAAAGCGCCGAGCCACCGACACGCTGGGTCGGCGAGTCAGCGGTCACCAGCTCCGGGTGTTCAGCTTCCAGGGCCTTGAGTTCATTGAACAGGCGATCGTATTCGGCGTCTGGCACGCTCGGCTCATCCAGCACATAGTAGCGATAGTTGTGCTGGTCGAGCTCGGCGCGCAGTTCAAGGATTCGGAATTCGGCGGTCATGGTGTGTCGTCTCTTGCAAAGCAAAAGAGCAGCCTTGGCTGCTCTTGCGTGTTTCTTATCGCGGGGCAAGCCCGCTCCTACTAGCGCTTCTGGGTCAGCGCGCGGCGCTCGAACTCGACAATGCGCTGGCGGTAGTGCTCGATGGTCTGCGCGGTCATCACGCTGCGCTGGTCATCCTTGAGCTCGCCATTGAGTTCGTGGGCCAGCTTGCGCGCTGCCGCCACCATCACGTCGAAGGCCTGCTTGGGGTGACGCGGGCCTGGCAGGCCGAGGAAGAAGCTCACCGCGCGAGTGCTGAAGTGATCGATGTCGTCGAGGTCGAACACACCGGGCTTGACCGCGTTGGCCATCGAGAAGAGTACTTCGCCATTACCGGCCATGCTTTCGTGACGGTGGAAGATATCCATTTCACCAAAGCGCAGGCCGCTTTCAAGAATGTTCTGCAGCAATGCCGGGCCCTTGAAGCCGCCTTCATCGCGGGAAATCACACTGATCACCAGTACTTCTTCAACCGGCGGCAGGTCTTTGTCCGGCGCGGAACCGTAGCCGCTGGTTTTCGGGCTTTCATCCGGGAAGTCGTCGTTGGCATTGCCAAACAGGTCCGGCTCACGCGGTTCGGCGGCCAGGTTCAGGTCGCCCTGCTGAGGCTCGCTGCCGCGCTTGTTGCGCTTGCTCTTGCCGACCTTGGGTTCACGCTCACGCTCACGCCCGGCACTCATCGACGGCAGATCGTGTTCGTCCAGCGCTGGCTCTTTGTGGTTGTCGAGCACACGCGGCTCACCGATCACTTCAGGGGAGCTGTCATCGTCCGGCAGGTTGGAAAAGCTGCGGTCCAGACGGAATTTCAACTTGCCCTTGCCGCCGCGCATGCGGCGCCAGCCGTCGAAAAGAATACCGGCAATGACAATAATGCCGATGACGATCAGCCACTCGCGCAGACCGATTTCCATGTAATCCCGTGCCTCTGTAAAAAATGCTGAAAAATAAAGGGTTTAAACCCCTTTAAAACGTGGCGCCAACTCTATGTTCTGACAGGCGTTTTACCCACGCAAAAAAATAAGTGACATTAAGCTAGCACGACCAAAGATAACTTTACACCGTCTGTCGCAACTGACAGGGCCATTTACCGCAGGTTCACGCGTTATTGCTTCAAATCAGGCGTCGACCATGGCCATCGCCTCCTCCACATCCACCGCCACCAGCCGTGAACACCCCGGTTCATGCATGGTCACGCCCATCAGTTGATCGGCCATCTCCATGGCAATCTTGTTGTGGGTGATGTAGATGAACTGCACCGTCTGGCTCATCTCTTTCACCAGCCGGGCGTAACGCCCGACGTTGGCATCGTCCAGTGGCGCATCGACTTCATCGAGCATGCAGAACGGTGCCGGGTTCAACTTGAAAATGGCAAATACCAGGGCCAGGGCGGTCAGCGCTTTCTCACCGCCCGAGAGCAGGTGGATGGTGCTGTTCTTCTTGCCCGGTGGCCGCGCCATGATCGTCACCCCTGTATCGAGTAGATCTTCGCCCGTCAGTTCCAGGTAAGCGCTGCCACCACCGAAAACTTTTGGGAAAAGTGCCTGTAATCCGGCATTTATCTGATCAAAGGTATCTTTGAAGCGGTTGCGGGTTTCCTTGTCGATCTTGCGAATGACGTTCTCGAGGGTGTCCAGGGCTTCGACCAGATCGGCGTCCTGGGCATCCAGGTAGCGCTTGCGTTCGGACTGCTGCTGGTACTCGTCGATGGCCGCCAGGTTGATCGCACCCAGGCGCTGGATACGCGCATCGATGCGTTCGAGCTCCTGTTCGGCTTCCTGCTCGCTGGCCTGCTCGCCCAGGGTCGCCAGCACCCCGTCGAGGTCGTAACCGTCGGCGAGCAGTTGCTCCTGCAAGGTCTTGCGCCGCACGCTCAGCCCTTGCCACTCCAGGCGGTGCTGCTCGAGCTGGCCACGCAGCAACTGCGATTGCTGTTCGGCCTGGGTGCGGCGTTTTTCGGCATCACGCAGCTCGCGGTCGGCTTCGTCCATGTGCAGGCGCGCCTGACGCATCTCGTCGTCGACGCTCATGCGTTTTTCCAGCAGCTCTTCAAGCTTGAGGCGCAGCTCTTCGAGCGGTGCCTCGCCCTCCTCCAGGTTCAGGGTCAGCTGTTCGCGTTTTTCGCTCAGGCGCTCGGACTGCAGCTCCAGCCGCTCCAGGGCCTGGCGGGTGGAATCGTGCTGGGCGCGCAGCGACCCCAGGCGCACGGCCAGCTGGTGGCCGTGGTCCTTGTGCTGGCGGGCTTCCTGGCGCACCCGGTCGAGGCGCTCGCGCAGGCTGTCGCGTTGGGCCAGCAACAGTTCGCGCTGTTCGGTGTCCTGGGCCATCAGGTCGAGGGCTTCCTGCAGCTGCAGGCGCGACTCACCGAGGTTTTCGTGCTCGATGCTGCGTTGTTCAAGCAGCTCGGCGAGCTCTTCTTCCAGACGCCGGCGGCGCAGGCTCAACTGCTCGGCGCGGGCCTTGCCGGCCGAGAGCCTGGCGTTGAGCTCGCTTTGCTGGCGCGCTTGGTCCTGGGCGCTGCGACGCAACTGCTCGCGGCGCTCTTCCAGTTCTTGCTGCTGCTCGCGCAGTTCCTGCAATCTGGTTTCCAGTAGCTCCAGCGCCGCTTCATGCTCTTGCAGTTCTTGGCCCAGGCGCTCCAGTTCCTGCCCACGGGCGAGTACGCCACCCTGGGCGTCGCTGGCGCGGCTGACACGCAAAAAGTGCCGGCCAACCCAGTAGCCGTCACGGCTGATCAGGCTTTGCCCGTCTGCCAGCTGAGCGCGCAAGGCCAGGGCCTGATCGAGGCTCTCCACCGGTTTGACCTGGCCGAGCCAGGGCGCCAGATCGATGCGCCCCTCGACCTTGTCGAGCAGGCTGCCGGGAATACGCACGCCTTCGCCGCGGCTGGCGAGCAGGCGCAACTCGCCCTGATCGAAGGCACTGAGGTCCAGGCCATTGAAGTCTTCGACCACTACCGCCTGCAGGTCGGCGCCGAGCACGGTTTCCACCGCCAGCTCCCAACCCGGCTCGACGCGCAGGCCTTCAGCCAGGCGCGGACGCTGCTCCAGGCCCTGCTCGCGCAGCCATTGCGCGGTACCGCTGCCGGGGTCGAGCGCCGCCTGCTGCAAGGCTTCGAGCGAAGCCAGGCGGCCGCCCAGGCGCTGCAATTCGCCCTGGGCTTGCTGCTGGGCCTGCACCGCCTGCTGCAGTTGTTCGCGCAGGGTTTCTAGCTGCTCGACGACCTGCAGCTCTTCTAGCTGTAGTTCTTCGAGCAGCAATTCACTGCTGGCCACCTGCTCGCCCAGTTCGAGGATTGCCGCGTCTTCCGGGTCGGCGCTGAGCTGGTCGCGCTCTTCGCCAAGCTTGCGCTGGCGCTCGGCCAAGCGCTCGAGGCTGGTTTCCAGCTGCTGGATACGCGCCTGCTGCACTTCGGCCTGGCGCCGCGGTTCGGCCGAGCGGGTGTTGAAGCTGTCCCACTGCTCCTGCCAGCCGTGCATGGTGGTTTCGGCGTCTTCCAGGGTGGCGGCGGCCTCTTCGGCGGCGGCCAGGGTCAGCTCCTGCTCGGGTTCGAGCATCTGCAGCTCTTCGCCCAGGGTGGCGAGCATCGTGCGGTCGTGGCCCAGGTGCGACTCGGTTTCGAGGCGCGCGCGCTCGGCTTCCTTGAAGTCATCCTGCAACTGGCGCAAGCGCTGCTGGCCGTGCTGGATGCTCTGCTCGACCCGGGCGATATCGCCGCCAACCGAATAGAAACGCCCCTGCACCAGGTTGAAGCGCTCGGACAGCTCGTGATGGCCATCACGCAGGCGCTCGATGCTGGCATCGGCATTGCGCTGCTCGGCCACCAGCGCTTCGAAGGCCACTTCCTGATCGCCAATCACCGCTTCGCGCTGGCCGACCTGATCGTTCAGGGCCTGCCAGCGCAGGGCTGCCAGTTGCGCCTTGAGCTGGCGTTCCTCGGCCTTGTATTCCTTGTACTTTTCGGCCGCCTGGGCCTGGCGATGCAGACGTTCGAGCTGGCGCTCGAGCTCTTCGCGCAGGTCGGTCAGGCGTTCGAGGTTCTCGTGGGTACGGCGGATGCGGTTCTCGGTCTCGCGCCGGCGCTCCTTGTACTTGGAGATGCCCGCCGCTTCTTCGATGAAATTGCGCAGGTCCTCGGGCTTGGCTTCGATCAGCTTGGAGATCATCCCCTGCTCGATGATCGAATAGCTGCGCGGGCCCAGGCCGGTGCCGAGGAAGATATCGGTAATGTCCCGGCGCCGGCATTTGGCGCCATTGAGGTAGTAGGTGTTCTGCCCGTCGCGGGTCACCTTGCGGCGAATGGAGATTTCCGCATACGCCGCGTACTCACCGACCAGGGTACTGTCGGAGTTGTCGAAGACCAGTTCGATACTGGCCTGGCTCACTGGCTTGCGGCTGGTCGAGCCATTGAAGATGACGTCGGTCATCGACTCGCCGCGCAGGTTTTTCGCCGAGCTTTCGCCCATCACCCAGCGCACCGCGTCGATGATGTTGGACTTGCCGCAGCCATTGGGCCCGACCACCGCTGCCATGTTGCTGGGGAAGTTGACCGTGGTCGGGTCGACGAACGACTTGAACCCGGCCAGGCGAATGCACTTTAAGCGCATGCTCAGGCAGTCGCCAGCGCCGCCAGCACCAGCTCGCAGCTGCGCTGGCAGTACTCGGCCAATACCGTGCGGATACGCACCTGGTCTCGGGCCACCACGGCTTCGAGCAGGTTGGCGAACAACACCAGGAAGTCGTTCATGTTGGCCTTGCGCTGGTCCAGCGCCAGGTAATAGGTACGACTCATGGCCGGCTGCAGGTTCTCGACGGTTTCCTGCAGGTACGGATTGTTGGCAAACGGATAGGCGGCGCGCATCACCGCGAAGCTTTCATCGACGAAGGCGCGGATGTCCTGGCGCTCGAACGCGCCGGTCAGGCGCTGCTGGATCTTGAGGAACGGATGCAAATCGCCATCGTTGCGCCAGTTAAGGGCCACGGCGTTGCCGAGCAGGTTGTACAGCTCGCCCATCAGCGTGCACAGGCTGCGCACATTGTGCTCATTGAGCTCGGTCACATGGGCGCCACGGCGCGGCAGGATGGTCACCAGGTGGCGGCGTTCGAGGATCAACAGCGCCTCGCGCACCGAGCCACGGCTGACATTCAATGCCTGGGTGACCTTCTGCTCCTGGATCCGCTCGGCGGGCTTGAGCTCGCCGCGGATGATCCGCTCGGCCAGATAATGGGCAATTTGCTCGGAGAGGCTGTCCGGCGCCTTGAACGTCATGGTTTTCCTTCAAAATCATTGAACTGTGCACAAGCGCCGAATTGTAGCGCACTTGCCCCCGCGCCGCGCAGTGGCCATGCAGCAGAAGTTGGCACGATTGGCGCAAAAGATTCGGATCACGCAGGGCCAACTATGCTCATAACAGAGCACCTGTGAAAGGGCGGAAGCGCCACGAGAAATTTCCTGACCCAAAGGTCAGAAAATTGTTGACCTGAAAATCAAGTCTGCTTACAGTCCGCTCAACAACAATAAGTCGCTTGTGAGGCCTTCCCGTGATCCAGTTTCTACTTAACCAGGAGCTGCGCAGTGAGCATGCCCTGGACCCCAACCTGACCGTGCTCGAGTATCTTCGTGAACACCTGGGCAAGTCCGGTACCAAGGAAGGCTGCGCCAGCGGCGATTGTGGCGCCTGCACCGTGGTGGTCGGCGAGCTGGCCGAGGGCGAGGACGGCGGCGAGCACATTCGCTACCGCAGCCTCAACTCGTGCCTGACTTTTGTCTCCTCGCTGCACGGCAAACAGCTGATCAGCGTCGAAGGGCTCAAGCACCAGGGCAAGCTGCACAGCGTGCAACAGGCCATGGCCGATTGCCACGGCTCGCAATGCGGCTTCTGTACTCCGGGCTTTGTCATGTCGTTGTTCGCCCTGCAAAAGAACAGCGACGCACCCGATCTGCACAAGGCCCAGGAAGCCCTGGCCGGCAACCTCTGCCGCTGCACCGGCTACCGGCCGATCCTCGCCGCCGCCGAGCAGTCGTGCTGCCAGGCCCAGCCGGATCAGTTCGACAGCGGCCAAGCGCAGACCATCGCCCGCCTCAAAGCCATCGCCCCAAGCGAAACCGGCGAGCTCAACAGCGGCGACAAGCGCTGCCTGGTGCCGCTGACCGTGGCCGACCTGGCCGAGCTGTACGGTTCGCACCCCGAAGCCCGCTTGCTGGCCGGCGGCACCGACCTGGCGCTGGAAGTCACCCAGTTCCACAAGACCCTGCCGGTGATGATCTATGTCGGCAACGTCGCCGAACTCAAGCGCATCGACACTCAAGCCGAACACCTGGAAATCGGCGCGGCCACGCCATTGACCGACTGCTACGACGCCCTGAGCCGCGAATACCCGGATTTTGGCGAACTGCTGCACCGCTTCGCCTCGCTGCAGATCCGCAACCAGGGCACCCTGGGCGGCAACATCGGCAACGCCTCGCCGATCGGCGACTCGCCGCCCCTGCTGATTGCCCTGGATGCGCAGATCGTCCTGCGCAAAGGTGACAACACCCGCACCCTGGCCCTGGAAGACTACTTCATCGACTACCGGATCACCGCGCGTCAGGAAAGCGAGTTCATCGAGAAGATCATCGTGCCACGGGCCCGCGCCGACTGGGCGTTCCGCGCCTACAAGGTGTCCAAGCGCCTGGACGATGACATCTCGGCAGTCTGCGCGGCATTCAACCTGCGTATCGAGAACGGTGTTGTCGGCGCCGCGCGCATCGCCTTCGGCGGCATGGCGGCGATTCCCAAGCGCGCCCGCGCCTGCGAAGCGGCGCTGGTCGGCAAGGCCTGGAACCAGGCCAGCGTCGAGCGCGCCTGCCAGGCCCTGGCCGAAGATTTCACGCCGCTCTCGGATTTCCGGGCGAGCAAGGAATACCGCCTGCTCAGCGCGCAGAACCTGTTGCGCAAGTACTTCATCGAACTGCAAACGCCGCACATCGAAACTCGGGTGACCGCTTATGTCTAACCATCACGTCGCCAAAAGCCAGGCCGAAATGGCAGAACTGTTCAGCCAGGACCTGACCACCGGGGTCGGCCGCAGCCTCAAGCACGACAGTGCCGACAAACATGTGTCGGGCGAAGCGGTGTACATCGATGACCGTCTGGAGTTTCCCAACCAGTTGCATGTGTATGCGCGCCTGTCCGACCGCGCCCACGCCCGGGTGCTGAGCATCGACACCAGCCCCTGCTACGCCTTCGAGGGCGTGCGCATCGCCATCACCCATGAAGATGTGCCGGGCCTCAAGGACATCGGCCCGCTGCTGCCCGGCGACCCGCTGCTGGCGATCGACACCGTCGAGTTCGTCGGCCAGCCAGTGGTTGCCGTCGCTGCCCGTGACCTGGATACCGCGCGCCGCGCGGCGATGGCCGCGATCATCGAGTACGAAGACCTGGAGCCGGTGCTGGATGTGGTCGAGGCACTGCGCAAGAAGCACTTCGTGCTCGACAGCCACACCCACCAGCGCGGCGATTCGGTCAGCGCCCGGGCCAGCGCCCCGCACCGCCTGCAGGGCAGCCTGCACATCGGCGGCCAGGAGCACTTCTACCTGGAAACCCAGATCTCCTCGGTAATGCCTACCGAAGACGGCGGGATGATCGTCTACTGCTCGACCCAGAACCCCACCGAAGTGCAGAAGCTGGTGGCCGAAGTGCTCGACGTGCCGATGAACAACATCGTCGTCGACATGCGCCGCATGGGCGGCGGTTTCGGCGGCAAGGAGACCCAGGCGGCAAGCCCCGCCTGCCTGTGCGCGGTCATCGCCCACCTCACCGGCCAGCCGACCAAGATGCGCCTGCCGCGGGTCGAGGACATGCTGATGACCGGCAAGCGCCACCCGTTCTACATCGAGTACGACGTCGGCTTCGATGACAACGGCCGCCTGCATGGCATCAATTTCGACCTGGCCGGCAACTGCGGTTGCTCGCCGGACCTCTCGGCCTCGATCGTCGACCGTGCGATGTTCCACGCCGACAACGCCTATTACCTCGGCGATGCCACCATCCACGGCCACCGCTGCAAGACCAACACCGCCTCCAACACTGCCTACCGTGGCTTCGGCGGCCCGCAAGGCATGGTCGCCATCGAGGAGGTGATGGACCATATCGCCCGCCACCTCGCCCTCGACCCGCTGGCGGTGCGCAAGGCCAACTACTACGGCAAGACCGAGCGCAACGTCACCCACTACTACCAGACCGTCGAGCACAACATGCTCGAAGAGATCACTGCCGAGCTCGAAGCCAGCAGTGACTACGCCGAGCGCCGCGAATCGATCCGCCGCTTCAACGCCAACAGCCCGATCCTGAAAAAAGGCCTGGCGCTGACCCCGGTAAAATTCGGCATCTCGTTCACCGCCAGCTTCCTCAACCAGGCCGGCGCCCTGGTGCATATTTACACCGATGGCAGCATTCACCTGAACCACGGTGGCACCGAGATGGGCCAGGGCCTGAACACCAAGGTCGCGCAGGTGGTAGCCGAAGTGTTCCAGGTGGATTTCCAGCGTATCCAGATCACCGCGACCAACACCGACAAGGTGCCCAACACCTCGCCGACCGCGGCTTCCAGCGGCGCCGACCTGAACGGCAAGGCGGCGCAGAATGCCGCCGAGATCCTCAAGCAGCGCCTGACCGAATTTGCCGCACGCCAGTACAAGGTCAGTGAAGAGGACGTCGAATTCCGTAACGGCCATGTGCGCGTGCGCGATGAAATCCTCAGTTTCGAAGCGCTGGTACAACAGGCCTATTTCGCCCAGGTGTCGCTGTCGAGCACCGGTTTCTACAAGACCCCGAAGATCTATTACGACCGCAGCCAGGCCCGCGGCCGGCCGTTCTACTACTTCGCCTTCGGCGCAGCCTGCGCCGAGGTGATCGTCGACACCCTGACCGGCGAGTACAAGATGCTGCGCACCGACATCCTGCACGACGTCGGCGCCTCGCTGAACCCGGCCATCGACATCGGCCAGGTCGAGGGTGGTTTCATCCAGGGCATGGGCTGGCTGACCACCGAAGAGCTGGTGTGGAACGCCAAGGGCAAGCTGATGACCAACGGCCCGGCCAGCTACAAGATCCCGGCGGTAGCGGATATGCCGGTGGATTTGCGGGTGAAACTGGTGGAAAACCGCAAGAACCCGGAAGACACGGTGTTCCATTCCAAGGCCGTGGGCGAGCCGCCGTTTATGCTCGGCATTGCCGCCTGGTGCGCGATCAAGGACGCCGTGGCCAGCCTTGGCGATTACCGCGTGCATCCGCTGATCGATGCGCCAGCGACGCCGGAGCGGGTGCTCTGGGGCTGCGAGCAAATGCGCAAGGCGCTGGCGGCGCAGCAGCCTGCTGCCGAGGTTGAGACAGTCGCTCCGTAGGGCGCCAATCGCGGGTCAAGCCCGCTCCCACAGTGGACTACTGTGGGAGCGGGCTTGACCCGCGATGAGGCCAGAACAGGCACCACATAGGTAACTGAACATGCACACCTGGATCAACGCCCTGTCCGACCTGCAGTCCCGCGGCGAGCCCTGCGTTCTGGTGACCATCATCGAAGAGCGCGGCTCGACGCCGCGCAACGCCGGCTCGAAGATGGTCGTCAGCGCCGAGCAGTTGTTTGACACCATCGGCGGTGGCCACCTGGAATACAAGGCCATGCATATCGCCCGGCAAATGCTCGCCGAGCGCCGCGAAGCGCCGCATCTGGAGCGCTTCAGCCTCGGCGCCAGCCTCGGCCAGTGCTGCGGCGGTGCCACCGTGCTGCTGTTTGAGCCGATGGGCCAGGTTCAGGCGCAGATTGCCGTCTTCGGCGCAGGCCATGTCGGCCGCGCTCTGGTACCCTTGCTCGCCGCCCTGCCCTGCAAGGTGCGCTGGATCGATTCGCGCGAGCAGGAATTCCCCGAGAGCATTCCCGCCGGGGTCAGCAAGATCGTCAGTGAAGAGCCGGTGGATGAAGTCGATGAGCTGCCCGCTGGCAGCTACTGCATCGTCATGACCCATAACCATCAACTGGATCTGGAACTGACCGCGGCGATCCTCAAGCGCAATGATTTCACCTGGTTCGGCCTGATCGGCTCGAAGACCAAACGCGTCAAGTTCGAGCATCGCCTGCGCGAGCGCGGCTTTGCCGAGGAGCGCCTGCAGCGCATGCGTTGCCCGATGGGCATCGCCGAGGTCAAGGGCAAGCTGCCGATCGAGATTGCCGTGTCGATTGCCGCAGAAATCATTGCCACCTACAACGCAAGCTTTGGCCAGCACAACAACGCTGCCAACGCCGGCCCCATTGCCCAATTGCTGCCGCCATCACGGCGCAGCCAAGCCATATGACGAGAGCCCTATGAGCGCAACCCGCAAAGCCTACCGTGCCGCCATCCTGCACAGCATCGCCGACCCTGCTGAAGTAGGCGTCGAAGCCTCCTATCAGTATTTCGAAGACGGCCTGCTGGTGATCGACAACGGCAAGATCAGCGCTGTCGGTCATGCCCGCGACCTGCTGCCGAGCCTGGCCGCCGACATCGAGGTCGAGCACCATCAGGACGCCTTGATCACCCCGGGCTTTATCGACACCCATATCCATTTCCCGCAGACCGGCATGATCGGTTCCTACGGCGAGCAGTTGCTGGACTGGCTCAACACCTACACCTTCCCCTGCGAAAAGCAGTTCGCCGACAAGGCGCATGCCGACAAAGTCGCGAAAATCTTCGTCGAGGAATTGCTGCGCAACGGCACCACCACCGCCCTGGTGTTCGGCAGCGTGCACCCGGAATCGGTCAATGCCTTCTTCGAAGAAGCCGAGCGCCTGGACCTGCGGATGATCGCCGGCAAGGTGATGATGGACCGCAACGCCCCGGACTACCTGACCGACACCGCCGAATCCGGTTATGTAGAAAGCAAGGCGCTGATCGAGCGCTGGCATGGCAAGGGCCGCCTGCACTACGCAGTGACCCCGCGTTTTGCGCCGACCAGCACTCCGGAGCAACTGGCCCTGGCCGGCCAGCTGCTGGGCGAATACCCCGACCTGTACATGCACACCCACCTGAGCGAGAACCTCAAGGAGATCGACTGGGTCAAGGCGCTGTTCCCGGAGCGCAAGGGCTACCTCGACGTCTACGATCACTACAAGCTGCTCGGCCAGCGCTCGGTGTTCGCCCACGGCGTACACCTGTGCGACGACGAATGTCAGCGCCTGGCCGAAACCGGCTCGGCCGTGGCCTTCTGCCCGACTTCCAACCTGTTCCTCGGCAGCGGCCTGTTCAACCTGCCGCAGGCCGAGAAGTTCAAAGTAAAGGTCGGCCTGGGCACCGACGTCGGCGCCGGCACCAGCTTCTCGCTGCTCAATACCCTGAACGAAGCCTACAAGGTCATGCAGTTGCAGGGCGCGCGCCTGAGCCCGTTCAAGTCACTGTACCTGGCAACCCTGGGCGGCGCCCGGGCGCTGAGCCTGGATGACCGTATCGGCAGTCTGCAGCCGGGCAACGATGCCGACTTCGTGGTCCTCGACTACAAGGCCACAGCGTTGATGGACTACCGCATCCAGCAGTCGAACAGCATCGACGAGACGCTGTTCGTGCTGATGACCCTGGGCGATGACCGCACCGTCAAGCAGACCTTCGCTGCCGGGCGCTGCGTGCATCAGCGCTAAGGCTCGCGGAACAGCCCCTTGTACAGCGCGCCGCCGATCACCGCCCCGATCAGCGGCGCGACCCAGAACAGCCACAGCTGCTGCAACGCCCAGCCACCGACGAAAATCGCCGGGCCGGTGCTGCGCGCCGGGTTCACCGAGGTATTGGTGACCGGTATCGAGATCAGGTGGATCAAGGTCAGCGCAAGGCCGATGGCAATCGGCGCAAAGCCTGCCGGGGCACGGCTGTCGGTGGCGCCCATGATGATCAGGATGAACATCGCGGTCATCACCACTTCACTGGCAAAGCCTGCCGCCAATGAGTAGCCGCCGGGGGAATGCTCGGCATAGCCGTTGGACGCCAGCCCCGCCGACAACTCGAAACCGGCCTTGCCGCTGGCAATGAAGTAGATCACCGCCGCACCGAGAATTGCCCCGACCACCTGGGCGATGACGTAGGGCAGCAGGTCTTTGAGTGGAAACCGCCCACCCACCACCAGCCCGACCGACACTGCGGGGTTGAGGTGGCATCCGGAAATATGGCCAATGGCGAAAGCCATGGTCAGCACGGTCAGGCCGAAGGCCATGGCCACTCCGACCAGGCCGATACCAATGGGGAACGAGGCGGCGATCACCGCACTGCCGCAGCCACCCACCACCAGCCAGAACGTCCCGATCAGTTCAGCACCCATGCGTTTGCTCAGGGGCATCGACATATACCAGTCCTCAAGTAGTTGAAGTTCTACGCAAAGCGCGCAAGCCCAACTGCTTGATGAAGGTTTGCGGTGGATCAGGTGAGAATCTAGCAGAGGCTGGATAACCTGCCAGTGGCCTGAAACGCATCGCGGGGCAAGCCCCGCGATTTGATGTTACTGGCCTTCAACCCTTGAGCGGTGCAACCCCACCCCGCTTCTTGGTTTGCAGCAGGTGCGAGAACACCGCGTGCAGGTCATCCGAAGCGCTGTCTTCGTCGAGGTTGAGCTTGCTGTCGATGTGGTCCATGTGGTGCATCATCAGGCTCACCGCCTGGTTGACGTCACGGGCCTCGATGGCGTCGATCAGCTGCATGTGCTCGTCGTAGGAGCAGTGCGAGCGGTTGCCGCTTTCGTACTGGGCGATGATCAGCGAGGTTTGCGACACCAGGCTGCGCTGGAAGCTGATCAACGGGGCGTTGCCCGCCGCTTCCGCCAGTTTCAGGTGGAACTCGCCAGACAGGCGAATGCCGGCACCGCGATCGCCACGGGAGAAGCTGTCGCGCTCTTCGCGGACCATCTGGCGCAGTTCGTTGAGTTGCTCGGCGGTGGCGTGCTCGACCGCAAGCTCGGTGATCGCGCGCTCTACCATGCGCCGCGAGAAGAACACCTGGCGGGCCTCTTCGACCGTCGGGCTGGCCACTACCGCGCCGCGGTTGGGCCGCAGCAGCACCACGCTTTCGTGGGCCAGGCGCGACAGCGCGCGACGGATGATGGTGCGGCTGACGCCGAAGATCTCGCCCAGGGCTTCCTCGCTCAACTTGGTACCCGGCGCCAGACGCTGCTCGAGGATGGCCTCGAAAATGTGCGCGTAGACGATATCGTCCTGGGTTCCGCTACGACCGGCCTTGCCGGTACGCACTGGTTTCTTGAGAGGTTGCAGCTGTTCGTTCATGGGCACTCGAGCACGGAGATCCGCCAGTCGGACCCTGACTGTAATACCAGCCAGAGGGGCGATGGCAAGTCCTGGTAAGAAAATTAAACGATTAAGGTATTGGCACATTGTACACAGCCGCAGGGATTTCTGCAGGTGCCGATGGCCTTTATAGCTACGCCTGCAAATTATCTGGCCACAACAACGAAAACATTATTTGCATTCTTTGTATACAAACGCATAATCCATCCGTGCAACTTCCTGACCCAGAAGTCAACAAACGGTCCGGTGGCCTGCCATCCCATCCGCCTCACAGAGCCCCCCAGTGCGTGCGCAGGACTGGTTCTGGAAAACAAGAAAAGACTTGAGGAGTACACGCTGTGGAAAGCCGCAAATCCGACGCCCCTACGCTGGATCTTGCCCCACCGCTCGAAACGAGCTGGCTGGAGCGGATTTTCAAACTCAAGCTACATGGCACCACCGTCAAAACCGAGATGATCGCCGGGTTGACCACCTTCATCACCATGGCCTACATCATTTTCGTCAACCCCAACATCATGGCCGATGCCGGCATCGATCACGGTGCGGCGTTTGTCGCCACCTGCATCGCTGCCGCCCTCGGCTGCCTGTTGATGGGCCTGTACGCCAACTGGCCGGTCGGCCTGGCACCGGGCATGGGCCTGAACGCCTTCTTTACCTACACCGTGGTCGGGACCATGGGCTACACCTGGGAAGCCGCGCTGGGCGCGGTATTTGTCTCCGGGGTGCTGTTCATGCTGCTGACTTTGTCGCGGGTGCGCGAATGGCTGCTCAACAGCATTCCGGTCAGCCTGCGCCATGCCATGGGTGCCGGCGTCGGATTGTTCCTCGGACTGATCGGTCTTAAAACCGCAGGGATTGTCGTCGACAGCCCGGCGACCCTGATCAAGCTCGGCTCGCTGCACGAGCCCGGCCCGCTGCTGGCAGCCATCTGCTTTCTGATGATCGCGGTGCTCAGCTACCACCGGGTGTTCGGCGCGATCCTGATCAGCATCATCAGCGTCACCCTCGCCGGCTGGGGCCTGGGCCTGGTCGAGTACGGCGGCTTGTTCTCGCTGCCGCCGAGCCTGGCACCGACCTGGATGGCCATGGATGTTGCCGGGGTGTTCAACGTCAGCATGATCGCGGTGGTGTTTGCCTTCCTCTTCGTGCACATGTTCGACACCGCCGGCACCCTGATGGGCGTGGCCCAGCGGGCCGGCCTGGTGAATGCCGACGGGCGCATCGAGAACCTGTCACGGGCGCTTAAAGCAGACAGCGCCTCGAGCGTGTTCGGCGCGGTGGTTGGTGTACCGCCGGTGACCAGCTATGTAGAGAGCGCGGCAGGTGTCGCCGCCGGCGGCCGTACCGGACTGACCGCGGTGGTAGTCGGCCTGTTCTTTATCGCCGCCATGTTCTTCGCCCCGCTGGCCGGGATGATTCCTGCCTACGCCACGGCTGGCGCGCTGATCTATGTGGCGATGCTGATGATGGGCAGCATGGCCCACATCAACTGGGATGAAGCCACTGACAGCATCCCGGCGATCGTCACCGCGATCATGATGCCGCTGACCTTCTCGGTCGCCGACGGCATCGCCCTGGGCTTTATCACCTATGTGGTGCTCAAGGCCGGGACCGGACGCTACAAGGAGATCTCGGCCAGCCTGTGGGTGCTGACGGCGATCTTCATTGCCAAGTTCGTGTTCCTCTAACACGGCACACTGCGACAACAGGGCCTCACCTTCGGGTGGGGCTTTTTGTTGTGTGTGAGGGACCTATCGCGGGTCAAGCCCGCTCCTACACCCGCGATGAGGCCGCAGAAAAATCACAGGCAAAAAAAAGCCCGCAGTGTGAGCGGGCAAGGGACCTACGAAGATTCTTCTAGCGACCAACTAGCTTCCACGATAGGTCGAGTAACTGTACGGCGAGATCAACAGCGGCACGTGGTAGTGATCCTGTTCGGCGCTGATGCCGAAACGCAGTACCACCACGTCAAGAAAAGCAGGCTCGGGCAGTTGTACGCCGCGGGCACGGTAGTAGTCGCCGGCGCTGAACTGCAGCTGGTAAACGCCGCTGCGGTAATCATCGCCTTGCAGCAGCGGTGCGTCGCAACGGCCATCGCTGTTGGTCAGGGTAGTGTTCACCAGTTCCAACTGCTGGCCTTCGACCCGGTACAGCTCGACCTTGATCGAGCTGCCAGGGCAGCCATGAGCGGCATCCAGTACATGCGTGGTCAAACGTCCCATTGCTTGCTCGCCTCTGTTCTATCTGTGGGCAAAAAATACCCGCACGCCAGCGTCAGGAAGCCCGACAACGTGCGGCTGTCGGATTATTAAGACATTTTTCTATGAAATTGTACACAATAATTCGGTATTCTTTCCTGGCACGCCGCTCATCCCCTGTAAATAGGCCATCAGTCGCAAAACCACGCCAATAGCCGACGCATCCGTCATTAGCTGACCGATCAGGCAGGTTTCTTGCAGGGCTCCTTATAGAGGTGGGAGTGGCCAAAAAGGCAAAGAAAAGCGAAAAAACAGGCTTACAAATCGCAAACAAAGTTGTATACAATCATTCCATCGTCGTGGCCGATACCCTACCCGGGTGCCCACGCCCTCCGTATTCACGTACAAGAAGGAAGACTGCAGTGAGCGCTGATTACCCTCGCGACCTGATCGGTTACGGCAACACCCCACCTCATCCGCGCTGGCCGGGGAATGCCCGCATTGCTTTGTCTTTCGTGCTCAACTACGAAGAAGGTGGCGAACGCAACATCCTTCACGGTGACAAAGAGTCCGAAGCCTTCCTCTCGGAAATGGTCGCCGCCCAGCCGCTGCAGGGCGCGCGCAACATGAGCATGGAATCGCTGTACGAGTACGGCAGCCGTGCCGGCGTCTGGCGCCTGCTCAAGCTGTTCAAGGACACCGGCGTGCCGCTGACCATCTTCGCCGTGGCCATGGCCGCCCAGCGCCATCCGGACGTGATCCGCGCCATGGTCGAAGCCGGCCACGAGATCTGCAGCCACGGCTACCGCTGGATCGACTACCAGAACATGGACGAGGCCCAGGAACGCGAGCACATGCTCGAAGCCATCCGCATCCTCACCGAACTCACCGGTGAACGGCCGCTGGGCTGGTACACCGGCCGTACCGGGCCGAACACCCGGCGCCTGGTGATGGAGGAAGGCGGCTTCCTCTACGACAGCGACACCTACGACGACGACCTGCCTTACTGGGAACGCAACAACCCCACCGACAAGCCGCACCTGGTGATCCCCTACACCCTGGACACCAATGACATGCGCTTCACCCAGGTACAGGGTTTCAATTGCGGCGAGCAGTTCTTCCAGTACCTCAAGGACGCCTTCGATGTGCTCTACGAAGAAGGCGCCGAGGCGCCGAAAATGCTCTCGATCGGCCTGCACTGCCGCCTGATCGGTCGCCCGGCGCGCCTGGCTGCGCTCAAGCGCTTCGTCGAGTACGCCAAGAGCCATGACCAGGTCTGGTTCGCCCGGCGCGTGGACATCGCCCGTCACTGGCATGCCACCCACCCTTTCCAAGCCGAGAACGCCTAATGACCGCATTCAAGACCCTGAAGCCTTCGACCCTGGACCGCACAGCGTTTGTCGAAGCCTTCGCCGACATCTACGAACACTCGCCATGGGTTGCCGAAAAGGCCTACGACCTCGGCCAGTTGCACGAAGCCGACCAGATCGAAGCCCTGCACCAGCGCATGAGCGACATCCTCCTGAGCGCCGACCACGCCGCCCAGCTGGCGCTGATCAATGCTCACCCGGACCTCGCCGGCAAGGCCGCGATCCAGGGTGAGCTGACCGAATCGAGCACCAATGAACAGGCCGGCGCCGGTATCCACCAGTGCACCGCCGAAGAGTTCGAGCGTTTCACCGAACTCAACGATGCCTACAAAGAAAAGTTCAAGTTCCCGTTCATCATGGCGGTCAAAGGCAGTAACCGGCACCAGATCCTCGCCGCCTTTGAAAAGCGCATCCACAACTCGGTCGAGGCCGAGTTCAAGGAAGCGCTGGCGCAGATCAACCTGATTGCCCTGTTCCGCCTGCTGCAGCTTTAAGGGCGTCGACCGCAGGGCTGGCCCGAGTGCGCGACGCGAGCGTACCCAGGGCCTGACCGGCGCCACAACGGCACCCTCCACAACACAGAATAAAGAGAATCCGCATGCGCACTTTAGTGATTGAGCCCCTGAGCAAAGAAGCCTTCGCCCCTTTCGGTGACGTGATCGAAACCGACGGCAGCGACCACTTCATGATCAACAACGGCTCGACCATGCGCTTCCATCGTCTGGCCACGGTCGAAACCGCACAACCCGACGACAAGGCGATCATCAGCATCTTCCGCGCCGATGCGCAGGACATGCCCCTGACCGTACGCATGCTGGAGCGCCATCCGCAGGGCAGCCAGGCTTTCATTCCGCTGCTCGGCAACCCCTTTCTGATCGTGGTCGCGCCCGTTGGCGATGCACCTGTATCAGGCCTGGTCCGTGCCTTCATCAGTAATGGAAGGCAGGGCATCAATTACCATCGCGGCGTCTGGCACCACCCGGTGCTGACGATCGAAAAGCGGGATGACTTCCTGGTGGTTGATCGCAGTGGCACTGGCAACAACTGCGATGAGCATTTTTTCAATGAGGATGAGCAATTGATCCTCGCCCCCCACCAATAAGAGAAGACCTGAGCGCCCGGCTACAGGGTGCCAGGGTAGAGGTAAAGACTGTGGAAGCACATCTGTTGGAATGGCTGAACCTGAGCGTGCGTTGGGTTCACATGATCACTGGCGTGGCATGGATTGGCGCGTCGTTCTACTTTGTCTGGCTGGAAAACAACCTCAACCGGGCTAACCCGCGCGACGGTCTGTCCGGCGATCTCTGGGCGATTCACGGTGGCGGGATCTACCACCTGGAGAAGTACAAGTTGGCTCCGCCAAAAATGCCGGAGAACCTGCACTGGTTCAAATGGGAAGCCTACTTCACCTGGATGTCGGGTATCGCCCTGCTGTGCCTGGTGTTCTACTGGAACCCGACCCTCTACCTGCTGGCCCCTGGCAGCACCCTGAGCGGTGGTGAAGGGATTGCCATCGGTGTCGGTTCGCTGATCGCCGGCTGGTTCATCTACGACTTCCTCTGCGACTCGCCACTGGGCAAGCGCCCTGGCCTGCTCGGCCTGGTCCTGTTCGTGCTGGTCATTGCCGCCTGCTACGGCTTCAGCCAGGTGTTCAGCGGCCGCGGCGCGTACCTGCACACCGGCGCGATCATCGGCACCATCATGGTCGGCAACGTGTTCCGCATCATCATGCCGGCCCAGCGCCAGCTGGTGGCCGCCATCGAAGCCAACCAGACCCCCGACCCGCTGCTGCCAGCCAAGGGCCTGCTGCGTTCGCGACACAACAACTACTTCACCCTGCCGGTGCTGTTCATCATGATCAGCAACCACTTCCCGAGCACCTATGGCAGCCAGTACAACTGGTTGATCCTGGGCGGTATCGCGGTGGCTGCGGTGTTGGTGCGTCACTACTTCAACACCCGTCATGACAGCAACAAGTACGCCTGGACCCTGCCGGTCGGCGCCCTGGCGATGATCTGCCTGGCTTACGTTACCGGCCCTGCGCCGATGCCGACTGCGCCACAGCAGGCCGCCGCCAAGGTTGAGTACCAGCCGCTGCCGGAAACCGCCCTGGGTGGCAAGACCGCTGCCGAGAAAGCCGCCGAACAAGCTGCCGCCCCTGCCCAGCCAGCCGCCCCTGCTGCTGCCCCGGCCGAGGCCACCGCCAAGCTCGACGATGCCGGTTTCGACAAGATCCACAGCGTCATCCAGGAACGCTGCGCGGTGTGCCATTCGGCCAAGCCGACCAGCCCGCTGTTCAGCGCCGCCCCTGCCGGGGTGATGCTCGATACCCCGCAGCAGATCCAGCAACAGGCCGCGCGCATCCAGGCGCAAGCGGTAGCCACGCAGATCATGCCCCTGGGCAACATCACGCAGATGACCCAGCAGGAACGTGAACTGATTGGCGCCTGGGTCGCCAAGGGAGCACCGACCAACTAAGGCAGCCGCAAGCTGCCAGCTGTAAGCGGCAAGCAAAAAAAAGCTGCAAGCCAAGCGTGACCTCCTGCTTCTTCTTGAAGCTTGGCGCTTGAAGCTTGCAGCTCCAAGAATAAAAACAAAACCGAGGTGTTGCATGTCCGAGTCACGCAAGGCGTACATCCCTGTTGCGCCCCCACGACAGCCACTGCCCCTGTTCCAACTGTTCCTGGTGGGTCTGCAGCATGTGTTGCTGATGTACGGAGGCGCGATTGCCGTGCCGCTGATCATCGGTCAAGCCGCCGGACTTTCTCGTGAAGAAGTCGCTTTCCTGATCAATGCCGACCTGCTGGTCGCTGGTGTCGCCACCATCGTCCAGTCGTTCGGCATTGGTGCTGTCGGCATCCGCATGCCGGTGATGATGGGCGCAAGCTTTGCCGCGGTCGGCAGCATGGTGGCCATGGCCGGCATGCCCGGCGTCGGCCTGCAGGGGATTTTCGGCGCGACCATCGCCGCCGGCTTCTTCGGCATGATCATCGCGCCGTTCATGTCCAAGGTGGTGCGCTTCTTCCCGCCCCTGGTGACCGGCACGGTCATCACCTCGATCGGCCTGTCGCTGTTCCCGGTTGCCGTCAACTGGGCCGGCGGCGGCGCCGATGCCGCACCCTTCGGCTCCCCCGTGTACCTGATCGTCGCCGGCCTGGTGCTGGCCACCATCCTGCTGATCAACCGCTTCATGCGTGGCTTCTGGGTCAATGTCTCGGTGCTGATCGGCATGGGCCTGGGCTACATCATCGCCGGCTCCATCGGCATGGTCGACCTCACCGGCCTGAGCGAAGCGCCCTGGGTCCAGGTCGTCACCCCGCTGCACTTCGGCATGCCGACCTTCAGCCTGGCGCCGATCCTGTCGATGTGCCTGGTGGTGGTGATCATCTTTGTCGAGTCCACCGGCATGTTCCTCGCCCTGGGCAAGGTCACCGACCGTGAAGTCACCCCGGGCATGCTGCGCCGCGGCCTGATGTGCGATGCCGGCGCATCGTTCGTGGCCGGCTTTTTCAACACCTTTACCCACTCCTCGTTCGCCCAGAACATCGGCCTGGTGCAGATGACCGGCGTGCGTTGCCGCTACGTTACGGTAGTTGCCGGAGGTTTTCTGATCCTGCTCAGCCTGCTGCCAAAAGCGGCGTTCCTGATTGCCTCGATTCCGCCAGCAGTACTCGGCGGCGCCTCGATTGCCATGTTCGGCATGGTCGCCGCCACCGGCATCAAGATCCTCCAGGAAGCCGACATCGCCGACCGTCGTAACCAGTTGCTGGTGGCCGTCAGCGTCGGCATGGGCCTGATCCCGGTGGTGCGCCCCGAATTCTTTGCACAGATGCCGCAGTGGATGGAACCGATCACCCATAGCGGCATTGCCATGGCCACCGTCAGCGCGTTGATCCTCAACCTGCTGTTCAACATCCTCGGTGGCGCCGAGCGCGCCGCCCACAACGATACCGCCCACCAGCACTGAGCCTTTGGGCGGCGCTTGCCGCCCGGCGTCACCCGAGCAACATGCAAGGCCGTCGACCCGTGGGAGCGGGTCGGCCGGGGCGCTTCGCGCCAAAAAACCGAAAACCAACAATAACAAAGCCGGGAATCACAACATGAAAGGCATCACCACTTCCCTCCTGCTGGGTAGCAGTCTGCTGGCCACCTTGCCAGCCGCCGCAGGGGACTTGCTGCTCTGGCACACCAACAGCCTCACCTACCTCTACGGCAAGGACTTCCAGGTCAACCCGGCGATCCAGCAGACGCTGACCTTCGAACACGCCAACAAGTGGAAGTACGGCGACACTTTCCTGTTCATCGACAAGATCTTCTACAACGGCGGTACCGACCGCAACAAAGGCAGCAACACCTACTACGGTGAGTTCAGCCCGCGGCTGTCGCTAGGCAAGATCTTCGATCGCAAATTCGAGTTCGGTCCGATCAAGGACGTACTGATCGCCATGACCTACGAGTCGGGCGAAGGCGACAACGAGGCCTACCTGATCGGCCCCGGCTTTGACCTGGCGATTCCCGGCTTCAACTACTTCACCCTCAACATCATGCAGCGCAACACCGAAGGCAGCCGCCCAGGTGATCGTGTCTGGCAGATTACCCCAACCTTTTCCTACACCATCCCCGTGGGCAAGTCCGACGTGCTGATCGATGGCTACATGGACTGGGTGGTGGACAACGATCAAACCCGGCGCGGCACCTACCACGCCAACCTGCAGTTCAACCCGCAGGTCAAATACGACCTGGGCAAGGCCCTGAACCTGGGCGCCAAGCAGTTGTACGTAGGTATCGAATACAGCTACTGGAAAGACAAATACGGTATCGAGAACAGTGGGAAGCTCGACACCAACCAGAGCGTTACCAGCGCCCTGGTTAAGGTTCACTTCTAAAAGCTGACCAAACGCACAGTTTTTGCCACACCTGCTCCAGGACGGAGCACTTGAGGACCGGCGCGCAAGCCAGTAATCTGCGCGCCCCCTCGCTCAGGGCAGGACGGATCCTGTCTGCGTTTGCTGACCGCTCAGTCAATGAATTCGGGCGGTTGGCAAGCGTCACGCCATCCAGCAATACCCTTTTCATCTGTTCAGTCTGACGTCGAGCAGGATTGTTGAGCCAGCCCCAAAAAGTTGGCCCAGCTCTTGCCAAACAGCTGTGGCCAATCGAAAAAAACTGACTCAGAAGACAAGTAATTACCCAAAAGGTGCCACACCAGAGCACCGACACAGAATCAATCAAGGGAGCAACTACGCGATGCGTATTACCAACAGCCTGATCCTCGCCAGCGGCCTGCTGGCGGCCAGCACCGGCGCCAGCGCCGGTGACCTGCTGCAATGGCAGAACAACAGCCTGACCTACCTGTGGGGCAAGAACTTCGCCGTCAACCCGTCGATCCAGCAGACCGTGACCTTCGAGCACGCCGATGCCTGGAAGTACGGCGACAACTTCATCTTCGTCGACAAGATCTTCTACAACGGCGACAAGGACTTCAACAACGGCCCCAACACCTACTACGGCGAGATCAGCCCGCGCCTGTCGTTCGGCAAGATCTTCGACCAGAAGCTGGCCTTCGGCCCGGTCAAGGACGTGCTGCTGGCCATGACCTACGAGTTTGGCGAAGGTGACACCGAGTCCTACCTGATCGGCCCGGGTTTCGACCTGGACATCCCGGGCTTTGATTACTTCCAGCTGAACTTCTACCAGCGCCACACCGAAGGCAGCCGCGCCGGTGACAACGTCTGGCAGATCACCCCGGTATGGTCCTACACCATTCCCGTGGGCAAGTCCGACATCCTCATCGATGGTTTCATGGACTGGGTCGTCGACAACGATGCCACCAGCCGCCGTGGTACCTACCACGCCAACCTGCACTTCAACCCGCAGGTCAAATACGACCTGGGCAAGGCGCTGAACTGGGGCGAGAAGCAGTTGTATGTCGGTTTCGAATACGACTACTGGAAGAACAAATACGGCATCAAGGACAGCGATGCCTTTGATACCGATCAGAACACGGCCAGCTTCCTGGTCAAAGCGCACTTCTGATCTGCACGAATACAAAGTTGCGCCCTGCATGGGCGCAACTTTTATAAGCAAGTCAAACTTCGGAAATCTCTTACATCAACTAAGGTGTTTTCCTACAAACGAATTCAACCGATACTCGCGCGCCGCAGATTCAGACGCAGATACAAACCAGCAGCCGCAAGCCCCGGTGCAATAACCCCAAAAACCAACAGACTGAATAACACCGCCCGGTGATCGATCAGGCGCAGTACATCTGCCAACAGGATTCCCAGGCAGACCAGCACGCCCAGCCCAGCCACGCCCAGGCAACTGCCCGGCACAGCAGCAAAGCGACGCCTGCGCGCGCAAAGCAAAACCATGACGCACAGGCTGGTCCAGGCCAATGCAGTGGCCATGTACAAGCCCAGGTGAAAGACATCGTAGGTCAATGTTCTGAAGGGCATTCATGGGCTCCTTATTTAGTTATCAGGGGCGATTATCATTAGCGCCTCGTGCGCATCCTTGCGGCATGAAAGAACTATCACTATAAACTACAGACAAACTTCTTCACTGCATTTATTTGACAATTTTTTCTCATTTCAAGCGTTAGTTTGCCGCCCCACCTCCCCTGCAATAACAAGGCAAACGCCATGCACGCTACACGCTCAGCGCCGGTGCGCTATCTACTGCTATTAACGTCGTTGTGGTTGGTTATTTTCTTACTGACAAGAAGCGCCCTGTACTTCACTCACCTGAGTGAAGCCGGGGGGCATTTTTTCTCGATCTTTACCACCGGCCTGGTCTATGACCTGGGCTTTCTGATTTATGCCGCCCTGCCCCTGGCCGTCTACCTGCTGCTGTGCCCGGCGCCGCTATGGCGGTTGCGGGCGCATCGCGGGTTGCTGCGAGTGGTGATGTTCGCCAGCGTATTCATCATGTTGTTCGTCGCCGTTGCCGAATGGCTGTTCTGGGACGAGTTCGGCGTGCGCTTCAACTTTATCGCCGTGGACTACCTGGTGTACTCCGATGAGGTACTGAACAACATCCTCGAGTCCTACCCCATCGGCCTGATTCTCAGCGTACTGGCACTGGTCGCGCTGGTAGTGACCCTGGCAATTGCCAAACCGTTGCGCCAGGCCCTGGATGCACCTTTGCCCAGTTGGCGTAAACGCCTTGCCAACCTTGCTGGCCTGGCACTGCTGGTTGGCTGTTGCGCGCTGTTGATCAACCAGGACATGCCTCGCGGCCAGGGTGGCAATGCTTACGCCCGCGAACTGGCAAGCAACGGGCCATACCAGTTCTTTGCCGCGTTTCGCAACAACGAACTGGACTATTCACAGTTCTACGGCAGCCTCAGCGAAAGCGAATCCACCCAGTTGATCCGCGCCGAACTGCAAGAACCCAATGCACGCTTCGTCGATCAGGAACCCATGGGCATTCGCCGGGAAATTACTGCCTCGGGCAGCCCGCGCACGCCGAATATCGTCCTGGTTACCATCGAGAGCCTGAGCGCCAAGTACCTGGGCAGCAACGGCGATACCCGCAACCTTACCCCCAACCTCGACGCACTGCGCAAGCAGAGCCTGTACTTCAACAACTTCTATGCCACCGGCACGCGCACCGACCGCGGCCTGGAGGCGATCACCCTGTCGATGCCGCCAACGCCCGGGCGTTCGATTGTCAAGCGCATCGGCCGTGAAAGCGGCTTCGCCAGCCTTGGCCAGCAACTGGCCGAAGTCGGCTATGACAGCGTGTTCGTCTACGGCGGGCGCGGCTATTTCGACAACATGAACGCGTTTTTCAGCGGCAACGGCTACCGGGTCGTCGACCAGAGCAGCGTTGCCGAAGCCGACATCAGCTTCAAGAATGCCTGGGGCATGTCCGATGAAGACCTGTACACCCAAGCGCTAAAACTGGCGGACGCCGACCACGACAACCAGGTGCCGTTCTTCCTGCAACTGATGACCACCTCCAACCATCGTCCCTACACCTACCCCGATGGCCGTATCGATATTCCATCAGGCAATGGCCGCGACGGCGCGGTGAAGTACACCGACCATGCCATCGGGCGCTTTTTGCAACAGGCCCGCAGCAAACCCTGGTTCGACAACACCCTGTTCATCTTTGTCGCCGATCACACGGCGGGCAGCGCCGGCAAGGAGGACCTGCCGGTCAGCAACTATCAGATCCCGCTGTTCATCAACGCCCCGAAGCTGATCGAAGCGCGCGAGGAGTCAAAACTGGCCAGCCAGATCGACCTCGCACCGACCCTGCTGGGCCTGTTGAACATGAGCTACACCTCGACCTTCTTCGGTCGCGACCTGATGCTCGATGACCGCCTGCCACCGCGGGTGCTGATCGGCAACTACCAGCACCTGGGCCTGTTCAACGGCCAGGACCTGGCCATCCTCAGCCCGCGTGACGGCTTGCGCCGCCACAACCAGGCGCTGGGTGAAAGCCAGGAAGTGAACAGCAGCACCAGTGACCCGTTGATCCAGCGCGCAATCGCCTACTACCAGGTCGCCAGCTACGGCTTCACCCACCACCTGCTCGACTGGCTGCCCGCAGCCAACGAGCGCACAGCACTGAAGAACTGATCGAACCTCGCGGCATCAGGCTCTGGCAGCACGCCAGAGCTTGCCGATGACCGCCACCACCGCCAGTACCGCGGCGCCGGCAACGATACCGACGCCGGCGTTGAGCAAGGCGCCGGTCAAGGCGCCGCCGCGGCCTGCGCTGAAGGCTTCAATGGCATGGTGCAGCGGCGCCACGCCGTGCACCAGAATCCCGCCACCGACCAGAAACATCGCCGCCGTGCCGATCACCGACAGGCTTTTCATCATGTACGGCGCCGCGCGCAGGATGCCGTTGCCGATCGCCTTGGCGGCGCTGGAAGCCTTCTGGGTCAGCCACAGGCCCAGGTCATCGAGCTTGACGATGCCGGCCACCAGGCCATAAACACCGATGGTCATGACAATGGCGATGCCCGAGAGCACGATGATCTGCTGGGTCAGCGGCGCATGGGCGACCGCGCCCAGGGTGATGGCGATGATCTCGGCCGAAAGGATGAAGTCGGTGCGCACCGCGCCCTTGATCTTGCCTTGCTCGAAGGCCACCAGGTCGACTGCTGGGTCCGCCACCGCCTCGGTCAGCGCCGCATGCTCGGCCTGGTCTTGCTCCTTGCTGTGGAGGAACTTGTGCGCGAGCTTTTCGAAGCCTTCAAAGCACAGGAACGCACCGCCGACCATCAGCAGCGGCGTCACCGCCCAGGGGATGAAGGCGCTGATCAACAGCGCCGCCGGCACCAGGATCAGTTTGTTGAGGAACGAGCCCTTGGCCACCGCCCAGACCACCGGGATTTCCCGCTCGGCGCGCACGCCTGTAACCTGCTGGGCATTGAGCGCCAGGTCGTCGCCCAGCACCCCTGCGGTCTTTTTTGCCGCGACCTTGGTCATTACCGAGACATCGTCGAGTACCGTGGCGATATCGTCGATCAATACCAGAAGACTGCTTCCTGCCATGTTTGCCTGATTCCAGCGGGTTGAGAGGGCCACAGTCTAGCTCAAAGTCGCCACCTTGAGCCGCTTGCGAACCCGGTGCTACCATGCGCAACCGCCCTCCCAGGCCCGGGTGCCGCCAGCGGCCAGACACGAGGAACAGCGTCAACCATGAGCAGCATTCGCGAGCGCAACAAAGAACTGATCCTGCGCGCGGCCAGTGAAGAGTTTGCCGACAAGGGCTTCGCTGCCACCAAGACCAGCGACATCGCGGCCAAGGCCGGCCTGCCCAAGCCCAACGTCTATTACTACTTCAAGTCCAAGGAAAACCTCTACCGCGAGGTCCTGGAAAGCATCATCGAACCGATCATGCAGGCGTCGACACCGTTCAATGCCGACGGCGATCCCAAAGAAGTGCTGAGCGCCTACATCCGCTCCAAGGTGCGCATCTCCCGCGATCTGCCGTTCGCCTCCAAGGTGTTCGCCAGCGAGATCATGCACGGCGCGCCGCACCTGAGCCCGAGCCAGGTCGAGCAGCTCAACGACCAGGCCCGGCACAACATCGAGTGCATCCAGGCGTGGATCGACCGCGGCCAGATCGCCCCGCTCGACCCGCACCACCTGATGTTCAGCATCTGGGCCGCGACCCAGACCTACGCCGACTTCGACTGGCAGATCTCGGTGGTCACCGGCAAGGCCAAGCTCGATGACAGCGATTATGAAGCGGCGGCGCAGACCATCATTCGTTTGGTGCTCAAGGGCTGTGAGCCGGACGCTTGATCGGTAGTGCATCCATCGCGGGTCAAGCCCGCTCCCACAGAGTCAGGTGATTGTGGGAGCGGCGGTGCGACGACTCGACTTGACCCGCGATACATTTTAAGCCGCTACACCGGCATCCGCCGTCAACCCCGCCTCTTCGATCGCACTGATCGCGCACTGCTCGTCGATATCCGACGTATCGCCACTGATACCGATCGCCCCCAGCACCACGCCCTGCTGATTACGAATCAGCACCCCACCAGGCGCCGGCACCACCGGGCTTTGACCCAGGCCATTGAGCGCGGCGAAGAACGCCGGGCGCTGTTGCGCGTCCAGCGCCAGCAGGCGCGAGCCCTTGCCCAGGGCAATTGCGCCCCAGGCCTTGCCCATCGCCACTTGCGGGCGCAGCAGGCTGGCGCCGTCTTCACGCTGCAGGGCCAGCAGGTGACCGCCGCTGTCCAGCACCGCCACGGTCAGCGGCGCGGAGGAGATCTTGCGCCCGGCCACCAGCGCAGCGTTCACCAGGCTGACAGCGACTTTCAGGGTCAAAGCGTTCATGGAAAGGTCCTCTTGTTGTTAGAAGCCCGAGGGCAGGTGTAAAAATCAATAGAACAAATAGAACACAATGGCGAATATTTTTGTATACAATAATTTCGACGCGATGAACCAATTCTGACGAAACGCCATTTTTAAAGGCTTCCCGACGAAAGCGCCGATCGCCGATGAAAATGGATTGACCAGAGTCGCCTGGCGTGAATACACTCTGGTGAAAAGCCATTTGTATACAATTACAAAATCAAAGAGGCACAAAACCATGAGCAAAATGAGAGCAATTGATGCAGCCGTTCTGGTGATGCGCCGCGAAGGTGTGGAAACCGCGTTTGGCATTCCGGGTGCAGCCATCAACCCCCTGTACTCGGCCCTGAAGAAAGTCGGCGGTATCGATCACGTCCTCGCTCGTCACGTTGAAGGCGCCTCGCACATGGCCGAGGGTTACACCCGCACCAAGGCCGGCAACATCGGCGTGTGCATCGGCACCTCCGGCCCTGCCGGCACCGACATGGTCACCGGCCTGTACAGTGCCTCGGCCGACTCCATCCCGATCCTGTGCATCACCGGCCAAGCGCCGCGTGCCCGCATGCACAAGGAAGATTTCCAGGCCGTCGACATCACCAGCATCGTCAAGCCGGTGACCAAGTGGGCGACCACCGTTCTGGAACCCGGCCAGGTGCCATATGCGTTCCAGAAAGCCTTCTATGAAATGCGCTCCGGCCGCCCAGGCCCGGTGCTGATCGACCTGCCGTTCGACGTGCAGATGGCCGAGATCGAATTCGACATCGATGCCTACCAGCCGCTGCCGGTGCAAAAGCCTGCGGCCAACCGTGTCCAGGTCGAGAAAGCCCTGGCCATGCTCGACACTGCCGAGCGTCCATTGCTGGTTGCCGGTGGCGGCATCATCAACGCCGATGCCTGCGACAAGCTGGTGGAATTCGCTGAGCTGACCGGTATCCCGGTGATCCCGACCCTGATGGGCTGGGGCATCATCCCTGACGATCACCCGCTGATGGTCGGCATGGTCGGCCTGCAGACCTCGCACCGCTACGGCAACGCCACTATGCTCAAGTCCGACGTGGTGCTGGGTATCGGCAACCGTTGGGCCAACCGTCACACCGGCTCCGTTGACGTCTACACCGAAGGCCGCCGCTTCATTCACGTCGACATCGAGCCGACCCAGATTGGCCGCGTGTTCACCCCGGACCTGGGTATCGTTTCCGACGCTGGCGCCGCCCTGGACGTGTTCCTGGAAGTGGCCCGCGAGTGGAAAGCCGCCGGCAAGCTCAAGGACCGCAGCGCCTGGCTCGAAGACTGCCAGCAGCGCAAGTCGAGCCTGCAGCGCAAGACCCACTTCGACAACGTGCCGGTCAAGCCGCAGCGCGTTTACCAGGAAATGAACCAGGTGTTCGGCAAGGACACCTGCTACGTCAGCACCATCGGTCTGTCGCAGATCGCCGGCGCGCAGTTCCTCCACGTCTACAAGCCACGCCACTGGATCAACTGCGGCCAGGCCGGCCCGCTGGGCTGGACCATTCCTGCGGCGCTGGGCGTGGTCAAGGCCGACCCGACTCGCAAGGTCGTGGCACTGTCGGGCGACTATGACTTCCAGTTCATGATCGAAGAGCTGGCAGTGGGCGCGCAGTTCAACCTGCCCTACGTCCACGTGCTGGTGAACAACTCCTACCTGGGCCTGATCCGCCAGGCCCAGCGCGGCTTCGAGATGGATTACTGTGTGCAGCTGGCGTTCGAGAACGTCAACGCGCCGGAACTCAACGGTTATGGCGTCGATCACGTCGCCGTGGTCGAAGGCCTGGGCTGCAAGGCCCTGCGCGTGACCGAGCCTGGCGAGATCGCCCCGGCCCTGCTCAAGGCGCAAAAGCTGGCTGAAGAGTTCCGGGTACCGGTGGTGGTCGAGGTTATCCTCGAGCGCGTGACCAACATTTCCATGGGCACCGAAATCAACGCGGTCAACGAATTCGAAGACCTGGCCCTGGTCGGCAACGACGCGCCAACCGCGATTTCCCTGCTCGACTGATCGCTGCGAAGGCCCTGCTGCCGGGTGCACAGGGCCCCTTTTTGCAAGGAGACAACCATGCCACGTTTCGCCGCCAACCTGTCCATGCTGTTTACCGAGCAGGACTTCCTCGCCCGTTTCAAGGCTGCTGCCGACGCCGGCTTCAGCGGTGTCGAGTACCTGTTCCCGTACGACTTCAGCTCGGCTGAAATCAAGCAGCAGCTCGATGCCCACGGCCTGACCCAGGTGCTGTTCAACCTGCCGGCCGGCGACTGGGCCAAGGGTGATCGCGGCATCGCCTGCGACCCGGCCCGTGTCGAGGAATTCCGCGCCGGTGTCGATCTGGCCATCGCCTACGCCCAGGTGCTGGGCAACACCCAGGTCAACTGCCTGGCCGGCATCCGTCCACAAGGCCCGGACTGCGCCACGGTGCGCAAGACCTTCGTCGACAACCTCAAGTTTGCCGCCGACAAGCTGCAGGCCGCCGGGATCAAGCTGGTCATGGAAATGATCAACACCCGCGACATCCCGGGCTTCTACCTGAACACCACCAAACAGGCGCTGGAGATCCAGGCCGAGGTGGCGAGCAGCAACCTGTACCTGCAATACGACATCTACCACATGCAGATCATGGAGGGCGATCTTGCCCGTACCGTGCAGAGCAACCTGGCCAAGATCAACCACATCCAGCTGGCCGACAACCCCGGCCGCAACGAGCCGGGTACTGGCGAGATCAACTATCGCTTCCTCTTCGAACACCTGGACCGCATCGGCTACCAGGGCTGGGTGGGCTGTGAATACAAGCCGCTGACCACTACCGAAGCGGGCCTTGGCTGGCTGAAGACCCATAACGCGATTTAAGGATTCCCTGTAGGAGCGGGCTTGCCCCGCGATAGCGGCGGTACGGCCACTATCGAATCGCGGGGCAAGCCCGCTCCTACAGTGCCCTGCATCCAACAATTACAAGAGGCATTTCTCATGGCTAAAATCGGATTTATCGGCACCGGCATCATGGGCCGCCCAATGGCGCAGAACCTGCAAAAAGCCGGTCACAGCCTGTTCCTCTCGACCCACCACGACGCCGCGCCTGCCGACCTGGTCGCCGCCGGCGCCGTAGCCCTGGCCAACCCGAAAGAAGTGGCCCAGGAAGCTGAATTCATCATCGTCATGGTCCCCGATACCCCGCAGGTTGAAGCGGTGCTGTTCGGCGACAACGGCGTGGCCCAGGGCGTCGGCCCGAACAAGGTGGTGATCGACATGAGCTCGATCTCGCCAACCGCCACCAAAGCCTTCGCCGAGAAGATCAAGGCCACCGGCGCCACCTACCTCGACGCGCCGGTGTCCGGCGGTGAAGTCGGTGCCAAGGCCGCGACCCTGAGCATCATGGTCGGCGGCTGCCCGAACGCCTTCGAACGCGCCCTGCCGCTGTTCCAGGTCATGGGCAAGAACATCACCCGCGTCGGCGGCAGCGGCGACGGCCAGACTGCCAAGGTCGCCAACCAGATCATCGTCGCCCTGAACATCCAGGCGGTGGCCGAAGCGCTGCTGTTCGCCGCCAAGAACGGCGCCGATCCTGCCAAGGTGCGTGAAGCACTGATGGGCGGCTTCGCTTCGTCGAAAATCCTCGAAGTGCATGGCGAGCGCATGATCAAGGGCACCTTCGACCCGGGCTTCCGTATCAGCCTGCACCAGAAAGACCTGAACCTGGCCCTGCAAGGTGCCAAGGAACTGAACATCAACCTGCCCAACACCGCCAACGCCCAGCAAGTGTTCAGCACCTGCGCGGCCATCGGCGGCGCCAACTGGGACCACTCGGCGCTGATCAAGGGCCTTGAGCACATGGCCAACTTCTCGATCCGCGGTGAAGAGTAAGAGGCCAGTTGCAAGCTTCAAGCTGCAAGTAAAAGCAGGCCGCGCGTCGATCCGCTTTCTCTTGCGGCTTGGAGCTTGAAGCTTGCCGCTTTCAGCGCCCCTGGGTCGGCCTGCACGGAGGCGGGCCCAGGGGCGTTTTTGATTCTGAAAAACAATAAGATTGGAGCCTGCCATGTCGGTCGATCCGCAACACTTTCTGCGCGAGCTGTTCGCCACGGCCATCGATGCCGCGCATCCCCGCCAGGTCCTTGAAGCCCACCTGCCCAGCGACCGCAGCGGTCGCGTCATCGTCATCGGCGCCGGCAAGGCTGCCGCGGCCATGGCTGAAGTCGTCGAGCGCGCCTGGAAGGGCCCGGTTTCCGGCCTGGTGGTTACCCGCTACGGCCATGGCGCCAGCTGCTCGAAAATCGAAGTGGTCGAAGCCGCCCACCCGGTCCCGGATGCCGCCGGCCTGGCCGTGGCCAAGCGGGTACTGGAAATGGTCAGCAACCTCACGGCTGACGACCGGGTGATTTTCCTGCTCTCCGGCGGTGGTTCGGCGCTGCTGGCGCTGCCTGCCGAAGGCCTGACCCTGGCCGACAAGCAACAGATCAACAAGGCCCTGCTCAAATCCGGCGCCACCATCGGCGAGATGAACTGCGTGCGCAAGCACCTCTCGGCGATCAAGGGCGGGCGCCTGGCCAAGGCTTGCTGGCCGGCCACCGTCTATACCTATGCGATTTCCGATGTACCCGGGGATCTGGCCACGGTCATTGCCTCCGGCCCCACCGTGGCCGACCCGAGCACCTCGGCCGAAGCCCTGGCGATCCTCAAGCGCTACAACATCGAAGCGCTTGCTGCGGTCACCGCCTGGCTCAACAACCCGGCCTCCGAGACCGTCAAGGCTGACGACCCGGCCCTGGCCCGCAGCCACTTCCAGCTGATCGCCCGGCCCCAGCAGTCGCTGGAAGCGGCAGCGGTCAAAGCCCGCCAGGCCGGCTTCAGCCCGCTGATCCTTGGCGACCTCGAAGGCGAGTCGCGCGAGGTGGCCAAGGTCCATGCCGGCATCGCCCGGCAGATCGTCCAGCACGGCCAGCCGCTGTCGCCACCCTGCGTGATCCTCTCCGGTGGCGAAACCACCGTGACCGTGCGCGGCAATGGCCGTGGCGGGCGCAACGCCGAGTTTTTGCTGAGCCTGACCGAAAGCCTCAAGGGCCTGCGCGGGGTCTATGCCCTGGCCGGTGACACCGATGGCATCGACGGCTCCGAAGACAACGCCGGCGCACTGATGACCCCGGACAGCTACGCCCGCGCCGCGGCCCTGGGCCTGTCGGCCAGTGACGAGCTGGACAACAACAATGGCTACGGCTACTTCGCCGCGCTCGATGACTTGATCGTTACCGAGCCGACGCGGACCAACGTCAACGATTTTCGCGCCATCCTGATTCTCGAGAGTGCCTGACATGACGCCTGATAAAAAAGTCAAAATCCTTGCCACCCTCGGTCCTGCGATCAAGGGCATCGATGACATCCGCCAACTGGTCGAGGCCGGGGTGAACATCTTTCGCCTGAACTTCAGCCACGGCGAGCACGAAGACCACGCCCTGCGCTACCAGTGGATCCGCGAGGTGGAGAGCCAGCTCAACTACCCGCTGGGCATCCTCATGGACCTGCAGGGGCCTAAACTACGCGTCGGCCGTTTTGCCGAGGGCAAGGTCCAGCTGCAACGCGGCCAGGCCCTGCGCCTGGACCTGGACAGCACCCCGGGTACGCTTGAGCGGGTCAACCTGCCGCACCCGGAAATCATCGCTGCGCTGGAGCCGGGCATGGACCTGCTGCTCGACGACGGCAAGCTGCGCCTGCGGGTGACCGCCAAGCACAGCGACGCAATCGAGACCGAAGTGCTCAACGGCGGCGAGCTGTCCGACCGCAAGGGCGTCAACGTGCCGCAAGCGGTACTCGACCTCAGCCCGCTGACCGCCAAGGACCGCCGCGACCTGAGCTTCGGCCTGGAGCTGGGCGTGGACTGGGTGGCACTGTCGTTCGTGCAGCGCCCGGAAGACATCGTCGAAGCGCGCCAGCTGATCGGTGACCGTGCCTACCTGATGGCCAAGATCGAGAAGCCCTCGGCGGTGACCCAACTGCGCGCCATTGCCGAGCTCAGCGACGCGATCATGGTTGCCCGTGGCGACCTGGGCGTGGAAGTGCCGGCTGAAAGCGTGCCGCAGATCCAGAAGAGCATCATCAACACCTGCCGCGAACTGGGTAAACCGGTGGTGGTGGCCACACAGATGCTCGAATCGATGCGCTTCTCCCCGGCCCCGACCCGCGCCGAAGTCACCGACGTCGCCAACGCCGTGGCCGAAGGCGCCGATGCGGTGATGCTCTCGGCCGAGACCGCTTCGGGCGACTACCCGCTGGAAGCGGTACAGATGATGAGCAAGATCATCCGCCAGGTGGAGAACGGCCCGGACTACCAGGCGCAACTCGACGTCGGCCGGCCGAAAGCCGAGGCCACCGTGTCGGATGCCATCAGCTGCGCGATCCGCCGCATCAGCGGCATCCTGCCGGTGGCGGTGCTGGTCAACTACAGCGAATCGGGGGCTTCGACCCTGCGCGCTGCACGCGAGCGGCCACGGGCGCCGATCCTCAACCTGACGCCCAACCTGTCCACCGCCCGGCGCCTGAGCGTGGCCTGGGGTGTGCATTCGGTGGTCAACGATCGCCTGCGCCAGGTCGACGAGATCTGCTCCACCGCCCTGGAGATCGCCCAGGCCCAGGGCATGGCCAGCCGCGGCGACACGCTGTTGATCACTGCCGGTGTGCCTTTTGGCAAGCCGGGGTCGACTAACACGCTGCGGATCGAGACCTTGATCTGAGGTAGACCGCTCCCACAGGTTTGTGGGAGCGGGCTTGACCCGCGATGAATGCAACACAAACCCCAGGTGGGACAACCCGGCCCAAAGAGGCTCCCCACTCCACATCAACCCAGACTGCCCCCATGTACACCAAGAATTTCGTCAACCCGTGCCCCGACTGGGCCACTGCCTTGCTCAACGGCTTCAGCCAGGTGCTGCTGCAGCGCAATCCGCTGTGTGGCCTGTGCTGCCTGCTGGCTATCACCCTGACCGCGCCCGACCTGGTCGGCGGCGCGCTGCTCGGGGCCCTCGCCGGGCTGCTGACTGCCCAGCGCCGTGGCTACAACCGCACTGACCGCCAGGCCGGCCTGTACAGCTACAACGGCGTGCTGATTGGTCTGCTGATCAGCTATGCCCTGCCCTGGTCGGCGATTCTGCCGCCACTGATCATCGCCGCTGGCGGCCTGAGCAGCATGCTCGTGCACCAGTGGCTCAAGCGCGGCCCCAGGCAACTGCTGCCTGCCTATACCGCGCCGTTCGTGTTGCTCGGCTGGGCCGCCCTGGCCATGGCCGAACCCGCCAGCGCCACCAGCACCAGTGTCGAGGCCAACCCGCTGTTCGCCCTGGCCCGCGGCCTTGGGCAGATCTTCTTGCTCGACCAGCCGCTGGCCGGCGTGCTGATCGCCCTCGGCCTGCTGATCTCCAATCGCTACGCCGCCGTCTGGGCCCTGCTCGGCTCGGCCATCGGCGGCAGCGTGGCGTTGCTCGGTGGCGAGGCCACGGCGGCCTACAACGGCCTGTTCGGTTTCAATGCCGCCCTCGCCGCCCTGGCCTTCAGCCAGGAACGCCAGCGGCCCTGGCTGCCGCTGCTGGCCATCGTCCTGGCAATTGCCCTGCAACCAGCGGTGAGCCTGCTGCCGGTCGCCGGCCTGACTGCGCCGTTCATTCTCGCCTGCTGGCTGCTGCATGCCGGCGGCCGCCTGCTGCGCCTGCCGCTATCCCACAGCCGGCGTCGCTTGCACAGCTGAGGTGCAGCCCCTAGGCTCTGCCCATCTGCCTTTGGAACGAGCCTATGGACACCCCTTCGAGCTGGCGCGAGCGGCTCTACGTCATCGTCTTTCAAACCGACACCACGGCCGGCCGGCGCTTCGACAAGATCCTCCTGCTGATCATTCTCGCCAGCCTGGTAACGGTGATCCTCGACAGCATCGACGAGGTGCACCAGGGTTATGCCGGGTTGCTGGCGGCCGTCGAGTGGGGCTTTACCGCGATCTTTCTGGTCGAGTACCTGATCCGCTTGTATTGCTCGCCCAAGCCCTTGCGCTACGCCTTCAGTTTTTATGGCCTGGTCGACCTGCTGGCGATCGTCCCGGGGATCATCGCCCTGTACTACAGCGACGCCCAATACCTGCTGATCATCCGCGTCGTACGTATGCTGCGGATCTTTCGCGTGCTCAAGCTCAGCCCCTACCTCAAGCAGGCCCATTACCTGCTCGCGGCGCTGCGCGGCAGCAAGCAGAAGATCATCGTGTTCCTGCTCAGCGTCTCGACCCTGGTCACCGTGTTCGGCACCCTGATGTATGTGGTCGAAGGTCCCGAGCATGGCTTTACCAGCATCCCCAAGGGCATCTACTGGGCGATCGTCACCCTGACCACGGTCGGCTTTGGCGACATCGTGCCCAAAACCCCGCTGGGCCAGGTGTTGTCGTCGATGGTGATGATCACCGGTTACTCGATCATCGCCGTGCCCACCGGGATTTTCACCGCCGAGCTTGCCAACGCCATGCGCGGCGAACAGCTACAGCACGACTGCCCGGTGTGCCGGAAAAACAGCCACGAGCACGGCGCGGCGTTCTGCTCGCGCTGCGGCAATGCGCTGTTTAAAAAAATGGAATAAGCAAAGCACTTTTTAATCTTTTAGCGCCTAAAGCCCAACCGTTATAGTCGCTGGCATAATGCCTTTAACGCTAACTCGAACAAGGAATGCGCAGTGAAAAAACTCTTCAGTGCCTCGCTTCTGGCCGCAAGCCTCGCCTTCGGCTCCGTGGCCCAGGCTGCTCCGGCGCCGCTGCTGAACGTCTCGTACGACGTGATGCGCGACTTCTACAAGGATTACAACGCCGCGTTCCAGAAGCACTGGGAAGCCGAGCACAAAGAGAAGATCACCGTGCAGATGTCGTTCGGTGGCTCGAGCAAGCAGGCCCGTTCGGTAATCGACGGCCTGCCGGCTGACGTCATCACCATGAACATGGCCACCGACATCAATGCCCTGGCCGACAACGGCAAGCTGGTGCCGGACAACTGGGTCACGCGCCTGCCGAACAACAGCGCGCCGTTCACCTCGGCCACTGTGTTCATCGTGCGCAAGGGCAACCCCAAGGCCCTGAAAGACTGGCCCGACCTGCTCAAAGACGGCGTCCAGGTCATTGTGCCAAACCCGAAAACCTCCGGTAACGGCCGCTACACCTACCTCTCGGCCTGGGGCTATGTGCTGAAGAACGGCGGTGACGAGAACAAGGCCAAGGACTTTGTCGGCAAGCTGTTCAAGCAGGCGCCAGTGCTCGATACCGGTGGCCGCGCCGCCACCACCACCTTCATGACCAACCAGATCGGCGAGGTGCTGGTGACCTTCGAGAACGAAGCCGAAATGATCGCCCGCGAGTTCGGTCGTGACCAGTTCGAAGTCATCTACCCAAGCGTCTCCGCCGAAGCCGAGCCACCGGTGAGTGTGGTCGACAAGGTGGTCGAGAAGAAAGGCAGCCGCGCCACCGCCGAGGCATACCTGAAATACCTGTGGTCGCCTGAGGCCCAGGAAATCGCCGCCAACAACTACCTGCGTCCGCGTGATCCAGCGGTGCTGGCCAAGTACACCGACCGCTTCCCGAAAGTCGACTTCCTCTCGGTCGAGAAGACCTTCGGTGACTGGCGCACCGTGCAGAAAACCCACTTCAACGATGGCGGGATTTTCGACCAGATCTACACCGGGCAGTAATGGCCTCATCGCGGGTCAGTCGAGGTGACGCCTCGACTTGACCCGCGATTGCTTCACCCCCTATCGAACTTACCCTCCCATTTGCTGATCAGTTCATTGACTACCCTTTCCGTCATCCACGGCTCAAGGAGTGCCCAGTGACCCGATCTTTACTCACCTTGCTGTTCAGTTGTCTGTTGAGCAGCCAGCTGTTCGCCGCCGAACCTTCGCCCGCCGCACCAACACCTGAACCTGAACCCGTGGTCCAGGGCGGCCTGCTCGGCGCCATTGCCGATGGCCTGGACGATGTCAGCCAGGAACTGGATATCAACAGCCACCTGTTCGACAGCTGGCGCCTGCGCGCCGACCGCGCCGTCAATGAAGTCGATCAACTGGTCAACCGCCACGCCGGTCGCGATGGCCTCGACCTGCTCGGCGATTTCGCCCTGCTGAGCATCACCTGGCTGGTCGCCTTCGCGGTGCTCACCAACCTCGGCCGCCTGCTGGCCCATCGCAGCAACAACAGCCGCCCGCTGCGCCAACGCCCGCGCCTGCAGAAACTGCTCGGCTACCTGCTGCCCTATACCCTGCCGGCCCTGGCCAGCCTGCCGACCACGCTGTACGTCAGCCACTATCTGGAGCCGTCGGTAGGCCGCGCCCTGGGCCTGAGCCTGGCCTATGCCACCAGCAGCGGTATCTTCTCGACATCGATCATCCTGTGCCTGATCACCCTGTTCGACACCGGCCACAAGCGCGCGGCGGTGCGCATCATTCGCCAGCTGGCGCCTCGGCCGCTGTTCATGATCGGCTTTCTGGCGGCCTGGAGCGATGCCCTGACCAGCCCGCAGATCGCCCGCCAACTGGGCGGCAACATCACCAGCAGCGTGGCGGTAATCACCGGCCTGCTGGCGACCCTGGCGTTCGCCGTCCTGGTGATTCGCCTGCGCCGCCCGGTGGCGCACCTGATCCGCAACCGCGCGCTCAAGGAGCGCTTGCAGCACCGCGCCGTGCAGGAAACCCTGCGGATCTTTTCCTGGCTCTGGTACCTGCCGATCCTGATGATGATCCTGGTCTCGGCCATCACCCTGATCGGCGCCGGCGAAGAGAGCCAGAAGGCCCTGCAAAACGCTTTGCTGACCACCATTTTGCTGATCGCCACGCTGTTTCTCAGCACCACCTTGCAGCACCTGTTCAAGGCCCACGACATCGAACCCGGGCAACGCCTGCGTCCGTACAAGGAACTGCTGCGCAACCTTGCCCACGCGCTGCTGCGCATCGCCATGGCAGTGGCCTTCATCGAGCTGCTGGGGCGCATCTGGGGCTTTTCGGTGCTCGACTTTGCCTTGCGCAATAGCCTGGGCCGGGCGATCAGTGATTCACTGAGCAGCATCGGCCTGATCCTGCTGGTCACCTGGCTGCTGTGGGTGGTGATCGACACGGCGATCCAGGAAGCCCTCAAGCCCACGGTCGGGCGGCGCTCGTCGCGCCAGCCGAGCACCCGGGTGCGGACCATCCTGCCGATGCTGCGCAATGCCATCAAGATCATCCTGGTGGTGATCTGCACCATCACCACCATGGCCAATCTGGGCATCAACGTCGCGCCCTTGCTGGCCGGCGCCGGGGTGGTCGGCCTGGCGATCGGTTTCGGCTCCCAGCAACTGGTGCAGGACGTGATCACCGGGCTGTTCATCCTCATCGAAGACACCATCGCCATCGGCGACTGGGTGGTGCTCGATTCCGGGCATGCCGGCACGGTCGAGAGCCTGACCATCCGCACCTTGCGCCTGCGTGATGGCAAGGGCTTCGTGCACTCGGTACCGTTCGGCCAGATCAAGGCGGTCACCAACCAGTCACGGCAGTTCGCCTATGCGTTCTTCTCGGTTCAGTTCAGCTACCAGACCGACGTCGACAGCGCGCTGAAACTGATCCGCGAAGTCGGCCAGTCGATCAGCGAAGACCCGCTGCTGCGCCACAGCCTGCAAGGGCCGCTGCAGGTGTTCGGGGTCGACAGCATGAACCTCAACGGCATCACTTTGACCGCGCAGTTTCGCACCAGCTCCGGCGGGCAATATGCGGTCAATCGCGCCTTCAACGAACGGCTGAAAAAGCGCGTCGACCAGACCGACGACGTGAGCTTTGCGCAATACAATCCGCCACCGCAAAAAGTCGCTGAAGAACCGGCCTGATTGCTTTAACCCCGGCGGCCATCGGTGCTAAAGTCGCGGCCATGAACCGCGCCCCCGCCGACCGCCCGCTGATTGCCTGGACCTTGTACTTCTGTGTCCTGTTCAATCTGTTCGCCTGCGGTATCGGTCACGGGCAGATGATGGGCCTGCAACTCAACGGTATCGGCGGCGCCTATTGCTCGGCCATGGGCAGCGCCGGGCCGACGCTGAAAAGCGATTTCGGCGATCAGACGGTGGCCGGCTGGGACAGCATGCAGACCTGCCCGGTGTGCGCTGCCGCCGTGGTCTGCCTGGGCCTGGTGCTGGTCATCGGCTGGCTGCTGGCGGTTACCCGGGTACGTCGCTATCACCGTGAACTGCGCAGCAAGGCGCCGCCGCGATATTGCTGGCCGGCCGCCAACCCCCGCGCCTCCCCGCTTCTGGCTTGAACCTCCTGGCAGCCGCTTGGGCTGCCCGAAACCGGCCGTTTTTTGCTGTGCCTGCCTGACAGGTGCAGGCGGCCGCTGGCTCAATTTCCAGAGTGTGATTCATGCCCTACTCCTATCGCCTTTACGGTTGCGCGGCGCTGCTGTGCGCGTTGCCCTTCCACGCTGTGGCCGAGGCGCCGCTGACCCTGCCCGACCTGCGTATCAACAGCCGCGCCGACGCCGAAGACGGCGTGCTGCTCGACACCCCGTCGCAAACCGCTTCGCGCCTTGGCCTCACCCCGCGGGAAACCCCGGCCTCGGTGAGCATCGTCAACCGCCAGCAGATCGAGCAACGCGGCGCGCAGAGCACCCAGGACGCGCTTAACGGCGTGCCCGGCATGACCGCCGCCTCACCACCGGGTTCGGCAGGCTCGGTGGCTTACCGGGGGTTTTCCGGGGGGCAGATCACCCAGCTGTTCAACGGCATCAGCGTGCAGTACGACTCGGTTGCCGCGCGCCCGGTCGACAGCTGGATCTATGACCGCGTCGAAGCCGTCGGCGGGCCGTCGAGCTTCCTGTTTGGCGCTGGCGCCGTCGGCGGCTCGATCAACTACATCAGCAAACTGGCCAGCCGCGACGAGAACTTCAACGAAGGCAGAATCAAGTACGGCTCCTACGACAGCAGCGAGACCTCGTTCGGCTTCAACCATGCGCTCAACGACGGCGATGGCATCCGCAACTACGCACGCCTGGATTTCAGCCACAGCAAGAGCAACGGCTATGTCGATCGCGAAGAGCGCGATGCCTGGACCGTGGCGTTCTCGCTGCTCACCGACATCAACGACCAGCTGTCCCACACCCTGGCCGTGGAGTACCAGAACGAAACGGTCGACAGCCCCTATTGGGGCAGCCCGGTGCTCAACCCGCTGGGCGGCGAAATGAAGGTCGACGAGAGCCGCCGCTTCGAAAACTACAACGTCGAGGACGGCCGCTACGAGCAGCGCGTTCGCTGGCTGCGCTCAATCACCGAGTACCGCTTCAACGACAACACCTCGCTGCGCAACACCCTCTACCACTACAACACCGAGCGTGATTTTCGTAACCTCGAAACCTACGCCTACAATGCCGACAACAGCCGGGTCAACCGCTCCAACGCGCTGCTGCAACGCCATGACCAGGAGCTCAACGGCAACCGCTTCGAATTGCTGCACGAGGGCCAGTTGTTCGGCCTCAACAGCCAGTGGTCGGCGGGCCTGGACTACAGCCACAACGTGCAGATGACCTACCCGCGCTCGATCACCGGTATTTTCGACAGTGTCGATCCGGCCAGCTTCGAACCCGGGCATTTCTATGACCTGAAGGGCATGGTCCCGGGCTTTCAGAAGAACCGCGAGAACACCGTCGACACCTGGGCGGCGTTCGTCGAGAACCGCCTGCAACTGACCGAGCGCCTGTCGCTGCTCACCGGTTTACGCTATGACCATATCGACCTCGATGTGCACAACTACCGCACGGTCGATGCCAACAACCCGCTGGACTTCCAGCGCAGCTACGAGCCCACCACCGGGCGCATCGGCCTGGTCTACGAGCTGACCCCGGCGGCCAACGTCTATGTGCAGTACAGCACCGCCGCCGACCCGCCCTCGGGCATGCTCAGCACAGCCAGTTTTGCCACCGTACGCGACTTCGACCTGAGCACCGGCAAGCAGCTGGAAGTGGGCAGCAAGTTCAGCTTCCTCGATGGCCGCGGCGCCGCCACCGTTGCCGCCTACCAGATCGAGCGCAAGAACCTCGCCACCGCCGATGCCGCCAACCCCAGCGTCACCCAGCCGGTGGGCAAGCAGACCTCGCGCGGGGTAGAAGTGGCCGCCTCGCTGCACGTCACACCGAAGCTGTTGGCCGAGGGCAACTTTGCCTACGTCGACGCCCAGTACGACGAGTTCAACGAGAACGTCGGCGGTCGCTCGATCTCGCGCAAGGGCAATACCCCGACCAACATCCCCGAGCGGGTCGCCAACCTGTGGCTGACCTACGACATCGACCCGAGCTGGCAAATCGGTGCCGACAGCCGCTACGTGTCTTCGGTGTATGCCGACGCAGCCAACACCCGCTACGCGCCGGCCTACACGGTCTTCGGTGCCTTCGTCGGTTTCAAGGTCGATGACGACACGCGCATCACGGCCCGGGTGCGCAACCTGACCGACGAGGTGTATGCCCGCTGGACCTCCTCGAGCATGCTCTACCTCGGTGCCCCGCGCACCCTGGAGCTGGCCGTGCAGACGCGCTTCTAGGACGCCGCCGATGAAACGTTACCTGTACCTGTGGCACCGCTGGCTGGGCATCGGCTTATGCCTGTTCATGGCCCTGTGGTTCTTCTCGGGGATGGTCATGCTGTATGTCGGCTACCCCAAGCTGACCCCGCGCGAGCACTACGCTCACCTGCCGCAGTTGCGCGTTCAGGATTGCTGCGTCGACCTCGGCACTGCCCTGCGCAGTGCCGATGCCGAGCGCACCCCGGCCAGCATCCGCCTGAGCACGGTGGCCGGCACGCCGCGCTACCTGTTCAGTTATCCAGGCCGGGCCAGCGTGGCGGTGGACGCCCGCACGGGCCAGCGCCTGCAGGCGATCGATCGCGAACAGGCCCTGGCCAGTGCGCATCAATACGATCCGCAGGCAACAGCCCGTTATGCCGGGGTGGTGACCGAAGACCTGTGGAGCCACTCGCGCGCCCTCGACGCCGAGCGCCCGCTGCAGCGGGTGCAGCTCGACGATGGCGCACGCACCCTGCTGTACATCTCCGGCCATACCGGCGAAGTGGTGCGCGATGCCAGCGCCCTGGAGCGCGGCTGGAACCTGGTCGGCGCCTGGCTGCACTGGCTGTATCCATTACGCGGCATTGGCGTCGACGGCCTGTGGAGCAACCTGGTGATCAGCCTGTCGCTGGCCGGCACGCTGATGGCGTTGCTTGGCGCGGTGATCGGGATCCTGCGCTGGCGCCTGCGCAAGCCCTACCGCAGTGGCTCGCGCTCGCCCTACCGGGGCTTTGCCCGCTGGCACCATATTGGCGGCTTGCTGTTTGGCGTGCTGGCGATTACCTGGATTTTCAGTGGCTTGATGTCGATGAACCCGTGGCGGCTGTTCAGCAGCTCAATGCCGTTGAGTGTTGCGGCCTATCAAGGCGGGCCGTTGACCGCGGCGGCTTTTCCGCTGTCGGCCTCTGAGGCGCTGGCGCGGTTCGACCCGCAAGGTTTCAAGGCCCGTGAGATGGAGTGGCGCTTGATTGCGGGTGCGGGGTACCTGGTCGGTCATGATGGCGCCGGGCGCACGCGGGTGCTGTCGATGGCCGACGGCCAGGTGCTCGAACGCCTGCCGCGGGAGGTGCTGGAGCGCGCCGCACAAGCGATCCTGCCCCAGGGCCAGATGTACAGCGAGCAGCTTGAAGCCTACGACTTCTACTACTACGCCCGGGCCGAGCAAAGCATGCTCGGCCACCTGGAAAAGCGCTTGCCAGTGTTGCGCGTACGCTTTGCAGACCCGCAACAGACCTGGCTGCACCTGGACCTGTACACCGGCGAGGTGCTGGGTGTACTGGACCAGCCGCGGCGCGTGTCGCGCTGGTTGTTCTCGTTGCTGCACAGTTGGGACTGGCTACCGCTGTTGCAACGGCGGCCATTGTGGGATGCCTGGATGATCGCCTTCAGCCTGGGCGGGCTGGTGCTCAGTGTCAGCGGTGTGGTGCTGGGCTGGCGGCGCTTAGCCAAGTAGGAGCGGGCTTGCCCCGCGATAGCATTCTGTCCGCCACATCGCATCGCGGGCAAGCCCGCTCCTACACAAGGGCCCTGAACACCAGCGCCTTCAAGCCACCCGCCGGATCGCTGTCGGGAAACTCCGGCGGGTTGGCCAGGCGTTCGACAAAGCTCAGCTCCGGTGCTTGCTCAGCCATGCCTTCGATGAGAAAGTCCGGGCCAACGGCCGGGTCGTTGACGCAGGCCAGCACCGTGCCGCCGGCGTTCAACAACTCCGGCAGGCGCCGCAGGATCTTGCGGTAGTCCTGGGTCAGGACAAAGCTGCCCTTCTGGAAGCTTGGCGGGTCGATGATGATCAAGTCATAGGGCCCGGACTTGCGCACCTTGCCCCACGACTTGAACAGCTCATGGCCAAGAAAACTCACCTTGCCCAGGTCATGGCCGTTGAGCCGATGGTTATCGCGCCCGCGGCTCAATGCCGAGCGCGCCATGTCCAGGTTGACCACCTGCTCGGCGCCACCGGCAATCGCCGCCAGCGAAAAACCGCAGGTGTAGGCGAACAGGTTGAGCACGCGCTTGCCCGCCGCCTGCTCACGCACCCAGCGCCGACCATAGCGCATGTCGAGGAACAGACCGGTGTTCTGCTTGAGGCCCAGGTCCAGCTGATAGCGCAAGCCGTCCTCATCGATCAACCAGTGCTCGCTGGGGGTACCCAGCAGCCACTGCCCGGGGCTGTCCGGCAGGTAGCGGTGCTGAATCAGAATGGCCTGGCCGCGCCAGCCTGGCGCCTGGGCAAGCGTCAGGAGCATCTGCTCCAGGGCCGGCAACTGGCCCTCGGGCGGCTGGCGAAACAGCGACACCAGCAACACCCCCTGCAGCCAGTCCACGGTGATCTGCTCAAGCCCCGGCCAGCAGCGCCCGCGGCCATGGAACAGGCGCCGGGTTTCGCTCGGCGCCGGGTCGAGGGCGGCGAGCAGGTGCTGCTGGAGGGTGTCGATCACAGAGGTCATGGGCAGATTCAATCGGGTAAAGCCGGCTATTCTACCCTGCCAGATCAGGTTCGACCCGCGCGATTCAACGGTGCGCAGCCACCAGACACAGCATGGGCCGTTCCTGCTCTTCGGCCAATGCCGGGCAGGCCTGGATCTGTTCAGCGCTCGGCCCCCACTCCTGTACATGGGCCAGAGTAAAACCGGCGCCAATCAGCTGATTGAGCAAGGTGCCCAGGGTGCGGTGGTACTTGATCACGCCATCGGCCAGCCAGTTGGTCACGCGCTGGCCCTCGTGCTGATAGCTGTCCACCGGCCAGGTCTTGCCGCCGTCCGCAGCGACGATCCAGCCAGGATTGCGCGAAGCCATGTAGATCGGATGCTCGATCGAGAACACCAGCCGTGCACCCGGGCGCAAGGCCGCGTGCACGCTGGCGAACAGGCGCGGCAGATCGTCAATGTAATGCAGGGTCAGGGAACTGTAGGCAAGATCGAAGGCGGCCTTGGGCAATTCCAGAGTGTCGAGGTCTTCGCGGGCGTAGCGGATGCGCGCCTCGAGCGTGCTCGACCGCGCCTTGTCGAGCATCAGCGACGAGACGTCCAGGCCCAGCACCGAGGCTGCGCCCTGCTCCGCCGCCCAGCGGCAGAACCAGCCGTAACCGCAACCGAGGTCGACCACATCAAGGCCCTCCACTGGCGGCAACAGTGCTTGCAGTGCCGGCCATTCGGCAGCACCGGCCAGGCCTTCGCGCGAGCGCCCGAGCTGGCTGTAACCGTGGAAAAAATCCGGATTGTCGTAGATGTTCTGGGCCATCGGCGCGGTCCTTCATAAACAGGTACAAGCATCTACACTAGCATTCCACCCCTGTGCTGGAGAACGATCATGAGCGACACTCCGTCCATAGTCCTGGTCCATGGTTTCTGGGGCGGCGCCGCCCACTGGAGCCGGGTCATCCTCGAACTGTCACGCCTGGGCCACCGCAACCTGCATGCGGTGGAGATGCCCTTGACCTCGCTTGCCGATGACGCTGAACGCACGCGCATAATGGTCGCCTCGATACCCGGCAAGGTGCTGCTGGTCGGGCATTCCTACGGCGGTGCGGTGATTACCCAGATGGGCAACCAGGCCAATGTCGCCGGCCTTGTGTACATCGCCGCCTTCGCCCCCGACAGCGGCGAAAGCCCCGGCGCCATCACCGCCAAGAACCCGCCGCAAGCGGCAGCCAACCTGCAACCGGATGGCGATGGCTACCTGTGGATCAAACCCGACAAACTGCACGAAAGCTTTTGCCAGGACCTGAGCAAGGATGAAGGGTTGGTGATGAGCGTGACCCAGAAGGCGCCACTGGCCAGCACCTTCGGTGACACCATCGGTGAGCCCGCATGGAAGCACAAACCCAGCTGGTACCAGCTCTCGACCCAGGACCGGATGATCCACCCGGACAACCAGAAACTCATGGCAGAACGCCTGCAGCCCAAGGAGCTGCTGACCCTGGAGGCCAGCCATGCCTCGCTGGTGTCCAGGGCCGCCGAAGTGGCCGCCCTGATCGATCGCGCAGCCGTCAGTCTGGCTTGACCGCCGGGGCCTTGAGCGCAGGCTTGAACCACCAGCCTTGCTGCATGCCGGCCGCGGCCAGCAGGATCGCGGCCACACCCAGCCATTGCAGCGGCGCCAGGCGATGGCCAAAGGCGAACCAGTCGACGAAAATCGCTGCGATCGGGTAGATGAACGACAGCGCCCCGGTCAAGGCGGTCGGCAGCTTCTGGATCGCGCCGTACAGCAGTACATACATCACCCCGGTGTGGACGATGCCCAGGGTCACCAGGCTGGCCAGCGCACCGACGTCGCCCGGCAGGCCACTGGTATTGGCCCAGGGCGCCAGCAGGAGGATGCCGGTGCACACCTGGATCAGCGCGATCAGGTGCGGCGGCGTGCCGCTCAGGCGCTTGATGATCAGCGCCGCCACGGCGTACAGAAACGCCGCGCCCAGGGCCAGGGCGATGCCCAGCAGGTAGTCGTTGCCAGTGCCATCCTGGCTGCCATGGGCACTGACGATCGCCAGCATGCCGGCAAAGGAGACCGCTAGCCAGAACAGCTTGGGCGCGGTGATTTTCTCACCGAGAAACAGCGCCGCCAGGCCCACCAGCATGAACGGCTGGACGTTGTATACCGCAGTGCCGATTGCAATCGAGGCGCGTGAGTAGGAGGCAAACAGCAGCACCCAGTTGCCGACGATGGCCACGCCGCTGAGTACCGCCAGGGCGAAGGTGGCCAGGGTCAGGATACCGGGCTTGAGAAAGCCCATGGCCAGGCAGATCAGCAGCAAGGTGCCAGCACCGAACACACAGCGCCAGAACACCACATCCAGTACCGGTTGCCCGGACACCAGCACGAACCAGCCAATGGTCCCGGATATCAACATCGCGGCGACCATCTCGAACGACCCACGGCGGATTGAACTGTCCATCACTCACCTCCTTGACGATGGGTAAATTATGGCAAGGGCAGCGGCGACCGTTCCAGTGGATAAAACAGGCTAGACTGACCTTGTACCTTTACTATCAAGGCAGTTTTCGCATTTTGCCTAACGAGGCCTGTATGACCGACGATATCGACCAACTGTTGATCAAGGCACTGATGGAAGACTCGCGGCGCTCGCTCAAGGCCCTGGCGCAGCTCAGCGGGCTGTCAGCACCGAGCGTCAGCGAACGCCTGCGCCGCCTTGAAGAGCGTGGCGTGCTCAAGGGCTACACGGTAGAGATCGACCCGCGCTGCTTCGGCTACCAGCTACAGGCCATCGTCCGCGTGCGGCCGCTGCCCGGGCAACTGCAGGAAGTGGAGCGGCAGATCATGGCCATCCCCGAGTTCACCGAGTGCGACAAGGTCACCGGCGATGACTGCTTTATCGCGCGCCTGCACGTGCGCTCGATGGAAGAGCTCGATACCGTGCTGGACAAGCTCAACAGCCACGCCGAGACCAACACCGCGATCGTCAAGAAGACCCCGGTGAAACGGCGCTTGCCGCCGATGGCCTGATAACAGCGCAGAAACTACTGCACCGGCTCGCTCGACGGCCTGGCAATCAGGCCCTTCAGTTCACTGGTCATCGCAAACTCCAGATTCAGGCCATTGGGTGGAATCGGCTGCTGGAACCAGCGGTTGTAGATCGACTCGATGCGCCCGCTGCGATAGACATCCGCCAACGCTTCATTGACCAGCGCCAGCAAGCCATCATCGCCCTTGCGCACCATGCAGCTGTAGATCTCCTTCGATTGCGCCTCGCCCACCACCACCCAGTCGTGCGGATTGCGCGCCTTGGCCCGCTCGCCGTACAGCAGCGCATCATCCATGTAGAACGCCGCCGCGCGCCCGGACTGCAGCATCATGAACGCCTCGCCGTGGTCCTTGGCACTGATCACCGAAGCCCCCAACTGGTGCTCCAGGTTGTAGTTCTTCAGGTACTTCTCGTTGGTGGTGCCGGCGGTGCTGACCACATTCTTGCCCTTGAGGTCATCCAGGCCCTGGATGCCGCTGTCTTTTTTGGTCAGCAACTGGCCTTTGACGAAAATAAAGCCATAGGAGAAATCCACCTGCTTCTGCCGCTCGGCGGTGACCCCGGTGGTGCCGCACTCCAGATCGACCGTGCCGTTCTGCACCAGCGGGATGCGCGTCTGCGAAGTCACCAGGTTGTAGCGCACCTTGAGCGGCGGCACCGCCAGCTTGGCCTGCAGGTGCTTGACGATCTCAGCCGCAAGATCGACCGAATAGCCCATGGGCTTGCCGCTGTGGTCGCCCACATAAGAAAACGGAATGGACGAGTCGCGATAGCCGAGGGTGATGCTGCCGGATTCGGCGATCTTCTTCAGGCTGCCGCTGAGCGTCGGCGTTTGCGCCAGCAGCGGCTGGGCAAAACACAATGACAGGGCAAGCAGAGCAGGACGGTGCAAACGGGGAATCGACATCGGGACACTCCTTGCGGTTGTTGTTCTTGTTCGGTTCAGGCCGCCCGTGGGGTCAGGCCGTGCAGGTCGATTGACGGCGCGCGACCCGCGATCAGTTCGGCCAACAGCTGGCCACTGGCGCAGGCCAGGGTGAAACCCAGGGCGCCATGGCCAAGATTGAGCCACAGGTTGCGGTACGCCGTGGCCCCGAGCAACGGTACGCCGCTGGGGGTGGCCGGGCGCATGCCGGCCCATTCGCGGGCCTGGGCGTAGTCGGCGGCATCGGGCAAGGTCGCCCCGGCCAACTGGCGCATGCTGGCCAGCCGTGCCGGATCGAGCGATTCATCAAAGCCGACGATGTCGACCATGGCGGCGACGCGCAGTTGGTCTTCGAGGCGGGCATAGACGATTTTGCGGTCGTAGTCGGTGATGCTTACCTGCGGTGCCCGCTGCCCGGCCTTGATCGGTGCGGTCAGGCTGTAGCCCTTGAGCGGATAGATCGGCAACTGCAGCCCCGGCAGGCCGAGGCTGGCGCTGCGGTGCCCGGCGCACAGCACCAGGCGCTCCACCGGCACGACCTGCTCGCTCAGCTCCAGCGCCTGCACTACCCCACCACTGTGGCGGATGCGCGTCACTGCCTGCCCGAGCATCAGGCGGCATTGCCCCGACGCCTGCAGGCGCTCGACCAGGGCCAGGCAGAAACGATGACAATCGGCGACCTCTTCATCCGCGGTGAACACCCCGCCAATGAACGGCGCATCGGCCAGGGCCGGTTCCAGCGCGCGGATCTCCTGCGCATCCAGCACCTGCTGGCCCTGCGGGTCGAGCAGGTGCTGGCGGGCATGGGCAAAGGTTGCGCGATTACGAAAGGTCACCAGCTTGCCATTGCGCCGCCAGGCAAAGCCGTCCAGGCCATCGTCCTCGCGCCATTGCTTGAGCGTACCCTGGCTGTGCAAGGCCAGGCGCAGCAGGTGTGCGGCATTGGTGCGATTGACCGAACTGCGACACGCCGCCATGAACGCGCCCATCCAGCGCCACTGCGCCAGGTCCAGGCGCGGGCGTAACTTGAGCGGTGACTCGCTGCGCAGCAGCCAGCCCAGCGCCTGCAACGGCACCCCGGCATCGGCCAGCGGCGCGACATAGCGATAGGACAACTGCCCGCCATTGGCAAAGCTGGTGCCGCCCGCCAGGCCCTCGCGTGCCTCGACCAGATCGACGGCAAAGCCTTCGCGCACCAGCGCGTAGGCCGTTGCCAGACCAATCACGCCGCCGCCGATCACCGTTACCCGCTGTGCCATGTGCTTTCATCCGCCAATCTGAAGGCCTTCAGACTAGGCCCGGTGACAGCCTGACGATAATGAATAAAAATGGGCAGACCATAAACAAAGGTTATGGGCGACCCCATGCGCTTGCGTCATATCGAAGTGTTCCAGGCCATCCGCCAGACCGGCTCCATCAGCGGCGCCGCGCAGTTGCTGCACGTCACCCAGCCGGCGGTGTCGAAAATACTCCAGCACGCCGAAGCGCAGCTGGGTTTCCCGCTGTTCCTGCGGGTGCGCGGCAAGTTGCAGATCACCCCCGAAGCCCTGGCCCTGGAACGCGAAGTCGACAAGGTCAGCGACAGCGTTGAAGGGGTGCGGCGCCTGGCCGCCAGCCTGCGCCGGCAACCGGGCATGCGCCTGCGCATCGGGGCGACGCCGGCGCTGGCCCTGGCGTTGTTTGCGCCGGTGATCCGCCAATGGGCCGAGCGCCACCCGCAGTCCGAATGCGAACTGTCGAGCCTGCACAGCCGCGAGCTGGTGCAGCAGTTGCTGATGCGCGAAATCGATGTCGCCCTGACCTTGCGCCACCCCGAACACCCCGGCCTGAATGTCCAGCCCCTGGCCCACGGCAAGCTGGTGGCACTGGCCCCCAAAGGCTACTGGAGCGCAGACAGCCAGGGCTTGGCGCTGGCAGTTGAAGAACTGGCCGATGCGCCCTTGATCGGCCTGAGCAGCAGCGACCCGCTGGCCGCCCAGGTCGGCCAGTACCTGAAGAACCTTGAGCCGGCGCCGCGCACCAGCATCCGGGTGCAGACCTACTCCCTGGCCCGGGCCATGGTCGAATCCGGAGCCGGGCTGGCCTTGATCGATCCGTTCACCGCCCAAGGGTCGGCGCAAACGCTGGTGCGGCCGTTGGACCCGGCCTTGCCGATTACCCTGTACGCCCTGACCCGCGCCAACGAAAGCCAGCCGCACACGCTCGACGACCTCTTGCAACTGTTCAGCGAACGGGCCGAAGAACAGATCGCCCACGTTAGCCGCGCGTCTCGCCTTGAAAAGCGCTGACAAGCAGCCCATCCTTGCGCCCCCACCTTTGCAAGGATCGCAGCATGGTTCGACTTTTCATTGCGTTTGCCGCGCTGTTCGCCAGTGCCACCGTCCTGGCCGTGCCGCCCGTGCACGTCTATCGCGGCACCCAGGGCGACACCGCCATTGAAGTCGCCCTGACCTACGACGCCCAGCACAAGACCCTCGAGGGTTACTGGCTTGATGAACAGCGCCAGTGGCTGATCCCCCTTGAGCGCACGCCCCATGACTATCGCTTGCCGCTGTTGATCAACATCTTCAACAACCCGGAGCTGCCGTCCGCTGCACTGCTGATTCAGCCGTTTGCCTTCAGCCACGACCGCGAGCTGACCGGCACCCGGGTTGATCTGCGCAACCGCGAACGACAGGCGCTGGCGCTCAAGCGCGTGACCCGCTTCAGCGACCGTCAGGATTCGTCCTGGCAGGGCGAACTGCTGCAACTGCCGCTGGACGGCCGCCGGCTATTTCGCGTGCATGCACACAAGGCCGCCGGCGAGTATGTCGGCACCATCGATCGCATCACTGTCCTCGATCGCACCAGCGGCCAGCCGGTGCAGGTCATCGATAACCTGGCGCTGTTTTTCCAGGGCACTGCGAGCCTGAGTTTTGCCGACTTCAACGCTGACGGTGTGACCGATTTCAAGGCCATCCCGGTCGGGCAATTGGCCAGCGGCGGTGCTGCAGGGCAAGACCCGCAGTACTACGTGTATCAAGCCGACAGCAATCGCTATGAGCTCAAGACCGAGCAACAAGCCAGGGAGCGCAACCAATGAACACCTTGGGCAAATGCCTGCTGGGCGCCGGGTTGCTCGGCCTGAGCCTGGGCGCCCAGGCTTACCAGTCCGTTTACCAGGGCACCCTGGGCAAGCAGGCGATCACCCTGGTGATCGAGAAAACCAATGACTACAAGCACGGTTTCTACTTTTACGACCGCTACCGCACGCCGATCCGCCTCAAGCGCTCGGTCAACGCCGGCCGCCAGTTGTTCATGGACGAACTGGACAGCGCCGGTCTGCCCACCGCTCGGCTGAAGTTCTACAACCCCGATGACAACGCCGCCACCAAGCCGATACTCGGCACCTGGACGGCCTACGCCAATGCCCGGCAACTTCCCCTGGAGTTGCGCCTGGTAGCGGACTTCGGTCATCAACAGGTCTGGCCTGCCGGCACTGCGTCACTGCCCCAGGCGGCCTCTACCGAGCGTTTCTATTTCCAGATTCCGCTGGCCGATGACCACGACCGGGTGAAGACCATCGAGGTCATCGACAAGGCCAGCGGCAAGCGCGTGCAAACCCTCGACGTAGGCCTGCCCGGTTGCTACAGCCAGGGTATCGACAGCGTCAAGGTGCGTCTTGAAGGCGGCAGTACCCAGGTGCTGCTAGAAGCCAACAGCTATTGCCTGGGCAAGGTGTTTGAATGGCGCGAGGCCAAGGGGCAGTTCGAAGCGCTGAACTGAGTATCAGCTCGGGCAGCTGTGCTCGCCGTTGTTCAGGCCCTGCTTGTAGTTGCGGCTGAGCAGGCTGGCCTTGCCGTCGTGCCAGGTCAGGGTCAGTACGTACATCGAGTCGAAGTCCTCGCCGTCCCAGTCGTCGGTGATCACCCGTTTTTCACCGAGGGCCTTGCCGGCCACGGTGTTGATCAGTTCCGGCAGGTAGCCGTGGGACCAGGCGGTATAGACGGTGGCGTTGCGGTACTTGTCCTGCAGCAGTTCGTCGGCCAGATCGCCGGTATCGTTGGCGCCGAAGTCGATGTTCACCGGCAGGCCGAGCTTGATGGCACTGGGGCTGATGGTCATCAGCGGGCGGATATAGCTGTAGGCGTCGTCGTTGCTGCCCTCTTCGACGTGCCGGGACGGGTTGGCCGCGAACACATAGTCGGCCTTGCCGAACTTCTCCGGCAGCAAGGTGGCCAGGTCCAGGGCGCGGTTCAGGCCCTGGCAGTTGAGCTGCCCCAGGCCCTCGCCGGGCTTTTCGGCATGACGCAGGAACACCAGGGTCTGCACACCGTCCACAGGTGCTGCGCGGCTTTCCAGCGCCTCGACGGCCAGCAGGCCGACACCGGCAAGCAGGGCAAGGGACAACGCAGCGTGACGGTGACGCTTGAACAGGGAGGGCAACTTCATAGGGCTCTTCACAGCAAAAAGGGTTGAGGCTGACCCGCCTGTGCCACCCCGCGGCCGAAGCCGCGGGGGATCCCTGTCTGATGCTCCATCCGTGGAATCGGGCATGCTTCAGAGTGCAAGAATGCCATTTGGTTCGATCCCTGAGCGCTCGGCCCTGAGCCAGAGCTACTGTAGCGCCTTGATGTTGCTGAATTAAGACCGACGGCGCTCAATCGTCGCGGGTAAGGACTTCGAGCAGCTCGATCTCGAAGGTCAGGTCGGAGTTGGGCGGGATCTTGCCCAGGCTGCGCTCGCCATAGCCCAGGTGCGCCGGCACCAGCAGTTTGCGTTTGCCGCCGACCTGCATGCCCATCAGGCCCTGGTCCCAACCCTTGATCACCCGGCCGGTGCCGATCACGCACTGGAACGGCTTGCCACGGCTGTGGGAGGAATCGAACTCCGTGCCGTCGGCGAGCCAGCCGGTGTACTGGGTGGTGATCAGCGCGCCCTTGACCACGGCCTTGCCGTCGCCTGGCTGGATATCGATGATTTGCAGTTCGCTGCTCATGCTTGACCTCGTTGAAGCGGGATATGCCTTTGGTGGCCAGCGTTTTCGCAGGGTTGGCGAGGTTTTGCAAGGCCAGCGATCAAGCCTGGGCAGTCACCACCACCCTGCCCGGCTCGTGCTGACGCATCGACCAGCAGACGCCGCCGATCACCAGGACAATCGCCAGGCCCTCCAGCAGGCTCGGGCCGCTCTGACGCCAGATGAAGGCGTAGAGCAAAGCGAACAGGGTCTCGAAGACGATCAACTGGCCGCTCAACGTCACTGGCATGCGCTTGGACGCGGCATTCCACAGCAGCGCCGCCAGCCACGAGCCGAACACCGCGCAACCCAGGCTGTACAGCCAGAACAGCGTCCAGCGCTCAGGCGCCGCCTCGACCTGCAACTGCGCCGGCTGCCACAGCGCCAGCAGCGCCACCAGCACCAGGCTCAACACGCCGGTCATCACCCCGTTGAGCACCGACCATTGATGGCTGTCGAAATGCCCGCACTGCTTGAGGTAACGGCTGTTGTGCACCGCGTACCAGGTCCAGCAGGCCAGCGCGCCGAGGGCATAAAGTACCCCGGCCAGTTTGTCGGCCACCGCTCCCGGCTCGAGGGCAAAGGTCTGCAGGTTGATGCACAGCATGCCGGCCAGGATCAGGCCCAGCGGCAGCAACAACTGACGCAGCGCCACCCCGCCGCTGTCGTGACGGCCATACAGGGTGATGGTCAGCGGCAGGACGCCGACAATCAACGACGCCGGCGCTACACCCAGGCGCTGGATCGCCGCCACCAGGCAGATGAAGTACAGCAGGTTGCCGATCAGCGCCAGGCGCCCGATCATCCACAGGTCGCCCAGGGTCAGGCGTCCGAGGGCCTTGCGCATGGGGATCGCCAGCACCAGGGTCACCAGGCCGAACAGCACGAAACGCGCGCAGCTGAGCAGCACCGGGCTGAACTCCGACAACAGCTGCGGCACCATCAATACCAGCCCCCACATCGCACCGGCTACCCCGGCATACGCCACACCCCGTTTCACGTGCCTGCTCCTGATCTAAGAAGAGCGCAGGCTAACGCCTGGACAGCGCCTGGACAAAAGATCATTCGGCATGCAGGCATTCCCTGCAGGAATACCTTTCACGCTGAAAGCATCGACCTTATGATTCAGACATTCCCCAGACCGGACCGTCACATGAGCCGCTTCAGCCGTCACCTGCCGCCCCTGGACACCCTGATCGCGTTCGAGGCAGTGGTGCGTACCGGCAGCTTTACCCGCGCGGCCAGCGAGCTGTACCTGACCCAGAGCGCGGTGAGCAAACAGATCAAGCTGCTGGAAGAACACCTCGGCGCGCTGCTGTTCGAGCGGCGCGCCCGGGGCATCGCGCTGACGGCGGCCGGCGACGGCTTCAATGCCATCGTCGAGCCCATGCTGGAAAGCCTGCTGGCCAATGTGCTGCGTCTTAAAAGCGGCCACGGCAGCCGCAACGTCAGCGTCATCTGCACCCATGCGGTGGCCCAGTACTGGTTGTTTCCGCGCCTGCTGCGCTTCAACGAACAGCACCCGGAGCTGACGGTGAACATTCATGCCAGCAACGAAATCAGCGAAAGCGATATTGGCAATTACGACTTCGGCATTCTCTATGGCCATGGCCACTGGAGCTCGCTCAAGGCCAGCAAGTTGTTCGATGAGGCCATCTACCCGATCGCCAGCGTCAAACGTGCCCTGCCCGCTGTGCAGTCACTGAGTGAGTTGCAAGCCTTGCCGTTGATCCAGCTGGATGCCTCGGCCTGGAACTGCCTGGACTGGCAGGACTGGTTCGGCCATCAGGGCTTGCGTTACCAGGCGCCGGCCAATGCGGTGACCTTCAACCAGGTCAACCTGGTGTTCGATGCGGTGATGCAGGGGATGGGCGTGGGCCTTGGCTGGGAGTTCATGGCCCGCGAGCGGATCGACAACGGCCTGATCCGCCAGGTCTCGGAGTTTGTCGTGCACACCGGGCAAGCCGACTACCTGGTGCACGACAAACAGGCCCTGCGCTCGCCGGCGGCGCAGGTGTTCGAGGACTGGTTGCTGGCGCTTAGCTGAACATGGCCTCAACTTGCGCCGCGGTCATTTCTTCAGTCTGGTTGGCGAAGCAGTAGTAGCCCGGCTTTTTGTCGACATACACCTGTAGGTCGAACACCCAGTCGGTGTCACCCTCAAGTACACCCACCGACACCGCGTCGAAATTGCCGGATTTCAGCCGGTACAACAGGTGCGTGCCACAGGCGCCGCAGAACCCGCGCTGGGCCCAGTCGGAGGAGTCATGGAACACCGGCTGGCCGCGGGTGAACTTCACCGGCTGCGCGCAGTGCACCGACAAAAACGGCCCGCCGCCCCACTGCCGGCACATGCCGCAATGGCAGGCGTTGACGCTGGCTTTCTCAAGGCTGACGCTGAGTTTGACGGCGCCGCACAGGCAGCTACCGTGTTTTTCCAGGGACATGATCAAGGCTCCTTGCTGGGAGAAGAGCCGGCAAGTCTAGCAGCTGTCAGGCCGTGACCGGGGTCAGCACCGGCTCGCCGGCAAAAAACGCCTGCAGGTTGCGTAGCACCAGTTCCACGGTGTCGCGCGCCGCTTCCGGCGACTGGCCGGCGACGTGCGGGGTCAGCACTACCGTGGGCAAGGCCTTCAGGGCTTCGGGCACTGCCGGTTCGTCATCGAACACATCCAGCCCGGCACCGGCGATCACGCCGTTTTCCAAGGCATCGACCAGGTCCGCCGTGCTGACGACGCTGGCCCGGGCGATGTTGACCAGAAAGCCCTCTGCCCCCAGCGCTTCAAGCACCGGCTTGTCGATCAACTGGCGAGTAGCGGCGCCGCCCGGGGTGGCGACAATCAGAAAGTCCGATTCCCGGGCCAAGGCCAGGGGGCTGTCGCAATAGTGATAAGCGACGTCGCTACGCGGCGTGCGGTTGTGGTAATTCACCGGCATGTCGAAGCCCTGCGCCGCCCGCTTGGCGATCGCCAGGCCGACCGCGCCGAGGCCGAGAATGCCCAGGCGCTTGCCGCTGACCGACGGGCTGATCACCCGGTTCCACTCGCCACGGCGGGTCGAGGCATCGGCGCGGGGAATATCGCGCACCACCGCCAGCAGCAAGGCCATGGCATGGTCGGCGACCGCCGTGGCATTGGCGCCAGCACCGTTGGTCACGGTAATACCCCGGGCAGCAGCGGCCGCAAGGTCGACCTGCTCGTAACCGGCACCGATCACACAGATGATTTTCAAGGCGGGCAACGCGGCCATTTCATCGGCGTACAGGCCCAGCGGACCCCGGGTCAGCACTGCATCGATCTGGCTGCCATGGCGGGCAATGGCCTCGGCGCGCAAGGCCGGGGTCTGCGCGCGGATCAGGCGAAAGCCGTTGTGTTCCAACAGGGGAAGGTAGTCGTCGACCGTTTCTACCAGCACCAGTACCGTTTGTGTCATGCCTTGCTCCCGGGCTATTGGCGAGGGGGCATTATGCGCAGCTCAGGTTACTGGGCGAAAGCCCGGCCCAGACCGCCCGGCACGCCGCTGCTGTCGGTTTCCTGCCAGGGGCCGTTGAGGTTGGTCGACCAGCTCCAGCCGTTGTTCCAGCGGTAGTAGGTGCGCTGGCGATAGAAGGTGTTGGTCTTGCCGTCGAGCACATACACGCCCAGGCGCGGGTCCCAGTGGCTGGCGCCACCGGGCGGAGGCGCAAAGCTCGGTGAGGTACGCTGCACTGGCTTGGGCACCGGGGTCACGGCCGGCTTGCTCGGCACCGCGCCCGGCTTGGGCGCAGGCTTGCTGCCCGGGCCCGGCGGCAGGGTTTCGATTGGCGGCGCGGTGGGTTCGGAGGGCTGGTGAACGGTACATGCACTCAAGCCCACAACCAGGGAAAGAAGGGTCAGGCGTGCGATGCTGTTCATAGTCGGTCTCTTACTGGTCCGGGCTGTCGATGGTCAGGTGCTGCGCAGCGGTCGTGCTGCTGGCCAGCGGAGCACCCTTGCCAACCCATTCGCCCTGGGTCGGCTGGCCAGCGCGAGAGATGCGCGCAACCAGTTGGACTTCAGGGAAGCTCGACAGTTTCATGTTCGGCATCATCGCGTCGCTGTCGCTCAGCTCGACCTCGATCGGCAGCTGCGCCACGGTTACCCGCTTGGCCGCCAGCGGCATCGGCGGGCCGGAACTTGCACGGGCAAAGATGAATACAGTGTCATCGGCCTTGACCTTGTCCTTGAGCGCCGCCGCAAGCTCGACCCGAACCTTCAGGCGTGCCGTGCCCTGCTCGGCAACTGCCGGTGCGGCCTTGCCCTCGCCGGCCTTGAGCTTGTCGCTGGCGCGCTCGATACCGCCCTGCAACGCTGCCCGCGAGGCGTCGCCCTCGGGCAGTTGCGCCAGCAGGCGGTTCCAGTAATCAATGGCTTGCTGGTAGTGCTCAGCCTCGAATGCAGCGATGCCCAGCAGGCCAAGGCTGGTGACTTCGTTGGGGTCGGCCTTGAGCGCTTCGTCGGTGAGGGCCTGCAATTGCCCGCTCCATTGCTTGTTGTTGGCAAAGTACAGCGCCTGCGCCCACTGCCCGAGCAGCTCCGGCTGGCGCCCGGCAACCGCGGCGGCACGCTCGAAGACGTTGGCGGCGTCGGCCGGACGCTCCTGGGCCATGTAGGCACGGCCAAGGAAGTACAAGCCTTCGGCCGAATCCGGCTGGGCCTTGACGGCCAGCTCCAGGCGGCGGGTCATTTCTTCCATGGACTGCGGCGCCTTGGCGAACTGCTGGGTCAGCTCGACCTGCTCGCTGGCACCAAAGTGCAGGTACAGGCCCAGGCCCATCAGCGGCACCAGCACCGCCGCCAGCAGCGGCAAGGGTTTGCCCAGGCGGCCCAGGCGCTGCGGTTCAGCGCCCTCGGTGTCGGCCAGCAGCTCGCGCGCGGCCTCGTCGCGGCCCTTGCCGAACTGCTCGGCATCGAGCACCCCGGCGGCCTGCTGGCTTGCCAGTTCGGCGACGCGCTCCTGATACAGGGCGACGTTGAGGGCGGTACGGTCTTCTTCCTGTTGCGCACGACGGCCGCGCAACACCGGGATCAGCAAAAAGCTCAGGGCCACCAGCAACAGCAGGCCTGCAGCAAGCCAGAAATCAGTCATGGGTCTGTTCTTTGTCCAGCAATTTGGCGAGGCGCTCACGCTCCTCGGACGAAAGGTCGGCGTTGCCTGCTGCCGCCTGGCCACGGCGCTTGCGCACGATCAGCGCGAGCACGGTGAAGCCGCCCAGCAGCAACACGCCAGGGCCAAACCAGAGCAGCCAGGTGCGGGCGCTCAGGGCCGGTTTGTAGCGGACGAAATCACCGTAGCGATCGACCATGAAGTCGATGATCTGCTGATTGCTCTGGCCCTCGCCGAGCATGCGGAAGATCTCCCGACGCAGGTCGGCGGCAATCGGTGCGTTGGAGTCGGCGATGTCCTGGTTCTGGCACTTGGGGCAGCGCAGTTCCTTGGTCAGCTCGTGATAACGCGCGCGTTCCGCCTCATCGGCAAACTGGTAGGTATCGATCGCCGCCTGGGTTACCCCGGCCAGGCTCAGGCCGAGCACGGCGGCCGCCAGCCAGCGCTTCATGGCTTGGCCTCATCGACCAGGCTCTGGTACTGCGGCGCCAGTTGCTCGCGCCAAACGGTGGCGTCAACCACCCCGACGTGCTTGTAGCGGATGACGCCCTTGGCATCGATCAGGAAGGTTTCCGGCGCACCATAAACACCCAGGTCCAGGCCCAGGCTGCCCTGCTCGTCACGGATGTCGAGCTGGTAGGGGTTGTGGAACTCGGCCAGCCACTTCAGTGCGGCGGCGTTGTCGTCCTTGTAGTTGACGCCGTGGATCACCACGCCCTGCTCGGCCAGCTTGTTCAGGTACGGGTGCTCGACCTTGCACGACGGGCACCAGGTGGCCCAGACGTTGACCAGCGCCGGCTTGCCGAGCAGGTCGGCCTCGGTCAGCGGCTTGCCGTCGACCGATTGCAGGGCAAAGGCCGGGAACGGCTTGCCGATCATCGCCGAGGGCAGTTCGCTCGGGTCGAGGAACAGCCCGCGGTAGAGAAACACCGCCACCAGCAGAAACACCGCCAGCGGCAGCACCATGATCCAACGCTTCATGCAGTAGCTCCAGACATGCCCAGTGCCTCACGCACACGGGTTTTGACCTTGACGCGATAGCGACCATCCAGTGCCGCCAGCAAACCGCCCAGGCCGGTCAGCAGGCCGCCCAGCCAGATCCAGCGCACAAACGGTTTGACGTGCACCCGCACCGCCCAGGCGCCGTTATCCAGCGGCTCGCCGAGGGCGACGTAGAGATCACGGGTGAAACCGGCATCGATGCCGGCTTCGGTCATCATCGACTGCTGCACGGTGTACAGGCGTTTTTCCGGGTGCAGCACGCTGATCTCACGACCGTTTTCGACCACCCGCACGGTGCCCTTGTCGGAGGTGAAGTTCGGCCCCTCAAAATGCTTGGCGCCCTCGAAGATGAACTGGTAACCGGCCAGCTCCACCGACTCGCCCGGCGCCAGGCGCAGGTCGCGTTCGGCGCTGTTGTTGCTCGACAGCACCACGCCCAGGGCGCACACCGCCAGGCCCAGGTGGGCGACGTGCATGCCCCAGTAGCTGCGGTTGAGGCCGCGCAGGCCCTTGAACAAGCCTTTGTGGCGGGTCTTGTCGAGGATGTCGCGGGCCCCGGCCAGGACAATCCACGCAGCCAGGGCAAAGGTGGTCAGCACCTGCCAGTCAAAGTCATCCACCAGCAGGCCGCCGATCGGCGCCAGCACGGCGCTGGCGATCAGCACCGGGGTGAGCATGCCCAGCAGCCATTTGCTCGGGGTGTCTTTCCAGCGCACCAGCACGCCCACCGCCATGACCACCATCAACAGCGCCATCAACGGGATGAACAGCGCATCGAAGTACGGCGGGCCGACCGACAGCTTGGCCCCGGTCAGGGCATCGAGAATCAGCGGGTAAAGGGTGCCGAGCAGGATCATCGACGCCGCCACCACCAGTATCAGATTATTGGCCAGCAGCAGGGTTTCCCGCGACCACAGGGCAAAGCCGACCTGGCTCTTGACCACTGGCGCGCGCAGGGCGAACAGGGTCAGCGAACCGCCGACCACGAACAGCAGGAAGATCAGGATGAAGATGCCGCGCTCAGGGTCGGAGGCGAAGGCATGCACCGAGGTCAGTACCCCGGAACGCACCAGGAAGGTACCCAGCAGGCTCAGGGAGAACGCGGCAATGGCCAACAGCACCGTCCAGCTCTTGAACACGCCGCGCTTCTCGGTGACCGCCAGCGAGTGAATCAGCGCGGTGCCGACCAGCCAGGGCATGAACGAGGCGTTCTCGACCGGGTCCCAGAACCACCAGCCGCCCCAGCCCAGCTCGTAATAGGCCCACCAGGAACCGAGGGTGATGCCGATACCGAGGAAGGCCCAGGCGACGATGGTCCACGGCCGCGACCAGCGCGCCCAGGCGGCGTCCAGGCGCCCGCCAAGCAAGGCGGCGATGGCGAAGGCGAAGGCCACCGAGAAGCCCACGTAGCCCATGTACAGCATCGGCGGGTGAACGATCAGGCCGATGTCCTGCAGCAGCGGGTTGAGGTCGGCGCCGTCACTCGGCATCTGCGGCAGCAGGCGCTTGAACGGGTTGGAGGTGATGATCAGGAACGACAGGAAGCCGACGCTGATCATGCCCATCACCGCCAGCACCCGCGCCAGCATCACCTGCGGCAATTGCCGGGAGAAGATCGACACGGCAAAGGTCCAGCCGCCGAGGATCATCGCCCACAGCAGCAGCGAGCCCTCGTGGGCGCCCCACACGGCGCTGAACTTGAAGTACCAGGGCAAGGCGCTGTTGGAGTTGTTGGCCACATAGGCGACCGAGAAGTTGTCGGTCATGAAGGCGTGGGTCAGGCAGGCGAAGGCGAACGCCAGAAAGGCGAACTGGCCCCAGGCGGCCGGGCGCGCCAGGCTCATCCACAGGCTGTCGCCGCGCCAGGCGCCGAGCAGCGGGATGGTGGCCTGGACGCAGGCGAAGCAGATCGCCAGGATCATCGCCAGCTGGCCCAGTTCAGGAATGATCAGTGCCGCATTCATGGCTTGGCTCCGGCATCGGTGGCGACCTGGCCGCTTTCCTTGAGGGCCTTGGTGACCTCTGGCGGCATGTATTTCTCGTCGTGCTTGGCCAGCACTTCATCGGCCACTACCACGCCTTCGGCGTTGAGCTTGCCCAGGGCGACGATGCCCTGCCCTTCGCGGAACAGGTCGGGGAGGATGCCGCGGTAGGTGATCGGCACCGACTTGTTGAAGTCGGTGACCACGAAGCGCACGTCCAGCGAGTCGCCGGAGCGTTGCAGCGAGCCTTTCTCGACCATGCCGCCAGCGCGGATGCGGGTGTCCAGCGGCGCTTCGCCGTTGGCGATCTGGGTCGGGGTGTAGAACAGGTTGATGTTCTGTTGCAGGGCACTCAGGGCCAGGCCCACGGCAATGCCAATCCCGGCCAGCAGGCCGAGGATGATGAACAGACGCTTTTTACGCTGCGGATTCACGGTTTGTTCTCCCGGCGCAGACGGCGCGCCTGTTCTTGCAAATAACGGCGCTTGGCGCGCACCGGCGCGGCGACGTTGAGGGCCAGCACCAGCAGGCAGATGCCGTAGGCCGACCAGACGTACAGGCCGTGATGGCCCATGGCGAGAAAATCACTGAAGGAGGCAAAGCTCATCGCGCCATCTCCCGACCCAGGCTGTTCAATACCTCCTCCTTGACCCAGCTGGCGCGCGCCTCGCGCTTGAGCACTTCAAGGCGCATGCGCAGCAACAGCACGGCGCCGAAGAAGCAGTAGAAACCCAGCACCGTCAGCAGCAGCGGCAGCCACATCTCGACGGGCATCGCCGGCTTTTCGGTGAGGGTGAAGGTGGCGCCCTGGTGCAGGGTGTTCCACCACTCCACCGAGTACTTGATGATCGGGATGTTGATCACCCCGACAATGGCCAGCACCGCGCAGGCCTTGGCCGCGCTCTCACGATTGCTGATGGCATGGCTCAGGGCAATGAGACCGAAGTACAGAAAAAGCAGGATCAGCATCGACGTCAGTCGCGCATCCCAGACCCACCAGCTGCCCCAGGTCGGCTTGCCCCAGATGGCGCCGGTGACCAGCGCCACGGCGGTCATCCAGGCGCCGATGGGCGCCGCGCATTGCAGGGCGACGTCGGCGATCTTCATCTTCCACACCAGGCCCACCACCCCGGCCACCGCCAGCATCACGTAGCAGGACTGGGCAAGCATCGCCGCCGGCACGTGGATGTAGATGATCCGGAAGCTATTACCTTGCTGGTAATCCTGGGGCGCGAAGGCCAGGCCCCAGACCACGCCGATGCCGATCAGCAGGATGGCGGCAATCGCCAGCCACGGCAGCATCCGCCCGCTGATGGAATAGAACCATTTGGGTGAACCCAGTTTGTGAAACCACGTCCAGCTGATTGCGCTGCTTTTCATCACGGTACATCCAGGGTCTTTGCTGGGCTGGGCCCAGACCTCATTATTCGCCGACGCTGATCTTCAGGCCAGCCGCTATTGCAAAGGGTGCCAGAGTTACTGCCAGGGCGGTCAGGCTGCCAAGCCAGAGCAGATAACCGGTCGCCGGCATAGCTTGCAGTGCCGCCTGCAAGGCGCCACTGCCCAGGATCAATACCGGGATATATAACGGCAAAATAAGTAGCGCCAGCAGCAGGCCGCCACGTTTCAAGCCGACTGTCAGGGCCGCACCCACGGCGCCCAACAGGCTCAGTACCGGGGTACCGAGCAAGAGCGATGCCAGCAGTACCGGCAGGCACGCCGCAGGCAAACCTAGCATCAGTGCCAGCAAGGGTGCCAACAATACCAGTGCCAGGCCGGAAAAGGCCCAGTGTGCCAGCACTTTCGCCAGCACCAGAAGAGGCAGGGGGTGCGACGAAAGGACCCACTGTTCGAGCGAGCCATCCTCGAAATCACTGCGGAAAAGCCCGTCCAGCGAGAGCAGAACCGATAAAAGCGCTGCCACCCAGACCAGCCCCGGAGACAAGGTTTGCAACAATTGAGTCTCGGGTCCGACCGCCAACGGGAACAGCGCAACGACGATGGCGAAGAACACCAGCGGGTTGGCAAGCTCGGCGGGACGTCGGCACAACAGGCGCGCTTCACGGCGCAACAACAGCACAAAGACACTCATGCGGCCCACTGCCCCAGGTTCAGTTCACGGTAACCGGACGGCTTGCGCTCCAGCGTGTGGTGGGTGGTCAGCACGACCATGCCGCCCTGCTCGCAATGGGCGGCCAGGTGCGCTTCGAGCTGGGCCACGCCCTGTTTGTCGAGGGCAGTGAACGGTTCGTCGAGAATCCACAGCGGCGGGCTGTCCAGGTACAGCCGGGCCAGGGCCACGCGGCGTTGCTGGCCGGCCGACAGGGTGTGGCAGGGGACGTCTTCGAAGCCGCGCAGGCCGACCGCTTCAAGGGCCGTGCGGATCGCCGCCGGCGCTGCCGGGCGATGCAGGGCGCAGAGCCAGGCGAGGTTCTCTTCGGGGCTGAGGACATCCTTGATGCCGGCGGCGTGGCCGATCCACAGGAGGATCCGCGCCAGTTCGTTGCGCTGTTCGGCCAACGGCTTGCCGCTGACTAGAATCTGCCCGGCGGTCGGGCTCATGAGCCCGGCCATTAGGCGCAACAGGCTGGTTTTGCCGCTGCCGTTGGGGCCGCTGATCTGCAGCATGTCGCCTGCGCCCAGGTGCAATTCGAGGTTTTCGAAGAGCATTCGCCAGTCGCGCTCGCAGGCCAGGCCCACGGCTTGGAGATGAGGGGTCACGGTTTCGCCTTATGCTTGGGATGCCTGTCTCAAGTCGGTCCCGGCCTTGCCGTTATACTGGCAACGACGATGTGGCCCGGCCGCGCTGATCGCCAAAGATCGGGCGGCATTATACATGTGATGTCCTACTGCAAAGAGGGCTATTTCAACAGGTTGCGAGCGGATGACAGGCGAAATCAACAACCTCGGCACACAGATTCCGGCCAGCCCGCAGCTGCGCTCGGCGATGACCGGCGAACTGCTGCGCCTGCTGCAACCGCAGCAGGCCCTGCTGGCCCCGGGCGAAACCGCCAAGGCCGAGGTCTTGGCCCTGCGCCAGGTCGGCCAGGACTTCCAGATGCTGCTCAAGCTGACCCAGGACAACGGCAAGCAAACCAATGTCCAGGCCAGCAGCACCCTGCCCCTGGCCCAGGGCAGCCAGCTGGCGGTCACCCAGAGCAGCAATGCCAACCTGAGCATTACAGTGCAGCAAGCCATCGCCAGCAGCGTCGCCACCCTGACCCGCATCGACACCCGCGAGCTGCCGGTGGGCACCCTGCTGCAAGGCAAGGTCGTTACCAGCCAGGCATTGCCGGCAAACGCCGGCCAATTGGCGCAGTTTCGCTCGCTGGTCACTTTGCTCGGCGGCCCGCAGGCCGGCGCCACCCTGGCCATCGACAGCCCGCGTCCGCTAACGGTGGGCAGCTTGCTCAGTGCCCGGGTGCAGGGCGATCAGTCGCTGAGCTTCGTGCCGCTCAGCGGCCGCCAGGAACAACTGGCAATCAGCCAGCAATTGAGCAGCCAGCAGAGCCGCCAAGCCTCACTGCAGGGTTTGCTCAGCGCCCTGCAGCAGGTGCGCAGCGATAACAATCAGCCCGCCGAGGTACGCGTCAACGTCGACAAGTTGCTGGCCAGCCTGCCGGATGTGCGTCAGCTCAGCGACCCTAAAGGCCTGGCCCAGGCCCTGAGCAACAGCGGCGTGTTTCTTGAGGCCAAGCTGCTGGCCGGGCTGCCCGCGACACTCGCACCTGACCTCAAGGCGCAGGTGACGCGCCTGGTGGCGCAACTGCTGCCGGGGCTGCCGGGCAACGCCACCTTCAACCCCGCCGCGGCCGCCAGTACCCTGGCCCAGGTCATGCCCGGCATGGTCCGCAGCGCCCTGGGCATGCTCGGCCAGGTCAGCCCGCGGCCACAGCCCGGCGGTTTCCCCCTGCCCTCACGGTCATTGCCAAGCCAGGACGGGGAAGGCGACCTCGAGCACCTGTTGCGCCTGGCCGCCTCAGCCATCTCACGCCTGCAAAGCCATCAGCTGGCAAGCCTTGAGCAGACCGGCACCACCGCCGATGGCAACCTGCAGACCACCTGGCAACTGGAAATCCCCCTGCGCAACGGTCAGGACTTCATGCCGCTGCAAATGAAGCTGCAGCGCGAAGAAACCCCGGAGCAGCAAAGCGACCCGGAACGCGAGCGTCGCGATCCACTGGAAATGCTCTGGCGCATTGAGCTGGCCTTCGATCTCGATCCACTGGGGCCACTGCAGGTGCAGGCGCAAATCACCCAGGGCAGCCTGTCGAGCCAGCTATGGGCCGAACGGCCGAGCACTGCGCAATTGATCGAAAGCCAGCTTGGCAACTTGCGCGAACGCTTGCTGGCCCGTGGCCTGAACGTTACCGAACTGCACTGCCATCACGGCACACCGCCCCAGGGGCCGCGTACGCACCTGGAACAACGATGGGTGGATGAACAGGCATGAGCGACAAGAACCCACGCCAGGCCATCGCCCTGACTTACGACGGTCAGCAGGCCCCGACCCTCAGCGCCAAGGGCGACGACGAGCTGGCCGAGGCAATCCTGAAGATTGCCCGCGAGCATGAAGTGCCGATCTACGAGAACGCCGAACTGGTGCGCCTGTTGGCGCGCATGGAATTGGGCGATCAGATCCCCGAGGCCCTGTACCTGACCATCGCCGAAATCATCGCTTTTGCCTGGCAGCTCAAGGGCAAGGTGCCGGTGGGGTTTGTCGACGAGGGGCCGCAGGAGCGCGATATCACCCCTACCGACCTGAGATTGCCGGGTACCTGAAAGCATCGCGGGGCAAGCCCGCTCCCACACAAGGTGTAGGAGCGGGCTTGCCCCGCGATTGATTCACTGCAACCCTCAGCTGCGGTGCAACTTGCTCATCAACTCCGCCTCAGCCTGGGTCAAACCACAGGACTGGGTCAGCTCATCGACGCTGGCACCCATGCCCACCAGCCGCGCCGCTTGCGCAAACGACAGGCTGTTGGGGTCACGCTGCTCCAGTTGCAGGAGCTTGTCCGGCAAGGGCGCAACCACCGCGCGCAGCTCGTGCAGGGCTTCGCCCATACGCACGCTGCCGTTCTGGTAGTCGTCCAGGCTTTTGGCCAGGTCCTTGATGCGCTGGTCACGCACGGCATCGCCCTGGGCCTGTTGCGCGGCCAGCTCGCGCTGGCGCTTGCTGTAGTTCAGGAAGAACCACAGGCTGACCGCCCAGAGCAGCGCCAGAAATATGACTGCAACCTCGAGGATCAACTCAGATGTTCTCCAGCTCGGACCACTCTTCCTCGGTCATCATTTTGTCCAGCTCGACCAGAATCAGCAGTTCGTTGTTCTTGTTGCACACGCCCTGGATGAACTTGGCCGATTCTTCGTTGCCGACATTCGGCGCGGTCTCGATTTCCGACTGACGCAGGTAAACCACTTCGGCAACGCTGTCGACCAGAATGCCGACCACTTGCTTGTCGGCTTCGATGATGACGATACGGGTGTTGTCGGTGATCTCGCTGGACAGCAGGCCGAAGCGCTGGCGGGTGTCGATCACGGTGACCACGTTACCGCGCAGGTTGATGATGCCCAGCACGTAGCTCGGGGCACCCGGGACCGGGGCGATCTCGGTGTAGCGCAGGACTTCCTGCACCTGCATCACATTGATGCCGTAGGACTCGTTGTCCAGCTTGAAGGTCACCCACTGCAGGATCGGATCTTCGGAACCTTGTGCAGACGATTTTTTCATTCCCCTATCCCTCAAATACCGCCATCGGCGGTGTGCTCAGTGCGGTCGCGGCAGATGCGGCCGATTATTTATGGGTGTTGTGCAGTTGCTTGACTGCGCCACTGGCGATCAACTCGGCCAGCTCGGCGACGTCGAGCAACGCGCACATGTGTTCAATCACGGTGCCGGCCAGCCATGGCCGCTGGCCACGCTGGCTGCGCCACTTGATCTCGTTGGGATCCAGGCGCAGCGAACGGCTGACCTGATGCACCGCCAGGCCCCATTCGTAGCCCTGGACCGAAATCACGTACTGCAGGCCCTGGCGAAAGTCGTCCCGGTAGCGGTCGGGCATGACCCAGCGGGCGGTGTCCAATACCTTGAGGTTGCCGCTCTGGCTCGGCAGGATGCCAAGGAACCAGTCAGGCTGGCCGAACAGTGGTGTCAGTTCATGGCCGGCCAGCGAGTAGATCGAGCCCAGGCACACCAGCGGTACCGCCAGGGTCAGGCCGGCAACATCGAACAGCAGGCATTCGAACGGCTCGGCGGCCCAGGCCGGACGGCCATCGATGGTGGCCGGCGGTACCGGTTGATTGGGCGCCGGCGGCAGGTGCACGTCCACCAGCGGCTCGACCGGTGCAACCTGGGCAACCTCAGGCACTTCGACCACAGGCTCCAGCACAGGCTCGACAACCGCTGGCAAGGTCAGCGGCAATACCGGCCGAGATGGCTCGGCAAACGGCCGTGGTTCGGGTTTTACCGCGGCCTGGGCCGCCACCTGGGCATCACGGGCCTGCTCTTCGCGCACAGCCGCCTGGAATTCGTCGGGCTCAACCGAAACTGGCAGCACTTCGTCGAGTTCTTCGGTGGCCTCCTGCAGCAAGCCATCGAGGTAGCTCTGCAGGGCCATCTGCGGCCGGCTGGCAAGCTGTTGAGGACGATTCATCAGGCCACCTGCAAGGCAAGGTTCTGCGTCAGCAGGTGCTTGAGCAAGGCGCGGTAAGCCACCACGCCGCGGCTTTTGCCGTCGAACTGCGAGGGTGTCAGGCCAGCCCGGCTGGCGTCACGCAGGCGCGTGTCGACCGGGATGTAGCCTTGCCAGATATGCTCGGGGTAAGCGTCGCGCAGCACCCGCAAGGTACCCATCGAGGCCTGGGTACGGCGGTCGAACAGGGTCGGCACGATGTGGTAAGGCAAGGCCTGCTTGCGCGAGCGGTTGACCATCGCCAGGGTGCTGACCATGCGCTCCAGGCCCTTGACCGCCAGGTACTCGGTTTGCACCGGGATCACCAACTGCTGGCTGGCCGCCAGGGCGTTGACCATCAGCACGCCGAGCAACGGCGGGCTGTCGATGATGGCGTAGTCGAAATCCTGCCAAAGCTGCGCCAGAGACTTGGCGATCACCAGGCCCAGGCCACTCTGGCCCGGCGACTGGCGCTCAAGCACGGCCAGGGCGGTGCTCGAGGGCAGCAGCGAGATTTTCTCGTCGCTGGTGGGCAACAGCAATTGCCCGGGCAAGCCCTCGGGCACGGTGCCCTTGTGCAGGAACAGGTCGTAGCAACTGTGCTCCAGCGCATCGGGGTTGTGCCCGAAGTAGCTGGTCATCGACCCGTGCGGGTCGAGGTCGACGACAACCACACGCTTGCCCGCCTCGGCCAGCAGGCCGGCCAGGGCGATGGACGTGGTGGTCTTGCCGACTCCACCTTTTTGATTGGCTACTGCCCAGACTCTCATTGCGTTGCTTCCTCCCGGTACGGCAGCCTGCCCTGCCGGGATCGGTTATAGGGTCGGTGACGGGGAATTGACGCGATTGTCGCCCACCGTCGGTGCTACCGCTGGCGGTGCAGTTTGTGTGCCAGCCCGCTTCATCGCCGCGTCCGGGGTGGCATTGGCGCTGCCAGTGCCAGTCAGGCTGCGGCGTACTTCGAGGTTGCGCGAGATCACCAGCACCACCCGTCGGTTGCGCGCCCGGCCTTCAGCGCTGTCGTTGGCGGCGATCGGCTGGAACTCGCCGTAACCGACCGATGCCATGCGCGCCGGGTTCACCCCTTCCATCGCCAGCAGGCGGACGATACTCGCCGCCCGTGCCGATGACAGCTCCCAGTTGGTCGGGTACTGCGCGGTGCGAATCGGCAGGTCGTCGGTAAAGCCTTCGACGTGCACCGGGTTGGCGAACGGCTTGAGGATCTTCGCCACCTTCTCGATGATGTTGAACGCCACGTCGCTGGGCATGGCGTCGCCGCTGCCGAACAGCAGCGACGAATTGAGTTCGATCTCGACCCACAGCTCGTTGCCGCGCACGGTCATCTGGTCGGACTTGATCAGGTCGCCGAAGGCGTCGCGCACGTCATCGGTGATGGTCTTGAGCGGGTCGCTGCTGGTTTGCGCCAGGCCCGCATCGACCTGCTCGCTGTCCTTGATCAACGGCTCGGCCGGCTTGACGCTGAGCGGGCGCTCGTCGCCAATGGGGATCGGCTTCATGCTCCGCTCGGGGTCGTTGAACACGCCGATCAGCGCCTGGGAAATGACCTTGTACTTGCCCTCGTTGATCGACGAGATCGAATACATGACCACGAAGAAGGCAAACAGCAAGGTGATGAAGTCGGCGTAGGACACCAGCCAGCGTTCGTGGTTTTCATGCTCTTCGGGTTGTCGACGGCGCGCCATGTGTTACTCCATGAAGCCCTGAAGCTTCAGCTCGATCGAGCGCGGGTTTTCGCCTTCGGCGATCGACAGCAAGCCTTCCAGAAGCATTTCCCGGTAGCGCGACTGACGCAGGGCCAGGGCCTTGAGCTTGTTGGCGATCGGCAGCAGGATCAGGTTGGCACTGGCAACACCGTAAATGGTGGCGACGAAGGCCACGGCAATGCCGTTGCCCAACTGCGACGGGTCAGCAAGATTGCCCATGACGTGAATCAGGCCCATCACCGCACCGATGATACCGATGGTCGGCGCATAGCCGCCCATGCTCTCGAACACCTTGGCGGCCTGCACGTCGCGGCTTTCCTGGGTGTAGAAATCCACCTCGAGAATGCTGCGAATGGCTTCCGGCTCGGCGCCGTCGACCAGCAACTGCAGACCTTTGCGTGCGTACGGGTCCGGCTCGGCATCGGCGACGCCTTCCAGGCCCAGCAGGCCTTCCTTGCGTGCGGTCAGCGACCAGTTGACGACCCGGTCGATACCGCCAGCCAGGTCGACCCGTGGCGGGAACAGGATCCAGCGCACGATCTGCAGCGCGCGCTTGAAGGCGCTCATCGGCGATTGCAGCAAGGCCGCCGCCAGGGTGCCGCCGAGCACGATCAAGGCCGCCGGGCCATTGAGCAGTGCCGACAGGTGGCCGCCTTCGAGGTAGTTGCCGCCAACGATGGCGACAAAGGCCAGGATGATCCCGATAAGGCTCAAGACATCCATCAGACGCAGGCCTCGACCAGGTGCTTGCCGATCTCGTCCAGGCCATACACGGCGTCTGCCAGGTTGGCTTTGACGATGGCCATGGGCATGCCGTAGATCACGCAGCTGGCTTCATCCTGGGCCCACACGGTGCTACCGCCCTGCTTGAGCAGGCGCGCACCTTCGCGGCCGTCGGCGCCCATGCCGGTGAGCACCACCGACAGCACCTTGTCGCCATAGGACTTGGCCGCCGAACCAAAGGTGATGTCCACGCACGGTTTGTAATTCAGGCGCTCGTCGCCCGGCAGGATCTTCACCGTGCCGCGGCCGTCGACCATCATCTGCTTGCCGCCAGGGGCCAGCAGGGCCAGGCCCGGGCGCAGCATGTCGCCGTCCTCGGCTTCCTTGACGCTGATCTTGCACAGCTTGTCGAGGCGCTCGGCAAACGCCTTGGTAAAGGCCGCCGGCATGTGCTGGATCAGCACGATCGGCGCCGGGAAGTTGGCCGGCAACTGGGTCAGAACCCGCTGCAGGGCAACCGGGCCGCCGGTGGAAGTACCGATGGCAACCAGCTTGTAGGGTTTGCGCTTGGGTGCCGGCGAAGCACTCGATGCTGGCGCAGCCGCTGCGCGCACAGGTGCTGCGGCGCGTGGTGCAGGCGTGCTGCCCAGGCTGCTGACGGCAGGTTGGGCGGCTGGCTGCGGCGCGGGCGCCGGGCTTGCGTAGGCACTGAAACGACGGTTGCTGCGGGAAATGGTATGAACCTTTTCACACAGCAGTTGCTTGACCTTCTCCGGGTTGCGCGAGATGTCTTCGAAGTTCTTCGGCAGGTAGTCGACCGCACCGGCATCCAGCGCATCGAGGGTGACGCGGGCGCCTTCGTGGGTCAGCGAGGAGAACATCAGCACCGGGGTCGGGCAACGCTGCATGATGTGACGCACGGCGGTGATGCCATCCATCATGGGCATTTCGTAGTCCATGGTGATGACATCGGGCTTGAGCGACAGCGCCTGGTCGATCGCTTCCTTGCCATTGGTCGCGGTACCGACGACCTGGATAGTCGGGTCCGCTGAAAGAATTTCCGAGACGCGGCGGCGGAAGAAACCGGAATCATCCACCACCAGGACCTTGACTGCCATAAACACTCCATTAGGGGGCGCGGCATGTGAGCCGCGCCACCAGAATCAAATACGCCGGGCGGCGTAACGCTTGAGCATGCTCGGTACGTCGAGGATTAGCGCAATGCGCCCGTCACCGGTAATGGTGGCGCCCGACATGCCCGGGGTGCCCTGGAGCATCTTGCCCAGCGGCTTGATGACCACTTCTTCCTGGCCCACCAGTTGATCGACGACGAAGCCGATCCGCTGGGTACCCACCGAAAGGATCACCACATGGCCCTCGCGCTGCTCTTCATGAGCGGCCGAGCTGACCAGCCAGCGCTTGAGGTAGAACAGCGGCAAGGCCTTGTCACGCACGATCACCACTTCCTGGCCGTCGACCACGTTGGTGCGCGACAGGTCGAGGTGGAAGATCTCGTTGACGTTGACCAGCGGGAAGGCGAACGCCTGGTTGCCGAGCATGACCATCAGCGTCGGCATGATCGCCAGGGTCAGCGGCACCTTGATGACGATCTTCGAGCCCAGGCCCTTGGTCGAGTAGATGTTGATCGAGCCGTTGAGCTGGGAAATCTTGGTTTTCACCACGTCCATGCCCACGCCACGCCCGGACACGTCGGAAATCTCGGTCTTGGTCGAGAAACCCGGGGCGAAGATCAGGTTGTAGCACTCGGTCTCGCTCAGGCGATCGGCGGCGTCTTTGTCCATCACTCCGCGCTTGACCGCAATGGCGCGCAGCACGTCGGCGTCCATGCCCTTGCCGTCATCGGAGATCGACAGCAGGATGTGGTCGCCTTCCTGTTCGGCCGAGAGCACTACCTTGCCGCCGCGGGACTTGCCCGAGGCTTCGCGCTCTTCCGGGGTTTCGACGCCATGGTCGACGGCGTTGCGCACCAAGTGCACCAGCGGGTCGGCCAGGGCCTCGACGAGGTTCTTGTCGAGGTCGGTCTCTTCGCCGACCAGCTCCAGGTTGATTTCTTTCTTCAACTGCCGGGCCAGGTCGCGAACCAGGCGCGGGAAGCGCCCGAAGACCTTCTTGATCGGCTGCATGCGGGTTTTCATCACCGCGGTCTGCAGGTCGGCGGTCACCACGTCGAGGTTCGACACGGCCTTGGACATGGCCTCGTCGCCACTGTTCAGGCCCAGACGCACCAGGCGGTTACGCACCAGCACCAGCTCGCCGACCATGTTCATGATCTCGTCGAGCCGCGCGGTGTCGACCCGTACGGTGGTTTCGGTTTCGCTGGCAGGGTGCTTTTCGGCAGCCGGAGCGGCCTGGCGTGCAGGTGCAGGCGCCGCAGCCGCTGCTTTGGCCGCAGGGGCTGGCGCAGCAGCTGGCTTGGCGGCAGGTGCTGGCGCAGGCTTGGCCGCCGCTTTCGCAGGTGCTGCGGTGGCAGCTGGTGCAGCCGTGGCTACTGCGTCCGGCGCAAACTTGCCCTTGCCGTGCAGTTCGTCGAGCAGCGCTTCGAACTCGTGCTCGGAGATGTGATCGCCAGCCGCGGCAGGCGCGCAGGCTTCCACAGGCGCGGCAGCAGCGCCCGGCAGTGCATCGACGGCAAAAGTACCCTTGCCGTGCAACTGGTCGAGCAGCGCTTCGAATTCATCGTCGGTGATGTCGCCACTGACATCGCCAGCGGCAGCTGCAGCAGCCGGTGCTTCAGCCGCGCCGCCGAGGTTGTCGGCGGCGAACTGGCCCTTGCCGTGCAACTGGTCAAGCAGCGACTCGAACTCGGCGTCGGTGATTTCGTCACCGGCAGGCTCGGCGTCCTGGGCTTGTGCCTCGGCCTTGACTGCATTGAGCGAGTCGAGCAGTTGCTCGAATTCGGTGTCGGTGATGTCCGCCTCGGCCTCGGCCGCCGGCGCTTCAAGCACCTCGGGCTCAGCGGCAGGGGCTGGTGCTTCGTCTTCCCCGGCAGGCTCGGCCAGGCGCGACAGCGCCGCCAGCAGCTCTGGGGTCGCCGGGGTGATGTCGCTGCGCTCGCGAACCTGGCCGAACATGCTGTTGACCGTGTCCAGGGCTTCCAGGACCACGTCCATCAGTTCGGAGTCGACGCGTCGGGCACCCTTGCGCAGGATGTCGAACACGTTTTCGGCGATATGGCAGCACTCCACCAGCTCGTTGAGCTGGAGGAAGCCGGCGCCCCCTTTTACAGTGTGAAAACCGCGAAAGATCGCATTGAGCAGGTCGGCATCATCCGGTCGGCTTTCCAGCTCGACCAATTGCTCGGACAGTTGCTCAAGAATTTCGCCGGCTTCTACCAGGAAATCCTGAAGGATTTCTTCATCGGCGCCGAAGCTCATTAAACGTGCTCCCTAAAAACCCAGACTGGACAGCAGATCGTCGACATCGTCCTGACCGGACACAACGTCTTCACGCTTATCGGCATGAATCTGCGGACCTTCACCCCGAGTCGGATGTTTTTCTTGATCTTTTTCAGCGCGCAGCTGCTGGTGGTCATGTTCGATACCGGCAAAACGGTCAACTTGACTTGCCATCAGCACGAGCTTGAGCAGATTGCTTTCTACTTCGGTGACCAGCGCCGTGACGCGTTTGATCACCTGGCCGGTCAGGTCTTGGTAGTCCTGAGCCAGAAGAATGTCATTGAGGTGGCTGGCGACCTTGCGGTTGCCCTCCTCGCTGCGCGTCAGGAAACTGTCGACACGCTTGGCCAGCTCACGGAACTCCGGTGCCGCCACTTCGCGGCGCATGAAGCGCTGCCAGTCGACGCTCAGCGCCTTGGCCTCGTCGCTCAGTTCGTTGAGTACCGGCGTGCTGGCTTCGACCAGGTCCATGGTGCGGTTGGCCGCGCCCTCGGTCAGCTTGACCACGTAGGAAAGGCGTTCGGTCGCATCGGTGATCTGCGACACTTCCTCGGCTTGCGGCATGTGCGGGTCGATCTGGAAACTGACGATCGCGCTGTGCAGCTCGCGGGTGAGTTTGCCGACTTCCTGATACAGGCCAAGGTCACGGGTCTGGTTCAGCTGATGGATCAGTTGCACCGCGTCGCCGAACTTGCCTCGTTCAAGGCTGTCGACCAGTTCCCGGGCGTGTTTCTTGAGTGTCGACTCAAACTCGCCCAAGGATGATTGTGTTTGCTCCATAGCGCCCCCGTGGCGTACCTCAGCTATTGACGCGCTCGAAGATCTTTTCGATCTTTTCTTTCAGCACCTGGGCGGTGAACGGCTTGACCACGTAGCCGTTGACCCCGGCCTGGGCGGCTTCGATGATCTGCTCGCGCTTGGCTTCGGCAGTCACCATCAGCACCGGCAGGTGCTTGAGGCGCTCATCGGCACGCACTTTGCGCAGCAGGTCGATACCGGACATGCCAGGCATGTTCCAGTCGGTCACCAGAAAGTCGAAATGACCGCTTTCGAGCATCGGCAGTGCGGTGTTGCCGTCGTCGGCTTCCTGGGTGTTGGTAAAGCCCAGATCACGCAACAGGTTCTTGATGATCCGCCGCATCGTCGAAAAGTCGTCCACGATGAGGATTTTCATGTCTTTGTTCAATTAGACCTCCAAGCAGTCTTTAACGCGTTCAGCGCGGAACGCGCATTCAATCAATTCGGCACTACATTTCACGACTGCATCGAACCTGCGTTCAACGCGCCCGCCATTCCCCCAGGCGACCACGCAAACGTGCCGCGCACTGGCTGTGCAACTGGCTGACACGCGACTCGCTCACCCCCAGGACCTCACCGATCTCCTTGAGGTTGAGCTCTTCGTCGTAGTACAGCGCCAGGACCAGACGCTCGCGTTCCGGCAGGTTGGCGATGGCATCGGCCAGGGCTGCCTGAAAACGCTCGTCTTCCAGATCGCGCGAAGGCTCGAGCTGGGCACTGGCACCGTCCTCGTGCAGGCCTTCATGTTCGCCGTCCTGCAACAGGTCGTCGAAACTGAACAGGCGGCTGCCCAGGGTGTCATTCAAAATCCCGTAATAATCATCGAGACTCAATTGAAGTTCGGCAGCAACCTCGTGATCTTTAGCGTCACGGCCGGTTTTTGCTTCAATTGCACGAATCGCGTCACTGACCATGCGGGTATTGCGGTGTACCGAACGCGGCGCCCAGTCGCCCTTGCGCACTTCATCGAGCATGGCGCCACGGATGCGGATGCCGGCGTAGGTCTCGAAACTGGCCCCCTTGCTGGCGTCATACTTGTTGGCGACTTCGAGCAGGCCGATCATCCCGGCCTGGATCAGGTCCTCCACCTGCACACTGGCCGGCAGACGTGCCAACAAGTGGTAGGCGATGCGCTTGACCAGCGGCGCGTAACGCTCGATCAGTTCGTACTGGGCGTCACGCGAAGCCTTGCTGTACATCCGATAACCACTGGCGTTCATAGCACCGGACCCGCACTCGTCGGTTGCACCAGGCGCTCGACGAAGAACTCCAGGTGCCCCCGTGGGTTGGCAGGCAGCGGCCAGCTATCGACCTTCTGGGCAATGGCCTTGAATGCCAGCGCGCACTTGGAACGCGGGAAGGCTTCATAGACCGCTCGCTGCTTCTGCACCGCCTTGCGCACACATTCGTCGTAAGGCACCGCACCGACGTATTGTAGGGCGACATCGAGGAAGCGATCAGTGACCTTGGTCAACTTGGCGAACAGGTTGCGCCCTTCCTGGGGGCTCTGGGCCATGTTGGCGAGGACGCGGAAGCGGTTCATGCCGTAATCGCGGTTGAGCAGCTTGATCAGCGCGTAGGCGTCAGTGATCGAAGTGGGCTCGTCGCACACCACCAGCAGCACTTCCTGGGCGGCGCGGACAAAACTGACTACCGAGTCACCGATACCTGCAGCGGTGTCGATCACCAGCACGTCGAGGTTGTCGCCGATCTCGCTGAAGGCCTGGATCAGGCCGGCGTGCTGGGCCGGAGCCAGGTGCACCATGCTCTGCGTGCCCGAGGCCGCCGGCACGATGCGCACACCGCCGGGGCCTTGCAGCAGCACGTCGCGCAGTTCGCAACGGCCTTCAATGACATCGGCCAGGGTGCGCTTGGGCGTCAGGCCCAGCAGCACATCAACGTTGGCCAGGCCCAGGTCGGCGTCCAGCAGCATGACCCGACGGCCAAGCTCAGCCAGCGCCAATGACAGGTTCACTGACACGTTAGTCTTGCCAACGCCACCTTTGCCGCCGGTCACGGCGATCACCTGTACGGGATGCATGCTACCCATGTTTGTTCTTTACCTTGTCTTACTTAGACCGAGGCCACATGACTGGGCTGCGCTTTCAACACCTGAAAAATGCCTGGCAGACCATTGATGTAGGTACTTTGCAACGTATTCATATTCCCCTCAGCCCACGCGTTTGCCGGAGCTGTGGTAGAGATCAGCGAACATGTCGGCCATGGCCTCTTCGCTGGGCTCGTCCTGCATCTGCACGCTCACTGCGCGGCTGACCAACTGGTGCCGGCGCGGCAGGTGCAGGTCGTCAGGAATGCGCGGGCCATCGGTAAGATAGGCCACCGGCAGTTCGTGACTGATTGCCAGGCTCAATACTTCGCCGAGGCTGGCGGTTTCATCTAGCTTGGTCAGGATGCAACCGGCCAGGCCGCAGCGCTTGTAGCTGTGGTAGGCGGCGGTCAGCACCTGTTTCTGGCTGGTGGTTGCCAGTACCAGGTAATTCTTGGCCTGAATCCCGCGCCCGGCAAGGGTTTCCAGCTGCATGCGCAGCGCCGGGTCGCTGGCTTGCAGGCCGGCGGTATCGATCAGTACCACGCGCTTGCGCAGCAGCGGGTCGAGGGCCTGGGCCAGCGACTGGCCCGGGTCGACGTGAGTAACCGAAACGTTGAGGATCCGCCCCAGGGTCTTGAGCTGCTCCTGGGCGCCGATACGGAAGCTGTCCATGCTCACCAGGGCCAGGTTCTGCGCGCCGTACTTGAGCACGTAGCGCGCGGCGAGCTTGGCCAGGGTGGTGGTCTTGCCCATGCCGGCCGGACCGACCATGGCAATGACACCGCCTTCTTCGATCGGTTCGATTTCCGGCACCTGGATCATCCGCGCCAGGTGCGCCAGGAGCATGCGCCAGGCGTGACGCGGCTCTTCGATTTCGGTGGTCAGCTCGAGCAGTTCGCGGGCAATCGGCCCGGACAGGCCGATGCGCTGCAGGCGGCGCCAGAGGTTGGCCTGCTGCGGCTTGTTGCCCTGCAACTGGCTCCAGGCCAGCGAGCCGAGCTGTACTTCAAGCAGTTCGCGCAGGCCCGACAGCTCCGAGCGCATCGAGTCGAACAGGCGCGGGTCGATGGGTGCCGCGGCCGGTGCAGCAGGCACGGCCGGCGCTTCGACCTGCGGGACGACCAGCGGCTCGGAAGCGGTCAGCGGCAAGCCGGCAAACAGCTGGCGATTGCCATCTTCGCTCTCGCTACGGCTGCTCAGCTCGGCCTGGGCGGTGACGATGCGCGACTGGGTCTTGCGCAGCTCGTCTTCGAGCTCGACATTCGGCACCCGTGGCGCCAGGGCGGACAGCTTGTAGTCCAGCGCAGCCGTCAGCTCGACACCGCCAGCAATCCGTCGGTTGCCAATGATGGCGGCATCGGCCCCCAGCTCATCGCGAACCAGCTTCATGGCCTGACGCATATCGGCGGCGAAAAAACGCTTAACTTGCATAACCCACTACCTCAGCCGTTCGGGCCCACTGTGGCGACGATGGTAACTTGCTTGTTGTCAGGTATTTCCTGATACGCCAAAACATGCAAATTCGGTACAGCCAGGCGACCGAAGCGCGACAGCATGGCTCGTACCGGTCCTGCGACCAGGAGGATCGCCGGCTGCCCTTGCATCTCCTGACGCTGGGCGGCTTCGATCAACGAACGCTGAAGCTTTTCGGCCATGCTCGGCTCCAGAAGAACACCGTCTTCCTGGCCTTGCCCAGCCCTTTGCAAACTATTGAGCAAAATCTGTTCCAATCTTGGCTCAAGGGTGATCACAGGCAGCTCGGACTCAACGCCGACAATGCTTTGCACGATAGCGCGACACAATCCGACGCGCACCACCGCCACCAGCGCGGCGGTATCTTGACTCTTGCCCGGGTTGTTGGCGATGGCTTCGGCAATGCTGCGAATGTCACGCACCGGAACCTGCTCGGCGAGCAACGCCTGCAGTACCTTGAGCAGGCCCGACAAGGAAATGACGCCCGGCACCAGCTCTTCGGCAAGCTTGGGCGAAGCCTTGGCCAGCACCTGCAGCAGTTGCTGCACTTCTTCGTGGCCGATCAGCTCATGGCAGTGCTTGTGCAGAATCTGGTTGAGGTGGGTGGCGACCACTGTACTGGCGTCCACCACCGTGTAGCCCAGCGACTGCGCCTGGCTGCGCTGGTTGACGTCGATCCACACCGCTTCCAGGCCAAAGGCCGGATCGCGGGCGGCAATACCATTGAGGGTACCGAACACCTGCCCGGGGTTGATCGCAAGCTCGCGGTCCGGGTAGATCTCGGCCTCGGCCAGGATCACCCCCATCAGGGTCAGGCGGTAGGCACTGGGCGCCAGGTCGAGGTTGTCGCGAATGTGCACCGTGGGCATGAGAAAACCCAGGTCCTGGGACAGCTTCTTGCGCACGCCCTTGATCCGCGCCAGCAACTGGCCGCCCTGATTGCGATCGACCAGCGGAATCAGCCGGTAGCCGACCTCTAGGCCGATCATGTCGATCGGGGTGACGTCATCCCAGCCCAGCTCCTTGGTTTCCATCGCGCGCTGTGGCGATGGCAGCAGGTCCTGCTGGCGCTGCACCTCTTCCAGGGCCTTGAGCTTGGCCTGGTTCTGCTTGCGCCACACCAGGTAGGCGCCGCCGGCGGCCAGCAGGCCGAGGCTCAGGAAGGCGATGTGCGGCATGCCCGGCACCAGGCCCATGACGATCATCAGGCCAGCCGACACCGCCAGGGCCTTGGGCGAATCGAACATCTGCCGGTTGATCTGCTTGCCCATGTCCTCGGAGCCCGAGGCGCGGGTAACCATGATCGCCGCCGCGGTGGACAGCAACAGCGAGGGCAACTGCGCCACCAAACCGTCACCGATGGTCAACAGTGCATAGACCTTGCCGGCGTCGGCAAAGGTCATGTTGTGCTGGAACATACCGACGGCCATGCCGCCGATCAGGTTGATGAACAGGATCAACAGGCCGGCGATGGCGTCACCGCGAACAAACTTGCTGGCACCGTCCATCGAACCATAGAACTCGGCCTCGCCGGCCACTTCGGCGCGCCGCGCCTTGGCCTGGGCCTGGTCGATCAGACCGGCGTTGAGGTCGGCGTCGATGGCCATCTGCTTGCCGGGCATGGCGTCGAGGGTGAAGCGCGCACTCACCTCGGAAATACGCCCGGCACCTTTGGTGACCACCACGAAGTTGATGATCATCAGGATCGCGAAGACCACGATACCGACCACGTAGTTACCGCCGATCACCACCTCGCCGAAGGCCTGGATCACCTTACCGGCGGCCTCGTGGCCGTCATGGCCGTGGAGCATCACCACCCGCGTGGACGCCACGTTGAGCGCCAGGCGCAACAGCGTCGCCACCAGCAGGATGGTCGGGAACGCGGCGAAGTCCAGCGGGCGCAGGGCGTAGACGCAGACCAGCAGGACCACGATCGACAAGGCGATGTTGAAGGTGAAGAACACGTCGAGCAAAAACGGCGGGATCGGCAACATCATCATTGCCAGCATCACCAGCAGCAACAGCGGCACACCCAGGTTACCCCGGCCTAGACCGACCAGGTTGCTACGGGCACTGTTGATTAACTGAGAGCGATCCACCGGTATTCCTCGTTAGCTCAAGCAAAACTTTGACGCGTTTGAGGCGCGCAGCGCTGCCTTTGCAAGAAGCTTTCCAACTTTGCCAAACGAGGTGGTTTGAGTGGCTCAGGGCTGCCGCGCAGGCAGCGCCGATCAGGAATCGCGACGCAAATCCGGCGGGATCGGCAGATCCTTGAGCGGCTCCGGCGGCTTGCCCTTGCCGGCGCGATACTGGCGGATCTGGTAGACGTAGGCCAGCACCTGGGCCACTGCCAGGTACAAACCGGCAGGAATCTCTTCTTCAAGCTCGGTGGAGTAGTAGATCGAACGCGCCAGCGCCGGCGATTCGAGCACCTGGATCTTGTGCTCGTTGGCGATCTCGCGAATTTTCAGGGCTATGAAGTCGGCACCCTTGGCCAGCAGCAGCGGCGCCGCGCCCTTCTCCGGGTCGTACTTGAGCGCCACGGCATAGTGGGTCGGGTTGGTGATGATCACGTCAGCCTCGGGAATCGCCGCCATCATCCGCCGCTGCGAAGCCTCGCGCTGCAGTTGGCGAATGCGCTGCTTGACCTCGGGCTTGCCTTCGGAGTCCTTGTACTCGTCGCGCACCTCTTGCTTGGTCATCAGCAGCTTCTTGTGCGCCTGCCAGAGCTGGATCGGCACGTCCACCGCGGCAATGATCAACAGCCCCGCTGCCATCCACAGCGCACTCCAGCCAACTACCTGGACGCTATGGATGATCGCCTGCTCCAGCGGCTCGTTGGCAATCGCCAGCAGGTCATCGCGATCAGCCGACAACACCGTCAGGGCGACGATCAGAATCATGAAAAACTTGGCCAGCGCCTTGAGCAGCTCGGACAAGGCGTTGACCGAGAACACCCGCTTGATCCCCGATAGCGGGTTCATGCGGCTGAACTTCGGTGCCAGGGAGCTGCTGGAAAACAGGAACCCCCCCAGCGACACCGGACCGATGATTGCCGCAATCAGCAGCACCAGCAATACCGGCTGAGTCGCGAGCAAGGCCATCTTGCCGGAGGCCATGAGGAAAATGCCCATGGACCGCTCATCGATGAGCACCTCGCGGGACAAGCTGAAATTGATGCGCATCAGCTCCATCAGGGTTTGCGCCAGGCCACCGCCAAACGCCAGCAGCGCTCCAGCGCCCGCCAGGGTCACCGCGACCGTGTTGAGCTCCTTGGAACGGGCAATCTCGCCCTTCTCGCGCGCGTCCTTCTTGCGCTTGTCGGTGGGGTCTTCTGTTTTGTCCTGACCGCTTTCGCTTTCTGCCATGCTCAGCGCGCCCGTGCCAGTTCACGCAGCCACTGCAAGGCTTCGGAAGCCAGTGACTGATAGTGAGGAAGAATATCGGCCAGGGTGATCCAGAAGATCACCATCCCCAGCACCAGGGTCAGCGGAAAACCGATGGAAAAGATGTTCAACTGCGGCGCCGCCCGGGTCATCACGCCAAAGGCAATGTTGACCACCAGCAACGCGGTCACCGCCGGCAATACCAACAGCATGGCTGCACCCAGCACCCAACCCAGGCGCCCGGCCAGGTCCCAGAAATGATTGACCAGCACACCGCCGCCCACCGGCAAGGTGGTAAAGCTCTCGGTCAGCACTTCGAAGACCACCAGATGGCCGTTGATGGCAAGGAACAGCAAGGTCACCAGCATGGTCAGGAACTGGCTGACCACCGCCACGTTGACACCGTTGGCCGGATCGACCATGGAGGCGAAGGCCATGCCCATCTGGATTGCGACGATCTGCCCGGCGATCACGAAAATCTGGAAGAACAGCTGCAGCGCCATACCAAACACGGCGCCAATGATGATCTGCTCGGCCACCAGCAACATTGCCCTGAGATCCAGCGATTCGACCACCGGCATCGGCGGCAGGCCGGGAACGATGACCACGGTGATTGCCAGAGCGAAGTACATGCGGATACGTGTCGGCACCAGGGTGGTACCGAAAATAGGCATGGTCATCAGCACCGCCGTGACGCGAATCAACGGCAGAATGAAACTGGCCACCCAGGCGCCGATCTGCGCGTCGGTCAGCTCAAGCATCGCCGGGTCAGCCGATCAGCTGCGGAATGCTGCCGTACAACGACAGGATGTATTCCATGAATTTCTGCACCAGCCACGGGCCGACCACGATCAGCGTCACCAGCATCACCAGCAGGCGCGGCAGGAAGCTCAGGGTCTGCTCGTTGATCTGCGTGGCAGCCTGGAACATCGCCACGATCAGCCCCACCAGCAGGCTCGGCACCACCAGGATGGCAACCATCAAGGTGGTCAGCCACAACGCATCGCGAAACAGGTCGACAGCCACTTCAGGGGTCATGGACTTCTTCTCCTCGCGGCGTCAGACGCCGCCGAAACTGCCGGCCAGGGTACCCATGATCAGCGCCCAGCCATCGACCAGGACGAACAGCATGATCTTGAACGGCAACGAGATGATCAGCGGCGACAACATCATCATACCCATGGCCATCAGCACACTGGCGACCACCAGGTCGATGATCAGGAACGGGATGAAGATCATGAAGCCGATCTGGAACGCGGTCTTGAGCTCCGAGGTGACGAATGCCGGCACCAGGATGGTCAATGGCGCCTGATCGGGGCTGGCGATGTCGGTGCGCTTGGACAGGCGCATGAACAGGTCCAGATCGCTCTCGCGGGTCTGCGCCAGCATGAAGTTCTTCAGCGGTGCCTGGGCCTTGCTGATCGCATCCTGGGCGCTGAGTTTCTCTGCCAGGTACGGCTGCACGGCCTCCTGGTTGATGCGGTCGAACACCGGCGCCATGATGAACAGGGTCAGGAACAGTGCCATGCCGTTGAGGATCTGGTTTGACGGCGTCTGTTGCAGGCCCAGGGCCTGGCGCAGAATGGAAAAGACGATGATGATGCGGGTAAAGCTGGTCATCAGCACGACGAACGCCGGGATGAAACTCAGCGCGGTCATGATCAGCAGGATCTGCAGGCTGACCGAATACTCCTGCTGGCCGTCGGCCCCGCTGGACAGGGTGATCGCCGGGATCGACAGTGGATCAGCCGCCAGGGCCAGCGGCGCCGCCAGCATCAGCAGCAGCGTCAACATCATGCGCAACGCGCCCATCACGACCTTCCCTTCTGATCCTTGCCCATCAGCTCCATCAGCCGCTGGGCGAATTCTGGTGTTGCCTGGCGCGCACTGGCGGGCACTTCAACCGGCTCGGCCATGACATGCAAGGCCTCGATGGTGCCTGGCGAATGGCCGATGAGGATCTGCTCCTTGCCGACCTGGATCAGCAACAGCCGATCACGCGGCCCCAGCGAACGGCTACCGAGGATCTCGATCACCTGGCCACTGCCGGGCGCGGCGTTCTGCACCCGGCGCAGCAGCCAGGCGAGGACGAAGATCAACCCCAGCACCAGCAGCAGCCCCAGCACCAGCTGGGTCAACTGCCCTGCCGCGCTGCCACTGCTTGCCGGTGCCACTACCGCAGCCGCCGGCTGCGTGGCAGCCAGGGCGACATCCACGTACAGGCCGCAGGCCAGGCCCAGGCCGTTGCGCAGGAGCTTGCTCACTCAGCGCAGCTTCTTGATGCGTTCGCTCGGGCTGATCACGTCCGTCAGGCGGATGCCGAACTTTTCGTTGACCACCACCACTTCGCCGTGCGCAATCAGAGTGCCGTTGACCAGCACGTCCAGCGGCTCGCCGGCCAGGCGGTCGAGCTCGATCACCGAACCCTGGTTGAGTTGCAGCAGGTTGCGGATGTTGATCTCGGTACTGCCGACCTCCATGGAAATGCTCACCGGAATATCCAGGATCACATCCAGGTTCGGACCATCGAGGGTGACCTGTTCGTTGCTGCGCGGCGAACTGCCGAACTCTTCCATGGCCAGGCGGCTGGACGCCGGTGCGCTGGCGGCGCTATCGGCAGCGAGCAAGGCGTCGATGTCGGACTGGCCGGCATCGCCGGTTTCTTCCAGGGCCGCAGCCCATTCATCGGCCAGGGCCTGGTCCTCCGGGGAGGTGATGTCGTTTTCGTTAGCCATTTTGTCCTCGACGGGCAATCAATTCGGAGTTGGAACCACGAGCGCCTCAGCGGCGCTCGATCGGATCGATAATCTGCAGGGCCAGGGTGCCCTTGTGCGAACCCAGCTTGGCCTTGAACGACGGCACGCCGTTGGCCCGCAGGATCAGCTCATCCGGCAGCTCGACCGGAATCACATCGCCCGGCTGCATGTGCAGGATGTCGCGCAGCTTCAGCTGGCGACGGGCAACCGTGGCGCTGAGCGGCACGCTGACGTCCAGCACGTCTTCGCGCAGGGCCTTGATCCAGCGCTCGTCCTGGTCGTCCAGATCGGACTGGAAACCGGCATCGAGCATCTCGCGCACCGGCTCGATCATCGAGTACGGCATGGTCACGTGCAGGTCGCCGCCACCGCCATCGAGCTCGATGTGAAAGGTCGAAACCACCACCGCCTCGCTCGGCCCGACGATGTTGGCCATGGCCGGGTTGACCTCGGAGTTGATGTACTCGAAGTTGACCGGCATGATCGCCTGCCAGGCCTCCTTGAGGTCAACGAAGGCCTGGTCGAGGACCATGCGCACCACGCGCAACTCGGTCGGGGTGAACTCGCGACCTTCGATCTTGGCGTGACGACCGTCGCCACCAAAGAAGTTATCCACCAGCTTGAACACCAGCTTGGCGTCGAGGATGAACAGCGAGGTACCGCGCAACGGCTTGATCTTCACCAGGTTGAGGCTGGTGGGCACGTACAGCGAATGCACGTACTCGCCGAACTTCATCACCTGCACGCCGCCGACCGCCACGTCCGCAGAGCGGCGCAGCAGGTTGAACATACTGATGCGGGTATAGCGGGCAAACCGCTCGTTGATCATTTCCAGGGTCGGCATGCGACCGCGGACGATCCGATCCTGGCTGGTCAGGTCATAACTTTTGACACTGCCGGGCTCGGCATTGCTTTCGGTTTGTACCAGACCATCGTCGACGCCATGCAGCAAAGCATCGATTTCATCCTGGGACAGCAGGTCCTGCACGGCCATCTGGGGCTCCTACTGCAATACGAAATTGGTGAACAGCAACTGGTCGATGACCGGCTTGCCGACTTCCTTCTGCGCCACTTCCTGGACACTGGCAGTGGCCTTCTGGCGCAGCATTTCCTGGCCGACCGGGCTGGACAGGGTGTCGAAGCCCTGGCCCGAGAACATCATGACCAGGTTGTTGCGAATCACCGGCATATGCACCTTGAGGGCATCCAGCGCTGCCTGGTCACGCCCCTGCATGGTGATGCTCACCTGCATGTAGCGCTGGCGGCCGTTCTGGTTGAAGTTGACCACGAAGGCCGGTGCCAGCGGCTCGTAGATCGCTGCCGGCTTGAGGTTGGCCAGGGCCGGATCGACCGCAGGCTTATCCTCGGACTTGTGCAGGAAGAACCAGGTGGCGCCGACCGACAGGCCGATGGCAAGCAGCAATGCCAGCACCAACAGCAGGATCAGCTTGAGTTTGCCTGTAGCGGCGGGGTCTTTCTCTGCTTCGCTCTTCGCCATGCCAATAATCCGTCATTCATCGGAGATTTCAGTCACATGGCGAGGGTTGAGCAAGTGTTATGCCAACCTGGAAAAGCAAGGTCGGCCAGCACAAAGAGCACAGCCAATCAGGCGTAGTAATCCACCGCGCTGGAACCCACAACCGACTGCTGCTCGACCGGCATTGCACCTGGAGCGATTTCAGCGGACTCAGCGGATTCACCAGCTTCATTACGCCGTGCGGCCACGCCACTGAGTTTCGGCGTGTCCTGGGCGCCCTGCTGCTGGCCACCACGGGACTGGTCAGCGACGTTGACGTCCGGCTGGCCGAGCCCCTGCTGGGCAAACATTTCCTTGAGCCGGTGCACCTGGTTTTCCAGCGCCTCGCGCACCCCGGCGTGACCACTGACAAAGGTCACCTGGGCCTGCTGTTCCGGCGCCAGGTTGACGCGGATGTCCAGGCGCCCGAGCTCGGCCGGCTCAAGCTTGATATCGGCCGATTTCAGGTTCTGGCTGGACAGGTACATGACCCGGTTGACCAGGCCTTCGGTCCAGCCGCCCTGGTTCATCGCCAACGGCTGCTGCAGCGGCGTGGCCACCGGCACGGCATTGGCGGTCTTGGCCGTGGCGGCCAGGGTCAGGTTGCTCAGGCGCTCGGCAAAGTTGTCGACGCGCGTATCGCTGGAGGCGCTCTTGAGGTCCTTGAGGCCATCATCGAGCAGGCCACTGAAGGCTTTTTCACCCGGCTCGCCTGATTCGGCATCGGCACCTGGCTTGTCCAGCAGGGCCGCCAGTGTATTGACGGCAGGCTGCGCCGTCGGCGCTTCAGGCTGGGCATTGCCGGCCTTGCCAGCGGCATGGGCAGACGTAGTGCCCTGGGCCTGGGCACTTTGCTCAAGGGCCAGGCGCAAGGCTGGCAGGTCAGACAGCGGATCGGCCTCAGGATCGAATTCAGGCGCTTCGGCTACCGGCTGGGCTGGCGCCGCAGCCACCTGCAATTGTGCTGCCGCCTGAAGCACCGGCGCCACGGCTTCAGCCTGGGCCTGGATCAATTGCGCGCCGGGCTGGGCGTCGGTCACTTGACCCGCCACCAGGCTGGGGTCAAGCAGGGTGGGATCAGCCACCAGCGCCGGATCGACCTCGGTGCTGTCCTGCTCCTCAGGCAAACTATTGCCGCTGTCGGCAACCTTCGACGAATCAGCGGCCGTTTTATTGCCGCTGCCCGGGGCGGTGACGACCTTCTCAGGCACAGGCGCGTCCTTGGTGCCTGCAGTCGTCTCGCGAGACTGCTTGGCATACACATCGGAAAAGCCAGACGCCTTGTCGTTAGAGGCCTGCAGCGATTTATCCGGCGCACCGGCAGTGGCGCGCGACGGCTTCGCCACGGCACTGGCTTGCAACAGGGGGTTGGAGGCGACAGGCATGCAGGAGTCTCCGCTACAGAAGTCGTAATCGTGAATTAGCGAAGACTACGCAAAACTCGCGCCAGGTTTGCCCTCGCGCTCAACCAATCGATACTCGCTGGCGTTCGTCGTGGTAAAGGTCACGAACGGCCGCATACTCGCGATCGATCTGGTTGATCAGGTCTTCGATGCCTTGCAGCGGGCCGTGATTGACGCGGTCTTCGAGCTGCCTGCACAACTCGGCCAACGCTACCGCCCCCATATTGCTGCTACTGCCCTTGAAACTGTGCGCGGCATGCGCCAGCTCGTCGGCGTTCTTCGCCTCATGCAATTGACTGAGGCGTTTTTCGGAATCTTCAAGAAAGGTTTCCAGCAAGTACAGGTAGCCATCTTCCATGACCTCCTGCAAGTCGCTGAGCACCTTGCGATCGATGTGAATGTCGGACACTTGCTCACTCCTTGATCAAGTTGGATTATGCCAGAGCCTCCCAGGCGAACTCCACGCATGCGCGGCGCCCCTCGTCGGCCCATTCGGCACGCCGGCTCAACCGGCGTATGAGGGTCAGACCGCGTCCGCACAACCCTTGTTCGGACACAGGCCTGGCCAGCACTTTACTCACATTGAAGCCCTTGCCGCTATCTTCGACTTCAATCTTCAGACGCCCGCCTTGGCGATCCGGCTCGACCCGAAGGAACACGCGGATGAAGCCCTCGCTCAACGCCTGCAGGCGCTCGTCGCGCATCTGATAGTAGGCGGCAAAGCCCTGCGCATCGCGCTTTAACGCCGAGTCCAGCCCCAGCACGCCGTGTTCCAGGGCATTGGAATACAGCTCGGTGAGGACACTGTGCAACGCCCCGCTCTGAGCCCGCAAACCGTGTATTTCCTGCAACAGCTGTAGCAAATAAGGTAATGGATTGAAACGTTTTAGCGTGTCGGCGCGAAACTCGAACTGCAGCGACCAGTCCAGCGGACTGGACTGCCCACTGTCAGAATAGATCACCGGCAGCGGCGACAACAGTTGCGGTTCGACCACCTCGATATCCAGCAGGCTGACATCATCGCGCGAGCGACCACGAAACGCTTCCAGCGCCTGCAGCACCTCCTCGAACAACAGTGCCGGCTGTCGATTGGCACTCAGCACCCGACGCAGGCGCTCGACACCGAACAGCTGGTCATTGTCATCACTGGTATCGACCACGCCGTCAGACAACAGAAACAGGCGCTCGCCCAGGGCCAACGGCAGCACCTGGGTGGCATCATCAAAGCGCTCCGGCGCCAGGATACCCAAGGGCAAATGGCGCGACACCAACGCCACAGGCTCACCCCCACCGGCGGGCAACAGATAGCCGTCGGGCATGCCACCATTCCAGACCTCGACCACCCGCCGCTGAAAACTCAGGTTGAGCAACAATGCACAACAGAACATGTCCACCGGCAGGATGCGCTTGAGCTTGGCGTTCATCTCGCGCAGGGTTTCGGCCAGGCCGTAACCCTTGGCTGTCATGCCATAGAACACCTCGGCCAGGGGCATCGCCCCCACCGCCGCCGGCAAGCCGTGGCCGGTGAAGTCGCCGAGCAGCACATGCATGTCACCTGCCGGCGTGAAGGCGGCCAACAGCAAGTCGCCATTGAACAGGGCATAAGGTGACTGCAGGTAACGGATGTTCGGCGCACTCAGGCAACCGGCATGGGCCACCTGGTCGAACACCGCCTTGGCGACCCGCTGCTCGTTGAGCAGATGAGTGTGATGGCGGGCAAGCTGGTCACGCTGCTCCAGCACCGTGGCCTGCAGCCGGCGCATACGCTCCATCGCCTTGATTTTGGCGGCCAGGATCACCGGGCTGTAGGGTTTTGCCAGAAAATCGTCGCCACCTGCCTCCAGGCAACGGACCAGCGCCTGTTCTTCGCTAAGCGAAGTGAGAAAGATGATCGGCACCAGCGCTTCACCGGCCAGCGCCTTGATCTGGCGCGCCGCCTCGAAACCATCCATGACCGGCATCAGCGCATCGAGCAGGACCATGTGCGGGCGCTGCGCGGCGAACAGCGCCAGCGCCTGCTCGCCATTATCGGCGGTGAGCACCTGATGCCCCTGCTTGCGCACAAGGGTGGCCAGCAACAAACGATCAGCAGCACCATCCTCGGCGATCAGGATGGTGAGCGCCTCGAAAACATGGGCTGGCTGGTTCAACTGATGTCGAACAGCTTGTCGAAGTTGGAAATGGCGAGGATCTTTCGCACATCGGAGCTGGTGTTGACCACACGGATTTCCGAGTCGTCGCCGCCGACGTGGTCACGCAGCAGCAACAGCATGCCCAGGGCCGAACTGTCCAGATAGGTGGCCTCCTTGAGGTCGACGACCACTGAGTCCGGCATGTTCTGCTTGAGCTCGTAAGCCTGGCGAAATTCCAGGTGCTTGCCAAAGTCAAAACGCCCCCTGACCTTGATCGTCAGTTTTTTCCCATCCGGGGATACTTCAGATACAACTGCCATGTCGATGATTCCTTCCATTGCGACGATTGCAGACATCTAGAAGGTTTAGCAGCCCCACCCCCCGGCAGCAAGCACTGCCGACCAAAGCACGCTTCAGTAGCGATCGTGGCGCGGCAGGCGCTGGGACAGTTCATCGAGCAGTTTTTGTTCGCGCTTGTCTTCCACCATGCGCGCCTCGTCGATGTAGCGCTGCACCAGCTTGCGCAAGCCCTCGACCCGGGCATAGGCCTGCTGCCAGGTGCCGCGGGCGTTCTTCAGATTGTTCTGGTGCCAGGCCAGGCTTTGGCGCTGCTGGGTCATGGCAGTTTCCAGCTGGCCGAGAAAGCTCTGGTAGTTGACCAACCAGCTACCGGACACGCCCTGCCCACCGCGGTTGATCCACTGCAACTGGTAGTCTTCGCGAAAACGGTCAAGTTCGCTGAGCTTGGCCTGGGCCATGTTCACTTGCTGCTGGAATTGCCCCAGGCGCTGGGCGGCCTGGCGCTCGGCGTTTTCCGCCATCTCCACCACCGGCGCCAGACGCGCGGCACGGCTTGGCTGGGCCATGGCCTATCAGCCGCCTGCCGCAGGCAAGGGGGCAAACACGCCAGCCAGGTGCTCGCGGCTTTGCTGCATGCCGACGTTGTCGTTCAGGCCCTGGCGCAGGAAGTGCACCAGGCGCGGCTGCAGGGTAATGGCAAGGTCGGTCTCGGCGTCTCCACCGGCGACATAAGCGCCGACGCTGATCAAGTCGCGGCTTTGCGAGAGGCGCGACCACAGCTGTTTGAACTGCTGCGCTTCGGTCATCTGCTCGGGGCTGACCACCTGTGGCATGACCCGGCTAATCGAAGCTTCGATATCGATGGCCGGGTAATGCCCCTCCTCGGCCAGGCGCCGGGACAGCACGATGTGGCCGTCGAGCACGCCCCGCGCCGAGTCGGCAATCGGATCCTGCTGATCGTCGCCCTCGGACAATACGGTATAGAACGCGGTGATCGAGCCACCACCGGCTTCGCCATTACCCGCACGCTCAACCAGCTTGGGCAGCTTGGCGAACACCGACGGTGGATAGCCCTTGGTCGCTGGCGGCTCACCAATAGCCAAGGCGATTTCCCGCTGGGCCTGGGCGAAACGGGTCAGCGAATCCATCAGCAACAGGACATTCTTGCCCTTGTCGCGAAAGTACTCGGCAATGCGCGTGCAGTACATGGCCGCGCGCAAGCGCATCAGCGGCGCATCGTCGGCGGGCGAGGCCACCACCACCGAGCGCTTGAGGCCTTCTTCGCCAAGAATATGCTCGATGAATTCCTTGACCTCGCGGCCGCGCTCACCGATCAAGCCGACGACGATAATGTCCGCCTCGGTAAAGCGGGTCATCATGCCCAGCAGCACACTCTTGCCCACGCCCGTACCGGCGAACAGGCCCAGGCGCTGACCGCGGCCAACCGTCAACAAACCGTTGATGCTGCGGATGCCGACGTCCAGCGGCTGGCTGATCGGGTCGCGGTTGAGCGGGTTGATGGTCGGGCCGTCCATGGGCACCCAGTCTTCGGCTTTCATCCCGCCCTTGCCGTCCAGGGCACGACCGGCGCCGTCAAGCACCCGGCCAAGCATGCTCATGCCCATGGGCAGGCGTCCACTGTCAGCCAATGGCACCACGCGCGCCCCAGGGGCGATGCCGGCAACGCTGCCGACCGGCATGAGGAACACCTTGCCGCCGGCAAAACCCATGACCTCGGCCTCGACCCGCACCGGGTGATAGCTGTCGTCATTGATCACCACGCAGCGGCTACCAACCGCCGCGCGCAGGCCTTCGGCCTCGAGGGTCAGGCCGACCATGCGTAGCAGGCGGCCCTCGACCACCGGCTGAGACGGCAAATTGACGGCGTCGGCATACGCCCCCAGGCGCTTGCCGAAACTGGTTCGTTCAAGGCGCATCAGGGGCATCCAGCTCAACCTGCACATCCGCCGCTGCCGGGTGCAGGCTTTGGTCATGGAGCTGATCGAACAATTGCGCCATGGCCTTTTCGATACGGGTTTCCATGCTGGCATCGATACGGCTGTGATCAGTCTCGATGCGACAGCCTCCTGGCAGCAGGGCTTCGTCTTCGAGCAGCTTCCAGCGCTCCTCGTGACGCTCGCGCAGGGCTTTGACCTGCTCGAAGTCCTGCGGATTGATATGGATGCGGATGTTCTCGGCACCCATCGGCAGCAACTTCAGGGCTTCACGCAGTACCTGGCCGATCTGGCTGGAATCGCTGCGCAGCTCGCGGCCGATGACCTCGCGGGCGATGTGCCCGACCAGGTGGACCACGGCCTTTTCGATCTGGCTGTCTTGTTCGGCGATGGGTTCGAGCAGGTGGGTCATCACCTGTTCGAGGCTGGCCAGCTTGGCGCTCAGGGCCTCTTCGGCTTCCTGGCGAACCTTGAGCTGAGTGCTGTGAAAACCCTCGCGCTCGCCGGTGGCAAAGCCTTCGTTGTAGGCTTCCTGGCGAATGCTTTCAAGCTCTTCGAGGGTCAGTGGCTGGACTTCTTCCAGCGGCACTTCTTCGATTTCGTCCTGAACCGCTTCGGGCTCCGGTTCAGGCTCAGGCTCTGGTTCCGGGTCGAAACTGGGCAGCGCCCAGCGGTCGAAGCCCTCGACGTCGTTAGCGCGAATCAGTTCACTCAGGTGCTCGTTGGTTGACATGATTGCACGCACTCGTAAAGCATCGCGGGTCAAGCCCGCTCCCACAGGAGCGCTGTGGGAGCGGGCTTGACCCGCGATAAGGTCTTAGATCATCTCTTCGCCGCCCTTGCCACCGAGCACGATTTCTCCGGCTTCGGCCATACGGCGGGCGATGGTGAGGATTTCCTTTTGCGCCGTCTCGACGTCGCTGACGCGCACCGGGCCCTTGGCCTCGAGGTCGTCGCGCAGCAGCTCGGAGGCACGTTTGGACATGTTCTTGAAGATCTTCTCCTTGACCTTCTCGTCGGCGCCCTTGAGCGACACCACCAGCACGTCGGAAGACACTTCGCGCAGCAGCGCCTGGATACCGCGGTCGTCGACATCGGCCAGGTTGTTGAAGACGAACATCAAGTCTTCGATCTGCTCGGAGAGGTCGCCGTCGATGTCGCGGATCGCGTCCATCAGCTGGCCTTCGACGGAGCTGTCGAGGAAGTTCATGATGTCCGCGGCACGCTTGATACCACCCAGGGTGGTGCGCGCGGCATTGGAGTTGCCCGAGAACTGCTTCTCGAGGATCTGGTTCAGCTCCTTGAGCGCCGCCGGCTGGACGGTATTGAGCGACGAGACGCGCAGGATGATGTCCAGACGCACCTTGTGGTCGAAGTTGCCCAGCACTTCACCGGCCTGGTCCGGGTCCAGGTAAGCCACGACGATGGCCTGGATCTGCGGGTGCTCGTAGCGAATGACATCGGCAACCGCGCGCGGCTCCATCCACTTGAGGCTGTCCAGGCCGCTGGTGTTGCCACCGAGCAGGATGCGGTCGATCAGGCCGTTGGCCTTGTCCTCGCCCAGGGCCTGGGTGAGCATCTTGCGGATATAGCCGTCGGAACCGACGCCAAGGCTGGTCTGGTCGCCGACGATCTCGACAAACTCGCTCATCACCTGCTCGACCTGCTCGCGATGGACGTTGCCCATCTGCGCCATGGCCACGCCGACCCGCTGCACTTCCTTGGGGCCCATGTGCCGCAGCACCTGCGCGGCATCGGTTTCACCCAGCGACAGCAGCAGGATCGCAGCCTTGTCGACACGGGTCAGTTTGGCGGTAAGGGCTCGGTTATCACTCATCGGCGTTGATCCACTCTTTCACGACCTGGGCCACGCGACCCGGGTCTTCGGCCACCAGGCTCTTGATTGCATTGAGCTGTGCGTCATAACCCTCGCTCGGGCTTGGCAGCAGAATGCTTTGCGGACCACCCAGGCTGACGCGGTCGTTGGCCAGCTCGCCATCCAGACCGAGCATGCCGCCCAGTTCCATGTCGCCATCGGCACCGGCGCCTTGCTTGCCATTGCCGGTGATGTTGTTAAGTACCGGACGCAGCACGCCGAACACCAGGACGAGGATGAACAGTACGCCCATGACCTGCTTGATGATGTCCCAGAACCACGGCTGCGAATAGAACGGAATCTCGGCAATTACCTCGCCACGGTCGGCGGCGAACGGCACGTTGATCACGCTGACACTGTCACCACGGCTGGCATCGAAGCCCACCGCGTCCTGCACCAGGCGGGTAAAGCGTGCCAGGTCTTCGGCAGCCCACGGGGTGCGCGCGGCATCGCCGGTGGCCGGGTCGACCTTGAGCTGGTCATCGACCACCACCGCCACCGACAGGCGGGTCAAGCGGCCCTGCTGCTGGCGGGTGTGGCTGATGGAACGGTCAAGCTCGAAGTTCTTGGTCGACTGCTGACGCTTGTCGGCCGGGTACGGTGCAAGCATCGGCTGGCCGGTGGCCGGGTCCATGATCTGCTGGCCGTTGGCATCGAGCAGCGGCTGGCCAGGCTGGATGGCGCTGGCGGCGGTTTGCGTGCCACCGGTGGTTTGCGGAGCCGAGGCCGGGCCGGGCGGCTGGTTGCTGAGGGCACCAGGCACGCCCTGCGGGCCCATGCTGCTGGAGCGCTGTTCGTTGACCGACTGCTCGCTGCGCAGCGCCGGCTGGTCAGGGTTGAACTGCTCGGAGGTGGATTCGACCGCGCTGAAGTCAACGTCCGCCGATACTTCGGCCTTGTAGCGGTCGTTGCCCAGCACCGGCTGGAGAATGTTGTGCACACGCTGGGTGAGCAGGCCTTCCATGCGGCGGCTGTAGTCGAACTGCTTGCCGGCCATGGTCAGCTCGGAATTCTCGACCTGATCGGAGAGCAGGTTGCCCTTCTGGTCGACCACGGTGACCTGGGACTTGTTCAGTTCCGGCACGCTGGTCGCCACCAGGTTGACGATGGCCATCACCTGACCGGCTTCCAGGGCGCGGCCCGGGTACAGCTCGACCAGTACCGAAGCACTTGGCTTGCGCTCGTCACGGACGAACACCGAGCTCTTCGGGATCGCCAGGTGCACGCGTGCACCCTTGACGTTGTTGAGGCTGGAAATGGTCCGCGCCAGTTCGCCTTCCAGGCCACGACGGTAACGGGTGGCTTCCATGAACTGGCTGGTGCCCAGGCCCTGCTCCTTGTCGAGGATCTCGAAACCGACATTGCCATCGCTCGGCGCCACGCCGGCGGCTGCCAGCTTCAGGCGGGCACGGGAAATATCGTCGGCCTTGACCAGCAAGGCGCCGGAATTGGGTTCGACGTTGTAGGGGATATCGGCAGCGGCCAGGGTCTCCATGACCTGCTTGGTGTCCATGCCGGCCAGGCTGCCGTACAGCGGCCGGTAGTCCGGTTGCTGCGACCACAGCACCACGGCAAAGCCGATCGCCACGCTGGCGGCCAGACCGACCAGCAGGCCGACCTGACGCAGCATGGGCATCTGCGAGATGTTTTCCAGGAACGACATGCCGAACAACGGCGGCTTGGGCGCTGCTGCGCTGCTTTTCGCGGGCACGTTATCGACGACTGCTTCGGCCATGACTCAATCTCGCCCTTATACCGGCATCTGCATGATGTCTTGATAGGCCTGCACCAGCTTGTTACGCACCTGGGTCAAGGCCTGGAACGACACAGTGGCTTTTTGCGAAGCGATCATCACGTCGGTCAGGTCAACCCCGCTCTTGCCGATTTCGAAGGCGCTGGCCAGCTGCGAGGAAGCCTGCTGGGTGTCGTTGACCTTGTTGACGGCCTGGCCGAGCATGTCGGCAAAACTGCTGGAGCCGACCTCAGGCGCAGCGGCAGCCTTCGGCATCGACATGGCGTCCATTTGCATGGCCCGCATGTCCAACATCAATCGATTAAATTCAACACCTTGGCTCATGGACTTCTCTCTCCGACGGCCCGCATTTTTTTGACACTCACGCAGCGGATAGGCAGGACATAGCAACAAGAGTGCCAGCTCTGCCCGCGGCCCGAACAAAAACTCTAATTCATTAATGGCTCAGCTGGCGTACAGGCTGGCCTCGACATCCATGCCGGCATCACGCATCTGCGCCAGCTTGTAGCGCAGGGTGCGCGGGCTGATGCCCAGGCGCTCGGCGGCCTCCTTGCGACGACCGCGCTCGGCGCGCAAGGTGTCGATGATCATCTGGAACTCATGGCGACGCATGTCATCACCCAGACCGCCCGCCGCCTCGGTTTCAATATTCGGCACGACTGCGGCGACCGGCGCTGCAGCGAACATCGGCAGGACCCCGGCGAGACAGAAATCCGCCGCTTCGATCACCCCACCCTGCTGCAGGATCAAGGCACGCTGAATGGCGTTGTCCAGTTCGCGTACGTTGCCCGGCCAGGCATAACCTTGCAGACACGCCTGAGCATCAGGCGAGAGTCGAACCGGGGCATGCTTCATTTTATTGACGTGGCGCGCCAGCAATCGCTCGGCCAGCGGCAGAATATCGGCGCTACGTTCGCGCAGCGGCTTCCACGCCAGCGGGAACACCGACAGGCGATAGAACAAGTCTTCACGAAAACGCCCCGCCGCCACCTCGCCGGCCAGGTCACGGTTGGTGGTGGCGACCACGCGAATGTCCAGGGCAATCGGCTTGCGCCCGCCAACCCGCTCCACCTCACGCTCCTGCAACACCCGCAGCAGCTTGGCCTGCAAGCCCAGGGGCATTTCGGAAATCTCGTCGAGCAGCAAGGTGCCGCCATCGGCCTGTTCAAATTTGCCGGCCTGGGCGGCGATGGCGCCGGTGAACGAGCCTTTCTCATGACCGAACAGGGTGGCTTCGAGCATGTTGTCGGGGATCGCCGCACAGTTGATCGCCACGAACGGCTGCTCGGCGCGCAGGGACTGCTGATGTATGTAGCGCGCCAGCACCTCTTTGCCAGTGCCTGACTCGCCGGAGATCAGCACAGTCGAATCGCTGCGCGCAACCCGCGCCGCCAGCTCCAGCAACTGCGCACTGGCAGGCTCGCGCGCCACCGGTCCGTCGCCTTCGCCCGCCGCAGCCACCCCCAGAGCATGGCGTGCCACCAGCTCAAGCAATGCCTTGGGCTCAAATGGCTTGACCAGGTAATCGGCCGCGCCCTGGCGCATGGCCTCGACCGCGCGCTCGACGGCGGCATGCGCGGTCATCAGCAACACCGGCAACTGCGGCTGGCGCGCGCGCAGCAGGGCCAGTAACTGATGGCCGTCCATGCCGGGCATGTTCACGTCACTGACCACCAGGCTGAACGCCTCGCCAGCGACCACTTCCAGTGCTTCTTCGGCCGAACCTACGGCCTGGTAGGCAAAGCCGCCCAGCTCCAGGGTATCGGCCAGTGCCTGCCTCAGGGCGCGGTCATCTTCGACCAGCAGCACCTTGATTGCTTTCATTACTCTGCCTCCACCGACTGCGCGCCGATCAGCGGCAGGCTGATCCGGGCGCAGGTGCCGCGACCGGGTCGCGAACGTAATTGCAAACTGCCCTGGTGGGCCCTTGCCACCGCCTTGACTACCGCCAGACCGAGCCCGGTGCCGGTAGCCTTGGTGGTCAGGAATGGCTCGCCCAGGCGCGCCAGCAAGGCACTGTCGATACCGGCGCCGGCATCACTGATACACAGGTGCAAGACCTGCTCGCGCCGGTATAGGTGAACCTTGAGCCGCGCAGGCTCGCCACTGGCCTGCAGGGCGTTTTCGATCAGGTTGAGCATGGCGCCGACCAGGGTGTCGCGGTTGCACAGCAACTCGCCCAGGTGACTGTCGCACTGCCAGCGCACCGCATGACCCTGAACATGGGTCTGCGCCGCCTGCTGCAGGGCCTGGAACAATGCCTTGGGTGTCAGCCGATCGGTCAGCGGCAACTCGCCGCGGGCGAACACCAGCATGTCGCGCACCTGGTGCTCGAGCTCGTGCAGGCGCTCCTTGAGGTTGCCGGCAAAGCGTTGCTGGGTTTCCACCGGCAAGTTCTGCTCGGCCAGGTGGCTGGCGTAGAGCATGGCCGCCGACAAAGGCGTGCGGATCTGGTGGGCCAGCGACGCAACCATGCGCCCCAGCGACGACAAGCGCTGGTGGCGGGCCAGTTGGTCCTGCAGGTGACGGGTTTCGGTCAGGTCATTGAGCAGTACCAACTGCCCGGGCTCGGCATCCAGCGAGCGGGTGGCAATCGACAGGCGCCGGCCATCACGCAGCGACACTTCATGACCGTCATCCTCGCGCGGAGCAAAGCTGCGAGCGATCACTTCACGCCACAACTCACCCACCAGCGGTTCGCCCAACAGGTCGCTGGCGGCGGGGTTGGCCTCACGCACCCGGCCCAGGCCATCGATAACGATCACCCCGCCCGGCAGCAGGGCCAGCAGGTTCTGCAGGCGGTTGGCCAGGCGCTCCTTCTCGGCAAGCTCGGCCATGCGCTGGGCGCTGACCACCGCCAGCTCGCCCTTGAGCTCGGTAACCCGGGCTTCGAGCAGGCTATAGGACTCACTAAGCTGGCTGGAAACCTGGTCGAACATGGCAAAGGCCTGCTCAAGACCAAGGCGGCTTTCCTGTTCGGCGGCGTTCGGCCCCTTCGGTTCAGGGACACAGGAGATGGTGGCGACCTGGGGCATCATGCTCTCTCGCGTGGCTGACCGTCATAAAACGGTGTGTTGCCTGCGATATAGCAATAGCCGTGCCGGATAGTTTGGGTGTGGCGGCGAGGAAACCAGCGAGGTGGCAGCAAAGGCCGATGGGACGGGCGTTACAGCCCCTTGAAAGATAGGGTTATTAGCCATGATGAGCGCATTGCGCGACTCACCATGGCCACCCAGGCGTCAATCCTCCGCCTGCTCATCCCCTTCGCGGCGGCTCATGCCGTACTTGCGCATCTTCTCCACCAGGGTGGTGCGACGAATGCGCAGGCGCTCGGCAGCGCGGGCGACGATACCGTTGGCATCATCCAGCGCCTGCTGGATCAGGCCCTGCTCCAGGCCACCGAGGTAGTCCTTGAGGTCCAGGCCTTCAGGCGGCAGCATCGCGTGGCTGGCGAAGTTCGGCGTATGGCCGTTGATGGCCACGCGCTCTTCGAGGTCCGAGCGCAGGCTGTCGACCAGTTGCTCGTCTTCGTCGTCGACGTAGCGGAATTTCTTCGGCAGCTCCGACACGCCGATCACCCCGTACGGGTGCATGATCGCCATGCGCTCGACCAGGTTGGCCAGCTCGCGGACGTTGCCCGGCCAGCCGTGCCGGCACAGCGACATGATCGCGGCCGAGTTGAAGCGGATCGAACCGCGCTTCTCGTGCTCCATGCGCGAGATCAGCTCGTTCATCAGCAGCGGGATGTCCTCGACGCGCTCGCGCAGCGGGGCCATCTCGATGGGGAAGACGTTGAGGCGGTAGTACAGGTCTTCGCGAAAGGTCCCCACCTCGATCATGCTTTCGAGGTTCTTGTGGGTCGCGGCGATGATGCGTACATCGATGCTCTGGGTCTTGTTGCTACCCACGCGCTCGAAGGTGCGTTCCTGCAGCACGCGCAGCAGCTTGACCTGCATCGGCAACGGCATGTCGCCGATCTCGTCGAGGAACAGGGTGCCGCCGTTGGCCAGCTCGAAACGCCCGGCACGGCTGGTAATCGCCCCGGTAAAGGCACCCTTCTCGTGGCCGAACAGTTCGCTTTCCAGCAGCTCGGCCGGAATCGCCCCGCAGTTGACCGGCACGAACGGCGCTTCGCGGCGCTTGGAGTGGTAGTGCAGGTTACGCGCAACCACCTCCTTGCCGGTGCCCGACTCACCGAGGATCAGCACGCTGGCGTCGGTATCGGCCACTTGCTGCATCATCTGGCGCACGTGCTGGATCGCCCGACTGGTGCCGACCAGGCTGCGGAACAGATTGGGTTCGCGCTGGCGGCCGCGCTCGCGGGCCTGGTCGTACATCTCGCGATAAACCTGGGCACGGTGCAGCGAATCGAGCAATTTGCTGTAGCTCGGCGGCATTTCGAGGTTGGAGAGTACGCGACGGCGCAGGTCGTCCGGCAGCTCGGCAGAAGAAATTTCGCCCAGAAGCAGAACCGGAAGGAACTCATCCCATCCAGCCACTGTCTTAAGCAAGCCCATCAGACTTGCCGGAGCATTCACGGTCCCGATCAGGACACAGAGCACTTCACGACTGGATGACAACGACTCGACAACCTGCTGCCAGTCATGGCTCGAGCAGGGCAGATTTTCTTCGCCAAGAAAATTCAACACTACCGCCAGATCACGGCGGCGAGCGCTATCGTCATCGATCAGGAGAATTTTGGTTTCACGCCACATGCAATAACAACTTCCCTAGTCATCTCGGCGCCCTTGTAAGGGCAAGCTCGACATCATTCCGACTGAACGGTCAGTGTTCGGACGTCTGAAATTAGAAAACAGCCACTAGTTAAGTCAAAAAACCGTACATAGTCAAATTTATGGCGCACTGCTTTTTGTTTTGCCCAGTTTCAGCTGAACAAATGGTATACCTTTGCCGCGTTTTTGGCTTGTCGGATCTGCGTCATCTCATCGACTATTGATTGACGCTCCCCACTTGCAACTTCAATTAATTCCTTGTAGACGCCCAGCAACTCCTCGAGCTTGCTGCGCAGCGTCAGCTCATCCACCGACGCTTCGGCCAGCACATCGTCCACGCACAGACGGCAACTGACGTCGAGCTCGCTGATCGCCTCCCAGTCACGACTGGCCAGGGCACCCAGCAATGCCTCGCGGGTTTGTTCGATACGTTCGAGCACGACACTCATTGCAATCTCCTAGGCGTCGGCGAGTTGATCGCCGATCGCGTCCCAGCCTTCCTTGACGGTAATCAGCAGGCGCGCCACTTCGTTGAGGATTTCCGGATCGTTCTGCACGTTCGCCTCGACCAGGCGCTTGCTCATGTACGAATACAGGTTATCCAGGTCGGTCAGCGAATCGGCGTGGTTTTCCAGGTCCAGGCCTTCACGCAAACCGCCGACAATACCGATTGCCTTGCCGATCAGGATGCCGCGCTGGGCCACGTCGTTACGCGCCATGGCACCCTTGGCCTGGGCAATGCGATCAAGACCGCCCTGCATCAACATCTGCACCAGACGATGCGGGCTGGCCACGGAGGTCTGGGCCACGCCGTTGACTTTCTGGTACTGCCGAAGGGCCAACATCGGATTCATGTTCTACCTCGTCACCGCAAAAAAGGTTTCATATACCGCTTGTATCGCCTGCGCGTCAAAAAACTTTAGCGCGTACGGCAAAAAGCCCGGAGTCCCCCTAGGGGTACTGCCGGGCTTCTGGCACAACGCCGAATCAGGAGTTTTTCTGCTGCGCCTCGATCGAGGCGAACATCGAGGCGATGTTCTTGCGCTGGGCTTCGAGCTTGCCCACCAGGGTATCCATGGCCACGTAGCGCTTGGTCAGGGATTCGGTCAGCGAAGTGATGCGCCGGTCCAGGGCCAGCTGCTGGTTGTCGAGGTCCTTTTGCAGCTTGTCCAGGCCAGCCTTGCGGGTGTCGAGGATGCCACCTGTCTGCAGGTACGGCTCGACCGCCTTGGTCATGTGCGCGAACACGCCTTCAGTGCCGGTGAACAGCTCCTGCACGTCCGGGCCGAGCTTCTTGTCCTTCATCGCGGCATCGTACTTGGTGGAGTTAAACTCCAGGGTACCGTCCTTTGCCGTGTTAATGCCCAGCTGGCTGAGGGTGGTCAGACGACCACTGCCCGACTCGGTCGCCAGTTGCTTGCGCAAGTCCGACAGCATCGAGCGCGTGGTCGGATCGTTGGTCAGCGGCCCGAGCACAGTCTTGCCATCAGCGTCCTTGGACACCGCCGTCAGGCTGTTGGCCGCCTTGACCAGGGTGTTGTAGGCATCGACAAAGTTCTGCACCGAGGCCTTCAGGCCGGCAGTGTTTTCACCGACCGTTACCTTGATAGGCTTGTCAGTGGCAGTAATCTGCAGCAGCTCCAGGCTCATGCCACTGATTGCGCCGTCGACGGTATTGGACTTGCTGGTAACCTTCAGGCCGTCGATGCTCAGCTCGGCGTCCTGGGCGAGGCCGTCGATGTAGCCGGCACCATCACCGTTCATTTTGGTAGTACCGTTGATCTTCAGCTCGGCGATACCGTCGACTGAAATATCGGTACCCTCACCGGTCTTGGTCGAGCTGAAGACCAGGCGCGAGCCGTCCTTGCCATTGACGATGTTGGCAGTGATGCCCTGCTCGGCCAGCGACGAGTTGATCGAGTCGCGAACCGATTGCAAGGTCGCACCTGCCCCCACCTTCACAGTGTGGATCACGCCATCCTGGGTAATGGTCAGGTCGCCTTCAGGGATCGAAGTGCTGGCCCCGCCGGTAAAGTTCTGGCTGGCCACCTTGGACGCGGTCGCCAGCTTGTCGACCAGAACGGTGTAGGTACCGGGCACCGCCTTGTTGTTCGACGTGGCCTTGACCGTGGTGTCACTGCTGGAGGTCGCGGTGTAGGCACTGAAGGCTGGCGCCTTCGGATCGTTGAGCTTTTTCATCGCTTCCTGGTAAACAGAAAGCGCACTCTTGAGCGACGCTACCCCGGAAAGCATGGCCGTGTTGTTGGCGGTCTGGCGTTTGATCTGGTTCGCCTTGGGACCGGTGTCCGCCTTGACAAGCACATCAACGATCTTGTTGATGTCTACCCCGGAACCCAGACCGACACTCGGTAAAATTGTACTCGCCATTGCTACTCCCTCATGGTTGCGCGCCGCCCTAGCCTTGCCAGACTAGCGAACTTGCCGCTCAGCCGCCAGCATCAGGCCTTGGCGTTGAACAGCAGGCTGTTTACATCGCTCAGACTGTGAGCGATCTTCAACGCCTCTTCCGAAGGAAGTTGGCGGATCAGCTCTCCGGTCTCGCTGGCGATGACTTTAACTATAATTCGGCCGGATTCTTCATCCGTGGAAAATTCAAGGTTACGTCGCGATGAAGCAAGGAATTTCTCGATATCCTTGACCGCGTTCTTGACCTTCTCAGCTTCGGACAGCCCCTTGTCGGTAGCTTCCTTGACTGGCGTGATGGCTTCAACTGCCGCTACAGGCTTGGCCGCAGGGCGTTCGGTGGTCGGCTCGACCGGCTTCACCGTCGGGTAAGACAGGTTCAGCTTGACGCTCATATCCATGTCACCACCTCTCAATGCAAAAGGCGGAGGAGTGCCGTAGATGCACTCCCCCGCCGACAACTACCGAGTGATTAGCCCAGCAGCTTCAGTACAGCCGACGGCAGTTGGTTGGCCTGGGCCAGAACCGAAGTCGAAGCTTGTTGCAGAGTTTGCTGCTTGGTCATCTGAGCAGTTTCAGCGGCGAAGTCGGTATCTTGTACGCGACCACGAGCAGCTTCAGCGTTCTCGTTGATGTTTTGCAGGTTGTTGATGGTGCTGGTCATACGGTTCTGCACCGCACCCAGGTCAGCACGAGCGGTACCGATCTTCGCCAGAGCGGAGTCGATAGCGCCCATGGCAGCCGAGAAGTTGGTCTGGGCAGTGGTGCTGTCGCTACCGGCGATGGTGATGGCGCTGGTGATACCCAGGTCGCTGGCCAGGAACTTGGCGCTCAGGTCGATGCTGATCTGGTTTTCGCCGCCAGTGTTGGAACCAACCTGGAAGGTCATGGTGCTAGCCGAACCGTCCAGCAGGTTTTTGCCGTTCAGCTGGGTGGACTGGGCGATACGAGTCAGTTCCGCAGACATCTGCTTGAACTCGTTGTCCAGCGAGGTACGGTTAGTCGAATCGTTCGAGTCGTTTCGCGATTGCAGAGCCAGTTCACGCATACGCTGCAGGATGTTGACCTGCTCTTGCATCGCGCCTTCAGCGGTCTGGGCGATCGAGATACCGTCGTTGGCGTTTTTGATTGCCATGGTCTGACCGCGGATCTGCGAGGTCATACGGGTAGAGATCTGCAGGCCGGCGGCGTCGTCTTTGGCGCTGTTGATTTTCAGGCCGGAGGACAGACGGCTCATCGAGGTGCTCAGAGCGTCGGAAGCGCGGTTCAGGTTCTTCTGAACGCCCAGGGAGGTAGTGTTGGTGTTAACGGTTAATGCCATGACGAATTCCTCGTGTTTGGGATACTGCGGCTTCCGGCCCTGGCATCCGCCGGGTGTGGCCTAGAGAACCTTCGTAATAGTTATCGTCGTCTGGCGCGGTTGCTTTAGGGGTTTTTGCAAATTTTTTAATGGCACCCTGCCACCCCAATGAAATCAAGGGTTTGACGCCAAAAAAACACTTACCCATAAATGCTGGAGATAAAAAAAAGCGCCACCGGGCAACCGGCAGCGCTCTATTTTCAGGCTGGTGCAGAAATCAGTCGTTGCGCTCGATAATCGCCGAGCCCCACGAAAGACCTACACCGAAACCGCTCAAGGCAACGCGCTGGTGGCGCGAACCGAGCACGTGCTTCTCAAGCAGCAAGGGAATGCTCGACGACACGGTGTTACCCGTCTCGACCATGTCCTTGACGAATTTGTCCGGGTCATCTTCGAAGCGCCGGGCGACGGCGTCGACAATCGCCGCACTGCCCTGGTGGATACAGAACAGGTCGATGTCAGCCGGTGCCAACTGGCTTTCGCCCAACAGCTCATGCAGGTGCGCCGGCACCTTGAGCAAGGCAAAGTTGAACACCTGGCGACCGTTCATGAAGAACACCCCGTCACTGACCTTCAGGTGCGCAGCGCCGCCGCCGTCAGTACCGAACTTGGCCTTGCCCAGCTGCCACTGGGCGCCCTCGCCCATCCAGGTAACAGTCGCGGCATCACCAAACAGCATGGTGGTGTTGCGGTCTTCAGGGTCGACGATCTTCGAGTAAGGGTCAGCGGTGATCAGCAGACCGTTTTTCAGCCCCGCCGCCTCCATGAAGCCTTTCATGGCATACAAGCCGTAGACATAGCCCGAGCAGCCCAGGGAAATATCGAAGGCCGCCACGTGGGTCGGCAGGCCCAGTTTGTCCTGGACGATGGCTGCAGTGTGCGGCAAACCTTCTTCGTCGCCGTTCTGGGTAACGACAATCAGGGCGTCGATGGACTCAGGCACCAGGCTCGGATTGGCAGCGAACAGGGCCTTTACCGCCTCCACACACAGGTCGGAGGTTTCCTGGCCTGCGTCTTTGCGCGGCAGGAAGGTCGAACCGATCTTGCCGAGAATGAATTCCTGGTCCTTGGCGAATTTCGCACCCTGGGCGTAGTTGTCCACACCCTCGACAGGTACGTAACTCGCAATGCTTTTGATGCCAATCATTGTGGCTTCCCGATAGATATGCGGATTTTCACGGGCACTGGAACCTGGTAACCAAGGGCTTGCGAGCCTGCGCGCACCCCGCCCGCCAGTACCGCCCGACGACTCAATAGATTAAAGATGCCCGTTTCGACTGCCAAGTCACTGTTGCACAAAGATTACCCATCACAAATGTCAGCCATTGGCACTTTGTGACTATCAAAGATTGCTAGTTTGGCGGGTGTCGACGCTGCGAAAGGCACCCCGGGAGGCTGGCGACACGGGACGAGCACGCCATCCACCGGGCTGCCGATCGACTCGGGCAACGCGGTGGACGCGGGGTCAGCTGGGGATCAGGCGGGCAACCAGGCGCTGCGCCAACGCTGCAGATGATCCTCGTCGAGCATCCAGCACCGATGAACGGCATCCCTGAGCTCATCACCGCGGCGCTGGGCAGCATCAAGATTGGCCAGGTGCAGGCCAATAGCCTCGATCCAGTGCTCGTAGCTGTTGTGCACACGGGACACGGGCAAGTCGTCCTGCTCCTGGCCGATGTCGCTACAGATCACCGGCACGGCGCATGCGCCGAACTCCAGTTGACGCTGGTTACCTCTGCAAACATTGAACAGGGTCTGCTGCAGCGGCACCAGAGCGAGGTCCAGGTTCAAGCCTGCCAGCTTTTGTGGGTACTGCTGAACTTCGACACCCTCGTGGTACTCGTGTACATAGGGCCGCAGGCTATTGGGGCAGAAGCCGAAGAAAACCCACTCGACATCCGCAGTCAAGGCCTTGATAACGGGCGCGATAACCTCCAGGTCACTTGCCTGCTCGCTGCTGCCGACCCACCCCAGGCGAGGCCGGCCAGCCGTTCGGCGCTGCCCCCTTATATGGCGCCAGGCGTCGATCGACAAGCGCGTCTCGACCACCCGGATATCGCCATGCAGGCCGGCAAACGCCTGTGCCAGCGCCGCCGTCGGCACCACCAGGCGGTCGACGCACCCCAGGGCTTGCTGCAGGCTGTGGAACACATCCTCGCCCAGGCCCTCACGGCGGGCACTGCCCACCGGCAGATCTGGCAGGTAGTCGCTCAGCTCCAGAACCGTAAAGGCACGCGAGAACGCCTGAATCCGCCGCATGACTTCAAGGCGCGGTGCATCCAGCCCACCCTGGAACACCACTACATCCGCTGCCAGGCGCTCCAGCTCGACCAGGGGCGTCAACCCCGGCGACACCCGGCCATCGATGTAACCGGCAGCCTTCAAGCCATTGAATGGACGCACTACCCGCGAATAGCCCAGTTCACCCTGATCAAGCGGATGGACCACCAGCACCGGCATCTCTCGCTGCCCCTGTGGCGGCTGCCAGGTCGACTGCAGGCTGGCGACCTTGAAGCCACCGGCATGGGCCAGCGACAGATGGCGGTTGTAAGCCGGATCATGGGCCAGCACCGGCAACCAGCGCGCATACAGGGCGTCCTCTTCTTCCACACTGGCATCGGCCATTGCCGGCCTGTCGATCAACAGTTGTGCATGAGGCGTCCAGACGTTGAGGTAACCGGCCTGGCGCAGGCGCAAGCACAGATCGACGTCCATCCAGCGCGCCAGTGCAGGCGCCTCGTCAAACCCGCCGGCCTCGACAAACAGGTCGCGGCGTACCATCAGGCATTCACCGCTGAGCGCCGAGTAATTCTGATCGACCGTGAGCCGCTGCATGTAGCCGGAGTCGCTGTGAGCGTAGCCGGCAAATACCCGTCCCACCGGCCCGCGCAAGCCCAGAACCAGCCCAGCGTGGTGAATCCTGCCGTTCATCGACAGCAGCTTGGCGCCCACGGCTGCGACCTCCGGACGCTGGGCGTGATTGAGCAACTGCTGCAACCAGCCCTTGGCAATCGGCGCCGCTGTCGCATCCAGCCACAGCAGGTACTCACCGCGTGCCAGTCGCCCTGCGTCATTGCGCAACAGTGCCGGGCACTGGCCCTGGGCAAAAGACAGCACCCGCAACTGATCGCCACCGATTTGCTCGATCCCCTGCAACCATTGGCGCACTTGCGGTTCGTCACTTCCCGGATCGAGCAACAGGACCTCGTAGCAGGGGTAGTCGGTGTGCTGCAACAGCGCCTCAATGCAGCGCTGGAACTGTTCGAGGGCACCATCGAGCAAAATCACAATGCTCACCATGGGCTGATCGGCATGCCCATAGTCCAGTCGATAGTGGCCAGGCAGGTGCGAATCGACGTGCGCCTGAGCATAGCCCCGGGCCTTGAGATGACGCCCTACCACCTCCCGCTCGCTGGCACAGTCAGCGAAGCGCAACGCTTCGCTGACCAACAGCGGCTCACTGATATGCTCGATACCACTCAAGCCGCGCTGCTCGACCAGGCGCAGCTGGTACTCCAGCTCGAACGCCTGGCCACAGCCGGTATCGAAGCCGCCTTGCGCCAGGAACTCGCTACTTCGCAACAGCCAGTGCGGCGAGACACTGGCCGGCAGGCTCAAAAGCAGATCAAGGTTCAGGTCTGGCCGAAGCGAAATACCCAACGAGCCGTTGCCCATGCGCATGGCTTCGTCAGCGTAGGCGGCAACACAGGCATCGGCTGCATTGACAAGCTCCAGGGCCACCAGCAACAAACCGCCAGGGGTGAACTCGACCCCCGCCTCGACCACCATGAACCAGTCGCAGCCGCTGTCGGCCACGACCCTGTTGATGACCTCGCTACGCTGCGCTGCCTGGCACGGCCGGTGGTGCACCGATAAACCCGGCACGTCTGACGCTGGCGTCGCAGCCCCGAGGGTCACCACCTGCAGGTGGCGATAAAGGCACTGATCGGGAGCAAGGCTCTCAAGGGTACGCATCAACGCCTGATCAGCGTCGTCACTACCCAGCACCAGCACGCCCAGCATCGGCGCGCGGCCGCTGGCCAGGCGCTGCATCAATGCCGCGCGTTGCGGTTCTTCGGGGCAGCGCTGCTCGAGCCAGGCCAGCATGCCTTGCTTGTCCGCCAGTGCCTGCTGTTGCGCTGCCGCCTGGGTTTTTTCAATGAAGACATCCAGCTGCTGCCAGAACGGCTCGGTGACCGCGACGTAACGCTGCAAGGCCCCCTGCACCCCGGCACGGGCAACCTCCAGCGCATCGGTTTCATCCGACAAGGCAAAACCTTGCCTGCCGAAGAAGATACCGTCGAGAAACACCTGATCGACGCTGTGCCCGGCCATGAAGATCACCGGGCAACCGCATAGCACAGCAATGGCACAGGTCATCGACCATTCATAGCTGTACAGCACTTCGGCACTGCGCAGGACCTTGGCCAGTTCAACCAGCGACAGCGGGTTGGCAACACTGAGCAGGCGAATGCCTGCCGGCAGCGAGGCATAGTCCACCTGATCCAGAGGATGCCGGTTCTGATACAGGTAATGCCCCTGGCGAGGCACGCTAGGATCAGGTGCATTGAACAGCGAGATATCGATAATCGGGAAGCACAACAGGTCGGCGACACTGACCCCCTTCTTGGCGGCGATCCGCGCATCGTAATAGAACAGCAGATCGTCCGGCTCTTCCTCCATCGCCCTGCCCGTCAGGAAGCCCTCGACGTTCAACAGGTAGCGTGCGACTACTTTGCCGCTGAGCGGGTTGCCGCTGGTGACTTCCGGATAGACCGTAATGGGCACCTTGCCGCTGGCGATATGGCGATCGGCGGTCGCCTGGTCGAGCAGTGGCGTTTTCAGCTCGGGGTTGACCACCTTGCCGCCGCAAATATAGGCCTCGCGGCCGCTCAGGTTCAACGCGTGGCACAGGTAATGAAGCGTGCAGACTCCTGAAGACGTCTCCCGGTAATCCGGCGCCGCAATATAGTAGGGATGCGCCGGCTTGGTATAGATCAGCTGCAAGCGAGCCATCGCCTGCTCAAGCCTATACCCATCAACGCCCAGGGTATTCGACATCTTCAAACTCCAGAATTGGTTGGAAACCCGACAGCCAAGGACAGGTTGCCCAGGCAACGGCGGTGGCCTGCGAGGCGAACTGTCAATAATCTGCCATCGCCCCCCTGCCAGTGCAGGAGCACAAGGCTGTAGACACGGGGGCTTAGCGAATCGCAGGCATGAAAAAGCCGGGCATTGCGCCCGGCTTTGCATATTTCGCGCCAGAGACCTGTTAAGGCAACCACTCCAGCACGCCGTTGCCACCGGCCACTACTACACGCGAAACGTCAACGCCATGCTCGACATCGACTACAACACGGGTGCTGAAGGCTGCCGGCCAGCGCTGGACCAGCGCTTGGCACTGTTCCCGCGCAGGCAATGGCACTGCGACGTTAAGCACTTGCGCCTGGGGTACGCAGATCGCCAGCAAACCGGCTTGTGCAGCCTTCAGGCACAGGTCGACATCGGTACCACCCGCAAGCTGTTCATCCAGCCCGGCACACTGCTCGAACAACGCCTTGCCCACCATCAGGCAGTCGGCCGACACCGCCTGGCAACCTCTTACCGCTTCCAGCCCGGGCAATGTCACTCGCACACGCGAAGCACCCTGCCGGGCATTGCGTACCAGGCCACTGCCGAGCAGCTCGTAACCGGCATGACTGATGACGCCATCGCGATCGAACATCTGGCAACCGACAACACCCACCTCAGGGCGCTGAGCCTGGTTGAGCAGGGATTCGATCCAGGCCGGCGACACCACCTCGCTGCGGCTCGACATCAGCACCAGGTACTGCCCCTGGGCCTGGGCCGCAGCCTGGTTGACCATCTGTACCCGCACCGACGACTCACAGGCAAACAAGCGCACCCGCGATCCCAGCCCCTGCACCGTGGCAAGGCCTGCGGCTACCGCCTCGGCATTGGCCGCCTCGCAGGTGACGATCACCTCGTAACGGGCATAGCGAGTACGCTGGACCACGCTTGCCAGGCTTACTTTGAGCTGCTCGAGATCGGAATCGGCAACCAGCACAATGCTCACTTGCGGGGTCTGCGGATGACGGAAGTCAACCTGGAAGGTACCGTCGGTACTTTCGTTGACCTGGCCACGGTAACCCAGCACGTTCAAATGACGCTTGAGGGTGGTCAGGGCTTGACCAGCCATCGACTCCGGCGCTTGCTGGCCGATCACCAGGTACTCGTCCAGGTGGGCCATGCCGCTGATACCGCTGGCTTCGACCAGACGCAGGAGCAGATCGAATTCCAGCGCTTGCGCACAGTCTTCACTGTAACCGCCCAGGTCGACAACGGCCTGGCGACGCACCAGCCAATGCCGGGCCATCAGGTCAGGACGACTGCGCAGCAGGTCCAGGTCGCAACCAGGACGTACGACGCTGAGCAGGCGCCCGTCGCTGTCGCGCTGAACTTCGTTGGCACAGATCGCATGGCACGCCTGGGCGCCAGGCAGCTCGACCTGCAAACGCAACAAGCCGCCGGTAGCCAGTACATCGCCCGCCTGCAACATCAGCAGCCATTCGCTGGAAAGCTGGCGTACCACCTGGTTCAGGTGCGCAACCATGTTGGCCGGCGTAACCTTGATAAAGTGCAGGGCATCCCGGGCCGTGGTGATGGCCGGCAGTTCGCCGGCCTTGAGCACGACAATCTTGAAGTTGCGCAAACCGCTGGCGACCAGGCTGTCGAAGGTATCCTGCAAACCTGCGTTATCGTCCGCAAGATCGATCACCACAAAGGCTGTCTGCGGCGCCGGGTTTTTCCCCAGGTGGGCAAAAATGCGCTCGCGGGCGGCGCTGTCCGGGGTGGCCGCAGCGATTGCCGCCAGCACCTTGCCCGAAGGCGTGCTCGCCAGCTGCGTCTGCACAGCGGTAGCCGGCAGCAATTGGAGCTGCTCCAGCCAGGTGCCAAGGTCGCGGCGCAGCCCCTGGTCCTGCTCGCCCAGGCCTGCCAGCAGGCGCTGGCAAACCTGCGGGTTGAACACACCCAGTGCAAAGGCCTGCCAGTAGCGGGCCATGAGGCTCTCGGCGGTATCGTTGGGATGCTCGGCAAGCAATGCTTGCTGCCGTACCCAGGTACCTTCCAGCGCCCGGCTGTGAAGCTGTCCGGCGGGCCAGGCATGGACCATGAACTCGCTCGAGCGCAACTGACCGAACACGCTGCCGTTGTAGTACGGCATATCGACAAACTGGGTTGGCTCGAACGTCACTTGTGGTTCGGACGACAGGCTGTCCCAGCGCGAAGTGAACAGCAATGGCGCCTCACAGCGCGAGTGGGTATTGCGCACGAAGGCATTGAGGACTTCGAAGCCCCTGGCACTGGCAAATACCGCTGCCTGCTCGCCATCCCAGTGCTGGAGCTGGCGCACAGCCTGGCTCAGAAACTCTTCGCGAGCCTGCTCGGAAAGACTCCAGGGACGGTATTCGACCATCGCACTGGTGTGCGCCAGCAGCCGCGATGCGCCCTGGGCCAGCAGCCCATAGGAAACCGCCACACACCAGCTATCGAACGACAGGTTCGCCGGCACGCTGCGCACCGCGGTTTTCAACACCTCGGTCCTGATCACTGCCCGCCACGCCTGCAAACCGTACTCGGCATGCACGGCAATACGCCCCAGGGCGTTGCTGGCATGCAACTGAGCCTTGGGCGCAGAGCCGATCTTGTAGTAGTCCACGTCGCCATTACCAGGCTGGTAACCCAGCGAGTAACCTTGAGCCATTACGTAATCGGCGTCGCCTTGCAAGGCTTCCACCGCTGCAGCGATGCCATCGGTCAGGAGGAAATCACACTCCAGGGTCAGCACCGCAAACGCGGTATCGACCTGCTCCAGGGTCTGCAGCACCTGCTCGGACCAGTCACCGACCGACGTTTGCGACGCCGGCGCTGCGAGTGTCTGCAGGTGTGCAAAGCGCGCCTGGTAATAGTGAGCGGCGCGCCCTGAATAGCCAGGCTCGTCCTGACCCAGCAAGACGACGGTGACGTCATCCAGCAGCGCTGCACAACCGATTGCTTGTTCGCCCATAGTGCACCTAGTTCTCATGTTATCTGTCATGGCCAGCATCAAGGCCGGCCACTGTCGTTAATCGGCCAACCAGGCGTTAGCCCAGTGCTGAAGCTTGTCGGGTGTCAGCATGAAGTCGCGCAGCACCACTTCGCGCAGGGCATCGCCCAGGCGATAACTGGCCTGGGGATCGTCCAGATGCATGCGGATCGCTTCCAGCCAGGCCTGCGTCGAGTTGCCGGCCACCCGCGTACAAGGCAGGTAGCCCTGATAAGCCTTGGTATCGGAACACACCACGGGGAAGCCGCAGGCGCCATACTCGAGCAAGCGCAGGTTGCTCTTGCAGTCGTTAAACAGGTTGGTTTCCAGCGGTGCCAGCGCCAGATCCAGGTTCAGGCTCGCCAGCTTCTGCGGATAGAGCGACATGGCAATGCCGGTGTGGTACTCCTTGACGTAGGGCCTGAGCACCTCCGGGCACATACCAAAGAACACCCAGTCGACCTCGTCGGCAAGCTCCCGGACCACCTCGGCCAGCAGCTCCAGGTCACCTTGATGGCTGGTGCCCCCAGCCCAGCCGACACGCGGCTTGAGGGTGGTTTGTCGATGACTCTTGAGGTCGCTCCACATGTGCATCGCCAGCATGTTCGGCACCACCCGGATATCATGGTGCATGCTCGACAGCGCATCAGCCAGCGGCTGGGTCGACACCACCACACGGTCGCACAGGGAAATGCCGCGGCTCACCAGTTCGCGCATGTTCTGCGGCATGTTGCGGCTGTGCGCATTCTTTTTCGGCACGTCGATGATGTAGTCGTCGATCTCGTAGATTCGCCGCGCACTGGAAAAGGTTTTGACCCGCTCGATATCCCGAATGGTACTGGCCATGTAACGGCACTGCAGGATGATCGAGTCCGGCTTGCAACGCTCCATTTCGATAGTGTTGGGCGTGGCGTAATCCAGCTGACCCTGGATCCAGCCGGCCCGCTCCAGCTCGGTAAATGGCTGCACCACCCGGTAATGCCCAACCGCCGTGGTGTTGACCGGCAACGCCAGCACATAGGGCAATGGCCGGCTGATGAACGGGTCCCAACCACTACGCAAACCCGGTTCCAGATTGTAGCTGGACAGCTTCAGGCTAAGGTTGCGGTTGTAGGCCGGATCGTTGGCCACCAGGGGCAGCCAGCGCTGGTAGAAGGCGCGTTGGTCCCGTTCTATCGCCTTGGTGTCGACAACCTGCTCGACTGGCAGGCGCGCCACCATCGAAAACGGTGTCCAGACCACCAGGTAACCCTGCTCACGCGCACGCAGGCAGAAATCGGCGTCGAGCAACTCAACGCTGAATGCCTGGACATCCAGACCACCCAGCGCATCGAACAGGTCGCGCCGCACCAGCAGGCAATGGGCGCTGACAGCGCTGAGGTTCTGTACCGCAAGCAAGCGGTTCATGTAACCACCGGCATCGACCGGCTGACCGTAGAACGGGCTTCCCGCCAGGCCATGCACACCCAGCAGCAGCCCGGCATTGACCACCATGCCGGCGCTGCTACAAATCTTCGGACCGACAATGCCGACTTCCGGACGCTGGCCCTGGCGCATCAATTCGCTCAGCCACTGGCCATCGAACATCAGGCAGCCAGGGTCGACCAGCAACAGATAGCTGCCTCGCGCCTGCTCGGCGGCCTGGTTGATCAGTTGCTGCCCGGCGCTGTCCTCGGACTGGACAATGTGCAACTGATCGCTGCCCAGTTGCCGCATCGCAGCAAGCCAGGACTGCAGATCCTGAGGCTCGTCACCCTTGGTGGCGATCAGTACTTCATAGTTGCGGTAGGCGGTGTGTTCGAAAATCGATTCGACACAACGCCGAAGCGCCTGCAGGTCTTGCCCGGCCACGATGATGATCGACACCGCGGGCGTATCAGCGTGCTGGTACAGCACTCGGGTCAACATGCTGTTTTCGGCCGATACCAGCTCGGCCTCGATACCCAGGCGCTGCAGGTGCGCCTGCAATACGCGTGGTGCCTGGGCCAGGCAGGCCGGCTCGGACTGCCAGCTGGAATAGCTGTACTGACTTTGCACCAGCAGTTCGGCGACGTGCTCGACCACCTGCAAACCATGGCTTTCAACCATCCGCCAGAGCAGATCTTGCGGCGCCAGGACGTCATAATCAGCCGTGAAGCCGCCCAGCTCCAACAGCCGGGTCCGCTCGAAGGCCAGCATTCGTCCGACGTAGGGGAAGCTGCGCATCAGATCGAGGTTGAAGTCGGGTTTGAAGATCGGCTGGCCAACCTGCAGGTTATCGTCACTGCCCTCATCGGTGTACAGGCACAACCGGTCCGTGTGCAAGGCCAGGCGCTCGGCCATGATCACCAGGGCATGAGGATGCAGGCGATCACCGGCGCGTAGCAGCAACACCCAGTCTGCCGATTCGGCCCTGGCGATCCGCGCATTGAGCTGTTCAAAACCATTGCCACGCAAAGCGCTGTACTCGACACCCGCATCACTCGCAGGCGGCTCTTGAGTGCCAAGCACCCAGACCTGATGCGGCGCATAAGACTGGGCGGCCAGGCTGTCGAGTGTCGACTTCAACGGCATCGCCTCGCCCTGTGGATCGAACACCACAGCAACGATGCGCGGTTGTCGTGGCCATTGCTCGATCCGTTTGGGCAGCAGGCTGATCTGCGCGGGCGACAAAGTGCGGCACTCAAGCCACTCGGCATAGAGCTCGGCAAAGCTCAGGCTGTGGGTACCGACTTGCTGCTGATAGTGGCCCATCTGCCCGGCGTACAACCGGGTCAGTTCATATTCGTCCCACTCCAGCGTCTCGCCTGGGCGAAAATCCTCAAGCGCCACGTAGCGAATCCAGCCGGTGGCCGGCGGCGCTTCGCCGGTGTTGGCGGCGAGCATCTGCTGCAACCATTCGCTCTCGGTCTTGTGTGCAAGGGTGATGCCGGCCTGATGGCTCAGACGTCCGGCATGGACCCGCTCGATACTGAGCATGTTAGACAGGTAGGCCAGGTGCCCACGGCGCAACAGGCACATGTACAGCGCCATGTCCAGGCGCGCAACGAACCCTGCGCCCTGCTGCACCAACTGCGGCAGGTACTGCTCTACCGCAGCCCGGCGCATGAGCATGTGACTGATGCCGCCAAACAGGTTGGGAACCTTGCTGGTGACCGCATCGAGCATGTCACCGCCGTTGAGGATCGCGCTGCAAGGGGCAATCACGCAGTTGGCCGGCCGCGGCGGCAACAGCGTCTCGTCCGCCGCGCAGATCAGCCGGTGGTTGACCACCATGTTGACCTCGGGGCAATCGGCCATGATCCGCGCCTGTTGCTCGATGCAGTTTTCGATCAACCAGTCGTCGTCACAAAGAAACTTGACGAACTCGCCCCGGGAGTGCTCCAGGCATTGCAGCAGGTTACCGGCAAAGCCCAGGGTCGCGGGGTTGCGCGAATAGCGCAGTTCGCAGCTTGCCTGCGCAACCCTCTCATCGAAAATGGCCTTGATCTCGTCCCCCTGACTGTCGTCGCAAACGATGACCTCGAGGTTGGTGTAGCTCTGGGAGATGGCACTGAGCAGCGCGCGACTGAAGAACTCGGGGTTGAAGGCAGGAATGGCGATGCTGACGAGGGGTTGTTCGATCATAGTGGTAGGCCTGGAGAGGGTTCCGGGTGATGCCGGCAGGGGCATCACCCGGTGATGTTGCGCAAAGATGTATCAGAGCCGGTTGAACAGGCTCAGCGAGGAGATCTTGGTGAACGCCAATTGCGACGCCTGCAGCATTGTCTGCTGCAGGTTCAGGCGGATCAGCACATCGGCCGGATCGGCGTCGCGGATCGAACTCTGGGTCTTGGTATTGGCCATCTTCAGGCTTTCGTTGGTATCGGCCTGGACGTCCAGGGCGGCACCCCGGGCACCGATTGAGCTGATCGCCTCGGCAACCTTGTTGGCGCCGCTTTCCAGGTTACCGATGGCCGACTGCAAAGCCCCCTGGTATTTCTGCCGCGCCGCCAGGTTGTTGTCGACCGGCAATTCAAGCGCCTTGCGAAACTCCGAGATGGTGTCGAGGATATTCTGGGTCTGATGGGTATCGACCTTGACCGAGAACTGGTCGCCGCTAGCCGGCACTGCCGAGAAGTCGAAGTCGACACCGGCAATATTGGCCTTGGTCGCCGGGGTACCGGTCAGGTTGCCAGTGGCCACCGGGCGCGCATCCGGCCCCATTGGCTGGGCATACACTTCATAGGCCGAGGCACTGGTGAACTTGATGATCGCGCCACCGCCAGGAAAGGCATTGTGGTACGCCGTCTGGTCGGTAATCTTGGCTCCGGTGATCTGCGATGACGAGGTATTGCCGGCGCTGCGCGAGCCACTGACTTCGTCGGGTTTGGAGCTTAGCGAGAAGCTGTGACCGGCGATGACCGCGTCCGGGTTGGCCTTGTCGGCATCCGTCAGGTTGATGTCCAGGCGCATCTCGACACCACGGAAGGTGATGTTGGCCGGCTTTTTCGGGTCGAAGGCGCCTTCACCGGTGGCTTCCAGGGTCACGTCGTTGTTGGCTGCGTCAGTGATCTTGAACTGCGTGCTGCTGGTGAAGGTGATGGTGTACGGCTCGCCACCACGGAAACGATCGTTGTACTGGGTGCTGCCGGAGACCTGGCCATTGGACAGACTGACACGGCCGTCATCCACGGCCGGCGAGGTCAGCTTGGTCTGGCTGCGGCTGGTGTTCAGCGCCTGTTCGAACACACTGTAGCCACTCTCGTTGGTAGCCATGGTGAGCATGTCACCGACCTGCAGGCTCAGGGTGCTCTGGTCGCCCTGGTAGGTGTAGGTACCATCGGCATTACGCACGTAGGGCGGCGTGTCGCCACGGGAGCCGGAGAACAGGTATTTGCCGTTCTCGTCACGGCTGTTCATCAGGCTGTAGAGCTGCTCTTCGAGCTGGGTCAGTTCCTGGGCATCGGCCTTGCGGTCGGCGTCGGTGTAGCCACCGCTGCCGGCGCTGATGGCCAGTTCCTTGACCCGCGCCAGGATGTTGGTAATGCCGTTGAGGGTCGACTCGGAGGTGCCCAGGCTGTTGCGCACGTTGGTGATGTTGCCATCGTACTGGTCGATCAGGTTGCTCTGCTGTTGCAGTTGCAGCAGGCGCGCAGCCCCTACCGGATCATCGGCAGCGGTACGCACACGAATGTTGTCGCTGGCCTGCTGGCCGGTCTTGACCACGTTGGAAAAGTTGCGCTGATAGTTCGCGGAGCTGGTTTCGTAAAACTGGGAAGTAGAAATACGCACGGTCTACCACTCCTTAAAGGGCGTTGATCAGCGTGGAGAAAATTTCCTGCGCCGCTTTGATGATTTGCGACGAGGCCGTGTAGTACTGCTGGTACTTGATCAGGTTGCCGGCTTCTTCGTCGAGCTGTACGCCCGACAGCGAATCGCGTGCGCCCCGGGCCGACTCATGCAGGGCGCCGGTAGAGTCGACGTCCATCTGCGCCTGGGCGGTCTTGCCGCCGACGTTTTCCACCAGCTTGCCATAGGCGTCGGTGAGGCTGATGCCCTTGCCGTTGGCGCCGACTTCAACCGTACCTTTGGTCTGCAGGTCGATCAGCGCCTGGCCGTTGCGGTTGTTGTCCGAACCCGAGCCGGTCATGCCGATGGTGTAGTTATCACCCTGCTTGGGTGCACCCGAGACGCTCATCTCGAAGGTGAAGGACTTCTGGTTGCCGCTGGCATCCTTGATCGGCGCGCCGGTGGAATCGACCATCGGCACCGAGAACTGCAGTTTGTTTTCCTGACCGGGAATAATGGTGCCGCTACCCAGGGTACCGCCCTTGGCATCGAGCAGCTTGTAGGTCTGCGGGTTGGCCTTTTCGTCACCGAACACCAGCTTGACCGGGGTCGAGTACTTCAGGCCATTCTGCAGATCCAGGCGCTGGGCCGGGTCGTAGATGTCCAGGGTCGAGGTCAGGTTGGGCTGTCCGATGATCCCGGTGCCCTGGTTGCCGGCACCACTGGTAGACGTCAGCGGCGATGCCAGCGCCAGGCGCTTGGGGTCGGTAAGGACGGTGTCCAGGTTGGTCGCGGCATTACGTGTCGGGGTGATCTTGAAGGTGTCACCGGCCTGCAGCGCGCCGCCATTGAGGTTGAGGCTGAAACCGTCGATGACCGGTGCCGGATCGTCATTGAGATCATAGGAACCGACCACGCTGCCCTCCGGCAGCTTCTTGACGCTGTAACCCGTGGCGCTGGTGAAGGTCACCTGATAGTCGCTGGTGCTCAGCTTGCCGGTGTCCTTGATGGTCACATCGAGGTTGCCGGAGCCTGCGCTGTTGCCCGCCTGGGCAATGCTGCGCTGGCTGATCAGTTCGGGGCTGTTGATGTTGTTGAACAGGGCCGCGCCGAACTCGCCGTTCTTGTCGATACCCTGGGCCAGCTGGCTGTTGATCCGGTCGGCCATGACCAGGGCCACGCGCCCCAGCTCGTTCAGCGACGGGTCGAGCACTTCGCTGCGATAGCGCAGCAGGCCGCCGATCTCGCCACCGCGAAGGCTCGAGGTAACGTCCATGGTGGTGCTGCCACGGTTGAGCTGCACGACAAATCGGGTCGGGTCGGTCTTGCTCGGCGCGGTCTCGAGGTTGTTGGTGGTTTTACCCAACACCAGCGGCTGGCCGTTTTCCAGATAGATATCGAGGTTGCCTTCGCGCTCGACCACCTGGGTACCGACCAGCTCGGAGAGCTGACGTACCGCCTCGTTGCGTTGATCGAGCAGGTCGTTGGGGGTGCCCTGCACCACCGCCACCTTGGAGATCTGATCGTTGTACTGGGCAATGGTTGCCGTCAGCTTGTTGACCTGGTCGGCCATTGAAGCGAGGTTGCCATTGATGTTGCTGTTCTGCTCGTTGAGCTGGCTGGCGATGGTATTGAAGCGCTTGCTCAGCGATTGCGCGCTGGTCAGCAGCAGCTGACGCGAGGCATCTTCATTGGGCTTGGCAGCAGCGCTCTGCAAGGCACTGAAGAAGCTCTTCAAGGCACCCGTGATACCCGTGTCGGCGCCCGACAGCATCTGGTCGATCGGCCCGACCTGCTTCAGGTACGAGGCGGCATCGCTGCTCAGCGAGGTGGTGGTACGCAACTGGTTTTCAAGGTAGGCGTTGTACACCCGACGCACATCGGAGAGGGTCGTGCCGGTGCCGATGAACACACCGCCAACCTGCTGCGCGCCGTTGGACCGCTGCACATTCTGCTGGCGCGAATAACCGGCAACATCGGCATTGGCAATGTTGTTACCCGTGGTGTGCAGGCCCGCCTGGTTGGCGTTGAGCCCCGACATCCCGATGTTGATCAAACTCGCCATGGTTCAAACCTTATAGTTTCGTTGTAGTGCCAATCGCTGCGTAGCTTTCGTACGATTTCATCTGTTTGGCGATCTGCGAAATCTTGCTCGCGTAATCCGGGTCGGTTGCGTATCCGGCTTTCTGCAGCTCGCGTACAAACTGTTCCGGTTTATCGGCAGCCTTGACCGCTTCTTTATAGCGGGCGTTGTTCTGTAGCAGGCTGACCAGGTCATGGAAGCTGTCCTGGTAGGAGTCGTAGGAACGGAACGCCGCGGTCTCCTTGACGAACTGACCGTCACGAAACTCGCTGGTGATCGCCCGCGCCTGGCCGCCCTGCCAGTTGCCGGTAGCCTTGATGCCAAACAGGTTGTGACTGCTGCTGCCATCGGCCTGGCGCATGACCGATTTGCCCCAACCGGTTTCCAGCGCCGCCTGGGCCACCAGGTAGCGCGGATCGATACCGATGCGCTTGGCAGCCTGCTCGGCCATTGGCAGCATGGTGGCAACGAATTCATCCGACGAGCCGAATGCGCGCTTGGCCGGCGCCAGCGGCGGCTGGGCCACGGCGCGGCCATAAATGCGCATCGAACCCGGCGCGGCAAAGCTCTGTGCCGACTGCCAGTCACCCTTGACCACGGCATCGGTCATGGCCGTGGTGCGTTGCGGCAAGGCTGCGGTGTTGGTGGTGGCAGCGACGGCACCGGCGGACGGCACGATGCCGGCCAGCAGGCGATCGGTGAGTTTGCCCGGCAGCGCCAGGCGCCGCGAGTTGAGCGCCGCCATGTCGTTGCGGGTGACGGCGGTTTCTTCGCTGCGCGCAGGCTCGGCAACCTTGCTTGCCCACAACGGCCGCTGCTGGATATCCACGCGCGGGAACGGGCTGTTGTTGCTCGCAGCGCTGGCCTTCTGCTTGGACAGCTGGCGCATCAGCACTTCCTGCAGGCCGATACCGCCGCCCTCGCGGGACATGCTCACCGCCAGCTGCTGGTCGTACATCTGCTGGTACTGCTTGGTGGTCTCGGTGTTGAGCGGGTTGTCCTTGGCCAGCACATCGCTGGCCGAGCGCATCGACTTGAGCATCTCGTTGAGAAACAGCGACTCGAATTCCTGGGCCACCTTGCGCAGGTTGGCATCGCTGTCGCGATCACCAACCTTCAGCGAGTTCAGGCGATTGAGGTCGGTGTAGGCACCACTGTCGGCGGCATTGAAAGCACTTTTAGGCATATCCATGGCCAGCCCCCTCAGATCACGATCAGGTCGGCTTGCAGGGCGCCGGCCTGTTTCAGGGCTTCGAGGATCGCCATCAGGTCACCGGGCGCAGCGCCCACCTGGTTCACCGCACGGACGATTTCATCCAGGGTGGTACCGGGGCCGAACTTGAACATCGGCTTGGCTTCCTGCTCGGCATTGACCCGTGAGCGCGGCACCACGGCAGTCTCGCCATTGGAGAACGGCCCCGGCTGGCTGACGATCGGGTCTTCGGTAATGGTCACGGTCAGGCTGCCGTGGGTGACCGCCGCCGGCGACACCTTGACGTTCTGGCCAATGACGATGGTACCGGTACGCGAATTGATGATGACCTTGGCCACAGCCTGGCCCGGATCGATCTCAAGGTTCTCGAGAATCGACAGGTAGTCGACCCGCTGGCTTGGATCGAGCGGCGCGGTAACCCGTACCGAACCACCGTCCAGGGCCTGGGCCACACCCGGGCCGAGCAGCTCGTTGACCTTGTCGACGATGCGCTTGGCGGTGGTGAAGTCCGGGCGATTAAGGTTCAGGGTCAGGCTGTTGCCCTGGTTGAAACCACTGGGCACGGCGCGCTCGACCGAAGCACCACCGGGGATGCGACCGGCCGACGGCACGTTGACGGTAATCTTCGAGCCGTCGCGGCCCTCGGCATCGAAACCGCCGACCACCAGGTTGCCCTGGGCAATGGCGTAGACGTTGCCATCGATACCCTTGAGCGGAGTCATCAGCAGGCTGCCGCCGCGCAGGCTCTTGGAGTTGCCGATCGAGGAGACGGTGATATCCACCACCTGCCCCGGCTTGGCGAACGCCGGCAGGTCGGCATGCACCGACACCGCGGCAACGTTTTTCAGCTGCACGTTGCCCGAGCCTGGCGGCACCTTGATGCCGAACTGCGAGAGCATGTTGTTGAAGGTCTGCAGGGTGAACGGCGTCTGGGTGGTCTGGTCACCCGTGCCGTTGAGCCCCACCACCAGGCCGTAGCCGATCAGCTGGTTGGTGCGCACGCCGGAAATGCTGGCGATGTCCTTCAGACGCTCGGCCTGCACGGCGAACGCAGTGGACAGCAGAATCGTAGCGGCAATCAGCTGCTTGAAGTTGAACATGGTCATCCGAACCTAGAAAGGCCAAAGCGGGCTGATGAAGAACCGGTCAAACCAACCAGGCTGGCTGGCGTCGGCAAACGAGCCGGTACCCGAATAGGTGATGCGCGCATCGGCAACACGGGTAGAAGGCACGGTGTTGTCGGTGGCGATGTCATCGGCACGGATCATCCCGGCGATACGTACCAGCTCATCACCGGTGTTGAGGGTCAGCCACTTCTCGCCGCGCACGGCAATGATGCCGTTGGGCAACACGTCGGCCACGGTGACAGTGATCGAGCCGGTCAGGGTATTGCCCTGAGCCGCCTTGCTGTCGCCCTTGGTTGCACGGTCGCCGCTGTAGCCGGCACTGAGGCTCAGATCGCCATCACCAAATGGATTATTGGTGGTCAAGCCACCGCCAAACAACGAGGTCAGGCCGATATCGGCCTTGCTGTTCTTGGCAATCTGCGAGTTGGCGTTCTTGCTCGCCTGGGTGCGCTCGTTGAGGGTAATGGTGATGATGTCACCCACCCTGAAAGCCTTGCGGTCGCTGTACAGGTTCTGGTCGAAACCGGCCTGGTAGATCGAGCCGTTGTTGGCCGCCGCCGGCAATGGCGTGCGCGGCAATACCGGCGCGTAGTAAGGATCGTTGGGCTTGGGCGTCGGCGCGACGCAGCCGGCCAGCAAGGCGATCCCACTCAAAGCAAGCACGGATAACAAACGACTCATGACTCTGACCTCACGGTGTAACAGGCGCCGTTCAAGCGACCTCGAAGACTTCACTTACAGGTTCTGGGTAACGTACGAGAGCATCTGGTCGGCGGTGGAAATGACCTTGGAGTTCATTTCGTAGGCCCGCTGGGTGGTGATCATGTTGACCAGCTCTTCAACGGTGCTGACGTTGGAGTTTTCCAGGGTTTGCTGCTGCATCACGCCAAAACCGTTGAGGCCCGGGGTACCGATCTGCGGCGCGCCGCTGGCGGCGGTTTCCAGGAACAGGTTGCCGCCCATGGCCTGCAGGCCGGCCGGGTTGATGAAGTCGGCGGTCTGGATGTTGCCGATGATCTGCGCCGCCGGGTTGCCAGCAGTGGTGATCGACACGGTGCCATCCTGGCCAACGGTGAAGGTCTGCGCCTCTGGCGGCACGACAATCGCAGGCTCCAGGGCAAAGCCGTTGGCGGTGACGATCTGGCCGTCGGAGTTCAGGTGGAAGGTACCGTCGCGGGTGTACGAAACCGTGCCGTCCGGCTGCAGGATCTGGAAGAAGCCACGACCGTTGACCGCCATGTCCAGCGGGTTCTCGGTGGTCTGCAGGCTGCCGGTGCTGAAGTTTTTCTGGGTGCCGACAATGCGCACACCGGTACCCACTTGCAGACCCGACGGCAGCTCGCTGTCCTGGGTCGACTGGGCGCCTGGCTGACGCTTGATCTGGTAGAGCAGGTCCTGAAACTCGGCGCGATCACGTTTGAAGCCGGTGGTCGAGACGTTGGCCAGGTTGTTGGAAATGGTCGTCAGGTTGGTGTCCTGGGCGGACAAACCGGTTTTACTGACCCAAAGAGCCGGAAGCATGCTGTTCTCCTCGCGCGCCTGTTTTACGGCGCTACGTCTGTGTAATTAGCCGATCTGCAAAACCCGAGCCATGGCTTCGTCGCCTTCTTTGGCCGTGGTCATCATCTTGATGTGCAGTTCGAATTGACGGGACAGCGCCAGCACCGAGGTCATTTCCTCGACCGCATTGACGTTGCTCGACTCCAGGAAACCGGAAACCACCTGGACGTTGGCGTCGGCAGGTGCGGGCTGGCCGCTCTTGGTGTGGATCATGCCGTCCAGGCCCTTGGTCATGGTCTTGAGGTCCGGATTGACCAGCTTGATGCGGTCGACCTCGGCCATGACCCGCGGGCCTTCGCCCATGGCGCGGATGCTGATGGTGCCATCCTGGCCGATCTCGACCTTCTGCTCTGGCGGCACGGCAATCGGCCCGCCATTGCCCATCACCGGCATGCCGTTGCCGGCGCGCAGCACACCCAGGCCGTCAATGTTGAGGCTGGCGGTACGCACATAGGCTTCACTGCCATCCGGGGCCTGCACGGCGATGAAGCCGTCGCCGCCGATGGCGATATCCAGGTCACGGCCGGTCTCTTGCATCGAGCCCGGGCTGAAATCGGTGGCCGGGCGCTCGGTCATGGCGTAGGCCCGCGCCGGAAAGCTGTCACCAAACACCGGCATCGAACGCGCCTGCTCCAGGTCGCGCTGAAAACCGCTGGTGGAAATGTTCGCCAGGTTGTTGGCATGGGCCTTTTGCGCCAGCGCATTCTGGCTGGCGCCGGTCATGGCCACGTATAGCATCTTGTCCACAGTCATCCTCCGCTGCGCTGGCGAACACTTGCCGTCCGCCGCTGCTCTGCAGTGCCTGTAGCAAGTTTCAAACCAACTTTTGCAAAAGACCCAAAAGCCCAATAGAACAAGGGTTTCAGCGCTGCGCGAAGACTCGCATGGAGAAAGCGCCGTCGAAATTACGGCGCCGGTTTGCCGCTAGCGGCAAGCTTAGTAGTCGCGGCAGGCCGCGTTATTGAAAGGACCGGCAAAACGCTTCCAGCCCTCGCCCGGGGAAAACTGCGCGCACACCAGGCGCCCGGTGACCTGGCTTTCCCAGCGATACCAGGGCGCGGCATCGGCCCAGACCTGGCTCATCAACAGCACGGCAAACAGCGCCAGCAGCCATCGCTGCAACATGATCGATACCCCCGAAATACAAGACCCCTTCCGAGAAAGGGGTCTGTTTATACCAACTACCTTACACCCGCATCAGGCCATCTGGATGATGGTCTGCATGATGGTGCTCTGGGTCGAGATGGTCTTGGCGTTAGCCTGGTAGTTGCTCTGCGCCTTGATCAGCTCGACCAGCTCGTTGGTCAGGTTGACGTTGGACGCCTCCAGCGAGTTGGAAGCGATGGCGCCCAGGGTACCGGTTTTCGGTGCATCGATACCCGGGATACCCGAGGAGTAGGTTTCGGTCCAGCGAGTACCACCCATAGGCTGCAGGCCTTGCTCGTTGGCGAAGCTGGCAATCGCGACCTGGCCGATGGCGCGCGACTGCTGGTTGCTGAAGCTTGCGAACATCACGCCGCTGGAGTCGATGCTCAGGCTCGACAGGATACCGGTAGCGTAACCGTCCTGGCTTTGCGACAGGCGCGTGGTCGGGGTGTTGTACGAGGTGGTGTCGGTCATGTCGATGGCGATACCGCCAGCATTGGCAGCCGAACCGTTGGAACCCCAGACCGGTGGCTTGGCACTGGCGTTGGTCACCTCGGCAGGAATCCAGCCGGTCAGCTTGAAGACCTTGTTGACCACTTCGTAGCCCGAGCCCGCAGCGCCGGCAGTCATGCTCTTGACGCTACCGTCGGAGTTGAACACGATGGTGCCTTCCAGCGCCTTTGGCGGCTCTTCGGCAGGGCTCAGCGGGTTGCGGCCATCGATCAGGGTGTACGACTTCCAGGTATTGGTCCCGGTCTTGACGTAGTACTGATCCATGACGTGCTCGTTACCCTGGCTGTCGTAGATCTTGGTGGCGAAGGTCTTGTTCCAGCTGTTTTCGTCGGTCGGGCTGAAGGTGGTGGTCGCCGGAATGACCTTGTCCGACGAGTTCAGGTTCAGGCCCTGATCGATCGCGGTGGTGCTCTTTGGCGCCAGCGCCGAGGTATCGATCTTAAGGTCGGTCAGCACGCCATTGATGATCTTGCCGTTTTCATCAACGCCGTAGCCGCGCAGGCGCAGGCCGTCAGCAGTGACGACATAGTTGTCCTTGTTGGTCTGGAAGGCACCGGCACGGGTGTAGCTGAGCGCACCGTTGTCGCTCAGCACGAAGAAGCCCTGACCCTGGATACCCATGTCCAGCACGTTGCCGGTGTTGGTGATATCGCCGTTGGTGAACTGCTGCGATACCGCGGCCAGGCGCACACCGTTACCGATGTTGTTGGTACCGACGCCGAGCTTGTTGGCCGAGTAGACGTCGGCGAATTCTGCGCGCGACGATTTGAAACCGGTGGTGGCGACGTTGGCGATGTTGTTGCCGGTCACGTCCAGTTGCTTGTTGGCTGCATAGAGACCGCTAAGGCCGATATTGAATGACATCTTTCACTCCTTGTGCCGCGTTAGCCGGCTCTATATACCGATGGTTTGGACTTTGGACAGGGCGATACTGCCCAGGCCGGCGAGATTGAGCATCATCTCGCCGCCAGTCTGACTGATGGTGACGCTGCTGACGGTGGCCGGCAGCATGGTGTACATGTCCAGCTGCTTGCCTTCGACGGTGGTCTTGGCGGCAAAGGTGTAGGTACCCGGGTCGACTTTCTCGCCCTTGTCGTTGGTACCGTCCCAGACGAAAGCGGCATTGCCAGCCTTCTGCGCCCCCATGTCGATGGTCTTGACCAGCTTGCCATCCTTGTCGGTAATGGTGACGGTGGCATTGCTGAGCGCCTGCGGGACCACCACCGAACCGTTGAAGCTCTTGGTGGTGTCGACCACGGCCTTGTCGGTCTGGGCGATCACCGAGCGACCGACCAGCGACGAGGCCTGCAGTGCCTGCGAGGACTTGTAGTTGCCGGAAATCGCGGTCACCGACTCGTTCAGCGAGGTGATGCCTTCCAGGCTGCTGAACTGCGCCAGCTGGGCCACGAATTCGCTGTTATCCTGCGGATCGAGCGGGTTCTGGTGCTGCATCTGGGTCACCAGCAACTGCAGGAACGCGTCCTTGCCCAGTGCCTGCTTGTTGGCGCCGGTCTTGCTGTTGGTGGCCGAGGCGATACCGGCGGCGCTGTTGGCGCTGGTTTCGCTGTTTTTCTTGCCCGACGCCTTGATGACGTCGTTCAGGCTTACGCCGGCTGTTGGGTCATTAACACTTGCCATTGGCTTAGTCCTTTATCACTGACCCAGGGTCAGGACCTTCTGCATCATGGATTTGGCCGTGTTCATCAGCTCGGCGTTGGTCTGGAACGAGCGGCTGGCGGAGATCATGTCAGCCATCTCTTCCACCACGTTGACGTTCGGGTAGTAGACGTAGCCGTCCTTGTTCGCCGCCGGATGGCTCGGCTCGTAGCGCGCCTCAAGGTTGCTCTGGTCCTCGACCACGCCGAGCACCTGCACACCCTGGCCGGCAGCGTCCTGGTCCTGAAACAGCGACTGGCTGACGCCGGCCTGGGCCTGCTGGAAGGTGGTGGCGAATACCGGGTGACGGGCGCGGTAGGTCTGGTCGATGCTCGACGAGACGGTCTCGGCGTTGGCGATGTTCGAAGCGACGGTATTCAGACGCGTGGTCTGGGCGCTCATGCCGCTACCGGCAATGTTGAAGACACTGGCGAGGGACATGACTTACTCTCCGCGCAGGGCCGATACCAGCCCTTTGAATTTACTGTTGAGCAGCGTGAAGCTGGCCTGGAAACCCACAGCGTTTTCCGCATAGCTCGATTGCTCGAGCTGGGCATCGACGGTGTTCTGGTCGATCGACGGCTGCATCGGCGTGCGGTACTGCAAGGTCTCGTCGCCCATGCTCAGGCCTTCGGCCTCGATGTGCCGGGCGTTGGTACGATCCAGTGCGAAATGGCCCTTGCTGGTCTGCTCGGCCTGCGCCGCCAGCACCGAAGCGAAGTCCATGTCGCGCGCCTTGTAGTTTGGCGTGTCGGCGTTGGCGATGTTGTTGGCCAGCACCTCGGCACGCTGGGCGCGAAAGCCCAATGCCTTTTCGTGGATGCCGAGCGCTTTGTCGAAGCTGATGCTCATGTCGTGGAAACCTTCGAAGGTTTTTCGTTGACTGTGTCAGAGCAAGAGCCATGCCAAAAAACAAAACCCCGTAAATACGGGGCTTTGAGGAGTTTGCCGCCAGCGGCAATGCCAGAAAAGTGGCAAAAGAGCGGCAAGCGGCAAGCTTCAAGCGGCAAGAAAAAGCCAGGCGGCGCGCGAGCGGCTCTCTTTCTTGCCGCTTGAAGCTTGCCGCTAAAGCCTACTTGGCCTGGTAGATGATCCCCGGGCTGCACTGGACCATCTGGTAGTGATCCGGCAAACCGTTGAGCGCTTCAGAAGCACCCAGGAACAGGTAGCCTCCCGGCTTGAGCGTGCCGTGAATGCGCAGCAGGATGTCCTTCTTGACCTGGGCCGAGAAGTAGATCAGCACGTTGCGACAGAACACGATGTCGAACTTGCCCAGGCTCGCATAACTGTCCAGCAGGTTGAACGAGCGGAACTCGACACGGCTGCGGATCGGCGCCTTGACCGCCCAGCGCCCCGGCCCCTTGACATCAAAGTAGCGCTGCAGGCGCTCCTGGGACAGGCCGCGGGCAATCGCCAGGCTGTCGTACTCGCCGGCCTTGCAATTGGTCAGCATCGAGCCGGAGAGGTCGGTGGCGACGATCTGCGCACCCATCTTCAACTGGCCGATGTTGCTGCGCTCGAACTCGTCGATGGCCATGGAGATCGAGTACGGCTCCTGACCCGACGAACAGGCAGCCGACCAGATGCGCAGGCGCTGGCCAGGGTTGGCCTTGATCTGCTCGGGCAAAACCTTGTTCTTCAGCACTTCGAACGGATAGGTGTCGCGAAACCAGAGGGTTTCGTTGGTGGTCATGGCATCGACCACCTGCTCGCGCAAACCGCTGCGCGGCTGGCTCTGGATACGCTGCACCAGTTCGCCCAGGGACTTGATGCCCTGCTGTTCCATCAGCTTGTTGAGACGGCTGGAGACCAGGTATTGCTTATTTTCGCCCAGCAGGATGCCACAGGCTTTTTCCAGGAAGACCCGGAACTGTTCGAAATCCAAATTACCCGTAGACAATGATGCCGCCTCTTAAATCGTATGTACCGCCAGGGGCAAAGGCCCCCGGCCGTTAGTGCGTGGCCTTGATCCGATCAACAACGCGCTGGGCGAGGTCGTCCGGGCGGAATTTGGCCAGGAAGTCATCAGCACCGACCTTCTTGACCATCGCCTGATTGAACACCCCGGAAAGCGAAGTATGCAGGATGATGTGCAACTTTTGCATGCGCGGGTCGCTGCGAATCTCGGCGGTCAGGGTGTAGCCGTCCATCTCCGGCATCTCGATGTCGGAGATCATCATCAGGAATTCTTCCTCCGGCCGCTTGCCCTCGTCGACCAGCTTGCGCAGGTAGTCGAGCGCCTGGCGACCGTCGTTGAGCGCCACCACTTCGACGCCAACGGTCTGCAGGCAACGGCTGACCTGCTTGCGTGCCACCGACGAGTCATCGACCGTCAGCACTCGCAGCATCACTGCCTTGTCCTGCACTTCGGCATCGACCACACCGGCGGAGATCGCCTCGGAGGTCGGCGCCACTTCGGCGAGGATCTTCTCCACGTCGATGATCTCGACCATCTTGTTGTCAACCCGGGTCACCGCCGTCAGGTAGTGATCACGCCCAGTGCCCTTGGGTGGTGGATGGATCTCCTCCCAGTTCATGTTGACGATGCGCTCCACCGAATGCACCAGAAACCCCTGGGTCTTGGTGTTGTACTCGGTGATGATGACGAAACTCTTGCTGGTTTCTTCACTCAGACCGGGCATCCCGGTCGCCATCGCCAGATCGAGGATCGGGATGGTTGCCCCACGAATATTCGCGACACCGCGCACGACGGGGCTGGATTTGGGCATAACGGTCAGGTTCGGACACTGCAGCACTTCCCTTACCTTGAACACGTTGATGCCGTAGAGCTGCTCGCCATTGAGACGGAACAACAGCAGCTCCAGGCGGTTTTGCCCTACCAGTTGCGTGCGCTGGTTCACCGAATCCATTACACCAGCCATGCCAGACTCCTTCACCAAACGCTTCGAGCTTCGTACCCAGTCGGCACGCGCTTTGCTTTTTTTAATCGTATGAACATGAAAACGACATTTTTCCGACGCCTGACCCGCCACCTGCCCGGCTTCCTTGCTGCGCTGTGCCTCGCGGCCCCTGGCGTTCGAACTCTGGCTGACGCTTTCACCTTGCCTGAACAGCTTATCGGTGTCACCCAAGGGTTTCTTGAATTCACCGTAGAAGACTACCTGGCCACCAGCCAGACCGAAGGCCGCTACGAGATCCAGGTCAACAACCTCGACCCGCGTCTGCGCATGCCACTGTGCGACCAGCAACTGGGCGCTTCGCTGGAGAGCCCGGCGCAGCCGCTGGGCCGCGTGACCGTGCGGGTTCGCTGCGACGGCAGCTCACCGTGGACGGTGTTCGTGCCCGCCCAGGTACGTCTTTTTCGCAACGTGGTGACCGTGGTCCGTCCGCTCAAGCGCGACAGCGTCGTCGGCGAACAGGACGTCGCCCTGCGCGAACGCGACGTAGGCATGCTCAACCAGGGTTTTCTCGCCAGCCTCGACCAGGCGGTGGGGCTCAAGGTTATCCGACCAACGGTCATGGATCAGGTCCTCACCCCCCAGCACCTGGAGCAGGCCGAAGTGGTGCGCAAAGGCGACCAGGTGGTGATCACCGCTCGCAGCGGCAGCCTGGCTGTGCGCATGCCAGGCGAAGCGCTGAGCAAGGGCGGCCTGAGCGAACAGATCCGCGTGCGCAACCTCAACTCCAAGCGGGTGGTCAAGGCCAGGGTGACCGGGCCGGGTCAGGTGGAAGTGGCCATGTAGAGCGCTGAATCAATATCAATGCTGGCGATCAGGAACTGCTTTTCCTAAACTGTGTCCATTGGATGCCCCGAACCGGCCGCGCACGCCTTTGAGCATTTGCGCCTAAAGTTTCTTTCGGGTTGGCCGAAAACAAGGCAAGCGTCCAAACACCCAGAGGTTTTCTGATCATGGTCATCGACTTCAGTCGTTTGAATAATTCCCCGTCGGTTGCCGGCGGCGTGCGCACTGGCAGCAGCCAGGAAAGCACCGCCAGCGCAGCTTCGGCCAAGGCCGGCAGCGTTGCTGAAAGCAGCGCCAGCGGGGAAACCGTACACCTCAGCCACGAGGCCCAGCAGTTGCAAAAGGTCAGCGACAAGCTGCGCGACCAGCCGATTGTCAACAGCGCCCGGGTGGCCGAGTTGAAACAGGCTATCGCCGACGGCAGCTACCAGGTCGACAGCAACCGCGTCGCCAGCAAACTGCTTAATTTCGAAGCCCAGCGCTAGCCCCTGGCGCGCTGACTTCAGGACGCTTGAACCAAAGAGCCAGCCATGCACGACACTACTCTGCTGCAACTGATCGAAAACGATATTGCTCCAGCGCAAGAACTGCTCGAATTGCTGCAGACCGAGAACGTTGCCCTGCACGGCCGCGACATGCCGCTGCTGGAAAACATCCTGGCGCGCAAGCAGTCGCTGGTGATCCTGCTCGATCAGCATGGCCGCCAGCGCAGTGAACTGCTTGCCGGCCTGGGCCTGTCCCAGGACCGCGAAGGTGTCGCCCAACTGGCCAGCAACTCCTCTTTCGGTGACCTGCTGCTGCAACAACTGGATGTGCTTGGCCAACTGCTGGCTGACTGCCAGGCGGTCAACGAGCGCAACGGCCGCTCGATCCAGATCCAGCAGAGCACTACCGCCAACCAGATCAGAATCCTCATGGGCGGCGAAGCACCGTCGCTCTATGACAGCCGCGGGGCCACCTCCCCCCTCGCCAAGCCGCGGGCGTTGAGCCAGGCTTGATTCCCTGTATCAAGGCACGGAACATACTGGCAAAATGCCGTAACTTGCGTGTGACGTTTTTGCCTGGAGAATGATTAACCGTGTTCAATGAAGCAGAAGCTCCGCAGCCTCCAAAGGTGCTCACTACCCCTTTGGAAATCGCCGCCAACTTGCGGTCGCTGCAAGAGAGCCATGACCCGCTGATCATCACTTTCCACGAACGCAGCCAGCGTTTTCAAAGCTATGTGGTCGAGGTCGACCGCGAAGGCAATCGCCTGGCCCTTGATGAAATGATCCCTCGTGACGGCGAACGCTTCCTGCAAAATGGCGAACCGTTTCGCGTTGAAGGCTTTCATGATGGCGTGCGTATCGCCTGGGAATGCAACACACCGTTGAGCATTGTCGAGGAAGATGGCCATCGCTGCTACCGCGGCACCCTGCCTACCGAAGTCGCCTACCACCAGCGCCGCAATGCCTTTCGTGCAGCGCTGAAGCTGACCCAGCTGGTGGACGTCGTGCTCGACGGCGAAAAACTCAAGGGCAACGGCGCGCTGCGCGGCAAGTTGCTGGATATTTCCGCAACCGGCTGCAAGCTGCGCTTTGAAGGCAATGTCGAAGAGCGCCTGCAACTGGGCCAGGTTTACGAGAAGTTCGCCAGCGGTGCACCGCTGGGTTTGTCCCAGGTCGAGGTCGAGTTGCGTCATCTGCATTTCGAAGAGCGCATCAACGCCACCTTCGCCGGCGTGCGCTTTCACAACCTCAACGGGCAGATGCAGCGCAAGGTGGAAACCTTCGTTTACCAGCTGCAGCGTGAAGCACGGCGCTTCGATAAAGACGACTACTGAGTCGACCCCATCGCGGGGCCCGCCCCCACGGGCCCCGCGATGGCATCACACCTGTGTCGGCTTGACCTCTTCAGTCACAACCTCAGCGTCATCCCCCTCCTGCGCCTCGGTATCTTCAGCCGCCACCGGCGTCTGCATCTGATCCTGCACCACCTGCTCGTCAACCCGTGGGTCCAGCGCTGCCGACAACGGTGAACCTGCCGCCGGCATGGCCACGTGATGCAGCGGCGCATCGTCGACCTGGTGCAAACCGGTCACCGCTTTCGGGCGGATCCGCCAGACCAGCACCAGGGCAAAGAAAACGAAGAAGGCATAGAGCATCTGGTTGCCCAGCACCTTCATCAACACCCCGGCCACCAGCGGCCCGATACTCGCACCCACGCCATAGGTCACCAGCAGCATCGCCGTCAGCGACACCCGCCGTTCGCCCTCGACGTGGTCGTTGGAAAACGCCACCGCCAGCGGATACAGGCAGAACTGCAGCAGCGACACGGCAAAGCCTGCGACAAACAATACCTCCAGCGGCACTGATGGCATGATCGCCAGCGGCAGGGCAACAATCGCCAGGCCCACGGCAACGCTACGAATCAGCAAGGCCCGGTCATAGCGATCGGACAACCAGCCCAGCGGCCACTGCACCAGCAGACCGGCGAAGATGCAGCAGCCCATGAACAGACCGACCTGCTCGGTGCTCAGCCCCTGCTTGGACGCATACAGCGGCGCCAGGCCGTAGAACGAGCCGACGATCAGGCCGGCCCCCAGCACGGTACTCAGCGACTGCGGCACCCGTTTGATGAAGAAGCGCGGCTCCATCGGCGCCGGCCGCAATGGCGCCGGGTGAATCCGTCGGGTGAGTGCCACCGGCACCAGGCACAGGGCGAAGCACATGGCGACCAGCATCAGCAGTTCAAGGCCCAGCTGCGGGTGCGCCACCAGGATCAACTGGCCGAGCACCAGGCCCAGGTACGAGGCAATCATGTAGCCACTGAACACCGCACCTCGCTGCTTGGCGTCGGCCTGCTCGTTGAGCCAGCTTTCGATGACCATGTACTGGCACATCATCCCCAGGCCGACGATGACCCGCAGCAGCACCCAGGCCGGCAACCAGCTGACCAGGCCATGGCCGAGCACCGCCGCGCCGACAATGCCGGCGCAGGTGGCATAGGCACGGATATGCCCGACCCGGGCAATCAGCCGGTGGCCGATCTTGCCGCCCAGGGCCAGGCCGAAATAGTTGGCGGCCATCAGCGCACCGACCCAGAGGCTGTCGACATGATCGGCAGCCAGGCGCAAGGCCAGGTAGGTACTCAACAAGCCGGAGCCGATCAACATCATCAGCGCAGCGAAATACAGCGCGCGAAAAGACTTCCAGATCTGTCGCATCAGCGTCCCGAACGGCTCCTTGAGCTGGTGGAAAAACTGCTTGAAAGCATAAGTGAAAATAACCGCCTTGCAGTTGATGCAGATAAAAAAACAGGTGCCAGGGTGTTTACCAACACCGCTGCCACCTGCCTTGAAACTGAGCGATTGCCCCGGCAAAAACGCCTCGCCGGTTATGCCTGCGCGGCCAGCACGCGGCGCTCCCACGGGGTGATCTCATCGAAGAAGCTGGTCAGCTCCAGGGTCTTGGTGGCGATGTAGCCTTCGATGAACTCCTTGCCGAACAGTTCCCGCGCAAGCTCGCTACGCTTCAGACGCTCCAGGGCCGCATGCAAGGTACATGGCAGGCTCAAATGATCCGGCACCTCGAATTCGCCCTGGATCGCCGGCGTCGGTTCGAGCTGCTGCTCGATGCCATAAAGCCCTGCGGCGAGGCTGGCGGCAATTGCCAGGTAAGGGTTGGTATCGGCGCCTGGTAAGCGGTTTTCGACCCGTCGCGCCACTGGCGAGCTGGCCGGAATGCGCAGGCCGGCGGCGCGGTTGTCTTCGGACCAGCAAGCATTGTTCGGTGATGCGTAGGGGTGGCAAAGGCGCTGGTAGGAGTTCACGTTCGGCGCGAACAAGGCGGTGAAGTCGGCCATGCACGCCTGCTGGCCGCCAATGAAGTGATAGAACGCCGGGGTCGGCTTGCCCTCGGCATCACTGAAGACATTGCCCCCGCCCTCCACCGCCACCACGCTCTGGTGAATGTGCATGGAACTGCCCGGCGTATGCGCCAGTGGCTTGGCCATGCACACCACGGTCAGGCCATGCTTGAGCGCGACTTCCTTGAGCAGGTGCTTGAACAACAGGGTCTGGTCGGCCAGCAACAGCGGATCGCCGTGCAGCAGGTTGATCTCGAACTGGCTGACGCCCATTTCGTGCATGAAGGTATCGCGCGGCAGGCCCAGTGCCGCCATGCAGCGATAGACCTCGCTGAAGAACGGGCGCAGGCCGTTGTTGGAACTGACGCTGAACGCCGAATGACCTTCTTCGCGCCGACCATCCTTGCCCAGCGGCGGCAAAAACGGCTGGTCGGGATCGCTGTTGGGGGCGAAGACAAAAAACTCGAGTTCCGTCGCCACCACCGGCGCCAGGCCACGAGCGGCGTAACGGGCAATCACCGCCTTGAGCAGGCCACGACTGGAGAGCCCGGAGCTTTCACCGCTAAGCTCGAGCGCATCGCAAATCGCCAGGGCCCGTGGCTCGTCGCTCCAGGGCAGGCGATAGATATGCTGCGGGTCGGCGACCAGCGCCAGGTCGCCGTCGTCGCTGCCGTAGAAACGCGCCGCCGGGTACCCGCCCATGATGCATTGCAGCAGCACACCGCGGGCCATCTGCAGGCGCCGGCCTTCAACAAAGCCTTCAGCGGTCATAACCTTGCCGCGCGGTACACCATTGAGATCCGGGGTAATGCACTCGATCTCATCAATGCCCGTCAATCGCTCGGCGAGAGAGTTTTGGCCATTGGTCGTCATGACTCTATCCTTGTTGTTTTCGCATGCCGGGAACGGCGACAGCTACAACATAGGCACCGGCCGTTCGAAATTTCAAGCGCCAAACGGACGATGTGATCGTAATTATCTACACGGCTTAACCTGGCAGGGTCAGGCCATTGGCTGGCAGCGGCAGCGCGGTCTTGTAGCGCACCTGCTTCAAGGCAAAACTCGAACGGATGTTGGCCACCCCCGGCAGGCGGGTCAGGTAGTCGAGAAAACGCTCCAGGGCCTGGATGCTGGGCAGCAGCACGCGCAGCAGGTAATCCGGGTCACCGGTCATCAGGTAGCACTCCATGACCTCCGGGCGCTCGGCGATTTCTTCTTCGAAGCGATGCAGCGATTGCTCGACCTGTTTCTCCAGGCTGACGTGGATGAACACGTTGACATCCAGGCCCAGCACCTCCGGCGCCAGCAAGGTCACCTGCTGGCGAATTACCCCGAGTTCCTCCATGGCCTTGACCCGGTTGAAGCAGGGGGTTGGCGAGAGATTCACCGAGCGCGCCAGCTCGGCGTTGGTGATACGGGCATTTTCCTGGAGGCTGTTGAGAATGCCGATATCCGTACGATCCAGTTTGCGCATGAGAGAAAATCACCTGTTTTTTGTCTTTATAAGGAATGTTTATCCGCTAGCCGAGGCAAAGGCAACGAAGTTGAGAAAAATATTCTTCAGGCGCCGGAATATCATGTAGGACAAGACTGACTCCCTGGTCACAAGCCGGGTGTCAGCAGCGACCGCTTCAAAGCTCAACAAAAACACAAGACAGAGCGAGCGTAAAAAAGCATGAACGAGTACGCCCCCCTGCGTTTGCATGTGCCCGAGCCTACAGGCCGGCCAGGCTGCCAGACTGATTTCTCCTACCTGCGTCTGACCGATGCCGGTCAGGTTCGTAAACCTCCCGTCGATGTAGAAGCCGCCGATACCGCGGACATCTCCTCTAGCCTGATCCGGGTGCTGGATGACAAGGGCAATGCCCTGGGCCCCTGGGCCGAGGACGTCAGCCCCGAAGTCCTGCGCCAGGGCATGCGCACCATGCTCAAGACCCGGCTGTTCGACAGCCGCATGGTGGTAGCCCAGCGGCAGAAGAAGATGTCGTTCTACATGCAGAGCCTGGGTGAAGAAGCCATCGGCAGCGGCCAGGCCATGGCCCTGAACCGCAGCGACATGTGCTTTCCCACCTACCGCCAGCAAAGCATCCTCATGGCCCGCGACGTGTCGCTGGTAGAGATGATCTGCCAGCTGCTGTCCAACGAGCGCGATCCGCTCAAGGGGCGCCAGTTGCCGATCATGTACTCGGTGCGCGAAGCCGGCTTCTTCACCATCAGCGGCAACCTGGCGACCCAGTTCGTCCAGGCGGTCGGCTGGGCCATGGCTTCGGCCATCAAGGGCGATACCAAGATCGCCTCGGCCTGGATCGGTGACGGCGCCACCGCCGAATCTGATTTCCACACCGCCCTGACCTTCGCCCACGTCTACCGCGCGCCGGTGATCCTCAACGTGGTCAACAACCAGTGGGCGATCTCGACCTTCCAGGCCATTGCCGGCGGTGAGTCGACCACCTTCGCCGGACGTGGCGTAGGTTGTGGCATTGCCTCCTTGCGTGTCGACGGCAACGACTTCATCGCTGTCTACGCCGCTTCACGCTGGGCCGCCGAACGCGCCCGCCGCGGCCTGGGTCCGACGCTGATCGAATGGGTCACCTACCGCGCCGGCCCGCACTCGACCTCGGACGATCCATCCAAGTACCGCCCGGCCGACGACTGGAGTCACTTCCCCCTGGGCGACCCGATCGCCCGCCTCAAACAGCACCTGATCGCCATCGGTCACTGGTCCGAGGAAGAGCACCAGGCGGTCAGCGCCGAGCTCGAAGCCGAGATCATCAAGGCGCAGAAAGAAGCCGAACAGTACGGCACCCTGGCCGGTGGCCAGATGCCAAGCCCGGCGTCGATGTTCGAGGATGTCTACAAGGAGATGCCGGAGCACCTGCGCCGGCAGCGCCAGGAACTGGGGATCTGACATGAACGATCACAACACTTCAATCCAGTTGGAAACCGCCATGGCGACCACCACCATGACCATGATCCAGGCCCTGCGCTCGGCCATGGACATCATGCTAGAGCGCGATGAAGACGTAGTCGTCTATGGCCAGGACGTCGGCTACTTCGGTGGCGTGTTCCGTTGCACCGAAGGCCTGCAGACCAAGTACGGCAAGTCGCGGGTGTTCGATGCACCGATCTCCGAAAGCGGCATCGTCGGCACCGCCGTGGGCATGGGTGCCTACGGCCTGCGCCCGGTGGTGGAAATCCAGTTCGCCGACTACTTCTACCCGGCCTCCGACCAGATCGTTTCGGAAATGGCCCGCCTGCGCTATCGCTCGGCCGGCGAGTTCGTCGCCCCGCTGACCCTGCGCATGCCTTGCGGTGGTGGTATCTACGGCGGCCAGACGCACAGCCAGAGCCCCGAGGCGATGTTCACCCAGGTCTGCGGCCTGCGCACCGTGATGCCGTCCAACCCCTATGACGCCAAGGGCCTGCTGATCGCCTCGATCGAGAACGACGACCCGGTGATTTTCCTCGAGCCCAAGCGCCTGTACAACGGCCCGTTCGACGGCCACCACGACCGCCCGGTAACGCCGTGGTCGAAACACCCGGCCAGCGCCGTGCCGGATGGCTACTACACCGTACCGCTGGACAAGGCGGCGATCACCCGCCCGGGCAAGGACGTCACCGTGCTGACCTACGGCACCACCGTCTATGTCTCGCAGGTGGCCGCTGAAGAAACCGGCGTCGACGCCGAAGTCATCGACCTGCGCAGCCTGTGGCCGCTGGACCTGGAAACCATCGTCGCCTCGGTGAAAAAGACCGGCCGCTGTGTGGTGGTGCATGAAGCCACGCGCACCTGCGGTTTTGGCGCCGAGCTGATCGCGCTGGTCCAGGAACACTGCTTCCATCACCTCGAAGCCCCGATCGAACGCGTCACCGGCTGGGATACCCCCTACCCGCACGCGCAGGAGTGGGCGTATTTCCCCGGCCCTTCACGAGTGGGCGCGGCATTGAAACGGGTCATGGAGGTCTGAATGGGCACGCACGTCATCAAGATGCCGGATATCGGTGAAGGTATCGCACAAGTTGAACTGGTGGAATGGTTCGTCAAAGTTGGCGACACCGTCACAGAAGATCAGGTCGTGGCCGATGTCATGACCGACAAGGCCACCGTCGAAATCCCTTCGCCGGTCAGCGGCAAGGTCCTGGCCCTGGGCGGCCAGCCCGGTGAAGTCATGGCGGTCGGCAGCGAGCTGATCCGCATCGAAGTAGAAGGCGCCGGCAACGTAGGAGCGGGCTTGCCCCGCGAAGAGGCCCCCGCAGTCACCGCCAAGGCCCCTGAACCCGAGCCGAAACCTGCTGCACCAGCACCCGTTGCTGCCCCCGCAGCCTCGGCCCACCAGCCCGCCGCCATCGTCCCGCGCCAAGCTCACGACCGCCCACTGGCCTCGCCTGCCGTGCGCAAGCGCGCGCTGGACGCTGGTATCGAGTTGCGCTACGTACACGGCAGCGGCCCGGCCGGGCGCATCCTGCACGACGACCTCGACGCCTTCCTGACGCAACCGGCCACCCGCACCCAGAGTGCCCCTGGCGGTTATGCCAAACGCAGCGACAGCGAGCAGATCCCGGTGATCGGCCTGCGCCGCAAGATCGCCCAACGCATGCAGGATGCCAAGCGCCGCGTCGCCCACTTCAGCTACGTCGAGGAAATCGACGTCACCGCCCTTGAAGAGCTGCGCCTGCACTTGAACAAGAAGTGGGGTGACAGCCGTGGCAAGCTGACCCTGCTGCCATTCCTGGTGCGCGCCATGGTCGTTGCCCTGCGCGAGTTCCCGCAGATCAACGCCACCTACGACGATGAAGGCCAGGTCATCACCCGCCACGGCGCAGTGCATGTCGGCATCGCCACCCAGGGCGACAACGGCCTGATGGTGCCGGTGCTGCGCCACGCCGAAGCCGGCAGCCTGTGGAGCAACGCCGGCGAGATCGTGCGCCTGGCCAATGCCGCCCGCGGCAACAAGGCCAGCCGTGAAGAACTGTCAGGCTCGACCATCACCCTGACCAGCCTCGGCGCCCTTGGCGGCATCGTCTCGACGCCGGTGGTCAACACCCCGGAAGTGGCGATTGTCGGGGTCAACCGCATGGTTGAACGGCCGATGGTCATCAATGGCCAGATCGTCATTCGCAAGATGATGAACCTCTCCAGCTCGTTCGATCACCGGGTGGTCGACGGCATGGACGCGGCACTCTTCATCCAGGCCATCCGCGGCCTGCTCGAACAACCTGCCAGCCTGTTTGTGGAGTGACCATGCAACAGACGCTCAACACTACCCTGCTGATCATCGGCGGCGGCCCCGGCGGCTACGTCGCCGCCATTCGCGCCGGCCAGCTGGGCATTCCCACGGTACTGGTCGAAGGCCAGGCCTTGGGTGGCACCTGCCTGAACATCGGCTGCATTCCGTCCAAAGCGCTGATTCACGTCGCCGAGCAGTTCCACCAGACCCAGCAGCACAGCCAGCAGTCGAACCTGGGCATCAAGGTCTCGCCACCGAGCCTGGACATCACCCAGAGCGTGGCCTGGAAAGACGGTATCGTCGATCGCCTGACCAGCGGCGTCGCCGCCCTGCTGAAAAAGCACGGGGTCAAGGTGATCCATGGCTGGGCAAAAATTCTCGACGGCAAGCACGTCGAGGTCGACGGCCAGCGCATCCAGTGCGAACACCTGTTGCTGGCCACCGGTTCCAGCAGCGTTGAACTGCCGATGCTGCCATTGGGCGGCCCGATCATCTCCTCCACTGAAGCTCTGGCCCCGAAAACCCTGCCCAAGCACCTGACCGTGGTCGGCGGTGGTTACATCGGCCTGGAGCTGGGCATCGCCTACCGCAAGCTCGGCGTCGAGGTCAGCGTGGTCGAAGCCCGCGAGCGCATCCTGCCGACCTACGACAGCGAACTGACCGCGCCGGTGGCCGAGTCGATCAAGAAGCTGGGGATCAAGCTCTACCTCAAGCACAGCGTCGAAGGCTTCGATGCCGGCCACCAGGCCTTGCAGGTGCGCACGCCCGAAGGCGAACTGCTGCAACTGAGCACCGACCAGGTGCTGGTCGCGGTCGGCCGCAAGCCACGTACCCAGGGCTTCAACCTGGAAAGCCTGGCGCTGAAGATGAACGGCTCGGCGGTGGCCATCGACGAGCAATGCCAGACCAGCATGCTCAACGTCTGGGCCATCGGCGATATCAGCGGTGAACCGATGCTCGCCCACCGGGCCATGGCCCAGGGTGAGATGGTTGCCGAACTCATTGCCGGCAAATCGCGGCGCTTCGAGCCGGCCGCGATTGCCGCGGTGTGCTTCACCGACCCGGAACTGGTGGTCGTCGGCAAGACCCCGGAACAGGTCGAGCAGGAGGGCCTGGACTGCATCGTCACGCAGTTCCCGTTCGCCGCCAACGGCCGGGCCATGACCCTGGAATCGAAAAGCGGCTTCGTGCGCGTGGTCGCCCGTCGGGACAACCACCTGATCCTTGGCTGGCAAGCGGTTGGCGTGGGCGTCTCGGAACTGTCCACAGCCTTTGCCCAGTCACTGGAGATGGGCGCTTGCCTGGAAGATGTGGCCGGTACCATCCACGCTCACCCGACCCTGGGTGAGGCGGTGCAGGAAGCGGCGCTACGCGCCCTGGGTCACGCCCTGCATCTGTAGACACTGAAGCGGCTGAGGCCGATTTGACCCGCTGCCCCGTGCAGCGGGTCCTTTTTCATTCACCGATCTCATCCTTGCCGGCCGCCTTGGCCCGGTACAGCGCCTGGTCCGCGCGGCCCAGCAATTGCGCTTGCCCTTCACCCTCCAGCCATTCGACCACGCCATAACTCATGGTCAGCAATCGCTCGCCCACCGGCGGCGCCTGCTCCAGCGCCTGGCGAATCTGCCGCGCCAGTTGCAATGCCTCTTCGCGCTGGGTGCCCGGCAGCACTGCCACGAACTCATCACCGCCCCAGCGTGCCAGCAAGTCACCGGCACGCAGGCAAACCTTGATCCGCTCAACCGATGCGATCAGCGCCTGGTCACCCTGGGCATGGCCATACTGATCGTTGATCGGCTTGAAGTCGTCGATATCCATGACAATCAACGCCAGCGGCTGGCGAAACCGCCGTGCCCGCTCGCACTCTTGCTGCAGGACCTTTTCCAGGCGGTAACGGTTGGCCACCAAGGTCAGCGCATCGCGTTCGGCCAGGTCGCGGTTCTCGTCGAGCTGGCGCTGCAGTTGCTGGTTGACCCACGACAGCTCGCGGGTGCGCTCGGCGATCTGCGCTTCCAGCGACAGGTTTTCCAGCTGCAGTTGCTCGACCAGGCGCTTGCCATCGTCGATATTGCGATGAGCGCCGAGCATCCGCGCCACCGAACCATCCGGGTTGCGCTCAATGATGTGACCGCTGTCCTCGATCCACAGGAAGTTGCCGTCCTGGCAACGGCAACGGTACTCGATGCGGTACTGGTCGGAGCGGTCGCTGATGTAGTCCTCGAAATGGCTCATCACCCGCGGGTAGTCCTCGGGGTGGATCACGCCTTCCCAGGTCAGTACGGTGTTGTCCAGCGAGTGGCTGGGGTAGCCGAGCATCCGGTACCAGCCGGGGTTGCGGTAGACGTAGCCGGTATTGGCATTCCAGTCCCAGATACCGTCGCTGATCAGGTCCAGCAGGGTGTGCAACTGTTCTTCCCTGAAGTCGCCCAGCGGGGCCTTCAATGGTGGTGTGTCTGACGTTTGAGTCATGGACGATCTCCCTTGTCCAGGCAACTACGCCCCAGCCGGATGTTGGTGCTGCCGGTTTGAAATGACTTGCCGCTGACGGCAAGGGTTTACCTCTTCGGGGCAAAGCATGCGCCGATTCACCAGCCGCCGTACAGCGCCACCCCCTGAATATACTAGCGCGTAAGCCTGTCAGCAGAGCTGGCACAAGACTTGCCATCGATCGAAGGTCAACTTGCATCCATCAAGGAGAGTGATCAGGTGAGTAGCATCAATGCCCTCGGCGTCCACACGCCAGTCATCAACCCGACCCGTGGCGTGGCCGAAGCCGCCGCCGAACAGGCCCAGTTCCGCCCGCCGGTGCCAACCAGCAGTGCCAACCGCCAGCAGCAAAGCCAGGCCAACACCTCCCAGCAAAGTGCCGAAGACGCCCGCGAGGAAGCCTTCGCCAAGCTCAAGGTGCAACTGCAGAACCCCGACGTGGACATGCGCGAGCAAGCCACAATCAGCGCCAGCGAAACCGGCAAGAGCGCTGCCCAGCAATTTCGCGAGTACATGGCCCTGAGCCCGGCAGAGAAGATCAAGCTCAAGCTGCTCAATGAGCTGGGCATCAGCCAGGAAGAGTTCGAAGCCCTGCCGCCGGCGGAAAAGGACAAGATCGAGCGCAAGATTGCCGAGCAGATGAAAAAGCAGACCGAGCTTGAGTCGCTGGCCAGCCTGAACTCCGAACTGCAAGGCCCGGCGATGTCAGCCAAGCTGGTGGCCAACCTGACCGCCACCCAGGGCGGCAGCGATGACGCAAAGGATCAGGACCTGGCGTCAGCCTCGGCCCTGACCCAATCGGCGAAGGCCTGAACCTCGGGGCGCCGCAAGGCGTCCTGACGGCACACCAGGTAGTAGGCAAAACGCGCTGGCCAGGGTTTGTCGAGGGCCAGCTGCAGCTTGCCGCTGGCCAGGTCTTCAGCCGCGTGGGTGTCCTGCACCAGGGCGATGCCCTGGCCTGCAGCCGCGGCACGCAGTAACAGCAGGTCATCCTCGAAACTCGCACCGCGTGCTGCCCGCGGGTCCTCGGCAACGCCATGGGCCTGCAGCCAGAGCATCCAGTCGGCGCGATCGGCATCGTGCAACAACGGGTACTTCAGGCAATCGGCGGGCCGTTTTACGGCCGGCCCTTGGGCCAGCAACTGCGGGCTGGCCACCGGCAGCAAAACCGGCGCCATCAGGCGCACGGACTCAAGCCCCGGATACTGCCCCAGGCCATGGCGCAGGGCGACGTCAATGCGCTCGCGGTGAAAATCCACCAGCTTGGCCGAGGCCTCGACGCGCACTTCGATCTGCGGGTGCAAGGCGTTGAAGCGCCCTAAACGCGGCACCAGCCAGGAGGCGGCAAACGACGGTACGGTGCTGATGGTCAGAGCCTTGCCTGGCGCCAGTTGCTCCAGCAACGCCAGCGACGCCTCGATCTGATCGAATCCCCTGAGCAGCCCCGGGTACACCCGCGCACCGGCTTCGCTAAGGTGCACGCCATGGCGACCGCGCACGAACAGCACCACGCCCATGCGCTCCTCGAGCAGGCGCACCTGCTGGCTGACCGCCCCAGGCGTAACCCCCATGTGCGCCGCGGCGGCCTTGAGGCTGCCCAGCCGGGCCGCTTCAGTGAAGGCCCGCAATGCCAACAACGGTAGAACTGCGCCCATTTTCACCCTCTCCATGGTTTAGAAAAACTATCGTCAAAGCGCAGGATTGATCGTTTTTCAAGCAGCCCCGGCGCGCCTAGCATAGCCCGTCTCTGATCACTCCTGAAGAGAAAGCCCATGCCGCTAATTCTGTATAGCGATAGCTCACCTAATGGCTTCAAGATCACCATCGCCCTCGAAGAGCTGGGGCTGCCCTACACCCTCAAGCATGTACAGATCGACCATGGCGAGCATCGCCTGCCTGAGTTTCTCGCACTCAACCCTCATGGCCGCATTCCGGTGCTGGTTGATCCCGAGCGCGATATCACTCTGTTTGAGTCAGCGTCGATCCTTTTGTACCTGGCCGACAAGAGCGCACGCCTGCTGCCCGATTCCCCCCGTGAACGCTGGGCGGCCATCACCTGGTTGCAGTTTCACGCGGCGAGCATGGGGCCGATTTTGGGCCAGCGCGTGCATTTCGAACGGTTCGCCGAACAGCCCTGCCCCGAAGCCATCGCCCGCTACCGGCGCCTGAGCGAAGAGGTGTTCAGCACCCTCGACCAGCGCCTGACCGGCCGGCCCTGGCTGGCGGGCAGCAGTTACTCAATCGCCGACATTGCCACCTTCGGCTGGACCCATATCGCCCGGATCATCGACTTTGATTTCAGCCACTACCGACACCTGAGCGCCTGGCATGAACGCGTCAGTCAACGCCCTGCCGTGCAGCGCGGCATCCGCCTGCCCGCCCCCGCAACCGGCCCCTGAAGGACTAAAAGGAATTAATCGATGAACCCAACCCTGAACGGCGCCAGCGCCCACGCCTTCGCCCACCACCCTGGCTATCGACGCATGTTCGCCGCCGACCGCCTGACCCTGGGGATCTTCCTGCCGCTGCGCTTCTATCGCGGCGACATGGCCGTGCTCACTGGCCAGGCCGCGCTGGTCAGCGACATCGACCGCCTGGGCTTCGCCGGCGTCTGGGTGCGCGATGTGCCACTGTACGATCGGCACTTCGGCGATGCCGGCCAGCTGTTCGACCCCTTTGCCTACTTGAGCTACCTGGCCGCGCACACCCGGCGCATCGCCCTGGCCACGGGCAGCGCGATCTTCGCCTTGCGCCACCCGATCGACCTGGCCAAGGCCGCCTGCACCATCGACCAGCTGTCAGGCGGGCGCCTGGTGATGGGCATCGCTTCCGGGGATCGGCCGGTGGAGTTTCCCGCCTACGGTCTGGATCATGCCGAGCGCGGCGAACGCTTTGCCGAGGCCGTGAACTATTTCCGCCAACTGCTGCACAAGGGCGACCACCCGATTGAATCAACCCTCGGCCAAATGAGCGGCGCGCAACTGCTGCCCAAGCCCGTTGGCAGCGCCATCCCGCTGCTGGTCACCGGCAGCTCGCGCCAATCCATGCAGTGGCTGGGCGAACAGGCCGATGGCTGGCTGACCTTTCCTGATGCGACTGAAAACATCCTTGGCCCCCGGCGCCTGGCCGAGAAAATCCGCGCCTGGCGCGACTGCATTCCCGGCGGCGGCTTTCGCCCGCACGTGACCAACGAGTGGATCGATCTGGACGCCAACCCCGATTTTCCGCGCACGGCGATGCAGGGCGGCTACGTGCTGAGGACCGGGCGCAAGGGGCTGATTGATCTGCTCGGGGAATGGCAGGATGCGGGGGTCAATCATGCGGCACTGGGCATTCAGTTTTGCCAGCGCCCGGCGGCGGAGGTGATTCAGGAGCTGGCAGAAGAAGTGCTGCCGTCATTTGCATCCCATGAAGGACCGTTGCCGTTGCGCCAGGATTGGTAGATCCCAGGCCGCAGCTGTTGCTGCGGCCTGACACCAGGCATCATCGAGTGTTGCCAATCACCGCACTCATGTATTGATTCAAATCGCGAAAATCCTGAACTCGCCAAGCGTACGGCGCCACCTTCACACCATTTTCTCGTAATGTCCTGGGGATCAAGTCGCCGTTGGGGCGAAGTATTACCGATGAGACGATAACGCCCGGGTAGTCTTTCAAGCGTTTCTTGAATGCCGAGGTGGTCAGATCAGGGGTGGGCGGGTTGCTTTTGTTCGCCAAGAGCCCGGTCCCCTTGATGTCTGCCCCATGGCACATGGCGCATCGTTGCAAAAAGAGCTGTTTGCCATTGGCATTATCCGCCAAGGACGTGGATGCCTGAATCAACGATAGAATCCCGAGCGCAGCGATGATTAGTCTTTTCATTTTCAGGGCTTTATTGACTCTTCATGCAGCTGCGCCGTTGCCACAAAGAAACGCAGCAGTCAGAAGAATGGCCAGAGAGGCGAAAGTGAGATGGTGTCCCAGGGCAGGTTCGAACTGCCAACCTTCCCCTTAGGAGGGGGATGCTCTATCCAATTGAGCTACTGAGACACAGAGCCGGCAACGGGCGTCGCGCGGCAAGGACGGCGTGCATGTTAACCAGCAGGCCGGCATTTGTCATGTCATCCGTGGGGCTTTTTGCCTGTGGGTTTTTCAACGGATCGTGCAATCTGCAATGAGGCAGTCAGCCATCATTGCAGATTGCACGCAAAAGCGCACAAAAAACCAGCTTAACCATCTGATTTTAAAGGGTAAATCACGATAAAGAGGCTGGCATGCAGTGTGCATTGTCTAGTTCATGACACGTGGCTCGGGGCCCAGCCCCGCCTTTGCGGAGTATGTCCATGAACAGCACCCTGTTTCTGCTCAATGCCCTGGCCCTGGCCGCCCTGGTTAGCCTGGTCGTGCAACCCGACAGCATCGCCACTGCGGCACAAGCCCATGCGGCACCGGCGATGAAAGCGCAACTGGCCGTGTTCGGCGCACAGGCTGCGCAAGTGCAAAGCGCACCGCTTGCAAGCAGCGAACGGCTGGCGTTCTAGGCTTCAACCCAGGCCAGGCACACCCTGTTCGCGCAACAGCCCAAGCAAGCGCTGCACCGCCTCGTCCAGCGAGCTGGAGTTGTCCAGCACTTGCACCTCGCCTTCTTCTACCCTCACCTGCTGCGCCCGCGCCAGGCGCTGTTCGATGTCTTGCGCAGTTTCCCGGCCGCGATCCAGCAGGCGCTGGCGCAGTACGTGATGGTCGACCCGCAGCAGCACCGGCAACAGGTCGGGATAGCGTTCACGCGCCTGCTGCAGATGCGCGCGCGAGCCATTGACCAAAACCGCGTGCCCTGCAGCCAGCCAGTCATCGATTTGCACCGGTATGCCATAGGCCAGGCCATTGGCCTGCCACTGCAGGGCAAAGGCGCCCTCGGCGCTCAGGCGCTGGAACTCTTCGAGGGAAACACCGACGGCGTCTTCACCCTTGGCCTCGGCCGAGCGGGTGATCACCCGCCGGGCGATGTGCACGTTCAGGCGCTGCAATTCAGCGCGCGCTGCATCGATAAGGGAATCTTTTCCGGCCCCCGAGGGTCCCATCAGGTACACCAGGCGACCCGGGTTCGCTGTACGCCGCGTCGCGCTTGCGTCATGCTGCATAGCCACTATGCTCAATGGTAGGAAAGCACGCGCATTCTAGACGCTTTCCATGGCCTTTTCTGCCTGATGCATGGCGTTGTCGACGAAGGTCTGCAGGCGCGGAAAAAGAGAAAATGAAAACTTTTCAAACCAGTACTCATTTCTGATAATTGGTACTGGCAAAACGCCTTTATCCGGTTCAATATTTGTCACAGAATTGACGCCAAGGAACCGGCGATAATGAGGCATGATTCACGCCTCATTCACAATTCAGGTTGAACATTTTGACGCCGGGATGGTCGTAGTGACATCGTGCGGCCAATTTCGAGAACCGCTTCCCCCTGAACTAAACCGGTCAATTATATGCGCCCAATGAAACAGGCTATTTACTCAAGCCGCACCGCTGACAAATTCGTCGTCCGCCTCCCCGACGGAATGCGTGAGCGCATTGCCGAGGTAGCGCGCAACCACCACCGCAGCATGAACTCGGAAATCATCGCTCGCCTGGAGCAGAGCCTTATTCAGGAAGGTGCGCTGGGTGAAGAACTGAGCATGCGTCTGGACAGCCCGGAACTGTCCCTGCACGAACGCGAACTGCTGCAACGTTTCCGCCAGCTTTCCCATCGCCAGCAAAACGCGCTGGTGTCGTTGATTGCCCATGACGCCGAGATGGCAGCTGACGCTTCCTGATTGCGTGGCTCAATCACTCAAGGCCAATGCCCGTGCATTGGCCTTTTTTATTGCCTGGCTCAAACCCGCCTGCTGCGCGACAACAACCACAGCAGATAGAAACCACCGAGCAAACCCGTGGTCAGGCCAATGGGCAGGTTGAGATTGAAGGCCAGGCGCTGACTGATCAGGTCGGCCACCAGCAACAACACCGCGCCCATCAACGCGCCAGACAACAGCGGCACTTCTGGTGCAGCGGTCAGACGCCTGGCCAGTTGCGGGGCAGCCAGGGCGACAAAGGCGATGGGGCCCGCTGCCGCCGTGGCAATCGCGGTCAAGCCCACAGCCGCCAATACCATGATCAGCCGCGTACGCTGCGGGGCAATGCCGAGCTGACTGGCGCTGTCATCGCCCATTTCCAACAGGTCGATGTGTCGCGCATGGCCAATCACCACGGGCACGATGGCGATGAAACCCAGTGCTGCTGGCAGCACGTGAGACCAGGTCCGGGTGTTGAGCGAGCCGGCCAGCCAGATTTGCGCCGACATCGCCCGGTCAAGGTCGCCCATCACCAGCAGTACGGTGTTGAGCCCCGAGAGCATCGCCCCCACGCCAATCCCCACCAGCACCAGGCGATAGCCACCAGTGCTGCGCCCGCGCATCGACAGCACGAACACCAGCAAGGCGGTGCCCACCCCCGCCAGCACCGCCGCCAGCGAGGTACCCAGGGGGCCGGCATCAAACAGGATGATCTGCACGATGGCACCGCTGGCAGCGCCGGTGGTAAAGCCGATGATATCCGGTGAGCCGAGGGCGTTGCGCGAGATCGACTGGAAAATTGAACCGGCCATGCCCAGCGCGCCGCCGACCAGCAGCGCCGTCAGTACCCGCGGCAAGCGAACCCGTTGAACGATCCGCTCGGCGGTCGGGTTGCCACCACCTGCGAACAGGCTGTCAAACACCTGACCTGGTGTCAGCGACAACGAACCTACGCCCAGCAACATGATCGCCAGCCCTGCTGCCAGTAGCGCCAACAGCGCACACACCACCGCAACCCGAGGCCGCCAACGCAACGAGTAATTGCCCAGGCGCAGCACCGCACCCGTCATGACCGACTCATCCGGAACCTGCGCACGATGACGATGAAGAACGGCCCGCCGATCAACAGGGCAATGATCCCGGCCGCGACTTCCGCTGGCGCCGCCACGACCCTACCGATCACATCGGCGCCCAGCAGCAGGATCGCCGCCAACAACCCGGCATACGGCAGGATCCAGCGGTAATCAGGCCCCACCAGCCGCCGGGCCAGGTGCGGCGCGAGCAGGCCGACGAAACCAATCGGCCCGGCCGCCGCTGTTGCTGCCCCGGCCAGCAACATCACTGCCAGGCACGCGAGCAGCCAGGTGGCGCGAAGATTGACGCCGAGCGCCTGGCCAAGATCCGCGCCCAGGGCCATGGCATTGAGGTTGCCGACCATGGCGATGGCCAGCGCCAGCCCGACTGCAACGACCACCGCCAGCACGCCAAGGGTCTGCAAGCCGCTGCCTTCGACCGAGCCTGCCGACCATTTGCGAAAACTGTCGAATACCTCAAGGGGAGCATTGAGCAGGATGATGCCAGTGATCGACACCAGCATCACCGACAAGCCTGCCCCAGCCAGCACCAGGCGCACCGGATTGGTCCCGGTTTCGTGGGCCTGGCCCAGGACGAACACGGCAACCCCGGCCAGCCCGGCGCCGGCAAAGGCAAAGCCGACATACTCGACAATGCTCACCAGCTTGAACAGGGTGACAGCGATGATCACTGCCAGCGCCGCACCGGCGTTGATGCCCAGCAGCCCGGGTTCGGCCAGCGGGTTACGCGTCAGCGCCTGCATCAGCGCCCCGGCCACGCCCAGGGCCAGGCCTGCGAGAATCGCCACCAGAGTGCGCGGAACACGCAGTTCGCGAATCACCAGATGCTGATTGTTCTGTGGGTCATACGCCCAGAAGGCATCGGCGATTTCGCCAAGAGCGATGCTGCGCGAACCGATCAGCAAGCTGCAGGCGGCGACCAGCGCAAGCACGCCCAGGCCGCACAGCAGCCCCGATGAGCGCATGCGCCGTTGGCGATTGAAAACCATGGCGGGCAACACGGCAGTCGCCATGACTCAGCGCAGGTGCCGGGCGACGGTATCGATCATCTGCCGGCCAGAGTAGTAGTCGATACGAAACGAAGTCGGGCCCAGCGCGTAGACCTTTTTCTGCACCACCGCCGGCAGGTTGGCCAGCAGCGGGTCGGCAACAAACGCCTGTACATCGGCATCGGTGCCACCCAGCAGGAACACGCTTTCACCGGTGATCGCAGCCGAAAGGTTTTCGCGGGAAATGAACTCGAAGTCGACGGCGCGAGTGACCTCACCGCTCATGGCCGGCGGCAGGCTCGCGACCTTGATCCCCAGCGCGGTGAACAAGCGGGCCTGCGGGCTGGAAGCACGGCCAACAGAATAACTGCCACCAATGTTGTAGCCGACGATACTCACCCCGCCCACGGGCGCTTTGATCGTGGCAGCGGCGCGTGCGGTGTAGTCGTCAAAATCCTTGATCGCCGCCGCTGCCTGCGCCTGCAGCCCCGCCGCCTGACCAAGGCGGGTAGCGATCTGTTGCCAGCTCTGGTTCGAATAATTGACCACGACGGTGGCGATGCCCTGGGCCTCAAGCTCGGCCTGGTGCTGGACGACGCTATCGGCGCCAGTGGCAACCAGTACCAGCAGGTCGGGATTGACGCCGATCACCGACTCGATATCGAACACCAGGTTGGGGTACAGCACCTCGACTTTGCGCTGATCCGCAACCGCCGCCCACTGGCTGAAAAAGCCCTTGCTGTCGGTCATCCGGCTCGGCGTGGTGGCCGCGCTGGCAACCAGTGGCGCCTCCATGGCCAGCAAGATGCCGGTGACACTCGGCGAAGTCGAAGCAATGCGCAGCGGTTTGGCGGGCTCGCTGGCGGCGCTTGCCGGGCTCGGCCCAACGGCGCTGCAGGCAAGCAGGATCAGCGCCGCAACAGCAAGCATTGGCGCGAAGGTGAGCTTTTTCATCGGCAATCGGTCTTTTGCTACAAGGGCGGCAGGAAGGGTTCGAGAACGGGCACAGGCTCGTCTAAACGTGGATGCGATGCAATCGCATTCCATATTGCAGAATTAATTCTGCACATGCAATACTCGCCGCCGAGCTGCCAGCAAGGAAAGGCTACCCATGACGCATCGCCTGCATGCTGACGCCGTGACGCTGCGTTACGATCAGCGCACCATCTCCAGCGACCTCTCCATCGCCATTCCCGACGGCTCTTTCACGGTGATCGTCGGGCCCAATGCCTGCGGAAAATCCACTCTGCTTCGAGCCTTGTCGCGGCTGCTGGCCCCAGCCCATGGTCGTGTGGTGCTCGACGGCAAAAGCATCACCGCGCTTGCGGCCAAAGAGGTTGCCCGGCGCCTCGGCCTGCTGCCGCAAAGCGCCACGGCCCCGGAAGGCATCACGGTCGCCGACCTGGTGGCTCGCGGGCGCTTCCCCCATCAGTCGTTCTTGCGCCAATGGTCGCCAGCCGATGAGCAGGCGGTCAACGCCGCCATGGCCGCCACCCAGGTCAGCGCGCTGGCCGAGCGGGCGCTGGACGAGCTGTCCGGTGGCCAGCGCCAGCGGGTCTGGATTGCCATGGTGCTGGCGCAGGAAACACCGATCCTGCTGCTCGATGAACCGACCACCTTTCTCGACATCGCCCACCAGATCGAATTGCTCGAACTGCTCAGCGATCTCAATCGCCAGGGCCGAACCATCGTGGCGGTGCTGCACGATCTTAACCAGGCCTGCCGCTATGCCACGCACCTGATCGCCATGCGCGATGGCGCGGTGCTGGCCGAGGGCGCGCCCGGGGCGATTTTCACCGAGGCGCTGGTGCAAGAGGTATTCGGCCTGCCGGCGGTGATCATTGCTGACCCCGTCAGCGGCACGCCGCTGGTGGTGCCCAAGGGTCGCCAGGCTCAACCGCGCTGATCGAAAATCCGCCCGCCGGTGGCCTGGTTGACCAGGCCGGCTTCGCGGTGCAGGGCGTCGCGATCCTCTGCTGACTTGAGCTGGCCAAGGTCAGTGACCGTGGTCATTACGCAGGCGATTTCCTGCTGCGCATCGAACACCGGCGCCGCCTGGCCGGTGACGTTCGAGAGCAGATGGCTGGTCAGCTCGGCCCAACGGCCATTACGCACCTGATCGAGCAGCGCCTTGTTAGGCGGCGTGCCACGAAAATGCGCGGGCTGCTGCTTGCGCGCGGCATCGATCACAGCTTTGGGCAGGAAGGCCTGGAACACCAGGCCGCACGCGGTGTTGTCGATCGGCAGGATGTCGCCCAGGGCCAGCGGGTTGATCGAGAAGTAGGCGCTGCGGTACCAGCGCACCAGGGTCGGGCCGCGGTCGGTCCAGATCGCCACCCCGCCGCTGGCGGCATGCTGTTGGGCCAGGGTCTTCATGTGCTGGGCGGCAATATCCACCGCATCGACGCGCTTCAAGGCGCTGATGCCGATGTTCAGCGCTGCCGGCCCCAGGTCGTAGAGGCCGCTGGCCGGGTCCTGCTTGGCCAGGCCTTCCTTGACCAGGCTCTGCAGGTATCGATGGGCGGTCGAGCCACCGGTCGCGGTGCGCCTGGCAACCTCCCCCAGCGCCAACTCACTCTCGGCATTGGCCAGTACCTGGAGAAAACGCACCGCAATCGACACCGACTGAATAGTGCCGGAGCGCTTTTCCGGGGCTGCTTGCGCCTCTTCGTCCAGGGCGGTCATCTCGTTGCTCAATTCTTCGCTCTCCTCGCCGGCGCGCACGGTCGCGCTTGTTGGCGGCCATGATACCGATTCCCTGAACCCGCACCTATTGCCATTTTGTGGAATGAATTCTTTATTGAGGAACGCAATAGCACCGTGCTACCCTCGAACGGGAAAGAGGATCATTCTCATTTGGGGGCATCTTGAAGGCACATCCACATCGCACACTGCGCCAAGGCTTTAGTGTGTTCACACTCTCGACATTGCTGGCTTCGCCCTACGCATTCGGGCAACCCGAGGTTAATGGCGGCAAGCCAGGCATTGTTTTCGAGCCGATCATCGTCACCGGTGAAAAGCTCGAACGCGAACTCAAGGACACCGCCTCCTCCGTGTCGATCAAGACCGCCAAGGAGATCGACAAGGAAAAGACCGGCAGCGCCTCGGTGGCCGAAGTACTCAATGATGTGCCCAACGTGATCTACACCGACTCGGTCGGCGCGCCGATCATCCGCGGCCAGGACACCCAGGGCCCGAACAACGGCCAGAACGTGTTCTGGGGCGGCACCGTGCCACGGGCGACAATCAACCTTGACGGCCATTACCTGAATTACAACGAGATGTTCTTCGGCGCCACCTCGGTCTGGGATATCGACAGCATCGAAGTGTTCCGCGGCCCGCAGACCACCTCGCAAGGGGCCAACGCGATTGCCGGTGCGATCATCGTCAACACCAAGGATCCGACCTTCACTCCCGAAGCTGCCTACCAGACCGAGGTCGGCAGTTATGACGCCAAGCGCAGCTCGGTGGCTGTTTCCGGCCCGTTGATGGGCAACGAACTGGCCGGCCGCCTGGCGGTGGACTACTCGGCTCGCGACACTTTCATCGATTACGACAACCCGAAGTTCCAGCGCGGCAAGGCCGACCAGAACTTCCGCGCCGTCACCGCCCGGGCCAAGCTGCTGTGGGTGCCCGAGTCGCTGCCGGGCCTTGAGGCCAAGTACACCTTCGCGCACAACGACAGCAACCGTCCGAGCCAGGAGGCCGCCTCGGCGCCCTTGCACAAGCTCGACCACGACACCACCACCATGCCCAGCTGGGAGCAGGACACCAACACCAGCGTGGTGGATGTCAGCTACGACTTCGACAACGGCATCAAACTGTTCAACCAGGCGCAATACTCGCTGTCCAACGTGCAGCGGTTCACCGGCATCGCCGGCGAAGGCGACGCCGATATCAAGCAGAAAAACGCCTCCAACGAATCGCGCATCACCTTCGGCGACGCCCTGGATACCCTAAGCGGCATGGGTGGCATCTACTACGCCCACACCAAGACCGACGAAACCCTGAACCTGCGCGGGCTCTCGGCCTTCGATGACACCAAGGAGAACCTCGGCATCTTCGGCGAACTCAGCTACCGCCTGAGTGAGCGCTGGACCCTGAGCACCGGCCTGCGCTTTCAGCAGGATCACATCGAGCGTCAGGGCAATTCGGTGCTGGCACCGACGGCACTGGACTACGAGAAAACCTTCTCCGCCCTGCTGCCCAAGGTCTCGCTGGCTTACGCAGCGACGCCGGACTGGACCGTCGGCGCCCTGGTCAGCCGCGGTTACAATCCCGGTGGCGTGTCGCTCAATCTGACCACCCGGCAATGGGCGTACTTCAAGGAAGAGTCGATCTGGAACTATGAGCTGTTCAGCCGCGCCAACCTGCTCGACGACCGCCTGATCCTCAGCAGCAACCTGTTCTATATGGACTTCAAGGACGCTCAGTACAACATCCCAGTGGTGATTTCCCCGGGTGTCGCCCAGTCCTACACCATCAACGCCGAAAAGGCCCACGCCTATGGCCTGGAGCTGAGCGCCGACTACCGTGTGCTCGACAACCTGACCCTCAAGGCCAGTGCCGGCGCCTTGCGTACACGCATCGACAAGATCTCCAGCAACGCCGACTACCAGGCCAACGAGTTTGCCCGCTCCCCCGGTTACACCCTGAGCGTTGGCCCGAGCTGGGACATCACCGACAAACTCAACCTCAACGTCCAGGTCCGTCACCTGGATGGCTATTACTCCGACACCGCCAACACCTCGTCCTACTCGGTGAAGCCCTACACCCTCACCGATGCGCGGATGAGTTATCAGTTCAACAAGCAGGTGCAGCTGTATGGCTACGTCAAGAACGTGTTCGACGACCGCTCGCCCACCTATATGCAGCAGAACCGTGGCATCGGCGGGACCGAGGCGAGCATGACCCTGCCGCGCATGGTCGGCGTCGGCGTCAAGGGCGCGTTCTGAGCCCATCAAAAGACCACAAGGAGAATTGCAAGGATGAGTACCCCCAAGCGCCTGCACATTGGCCTGTCACTGGCACCGACCTGGTTGAGCGGCGATGGCTGGCGGCGCGAGAACAGCAACATAGAAGGTATTTTCACCGCCGAGTTTGCGATTGATCTGGCCAAGCGCGCAGAAGCTGCACACCTGGACTTTGTCTTTCGCCCCGATGTTCATGCTTTGGTGCCGGAGATGCTCGAAAGCGGCTCGGGCTTCGCCAGCCTCGACCCGAGCATCCTGCTCGCCGCAGTTGCCCAGCACACCTCGAAGATCGGCCTGGTTTCGACCGTATCGACCACCTTCCTGCCGCCCTATGTAGTCGCCCGCCAGTTGCAGTCTTTGAACTGGATCAGCAAGGGCCGGGTCGGCTGGAACATCGTCACCGCGCTGCAAGGCCACGAGAATTTCGGCCTGACGGCAATGCCCAGTGCCGATGAGCGTTACCAGCGGGCTGCGGAGTTCACCCGGGTGGTTCATCAGCTGTGGGACAGCTTCCCCAGCGACGCCCTGAAACTGGATCGCAGCACGGGCCGTTACGCCGACGCCTCACAGGTTCGCCCGATCGACCACGACGGCGCTCACCTGAAGGTCAAGGGCCCACTCAACCTGCCGGTGTACGCCAACACCCGAATCCCGCTGGTGCAAGCCGGCGCATCCGATTCGGGCCGTGACTTTGCCGCGTCGGTGGCCGACCTGGTATTCGCCCCCACGCCGGATATCGACGCTGCGCTCGAGCTGCGTCACGACCTGTCCCGCCGCGCTGAAAAACACGGCCGCGATCCGGCCGACATTCGCCTGCTGCCCGGCCTGAGCCTGTACCTGGCCGAGACCCGCGAACAGGCCCGCGAGCTGTTCATGTGCACCCACGCGCGCATCGACAAGCCGCGCAAGTTTGCCTCGATCAAGGAGATGACCGGGCTCGACCTCAACCAATGGCCAGAAGACCGCCCGATCACCGCCGCTGACCTGCCTGCGCCCGTGAGCAATCCTGGCAGCCGTACCCACACCAACCTGCTGCGACGCCTGATCGAACGTGAATCGCTGCGGGTCAGTGAGTTACTGTTGCGCCCAGAGGTGATCTCGGCTGCACACTGGCAGGTGATCGGTACGGTGGACGATGCCGTCGAGAGTATTGTCGAATGGGCTGCATCCGGTGCCATCGATGGCTTCATCGCGGCGCCCGGTGGCTCGCTGGAATCGGTGCACCTGTTCCTTGAACAGGTGATGCCACGCCTGGTGCAGGCCGGGTTGTTCCGCGAGTGCTACAGCGGCTCGACCTTTATCGAGCACCTCACCGAGCAATAAACGCCAGGCAAAAAAACACCCCTCGCGAGGGGTGTTTTTTGTCGGATGCTCAATCAGAGCAGGAAGATGGTGGCAAGGCCCAGGAAGATGAAGAAGCCACCACTGTCGGTCACCGCCGTGATCATCACGCTGGAGCCCATCGCCGGATCGCGGCCCAGGCGCACCAGGGTCATCGGGATCAACACCCCCATCAGCGCCGCCAGCAACAAGTTGAGGGTCATGGCGCCGGTCATGACCACGCCGAGCGACCAGCTGTCATACAGCAAGTAGGCAACCACACCAATCACTCCGCCCCAGATCAGGCCGTTGATCAGCGACACTGCCAGCTCCTTGCGCATCAACCGCGAGGTGTTGCCGGGGCTGACCTGGTCGAGGGCCATGGCGCGCACGATCATGGTGATGGTCTGGTTGCCGGAGTTGCCGCCGATACCGGCAACGATCGGCATCAGCGCCGCCAGTGCCACCAGTTTTTCGATCGAGCCTTCGAACAGGCCGATCACCCGCGAGGCGACGAAGGCAGTGATCAGATTGATTGCCAGCCACGCCCAGCGGTTGCGCAGCGAGCGCCAGACCGAGGCGAAGATGTCTTCTTCTTCGCGCAGACCGGCCATGCTCAGCACTTCGCTTTCGCTTTCTTCACGAATCAGGTCGACCATTTCATCGATGGTCAGACGGCCGATCAGGCGATCGCTCTTGTCCACCACCGGCGCGGAAATCAAGTCGTAACGCTCGAACGCCTGAGCGGCATCGTAGGCGTCTTCATCCGGGTGGAAGCTCACCGGATCGCTGGCCATGACCTCGGCGACTTTCTTCTCCGGGTCGTTGACCAGCAAGCGCTTGATCGGCAGCACGCCCTTGAGGATGCCGTCGTAATCGACCACGAACAGTTTGTCGGTGTGGCCTGGCAGCTCCTTGAGCCGGCGCAGGTAGCGCAATACCACTTCGAGGCTGACGTCTTCGCGGATGGTGACCATCTCGAAGTCCATCAATGCACCGACCTGGTCCTCGTCGTAGCTCAGGGCCGAACGCACGCGTTCGCGCTGCTGGGCATCGAGGCTTTCCATCAGCTCGTGGACAACGTCACGGGGCAGCTCGGGCGCCAGGTCAGCCAGTTCGTCGGCGTCCATTTCCTTGGCAGCGGCGAGCAGCTCGTGATCGTCCATGTCGGCGATCAGGGTCTCGCGGACCGAGTCGGACACTTCGAGGAGGATGTCACCGTCGCGCTCGGCCTTGACCAGTTGCCAGACGGTCAGACGATCGTCCAGCGGCAAGGCTTCGAGAATGTAGGCAACGTCGGCGGAGTGCAGGTCGTCGAGCTTGCGTTGCAGCTCGACCAGGTTCTGGCGGTGAACGAGGTTTTCTACCAGGTCATGGTGATGACCTTCCTGACGGTGGGTCAGGTCTTCGACCACGCGTTGACGCTGCAGCAGTTCGACCACCTGGGCCAGGCGATCCTGCAGGCTTTCTTGCGTCTTTTTTACTTCTACTTCAGTCATAGGCGAACTCCACTCCCAGCAGCGGAGCACGCCGGGAGATCAATCAGTCAATTCTTGATTGGCAAAACTTGCTATTGAGTAACTACTGGGTAAGTCCATGGTGGTATTCCACAAGCCCCGGCGGGGCTGACGGGCGCAATCATACACCGCTTGAGCTGTCAGGGTGCTGAAAAAATCGCGGCTAGAACAATCGTTTGCGAGACATACTTGTGACAACGTATGCAGGCAACAGTGCGACGGCGGTAGCGCGAAAAAAAACACATCGGGATCGGCATAAAATAGCGCGGGGCTGGCACGGCAACGATGACAGTCTATTCATCACGCCTTACCGGAAGATGAATGCCGGAAAGCAAAAAGCCCGCCTTGATAGGCGGGCTTTCTGTTGTATGGTGCACTCAGGAGGATTCGAACCTCCGACCGCTCGGTTCGTAGCCGAGTACTCTATCCAGCTGAGCTATGAGTGCAGATTGGCGCTTGATGGACCAGATCACCTCTGGTTACAGCTAAAGCAACTTTCAAACTGAAAACTGCTTCGGTGTATGGTGCACTCAGGAGGATTCGAACCTCCGACCGCTCGGTTCGTAGCCGAGTACTCTATCCAGCTGAGCTATGAGTGCAGGGTTGGCGCTTGATGGACCAGATCACCTCTGGTTGCAGCTGAAGCAGCATTCAAGTTGAAAACCGCTTCGTCGTATGGTGCACTCAGGAGGATTCGAACCTCCGACCGCTCGGTTCGTAGCCGAGTACTCTATCCAGCTGAGCTATGAGTGCATTTGTTACCGCGCATTATAGGCCGCTAAATCATTTTGCCAACCACTTTTTCGTTTAATTTCAACGACTTAGGCGATTCAGGCAGATTACAGCGTCCTACATGAATAATGGCGGAGAAGGGGGGATTCGAACCCCCGATACCCTTGTGAGGTATACTCCCTTAGCAGGGGAGCGCCTTCGGCCACTCGGCCACCTCTCCGCAACACGGGGCGTATAATAACCAGACCCTTCCCCGTTTGCAAACTCTTTTTTGAAAAAAACTCGATAAAAATTAATGGGTTGGTTCTTCGTCCTTCTCTTTCTTGATCCGCAGGTAGATTTCCTCACGGTGGACGGCCACTTCTTTAGGGGCGTTGACCCCTATCCGCACTTGGTTTCCTTTGACGCCGAGCACGGTCACGGTGATTTCGCCGTCGCCAATGATCAGGCTCTCGGCGCACCGACGAGTCAGAATCAACATAGCTTTCTCCTCACGCAATTCAGTTCAGGGATAACAGTCTGCAAAAAAAAGGGCTTCAGCCTACAACCCGTGACGGCTGCTGACCTACGCCTAAGTATTGACTAGCGCGAGCAAAAGCACAGATTTCTCACGCCAGCCAGAAACACGAAGGGCGCGGCATGGCCGCGCCCCCAGAGGCAGCCGCCTTACTCGCCCTGTCGGGCAGGGGCGTCCAGCTCGAAGGCGGTGTGCAGGGCGCGCACTGCCAGCTCCAGGTACTTCTCTTCTATTACCACCGAGACCTTGATCTCGGAGGTGGAGATCATCTGGATGTTGATGCTCTCCTTGGCCAGCGCTTCGAACATGCGGCTGGCAACACCGGCGTGGGAACGCATGCCGACGCCGACGATCGAGACCTTGGCGATGTTGGTGTCACCTACCACTTCGCGAGCGTTGAGCTCGGCGGCGGTCTTGTCCAGGACCTTGTGGGCCTTGTCGTAGTCGTTGCGATGCACGGTGAAGGTGAAGTCGGTGGTGTTATCGTGCGAAACGTTCTGCACGATCATGTCGACTTCGATGTTCGCGGCACTGATAGGGCCGAGGATCTTGAAAGCAACGCCCGGGGTATCCGGTACGCCACGGATGGTCAGCTTGGCTTCATCGCGATTGAAGGCGATGCCGGAAATGATCGGCTGTTCCATGGATTCCTCTTCATCAATGGTAATGAGGGTACCCGGACCCTCCTGGAAGCTGTGCAGCACGCGCAGCGGGACGTTGTACTTGCCGGCGAACTCGACGGCGCGGATCTGCAGCACCTTGGAACCGAGGCTGGCCATTTCCAGCATCTCTTCGAAGGTGATCTTGTCCAGGCGCTGGGCCTGGGCCACCACGCGCGGGTCGGTGGTGTAGACACCATCGACATCGGTGTAGATCTGGCACTCGTCCGCCTTGAGCGCTGCCGCCAGGGCCACGCCGGTGGTGTCGGAGCCACCGCGACCGAGGGTGGTGATGTTGCCGTGCTCGTCGACCCCCTGGAAACCTGCAACCACCACCACGCGGCCGGCCTTGAGGTCGCCACGAATCTTCTGGTCGTCAATCTGCAGGATGCGCGCCTTGTTGTGCGCGCTGTCGGTGAGGATCCGCACCTGGTTACCGGTGTAGGACACCGCCGGAATACCACGTTTGATCAGGGCCATGGCCAGCAAGGCGATAGTCACCTGCTCGCCAGTGGAGACGATCACATCCAGTTCACGCGGAACCGGCTGATCGCTGATCTTCTTGGCCAGGTCGATCAGGCGATTGGTTTCGCCGCTCATCGCCGACAGTACTACCACCAGGTCATCGCCGGCTTCGCGGAACTTCTTGACCTTGTCGGCAACCTGCTCGATTCGCTCGACTGTGCCGACCGAGGTACCGCCAAATTTCTGTACGATCAACGCCATTTCAAAGCCGCCTCAGCCCATGAAGGGCACCCAATAAACATTCAAACGACGCCATGGCCCGCCACTGGACGGCGGGCCGATGTACGCCTTAAACGCCCTGCTCCACGAATGGCACGGTCAGGGCCAGCGCGCTGTCCAGCGCGGCGGTGTCTACGCCACCACCTTGCGCCATGTCCGGACGACCACCGCCCTTGCCACCCACCGCGGCAGCGGCTTGCTTCATCAAATCACCGGCTTTGAGTTGGCCAGTCAGGTCTTTGGTCACACCGGCAACCAGTACGACCTTTTCCTCATGGACACTGCCGAGCAGGATCACTGCGCGGCCGAGTTTGTTCTTCAGTTGATCGACCAGCGCCAGCAGCGCCTTGCCATCCTGGCCATCCAGACGCGCGGCCAGGACTTTCACGCCCTTGACCTCGACGGCTGCACTGGACAGGTCGTCGCCAGCAGCGCTGGCAGCCTTGGCCTGCAGTTGCTCCAGCTGTTTTTCCAGCTGGCGGTTGCGCTCCAGCACTGCCGAGAGCTTGTCGATCAGGTTTTCGCGGCTACCCTTGACCAGTTGCGCGGCTTCCTTGAGCTGCTCTTCGGCAGCGTTCAGGTAAGCCAGTGCGGCAGCGCCGGTGACCGCTTCGATCCGGCGTACGCCGGAGGCCACGCCACCTTCGCTGATGATCTTGAGCAGGCCGATATCACCGGTACGCTTGGCGTGGATACCGCCGCACAGCTCGACGGAGAAATCGCCGCCCATGCTCAGCACCCGCACGCTGTCGCCGTACTTCTCGCCGAACAGCGCCATGGCGCCCTTCTGCTTGGCGGTTTCGATATCGGTCTCTTCGGTTTTCACCTCGGAGTTCTTGCGCACTTCGCGGTTGACGATGTCTTCCAGGGCCTTGAGCTGCTCTGGCTTGACCGCCTCGAAGTGACTGAAGTCGAAGCGCAGGCGCTGGCTATCGACCAGCGAGCCCTTCTGTTGTACGTGATCGCCCAGCACCTGGCGCAGCGCAGCGTGCAGCAGGTGGGTGGCGGAGTGGTTCAGCGAGGTGGCGTGCTGGACGTCGGCATCGACCCGGGTCTGCACCTGGGTGCCGACAGTCAGGGTGCCGCTGGCCACCACACCGTGGTGCAGGAAGGCGCCGCCGGTCTTGGTGGTGTCGCGCACGTCAAAGCGCACGTTGTCGGCCTGCAGGTAGCCGGTGTCGCCCACCTGGCCACCGGACTCGGCGTAGAACGGCGTGCGGTCGAGGATGACCACGCCCTCCTCGCCTTCGCCCAGCTGCTCGACAACCTTGCCGTCCTTATAAAGAGCAACGATGCTGGCGCTGCCTTCGGTGGCGTTGTAGCCGGTGAACTCGGTGGCCACGTCGACCTTGACCAGGGTGTTGTAGTCCAGGCCGAAGGCGCTGGCGGAGCGGGCACGCTCACGCTGGGCTTCCATCTCGCGCTCGAAGCCTGCTTCGTCGATGGTCAGCTCACGTTCGCGGGCGATGTCGGCGGTCAGGTCCATCGGGAAGCCATAGGTGTCGTACAGTTTGAACACCACGTCACCCGGCACCACGCTGCCCTTGAGCTCGGCCAGGTCCTGCTCGAGGATCTTCAGGCCCTGCTCCAGGGTCTTGGCGAACTGCTCTTCTTCAGCCTTGAGCACGCGCTCGATGTTGGCCTGCTGCTTGAGCTCGGGGAAGGCTTCGCCCATCTCGGCGACCAGGGCGGCGACGATCTTGTAGAAGAAGCTGCCGGTGGCGCCCAGCTTGTTACCGTGGCGGCAGGCGCGACGGATGATGCGGCGCAGGACGTAGCCGCGGCCTTCGTTGGACGGCAGTACGCCGTCGGCAATCAGGAAGCTGCAGGAACGGATGTGGTCGGAGACCACCTTGAGCGACGACTGCTCGGCATTGGCGCAGCCGATGGCGGCGGCCGAAGCGCTGAGCAGGTTGCGGAACAGGTCGATCTCGTAGTTCGAGTGCACATGCTGCATGACCGCACTGATGCGCTCCAGGCCCATGCCGGTATCCACCGACGGTGCAGGCAGCGGGTGCAGCACGCCATCGGCAGTGCGGTTGAACTGCATGAAAACGTTGTTCCAGATCTCGATGTAACGGTCGCCATCTTCTTCCGGCGAGCCGGGCGGGCCGCCCCAGATGTCGGCGCCGTGATCATAGAAGATCTCGGTGCAAGGGCCGCACGGGCCGGTATCGCCCATGGTCCAGAAGTTGTCGGAGGCGTAGGGCGCGCCCTTGTTGTCGCCAATGCGCACCATGCGCTCGGCCGGTACGCCGATCTCTTTGGTCCAGATGTCGTATGCCTCGTCGTCGCTGGCATAGACGGTGACCCAGAGTTTCTCTTCCGGCAGGCTCAGCACCTTGGTCAGGAAGGTCCAGGCGTAGGTGATCGCGTCCTTCTTGAAGTAATCACCGAAGCTGAAGTTGCCCAGCATTTCGAAGAAGGTGTGGTGACGGGCGGTGTAGCCGACGTTTTCCAGGTCGCTGTTCTTGCCACCGGCGCGCACGCATTTCTGGCTGCTGGTCGCGCGGGTGTAGGCGCGCTTTTCCTGGCCAAGGAAGCAGTCCTTGAACTGGTTCATCCCCGCGTTGGTGAACAGCAGGGTCGGGTCGTTGCCCGGAATCAAGGAGCTGGAGGCAACTCGGGTGTGTCCCTGCTCTTCGAAGAAGCGAAGGAAGGCTTCACGGATTTCTGCGCTTTTCATAGGTTCTTCCACGGAAACGGCGGCCTTAAGGCAAATGCTTGCGTCAAATTGACGAAACGACGGCAAAGGGCCGCATTATATCGGGCCTTAGGCTCGGGTGCAGTGTGTTTATGCTATAGAAACCGTCAATTGGACGGCCTGCAACGACAACGTCAGCGAAAAACCGCTCGCTGGCACCCTGCCCGGCCTCTCAGGGCCTGTTGTGATCTGGTGACACGGTATTACTGGGGCCGTATAAAACAATTGGCAAGGTTTCCCTGATGAAATGTCGTTCATCCGGAAAAAACCGTTAGCAGCCTATACGTTTACCTGACATCTGTGCTAATAATTCCCCGCCGCCGATACCGGTGGCAACGTTCTCAGGGCGGGGTGCAATTCCCCACCGGCGGTAATTGCGCGCAATGCGCATAGCCCGCGAGCGCTTGCAGGCCAGCCTGTAAGGTCAGCAGACCCGGTGTGATTCCGGGGCCGACGGTCATAGTCCGGATAAAGAGAGAACGGGATAGGCGCAGCCGCGCCTGTCGCTTTGCACCTGCACGGCGAAATCCCCTTCGATCCAGCGCCCTGTTTCTCATACAAACAGGAGTCCGTTTCAATGCAACCTACCGCAATCGATAGCAAGAACCCTTCCCACGAGCGCATCGCCTTCATCCAGGCTTGCTGGCACAAAGACATTGTCGACCAGGCGCGCAAGGCATTCGTCGAGGAAATGGGTAAACAAGGCTATCAGCCCAGCGACATCGACTTCTTCGAAGTCGGCGGCGCTTTCGAGATCCCCCTGCACGCCAAGCTGCTGGCCCGTGGCGGCCGCTACGCTGGCATCGTTGCTGCCGGGCTGGTGGTCGATGGCGGCCTGTACCGCCACGAGTTCGTCGCCCAGTCGGTGATCAGCGGCCTGATGCAGGTGCAACTGGAAACCGAAGTGCCGGTGTTCTCGGTAGTGCTGACCCCGCACCACTTCCATGCCGGCGACGAGCACCAGAACTTCTACTTCGAACACTTCCTGGTCAAGGGCGTGGAAGCGGCGAAAACTTGCGCCGATACCTTGCAGAAGTTGCGTGCGTTACGCCGTAACGAAGTAGCGCAAAAACGCGCAATCTAGTCCTGCATCACCAGCGCCGGCCGCACCGCTGCGGCCGGTTCTTGGGCCCGTGGCACCGCTCAGCGATGGGCCTGGCAGCCTCCCCGCCTTGCGCACAGATGCATAAATATGTAGTGCCCGGACATGTTCAAACCTCCATAGCCTGACGTTTTCCCAACGCCCAATGGAGTGGACATGTACAACTTAACCAACCCCAATCCGACTTACTACCTCACCGGGCGCGGCTCGGGCTATGCCCACTTCCAGTATGACGATGACCCGGATCCTGGCGCGGTCCGTCAAGTGATCCTGCTGCATGAGGACAGCAATGTCACCGTCACCTCGGAACACTTCAAGCACTCGAAAACCAGCGCCCCTCACACAAGTCAGGTGGATATACAGGTCCGGTCACCTGCTGAAAATATTGAAATTTCAACCCTGGACTGCAACCTGCAAGCTGTCATCGGCACGACCAGATTTGTCCTGGCGATGAACGACGATCAAATACTGGTCCTGCGCACTCAAAACGCTGGCAGCAGGATCTGGATCACTGAAGACGTGCATCACCAAGTCATTATCAATGCGGGTAATGGCAACAACCATATCGAAACGGGCAGCGGCGACAGCAAAATCTACGTCGGGGCCGGCAACAATCGTATTGTCCTCGGCACAGGGCTTACCTACATCGAAACGGGCTCAGGAGAAAACCGTATCGACGGCAACATCCTGCTGGGCAGCGCAGGCAGTGAGATCTTCTACGCCCGCAACCTGCCCGGCGACAGCCGCTTCAGCCAACCGGTAAGCCCTGAACATGCGGCCCTGGGCAATAACAGTATCCGCCCACAAGGGGACTCACGCTTTCAACGCCTGGTCGCCGACCACCTTGACCTGCTGCGCAAGACCAGCACGGGAAGACAGCTGCTGTCGGCACTGGACAACAGACCCTCGATCACGGTGGACGAAATCCTGAACCATTTACCCTCGGGCTATGAGCCCGACATGGATTTCGATGACAGTTTCGGTGATCATTTCGTTGCACCTAACGGCGATCCGGGCATTGGCGACGCTGGCGGAAAACTGCACTTCAACCCTGCAGGGCCAGCTTCCGACGACCTGCCCCTGCTGGATTTCTATCGTTGCCTGTGCAATGCCTGGAACTCCCTCACCGGCTCGGTTTTCCCAGGCACCTCAATGATCACCACACGAGCCGGCAAGCAACAGGAGGTAGCTAATTCGCAACTGCAGGCCATCGGCATTATCACCAGCCATAGGCCTTTTGATTTCGGCTTGTCCGCCGATACCCCTGCCCTGCGTACCAACCCAGCGCCCTTTACGGAAAATGCCTTGCGCCTGGAGCTGGGCCTGGCTCCGCGAATTCACTTTTAAGTTAAAACGTGCCCAACTCAAGCAAGGCCCTGATCTGACGCGGGCACGATCAAAATACCCGCCCGAAGGCCGTTCTTGACTTTCGGGTTGGGGAAGATGATGCGCGCGCCCTGCTCTTCGACAATCCAGCGGGTATCGGCGATATCCTCGGCCAGCAGATAGCCGGGTTCGAGCTCCGAAAAGTTCTCGACATCGGCCGGCAGGTTCAGGCGAAAATGCTCGCTGTGCTTGATGATCTCGCGCGCCACGCTGAACAGTTTCAATCCATCCAGGGCCTCAGGCGGCTCGGGTTCGGTGCCATCGATAATCTGTTTGAGGCGGGTTTCCAGGCGATCGACGTTGACCGCGCCGTTCTCTCCGAACGGCCGCGCCTTGCCCAGTTCCAGGGTAAAGGCTTCGGCCCCCAGTTGCTCATAGGTGTAGGCCGTGAAGGTGATCGACACCTTGCTCTGCAGCAGCACCGCCTCCATGCCGGCCGCGCTCAGGCGCGCCAGTTCGCGGCGCGAATGCTGGCGGCCTTCCTTGTACGGATAGAGCGCGAACTGCTCGATCTTCGAACCGCGAATGGCGGTGTGCAGGTCGTAATGCAGACGGGTGCGATCAGGCACACTGAAGAAAGTCGCCGCCAGGCGCTCCAGCTCGCAGGCGCGCAGGGCCTCGGGGCCGCTGGTCTGATCGTGGCGACCATTGAAAAGGCGGTTGACGTCTTGCTCGATATAACGCTCGCCGCGGCGGATTGCGTCAGGGTTACCGAACAGGAACAGAATACGCGCGCGCGGCTTGAGATCGCCGCGGGCAATGTCGTGCAGCAACCGGTCAAGCAGCTCGATCGGTGCGGTTTCGTTGCCATGGATACCCGCCGACAGCAGCAGGTCCAGGCCATTGTCAAGGGCATCGGGCGGGCGCACTTCGAGGGCGCCCTCGCCGAGCCAGCGCATGCGTACGCCTTCGACAGTCAGCTGGGTCTTCTCTGCCGGTTCACGACCGGCCAGGGTCAGTTCAAGCAGTTTGCCGAGGGCGAGCATGGGCTATTCCTTAGTGATGGTGGCCGCAATCGGGACCATGGACGTGATCATCGTCGTCGCCGGCATCAGCCGGTTCCATTTCCAGCTGCAGGCTCACCAGGTTGGTGGCCAGCGGGCGCAGCAGCAGGTTGGCGTACTCGGTGTCGTCTTCTTCAACGTCGACGCCGATCAGCAGCTGACCACGGCCATCCTGCTGAATCCATACCTCCTTGCCTTGCCAGACCACCGCAAAGCGGGTGCAGGAAGTTTCCAGCTGGGTACCAGCTTCATCTTCAAGGATCAGCTGCAGGGCGTCGGACATAGTCGAATTCTCTCTCAAGGTTGGAGTTGGAACGGATAGACCGAACCCAGTTTGAGGATCTGGGTCAGTTCATCCAGTGCCGTACGACATTCCAGCAACAGCTGCGGATCGGCCAGGTCGGTTTCGCTCAGGCGATCGCGGTAGTGCTTGTCGACCCATTGGGTCAAGGTGTCGTACAGCGGTGCGGTCATGATAACGCCTGGATTGACCGCCGCCAGTTCCGTTTCTTTCAATGCCACACGCAAGCGCAGGCACGCCGGCCCGCCACCGTTCTGCATGCTTTGCTTGAGGTCGAAGACCTTGACCTCGCCGACCGGCCCGCCCGAGCGGGTCAAGGACGACAGATAGGCCCAGACCCGCTCGTTGTTGCGACACTCTTCCGGCACGATCAGCAGCATCGAACCATCGGCGCGAGACAGCAACTGGCTGTTGAACAGGTACGAACGCACCGCGTCCTCTACCGTTACAGCCGAGCGCGGTACGCAGATTGCCTTGAAGTTGCCGCCTCGTTTAGCCAGTTTAGCCTGCAGTTGGCCAAGCATCGCCTCGGTCTCGAGGAAGGCGTCCTCGTGGTAGAACAGCACTTCGCCGTTACCTACCGCGATCACGTCGTTGTGGAACACGCCCTGGTCGATCACCGCCGGGTTCTGCTGGGCGAACACCACGCCCTCCTCGCTCAGGCCGTGCAGGCGTGCGACGGCTTGCGACGCCTCAAGCGTCTGGCGTGCCGGGTACTTCTGTGGCGCCGGGTAGCGGGTGTCGAAGGCGCTGCGGCCGTAGACGAAGAACTCGACACCGGCCTCGCCGTAGCTGCGGCAGAAACGTGTGTGGTTGGCCGCGCCTTCGTCACCAAACTGCGCTACCGCCGGCAAAGCGGCGTGGTGGGCAAAATGCTTGTTATCGGCAAACATGGCGCCGAGCACGCGGCTGGTGGTTGGGTGCTCGATGCTGCGGTGGTACTTGCAGTTGAGGTTGGCGGCGGTGAAGTGCACGCGACCGTCCGCAGTGTCGGCACTGGGGCTGACAGTGGCGGCGTTGGCCACCCACATGCTCGAGGCCGAGCAGCTGGCGACCAGCAACGGCATGGCCTCTTTGGCGGCACGCTCGATCACTTGTGCGTCGGTTCCAGTGAAACCCAGGCGACGTAGTGCTGCCACGTCCGGGCGCTCCTGCGGGGCCAGTACGCCTTGCTGGAAGCCCATCTCCATCAACGCCTTCATCTTCGCCAGGCCCTGACGCGCCGCTTCACGCGGGTTGGATGCCTGCTGGCTGTTGCTTTGCGAAGCAACGTTACCGTACGACAGCCCGCCGTAGTTGTGCGTCGGTCCGACCAGACCATCAAAATTCACTTCAAACGATTTCATCGGCAAGGCTCCGTGGACCTTTTGTTATAGGGAGACGCCGGGCGTCAGTGTCGCAGGCAGGGTCAGGCTGGCGGTCTCCAGCGAGGCTACCGGGTAAGCGCAATAATCAGCCGCGTAATAGGCACTGGCGCGGTGGTTGCCGCTGGCGCCCACGCCACCGAATGGCGCGCTGCTGGCGGCGCCGGTCAGTTGCTTGTTCCAGTTGACGATGCCGGCGCGGCTTTGCAGCCAGAAGTACTGATAGCGCGCGTGGGAATCGGACAACAGGCCGGCGGCCAGGCCGTACTGGGTGTTGTTGGCCTCGGCGATGGCCGCATCGAAATCACTGTAGCGAATCACTTGCAGCAGCGGGCCGAAGAACTCTTCGTCCAGGCGCTCGGCGACTGCGCTGACATCGATGATGCCCGGGGTCAACAGGGCAGCGGTGGCTTGCGGCTGGGTCATTGGCAGCAGCGACACGCCGCCGTTGCCGAGCAGGTGCGCCTGAGCATCGAGCAGTGCCTTGGCCGCGCCCAGGGAAATCACCGAGCCCATGAACGGCGCCGGCTGCTGGTCGAAGGCACCGACCGTAATGTTCTTGCTCACTTCGACCAGGCGTTTGAGCAGCGCATCGCCCCAGGCGCCTTGCGGCACCAGCAGGCGGCGCGCGCAGGTGCAGCGCTGGCCGGCGGAAATGAACGCCGACTGGATGATGGTGTACACCGCAGCGTCAAGGTCCTTGACCTCGTCGACCACCAGCGGGTTGTTGCCGCCCATCTCCAGGGCCAGGATCTTGTCCGGGCGCCCGGCGAACTGCTGGTGCAGCAGGTTGCCAGTGCGGCTGGAGCCGGTGAAGAACAAACCGTCGATGCCCGGGTTGGCAGCCAGGGCCACGCCGGTTTCGCGGGCGCCCTGGACCAGGTTGAGCACGCCTGCCGGCAGGCCGGCGTCGATCCAGCACTTGACCGTCAGCTCGGCGACTTTCGGAGTCAGCTCGCTGGGCTTGAACACCACGGTATTACCGGCCAGCAGCGCCGGGACAATATGCCCGTTGGGCAGGTGGCCGGGGAAGTTGTACGGGCCGAACACTGCAACCACACCGTGAGGCTTATGGCGCAGCACGGCGGTGGCATCGGCCAGCGGGCCGCTCTTTTCACCGGTGCGTTCGCGGTAGCTCTGTACCGAAATCGCTACCTTGTTGACCATGCTGGTCACTTCGGTGGCGGCTTCCCACAGCGGCTTGCCGGTTTCTTCACCGATGCAGCGCGCCAGCTCGTCGGCATTGGCCTTGAGCGCCGCGGCAAAGGCTTCAAGCACGCTGATGCGCGCTTCCAGCGACTGCAGCGCCCAGCCGGCAAAGGCCTGGCGCGCGGCCTTGACCGCACTGTCGACCTGCCCGGCGTTGGCGCCCTGGCCTTGCCAGACAACCTGCTGGCTGACCGGGTTAAGTGATTGCAGCGCTTCGCCCTGCCCTGCCTGCCAACTGCCGGCGATAAAGTGAGTCGTCATTATTTGGCCTCCCGGGCAGCAGACAGTGGTACCGCACGCACCTGGTCACCAGCGCTCAGGCGCAGGCGTTTGGCGGTCTGAGGATCGACCACCAGGGTGCCGGCAGCAAGGCGCGCCGGTGCGGCAGTAATGCGGCAGTCTTCACGCTTGCGGTTGTGGATGATGAATGGGGTGGCATCGTCGCCTGGAGTGCCAACAGCCAGCACCAGTGCCTGGCTGTCGTGCACCGCACGAATCTTGGCGGTCTCGCACTCCACCGCAGGGCCTGCGTCAAAGATATCGACATAGCCCTGGTAGCTGAAACCTTCGCTCTTGAGCATCGCCAGCGCAGGCTCTGTGTCGGTGTGCACCCGGCCAATGACGTTGCGCGCCGCTTCCGAGAGGAAGCAGGTGTACAACGGAAACTTGGGCATCAGCTCGGCAATGAAGGCCTTGTTGCCGACACCGGTCAGGTAGTCGGCCTGGCTGAATTCCATCTTGAAGAAGTGCCGGCCCAGGCTTTCCCAGAACGGCGAACGACCCTGCTCGTCGGACATACCGCGCATTTCGGCAATGATCTTGTTGCCGAACAGCTCCGGGAACTCGGCGATAAACAGCAACCGCGCCTTGGCCAGCAGGCGGCCATTGAGGCCACTGCGGTGATCGGCGCGCAGGAACAGCGAGCACAGTTCGGAGTTGCCGGTCAGGTCGTTGGCCAGGAACAGGGTGGGAATTTCCCGGTAGATGTTCAGCTCCTGGGAAGCGCTGACGGTCAGGCCGACCCGGTAGTTGTACCAGGGCTCACGCAGGCCGACCGCGCCGGCGATGGCAGAGATACCCACCACCACGCCTTCGTCGTTTTCCAGCACGAACAGGTAGTCGGCATCGCCGCGCTCGGCTTCGCCACGGAAGGTTTTCTCGGCCCAGCCGACCCGGTGCGACAGGCGCTGTTCATTGGCCGGCAAGGTGGTCAGGCCGGTGCCGGTGCTGCGCGCCAGCTCGATCAGCGCGGGTAAATCGCTGCTGCGTACGGGACGAACGATCATGCTATCTCCTCGGGCGGCGGCCTTTGGCCTGCCGCAAAACTCGACCTGGGTGCTCGATTATCGAACCGCAGGGATCAAACCGCGACCAGACGCACGCTGGCGCCTTCGCCGACGCCCAGGGCTTCGGCGGCTTCAAGACTGAGGCTGACCGGCTTACCGGGGGCCCAGTCGAGCTCCAGCAGCACTGCGCGGTAGTCCTGCAACTGGCCATTGCTGACCAGGTACGGGCGCCCGCCCTTGCTGGCAGAGTCGTCCAGCTTGACCGGCATCACCCGGCTCTGGGCAATCGACCGTATCCCGGAAACCCGCGCATGCAGGGTCGGGCCGCCGTCGAAAATGTCGATGTAGTGATCGGTCTCGAAGCCTTCGCGCATCAGGATGTCGAAGGTGATCTGCGCCCGCGGATGCACCTGGCCCATGGCCTCCTGCGCGGCGTCCGGCAGCAGAGGCACGTAGATCGGGTAATGAGGCATCAGCTCGGCCAGGAAGGTCCGGCTCTTGAGGCCGCACAGGCGCTCGGCCTCGGCGTAGTTGAGGTCGAAGAAGTTGCGCCCGATGGCGTCCCAGAACGGCGAATCACCATGCTCGTCGCTGTAGCCGACAATCTCGGTCACCACCGATTCGGCAAAGCGCTCCGGGTGGGCGGCCATGAACAGCAGGCGGCCACGGGAGTTGAGCTCGGCCCAGCCGCTGCCGACCAGTTCCGGCAGTACGTAGAAGCTGGTCAGCAGGCTGTTGCCGGTCAGGTCGTGGCACTGCGAGAGGACGTGGATCTTGTTGTGGATCTTCAGCTCGCGCGACGCATGCACGAAGGTCTCGTTGCGAAAGCTGTAGAACGGCTCGGAATAGCCGGCCGAGGCAACGATGGCCGAGCAGCCGACCAGCTTGCCGCTGCTGCTGTCTTCGAGAACAAAGAAGTAGCTCTCTTCACCGTTGAAGCTGACTTCAGCGGCGAAGGAGGTTTCCGAAGCGGCAATCTTGTCGCTCAGGCGACCGGCATCATCCGGCAAGGACGTGACACCAATGGGGCTGTCTGCGGCAAGACGCTGCACTTCGCCCAGATCAGCCATTTGCGCGGGGCGCATCACCAGCATGGTGTCACTCCTTTCGGGTATACAGGCCGACATCCGCCGGCTCAGATAAAAACAGCAGGCGCCCGCAGGCACCTGCTCTGGAATTCGGTATCACCGGCCCCGCAGGGCCGATGACAGGACTGCAGGCGTGAATCAGGCCTGAGTCAGTTTTGCCGCGGCACGCTCGAAACGATCCAGGCCTTCGTCGATGTCGGCATCTTCGACCACCAGGCTCGGGGCGAAACGCACGACATCCGGGCCGGCTTGCAGGACCATCAGGCCTTCTTTCTCGGCGGCGTTGAAGACGTCCTTGGCCTTGCCCTTCCAGGCTTCAGACAACACGCAACCGATCAGCAGGCCAACGCCACGTACCTGGGTGAACAGGCCGTACTTCTCGCCGATCTGCTCCAGGCGCGCCTTGAACTTCTGGTGCTTGGCCTTGACGCCGGCCAGCACTTCAGGGGTGTTGACCACATCCAGCACGGCGTTGGCCACCGCACAAGCCAGCGGGTTGCCGCCGTAGGTGGTGCCGTGGGTGCCGACGGCCAGGTGCTTGGCCAGGTCTTCGGTGGTCAGCATGGCGCCGATCGGGAAACCGCCGCCCAGGCTCTTGGCGCTGGAGAGGATGTCCGGGGTCACGCCGTAGTGCTGGTAGGCGAACAGCGAGCCAGTACGGCCAACGCCGGTCTGCACTTCGTCGAAGATCAGCAGCGCGTTGTGCTTGTCGCACAGCTCGCGGGCGCCTTGCAGGTAGGCAACGTCAGCCGGGACCACGCCGCTTTCACCCTGGATCGGCTCGATGACCACAGCACAGGTCTTGTCGGAGATCTGTGCCTTGAGCGCTTCCAGGTCGTTGTACGGCACGTGGCTGATGCCGGTGATTTTCGGCCCGAAACCGTCGGAGTATTTCGGCTGGCCGCCGACGCTGACGGTGAACAGGGTACGACCGTGGAAGCTGTTAACGGTGGCGATGATTTCGTGCTTCTCAGGGCCGAAACGGTCGTGGGCGACACGACGGGCCAGCTTGAATGCGGCCTCGTTGGCTTCGGCACCGGAGTTGCAGAAGAACGCACGGTCGGCAAAGGTCGCGTCGACCAGCTTGTGCGCCAGGCGCAGGGCCGGCTCGTTGGTGAACACGTTGGACACGTGCCACAGTTTGTTGGCCTGCTCGGTCAGGGCGCCAACCAGCGCCGGATGCGCATGGCCAAGCACGTTTACGGCGATGCCGCCGGCGAAATCGATCAGCTCGCGGCCCGCCTGATCCCACACGCGGGAGCCCGCTCCACGGACGGGAATGAAAGCCGCCGGTGCATAGTTGGGGACCATCACTTGATCGAAATCGGCGCGGTGCACCGGAGCTTGCGGAGCGGACATCGGAGTCTCCTGAAGAGGAACGCCTGCCTGGAACTGGCGAGCGATGGGGGGATTGTAAGGACAGATCGGCGCCTGACCTTGCCGCCAAGCGACAACTTCTTATAGCGCCAAACCCTGTTTTACCAAGGCTTACGGCAATGCGACAAATAGGGTCGCAAAGGCGCAGTTTAAACGCTGCAGGGAATATGCGGGAGATTCTGTATGGGCGGTTCGATCGCGGCGACCCGACTTGCCCCGCGATCAAAAATCAACCGCGCTCGGCGGGTACCGAAGACAGTTCGAACGGGCTGCTGCTTCGTCGCTGGTTACGATCTTCGCGCGGCGTGGCACCGAAGAAGTTGCGATAGGCGCTGGAGAAATGCGGCCCGGAAGAAAACCCGCAAGAGAGGCCGATCTGGATGATCGACTTGCTGGTCTGCATCAGCATCTGCCGGGCCTTGTTCAGCCGCAGCTCCAGGTAATACTGGCTCGGCACGCGATTGAGGTACTGCTTGAAGATCCGCTCCAGTTGGCGGCGCGAGACGCATACATGCTGGGCGATCTCGTCGGTGGTCAGCGGCTCTTCGATATTGGCTTCCATCAGCAGCACGGCCTGGGTCAGCTTCGGGTGGCTGGAGCCCAGGCGGTTCTGCAGCGGAATGCGCTGGCGCTCGCCGCCCTCGCGAATCCGCTCGACCACCAGTTCTTCCGACACCGCACCGGCAAGCTCGGCACCGTGATCGCGGGCCAGCACCGCCAGCAACAGGTCGATCACCGACATGCCGCCGCACGCTGTCAGGCGGTCGCGGTCCCAGTCGAACAGGTGGCTGGTGGCGATGACCTTGGGGAAACGCTCGGCGAAATCATCCTGCCAGCGCCAGTGCACTGCGGCCCGGTAACCATCGAGCAGGCCCAGTTGCGCCAACGGATAGACCCCCGCCGACAAGCCGCCGACCACGCAACCGGCACGCACCAGTTGCTTGAGTGCGCTGGCCAGGCTCGAGGCCACGGCCTGCGGCGGCTCGTCCGCCAGCAGGAACAGCTTCTGACAGCCTTCGAGCTTGCCCGCCCACGGCTCGCCCGGCAGGCGCCAGGCACCCTCGCCAGGCGCTTCGGCCTGCAGGAAGGACAACTCGTAGACCACTTCCGGATGAACCTTCTGTGCTACCCGCAACACCTCCTCGGCCAGCGCCAGGGTCAGGGCTTTGGTGCTGGGCCAGATGAGAAAACCGATTCGCTGGGTGGTCATGGGATGCGGTCCGAAACCTGAGAGAGGTCAAGAAGTTAGAGCCTGGTCAGGCTGCGCTTGATACGCAGCATGACCCATTTTGGTGCAAAGCGGCAATCTTACTTCAAGCTGCCCGAGAGGAACTGCTGCAGACGTTCCGACTGCGGATTGACCAGCACTTCGCGCGGGTTGCCGCTCTCTTCCACCAGGCCCTTGTGCAGGAACACCAGCTGGTTCGACACCTCACGGGCAAAGCCCATTTCGTGGGTGACCACGACCATGGTCCGGCCTTCCTGTGCCAGCGACTGCATGACCTTGAGCACGTCGCCAACCAGCTCCGGGTCGAGCGCCGAGGTCGGCTCGTCGAACAGCATCACTTCCGGCTCCATGGCCAGCGCCCGGGCAATCGCCACGCGCTGCTGCTCACCACCGGACATATGCCCAGGATAGGCGTCCTTGCGGTGGGCGACACCGACTTTGGCCAGGTAGTGCTCGGCTTTTTCCAGGGCGTCTTTCTTCGACATGCCGAGCACGTGCACCGGCGCTTCGATGATGTTTTCCAGCGCGGTCATGTGCGACCACAGGTTGAAGTGCTGGAACACCATCGACAGGCGCGAACGCATGCGCTGCAGCTGCTTGGGATCGGCGGCCTTGAGCGCGCCATCCTTGTTGGCTACCAGCTTCAACTCTTCGTTGTTGAGCAGGATCTTGCCCGCGTGCGGCTGCTCGAGCAGGTTGATGCAGCGCAGGAAGGTACTTTTGCCCGAACCGCTGGAGCCGATGATGCTGATCACGTCGCCTGCCTTGGCCGCCAGGGACACGCCCTTGAGCACTTCGTGACTGCCGTAGCGTTTATGCAGGTCTTGGATTTCGAGTTTGTACATGCTGTCGATTCTCACAAAGCAGTCAGTCTTGAGCTAACGCTCAGGGCGAAAAAGTGGGCGCAGGCCGTCAGTGCTTGCGCGGCGCCAGGTAGCCCAGCCAGCGGCGCTCAGCCAGCTTGAACAGGCGCACCAGAATGAAGGTCAGGCACAGGTAGAACACTCCGGCCGTGATGTAGGCCTCGAACGGCAGGTAGTACTGGGCGTTGACCGTGCGCGCCGCACCGGTGATGTCGATCAGGGTGACGATCGACGCCAGGCTGGTGGTCTGCAGCATCATGATCACTTCGTTGCTGTACTGCGGCAGCGCCCGGCGCAGGGCCGATGGCAGGAGGATGCGGCGGTACATCTTGACCCGCGACATGCCCATGGCCTTGGCCGCCTCGATCTCGCCATGGGGCGTGGCCTTGAGGCTGCCGGCGATGATCTCGGCGGTATAGGCGCTGGTGTTGATGGCAAAGGCCAGGCAGGCACAGAAGGTTGCACTGGACAGCCACGGCCAGAGGAAGCTTTCACGCACCGCTTCGAACTGGGCCAGGCCGTAGTAGATCAGAAACAGCTGCACCAGCATCGGCGTGCCGCGGATCACGTAGGTATAGAGCCAGGCGCTCATGTTCACCAAAGGCTGCTTGGAGACCCGCATCAGGCCCAGCGGGATCGCCGCCAGCAAACCGAACAGCAGCGACAGCGCCAGCAGCTTGAGGGTGGTCAGCAGGCCGCTCAGGTACAGCGGCAGCGCTTCCCAGATGACGTTGTAGTCGAAAATCATAGATCAGCCGCCTTTACGCCAACCGAGTAGCGCTTCTCGAGGTAACGCAGGGCCAGCAGCGAAACACTGGTGATCACCAGGTACAGCGCCGCTACCGCCAGGAAGAAGGTGAAAGGTTCGCGGGTGGCATCGGCCGCCTGCTTGGCCTTGAACATCATGTCCTGCAGGCCCACTACCGAAATCAGTGCGGTTGCCTTGGTCAGGACCAGCCAGTTGTTGGTGAAGCCGGGGATCGCCAGGCGAATCATCTGCGGCACCAGCACCCGGAAGAACACTTGCAGGCTGCTCATGCCATAGGCCATGCCGGCTTCGGCCTGCCCCTTGGGAATGGCCATGAACGCCCCGCGGAAGGTTTCCGACAGATAGGCACCAAAGATGAAGCCCAAGGTGCCGATACCCGCCATCAGCGGATTGAGGTCGATGTAGTCGTCAAAGCCCAGTAGCGGCGCGACGCGATTGAGCAGATCCTGGCCGCCGTAGAAAATCAGCAGGATCAGAACCAGATCGGGAATCCCGCGGATCACGGTGGAATACAGATCGCCGAGCCAGGCCAGCCAGCGCACTGGCGACAAACGCAGCGCCACACCGATCAGACCGAGCACGATGGCCAGGGCCATGGACGACAAGGCGAGCTGTAGCGTCAGCCACGCTCCGTCGAGGATGACTGCCCCGTAGCCTTTCAACATGATGAGGTCCTCGACCTTAGGGATGAAAAAATGGTGCAAACCTCAGAGTCTCTGCTGCTTGCACCATTGAACAGGTGAAACGTCGACGATTTACTTGGCGTCTGGGCCGTAGATGTCGAAGTTGAAGTACTTGTCCTGAATCTGCTTGTACTTGCCGTTGGCACGGATGGCCGCGATGGCAGCGTTGATGCGATCCAGGTTGGCCTTGTCGCCTTTGCGCACGGCAATGCCGATGCCGTCACCGAAGTACTTGGCGTCGGTGAACGATGGGCCAACGAAGGCGAAGCCTTTACCGGCATCAGTCTTCAGGAAACCGTCTTCCAACAGCGTAGCATCGGCGACGGTGCCATCCAGACGGCCAGCGGCGACGTCCAGGTAGATTTCGTTCTGGGTGCCGTAAGGAACGATGGTGGCGCCTTGCGCACCGAACACTTCCTTGGCGAAGCGATCGTGGATCGAGCCGCGCTGCACGCCGATCTTCTTGCCCTTGAGCTCAGTCAGGCCTTCGCTGACGGCAGTACCTTCCTTCATCACCAGGCGTGCCGGGGTCAGGTAGTACTTGCCGGTGAAGTCGACGGACTTCTTGCGATCGTCGGTGATCGACATGGACGACAGGATGGCGTCGATCTTGCGCACTTTCAGTGCCGGGATCAGGCCGTCGAACTCCTGCTCGACCCAGGTGCACTTGGCCTTCATTTCTTCGCACAGGGCATTACCGATGTCGTAGTCGAAGCCGGCGATGCTGCCATCAGGCTGCTTGAAAGCGAACGGTGGGTAGGCGGCCTCGATCCCGATTTTCAACGGTTTCTCATCAGCCAGCGCTGCCAGGGAAAACACGGACAGCGCCAGGGCGCCAAGCAGTGCGAGTTTCTTCATCTGGAACTCCATCGGTAAAGGGCAATACGAGGCAGGGTTGAGAACTGCCCGATATGCGAATGGGTACAACGCGAGCTGCGCAGGGTCGGCATTGAAGCAGACGCGACGAGCGAGTGATCGGCATTTTAACGACAGCTCCGAAGCCGATATTTCTTCAATGCGACAACTAGTTACAGAAGCGCAGGAACGCGGGGGCGCAGATATTGACAGCTTTCACGGAATATGCAAAAGCAAAAGACAAATAACCAATCAATCAAGCAATAAGCGGGCCTATTATTGGCAAAGCCTTCTAATCCGGCAAGCGCAGCGTTTCAGCAGGCGAAAACGGGTGGCTGAAATGCCCTGAAAACGTACGGTGGCGTTTCGCAATGCCCCGCTTTTGTGCGAAAGCGGTGACAGAAGGGTTACCGATGATTGTCGAAGTAACAGAAAGCACAAAGCCCCGCCGGAGTAACCCGGCAGGGCTTTGCGTGGACCCGATCGCTGTGCAGGAGCGGGCTTGCCCCGCGATACCTTTAGGCCGAAGCCTTGCTCATGTCCTTGTGGGTATCGATCAGGTGCTGCACCACACCCGGATCGGCCAGGGTCGAGATATCACCCAGGCCGTCGTACTCGGCCGTGGCGATCTTGCGCAGGATGCGGCGCATGATCTTGCCCGAGCGGGTTTTCGGCAGGCCGGGCGCCCACTGGATGACATCCGGCGAGGCAATCGGGCCGATTTCCTTGCGCACCCAGTTCTTCAGCTCCAGGCGCAGTTGCTCGGTTGGCTCGACGCCACCATTGAGGGTGACGTAGACATAGATGCCCTGCCCCTTGATGTCGTGCGGCACGCCAACCACTGCGGCCTCGGCGACTTTCGGGTGGGCGACCATGGCACTTTCGATCTCGGCGGTACCCATGCGGTGGCCGGAGACGTTGAGCACGTCATCGACGCGGCCAGTGATCCAGTAGTAGCCGTCTTCGTCGCGACGGGCACCGTCACCCGTGAAGTACATGCCGCGGAAAGTCTTGAAGTAGGTGTCGACGAAGCGGTCGTGGTCACCGTACAGCGAGCGCGACTGGCCCGGCCAGGAATCGAGGATCACCAGGTTGCCTTCGGCGGCGCCTTCGATCAGGTTGCCAAGGTTATCCACAAGGGCCGGCACCACACCAAAGAACGGACGGGTCGCCGAACCCGGCTTGAGCGCGGTAGCGCCTGGCAGCGGGCTGATCAGCACGCCCCCGGTTTCGGTCTGCCACCAGGTGTCGACGATCGGGCAACGCTCCTTGCCGACGGTGTGGTAGTACCAGTTCCAGGCTTCCGGGTTGATCGGCTCGCCCACCGAGCCCAGCAGGCGCAGGCTGGAACCATCGGCACCGGCGACGGCAGCCTGACCTTCAGCCATCATCGCGCGGATGGCGGTCGGCGCGGTGTAGAGGATGTTGACCTTGTGCTTGTCGATGATCTTCGACACGCGGGTGATGTCCGGATAGTTCGGCACGCCTTCGAACAGCACGGTGGTCGCGCCGTTGGCCAGCGGGCCGTAGACGATGTAGCTGTGGCCGGTGACCCAGCCGACGTCGGCGGTGCACCAGTAGACTTCGCCCGGACGGTAGTCGAACACCCGTTCATGGGTCAGTGCGGCGTAGACCATGTAGCCGCCGGTGGTGTGCAGCACGCCCTTGGGCTTGCCGGTGGAACCGGAGGTGTAGAGGATGAACAGCGCTTCTTCGGCGCCCATTTCCTTCGGCGCACAGTGGCTGGAAGCAACCTTCATCAGGTCTTCGTACCAGATGTCGCGGTGCTGGTGCCAGGCGATGTCGCCACCGGTGCGCTTGCAGACGATGATCTTCTGCACGCTGCTGGTTTCGGGGTTGGTCAGGGCCAGGTCGACGTTGGCTTTGAGTGCGGTGCGACGACCGCCACGCAGACCTTCGTCAGCGGTGATGACGATCTTCGACTTGCAGTCGATTATGCGCCCGGCCAGTGCCTCGGGCGAGAAGCCGCCGAACACCACCGAGTGGATCGCACCGATGCGGGCGCACGCCAGCATGGCGACCACGGCCTCGGGGATCATCGGCATATAGATGGTGACCACGTCACCGCGGTGCACATCCTGGCCACGCAGGGCGTTGGCGAACTTGCACACTTGCTCGTGCAGTTCACGGTAGGTGATGTTGCGGTGTTCGGAAGGGTCGTCGCCTTCCCAGATGATCGCGACTTGATCGCCGCGCTCGGCCAGATGGCGGTCCAGGCAGTTGTAGGAAACGTTCAGAGTGCCGTCAGCAAACCATTTGATATCGACATGGTGGTCGTCGAAGGAGGTCTGCTTGACCTTGGTGAAAGGCTTGATCCAGTCGAGGCGCTGAGCCTGCTCGCGCCAGAAGCCGTCCGGGTTGATCACCGACTGCTGGTACATGGCCTTGTAGGTCGCCTCGTCGGTCAACGTCTTGGCCGCAACCTCGGGACGAACGGGATACAGGGGAGCCGCACTCATCTTTGTTACCTCGGTGTAATAGTTGTTTTTGTATGACCTCGTTGTAACTGTACCAGACTGCGCCGGCCATTCGACGTTGGTAGTAACGCCCTCGTCTTTTCTCCCTGCGACAAACCGCGAAGGCTCAAGGCCGGGTCTGCACGGCGAAAAAATAAAATTACCCGGCAGTCTGCCAGGCGATTGTTACAGTTTCTGCCAACAGTGTTTATCAAAACCGTGGCTGTTTAAGCGCAGGCCGCACTCCTAGAATTCACCTCGCCAGCAACGGCACCACGATTAACTTTCTTGTAGCCCCCCACGAAGGGAAGTTAATCGGCAAATAATCGTGATAGTTGATCCTGCTGTACACGCGGCGCCACAAGCGCTACGTGCCCCCTTACGACCTCAGACAGGTAAAAATGAAGATGAAAGCTTTACTGGTATTGGCACTGGGTAGTCTTTGCAGCGTGGCGATGGCCGACGAAGTTGCAAATGGCGGCGCCGAGCAGATTCCGGTTGAACAGTACAGTTACTCGCAACATCTGGACATCGCCAAGGTCATTTCCATGAGCGAAGTGCCGAATGTCTGCGAAGTGGTCCCGGCGCGCATGACCTACGAAGATTCCCAGGGCAAGCGCCACATTCTCGAGTACCGGGTGATGGGTAACGGGTGCTCGAACGGTTGATCCAACGGGTTGACCGCCTGCAGCGCCTCGGTTGGCATTCAACGAGGCGCGCTGCATTATTTGGACAGTACACCTGCAACTAATAACCTGCCTGTATTACCCATACTTTATTAACGCCAGATTAATTAATCCGTTTTGCCGACTGCATGTTCACGCAACTTGTTGGCAATAGTGGTGTGGGAAACTCCCAAGCGTTTACCCAGCGCCCGACTGCTGGGAAATTCGCTCATCAAGCGCTCCAGTACTGCCTTCTCGAAACGCCCGACTATTTGCCCCAGGTCGCCCTCAAGGGAAAACTCGCCCAAGGGTTGCCGGCCGCCGTAGTCCGGCAGGCGAATATGTTCAGTCTTGACCACCCCGCCGTCACATAGCGACACGGCCTGAAACAGCACGTTCTCCAGTTGCCGCACGTTGCCCGGCCAGTGGTACTGGCTCAAACGCTCCATGGCCGCTGGCGCAAGCTTGGGCAGCGGGCAACCGATCTGCCGGCTGGCCTGGTCAAGAAAGTGCTCGACCAGCGGCGGCAAGCCATCCAGGCATTCGCGCAGCGGCGGAATATGCAGCGACAGCACGTTGAGGCGGTGGTAAAGGTCCTGGCGGAATTCGCCACGGGCGCACAACTCGGACAGATCGACCTGGGTGGCACAGATGACCCGCACATCCAGGTACACCTCTTCATCACTGCCTACCCGACGAAAGCAGCCGTCCTGCAGAAAACGCAGCAGTTTTACCTGCAGGCGAGGACTCATCTCACCGACGCCATCGAGGAACAGCGTGCCGCCTGCCGTCAGTTCCAGTAGCCCCAGCTTGCCCTCGGCCCGCGCGCCTTCAAACGCCCCCGGGCCGTAACCGAACAGTTCGGTCTCGGCCATGGACTCGGGCAAGCCGGCGCAGTTGAGCGCCATCAACGGCGCCTGGCCACGGGGGCTGGCCAGGTGACAGGCACGGGCCAGCAACTCCTTGCCGGTACCGGTCTCGCCTTCGATCAGCAGTGGTGCATCCAGCGGCGCCATGCGCCGCGCTTCGCGCACCACCGCAGCCATCACCCGCGAACTCTGGAAGATGCTGTCGAAGCCACGCAGCTCCTGCTTGCGCACGTTATAGATGCGCTCGCCTATGCGGTCGGCGCGGTGCAGAGTCAACACCGCACCGGCCAGGGCTTCGCTGTCGTCGTGCTCGGACTGCAGCGGCGCAATATCAGCGAGGAACACATCGCCCTTGACCTTGACCCGCAGGCCGTTGATACGCGACTTGTTCGCCCGCACCAGCTCCGGCAGGTCGAAATCCTCGGCATAACGCGACAGCGGAATGCCCGGCACCTCGTCGACACGCACCCCGAGCAGCTGCGCCGCAGCGCGGTTGGCAGCCACAATGGAGCCGCCCATGTCGATCGACAGCACCGGGAAATCCAGTGCGCCGAGCAAGGCATTGAGCTCCATGTGCCGACGCTCGCTGGGCATCAGGCCGACGCGCTTGACCCCGAACACCCCGGCGATCGATTCGAATTTCGGCCGCAGGGCCTGGAACTGCAGGTTGATCAGGTTCGGGCAGTGCAGATAGATGGCATTGCCATGCTCGCCACCGACCTCACCGCGGGCGACGTTGATGCCGTACTCCACCAGCAGGTTGAGAATGTCGCGCAGGATGCCGATGCGGTTCTGGCAATGCACTTTAATACGCATGAAATGTCCTACAAGAAGGTCTGGTACGCGCCATGGCAAGCAAGTTTTTGCAGCGAGCCAAGAATAGTCGTAAAGATTATGTGACAGATGGCCGCAGCTTCAAGGATTAAAGCACCCGTTTTTTCGGGATGCCGGGTATTTCGTAAAGTTATCGTTACAAAATCCGAGGCAGTTCGAGCGCGAAGCTGCCGTCAGGACGCTGCAAACCGGACCAATGCGGGTTATCACTAGGGCAATGGCTTGAACACATAACAAGAATGGCCCTCAGCAGGAGAGCAGCATGAAACAGACGCAATACGTGGCTCGCGAGCCCGATGCGCAGGGTTTTATCGACTACCCGCAGCAGGAACACGCGGTGTGGAACACCCTGATTACCCGTCAATTGAAGGTGATCGAAGGCCGCGCGTGCCAGGAATACCTGGACGGCATCGAACAGCTGGGCCTGCCTCACGACCGTATCCCGCAGCTGGGTGAGATCAACAAGGTGCTGGGCGCCACCACCGGCTGGCAAGTTGCCCGGGTACCTGCCCTGATCCCCTTCCAGACTTTTTTCGAACTGCTGGCCAGCAAGCGCTTTCCGGTAGCCACCTTCATTCGTACCGAAGAAGAACTCGACTACCTGCAAGAGCCGGACATTTTCCACGAGATCTTCGGCCACTGCCCGCTGCTGACCAACCCCTGGTTCGCCGAATTCACCCACACCTATGGCAAGCTCGGCCTGCAGGCCACCAAGGAAGAGCGCGTGTACCTCGCCCGCCTCTACTGGATGACCATCGAGTTTGGCCTGGTCGACACCCCGCAAGGTCGCAAGATCTACGGCGGCGGCATTCTTTCTTCACCGAAAGAGACCGTCTACAGCCTGTCCGGCGAGCCCGAGCACCAGGCCTTCGACCCGCTGGAAGCCATGCGCACGCCGTACCGCATTGATATCCTGCAGCCGCTGTACTTTGCCCTGCCCAACCTCAAGCGCCTGTTCGACCTGGCCCACGAAGACATCATGGGCATGGTCCACACGGCAATGAAGATGGGCCTGCACGCACCGAAATTTCCACCCAAGGTCGCCGCCTGAGCGACCTTGCAAACCAATAACAAACCACTTGCGGAAAACCTTATGAACGCCTTGAACCAAGCCCACTGCGAAGCCTGCCGTGCCGATGCTCCACAGGTCAGCGACGAAGAACTGCCGGTACTGATCAAGCAGATCCCGGATTGGAACATCGAAGTCCGTGACGGCATCATGCAGCTGGAAAAAGTTTTCCTGTTCAAGAATTTCAAGCACGCCCTGGCCTTCACCAACGCCGTTGGCGAAATCTCCGAAGCCGAAGGCCATCACCCAGGCCTGCTGACCGAGTGGGGCAAAGTCACCGTGACCTGGTGGAGCCACTCGATCAAGGGCCTGCACCGTAACGACTTCATCATGGCCGCGCGCACCGACGAGGTCGCCAGCACCGCCGAAGGCCGCAAGTAATGCACTTCGGCGCCATCGGGCGCGTACCCGGCGATCCGATCCTCGGACTGATGGAGGCGTATGCCAAGGACAGCAACCCGAACAAGTTCGACCTCGGTGTCGGCGTGTTCAAGGACGCCCAGGGCCTGACGCCGATTCCGGCCGCGGTCAAACAGGCTGAACAGCGCCTGCTTGAGCAACAGGCCAGCAAGAGCTACGTCGGCGGTCATGGCGATGCGGCCTTTGGCCGACTGATCAGCGAACTGGTACTGGGCAGTGACTCGTCGCTGCTCAGCCAGCAGCGTGCCGGCGCTACCCAGACCCCGGGCGGCACCGGTGCCCTGCGCCTGGCGGCGGAGTTCATCGAACACTGTCTGCCGGGCCGCGGCATCTGGCTGAGCGATCCGACCTGGCCCATCCACGAAACCATCTTCGCCGGCGCCGGCCTCAAGGTCAGCCACTATCCCTATGTCGGCACCGACAACCGTCTGAACGTCGCCGGGATGCTGGCCGCCCTGGAAGTTGCGCCCAAGGGCGACGTAGTGTTGCTGCACGCCTGCTGCCACAACCCGACCGGATTCGACCTGAGCCAGGACGACTGGCGCGCCGTGCTCGAGGTGGTGCGCCGCCGTGAGTTACTGCCGTTGATCGACTTCGCCTACCAGGGCTTTGGCGATGGTCTGGAAGAAGACGCCTGGGCGGTACGGCTGTTCGCCGCCGAACTGCCTGAGCTGCTGATTACCAGTTCCTGCTCGAAGAACTTCGGCCTCTATCGCGACCGCACCGGCGCTCTGCTGGTGTGCAGCCACGATGCCGACAAGCTGCTGGATGTGCGTAGTCAACTGGCATTGCTGGCGCGCAACCTGTGGTCGACACCACCGGATCATGGCGCGGCGGTAGTGGCGCAGATTCTTGGCGACACCGACCTCAAGCGCCTGTGGGTCGAAGAAGTCGAGGCCATGCGCCAGCGCATTGCCGAGCTGCGGGTCGGTCTGGTCGAGGCCCTGGCGCCCCACGGCCTGAGCGAACGTTTCGCGCACATCGCCGAGCAACGCGGGATGTTCTCCTACACCGGCTTGTCACCGGAGCAGGTCAAGCAACTGCGTGAGCGCCACAGCGTGTACATGGTTGGCACTGGCCGGGCGAACATCGCCGGCGCCGATGCGGCACGCCTTGAAGCACTGGCTGCAGCCATCGCTGACGTCTGTCGTTAAAAGCATCGCGGGGCAAGTCGGATCGCCGCACCGCCGCTCCCACAGACAGTTGTGGGAGCGGCGGTGCGGCGATCCGACTTGCCCCGCGATGGCCATTAAGCAGGAAAATTCATACTGTCATTCAGACTCCTGTATCCTGCACAGGCTTTCACAAGCCCATGCGCGCCTTGCGCAGCCTTTCCACACACTTGCGAGGAACGACGAGATGCATGAAATCCCGAATCTTCCCTTCCCAAGCCTGAACCCAGAAGAGCAGACTCCTGCCACTCACAGCGCCGAACCAGCCCAGGCTGAATACGACGGCGACGAAACTTCCAGCGCCGACCAGGAATAACTCGCGCAACGATCAGACTGTGTGAAAACGGCTGATGCAGGGACCACCCCGTCAACACGTTTTCACACCGTCAAGAATTCCCCCTCTACGAAAGCCCGCACATGCCCGACTCACCGCGCCCCCTTGCGGTCACCCTGCAAGTCGTCTCCATCGTCCTGTTTACCTTTATCGGCTACCTGAACATCGGCATTCCCCTGGCCGTCTTGCCTGGCTATGTGCACAACGACCTGGGCTTCGGTGCCGTGGTCGCGGGCCTGGTGATCAGCGTGCAGTACCTGGCCACTCTGCTCAGCCGCCCCTACGCCAGCCGCCTCATCGATAACCTGGGCAGCAAGCGCGCGGTGCTCTATGGCCTGGCCGGTTGCGGCTTGAGCGGCGTGTTCATGCTGCTTTCGGCGTGGCTGCAACATGCGCCCTGGCTGAGCCTGGCCAGCCTGCTAGTCGGGCGCCTGGTGCTGGGTAGTGCCGAAAGCCTGGTGGGTTCGGGCTCCATTGGCTGGGGCATTGGCCGGGTCGGTGCGCAACACACCGCCAAGGTAATCTCCTGGAACGGCATCGCCAGTTACGGCGCGCTGGCCATCGGCGCGCCGCTGGGCGTGGAACTGGTGCAACGCTTCGGCCTGTGGAGCATGGGCGCCAGCATTTTACTGCTGTGCGTACTGGGTTTGGCGCTGGCCTGGCCGAAAACCGCCGCCCCGATAGTGGCGGGTGAACGCCTGCCGTTCCTGCACGTGCTCGGGCGGATATTCGGCCATGGTTCAGGGCTGGCCCTGGGCTCGATCGGCTTTGGCACCATCGCCACCTTCGTCACCCTGTACTATGCCAGCCACAACTGGGACAACGCGGCCCTGTGCCTGAGCCTGTTCGGCGCCTGCTTCATTGGCGCGCGACTGCTGTTTGGCAATTTGATCAATCGCATGGGCGGGTACCGGGTGGCGATCGCCTGCCTGTCGGTAGAAACCCTCGGCCTGCTGTTGCTCTGGCAGGCACCGAGCGCCGAGCTGGCCCTGGCCGGTGCGGCGTTGAGCGGCTTTGGTTTCTCGCTGGTGTTTCCGGCCCTCGGCGTCGAAGCGGTGAACCTGGTGTCCGCCTCCAATCGCGGCGCGGCCGTGGGCGCCTATTCGCTGTTCATCGACCTGTCGCTGGGCATCACCGGCCCGTTGGCCGGGGCAATTGCCGCCGGGTTCGGCTTCGCTTCGATCTTTGTCTTTGCCGCCGGCGCGTCGTTCTGCGGCCTGCTATTGAGCCTGTACCTGTACCGCCAGGCCCGCCTGCAACCGCCGCGGCATTAGCCTCAGTAATCGATCTTGCCGCGCCCGGCCTTGATGGCGCCGCGCTTGCTCTTGGTGTCCAGGCGCCGGGTTTTCGAGCCCAGGGTCGGCCGGGTCGGGCGCCGCGCCTTTTCCACCTTGGTCGCCGAAAGAATCAGTTCGCGCAGGCGCTCCAGGGCATCGGCGCGGTTCTGCTCCTGGGTTCGATACTGCTGGGCCTTGATGATGATCACCCCGTCACGGGTAATGCGGCTGTCGCTCAGCGCCAGCAGACGCTCCTTGTAAAACGCTGGCAATGACGAAGCCTGGGTGTCGAAACGCAGGTGCACGGCGCTGGAGACCTTGTTGACGTTCTGCCCGCCGGCGCCCTGGGCGCGGATGGCAGTCAACTCGATCTCGTCGTCCGGGATCTGCACCGCGTTGGATAACTGCAACATCACACATCCTTTGATCAAACATTCAGGCTGACTCAGGTATTCGGCAGCGTCCCCGCTCGGCCTCTTGCGCCCCCAGGCACAGCACCTGGGCTACACGCTGTACGCAGCCCTGGTCCACCGGGGACAACTGGCGAAACAAAATCAGCAGCTCGTTTTCGACTTCACTCAAGCGTTGCACAGGCGAAGCGTTACTTTCCGTGTTGAATGCGCAGGTTTTATGCTCCGACATGATCACCCTTCCCTAGCGAGACTGAATGCATCGACGTTACGAGCAATTCCCTGCGGACCCACCAGGACCGTTCCGAGCGTTTCGTAGGAAAATTGAGATAATAGCTATGCGCCACTACCCTTCGCGTCGTGCATGGCCCCGACAATTCTATGCACAACTTCTTGGTCAGCGATAGCCAATGATCGGTACTGAGCCAGCAATCGCTGTTCCGGTTCATTCAACGAAGCGCCATCATCGATCGTGCGCACGCCAGTGATCACGTAGCGCACATCGACACCAACCCCGGCGACCGCCGCAAGATACGCCGCGTCCGGGTTGCGCTCGCCTTTTTCATAGCTGCCCTGAGTATTGCGGTTGACCCCGCCAAGCTGGGCGAAATCATCCTGGCGAAGGCCCAGGCGGGTACGCTCCTGACGCAATCGTTCACCGCTTTCTGCCGATTTCGGTGCAGTTGTTGCACAATTTTTCAATCAAAACCCCTTTACAAGAACATTTTTTTGGGCATAATCGGCATCCGAACAACACAGACAGCCTTGCCGAGCACTATGCCCCCGCTGTTTACTCCTGGGCAAGGCCAAGCAAAGCACATAAAACCAAACATTCGCACGTTCTATCGTCTAGCCAAAACGTGTGAAAAATCGTCACGGATGACACAGGATCAGGGTTCGCCCTGGTAACTGGTACAGCAGGCATGCCTAGCGCGCCTGACGAGCCATCCGCTGCCGGCCCCACCATAAGACCAATCACGGCGCGGAGGTTCATTCATTTTCAAAGGACCGAATAATGAACACCAAGCCTTTGTGCACCCTGACCGCACTGCTGACCTTTGTCAGTGCTGGCGCTCATGCCAGCAGTACCGACGTCAATATCAGCGGCACCATCACTCCTGCAGCTTGTACGCCGTCGCTCTCCAGCAATGGCCAGGTCGATTTCGGCAACATCAGCATGCCCGATCTCACTCCGCAGCCCGGCATCCCCGACCACTCGGTCCTGGCGCCGCGCAGCCTGACCTTCAGCGTCACCTGTGACCGTGCCACCCGCTTTGCCCTGGTAGCCACCGGCAACCGTCGCGACAGCAGCTCGATCCCCCTGCCCAAAGCCTTCGGCCTGGGTTCCACCACCAGCGGCCAGGCCATCGGTTTCTACAGCGCAACCTGGCCCGACAACGGCGCGACCCTCGACAACCTGCCGGCCGACACCCTGTACTCCGAAGACAGTGGCAGCACCTGGGTGAAAGTCCCGGGCAGCGGTTTCGAGCACCTGGGCGACAAGCCCGAGTCGCGCCTGGGCTTTGCCCTGCGCGGGCAGACCAGCCCTAGCGCAGCCGAAGTCCTCAACCTGCGCCTGGACGTGGCCGGCTGGCTGCGCAATGACATGACCCATGTCGATGAGGCGCTACTCGATGGGCACATGACCATCGAGTTGCAGTACCTCTAGCGGGTAACAGAACGCCCACGCGTAACGGTCCTTCACCGACCGCCAAAAAGAACCCGGCGAATGCCCAGGTCTTTCACTGCCACCAGCGACAGGGAACGGACTGCTGCGCTCGAAAAACGGGTCATTCGCAACACCCACCACCAACACTTAAAAGGAAAACCGCTGTGAAAAAGTCCGTACTGTCCCTTGCTGTGCTGATGACCCTGGCCACCGCCAATGCCATGGCCGCCACGACCGACCTGACCGTAACCGGCACCATTACCCCTGCCGCCTGCACGCCAACCTTGAGCAATGGCGGCCTGGTCGAATATGGCTCGCTGTCCTTGACCGAGCTTGAAGAAACCTCAATCGGTTACAAACTGCCGGCCAAATCCCTGAATCTTTCGATCGAATGCAGCGCCCCGGCCACCTTTGCGCTCATTACCAACGACAACCGCCGCGACAGCAGTCCTGCCAATGCCTGGTTGTTCGGGCTCGGCAATCACCTGGACCAGGCTATCGGTTATTTCGGCATGACCATGGACCATGAAAACACCATTGTCGACGGCGCACCGGGCACCCACCTGGCCTCCGAGGATGCCGGCAACACCTGGACCAACATCATGGACGGCATACTTCAAGACGCCGGAAGAACTCCTGACTATCGCGCAGCCTTTAGCTCTACCGGTAGCAGCGTGGGCCCAGCTCCGGCGAGCAGCGTCAATGTCATCATGGACATCCGCGGCAGCATCAACAAAGGTCTGACCCTGAACGGTGCCATGGAGCTCGACGGCAGCGCGACTATCGAAGTCGTCTACCTCTGACAAGCGGGCCGCTAGCCTGCGCCAACATCCAACAGGCATTTGCCGTGAAAACTTCCGTACTGACCCTTGCTGTATTCATAGGCGTGGTGAGCGCCAACACCTTCGCCGCCACCACCGACTTGACTGTCACCGGCACCATCACTCCAGCCGCCTGTTCGCCAACCCTGGGCAATGGCGGCGTGATCGACTACGGCGCGGTGTCCCTGACCGATCTGGAAGGCGATTCGACCAATTACAGGCTGCCTGTCAAGACCCTGAGCCTTGCAATCGACTGCGACGCCGCAACCACTTTTGCCCTGATGACCCGCGACAATCGCCTCGACACCCTAGACCCACGGGACTACACCTTCGGACTGGGCATGCACCAGGACCAAAGCATCGGCTCATACATGATGACCTGGGAGTTTGAAAACACCCTAGTCGATGGTGAACAAGGGTTCAATTTCTATTCGAACGATGGCGGCCAGTCCTGGGACGGCATGGGAGACGACCGTGGAAACCTGCTCAATGCCAGTAGAGTGCCGTTGAGTCGAACCGGATTCAACTCAAGAATAAGTCATCGCCTTGAACCTATCAGGAACGTCAACGTGATGATGGACGTCCGAGGTTTCATCAAGAAGAGCCTGGTAGTAAACGGCAGCATCCCCATCGACGGCAGCGCGACCATCGAAGTCGTCTACCTCTGACCGCTGCCCCCAAGGGGCGCGAACAGGGACCCCTCGCACCCCGGCCATGACCCACGGCCAGCGCACTCCCCCACCATGAGCCTGCCGGATGCAGCTTGAGGGGAGCTGCGCCCGACGCCGCACAAGAACCTTACAACCATGACTATTGCGTGCAAATCCTTTGCTGGCAGCCTGCTGCCTGCGATTTTCATCTGCACCCTACCCCTGATGCAGGCACACGCCGACGGTATGGTGCCCAGAACCTCGGTGGTGATCGTTGAGGAAGCCCGCGCCAATGGCAGCGACTTCGTGGTCACCAATACCGACCCGCATGCCGCCCTGCTGGCGGTGTTCATCGAAAACCCGAGCGAAGACACCGACAACCTGCTGGTGGTCCAGCCCACCGTGGCGCGGGTCGAAGCCGGCAAAGAACAACAGGTGATCTTCCACTATGTAGGCAAGGAACCGCTGCAGACCCAACGCTTGCGCCGGGTGATCTTCGAAGGTATCCGCGAAACCGCACCGGGCGATCCCGGGGCCATGCGGGTCAACTTCGGCGTGCGCCAGAACCTGCCGGTTATCCTTCACCCCAAGGGCCTGGCGCGCAACAGCGAACCGTGGAAAGGCCTGAGCTGGCGTATCGACGGCAAGCAACTGCGGGTGGAGAACAACACCCCCTACGTGGTGCGCCTGGCCCAGGAGCTGAAACTGTTGCCCGGCCAGCACGCCCTGGACCTTGGCCGCACCTACCTGCTGGCCAATCAAACCATCACCCTCGACTTGCCTGATGCCGCCACTGCGGCCAACACCGTGCGCTTTCAGCCGGCCACGGTCTATGGCTTTGCGGTCGATCCATACGAGGCGCGCATCCTGTGAAGGTCATCGTCAATGCCATTGGCAAACCGCGACCACGCGAGCAATTGATACTGGGCCTGTGCCTGACCCTGCTGGGACTTGAGACCTTCAAACCGGCGCGAGCCGCCAATGAAGCCGCAGCGCCCGGGCACAGCGTGTTCGACCAGGAGGTCCTGCGCCAGCGCGGTATCGACCCCAGGCTTGCTGCCCTGTTTGGCCGGCAAACCCGCTTCCCGCCAGGGCGTCAGCAGATCAACCTGAGCGTCAACGGCCGCGACAGGGGCACTACCCAGGCGCGCTTCGGCGAGGATGGCAGCCTGTGCGTCGATAATCCCTTGCTGGCCTTCGCCGGGCTGCGCCAACCCGCCGAGTGGTCCACCACCCTGGATGCCCAAGAGCAGCCTGCCGATCCGGACTGCCTGGCCCTGGCCACGGCTTTCCCCCAGGCTCAGGTCGAACTGCAGCCCGGTCAGCACCAGGTGCGACTGTTCGTACCGGACCAGGCGCTGCTGGACGAGCGGCAATTGTCCGACGACTACAGCCAGGGCGGCATTGCCGGGCTGTTGAACTACGACATTTTCAGCTCGTTCAACCGCTACGATGGCCAGTCCAGCCGTTATGCCGCAGCCAATACCGAGCTGGGCCTGAACCTGGACAACTGGATCCTGCGCAGCCGCCAGGTGCACAGCCGCTTCGATGGCAAGATGCGCAGCGAGATGCTCGACACCTATGTGCAACGCAGCTTCGCCCAGCACCGCAGCCTGTTCCAGGCCGGCGAGATCAGCCTGGTCAACCCGGTGCTCAACGGCGCGCAGATCATTGGCGCGCAGCTCACGCCGGAGTATGGCCTGCTCTCGCAGCTGGACAACGCCAGCGTGCAGGGTATCGCCAACAGCCAGGCGCGGGTCGAGGTGCACCAGAACGGCGCCTTGCTGTACAGCACTGTGGTACAGCCCGGGCCCTTCACCCTCACCAACATCCCGCGCATCACCTCGCGTTCGGACCTGGAAGTGACAGTGATCGAAACCAATGGCGAGCAACGGCGCTTTCGCGTACCGGCCAGCCTCGCCGCCAGCGCCCGCCCGCAAAGCGGCTACAGTATCGGCGCCGGCGTGGTGCGCAGCCATGGCCATGGCAGCGACGACCCGGCGGTGGTGAGCCTGGGCCAGAGCGGCGCGCTGGGCAATACCTCGGTCATCAGCAGCGGCCTGATCCTCGCCCAGGGCTATCGCAGCCTTGACGCCAGCCTCGGCACCGCGCTCACGCCACTGGTCAGCGCCGAGGTGTTTGCCATCGGCGCGCAAGCCAGTAGCCTCGACCAGCAGGGCGCGCAACTGGGCGGCCAGCTCAACTGGCAAATGCACGAGCAATGGAGCAGCCTGGTGGCCGCCAACCACCGCAGCCGCGGCTACCGCGAACTGCTCGACAGCACCTACCGCGACAATGATCAGTTCGCCTCCAGCTACCGCGACCAGTTCAGCACCAGCCTGCGCTGGGCCAGTCGCGCCCTGGGCAGCCTCAACCTGGGGTACACGCAAAGCACCTACTACGAGCACGACAGCACGCAACGGCTGTTTTTGTCCTGGGGCAACAGCTACGGCGGCGTCACATTCTCGGCGACGGTGGAAAAAGCCCTGGGCAGCAGCGACGGCTACAACGACGACGCCGTGTATTTCAGTGCCAGCATCCCCCTGGATGGTCGTCGGCGTCTGCGCAGCAGCGTGCGCCACAACGACAGCAGTACCACCAGCACGGTGGCTTACAACGAGCAGGTCAGTGACAGCCTTGGCTATCGCCTGGGTGCCGAACATCGTTCCGGCGATTCCAGCACCCTGGCCAGCGCCGGCCTTTCGGCATTGCCGCGCTACACCCAACTGGACCTGAACTACAGCGGCGACGGCGACAACAGCAACTACAACCTCGGCCTGCGCGGCGGCATAGCCGTGCATGGTGCCGGGATCACCCCCTCGCCCTATCCGATCCGCGATACCTTCGCGATCCTCTCGGTCACCGAGACCCCCGGAGTCAAGGCCAGCACCCCGAGCGGCCCAGTGTGGACCGATCATGCCGGCAACGCGGTGGTGGCCTCGCTCACCGCCTATGGCAAAAGCCCGGTCGAGGTCGACACCCAGAGCCTGCCGACCCACATCAACGTCGACCAGGGCGCCGGCGTGCTGCGCGCCACTCGCGGCGCGGTGCCGCGCCTGAGTTTCCGCGCCTGGAGTGTCCGTCGGCTGCTGCTGACCCTGCTCGACAGCAGCGGCCAGCCATTGCCCAGCGGCGCGTCGGTGTTCGACGACCGTGGGCGCTTCATCAACCTGGTGCAACCGGGCGGGCTGGTGTTCATCGACAACAGCGCCGACATCGGCCACCTGATCATCAGCGACCACCAGGCCCGCGAATGCCGCGTCACCCTCGACCCGGATACCGGCGCCAGCAGCGACAGCTACTACACCCAGGCCCAACGCACCTGCAGTTGACCCCCCTTCGCGACGACATGACGCCAGACGGCAGCTACACCTTGTGTCGTCCTTCCATACACCGCTTTGGTGAGGATGCGTCAAATCATGAACACCCGGTACAAACCCCAGCTTGCAATGCTCCTGCTCTTCGGCCTGCCGCTGACAGCCTTCGCCAATGAATGCCGATTACAGATCACGCCGACGCCGCTGGACTATGGCACCCTCGACCGCAGCCGCCTGCAGCCCGGCAGCCCAGGCCTGGCACTGCCGGAGAAATCCGCGCAGTTGGCCCTGAGCTGCAGCGAAAGCACCGACCTGAGTGTGTTCTATACAGCCAATGCCCTGGACGGCGAGCGCTTCGAACTCGCCGCTGGCGGGCACTACCGAATACGTGCCGCCGATGCCGTGGTCGACGGCGAACGCGTTGACCTGGCCCGGATCGAACAAACCGGCGCCGTGCCGGGCCCGGCCAGCGCCTCGCTGGGCTGGCAGCCGCGTAGCGGCATGGTCCCGGTCCGGGCCGGCAAAGCCGTGCAAGGCCGCAGCCTGAATCTGACTCTGGTGTTCGAAGCCGAGCTGTCTGCCAAGGCTTTCGAAGTGCGCGAGTCGACCTCATTGCGCAGCAGCGGGCAGTTCGCTGCCCCGGCCTCCGGCAGCACTGCCGAACTGGCTCTGCAATGGCAGATCCAGCCAGCGGCCTGCACGCCATTGCTGTCCCAGGGCGGGGTGGTGGACTACGGCAAGATCAGCCTGCAGAGCCTTAACAGCGACAAGCGCACGCGCCTGCCCACGCGCCAGCTGAACCTGTCGATCCAGTGCGACAGCCCGGCGCGCTATGCCCTGCTGATGCAGGACAACCGCGACGGCACGGCGGTGGTCGATTCGCTGAATTTCTACGGTTTGGGCCGCGATGCCAGCGAGAACAAAATCGGCCTGTACGAGGTGCAGATCGACCCGTTGCACATCAGCGCCGACCAGTTGCCGGCGGTGTACCTCACCCAGTCGACCCGCGGCACCGGCTGGAGCACCGCAGGCAGCACCAGCAAAGCGCTGACCACCACCACCCTGCTCGGCTTCAATGATGTCGAGAACAACAGCAACGGCCCGATCGCCATCCGCCACCTGAGCACGCCAATCAACATCATGCCGGTGATCGCCGCCACCAGCGAGCTGGACAACCGCCAGGACATCCACCTCGACGGCTCGGCGACGATCGAGATCATTTACCTGTAAACGAAAACGCCCCGGATAACCGGGGCGTTTTTTCAACCGTGTGAATCAGCGCTTGAGCGAGGCCGGGGTAGCCGCTGCCGCCGCTTTGCTGCGGTTGGTTTTCAGGCTGTAGCAGACCACCATCACCAGCAGCCAGACCGGGATCGCGTAGACGGAGATCTGGATGCCCGGGATCTGCAGCATGATGCCCAGGATCAGCACCACGAAGGCCAGGCAGATGTAGTTGCCATAGGGGTACCACAGCGCCTTGAACAGCGGAGTCTGGCCGGTCTTGTTCAGGTGCTGGCGGAACTTCAGGTGCGAGTAGCTGATCATCGCCCAGTTGATCACCAGGGCGGCCACTACCAGCGACATCAGCAGCTCCAGCGCGTGCTGCGGGATGAAGTAGTTGAGCAGCACTGCAACCAGAGTCACCGCTGCCGAAGCCAGGATCGAACGCACCGGCACACCGCGCTTGTCGATCTTCGCCAGGCCCGCCGGGGCATCGCCCTGTTCGGCCATGCCGTAGAGCATACGGGCGTTGCAGTAGGTACCGCTGTTGTACACCGACAGCGCCGCGGTCAGCACCACGAAGTTGAGGATGTGCGCAGCAACATCACTGCCCAGCAGCGAGAACACTTGCACGAACGGGCTGGCGCCGTAGGTTCCACCGGCGGCATCGAGGCTGGTGACCAGGCTGTCCCATGGGGTCAGCGACAGCAGCACGACCAGGGCACCGATGTAGAAAATCAGGATGCGGTAGATCACCTGGTTGATCGCTTTGGGGATCACAGTCTTCGGCTTGTCGGCTTCAGCGGCGGTGAAACCGAGCATTTCCAGGCCGCCGAAGGAGAACATGATGATCGCCAGGGCCATGACCAGGCCGCTGACGCCATTGGGGAAGAAGCCGCCGTGTTCCCACAGGTTGCTCACCGAAGCTTGCGGGCCGCCGCTACCGCTGGCCAGCATCCAGCTGCCCAGGGCGATCATGCCGACAATGGCCAGGACCTTGATGATCGCGAACCAGAACTCGGCCTCGCCGAACACCTTGACGTTGGCCAGGTTGATCGCGTTGATGAGGATGAAGAAAGCAGCCGCCGAGGCCCAGGTCGGGATCTCCGGCCACCAGTAGTGCACGTACTTGCCGACGGCGGTGAGCTCCGACATGCCCACCAGGATGTACAGCACCCAGCAGTTCCAGCCCGACAGGAAGCCGGCAAAACCGCCCCAGTATTTGTGCGCGAAGTGACTGAAGGAGCCGGCCACCGGCTCTTCGACGATCATCTCGCCGAGCTGGCGCATGATCATGAAGGCAATGAAGCCACAGATCGCATAGCCGAGGATCATCGACGGGCCCGCCGACTTCATCACCCCGGCCGAACCCAGGAACAGCCCGGTACCGATTGCACCGCCCAGGGCGATCAACTGGATATGGCGATTTTTCAGGCCGCGTTTCAGCTCGCCTGAATGCGTGTTTTGTCCACTCATGAACGAAGTCACCTGCTTGTTTTTATCTGTGACGGAATCGGACCCACCGCGCTCGTGGCGCAGCGGAATTAACAAGGTGATTACCTTGAGGATCTTGGCCAACTGCTGCCCGTCCAGGGCATAAGCCGTGGGCGAATCAGCCGGGTGTCAGCAAGAGTGCGCGGTACGCATTGGGGTCACAGTTAAAACGCGGCGCATTGTATACCCCTACAGACGCGCAGGGGTCAACACGTTGCGTGACTGTCTGACGACAAAACGCACCGGTCCTGAGGAAGGGTTCTAGCCTGGGGAGGTAATCGGCGTACATGGCGCCTCCATTTGTTCTTATTGAATGCCCGGCTCTCCGGCCCGGCTTTGCACACGGCAATGGCGCCTATCTCACCGCTCCCGGGGCCTGCGAACAAGCCGTTGACGGGCAGGTAAAGCGCCCTGGCCCGGGGCTTTCGGCAAGTTCTGTTTACACCCATAGAAATCTCCAGCCAGGGCCCGTGTACCGGCCGACATTTGTAACGATTTATTTACATGATGGTGTAAAAACTTTCCACGGCTTACGGAAGTGCCTGTAAGACAAGGAAATTTGCGCAAAAAAAAGCCAACCCGAAGGTTGGCTTGTTTAACCGGCCCGACTTACGGGCGCGGTTTGTTGCGGGTGCTGCCCGGACGCCTGGGCGCCGGCTTGCCGCGCTTGTTCATGTCGCTTGGGCGCTCGGCCACGGTGCTGCTGCCACGGCCGCTGTCCTTGCGCGGCGCTTCACCACGCGGCTGACGGGCTGGACGCTCGTCGCCACGGGGCTGGCGAACCGGACGCTCGGCTTCACCACGAGGCTGGCGCGCAGGGCGCTCGCCGGTTGCAGCGCCATCCTGGGCCGGACGCAGGGTGCGCACGCGCTCGCCACGGCCCAGCGGACGGGTGGACTTGCGCTGCAGGCGCTCGAGCTTGTCCTTGCTCTTGTGGTTCAGGGCCGGCATGGCCACTGGGGTCAGGCCCACTTCGGCGGCAAGAATGTCGACTTCCTGCTGGCTCATTTCGCGCCAGCGGCCCATCGGCAGGTCGGAGTTGAGGAACACCGGGCCGAAACGCACGCGCTTCAGACGGCTGACCACCAGGCCCTGGGATTCCCACAGGCGGCGTACTTCACGGTTGCGACCTTCCATCACCACGCAGTGGTACCAGTGGTTGAAGCCTTCACCGCCAGGGGCTTCCTGGATGTCGGTGAAACGCGCCGGGCCGTCTTCGAGCACGACACCGGCCTTGAGGCGGGCAATCATGTCTTCGTCGACTTCACCACGCACACGCACGGCATACTCACGGTCCATTTCGTAGGACGGGTGCATCAGGCGGTTGGCCAGCTCACCGTCGGTGGTGAACATCAGCAGGCCGGTGGTGTTGATGTCGAGGCGACCGATGTTGATCCAGCGGCCTTCTTTCGGCCGTGGCAGGCGGTCGAACACGGTCGGACGGCCTTCCGGGTCGTCACGGGTGCAGATCTCACCGTCGGGTTTGTTGTACATGATCACCCGGCGCACGGTTTCGGCAGCTTCTTCGCGCTTGATCACGCGGCCGTCGACCGAGATCGCATCGTGCAGGTCGACGCGCTGGCCAAGGGTGGCATTGACGCCATTGACCTTGATCCGGCCCTGGCTGATCCAGGCCTCGACGTCGCGGCGCGAGCCCACGCCGATACGGGCGAGAACTTTTTGCAGTTTCTCGCCTGATGGCGGCAATGGCTGGGTTTCTTGCAGGTCTTTTTCACTCATGCTGGGCACCTCCCGGTGTATTTACGAAAATCTGGTATGGCGAACAAGCGCCAAAAAGGGTCGCGAATCATACGCTGATCGCGACGTGAACGCACCTGAGACTAGCCGAAATTGCAAAAGTTGCCGGGTCTATCCGCCCGAAGGCCAGGGTTACTGATGCGGCGTCTGCGGTTCGGTTGCCAACGGCTCGTCGTCCAGATCCACCTGGGTGTCGTCGACCAGGTCATCGAAATCGGTCTTGAGCCCTTCTTCCATGGCGTCCAGTTCGGTCAACAGGCTGCGGAAGCTGGTTTCTTCCTGGGGCTCTTGCGGCTCGGCACTGGCATCGGCCAGGGCCTGCAGGTGCGCCGGTACCGGGGCATCGTCCAGTTCCAGTACCGGTTCGGGCTCAGGCTCCATCTCGCGCAACTCGGCCAGCGGCGGCAGGTCATCGAGGTTCTTCAGGTTGAAGTGGTCGAGAAAGGCCTTGGTGGTGGCGAACATCGCCGGTTTACCCGGCACTTCACGGTAGCCGACGATGCGGATCCACTCGCGCTCGAGCAGGGTCTTGATGATGTTGGTGTTGACCGCCACACCGCGCACGTCCTCGATCTCGCCGCGGGTGATGGGCTGGCGGTAGGCGATCAGCGCCATGGTCTCCAGCAGGGCCCGGGAGTAGCGCTGCGGGCGCTCTTCCCACAGCCGGCCGACCCAGGGTGCGTAGTCTTCGCGGATCTGCAGGCGGTAACCCGAGGCCACCTCCTTGAGCTCGAAGGCGCGGCCATTGCAGGACTTGCGCAGCACCTCCAGGGCCTTCTTGAACACCGCAGGTTCCGGGCGCTCGGCTTCCTCGAACAATTCGTACAGGCGCTCAAGGGATTGCGGTTTGCCCGAGGCCAGCAAAAAGGCCTCGAGCAGGGGCGCCAGGTCGCGCGGTTCGTTCAGGTTCATGGGCTTGCTCAGTTGTTACTCGGCGCGGGCGCGGACATGGATCGGCGCAAAGGGCTCATTTTGCACCAGTTCGATCAAGGATTCCTTGACCAGTTCGAGAATCGCCATGAAGGTCACCACCACCCCGAGCTTGCCTTCCTCGGCGCTGAACAGCTCGACGAAGGGCACGAAGCCGCCGCCCCTGAGGCGCTCAAGCACTTCGCTCATGCGCTCGCGGGTCGACAACGCCTCACGGCTGACCTGGTGGCTTTCGAACAGATCACCCCGGCGCAGCACCTCGGCCATCGACACCAGCAGCTCTTCCAGGCTGACCTCGGGCAACAGCTTGCGCACCTTGGCCTGCGGCGCGTCCAGGCGCGGCACGATGACCTCGCGGCCGACCCGGCTAAGGCCGTCGATGCCTTCGGCGGCGGCCTTGAAGCGCTCGTACTCCTGCAGGCGGCGGATCAGTTTGGCACGCGGGTCGGCCTCTTCTTCCTCGACCTCGGCCGAACGCGGCAGCAGCATCCGTGACTTGATCTCGGCGAGCATCGCCGCCATCACCAGGTACTCGGCGGCCAGCTCAAGGCGCACGGTCTTCATCAGCTCGACGTAGCCCATGTACTGGCGGGTGATTTCCGCCACCGGGATGTCGAGGATGTCGACGTTCTGCTTGCGAATCAGGTACAGCAGTAAATCCAGAGGCCCTTCGAAGGCCTCCAGAAACACTTCCAGGGCATCCGGCGGAATGTACAGGTCCACCGGCATCTCGGTCATGGCTTCGCCATACACCAGCACCAGCGGCAGTTCCTGCTGGGCGCCTGCTTGCGGGTCGATACTGGCTTCGGGGGTGGTCGCCTGGCTCACGCTTCGACCATGAACGGCGCAGGGTCGCCGCAACCGACGCGGATCACTTCCGGCTCATCGCCCGCCAGGTTGATCACGGTCGAGGCCTTCAGGTCACCAAAGCCGCCATCGACGATCAGGTCGACGTGGTGCTCCAGGGCCTGGCGAATCTCGTAGGGATCGGTCATCGGCTGGTCTTCGCCGGGCATGATCAGGCTGACGCTCATCAGCGGCTCGCCGAGCTCTTCGAGCAGGGCCAGGGCAATCGGGTTGGACGGCACGCGCAGGCCGATGGTGCGGCGCTTTTCGTGCAGCAGCAGGCGCGGCACTTCGCGGGTGGCGTTGAGGATGAAGGTGTACGGCCCCGGTACATGGGCCTTGAGCAAGCGAAAGGTGGCGGTGTCGATCTTGGCGAACAGGCCCATTTGCGACAGGTCGCAGCAGATCAGGGTGAAGTTGTGGTTCTTGTCCAGCTGACGCAGGCGGCGAACCCGTTCAACGGCATTCTTGTCGCCGATCTGGCAACCCATGGCGTAGGAGGAGTCGGTGGGATAAACCACCACGCCGCCCTTGCGGATGATTTCGACGGCCTGTTTGATCAGGCGCGGTTGCGGGTTTTCCGCATGAATCTGGAAAAACTGACTCACGTTCTCTTCCTGTTCAGACTGCCGCGATAGGCTGCTCATGTTTGAATCGGCGCCACAGTGGTGGCAGGTCCTCTGGCAATGGCCGGTAGACACCGATCTCGCCCCAGGTGCCAGGGCCATGGAAATCACTGCCGGCACTGGCCAGCAGACCGAATTCACGGGCCAGGATCGACAGAGTGCCTACCTGTTCGGCCGGCATCATGCCGTTGACCACTTCCAGCGCCTGCCCGCCTGCTTGAATATAGTCGGCAATCAGCCGGCGGCGCTTGCTGCGGGTTAAATCGTAGTGCATCGGGTGGGCCAGGCTGACCCAGGCATCGGACTGGCGCAACGTCTCGACGGTCTCCTCCAGGGTTGGCCAGTGCAGCTTCACGTCGCCCAGCTTGCCGGCCCCCAGCCACTTGCGAAACGCCTCGGCGCGGTCTTTTACATAGCCTGCGCGCACCAGGTACTCGGCAAAATGCGGGCGCGCCGGGGCATTGCCGCTGTCGCCCAGTTCCTGCTGGATGGCCCGCGCGCCGTCGAGCGCGCCCTTCATGCCCTTGAGTGCCAACCGTCGGTCGATTTCTTCCGAACGCAACCAGCGACCACGGTGCAGCGACTCGACGGCGGCCTGCAACGGCGCGGCGTCGAGGGGGAAGTTGTAGCCCAGCACGTGAATGGTCGCCCCGCCCCAGGTGCACGACAGCTCGATGCCGCTGACCCAGTGCATGTCCAGGGCCTGGGTGGCGGCGCGGGCTTCGAGCTGGCCTTCGAGGGTGTCATGGTCGGTCAGCGAGAGCATCCGCACGCCGTGCTCATGGGCCCGGGCGACCAGAACCGTTGGCGACAAGGCGCCGTCGGAGGCCGTACTGTGGCAGTGCAGATCAACATTCATAGGTGGCGCTTTCGCTGTCATTGATGTTTGTTATTATGCCGTCACATCCTGCTTCTGGCTGCCATTGTGAAACAATTCATCGATTTCATCCCGCTGCTCCTGTTCTTCATCGTCTACAAGCTTGAACCGCGTGCCGTCGAATTCGCCGGGCACACCTTCGAACTGGGCGGCATCTACAGCGCCACGGCGATGCTGATCATCAGCTCGCTGGTGGTCTACGGCGCCCTGTTCCTTCGCCAACGCAAGCTGGAGAAAGGCCAGTGGCTGACCCTGGTGGCCTGCCTGGTGTTCGGCGGCCTGACCCTGGCCTTCCACAGCGAAACCTTCCTCAAATGGAAGGCGCCGGTGGTCAACTGGCTGTTCGCCCTGGCCTTCACCGGCAGCCACTTCATCGGCGACCGGGTGCTGATCAAGCGCATCATGGGCCACGCCCTGACCCTGCCGGAGCCGGTATGGACGCGCCTGAACATCGCCTGGATCGGCTTTTTCCTGTTCTGTGGCGCGGCCAATCTGTTCGTTGCCTTCACCTTCCAGAGCTTCTGGGTCGACTTCAAGGTGTTCGGCAGCCTGGGCATGACCGTGCTGTTCCTGGTGGCCCAGGGTATCTACTTGTCGCGCCACCTGCACGACAGCGACCCGAGCACTCCGCCTTCCACTCCCAAGCACGAGGAATGACATGCTTTACGCCATCATTGCCACAGACGTAGCCGATTCGCTGGAACAACGCCTGGCCGCGCGCCCGGCGCATATCGAACGCCTGCAGCAGCTCAAGGAGCAAGGCCGCGTGGTACTGGCCGGCCCGCACCCGGCCGTTGACAGCAACGACCCAGGCGCCGCCGGGTTCACCGGCAGCCTGATCGTCGCCGAATTCGACTCGCTCAGCGCCGCCCAGGCCTGGGCCGACGCCGATCCGTACATTGCCGCCGGCGTCTACGCCAACGTCATCGTCAAGCCGTTCAAGCAAGTCCTGCCGTAATGCCGCAGGGCGGTGGCCAAGCCGGCACACCGCCCCTTGCAGCTTTCTCTTGGCAAATGCTCATTATTCTCGCCCGATGGCCGACAACCTCCTGAACCATCCAATGGAATCAGGAGTTCCGATGCGTCAAGGTCCGTTGTCCCTGCTGCTGTGCCTGTTGCTGCTGACCCCATTGGCCCAGGCTGAAGAGCCCAGCGGCTCCAGCACCCCGCTGTCGCTCAGTGCCGGCAGCCAGATCACCGAGCTGCAACAGCGCCTCAAAGAAAGCGAGCGCCTGCGCGAAACCCTGGTCCAGCAACTGCACAACGCCGACAGCGAACGCGAAAGCGCCCAGCTCACCCGTCTGCGCCAGGAAAACCAGAAACTGAAGCTGGCACTCAAGGAATTGCAGGCCAGCGCCGCGCCGAAACTCATCACCGAGCAGCAACAATGGTTCCTGATTGGTGGCGCAGTTGCCCTGTTTGCAGCACTCTGCGGTATCTTTGCCAGTGGCGGACACAGAAAGCGTCGGCAATGGTTGAATTGAGTGAGTCATGAGCGAGCTGTTACTGATTGATGATGACCAGGAACTCTGCGAGCTGCTCGGCAGCTGGCTGACCCAGGAAGGTTTCGTGGTACGTGCCTGCCACGATGGCCACAGCGCCCGCAAGGCGCTGGCCGAACAGGCGCCGGCCGCCGTCGTGCTGGACGTGATGCTGCCCGACGGCAGCGGTCTTGAGCTGCTCAAGCAGCTGCGCAGCGAACACGCCGAACTGCCGGTGCTGATGCTCTCGGCCCGTGGTGAGCCGCTGGACCGGATTCTCGGCCTGGAGCTGGGCGCCGACGACTACCTGGCCAAACCTTGCGACCCGCGTGAACTCACCGCCCGCCTGCGCGCCGTGCTGCGCCGCAGCCACCCCAACGCGACGCCGAGCCAGGTGGAAATCGGCGACCTGTGCTTCAGCCCGGCCCGCGGCGTGGTCAGCATCGACGAGCAAGAGCTGGCCCTGACCCTCTCCGAGAGCCGCATCCTCGAAGCCCTGCTGCGCCAGCCCGGCGAGCCGCTGGACAAGCAGGAACTGGCGCAGATCGCCCTGGGCCGCAAGCTGACCCTGTACGACCGCAGCCTGGACATGCACGTCAGCAACCTGCGCAAGAAGATCGGCCCGCACGCCGATGGCCGCCCGCGCATCGTCGCCCTGCGCAGCCGCGGCTACTACTACAGCCTGTAATGTCAGCACGGCGCGCAGGCATCTTTACCCAAGCTTTACCCTTGCCTGACCGCCGCTGACCTTGATCTCCCTAGACTGGGCACATCCGGTAACGACCGGCCTCAGAAAGGAGAGTCACCATGCGCAAGACCCTTATCGCCCTGATGTTCGCCGCTGCTCTGCCCACCGTTGCCATGGCCATGCCAGATGCCGGCGGCCCGCGCCACGGCGAGCACCACCGCGGTGGAGCGCCTTTCGCCCAGCTGGACCTGAGCCGCGAACAGCGCCAGCAGATCGGCAAGCTGATGGGCGAGCAGATGAAAAGCCGTCAGGAAATCACCCAGCGCTACCTGGAAAAACTCCCGGCCGCTGACCAGAAGGCCCTGAAAGACGAGCTCAAGGCCAAGAAGGACAAGACCCAGGCCGAGATTCGCGCCCTGCTCAAACCCGAACAGCAAAAACAGTTCGACGAAATGAAGAAAAAGCAGGATGAACGCCGCGCCGAATGGGCCGAGTTCAAAGCCTGGAAAGCTGAAAAAGCCAACAAGGCCCAGTAAGCTGTCAGCCACCCGCCCGGCCTGCCCCAGCAGGCCGGGCTTTTTCCGTTAGAGGTGCCTCTTTTGCGTTCATTGTTCTGGCGCATCCTGGCCAGTTTCTGGCTAGCCATCGCCCTGGTTGCCGGGCTGTCGATCCTGCTCGGGCACATGCTGAACCAGGACGCCTGGATTCTCAGCCGCCACCCGGGCCTCAATACCCTGGCCAAGAACTGGACCCAGCGCTATGAACAGCAAGGGCCGGAATACGCCCAGCATTACCTCGAACACCGCAAGCGCCGCTACAACATCGATGTGCAAGTGCTCAACGACAGTGGCGACGCCGTCGTGCCCGGCACCTTCCCGCGCCGCGCCGCCGCCTTCGAGGCGCGCCGCCACAACGACGACCGGCGCCTGCCGTGGCGCCGCCTGACCGAGGAATACACCAGCCCCGACAGCGGCGAGACCTACCTGCTGATCTATCGCATCCCGCACCCGGAACTGGATGCCTGGCACCGCGACAGCCTGCTCTGGCCGTTGAGCGCCCTAGGCATCGCCCTGGTGGTGCTGACCCTGTTCAGCCTGCTGGTGACCCTGTCGATCACCCGCCCGCTGAGCCGCTTGCGCGGCGCCGTGCATGACCTGGGGCAAACTACCTACCAGCAGAACAGCCTGGCGCGCCTGGCCAACCGCCGTGACGAGTTCGGCGTACTGGCCAACGACTTCAACCGCATGGGTGCGCGGCTGCAGAGCCTGATCGGCAGCCAGCGCCAGCTATTGCGTGACGTTTCCCATGAACTGCGCTCGCCGCTGGCACGCCTGCGTATCGCCCTGGCCCTGGCCGAACGCGCCGAACCCGAGCAGCGCCAGGCCCTGTGGCCGCGCCTGACCCGCGAATGCGACCGCCTCGAAGCGCTGATCAGTGAGATCCTGGTGCTGGCCCGGGTCGATGCCGAACAGGCACGGGCCGAACCGGTGGACCTTGATGCCCTGCTGGCCGCCGTGCACAAGGACGCGCAACTGGGCGCGCCGGAGCAGGAGATCCTGCTGCAGCATGAACCCGGGCTCAACCTGCAAGGCTGGCCGACGCTGCTGGAACGGGCGCTGGATAACCTGCTGCGCAATGCCGTGCGCTTCAACCCGGCCGGGCAGCCGATTGAAATCACCGGGGTGCGCGAAAGCGACAAGATTGTGCTGAGTGTGCGTGACCATGGCCCGGGAGTGGCCGCAGAGCACCTGGCGCAGCTGGGCGAGCCGTTCTACCGGGCGCCCGGGCAAAGTGCCGCTGGCCATGGCCTGGGGTTGGCCATTGCGCGCAAGGCGGCGGAGCGCCATGGCGGCAGCTTGAGCCTGGGCAATCATCCCCAGGGCGGGTTTGTTGCCACGCTAGAGTTGCCACTGGCAAGGCCTGACTCAATATAGCTTCGGGGGGCAAGCCCGCTCCTACATTGTGGGAGCGGCGGTGCGACGCCTCGACTTGCCCCGCGATGAGGCCCTACCCCCCGCTGCTACTCCCAGGCACTGACAAAATCAGCCGTCGCCAGCACCGGTGCGGTGCGCGGTTCATTTTGTGGAGTACCCAGGTACAGGAAGGCGATGATCTCTTCGTTGCTCGCCAGCCCCAATTCCTTGGCCACATGCTTGCTGTACGAAAGCTCACCGGTACGCCATACCGCACCAATACCCTGGGCATGAGCCGCGAGCAAAATTCCGTGGGCCGCGCAACCGGCCGCCAGGCGTTGCTCGGACTGCGGCACCTTGAAGTGATCCTGCAGCCGCGCAACCACAACCACCAGCAACGGCGCCCGCAACGGCATGGCCCGGGCCTTGTCCAGCGCCGCCTGGCCGGTCTCGCCATTGAGTTTGACCGCTTCGGCGAGCAGTTCGCCGAGCTTGGCCCGCGCCTCGCCCTCGACCGTCAGGAAGCGCCAGGGCCGCAGCTGGCCGTGGTCCGGTGCCCGCAGGGCGGCCTGAAACAGCGCCTCGCGTTGTGCGGTATTGGGTGCCGGATCCAGCAGACGTGGAACCGAAACCCGGTTGAGCAATGCGTCGAGAGCCTCCATTGGCTACCCCTTGTAGATAAATGTCGGGCTATTCTAGCGTTTACTTAAAAAGGTCCATAGGTAGAATGGCGCCCTTCCGTTTTGAGTCAGAGCAGATCACATGGCGTTGCCGACCTTAAGGATCATTGGTTTCATCATCGGCATCTTCCTGATCACCCTGGCGATCAGCATGGTCGTGCCCATGGCCACCCTGGTGATCTTCGACCGCACGGGCGACCTGCCGTCGTTCCTGTGGGCCAGCATGATCACCTTTATCGCAGGCCTGGCCCTGGTCATCCAGGGCCGCCCCGAGCACGTGCACCTGCGCCCGCGCGACATGTACCTGCTGACGGTCAGCAGCTGGCTGGTGGTGTGCATCTTCGCCGCCCTGCCGTTCCTGCTGACCCAGCACATCAGCTACACCGACGCCTTTTTCGAAAGCATGTCCGGCATTACCGCCACCGGCGCCACCGTACTCAGCGGCCTCGACAGCATGTCGCCGGGTATCCTGATGTGGCGCTCGCTGCTGCACTGGCTCGGCGGTATCGGCTTTATCGCCATGGCCGTGGCGATCCTGCCGCTGCTGCGCATCGGCGGCATGCGCCTGTTCCAGACCGAGTCCTCGGACCGTTCCGAGAAGGTCATGCCACGCTCGCACATGGTCGCCAAGTCGATCGTGCTGGTGTACATCGGCATCACCACCCTCGGCGCCCTGGCCTTCTGGCTGGCGGGTATGAACGCCTTCGACGCGATCAACCACGCCATGTCGGCGATTTCCACCGGCGGTTTCTCTACCTCCGACCAGTCCCTGGCCAAGTGGGACATACCGGCGGTGCATTGGGTAGCGGTGGTGGTGATGATCCTCGGCAGCTTGCCGTTCGCCCTGTACGTGGCGACCATCCGCGGCAACCGCAAGGCGCTGATCAAGGACCAGCAGGTCCAGGGCCTGTTGGCGATGCTGGTGGCGACCTGGCTGGTGCTTGGCACCTGGTACTGGGCCACCACCAACCTGCACTGGCTCGACGCCCTGCGCCACGTGGCCCTGAACGTCACCTCGGTGGTCACCACCACCGGCTTCGCCCTGGGCGACTACAGCCTGTGGGGCAATTTCTCGCTGATGCTGTTCTTCTACCTGGGTTTTGTCGGCGGCTGCTCGGGTTCGACCGCTGGCGGCATCAAGATTTTCCGCTTCCAGGTGGCCTACATCCTGCTCAAGGCCAACTTGAACCAGCTGATTCACCCCCGGGCGGTGATCAAGCAGAAGTACAACGGCCACCGCCTCGATGAAGAGATCGTGCGTTCGATCCTGACCTTCTCGTTCTTCTTCGCCATCACCATCTGCGTCATCGCCCTGGCCCTGTCGCTGCTGGGTGTCGACTGGATGACCGCCCTGACCGGCGCCGCCAGCACCGTATCGGGCGTCGGCCCGGGCCTGGGCGAAACCATCGGCCCGGCCGGCAACTTCGCCACCCTACCGGATGCGGCCAAGTGGATTCTGGCCTTCGGCATGCTGCTCGGGCGTCTGGAGATCATTACGGTGCTGGTGCTATGTATGCCGGCGTTCTGGCGTCACTGACCGGCGGATCCTCTACCGGGGCCACCACGGCCCCGTTCAAGCGCGCCCGGTACTCGCCAGGGGTGACATCGAACCAGCGGCGAAACGCCCTGAAAAAATTGCTCGGGTCGGCGAAACCCAGAAGATAGGCAGCCTCCAGCAGGGTCATGTTGGCTTGCGCCAGGTACTGCTCGGCAAGCTCGCGGCGGGTATCGTCCAGCAGCGTCTGAAAGCTCGTGCCCTCTTCCTGCAAGCGCCGCTGCAAGGTGCGCTGCGACAGGTGCAGGGCCTGGGCGATGGTTTCGCGCTTGGGCTCGCCCTGGGGCAAAACCCGGCACAACACCTGGCGCGCACGATGGGTAACCCGGCTTTCCGAGAAGCGCGCCAGGTATTCGCCAGCAAAGCGGTCGTGCAAGGTGGCCATGGCCTCGTTGGCCGTCGGCAGCGGCGCCTCCATATCAGCGCGCTCGAACACCAGCGCATCGTAGGGTGCGCTGAACACCAGCGGGGCATGGAATGCGGTCTTGTAAGGGCCCAAGTCCTTGGGCTGCGGCCCCTGGACCAGCACCCGACGCGGCTGGATCACCCGCCCGCTGAGCCAGCTGCATAGCGCCAGGGCGCAGGCCAGCGAGGCTTCGGCACTGTGCCGGGTGGGTGGCAGGTGATCGCCATGCACGGTCAGAATCAACGCATAGCCGTCGGGCTCAAGGCGAAAACTCAGGTCGGAGCTTTCGGCGATGATCCGCTGATAGCGCACCAGCCGCTCGAAACCTTCGGCCAGGGTGCGGCTCGACATCAGCGCGTAGCCGACCACATGAAAGGACGCCGGGCGTACCACCCGCGCCATGTTCAGGCCAATCGCCTGGTTGCCGGAAAGGTCGACCGCCAACTGCCACAGGCGGGTCATGGAGTCCTGGGTGAAGCGTGCGTCGGGATCGTCCAGCGCGGTGAAATCCAGGCCAAGTTGCTTGAACATGGCACGGCAATCGAGCCCTTCCAGTTCAAGTGCCTTGACGATCCCTGATGCCCAGCTTGCTGACGTGGTTCTTTCGCTCATGGCTGGCTTCTTTTGTTACCGACAAGCCGCTCCTGCGGCGATCTCAAAGGATACTCAATTGGCGCCTATTGTCACTGCTCTGTAGTGTTACTCACTCTAGACTCAGATCAGGCTCCACGCCGTGTATCTTCGTCAGATTGACCAGACTCTGGAGCAGTGTCGTGAACAGCCCTCAGCAATTTCGCAGTTTTGCCGAGTTCTACCCTTATTACCTGGGTGAGCACAGTAATCCCACCTGCCGGCGCCTGCATTTCGTCGGTACCAGCCTGGTCATCGCCGTACTCGCCTTTGCCCTGGGCAGCGGCAACTGGTTGCTGCTGCTGGCCCTGCCCTTTGCCGGTTACGGCTTTGCCTGGGTCGGGCACTTCTTCTTCGAGAAAAACCGCCCCGCCACCTTCAAGCACCCGCTGTACAGCCTGATTGGCGACTTCGCCATGTACCGCGACATGCTGCGCGGCAAGGTCAGCTTCTGATTTCGGCCCGCAAGGTCAGAAACCCGTCCCATGCGGCCACTGCCCCGACCAACGGTACAGGTAGAGTGCCCTGAAACCCCGCGTTTCGGAGCGCCGATGAACCAGCAAGCCCGCTTTAACCACATGCAGGACGGTACCGAGCAGGACTGGGCAATCATCGCCGAGGATTTCAGGGCCTACGCCAGCCAGCTGGCCGATCGCATCCTGGCGCACCTGCGGCTGCTCGATGGTGACTTCGGCGGCTTTCCCATCGACCGCCTGAGCCACTCCCTGCAAACCGCCAGCCGCGCCTGGCGTGACGGGCGCGATGAAGAGTACGTGGTCTGCGCGCTGCTGCACGACATCGGCGACACCCTCGGCAGCTATAACCACCCGGACATCGCCGCCGCCATCCTCAAGCCGTTCATCAGCCCGGAAAACCTGTGGATGGTGGAAAAACACGGGGTGTTCCAGGGCTACTACTTTTTCCATCACCTGGGCATGGACCGGCACCTGCGCGAGCAATTCCAGGGCCATCCGCAATTCCAGCAAACCATCGAGTTCTGTGCCCGCTACGATGCCGCCGCCTTCGATCCGGGCTACGACAGCCTGCCCCTGAGCTTCTTCGAGCCGATGCTGCAGCGCCTGTTCGCCAAGCCCCGGCAGTCGATCTACAAGGCCGCGCTAGAGCAACCCGCCGCCACTGCCTGAATCCACCAGTTCCTCCAGCCCGGCCTGGCGCCGGGCGGCTTCGGCCTGGGCGTCGGCCAGGCGATAAAGCTCGATGCTGCCGTCCCAGTGCTCGATCAGTGCCGTGCACGACTCGACCCAATCACCGCAGTTGAGGTAATCCACCTCGCCGACCTTGCGGATCTCGGCATGGTGAATGTGCCCGCAAACCACGCCATGAAAGCCGCGTTTGACGCACTCATGGGCGATGGCCTCCTCAAAGTCGCTGATGAAGCTGACTGCACTCTTGACCTTGTGCTTGAGGTACGCCGACAGCGACCAATAACCGTAGCCATAGCGCGCACGCCAGTGGTTGAGCCAGCGGTTGAGGGTCAGGATGAATTCGTAGGCCGAATCGCCGAGGAACGCCAGCCAGCGGTGATAACGGGTGATCACGTCGAACTGGTCGCCATGAATCACCAGCAGGCGCCGGCCATCGGCGGTCAGGTGCTCGGCCTGGTCGACCAACTGGATATTGCCCAGCACCAGCTTGGAGTAGCGACGCAGGAACTCGTCATGGTTGCCGGTCACGTAGATCACCTCGGTGCCGCGCTTGCTCATGGTCAGCAGGCGGCGGATCACGTTGGTGTGCGCCTGGGGCCAGTACATGCCGCCGCGCAGCTTCCAGCCGTCGATGATGTCGCCGACCAGGTAGATGCGATCGGCCTGGTAACCCTTGAGAAACTGCGACAGGTGTTCGGCCTGGCAATCCCGGGTGCCCAGGTGCACGTCCGAGATCCACAAGGTACGCACGCGCTGTTTGCGCGAGGGTCTGGCAAGCTCGGCACGGGTCATCGGCAGGCTCCGGGAAGGTTTGCGCCAGCTTGCCAAGCAGCGGTGAATCGAACATGACCGCCCGGTGTCGGTCTGATGACATGCCCGGCCCGCCTGCTTGCCTGTACACTGCTGCGATTGCCGGAGGAGCCTTCGATGAGCCGCGCCCCGATACTTTCCCTGCGCCATTATCGCCACGACCTGATCGCCCATAGCCACGACCACCCGCAACTGGTGTTCGGCCTGCGCGGGCGCCTGGAATTCGAGGTCGAGGGCCGCGGCGCGCAGCTGGACCGCCAGGACCTGATGGTGGTCCCGGCTGGCCGCCATCACACCTGCGGCAGTACCGTCGGTAGCGATTGCCTGGTGCTGGACGTCCCGCTCGACAACTGGCTGGGCCAGAGCCTGGGTGCGCACCTGGACGCCAGCCAGCGCCTGCTCGAACGGGCCGGGCCATTGAACCTGGACCATCGTCAGCAGCAACTGGTCGACTGGCTGGCGGCCAGCCCGATCAACGATCCGCTAATCGCCCAGCAAGGTGCAGTGTTGCTGCTGGCCAGCCTGAACGGCGGCGCGGCGCCCGTTGCGCCGACAACCTCACTGCCCTATGCCCGCTTCGATGCGCATATCGAGCAGAACGCCGCCTACCCGCTGCAGGTGGCCGACCTGGCGCGCCTGGCCGGGCTATCCAGCGCGCGCCTGCATGCGCGGTTCATGGCTGAATGCGGGGTCACGCCCATGGACTATGTACGCCAGCGTCGCCTGCTACGCGCGCGGCAGCTACTACGCGATACCCGCTTGCCGATCGGCGATATCGCCTGCCAGGTCGGCTACAGCTCGCAAAGCGCCTTTGCCGCCGCCATGCTCAAGGCGTTTGGCCGCACGCCTGGTGCCTTGCGCCGCGATTGTGCCGACAATTGACGCGAGGACCGCGACAGACAGCGCCAGCGCCGCCCCCGTAAACTGGCGCCGCTGCCCTGCTCTCTGACAAGGACCACCATGAATCACCGCACTGCCCTCGGCGCCCTGCACATCGGCGCACTGTTTTTCGGCCTGACCGGCGTATTCGGCAAACTGGCCAGCGCCGCGCCGGCGATCATCGTCTTCGGCCGAGCCGCTTTTGCCGTGCTGGCATTGGCCGTGTTCGCAGGCTTTGCGCGCAAGGCCTGGCAGCCCCTGCAGGCCCAGGACTGGCGCCGCCTGCTGCTCGGCGGCGTACTGCTGGCCGGGCACTGGGTGAGCTTTTTCATTTCGGTGAAAGTCGCCGGTGTCGCCATCGCCACCCTCGGCTTTGCCAGCTTCCCGGCCTTTACCGTGATCCTTGAAGGCCTGCTGTTTCGCGAGCGCATCCGCACCAACGAGATCGTCCTGGTGCTGCTGGTGAGCATCGGCCTGGTGCTGGTAACCCCGGACTTCGACCTGGCCAGCCAGGCCACCGGCGGCCTGCTTTGGTCGCTGCTGTCAGGCCTGCTGTTTTCACTGCTGTCATTGACCAACCGTGCAGGCTCCGGGCGCATCCCGGCGGTGCAGGCGGCACTGTGCCAGAACGCCGTGGTCGCCCTGTGCCTGTTGCCGGTGGCCGCGCCGGCGCTGGGCAGCGTCAGCGCCATGGACTGGCTGTGGATCGGCCTGCTCGGGGTGTTCTGTACCGGCGTCGCCCACAGCCTGTTCGTCGCCAGCCTGGCGGTGATCAAGGCGCGCACCGCTGCCGTGGTGTTTGCTCTGGAGCCGGTCTACGGCATCGCCATGGCGTGGTTGATCTTCGCCGAAACCCCGACTTTGCGCATGCTTATGGGCGGTGTGCTGATCATTCTCGCCATCGTCATTTCCAGCCGCCTGGCGGCCGGCAATCAAGTAGGCAAGGCGGCGGTCGCCGAGGGCTGAGGGTCAGGGCCGGTCGTTGTGACCCAGATCACGCTGCGGGTCGATCTGGTCGCGCACGCGCTGCTTGAGCACCTTGGCTTCAGGGAAGCCGCCATCGGCCTTGCGCTCCCAGATCTGCACGCCGTCGCAGGTAATACGGAAGGAGCCACCGGTGGCGGGTTCAAGGGCCACCCGCGCCAGATCGTCACTGAAGGTGCTCAGCAGTTCCTGGGCCAGCCAGGCGGCACGCAGCAGCCATTGGCACTGGGTGCAGTAGGTAATGACAATTTCCGGTTTATGCGCGGACATACACTGAAGGTCTCCTGACAGGTGGGCGCGCTTATACTAGCGGTCTTTAGCCTTCGCTCCGAGAGTCATGATGCACCGCCTGCTGTTATCCCTGCTGCTGATGTTCGTTTGCTTCCCGCTGCTGGCCGCCGAAGCGCCCCGACCGAAAGTCGGCCTGGTGCTCTCCGGCGGTGCTGCCCGTGGCCTGGCCCATATCGGCGTGCTCAAGGCCCTGGAAGAACAGGGCATCAAGGTCGATGCGATTGCCGGCACCAGCATGGGCGCGGTGGTCGGCGGCCTGTACGCCTCCGGCTACAAGATCGACGAACTGGAAAAGCTCGCCCTCAACATCGACTGGCAGCAGGCGCTGTCCGACGCGCCGCCGCGCAAGGACGTGCCGTTTCGGCGCAAGCAGGATGACCGCGACTTTCTCGTCAAACAAAAGCTCAGCTTTCGCGACGACGGCAGCCTGGGCCTGCCGCTGGGGGTGATCCAGGGCCAGAACCTGTCGCTGCTGCTGGAAAGCATGCTCGCCCACACCAGCGACACCCGCGACTTCGACAAGCTGCCGATTCCCTTCCGCGCCGTGGCCACCGACATCGCCAGCGGCGAAAAGGTGGTATTCCGTCGTGGCCACCTGCCCCAGGTGATTCGCGCCAGCATGTCGATCCCGGCGGTGTTCGCCCCGGTCGAGATCGATGGCCGGCTACTGGTCGATGGCGGCATGGTCGACAACATTCCCCTGGACGTCGCGCGCGAGATGGGTGTGGACGTGGCCATCGTCGTCGACATCGGCACCCCGCTGCGCAGCCGCAAGCAGCTGGCAACCGTGGTCGATGTGCTCAACCAGTCGATCACCCTGATGACCCGACGCAACTCCGAAGAGCAACTGGCAGCGCTGCACCGCGACGACATTCTCATCCAGCCACCGCTGTCGAGTTTTGGCGTCACCGATTTCGGCCGAGCCCAGGACATGATCGACGCCGGCTACCGCGCCGCCCGCGCTTTGGACGCACGCCTGGCGGTGCTCAAGCGCCCGCAGGCCAGCGACGGCGAGCTGCTGGCCGCACGCTCGCCGAGCCAGCGCACACCGGTGATCACCGCGATCCGCATCGAGAACGATTCGAAAGTCAGCGACGACGTGATCCGCTACTACATTCGCCAACCCATCGGCGAGCCACTGGAACTGGGCCGCCTGCAGACCGACATGGGCACCCTGTACGGCCTCGACTACTTCGACCGGGTCCAGTACCGGGTAGTGCACACGGGTGACGACAACACCCTGGTGATCAACGCCCGTGGCCGTCGCGGCGGCACCGACTACCTGCGCCTGGGCCTGAACCTGTCGGACGACATGCGCGGCGACAGCGCCTTCAACATCGGTGCCAGCTACCGGGTCAACGGCATCAACTCCCTCGGCGCCGAATGGCTGACCCGCGCGCAGATCGGCGACCAGCAAGAGCTGTACAGCGAGTTCTACCAGCCGCTGGATGCCGGCTCGCGCTATTTCATCGCGCCATACATTGACCTCGGCTCGCAAAACATCGAGGCGACCCTGGACGACGACCCGATTGCCGAATACCGTCTGGAGCGCTATGGCTTCGGTCTCAACCTCGGTCGGCAGATCGGCAACAACGGCGAAGTGCGCTTTGGCGTCGGCCAGGCCTGGGGCCAGGCCGAGGTGCGCATCGGCGACCAGGACCTGCCCAAGGTCAACTTCAACGAAGGCTTCTACGAACTCAAGTACTCGTTCGACAGCCTCGACAACGTCTACTTCCCCCACAGCGGCGAAGACATCAACCTGACTTTGCGCCAGTACGACCCGAACCTGGGCTCGGACCAGCGCTACCGGCAGTGGGACTTGAACATCGACAAGGCCATGAGCAGCGGCCCCAACACCTGGGTGGTAGGCGGGCGCTACGGCAGGACCCTGGATGATGCCGAAGTGGTCACCTCAAGCTTCGTGCTCGGCGGCGCCCGGCAGCTGTCGGGCTTTCGCCAGGATTCGGTATCCGGGCAAAACGTCAGCCTGATGCGCGTGGTCTACTACCGCCGCCTGACCCCACGCGCCTACCTGCCGCTGGACTTCCCGTTGTACCTGGGCGGTTCGCTGGAGCGCGGCCGGGCCTGGAACAACGACAACGAGTTCGACAGTGGCTACATCAATGCAGCCAGCATCTTCGTCGGTTTCGAGACGCCCCTGGGGCCGCTGAACTTCAGCTACGGGGCCAACAGCGAGAATCAGAAGGCGATGTACCTGAACCTGGGTCACACCTTCTGAGCAGGATCAGGACTTTTCCAGGTTGGCCAGGATCCGCGCATGGACGCGCATGCAAATGCGCATGTCCTCTTCGTCAACACCGACGAACAGCTCGGCGCGCAAGGCGTTGGCAATGGTTTCGATCTGGTCGATCAAAGGCTTGGCCGGTGGGCAGAGGAGGATTTTTTTCGCCCGTCGGTCTTCGAGCACCGCCTGACGGCGCACCAGCCCCTGGGTTTCCAGGCTATCGAGCAAGCGGGCCAGGGTCGGCCCCTCGACGCCGACACTCTGGGCCAGCTCGCGCTGGGTCGGCGCCTCGTCGAAACGAGCCAGGTGCAGCAGCACCAGCCAGCGGGCCTGGGACAGGTTCAGCCCGGCCAGGCGGCGATCCAGTTCGGCGCGCCAGCCGCGGGACATGTGTGCCAGCTGCATCCCGAATTTGTGTTGGTCGGTCAACGGCATAGAGAAACTCATCATCAGAACTAATTATTAGTCAGCTAACCATGACCGTGAGCCGCAGGCAAGGCTCATACGGCTGGCGGTGCTTCGATAATCGTTATAAATGATGACAAGGCCGGTTTTACATCTCGAATTCGGCAGCCAGCGCGGCCCGTACGCAATACAAAACACCTTCGGGCACTCGCCCGCCAAACTGCTCGGCAATCGCCGACACCGGCGGCAACTCGCCTTCACCATCGAGGAAGGCATCCTGAACTTCGCCCAGCAGGTCTTCCGGCAGGTCCAGGGCCTGGTCCAGCGACAGCTCCTGGCGGCCAATGGCCTCGGCAAGCAGGCTGTAGACGTTCTTTTCGCTGCAGTTCAGCTGCCCGGCGATCTGCATCGGAGTCATGCCGGCGCGGGCCAGGCTGACCAGTTCGTGGCGCAGGTCGGTGACGATCTTTGGCGCTTCGACGCCGCCACCCAGCACTTCGAGGAAGGCTTCGCCGTAACGCTCGAGCTTGCGCGCACCGACGCCGCTGACCCGGCCCATCTCGCTGAGGCTGGTGGGCTGGCTGCGCAGCATCTCCAGCAGGGTCGAATCGGGGAAGATCACATACGGCGGCACGCCATGTTCTTCGGCCAGCTTGCGGCGCAACGCACGCAGGGCTTCCCATTGTTCGCGCTCTTCGCCACGCACCAGCTGGCTGGCCGGGCTGCCGCCACTGCTGCTGCCACCCTTGCTGCTGGTTTGTGGCTTGAGATCTTTACGCAGCTCGAGGCTGACTTCACCGCGCAGCAACGGCCGGCACGTGTCGGACAGGCGCAGGCCGCCGTAGCCTTCGAGGTCGATGTCGGCCAGGCCGCGGGCGACCAACTGGCGGAACAGCGAACGCCAGTCGTGCTCGGAGCGGTCCTTGCCAACGCCGTACACGGCCAGTTTCTCGTGGCCGAAATTGCGGATCTTTTCGTTATCGCGGCCCAGCAGCACATCCACCAGGTGGCCGACGCCATAACGCTGACCGGTACGGTACACCGCCGACAGCGCCTGGCGCGCAGGCTCGGTGGCATCCCAGGTCTGCACGCCATCGATGCAGTTGTCGCAGTGGCCGCACGGCTGCGGCAACTCTTCGTCGAAGTAGTTGAGCAGGGTCTGGCGGCGGCAGCGGGTTTCTTCACACAAGGCGAGCATGGCATCGAGCTTGTGTTGCTCGATGCGCTTGTGGCGCTCGTCGCCTTCAGAGTTTTGCAGCATCTGCTTGAGCATTACCATGTCCTGCAGGCCGTAGGCCATCCAGGCATCGGCAGGCAGGCCGTCACGACCGGCGCGGCCTGTTTCCTGGTAGTAGGCCTCGAGCGACTTGGGCAGGTCGAGGTGAGCAACGAAGCGTACGTTGGGCTTGTCGATGCCCATGCCGAAGGCAATGGTGGCGACCATGATCAGGCCTTCCTCGTTGAGAAAGCGCCGCTGGTTGGAGGCGCGGGTCTCGGCAGGCAGGCCGGCATGGTAAGGCAAGGCCGGGAAGCCCTGCTCGCACAGGTAGGCGGCGACGTCGTCGACCTTCTTGCGCGACAGGCAGTAGACGATACCGGCGTTGCCGCGCCGCTCGCCGAGGAACGCCAGCAACTGCTTGCGCGGCTGCTCCTTGGGCACGATGCGGTAGAAGATGTTCGGCCGGTCGAAGCTCGACAGGAAGCGCTCGGCGTTCTGCAGGTGCAGGCGGGTGACGATCTCTTCACGGGTGCGCATGTCCGCGGTGGCGGTCAGGGCAATGCGCGGCACGTTGGGGAACAGCTCGGCCAGTTGCCCCAGTTGCAGGTACTCGGGACGGAAGTCATGGCCCCACTGCGACACACAGTGGGCCTCGTCGATGGCAAACAGGGCGATGTCGAGGGTACGCAGGAAATCGAGCATGCGCGGCTGCACCAGGCGCTCGGGAGCCAGGTAGAGCATCTTCACTTCGCCGCGGCGGATACGCCCGGCCAGTTCGCGTTGCTGCTCGGCGCTGAGGGTCGAGTTCAACGAAGCGGCGGCCACGCCCAATTCGTCGAGGGTCGCCACCTGGTCGTCCATCAGCGCGATCAACGGCGATACCACCACCGCCAGGCCAGGGCGCAACAGGGCCGGGACCTGGAAGCACAGCGACTTGCCGCCGCCGGTGGGCATCAGGACCAGCGCATCGCCACCCTTGGCCACGCATTCGATGATCGCGCCCTGGCGACCCCGAAAACTGTCGTAACCGAAGATGTCCTTGAGGACGCGCTGAGCCTGTTCGAGCATAAAAACTCCAAAAATCGCAGAACCATCCTGGGCACAGGCTGGACGAAAAATCCGCTGGCGACACCCGAAAATGCGTAAGCGGCTTTTACCCGACCCCCGAGTTACAAGGGCCCTGGGATAAAAGCCGGGCATTATACCGGAGCCTGCGGCCTAGCAGGATGCTCTGCGATAGACGTCTTCCTTTGCCTCGTTTGCGCTGCAAGGTGCTAGAATTCAGTATCGTTTATTCCCAAGGTAGCCCCGTAATGTCCTTCGCCGAGCAACTGACCCGCCTGCAAGCCTTCCTCGACGCCGACGAGCTGCATGAAGAGGCGCTCGACTACGTGGCCGCCCACGGTTTCCTGACCGCGCTGTCGATCGGTGCCGAAGAGGTTCCCGAGCGCGAATGGATCGACGCCCTGTTCGCCGAAGAGCCGCATTACAAGGACGACGCCCAGCGTGAAGAGATCGAAGCCACGCTGATCCAGCTCAAAGCCCACGTTGCCCGCCAGCTGGCCAGCGACGAGGAATTCGAACTGCCGTGCGACCTCGACCTGGGTGAAGACCCGGACGACTCCGACCTGCGCGGCTGGTGCATCGGCTTCATGGAAGGCGTGTTCATGCGCGAAGAGGCCTGGTTCGAGACCGCTGAAGACGAAGTCAGCGAGATGCTCCTGCCGATCATGGTCGGTTCCGGCCTGTTCGATGAACAGCCAGAATTCGAAGACATCGCCAAGGACGCCAACCTGCAGGACGACATGATCGTGCAGATCCCTGAAGCCCTGACCGCGCTGTACCTGCTGCTGCACGCGCCGGACGAGAAGCCAGCCCTGCTCAAGCCTCGCCACCACTGAGTCGGCGTCCATGCGCTACCTGCTGCTGGCCATCGGCTGGCTCAGCGTCGCGCTGGGGGTGATCGGGATCTTCCTGCCGGTACTGCCGACCACCCCGTTCCTGCTCCTGGCTGCTGCGTGCTTTGCGCGCAGCTCGCCGCGCTTTCACCACTGGCTGGTCAACCACCCCAAGCTCGGGCCGTGGATTCGTGACTACCTCAGTGGCGAAGGCATTCCCCTCAAAGGCAAGGTCTACGCCATCGGCCTGATGTGGCTGAGCATCGGTTTGTCCTGCTACCTGGTGCCGCTGATCTGGGCGCGGGGGTTCATGCTCACCAGCGCGGTGCTGGTGAGCATTTACATCCTGCGGCAAAAAACCCTGCGGCGCCCGTCCTGAGACTGCAGCAACAGGCCTATACGGTATCCACCTTCAACGAATGATCGTTGAGCATGCCGTTGATGATCGTCGCCGTGTCCTGCCCTGCCGCAATCACCCCGCCCGCACCTGCCGTCACACCATAGTGCTGGGCCAGGTTCACCCCTGCCAGGTCGATGGTCTGGGTCGGCGCCGCACCTGCCACCGAGCTGACCTCGATGGTCGACACCACGCTGGCGCCACTGCCGGTGACCTTGAAGTGCAGGTAGTCATCCAGCGACGCTGTCGTTGCATTCTCACCCTGCAACAGTTGCGACAGGTCCAGACGATCGGTGCCCGGGGTGAAGTCGGTGACCACGTCGTGCCCGGTGTTGCCCTGCTGGTACAGGAAGGTATCGCTACCCGTGCCGCCAGTCAGGGTGTTGTTGCCCGGGCCGCCGATCAGCACATCATCACCGCCACCGCCGATCAGGGTGTCGTTGCCCAGGCCGCCGTTGAGCACGTTGGCGTTGTCGTTACCGGTCAGGTTGTCGTTGTAGTCCGAGCCGATCAGGTTTTCGATCGCCACCAGGGTGTCGGTGCCGGCACCCCCGGTGTTCTGCGCTCCGACCGTGCTCAGATTGACCGTCACCGCGCTGCCGGCGCTGGCGTAGCTGGCGGTGTCAATACCCGCGCCACCGTCGAGCAGGTCGTTGCCGGCACCACCGATCAACAGGTCATTGCCATCACCGCCGTAGAGGAAGTCGTTGCCATCCCCGCCGATCAACACATCGTTGCCCGCACCTGCATTGAGGGTATCGTTGCCGGCGCCGGCCAGCAGGGTATCGTCACCGCTGGTACCGGTGAGGGTATTGCCCTCCTGATAAACGATGTCGACATTGCCGGTGCTGCTGCCACCATGCCCGTCGCTGACGGTATAGGTGCCGTAGGCGGTTTCGTTCTGGGCGTTGGAATAGTCGACAGTCATGGTCAGCGCGTAGTTTTCAGCCGCGTTGGTGTTGCTGCCTGACGAGTTGGTGAGGTTGACCAGGTGGATGCTGTAGACGCCGGCATGGCTGGCGGTGAAAGAGCCGCCGTCGGCGATGGTTTGATAGCTGCCGCTCTCGTCTTTCCATTCCATCAGGATGTTGCCCGCTGCCAGGTTGTGATCGAGGGTCAGCGTCTCGCCTTTTTTCAGGGTAACGGTCAACAGGTCCTCATCGTTGGCATTGGCCGTGGTTACAGCCCCCAGGTAGCCGCTGACAACCAGTGCCGCCGTCATGGCATCGGCCGGGCCTCTGAAGGCACTGCGCGGCAGGTCCCGCAGCTGGTTGGCGCCGGTGTTGTTGGTACCGTTGAAGACAACCGTCGGCGGTGTACCGCTGCCCACGGTAAAGCCTGCCCCTTTTGCCGCCCAGCCGGTATCGAAGGTGGTCGTCGAAGGCACGCTCAGGCGGTCATGGTTGGCATCGCTGTCATTGGCCAGCAAGGCTTCGGCGGGCACGGTGATGCTGCTCGACAGAATGTTGCTGATGACATGGTCGGCCCCGGCCACTGGCGCGGTATTGGCGTAGACATTGATCACCAGGTTGGCACTGGCGGTATCGCCATCGTTGTCACTGGCGACGAAGCCGATCTGCTCGACCTGGCCGCTGCCGGTGTCCTTGGGCGGCGTGTAGGTAAAGTCGCCGGTATCCATGTTGACCACGATGCTGCCGCCGATCGCCGTCTTCACGGTAATGCTGTTGGTGCCGGTATCGAAAGTACCCCGGTCCGCCGCACCGCTGGTGGCATAAGAGCCCGCACCGCCGTTGCCCTTCGGATCGTAGGTGTAGGTAGTGCCATCGATAACCAGCGACTTGATAAAGCCGCCATCAGCGCCGAACTGGCCGCCACTCATCAGACTGCCAGTGATCGGTGCGCCCTGGACGGTGCCAGACAGCACCGAGTTGAGCTGGTTGAGGTCGGTGACCACCGTGGCATTGGTGTCGGTGTGGGTACTACCGTCGTAGGACAACGGGTTGAGGTTACCGGCATTGACGCCACTGCCCAGACCGATCGCGTAGGACTTGATCCCATTACTGTCGAGGAAACCCTCCCATTCAACTTCGCGCGGCGCGGTAATCGCGTGCCCCGACGTAGGTGCGCCGTCGGAGAAGAAGTACACGATATTTTGCGCACCGGTGATTTTACCTCCGGTGGTGTAGGCCGACTGCGCCGAGGTAATCGCTGAATCGTAATAGGTCGAACCACCCGCGCTGAGGCCGTTGACGATAGCCTTGGCCTGGTCGACGGTCACCCACACAGTTGAAGGCTGGTTGGCCCCGGTAGAGAAGGTCACCAGTTGGACCTTTACATCGCCCATTTCATCGTACTTGTCGAGCAAGGCATTGATCGCCTGCTTGGCCAGTTGCATACGCGTCAGCCCCGGCACGCCGGACGCCTCATTCATACTGCCGGACACATCGATCACCAGCAGCAGGTTGGAGTCCACCTGCCCCGGAGTCACCGAGCGTTCTGCCCCGACTGCATTCGGTACGTCGTCGACAATCTTCACATCGATCGTCGCGTTGGCGGAGCTGCCATCGGTGTCGGTGGCGACGACATTGATACTCTCGTTGAGGTTGTTGATGCCATTGGCGTTCGGGTGGTTTTCGTTGTCGAGCAAGGTGTAGGTGTAACTGACCACCCCGGTGGCCGGGTTGTAACCGGTGATGGTGATCGAGTTACCCAGCGGCGTAGTCCCGCTCTGTGGGAAGCCGTTGACCACCCCGCCACTGACCACGCTGATGCCACCGACGGTCAGGCTTTGCAGCCCGTCAGGGGCCGTCACGGTGAAGGTGCCGCTCTGGGTCAGGGCCGGAGAGTCCGGGCTGGTGCCGTCGCCGAGGTTCTTCTCGTAGACGGTCAGCTCGCCACCGTTGACGTTCAGGCCGTCAATGGTGACCGGGTTGTCCAGGTTGCTGACATTGAGCTTGAGCGTCGCTGTGCTGGTGTCGCCATCGGCATCGCGCAAGGTGTAGGTGAAAGTATCGACACCTGTGCCACCGCCGTGCAGGTTGATGAAGTCCGTATCGTTGGGGTTCAGGGTGTAGGTGTAGGAACCGTCGGCGGCCAGCACCAGGGTGCCGTAGGTACCGACAAAGGTGCCAGCGGTGATCGGCCCGGTTACGCGGTCGGCGCCCTGTACGTCGTTGGTCAGCACATTGCCGGTGAGGGTCAGCTGTACCTCAGTGGCCGTAACTGCGTTGGTGTCGTTAACAGCGCTCGGCAGGTCATCGACGATATTGACGTCGATCGAACCGCTGGCGGTGCTGCCGTCGGTGTCGGTGGCGGTTACCGTAAAGCTTTCGTTGAGGCTGTTGGCACCATTGGCCGTCGGATGGTTCTCGTTATCGAGCAAGGTGTAGCTGTAGGTCACCACGCCGGTGGCCGGGTTGTAGCCGGTGATGGTCAGGGTGTTGCCCAGTGCGGTGGTTGCCGATTGCGGGAAGCCGCTGGCCACGCCGCCGCTGACCACGGTGATGCCACCGACGGTCAGAGTCTGCAGGCCGTCCGGGGCGGTGACGGTAAAGCTCGCGCTCTGGGTCAGGGCCGGAATATTCGGGTTGCTGCCGTCGCCAAGATTCTTCTCGAAAACGGTCAGCTCGCCGCCGTTGACATTCAGGCCGTTGAGGGTCACCGGGTCGTTGAGGTTGGTGACGTTGAGCACCAAGTTGGCGGTGCTGATGTCGCCGTCGGCGTCCTTCAGGGTGTAAGTGAATGTCTCGGTGCCATTGCCGCCACCGTGCAGGTTTTTGAAGTCTGCGTCGGTAGGATCGAGGGTGTAGGTGTAGGAACCGTCAGCGGCCAGTACCAATGTCCCGTAGGTGCCGACGAAGGTGCCGGCAGTAATTGGCCCGGTTGGCACACGGTCCGCGCCCTGCACATCGTTGGTCAGCACGTTGCCGGTCAGGGTCAGCTGGTTCTCGGTGGCGGTGACGGCATTGGTATCGCCCGCCGCGGTCGGTACGTCGTCGACGATGTTCACATCGATGGACCCGCTGGCAGTGCTGCCATCGGTGTCGGTAGCGGTTACGGTAAAGCTTTCGTTGAGGCTGTTGGCACCATTGGCCGTCGGATGGTTCTCGTTATCGAGCAAGGTGTAGCTATAGGTCACCACGCCGGTGGCCGGGTTGTAGCCGGTGATGGTCAGGGTATTGCCCAGGGCGGTGGTTGCCGATTGCGGGAAGCCGTTGGCCACCCCGCCACTGACCACGGTGATGCCACCGACGGTCAGAGTCTGCAGGCCGTCCGGGGCGGTGACGGTAAAGCTCGCGCTCTGGGTCAGGGCCGGGATATTCGGGTTGCTGCCGTCGCCAAGATTCTTCTCGAAAACGGTCAGCTCGCCGCCGTTGACATTCAGGCCGTTGAGGGTCACCGGGTCGTTGAGGTTGGTGACGTTGAGCACCAAGTTGGCGGTGCTGATGTCGCCGTCGGCGTCCTTCAGGGTGTAAGTGAATGTCTCGGTGCCATTGCCGCCACCGTGCAGGTTTTTGAAGTCTGCGTCGGTAGGATCGAGGGTGTAGGTGTAGGAACCGTCAGCGGCCAGTACCAATGTGCCGTAGGTGCCGACGAAGGTGCCGGGGGTGATCGGCCCGGTTGGCACACGGTCCGCGCCCTGCACATCGTTGGTCAGCACGTTGCCGGTCAGGGTCAGCTGGTTCTCGGTGGCGGTGACGGCATTGGTATCGCCCGCCGCGGTCGGTACGTCGTCGACGATGTTCACATCGATGGACCCGCTGGCAGTGCTGCCATCGGTGTCCGTAGCCGTTACGGTAAAGCTTTCGTTGAGGCTGTTGGCGCCATTGGCTGTCGGATGGTTCTCGTTATCGAGCAAGGTGTAGCTGTAGGTCACCACGCCGGTCGAGGCGTCATAACCGGTGATGGTCAAGGTGTTGCCCAGGGCGGTGGTCGCCGATTGCGGGAAGCCGCTGGCCACGCCGCCACTGACCACGGTAATGCCACCGACGGTCAGGGTTTGCACACCGTCCAGCGCGGTCACCGTGAAGCTGCCAGTTTGCGTCAGTGCTGGCGTATCCGGGTTGCTGCCGTCGCCGAGGTTCTTCTCGAAAACCGTCAGCTCGCCGCCTTCAACGTTCAAGCCGTTGAGGGTCACCGGATCGTTGAGGTTAGTGACATTGAGCACCAGGTTGGCGGTGGATACGTCACCATCAGCATCGGTCAGGGTGTAGGTAAAGGTCTCGACCCCGTTACCGCCGCCATGCAGGTTGAAGAAGTCCGGATCGGCAGTGTTCAGCGTGTAGGTGTAGGAACCGTCAGCGGCCAGCACCAATGTGCCGTAGGTGCCGACGAAGGTGCCTGCAGTAATTGGCCCCGTGGGTACACGGTCCGCACCCTGCACGTCGTTGGTCAGCACGTTGCCGGTCAGGGTCAGCTGGTTCTCGGTAGCGGTAACGGCGTTGGTATCGCCTGCCGCGGTCGGCACGTCGTCGACGATATTCACATCGATGGACCCGCTGGCAGTGCTGCCGTCGGTGTCCGTCACACTGACCGTGAAGCTCTCGCCCAGGCTGTTGGTGCCGTTGGCGTTCGGGTGGGCTTCGTTGTCGAGCAAGGTGTAGCTGTAGGTCACCACACCGGTCGAGGCGTCATAACCGGTGATGGTCAGGGTGTTGCCCAGTGCGGAGGTTGCCGATTGCGGGAAGCCGCTGGCCACCCCGCCGCTGACCACGGTAATGCCACCGACGGTCAGGGTTTGCACACCGTCCAGCGCGGTCACCGTGAAGCTGCCAGTTTGCGCCAGCGCTGGCGTATCCGGGTTGCTGCCGTCGCCAAGGTTCTTCTCGAAAACAGTCAGCTCGCCGCCTTCAACGTTCAAGCCGTTGAGGGTCACCGGATCGTTGAGGTTGGTGACGTTGAGCACCAGGTTGGCGGTGGACACATCGCCATCAGCATCGGTCAGGGTGTAAGTAAAGGTCTCGACCCCGTTACCGCCGCCATGCAGGTTGAAGAAGTCCGGATCGGCAGTGTTCAGCGTGTAGGTGTAGGAACCGTCAGCGGCCAGCACCAAGGTGCCGTAGGTGCCGACGAAGGTGCCTGCAGTAATTGGCCCCGTGGGTACACGGTCCGCACCCTGCACATCGTTGGTCAACACATTACCGGTCAGGATCAGCTGGTTCTCGGTAGCGGTAACGGCGTTGGTATCGCCTGCCGCGGTCGGCACGTCGTCGACGATATTCACATCGATGGACCCGCTGGCAGTGCTGCCGTCGGTGTCCGTCACACTGACCGTGAAGCTCTCGCCCAGGCTGTTGGTGCCGTTGGCGTTCGGGTGGGCTTCGTTGTCGAGCAAGGTGTAGCTGTAGGTCACCACACCGGTCGAGGCGTCATAACCGGTGATGGTCAGGGTATTGCCCAGGGCGGTGGTTGCCGATTGCGGGAAGCCGTTGGCCACGCCGCCGCTGACCACGGTGATGCCACCGACGGTCAGGGTTTGCACACCGTCCAGCGCGGTCACCGTGAAGCTGCCAGTTTGCGTCAGCGCTGGCGTATCCGGGTTGCTGCCATCGCCAAGGTTCTTCTCGAAAACAGTCAGCTCGCCGCCTTCAACGTTCAAGCCGTTGAGGGTCACCGGATCGTTGAGGTTGGTGACATTGAGCACCAGGTTGGCGGTGGATACGTCACCATCAGCATCGGTCAGGGTGTAAGTAAAGGTCTCGACCCCGTTACCGCCGCCATGCAGGTTGAAGAAGTCCGGATCGGCAGTGTTCAGCGTGTAGGTGTAGGAACCATCGGCTGCCAGCACCAAGGTGCCGTAGGTGCCGACGAAGGTGCCTGCAGTAATTGGCCCCGTGGGTACACGGTCCGCACCCTGCACGTCGTTGGTCAGCACGTTACCGGTCAGGGTCAGCTGGTTCTCAGTAGCGGTAACGGCGTTGGTATCGCCTGCCGCGGTCGGCACGTCGTCGACGATATTCACATCGATGGACCCGCTGGCAGTGCTGCCGTCGGTGTCCGTCACACTGACCGTGAAGCTCTCGCCCAGGCTGTTGGTGCCGTTGGCGTTCGGGTGGGCCTCGTTGTCGAGCAGGGTGTAGCTGTAGGTCACCACGCCGGTCGAGGCGTCATAACCGGTGATGGTCAAGGTATTGCCCAGCGCCGTGGTGGCCGATTGCGGGAAGCCGCTGGCCACGCCGCCACTGACCACGGTAATGCCACCGACGGTCAGGGTTTGCACACCGTCCAGCGCGGTCACCGTGAAGCTGCCAGTTTGCGTCAGCGCTGGCGTATCCGGGTTGCTGCCGTCGCCAAGGTTCTTCTCGAAAACCGTCAGCTCGCCGCCTTCAACGTTCAAGCCATTGAGGGTCACCGGATCGTTGAGGTTGGTGACGTTGAGCACCAGGTTGGCGGTGGACACATCGCCATCAGCATCGGTCAGGGTGTAGGTAAAGGTCTCGACCCCGTTACCGCCGCCATGCAGGTTGAAGAAGTCCGGATCGGCAGTGTTCAGCGTGTAGGTGTAGGAACCGTCAGCGGCCAGTACCAAGGTGCCGTAGGTGCCGACGAAGGTGCCGGCGGTGATCGGCCCGGTTGGCACACGGTCCGCGCCCTGCACATCGTTGGTCAGCACGTTGCCGGTCAGGGTCAGCTGGTTCTCGGTGGCGGTGACGGCGTTGGTATCTGCCGCCGCGTTCGGCACGTCGTCGACGATGGAAACATCGATACTCATGCTCGCGCTGCTGCCATCGGTATCGGTGGCAACCACGTTGAAACTCTCGCCCAGTGAGTTGCTGCCATTGCCGGCGGCATGCGCTTCGCTGCCATTGAGGGTGTAGCTGTAGGTGACCTCCCCGGTGGCCGGGTTAAAACCGTTGATGGTCAGGGTGTTGCCCAGGGCCGTGGTGAGTGATTGCGGGAAGCCATTGACCACCCCGGCACTGATCACATTGATACCGCCCACCGTCAGCGATTGCAGGCCGTCGGCGGCGGTCACGGTGAAGGTTCCACTCTGGGTCAGTGCCGCCGCATCAGGGCTGCTGCCAGCTGCCAGGTTCTTCTCGAACAGCACCAGCTCGCCGCCATTGATGCTCAGCCCGTTGAGTTCCACCGGGTCATTGAGGTTGCTGACGTTGAGCACCAGATTGGCGCTGGAAACATCACCGTCGGCATCGGTGAGGGTGTAGGTGAAGGTCTCGACGCCATTACCACCGCCATGCAGATTGATGAAATCCGGATCGGCAGTATTCAGCGTATAGGTGTAGGAACCGTCGGCGGCCAGCACCAAAGTGCCGTAGGTACCGACGAAGGTGCCGGCGGTAATCGGCCCGGTTGGTACCCGGTCTGCGCCTTGCACGTCATTGGTCAGCACGTTGCCGGTCAGGGTCAGCTGGTTCTCGGTGGCGGTGACGGCATTGCTATCGGCCACTGCCCGCGGTACGTCGTCAATCACTGTGACATCCAGCGAGCCAGTGGCTACGTCGCCGTCGGTATCACTGACCAGTACCGCGATGCTTTCACCAAGCCCGTTGGCACCCGCGCCACTGGGGTGGGTTTCGGCATCGTTGAGGGTGTAGCTGTAGCTGACCACGCCAGTGGCAGGGTCATAGCCGGTAATGGTCAGCAAATTGCCCAGGCCAGTGGTGATCGACTGGCCGATGCCGGTCACCGCACCGGCGGTGACCACATTGATGCCGCCGACGTTAAGGTTGAACACCCCATCGGGTGCCTGCACGGTAAAACTGCCCGCCTGGGTCAGGGCCGCCGGATTGCTGGCCGAGCCCTGGGGTAGATTGGCCTCGTTCAACGACAGCTCGCCGCCCTCGACGGCAAGCCCTTCGAGGCTGACCGGGTTGTCGATCACCGGCACTGGCGGGGCTTCGTCATTGTTGTTGATCAGGCCGACGTCCAGCTGCGGCAACTCGGGAAAGCCGTTGAAGCCTGCAGTGGGAAAGCCGATCTGCGGATCAACGCGCCCGGCCACCTCGTTGAGGATCACGAAGGTATGCCCGCCGCCCAGTGCCCCCGTTGCACCGCCAGTGCTTGGCCCGGCTGCAGTGGGGTCGGCGTCCTGGCTCGGGTCGGCACCCGCAGCGATGGCTTGCTGGAGTTTCTCGACATCAGACAGTTGCGCCTGGCTGGGGGTCTGCGACTCCGGTGTATCAACATGCGGCGCGCGATCCGCCAGCAGCTCAGGGGTCAGGGTCAGATTGCTGTCACGGCCGAGGGTCAGTTCGGCACCGTTTTGCAGGTGGACGGCGACTGCGCCAGCAAGGCCTGTGTCCAGCTGCTCGCCGGCATATACCTTGTCGCCCTCGATCAGCGGCCGGCGGCTGCCATCGCTGCCTACAGCGAAGACTTCGCCCACCACCTTGCTGACGACACCGATTAACTTAGCCATGAGCGCACTCCTCCACTGCAAATCGGTTGATTGCAGCAACGTGCGCTGAACTATCGCGTGGCCAGCCCGGCGGAATTAACCCGGGCCAACGCTAAAACAGCCCTGGAGTGCGAGATGATTTCAATGAAATCAATGACTTCGCCTGCCAGAGCTGCGGTGAAAGTGATTGAGCGAAGTGGCCTAGTGACACCTGCCAAAAATTTGTCGCCAAACTTCGCCCCGCCTCCATCCCCTCCGCTACATCCATGCCCTCTGCTGCAAAAACACGGGAACTTTCTCTGACGCCCGAAAAAATGCACCCTAGCGCTGATTCCACGGGCTGCCTGATATGAACAATGTCTCGGATTTCTTAGACCGCATAAGTTTTTTTTCGCATAACTCTTATGAAAAAATCTTCTTAGCTTCGCGCGTAAATGTTCTTAGCTCTGTTGTTACAAGCCTGATACGGTTTGACCTCAGGTTTTCGTCACTTTTTTGACGAATCGCAGGACCATTATTAGAAATCAGGGAGAAGTAACCCATGCGCGTTTTGACCCCCATCACCAGCGCAATTCTGTTGGCCATGGCATGTGCCAATGCCCAGGCGATGTCACTTAATGAGGCTGTGCAAAGCGCCGTGGATTACCACCCGGAAATCGGCTCCAGCAAAAACAGCCGGCTGTCGGCCGATGAAGACGTGAAGTTCGCCCGAGGCGGTTACTTCCCCACCGTCGACCTGGTGGCCGGTTACGGTCGACAACGCTCCGACAACACCAATACCCGTGGCTTCAATGCCGACGGCACGCGTAATCATAATAAAGAGACACTGACCTACACCCAGTCCGACCTGCGCCTGCGGCAGATGCTCTTCGACGGCTTCAACACCGCCAACGAAGTCGGCCGTACCGAGGCAGTGGTGAACTCGCGGGCCTACTACACCCAGGCCACCGCCCAGTCCGTCGCCCTGAGTACCGTCGAGGTGTACCTTGAAGTGCTCAAACGCCGCGAGCTGGTAACCCTGGCCAAGAACAACCTGCAGGCGCACCTGCGGGTCAACGACCAGATCGGCCTGCGCAGTGAGCGCGGGGTCGGCAGCAATGCCGACCGCGACCAGTCCACCGCCCGTCGCGCCCTGGCCGAGAACAACCTGTACACCGCCGAGGTCGACCTGGCCGATGCCGAGGCCAGGTTCTATAGCGTCGTCGGTCGCCAGCCCGATGAGCTGGAAACCCCGGTGACCATCAAGGGTGAAGTGCCTGCTGACCTGGCTGCTGCACGCCAGGACATGCTCGAAAACAACCCTTACCTGAAATCCGCCCAGGCCGACGTCAATGCGGCCGAGCAGCAATACGAAGTGGCCAAGTCGCCGTTCTACCCGCGTATTGACGCAGTATTGGCAACCGGTGCCAACAACAACACTGCAGGTCAGGTCGGCCACGACAACAACGACTGGCAGGCCGGTGTCGAGCTCAGCTACAACCTGTTTCGCGGCGGCAGCGACAAGGCCCGCCTGCAGTCCGATGCGCACAAGATCAACCAGGCCATGGACATCCGCAACAACGCCCTGCGCCAGCTGACCGAAGACCTGTCGCTGTCGTGGAACGCCATGAACAACGCCCGCGTGCAACTGCCGGCGGCCCGCGAGTACGCCGAGACCACCACCCGTGTGCGCGCCGCTTATCAGGACCAGTTCGGCCTCGGCCAACGCACCCTGCTCGATTTGCTCGACAGTGAAAACGAGTTGTACAACGCCAACCGCCGCTACACCGAAGTGCGCTACACCGAAGAGTTCTCCATGTACCGGGTACTGGCCAACATGGGTGAACTGCTGAACAAGCAGCGCATCTCGCTGCCACCCGAGGCGATCGCCAAGAGCGAAGTGAAGAGCGAGGCGCGCCTGCCCGATATGCGCTAAACCCCTCCAACTGCGGCAGGAGTAGGCGACTGTGACCAGCATGCAACCTGCGAGCTCGGCAATAGATCCGCGCCAGAGTTTCGATGACCCGCTACTCGATGGCTTGCTGATCCTTTGCAAGCTGCATGGTTGCACTGTCAGTCGCGCCGGCCTGAGTGCCGGCCTGCCGCTGCCCGAGCAACGCCTGAGCCTTGAACTGCTGCCCCGGGCAGCGGCACGGGCCGGTTTGCAGGCGCGGATCCTGCGGCGTGAGCTGGGAGCGATCTCGGCGCTCAACCTGCCGGTGCTGTTGCTGCTCAAGGACGGCCGCTGCGCGGTGCTGCGGCGTTGGGGCGATGACGGCCGGGCGCTGATCCTGCCCTGTGAAGCCGAAGGCGGCGAGCAGTGGGTCAGCCGCGAAGAACTGCTGCAAGCCTACGCCGGCGAGGCGCTGTTCGCCCGCCCCCGCCATGAACTCGAAGACCTGCGTGCGCCGTTGATGCCACGGGTCAACGCCTGGTTTCGCGACACCCTCAAACTCTCACGCTGGCTCTATAGCGACGCCATTCTCGCCAGCCTGCTGATCAACCTGCTGGGGCTGATGGTGCCCCTGTTCGTCATGCAGACCTACGACCGCGTGGTGCCCAACCAGGCTACCTCGACGCTGTGGGTACTGAGCGCCGGCCTGCTGATCGGCACCCTGTTCGAATTGACCCTGCGCGTGGTCCGCGCCCACCTGCTCGACCAGGCCGGGAAAAAGACCGACCTGATTCTTTCCGCCACCCTGTTCGAACGCATCACCGGCATGTCGATGAAAGCCCGGCCGGCCACGGTTGGCGGCTTTGCCCAGAGCATTCATGACTTCCAGGGCCTGCGTGAATTCCTTACCGCCGTGACCCTGACCAGCATTATCGACCTGCCCTTCGTGGTGCTGATGCTGGCGGTGATCGGCCTGCTCGGTGGCTGGCTGGTGGTGATCCCGCTGATTGCCTTCCCGGTGACCATTTTCTTTGCCCTGTTCATCCAGGTGCGGCTGCGCGATACCGTGCAAAAAAGCCTGGCCCTGGGCGCGGTGCGCCAGGCGCTGCTGATCGAAACCCTCGGCGGCCTGGAAACCCTCAAGGCCTGCAGCGCCGAAAGCGAGCGCCAGTACCAGTGGGAAAGCACCCACGGCGCCCTCACCCGCCTCGACGCCCACGCCCGCAACCTGTCGGCACTGGCCACCAACGGCACGCTGTTCATCCAGCAGTTCTGCGGCATGGCCACCATCGTTGCCGGGGTCTACAGCATCATTGCCGGCAACCTCAGTGTCGGCGCCCTGGTTGCCAGCTACATGCTCGGCAGCCGGGTGCTGGCACCGCTCGGGCAAATCGCCGGGCTGATCACCCGCTACCAGCAGGCACAGCTGACCATGCGCAGCACCGACGCGCTGATGGCCCTGCCGCAGGAGCGCCAGGCCGGCCAGCAACCGCTGGAGCGCACCCAGTTGCACGGCGGCCTCGACGTCAGCCATGTGAGCTTTCGCTACCACGGCCAGAACGCTGCCGCCCTCAATGACATCAGCTTCAGCGTCAAGCCGGGCGAACGCATCGGCATCATCGGCCGCAGCGGCTCGGGCAAGAGCACCCTGGCGCGCCTGTTGATGGGGTTCTATGCCCCGGACGAAGGGCAGATCCTGCTCGACAACCTCGACCTGCGCCAACTGGACATCGCCGACCTGCGCCACCAACTGGGCTACGTCGCTCATGACCTGCCGCTGCTGGCCGGCAGCCTGCGCGACAACCTGACCCTTGGCGCGCGCTATGTGAGTGACGCGCGCATGCTTGAAGTGGCCGAGCTGACCGGCGTCAGCGAGCTGGCCCGCCAGCACCCGCAAGGCTTCGACCGCCCGGTCGGCGAGCGCGGCCAGCTGCTTTCCGGCGGCCAGCGCCAGGCCGTGCTGCTGGCCCGGGCGATGTTGCTCGAACCGCCGATCATGATCCTCGACGAACCCACCAGCCACATGGACAACAGCAGCGAAGACCAGCTGCGCCAGCGCCTGCATGGCTGGGTGCAGGGCAAAACCCTGCTGCTGGTCACCCACCGCACCTCGATGCTCAGCCTGGTCGACCGGCTGCTGGTACTGGACAACGGCAAGATCGTTGCCGACGGGCCGAAGGAAGCGGTCATCGATGCACTGCGCAAAGGCCGCGTTGGCGCGGCACTCTAGGGGGTCATTCATGTCCGTAAGCCAAGGCCTGCGCAGCTACTTCCAGAGTTTCGGCAAGACCGCCGAACGCGAGTTCATGCCCGATGTGGCCGGCGCCACCCTGCAGGACTCGCCGCGTCTGTCGCGGATCACCGTGTGGCTGGCCGCGGGGCTGTTGCTGGTGGCGCTGCTGTGGGCCAAGTTCGCCGTGCTCGATGAAGTGACCATGGGCGAAGGCAAGGCCATTCCGTCGAGCAAGGTCCAGGTGATCCAGAACCTTGAAGGCGGCATCGTCACCGAGATCTTCGTCCGTGAAGGGCAGATGGTGAACAAGGGCGATACCCTGCTGCGCCTGGACGACACGCGTTTTCTCTCCAACAAGGGCGAGAGCGAAGCCGACCGCTTTGCCCTCACCGCCCAGGTCGAGCGCCTTTCTGCCGAGGCCGAAGGCCGGCCGTTCCAGCTCTCCGAAGAAGTACGCAGCAAGGCGCCACAAGTGGCCGAAGACGAACTCTCGCTGTACCAGTCGCGCCAGCGCCGGCTAAGCAGCGAAAAGCAGACCCTCAACGAGCAACTGCGGCAAAAAACCCAGGAACTGGCCGAATTTCGCTCCAAGGTCGAGCAGTACCGCTCGGCCTTGGCGCTGTTGCAGCAGGAACTGAACATGTCGACGCCGCTGGTTGGCACCGGGGCGATCTCACCGGTGGAGATTCTGCGCCTCAAGCGCAGCGCCGTTGAGGCCCGCGGCTCGCTCAACGCCACCAGCCTGGCAATCCCGCGCGCCGAAGCGGCGGTGGCCGAGATCAAGAGCAAGATCGAAGAGTCCGAAGCCGGGTTTCGCTCAGAGGCGGCCAAGGAGCTCAACGAAAAACGCACCGACCTGTCGAAGATCACCGCCTCAAGCATTGCCATCGATGACCGGGTAACCCGCACCACCGTGGTTTCGCCGGTGCACGGGATCATCAAGCTGCTCAAGGTCAACACCATCGGCGGCGTGGTCCAGCCCGGCAGTGACCTGCTGGAGATCGTGCCGCTGGAAGACAACCTGCTGATCGAGGCCAAGGTGCGCCCGCAAGATGTCGCCTTCCTGCACCCCGGGCAGTCGGCGATGGTCAAGTTCAGCGCCTACGACTACACCATCTACGGCGGCCTGAAGGCCAAGCTCGAACTGATCAGCGCCGACACCGTCACCGACGACAAGGGCAACGCCTTTTACCTGATCCAGGTGCGCACCGACAAGAACCACCTGGGTGGTGATAACAAACCGCTTTTGATCATCCCCGGCATGACTGCCACGGTGGATATCATCACCGGCCACAAGAGCGTGCTCGATTACCTGCTCAAGCCGGTGCTCAAGGCACGTACCGAAGCCATGCGCGAACGCTGAGGCGCTCGCAGTGGCTCAACGCAGATGATTGCGCTCGTAGGTCTCGCGCCCCATCGCCGCAATCTGCCCCTCGATCAGCGCCTCGAACGGTTTTAACAGCGCGTCAAAATTAACCGGCGCCTCCAGCACGTTGAGCGCCTGCACCAGTGCCTCCAGAGTCGATACTGCCCCCGCCTGCGGCGCTTTGCGCAGGCGATAGCGCGAAGGCAGGACCTGGGCCAGGGTTACCCGCGGCAACGTGCCAAGCAACGGGTTCACATGCAGCAACTTGCTCGCCTTGCGCCAGGTACCATCAGGCACCACCAGTTGCCACGGTCGCTGATCCTCGCCGTCGGCATAGGCCACCAGCGGCTGCGCCGCATCGCCCGGAAACAGCAGGGCACTGCGGTACCCCCGTGCTTGCAGCAGCTCAGGCAGATCCTCGAACACTTCGCCCACGTGCAATTGCGCATTGCGCAAGCCAAGCGCCGCCAGCTTGGCGGTATTGAGGGCGTGGCGCACTTCACTGGGATGCTGCAACAACAGCACGCGGGTACGGCTGTCGAGGGAAGGGATTAGCGGACAAAGGCAATGGGCTTGTGGGCGCAGGCAGCGCTCGCAGTGGATTCTGGACATCGGGTTCTCCTGAGCGGGCAAAGTGTGCCACAGCAGCCCCGAAAAAAGCCCACTTCCCTGTGGGAGAGACGAAAAGCTTCAGCGGTTGAAACGTTCGGCCAGGCTGTACAAGTAATCGGCCATGCGTTCCAGGTCCTGGCTGATCTCGGCGCCCTGCTTGGCCTGCCCGGCGCTGTGATCGCAGAGCTGGGCAATGCGGGTGATCTGCTGGTTGATGTCCTCGGCGACATGACTCTGCTGTTCCGAGGCTGTGGCCATCTGCTGGCTCATGCCGGTGATGCGGCTGACCGCCTGGGTGATGCCCACCAGCGCCGACTGCACCGCCTCGACGCTGTGCACGCTGTCGCGGGAGATCTGCTCGCCCTTGCTGGCACTGGACACCGCCCGCTCGGCGCCGGCGCGCAACGAGGCGATAATCTGGTGGATCTCCTCGGTCGAGGTACGGGTACGCTGGGCCAGCGAGCGCACCTCGTCGGCGACCACGGCAAAGCCCCGGCCCTGCTCGCCGGCCCGCGCCGCCTCGATCGCCGCGTTGAGCGCCAGCAGGTTGGTCTGCTCGGCAATCGAGGTGATGACATCGACCACGCTGCCGATCGACTGGGTCTGGTCGGCCAGGGCATTGACCGCCTGGCCGATGTCGCTGACCGCCTCGGCCATGCTGCCCATGGCGCGCAGGCTTTGCTGCGCCAGGTCACTGCCCTGCTGGGCCAGGTGATCGGCATCGGAGGCGGCCGTAGCGGTGTTCTGCACGTTGTGCGTCACTTCCTGGATGGTCGCTGCCATTTGCGCAATCGCCGTGGCCGACTGATCGGTTTCGCTGCGTTGCTTGTCGAGCATCTGCGCCTGGGCCCCGGACAGGTCGGAGGATTGCGCGGCGCGCGTCTTGACCCCGACACCGGCATCCACCAGGCGCGTCAGGGCCGTTTGCAAGCGGGCTTCTTCACTGATGATCGCCAGGTCCAGCTGGCCCTGCAGGCCGCTGTTGTCGCTGTAGGTCAGGGCAACCAGAGGGCTGGTAAAGGCTTTCGGGTGTTCGCCCAGGGTGCGGCGGATTACCCGGTTCTGCCGCGCCTCGATCAGGTACCAGGCGCTGAGCAGGCTGGCCATCAGCACACCCAGGGCGGCGTACTGGGGCAGCCACAAATAGCTGATCACAGACAAAATACCAGCGCCGACCAAGGGCCAGCCGTGTTCCACTGTCGCGCCCAGTCGAGCCGCCAGCGGCACCGGGCTGCGCCCCTGGCGCAACCGTGCATACAACGCCGTGGCCCGGCGGATCTGCTCGCGGGTCGGTACCGAGCGCACCGACTCGTAGCCGCTGATCCGGCCGTTTTCGTAAATCGCCGTAACGTAAGCGCTGACCCAGTAAAAGTCGCCGTTTTTGGCGCGGTTCTTCACCACGCCCATCCAGGGTTTGCCCTGTTTGATGGTTTCCCACATATGCCCGAACACCGCGGGGGGCATGTCCGGATGACGCACCAGGTTGTGCGGCTGATCGAGCAATTCCTCGTAGGTAAAACCGCTGATGGCGACAAAGGCGTCGTTGCAATAGGTGATGCGGCTATTGAGGTCGGTAGTGGAAATCAGCCGCTGTTCGCTCGGAAAGGTTCTTTCATGCTCAGTGACGGGCAAATTCATGCGCATCTGGGCGATCCCTGCAAAGGAGAGATGGGAAGTTTCATCAAGCCAATACAGGTTTAGCAGAGCAATTACGGGGTTGCGGCCGATATTTTCAGGAATTTTTGCAGCCACGACTAAATTTTTCAGGGGCCGTTTCGTTCAGGCTGGAGTGAGTTGCGCCTTGAGCAGATCGCGAAAGGTCTGGATCAAGGGTTCGCGGCTGCGGCCACGGCGAATGATCATGGAGAACGGCGCCTGATAGCCGAAGGTCGCCGGTGATAACACCCGCAAATCGCCCTTGTCAGCCCAGGCCTGGGCATAGTGTTCCGGCAGGTAGCCGATATAGGCGCCGGACAACACCAGGATCAGTTGCGCCTCCATGCTCTCCACCGTTGCCGCGCTGTGCTTGAAACCGTGGCGGGCAAGTTCAGCCTGGCTCCAGTAGCCGCGACCGACCATGCGCTGCTGGGTAATCACCTGCTCGGGAATGCGCCGCTCGTTGAACAGCGGGTGGCGGTTGCTGCAATACAGCCAATGTTGCTCGCGGTACAACGGCTGATACACCAGCCCGCTCATGCGCGTGGAAAAGGCGCCGATGGCCAGGTCCAGGCGGTTGTCCTGCACCCCCAGTTGCAGCTCGTAGGGGCTCGACACCGACAGGTGCAAGTGCACCGCGGGGTGCTCCTGGCTGTAGGCACCGATAGCTTCAGCCAAAGGCAAGGCCCGATCACCGACGGTGGAGTCGATCACCCCAAGGTTGAGGGTACCGCGCAATTCCCCCTTGAGCGCCGCCGCGTATTGCTCGAAACCGTCCATTTCTGCCAGCAGGCGCAAGGTCTCCTGGTGGAACAGTTCACCCTTGCTGGTCAGGCTGAAACCGCCACGGCCGCGATGGCAAAGGACGATGCCAAGGGCCGCCTCGAGCTGGCTCATGTAGGTACTGATGGCCGAGGTCGACAGGTTCAGCTCGCGCTGGGCGTTGGCAAACCCCTGGTGGCGCACGATGCTGACGAAGATGCGCAGGAGTTTCAGGTCGGGCAAGGCAGAGGCCATGTAATCGCGGTCCGCAGGGCTACAGATGGCCGGATTCTAACCGCAATACCGGCATTAGTTCAGAAAAACCTGAACTAAGTATTTGCCTGTAGCGATTCTTTTCATCCACTACCTTTTGCAGACTCTGCCGCAATGCACCTGCTTGCCGGCATTTCAGGGGTTGCCCCAGGCCAGCCAGACAGGTTCCAACAACTAGAACAATCGAATCGATGAGGCCCGACCGTGGACAAGATTCTGCACCAACCACTGGGCGGCAACGAAATGCCGCGCTTCGGCGGCATCGCCACCATGCTCCGTCTCCCTCACCTGCAAAGCGCCGAAGGCCTGGATGCCGCGTTCATCGGCATCCCCCTGGACATCGGCACCTCGCTGCGCTCCGGCACCCGCTTCGGCCCACGGCAGATCCGCGCCGAATCGGTGATGATCCGCCCGTACAACATGGCCACTGGCGCTGCGCCCTTCGATTCATTGTCGGTTGCCGATATCGGCGACGTGGCGATCAACACCTTCAACCTGCTCGACGCCGTGCGGATCATTGAAGAAGCCTACGACGAGATCCTCGAACACAACGTCATCCCCATGACCATGGGCGGCGACCACACCATCACCCTGCCGATCCTGCGCGCTATCCACAAGAAGCACGGCAAGGTCGGGCTGGTGCACATCGATGCCCACGCCGACGTCAACGATCACATGTTCGGCGAGAAGATCGCCCACGGCACCACCTTCCGCCGCGCCGTCGAAGAAGGCCTGCTGGACTGCGACCGCGTGGTGCAGATCGGCCTGCGCGCCCAGGGCTATACCGCCGAAGACTTCAACTGGAGCCGCAAGCAGGGCTTCCGTGTGGTCCAGGCCGAAGAGTGCTGGCACAAGTCGCTGGAGCCGTTGATGGCCGAAGTGCGCGAGAAAGTCGGTGGCGGCCCGGTGTACCTGAGCTTCGACATCGACGGTATCGACCCGGCCTGGGCACCGGGCACCGGCACCCCGGAAATCGGCGGCCTGACCACCATCCAGGCGATGGAAATCATCCGTGGTTGCCAGGGCCTGGACCTGATCGGCTGCGACCTGGTTGAAGTCTCGCCACCTTACGACACCACCGGCAACACCTCGCTGCTCGGTGCCAACCTGCTGTACGAAATGCTCTGTGCACTGCCGGGCGTGGTTCGCCGCTAACGGTAGTACACCAGGAGTTGCAACAGGGCAGGAGCCATGACAGTCGGGCCGCAACGACGGCCCACTGAGTAGACGAATGACCCGGCGCCAGGCTTGCCTGGCGCCGGGGTCGATCTCACCATAATAAAGATAATTGGAGACACCCATGGCCTTGGACATATTCGTTGTTCTGATTTATGCCGCCGGCATGCTCGCGCTCGGCTGGTTCGGCATGCGCCGGGCAAAAACCCATGAAGATTACCTGGTGGCCGGGCGCAACCTGGGCCCTAGCCTGTACATGGGCACCATGGCCGCCACGGTACTGGGCGGCGCGTCGACCGTCGGCACCGTACGCCTGGGCTATGTCCACGGGATTTCCGGCTTCTGGCTGTGCGCCGCGCTGGGCCTGGGCATCATCGCCCTGAACCTGTTCCTGGCCAAGCCGCTGCTGCGCCTGAAGATCTTCACCGTTACCCAGGTGCTGGAAAAACGCTACAACCCCATGGCCCGCCAGGCCAGTGCGGTGATCATGCTTGCCTACGCGCTGATGATCGCGGTGACCTCGACCCTGGCCATCGGCACCGTTTTGCAAGTGCTGTTCGACCTGCCATTCTGGGGCGCGATCCTGCTCGGTGGTGGCGTCGTGGTGGTGTACTCGACCATCGGCGGCATGTGGTCGCTGACCCTGACCGACATCGTCCAGTTCGTGATCAAGACCGTCGGCCTGATGTTCGTCCTGCTGCCCATCTGCCTGTACAAGGTCGGTGGCTGGGATCAACTGGTGGCCAAGCTGCCGGCCAGCAACTTCAGCCTGACCACCATCGGCTGGGACACCATCATCACCTACTTCCTGATCTACTTCTTCGGCATCCTGATCGGCCAGGACATCTGGCAACGGGTGTTCACCGCCCGTGACGAGAAAGTCGCCAAGTACGCAGGCACCACTGCTGGCGTGTACTGCGTGATCTACGGCCTGGTGTGCGCACTGATCGGCATGGCCGCGCATGTCCTCCTGCCGGACCTGGACAACGCCAACAACGCCTTTGCCGCGATCGTCAAATCCACCCTGCCTGACGGTATCCGTGGCCTGGTGATTGCCGCTGCGCTGGCAGCGATGATGTCCACCGCCAGTGCCGGCCTGCTGGCCGCCTCCACGGTCCTGACCGAAGACCTGCTGCCGAAACTGCGCGGCGGCAAGCAGTCGAGCCTGGGCATCAACCGCCTGTTCACCCTGCTGACCGGTATTGCCGTACTGGGTATCGCCCTGGTGGTAACCGATGTGATCAGCGCCTTGACCCTCGCCTACAACCTGCTGGTGGGCGGCATGCTGATTCCGCTGATCGGCGCCATCTACTGGAAACGCGCCACCACTGCGGCGGCGATCACCAGCATGACCCTGGGCTTCGTCACCGCCCTGGCGTTCATGATCATAGATGGGATGGACGCCAACACGCCGATCTACTACAGCCTGGCGATCGGCCTGGTGAGCTTTGTGGTAGTCAGCCTGATGTCGCGCCGCCCGGTAGGCGCCGTCAACCTGGCCTGATAGACAGGTGCACCACGGCCGTCGCATCAGCAATGATGCGGCGGCCGATTTGTTCTAGCGACGTGGCTGGCGCTTGCGCTGTTCTTCGTCGGTAGGGATCGGCACCGGCTGCAGCGGTGGCGGGATCAGGCCCAGGGCAGCGGCCAGGTCGTGGAGCCAGTTGAACAGATGGTTTCTCATAACTCCCCCTTACGGGTCAGCCTGCACGGCGAATAAATCCTGCGATGCTTCATACAGATCATAGTCCCAAGTATTGCAATGCGCATGTCTGTGCAACATGACTTGAGGGCAAGTTTGATCTCAATCAAGCCTCCTGCGCCATCTGCGCTGCCTGGGTAACTGTTTCCCCTTGTTGCAAATCGATCCAGGCGCTCAAATTCGCCCCGCGCATGCCCTTGCGCCACATCAGCCAGGTGGTGGCCTGATCGAACGGCGCCTGCAGGCGATGCACCGCCACCCGTTCGCGGCCCGGCAGGCTGTCGAGCATCGACTGCGCCATCAACGCAACCCCAGCCCCGGCTATCACACAGGCGAGCATGCTCGGGTACGACTCGATTTCCATGACCCGGCCCATGGCCGCGTGATCGTGGGCATACCAGGCCTCCAGGCGCATCCGGTACGAACAGCCTTGACGAAAGGTGAACACCGCCCGCCCGGCGACATCGCGAGCACTGCGCACCGGCCCATGGCCGGGTTCGGTGATCAGCACCAGGGTTTCGTCGCACAGCGGCACGCCGTCGAGCCCGGCCAGGGCCAGCGGCCCGTCGACCAGGGCGGCATCTAGGCGGCCGCTGAGCAAGCCTTCGAGCAACTCGCCGCTGGGCGCCGCCTGCACCTGCAGGTTCACCGCCGGGTAAGCGCTGTGGTAACGGGCCAGCAAGTCGGGCAAATGAATGGCCGCAGTGCTGTACATCGAGCCCAGCACGAACTCCCCGGCCGGCTGCCCGCCCTGCACGGCGGCAAAGGCCTCATCGTGCAGGGCGAGCATGCGCCCGGCGTAATCGAGCAGCACCTTGCCCGCCGGCGACAGCTGCAAGCGCTGGCGCTCGCGGCGAAACAGCTCAACGCCCAGTTGCTCTTCGAGCTGGCGCAGGCGCGTCGACAGGTTCGACGGCACCCGGTGCAGGCGCTCGGCGGCGCGGGTCACCGAGCCCTCCTCGGCCACCGCCTGGAAAATCCGCAATTGGCTGAGCTCCACGAGCTATTCTCCAAAACAGAACAAGTTGCTCATCATTATTCAATTTTATTGAAAGTCAACCGGCTTTAGCCTGACGGTCATTCACGCTTGTGCAGGAATTGCCGCCATGTCGCCAGTTGTTCGCCTTCTCGCCTGTGTCGTTGCCCTGATGATGGCCATGGGCATCGGCCGCTTCGCCCTCACTCCACAGCTGCCGCACCTGATCAGCGAAGGGCAGGTCAGCCTGACCGCCGCCGGCCTGATCGCCGCCGCCAACTACCTGGGCTATCTGCTCGGCGCCCTGGACGCCATGTTCGTCCGCCGCCCGGGCCAGGTCAGCGCGCGCCTGCACGGCGGTCTGTGGCTGTGCGTCGTGCTGACCCTGGCGTCGTTCTCGGCCAGCGGTTTCTGGGCCCATCTGCTGCTGCGCTTTGGCACCGGCGTGGCCAGCGCCTGGGTGCTGGTGATGCTCACCAGCCTCAGCCAGCAGGTGGCAGCGGCCAGCAATCGGCCACGGCTCGGCGCCCTGGTGTTTGCCGGGCCCGGGGTGGGAATTTTTTTAACCGGAATGCTGGCGCTGATCGCCAACCTCAACGGACTGGGCTCGGCGCCGCTGTGGTTAATCTATGCCGCCGTTGCCCTGTTGATGCTGCTGATCGCGCTGCCAGCGCTGCCACGCCCGCAGACGCTAGCGCCTACTGTCAGCGGGGCGCGCGTCCAGCCAGCCGGGCAAGGAATTGCCCGCCTCGGCCTGGTGTATGCCCTGTACGGTATTGGCTATATCATCCCCGCGACCTTCATGTCGCAGATGGCCAGTGCGCGCTTTCACGGGCAGTGGCTGGCCGACCTGTTCTGGCCCGGTTTTGGTCTGGCGGCGGCGCTGGGCGTGGTGCTGGTCAGCCTGCGCCGCCCGGGCATGGGCAGCACCTCAAGCTGGCTGATCGCGACCCTGTGGCTGCAGGCCGCCGGCGTGTTCGCCTGCCTGCTGGGCAACGGCCCGGGCCTGGCGCTGGGGGTAATCCTCTGTGGCGGCCCGTTCCTGGCCTGCATGCAACTGGTAATGCAACGCTCGCGGGAGCTGGCACCGCACGCCAGCCAGCGCAATGCCGGGCTTTTGACCGCCTGTTTTGCCCTGGGCCAGCTCAGTGGACCGCTGCTGGCGGCGCTGAGCAATCAGTTCGCCGGCAGCCTGCAGGCAGCGCTGCTGATCGCCGCCAGCGGCCTGGTGCTCGCCGGCCTGCTGCTGTTGCGCCCGCAGGCTAGCCGAGCAGGCTGCGCAGGCGCCGGCGCACCCACTGCTCAGCGCTGACCAGGGTCACCCCGAGCAGCACCATGATCGCGCCGAGGACGAAATTCAGGCTCAACGGCTCGCCCAGCAACAGCACGCCGAAAGTCACCCCGAACAACGGAGTAATGAACGAGAACACCGCCAGGTTCGAGGCCAGATAGCGGCGCAGCAGCCAGAACCAGGTCAGGTAGCTGAAAAACGACACGATCAGGCCCTGAAACAGCAGGCTGCCGATCGACAGCGGGGTGAACTGCACCTGGGTAACCTGGCCACTGGCGACAGCGATCAACAGCAGGCCGACAAAACCGACCGCCAGTTGATAGAACAGCGTCAAGGTCGCTGGCGCCTCCGACAGCCGCGAAGCGCGCACCACCACGGTGGTTGCGCCCCAGGCCAGGCCCGCCAGCACCCCGAAGGCATCACCGAGCAGCATTTGTGCGTCCAGATGCTCAAGGGAAACGCCACCGGCAAAGGCGAAGGCAATACCGCCAAAGGCCAGCAGGATGCCCAGCCACTGCAAGGGCCGCAGCCGCTCGCTGGGCAGCATGAAATGCAAGCCCAGGGCGGTAAACACCGGTGCGGTGTAGAGGAATACCGACATGTGCGCCGCCGAGGTCAGCTTCAGGCCTTCGGCGATGAACAGAAACTCCAGGCCAAACAGGGAACCGGCCAGTAGCCCGCCGCGCCAGGTGCTGGAGACCTGGTCCCAGCCGCCACGAAAACACATCAGCAGGCCGACCAGCAATGCCGCCATCCCCGAGCGCATGGCTTGCTGCATTACCGGGGCAATATCCGGTGCGGCCCACTTGATCATCACCTGCTGGATGCCCCAGATCAGGCACAGCACCAGCATCACTTGCAGGGCAAAGGCATCGGTATTGCGGCGGCTGGCGCTCATCGGGCGCCCCCGGTTTCTGGCAGCAACATGGCAGGCTCTCGGCAGAAGTGGATCCAGCGCCGATTATCAGCGGCGGCGGCCGCTCAATGCCAGCCTTGTGTTACCTGCTTCAGGCAATCTGCGCCTTGGAGGCCAAATGATCGAAAGTAGCCTCGTCCAGTGCATCCTCCTGTTCATCCAGCACCTGGCGTGGGTGATCGTTGCCCGGAATGCTGCTGTCCAGCAGGCTCAGCAGCCGCGAGCCCCGCTCGGTAAGGATGAAGTTCTCGCCGTTGCCGCCCTCGTCTTCCGGGCGTGAGGCAAAGTAACCGCGCTCGAACAGCAGCTTTTCATACTCACATGCCAGGGTTTTCAGATGATCGAGATCGCCAGGGGCCGCGCCCTCGGCCGCGAGCTGGGCTGCATGCTGCTCGGCGTAAGGCCTGGGGGTAAAACTGTGGCCGGCGCTGTTCTGCGCTTCGTGCAACAGGCGTTCGATCAGGTCCCAGTCGTAGGTGGTCATCGGCATAGCCTCAATCAGGGGTAGGTAAGATTGTGACCGGTGTACGCGGCTGCGGTTCGACTGAACTTTCGCCGCCCGGCGAGGCTCAACCGCAAGACTTCACCTTGATTGCCCGGGAGCCTGCCGATGAAAACCCTGTTGAACATTGCAGCCGCCGCCAGCCTGCTGCTGGCCCTGCCCGGCTGGGCGTGCACGCTGGAAGAAGCGACGGCCAAGCGCGAAGAACTGGCCAAGGAAGTGAGCAAGCTCACCGAGCAGAACCCGCAGAAGGCCAAGGAGATCAACGACGAGCTGCAGAAGATGGAGCTCGGCACTGCCAGCAAGGACTTGCCGGACAAGTGCCAACTGATCGACAAGCGGATGCAGGAATTGAAGAACGCTGAGAAGAAGACTTGAAATCGGGGTGAAACAATCGCGGGTCAAGTCGGGTCGCCGCACCGCCGCTCCCACAAGGGCTGCAAAGAACCTGTGGGAGGGCTATGAAGCCGGCGCTTACTCCGCAGCCGGCGCCGGTTTGCGGCGCTTGAGCGGTGCCAGGCCGTCGGCGCTGGCCAGCGGCGCGTTAGGCTTTGGCTTGGCTGTTGGCTTGCGCTTGGCCACGACCTTCTTGTCGCCTTTTTTATCGGTCTTTTTCTTTTTCACACCGGCCGCCTTGCCCGAGGCCTTGACCTTCTTCGGCCCGGTGTAGGTGCCTTTGACTTCCTTGATCACCCGGCGCTCGAAGGTCTGCTTCAGGTAGCGCTCGATGCTCGACATCAGGTTCCAGTCGCCGTGGCAGATCAACGACACCGCCAGGCCTTCGTTACCGGCACGGCCGGTACGGCCGATGCGGTGCACGTATTCGTCGCCGCTGCGTGGCATGTCGAAGTTGATCACCAGGTCCAGGCCGTCGACGTCCAGGCCGCGGGCGGCGACGTCGGTGGCGACGAGAATCTTGGCGCCGCCCTGCTTCAAGCGTTCGATGGCCAGCTTGCGGTCTTTCTGGTCCTTGTCGCCGTGCAGAACGAAAGCCTTGTAGTCCTTGGCCACCAGGTGACCGTAGATGCGGTCGGCCATCACCCGGGTATTGGTAAAGATGATCGCCTTGTCGTAGGTCTCGTTCTCCAGCAACCACTGCACGATCTGTTCTTTGTGCTGGTTGTGGTCCGCGGTGATGATCTGCTGGCGGGTGCCTTCGGCCAGCTGGCTGACGCTGTTGAGCATCAGGTGCTCAGGGGTTTTCAGCACCTTGCCGATCATGTCGCGCAGGCCGGCACCGCCAGTGGTGGCGGAGAACAGCATGGTCTGTTCACGATTCGGGCACTCGTTGCACAGGCGCTCGACGTCTTCGGCAAAGCCCATGTCGAGCATGCGGTCGGCTTCATCGAGCACGATCACCTGGACATGCTCCAGGTGCAGGTTGCCGGCATTGAGCTGCTCGAGCAAGCGGCCCGGGGTGCCGATCAGCACGTCCGGCACCTTGCGCAGCATCGCGGCCTGCTCCTTGAAGTCTTCGCCACCGGTGATCAGCCCGGCCTTGATGAAAGTGAACTGGGAGAAGCGCTCGACTTCCTTGAGGGTCTGCTGCGCCAGCTCGCGGGTCGGCAACAGCACCAGGGCGCGAATTTCGACGCGCTTCTGCTTGAGGTCAACCAGGCGGTTGAGCATCGGCAGGACGAAGGCTGCGGTCTTGCCGCTACCGGTTTGCGCCGTCACCCGCAGGTCACGCCCTTGCAACGCCAAAGGGATGGCCGCTGCCTGCACCGGCGTCGGCTCGACAAATTTCAGCTCGGCCACGGCTTTGAGCAGGCGTTCGTGCAGGGCGAATTGGGAAAACACGGGTGTACCTCGGGCATGTGCAAAAAATTCAGTTGCATAGGGTAACGTTTTCCGGCGTCGGAGCCGAATTTCTTTTGGCAACTTCTTGCCGATCCGCGCTCTAATGGCCTTGTTTTCGACTTGCGGACCCTTTACGACACCGTTATGGACATTCAACAGCTGTGGCAAAACACCCTGGACCTCTGGGGCACCCTTGATCAACACCCGCTACTGCACGCCGGTATCGGCCTGGGCGTATTGCTGGTGATCGCCCTGCTGCTCGGCCGCGTGGCGCGCTTTCTGGTGCTGCACGCCGCCCGTCTGCTTGGCCGCCAGCCAGCCCTGCACTGGGTCAATGACCTGCGCGAGAACAAGGTGTTCCAGCGCCTGGCCCAGACCACCCCGTCACTGGTGGTGCAATTTGGCCTCAAACTGGTGCCGGAGCTGAGCGCCACCAGCCAGCACTTTCTCGGCAACCTCGCCCTGGCCTTCACCATCCTGTTCCTGACCCTGGCCCTGAGCGCCCTGCTCGACGCCCTGCTGGACATCTACGCGCGCACCGAGCACGCCCGCACCCGCTCGATCAAGGGTTACGTGCAACTGGCGAAGATGGTCCTGTTCGTGTTCGGCGCCATCGTTATCGTCGCCACCCTGATCGACCGCTCGCCGCTATTGCTGCTCTCGGGTCTGGGCGCCATGTCGGCGGTCATCTTGCTGGTCTACAAGGACACCCTGCTGTCGTTCGTCGCCAGCGTGCAGTTGACCAGCAACGACATGCTGCGGGTCGGCGACTGGATCGAGATGCCCCAGGTCGGCGCCGACGGCGACGTGGTCGACATCACCCTGCACACGGTCAAGGTGCAGAACTACGCGTGAGTTGAAGCCTACTTCGACGTATCGTGAGCTCGCGGCAATCTTGACAGCAACAAGCCTGCTCAAAAGGAATGCAGGCAAAGCGAACTGAGCCCTCCCCTCCTCTCTCAAGCCTTGCAGCGCACCGCTCCCTCCCCTCCTAACCGACTTCGCTGAAGTCCTGTAGTGGTCTAATGATTCCGGACACCCATTTAGGCGAAAATGCTCGCCATAGAGAGGTGTCTGATGACCAAGCAACGTCGTACCTTTACCCCAGAATTCAAGCGCGAAGCTGCCAGCCTGGTGCTCGACCAAGGCTATAGCCATATCGATGCCGCCCGTTCACTTGGGCTGGTGGAGTCGGCCCTGCGTCGATGGGTCAACCAGCTCCAGCAAGAGCGAGGCGGTGTCACTCCGACCAGCAAGGCGCTGACGCCCGAGCAGCAAAAAATCCAGGAATTAGAAGCCCGAATCAATCGGCTGGAACGGGAAAAATCGATCTTAAAAAAGGCCACCGCGCTCTTGATGGCCGAGGAGCACGAGCGTTCGCGTTAATTGATCAACTTCGTTCTGAAGAGCCTGTTGATCTGTTGTGCTCGGTATTTGAAGTCACCCGGTCTTGCTATTACGCGCACTGCCGCAAGCGCCGATCTCCGGACGTTGAGCGATTGGTTTTACGCAGCCGAGTGAACGAGCTGTTCACTCAAAGCCGCAGCGCGGCGGGCAGCCGAAGCATCATGCTCATGATGCGCGCGGACGGCATAGAGATTGGGCGATTCAAGGTGCGCAAGCTGATGAGCGAAATGAAGTTGATCAGCAAGCAACCTGGCTCACATGCCTATAAAAAGGCGACGGTGGAGCGGCCGGATATCCCGAACGTGTTGGATCGAGAGTTCACCGTGTCGGCGCCGAATGAGGTCTGGTGCGGTGACATCACGTATGTCTGGGCTCAAGGTCGCTGGCACTATTTGGCGGCTGTGATCGATCTGTTCGCCCGTCGCGTGGTGGGCTGGGCGTTTTCATCGAAGCCTGACGCTGACCTGGTTATCAAGGCTTTGGATATGGCCTATGAGCAGCGTGGTCGGCCTCAAAACGTTCTGTTTCACAGCGACCAAGGAAACCAGTACGGCAGCCGAGGCTTCCGTCAGCGACTGTGGCGCTATCGCTTCAACCAGAGCATGAGTCGACGTGGAAACTGCCACGACAATGCACCGATGGAACGGTTGTTTCGCAGCCTGAAAACGGAATGGATACCGACCGTGGGCTACATGAGCGCTTCGTTAGCACAGCAGGATATCGGCCGGTTTTTGATGCAGCGCTACAACTGGCAACGGCCACATCAATTTAACAGCGGGCTGGCGCCCGCTGTGGCCGAGGAAAAACTTAACGCAGTGTCCGGGATTAGTTGACCACTACAGTACCACCTCATCCCCCGACGAATTTCCGGCGCATCTGCTCCGCCCCCCTGCCTTGATAAGGACTTGCCGTGATGGAGCCGGACTCTTCGAGCCCGAAAGATCGATAGCTATGACCAAGCCGCTCCCAATACTTGCTGCCGACACCACGCCTCAATTTGTGACGATGTCACACGGCAAAATGAATCCCCGCTAGAGCTTGCAGACCTGAAGCGAGATGGCGGTCTAACAGGTCTGAAATTTACGGTGAGTGTCGCACAGGAAGCCTTGCCTTGCTCCAGCGCCTCAACGAAGACCACGAGCCGCCAGGGGAGCTGTAATGCCAACCTCGTTGCAAACCGAGTTGACATTCATAGACTGAGCAGCGGCTTAGCGAGCTTCTACAAGATGCTGCTCAGCACCTCTTCCAGTCTCTCGCCCTTGCTATTCTCAAAAACGCCGGCCTCACCGAACAGCACTTGGATGTTGGCCTGGGCGAAGAACTCGGCTGCAGCGAAGTCAGATGCAGTGCTCGCTGGAAGCACCAAGAAGAGCTTGGTGTTGGCATTACCGAACCGATGCTTGTAGTACGCAAGCTGCCCAAAAGCAGTGTAGAGCTGTGCTGACATTGAGGCGCTGGTCTTGACCTCGAAGATCGCCTTGGCCTTCTCAGATGCCTGGTCAACAAGCGCCAGATCAACACGATGTTTGCCAACCTTGAGTTTGGGATGCCCCTCAACAAGCTCATCCAACCTGCGATGGAGTGCATTGCAAAGCGGGCCGTGAAGATACTGGTACTCGCAGGTATCTTGGCTTGGGGTGTAAGACTTACTGCCCTCAAATTCTTCCTGTGCCCGCCACTTCGCACCCGATTCGTCTTCGTCGTCGATAGCTGAATCTGAGTCCTCGGCATCCTCCTCCAGCTCCGCCTTCCTCTGTTCCTTGAGGCGTTTTACCTTGAATAGGAACTCGGCGATGTCATTCGCAATGCTGGGGGAGTTTGTTGATGACACGGCGATCACATCTGTCGCCCTACCGTCGTCATCAACTTCCATCAACCAGTCATGAAAGTGCTCAAAGGCGTACTGGCGAGGTACCCGGCCACGGAACGCTGTGAAGGTGCCCCGATGACAGATGAGGGTTTCACCCTGAGGAGCAGCTACCAACAGACCCGAAACACTGCGGTTCAGGCCATCAGGAATGTTGATCTCAGCATCTGGTGATAGCGTACCGCCCTTGTAATCCAGCTTGAACAAATGAGCCTGTCGTCCATCCCAAGGCGGAGGAATTGCAAATAGCATCTCCCCAAGATCGGTCTCCAAAGCATAGGTGCGGCAAGGTGCTCGATCTCCACTCGGAAATGCCCAATCTTCCGTTCCACGTAACTTTGCCTGGTCGATCAGAGCTTTTTGAAAAGAGCGAATACCCTTACGAAGCCGGGCGCCCGCTGAAATGACCTGCACCACCTTGCATCTCCCTGTTCACCTACGAAGCCATTGGGATCTTCGGAGAATCCACTGGCATCAAAGCACGCAATGATAGCACTTTGATACCCTTCCAATAGCGGTGAAAGTACAGTGGCGCCTGCCTTTTTCGACTCGCGAACCTGGCCATACAGCGCCCCGTATCTGATCTTCAACAACAGCACGAGCAGCCAATCGGCGAGCTCTATCATCAGGATGGCGTGCCCCTTCAGCTTGCTTCCCCTACCCCTGGCCTGAAAAGCTCGTTACTGAACTACCTTCGCGAATGGTGATGGTTCGTTGGCGATATACTGTGTACACGAGGAGACCATCTACGTCGACGGCAAGGCAGCGGGTCTGGATCAAGCTTCCCGGCTCGGTGAGCAGTTGGCCAGCTTGAGCAATCGCTTACTGCGCTGAAGACCTTGGTGAGCGGGAACAAGTTACTCGAGTCTCAGATCGCTAGTCGTGAGGTGGAAGCCCAAGCAAAACAGATCAGATCCGCTTGGCTGAACATTGCGGATGAGATCGTCGGCACCCAGCAATTGGTGAACGCACTGCATGGATTAAGCCTACTGACTGGGGAACGCCGCTTAGCAAAATTGGAAGAGCTAAAGGCGCGGTACATGGGCACACCTACAGGAGATTTGATCAGCCGGCTCTTCGCCACTGAAAATGAATGATGCGAAAGATGTGACCTGACCCTGGACGTCGATGATCCAGTGTTATGAGCGAGCCGCAGAGCAAGCTCTGGCCCCTGAACGAAGCCTGTGAAGGCTAAAAAGGAACAGCAATAAATTTTGTCTGCTTTGACGCTACTACCCAGGCAACCAATAAATTCAAATTCTAAAGGTTGCACTGGGAAGCAGCAAAAGACTCTTAAGCGTCGAACACTTCGAAAGTGTCAAGCGGGAAGAGCGATCGGATTTTCAACAATGCATTTTTGAGGTATTTAACCCTTTCAGCCGGGGAATAATCACTGCTGTACCGGCCAGAGAAATGGTTGACTTGCCAAAAATCGCCCTTGTTGCGTATCTCACCAGCAATCCGCGCAGCCTGCATGCCGGTCATACTAGGATGACCGAGCTCCTCAGGTGGGGGAACATCTTCAGCGATGAAAAGCACGCCATCCTTGCCAATAGCCCAGATGAGCTTTCTTGTTAAAGTTGGATCCTCGGCAACTTCTTTATAAGCCTTGTCTATTTCTACCAAAGAAACTTGCTGGGGATCCCAAAAGCGGTTGAGGCTTTTATTAGTACCCTTACCGTCCCGCGAAACTTCGTTCTCTTTGATATGGTTCGGGGCTCGAAGCGTCCCATATTTATCGTTGAGGTGATTTTCATAGTCATCACGGCGACGCTTCAGAGCACGCGTAAATGCTGGGAAGAAATGCTGATCGTTCAGGCCACCAACCTTGGATTCTTGACCTTTGAAAGCCCCCAGCATGGCATCCGCATATATGGGATCATGCATGTAAACGCCTGAAATTGCGTTTCCTGATGGAATATCTGTAGCGTCAAGGAACACCTTGAAGGCGAGCTCATTTTCCCAGAAAAAGTCCATTTGCCACTGCAAACGCGCTAGATGCCCAGTCAGGAAACCAAGCTTCTCCTCTCTCCAGCGAACCAACAAAGATTCATCCAGGCTCCACTTTCCTAGCGTATCTCCAGCTTTGCGGTGAGTTTTATGCACACGAACTTCGTCTCGAGCCTGGGCAATGGAAACGAGCTTGATCTTAAAGCTTACCTTAGGCATCGGAATGTCGATTAGAGGGCAAAGATCCAGCGGCATCAGCGCCTCAATCTGCTCCACAATCCTCACCGCAGTGCCGTAGGCATACTTGAAGGGCAGACGCGTCTTCTTGTCAGCCGGGACTATCGCCATGTCGGGGACAATGATTTCGTGGGGGTTAGTGGCGTCCGGCTCAACAAGGGACATAGCGAGCCCCCAGCGATCTTCTTGCCCCTCAGGCGTTTCACCCTTCAAGTAGTCTCTAAGCATGACCATTTCTGCACGAGCATAGGGCCCGAGTCGGTCATCATGGACATAGACCCATTTCTTACCATCACGGAAATCGTAACCTACCGCAGTGATGGCATGGCCGGCCTTGACCTTGTCTTCAGAGTCGTCTGGCTGAAGGCCATAAACCGTACCCGTCAGAATGACCGGCAGATCGCTATCGATATGGGCTGCCAGGTACTCTTGAAAGAACTCAGGCTTGGTGTCTGTTCTCTCAAAATCGCTGTTGTGATAACGGAGCCCTTCTACATCCAGAGTTCGTTGAATTTGCTTGTTGCTTAGCTCTTTATTCGGGAACCCATTGCTTGAGCCGTCAACAAAATTCAAAGCCGCCGTGGTGATCTCACTGCAGGACTTGATTTCCTTGACGCCCCGCCCAGGAAACCCATGCAAGGCAGTCCAAATAGCGGTGGTAGCGCATGCTGCGACGACCTTGTCCTGCTCTTGGAAGGCAATCGAATCGATTGTAAGCTTGAGCCCAAACAGGTTGACGTCATAACGCTTGGCTATTTTTTTCTTTCCAAGGCCTGTGTCACCGCTGACACGTAAGCAGGTCTTACCCACGAACGTCCGGGTAAGTGGCTTAATCACCATGAAGCCGAGGTAGTGCTCTTGCAGGCTCTCCAGGGTGAGCTTGAGATGAGGCTGGCTCGCAAATACTTCGTCCGAGTCGCCTGCTAGCAAAGCATCCATCTGCTTATGGGTAAGATCACAGTCAAAGAAATGCAGACGAGCGCATCGAGAGCCATCGTTGCCAAAGCGCCCTACATAGAAGCGCGAGTAATCCTCCAGGAAGTCCCGGTCGATGTATTCATGCTCAAGCAGGATGCTACCGACTGTCTTCTTGCCCTCTATGAGGGCTGGCATGAAGGATTTCAGGTAGCCATAGATGTACTTGATTTGACGCTTTTCAAAGATGTCAGCGTGGTCGTAGCCAAATGGCTCATGAATCAACGCTGCCAGCGTCGCTTCCTCGAAGCTGGTGATGAGATATGGAGTCATTATGATCGCGCAAAAAAAAGCAGCCCATCAGGCTGCTTTTACAAAGACAGAATGCTTAGAGGCTGCAGGTCTTAGCCAGCAGAGCCGGGGTGACTTCCTGGGCTGCAAATTCACGCGCCAGGCGACGGTTGGTCTCAGCCATACGTTCCTGAGCGATCCGCAGGCTCTCTGCATGAGTACCGTTACGGGTGCGGGCTTCTTCGATCAGACGCTCCAGAGTCATAGCTCCATCCTCTAAGAATATTGGTTCCACGGTGCATCAACGAATCCAAATGCGCGACCACTAACTCCACTGGTTGGCAACGTGGTACCGACGCGCTTGCGGCGGCGGCGCGGATTATCGAATCCGCTCGCCAAGCTTCACAAGCAGTACCTGTCGTCAGCCGACAAACGGCATCACGACTGTAGTTCAGACCGAGCCAAAGCTCCAAGGTTCACGAACCACCAGCCTCAGGATCCGCCAAACGGTAGCGCCGTCACAGTTTTGCTTCCCAACAAAAACCGTGACAGTTCTCCCCTACTAGCCGGCGCTGCAAACGCCAAAACCTCCGTCACAGAGGTGCCCTAGCAGGGCGAGAATCATTGGATAAACCGAGTATGGCATATGGCGATCATACACTTAAAGTGTAATTTATGATTTTTTACGCACTATTTTGATGCAGTCAGGAGGTCATTTCACCGAGCTGTACCAGTGATGAACTGATGATTTAGGCGGGGCGTGTGAGGTAGGTGTGGGGTGGTTGAGGGCCATTTCTCCTCCTGGGCCCTCTTCCTTTATAAGACGCCCGTCGCTCGGGAATCACAAGCCGAGCCAGCTCTTCAGCCTACTGATCAGCGACGTAGGCTCAGCCGGCTGCTGGGTTGGTGCAGAATGACGATCTACATCGCCCACTGGCCTGGAAGGTTGCCGCCGTGCTTTCGCTTCGGCATCGCGCTTGCGTCCTGCGTTGATCGCTTCCTGGGACATGTTGCCGGCCCACTCGATGCGACCAGACCGCACCCAGTAATGGGAACGACACTTGAACGTCCAGTTACCAATGGAAGGCTTGAGCGACACCGTTTCGCCATCGAAAGACATCTGCCAGTCGGTTGGCGAGAACGGCGTGATCACCTTATTGCCGCAACCACAGGCACACAGGTGTGCTGCAGTTGCGAACTCCATTGCCATGTACAGCTCACCGGGCTCCAGCTTCTGCGGGAAGCTCTCAACGAACTGAGGTGTGAGACTCTTGATGGTCATGGGCGCTCCTCGCTGTTGCCCATCTCGTTGATGTTGGTCGAGTAAGTGAAGTGGTCGGCCTGGACTTGGTCAACATAAAACCCACAGAGCCGCTTCCAGGTGCCGACCGCCAGTACCGCGTTAAGTGCATTCAGGTCAGCGATCTGAATGTTCGAACGATAGGCATCCTCGGCAGAGTTCTCAGTGAGCGGCATGGTGCGATCGGCGTGATCATAATGCTCTGGTGTGAGGGTCGTAACACGGCACATCCCCCACACCTGTTGCGTATCGCCGACGAGGTGAACCCCCATACCGACATCAAGCAGCGAGGTTTTCGTACCACGCAGCGCTTTAACCACCAGATCACGCACCGTCGCGTTATCGACACTGAGGAACACATAATCGAAGGCACTCAACTCAGCGACATTCTCCGCTGTGATCATGCACGCATGGGCGGTGATGTTGCGGTGCATCTCCCCGTACTTCTCTTTGAGGTAGTCGACCTTCTTCATTCCCCGCTGCAGGTCGGTGAAGGAAACAGCCCCAGGGTAACGAAACGCGTTGTGCTGCTGAAGTACGTCGCTATCGAACAGATGGATCTCCGCGACGGGCGTCTTAGCAACCTGATCCAGGATGTAGGCACCCGTACCGCCAAGCCCCACCACTGCTACTTTCAACCCCTTGAACCTCTCGGTAGGCGCTCCGATGCCAGCGCGTGCTGATGCCGTATCGGTGTAGGCGAAAACCGTTTCCTCTACATCCGAACGGAAGGGGGCAAAGGTCTTGGCAGTGACATCCTTATCAATGGCCTGAGCCTGGCCACTCAGGATCGAAACGTAGATCGAGACCTTTTCGTAGTAATCGGCATAGTGGCCTGCCTTGGGCTTGGCCGAAAAGTAGTGGTTCACGAGCAAATCAGACAGCAGCTGATTCGGATTGCTGTTGTTGATGATTTGCTCGAGGGGACGCCCTTGCGAATCGCAAGGGCGGTCACCGATGAAGTGTGCCGTATGGTCGCTCGGACTGACCGCCACATCAGCGGTCAGATTGAGCGCCATGACCAGCACGCCTTTGCACACCTGGCGCTGAGCATTTACGTAGGGTACGTCCCGAACCAAGAGATAACCGTCCTTGGTGTCCAGGTTGTACCCTTCATTGCGCAAGCGCAGGAGGTGAGGACTACGACTTATCAGTTGGTGTGACATTGAAGTGCATCCCCTTCTTGATACGGACGTGTTGGCCATCGACCAGGTTGGTTGCCGAGTTACCTTCGTGGCCCTTCGCAAAGGTAACGGTGAAGTGGGCGTTCGGGTCTGGCACGGCTTCTGGGTAGGCCAGCCGTACTACTTCCCAGTAGGTGAGGTTGCGCGAATGGACGAACACCGGCTGCGTGTTTACGAAGACCTTGATGTTGATCTCCACCGCAGCGAACTTCTCGACACCAGGGCGCGCCAAGTCGAACAGGTCGCGATCTTCGATCAGCTCATCGTCATCCCCCGGGATGACCAAGAAGATGTCGTACTTCTGAGCATCTACGCAGGCCAGTTTCTTCAGGGTGCGACCAGAGATGCGTTGAGCCCCCCAGTCCTGCGCCTGCCCATCGATGAAGAACCGGAAGGTGCGGTCGCTTTTGAATGCCAGGAACTTCTCGATGCCCGCCTGGCGCAGGTCTGTGGTCTCACTAGGGCTGAGCAGCTCCAAGTGGCCGTTGGTGAGAAGCTGGAACAGCAGGTACTCGTCAACCGGGCGGAGTTCAGCAGCCTCCAATACCTGCTGCCCGGTTGGGACAGGATCAGCGATCACCAGTGGCCGGTACTCCAGCGCATCGTTGCCGAGCTGGATTTTGTACGGGCCGTGGTCACGCACCTCGCGGCCCGCCAAGACGGCGGCAGCCACGTCCTCAACCTCAAAATCGTTCAATTGACTCATGGGTGAATCCTCGTATCTGAACCAAATGAGCTGTTGTCCGCGCAGACAACACCACCGTCCTTAAAAAACGACCCAAGGGTCGTTGTCCAGCCAGACAACAGTGGACTTCAAAAAAAAGCCGCTTATCATGGATCATGAATAGCGAGCTGTTGTCTGGCTAGGCAACAGACTACTCCCGCCCATCAGGGCAATGCAAGAGGTTGGAGAAAAAAATGGATTTGGCTGGGTTCATCGCAACAATGCGTGAACGAAAAGAGCTGAGCTTTCGTGACCTAGAGAGGCGTGCCGGCGACCTGGATCACGCGTACATCTGGAGATTGGAGAAGGGAGACCGAGCTTCCCCGTCGACGGAGGTCATTGCGCGCCTGAGTCATGCGCTTGAGCTTGATGACCGGGAGGAAGCTGTTTTCAAACTGCTGGCCAAGTCGGTCGTCGTTGAGGACTCCCTCTATCACCTGATGGTCTCCCGCCCGGACATCCAATGGGAAGATTTTGAGGACGTAGCTACCATGAGCTTCCGAGGTGAGCGTCCGAACACCCAAGAGGCCTGGCTCAAGCGGATCGAACTCATTCAGCAAATGCACTAGCGAGGATTTTCATGGACGAAAACGTTGTGGTCTCACAGGCGAGAAAGCTGCTGAAGGACGCTGGCATCAAGACAGCCCCCGTCGACGTCGAAGCACTTGCGCTCCATTTGGGCTTCAAGGTTTCGCGAATGGAGCTACCCGAGGGTGAAGCAGGTAGCACCTTTGAGAGGCGCGGCCAGAAGCACATCTGGGTCAACAACAAGGACAGCGTCGTTCGACAGCGCTTCACAATCCTTCACGAGATCGCACACCACGTCCTAGAACTGCCCTCCTTGCACGGCGAGAAGGTGCCCTCTGATGAGCTTGAACGCTTCACAGGGCGCCCTCAAGAGGAGATTGCATGCGACACCTTTGCGGCTGAGTGCCTGGTTCCTTGGGCAATGATCCAGCCGCTCGCAGGGGATAAGGACTTCACTCTGGAGCACCTCTCCGAACTGGCAGAACACTTCCAGGCATCCCGCTCGTGTGTCGCTTCCAAGTTCGCACAGGCCTCTGAGGGCCACTTGGCATTTGTGGTCGCTGAAGACGGTGTAGTGAAGTATTCAATTTGCTCGAAGGCCCTGCGCGATGCCAGGGTGTGGATCACCAAAGGGATTCCCCTTCCTCAAAACTCCGCAGCAGCCAAAGCGCATAAAGCCGGCATCAGTGGCCTTCATGAGGTAGACATTGAGGGAACGGACTGGAGCACCAGTGACGATGCTCGGCGATTCGCCTGCTACGAGCAAGCCACGTACCATGCCCCCACCAGGCAGACCCAGTCGATCCTGAACTTCGAGGAAATGGATCCTCGCCCTATGTCGAACAGCCATCGAGCGAGACATGATGACGATGATCTTCTGGAAGAGCTCGATGGCCGGCCTGGGTGGTCGAAGTACCGGTAGTGACTCGCGTTCAATCAGGACGGCTTAGCAGCAGACTGACTAGGATCTTGCCTTCCCTGCAAATGGCCTGCTCCGCGAATTGAGCAGGCCATAGAATGACCAAGCCTGGACATTAATTTAGAAAGCTAAAGTCGAAGACATCATCAATCGCGACATCATTTTCAGGGTGAACGGTTTTAAATAGCGCATACCCTAAAATGACAGGATCACCAGGAATGAGGTCTACTGAGTTGATGATCGAGGCAATTGCGTTCATGTGCGCCCCCGACGTGACCACGTCATCGAGGATAATCACATAATCCACATCCCCGCCCTGATATCGAGCCCCCCGCTCAACCCCTAGCGTGGGGAATTGGTCGTCCATATGTCGCCGCCCAGTCGTATCATGGGACGGCTGCTTGGGAACTATTCGACGAAACACGTCATAATTCACCATCTCAACATCATCAAGTGCCGCTGTTACCCAGGCACTCCAGAATTCTGAAATTATTGCTACCGGGTTGCTCAGGTTGCACTCACCAGGTACCGAGGGAGGCACGGGCACAAGCAAAACCTTGCCGTGAACATCATGCTCATCCAACCATTCGATGAATGATCTCTTGTAGATTCCCGCGAGACTTTTAAGAGCCCGTGTTTCAAACACACCAGCCGATCCGTACATTTGCATCGGAAGATTTCGCCGATGATGCCAGATATCATAATTCTTGGCAGGCTTGATCACCCAGCGCAGATCACGGGAGGCCCCTTTGTCCTCCGCGCCTCTATAGTGCTCAGGATTTGGCACATACTCTCGGCCATGACCGATTGAGCCCTGATCCAGCTCAATACAATTTAGGGCAGCAGGATCATGGAAATCAAAATTTTGATAGAAGTCGTGGCTCGTATACGTAAGAACATCCCCAAGGAACGCTCCCACATGCTCGTGTAATTGCTCGTAATTCTGAGCCACTCTTGTCGGACTAGATTTCCTGGCCAGATTGAAATCATGCCTGGAACCCCATCTAGCATAGATCGAAGGAGCAGCGATTCGGTGCGCAAAGTAAATATCTTTAGGGCTGTCACCTACCACAAGAAACTTCATCTGATCTGCTGGTACGCCAAGCACTTCAACCAAGTCCAGTTTCAGTGTTTCGAAGTCGACCATGGGTTTCTTTTGATTACCAAATACCAGCCGTTGGTCAATCGTGTAACCACAAACCTCAAGAACCTTAAGGCAGTAGGCTTTGGGAGAGTCAGACAAAACTACCGCTGCAACATTATTCCGACATGAGTCATTAAAACCTGCTACAAGCCGCTCATAGTACGGATTAACGGTGATAGTCCGCCGCTCAAGCGCGCCTACCACCGCCTCCCGCCCCACGGCACTTGTCATATAAGGAAGGCACTGCGCTGTATTTGCAAGTGTAAAGTCTAAATCAAACAGAAGCACCCACATCGAAATTCTCCCTAATAACTTTTATCCTATCCTTGTTTTTAACAACCCATGTATAGGCGGACTCCCGAATATTATTCTCCAGGACATACAAAGGCTTGTTCTGTTCTAAACAGATTCGAATTGCATGCTGAGTGCCGCTCTTATCACCTGCTCTCGCGACAACAATTCCCCCTGATGACAAGGCAACTGTCGTCCTATTTCGATTGGCAAAAAATGATCCGAAGGAGCCAATACCTATAGGGTACTCTGTGACTACTAAGTGGTTAGCGGCTATTTCATCCTGCAGTGCAGCATTACTCTTGGGATAATGCATGTTCAATGGTGTGCCCAAGACAGCAATCGTTCGTCCACCATTTTCAATTGCTGCCTCATGGCCAAGAGTATCTGAGCCCTCAGCAAGGCCACTAACCACGACCTCGAAACCAGACTTTGCTAATCGACGTATCACCCGCCGCCCATGATCACGGTGAGACTCATCAAAAAGCTCACGAGTGCCGACAAAACCTATCGTTTTCTCCACAGACGCAAGTGCTAAGTCGCCTTGAAAATACAAGATAGGTGGGGTGCCAGGATAATCTCGTAATACTTTTGGATAGCGGTCATCCAGACAGGTTACGACGTCATAATCAGCTTTGAACTTCTGAATTTTTTCAAAGACTTTGAGCGCAACATCCTCCTCCACAGGAATCATGGAGAAGTGGTCGCTATAGATGTTCTCGAGAGAACCTGCCTTTACCAATGACTTCCGTAGCTCGTCATTGGCTTTAGAGCTACCAATCCCGATTTTTTTCGACAGCACCAGTACAGCGTGCATCCACGCAAGACGTTGGTGACTGTGAGGCAGTTGATCCAAAAGCACAGGTGGAATCCTCTCCAATGCAGGCTGAATGACTATTCCCTTGCCTCCGCAGAAACGGAGTGCCTGCCATCGATAGTGGCAAATTACCACTACACTGGCGGCAAGGGAAGCATGAAAGGTAGGAACGCTACCCGAGCGAATACGGAATGCAATAAAGCGAGGCAATAATTCGGATAAGCGCCCTTGTCCAGGAGCTTTTCCTGCCTTTTACATCCCTAGCTGATTGGACAGCCGAGCAGCCCGCATTTGCCGCGTAAGCTTGGTCGGCAGCAGCCTCTCCAGCAGCCCATCTATCAGGTGCTGAGCGTGCCGGCTGGCCGACTCAGAAAACTCCAGAACGATGTATCAGGACTACTAAATCCGTCCCCGGAAAGTTAATTGGAGAAAGCGGAGCCATTGGAATTTTAATAATCATCAGCATGTTCAAAATCTATCAGGAAGTTCTTCCCCACCACTGCGCGAGGAGTGATAAAAACTACTCGCCCGGCCCTATCCTTAAGTCTAACCGGCTTACCGATTGACAAATGAACAGCACCTTGTTCACCACCATTACCCGAAAGCCCCTTTAAGTTTACATAAAGGCGATGAATTCGTCCCTTGATCTCATCGTGCATAAATCCCAAATCTCCCTCAAGCCCCCTCACTCCCACCCAAGAATCTCCGCACACCATCGATCCTGAGCGGACACCTCCAAACAGTACAACATGGTTGTCCGCACCAGGCTGAGTGATCACTGTCGATTTGAATGAGCTGTGGGCAACAAAGATCAAAACCTTGTTGGCCATGGATAGATTTACTTCTGCCACCCCATTTACTGCAGTCACATTCGCTAAGGTAATGCCTTCCATGTCGACAACCCGTACGGATGCTCCGTCCAGCATTTCGCCACGACTATCACGAACCGTGACACTCATCGACTTGGCTAGCTCGGGAGTATTCTCGCTAGTAACAACCAGAGCTAAGGATTTAGATAAGGCATCAACCATCGCCTCAGTCATATCAGACCTGAGCTTATCAAGCTTGACGGCCTCATCCGCACCACCCTCGATGAAGTCGTAAGAATCATTCCAAATTAAATTGAAAAACCCAGCTTTACTGCGCCACTCAAGCATTATGCACCCTTGAAGACTAACCGTTGGAAAGGATTCACAATCCAGATCCAGGGTCAAAAACAAGAAGGCCTCGCTATTTTGTTCCGCAGGGGCTTCCACACGAAGCTGTACAAAACCATTCTGGGGATTTGTATCTATAGCGACATTAATTTTAAGCGCTTTCTCTATTGACTCTTGCAAGCCCGAGAACGAGGGGATTAGCGAGTTATATAAGCGATTTTTAACTACCTTGATAGCCTCACCACGAAGCTCCTGCGACTTGGCGGCACGTACTCGAGAATCCTGCCATTTTTCAATGGCTGCAATATGCTCTCTAAAGTCCATATTGATGGGCATAGAAATCTCTGTCTTGGGAGCCAACCAGGCTCGAAGTTCTTCCCCAACGAGCTTCATCGTTGGCCTACTTGAAGGTTCAAACGCAGTCGCGGAAGCGATCAATCGATCGAGCTCTGCGACACCCCTCTCTCCCGAGACGTAGGAGCCTATCCCAAAAGCAGCGTGAGCAAGATCGTAGCTACCAGGTAATGGGTAATGCTGACCTGTGGCTACGACCCACAATGACTTTGCTAATGAGAACACATCCGCACAGCGCTCGTCCGCACGTCCAGGGTTGTTGAGCATTTCAGGGGCTAGGTAATAGATAGGGCCAATTTTCCTGCCACCACCAGTCACCGCTTTCTTGCCCTTGAAGGTGGCTAATCCAAAATCACCGACAGCCCATCCTCCATCGTAGTGGAAAAGGTTGTCAGGTTTGATATCGCGATGAGATACCTTCAGCTCGTGAACCTTAGCCAGCGTTTCAGCGTAGGCTGCAAATGCCTCGACAACCGTGTGAAGGGTTGACCTGCTGCCCAGCTTTTCTGTTAACACCTTGGCCAAGCCCATGACGAACCACTTCTCTCCAGGTTCATCAGGATCAACCTGGGCTTCAAAAACTGGAAGCACGCCGGCTATGCCTGCACAAAGCCTCATGGACTTCACTTCGTCATGAAAACGCTTTTTGGCCGTGAGGGATGTAGCCTGAAGAATTTTCATTGCACCTTTTTGCCCACCTTTTTGGGCAAGCCACACGGTGCCATTCCCACCTTTTCCGAGACGCTTAGAGAGGCGCCATCCGCCAATCTCACGCCGCCCCATCCCCTTGTCACTCGACATAACACAGCGCTCACAAAGCGAAAGCGGCAGTCTAACAACATACGATCGACGTATGAGTGTCTTTACCTGCTTTGGAAACTAGCTAGGTACAAGTAGTCCTCAGAAATTATGAGCACGGCGATCGCCTGACCACTTGCCCATCAAATTCTCGGGTGGCCCGATCTAAAGGTCAGACCACCCTAGATCCATGACCTGAGCTCATGGTGAGGAGGCGTTAGTCAGCAATAAGCCCATGCGTTCTCCATCGAGCACGAACGAAGTCATCGAACACGTAATCCTCCCCCATAGGAATACGATCGGCATGATCACAGACGATGATCTGAGGCTTTACGCCTGTATCCAAGAAGGTATCGTCGCAAAACTCAGCCAAGGCAGTGAACATCTTAGAAACCGCATCCAGATCTTCATCGACCGTTTTGTTAGTAATCCTGCCCCTTCTCAGATCGTCAGGCTTGAATTTTTCAGCGTCTTCGTCAGTGGATGGGAAGTACACCTGTGTTGGCTGATCCAAGAACAGGATGGCTGGCACCTTACACGTCGCATAGGCAGCAAACTGATAGTGAAGCGCCATGAACAGCGTAAGATGAGAGTAGAGCCAGTTAGCTCCGCTTCCCATCGAGCGCAAGTAAACCTTTTTCGGGAGGCCACCTGCACGCGGCGTCTCATGCCAAAGGTCGAACGTGTCCAGGTCAAATTTCAGAGAACCCTTTTTGTAAGTTTCCTCGAACTCAAAATACTTGCCGAACTCCTCCAACTTCTTATTTATGCCATTTTTCAAGGCCCACAATTTGGCATCCACGTCGTACTCGTCCATGAGTTTCTGGATCCTCTCAACCTCCGCAGCCCAGTGTTTCGCTAGCTCTGCCGCCTGGGATGGAGGATTGTCGATGCACCGTTCAAGAGCCAGCTCAAGCTTGAGCTTCGTCTTCAGCGCAGACGCATCCACAGATCTTGATCTCGCCAGGCGATCAGCTTCCTCGTCCAGAGGCTTGAGCGCTTGCTGTACAATCCGAAGCTCGCCACGACGCATCTCTAGTTCTTTTTCTACCTTCCTACGCTCTTCACCGAAACCTTCCCGTGCATAACTGGAAATCTTGAGCTGACTGTTGAGCCAATGAATGGCCTCCGAAAGCTTATTGGCCTCATCTTCAGCAACGTCCGATTGAGAGTCGCATACCGGACATACCCCCTGCTCTAGTTTGGCAGTGGTAGGTATGTGCAAAGCCTCAACGGAGCTGGCGAGGCCTGAAGCTTTTTTTGCAGATACGTCCAAGAGGTACCCAGTATTTAGCGCCTTCTGGATGTGAGACATCACAATCGCTTTTTCTTGCTGGAGAGCTGCCCGCCTCAACTCGAACTGTTCGGATGACCCTTTTACTTGGACGTAGAGGCCAGTCAGATGGGCCAACGCATCCTCAGGCTTAAGCCACATCATTTCAGGAGTCAGATCCGTCAGCGCCCCCCCCGTGAATGCCAAATACTCTGCCAGATAACAGGAGAACTCAGCTACGAATGCGGCCTGGATTTTGTCTTGCAGGGGTATCTGCGCCTTCGCCCGCTTCCACTCATACATGGCATTTGTGCGTTCTTTAGCGAGGTCAAAATACTTCTCGCCGACGATGTCCATGAAGATTTTGAAGTGCTCGATGGCTTGGTCGCGTTTCCGCTTCTCTTCGAAGCGATAAAAAATCGCATGACGGTTAGCCACCAAGTTCTGATGTTGCAGCATGAAGGACGAGAAGCTACGCACCGAAGGCGTAGCGCCTTTCGCACCCGTGACCTCCTTGCGCATCTCGTCTTCGTCAATATTTTCAAGCGTCACACCGAAGTGCCGCCCCAAGCTCTTGATAAAATCAGTGCGATGCTGGAAATACTGAGAAGCAAAAAATTCGTCAACCTCCTTGATAAGCACCAGAGCATTGTCTGCAGCCTCCCCGTAGATTTCACGTAGAAAGCACCGATTTGAGCCCAGTACACGGCCTACCACCACCATCGTGGACGGGAAGCGCAGTGCCGTAAAAAATAGCTTGGCTCGATCAGTGATAATTCCCTCAGGGATTGTGTCCTCGGAACTGCCCATGCAGTAGTCGAAGATGTCCAGGATGGCGCTCTTACCTTTCGACGACTTACCAGTGATGATATTAAGGCCTGGCTCAAAGGGGACGGAGTGAACATCATGATCATTATCGACAACGCCGATGTAACGTACGTAGCACTTCATAGCGATTTGAGCCCTAGCATTTTATAAGTCGCAACAATGTCCTCACCTGACAGCACCATTGCGAGCTTCTGGCTGTATCTCAGCAATGTGGCATCAGCATTGGCCTTTTGAGGTCGCTTTATAGATCGAATCGACAAGTCCGGCATAACGGTAATGTTTTTCCCTGCAGCAAGGATCTGTAGGGCAGCATTGGTGATGGGCTTGAACTCCTCAACACGCAGCGCCAACCCGATCAACCTCTTGGACTCAGAAGTCATCGTGCGGACTGAGCTATCATTTCGAGCCTGCTTCAGGAACGGGTGCATTGGTTTGAAGGTAACGAGCGGCAGGATCAAGTAACTCAGAAGGATGTCCTTCTCGACAGGCTCCCAGTCATGGTAGAAATTCTGGATGACGGGCGCTAACGCGAAGGGCGTACGATGGAGTGTGTACAGGTGCTCAGAGGCTTTCGTAGTCATAGCCACAGTCTCCAGTGGAACTCATCGTCTTCATCCTCCGGGGTTTCCTCGGCTAGCAGGTGGTAAACACCGTTTCGGAACTCTGGCATCGTGTTTTGCAACCCACAAAATGGCTCAACAGTTACCCCGTTACGCTGGAAGTAAAACTTCTGCGAATCAGTCTTCAATTTAGTTGTGCACGTCACACCGATACAGTCGAGCATTGCGGCCTTACGACCGTACTTGTGCATGGTCAGCTCGTTACTGAAATAGAGATCGACTGCAGGCTTGAACAGTACTCCATCGGTGTAGAGCTCTGAAATGGTCGTTTGTGCGACTACCCGATGGAGTGCTGCCAGCTTAAGCTCAGACTCAGCTCCAATTTCAATGATTTTTTGCGCAAATGGCATCGGGCGTATTTCATTGATGTCGATGTTTTTCTTGAGGCCAGCGATGTCAACTGGAGGGAAGGTCTTGGGGTGCTTCATGTACAGCGAACTGAGTTCAGAGACCTTGTCGGTAAACGCCTTATGGGTGATCTGCCATCCCTCATTCACAAGCTTGGTACTGGAAATGAAACCGAGTAGGTCATCTATGAACTGCTGGTATTTAGAAGGACGAATCGGTTTGAGGTGCCGGTTCTGATACTTCTCGATCCGCTGCTCCAGCGAATCCGCCCCTGTCGTAATGACCATACGCTCAAGGATCTCCATCAACGCCTGACGGCGCCTGGGGTCCATCACATAGTGCTGCAGAGATTGGGACTTAGAAGGCTCAGAGGGATCGTCTCCTGCCTCGGCTTCCTTTGCAGCTTTCTTCGCCGCTTTTCCATGGTTAGCGTTGAAGATCTTCTCCATGATCGCCAGACGTTCCTCAGGCGTACGCTTGTTCCAGCCCTTGAGCTTGCTCTGCGGGCCAAACTCCTGCGTCGTCAATAGCACTAGGCGCTTGTAGGACGTACGAACGAACTTCTCATGGAGCCAGTTTTTCAGGGTGTTCCAGAAGTTCGAGTGGCTGTCAGTCAAATTGTCGCTGTAGAGCTTGACCTCTGTCTGGGAGTTCCCGGGAACCGTAACGTCACCGAACACCTCCAACCATAGACTTTCGTCCGGTTTAAGGTCATAGCAATGCTCGACAGCCACCAAGAGCTGGTATTGAAGCGCCTTGAAGAGAAGAGTTGCATCGAAGGGGAAGGGCGCGTCGCTGGGTTGCGTCGCATCTGGAGATTGCGTCGTATCCATACACATTCCAATTGGGTTCCCTTCCCTACCGGAGACCTGCCCTGTGCTCAGCTACACCAGTAACCGAAATGCGGTTAGCAAATCCACGCCAGTCACCTTGGGCAGATAAGGTCGAGAACTGTTATACGAATACTGTATATAAATACAGTTATGTCTAATAATTGGGTATATAGTAGCAGTTTGACACTCGATGGTCGCCAATGGCCATTACGCACTGACTCAGCGCTAGCCTTACGCTACACCTAGTTATCGTGGGCAGACCTGAGAAAAATGGCCCCCTTCACGCCGGCCGCCTTTCAGAAAGCCCGATCATGACCCTATCAGATGCGATACTCGTGCTGCTGTTAGCAGAGCGAATCCATGGCACAGACGCTGCCATCCGGAAATCAGCCATGGCCAAGAAGCTCCCTCGCCGCAAACGCAGCATCATGTACGACATTTCCGGAGCAAGAGTCCTCGATACTTGATACGACACATCGCCGTGGAACTGGACGACTGATCCACCACGCAAAGCGGCACCGCTTTGGTGCGTAATTGCATGGATTTGACCACCCATTTGCACTCGACTTGACCAGTTGTTTGCATCCTATTTGACCAGCGCACGCGTATGCCTTGACCCGCAGAAATCGACCCATTGCTGACACCTGAATGATGAGAAACCCCGATGCATCAGCGTATCCAGGCCATGCCCCAGATACCCTTTTGTTTCCAGCCTTGGTTGTATCCCACTATTCCCGAACCGCACTGATCCCCGCGAGCGTTGAGAAGGACGTGTCTTTCGCAGTCAGCAGAAAATCGCTCATATAAGGCGTAGCCAGCATGTCTGAGCGCACTGCCGCGAAAAGCGTGGGAAACAACCCCTTGTTACCCAGGCGCCGGGCAGTGACATATCCGCGCGAGGTGTATTCGTGAAGCGCCCAGTTGGGCAGGCAGCAAACGCCTCTGCCGGAAGCCACCAATTGCATCATCATCACCGTCATCTCGGAAGTTCGAACGTTGAGCGGTTCTATATCGGCGGGATCAAGAAAACGGGTGAAGATATCGAGCCTGTCTCGTTCGATTGGATAGGTGATCAGCGTGAGTGGCTTCAAGTCTTTTGGCTCGATGACGCTCTTCTCCACCAACGGATGGTGATTGTCCACAGCCAGCAATGCTTCATAGGTGAACAGCGGCACATAGGTGATCCCGTTCAGGTTGATCGGATCGGACGTCACGACTAAATCCAGATCTCCACGGGCCAAGGCAGGTAGCGGTGCGAACGAGAATCCGGATGCCAGATCCATCTCGACCTCCGGCCATGATGTCCTGAAAGCGTCAATGGCTGGCATCAGCCACTGGAAGCAGCTGTGGCACTCGATCGCGAGATGCAACCGCCCAGCCGAACCACCTGCTAACCGGCTGAAATCACGCTCGGCTTCGCGCAGCAATGGCAGCACTTCGTCGGCCAATCTCAGCAATCTCAGGCCTGCGCTGGTGAAGCGCATCGGCTTTGATTTACGAGTAAAAAGCGTCATCCCCATCCGTTCTTCCAGCTCTTTGAGCTGGTGGGAAATGGCTGACTGGGTCAGGTTCAGACGCTCAGCCGTTTCCACCAGACTGCTGGTGTCCCGCATGGCTTGTACGGTTTTAAGATGACGAATATCGATCATGACTATGAATAAAATTTGAGTTTGTGAGTAATAAAATTAGTTTGTCTCACCATAGATCAAGCGCCGACAATTGGTCTACTAGATAAACGGATTGGAAACACACTGATGGCTTTGGCCCAAACCTTCGAATTTCCCCACATTGGACGCATAGCTGGCGCGGAGATAAGCGAGGGACGTTCGCGATGACAGCAGTAAAGCGCCCCCTGCTCACCCTGCCCAACGGCGCCGACAAACTGCTCCTGCACTCCTGCTGCGCGCCATGCTCGGGAGAGGTGATGGAGGCGATCACGGCGTCGGGGATCGACTACACGATCTTTTTCTACAACCCGAACATTCACCCTGAGCGCGAATACCTGCTGCGCAAGGATGAAAACATCCGTTTTGCCGAAGACCATAACGTGCCGTTTGTCGATGCCGACTACGACACCGATAACTGGTTTGCGCGTGCCAAGGGCATGGAGCATGAACCGGAACGCGGTGTGCGCTGCACCATGTGCTTCGATATGCGCTTCGAACGGACGGCGCTTTATGCTTTCGAGCACGGCTTCAGCACGATCAGCAGCTCGCTGGGTATTTCCCGCTGGAAAGACATGAAGCAGATCACGGACAGCGGCATTCGCAGCGCGCAGAAATACCCCGGTGTCACCTACTGGGACTACAACTGGCGCAAGGGTGGTGGCTCGACACGAATGATCGAGATCAGCAAGCGCGAGCGTTTCTATCAGCAAGAGTACTGCGGCTGCATCTACTCGTTGCGAGACACAAATCACCATCGCAAGGATCAGGGGCGAGACATCATCCGGATCGGCGTGAAGTATTACGGGGATGAGGACGAAGACAGTTCAGCTCAGTCGTGATCTTCGAGAAACCGTACTCATAGGCATGAGGAAAACTCCTCACTTTATTTTGTGGTTGGAAGCGATGAGGATGCCCGGCTGAGTGTTCAGATCCCGTCGATACGGATAAAAAATGAGTGTGTTGAAAAAGGCGCTGCTAGATGGCGTGTTTACGTGCGTCGTTGAGTATGTGCCCAAACCTTCGTCGGAGCGCTTTACCGCTTTTGAAGCGCTGATGGAGCAATCGCGCCTTCACGAATGGCCGCTCGTTCCTGCTGTCGCAGATCGCGTCGGTGGCAAATTCGATATTGCTCCCGTAGATGCATGCGCTGCCCTCAAGGGGCCAACTCCAGCACTCATCCACTTTTCTGGCAAAGACCGTGAGCGTTCCGACCTGTTGTCTGAGTTGGACAGAATGGATCGCCTGGGTGTAAATCAGCTCTTGCTCATCAGTGGCGACCGGTTGCCAGGTCATCAGCCCGGCCAGCACCCGGTGCGTTATCTGGAGTCGGTGCCTGCCTTGCAAATCGCACGCGCGGCTCGCCCGGACTGGCTGTTGGGGGCTGCACTCAATCCATTTAAATATCGAGAAGAGGAAGGCTGCGCCCAGTATCTCAAAGCGCATAAGAAGCTTGCTGCCGGTGCAGATTTTCTCACACTCCAGTTGGGTTTCGATGCCAAGAAGCATATCGAGGCGATTACTTGGATGACCAGGCAGAAAACGGCCAAGCCTCTGCTGGCTTGCGTGATGGGGCTAACCGAGAAGCGCGCATCCTTGCTGAAAAGTGTGCCAGGCATCGTGGTCAGCCCCTCAATGCTTGGTGTACTTGCGGCTGAAGCAGCTGTTTCCAAGGAGCATGCTCGGTCACGCTGCACGGATCGGCTGGCCCTCCAGATCGTTGGCTTGCGATTGATGGGGTATGCGGGAATTCATCTGTCTGGCATCCATACCGCGCAAGAGCTTGAGGCTCTGGAGCAGAGAATTGCCGTTTGGGTGAAGAACATCGGCTCGCTGGAACACTGGTCAGCAGCCTGGGCGGACAGCTGGCAGCCGCCAGGCCAGTTGGCAGTCACATTCAATCCGCCTGGAGCAAGCTGGTATCTGGGTGAGTCCAGCGTAAAGGCGACGTCGAAAGAAACGCTGCGCTATCACGTGTTGGCGGGCTTTCATTCGAGTCTGTTCAGCCGCACCACATTGCTCGGCAAGGCTTTGGGGTGGGCCGTCCGCCGCCCGGTATGGTCGTCATACAGAGGGGCATCTTTACTGCGCCAGTTGGAGCGGAGCCTAAAACGCCCGTTGGTAGGCTGCGACACTTGTGGGCAGTGTCGACTAGAGGACACGCTGTATATCTGCCCTGAGACATGCCCGAAAGGGTTGTCCAATGGCCCCTGCGGCGGCACTCACCTCAACAGGTGCGAGTTTGGGGATCGCGAGTGCATCCACAGCGTGAAGTACCGGACTGCCAAATCGGTTCGCCAAATTCAGATTCTCACGGATCGACTGATTCCTTGCGTTGAACAGGGCAGCCGTCACAGCAGCTCCTGGCCACGGTGGTTTGAAGCTGACGCTAGCCAGACCAGAGGGACATCCGATTGACGTCGAACTCACGGCAGGCACTGAGCCAGGAAAGTAACGGCTCGACGCCGCAGAAGCAGTCGATAGCGCCTCCGGTCATCGAATCAGTCAGGCGAACCCGCTACAAGGTTGCACGCAGGTATGGCCGGGTCACCATTGCCGAGCACGAATACTTTTACGTACGAGCCCAGGACATTCTGGTACGCAGCGATATTTTTCAAGGTTATCGAAAAGAGGGATTACAGCGATTCCTCTCGGCAAACGCAGCGGTAACCCCAGACTGAGATTCCACAATCCCCTTGGCGCCGCTCCGCTGAGCAATCATGAACGTTCCTAATATTTTATTGAAATTAATTCGTTTTTATTCATACAGGCACCCCGCATAAAATGCGCCCAGCTCTTCACGACCGGCGATCTAAAGGCTGTGGCGTGAGAAAACGGAACGATGGCCACATCTGAAAGGCAATCAGCAAATTCAGGTCTGGCGCGACGAACAGGGTGTCAGGCACGATGAACAAAGAATTCACTTTTTCCATCAACAGCATCAGCTTTGATGAGCATTACACTCCTTCCGACAATACTCGGATCACGACCAACTTCGCCAATCTGGCCAGAGGTGCGAGCCGTGAGGAGAATTTGCGCAACACGCTCAAGATGATTGATAACCGCTTCAACGCTCTGGCGCATTGGGATAACCCTAAGGGGGATCGTTACACGGTCAAGTTGGATATCATTTCCGCTGAAATGAATATCGATGCTGAAAGTCGAGACCACACCATACCGCTGATTGAGGTGCTGAAAACGACGATTGTTGATCAAAAAACCGGCGAGCGTATCAACGGCATCGTGGGCAACAACTTCTCGTCCTACGTGCGGGACTACGATTTCAGCGTGCGCTTGCTGGAGCACAACAAGAACCAGGCCGGTTTCAGCACGCCAGAAGATTTTGGCGATTTGCACGGCAAGCTGTTCAAGTCGTTCGTCAATTCAAGTGCCTACAAAGAGCATTTTGCCAAGCCGCCTGTGATCTGCCTCAGTGTGTCGAGCACCAGAACCTACCATCGAACCGAGAACCAGCATCCTGTGCTGGGCTTTGAGTACGAGCAGGACGCGTACTCGTTGACCGACGAGTATTTCAAGAAGATGGGCTTGCAGGTTCGTTACTTCATGCCGCCCAACAGCGCCGCACCATTGGCCTTTTACTTCTCGGGTGATCTGCTGGGTGACTACACCAATCTGGAACTGATTGGCACCATCAGCACCATGGACACCTTCCAGAAAATCTACCGGCCTGAGATCTACAACGCGAATTCGGCGGCTGGAAAATCCTATCAGCCTAGTCTGAAGAACCAGGATTACTCGCTGACTCGCATCGTGTATGACCGAGAAGAGCGTAGTCGGCTGGCAGTCGAGCAAGGCAAGTTTGCCGAAGAACAATTCATCAAGCCCTATCAAGCCGTGCTTGAGCAATGGTCCGTTAGCTGCGCTTTCTGATTATTTAGAACATTAAGGTTATCCCCCATGAAAAAACTGTTGCCCACGTCGACGGCTGGTAGCTTGCCCAAACCTTCCTGGCTGGCCCAACCCGAGACACTTTGGTCACCCTGGAAACTGCAGGACGATGAGCTGGTCGAGGGTAAGCAAGACGCGTTGCGCCTTTCTCTGCATGAACAACAGCTGGCCGGCATCGATATCGTCAGTGACGGTGAGCAGACTCGCCAGCATTTCGTGACGACTTTCATTGAGCACCTCGACGGCGTTGATTTCGAGAAGCGCGAAACGGTCAGGATTCGTGATCGTTACGACGCGAGCGTGCCGACAGTGGTGGGCGCCGTTGCTCGGAAAAAGCCTGTGTTCGTTGAAGACGCAAAATTCCTGCGTCAGCAAACTGGGCAGCCTATCAAGTGGGCTCTGCCAGGGCCGATGACGATGATCGACACCCTTTACGACGCTCATTACAAGAGCCGTGAAAAACTGGCTTGGGAATTCGCCAAGATCCTCAACCAGGAGGCCAAAGAGCTGGAGGCTGCCGGAGTCGACATCATTCAGTTCGATGAACCTGCATTTAACGTGTTTTTCGATGAGGTCAATGACTGGGGTGTTGCCACCCTTGAAAGGGCCATTGAAGGACTTAAATGCGAAACCGCCGTGCACATCTGCTACGGCTACGGCATCAAGGCGAATACCGACTGGAAGAAGACGCTGGGCTCGGAGTGGCGACAATACGAAGAAGCGTTTCCGAAGCTGCAAAAGTCCAGCATCGATATCGTCTCTCTGGAGTGTCACAACTCCCATGTGCCGATGGATCTGATCGAACTCATTCGCGGCAAGAAAGTAATGGTCGGTGCAATCGACGTGGCTAACCATGCTATTGAAACGCCTGAAGAAGTTGCCAATACCCTGCGCAAGGCACTCCAGTTCGTCGATGCGGACAAACTCTATCCCTGCACCAACTGCGGCATGGCGCCGTTGCCTCGTCGAGTGGCCAGTGGCAAGTTGAACGCGTTGAGTGCCGGCGCAGAGATCGTGCGCAGAGAACTTTCGAACGGGCGTTGAGCGATGTCACTTCCTGGTCAATCAATCGAGCCCTTGAGCTTTCGCGAAGCGCTCGGGCACTACGCATCGGGTATTACGGTTATTTCATCGCACGTTGATGGCGAGCCGATTGGCTTTACTTGTCAGTCGTTCTACAGCGTGTCGATGAGTCCGCCACTGGTGTCATTCAGCGTCATGTCCAGTTCGGCGAGCTATCCCAGGATTCGCCGGGCAGGACGATTCGCAGTCAATATCCTGTCGGGCGAGCAGGTGGATATTTCCAACCAGTTCGCTCGGCGGGGTACGGACAAATGGCTCGGGGTGGACTGGCAGGAATCGCCTCTGGGTAATCCGATCATCGCTGGCAGTTTGCACTGGCTGGATTGCGAAATTCACGCAGAGCACGTGGCAGGTGATCACGTGATCGTGATTGGTGAAGTGAAAGCGATGAACCTGCAACAAGCTACTGCGGGACAGCCGTTGCTGTACTTCAAAGGGCAATACCGCAACCTCGCCACACATAGCACGGTTTGAGCCGTTACGTGCGCAGGTTCAGGAACTTGGATGTTACAAAGGATGCCCGCTATTCGCCGATTTCTGTCTGTGACCGCTGTCAACTTTGAGACGAGAGCTGCCGGTTCTTCATGGGCGTGGATACCCCCAACGCCCTATGGTCGAGATGAGTGGCTGCTTGAGCTATCGTATCGAGATCATCCCAGCTTGAAGGCCATCTGATGAGCATCGACAAGACAACTCAACTGATCAGCACCCGCAATGAAGAAAATGCCAATCTGCTGCTCCGGGTCGGATGGACGCTGTTGCTCGTAGCTGACCGCCAAGAAGGTGCGTATCAGTGGCTGCATTATCAATTCGGGTGGCAGCGAACAGGCGTACCTCCTGAGATCACGTTTACCGGCGTCGAGGGTGGCCCCGATCCCTTCTGACAGCGTCGCTTCAGTGGCGTTGGCTCGTAAGCACCCCAAAATGATTGAGCCTTTACGGAACACGCCAAAAGTGCTCTGAATTCAGAAGATTGCATTGCACTTGACCACCCGTTTGCATTCGACGTGACCAATTGCATTCGACCTGACCAGCCCAGGCGCGAACAGTGTCCTTCAAGCGCGTCGGCGGCTTTTCACCCTACGCATTGAGTCACCTTTCAACTCGATGAAGTGGGATTTGTGAACGATTCTGTCGAGAATCGCGTCCGCGATTGTGGGGTCGGAAAATAAGTCATACCATTTTTCTTTCGGATACTGGCTAGTGATCAGCAATGAACCATTTTGTGACTGCTGATCAATTACGTCTAGCAGAAACGGGCCGAGCTGAGCATCGATGCCGCCTATGCCCAAGTCGTCGATGACCAGCAGCTCTGCGCGAATCAATTGCCGTCGTAGTTTCGGCATGGTGTGATCCGCGTAAGACAGGGAGATTTCTTCAAAGAGTTTGGTTGCTGTGCGATACAGCGTTGGTCGTCCAAGGCGGCAGGCTTGGTTCGCCAGGGCACAAGCCAGCCAAGTCTTTCCGGTGCCAGTTGCCCCCGTTATGATTACGTTCTGCCGCCGTATCAACCAGTCGCACTCCCCGAGAGCCATTACGGTATTCCGGTCTAGGCCACGGGATGATTTGAATTCAATCGTGTCCATCGTGGCCTCGCTCTCACGAAGCCTTGCAGCTTTCAACAGACGCGCAATCTTCCTGCTTTCTCGTTCGCTGTTTTCGGCGTCAACCATCAATCCGAGCCTTGTGTCGAACGCCTCTTTCAATAATGCCGGGGTTTCCAGTTGACGCTCGTAAGCCACGGCCATGCCGTGCAGCCCAAGGCTCACCAAATTCTGAACAGTGTTGAATACCGGTTTCATAGCGGCTCATCTCCTTGTGTTGCGTAATATTCGGCGCCACGAATGTTGGCGTGTTCGACCAAAGGGGCGGATCGTTGGGGGCTGGGCCGCAGATCGGACTCGTTACGAATGATTGCCCGCAGGCGCTCTGAACTGAGGATGTTCAGGTTATTAGCATACGCACAGGCTGATTCCAGCCGGGAGGCGGAGATGTCCCCTTTGCGTACATCTTGCTTCAAGCCTATGACTGCCTTCATGCCAGTCGCAAAGTCTCGGCGCAGAGCGAGATTGTCTTTCACGTACCGCAACGTCTCCTGGCCTATAGATTCAGCCCAGGCCATCAGTGCGTCTGGTTGCGAGTCTTGGTACCGACTATGGTTGGGTGCCAAGTGCTCGCTCAAAGTGCTGAATCCTCGTTGTCTGTTGACCTTATGCGAGGCTATGACGCGGCGCTGGTACACGATGTCCAGCCAATCGTCGCGCACGCGCAAATCAACTAGCAGGTTCGCAAAGTGATAGGGGACTGAGTAGCTGTGATCTTCAAATGCGACGTGGTAGTCAGTGCCCACGCGAATCTGGTAGACCCACTGACTGTAGCTGTACCGCTGTTCTGGGAGAGAGCCGAGCGCGGGGTAGTCGAGTTCAAGATACCGAGTGGCCCTGCTCTTAGGGTACGTTCGAGTCACCCGGTTGTTGAGCTGATCGACCCAGTATCCAATCTGTTCGTTTAGCTCTTCCAGCGAGAAGAATGTCCTGGTTCTCAGCCTTGCCAGCACAAACCGCTGTACGATTTGCACAGCAATTTCACCTAGCGATTTGTCTTTCGGTTTGCGAGGCCTGGCCGGAAATATCTTGAATCCGTAGTGCTCGGAAAGCTCGGAGTATGCACGGTTCAGAACGACCTGATCCCGAGTGTTTTTTGTGATCGCCGATTTCAAGTTGTCGGGGACAATGAAGCGTGGAACCCCGTCGAAATACTCAAGCGCCAGAACATTGCACCTGAGCCAATTCGGCGTCGTCTGATTGTCCACTGCCGTGGCGAATATGTAGCCGGAAGCTCCTAGCGTAGCCACGAATACCTGAGCCTGGGCAATTTCTCCTGTGTCCGGGTTTGTCACAGGCATAGTCCGTCCGCAGAAGTCCACGAAGCACTTGTCGCCGGGAAGGTGGATCTGCCTCATGCTTAGCTTTTGCTTATTCAGCCACTCACGATAAACCCTTGTAAATTGGGCGTATGAGGGGCCATCTGGCTCCGTTTCCCGAAACTCTTGCCAAAGCAATTCAAGGGTGATGTCTGGCAGTTTCAGTTGTTCGTGAATGGCGACCCAAGATGGGTACACTTTTCTCTGCGCTGTGGGCCTGCGCTGAGTGTGTAGGCATTCCGCAAGCGCTTTATCGTCCAGGTGTCGCAGCTGTTCCCAGGTTTGTCCGCACAACTTCAACTGATCGCGCATAGTGCGAACTGTATTATGGGAAACTTTGGCCAAGCGACCGATTGATCTGTTTGACAAGCTGGCGTCGCATGCGAGACGCAGCACCTCGCGCTGCGATTGTACTGGCAGCCTCATGTGTCCTCCTCGCGATAGGCGTGTCGAAGCCTCACAAATCGCGCCGTGTGAATATTGCAGACAAACGGAAGGTGGCCGACTTGACGTCGAACGGGAGGGAACACAGAATGGTGGTGCGTAGGGCTCAAAACCTAACACCATCAAAAAAGCCTAGGGCTCCACCCCTGGGCTTTTTTGTGTCCCAATTCCACCGGCTAACTCCTAGCCTGGGCTCATTGTGAAACTCCTATTTGTTTGATTTATACGGCTTGCTGTCTAGCGCAGCGATGCGTGGCTATCCAGCAGGCGACTTCTTTGGACAGGGCGAAAAAGCCTCGACGATTAGGCACTTCAAAAAGTGGCACTTCGATAGTTCCACGCTGCTTGGCTTTTCGGAACGCGTCATACGAGGCGTATCCCAGCTCTCTCCACAACGCACTGCCTCCCACCATCAGGCCATATCGATCTTTGAGATCAAGCTCTAATTCGGATGCCAGGTTGTGGATTTCAAGAGGCTCGCGCATCGCACTTAATGTCCGGTTTGGTCACAGTTAATAGTAATAAACGACGTTCTTGCACTCCAGCCGTAAGGCTTCTACATTTTTTACGGTACAAACATTAGCTGGAAATTTGTAAGTGACTGACTTCAAACGAATTGCGAAAATTTATTCGGATTTCGCAGATAATGTGCGCGAACAAGTACCGGAAAATACCAACCCCCGCAGTAACACTGTGGAAATGCTCGCCGTGGGCTATTGGTTCGAGGGGCTGAGGCAGCGGACAGGTCTCAAAACGGCCTACGCGCTTGAGCTGCATTTCGAAGCGGATTCGTTTCGAAGGAATAGCAATGGCACGATTCGGCATTACCGAAGCAAGTGGTCAAGGTACGAGCAAAAAACGGTATCGCCCAAGGCCAAGACCTTGGCCAAGGTAGAGCTTCAGGCACCGGGATCTTCTCGCGATCTGAATCATCCGTTATGGACACTGCTCAAGCTAAGCATCAAGCAAGAGGAAATCGATTTCGACCATTTTTTTGGAACGTTGAATGCCGAAGTACAGGGGGTGTTGTTCCGAACCGCCAGCGACACGGCGTGGGGCAATTTACAGCGCGAATTGGTCACTCAAAACCTGCTAGAAAAGCTTGAGCGCAGGGCGAGTTTAGATAGCCTAGCGGCGCTGGTAGCCATAGTGATGGAAGCAGATCAGATGGGCCGTCGTGCCTTGGCTATCAAAGCAGCAGATTCGTTGCACAAAGTGCTTTTGATGCTCGCCATGGAGCTACAAGCACGCGGGGTCGCAGTGGTCTTGATCGACTGGCTAGTCTTCAATGTGTTGCCCCTTGGTGTACCTGCCCACTTAGAGGTTTGGATGAGTAGCACTGACTACATTCACGCGTCAGCTCATCTGAACGCCATGGTCTTCCATCATCCGGAACGACGTGGAAAGAGCCTTCCTTGGAAGCTACGCACCAGATTGATGTGCAAGCTTCTAGCCGGCGATATGGGATTGGACGTCATGTACGCGATGCGTCCGCAGTTTGCCTTGCGAGACGACGTCGGCGAGATCGCGGGGGACTTAGTGAAAGAGTTCCACAAAACGTCAGCACTCAGAACCTGGGGATGGATGTGCATCGTTGACGGCGAGCCTCAAAAGGTGCCACCCACATCGCTTTTTTAGCTTTCCACCACTGCGTGCTTTGGGTGGTCAAATCCAATGCAAACGGCTGGTCAAATCCGATGCAAACAGGTGGTCAAGTGGAATGCAAACGCTTGGTCAAGTGAGGTGCAATTTCCCATTTGGGAAAAGACGCGAATTGGGGCTTAGTCTTTGGCTGCCAAGTTAGCATGGTAGGAACACAATCCACGATTGCGCTGATCGTCCTGCCCCAGGCCTTCATAACAAATCACGCACTGAGAGTAGGTCAGCTCTGCCCCGCACCATTGGCAAGATTGGTCATGTGTGAGGTAAGCAGATATGCCACACACATCGCACTCCTCCAGTGGAGGATCCTCTCCATCACTTGGATCGTAAAAATGGGCATCCGAGAGTGCCTCAAGCATGCGCTCAGCGATCTGCCCAGAATGCGAGCACGCCAGGCAGAGGTATTCAAAATCTTCCGTATCGTTCTCTACCTGCAGCCCCGCCTTCAATGAATCTGGATGAGGGGCTACCAGAGTTGAGCCGCACTCCTCACAGCAACTCTCCTCCAACCAGGCCTGCATCCTTTCAGGAACACCCGACTGAGCCCACCCCACTCGACACTGCTCGGCCATCGACTCAACGAACCTGTGGTGGTTGAGCATTGACTCCCACGCTTCACCCAAGAGCAATGCGGGCGACAGCTGCAGTTGAGTCTGAACAAAGTCTCGAAGAACAGGAAATAGCTCCGACACGAAGTCTGCCACCTCACCCAGGGTGTTTGCCGGGTGCAGGTGCTCAAGGTCATTCCGACACGCCTGAAGCTTTCGGATAACACCCCAATCAACTTCAATGGCAAACGCCTTGAAGCGCTTTTCTATCGTCGCCACATCAATCGTTGTAGGCTTGAACTTTCCCGCTGGCAGCCATATCACGCCTCCTACACCATCACCCCGGGGAAGAATTTCAGGCGGCATGAATACAAGCTGAGCTGCGGCGGCAGGATCAGTGGCACAAGTAGCCAACTTGAACTTGAAAAGCAGGAGAACACCCGCGAAGAGATTCCGTACCGCCGAAAGCGCACGCGCTGGATCCCCACCATTCTCCCGCACTTTCTGGCTTAGCTCGAAGTCTTCGATGCCCAGCCGTATAGAGGTCAGCGCGTTGTCGAAGAGCTTGGTGGCATCAAGCACTGCTGGAGATGGATGGGCCATGGAGCTGATCCAAAAAGAATGACAGCTAGAGTAAACCTAGCTGTCGTTCACAACGCAATAGCGGGTTAATCAGGCACCGATCATCAGCCAGTGGCAACGCTGTGCGCGCTATAAAATGCCTCGAGCGTGTCCAACGGTTCTTGACCTGCAGCCTCCGCCAGGAAATTTGCTCATCCATACAGCATCGTCCATTGCGAACGAGCATTACCACCCGCCAGTCACAAGCTCAATGCCAGCATCACGAGTAGTTGCAACCATAGTCTCTACATTGCCCGAGCCGAGGCCTTCTCTGGCATAGTACGCGGTGCGTTTAATAGAATGCTAACTCTTAAACATCCCATTCAGTGCTGAATTTTAGAGTTCCCTCTAGCACCATCACCTGCCCAGTCGCAAATCACGTAACGGCTACTCAGCGTCTGAACAACCAGATACCCCTGAACCTCTTTAGAGCCCATGATGAAGGAGGTTCGAATTGGATCACCATCATCGAACCGCTTCTCACGATCACAGAAAACGATGCCCTCCAGAAAGAGCTCTCCGGTGCCGTACTCAACTGATGAGAGAAAAGCTGTGATCTCCCAACCAAAATCGATTTGCATTGCCTTTTTAACGCTACTGGGCATAGCAGCTAAAGGTGTGTCGACGATCTTGGATGAGGAAAGCGGTGTGCCGCGTCTGACCATGTAAAACCTCATGTGTTGGTGACCACCTCTCGCAAGCTTCGCTGCGAGAAAAAGGTCACTGCATAAGCCGGCCAGTAACAGGCGAATGAGTGTGCGCATGATAACCTCGAGCCATGTTTAACCCGAGGAGCGCCCTACTTGAGCAATCCACCCGATTCTAGCTATTACAAAACTCTTCTGAATGCCCCCGTCTTCTCCGTCGACCCCATTGGTCTCCAGCAGAGTCAGCGCTGGCAACTGATAGTTGATGACATCCACCACAGCACTTCTATAGATGATCTGCGTGAAGCTCGGGGCAAAGCTGAAGGCTACATTCGAGGACTGGTAGATGCTGGTCACCTATCCAACGACCGGATTCGGGATTACAAAATCCTGAGCAGCATTCACCGACGTCGAACATTCCTCTCGGGCGCTTGATCGCAGCATCGTTCATCCAGCGCACGGAGGCGCCTAGCTACGATCTTCAATCATCCTTTGCAATGAGTGCTCGTAAACTCGCCCTTCCCAATCCCCTCTTGAACGATGTCAACACGAACCGTCCCTCAGCCGTCGTGATCACCCAGCAGCGCCCAGCCTTCTTCAGATACTGGATCTGGGAAGTCCGCAAAATGTGTCCATCGGCCCGTTGCTCAAACTGCCCCGGATTCGTGTGACCGAAAACGATGCCGGCAGCGCACTCCGACGAGATAAAGACATCACTCAAGTAAGCAGTGACAGGAGGCGAGTACTTGTAAGCCATCGCTCGTATGATCCGCTTGAGCTGGAAATCCGAAGGGCTCTTGCAGTGGTACTCAATGTTGATCTCAGCTGACATCAGCTCTTCCTTTTTCAAAACTGACATTGCCCGCACCTGCTGGCGTAACCGTGTCAAACCTCAATGGTAAAGTCCGACGAAAAACCAGTGCACTCTCCTGGATAGCCCCGAGGGTTTGAAATGACCCGGCAGCCCGAGACGATTGTGTCGACTGCATGATGCGTGTGACCGAAAATCCAAACGTCAGCCAGAGCAACCAGGTCATGCCATTCATTGAAATAGGCAGCACCCAGGTGACCTTCATGGCCATCACCCGCGACCTCTTGGATTGGGCAGTGATGAGTGATCACCACAGTCTTGCCCTCAAAACCTTTGGCAAGCTCCGTAACCAGGAACTCACGAGTGGTGATGTTTCGAGCGATAAGGTCGGCAGGACGAAGCTTGCTGTAGCCCTCCCCGATGCGAATGCGCTTGAAGTCGCTCATCCCCTCCGCACACACCCTCATCGCAGCCCTGTAGTCCCCGGTCGCGGTGAAGTCTGTCCAAGCTGTTGCTACCAAAAACCTGATGTCGCCGATGATCAGGGGCTGGTTGTCCAGGATGTGCACATGCTCTGCGGCTGCATCGCGCATCTTCGTCAGCGTTCGATCGATGTGGCCTTTGTAAAATTCGTGGTTTCCACAAGCGTAAATAACTGGAAATTTGAATGTTTCATTGGCCCATGTCACTCCACGACTGCGCACGGAGATGTCGCCAGCAAGAACGACCACGTCAACATCTATTGCTGGAGGCTGGAATTCGGCGAACTCCAAGTGCAGGTCGGAGTAAATCAACATCTTCATTGGATAATATAGCTCCATCTGTTACAGCTGATCGACTTTCCAACGCCTCCAGCGGAGGGGAGATAAAGTTATGATGTGTTTAATTACATATCGTTTGAACGGCAGCAAAAGCACAGCTCTATGCATCTTCGTAAATTGTTCTAGCATCTATGAGGGAGCCTGCGTCTAGACTGTTATGGGCACTACTGTAAACAGCTCCACCCGCGACTTTGTGAATCAAGACACACTCGCCGCTTTGGTCATAGCCAATAACCAAGCTAACTAGTTTCTCCATACGGTCTGAGTTGCTTCCATTCATGCAAGGCGCGGTCACGACCTGAACCTCCTCGATGGTGTTATCTGGGCTTTGCTGCGAAAGCAGGTGGGCCAGAACAGCGCTGTCTGCCGGCATACACTTTTTAGAACGCGATCCTTCGCCTTCGCGAATACGCAAGCGAACGTGGTACCAAAGCTCTTCCGAGTCGCGCTCGACCATTCGCCAAGCTGTTCGGCCCGGCCCCGGGAATCCGGGAAAGCCAACCAAACAAGACTCATCTGAAATAAACATGACGCGGATTTCCTCGTTCGACAGTGCTGCCATCTGATACGGCGACTGGTTAAACATGATCATTTGATGATTGACTCACACTCCCCTGCTCGATGCTTCATGAGCTAAGCAGCAGAAATTTTGCGCAAGTCTACTCCCGCCACGCACTGCCAATTTATGGCTATTGTTCAGTAGGTAGCGTTCTCTTTGATACTGATTCTCTGGTCTTCAGCTAGGCAGTCCTTTGCCGGCGCCTCCGCAGCCTAGGAGTTCGACTAGCGCTGAAGTGGCGTTGTGATGCTTCTGAGATCGTAGGTCACTTCAGAAAATCCCATCAGCATAAATATATAGATTTGAATGGGATTGCGCAAACGCGGCATACCTTCCTACTTTAGGAGGGGAGTCAGGATGTTGCTTCGGAAGGCGTACGCAGCAGTACTACAGCTGCTAAGGGCTCGACTGGATGTCTCACAGCACGACATCGCTCAAACCGTGACGCAATCGCATGTGAGCCAGCTCGAAGCGGTCAAAACGTCTGCGAGCCTGGAAGTAAGCCAAGAGCTAGCCGAAGCTCTGAATTTGCATCCCGTCTCTTTGCTAGCTCTCGTTTACGCCGCCCACGACCAAAGCACGGCGAGGGATATTCTGCAGTTGGCCATGAAAGAACTGGACGATATTGAGTTACTCGATGCGACGCTCCCTACCCAGCCCGAAAAGCTGCCTCATCCTCAGACGATGGCAGCAGAGAGAAAATGGGAAGCTGTCCAGGAACTGAAGAAAGCAGGGAGTAGCCAAGCTGAGGTTGCACAGATTTTGGGGCTACCGAAATCAACAGTCGGGCGGCTTTGGCATAAGCAAAGCTCGTAGGCTCGACGCCCAGTTCCTACACCACTCCAACAGCAGCCGATGAAACGCGAGTGCTATACGAGACACTCGCCACTGAGCACGGTGCGGCGTTTTGGCGAAGCCGAGGAGCCACTGGCAAAAACATAAAATTAGCGGAAAATTGCCAGAGATTCTCTACCGAGCAGAACCATGACGACCATCACCCCGGACTGGATCATCCCTTCCGCAATTCCATTCGAGCACCTGAAGGCAAAGGACTTGGAGGAATGTCTCTTCTGGCTCCTCGATGCTATGGGGGCCCAGAACATAGAGTGGCGCATTGGCGGCGCAGGAGGCGGCGCGCCTGATGGTGGTAGAGATTTGGAGGCACAGATCCTCGTGACCTCCCCAGACGGTGATCTGTCCTCGAGGACATTTTGGTTCGAGTGCAAGGGCAGGAAAAATACTGTACCGCCCGAGGTTGTCAGGAACGCAGCCACCCATGCCTCAGCTTACAGCCACGTAGACACCCTGGTAGTGGTAACCAACTCTACGTTCTCCAATCCGACAACCGACTGGGTGAAAGAGTGGAACAAAGATCCGCGTCCACGGGCCAAAGTCCAGCTTTGGGATCGCACAAAGCTTGAGCAAATGCTGTGTCGCCACCCCAGCGTTGCCTTGAGACTGTTTGATCGTTCCTTGAGCCTGGATGGGCGCTTACAGGCTCTCACCACCCGCTTTTGGGAGCGGTTTGAATACACGCCTGTCAAACTCCTAGAAGAACTCTGGAATGCACGTAACGAGTTAGAGATAACTCCGTTCCAGCGCTTCGCCTTGATAGCGAACGAATGCTCAAACCGAAGCCTTGAGCTGCGCCCATGGGCAACAGCAACTACCCCGGAGCAAGCCTTACACACCCTCGATATTGCCCTCGCCAACCTCTACTACCTATTCCTCAAAGTCCTTCGCAATGGCGTCAACGATTCCCCAATCTTCAAGGCTTTGAGCCATTTGATCCTCATCACTCTCAGGGAGTATTCGGCAGAGTTGGTCAGCGAGATGCTGAAGGCATTTGTTTCAGAATGGGCCAACAAGCCTATGCCAGAAGGTGTGCTAGAGGTGGTGCTAGAGCCCGTTCTTCGATACGTAGATCAAGAGATCACGAGCATTTGTGTCCCTACATGTACCCGCGTTTCTCGCAAGACTCGGGATGATCGGATGGGTGACGATCACGATCTCGCCACCTATTGGTACCGCTTCGAACAGGAAGGCTACCCACGCGTTGAGGATGACAGGATCCTCTGGTTTGAGCAGACAACGAAGGCATGCGTGGTTGGATTGTGCAAGCTGCCTGATGACCGCTGCCCACTTTTGGAGTCCGACATTTCCCTCAAGAGCCTGGAAAGTTTCCTTCAAATTGCCAAGCAAATTTTCAGCTACCGCATGGACTGCTGGCAGAAAAGTCAGGCTGAAAAAGCAGACGCGAACGTCCGCTCGGATTGAGTCCAGTAGCAGCTTCGAGAGAGGTGACCGGCGAGCGGAGACGGCCTGACCTCTTCGCTGCCTCCTCTTCTGCATGCGGTGGCTGAACCAACGTGTAATGCTACGTGGATGAGCTGTCCATTTTGGTCTCAAAAAATAATGACATGTGATTTTTGAGCCTTAGCCCGGTTTCATTGGCTGGAATGCTGTCCGGATTCTTAGAAGCTCACTATTAAGTAGATTCGACAAGACCATCGTCTCCATCCCCACCTGGCGCTTGATGTCCGAGTCGTTCAAGAACTGGCGCGGCATGCAGCAGTCGGGCGGGCGACGGATCAAGCGCAGCCTGTTCATCGATGCCGGCGGCGTGCGCTTCCTGCGCTCCGATGAGGAGCAGCGCCTGAGCGAAGTACGCCTGCTGACCGACTACATTGCCCGCAAGCGCAGTGAGCTCAGAGCCTGGAACGAGGCCCAGGGCAATGTCGCCGAACTGTCCGCCAACCGTCGCCGGATGACCAACATCGGCACCTTCCGTGCCTATGCCCTGGCCTACCTGAAGAGCCACCCGGAGATCCAGCCGAACATGACCTGCATGGTCCGCCAGATGCAGACCACCGCCCAGGGCGTGCCGCTGGAAATCTACTGCTTCACGCGCACCACGGCGTGGGCCGACTACGAGCGGATCCAGGGCGACATCTTCGACTACCTGCTGGCGGTGATGCCGGAGTTCGGCCTGAGCCTGTACCAGCAACCCAGCGGCAATGACCTGCGCGCCGGCCTGTTACCCTCGACCCTGCCCAGCCAGCAGCGGGCGCTGAGTGCCGAGACGACTGAGCCATAGCGACGCGAGGATCACCGCCCCGCCGATGAACAACCGGCCCAGCGGCTCGTGCTGGTTCCAGATCAGCAAATTGAGCAGCAAACCGACCGGCACGTGCAGGTTGTTCATCACCGCCAGGGTGCCGCCGGAAACCAGGCAGGCACCCTTGTTCCACCAGTACAAGCCCAGTGCCGTCGGGCACAGCCCCAAAAACAGCAGCACCAGCCATTGCACCTCGGTGCTCGGCAGGTGCTGGCTGTTGCCGAATAGCAAAAAGGCCGGTAGCACCACCAGCAAGGCGCCCAGGTAGAAGTAACCGAAACGCCGGTAATGCGGCAGGTCGCTGGGGTTGCGTGCGATCAGGTGACGGTACAGCACCTGCCCGGCGGCATAGGTGAAGTTGGCCAGTTGCAGCAGCAAGAAGCCGATGAAAAAGTCCGGGCTGATGCTGTCGAAGCGAATCACCGCCGCGCCGGCAACCGCCACCAGCGCCGCCACCAACGCCCAGGGGTTGAAGCGCCGGTTCAGGGCATCTTCGATCAGGGTCACGTGCAAGGGCGTGAGAATGGTGAACAGCAGCACCTCCGGCACCGTCAGCACGCGGAAGCTCAGGTACAGGCAGACATAGGTGATGCCGTACTGCAGCGCACCGATCAGCAGCATCGAACGCATGAAGCGCGCTTCGACCTGGCGCCAGCGGGTCAGCGGCAGGAACACCAGGCCGGCCAGCAACACCCGCGCCAGCACGGCGAAATAGCTGTCGACATGCCCGGCCAGGTACTCGCCGATCAGGCTGAAGGAAAACGCCTGGATCAGCGCGACGATCAATAAATAGCCCATGTTGGCCCCTTGCTGTGGAGGCGGCGACCTTAACGGTTAGCGGCTAGCCCGGCAATAGTCGCTGGCAAGGCCGGCTAGCACGCCAAGCAGCATAAAAAAGCCCGGTCACGCGCAAGGCAGACCGGGCAGGTACACCCAAAGGAGCAACAGGTGTCAGGCGGGAAAAATCATTGCCGGCTTATGCCACGGCGGCAAGCTGCGCCTTGGCCTGGTTCAGGCCCTTCTCGTGGAAATCGCCGCCCATGTTCAGGCCTTCGGCGTGGATGAAGGTCACGTCATGGATACCGATGAAGGCCATGACCTGGCGCAGGTAAGGTTCCTGGTGATCGCTGCTGGCGCCGGCATGAATGCCGCCGCGAGCGGTAAGGATGTAGGCGCGCTTGCCGGTCAGCAGGCCCTGGGGCCCGGTTTCGGTGTACTTGAAGGTGATGCCGGCGCGCAGTACGTGGTCCAGCCAGGCCTTGAGGGTGCTGGGGATGGTGAAGTTGTACATCGGCGCGGCCAGCACCAGTACATCGGCGGCCAGCACTTCATTGGTCAGCTCGTTGGAGCGAGCCAGGGCCTTTAGCTCTTCGGCATTGCGCTGGGTTTCGGGCTTCATCCAGCCGCCGAGCAGGTTGCCATCCAGGTGCGGCACCGGGTTGGCGGCCAGGTCGCGCAGGGTCACCTGGTCGGCCGGGTGGGCGGCTTGCCACTGGCTGACGAAGTCGCGGGTCAGTTGCCGGGAGATCGAGTCCTGCTGGCGGGCGCTGCTTTCGATGACGAGTACACGGGACATGGGGCTTGCCTCCATCGGCGAGTTCGGTAAGTCGATGGAGGCAAGATTAATGATTGACCTATCGATAAAAAAGCGTAAAAACTGGGTCCAACCTATCAGTTAAATTGTTTTATTTCGGCTTACATTCCAAGGCGATGCGCAGCTTGATGATTTCCCGGTTGAACTTGGCAGTGGCATCGACGCTTTTTTTCGCCGGCACATTCACCCGGCGTACCCGTGGCGCTTCCGGGCCATTGCGGAAAGTCACCTTGCACTGGGCATCGACGTCGCCATAGTTGTTGACGCTGATCGAACCGATGTCACGGTCGGTGTCGTAGGTGGTGTAGTCGACCTTGACGCCGTCGATGTCTTTTTTCACGTCGATGGGATAGGCCAGGGCCGTGAGCGGAAGCAGGGCCAGCAATACAGCACAACATTTCTTCATACGACGCTCTCCATGAAAGAGCGCCAGCTTAGGACAACAGGAGCCGAAGATGAAAGCGCCGCGCGTAACCCTGGATCAGTGGCGGACCCTGCAGGCGGTGGTCGATCACGGCGGTTTTGCCCAGGCCGCCGAGGCCCTGCACCGTTCGCAATCCTCGGTGAGCTATACCGTGGCGCGCATGCAGGACCAGCTCGGCGTACCGCTGCTGCGTATCGACGGGCGCAAGGCGGTGCTGACCGAGGCCGGCAACGTGCTGCTGCGCCGCTCGCGGCAACTGGTCAAGCAGGCCAGCCAGCTTGAAGACCTGGCCCATCACATGGAACAGGGCTGGGAAGCCGAAGTGCGCCTGGTGGTCGATGCCGCCTACCCCAATGCCCGCCTGGTCCGCGCCTTGAGCGCGTTCATGCCGCAAAGCCGTGGCTGCCGGGTGCGCCTGCGCGAAGAGGTGCTGTCCGGGGTCGAAGAGGTGCTGCATGAAGGCATTGCGGACCTTGCCATCAGCGGCTTCAACATTTCCGGCTACCTGGGCACCGAACTGAGTTCGGTCGAATTCGTCGCCGTCGCCCACCCCGAACACAGCCTGCACCGCTTGAACCGGGAACTGAGCTTCCAGGACCTGGAAAGCCAGCTGCAGGTGGTGATTCGCGATTCAGGCCGCGCCCAGCCACGCGATGTCGGCTGGCTGGGCGCCGAACAGCGCTGGACGGTCGGCAGCCTGGCCACCGCCGCCACTTTCGTCAGCAGCGGCCTGGGCTTTGCCTGGCTGCCGCGGCACCTGATCGAACGCGAGCTGCGTGAAGGCCTGCTCAAGCCTTTACCACTGGATCAGGGTGGCAGTCGCCACCCACTGTTCTACCTTTACTCGAACAAGGACAAACCTCTGGGCCCGGCAACGCAGATCCTCGTCGAATTGCTGCGCAATTTCGACACCGCACCGCTGGATGTGCCCTTCGCCGCGCCCGCCCAAGCCTGACAGGAATCACGCCGATGGCCTACTTCGAACATGAAGGTTGCTCGCTACACTACGAGGAATACGGCCAAGGCGAGCCGCTGGTGCTGTTGCATGGCCTGGGCTCCAGTTGCCAGGACTGGGAAATGCAGGTGCCGGAGCTGGCTCGCCACTACCGCGTGATCCTCATGGACATCCGTGGCCATGGCCGCTCCGACAAGCCACGCGAGCGCTATAGCATCGCCAGCTTCAGCGCCGACCTGCTGGCCCTGCTCGAGCGGTTGCAGACCGGCCCCGTACACCTGGTCGGGCTGTCCATGGGCGGCATGGTCGGCTTTCAGTTTGCCGTCGATCATCCCCAGTGGCTGCGCAGCCTGTGCATCGTCAACAGCGCCCCGGAGGTCAAGCGCCGCAGCCGCAGCGACTGGATCTGGTGGGCCAAGCGCTGGGCCCTGGCCCGCGTGCTGAGCCTTGAAACCATCGGCAAGGGCCTGGCCGAGCGGTTGTTCCCCAAGCCGCAGCAGGCCGATTTACGCCGCAAGATGGCCGAGCGCTGGGCAAAGAACGACAAACGCGCCTACCTGGCCAGTTTCGACGCCATAGTCGGCTGGGGCGTGGCGCAACGCCTGGGGCAGATTCGCTGTCCTACCCTGGTCATCAGCGCCGACCAGGATTACACCCCGGTACAACTTAAAGAGCGCTACGTTGCGCTGATTCCACAGGCACGGCTGGCGGTTATCGAAGATTCCCGGCACGCTACACCCCTGGATCAACCTCACGTCTTCAATCAGACGCTGCTGCAGTTCCTGGCGGCGTCCACCACCTCTCAAGGATCATTGAGCCCATGCTGAAAAAACTCCTGCTCGCCACCTGCTCGGTCGTTTTCGCCACCAGCCTGATGGCTTCCGACAAGACGCCCCACGTATTACTCGACACCAGCTTCGGCCAGGTCGAAGTGGAACTGAACGCGGAGAAGGCGCCGATCAGCACCAAGAATTTCCTGCAGTACGTGGACAGCGGCTTCTACAACAACACCATCTTCCACCGGGTGATCCCGGGCTTCATGGTCCAGGGTGGTGGTTTCACTGAGCAGATGGTGCAAAAGCCCACCAAGGACCCGATCCGCAACGAAGCCAGCAATGGCCTGCAGAACGTCCGTGGCACGCTGTCGATGGCGCGCACCTCCGACCCGAACTCGGCCACCAGCCAGTTCTTCATCAACGTCGCCGACAATGCCTTCCTCGACCCGGGCCGCGACCGCGGTTACGCGGTGTTCGGCAAGGTCGTCAAAGGCATGGAAGTGGTCGACCAGATCGTCAACTCGCCCACCACAGTGAAAAAAGGCATGCGCGATGTGCCGGTCGACCCGGTATTCATCAAGTCGGCCAAACGCATCGACTGACCTTGGGCTTCACAGGGACGTGAACCGGGCCCGCGGGTCGAACTGAACAGGAGTTACCGTTTTCATGCTGTTTCGCCGCTTCGAAAAGCTGATCGACATCTTCCGTGAGGCGCCCACCGCGGCGCCGCCGACCACGGTATGGCCGTTCTACGTGTACTACCTGCGCCAGGTCTGGCCGAGTTTTGCCGCCCTGCTGGTGGTCGGCCTGATCGGTGCGCTGATCGAAGTGGCGCTGTTCAGCTACCTGAGCCGGATCATCGACCTGGCCCAGGGCACGCCGAACGTCAACTTTTTCAGCGAGCACGGCGGCGAGCTGATCTGGATGCTGGTGGTGGCGCTGTTGCTGCGCCCGGTGTTCGTCGGCCTGCACGACCTGCTGGTGCACCAGACCATCAGCCCGGGCATGACCAGCATGATCCGCTGGCAAAACCACACCTACGTGCTCAAGCAGAGCCTGAACTTCTTCCAGAGCGATTTTGCCGGGCGCATCGCCCAGCGCATCATGCAGACCGGCAACTCGTTGCGCGACTCGGCGGTGCAGGCGGTGGATGCGCTATGGCACGTGCTGATCTACGCGATCAGCTCGCTGGTGCTGTTTGCCGAGGCCGACTGGCGGCTGATGTTGCCGCTGATCACCTGGATCGCCTGCTACATCGGCGCGCTCTACTACTTCGTGCCACGGGTCAAGGCCCGTGCGGTGATCTCCTCCGATGCCCGCTCCAAGCTCATGGGCCGCATCGTCGATGGCTACACCAACATCGCCACCCTGAAACTCTTCGCCCATACCGACTTCGAGCAGCAGTACGCCCGCGAAGCGATCAGCGAACAAACCGAAAAAACCCAGCTGGCCGCCCGCGTGGTCACCAGCATGGACGTGGTCATCACCAGCCTCAACGGCCTGCTGATCGTCAGCACCACGGGCCTGGCCCTGTGGCTGTGGACCCAGTCGCTGATCACCGTCGGCGCCATCGCCCTGGCCACCGGCCTGGTGATCCGCATCGTCAACATGTCGGGCTGGATCATGTGGGTGGTCAACGGCATCTTCGAGAACATCGGCATGGTCCAGGACGGCCTGCAGACCATCGCCCAGCCGGTCAGCGTCAACGACTCGCCTAGCGCGCCCAGGCTCAAGGTCGAACGCGGCGGGGTCAAGTTCGACAACGTCAGCTTTCACTATGGCAAGGGCAGCCGCATCATCGATGGCCTCAACCTGGACATCCGCCCCGGCGAGAAGATCGGCCTGATCGGCCCGTCCGGCGCCGGCAAGTCGACCCTGGTCAACCTGCTGCTGCGCCTTTACGACCTGGAAAGCGGGCGCATCCTCATCGATGGCCAGGACATCGCCCAGGTGACCCAGGCCAGCCTGCGCGCACAAATCGGCATGATCACCCAGGACACCTCACTGCTGCACCGCTCGATCCGCGAAAACCTGCTCTATGGCCGGCCCGATGCCACTGAAGATGAGCTATGGGAAGCGGTGCGCCGGGCACGGGCTGACGAGTTCATCCCGCAGCTTTCCGACGCTCAGGGCCGGACCGGCTTCGATGCCCATGTCGGTGAGCGCGGGGTCAAGCTTTCCGGCGGCCAGCGCCAGCGCATCGCCATAGCCCGGGTGCTGCTCAAGAATGCGCCGATCCTGATCATGGACGAAGCCACCTCAGCGCTGGACTCGGAAGTCGAAGCGGCAATCCAGGAAAGCCTGGAAACCCTGATGCAAGGCAAGACCGTGATTGCCATTGCCCACCGACTGTCGACCATTGCCCGCATGGACCGCCTGGTGGTGCTGGAAAAAGGCCGGATTGCCGAGATGGGCAGCCACTCGGAGTTGCTGGCGCATCAGGGCCTGTATGCGCGGTTGTGGCATCACCAGACCGGGGGGTTTGTCGGGATCGACTGACAGTAACCTCGACTTGCCCCGCGATGAGGCCCTCAACCTTGCCGATAAGGCAACGCCAAACGCGCTTCCTGGGCATAAGCCAACACCCCTGCCCGCTCCTGCTCGAGGAACTCCTCCACTGCCCGGCGCAAGCCCGGGTGCAGCAGATAGTGCCAGGAGCGGGTGATCACCGGCTCAAAGCCGCGAATCAACTTGTGCTCGCCCTGCGCACCGGCATCAAAGCGCTGCAAACCCTCGGCAATCGCCCAATCCATGCCCTGGTAGAAACAAGTCTCGAAGTGCAGCCGGTCGAATTCGTCCAGGCAGCCCCAATAACGGCCATACAGGCTGTCGCCACCGACCAGGCTGAAGGCCATGGCCACATCACGCCCGCCTTGGCGCGCCATCACCACTCGAATCGCTTCAGGCATGCGCTCGGCCAGCAGGCTGAAGAATTCCCGGGTCAGATACGGCGCACGGCGGCGTACGGCATAGGTATTGGCATAACAGGCGAAGACGAAATCCCACTGCGCCTCACTCAGCGCTTCGCCGCGAAACCAGCGAAACTCGATACCCTGCCCCGCCACCTGCTCGCGCTCCTTGCGCATTTGCTTGCGCTTGCGTGAACTCAAGGTATCGAGAAAATCCTGGAAGTCGCGGTAGCCCTGGTTGCGCCAGTGAAACTGGCATCCCAGGCGCTCCATCCAGCCGTCACGCTCGCGCATCAGCGCATCCGCCTGCGCATCGGTGAAGTTGATATGGGCGCCGGACATCCCCTGCTCGAACAGTTCATCGGTCAGTTGATCCACCAACTCGGCCGCCGCCTGCGGGTCGCCCAGCAGCCGTGGGCCGGTCACCGGCGAGAACGGCACGGCACACAGCAGCTTGGGGTAGTAGGCAATACCCGCCCGCTCACAGGCATCGGCCCAGCCGTGGTCGAACACGTACTCGCCGAATGAATGGGTTTTCACGTAGGCCGGCAAGGCCGCTCGCAGTTGCCCGGCGCTGTCGGTCAGCAACTGGTGCACGGGGCTCCAGCCGGTGTGGCGGCTGACACTGCCGCTGTCTTCCAGGCTGGACAGGAATGCATGGCGCAGGAACGGCTGGTCCCCCGGCACCAGAGCGTCCCAGGTGGCAGGCGTGAGTTCGGCTAGGTGTTGCAGGATGAGCTTGGGCATTGGCGCAGTCTGCCTCGTCGCGCAGACGAAAAAAAGCCCCGCGCAAGCGGGGCTGAAGATCTAACGGATGAGGAGCGGTGTTGCTTAGAACACGTACTGCGCGCGCATTACGAAACCGTCGCCGCTGTCGTCGCCGGCAGCGTTCTGGGCGTTGTCGACCTTGGCTTTGACGTATACGCCACTGAGCTTGATCGACTCGTTGGCGTACCAGTTCAGGCCGACGTTGTGGACCTTGCCTTCGACATCATCGATGTTGGCAAAGGCGCCGTTGTCGTCATCGACGCTCAGGTGGTCATAGCGGTAGAACACTTCCCAGGCACCGATCTGCTTGTTCGAAGGCTTGATGCTGTCGAACTTGCCGAGCTTGTAGCCACGGGCTTCACCGGTGATGGTGTAGGCCAGCTGGCCGTAGTAGCCGTCTGCCTTGATGTCGGAGAACGAGGCGCTGTCGGCCTGGACGTCACGCTTGACGTATTCGCCCTGTACCGAAAACGGGCCCATGGCCCATGCCGCTTCCAGGCCCCAGGCCTTGTCGGTGTCGTAGGCACCGGCCGGGGTGTTGTTGGCGCCGCCCAGGGTCAGGCGGTTGCCGTTGCTGCCGGCATCCTGGCCACCGTCGGTGCTGACGCCGCGCATGCCCAGGCGGCTGCGGATACGACCATCGAAGGCGGTGTCGGAGAGGTCACGCTGGGCGTAGTTGATACCGAAGTGCAGGACATTGCCGGCTTCGTGCATCGGCGCGAAGACGCCGCGCAGGTTGAACTGCTTGGTGCTGTCGCCGTCCTTGTCCTGGTTGGTGGCGTCCTTGGCGAAGGCACCGACCGAGCCGTACAGCGAGTCACCGACGGTACCCGAAGCCTGGATACCCAGGCCGCCGTTGTGGGCGTTGGTCCAGTCGACCAGGTCATAGGCGGCAGTACGTTCCTGCGCGGTCACCCACTTGGAGCTGGTGGCTTTTTCCAGGCCGAACTCGGGGTCGAAACGACCAACCTTGATCGATACCGGGCTGAAGCCGTTGTAGGCCAGGGACGCTTCATCGAAGTAGCCGTCTTCGGAACGGTTGTCACCGCCGGAGTTGTGCGAGAAGTCGTAGGCGATCTGGTAGGCCCAGTCCTTGTACATCACGCCGCCCAGTTCCAGGTAGGCGCGGCGGAAGTAACCGGCGTCGGCGGTATTGCCGTTGTTGGTGTAGAAACCGTCGAAACGGCTGTAGTCAGCCTGGATCCGACCGCCCAGCTTGAAGCTGAATTCCTTGTCGGTGGTAGCGACCTCGAGGCCACCCTTGGTCTTGACTACGATATCGGCGCCGTCGGTGGTCACGGTACCCGCGAAAGCCTGGGCGGTAACGGCCATGGCCAAGGCGCTGGCTACGAAACCTGCGAAGTGCTTACGGATCATCGAAGAAGCTCCCCTACTTTATGGTCTTGATAATGTTGGAAAAACACGCGGCTCAGGCCACTTGTGCTGGGGAGGAATCTTGGCGGGGGTGTATGTCAGATCAGTGGCTTTTAGATAAATGTTTTGTGACAGGGGAACTTTTTTACTTCGAAATGAAATAAGCCGGAAAGCTCCGTTGCAGAGCCTCCCGAGCCGGATTCAGGAGTTTTTCAGCTCCCGCGCCAGACGCTCGGCCAGTGCCTCGCTGTCGCCCGCCGGTTGTTCCGGCAAAGCCCGTACCGTGGCCTGGGCCACGCGCATCTGCTTGAGAAAGCGCCGACAATGGCGACAGAACAACAGGTGCTGACGGACCATCAGGCGCTCGCCCAGGGTCAGTTGTCCATCCAGGTAGTCGCTGGAGCGGGCGACGAGTTCCTTGCAGCTCAGCATTGACCGGTTTCCTCGAAATGTTCCAGGGTGGCGAAGACCTTCAGGCGCGCGCGGTGCAGCAATACGCGGACATTGGAGAGGGAAATCTCGAGAAGATTACAGATCTGCTCGAGCTCCAGGCCCTGACGCTCGCGTAGCACCAGCACACTGCATTGCAGTTCCGACAGGCTGAGCAAGGTGTGCTCCAGGCACTCACGCATCTGCTCGCGGCTGAGCAGGGCTTCAGGGGTGTCCTCATGCCAGGCCGAAGGCCCTTGCAGCCAGTGGCCGTCGGTAGCAAAGCGCTCATCGCCAATGGTGCCATGCGGGCCTGGCAGGTCATCGAGAAGCACTTCGCGGCGATTTTGCTTGTAGCGGGTCTTGGCCGCGTTGGCGGTAATGGTCAGCAGCCAGGTTTTCAGGCTCGAGCGCTGCTCGAACCCCTTGAGGTTGCGCACCACCGCCAGCCAGGCGTCCTGTACCGCTTCGTCGGCATGCCGGCTGCCGACAATCGCATAGGCCACTGCGCGCATGGCGCCCTGATAGCTGTCGACCAGTTCCTTGAACGCCTGTTGCTCACCCTTGAGCAGCCGCTCCAGCAAGCGGGTTTGTTGTTCAGCAGTCATCGCCATCCATCCATCGTTCTGCGGGTAGAGTCCGATTAGGCGGATTTGTTACAGCCAACGCTATCAGTGAAGTGTCGCAACAACGTGGGACACTTCACCGGTAGTTGCAACTCAACGCTTGCGCAGGATCACGCTACCGATCGAATAGCCGGCCCCGAACGAGCTGAGCACGCCCAGGGCGCCCTGTGGCAGGTCGTCCTGATGCTTGTGCAGGGCGATTACCGAGCCTGCCGAGCTGGTGTTGGCGTAGCTGTCGAGGATTACCGGTGCCTCTTCTTCGAGGGCGTCACGACCAAGCAGTTTCTTCACGATCAGGTGGTTCATGCTCAGGTTGGCCTGGTGCAGCCAGAAGCGCTTGACGTCGCTGACATTGAGGTTGTTCTCGGTCAGGTGCTGGCCGATCAGCTCGGCGACCATCGGGCAGACCTCGCGGAACACCTTGCGGCCTTCCTGGACGAACAGCTTGTCGGGGGCGCCAATGCCCTCTTCGGCCGCGCGGTTGAGGAAGCCGAAGTTGTTGCGGATGTTGTTCGAGAACTGGGTCAGCAGTTTGGTGCTGACGATGTCGAACTGGTGCGTGGAGGTGGCCAGGTCGGCGCGCTCCACCAACACGGCAGTGGCGGCATCACCAAAGATGAAATGGCTGTCGCGGTCACGGAAGTTCAGGTGGCCGGTGCAGATTTCCGGGCTGATCACCAGCACTGCGCGGGCCTGGCCCAACTGTACGCTGTTGCAGGCAGTCTGAATGCCGAAGGTGGCCGACGAGCAGGCTACGTTCATGTCGAAACCAAAGCCGTTGATGCCCAGCGCCTGCTGCACTTCGATGGCAATCGCCGGGTACGGGCGCTGCAGGTTGGAACAGGCAACGATCACCGCATCGACGTCGGCGGCAGTACGCCCGGCGCGTTGCAGGGCCTGCTCGGCGGCGGCCACGGCCATCTGGCAGAGGATCGACGGCTCGTCGTTGGAGCGCTCGGGCAGGCGCGGCTTCATGCGCTGCGGATCGAGAATGCCGTCCTTGTCCATGACGAAGCGGCTCTTGATGCCCGAGGCTTTTTCGATGAAGGCGGCGCTGGACTCGGCCAGGGCCTGGACTTCACCGCGCTCGATGGCGGCGGCGTTGTCACGGTTGAACTGCTGCACGTAGGTATTGAAGGACTCCACCAGCTCTTCGTTGGAAATGCTGTTGGCCGGGGTGTACAGGCCGGTGCCGCTGATGACGACGTTATGCACGGTCGTTCCTCTGTTCGGGGCCATTGCCAGCCCGGCAACGGCCTGTTCGGTCGGTTTGAGTTGGCACCAAAGTACCAACTTTGACTGGCAATGCCCCCAGCTTGCGGGCCACTGCGCAGTGCTGCATGCGTGAGCCGCGCAGGCCCGGCAGGTTATTCCGGGATGCGCGGCGTATATCGGTCAAGTGTGCCACAACTGCAGGGGTTTAGGCTTCCACCTGACTCCACTGCTTGCTCAGTCGTTTGTCGGAAACCGGGACCTTGGTGCCCAACTGCTGGGCGAACAACGACACCCGGTATTCCTCCAGCCACCAGCGGTACAGCTGCAGCTGCTCGTCGCGCTTGCCTTCCTGCAGGTGCTTGTCCAGGCGGGTCTGGTACTGGCTCCAGAGGTTGCCCAGCTCGCCGCTCCAGACCCGGTCCTTCTGCACCTGGGCGCCAAGCTTCTCAAGACGCAACTCGATCGCCTTGAGGTAGCGCGGCAGCTCCTTGAGCCACAGCCCCGGGGTTTCGCGGACAAAGCCGGGGTAGACCAGGTTGCCCAGTTGCTGCTTGATGTCGTTGAGGGCCACGGCCTGGGCCAGGTCGATCTTGCCCTTGAAGCGCTTTTGCAGGCCATGCCAGAGCTTGAGGACTTCCAGGGTCAGGCGAGCCAGACGCTCGGCGTGCTCGGCCCAGCTGCCGCGCTTGCGCTCGGCCAGCGAGGCCAGGCCGGCGCCATCGCGTGGCAGGGTAGCCTCGCCTTCAAGGATGCAACTGTCTAGGCTGGCCAGCAGAATGTCCTCGACCAGCGCCTCGACCCGACCCAGCTCGCGGTACAGCAAGCCCAGCTCGGTCAGCCCCGGCAGCTTGCCGCGCAAAAACTTGGCCGGCTCCGCCAGTTGTTGCAGCAGCAGGCGCTGCAAGGCTCGGCGGTGCTGGAACTCGGCTTCAGCCTGGGTCGAGAAGCGCCCTTCCTTGACCGTGCCGTTTTCTTCCACCAGCGCCGGATAGACCGTCATCGACAGCCCGGCAAACTTTTGTTGCGCAGTCTCGGCCACCTGGGTGAAGGCCTTGGCCTGCACCGGCTGCTGGCTTTGCGCGGTTTGCGGGACCGCCAGCGCGGCCTGGCTGGCCGCGGCAAAGCGCGCGGTCAGCTCGGCCAGGTCACGGCCTTCACCGAGGAACTTGCCCTGGCCATCGACCACTTCCAGGTTCATCTTCAGGTGGCTGTCGACCTGGGCCGCAGCTTCGGCCCAGGCTTCGTCGCTGACCCGCGCACCGGTCATGCGCAGCAACTCGCGGCCAAGCGCCTGGGGCAACGAACCTTCAGCGAAGCTCATGCGCTGCAGGGCGGCCTTGACGAAGTCCGGCACCGGCACGAAATTCTTGCGCAAGGCCTTGGGCAGGTTGCGCACCAGGGCGATGCATTTGGCTTCCAGCAGGCCCGGCACCAGCCACTCCAGGCGTTCGCCCGGCAGGCTCGGCAACAGCGGCGCCGGCACCCGCACGGTAACGCCGTCGCGCGGATGGTTTGGCTCGAAGTGGTAACTCAGGGCCAGGCTCAGGTCGCCCAGGCGCAGGGTGTCCGGGTACTGCGCGGCGGTGACTTCACTGGCCTCGCGGGCCAGCACGTCTTCCTCGCGCATGATCAGCAACTGCGGGTCTTTCTGGCTGTTGACCCGGTACCAGCTGTCGAAGGTTGCGGTCTGGTGGATCTCGGCCGGCAGCCGCGCCTCATAGAAGCCGTACAGGGTTTCTTCATCGGCGAGGATGTCGCGCCGGCGGGCCTTGGCTTCCAGCTCGTCGAGTTGCTCAAGCAAGCGCCGGTTGGCGATCAGGCACCTGGCCTTGGACTGGATCTCGCCGCCGACCAGGGCCTCGCGGATAAACAGCTCGCGCGACATTACCGGGTCGACCGGGCCGTAATGCACCGGCCGCCGGCCAACCACGATCAGGCCATAGAGGGTGACCTGCTCGAAGGCCACCACCTGGCCGCGCTTCTTCTCCCAGTGCGGTTCGAAGTGGTTTTTCTTGATCAGGTGCCCGGCCAGCGGCTCGATCCAGTCCGAATCGATCTTGGCCACCATGCGCGCATAGAGCTTGGTGGTTTCCACCAGCTCGGCGGTCATCAACCATTGCGGACGCTTCTTGCCCAGGCCGGACGAGGGGTGCACCCAGAAGCGCCGTTGGCGGGCGCCGAGGTAGTCACCGTCTTCGCTCTTCTGGCCGATCTGGCTGAGCAGACCGCAGAGGATCGCCTTGTGCAGGCGCGGGTAGTCGGCAGGCTCTTTATTGATGCTCAACTGCAGGTCGCGGCAGATCAGGCTGAGCTGACGGTGAGCATCGCGCCATTCGCGCAGGCGCAGGTAGTTGAGGAAATTCTTCCGGCACCAGTTGCGCAGCGGGCTGGCGGTCAGGGCCTGGCGTTGCTCTTCAAAGCCACGCCACAGGTTGACCAGCGCGGCGAAGTCGGAGTCGGCGTCTTTCCATTGCGCATGGGCCTGGTCCGCCGCTTGCTGGCGCTCCGGCGGCCGCTCGCGCGGGTCTTGCACCGACAGCGCACTGGCGACGATCAACAGCTCATTGAGGCTGCCCTGCTTGGCGCCTTCGAGCAGCATGCGGCCCAGCCGCGGGTCCACCGGCAGGCGCGCCAACTGGCGGCCCAGGGGCGTGAGCTGGTTCTCGCGGTTGACCGCCGAGAGCTCCTGCAACAGGTTGAAGCCGTCGCTGATGGCCTTGCCGTCCGGCGGCTCGATGAACGGGAAGGCGTCAATATCGCCCAGGCGCAGGTGCAGCATCTGCAGGATGACTGCCGCCAGGTTGGTACGCAGGATCTCAGGGTCGGTAAAGGCCGGCCGCGCATTGAAGTCTTCTTCGCTGTACAGGCGCACGCAGATGCCCGGCTCGACCCGCCCGCAGCGGCCCTTGCGCTGGTTGGCGCTGGCCTGGGACACCGCTTCGATCGGCAGGCGCTGAACTTTGGCCCGGTAGCTGTAGCGGCTGATGCGCGCGGTGCCGCTATCGATCACATAGCGGATGCCCGGCACCGTCAGCGAGGTTTCGGCAACGTTGGTGGCCAGCACCACGCGCCGCCCCGGATGGGACTGGAAAATCTTCTGCTGCTCGGCCGGCGACAGGCGTGCGTACAGCGGCAGGATTTCGGTGTGACGCAACTGCGCCTTGCGCAGCATCTCGGCAGCGTCGCGAATCTCGCGCTCGCCGGGCAGAAACACCAGCACATCGCCCGGGCCCTTGCCCTGGCTGCGCTCAAAGGCGGCAATCTCGTCGAGGGTGGCGAGGATCGCCTGGTCGACGGTGAGGTCGTCCTCGACGCGGTTGCCCTCCTCGTCCTGCTCGCGGGTTACCGGCCGGTACCAGGTTTCCACCGGGTAGGTGCGGCCCGACACCTCGATGATCGGCGCATCGTTGAAATGCTTGGAGAAGCGCTCAAGGTCAATGGTCGCCGAGGTGATGATGACCTTGAGATCGGGGCGACGCGGCAGCAGGGTCTTGAGGTAACCGAGCAGAAAATCGATGTTAAGGCTGCGCTCGTGGGCTTCGTCGACAATGATGGTGTCGTAGCGCTCGAGAAAGCGGTCGTGCTGGGTTTCGGCCAGCAGGATACCGTCGGTCATCAGCTTGACCAGGGTATTGGCGTCGCTCTGGTCTTCGAAGCGCACCTGGTAGCCGACCAGCGCCCCCAGCGGCGTACCGAGTTCTTCGGCGACCCGGGTGGCAACGCTGCGCGCGGCAATCCGCCGGGGCTGGGTATGGGCGATCAGGCCGTGCTGGCCGCGGCCCAGTTCCAGGCAGATCTTCGGCAGCTGGGTGGTTTTGCCCGAGCCGGTTTCGCCGGCGATGATCAGCACCTGATGCTCGGCCAGAACCTTCTTGATCTCGTCACGCTTGGCCGCAATCGGCAGGCTGTCGTCGTAACGGATGCTCGGCACACTGGCCTTGCGCGCGGTGACCTGGGCGCAGGAGGCCTGGACCTTGTCGACCCATTGCGCAAGCCTGGCCTCATCCGGGCGCTTGCGCAGCTCGTGCAACTGCCGGCGCAGACGGTGGCGCTCGGCAATCATGGCGTGGTCGAGGTTTTTCAGCAGTTGATCAATCGCGTGGTCAGTCATGGGGGCTTTTTAGTCGTGCAGGTGAGCCTGCTTTTGCATGATCGGCTTTTCAAGGGCTGCGATTGTCGCAGATTTGCCGACGCTCGGCACGGTTGCGGGCGGGCGGACGATTGTTTAGCCGCGGCTTATCTGAAGTTACCCAAAGGCTGATTTAATGAACCTTCCCCGGCATGGGAGTATCCAGGCATGACTTCGTCTACCGGTTTGCCCCGCCTGCTGCTGCGCCCTTCTTTCCCGAAGGTGCGGGCGCGCTGCGGGGAAAATCCGCTGGTACACATCATTCTCGCCTTCTGGGCTTTGTGGCACTGCCGCCATGCCCGCCCACCGGACGCCCGCCTCGCTCTGCAGTGAACCGTGCGGCCAGCTTCTGGCCGACCTTCCTTGTCGAAGACTGCCGCCTGACCGGCTAGACAGTCCTGTGCGCCTGAGGGCGCGAGCGAGCACACCATGCACTTTGCCCCTATCGAGCAGGCCCGAACGTTCCTGGCCGCCAACCCCGATATCGAGATGATCGAGCTGTTCATCCTCGACGCCAACGGCGTACCACGCGGCAAGCTGCTGCACCGCGAAGAGCTGCTGGCGGTGTACGAAAGCGGGCGGCCATTGCCCAGCACCATCCTCGGTTTGACCCTCAACGGCGACGATGTGGAAAACTCAGGCCTGGTCTGGGATGTCGGCGATATCGATTGCCGCGCCTACCCGCTGGAAAACAGCCTGGTGCGCCTGCCGTGGCGGCAGATTCCCACCGCTGCAGTACAAGTCAGCATGCACCCCAGCGAAGGCCTGCCGGCGACTGTCGCCGACCCGCGCCACCTGCTGGTCAAGGTCATCGATGCGCTCAAGGCCGACGGTTACTACCCGGTGATGGCCTGCGAGCTGGAGTTCTATCTGCTCGACCAGCAACGTGACAGCCACGGCCGCCCGCAACCGGCCCTGGACCGCGACGGCGGGCGCCCGCGTGGCACTCAGGTCTACGGCCTGCGTGAGCTGGAGCAGATCGAGCCGTTTCTCGCCGACCTCTACGCGGCCTGCAAGACCCAGGGCATTCCAGCGCGCACGGCGATTTCCGAATACGCCCCGGGCCAGGTGGAAATCACCCTCGAGCATGGCTATGCGCTGCTGGCCATGGACCAGGCGGTGCGCTACAAGCGCCTGGTCAAGGGCGTGGCGCACAAGCACGGGATGCAGGCCTGCTTCATGGCCAAGCCGTTCGATCACCTGGCCGGCACTGGCATGCACATGCACGTGAGCCTGGCCGATGCCCAGGGCAACAACCTCTACGCCAGCGAAGACAAAGCCGGTACGCCGCTGCTGCGCCAGTCGGTGGCCGGCATGCTCACGCTGCTGCTCGATTCGCTGCTGCTGTTCTGCCCCAACGCCAACTCCTACCGCCGCTTCCAGGCCAACAGCTATGCGCCGCTGGCGCCGACCTGGGGCGTCGACAACCGTACCGTCAGCCTGCGCGTGCCCGGCGGCCCGGCCAACAGCCGGCACATCGAGCACCGCATCTGCGGCGCCGATGCCAACCCTTACCTGGCCGCAGCAGCGATTCTCGCCAGCCTGCATCACGGCATCCGCCAGCAACTCGACCCGGGCGCGCCGGTCGAGGGCAATGGCTACGCCCAGGCCAGCGAACTGCTGCCCACCGACTGGCTGACCTCGCTGACTGCGCTTGAGCGCTCGAACTGGGCTCGCGAAGCCCTGGGCGCCGAGTTCCTCGGCGTGTACCTGGCGGTCAAGCGCGCCGAGTACCGCCAGTTCATGGCCGAAGTCGGCGAACAGGACTGGCGCTGGTACCTGAGCCAGGCCTGACCCTTTATTTTTGCACCAAGGATTTTGTTATGAATGCAGCCGTAAACGCCGGCCCTGCCCAACGCAGCGCCTCGTACTACACCGCCAGCCTCAACGACACCACCCAGTACCCGACCCTCAAGGGCACGGTGAAAGTCGACGTGGCAATCATTGGCGGCGGCTTTACCGGTGTCGCCAGCGCCGTGGAACTGGCCGAGCGCGGCCTGAAAGTCGCCATCGTTGAAACCAACCGCATCGGCTGGGGCGCCAGCGGGCGTAACGGCGGCCAGGTCACCGGCAGCCTCTCGGGCGATGAAGCGATGCGCAAACAGATGCGCGACAAGCTCGGCGATGACGTCGATGATTTTATCTGGCACCTGCGCTGGCGCGGCCACCAGATCATCGAGCAAAGGGTCGAGCGCTACGGCATCGACTGCGACCTCAAGCGCGGCCACCTGCACGCGGCGATGAAAGACTCGCACATGGGCGAACTGCGCGCCTTCGCCGCCGAGGCCGAGCGCCGCGGCATGGGCGACCAGGTCGAGCTGCTGGGCCAGAACGCCATGCGCGAACACCTGCAAAGCCCGCTGTACCTCGGCGCCTTGAAGAACCGGCGCAACCTGCACCTGCACCCGCTCAACCTGTGCCTGGGCGAAGCCCGCGCCGCACACAGCCTGGGCGCACTGATCTTCGAGAACTCCGAAGTGCTGGACATCATCCATGGCGAGCAGCCGGCAGTGGTGACGGCCCACGGCCGGGTCGAGGCCAAGCAGATTCTGTTGGCCGGCGACGTCTATCACAAACTGGAAAAACGCCAGCTCAAGGGCAAGATCTTCCCGGCCATGGGCGGCATCGTCACTACTGCGCCGCTGGGTGAACTGGCCGCGCAGATCAACCCGCAGGATCTTGCGGTGTACGACTGCCGCTTCGTCCTCGACTACTACCGGCTGACCGCCGATGGCCGCCTGCTGTTCGGCGGTGGCGCCAACTATTCCGGGCGCGATTCACGGGATATCGCCGGCGAACTGCGGCCGTGCATCGAGCGCACCTTTCCGGCGCTCAAGGGCGTGCCGATCGAGTTCCAGTGGAGTTGCGCGATGGGTATCGTGGTCAACCGCATTCCGCAGCTGGGCAAGCTTTCGGACAACGTCTGGTACTGCCAGGGCTATTCCGGGCACGGCATCGCCACCAGCCATATCATGGGCGAGATCATGGCCGAAGCACTGACCGGGACGCTGGAGAAATTCGATACCTTTGCCGGCTGCAAACACATCAAGGTGCCGATGGGCGATGTGCTGGGCAATCCGTTGCTGGCGGCGGGGATGTGGTATTACCAGATGCTTGAAAAACTGCGCTGAAAGCATCGCTGGCAAGCCAGCTCCCACAGGATCGATGGTGGGAGCTGGCTTGCCAGCGATCGAGCGCGAAGCGCTCGCCTTGACTCAGGCGATCTTCTTCAGGCCCAGCTTCTTCAGTTCTTCATCACGCAGTTCACGGCGCAGGATCTTGCCGACGTTGGTGGTCGGCAGCGCATCGCGGAACTCGATGAAACGCGGCACCTTGTAGCCGGTGACGTTTGCACGCATGTGCTCCATCACCTGCTCCTTGGTCACGGTCATGCCCGGCTTGACCACGATGAAGATCTTGATCACTTCACCGGATTTTTCATCCGGCACACCGATGGCCGCGCACTGCAGCACGCCTGGCAACGCCGCCAGCACGTCCTCAAGCTCATTCGGATAGACGTTGAAACCGGAGACCAGGATCATGTCTTTCTTGCGATCGACAATGCGCATGTAGCCGTCGGTCTGGATCAGGGCGATGTCACCGGTCTTCAGCCAGCCGTCACTGTCGAGGATCTCGTTGGTGGCGTCTTCGCGCTGCCAGTAGCCCTTCATTACCTGCGGCCCTTTCACGCACAGCTCGCCGACTTCGCCCAGGGCCAGTTCAACACCGGCGTCGTCGATGATCTTGCACAGGGTCGAGGGCACCGGAATGCCGATGGTGCCGATCTGGTTCTGCTCGGCCGGGTTGACCGCCGCCACCGGGCTGGTCTCGGTCATGCCGTAACCTTCGCAGATGGCGCAGCCGGTGATTGCCTTCCAGCGCTCGGCGACGCTCATCTGCAGGGCCATGCCGCCCGACAGGGTGATCTTCAGGCCAGAGAAGTCCAGCTTGCGGAAATTCTCGTTGTTGCACAGGGCCACGAACAAGGTATTGAGGCCGACAAAGCCGCTGAACTTCCACTTGCCCAGTTCCTTGACCATCGCCGGCAAGTCGCGCGGGTTGCTGATCAGGATGTTGTGGCTGCCGATCAGCATCATTGCCATGCAATGAAAGGTGAAGGCATAGATGTGATACAGCGGCAACGGCGTGATCAGGATCTCGCAACCTTCATTGAGGTCCGAGCCCATCAGCGCCCGGCATTGCAGCATGTTGGCCACCAGGTTGCGGTGGGTCAGCATCGCGCCCTTGGCCACCCCGGTAGTGCCACCGGTGTACTGCAATACGGCGACGTCATGGCGGTCTGGATTGGCTTCCTGAAAGGTTTGGCCACGGCCTTTGCTCAAGGCGTCGTTGAACTTGACCGCCTTGGGCAGGTTGTACGCCGGGACCATTTTCTTCACGTACTTGATCACGCTGTTGATCAACAGGCGTTTAACCGGTGGCAAGAGGTCGGCCACTTCGGTGACAATAACGTGTTTGACCTGGGTCTTGGGCACTACCTTTTCGGCCAGGTGCGCCATGTTTGCCAGGCAGACCAGCGCCTTGGCGCCGGAATCATTGAATTGGTGTTCCAATTCCCGCGCGGTATACAACGGGTTGGTGTTGACCACGATCAGGCCCGCACGCAGGGCACCGAACACGGCAACGGGGTATTGCAGAACGTTGGGCAGCTGCACGGCAATACGATCACCCGGCTGCAGGTCGGTATGCTGTTGCAGGTAAGCGGCAAACGCCCCCGACAACTCATACAACTCGCCGTATGTAATGGTTTTGCCCAGGTTGCTAAAGGCCGGTTTATCGGCAAAGCGCTGGCAAGACTGCTTCAATACCGCCTGAATATTCGGATACTCATCAGGATTGATTTGCGAGGCAATCCCGGCTGGGTACTTATCCTTCCAAAAGTTTTCGATCATGGAAGCCCACTCCTCCAGCAACAGCGAATTCTTCACCGCAGTCGATGCGATTATTATTGATATAAGATTACGGTTTATTGCAAACCTGATAATCAGAAGCGGGCCGAGAGTAGCAGCTTTGCCAAGGGCCGCCTAGAGCTAAAGTAGCCCAGACAGTCACGGAAATGACTCTTGATAATCACGTAGTCATTTTTAGAGTAAAAATTCTAAAGATTCAAGTTTCAAGCCACAAGCTACAAGCTGGCCGGGCTTGTAGCTTGTAGCTTGTAGCTTGTAGCTTGCAGCTTGCAGCTTGCAGCTTGCAGCTTCCAGCTTCCAGTTCCCTCAGGCTATATCCCGAAGCTCCCTGCGCAGAATCTTGCCCACTGCCGTCATCGGCAGCGACTCGCGCAAGACAATATGCTTGGGCACCTTGTAGCCGGTGAAGTTGGCCTTGCAGTAAGCCTTCAGCTCTTCAAGGCTTACCCCGCCCTCGCGCGGCACCACGAACAGCTTCACCGCCTCGCCCGAACGCTCGTCGGGGATGCCGATCACCGCGCAACTGGCCACTTGCGGATGGCTCATCACCACTTCTTCGATCTCGTTGGGGTACACGTTGAAGCCCGAGACGATGATCATGTCCTTCTTGCGGTCGACGATGCGGGTAAAGCCGTCCGGGTCGATCACGGCAATGTCGCCGGTCTTGAACCAGCCTTCGCTGTCCAGCGCCTCGGCCGTCGCCTCGGGGTGCTGCCAGTAACCCTTCATCACTTGCGGGCCCTTGATGCACAACTCGCCGCGCTCGCCGAAGGGCTGCTCGACACCCGCATCGTCAATCACCTTGAACGCCGTGCCCGGCACCGGAATGCCCACGGTGCCCAGGCGTGCCAGCTGGCCGTAAGGGTTGGTGCTGGCTACCGGCGAGGTCTCGGTCAGGCCGTAGCCTTCGACAATGCGGCAACCGGTGATGCTCTCCCAGCGCTCGGCGGTGGCGCTGACCAATGCGGTACCGCCAGAGTTGGTGACCTTCAGCGCCGAGAAGTCGAGGTTCTTGAACTCTGGGTGGTTCATCAGCGCGACGAACAGGGTGTTGAGCCCGAGCAGCCCGGAGAACTTCCACTTCTTCAGCTCTTTGACAAAGCCGGCGATGTCGCGCGGGTTGGTGATCAGCACGTTGTGGTTGCCGGTAACCATCATGCACATGCAGTTCGCGGTAAAGGCATAGATATGGTAGAGCGGCAGCGGCGCGATCATCACCTCCTGCCCGTCCTTGATCAGGCGCTGGCCATCGGCACCGTGCTGGGAGAAACACGCCAGCACCTGGAGCATGTTCGCCACCAGGTTGCCGTGGGTCAGCATCGCGCCCTTGGCCAGGCCCGTGGTGCCGCCGGTGTATTGCAGCACGGCGATGTCATCGAGGCCCAGCGCAACCGGCTTGAGCGCCTGGCCGCGGCCCTGGGCCAGGGCGCTCTTGAATGGCACCGCCTGCGGCAGGCGGTAGTCCGGGACCATCTTCTTGACCTTGCTGACGATGGTGTTGACCAGCCAGCCCTTGGCCGTCGGCAGCATGTCGCCCATCTTCGCCTCGATGAGGAACTCGATGCCGGTGTCGGGCAGCACCTCCTGCACCAGCTTGCCGAACATGTTCAGGTACACCAGCGCCCGGGCGCCGGAGTCCTTGAACTGGTGGCGCATTTCGCGGGCGGTGTACAGCGGGTTGGTGTTGACCACGATCAGGCCGGCGCGCAAGGCGCCGAACACCGCGATGGGGTACTGCAGCACGTTGGGCATCTGTACCGCGATGCGGTCGCCCGGCACCAGGTCGGTGTGCTGCTGCAGGTAAGCGGCAAAGGCCGCAGAATAGCGTTCGAGTTCGGCGTAGCTCAGGGTGACCCCGAGGTTGCTGAACGCCGGGCGGTCAGCAAACTTCTTGCAGGAGCGTTCGAATACTTCGACCACTGACTTGTAAGCATTTATGTCAATTTGCGAAGGAACCCCTGCCGGGCGCTTGTCATTCCAGAAATCAGCTTGCATCTATTATTGTCCTCATACCTGAGCCGATCCGGCCCCCTTGCCTGCTTGGCGAAGAAGGTGCTCTGCCGACGTTAGCAGGTATGTCGCAGGTGGCAAATACGCCAAGCGCTGTCATTAACATTGTGAATCTTATTGCTGATGACCCTGCGATCCTGTCCCTGGGTTATACACTGTGCTGACTTACCGAGTTGCGCGCACAAGGACCCGCCATGCACCACGACGCGTTCTGGCTCCCGGCCAGCGATCACTGCAGCCTCTACGTTTATCAATGGCTGCCGGCCTCGCCGATCAAGGCGGTGGTGCTGCTGGCCCACGGCATGGCCGAGCACGCCGGGCGCTACCAACGCCTGGGCGAGGCCCTGAGCACTGCCGGCTATGCCCTGCTCGCCCACGACCAGCGCGGCCATGGACGCACCGCCGAACTTGGCACTTTAGGCCTGTTCGCCCGACACAATGGCTGGAACAGCGTGGTCAACGACCTGGCCCTGCTCAGCCAGCACATCGGCCAGCAGTTTCCGGGCACGCCGGTGTTCCTGTTTGGCCACAGCATGGGCAGCTACATTGCCCAGGCCTACCTGATGCACCACGGCGCCAGCCTGCAGGGCGCGATTCTCAGCGGCTCGAACTTCCAACCGCCCGCGCTGTACCGCACCGCCTGCCTGATCGCCCGCTTCGAAGCCTGGCGCCAGGGCCCGCTGGGCCATAGCGCGCTGATCGAGTGGCTGTCGTTCGGCTCGTTCAACAAGGCTTTCAAGCCCAACCGCACGGCGTTCGACTGGCTCAGCCGCGACAACGACGAAGTCGACAAGTATGCTGCCGACCCGTTGTGCGGCTTTCGCTGCAGCAACCGTTTGTGGATCGACTTGCTGATGGGCCTTGAGCAAATCAGCCAGCCACGCAACCTGACGCAGATCGATCCGAACCTGCCGATCCTGGTGATGGGCGGCGAATGTGATCCGGTCAGTGCCGGCAAGCGTCTCAAGGATCTGGCCGGTGCCTTGCGCCTGGCCGGCAATCAGCATGTGCAGTTGCAGCTCTACCCCCAGGCGCGGCATGAGCTGCTCAACGAAACCAACCGTGACGAGGTCACGGCCGCGATCATCGACTGGCTGGAGCAGGCCCTGGCCATTGGCCGCCCCGCCCGCAGCGAATGATCGGCCGACCCGCACGTCAGAAGGAAAGCCAAGCATGACCCAGGTCACCAACACCCCGTACGAAGCCCTTGAAGTCGGCCAGACCGCCAGCTTCAGCAAAACCGTCGAAGAACGTGACATCCAGCTGTTCGCGGCGATGTCCGGTGACCACAACCCGGTGCACCTGGATGCCGAGTTCGCCGCCAAGAGCATGTTCAAGGAGCGCATCGCCCACGGCATGTTCAGCGGTGCGCTGATCAGCGCCGCAGTGGCCTGCGAGCTGCCCGGCCCGGGCACCATCTACCTGGGCCAGACCATGAGCTTCCAGAAGCCGGTCAAGTTCGGTGACACCCTGACCGTGCGCCTGGAAATCCTCGAGAAACTGCCGAAGTTCAAGGTGCGCATCGCCACCCGTGTGTTCAACCAGAACGACGAACTGGTGGTCGATGGCGAGGCCGAGATCCTCGCCCCGCGCAAACAGCAGACCGTCGAGCTGGTCAGCCCGCCGCCTATCACCATCGGCTGATGCCTACAACTCGGCCAGGCGGCGCTCGATAAAGCGCCGCTCGGGGCCCTGACGGGTCAGCTCGAGGGCACTGCGATAGGCCTCGCGGGCGTGATCCAGGCGGCCCAACTGGCGGCACAGTTCGGCGCGGGCCGAATGGGCCAGGTGATAATCCTGCAACTGGCCACGGGCCAGAATTGCCTCCACTGCCGCCAGCCCCGCCTCGGCGCCATCGCGCCGGGCCAGAGCCGCTGCGCGGTTGAGCTCGATCACCGGTGACGGCCAGCGCTGCAGCAGCACATTGTACAAACCGACGATTTCATCCCAGTCCGTTGCCTCGGCACTGGCAGCTTCAGCGTGCACGGCCGCTATCGCTGCCTGCAGGCTATACACACCAAACTGCTGACTGCGCAGAGCTTGCTGCACCAACTGGCAACCTTCAGCTATAAATGCACGGTTCCACAGGCTGCGGTCTTGCTCATCAAGCAGTACCAACTCCCCCTCGGCGTCGCTGCGCGCCTGTTGCCGCGAGGCCTGCAAAAGCATCAAGGCCAACAGCCCGAGCACCTCCGGGTCAGGCAGCAGCTGCTGGAGCAAACGCCCCAGGCGGATCGCTTCATCGCTCAGGTCGTGGCGCATCAGGCTCTCACCCGACGACGCCGAGTAGCCCTCGTTGAACACCAGGTAGATCACCCGCAATACGCTATCAAGGCGCTCCGGCAGCTCGGCCAGCGACGGCACCTGGTACGGTATGCGCGCATCGCGGATCTTGGCCTTGGCCCGCACGATGCGCTGGGCGATGGTCGCCGGGCTCTGCAAAAAGGCGCGGGCGATTTCTTCGGTGGTCAGGTCACAGACTTCGCGCAAGGTCAGCGGCACCTGGGCATCGGCGGCCAGCGCCGGGTGACAACAGGTGAAGATCAGGCGCAGGCGGTCGTCCTCCAGTTCTTCGTCATTCACCTGAACCTCCTCTTGCGCCTCCAGCGCCTGCATCAACTGCACCTGGGAACGGTCGAAGCGCGCACGCCGGCGCAGGCTGTCGATAGCCTTGAAGCGCCCGGTAGACACCAGCCAGGCCCGCGGGCTTGCCGGAATGCCGTCGCGTTGCCAGCGCTCGACGGCAATGAAAAACGCCTCGTGCATGGCCTCTTCGGCCAGATCGAAGTCGCCCAACAAGCGAATCAGCGTCGCCAGGATGCGCCGCGACTCCTGACGGTAGACGGCCTCCAGTTGCGCCCGTACCTGTGCCAGCGCTGCCATCAGTCGGGCATCTGCGTGGTCACCAGCGCCACCAGGCGATCCAGGCTCTCACCCCAGCCCCGGTGAAAGCCCATCTCTTCATGGGCCTGGCAATCGGCGGCACTCCAGTGCCAGGCGCGGGCGGTGTACTGGGTCTTGCCGTGGACATCGTCAAAGGTCACCACGGCGGTCATGAACGCCTTGTTCGACGGCACCCAGCCTGGGCCGAAGGCATCGGTGAAGACGATCCGCGCCGGCGGCACGATCTCCAGAAACACGCCCTGGTTCGGGTATTCGCTGCCGTCCGGGGCACGCATCACCGTACGAAACAAGCCGCCCACCCACAGCTGCATTTCGCATTCCGGCGTGGTCATGCCGTTGGGCCCCCACCACTGGGCCAGCAGTTGTGGCTCGGTCCAGGCGCGAAACACCTTGCGCCGCGGCGCATCGATCAGGCGCGTCAACGACAACTCATGCTGCGCCTTGGGCGGCTCGGGGTGTAAAAGGCTCATCGTGTTGTGCTCCTCGGGTTCAGGGTTGCAAGTCGCGCACCGGCCGCACCTCGACACTGCCGACTCGCGCTGCGGGAATGCCCTTGGCAATGTTCAACGCCTCATTGAGGTCGCGGGCATCGACCAGATAGAAGCCGGCCAGTTGCTCCTTGGTTTCGGCGAACGGGCCGTCGGTCAGGCTCATCTGCCCGCCGCGCATACGCACGGTGGTCGCGGTCTGCACCGGCTTGAGCGCCTCGGCGGCGAGCATCCGGCCGCTGCCCTGGACCGACTCGGCATAGGCCATGCACTCGGCGTCGGCCGGGCTTTCAGGCAGGCTGTGCAGCAGACTTTCATCACAGTAGACCAGGCACAGGTATTTCATCGTCGTCTCCACCGCTGGGGATACTATGGCGGCAGTTCGCACCGCCTTGAAAAGCGCGATTCGGCATAACTTTCGGGGTTTTCAGCTCAAGGCTTGAGCGAGAACAGCGCGGCACCGGATTCCATGTCGAACGGTGCCGACCAATGCTCATGAATCACCTTCCACTGCCCGTCGATGCGCTGGTAGCCAACGGTCGCGCGCATATAGCAGCCTTGATCCTCACCGCCTTCGCTGCTGGCCGGACCACAGCGGTTGAGCCAATGGGCCAGGGCCAGTTCCGGCGTGGCGTGGATCTGCAGTTGCTCGATTTCGAAGATCATCTCGCCGGGGCAGTGATCCATGCAGGCCTGCCAGTGGGCGCGATAGGCGGCCTTGCCCTGGAACTGCAATTGCTGGATGGCATCGAAGGCGCGAATGTTCTCGGCGTAAGACGCGGTAATGGCCTCGACATCGCGCGCGCGTACGGCGGGAAGCCACTGCTCGATGAGTTGGCGGATTTCGTTCTCGGCGGCACTGTTCATGGTCGTGTCCTCTGCGCGAAGGGGCGCCGGATGCTCGGCGCGTTCACAGATGGTCGAATGGCAGTGGTTGAAATCGACAGGCTAGGGAAATGGATAACCCAGCAACCTCAATTGCGGGACTAAAAAAAGAGCCCCTTGCGGAGCTCTTGGCGTTACTGTGCAAGAAAACTGTCGCCAGAGCGCTTGGCGCGTTTGGCGGCGTGTTTTTCCTTGGCGGTTTTCAGTGGCTTTTTCTTCGTCATCTTTTTTGCATCCAGACCTTTCATCGAAGATCCTCCTGCCTGACGGCACCTGCGCACCGGTGTCCCGAATCATTATAGACCCGGGGTAGCCGCAGGCACGGCAAGGATGAACTCGCGGTAACCGGAAAGGATCACGTAGCCAGCAAAGTAACAGAAGATGCCCGCCGACAGCAGGTACGACCAGGTCAGCAGGCGGTCACCCAGCAGGCGTCCGCCATGACTGGCAATACCGCACAACGACAGGCACCAGATCAGCCCGGCGGCAAAAAAACCGCTAAGAAACAGCCCGGCCTCAAGCAGGCTGCCGCCCCCTGAACGGGAAATCAGCACCCCGCCGACCGCAGCAAACCAGAGGATGGCGCTGGGCGAGGACATGGCCAGGAAGATCCCGCGCAGGAACTCGCGCCAGCCCGATTCGATCACCATTGCGCCGGGGGTCTGCAGATGGGTGTTGCCGCGCAGCGCCGCCAGCAGCATCTTGATGGCAAACCATACCAGCAACACCGAGCCGCCCAGCCACAGCACCCAGCGCACCGTTTCAAATTGCAGCAGCACGGTCATCCCGGCCAGCGCCGCAATGGCATACAACAGGTCACCGACACAGGTACCCAGCCCCAGCCAGAAACCCTGCAAAAAACCCCGCTGCATGGCCAGGGTGATCATGGCGATATTGGCAATGCCGATATCCAGGCACAGCGACAAACTCAGCAGAAATCCGTTTGAAAAAGGCATCGACGTTCCGTAACCGCGGTTGATGGCAGGCGCTATTAAAACGGTTTTCTGCTGGGCTGTATTAGAAGAGATTGCCTTTATTCAGGCTTGTCATTTTTATCAACCGATCAACTCAGGATTTTTCAATCGCCCGCCAGCACCTGCGCATACCGCTGCCGGTCAATGTTCGCCCCGCTGAGGATCACCGCCACCCTGCGCCCCTGCTGGCGCTCGCGCTCCTGGATCAGTGCGGCAAGGCCGGCGGCGCCTGCGCCTTCGGCGGTGTTGTGAGTGTCTTCGTGGTAGATGCGCATGGCCCGGGCCACTTCTTCGTCGCTGACGCGCACAATGCGCGCGGCGTGCTGGCGGATGATTTCAAAGGCTTCGGGCAACGGCATGCGGCAGGCCATGCCATCGGCGAAGGTGTTGGCCGTGGCGGTGGTGACGATGCGGCCCTGCTCCAGGCTCTGGGCGAAGGCGTCGGCGGCGCTGGACACCACGCCGACGATCTCGGTGCGCAGGCCCAGCAGGTTGCGCGCCTGGATCAACCCGCAGATGCCCGAGCCCATGCCGATCGGCACGTAGATGCAATCCAGCTCGCGCACGGCTTCCAGCAGCTCCAGCGCGTAGGTGGCGACGCCACGGATCAACTCGGGGTGAAACGGTGGAACGCTTTCGTAACCATGCAACTGGGCCAGGCGTGCGGCCTCTTCGCGGGCCTGGTCAAAGTCGGCGCCGTGCTCGATCAATTGGGCGCCCAAAGCGCGCATCGCCGCGTTCTTTTCCAGCGAGTTGCCCTCGGGCACAACGATGATGATCGGCAGCCCGGCATTGCCCGCAGCCAGGGCCATGCTCTGGCCGTGGTTGCCACGGGTGGCGGTGACCAGGCCGCGCACCGCCGGCTTTTGTGCCCGCAGCCACTGCACATACATCAACCCGCCGCGCACCTTGAAGGCGCCGGTCGGGGCATGGTTTTCATGCTTGACCCAGACTTCGCAGCCCAGCCGCTCGGCCAGGCGCGGCCAGGCGTACTGAGGGGTGGCGGGTACGCTGGCATGAACCAGGCGGGCAGCTTCGCGCAGGGCTGGCAGGTCGAACATGGAACACCTCGGCAGGATCGGATTTGACCTGATCCTAGTCGCCGCGCATTGTATGGGTAAATTCCTATATTGCATGGCCAACAATAAATGTGGACCCCTACCCTCTGCGACGATGCCCAACCGCGCTACCTGGCCCTGGTCGATGCAATAGCCATTGCCATCGAACGCGGCGAGCTGAAAGTCGGCGAACGCCTGCCGCCACAACGGCGCCTGGCCTGGAACCTGGGGCTCAACCCGAGCACCACCCAGCAGGCCTACCGTGAGGCGGCGGCACGCCATTTGGTTTCGGGTGAAGTCGGCCGTGGCACCTATGTGCTGGCTGGCAGCAAGGAGGCCACGCTGTTTCGCCTCAAGCAGCGCGACGTGCAATCGAGCCTGATCGACCTGTCGACCAACGTGCCGGTGATCGAGCCGGCCAACCGCGACAGCGAAAACACTTTGCAGGCGCTGCTTGAGCAGGGGCTGGCGGCTTGCCTGGATCACTACCTGAGCGCCGAAGAGTTGCTGCGCGCTCGCGTGCACGGCGCCGCCTGGCTGGCCAACCGCGGTTTGCAACTGAACGAGCGGCAATTGCTGCTGTGCGGCGGCGCCCAGCAGGGTTTGTTCACGGTGTTGCTGTCGCTGTGCCAGCCGGGTGAAACAGTGCTGGTCGAGGCCCTTACCGCCCCCGGGATCAAGGCCGCCTGCCGGCAATTGCGCCTGCCGTTGCATGGCATCGCCCTGGACGATCAGGGCATTGTTGCCGACGACCTCGACCGGGTCGCCAGGGCCACCGGTGCACGGGTCATGGTCCTGACCCCGAGCCTGCACAACCCAACGGGTGCGTGCATGAGCAGCGCCCGCCAGCAGGCGATTGCCGAGGTGGTCGAGCGCCATGACCTGCTGGTGATCGAAGATGATGTCTACGGCGCACTCACCGACCAACCACCGCTATGGCGAATGCTCGGTGAGCGCGGCCTGTTGATCAGCAGCCTGTCGAAAACTGTGGGCGCCGGCCTGCGCCTGGGCTGGATTGTGGCTGAGCCGCAAGTGTTGGAACAGATCGACCCGCATGCCCAGGCCACTCACTGGCAGGTGTCGCCGCTGAACCTGCAGATCGCCTGCCGCTGGATCGCCGATGGCACCGCACAAAGGCGCCTGGCCTGGCAGCGCGAGGAAATCACCCAGCGCTGGCGCCTGGCGTGCAAGGTGCTCGGTGGCCACCTGCTTAACACCCGCCAGCCGTCGCCGCACATCTGGGTCAAGGCCGGGCTCAGCGCCGCGCGCTTGGCCGAGGCCTGCCGGGCCCATGGCGTGGCGGTGGTGCCAGGCGAGGTGTTCGCGGTAAAACAGCATGAGCTGGCGGCAATCCGTATCAGCCTGTCGGCCGCAGGCAGCCGCGCCGAACTCAAGCAGGCACTGGAACAAGTGGCCAAGGCACTGGAGGCCTGATGAGCACGCACGCATTCTATACCGAGGCACAAACCTGCCTCGCCGCACTCGACCCACAGTGGGCTGCGCACATCGAGGCGATTGGCCCGTGCCTGCACCAGCCCAAACCCACCCGTGACCCGTATCAGGCACTGGTGCGGGCTATCGCCTACCAGCAACTGCATGCCAAGGCCGGCGATGCGATCCTCGCGCGCTTTCTGGCGCTCTACCCGGGCAGCGCCTTTCCAAGCCCCGAGCAGGTGCTGGCGACCACCCCGGAGCAGTTGCGCGCCTGCGGCTTCTCAGCGAGCAAACTGGCAACCATCCAGGGCATCGCCCGGGCGCGCCTCGACGGCCTGGTGCCGGACTATCAGCAGGCTCTGATGCTTGAAGACGAGGCACTGATCGAACGCCTGGTGAGCCTGCGTGGCGTGGGCCGCTGGACCGTCGAGATGTTGCTGATCTACACCCTGGAGCGCATGGACATCCTGCCGGCCGACGACTTCGGCGTGCGCGAGGGCTACCGCCGCTTGCAGGGCCTACAAGGGCAACCGACACGCCGGCAGATGATCGACCTGGGCAAGCACTGGAGCCCCTACCGGACCGTGGCCGCCTGGTACCTGTGGCGAGTGCCGGCCACTCGAGTTTGAACGCAAGACCCGGAGTTTTTCCGCAGCGCCAAAGCCGTAGCCTGAACCCATCGATCAACGCCAGGAGCACCCCGTCATGAGTACAGGCAAACCACGGATCAGCGAATCCGACCCACGCTGGCAGGCCATTCTGGCCCGCGACCCGGCCGCTGACCAGGCCTTCGTCTATGCCGTGCGCACCACCGGCGTGTACTGCCGGGCGAGCAGTAGCTCGCGCCTGCCGCGCATCGACAACGTCGAATTTTTCGACAGCGCCGAACAGGCTGAAGCCGCCGGGTACCGGCCAAGCAAGCGCCGCGGCGCCGACCAGACCCACGTTGCCGAACAGCACCGGGCCCAGGTCACCCGCGCCTGCGCTTTGATCGAAAACGCCGACCCGGCGCCGAGCCTGAACCAGCTGGCCGAGCAATTGAACCTGAGTCCTTTCCACTTTCACCGGGTGTTCAAGGCCGTGACCGGGCTGACGCCCAAGGCCTATGCCTCGGCCCACCGCGCGCACAAGGTACGCACGCAGTTGCAGCGGGCGGCAACGGTGACCGATGCCCTGTACGAGGCCGGGTTCAATTCCAACAGCCGCTTCTACGAATCGAGCAACGCGCGCCTGGGCATGACCCCGGGGGCCTATCGCGACGGCGGTGCCAACACTAAAATCCGCTTTGCCATCGGCCAGTGCTCCTTGGGGGCAATTCTGGTGGCGCAGAGTGAACGGGGGATTTGCGCAATACTGCTCGGTGACGATCCGCAGGCGCTGCTCAATGACCTGCAGGACAAATTCCCCAAGGCCAACCTGATCGGCGGCGACGCCGGGTTCGAAACCCTGGTGGCGAGGGTCGTGGGCTTTATCGAAGCGCCGGGCATCGGCCTGGACCTGCCGCTGGACCTGCGCGGCACGGCGTTCCAGGAGCGAGTCTGGCAGGCGCTGCGGGCGATCCCGGCTGGCAGTACAGCCAGTTATGCCGAGATCGCTCAGCGCATCGGCTCTCCCAGGGCGGTGCGCGCGGTGGCCCAGGCTTGCGCGGCCAATGCCCTGGCTGTGGCCATCCCGTGTCACCGGGTGGTGCGCAGCGACGGCAACCTCTCGGGTTACCGCTGGGGCGTGGAGCGCAAGCGTGAGCTGCTGGCGCGCGAGAGCCAGTGAGGCGGGTTACTGGAAGTTGACGTCGAAAGCCTGGTAAAAGGCGTTGCCGGTGTCAGCGACCAGCCACAGCAGCACGATTACGTGATGGCCTTTTTTGTTGGCCGGTAGCTTGACCTCGTGCTCGACCTTGGCCACGAGTTTGTCCGTATGGGCCCAGCGCGGCACATAGGGATAAATGTCATCGGCAAAGGGCGTGGTTTCAAGTTGCGCGCGGGTGATGCGTTTACTCTCGTCCCAGCCATCCTTGGTAATAAACCAGCGATAACCGCGGGTGAGGTGTGGCGCCGTGTAAGTCCACTCGACCTTGAAGTTTTGCCCTGGTGTCACGTTCAGCAATGGCCATTTAAATTCATGGCCGAGCTTGGCGCTCATTTCAGCATTGGTAAAGTTGACACAATCACGCTTATCCTGCCGACCGCCACTGAGGATATAGCCGTCTGCCGGGGGTACTGTACTTTGTACATCGTCTTGATAAGGCGCAGGTACGGGGCCGGCGACCGTGTCTGGAAAGTTCTTGCCGCCTTCCATTTCATTGACCTCGGACACCCCCAACAACTTCAGCTCAATCGCCGTGGAACCGCGACTGGCAGGGGTAATCACTCGACCGTGACGCAGAATCTTTTCAGGGCTGTTCATTGCAATCACTCCATGTGAGATAAGAAAACCTGTCCACCCTGGACCCGTTTGACCCTAGCTCAAGCCCTGCAATGCGCAACCCAGAGGCGCCGAACGGTATCAGCCGTTGCTGCAGCCGTCGCCCATGGCGCGGTATTCGATGATGTGGCGCTGACCTTGGTGGTCTTCGTAGGTCATGGTTGCCGGTACCACTTCACAGACATTGGGAATGGTCGACAGGCTGATGACCTTGGCGATATCCAGGTTGGTGCTGTAGTCGTACTGCTCGACAACCGGTTGCGCCGCGGCGGTATTGATTTCATCCGCCAGGGCGAACGAAGAAACAGCAACCAGGGCAACTGCAATTAAACGTTTCATGATAATAGGCCTGCAAAGCAATCAAACTAATCGATTGACTTCATTTGCCAATAAGGGCGCGGAGAAGTTGTTATATCAAGCGATGGGACATAACACGAAGACCCGACCCCACTACAACTTATTCTGTGGGATGTGGTTAGTTTACAAGGTACTTCAGGCCGTTAAATCACGAAGCCGGACAATCACTGTTACCACTTGTGCAACAATAACCCCGAGGCACGCCCCTCGACATTGATTGACTTGCGGTGTAAAAGCCCGGGGTAGAGCCATTGCCAGATCAAACCTGTGACCCGTTTACGCTACTGCCCATTGCTTGCGCCCGAGCGGCCCTTGCTGAATAAATTCTATCGAAACCACGGCTCGCCCATGCGCGCAGCGGCCCAGGGTCGACTTTGGGTGGCCCGAGCCGAGGAAATCGTCGCCGCCTTGTGCCTGAGTGAAGTGCCCGGCGGCCATTGGCTGACCGGCTTGTTCGTTGCCCCCGCCTGGCGCGGCCAACAGCTCGCCGGGCGCTTGATCGACGCGGCGCTGGCTGAGTTGCAAGGCAATATCTGGCTGTTCTGTCACCCGGACCTGGCAAGCTTCTACGCCCACCAGGCCTTCACCAGCACCGACGCCCTGCCTGCGCCACTGGCCGAGCGCCTGCAGCGCTACCAGCAAAGCAAGCCGCTGCTGGCGATGGTGCGGGTTCAGTCGTCGCTGGCCGGGTCCAGCCCGGGGAACAGCACCTCGGTATAGCCGAAGCGGCTGAAGTCGTGAATGCGCGAGGGGTACAGGCGGCCGATCAGGTGATCGCACTCATGCTGCACCACCCGCGCATGAAAGCCTTCGGCGTTGCGCACGATGGGCTGGCCCTGGGGGTCGACGCCTTCGTAGCGAATCCGCTGGTAGCGTGGCACCACGCCACGCAGGCCCGGCACCGACAGGCAGCCTTCCCAGCCATCCTCGACCTCGGTGCCCAAGGGCGTGATCAGCGGGTTGAGCAAAATGGTTCGCGGCACCGCCTCGGCATCCGGGTAGCGCTCGCTGCGCTCGAAGCCGAAGATCACCAGTTGCAGGTCGATGCCGATCTGCGGCGCGGCCAGGCCAACGCCGCCGACATGCTCCATGGTTTCGAACATGTCGGCGATCAGCCGCTCAAGCTCGGCGCTGCCGATCATGTGCGCCGGCACCGGCGGGGCGATGCGCAACAAGCGCTCATCGCCCATTTTCAGGATGTCATGAATCATGCTGGCTTCGACTCAGGGGTTCGCTGGCAGGCGTGGTTTCATGATCGAGGGAGTGATCACGGCCCAGCCCGGATACATGCTTTTTATCATGCTCAGGGGCCACGCCATCAAAGTCTTTTTCGCCAGGGTCCTTGCCTTCCTCGGACATATGCTCGATCACCGCGTTCATCTCCGCGCCCAGTAGCAGTACGGCAGCAGAAATGTAGAAGTACAACAGCAGGACAATGATCGCACCGATACTGCCGTACATGGCGTTGTAGTCGGCGAAGGTCTTGACGTAATAACCAAAGCCCAACGAGGCGATGATCCACACCACCACCGCCAGCACCGAACCCGGGGTAATGAAGCGAAACTTCTGCTTCACATCGGGCATCACGTAATAGATCAGCGCCACCGCGACCATCATCAGAATGATGATCGCCGGCCAGCGCAGCACCGTCCACAAGGTGACGATGAACTCCTGCATGCCGATCTGCGCGGCAATCCATTCCATCACCTGCGGCCCCAGCACCATCAGCGCGGCGGCCGCCAGAAGCATGCCGGCGATACCGACGGTGTAGATCACCGACAGCGGAATGCGCTTCCACACTGGGCGCCCTTCGACCACATCATATGCGGCGTTCATGGCGCTCATCATCAGCCGCACGCCGGCTGAAGCGGTCCACAGGGCAATGACGATACCCACCGAGAGCAAGCCGCCCTTGGACTGCTGCAATTGGTCGATCACCGGGTTGACCTGCTCCAGCGCCTGGGGCGGCAACACCAGTTCCGACTGCAGGCGCAGCCAGGAGAAGAAGTCGGGCAAATGCAGGAAACCGATCAGGGCGATCAAAAACAGCAGGAAGGGGAACAGCGAGAACAGCATCTGGTAGGCCAGCGCCGAGGCATAGGTGGACATCTCGTCATCAAGAAATTCCTTGACCGTGCGCACCAGCACACGGTGCAACGGCAAGCCGCGCAGGTCGGGAAAAATCATAGCGTCTCCTTTCGCCGCTCGAGGTTCATGGGCGGGCTCCTCACACACTCATCTGACAGGTACGTCCTGAAGTCTAATCGACGATCGCCTCAAAGTTGCGATTGATTGCTGCAGATAGCACAACGGCCACCCGAGGATGGCCGTCGTCCCGCCCTGCTCACAGGGTTCAAGGCTTCTTCACGGCATCCTTGACCTTGCCGACCACTTGCTGGGCTTCGCCTTTGCGCTCCTGCAGTTCGCCTTCGGCGCGCAGACGATCATTGTCGGTCACTTTGCCGACACCTTGCTTGATGTTGCCAACAGCCTCATTGGCCATGCCTTTGACTTTATCTTTAGTGCCACTCATGGGAGTTCTCCTGAAGGGGAAATAACACGCTGTCAGAGTCGACAGTCTGTGGACCCGTGGCCGCTTGCGAGAGTTTCAATTATTTTCGGCGGCCGCCTGTCGAGCGCGCAGGGGCAATAGAGAGGCCAGCGAGCAACGTCGCTTTATGTTTCATCGCGTTGCCAGCACAATAAGCGACCTTTCAAGCGTCACCCGTAGGAACCTGCATGAAACTCGACAAACCCACCGCCATCGCCCGCCGCAACCAGGAACTGGAACGCCCCGTGCTCAACAGCGACAACACCCTGTTTGCCGTGCTCGACACCAAGCGCAGCCTGTGGTGGTTCGATGTGCCGGTGAAACTGCTGCGCAAGGGCCAGCCCGACTGGGTCAACCTGCTGCTGCACACCCCCGAAACCGACGAGCTGCAGCATTTGAAGGTGCCGGTGAACTACCTGCAGGCCCATCAGGAAAAAATGGAAGTGCGCCACCCGGGCAAGCGTCGCTCGACCATCAGCCTGGCGCTGAGCGCCGATCGCGACTCGCTGCTCAAAGACCTGCGCCCAGGCGGTGAGAACCTGAGCTTTGCAGGCTTCAAGCAGGTCTGATCAAGCCAGTTCGATGCGGTCGGCGTGGATGACGATGCGGCCATCCTTGTACAAGGCACCGATGGCCTTCTTGAAGTTGCCCTTGCTGACCCCGAACAGATCGCTGATCAACTGCGGGTCGCTCTTGTCGCTGACCGGCAGCACGCCGTTGGCGTCCTTGAGCTTGGCGAGGATCTTGTCGTGCAGGCTGTTGGCCAGGTCCTGGCCGATAGGCTGCAGGCTCAGGGCAATCTTGCCGTCGCTGCGCAGCTCTTTGATGTAGCCCTTCTCCTGCTTGCCCGAACGCAGGAACTTGAACACCTCGTTCTTGTGAATCAGGCCCCAGTGCTTGTTGTTGATGATCGCCTTGAAGCCCATTGGGGTTTCTTCGACCACCAGCAAATCAACCTCCTGGCCGACCTTATAGTTGGCCGGCACCTTGTCCAGGTAGCGGTCCAGGCGCGCGGTGGCGGTGATACGGCGGGTGCGCTTGTCGAGGTAGGCATGCACCACGCAGTACTCGCCGGCCTTCATCTGGCGCTTTTCTTCGGAGTACGGCATCAGCAAGTCTTTGGGCAGGCCCCAATCGAGGAAGATGCCGATGCTGTTGATTTCCTTGACCTTGAGGCTGGCGAAGTCGCCGACCTGCAACTTGGTCTTTTCCGTGGTGGCGATCAGCTTGTCTTCGCTGTCGAGGTAGATGAAGACGTTCAGCCAGTCTTCGACCTCGGTGGGCGTATCCTTGGGGATGTAACGGTTGGGCAGCAGGATTTCGCCGTCCGCCCCGCCGTCCAGGTACAGACCGAAGTCTGTGTGCTTGACCACTTGCAAAGTGTTGTAACGCCCAACTAAAGCCATTTCCGGAAATCCTCGTTGCGAGCGGGGCATTCTACACCTCACGCGGCGATTGCGCCCGGTCGCCGATGACGGCCTGTCAGCAAAATGAACCGCACAGGCCAGCCCTGTTCTATAAAGACAAGCAAGCCTTCGCAAGGATTCGCTCATGTACGCCTGCCTGTCCAAGTACCTGCGCACCGTTCTGTTGCTGGTGATATCGGCCTTGCTGGTGGTCGCCTGCAACCGCATCGACCTGGCCTACCGCAACCTCGACATGCTGGTGCCCTGGTCGCTCAACGACTACCTGAGCATGAATCGCCAGCAAAAAACCTGGCTCAACGAACGGCTCAAACAGCAACTGGCCTGGCATTGCCGCACGCAACTGCCCGGCTACCTGACCTGGATCGACGAAATTCAGGCGATGGTCGCCCGCAATGCGATAACCGACCAGCAGTTGCAGGTACGCACTGAAGAAGCCCGGCAGGCGATTGCCAAGGTCGCCGACCAGATCACTCCGTCGGCCGCCGAACTGTTGCGCAGCATGGATGACGAGCAAGTGCGGGAAATGCGCGAAGCCTTTGCCGACGACATTCGCGAACGCCAGGCCAAATACGTCAATACCCCACTGGCGCGGCAGATCGAACGCCGTGCCGAGCGTATGGAAAAACGCTTGAGCACCTGGCTGGGCGAGCTCAGCCCGCAGCAAAAACTTCGAGTCATGACCTGGTCCCAGGGCCTGGGCGAGCAGAACCGCCAGTGGATCGCCAACCGCGCCCATTGGCAGGCACAGTTCAGCGCAGCCATGGACCAGCGCCACAGCGACAGCTTCGAGCCACGCCTGGAGATCCTCCTGAAAAAGCGCGAAAGCCTGTGGACCCCGGAGTACCGGATCGCCTTCCAGCGCACCGAGCAGGAGGCGCGGCGCTTGTTGGTGGATGTGATGGCGCAGAGCAGCGAACAACAGCGCCAGCACCTGGAGCAGAAGCTTGCGCAGGTGCGCCAGAGTTTCAGTGAGTTGAAGTGCTTGAAGGGGTAGCGGCCGCATTCAACGGTAGGAGCGGGCTTGACCCGCGATGAGGCCAGTACAGCCAGCAAACCAGGAGTTGCCTGGCATACGACCGCTACGCGCTCGATCGCGGGGCAAGCCCGCTCCCACAGATTCACCCTCATTCCTGTGGGAGCGGGCTTGACCCGCGATGTTGTTCAGCCTTCCCGGCACTTGCGCCGGTACGGGAACACATCGATCACTTTGCCGCCGCGGATCGCCGCCTGCAGGCTCTTCCAGTAAACGGCGTCGTACAACTCGCCGTGCAGCTGGTTGAACAACCGGCGCTGGCCGCTATCGGCGAACAGAAACGGTGGAAACTCCTCGGGGAACACGTCCAGCGGGCCGATCGAGTACCAGGGCTCTGAGGCCATTTCATCCTCCGGCGTGCGCGGCGGCGGGATATAGCGGAAGTTGACCTCGGTCAGAAAGCAGATTTCGTCGTAGTCGTAGAACACCACCCGCCCGTGCCGGGTAACGCCAAAGTTCTTCAGCAGCATGTCACCGGGGAAGATGTTCGCCGCCGCCAGTTGCTTGATGGCCAGGCCGTAGTCTTCCAGGGCCTCGCGTACCTGGGCGTCGTTGGCGTTTTCCAGGTAGAGGTTGAGCGGGGTCATGCGCCGCTCGGTCCAGCAGTGGCGGATCAGCACGGTGTCGCCGTGCACTTCAACGGTAGACGGCGCCACTTCCAGCAGTTCGGCCAGGCACTCGGGCTCGAACTTGCTCAAGGGGAAACGAAAATCGGAGAACTCCTGGGTATCGGCCATGCGCCCGACGCGGTCGACGCTTTTTACCAGCCGGTACTTTTCGATCACCGTGGCGCGGTCGACGTTCTTCGACGGCGAGAAGCGGTCCTTGATGATCTTGAATACGGTGTTGAAGCCCGGCAGGGTAAACACGCTCATGACCATGCCACGCACGCCCGGGGCCATGATGAAGCGGTCATCGGTGCCGGCCAGGTGGTTGATCAGCGCCCGGTAGAACTCCGACTTGCCGTGTTTGTAGAAGCCGATCGAGGTGTACAGCTCGGCGATGTGCTTGCCCGGCAGGATGCGCTTGAGAAAGCCGACGAACTCGGCCGGCACCGGTACATCGACCATGAAGTAGGAGCGGGTGAAGGAGAAGATGATCGACACCTCGGCTTCGTCGGTGATCAGCGCGTCGACCTCAATGCCGTGGCCCTCACGGTGCAGCAGCGGGATCACCAGCGGCCATTGCTCGTCCTGGGTGTACAGGCGCCCGACCAGGTAGGCGCCCTTGTTACGGTACAACACCGAGGAAAACAGCTCGACGGCCAGGGCCGGGTCTTTGCAGACCCAGTCCGGCAGGTTCTCGCGCAGTTGCCCTTCCAGGCGTGCCAAGTCGCCGGCAAGGTCCGCGTAGGGCACATCGAAGCGGTAGTCGGCAAACACCTGCGCCAGCAATGCGCTCAAGCCGCTTTGTGGCCGATAGGTGCGGGTTTGCGCTGCCCGCTCGTGGCTGCGCAGCGAGGGCCGGGTGGTGTGGATGAACATGCAGCCATCGCTGATCAGGTCATGGCTGAACAGGCTGCAGAAGATCGAGTTGTACCAGGTCTCGGACAGTTCATCGTCCAGGCGCGGGTCGATCAGGCCTATATAAGCACTTTTGACCAGCGGCCACAGCGCGACGTCGAGCAGCACCTCGCCCTCGAAGCCCTGGCGCAGCCAGCCGCTGACCTCGCTGACTTTTTCCTCATACAGATTGATGCGCGCCGCCGAGGCGCTCTGGGTCTGTTGCCACTGGGCCTGCTCGAATCGCTCGCGGGCGCCGTCGGTGATCTGGCGGAAATGCTCGCGGTAATCGTCGAAGCCATCGAGGATCATCCGGGCGATATCGGCGGCCGGCCATTGCTGGGGCATACGTCAGACCTCTGCGGGAATGTCAAAGCCTGAGCTTAGCCAGTCGCCACGAGCAGGGAAAGCCTGTTGGCGCGGCTGTATCGGCCAAACTCGCCGGGTGCTGAATTCAAGCGCAAGAAAGGGAGAGAGCGCAGGCTGCGATGTAACGTAAACTCGCGCCCTGCCCCAAAGGACCCGGAGAGCCTCATGAGCCCCATCGCCATATCCCGCCTGTTGATTCTTGCTGCTGTCTGGGGGGCGAGCTTTCTGTTCATGCGCATCATCGCGCCGGTGCTCGGCACCCTGCCGACGGCGTTTTTCCGCGTCTCCATCGCCTGCCTCGGCCTGCTGGTGATTCTCGCCCTGCTGCGGGTGCGCTGGGACTTCAATGGCAAGCTCAAGGCCTGCCTGGTGCTGGGCATGATCAACTCGGGGATACCCGCCACCCTTTATTCAGTGGCCGCCCAGGTGCTGCCGGCCGGCTACTCGGCGATCTTCAATGCCACCACGCCGCTGATGGGCGTGCTGATTGGCGCGTTGTTGTTCCGTGAACCGCTGACCCTGGCCAAGCTCAGCGGCATCTTCCTCGGCCTGTTCGGGGTTGGCATTCTCAGTGGCGCGGGGCCGGTGGCGTTCGACGCCAAGCTGTTGCAAGGCGCCCTCTCGTGCCTGGCGGCGACCGCGTGCTACGGCCTGGCCGGCTTTCTCGCCCGGCGCTGGCTCGACCAGCAAGGCGGCCTCGACAGCCGCCTGTCGGCGCTGGGCAGTATGATGGGCGCAACCTTGCTGCTGTTACCGTTGTTCGGCTACAGCGTGCTCACCCAGCCGCCGGCAAGCTGGGGTGGCTGGCAGGTGTGGGCGTCGTTGCTGGGCCTGGGGCTGGTGTGCACCGCCTTTGCCTACATCCTGTATTTCCGCCTGATCAGCGAGATCGGCCCGGTCAAATCCAGCACCGTGACCTTCATGATCCCGGCCTTCGGTGTGCTGTGGGGCGCCTGGCTGCTGGACGAGCCGCTGTCGATGGCGCACCTGTACGGCGGGTTGTTGATTGCCGTGGCGTTGTGGCTGGTGCTCAAGCCAGCTCGCGCCTGACAGGTTAATGCTTGTTCCTGTGGGAGCTGCCAAGCCAGCTTCCACAGTTTCTGGTTTCACCCCTGAAACCAGCCCTTCACTCGCGTTACCGAAAAAAGCCTCTTTTCATTGCACCCGCCATTGCCACGCGCAGTTGTTGTGCAATTTCGTGCCATATAGAAAACCTTGTTTCATATATAAAACAAACAAGTTTTCCTGCTAATTCAATAAGTCACTAATAAATAAGCACTTTTCAAATAAAACAGGGCCAATACACATTTGGCATTGTTCATGCACTAAACCGCGTATCACCTATAAAACAGACCAGAGAGCTTCCCCAATGGCTGTGAAAGAGATGTACGCAATCCCCTCTCAATGGAATACGCCGCACTCCAAGGAAGACCTGGAGCCGACCGAAATCGAATTTCGCAATGTCGGTAAATGCTTCCCGGCCAAGGGCAAGGCCGAGGCGCCCTTTGCCATTCGCGAGGTGAACTTCAAGATCCGCCGCGGCGAGGTGGTGTCGATCATCGGCCCGTCCGGTTGCGGCAAAAGCACCATCCTCAACATGGGCTCGGGCCTCTACCGCCCCAGCGAAGGCGAAGTTTTCGTCGGTGGCGAAGCGGTGGTCGGGCCGGTGCGCAAGGTCGCCTTCATGCTGCAGAAGGATCTTTTGATGCCCTGGCGCAGCATCCGCCGCAACGTCGAGCTGGGCCTGGAAATCCAGGGCATGCCCGCCGCCAAGCGCCAGCCGATTGCCGAAGATCTGCTCAATCGCTGCCACCTGCAAGGCTTTGCCGACCACTACCCGTTCCAGCTGTCGGGCGGCATGCGCCAGCGCGCCGCCCTGGCCCGGACCCTGGCCATCGACCCGCAGGTGCTGTTCCTCGACGAGCCGTTCTCGGCCCTCGATGCGCAGACCAAGATGATCCTGCAACAGGACCTGGCGCGGATGCTGTTCGAAGAAAAGAAAACCGCGCTGTTCATCACCCATGACCTGGTCGAGGCGATTGCCATGTCCGACCGTCTGCTGGTGATGAGCGCCCGCCCCGGCACCATCATCGAAGAAATCACTGTCGACCTGCCGTTTCGCGACAACCCGCTGGAGCGCCGCAAGCTGCCGGAAATCGGCCCGCTGGCCGGGCGCCTGATGGAACTGCTGAAAGTCGGCGAAGACACCGAACTGCATTGATCAACGGCCACCGGCCCATCAACCGATTCAGGAGTACGCATGTTCAAGTCCCTGCAACGCCTGGCACAGACTTCAGTCATCGCCCTGGGCCTTGGCCTGGCGCTCAGCGCCCAGGCAGAGCCGACCAAGGTCACCTACCTGCTGCCCGCGCCGCCCAACTCGCCGGCTTTTGCGCCGTGGATCATCGCCAAGGAAAAGGGCTACTACCGTGCCAGGGACCTGGACCTGACCTTCATCGCCGCCAAGGGCGGAGTCGATGTCGCCAAGCAGATCGGTGCCGGCAACGCCATGCTCGGCGGCGCCATCGGTGACACCCCGATCGTGGTCCGCGCCAACGGCATTCCAGTGCGTGCGGTGGCGGTGCTCGGTGCCGGCGGGGTGACCATGATCGCCACCAACGCCGGCGAGAACATCCAGTCGATCAAGGACCTCAAGGGCAAGACCCTGACCGTGATGTCCTACTCCGACACCACCTACTATGCCCTGCTCGCCTCGCTGCGCAAGGCCGGCCTGAACAAGACCGACGTCGATATCCAGGCCGCCGGCCCCTCGGGGGTGTGGCAGCTGTTTTCAGCCAACAAGGCCCAGGCCATGGCCGGGGTGCCGGACTGGGTGGTGAATGCCGAAGAGGCCGGGCTGAAGATCAGCCTGATTCCGCAGAGCGAAATCTTCGAGAGCATGGCCCAGGCGATCCTCGCCTCGGACGACGCCATCAACAACCAGCCGCAGGTGGTCGGCGGCGTGGTCCAGGCCACCCTGCAGGGCATGCGCGACATCATCCAGGACCCGAAAGCCGCCGCCGCCACCTTCGCCAAGGCCGTGCCGGCCTACGCCGGCAAGGAAGCGGCGCTGGAGAAAACCTTGCGCCTGTATGTCGAGCACGTCTACGCCAACCAGACCGTGCTCGGGCGCATCGACCCGGCGCGCCTGGACGCAGTGCGCAAGTTCTACGTCAGCGAAGGCATCGTCGCCAAGGAACCCAAGCTCGACGAGCTCTACAGCAACCAGTTCATCGAAACCACCACGGCCGCGCAATAAGCCTGGATGCATAACAAGGTATTAGCCCGATGAGAAACCTCAACACCTCCGTGCTCGGCAGCGTCGCCCTGCTGATCCTGTTCCTGCTGCTCTGGCAGTGGGGCCCCGGCCTGCTCGGCATGCCCGAGTTCGTCATGCCGCAACTGAGCCGCGTGGCCCAGGAAAGCCTGGTGATGTGGCAGTCCAGCGGCCTGCTGCAGCACACCCTGATCACCGCCTTCGAGATCATCGTCGGCTTTGGCCTCGGCGCCCTGCTGGGCGTGGCCATCGGCGTGTCGCTGGGCCTGTCGCCGTCGGCCGAGGCCATGCTCTCGCCGTACATCCTGGCCCTGCAGATCGCCCCGAAAGTCGCCTTCGCGCCGCTGTTCGTGATGTGGCTGGGCTACACCATCTACCCGAAGATCCTCATCGCCATCCTCATCGTGTTCTTCCCGGTGATGATCAACGTGCTCTCGGCAATCCGTACCGTTGACCCGGACATGATCAACCTGGTGCGCACCATGAACGCCAGCCGCTGGCAGATCTTCCGCCTGGTGGAGTTCCCCTCGGCCATGGCCGCGCTGTTCTCGGGCCTGCGCATCGCCTCGACCCTGGCGGTGATCGGCGTCACCGTCGGCGAACTGGTCGGCGGCAACCAGGGCCTGGGCTTCCTGTTGGTCGACGCTGAAGGCCAGGGCAACACCGCCGGGGTCTTCGTCGCCATCGTCATGCTCACCCTGATCGGCGTGCTGGCCTACGGCGCGGTGGTCTGGGCCGAGAAACGCGTCCTGCACTACCTGCCCAAAGCCATGCTGAGTACCCAATGATGAACCCATTCAAAACCATGCTTGAAGGCCGCCGCGTGCTGGTCACCGGTGGCGCCCGTGGCCTGGGCTATGCCTTCGCCCAGGCCATCGGCCAGGCCGGTGCCCGCGTGGTGATCGCCGATATTCTCCAGGAGCGCGTGCTGCAGGCCGCCTGCGAGCTGCGCGAGCAAGGCTTGCAGGTGACCGGCGTGACCCTCGACCTGGGCAACCCGGAGTCGATCACTGCCTGCGTCGCCGAGACAGTTGCCGAGCTCGGCGGCCTCGACGGCCTGGTCAACAACGCCTCGATCACCAACTCCGGCGGCAAGACCTGCGAGCAACTGGACATCGACACCTGGGACCAGGTCATGCAGGTAAACGTGCGCGGCACCTGGCTAATGACCCGCGCCTGCCTGCCGGCCCTGCGCGCCAGCGCCAAGGGCGCGGTGATCAACCTGGCCTCCGACACCCCGCTGTGGGGCGCACCGAACCTGCTGGCGTATGTCGCCAGCAAGGGCGCGATCATCGCCATGACCCGCAGCCTGGCCCGTGAACTTGGCACTGACAACATCACCGTCAATGCCATCGCCCCCGGCCTGGTGCTGGTCGAGGCCACCGCCTATGTGCCCGAGGCGCGCCACCGCCTGTACACCGAACAACGGGCGCTTCAGCGCCCGCAACTGCCAGAAGACGTCAGTGGCGCCGTGCTGTTTGCCCTGTCCGACCTGTCGCGTTTCATCACTGGACAAACCCTGCCGGTCAACGGCGGGTTCGTCATGCCTTGAGCAAGGAGAAACCCATGACCGACCTATCCGTACAAAACGCCACCGCGAAAACCTGGGAACAACCCGCAGGCTCGGACCTCGCTGGCTGGATGCAGACCCGCATCGCCCGCTACCAAACCCGCAAGTACGACTGGGACGCGCTGAAGTTCCAGGCCGACTTTGACCCCAAGTTCCGCCGCGCGCAAATGCGCTACGTCGGCACCGGCGGCACCGGGGTCAACAGCGACATGAACACCATCCCCTCGGAGCACTTCACCTTCTCGACCATGGTCATCCCCGCCGGTCATGAAGGCCCGCCGCATATCCATACCGACGTCGAGGAAGTGTTCTTCGTGTTGCGCGGCAAGCTCAAGGTGATCATCGAGAAAGACGGCGAGCGCTTCGAAACTGTGCTCACCGACCGCGACCTGATTTCGGTACCGCCGGGCGTGTACCGCGAAGAGATCAACATCGGCGATGAAGACGCGCTGATGTGCGTGATGCTCGGCGCGAAAAAGCCGGTGACCCCGACCTACCCGCCAGCGCACCCGCTGGCCTCGATCAAGCGCGGTTAAGCCGATGTTGCACGCCACCGACCACTCGCTCGCCGGCCTTGCGGCCCAGTTGCAGCAGCGCTTCCCCCAGCGCCTGGTGCAACTGGCAAGCGGCGCCCAGGCGATCCGCGAAGCCGGGCACGGGCCGGCCATCGTGCTGTTGCATGGCATTGGCTCGGGCGCCGCGTCCTGGCTGCAGGTGGCGCTGCAACTGAGCCAGCACGCCCGGGTGATTGCCTGGGATGCACCGGGCTACGGCGACTCAAGCCCGCTGGCCAAGCCTGCGCCGCAGGCGGTGGACTATGCCCGGCGCCTGCGGCATTTGCTCGATGCGCTGCAGATTGACGACTGCCTGCTGGTCGGCCATTCCCTCGGTGCCCTCAGCGCCGCGGCCCTGGCCCAGCAGCAGCCGCAACGGGTGCGGCGCCTGGTGCTGATCAGCCCGGCTCGCGGCTATGGCGACCCGGCCCGTGCCGAGCAGGCGCAACAGGTGCGCAACCAGCGCCTGCACAACCTTGAGCAACTGGGCATCGCCCAGATGGCCAACCAGCGCAGCGCACACATGCTCTCGCCAGCGGCCAGCAGCGAAGCCCGCGCCTGGGTGCAATGGAACATGGCGCGGCTGCTGCCCCAGGGCTATCGCCAGGCCATCGAGTTGCTGTGTGGCGATGACCTGCTGCGCTACGCCGCCCTGGCCGTGCCGTGCGAAGTGCATTGCGGCGCCGCTGACAGCATCACCCGCCCCGAGGACTGCCAGGCCCTGGCCAAGGCCCTGGGGGCAGCGTTCGCGTTGATTGCCGAGGCCGGCCACGCCAGCCCGATCGAACAACCCGAGGCCGTGGCAACGCTGCTTGCCCGGGCCCTCGAAGAATCCCTGACAGGTACTGCGCTATGAATGATTCGGATCTGTTGAAAGACAACCAGGACAAGTACATCGTCCCCGGCCTTGAGCGCGGCCTGTTGCTGCTCTGTGAATTCAGCCGGCAAAACCGCACCCTCACCGCGCCGGAACTGGCGCGGCGCCTGGAGCTGCCGCGCTCGACCATCTTCCGCCTGTTGACCACCCTGGAAACCATGGGCTTCGTCACCCGCAGCGGCAACGAGTACCGCCTGGGCATGTCAGTACTGCGCCTGGGCTTCGAGTACCTGGCATCGCTGGAGCTGACCGAGCTCGGTCAACCGCTGCTGGCGCGGCTGTGCGATCACCTTAATTACCCGAGCAACCTGGTGGTGCGTGACGGTCGCTCGATCGTCTACGTGGCCAAGGTTTCGCCGCCGTCGGTGTTCTCCAGCGCGGTCAACGTCGGCACCCGCCTGCCGGCCCACGCCACGGTGCTGGGGCGCATCCTCCTTGAAGACCTGAGCCTGGCCGAGCTGCGTGAGCTGTACCCGGAGGAGCACCTGGAACAGCACTCGCCGTGCACACCGAAAACCGTACTGGAGCTGTTCGACCTGGTGCAGAGCGACCGTCAGCGCGGCTATGTCAGCGGCGAAGGTTTTTTCGAATCATCGATCTCGACCATCGCTGCGCCGGTGCGCGATCACAGTGGCCGGGTGGTTGCCGCCATGGGCGTGACCATCCCTACCGTGCAGGTTGCGCACATCAATTTCGACGGCCTGCTTGGCCATGTGCGGGGCAGCGCCGATGAGCTGTCGCGCCTGCTCAACTACACGCCAAACGCTGGCTCCGGCCGCGTCACCGCGCTGATGAGGGACTGACATGAGCAACCTCTATCAACTGCACGGGCGCACCGCCATCGTCACTGGCGGCTCTTCCGGGATTGGCCTGGCCTGTGTCGAGCAACTGCTTGAAGCCGGTGCGGCAGTGGCCTTTTGTGGTCGCGATCAGGACCGCTTGAACAGCGCCGAAGCCCGCCTGCGCGAACGTTTCCCCGATGCGCGTCTGTTGGCTCAAGCCTGTGATGTGCTGGATGCCGCGTCAGTCAACGCATTCGCTGCCGCCAGCCTGGCCGCCCTCGGCCCGGCCCAGGTGCTGATCAACAACGCCGGTCAAGGCCGGGTCTCGACCTTCGCCGACACCACTGATGAAGCCTGGAGCGAAGAGCTGCAGCTGAAATTCTTCTCGGTGATCTACCCGGTGCGCGCCTTCCTCCCCCAACTGCAAGGCCAGGCCGGCGCTTCGATCGTCTGCGTCAACTCGCTGCTGGCCAGCCAGCCGGAGCCGCACATGGTCGCCACCTCGGCAGCACGTGCGGGCCTTAAGAACCTGGTGCGCTCGATGGCCACCGAGTTCGCCGAACAGGGCATCCGGGTCAACGGCATCCTTATCGGCCTGGTCGAATCCGGCCAGTGGCGCCGGCGCTTCGAGGCCCGCGAAGAGCGCGATCTGGACTGGTCGCAATGGACCGCGCAACTGGCGCAACGCAAACACATTCCCCTGGGGCGCCTGGGCCTGCCCAAAGAAGCAGCCCAAGCGATCCTGTTCCTGGCTTCGCCCCTGTCGGCCTACACCACTGGCAGCCATATCGATGTTTCTGGAGGCCTGTCCCGCCATGCGTAATGAAAACACTGTCACCGTTGGCGCTGCCATCACCGCGTTCCTCGAACAATGCGAGGTCAAGGCCGCCTTCGGCGTGATCTCGATCCACAACATGCCGATCCTCGATGCTTTCGCCGTACGTGGCAACATCCGCTTCGTCATGGCCCGTGGCGAAGCCGGCGCGACCAACATGGCCGATGCCTACGCCCGCACCACCGGTGGCCTGGGCGTGTGCCTGACGTCCACCGGCACCGCTGCCGGCAACGCCGCCGGGGCGCTGGTCGAAGCACTGACCGCCGGCACGCCGCTGCTGCACATCACCGGGCAGATCGAAACGCCGTACCTGGATCAGGACTTCGCCTACATCCACGAAGCCCGCGACCAGTTGACCATGCTCAAGGCGGTGTCCAAGGCGGCCTTTCGCGTGCGCAGTGTCGAGACCGCGCTGAGCACCCTCAAGCTCGCCGTGCAGACCGCCCTGACCGCGCCCACCGGCCCGGTCAGCGTCGAGATCCCGATCGATATCCAGTCGACCTTCATCCCCATGCCGAGCGACCTGTCGCCGCTGCCGATCCCGGTTGCCGTGCCGGCGCCGGAAGCCCTCGACCTGGTCGCCGAACGCCTGGCCAGCGCCACCCGCCCGCTACTGTGGCTCGGCGGCGGTGCCCGCCACGCCGGGGCGCAGGTCAAGCGTCTACTGGACATGGGCGTTGGCGTGATCACCTCGACCCAGGGTCGCGGCGTAGTCAACGAAGACGACGAGCGTTGCCTCGGCGCCTTCTCGCAGAACAAGCTGGTCGAAGGTTTCCTGCAAAGCTGCGATGCGCTGGTGGTGGCCGGTTCGCGCCTGCGCAGCAACGAGACCTTCAAGTACGCCCTGAAGCTGCCGCGCACCACCCTGCGCATCGATGCCAACCCGGCCATCGAAGGGCGCAGCTACTCCAGCGAGCTGTTCATCTGCGGCGACTCGGCCCTGGCCCTCGATGGCCTGGCCGACCGCCTTGAAGGCCGCCTGAACATCGACCCGAACTTCATCGGCGAGCTCAAGGCCGTCCGCACGCAATCGCGCGCGCAGCTGGTGGCCGACCTCGGCCCGTACTCGGCGATGGTCGAACAACTGCAGGGGCTGACCGGGCGCAATTTCTCCTGGGTGCGCGACGTGACCCTGTCCAACAGCATCTGGGGCAACCGCCTGCTCAACCTCTACCACCCGCTGGCCGGCGTGCATGCCCTCGGTGGCGGCATCGGCCAAGGGTTGGCCATGGGCATTGGCGCGGCGGTGGCAGCGGCGGAAACCGACCCGCAGCGCAAGGTCTTCGCCCTGGCTGGCGACGGCGGCTTCATCCTCAACCTCGGTGAGCTGGCGACCCTGGTGCAGGAGAAAGCCAATGTGGTGATCCTGCTGATGAACGACCAGCGCTACGGGGTGATCCGCAACATCCAGGACGCCATCTACGGCGCCCGCCACGCCTATGTCGAACTGCACACCCCGGACTACACCAAGCTGGCCGAATCGATCGGCCTGCGCCATGGCCTGGTCAGCGACCTGAAGGACTTCGGCGCGGTGCTGAACAACGCCCTGAGCCAGGGCGGGCCGTTTTTGCTGGAAGTCGACATGCTCAGCGTTGGCGGCTTTGCCACCCAGTTCGCAGGGCCGCCCAACAGCGAAACCAAAGCCCAGAAAGCCACGGCCTGAGGACTTGCGCATGCTCAATATCACCATGATCGGCTGCGGCGCCATTGGCGTCGCGGTGCTGGAACTGCTGGAGAACGATGCGCAGCTGCGCGTCGAGCATGTGATCGCCTCGGCCGGCTCCGAAGCCCTGGTGCAACAGCGCCTGGCCAGCTTCAAGCGCCCGCCGCAGGTGCTCACCGCCCTGCCCGCCGACGCCCGCCCGGATTTGCTGGTGGAATGCGCCGGGCACAAGGCAATCGAGGAGCACGTGCTGCCGGCACTGGAGCGCGGCATCGCCTGCCTGATCGTCTCGGTCGGTGCGCTGTCGGAGCTGGGCCTGGTCGAGCGCCTGGAGGCCGCCGCCGCCCGTGGCAACACCCGCATCGAGCTGCTGCCCGGCGCCATCGGCGGCATCGATGCGCTGTCGGCGGCCAAGGTCGGCGGCCTGGATTCGGTCGACTACACCGGGCGCAAACCGGCCAGGGCCTGGAAGAACACCCCGGCCGAAGAGGTTTGCAACCTGGACGCCATCGACCAGGCCACGGTGATCTTCGAAGGCAGCGCCCGCGAAGCTGCGCGCCTGTACCCGAAGAACGCCAACGTCGCCGCCACCTTGTCGCTGGCAGGGCTGGGCCTGGACCGCACGCGAGTGACACTGATTGCCGACCCGCTCAGCGAAGAGAACGTCCACCACTTCGAAGCCCGTGGTGCCTTCGGCGGTTTCGAGATGAGCCTGCGCGGCAAGCCGCTGCAGGCCAACCCGAAAACCTCGGCGCTGACCGTCTACAGCGTGGTCCGTGCCCTGGGCAACCACGCCCATGCCATTTCCATCTAGGGGAACGTCGATGACGCTGGAACAGACTCTACCTATCTGCATTGCCGGCACCTGGCGCCTGGGCGGCGGTGAGCGCTACGCCACGCGCTACCCGGCCACCGGCGAGCCGGTGGCCTGGCTCAACGCCGCCAGCCTCGAGGATGTCGAAGACGCCGTGCAAGGCGCCCACCAGGCCTTCCTCAACAGCGGCTGGGCCCAGCGCAAGCCGCACGAACGCGCCGCCGTGCTGTACCGCATCGGCGAACTGATCCGCCAGCGCAGCGAAGAACTGGCGCAATTGCAACGCCAGGACAACGGCAAGCCGATCAACGAAACCCGCGCCCTGGTGGCCAGCGCCGCCGGTACTTTCCAGTTTTTCGCCGCCGCCTGCGAAACCCTGGAAGAGACCATCACCCCGTCGCGCGGCGACTTCGTCAGCATGAGCGTCTACGAACCCATGGGCGTGGTCGCGGCTATCACCCCGTGGAACTCGCCGATTGCCAGCGAAGCGCAAAAGGTCGCCCCGGCCCTGGCCGCCGGCAATGCGGTGGTAATCAAGCCGGCAGAAATCACCCCGCTGCTGGCCCTGCAACTGGCGCAGATCTGCGAGGACGCAGGCTTGCCCAAGGGCCTGGTCAGCGTGTTGCCGGGCAAGGGCTCATTGCTCGGTGATGCGCTGACGCAGCACCCGCTGATCAAGCGTGTGTCGTTCACCGGCGGGACCAAGACCGGGAAGCACATCGCCCACATCGCCGCCGACAAGATGATGCCGGTGTCGCTGGAACTGGGCGGCAAGTCGCCGACCATCGTCCTCGATGACGCCGACCTCGATCACGCCGTGGCCGGGGTGCTGTATGGCATTTTCAGCTCCTCGGGGGAGGCCTGCATTGCCGGTTCGCGGCTGTTCGTTGCCCGCGCCCTGTACGAGCCGTTCATGCAGCGCCTGGTCGCAGGCGCTGCGCGTTTGCGCCTGGGCGACCCGGCGGACGAAACCACGCAAATGGGCCCGCTGATCAGCGCCGCGCACCGCGAGTCGGTGGAGCGCTACGTGGCCCTGGGCCTGGCCGAAGGTGGCCGCCTGCTGCTCGGCGGCCAACGCCCGACTGGCGGCCTGTTTGATCAGGGCTACTTCTACCCGCCAACCATCCTCGAAGGCCTGCGCAACAGCCAGCAGACCTGCCAGGAAGAAATCTTCGGCCCGGTGCTGGTGGCGCTGCCGTTCGACAGCGAGGCAGAGCTGATCGAGCAGGCCAACGACAGCCTCTACGCCCTCGCCGCCGGCATCTGGAGCCGCGAATACAAGCGCGCCTGGGCCCTGGGCCGCAAGATCCAGGCCGGCACGGTGTGGATCAACACCTACAAGCAGTTCTCCATCGCCACCCCGTTCGGCGGCTGGCGTGACAGCGGCCTGGGTCGTGAAAAAGGCCGCCTGGGGATCCTGCAGTACATGGAACAGAAAAGCCTCTACTGGGGCATGAACGAACAACCACTGGCCTGGGCCGGTGTGGAGGCAAGGCCATGAGCGTATTGGGCATCGATGAAGTCACCTACGGCGTCGAAGACCTCGACACCTGCGTGCGCTTCTTCAGCGACTGGGGCCTGGACAAGGTCAGCGAACAGGCCGACGAGGTGGTCTTCGAAACCCTCAACGGCTGCCGGGTGGTACTGGCCGACATCAACAAGCCCGGCCTGCCAGCGGCGATCGAGCCGGGCTCGACCGTGCGTGAAGTGGTCTGGGGCGTGGAAAGCGAAGCGGACCTCGCCCTGTACAGCCAGCGCATCGCCAACGACCCGGGCTTTGTCGAAGGCAACGGGCGCATCGGCTGCACCGACCCCAACGGCCTGGCGATCCGCCTGCAGGTGACCCGCAAGCGCGCACTGGACATCGAGTGCAGCGGCCACAACACCTGGCAGACCAAGGGCCGGATCAACAAGCCGGCGCCGGTGTATGAGCGCGCCACGCCGATCGAAGTCGGCCACGTGGTGTTCTTCGTCAAGGATGTGAATGCCTGCGAAGCCTTCTACCACGAGCGCTTCGGCTTCCAGGCCTCGGACCGCTACCCCAACCGCGGCGCGTTCCTGCGCACCGCCGAGGAAGGCGGCCACCACGATTTGTTCATGCTCCAGCTGCCGGCCCCCCGCGCCGGTCTGAACCACGTCGCCTTCACCGTGCGCGACCTGCACGAAGTGTTCGGCGGCGGCATGCACATCTCGCGCAGTGGCTGGGCCACCGAGATCGGCCCGGGCCGCCACCCGGTGTCGTCGGCGTTCTTCTGGTACTTCAAGAACCCGGCCGGCGCCCTGGTCGAGTACTACGCCGACGAAGACCAGCTGACCGGCGAATGGCAGCCGCGCGAGTTCGAGCCGGGCCCGACGGTGTTTGCCGAATGGGCGATTGCCGGCGGCATCGATGGCAATACCCGGCGCCAGCAGCATGTCGAGGCGCCGCAAGGCAAGTTCCTTACCGACAAACCCAAACCCTGAGCAGGAGTTGTCCATGTCTTCGTTGAACATCGCCATCAACGGTGCCGGCATCGGCGGCCTTACCGCCGCCATCGCCCTGCGCCAGGCCGGTCACCAGGTCACGGTTTTCGAACAGTCCAAGGCGTTTTTGCGGGTCGGTGCCGACATCAACCTCACCCCCAACGCCGTGCGCGCCCTCGATGGCCTCGGCGTCGGCCCGGCGGTGCGCATTCCGGCCGCGCGCCCGAGCCACCGCATCAGCCGTATGTGGGACACAGGCGAAGAAACCTCGCGCCTGGAAATGGCCGACGCCGCGCAAAGCCAGTACGGCGCACCGCAATTGACCATTCACCGCGCCGACCTGCTGGCGGCCCTGGCCGATGTGTTCCCGCTGCACAACGTGCAGTTCGCCAAGCGCGCCGAGCAGGTGCTGCAGGATGCCGACGGCGTCGAGCTGCGCTTCAAGGATGGCAGCCGCCATCGCGCCGACCTGCTGATCGGCGCCGACGGCATTCACTCGGTAGTGCGCAATGCCCTGTTCGGTGAAGAGCAGCCGCGCTTTACCGGCGTGGTCGCCTACCGCGCCGTGGTCCCGGCCGAGCGTGTAGCGCATGTACCGAACATCCAGGCCTTCACCAAATGGTGGGGCCCCAACCCGCAGAGCCAGATCGTCACCTTCCCGCTGAACCAGGGCCGCGACATCTTCATCTTCGCCACCACCGCCCAGGACAGCTGGCACCTGGAGTCCTGGACCACTGCTGGCGACGCCGCCGAACTGCGCAGCCATTACCAGGACTTTCACGCCGACGCCCGGGCGCTGCTCGACGCCTGCGACGAAGTCCTCAAGACCGCACTGTACGAGCGTGACCCGCTGCCGTACTGGTCCGAAGGCGCGATCACCCTGCTCGGTGACGCCTGCCACCCGATGATGCCGTTCATGGCCCAGGGCGCCGGCCAGGCCATCGAAGACGCGGTGGTGCTGGCCCGTCATCTACACGGTGTCACCAGCCCGGCGCAGATCGCCAGCGCCCTGCAGGGTTACCAACGGTCGCGCCTGGAGCGCACCAGCCAGATCCAGATCGGTTCACGCGGCAACCAGTGGCTCAAGGCCGGCGGCAATGCCGACTGGGTCTATGGCTACGACGCCTGGACCGTGCCTACCGCCAGCGCTGCCTGAGGCCCAAGCATGAGCGAGACGATGCAACTGACGCTGGTGCTCAGGCACGACCAGTCGAAGAACCTGGAACAGATTCAGGCGCACATGAAGCAGATGGGCTGGTGGGACAGCTTCCCGCCGGCCGGCGTCGAGCTGGTGTCCTGGACCGTGGCCATGGGCCTGGGCCAGATCGTCACCCTGCGCCTGCCGCCGAGCCTGCTCGGCAAGGTCAATGTGGAACTGGAGCGCGCCGCCTGGGGCGTGTTCCGCACCGAATGCTACCCGACGTACGACTTTGTCCCGGTCCGCGAAATGATCCGCGAACGGGTTCGCAATGGAGGTCAATGACATGAGCAACACCCCACGCTACCTGGAGCCCCATCAGGCGCGCAAACGGCCCAACACCCCGTTCGAAGAACTGCTCGGCGATTCCATCGAGCGCGCCTACGGCAACGGCATCACCCAGCTGCCCGAGCTGCTGGCGCACCTGAACCTGGCCGGGCCGCCTTGCCCCTTGACCCGCGGCGAGTGGACCGAAGACTCCTATAAAACCCTGATGGCGCGGCTGGGCGCATGACCCGCCGGAGGTAAAACAAGATGAATATGCAATTCACCGTCGATCCTGTTGAGAACCACCTGGCCAACGGCCTCAAAGACCTCTGGTTTCCCGTATTGCCCTCCGGGCTGCTTGGCGACAAGCCGCTGTCGGTGCGCCGCCTGGGCTACAAGATCGCCCTGTGGCGCGACAACGATGGCAGCGTGCATGCCCTCGAAGACCACTGCCCGCACCGCGGCGCGCCGCTGTCCCAGGGCCCGGTGCTGGGCGACCGCCTGCAGTGCCCGTACCACGGCGTCGAAGTGCGCTGCGACGGCACCGTGACCAAGGTCCCCGGCAGCCCTGGCTGCAAGCTCGAAGGCAGCCGCCCGACGCGCATGTTCCACACCCGCGAGGCGGCCGGGGCGATCTTTTTGTTCAACGCCACCGACCCGCACCTGGACACCCCGCCAGAGCTGGTGCTGCCCGAGCAACTGACCTCGCCCGAGTGGAGCAGCTTCCTCTGCTACACCGAGTGGCAAGGTGACTACCGCTACGTGCTCGACAACGTCATGGACCCGATGCACGGCACCTACCTGCACAAGATGTCGCACTCGATGAGCGAAGGCGAAGCCACCGCCAAGTTCGTCACCCGCGATACCGAGCAGGGTTTCTTCTTCGAGAAGGAAGGCCAGCGCGGGGTCAACTTCGACTGGACCGAATTCCTCGACAACGGCTGCCACTGGCTGCGCCTGGAAATCCCTTACCCGAAGACCGGCGGCCCGGGCGGCAACTTCACCATCATCGGCAGCTACACCCCGAGCAGCCGCAGCCTCTCGGCAGTGTTCCACTGGCGCGCGCGGCCACTGACCGGCTGGCAGCGCGACACCTGGCGCTTCCTCTACAAGAACCGCCTGGAAGCCCGCCACTGGGCAGTGCTGGAGCAGGACCGGGTGCTGCTGGAGTTCATGGAGTTCGACGCCAACCAGCGCGAGAACCTCTATCAGCATGACCTCGGTGTGGTGCGCCTGCGCCGCTACCTCAAGGGCAAGGCCAAGGAGCAACTGGCGCTGATCGAAGCGAAGCAACTGTGATGAACCTGCCCGTGCACCGTATCCAGGCACAGGCGGTGACCGAGCTGGCCACTGCCAGCTGGTCCAACGCCCTGCTGCTGGGCAACGAGCTGGTGATGTCCGGCATGACCGGCCATCCCGCCACCCGCCAGGCCACCGAGGGCGGCGCGCCGCTGGATGCCTACGCGCAGACCCTGGTGGTACTGAACAAGATCCGCGCCCTGGTGGAAGCGGCAGGCGGGCACATCGGCAATCTCTACCGTTTGACGCTGTACCTCACCGACATTGCCGACAAGGACGAAGTCGCTCGCGCCCGCCGCGACTTCTTCCAAGGCTTTGCCTGCTACCCCACCTCCACCCTGGTTCAGGTGAGCGCCCTGGTGTTCCCCGAACTGGTGGTGGAAATCGAAGCCAGCGCCCGGCTCGACATTGACTTGCGCACTGCGCCCTTGAGGTGACCGATGTCCAACTCCTCTACCATCACCGCGCTGGTGCACACCCTGCGCCACGAAGCCGAAGGCATCATCAGCGTCGAACTGCGCCCCTGGGGCGACACCGTGTTCGCGCCGTTCGAAGCCGGCTCGCACATCGACCTGCACCTGCCCAATGGCCTGGTGCGCAGCTACTCACTGCTCAACTCGCCGAGCGACCAGGGCCGTTATGTAGTCGGCATTCTGCGTGATCGCAACAGCCGCGGCGGCTCGGCGTTCGTCCATGAGCATCTGCGGGTTGGCACGCAACTGCACATCTCGCAACCGCGCAACAACTTCGCCCTCGACCCGCACGCCAGCCACAACGTGCTGGTGGCCGGCGGCATCGGCATCACGCCGATCTACTGCATGTTTCGCCAGCTGCTGGCGCTGGGCAAATCCGCCGAGCTGATCTACTGCGCCCGCTCGCGCAAGGAAGCGGCGCTGCTGGAAGAGCTCAGCGGGGTCGATGCCAAGGTGCTCTACCATTTCAACGACGAGAAGAACGCGGCACCCGACCTGACCCATTACCTGGCCGGGCAGCCCGGAGATACGCACTTCTACTGCTGCGGCCCGACGCCGATGCTCGATGCCTTCGAGAGCACCTGCGAAAGCCTCGGTTACCCTCATGCGCATATCGAACGCTTCACCGCCGCCGAACTGCCGCCCTCGGAAGATGCCCAGGACAGCTACAGCGTCGAACTGAAAAAGTCCGGCAAGACCCTGAGCGTCGAGCCTGGGCTGAACCTGCTCGACGTGCTGCTCGAAGCCGGCTGCGATATCGAGTACAGCTGCCGCGAAGGGGTGTGCGGCTCGTGCGAAACCCGGGTGCTGGAAGGTGACATCGACCACCGCGATGGCGTGCTGACCAAGGCCGAACGGGCGGCGAACACATCGATGATGGTCTGTGTCTCGGGCTGCAAGAGCCGGCGCATGGTGCTTGATCTGTAACTGTTGCAACACGCGCAATTGGCCGGCACCGGGTGTGCCGGCTTTTTTTTGCTCCGCTTTCGCAGGTCCGGCGGCCCCAAAACAGTCAATTACTTATTCATTGATAAAACAACCAACGCACTGTCAACGCGCGCTGTGCAATTAAACCGCACTGCCATTGCCCACCCCTGTTACTTAAACGCCACGCTGTTTCACCCACGGCACGAATTAAGGCGTTTCAGATATAAATAATTGTTTTACATCATATTTATTAAAACACCAGTCACTCATCAGCACTGGCACAGTTCCTGCTCTTTACCTCTCGAGTTCAAATAAAAACAACGTGCCACCTATAAAACAATAACAAACCTACCGATGCGCCACCGCTGACTTTCGCTTAACGCCTGATTCCAGGCGGCGGACAGCTGTTGCCCAGAGAAACTGCTCAACCTTGCGGGGCATTGATATGAACAAGTACGTGATAAGCCTGGGCCTGATCCTTGGCAGCGCCACCAGTTTCGCTTCCGAGCCCGGCCCGGCGGCGCCGGACCAGCCGCCAGCGCTGAAAAAACCCTTCCCGCACATTGCCTGGCGCAGTGACGACGGCCAGAGTTCGCTGGATATCGGCGGCGCGCTGCGGGTCAACTACCGCGATGAGCACTGGGACACCACCGAAAACAACGGGCGCTTTCTCTTCGACACCTTTCGCCTGGATGTCCAGGCCACCCACAAGCAACTGTTCAGCGACATCGGCTACTGGTTCCAGGACGACGGCAAGCGCTCGATCGACCGCGGCTACGTCGGTTATCGCTTCAATGCCAATTCCAACGTGCAACTGGGCGCACCGTTCAAACCCTTTGGCCTTGAGCCCTACCCGCAGTTCGGCTGGAGTTACCACATCCCGTTTTTCATGGGCTATGGCGTCAGCGCCGGCAGCGGCCTGAAGTACAGCTACAAGGACAAGGACTGGGACCTGCAACTGGGGTACTTCCCGCGCATGCTGCCCAGCGGCATCCGCTACTCGCCAGAAGTCGGCCGTTACAGCGATCTTGACGACAACGCCGTGGCCTTCACCCAGTCACGCCAGGACAACGAGAAGCGCAACCAGGTCAACGCCCGGGTGGCCCGGACCTTCAGCGGTGACGGCTGGAAAACCGAAATCGGCGCCTCGCTGGCCGCAGCCGAGCTGTACAACGCCACCACCCGTGACGATGGCGACTACTGGGCCGGCGGCGTGCATGCGATCGTCAACGCCGGCAACTGGACGGTTACCAGCCAGGCGATTCGCTACGAATACGATCCGAAGAACCCCAACGGCGTCAGCAACGACTCGGTGCTGATGGGCGGCAACGGCCTGACCCCGGCCTACCTGATCGCCTCCAAGGCCACCATCGGCTCGATCAACGTCGGCTACGACATCTTCACCCCGGGCCTTGGCCAGTTGAAGAAGATCAAGGTCTACAACGACTACAGCCGCATGATGAAAGACAAAAGCGGCTGGGATGACTCGCAGATGTTTACCGTCGGCGCGCAGTTTTTGGCCATGCCGATCATGGCCTGGGTCGACTTCACCTGGGCGAAGAACGCCAACCCCTTTGGCGGCGCCGAGAACGGCACGGGCTGGACCAGCACCAACTCGGTCGGCAGCAACGACTGGTACTACCGCACCAACATCAACATCGGCTACTACTTCTGACAGCAAACCGCCCGGCGCGCTGCCGGGCGGTCCGTACGGTCAGTCAGCCTGCAGTTGCGCCTGCGTGGCTGCGGGCTTGCGGAACACGAACAGCAGGCCGATGACGATCAGCCCCATGCCCAACAGGCTGAGCGCCGCCAGACGGTTGCCGAAGATCAGGTAGTCCATTACCGCCGTCACTGCGGGCACCAGGTAGAACAGGCTGGTGACATTGACCAGGTTGCCCTTGGCGATCAGCCGGTACAGCAGCAAGGTCGCCAGCAGCGACACCACCAGGCCCATCCACAATAACGCGCCGATGAAACTGTCGGTCAGTTCCACGTGCAGCGGCTGGAACGGCGCAAACACCGCGCACATCATCAGCCCGGCAATGTACTGCAACGGCAGGGTGCCCATGGGGTTGCTGGTGATGCGCTTTTGCATGATCGAACCGCAGGTCATGCTCATCAGCGCCAGCAAGGCAAACAGCATCCCGGCCAGCGACACGCCACCGAGGTTGATGCCCTGGTAAACCACCATGATCAACCCGCTCAGGCCCAGGCCCAGGCCGAACAACCGGCTCCAGGAGCGCTGGCGCTCCATCAGCACCACGGTGAGGATCGGTTGCACGCCCATGACCGTGGCCATGACCCCGGGGGTAACGTGGGTGTTGAGCGCCAGCAGGTAGAAGATCTGGTAGGCGCCGAGCAGCACGCAACCGGTGGCCAGGGCTTGCAGCAGCGCCGGGCGGCTGCGCGGCCAGCGCAGTTTGAGCAACGGGCTGAGCAACAGCAGGCCGGCCAGGGCCAGGGCCGAACGCAGCAGCAGGAAGGCAAACGGGCTGGCGTGGGCCAGGCCGAGCTTGGAGACGATCGCCCCGCTACTCCAGAGCAGGACGAACAGGCTGGTAGTGGCCGCCGAGACCATAGATTGTTTCGATAGAACAGACATGAATGCCACCTGTAATTCGGGCAGATAAGCCGAACGGCGCTACCCGCGAGGGGCAGCCAACCGTATTCAGTAGGGTGCAGGTGTGTGGGAGCGCAGCGATTGGCCGCTTAGCCCAGCACTACCACCGCTGGCGGTGCAACGATGCACACGACCACGCTACTGACAGGTGGTGGGTAGTGACTGATCATGGCCGGCTGCTGGCTCGCGCGCACAACGACAACCGCGTCAGGCGCGGTAGCGAATACGGTGGCTGGGCAGGAAGCTGGCATGAGCAGGTCTTCGGTGAGGGTGAAGTGGGTCTGACTATAGCGGTGAGTTTATCGCGGGGCAAGTCGGGTCGCCGCTCCCACCGGTGGGAGCGGCGGTGCGACGCCTCGACTTGCCCCGCGATGCTGTTTCAGAACAACCAGCGATACAGCAAGTAGGCAACCACCACCGCCAGCACCGGACGCAACACCCGGTAGGCCTTGGGATTGGCACGCTTGAACTGCTTCACGCGGCTGCTGATGACATTGCTGAAGCGCTTGCTCCAGGCATAGGCCTGGTTGATCCCGCCCACGCGCTCGTCGTCGGTGTTCTGCGGCGCGGTGGCGCGGCCGAGGAAGGCACTGACCTTGCGGTTGATGCGGGTCATCAGCGGGCTGTTGAGCGGGCGCTCGACGTCGCAGAAGAGGATCACCCGGGTGGTCTCGGTTTCGTTCTTGACCCAGTGCACGTAGGTCTCGTCGAACATCACGTCTTCACCGTCGCGCCAGGCGTACACCTGGCCATCGACGTAGATCCGGCAGTCGTCGGAGTTGGGCGTCGACAGGCCCAGGTGATAGCGCAGGGAACCGGCGAACGGGTCGCGGTGCGGGTTCAGGTGGCTGCCACCAGGCAGCAGGGCGAACATCGCACCTTTGACGTTGGGGATGCTGTTGACCAGCGCGACGGTCTTCGGGCACAACGTCTCGGCCGAAGGCAGCGGCTTGTCGTACCACTTCAGGTAAAAACGCTTCCAGCCCTTCTTGAAGAACGAACCGAAGCCGGCGTCATTGTCTTTCTCGGCGGCGCGGATGTAACCCTCGTCGAACAGGTGCATGGCCTCTTCGCGGATCACTTCCCAGTTGTCCTTGAGCACGTCGAGCTCGGGGAAACGGCTGCGGTCCAGGTACGGCTTGGACGGCACACCGGAAAACAGGTACATCAGGGCGTTATAAGGGGCGAACAGCGCCGAATGGTTGACGAACTGGCGCAACATTGGCAAACGCGCCTTGCCGCGCAGGTGCACATACAGTGTGCTGCCGAAGAACAGCAGCAGTACACCTGCCTTGGCGACAAAGGAAAAGGTCATGCAACACTCCTTGGAATTTCGATCAGGCCATCGCTGCCGGATTAATCGAACATATTAACCGATCCAGCCCTGCTGAAAACCTGCAGGGCCGGGATTCAGTGTTAAGGATTGTGCAACAAACAGCGGCGCCGGTTATTGCCCGGGATCAGCGCCGCGGCGACTTACTGCTGGTTTTCCTGCTCGGTGAACAGGTCGGCAAACAGCATGCTCGACAGGTAGCGCTCGCCCGAGTCCGGCAGGATCACGACGATGGTCTTGCCCTGCATTTCCGGTTTTTCCGCCAGGCGCACCGCTGCGGCCATGGCCGCCCCGGAGGAAATCCCGCAGAGGATGCCCTCCTCCTGCATCAGGCGCAGGGCCATGGCCTTGGACTCCTCGTCGCTGACCAGCTCGACCTGGTCGACCATCGACAGGTCAAGGTTCTTCGGCACGAAACCGGCGCCAATGCCCTGGATCTTGTGCGGGCTGGGCTTGATCTCTTCACCGGCACGGGCCTGGGTGATCACCGGCGAGCCGAGCGGCTCGACCGCCACCGACAGAATGGCCTTGCCCTGGGTCTGCTTGATGTAGCGCGACACCCCGGTAATGGTGCCGCCGGTGCCGACGCCCGCCACCAGCACATCGACCGCGCCATCGGTGTCGTTCCAGATCTCCGGGCCGGTGGTCTTTTCATGGATCGCCGGGTTGGCCGGGTTCTCGAACTGGCCGGGCAAAAAGTACGCCGACGGGTCGCTGGCGACAATTTCGCTGGCCTTTTCGATCGCGCCTTTCATGCCCTTGGCAGGCTCGGTGAGCACAAGCTCGGCGCCCAGGGCCTTGAGCACCTTGCGCCGTTCGATGCTCATCGACGCCGGCATGGTCAGCAGCAACTTGTAGCCACGGGCGGCAGCGACAAAGGCCAGGCCGATGCCGGTGTTGCCCGAGGTCGGCTCGACGATGGTCATGCCCGGCTTGAGTTTGCCGCTGCTTTCGGCGTCCCAGATCATGTTCGCGCCGATCCGGCACTTGACCGAATAACCGGGGTTGCGCCCCTCGATCTTGGCCAGCACGGTGACGCCGCGGGGGGCGATGCGGTTGATCTGCACCAGCGGCGTATTGCCGATGGAATGCGCGTTGTCAGCAAAGATACGGCTCATGGCGGGGGTCCTTTTATGCACCGGGCGGAAAACTTCAAGGGTAAGCCTGCAGCGCCAGTGCGTCCACAACCGGCGAACCCCTGAGGCTGACAGGGGTCAACCGATCACTACCTTGCCGGGAACCGCCGCCGATGAAACGCCGCTATCGCTGGCCCTTGTGGGGGCTGCTGGGTATCACATTGTTACTATTGGCCTTGCACCTGACCCTGCCGCTGCTGGTGCGCAACTACCTCAACGACAAGCTGGCCGACATGGGCGACTACCGCGGCCAGGTCACCGATGTCGACCTGGCGTTGTGGCGCGGCGCCTACAAGATCAACGGCCTGAACATCGTCAAGACCAGTGGCAAGGTGCCGGTGCCCCTGCTTGAAGCGCCATTGATCGACCTCTCGGTCAGCTGGCATTCGCTGTGGCACGACCAGGCGGTGGTCGCCGAGGTGACCTTCCTCAAGCCGCAGCTGAACTTCGTCGACGGCGCCAGCAAGCAGAGTTCACAGACCGGCCAGGGCACCGACTGGCGCCAACAGCTGGAAAAACTGCTGCCGATCACCCTCAACGAAGTGCGCATCGAAGACGGCACCTTGAGTTTTCGCAACTTCAACTCCAGGCCGCCGGTCAACCTCAAGGCCACCCAACTCGATGCCAGCATCCGCAACCTGACCAACGTCGAGGACCGCAAGGGCCGCCGCGATGCCACGTTCGACGCCAAGGCCCGGCTGCTGGGCGATGCCAGTGTCGAAAGCAGCGCCACCTTCGACCCGTTCAGCGACTTCGACGACTTCAAGTTCCGCCTGCGCGCCACCGGCATCGAGCTGCGCCGGCTCAATGACTTCGCCAGCGCCTATGGCAAGTTCGACTTCAATGCCGGCCACGGCGACCTGGTGATCGAGGCGCAAGCGCAAAACGGCCGGCTCACCGGCTACATCAAACCGCTGCTGCGTGATGTCGATGTGTTCAACTGGCAGCAGGACGTTCAGAACCAGGACAAGGGCTTTTTCCGCTCGATCTGGGAAGCACTGGTCGGCGGCAGCGAAACCGTGCTGAAGAACCAGGGCAAGAACCAGTTCGCCACCCGCGTGGAACTCAGCGGCAGCGTGCATAAAAGCGATATCAGTGCCTTCGAGGCGTTTTTGCAGATATTGCGCAACGGCTTTGTCAAGGCCTTCAACGCCCGTTATGAGCAAACGCCGCCCAAGGCTGACTGAGTCACCGAGTGACGGTCCATTCAGAGACTGAATGGGCCGTCTGCGTTCCCACTCGCCCGGAGCCCGCGTTATAGTCGTGCATGACAATTTTTCCGCCAGGGGCCAAGTACCCCCGGCGCTACGTTAGAGGATCGGTTCATGAAGTTCGAAGGCACCAGCGCTTATGTCGCTACAGACGACCTGAAACTGGCGGTCAACGCGGCGATCACCCTGGAGCGACCGCTGCTGGTCAAGGGCGAGCCGGGCACCGGCAAGACCATGCTCGCCGAACAGCTGGCCGAATCCTTTGGCGCCAAGCTGATCACCTGGCACATCAAGTCGACCACCAAGGCCCACCAGGGCCTCTACGAGTACGACGCGGTCAGCCGCCTGCGTGACTCGCAACTGGGCGTCGACAAGGTCCACGACGTGCGCAACTACCTGAAGAAAGGCAAGCTCTGGGAGGCCTTCGAGTCCGAAGAGCGGGTCATTCTGCTGATCGACGAAATCGACAAGGCCGACATCGAGTTCCCCAACGACCTGTTGCAGGAACTCGACAAAATGGAGTTCTACGTTTACGAGACCGACGAGACGATCAAGGCCAAGCAGCGCCCGATCATCATCATTACCTCGAACAACGAAAAGGAACTGCCCGACGCCTTCTTGCGCCGCTGCTTCTTCCACTACATTGCCTTCCCTGACCGCAGCACCCTGCAGCAGATCGTCGATGTGCACTACCCGAACATCAAGAAGGACCTGGTCAGCGAAGCGCTGGACGTGTTCTTCGACGTGCGCAAAGTGCCGGGCCTGAAGAAAAAACCGTCGACCTCCGAGCTGGTCGACTGGCTCAAGCTGCTGATGGCCGACAACATCGGCGAAGCGGTGCTGCGCGAACGTGATCCGACCAAGGCCATCCCGCCGCTGGCCGGGGCCCTGGTCAAGAACGAACAGGACGTGCAGTTGCTCGAACGCCTGGCCTTCATGAGCCGTCGCGGTAACCGCTGAGCCGGGAGCAATAGCCATGCTGCTCAATCTGTTCAATGAAATGCGCGCGGCCAAGGTGCCGGTGTCGGTGCGCGAGCTGCTTGATTTGCTCAATGCCCTCAAGCAGCGCGTGACCTTTGCCGACATGGACGAGTTCTACTACTTGTCGCGGGCCATCCTGGTCAAGGACGAGCGTCATTTCGACAAGTTCGACCGGGCGTTCTCGGCCTATTTCAAGGGCCTTGAGAACCTCAACCAGCACCTGGAAGCCTTGATTCCCGAAGACTGGCTGCGCAAGGAGTTCGAACGCTCGCTGAGCGACGAGGAACGCGCGCAGATCCAGTCCCTGGGCGGCCTCGACAAGCTCATCGAAGAGTTCAAGAAGCGCCTCGAAGAGCAAAAGGAACGCCATGCCGGCGGCAACAAATGGATCGGCACCGGCGGCACCAGCCCGTTCGGCTCGGGCGGTTTCAACCCCGAGGGCATCCGCGTCGGCGATGCCGGCAAGCGCCAGGGCAAGGCGGTCAAGGTCTGGGACCAGCGCGAGTACAAGAACCTCGACGACCAGGTCGAACTGGGCACGCGCAACATCAAGCTGGCCCTGCGCCGGCTGCGCAAGTTCGCCCGCCAGGGCGCGGCCGAAGAGCTGGACATCGACGGCACCATCGACCACACCGCCCGCGATGCCGGCCTGCTCAACATCCAGATGCGCCCGGAGCGGCGCAACAGCGTCAAGTTGCTGCTGCTGTTCGACATCGGCGGCTCAATGGACGCCCACGTGAAGATCTGCGAAGAACTGTTCTCGGCCTGCAAGACCGAGTTCAAGCACCTGGAGTACTACTACTTCCACAACTTCGTCTACGAGTCGGTGTGGAAGAACAACCTGCGCCGTACCTCCGAGCGCACCTCGACCCTGGATTTGCTGCACAAGTACGGCGCCGACTACAAGGTGGTGTTCGTCGGTGACGCGGCCATGGCGCCCTACGAGATCACCCAGCCCGGTGGCAGCGTCGAGCACTGGAACGAGGAAGCCGGCTACGTGTGGATGCAGCGCTTCATGGAGAAGTACAAGAAGCTCATCTGGATCAACCCCTACCCGAAGGACACCTGGGGCTACACCGCCTCGACCAACATCGTGCGCGAGCTGGTCGAAGACCGGATGTTCCCGCTGACTTTGCGCGGGCTGGAAGAAGGCATGCGGTTTTTGTCCAAGTAGAGCATCGCGGGTCAAGCCCGCTCCTACCCCCTGTAGGAGCGGGCTTGACCCGCGATGAGGCCCGCTCAGCCAACAAACCTTTCAAGAAACGCCCGCTGCTCAAGCCACGCCATCTCCTGCACCACCGGCCGAAAGCGCACCACCCTCCCCGGCAGCATCTGCGCCATCCTCGCCAGGGCCAACGGCGTCAACGCGCCCAAGCGTGGATAACCACCAATGGTCTGACGATCATTGAGCAGCACGATCGGCTGGCCATCCGGCGGCACCTGCACCGCGCCCAACGCAATCCCCTCGGAAATCATCGCCGGCCCCTGGTAGTGCAACACCGGCCCGAGCAAGCGCATGCCCATGCGATCAGCGCGGCTGTCGAGGGTCCAGTCGCGGTTGAACGCTTCAAACAGGCTTGTGCCGCTAAAATCGCCGATCTGCGCGCCGAGCAACAGATCAAGCGGCAACCTGTCGGTAAAGTCCGGCCATAACGCTTCCGGCACTTCTTTGAGCGCCGCTGCCACACCGGCGTATTCCAGCGCTTGCCCCTTGGCCAGCGGCGAGCCCAAACCATCCAGCCCGCCGAGCGCTTCACGTACCACGCTGGCACAACTGCCCAGTACCTGCGGCGCCTTGAAGCCGCCCGGCGCGGCGATGTAGGCACGGGCGCCATGCAGCGGCGCATTCAGGCGCAAGCGCTGGCCCTTGCCCATGCTGAAGCTGCGCCAGGGCTTGAGCGGCTGGCCATCGAGGCGTGCGTCGAGGTCGGCGCCGGCCAGGGCCAGGCAACAGTCCTGCTCGGCAATCAGGCTGAAACCACCGAGGGTGACCTCGACCACCGCGGCCTCGGGCGCGTTGCCCAGCAGCCAGTTGGCCCAGCGCATCGACACCCAGTCCAGCGCCCCGCCCTGGGTCACGCCCAGGTGGCGCACACCAAAGCGCCCGGCATCCTGCAGCAGGCACAGCGGCGTGCTGGCCTCGATCGACAAGCGGCTCATGCCTGTGCCTCCAGCGGGGTATCGTCGCCGCCCAGGTTGATGAAGGTGGCGCGCTCAACCGCCACGAAGCGCACCCGGTCACCCGGCTGCAACAGGCTGTAGCCCTCGCGTTGACGGTCAAAAAGCTTGCTCGGGGTGCGCCCGATCAGGTTCCAGCCGCCGGGAGAAACCGCTGGATAAGCGGCGGTCTGGCGCTCGGCAATGCCCACGCTGCCGGCCGCCACGCGTTTGCGCGGGGTGGCCAGGCGCGGCGCGGCCAGGGCTTGTTCGACCAGGCCCATGAAGGCGAAGCCGGGGGCAAAGCCCAGGGCGAACACCTGGTACTCACGCTCGCTGTGGCGGCGAATGATGTCGGCCACCGATGTGTTGCAACGCTCGGCCAGCAGTTGCAGCTCCGGGCCGACACTTGGGTCATACCACACCGGAATCTCGTGCTGGCGGCCTGCGCTGCCAGGGTCCGGCTGCAAGTCGGTGAGCGCTTGCCGAATACAGGCCTGGGCCTCGGCCGGCGACAACTGGAGCAGGTCGAACTGCACCATCAGCGTGGTATAGGACGGCACCAGGTCGACCAGGCGCCCGGCAAAGGCGCTGCGCAGGCGCTGGCTGGCGGCAAGCAGCCAGGGCATGTTGCCTTCATCGATCTGGTCGAACAGGCGCACCATCAGGCTATCGATGGCCACTACTTCAATACGGTAGTTCATGGCACCGCCTGGGCATCGAGGGCCTGGCGAATCTGCCGCACGGCGGCGATCGAGCTGTCGTTGTCGCCATGCACGCACAGGGTATCGGCCTGCAGCAGCAACGCGCTGCCATCGCTGGCGCTCAGCGCCTCGCCGCGGGCCAGGCGCAGGGCCTGCTCGACAATCATCGCCGGATCATGGTGCACCGCCCCCGGCAAGCGCCGCGACAGCAAGTGGCCGCCGGCGTCGTAGGCGCGGTCGGCAAAGGCTTCGAACCACAGGGTTACACCGTACTCATCGCCCAAGGCCTGGGCCGCGCTGTTGTCGGCGGTGGCCATCAGCATCAGCGGCAACTGCCGGTCATAGGCGGCCACGGCTTCGAGGACGGCACGCAGCTTGAGCGGCTCGGCCATCATGTCGTTGTACAGCGCGCCGTGGGGTTTGACGTAGGCAACCCGGGTACCCTGGGTACGGCAAATGCCGTCCAGGGCGCCGATCTGGTAATGCAGCAGGTCGCGAATCTCTTCGGCGCTACAGGCCATGGAGCGGCGGCCGAAGCCGGCCAGGTCCGGGTAGGCCGGATGGGCGCCGATGCGCACCTGGCTGGCCACGGCCAGGGCCACGGTCTTGCGCATGATCCCGGGGTCGCCGGCATGAAAACCGCAGGCAATGTTGGCGCAATCAACATAAGGCATGACCTGGGCATCCAGGCCCATGGTCCAGCTGCCAAAACTTTCACCCATATCGCAATTCAATAACAGGCGGCTCACGTGTGACACTCCTTCAGGCTCGGCCTTAATGGGCTTCTAATTGTTTGCCGCGGGTTTCCGGCAGGCTCAAGGCTGCCAGAATTACCACTCCGTAGGACACTGCGGCAAATCCGCCGATGCCCAGGCCCAGGGGAATCTTCTGGCTCAGCAAGCCGATCAGCAGCGGGAAGAACGCCGCCAGCGCGCGGCCGATGTTGTAGCAAAAGCCCTGGCCCGAGCCGCGGATGCGGGTGGGGAAGAGTTCGGTGAGAAACGCGCCCATGCCGCTGAAGATCCCCGAGGCGAAGAAGCCCAGGGGGAAGCCCAGCCAGAGCATGACGCCGTCGCTGACCGGCATCTGGGTGTAGAGCAGGACAATGATGAACGAACCGACGGCGAAGAGGATGAAGTTCTTTTTCCGGCCCAGCAGGTCGGTGAGGTAGGCGCTGATCACATAGCCGATGTAGGAGCCGAAGATCACCATCGCCAGGTAGCCGCCGGTACCCAGTACGCTCAAGCCGCGCTCGTTCTTGAGGAAGGTCGGCAGCCACGAGGTGATGGCGTAGTAGCCGCCCAGGGCGCCGGTGGTCAGCAGCGAGGCGCGGATCGTGGTGAAGAGCATGCCCGGGGCGAAGATTTCATAAAAATGCGACGGCGCTGCGGTCTTTTCCGCGGCCTTGGCCTGCTGGTAGATCTCCGGGTCCTTGACCAGGCGGCGAACGAAAATCACGAACACCGCTGGCACAATGCCCAGCAAAAACAGTGCGCGCCAGGCATCTTCCGGCGGCAACAGCGAAAACAGCACGGCATACAGGATCGCCGTCAGGCCCCAGCCGATGGCCCAGCCAGACTGCACCATGCCCACTGCCTTGCCACGGTCCTGGGCGCGGATCACTTCGCCGATCAGCACGGCGCCGGCGGTCCATTCGCCACCAAAGCCGAAGCCCATCAGGGTGCGGGCGATCAACAACTGTTCGTAGTTCTGGGCAAAGCCGCAAAGAAAGGTGAAGAAGGCGAACCACAGCACCGTCAATTGCAGGGTGCGCACGCGGCCGATGCGGTCGGAAAGGATACCGGCGATCCAGCCGCCCAAGGCCGAGGCGATCAGGGTGCTGGTGTGAATCAACCCGGCTTCGGCGGTGCTGATGCCCCACAGGGCGATCAGGGTGGGGATGACGAAGCTGAGCATCTGCGTGTCCATGCCATCGAGGCCGTAGCCGATCTTGCAGCTCCAGAAGGTCCGGCGTTCCTGCTTGTTGATGTTGCGGTACCAGTCGAATGGCCCCGCCACTGACCTGGCTTTGACCTGTTGCTGCACGCCCGATGGGTTCATGGTTGCCTCAGCTTGTTGGTATTGTTTTAACGACGACAACATGTGTCGCGGCTTGAGGATCATTTTTCGACGCCCGCAGGTTGTCGTCCAACGAGAAAAACCAGCTGTCTGGCATAAGAAAAACTTGATCAGTGAGCGCGCCATGAACCTCAAATTCCTCGAAACCTTCGTCTGGGTCGCCCGCCTCAAGAGTTTTCGCCTGACCGCCGAAAAACTCTTCACCACCCAGGCCTCGATCTCCAGCCGCATCGCCGCGCTTGAGGCCGATCTCGGGGTCAGGTTGCTGCTGCGCGACTCACGCGGCGTGAGCCTGACCCCGGAAGGCAGCAAGGTGCTCGAGTACGCCGAACAGATGCTCGACACCGCCAAGGCCCTCAAGCAATCGCTGGACAGCGACCGGGCCAAGGTCGGGCGCATTCGCATCGGCGTGATGGACACGGTAATCCACACCTGGATGAGCCCGCTGGTGGCGGAGTTGATGGAGCGCTACCCGCAGGTGGAAATCGAGTTGATCGCCGATACGGCGCTTAACTTGCGCGAACAACTGCAAAAAGGCTTTCTCGATGTAATCCTGCAAACCGACCTGTTGCGCCAGGAAAGCATCCGCAGCCTGGACCTGGCGCGCTACCCCATGGGCTGGATCGTCGCCAGCCAGTCAATCTACAACCGCGACTACGCCTCGCTGGCGGACCTGGCCCGCGAGCGCATCGTGACCTTTTCGAAAAATTCCCGCCCGCACCAGGAAGTGCTCAGCCTGCTGCAGGCCGAAGGGGTCGGCGCGCCACGGCTGAACTGCGTGAACTCGGTGGCGGCGATCACCCGGCTGTTGCGTGATGGTTTTGGTATTGGCGCCCTGCCACCGGCGCTGGTCAGCGAGGAACTGGCCCGTGGCGAGCTGATCCTGCTGCCGCTGGCCCGGCAGCCACCGAGCCTGGAGCTGGTGGTGGCCTGGCAGACCGGCGTCGAGCTGGTCGACGAGGTGGTGCAACTGTGCCGCAACGTGCTGGAGCGCTACGCCCGCGATGCCGGGCCGCAGCGCATCGTGCTGGTTTAGCGCCAGCTCTCCTGCACCGCCTTGCGCCGCCCGCCGAGGGCCACCCAGCCGAGCAACAGCAGCAGGCTTTCGACCACCAGCGCCAGCAGCAGCGCGCAGCTCAGGCCCCAGGCCAGGGCCTCGGGGTTAAGCAGAATCTGGTAGCGGTAAGCGTTGAGGGTTTCTTCGCGCAGTTGCGGGTTGGCGGTAACCAGCACATGCCAGGTTTTCGCCAGCCACGGGCCCTGCACGATCTGCCATTCCTGCTCGAACTGGCGATTGCGGATCAACAGGCTCTCGATGCTGTTGGCATCGCTGGTGAACACCGGGTCGTCGCTGCTGCGGTAATGGCGCACCAAGGCCTGCAGGTCGCCGTTGAAGAAGCGCTTGGCGGTGTCTTCAAAACCCTTAAGGCCTTCGCGCGATTCAAGCAGGTGCGCCTCGACCCGCTGGCTGTAATCGACGATATAGCCCGGCACCTGCAGCCCGACCAGCAAACCGCAGGTAAACAACAGCAAGCGCAGGTAACTTCTGAACATGGGGCTGATCCTTAGCTGGCCTGGCCTTCGGCGATGCATTCGCCACGGCGCCACAGGGCCCACTGGCCAGGTGCGTAGCGGTGCCAGGTTTCGTTCTCGGTGAGGGCCTCGGTGGCGATCACCGTGACCACATCGTTAGGGGTGGTTTCGGCCTGGAAGTCGACGATCATGTCGACGTCCTTCAGCCGTGCCGGGCCAAACGGCGCTCGGCGGGTGATGTGCACCAGCTTGGTCGAACAGAAGCAGAACAGCCAGTCGCCATCGCTGAACAGGCAGTTGAACACGCCCTTGCCACGGTATTCGGCGCAGGCCTCGACCAGCACCGGCAGCAATTGCTCGACCTCGACCGGTTCGGGGAAGGCTTCGCGCACGCGGTTGAGCAGGTCGCAAAACGCCGCTTCGCTGTCGGTGTCGCCAACCGGCCGATAGAAGGTCGCCTGGCCCTTGAACTCGCCGAGCTGGCCGTTGTGCGCAAAGCACCAGTTGCGCCCCCACAGCTCGCGCACGAACGGATGGGTATTGGACAGGCAGACCTTGCCGACGTTGGCCTGGCGAATGTGGCCGATCACCACCTCGCTCTTGATCGGGTAGCGTTGCACCAGGTTGGCGACTTCCGACTCGCAGCTCGCCGCCGGGTCCTGGAACAGGCGCAGGCCACGGCCTTCGTAGAAGGCGATGCCCCAGCCGTCACGGTGCGGGCCGGTGCGCCCGCCGCGCTGCATCAGCCCGGTGAAGCTGAAAACGATGTCGGTCGGCACATTGGCGCTCATGCCCAGTAATTCACACATGCTTGGCTGCTCCGGGCAAAGGCTACAGGCGCGGCTCGACCCGCGTGCCACTGCCGCCCAGCGGCGCTGCAGGTGGCGGGTTACGGTAGCGGTCGCTGCGCTCGGCGGCGAACGGCTCATCGCTCACAGGCTCGTCCGCTTCACGTTGCGCGGCGGCTTGCGCCTGCTCGCGGCGGGCCCTGGCACGGCGCTCGAGCGGCCAGCGGATGAGCACGAACAGCGCAAACAGGGCAAAGGCAATCATGCCGTACATGGCCAGGTCGGCTGCGGCGCGCAGGGCGTTGTTGCCGACCTTGAACAGGGTGTCGAGGGCGGCAATGGCGATGGCCGGGGCGAACTTTTCTTTCACCGGGTCGACAATGGTCGGGGTCAGCAGCAGCACCGCCATCAGCACCCGCAGCGGTTCGCGCAACCAGCGCCACATCCATGAGGTCAGGCGAAAGCCCACCAGCAGGCATCCCAAGGCGGCAAGGGCGTAGAGGCCCCAGGCGAGCAGATAGTCGTTCTCGGTCATGGTGTCCGTGGCAAGCTAGGCAAATAGACGCTTATGATAAACACTTTTCCGCGCGCAGGCGCCCCCCAGCCAAGAGAACCCCGCATGTCCGCAGACGCCACCGCTCCCCGTGCCCCGATTGCCCGCAAGGCCGAAGGTGCCGATCCCTATGCCTGGCTGCAGCAGCGCGACACCCCCGAGGTGCTGGCGTACCTGAACGCCGAGAACGCCTATCAAGAGGCGCAGCTGGCCGCTCAGGCGCCGCTGCGCGAGCAACTGTTCGAAGAGATCAAGGCGCGCATCCTCGAAACCGACCTGTCGCTGCCTTCGCCCTGGGGCCCGTACCTGTACTACACGCGCACCACCGCCGGTGACGAATACGCCCGCCACTACCGCTGCCCGCGCCCGGCCGACGATTCCAACACGGTCGATGAAAGCCGCGAAGAGCTGCTGCTCGACCCCAATGAACTGGCCCAGGGCGGCTTTCTGTCCCTCGGTGCCTTCAGCATCAGCCCCGACCACCAGCGCCTGGCCTACAGCCTGGACACCACGGGCGACGAAATCTACACCCTGTACGTCAAGGAACTGGCCAGCGGCGCCATCGAGCAACTGCCGTTCGAGGACTGCGACGGCAGCATGACCTGGGCCAACGACAACCAGACGCTGTTCTTCGCCGAGCTGGACGACACCCATCGCCCGCACAAGCTGTTGCGCCATCGCCTGGGCAGCGGCAGCGTTGCACCAGTATATGAAGAAACCGACGGTCGTTTCTTTCTGCACTGCTACCGCGCCAGCTCCGAGCGCCAGCTGATCCTGCTGCTCAACAGCAAGACCACCAGCGAAGCCTGGGTGCTCGACGCCGAACATCCCGAGCAGGCCTTCACCTGCCTGGCGCCGCGGGTCGAGGGCCACGAGTACTACCCTGACCACGGCCAGCTCGAAGGCCAGTGGCGCTGGTTCATCCGCAGCAACCAGGACGGCATCAACTTCGCCCTGTACCAGGCCCAAGCCGATAGCGTGCCGAGCCGCGAGCAATGGCAACTGCTGGTGGCCCACCGCGACACGGTGATGCTCGAAGGCCTGACCCTCAACGCCAGCGCCCTGACCCTGAGCCTGCGCGAAGGCGGCCTGCCAATCATCGAGGTGCGCCCACAAGGCCTGCCGGCCTACCGCGTCGAGCTGCCAGACGCTGCCTACAGCTTGTACGTGCAGGACAGCCTGGAGTTCGTCAGCCCGCGCATCCGCCTGCGTTACCAGTCGCTCAACCGCCCGGCCCAGGTACGCCAACTGGAGCTGGCCAGCGGCGCCCAGCAAGTGCTCAAGCAAACCCCGGTGCTCGGCCCGTTCGACCCGGATGCCTACGTCAGCCAGCGCCTGTGGGCCACTGCCGCCGACGGCACCCAGGTACCGATCAGCCTGGTGCAGCGCCGCGCCGACGTCGGCAAGCCGGTGCCGCTGTACCTGTACGGTTATGGCGCCTATGGCGAAAGCCTCGACCCGTGGTTCTCCCACGCCCGCCTGAGCCTGCTCGAACGCGGCGTGGCCTTTGCCATCGCCCACGTGCGTGGTGGCGGCGAGCTGGGTGAAGCCTGGTACCGCGCCGGCAAGCAGGAGCACAAGCACAACACCTTCGGCGACTTCATTGCCTGCGCCGAACACCTGATCGCCCAGGGCGTTACCTGCGCCGGGCAACTGGCGATCAGCGGCGGCAGCGCCGGTGGCCTGCTGATCGGCGCAGTACTCAACCAGCGCCCGGAGCTGTTCAAGGCGGCGATTGCCGAAGTGCCGTTCGTCGACGTGCTCAATACCATGCTCGACCCGGAACTGCCGCTGACCGTCACCGAATACGACGAGTGGGGCAACCCCGAAGAACCCGAGGTGTACGAGCGGATCAAGGCCTACGCACCCTATGAAAACGTCCGCGCCCAGGCCTACCCTGCCCTGCTGGTGATCGCCGGTTACAACGACAGCCGCGTGCAGTACTGGGAAGCGGCCAAGTGGGTGGCGCGGCTGCGGGTGACCAAGACCGACGACAACCTGCTGCTGCTCAAGACCGAAATGGGCGCCGGCCACGGCGGCATGAGCGGGCGCTACCAGGGGCTGCGCGATGTGGCGCTGGAGTATGCGTTCGTATTTAACGTGCTGGGCGTGGTGTAAATCGGAAAATTTGTTGTCTGAGTCACCGCCCGCCCCTGTAGGAGCGGGCTTGACCCGCGATTATCAGACACCACAAAACTAAAAGAACGACGCAAATGCCTGAACCCACCCACCTCAACAACGAAATCCGCGACATGCTCATGGACTGCGGCCTGTTCGACCAGTTGCTGCCTGTCGACTTCCAGGCCGCCGCCGGCTATTTCAGCATCAGCAGCATGAGCGAAGGTGAAGAAATTTTCCGCGAAGGCGGTGCCGGCACCTTCATGTGCATCATCCACCACGGCGTGGTGTCGGTACGCAAGACCGACGCCGAGCAGCGCCAGGTCGAAATCGCCACCCTGCGCAAGGGCCGTGCCTTCGGCGAAATGGCCGTGCTCGACGGTGAACGGCGCTCGGCCAGTTGCATTGCCGCCAGCGACTGCCAACTGCTCAACCTGGGCAAGGACTCGCTGGAAAAGATGCTCAACGACGCCCCGAAGATCGCCGCCAAGATCATCCGCGCCCTGGCCGTGGCCTTGTCGCGGCGCCTGCGCATGCAGGACGGCCAGCGTCTGGCGCAGCAGGTCTAGTCGCCCTTGCCCTTGTTGTTGTCCGGATTCAGGCCGGGCAACGGCTGGTCCTTGGGTGGAGCGGGCAGCGGCATCGGCGGCAGCAATGGCGAGCCCGGTCGCGCATCACCGGCCCGCGGCGGCGTACTTGGCGTCACCTGCGGATAGGGTGTTGGCGTGGCGGTGCCCGGCGCCCCCGGCACCGGCGTGGCCAGCCGCGGTTGCAACTCGGCGGCCACGGTGCTTTGCAGGCTGGCACAGATCAGTACGGCAATGATCGCGTAACGCATGCGCAGGCTCCTTGAGGGTCCTGGCTACAGGCTACTCCCACCGCGCACGGTTTGCCTGTCCGAATTGCCCGCCATCGGGCTAAACTTCAAGGCATAACCGTAACAAGCCCGAGAAAAGGTAATCCCATGAGTTCGTCATCCTCTGCCGCCGCCACCGCACGGCTAGACCGCATCCTCGCCGACGCCAAGCGCGACAAGGAAATGGGCTACCGTGACAAGGCCCTGCGCATGTACCCGCACGTGTGTGGCCGCTGCGCCCGCGAGTTCGCCGGCAAGCGCCTGAGCGAGCTGACCGTGCACCACCGTGACCACAACCACGACAACAACCCCCAGGACGGTTCCAACTGGGAGCTGCTGTGCCTGTACTGCCACGACAACGAGCACTCGCGCTATACCGACCAGCAGTACTTCAGCGAAGGCTCGACCAGCAGCCCGAGCATCGCCAAGGCCACCCACAATCCGTTTGCGGCCCTGGCCGGGATGCTGAAGAAGGACTGAAGCGCCCACAGTCGCCGGCAAGCCCGTATAATCGCGTCTTTTTTGCGAAGGGCCCCGGCACGTGGCGAACAAACGGTACAGCTGCATTGGTCTGTTCAACCCCAAGTCAGCAGAGAACGTCGGTTCGGTGATGCGCGCCGCGGGTTGCTACGGCGTCAACTCGGTGTTCTACACCGGCAAGCGCTATGAGCGCGCCCGCGACTTCGTCACCGACACCAAGCGGGTGCACTACGACATTCCGCTGATCGGTATCGACGACCTGCAGAAGATTATCCCCCTGGGCTGCACGCCGGTGGCGGTAGAGCTGGTCGACGGCGCCCGGGCGCTGCCCGAGTACACCCACCCGGACCGCGCGATCTATATCTTCGGCCCCGAAGACGGCTCCCTCGACCCGAGCGTGCGGGCCTGGTGTGAAGAGACCATCTACATCCCGACCAACGGTTGCATGAACCTTGCCGCCACCGTCAACGTGGTGCTCTATGACCGCCTGGCCAAGGGCCTGAACACCCGCTCCGGGCCGAAATTCAAGTAAGCCGACTGAACAGCCCGCCCCGCCCGGCGGTCTGCTGTAGACCATCGTCCCTACTGGAGAATGACCATGACCGAGAAACAGACGCTTATCCCGGCCAATTCAGCGCATATGGCCAGCGATCAGAATGTCCACGGCTGGGAGCGCGCAGGTTCGGTTGCCACCGGGGTGATCATGGTCGGCAAGGGCCTGCGCCGTGGCGGCCTGTTCGGCTTGATTCAGGTGGCCATCGGCGGGGTTGCCCTGGCCCGTGGCATCACCGGCCACAGCTCGGTGAAAAGCCTGATCGAACGCGGCCGCAGCGACCTGGACAACATCCGCAGCAAGATCGAACGCAGCGGCGCCGAGCTGCAAGCGCTCAAGGCCAACGCCGAAGCCGCTACCCGTGGCACCACGGTGACCGGCAACGACGCGCTCAATGACCCCAAGCCTTAACGCAGCAGCTTGCTCTGCAGCACCTCGGACGACTTGCCCAGCACGCTTTCGCTGAGCTGGATGAACTCGGCGGTGCTGACGCTGTTCAGGCGCATCATCGCCCGGGTGACATCGTCCAGTGAGCGCTGGTTGTGGGTGTGCAGGCGGATTTCCTGGTCAAGTGCGCGCAACAGCAGCACGCCACGGGCGATCACCGCGCTGTCGACCTGCTCGCCGCGCAAGCTGCTGACCTTCTTGCCACTGCGTTCAAGGCTCGCCTGCAGGGCCTGGTAACGCTCGTCGGTCATGCCGCCAGCGCGGCGCAGCAGTTCGCTGGCGTAGTACTCGGCCAGGCTTTCGCTGATCCAGTCGCTGGCCTCGCGATCATTGATTTGCGCAAACACATGCACCAGCTCGCGCAGCACCGGGCTTGAGCCGTTCTCAGCGACCAACGGACGGCTGCTGTGCAGGTAGATGGAGTTGTGCCCGGCGCGAGCGCCGCGCCACAGTTCATCGCGGGCCCCCACCAGCAACAGCTTGGGCGGGTTGCGCGGGAACACTGCCTGCAGCTGTGGCCAGACGAAGGTCAGCAGGGTCAGGTTGTCCAGCCGGCGCATGCCCTGGCCTTGGGGTGCGGCGACACTGACTTCGGTTTCGCCCAGGCGCGCGCGGCGGGTGCCGACGGTGCCGGCGAGCATCCAGCCGGTCGGGCGGTCGAACAGGCGCGAAACGTTGTCGATGCGAAAACGCTGCTTGCCGATGCGCGGCCACGGCGTCTCGACGCTTTTCCAGCCCTTGGGCAGCTCGAAGCTCAGGCGTGCCACCAGTTCGGTGCCGTCGTGCTGGTCCAGGCGTGCCGGCGGCACCAGGTCATCGCCGCGAAACAGCGCCCAGTCCGGGGTCATGCGGGTTTCATAAGCGCCGCCCCTGAGCCGCTGGCTCAGGCGTACCTTGTAGGTGAGCTGGCTTTTGCCCGGTGCCGGTTGCCAGTGGCCACGCTGATCGTCGCCCTGCAGCTGCCACTGGCCGTCGGCCTTGAACTCGCTGTAGGCGCCGTCCTTGCCCAGGTCGAAGTCCAGGCTGCGCACGCTGGCGCCATCGGCCAGGGTCAGGCGCACTTCGGCCTGCTCGCTTTGTGGCAGCAAGCGCACGTGGTAATCCAGATCGACTTTTTTCGCCCAGGCCGGCGAACTGGCCAGCAGGCCCAGCACCAGCCACCCATGGCAACGCACACGCATACAGAAACTCCTTGTTCCGCCAAACGCGCTGTCCGACAACCCTCTGCGAGGCTCAGCCGGCGCGGAAAATCAGATAGTCTTCCCAGTCGTCTTCATCGACGCTGTCTTCGCTGAGCATGCGCCCGGATTGTGAAATCCGTTGCTTGTGCACCTGCTCGCGGTCGCCACACACCAGGTGATGCCAGTCGGGCAGATCCTTGCCCTCGCTGACCAGGCGATAACCGCAGGTGGTCGGCAGCCATTTGAACTGGTCGGCCTTGCCCGGCGTGAGCTGGATGCAGTCGGGTACGATCTGCATCCGCTGCGGGTAATCGCTGCACTGGCAGGTCTTGAGGTCCAGCAACTTGCAGGCGATACGCGTGTAATAGACGCTGTTGTCGTCTTCATCTTCAAGCTTTTGCAGGCAGCACAGGCCACAGCCGTCACACAGCGACTCCCACTCTTGCGGGTCGAGTTGCTCGAGGGTTTTACGCATCCAGAATGGATTGGCGTTGGCAGTCATGTCGCGGGTGTCCTGTTTCAATTCGTATGCGGCGGCGCGGCGGCGCCAGTCTAGGGCCTGTCACCGGCCATTGCCAGACCGCTTGTCAGCGCTCATATGACACAGTAGTTTGACCAGCGGTCACCTACCCAACTTCAGGAACTATTGATGAGTGCAAATCCTCGCGTTGCCGATCATGCCATCAACGAACAGTTCATCCAGCGCTGGTCGCCGCGCGCCTTCACCGCCGAGCCGATCGACCAGGCCACCCTGCTGAGCTTCCTTGAAGCCGCACGCTGGGCACCTTCGGCCTACAACTCGCAGCCCTGGCGCTTCCTCTATGCCCGCCGCGATACGCCGAACTGGGAACGCTTCCTTGGCTTGCTCAACGAGTTCAACCGCAGCTGGGCCCAGCACGCCTCGGCGCTGGTGATCATCATTTCCAAAACCAGCTTCACCGCGCCGGGCGCCAGCGAAGAAACCCCGGCCCTGTGGCACACCTTCGACACCGGCTCGGCCTGGGGACACCTGGCGCTGCAAGCGAGCCTGAGCGGCTGGCACACCCATGGCATGGCCGGTTTCGACCAGGAACTGACCCGCAAGGAGCTGAAGATCCCCGAAGGCTACGCCCTGCACGCGGCAGTGGCGATCGGCAAGCTGGGCGACAAGTCGACCCTGGCCGAAGGCTTGCAGGCGCGGGAAGTGCCGAGCTCGCGGCGGCCGTTGAGCGAGTTGGCGGCTGAGGGTGATTTCAGCCTTTGATGGGTTTCGCGGGTCAAGTCGAGACGTTTAATAGCCGCGCTGAAAGTCCACTTCCCCGCGCAGCCCTTGACCCGCCTGATACGCCCGCAAGTTCTCGACAAACAAGCGCACCATCGCCGAAGGCGATGTCGGTGCCGAGCTGTGCCCGGTCAGCAGCAAGCCCCAGGCGGTCCAGAACGGATGGCGCTGGGGCAGCGGCTCCTGCCGACAGACATCGATCACCGCACCGGCCAGATGGCCTTTCTTCAAAGCCTCGACGAGGTCGCCATCGACCACCGCCACACCGCGCCCGGCATTGATGAACAGCGCCTCGGGGTTGAAGCGCTGAAACAACGCGGCGTCGTACAGGTCATGGGTTGCCGGGGTATCGGGCAGCAGGTTGATGACATAATCGACCTCGCCGACCAGACGGCCCAGGTCGTCAAGGCCGGCCACTTCGATAAACGGCGCCTGCTCACGCGGCTGGCTGGCGATGCCGTACAACTGCACGCCAAACGGAACCAGAAACTGCGCCACCTGCTGGCCGATATCACCGGTGCCGACGATCAGCGCCCGGCGCCCTTGCAGGCTGCGTCCGGGGCGGTCATCCCACTTGCGCTCGACCTGGCTGACCAGGCGCGCCAGTACCTCGCGCTCGTGGCCGAGCATGTAGGTGAGCACATACTCGGCCATGACCTGGCCAAAGATGCCCACCGCCCGGGTCAGGCGGTAGTCGCGCTGCAGGCCGTCAGCCAGCAGCGGCGTGATGCCGGCCCAGGTCGACTGCAGCCACTGCGGCTGGTGGCCCTGGCGCAGCAAGGTCGCCAGCAGGTCCGGCTGGCCCAGCCACACCGGGCTGGCGGCGGCCATCCGCGCAAGCTCGGCCGAATCGCCACTGTTCAGGACCTCCAGGTCCGGTGCCATCTCGCGCAACAGCCGAGCGTAGAGGGCATGATCCTGTTCAGCGATCAAAACACGCATGTTCATTGCAACCTTGGGTAACGGCGCAAGCCGCCAGGGGCTGGCGGCGCGACAAAGAAGGGGATCAGACCGGGTCGTTGCGACGCAGCAGCTCTTCTGGCAGGTGCTCGATGTACTCGTCCTCGGCCGGTGGCATTTGCAGGTGGTAACCCTGCTGTTCGAGGTTTTCCAGGACCTTGGCAATATCTTCGCGGGCCAGCTGGCGCTCCGGGCTCAGGACCAGGTCGAAGGCATGCACGGGCTTTCCAAAGAACGGCAGCAGGCCTTCGGGCACGCGCTCCAGGCCGTCGGCCTTGAGCACGTACAGGTACATTTCGTTCTTGCGCGGGCTCTTGTAGATCGAGCAGATACGTTTCATGGTTGGTCTCCGGCGCCCGCCAGGCAATCAAGCAGCGCCTGCCCCATGCGCTCACGGCGCCAGCCGCGCAGCGACTCGGGGAGTTGATAGGGTCCGTTGGGGTAGCCGCTCTTGAGCAGCAGTTCCAGGGTTTTCTTGCGCAGCATCAGCTCGGGGGCGATGTTCAGGCGCTCGGCCTCGGCCTGGCCGATGGCGCGCAGTTGCTTGAGCAGCGCCGAGGCTTCGATCGGCAGCGGCTCGGGCACCGCCGGCGGCCATTGCTCCGGCGGCAGGCTGGCGGCCTGCTTGATCAGGCCGAGCAAAAACTCGCCATCCTGACGAATGGTGCGCGGGTGCATGTCTTCGATCTTGGCCAGCGCCGACAGCGAGTCGGGCTGGGTGCGGGCCATCGGCCACAAGGCGTTTTCACGCACGATGCGGTTGCGCGGCAGGTCGCGCGCACGGGCCTCGCGCTCGCGCCAGGCGCACAGCTCGCGCAGTACCGCCAGTTGCGCACGCGACAGCTTCCAGGCCAGCTTGGCTTCGCGGTATAGCTCAAGGGGATCGGTTTCGCGGCGCAGCTGGGCAACCAGTTCGGCGCCGTCTTCAAGCACCCAGGCGTTCTTGTCATCCGACAATTGCGGGCGCAGGCGCTCGTACAGTTCGGCCAGGTGCACGGCGTCTTCGGCGGCGTAGCTGACCTGGGTGTCCGACAGCGGGCGTTGCAGCCAGTCGGAGCGGGTTTCACCCTTGGGCAGGTCAATGCCCAGCACTTCCTGGACCAGGCGCGAATAGCCCATGGAGAAACCCAGGTTGAGGTAACCGGCGGCCAGCTGGGTGTCGAACAACGGCGCCGGCAGGCTGCCGGTCAGGCGCGACAGCACTTCGAGGTCTTCGCTGCAGGCATGCAGGACCTTGATCACCTGCGCATCTTCGAGCAGGCCGGCCAGTGGCTGCCAGTCGCCGATGCGCAGTGGATCGATCAGGTAGGCCCGTGCCCCGTCGCCGACCTGGATCAAACCGGCTTTCGGATAAAAGGTATCGACCCGCATGAACTCGGTGTCGAGTGCCACGAAGGGCAGCGTGCGCCACTGCTGGCAATGCTCTGCCAGGCTGCGGTCATCGCAAATCCAGTGAATATCAATGGCCACAAGGCTCTCCCACAAACAATGGCGCGCAGTATATACGGCGCAGGCCATCGTCGGGAAACCACTCGACCGCTATCCCTGCCGCCGCTACCGCGCCTGTGATCAGTGCCGGGCCAACATCGGCCGGCAACTGGCGAACAGGTCCAGCTGCGGCTTGTACAGGGCGGTGTGCACCTGCAGCAGGCCGAGCATGGAATGGAACAGATTGTCCTGGCTCAGCGGTTGATTACGGGCCTTCTGCAGGCAGTCGCTGTCGACGCCGAATCTGGCCTTGTAACTGTCGGAGAACCACGCCAGCAGCGGCACGTGTTTTTGCTGCTCCGGCGCCAGCATGTACGGCGTGCCATGCAGGTACAGGTTGTACTCACCGAGCGATTCGCCGTGGTCGGAGAGGTACAGCATGGCGGTGTCGACCTTGTCCTGCTTGCTGCGCAAGAGGTCGATCAGCGAAGCGAGGACATGGTCGGTGTACACCAGGGTGTTGTCATAGGCGTTGACGATGCTCTCCTGGCTGCACTGGTTGAGGGCGTTGCTGCGGCACACCGGAGTGAAGCGCTCGTACGCTTTGGGGTAACGCTTGTAGTAGTCCGGCCCGTGGCTGCCCATCTGGTGCAGGATCAGCACGGTGTCCTGTTGCAGGTTGTCGATGAAGCTGTCCAGGCCCTTGAGCAGGATCTCGTCGCGGCACTCGTCATCGGCGCACAGCGCCGGGTCCTTGAGGTTGCTGACATCCTCGAACACCACCCGGTCGCAAGTGCCCTTGCAGCCAGACTGGTTATCACGCCAGCGCACCGCCAGCCCTGCCCGCTGCAGCACATCGAGCAGGCCTTCCTGGTTTTTTGCGGTGCTGGCGTCGTAATCCTTGCGGGTGAAGCCGGAGAACATGCACGGCACCGACACGGCGGTTTCGGTGCCGCAGGAGTGCACGTCGGTGAAGGCGATCAGGCCCTTTTCCTGGCTCAGTTGCGGTGTGGTGTCACGGCCATAGCCGAGCACCCCGAAGTTCGGCGCCCGCGCGCTCTCGCCGACCACCAGCACAGTCAGCGACTTGCGCGTACGTTGCTGCCAGGCGACGTCGAGCCTGGCGTCCTCGCCGATGGCGCGAAACGGCTTGGCGGCGCTGCCAACGCGCTCGCCGACATAGCCCAGGGAGGCGCCGACAAAATTGCTCGGCACCAGCAGCAGGCGGATTTCATGGTGATTGCGAAACAGCGAAGCCAGGCCCTGGTAGTTGATCAGCGCGACGGCGCCCAGCACCACAACACAGGCGACACTGGCGAGTAACTTGCCGAACAATTCACGGACCCAGTTACGGTATAAAACCGGCGTCTTGTACAACAACAAAGAAGGCAAGACACCTAAAAACGTTATATATAAAAAAAGTTTAATCGAGAGCAGGTCACGCACTTCCGTGGCATTCGTCTCCATGGCATTGCGCAGCATGCCGACATCGATCATTACCCCGTACTGGCTCATGAAGTACGCCACTGCGGCACTGACCATGAACAAGGTAATCAGCAGCGGTTTGAGCAGCGGCCTGAAGGCCAGCAGGGTCAATACCAGGTTGAACGCACAGAGGATCATCACCCCAAAGGCCGCGCGCAGCAGCAGGCCGTGGGCATCGGTGGCAAGCACCGAGGCCAGGTGTTGCCACAATAACGAGTTGAAGCCGATCAACAGGTACAGGCTGGCAATCAACGTGACCCATTCGGCCCGCAGGGGTTTGACCTTGAACATGATGGTTCGCTTATTTAAACGTCGGGAACAGTGCCGTTGCGGCACTACCTGGAAACAGCCCGAACTTTAAGTAGCCAGTCATCAATTTTTTGTGAAAAAGACGCCAACAAATAGTCGCTTGGCGTCTATTTAAGTATTACGTTCAGCGTGTGTTCAGGCACCAGCCTGTTTACCCCGGCAGGTGCACTTTTGAATAGGAATCGCGATCAATATCAATTACCTCGACGCACAGCTGGATGTCCAGCTCCGGCGTGCCTGGCACGGCCTCCTTGAGCACCTCCAGCAGGCTCGCCGACAGCTGGCGTTTGATCTCGGCCGAACGGCCGCTGAGGATCGCCAGCTTGATGTGGGCGAACGCACGCTCTACCGGCGCCACGCCCACGCGAAAACTGCCCAGGGCCACGGCGCGGCTCTTGATGTCTAGCTCTTCGGCAAACTGGCCACTACCGACCAGGGCGTGGTTAAGGCGCAGCAACAGGCGGTCGACCTCGAGGTTTTTCAGGTTGTCGCTGTATTCCACATGAAGATGAGGCATTGCACGGAGTCCTGGGCAGGGCAAATGTTGCAACAGACTACCCCAGCCGCGAAACCCGGCAAAGCCGACTATCCTCTAAGTTCATGACTTCCACCCCACAAACCCCGGAGAGGTGAAAAGATGTCGGTCAAGCACGATTTGTACGCAGACGTGGGTCTGACCCCTGAGCAGTTCCTCGAGAAGCAACAGAGCAATCCACGGCTGAGTCAGTTGCATGAAGCGTACAACCGCAAAGACGCCGAAGTCGTCGCTGCCGAGAACAGTAGCGCCGCCGATGACACCGTCACCCGGCTACGCAAGGAACGCCTGAAGATCAAGGACGAGATCGTCGCCCATCTTAAGTAACCCGCAATACCTGTGGGAGCGGGCTTGACCCGCGATAGCGATCTACCTGCCACATCGCATCGCCAGGCAAGCTCGCTCCTGCCAGCCCCCCCTTAAGACCGCGCCCACACCACCGGAAACCAGTCCTCGCGCATGCGATCGCCGCTCTTCAGATCAATCCCCGGAAACGGCGGTGAGGTCCGGCCGGGCCGCTGGATATAGCGCACGTCATCACCCATGAAGCGCGTCGAGAAGGCTCGGCGGCGGTTGCTGCCGTTGTTGCCGGCGGCGCCATGCACGGTACGAAAATCGAACACCACCGCATCACCTGGCTCAAGCTCCGGCGAAAGAATCTGATACTCGCCGTTCTCCACGTCCGGCATGTCCATGAACAGGCTTTCACCGGAGCCGGCATCGGTGGCGCCATAGAAATCCTTGTTGCTGGCCCAGCTCTTGGGCCGAACCGGCTTGGGCCAGCGATGGGAGCCGAGGACCACGCTCAGGGTGTTGTGGCGGGTGACCGGGTCCAGCGGTATCCAGTAGCTGGCGGTTTGCAGGCCGTCGACGCAGTAGTACGGCAGGTCCTGGTGCCAGGGCGTGGGCTTGGAGGTACCCGGCTCCTTGACCAGGATGTGTTCATGGAACACCTGCACTTGCCGCGACTGCATCAGCGCCCCGGCAAGCGCCGCAGCGGGCGAGTTGAGCACGAAGTCCTTGAATGCCGGGATGCGTTGCCAGTTGCAGTAATCCTCGAAGAAGCGCCCGCCTTCGCCACTGCCGACGTTCTCGATGGCAAAGGCGCTGGGCGCGGCCAGGTTCTGTTCAAAACCTTCGCGCAGCGGTTCGATCCAGTCGCGGAACACGCCACGCAAGACCACTGCACCGTCACGCTGGAACTGTTCGATATCGGCATTCATCGCAGACCACCTCTCTTGTTGTAATGACAAAAGTATTGGGCGCCCGCGCGCAGCCGGTAAACCACAGATTACCTATGCGCCACTATAGGCAATCTGTATGGCGCGACGGTTGTCAGCCCGCCGCCTTTGGCCGGTTAATGGCCCTGCCTGTGTCCTACGGCGCCTTGCTATCCAAGAATAAGAACAACGAGGAGTTACCTGGGATGAACGAAAACAGCACCGCCTTGCGGCGCGGTCTGAGTACCCGCCACATTCGCTTCATGGCGCTCGGTTCTGCCATCGGCACCGGGCTTTTCTATGGCTCTGCAGCGGCCATCAAACTGGCCGGCCCTTCGGTGTTGCTCGCCTACCTGATCGGTGGCGCGGCGATCTACATGATGATGCGCGCCCTCGGCGAGATGGCCGTGCGCAACCCGGTGCCCGGCTCCTTCGGGCAATACGCCAGCCAGTACCTGGGGCGCTTTGCCGGTTTTCTCACCGGCTGGAGCTACGCCTTCTCGATGCTGGTGGTGTGCCTGGCGGATGTCACCGCCTTCGGCGTTTACATGAGCTTCTGGTTCCCCGACACGCCGCGCTGGATCTGGGTGCTGGGCATCGTCTTCTTCATCGGCGCGCTGAACCTGTGCAGCGTGCGGGTGTTTGGCGAACTGGAGTTCTGGCTGTCGCTGCTGAAAGTCACCGCCATCGTCTCGATGATCCTTGCCGGCGCCGCCGTGCTGATGTTCGGCATCCAGCTGGGCGGCGCCGGCGAGCCCCTGGCGGCGGTGAGCAACCTGTGGAGCCATGGCGGCTTCTTCCCCAACGGCGTAGGCGGCATGATCGCCTCGTTCACCGTGGTGATGTTCGCCTTCGGCGGCGTCGAGATGATCGGCATCACCGCCGGCGAAGCCAAGGACCCGCAGCGGGTGATTCCCCGGGCGATCAACTCGGTACCGCTGCGCATCCTGCTGTTCTACGTGTTCACCCTGTTGGTGCTGATGTCGATCTACCCCTGGTCGAAGATCGGCAGCGAAGGTAGCCCCTTCGTGCAGATTTTCAGCGGCCTGGGCATTGGCTCGGCGGCGACGCTGCTGAACATCGTGGTGATTTCGGCGGCGGTGTCGGCGATCAACAGCGACATCTTCAGCGCCGGGCGGATGATGTACGGCATGGCCCACAACGGCCAGGCACCGGCCAGCTTCGCCCAGCTGTCGCGCTTCGGTGTGCCGTGGATGACCGTGGTGGTGATGGCCGTGGCCCTGCTGCTGGGGGTGGTGCTCAACTACCTGGCGCCGGACAACCTGTTCCTGATCCTCGCGGCGGTGGTGACCTTTTCGATCGTCTGGGTGTGGCTGATGATCCTGCTGTCGCAGATCGTCATGCGCCGCGGCATGAGCGCCGACGAGGTGGCAAGGCTGCACTTCCCGGTGCCGTTCTGGCCGGTCGGCCCGGCCTGCGCGGTGGTGTTCATGCTGTTCATCTTCGGCGTGCTGGCCTGGTTCCCCGACACGCGCATGGCCCTGTACGTGGGCATCGGCTGGCTGGCCCTGCTGTCACTGGGCTACTGGCTGTTCGTCGCCCGCCAACCGCAGGTCAGGTTGGCCGGTTCGCCGGGTAACTGATCAGGTCGCCAGCTGCTCGCTGGCCCAGTCGAGGAAGGCCTGCGCCGCCGGTGACGGGCGCATGGCACTGGACTGGGCCAGCACCACCGGCTGCGGGCTGACCGTTTCCAGCAGGGGCCGGCAGGCCAGCGGCTGGCCGTCGTAGCTGCAATCGGCCACCGGCCGGGTGCAAGACAGCGCCACGCCATAGCCATGGGCGACCAGCCCGCGCTGCATCTCGAAAGTCTGGGTCAGTTGCAGGCTGGCCGGTTGCAGGTCATGGGCCCAGAACAGCGAAAGAAAGTATTCGCGGGTCCGGGCGATGTCTTCGAGAATCAAACACTCCGTGGCCAGGTCCACCAGCGATACCCGCTCCTGCAACGCCAGCGGGTGGTCGGCCGGCAGCAGGGCATAAGGCGTCAGCTGCGCCAGCACGCGCTTTTCGATCGGCGCATCGAGCCCCACGTCATAGGTCAGCGCCAGCTCCGCCTTGCCATCGGCAAGGCGCCGGTTGACCTCGGCAAGATCGGCCTCGAACAAGGTGATGGTGACTTCCGGATGGCGCCGGCGAAAGCCGCTCAGCAAGCGCGGCGCGTAATAGGGCCCCAGGTCCTGGAAGCAGATCAGGCTCAGGCTCCCGCGCACCACCTGTTGCTGCTCGCCCTTGCCGCTGATGGCCGAGGCCAGGTTGAGCATGTCGCGCGCCTGTTCGAGCAGCTTGCGCCCGGCCGGGGTCAGCTCCAGGCCACGGCTGACCTGGCGATGAAAGAGCTTCTCGCCCAGGCTCGCCTCCAGCTGCGACAGCGCCAGCGACACCGACGGCTGGGAAATATGCTTGGTGCGCGCCGCAGCACTGACACTGCCCTGCTCGGCGGCGGCGACGAAATACTCCAACTGGCGAAAGGTGAAGCCGATCATCGCAATGCCCCTCTGGGATGCTGGAACCAACAGTCGCGCAGTTACCTCGCCAGCGCCGGGCTCAACGCCGCGGGCGTATGCCAGGGGATATCAGCCCAGGCACCGCTGCCGGGGGCCAGCAACTGGCGCAGATGCTGCTCGTGGAACGCTTCGCCCAGCGAGTCGACGCGAAACGCCGCAACCCACTGCTCGCGCCCCAGCTTATAGGCTTTGCCGAAATCTTCCCAACTGTCGAAACAGTCCTGCGCCCGCTGCGCATTGAGCAGCAGCACACGCCAGGCAAGGTCAGGCTCGAGCCAGCGCATCAGCAGCGCACAACGGGCCACAAACGCCACCCGCGCACAGGCAAAGGCCATGGCCGCACGCGGCTCATCGCTGGCCGTCAGCGCCTGCAGGTCGAGGCTGTACCATTGCTGTTCGAGGCTCGCGCGCAAGTGCGCACGCACGGCCTCGTCATCGCAGTTGCTGCGAACCCCGGCCTGGTGCAGCAACGCTGCCCGCACGATCTTCTGCGCTTGCTCGTTGAAGTGATCGCAGGCCGGCGAGTAGAAGCCCTCGACGCCCATCGCATCGGCCATGGGCCTGGCCAGCAACAGCGACCAGTGCTTGCGCTGGCTGAACAACGGCGCGGCGCGCGGTCGCAATGCCCGCCATAACAACCAGGCTGATACAACCGCCGCGATCAGTAAAAACATGCGTTTCTCCTTACCTTGCCCGGGCCTGCCAGGCCTGGATTTCCTCACCCTCGGCGGGCGTCATGTCCGGCCATGGCACGCCTTCGGTCTGGTACAGCGGATCATTGAGCTGACGCTCAGCGCGCTTGCTGACGATATGCCGGGTGGCGTACTTGACCGACACCGCTTGCGGGCCAGCCTGCAAGAACTGCTGCGGCTGACGCCCGGCCACCAGCCACTCGACCATGGCCGAAGGCGCTTCGAGGCGCTCGTACAGCTGCGGATAGCGCGCCACCAGGCGGGTCTGCGCGGTCGGGTCGCTGACCTCTTCGATGCGCAGCCACCCAGCTTCAGTGCGTACGATGCCGATGGCGATGCAGTCGGCGGGCGTCTGCTGGTCGGTGCCCAGGGCATTCAGGCACTGCAGCAAGTCCTGGTAATAGCGCTCGACCGGCGGCCGGTTCTGCTTGCCCTTGACCTGCTCGACGGTCAAGGTGCCGTCGGCCTGAACGATCAGGCTGATGGTGATGTGTGGCTGGCCCTGGCCGTCGCGAAAACTCAACACGCGCATGCGCCGCTGCTCCACCGCTTCGGCATAGCGCTCGCCGTAGCCGCCGGTGAGGGCGCGGCGATCGGCGAACTGGCCCAGGCAGTGGCGCATCACGTAGCTTTCAAAGGCCATCTCGGCGCGCAGCAAAGGGCTCTCGGGGCGCAGCTCCTGCAATACGTGCTCAGCAGTGGTCACCCGCGTGAGCAAGGCCTCGGGCTGGCTCTGGCGCCAGCCCTGCTCGACCCGCGCGGCCATCTGCGCATGCTCCTTGTGCCACAGCGCCAGCGCCTGCGGGCAGTTGATGCGATCGAGCTTGCCAGCCAGCGCGGTGCCCTGGCGCGAGGTCAGGAACTCCACCAGCAAGGCCTCCTCGGCCAGCAGTGGCGCCTGCTGCGGATCGATCCAGACCAGCGGCGCCTGCTGCGACTGTTTGCCGGCGTCGCCCAAGTGCCTGGCCACCCACGCCGGCGGTTCGGCCCCCAGCGCCTCGACCGCCTGCTCCAGGGTCAGGATCGGCCGCGCCGGCTCGAAGTTGCCGACCAGGTGCCGGTAGAAATGGTTGAGCAACCATTTGCCCACCTCTGGCGCATCACCACGGGCCTTGCTGCGCTCGGCAATTGCGCGCTTGAGTTGATCGGCATTGAGTGCGTTGCGCGGGGCGTAACCGGACTGTCGCAGCTCCGGTGTCACTTCCATATCTGCCACCAGGCCTTGCCAGCCGGTTTTTCAACGGCCTGCAGCTCGGCGATGCTCTGGCTGAAGATTTCATTGTTGCTCTGGTCGATAGCGTTGTCTGGATCACTGCGCAGGATCGAGCGCTGGTAGTAGGCGATGGCCTCTTCCTTGCGCCCCAGGCCCTTGAGCACATCGCCGGAGCAGCCCAGCAGGCTGGCGATGTCACCTTCGTTGACATAGGGCGCGTAGCGCAGCCACAGGCTGGTGGCGGCCTCCGGCAGGTTGTACGACAGGTACGTGGCCACTTTTATCCGCGCGAACAGTTGCGAGATTTCCAGGTCCTTGTCGGCGACTCCTTGCTCTTGCTGCCAGTTGAGCACGCGCTCAAGCCAGATCAGGATTTCGCGTTCGCGGTCCAGGCGGTACAGGGCCCGGCTGACTTCGAACAGGTACTCTTCGGGGTCGTGGCGGCTGTAGCCATAGTCGGCAGCGAAGTGCCAGAGCTGTTCGGCGGCTTCGGCGATGCCCGCGTCATCCCCCAGCTCAATGCGGTTTTGCAGGGTGCCATGATAGTGTTCTGCGAACGGACTGGCGGCAATGCCACGGGCATGCAGCTCCAGGGCCTGCTCATACATGCGCAGGTCGTTGTAGCAGCGGTAGTTGATCGCCAGGTTGTTGCAGAGCATCGAGTACATGTGCACACAGGCATCGTAACGATGCCCGCGACCGGTGGCGAAGCATTGCTCCATGCGAGCCTGGCCGCGTTCGTAGGCCAGCTTTTGTACTTCGCGCAACAACGACCAGGCCTGATCTGCTTCCTCGCTCGAGAGCTTCTCGACTTCCACCTCGACCAGGTCGTCGATGTTGCAAGCGAAACTGTAATAGTTCATGCCACCAGCCATTGTCAGCAGCGGTTGGCGCAAGGCACCGACAATGCCGAACACACTGGCATGGGCGCTGAACAGGCTGTAGGCGCTGCGGTGGTCTTGCATATTGCCGGCCGAAACGGCCTCGCGCAGCATCGTAAGTTCAGTGTTGGCGTCAATGCGCCCGGCCTGGCGTTCACGCACTGCCAGCAGGCGGTTGATCCAGGGGTGGTTCGGCGCGCGGCGGCGGGCTTCTTCCAGGGCCTGGGCGAAAACGTTGTCGAGCTGCTCAAGGTCATCGCGGGCAGCATGCAGCGCATCGAGCAGCGGGCCCATGGACGGCGTCGACTCGTCGCGCCATGGCAGCCCGGAAACAAACCGCTCCAAGACCTTTTGATCATCACAGGCACGCATCACGCACAGCGGCCACCATGGCGACTGGTCCTCGGCATCGAGCAGGCGATCGTGTACCCAGTAGGCAGTGCCCGGCCACATCTGGCTGCGAACGCCATAGATCTCCATGAATGCACGCTGCCCGGCGTCGTCGATCTGACCGTTTTCAAGCAACCAGGGCAAGTGGAATTCGACAAAGTTGTCACTGCCGCTGGAGTCCAGTTCCAGGGTCGCCACTTCACAGATTTTCAAGGCGCCGGGCAGGTCGCCCTGGGCCTTCAATGAGCGCGCCGCCAGGCGCGCCAGGCGCACTTCCCACTCGCGGCGCTGGGGCAGCGACAGCTCAGCGATCAACTGCACCACAGGTTGCTCGAACATCGCCAGGCGCAGCGGCACGATTTCGATCAGTGCATCGCCCAGCCACAGCCAGTCGTTGCCGTCGACGTCCTGGTCAGCAGCGGCGGTGCGCAACGCGGTAATTGCCGCCAGCGCCGCTTCGCGAGCCTCTTCGTCACGTTCGTGGGCAGCCAGCACCCGCGCCCGGCGCCGGTGCTGGTCGGCATCGTCCCAGGCCCGCAAGGCATGGCGGCCGGGGTTGATCAACGCCAGGGTGTGACGCACCTCGATGGCCTTGAGGGCGACGTCGAGGGTGGTGTGCTGCAGATCGTCAAAAATGCGGTAGCGCCGGTACTGTTCGATATCGAACGCCAGCGACTCGTTGCTCAATTGCTGCAGGGCGTCGAGGGCCTGCAGCAGGCCTTGCTCGTCTTTGAGGTAGTTGCAAAGGCGCAGCTGGTAGATCAGCAGGTTGACCTTGAGTTCGTTGCGCGCCTCTTCTGGCGTCGCCTCGATCAGCGCCTGGCCGTCGTCGGCCAGCACCGCCCTGGAGGCGTCGGCGTCTCCGGCGTTGACCCACAGCACGTGCAGACGGTCAATCGATTCCAGCGAGGCTGCCTTGAGCGGCTGGGCGCGCAGCAGGCCCAGCACGTGGTCGTCACCGTGTTCCTGATGTTCGACCTCAAGACGGTCGATGAATTGATCCAGCTGGATTCCGGACAGCACGGTGCTGTTCTGCGTCATTGTGAACTCCATTTGCGAATGACTGTGCATCGCCCGATGCGCCCTGCGCCGGCGCCCTTGAACGGGCCAACGGGTACTCGTATACGTCGGCCCTGGACAGGCAACGATGACGAAAGGGATCGGGCAATACAGCGAGGTGCTGCACGCTACCAGTTGGCGTTTGAAAATCCAAGCGGGTGCAGGGGGTGGGCGCGCTGATTAATGCGCAAACAGCGGATCGACACTGTGCAGGCAGCGCTTGATCGAGTCGAGGTCCGGTGCCGGCGACAGGCACAGTTGAATCCTGGCATTGACCGGCACCGATACCCGCGAACAATCGGCACGTTGCCCTTCATAGATCAGCGCATGGCGGATGCGCGGGTTGTCGTGGCAGAACTTCAACAGGTTGAACTGCCGGGAAGGCACCAGCACCGTGTTGACGATCAACAGGTCGAAGGGTGTGCCCTGCGCCCGGGTCGCGGCTTGCAACGCTTGAAAGCTACTCAAGTGGGCAACGCGGCTGTACCCCAGGCGGTTGAGCATGTTTTCTATCTTGCTTCGCTGATCCTGCTGCCGATCAGCGATCACTATGCGCAATGCTATGTTTGACATTCGGTAAACCTGACAGATGGGCTCCGCGAGTCTTTATAAACGCTGCGACTCGCTGAAGTACTGGCAAGGTTACCGTTGGTCGTGTGCAGAGACTCTAAGACAATTCTCAAACGCCCTTACGCCCAAGCCTTAAGGCGTGGTCAGGGTAATCAGGTAGGCGCCGGAACTCAGGGCCTTGCCGGAAGCATCCAGCAGCGCGTACTGCTGGTTGTAGTAACGCCCGGCCGTGCCGCTGTCGGCCACCAGCCTGACGTTGACCGGCGCATGGTCGGGCGTAGTGACCGAAGCCTGCGGGACGACCTGCTGCAGCTCGATGCGGGTACCCCGGGCCTGGGCCGGGCAATCGCTGAGGTTCAAGGCACCGGCCCGGGCCGAAGGCGTGCACGGCGACTCGACGATGCTGCCGGTGAAATTGATCACGCCCTGGGCAACCGGCGTGGCGGCCATGCAGGCCCCGTTCAGACCCAACAGCAACCCTGCAGCGATAGCAACATATTTACTCTTCATGCCGACACTCCTGCGAAAACGGTTGATACCTTGAGTGTCGGCCAGACGGCGCAATGTTTAAGGATTGTCTGATAGGCATTGTTGCGCTTTGCCAAGCAGGTCGCAGAACCGGATAAATAAGCGCCCGCTGGCTGGTCAACGCCTGCGCCAGGGCCTATGTTTAAGGATTGTCTGATGTCTGCAGCATTCGCGACTCACTAGAGTCGGCGAATGAGATTAAAAAGCTACCTGCTGCAAATCAGCCCGCTTCTTTCCAGCCCCGAAGCCGCCCGCCGCTTGCTGCGGTTGTTCGCCGTGGTTTTGCTGATCGGCATCTTCAGCGGCGTGTACAACTTCCTGTTGTTCACCTTCAACAACGACATCTCCCAGCGTCGCGGCTACATGAGCAGCGCGATCGCCGAGGCGCACACCTTCTTCACCAACCGCGAGGCCTTGCTCGAGAGCCTGAGCCTGTCGGCGGTGCGCAAGTCGAAACAGGCAAGGTCCCTGGTCTACCTGCCATCGAGCGAAGAAGTGCACCTGCAACTGGGCAGCACCAGCGACAACCGCTGGAGCATCTGGCTGACCCAGCGCATGCGCGATTACATGAAGGACAAGCAGGTCAGCCTGCTGTATGTCGACACCGGGCCGAACGCGCAGGTCAGGCGCCTGTACAACTCCGCCCCCGGGGTGCCGGGGTTTTCGCCGCGCATGCTTGAGCAGCTACAGGCGCTCAAGGACAACAGCCCCTACCCCGCCGCCGAACTGTGGCTGACCGACCAGACCGAGCAGCGCTCGTACCTGTACATCTTCATTCGCCTGGATGAGCGCGACGCCGAGTCGGGCTGGCTGGGCCTGGAAATGGACAGCCGCGAGGTGTCGGCGGCGCTCAACGACCAGAGCGCCGGCGAGTTCATGATGCTCAACTCCGAAGGCATGCTGGTGTTCACCAACAGCCACGATGCGCACCTTGGGCAGATGCTGCTCAACTCCCAGGGGGAAAACTTCTTCGGTTTTGTCGGCGACGGCTGGATCCCCGACCACCTGGTGATCCGCAAGCACCTGAAGTCCTCGGACTGGCAACTGGTGTACTCGATCGACCTGCTGGCGGTGCTGGCCGGGTTGTGGAAGCAGTTGGTCGGCTCGCTGCTGTTCTGCCTGTTCACCGTGACCCTGATCTTGCTGCTGATGCGCCGCATCGAGCATCGCTTCATAGCACCGGCGATCAACCGCATCCAGGCCCTGATCGAAAGCGAGGCGTTCAGCCGCGATGTGATCCAGACCGCACCGGTGGCCTTGTGCGTACTGCGCCGCACCGACGGCAAGGTGGTGCTGGAAAACACCCTGGCGCAACAATGGCTGGGCGACGGCCTGGAGCGCGATGTGCTGTGCGCCGGCTGGATCAACCAGGCCTTCGCCAGCCAGCAAGCCGAGCGCAGCGACTACTTCGCCACCGCCGATGGCCGCCACCTGTACCTGAGCAGCGCGCCGACCCGCTACAACGGCGAAGACGTGCTGTTCTGCGCCTTCAGCGACATCAGTGCGCGCAAGCAGGTTGAAGCGGCGCTGGAAGAAGCGCGGCAATCGGCCGATGCCGCCAACGAGGCCAAGACGCTGTTTCTGGCGACCATGAGCCACGAGATCCGCACCCCGCTGTACGGTGTGCTGGGTACCCTGGAACTGCTGGCGCGCACCCAGCTCGATGCCCAGCAGCGCGATTACCTGCACGCGATCGAAGGCTCGTCAGCAACCCTGTTGCAGTTGATCTGCGACGTGCTGGATGTGTCGAAGATCGAAGCCGGGCAACTGGCCCTGGAGCTGAGCGAGTTCTCGCCCGCGGAGCTGGTCCACGAGGTCATCCAGGGCTACAGCGCCGCGGCCCAGGGCAAGAACCTGCAGTTGTACGCCTGCTTCGATCCGCAACTGCCGGAGCGGCTGATTGGCGACGTGACGCGGATCCGCCAGATCCTCAACAACCTGCTGAGCAATGCGGTCAAGTTCACCGACAGCGGCCGGGTGGTGTTGCGGGTCAAGCTGATCAACCGCGATGGCGAGCGTTCAAGCCTGATGTGGCAGGTGTCGGATACCGGCAAGGGCATCGCCGAGGAAGACCACCCGTACATTTTCGAGCCGTTCTACCAGACTGAAGGCAACACCAACGTAGTGGCCGGCACCGGCCTGGGGCTGCCGATCTGCCAGCGCCTGACCCAGTTGATGAACGGCCAGTTGCGCATGGTCAGCGAACTGGGCCTGGGCAGCAGTTTTACCCTGACCCTGCCACTGGAAGAAGCCTCGGCCAGCAGCGACCTGCCGGCCCAGGGCAACCTGTTGCCCGAGACCATCTACGTAGTCTCGCCGATTCGCGAGCTGGCGCAGTCGATCAGCGGCTGGCTGCGCCGCTGGGGCGCCCGGGCCCAGGTCGGGCGGCCAACGCCGGCGGATGCCGCCAGCGGCCACCTGCTGCTCGAGCTGCACCCCGGCAGCGCCGAGCAAGCGCTGGTGGCCGACTGGAGCGGGCCACTGATCCTGGCCAGCGCCCATGGCTGCTGCGAGCCGCAACTCGAAGACGGCCGCTGGCAGGTCAACCTCAACCACCTCAGTGCTCTTTACCAGGCCGTCCGCCAGGCCCAGGGGCTGTGGATCGCCCGTACCGATGACCCGCAAAAGCGCGAAATGCAGAAACTCGAGCTGCACATCCTGGTGGCCGAAGACAACATCATCAACCAGTTGATCCTGCGTGATCAGCTCGAAGAGCTCGGCTGCACCGTCGAGTTGGCGGGGGACGGTATCGAGGCCCTGCAATTGTGGAAAAGCGGGCACTTCGACGTGGTCTTGACCGATGTGAACATGCCCAAACTCAATGGCTACGAACTGGCCAGAGAACTGCGCCGCCAAGGCTGCTCGATCCCGATCATCGGAGCGACGGCCAATGCCATGCGCGGCGAAGCCGAACTATGCCTTGCAGCCGGAATGAATCATTGCCTGGTCAAGCCTTTCGCGCTGCGGGCCTTGTTCAACTATCTGGCGCCTTATCAAGAGACCTCTAATGAAGCCCTATAACATCTTGATCGTCGAGGACCACCCGTTCCAGCACATGTACTTGCAGCACCTGTTCAGCGAATTGGGCGATTTCCATTTCGAAGCGGCCCAGGACGGCAAGGAAGCGCTGGAACACCTGCAGCGGCGTGACTTCGACCTGGTGCTGACCGACCTGCTGATGCCCGGCATGGACGGCGTGCAGTTCATCCAGGGCCTGGCCAGGCTGCGCAGCAAACCGGACCTGGCAATCATGAGCGCCGCCTCCAAGCGCATGCTCATGGCTGCAAGCCTGGTGGCCAAAAACCTTGGCGTCGAAGTGATCGGCCTGCTCTCCAAGCCAGTCAAGCCCGATGCCCTGCGCAACCTCACCGATCAGCTCAACGGCAAGAACCGCAGCGCACCGCCGGTGCCGCCGGCGGTGGCGCAGTTCGACTACCAGGCGCTTATCCATGGGCTGAGCAACGGCCAGTTCCAGGCCTGGTTCCAGCCGAAAAAATCCCTCAGTAATGGCCGCATCGTTGCCGCTGAAGCCCTGGTGCGCTGGATGCACCCGGAGCAAGGCGTGCTGCTGCCCGGCGCGTTCCTGCCGGCGTTCAAGACCTTCGAGCTGGAAGAGCGCCTGCTGTGGCTGATGCTCAAGCAGGCGATCCATGCCCAGGCGCGCTGGCGCCAGCAGGGGTATGACATTCCGGTATCGATCAACCTGCCGACCCACCTGCTCAACAGCCATGACCTGGCCGACCGCCTGCTGGAGTTCGTCCTGCACCACCAGGGCATCCCCGGCAAGATCTGCTTCGAGCTGATGGAGTGCTCGGTGCCCCAGGACATCAGTAACTTTTACGCCGGCGCCTGCCGCCTGCGCATCAAAGGCTTCGGCCTGTCCCAGGATGACTTCGGCAAGGGCTACAGCTCGTACATGAACCTGGTCTCGACGCCGTTCACCGAGCTCAAGATCGACCGTGCCCTGGTCCAGGGCTGCCATGAAAACGAAAGCATGACCTCGGCGCTGACCAGCATCGTCGCCCTGGGCCGCAAGCTAGGGTTGACGGTGGTCGCCGAAGGGGTCGAGACGCCCCAGGAGCTTGCCCTGTTGCGCAAGATCGATTGCAACCAGGCCCAGGGTTTTCTGATTTCCCACGCGGTATCGTCCGAGCAGTTTCAGCAATTGCTCACCAATGACGGGCCGGCCACCTTCTATTGAGTGGCCGCAGCGCCCTTGAATTGCCAGCAGAGGTACACTCCATCCAGCCACCACCCTTACTGATACTGCGGAAGCTCCTGATGAAGCACGACAACGCCCTGCTGGAAAATCTCACCCGCAGTTCGTTGCGTCTGAACAAAGGGATGATGGTGTTGCTTGGCCTGGCTTTACTGTTGGTCGGCACCAGCTACTGGTCGTTTCAGCGCCTGATCGAGGAGCAGCACGACACCGTGCGCTTTCACTTTGCCCGGCTGATGGAAAACATCCGCGAGCAGGAAGTGTTCTTGCGCAGCCTGGCCCAGCGCAGCCATCAGGGCGAGTTGCTCAAGGACGAGAATGCCCAGGTGCGCTTGCTCAAAGCCTTGCCGGAAGAAGGCCCGAATATTTACCAGGGCCAGGAGTTTTCCTACTCCATGCCCTTCAGCGCCAAAATCGACCCAGAGAAAATCGCCGCCAGCGAACACGCCAAGATTTTCTCCCTTGGCGTGCACCTGGCGACCTTTTACAGCACGTTCTGGTCGACCTCGCACTACCAGTCGCCGCATGTGTTCCTGTTCAACCAGCACGGCAACTTCGACATCACCGTGCCGGCCGCAGGCCATGCAGGGGCCAAGACCGTACCGCACAACGAAAGCTTCATCGACATGATCCGTAGCGTGATCGATCGCCTGCCGCGCGACCATCAGTTGCTGCGCGAAGGTGAAGTCTGCTGGCAGCACTATGGCCCAAGCGCCGCCAGCCCGGGCCCGGCGCGCATGCTGGCGTACATCGGCATCCAGCTGGCCGCGGACGAAATCCACATCAAGGGCGCCGACACCCGGGTGATGATCGCCAGCATCCTCGATTTGTCCCAGGCCAATGACTACGAACGCACCATGGAATGGTCGATCTATGACCACTTCACCCTGGTGGCGCCTTCCGGCCAGGTGCTGATTGGCGCGTTGTGGCCAGAATCGCCGCTGCATGAGGGGATCAACTTCAAGCCCGAAGGCCTGGTGTTCAAGCTGGTCAACCACAATGGACCGGCGTGGACGGCAGTCTATGCCCTCAACTACCGCAGCTTCTTTCGCTATGCCCTGTGGCCGCTGAGCAGCCTTGGCGCCGCGCTGCTCGCGCTGGTCGCCATGGGCTGGGGTGCCAACCGCTGGTACCGCCGCCAGGTGATCCTGCCGGCGCGCCAGGCGCATGCCAGCATCGCCGAAAGCGAAGCCTTCAGCCGCGTGGTAATCGATACCGCGCCCACCGGCCTGTGCGTGGTGCGCCGCGCCGACAACCAGGTGCTGGTGGAAAACCAGCGGGCCCAGCAGTCGCCGGGCAGCGCCAAGCTGATCAGCGCCCTGGAGCGGCGCACCGACCAGGGCGAGACGGGTGAAACTTACCTGGAAATCGACGGCCGGCACCTGCAGGTGGGGTTTGTCTCGACCCGCTACCAGGGCCAGGATGTGCGCCTGTATGCCTTCAACGACGTCACCCGGCATATTGAAGATGCCACGGCCCTGGAAGAAGCGCGGCGCGCCGCCGATGCCGCCAACGAAGCCAAGACCCTGTTCCTGGCGACCATGAGCCATGAAATCCGCACCCCGCTGTACGGCGTGCTCGGCACCCTCGAACTGCTCGGCCTGACTCGCCTGGAGCCGCGCCAGCAGGAATACCTGCAGACCATCCAGCGCTCGTCGGCTACTTTGTTCCAGCTGATCAGCGACGTGCTCGACGTGTCGAAGATCGAGTCCGGGCAGATGGCGATCGAGTCCATCGAGTTCTGCCCCTTGGACCTGATCGAAGACACCCTGCACACCTATGCCGCCTTCGCCCAGCGCAAGGGCCTGCAGCTCTATGCCTGCACCGACGCCGCGCTGCCCGAGCGCCTGCTCGGCGACCCGATGCGCATTCGGCAGATCCTCAACAACCTGTTGAGCAATGCCATCAAATTCACCGACACCGGGCGCGTGGTCCTGCGCACCCGGGTGCTGGCGCGAGAAGATGACAAGGTCAACCTGGAGTGGCAGGTCACCGACACCGGCATCGGCATCTCCACGGCGCAGCAGGCCAAGCTGTTCGAGCTGTTCTACCAGGTGCAGGACGCCTGCAGCGAAGGTGGCGCAGGCCTGGGCCTGCCGATCTGCTGGTGGCTTAGCGAAATGATGGGTGGGCAACTGAAAGTGGTCAGCGAACCGGGGCTGGGCAGCAGTTTTGCCCTGCGCATGAGCTTGCCGGTGCTGGCAGGCCAAACCCTAAGCAGCGCACCAGTTGCAGCCGCGTCGATTCCGGTTTACGTGCGCGCCCCGGTACAGGAGCTGGCGCAATCGCTGGTCGACTGGCTTGTCCGCCTCGGCGTACACGCCGCCCTGGCCCCCCAGCCACTGGAAGCCAAGCATGCGCCGGCGGTACTGGTCGATGCCTTGCCGGCGACCAACGCCCCAGCCTGGCCGGGGCCACGGGTGCTGTGCACGGCCGGTGGGCGCAACCCGCCGGAATACACCGGGCAGGGCTGGAATGTCGACCTTCACAACCTGCGCGCCATCGCCGACGCGGTGGGCATGGCCCGCCTGGGCGCGCCGCAGGCATCGCAGCAGGCCGCGCAACAGCAGGCCGACAACCTGCAACTGCGCATCCTGGTGGCCGAAGACAACCCGATCAACCAGGCGATCATCAAGGAACAGCTCGAGGCCCTGGGCTGCACCGCGGTGGTCGCCAGCAACGGCGAACAGGCCCTGCACCTGTGGCAGCCCGAGGTCTTTGACCTGGTGCTGACCGACGTCAACATGCCGGTCATGAACGGCTATGAGCTGGCCCGCACCCTGCGCGAGCATGACCCGCAGCTGCCGATCATCGGCGTCACTGCCAACGCCATGCGCGAAGAGGGCATGCGCTGCATCGCCGTCGGCATGAACGCCTGGATCGTCAAGCCGCTGAGCCTGCAGACCCTGCGCGGCCACCTGCTCAAGCTCTGCCGCCCGGCCTTGCAGAATGCAGCAACGCGGGTCGAGCCAGACACCCTCACCGCCCCCGCCGCCGTCCCGGCCACCGATAGCCTGCAGCTTTCAGAGCGGATGCGCCCGCTGTTCATCACCACCATGCGCGATGACCTGCAACTGATCCGCTGCGCGCTGGAGCAAAGTGACGCTAGAATCGTCGCCCAAAGGCTGCACAGCATCGCCGGCGCCCTGGGCGCGGTACAGGCCAGCGACCTGGCCGAGCACTGTACGGCGCTTGAGTGCCGCCTGGCAGGCGGGACAATCGATGCTTCCCTGCGCCTTGAAGTGCAGCAGATACTGAGCCGGCTTGCCGCTGTTGTGGATGCGCTCGAGTAACAACAATCAGGCTTACCTGCGGCCGTATGGACACCCCCTAACCTTCTATACCGGTACTACGGACAGCCACTATGGACAAACTCAAAGTCATCATCGCGGACGATCACCCGATCGTGCTGCTCGGTGTGCGCGAACTGGTAGAACGTGACGAACGTTTTTGCGTGGTCGGCGAAGCCGTGTGCTCAAAAGGCCTGATCGATCTGCTCGAACAGCAACCGGTGGACCTGGTGATCACCGACTACAACATGCCGGCCGATTCGCCCTATGGCGACGGCCTGAAACTGGTCGATTACCTGAAGCGGCACTTTCCGCATTTGCAGGTGTTGATCCTGACGATGATCTCCAACCACCTGATTCTCACCCGCCTGCATGAGCTGGGCGTGGTCGGGGTGATCCAGAAGAGCCAGTTGCACACCGAAATCCAGTTGGCGCTCAAGGCCGTGGCCCAGCAAAGCCAGTACCGCAGCCTGGAACCTGCAAAAACCTCGGTCATCGAAACCACCGCGGCGATCGAGGACCGGTTTGCCACACTGTCACCCAAAGAGTTTGAAATACTGCGACTGTTTGTCGCTGGTAAAAGTGTCAGTGATATTGCCCGCAGCCAGAACCGAAGTGCCAAGACCATCAGCGCGCAAAAGATTTCGGCCATGCGCAAACTTGATGTTAATAGCGACCAGGACTTACTGGCTTATTGCCTGGAGCGCAGTATCTTTAACTAAGTTTCCGGGCAACAAGGTCAGGAACCGATAAAGACTTTGTTGCCAGAACGCCCGCCCCACCTGGGCTCAGACCTTATAAGAATCGTCTGATGTTCGGCAAACACCCCCCGTTCTATTGTGTATTGGCATTTTCATGCAGCACTTTCCAACCAATACAAATGGACATCACCATGAAGAAGTTCTCCCTGGCCCTTATCACTCTGTCCGTACTTGCAGCGTCCGGCGCTGCCCTGGCAGCAGAAACGACGCCTGTTCAAGGTGGCAGCGGCAAGATCACCTTCACCGGCGTGATCAACAACGACGCCTGCTCGGTTGACGGCGCCAACGCTGATCGCGTGATCTCCGTGGACATGGGCACTGTATCGATCAAGGACATGGGCACCGCTGAAAGCCCGTCCTCGGGCCGTGTCACCGGTAAAGACTTCAACCTCAACGTCAACTGCAACCTGGGCACCAAAGTCTCGATGATCTTTGACGCCGCCAGCGGCGGTTCGGGCCTGGTCACCGGCAAGAAAGTCCTGGCCCTGACCAAAGGCACCGGCACTGCAGCCAACGTCGGTATCGCCCTGCTCGACAGCAACGGCGCGCTGATCGACCTGAGCTCGAAAACCACCGCCATGATCCAGAGCGACATGCACGGTACCGGCGCTGCCGGTGGCGACGCGATCCTCAACTTCTCCGCCGCCTACGTCACCACTGGCGCAGCGGGCACTGCCACCGCCGGTCGCGGTGACGCCACCCTGCCGTTCATCCTGCAATACGAATAAGTCGTAGCGCCTGAACTGCTTTGTGCGAGGCCGCCCGGCCTCGCCATTGGCCCTGAAGCAAAACCCCTGAATCAAACGGTACAGACCATGTTGCGTCGTTCTATTCCCGCATGCCTGGGGCTGCTCGGCATGCTCATGGCCGGCCAGGCCATGGCCAGTATTTCGCTGAGTGCCACGCGGATTGTCTTTGATGGCAACCACAAGGAAGCCAACGTCAACGTGCGCAATGGCAACCAGGACGTGCTGATTCAATCCTGGGTCGACGACAGCGATGCCCAGCGCAGCGTGCCCTTTGCCGTAACCCCGCCACTGGCACGGGTGTTCGCCCGTGAACAGCAGTTGCTGCGGGTGCTGTACGAAGGTGACGGGATGCCTGCGGACAAAGAGTCGGTGGTCTGGCTCAACGTCCAGGAAATCCCTCAGGCCGCCGCCGCCGCCAACACCCTGCAACTGGCCGTGCGCCAGCGCATCAAGATTTTCTTCCGCCCCGCAGGCTTGCCTGGCAATGCCCTTATGGCGCCGACCGAACTGCAATGGCAACTGCTGCGCCACAGCGGCAAGACCCTGCTGCAGGTCAATAACCCGAGCCTTTATCACGTCTCGATGGCGGATATAAAACTTGAGGCGGGCAAACTTAGCGAACTGGCAGCGGACTCAACCATGGTCGCGCCGGGTGAAGTAAAGACATTTCCGGTTAAAACCCTGGGTAGCGATAACAACGTGCGCCTGAGTTTTTCCAGCATCAACGATTACGGTGCGCAAAACCAATACACCACGACACTGTCCAGCGGCCAGGCAAGTACCGCTGCCCAAGCGCCGGGCAAACAATAACGGTTAATGCCCAGGCGTTAAGCCTGCGCGTAACTGCGCCCCTCGCCGCGCCCAGTCGTTATTCGGGATACAAGGTTCCTTCGCATGTCTTTATCTTCCGGTAACAGGCCAACTCATTGCGCCGGCCAACGTGCGTGCGCTCCGTCTGCAACTGCCCGTCTGTGGAAGTTGAGTGCCCTGTCGCTGGCCGTGCTTGGCGCGATGCCGGTGCTGGCCGCGCAGGACACCGGCGATGCGCAACAACTGGAAGCCTTCAACACCACCTTCCTGCAAGGCGCACCTTCGTCGGTCGACCTGCAACTGCTGCTGTCGGCCAACAGCGTGTTGCCGGGCAACTACCGGGTCGACCTGTACAGCAACGAAGTGCTGGTGGGCCGGCGTGACATCGATTTCAACCGCAACCCGGCCACCGGCCGCGTCGAACCGTGCCTGACCCTGGAGTTGCTGCAACAGCTAGGCATCGACCTGAACAAACTGCAGGCCCAGGGCAAGTTCGACCCGGACACCCCGCAAAGCTGCTACGACCTGCCCAGCCTGATCGACCAGGCCAGCCTGCGCTATGACGCCGCGCGCCTGCAACTGGCGGCCAGCGTGCCGCAAGTGGCAATGCAGCGCGGTATCCGTGGCTACGTCGACCCGGCGCTGTGGGATGACGGTGTGCCGGCGGCGTTCATCAACTACCAGTACAACAGCAGCCGCAGCGCCGGCGATGCCGACACGCGCATCGCCAATAACCTCGGCCTGCGCAACGGCATCAACCTCGGTGCCTGGCGCTTGCGTAACGAGTCGAACTTCACCAGCAGCACCGGTCGCCCGAGCACCTTCAAGAGCAACCGCAGCTACCTGCAGCATGACGTCACGGCCATCAAGGGCCAGTTCAGCGCCGGGGATATCTTCAGTGACACCGACCTGTTCGACAGCGTGCGCTATCGCGGTGTGAAGCTTGCCTCCGACGAAGGCATGCGCGCCGACAGCGAACGCGGCTACGCGCCGATCATCCGTGGCGTGGCGCAAACCAACGCCACCGTCGAGATCCGCCAGAACAACTACATCCTGTACACCGCCAGCGTGCCGCCAGGGCCGTTCGAGATCAGCGACATCTACCCGTCCGGCTCCAACGGCGACCTGCAAATCACTATCGTCGAGGCTGACGGCCGCCGTCGGGTGACCACCCAGGCGTTCTCCAGCCTGCCGATCATGGTCCGTGAAGGCCAGGTCAAATACAGCGTCTCGGCCGGCCAGTTCAACAGCAACACCGACGGCATGGCCACCCCGAACATCCTCAGCAGCACCCTGGCCTACGGTATCAGCAGCAGCCTCACCGGGATCATCGGTGTACAGGCCAGCGACAACTACAAGGCGCTGTCGCTGGGCGCCGGCAAGAACACTTCGCTGGGCGCGGTGTCGTTCGACGTCACCCATTCGAGCAGCCGCGCACTGGGGCAAACCACCCAGGGCAACAGTGTGCGTGCCCTCTACGCCAAGACCTTCACCGGCACCGACACCAACTTCACCCTGGCCGCGTACCGCTACTCCACCGAAGGTTTCCGCACCCTGACCGACCATGTCCAGGATTTGAGCAGCGACCTGGAGCGGCGCCCAGGCAACTCCAAGACCCGCACCGACCTGACCATCAACCAGAGCATGGGCCGCAACCGCGAACTGGGCAGCCTGTACGTCAACGCCAGCGACCAGCGCTACTGGAACCGCGGCGGTTCGCAGAGCTTTTCGGCCGGCTACAGCAACAACTGGGGCGAAGCCAGCTACAACCTCGGCGTCACCCGCACCAAGGATTTGGGCGACGGCTACGGCGGCTCAAGCAGCGATACTCAGTTCAACCTCTCGGTGTCCTTCCCGCTGGGCAGCCGCGCCCGGGCGCCGCGTGCGTTCATCACCACCAGCACACAAAAAGGCGGCGACAGCACCCAGGTTGGCGTCAACGGCTACCTGTCCGAAACCAGCGACACCTTCTATTCGGTCCAGGGCGGCAACAGCAGCTCCGGCGGCAACTCCGCCTCGGCCAACCTCAACACCCGCACCTCGGTGGCCGACATCACCCTGGGCTACAGCCAGGGCCGCGGCTACGACTCGCAGAACCTCAACGTATCGGGCTCGGTGGTTGCTCACCAAGGTGGTATCAACCTCGGCCAGACCGTCGGCGAAACCTTCGCCCTGGCCCAGGTGCCGGGCGTCAAGGGCGCCAAGATCAGCAGCTACAGCGGCGTCGAAACCGGGCGCAACGGCTACGCGGTGATCCCCAACGCGCAACCATACCGGGTCAACTGGATCAGCCTGGACACCCGCGAACTGGGCGGCGACATCGAAATCGACAACGCCACCCAGCAACTGGTACCGCGCCGCGGCGCCGTGGTAGTGGCCCGCTACACCGGCAAGAGCGGGCGGCGGGTGCAGTTCGAGCTGTTCGACGAACAGGGCGCGATGATCCCGTTCGGCGCCTCGCTGGAAGACGCCAGCGGCAAACAACTGGCAATTTCCGACCCCAACGGCAAGGCGCTGGTGTTGCTGGAAGAAGACCAGGGCAGCCTGACCATCAAGTGGGGCGAGCGCCAGTGCACAGCGCCGTATAGCCTGCCGGAGCGGGACAAGGCGCTGAACTATGAGCGTCAGCGCTTGGTGTGCAGGCCGTAATCACCAGGGCCAAGTGGTTTACTCATGTTCAGCGGCCAACATTGATCTGAACTGAGAAACCGCCTCGGCAGATAAACCCGCAGCTTCAAATACTGCACAGGTGAAGCTGACAGGTGCAGGGCCTGGCGCAGTTATGATCCGGTCTGCAACCATGGTGCCTGAACAGTCTTGATAAAGAGCCTCGCCTTTATAACTTGCGGCATGTTGTTTGAGGAAATCCACGCTGTTCGAGGTGTGAGGCATCGTATTGAGAAGGTCAGCCCTCGCCAGCGCCAGCGTTCCTCCACATATTCCGGCGATCGTTGCCCCAGCGTCTCGGCTGGCACGAAGAAAGTCCCCAATATCTGGAGCATCTGCGTGTTCCCAGAGCTGTCCCCCGACGATGACGGCAACATCTGGTTTCCAGTCCAGGCATTGTTCCAGACTGCTATCGAGCGTGACCGCCAATCCTCCCTGCGAGAGGAATTGCCCTGGAACAGGGGTGAAAAAACCAAGGTCGATACCGTAAAACGGTGATGCGGTTCCTGCAATAAAGGCATATTCCCAATCAGCAAAACCAGGTGTCAGAACCAAAGCTATGCGTGCCATTTGTTCGAATCCTCCTTGAATTCCGAGACCATGATGCGGCGAACAACCCCTTGTCTCCGGCGGCTATTACGCGCAGAAACGAAAAAGCCCCCACAAACATAAATGTTTGCGGGGGCTTTTCTTTACTGCATATGGCGGAGAGATAGGGATTTGAACCCTAGGTACTGTTGCCAGTACAACGGATTTCGAATCCGTCCCGTTCGGCCACTCCGGCATCTCTCCAGTGGCGCGCATGATACCAGCAGTTTGCCGAAAGGCAAAGCCTGTTTGCGAAAAAAATTCGCGTGGTATCAGGCGCTTGCGTGAACTTGCCAGTTACAGCGGCACGCCCAGGCGTTTGGCAACTTCTTCGTAGGCTTCGATAACGTCGCCCAGACCCTGGCGGAAGCGGTCCTTGTCCATTTTCTTGCGGGTTTCTTTGTCCCACAGGCGGCAGCCGTCCGGGCTGAATTCGTCACCCAGGACGATCTCGCCGTGGAATACGCCGAACTCAAGCTTGAAGTCGACCAGCAGCAGGCCAGCGTCGTCGAACAGTTTGTTCAGCACGTCGTTGACCTTGAGCGACAGCTCTTTCATCTTCGCCAGTTGCTCGGCGGTGCCCCAACCGAAGGCCACGACGTGGGATTCGTTGATGAACGGGTCGCCCTTGGCGTCGTCCTTGAGGAACAGCTCGAAGGTGTGCGGGGTGAGCTTCATGCCTTCTTCGACGCCCAGGCGCTTGACCAGGCTGCCGGCGGCGTAGTTACGCACGACGCATTCGACCGGGATCATGTCGAGCTTCTTGACCAGGCATTCGTTGTCGCCCAGCAGCTTGTCGAACTGGGTCGCAATGCCGGCTTCTTCAAGCTTTTGCATGATGAAGGCGTTGAACTTGTTGTTCACCATGCCCTTGCGGTCGAGCTGTTCGATGCGCTTGCCGTCGAACGCCGAGGTGTCGTTGCGAAACAGCAGGATCAAGCGGTCAGCGTCGTCGGTCTTGTAAACCGACTTGGCTTTGCCGCGGTAGAGTTCTTCACGTTTTTCCATGATGGGCTCCGCTTGCTAAATGATGGGCTAGGCGATTTCACGCCAGTCGAGCCCGGAATCCTGATTGGCCACTTGCAGCCAGTCCGGGTCGCAGCCGAGGGTATCGACGAAGCATTGCCGGGCCAGCTGTGGCTGGTTGTTCTTGCTGCTGAGATGGGCCAGCACCAGGTGTTGCAGGTTCTGCCAGTCCAGCTCCGACACCAGGCGCGCGGCCTGATGGTTGTTCAAATGTCCGTAGTCGCCACCCACCCGCTGCTTCAAAAACATCGGGTACGGCCCGCGTCCGAGCAAGTCGCGACAGTGGTTGGCCTCGATCAGCAGGGCGTCCAGGCCCTGGTAGCTGCTGAGCAGGGCCGCATCATACGAGCCCAGGTCGGTCAGCACGCCAAAACGCCGGCTGCCATCGCCAAACACGTACTGCAGCGGCTCCAGCGCGTCGTGAGTGACGCCGACGGCGGTAACGCTCAGGTCGCCCAGCTGCAAGGTGTCGTTGGCGGCCAGGAAGCCTGCGGCCTCGACCGGCTTGCGCATGCCGCGCAAGGTGCCGCGGCTGAGGTAGACCGGTACATTGTAGCGCCGCGACAGCAACCCGACCCCATGCACGTGGTCGGCATGTTCGTGGGTGACCAGCACCGCGCTCAATTGCGCCGCAGAAACGCCGAGCAGCGCCAGGCGCCGCTCGGTTTCACGCAGGGAAAAGCCGCAATCGACCAGCAGCAAGGTATTGCCACTGGCGATCAGCGTGCCATTTCCCTGGCTTCCACTTCCAAGTACGGCGAAGCGCACTTAACCCAGGTTGTCCTGAATCACGCTCAGCACGCGGCGGGCAACGTCTGCCGGGGCCACGGTGTTGATGTTCTTCTCGACGGTGACCTGGACGCTTTCGCCCACCTTGCTCAGGCGAACCTGGTAGCGCTCGGCACGGGCTTCACGCTCTTCCTTGCTCGGCGCACTGCCGAACAGGCGGCTGAAGAAGCCTGGCTGCTCTTTGGTCTCGGCTTTCTCGGCAAGGTTGATGTAGTACAGGCCCAGGCTGCGGTTGATGTCTTCAACGCGCCATTCGCCCTGCTCCAGGGCACGGCCAACGCTAGACCAGGCGCGATCGAGGTCGGCGCCCAGGTTCAGTACCGGGTTGCCGCTGCCGTCTTCGCTGAGGCTGACGCGGCTCGGGGTATCGAAGTCGCGGGCGGCAAGCAACGACACCGAACCGCCCTTCTCGGCGCTGCGGGTCATGCTGGCGAGCATTTCGTCGACCAGGATGGCGTCAACACCGGTGTTGGCCGAACGTGCCGGGAATTCCTGCTCGGCAGTGCTGCCGGCCGGGCGTTCGACGGTCACGACGTAGACTTCACTGGTGTTGCGCTGCACGCCCGGCTCGATGCGGATGCGCGCACGGACTTCGTTGTCGCTGCTGCTCGAGGCACTGCCCAGGCGCTTGGCCATGGACGCCGAGAGTTCGTCGAACCGCTGCCAGGTGGTGTTGAACTCACCGGTTTGCGGACGCTCTTCGGCAATCCGGAAGCCGTTGTCTTCAAAGAACTGACGGGCCACCGGCCAGACTTCGGCCGGCGAGCGCTGGGCCAGCACCCAACGCGAGCTGCCGCTCTTCTGCAGGCTGAAATCGCTGATGTCGGCTGCGGCGTTCAACGGCAGCGGACGCGGCACTTCGAATTCGCCCTTGACGTTGTCGTCGGCGACGTTGCGCGGGATCGGCAGCAGCGGGTCGAGCCGCTTGGCGCTGCTGACGTCCGGTGGCAGCTGCATTGGCGGCTTCTGGGTGGCCTCCAGATAATCGCTGCCACGGTCACGGAAGTAACCCTCTTCGCCCCAGAGCCAGCCGCAACCGCTGGTACTGGAGATGATCAAGGCAAGGGCGGAAAGACCAGCCAATCGCTTCATGCGGTGTACGTCCTCAATTAAAACTTCAGGCCGCACTGGCGCATCGCCTGGCGTACCGTATCGTGACAGGATTCGCTCAGCCAGGTCAGTGGCAGGCGGATGCCCTTGTGCATCAGGCCCATTTCAACCAAAGCCCACTTCACCGGAATCGGGTTGGCTTCGATGAACAGGTCCTTGTGCAGCGGCATCAGTTGTTCGTTGATTGCGCGAGCCTTCTGGGCATTGCCCTCAAGGGCGGCTTCGCACAGATCGGCCATTTCTCGCGGGGCGACGTTGGCGGTAACCGAGATGTTGCCCTTGCCGCCCAGCAGGATCAGCTCGACAGCGGTCGGGTCATCGCCGGACAGGACGATGAAGTCCTTGCTGACGCCGTCAAGGATGGCCTTGGCGCGCTTGAGGTCGCCGGTGGCCTCTTTGATGCCGATGATGTTCGGCACAGTCGACAAACGGATCACAGTCTCGGCCTGCATGTCGCAGGAGGTGCGGCCAGGGACGTTGTAGAGAATCTGCGGGATGTCGACGGCTTCGGCAATGTGCTTGAAGTGCTGGTACAGGCCTTCCTGGGTCGGCTTGTTGTAGTACGGCACCACCAGCAGGCAGGCATCGGCGCCGGCTTCCTTGGCGTTGCGGGTCAGGTGCACGGCTTCGCTGGTGGAGTTGGCGCCGGTGCCGGCGATCACCGGGATACGGCCATTGACCTGCTTGACCACCGCCTTGATGACTTCAATGTGCTCATTGACATCCAGGGTCGCCGACTCGCCGGTAGTACCGACGGCAACGATGGCGTGGGTGCCGTTTTCCAGGTGGAAGTCCACGAGTTTGCTGAGGCTGTCCCAATCAAGACGCCCTTGTGCATCCATGGGTGTGACCAATGCCACCATACTGCCCGCAATCATGAAACTGCTCCTGCCGGAAAAAGAGAGCGGTAATGGTACTGGCGCCATCGGCCTTGCACAAGCGAAGCAGGCGGGCGGAGCATTCCCCTCGGCGGCCATTTTCGCTACCCTTCTGTCTTTGATCGGTACATAGTGGCCCGCCGGGCTGCCGACAATGCGCGTAGCCAGCGCCGCAAGGCTCGATCCTGAGCCCCGGGCGCCTGCCTACCGGCCTTTTTGCCACGTCAGGTACCGACCGCTCATCGCTTTAGGAATGCTGCATGTCCACCCCCACCGTTCGCGAACAATTCCTTGTCATCAGCGCCCTGGGTGCCAATCCCATGGAACTGACCAACATCCTGTGCCGGGCCAGCAACGACAATCGTTGCTCGGTCGTCACCTCGCGCCTGACCCGCCACGGCGAGTGCAGTGCCCTGGTCCTGCAGGTCGCCGGCAGCTGGGACGCCCTGGCGCGCTTCGAAGGCGCCCTGCCGGGCCTGGCCAAGAAGCACACCTTCACCGTCAACGTGGTGCGCAGCGCCGAGCTCGAAGTTCGCCCGCTGTCGCTGCCGTACGTGGCCTATGTCAGCGCCGCCTACCGCCCGGACATCATCAACGAGCTGTGCCAGTTCTTCATCGACCACCATGTGGAGCTGGAGAACCTCACCTGCGACACCTACCAGGCCCCGCAGACCGGCGGCACCATGCTCAACGCCACCTTTACCGTGACCCTGCCGGCAGGTACCCAGATCAGCTGGCTGCGTGACCAGTTCCTGGACTTCTCCGATGCGCTGAACCTGGATGCGCTGATCGAACCGTGGCGCCCACAGAACCCGATGTAAGGAAGCTTTTCATGGCCGTTGAACTCGACCAACCCGTCGCCGATTTTGAGGCCCAGGCCACCAACGGCCAGACCGTCAGCCTGGCTGGGCTTAAAGGCCAGCAGGTGGTGCTGTACTTCTACCCCAAGGACAGCACCCCGGGGTGCACCACCGAAGGCCAGGGTTTCCGTGACCAGCATGCAGCCTTCGCGGCGGCCAACACCCAGGTGTTCGGCGTATCGCGTGATGGCATCAAGTCCCACGAGAACTTCAAGGCCAAGCAGGCCTTCCCCTTCGAGCTGATCAGCGACAAGGACGAAGCCCTGTGCCAGCTGTTCGACGTGATCAAGCTGAAGAAACTCTACGGCAAGGAATACCTGGGCGTGGACCGCAGCACCTTCCTGATCGACAAGGACGGCGTGCTGCGCAAGGCCTGGCGTGGGGTGAAGGTGCCAGGGCACGTGGACGCCGTGCTGGCTGAAGCGCAGGCGCTGAACGCAAGATAAGCCAATCGCGGCGATCCGACTTGCCCCGCGATGCTTTTAGAGCAGCGGCGCCACCACCGACTCTCGCCGCGGCCAGGCATCCAGCACGGCCTTGAACAGGGTCGCCAGGGGGATGGCAAAGAAGATCCCCCAGAACCCCCACAGCCCGCCAAACAGCAGCACCGCGCAGATGATCGCCACCGGGTGCAGGCTCACCGCCTCGGAGAACAGCAGCGGCACCAGCACGTTGCCGTCCAGGGCCTGGATGATCGCGTACACCGCCATCAGGTAAATGAACTGATCACCCCAGCCCCACTGGAACAGCGCAATCAGGGTTACCGGTACGGTCACCACCACCGCGCCGACATAGGGCACTACCACCGACAGGCCGACCAGCAGGGCCAGCAACGCCGCATAGTTGAGCCCCAGGCTGATGAAGGCGATGTAGGTGGCCACGCCACAGATCAGAATCTCGATGCCCTTGCCGCGAATGTAGTTGGCGATCTGCCGGTTCATTTCTTCGGCCACCCGGGTCATCAGCGCCCGCTCCTTGGGCAGGTAGCCACTGACCCAATCGGCGATCTGCTCGCGGTCCTTGAGAAAGAAGAACACCAGGATCGGCACCAGCACCAGGTAGATCATGATGTTGACCAGCAGCGGCAGGCTCGACAGCGAGAAGGTCAGCGCCCACTGGCCGAACTTGCCGATCTCGCCGCGCATCACCTCGATGGCCTGCAGCACCTGCTCGTCGGAGACCAGGTGCGGGTAGCGCTCGGGCAACAGCAACAACAGCGACTGCCACTTGCCGAGCATGCCCGGCAGTTCATTGAACAGGGTGATCAACTGGTGCCAGAGCAGCGGCACCAGCACCAGCAGGAACACCGCCAGGGCGCCCATGAACAGCATGAACACCAGCCCGACCGCATAGCGCGTGGGCACCCGCAGGCGCTCCAGGGCGTTGACCAGGCCTTGCATCAGGAACGCCAGAACCATCCCCGCCAGCACCGGCGCGAGCATGCCACCGAGGGTCAGGACGGCGGTGAACGCCAGAAACAGCAAGACCGCCAGCACCACCGCTTCTTCATCGGAGAAGTAGCGCTGCATCCAGTCGCGAAGCACCTTGAACATTGACGATCCTTTAACAGAAAAAACTCAGGCCTTCTTCAGCCAGTAGGTGTAAACACCAGCCTCGGCCTCTTCGAGCAGCAGTGTATGACCGGCCAATCGGGCAAAAGTGCGAAAGTCGCGCTGGGATCCGGCGTCGGTGGCAATCACCTTGAGCACCGCGCCAGTGGCCAGGCGATTGAGCTCCATCTTCGCCTTGAGCAGCGGCAGCGGGCAGTTCAGCCCGCTGGCGTCGAGTTCGGCGTCATGGGTCGGGGTCTCGCTCATGGGGGTCTCCAGGCAGGAATGCGGGCACAGGTAGCATTTTGAACAAGCCCGGTAGGATACCGCCACTGGTCGCCAACGTGCGAGCGGGCTACAGTAAGGTTCTTTGTCGACCAGAGCTTCGTGCATGAATTTTCTGCGCCCTACCCTGCTGACGCTGGCCTGTTTGATGGCGCTCCCCAGCCATGCCGACGACCTGCCGTCACTCGGCGACGCCAGTTCTGCCATTGTCTCCCCGCAACAGGAACACCAGCTGGGCCGCGCCTGGCTCAGCCTGCTGCGGGGCAATGTCAACCAACTGAACGATCCCCAGCTCAAGGACTACGTCGAAACCAGCGTCTACCGCCTGGCCGAAACCAGCCAGTTGCAGGACCGGCGCCTGGAGTTCATCCTCATCGACAGCCGCGAACTCAACGCCTTTGCCGCCCCCGGCGGGATCGTCGGGGTCAACGGCGGGCTGTTCCTCAATGCCCAGACCGAAGGCGAATACGCCTCGGTACTGGCCCACGAACTGGCGCACTTGTCGCAACGCCACTTCGCCCGCGGCGTCGAGGCCCAGCAGCGCATGCAGTTGCCGATGATGGGCGCGCTGCTGATCGGCATCGTCGCCGCCGCGGCAGGTGCCGGTGATGCCGGTATTGCCGCAATTGCCGGCACCCAGGCGGCCGCCATCCAGGAGCAGCGGCGCTTCTCGCGGCAGAACGAACAGGAAGCCGACCGCATCGGTATCCTCAACCTTGAGAAGGCCGGCTATGATCCGCGCAACATGCCGACCATGTTCGAGCGCCTGATGCGTCAGTACCGCTATGACGCCAAGCCGCCGGAATTCCTTCTGACTCACCCGGTTACCGAATCGCGCATCGCCGACACCCGCAACCGCGCCGAACAGGCGCCCAAGGGTGGCACCGAAGACAGCATGCGCTACCAGCTGATTCGTGCCCGGGTGGCGCTGATCTACGAAGGCACCCCCGGCCTTGCCGCCAAGCGCTTCCAGGCCCAGCTCGACGAAAGCCCGCAGATGGACGCCGCCCGCTACGGCCTGGCGCTGGCGCAGATCAAGGGCGGGCGCCTGAACGAGGCGCGCGAGAACCTCAAGCCGCTGCTGGCCAAGGCGCCCAACGACATCACCTACAACCTGGCGCAGATCGACCTGGACATCACCAACAACCGCCTGCCCGATGCCCAGCAACGGGTCGAGCGGATGCGCAGCCTGTACCCGGCCAACTACCCGCTGCAACAGGCGCGCATCGACCTGCTGCTCAAGCAGAACCGCCCTGCCGAGGCAGAGAAGGCGCTGGATGCGCTACTCAAGAACCGTCCTGAAGACCCGGACGTCTGGTATGACGTGGCGGAAGTGCGGGGCTTGTCGGGCAACACCATCGGCCTGCACCAGGCCCGCGCCGAATACTTTGCCCTGGTGGGCGACTTCGACCAGGCCCTGCAGCAGCTCGACTACGCCAAGCAGCGCGCCGGCAACAACTTCGTCCTGGCGTCGAAGATCGATGCGCGTCAGCGCGAGCTGATGGAGCAGCAGCGGATGGTCAAGGACATGATGCGCTAAGCATCGCGGGGCAAGTCCGCTCCTACGGTAGGAGCGGGCTTGCCCCGCGAAGGCGTCGTCAGGCGTTACCGGACAACTTCATCCGCGCTGCCTGGGTGAAGTCGAGCATGCGCTTGAGCGGCTTTATCGCCTGGGGGATCAACGCCGGTTCAACGAAAATCTCGTTAGTGCCTTCCCGCAGGCACTGCAAGGTGCGCTCCAGGGTATTCATCGCCATCCACGGGCAATGCGCGCAGCTGCGGCAGGCCGCGCCGTTACCGGCGGTAGGCGCTTCGATGAAGATCTTGTCGGGGCACAGCTGCTGCATCTTGTAGAAGATGCCGCGGTCGGTGGCGACGATGAAGGTCTTGTTCGGCAGGGTCTGCGCCGCCGCAATCAGCTGGCTGGTGGAGCCCACTGCGTCGGCCAGCTCGATCACCGCCTCGGGCGACTCCGGATGCACCAGGATTGCCGCATCCGGGTACAGCGCCTTCATGTCGGCCAGTTGGCGCGACTTGAACTCTTCGTGGACGATGCAGGCACCGTCCCACAGCAGCATGTCGGCGCCAGTCTGTTTCTGGATATAGCGGCCCAGGTGCTGGTCCGGGCCCCAGATGATGGTCTCGCCGTTGTCCATCAGGCTTTCGACGATTTCCAGCGCGCAACTTGAGGTCACTACCCAGTCGGCGCGGGCCTTGACCGCTGCCGAGGTGTTGGCATACACCACCACGGTGCGCTCGGGGTGCTTGTCGCAGAACGCCGAGAACTCATCCACCGGGCAGCCGAGATCGAGCGAGCAGGTCGCCTCGAGGGTCGGCATCAGCACGCGCTTTTCCGGAGTGAGGATCTTGGCCGTCTCGCCCATGAAGCGCACCCCGGCGACCACCACGGTCGAGGCCGCGTGGTTCTTGCCAAAGCGGGCCATTTCCAGCGAGTCGGACACGCAGCCACCGGTTTCCTCGGCCAGGGCCTGGATCACCGGGTCGCAATAGTAGTGGGCAACCAGCACCGCATTTTGCGCCTTGAGTTCGGCGGCAATGGCGGCGCGGTAGTCGGCCTCTTGCTCGGGCGTCAGCGGCGTGGGCTGCTTGGCATCGAGGTGAGCCTGGACGAGAAGGCGTTCGGAAATCTGGGTCATGATCGCTGGACCTGCAGGCGCTTGAGCGCGTAAGTCGAGTGTATCACCGAGCCCTGGCAAATCGGCTACAGGCTCCACAGGCAGGGCAAAACAGCCTTGCGCACAGAACCACGGACCAGCTGCGGCCTCGGGTTTTTATAGGATGCCGAAGGCTACAGATAATCGAATGAATTCAAAAGGTTTTTTTAGTGAAACAAGCCCGGGGCGGGCGCCCCGGGCCTGAACATCAACCGCCGGTCGCCTGCATTGCGCTGGCGTTGGCCATGATCACGCTGGCGAACTGCTCAACGGTCATCTTCTGGCCGTTGAAGTCGACCATGCCATCGGCATAGTGCAGCGAGGTAACAATGTCATTGCCCTCGACCTTGGCCATCTGGCTCTGCACCGCCATCATGCTGACCATTTCCCCGGCCTGGGCCGCTTGCTGGGAAACAATGGCAGCATCGGTCTGGCCTTCGAACTGCGCCTGCAGGGTCGCCAGGTCACCGATCATCGGCTTGGACAGCGACAGCTTGCTCTGCAGCTGGGTGATCAGCTGCTTGGACAGCTCCTCGGGTGGCAGCTCCAGGGAGGTCGGGTTGGCCAGGTCGACGCTGAAGCTGAAACGGCTTTCGCCATTGGCAGTCTTGAACGACAGGTTCTCCAGGGCGATCTGCGGCTTGGCTGCCAGCAGGCGCTGCACATCGCTGCGCACCTGGGCCGTTTCAGCCTCGGTCATCGCCAGGTCCGGCATGCCTGCACCTTCGGCAGCGGCCTGCTGGAACTCAGGCAGGCGGCTCTGGTACCAGCCGATCAGTGCCTGCATGGCCGGGATGTCGAGACGCTTGAGGCTCCAGACCATCTCGCCGGCACCGATGGCCTTGCCGTCAAAGTTGATGTCGCCAACCTTGTATTCCATGCGTGCCGAGAGCTTGTCGCCGTCGTTCTTGTACTCGTTGTTCTGCGCCAGGCCCTTGAGCTTCAGGACCTTTTGCTCGTCGCCGAAGGTGGCGACCGTATCAGCCACGGCCATGTCCATCTTGCCGACATAGAAGCCGAACGGCGTCTTGGTCATGTCGCCGGTCAGGCTCAGGCCCTTGATCTCGACTTTCAGCACTTTGCTGTCAGGGTCGACCAGGTTCAGGCTCAGGCCGCCCGACTGGCCGGTGAGCTGCACGTGTTCGGCGCCTTCGTTGCCGTGGCCAGTGACTTCAAAGCCGGAGAACTTCAGCGATGAGCCGTCCTTGCTCCACTCGATCGGCGCCACCTGGAAAGCGCTGTCCATCGAGCGATCGTAGCCGTAGGCAACCTGGCCTTGCAGCGGCGAAACGTCTTTGGTCAGGGCGAACCAGTCGGCGGTGGCCGCGTCTTTTTCCAGGCTGTAATGACTGGCTGCCATGACCGGCATCAGCTTCAGCGCCTTGACCCGCGACAGCGGCAACGGCCCGTGTTCGATCTGGTCGACAAAATTCAGCTCGAAGCTTTTGCTGTCTTCGCCAACCTGCAGGTTTTTTACCTTGAGGCGGTATTTGGCGGTACTGCTGAACAGATGGCTGTCCAGCGATACCAGCTCAAGCTCCACGAGGGTGTCCATACCCACCAGCGCCTGCTTGGTCTGGGCGTTGGATTCGGCGATGGTGGTTGCCAGCACGCCTGGCAGTTGCTTGCCGGTGTACCAGGCACCCGCGGTGCACACCGCTGCCACTGCCACTGCGAGGCCGAGTACGCCTGTAGATTTCTTCATGAATTGTTTCGCTTCCATTTGTAGAGAGTTGTTGCGTTGACTAAGCCTTGCGGCCTATTCGTTGACGTCCATGTACTCGCGGGCCCAGACGATGTAGTCGTCCGGTTGCGTGTAGGTATGGGTGAGTTCGGTGGCGCTCAGGTCCGAGGTGCTGCAGGTGATGCCGCGCTGCTCGCGCAGGCAGTCGTAGGTGGCCTTGATCGCGGCAAAGTAGGCACCATGTCCATCGACGGCAATGCGCACACCCAGTTCGGCCAGGCGCGCATCATCATGCAGTTGCGGGTTGCCGTAGGTGACCAGCATCAGCGGCACGCTCAGGTGTGCGGCAATCTGTTCCAGGTGTTCGAAGTCGCGGATACCGACAATGCACAAGGCGTCTGCGCCGGCGTTCTGGTAGGCCACGGTGCGGGCGATGACTTCTTCGGTGGCAATCAGCGCCGCGTTGGTGCGGGCAATGATCGACAGCTCCGGGTCAACTCGCGCCTCCAGCGCCGCGCGGATCTTGCCGACCCCTTCGGCGATGCTGATCAGGTCGGTGGACTTGCGCCCGAACTGGGCCGGCAGCAGGGTGTCCTCGATGGTCAGCGCGGCAATCCCGGCACGCTCAAGCTCGGTCACCGTCCGCATCACGTTGAGCGCGTTGCCATAGCCGTGGTCGGCGTCAGCAATTACCGGCAGTTGCGCCACCCGGCCGATCCGCGTCGCCTGCTCGGCGAATTCGCTCAGGCTGATCAGGGCAAAGTCAGGGGCGGCCAGCACCTGCAGGGAGGCCACCGAACCGCCGAGGATCCCCACCTCGAAGCCCAGGTCAGCGGCAATGCGCGCCGACATCGGGTCGAAAACAGAGGCGGTGTGGTAGCAGGCAGGTGAGGCAAGCAGTTGGCGGAACGCGCGACGCAGGTCTTGGTGGGAGGCTCTTGGCATGGTCTTTCCAGGCTATCGACTTCATTTAGTAGGTCGAACATTACCACTGCTGGCTATCTGACTGACAGCGCCACGCGCTTCAGGGTCTCGCTGGGCAGCTCCTTGAACAGCTTGCGGTAGCTGTCGGAAAACCGTCCCAGGTGCCAGAACGACCAATGCATGGCCACTTCGGCGACGGTGGTATCGCTGGGCGTGCAACTGAGCAATTCACGCCGTGCACTGTTGAGCCGGCGCAAGCGCAGCCACTGCGCCGGGGCCATGCCGGTGAAGGTCTTGAAGGCGTGCTGCAGCTGGCGCAGGGACACCCCGGCAACCTGCGAAAGCTCAAGCAGATTGAGGGTTTCTTCCGGGCAATCTGCCGCCCATTCGCCAACCTTGCGCATGATTGCGCGCTCTTCGGTACGCCGCCACAACGCCCCGCGATCGAGGCAGATGCACGCGTTATCGAGGATGAACAGGCAGTCTTCCAGCAACTGCGCGGCCAATGCGTCCTGGCTTGGCGGGTCGATGGTCTGCGAGATGCGCGTGAGGGTGCCGCTCAGCCACCGGCTGAACAGCTCGTTCTGCATCGAGTTCAACGGCGCCATGAACAGCCCGTCGAGGCGGGCGATGTCCAGGCTGTGGCGCTGGACGAATTCCGGGCCGAACACCACGGCCACTTCCTGGTAGTTCTCCGGGGTGATCCAGATGTTGCGGCTTTCGCCATTGAGCACGTAAAGGCTGTGATCGTTGCGGTCGAAACAGAACGCCAGGGAGCCGGCCGGCGCACTGAAATTCTGTTCGACCCGGGTGTTCATGCACTCCTCGTAGATCTCCACGCCCTGCAGGTCGAGGCAGCGCAGCTGGCCGGCGAAATGCCCGGGAGACATCTGTTGGTAATGCTGGGTCCAGCCCGGGGTGGCACGGACCTGTTCGGTGACATCGGCGGTATTGAAAGCTTGAACCCGCAAAGGCGTTGACGCTGTCATGAGCTGCTCTTTATGCACTCTTTTGGTGCATTTTAGTCTTGCTGAAAGTGGATAGATCGAATGCGCAAGCGTCACCCAAGATAGACCTCAACGCGCTACAGGGGAAGCCGCTTGGGTGGCAAGCCGGTCGCAACTGCCGGTCCTGGCGTGGATAAAACCAACAACGAGGTCTTTATGAATGCCCCTTTCGATCAGCTGTCTGCGTGGCTGAAAGAACACAAGATTACCGAAGTCGAGTGCGTGGTCAGTGATCTGACCGGTATCGCCCGCGGCAAGATCGCACCGACCAACAAGTTCCTGCATGAACGAGGCATGCGCCTGCCGGAAAGTGTGCTTCTGCAAACGGTAACCGGGGACTTTGTCGACGACGACATCTACTACGACCTGCTCGATCCGGCCGATATCGACATGGTCTGCCGCCCGGATTCGGCGGCGGTGTACGTGGTGCCATGGGCCATCGAGCCGACCGCCGTGGTGATCCACGACACCTTCGACAAGCAAGGTAACCCGATCGAGCTGTCGCCGCGCAACGTGCTCAAGAAAGTCCTCAAGCTCTACACCGACAAGGGCTGGCAGCCCATCGTCGCCCCGGAGATGGAGTTCTACCTGACCCAGCGCTGCGAAGACCCGGACTTGCCGCTGCAGGCACCACTGGGCCGTTCGGGCCGGGCCGAAAGCGGCCGCCAGTCGTTCTCGATCGATGCCGCCAACGAATTCGACCCGCTGTTCGAAGACGTCTATGACTGGTGCGAAGCCCAGGGCCTGGACCTCGACACGCTGATCCACGAAGACGGCCCGGCGCAGATGGAAATCAACTTCCGTCACGGCGACGCCCTCGACCTTGCCGACCAGATCACCGTGTTCAAGCGCACCATGCGCGAGGCGGCGCTCAAGCACAACGTCACCGCCACCTTCATGGCCAAGCCGGTGGGCGACGAGCCGGGCAGCGCCATGCACCTGCACCAGAGCGTGGTCGACATCGCCACCGGCAAGCCGATCTTCGTCGACGACAACGGGCAAATGAGCGAGCTGTTTCTGCATCACATCGGCGGCTTGCAAAAGTACATCCCCAAAGTGCTGCCGATGTTCGCCCCCAACGTCAACTCGTTCCGCCGTTTCCTGCCCGACACCTCGGCGCCGGTGAACGTCGAATGGGGTGAAGAGAACCGCACCGTGGGCCTGCGCGTACCGACCTCGAGCCCCGAGGCGATGCGCGTGGAAAACCGCCTGCCCGGCGCCGATGCCAACCCCTACCTGGCGATTGCCGCCAGCCTGCTGTGCGGCTACCTGGGTATGGTCGAGAAGATCAACCCCAGCGCTCCGGTCCAGGGCCGCGCCTACGAGCGGCGCAACCTGCGCCTGCCGATCACCATCGAAGACGCCCTGGCGCACATGGAAGACTGCCCGACCATCGAGCAGTACCTGGGCAGCAAGTTCGTCCGCGGTTACGTGGCGGTCAAACGTGCCGAGCACGAGAACTTCAAACGGGTGATCAGTTCCTGGGAGCGCGAATTCCTGCTGCTCAGCGTCTGAGCCCGAGCTTGTAACAAGTATCGAAAACAACAATTCGAAAAGGTGTCGATATGCGTCCCATGAAAACAGTCGTAACTGCAACCCTGGCGCTGCTGGTCAGCGCCGTGGCCCAGGCCCAGCCCAGTGTCAGCGTGTACAACTGGACCGACTACATCGGTGAAACCACCCTGGCGGATTTTCAGGGCAGCACCGGTATCAAGGTCATCTACGACGTGTTCGACTCCAACGAAACCCTGGAAGGCAAGTTGCTCGCCGGTCGCACCGGCTACGACGTGGTCGTACCTTCCAACCACTTCCTGGCCCGTCAGGTCAAAGCCGGGGCCTTTCTGAAACTGGACCGCGAGCAGTTGCCGAACTGGAAGAACCTCGACCCGGTGCTGCTCAAGTTCCTCCAGGAGAACGACGCCGACAACCTGCACTCGGTGCCCTACCTGTGGGGCACCAACGGCATCGGCTACAACGTCGACAAGGTCAAGCAGGTGCTGGGCGTCGACCACATCGATTCCTGGGCAGTAATGTTCGAGCCCGAGAACCTGAAAAAGCTCAGCCAGTGTGGCGTGTCGTTCATGGACTCGGCCGACGAACTGTTCCCCGCCATCCTCAACTACATGGGCAAGGATCCGCGCAGCGAAAAGCCTGAAGACTACAAGGCGGCCGAGGCCAAACTACTGACCCTGCGCCCCTACATCACCTATTTCCACTCGTCCAAATATGTCTCGGACCTGGCCAACGGCGATATCTGCGTGGCCTTCGGCTATTCGGGCGACGTGTTCCAGGCCGCCAACCGCGCCAAGGAAGCCAACAACGGCGTGAACATCGCCTACGCCATTCCCAAGGAAGGCAGCAACCTGTGGTTCGACCTGCTGGCGATTCCTTCCGACGCCAGCAACCCGAAAGAGGCCTACGCCTTCATCAACTACCTGCTCGACCCGAAAGTGATCGCCAAGGTCAGCGGCGTGGTCGGCTACGCCAACGCCAACCCGCCGGCCAAGCAGTACATGGACGCGGAGCTGGTCAACAACCCCGAGGTGTACCCACCGCAAGCAGTGCTCGACAAGCTGTACGTGTCCAGCACCCCGACGCCGGCGATCATGCGCCTGATGACCCGCTCCTGGAGCAAAGTGAAGTCGAACAAATGAACCAGTACAGCCCTGAACACGCCCGCTCCTACTACAGCGCCACGGCCCATGACCTGGCGCCCTACCCTGCCCTGGGCGCCGATCTGCAGGCCGATGTCTGCGTGATCGGCGGCGGTTTTACCGGGGTCAACTGCGCCATCGAACTGGCCCAGCGCGGGCTCTCGGTGATCCTCCTCGAAGCCCGGCGCATCGGCTGGGGCGCCAGCGGGCGCAACGGCGGCCAGCTGATCCGCGGTATCGGCCATGAGGTCGAGGGCTTCGCCCGCTACGTCGGCCAGGAGGGGGTGAAGTACCTGCAACGCGCCGGCATCGAATCGGTCGAGGTGGTGGCCGAGCGCGTCCGCACCCACGGCATCGATTGCGACCTGCGCTGGGGCTTTTGCGAACTGGCCAACACCCCGGCGCAGTTCGCCGCCTTGCGTGCCGAGCAGCAAAGCCTGGCCGAGCAGAATTATCGGCATGAAACGCAATTGATCGGGCCTGAGCAGATGCATCAGGTGGTCGCCTCCGACCTGTATGCCGGCGGCCTGATCGACCGCGGCTCGGGCCACCTGCATCCGCTCAACCTGGTGCTGGGCGAGGCACGCGTGGCCGAATCCCTCGGCGTGCGCATCTTCGAACAGAGCCCGGTGCTGGAAATCAGCCATGGCGCCACTGCGCAGGTACGCACCCGGCACGGTACGGTGCGCGCCGGCAGCCTGGTGCTGGCCTGCAACGCGCACCTGGATGAACTGGAGCCGCGCCTGAGCGGCAAGGTATTGCCCGCCGGCAGCTACATCATCGCCACCGAGCCGCTGTCCCAGGCACAGGCCGAGCAGCTGATTCCACAGAACCTGTCGCTGTGCGACCAGAAGGTCGGCCTCGACTATTACCGGCTGTCGGCCGACCGCCGCCTGCTGTTCGGTGGCGCCTGCCACTACTCCGGGCGCGACCCTGCGGATATCGCTGCCTACATGAAACCGAAGATGCTCAAGGTGTTCCCGCAACTGGCCAATACCCGCATCGACTTCCAGTGGGGCGGCAAGATCGGCATCACCGCCAATCGCTTCCCCCAGGTCGGCCGCCTGCAACAGCACCCGAACGTGTTCTATGCCCAGGGCTACAGCGGCCATGGCCTGAACGTCACCCACTGGACCGCGCGGCTGCTGGCCGAAGCCATTCACGCCGGGCACAGCCAGGGCCTGGATGTGTTCAGCGCGGTGCCGCACCTGACCTTCCCCGGCGGCAAGGCCCTGCGCTCGCCGTTGCTGGCGTTGGGGATGTTCTGGTACCGGCTGCGCGAGGTGCTGGGCTAAGGACGGTTAGCCGTCCGACAAACATCCTTCTTTTCCTTGCGACTGACCCAATTGCAGCTACTTTCAGTTAAGTCTTTGTTTCAGCGCATGACAGGCTTCGGAGGGAATCGAAGGATGATTGCAGGTCTCAAGCTCTACCCGCGCCAGCACTGGTTGCTCGGCGCGCTGCTGCTGGCCCTGGCCGGCTGCAGCAACATCGACGCGCGCACCACCGAGTATGTCGGTGCGCCCCACGCCGCCCCCACCAGTGCCGCCAATGTCCAGGTGCTGCGCAGCGAACCGACCCGGCCGCATACCCGGCTCGGTGAAATCGTCGTCGATGCCAGCGTCGAACCACCTCCGCCGATCACCGAGGTCGAGCAAAAGCTGCGCGAGCAGGCCGCCAGCATCGGCGGCGATGCCGTGGTGGTGGTCTACGACCGTATCCAGCCGGTGTCCGCTTACGTCAGCGGCCCGCTGTGGGACCGCGATATCCGCGCCATCGAAGGGCGCAAGCTCAAAGGCATCGTCATCAAGTACCAGTAATCCATGCGGGTTAACCCGTAACAGCGTTTAACTGCGTCACTGATCAGGCGTTCACGCTATGCAAAGGATTCATGCCGTTTGCTTCGCGCTGCCCTGCGCCCTGCTGTTTGCCCAGGCACCACTGGCCAATAACGCCGAGACCGCGAACAAGAGCAACAACCCGCTCAACCTGGCGCCGGGCCTGAACCTTCAGGATTATTACACGCCGTCACTGTACGACAGCAATGCCCATAGCAACGAACTGCTGGTGCGCGGCACCCTGCCGCTGGCCGCTGGCGACTTCCTGCCGGTGCCGCAACTGCTGCGTGCGACCCTGCCGGTCAGCACCCGCCCCGATCCGCACGGTGGCTACAGCACTGGCATCGGTGACCTGAACCTGTTCGATATCTTTCTGCTCAAGACCGAAGGCGTACAGCTGGGCATCGGCCCGCAAATCACCGCCCCCACCGCCGAACACGACGAACTGGGCACCGGCAAATGGCAGGCGGGCCTGGCAGCGGTCGCTATCGATTCCTCGCCGCGCGGCCTGCTCGGTGCGCTGGTGCAGTACCAGAGCTCGTTTGCCGGCGACCATGACCGGGCGCATGTGGAATCGGCCACCCTGCAGCCGTTCATCATCCACAACCTGCCCAAAGGCTGGTACCTGCGCTCCACCGCCACCTGGACCTTCGACCTGAAGAACGACAGCCACTACATCCCCCTCGGCCTGGGCCTGGGCAAGGTATGGAAGTCCGGTAGCAACATCCTCAATGCCTTCGTCGAGCCGCAGTGGACGGTGGAGAAAAAAGGCGATGGCCTGCCACAGTTCACCGTGTTTGCCGGCCTCAACCTGACCCTTGGCAAGTAAGGAGGATTGATGAACCTGCGCCAGCCGCGCCCACGCCCCATTCAACGCCAGCGCCAACCCGGGCAACGGGAAACTGCCGCTGTGGACGGCAAACAAGCACTAATCGACTGAAGGAGCCAAGCCATGGGTACCCGCCTTACTGCACGTCAAACGGCGTTGCTCGTGCTCACCACCGCCCCGCTGCTGGCCCAGGCAGACAACGCCCGCGACTGGCAGAACATCCCCATCGACCTCAACATGGTCTTTGGCTACTACAACCGCATCGATGCCAACACCCCCATCGACACCGCGCTGCCGATCGACGGCCTGTCGCTGGATGCCGACCTGTACATCCTGCGCCTGGCGCGCTCGTTCGACATTGCCGGGCGCAACAGTGCGATCCAGCTGGTGCAGCCCTATGCCGACGTGTCTGCCTCGTTCGACAACGCTCGCTTTTTCGACGGCACCAAGCACAACGGCGGCATGGGCGATACCCAGATCGTTTTCGCCCACAACTTCTTTGGCGGCCCGGCGCTGACTGCCGAGGAGTTTGCCAACTGGACTCCGGAAACCTTTATGACCGGTGCGCTGTGGCTGACCGTGCCCAACGGCGATTACGACAAGGACCGGGTGATCAACATCGGCGCCAACCGCTGGGTGCTCAAACCGGAAATCGGCTTTGGCACGCCCTTCGGCCCGACCTGGCTGGAGATCAACACCTGGGTCTCGCTGTTCGGCGACAACGACGATTACCTGGGCAACAGCAAGCTTGAGCAAAAGCCGCTGTACGCCGTTGAGGGCCACTACAGCTACACCATCAACCGCGCCTTGTGGGCCTCGCTGGACGCCACCTACAGCGCTGGCGGCGAGACCAGGGTCGATGGCGTCGGCCAGGACAACCAGCAGGAAAACGTCCTGCTCGGCGCCAGCATGGGCTTCATGCTCTCGCCGCAGTTCGGCGGCCTGATCGCTTACACCGACACGGTCTCGGAGCGCAACAAGTCGCCTGATGTGAACACCTGGACCTTGCGTCTGAACTACGCCTGGTAACTGCCATGACAAGGACTGGACCATGAGCGCCCTGACTGACATCAACGCCCTGCACGCCGCCATCGCCGAAACGGTACTTGGCCAGGACCAGGTGATCCGGCAGATCCTGATCGGTCTGTTGGCCAACGGCCACGTATTGCTCGAAAGCCTGCCGGGCCTGGCCAAGACCCGCACGGTCAAAGCCCTGGCCCGGCACCTGGACGCACAGATGAGCCGCATCCAGTTCACCCCCGACCTGCTGCCCTCGGACATCACCGGCGCCGAGGTGCTGCAGCAGGTCGGCGGCCAGCATCAGGTGCACTTCCAGCCCGGGCCGCTGTTCGGCAACCTGATCCTCGCCGACGAGATCAACCGCGCCCCGGCCAAGGTCCAGGCCGCCCTGCTCGAAGCCATGGAAGAGCGGCAGATCACCGTCGCCGGCAACAGCCACAAGCTGCCGGCGCTGTTCATGGTCATCGCCACCCAGAACCCCATCGAGCAGGAAGGCACCTACCCTCTGCCTGAGGCGCAGATGGACCGTTTTCTGATGAAGGTGCTGCTCGACTACCCGGCACCCGACAACGAAACCCAGGTGCTGCAACTGCTGCGTCAGGAAGAGCAGCAAGCGGCGGCGCAGACTGCGGCCAATACCTTCAGCCTGGCCCAGGACGTGATCTTCCAGGCGCGCCAGGAGATCGCCGCGATCCATGTCGCGCCGGCCATCGACCGCTACCTGATCGACCTGATCAACGCCACCCGCCACCCCGCCGACTACGACCCGGAGCTGGCCCGCTGGCTGCAACTAGGCGCCAGCCCGCGCGGCGGGATCAGCCTGGATCGCTGCGCGCGGGCCGATGCCTGGCTGCAAGGCCAGGACTTCGTCTCGCCGGACAACGTCCGGGCGATGGTCCACCCGGTGCTGCGCCATCGCCTGCAACCAAGTTACGACGCGGTGGCAGATGGCGTTGGCAGCCAGCAGATTCTCGACCGCCTGCTGGACAAGGTCGCCATTCCGGCATAAGGAGCAGGCCATGGCGCTCAAGGCGCAAGCAGCCGACGGGCTGGTGTATGTGTCGCTGGCCCAGTTGATGGCCCTGGAGGCCGATGCCCGGGGCTTGAGCTTTCTCGCCCGCCAGCCACGGGCCAGCGTGCTGGCCGGCAGCCATGCCTCGCGCCTGCGCGGGCGCGGCCTTAACTTCGATGAGCTGCGCCGCTACCAGCCCGGCGACGACCTGCGCCACCTCGACTGCAAGGCTTCGCTGCGCAGCGGCACGCCGATCGTGCGCACCTTCACCGAAGAGCGTGACCGCCCGGCGTTGCTGCTGATCGACCAGCGCATGTCGATGTTCTTCGGCAGCCAGCGCAGCTTCAAATCGGCCATCGCCGCGCAACTGGCAGCGCTGGCGGCGTGGATGGCGCTCAAAGCCGGCGACCGCGTCGGCGCCTTGCTGTTCAACGACCAGAAGATCGAAAGCCTGTCGCCGTTGCGCAGCCGCAGCCGGGTCCAGGCCATCTGCGCGGCCACCGCGCGCTTCAACCAGGCGTTGGAAGCCCAGGCTCCGGAAAGCGACTCGGCGCAGAGCCTGGACACAGTCCTGCAACGCTGCCTGAGCCTGGCCGCCCACGATCACCTGATCTGCATCATCAGCGATTTTGCCGGTGCCAGTGAACGCACCCTGCAGCAGCTACGCCAGTTGCGCGCGCACAACGACGTCATCGCCTTGCAGGTCTATGACCCGCTGGCCCTCGACCTGCCGCGCGCCGGGCGCATGCTGGTCAGCCAGGGCCAGTTGCAGGTCGAGCTTGCCGTCGAGCGCCGCCAGGTGCACAAGCCATTGAGCGAATTTCTGCGCGCACGCCTGCAGGAGGTGGCCGCACTGCTGCGGCGCAGTCAGGTACCGTTGCTGATGTTCAGCACCGCCCTGCCCGCCAGCGAGCAACTGCGCCTGGAACTGGGCAAGCGCCAGGGGCATTGGTCATGAGCAGCGTGCGGCCAAGCATCGACCAGCTCAAGGAACTGGCCCTGCCGCCAGCCCCCAGCTACCTGCCGCAAACCTGGGGCTGGGCAGCCCTTGCGGTGCTACTGCTGGCTGCACTGCTGAGCTACGGCGCCTGGCGTTATCGGCGCTGGCGGCTGAACCGCTACCGGCGCGAGGCACTGGCGCAACTGGCGCTGATCGAGTCGCGCCTGGTAGACCCGCAGCAGCATCTGGCGGCCCTGCGCGAACTGCCCGAGCTGCTCAAGCGCGTGGCATTGTCGATGCCGGCCAGCCCGGCTGTCGCCAGTTTGCGCGGTAGCGACTGGCAAGCTTTTCTCAGTGCCCACAGCCCCACAGCGCTGCCTGCGGATTTCGCCGAACAACTGGCGCACCTGGCCTACGCGCCGGACAGCCGCTTGCAAGGCAGCGATGCGCAGACGCTGCTGCATCAGTGCAGAACCTGGGTGGAACACCATCATGTGGCAGTTTGACTACCCCTGGTTGCTGCTCCTGCTGCCGCTGCCGCTGCTCGGCTACCGCTGGCTGCCGCCCTACGAAGAGGCCCGCAGCGCTATCCGCGTGCCGTTCTTCGCAGCCATCAGCCGGGCCAGCGGCCAGGCACCCGGTGTGCCCGGTACCCGCCACAACACCTGGCAACTAATTCTGCACTGGCTGCTCTGGGCCTTGCTGACTGTGGCACTGGCACGCCCGGTGCTGGTCGAACCGCCGCAGCAGCATGAACAGCCGGTACGCGACTTGATGCTGGCGATCGATATCTCCCAGTCGATGCAGACCGTCGACCTCAAGGACGCCAACGGCCAGCCGGTGTCGCGCATGAGCGCAGTCAAGGCGGTGGTTCAGGACTTCATCCGTCAGCGCCCCAAGGACCGCCTCGGCCTGGTGGTGTTCGGCAGCGGCGCTTACCCGCAGGCGCCGCTGACCCTCGATCACGCCAGCCTGGCCCTGCTGCTGGCGCAGACCGATGTCGGCATGGCCGGCCCCAACACCGCCATCGGTGACGCCATCGGCCTGAGCCTGAAACTGCTGGAGCAGGCCAAGGAGCCGGAAAAGGTGCTGATTTTGCTCACCGACGGCAACGACACCAGCAGTGCCATCACCCCCGCCCATGCCGCCGCCATGGCTGCCGCGCGTGGGGTGGTGATCCACACCATCGGCATCGGTGACCCTCAGGCCGAGGCCGAAGCCAAGGTCGACCTGCAGAGCCTCGAACAGATCGCCACGGCCACCGGCGGGCGGTTCTTTCGCGCCGCCGACCGCGATGCCCTGCAGCAGGTCTACACCACCCTCGACCAACTCACCCCGCACCAGGTCAAGACCTTGACCCACCAGCCCAAGCGCGACCTGTTCTGGCTGCCGCTGGCGGCGGCGCTGCTGATGTTCAGCGCCTATCACCTGTTGGCCCTGCTGTTTTCGCTGCGCCCGCGCATTAACCCTGCAAAGGCTGCCAGGCATGGACATTGACCTGCACAACCTGCATTTTCTGCGCCCGCTGTGGCTGTGGCTGCTGCTGCCTGGGGTGCTGCTACCGCTGGCCTGGTACTACCGCCGGCAAACCCTCGCAGCCGGCCACAGCAACATAGCCGCGCACCTGCTCAAGCATTTGCGCCTGGACGGCCATGACCGCCATTTGCTGCGCCCGGTGCACCTGGCCAGCGCCTTGCTGATCCTCGGCGCCGTGGCCATGGCCGGGCCGAGCTGGGAACAGGACCGCCCGGAGTTTCTCGACAACCGCGCGCCGTTGATTCTGGCCCTGGACCTGTCCGGCTCGATGGACGCCAGCGACATCGCCCCCAGCCGCCTGGAAGCGGCCAAGCACAAGCTGCACAGCCTGATCGAGCGCCGCCAGGGTGCCGCCACCGGGCTGATCGCCTATGCCGGCAGCGCGCACCTGGTGCTGCCGGCGACCCGCGACCCGGCCTTGCTCGACAGCTTTCTCCAGGCCTTGGCCAGCAACCTGATCGAGCAGCCGGGCAAGAACGTGCTGGCGGTGATCGAGCAAGCCAGGGCGTTGGTTGCCGCCGAGGATGGCCCGGCCACCCTGGTGCTGCTCAGCGATGGCGCCGACCGCAGCCAGTTGCCGCGACTGGCCAAGGCCCTGCAGGGCACCCGCCTGCAGGTGCTGGTGCTGGCCGTGGGCAACAGCGACGACGGCCTGATCAAAGGCCCCGACGGCCAGCCCCTGAGCGACAGCCAGGGCCGTCCGCAACTGGGCCGCTTCGACAAGGACGGGCTCAAGCAACTGGCCTCGGCACTGGACGCGCCGCTGGGCAGCCTGACCCTTGATGACGATGACCTGGACTGGATCGAAGCTCATGCCCAGGCACATTTCGACGACGCCAGCGCCGACCCGCAGGCCCTGCACTGGAAAGACGCCGGCTACTGGCTGTGCTGGCCGCTGCTGGTGCTGGGGTTCCTGTGCATTCGTCGCGGCTGGAGCCTGAACTGGAGCGCCTGCCTGCTGCTGGGGCTGTTGCTGCCAGTCGACGGCGCCCGTGCCAACGCCCTGGTCGATGCCTTCCTCACCCCCGACCAGCAGGGCCGCTGGGCCTTCGAGCATCATCACTACCCGGCCGCTGCCGCGCACTTCAGCGACCCTTACTGGAAAGGCATCGCCGCCTACAATGCCGCCGACTACGACCTGGCCCTGGCCAGCTTCGCCCGCTTGCAGAGCGCTCCCGCCTATTTCTACCTGGGCAACATCTACACCCGGCGCTTCAAGTTCGACCAGGCCATCGCCGCCTACACTGAAGCCCTGCGCCTGCAACCGGAGTTTGCCGAAGCAAAAGCCAACCTGGCCCTGGCCCAGGCGCTGGCAAAAGACTACGACTCGGCGCAAGAGAACGCCCCTGAGGTAAAGCCTGATCAGGTGGCCTACGACAAGCCGGCCGGCAAAGGCCCGAGCAAACAGGTCGAAACTCCACAGGCCGGGTCCGATGAACTGTGGCTACAGAACCTGACCACCTCGCCGGCAGATTTCCTGCGGCGCAAGTTCAGGCTCCAGGACCAGGCGCCAGGGGGCACGCAATGAAGCACCTGGTGTTGCTTCTGGCCCTGTTCAGCAACGGCCTGCTGGCCGCCGAGGCGCAGTTGCGCGTGCAGGCGCAACTGTTGCCCGACGACTCGGCAGTGGTCGGTGAAACCGTGCAACTGCAACTGGACGTGCTCACCGACACCTGGTTCACCAGCGCCCCGCAACTGCCCGAGCTGAACCTGCCGGGGGCCCTGGTGACACCGCCGGCAGGCCAGGCCGAACACCTGACCGAGCGCCAGGGCGACATTCCCTGGTTCGGCATGCGCTACCTGTACCAGCTTACCCTGCAACAGGCCGGTGACCTGCAACTGCCGGCCTTGACCGTCACCGCCACCCCGGGCAATGCCCAGGCACCGTTGAACGCCAGTAGCCAGCCGCTGCTGCTGCACGTGCATCTACCGGCCGGGGTTGATGCCGGGCAGCAGTTGCTGGTGGCCAGCCAGGTGCGCTTGAGTCAGCAGATAGCCCCGGCCAGCGGTGATCTGAAGGTCGGCGACAGCCTGACCCGCAGTATCACCCTGCAGGCCGACGGCGCCCTGAGCCTGATGCTGCCGGTCACCCCGCTTGACCACGTCGCGGGCCTGAGCCGCTACCTCAAGACCCCGCAGGTCACCGCGCTCGATGATGGCCGCGGGCATGCACTGGGTGGCCAGCGCATCGACAGCGCCAGCTACCGCATCGAAAAGCCCGGCACGTTCCAGCTGCCCGCGCTGCGCGTGCAATGGTGGAGCACCCAGGACCAGACCCTGCACAGCGCCGAACTGCCGGCCATGCGCTTCACCGCCAGCGCCAACCCGCAATACCAGCCGCCGTTCTCGGTCACCGAAGACCTGCAACGGCTCGGCCAGCAATCACGCCTGCACCTGTCCCGGCATTGGCTGACAGCGGCGATCATTGGCGCATTGTTAGGCCTGCTCGCACTGCTCGTCCGTCGCTATGGCGACCAGGGCCGGACTGCCTGGCAGCGCTGGCAAGCTGCCCGCAAGGCGCGTCGCGAAGCCTCTGCCGCCTATGCCTGGCAACAGGTACCCGGGCAACTGCGCCAGCGCCCGGCGCAACTGAGCGCCCTGTACCTGTGGTGGCGGCGCAGCCAGGGCCGGCTGCGCCTGGCCGATGCCGATCAGGCTTTGCTGCGCCAGTGCTATGGCAGCACCAGCCAGGCAGCACCGGAAGCATTCATCCCGCACCTGCAACAAACTCACCGGCCCACCGCCCGGCACACCCGCACCAGCGCTGGCGCACAGGCCTTGCGCCCGCTCAACCCCATACACGACAAGGAGTTGCCATGAACCTCAAGCCTCGCCAGCCACTCTGGCTGATGCTCTTGCTGTTGCTGCACTGGCCCGCGCTGCTGCAGGCCGCCGAGCCCTTGCCCAGTTGGCGCGATGGCGCCGCGCGCAGCGCGATACTGAGCTTTGTCGAACAGGTCACAAGCCAGGGCTCGAAGCAGTTCGTGCCCGCCGAACAGCGCATCGCCGTGTTCGACAACGACGGCACCTTGTGGAGCGAGCAGCCGGCGTACTTCCAGCTGCTGTTCGCCTTCGACGAGATCAAGCGCATGGCCCCCGAGCACCCTGAATGGAAAGACCAGCAACCGTTCAAGGCGGTGCTCGAGAACGACCAGAAAACCCTGGCCGCCGGCGGCATGGACAGCCTGCTGAAGATCGTCGGGGCGACCCATACCGGGATCAGCACCGAGACCTTCATCGGCCGCGCCAAGGCCTGGCTGGCCAAGGCCCGGCACCCGAAAAGCGGCAAGCCGTACAGCGAGATGATCTACCAGCCGATGCACGAGCTGCTCGATTACTTGCGCAGCCAGGACTTCAAGACCTACATCGTTTCCGGCGGCGACACCGCCTTCATGCGCGCCTTCGCCGAAGAGGTCTATGGCATCCCGCCGGAACAGGTGATCGGCTCCAGCTTCATCACCGCCTACCAGGTGGTCGACGGCAAACCGCAAGTGCTGCGCACCGCCAAGATCGCCCACAACGACGATGGCCCCGGCAAGCCGGAAAGCATCGACGCGATCATAGGCCGACGGCCGATTTTGGCCTTTGGCAACTCCGACGGCGACCTGCAGATGCTGCAGTGGACCGCCGCCGGCGACGGCCCACGGTTCATGGGCCTGGTGCATCACACTGACGCTGCGCGGGAATGGGCGTACGACCGCGACTCAAAGGTCGGGCGCCTGGACAAGGCGCTGGATGAAGCCAAACGCCAGGACTGGACTATCGTGGATATGGCTGCCGACTGGGCACGGGTATTCCCTTTCGAGGCCACCTCGAAATGAGCATGTGCAGTGACGCTGTCAACGAACAACGCAGTGAGCAACTCATTGGCCGCCGGCTGGTGGTCTGGATCGCGAAAGGGAGGCAAGTCGAATGACTGGCAAACGCAGATGGATACCGACGCTCGCATTGATCGCGGCCTCGGTGCTGGGCATAAGCGCGGGGGCCGCCAATGCGGCGGACAAACCCAACATCCTGGTGATATTCGGTGACGATATCGGCCAGACCAACATCAGTGCCTATTCGATGGGCGTGGTCGGCTACAAGACCCCGAACATCGACCGGATCGCCAAGGAGGGCATGCTGTTCACCGATTACTACGCTGAGAACAGCTGCACCGCCGGCCGCTCCAGCTTCATCACCGGGCAGACGCCATTGCGTACCGGCCTTTCCAAGGTCGGCGCACCGGGGGCGCCCGTGGGCCTGCAGGACCGCGACATCACCATTGCCCAGGCGCTCAAGTCGCTGGGTTACAGCACTGGCCAGTTTGGCAAGAACCACCTGGGCGACAAAGACGAATACCTGCCGACCAAGCACGGCTTCGACGAGTTTTTCGGCAACCTCTATCACCTCAACGCCGAAGAAGAACCCGAGCGCCCGTACTGGCCCAAGGATCCCAACGACCCTTACGTGAAGAACTTCAGCCCGCGCGGGGTGATTCACGCCTTTGCCGACGGCAAGATCGAAGACACCGGCGCGCTGACCACCAAGCGCATGGAAACCATCGACGATGAAACCACCGCCGGTGCCCAGGCGTTCATCAAGAAACAGGTCGAGGCCGACAAGCCGTTCTTCGTCTGGATGAACACCACGCGCATGCACGTCTACACCCATGTGCGGGACTCGATGAAAGGGCAAAGCGGCATGCCTGGCAACGAGTACGCCGACGGCATGCTCGAACACGACGGTGACGTCGGCAAGCTGTTGCAGACCCTCGATGAGCTGAAGGTCGCCGACAACACCATCGTCGTCTACACCACCGACAACGGCCCCAACCAGTTCTCCTGGCCAGACGCCGCGACCACGCCATTTCGCAGTGAAAAAGACTCCAACTGGGAAGGCGCCTTCCGCGTCCCGGCGATCATCCGCTGGCCCGGCAAGATCAAGGAAGGCACGGTGTCCAACGAGATGTTCTCGGGCCTGGACTGGTTCCCGACGCTGCTGGCCGCCGCCGGTGCGCCGGATGTGAAAGACAAACTGCTCAAGGGTTGGGCACCGAGCACGGGTGGCAAGAACTTCAAGGTGCACCTGGACGGCTTCAACCAGCTGCCGTACCTGACCGGGCAACAGCCTAAAGGGGCGCGCGACGAGTTCTTCTACTTCAACGATGACGGCGACCTGGTGGCCATGCGCTGGGGCGACTGGAAGGCGGTATTCTGCGAACAGCGCCGGCCGGGTGGTTTCGAAGTCTGGCAGGACCCGTTCGTGTGCCTGCGGGTGCCGAAGATCTTCAACCTGCGCATGGACCCGTATGAGCGCGCCGACGTGGTCTCTGACCAGTACAACGACTGGCTGGCGAAGAACGTCTACCTGACCGGCATCGCAACCATGAAGGCGACGATGTTCCTTGAAACCTTCGTCGACTACCCGCCAAGCCAGCACCCGGCGAGCTTCAGCATCGACCAGGTGCGCAAGCAGGTTGACGCCAAGATCGAAGAGAAAATGAAGCAGAACAAGCAATAACCCTGCTCGCCCGCCAGCGGCTTCGGGCCGCTGGCGGGCGCGCTGTTTGCAGCCAGAACATTTCGGCCTGCTGACTGGCATTTGCGCTGCTAGGCTCAAGCACTGCCAGTGCGCTATACCGCACTCTCTGCCGATCACTACAAGGCCTTCGCCCGATGCCGGTTGCCAGCACCTCCCGACGCCGCAAAGCCATTTCCGTATCCGCCGCCCAGACCCTGCCTCGCGTGTCCCTGGCAGCCCTGTTGCTGCTGGCTTCCGGCGCCGCAGCGCTGATCTACCAGGTGCTGTGGATCAAGCAGCTGTCGTTGGTGGTCGGTGTCGAGGTGTATGCCATTACCGCAGGCATCAGTGCGTTTTTCGCAGGCCTGGCCCTCGGTGGTTTGTGGCTGGGGCGGCGCGCTGATGGCCTGGCGCGGCCACTGGCTTTTTACGCCGTGCTCGAAGTGGCGGTGGCCGTACTCGGCATCGCGGCCACGTTCGGCCTGAGTTGGGCCGCCGGGCCTTTCGCGCGCCTGGAAAACAGCATCGGCCTGCTCGCCTGGAGCCTGCCCTTCGCCCTGGTCGGCATCCCGGCCCTATTGATGGGCGGCACCCTGCCGGTGCTGGTACGCGCCGTCACCGCTGATGTCGAGGCCGTTGGCCGCGCGGGTGGCCAGCTGTATGCCGCCAATACGGCGGGCGCCATCATCGGCACCCTGCTTGCCGCCTTCGTGTTGATCCCGGCCCTCGGCATCCGTGGCAGTGCCTGCGCCGCCGCCGTGCTCAACCTGCTGGCCGCAGCCGGCGCCTTGTGGCTGGCCCGTGGCAGCACACCCTGCGCCCCTGCAGCCTGCGTCAGGCAGCCACGCACGGGCTCAAGTTATCTGGCGTTGACGCTGTACGCCGTGGCCGGCGGCATCGCCCTGGGTTACGAAGTGGTCTGGTCGCAAGCCATTGTCCAGTTCATGAGCACCCGCACCTTTGCCTTTGCCGTGGTCCTGGCCACCTACCTGGGCGGGCTGGTGCTGGGCAGCGCGCTGTATGCCCGGCGTGCCGACCGCATCGGCGACCCGTGGGGCGCCTTCGCCGTGCTGATCGCTGCGGCCGGGCTGCTGGCACTGCTGGAAATCGCCGGCCTCGGGCGCTGGCTGATCGCCCTGCAAAGCCAGGCCGAAGCAACGGTGCTGGCCCTCGGTGGCAGCGCCCTGGCCGGCATGTGCGCACGCTTCGCCGTGGTCGCGGTGAGCATCGTGTTCTTGCCCACCACCCTGCTCGGCGCAGCCTTTCCGCTGGCCTTGCGCCTGGTCAGTGAGCAAGGCCATGTCGGCCGCGATGTCGGTTCGGTGGTGGCCTTCAACACCCTCGGCGGGATTGTCGGGGTCATGCTTTGCGGCTTTGTGCTGGTGCCGCAACTGGGCCTGGTGCGCCCCCTTGGCCTGCTCGCGGTGCTGGCGGCGCTGGTGGCCTTGCTGGTGGTACTGCGCGGTGAACGGGTCGCCAACACCAAGCGCCGCACGGTGTTCGTGCTGGGCATTGCCAGCCTGGCGATGGCCTGGCTGACCCCTGCCGAGCGCCTGGCGCAGCTGCTGCCCGGGGCGCGCAACAGCGAACTGGTGTTCTATCAAGAGGGCCGCGGCGGTACGGTGGCGGTGGTCGAGCAGCAAAAGCCCCAGGGCAGTTTTCGCCGTCTGTACATCCAGGGCGTGTCCAACACTGGCGATGCCATGCCGTCGCTGCGCTACATGCGCCTGCAAGCCTTGCTGCCGTTGCTGATCCACAACGGCGAACCACGTTCGGCGCTGGTCATCGGCCTGGGCACCGGCATTACCGCCGGCGCCCTGCTGCGCTATCCGGGCCTTGAGCAACGGGTGGTGGCCGAACTGCTGCCCGGCGTGGTCAGCGCTTCGGCGCTGTTTCAGGGCAACTACAACGCCGCCAGCGACCCGCGCCTGCAGGTGCGCCTGCGTGACGGGCGCCGCGAGTTGCTGGGCAATGCGCAACGCTACGACCTGATCACCCTCGAGCCACCGCCGCCGTCGGCGGCCGGCGTGGTCAATCTGTACTCGCGCGACTTCTACCGGCTGGCCGCCAGCCGCCTGAATACGCAAGGCCTGCTGGCCCAATGGCTGCCGTTGCCGACCCAGAACGACGAAGACAGCCGCGCCCTGGTGCGCAGTTTTCTCGATGTGTTCCCCTATGCCTCGCTGTGGACCACCGAGTTTCACGAGATGCTTCTGGTCGGCTCGCAGCAACCGGTGCAGCTTGACCTGGCGAGCATCAGCGAACGCCTGCGCCAACCCGAAGTACAGAGCAGCCTGGCCCAGGTCGGCATCGATTCCGCTGCCAGCCTGCTCGCTACCTGGGTCACCGACCGCGACGGCCTGGAGCGTTATGCCGGTGATGTCGCAGCGGTAACCGACGACCAGCCGCGCATCGAGTACGCGCCCTGGGTGCGCAGCGACGAGATCACCCGGGTACTGCCGGCGCTGATGGCATTGAGCAGCCCGGTACCGATCCAGGGCGCCGATAGCTTGTTCCGCCTGCAACTGGGCGAACAGCGCCAGCGTCTGCAGCGCTTTTACCAGGTCGGCCTCACGGCTTACCGCGGCCAGCGCGAAGCCTGGGCCCGGCAAGTGCGCGAGGTGGCCCGCGAAGATGGCCAGAACCCTTATTTTCGCTGGTTCCTCGGCTTGCCCTGAGGCGTGCGGACAGCACGCCCCTCTTTCATCGGATCACGGAAGTCTGCATGTCGAAAGATCGTCGCAAGCGTACCGATACCCCGCCGGCCACTGCGCCGGCGCGTCGACTGTTCTGGCCGCTGCTGGCAGCGTTGGCGCTGTTACTGACGGTGATTGCCTGGGTGCTGGTCGAGCAGAGCGCGCCGCTCACCGCCGCCAGCACCGCGCCAGCCCCGATCGTTGCGCCAGTGGCCCCGGCGAGCCTGGTTGACGAGGCCCAGTGCCAGGGCTGCCACCAGGCCCAGAGCAAGCAGTGGCAGGGCTCGCATCACCAGTTGGCGATGCAGGTCGCCAGTGCCGAGACGGTGCTAGGTGATTTCGCCGAACGCAGCTTCAAGGCCGAAAACGAGGTCACCCGCTTCTTTCGCAAGGGCGGGGATTTCTGGGTCAACACTCCCGGTGCAGACGGGCGTAACCAGGATTATCGCGTCGCTTATGCCTTCGGCATCGAGCCGCTGCAGCAGTACTTGATCGACACCGGCGAAGGCCACCTGCAAGCCCTTGGCGTGGCATGGGATACACAGAACAACCGCTGGTTCCACCTTTATCCGGGCCAGGGCGTGGACTTCAAGAACCCGCTGCACTGGAGCAAGCCGCAACAGAACGCCAACTTCATGTGCGTGGAGTGTCACACCACCGGCTTCAAGCGCAACTTCAACGCCGCCAGCGGCGCCTTCGACAGCCAGTGGAACAGCCTGGGGGTCGGCTGCCAGGCGTGCCACGGCCCGGCCTCCAACCATGTGCAATGGGCGGGGCAAAAGCCCGCCAAGCAAGCCAATGCCGGTTTCAGCCGCAGCCTGGCCCATAGCGACAAAATCAGCGAAGTGCAAACCTGCGCCCGCTGCCACGCCCGCCGTGCACCGCTGGGGGATGGCTTTCACAGCGACCGCACGCTGATGGACGACTACCTGCCCAGCCGCCTGACCCGCGAGCTGTATGCCCTGGACGGCAAGATCAAGGATGAGGTGTTCGAGTACGGCGCCTTCAGCCAGAGCAAGATGTTCGCCAAGGGCGTACGCTGCAGCAACTGCCACGACCCGCACAGCACCCAGCTCAAGGTAGCGGGCGATGGTGTCTGCCTGCAATGCCACAACCCTGCCGGCAAGAGCGCAGTGGCCGGCATCGATGGCAGCGGTTTGCAGGCCAAGGACTACCAGTCCATCGAACACCATCGGCACAGTCCCGGCCAGCCGGGTTCACAATGCGTGGATTGCCACATGCCGGGCAAATTCTACATGGTCAACGACTGGCGCCATGACCATGGTTTCAGCATTCCGGCACCGGCCCAGGCATTGCAACTGGGCACCCCCGACGCCTGCCTGGGCTGTCATAAATCCAGCCCCGGCCAGCGCATCGCCGAACAGTTCCGCCTGTGGTACGGCAAGGACGGCGGCAGCACTTACGCCATCAGCCTGGAGCGCTTGCGCAGCGGCAAACCCGGCGCCGCCCAGGCGCTGCTGGAGCAGTTGCAGGACCGGCAACTGCCGGCCATCCGCCGCGCCACCTTGCTCGCCGAACTGGCCAACTACCCCAGCGAGCAGAGCTTCAAGGCTGCCGCCCGCGAGCTGAAGAACCCCGCGGCGCAAGTGCGCCTGAGCGCCCTTGAAGCAGTGGCGGCGCTTATGCCTGCCGAGCAGCGCGCCGACCTACTGGCACCGCTGCTGCGAGACCCGACACGGGCGGTGCGCATCGCCGCCGCCCATGCCTTGCTGGCGGCCCGGGCTGCGGGCCTTGGCGTGCATGAAGCGGCCTTCGACAAGGCCATCGGCGAGTACGAGCAGGTGCAGTTGAGCCTGCTGGAGCGCGCCGAAGCCAATCTCAACCTGGCCCAGCTCTATCAGGCCAGTGGTCGTGGCGCCGAGGTCGAAGGTTACCTGCGCAGCGCGATCCGGCGCGATGCCGATTTCCTCCCGGCACAGGTAGCGCTGGCGCAATGGCTCGACAGCCAGGGCCGCAGCACAGAGGCACGGGCCGAGCTTGACCAGGCCCTGGCCCGGCATCCGCAAGCCGCCCTGCTGCACCAGGCCAGCGGCCTGGCGCTGATTCGTCAGGGCCAACGCGAGGCGGCGCTCAAGGCCTTTCGCCAAGCCGTCCAGCTGGAGCCCGAGAATGCTGGCTTCGGCTATGTGCTGGCGGTGGCCCTGCATGACCAGGGGCAGCCAGCCAAGGCCCGCGAGCAACTGTGGCGCAGCCTGCAACAGCACCCCTACAACCGAGACCTGCGCCTGGCGCTGATGCACTACCTGCAACAAGAACACAAACCCGCAGAAGCCGCGCAACTGCTCGATGCCCTGCGCCAGATCAACCCCCACGACCCGCTGCTGCAGGCCAGGCCCAATGGCTGATCAGGCCACCGGCTGCTGCGATGCCCGCCCTGTGGTCAACAGGCTCAAGGCCAGGTTATGGGCCAGCGCCGCCCCGGGGACGGCGTGCACCGGCACGCCATAAACTGCTGCCAATACCGGTGCCAGGCCGGTCAGTTCGGCAAGGTTGCCCGGCTGCCCGGTTGCCGTCAGGACCATGCCCCGGCACCACGACGCCAGCCACTGGCGCTGGCCCTTGAGCCACAGCACCAGACGCTTGCGCGCCTGCAAGTCGTCCTCGGCCGCTGGCGGCATGGGCGGATAGACCAGGACAAACTCACGGTTGCGCGTCAGCAGCGCTTCGACCTCGACAATCCAGCGCTCTACCTCGTCAAGATTGGCAGGCATGGACTTGACGTGAACCAGCGGAAACTCACCGGCATCGAACAGAACCCATTGGTTGAGCATCATCGTACACCTCGATTTAATACTGTACTGTACGATACACTTCTTTCAGCAAAGATCAACCCAAACGAGATTTGTTCTCGTTAAGTGACGGACAAGCAACCATGAGTACTGACTGCGAAAACCCCAGGAAGGCCAGCCCGCGCCTCACCGCTCGCGGGCTTCAGCGCCGCCACGCATTGATCGAGGCGGCCACCCGGACGTTTATCGAGCACGGTTTTGAAGGCGCCACCCTGGACATGATCATCGACCTGGCCGGCGGCTCACGCGGGACGCTGTACAGCAGCTTCGGCGGCAAGGAAGGTTTGTTTGCCGCAGTGATTGAACGAATGATCGAAGAGATCTTCGTTGCCCCAGACCCCGGCAGCGCCGCACACGACTCGCTTGAACGCGTACTCGAACACTACGGGCGCCGCTTTCTGCACGGCCTGCTGGCGCCCAGAAGCATCGGCCTGTATCGCTTGATCGTGGCCGAAGCGCCGCGTTTTCCGCAGATCGGCGAGCACTTCTACACCCTGGGCCCCGAGCGCAGCTACCAGTTGCTGGCCGAGCGCCTGGGGCAACTGCACGGTATCCAGGCCGACCGGCAAACCCTCAGCCTGGTTGCTTGCCAGTTTCTGGAGATGCTCAAGGCCGACCTGTTTCTCAAGGCGGTCAGCATGCCGGCCTATACCCCGGCCAGCGAGGACATCGAGCAACGTCTGCAACTGAGCGTGAAGATCATCGCCCACTACCTGCAAGCGACGCCTTGAGCATCCTCAGCTGGCCGGCAACACGCTCAGCGGATCGATCGGCTTGCCGTTCTGGCGGATTTCGAAGTACAGCTGCACGCGGTCGGTATCCAGGTCGCCGGCTTCGGCAATCTTCTGGCCCTTGCTGACGGTCTGGCCTTCCTTGACCAGCAACTTGCTGTTGTGGCCGTAGACGCTGGCATGGGCAGTGCCATGCTGGAGGATGATCAGGTTGCCATAGCCGCGGATGTTGGTCGCGAACGCGACCTTGCCACCCAGGCTGGCGTACACCGGCTGGCCCGGGGTGGCGGCGATGCGAATGCCCTTGTTGAGCTTGTCGGCGGAGGAATAGCGGCGGATCAGCGTGCCCTGCAGCGGCCACGCCCAGCCGCGCAGGGTGACCTTGGTGGCCGGCGCCACGGGCCGGGCCTTGCTGGCACTGCTGGTGGTGCGCGTGGTGCGTGTGGTGGTTTTCGAGCCACCGAAGCGGATGGTCTGGCCGACATTCACCGCATAGGGGGCACTGATGCCGTTGTAGCGCGCCAGTTCCTTGAAGTTCCAGCCATGGCGCGAGGCAATCGAGTACAGGGTATCGCCGCGCTTGACCTTATAGGTGCCGGCCACGACTTTGTTGGCGGAGCTACCGGGGCTTGGGGAATGCGAACTGCATGCAGACATCGCCAGCATTACGGCGATCAGAACAAACCTGAAAAACACACCACTTCCTTTTCCCGGAGACGCCGTTGACGAGGGCGCTACTATAAATCAGTCAGCAGCGTTACGCGGCAAACTCCGTGCAAGTTCGATAAAAGCCCGGGTCGCGGGCGAGATGATGCGCTCATCGACCACCGCCAGCCCCACCATCCGCTTGACCGGCGGATCGAGCGGGCGCTGCACATAAGCCAGGCTCGTGGGCAACGGCAAGGACGATTGCGCGACGATGCTCACACCGTCACCACGGGCAACCATCTCCAGGGTGCTGAGCAGTTGCGAGGTGCGGTAGCGAATCCGGGGTTGCAGCCTGGCGGCAAGAAACAGCCGCGAGACGATCTCGGCTGAACCGGCCTCGGTGAGCACGAACGGGTCCAGGCACAGTTGCTTGAGCGTCACTGAAGCGAGCTGCGCCAGCGCATGGTCGGCGGGCAGCAGCGCAACCATCTGGTCCTCCAGCAGCGGGTAGCTGTCGAACTGCTCTTCAGGCAGCACCACGAAACCGACATCGATGCGCCGCTCCTGCAGCCAGTGCAGCATCTGGCGGTCCGGACCTTCGTCGACATGCACCTCGATACCGGGGTACGCCTGGCGGTAGGCAGCGAGAATCGCCGGCAGCAAACGCACCGACGCTGTCGGCCCGAACGAGCCGATGCGCAGCGTACCCTGCTTCATGCCTCGGGCATCGTGGGCTTCCTGGCGCAGGGTTTCAGCCAGGCCGAGCATGGCCTGGGCCCGCGGCAGCAGGCGGCTGCCAATATCGCTCAGCTCGATCTGCCCCTGCTGGCGCTCGAACAGGGCCACGCCAAGCTCTTGCTCCAGGGCGCGGATGGCGTGAGACACCCCTGATTGGGAGATTTTCAGTTGCGCCGCGGCAAGGGTGAAGCCTTTGCGCGCAGCGACCACGGCGAAGATTTCCAGCTGGGTCAAAGTCATCGAAAGCCCATGAGCAATTGCTCATTTCCCTATGAGTCGGCATTCGGACAAGTATGGCGCATCACCTGTACGCCGTCAGCCGGGGCCCGCCATGCCGTCTCAGTTTTGCACCTACCTGAAACTTGCGCTGGTCGCGATGATCTGGGGCGGCACCTTCGTTGCCGGTCGCGCCGTGGCCAGCGCTGTCGATCCGCTGCTGCTCGGCAGCCTGCGCTTTGCCCTGGCCAGCCTGGTGCTGGCGATCATCCTGCGGGTGTCAAAAAAGGGTTTTGTCCGGGTGAGCAAGACCCAGGCCGTGCAAGTCGCCGGCCTGGGTTTTGCCGGCATCTATGCCTATACGCTGTTCTTCTTCCATGGCCTGCAATACACCGATGCCTCCCGGGCTTCGCTGATCGTGGCGAGCAACCCTGCGGTCATGGCGATCATGGCCTACCTGTGTTTCAGGCAGCGCCTGGGCCGCACACAGTTGCTCGGCGTCGCCCTGTGCCTGCTGGGCGCGGGCTGGGTGGTGCTGGCCCGGGCGCCCGCAGCGATTGGCCAGGGCAGCTGGCTCGGCGATGGCTTGATCTTCGGCTGCGTGCTGAGCTGGGTGATCTTCAGTGTCTGCTGCAGCGGCCTGGTGAAACAGCTCGGCGCGCTGCACACGGTGACCTATGCGGTGTTCGCCGGGGCAGCGATGCTCAGCGTCCACGCCCTGCTCAATGGCAGCCTGAGCATCAGCGCATTGCACGCACTGTCGGCGCCCGAGTTGCTCAGCCTGGGGTACCTGGGGGCACTGGGTTCGGCGCTGGCGTACGTGCTGTATTACGACGCCATCGCCAGGATCGGCGCCACCCGGGCCGGCAGTTTCATTGCCCTCAACCCGCTGACCGCCGTGGTCGCGGGCGCCCTTTTGCTGGGCGAGCAACTGAGCGGCGCCATGCTGGCCGGTGGCACGCTGCTGATCAGCGGCATACTGCTGGTCAACCGCGTGCCGGCACGGCTCAGTTGTCCTGCGGCCAGTGCAGGTTCACCGTGCCGGTCTGGCCGGGAACCAGGTTGACGGCGCCCAGTTGCTGCACGCCATTGCGCGAGGCGACCAGGTTGTAATGACCCGGCGGCAGCTTGACGTAGACCATCGGCCCGACCTGGCTCAGTTGCAGCAAGGTTTGCCCCTGCCCGCCCTGGATCGCCAGGTCGACATCCGGCACATACTTGTTCTCGGGGCCGGTCGAGAAGGTCAGATGCAAGTTATAGCCCTGGACTTGCTGAATGGCCCGCGACTCATCGATGCCGATTCCGCCGCTGACATAGCTCACGCCATTCTGCTCCTGGGGTTGCAACTTGACCCCGGACATGTCGATCGGCTCCTGGTACTGCGCAGCTTGAGCGTGCTGGGCCGGCCAGGCCACCAGCAACGCAGCCAGTGCCGTGGTGAACGCAAGTGTGCTGAAGGATTTCATTGCCATGACTCCTGCGCTACAGCGTCGATACCATTTTACCCCTCTCACTCCTGGCGTTTAGATCAATTCGGCGTGAGGCTTGCGGGCAATACAATGAGGGTTTCGCCGCGTGCTAGAGTCTGCGGCCCAATCCGAAGGTGGACCACGAATGGAACTCTCCCCCGCCGAACATCAGCTGTTGCAGGACCACCACCTGGCCCTGTTCGAAGGCTGCGTGATCTTCGATACTCAACCTGCAATCGACGCCGCCACCCTGGCGCGGATCGAAGCCCAACTGAGCGGCCCGCTACCCGCAGGGCTGTTGCAGCTGTGGCAGACCTGCCTGGGCGGTCGCGTCGGCTATGACCTGGAAGTGGTTTACGACGGCCACCGCCACCCGTTCTCCTTCAGCGAGCTGTTCTACCCGGATAGTGACGGCTACCGCGACCTCTGGGGCTGGATCGAGCACGAACAGGAGCAAGCCGAAGAAGCCGCCCGGGAACACGGCCGCCCCTGGAACGGCAAGCTCGACTACCTGCCGTTCGGCGGATTCGAATATCTGGAGCGCTTGTACGTGTGCGTCACCCCGGGCCCCAACCATGGCGCGGTGATCGCCTGGAGCCGCGGGCTGCCGCCAGCCTGGGCCGGCAGCCTGCACCAGGACAGCCTGGCACGCATCGCCGACGACATCGCCGGGCTGTTCCACCTGCTGGCCTATGAACAAGACCCGTTCGACCCGCAGGCCGAGTACAGCAGCGCCAGCGAACTGCTCGAAGCGCTGGATGAACTGGAAGCAGCCGGTGAGTCGGGCGTGACGCTCAAGGCGCGGCTTGAGACCTTGCTACGCGAACAAGTACTGGACTGGCGCCCGGCACTGGCTGACGGCAGCCTCGCCGGACAACCACGCCTGCGCCAACTGGCGCTGCTCGATGCGGCCAGCCATGGCGATATCGAGCGCCTGGCAGCCCTGCGCAGGGCCGGCTGCGACCTGAGCGAAACGTTGCGTGGACACGGCGCCAGCCTGGAATGCTGCCTGCAGCATGGACACCTGGAAGCTGCCAGCTGGTTGCTCGACCAGGGCATGCCGGTGCAAGCCGACACGCTGCTGGTAGGCGCTGCGCAGGTAACGCCGGCGCTGGCCAAGCGCTTGCTGGGCCTGGGGGCGATAAGTGAACCCAGTGCGGTGCTCAGCGCCATCGCCCAGGACCACCTGGACAGCGCCGAGATCATCGCCCGGCCACTGCTTGAAGCCTCGCCGGACAGTGCAAGTGCCTTGCAAAAGGCGTTGCTCGAACGCGCCGAGCAGCAGCGGCGCGATGCCAAGCGGATCAAGGCCGGCACGTTGTACAGCAACCTCAGTGCCGCCGACTATCTGGCCGAGGCCGAACGCATCGACGCGCTGCGCCAGCGCCTGTTCAACTGACTGTCAGCCGTTACGGGCCTTGATGTAGGCAAGAAAGCTATCAAGGTCCGAGCTGCTGAGCATCCGCGAGACAGCTTTGACTTCATCCATGGGCCAGTCCCACCAGGCCGCTTCGAGCAAGGTGTTGCGCACTTCTTCGTCAAACCGCCACCTGATCTGCTTGCACGGGTTGCCGCCGACCACCGCAAACGGCGGCACATCGCGGGTCACCAGCGCACCGGCGGCGACAATCGCGCCATGGCCGATGGTCACGCCCGAGAGGATCACCGCGTTGGTGCAGATCCAGCAGTCGCTGCCGATCACCACATCGCCCTTGCTCGGCGCATAGTCCTTGATGTCCTTGACGGCATCGACCATGGCCGGGAACGGGTAAGTGGTCAGCCAGTCGGTACGGTGCTCACCGCCGAGCAGTATCTGTACGCCCGCTGCGATCGAGGTGTAGGAACCGATCTTCAGCACTGTATCGTCACCGAACTCGACAACTTCCGGAATCCCGTAGGTGCCCACCCCGACGCTATAACGTGGGTAACGCAGCCTGATCTTTTCTGCCGCACGCTCAAGCTTGTCCATCGAGCGCAGTCGTTTGCGCTCACGCCGCTGTTTCAAGAGGTCGAATAACTTCACAAAGGGGTCCTTGCTGATCAACGGTGCAGTACGAGGCGCTTCAGGCGTTTGAATGTGGTGCGGTTGTAATGGCGTAGCGGGATCGAGCGCAACAGTTGCCAGGCAAATTTCTTGTCGGCGACCACCGCATACTTCAATGCCTTGTTGATCAGCACCGTCCTGCCCTGCTGATACCCGGGATGCGTTTTGAAGGGCGCCATCGCCAGCATATCGGCATCCAGCAGGACCTTGAACTTTCTCGACAGGTTGTTGGGGTGGCGGCGATAGCGCGTCACGCACACCGGCAACTCGTGAATCTGGTAGCCCTTGCTGGCGATCCTGAGGGTGATCTGGAAATCCTGGACCTTGATCGCCGGGTCGTAGAACTGCGCCGCGCGCATCGCCTGCATGCGGTACAACGCGCCCGGCGCACCGATGACCACTGCCTCGCGGACGATCTGGTCGAAGCTGAAGGTCTTTACCTCGGTGCGCTGCTGGGTCTTGGTTTCGGCGCCATCGCTGTCCATGTAGGCGATCAGGGCGCCGACGCAGCCGACCTCGGGGTGCTCGTCCAGGTACCTGGCCCTGACGCTGAGCGAATGCGGGAGCATGATGTCGTCCAGGTCCGGAGTGGACACATACACGCCCCGGGCATGCTTGAGGCCATTGTTCAGCGTGGCACTGACGCCCTGATTGTGCTGGGTCAGCAGGGTGAAAGCGTAGGTGTCCTGCAGCGCCCGGAGCATGGCAAGGCTGTTGTCCGTCGAGCCATCGTCGACAATGATCACCTCGAAGTTGGGGTAATCCTGGGCAAAGATGCTCTGCAGCGCGGCCTCAAGGTACTTCTCGGCGTTGTAGCAAGGAGCGACGACCGAGATCAGTGGCGGCGACTGGGAAGGCTGCTGGGCGTGTTCTTGGGTCATTACGGGTAAAAGCCTTATGCCGGCCTCACGACGGAGGCGGGTCATCTTTGAGTTCGAAGTGGCACCATGATGCTGGAACTCTGCCTGGTTGTCATGGTTCGCTCCAGAAACATGTCGAAACACCTACAGCTGCAAGAAAGGTAAGCGGCGAGATTATCATCGGCAGCGTAACTGCTAATAATTCTCATAAACACTTACATTTAATTTTCACTGGGGTGAAACTTTACATGTCTTGCCAACTTGCTCGTGGTCGTTCATCGCATTCCTTCATGGCTTCAGCGCTGGGCCTTGCCGTCGCTTCAACATCAAGCTATTCGCTCGCCGAGAAGGCGTCCAGCCCGCCTATGGAGCTGGGCAATATCAACATCGATGCCAAGGCCAGCAGCGACTACAAGACTGAACGCTCGGCGTCGGGCAAGTACACCACCACCCTGCTCGACACCCCGCAGACCATCACCGTGGTGCCCTCCCAGGTAATCAAGGAGCAGCAGGCCCTGAGCCTGCGCCAGGTACTGTCCAACGTCTCCGGCATCACCTTCAACGCCGGCGAAGGCGGTGGCGGCTCGGGCGACAGCATCAACATCCGCGGCTTCTCGGCCAACAGCAATATCCAGATCGACGGCTTGCGCGACAGCGCCCAGACCAACCGCACCGACACCTTCAATGTCGAGCAGGTCGAAGTCATCAAAGGCCCCAACTCTGTGTTCGGTGGTGCCGGCACCACCGGCGGCAGCATCAACATCATCAGCAAGCAGCCCCAGGACCAGGCCTTCACCCGCCTGGGCGGCAGTGTCGGCACCGACAGCTACTACCGCATGACCCTGGACAGCAACCAGCCGCTGGAGGGCGTAGGGCATGACAGCGCGTTTCGCATCAACCTCATGGGCCACCAGAACGATGTGGCCGGCCGCGAACAGATCGACCGTGAACGCTGGGGGCTCGCCCCATCGCTGCGCCTGGGCCTGAGCGAATCCACGCGCCTGACCCTGAGCGCCTTCCACCAGGTCGATGACAACCTGCCCGACTACGGCGTACCGGCCCTGGACGGCAAACGCCTGGCCGGCGTCAGCCGCGAAGACTACTTCGGCTGGAAGAACCTCGACAAGGAAGAGATCGAGCAAAGCTCGTTCACCGCCAACTTCGAACACGACTTCAACGACAACCTGCGCCTGCAAAACCTTACGCGCTACAGCCACATTGCCCGCGATACCACGGTTTCGGCTTCGCACGTCAACACCACCGGCCTGCCGCCTGGCCGCTATCGCCCCGCCGGCCCCCAGGGCTACGGGCGCGATGCGACCACCGAAATGTGGATCAACCAGACCAATCTGATCAGCAACTTCAAGCTGCTGGGCATGCGCCATGACCTGGTCACCGGCATGGAAGTGTCACGCGAAACCATGGACCTGAAGACCTACGGCTACGGCTTGAGCAACGCCCTGTATCCCGCTAATGGTTATGATCTGAGCAACCCGCCGGGGCACTGGTCGGGGCCGGCCAACAAGGCCACCAGCAGCTACACCGACACCGAGCTGACCAACCAGGCGCTGTACATCTTCGACACCATTGCCCTGCATGAGCAATGGGACCTGAACCTGGGCCTGCGCTACGACAAGTTCAAAGGTCAGGCCCAAGGCTACGACGCCGGGCATGTACGCACCTCCGACTTCGACTCCACCGACGAGAAACTCAGTGGCCGTGCCGGGCTGGTCTACAAACCGACTGAGAACGGGCGTATCTACCTGGCCTGGGGCAACTCCTTCAACCCTTCGGCAGAGAGCCTGGCCTCCACCGGCGGCGGCCTGAGCGCGGCCACCGAAAACCTCGCCCCGGAAAAGAACGAAACCTGGGAACTGGGGACCAAATGGGAGCTGCTCGACAAGCGCCTGGAACTGGACGCGGCGCTGTTTCGGGTAGAAAAGACCAACGCCCGCGAAACCATGGCCGACGGCTCCACCCAACTGGCCGGCAAGCAGCGTGTACAGGGCGTCGAAGTCGGGGTCACCGGGCATATCACCGAGCAGTGGGATGTGTTCGCCAACTACACCTTCCTCGACAGTGAAACCCTCAAGGCCGCCAACACTGCAGCCGGTATCGCCCGTGAAGGCCAGGCCCTGGGCAACACCCCGCCGCGCTCGCTGAACCTGTGGACCACTTACCAGCTGCCGGCCGGCTGGACCCTGGGCTATGGCGCGCGTTATGTCAGCGAACGCAACGTCACCTCCAGCACCAGCGCCAAGCTTGACGCCTACTGGCTGCACAACGCCATGGTGGCGTACCGGGTCAACGAAGACCTCGACCTGCAGCTGAACGTCAACAACCTGTTCGACAAGGATTACGTTGAGCGTGTGCGCCAGCAGAACGGCACCGATGCGCGTTCTTCGGCCATAGAGTACGGCGATGCGCGTTCGGCGATTCTGTCGGCGACCTACGCGTTCTGATAGGTAGGAAACGAAAAAGCCCGCGACCTTTGCAGGACGCGGGCTTTCTCTTACAGCGTATGGTGGGTCGTGTAGGATTCGAACCTACGACCAATTGGTTAAAAGCCAACTGCTCTACCAACTGAGCTAACGACCCGTTGGATGGCGCGTATAATACTGATTTCTAACAGGAAATCAACACCCCATCGCAAAATAATTTAAAAATATCTGGTCGGGTCCTCTACACCGGCGGCTTTAAAGCCGTCGGCGCGCAGGCGGCAGCTGTCACATTTGCCGCACGCACGGCCTTGATCGTCGGCCTGATAGCAGGAAACGGTCAGGCTGTAATCCACCCCGCGGGCCATGCCGGCCTGGACGATCTGCGCCTTGCTGAGGTTCTGCAGCGGTGCCTGGATGCGAAAGCCGTTGCCTTCGACACCGGCTTTGGTAGCCAGATTGGCCATGCGCTCGAACGCCTCGACGAACTCCGGACGGCAATCCGGGTAACCGGAGTAATCCACGGCGTTGACGCCGATGAAGATATCGCGGGCTTCCAGTACCTCTGCCCAGCCCAGGGCCAGGGACAGGAACACCGTATTGCGTGCCGGCACGTAAGTGACCGGGATGCCTTCGCTCGGCGCTTCAGGTACATCGATGCTGCTGTCGGTCAGGGCCGAGCCGCCAATACCGTCCAGGCTCAGGCCGATGACCTTGTGTTCGACCACGCCCAGGTCGCGGGCAACCCGCGCTGCGGCGTTGAGCTCGGCGCGGTGGCGCTGGCCGTAGTCGAAGCTCATGGTGTAGCAGCTGTAGCCCTCGGCCTTGGCCATGGCAACAACAGTGGCCGAGTCGAGGCCGCCGGAAAGCAGAATTACCGCACGTTTCTCAGTCATTGCATCACTCCTGTCAGCGTCCCGGTTCGTCGTTCCACAGCAGTTTGTGCAGCTGCATCTGGAAACGAACCGGCAAATTATCGGCCACGATCCAGTCGGCCAGGTCGGTGGCACTCACCTGGTGGTGGCTGGGCGAGAAGAGTACGTCGCCAGCGCGTTTTTCCAGGCCATATTGAATGAGCTTGGACACCGCCCAATCGTAGTCTTCACGGGAACAGATAACGAACTTGACCTGGTCATTCGGGGTCAGCAGCTCGATATTCTCGTAACGGTTGCGGTGAACTTCCTCGGAGCCTGGGGTTTTCAGGTCGACCACGCGACTGACCCGGGTGTCGACCCTGGAAATATCCAGGGCGCCACTGGTCTCCAGCGAAACCTCGTAACCGGCGTCGCACAGTTGCTTGAGCAAAGGGATGGCATTGGGCTGGGCCAGCGGCTCGCCGCCGGTGACGCAGACATAGCGCGGCTTGAAGCCGGCGACCTGGTCGAGGATCGAGTCGAGGGTGCGGATGCTGCCGCCACTGAATGCGTACTCGCTGTCGCAATACTGGCAACGCAGCGGGCAGCCGGTGAGGCGGACGAATACCGTGGGCAGCCCAGCGGTACGCGTTTCACCCTGCAAAGAGTAAAAAACTTCGGTAATGCGTAATGTGTCTTGCATAGTCGCCACGGGCGTAACAGCTAAACAGGCTGTCCGCCTCCGTCAGGCACTGCTGAGAACCCGTCATCGCGTAGTTCGCAGCAGCGTGTTTCATAAAAGGGCAGTGATTCTAACGAAAAAACCCGCGACTAGCGCGGGTTTCTTTTAAAACGGCTGGTTCAGAGCTTTTGCAAATCGCGCTGGGCCAGTTGTGCAGCCGAGGTACCCGGGTACTGGGTAACCACCTGCTGGAGAATGCCCTTGACCCGGTCGGTGTGACCCAGGCGGCGTTCCACGTCGGCGAGCTTGTACAGCGAATCCGGCACCTTGTTGTGCTTGGGATACAGCTGGCTCACTTTGGCAAAGGCTTGCCCTGCCGCTTGCAGGTCACCTTTGGCCAGGTTTACTTCACCGAGCCAGTACTGGGCGTTGCCGGCATACTGGCTGTTCGGGTACTTGCGCAGGAAGGCGTTGAACGCCTGGCTGGCCTTGTCGAAATCCTTGGCTTTGATCAGGTCGAAAGCAGCGTCGTAATAGAGCTTCTCTTTCGCCGGATCGCCAGGTTCGCTGCTGGCGGCAGGCTGCTGGCCGGTGGCAGCACCGGCGACAGCGCCTGCAGCAGCACCGGCGGCTTCGCCACCGGCTGGGGAATTGGGTGGAGTGGCGGCAGGTGCAACACCGCTTCCGATACGCCGATCCAGGTCCTGGTAACGCTCCAGGCTCTCCTGTTTCATGCGTGACACGTCATTTTGCAGCTCTTCAATGACGCCTTGTTGACGCGCTATCTGCTCCTGCATTTGCTGCAGTTGCATGAACAGCTGGCCCTGTGCCGAGGCAGGGGCCGTAACCCCTCCCCCGGCATAGGCGCCGTTCGTACCATAACCCGCAGGCGGATAGCTGCTTGCGCCGCTATAGCCTGCGTTGTCATCAACAACAGGAACCTCAGCCCAGGCCATGAGAGGCAGGGTGAGAGCCAGGACGGTTACAGCACGACGGCACGTTCGCATATCGAATTACTTACGCAGTTCGACGCGACGGTTCTGAGCCCAGGACTGCTCGTCGTTACCGGTAGCAACTGGACGCTCTTCGCCGTAGGAAACCAGTTCCAGCTGGGCAGGAGAAACGCCTTGCAGTACCAGGTAGCGTTGAACGGCTTTCGCACGACGCTCGCCCAGAGCCATGTTGTATTCGCGAGTACCACGCTCGTCGGTGTTACCTTCCAGAACGACGCGAGCGCCGTTGCCTTTCAGGTCCTTGGCATGAACGTCCAGAGCGCGCATGGCTTCTGGCTTCAGGTCCGAGCTGTCGTATTCGAAGTAGAAGGTGGTGATTGCGCGCAGAGCAGCTTCTTCGCTCAGGCTGCCGTCAACAGCGCCAGTGTTGGCACCGTAGCCAGCGTTAGGATCAACCTGGCCTTGACCAGCATCGTCGCCGCCTTTCGAGGAGCAACCTACAGCTACGGCCATGGCCAGAGCCAGCGCAGCAAACTTACCAAACTTCAGCATTTCCATCGTGAAACTCCTAATGAACCCCAGTGTGTTAAGTAAAACGTAAAGCGCCGCGTCAGTTCAGGTAAGGGGACCAGGACGGTTCTCTGACTTCGCCTTGAGCGGTAGGAAGCGGGAGCCTCACGCGTCCGTTGAGAGAGACGAGCATCAAGACTCCCCGGCCCTGCTGGCGGGTGGCGTAGATTAGCATGGTGCCGTTGGGCGCAACAGTGGGTGACTCATCAAGACTTGTTTCCGAGAGAATCTTTACACTGCCGCGTTGCAAATCTTGTGCAGCCACTTTGAAGTTGGTGAAACCTTGTTGGCGATGAATCATCACCAGGGTCTTTTCATCCGCCGACAGTTTAGGGTTGGCGTTGTAGTTACCCACGAAAGTTACCCGCTCTGCACCACCACCGGAAACATTGGTTTTGTAGATCTGTGGTTTACCACCGCGGTCGGAGGTGAAGTAGATGGTCGAGCCATCTTTACCCCAGAACGGTTCGGTGTTGATACCCGGGCCTGCGGTCACGCGCGACAGCTGGCGCGAACCCATGTTCATCACGTAGATGTCCGGGTTGCCGTCCTTGGACAGCACGAACGCCAGGCGCGAACCATCCGGCGACCAGGCTGGCGCACCGTTGAGGCCTTCGAAGTTGGTGATCTGCTCACGGCGACCGGTATCGATATGCTGGACGAAGATGCGCGGACGCTTCTGCTCGAACGACACGTAGGCAATGCGCTTGCCGTCTGGTGCAAAGCGCGGCGACAGGATCGGCTCACGCGACTGCAGCAGGGTTACCGCCCGCGCACCGTCGTAGTCCGAACGCTGCAGGGTGTAACGGGTATTGTTGGTCGAGAAGCGCTCGGCGGTCACGTAAAGCATGCGGGTAGAGAATGCACCCTTGATGCCGGTGAGCTTTTCGAACGACTGGTCGGCGATGTAGTGCGACATGTCGCGCAGTTGATCGACGCTGCCCGAGACGCTGCCGGTCAGCACTTGCTGCTCGGTGGCGACGTTGAACAGCGCGTACTGCACCTGCAGGCGGCCGCCGGACGGAACGATGCTGCCGACCATCACGTACTGGGCGCCCAGGGCTTTCCAATCACGGAAGATCACTTCGCTGGCCTGGCTCGGCTGGCTGATCATGTTCTGGCGCGGGATCGGCGAGTAATAACCGGAGTTGCGCAGGTCATTGCCGATGATGTCAGCCATGTCTTCAGGCAGCACGCTGCCGCCCTGCAGCCCGAACGGCACGACCGCGATCGGCGTGGCGCGATCGCTGCCGCTGGTGACCAGAATGTTCTTTTCATCTGCTACGGCCAACCCTGCTGCACAGCAGAGAACGACCAGCAGTCCTCGAAGAAGGTTAATCACAAGGCTAGATCCTCAGGTGTGAATGTCATCTTGAATGAACGATAGGGATTGAATTCGCTCGGTTTCAAGCCCTGCATTTCGGTTAAACGACCAATGTTCTTGACCGCTGCCACAGCCGAGCTGTCAAACGGACCGTCACCACTGGAGCGGGCTACGCTCACCGAGGTAATGGTGCCGTCCGGCAACATGCCGATCTGCAGGACCACCGTCATGTTCTTGCGCGCAGAAGGCGGACGTGCCCAGCCCTCGGCCGCACGTGCACGGATCAGGTCGTCGAAATCGCCGGCTACCTGGTCACCCTGCTCGTCAGCCAGGGCCTGCTGCCGTTCGGTGGTATCGGACAGAAGCTCGGCCAGGGCCTGGGCTTTCTTGTCTTCCGCCGCCTTGCGGGCTGCATCCTGTGCCTTCTTCTTGGCCGCATCAGCTGCGGCTTTCTTCTTGGCGTCTTCGGCGGCTTTCTTCTTCGCCTCTTCAGCCGTTGCTTTTTTCTTGGCGTCCTCGGCCGCCTTCTTCTTGGCGTCCTCGGCTGCTTTTTTCTTGGCTTCTTCAGCCGCCTGCTTCTTGGCCTCTTCGTCAGCCTTTTTCTTGGCTTCCTCTTCGGCCTTCTTCTTGGCGATGTCAGCCTGTTGCTTCTCGGCAGCCTTCTTCGCCTCTTCGGCTTTCTTGGCTTCGGCGGTTTTCTTCGCTTCCTCGGCCTTCTCGGCCTGTTCGGCTTTCTTCGCTTCAGCTTCGGCTCGCGCCTCTTCGGCCTTTTGAGCCGCTTCTTCTTTCTTTTGTTCCGCAGCCTTCACTGCCTGCTGCTCGACCTTCTTCTGTTCCATCTGTTCTTCTTCGGTTTGACGCGAAGCAGTCTTCTTGGCCTCACCGGCAATCTTCTGATTGGTCTGGGTGGTGGCCTGGCTCTTGGATTTGAGCTGGTACAGGGTTGCCTGGACAATAGGCTTGGCCGGCGGCAGCTCCGGGGTCATGGCAAAGCTGACGAACAGCATGCCGAACACCAGAACGTGCAGCGCAATGGCCCAGACACTGGGCCAGAAATAGCTTTCCGAGGCGGATGGCTCTCGCTGTTGCATCAGGGCGCCTCGGTAATCAGGCCAACGTTACCGACACCTGCCTTCTGCAACCCGCCCATGGCACCCATGACCGCGCCGTAGTCGACGGACTTGTCGCCACGGATGAAGACCTGGGTCTGCTTGCCCTGGTCACGGCCGGCGCTGATGATCTTGGTCACGGCGTCGGTCATTTGCGGCAAGGTCATGGCCTTGTCCATCTGCTTGTCGGTGTCGACTTCGCTGCCAAGGTTCCAGTAGTAGGTCTTGTCAGCCTTGATCGAAATGGTCAGGACCTGGGTGTTGTTGTCCTGCGGCAAGGCTTCACTGGAAACCTTGGGCAGGTCGACCTTCACGCCCTGGTTGAGCATCGGTGCGGTCACCATGAAAATCACCAGCAGTACCAGCATCACGTCGATGTATGGCACCACGTTCATTTCGGCGACCGGCTTGCGTTTGTGGCGAACTCGGGCCATGGGCTTTTACCTGATCACTCTTCGCTGGTGTGCACTTTACGGTGCAGGATGGCCTGGAACTCGTCGGCGAACGTGTAGTAACGGCCGATCAAGACTTCACTGCGGGCAGCGAAACGGTTGTAGGCAATAACCGCAGGGATCGCGGCGAACAGGCCGATCGCGGTGGCGATCAGGGCTTCGGCGATACCCGGGGCCACGGTGGCCAGGGTCGCTTGCTGCGCCGAGGCCAGGCCACGGAAGGAGTTCATGATGCCCCAGACGGTACCGAACAGGCCGATGTACGGGCTGGTGGAACCGACGGTGGCGAGGAACGGCAGGCTCTGCTCGAGCTTCTCTTCCTCACGGGAGATGGCTACGCGCATGGCCCGGCCAACGCCTTCCATGACCGCGTCCGGGTCGACGCCTGGCTGTTGGCGCAGACGCGAGAACTCTTTGAAGCCGGCGCGGAACACCTGCTCTACACCCGAATCCGGGTCCGGGTTGCTGCCAGCCTGACGATACAGCTTGGACAGGTCGATACCCGACCAGAAGCGCTCTTCAAAGCTGTCCAGCGCACGACGACCGGCGCGCAGCATGGTACTGCGCTGGAAAATCATGATCCATGACGTTACCGATGCGGCCACCAGAATCAGCATGACCAGCTGCACCACGATGCTGGCATTGCTGACCAGGCTCCACATGGAGGTATGGTCGACGACGTTAGCTTCCACGCTTAATCTCCTGCATTTGAATGAGTACCCGGATCGCCCGCCTCGGCAAAGGCCGCGCGCAGCGCTTGGGGGATGGCCCGGGGTTTGAAAGTATCGGCGCGCACACAGGCCACCAGGAACTGCCCCTCACAGAGCAGCGTTGCATCTTTTTCGCGCCACACCTGCTGCACGAAGCGCAGGCTGGCGCGGTTCAATTCAAGCACTTGCGCGGTAACCCGCAACTCGTCGTCCAGCCGCGCTGGCGCGTGATAGCGCGCCTCGCTGGAATGGACCACGAACAGCAGGTTGTCCTGCGCCAGTGCCGACTGGGCAAAGCCCAGGTCACGCAACCGCTCGGTGCGGGCACGTTCCATGAATTTCAGGTAATTGACGTAATACACCACGCCGCCGGCATCGGTATCTTCGTAATAGACACGACAACGATGTGCGAACGGCTCTAGCTCGTTTTGCGCGCGCATACTCTAGTGCTAACTCCTCAGCTTGCCAATCCGCCCCGGCAACTGTTTTTCATCGATTATGTCGTATTGCCAGCGCGACTGAGGCATGCCCGCGGATAGGACCACAGAAACGCTGGATAAATCTGTCATTCATCGGTCTGGGCGGAAAAACCCTCGCCGCTGATCGATTCGCCCAGGCGGTTGGGAATGTTCAGGCCGAAATGCAGGTAGGCATGCCGGGTCACCACCCTGCCCCGTGGCGTGCGCATGATGTAGCCCTGCTGGATCAGGTAGGGCTCGAGCACGTCCTCGATGGTGTGACGCTCTTCGCTGATGGCCGCGGCCAGGCTGTCGACCCCCACCGGGCCGCCGTCGAACTTCTCGATCATGGTCAGCAGCAAGCGCCGGTCCTGATGATCGAAACCGCGCTCGTCGACGTCCAGCAGGTTCAGCGCCATGTCGGCCACCGGCTTGGTGATGTGGCCCTTGCCGCGCACTTCGGCGTAGTCGCGCACCCGCCGCAGCAAGCGGTTGGCAATCCGTGGCGTGCCACGGGCGCGGCGGGCGATCTCGAAGGCACCTTCGTCTTCAATGGGCAGGCCGAGAATGCCACCGGAACGGCTGACGATGGTCGCCAGGTCCTCGGTGTTGTAGAACTCAAGGCGCTGGACGATGCCGAAGCGGTCACGCAGCGGGTTGGTCAGCATGCCGGCACGGGTGGTGGCGCCGACCAGGGTGAACGGCGGCAAGTCGAGCTTGATCGAACGCGCCGCCGGCCCCTCGCCGATCATGATGTCGAGCTGGAAGTCTTCCATGGCCGGGTACAGCACTTCTTCGACGATGGGCGACAGGCGATGGATTTCGTCGATGAACAGCACATCGTGCGGCTCTAGGTTGGTCAGCAACGCGGCCAGGTCACCCGGGCGCTCGAGGATCGGCCCGGAAGTGCTTTTGATCGACACGCCCATTTCCTGGGCAATGATATTGGCCAGGGTGGTCTTGCCCAGGCCCGGCGGGCCGAAGATCAGGGTGTGGTCGAGGGATTCGTTGCGCCCGCGGGCGGCCTGGATGAACAGCGCCATCTGTTCACGCACCACCGGCTGGCCGATGTATTCGGCCAGGCGCAATGGGCGGATCGCCCGGTCCTGGACCTCTTCACGGTCGCGCCCGGTGGCGGCTATCAGTCGATCGGCTTCAATCACTTAGATCATTCCCTTCAGGCTGCGACGGATCAGCTCTTCGCTGCTCAGGCCCTTGGCATCCACGGCGGCGACCGCCTTGCTCGCTTCCTGGGGCTTGTAGCCCAGGGAAATCAGCGCGCTGACGGCATCGGCCTCGGCGCTGGAAACGCTGGCAATCGGCAGTGGACCATTGGGCACAAGGGCAAACATGGCCGGGGAGGTTTCCCAGGCCTTGAAGCGGTCCTTGAGTTCGACCAGCAGGCGTTCGGCGGTCTTTTTACCAACCCCCGGCACCTTGACCAGGGCCGAAGCATCCTGGGCCTGGACACAGCGTACCAGTTCGTCGACCTCCAGGCCCGACATCAATGCCAGGGCCAGCTTGGGCCCCACGCCATTAAGGCGGATCAGCTCGCGAAACAGCTCGCGCTCGCGCTTTTCATGGAAGCCATACAGCAGGTGGGCGTCTTCGCGCACCACCAGGTGGGTGTGCAAGGTCACCACTTCGCCAACCTTGGGCAGGCGGTACAGGGTGGTCATCGGCACTTCGAGCTCATAGCCCAGGCCGTTGACGTCGACAATCAGGTGCGGCGGCTGTTTTTCAGCCAGGGTGCCGCGCAAACGTCCAATCACGTTCCGATCCTTCCTCATGGGTACCGGCAAGCGACCGGTCAACCCTAACAGCAAATGCAATGGCCGATGGCATTGCCCAGGCAAAATTTGTTTCAGCAGATGATGCTATCAGAGCCGCAAGCGCCCGCTTCGACTGCGCGCCGTACCCAGGCCGTGGGGCACCAGGCTTGAGCGGGTATGGGCATGGCACAAGGCGATGGCCAGGGCGTCGGAGGCATCGATCTGCGGCTTTTGCGTCAGTTTCAGCAGGTGCATGACCATCATCTGCACCTGCTCCTTGTTGGCCCCACCGGTGCCGGCCACCGCCTGCTTGACCTGGGTGGCGCTGTACTCGGCGATTTCCAGGCCTTCTTCGATAGCCGCGACGATCGCCGCGCCGCGGGCCTGGCCGAGCTTGAGCGCCGAGTCGGCGTTACGCGCCATGAACACCCGCTCGATGCCCATGGTCACCGGGCCGTGCTGGCGGATGATTTCGCGCACGCCGCGAAAGACGATCTGCAGGCGCTCGGGCAGCTCGCCGGCGCCGGTACGAATGCAGCCCGAAGCCACGTACTCGCAACCCCGCCCGCTGTGGTGCACCACGCCATAGCCGGTAATGCGCGAGCCGGGGTCGATGCCAAGAATCAGAGTCATACGTCTTTGCGCCATAGTAAAAACAGAAGCCGGACCGGCTCGCAGGTGCAATGCAACTGCAGGCAGATCCGGCCTCGGGCCGGTAGGAGCGGGCTTGCCCCGCGATTGCGCACTACCACCCAATCGCATCGCGAGGCAAGCTCGCTCCCACCTAAATGAACAACTTGAGACTAGCCGAGCTGTTCCATGACTTCGTCAGGAATTTCGGCATTGGAGTAGACGTTCTGTACGTCGTCCAGGTCTTCAAGCATGTCGATCAGCTTGAGCACCTTCTGTGCGCCGTCCAGGTCGAGTTCGGCGCTGGTGGTCGGCTGCATCACGATTTCCGCGTCAGCGGCCTTGAAACCGGCCTCTTCCAGGGCGTTGCGCACGGCATAGAAGCTGTTGAACGAGGTGAAGACCTCGAACGAGCCATCTTCGTTGCTGACCACGTCGTCGGCATCGGCCTCCATCGCCGCTTCCATCAGCGCGTCTTCGTCGACGCCGGCGGCGAAGCTGATCTGGCCCTTGCGCTCGAACAGGTAAGCCACCGAGCCGTCAGTCCCCAGGTTGCCGCCGCATTTGCTGAAGGCATGACGCACAGCGGCGGCGGTACGGTTGCGGTTGTCGGTCATGGCCTCGACCATGATCGCCACGCCGCCCGGGCCGTAACCTTCGTAGCTGAGCTCTTCGACGTTGTCGGCTTCGGCCGTGCCAGCACCGCGGGCAACCGCCCGGTCGATGATGTCGCGGCTCATGTTCGCCCCCAACGCCTTGTCCAGGGCCAGGCGCAAGCGCGGGTTGGAGGCAGGATCGCCTCCGCCCTGCTTGGCGGCAACGGTCAGCTCACGAATCCACTTGGTGAAGATCTTGCCTCGCTTGGCATCCTGGCGCTCTTTGCGGTGCTTGATGTTTGCCCACTTGGAATGACCTGCCATAACGCACTCCGAATCCTTTGTAACAATGCCACGCCGCGGCCGCGCTCACGCCCGGCCGAGACCTTTAAATTCATGCGCCTTAACGCAAAGGCGCATCCATCTGGATGCGCCCGGGGCCCGCTTACTCAGCCTTGGGCTGTTCGCGCAGACGGATATGCAACTCACGCAGGGCCTTGGCATCGACCAGGCCAGGGGCCTGGGTCATGACGCACGCGGCGCTCTGGGTTTTCGGGAAGGCAATGACTTCGCGAATCGACTGGGCGCCGGTCATCAGCATCACCAGACGGTCAAGGCCGAAGGCCAGGCCGCCGTGCGGCGGTGCGCCGAACTTCAGGGCGTCGAGCAGGAAACCGAACTTCTCTTCCTGCTCAGCCGCTTCGATACCCAGCAGACGGAAGACCGCCTGTTGCATCTCTTTGCGGTGGATACGGATCGAACCGCCACCCAGCTCGGTACCGTTGAGGACCATGTCGTAAGCACGCGACAGCGCGGTGGCCGGGTTGGCCTCGAGCTCTTCGGGGCTGCATTTTGGCGCGGTGAACGGGTGGTGCAGCGCGGTGAAGCTGCCGTCGTCGTTCTCTTCGAACATCGGGAAGTCAACCACCCACATCGGGGCCCACTCGCAGGTGAGCAGGTTGAAATCGTTACCGACCTTGATACGCAGGGCGCCCAGCGCCTCGCTGACGATCTTGGCCTTGTCGGCGCCGAAGAACACGATGTCGCCATCGACCGCACCAACGCGATCGAGGATCACGTTGAGGTTGGCCTCAGGGATGTTCTTGACGATCGGCGACTGCAGGCCTTCAACGCCCTTGGCGCGCTCGTTGACCTTGATGTAGGCCAGGCCCTTGGCACCGTAGATGCCGACGAACTTGGTGTACTCGTCGATGCGGCTGCGCGGCATGCTCGCGCCACCTGGCACGCGCAGGGCGGCAACACGGCTCTTCGGATCGTTGGCCGGGCCGCTGAACACCTTGAATTCAACGTCCTTGAGCTGGTCGGCAACGTCGACCAGTTCCAGCGGGTTACGCAGGTCAGGCTTGTCGGAACCGTAGCGGCGCATGGCTTCTTCGAAGGTCATGTGCGGGAATTCACCGAATTCCAGGTCCAGGACTTCCTTGAACAGCTTGCGGATCATGCTTTCGGTCAGGCCCATGATCTCGGACTCATCGAGGAAGCTGGTCTCGATGTCGATCTGGGTGAATTCCGGCTGACGGTCGGCGCGCAGGTCTTCGTCGCGGAAGCACTTGGCGATCTGGTAGTAGCGGTCGAAACCGGCAACCATCAGCAGCTGCTTGAACAGCTGGGGCGATTGCGGCAGGGCGAAGAAGCTGCCGGCGTGGGTACGGCTCGGCACCAGGTAGTCACGCGCGCCCTCAGGGGTGGCACGGGTGAGAATCGGCGTTTCGACGTCGAGGAAGCCGTTTTCGTCGAGGAAGCGACGGATGCTGGTGGTGATGCGCGAACGCAGACGCAGCTTCTCGGCCATCTCTGGACGACGCAGGTCGATGAAGCGATAGCGCAAGCGGGTTTCTTCGCCAACGTCGGAGTATTCGTTGAGCGGGAACGGCGGGGTTTCCGCTTCGTTCAGCACGGTCAGCTCATAACCCAACACTTCGATGGCACCCGAGGCCATGTTGGCGTTGACTGCGCCAGCCGGACGCGGACGCACCTTGCCGGTAATCTGCACCACGTATTCGCTGCGCACGCGGTCGGCGGCGGCGAAGCTTTCTGCGCGATCCGGGTCGAAAACGACCTGGGCCATGCCTTCGCGATCACGGATATCGAGGAAAATCACCCCGCCGTGGTCGCGGCGACGATGGACCCATCCGCAAAGGGTAATTTCCTGACCTTCCAGGCTCTCGTTCAGTTGGCCGCAATAATGGCTGCGCATCATGATGGTGGTTTCGCTTCTCGTCATTCGTATGTTCAGTGGAGGCCTTGCAGCCCCAAAGGGCTAATAGTGCAAGACCCTGCCGGTGCAATCAACTCAGTCGGCCTTGTCGCCGCCTGCCAGGTTCTTTTTCGCACCGGTCTTGAAGTCGGTTTCGTACCAGCCGGTACCACCCAGGCGGAAGCCCGGGGCCGAAATCAGCTTCTTCAGCGCTGGCTGCTCACACGCCGGGCAATCGGTCAGCGGCGCGGCGCTGAGCTTCTGGAGGACTTCCAACTGGTGGTTGCAGGAAGCACATTGATAGTCGTACATGGGCATAGGCGTGTCTCGTTAACCACAGCGCAGGCTGGTTCGGGCAGTAAAGCGCGGGATTATATATGGTTAAGGAGTGCTGTGCAGCCCGGCAACCGACTAGCGTGCCACTGGCAAGCCGAGCAAATAGACCACGCAGACCACGCGGATCAGCCCGCTGAAATTTTTTACCCCGCCATGACGCAGGTGTACCTCACGGTCGATGTAAGACAACACGGCATTGACCGAGCACTGATTGGCCTTGGCGATGCGTTCAAGAATAGTCCAGTAGATCTCTTCCAGGCGCAGACAGGTGGCAAAGCCGTTGAGGCGCACCGACCGCGACAGCGGCTGGGCCAGGCCCATGTTGAAATTGGCCTCGAAAGGGTCGACGCCATCCTTGTGCGGCACGCAGGCTACGCGCCCCGTGCGATTCATCCATGCCGACATAGTCGTACCACGCCACTGTTTAACCGGGAAACAAACCCGCGTGCGTTATGCACGCGGGAACATGCCCTTAATAAAGCGCTGTGTAACGTGGCGGTGCCAGCAGACACCCTAACTCTGAATGTAGGAATACTCGGCACTGGAGCCGGTACTTTAAAACACCGGAAAGTGCTTCCGTACTAACTGAAATGCCCGAACTTCGCACAAAAGTTCGGGCATTCGAATAACAGCGTTAAATCTGCCGGTTACTTGCCTTCAAGTAGCGAGCGCAGCATCCAGGCGGTTTTTTCATGCACCTGCATGCGCTGGGTCAGCAGGTCGGCCGTCGGCTCGTCGCTGACCTTGTCGAGCAGCGGGAAAATGCTGCGTGCCGTGCGGGTTACCGCCTCCTGGCCTTCGACCAGTTGTTTGATCATTTCGTCAGCAGGTGGCACCCCCTCTTCTTCCTTAATAGAAGAAAGCCGCGCGTAAATCGAGTACGCCCCGGGTGCCGGGAAGCCCAGCGCGCGAATACGCTCGGCGATCGAGTCGACCGCCAGGGCCAGTTCGTTGTACTGCTCTTCGAACATCAGGTGCAAGGTACGAAACGCCGGACCGGTGACGTTCCAGTGAAAGTTGTGGGTCTTCAGATAAAGTACGTAGGTATCCGACAACAGGCGCGACAAACCATCGACGATGGACTTGCGATCTTCTTCGCTGATACCGATATCGATTGCCATGTAGTTCCCCTTTCCTTAGTGCTTGCTGATCAAGCGGGTACAAACCACTGTACCAAGAGTTTTCCACCCCTGCAGCCTCATGCCTGCGACACAAGGCTGCAGGCCGCGCGACACACGGTTGGCCGCTGATTTGAGAAGCCCGGGGCTTTGCTGTTAAATAGGCAGCGTGCCGCCCGCGCCGATTGTCATTGCCCGGGCGCATAGGCTGGCCTTCTCACGTTTTTGCGCTTTTTTACCCGTGCGCGCCGTGAAGCCAGCTCTTCCTGTGATCCGCCTTATCAATGTGAGCCAACCAACATGTTCAAGATCGTCCACCTGTTGACGGGCGTTGCAGCTTTGCTGCTGTCCTTCATACCCAGCCTCAGAACCGAAGCCATACCCTTCCTGCAGCAACCGGAGGCGGTTTACCTGGCGCTTTTCGGCCTGCTTAACCTGCTCATCGCTCCTGTGCTCGCGCAGCACTACCGGGGCGTGCGCCAGCAACTGCAGCGCGCTGCCAGTGCTTTGCTGGTGCTTACCGTGATCCTGCAGACCGTGACCTTGCTGGCCCGTCCGGAGCTTGGCAACCTGCCGGCCCTGGCTTGCGCCCTGCTGGCCACCATCCTGCACTTGATTGCCGGTTTTGCCAAAAGCGCTGTGGCCCGTAGCCAGAACACCCAGTACGACATGTCCAATCGCGATACCGGCACGGTGAAGTGGTTCAACACGTCCAAGGGTTTCGGCTTTATCTCCCGCGATTCGGGCGATGACATCTTCGTCCACTTCCGCGCCATTCGCGGCGAAGGCCACCGGGTGCTGGTCGAAGGCCAGCGCGTGGAGTTCTCGGTGATGAACCGCGACAAGGGCCTGCAGGCCGAAGACGTGATCGCCGCCCCACGGCGCTGATCAGCAGCAACAAAAAAACCGCGACGGCATCACTGCCCATCGCGGTTTTTTTTCGCCCCCGAATCAGTAATGCGGCGGCGGTGCCTCTTCTTCACTGGCCTCGTACTGGCCGACCATCTCTTCATAGCGCTTGAGCAGTGCTGCCATCTGCAACTGCAGGCGCTCAACGACGCGCTGCTGTTCGACCAGCACATCATTCAAGGCCAGCAGGGTATCGTCCTGAAAGGCCAGCCGGCTTTCCAACTCGGTCACGCGCGCGTCAAGGGTCATGATTCAAGCCTCCGCGAACTGAAAATCGTCAACCAATACCTCGGCCAGACGCAAACGGATCTCAGCCATCTGTTGTGGCGCATATTCAATTGCAGGTTTATTGCCCCACACAGGTGCCGGCCAGGCCGGATCAGAACGATGACGAACAATCACATGCATATGTAGCTGGCTAACTACATTGCCGAGGGTTGCCACGTTCATTTTGTCGGCGGCAAAGACGTCCTTGAGGATCTGGGCCAGGGCGTTAGTTTCTTTCCAGAGTTGCTGCTGATCGCTGTCATCAAGTTGAAACAATTCGCTGATTTCGGCCCGACGCGGCACCAGGATAAACCAGGGATAGTTGCCATCCCTACTCAGCAACAGACGACAAAGAGGAAAGTCCCCCAGGCAAAAGGTGTCTTGTTGAAGACGTTGATCCAGAACAAACACTACGAAATCTCCTACAACAGCTTAATACCTTGCTCACACAACCCTCCGTGAGCCACTGCCAGCAGGATACTCCTGATCGCTCGTCGGGGCATTGCCTGCTGCCTTATTAATGAAGCAATGCACCGATTTAGCCCCTTCCCCTCACCCAAAAGGCCTAGGCGTACGTCGGTGTTACGCTGCCCGGGCAAGGAAACGCTACTTTTCGCACCAAAATGAAGCCGTCCGTCGGCGTTTCGCCCAGTGAACATCCACAAACTACTCAGCTTTAGCCTTCAACGGTAACGCTTTGACTTTACGGGCAACTTTTTCCCTTATTCCATTGCGATCGACAGCCGCGAACCAAAGGTTCTTTGACCCCCGGTTTACCGGCACCTGAGGGCCTTAGGAGGGCGAAAGCGTGAAAATTTCGTGAAGCCGTTCGATTTTGTGCACGCTTGTTGCATTGTCATCCGCCACGGTCGGCACGCCCTCTGCACTGATGCAGCGAGCGGCGACAAATAACAACAGCTGCATGGGTTAACCAGGGAGTTTCGGGGGGGCAGGGGCTAGATTGTTTTTACCTATCCTTAATCCGCTTGAAACAGCGCTGGAGTTGTACGGCCCGCGAAACCCGGGGCGTGGTTTGCGACAAGGACATAACTGTTAGCGACATGACCGTAAAGTTACCGAAAGGTTCTCGACAGGCATATCGCCAACGCCGGTCAGCGTGATATACATTTCCGCCGACACAAAAAGAAAGAGCCGCGCTGTATAAAAAAACCAAACAGCGACGGCAGTACTCTTCCTAAAAACCAAAGGAGCAAATCACGATGCGCGTGATGAAGTGGAGCATAATCGCCCTGGCTGTTGCAGCCGGCACCTCGCAATTGGCAGTGGCCTCTTCTCAGGATGAGTCCAAGGGTTTTGTTGAAGACAGCAAACTCAATGTCAAAACCCGCATGCTGTACTTTAGCCGTGACTTCCGTAACGTGCCTAACGGCGACCAAAGCCGCGTTGAAGAAACCGGCCTGGGCTTCCTCGGCACCTACCAGTCGGGCTTTACCCAAGGCACCGTAGGTTTCGGTGTCGACGCCATCGGCATGCTCGGCCTGAAACTGGACAGCGGCAAAGGTCGCGCCGGCACCGGCCAGTTCCCGCTGGGCGCAGATGGCCGTTCGCAGGACTCGTTCTCCGAAGGTGGCGCGGCGGTCAAGTTCCGCATCTCCGACACCGTGCTGAAGTACGGCACCCAGTTCACCGCCCTGCCGGTTCTGGCAACCGACGACAGCCGCCTGCTGCCCGAAACCGTCGAAGGTTTCCTGGTGACCAGCAAGGAAATCAAAGGCCTTGAGCTGAATGCCGGCCACTTCACCGCCCTGAATGCTCAATCGCAGTCCTACCACGACAGCATCGGTGGCAAGAACCGCACTACCGGGATCAAGAACCCTGGTCTGACCCAGGCTGACGTGTTCGGCGGCACCTATGCCTTCACCGACACCCTGAGCACCAGCCTCTACTACTCCAAGGTCGAAGACTACTGGCGTAAATACTACGCCAACGTCAACTGGGCACTGCCGATCAACGACAACCAAGGCCTGGTGTTCGACTTCAACATCTATGACACCAAGAGCGACGGCAAGGCCAACGTTACCGCCTTCGATGGTGACAAACTTGATAACCGTGCGTTCAGCCTGTCGGGCGCCTACAACATTGGCGCGCACACCTTCACCCTGGCCTACCAGAAGGTTACCGGTGACGGCGACTATGCCTACGGCATCGACGGCGGCGGCACCATTTTCCTGGCCAACTCCATCGCTCGTTCCGACTTCAACGCCGAAGACGAGAAATCCTACCAGGCACGTTACGACCTGAACTTCGCCGAATACGGCGTTCCAGGCCTGAGCTTCATGACCCGTTATGTCAAGGGTACCGGTGCCAACGTCACTGGCACCGACAACGGCAAGGAATGGGAACGCGACATCGAGGCCAAGTACGTTCTGCAGGAAGGTCCGGCCAAAGACCTGAGCCTGCGTGTACGTCAAGCCACCTACCGTTCGGGTGACGGCGTTTACTACGGTTCGCCATCGATCGACGAACTGCGCCTGATCGTCGAGTACCCGCTGAGCATCCTGTAAGCCCCGGGCTTTCAGTATCCCCAGTACGAAAGAGCCCGGCACTGCCGGGCTTTTTCTTGTCTGAATTCGGGCTGACAACGCCTTCGTGCTCCGGCATCCTGTACGCCACCGAATCGCCCCCGTACAATGCGGGGTCATTTAAAGTCTTAAGCAACCGACAACGGCCTACCATGCGCACCAGTCAATATTTGCTCGCTACTCAAAAAGAAACCCCTTCCGACGCGGTCGTCATCAGCCACCAGCTGATGCTGCGTGCCGGCATGATCCGCAAGCTCGCATCCGGCCTTTATACCTGGCTGCCGATGGGCCTGCGGGTAATGCGCAAGGTCGAAGCCGTGGTCCGCGAGGAAATGAACGCCGCTGGCGCCCTTGAAGTGCTGATGCCGGCCATCCAGCCTGCCGAGCTGTGGCAGGAATCCGGCCGCTGGGAACAGTACGGCCCGGAGCTGCTGCGCCTCAAAGACCGTCACGGTCGCGAGTTCTGCGTGGGCCCGACCCACGAAGAGGTCATCACCGACCTCGCCCGCAACGAGCTCAACAGCTATAAACAGCTGCCGCTGAACATGTACCAGATCCAGACCAAGTTCCGTGACGAGATCCGTCCGCGCTTCGGCCTGATGCGTGGTCGCGAGTTCATCATGAAGGACGCCTACTCCTTCCATGCCGATCCGGCTTCCCTGCAGCAAACCTACGATCGCATGCACCTGGCGTACAGCAACATCTTTACCCGCCTGGGCCTGGATTTCCGCCCAGTGCAGGCTGACACCGGCTCGATCGGTGGCAGCTACTCCCACGAATTCCACGTGCTGGCCGAGTCCGGTGAAGACGATGTGATCTTCAGCGACAGCTCCGACTACGCCGCCAACATCGAGAAGGCCGAAGCCATCCCACGGGAAACCGTGCGCCCGGCGCCGACCGAAGAGCTGCGCCTGGTCGACACCCCGGACGCCAAGACCATCACCCAGCTGGTCGACAACTATGGCCTGGCGATCGAAAAGACCGTCAAGACCCTGATCGTCCACGCCGCCGAAGAAGGCAAGCTGATTGCCCTGATCGTCCGTGGCGACCACGACCTCAATGAAATCAAAGCTGCCAACCTGGCAGAAGTTGCCAGCCCGCTGGTCATGGCCAGCGACGAAGAGCTGCGCGACGCCATTGGCGCCGGCGCCGGTTCCCTCGGCCCGCTGAACCTGCCGCTGCCATGCATCATCGACCGCTCGGTCGCGCTGATGAGCGACTTCGGCATCGGTGCCAACATCGACGACAAACACTACTTCGGCGTCAACTGGGAGCGCGACCTGCCAGTTCCGCAAGTGGCCGACCTGCGCAACGTCGTCGAGGGCGACCCAAGCCCGGATGGCAAGGGCACCCTGGTGATCAAGCGCGGCATCGAAGTCGGGCACATCTTCCAGCTCGGCACCAAGTACAGCGAGGCACTCAAGTGCCAGGTACTGGGCGAGAACGGCAAGCCGGTAACCCTGAGCATGGGTTGCTACGGTATCGGCGTATCGCGTGTGGTGGCTGCGGCCATCGAGCAGAACTACGACGAAAACGGCATCATCTGGAGCGATACCCTGGCACCCTTCCAGATCGCCCTGGTGCCGCTGCGCTACGAGACCGAACAGGTTCGCGAAGCCACCGACAAGCTGTATGCCGAGCTGACCGCTGCCGGTTTCGAAGTGCTGCTGGACGACCGCGACAAGAAGACCAGCCCGGGGATCAAGTTCGCCGACATGGAACTGATCGGCATCCCGCACCGCATCGTCATCAGCGACCGCGGCCTGGCCGACGGCAACCTGGAATACAAGCACCGCACCGAGCGTGACGCACAGCCGCTGCCAGTGGCCGAGGTGCTGTCGTTCCTGCAAGCCCGCATTCGTCGCTAAGCCAACGCAAGAGTAATCATGTTCAAGCGAAGTACCATCAACCTGGGGGGCGCCGCACTGTGCGGCGCCCTGCTCCTCAGCGGTTGCGCCAACCAGATGTCCCAGCGCAGCGAGCACGAGGAGCGCATCGAGCGCAAGCTGCTCGAACACAGCCTGCAGATCGATGTCGGAGACCCCAAGGTACTCGAGCTGCCGCAACGGCGTGTGCGCATCCACGAACAGAAGAACTTCGAAGTCACCGAGTTCGAGGTTACCCGTCGCTACGATCGCTACACGCCTTACCAACCCTGGCGCGAAGTCTATGAGATTCCGCTGGGCGCGGTGGCGGTGGTGGCCGGTGTCGGCGCCAACGTGGTCAATGTCTTTGCCCTGGGCAACCTGCCCGACAGCGTGACCCATGACTGGTTGAGCTATGGCTTCGACGGCCTCAACCCGTTCATGAACGCCCAGTCCAACGGTCGTGCCCAGCAGAACCTGGCGGGCATCACCGAAGTGCAAAAGGACAAGCGCCAGGAATACACCAGCGTCCCCTGGAGCGAGCGGCCGGTGTCGGTCAAGGCCGGCAAGATCGACCATGAGCTGACCACCGACCGCAATGGCGTGTTGCACCTGAACCTGCTCGACAGCCCGTTCAGCGAGCAGAACCTGACCCACATCGGCACCCTGCACCTGCAGGTGGTCGATGAAGACAACAACGTGCGTGGCGATGCCAGCCTGCTGATCAGCGCCGGCCTGCGCGGCAAACTGGTGGAAGCCCACGAACTGATTTTCGATGACCTGGAAGACGACGAAGTCAGCCAGTGGGTGCATCGGGTCAAGCGCCTGTCGGAGCTGGGCCTGGAAGAAGAAGCCAGTGAACTGGAGCAAAGCCTGATCGAGCTGACCCGCAACGATCCGGAGCTGCAACAGGAATTCCTCAAGTCACTGACCAAGGACGCCGGCCGCCTGGTTGCCGACCCTGGCGCGCACTGACCTTCGCTGTACCCGGAGAGCGCCAGCCTGCTGGCGCTGCCCTCCTCACTCCCGAGAGAACAGCTCCAGCTGTTCATGCGCACCGCGCAAATCCTGCAAGCGCACACCAATCCCCAACAGCCTCACCGGCTTGCCGCCACGGGCAAAGGCCTGGCTGAGCAAGTGTTGATAGCTGCCCAGGTCACGCCCCGCCCCTGACTGCTCAAGGGTGGTCTGGCTGAAATCATGGAACTTCACTTTGACGAACGGCTTGCCCGGGCGATAACTGTCGTCGATGCGGGCCATGCGCCCGGCCAGGGTTTCCATCAGCTCCGGGAGTTTTTCCAGGCAACTGGCGAGGTCAGGCAGATCGGTGTCGTAGGTGTTTTCGACACTGACCGACTGACGCCGGCTGTCATTTTGCACCGGACGGTCATCGATACCCCGCGCCAGCCCCCACAACCGCTCACCAAAACTGCCGAATTCACGGGCCAGGGCCAGGCGACTCCAGTCGCGCAACTCCAGGCAGGTGATGATGCCCAGGCGGCCCATCTTGTCGGCGGTGACCTTGCCTACGCCATGCAGCTTGCTCACCGGCAAGGCAGCCACGAAGTCTTCGACTTCATTCGGAGTGACCACAAACAGGCCATTGGGCTTGCGCCAGTCGCTGGCGATCTTGGCCAGGAATTTGTTCGGCGCCACGCCAGCCGACACAGTGATATGCAACTGTTGGGCAACCCGGCGGCGAATATCGGCGGCAATCCGTGTAGCGCTGCCCGCAAACCAGGAACTGTCCGACACATCCAGGTAAGCCTCGTCCAGCGACAAGGGCTCGATCAGGTCAGTGTATTCGCGAAAGATGCCGTGAATTTCCCGCGAGGCTTCTTTATAGGCATCCATGCGCGGCTTGACGATCAGCAGGTCCGGGCACAGCTTGAGGGCATGGTGCGAGGACATCGCCGAACGCACGCCGAACGCCCGCGCCTCATAGTTGCAGGTAGCGATCACCCCGCGCCGCTCCGCCGAACCGCCCACCGCCAGCGGCCGCCCGACCAGACGCGGGTCGTCGCGCATTTCGATGGCGGCGTAGAAGCAATCGCAGTCGATATGGATGATCTTGCGTTGAGACATAGGGAGCGTAAGAACAGGTTTAAAGTGATGTAAGCAGTATCTCACCCGCTAGCGGCCCATGCATCACAACTAATTCATTCCCCCCCGGAACCTCTGCAAGGCCCGCCCTTGCTGCCTTGCAGCCCTTTTCAGCGGCGCTAAGCGATTGAAGGAGAAAGGATTTCTGCAAACAGGCTATTGACAGCCCCGGGCAAAACTGTAGAATCTCATCTCACAGGCGCGGGATGGAGCAGCCTGGTAGCTCGTCGGGCTCATAACCCGAAGGTCGTCGGTTCAAATCCGGCTCCCGCAACCAGATTCAGGAAAGGCCACTCTCACGAGTGGCCTTTTTCTTTGCCCGAAATAAAGCTCCGGGTAATTTTTTATTGTAAATCAACAATTAAGCGTTGACAGCCAAGCTCAACGCTGTAGAATCCGCCCCACAGACGCGGGATGGAGCAGTCTGGTAGCTCGTCGGGCTCATAACCCGAAGGTCGTCGGTTCAAATCCGGCTCCCGCAACCAAACAACAGAAAAGGCCACTTTGAAAAAAGTGGCCTTTTTTGCGTCTGCCTTCCAGCTAATCAGCCCGCCCCCTGAACGCCCTTCGCCGCTCAGGCAATATGAAACTTCTTTAACTATCCTCAAGGTGCTCAGCGGCCCGATCATATCGGACATTACGCTTCCAAAGGGATTGGTACTTTGACCGGATACACCCTGCTTCCCCTGCGCAAGCCACGAGGTGGCTGATGCGCACCCAGACGCCTGAAACACAAGCCCCTGTGACCGCCGCATTACCCAATGCCGAGCAACGCCTGCGCTGGCTCGAACGCCTGAGCAAGTACCGCCAGCCCATCGGCCTGGGCGTGACCTTGCTGCTGTTCGCTGTCGCCCTGATCGCCTGCCGTCACCTGCTCAGCGAGCTGGACATCTATGCCCTGCATGATTCGCTGCTCAGCGTGCCGCCGCCAGCATTGGCCGGCGCACTGCTGGCGACGGTGGCCGGCTTCGTCATCCTGCTGGGGTACGAGTGGTCGGCCAGCCGCTATGCCGGCGTCCAGCTACCGGCTCGCACCCTGGTAATGGGCGGCTTCAGCGCCTTTGCCATCGGCAATGCCATTGGCCTGTCGCTGCTGTCCGGTGGCTCGGTACGCTATCGCCTGTATGCGCGCCATGGCATCGGCGCCGCCGAAGTGGCGCGCATGACCCTGTTTGCCAGCCTTTCCCTCGGCTGCGCGTTGCCGCCGCTCGCCGCCCTGGCGACCTTGAGCAACTTGCCGGCTGCAGCTTCAGCCTTGCACCTGGCGCCTGCGTTGCTGGCAGCGGTCGCCCTGGCGGTACTTAGCTTGAGCGGCGCACTGGTCTATGGCCTTTATCGTCGTCGCCTGCCCGAACAACCCCAGGCTGACAACCTGCTGGTACAAGTAGGCCGGCGTACTCTGCGCTTGCCGGGCGCACGCCTGACCCTGCTGCAACTGCTCATTACTGCCCTGGACGTAGCCGCTGCCGCCACCGTGCTGTACCTGCTGCTGCCCGAGGCGCCGCCGTTTGGTGCCTTCTTGCTGGTCTACCTGCTGGCGCTGGCGGCCGGGGTGCTCAGCCATGTGCCTGGTGGCGTCGGGGTGTTCGAGGCGATCCTGCTGGCGGCCTTTGCCGACAAGCTCGGCGCCGCGCCACTGGCCGCCGCGTTGCTGCTTTATCGCCTGATCTATGTGGTGCTGCCACTGCTGCTGGCCTGCGTCCTGCTGCTGGCCAGCGAAGCCAAGCGCCTGCTGTTTGCCCAGCAAGCGATCAGGGCCGCTTCCGGGCTCGCAGCCCCGGTGCTGGCGGTGCTGGTGTTTCTCTCCGGCGTGGTGCTGCTGTTTTCCGGCGCCACCCCGGAAATCGACGAGCGCTTGGAGCATCTGGGCTTCCTCGTACCGCACCGGCTGATCGACGCGTCGCACTTCGGCGCCAGCCTGATTGGCGTCCTCTGCCTGCTGCTGGCCCAGGGCCTGCGCCGGCGCCTGTCGGCTGCCTGGATCCTGACCACCGTCCTGCTGCTGGTCGGCGCCCTGCTCTCGCTGCTCAAAGGTTTCGACTGGGAAGAAGCCAGCATCCTGACCTTCACCGCCTGCCTGCTGGCGGTGTTCCGCCGTTCCTTCTATCGCCCCAGCCGCTTGCTCGAACTGCCGTTCTCGCCGGTTTACCTGGCGGCCAGCGCCTGTGTACTGGGCGCTTCGGTGTGGCTGCTGCTGTTTGCCTATCAGGATGTGCCCTACAGCCATCAGCTGTGGTGGCAATTCACCCTCGACGCCGATGCCCCACGCGGCTTGCGCTCGGCCCTGGGCAGCGCGGTACTGCTGGTGATCGTCGCCCTGACCTGGCTGCTGCGCACCGCGCGCCCGGTTATTCACCTGCCCAGCGCCGACGAGCTGCAACGCGCCAACGCCATCCTGCAAGCCTCCGACCAACCCGACGGCGGCCTGGCCCTGACTGGCGACAAAGCCTTGCTGTTCCACCCCAACGACGATGCCTTCCTTATGTATGCACGTCGCGGCCGCAGCCTGGTGGCGCTGTACGACCCGATCGGCCCGGCCCACGAGCGCGCCGAAATGATCTGGCAGTTCCGCGACCTGTGCGATGTACACCATGCCCGCCCGGTGTTCTACCAGGTTCGGGCCGAGAACCTGCCCTTCTATATGGACATCGGCCTGACCGCGATCAAACTGGGCGAAGAAGCCCGGGTCGACCTCAAGCGCTTTGACCTAGAAGCCAAGGGCAAGGAGATGAAAGACCTGCGCTACACCTGGAACCGCGGCGGCCGCGACGGCCTGAGCCTGGAAGTGCACGAGCCGGGGCAGGCTCCGCTGGAAGAACTCAAGACCATCTCCGACGCCTGGCTCACTGGCAAGAACGTGCGCGAGAAAGGCTTCTCCCTCGGCCGTTTCAGCCCGGAGTACCTGCAGCACTTCCGGATTGCCCTGATCCGTTTCGAAGGGCGCCCGGTCGCCTTTGCCAACCTCCTGGAAACCCGCAGCCTGGAGCTGGCCAGCCTCGACCTGATGCGCGCCCACCCGCAGGCGCCCAAGCTGACCATGGAATTCATGATGATCGGCCTGATCCAACACTATAAGCAGCACGGCTATGGGCGCTTCAGCCTGGGCATGGTGCCACTCTCCGGGCTGCAACCACGGCGCGGCGCACCGCTGACCCAGCGCCTGGGCTCGATGGTGTTCCAGCGCGGCGAGCAGCTCTACAACTTCCAGGGCCTGCGCCGCTTCAAGGACAAGTTCCAACCGGACTGGGAACCTCGCTACATGGCCGTGCCGGCCGGACTCGATCCGCTGGTGGCACTGGCCGACACCGCCGCCCTGATCGCGGGCGGCCTGACTGGATTGGTGAAACGCTGATGATTCGACGCTACTGGCTGTACCTGCTGGTTCCCCTGCTGCTGGCCTTGCTGGCTGCCGCCCTTGGCTTCTGGCTGTGGACCCGGCCGGCCCCCGAAGCCTCCCTTGAGCACCTGAGCCTGGCCGATGGCAGCAGCCTGGTCCGGGTCAACCCCGGCACCCGGGCCAAGGCCCGCGTGGTCATCGCCGTGCCCCCGGACCAGGCCCTGAGCGACAAGCAACTGCTCGACCTGAGCCAGAGCGGCGAGGCGCAGATGGTCCAGGTGGTCCTGCCGCCAGCCGATTGCAACAAGCAGCAACAGGCGCTGCAGCAAGCCATGCAGCAACTCAAGGGCGCGCCGACCCTGGTAGCCGGTATCGGCCCGGGCGCAGCCCAGGCCTGGAGCTGGCTGGCCAGCCAGAGCGATGACAAGGCCCTGGCCATCTCGGTGGACTTCAACCTCGAACAACCCGGCTGCGCCACGCCGCTGCCCAAGTCCGCCGCCCACGGCCACTGGAGCGTGGCCTGGAATGACAACCCGGATGACGCCAGCGCCGCCTTCGTGCGCGACCAGGCCAATGCCGAAACCAGCATCAGCGACTACGACATCCACCTGCCGCAGGTACTCAAGGCGCAACTGACCCAGGCACTGGTGGGTGAGGACGGCAACGCCATGAGCATCCCGGTGGTCGAAGTACCTGCCGGGCAAACCACCGACACCGTCACCCTGTTTCTCTCGGGCGATGGCGGTTGGCGCGACCTGGACCGCGACGTCGCCGGCGAGATGGCCAAGCTCGGCTATCCGGTGGTGGGCATCGACACCCTGCGCTACTACTGGCAGCACAAGACCCCGGAACAAAGCGCCATCGACCTCTCCGAGCTGATGCAGCACTACCGGCAGAAATGGGGCACCAAGCGTTTCGTGCTGACCGGCTACTCGTTCGGCGCCGACGTCTTGCCGGCGATCTACAACCGCTTGCCGGCCGAAGACCAGAAGCGCATCGATGCGGTGATACTGCTGGCCTTTGCCCGCAGCGGCAGCTTCGAGATCGAAGTCGAGGGCTGGTTGGGCAATGCTGGCAAAGAGGCACCGACCGGGCCGGAGATGGCCAGGCTGCCAGCGTCCAAAGTGGTCTGCGTGTATGGCGAGGAAGAGGCCGACGAGAGCGGCTGTACCGACCATACTGCAGTCGGCGAGCGCCTGAAGCTGCCTGGCGGACATCACTTCGACGAGAACTACCCGGCGCTGGCCAAGCGCCTGATCGGCGATATCGAGAACCGCCAGGGCAAGACCAGCGTCGCCGAGCAGGATTGAAGCGCGCCTCCGGCGCGCAGCTGCAAGCTACAAGCCTCAAGCCTCAAGCTGCAAGCTGCAAGCTGCAAGCTGCAAGCTGCAAGCTGCAAGCTGCAAGCCTCAAGCTGCAAGCTGCAAGCTGCAAGCCTCAAGCTGCAAGCTAGAGCCAAGCGCGCACGGCTCTAGCTTGCAGCTTGAGGCTTGTAGCTTGCAGCTCCCTATATCTCTACCTGAGTGCCAAGTTCGATCACCCGGTTCAACGGCAAGTTGAAAAACCTCAGGTTGCCGTTGGCATTCTTCAGCAAAAAGGCAAACAGCAGCCCCCGCCAGCGCGACATGCCCACCAGCCGCGACGGGATCACCGTTTCGCGGCTGAGGAAATAGGTCGTGCGCATCGGACTGAAATCCAGCCCTTCCAGGTGACAGAGCTTCAATGCCGCCGGCACATCCGGCTCATCCATGAAGCCAAAGTGCAACAGCACCCGGTAGAAACCCTCGCCATACGCCTCGACCTCGAAGCGCTGCTGCGCCGGCACCCGCGGGGTGTCCTCGCTGACCACGGTCAACAGCACCACCTGCGAGTGCAGCACCTGGTTGTGCAGCATGTTATGCAACAACGCGTGAGGCACGGCATCCGCCCGTGCGGTGAGAAACACCGCCGTGCCTTCGACCCGATGCGGCGGCTGCACGCGAATGCTGCTGATGAACAGCGGCAACGGCAGGCTGCCTTCGTCCAGGCGCTCGACCAGAATCTGCTTGCCGCGCTTCCAGGTGGTCATCAAGACAAACAGGACAATCCCCGCCAGCACCGGAAAAGCCCCGCCCTGAACGATTTTCGGCACGTTGGCGGCAAAGAACAGGCCATCGACAAAGAGAAATCCCAGCAAAATCGGCACCGCCAGCAGCGGCGGCCATTTCCACAGCAACAACATCACCGTCGACACCAGCAGCGTGGTCATCAACATGGTGCCAGTCACTGCCACGCCATAGGCCGAGGCCAGCGCCCCGGAAGACTCGAAGCCCAGCACCAGCAGGATCACCCCGACCATCAGCGACCAGTTCACCGCACCTATATAGATCTGCCCCTGTTCGTCACTGGAGGTGTGCTGGATTTGCATACGCGGCACATAGCCAAGCTGGATGGCCTGGCGGGTCAGGGAGAAGGCCCCGGAAATCACCGCCTGGGAGGCAATCACCGTGGCCAGGGTGGATAAACCGACCAACGGTATCAACGCCCAGTTCGGCGCCAGCAAATAGAACGGGTTGCGCGCTGCCTCCGGGTTTTGCAGCAACAGCGCGCCCTGGCCGAAATAGTTGAGCACCAGCGCCGGCAGCACCAGGGCAAACCAGGCGCGGGCAATGGGTTTGCGGCCAAAGTGGCCCATGTCGGCATACAGTGCTTCAGCGCCGGTCAGGGCCAGCACCACGGCGCCAAGAATCGCTACGCCCATGCCCGGGTGAACAATAAAGAAGCGCACGGCCCACACCGGGTTGAAAGCCTTGAGCACCTCCGGGCTCTGGGCGATGCCATGCACGCCCAGAGCGCCGAGCACCACGAACCAGGTGACCATCACCGGACCAAAGAGGATGCCAATGCGCGCCGTGCCATGCTTCTGGATCAGGAACAGCGCCACCAGCACGATCAACGCCACCGGTATCACCCAGTGGTCGATGCCGTCGAAGGCCAGCTCCAGGCCCTCTACCGCCGACAATACCGAAATCGCCGGGGTGATCATGCTGTCGCCGTAGAACAGCGCCGCGCCGATCAGGCCGCAGCCGACCATCAGCGCCTTGAGCTTGGGGTACGGCGCCGAGGCGCGCCGGGCCAACGCAGTCAAAGCCATGATGCCGCCCTCGCCCTGGTTGTCGGCGCGCAGGATGAACACCACGTACTTGATCGTCACCACCCAGATCAGCGACCAGAAAATCAGGCCGAGGATGCCCAGCACCCCATCATGATTGACCGGTACGCCGTAACCGCCCGAAAACACCTCCTTGAGGGTATACAAGGGGCTGGTGCCAATATCGCCGTAAACCACTCCGACCGCTGCCACCAGCAGGCTCAACGGCTTTGCCACCGAATGCCCGGAATCGGCCTGACTACTTGCCTGAACCATCCATCACTCCCGCCACCAGGCCCCTTGCACCAGACACAGGCACACTGCCGCGAAGCATAGCTGAGCGTTCGTCGTATTTCTGCTGGTCAAGTGACTTTGCGCTCGCTAGAATTGCGCACTTTTTGATCAGAGGCGCCCAAAGCGCCCATCAGGTTTGCCCGCCGGCCCGGCCAGGCAAGCCCTTCAATACCGAGGTTAGCCATGTCCACCACTCCTACGCCCACCACGCCCAAGGTCGGCTTCGTTTCCCTGGGTTGCCCCAAGGCCCTGGTCGATTCCGAGCGCATCCTGACCCAGCTGCGCATGGAAGGTTATGAAGTCGTGCCCACCTACGAGGACGCCGACGTAGTGGTGGTCAACACCTGCGGCTTCATCGACAGCGCCAAGGCCGAGTCCCTGGAAGTGATTGGCGAAGCCATCAAGGAAAACGGCAAGGTCATCGTCACCGGCTGCATGGGTGTCGAGGAAGGCAGCATCCGTGACGTGCACCCCAGCGTGCTCTCGGTAACCGGCCCGCAGCAGTACGAGCAGGTGGTCAATGCCGTGCACGAAGTCGTGCCGCCGCGCCAGGACCATAACCCGCTGATCGACCTGGTGCCGCCACAGGGCGTCAAGCTGACCCCGCGCCACTACGCCTACCTGAAGATTTCCGAAGGCTGCAACCACAGCTGCAGCTTCTGCATCATCCCGTCGATGCGCGGCAAGCTGGTCAGCCGCCCGGTCGGCGAAGTGCTGAGCGAGGCCGAGCGCCTGGTCAAGGCCGGGGTCAAGGAAATCCTGGTGATCTCCCAGGACACCAGCGCCTACGGCGTCGACGTCAAGTACAAGACTGACTTCTGGAACGGCCGCCCGGTCAAGACGCGCATGCTCGAGCTGTGCGAAGCGCTGAGCAGCCTCGGCGCCTGGGTGCGCCTGCACTATGTGTACCCGTACCCGAACGTCGACGACGTGATCCCGCTGATGGCGGCCGGCAAGATCCTGCCGTACCTGGACATCCCGTTCCAGCACGCCAGCCCGAAAGTGCTCAAGTCGATGAAACGCCCGGCGTTCGAAGACCGCACCCTGGCGCGCATCAAGAACTGGCGCGAGCAGTGCCCGCAACTGGTGATCCGTTCGACCTTCATCGTCGGCTTCCCAGGTGAAACCGAAGAAGACTTCCAGTACCTGCTCGACTGGCTGACCGAAGCCCAGCTCGATCGCGTCGGCTGCTTCCAGTATTCGCCGGTCGAAGGCGCCCCGGCCAACGACCTGGGCCTGGACGAAGTGCCGGACGACATCAAGCAGGAGCGCTGGGATCGCTTCATGGCCCACCAGCAGGCGATCAGCACCGCCCGCCTGCAACTGCGCATCGGCAAGGAAATCGACGTGCTGATCGATGAAGTCGAAGACGAAGGCTCGGTCGGCCGCAGCTTCTTCGATGCTCCGGAAATCGACGGCAACGTGTTCATCGATGGCAACCACGGCTTCAAGCCGGGCGACACCGTTCGCTGCCGGGTGACCGACGCCGACGAGTACGATATGTGGGCCGAACCGATCTGATCCGGCGCCAATAAAAAAATGCCCTGCCATCGATGGCGGGGCTTTTTTTTGCAACTATCGTTTCCTCAATCGCCACGAGGAGACCATCGTAATGCGCAGGCACATGACCGTGCAGACACCCAGCCTGCGCGACTACCCGGAGCTGGCGCGGGTGTGGGAAACGTCCGTGCGCGCCACCCACGACTTTCTCCCCGACAGCTACATCTGCCTGCTGCGTGAGCTGCTACTGAGCCAGTACCTGGACGCGGTAATGCTGATTTGCTGCAAGGACGCCAGCCAGCGCATCCGCGGCTTTGCCGGGGTCGCTGGCGGACGGGTGGAGATGCTCTTCATCGACCCCGAGGCGCGCGGCCAGGGCCTGGGCGCAAGGCTGCTGCGGGTGGCCATCGACGAGCTGCACGCCGAGCAACTGGACGTCAACGAACAGAATGCCCAGGCCCTGGGCTTCTACCTGCGCCAGGGCTTTGAAGTGGTCGGCCGCTCAGAAACGGACGGCATGGGCCAGCCCTACCCCCTACTTCACATGAGGCTAATTCGTACGCAGTCTGTCCGCACCGACTGAAGGCTTGTGTAATCCCCCTCTGAAATGCCGCGAAAGCGCAGATTAATGGCCGGATCGACGAATGTTACCGGCCCCAAGCCCGTCCAGGCAGTTACAATAGGCACCTTTCCCTGTGTCTACGGCTGTCGTCATGTCTGAACCCATTCGCCTTTCCAAACGCCTTATCGAACTGGTCGGTTGCTCCCGGCGCGAGGCCGAGCTGTACATCGAGGGCGGCTGGGTCACGGTGAACGGCACCGTGATCGACGAGCCGCAATTCAAAGTCACCGATCACAAGGTCGAACTGCGCCAGGGCGCCAAGGCCGAAGCCCTGGAGCCGGTCACCCTGCTGCTCAACCAGCCCGCCGGGCTCGACGTCGATGCCGCCTGCGCCAGCATCAGCGCCGACAGCCTCTCGCCGGAGCACAGCTACAGCCGTCGCCCGCTCAAGGGCCACTTCGCCCGCCTGAGCTGCGCCGCGCCGCTGCAAGAAGGCGCCAGCGGCCTGCAAGTGTTCACCCAGGACTGGCGCGTGACCCGCAAGCTCGATGCCGACCTGACCAAGCTCGAGCAGGAATACATCGTCGAAGTCACTGGCGAAATGATCGCCCACGGCCTGGAGCGGCTGAACCGCGGCTTCACCTGGAAAGGCAACGAGCTGCCGAAGATCAAGGCCAGCTGGCAGAACGAGACGCGCCTGCGCATGGTCCTGAAAAACCCGCCTGCCGGGCTCATCGACCTGCTCTGCCGCAGCGTCGGCGTCACCCCGGTGAGCATGCGCCGCATCCGCCTCGGTGGCGTCGCCATGAGCAAGCTGCCGCTGGGCCAGTGGCGCTACCTGGCAGCCAGCGAAAAATTCTAAGCAACACGGCGCCGCCACCCAGGCGGCGCCCCTGAACAGGATTGTCCCCATGATTCACAACGATGTACTGCGCAGCCTGCGCTACCTGCTGGACGTCAACGACGCCAAGCTCACCGATATCATCAAGCTGAGCGGCTTCGAAGTATCCACCGCCGATATCGCCACCTACCTCAAGAAGGAAGAAGAGGAAGGCTTCGTGCGCTGCCCCGATGAAGTCATCGCCCATTTCCTCGATGGCCTGGTGATCTTCAAGCGCGGCAAGGACGACAGCCGTGCGCCGCTGCCGGTCGAACTGCCGGTGACCAACAACATCGTCATGAAGAAGCTGCGCGTGGCCTTCGAGCTTAAAGAGGACGACCTGCACGCGATTCTCAAGGCCGCCGACTTCCCGGTGTCCAAGCCAGAGCTCAGCGCCCTGTTCCGCAAGGTCGGGCACAACAACTACCGCCCGTGCGGCGACCAGTTGCTGCGCAACTTCCTCAAGGGCCTGACCCTGCGGGTTCGTGGCTGAGCCGACGATGAACTACAGCGTTGCTCCCATCGGCCACGTGCGCTCCTGCTTCAAGGAAAAGTTCGCCATTCCGCGTCAGCCGCAACTGGCGCCGGCCGCCCATGGCGTGCTGGAGCTGCTGCCACCCTACGACAACGGCGAGGCCGTTGCCGGCCTTGAGCAGGTCAGCCATGTCTGGCTGCTGTTCCTGTTCCACCAGGCGCTGGAAGACAAACCGCGGTTGAAGGTGCGCCCGCCTCGGCTGGGGGGCAACAAGTCCATGGGGGTGTTTGCCACCCGTGCCACCCACCGGCCCAATGGCATCGGTCAGTCGGTGGTCAGGCTGGAGAAGGTCGAAGCCGGCCGCTTGTGGCTGTCGGGCATCGACCTGCTTGATGGCACCCCGGTATTGGATATCAAGCCTTACGTGCCCTACGCCGATGCCGTGGCCGACGCGACCAACCAGATGGCTGACGCGCCACCTGCGCCGATTGCCGTGAGCTGGAGCGATACTGCCCTGCCCCAGGCCCGCGAGCACGCCTTGCGCCTGGCCGAGCCGCTGGTGGAGCTGATCGAACAATGCCTGGCCCAGGACCCGCGCCCGGCCTACCAGGTACCACCACCCGAGCGCGTGTACGGGGTTAGGTTCTGGGATGTGCAGGTGCGCTGGCACTACCCGCAACCGGATCAGATCCGGGTGCTGGAAGTGGTGATGGACCTGTAGGTACCGTCCTGCTCTTCAATGGGCCTGGCTGGCGAGCCAGTGGGAGCGGGCTTGACCCGCGATGAGGCCAGTACAGCCAGCACATCAGGTATTGCCTGGATTGCGACCGCTTCGCGCTCGATCGCGGGGCAAGGCCCGCTCCCACAAATCCGCGGCATGCAGACCCGCTACTTCAGGCACAAAAAAAAGCAGGCCGAAGCCTGCTTTTTTGTTTTCAGTGTCTTACTTCTCGACGAATGCACGCTCGATCAGGTAATCACCCGGCTCACGCATACGCGCCGAGATCTTCAGGCCGAAGCTGTCGAGCACTTCGCTGGTCTCGTCGAGCATGCTCGGGCTACCGCAGATCATCGCGCGGTCGTCCTGCGGGTTGATCGGCGGCAGGCCGATGTCGCTGAACAGCTTGCCGCTGCGCATCAGGTCGGTCAGGCGGCCCTGGTTCTCGAATGGCTCGCGGGTCACGGTCGGGTAGTAGATCAGCTTGTCACGCAGCGCTTCACCGAAGAACTCGTTCTGCGGCAGGTGCTCGGTGATGAATTCGCGGTAGGCGACTTCGTTGACGTAGCGCACGCCGTGGACCAGGATGACTTTTTCGAAGCGCTCGTAGGTTTCCGGGTCCTGGATGACGCTCATGAACGGCGCCAGGCCAGTGCCGGTGCTGAGCAGGTACAGGTGCTTGCCCGGGTTCAGGTCGTCGAGTACCAGGGTGCCGGTAGGCTTCTTGCTGATGATGATTTCATCGCCTTCCTTCAGGTGCTGCAACTGGGAGGTCAGCGGGCCGTCCGGCACCTTGATGCTGAAGAACTCCAGATGCTCTTCCCAGTTCGGGCTGGCAATCGAATAGGCGCGCATGAGCGGGCGGCCGTTTGGCTGTTGCAGGCCGATCATCACGAACTGACCGTTCTCGAAGCGCAGGCCCGGATCGCGGGTGCACTTGAAGCTGAACAGGGTGTCGTTCCAGTGGTGAACACTGAGGACACGTTCGTGGTTCATGTTGCTCATGTACGGGCTCCTGAAGAAAAACGCGGCGCTAAGCGAGAGCGCGATTGCGCAATAGTTTAGTGCCAGCGACAATATCTGTTAAATGAATTATCAAGATATGTCTTATCGGTTATATAGATATGCGATTTACCCTTCGTCAGCTCCAGGTGTTCGTTGCCGTGGCCCAGTACCAAAGCGTCTCGCGGGCCGCCGGAATACTGGCGTTATCGCAATCGGCCGCCAGTACATCGATCACCGAACTTGAGCGCCAGTCCAGCTGCCAGCTGTTCGACCGCGCCGGTAAACGCCTGAGCCTCAACGCCCTGGGCCATCAACTGCTGCCCCAGGCGGTGGCCCTGCTCGACCAGGCCAAGGAAATCGAGGACCTGCTCAACGGCAAGTCCGGTTTCGGCTCGCTGGCGGTGGGCGCGACCCTGACCATCGGCAACTACCTGGCCACCCTGCTGATCGGCAGCTTCATGCAGATCCACCCGGAGAGCCAGGTGAAGCTGCATGTACAGAACACTGCGCATATCGTGCAACAGGTTGCCCATTACGAAATTGATCTGGGTCTAATTGAAGGCGACTGCAACCACCCGGACCTGGAAGTGCAGCCGTGGGTCGAGGACGAGCTGGTGGTGTTCTGTGCGCCGCAGCACCCCTTGGCCAAACGCGGCCAGGCGAGCATGGAAGAACTCACCCATGAGGCCTGGATCCTGCGTGAACAGGGCTCGGGCACCCGCCTGACCTTCGATCAGGCCATGCGTCACCACCGCTCCAGCCTCAACATACGCCTGGAGCTGGAACACACCGAGGCGATCAAGCGCGCGGTCGAGTCGGGCCTGGGCATTGGCTGCATCTCGCGCCTGGCCCTGCGCGACGCATTCCGTCGCGGCAGCCTGGTACCGGTGGAAACCCCCGAACTGGACCTGGCCCGGCAGTTCTTCTTCATCTGGCACAAGCAGAAGTACCAGACCTCTGCCATGCGCGAGTTTCTCGAACTGTGCCGCAGCTTTACCGCAGGCGTCAGCCGCAGCGACGAGATCGTCCTGCCGACCATCGCTTAAAGCAGAATCACCGCCCAAGTCAGGCCAACCATGCTCAAGGCCACGAACTGGGCGGCACTGCCCATGTCCTTGGCGTTCTTCGACAGCGGGTGGCGATCGAGGGAAATGCGGTCGATCGCTGCCTCCACCGCCGAATTGAGCAATTCGACGATCAGCCCCAGCAAGCACACGGCGATCAGGATCGCCCGCTCGGCACGGCTGACATCCAGCCAGAAGGCCACCGGAATCAACACAACGTTGAGCAGCACCAGCTGACGGAACGCTGCCTCACCGGTGAACGCAGCACGCAGGCCATCGAACGAATAGCCGGCGGCGTTGAAAATACGTTTAAGGCCGGTCTGGCCCTTGAAAGGCGACGACATAGAAGGTCACTTCATCCACTGAAAACGCTGCAGCCTAGTGTAGGTACAGTCAAAAAAGCGTGAAGGCCAATGGCCTTAAGTGGCCGAAACCGATTCCAGTTGTTGCAGCAACAAAGCGGCCTGGGTCCGGGTCCGCACGCCCAGCTTACGGAAAATCGCCGTCACATGGGCCTTGATGGTCGCTTCCGACACGCTCAGTTCGTAGGCAATCTGCTTGTTCAGCAGCCCTTCGCAGACCATGGTCAAAACCCGGAACTGTTGCGGCGTCAGGCTGGCAAGCCCTTCACTGGCGGCCTTGGCCTCAGCGGACACATCGACTTTTTCGAACGCCTGCGGCGGCCACCAGACCTCGCCATCGAGAACCTTCTGCACTGCGTCCTGAATCACTTCCAACGGGCTTGATTTGGGAATGAAGCCACTGGCGCCGAATTCGCGGGACTTGACCACGACCGCGGCTTCTTCCTGAGCCGAGACCATCACCACCGGAATCTGCGGGTACTGCCCGCGCAGCAACACCAGCCCGGAGAAGCCGTAGGCGCCCGGCATGTTCAGGTCCAGCAGCACCAGGTCCCAGTCGGCTTTTTCGGTCAGGCGGGTTTCCAGTTCGGCGATGCTTGCCACCTCGACCAGGCGTACATCCGGGCCCAGGCCCAGGGTAACGGCCTGGCGCAGTGCGCTGCGAAATAGCGGGTGGTCATCGGCAATCAGGATTTCGTATGTGGCCATCGATCTAATGATCCTGTTCTGTGCAGGCGCAGGAAAGGAAGAATAGGCGCCTGGCGGGCAACTCGAGGCGACGGCAACGCCGTCTGCCCAAACGGCACATCGAGGCCAGGAAAAACAGCGTTTCAAGCCATCGTCGTGCTCGAATCGGCGCCAAGGATGCCGAGCCAGGACCGGGTGGTCAAGCTCAATACCCGCCCTGCTCGCCCACCCTGGCCACCAATCTGCCCATTATGCCGCAAAGTGCCGCGCCTGCCCCTTGTACTATAGGAAGGTATGCAAACGCTGGTGCACGGTGTCCTGCTCATCCAGTGGCAGTTGATGCTTGGCACTCAGGTAATGGGTGGTGAACACGTCCAGGTAGGCATCCAGTGCCTCGGCTGCACGTTGATCACCGGCCAGCTCCAGGCACATGGCGGCCACTTCGGCGGTGCAGAAGTGATCGTCGCGCTTGGAGCGACGCAGGCGGTAGCGCGAAATCTGCTCGGGCTGCAGGCTCAGGACCGGGAAGCGGTTCAAGTACGGGCTTTTGCGAAACATCTTGCGCGCTTCGGTCCAGGTGGCGTCCAGCAGGATGAACAGCGGGCGCTTGCCCGGTACCCGCTGCACCTCGTTGACCACCCGCCCTGGCTCGACGAACTCGCCAGGGAAAACAATATACGGCTGCCAGTGCGGCTGCTCGAGCAAGGCCAGCAAAGTCTCGTCGACCGCCGTACGCTGCCAGCCAAAGGCCGAGGTGTCGGCGATCAGGTCGGCGATCAGCCAGCCGGTGTTGGTCGGCTTGAGTGGCTCGGTGTCATGCATCAGCAGGCAGATGCCCGAATCAGCCGGTACTTGCGGGCGCCAGGCGCACAGGCAATAACTGGGGATCACCCGGCACTGCGGGCAGCGCGGCGCCCGCGAACCACGGGCAACGAAGGGTTTGACACTGCGCGCCAGGCGCTCGGCGCGCAGGCGCGATACGGCATGGCTCATGACTGGGCACAACGTGGGCAATAAAGGGATGGCACTGCACGGACTCGGCAAGACGGAAATCCCGGGCAGTTTATCAGAGCCTGCCTACGGGTAGACTGGATTTGCCGTGCAGCTAAAGCAGCGACTCCTTATAATCTTCCACCTGTCGCTACCCGCTGGCCTTGCCGTTGCGCCGTGACGGAACACCGTGCGCCGTTGTTGGTCCAATTGCCAGTTACCGAACCAGGAGAGATTCATGCTGCGTTTCATCGTCCCGTCCCTGAGCCTGTTGCTCGCCCTGCCCCTGGCGGCCAATGCCGCGTCCAAGCAGGAGTACGAGCTGAGCCGGATGCTGCAAAAAGTTGCCACGCAAAGCAGCGTCGGCACGCCGCGGGCGATCAACGAAGACATCCTCGACCAGGGCTACACCGTCGAAGGCAAGCAACTGATCAACCACCTGAGCGTGCTGCCAAGCCATGCGCAAAAGATGCAGGCCGACCCCAACCGGGTACGCAGCCAACTGGGTGACAGCGTGTGCAAGAACACCGGTTATCGCCTGCTGATGGAAAAAGGCGCGGTGCTGACCTATCGCTTCACCGAGTACAAGACCAACCGCCCGGTCAGCGAACAGGCCTTCAACGCCGCCAGCTGCGGCCTGAAGCTCAAGAAGTAACGGCCTTAGGCAACCCGCTCCCTGTCGCGCCGCTGTTTTTCATCGGCGCGCAGTTCGGCCACCAGGGCCTGGATGTACCGCGAGTGCCGCTCCCCTCCCCCCAGCCGTCGCAGGCACTCCTGTTCAAGGCTCAGGTTGTTGGCCTGCGCCGCGCTCTGAAGCAACTGGAATAGCTGCTCGTCGAGCTCAAGGTTAAGCCGTTGCATGCTGCAGCCTCCCTGCATCGCGCTGACTCGCTCTGAGCTTCAGTTAACCAGACCCTCACAATGATTGGATCCCAGCTGACGAGCGGTTCCACTGCGGCGCGATACTGCGCGGATCATTCGGCATAAACACGCGCCAGGGTCTAGATTGATAGCAACCACCCTGTAATTTTTGGGCAAGCAAAGGGGGTTGCCCATGGATGCCTTGCGCTGCACCCGAAGCCATGAAGAACAATAAGTTGTATGGACCCATTACCACTGCACTGAGACCTTGCAGGTCTACTGCAATGCTCGGGGGTCACACTCGAGCCACGGCAGCCAGCGACACATGCAGTGTCGCGGCCGGGCAGCCCATTGCCGCCCGGTCAGAGGTTTTGCTGCAGAAGGAGACGCTTGAATGCCTTACCAACCGAATGAACTGCTATCGAGTCACTTCAGCAACAATGGAATCGACCTGAGCAAGATCGAAGAACAACTGAACCTGGTTGCGCCCAACAGCCCCAACCTGCCGCTGTACCGCGACATGATGCTGACCGTCCTGCGCATGGCCCATGACGACCGCAACCGCTGGAACGCCAAGATTACCCTGCAGGCCCTGCGCGAACTCGATCACGCCTTTCGTACCCTCGAACAGTACAAAGGCCGACGCAAGGTTACGGTGTTTGGCTCGGCCCGCACGCCGATCGAACACCCGATGTATGCCCTGGCCCGGGAACTGGGGGCGACTCTGGCCCGTTCCGACCTGATGGTCATCACCGGCGCCGGTGGCGGGATCATGGCTGCCGCCCATGAAGGCGCCGGGGTGGAACACAGCCTGGGCTTCAACATCACTCTGCCGTTCGAGCAACACGCAAACCCCACGGTGGACGGCACCGACAAGTTGCTGCCGTTCCACTTCTTCTTCATTCGCAAGCTGTTCTTCGTCAAGGAAGCCGATGCCCTGGTGCTGTGCCCGGGCGGCTTCGGCACCCTGGATGAAGCACTGGAAGTACTGACCCTGATCCAGACCGGCAAAAGCCCGCTGGTGCCAGTGGTGCTACTGGACTCGCCCGGCGGCAGCTTCTGGCAGGAGGCGCTGAACTTTATTACTCGCCAACTGGAAGAGAACCGCTACATCCTGCCCAGCGACATGAAACTGCTGCGCCTGGTGTACAGCGCCGACGAGGCAGTGGAAGAAATCAACCAGTTCTATAGCAACTACCACTCCAGCCGCTGGCTGAAGAACCAGTTTGTGATTCGCATGCAGCATCCGCTTAGTGAAGCCGCGCTGTTTGACTTGCAGGAGGGATTTGCGGACTTGCGCCTGAGCGGCAATTTCCATCAGCACGCCTATGGCGGCGAACAGCATGACGAGGCGCGCTTCAGTCATTTGACCCGCCTGGCCTTCGCCTTCAACGGGCGCGATCAGGGGCGCCTGCGCGAGTTGGTCGACTTCATCAACCTGTCGGAGAACTGGGCCAAGCCAGAGCCCATGCACACTACCCAGCGGGCACGGGAAGCATTGAAAGTCACCTGAGCCGTCAGTCGTCCAGCCCTCGGCCGCTCAACAGGCGGCCGACCGATTCCATGGAAAAACCACGGTAAACCAGAAAACGGGTTTGCTGGGCGCGGCTGCGCGGATCGATAGGCAAATGACCGGCAAACTTGCGCTGCCAGACATCCTGCAACAGCGCCGACCAGTCCACCCCGCATTCACGCAGTGCCTGGTCGATGTCACCGCGGTGCAGCCCGCGCTGGCCCAGCTCCTCACGAATACGCGCAGGGCCGTAGCCCGAGCGTGAACGGTAGCTAATGAAACTTTCCAGGTAACGGGCTTCGCTGAGCAGGCCCTCTTCCGTCAAACGGTCGAGTTCCTGGTCAATCAATTCGGCGGGGGCGCCGCGCTGACGCAACTTGCGCGTCAGCTCGACTCGACCGTGCTCGCGACGTGCGAGCAGGTCCATGGCTGTCCGCCTTACGGCGACGGGGGTATCGAGTACGGCGGACATGGGTGCGATCAGTAGCCGGCTTCAGCTTCGGTTTCGTCTTCAGGCTCGGCGTTAACCGCTGCAGCCTTGCCAGCCGCTTCAACGGCGCCGGCATTGAGCAGCTTGTCGCGGATCTGCTTCTCGAGCGTCGCGGCGATTTCCGGGTTCTCCTGGAGGAACTTGGCCGAGTTGGCCTTGCCCTGACCGATCTTGCTGCCCTGGTAGCTGTACCAGGCACCGGATTTTTCCAGGAAGCCGTGCAGCACGCCGAGGTCTATGATCTCGCCGTTGCGGTAGATGCCCTTGCCGTAGAGGATCTGGAATTCAGCCTGACGGAATGGCGGCGCCACCTTGTTCTTGACGATTTTGACCCGGGTTTCGCTACCAACGACTTCGTCGCCTTCCTTCACCGCGCCGGTACGGCGGATGTCGAGACGGACCGAAGCGTAGAACTTCAGCGCGTTACCACCGGTGGTGGTTTCCGGGCTGCCGAACATCACGCCGATCTTCATGCGGATCTGGTTGATGAAGATCACCAGGCAGTTGGCGTTCTTGATGTTACCGGTGATTTTACGCAGCGCCTGGGACATCAGGCGAGCCTGCAGGCCCACGTGCATGTCACCCATTTCGCCTTCGATCTCGGCCTTGGGTACCAGCGCCGCCACGGAGTCGACGATGATCACGTCAACGGCGTTGGAGCGCACCAGCATGTCGGTGATTTCCAAGGCCTGTTCACCGGTATCCGGCTGCGAGACCAGCAGGTCGTCGACATTGACGCCCAGCTTGCCGGCGTATTCCGGGTCCAAGGCGTGCTCGGCGTCGACGAAGGCACAGGTAGCGCCGGCTTTCTGTGCCTGGGCAATCACCGACAGGGTCAGGGTGGTTTTACCCGACGACTCAGGGCCGTAGATTTCGACGATACGACCTTTTGGCAGACCGCCAATGCCCAGGGCAATGTCCAGGCCCAGGGAGCCGGTGGAAATGGCCGGAATCGCCTGGCGCTCGTGGTCGCCCATGCGCATGACCGCGCCTTTACCGAATTGACGCTCGATTTGCCCCAGGGCCGCAGCCAAGGCGCGCTTCTTGTTGTCGTCCATTGAAGTCCTCACGTAATCGATAGGGCCTGACGGCCAGAACACCTGTATAAGTAGCCAGTATTATTCCACAGGGTTTTGTTCCCGCCTACCCCCGATGTGCGATTTACTCTGCACCAAGGTGTAACAAGCCCTCTAGCGCGGCGATTACCGTTTGTCGGCGCACCGCATCCCGGTCGCCATCGAAGTGCCGGCGCTCGCTGCTGACATGGCTGCCATCGGCCCAGGCTAGCCATACGGTACCCACCGGTTTTGCCGGCGAGCCACCGTCGGGCCCGGCCACGCCGCTGACCGCCACGGCAAACCGCGCGCCGCTGGCCGCCTGGGCGCCACGGACCATGGCCTCGACCACTTCCTGGCTGACCGCCCCGACTTGCGCGAACAACCCCTCGGGCACCGCCAGCTGGCGGCTCTTCTGGCAGTTGGAGTAGGTCACGTACCCGGCCTCGAACCAGGCCGAGCTGCCGGGAATGCGCGTTATGGCCTCGGCGATGCCGCCGCCGGTGCAAGACTCGGCAGTGCTTACCTGGGCGTTGAAACGGCGCAGGTGCTCGCCCAGGCGGGCAGACAGTGCTGTGATCGGGTCCATGCCAAGCTCCTTGTTCAGTGCAGTTGCTTGCGCCGCGCCAATACTTCACGGGGGAAGCGAAACAGCAGGTTGTAACTGAAAAATGTCATCACGTAGAACGCCAGCAGTGACAACATCGCGACAAACGGAAACAACACCACGCTCTGCCCGAAAAAGCGAAATTTGCGCGAGTGGGTGGCAAAATCGGTGTAGGTAAAATAGTTCTGGTAGACCAGAAAAGCATCCAGCAGCACACAGCCCAAAGCGATCAAGGCATATTTTGCGATTGAAACCCGGGGCGGGGCCTCGGGCTGCAGCCGCGATCGTCTCATGATGCAGACCGTGATCCACACGGAGAAAACCGGCGCAGCCACGGCAATGTAGTTGCCGATGGCCTTGGCCGTCAGCGGGAACAGCGACGACCAGCCCCCCACCCGGCCCAGCAGGCAACCGTCGAGAAAGCGTTCGAGCTCAAAGTAGCCCCCCTCCTGGGCCTGGGCAGGAACCTGCCAGGCGAGCAGGACGATCGGCAGCAGGCTGACAGCAATGAGCACGTAGGGAATATGCAGGTAAGCCCCCTGCTGCTCGCGTCCTTTCGCCACGTTCATCCTTTCACCCGCCCTCTGTTTTGCTCGTCAGGGTGCTACGGTATCGAGCACCAGCTGGTTGAACGACTCCATGGCCTGCGCATCGATGTAAGACGAAACCGCAGCCAGAATCACTCCGGTGGCAATGATACCTGCACCGGCGGCCAAACCGGGTGCCAGCACCAGTGCCAGGCCTGCCCCCAGCAGGGCACCGGCGCCAGCGCCCACCAGTGTGCCCACGGCGATGCTTTCAAGCTCGAGCAAAAACGGCTTCCATTCACCGCTGCTGAAGCCGCTCGCCGCCTTCTGCGCCAGGGTCGTCGCCTGGACCATCTTGCCGGTAACCCCAAAGGCTTTGCCCAGGCGCTGGAAGTTGTCGGCGTAGGTTGCCACATCCAGGGCGTTGAGGGCCTGGGCAATGGCAGCAGTGTCCTTCTGGTTCATTTTGAAGCCCGGGTTGCGCGTGAGCTTTTCAAACGCCTGCATGGCTTGGTCGTAACTTTTCACCGTCTTGCCAGAAATGCCTTCCTTCAGTTGTTCCGCAGCCTTGCCCATCTGTGTGCCGAAGCGGCTGGAGACCTCCTTGCCGACATCACTGGCAAAGGCCAACGCACTTTTGTAAGCCTCCTGCTCCGCCGCCTCGCGCGCTTGCGCCTGCAGCTTGTCGAGCTTTTCCTGCAGCATGGCATTGGCACTGAGGTCGACATGCAGGCTCAGACCTGCGCTGAGCACGTCCATTACCTGGTCGATGGCCGGCGGAATGTGGTCGTCGTCGAGGGTTTTCAGCTCGGCGACCATCCTGTCGATGTTGCGCTCGAGCAGCTCGCTGCCCGGCGAGGTGGACAGGCGCAGGCGGTTGAACTTGATCAGCTCATCGCGCTTGGCCATCATCGCCTTCACCACCCCGATGGAGCGTTCGAGTTTTTGCGCCTGGCTCAGGGCAGCGTCACTGCCAGCAGCGGCTTCAGCGGCTTTTTGCTCGGCGTCGAGCGTAGCCGGCAGGTTCCTCTCCTTGACCACGAAGCTGCCGCGAATCTCGTCGCGCACCTCGAGGATCTGATAGGGAAGAATGCCCCAGACCCCGACGCCAACATCGTAGTAGGCATCGATACTGGGCCAGCCATTCCCGGACAACACCGATTCGACGACGGTGGAGTTGAACACCATCGCGCCACTGAACGCCGGACCGCCGGTTCTGGTGACGCCATCGATCGATACCGACACCGAACCGACCACCGAGCTGATGTTGCCACTGCCCCAGAAGCCGCCGAGCATCCCACCACTACCGGCACCGCTATCGCTGTTGCCGGGTGGGATCCCACGATCGACAACAATATTTTTTTCACCCATTACAAAGTCCTTTTCGTTAAAACGTAATTAAATAAATGTGCGCTCAGCGCACCAGCCCGCGCACGTACGCCTGGCACGCGCGCAAGGCGATCAGTCCGCGGTCACCGTCGTCGGTGATGGCGATAATTCGTTGCGCATGCGCCGGCTCAAGTCGGGCGCGTACGGGGTCATGATCCACGCTGCCGGTGCCGGGGGCGGCAGGCAGGCCGGCGCAACCGGAGGCGTCGCGCTCGACCAGGACCGACAGCCGCACATCAGCAGTAGCCAGGCGATCACGCAGGCGTGCCTGAGTCTGTTGAGCATCGAGTAGCTCCTGATAATGGTGTTGTTCGCTGACCGCCAGGCGCTGCGCCAGCCCCTGGCGTTGCAGGCGCTCGGCGACCAGTTGCGCGGCAGCGGATTCAGCCTGGGCTTGCCACTCGCGCTCGTGCTGCGCCGCTTGCTCCGCCAACTGCCGGCCCATGCGCCAACTCTGGACTTGCCAACTCAGCGCACAGGCCAGCAGCGTCAATAGCAGCCACGCCCCAAGCTGCAGGCGGCTCAACACAGCACCTCTCGGGCCCGCGCCCAGAGCCGCAGGCGATCTTCCAGGCCGTTGAGCCCGCCATTGATATGCCGGGTGATACGGTTGAACTCGCCGCGGTCAGCCAGCTGGTTGAGGCCGCGCGAGTGCCAGAACCAGGCCGCCGACTCGGCTGCCCATTGTGGCTGTTCGAGCAGTTGCGGTTGCTTGAGCAAACGCTCATCGCCAAACAGGGCCATGCTGCAGGCCCGGTAATTGTTGCGCCCGGTGACCTGGATCAGGCCGCGGCCGCAGTACAGCTGGCCGTCGCCATCGGCCTCGGGACTATTGCCCAGGCGCAGGGCCAGGGTGCCGGTGTCGTAGCGCGCCAGGTAACGGTCGTTGCCCAGCTCTTTGACGTAGCGCAACTGGCCGGACTCATGGCCGACCTGGGCGAGAAAAGCCGCCTGGCGCCGTGGGGTGTCGATGTCCCAGCGGGCCATGGCCAGGTTCAGTGCAGGTAGAAAAACGCCCGCATTCAGGCGGGCGTTGGGGAACACGGCAGCAAGTTGCTCCAGGGTCATATGGGGTTCCTCATCCTTGGGGTTCAAAGGGGCTGCAACTGGACCGTGCGCAGCCCTGGCCGGCTTTTGGCCTGCTTGCCCCTGGCCTTGGCTTTGCCTTTGTTGCCGCCGTTGCAGTCGACCGACGTCGCCCAGCCACTGGAGCTGAAGGTGTGTTCGACCGACTCGATCAGGTACTCACCATCCAGCCCGTCCTTGAAACCCTGGGTGAGGATCAGGCGCTCGGCAAACAGGTCGGTGCGCCCGGCCATTTCCAGGCGCACACTGGCAGTGCTGCGGTTGAACGCTGCCAGGCGTGCCTTGGCAGCCTGCTCGGCAGCAGCCTTGTTGGGGTAAACATGACGGTCGCTGTGCACCGGCTGCAGCCCAGCGGGCGAGGCATCGTTAGCCAGCTCGACAGTCTTCAGCTCGCCGCTTTTGGGATCCTGGTGACGGGTTTGCACAGCCTTGTGCGTGCCCTTGTCCGCCAGGCGAATCTGCCAGCGACTGACATCGCGACGGTTGATGGTCACCACGCCCAGGGCCTGCCCGCTGGCGCTGTGGCCGGCCTGACGCGACAGCACCAGCAACTTGCCGTCGCCGATCTTGGCCGTGCAGTCGTATTGCCTGGCCAGGCGGGTGATGAAGTTGAAATCCGACTCGTTGAGCTGGTCAACCCTGGGCAGCCGCGTGCTCACCGGGCAAACCGGCTGCCAGCCATTGCGCGCGGCAATGTCACGCACGATCTGCTGCAGCGGCACGTCCTCCCAGCTACCGCTGCGAATGCTTTTGCCGGTACCGCGCATGTCGCTGGCCTTGCCGCGGATGATGATGCTGTCAGGGGGGCCGGACAGCTCGATTTCATCCACGGTGTAGCGCCCCAGGCGCGTCAATACCTGGCCGGCATAACCCAGGTGCACCTCGATCATCGCCCCCCGTGCCGGCAACGTCACCGCACCATCGCGGTCGTCGATGCGCAGCTCGAACTCGTCGGATTCCATTCCGGGCTTGTCCGAGGTGCGCAAGGACAGCAAGCGGTCGTTGATCAGTTCGGTGATGTCCTTGCCATCGGCAACAAGACGAAACACTGGCTGCATGGTTCAGGCTCCAGAAATGAATGACCCCGCACGCGGCGGGGTCTGGTGAGAACGGTTGTCGACGAGCGTCAATCCCACAGCTGCACCGTAGCGTCGCTCGCCGCGGGTAACGCCGGCAGCAGGATCTGTACCCCGGCACGAAATGGCTGGGGCTGTTCGGCCAGGCCCTGGTTGGCGCCCAGCACGGCCTCGACTGTGCCGTTCAGGTGGCCGTAGTAGTGCTGGCACAAGGTGTCGAGCACATCGCCTTCAGCGGTTCTGCAGGTCGTCGCCATAGCTCACAAACTCCAGTGAGAAACCTTGTTTTCGCGGAATGCCGCCAGCAAGCAGATTGCTCTGGTCTTCATCGACGCCGGTCAGGCACCAGGTGCCCAGGACCTCGCCGTAACCGCTGGTGAGGGTTAGCGGCTGCAATTGCCGGCCGATACTGCGCAGCGCCTGCAACTGGCCAAGCCCGCCCTTGAAGCCTGGGAAGATCGCCCCTTTGATGCTGATTTTCTCGTCACCCAGGCCCACTGCCTGCTGGGCGGTGCTGCGCGTCAGACGCTCCTGCCCGGCCCAACGGAAGCTCGTCTGCCTGCGCAGTTCATCGAACGCGGCGGTGTCGAGGTTGAAGTAGTAAGCGGGTGATTCGGGCTTGAGTGGTTGCACAATCAGCAAATGCGGGAACGGCTTGACCGCCTCTGCCGCCGGCGTCGCTTCGGGGGCGAAGCTGCTGGTCGGCAGGATATTGGCCAGTGACGGGCTGATCTTGCCCGCCACCCGGTTGATCGCGGCGCTGACCCGGCCAATCTGGGTCTTCACCGTGGCGACGCCGTCACGCACCTGCGCCACCACCGCCACGGCCCGGTCGTATTTTGCCAGCGCCTGGTCGACAGTGGCCTGGGCCTTGTTGATCGCGCGCAAGCTGCGCTGCAGCTTGGCACCAATGGTGGGCCCGACAAAGGGCAGCGCCTCGAGCTCGGCGGCGGCACCGACGAACTCGGCGGCGGCCTCCTTGACCGGCGCCAGCATTCCGTCCGCGCTGCGCCGCCCTGCTTCGCCCGCTGCCACCAGGGCGCCGAGCCCGGATTGCAACTGGTCCATGTAGGTCATGGCACCTCCTTAAGCAACATGAGGAACGTCGTACAGCTGACGACTGGTGGATTGACGGATCAGTTCATCAAACTGCCGCCGGACAATGGCCTCGACGTTCATGGCGAGCTGCGCGGGATCGCTCAATCCGCCCTGGACGGTGATCGGCATGTTCGGCGAGAAGGTGAACTGCTGATTGATCTGCGGTGCCGGCGCCGGAATCTGCACAGTAGAACTGGCGAGGCTGGACAGCGTTTGTGCAGCAGATGACGGCTCCGCCAGCGAACGCACGACCTCACCCGGTACAGTGACAGCCGATGCCTCTTTGGCATCGCTCCCAGCTACCTGAACAGGCTTTTCGCCAGCGCCGAACAGGCGCTTGCCCAGCCAGCCACCGAGGTCTTCGCCGCCCATACCTCCGAGCATTGCGCCAATTGCCCCACCCACGGCAGTCCCCAGTACAGGTACCACCGAGCCCAGGGCTGCACCCGCAGCGGCGCCGGCCAGTGCACCGCCAAAGCCGCCGGCAGCGCTGCCATAACCCCTGGCCTTCTGTGCAGTCGTGCGCGCATTGCGATACGTGTCAACAATCCTCAAGCCAGCGTCGATAACAGACCCGCCCGGCAAGCGCCTGGCCAGGGGAGCGGCCTTGCTCACCGCCCCGAGCATGCTCGCAGTACCGCCCCGAGAAGTGAAACCCTTGAGGGGTATCGGCGCGGGTGGCCCCGAATACCCTGCAAGGCTGACCCTGTTTCCGGTCCTCCTCCCAGATCGCTTCTGGTCACGCGGCGCACGGCGACCGCGACGGCCTCCCTGCCCTCCTGAACCACCGAGAAAGTCACCGGCATTGACCACGAACACGTTCAGCGGCTCGTTGACAACCAAAACGCCTTGGGCATTGTTCGGCGTCTCTACGCCCAGCACCTTGAGACCGATCTTCATCAATCCCGATGCCTTGCCTTGGCCACCCTCGAGCGGACGGCCTCCTGCCCCACCTGCGTTGAGTACACCACGACCGATGTTCAGCGCGCCCCGGCCAATCTTGACCGCGCTCAAGGCCGTGAGCAGTACCGACACGGCGCCACCGACAAGGGCGATACCCAGCACCAGCGATTGCGACTTGTCTGTCAGCGTGGTGAAGGCCTGGGCAACGGAAGTGATGACCTTGGCCGTCGTATCGGTGAGCGGCCGGATGGCATCGCCGATGCTGCGCAGCGAATCATCGAGTGCGCCGAATGCTTCGTTCCAGATCACCGTCGAGGTTTGCCGACGCATTTGCAGATCATGGTCAAGCCCTTCGCCTTCCTTGGGCTTGGCATCACGTATCTGCTTGTACAATGCCTGGTTCTGGGTAAAGGCCATCAACGCAGCACTGGTTTGTGCATCGGCAAAGGAATCGCCGGTACGCAAACTTTGCTCCAGGGCGTTGAGCAGGGTCCTGGCAGCCTGCGGATCAGCCTCCTTGCTGATCTGTTCAGTGGCCGCAGCCATCTTTCTGGCCTTTTCCGGGTTGGTCCTTTCGAGGTACCGCCGGGCCAGGTCAAAGCTCGACTCCAGCGCCGACATGCCCTTCTGCAGCCTGGTGTTCATCGATCCCTGATAATCAATGCCGGCGTCGGCGTAGGCCGATACCGTGTCCTGGGAGTAGATGCCTGACATCCAGCTATTGAGATTTCCTGCAGCGTCATCCGAATTACCGGTCGCGCTGCGTTGAACCTGCAACATCGCCCCCACCTGGCTGACGGCAGCCAGACCGGTACTCCCCAAGGTGCCCATTTGCCCCAGCAAAGGTGCAAAGGACTTGGCCATGTCGGCGGCTTCAAAGCCGCCGGCCTTGCTTTGCACCGCAAGGACCTGCAGCGCCTGCTCCATAATCTTGGGGTCGGTGATCCGAGCGTTGTTTTGCAATGCAGTGATAATCGCTGCCGTATCCGCGCCACTCACGCCCTGACCGACAGCGAACTTGGCCGCCAGTGGTGCATAGGCCTGCGCCTTGTCCGCTTGCATGCCATTGTCCACCAGGCTTTTGACCAGGTTGGCAACGTCGTTGCGGGCCATGCCAGTGGTTTGCGAAGTCTGGATGAAGGTGCGGGCCAACTGCGCTTCCTGCGGTTTGCCAGCCACCCCGGCCTTGATCGCGATATCGCGCACGATCGATTGAAAATCCGCGCTGATCTTGGTCGGTATCGCCACCGCGCGAACGACAGTGGTGGCGCGGTCAACATTTGACTTCAGGCTTTCCTTGCCCTCGGCCAATTGTTGGTGCCCCCTGGCTTGCAACTCGGCGCTCTTGGCCGTGCGCCCCAGCCGCTGGTACTCCTTGCCCAGTTTGCCGACTTGTACGCCCTGGGCGCGCAAGCTGTCGAGGTTTCGCTCCAGCTTGCGCAGCAATCCTGCAGCTGACGCCGAACCGCTGTCGTGGGCCTGCTTCCATTGCTGACGCAGCTTTATGGCCTCGCCAACAGAGTCCTTGAGCAGCGAAGCGTTGCGGCCGCGTTGCTCAAGGTCTTTGATACGGTCTTCGACCGCGTTTAAAACGGTACCTACCGTCGGGTTGACGGCGGCACCGATTACCAGCTCAAACGCCAGTTTGCTCGCCATCTGATCCCCCTTTGCATGGGCTATCTGCTCAATCCGTGAGCCACCAGACCATGTCGTTGAACGACATGGTCATGATTTCGCCGGCGCTAAAATTCAGCTCTTTGGCGAGCCGTTTTGCCGCCGCTTTCTGCAGCCCGGGATCAAAGCTCGTCGTCTTGCACCAGACGAAAATAGCCCGCCTGCAGGCGGCCATAGTCCTTGAGCGACAGGCCCTCGAGGTCCTTGACCCCGACCTCGGCCAGCGAGGCAAAGAGGTTCAGCTCGCGCTGCTCGTCATCGCCACTGGCCGCCGACTGGGCGGTGCGGATGTCGCGCACGGTCGGTGCACGCAGTGACAGGCTGTCGACCTGCATGCCATTGGCCTCACTGGCTTTGCTCAGTTGAACGACGACGCGTTCGGCACTGACATTCAGCCAGCTCGGCATTTTCGCGGTTTGGGTCATGTCGCCTCCTTACAGGCCCAGGGCCGAACGTTGGGCGGCGAGCTGGTCGACGCCGTTGATGACGCGCTTCATGCCCAGCGGATCGATTTCGTAGACCAGGCGGCCGTCGACTTCGAGCTTGTAGTAGGTCACGGCCACGTTGTGCTTGATCTCGGCCTTGTCGCCCGGCTTCCAGTCGCCCATGTCGACTTCTTTGAGCGCGCCGCGCAGGGTGACGATGACCGGGGTGACCTTGCCCTTGAGGCCCTTGAAGGCACCGCGGAAGGTGCCGTTGAAAGCCGAGCCGTCGGCCAGGCCGAAGAACTTCAGCGACTCACGGCGCACGCCGGTGGTGACGAAGCCGGCCTCCTGTTTTTCCATGCCCTGGTCGATTTCGATCGCCATGTCCATGCCGCCGGCACGGTGCTCCTCCATCTTCAGGGTGAGCTTGGGCAGGGTCAGGCTGGGCACGTCGCCTTGAAAGCTGACGCCATCGACGAACAGGTTCAGGTTTGCCAGGGTTTCGGGAATCATTGCCATGGTTATTGCTCCTTAAACGGCTTGGTCGAGGACTTCGGTCAACCACTGGTTGGTGACCTCGACACGGAAATTCGGGTTCTCGGCGGGCGGCACATCGGTGAAACGGATGTTCCAGTAGACCTTGCCCTGCTCCAGCTGGCTGGCAGTGTTCAGCTCGGGATCGGCGAACACTTCGAAATTGATGATTGCGCCCTGGGCTTTCAGATCACGCATGAACGCCTGCAGGCCTTCGGTCACGTCCTTGACGTAGGTCGCGGTGATCGAGCGATCGACCGCCCACTTGTGGCCATAGAGGATCGCGTCCATGACGATGTCCATGGTCCGCACGCGGGTGACAAAGGCCCACTTCGGGTCGCTGCTCAAGGTACGGTTGCCCCACAGGCGGAAGCCGTCATCGCGGATCACGGTGGTGATGTTGGCGTTGTTGAGCAGGTTGGCGCGGCAGGTGGCGTCGCCATCCAGGTACTCGATCGAGCGGCTGGTGCCGGTGATGCCAACGAACTCCTTGTTCGATGGCGAGGCCCAGAAGCCATACTCGCTGTCGGTCCAGGCAAACAGGCCAGCAACCCAGGCCGACGCCGGCGCATCGAGGGTGGCGCTTTTGCCGGTGTCCCAGTACTGCACGCCCGGGTCGACCAGGTAGGCACGCTTGGCGCCGAAGTTCTCGGCGTAGGCGATGGCTGCTTCATCGGTGGTGTTCGGGCCATCGATAATGGCCAGGCCGCGCAGCTTGTCGGCCAGGGCCACCAGCGCGGTACCGACCGCCAGGGTCGAGCTGTGCTTTGGCGTCACCAGCAGGCGGGGCTGGGCGTTGAACCGGCTCTTGCCGTCCAGCAGTGCTTGCAGGCCGGTGCGTTTGCCGTCGGCCAGCACGCCGCCGATGATCGCCGAAGTCTGCGCAGCCTCTTCTTCGAGCTTGGCCACACCGCAGGCGACGATCACCGCCTTGGCGCGGCTGTAGATCGCCTGGCAGGCGCGGGTGATAGCCGAGTCGGCGCCGAAGGCGGCAATGGCTTCACGCTCGCTGGTGATCAGTACCAGGTCGTTGGCCTTGGCGGTTGCAGTCGGGCCTTCGGTGAAGGTATCGACCAGGCCGATGATCGAGGAAGAAGGCAGCGCGATGGAACGTGCGCCGGTGTCGACGTTGGTTACGGTAACGCCGTGGAAGAATCCACTCATGGGTAAGTCTCCAGAAATGCGAAGGCCCCGCGGTGCGGGGCCTTCAGAGGGTTTGTTGCGGGTAGGAAAAAACCCCGGCGGTGCGGGGCTTTTGGGGTGAGTTAAGCTGACCAGCCAGGTGAGCACGATCCTTCATACGGAAGGTGATGGCTGGATTGCCTTAAATCAGTTTCATACGTGCAGGGAACGCAATGGTGCGTACGCGGTTCTCCTCGCCACCAACCATATTTGTCTGCTTGGTGGTCCCAGGAGTATCGGTAGGAATCGGATTCTGCGTGCCCCCACTGCCGGTGTTAGCCGAGGCAACATTGTAGGAATGGCTATGCGCCTTGACCTGGTCGGACACCCAACTCCCCGGTATCCGCCCCTCATCAATGCCCCGGCCAGAGTCGAGGAAGCGGGGATGCTCACCACGTACGTCAGGGCAACGGAAGGTCGTGCTACCGTCGCCAGTGGTCCAGCATCCTTCCATCCCGGCCCGAGCACTATCGGCTACCAACATTCCGGATTGCTGCGCGAAGTCCCATAACCAAGGCCAGCTTCCTCGACTGTAGAGAGTTCCATCCGGGGCACCATAGCCCCCTGGAGCCTGCACTATCGTAGTCTCGATAAAAACTCGGCCAAGAGGTGAGTCGTCGAGTCGGCTGATGGGGTACCAATTGCCCGAACCATCGCTGCGTAGATGCCAGAAATCGCCAGCCCCCAATAACGGGAAGAACTGATACCCCTCAGAACGCAAATGGGTGTGAAACTTGATCTTGTCAGCGCCCGCAGCCCTGATCATCAGCGTGGTTTGCGCCCCATCCATGCGGCGAACCATTACATCCCGAACCCCGAGCGTTGCATTGGCGGCCGGCAAAGTCAGGGTCACCGATGACGCTGTTGCATCCACCAGCACCAAGCCCAACTCTGCTGCAGTGAGCGATTTGGAAACATTCACCGATACGACAGGAACGACCAACGCAGACTTGTCAGCTTTGCTGCTCGGGTCAAAGTTTGCGCTGTGCCAGAGCACACGCCAGGCGCCTGCTCCCGCCCCCGAAAACTGACGAACGCCGTACCATTCCGTACTGGTACCGGAAAGCAGATCGAACCCGGTCAATCCGTCCGGAAACTTGATATGTACCCCTGTACCGTAATCAATGCCAGAGGGGCGGTCAGCCGTTTGGGGCACAGCAGAAAAGAACTGACTGCCAGGCAGGAGATGAATCTTGCCGTCGACGACTGGAGCGTAAGCCATCAAGCCACCGGCATCCTTGGCCATCGCGTCGGTGATACCGAATCCTGCCAGATTACTCGGATTCGAACCCGCCACTACAACTCCGCGTTCATTGATCTGTACCTTGGTATAGGTACCTGCCGGACGATTTCGAGGCAATACGTTGAGTAGGGATGCATCAACATACTCACGAGTTGCCAACACTACTGAAGGATCGATCTTCAGTTCGACGTTTGCCGCACTAGTGATAACGATGTTGAGCCGCACAACCTGCGTCTTGCCAGTTCCTTGACTGAGCAATGGCTTGAAGCTTGGTGCACAGTTGGCCACCGCAACCAGGTCACCATCGGCGTCATACAGGCCGATTTCCCGAATCCACCAGCCCCCCACATCCGGCGGTATCACTTGCTCGGCGATGATGATGCTGTTGTTGTCCGGGTCAACCTTGACCTGGTTGAGCGGCGCCCTTCGGCGTTCGTTGATGAGTTTTTTCTGATCCCTCGACGGGATCGGGTCGGTCAGGTTGGCATCGCCAACGCCCATTTGGGAAAAGCTCCACGGCACGCCCAAGGCGTTGGCGTTGGCCTGCTTGGCCTCGCCCACCGCCGTGAGGATGGCGAAGAACTGGCTTGTCTGGTCAGTCATGAGTACACGTCCAGGGTTTCAATTTGCTGTTCACGGCCCACAAGGCCATAGCTGCCGCTGACTTCAATGTCGTGAGAGGTCGGCGGATAAATGTCGATTTCATCGCCTTCAGAAAGGCTTATTCCCAGGCGCAGATAGCCACTGCTGGCGAGCGTGATTGCCAGCCCCGTCAGATGGCGACTGACCGGCTTGGCGTCATCGATCAGGCGGGTCAGTTCCAGGTACATTGCTTCGGAGATTCCGTTCTCCAATACCCCGACCTGCAGCGCAAAAGTGCCCGGCACACCTTGCGGTACCGTCTGCCACCACTCCTGCACTTCGATCAGGTAACCCAGCGGCTCCACTACCCGGCGCAACGCACCAATGGTGCCTTTATGGGCATGCACGTAGAACGCCGAGCGGATCACCGAGCGCTTGATTGCCTCCGGCCAGGTTTCATCCCAGCGGTCCACCGACCAGGCCCAAGCCAGCTGATGCAGCAGGTGCGCCGGGCAGGTGTCGGGGTTGTACAGCGTGCGCAGGGGGACGTCGGTGGTTTCAAACCCGGCAGCCTCGATGGCCTGTTCGAGATCGGTGCTGTTGAGCGGCAGCAGACTGTCCATGTCAGCTCCCCCGCGTCACGGTGATCCCTTCGCACCAGGCCGCTTGCGCCTGGGTCGGGCGGATGTCGGTCCAGTCGTTCAGGTCGACCCGGCTGACGCCGTTGATGTGCAACTGGGCGTCCACGCCCGAGCGGGCCACTTCGACACCCAGACGCCGACGCGGGTTGATCCAGGCTTGCAGGCGGCGTTTGCACTCGGCAAGCGTTGCTTCGATCTCCGGGCCGTTGCCGCTCATGTGCACCACGGCATCGATGCGGTAACGCAGAATTTGTGCGCCCTGAACCGTCAGGCGGTCACCCACCGGGCGCACGTCATCGTCATTGAGCTTGAGCCGCACGGTGTCCAACAGCGCAGCCGGGGCACTGCCATCGCCTTCGAGCGCCAGCACCGTCACCACCACCTGGGCCGGCAACGGGCTTTGGGCAGTGGCATCGACCACCAGCCCGGAAGCGTTGCGGGCATGCAGGATGTAACTGTTGCGCGGGCCCGCAGTGGTCAGCCCCTCATAGACCAGCTGCACCCGCTCGCGCAGGGCGTCGTCTTCTTCAAGCACTTGCGGCGTTGGCGGCACGCTGCTGGCGTCGGGTGCCTGCACCACCAGGCGCTGCAGCTGTACATTGGCCGCCAGTTGATCAAGGTCGGCGCCCTGCGCATAGGCCAGCATCAGCGCCTTGGCGGCATCGTTGACCCGTGCGCGGTTGAGCAGCTTGCGATAGGCGCCGACTTCCAGCAGTTTGTTCACCGGGTCGCTTTCGACTGTAGCGTCCCAGTTGTCGCCCATGTGCAACCGGAAGGTCGCCAGGTCAGCCTGGAACAGCGCCTCGAAATCGAGGTCTTCCAGAACCTGCGGCGCGGGCAGCGCCGAAAGATCCACACTACTCATGCCGTCACCTCCGGCGTGCTGCAGAAACGAAAACGCCCCGAAGTTCGGGGCGCTCAAAGCATGCGGCAAAGTGTCAGACGTTACCGACGTCGACCACACTTGCGCGAATGGCAGCAATGGCCTGATCGGCAATGGCTTCGGCTTCTTCATGGCTGCCGGCCTTGAGCGCGGACTGTTTGCCCTTCAGGCGGGCGGCGCGGATGGCGTAGAGGGCGGTTTTCCAGGCATGGGCTTCGGCGAGGATGCTTTCGGCCGCAGCTTGTGGAGTCAGATTGGCAGCGTCGCTCCAAGCCAGAACGGCAGGCGGCACATCACCTTTAAAAGACGCAGTAGAAAAGACTTTTGCCTCAACCTCAGCCAGTTGATATTCAATTACACGCAACGAACTGCCAACTGCGGCTGTACGTGCGTTGTCAGCAGCTTCATCGATCTGCTGCGCAGCGACAAGACGGGCAGCCCCAATAGGCAAACTCGCAAATGAATATCCCACATAGTTACTGTTATTGAATGTGATGTTAAGATTATGATCTTGCATGTCAGCCTCAGAGTTTGAGTAAATTGGTAAGCAAGTAACTCAGGTTTCCAGGCGGGGTACCCGCTGGTACGCCCGGGAGAATAGAGCCCTCAAGCGCCGTAGGGATAACTGTGTTGGCTACCGAAAACACTACCGTACTGGCATTTGGCCCCACTATTTTCCCCACGAATGTGCCACGCAGCTCAAAAGCAATGTTGAACAAACGAATTGCCAGCGTCGCCGGCCCCAAGCTCCCAGCATAGGTAAGCGAGTAGTACGCATTGATCGGAGTACTGGAGGACTCGCCCGCAGGCAAGCTTACTGTGAGGTAGGCCAACTCAAGCGATACCGAGCCCACTTGCTGAAACCCGCCCATTGAGCGTTGGCCATTAGAGGTTATGTATTCATTTAGAATAAGCTTACGGCTTAATTCACTATCAACATCTCCACGAATAGTGACCCTACGATTGCGAACTACCAACGGAGAGGACAGTACGTAATCCTTAAGTAGAATGATTACGCAGCCACCGCCTTCCGGCGTTGCTGAAAGAGCTGCTGAGATAGTCTTCATCGGTGCAGCTTGAGTACCCAAGGCCAGGTCATCGCCTGCTGTGCCGTCAACATAGAACGTTCTTGCAATAGCCGGCACCGCCGCAACAGCCGCCGCCACCGCCGCATCAATCCCCGCCTTCTTGCCATTAAAGTAACTGATCAAATCAGTGGTTTTCGTCACCAGATTGGCAACATCAGTCTCAAGACTCATCGGTCTTATGCTCCGTGCATGTTTTCAATAACGAGTTTTTGCAGTGCGATGACCGCCGCTGCATTGCTCACTGTGGCGCTCAACAGGCCATCGCGGTCTGTGCTCTGGCGTTGCTCCGCCGCTTTCATACGTTCAATCAGGTTGGCAATCTGCTCACCTGCGATCCGCTGGCGCGTGGCCTGATCATCCAGCCGGTCCTGCTGTTGCAAGCCGCGCAGTTGCTCAGCAATCAACGCCGAGGCCTGGGCCGCCAGCGGCGCCGCCAAGGTCAGGTTGAGCCCGGTCGCACCGCTGACGATGGTCACGCTGTTGGCCGGCAAGGCCGCCAGTGACAGGTCGTAGGCGAGCAGCAGGTCAGTTCCTGCAGGCTTGTAGGCCAGGGCTTCAGTCGGGTGTGACCACACCGCCAGCAAGGTGCCGTCGCTGAGCAGAAAGCCGACTTCACGCACCCAGAAAGCGCGATCTCCATCCGCCACCGCGGTGAGGTGCAGCTGGCTATTGCCCAGGCGCTCGCCACCGGAAATTGGATACTTGGCGGTTTGCGCTTTTAGGCTTTTTTGCTCGGCATTCGGTGTGTAGCCCGACGTGCCCAGCACCACATGGCTGATTTCGGCCGCCAGGCCGCTGTTGTCGGCCCGCCAGATCGCGGCCAGGCCGGCCTTGGTAATGACAGGTTGCAAGGGTGTACTCATAGTACTGCCTCCATCGTGCCGCGCACGACGATGCGGGCCCGCGCCGCGTTGGCGACCTGCAGGCCCTGTTGCGCATTGATCGGAACGCCCGTGGCCTCGGCTGATCGCCGAACCAGGGCATAGAGGTTGGCGGCGTTGGCCAGGCGCAGGCCGCCGTCAAAGCCGGCGCCCAGGCGAAACTGGTAATGGCTGCGCTCGTTTTTCGCCGCATCGACCAGGGCACGCAGCCGGGCGTAGAGCTGTGGCGAAAGAATCGAGCCCTCGCCCGGGCGGTTGTCGTTGGCCCAGGCGGTCAGCTCGAAGGTGTAAGGCGCGGCGCCGGGAATCTGCTGCCACTCCCTGAATTGCGAATTGACCCGCACCGCCTTGAGCACCCGACGCACCGCGCCCACCGTGCCCTTGGTCTTGTGCACCGGAATCGCCTCGTGAATCAGCTCACGTTGCTGCGTTTCGGATTCTGCCGCCTCCCAACCGTCGACCTTCAGCGCCCAGGCAAGCCAGGGTAGAAAGTTCGGCGGGCAGCGGGCCGAGTCGGCCACACCGTGGATGATCTGCGCATCGATGTTCAGGTCGCAGGCTACCGATAAGGCTTGCTCAAGCGCTGTGGAGTTCTGTGGCAGCAGGCTCATGCGACCACCTCGGTGCTCAAGGTGATGCTGCGACAACTTGGATAGTGACGTTTGTCGCTGATGACATCCGCAGTCGGCTGGGTAATTCGCACTCGCCGAACGCCTGCGGTATGCAGTGCGGCGTAGATGGCTGAAATCGGCAACAGCCCTTGCAGTTGCCGGGCCTGGGCGATGGTGCCTTCCAGCGCGGCCCGAACCTGGGCTTGGACCACCAGCGGATCCGGCCCGGCTTCCAGCTCCAGAGCCGCGACCACGCTGAACTCGGTCGGCTGGCCAAGCTGCACGCGCGGCCGGTCGGTTAGCGGGCGCACGTCCTCAGCTGAAAGCGCAGCCTCCACGGCGCCAACCAGTTCGTTACCCGGCACCGGGCTGTCAATGCGAGGTAGCACAGCCAGCGAAACATCGCCCGGCAAGGGCTTGTCCAGCCCGGCGTTGTAGTCACACACCAGGACAATGGCGCCGGCCGGCAGTTGCGCTTGCAACGCGGCACTGATCGACAGCCCCGTGAAGGTTGGCGAATCCACCGACACGCTGGCGACATTGGCTGAGGCGCTAAGCCCGTGAAATTCATAGGCGCCGCGACTGCCGGCTACCGACAAAGCCTCAAGCGACAAGCGGGTGCGGTAGCGCAACTCGCTATCGCCCTCCAGCACCGCCACCACGGGGGGCACGGCATCGGGATCGGCAGGGGTAATCACCAGGCGCTGCACGCCATAGTCGGCCGCGCGATGGTCCAGGTCCGCGCCCTTGGCATAGGCCAGCAGGCTGGCCTTGGCCGCATCATTGATCCGGGCCCGGCCGAGCAGCTTGTGATAAGCCGCCACTTCCAGCAGCTTGACCACCGGATCGGACTCCAGCAGCGCACTCCATTGATCGCCCATCTGCAGGCGAAAATCCTCCAGCACCTGCTGATACAGCGTTTCGAATTCTAGGGTTTCCAGTACATCCGGTGCCGGCAGCAAGGAAAGGTCGATCATGCGACCACCTCCAGGCTGGTCGGTTGCGCCAGGTAGACCCCGGTCAACTGCAGCGTGATCTGCCCGCCCACCACCGCCGTGACCCTGACCCGCTCAAGCTTCAGGCGTGGCTCCCAACGGCCTAGCGCCCGCGCCACCTCCGCCTGCACCGCGCTCTTCCAGCCTTCGTTGACCGGCAAATCGACGAAGCGGCGTAGCTTGCTGCCGTACTCCGGGCGCATGCGCCGGCTGCCCAGTGGCGTGGTGAGGATGTCTTCGATGGACTGGCGTAAATGTGCAATGCCGGACAACGGTTGGCCGCTCCGGCGATCCATGCCGATCATTGATGTTCTCCAGACGTAAAAAAGCCCGCAGTGGGCGGGCTGGTTTTTTAGTGTTTGTGATTGGCGGTGTTGCCGCCGGTGTCGATGATCTTGCCACCGCCGAGGATGTCGCCGGTTACCCGCAGGGGTCCGTTGATCTGCACCTCGCCGGTCAGGGTGATGCTCGCGGCATTGGCGGTGATGGCCTGGTCGGTGACCACAGCCGAGCTGCCGCCGACCTTGATGCTGACGGTTCCGCTGGGCAGTTCGATGCTGTAGCTGCGGGCCTGCCAGTCATAGACCAGTGAGCCACCATCGTCGAAACGCCAGACCTCGACATGCTCGCGGTTGTCCGCTGGTGCCCCGGCGTTGCCATACAGGCCAGGCACAAAAGTACCTTGCGCCGGCTCTCCGCTCGGGCTGATCAGCACCCCTTGCTCGTTAAGGCTCGGCGCACGCCAGTGGCGGGCCTTGCCCGCGGCCTGGCTGTGCCAGCGCAACCAGGCGCTGGTCCAGCCAGCGCCGTCGGACACCCGAACCCGGGCAGCGGCAAGGTCAACGGCGACCACCCGGCAAGGAATCACCAGGCCGGCGAGCATGCGGTCATGCATGGCGCTGGCATAGCTCATTGCAGGTCCTCCGGCGACTGGTAATCGCCCTCGAAGCCCGGCCCGGTGTCGGGGCTGAAGGCAAACGCCAGCGGGCCTGGTTCAACGGGCCATGGCCATTGCTCGGCGCCCAGGTACAGGGCCTGCTCCCATTGCACTCGCCAACTGATTGATGAATTGGAGCCCGCTGCCGGTTGGACCACCGAAGCCTGGACATTTTTGGCGGCTTCGACAAAGTCCACCTGCCAGAACTGCTGGCGCAACAAAATGGTCAATTGCGTTGCCAAGGCAGTCACCAACAGCGGTGCCGACGCAGCACTGGCTTCAACCAGTATGTGTGCTTCGAAACTTGCCTGGATGCAACAGCGACCATCACCTGGATCTGCTGCGGGCTTAAAGCTGGTTATCGCGTGATACAGCGCAGGAAGCGCCGTGTTCTGGTCCGCTACGGTATAGGCTGCAACGGTTTCAAGTTGAGGCATAGCGACCTTGATAGTCGCGGTAATCGCCTCGTGCAACGTTGTTAGTTCGTTCACCTGCGCTCCTCGACAACAATATCGTCGGGCACACGAAATCCGTGCGCCATCGCTGGGTCGGTTTGAGGGAGTTGTGCCTTTATCTGCGGCACGAGGCACCTGTTGAAAGCAGGTGCATTGGATAAGGGACTAGTGGGTAGTCGCGTGATCCGACGGGGTTTTCAAGTGTCGCCACCAGGTCACCCCAGCCGCCAGCAGACTCAACACAGCCATCAGCACAGAAACTACCAGCCCGCGTTGCGCGCGCTCATCGCTAACCAAGACAACATGCTTGAGCAGGCCGTCATCAAACAGCAACTGACCGTCGAGCGAGTGCATTTCACGAACAATCACGTCCTCGGGCATGCGCTCGACCAGCAACGATACATTCGCCTTTTCAGACAGTTGCGAGGATTGCAAAACATCTTTAGGCACATACACAGTTCGCCGCTGGTCTTCGCGTTCACCCGGCAGTCTGAACCGTACCCCCATGCGCATCAGCGATTGATCATAGCTCCACGCCTCGGACCACCCCGTCAGCCGGCCTTCGAGGCCATGCATTTGAAGAGGATTTGGCTGGGTATAGCCCTGAATGCTGCGCATGGATAAAACTGCAAACAACGACGTGACGACTACCAGCACGCAGTAAATCTTGATCTGTGACTTGGGTGGCAACGATCTGATCTGAGAGAACACCGAAGGCATGCGATTCCTTTGCGGACAATGGGCCGTTTTTGGGGCAACACTAGCACACCACAAGTCAGTAGTAGCCGTCCTGGCTACCCGAACAACAACCGTAGTTATCCTGGGTCGACACACCGTTTATGGACTCGATGGAGATATCGATCGTGCCAATCGGATAATCTGGTATCGGAATAGTCACAGGAGGCGATACAGCGCCACCTCCATAAATAATACCTCCTCCGTGGCCGGCACCCGCTGTCTCAGCATCATCGCGCAAAACACTGGAGATTGTTACGGCATTGGTGGCGGGGTCCCAATGGCTTACCGCAATACGATTACCATGCAGGGCAATAATGTCTGCGAGCGACACCAACGTCAGGTTAGGTGCAATCCAGCGCTCCGGATAAAGCGCATCTGGGGTGGCTTTGAAGTACTGGTTCCAGATTGGCAGAACCGTGGAGTTGAACAGGTTGTTCAGTGTATTCGAAGACGCAATTCCGTACACGGTTGCCACTACGCCCACTGCCGCGAATACGCCCGCTGCTGCAGGCCCCGCCACCAGCAAGGTAAAGCCTGCTGCGACGCCCGCAACATTACCGACAAGGCTTACGACATCACCTGTGTCAAAGGTCTGATTGTCTTTGTACTGCGCAGTAATCTTGAGGAACACCATCGTCCCGGCAAGTGCATTGGTTGAAAGGTTGACGAACGGCACCAGGCCTTTTGTCAGTTGCACAATGGATGTTACCGCAGCAACCGCAGCGACACCGGTCTGGGCGTTCTGGTTGACCAGGGCAAAGCCGCTTTTATCGGTGTTGTATTGATCGATCAGCGACGTGGTGGCGTTTACGCCTGCGACGCCTCTATCCGCCTTGTCGACCAGGCCGACGATGATTTCAACTTTTCCTGTCATTATTGTTACTCCTTACACGATTGTCTTGAACGCCAATGTCATCCGTAAGCGATCACAATTGACCGAAGGCGATCTTGCGCTGTGGGGCACATGGCCGTTGAAAATGACAATCCTTCCAGGCTTGGGTAAGACTGCCTTGATGACGTTTTCCTTCTGGTGGTCGTAGAACACCAACTCGCCCCCCCAGGACGTCGCCCAATGCTCGTTGCAGAACATCACTACGGTCAGGCCCTTTTCACTGGCCTTGTTGTCGCGATGGATCGGTGAGTCCTGACCAAAGGTCTGGCCATTGGCATACACACCAAGCAGTGTGGCTTCTGGCATATGTGCGTGTTTCACCTTCTTCCAGAATGCCGAAAGAAAGCCCCATTGCGGATGACTGGCCAGCTCATGTTCCGAGTCATGCCGCTCGACCCGCTGTCGGCCTGCAATAAAGGCATGCCAGCATGGCCGGGCGAACGGCGCATCGTTGATTGGCCAGCCGTATCGCCAGATCGCGCTATTTAGCTGGTTGCTGATCTGGCGCTGCTCATCAATCGTTACAGCGTCGTCAATGACGCAGATGTCCGCAGCAGTAAAAACCTGCTTCATCACCTCACTCCTTGTTGCCAGGGCTATCCATGTTCGGCGATTGCGCCTCAACCCCCAGACGCTTAGCAGCCCAGCGTTCATAAAGGCCGATGGCGACATCGGCGCCGGCCATGGCGGTAAGGCAACCAAAAGCGCTGGCGCTCCAGATCGACATGCCGCTGGCGTACAGCAGCATTACGGTGGACACACCGCAGACCATGCAGGCCCCCGAGCGCAATAAAAGGCGCCGAAAAAGCGCCCAGCCCCGGGCGCCGGCCTTGTCCGCGCGCCACATCTCTCCGGAAAGGCCGCCCAGCAAGGCCAGGACGATCACCAGCCAGATCGGCATTTCCAGTAACGTCTGTTGCTCGCTTGTCACTGTCCTATCTCCTTGGTAATTCCGCTCGGCAGCTTGCCGGCGGCGTTTGTTGTAGAACCGATCGCTCGGCATTCCAAAAAGCCCGGCCTCCCCAGGCTTTTCAGTAATGCGTTGTCGAACCGCCCGCCACGACTGGTGCGCTGGGCGACTCCGCTTCAAATTGTTCCTCCGGCCGCGGCCACCTGCCCGCCGGATAACTGCTTGTGGTGCTTTACGCTGCACACCCGGGCCAGTTGCCAACCCTCTGAACAGTTCAGGCCTGTTCATCGCTGCCTTTGTCACTACCGGTGTCGACCGGCTTGAGACAAAGATTATGCATTGATGCATATGCAGTCAATGCATTTGTGGAAATATTTATGCATGAGAAAATGCACCTGTGCATGTAGGCCTTGCCCTACCTGGGCTGGACCACTTTTCTGCCGGCGAAAAAAAACCCGCCGAAGCGGGTTTTCTGAGGACACGGACTACTCAGCGGGCGTACATGCCCCACCAGAACACATGTCCAAGGATACTGATCTGCTCTTCCTGCATCTGCTGGAAGCTGTAGTCTTCATCCGGGTGTTCGTCACGGTTGAAGCTACGCAGGCGAATACCGGTAGGCAGGCGATAGAGCTGCTTGACCCGCAGCTGGCCGTTGTGATTGATGGCATACAGGTCGCCGTCGACGATGTCGCCGATGCCGCTTTTACCGGCGTTGACGCCCACGGTGGCGCCGTCACGCAAGACCGGCAACATGCTGTTGCCGCGTACCGTCACGCACTTGGCCTGGTCAAACTGCACACCGTTGTGGCGCAGGCTGCGCTTGCCGAAGCGCAGGCTGGCCTTCTCGCTTTCTTCGATGACGAATCTTCCTGATCCTGCTGCCAATTCGACCTCGCGAAGAAATGGAATGGACACCTCGTCGTCCTCGACGGGGGTGTCGTCATCCCACAGGCTGATGTCGTTCAACTCAGCGTGGCTGCGCCCAGGCACGGCTTCGCGGCTTTCACCGAGCTCGACGCGGCCGCGCAACTGGTCGGTGCTCACGCCGAAGTACTCGGCGATCTTCGACACGTGTTTGTCAGAGGGATCGACGATCTTCTCGCTGAGAATGCGCGACAGGGTGGATTGCGGCACGCCGGTACGACGGTGCAGCTCCGTGGGGGAGAGACCGTGACGATCGAGCAGTGCTCTGAGGACGGATGCTACGTTGCGTTTTTGCATAAAATGCATAATGCCGGGGCTAAACAAAGAATGCAATTGCCTTGATGCATGAGAGGGCATAAACGTCCTGAGCCACGAAAGCTTCTTACGCGGACGGTTGCGCTACGACGTTTTCCGGGGCCCCGTCGTGAACCCACCACTGGTCGACGGCACAACGCGACCATTAAGAACAAATTGTTCAACATCCACACGAGACCCTTGCAAGGTGGCATTTACCAAGACAGGCGCGCCTCCCGAGAAAGCACTTGATGTATTGACCCGCATGACCTTCGATTTAAAGTTGCACCACAGCGACTTAAACTTCTCAGCATCACCAAACCGGACTCCGCCACTGCCGACCGAATCAGCGACCCACTCGGTGATCTCAACTTCTCCAGCAGATACCCCGTACAGCGTGTTTCCGGTATCCTCGATTAAAGCATGCAGCCACTGAGCCTGAGTTTTTCCGTCATTTTTCTGATTCATGGATAAGCGCCGGATGTGGGTGTCCCAGCACCTGTTTACCCAGAGCCCCTTGATCTCGTTTGACTGCTCAATCCCATTGGAGTCTTGAAGCGTCGGGCATACCGTGTTTTCTGCCGCAAAAGCATCGATGACCAAATTGTCTATCCTGTGGCCAAAACCGGTGATATAAGCCCCATGAAAAGCGCTATTCTTTATATGCACAAATCCAAACGTGCAGTTTGATGGATTCCACCCATGACCATCGATCGCAAAAGCCGCTGCAGTATTGGGTCCGCCGGCATAGTCGATTACAAGCCGATCAATCCTCAAGCCGTCTGTACCTGCGTAGATATGCGCGCCCCGGCTCCCCCCCCCTGGGACAGCACTGTGTCGCTCTGATCATTCAAGATCCAGCAACTTTCGATATAGCAATTTTTGCAATTGATAGTGCCCAGCCGATCGGTGGTCGTTAATACACCGGTAATACGAACATTCATCAGTGGAGTTTCATTGATTGCAGAGGCTCTCAGCAATGCTCCAACATCATCTGGCTTAGACTCGATATACTGCAAAGCGACACCATCAGCCGCTGTTACTCGATACCTATCGCCATTGAACTCAGATCGCTCACCCGACACGTTCCGAACCTGAATAGAATCGCCAACCTGAAAGCTATGTGCCGACTTGACATTTACCGTCACTACGCCAGCGGAGCGTTGTATCTTGGTAATTTCAAAAGATCTAGGCTGAGGTCCACTTATCATGTGAACAACGCCTCCCAGAACAGCCCCAGGCTGGAAGTGCATTCTTGCTCCGCTCAATGAACGGTTGAAATTTATACCTGTGGCATAGTACCCCGGAGGCCAGTAGACACCTGTCTCGACAGAGGCGAGGAGCATGGGTAACCAGTTTTTTGTATTCTCCCAGTTTGTTTTCCCATCTGGAACTATACCAAACTCCGCCACCGAGACCATGTGCTGGTCTTTGGCTGATGCGATTGCGGCTGACGTCATCAGAGGTCCAGAAATCGCTGCGGCAGCAGCTCCAAAAGCCGAAATTCTCAACAACTGACGACGCTTCACAACATTCCCTCCCCTGGAAAAAGGTCTGGAATATACCATCAACTTCAGAGCGTAAAGTCAGCGCAAGGCCGATTGGTAGCGCAACGAGCAGATGCTGCACTGACTGCCCCTCCTTCAAGCCGCCCCCCCTAGAGGTCACTTGGACTGTGGTACCCTACCCGTCATCGAGATCACCCCAAGCATTGCACTGGAAGCTATGCCCGAATTTTGCCCCAGCGCCAGCTTAAAAAAGCCCTAACTAATTGATGAATAAAGCAATTTCTGATTTGTCCGCACACACCCCGATGATGCAGCAGTACTGGAAGCTGAAAAACCAGCACCCGGACCAGCTGATGTTCTACCGCATGGGCGACTTTTACGAGATCTTCTACGAAGACGCGAAGAAGGCTGCCAAACTCCTGGACATCACCCTGACCGCCCGCGGGCAGTCGGCGGGCCAGTCAATCCCCATGTGCGGTATCCCCTTCCATGCGGCCGAGGGCTACCTGGCCAAGCTGGTCAAGCTGGGCGAGTCGGTGGTGATCTGCGAACAGATCGGCGATCCGGCCACCAGCAAGGGCCCGGTCGAGCGCCAGGTGGTGCGCATCATTACCCCGGGCACGGTCAGTGACGAAGCGCTGCTCGACGAGCGCCGCGACAACCTGATCGCCGCTGTGCTGGGCGACGAGCGCCTGTTCGGCCTGGCTGTGCTGGACATCACCAGCGGCAACTTCAGCGTGCTCGAGATCAAGGGCTGGGAAAACCTGCTGGCCGAGCTTGAGCGCATCAACCCGGTCGAGCTGCTGATCCCCGACGACTGGCCCCAAGGCCTGCCGGCGGAAAAACGCCGTGGCTCACGTCGCCGTGCGCCGTGGGATTTTGACCGCGATTCGGCACGCAAAAGCCTTTGCCAGCAGTTCGCGACCCAGGACCTCAAGGGCTTTGGCTGCGAGAAGCTGACCCTGGCCATCGGCGCCGCCGGCTGCCTGCTCGGCTACGCCAAGGAAACCCAGCGCACCGCCCTGCCGCACCTGCGCAGCCTCAAGCATGAACGCCTGGACGACACCGTGGTGCTCGACGGCGCCAGCCGGCGCAACCTTGAGCTGGATGTGAACCTGGCCGGTGGCCGCGACAATACCCTGCAATCGGTGATCGACCGCTGCCAGACCGCCATGGGCAGCCGCCTGCTGACCCGCTGGCTGAACCGCCCGCTGCGCGACCTGAAAGTACTGCAGGCACGTCAGGGCTCGATTCGCTGCCTGCTCGACGGTTACCGCTTCGAGAAGCTGCAACCGCAGTTGAAGGAAATCGGCGACATCGAGCGTATCCTCGCCCGTATCGGCCTGCGCAACGCCCGTCCACGCGACCTCGCACGCCTGCGCGATGCCCTCGGTGCCCTGCCGGAACTGCAGAACGCCATGGCCGAGCTTGAGGCGCCGCACCTGGCGCGCCTGGCTGCCATTGCCGGGACCTACCCGGAGCTTGCCGACCTGCTGGCAAAAGCCATCATCGACAACCCGCCAGCGGTGATCCGCGACGGCGGCGTGCTCAAGACCGGCTACGACAGCGAGCTGGACGAGCTGCTGGCGATGAGCGAGAACGCCGGGCAGTTCCTTATTGATCTGGAAGCCCGCGAGAAAGCCCGCACGGGCCTGGCCAACCTCAAGGTCGGCTACAACCGTGTGCATGGCTACTTCATCGAGCTGCCAAGCAAGCAGGCTGAGCAGGCACCGGCTGACTACATCCGCCGCCAGACCCTCAAGGGCGCCGAGCGCTTCATCACCCCGGAGCTGAAAACCTTCGAAGACAAGGCGTTGTCGGCCAAGAGCCGCGCCCTGGCGCGCGAGAAGATGCTCTACGATGCCCTGCTGGAGAACCTGATCGGCCACCTGGCGCCGTTGCAGGACACCGCTGCGGCCCTGGCCGAGCTGGATGTGCTGAGCAACCTGGCCGAGCGCGCACTGAACCTGGACCTGAACTGCCCGCAGTTCGTCGACGAACCGTGCATGCGCATCACCCAGGGTCGTCACCCGGTGGTCGAGCAAGTGCTGACCACGCCGTTCGTGGCCAACGACCTGGCCCTGGATGACAACACCCGGATGCTGGTGATCACCGGTCCGAACATGGGCGGTAAATCCACCTACATGCGCCAGACCGCATTGATCGTGCTGATGGCGCACATTGGTAGCTTCGTCCCGGCTGCGGCCTGCGAGCTTTCACTGGTGGATCGCATCTTCACCCGTATCGGCTCCAGCGACGACCTGGCCGGTGGCCGTTCGACCTTCATGGTCGAGATGAGCGAAACCGCCAACATCCTGCACAACGCCACCGAGCGCAGCCTGGTGCTGATGGACGAAGTCGGCCGCGGCACCAGTACCTTCGACGGCCTGTCGCTGGCCTGGGCCGCCGCCGAGCGCCTGGCGCAGCTGCGCGCCTACACGCTGTTCGCCACCCACTACTTCGAGCTGACGGTGCTGCCGGAGAGCGAACCGCTGGTGGCCAACGTGCACCTGAACGCTACCGAGCACAACGAACGCATCGTGTTCCTGCACCACGTGCTGCCCGGCCCCGCCAGCCAGAGCTACGGCCTGGCAGTGGCGCAGCTGGCCGGCGTGCCGTCGCCGGTGATTCAGCGTGCTCGCGAACACCTGGGCCGACTGGAAACCGCCAGCCTGCCCCACGAAACACCTGTCTTGCAGCAAGGTGCACCTGCGGTACCGCACCAGAGCGACCTGTTTGCCAGCCTGCCGCATCCGGCCATCGAGAAGCTCGGAAAGCTGGACCTGGACAATATGACGCCGCGTCAAGCTATCGAAATGCTCTATACACTGAAGACTCTGTTATAACGCGCGCCCGCACAAGCTGATAGAATCCCGCGCGGTTTGGCGGCGCTGCAGGTTACTAGCCTGGCCTGCAGCCGAACAACCAAACCGAGCGGCCCTGTCTGGAGGGGCACCGCTGCCGTCGCCTGAGGAGAGAATTAGAAATGACCTTCGTCGTCACCGACAACTGCATCAAGTGCAAGTACACCGACTGCGTAGAAGTCTGTCCGGTGGACTGCTTCTACGAAGGCCCGAACTTCCTGGTCATTCACCCGGACGAGTGCATCGACTGTGCACTGTGCGAGCCTGAATGCCCCGCCGTCGCCATTTTCTCGGAAGACGAAGTGCCTGCCGGCATGGAGAACTTCATCGAGCTCAATGCCGAGCTGGCGGAAATCTGGCCGAACATCACCGAAAAGAAAGATTCGTTGCCAGATGCCGCCGAGTGGGATGGCAAGCCAGGCAAGATCGCCGATCTCGAGCGCTAAGCGCGGATCAACAAAAAAGGCCCTTCGAGGGCCTTTTTTCATGTTTGTTGCGGGCAAAAAAAAGGGGCGGTTTGACCCGCCCACATTTTTTCCGTAGTCCCTTTGTTCCCTTTCATCATCCTGATGAATCGCATCCTGCGATGTCCTTGGCCTTCATCCTTGAGAGCCTGTGTCAGTCCGTAGACACAGGACAAATATTAGCGGTTCCAAGATTTACCACAACAGCACAAAGCTCTCAAAAAGCTGCGGTAACCGTACTGTCACAAACAAAAATATCTATATATATCAATAGCTTAAACAAAAGCGCACACTGAAAACGACAACGATTTACTACAGCGTACAGTCAAGGCTTACACAACGAGTAAGCGATGGCTTACATGAACTAGAACAGTACCAACATCGCCGTCGGATCGCGCCCAAACCCGAATGTTTCCAGAACGCCATCGGGAAGCCGTTCACGGGTAAACCGCTGTTCTGCAGATGCAAAAACGCCCCGACATGTCGGGGCGTTCTTCACAACGATTTCGCTGGCGTTACTGAAACAGCGACTCGCTGGACAGGCCATTCTTTTCGAGGATCTCACGCAGGCGCTTGAGGCCCTCTACCTGGATCTGCCGCACCCGTTCCCGGGTCAGGCCGATTTCCAGGCCGACATCTTCCAGCGTACTGCTTTCATGACCGCGCAGGCCGAAGCGGCGAATCACTACCTCGCGCTGCTTGTCGGTCAGCTCGCTGAGCCACTGGTCGATGCTCTGGGACAGATCGTCATCCTGAAGCAGCTCGCACGGATCAGTAGGACGGTCGTCGGTCAGGGTATCGAGCAGGGTTTTATCCGAATCCGGCCCCAGGGACACATCCACCGACGATACCCGCTCGTTGAGCCCAAGCATGCGCTTGACCTCGCCGACCGGTTTTTCCAGCAGGGTGGCGATCTCTTCCGGGGACGGTTCGTGATCGAGCTTCTGGGTCAGTTCGCGGGCGGCGCGCAGGTAGACGTTGAGTTCCTTGACCACGTGAATGGGCAAGCGGATGGTACGGGTCTGGTTCATGATCGCCCGTTCGATGGTCTGCCGAATCCACCAGGTGGCGTAGGTAGAAAAACGGAAGCCGCGTTCCGGGTCGAATTTCTCGACCGCCCGAATCAGGCCGAGGTTGCCTTCTTCGATCAGGTCGAGCAGCGAAAGCCCCCGGTTGACATAACGCCGGGCGATTTTAACCACCAGGCGCAGGTTGCTTTCGATCATGCGCTTGCGCCCGGCCGGATCACCACGTTGCGACAGGCGCGCAAAGTGCACTTCTTCCGGAGAGAGCAATGGCGAGAAGCCGATTTCATTGAGGTAAAGCTGGGTTGCATCAAGTGCCCGAGTGTAGTCGATGTACTTGTGCTGTTTGAGCGTAGCGCTCTGTTTAGCCTTGGTCCGAACCGTAGGTACAGCAGGTTCGTCTGACATCACATCCGTTTCCAAAACAATGCCGGTCTCCATCAGGAGAACCTCATCGTCGATGTCAAACTCCGGCACTTCTTTACTGAGAGCCATTGTTATAGTCCTTTGCTGAGTTCGAACTCAGACTCGAGCGGCGCCTTTATCCCTGGCAGCGCTGGAGCCTGTCCCCTCTACGCGAGGAACAGGCCGGGCCTAGCAATCAACGACGTGGCAGGAATTGCAGCGGATCGACAGGTTTGCCCTGGCGGCGAATTTCAAAATGAAGCTTCACCCGGTCTGTGCCCGTGGACCCCATTTCGGCAATTGTCTGCCCTACCTTGACCTGCTGTCCCTCCCGAACCAAAAGCCTGCGGTTGTGGCCGTAGGCACTGACGTAGGTATCGTTGTGCTTGATGATTACCAACTCGCCGTAGCCCCGCAAGCCACTCCCGGCGTAGACAACTGAACCATCAGATGCAGCAAAAACAGGCTGTCCCAAATCACCGGCGATATCAATGCCTTTATTCAAACTACCGTTTGAAGCAAATTTTCCAATCAGCACGCCGTTGGCCGGCCAGGCCCAGCCGGCCGTGGAGCGCCCTGCGGGGGGCACTTGCACGGGTGCTGTGGTAGTCGCCACCGGGGCAACCGGCACGGTGTTTGGCGTGCTTGCAGGCGTGGTGGTGGGCGGCGGCGTTATTGGTTTGCCGGAGCTGTCCAGGGGACGCTTGATGATGGTGGTCTTGCTTGAAGAAGATGGCGAGCTGGTGACCACGGTGGTGCCGACAACTGGCGCCGGGCCACTGGAGCGACCATCGAAACGGATCGCCTGGCCCGGACGAATGGTATACGGCGCAGCGATACCGTTGCGCGCGGCCAGGGCCTTGTAGTCCCAGCCATAGCGAAAGGCGATGGAGAACAGCGTGTCGCCGGGGCGCACCAGGTATTGACCGGTGGTGACCACAGGGCGTTTGGGCGCGGCGTTGTTGCGATCGACCACCCGGACGCTGTTGGAAGACGTGCTCGAGCACCCCGTCACCAGCGTACCCACGGCCAGTGCAATCAGCAGAAGCTTGAAGCTCGATGGATCCTTGCGCTGCCGAATGTTTGTGTGACCCACCCGCCGCTCCCTCTAATGGTGACCGATGTAAAAAATGCAATATTGTTGCAATTATACCCGAGCGCGCCGCCATGCGGACGTCTGGCCATTGCTAAACGTGATCTGTAACAGACTATGGTAGCCCGCCAGATAGACAGGGCAATGCCGCCGAAATTCGCCCGGGCGAAAAAAAAGCCCGGTCAGGCCAGTGGCCCGGTGAGCAACGGCACAAAACGCACGGCGCCCAGCACCCGTCGCGAGAAGCCGTGTTCTTCGCGCACGATCAGCATCAACTGCTGGGTTTCACCGGCCGGCCCCACCGGTATGACCATGCGCCCGCCCGGGGCGAGCTGGTCGAGCAGGGCCTGAGGCACCTCGGGCGCGACCGCGGTGACGATGATGCCGTTGTAAGGCGCAAGTGCCGGCCAGCCTTCGCAACCATCGCCCCAACGGAACACCACGTTGCGCAGGTTCAGCTCGATCAGGCGTTCCTTGGCGCGATCCTGCAGGACCTTGATACGCTCGACGGAAAACACCCGTTCGACCAGTTGCGCAAGAATTGCGGTCTGGTAGCCGGAACCGGTGCCGATCTCCAGCACCTTGTCCAGGGGGCCGGCTTCGAGCAACAGCTCGCTCATGTGCGCGACCATGAACGGCTGGGAGATGGTCTGGTTGTTGCCGATTGGCAACGCCGTGTCTTCGTAGGCACGGTGGGCCAGGGCTTCATCGACGAACAGGTGTCGAGGCGTGCGGCGCAGTACCTCGATCACCTTGGGGTTCGAGACCCCTTCCTCGATCAGGCGCTTGATCAGCCGTTCGCGGGTTCGCTCAGAGGTAAAACCGATACCGTGGCGCATCAGATCATCCTGTTCGCGCATCAGAGTAAGCCCTCCAGCCAGCCGTCGAGGCGCTCGAAGGCATCATTGAAGGTCCGGTCGAGCTGCAGCGGAGTGATCGAGACATAGCCCTGCATCACCGCGTGGAAATCGGTCCCCGGGCCGCCATCCTCGGCATCGCCGGCCACGGCGATCCAGTAGCCTTCCTTGCCCCGCGGATTGACCACCTTGGTCGGTGCCGCAGCGCGGGCGCGATGGCCCAGGCGGGTCAACTGGATGCCGCGGATGTGTTCCAGCGGCAGGTTGGGGATATTGACGTTGAGCACCGTACGAGGTGGCAGCTCGAGGCTGGCATGAGCCTCGACCAGCTTGCGGGCGAAGTAGGCAGCCGTCGGCAGGTTGTCGGGCAGGCGCGAGAGCAACGAGAAGGCAAACGAGGTACCGCCGAGAAAACGGCCCTCAAGCGCAGCAGCCACGGTGCCCGAATACAGCACATCATCGCCAAGGTTGGCGCCCAGGTTGATCCCCGACACCACCATGTCCGGAGGGGTCGGCAGCAGGCCGTTGAGGCCCAGGTGGACGCAATCGGTCGGCGTGCCGTTGAGGCTGATAAAACCATTGGCCAGGGTTTGCGGGCACAGCGGCCGGTCGAGCGTCAGCGAACTGCTGGCGCCGCTTTTGTCCTGGTCCGGGGCGATCACCACACATTCGGCATAATCCGCCAGCGCAGCATGCAGCGCGGCGAGACCGGGTGCGGTAACCCCGTCGTCGTTCGAAATCAGAATACGCATGGGCTGTCCGTCTGCCCTGCCGGCACCAGATCAACAAGCTCGCGCACCACCACGGTGGCGAAGCATCCGGCCGGAAGGACGAATTCCAGTTGCAGGATATCAGGCTCGGGATAATGCCACGTCAGCCCGCTAATGGGCAGTCGCAGAATGCGTCGTTCGTGACTCATGCCCGCCCGCGCCAGCCATTGGCACAAGGCGCCATGCTGTTCACCGATACGTTGCTCGAGTTCACCAGCCGCGCCGCTGGCGCCGGACTGCCCCTCGCCCCATAGCGGGCCGGTGGGGTGCAGGTCGAGAATTGCCAGGCGCGGGTCGGAACATTCCGCCTCGCCTGCCGGAAAAAAGCTGCGGCTGTCGGTAAACGCCAGCAGGTCACCGACCTGTGCCTGCAGCCAACTGCCGTCGGCGACACGCGCGGCCAGCACCTGGTTGAACAGGTAGCTACGGGCGCTGGAGAGCAGCCGCGAACGAACGTTGCGCTGCTCAGGCAAGGCCTGGCGGTTGGCCCACTCACGGGCGTCGTGGACATTGCCGCCGTCGTGACCAAAGCGCTGGGTGCCAAAGTAGTTAGGCACGCCCTGGCTACGGATTTGCTCAAGCCGTGCATCCAGCGCCGCACGTTCAGCCTTGAGGCCAGTGAGGCGCAAGGTGAAGCCGTTGGCTGAATGCGCGCCGCGCTGCAGCTTGCGTGAGTGGCGGGTCTGCTTGAGGATGCTCAAGGTGTGGTTTTCGGCGGCGCTCAGGTCCGGGTCGGCCTTGCCCGGCAGGTGCAGGCTGAACCACTGGCGGGTCAGCGCCTGGCGGTCCTTGAGGCCGGCGTAGCTGATGCTGCGCAGCGGCACGCCGGCGGCGCGGGCCAGGCGACGGGCAGCCTCTTCGGTGTTGAGGTCACGTTTTTCGACCCACAGCCACAGGTGTTCACCGCTGCCGCTGAGGGGAATGTCGAGTACTTCATCGACCTGGAAGTCTTCGGCGCTGGCCTTGAGAATTGCGCTGCCCAGCGCTTGGCCCGCAGCACGCGGGCCGAGCAGTTCGAGTTCGCTCATCATGCCGGCAGCAACAGGGCAACGGCGTGAACCGCGATGCCTTCCTCACGCCCGGTAAAACCAAGCTTTTCGGTGGTGGTGGCCTTGACGTTGACCTGATCCAGCTCGACCTGCAGGTCCTGGGCGATCAACTGGCGCATGGTGTCGATATGCGGGGCCATCTTCGGTGCCTGGGCAACGATGGTGGCGTCGATGTTACCGACCTTCCAGCCCTTGGCCTGAACGATCTGCACCACATGGCGCAGCAGCACGCGACTGTCGGCGCCCTTGAACTGCGGATCGGTATCGGGGAAATGCTTGCCGATATCGCCCAGCGCCGCAGCGCCAAGCAGGGCATCGCTCAGGGCATGCAAGACGACGTCGCCATCGGAATGGGCCAGCAGCCCGAACTTGTGCGCAATGCGCACCCCACCCAAGGTGATGAAATCGCCTTCCGCGAAGCGGTGCACATCGTAGCCGTGGCCAATACGCATAAAAAAACGCCCTGATTGAGTCAGGGCGTGATTCTACCTGCTTTGCCGGCGCTTGGGCTTGATTTGTAGGATCAGTTACCCGGGCCTATCAGCGCTGCGGCATGATGCCGCAAGTGGTCATCGATGAAGCTGGCAATGAAGTAGTAGCTGTGGTCATAGCCCGGTTGCAGGCGCAAGGTCAGCGGATGACCCGCCGCCCTGGCCGCCTGCTCGAGCACCTGCGGCTTGAGCTGGTTGTCGAGAAAATCATCGCGATCGCCCTGGTCGACCAGCAGCGGCAAGCGCTCGCCAGCCTCGGCGAGCAACACGCTGGCATCCCACTCGCGCCAGCGCGCCCGGTCCTCACCCAGGTAGCGACTGAAGGCCTTCTGCCCCCACGGGCAATCCATCGGGTTGCTGATCGGCGCGAACGCCGACACCGAACGGTAACGCCCCGGGTTGCGCAAAGCGCACACCAGCGCGCCATGGCCGCCCATGGAATGACCGCTGATACCGCGCTGACTTGAGGCCGGGAAATGCGCCTCGACCAATGCCGGCAATTCCTCCACCACATAGTCGTGCATGCGGTAGTGCTGGGCCCACGGCTGCTCGGTGGCGTTGAGGTAGAACCCGGCCCCCAGGCCAAAATCCCAGGCGCCATCAGGATCAGCCGGCACCTGCGGCCCGCGCGGGCTGGTGTCGGGGGCGACGATGATCAAGCCAAGCTCGGCAGCCAGCTTGTGCGCACCGGCCTTTTGCATGAAATTCTCGTCGGTGCAGGTCAGGCCGCTCAACCAGTACAGGACCGGCAGCTTGCCGCCCTGCTCGGCCTGCGGCGGCAGGTACACGGCAAACACCATGTCGCAGCCGAGCACCTGGGAGCGATGGCGGTAGCGTTTATGCCAGCCGCCGAAGCTCTTCTGGCAAGAGATGTTTTCCAGGCTCATGGCAGACCTCAGAAGTGGATGACGCTGCGAATGCTCTTGCCTTCGTGCATCAGGTCGAATGCCTTGTTGATGTCTTCCAGGCCCATGGTGTGGGTGATGAAGGTATCCAACGGGATTTCGCCTTTTTCCGACATTTCCACGTAGCTTGGCAGCTCGCTGCGGCCACGCACGCCACCGAAGGCCGAACCGCGCCAGACCCGGCCAGTCACCAGCTGGAACGGACGGGTGGAAATTTCCTGGCCGGCACCGGCAACGCCGATGATCACCGACTCGCCCCAGCCCTTGTGACAGCATTCCAGCGCCGCACGCATCAGTTGCACGTTACCCACGCACTCGAACGAGAAGTCGACGCCACCATCGGTGAGATCGACGATCACTTCCTGGATCGGACGGTCGTAGTCTTTCGGGTTGACGCAGTCGGTGGCACCCAGCTGTTTGGCGATCTCGAACTTGCTCGGGTTGATGTCCACGGCAATGATCCGCGAAGCCTTGGCCTTCACCGCACCGATGATCGCCGACAGGCCAATGCCGCCCAGGCCGAAGATGGCCACGGTATCGCCCGGCTTGACCTTGGCGGTGTTGAGCACCGCGCCGATACCGGTGGTTACGCCGCAACCGAGCAGGCAGACCTTCTCCAGCGGGGCTTCTTTCTGGATCTTGGCCACGGAGATTTCCGGCAGCACGGTGTACTCGGAAAAAGTCGAGGTGCCCATGTAGTGGAACAACTGCTGGCCCTTGTAGGAGAAGCGCGTGCTGCCGTCGGGCATCAGGCCCTTGCCCTGGGTGGCGCGGATGGCCTGGCACAGGTTGGTCTTGCCGGAGCGGCAGAATTTGCACTGGCCGCACTCGGGGGTGTACAGCGGGATCACATGATCGCCAACGGCAACCGAGGTCACGCCCTCACCGATGGCTTCGACGATGGCGCCGCCCTCGTGGCCGAGGATCGACGGGAAGATGCCTTCCGGGTCGGCGCCCGACAGGGTGTAGGCATCGGTATGGCAGACGCCGCTGGCGACCACGCGCAGCAGCACCTCGCCGGCCTTGGGCATGGCCACGTCGACTTCGACGATCTCCAGCGGTTTCTTGGCCTCGAAGGCAACGGCGGCACGGGACTTGATCATCAATCTTCTCCAGCAAGGGGTCAGTTCAGGCTTGCAGTGTAATTCATCGATATTTGATGAATAATCCAGGCAAAGACAAAACATTATTGCTGTACAGGGATAATAAATGAGCAATCTGTGGGAGGGTATCGACGAATTCGTGGCCGTCGCCGAAGCCGGGCAGTTCACCGCCGCCGCCGAACGCCTCGGGGTGTCGTCGTCCCACGTCAGCCGGCAGATCGCCCGCCTGGAAGAACGCCTGCAAACCCGCTTGCTGTACCGCAGCACCCGGCGGGTGACCCTGAGCGAAGCCGGGCAGACCTTCCTGCAGCATTGCCAACGCCTGCAGGACGGCCGCGAAGAAGCCCTGCGCGCCATGGGCGACCTGACCAGCGAGCCCAAAGGGCTGCTGCGCATGACTTGCGCCGTGGCCTACGGTGAGCGCTTCATCGTGCCGCTGGTGACGCGCTTCATGGCCGCCTATCCGCAACTACGGGTGGACATCGAACTGAGCAACCGCCCGCTGGACCTGGTGCATGAGGGCATGGACCTGGCCATTCGCCTGGGCCGTTTGCAGGACTCGCGGCTGGTGGCCACGCGCCTGGCGCCGCGGCGCATGTACCTGTGCGCGTCACCTGCGTATCTGGAACGCTACGGCCGCCCGCACAGCCTGTCGGAGCTGGCGCGGCACAACTGCCTGATCGGCAGCTCCGACAACTGGGCGCTGCAACTGGACGGGCGGGAGATCGGCCAGCGGGTTCAGGGCAACTGGCGCTGCAACAGCGGCCAGGCAGTGCTGGACGCGGCGCTGCAAGGGATGGGCTTGTGCCAGTTGCCGGACTACTACGTGCTTGAACACCTCAAAACCGGCGCGCTGGTGTCACTGCTGGAAGCGCATCAACCGCCCAATACCGCGGTGTGGGCGCTGTATCCGCATCAGCGGCATCTGTCGCCGAAAGTGCGCAAGCTGGTGGACTATTTGCGTGAGGGGTTGGCGGGGTTGCCTGAGTATCGAGGTGCCTGAAAAGCATCGCGGGGCAAGGCCGCTCCTACTGTAGGAGCGGGCTTGCCCCGCGAAGAGTGCTCAACCGCGCTTGGCCCAGCGCTGGCGCAGCCACTCGAGGTCTTCGGGGCGGGTGACCTTGATGTTGTCGCTGCGCCCTTCGATCAGGCGCGGCGCCTGCCCGGCCCATTCGATGGCCGATGACTCGTCGGTAATCGCCACGTCGGCCACCAGGCTGTCGGCCAGGGCCCGGTGCAAGGCACCGAGGCGGAACATCTGTGGCGTGTAGGCCTGCCACACGGTACTGCGGTCGATTGTGCTGCTGACCCGGCCGTGGGCATCGGCGCGCTTGAGGGTATCGCGCGCCGGTACCGCCAGCAGTCCACCCACCGGGTCATCGGCAAGCTCTGCGAGCAAGCGGTCGAGGTCGCTGCGGGCCAGGTTCGGCCGCGCGGCGTCGTGCACCAGCACCCAGTCGCTGTCCGCCGCACCCTGGGCGTGCAGCAGCAACAAGGCGTTGAGCACCGAATCGGCACGTTCCTGACCGCCTTCGGCACGCTGGATACGGGGATCGCTGGCGCAGCGCAAACCGGGCCAGTAGGGATCGTCAGCGGCAACGCTGACCACCACCCCTTTGACGCAGGGATGGTCAAGAAAACAGTCGAGGCTATGCTCGAGAATGGTCTGCCCGCCCAACTGCAGGTACTGCTTGGGACGGTCGGCAGCCATGCGGGCACCAACACCCGCGGCGGGAATCACGGCCCAGAAGGCCGGCAAGGTCGGGTTCATTGGGCAAGCTGGTAGAGGGTTTCGCCCTCCTTGACCATACCCAGTTCGTGGCGAGCCCGTTCTTCGACGGTTTCCATACCTTTCTTCAACTCCAGTACCTCGGCATCAAGCACACGGTTACGCTCCAGCAAACGCTCGTTTTCAGCGTGCTGGTCAGCGATCTGTTGCTTGAGTTCGGTGACCTGGGCCAGGCTGCCATTGCCCACCCACAGACGATACTGCAGGCCACCGAGCAGCAGGAGCAAGACGAGGAACAACCAATAAGGACTGCGCATCAGGGTATCCAGTGGAAAAGACCGCCACATCTGCAGGTCGCTGATGGCACGAAGCCTGGCCGAAGCCAGGCTTTGTGTTCAGACACCTGCAGCAAGGGCTTCTGAACGATCAGTATGACCGTTCAGCGCCGCTTTGCTGCGGTCTTTTTACCATCTCTTGCTTAGCCGCGAAACTCGGCACGGCCACGGTACACAGCCTTGCTGCCCAGTTGCTCTTCGATACGCAGCAATTGGTTGTACTTGGAGACGCGGTCGGAACGGCACAGCGAACCGGTCTTGATCTGGCCGGCAGCGGTACCCACGGCCAGGTCGGCAATGGTCGAGTCTTCGGTTTCGCCCGAACGGTGCGAGATTACCGCGGTGTAACCGGCAGCCTTGGCCATCTGGATGGCTTCCAGGGTTTCGGTCAGCGAGCCGATCTGGTTGAACTTGATCAGGATCGAGTTGGCGATGCTCTTGTCGATGCCTTCTTTCAAGATCTTGGTGTTGGTCACGAACAGGTCGTCACCGACCAGTTGCACCTTGGCGCCGATCTTGTCGGTGAGGATCTTCCAGCCAGCCCAGTCGGACTCGTCCAGGCCGTCTTCGATCGAGATGATCGGGAAGCGCTCGGTCAAGCCTTTGAGGTAGTCGGCAAAACCTTCGGCGTCGAACGACTTGCCTTCGCCGGACAGGTTGTACTTGCCATCTTCGTAGAACTCGCTGGCCGCGCAGTCCAGGGCCAGGGTGACGTCGGTGCCCAGCTTGTAACCGGCGTTGGCGATGGCTTCGGCGATGGCCGACAGCGCGTCTTCGTTGGATGCCAGGTTAGGCGCGAAACCACCTTCGTCACCGACAGCGGTGTTCAGGCCACGGGCCTTCAGCACAGCCTTGAGGTGATGGAAAATCTCGGTGCCCATGCGCAGCGCGTCGGAGAAGGTCTTGGCGCCAACCGGCTGAACCATGAACTCCTGGATGTCGACGTTGTTGTCGGCGTGCTCGCCGCCGTTGATGATGTTCATCATCGGAACCGGCATCGAGTACTGGCCTGGGGTGCCGTTGAGGTTGGCGATGTGCGCGTACAGCGGCAGGTCCTGGTCCTGGGCGGCGGCCTTGGCGGCAGCCAGGGACACGGCGAGGATGGCGTTGGCGCCCAGCTTGGCCTTGTTCTCGGTACCGTCCAGTTCGATCATGGCGCGGTCGAGGGCTTTCTGGTCAACCGGGTCCTTGCCCAGCAGCAGGTCGCGGATCGGGCCGTTGATGTTGGCAACTGCCTTGAGTACGCCCTTGCCCATGTAACGGCTCTTGTCGCCATCACGCAGCTCCAGCGCTTCGCGCGAGCCAGTGGAAGCACCGGACGGCGCGCAGGCGCTGCCGATGATGCCGTTGTCGAGCAGCACGTCCGCTTCTACGGTAGGGTTACCACGCGAATCGAGAACTTCACGACCTTTGATGTCGACGATTTTTGCCATTGTTGTAAGCACTCCAGAATTGACGAAAACAACGCAGCTGAGAAAAATCTTGCCGCTCGCCGGGCAATTTGAAACAGGCAGGCCCGGCGAAAGCAGACCCCTGACCCGAGGGTCAGAGGTTGAACGGGGGGTACTTTACCGGAGAATCGAGGATTACGCGGTTTCTACCGTCGGAAAACTCTTCACCAGGTCATCAAGTTGCTTGAGCTGGGCCAGGAAAGGCTCCAGTTTGTCCAGGCGCAGGGCGCAAGGACCGTCACACTTGGCGTTGTCCGGATCCGGATGCGCCTCGAGGAACAGGCCAGCCAGGCCCTGGCTCAGGCCTGCCTTGGCCAGGTCGGTGACCTGGGCGCGGCGACCACCGGCGGAATCGGCGCGACCACCCGGCATCTGCAGGGAGTGGGTGACGTCGAAGAACACCGGGTACTCGAACTGCTTCATGATGCCGAAGCCGAGCATGTCCACCACCAGGTTGTTGTAACCGAAGCTTGAACCACGCTCGCAGAGGATCAACTGATCGTTACCGGCCTCTTCGCACTTGGTCAGGATGTGTTTCATTTCCTGGGGTGCGAGGAACTGGGCTTTCTTGATGTTGATCACCGCGCCGGTCTTGGCCATGGCCACCACCAGGTCGGTCTGGCGCGAGAGGAAGGCCGGCAACTGGATGATGTCGCAGACCTTGGCCACCGCAGCAGCCTGTTCTGGCTCGTGCACGTCGGTGATGACCGGCACGTTGAAGGTCTTCTTGATCTCTTCGAAGATCTTCATCCCCTCTTCCAGGCCAGGGCCACGGTAGGAGTTGATCGACGAACGGTTGGCCTTGTCGAAGCTGGCCTTGAACACGTAAGGGATACCGAGTTTCTCGGTAACCCGCACGTACTCTTCACAGACCTTCATGGCCAGGTCACGGGATTCCAGCACGTTCATGCCGCCGAACAGGACGAACGGCTTGTCGTTGGCGATCTCGATGTTACCGACGCGAATGATCTTCTGGGTCATGAATCAGGCCTTGTTCTTTTGAGCCAGTGCCGCCTTGACGAAGCCGCTGAACAGCGGATGGCCGTCACGCGGGGTCGAGGTGAACTCCGGGTGGAACTGGCAAGCGACGAACCATGGATGATCCTGGGACTCGACCACTTCGACCAGCGCGCCGTCACCGGAACGACCGGAGACTTTCAGGCCGGCTTCGACCAGTTGTGGCAGCAGGTTGTTGTTCACTTCGTAGCGATGACGATGACGCTCGACGATCACGTCCTTGGCGTAGCAGTCGTGAACCTTGGAGCCGCTTGCCAGCTGGCATTCCTGGGCGCCCAGACGCATGGTGCCGCCCAGGTCCGAGGCTTCGGTACGGGTTTCGACTGCGCCGGTGGCATCTTCCCACTCGGTGATCAGGCCGACGACCGGGTGACCGCTGTTGCGATCGAACTCGGTGGAGTTGGCGTCTTTCCAGCCCATGACGTTACGGGCGAATTCGATGACCGCCACCTGCATGCCCAGGCAGATACCCAGGTACGGGACCTTATTCTCGCGAGCATATTGCACGGCAGTGATCTTGCCTTCGACGCCACGCAGGCCGAAACCGCCTGGAACCAGGATCGCATCGGCGCCTTCGAGCAGGCTGGTGCCCTGGTTCTCGATGTCTTCGGAGTCGATGTAGCGCAGGTTGACCTTGGTGCGGTTCTGGATGCCGGCATGGCTCATCGCTTCGATCAGCGACTTGTAGGCGTCCAGCAGTTCCATGTACTTGCCGACCATGGCGATGGTGACTTCGTGCTCAGGGTTGAGCTTGGCGTCGACGACCTTTTCCCACTCGGACAGGTCGGCACCGTTGCATTGCAGGCCGAAACGCTCGACGACGAAGTCATCCAGGCCCTGGGCGTGCAGTACGGCCGGGATCTTGTAGATGGTGTCGACGTCTTCCAGGGAAATCACCGCACGCTCTTCGACGTTGGTGAACAGGGCGATCTTGCGGCGCGAGGAGACATCCACCGGATGGTCGGAGCGGCAGATCAGCACGTCTGGCTGCAGGCCGATGGAGCGCAGCTCCTTGACCGAGTGCTGGGTTGGCTTGGTCTTGGTCTCGCCAGCGGTGGCGATGTACGGCACCAGGGTCAGGTGCATCAGCATGGCGCGCTTGGAGCCCACTTCGACGCGCAGCTGACGGATAGCCTCGAGGAACGGTTGCGACTCGATGTCACCCACGGTACCGCCGATTTCCACCAGGGCCACGTCGGCGTCGCCGGCACCCTTGATGATGCGGCGCTTGATCTCGTCGGTGATGTGCGGAATGACCTGGATGGTCGCGCCCAGGTAATCACCACGGCGCTCTTTGCGCAGCACGTGCTCGTAGATACGGCCGGTGGTGAAGTTGTTGTTCTGGGTCATGGTCGTGCGGATGAACCGCTCGTAGTGGCCCAGGTCCAGGTCGGTCTCGGCGCCGTCATGGGTGACGAACACTTCACCGTGCTGGAACGGGCTCATGGTGCCCGGGTCGACGTTGATGTACGGGTCCAGCTTGAGCATGGTGACCTTGAGCCCCCGCGCCTCCAGGATGGCCGCCAATGAAGCCGAGGCAATGCCTTTCCCCAATGAAGAAACAACACCGCCCGTGACGAATATGTAGCGCGTCATGAAAAACCCTAGAAGTCTGCGTTAAAGCGGTCAGTGCCGCCGGGGAAAGCGAAGGAAGGCCGAAGCCCCCGATCACCTGCGTCAATCACAGTGCATCTTAAAAAACTGCCGCGTCTGGTCACACCGGGGGTTGGATACCCGGTTAGGAGCTCGCTAAACATTTTTAGAATCGCCCAGCAAAAAACTGCTTGGTAATCGGCAACTGCTGTGATTTCGGGGAAGCCACAGAAGCTGTATCAAGAAGGGAGCGTAGTCTACCCGAATGTGCCTTTCATCTCAAACCTTGCTCGCTCGTCGGCGCATGCCAATGCAATTGCCAGTCGCCCTGGCTCAGCCCCGGCAGGTTGGCGACCGCCAGCAATTGCCCGGCGCAATACAGCAACGGCAGGCGCGAACGGGCGAATGACGGCAGTTGCGCCTCGTTGAGCAGGCGCTTCAAGTCGCGCTGGCCGCGGCCGGCAATTGCCAGGGTTTCGCCGCCCTGGCGGTAGGCAATGTGCAAGGGGCCCTGCGGCAACGTGCCGCTGAGGCTGACACTGCCGTTGTGGCTCAAGGTCAGCGCTTTGTGCGGGTCAGCCCAGACCTGCCGGCCACCTGCAGGCATCAACCAGTCACCGGCCAGCCACCAGATACGGCCAGAGGCGCGGTGCAATTGGCCGTCGGTCAGTTGCCACAGTGGCCGTCCGTCGGATGCCGCATCGCGCAGGGCCTCCCAGCCTGCCCAGTGGCGGCTGTCGGGCAAGCGCGTGCGCGGCGCCAGCCAATATTGCAGGGCGTTGCGCTGGCGCGCCGGGGATAGCTCGCGCAGCACCTCGAGGTCGAGCGAGTCCAGGCCAAGCCAGTCGAACGCTGCCGGGGTCGCGGCCCGGACCAGGTCGTCCTGCGCCAGTTCATCGAGCAGGCCCTGGGCTTCACTCAAGTGCTCGGCGCTGCGCGCGAGGTTTTGCGCGGCCTGCGGCCAGCGCTGCAGCAGTGCCGGGAACACCTGGTGGCGCAGGTAGTTGCGCGAGAATTGCGTATCGGTGTTGGACGGGTCTTCGATCCAGCTCAACTGCTGAGCCTTGGCGTACGCCTGCAGGTCGTTACGCGAAACACCCAGCAACGGCCGCAGCAACATGCCCTGCCCTAGCGGCCGCTGCCCGGGCATGGCGCCCAGGCCGCGCAGGCCGGCGCCGCGCAACAGGCGAAACAGCAAGGTTTCGGCCTGGTCTTCGCGGTGCTGGCCGGTCAACAGGATTTCGCCGGGATGCAAGGCAGCGGTAAAGGCGGCGTAACGCGCGTCACGGGCGCCCTGCTCAATGCTGGCGCCAGGGGCGACCTTGACCCGAATGATATGCAGTTCAACGCCCAGGGCGTCGCACAGGCGCTGACAATGCGCCGGCCAGGCGTCGGCCGCAGCCTGCAGGCCGTGGTGGATGTGAATCGCGCGGATGGGCGGTATTGGCTGCTGGCGGGACAGGCTTGCCAGCAGGTGCAGGAGGACACTGGAATCCAGGCCGCCGGAGAGGGCGATGCACCAGGAGGGGGCGGTGAGCCAGGGGGACAGCTTGGTGTGAAGATCAATCATCAGCGTCGACCCGGTTGCGAGCGCTTTGCGCTCGATCGCGGGTCAAGCCCGCTCCCACAGTTTGCCTAGAGCCCTGTGGGAGCGGGCTTGACCCGCGATTATCAGATCAGAGCCCGTAGCTCATCAGACGGTCATAGCGGCGCTTGAGCAGCGCGTCGTTGTCGAACTTCTTGAGCATGTCCAGTTGCTCGATCAGCTCGCCGCGAACGGTGGCGGACATTTTTGCCGGATCACGGTGCGCGCCGCCCAGGGGCTCGGCGATAACCTTGTCGACGATGCCCAGGCCTTTCAGGCGCTCGGCGGTGATGCCCATGGCTTCGGCTGCGTCGGAGGCCTTTTCGGCGGTCTTCCACAGGATCGAGGCGCAACCTTCCGGCGAGATCACCGAGTAGGTAGAATACTGCAGCATGTTCAGCTGGTCGCAGACACCGATGGCCAGTGCACCGCCGGAACCACCTTCACCAATTACAGTGGCGATGATCGGGGTTTTCAGGCGGGCCATGACCCGCAGGTTCCAGGCAATGGCTTCGCTCTGGTTGCGCTCTTCGGCGTCGATGCCAGGGTAAGCGCCCGGGGTGTCGATGAAGGTCAGGATCGGCATCTTGAAACGCTCGGCCATTTCCATCAGGCGGCAAGCCTTGCGGTAGCCTTCCGGGCGCGGCATGCCGAAGTTGCGGCGAACCTTTTCGCGCACTTCACGGCCTTTCTGATGACCGATGACCATCACCGGCTTGTCGTCCAGGCGGGCGATACCACCGACAATCGCGGCGTCGTCGGAGAAGTGACGGTCACCGTGCAGCTCGTCGAACTCGGTGAAGATGTGCTCGATGTAGTCCAGGGTGTACGGACGGCGCGGGTGACGGGCCAGGCGGGCGATCTGCCAGCTGGTCAGGTTGCCGAAAATGCTTTCGGTCAGGGTGCTGCTCTTGTCTTGCAGACGGGCGATCTCATCGCCGATGTTCAGCGAGTTGTCATTGCCAACCAGGCGCAGCTCTTCGATCTTGGCTTGCAGGTCAGCAATCGGCTGTTCGAAATCCAGAAAATTCGGGTTCATAGGCATCCGTCTTGGGTCTACGGCCAGGCGGCCGGCCGGTTGATCCGTTTGGCGCCCTACCTTAAGGGATCAGGCGCATTCAGGTCGAGATTAAAAATTCATCGATATTGCAAAAAGACGTTCTCACGTCCGAACTGGTCACGCAGGGCCTGAATCAAGCCATCGGCCGGGTCGATGCGCCAGCTTTCGCCGAACTGCAGCATGGCCTTGGCATCGCTGCCGGTGTATTCCATGGTGATCGGGCAGGCGCCGCGATGGCGCTTGAACAGCTCGCCCAGCCAGTTCAGCCGGTCGCCCTTGAGGGCATCGGCGTGCACTTTAAGGCGCAGGCTTTCGGCCAGGTTGGTGCGGGCATCTTCCATGCTCATCACGCGCTTGACCCGCAGGCGCAGGCCGCCGGAGAAGTCATCGTTGCTGACCTCGCCTTCAACCACCACCATAGCATCGGTCTGCAGCAGCGCCTGGTTGGCCATGAAGGCATCGGCAAACAGCGAGGCCTCGATGCGCCCGGAGCGGTCGTCGAGGGTGACAAAGCCCATCTTGTCACCCTTCTTGTTCTTCATCACGCGCAGGGCAATGATCATCCCGGCGACGGTCTGGGTGTCGCGCGCAGGCTTGAGGTCAATGATGCGCTGGCGGGCAAAACGGCGGATCTCGCCTTCGTACTCGTCGATCGGGTGACCGGTCAGGTACAGACCCAGGGTGTCTTTTTCACCACGCAGGCGCTCCTTGAGGGTCAGCTCGCGGGCCTTGCGGTGGTTGGCATAAACGTCGGCATCCTCTTCGACAAACAGCCCGCCGAACAGGTCGGCGTGGCCACTGTCGGCGGTGCGCGCGGTTTGCTCGGCCGCCTTGATCGCCTCTTCCATCGCCGCCAGCAGCACTGCGCGGTTGCGGTCGATGTTGGCCTGGTAGGCCTTGAGCTCGTCATGGAAGTACGGGCCCAGGCGGTCCAGCGCGCCACTGCGGATCAAGGCATCGAGGGTGCGCTTGTTGATGCGCTTGAGGTCGACCCGCTCGCAGAAGTCGAACAGGTCCTTGAACGGGCCGCCGGCGCGGGCTTCGACGATGGCCTCGACCGGCCCCTCGCCCACGCCCTTGATCGCCCCCAGGCCATAGACGATGCGGCCATCGTCGTTGACCGTGAACTTGAAGTCGGAGGTGTTCACGTCCGGCGCATCGAGGCGCAGCTTCATGCTGCGCACTTCCTCGATCAAGGTCACGACCTTGTCGGTGTTGTGCATATCCGCCGACAGCACCGCGGCCATGAACGGCGCCGGGTAGTGGGTCTTGAGCCAGGCAGTCTGGTACGAGACCAGGCCGTAGGCGGCGGAGTGGGATTTGTTGAAGCCGTAGCCGGCGAATTTCTCTACCAGGTCGAAGATGTTGCCGGCGAGGTCCGGATCAATGTTGTTGCTGGCGCAACCTTCAATGAAACCGCCGCGCTGCTTGGCCATTTCCTCGGGCTTTTTCTTACCCATGGCCCGGCGCAGCATGTCCGCACCACCGAGGGTGTAACCGGCCATGACCTGGGCAATCTGCATCACCTGTTCCTGGTACAGGATGATGCCGTAGGTCGGTGCCAGAACGGGTTTCAGGCCTTCGTACTGGTAATCGGAGTGCGGGTAGGCAAGTTCCGCGCGACCGTGCTTGCGGTTGATGAAGTCGTCAACCATGCCCGATTGCAGCGGGCCGGGACGGAACAGCGCCACCAGTGCGATGAGGTCTTCCAGGCAGTCGGGCTTGAGCTTCTTGATCAGCTCCTTCATGCCCCGCGATTCAAGCTGGAACACCGCCGTGGTTTCGGCCTTTTGCAGCAGGTCGTAGGTCTTCTTGTCATCCAGCGGGATGAAGTCGATGTTCAGGTCATCCAGGCCTTTCTTGGCCTGTTCGCGGTTGATGGTTTCCATCGCCCACTTGATGATCGTCAGGGTACGCAGGCCGAGGAAGTCGAACTTCACCAGGCCTGCGGCCTCGACGTCATCCTTGTCGAACTGGGTGACCAGGCCTCCGCCCTCTTCATCACAGGCAATCGGCGAGAAATCGGTAAGCTTGGTCGGCGCGATAACCACGCCACCGGCGTGTTTACCGGTACCCCGGCAGACGCCCTCGAGCTTGAGGGCCATGTCCCAGATTTCCTTGGCGTCTTCATCGCTCTTGAGGAAATCGCGCAGGATCTCTTCCTGCTCGTAGGCTTTTTCCAGGGTCATGCCGACTTCGAAGGGGATCATCTTCGACAGGCGGTCAGCCAGGCCGTAGGACTTGCCCTGGACCCGCGCCACGTCGCGCACCACCGCCTTGGCCGCCATGGTGCCGAAGGTGATGATCTGGCTCACGGCATTGCGCCCGTAGGCGTCAGCCACGTATTCGATTACCCGGTCGCGGCCATCCATGCAGAAGTCGACGTCGAAGTCGGGCATCGATACCCGTTCCGGGTTGAGGAAACGTTCGAACAGCAGGTCATAGGCCAGCGGGTCGAGGTCGGTAATCTTCAGTACGTAGGCAACCAGCGAACCGGCACCCGAACCCCGGCCCGGGCCAACCGGCACGCCGTTGTTCTTGGCCCACTTGATGAAGTCCATAACGATCAGGAAGTAACCGGGGAAGCCCATCTGGATGATGATATCCAGCTCGAACTTCAGCCGGTCCAGATAGACCTGGCGCTTTTCCTGGTAATTCGGCGTGGTCTCTTTCGGCCACAACACCGCCAGACGCTCTTCCAGGCCCTCGTGGGAAACGTGGCGCAGGTAGTCGTCGATACCCATGCCGTTGGGCGTCGGAAAGTCCGGCAGAAAGTGCTTACCCAACTGCACCTGGATGTTGCAGCGCTTGGCGATCTCGACGGTGTTGGCAATCGCTTCGGGCAGGTCGCTGAACAGCTCGGCCATTTCTTCCGGGCTTTTCAGGTACTGCTGGTCGCTGTAATTGCGCGAACGGCGCGGGTCATCCAGCGCCCGGCCTTCACCGATGCACACGCGGGTTTCGTGAGCGTCGTAGTCGGACTGCTTGATAAAGCGCACATCGTTGGTGGCTACCAGCGGCGCATCCAGCTTGTCGGCCAGGGCCACGGCGGCGTGCAGGTATTCTTCGTCACCGGCGCGGTTGGTGCGCTGCACTTCGACGTAGAAGCGCTCCGGGAACATCTGCATCCAGTCGCGCAGCAAGGCTTCGGCTTCGTCCGGGTTGCCATTGAGCAAGGCCATGCCGATGTCGCCTTCCTTGGCCGCGGACAGGGCGATCACGCCCTCGCTGGCTTCGGCGATCCACTGGCGCTCAATGATCACTAGGCCGTTGCGCTGGCCATCGACCCAGCCACGGGAAATCAACTCGGTGAGGTTGCGGTAGCCCTTGGCATCCATGGCCAGCAGGCAGATGCGCGACAGCGGCGCATCCGGGTCGCTGTTGGCCAGCCACAGGTCGGCGCCGCAGATCGGCTTGATCCCGGCGCCCATGGCGTTCTTGTAGAACTTGACCAACGAGCACATGTTGCTCTGGTCGGTAACCGCGACCGCCGGCATGTTCATCGCCGCCAATGCCTTGGCCAGCGGCTTGATCCGCACCAGGCCATCGACCAGCGAGTATTCGGTGTGCAGGCGAAGATGAACGAAAGAAGCCGACATGATGATCCTATAGCAGCACAAAACAACAAGGCCCGGATTGTACCGGGCCTTGATCAAAACAACAGCCAGTGCGGGGCGATCCTGACTACTGACGCCTGCCGCGCCCGGTCAGACCTCGGCAAATCCGCTGCTGATGGCGTCGCGGGCTTCGTAGGCGGCGCGTACCGGTGCGAACGAGCGCCGGTGAATCGGCGTCGGCCCCAGGCGCGCCAGGGCTTCGAGGTGCACCGGCGTCGGGTAGCCCTTGTGCCCGCCAATGCCGTAGCCGGGGTAGATCAGCTCGAACGCCGCCATCTCGCGGTCACGGGTGACCTTGGCCAGGATCGATGCCGCGGCAATCGCCGGCACCTGGCTATCGCCCTTGACCACCGGCGCCGCCGGTACCGACAGCTGCGGGCAGCGGTTACCGTCGATCAGCGCCAGTTTCGGGGTGACGCTCAGGCCTTCGACGGCACGTTGCATGGCCAGCATGGTGGCGTGAAGGATGTTGAGTTGGTCGATTTCCTCGACCTCGGCGCGGGCGATGCAGAAGCTCAGGGCCTTCTCACAAATTTCGTCAAAAAGCTTTTCACGCTTGGCTTCGGTGAGCTTCTTCGAGTCGTTGAGCCCCAGAATCGGCCGCTGCGGGTCGAGAATCACCGCCGCCGTCACCACTGCGCCGCACAGCGGGCCACGGCCCACTTCGTCGACACCGGCGACCAGGTCCTCGACCAGGTTGAAGTCCAATCCCATTTGCATCTATCGGTTTTCCAGCAGGGCCAGCACCGCGTCAGCTGCCTGGTTCGAGGCATCGCGGCGCAGGGTACGGTGAATCTGGTCAAAGCCTTCGGTCTGCTGCACACCGCCGTGCACCAGTGGCGCCAGGGTCTGGGCCAGGGCCTCAGCAGTGGCAGCTTCCTGCAGCAACTCGGGCACCAGCATGCGCTGGGCCAGCAGGTTGGGCAGCGACACGTAGGGGCTTTTTACCAGGCGTTTCAAAATCCAGTAGGTCAGCGGCGCCAAGCGGTAGGCAACCACCATCGGCCGCTTGAACAGCAGCGCTTCAAGGGTGGCGGTGCCAGAGGCGATCAGCACCGCGTCGCAGGCGGCCAGGGCCTGGTGCGAGCGACCGTCGAGCAGGGTCACCGGCAAGTCGCGGCCCTGGAGCATCTGCTCAAGCTGGGCACGGCGCTCGGCATTGGCACACGGGGATATAAAACGTACCCCCGGCACCAGCTCGCGCAAACGCTGGGCGGTATCAAGGAACAGCGCCCCCAGGCGCCCTACTTCACCGCCACGGCTGCCGGGCATCAGGGCAACCAGCGGCCCGTCGGCCAGGCCCAGCTGTTCACGGGCACCAGCCCGATCGGCGTCCAGCGGAATGCTGTCGGCCAACGGGTGGCCGACGAAGCGCACCGGCACGCCCTTCTCTTCATAGAATTTGGCTTCGAACGGAAACAGCGTGAGCATCAGGTCGCAACCTTCGCGAATCTTCAGCACGCGCTTCTGCCGCCAGGCCCAGACCGACGGGCTGACGTAATGCACGGTCTTGATCCCGGCCTTGCGCAGGTTCAGTTCGATGTTGAGGGTAAAATCCGGGGCATCGATGCCGATGAACACATCCGGGCGCTCGGCGATCAGGGTCTGGATCAGCTCCTTGCGGCGCTTGAGCAGCTCGCGCAGGCGCCCTAGCACCTCGACCAGGCCCATCACCGCCAGGCGTTCCATGGGGAAGTACGAAGTCAGGCCTTCAGCCTGCATCAACGGCCCACCCACGCCAATGAAGCGTACCTGCGGATGACGCGCCTTGAGCGCGCGCATCAACCCGGCGCCGAGAATATCGCCGCTGGCCTCACCTGCCACCAGCGCTACACAAAGCTCGGCCATGTCAGCGGGTGATGCCGCGGGTGGAGTTCTGGATCGACTTGAGGAACACGTCGACTTCAGGGAACTGGGTAGCCGGCTCGGCCAGCTCGGCAATCGCCTGCTCGACGGTCAGGCCCTGGCGGTAGACCACCTTGTAGGCGCGGCGCAGGGCGTGAATGGCGTCTTCGCTGAAACCACGACGGCGCATGCCCTCGAAGTTCATGCTGCGCGCTTCGGCCGGGTTGCCGAACACCGTGACGTAGGCCGGCACGTCCTTGCCAATCGCCGTGCCCATGCCGGAAAAGCTATGGGCGCCGATGTGGCAGAACTGATGGACCAGGGTGAACCCGGAAAGGATCGCCCAGTCGTCGACGTGCACATGGCCAGCCAGCGCGGTGTTGTTGACCAGGATGCAGTGGTTGCCGATAACGCTGTCGTGACCGATGTGGGCATAGGCCATGATCAGGTTGTGATCACCCAGGGTGGTTTCCGAGCGGTCTTGCACGGTGCCACGGTGGATGGTCACGCCTTCGCGGATCACATTGTGATCACCGATCACCAGGCGCGTGGCTTCACCCTTGTACTTGAGGTCAGGGGTATCTTCGCCTACCGAAGAAAACTGGTAGATGCGGTTGTGCCGACCGATGCGGGTCGGCCCTTTGAGAATCACGTGCGGACCGATCACGGTCCCCTCGCCGATCTCGACCCCGGCACCGATGATCGACCAAGGGCCTACCTCGACACCGTCGGCGAGCTTCGCCGATGGATCGATGATTGCCCGAGGGTCAATCAAACTCATAGTTTGCGTTCCGCGCAGATGATCTCGGCCGAGCATACCGGCTTGCCGTCAACCGACGCCTGGCACTCGAACTTCCAGATCTGGCGCTTGCAGCTGATGAACTTGGCCTCGAGGATCAGCTGATCACCCGGCAGCACCGGCTGACGGAAGCGCAGCTTGTCGGAACCGACGAAGTAGTACAGGGTACCGTCCGCAGGTTTGACGTCGAGCATCTTGAAGCCGAGGATACCGGCCGCCTGGGCCATGGCTTCGATGATCAGCACGCCCGGCATGATCGGGTGCGCCGGGAAGTGACCATTGAAGAAAGGTTCGTTGATGCTGACATTCTTGTAGGCACGAATGCGCTGGGCCTCGACGTCCAGTTCCACCACCCGGTCCACCAGCAGGAACGGGTAACGGTGAGGCAGGTATTCGCGAATCTCGTTGATGTCCATCATTTCGGGGGGAAGCCTGTAGTAAAGATAGGGAGCGCCGGTTTTCACACGGCGCTCCTTTAGCAAATCAAAGAGTCAGTCTAGGGCTGTTCGCTCTTGATCAGGAAATGGTATCAGCCTTCTGATGAAGCTTTATCGCCAGAGGTCACGGCGGCGAGACGCTTTTCCAGTTGTTGAAGGCGTTTTGACATCTCATCCAGCTGGCGAATTCGCGCGGCGCTTTTGCGCCACTCGGCCAGCGGCTGCATCGCCGTACCGGAAGAATAAGCGCCTGGCTCGGTAATCGAGCGCGTCACCATGGTCATCCCGGATACGAAAACGTTGTCGCAGACATCGATGTGACCAACCATGCCGACACCGCCGGCAATGGTGCAATGCTTGCCGATCTTGGTGCTGCCGGAAATCCCGACACACGCCGCCATCGCCGTATGATCGCCGATCTGCACGTTATGGGCGATCTGGATCTGGTTGTCGAGCTTGACCCCGTCACCGATGCGGGTGTCGGCCAGTGCGCCGCGGTCGACCGCAGTGTTGACGCCGATCTCGACATCATCGCCGATGCTCACGCCGCCGATCTGGGCGATCTTCTGCCACACGCCTTTCTCGTTGGCAAAGCCGAAGCCTTCGCCGCCGATCACTGCGCCCGACTGAATGACCACACGCTTGCCGATACGCACGTCGTGGTACAGGGTCACCCGCGGGGCCAGCCAGCCGCCCTCACCGATCACGCAGCGCGCGCCGATGAAGCACTGGGCACCGATAGTCACACCCGGGCCGATCTGCGCACCGCTCTCGATCACCGCGCAGGCACCAATGCTGGCGCTGGCATCGACCTGGGCATCGGCGGCAACCACGGCGCTGGGATGAATTCCCGCTACAGCCCTGGGCTTTGGATCGAACAGGTGGGAGATGCGCGCGTAGGCGAGGTACGGGTCGGGAACAATCAGGGCGTTGCCGGCAAAACCTTCGGCGTCGGCCGGCTTGAGCAGGATCGCCGCCGCCTGGGTTTCACCCAGGTACTTGCGGTACTGTGGGTTGGCGAGGAAGCTCAACTGCCCAGGCCCGGCTTCCTGAAGGGTTGCCAGGCCAGTGATTTCCAGCTCCTCGGGGCCACTCAGGGTGGCTCCGAGGAACTCGGCCAGCTGACCGAGTTTCATGGTCACGGTCATGATCAACGGGACTGGTTCATGCGCTCGATGACCTGGCGGGTGATGTCGTACTGAGGTTTGACATCAATGACCGCGCCACGCTCGAGAACCAGGTCGAAACCGCCTTTCTTGATCACTTCTTCAACTGCACCATCCAGCTTGGGCTTCAGTTGCTTGAGCATTTCGCGGTCGGCCACGGCCTTGGACTCGTTCAGCTCCTTGGACTGGAACTGGAAGTCACGGGCCTTTTGCTTGTATTCAAGCTCCAGGCGCTCGCGCTCTGGCTGGGCCATCTTGTCGCCACCGGCACGGATGCGGTCGGCAATGCCCTTGGCGCTGCTTTCCAGGTTCTTCAGCTTGGTCAGCTGCGGGCCGAATTTCTTCTCGGCATCGACGGCGTACTTCTTCGCCGCGTCCGATTCGAGCAGGGCCATTTGATAGTTCAGCACAGCAACCTTCATTTCGGCGAAAGCCGGGGTTGCGATCAGGGTCGCAGCCAGTACTGCCAGTTGAGTCAACTTACGCACGATGCACTCCTACAGAATCCGTTGTCGTTAGCAAGGGGCAGACCTTAGAAGGTCTGGCCCAGAGAGAATTGGAACACCTGGGTATCGGCTTCGTCCGGCTTCTTCACCGGCATTGCCAGGCTGAAGCTCAACGGACCGAGCGCGGTAATCCAGGTCACGCCCAGGCCGACGGAGCTGGCCAGGCCCGACAGGCCGACCTTTTCGCAGTCCGGCTTGGAACCGCAGTTGGTGTCGAAAACGTTACCCACATCCCAGAAGACCGAGGTGCGCAGCGAGCGTTGGTCCTTGACGAACGGCAGCGGGAACAGCAGCTCTACACCACCCTGGACGAGAACGTTACCACCAAATGGCAGCGGGTCCTGATCCGGGTCGGCGATGGTGCCCTGGTTACCGGTGACATCCGCGCCACGGCTCGGGGTACTGCGCGGACCGAGACTGCTGTCCTTGAAGCCACGAACCGAGTTGAAACCACCGGCGTAGTAGTTCTCGTAGAACGGCAGGCCCGAGGTACCGCCGAAACCGTCACCATAGCCCAGTTCGGTGTGCAGGCGCAGGGTGTAGTCATTATTGATCGGCTTGAACAGCTGGCCACGGTAATCCAGCTTGAAGAACGACAGGTCGCTACCCGGGGTAGTGGCTTCCAGCACCAGGCTTTGCGAGTGACCGCGAGTAGCCAGTACGCCCTTGTTCAGGGTCGACTCGGACCAACCGGCCGAGGCCTTGAAGTTCAGGTACTTGTCGCCTTCTTCGTTAACGAACTTGAAGATCTCGTCAACAGTGTACTTACCGGTCTTGATCTCGTCCTGCTGTACGGTCAGGCCGAAGGTCAGGCGCGAGGTTTCGCTGATCGGGTAACCGACGCTGACACCGGCACCCAGGCTGTCGACCGCATAGCTGGCCACGTCGACGTCGAGGTCATCGTAGTCGGTGGTACGATAGAAGGCGTTGTAGCCCAGGCTGACGCCGTCGGCAGTCCAGTAGGGGTCGACATAGCCGAAGTTGTAACGGCTCTGGTATTCACTGCGGGTCAGGCCCAGGGAAACCTTGTTACCGGTACCGAGGAAGTTGTTCTGGCTGATCGAACCACCGAGGATCAGACCTGCGCTCTGGGCGAAACCGACGCTGGCGGTGATCGAACCGGAGGCTTGCTCTTCAACGCTGTAGTTGACGTCGACCTGGTCGTCGGTGCCCGGAACGGCCGGGGTCTCGACGTTGACTTCCTTGAAGAAGCCCAGGCGCTCCAGACGGGTCTTGGACTGGTCGATCAGGTAGGTCGACGCCCAGCCGCCTTCCATCTGGCGCATCTCACGGCGCAGCACTTCGTCCTCGGACTTGGTGTTGCCACGGAAGTTGATGCGGTTGACGTAGGCACGCTTGCCCGGGTCGACCACAAACATGATGTCGACGGTGTGGTCTTCGTCGTGCGGCTGCGGCACGCCGTTGACGTTGGCGAAGGTGTAGCCCTCGTTACCCAGGCGACGGGTGATCAGCTCGGAGGTGGTGGTCATCACCTTGCGCGAGAATACCTGGCCAGGCTGTACCAGCAGCAGCGACTTGACCTGGTCTTCAGGCACCTTGAGGTCGCCGGAAAGCTTGACGTCACGAACGGTGTACTTCTCGCCTTCGTTGACGTTGACGGTGATGTAGACGTGCTTCTTGTCCGGGGTGATCGACACCTGGGTGGAAGCGATGTCCATGTTGATGTAGCCGCGGTCCAGGTAGTAGGAACGCAGGCGTTCCAGGTCACCGGAGAGTTTTTCGCGGGCGTACTTGTCATCGTTCTTGAAGAACGACAGCCAGTTGGTGGTCTTGAGCTCGAACAGGCCGATCAGGTCTTCATCAGCGAAGACGGTGTTGCCGACCACGTTGATGTGCTGGATGGCAGCAACGGTGCCTTCGTTGATCTTGATCTTCAGGCCCACGCGGTTACGCGGCTGCGGCACCACTTCGGTGTCGACCTCGGCCGAGTAGCGGCCCTGGGCAACGTATTGGCGCTGCAGTTCGTTGCGCACGCCTTCAAGGGTGGCACGCTGGAAGATCTCGCCTTCGGACAGACCGGACTGCTTCAGACCCTTCATCAGGTCTTCAGTGCTGATCGCCTTGTTGCCTTCGATCTCGATGCTCGACACCGAAGGACGCTCGACCACGGTAATGATCAGGACGTTGCCGTCCCGGCTCAGTTGGATATCCTGGAAGAATCCGGTCTTGAACAGGGACCGGGTGGATTCCACCAGGCGCCGGTCATCGGCCTCATCGCCGACGTTCAATGGCAAGGCACCAAAAACGCTGCCCGCGGAAACCCGCTGCAGACCATTGACACGAATATCGGAGATGGTGAAGGACTCGGCGTGAACTTCAGCGATCATCAGTACGGCGAGAACCGCAGTTAGCAGCAGACGTTTCATGAAGTCCTTTCTTATTCCAACTGGCAATAAACGACCCGCCGCGGGACGCGGCAGGTTCGCAATTGAGCGAAGCTTTACAGTCGACCCAAATCGTTGATCAGGGCAAGCAACATCACCCCGACTACCAAACTGATACCGATCTGGATCCCCCAACCTTGCACCCGATCCGAGAGCGGACGACCACGCGCCCACTCGATCAGGTAGAACAGCAAATGCCCCCCATCCAGTACAGGAATGGGCAGCAAATTAAGAACCCCCAGGCTAATGCTCAGGTAGGCGAGGAAATTCAGGAAATCTCCAACGCCGGACTGGGCCGAAGCGCCCGCCACTTTAGCAATGGTTATCGGTCCGCTCAAGTTTTTTACCGAGAGCTCGCCGAACAGCATTTTCTTCAGCGATTCGAGGGTCAGTACGCTCATGTTCCAGGTGCGTGAAAGCCCCTCCCCCACAGCCTCGAGCGGCCCATAGCTGACCTCGCGAAGCATGGCATCCGGCCATTTCACCGCCTTGACCCCGGCCCCGAGGTACCCCGTGGCCGATTGGCCTTCGCCACGGCTGGCCAGGGTTACCGGCAGCTCAAGCGGCGCGCCGTCACGCTCGATACGCAGGACAATCTTGCTGCCAGCGCGGCCACGCACGGTATCAACCACTTGTTGCCAGTCGTTCAGCGCCTGGCCGTCGAGGGCCAACAGACGGTCGCCGGTCTTAAGCCCGGCGGCCTGCGCCGGGCCCTTGGGGTCGAGTTCAGCCAGCACCGGCGGCAACGCCGGGCGCCACAGGCGCAGGCCCAGGGAGCGGATCGGGTCGGGCTCGTCGGCGCCCTTGAGCCAGTTGTTCAGGGTCAGCACGTGGGGGCTGTCGACGCTCGCACCCTCTTCCCGCACGCTGATGTGCAACTGGCCGCTCTCGCCCAGGCGACGGATCAGTTGCAGGTTGACCGCAGCCCAGCCACTGGTCGGTTTGCCATCAATGGAAACAATTTCCTGGCCTGCCTTGAGCCCGGCCACCTCGGCAATACTCCCGGCCTCGACCGCACCAATGACCGGGCGCTCCTGCTGGGTGCCGACCATGGCCAGAATCCAGAAGAAGAAAATCGCCAACAGAAAGTTGGCCACCGGGCCCGCCGCCACAATTGCGATACGCTGGCGCACCGATTTGCGGTTGAACGACTGCTCGACCTGGTCGCGTGGCACTTCGCCTTCGCGCTCATCGAGCATTTTCACGTAGCCGCCCAGCGGGATCGCCGCGACCACGAACTCGGTGCCATGACGGTCGTGCCAGCGCAACAGCGGCATGCCAAAACCCACGGAGAAACGCAAAACCTTGACGCCGCAACGCCGGGCCACCCAGAAGTGACCAAATTCGTGAAAGGTGACCAGCACACCCAATGCCACCAGGGTGCCGATAATCATGTAGAGCGCACTCATGTCTCTCTCCGAATGACGTTCAGCGGCACCGGGCCTGACGCATTACTGCGCCAGACCTCAGCGGCCGTGATGAGCCAACCATTGTCCGGCCAGTTGCCGCGCGCGCTGATCGGCGGCAAACACCGCATCGAGCGACTCGACCGCAACCACCGGCTCCTGATCGAGCACTTGTTCGATCATACTCGCGATCTCGGGGAAGCGGATGCGCCGCTGGAGAAATGCCTCCACCGCCACTTCATTGGCCGCGTTGAGCATCGCCGGCGCACTGTTGCCTGCCTCCGCCGCCTCGCGGGCCAGGCGCAAGCACGGGAAACGCTGCTCGTCCGGGGCCTTGAAGTCCAGGCGGGCAACCGCGAACAGGTCCAGTGGCGCCACCCCCGAATCGATCCGCTCCGGCCAGGCCAGGGCATTGGCGATCGGCGTGCGCATGTCCGGATTGCCCAGCTGGGCCAGCACCGACCCATCGACATAATCGACCAGCGAGTGGATCACACTTTGCGGGTGCACCACCACCTCGACCTGACCGGGCCGGGCATCGAACAGCCAGCAGGCCTCGATCAACTCCAGGCCCTTGTTCATCATGCTTGCCGAGTCGACGGAAATCTTGCGGCCCATCGACCAGTTCGGGTGGGCACAGGCCTGCTCGGGGCTGACATCCATGAGCTCGGCCATCGGCGTTTCACGAAACGGCCCGCCGGAGGCGGTCAACAGGATGCGGCGTACGCCTACCTGGGCCAGGCCGCGGGAGTAATCACCCGGCAGGCACTGGAAGATCGCGTTGTGCTCACTGTCGATCGGCAGCAGTACAGCGCCACTGCGCCGCACTGCCTGCATGAACAAGGCGCCGGACATCACCAGCGCTTCCTTGTTGGCCAGCAGCACCTTCTTGCCCGCCTCGACCGCCGCCAGGGTCGGACGCAGGCCGGCGGCGCCGACAATCGCCGCCATCACGGCATCGACCTCGGCAGCCGCAGCCACCTGGCACAAGCCCTGCTCGCCGACCAGCACCTCGGTGCTCGAACCTGCAGTTGCCAGACCTTCACGCAGTTGCTGTGCAGCCTCGGCCGAAGGCACCACGGCAAATACCGGGGTGTGACGCAGGCACAGTGCCAGCAACTCCTGCAAGCGCGAATAGCCGCTCAGGGCAAACACCTGGTAACGATCCGGGTGACGGGCAATTACATCGAGGGTGCTAAGACCAATGGAACCGGTCGCACCCAGTACGGTAATACGCTGCACGCCGCTCACATCACGCCCCAATTGGCTGCCCAGAGCAGCACCGCAAACACCGGGATCGCCGCAGTGAGGCTGTCGATACGGTCCAGCACGCCGCCGTGACCGGGCAGCAGGTTGCTGCTGTCCTTGATCCCGGAGCGGCGCTTGAACATGCTTTCGGTCAGGTCACCCACCACCGATACCAGCACCACCACGCCTGCGCCCAACAAGCCCAGCAACAGCTCGCCGATACTCCAGTCACGGTAGATACCCACCGCCGCGGTAATCACCAGGCTCAGGGCCAGGCCGCCATAGACGCCTTCCCAGCTCTTGCCCGGGCTGACCTGCGGAGCCAGCTTGCGCTTGCCGAAGGCACGGCCGGAGAAATACGCACCGATATCCGCCCCCCAGACCAGCACCATGACCGCCATGATCAGCCAGTTGCCCAGCGGCCATTGCTTGAGCAACACCAGGCCTTGCCAGGCCGGCAGCAGGATAAGCAAACCGATCAGCAGGCGGCAGGCCACGCTGGCCCACAGCTCGCTGCTGCGCGGGTAGGTCAATACCAGCCAGGTCGCCAGGCCCCACCACAACACCGACGCGCCCAATACCCAGGGCGCCAGTTCCGGCATCAGGTAGAGCAGCATCAGCAGCCCTGCAACTACAGCCGCGTACGCCACCCGCAGGGCCTGGCCGACCAGGCCGGCCAGGCGCGCCCATTCCCAGGCGCCAAGGGTCACCACCACGCCGATGAACAGGGCAAAGTCGCCGCCGTTCAGCAGGAAGAAGCCACACAGGGCGATCGGCAACAGGATCAGCGCAGTAATGATGCGTTGTTTAAGCATTAAGCACGGGCTCCAGCTTCGACCTGCTCGCTGGTTTTCCCGAAGCGGCGCTGGCGCGAAGCGAAATCGGCCAGCGCAGTACGCATGGCCTCGTGTTTGAAGTCCGGCCAGAACAGGTCGGAAAAGTACAACTCGGCGTAGGCCAGCTGCCACAGCAAGAAATTGCTGATGCGGTGCTCACCACCGGTACGGATGCACAGGTCGGGCAGCGGCAGGTCGCCTGTCGCCAGGCAGGTCTGCAGCAGCTCGGGGGTGATGTCGTCCGGGCGCAGGTGACCGGCCTGGACTTCCCGCGCCAGGCGCTGGGCGGCCTGGGCGATATCCCACTGACCACCGTAGTTGGCGGCGATCTGCAGGATGAATCGATTGGCGCCGGCGGTCGCCGCTTCGGCCTCACGCATGGCAGCCTGCAGCTCAGGGTGAAAGCGCGAGCGGTCACCGATGATGCGCAGGCTGATATTGTTGTCGTTGAGGCGCTTGGCTTCCCGGCGCAAGGCCGAGAAGAACAACTCCATCAACGCTCCGACCTCTTCGGCCGGGCGCTGCCAGTTCTCGCTGGAAAAGGCGAACAGGGTCAGCACCTCGACCTTGGCCTCGGCGCACACCTCGATGACCGCGCGCACCGCATCGACACCGGCCTTGTGCCCGGCGACACCGGGCAACAGGCGCTTCTTCGCCCAGCGATTATTCCCATCCATGATGATCGCGACATGGCGCGGCACCGATGGGGACACACCTTGCTTGGTCTTTTCCATTAAAAAAAGTCCCGACCCTTAAACGGCCATCAGGTCCTTTTCTTTCTCTTCGGTGGCCTTGGTGATCTGGGCCTCGGTATCTTTCGTCAGCTTGTCGATATCAGCGATGGCGCGACGTTCTTCGTCTTCGCTGATTTCCTTGTCTTTGACCAGCTTCTTCAGTTCACCCAGAGCATCGCGGCGAATGTTGCGCACAGCCACGCGAGCGTCTTCGGCCGCACTGCGCGCCTGCTTGGTGAAGCCCTTGCGGGTTTCTTCAGTCAGGGCTGGCATGGTGATAAGCAGCAACTCACCCAGGTTGGTCGGGTTGAGGTTCAAACCGGCGCTCTGGATGGCCTTGTCAACGGCAGCGAGCATGTTGCGCTCGAAAGCCACGACCTGCAGGGTGCGCGAATCTTTAACTGTGACGTTGGCGACGCCGCTGATCGGGGTGTCGGTACCGTAGTAAGGCACCATCACGCTTGCCAGGATGCTTGGGTGTGCCTTGCCGGTGCGAATCTGGCCAAACGCATAAGCCAGAGACTCCAGGGATTTCTGCATACGCGCTTGAGCGTCTTTCTTGATTTCGTTGATCATTTTTGAACTTCCTCGATCAGAGTTCCTTCAGCGCCGCCATGCACGATGTTCAGCAGGGCGCCGGGCTTGTTCATGTTGAAGACGCGCAGCGGCATCTTGTGATCGCGGCAAAGGCAGATTGCCGTCAGGTCCATCACGCCCAGCTTGCGATCCAGCACTTCATCGTAGGTCAGATGATCGAACTTCTCGGCATGCGGGTCTTTGAATGGATCTGCAGTGTATACACCATCGACCTTGGTTGCCTTCAATACCACGTCGGCATCGATTTCGATGGCGCGCAGGCAAGCGGCGGAGTCGGTGGTGAAGAACGGGTTGCCGGTACCGGCAGCGAAGATGACCACTTCTTTGGAGTTCAAGTGGCGCATGGCTTTGCGACGATCATAGTGATCGGTAACGCCAACCATGGAGATGGCCGACATGACAATCGCGGTAATGTTGGCGCGCTCAAGCGCATCGCGCATGGCCAGGCCATTCATCACGGTCGCCAGCATGCCCATGTGGTCGCCAGTGACGCGGTCCATGCCGGCTGCACTGAGCGCCGCACCACGGAACAGGTTGCCACCACCGATCACCAAACCTACCTGAACACCGATGCCGACCAGCTGGCCGACTTCCAGCGCCATGCGATCCAGGACCTTGGGGTCGATCCCGAACTCTTCCGAGCCCATCAGGGCCTCGCCGCTAAGCTTGAGTAGAATGCGTTTATAGCGAGCTTGATAACCACTGCCCTGCTGAGCCATTGCGAATCTCTCCTGCGGCGTTTGTAAAAAAATCTGGCGGGCTGTTTTCAGCCTGCGCGTAACTCTAGCGTGGCGCAGCTACTGCGCCAGCGAAAGGCGGTCTCGTAAACCGCTCCCGCTTTGACAAAGAGGCTGCGCGCGTGAGCGGGCAGCCTCTTCGGGGCGACAGAGGTGAATCTGTCTTATTGCTTGGCAGCAGCCAGCTGGGCAGCAACTTCTTCAGCGAAGTTGTCGACCGGCTTCTCGATGCCTTCGCCTACTTTGAAGTAGGTGAACGAAACGATTTCAGCACCGGCTTTCTTGGCCAGCTCGCCGACCTTGACTTCCGGGTTCATGACGAAGGCTTGCTCGACCAGCGAAGCTTCGGCCAGGAACTTCTTGATGCGACCGTCGATCATGTTGGCGACGATGTTCTCAGGCTTGCCCTTCATCTTCTCTTCGTTCAGCTGCATGAATACAGCCTTCTCGCGCTCGATTGCTTCAGCGGAGACTTCCGAAGGGTTGAGGAACTCTGGGTTGCTGGCAGCCACGTGCATGGCGATTTCTTTGGCCAGCTGGACGTCGCCGCCCTTCAGGACAACAGCAACACCGATCTTGTTACCGTGCAGGTAGGTACCGACAACGTCACCTTCAACGCGCACCAGGCGACGGATGTTGACGTTCTCACCAACCTTGGCAACCAGCGCTTCACGAGCGGCTTCACGCGAAGCGATCAGCGGAGCGGCGTCGGTCAGTTTTTCAGCGAAAGCCTGTTCAACGCTTTCAGCGACGAAGTTTTTGAAGTCGTCTTGCAGGGCCAGGAAGTCGGTCTGCGAGTTCACTTCCAGCAGGACGGCGGACTTGTCGTCGGCCTTGATGGCGATAGCGCCTTCAGCAGCAACGTTGCCAGCCTTTTTGGCGGCCTTGATGGCGCCCGAAGCACGCATGTCGTCGATGGCTTTTTCGATGTCGCCGCCGGCCTTGGTCAGGGCCTTCTTGCAGTCCATCATGCCTTCGCCGGTACGCTCGCGCAGTTCTTTGACCAGCGCTGCAGTAATCTCTGCCATTTCAAAATCCTCTTGGATAGGTTTTCAACCATTCCACCCGATACTGACGGGCGTTCAATTCTGTAAATCCACTTGCCAGCACTCATGCAGTAACAAGGTTGCAACGGCGATGCTGACAGGAGGATTTCAAGGTGGCAAAAAGGGGGCAAAGCCCCCTTTTCGCGTGCCGAGTAGACGCTAAGCGTCAGTTACTCAGGCTTCGGCAGCCGGTGCTGCTGCTTCTTCGGCGTACACTTCGGTACCGCCAGCAACGTTGTTGCGGCCACGGATCACGGCGTCAGCCATCGAACCCATGTACAGCTGGATAGCGCGGATGGCGTCATCGTTACCTGGGATGATGTAGTCAACGCCTTCTGGGCTGGAGTTGGTATCGACAACGCCGATGACCGGGATGCCCAGCTTGTTGGCTTCGGTGATAGCGATGCGCTCGTGGTCAACGTCGATCACGAACAGGGCATCAGGCAGGCCGCCCATATCCTTGATACCGCCCAGGCTGCGATCCAGTTTTTCCAGATCACGGGAGCGCATCAGGGCTTCTTTCTTGGTCAGCTTGGCGAAAGTGCCGTCTTCGGCCTGGGTTTCCAGGTCGCGCAGACGCTTGATCGAAGCGCGGATGGTCTTGTAGTTGGTCAGCATGCCGCCCAACCAGCGGTGATCGACGTACGGCGAACCGCAACGTGCTGCTTCTTCAGCAACGATCTTGCCAGCGGAACGCTTGGTGCCGACGAACAGAATCTTGTTTTTGCCCTGGGCCAGACGCTCGACGAAAGTCAGTGCGTCGTTGAACATTGGCAGGGTTTTTTCAAGGTTGATGATGTGGATCTTGTTGCGCGCGCCGAAAATGTACTTGCCCATTTTCGGGTTCCAGTAACGGGTTTGGTGACCGAAGTGCACACCGGCCTTCAGCATATCGCGCATGTTGACTTGGGACATGATAGTTCCTTGATAAGTCGGGTTGGGCCTCCACGTATCCCAATGACCAACCCGTGATCCGCAGATCAAAGGCACCCAGGTCATCGTGTCGACACGTGTGTGGGTTTAGTGCTACCGGAGCTATCTCCGGAAAGCGGCGCATTTTATACCACACAAGCTCGCCGAGCGAAACCCGAATTACCATAGAACGTCACCGGCTTTTGCACACACCGCCCATTAGCGCCAGAATGGCCCCTATATAAAGGCTGTATCAGCGCCATAGCCGCCTGAATCGGGCTTCGCTCTGTTAGAATCCGGCCTTTCCCCAGATTATTCGCGCCTTGCTGCGCCGTAGAGAGCCTGTAATGACCGTTACCATCAAAACCGCCGAAGACATCGAAAAGATGCGCATCGCCGGCCGCCTGGCCGCCGAAGTCCTGGAGATGATCGAAGAGCACGTCAAGCCCGGTGTCACCACCGAGGAGCTCGACCGCCTGTGCCACGACTACATCGTCAACGTCCAGCAGGCTATCCCGGCGCCGCTCAACTACAAAGGCTTCCCCAAGTCGATCTGCACCTCGGTCAACCACGTGGTCTGCCACGGCATCCCCGGTGACAAGCCGCTCAAGGATGGCGACACCCTGAACATCGACGTCACGGTGATCAAGGACGGCTACCACGGCGACACCAGCCGCATGTTCCACGTCGGCAACGTGCCCGTCTGGGCCGAACGCCTGTCGCAGATCACCCAGGAATGCATGTACAAGGCCATCGAGCTGGTCAAGCCGGGCTGCCGCCTGGGCGACATCGGCGAAGTAATCCAGAAGCACGCTGAAAAGAACGGTTTCTCGGTGGTCCGCGAATTCTGCGGCCACGGCATCGGCAAGGTGTTCCACGAAGAGCCGCAGATCCTGCACTACGGCCGCGCCGGCACCGGCATGGAACTGAAAGAAGGCATGACTTTCACCATCGAGCCGATGATCAACCAGGGCAAGGCCGACACCAAGGTGCTGGGCGACGGCTGGACCGCCATCACCAAGGACCGCAAGCTCTCGGCACAATGGGAACACACCCTGGTGGTGACCGCGACCGGTTACGAGATCTTCACCCTGCGCAAAGACGACACCATTCCTCGCACATCGGCCTGATTCTTACAGGAAAGCCTCTCGATGCCCCAGGTGGATCCCGAGCTGTTCGATCGCGGCCAGTTCCAGGCGGAACTGGCCCTCAAGGCAAGCCCCATCGCTGCCTTCAAGAAAGCCATCCGCCAGGCCGGCGAGGTGCTCGACAACCGTTTTCGCAGCGGTCGCGAGATCCGCCGGCTGATCGAAGACCGCGCCTGGTTCGTCGACAATATCCTGCAACAGGCGTGGAACCAGTTTACCTGGAGCGAAGATGCCGATATCGCCCTGATCGCCACCGGCGGTTATGGGCGCGGCGAGCTGCACCCCTATTCCGACATCGACCTGTTGATTCTGCTCGACAGCGCCGATCATGAAGTCTTTCGCGACTCGATCGAACGCTTTCTGACCCTGCTATGGGACATCGGCCTGGAAGTGGGCCAGAGCGTGCGCTCGGTCGATGAATGCGCAGAACAGGCCCGTGCCGACCTGACGGTTGTCACCAACCTCATGGAAAGCCGCACCATTGCTGGGCCCGAGCACCTGCGCCAGCGCATGCTCGAAGTGACCAGCACCGCGCACATGTGGCCAAGCAAGGAATTCTTCCTGGCCAAGCGGGCCGAGCAAAAGGCCCGGCACCACAAGTACAACGACACCGAGTACAACCTCGAGCCCAACGTCAAGGGCTCGCCGGGCGGGCTGCGCGACATCCAGACGGTGCTGTGGATCGCCCGCCGCCGGTACGGCACCCTCAACCTGCACGCCCTGGCCGGCGAAGGTTTCCTGCTGGAAAGCGAGAACAACCTGCTGGCCTCGTCCCAGGAGTTTCTCTGGAAAGTGCGTTACGCCCTGCACATGCTGGCCGGGCGCGCTGAAGACCGCCTGCTGTTCGACCACCAGCGCAGCATCGCCGCGCTGCTGGGGTTTGGCGACGAGAACCCCAAGCGTGCCATCGAGCAGTTCATGCAGCAGTATTACCGGGTGGTGATGAGCATCGCCGAGCTCAGCGACCTGATCATCCAGCACTTCGAAGAGGTCATCCTCGACGACGACAGTGGCAACGCCCAGCCACTCAATGCCCGCTTCCAGCTGCATGACGGCTATATCGAGGCCGTGCGCACCAACGTGTTCAAGCGCACGCCGTTCGCCATGCTGGAAATCTTCGTGCTGATGGCCCAGCACCCGGAAATCAAGGGCGTGCGCGCCGACACCATCCGCCTGCTGCGCGAACACCGACACCTGATCGACGACGAGTTTCGTAACGATATCCGCAATACCAGCCTGTTCATCGAGCTGTTCAAGTGCGAGATCGGCATCCACCGCAACCTGCGGCGGATGAACCGCTACGGCATTCTCGGGCGTTACTTGCCGGAGTTCGGTCTGATCGTCGGGCAGATGCAGCACGACCTGTTCCACATCTACACGGTCGATGCGCACACCCTGAACCTGATCAAGCACCTGCGCAAACTGCAGTACACCCCGGTTTCGGAGAAATTCCCGCTGGCCAGCAAGCTCATGGGCCGCCTGCCCAAGCCGGAGCTGATTTACCTCGCCGGGCTCTATCACGACATCGGCAAGGGCCGCCAGGGCGATCATTCCGAGCTCGGCGCGGTAGACGCCCAGGCCTTCTGCGCGCGTCATCAGTTGCCAAGCTGGGACAGCCGCCTGATCGTCTGGCTGGTACAGCATCACCTGGTGATGTCCACCACCGCCCAGCGCAAGGACCTCTCCGACCCGCAGGTGATCTACGATTTTGCCCTGCTGGTGGGCGATGAAACCCGCCTGGACTACCTCTACGTGCTGACCGTGGCCGACATCAACGCCACCAACCCCAGCCTGTGGAACTCCTGGCGCGCCAGCCTGCTGCGCCAGCTCTACACCGAGACCAAGCGCGCCCTGCGCCGCGGCCTGGAGAACCCGCTGGACCGCGAAGAGCAGATCCGCCAGACCCAGAGCGCGGCGCTGGACATCCTCATTCGCGAAGGCACCGACCCGGACGACGTCGAGCAACTGTGGTCGCAACTGGGCGATGACTACTTCCTGCGCCATACCGCCGCTGACGTCGCCTGGCACAGCGATGCCATCCTCCAGCAGCCGGCCGACGGCGGGCCGCTGGTGCTGATCAAGGAAACCACCCAGCGTGAGTTCGAGGGCGGTACCCAGATCTTCATCTATGCCCCCGACCAGCACGACTTTTTCGCCGTGACCGTGGCGGCCATGGACCAACTCAACCTGAACATCCATGACGCCCGCATCATTACCTCGAGCAGCCAGTTCACCCTCGACACCTATATCGTGCTCGACAACGATGGCGGCTCGATCGGCGACAATCCCGTACGGGTCAAACAGATTCGCGACGGTCTGACCGACGCCCTGCGTAACCCCGACGACTACCCGACCATCATCCAGCGCCGGGTACCTCGCCAGCTCAAGCACTTCACCTTTGCCCCGCAGGTGACCATCCACAACGATGCCCAGCGCCCGGTGACCATCCTCGAACTCAGCGCCCCCGACCGCCCCGGCCTGCTGGCGCGGATCGGCAAGATCTTCCTGGAGTTCGACCTGTCGCTGCAAAATGCCAAGATTGCCACCCTCGGCGAACGGGTCGAAGACGTGTTCTTCATTACCGACGCCGACAACCAGCCCCTGTCCGACCCGCAACTGTGCAGCCGCCTGCAGGATGCGATCGTCGAGCAACTGCGCGTCGACCAGGCGACCGGGGTGCCTTTGACCCGCCTGACCATTTGACCGTTTGACGAGACCTTGCGCCGATGAACAACGCTTTGAACCAGCTTCAGCCCTACCCGTTCGAGAAACTCCGTGCGCTGCTCGGCAGCGTGACGCCTGCGGCGGACAAACGCGCCATTGCCCTGTCGATCGGTGAACCGAAGCATGAGTCGCCGGCGTTCGTCGCCCAGGCCCTGGCCGACAGCCTCAAGCAAATGGCCGTGTACCCCACCACCGCCGGCCTGCCCGCCCTGCGCCAGGCCATCGTGCGCTGGTGCGAACAGCGCTTTGGCGTACCGGCCGGCTGGCTGGATGCCGACAAACACGTATTGCCGGTCAATGGCACCCGGGAAGCGCTGTTCGCCTTCACCCAGGCGGTGGTCAATCGCGCCGATGACGGCCTGGTGATCAGCCCCAACCCGTTCTACCAGATCTACGAAGGCGCAGCCTTGCTGGCCGGCGCCACCCCGCACTACCTGCCATGCCTGGACAGCAACGGTTTCAACCCGGACTTCGATGCGGTGTCGGCCGAGACCTGGCAGCGCTGCCAGATCCTCTTCCTCTGCTCCCCGGGCAACCCCACCGGCGCCCTGGTGCCGATGGACACCCTGAAAAAACTGATCGCCCTGGCCGACCAGTACGATTTCGTGATTGCCGCCGACGAGTGCTACAGCGAGCTGTACTTCGACGAACAAAGCCCGCCGCCAGGCCTGCTCAGCGCCTGCGTCGAGCTTGACCGCAGCGACTTCAAGCGTTGCGTGGTGTTCCACAGCCTGTCCAAGCGCTCCAACCTGCCGGGCCTGCGTTCGGGCTTCGTCGCAGGTGATGCCGAGATCATCAAGCCGTTCCTGCTCTACCGCACCTACCACGGCTGCGCCATGCCGGTGCAAACCCAACTGGCGAGCATCGCCGCCTGGAACGACGAACAACACGTACTGGCCAACCGCGACCTGTACCGCGAGAAGTTCGACGCAGTGCTCGAAATCCTCGCCCCGGTGCTGGATGTGCAGCGCCCGGACGGCGGCTTCTACCTGTGGGCCAAGGTGCCAGGCGACGACGCAGCGTTCACCCGTGACCTGTTCGAAGCCCAGCACGTGACCGTAGTGCCGGGTTCGTACCTGTCGCGCGAAGTGGATGGCGTCAACCCAGGTGCCGGGCGCGTGCGCATGGCGCTGGTAGCGCCATTGGCCGAGTGCGTCGAGGCGGCCGGGCGGATTCGAGACTTCCTCACCCGCTGATGGATCGGCGGCATCGGAACAGCCGGTGCCGCCTGCCCTGAAAAAGCCACAACTAAAGCTTTATCTACCACTAGATCCGGCGCCTGACTGGAGACACTTCACGCTCACGAACGAGAAGGACTCCCTCATGAGCGATTTGATCTTTTGCCGTTACCGCCACAACGTCGACCCGCAGCTTTCCTACGAAGCAGCCATCGCGGAAAACCCTGCCAATGCTCCCAGCCATTCAGGGTCGCGCAAAAAACGCGCGATTTATGGTTCCACCCGTCTCTGGCAGCCAGGGCGCACCCTGAAATTTTCGTTTCTGGGCTCACCCAGCACCGAACTGAAGTTGAAAATTCTCAATACAGGGAGCCAATGGGTGTCGCAGTCAGGCGCCAACCTCGGCATAGCCCTGTACCACGACAACTACCTGCAGGCCGATATCAGGATCAAGCTCGACCCCAAGGCCCTGCACAATGAGTCTGCCCTGGGAACTGATGCACTGCTGATCAAAACAAACGAAACAATGACCCTGAACGTCCTGCCGGACAGCGAATACTTCGAGCCGACCGTCCTGCATGAGTTCGGCCATGTCTTTGGCGCCACCCACGAACATCAAAACCCGTTAGCTGACATTCCCTGGAATGAAGACGAGCTCATGAAGGTCATGACCCAGCAGCGGGGATGGAGCGAGGCCGATGTACGCAGCCAGTTTCTGGAGAAGCAAACTGAAGCAAATACCTTGTTCACAACCTACGACCGCGAGTCGATCATGCATTATCCAATTGCGCAGTGGATGACCCTGGGTGACTGGGAAGTGGGGGCAAACAAGACGTTGAGCGAATATGATCTGGCATTCATGCGCCGAGCCTACCCCCTAGCCAACACACCTACCTGACCTGCCCCAGATTCGCCTCACTCATATCCAGCTCCCCCAGCACCTGACGCACCACATCATCACCTATCTGGTGCTGGCGGTGCAGGTTGTACAGCTCCAGGCGCTGGGCCCGCAGCGCCCGCAATCGCAAGCGCCGCTCCAGCTGGTCCATCTGTTCGGCCAGGGCCTGGGCTTCGGCGCTGTCGTTGAAGGTATCAAGCTGATGCCGGTATTCAGCCATCAAGCGCGCTTTGAGCTCGGCCGCCAGCGCCGCCTGCGAAGCGTCCAGCGGGCTGCCGGCCTCACTCAGGTCCTCTGCCTCAAGGGCATGAATCGCCGCTTCGGCCGTGCGGCGCCAGGCCTCCTGGGCTTCCTGACGCAGGGCGTCATCCGGGCTTTTGGTCACCCCGCGCAACAACAGCGGCAGGGCAATACAGGCCGACACCAGCGACAGCAGAATCACCCCGGCGGCGATGAAAATCAGCAAGTCGCGCTCGGGGAAGTCCTTGCCGGCGCTGATCAGCAGCGGCACCGACATGACACCGGCCAGGGTCACCGCCCCGCGCACACCGCCGACCGTCAATAGCCAGCAGGAACGCGCGTTGGGCATCAGCACCAGGTCCTCTTTACCACGCCAGCGGCGGATCACCCCGATCAGGCGCCAGATGCTCTGCACCCAGATAAAGCGCAAGGCCAGCAGTACCGCGAAGATCGCCACCACATCCAGGCAGCGCCACAGCAAGGTCGGCCACAGCGAGGCTTCGTGGCTGGTCACCGCCTTGATGATGTCGGGCAACTGCAGGCCCAACAACAGGAAGATCAAACCGTTGAAGGCAAACTCCAGCAGCGACCAGACGCTGCGGTTGAGCAGGCGCGTGCTGGTCTGCCGGGGCAGCAGGTCAAGCCAGCTTTGCATCATCCCAGCCGCTACCGCCGAGAGAATGCCGGAGGCGCCCAGGCGCTCGGCCAGCACGTAGGCGGCAAACGGCAGCAGCAACATAAACACCACGTGGGTGGCCGGGTCATCCCAGCCACGGGCGATCATCCAGGCACGCAGGCGCCCGACCAGCCAGCTCAGGGCCACACCGATGGCCAGGCCGCCGACAGCCACCAGCACGAAGGTCAGGCTGGCCTCGGCCAGCGAGAACACGCCGGTGATTGCCGCGGCCAGGGCGAATTTGAAGGTCACCAGGCCCGAGGCGTCGTTCATCAGCGCCTCGCCCTGGAGCATGTGCATCAACGGCGTCGGCAGCCGGTCCTGGGAAATGGCCGACACCGCCACGGCGTCGGTGGGCGACAGAACCGCAGCCAGGGCGAAGGCCACCGGCAAGGGAATGCTCGGCAAAATCCAGTGAATGAAATAACCGGCACCCACCACGGTAAACAGCACCAGGCCAACGGCCAGGGTCAGGATTGGCCCGCGCAACTTCCACAGATCGCGCTTGGGCATCCGCCAGCCATCGGAAAACAGCAGCGGCGGCAAAAACAAGAACAGAAACAATTCTGGGTCCAGGGCCACGTGCAGGCCCAGGGTAGGCCACGCCAGCAAGGCGCCAGCGCCGATCTGCACCAGTGGCAACGGCAGCGGGATAACCCGCCCGACCAGTTTGGAAACACTCACCAGCATCAGCAGGATGAGAACGGTGTAGGCTGATTGCATTCGGCAAGTCCTGTTCAATTCAAACGCATTCAATAACTTATGCGGGCCTGGGCACGGTTTTGCCATTGAAACGACATATTAGCCGCTTAGGCTGCCGGCGCACCGCTGCACAAAAGTCGCAGAACTGCCCAGAACCTGTAACACAATGCTACAAAGAGCCATGGCAACGCCAACCCAACGCCGCCGACCATGGCATAATCCTTCACCATTTTTTCCCAGGGGGGCAAGACATGACCAAACGCGACACGCCATTGCACCTTTATGGAATCAAGGCCTGTGACACCATGAAGAAAGCCCGCACCTGGCTCGAAGAGCAGGGCCTGGGCTACGATTTCCACGACTACAAGGCCCAGGGCATCGACCGTGCAAGCCTTGAGCGCTGGTGCGATGAACATGGCTGGCAAACGGTACTCAACCGCGCCGGCACCACCTTCCGCAAGCTCGACGACGCCCAGAAGGCCGATCTCGACCAGGCCAAGGCCATCGAACTGATGCTGGCCCAGCCGTCGATGATCAAGCGCCCTGTGCTCGACCTCGGCAAGCGGACCCTGGTCGGCTTCAAGCCTGATTTGTACGCGGCCGCCCTTCAGTAACCCGGCGCCGAGCTTTCATTCAATTTCGCAAGAGGTAACTGCATGTCCACTACCCTGTTCAGCCTGGCCTTCGGTGTCGGCACCCAGAACCGTCAAGGCGCCTGGCTGGAAGTCTTCTACGCCCAACCGCTGATCAACCCGGCTGCCGAGCTGGTCGCGGCCATCGCCCCGGTCCTGGGCTATGAAGGCGGCAACCAGGCGATCGCCTTCAGCACCAGCCAGGCCGCGCAGCTGGCCGAAGCCCTCAAGGGTGTCGATGCTGCCCAGGCCGCACTGCTGACCCGCCTGGCCGAAAGCAACAAGCCGCTGGTGGTCACCCTGCTGGCCGAAGACGCCGCATTGACTTCCACCCCGGAAGCCTACCTGAAGCTGCACCTGCTCTCTCACCGCCTGGTCAAGCCACATGGCCTGAACCTGGCCGGGATCTTCCCGCTGCTGCCAAACGTTGCCTGGACCAGCCAGGGCGCCGTCGACCTGGCCGAGCTTGCCGAGCAGCAACTGGAAGCGCGCCTGAAGGGCGAGCTGCTGGAAGTATTCTCGGTAGACAAGTTCCCGAAAATGACCGACTACGTCGTCCCTGCCGGCGTGCGTATCGCCGACAGCGCCCGTGTGCGCCTGGGTGCCTACATCGGCGAAGGCACCACCATCATGCACGAAGGCTTCGTCAACTTTAACGCCGGCACCGAAGGCCCGGGCATGATCGAAGGCCGTGTTTCCGCGGGCGTCTTCGTCGGCAAGGGTTCGGACCTGGGCGGCGGCTGCTCGACCATGGGCACCCTGTCCGGTGGCGGCAACATCGTCATCAAGGTTGGCGAAGGCTGCCTGATCGGCGCCAACGCCGGTATCGGCATTCCACTGGGCGATCGCAACACCGTCGAAGCCGGCCTGTACATCACCGCTGGCACCAAGGTGAACCTGCTGGACGAGAACAACCAGCTGGTCAAGGTGGTCAAAGCTCGCGACCTGGCTGGGCAAACCGACCTGCTGTTCCGCCGCAACTCGCTCAACGGCGCAGTGGAGTGCAAGACCCACAAGTCGGCCATCGAGCTGAACGAAGCGCTGCACGCCCACAACTAAGTGGTACCATCGGGTCTGGCCTAACGCCAGGCCCGATTTTCAGGTCCGATCATCATGTTCCAGCCCTCCCCCTGGCGCGCTGACTTCCCAGCCATCGACGCCCTGCAACGCCAGCACCAGACCTACCTGGACAGCGCCGCTACCACGCAAAAACCGCAACTCCTGCTCGATGCCCTGAGCCACTATTACGGCCATGGTGCTGCCAATGTGCACCGTGCCCAACACCTGCCCGGCGCCCTGGCTACCCAGGCCTTCGAACGCAGCCGCGACAAGGTCGCCGGCTGGCTGAACGCCGCCGACAGCCAGCAGATTGTCTTCACCCACGGCGCCACCTCGGCCCTGAACCTGCTCGCCTACGGGCTTGAGCCGCTGTTCGAGGCCGGTGACGAAATTGCCATCAGCGCCCTCGAACACCATGCCAACCTGCTGCCCTGGCAACAGCTGGCCCAGCGTCGTGGGCTCAAGCTGGTGGTGTTGCCACTGGACAACCGCGGCCTGATCGATCTGAACATTGCCCTGCAACTGATTGGCCCGCGTACCCGGGTGCTGGCGGTCAGCCAGCTGTCCAATGTCCTCGGCGCCTGGCAGCCGCTGGAGCCCCTGCTGGCCCATGCCCAGGCCCAGGCCCAAGGTGCGCTAACCGTGGTCGACGGTGCCCAGGGCGTGGTCCACGGCCGTCACGACGTTCGCCAGCTGGGCTGCGATTTCTACGTGTTCTCCAGCCACAAGCTCTATGGCCCGGACGGTGTCGGTGTGCTCTACGGCCGCAGTGAAGCCCTGACGCGCCTGCGACACTGGCAGTTCGGCGGCGAGATGGTCCAGGTCGCCGACTACCACAGCGCCAGCTTTCGCCCGGCGCCCCTGGGTTTTGAAGCCGGTACGCCGCCGATTGCCAGCGTCATCGGCCTCGGGGCCAGCCTCGATTACCTGGCCGGCCTGGATGCCAATGCTGTTGCCGAGCATGAAGCCGGCCTGCACCGCCACCTGCTGCGTGGCCTCAACGACCGCGAAGGCATCCGCCTGCTCGGTCAGCCGCAAGTGGCCCTGGCCAGTTTCGTGGTCGAGGGCGTGCACAACGCTGACCTGGCCCACATGCTCACCGAACAGGGCATCGCCGTACGCGCCGGCCATCACTGCGCCATGCCGTTGCTGAAAAGCCTCGGCCTGGACGGTGCCATCCGCGTATCGCTGGGCTTGTACAACGACTCCGACGACCTGCAACGCTTCTTCGACGCCCTGGATCAGGCCCTGGAGCTGCTGCGATGAGCCTGCCTGTCGCTGCGCAGCAAGCCCTCGACTCGTTCTCACAAGCAGCCGGCTGGGAACAACGCGCGCGCCTGCTGATGCAATGGGGCGAGCACCTGGTGCCCTTGAGCGAAGAAGAAAAGTCCGAAGCGAACCGAGTCCATGGCTGCGAAAGCCAGGTCTGGCTGGTGGCGGCACAGCAAGATGGTCAGTGGCGCTTCAAAGGCGCCAGCGATGCACGGATCATCCGCGGTTTGCTGGCGCTGCTGCTGGTGCGGGTCGAGGGCCTGTCCAGCGCTGAGCTTGCGCAACTGGACCTGCCCGCCTGGTTCAACCAGCTAGGCCTGGGCCGCCAGCTCTCACCCTCGCGCAGCAACGGCCTGAACGCCGTGCTGCAACGCATGGCTCAGCTTGCCGCAGGTGTCTGAGCCTGGCGCTCGGACGGGCGCCGAGCGCCGGCCACAAGCTTTTCCACCGCTTTGCTGGCGGCGACCATGCCGAAGGTCGCGGTGACCATCATCACCGCGCCGAAGCCGCCTGAGCAGTCCAGCTTAACCCCTTCGCCAACAAAACTCTTCTGCAGACAGACGCTGCCGTCACCCTTGGGGTAGCGCAGCTGTTCGGTGGAAAACACACAGGGCACGCTGTAGTTGCGGGTTACCGTGCGGGAAAAGCCATAGTCGCGGCGCAAGGTCGAACGCACCCGCGAGGCCAGCGGATCGTTGAAGGTCTTGTTCAGGTCGGCGACGCGGATCTGGGTTGGATCGATCTGCCCGCCGGCGCCTCCGGTGCTGATGATGGTGACTTTGTGGCGCTTGCACCAGCCGATCAGCGCGGCCTTGGCCATGACGCTGTCGATGCAGTCAATCACACAGTCGATGTGTTCGCCGATGTACTCGGGCAGGGTTTCCTTGGTGACGAAATCCACCACCGCATGCACCTTGCACGCCGGGTTGATGGCCCGCAGGCGCTCGGCCATGACCTCGGCCTTGGCCCGGCCGATATTGCCTTCCTGGGCATGCAGCTGGCGGTTGGTATTACTGACGCAGACATCATCGAGGTCGAACAGCGATATTTCGCCCACGCCGCTGCGGGCCATGGCTTCGGCCGCCCAGGAGCCGACCCCGCCGATACCGACGATAGCCACATGGGCCTCGCGCAGGCGCTGCAGGCCGTTGTCACCGTATAACCGGGCGACACCGGCAAAGCGTGGATCTTCTGTACTCATGGCCCAACCCCGAAAAAACCGGCGCGTATTATAGGCCTCTTGGGGTGCGATGACACCCTGCCGTGGCCGCCACCCGAGTCATGCATTGGTCAAGGCAGTTGTAATCCTGCTTTAATGCCCTATGCAATCCAAAGACTTGGACGACAAAAGTACGGGCTAAGAACTTCAGCTCCTGAAGCCAATCCAATCTTCTGCCACCGACCTGTTCTTACACAATCTGAGCAGGAAGCACGCAGGATTCGCGCCTCATGGCGCCCGCCCGTTCCACCTTTCGGAACCCGAACTATCTATGTCATCGCGTAAATTTGGTATCAACCTGGTAATAGTCATGGCTATCGCCGCGCTATTCACCGGGTTCTGGGCGCTGATCAACCGCCCGGTTTCCGCCCCCAACTGGCCGGAGCAGATTTCCGGTTTCTCCTATTCGCCGTTCCGCCAGGGCGAAAGCCCGCAAAAGGGCCAGTACCCCAGCGAGGACGAACTGCGCCAGGACCTCGAGCAGCTCAGCAAGCTGACCGACAGCATCCGCATCTATACGGTGGAAGGTACCCAGGCCGAGATTCCGCGCCTGGCCGAAGAGTTCGGCCTGCGCGTGACCCTGGGGGTGTGGATCAGCCCGGACCTTGAGCGCAACGAACGGGAAATCGACAAAGCCATCGAACTGGCCAACAGCTCGCGCAGCGTGGTGCGGGTGATGGTCGGCAACGAAGCGCTGTTTCGCAAGGAAATCACCCCCGAAGCACTGATCCAGTACATGGACCGCGTGCGCGCGGCAGTAAAAGTCCCGGTGACCACCAGTGAACAGTGGCACATCTGGAAAGAACACCCGGAGCTGGCCAAGCATGCCGACCTGGTAGCTGCGCACATCCTGCCGTACTGGGAGTTCATCCCGATGAAGGATGCCGGCCAGTTCGTACTGGATCGTGCCCGCGATCTGAAGCAGCAATTCCCACGCAAACCGCTGCTGTTGTCTGAAGTCGGTTGGCCGAGCAACGGCCGCATGCGCGGCGGTGCCGATGCCACCCCGGCAGACCAGGCCATCTACCTGCGCACCCTGGTCAACAAACTCAACCGCCAGGGCTACAACTACTTTGTCATCGAAGCCTACGACCAGCCGTGGAAGGCCAGCGACGAAGGCTCGGTGGGTGCCTACTGGGGCGTGTTCAACGCTGCCCGCCAGCAGAAATTCAACTTCGAAGGCCCGGTGGTGGCCATTCCGCAATGGCGTGTGCTGGCGGTCGGCTCGGTGGTGCTGGCGATGCTCTCGCTGACCCTGCTGCTGATCGACGGCTCGGCCCTGCGCCAGCGCGGGCGCACCTTCCTGACCTTCATCGCCTTCCTCTGCGGTTCGGTGCTGGTGTGGATCGGCTACGATTACAGCCAGCAATACAGCACCTGGTTCAGCCTCACCGTGGGCTTTTTGCTCGCCCTCGGCGCCCTTGGCGTGTTTATCGTGCTGCTCACCGAGGCCCATGAACTGGCCGAAGCGGTGTGGATTCACAAGCGCCGCCGGGAGTTCCTGCCGGTGCAGGCCGACGCCGCGTACCGACCGAAAGTCTCGGTGCATGTGCCGTGCTACAACGAGCCGCCAGAGATGGTCAAACAGACCCTCAACGCCCTGGCCGCGCTGGACTACCCGGACTACGAAGTCCTGATCATCGACAACAACACCAAGGACCCGGCGGTCTGGGAGCCGATCAAGGCGCACTGCGAGATGCTCGGCGAGCGCTTCAAGTTCTTCCACGTCGCGCCCCTGGCCGGCTTCAAGGGCGGCGCGCTGAACTACCTGATTCCGCATACCGCCAAGGACGCCGAAGTGATCGCGGTGATCGACTCGGACTACTGTGTCGACCGCAACTGGCTCAAGCACATGGTGCCGCACTTCGCCGATCCGAAGATCGCCGTGGTGCAATCGCCCCAGGACTACCGCGACCAGAACGAAAGCACCTTCAAGAAGCTCTGCTACAGCGAATACAAAGGCTTCTTCCATATCGGCATGGTCACCCGCAACGACCGTGACGCAATCATCCAGCACGGCACCATGACCATGACCCGCCGTTCGGTACTCGAAGAGCTGGGCTGGGCCGACTGGTGCATTTGCGAAGACGCCGAACTGGGCCTGCGGGTGTTCGAGAAAGGCTACTCGGCGGCGTATTCCCACGAGAGCTATGGCAAAGGCCTGATGCCCGACACCTTCATCGACTTCAAGAAGCAGCGCTTTCGCTGGGCCTATGGCGCCATCCAGATCATCAAGCGCCATGCCGCAAGCCTGTTGCGCGGCAAGGACTCGGAACTGACCCGTGGCCAGCGCTACCACTTCCTCGCCGGCTGGCTGCCGTGGATCGCCGATGGCATGAACATCTTCTTCACCGTCGGCGCCCTGCTGTGGTCGGCGGCGATGATCATCGTGCCGCAGCGGGTCGACCCGCCGCTGCTGATCTTCGCGATTCCGCCGCTGGCGTTGTTCGTGTTCAAGGTCGGCAAGATCGTGTTCCTCTACCGCCGCGCGGTGGGCGTGAACCTCAAGGACGCCTTCGCCGCGGCCCTGGCCGGCCTGGCGCTGTCGCACACCATCGCCAAGGCAGTGCTGTACGGCTTCTTCACCAGCAGCATCCCGTTCTTCCGCACGCCGAAGAACGCCGACAGCCATGGCTTGCTGGTGGCGCTGTCAGAGGCCCGTGAAGAGCTGTTCATCATGTTGCTGCTGTGGGGCGCAGCGGCCGGGATCTACCTGGTCCAGGGCCTGCCGAGCAACGACATGCGCTTCTGGGTGACCATGCTGCTGGTGCAGTCGCTGCCCTACCTGGCGGCGCTGATCATGGCCATGCTGTCGTCACTGCCAAAGCCTGTGGATGCCGCGCAGCCGGCCCAGGCTTCCTGAGCCTTGAGATAACCTGTAGGAGCGGCGGTGCGCCGCTCCTACAGGACTCTGAATTGCTATAAGATAACCCCCCTCGAATTCGTGCCCTGCCTTGCCCCGGAGCTCCCCATGACGGCCCCAGCCGACCTCTCGCCTACCCTTGAACTGGCCTGCGACCTGATTCGCCGTCCGTCGGTTACCCCGCTGGACTTCGACTGCCAGAAACAGATGATGCAACGCCTGGGCGATGCTGGTTTCATGCTTGAGCCGATGCGCATCGAAGACGTCGACAATTTCTGGGCCACCCATGGCACCCAGGAAGGCCCAGTGCTGTGCTTCGCCGGCCATACCGACGTGGTCCCGACCGGCCCGGTGCAGGCCTGGCAGAACGATCCGTTCGATGCCCTGATCGATGCCGACGGCATGCTCTGCGGGCGTGGCGCGGCTGACATGAAAGGCAGCCTGGCCGCCATGGTAGTGGCCACCGAGCGCTTCGTCGCCGACTACCCCAACCATCGCGGCAAGGTCGCCTTCCTGATCACCAGTGATGAAGAAGGCCCGGCCCACCACGGCACCAAGGCCGTGGTCGAGCGCCTGGCCGCGCGCAACGAGCGCCTGGACTGGTGCATCGTCGGCGAGCCGTCGAGCACCAGCCTGGTCGGTGACGTGGTCAAGAACGGCCGTCGCGGCTCGCTCGGCGCCAAGCTCACGGTGCGCGGCGTACAGGGCCACGTGGCCTATCCGCACCTGGCCAAGAACCCGATCCACCTGGCCGCTCCGGCACTTGCAGAGCTGGCTGCCGAACACTGGGACGAAGGCAATGCGTTCTTCCCGCCGACCAGCTTCCAGATCTCCAACCTCAATTCCGGCACCGGCGCCACCAACGTGGTACCGGGCGAGCTGACCGCGCTGTTCAACTTCCGCTTCTCTACCGAGTCGACGGTCGAAGGCCTGCAGCAGCGGGTTGCCGCCATCCTCGACAAGCACCAGCTCGACTGGCACGTGGACTGGGCGCTGTCGGGCCTGCCGTTCCTGACCGAGCCGGGCGATTTGCTCGACGCAGTGTCGGCCAGCATCAAGGCGGTCACCGGCCGTGAGACCAAGGCATCGACCAGCGGCGGCACCTCCGACGGGCGCTTCATCGCCACCCTCGGCACCCAGGTGGTCGAGCTGGGCCCGGTCAACGCCACCATTCACCAGGTCAACGAGCGGATCCTGGCCAGCGACCTCGATGTGCTGACCGAGATCTACTACCAGACCCTGACCCGGTTGCTTGCCTGATGCTCACCTGCCCGATCTGCAGCGCCGCGCTGAGCACCCTCGACAATGGCGTGGCCTGCCCGGCCGGCCACCGTTTCGACCGTGCCCGCCAGGGTTACCTGAACCTGTTGCCGGTGCAGCACAAGAACAGCCGTGACCCGGGCGACAACCAGGCCATGGTCGAGGCCCGCCGCGACTTTCTCAACGCCGGCCATTACGCCCCGGTGGCCCGCCGCCTGGCTGAGCTTGCCGCCGAACGCGCACCCGCGCGCTGGCTGGACATCGGCTGTGGCGAGGGTTACTACACCGCGCAAATCGCCCAGGCGTTGCCCGAGGCGGACGGTTATGCCCTGGACATCTCCCGCGAGGCGGTCAAGCGCGCCTGCAAGCGCAACCCGGCGCTGACCTGGCTGGTGGCAAGCATGGCCCGGGTACCGCTGGCCGATGGCAGTTGCCAGTTCCTCGCCAGTGTCTTCAGCCCGCTGGACTGGCAAGAGGCCCTGCGCCTGCTGAGCCCCGGCGGCGGCCTGATGCGCGTCGGCCCGACCAACGAGCACCTGATCGAACTGCGCCACAAGCTCTACGATGAAGTACGCGACTACAGCGACGACAAGCACCTGGCGCTGGTCCCCGAGGGCATGCATCACGCCCATAGCGAAACCCTGAAATTGCGCCTGAGCCTTGCCGACGGCAAGGCCCGCGCCGACCTGCTGGCCATGACCCCTCATGGCTGGCGTGCCAGCGCCGAGAAACGCGCGCGCGTCATCGACCAGGCCGAGCCTTTCGAGGTCACGGTATCGATGCGTTACGATTATTTTGTGCGCCAAGACTGAGCGCACCCGGAGCCCCTATGCGCCAACCCGATATCGAGATCTACCTGAAAGACGCCGAGGTCGACCACAAGCAGATCGCTGCCTGGCTCAGCGAAGCGCTTGGCCCGTGCAGCGACTGGCAGCAGAAAGGCCAGACCTACAAGTGCAGGGCCGGTAACATTCCAGTTACCTGGTTACCGAAGGCTGTGGGCAAATGGAACAGTCTTTACCTGGAGAGCGACCAGACCCCGTGGGATGATGACATTGCCTGCGCACGCGCAGCCTTTGCCGCGCTGAACGTCGAAGTGCGCTGTGCACCGGGCAGTTGGGTCGAGGAAGAAGGTGAAGAAGATGCCGATCGCTGGATCCGCATCAGTGCCGACGGTGAAGAGGAAATCACCTGGCGGACCAGCTGAAAACTGTCTTCGAAAAGGCCCGCCCCGGTCGTCCGGCGGCGGGCCTTTTCGCTGGTGGGCCCAGGCTCGAGGCTTGTGGCCCGGCGCTTACAGACCGACTACGTCTTCTGCCTGCAAGCCTTTCTGGCCCTGAGTCAGATTGTATTCGACCTGCTGCCCCTCGAGCAGGGTGCGATGCCCCTCCCCGCGGATGGCACGGTAGTGAACGAACACGTCCGCGCCACCTTCACGCTGAATGAAACCGTAACCTTTTGCGTCATTGAACCACTTTACACTTCCAGTCTCACGAGACGACATCTGCACTACTCCGGATTTTTATTTTGGAATCGCCTTGCATGCAGAGGGGTCACGGCCCCCTGCCGACGCAGCTTGCACAAATCTCTTGCAAGCGGCGGACCGAGTATATGACACACTTAAATTAATTTTCATGACCGGGGCGCTTTTTGCTGAACTTGCGCAGATACGGCACACTAGTCGACTGAGCAAATACTCAAAAATCTCATCCAGAGCACACACCGTATGACCCGTTCCCCCTTGCGCCGCCTGATCTTCGGCGCCCTGCGTCGCCTGTTGTACCTGTGGGTTCGCTCCGAGACCATCAACCAGTCATCCTTTACCCTGAACCTGGATCGCAGCCGGCCGGTGTTTTACGCCCTGCAGTCGCCGTCGCTCACCGACCTTGCGGTGCTCGACCGCGAATGCACCAAAGCCGGGCTGCCACGCCCGGTGCTGCCGGTCGCCGTCGGCACCCTGCACGAGCCGGCAGCGTTCTTCTACCTGACCCCGGAGCCCGACTGGCTCGGCCGCCAGGACAAGCGCGGCGCCCCGCCGACCCTGGCACGGCTGGTCAACGCCATCAGCCAGCATGCCGAAGAAGACGCGCAGATCATCCCGGTCAGCGTGTTCTGGGGCCAGTCGCCGGCCAGCGAATCCAGCCCGTGGAAGCTGCTGTTTGCCGACAGCTGGGCGGTTACCGGGCGCCTGCGGCGCTTGCTCACCGTGCTGATCCTGGGGCGCAAGACCCGCGTGCAGTTCTCGGCGCCGATCCACCTGCGCGAGCTGGTGCAGCACAACAAGGGCCACGAGCGCACCGTGCGCATGGCCCAGCGCCTGCTGCGGGTGCACTTTCGCAACCTCAAGACCGCCGTCATCGGCCCGGACATCTCCCACCGCCGCAACCTGGTCAAGGGCCTGGTCCACGACCCGCTGGTGCGCCAGGCTATCGCCGATGAAGCCGAACGCGAGAAGATCCCGCTGGCCAAAGCCGAAGCCCAGGCCCTGCGCTACGGCAACGAGATCGCCTCGGACTACACCTACACCGCCATCCGCTTCCTTGAAGTGGTGCTGAGCTGGTTCTGGAACAAGATCTACGACGGCATCAAGGTCAACCACATCGAGCAGGTGCAGGGCATCGCCCCGGGCCACGAAGTCATCTATGTGCCGTGCCACCGCAGCCATATCGACTACCTGCTGCTGTCCTACCTGCTGTTTCGCAACGGCCTGACCCCGCCGCACATCGCCGCCGGCATCAACCTCAACATGCCGGTGATCGGCGGCCTGCTGCGCCGTGGCGGGGCGTTCTTCATGCGCCGCACGTTCAAGGGCAACCCGCTGTACACCGCGGTGTTCAACGAATACCTGCACACCCTGTTCACCAAGGGCTTCCCGGTCGAGTACTTCGTCGAAGGCGGCCGCTCGCGCACCGGGCGCATGCTCCAGCCGAAAACCGGCATGCTCGCCATTACCCTGCGCAGCTACCTGCGCTCCTCGCGCACGCCAATCGTCTTCGTGCCGGTGTACATCGGTTATGAACGGGTGCTCGAAGGCCGCACCTACCTGGGCGAGCTGCGCGGGGCGAGCAAGAAAAAAGAATCTATCTTCGACATCTTCAAGGTCATCGGCGCGCTCAAGCAGCGCTTCGGCCAGGTGGCGGTCAACTTCGGCGAGCCGATCCGCCTCGGCGCCTTCCTCGACCAGCAGCAACCCGGCTGGCGCGAACAGGAGCACGGCCCGCAGTTCCGCCCGGCCTGGCTCAACGAAACCACCTCGCGCCTGGGCGAGAAAGTCGCCCAGCACCTGAACGAGGCGGCGGCGATCAACCCGGTCAACCTGGTGGCCCTGGCGCTGCTCTCCACCAGCCGCCTGGCCCTGGACGAGCGCGCCCTGGCGCGGGTGCTGGACCTGTACCTGGCGCTGCTGCGCAAGGTGCCCTACTCGCCGCACACCACCCTGCCCGAAGGCGATGGCCTGGCGCTGATCAGCCACGTCAAGGGCATGGACCTGCTGGCCGAGCAAAGCGATGCGCTGGGCAAAATCCTCTACCTGGACGAGCAGAACGCCGTCCTGATGACTTACTACCGCAACAACGTGCTGCACATCTTCGCCCTGCCAGCCTTGCTGGCGAGCTTCTTCCAGAGCAGCTCGCGGATGAGCCGCGAACTGATCCTGCAGTACACCCGGGCCTTGTACCCGTACCTGCAATCGGAGCTGTTCATTCGCTGGGAGCTCGATGAGCTGGACGCGGTGGTCGACCAGTGGCTGGAGGCCTTCGTCGAACAGGGCCTGCTGCGCTTCGAGAACGGCGTGTACCTGCGCCCGGCACCGAGTTCGCGGCAGTTCGTGCTGCTGACGTTACTGGCCCGGGCCATCACCCAGACCCTGCAGCGCTTCTACATGGCTACCGCGTTGCTGCTCAACAGCGGCCAGCACACCCTGAGCGCCGAAGAGCTGGAAGACCTGTGCGTGATCATGGCCCAGCGCCTGTCGATTCTGCATGGCCTGAACGCCCCGGAGTTCTTCGACAAAACCCTGTTCCGCCACTTCATCCAGACCCAGATCGAGCAAGGCGTATTGCGCCCGGACAGCAACGGCAAACTTGGCTACCACGAAAAACTCAGCGAACTGGCCGAGGGCGCGGCCAAGCGCGTGCTGTCGGCAGAGGTGCGCCTGTCGATTCGCCAGGTCGCCCTGCAGCGCAGCGAAGAAGCCACCGAAACTGCGGTATAGGCCATACTGGCCAGTGCCTTTGGAGCAACACGAATCGAACCGCCTGGCGACCGCAACCGCGGCGCCGGCGCTAAGGAGCTACTGATGAAAAAACTGTCCCTGATCCTTCTTGGCAGCCTGCTGGCCGCGTGCAGCAGCACCCCTGAAGCCCCCAAGGCCAGCCTCGACGGCGAGGTCTTCTACCTGCAACGCATCGCCCTGCCGCCCGCCGCCACCCTGAGCGTGGCCCTGCAGGACGTGTCGCTGATGGACGCCCCCGCCGTTACCCTGGCCAGCCAGAGCGGCCCGGTCAAAGGCAATGTGCCGCTGCCCTTTCACCTGAGCTACGACCCGGCCCAGGTCAAGCCCGGCCACCGCTATGCAGTGAGCGCGCGGATCGAACTGGACGGCAAGCTGCTGTTCATCAACACCGAGCACCATGGCGTGCAACTTGATGGCAACGACCCGCAGCCGGTACGCATCAAGGTCGATGCCGTTCGTTGATTGATTGTTTTTCCTTCGTATAAGGATGCTGCCATGTTCCGCCCCGCTCTAACCTTCACCGGCCTGTGCGCCGGCCTGTTGCTGTCGGCCAGCGCCCTGGCGCTGTCGCTCGGCGACCTCTCGCAAAAAGATGCCTCCACCGGCCTCAAAGACGCCCTGACCCAGGGTGCCCAGGTAGCGGTGAAACAACTGGGTACCCCGGGTGGCTTCAGCAATAACCCGGATGTGCGCATCGAACTGCCCGGCAACCTGGGCAAAGTCGCCAAGAAGATGAAAGCCTTCGGCATGGGCGCCCAGGTCGATCAGCTGGAAACCAGCATGAACAAGGCCGCCGAGGCCGCCGTGCCGCAAGCCCAGGCGCTGCTGGTGGATGCCGTGAAGAAGATGACCGTGGACGATGCCAAGGGCATCCTCAGCGGCGGCAACGACTCGGCTACCCAATACCTGAGCAAAACCAGCCGCGAGCAGATCCGCGCCAAGTTCCTGCCGATCGTCAAGAAAGCCACCGACCAGGTCGGCCTGGCCCAGCAGTACAACACCTTCGCCGGGCAAGCAGCGACCCTGGGCGTGCTCGATGCCAAGAACGCCAACGTCGAAGGCTACGTGACCGAGCAGGCGCTCAACGGCCTGTTCGAGATGATTGCCAAGCAGGAAGAAACCATCCGCCAGAACCCGGCGGCGGCAGCTACCAGCATTGCCAAGAAGGTGTTTGGCGCGCTGTAAGCGCCAGCTACAAGCTTCAAGCGGTAAGCCACAAGCAGTGTGAACAGCACCTCTTGCAGCTTGCCGCTTGTAGCTCTCAACTGCTCTTTCTGACCCTGAACCACGCCGCATACAGCGCCGGCAGGAACAACAGCGTCAACGCCGTCGCCACGATCAAGCCACCCATGATCGCCACCGCCATCGGCCCGAAGAACACGCTGCGTGACAGCGGGATCATCGCCAGCACCGCCGCCAGGGCGGTCAGTACGATTGGCCGGAAGCGCCTTACTGTCGCCTCGATAATCGCCTGCCAGCGGTCCAGCCCGGCAGCGATGTCCTGCTCGATCTGATCGACCAGGATCACCGAGTTGCGCATGATCATCCCCGACAGGGCGATGGTCCCGAGCATCGCGACAAAACCGAACGGCTGGCGGAACACCAGCAAGAACAGGGTCACGCCGATCAACCCCAGGGGCGCGGTGAGGAACACCATCACCGTGCGCGAGAAACTGCGCAGTTGCAGCATCAGCAGGGTCAGGACCACGACGATGAACAACGGCACCCCGGCGTTCACCGATTTCTGCCCGCGAGTGGAGTCCTCCACTGTGCCACCCACGTCCAGCAGGTAGCCATCGGGCAGCTCGGCACATATCGGGTCCAGGGTCGGCAGGATCTGCTTGACCAGGGTGACCGGCTGTTCCTTGCCATAGATGTCGGCGCGCACGGTGACGTTGGGCAGGCGGTTGCGGTGCCAGATCACACCTTCTTCAAAGCCGTATTCCAGGGTTGCCACCTGCGACAGCGCCACACTGCGGCCATTGTCGGTAGGCACCGCCAGGCTCGGCAGGTTGGCAAGCTCGCTGCGCTCCTGCTGGGTACCGCGCAGGAGGATCTCGATCAGCTCGTTGTCCTCGCGGAACTGGCTGACAGCCGAACCAGTCAGCGAGCTTTGCAGGAACTTCGCCAGGTTCGCCGTGCTCACCCCCAGGGCGCGGGCGCGGTCCTGGTCGATGTTCAGGTAGACCACCTTGCTCGGCTCTTCCCAGTCCAGGTGAACGTTGACCACGTGGGGGTTCTCGCGCACCTTGGCGGCCACTTTGCGGGCCAGGGCACGCACCTGCTCGATGTGCTCACCAGTGACCCGGAACTGTACCGGGTAACCCACGGGCGGGCCGTTTTCCAGGCGCGTGACCCGCGAACGCAGGTCGGGGAACTGCTCGTCGAGGGTTGCGATCAGCCAGCTACGCAGCTGTTCGCGCTCCTCGATGGTTTTCGCCAGCACCACGAACTGGGCGAAACTCGGCGCCGGCAGTTGCTGGTCGAGTGGCAAGTAGAACCGCGGCGAGCCGGTGCCGACATAGGCCACATAGTTGTCGATGCCGGCGCGTTCCTTGAGCAGCGCTTCCAGGCGCTTGACCTGATCGGCGGTGTTGCTCAGCGAGGCGCCTTCGGCCAGCTTCAGATCGACCATCAGTTCCAGGCGCCCGGAAGCCGGGAAGAACTGCTGGGGCACGAAACGGAACAGCAAGATGCTGCCGACAAACAGCGCGATGGTCGCCACGATCACCGTCTTGCGCCGCTCCACGCACCAGCCCACCAGGCGCCGCACGCGCTGGTAGAACGGCGTGCCGTAAGGGTCAGGGCCGCCTTCGGCGGTGCCGTGCTTGGCCGCATGCAGCTTGGCCAGGTCAGGCAACAGGCGCTCACCCAGGTACGGCACGAACACCACCGCGGCAACCCAGGAGGCGAGCAAGGCGATGGTCACCACCTGGAAGATCGAACGGGTGTATTCACCAGTGCCGGATTGCGCGGTGGCAATCGGCAAGAAGCCTGCGGCGGTGATCAGGGTGCCGGTGAGCATCGGGAAGGCGGTGCTGGTCCAGGCGTAGCTGGCGGCCTTGAACCGGTCGAAACCCTGCTCCATCTTGATCGCCATCATCTCCACGGCAATGATCGCATCATCCACCAGCAAGCCCAGGGCCAGCACCAACGCGCCGAGGGAGATCTTGTGCAAACCGATGCCGAAGTAGTACATGGCGGCAAAGGTCATCGCCAGCACCAGCGGAATGGCCAGGGCCACCACCAGGCCGGTGCGCATGCCCAGCGAGAAGAAGCTCACCAGCAAGACAATGGCCAGCGCTTCAACCAGCACCTGAACGAACTCGCCGACGCCGGTCTTCACCGCCGCTGGCTGGTCGGAGACCTTGCGCAGCTCCATGCCGGCCGGCAGGTTGTGGGCAATGCGGGCGAACTCGGTTTCCAGCGCCTTGCCCAGCACCAGAATGTCACCGCCAGCCTTCATCGACACCGCCAGGCCGATGGCGTCCTCGCCCATGAAGCGCATGCGCGGCGCGGGCGGATCGTTGAAGCCCCGGCGCACCTCGGCAACATCGCCGATACGGAAAGTGCGGTCACCGACCCGGATCGGGAACTGCTGGATCTGCTCGACCGTGGTAAAGCGCCCGCTGACCCGCAGTTGCAGGCGCTCGCTCGGCGTCTCGAAGAAGCCTGCGGTGCTCACCGCGTTCTGTTCTTCCAGCGCCTGTTGCACCGCTGCCAGGGGCAGGCCGAGGGTGGCCAGCTTGAGGTTGGACAGCTCGATCCAGATCTTCTCGTCCTGCAGGCCAAGCAGCTCGACCTTGCCGACATCCTTGACCCGCTGCAACTGGATCTGCACGCGGTCGGCGTAGTCCTTGAGCACGGCGTAATCGAAGCCGTCACCGGTCAGCGCGTAGATATTGCCGAAGGTGGTGCCGAACTCATCGTTGAAGAACGGCCCCTGGATACCCTGCGGCAAGGTGTGGCGGATATCGGCAACCTTCTTGCGGATCTGGTACCAAAGCTCGGGGATATCGGCCGAATGCATCGAGTCGCGGGCCATAAAGGTGACCTGCGATTCACCGGGCCGCGAGAACGAGACGATCTTCTCGTACTCGCCGGTTTCCATCAGCTTCTTTTCGATACGCTCGGTGACCTGGCGTGAGACTTCCTCGGCGCTGGCCCCTGGCCAGTTGGTGCGAATGACCATGGCCTTGAAGGTAAACGGAGGGTCTTCGCTCTGCCCCAGCTTGGTGTAGGACAGCGCGCCGACCACAGCCAGCAAAATCATCAGGAACAGCACGATCTGCCGATTGCGCAGGGCCCAGGCGGAAAGGTTGAAACCCATCGGGACTTACTCCTTGGCCGCCAGATTCACCACACGATTGGACCGGTCCACCGGACGAACCTGCTGCCCTTCCTGGAGCACATGCACGCCGGCCGCCACCACCCAGTCCGAGGCATTCAGGCCTTCGAGCACTGGCACGCTGTTTTCACCGTAGGCACCCACCCGCACCGGTACGCGCTTGAGGGTGTTGTTGGCATCGACACGCCAGACGTAGGTCTGGCCGTTTTCTGCGGTCAGCGCCGAGAGCGGCACCGCCAGGGGAATGTTCTCGGCGTGCTGGATGTACACCCGGGCGCTTTGCCCAAGCTCGGCCGGCACCTTGCCGGCGGTAAAGGCGATGCGCGCAGCGAAGGTTCGCGAGCGCGGGTCGGCCGAAGGCGACAGTTCGCGAATCCGGCCATTGAAGCGTTGATCCGGTTGCGACCAGAGCTCCACCGCCACCGTCTGGCCGACCTTGAAGCGGCCAAAATTCTGCTCAGGCAGGCCGATCAGCACTTCGCGCTCGCCATCGGCGGCCAGGGTGAACACCGTCTGCCCCGCAGCCACCACCTGGCCCACCTCAACCTGGCGCTTGGCGATCACGCCGTCCTGGGACGCGCGCAGTACGGCATATTCTGCCTGGTTGCCGGCGACGTCGAACTCGGCGCGCACTTGCTTGAGCCGGGCCAGGCCAGCACGGTAGAGGTTTTCGGCGTTGTCGTATTGCGAATGGCTGACCATCTGCCGGTCGAGCAGGGTCTTGTAGCGGTCGCGCTCGGCCTTGACCAGGTTCAGGTTGGCTTCGGCAGCGGCCAATTGGGCACGGCTGGCTTCCAGTTGCAGGCGCACATCCTGGGGGTCGAGTTCGGCCAGTGGCTGTTCGGCCTTGACCCGCTGCCCCTCCTCGACCAGGCGCTTGCTGACCTTGCCACCGATGCGGAACGCCAGCTCCGGCTCGAAGCGCGCACGCACCTCGCCGGGGTAGCTGTCGGCGGCGGCGCTGGCCGGCTGCGGCTGCACCACCATGGCCGGACGAAGGGAAGTCTGCGGTGCGCTTTCCTGCCCGCAGGCAGCAAGCAACAGCACGAGACCAACGGGCAAAGCGAGGGGCAAGGCATGGCGCAACATGATGGATGACCTTTCGCGAATGGCGCTTTGAATATTTATACTGGCGGGTATATTAAATCAGGGAACCGGAGCGGGGAAGCAGGCCTGCGCGAGAAATCCCATATTTACGCCGGGAGCAGCGCGTCGATTTTTGCCCGCCGAAATGCCGGTCGCGATGTACCATGTGCACTTACTGGAATATGTAACTTTTCACTCATGCCCAAAGTCACCGCTGCTACCGGCCCCGGCCGGCCCAAGGACCTGGCAAAACGCCAGGCCATTCTCGAGGCAGCCAAGGCGCTGTTTCTAACCCTTGGCTATGCCAACACCAGCATGGATGCGGTCGCGACAGCGGCAGGTGTGTCAAAACTCACGGTCTACAGCCACTTTACCGACAAGGAGACGCTGTTCTCTTCGGCAGTGGTCGCCACCTGCACGGCGCAGTTGCCCGAGCTGATTTTCGAGCTTCCTGAAGGGGTTCCGCTGGAACAGGTGCTGCTGAAGATCGGCCGCGGCTTTCAGGCGCTGATCAGCAGCGACCTGTCGGTCAAGCTGCACCGGCTGATCATGGCCCTGGGCAATCAGGACCCGAAACTCAGCCAGATCTTCTTCGAGGCCGGCCCGTTGCGGGTGCTGCACGAGATGGAGGCGCTGCTGCGCCAGGTGGATGCCCGCGGGCTGCTGCGCATTGAATTGCCGGCCAACGCCGCCGAGCACTTCTTCTGCCTGCTCAAGGGCGCGGCCAACTTCCGCCTGTTGCTCGGCTATGCCCCGGCGCTGGATGCCGAGGCCTCCGAGGCCCATGTGCAAGAAGTGGTGGCGCTGTTCATGCGCGCTTACCGACCTTAAGCCTTGAGGGCTTTTTTTGGATAGATGTCGTAGCGGCTGGATTTGCCTTCCAGGCAGTGGCTGGGCTTGGGCCCGTCGATGATCGGCGCCTTGCGCGGGCGCTTGACCACCACCCGGTGGCTGGCCAGGGCCAGGGCGGCTTCGAGCAGCGCCGGGGCGTCGAGGTCGTCACCAACCAGCGGGCGGAACACGCGCATTTCCTTTTTTACCAGGGCGCTCTTGTCGCGATGAGGGAACATCGGGTCGAGGTAGATCACCTGCGGCGGCTCACCCTGCCAGGTGCGCATACGCTCGATGGCATTGCCGGTGAGCAGTTGCATGCGCGCAACGATCGGGCCCACCTCGGCATCGCTGCGGGCGCGGGCCAGGCCGTCTTCGAGCAAGGCCGCGACCAGCGGCTGGCGCTCGATCAGGGTCATCTGGCAACCGAGGCTCGCCAGCACGAAAGCGTCCTTGCCCAGCCCCGCCGTGGCATCGAGCACCTGCGGGCGCACGCCCTGGGCGACGCCCACGGCCTTGGCGATCATCTGCCCGCTGCCGCCGCCGAACACCCGCCGGTGCGCCGCCGCGCCTTCGACAAAATCCACCCGCACCGGCCCCGGCGCCTGCGCACCGAGCTGCTGGATCTGCAGGCCATCGGCGCCGATCTGCACGGCAAAGCCTGCATTGTCATCGCTCAGCGGCAATCCCAGACGCCGCGCCCACTCGCCAGCCTGGGCCTGATAATCGGCCGTCAATGCCTCGACCCGGATGCCGCCGTCAGCCAGTTGCTCCACCATCAAATCCTGTACTCAAAAAAATTAAATGATCGTCGGCCGCGGCCGATATACGAAGTATTCGCTATTTTGCCAGACCAGCACCCTCTGCGACTGCCATGACCGACATTCTTCAGCTCAACTCAGGTTATATCTCGCCCGTCGGCGACTATGGCCGGCACAATACCCAGGCACTGGGCGGCGTCAGCCACCTGTGGCAGGATTTTTTTGCCCGCGCCCTGGCTGAGCAGCAAGGCCAAGAGGACGCGGCCAAGGCCGTGGCCACCGAGCAGTTCGACAAAGTCACCGGCGAGCCGCTGGGCGGCAGCCAGGTGCTGGCGCAGATCCACAACCAGCGCCTGTGCGATGTGCACGACACCGAACTGGCCCCGCCAGAGCCGCTGTTCCTGCCGATCGCCGAGCTTGAGCCGGAGCTGCTGGAAAAACTCGCGCCGCCGTTCAGCGCCGCCGAACTCATCGAGCAACAGCGCCAGCTGGATATCAGCAACACCTGGGTACGCCCGGTAGTCATGAGCCAGGGCCACCCGCTGCCCGCACCCGGCCCGGCACCACAGGCCAAACCGTTGTACCTGCCGATCGCCGAGTTCGAGATGGACCTGCTGGACAAGGCGCCGGAGCCCTTCGACGACGCCACCATGGCCGTGCAGCAATCGCAGCTGGACTTCGACAACCGCTGGGCTCGCCCGGTGGTGCTGAACAACGTGCGCATCGCCGCCTGAGCCTTAGCGGCAGATCTGCCAGAAGCCCATGTCCAGGTGAAAGTGATTGCGGTGTGCGGCGTTGTACTCAGGCCCCAGCACCGTGTTGAAACTGTCGCAGGCACTGGCGTGCACATCCCTTAAAAACTTCGCTTTGACGCCCTCCCCCGGCCAGTCCTTGAGCAACTGGATACGCTGCCCGTCCGCCAGGCGAAAGCCGGCGATATCCAGGGCATTGGCCGTGGCGTGCTGGCTCAGGCGGCCATTCTTGCGGTTGTACATGTTGCGACAGGCAAAGCTGCCCAGGTGATCGACCTGCACCACCGGCTGGGCAAAGGCGCGCTGTGCCGCCGGTTGCAGAGCGTGGCGCTCGAACAGCGCATAAGCCACCGCCAAGGGGCAACTGGCGAGAAAGCTGCTGCTCAGGCGCACCGACGAGCCTTCGACGCGCACCACGTTTTCCAGGGGGCACGGCGCATTGGCGGGGCTGTCGGCCTGCTTGCGGTAGCGCAGGCTGGAGGTGGCCAGGGCCTGCTCGCACAGCTGCGGATCATCCTCAAGGCGGCCCAATTTATACGGCGTAAGCAGGTTCGGCGGCTGGCGCACATCCAGCACCGCCCAGGGGTTCCAGGCATCCGGCAGATGCCAGCCCAGGCGCCAGGCAGCGCCCAGTGCAACGAGCAGAATCAGACACAGTACCGCGAGCAATCCTTTGCGCATGGTCGATCAGCGCCTGAACAATGCATTGAGCTGGTCGAACGACAGCGCCTGGTCGGCGTAGTCAAAACAGCCTTGATCATGAATCTGCTGCGCAGCGTTGAAAAACGCCCCATAGGCGGCCCGCGCCAGCGATGAGCCGACGCTAATACGCTTGACCCCCAGCGCTTGAACGTCGGCAAAACTCAAGCGCACACCGCTCAGGCCCATCAGCACATTGACCGGCTTCGGCGCCACCGCCTGGACCACCCGGCGGATCTCCTCGGCCGTACGCAAGCCCGGCGCATACAGCACATCGGCGCCGGCTTCGGCGAAGGCCTGCAGGCGGGCAATGGTGTCGTCCAGGTCCATGCGCCCGTGCAGCAGGTTTTCCGCGCGGGCACAGAGCATGAACGGAAAGTCCAGGCTGCGCGCGGCGGTGACGGCCGCCTCGACCCGCTCCACGGCGTGATAGAAGCTGTAGATTGGCTCTTCGCCATTGCCGCTGGCATCCTCGATCGAGCCGCCCACCAGGCCAATGGCGGCGCCCTGCAGGATCGCCTCGGCGCAACCCTTGGGGTCGTCGCTGAAACCGTTCTCAAGGTCGGCGGCCACCGGCAACGCCGTGGCATCGACAATGGCGCGGGCATTGACCAGGGTTTCATCCAGGCTCATCGCCCCTTCGGCATCTGGCCGCCCCAGGGAGAACGCCAGGCCGGCGCTGGTGGTGGCCAACGCCTCGAAGCCGAGGCTGGCCAGCAGCTTGGCCGAGCCGGCATCCCAGGGGTTGGGAATGACAAAGGCGCCATCGCGCTCATGCAGGGCTTTGAAGGCTTCGGCACGCAGGGTTTGCACATCCATGATCTCGGCTCCCGGGCAGGCGGCAGGACGCGCTCAGAGCAGGCCGAGTTGTTCGGCTTCTGGCGTGCGGTCCAGTTCAGGCAAGGCCGCAAGCCCCGGCAGGCGCTCCATCAGGCCTTGATGAAAACGCCGGGCCAGGGCGGCGGCCAGGCGGTTGTCGGCAGTATGCAGGAAAACATAGGGGCTGCGCCCCTCCTCGATCCAGGCCGCGACCTTGTCCAGCCACGGCAGCAGAAACGGCTCGTTGGCGGCCAGCTCCGGGTGGCCGATGAAGCGGATCTGCGGGTGCTGGGTAAAGGCGGTCGGGCGAGGCGGCACGCGCGGCTTTTTCGACTGGGCGTGGAGCACCTCGGGCGTCTGTGAAGTACAACTGAACAACGCGCGAGGGTCGAGACAGATGCGCTCCACACCACGCTCAAGCAGCAGGCGGTTGAGCAGGCGCTCTTCCTCGCCCTTGCTGAAGAATGCCGCATTGCGCACCTCCACGGCGATGGGTACGCCAGCTTCGTCGATAAAGCTCACTAGCTCGCTCAGGCGCGCCGGGCCGAAGGTTGCCGGCAACTGCAGCCAGTACGGCGCAACCCGTGCGCCAAGGGGCTTGAGCAACTCGATGAAGGACTGGGCGGCGGCCAGTTGAGCGTGCAGGTCACCGCTGTGGCTGATGTCGCCGGGGAACTTGGCGGTGAAGCGAAAGTGCGCCGGCATCAGCTGCGCCCAGCGTTCGATGGTCGCCGGTGCCGGGCGGGCATAAAAGGTGGTGTTGCCTTCTACGGCATTGAAGACCTGGCTATACAGGCCGAGGAAGTCGCTGGTTTTAGCCTCGGCCGGGTACAGGTACTCGCGCCAGGCGTTTTCACTCCAGGACGGACAACCGACAAAATAGGGCAGCGTGGACAGACTCATCCATCAAATGTACAGGTCCAGCCCCAGTACTTCCATCTCCCAGTCAACGAAACCGGCAGTGGTCAGGTAGCTGGCCAGGGCATGGGCGGTGCGCTTGTTGCGCGCCCGCGGGAAGATCATGTCCTGAGGCCGCGCAGGCAGGCCGCCAGTGCGCGCCTGGCCGTGGCTGGCGCTGGCTTGCGCCTGTACTTCGAACTCGCCCGGCAGATCTTCGTCGTCCACGTCATCGGTACGTACCGGCGCTTTGCGCGGGGCTCGCTTGATGGGGTAGGACTGAGAAGAAAAACCGTCTATGCGCATGGCGATTACTCAGGAGCAGTGATGGCAATTTAGCAGCATCGCTGATCCTTCGCTAATGCCCGATTGATAACTGGACCACAGATCGGGCAAAAGGTTTTATTTTGCCTGGGAATAACCGACGAACTGCACTCAGCGCGCTTTCGGCGTGGCCACCTTGTCGCGCAGGTACACAGGTTGCGCGAGGTCGGCGGCAATCGCCTCGCCGCGCTGCCAGGCGAAGGTCGCCAGGCTCAGCAGGTCCTGGGCATGGGGCAGCAGGCTGGCGTCCTGGCCGCAGGCCTTGACCGCCAGGCGCTCGGCATAGCCCCAGCCAGTGCCCGCGCCAAACCAGTCGCCGCTGGCACCCTCGGGCAAGGCCACCTGCTCCGGTGGCAGCACCGCCTCCTTGCCCTGCAGGCGCATTTCGCCGTCAACGTTGCGATAGCAGCCCCAGTAGACCTCGTCCATGCGCGCATCGATTGCCGCCGCCACTTGCTGCACGCCCTGCTCACGCATCGCGCGCTGGGCCAGCACGGCCAGGTTGGACACCGGCAGTACCGGCCGCTCCAGGGCGAAGGCCAGGCCCTGGACCACGCCAATGGCAATGCGCACGCCAGTGAAGGCGCCCGGGCCACGACCGAAGGCGATGGCATCGAGCTGTTGCAGGGTGACGCCGGCATCGGCCAGCAGTTGCTGGATCATCGGCAGCAGCTTCTGCGCGTGCAGGCGCGGGATCACCTCATAGTGGCTGGAAACCTTGCCATCATGCAGCAAGGCAACGGAGCAGGCTTCGGTGGCGGTGTCGAGGGCCAGCAAGGTGGTCATCGGGGGTTCCAGGGGCAAGAAAAAAGAGCAGCATTATAAACAACAACGGCCCGCAAGCGGGCCGTTGTCTGCACTACCGAGCGTCGATCAGCTCAGTGCGGCCAGGACCTTGGCGGTGATCGCGTCAACCGAGCCCACGCCTTCGATATGCGCGTACTTCGGCTTGCCAGCGTTGGCAGCCGACAGCTTCTGGTAGAAGTCTACCAGCGGCTTGGTCTGGTCGTGGTAGACCGACAGGCGATGACGCACGGTTTCTTCGGTGTCGTCTTTGCGCTGCACCAGCGCTTCGCCGGTTTCGTCGTCCTTGCCTTCAACCTTTGGCGGGTTGTAGACAACGTGGTAAACGCGGCCCGAACCTTCGTGCACACGGCGGCCAGCGATACGCTGAACGATTTCTTCGTCTTCGACAGCGATTTCGACCACGGCATCCAGCTCGACGCCAGCAGTCACCAGGGCTTCAGCCTGAGGAATGGTGCGCGGGAAGCCGTCGAACAGGAAGCCGTTGGCGCAGTCAGGCTGGGCAATACGGTCCTTGACCAGGTTGATGATCAGCTCGTCGGAGACCAGCTTGCCAGCGTCCATGATCGCCTTGGCTTCCAGGCCCAGCGGGGTGCCGGCCTTGACCGCGGCGCGCAGCATGTCGCCAGTGGAAATCTGTGGAATGCCGAACTTTTCGGTGATGAACTTTGCCTGAGTACCTTTACCGGCCCCGGGAGCTCCCAGCAGAATTACGCGCATCTTGTGCTCCTCATTTTTTTGTAAGCAAATCAGTGGGTTTGCCACGCAGGGCCAATCCCGGAATTTGGGTGATGATCGTAATTTCGATCAAAAGGCTGCTCAAGATACACAGCGCCCGCAAGCCACACAAGCGCTCGAAAGTCGGAAAAACCCACGCACTGTGGCCACTTGCAGCACAGGTTGCGCCGAGCGCAACCTGTTGCTTTACAAGCATTCTGCCCTTCCTGGGCAAACCCTCGGCAAAGCGTTTTGCCAACTCAGCCGGTATTGCGCAAACCTGCCGCGATGCCGGCCACGGTGACCAGCAAGGCCTGCTCCAACGGGCTGTCCAGAGCGGCTTCACGCCCACGCGAGCGCGCCAGCAGCTCAGCCTGCAATAGATGCAGCGGGTCCAGATAGGTGTTGCGCAAGCGGATGAATTCCAGGGTTTCGGGGCTGTGCGCCAGTAGCACCGGCTGCCCGGTCAGCCCCAACACCACCTCGCACGCCTGCGACAATAGGTCGCGCAAATGTGCACCCAAAGGTCGCAGTTCTGGTTGCACCAGACGTTCGTCGTAGGAGCGGGCGATATCGGCATCGGCCTTGGCCAGAACCATCTCCAGCATGTCGATACGTGTGCGGAAAAACGGCCACTGCTCGCGCATCTCGGCCAGCAACGGCCCCTGGCCGCGAGCCAGGGCGTTGTTCAATGCCGCTTCCCAGCCGAGCCAGGCCGGCAGCATCAGGCGGGTCTGGGTCCAGCCGAAAATCCACGGGATCGCCCGCAGGCTTTCGATGCCACCGGCGCGGCGCTTGGCCGGGCGGCTGCCCAGCGGCAGGCGGCCGAGTTCCTGTTCGGGGGTGGACTGGCGGAAGTACTCGACGAACTCGGGGTTGTCGCGCACCACGCCGCGATAGGCCTTGACGCCGTCGGCAGCTAACTGGTCCATCAGCGCGCGCCAGGCCGGTTGTGGCGGCGGCGGTGGCAGCAGGGTCGCTTCGAGCACCGCCGCCAGGTAGAGGTTCAGGTTCTGCTCGGCGATGTCCGGCAAGCCGAATTTGAAGCGGATCATCTCGCCCTGCTCGGTAGTGCGGAAGCGCCCGGCCACCGAACCCGGCGGCTGCGACAGGATCGCCGCGTGGGCCGGGCCGCCGCCACGCCCGACGGTACCGCCACGGCCGTGGAACAACAGCAGTTCGACCTGCTGCTCGCGGCAGATGCGCACCAGGGTTTCCTGGGCGCGGTACTGGGCCCAGGCCGCGGCCGTGGTGCCGGCATCCTTGGCCGAATCGGAATAGCCGATCATCACCTCCTGCGGGCCGTGCAGGCCGGCGCGATACCCCGGCAAGCCCAGCAGGCGCTCCATCACCGGCCCGGCGTTGTCCAGGTCAGCGAGGGTTTCAAACAACGGCACCACGCGCATCGGCCGCAGCACGCCGGCCTCTTTAAGCAGCAACTGCACCGCCAGCACATCGGAAGCGGCGCCGGCCATGGAGATCACATAGGAGCCCAGCGAAGCTGCCGGTGCAGCGGCAATCTCGCGGCAGGTGGCGAGCACTTCGGCGGTGTCGGCCTGGGGCCTGAAGTAGCTGGGCAGCAGTGGCCGCCGGCTGTTGAGTTCCTGCTGCAGGAAGGCCACACGCGCGTCTTCATCCCACTCGGCGTAGCGGCCAAGGCCCAGGTATTCGGTGATTTCACTCAGCGCCGAGGTGTGCCGGGCGGCGTCCTGGCGCACGTCCAGACGCACCAGAAACAGGCCGAAGGTCACCGCCCGACGCAGGCAGTCGAGCAGTGGGCCATCGGCAATCACGCCCATGCCGCAAGCATGCAGTGATTCGAAGCACAGCTGCAGCGGCTCGAACAGTTCACGGTTGTCCTGCAGCACTTCAGCGGCCGGCGCTTGCGCCGTGGTCAGCGCGGCATGGGCCCAGGCGCGGGTGACCCGCAGGCGCTCACGCAATTGCTTGAGCACGGCGCGATAAGGCTCGGCCGACTCGCCCACCTTGGCCCTCAGCGCTTCGCTGGCCTGCTGCATCGACAGCTCTGCGGCCAGGGCATCGATATCGCGTAAAAACAGGTCAGCGGCCATCCAGCGCGCCAGCAACAGCACTTCACGGGTCACCGGCGCAGTGACATTGGGGTTGCCGTCACGGTCGCCGCCCATCCACGAGGCAAAGCGGATCGGCGCCGCCTCCAGCGGCAGGCGCAGGCCGGTGGCCTGGTGCAGGGCCTTGTCGACCTTGCGCAAGTGGTGTGGCACCGCTTGCCATAGCGAATGCTCGATCACCGCAAAGCCCCATTTGGCTTCGTCTACCGGGGTTGGCCGGGTGCGGCGGATTTCTTCGGTGTGCCAGGCTTCGGCGATCAGCCGTTGCAGGCGTTCGCGGATCTGCTCGCGTTCGGCGGGGGTCAGGTCGCGGTGATCCTGGGCAGCCAGTTGCGCGGCAATCGCGTCGTACTTCTGGATCAAGGTGCGCCGCGCCACCTCGGTCGGGTGGGCGGTAAGCACCAGCTCGATGCTGAGCTTGCCCAGTTGCCGGGCCAGGGCATCGTCGCTGTGGCCGGCGGCCTTGAGCCGCGCCAGCAGTTCGGGCAGCACCCGCGCTTCGAAAGGTTCGGCCTGGCCGGCGTCGCGGCGGCGGATCAGCTGATACTGCTCGGCGATGTTGGCCAGGTTGAGAAACTGGTTGAAGGCCCGCGCCACCGGCAACAGCTGGTCTTCGGCGAGGTCATTGAGGGTCGAGCTCAGTTGCTCGGCGCTACCGCTGCGGTCGGCCTTGGCACTGCGGCGTATGTCCTCGATGGTCTGCAAAAACGCTTCGCCGTGCTGCTCGCGCACGGTATCGCCCAACAACTCGCCCAACAAATGAACATCTTCACGCAAGCGCACATCGATATCAGTCATCAGCCATGTCTCCGGCATTCGGGAAAACCGCTCTGGGTCCAGAGTGCCCCAGTAGCGCCCGGGCTTCAAGGCAGGGCCACGGCTGGGCTACATGGCTGAGCTACAGGGTTGAGCTACTGGGTGAACTACGCTCAACACAGGCATACAGGAGACCATCATGAAAATCCGTGATCTTGCCCAGCATTGGGAACAGCACGCCAAAGGCTCGCTGAGCCCCACCGGCCATGTCCTGCACCTGGACATGGAAGCGGCGGCGCGCCTGGCGGCCCTGGCCGAGATGTACCCCAAGCGCCAACCCGAAGAACTGCTCGGCGAACTGCTCGGGGCTGCGCTTGAAGAGCTGGAAGCGAGCTTTCCGTATGTTCAGGGCGCGCAGGTGATTGCCACCGACGAAGAGGGTGACCCGCTGTACCAGGACATCGGTCCGACCCCGCGGTTTCTTGCCCTTTCACGCCGCTACCTGCACGAGATGAGCAACCCCAAAGAGGCCGGCAAGCCTTGATCCACCCCGCCTCCTGATCCGCGCTGCGAGCGCCCGCGCAGGCGCTCGCGTACCGCCGGCACGCCTGAAAGTTCAACGAAAAACCCACTGACCGATCAGTCAGAAAAAACCGCGAACAAGCGGCACTTTTTTCTGAACTATTCAAAAAACGCTTCGGTCACAGCCAATAGCCATCACGGCAAAACCCTTTCAGAACCGGGTCAGAGCAGTCCCGTAGCTGACGGGTCGCGCCGATGGACTGTTACGGAATTCGTTGTTCATCAGGAGTGATCCAATGGAGTTGACCACCATGAAGACCCGCACCGCAAACACCCCGTCCACTCACCTGCGCGGGCTCAAGCTGGCCGCGCTGGCACTGGGCAGCAGCCTGGTCCTGGCCGGCTGTGCCGGCAACCCACCTACCGAGCAGTACGCTGTCACGCAATCGGCGGTCAATTCCGCTGTCAGCGCCGGCGGTACCGAGTTTGCCGCCGTCGAGATGAAGGCTGCGCAGGACAAGCTCAAACAGGCGGAAATCGCCATGCACGACAAGAAGTACGACGACGCCAAGCGCCTGGCCGAGCAGGCCGAGTGGGACGCCCGCGTCGCCGAGCGCAAGGCCCAGGCCGCCAAGGCCGAGAAAGCCGTACAGGATGCCCGCCAGGGCGTTCAGGACCTGCGTGAGGAAGGCATGCGCAGCGTCGAATGACGCCCGCCCACCGACCCGTGCATTCGTAATCGATCAAAGGATGAACCATTATGCGTAAACACGTGATGATCCCCGCCCTTCTGGCCCTGAGCGTTGGCCTGGCCGCCTGCTCGACGCAGCCGAACGCCAACCTGGAATCGGCCCGGACCAACTTCTCGGCCCTGCAGAGCAACCCGCAGGCCGCCAAGGTCGCGGCCCTTGAAACCAAGGACGCCCAGGACTGGCTGAACAAGGCCGACAAAGCCTACATGGACAAGGAAGACTCGAAAAAAGTCGACCAGCTTGCCTACCTGACCAACCAGCGGGTTGAAGTGGCCAAGCAGACCATTGCCCTGCGCACTGCCGAAGGCAACCTGAAAAACGCTGCCGCCCAGCGTGCCCAGGCGCGCCTGGATGCCCGCGATGCGCAGATCAAGAAGCTGCAGGACAGCCTCAACGCCAAGCAGACCGACCGCGGCACCCTGGTGACCTTCGGCGACGTGCTGTTCGACTTCGACAAGGCCACGCTCAAGAGCAGCGCCTACCCGAACATCACCAAGCTGGCGCAGTTCCTCCAGGAGAACCCTGACCGCAAGGTGATCGTCGAGGGCTACACCGACAGCAAGGGCAGCGCCAACTACAACCAGTCGCTGTCCGAGCGCCGCGCCGCGGCCGTGCGCATGGCGCTGGTACGTGCCGGTGTAGATCCGGCGCGCATCGTCGCCCAGGGCTACGGCAAGGAGTATCCGGTGGCCGACAACACCAGCAACTCGGGTCGCGCGCAGAACCGTCGGGTGGAAGTGACCATTTCCAACGACAACCAGCCGGTGGCGCCGCGTTCGGTCAGCCAGCTGAACTGAAGCTAGCTGTGCAGTAAAAAAATCCCGCCGAGTCTGGCGGGATTTTTGTTTGGCTTGCGGGCCTTCATCGCGGGTCAAGTCGGATCGCCGCACCGCCGCTCCCGCAATTACTCTTTCACTTCTTGCGGGGTTTCCTGACCCAGGCAACGCACCGCCTGCTTCTTGTTGTTGACCAGCACACCCGTCAGGCCTTTTTGCGCGGTATCGAACAACACCAGCACGCCATCGACGCACTGCGCCACCTGGCTGGCCGGCTGCAGGGAGATCTTGTAGTCCTCGCCAGGGATGGTCTTGAGCATGGTGAAGTCGGACAGCAGCAAGGCATCCTCGGGCTTGGCGAAATGCAGGTAACCGTAGTACCACAGGGCCGCGACGGTACCGATGATGCTGCAGACTCCGGTAATGATCAGCGGGATGGCGTTGCGTTCTTCACTCATTGCGACTTCTCGTCAGGGTAGTTGGGGACTTCGGCCAGGCGCCGCAGCCCGTTGAAATGCTTCGGGTCGTCCAGAAAGCGCAACATGACCTGGCGCCAGGTCTTGTCGGCAAAGGTCTGCACATGCCCGCCACGGGTCAGCTGCAACACCCTCGGGGGCGGCGCAGCCTGATACAACTGCAGGCCGTTGACCAGCGGCACGATGGGGTCGTCGATGCTGTGGAAGAACAGCTTGGGCGGGGTCTTGATCTGCGCGATCGAATGGATCGCACTGTCGCCATCGGGCACCAGCCACGACAAAGGCACCTGCAGCGGCCAGGTCAACCACGAATTGCTCAGGGCAAAGCGCCCGACCTGACGGTAGCTGGCCGGTACGCCATCGAAGACCATGGCCTTGAAGCGCTCGGCCTGGCGCGGATGCTCGGCCAGGTAATGGATAGCCATTGAGCCGCCCAGGCTCTGGCCCAGCAGGATCTGCGGTTTGCCCTGCACCTCGGGGGCCCGGTCCAGCCAGGCCAGCGCCGCGGCGATGTCCTGGTAGACCTCCGGCAGCCCGGGCTTGCCCTCCGACAGGCCGTAGCCGCGGTAGTCGAGCAACAGCACCTGATAACCCTGCTCCGGCAACCACCAGCTGCCGCCCAGATGCCAGGCCAGGTTGCCGCCATTGCCATGCAGGTGCAGCACCGTGCCCTTGACCTCGACACCGGCCTTGGCCGGCAGCCACCAGCCATGCAGGCGGGTGCCGTCAGCGGCGGTCAGGGTCACGTCGCGGTACGCGAGTTTGGCTTTCTCGGGGGTGAACGGCTGGCCAGGCTCGGGATAGAACAACAGCGAACTGCAGCCGCCCAGACTCAGCAGCACCAGCAGCAGGCTCAGATGCCTGCGCCATGCTTCAGAGAATGTTCGAGTAATCGGCTTCAATCCGGTCCAGGCTCAGGTGGTTGAGGAAGTTGGAGAAACACATCCAGGCCGACAGCGCGTTGAGGTCGCGAAACTGCTCAGGCAGGTACTTGGGCGGTTCCACCAGGCCTTCATCGACCAGTTGGCGCAAGGTGCGCATGTCTTCAAGGGTGGTCTTGCCGCAGAACAACAAGGGGATCTGTTCGAGCTTGCCCTTGCGCACGGCCAACTGAATATAGTTGTAAACCATGATAAAGCCCTTGAGATAGGACAAGTCCTTGGTAAACGGCAAACCATTGGGCACCGAGCCGCGGAACACCCGGCTGGCGTTGCCGTAGCTTTCGGCCATCTCGAAACCCTGGGCGCGGAAAAACTCATACACCTGCATGAAGTCGGCGCCCTCCTCGACCATATGGATTGCGCGGGTGCGGTTGGTCAGCTTGCGCAGACGGCTGGGGTAGGAGGCGAAGGCGATCACTTCCATGAGGATCGCCAGGCCTTCCTGGGTCACGGTCGACGAGGGCGGGCCCTTGGCCAGGAAGGTGCAGATCGGCTGGTTGAGACCGTTGAGGGTGGTGCCGACGTGCACCAGGCCTTCGTGAACCTCCAGCGCGCGCACATCGCGGCTGTTGAACATGGCGTCGGCGCGGATCTTGATGTAGTCGGCGCCAGCGGCGGCGTCGGCGACGATACCGTCGGACTCGAACACGCGGATGGTGTCTTCGGCCTCGTTGAACACCTTGTTCAGGCGGCCCTGGAGCATCTCCACAGCCTGCTTGGCGGTGAGGTTCTTCGGCTCGTCCTTGAGGTCGCCACGGCCGTCGATGTTGTTCAGGTAGTCCGAGAGCATCAGGCCGAGGTCGGCCAGGGTCGGGTCACCGGCATGGAAGGCATCGGAGGCGGCGCCGTACAGTTCCTGGGAGATCAGGCCGAAATCCTCGGTGCCGCGCGCTTCGAGCATGCGCACCACCATGCGGTATTCCTTGCACATGCGCCGCATGATCTGCCCGACCGGGTTGAACTGGCCAAGCTGGCGGGTGATGTCGCGCTCGATGTTCTGGAACTCGAGCTTGACTGCCGCCGAGTCGAACGACAGCGGCCGGCCCTGGTAGTAGGCGCGGTCTACCGCTGGCAGCTCCTTGCCCTTGGCCTTGAGGAAACCCTGGCGGATATTGTCGTCCCACTTCACCGCATCAAGCACGCGAATGGGCGTTTGCGCCAGGACAATGCGATCAGACAGGGCACGTATCGTCTGCTGGTACTCGTCCACCCTACACTCCTTGAATTGCGCTGATTACTTGCCTGCCCGCTTGAAGCGCGCCACTTCGATGAACAGGTCGGAGTTGGCCGGGTCGTCCAGGTAAGCCAGGACGCGCTCGGCCGGGCTGTCGATTAGAACCCCTTCGCCGTTTTCTTCGGGCACCTCGATGCTGCGGCCGCTGAGTTCTTTCTTCTGCACAGCCTGGTTGACCTGCTCGACATCAAGGTTGTAGACCACCAGTTCCTTGTTATCGAGCACTTCAAAACCGCCAATCAGGAAGTTGCCGCCCAGACGCTTGGGCACGCCGGCCGAGAGGTACCAGCGGTTGCCGTGCTGGGACACGGTGAAGGCGTACTCGTCGCGCTTCTTGTTCTTGCCGATGGCCACTGCCTTGTAGGCGTTGCCACCGCTGCGGCTGATCTGCAGGGTCAGCGGCTCGCCCCAGGCGTCCTTGCTGGTCCAGGTGCCGAGCAGAGCCTTGGGTGCAGGTTTGTTGCCCGGAATCGGCTCGTTGAAGGTGACCAGACAACCGCCAAGCAGCAAGAACGACAATGCCAACAGCAGGGTTCTGGCTTTCATCAACCTCTCCTTGAAATAGGTTCGCGCCTTACACCGACGCCAAGACCAGATGCAGGTACCGGGTAAGAATAGCGAGCATCGGCGCTTCAGCCTGGGCTTGTTCAGCGTCGAGCAGGCCCTGATATTCCATCTGCTCGATAATCGCCGTCAACACCAGGGCATCCTGTTGTGGCTGACGTGAGCCTACCACCTGCAGCATCTGCACGGCGCCGCGCAGCAGAATCTGCTCGTGCAGCTTGACCAGCTCGGCCAGGCGCGGGCACAGCAGCGCCTCCTGGCGAAAGGCCTGCTCGGCCATCAGAAAGTCGCGGCGGTTATGCAATTGGCGCTGCACATAGTCGGTGGTCATCTTCGCTACTTCATCGGCCAGGCGCGCCCGCCACTGCGGGCTGCCATCGCCCTGGGAGAGCAACTGGCGCAGCACCACCTCGGTGTTCTCCCAGAGCTTGGCCATGTAGGCCGCGCTGCGTTCGACATACTGGGCGAAGGTGTCGGTGAGCAGGTCTTCGATGTCCTTGAAGTAATAGGTGGTCGCCGACAGCGGCACGCCGGCCTCGGCTGCCACCGCGCGGTGGCGCACGCCGCGCACGCCGTCACGCACGACGATGCGCATGGCCGCGTCGAGGATCTGCTGGCGGCGCTGCTCGCTGCCTTCGCGGCTGGCCTTGCGGCCCTGGTACTGCACGCTTTCGGCCACCGCTGTAGCCACGCAGGCGGCGCCTTGTTGAGTCATTGCAGGAGTCACTGCTGGTCTACCCCAAACGTTGGATCCGATCGATGAATTTCTTCCAGGCATGAAAAAGCCGCCCCGGAAGGCGGCTTGTTCAGTTCGCTCAGGCCTGTGGGCGCATGTGCGGGAACAGGATGACGTCGCGAATCGATGGCGAGTTGGTCAGCAGCATCACCAGACGGTCGATGCCGATGCCTTCACCGGCGGTTGGCGGCATGCCGTATTCCAAGGCACGGACGAAGTCGGCATCGTAGTGCATGGCTTCGTCGTCACCGGCGTCTTTCTCGGCCACCTGGGCCATGAAACGCTCGGCCTGGTCTTCGGCATCGTTGAGCTCGGAGTAGGCGTTGGCGATTTCACGGCCACCGATGAACAGCTCGAAGCGGTCGGTGACGTTCGGGTTGTCGTCGTTGCGACGGGCCAGCGGCGAGACTTCGAACGGGTACTGGGTGATGAAGTGCGGCTGCTCGAGCTTGTGCTCGACCAGCTCTTCGAAAATCATCACCTGCAGCTTGCCCAGGCCTTCGAAGCCGAGCACCTTGGCGCCGGCTTTCTTGGCGATCTCACGGGCCTTGTCGATGTCCTGCAGGTCGGCGGCGCTGATCTCGGGGTTGTACTTGAGGATCGAGTCGAACACCGACAGGCGCACGAACGGCTCGCCGAAGTGGAACACCTTGTCGCCATACGGCACGTCGGTGCTGCCCAGAACCAGCTGGGCCAGTTCGCGGAACAGCTCCTCGGTGAGGTCCATGTTGTCTTCGTAGTCGGCGTGGGCCTGGTAGAACTCGAGCATGGTGAACTCGGGGTTGTGCCGGGTCGAAACGCCTTCGTTACGGAAGTTGCGGTTGATCTCGAAGACCTTCTCGAAACCACCGACCACCAGGCGCTTGAGGTACAGCTCCGGGGCGATGCGCAGGAACATCTGCATGTCCAGGGCATTGTGGTGGGTTTCGAACGGCTTGGCTGCGGCGCCACCAGGAATGGTCTGCAGCATTGGCGTCTCGACTTCGAGGAAGTCGCGGGCCATCAGGAAGTTGCGGATGTGGGCGATGACCTGCGAGCGAACGCGGAAGGTGTGGCGGGTTTCATCGTTGACCATCAGGTCGACGTAGCGCTGGCGGTAGCGCTGCTCGGTGTCGGTCAGGCCGTGGTGCTTGTCCGGCAGCGGGCGCAGCGACTTGGTCAGCAGTCGCACGCTGGTCATTTCGACGTACAGGTCGCCCTTGCCGGAGCGCGCCAGGGTACCTTCGGCGGCGATGATGTCGCCCAGGTCCCAGGTCTTGACCGCGGCCAGGGTTTCTTCCGGCAGGGTCTTGCGGTTGACGTAGACCTGGATGCGCCCGGTCATGTCCTGGATCACCATGAACGAGCCACGGTTGAGCATGATGCGCCCGGCAACCTTGACCGGAATCGCTGCAGCTTCCAGCTCTTCCTTGGTCTTGTCGACATACTGTTTCTGCAGGTCGTTGCAGTAGCTGTCACGGCGGAAGTCGTTGGGGAAGGCGTTACCCTTGGCGCGCTCGGCAGCAAGTTTTTCCTTGCGCAGCGCGATCAGGTTGTTTTCATCCTGTTGCAGGTCTTGCGATTCGGTCTTCAGGTCGCTCATGTCGTCATTCTTTCCATCAGGTATTCGTTGCCCTTTTCGGGCAGGGCACGCGATGCCGGCGGGCGGCCGGGCATCGCGGCGGTGGTGTGCGGCTTACAGCCCCTGCTTGAGGCTCGCTTCCAGGTACTGGTCGAGGTCGCCGTCCAGCACCTTCTGGCAGTCGCTGCGCTCGACGCCGGTACGCAGGTCCTTGATACGCGAGTCATCCAGCACGTACGAACGGATCTGGTGGCCCCAGCCGATGTCCGACTTGCTGTCTTCCAATGCCTGCGAGGCGGCGTTGCGCTTCTGCATTTCCAGCTCGTACAACTTGGCCCGCAGCATTTTCATGGCGGTGTCCTTGTTGGCGTGCTGGGAGCGTTCGTTCTGGCAGGCCACCACGGTGTTGGTCGGCACGTGGGTGATACGTACTGCCGAGTCGGTGGTGTTTACGTGCTGGCCACCGGCGCCCGAGGAGCGGTAGGTGTCGACGCGCAGGTCGGACGGGTTGATGTCGATTTCGACCTTGTCGTCGATCTCGGGCGACACGAACACCGCCGAGAACGAGGTGTGGCGACGGGCGCCGGAGTCGAACGGGCTCTTGCGCACCAGGCGGTGCACGCCGATCTCGGTACGCAGCCAGCCGAAGGCGTACTCGCCCTTGATGTGCACGGTGGCACCCTTGATGCCGGCGACTTCACCCTCGGAAAGCTCGATGATGGTGGCGTCGAAACCGCGCTTGTCGGCCCAGCGCAGGTACATGCGCAGGAGGATGTTGGCCCAGTCCTGCGCTTCGGTACCACCGGAGCCGGCCTGGATGTCCAGGTAGGCGTTGTTCATGTCCATCTCGCCGCTGAACATGCGACGGAACTCAAGCTGTGCCAGGCTTTCTTCCAGACCTTGCAGCTCGGTCACGACGTCGCTTGCGGCGCCTTCGTCATTTTCCTCGACGGCCATGTCGAGCAGGTCCTGGCAGTCGGCCAGGCCACCGGACATCTTGTCCAGGGTCTCGACGACCTGCGCCAGCATGGCACGTTCGCGGCCCAGGGCCTGAGCGTACTCGGGCTTGTTCCAGACGTTCGGGTCTTCGAGCTCGCGGTTGACTTCGATCAGGCGGTCATGCTTTTGATCGTAGTCAAAGATACCCCCGAATGGACTCGGAGCGCTCGGTGAGGTCCTTGATGGTGTTCAGGATCGGTTGAATTTCCATGGGCGGGCAGCTCTCGTGCGTATTCTGTAGAAAAGCCGGAGAGTATAGCGGAGTTACAGCTTCAAGCGGCAAGCTACAAGCGACAAGAGGCCGGAGAAAAACCCGGCGCCAGGTTTTTTCTTGCCGCTTGAAGCTTGCCGCTTGTAGCTACCGTCAATCCACCCCGACCTGGTTACGGCCGTTGTTCTTGGCCAGGTACAGGCCTTTGTCCGCTGCCGAAATCAGTTGCCGGCAATGGCTGCCGATGCCCGGGGTAAGGGTCGCCAGGCCGATACTCACGGTGAGCACCGAGTCGGCATTGGGCATGGTATGGGCGATGTTCATCGCCGCCACGGTCTGGCGCAGTTTTTCCGCCACCAGGCGGGCGCCACCCGGCGAGGTGTTGGGCAGCACCAGGGCGAATTCCTCGCCACCGTAACGGGCCGGCAGGTCGCTGGGGCGGGCGCAGGAGGCGCGAATGGCTTCGGCGACCTTGCGCAGCGCTTCGTCACCGGCCAAGTGGCCGAAGGTGTCGTTGAACGACTTGAAATAGTCGACATCGATCATCAGCAACGACAGCTGCGCCTGTTCGCGCATGGCCCGGCGCCATTCCAGCTCCAGGTACTCGTCGAAGTGGCGACGGTTGGAAAGCCCCGTGAGGCCGTCGGAGTTCATCAGCCGCTGCAGCACCAGGTTGGTGTCGAGCAACTGCTGCTGGCTGACGCGCAGGGCGCGGTAGGCCTCGTCGCGCTGCAGCAGGGTCAGGTAGGAGCGCGAGTGGTAGCGGATACGCGCCACCAGCTCGATGTTGTCCGGCAGCTTCACCAGGTAGTCGTTGGCCCCGGCGGCAAAGGCGGCGCTCTTGACCAGCGGGTCCTCCTTGGTCGACAGGACGATGATCGGGATGTCCTGGGTGGCCGGGTTGTTGCGGTATTCGCGCACCAGGGTCAGGCCGTCGAGGCCGGGCATGATCAGGTCCTGGAGAATCACCGTGGGCTTGATGCGCACAGCCTGGGCCACCGCCTGGTGCGGGTCGGCGCAGAAGTGGAAATCGATGTTCTCTTCGTGAGCCAGGCCACGCCGCACCGCTTCGCCGATCATTGCCTGATCGTCGACCAAGAGGACCATTGCCGAATTTTCATTCATGGTCGGAAAACCGTCGAGCGGTAAATCATTCATGCGCTGTCACCTGGTCACTGCCGGCCAGCCGGCGTGGCTCAATACATATCGTCATTTTGGAAAAATTTCCATCAATCGCGCGGCGATTCGCTCCAGAGGGCGAATTTCGACGGCGGCGTCTATCGCGGCGGCTGCCTTGGGCATGCCGTACACCGCGCTGCTCTGCTGATCCTGGGCGATGGTCAGAAAGCCCTGTTGGCGCATCAGCTTCAGGCCCTGGGCGCCATCGCGCCCCATGCCGGTGAGCAGTACGCCGACCGCGTCGCCGCGCCAGTAGCGGGCCACGCTTTCAAAAAATACGTCGATCGAGGGCCGGTAGATTTCGTTTACCGGCTCAGCGGTATAGGCCAGGTTGCCGTTCTTGAGCAGGCGAATGTGGTGGTTGGTGCCGGCCAGCAGCACCTGCCCCGGTTGCGGCGGCTCGCCTTCGCTGGCCAGGCGCACCGCCAGGCCCGAGGCGCTGCTGAGCCATTCGGCCATGCCGGCGGCGAACACCTGGTCAACGTGCTGGACCAGCACGATGGCCGCCGGAAAACTGCGCGGCAAGCCCTTGAGCAGCACTTCCAGGGCCGCCGGACCGCCCGCCGAAGAGCCAATGGCAACCAGGCCCTGGCGCTGCGCGGCTTCTCGCACCGGCGCGGCCATGGCCCGGGTCGGGGTGCTGCGCTGCTGGCCGATCAGCCAGCCGATATTGAGGATCTTGCGCAGCAGCGGCGCTGCCGCCTCACGCGGATCGCCGGCGCCAAGGGCCGGAGTATCGACTACGTCGAGGGCGCCATGGCCCATGGCCTCGAACACCCGGTGGACGTTCTGCTGGCGGTCGACGGTGACGATCACGATGGCGCACGGCGTCTCGGCCATGATCCGCCGGGTGGCCTCGACGCCATCCATGACCGGCATGATCAAATCCATGAGGATCAGGTCCGGTAACTGCTCGGCACACAGCTTGACCGCATCGGCGCCATTGCTGGCGACCCAGATCACCTGATGGGCCGGTTCGAATGCCAACGCCCGGCGCAAGGCCTCCACGGCCATGGGCATGTCGTTGACGATGGCGATTTTCATCCCTGCGCTCCCCCGATCAGCTCGACGACGGCGTCGAGCAAGGCATCATCGTGAAAACTGGCCTTTGCCAAATAGTAGTCGGCCCCGGCGTCCAGTCCACGGCGACGATCTTCTTCGCGGTCTTTGTACGACACCACCATCACCGGCAGCGATTGCAGGCGGCTGTCGCGCCGCAGCAGCGTGACCAGTTCGATACCGTCCATGCGCGGCATGTCGATGTCGGTGATCAGCAGGTCGAAGTCTTCGCTGCGCAAGGCGTTCCAGCCGTCCATGCCGTCGACCGCAACGGCCACTTCATAGCCCTTGTTGCTCAGCAGCTTGCGCTGCAGTTCGCGCACGGTCAGCGAGTCGTCGACCACCAGCACGCGCTTGCGCGCCGCCTCGCGCACGCTGCGCTGGCCGCGCTCGATACGCTCCAGGCGGCCGGTGCTGAGGAGTTTTTCCACCGAACGCAGCAGGTCTTCGACATCGATGATCAGCACCACCGCGCCGTCGTCGAGCAAAGCCCCGGCGGAAATATCCTGGACCTTGCCCAGGCGCGCGTCCAGCGGCATCACCACCAGCACCCGTTCGCCGATCAGGCGCTCGACTGCCACGCCGTAGAGCATGTCGCGCTCGCGAATCACCACCACCTTGATGCTCTGCCCTTCGCCCTGGCTTGGCGGACGGTTGAGCAACTGGCTGGCCGCGACCAGGCCGATATGCCGGCCCTCATGCCAGAAATGCTGGCGGCCCTCGATCTGCACGATGGCCTCGGCCGGCAGCTCCAGGGTGCGTTCGATATGTGCCAGCGGGAAGGCATAGGCTTCGGCGCCAACCTCGACCACCAGGCTGCGCACCACCGACAGGGTCAGCGGCACTTCGAGGTGAAAGCAACTGCCCTGGCCGCTGGTCTGGGTCAGCTCGATCGAGCCGCGCAACTGGCGAACCATGTGCTGCACGGCGTCCAGGCCGACACCGCGCCCGGACACCTCGGTAACCCGGTCACGCAGGCTGAAACCGGGCAAAAACAGGAAGGTCAGCAGCTCGGCCTCGCTCATCTGCGCCACGGTTTCGGCCGGTGACAACTGGCGCTCGACGATGCTCTGGCGCAAGTGTGCCAAGTCGACGCCGCCGCCATCGTCGCTGATCTCAAGCACCAGCAGGCCGGCCTGGTGCGAGGCACGCAGGCGGATCTGCCCTTCCAGGGGCTTGCCGCCCACCAGGCGCCGCTCGGGCGATTCGATACCGTGATCGACGGCATTGCGCAGCAGGTGGGTCAAGGGCGCTTCGAGCTTTTCCAGTACGTCGCGGTCGACCTGAGTTTTCTCGCCGTCGATGTCCAGGCGCACCTGCTTGCCCAGCGAACGACCAAGGTCACGGACCATGCGGCTTTGCCCGGTCAGCACATCGGCAAACGGACGCATGCGACAGGCCAGTGCGGTGTCGTAAAGCAGCTGCGCGCGCTGGCTGGCCTGCCAGCCGAACTCATCGAGATCAGAGGCTTGCTGCAACAGAATTTGCTGGGTCTCACCGAGCAGACGCTGGGCCTGGGCCAAAGCGTCCTGGACTTCGGCGCTCTGGCCGCTGCTTTCCAGTTGCTGCTTGAGGCCGTCGAGGGCACGGATGCTTTGCCCGTGCATGCGCTTGAGGCGCTGCAGGGTGGCCAGGTAAGGCTTGAGCCGCTGGGTTTCGACCAGCGATTTGCTCGACAGGTCGAGCAGGCTGTTCAGGCGCTCGGCCGTGACCCGCAAGACCCGCTCACCGCCCTCGGTCGTGCGTTTGCCGCTGCGCACCGGCGCGGCTTCAACCTCGGGCTCGGGGTCAACGCTTGGCAGCTCGACCGCCAGTGGTTCGGGTTCGGGCTCGGGTTCCGGCAATGGCGGCGCTGCGATCGCAGGCGCTGCTGGTGCACCAGGGTCGAGCAACGCGGCCATCTGCACCAGAAAGGTCTGCACCGCGGCATCGATACTGGCATCGCCCGGCGTGGCGATGCGCATCAGCAGGTCGGTGCCCTGCAACAGCGCATCGATATGCTCCGGGCGCAGCAGCAAGCGGCCTTCCTGGGCGCCGACCAGGCAGTCTTCCATGACATGGGCGACGCTGACCCCGGCATCGACGCCGACAATCCGCGCCGCGCCCTTGAGCGAATGGGCTGCGCGCATGCACGCTTCAAGCTGGTCGGCCTGGGTCGGGTTGCGCTCCAGCGCCAGCAACCCGGCACTGAGCACCTGGGTCTGGGCTTCGGCCTCCAGGCTGAACAGCTCGAGCAACGAGGCGTCGCGCATTTGCTCTGGGGTCATGACAGGCTCCGGTTCACGGCAGACAGCACTTGGTCTTCATCCAGCACGCGAACACTGCGTCCGCGCCATTGCAGCACCGCTGCGGTAAAACGCGTTTCGCCCTGCTCGGCCCCCAGACGGACGGGGTCCAGAGCATGGATGCCGTCCACTTCATCGACCTGGACCACCACCGAGCCGCCGGCAGCGGCGATGATCAGCATGCGCGGCATGATCCGCGCCGAGGTTGGCGCCGAACCCTGGGTTTCAAGGCCGAGCAGGTCGCCCAGCGACAGGCAGGGCACCAGCGCGCCACGTACATTGGCCACGCCATGCAGCACCCGCGAGCGCTGGTGTGGCAGGGAATGCACCTGCTGCAGCGGCGCAACCTCGACCAGGCAGCGGGTGGCCAGCGCCAGCCACTCCTCGCCCAGGCGAAACAGCAGCAATGAGCGGCCACTGCTGGCTTGCTCAGGCGCCTCGCTCTGCTCGTGGGCTTCCTGAGACAACGAATAGCGGTCCAGCAGGCGCGTCGCTGCAGCGGCATAGACGTCGCAGTTGCGGCAGTGAATATGTTCATCAAGCAGCGGGCAGCTCTTGTCGCCGTGTACGCCGATACGGTTCCAGCAATCGTCGATGCTGGCGGCGTCACTGGCGACCAGTTGCACGTCGTTGTCACCCATCATTGCTCAGACTCCCGGTCAGCGCGCCGTGCGGCCCGTTCCTGCAGGCGCCGGGCGCCTGCGACATCACCTTGCGAAGCCAGCAGCGCGGCCAGGTGCACCAGTGCCTCCGGATGCTGGGGGTCAAGGTACAGCGCCTTGCGGTAATGGCTCAGGGCTTCGCCGCTGTCGCCGGCGGTATCACTGAGCAAGCCCAGCCAGTAGAACACCTGGGCAGTGGGCGGATACTGCTGCAAGTAGCGGGTACACGCGGCCTGGGCCTCGGTGCTGCTGCCGGCATTGGCCAGTTGGGCGATCTGCGCCAGCAATTGGCTGGCCGCATCCTGCGCGGCGGGCTTCGCCGGCGGCGGCGCAATCGGCTTGAGCTTGCGGACTGTCAGCGGCGCCGACGCCGGGCGCGGCACGCTGGCCGCCGTCACCGGCACTGTCAACGGCAAAGGGATCGCCAACGGCTTGCTCGGCGGCGCCGGCTGCATTTCAGCCTGGCGTACGTAGGCAAAGGATTGGGCAATGCCCACCGGGCGCATGCCCATGCGCGCCAGCAGGCTGCCTTCGGCCGGGCCGATGAACAGCACACCTTGCTCATGGATCAGGCTTTTGAGCACCTCGAACACCCGCTGCTGGGTGGGGACGTCGAAGTAGATCAGCAGGTTGCGGCAGAACACGAAATCGTAACTGCCCTCCCGGGCCTTGAGCGCCGGATCCAGGACATTGCCGACCTGCAGCTTGACCTGCTGGCGAACCCGCTCGTCGAGGCGCTGGCCTTCGTCGCTGTCGCTGAAGTGCCGCTCGCGAAAGTCTAGGTGCGAGCCACGGAACGAGTTGCGCCCGTACAGCGCCTGTTCGGCGCGATCAATCGAATTAGGGCTGATGTCCATAGCGTCGACGCGAAAGCTGTGCCCGGCAAAGCCGCCGTCGAGCAGGGCCATGGCAATCGAATACGGCTCTTCGCCGGTCGAGCACGGCAGGCTGAGGATGCGCAGCGGGCGCATGCCACCGAGCTCGGCCAGGCGCTTGCGCGCCAGGGTCACCAGGGCGTTGAACGACTCCGGATAACGGAAGAACCAGGTTTCCGGGACGATCACCGCCTCGATCAGCGCCTGCTGCTCCTGGCTCGACTGCTGCAGGCGCAGCCAGTAGTCATCCAGGTCGCGGGCTTCGAGGGTGGCGCAGCGCTGACGCAAGGCGCGCTCGACCATCGCTGCGCCGACCGAGGCGACATCCAGGCCGATCCGATCCTGCAAAAAGCGAAAGAAGCGCTGTTCGCCACTCATGCCAGGCCCTCGTCGCTCGCCGCCAGCTCAGGCGGGAACAACAGCTGGCGCACCTCGGCGCTGAGCAGGTCCTGTACACCGATGCACTGCAGCAAACCGTGGGCATCCTCGCGCACCGGCCCCAGGTAAGGCGCCTGCTGGTTGTCCAGGCCATAGGGCTGGAACTCGGCGGGGTCGCAACGCAGGGTATCGGTGGCCTGTTCGAGGATCAGCCCCAGCCGCAAGTGCGGGCGCAACGGGTCGGCACGGTAGTGCACCAGGACCAGGCGCGTGCTGGTGCGCACCGGCGCCGGCAAACCGAAGCTCAAGGCGCCGACGTCGATCACCGGTACCAGCGCGCCACGATGCGCCAGCACCCCGGCCACCCAGGCCGGGGTCTGGGCAATGGGCTTGAGCGGCAGGCGCGGCAGCACTTCGGCGACCTCATGGGCGTCCAGGGCAAAGCGCTGGTCGCCGATGCGAAACACCAGGTACAGGGTGCCGTGGGAGGCCGCATCCTGGTTGCGGCGAGGCTGAAGGTCGTTCATCGGCAGGTCAGACTTTGAACCGCGACACGCCGCCACGCAGGCCGGTGGCCACCTGGCTCAGTTCGTCAATGGCAAAGCTGGCCTGGCGCAACGATTCGACCGTCTGGCTGCTGGCATCGCCCAACTGCGCCAGGGCGTGGTTGATCTGTTCGGCGCCGGTGGCCTGGGCCTGCATGCCTTCGTTGACCATCAACACCCGCGGCGCCAGGGCCTGGACCTGGTGAATGATCTGGGTCAGTTGCTCGCCGACCTGCTGCACCTCGAACATGCCGCGGCGTACTTCTTCGGAGAACTTGTCCATGCCCATGACCCCGGCCGACACCGCCGACTGGATCTCGCGAACCATCTGCTCGATGTCGTAGGTAGCCACGGCAGTCTGGTCGGCCAGGCGCCGCACTTCAGTGGCGACCACGGCGAAACCACGGCCGTACTCACCGGCTTTTTCCGCCTCGATGGCGGCGTTGAGCGACAGCAGGTTGGTCTGGTCGGCGACCTTGACGATGGTCACCACCACCTGGTTGATGTTGCCGGCCTTCTCGTTGAGGATCGCCAGCTTGTTGTTGACCAGATCGGCCGCGCCCATCACCTGGTGCATGGTCTCTTCCATGCGCGCCAGGCCCTGCTGGCCGGAGCCGGCCAGGATCGAGGCCTGGTCGGCGGCCGAGGTCACTTCGGTCATGGTCCGCACCAGGTCGCGGGAAGTCGCGGCGATTTCCCGCGAAGTGGCGCCGATTTCGGTGGTGGTGGCGGCGGTCTCGGTGGCGGTGGCCTGTTGCTGCTTGGAGGTGGCGGCAATCTCGGTCACCGAAGTGGTGACCTGCACCGAGGAGCGCTGGGCCTGGGACACCAGGTTGGTCAGTTCGCCCATCATTTCGTTGAAGCCGGTTTCCACCGCGCCGAACTCATCCTTGCGATCCAGGTTCAGGCGCACGCTGAGGTCGCCGCCGCTGAGCTTGTCCAGGGCATGGACGATACGCTGCATCGGTGCGGTGATGGCGCGCATCAGCACCAGGCCGCAGATGGTTGCCGCGACAATCGCCAGCAACAGCGAGACGATCATGCTGAACTTGGCCGTGGCCACGGCGCTGACGATGGAGTCGGTGGCGGATTCGGCCGAATGACGGTTGCGCTCGATCACCCCGTTCAGGTGCTTGCGGCCATCGACCCAGGCCGGGGTCAGCACCTCGGCGAGCAGGCGCCGGGCTTCGGGGTAATCCTTCTTGCGGTAGGCCTCCAGGACGCTATCCACCGCTTTCAGGTAGCCCGCTTCGAGCTGGCCGAACTGGTCGAAGCTGGCCTGGTCGTCCTTCTCGCGAATGGTCGCCTGGTAGCTGGCCATGTGCTGTTTGAGGCGTTCTTCAAAGCCCTTGTACAGCTCCATGTCGGCCGAGGTGAGCTCGCGATGGTCACTCAGGCCCACCAGCTGCTGGGTCAGTACATAGCTGTCGACCCAGGCACTGCGGATCATGGAGCTGTAGTAGACCCCGGGGATGCTGTCGGTTCGCACCGCTTCCTCGCCGGACTCTATGGCCACCAGTCGCGAATAGGCAGCGACCACCATCAGCGACATGATGGCGATAATCACGGCGAAGCTCGCCAGGATCCGTTGGCGCAAGGTCCAGTTTTTCACAGTCAGCCCTCAAGTGTTCTACGCGAGCAGGAAAAATGGGCAGAGTATAGCCCAGCGGCTGCGCGCTTTTGCGGCTGACTTAACGGCTGGATCGGGCCAAACGGGCTAGATACTGGCCATTAGCCCGGTTTCATTGACTGGCAGCAAGTTTTACCTGGTTTTCCAGCTCGCTCTTGAGCGCCGGGTCAAGCTTGAGCTGGCGCGCCAGTTCGTCCAGGTAGGCACGCTCCATGAAATGCTCCTCGTCCACCAGCATGACACTGGCGATGTACATTTCGGCGGCCATTTCCGGGGTGCTGGCGGCGCGGGCGACGTCGGCCGGGTCCAGCGGTTTGTTCAGCTCGGCGTGCAGCCAGTGTTGCAGTTCCTGGTCGCTGGACAGCTTGACGAATTCGCCCTCGATCAGCGCCCGCTCGCGGTCATCGACATGGCCATCGGACTTGGCCGCTGCCACCAGCGCCTTGAGGATCGCCTGGCTGTGCTGCTCGACCTGGGCCGGCGGCAGGCGGTCGAGGGTTTGCGGCTCACCCTGCACCGCAGTGCCCTGCTTGGCCTGCCAGTTGCCGTAGGCCTTGTAGGCGATCACCCCGAGGGCCGCCAGGCCGCCGTAGGTCAGGGCCTTGCCGCCGTACTTGCGAGCCTTTTTGTTGCCCATCAGCAAGCCCATCGCCCCTGCCGCCAGAGCACCGCCGCCGGCACCGGAGAGCAGGCTGCCCAGGCCACCACCGCCCTTGCCGCCGAGCAGGTCGCCAAGGCCGCCGGATTTGCCGGCAGGGCTTTTGCCGCCCTGGTTCTGCAGCAGGTCCTGGCCGGATTTGAGCAGTTGATCAAGCAAGCCGCGGGTGTTCATGGGGCATCTCCATGGGGAGGAAAGAAGCCCAAAGAGTACTGCCGCAGGCTGAAGCGAAGCTGAATGCATTTGCTTCCAGATGTTGCCTACGCTTAAACCAGCTATACCTGCACTTTCACCGCCCCGAGATAATTCCAACAAGAGGGAACACCATGTTCGTGCACAAGACCGCCACGCTCTGCGCCCTGAGCACCGCCCTGCTGGCCAGCGCCAGCCTGCAGGCCGCCGAACCCCTGAAAGCCGTGGGCGCCGGCGAAGGCCAGCTGGATATCGTCGCCTGGCCGGGTTACATCGAGCGCGGTGAAAGCGACAAGGCCTACGACTGGGTGACCGGCTTCGAGAAGGACACCGGCTGCAAGGTCAGCGTCAAGACCGCCGCCACCTCCGACGAGATGGTCAGCCTGATGACCAAGGGCGGTTACGACCTGGTCACCGCCTCCGGTGACGCCTCGCTGCGCCTGATCGCCGGCAAGCGCGTGCAGCCGATCAACACCGCGCTGATCCCCAACTGGAAGAACCTCGACCCGCGGCTCAAGGACGGCGCCTGGTACGTGGTCAACCAACAGGTGTACGGCACGCCCTACCAATGGGGTCCGAACGTGCTGCTGTACAACACCGAGGTGTTCAAGCAGGCGCCGACCAGCTGGAGCGTGGTTTTCGAGCCGCAGGAGCTGCCCGACGGCAAGCCCAACAAGGGCCGGGTGCAGGCCTACGACGGGCCGATCTACATCGCCGATGCGGCGCTGTACCTGAAGTCGGCCAAACCTGAACTGGGCATCCACAACCCCTATGAACTGAACGAAACCCAGTACCAAGCGGTGCTCGACCTGCTGCGCCAGCAACATCCGCTGATCCACCGTTACTGGCACGATGCCACGGTGCAGATGAGTGACGTCAAGAACGAGGGCGTGGTCGCCTCCAGTTCCTGGGGCTACATGGTCAACGGCCTGCAAGCCGACAAACAGCCGGTGGCCTCGACCATTCCCAAGGAAGGCGCCACCGGCTGGGCCGACACCACCATGCTGCACAGCGAGGCCAAGCACCCCAACTGCGCCTACAAGTGGATGGACTGGTCGCTGCAGCCCAAGGTCCAGGGCGACGTAGCGGCCTGGTTCGGCTCGCTGCCCGCGGTGCCGGCGGCCTGCAGCGGCAGCGAACTGCTCGGCGCCGAGGGCTGCAAGACCAATGGTTTCGACCAGTTCGACAAGATCGCCTTCTGGAAGACCCCGCAGGCCGAAGGGGGCAAGTTCGTGCCCTATAGCCGCTGGACCCAGGACTATATTGCGATCATGGGCGGCCGTTAGGGCCCTGTCGCGGGGCAAGCCCGTTCCCACCTGAAGACGCGGGCTTGCTCCCTCTTGCTGGAGCTTCGCACCATGACCCTTGCAGTGCAGTTCACCAATGTCTCGCGCACCTTTGGCGAGGTCAGGGCGGTTGACCAGGTGTCGATCGACATCCACGACGGTGAGTTCTTCTCGATGCTCGGCCCCTCGGGGTCGGGCAAGACCACCTGCCTGCGCCTGATTGCAGGCTTCGAGCAACCCAGTGCCGGGTCGATCCGCATCCACGGTGAAGAGGCGGCGGGGTTGCCGCCCTACCAGCGCGACGTCAACACGGTGTTCCAGGACTACGCGCTGTTCCCGCACATGAACGTGCGCGACAACGTCGCCTATGGCCTCAAGGTCAAGGGCGTGGCCAAGGCCGAACGCCATGCCCGCGCCGAAGAGGCCCTGGTCATGGTTGCCCTGGGCGGCTATGGCCAGCGCAAGCCGGTGCAACTGTCTGGCGGCCAGCGCCAGCGCGTGGCCCTGGCGCGGGCGCTGGTCAATCGCCCGCGGGTGCTGCTGCTCGATGAACCGCTGGGAGCGCTGGACCTGAAACTGCGCGAGCAAATGCAGGGCGAGCTGAAAAAGCTGCAGCGCCAATTGGGCATCACCTTCATCTTTGTCACCCATGACCAGACCGAGGCGCTGTCGATGTCGGACCGCGTCGCGGTGTTCAACCGCGGCCGCATCGAGCAGGTCGACACTCCACGCAACCTGTACATGAAGCCGGCGACCACTTTCGTCGCCGAGTTCGTCGGCACCTCGAATGTGCTGCGCGGCGCATTGGCGCAGCAGCTCAATGGCAGCCAGCTGCCGTTCTCGATCCGCCCGGAACACATCCGCCTTGGCGACCAGCCAGCGGCCAGCAACGAAATCCAGGTCAGCGGCCTGCTCCACGATATCCAGTACCAGGGCAGCGCCACCCGCTACGAGCTGCAGCTGGACAACGGCCAGTTGCTGAGCATCAGCCAGGCCAACAACCAGTGGCAGGAACACGCCGCGCCCTGGCAGCCCGGCCAGCGCCTGCAGGCACGCTGGGCCCGCGAGGCGATGACGGCGTTGCAGGAAACCGTGCCCGGCGAGGGCCACTGAAATGACCCAGGCTCTGGCAAACAGCGCGCCGGGCGTCATGCGGCGCTTCTCTACCCTGCTCTATCGGCGCCCCAACCTGTACCTGGCGCTGCTGCTGGTGCCGCCGCTGCTGTGGTTTGGCGCGATCTACCTGGGGTCGCTGCTGAGCCTGCTGTGGCAGGGTTTCTACACCTTCGACGACTTCACCATGGCGGTCACCCCTGACCTGACCCTGGGCAACTTCGCTGCGCTGTTCAACCCATCGAACTTCGACATCATCCTGCGCACCCTGGGCATGGCCATCGCCGTGTCGCTGGCTAGCGCCGTGCTGGCCTTCCCCATCGCCTACTACATGGCCCGCTACACCAGCGGCAAGACCAAAGCGTTCTTTTATATCGCGGTGATGATGCCGATGTGGGCCAGCTACATCGTCAAGGCCTACGCCTGGACCCTGCTGCTGGCCAAGGGCGGCGTGGCCCAGTGGTTCGTCCAGCAACTCAACCTGGGGCCGGTGCTGCAGTTCATCCTCGGTATTCCCGGGGTCGGCGGCAGCACCCTGTCGACCTCGCACCTGGGGCGCTTCCTGGTGTTCGTGTACATCTGGCTGCCGTTCATGATCCTGCCGATCCAGGCTTCGCTGGAACGCCTGCCGCCATCACTGCTGCAAGCCTCGGCAGACCTTGGCGCGCGGCCGCGGCAGACCTTCATGCAGGTAATCCTGCCGCTGTCGGTACCTGGCATAGCCGCAGGCTCGATCTTCACCTTCTCGCTGACCCTGGGCGACTTTATCGTCCCGCAACTGGTCGGCCCGCCCGGCTACTTCATTGGCAGCATGGTCTATGCCCAGCAGGGCGCCATCGGCAACATGCCCATGGCCGCCGCCTTTACCCTGGTGCCGATCGTGCTGATTGCCGTGTACCTGACCATAGTCAAACGCCTGGGGGCCTTCGATGCACTCTGAACGCGCCTCGATCGGCCTGCGCCTGGCGGCCTGGGGCGGGCTGGTGTTCCTGCACTTCCCGATCCTGATCATCGTCCTCTATGCCTTCAACACCGAGGACGCCGCCTTCAGCTTTCCGCCCCAGGGCTTGACCCTGAAGTGGTTCAGCGTGGCGTTTGCGCGCCCGGACGTGCTGGAGTCGATCAAACTGTCGCTGCAGGTCGCCTGCCTGGCGACGCTGATCGCCCTGGTGCTCGGCACCCTGGCCTCGGCGGCGCTGTACCGGCGCAGCTTTTTCGGCAAGGAGAGCATCTCGCTGATGCTGATTTTGCCCATCGCCCTGCCCGGGATCATCACCGGCATCGCCCTGCTCTCGGCATTCAAGACCCTGGGGATCGAGCCGGGCATTTTCACCATCGTCGTCGGCCACGCCACCTTTTGCGTGGTGATCGTCTACAACAACGTCATCGCCCGCCTGCGGCGCACCTCGCAGAGCCTGATCGAGGCGTCGATGGACCTGGGCGCCGACGGCTGGCAGACCTTTCGCTACATCGTTTTGCCCAACCTCGGCTCGGCACTGCTGGCCGGCGGCATGCTGGCCTTTGCCTTGTCGTTCGATGAAATCATCGTCACCACCTTCACCGCAGGCCACGAGCGCACCCTGCCAATCTGGCTGCTCAACCAGTTAAGCCGGCCGCGCGATGTGCCGGTCACCAACGTAGTGGCCATGCTGGTGATGCTGGTGACCATGCTGCCGATCCTCGGCGCCTATTACCTGACCCGCGGCGGCGAAAGCGTAGCCGGCAGCGGCAAATAACTCCTGGAGGACTGGACCATGCAAACCCGACTGTTAATCAACGGCCAACTGGTGGACGGCGAAGGCGCAGGCTACGCGGTGCTCAACCCGGCGCTGGGCAGCGTGCTGGTGGAAGTCAACGAGGCCAGCGAGGCCCAGGTCGATGCTGCCGTGCGCGCCGCCGACCGTGCCTTCGACAGCTGGTCGCAGACCACGCCCAAAGAGCGTTCGCTGTTGCTGCTCAAACTTGCCGACGCCATCGAGGCCCACGGCGAAGAGCTGGCCCGCCTGGAGTCGGACAACTGCGGCAAGCCCTATGCCGCTGCGCTCAATGACGAGATCCCGGCGATCGCCGATGTGTTCCGCTTTTTTGCCGGTGCCAGCCGCTGTCTGGGCGGCTCGGCTGCCGGTGAATACCTGCCGGGGCATACCTCGATGACCCGTCGTGACCCGCTGGGCGTGGTCGCCTCGATCGCGCCGTGGAACTACCCGCTGATGATGGTTGCCTGGAAGATCGCCCCGGCGCTGGCCGCCGGCAACACCGTGGTGCTCAAGCCGTCGGAGCAAACGCCGCTGACTGCGCTGCGCCTGGCAGAACTTGCCAGCGAGCTGTTGCCGGCCGGCGTGCTGAACATTCTTTTCGGTCGCGGGCCGAGCGTCGGCACGCCGCTGGTGACCCACCCGAAAGTGCGCATGGTGTCGCTGACCGGCTCGATCCCAACCGGCGCCAACATCATCGCCAGCACCGCCGACAGCGTGAAGCGCATGCACATGGAACTGGGCGGCAAGGCCCCGGTGATCATTTTTGATGATGCCGATATCGACGCCGCGGTCGACGGCATCCGCACCTTCGGCTTCTACAATGCCGGCCAGGACTGCACCGCCGCCTGCCGCATCTATGCCCAAAGCGGCATCTACGAGCAATTCGTCGAAAAGCTCGGCAAGGCCGTGGCCAGCATCAAGCATGGCCTGCAGAACGACCCGGACACCGAGCTCGGCCCGCTGATCACCGCCCAGCACCGCGACCGGGTGGCGGCCATGGTCGAACGGGCGATTGCCCAGCCGCATATTCGCCTGGTCACCGGTGGCAAGGCGGTGGCCGGTGACGGTTTCTTTTTCGAACCTACGGTGCTGGCCGATGCCCAGCAGGATGACGAGATCGTCCGCCGCGAGGTGTTCGGGCCGGTGGTCTCGGTAACCCGTTTCGACGATGAAGCGCAGGCCCTGGCCTGGGCCAACGATTCCGACTACGGCCTGGCGTCGTCGCTGTGGACCGCCGACGTCGGCCGTGCCCATCGCGTTTCGGCGCGCCTGCAGTACGGCTGTACCTGGGTCAACACGCACTTTATGCTGGTCAGCGAAATGCCCCATGGCGGTCAGAAACTGTCTGGCTATGGCAAGGATATGTCCATGTACGGGCTGGAGGACTACACCTGCGTCCGGCATGTGATGTTCAAACATTAAGGTAAGGACACCCATGGAAATCACCCGACGCGACTTCATCAACGGAGTCGCCATCGGCGTCGCAGCGGGCCTGACCCCGCTGCAACTGCTTCAGGCGGCCCCCAGCGGGCGCTATTACCCACCGGCCTTGACCGGTTTGCGTGGCAGCCATGTCGGCGCCTTCGAAGTTGCGCACCAGATGGGCTGGGAGAAAAAGACCTTCGCCACCGACGCCCTGCCGATCAGCGAGGAATACGACCTGGTGGTGGTCGGCGGCGGCATCAGCGGCCTGGCGGCGGCGTTCTTCTATCGCGAGAAACATCCCGCCGCGAAGATCCTGATCCTCGAGAACCACGACGATTTCGGCGGCCACGCCAAGCGCAACGAGTTCAGCGCCGGTGGGCGGATGATCCTCGGTTATGGCGGCAGTGAAGCCTTGCAGTCGCCCAACCATCTGTACAGCAAGGAGGTCAACGGCCTGCTGCAAAAGCTTGGCGTCGATATCAAGCGTTTCGAGACCGCCTTTGACCGCAGCTTCTACCCCGACCTGGGCCTGTCGCGCGCGGTGTTCTTCGACCAGGAAACCTTCGGCGAAGACAAGCTGGTCACTGGCGACCCGACGCCGATGGTCGCCGACGACATCGCCCCGAGCCAGCTCAACGCCCGCCCGATTGCCGATTTCATCAATGACTTCCCCCTGCCCGCAAGCGACCGCAAGGCGCTGATCGACCTGCACCAGGCGCCGCGCGACTACCTGGCCGGCAAGTCGCTGGAGGACAAGACGGCCTATCTGGAGCGCACCAGCTACCGCGACTTCCTGCTCAAGGACGTCGGCCTGTCGGCCAGGGCGGTCAAGTACTTCCAGGGCCGCACCAACGACTTCATGGCCGTGGGCATCGATGCCGTCGCCGCTGCCGACGCCTACTCTGTCGGCTTCCCGGGCTTTGCCGCGATGAACCTGGCGCCGCTCAGCGAGGAAGCCAAGGCGGAGATGGAAGAGCCCTACATCTACCACTTCCCCGACGGTAATGCGTCAGTGGCACGCCTGCTGGTCCGCAGCCTGGTGCCATCGGTGGCGCCGGGCCAGAGCATGGAAGACATCGTCCTCGCCAATTTCGACTACAGCCAGCTCGACCGCGCCGGGCAACCGCTGCGCCTGCGCCTGAACAGCACGGCGGTGAGCGTGCGCAACGTCGTGGGTGGGGTCGATGTCGGCTACAGCCGCGCCGGGCAACTGGCCAAGGTGCGCGCCAAGCACTGCGTCCTGGCCTGCTACAACATGATGATCCCCTACCTGCTGCGCGACCTGTCGGCCGAACAGGCCCACGCCCTGAGCCAGAACGTCAAGTTCCCGCTGGTGTACACCAAGGTCATCGTGCGCAACTGGCAAGCGTTCCAGAAGCTTGGCGTGCACGAGATCTACGCCGCCACCCAGCCCTACAGCCGGATCAAGCTCGACTACCCGGTGAGCCTCGGCGGCTACGAGCATCCACGCGATCCGGCGCAGCCCATCGGCCTGCACATGGTGTTTGTCCCGACCAGCCCCGACAGCGGCATGAACAGCCGCGACCAGGCCCGTGCCGGACGCGGGCGCCTGTACGGCACCTCATTCGAGGTACTGGAAAGCCAGCTGCGCGAGCAATTGCAACGCATGCTGGGTCCTGGTGGCTTTGACCACAACAAGGACATCCTGGCGATCACGGTCAACCGCTGGCCCCATGGTTATGCCTGCTCCACCAATACCCTCTACGACGACCCGGCGCAGATCGAGCAGTGGATGGAGCTGGCGCGCCAGCCCGTGGGCAAGGTCAGCATCGCCAACTCGGACGCGGCCTGGAGCGCCTATGCCCATGCGGCGATTGATGAGGCGTGGCGTGCGGTGGGGGAACTGGGCTAAATCCAGGAAACCTCCTTCATCCATAAAGGCTTCGCCCTACGGACATCCCATTGCTGCATCGCAGACGGTATCATAATCTGATACCATGAATAATCATCAGCGCAGTACGCTGAAGTCAATCTTCAGCAAACCGATACCCGGCAATCTGGAATGGGCTCGCATCGAATCTTTGTTGGTCGGTGCGGGAGCCCGGGTAATCGAAGGCAGAGGTTCACGCGTGCGCTTTGAACTCAATGGTGTGATCGCGACGTTCCATCGCCCTCATCCGGATAAAGATGCCAAGCCTTATCAGATCCGCGATGCGCGGTACTTTCTGGAACAGGCAGGAGTGACCCCATGAATGTCATGAACTACAAGGGCTACGCCGCCCGTATTGAATACAGCGATGAAGACCAATTGCTGATCGGCCATGTCGCCGGTATACGCGATGTGATCGGCTTTCACGCGCAATCGGTCCCGCAGTTGCGCAGCGCCTTCGAAGAAGCCGTGGATGACTACCTTGATACCTGCGCGCGCCTGGGACGTGAACCACAGAAAGCTTACTCGGGGAAATTGAGCTTGCGCCTTGAGCCGACGCTGCATGCCAGCGTCGCGCAAAAAGCTGAGTTGGCAGACAAGAGCATCAACCAGTGGGTCAGCGATGTGTTGAGCCAGGCCGCACATGCCTAAGGCCCGCTCCCACAGAGGGTTTATGTACGCCGAACCTGTGGGAGCTGGCTTGCCTGCGATCGAGCGCGAAGCGCTCGCCATTCAGTCAATCGCGTAAATCAGACTCATGTATCGGCTGGTCGCGACTGGTAGCCCGTTGATACTGCGCCGGCCACACCGCCTTGTTGCCGCCCAGGTCGTCGTCGGCATGCAGCGGCCAGTACGGGTCGCGCAGCAATTCGCGGGCGAGGAAGATGATATCGGCCTGCGCGGTACGCAAGATGGTTTCAGCCTGCATCGGGTCGGTGATCATGCCCACCGTCCCGGTGGCGATCCCCGCCTCTTCCCGCACTTTGGCCGCGAACTGAGTCTGATAGCCCGGCCCGGTCGGGATCTCGGCTTTTACCGAGGTGCCGCCAGAGGACACGTCGATCAGGTCCACGCCCAGTTTGCGCAGGCGCTTGGCCAGCTCCACGGTCTCATCCGGGTTCCAGCCATCCTCGACCCAATCAGTGGCCGATAGCCGCACGAACACCGGCAACTCGGCCGGCCACACCTCGCGCACCGCTTCGGTCACTTGCAGGGTCAGGCGAATGCGGTTTTCAAAGCAGCTGCCGTACTGGTCGCGGCGCTGGTTGCTCAATGGCGACAGGAACTGGTGCAACAGGTAGCCATGGGCGGCATGCACTTCGACCACCTTGAAACCGGCCTCAAGGGCGCGCCGGGCAGCGGCGACAAAGGCCTGGATGATCTCGCCGATCTGCGCTTCGTTCAGTTCGCTGGGTGCGGTGTGCTCCGGGTCGAAGGCAATTTTCGAGGGCCCCACTGGCACCCAGCCGCCATCGTCGACCTTGACGCTGCCATGCTTGCCCAGCCACGGCCGATGGGTGCTGGCCTTGCGCCCGGCATGGGCCAGCTGAATGCCGGGCACCGCGCCCTGGGCGGTGATGAAACGGGTGATGCGTTGCAGCCCTGGGATCTGCGCGTCGTCCCACAAGCCCAGGTCTTGCGCGGTAATGCGCCCGTCGGCAGTCACGGCAGTGGCTTCGGTGAAAATCAGCCCGGCACCACCCACCGCGCGGCTGCCCAGGTGCACCAGGTGCCAGTCATTGGCCAGGCCGTCGACACTGGAATACTGGCACATGGGTGAGACGGCAATGCGGTTGGGCAGGATCAGCTGGCGCAGGGTATACGGCTCAAGCAGCAGGCTCATGGGGCACCTCTCAAATCAAGTGGTAAGGCTCCAGGTAGTTGACCGGCCGACTACAGAATCTTCCCCGCAGGTTCTTCGACCCATCATTCGAAGCCTAGACCACTTTGCCCCGTGAGATCAGCGCGGCTCGATATGCGCAATCATCAGTTGCACGCTTTCCTGGCCGCGAAACTCGTTGACGTCGAGCTTGTAGGCCAGCTCGACCCAGCGCACGGTGGGGTTGGGCCAGACTTCCCGGTCGACGCCAAAGGCGATGCCATCGAGCTTGAGCGAACCGCATTCGCTCTTGAGCACCACCTTCAGGTGCCGCTCACCGACGATCCGTTGCTCGACCAGCTGGAACACCCCGTGGAACAGCGGCTCGGGGAAGTGCTGGCCCCACGGCCCGGCATTGCGCAAAGCCCGGGCCAGCTCCAGGTGGAACTCCTCGACCGCCAGGGTGCCGTCCGACAGCAAGCGGCCGGTGAGGTCTTCTTCACGCAGCTGGCGACGGGTTTCTTCGTCGAAGGCCTGGGCAAAGGCCGGAAAGTTATCAGCCGGCAGCGACAGGCCGGCGGCCATGGCGTGGCCGCCGAACTTGCTGATCAACTGCGGATGGCGCGCCGCCACGGCATCCAGTGCATCGCGAATATGAAAGCCCGGCACCGAGCGCGCCGAGCCCTTGAGCATGCCGTCGCCGGCATCGGCAAAGGCGATGGTCGGGCGGTGGTAACGCTCTTTCAGGCGCGAGGCAAGGATGCCGATCACGCCCTGGTGCCAGTCCGGCTCGAACAGGCACAGGCCGAACGGCATCGATTCCAGCGGCAGGTCCTTGAGCTGGGCCAGGGCTTCGCGCTGCATGCCCTGCTCGATGGATTTGCGGTCCTGGTTCAGTTCGTCGAGCTGGCCGGCCATTTCCCGGGCCAGGTTGGCATCGTCACTGAGCAGGCACTCGATGCCCAGGCTCATGTCGTCCAGGCGCCCGGCCGCATTGAGCCGTGGGCCAAGAATAAAGCCAAGGTCGGTGGAGGTGATACGCGCATGATCGCGGCGGGCCACTTCAAGAATGGCCTTGAGCCCCGGCCGCGCCCGTCCGGCACGGATGCGTTCCAGGCCCTGGTGCACCAGGATGCGGTTGTTGGCATCCAGCGGCACCACGTCAGCGACGCTGCCCAGGGCCACCAGATCAAGCAGCTCGCCAATGTTCGGTTGCGGCGCGTTGTCGTAGTGACCGAGGCTGCGCAACCGCGCGCGCAAGGCCATCAGCACATAGAAAATCACCCCGACCCCGGCCAGCGCCTTGCTGGGGAACTCGCAGCCCGGCTGGTTGGGATTGACGATGGCGTCGGCCGCCGGCAGCTCATGGCCAGGCAGGTGGTGATCGGTCACCAGGACCTTCAATCCCGCAGCTTTGGCGGCGGCCACGCCTTCGACGCTGGAAATGCCGTTGTCGACGGTGATCAGCAATTGCGGCTGGCGCTGCAAGGCCACTTCGACAATCTCCGGAGTCAGGCCATAGCCGTACTCGAAGCGGTTGGGCACCAGGTAATCAACATGGGCAGCACCCAGCAGACGCAGGCCGAGCAGGCCGACGGTGCTGGCGGTGGCGCCGTCGGCATCGAAGTCGCCGACGATAAGGATGCGCTGGCGTTCTGCCAGTGCCGTCACCAGCAGGTCGACTGCCGCCTCGATGCCCTTGAGCTGCTGGTAAGGCAGCAGGCGCGCCAGGCTCTTATCCAGCTCGGCTGCCGATTGCACGCCACGGGCGGCATACAGGCGGGTCAGCAAGGGTGGCAGGTCGCCGAGAAAGGGCAACGTGGACGGCAACGGGCGGGGATCGATACGCATGGGGCGTTGGGGCTTCTCGTCAATCAGGGATGTTCGGCTTGAAAGGACGCGCGATCAGCGCTCGCCCATCAGCCATTGCAGCTGGACTTCGTGCTGGCCGCGATCGTCGGTGACGAACACCGTGCCTTCGCTGATCATCACGTCCCACTTGATCGCCCGCGGCATGTCCTTGGCCAGGGTTTCCAGTACTTCCTGGGGCACGGCGGCGATGTTGAGGTTTTTCAGGTTCTTGACCGCCGGCAGCACCTTGGTTTCCCACACGCGCAAGCTGCCATAGGCCAGCAGGCTGGTGCGCTCGGTGCGACGCGAGCACCAGGTCAGACGATCGGCATCGGGCTGGCCGACTTCGATCCAGTGCAGGATGCGGTCGTCCAGGCTTTTTTCCCACACCGCCGCTTCGTCCACGTCCGACAGACCTCGGCCAAAAGACAGTTGCTCGTTGTACCACAGGGCGTAGGCCAGCAGACGCACGGCCATGCGCTCTTCGGTTTCCGACGGGTGACGGGCGATGGTCTGCTTGACGCTTTCGTACACACCGCGGTCAAGGTCGGTGAGGTTCAGTTCAAACTTGTAGGTGGTGGATGGCTGGGCCATGGACGGGCTTCTTGCGGCAAGGAAAGTCGCCCAGTCTAACCGATCCGCATGTTCCTTGCGCCGCAGCAGTATCTGGGCGCGCCCAGCTATGATAAAAACGGGGGCCCTGACCCGCTGCCACGGACGCCTCATGCCTACGCCCAGCAAACCTCTCGCCGGCCTCAAAGTCATCGAACTCGGCACCCTGATTGCCGGCCCGTTCGCTTCGCGCATCTGCGCCGAATTCGGCGCCGAGGTAATCAAGGTCGAGTCGCCCGATGGCGGCGACCCGCTGCGCAAGTGGCGCAAGCTGTACGAAGGCACGTCGCTGTGGTGGTTCGTCCAGGCCCGCAACAAGCAGTCGCTCACGCTCAACCTCAAGCATGCCGAAGGGCTGGATATTCTCAAGAAGCTGCTGGCCGAAGCCGACATCCTGATCGAGAACTTCCGCCCCGGGGTGCTGGAAAAACTCGGCCTGGGCTGGGACGTGCTGCACGCCCTCAACCCGAAGCTGGTGATGGTGCGCCTGTCCGGCTTCGGCCAGACCGGGCCGATGAAAGACCAGCCGGGGTTCGGCGCCGTCGGCGAATCCATGGGCGGGCTGCGCTACATCACCGGTTTCGAGGACCGCCCGCCGGTGCGTACCGGCATCTCCATCGGTGACTCGATTGCGGCCTTGTGGGGCGTGATCGGGGCGTTGATGGCCCTGCGTCATCGCGAAGTCAACGGCGGCCAGGGCCAGGTGGTGGATGTCGCCTTGTACGAAGCGATCTTCGCCATGATGGAAAGCATGGTGCCGGAGTTCGACGTGTTCGGCTTTATCCGCGAGCGTACCGGCAACATCATGCCCGGCATCACCCCCTCCTCCATCCACACCAGCGCCGATGGCAAGCACGTGCAGATCGGCGCCAATGGCGATGCGATCTTCAAGCGCTTCATGCAGGCCATCGGCCGCAATGACCTGGCCGACGATCCGGCGCTCGCCAGCAATGACGGCCGCGACCTGCGCCGCGATGAGTTGTACGGGGTGATCGACCGCTGGGCGCGGACTTTGCCACTGGATGCGCTGATGCAGGTGCTCAATGAGGCCCAGGTACCGGCCAGCCGCATCTACAGTGCCGAAGATATGTTCAGCGACCCGCAGTTTCTCGCCCGCGAGATGTTCCTGCAAGCCAAGCTGCCCGACGGCACGCCGTTCAAGATGCCGGGAATCGTCCCCAAGCTCTCGGACACCCCCGGCTCCAGCGAATGGGTCGGGCCGGAGCTTGGAGCCCACACCGAGCAGGTACTGGCCGGGCTGGGTTATGACACAGCTGCGATTGCCCGGCTACGCACGCAAGGCGCAGTCTGAACACGGCACTACTCAAGTTGCGTGGCAACGGTGGAGACCTGGACATGACCCATCACTGGCAAGCGAGCATGCGTCGTGGATTGCCGCTGTTGCTAGGTCTGTTGCTTTGCCTGGGCCTGCCCGCTCCGGCCTCGGCCAAGGAGCGTTTGTTCTGGTTGTTGCGCGACTTGCCGCCGCTGACCATTTTCGAAGGTACCGGCAAGGGCCAGGGGGTGATCGACCGCTTGCTGCCGCTGCTGATCGAACAGATGCCCGAATACGATCACAGCATCGTCCGGGTCAACCGCGCCCGCGGCATCCAGATGCTCCAGGCGCCCACCTTCACCTGCGACCCGACCCTGCTGTGGACCCCGGAGCGAGCGCGCTATGTGCATTTCTCGATCCCCAGCCTGGGCGTGCTCAGCAGCGGCCTGGTGGTCCGGCGCAAGGACCAGCACCTGCTTGACCCCTACCTGCACAACCAGCAGGTCGACCTGCAGACGCTGCTCGGCAGTACCGCGCTCAAGCTGGGTGTGGTGGCCCAGCGCAGCTACAGCCCGGCGGTTGATGAACTGCTCAAGACCCTGCCCGACACTACCCTCAGCCGCCACTACGGCAATGACGCAGTGACCAGCCTGCTGCAAATGCAGCAGCATGACCGCCTGCAACTGGTGCTCGGCTACTGGCCGGAAGTGCGCTACCTGCTGCAACAGCAAGGCTGGCCCAGCGACGACTATGCCTTCTACCCGATCCAGGGAGTCGAGCAGTACCAGTTGCTGCGGGTCGGCTGCTCCGACACGCCGCTGGGGCGCGAAGCCATCAGCCATATCAACAAATTGCTACTGCCGCTGCGCAACGACACCTTGCCCGACCTGTACGCCCAGTGGCTGGCGCCGCAAATGCGCGAACAGTACCTGCACGACAGCCTGCACCTGTTTGGCGAGCACCCCTGAGGCCCGATCGCAGGTAAAAAGAAACCCCGAACGGTGGGGAGGCCGCCCGGGGCTAAACAAAAGCCCATAGGGCTTCGCACGACAGCTTCACGACATCGGAGCAAAATCCCGATCAGCTGTCCTTGTTAGGTCTGATTGCCTTGCCCGGCAAAGGTTCCGTCACACCCCGGCGCTGATCGAGCGGCCTTGCTGCAGATGGCGCTGCGCCGCGATGACGCAAGGCTGCAGGCGGCCCTCTACAATCAGCAGGTCACGCTGCAGGCCATCGACCAGGTCGACCAGCAGGCGCTGGTCCTGCAACTGGCTGGGCTTGACCGTGCGCTGCAGCACGCTGCGGTTGGTTTCGTCGGTCAGGCGCAGGTCGAAATCACAGCCGGTGCTCAGGCGCACCAGCCTGACCCGGTACGGTGCCAATGCTTGACCAAGCAACAATCTGATACATTCCATCTCATTCATTGTTCACCTACCTGTCGAGAAGGGGTCTTTCACTGACCCTGAGGCAGCCGGAAAAGTTCTCTCAGTGCGATTTCCTTTACCCAGCATGCCCGGCAAAAATGACAGATTGAAATCCAGCACGTTGAGCGGAGCCTGCCTGTGACAGCCCCTGCCCCCAGTGAACTGCGCATCATCCTGGCCGATGACCACCCGATCTTTCGTATCGGCCTGCGCGCCGTGCTCGAGCAGCTTCCGGGCATTCGCGTAGTGGGCGAAGCCGGCGGCCCGCTGGAGCTCACGACCCTGCTGCAAAGCCTGGAATGCGACGTGCTGGTGACCGACTTCATGATGCCGCTGGAGCAGCAGAACGATGGCTTGAAGCTGCTCGAACAACTGCGCCGGCACCATCCGCAGTTGCCGCTGCTGGTGGTGACCATGCTCAACAATGCCGGGCTGTTCCGGGCCATGCTGGCCCTGGGCGTCAATGGCCTGCTGAGCAAGGCCAGCCTGGCCGACGAATTGCCCCAGGCCATCGCCCGCCTGCGCAGCGGCAAGATTTACCTGGCCGATTCGGTGCAGCAGTTGCTGTTACAGGACGGCGCCGTGCGTGAAGACCTGGCCCGCGACCAGACGGCGTTGTCGCCGCGCGAGCTGGAAGTCGCCCGCCTGCTCGCCGGCGGCCACACGGTCGGCCAGATCGCCACCCTGCTCAACCGCAGCAAGCAGACAGTAAGCAGCCAGAAGGTCAGTGCCATGCGCAAGCTGGGCCTGGCCAATGACGCCGCGCTGTACCTCTATTTGCAGGAGCACGGCCTGGGCTGAAGGCTGTTCACGCCCTGCGCCGCAGCCTGGCCTCGGCCGGCTCACGCTCGAGCATCCACCGGCGCAGGTCCGGCCCCGCCATCGGCCGGGCAATGAAATAGCCCTGCATGATCGGGCTGCCCAGGGCCTTGATCGCCATCAGGTCATCTACCGTCTCGACGCCCTCGACCACCACGTTCAGGTCCATGCGCCGGGCCATGATCAGCGCCCCCGCCACCACCGCCGCCTTACGGCCATCATCGGCCATGCCCCGGACAAACTCGCTGGGCAGTTTCAACTCGCTGAATGGCAGTTCGAGCAGGCGCTGCAGATTGGACACGCCCATGCCGAAATCATCGATCGACAGTTGGCAGCCCTGGATGCGCAGGTGCAACAGCCCTTCGAGCTGGTTGCTGTCGAGCTGGCAGCTGTGGGTTTCGATGACCTCCAGGGTCAGGGCGCTGGCCGGCACGTCATGGCGCTTGAGGGCCGCGACGACCTGCGCGGCGAAATCATCGCGGGTGAGCATCAGCGGGGCGATGTTGACCGCCACGGGTAATGGCTGGCCACTGGCGAGCCTGGCCTGGGCACTGAATGCCAGGGCCTGGTCGAGTACGTGCCAGCTGAGTGCCTCCAGCAACCCGGCGCCTTCAATCAAGGGGAAGAACTGCGCCGGGCTAAGCAAGCCAAGGCTTGGGTGTTGCCAGCGTACCAGCGCCTCCACCCCGACCAGGGCACCGTCGAAACCCACCTTGGGCTGGTAATGGGCCTGCCACTGCGCCTGGCTCTGCGCCAACTCGGCGGGCGACATGGCCAACAGCTCGGCATGGGCCGGTGCGGCGAGCGCCTGGGGCGAATCGCCGGGCTCGTCGAGGTAGCGGCGCAGCAACTTGTGCAGCGACACGCTGCAAGCCGGCTTCTGCAGACTGCCGAGCACCCGCAAGCCCAACTGTCGCGCCAGGTCGGCAACGCTATCGAGCACACCACGTTCGGCGCTGCTGAGGATAATCAAGGCCGCCGCCAGGCCGCTGTCAGCCAGGTGACGGATCAGCTCCAGGCCGTCCTGGCCGTCCATGTGCAGGTCGCAGATGGCGATATCGACCCGCCCGCGCAGGGACAGCGTCTGCCGTGCGCCGTCGACCGACTCTGCCGTCAGCACATCGAAGACGCCATTGGCATTGAGCATCTGATGCAAGGCCATCAGTTGGAAAGGATGATCCTCGAGAATCAGAACCTTAAGTGAGTGCATGAAAATTTCCCCGCAGTAGCCGATCTGAACGACAGCACTGTGCAACTCTAGGAAAATTGACCTAGGACGCCCATAGGACATGTCCTAAAGTTGAGGTGACATTTTCCACAGCTCTTGTTCAATGTCCTGATTCAACTGGTCGATTGCCGCCTGCAATGCTGCCCATCCCGGGTCGGCAGCCTGCGTCGAGCGCACCTGGCTGGCCTTTTCCAGTTGCGCGCACGCCTGCGCCAGGGGCAGCGCATCAATCAGGCAGGCGACGCCCTTGAGGCGGTGCAATGCCACGCCAATGGCTTCCCAGCCTTGGGTCTGGACGGCAGAGGCGAGCAAAGCGGACTCTTCCCGCAGGTTTTTGCGCAACTCCTCAAGCATGCGCCGCAGTACCGCATTGTTGGCCTGGGTCATCTTCTGCAGGGTATCCATCCTGAAGCTGGGCCGCGCGGCCAGCCTGTCGATCACCGCGACAAGCTGGGCCAGCGCAACCGGCTTGACCAGACATTCATCCATGCCGGCCTCCAGGCAGCGGGCGCGCTCCTCTTTCATAGCGTTGGCGGTGCAGCCAACGATGGCGATCGCTGGGCGCTGGCTGTCGCGTTCCAGGCGGCGGATGCCACGGGCCAGCGCATAACCGTTCATCACCGGCATGTTGCAATCGCTGAGCACCAGGTCGAAATCGCCGTCCTGCCAGGCCTGCAAAGCACTCTGGCCGTTCTCCACAGCCAGCACCTCATGGCCAAGGAATTCCAGTTGCTGGCTGAGCACCAAGCGGCTGGCCGAAAGGTCATCAACCACCAGAATCCGCCGCGCCGGCCCGCCCGCCAGCCCACGCGTCGGCGCTGGCGCTACAGGCTCGGCAGCCAGCGCTTCGAGGGTCAGCTCGACACTGACCTCGGTACCTTTGCCCGGCACGCTACGCAGGGCAATGTTGCCGCCCATCAACTCGACCAACTGCCGGCAAATGCTCAGGCCCAGGCCCGAGCCGCCATATTCGGCACCCGCGCCTGCCTGAGCGAAGGGCTGGAACAGCGCGCTCTGCTGTTGCTTGCTGATACCGATGCCGGTGTCACGCACACACAGGCGCAAGCCAATGCCCTGCAAACTGTCGCAGCCAGTGCGGCTGACCTGCAGCTCTACCAGGCCCAGGTGAGTGAATTTCAGGGCGTTGCCCAGCAGGTTGGTCAGCACCTGGCGCAAGCGCAGCGGGTCGAACCAGTACACCCCTTCTGCTTCGCTGGCCAGTTGCAGGCGCAAGTCCAGGCCCTGAGCCAGGGCCTGGGCCTGGAACTGCTCGACGATAGCCTTGAGAAACGGCGCCAGTGCCCGGGCCTGGGGTTCGAGCTGCAGGCTGCCGGCCTCGATCCGGGCAAGGTCGAGGCTGTCACCGATCAGCGCAATCAGCTCACGGGCTGATTGATGGGCGGTTTCCAGCCGCCGGGACGGTTGCTCGCCGCGGCCCAGGGTGGTTTCCCGCTCAAGTTCGAGCAGGCCGATGATCACCGCCATGGGCGTGCGAATCTCGTGGCTCATGGTCGCCAGAAAGGTACTTTTGGCCTGGTTGGCCTGCTCGGCCTGCTGCCGGGCTTCGACCAGCGCCACCTCCAGTTGCTTGCGCTCGGTGATGTCGATCCAGCCCCCCAGCAGGCCTTGCAGCTGCCCGTCGGCACTGTAGAACGGCACGGTCCACTGGTAGGCATCGGTGCGCTGGCCCTCAAACTCGATACAGCGGTCCGCGAACACCGGTTGCGGATCTTCGAGCAGGCTCAGGTAATCGGCATGCAGTTGCCTGGCCAGCGCCTCGGGAATGACATCGATGTCTGTCAGCCGCCGGCCCTTGACATCTTCCAGGCGCATCGAGAAGGCCTGTTCGTAGCTTTTGTTGCAGGTGATCAGCCGCCCTTCCAGGTCGCGCACGTAGATCGGGTTGGGGATTCCGTCGAGCAGTGCGCGCTTGAACGCCAACTGGTCGTTGAGGGCTTGCTCGGCCTTCTGCCGCTGGTTGATCTGCGCGCGCAAGCGACTGCTCCAGACCAGCGACACCAGCCCGAACAGTACCGCCGCCGCCACGGTCCAGTAGATCCACGGCGCAATCCGCTGCCAGGCCGGCGCTGGCGGCGCCAGCGCGCCCAGCCACTTCATGCGCACGGCACGCAACTCGGCGACCGGGAAGGCTTCCAGGGCCTTGTTGAGGATGCTTTCCAGCTCCGGAGCGCTGCGCCGTACCGAGAACCGGTCCGGTGCCCACTTGCCCTCGACTCCACGCCCGACCTTGAGCACCGGGTCGTTGCCGATCACGCTGTAGGCGCCGATTTCGCTGTCGATGGTGGCCAGGGCTTCGCCGTTGCGGACCTTTTCCCGGGCTTGCTCCAGCGAGTCCACCAACAACAGGCGAATACCCGGGTGATCCTCGCGAAGGGTGCTCTCCAGCGCATGCTGCGCCGGCAGTGCCAGGGTCTGCCCGGCCAGTTCGTCCAGCGACGCCAGGCCCAGTTGCGGCGCACGAACGATGAACACCCAGCTCTGCCCGCCAATGGAATGAGTGAACCCGAGAAACTCGCGGCGCTCCGCGGTTTCACTGAGGGTTGTGCTCAAGTCGGCCTGCCCGCTCCTGAGCAGCTCCAGGCTCTGGGCAATCGATTCGGACGGCGCATAGTCAAACTGCAGGCCCGTCATCTGCGCAATGGTCGCCAGCACATCGCTGTTAAGCCCCACCCAGGCGCCCTGGCGAGTGCGGAACAGGTAAGGCGGATACTGGCTACCAACCACGGTCACCCGCGGATGGCTGGCGATCCAGCGGCGCTCGGCGACGCTCAGCTCGACCCGGTGATGAGCCACGTCCGAGCCCAGGCCGGAGGTCCAGCGGCCAAGAATTTCGCGGCGCACCGACTCCTCGATACTGGCCAGCGCCTGGTTGAACATCTCCTGCAGTAGCCGGTCTTCGGCACGCACGGCAAAGGCGAAGCCAATCGGCGGCAAGGCGCTGGGGCCGACCACCTGCAGGCCCAGGTACGGACGCAGCGCGTTGAAGGCGCGGATGATGATCTCGTTGCCGACAAACGCATCCACTTCACCCTGATTGAGCGCCTCCAGGGCACTGCTGAGGTTGGGCGCCAGCAGCACCTGGCTGTCGGGATAAACCTGGTGCATGACCCGGGTGTCGGCATAACCGTCGAGCAGGACCACTTTCTTCCCCGCCAGCGACTTTGGCGGCACCGGCGCGCCGCCACGCACCACGACCATGGAGCGGTCCGGAATGTAATCGTCGGAGAACGCCAGGCCCGCCACGCTGCGTTCAAAGCCGTTGGCGCTGGTCAGGACATCGATGTCGCCATGGCGCAAGGCCTCGATCGCCTCCTCGCGCTTGGCGAAGGCCAGCACCTGGGTTTTCACCCCCAGGCGTTCGGCAACCAGGCTCAGGTAGTCGGCGCTGATGCCCTGGTAGCGGTTGCGGTCGATGGTGATGTCCACCGGCTCGTAGTCGGCAAACGAGATACCGACCCGCAACACCCGCGCCGGGCCCAGCCATTGTTGCTGGGCCGCGGTCAATGGCATCGGCCCAAGCTCGGTGAACGGCGGTACCAGGGTAAAGGGCAGGCTCTGGGCGGCCTGGGCCCAGGGCCCGATACCCAGCCAGAACAGGCAGGCCAGCAACAGCCCTGTTGTGCGTCGATGTCCGGTGCTCATTGATACCCTTGATCCGTTGCTGCAAACCATTGCCAGTGTAGAAATAAAAAAGCCCGTCAGAGACGGGCTTTGTTGTGCCGATCAGTCGATCAGAGCGGTTTGCCGCGATTACCGTGCTGGCTGACGAAAGCCTGAACGGCTTTCAGGTCATTGGCCAGTACCGTGCACTTCTCTTCGCGGGCGAACAGGTCAGTCAGGTGCGCCGGCAGTTCCAGAGCCTTGCCGACACCGGCCTTCTCCACCGCTTCCGGGAACTTGACCGGGTGCGCAGTGCCCAGCACCACCATCGGCGTGTCCAGGCTGCGGCGGCACTCGCGTGCGGCCTTGACGCCGATCGCGGTGTGCGGGTCGAGCACCTCACCGGTCTGGGCAAAGACGTCGGCGATGGTTTCGCAGGTTTGCGCATCATCGACCGCCAACGAATCGAACAGCTTGCGCGCTTCGGTCCAGCGATCCTGTTCGACGCTGAAACCGCCGCCCTGCTTGAAGTTGTCCATCAGCCCGGCGATAGCCGCGCCATTGCGACCGTGCAGGTCGAACAGCAGGCGTTCGAAGTTCGACGAAACCATGATGTCCATGGACGGCGACAGGGTTGCGTGCAAGGTTTCCTTGACGTACTGGTTGCCACTCATGAAGCGGTGCAGGATGTCGTTGCGGTTGGTGGCGACGATCAGCTGGCTGATCGGCAGGCCCATGTTGCGCGCCAGGTAGCCGGCGAAGATGTCGCCGAAGTTGCCGGTCGGAACCGAGAACGCCACTGAACGCGCCGGGCCGCCCAACTGCAGGGCTGAATGGAAGTAGTAAACGATCTGGGCCATGATCCGCGCCCAGTTGATCGAGTTCACTGCCACCAGGCGGGTGCCCTTGAGGAAGCCCTGGTCAGCGAAACTGGCCTTGACCATTTCCTGGCAGTCGTCGAAGTTGCCTTCGATGGCGATGTTGTGGATGTTCTCGCCGAAGATGGTGGTCATCTGCCGGCGCTGAACTTCCGACACGCGCTGGTGCGGGTGGAGGATGAAGATATCGACGTTGTCGCAACGGCGGCAGCCTTCGATGGCGGCGGAACCGGTATCACCACTGGTGGCGCCGATGATCACCACGCGCTCGCCACGCTTGGCCAGCACATGATCAAGCAGGCGGCCGAGCAGTTGCAGGGCGAAGTCCTTGAACGCCAGGGTTGGGCCATGGAACAGCTCCAGCACCCATTCGTTGCTGTTCAGCTGACGCAGCGGTGCAACCGCGGCATGGGCGAACTCGCCGTAGGTTTCTTCGAGAATCTTCTTGAAATCGGCATCGGCGATGCTGCCGGTGACGAACGGGCGCATCACCCGGAAGGCCAGCTCGTGGTAGGGCAGGCCGGCCCAGGAAGCGATTTCTTCCTGGGTGAAACGCGGCAGGTTTTCCGGCACGTACAGGCCGCCGTCGCTGGCAAGACCGGCCAGCAGCACGTCTTCAAAGTTCAGGGCCGGTGCCTGGCCGCGGGTACTGATGTAGCGCATTTTTGCAAACCTTCGGTTTGAGCTTCAAGCTTCAAGCTTCAAGCTGCAAGTCACCGCAGTCCCGCTGTGATCTTGCCGCCTGCCGCTTGCCGCTTGCCGCAGTTGTCAGTTGAGTTGTTCGACGCGGATACGCACGACGTTGCCGACCACATCCTGCAAGGCTTCCAGGGCGGTGATGGCGTCGTTCATGCGTTGCTCGATCACTCGGTGAGTGAGCAGGATCATGGGCACCAGGCCGTCCTGTTCCTCGACTTCCTTCTGCATGATCGATTCGATATTGATGCCGCGCTCGGAAAGGATGCTCGCCACCTGGGCCAGCACGCCCGGGTGATCCTTGGCCTGGATGCGCAGGTAGTAGGCGCTTTCGCAGGCTTCGATCGGCAGGATCGGGTGGGCCGACAGCGAGTCAGGCTGGAAGGCCAGGTGCGGTACGCGGTTCTCCGGATCAGAAGTCATGGCGCGAACCACATCGACCAGGTCGGCAATCACCGACGAAGCGGTAGGCTCCATGCCGGCGCCAGCCCCGTAGAACAGGGTCGAACCGGCAGCATCACCGTTGACCATCACGGCGTTCATCACGCCGTTGACGTTGGCGATCAGGCGGTCGGCCGGGATCAGCGTCGGGTGCACACGCAGCTCGATACCGTTGGCAGTGCTGCGGGCCACGCCCAGGTGCTTGATGCGATAACCCAGCGCTTCGGCGTAGTTGACGTCAGCGGTGGTCAGCTGAGTGATGCCTTCGGTGTAGGCCTTGTCGAACTGCAGCGGGATACCAAAGGCGATGGACGCCAGGATGGTCAGCTTGTGCGCGGCATCGATGCCTTCGACGTCGAAGGTCGGGTCGGCTTCGGCGTAACCCAGGGCCTGGGCTTCGGCCAGCACGTCGGGGAACGCACGGCCTTTTTCACGCATTTCGGTGAGGATGAAGTTGCCGGTACCGTTGATGATCCCGGCCACCCAGTTGATACGGTTGGCCGACAGGCCTTCACGGATCGCCTTGATCACCGGGATGCCACCGGCCACAGCCGCTTCGAAGGCGACGATAACGCCCTTCTCACGGGCCTTGGCGAAGATCTCGTTGCCGTGCACGGCAATCAGCGCCTTGTTGGCGGTGACCACGTGCTTGCCGTTGTCGATGGCCTTGAGCACCAGCTCGCGGGCAATGGTGTAGCCGCCGATCAGCTCGATGACAATGTCGATTTCCGGGTTCGTTGCGACCTCGAACACATCAGCGGTAATGGGGGTACCGGTAATCTGGCAATTCGGGTTTGGCGAACGCATGGCAATCTGTGCCACTTCAATACCACGCCCGGCACGGCGGGCGATCTCCTCGGCGTTACGCTGAAGTACATTGAAGGTACCGCCACCGACGGTCCCCAACCCACAGATGCCTACTTTGACCGGTTTCACTGTGAACTCCCCATGAAACGACCGGCTGGCAGCCGATCGTGAAACTGCCGTCACCCCAAGGCAACGGCTTGCGATTGAATTACTTGGCCAGGGCCAGCTTGGCCACTTGCGGCGCCGGCTGGTAGCCCGGAATCACCTGGCCGTTTTCCAGGACGATGGCCGGCGTGCCGTTGACGCCGATCGACTGGCCCAGGGCGAACTGCTTGCCGACCGGGTTGGCGCACTTGGCGGCCTTGATTTCCTTGCCGTCGATCATCTTGTCCAGCGCCGCCTTGCGGTCGCTCGAGCACCAGACCGCCTGCAACTGCTCGTCACCCGGCGAACCCAGGCCCTGACGCGGGAAGGCGACGTAGCGCACTTCGATACCGCGACGGTTGAGCTCAGGCACTTCGGCGTGCAGCTTGTGGCAGTACGGGCAGGTGGTGTCGGTAAACACGGTGATGTGCGACTTGGTTTCGCCCTTGGCAGGATAAACCACCATCTCGGCCGCTGGAATGGCATTGATGGTCTTGGCGATGGCCTGCCGTTCGGTCTTCTCGGTCAGGTTGACCGGCTTGCCGTCCTGGATCTGGAACAGGTAGCCCTGCATGACGAACTGGCCATCCGCGCTGGCGTACAGCACGCGGCCGCCTTCAAGCTTGACTTCATACAGGCCGTTGAGCGGGCTGCTGGCAACGCTATCGACCGGCACGCCCAGTTCCAGGGACTGCAGGGTCTTGCGGATCGCCTGCTCGGCGTTGTCGGCGGCAGCGGCAAAGGTGCTGACCAGCGCCAGGGCGGCGGCGGCGAAAATCTGGGTCACGCGCATGGGAACTCCTGAGGGCGGACGGGGGCCGGAAGCTGGACGCACGTGCTTAAACCACGGCGATTACACGGCCCTTGATGCAAACCGCACAAGCCTACCACAGATGCCAGCACAGACCGACTGCGGGCGATGCACGCAATGTTCGATCAGCGCTCAGCCGCGCGGGTGATGCCGGGCATGCAGTTCCTGCAGCCGCGCGCGGGCCACATGGGTGTAGATCTGGGTGGTCGACAGGTCGCTGTGGCCGAGCAGCATCTGCACCACGCGCAAGTCGGCGCCGTGGTTAAGCAGGTGAGTGGCGAAGGCATGGCGCAGGGTGTGCGGCGACAGGCTCTTGTCGATACCGGCCACCAGCGCCTGGTGCTTGATGCGGTGCCAGAAGGTCTGACGGGTCATCTGCTCGCCGCGCAGGCTGGGGAACAATACATCGCTGGGACGCCCGCCGAGCAGTTCGTTACGGCCGTCACGCAGGTAGCGCTCAATCCACACCACCGCCTCTTCACCCATGGGCACCAGGCGCTCCTTACTGCCCTTGCCCATCACCCGCAGCACGCCCTGGCGCAGGTTGACCTGATCGAGGGTCAGGCTGACCAGTTCGGTGACACGCAAGCCACAGGCATACAGCACTTCAAGCATGGCGCGGTCGCGCTGGCCGATCGGCTCGCTCAGGTCCGGTGCCTGCAGCAAGGCTTCGACGTCAGCTTCCGACAGGGATTTGGGCAATGGCCGCCCCAGTTGCGGCATTTCCACCTGCAGGGTCGGGTCAATGCCGATCAGTTTTTCCCGCAACAGGTAGCGATAGAAGCCTCGCACCCCGGAGAGAAAACGCGCGGTCGAGCGTGGCTTGTAGCCCTGCTCCAGGCGCCAGGCCAGGTGATCGAGGATCAGTTCGCGCCCGGCATCGGGCAGCTCGACGCCCTGCTCCGTGAGCCAGCCGTTGAACAGCGCCAGGTCGCTGCGGTAGGAATCGCGGGTGTTGTCGGCCAGGCCCTTCTCCAGCCACAGGGCGTCCAGGAACTGATCGATAAGCGGATGTTCAATAGCGGGCATGACAACTCTGCGGCAAGCGACGAAAACGACGAATTGCCGCTAGTCTTCCATAACACTGCCGGCATAGGGAGCCCGAATGAACGAACAACAGATATTGCTGGCATTTGGCGGGATAGGTCTGGCAGCGCTGTGCTGCCAATGGCTGGCCTGGCGCCTGAAGCTGCCGGCGATCCTTTTCCTGCTGCTCAGCGGCATCCTCGCCGGCCCGTTGCTCGGCTGGCTCGACCCGCAGGAACTGTTCGGCCCATTGCTGATGCCGCTGGTGTCGCTGGCGGTGGCGCTGATCCTGTTCGAAGGCAGCCTGACCCTGCACCTGTCGCAATGGAAAGACATCGGCAGCGTGGTGCAGCGCATGGTCACCCTCGGCGCGCTGTCGACCTGGCTGGTAATCACCCTGGCCACCCACTGGCTGCTGGGCTTCGACTGGCTGCTGGCAACCTTGTTCGGCACCCTGACCCTGGTGACCGGGCCGACGGTGATCGTGCCGATGCTGCGGGTGGTACGGCCCAAGGCAACGATCGCCAACATCCTGCGCTGGGAAGGCATCGTTATCGACCCGATCGGCGCGCTGCTGGCGGTGGTGGTCTACAGCTTCATCATCGCCAGCGCCGCCGGCGACGGCCTGAGCCACAGCCTGGTGACCTTTGCCGGGGTGATTGTCTGCGGCAGCGCGTTCGGCGTGGCCGGCGGCTGGCTGCTCGGCCAGGTGATGCGTCACCAATGGCTGCCGGAGTATTTGCACAACCTGGCGTCGCTGGCGGCGGTGCTGGGGATTTTCATTGGTGCCAACCAGGTGATGCATGAGTCGGGCCTGCTGGCGGTCACCCTCATGGGCATGTGGCTGGCCAACATGAAGGGCGTGGATGTCCGGCAGATTTTGCACTTCAAGGAGAACCTCAGCGTGCTGCTGATCTCCGGGCTGTTCATCCTCCTGGCCGCGCGCCTGGACCTCAATGCCCTGATCGGCCTGGGCCCGGCGGTGCTGGCCCTGCTGCTGATCATTCAGTTCGTGGCCCGGCCGCTTAACGTCGCGCTGTCGACCTTCGGCTCGCAATTGAACTGGCGCGAACGCGCCCTGCTGGCCTGGATCGCCCCGCGCGGCATCGTTGCCGCCGCGGTGTCGGCGATCTTTGCCATCCGCCTGGATGAAGCCGGGCATGAAGGCGCACTGCTGCTGGTGCCATTGACCTTCGCGGTGATCATCGGCACCGTGGTGCTGCAGAGCGCCACTTCGCGGCCCTTGGCACGCCTGCTCAAGGTTGCCGAACCTGCCCCCAGCGGTTTTTTGATCGTCGGCGCCAACCCGCCGGCCCGCGCTGTGGCCAAGGCTTTGCAACAGCTCGATTGCCGGGTGCTGCTGGCCGATTCCAGCTGGGAGAACATCCGCGCGGCACGCATGGATGGCTTGCCAACCTACTTCGGCCACCCCGCCTCGCAGCATGCCGATGCCCACCTGGACCTGGTAGGCCTGGGGCATTTGCTCGGGTTGTCACCGGCAGGTGAGCTCAACACCCTGGCCTGCACGCGCTTTCGCCACGACTTTGGCCCGCAGCGGCTGTTTGTCCTGGCCAGTGGCCTTGAGGCCAAGCGCAGCGACAAGCACCGCGCCAGCGATGAGCACCGCGGGCAGACACTGGGAAGCCAGCCGCTGACCTACGGGCAGTTGGCCGGATTACTGAACAATGGCGCCGAGCTGTACAGCACGCACCTGACCGAGGCATTCGGCTGGGCGGACTACCAGGCGCTGCATGGCGAGCGGGCCAACCCGTTGTTTGCCCGCGATGGCAGTGGCTGGGTGCATGTGTTCGGGCCCGACAGCCTGCTCAAGCCCGGGCCTGGGTGGACACTGGTGGCGTTGATTCAGCCGCAGTAGGAGCGGGCTTGCCCCGCGATAAGGCCGGTGAAGTCTACACATTATCGCGGGGCAAGCCCGCTCCTACAGGATGGTCAGAACCCGGGCAATACCGGCACCGGGCGCTTGTCTTCATCGATGGCGACAAAGCTGAACAGGCCATGGATGGCCTTTTCGCGACTGTCGCAGCTCATGCTTTCGACAAACACTTCAACCTCGACCTTGAGGCTGGTGTTACCCACTGTCGCCACCCGCCCGACCAGCTCGACGATGGAGCCGGCGGCAATCGGGTGCTTGAAGTCGATACGGTCGGTCGACACCGTTACCAGCGGCAAGCGGCAGAAACGCGTGGCAGCAATGAACGAGACTTCGTCCATCCAGGCCAGCGCGGTGCCGCCGAACAGGGTGTTGTGGTGGTTGGTGGTGGACGGGAATACCGCCTTGGTCACGCGGGTCACCGACAGTTCGGTGCGGCGCTCGATTTCCTGCTCTCTGGAGGTCATGGGCTTCACATTGGACGACAAATTTCAGACAACAAAAAAGCAGCCCGAAGGCTGCTTTTTTCGCATGGTGGCCGTAGCCACCGGTCAAGCTGTCCTCAGGACAGTTTTTCCTTGATGCGAGCGGCTTTACCGGACAGGTCGCGCAGGTAGTACAGCTTGGCTTTACGCACGTCACCACGACGTTTCACGGCCAGGCTGTCGATTTGCGGGCTGTAGGTCTGGAAAGTACGCTCAACGCCAACACCGTTGGAGATCTTGCGAACAGTGAAAGCACTGTTCACACCACGGTTACGCTTGGCGATGACAACGCCTTCGAAAGCCTGCAGACGCGAACGATCGCCTTCCTTCACTTTCACCTGAACGACGATGGTGTCGCCCGGGGCAAAGGTCGGGATCTCTTTGGTCATCTGCTCTGCTTCGAGTGCAAGAATGATTTTGTTGGTCATGCTGTGCTCCTAAGGTAAATCAGCTGGATTTACCATCGATACGTTAACTATCGTCCCGCTCACGGAGGTATTCCGCCAGCAGCTTCTTCTCTTCTCCAGAAAGTGAGCGACTTTCCAGAAGATCGACGCGTCGTTCATAGGTCCGCCCAAGGGACTGCTGTAAACGCCATCGCCGGATGTGTGCATGGTTGCCACTAAGCAACACGTCGGGAACACGCTGATCCGCATACACCTCAGGTCGGGTGTAGTGCGGGCAATCAAGCAGACCATCGGTGAAGGAATCTTCCTGCGCCGAGTCCGCATGCCCTAAAGCTCCAGGCAGCAGTCGTGTAACCGCATCGATCAGGACCATCGCCGGCAGCTCGCCGCCAGACAGGACATAGTCTCCAATCGACCACTCTTCATCGACATGAGCTTCAATAAAGCGCTCGTCGATGCCTTCATATCGACCGGCTATCAGAATCAACGATTCGTGCTTCGCCAGGTCTTTGACCGCCGACTGAGTCAGCTTGCGGCCTTGTGGGCTCAGGTAAATCACCTTTGCCGCCTCTCCGGTTGCCTGCCTGGCATTCACCAGGGCGTCTTCCAGAGGCTTGATCTTCATCACCATGCCCGGACCACCGCCAAACGGCCGATCATCTACCGTATGGTGACGATCTGTGGTGTAGTCCCGCGGGTTCCAGCAGGTCAGTTGCAACAACCCCTGTTTCACCGCGCGGCTGGTAATGCCGTACTCACTGATGGCCGAGAACATCTCGGGGAACAGCGTGATGACGTCTACGCGCAGGCTGGCCATTGCTTAGAAGTCCGCGTCCCATTCGACCCTCATTTCGCCTGCAACCAGGTCGATCTTCAACACGCATTGCTCGGTATAGGGCAACAGGCGTTCTCGATCATCCAGGCTGCCCGCGCAGGGCTTGACCACCATTACATCGTTCGCGCCGGTCTCCAACAGGTGATCAATCGTGCCGAACAGCTGTTCGTCCTGATTGATGACTTTCAGACCCACCAACTGGTACCAGTAGTACTCGTCGGCAGACAGGTTGGGCAAAAGGCTACGCGAGATACAAATCTCATAACCGCTCAGAAGACGGGCTTCATCACGATCGTCGAGGCCTTTGAGCTTGGCGACCAGGTCCTTTTGAGTGGAACGGCCACTGACCAGCTCGACCTGTTTTACCTTCCCTTCGTGCCGAAGCGTCCAGTTACGGTAATCCAACAGGTTTTCAATCGGATCGGTAAAGGAAAAGACCTTTACCTCGCCGCGAACGCCGTGAACCGAAAAAATCTTGCCAACGACGATCAGGTCATCAGCTTTTTCTGGCGTCGCGCTCATACTATTCAGGCAGCAGCCTTAGCAGCATCTTTCAGCAGTTTTGCAACGCGCTCGGATGGCTGTGCGCCAACGCTCAGCCAGTGAGCAACGCGGTCTTGTTTAACGGACAGGCGAACTTCCTGGCCACGAGCGATAGGGTTGAAGAAACCAACCTGCTCGATGTGCGAACCGGTAACCGGGTTACGCGAGTCGGTCACGGTCAGGGTGTAGAATGGGCGCTTTTTAGAGCCACCACGGGCAAGACGGATGGTTAGCATTGAACATCGTTCCTGTAGTCGGTGCTGCAAATCATAATGCACAGCGGGCACACGGGTGCCCGAAAGGCCGCATATTCTCAAGGAATACACGGACTTTTGCAAATGCCTTTTTACGCCAGGTAAAAAGGACAGCCTGCAGATCTGCGCTTCGTACAGCCTCTATATAAAGGCTGCGTTGTTCCCGCCGGGGCGGGAGTCCGATCGTCGGCCCGTTTCCAGGCCGCCGATGCGAATAGGGTTACAGTTTGGGCATGCCGCCGCCGGGCATCATGCCACCCAGGCCGCGCATCATCTTGGCCATGCCGCCTTTGGCAGAAAACTTCTTCATCATCTTCTGCATCTGCTTGTGCTGCTTGATCAGACGGCCGATGTCCTGCACCTGGGTGCCGGAACCAAGGGCGATACGGCGTTTGCGCGAACCGCTGATCAGCTCAGGGTCGCGGCGCTCGGCCGGGGTCATCGAGTTGATGATCGCTTCCATCTGCTTGAACTGCTTCTCGGCGGCGCCCTGGGCGCTGCCCATCTGGGCCAGGTTGACGCCGCCGATGCTCGGCAGCTTGTCCATCAGGCCGCCCAGGCCACCCATGTTCTTCATTTGTTGCAGCTGGTCGCGGAAGTCTTCGAGGTCGAAGCCCTTGCCCTTCTTCAGCTTCTTGGCCAGTTTGTCGGCCTTGTCCTTGTCGAGGGTCTGTTCGGCCTGCTCGATCAGGCTGAGCACGTCGCCCATGCCCAGGATGCGCGAAGCGATACGGTCGGGGTGGAACGGCTCGAGCGCGTCGCTTTTCTCGCCCATACCGATGAACTTGATCGGCTTGCCGGTAATGGCGCGCACCGACAGCGCGGCACCGCCACGGGCGTCACCGTCGACCTTGGTGAGGATCACCCCGGTCAGCGGCAGCGCATCGCCGAACGCCTTGGCCGTATTGGCGGCGTCCTGGCCGGTCATGGCGTCGACCACGAACAGCGTCTCGATCGGCTTGACCGCAGCGTGCAGATCCTTGATCTCGGTCATCATTTCGGCGTCGATGTGCAGACGGCCGGCGGTGTCGACGATGACCACGTCGATGAACTTGAGCTTGGCTTCGCGGATCGCCGCCTCAGCGATGGCCACCGGCTTCTGGCTGATATCCGACGGGAAGAAGGTCACGCCGATGTCGCCCGCCAGGGTTTCCAGCTGCTTGATCGCCGCCGGACGGTAGACGTCGGCCGAGACCACCATCACGGTCTTTTTCTTGCGCTCTTTGAGGAAGCGCGCCAGCTTGCCGGCGGTGGTAGTCTTGCCCGCGCCCTGCAGACCGGCCATCAGCACTACCGCAGGCGGTGCGGCGTTGAGCGCCAGGTCTTCGTTGGCGGCGCCCATCAGGCCTTCAAGCTCGGCCTGGACGATCTTCACGAACGCCTGGCCCGGGGTCAGACTGCGCGACACCTCGGTGCCGACCGCACGTTCCTTGACCTTGTTGACGAAATCCTTGACCACCGGCAGGGCGACGTCAGCCTCGAGCAACGCCATGCGCACTTCACGCAGGGTGTCTTTGATGTTGTCTTCGGTCAGCTTGGCCTTGCCGGTGACATGGCGCAGCGTCTGTGACAGACGGTCGGTCAGGTTTTCAAACATGGTGATCCTTTCGGGCTCTGTAGAACCGAGGTTTATCAGCTGCCTCTGGCGTATTCGGCCGGCCTTGGGCAGGGGCAGGCCGGCGATTATAACGAAGACTTGGCCCAGCGCACACCATGCCGTCGGCTGGCAGTCTTCCTAGGCGGGCGCGATCTATGCCAAACTCAGTCCCTTTCGGGCTTGCCTAACAGGACTTATGCTCCCCTTGTCACCCAGCTTGCTACCCAATCTCATCGCCGCCTGCCTGTATGCCGCCGCGACCTTCTATCAAGGCTCACGCCTGGCCCAGGGCACCAAGGCCGACAAACGCCTGCTCGGCCTGCTTGGCGCGCTGGCGGTCATTGCCCAGGGCACTGCGCTGTTCTGGCAACTGCTCACGCCCCTGGGCCTGAGCCTGGACTTCTTTAGCGCCGCCAGCCTGATCGCCACCGCGGTGATCGCCCTGACCCTGCTGGCCTGCCTGCGCATCCCGGTGGAGAACCTGCTGCTGTTGCTGTTCCCGCTGGGCATGGCCACGGCGCTGATCGCCCAGTTCGCGCCGTCGGGCACGGTGCCGCTGATCAACGAAGAGCCGGGCATCCTCGCGCATATCCTGCTGTCGATCCTGGCCTATGGCATGTTCACCATCGCCGTGGTGCAGTCCCTGCTGCTGCTGTTGCAGGATCACCAGCTCAAGCACAAGCACCCCTCCGGGCTGATCAAGAACTTCCCGCCGCTGCAAACTATGGAAAGCCTGCTGTTCGGCTTCCTCTGGGCCGGCTGGGGCCTGCTGTCGCTGTCACTGCTGTCCGGCTGGCTGTTCCTCGACAACCTGTTCGCCCAGCACCTGGTGCATAAAACCCTGCTGGCGTGCCTGGCCTGGATCGTCTTCAGCGTATTGCTGTGGGGCCGCACCCGCCTCGGCTGGCGCGGGCACAAGGCGATCCGCTGGACCCTGGCCGGCTTCTGCCTGCTGATGCTGGCCTATTTCGGCAGCAAGCTGGTACGCGAATTCATCCTGCATATCTGACGGGCACAGGTAAATGGACGCTCTGCCGTTAGGACCGCTACTCGGCGTATTGGCACTGGCACTGCTGTGGTCGGCGCTGTTCACTGCGGTGGACGCCGCCCAGCAGCAACTCAACGGTGGCCGGCGCAACCCGCAGACCGGCGAGCACCCCGAACTTGCCGTAACCCCTCAGGCCCTGGTGCTGTGCTCGACCCTGGGCAAGCTGCTGGTATTGGCCCTGGCCTGCCTGATGGGCCAGCGCTACAGCGGCGAGCACGGTTTCTGGCTGGCCGGCCTGGGCGCCGCCGCCGTGCTTTTGATCGTTGCCGAATACCTGCCGCGACAGCTGGCCAGGCGCAACCCGCAGGCTTTCATCGGCCTGGGCAACAGCTTGCTCAAAGTGCCGCTCAAACTGCTGCAGCCGGTAGCCTGGCTGCTCGATGGCTGTGCGCGGGTGCTGCTGCGCCCGTTCCGGGTGCAAAGCCATGCGGTAGCGCTGCACGACAACGACGACAGCGACAGCTACGCCGCCGACGAGCCGGATGCCGACCAGCGCCTGAACCTGCCGGAAAGCCTGCTGGCGCTGGACAAAATCACCGTCAACGACATCCTCGTGCCGCGCAACGATGTCGACGGCATCAACCTCGACGAGCCGATCGAGGCAATCATCGAGCAGTTGATCATCAGCCGCCACACCCGCCTGCCGGTCTACCACAGCGATATCAACCAGGTGGAGGCGATCCTCAATACCAAGCTGATCAGCCACCTGCTGCCCAAGGCCGAACTGACCCGCGAAACCCTGCAGGCGGCCTGCTACGAACCCTATTTCGTGCCGGAAAGCACCCCGTTGCAGCTGCAATTGCTGAATTTCCACAAACAGCAGCGGCGCCTGGGCGTGGTGGTCGACGAATACGGTGAAGTACTGGGCATCGTTACCCTGGAAGACATCCTCGAAGAAATCGTCGGCGAGTTCGAAGACGAACACAGCCTCGACAACCCGCATATCCACCCCCAGGCCGACGGGCGCTTTGTCATCGAAGGCAACGTGTCGATCCGCGAGCTCAACCGCACCCTGGGCTGGCACCTGCCCAGCGACGGGCCGAAGACCCTCAACGGCCTGGTCACCGAAGCCCTGGAAAGCATCCCGGCAAGCGCCGTGTGCCTGAAAATCGGCCGTTATCGCCTGGAAATCCTCGAAACCGAGGACAATTGTGCCAGCCGCATACTGGTCTGGACGCTCAAGCGCTAGCTATACTGGCCACACGCTTACCCAGCCCCAGCCGTCTCGCCCGCTACCCGCACCGGCGTCACACGGCCAGTCAGCCTGACTGAACATTGCGCGCACCAGCGGTACTGGTTCACACCCCGAGCCTTGCCCGCGCCCGCCCCCATCCCCAACGGGCGTATGTTTCGTCACGCGACCATAACAATTCGCTTCGGCGCACGCCCGTGCCTGCCTGTTCGTACCCGGCCGGCGGCGATGCCCATGGAGCTCTCGACTGACAGGGATAATCGCATGACCACCAGCAGCACCTACCCCGAAACCGCCCAGGCCAGCCCCGGCAACTCGCCGGCACGGGTTGCCACCGCCAGCTTCATCGGCACCGCCATCGAGTTCTACGACTTCTACGTGTACGCCACTGCGGCGGCGCTGGTGATCGGCCCGGTATTCTTCCCGCAGACCTCCGGCACCGCGCAGATGCTCTCGGCGTTCCTTACTTTCGGCATCGCCTTCCTGGCCCGGCCCCTGGGTTCGGCGCTGTTCGGTCACTTTGGCGACCGTATCGGCCGTAAATCGACCCTGGTCGCATCCTTGCTGCTGATGGGTGTGTGTACCACCTTGATTGGCGTGCTGCCTGGCTACGACAGCATTGGCGCCTGGGCGCCGATCCTGCTTTGCGTGTTGCGCTTCGGCCAGGGTCTTGGACTTGGCGGTGAATGGGGCGGCGCGGCGTTGCTGGCCACCGAGAACGCGCCCAAGGGCAAGCGCGCCTGGTTCGGCATGTTCCCGCAGCTAGGCCCTTCGATCGGTTTTCTGGCGGCCAACGGCCTGTTCCTGACCCTGGCCATGCTGCTGACCGATGAGCAATTCCGCAGTTGGGGCTGGCGCATTCCGTTCCTGCTCAGCGCCGTACTGGTGATGGTCGGCCTGTATGTGCGCCTGAAGCTCGAAGAAACCCCGGTCTTCGCCAAGGCCGTGGCTCGCCACGAGCGGGTGAAGATGCCGGTGGTCGAGCTCTTCGCCCAGTACTGGGCCCCCACCCTGCTGGGCGCGGCGGCCATGGTGGTGTGCTATGCGCTGTTTTACATCTCGACGGTGTTCTCGCTCAGCTATGGCGTCTCGACCTTGGGTTACAGTCGCGAGACCTTCCTCGGCCTGCTGTGCTTCGCGGTGCTGTTCATGGCCCTGGCCACGCCACTGTCGGCCTGGCTCAGCGACCGTTACGGGCGCAAGCCGGTGCTGATTGTCGGCGCTGTGCTGGCCATTGCCTCGGGCTTTACCATGGAGCCGCTGCTGACCTCGGGTTCGACCACGGGGGTGGCATTGTTCCTGGCCATCGAGCTGTTTTTGATGGGCGTGACCTTTGCGCCGATGGGCGCCTTGCTGCCTGAGCTGTTCCCCACTCACGTGCGTTACACCGGGGCGTCGGCAGCCTACAACCTGGGCGGGATCGTCGGCGCCTCGGCTGCACCGTTCTTTGCCCAGAAGCTGGTGGCCATGGGCGGTTTGAGCTGGGTCGGCGGCTATGTCTCGGCGGCAGCTGTGCTGAGCCTGATTGCGGTGTTGTGCCTGAAAGAGACGCGCCACTCGGAGCTGTAGAATCATCGCGGGGCAAGCCCGCTCCTACCGGTGTAGGAGCGGGCTTGCCCCGCGATTGCTTAGAACTCTACCTTGACCGCCTGCGAAGCACGGGTGGCCTTGGCCCGGGCGGCTTCGATCGACTCGTCGCGAGCCAGGCATACGCCCATACGCCGCTGGCCGTTGACCTCAGGCTTGCCGAACAGGCGAATGGCGGTATCCGGCTCGCTCAGGGCAGCGCCGAGGTTGGCGAAGGCGGTCTGCTGCGACTGGCCTTCCACCAGGATCACCGCCGACGCCGACGGGCCGAACTGACGGATCAGCGGGATCGGCAAGCCCAGGATCGCCCGCGCATGCAGGGCGAACTGCGACAGGTCCTGGGAGATCAGGGTCACCAGGCCGGTGTCATGCGGGCGTGGCGAGACTTCGCTGAACCACACCTGGTCGCCTTTGACGAACAGCTCGACACCGAACAGGCCGCGGCCGCCCAGCGCCTCGGTCACCGCTTTGGCCACCCGCTCGGATTCAGCCAGGGCCACCGGGCTCATCGCCTGCGGCTGCCAGGACTCCTGGTAATCGCCCTTCTCCTGACGGTGGCCGACCGGCGCGCAGAAGGTGGTGCCGCCGACATGACGAACGGTCAGCAGGGTGATTTCGTAGTCGAAATCAATAAAGCCTTCGATGATCACCCGGCCCTTGCCGGCACGCCCGCCTTCCTGGGCATAGTCCCAGGCCTTTTGCACGTCGTCAGTGCTGCGCAGCAGGCTCTGGCCCTTGCCCGACGAACTCATCACCGGCTTGACCACGCACGGGAAGCCGAGGTCGTCGACGGCCTTGGCGTATTCCTCGAAGGTGTCGGCGAAATGGTACGGCGAGGTCGGCAGGTCGAGCTCTTCGGCGGCCAGGCGACGGATGCCTTCGCGGTTCATGGTCAATTGCGCGGCGCGGGCGGTCGGCACCACGGTGAAACCTTCGTTTTCCAGCTCGACCAGGGTCGCGGTGGCAATGGCTTCGATTTCCGGGACGATGTAGTGCGGCTTCTCGGCCTCGATCACTGCCCGCAGGGCGGCGCCGTCGAGCATGTTGATCACGTGGCTGCGATGGGCCACCTGCATGGCCGGGGCATTGGCGTAACGGTCCACGGCAATCACTTCAACACCCAGGCGTTGCAGCTCGATCACCACTTCCTTGCCCAGCTCGCCGCAGCCACAGAGCAGTACGCGGGTCGCGGTCGGCGACAATGGGGTTCCGATACGGGTCATTTCAGGTCCTCAGAGGGAAGAACATCCTGGGCCGCCCCGTACTCGGTGCAACCCGGTGAAAAGGAGCGCCATTTTACATGAACCGTGCTCAGCCGGTGACCACCCGCTTGCGCGCGCGCCAGGCCATGGCCAGCCAGACCACGGTAACCCCGGCGAATTTCGAGGCCATGGCGGTGCCGACCACGGCCGGGGTCAGGGCGCCGATCATGCCGAAGAAGATAAAGGTGTCGATCGGGATGCTCAGCGCCGAACTCAGCCACAGGCGATCGTGCAGCGGCCGCTTGGTGATGGTGAACACCAGCCAGTCGATCAGCTCGGACACCGCGAAGGCAGTGGCGCTGGCCAGGGCGATGGCCGGCTCCGAGGTGATGTAGGACAGCACCAGGGCCGCCAGCATGGCCAGCAGCGCGCCGTGGCCGAAGCGGGTCTGGACCATGTCGCGCAGGATGAACACCAGCCCGCCCCAGGCGGACCAGATGACGTCCAGGTGCGGGGCACTGGAGAAGGCGTAGTTGATCAGCACTACGCTGCTGATATAGGCAATCAGAAAGAACATGGGATCGACCGCTGGGTAAGCGCTACAGGGTACTGCAGCGCTTGCCGGCGGCCAAGCGGCGGATCATGCGCCGACGCTGAAGATCAGCCCGGCCGCGACCGCGCGCTCGTGGCACAGCTTGAGCACCTGGCGCCGCTCGCTGTTGTCCATCCGCCCCCAGCGGGTGATTTCAGCGGCGCTGCGTTGGCAGCCGGTGCAGATATCGGCGTCATCCAGCGCGCAGATCTGCACACAGGGCGAGGCCACCGGGCGTTCAGGCGTGCTCATCAATCCTCCTGCGGGGCCAGGTCGCGGGCATAACGCTCGGCGTTGTGCACGTAGTGGGCGGCACTGGCTTCAAGCATCTTCTTTTGCGCCTCGGTCAGTTCGCGCACCACCTTGCCCGGCGAGCCCATCACCAGCGAGCCGTCAGGTATTTCCTTGCCTTCGGGGATCAGCGCGTTGGCGCCGATGATGCAGTACTTGCCGATCCGCGCACCGTTGAGGATCACCGCGTTGATGCCGACCAGGCTGTGGTCGCCGACCGTGCAGCCGTGAAGCATGGCGTTGTGGCCGACGGTCACGCCCTTGCCCAGGGTCAGCGGCGAGCCCATGTCGGTGTGCATCACCGTGCCGTCCTGGACGTTGCTGTTCTCGCCAATGTCGATCAGCTCGTTATCGCCGCGCAACACCGCGCCGAACCAGACGTTGGCGCCGGCCTGCAGGCGTACCTTGCCGATCAGCGTGGCAGTCGGCGCAACCCAGCTGCGCGGATGGGTTTCGACCCGCAGGTCGCCCAGACGGTATTTCATGCGTGGATCCTCACGGTGCGGCGTGGCTGGCGGGTGGTCCCGCTCAAATGGGGGTAAAGCGTTCAGGCGGCTGATGCAGGCTGATGTTGGCATCGTAAAGCAAGTTGACCAGCTCGACGATCATGATCGCCGACAGCCCCCAGATCTTGTACTCGCCATAGCGGTAGCTGGGCACGTACCAACTGCGGCCCTGATAATCGATACGGTGGGTATGGTCACGCGGGTCCTGGCGAAAGAACTCCAGCGGCACGGTGAACACCGCAGCGATCTCGGCGTCGTTGGCCTGGTATTCGACAAAATCCGGAATCAGGCCGACGAAAGGCGTCACTTTCAGCCCATGCAGCGAGATCAGCGGGCTCAACGGGCCGATGATCTCCACCAGGCCCGGCGGCAGGCCGATTTCTTCTTCGGCTTCACGCAGGGCGGTGAAGATCAGGTCGGGGTCTTCCGGATCGCGGCGACCACCGGGGAAGGCCACCTCGCCGCCGTGGGTCGACAAGCCCTTGGCGCGCAGGGTCAACACCAGCTCCGGCTCTTCGCTGCGGGTGATGGGCAATAACACAGCGGCCTCGGGAAAACGTCGGTCCGTCTCCAGGGTACTCGGCGTATGACTGCTCACGCGGCGAAGTAGCTCGTCCAGCATTGCTCTCTCTCGATTCCAAAGCCTGTCGTGCATGATGCACCAAAGCCGCGGGCCGCCCAAGTCCCGGCGACGATCCGGCTTGCGGCCGCAGGGACAGTGGCGCCAAGATAGGCGCACCTAACAGGAATAAAAGCATGAAATTCTGCAGTGCGTGCGGCAATCAGGTGATTCAGCGTATTCCCGAGGGCGATACCCGCCTGCGCTATGTCTGCGATCAGTGCCAGACCATTCATTACCAGAACCCCAACATTGTCGCCGGGGTGCTGCCGACCTGGGGCAGCCGGGTGCTGTTGTGCCGCCGCGCCATCGAACCGCGCCGGGGCTACTGGACCTTGCCCGCCGGGTTCATGGAGAACGGCGAAACCATCGAACAGGCCGCGCGCCGGGAAACCGATGAAGAAGCCTGCGCCCGCGTAGGCGGCATGAGCCTCTACCAACTGTTCGACCTGCCGCACATCAACCAGGTGCACGTGTTCTTTCGCGCCGAGCTTGCCGACCTGGACTTTGCCGTCGGCGTCGAGAGCCTGGAAGTGCGGCTTTTCGACGAAAGTGAAATCCCGTGGGACGAGCTGGCTTTCCGCACCGTCAGTCGTACCCTAGAATGCTATTATCGTGACCGCATCGAGCAGCGCTTCCCGATCGGCAATGAATGCCTGTCACCCATGCTCGTCTCGTCACCCAACACCTAGCTTTTTCAGGGATATCGTTTCATGCGCTGGTTGCTTGCCCTTTTCTGCCTCAGTGTGGCTTCGATGTCCCAGGCGGGTTTCACCGAAACCATCATCACCCGGCCGGTCGACCAGACCGCGCCTTCGCCACTGCAACCGCAAGCGCCCAAGCCTGCGCTGATCGACAAGATCCTGGTGATCAAGTCCGAACGTCGTTTACAGCTGATCAGCGCCGGCACGCCGCTGAAAACCTACCGCATCTCCCTGGGCAAGCAACCCAAGGGCGCCAAGCTGCGCGAAGGCGACAAGCGCACCCCCGAAGGCTTCTACTGGATCGACTGGCGCAAGCAGAGCGACCGCTACAACCTGGCCATGCACGTGTCCTACCCGAATATCACCGACGCCGCCCGCGCCCGTCGTGAAGGCGTTCCGCCGGGCGGGATGATCATGATCCACGGCACGCCGCTGAGCGAGGAATACCCGGAAGAAGTCTTCCACACCCTCGACTGGACCGAAGGCTGCATCGCCATGACCAACCGCGACATGCGTGAAGTGTGGAACATGGTCCCGGACGGCACCATGATCGAGATCCGCCCCTGATCGCCCCTTAAGGCGCTTCCGACAAGCACGTCGGAAGCTTCCCTCGCAACTCAGGCTTCGGCCCTACTCGTCTACCGGCTCGGTAGCGCATCTATTCGAATAGTAGCGTCCATAAAATCCACGCATCTGGATATCTCCTGGACGCTACTGCATGCCCAGTTCACTCAGCATTGTCGCTGCACGCCTTGTCATCCGGCCTTCGGCCCTCTTTGTAATGCTGTTGATGGTGCATCCCGCCAGTGCTCATGAACACCTGGGCATTCAGCCGCTACGCGACCAGCGTCTGCAACTGGAACAACTCGAGCAACGTCAACGCCTGCGCAAGCTGCAACGTAGCGATGAATTGGCCGAACCGGCCAGCCAAGCACCAGCCGCCACCGAGGCCTCGCCCTGCTGGCCGCTGAACGGCGTGCGCCTGGCTGGCAACCGGCAAATCGGCTCGGCAGAACTGGCAGCCAGCGTGCGACCGCTGATGACGCCATGCATGGACGTGGCACGGATCAACCTGATCCTCAAAACCATCACCGAGCAGTATGTGCAAGCCGGCTACCTGACCAGCCGCCCCTACCTGAGCCAGCCGCCGCAAGCAGGCGCGACTCTGGACATCGAGGTCGTCGAGGGCTTTGTCGAGTCGATCGAGCTGGCCGACCCCGACTTGCCGCTGTCACTGCACAGCGCATTCCCGTCCCTGCTCGGCCAGCCCTTGCGCCTGAGCGAACTGGAACAGGGCATGGACCAGCTGAACCGGCTGCGGGCCTTCGACCTGGGCGCCGACCTGCTGCCCGGCGAGCTGCAAGGCGGCACCCGCATCCTCATCACGCCGCGGCAGATCAACCCGCGCTGGCGCCTGGGCAGCAGCTTCGACAACCGCGGCAGCGAACTGACCGGGCGCGAGCGGGTCGGCGCCAGCCTGACCCTGGACAGCCCGTTGCAACTCAATGACTACAGCCAGCTGTCGCTTACCTCGACGCTCGGTTCCGGCGCCAGTTACAGCCGCGGCTACGGCCTGTACTACAGCATTCCCTACGGCCCCTGGACCTACGCGCTCAACCTCAACCAGCTGCAGTACCAGGCGCAACTGCCGGGCCGGCGCGAGCGCAGCAGTGGCCAGAGCGGGTTCTACGGCCTGAGCCTTGAACGCAACCTGTGGCGCAACCAGCACGGGCTGCTCAGCGCCAGCCTGCGCCTGGACCAGAAGCGCCTGGACAACCGCCTGGCCGGGCAACGCCTGCACGTGCAAAGCCCGACCCTTACCAGCCTGGAAGCAGGCCTGAACCTGCTGTGGCTCGACGCCAACCTGTGGAGTGCCTACCTGGGCATTGCCCAGGGCCTGGACTGGTTTGGCGCCGATACTGCGCCGCTGGCCAGCAACGCGCCGCAGCCGCAGTTTCGCAAGTACCGCGCAAGCGCCCTGCACCTGCGCCAGGGCCGTGACCCGGCCTGGCCCTGGCGTTGGCAGAGCGAACTGAACCTGCAGTACAGCGCCGACGCTCTGCCGGCAGTCGAGCAATTGCTGCTCAGCGACAACAGTGCCGTGCGCGGCTTTCGCCAACAGGTGGCGGCTGGTGCTAGCGGCGCCGCGTGGCGCAACACCCTGAGCCAGCCGTTGGCCCTGAACCTGCCCGCCGGGCTAGTGATTCGCCCGCAACTGGGCCTGGACCTGGGCTGGAGCAAATTCGACCACGGCCGCGCCGCACAGCGCCTGGCCGGCGCCCATGCCGGCCTTGAACTTAGCCTGCCCGACAGCCTGCTCAAGCTTGACTACCAACGCGCGCTGCACGCCAGCAACACCCGCCGCCAGGACCTGGAGCCCGGCTACTGGCTGCTGGAGTGGGTACTGAACATCTGAAGTCCACAACAAAAAAGAGAAGACCGTGATGCCCAAGACGCCCTCCCCCGCTGTACAACGGCGCAGGCTCAATCGCCTGCGCTGGATAATCGCCTTGAGTCTGATGAGCCCGGGCATTGGCCTTGCCGCCAACGGCCTGCAAGCGGCAGCCGGGGTTGCCGGTACGCCGCTGATCACCGATCGGCATGGCGTGCCGGTGATCGATATCGTCGCGCCCAACGCCAGTGGCCTGTCGCACAACCAGTTTCTCGATTACAACGTCAACAAATCCGGGTTGGTGTTGAACAACGCCCTGCAGGCCGGGCAATCGCAACTGGCCGGCGCCCTGGCCGCCAACCCGCAGTTCCAGGGCCAGGCCGCCTCGACCATTCTCAATGAAGTGATCAGCCGCAACGCCTCGCGCATTGCCGGCCCACAGGAAATCTTCGGTCGCCCGGCCGACTACATCCTGGCCAACCCCAATGGCATCACCCTCAACGGTGGCAGCTTCATCAACACCACCCGTGCAGGCTTTCTGGTCGGTACGGTCGAGCTGCAAGACCAGCGCCTCAAGTACCTCGATACCCGTACCGCCAGCGGCACCCTGGAGGTCCTCGGCGTCGGCCAGAGCAACCACTACGGAGCTCTCGAACTGATCGCCCCACGCATCGACAGCCGCGGCGCGCTCGCGGCGCGCGACGACTTGAGCCTGGTGGTCGGGCGCAACCGCATCGACGCCACCGACGGCCAGGTCATCGAGCACCTGGCGGCGCCGGCTGGCAGTATCGATGCCAGCCTGTTTGGCGCCATGCAAGCCGGGCGCATCCGTATCCTCAGCACCGCGGCGGGCGCCGGTGTGCGCATGGCCAGCAGCCAGTTGCAAGCCCGCGACGGGATCGCCATAGACGCTGCCGGCACCCTGGAGATCAGCGCCGTACGCGCCCAGGCGCAACAGGTAAACATCAAGGCCGGCAAGAACCTCACCCTCAATGCCCAGGCTCGGGAAAACATCAGCCGCGAACAGCAGAACCGCAAAGAAAAGTGGGGTCTCATCACCACCGAAACCTACGAGCGCGAAAGCACCCGCACCGAGCGCCAACAGGTCGGCAGCCAGATCAAGGCCAGCCAGGACATCAACCTGCAGGCGGGCGGCGACCTGCGCATGGTCGCCGCCAGCGTCGAGGCCGGTGGCGACCTGTCGGTCAAGGCGGGCCAGAACCTGACCATCAGCGCCGGCGTCGACAGCCTGCAGGTCGATGAAAAAATCCGCCACCGCAAACACCTGTGGCGCGGTGACAAGGACAGCAACAGCTACCAGGAAAGCGTCAAGGCCAGTGTTCTGTCCGGCCAGCAGGTTTCCCTGGCGTCCAAAGGCAACACGCAGATACTGGGCAGCGCCCTGAGCAGCGCCGGCGACATGAACCTCAAGGCCGGCAAGCTGGAGGTCGCCAGCATCGCACTGAGCAACGACGAAAACACCCGCAACTACAGTGGCGACCTGGTCTCCGGCAGCTTCTTCGGCAAGAACGGCCAGACCGAAGCCAAGGGCCAACAGGGTAGTGCCAGTAACCTTCAGGCTGAAGGTGCATTGACCGTGGTGGCTGACCAGGTGCAAATCAAAGGCTCAAAGGTGCAAGCCAAAGGCGATGCACTGTTGCTCAGTGAAAAAGCCCGGCTGTCGGTCGAAGCGACACACAATGCGTCCAGCGTCGAGCAACGCGAGAGCGACAGCAAACTGTTCGGCCTGATCGCCGAGAAAAGCCAGCGCCAGGAACACCGCCAGCAAGTGCTGAGCAGCGACCTGGCCTCTGCCAGCAACCTGCGCCTGGCCAGCGCCGATGACCTGCAGGTGATCGGGTCAAGGCTTCAGGCCGGCAAGCAATTGCACCTGCAGGCGCAAAACGCCATCGATGTGCGCAGTGCCGAACAACTGCAGACCGTCAGCGAACAAAACCGGCAACAGGGCTTCACTGCCAATGCCAGCCAGACCCAGGACGCCATCGACGGCAAGCCCGACTCGCACCAGTACACGGCTTCGGTGGGTTACGCCGTGGTCAACACCGACACGCAGGCATCCCACCTCAAGCAGGTTGCCAGCGAGCTCAAGGGCGCAGGCGTTGCACTCGAAAGTGCTAAAGCCATCGACATCACGGGCTCCAGCATTGAGGCGCTCGCCGGTGACCTTCAGTTGGATGGTCGCACTGTCACCGTAAGCGTAGCTCGCGAGCTACAGTCGCAGCAGACCACCACCGGCGAAAGTGGCGGCGGCCTGCGGGTCAGTGGCGGCATCGATGCTGTTGGCAGCGCCTTCGAAGGCTACTACAGGCGCCAGGAGGTCGATGAACGCGCAAGCCAGGCGCAACGCAGCAGCCTGAGCGCCACTGGCGATCTGCGCGTGACTGCCGACACGCTGGTCAACGAGGCTGCCCGCCTGACAGCTGGCCGGTCGCTGGAGCTGCAGGCCGGCAGCGTGGACAATCGCGCCGTCGACGATACCCGCGAATCAAAACAGACCCAGACCCACTGGCAAGCCAGCCTCGGCGCCAGCCTGGTGTACAAGGACCTGACCCGCCCGGTGGAGAACCTGGTCACCGGTAAAGAAGCCAGTCGCTTCCAGCAGGCATCAATCGAAGACGCCCTGGCCCCGCCAACGCTGGGCGCTGATCTTGAGTTCAAACACCTCAATCGCGAGCAAACCACGCGCAGCAGCACCGCGCAGGTCACCGAACTCACGGGCCAGCGTATCAACCTCAAGGCCGGCAGCCTCGACGATGCCGGCACCCAGTACCGGGCCAGCCAGGGGCCTTTGTCGATCCAGGCGCAAAACCACCGCTTCGTCGCCGCCCAGGACAGCACCAGCACAGGTGTCGAGCGCCTGGATGTGGACGCTGCGGTGCGCGTCGAAACCAGCACCGGCAGCGATATCAACCTGCGTCTTTCCGGCAAGGGTGGCTCGCTGCTGACCGACAACAGCACGCAAACCGCACGCCCTGGCAGCCTCTATGGGCAAACCGGCATCCAGGTGCAACTGGGCAGTGATGGCCTGTACGAAGGCACGCGCTTCAATGCCGGCGACGGCTCGCTTGAAATAACGGCCAAGGGTGACCTGAGCCTTGCCCAGGCCAACGATCAACAGCGCCAACAGTTGAACAAACTCGACGGCAACGGCTGGTTCAAGGCAGGCAACGCACCGGCGGGCAGTGCCCTGGAGTTTCGCGGCTACCTTGACCAGAGCAAACTGGACAGTCTCGATACCCAGGCCCGCGTGGTAGAGATAGACGCCAAAGGCAAAGTGCAACTGCAGGCCGGTGGTGCCCTCGAGCTTGTGGGTGGGCGCATCGGCAGCAGCGCGGCCAAGGTCGCCGATATCGAGCTGCAAAGCGCAGGTGCGCTGAAAGTCAGCGCTGCCACTGATACCCACAAGGCTCAAGGCAGCAACATCGGCGGCGGCCTGGAATTGCTCGGTAAAAGCACCAGCAATGGCAAAGGCGGTGGCCTGGGTGGCCACTTCGGCACGGGCCGGGTCGATGAAGCCAGTACCACGGCCAGCGGGGCCAACTGGTTTGCCAGGGAGCAACTGCTGTTGAGCAGCACCGCCAGTCAGGACGATGCGCTGACGCTGCAAGGCGTCAAGGCCTCGGCAAACCGGGTCGCCATCAGCGCCAGCGAAGGCGGCGTGCTGATCGAGGCCGCAGGCAGCAGCGAACGGCGCAACAACCTCGACATCACCGCCGGTGCCGGCCTTAACGCCGCTCCAGGGGCGACCGCGAAAGAGGCCAAACGCGGGCTGTATGCCCGCGGGCAGGTGAACATCGACAACGCAGACAATATCACCTTCGCCAACAGCCAATGGCGCGCCGGCCAGATCAGCCTGACCAGCCTGAGCGACACGCGCCTTGAAGGCGTGCGCCTGGATGCCGGGCGCATCGACGGCCAGGTCGGCGGCGACCTGCACATCGCCAGCCGCCAGGACCGGGTCAACCAGCTGAACGTGCAGGTGGATGCGCGCTTGAGCCAGGAAAAGAACCCACAGGGCTATATCAACGCCGCCAACGCGGTGGCCGGCCCGCTGGCTGACAAGGTCGGTAAACCGGTCGGCGGCGCGTTGCAGAAAGTCGACCCGAAGACCTCACCCACCTTCACCCTCAAGGTCGAGCACACCCAGCGCGACACCGTCGCCAGCCAGAGCGTGCTCAACGGCCGCGACGGCATCGACCTTGAGGTCGGCGGCGCCGTGCGCCTCTCCGGCGCCAGCCTGCAAGCGAACAAGGGCAAGGTGCAATTGGGCGGTGCCGCCGTCACCGAGCAGAACGTGCAGGGGCGCGATTACTATCGCCAGGTGGGCATCAACGCCTCGAACGCACCGGTCGACCTGGTCAGCGGCCTGATTGATGTCTACGGCTCCGGCGCCAACAGCAACGCAGGAGAAAAGCCGTTGGACCTCGGTTTCCTGCGTACCAGCGGGCATGATCGCAGCACCACTCTGGCCTCGAGCATAACGGAGGGCAGCAAGCCGCGCTGAGGCCGCCTGCCGGTCACCACTTGAGGGTGCGGCTGATGCCGGTTGCATCCGCCTTGAGCCAGCCGGCCGCCAGCAACACCGGGTACAGGGCGGTACCCGGTGTCATCTCGCCCTGCAGCTTCGCGCGCCGGGCGAGCAGGTCGGCATCCAGCTCGGCCTGATGCTGCCCCTGCAACTGCAACCGCGCCAGCAGATGCATGCCTGCCGAGCAATCAATGCGCACCTGGCCCGCCCCAAGGGGCACCGACCAGGGCGCGTCCATGGCCAGACCGTCGACACTGATCTCGCCCTGGCTGCCTCGACACTGTCGACCGCTGCCCTGCACGTCGATCCGCCCGCTCCACTCACCCGTCAGCCGATAGGACGAAGGCGTCGTGAGTGTAGGCTGCATTGGCTCTACTGCCGCCCGCCAGTTCCACGGCCAGCCAGCGACCTGGACCTGCCAGCTTTGCCCCTGGAACCCAAGCTCGACCTGGGCCTGCAGACGCCAGGGCTGCCAGTGCCAAGCGACCGGCCCCACCTGCCCCAGCCGTTGCGCCTGGCCTTGCCAGAGGCTGCCGGAGACGCCTTCGGCGGCAACGGGCGCGAGCAGCCAGTTCGCCGGCAAAGCAGCCAACAGGCTCAACACGAACACCAGGGCGAACCCGCCCGCGCGCTTCATTGTTGCAACTCCAGCTCGAAGCTCATTCCAGCCTCGCCCTGCTCCAGCGACCAGCGCAGCGGGCGCACGCCTTCGCGCTGTACAGCCAGTAGCCAGCGCTGCACACCTTGCTCATCGGCGGCATGGCCCTTGATCTGCCAACTGTGGTTTTCTCCCAGCACTTCATTGAGGGCAATACTGTGTGCCTGCGCCGATTGCTGCAGTTGCTCGGCACTGAAGCGCGTCTGCACTTGCAGGCTGGCCGCCGAGCGGGCCAGGGCTTGCCACTGCCGTGCGTCCTGCAAGCGCGCCGTGCCTTCACGAACGATCAAGGTGACAAGCAATACGCCTACCATCACCCAGGCTGCCGGCATCAACCAGCGGCGCTGCAGCCATGCACTCATGAGACAGCTCCCAGGTCGAACACCAGTTGCAGTTGGCCTTCGCCCGTGCTTGCTGCAACCGCCACGCCAACCTGCCGGGCGATGGCCTGCCAGGTTGCCGCCTCGGGTGCCTGGTCGCCACGCAGGCGCAGGGTCCAGCGTTGTCCGTCAAAGCCACTGGCGCTGACATGCCAACCGGGTTGTGCCTGCAACCATTGCTGCACCGCCATCTGCAACTGCTCGATCTGACGCAGGCGCAAGTGGCGATCCGCCTCGGCCTGGCGCTGACGCTTGAGGAGCTGGGCTGCCTGGCGAGATGAAGTGACCGGCCCGGTGACCGCCACCACTTGCGCCTTGTAGACCTCGTTCTGGCGCCATTGCTGGACCAGCCACAGGCCGCTGCAGACCAGCCCCAACAGCGCGCAGGCGGCCATCAGGCGCCATTGCCCGGGGGCCATGGCAACGCGCAGCCGCATCTGCCGCGCCGGGTGCAGAGCAAACAGGCTGGGCAAAGGCTCCAACGCGGCCAACCGCGCTGGCCAGGCCCCTTCAAACATTTCGGGTTGCAGGCTTGGCCAGGGAGCCGGCAAGTTCGATCCAAGCAGCGTCGGCCAGGCCAGCCAATGCTGGCGTGAGAGTTCGGTTACCCCCTTGAGCAACAGCAGGTCCGGGCTGCGCTGCCAGCACAGGGCGGTACCCGCTGGAGTGTCTGCCAGCAACTGAAACTCGGCCCAGCAGCGCTCGACGCTCAAGCCCCAGTCGGCGCACTGGCCCAACCATTGTTCGAGCAAAGCCTGATCGACGCTGACCAGCTCCAGTTGATTGCCCTGACGTGAAACACAGCCACAACGGATCGATTCGGCCGGTTGCAGCAAACGCTCTTCAAGCAGCAAAGGCCACTCATCACGCTTGAGCCCCGGCGGCGCCGCAAGCTGGCTATGGCTGCAGTGGTTACCGGGCAGAATCAGCGCCACACGCGCGCCGTCCGGGCTGGGCGGTTCTCCCTCGCCGGCTTCGCGCCTGCCGTCGGCCAGGCGTAACCAGCTCCAGGGCGCTTGCCCCACACCAGGGCGCAGTAGCAACCAGTTGCTTTCGCGTGGCGTTTGCCAGCGTTCAAGCCATTTCATCAGGGTGCCTCCGGCAGGGCGAAGGTACAGACATAAGGTGCTCCATCACGCTTGAACTCAAGGCGCACACCGCGATCCGGGGCGGACCGCTCGGCAGAAGGAAAGGCCAGCCAGCGGCCCGATTGAAAAAACGCAAAGCTTGGCGCCGTGACCTGATCGAGCTGTTCACGTTGACGCCATTGAGGCTTACCCACCGCATACAGGTCGGACGAGGTTTCCAGCAGCAGGCGTTGCCCGCGAGTGTCGTAGCTCAGGCGCTGACGCTGCAGGCGCGAGCCGCCCTCGGCTTGCGGCCAGGCACTGCGCGCCACCCATTGCAACTGCAGGGTGGCGGGTTGCCAGTCGAGCCAGTTGATCGCCAGGGGCAGACGTTGCTCATAGAGCTGGCGCAACACCGTGGAGTCGAAACGCCGCTCCAGGGCCAGGCAGAAATCCAGCACCGGCGAGCCCGGGGCAGGTTGCTGCAAGCGCTCGCGCATACCGGCCCAGGCATTGACCAGCGCCGCCAGCAAGATCCCCAGCACCGCGGTCAGGGCCAGGGCCACCAGCAGTTCAAGCAAGGTCAGGCCCTGCTGGCGGCGCTTCATGGGCGCACCAGAAAGATACGGTACTGGCCGAGCGGATCGCGCCCGTCTCGGTCGGCAAACAGGTGCAATTGCCCTCGGCGCAGGTTGCGCACGCCGGTCGAGGTCAACTGCAGTTGCCAGTGACACTGGCCATCGCCTTGCTGCAATTGCCCGGCGGCGCTGCTTTGCAGCGGCCAGAACCGCTCGACGGCAAACCGCGCCTGCAGCTCGCGCGCACAGAACACCCCCAGGCGGTGGTGCTGCACGCTCTGCTGCACCGCCAGACGCTGGCGCAACACCTGGCTGGTCATGATTGCCAGGGCGGCGGCAATCCCCAGGGCCACCGTCACCTCAAGCAGGGTGAAGCCGCGTTGTGCGCGCTTCACAGCGGCGCCCTGTGCAACTGGCCGGCGCTGCTCCATTGCCAACGCTGGGTGCCTTCGGGCCAATGCCAGTTCAAGGTGGCGCTGCGGGCAAGCCCGGAGGGCGTGAACACCAGGCGTGGCTCGCGGCTGGCAGGCCAGTCGGCGTGCAGCGTTGCCGGCCAGTCAGCGAAATCGACGGGCTCGACCTGCCAGCGCTCGGCGACCCGGCGAACAAATTCGGGGCGGCTGCCATTCCAGCGCAAGCCGCGAATCTCCCCCCCATGCAGCGCCAGCTCAGCCTGCTGGCGGCTGGCTCCGGCCAGGCGCTCAAGGGCCTGCTGCACCGGCGCCTTGCCGCTGTCGAGCCAGGCAATGCTCAAGGTGCTCATCAGCCCGGCGATCAGCAGCACCACAAGCATCTCCAGCAGGGTAAAACCACGCTCGTTGCGCATCCTTAAAGGTTCCAGTTACCCAGGTCGGCATCGATACCTTCGCCGCCCTCGACGCCGTCGGCGCCCAACGAGTAGATGTCGATGCGCCCGTGCTGGCCGGGGGCGCGGTACTGATAGGCAGTGCCCCAGGGGTCCTGCGGCAGGCGGCGGATGTAACCGTCGGCGCGCCAGGCGCGCGGCAGCGGCTCTGCCGTCGGTTTGCTGACCAGCGCCGCCAGGCCCTGCTCGGCCGAAGGGAAACGCAGGTTGTCGAGACGGTACATGTCCAGCGCCTGCTCCAGGGTCGACAGGTCGGCCATGACCTTCTGCTTCATGGCCTTGTCCTGGCTGCCGAGCACGCTCGGAGCGACCACGGCAATCAACAGGCCGATGATGAAGATCACCACCATGATTTCCATCAGGGTAAAACCGCGTTGACGCGTGCGTGGGCTGTGCATGGTCTTGCTCCTTTTCAAAGTGTCAGGCCCTGGTTGAGCTGCATGATCGGCAACAGCACGGCGAGGACGATGAACAGCACCACCGCGCCCATCACCAGGATCATCAGCGGCTCGAACAAGGCCATGGCGCTGTCGACCTGGCGGGCGAAGCCACGCTCCTGGTTGTCGGCGACCCGTTCGAGCATGTCTGGCAAGGTGCCGCTGGCTTCGCCACTGGCGACCATGTTCAGCAGCAACGGCGGGAAGTGCCCACTGGCATCCAGCGCCCGGTGCAGGCTGACCCCGCCCTGCACATCGCTGCTGACCCGTTGCAGGGCCAGGTGGATGCGCCGGTTGTTGACCGTGGCGGTGGCCACTTGCAGGGCTTCGAGCAGCGGTACGCCGCTGCCGCATAGAATCGCCAGGCTGCGCGACAGCCGCGCGCTCTCCAGCACCGCCAGCAAGTTGCCGATCCGCGGCAGGCGCAGCAGCAGGTCGTCGCGGCGCAAACGCCAGTGCGGGCGGCGCAACAGCCAGGCGCCGAGCAGCGAGGCCCACACAGCGCCGAGCAGCAACCAGGGCCCGAGCAACACCAGCAGGTCGCTGATACCGATCAGCAGCGAAGTGATCCACGGCAGGCTCTGCCCGGAGTGAGCGAACTGCTCGGTAAGCTTGGGCACCACGAAGGTCATCAGGCCAACCACCACCGCCAGCGACACCCCCATTAACACACAGGGATAGATCAGCGCCGTACGTGCCTTGTGCTGCTGGCGTTGAACCTGTTCGAGGTGCTCGGCCAGACGCTCCAGCACTTGCGCCAGGCGCCCGGAACGCTCGCCGGCCTCGACCAGTGCGCAGTACAACCCGGAGAACAGGCCGCCCTGGCGCGCCAGGCTGCGGGCCAGGCTCAGGCCTTCGGCGAGCGATCCGCGCACCGCCACCAGCAGGTTGCGCAGGGCCGGTTCCACCAGTTGCCGCTCCAGGGTCGCCAGGGCATCCACCAAGGGAATGCCGGCGCCGGTGAGGGTCGCCAGTTGCCGGGTCAGCTCGCACAACTGGGCGCGGTTGACCCGCTGGCGGCGCGGCTGTTGAGTGGCCGCATCGTGGCGTTGCAACTGCCGGGTGAACAGCCCTTGCTCACGCAACAGCTGGCGGGCATGGCGCTCGCTGTCGGCCTGGATGCTGGCCTTGCGTGCCCGGCCGCTGAGGTCGACCGCTTGGTAACGAAAGGTCGGCATGGGTTAGCCCTGCACCGCGCGCAGCACTTCGGCGAGGCTGGTATCGCCGCGGCGCAGGCACTCGCTGGCCATGCCGGCAAGGCTCTGGCGGCGCCCGGCCTGATGCTCGTGCATGGCCACTTCACTGGCGCCGTCGTACAGCAGGGCGATCAGCCCGGCGTCCAGCTCGATGAATTCGTACAGACCGAGGCGGCCACGATAGCCGCTGCCCTGGCACTGCTCGCAACCGACGGCATGGAAGGTCTCGCTCAGCTCCGCCAGCTCCGGCCACAGCTGCCGCTCAGCCGCCTGCAAGGGTTGCGGCCGCGCACAGCTGCACAGGCGCCGCACCAAGCGCTGGGCCATGACCCCACGCAGGCACGAGGCGATCAGGAACGGCTCGATACCCATGTCACGCAGGCGCGTCACCGCCCCCACGGCGCTGTTGGTGTGCAGGGTCGAGAGCACCAGGTGGCCGGTGAGACTGGCCTGCACGGCGATCTGCGCGGTCTCGCGGTCGCGGATTTCGCCGAGCATGATCACGTCCGGGTCCTGGCGCAGGATCGCCCGCAGGCCGGTGGCGAAGGTCAGCCCGGCGCGGGGGTTGATGGCGGTCTGGCCGATGCCGGCGATGGCGTATTCGACCGGGTCTTCGACGGTGAGGATGTTGCGGCTGCCATCGTTGAGGCTGTTGAGGCTGGCGTACAGCGTGGTGGTCTTGCCCGAACCGGTCGGCCCGGTGCTCAGGACGATACCGTTGGGCCGCGCCAGGCAGCCGCGCAGGCCCTGTTCCACCGCTGTAGGCATGCCGAGGTTGGCCAGCGCCAGCAGGCTGGCCTGCTTGTCGAGCACACGCATCACTACCCGCTCGCCGTGGATGCCGGGCAAGGTCGAGACCCGCACGTCCACCTCGCGCCCGGCTGCGCGCAGGGTGATGCGCCCATCCTGAGGCTGGCGTTTCTCGGCGATGTCCAGGCGGGCCATGACCTTGATCCGCGACACCAGCATCGCCGACAGTGCGCGCGGCGGGCGCAGCACTTCGCGCAAGTGGCCGTCGATGCGCAAACGTACCACCAGGCTCTGCTCGAAGGTCTCGATATGAATGTCCGAGGCCTGCAGGCGCAAGGCCTGGGCAAACAGGCCGTTGATCAGGCGAATCACCGGCGCTTCGTCGTCGCTTTCGAGCAGGTCTTCGATGCGCGGCATTTCGCTCATCAGGCCGTCGAGGTCGACCTGTTCACCGATGCCCTCGATCAGCGCGGCGGTGGCGCCTTCACCGGCCTGGTACAACTGCCCCAGGCGGCTGTCGAAACTGGCGCTGTCGAGGTGGCAGACTTCATCCGGCTGACCCTGCACGCGCAGCAGTTCCTGCAACTGGTCGCTGTCGGCATCGCTGCGCAGCCACAGGCTCCAGCCCGTCGCCAAAGGCGCCACGGCAAGGCCGGCCTGGCGGGCCAGGCGATAGGGCAACAGCTCCATCACCAGACCCCCTCGTCGAGGCGCTGACGGCTGGCCGGAAAGGCTTGCAGCAGCTTGCCGTCATCGCTGATGGCCGGCAGCTTCAGGGCAGTGTCCTGCTGCAGGTTGCGGTATTTCTCGGTGCTCAGGCTGGCCAGGCTCGGGCCGTCGCGCAGGATGCGTGGGCGAATGAACACCATCAGGTTCTGCTTCACGCCCTGGTGGCCGGAGGAACTGAACAGCCGCCCCAGCCAGGGAATATCACCGAGCAACGGCACTTTCTGATTACTCGAGGTGACCTCGTCGCTGATCAGCCCGCCAAGGATCACCAGGCCGTTATCCTCGACCATGACCTTGGTCTTGATCTCGCGCTTGTTGGTGATCACATCGCTGGCCGAAGCGTTGTCGGCAATCGAGGAGACCTCCTGGACGATGTCCAGGCGCACGGTGTTGTCGATGTTGATCTGCGGCTTGATGCGCAGCTTGACCCCGACTTCCTTGCGCTCGATGGTCTGGTACGGGTTGGTGTTGTCCTGGGTCACGGAGCCGGTGACGAAGGGCACTTCCTGGCCGACCAGGATCGACGCTTCGGCGTTGTCCAGGGTCAGCAGGGTTGGCGTCGACAACAGGTTGAAGCCGCTTTTGCTCTTCAGCGCATTGACCAGCACGGCGAAGTTGAAACCGCCGCCGAAGTTGCCAAAGCCTGCGGTCAGGCCGTTGGTGCCTGACAGCAGCTTGGCCAGCGCGGCGTTGTCCTTGCCCGCTGCAGCCCCGGCGATGGCGGCGATGCTCGGGCCGCTGCTGCCGAAGTTGACCGTGCCGGCGCCGAACTTCTCATCGGCGAACAGCCACTGCACCCCCAGCTCTTCGGCGCGTGAATCCGAGACCTCGGCAATGATCGCCTCGACCACCACCTGCGCGCGGCGCACGTCCAGTTGCTCGACGATGTTGCGATAAGCCGCCAGTTCGCTGTCGGGGCCGACCATGACCACGGCGTTGGTGCCTTCTTCATATTCCAGGCGAATCCCCGAGCTGCTTACCGGCATCGGCGCCTTGTCGTCCTTGCCGCCCTCGCCGTTGGCGGCTGGCAGGGTGTCCTGGCTGAGGCTGCGCAGCACCTTGACCACTTCGCTGGCATTGGCGTGGCGCAGGTAGATCACCTGGGTGTTGGAGCTGCGCAGGTTATCGCCGGGGCGGTCCAGTTGCGCCAACAAGGCGCGCACCCGCTCACGACTGTCGGCACTGCCGCGCACCAGCAACGCATTGCTGCGCGGGTCGGCCACCACCTGGGCGCTGTCGGCGCCCTGCTCGCGGGCCAGCAACTGGCTGATCAACTTGCTGGTGTCGTTGGCGCTGGCATGCTGCAGCGGCATCACCTGCATCGGCTCGTCACTGACCTGGTCGAGCTGCAGCAGCAGGCTGTCGATGCGTTCCAGGTTGCTGCGCCAGTCGGTGATCACCAGCAGGTTGGCCGCAGGGTACGGGGTGATCACCCCGACCCGGGGATCGATCAGCGGCTTGAGGATGCCCAGCAATTGCTCGCTGGCGGCGTTGCGTACATTGAACACACGGGTGGCGACCCCGTCGCTGCCTTGCGCCGGTTTGTCCGCCGTCTCCACCGGTACCGGCTCAAGCCGCGCGGCCTGGTCGGGGACGATCTTGACGCTGCCGTTGGGTAGGTCGACGGCGGCGAAACCCTGGGCGCGCAACTGGGCCAGGAAGATGTCGTAGATCGCGTCGCTGTCATGGCGATCGACCGTGCGCACGGTGACCTTGCCCTTGACCCGTGGATCGACGATGAAGGTGGTGCCGGTAATTTGCGAGACGCTGTCGATGAACTCGCTGAGCTCGGTGTCGACGAAATTGACTTCGTATAACGGCGTCTCGTTGTCATCCAGCGCCACCGGCTCTTCGGCCCAGGCCAGGTTGAGGCCCAGGCTCAGCACGCTGGCCAGGCAGAGTCTTGCGATCATCATTCATCCTTGGCGCTTAAAGCCGGTCACGGCAGGCCGTGGCGGCCAGGGCAGGCGTTCGCGCCGCCCCTGGTTGTCGAAAATCAGGCCCTGGTCATCGATGCTCTCCAGCACGATGCCCGGCGCCAGGCGCTGGCCACGGCGCATGCTGCGCGTAGCCTGGCCGTAACGCAGCACCACCACCGTGGCGCTGAGCGGCACGGCCCGCAGGCCGCCCAGGTACTCCAGCGGTAAACGGGTCAGCGGCACCTCACCGCTGTCGGCCTGGGCCTGCCAATGGCCGACCATCAGGCCCGGTAAAGGCGTTGCTTGCGGCACATCGGCCACCGCCGGCAGCGGCGTGCGGCTGAGCTGCAAAACACACTGGGCGGCAAGCCAGGCGGCCAGGGTCAGCAGCGCGCCGCTGAACAGGCGCGAGGCGCGGATCACGCGCTCAACTCACGGGGATGCCAACCGGGATGGCCCTGGACATAGCGCAGCTGCGGCAATTGCAACGCTGGCAATTGCCAGTCGGTTGGCTGCTGCGCCAGCCAGGCCTCGACCCGTTGCCACAGCGGCTCGCCACTGCTGGAGGCGTACTGCAGGCCGAAGGTGCGGCACTGCCCCTGGGTTTCGCTGAAGCCCGAGACGCGCTTGCCGCTCGGGCTGTAGCTCAACTGCCAGGGCTGGCCCAGCCAGCGCGGCAGGTCCTGGCTGTTGTCGAGCAATAGCGGGTCACCGAACAACTGCTCGGCGGCGTTTTCCAGCACCTGCTCGACTTGCCGCGCAGGCGCCTCGACCACCGGCGCCGGGTAGCTGCCGGTCAGGCTGATCAGGTGTTCGCGGGTGATGGCCCGGCCGGCAGCCAGGGGGCTGTCGTAGCGCAGGCCCGGGAGCAACACCGGGTAGCCGCTGTCGGCGGCCAGGGCCAGGTGCAGCAGGCGGTCCCAACTACCACCGCGGGTATCACGGCGCCACAGTGCCTGCGGTGCGCGCGCCAGGGGTTGATCGAGCCAGGCGGCGTGACCGGCGCGTTGCTGCGCCAGCGCACCACGGATCTGCGCGGCGCGGGCCTGGGCGCCAGGGGTAAGGCTGCTTTCGAAGGCCGGATGAAAATGCGCGCTGAATTGCCATTGCCCAGCGCTTCGCTGGCAGCGCACCTGGAAGGCGCCACTGGCACGATTGCCAGCGAACAGCACCGGCACGCGCTTGCCGCTGGCTTGCAGCACGGTCACCGGCTCAGGCCAGAAGTCCTGGCCACGGGCGCACAGCAGCAAGTCGGCATCGCTCAGGCGTTCGGCCAGCCACAGGCCGGGGCCGGTGCCGACATCGGCCAGGGCGATCACCAGGTCTGCCTGCCCGCGGGCTTGTTCGAAGGCCGGCAGCAGCGACTGGTACCACTGCTTGAGCGAGGCTTTCTGGTCCTGGGCATAGGGGTCGGTGATGCCGACCACGGCGACCCGCACACCACCACGACGAAACACTGTAAAGGCTGCAACACCCAGCGCGGTGGCCTGCTCCGCAGCCAAGCCAGCGCCCAGCACGGGCTTGCCATATTGCCGATAAAGGCCGGTGCAACGCTGCGGCCACAGCACCCGCTCATCGCTGCTGACCCGCACGTCGCTGGCCAGCAACTGGCTGCCTTCAACACCGCTACCCCCCTGGGTCAGGTAGGCCAGGCCGCTGCCATTCCAGCCCTGACCGTTCTCCAGAGTCAGGCAGTTGTCAGCCCCGGCGCCTTGGCGCAGTTGCTCGAGCAAGGCCGCCAGCACCGCGTAGCCGCCGGTGCGCACACCATCGGCGAGGCTGGCGTCGAGCAGCGGGTTGAGTTCGGCGCGGGCCTGGCGGGCGCTGGCGCCGGTCATCCAGGGCGCCTGGCCGAGGTGGGTGACCGGCCCCAGGCGCGTGGCCGGGACCACCGGTTTACCGGCCTGGCGGGCATCGAGGGTGTCAGCGAAATACAGCACATCGAGCGCCGCGTCGTTGCCGGCCGACGTCCCGCCCAGGCCCGCGCAGGCCGTGAGCAGCGGCGCCGCAGCGCCAACGCCGATCCAGTTCAACACTTCCCGTCTGTGCATGTTCAGCCTGTCCCGTCGCCTTCGCGCTTGTTGGTTGTCGGGCCGGGATATTGGGGCGCCTGGATTACAGTTTGATGGCAGTTAATCGACAGCCAGGGCAAAACCTCAGGCAAATCAGGTGGTAACGATTTATTTCCTTCAACGCCTTTTAACAAAACTGCCAATCAATCATCACACTTGCTCACTAAAGTCCCGGTTTCTTTCACGCCGCATCATTGAACAAAAGGAACTGAACTGATGAGTCGAGACACCGGCGACAACCTGAACCGCAACCAGAGTGGCAACCTGCCCATGGACAGCGTTCTGGAGTCTTACCTGAGCCGCCGCAGCGTGGTACGCGGTGGCCTGGGCGCCGCGATCGCGATGATTGCCGGGACTGGCCTGACGGGCTGCTTCGACAGCAGCGACTCGGATGACGATGAACCCGTAGTCGAGCCGCCAACCCCGCCGAAACTGAAGCTCGGCTTCACTTCAATCCCAGGCTCGCGCACCGACGCCTGCGTGGTCGCCGCCGGCTACACTGCTTACGTCCTGGCGCCCTGGGGCACGCCGCTGAACAGCAGCGCCAACCCGTGGAAAGCCGACGGTAGCAACACCGCCGCCGACCAGGCCAACTCGGTGGGCATGCACCATGACGGCATGCACTTCTTCCCCATCAACGGCAGCTCCGAAGACGGTCTGCTGGCGATCAACCACGAATACATCGACGCCGACGCCCTGCACCCCAACGGCCCGACCAGCGACAGCAGCGGCAAGCGCCCGGTCGAGGAAGTGCGCAAGGAAATCAACGCCCATGGCGCCGGGGTGATCCGCCTGAAGAAAGTCAGCGGCCGCTGGCAGGTGGTCGACAACGACCCGCTCAACCGCCGCTTCACCACCGCCACGGTGATGAACATCGCAGGCCCCCTGCGCGGCAGCGAGCACGTCAAGACGCGCTTCTCGAAAAACGGCACCCAGGCCCGCGGCACCAACAACAACTGCGGCAACGGCTACACCCCGTGGGGCACCTACCTGACCTGCGAAGAGAACTGGCCGGGGATTTTCGTCAACACCAGCGCCACCCTGCCGGCCGACCAGAAGCGCATTGGCGTCGGCACCAAGGCCGGTAACTACAAGTGGGAAAGCGTCGCCGGTGACCCAAGCGAAGTGGACGGTGAATTCAGCCGCTTCAACGTCACCCCGAGCGGCGCCAGCGCCACCGAGGACTTCCGCAACGAAGCCAGCACCTACGGCTACATCGTCGAGATCGATCCGTACACGGCCAATACCCTTGCGGTAAAACGCACCGCGCTCGGGCGCTTCCGCCACGAGGGCTGCTGCCCGGGGCTGCCGGTGGTGGGCAAGCCGCTGGTCTGGTACATGGGCGACGACTCCAACAACGAGTACCTGTACAAATTCGTCTCCAGCGCGCTGTGGGAAGCCGCCGATGCCAACCCGGCCGACCGCCTGGCCACCGGCAACAAGTACATGGACCAGGGCAAGCTGTACGTCGCCCGCTTCAATGCCGACGGCTCGGGCGTGTGGCTGCTGCTCGACGTCAACACCCCGACCAGCAGCGGCAAGACCCTGGGCTCGATCTACGGCGACCTGCCGGGGATCATCCTCAACACCCGCGGCGCTGCCGACGCCCTCGGCGCAACACCGATGGACCGCCCGGAATGGACCACGGTCAACCCGCTCAATGGCGACGTGTACCTGACCCTGACCAACAACAGCGCACGCACCGCGGCCAAGGTCGATGCCGCCAACCCGCGCGGGCCGAACCGCCACGGCCATATCATCCGCTGGCACGACAGCGACGATCAGTTGAGCTTCAGCTGGGATATTTTCGTGTTTGGCGCCAACGCCGCCGGCACTGCCGACATCAACCGCTCGGGCCTGACCGAACTCAACCAGTTCGCCAGCCCCGACGGCATGAGCTTCGATAGCCGCGGCATCCTCTGGTTCCAGACCGACAACGGTGAAAAAACCCTGACCGACTACACCAACGACCAGATGCTGGCGGTGATCCCCACCGACCTGGTCGATGCCGCGGGCAAGCAGGTGCCGGTCAACGCCAAGAACCAGGTCGACCTGCGCCGCTTCTTCGTCGGCCCCAACGGCTGCGAAGTCACCGGCATTGCCTTCACCCCCGACAACAAGTCGATCTTCGTCAACATCCAGCACCCGGACAACTGGCCGTCTACCGACGTCGCCACTGCCGTTACCGCGGCCGGCACCAAGGTGCGGCCACGGGCCTCGACCGTGGTGATCCAGCGTGCCGATGGCGGTGAAATCGGCGTGTAACCCAAGCCTCGCTCGGCGCAGCCCTTACCAGGGTTGCGGCGAGCGGCTGATCACCTGCACCTGCTGGACCGGCACCAGCGCGTGCCACTGCACGATCCCGCGTGCGCGCAGTTGAAACTCGCTGCGCATCTTCTGCCCGTCCTGTTCGAATTCCAGCTGCAAGGCAAAGTCACCGCTGTTGAGCAGCAAGCCTTCGCTCAACCGTGCGAATGTTGCGTCGTCCATCGCCCCCAGTGCCTGGCGCAACGCACCCGCATCGTGATAACCGCCAGCAGGCCGGCCGGTGATGATCCGGGTCAGCAGCGAACGTGACACCTCCCCTTCGTACAGCGCTTCAAGCAATGGCAACTGCTCCAGGCTCAAGGCATTGGCATTCAGCCGCCAGCCGCTGGTCTGCGGCAGCGCGCACAACTGTGGATAGCGTTGCTGGCGGCTGGCATCGGGCTCAAGCAGCAGGTTCAGCTCACTCATGTCGACCATCATCTGGTTGGCCGCCAGGCGCGCAGGTGACTGGCGCAGGTACTGGTCGCTGTCGGCGCCGCTGAGCCGGGCCTGGCCGTCGCTGTCGATCCAGTCGGCCAGGGCATCGGTCAAGCGTTGCGCGGCCATGTCATCGCCCAGCAGGTAGCGCAATTGCCGTGCGGCCCGTTCGCTCTCTTCGCCAATCAGCGCGTTGACGTTGAAACAGCTGTGCAGGTCGCGGATGCGCAAGGCCGCCGAGCCGCCGGCAAAGGCATAAGACAGCGGCTGCCCGCGCAGCGCCTGCCAGAACAGCGGGCTGGCGCGCCAGGCCGGGTCTTTCAGGGCCTGCTCGGCAAACGCCAGGCCGGCGGTTTCCATGGCCCTGGCCTGCACCCGTTGCTGCACCAGGCGCACGCTGTCGATCTGCTGGCGACCGTCCTGCACCAGCCAGGTCAGGCCGCCTGCGAGCATCGCCAGCACCACCAGCACCATCAACAGCGCCGCTCCTTGTTGCCGCTTCGCACCCATGAACTGCACATCCCTAGCCAATGAGCCGTCAGTCAACACAACGGATGTTGCAGGTACATGGCAAATACAGCTGCACGTCACTTTTGCGTCACAAAGCGCAGGCAGGATAAGGCCTTCTTTTTCATGAGCTTGGAGCATTTTTCATGGGTGGTATCGGGATCTGGCAGTTGCTTATCGTCTTGGTGATCGTGTTCATGCTGTTCGGCACCAAGCGCCTCAAGGGCCTGGGTGCGGATGTCGGCGATGCGATCCAGGGCTTTCGCAAATCCATGGGCAACGGCCCGGCCACGGACGAAGCCGTAAGCCCGGTCAAACCCCAGGCGCCGCTGCAGGCCGACAGCGTGCACCAAGCGGAACACCAGCGCTGATGTTCGAAGTCGGTTTTACCGAACTGCTGCTGGTGGCCATCGTCGCCCTGCTGGTGCTTGGCCCCGAGCGCCTGCCGGCGGCGGCGCGCACCCTGGGCCGCGGCCTGGGCCAGGCCAAGCGCGCCATGGCCTCGATCAAGGCCCAGGTCGAGCGCGAACTGGACACCCAGGCCCTGAGCCAGGAACTCGATGCCCTGCCCTTGCAGCGCCTTGAACAGGACCTGCGCCGCGGCGTCAGCCTGCAGCCGGACCACAGCCCAACCAGCGGAAACCCCTGATGAACACAGCAAGCCAAGACCCCGGCATGCCGCTCACCGCTCACCTGCGCGAACTGCGCAGGCGCCTGGTGCGCTGCCTGCTGGCCATCGCCGTGGTATTCCTCGGCCTGTTGCCGTTTGCCCAGACCCTGTACACCCAGGTCTCGGAACCGCTGCGCCGCTATCTGCCCGAAGGCGCGAGCATGATCGCCACCAGCGTCACCTCGCCGTTCCTCGCGCCGTTCAAGCTGACCCTGATGGCGGCACTGTTCGTCGCCATGCCGGTGCTGCTGCACCAGGCCTGGAGCTTCATCGCCCCGGCGATGTACCGCCAGGAACGGCGCATCGCCCTGCCGCTGCTGGTGTCGAGCATCGTGCTGTTCTACTCGGGCATGGCCTTCGCCTTCTTCGTGGTCTTTCCGATGATGTTCGGCTTCTTTGCCAGCGTCACCCCGGATGGCGTGGCGATGATGACCGACATTGGCCTGTACCTGGACTTCATCCTCGCCCTGTTCCTGGCCTTCGGCCTGGCGTTCGAAATCCCGGTGGCGACCTTCATCATCGTCTGGGCCGGGGTCACCGACGTCGGTACCCTGCGCAAAAGTCGCCCTTACGTGATCGTCGGCTGCTTCGTCGTCGGCATGCTGCTGACTCCGCCGGATGTGTTCTCGCAAACCCTGCTGGCGGTGCCGATGTGGATCTTGTTTGAGGTCGGTTTGCTGGCCTGTGCTGCGGTCGAGCGCAAAGAACAGCGCACAATGCCAGTCAGCCTTCAGGCCTCAAATGAGCCTGGCAACTAAAGAAAAAATCGGCATACTCGAGAAATCTGAAGATTTTCATGGGCCAGTGAAGAAAATCCTGGCCTTTGAAACCGAAAAACAGGATTTCCAGCATGCAAGCGGTTGGCTACGCCCATCTTCATCAGCAGCTTCAACTGACGGTAGTACCGCTGCAGCTACCGGCTGTCGTTCAGCCGGTTACGCGTATCCAGCAAATCGGTACCACCTTGGCCGTACCCGCCGCCATTGCGCCTGCGGCCAACGACTTGCTGGGTCATGCGCTGTTTGCCCTGAAGCACGAAGGGATCAACCTTGCGCTATTGGCCCAGGCGCTGCCGAAGATCCCCGCCGAAGCATTCGAAGATGCCCTGCGCTCAACACCCAACGGGATATACATCCGTAAGGCCTGCTATTTACGCGAGGCGTTCTCTGGCGAGTTGCTGAAGCAGCAAGCTCCGGTCCGTGGCCCTTTCGTGGACATTTTCGATCCTGAACACTACATCACCAAGCCTGGGGAGCGAAGCTCCAGGTGGCGGGTCGAGTTCAATGGCCTCGGTTCACTGGCTTACTGCGCCACAGTCGAACGTACGCCGCACATCAAAGCCCTGCTCGACTACGACATTCCCGGACGAGCCAGGGCATTCATGCAGTCTCTGCCGCCCATCATGATGGACCGCGCAATCAACTGGGCGTACTTGCACGAAACCAAGGACTCTTTCGCCATCGAACGGGAAGCGCCCAGTGAAGACAAATCCCGCAAGTTCATACAGTTGCTGCGCCAGGCCCACGAACGCCAGCCGCTAACCGAGGACTATCTGGTCGCCTTGCAGAACGCCACGATCAGCAACCCGTATGACATGGCTGGCGCCTTCAGGCATGAACAGAACCATCTTGCCGGTGCCCTGCAAGGCGCTGCGGGTGTGACCTACGTTCCTCCCCCAGCGGAGCTCTGCCGGGAGCTGATGGAATCATTGATGCACTTTGCCAATGAAGATGCAGCCCGCACCGATCCACTGGTGGCAGCCGGGATCATCTCCTTCGGCTTTGTCCTGCTCCATCCCTTCATGGATGGTAACGGTCGGCTTTCTCGCTTCCTGATCCATCAAACATTGTGCCGGGCCGGCGCGCTGGACAACGGCCTGTTGCTTCCCGTGTCGGTTGCCATGAAACGGAACGAGCGAGGATACCTGCAAGCACTGCAGAGCTTCTCCCGACCCGTGAGGGATTTTTGGGATGTCCAGTGGATTGACTTCGGGCAGTTGAACTTCCAGTTCCGTGGTGATGCGGCCGTCTACCGTTACTGGGATGCAACGCCTTGCGTGGCCTTCACCCTGGAAATGGCCAAGCATGCGCTTGAAGTGGAACTGCGCGAAGAAACGACCTTCCTGGCCTGTTTCGATAGCGTTTACAAAGCCGTCGACGAGCAATTTGACGTGCGCGGCAGCGAGCTTTCGAATCTGGTCATGATGTGCCTGACCAATGGTGGTGTCGTGTCCAGGCACCGGCGTAAGCAGTTTCAATACACGGTTCCCGCCCACGTATTCGATTTTATCGAACAAGCGGCACGACAAGCCCTGGCTGACCAACAGTCTGAGGTTGAGTCGATTGATGACGACGCAAAATGAAACAGGCTGACAAGTGGTATTGACGTGGTATGTAAGTGGTATTAAATTTTTAATACCACTCGCCACCTGAAGCTACCGCCATGCCTCCGTTGACCGCTCTGCGCCCCGACGACACCCTGGCCACTCCCTTGTACCTTCAGTTGGCGCGCAACCTGGAACAGGCCATTCATGCCGGGCAATGGAAAGCCGAACAGGCATTGCCGTCGGAACGCAGCCTCAGCGAAGCCCTGGATATCTCCCGGGTGACTGCACGCAAGGCTCTGGAAGTACTGCTCGAACAAGGCCTGATCCGCCGTATCCAGGGCTCCGGCACCTTCATTACCCCGCGCCTGGAACAACCACTCTCGCGGCTGTCGAGCTTCAGCGAAATGCTCCGTATGAAGGGCTTCACGCCCAGTTCGCAGTGGCTGGAGCGTAGCGTCGATGCGCCGTCTGCCGATGAGCTGGTGCGCCTGGGCCTGTCGCCCAACGAACAGGTGGTGCACCTCAAGCGCCTGCGCAAGGCCGATGACATCGTCATGGCCGTCGAGTACAGCACCCTGCCCGCGCGCTTGCTGGTCAACCCCGAGGCTATCGGCGATTCGCTGTACCAGTACCTCGACCAGATCGGCAAGCCGGTGGTGCGCGCCCTGCAACATATTCGCGCGATCAATGCCAGCGCCGAACTGGCGGCGCGGGTCGGCATCGAGCCCGGCACCGCCATGCTGCTGATGACCCGGGTCGGCTACCTCGACGACAACACCCCCATCGAACTGACCGACACCTACTGTCGCGACGACTACTACGACTTTGTCGCCGAGCTGCGACGCTAGCGGAGCCCCCATGAGCGAACACAACATACTCACCCCGACGGGCTGGGTACGCGGACGCCTGTTGCTGCGTGACGGCCGCGTCGCCGCCATCGACGGCCAGCCCTGCGACCCGCAGGGCAACGATCTGCCCTACCTGCTGCCCGGTTTCATCGACCTGCATGTACACGGCGGCGGTGGCAGCGACATCATGGAAGGTGCCCAGGCGTTCGCCACCATTGCCCGTACCCACGTGCGCTTCGGCACCACCTCGTTGCTGGCCACCACCATGACCGCGCCGAAGGAAGAACTGACCCAGGTGCTCGGCGCCCTCGGCGAGTACGTTCGCCAACCGTGCAACGGCGGCGCGCGGGTGCTCGGTGTGCATCTGGAAGGCCCGTACATCAACCCCGGCAAGCTCGGCGCGCAGCCGAACTTCGCCCACCTGGGGCTGCTCGAAGAGGTCGACGCCTACCTGGCCCTGGCACCGATCAAGGTGATCACCATCGCCCCGGAAGTCGCCGGCCACCTGCCGTTGATCCGCACCTTGAGCGAGCGCGGCGTGCGCCTGCAGATCGGCCATACCCTGGGCAGCTACGAAGAAGGCGTGGCAGCCCTGGAAGCCGGCGCCACCAGCTTTACCCACCTGTACAACGCCATGAGCCCGCTGCACCACCGCGAGCCGGGCATCGTCGGCGCGGCCCTGGCCCATGCGCGCTTTGCCGAGCTGATTCCCGACCTGCTGCACGTGCACCCCGGCGCCATCCGCGTGGCCCTGCGCTCGATTCCTTGCCTGTACTGCGTGACCGATTCCACTGCCGCCGCGGGCATGCCCGATGGCGAGTACAAACTTGGCAGCCACACCGTGACCAAATGCCTGGGCGGCGTGCGCCTGGCCGACGGCACTCTCGCCGGCAGCACCCTGACCATGGACCAGGCCCTGCGCAACCTGGTGAAGATCGGCCTGCCCCTGGCCGAAGCCTCCCAGCGCCTGTCGCAGTTCCCCGCCGACTACCTCGGCCTGCAAGAGCGCGGGCGCCTGCAGCCCGGTAGTTGGGCCGACGCCGTGAGCCTGGATCGCAACCTCAACCTGATCGGCGTAATGGTCGAAGGAGAACACCTTGAGCTCTAAGATGCTTGCCGAGGCCCTGGCCGCGGCCAACGTTGTGCAGACCCAGTTGCAGCGCTGCGACGCGCGTATTGCCAGCGTCGCCGAACAGCTGCGCAGCCTCGCGCCGCAGGTTGCCCTGACGGTCGCCCGCGGCAGCTCGGACCACGCCGCCAGCTACTTTGCCTACCTGGCCATGCAGCAGCTTGGCCTGCCGGTGGCCTCGCTGCCGATGTCGGTGGTGACCCTGCAGAACTCGCCCCTGCAGGTGCGCGGCCAGGTGGCCCTGGGCTTTTCCCAGTCGGGCCAGAGCCCGGACCTGGTCGACAGCCTGCGCACCCTGCGCGAACGCGGCGCCACCACCCTGGCGCTGGTCAATGCCGAAGACTCGCCACTGGAGCAGGCCTGCCAGTACCACCTGCCGCTGTGCGCCGGCCCCGAGCTGAGCGTTGCCGCGACCAAGAGCTTTATCGCCACCCTCAGCGCCAGCGCCCGCCTGGTCGCCCAGTGGCAGCAGGACCCGGCGCTGCTCGACGCCGGCCTGGCTCTACCCGGGCAACTGCGTGAAGCCGCCGAACAAGACTGGAGCCTGGCCATCGAGCAACTGCGCGACTGCCAGCGGCTGATGGTCATCGGCCGTGGAGCCGGCTTTGCCATCGCCCAGGAAGCGGCGCTCAAGTTCAAGGAAACCTCGGCGATCCAGGCCGAAGCCTTCAGCAGCGCCGAGGTGCGTCATGGCCCGATGGCGCTGATCGATGCCCATTACCCGTTGCTGGTATTGGCGCCTCGTGGCGTCGAGCAGGCCGGCCTGTTGCAGTTGGCCGAAGACATGCGCCAGCGCGGCGCCAAAGTGCTGCTGGCGGCGCCGGCGGACATCCCCCAGCGCAACCTGACCTTAAGCTGCGCCGCCCACCCGGGCCTCGATCCGCTGCTGGCGATCCAGAGCTTCTATGTCATGGCCGCAGGCCTGGCCGAGGCGCGTGGCATGGACCCGGATCAGCCCCGTCACTTGAGCAAAGTGACCCGAACTCACTGAGGCACCGAGGACCTTGCGCATGCCCAACAACAAGAACATCACCCTCCATGCCCCTCTCGAAGGCCCGCTATTGCCGCTCGACCAGGTGCCCGACCCGGTGTTCGCTGGCGGCACCCTGGGCAACGGCATCGCCATCGACCCGCTCAACGACTGCCTGCAGGCGCCTTGCGCCGGCACCGTCATCCACCTGGCGAAAACCCTGCACGCCCTGACCCTGCGCGCCGACAACGGCGCCGAGGTCCTCATGCACATCGGCCTGGATACCGTGCAGCTGCAGGGCCGCGGCTTCGAAGCACTGGTGGCCAACGGCGAACGGGTCGAACGTGGCCAGCCGCTGATCCGCTTTGACCTCGACCTGGTGGCGCAACACTGCACCAGCCTGATCACGGTGATGATCCTCAGCAACAGCAGCGACTACCGCTTGCTGCCGCGCACCACTCGCTCGGTGGCATTGGGTGCGCCGCTGCTGGATGTCATCCCCAATGCCAGCATCGCTGCAGGCAAAGCAGCCAGCAGCGGCGAAACCGTGCGCGGCAGCGCCAGAGTCGCTCATCACGGCGGCTTGCACGCGCGCCCTGCGGCGCTGCTGCGCCAGACTGCCCAGGGCTTTGGCAGCCGCGCCGAGCTGCACTTCAACGGCCAGGTCGCCGCGCTCAACAGCCTGGTGGCGATCATGGGCCTGGGTGTCGGCGAGCAGGATGAAGTTGAAATTGTTTGCAGCGGTGCCGACAGTGCGCAGGCGCTGCAGGCACTATTGGCAGCAGTCACCACCGCGAGCGTCGGCGAACAGCATGCCGCCCCTGCCATCAGTGCTCAGGCCACACCCGTCGCCAACCTGCAGCCCGGCATCCTCAACGGTGTCTGCGCATCGCCGGGCCTGGCCTGTGGCCCGCTGGCGCGTCTGGACGGGATACGCCTGCCGCCAGACCCGGGCGGCCATACGCCCGCTGCGCAGCACCAGGCCCTGGACGCCGCACTGGTCAGCGTCAAAGCCGCCATTGAAGGCGACTTGAAACAGCTGCAACAAGGTGATGCTGCAGCCATTTTCGAAGCGCACCTGGCACTGCTCGACGATCCGTCACTGATCGACGCTGCACGTCAGCGCATCGACCAGGGCATTGCCGCCAGCCACGCCTGGAGCCAGGCCATCGACGCCCAGTGCGCGATCCTCAACGCCCTCGACAAGCCGCTGCTGGCCGAGCGCGCCAACGACCTGCAGGATTTGCAGCAACGGGTATTACGCGCCCTGCTCGGCGAAAGCCGCGAACTCGAGTTGCCACCCTCGGCGATTGTCGCCGCCCATGAACTGACGCCCTCGGACCTGCTGCTGCTCGACAAGCACGCGGTAGCCGGGCTGTGCATGGTCGCCGGGGGCGCCACTTCGCACGTTGCCATCCTCGCCCGCGCCCGCGGCCTGCCGTGCCTGGTTGCCCTGGGCCCGGAGCTGTTGAACCTGCAGGCCGGCCAGGTGCTGGTGGTGGACGGCGAGCAGGCCCGGCTGGAAACCGCGCCAGACGCCGAACGCCTGGCCGAAGTCGCGCAGCTTCGCCAGCAACAGCAGCAACGCCGCCAACAGCAACAAGCCGCCGCCCAGGGCAGCGCCCAGACCCGTGACGGGCGCCTGATCGAAGTTGCCGCCAATGTCGCCTCGGCGGCCGAAGCTGCCCAGGCCCTGACTCTTGGCGCCGACGGCGTCGGCCTGTTGCGCACCGAATTCCTCTTCGTCGACCGCCACACCGCCCCGGATGAACAAGAGCAACTCAGCGCCTACCAGGCGGTAGTCGACGCCATGGGCGATCGCCCGGTGATCATCCGTACCATCGATGTCGGCGGCGACAAGCAACTGGACTACCTGCCCCTGCCCCACGAGGCCAACCCGGTACTCGGCCTGCGCGGCATTCGCCTGGGCCAAGTGCGCCCCGAGCTGCTCGACCTGCAATTGCGTGCCCTGCTGCAGGTCAGCCCGCAGCGCCGCTGCCGGGTCATGCTGCCGATGGTCAGCGAGGTCGATGAGCTGCTGGAAATCCGCCAGCGCCTGGACCACCTGGCCAGCGAACTGGGCATCAACCAGCGCGCCGAACTCGGGGTGATGATCGAAGTTCCGGCCGCCGCCCTGCTCGCAGAGCGCCTGGCCGAACACGCCGATTTTTTCTCGATCGGTACCAACGACCTGTCCCAGTACACCCTGGCCATGGACCGTGACCACGCGGGTCTGGCCGCCCGCGTCGACGCCCTGCACCCGGCGCTGCTGCGCCTGATCGACCTGACCTGCCAGGGCGCTGCCCGCCATGGCCGCTGGGTCGGGGTGTGCGGCGCGCTGGCCTCGGAGCCGCTGGCCACCGCGGTGCTGGTCGGCCTCGGGGTCAGCGAGCTGTCGGTCAGCGCCCCGCAGGTCGGCGAGATCAAGGAGCGCGTGCGCCAGCTCGACAGCAGTGAATGCCGCACCTTCAGCCAGCAGCTGCTGGGCCTGTCCAGCGCCCGCGCGGTGCGCCAGGCCTGCCGCGATTTCGCCGCACGCCCGCTACACCACCGCCACTCCCCACTCAGCACAGAACAATAACCGGAGCGCACCATGTACCAGCACTTCATCCAGGGCCTGCAACGGCTCGGCCGCGCCCTCATGCTGCCCATCGCCATCCTGCCGATTGCCGGCCTGCTGCTGCGCCTGGGCGACACCGACCTGTTGGACATCGCCCTGATCCACGATGCCGGCAACGCGATTTTCGCCAACCTGGCGCTAATCTTCGCCATCGGCATTGCCGTCGGCTTTGCCCGCGACAACAACGGCACCGCGGGCCTGGCCGGGGCCATTGGTTACCTGGTGCTGGTCTCGACCCTCAAGGTCATCGACCCGCACATCGACATGGGCATGCTCGCCGGGATTCTGTGCGGCCTGCTCGGCGGTGCGCTGTACAACCGTTTCAAGGACATCAAGCTACCCGAGTACCTGGCCTTCTTCGGTGGCCGGCGTTTCGTGCCGATTGCCACCGGTTTATCGGCGGTGGGCCTGGGCTTGCTGTTCGGCCTGATCTGGCCGCCCCTGCAGAACGGCATCAACAGCCTCGGCCAACTGCTGCTCGACAGCGGCAGCATCGGCGCGTTCTTCTTCGGCGTGTTCAACCGCCTGCTGATCGTCACCGGCCTGCACCATATCCTCAACAATCTGGTGTGGTTCGTCTTTGGCAGTTTCGAAGGTGCCAATGGCCTGACGGTAACCGGCGACATCAGCCGCTATTTCGCCGGCGATCCCCGGGCCGGCCAATTCCTCGCCGGGATGTTCCCGATGATGATCTTCGGCCTGCCCGCCGCCTGCCTGGCCATGTACCGCCATGCCCTGCCGGGGCGGCGCAAACTGATTGGCGGTATCCTCCTGTCGATGGCCCTGACCTCGGCGCTGACCGGCGTTACCGAGCCGATCGAGTTCGCCTTCATGTTCCTCGCGCCGCTGCTGTTCCTGATCCATGCCGTGCTCACCGGACTGGCCATGGCCCTGTGCGACCTGCTCAATATCCGCCTGGGCTTTACCTTCTCCGGTGGCGCCATCGACATGGCCCTGGGCTGGGGCCGCTCGACCAATGGCTGGATGGTGTTCCCGGTCGGGCTTTTGTATGCGCTGGTGTACTACTTCGTTTTCGACTTCTGTATCCGCCGCTTCAACCTGAAAACCCCGGGCCGCGAAGACCAGCCCAGCGAAGAAGCTCCAGTCCAGGACGCTAGCGCACCACGCGGCAAGCGCTACATCGATGCTCTCGGCGGTGCCGCCAACCTGCTCTCGGTAGACGCCTGCACCACACGCCTGCGCCTGTTGCTCAATGACCGCGGCCTGGCCCACGATGGCATGCTGAAAACCCTCGGGGCCATGGCCGTGGTACGTCCGGGTTCCGGCGGTAGCCTGCAGGTGGTGGTCGGGCCGCTGGCCGACACCATTGCCGACGAGATTCGCAACCAGCTGCCCCATGCCCTGGCGAATGTCGTCGAACAGCCGCAAGTGAAAGCCGAGGCGAGCGAAAGCATGGCCGCTGAAGACTGGCTCAGTGCATTGGGTGGCAAGGACAACTTGTTGAAGGTCGATTGCGTGGCCCTGACCCGAGTGCGGGTCGAGCTCAAGGATGCGCGCAAAGTGACGCGCGAGCGCCTGTTGGCGCTGGGGTGCCAAGGGGTCAGTCCGCTGGCGGACGGGACCTGGCATTTGTTGCTGGGCAAGCGTGCTGCTGCCTTGAGCCAGGCGTTGCAGGGCTGAAAAGCATCGCGGGGCAAGTCGAGGCGTCGCACCGCCGCTCCCACTGTGGGAGCGGCGGTGCGGCGACCCGACTTGACCCGCGATGAGATCCTTAGAAGTCCGCTAGCTGCCAGACCTCATAAGCCGGGGTTTCATAAGGGTGGCTGAGCTTGAGGGCAGCGACCACCGAGCCGATCAGCTCGTCGGCCACCACCAGCTCAACCCGCCACTCTTCGACCTGCTCGACCACGCCCGCCTGCCCGAGGAACGGCTGACTGCCGTCCAGCGGACGGAACTGGCCCTGGCCCAACACCTGCCAGGCGCAGCAGTCGTAGTTGCCGATGCGCCCGCCACCGGCAGCGAACACAGCGGCCTTGACCACCTCCACGTGGCTTGGCGGGACGAAGAAGGCGAGCTTGTACACCCCTTAGTTCACCCACGCCCGGGCGTTGCGGAACATGCGCATCCACGCCGCGTCTTCGTTCCAGTCATCCGGACGCCAGGAGTTCTGCACGGCACGGAAGACCCGCTCAGGGTGCGGCATCATGATGGTGACGCGACCGTCGCGGCTGGTCAGGCCGGTAATCCCGCGCGGCGAGCCGTTCGGGTTGGCCGGGTAGCTTTCGGTGACCTTGCCGTGGTTGTCGACGAAGCGCAGGGCCACGCAACCGGACAGGTCGGCTTCGAGCAAGGCTTCTTCGCTGGCGAACTCGGCATGGCCTTCACCGTGGGCGATGGCAATCGGCATGCGCGAACCGGCCATGCCCTGGAGGAAGATCGAGTTCGACTTCTGCACTTCGACCATGGCCACACGGGCTTCGAACTGCTCGGAGCGGTTACGCACGAAGTGCGGCCAGAACTCGCTGCCCGGAATCAGCTCGTGCAGGTTGGACATCATCTGGCAACCGTTGCACACGCCCAGGGTGAAGCTGTCGCTGCGCTCGAAGAAGCCCTGGAAGGCATCACGGGCACGGGCGTTGAACAGCGCCGACTTGGCCCAGCCTTCACCGGCGCCGAGCACGTCACCGTAGGAGAAACCGCCGCAGGCCACCAGGCCCTTGAAGTCGTTGAGGTCGACGCGACCGGCAAGGATATCGCTCATGTGCACGTCGATGGCGTTGAAGCCGGCGCGGTCGAAGGCTGCGGCCATTTCGACCTGGCCGTTGACGCCCTGCTCGCGCAGCACTGCCACTTGCGGACGCACGCCCTTCTTGATGTACGGCGCGGCGATGTCCTGGTTGACGTCGAAGCCGAGCTTGACGCTCAGGCCGGGATTGTCTTCTTCCAGCAGCACGTCGAACTCTTGGTCGGCGCAGTCGGCGTTGTCGCGCAGACGCTGGATCTGATAGCTGGTCTCGGCCCACTGGCGCTGCAGCAGGCGGCGGTCGCCCTTGAACAGTTCTTCACCGGCCAGCTTGATCAGCACTTCGCCGTTGTTGATCGGCTGGCCGATCACCGCGACGCAGTCTTCACCCAGGCCGGCTGCGCTGAACTGCGCCAGCACGTCCGGAGTAGCGTCCTGACGCACCTGAATCACCGCGCCCAGCTCTTCGTTGAAGAGGATGGCGGCGACTTTTTCGCGCTTGCTGGTCAGGGTGTCCAGTTCCAGGTCCAGGCCGCAGTGGCCGGCGAAGGCCATTTCCAGCACGGTAGTCAGCAGGCCACCGTCGGAACGGTCGTGGTAGGCCAGCAGGTGGCCGTCGGCGTTCAGGCCCTGGATCACGGCGAAGAAGGCCTTGAGGTCTTCGGCGTCGTCGACGTCCGGCGCTACGGCGGCCAGCTTGCCGTGGGTCTGGGCCAGGATCGAGGCGCCCATGCGGTTCTTGCCGCGGCCCAGGTCGATCAGGATCAGGTCGGTCTCGCCCTTGTCCATACGCAGTTGCGGGGTCAGGGTCTTGCGTACGTCGAGCACCGGGGCGAAGCCGCTGACGATCAGCGACATCGGCGAGGTGACGCTCTTGTCAACGCCCTCTTCGCTCCACTTGGTCTTCATCGACATCGAGTCCTTGCCCACCGGAATGGTCAGGCCCAGCTCCGGGCACAGCTCCATGCCGACAGCCTTGACGGTGTCGTACAGGCGGGCATCTTCACCCGGGTGGCCGGCAGCCGACATCCAGTTGGCCGACAGCTTGATGTCGGACAGCTTGCCGATGTGCGCGGCAGCCAGGTTGGTCAGGGTCTCGCCAATGGCCATGCGCCCGGACGCCGGGGCGTCGAGCAGGGCCAGCGGGGTACGCTCGCCCATGGCCATGGCTTCACCGCTGTAGACGTCGAAGCTGGTGGCGGTGACGGCGCAGTCGGCCACCGGTACCTGCCAAGGGCCGACCATCTGGTCGCGGGCAACCAGGCCGGTGATGGTGCGGTCGCCGATGGTGATCAGGAAGCTCTTGCTGGCCACGGCCGGGTGGCGCAGGACGCGCTCGACCGAGTCGTTCAGTTCCAGGGTGCTTGGGTCGAAATCATCGCCCAGCTCCGCTTCGCGGGTCACCGAACGGTGCATGCGCGGCGGCTTGCCCAGCAGCACGTCGAGCGGCATGTCGACCGGGGTGTTGCCGAAGTGGCTGTCGGTCACGGTCAGGTGCGGCTCGGCAGTGGCCTCGCCGACCACCGCGAACGGGCAACGCTCGCGCTCGCAGATGGCCTGGAAGCGCTCGAAGTCGCCAGCGCTGACCGCCAGCACGTAGCGTTCCTGGGATTCGTTGCTCCAGATCTCGTGCGGGGCCATGCCCGGCTCGTCGTTGGGCACGTTGCGCAATTCGAAGCGGCCACCGCGGCCACCGTCGTTGACCAGTTCCGGGAAGGCGTTGGAAATACCGCCGGCGCCGACGTCGTGGATGAAGGCGATCGGGTTGTTGTCACCCAGCTGCCAGCAACGGTCGATGACCTCCTGGCAGCGGCGTTCCATTTCCGGGTTCTCGCGCTGCACCGAGGCGAAATCGAGGTCAGCGGAGCTGGCGCCGGTATCGACCGACGAAGCCGCGCCGCCACCCAGGCCGATGAGCATGGCCGGGCCGCCGAGCACGATCAGCTTGGCGCCGACGGTGATCTCGCCCTTTTGCACGTGGTCTTCGCGGATGTTGCCAAGGCCACCGGCCAGCATGATCGGCTTGTGGTAACCGCGTACTTCTTCACCGTGCGGGGTGTTGATCGACTGCTCGAAGGTGCGGAAGTAGCCAGTCAGCGCCGGACGGCCGAATTCGTTGTTGAACGCGGCGCCACCCAGCGGGCCTTCGACCATGATGTCGAGGGCGGTGACGATGCGGTCCGGCTTGCCGTAGGCCTGCTCCCATGGCTGTTCAAAGCCCGGGATGCGCAGGTTGGAAACGGTGAAACCGGTCAGGCCGGCCTTGGGCTTGGCACCGCGGCCGGTAGCGCCTTCGTCACGGATTTCGCCGCCGGAACCGGTGGAGGCGCCGGAGAACGGCGAGATGGCGGTCGGGTGGTTGTGGGTCTCGACCTTCATCAGGATGTGCACCGGCTCCTGCACCGCACCGTACTGGCGGGTCTCAGGGTTCGGGAAGAAGCGCCCGGCGACGGAACCGACGATCACCGAGGCGTTGTCCTTGTAAGCCGACAGCACGCCTTCGTTGTGCATCTGGTAGGTGTTCTTGATCATGCCGAACAGGCTTTTTTCCTGGCTCTGGCCGTCGATATCCCAACTGGCGTTGAAGATCTTGTGGCGGCAGTGCTCGGAGTTGGCCTGGGCGAACATCATCAGCTCGATGTCGTGCGGGTTGCGCTTGAGGCCCTGGAAGCTGGTGACCAGGTAGTCGATCTCGTCTTCGGCCAGGGCCAGGCCCAGCTCGACGTTGGCTTTCTCCAGCGCGGCGCGGCCACCGCCGAGAATGTCGACGGCAGTCAGCGGCTTGGGCTGGGCGTGGCTGAACAGGCTGGCGGCCTCTTCAAGCTTGGCCAGCACCAGCTGGGTCATGCGGTCGTGGAGGATGTCGGCAACGATGGCGGCGTCGGCGTCGCTCAGCTCACCGCTGACGTAGTAGGCAATGCCCCGTTCCAGGCGCTGGATGTTTTCCAGGCCGCAGTTGTGAGCGATGTCGCTGGCCTTGCTCGACCAGGGCGAGATGGTGCCGAAACGCGGAACCACCAGGAACAGGCGCCCGCTTGGCTCCTGGACCGGTACGCTCGGGCCGTACTTGAGCAGGCGCGCGAGCACTTGCTGTTGGTCGGCACTCAGATCGCCGTCAACCTCGGCGAAATGCGTGAATTCAGCATACAAACCACTAACAGCGGGGACTTTCTGGCTCAGTTGCTCGATTAACTTACCGTGGCGAAAGGCAGAAAGGGCAGGAGCGCCGCGCAGGATCAACATCGTCGGGACAGCCTCAGGAAGGGGGTGTGCTTAGAGGCCGTGCATTCTAGCCTAATTCCGGCGCTTCCGGCACCCGAAACACAGCATTGCAGCACCTCCGCATGTCGGCCCGGCAAAGCGGACTCGGGGGTCAAAAAAAACCGCCGGCTTTGCCCTGCATTTTGCCTTTAACGCAAAGATCGCTAGCAGACAAGCAAACCGTTGTCGAGATATGGCGCGGCCGGTCCTTTGCGTATACTGCAACCTATGTTCGCCCAAACCGCTTTGCGCCAGCGGTGCGCCAGATGGCTCATCGCAACCGGACTCTTCCTGATGCTCGGTGCCTGTGTTGAAAAACCCAGCACCCTCGAGCGTGTCAAGGAAGACGGCGTGCTGCGCGTAATTACCCGCAACAGCCCGGCCACCTACTTCCAGGACCGCAACGGCGAAACCGGCTTCGAGTACGAGCTGGTCAAGCGTTTCGCCGACGATCTGGGCGTAGAGCTGAAGATCGAGACCGCCGACAATCTCGACGACCTGTTCAACCAGCTCGGCCAGCCGTCCGGCCCGGTGCTCGCAGCGGCCGGCCTGGTCAGCAGCGAACAGCGCAAGTCGCAGGTGCGCTTTTCACACCCGTATCTGGAAGTCACCCCGCAGATCATCTACCGCAACGGCCGTCCACGGCCCACCGACGCCAAGGACCTGGTCGGCAAGAAGATCATGGTGCTCAAGGGCAGCACCCACGCCGAGCAGATGGCCGAGCTGAAAAAGCAGTATCCGGCGCTCGAATACGAAGAATCTGATGCAGTTGAGGTGGTCGACCTGCTGCGCATGGTCGATGAGGGGCAGATCGACCTGACCCTGGTCGACTCCAATGAACTGGCAATGAACCAGGTCTACTTCCCCAAGGTACGGGTGGCTTTCGACCTCGGCGATGCCCGTGACCAGCGCTGGGCGGTGGCAGCCGGCGAAGACAACAGCCTGCTCAACGAGATCAACGAATTTCTCGACAAGGTGCAGAAGAATGGCACCTTGCAGCGTCTGAAAGATCGCTACTACGGCCACGTCGATGTACTGGGTTATGTAGGCGCTTATACCTTTGCCCAGCACCTGCAGCAACGCCTGCCGCGCTACGAGAAGGCCTTCCAGGCCTCGGCCAAGAAGGAACAGGTCGACTGGCGCCTGCTGGCCGCAATCGGCTACCAGGAGTCGATGTGGCAGGCCGAGGTCACCTCCAAGACCGGCGTGCGCGGCCTGATGATGCTGACCCAGCGCACCGCCCAGGCCATGGGCGTGTCCAACCGCCTGGACCCGGTGCAGAGCATCCGCGGCGGCGCCAAGTACTTCATGTACGTCAAATCCGAGCTCGACGACAGTATCGAGGAGCCGGACCGCACCTGGTTCGCCCTGGCCGCCTACAACGTCGGCAGCGGCCACCTGGACGATGCGCGCAAGCTGGCCAAGCGCGAAGGCCTGAACCCCAACAAGTGGCTGGACGTGAAGAAGATGCTGCCGCGCCTGTCGCAGAAGCAGTGGTACAGCAAGACCCGCTACGGCTATGCCCGCGGTGGCGAGCCGGTGCACTTCGTCGCCAACATCCGCCGCTACTACGACATCCTCACCTGGGTGACCCAGCCGCAGCTTGAAGGCAGCCAGGTGGCCGAGAGCAACCTGCACGTGCCCGGCGTGAACAAGACCAAGCCGACCGAGCAGACCCCGCCACTCTGAACTGTTTCGCGGGGCAAGGCCACCTCAGGCCTTGGCCCGTCGCGCCTTGAAGAACTCGGACAGAATCGCTCCGCACTCCTCTGCCAGCACCCCACCCTCAAATAGCACCCGGTGGTTGAGAAAGCCCTGGGTAAAGAACTGCCCCTGGCTCTGCACCACGCCGGCCTTGGGCTCCAGCGCACCGTACACCACCCGGTTGATCCGCGAATGCACGATCAGCCCGGCGCACATGCTGCACGGCTCCAGGGTCACGTACAGGGTGCTGCCGGGCAGCCGGTAGTTGCTCGCGGCCTGGGCGGCGGCGCGGATGGCGACCATCTCGGCATGGGCACTGGGGTCGCTGCCGCTGATCGGGCAGTTGAAGCCCCGGCCGATCACCTGGCCGTGCTGGACCAGCACCGCGCCCACCGGCACTTCGCCCATGGCCGCGCCTTGCGCCGCCAGCTCCAGCGCCAGGCGCATGAATTGCTGGTCGCGGCTGCGATCGATGATCTGCGGCTGACGCATCAGGCCACCTCGATCGCGGCCATCAGGCCGGTTTCCATATGATCGATCACGTGGCAGTGAAACATCCAGGTACCCGGGTTATCCGCCACCAGCGCCACCCGCGCGCGCTCGTTCTTGCCCAGCAGGTAAGTGTCGGTGAAATACGGCTCGATCTTGCGCTTGTTCGAGCTGATCACCTTGAAACTCATGCCGTGCAGGTGGATCGGGTGCTGGTACTGGGTCATGTTCTTCAGCTCGAGGATGTAGCTCTTGCCCTTTTGCAGCGTAGCAATCGGCCGGTCGGCGCAGGTCTTGTCGGTGATGTCCCAGGCCTTGCCGTTGATCTGCCAGAGGCTCGGCGGCTTACCGTTGTCGGTATTTACCGAAACCGAGCCGACCCACTCGAAATTGAAGTTGAGCTTTTCGGCGTTGGCCAGGTCCGGCTCGGCGATCGGGTTGGCCGGCAGCGCCGGCGGCCAGTCGCCCGGGGCTTCGCTGCTGGCTACCGAACGCAGGGTGCCCAGGCGCACCGGGCCATCGCGCAATGACAGTTCTTCACCGGCTGGCGGCATCTTGATCGCCAGGCAGATACGCATGCCCGGGCCCAGCCAGTAGTCTTTGCCCAGCGGGCGCGGAACGATGGGGTTGCCGTCCAGGGCGTAGACCCGCGCCTCAAAGTTGCCTTTGAGGTTAATGCGATACGTCAGGGTGTTGTCGAGGTTGAGCAGACGCACCCGCACGATCTGCCCGGCAGGCATCTCGACCACGGCGTTGGCCTGGCCGTTGATGGTAATCAACCGGCCGGCGGTGCCGCCACGGGCAGCTTCACGGGGGATGCTGAAGGGCAGATAAGCGCCCTGCTCGTCGACGTGCCAGTTCTTCAGGCTCAGGGTGCGTTCGTGCTGGAAGCCGGTGGGCTCGCGCTCCTCGACGATCAGCGGCCCGACCAGGCCTTTGCCGAGCTCTTCGGAACTGTTCACATGCGGGTGATACCAGAAGCTGCCAGCATCCGGCACGCGGAACTTGTAATCGAAATACTCGCCCGGCAATACCGGCAACTGCGAGACGTAAGGCACCCCGTCCATCTCCAGCGGCAGGCGGATGCCGTGCCAGTGGATGGTGGTGGCCACTGGCAGGTGGTTGATGAAACGCACCCGCAGCCATTCGCCCTGGCGCACCCGCAACTCGGTGCCCGGCGCCGACGGGCCGAAGGCCCAGGCCTCGGTCTTGAAGCCGGAGACCAGCTCGACATCCAGCGGCGCGGCAATCAGCTCGTAGTCATGCCCGGCATCCGGATCGGTCCTTCCTAGCCAGTACCGCGATGCGCCACCGGCGCCAAGGCCAATCGCCACCAGGCCGCTCAGGCCACCGAGAATTTGTCGCCGGGTAAAGGACATGCAGCAGGTACCTCACATCGCAGGAACAACATGCCGGCACCTGGTGGCAAAGTGCCAAGGTACCGGCGATGAAGGGCGAATACGATACACCTGCAATTGAGAAATATTAAGTGAAGAGTTGCCGCAGGGCCTAGGTTCCCGGCCTTATAACCCCTGGCGGCGCAGTGATGGCGTCGCGAAAGGCAACGGGCTGATCCTGGGTTTGCAGTGCCAGGCGTAGATCGCCCTGGACGATACCGTCGGGCCTGCCCATGCTCGGCAGATAGTACTCTCCCGCATCCAGGGTAATGCCGCTGGCCTGCCCCGGCCCGGCATCGACCAGGCGCAAACCCGGCACCCCTTGCAGCTCGGCCAGGCCTGGCACGCGTTTGTACAGGTTGCTATGGGTGTTGCCGACCAGCGCGATCCATTTGCCGGCGTCAGCCTCGCCTTGCGTGGCGCCAATAACCCGGTTGGCATAGTAGTTCATGACTTTCTGGCGCAGCGGATTGCCCGGCTGCTCCAGGTCGAGGCCTTCCAGGTGATAACTGGCGACGCAATCCAAGGCCCGCACCCTGATTCGGTTGCCCCGGGCTTTGCGCACCAGCTCCAGGAAGTTATAGCGGCCGGCGCTGTCGGTGCGATGGCCAAGATCCAGACGGTCCAGGTAGCGCCGCAATTGCGTAGTCATGCGCCCGCTGCGATGGAACAGGTCGAGATCCGCCTGGTGCAGGTCGGTGATCAGGTGCTCAAGATAGAGCGTGCGCACGCCCTTGGCATACAGCGGAGTGAGGTTTTCCAGCAGCCAGCGTTTGCTGGCGATCGAAGCGTGGGATTCGCCTATGACCACGCCGGCATGCTCGTCGAACAGCTCGATGAATGCCCGCTGCGGGCTGATAGAGGCCGCTGGCGGGTGAATCTTGAAGCTGGGCAGGGTCAGCCGGGTGAAAAACCGCTCGGCATCCGTGCGCAATTGCTGCCGGATCTGCTGCAGGCTGTCACGTACCTCCATCAGTGGCGACGCGGGGTCGTAGTAATCACCGCCGATCGCCCGCCGATTGTTTGCACTGATGAGCTCCCGCACAGCGGGCCGGGACGGTTCCGGGACTTCATAGCTGCCAGGCGCAGCGTCGAAGGGCGAGTAATCTACCGGCACCGCCGGCGCCTCGGGCGTCAGCCCCCCCCAGGCACTGGCCACCTGCGCGCAGGCAGGCAGCCTCGAGCACGCCCCACTGCCCCTGCTCGTCCAGACGCACGGGCACTACCCCATTGAACGCAAAGGGATTGTCATCAGGAACAATCAGCCAGGTACGCAAGGCCTGGTCATATCGAACCCGATAGGGCACGCCCTCAAGCTCGATGTACTGGGCGCCATCAGCCAGGGTACTGACACCTTGTTTGATGCCGCTGAAAGCCTCGGGTACGTCAATGATCTGGTTGCTTTCAAGCTGGCCCAGCGCTTGCGCCGCGCCACGCCCCAGCGGCAGCAGGAATGGCAGGTTGAGCAAGACCTCGACACCGGCAAGAATCGCCCCAAGCACACCCGCCCGCCGCTCCTCGGGATTGTCGCCATCGACCGCCTGCTCGACGTTCAAGGCAAGACTGGCAGTGCCCGTTGCCACCGCCAGCAATGCCAACGGCCAACCCGCCGGCGCTACGGCGCCCAGCAGGCGCGAGGCCACGCCCAGGTAACCCACCCACAATTGCGCACGCAGTTCGGCATTGGTACGCAGGGCCGCATCGGTTTCAAGTTCCATGTGCTGCCGGGCGTTGTCGCGCATCCAGGTGAAGACCTCGCCGTTGATCGGCGCACGCTGCACCTGAGCGGCAAAAGCCTCGACCGAGCCTTGCGCCCAAGAGGCGAGTTGCTCACGCAACCTCTGCACCTGCTGCGCATCACTGGCGAAATAAGCCAACAATTGCTCGCGGCTGACGGCCACCTGCAGCCAGCCAAACAGCCATTCGGCCAACTCCTGCTGGCTACTGAAAGCCTGGAACGACGGCACCGCACCGGGCATATAGAGCACATGCTGCGCCCCCGGCCCCTGCAACCACACCAGCGCCGACGACGCCTGCCCGGCCAGGCTCAAGGTCGCAAGCTGAATGCCGGCAGCAGGTTGCTGTACGTGTTCAAAATGCTGCAGATGGGCAGCAACGCTGCTGTCAAAGCCGACAGCGTCGAACACCAGTTGCAACTGCTGCTCGTTCAGTTGTCCGCCGAGGCCTGCCTGCAACGCTTGCGCGAGGTAAGTGAGCTTACTGAGCGCGCGCACATCAGCACCGTGCTCGACCCAGAACGCCGTTCGCTGGCGCTGGAACCTGGCGCCAAAGTCCATCTCCCACAAGGCGTTGAGGACCTTTTGCGGGTCCAGTCGCACTTCATTGCTTTCATCGAAGCGCCTCGCCTCTGCTCCCTCGGTGTAGAAACCGCCGTACAACAGCAGCAGGTCGGCATTGTCCTGGTCACTGACGCGAAAGCGGCGCATGACCAGTTCGGTCAAGGTCAAGGACTGATCAGGTGTTCCATAGTGCTCCCAGCCTGTAAAGCTGCGGCTGTTGCTGGCAGCGTGAGAGAAACGGTTCCAGTAGATCCTGTCCGGATCAGCGTGCAGGTTGGCTTGTGTGGCCAGCAGCTGCGCCGCTGCGTCGCCGGCGCTGGCATGCAGGTCCGGGAAGGCATTGACCACCGTTTCGGCAAGCCGGCGCAGCGACGCACGAACCGCCGCCAGTTGCAGGGTGGACTGATCATCAGGTTGCGAATGTTCCATGACATGAGTTCCGTTGCACAAGAAACCCTCAGCCTGGGTCGTGCGTCGATGCCAGCGGTACTACATAAGTATTCCCGGCGGCCATCAGCTAGACAGGGAAACGGCTCGATGTAACGTCAGAAAAATCCATTTCGTTGTAACAACAAATACCTATGGCAGCAGGTATGACGCAGGCTTTCTCAATGGGCATTCATCTGCAAGGAGATGCACATGCCCTATCAATTAAATGTCCATTCCGATTCGCTGGCCTCCAGCCAAGGCCAGAAGCAAGCGCTCGACACCATCGCCTCCACGCTGGTGACTCAATGCCCCGACATGTGGGAAATGGCCCGTGAAGTTGCCCGCAACTTGCTGCTCAAGCACACCGGACAGACTCCAGAGCCAGACACCATTTACTGGCACCGCTTCGCTGGCGCGGTAAGCAGTACACGAAGCTTCACCGGCTGGGAGCATTACGGCCCACCGCTTGAATCGATGACCTTGCCACAGTTGGTCATGCGCCGTTTCAACAGTCACGACCAGGACAACAGCGATCTGCTGCGACAGAACGGTGGCTTTTACCAAGCCGGGCCACACAGCCCGGTTTTCAACGAAACCAATGAAATTCGCATGCTGGGCCAGGATGTGCTCAATGAGTTCTGGCAGATCGACTTCAGCACGCTGTTCAACCACCGGCTCGATGCCTTCTGGCAAGCCCATGCCGAAGATTTTCGCCTGATGGCCAAGGTCAACTTCCTCGCCAAGGCGTATGAGGACTATCAAAGCGGCGTGCTGTACCCGCAGCACTGCCAGGCGATCTTCAAGGCAGTGGCAGGCGACTTGCGTGCCCCGATCAGCCGCAAGCAACTGGCAGATCAGGTGCAGGCGGCGCAGGGCTGGAGTGTTCGGACCTTCGACATAGGCGGCTACCTGGCCAGCGACATCGTGCGCATTGTCTCCCCTGAAGGTCATCAGTTTGTCTATATGCCCGGAGAAACAACCGCCCTGCACAGCTTCGAAACCAACAACGACCTGCACATCTGGGTGCTGCAACAGGCCTGTACCGACCTGGCCAGCCGGGCGCGCTTCGAATCGCACTTCCCGTTGTCGGTCCACCCGCCACGGGGCTCGGGCGTCGGCCTGAACAGCCTTATCGAGCTACTGGTATCCAGTTACGGTCATGCTGACCATTCGTTGATCAATCAGCTCGACCGGCCAATCGCCGGAGATCTGTTCAGCTACCTGCGCGACCAGGCCCGCGAACGCATGTATGCCGACGCCGACACGGCGCTGCGCTCGAACAGCGAACTGCGCAAACAGATGTGGATCGGTTACCTCAATGCCTTTACCAACACCTTTGGTGTCATCGGTGCAGTGTGTTGGCCCGTGGCATTGGCGGTGGTCGGTGCGGACCTGGCCAGCCTGGGACTGAACATCGACCAGGCGGTGAACGGCGACACCACCGCAGAACGCAAGGCCGGTGTCACTGGCGCCATCGTCAGCGCTGTCAGTGCCGCCTTCGACGCCACCCTGGTATTTGGCGTCGGCGCAGCCGCCGAAGTCGCTGAAGTAGTTGATCCACTTGAAGCCGAACGCAGCGCCAGCGGCATACGCACACCTCGACCGCCCTTCGCCAGTGAAGCCCGTCCCCTGCCAGAGATAATCGATCTGCCCCTGGAGCAGCCGATTGCCAACGTGATTGTCGATGGGCAACGCCCACAACTGGAAGGCAACCTGCGCGGCACCTATCTGCTCGATGGCCAGACCTACATCACCCTCAACGGTGATCCTTATGCGGTGCGCTACGTTGGCGAAATGAAAACCTGGGTGATCATCGATGAACAGAACCCGTACGCGTTCTACCGCAGCCAGCCCGTGAGGCTCAACGCCAATGGCCAGTGGGAACTGCTGCCCAAGCCCGGCCTGCAAGGGGGTGGCAAGTTCTGGAGCAAACATCCCTGGGGGTCCAGCGCGGCAGCGCAAACACCCGTCGTACTTTCCCTATCGCCCTATGAAGTACCGGTCGAGTTACGCGCGAAGCTGGAGAGCGCCGCCAACAACCCGGGCGATCAGTTACTCAAAGGCTATATCGTCATGAACGATCCCGAACTCAACGCTGCCGCCGAATCATTCACCCGGATACGCACGCAATTAGCGGAGGAAAGCCGCTCGTATTTTCGTACAGTGCAGGTGCAGCCCCGAGTAGAGATTCCCACGCTGGCGGCCAGCGCCACGCCCAAATCGATTTTCCAGGAGGTGTTTCAGCGCGCCGAAGGTTTGGTGATTGGCGAGCGTCACAGCTCGATTGCGAGCAAGAAGTTCCTGATCGAGAACATGGAGGTGCTAGCCAAGCAGAAAGTCCGCACGCTGTACATGGAACATCTGCTGACCGACTTCCATCAGGCCGACCTGGACATTTTCATGCGCACCGGGAAGATGCCCCCGGGCTTGACCAAGTACTTGAAAAGCCTCGATAGCGGGTTCGGAACCGACCCGTCAGGCCAGTTCACTTTCCTCAACCTGGTCAAGGCCGCCCAGCGCAACCACCTGCGCATCCAGGCCATCGACTGCATGGCCAGCTACCGTCAGACGGGCCTGGCAGACCCGGAGGGCACCCTGCGCATCGAAATGATGAATCGCTATGCCACTTCAATCATCAGTGCTGTAGAACAGCAAAGCCCGGGGCGCTGGATTGCGCTGGTAGGAGAGTCCCACGCCAACACCTTCGAGCAGGTGCCAGGGCTCAGCGAGTTGAACCAGGCAATTGGCCTGCGGGTAGCCGATGCCGAAGCAGGGACCACCGTCGGCCTGTTTGTCGATGAAGGCAGGTTTGGCGACCTGTCCAAAGGCCAGGCGCCACGCTTCGTCAAGAATGACCTGGTGCTGCGCATCGTAACTCCGGGGTCGTGGGCAGCCGATCTGACAACCCTGCACGAAACCCGCCTGCCGCGGGTCGGCATGTTCTTGATCGAGCAGCAGGGTGATCAGACTCTACTGTTTCATCGCAGCAACGACCGCTCAATCGTGCGCACCGTCATCCACATCACCGAGGACCAGGTCTCAATCGACCGGCCCTGGCCCCGCGTCCACAACCATCGCTTCAAAGACCTGCGCGAACTGGTCTCGGCGCTCAAACTCACGGGCCTGACTCAAGCCTGAAAAAACAAACGCCCCGACAAGTCGGGGCGTTTGCTTCAAGCGCTACAGCGGTTCACGCAGCGGGATCATTCCCACTCGATGGTCGCTGGCGGCTTGCTCGACACGTCGTAGGTGACGCGGGAGATGCCTTCGATCTCGTTGATGATCCGGCCGCTGACAGTTTCCAGCAACTCGTAAGGCAGGTGTGCCCAACGCGCGGTCATGAAGTCGATGGTCTCGACCGCACGCAGGGCCACGACCCAGGCGTAACGGCGGCCGTCACCAACCACACCGACCGATTTCACCGGCTGGAACACCACGAAGGCCTGGCTGACCTTGTGGTACCAGTCGGCCTTGCGCAGTTCTTCGATGAAGATATGGTCGGCGCGACGCAGCAGGTCGGCGTATTCCTTCTTCACTTCACCGAGGATGCGCACACCCAGGCCCGGGCCCGGGAACGGGTGACGGTAGACCATGTCGTACGGCAGGCCCAGCTCCAGGCCAAGGCGACGAACCTCGTCCTTGAACAGCTCGCGCAGCGGTTCGACCAGCTTGAGGTTCATCTCTTCCGGCAGGCCACCGACGTTGTGGTGCGACTTGATCACGTGGGCCTTGCCGCTCTTGGCGCCAGCCGACTCGATCACGTCCGGGTAGATGGTGCCCTGGGCCAGGTACTTGATGTTGTGCAGCTTGCTCGACTCGGCATCGAACACGTCGATGAAGGTGCGGCCGATGATCTTGCGCTTCTTCTCGGGGTCGGCTTCGCCGGCCAGATTGCCGAGGAACTGCTCTTCGGCGTTGGCGCGGATTACCTTGACGCCCATGTTCTCGGCGAACATGGCCATCACTTGCTCGCCTTCGTGCAGGCGCAGCAGGCCGTTGTCGACGAATACGCAGGTCAGCTGGTCGCCGATGGCCTTGTGCAGCAGCGCTGCAACCACAGAGGAGTCAACGCCGCCGGACAGGCCGAGCAGGACGTTGTCGCTGCCGACCTGGGCGCGGATCTGGGCAATGGCGTCTTCAGCAATGTGCGACGGGGTCCACAGCGCTTCGCAACCGCAGATGTCGAGGATGAAGCGCGAGAGAATGCGACCGCCCTGCTTGGTATGGGTCACTTCCGGGTGGAACTGCACGCCGTAGTAGCCACGGGTGTCGTCGGCCATGCCGGCGATCGGGCAGCTCGGGGTGCTGGCCAGGATGTGGAATTCTTCCGGGATGCGGGTGACCTTGTCACCGTGGCTCATCCACACATCCAGACCGAACACGCCATCGGCGTCAACGTGGTCTTCGATGCCGTCGAGCAGGCGGCTCTTGCCGACTACGTCGACGCGGGCATAACCGAACTCACGCAGCTCGGAACCTTCAACCTTGCCGCCCAGCTGTTCGGCCATGGTCTGCATGCCGTAGCAGATACCGAATACCGGTACGCCCAGGTCCCAGACCGCCTGTGGCGCGCGTGGGCTGTTGGCTTCGTGCACGGACTCGGGGCCGCCGGCGAGGATGATGCCGCGCGGGGCGAATTCGCGAATCGCTTCATCGTCCATGTCGAACGGGTGCAGTTCGCAGTACACGCCGATTTCGCGCACGCGGCGAGCGATCAGCTGGGTGTACTGGGAACCGAAGTCGAGGATCAGGATGCGGTGAGCGTGAATGTCGAGGGCCATGACTCAATCTCTGATGCAGCTGCAAGCTTCACGCTGCAAGCCGCAAGTTGTTCGGGAATTACGCGGTAGCCGCTGCAGAGCAACTACCGCTTGGAGCTAGAAGCTTGTCACTTGCCGCTGGAGGCGTTAGCCGACCCGATAGTTTGGCGCTTCTTTGGTGATCTGTACGTCATGCACGTGGGACTCGGCCATGCCGGCACCGGTGATGCGCACGAATTCGGGCTTGGTGCGCATTTCTTCGATGTTGGCGCTGCCGGTGTAACCCATCGAGGAACGCAGGCCGCCCATCAGCTGGTGGATGATCGCGGTCAGGGTGCCCTTGTAGGGCACACGGCCTTCGATACCTTCCGGAACCAGCTTCTCGGCACCGGCCGAGGAGTCCTGGAAGTAACGGTCGGAAGAACCCTGGGCCTGGGACATGGCGCCCAGCGAGCCCATGCCGCGGTAAGCCTTGTAGGAACGGCCCTGGAACAGCTCGATCTCGCCCGGAGCCTCTTCGGTACCGGCGAACATCGAACCCATCATCACTGCCGAGGCACCGGCTACGATGGCCTTGGACAGGTCACCGGAGAAGCGGATACCGCCATCGGCGATCAGCGGGATGCCAGTGCCTTCGAGGGCCGCGGCAACATTGGCGATGGCGCTGATCTGCGGCACGCCGACACCGGCGACGATACGGGTGGTGCAGATCGAGCCCGGGCCGATACCGACCTTGACGGCGTCAGCGCCGGCTTCGGCCAGGGCCTTGGCCGCAGCGCCGGTGGCGATGTTGCCACCGATAACCTGAACCTGCGGGAAGTTCTCTTTTACCCAGCGAACGCGATCGATCACGCCCTTGGAGTGACCGTGAGCGGTGTCGACCACCACCACGTCAACGCCGGCGGCAACCAGTGCGGAAACGCGATCACCGGTGTCTTTACCGGTACCGACCGCAGCACCAACACGCAGACGACCCTGGTCGTCCTTGCTGGCCAGCGGGTAGGCCTTGGCTTTTTCGATGTCGTTGACGGTCATCATGCCTTTGAGGGCGAACTTGTCGTCGACGATCAGTACGCGCTCGATGCGGTGCTTGTGCAGCAGCTCGCGGGCTTCGTTCTTGTCGGCGCCTTCCTTGACCGTGACCAGGCGCTCTTTAGGCGTCATCACTTCACGGACGGTGGCGTCCAGGCGGTTTTCGAAGCGCACGTCGCGGGAGGTGACGATGCCGACCAGGTCGCCATTGTGCAGCACCGGAACGCCGGAGATGTTGTTCAGCCGGGTCAGTTCGAACAGGTCACGGACCGTGGCGTCAGCCTCGATGGTGATCGGGTCCTTGACCACGCCAGCCTCGAACTTCTTGACCTTGCGCACTTCGGCAGCCTGCTGCTCGATGGTCATGTTCTTGTGGATGATGCCGATGCCGCCTTCCTGGGCCATGGCAATGGCCAGGCGGGCTTCGGTCACGGTATCCATGGCGGCGGAAACCAACGGAATATTCAGCTCGATGCCACGGGTCAAACGGGTCTTGAGACTGACTTCATTGGGTAGCACCTCTGAATAACCAGGCACTAGGAGAATGTCGTCGAAGGTCAGGGCTTCTTGGCTGATACGCAGCATCGCGGGGGCTCCCGGGCGGGAAAAATGGAAGCGCGCCATTATACTCATCCAGTGCCCTTCGCTCAATGCAAAGATGGGCCTTCGGTCAGTTACCTTCGCGGCTTACCTGCACCACGGCCACCGGCTGGTCCAGCCAATCGGCGAAGTTATCCAGAAAATCCTGCCTGAACCCCGCCGCAGTCCAGTTATTGAAGATGAAACCGAGGTTGGAAAACGCACAGGGTTGCAGGAACAGAAAGCCGTTGATGTCGTCTTCATGGCCGCACAGCGGGCAAACGAAGTTTTCCGTGCGCCCGGGCATCCAGTCTTCCAGGCTCTCGAACAGCGCCACGCCGACTTCCTTGCGGCACTCGGCGCAGCCGGCTTCTTCGAGAAAGCCATCGGTGGGGGTATAGATGCAGCGTTTGGTGATCACCTCGAGGCCGTTGACCGGCTGGCCGAACGGCAGCAGTTCGGGCCGCTCGACGACTTTGCGTGCGCCCTCGGCGATGGCGTAGGCCATACGGCTACCGGTGCTGCCGCAGGTGCTCAGTTGCTCCTCAATGACTTTCTCGCGCACCAGCCAGCGCAGGATCGCCCGGGCGCGGGCCTCATGGACGGGGACGGTGGAAATCTTCGGGACAATAATGCTCTGGTTTGTCATCACAGCGGCCAAACAGGTTCAAAGATGCCAGTTTACCTCACTCAGGTAGCGGCCGATCAGGGCAATGCCGCTGGCCAGCACCAGCCAGGTGACCAGGCGCACGAAGGTCTCACGCGACATGTTCAGGGTCAGGCGCCGGCCCAGGTACACACCGCCCAGCATCATCGGCGCCAGGCACAAGGCCAGCAGCAACAGCGGCAGGTCGGCATATACGCCAGCGATCAGGAACAGGCTCAGACGCACCACAGTGCTGCAACTGATCAGCGCGCTCTGGGTGGCCCGCGCCTGCTCCTTGGAGGGCAACCGGGCGTTGAGGTAGAGCGCATAGAGAAAGCCGCCGCTGCCGAACAAGGCACCGAACAGGCCGCCCGCCGTCCCCATCGGCACCGACCAGGCCGCCGACAGCTGCGCCGGCCTGACCTTCACCGCCAAGCTGTAGAGGGCATAAGCGCTGATAAACAGCCCCATCAATAACAGCAACACGTCGGACTTGAGCTTGAGCAGAAACACCACGCCAAAGGTGCAGCCCAGCGCCATGCATGGCAGCAGGCGCATCAGCTCCGGGCGCGCCACGTCTTTGCGCGCCGGCAACCAGTTGCCGAAGGCGGCGACGAAATCCAGCAGCACCAGCAACGGAATGATCCGCGACAGCGGCATGAAGTTGATCAGCACCGGGCCGGCCACCAGCGCGGTACCGAAGCCGGCGATGCCGAAGACGACATAGGCGGCGCCAATACCCAACAGGATCGGCAACCAGTCGAGCGGGGTAAACGGTAATTGGGCAAACAGGGTGGAAAGCATGACGGTCTTCACCAGTGGAGGTGTAGAAACTTTAGCCAGCTGCAAGCCATGCCGACTAATATGCAATTACCTTACAAGCCATCTTGAAACGGCATAGCAGCATGATCTCTACCCGTCAGTTGCGTTACTTCGTCGAAATTGCCGAGAGCGGCAGCTTCAGTGCTGCGGCCGAGCGGCTGTTCATCGCCCAGTCGGCGCTGAGCCGGCAAGTGAAGGAGCTGGAGTCGCAACTCGAGACCCTGCTGTTCGAGCGCACCGCCCGCCAGCCGCGCCTCACCGCTGCGGGCCAGGCCTTTTTGCCGCGGGCGCGGACCTTGCTGGTGGACCTGGAAAAAGCCCAGCGCCTGGCCCGTGAGGTCGGCCAGGGCGTGCGCGGCAGCCTGCGCCTGAGTCACTCGAGCACCGTGCCGCTGAGCGGGCAGTTGCTGGCGCGGCTCAGTGGCTATCTGCATGACAACCCCGGGGTGTCCATGGAAATCGCCCAGCAGTCCTCCGAGGCGCAGCTTGAGGAACTGGCCGAAGGTCGCCTGGAAGTGGGCCTGCTGCGCCTGCCGGTGCTGCGTCAGCACGAGGACGTATGTGTGCAGGCGCTGTTCGAGGAACCCTTGCTACTGGCAGTGGCTCAGGATCATCGGCTGGCCGGGGAAAGCAGCGTGCACCTGGCGCAGTTGCATGAAGAAGCCTTTATCTCCATCCCTCACCGTCAGCGTGGCGGCTTGAGCTACCTGTCTGCTCAGCTGTGTTCGCGTGAAGGCTTCTTCCCCCGGGCTGCGCGGGTGGTGTCGCGCAAAACCACATAACTGCAGCTGATCCAGGCCGGGTTCGGGGTGGCGTTGCTACCGCGCTGCATGCAGGACCTTGCGCCGGCGACGGTGAAGTTCGTGACACTGGCTGATGAAGACTGCAACAGCACCGTGGCGCTGGCGTATCGGCGCGATGCCGGAGCGCTGGTGCAAGGATTCTTGAACTGCATGCAGGACCGGTAGGAGCGGGCTTGCCCCGCGATCAGGTACGGTCAGCCAGATCGCATCGCGGGGCAAGCCCGCTCCTACATGCCGACACCTGTGCAACATTCCTTTATGATGCAGCCCATGATCAAAGACCCCTTCGAAAGACTCGGCCTGGACCGCGAAGTCCTGACCGTCAGCCAACTCAACGGCCGCGCCCGGGTGCTGCTGGAAGACGTGTTCCGCAATATCTGGGTCGAAGGCGAGATCTCCAACCTCGCCCGCCCGGCCTCCGGTCATGTCTACTTCACCCTCAAGGACAGCGGTGCCCAGGTGCGCTGCGCATTGTTCCGCCAGAACGCCGCGCGGGTGCGCCAGGCCCTGCGCGATGGTCTGGCGGTCAAGGTGCGCGGCAAGGTCTCGCTGTTCGAAGGCCGTGGCGACTATCAACTGATCCTCGATACTGTCGAGCCGGCCGGTGACGGCGCCCTGCGCCTGGCCTTCGAAGCGCTGAAGGAAAAGCTCGGCGCCGAAGGCCTGTTCAGTGCCGAAAACAAACGCGCCCTGCCCGCTCACCCGCAGCGCATTGGCATCGTCAGCTCGCCCACCGGCGCGGTGATCCGCGACATCATCAGCGTGTTCCGCCGCCGTGCGCCGCAGGTCGAGCTGACCCTGATCCCCACTGCCGTGCAAGGCCGCGAAGCCATCAACCAGATTGTCCGCGCCCTGCAACTGGCCGACAGTCGCGGCTTCGACGCGCTGATCCTGGCCCGCGGTGGCGGCTCGCTGGAAGACCTCTGGTGCTTCAACGAAGAAGCCGTGGCCCGCGCCATCGCCGCCTGCCAGACGCCGATCGTCAGCGCCGTCGGCCATGAAACCGACGTCTCGATCAGTGACTTCGTCGCTGACGTGCGCGCCCCGACGCCGTCTGCCGCCGCCGAACTGCTGGCCCCGGACAGCAGCGACCTGCAACGGCGCATCGACAGCCTCAAGCGCCGCCTGCTGCTACGCATCCAGAGCCGTTTGATGCACGACCGCCTGCGCCTGGACAGCCTGACCCGGCGCCTGCGCCACCCGGGCGAGCGCCTGCGCCAGCAGGCCCAGCGCCTCGACGACCTGGACATGCGCCTGCGCCGCGCCTTCGAGCAGCGCCTGAACCAGCGCCGCGAGCGCCTCGCCCGCCTGGACACGCGCCTGGCCGCGCAACATCCCGGGCGCACCCTGACCCTGCTCAAGCAGCGCCTGGACAGCCTCGCCGAACGCCTGCCGCGCGCCATGCGCGAGACCCTCAAGGACCGTCGCCAGCGTCTGCAGGCGCAGGTCCAGACCCTGCACGTGGTCAGCCCGCTGGCGACCCTGGGCCGTGGCTACAGTATCTTGCTCGACGAGCGCGGCCAGGCCATCCGCAACGCCGCCCAGACCCACAACGGCCAGCGCCTGACCGCCCGCCTGGGCGAGGGCGAGTTGCAGGTGCGGGTCGAAGACAACCACCTGACCCCGGTCACGCTCTCTTTACTGGACTGAACCATGCCGCGTCTATTTGCCCCGCTGTTGCTGCTGTGCCTGGTGTTCGCCAGCAGCGCCCAGGCCAGCTACATCACCCGCCAACTGAACAAGCCGGTACCCGGCGGCGTCGCCGTCGTCGACCTGGGCCCGGCCGCCACGCCACCCAGCGCGCGCTTTGATGGCAAGCCAGTGCTGGTGGTCAGGGAACAGGACACCTGGCTGGCTATCGTCGGCCTGCCACTGACGCAAAAGCCCGGCACCGCGCAGCTCACCCAGGGCAGCCGTACCCTTAGCTTCAACGTGGGCAGCAAGAAGTACCCGGAACAGCGCATCACCTTGAAGAACAAACGCCAGGTCAACCCCGACCCTGCCGACCTCAAGCGCATCGACGCCGAGCTGGCCGAGCAGATCAAGGCCTACCGCAGCTTCAGCCCCACCCTGCCGAGCAACCTGATCCTCGACAAGCCGGTCAACGGCCCGCTGTCGAGCAAGTTCGGCGTGCGCCGCTTCTTCAATGGCGAAGAACGCAACCCGCACGCCGGCCTGGATTTCGCCGTACCCGCCGGCACGCCGATCAAGACCCCGGCCAACGGCAAGGTAATCCTCATCGGCAATTACTTCTTCAACGGCAACACGGTGTTTGTCGACCACGGCCAGGGCTTTATCAGCATGTTCTGCCATATGTCGAAGATCGACGTGAAACCCGGCCAGCAACTGAGCCGCGGCGCCGTGGTTGGCCGCGTCGGCGCGACCGGCCGCGCCACCGGCCCGCATATGCACTGGAACGTCAGCCTCAATGATGCGCGGGTCGATCCGGCGATCTTCATCGGCGCCTTCCAGCCCTGAGGCCTGGCTTGCGCCATTCAAAAAGACCGCGCAACTGGCGCGGTCTTTTTATTTGTAAATCGCCATAAAATCTCGACAAAACTGGTTTTTTAAGCATTTCTCTCAATTTTCTCGCAAGGCTTGCCATCTTTAACCCCACTGGTTAGGGTTGAAGCCATGAAAACCTTTCAGACCCTCATCCTGCTTCGTCAACACCGCAGCCTCTGCCTGGTCAGTGCACGACTACCAAGCTGAATCGCGTCGCCTCGCCTTTTCATCTCGTTTTCGTTCGGCGGGCCCCTTTCAAGGCCGCACATTCAAGGATTGCTTTCATGACCATGCTCAAAGACCCTTCGAAAAAATACAGCGCCTTTGCGACCGTCAACCTGGCGGACCGCACCTGGCCTTCGAAGACCATCACCCAGGCGCCGATCTGGTGCAGCTCGGACCTGCGCGATGGCAACCAGTCGTTGATCGAGCCCATGGATGCGGCGAAGAAACTGCGCTTCTGGAAGACCCTGGTCAGCGTTGGCGTAAAAGAAATCGAGGCCTCGTTCCCGTCCGCTTCGCAAACCGACTTCGACTTCGTTCGCACCCTGATCGAAGATGGCCACATCCCGGACGACACCACCATCCAGGTGCTGACCCAGGCCCGTGAAGACCTGATCGCGCGCACCTTCGAATCGCTGCGCGGGGCGAAAAAGGCCATCGTCCACCTGTACAACGCCACCAGCCCGTCGTTCCGCCGCATCGTCTTCAACCAGGACAAGCAAGGCGTCAAGGACATCGCCGTGAACGCGGCCAAGCTGTTCGTCAAATATGCCGCCCAGCAGCCACAAACCCAGTGGACCTTCCAGTACTCGCCGGAGACCTTCAGCGCCACCGAGCTCGAGTTCGCCAAGGAAGTCTGCGATGCAGTGATCGAGGTGTGGAACCCAACGCCTGAACACAAGATCATCCTCAACCTGCCGGCCACCGTCGAAGTCTCGACGCCGAACATCTATGCCGACCAGATCGAGTGGTTCGGCCGCAACGTCAACCGTCGTGACAGCGTGATCATCAGCCTGCACACCCACAACGACCGTGGTACTGGCGTGGCCGCCACCGAGCTGGGCCTGATGGCCGGCGCCGACCGTGTCGAGGGCTGCCTGTTCGGTAACGGCGAGCGTACCGGCAACGTCGACCTGGTGACCCTGGCATTGAACCTCTACACCCAGGGCATCGACCCCGAGCTGGATTTCTCCGACATCGACGGCGTGCGCAAGGTGGTCGAGGAGTGCAACCAGATTCCGGTGCACCCGCGTCATCCGTATGTCGGCGACCTGGTTCACACCGCATTCTCCGGCTCGCACCAGGACGCCATCCGCAAAGGCTTCACCCAGCAGAAAGACGATGCCAAGTGGGAAGTGCCGTACCTGCCGATCGACCCGGCCGACATCGGCCGCAGCTACGAGGCAGTAATTCGCGTCAACAGCCAGTCGGGCAAAGGCGGTATCACCTACCTGCTCGAACAGGAATACGGCATCAGCCTGCCACGGCGCATGCAGATCGAGTTCAGCCAGGTGGTTCAGGGTGAAACCGACCGCCTGGGCCTGGAGATGACCGCCCAGCAGATCCACTCGCTGTTGCACCGCGAGTACCTGCAGGCCAACGCGCCGTACGCGCTGGTCAGCCATCGCCTGCAGGAAGAGAACGGCCACAGCGCGGTGGAAGTGGAAGTTGCCGGTGAAGGCGAAACCACCCTGCACTGGCGCGGCAAGGGCAACGGCGCCCTTGAAGCCCTGGTGGCCGGCTTGCCGGTCGCCGTCGAGATCATGGACTACAACGAGCACGCCATCGGCGCCGGCACCAACGCCAAGGCCGCGGCCTACATCGAACTGCGCGTGGCCGGTGGTCGTCCGGTGCACGGCGTGGGTATCGATGAAAACATCACCACCGCGAGCTTCAAGGCGCTGTTCAGTGCACTGAACCGTTCGCTGAGCCAGCAGGCAGCCAAGGCGGCCTGAGCCCTGAACTGAGCTGCAACCGAGTGCCCGCCTCCCTCCGGAGGCGGGCACTTTCGTTTGCGTGCAATAAAAATCGTCGGTCAGCTTGCCGGCAACCCCCGGTATACTCCCCTCCTCGCTTTACCTTGCGCTGCGCGCACATCATGAAAGGACACTCGATGAGCAACTACCTCGAGCGGGCACTGAGCGGCCTGCGCACCATCGGCATCAACCTCGTTCGTCCGGTCCAGGACGCTCCGGTACTGGTACTGCTCGACCGTGTGGCGCAATACGACAGCAGCAAGGTCACCTCGATCGCCGCCGTGCTGCAGCAAGCCACCGCCTTCAACAGCATGGTCCGCGAGCAGATCGAGGGCATGGACATTTCCACCCGCTTCATGGACATCACCCAGAGTTTTACCTCGATCCGCGAAGACGCCGCCGCCATGGCCGGCTGGATGGACGACGGGCGCCTGGACAGCATGGAAAAACTCAAGCTGGCGTGGATGAATGTACGCCGTGGCTCGATCCCCAGCCGCTTCAACGACATTCGCGACAACTACCTGCAAGTGTGCAAGTCGGCCAACGACCAGATCAGCCGCGAGACGGTGATCCTCGAGTCCTACCTGGATTTTCGCATGGCCATGAAAGCCGCCGAGGTCGAGGCCCAGCAAGTGCTGGCGATTGCCGGCCAGGCCCTGGAGCAGCGCACGGTCGAGCTTAACGAAGCCAACCAGCAAGTCGCCGCAGCCGAGTCGGCCGAGCCTGCCCAGCGCTCCGCCCTTGAGCTGCGCCGCGATGAAGCCGTGCGCGCCCTGCAGGATGAAGACAAGCGCTACCAGATCGTCAAGGACATCGCCGACGACCTCAAGGTCGGCTACAACACCGCCGAGATGGTCTTCGCCCGCATCAACCAGGTGCACGTGATCAAGGAGCGCCAGTACCAACGCATGGTCTCGTTCTTCTCGACCAACGAGGTGGTACTCACCGGCCTTGCGGTCTCGTTCACCGCCAACAGCGGCCTGGCCGAAGCCACTCATACCCTCAATGCCACCACCGATGGCATCAGCAAGGGCCTCGAAGCCCTGGGCACTACCGGCAACCAGCAACTTGAAGCTGCGGTCAAGGCCAGCTACGGCTCGACCATCAAGGTCGATTCGGTTCGCGCCCTGGCCGATGCCACGCTGTCGTTCCAGAACGACATGCACAGCCTGACCGAAACCTACCGGGCCGAGTCGAGCAACGCATCGCGCGACATCGCCGCTGCGGTCGAGGACTCCAAGCGTAAGTTCGCCGCACTGCTCAGCAAGGCGGCCTGATGAGCAGTATTCCACTCTCCGAACAGCTCGGAGCGATGGCGTTCGTCGACGAATTGCGCCACCAGCAGATGCAGGTCCAGGAACACCTGGACCTGCCCAAGCGCCGCGCGGAAGTTGCGGCGCGCATCCGGACCTATTACCAAAGCCACAACATCGCTTTCGATGAGGCCTTGATCGAACAAGGCGTGCGTGACTTCTTCGCCCGCCGCCTGATGTTCGAGGCACCACCGCTGAGCTGGCGGCAAAAGCTGCTGAGCAAGGCGTCGATGGCGCGCAGCCAACTGTTCAAGGTGGTCCTGGCGATCATCGCCGCGGCACTGATCACCCAGTGCACGCGCATTGCCCACGACAGCGGCATTACCGTCGAAATCGAAAACAGCGCCCGCGACCTGCGCCGCCATGATGAAGACGTGCGCGCTGACATCCAGCTCAAGCACGAGCAGCTCAGGCAGTGGCAGCAAAAGGCGCAGGCCCAGCCCGATGCCGCTGTCAGCCGCATCCTCGATCAGGTCCGGCAAACCTTGCCGCCGCTGGACCAGAGTTTTGCCAGCGATGTGCCGCAGTTCGTCAACAAGACCAACCGCGACAATGTCAAAAACCTGGTCACGATGCACGAGGCGCAGATCGAGCAGGCCCGCAAGGCCGTTTCCTCGGCCCGCGCAGCCTTTACCACGGTAGAGGGTATCTACCCGCAGCGCGATAACCTCGCCAGGCTGCTGGCGATGCCAGCCTACCTCGAAGGCCTGAAGCCGTTCCCCACGCTCAAGGCGCTTGCCGAATCGGCTGACCGGCAACTGCTGCAGGTTAACGATGGCGATACGCTCAAAGCGGCCAGCCAGCAAGTGGCCAAACTGGATCTTGAGATCGAGCGCATCGCCTACTGGCTCGAACAGAGCACCCTGCGCGATCAGTTGCAGCAGCGCCTGCAAGCGATGCCGCTGGCCGCCGGTGACCGCGCGCAACTGCAAGCGCTGCTGGCACAAGCCAACAATGCCCTGCATGAGCAGAACGTCCCCCAGGCCCGTTATCAGCTCGAGCACCTCAAGCAGATGCTCGACTTTGCCGCCGTGCCATTGACTGTGCAGATCGTCGACCGCACCGGGATCAAGTCCGGGGTCGAACGTTGCTACGACCCCGCCGGCTGCAACCGCGGCGAAGACACCGACAAGGGCAAGAGCTGGTTCCTGGTGGTCGAGGCTACCGACGCAGGTGGCATCAGCGTCGAGGTGCCGGTTACCAGCGCCGAAACCGGCAAGCAGCGCTGGACTCGTTTGTTCGCCGTGCGCGTCAGCCAGGCCGAATACCTCAAGGTCAAAGCGGACAAGCTCGACGATGGCCATGTCGATAACCGCATGATGGGCAGCAAGGCTGCCAACTCGCTGACCCTGCGCTTCAACCAGCGCACCACGGGCAACCCTGACATGATCATGGACTGGTGAACACATGACCCCTTCTACCCTCACCGGCAACGTGGCGCAGAACGCTCGCAGTTGCGAGGCCTTGCTGCGCAGCGCCGAGCAACTGCTGTCGGCCCTGAGCGACCAGGAAGCGCGCCTGGAGCAGGACATCCTCACCCGTCTAAGTAACATCGCCACGCTCAAGCTTGAACATCGCCCGGCCCTCGATCAGGACACCCTGCAACAACTGCAAGCCCGCCAGGACGCCGAAGCGCAACTGCGCGCCGAACTTGCCCGGCTCGAAACCGATATCGCCGAGTCGCTGGCCGCCCAGCACGCGGTGCGCAGCCAGATTGAAAGCATCGACCGCCAGGTCAAGCAGCAACTGGCGCTCGAACCTGCCTGGTGTGAGCTGGGCGAGCAGTTGCTGGCCGCGCAAGAGGCCAACACTGAAGCCAATACCGGCTACCAGGAAATCCGCCAGGAGTGCGTCGACAAGCTGCCTTCGTACAGCGCCAACCCGATCTACTACCACCTGCTCAAGCGCGACTACGGCGCTGAGCAGTACCGCTACAATTTTCTGCACCGCTGGCTCGACAACACGCTGGCCAAGCGCGTCAACTTTGTCGGCAACCGCAACAACGAGCTGATCCTGCGGGCCATGCAGACCCGCAACGAAGAGCTGCAAGGTGAGCGCCTGAGCCTGATAGCCGGGTTGCAGGAGGCAGTCGACCAGCACCTGGCCCTGGCGCGCACAGCCGCTGGCATGGACCCGCTGAGCCGCGAAGACGTCACCCTGAACAAGCACATCGCCGCCGCCAAGGCCCGGGCCAACGAGCAGCACCTGAAACTGGCCAATTTTGCCGGCAAGCAGGACCCGCATTACCTGCGCATCCGCCAGAACATCACCGAGCGCCTGCAGGCGCAAACCATCGAGCAACTGCTGGTCGAAGTACAGAAGACCCCGGACAGCAACGACGACAAGATCGCCGCCCAGCTCAAGGAACTGTACCCGCGCCTGCGTGACGTCCAGGACCGTTTGCCGAAGCTGCGCGAGCAGCATGACCGCGCCCTGCACAATTATGAGCGAGCCAAGGAACTGGAGCGGGCGCTGCGCACCGACTATTACCGGGACAGCGACTACACCTACAACACGACCTTGAGCATCGAGCGCCTGCTGACCGATTACATGACCCGCGACCTCAGCCTGCACGCCCTGGAAACCGTGCTGCAAAGTGGTCGGCGCCTGGTGCCGCGCAGTTCTTCGTCGAGCAGCTCTTCGTCATTCAGTTGGTCGAGCTCCGGCTCCAGCAGTTCGAGTTCGAGTTCGAGCTCAAGCGCCAGTGACTTCTCCACCTCCAGCAGCAGCGGTGGTGGCAGCTTCAGCACCAGCGACAGCTTCTAAATGCTATGCCGGTCTTGCCCGTATTTCAGGCGTGACCGGCATGCTGGCCATCAATCTTTGAGGTAGTCAGAAGCCCCAGAAACCGATTTCACCCTGCTCTTCGTTATAGTGCTGGTAGCCTTCAAACAGAACCGACCTTTTGATCTGCTCCCAACTGTAGGGGTTGATCGAAGTGTCGTCGGGCAACAGGACAATTTTCTGGGTGGCAAACGAGGTGAGAAAGATCAGGTCCTCGCGTGTCACGCGATGAAACTCGTCAACGACCAGATCGACGAGATTATTGTCCGCAGCCTGTTTAAGTTTACCGCCAGCCAGCATCTTGTGTGCATACACCATATTGACTTGATACATGTAGTTCGTCGAATGAGCGGGAAGAGTCAATGAACACTCGACAGAACTGGACTCTGAGAATGTCTCACCATAGACGCTGGACTCAGTGATCTCAGCCCCCAACTTGATCGCCCCCAGCTTTACCCCGGCGCCATAGGTTTTCGAGACTGCGGTCGCATAACTTTTGCTCAACCCCTGGTTGATTGTCTCTTTGACGATCTGATCTTTATCGATTAGGTTCGACAGCGCCTTGAGGTAATCCATATAAGCAAAGATAGGACGTGTTAAAACTACCCACGTGGACCCCAGGTAACTGACATTACCTTCCACCGTCAGGCCATTCACCCAGCAGCCATAACTGGGTGCGCCTTTTGCAAATAAATAACGATCAATTTCGTAGGCGCCTTCTTTAAAGGGCAAGTTGCGTATTTCTGGTTGCTGAGTCATAGGTGCATTCCTTGTCGTAACGGGTAGTGTCTGCAATGTCCGAGCACACTTGACGCTCAGTAGCGTTTTCGCGGATCGTCAATGGCGTCCATATCAAAACTCCAGGCGCCGGCATTGACAGCCGCGGAGTACTTGTCGAGCAGTATCAATTTGAATAGGTCATCTCTGGATAGAGGCTGGTCCGGCTCGTGGACCTGCTCGCGAGCACAAAGCCGACTGGTTGCCACCGAAGAAAGCAGTATCAAGTCGTTTTTCCCACCCGTGCTCACAACGCACGCATGATTGGAGCTGAACAGGCCACCGATAGTGTCAGCAGCAGCGAATACGCGATGGGCATAGACCAGTGCTACCTGATAAACCAAGTAGGTCGCACTACCCGGGACGAGTAACGATTGTTTTTGCGGCCGTGCAGGTGCCCAGGCCTGCTCGGAATCCATCCCGGTTTGAAGATTGGAAAACGCATTGACTTGATCAATCGCCGGCGCCACAGAACAGTCTTTTGCCGTGCCCTTGAAGAACCAAAGGTGATGCCCCTGAGCAGCGCTGACTTCTATGTTCTGATCGCCAGTAGCCTGTATCACTCGCGTATCAACATAGTTCAGATAGGCAAAAACCGGCCGGCTGATGGTCGGCCATTTACGCCCTTTGAAGCTGACTTCGCCGTAGATTGACTGCCCGCTCACCCAGCAGCCTCGATTGAAATTTCGATCGCCAATCAGATAGCGTTCAATTTCGTACGACCCGCTCTTGAGCGGGAAGCCGATGGCTTCATGTACTTCTTCTTGCATAACGCACCTCAGTTAAAAGTCGTGTAGCCTCTTAACCGTACGGCGCGGTCGACAATCACGACAGCCGGACGCCCTTCCCTACAACGCCAGCAACATCGAAAAATCACCGGCAAAAAAAAAGGTGCGCCGACCAAGCGCACCTCAAAGCCGTGTAGCACACAACGAATTCGGTTTCAGTCCAGCAGTGCCAGGGCCTCGGCGCTGCAGGCTTGAATACGGGCCCAGTCGCGGTTGTTGATCCAGCTGCTGTCGAGCATCCAGGTACCACCCACGCACATCACATTGGCCAGGGCCATGTACTGTTTCACATTACCCAGGTTGACCCCGCCGGTGGGGCAGAAGCGCACGTCGCCGAACGGGCCGCCATAGGCTTTGATCGCTGCCACGCCGCCGCTGATTTCGGCCGGGAACAGCTTGAAACGCCGGTAGCCGAGGGCGTAGCCCATCATGATTTCCGACGGCGTGCTGATACCTGGCAGCAGCGGGATGTCGCTGTCGACGCCGGCCTCGAGCAAATCCTGGGTGATGCCCGGGGTGACCACGAACTGCGCGCCGGCCGCTTGCACGGCGGCAAACATGGTGCGGTCCAGGACTGTGCCGGCACCGATGCACAACTCCGGGCGCTGCTCGCGCAGGACCTGGATGGCCTTGAGGCCATGGGAGGAGCGCAGGGTCACTTCCAGGGTCTTGATACCACCGGCCGCCAGGGCGTCGGCCAGGGGCAGGATGTCTTCTTCGCGGGCGATGGTGATCACCGGCAGAATGCGCGCCTGGGTGCAGATCTGATCGATCCGGGCAATCTTGTCGGCCATGGAAGCTCCCGGCTGTTTCAGTTCATGCGTGGTCATAACGGCGGATCCTTGGCTCATGGGCACCAGTAAATATCCAGAGGGTCTTGTAAGAAGGCACGAATCGGCATCTCGGCCAGGTCACTGCCCGTCAGTGCGGCGCGCAGGGTAGCGAGTTTGCCCGGGCCTTGCACCGACAAGGCGGTAAAACCGGCGCTTGCCAGCAGCGCGCGGGTCATGCTCAGGCGTTGATGCGGCACGCTCGGCGCCAGCATCGGCAGACAACGGCGGGCGCTGTTCGGATCAAGACCTTCGGCAAGGTTCGGGCTGTTGGGGAACAGCGAGGCGGTATGGCCATCGTCGCCCATACCCAGCACCAATACGTCGATACCCGCAAGCTCGGCCAGGGCCTGGTCGGCTTCCAATGCGGCCGCTTCAAGGTTCGCAGCAGCATTGTAGAGATTGAGGAAATGCGCCTTGGCAGCAGGGCCGGTCAACAGGTGGCGCTTGAGCAGGCCAGCATTGCTGTCGGCATGCTCCACTGGCACCCAGCGTTCATCGGCAAGTGTCACCAGTACCTTCGACCAGTCCAGCGGCTGCTTGAGCAGTGCGGCGAAGAACGCCACCGGGCTGCGGCCGCCGGAGACGACCAAGGTAGCCTGGCCCTTGTCGGCAATCGTCGCATTCAGGCGAGCAGCCACATCCTTGGCCAAGCCTTCGGCCAACAGCGCAGGGGCAGTGAATTCATGTGCCGCGACGTTTGCCGGCAGTTGCAGTTCAGATATCGCCATACCAGGACCTCCCATCGCGGGTAATCAGTGCAATCGAGCTCATCGGCCCCCAGGAACCGGCGGCATAGGGCTTGGGCGCGTCGCCCGACTGCTTCCAGCCGGCGATCAGCTGATCGCACCACTTCCACGCGTATTCGATTTCGTCTTTGCGCACAAACAGGTTCTGATTGCCGCGCATCACTTCCAGCAACAACCGCTCGTAGGCATCGGGGATCCGCGCGCTACGCCAGGTGTCGGAAAAATTCAGCTGCAAGGGCCCGCTACGCAGCTGCATGCCTTTGTCCAGGCCCTGCTCCTTGGTCATCACCCGCAGCGAGATGCCTTCATCCGGCTGCAGGCGGATGATCAGCTTGTTGCCGATCTGCAAACGCTGTTCCGGGGCGAAGATGTAGTGCGGGGTTTCCTTGAAGTGGATGACGATCTGCGACAGCTTTTGCGGCATGCGCTTGCCGGTGCGCAAGTAGAAGGGCACCCCCGCCCAGCGCCAGTTGCGGATATCGGCACGCAGGGCGACGAAGGTTTCGGTGTCGCTCTGGGCGTTGGCGTTGTCTTCTTCCAGGTAGCCGGGCACCGGCTTGCCTTCGCTGTAGCCGGCAATGTACTGGCCACGCACCACCTGGGTGCTCAGGCCCTCGCCCTTGATCGGCGCCAGGGCTTTGAGCACCTTGACCTTCTCGTCGCGGATGCTGTCGGCAGAGAGGTCACTGGGCGGGTCCATGGCAATCAGGCAAAGCAGCTGCAGCAGGTGATTCTGGATCATGTCGCGCAATTGCCCGGCCTTGTCGAAATAGCCCCAGCGCCCTTCGATGCCGACCTTTTCGGCAACGGTGATCTCCACGTGGGAGATCGAGTTCTGGTTCCACTGGGTTTCGAACAGGCTGTTGGCAAAACGCAGGGCAATCAGGTTCTGCACCGTCTCCTTGCCCAGGTAATGGTCGATGCGGTAAACGCGGTTTTCCGGGAAGTACTGGGCCACGGCGTCGTTGACCCGCCGTGAAGACTCCAGGTCATGGCCGATGGGTTTTTCCAGCACCACCCGGGTACGGGCGCTGAGGCCGGCTTTATCGAGGTTCTCGCAGATGCCGCCATACACCGCCGCCGGGGTGGCGAAATAGGCAATCAGCTGGCTATCGCTGCCAACCTGCTCAGCCAGCGCCTGGTAGTCCTCGGCTTTGAGAAAGTCCACGTGCAGGTAGCTAAGGCGGGCGAGAAAGCGCTGGAGTACCGGCCCCTCGACCTGCCCGGCAGGCACGAACTCCTGCAGGTGCGCCTCGATCGACGCCAGGTGCTCAGCGACACTGCCCGGCTCGCGAGCCAGGGCCAGCACCCGGGTATCGGCGTGCAGCAGGCCGGCCCGGTCGAGCTGGTAGAGCGCCGGGAACAGCTTACGCAAGGCCAGGTCGCCGAGGGCGCCAAACAGGGCAAAGGTGCAGGGTTCAACGCTGATCGAAGCCATGATGTTGGTTCTTTTATCAAGTTGACGTAGAAATACCGTTTTCAATCGCAGTTTTCAAGGAATAATGTAGTAAAAACCACAACATTTTACTCAATGGACAGATTCAAGTGGTGTGCCATCCATGCCATCAGTACGATAGGCCACCGTGTCAAAAGCCCGCTGCTGTCGCCAGCCGGCTGTCTCAACGACCCAAGGAAAACACCCATGGACCGCGTGCGAAACCTCCTGGAGCAGATCCAGGGCCGCCTCGAAGAGCTGAACAAGGCTGAGCGCAAAGTCGCCGAAGTCATCCTGCTCAACCCCCAGCAAGCCACCCGCTTCAGCATTGCCGCCCTGGCCCAGGCCGCCAAGGTCAGCGAGCCGACGGTCAACCGCTTCTGCCGCTCGTTCGGCGTCAGCGGCTACCCCGAGCTCAAGCTGCAACTGGCGCAGAGCCTGGCCAGTGGCGCCGCCTATGTCAGCCGGGCGGTAGAGGCCGATGATGATCCGGCCTCCTACACCCAAAAGATCTTCGGCAGCGCCATCGCCTCGTTGGACAGTGCCTGCCAGCAACTTGATCCACAGCTGGTCAGCCGCGCCGTCGACATGCTGATCCAGGCCCGGCAGATCCACTTCTTCGGCCTTGGCGCCTCGGCGCCGGTGGCACTCGATGCCCAGCACAAGTTCTTCCGTTTCAACCTGGCAGTGTCAGCCCATGCCGATGTGCTGATGCAACGCATGCTGGCCTCGGTGGCCCACACCGGCGAGCTGTTCGTGATCATCTCCTACACCGGACGCACCCGCGAGCTGGTCGAAGTCGCGCGCCTGGCCCGGGAAAACGGCGCCTCGGTACTTGGCCTGACCGCCGCCGACTCGCCACTGGCCAAGGCCAGCAGCCTGAGCCTGAACATCCCGCTGCCCGAAGACACCGACATCTATATGCCGATGACTTCGCGGATCATCCAGCTGACCGTGCTCGACGTGCTGGCCACCGGCATGACCCTGCGCCGCGGCGTCGACTTCCAGCCGCACCTGCGCAAGATCAAGGAAAGTCTCAACGCCAGCCGCTACCCGATCGACGACGAACTCAACTGAGCAAGTGCGCCTGCAGCCGCAGGTGTGCTTGCTCACCCGGCGCCAGACTCAGGCTGTCACTGCTGCCGCTGGCCGCCTCGACACAGACGAAGCCCAGGGTTTCGCTGCCACTGACGCCCATCAACGGCCGGCTGCCGGGGTGCCAGACCACGGTGTCCTCGCTGTCACCGGTATCGATGCACAACTGGCGCTGCCAGGCTGGGTCGTGCAACTGCAGGGTCGCCGCATTGGGGAATACCCGCTGGCAACCGCCATGGACCTTCAAGGCGCCCTTCTGCCGACAGGCCTGACGGTTCAAACGGTCGTAACCCTCAATGTTTTCTAGCCCAGACAGCGCTATCTCGGAAACGTCACTAATACGCCAGTAGGCCAGCAGAGCATGGCTCAACTGACAAGGCTGGCTGTCCTGGTGTTCGGTACTGAGCTGCAGCTCCATGCGCTTGCCCAGTTTGGCCAGCAGGTCAACCTGCCAGTCGCACAGCTGCAGGCGCCATTTGAGGGTCACGCCGTCTGCGTCTTCACTGCTGTCGATCAGCTTCCAGTCGAGCAGGCGCGCCCAACCGTGGGCCGGCCACATGTCTTCGCTGGGATGGCGACCGTACCAGGGCCAGCACACCGGCACGCCGCCGCGGATGGCGCCGACTTGCGGCCACTGCGCCGCACACCACAGCCAGGGGCGCTCGCCCTGGGGCTGGAAGTGCAATAACTGCGCGCCCTGACGGCTGAATACTGCCTGGCATTGCGGGTGATCGATGATCAGCACGTCGCGCTGCTGGTAACGCTCCCACTCAAAGGTCGGCCTGGGCCTCTGTGAGGTGAAAAAGCGTTGTAGCGGGTGCTCTGGCATGGCGGGGAACTCTTGTTGTTAGTGAGGGCCTCATCGCGGGTCAAGCCCGCTCCCACAGGTTCTGCGCAATCCATGTGGGAGCGGGCTTGCCAGCGATCGACCGCACAGCGGTCGCAATATGCGTAAATTTACAACATATCACCTCAGAACGACGACTGAATCTTCAACCCGGCGACCAGCGCGTTATCCACCTCATCCACCCCGCCCGGGCTCTTGATGTACTGCAGGTTCGGCCGCACGGTCAGCCAGTTGGTAACGTGGAAGCCGTAGTACAGTTCGGCGTTGTACTCAGTCTTCTGGATCGGCACGAAATCGGCGTCGTTGTAATCCGCGATACCGCTCTGCTGGTTGAGCAGTTTTGCCCTGTCCTGCACGTCATCGTTGACGTGGATGCGCGCTACGCCAAAGCCAATGTCATCCTTGGGCCGGCCATCGAAGGCGCCCTTGTAGACCATGCCCACCTGCTGATAGTTGTCGACCACGTTGGTGGCCTTGTCGTGCACGGTGAAGTTGGCGAACAGGCTCAGGCCGCGGTTGGCATCACCGTTGTGCGTAGTGACCTGCTGTTGGGCCACCACCCACCAGCCATGCTTGCTCGAATGCGACTTGAAGGCGGCGCCGGTCAATGCCTGGGGCTGGCCATTGAGGTCTTCATAGACGTCATCGGCCTTGGCCGTGCTGTAGTAGTAACCCAGACGGTACTCACCCGGCAGGCCGTTGACCTGCGGCGACCAGACCAGCTCCACCGGCAGGATCATGCCCTTGGTGCCGCTGCCGCTGAGCTTGAAGCCATTGCCGGTCTCAAGGTTGGAGGGGTTCTGCTCATACACGCCGACCTGGGCGAAGAACTCCGGGGTGATGTTGTACTTGACCCGCATGGCCCACTGGCTGACCGGCCAGTTGTACCAGATGCCGCCAACCCAGTTACCCACCTGCGAGCCGCAGAACGCCAGGTTCTGGAAGTCGCAGGGGAAGCTGTTGAAATCCTCGCCTTCACCGAAACGGCCGACCTTGATATCCAGGGCGCCATCGAAATATTTCTGTTTGACCCACATCTGCGTCAGGCGCCAGGTCTGGCCACGGCCCCAGACTTCCTGCACCGAACTGAACTGGCCGGCGCGCGGGTCGCTGATGCGGTCGTTGGACAGGTTGCGCCCGCTACGCTCGGTGATCGCCAGCTTGAACTCGGCATCGTGCCAGCCGAAGATCTTCTCCAGATCCAGATGCGCACCGAGCGCGAACTGGTCGCTGTAACGGGCAGTCTTGTCGTCGTTGTAGCCACCATTGAGGTTACCGGCCACCTCGCCGACGTAATCGAGGGTGAAGTCGTAACCCTTCTCCAGCAATTCGGTGCGGGTACCGCCCCAGTCGCCGCTCATCCATTTCGACTCCGGGGCAAAGGCGCCGGCCGCCTGCGCCCCGCAACTGACGCCAAGGGCCGCCAGCAGGGTCAGCGGCGCCAGCGGCTTGATACGCTTGAAGTGATCCATCCCTTGTTTCCTCGTTTTATTGTTCTCGATGGGGTTCTACGTTCTATAACGAATTCAGCGGCCCTTGAATTGGGCGACATTGTCCTGACTTGTCTGCGCGGGTGCGGCAACACCCAGGCGCTCACCCGTGGCGGCATCGAACAGCAGCACCCGCGCCGGGTCGAACTGCAGGTTGAGGGTGTCGCCGACCTGGGTTGGCACATCCGGGGCCAGGCGGCAGCAGACTTTGGTCTGGTTGAGGGTGACGAACACCAGCAGGTCCGGCCCGGTGGGCTCGGTGATCTGCACTTCGGCACGAATGCTCGGCAAGCCGTTGGCCTGGGCCGGGGCGAGGGCGATCTGTTCGGGACGAATGCCGAGAATCACTTCACGCTCCTCCAGGCCCGCGACATTGAACCCCAAGGGTAGCTCGCAACGCGCCTGGCCACTGTCGAGCAGGGCCAGCAGGCGCCCGTCCTTGCGCTGCAGGCGCAGGGGAATGAAATTCATCGGTGGCGAGCCGATGAAGCTTGCGACGAACAGGTTGGCCGGGTCGTTGTAGATCTGCTGTGGGGTGCCGAACTGCTGGATCAGCCCGTCTTTCATCACCGCCACCTTGTCGCCCAGGGTCATGGCCTCGATCTGGTCGTGGGTGACGTACACCGTGGTGGTCTTCAGGCGCTGGTGCATCAGCTTGATCTCGGTGCGCATCTCCACCCGCAGCTTGGCGTCGAGGTTGGACAGCGGCTCGTCGAACAGGTAGATCTTCGGCCGCCGCGCCAGCGCCCGGCCCATGGCCACGCGTTGCTGCTGGCCACCGGACAGCTGGCCAGGCTTGCGCGTCAGCAGGTGCTCGATCTGCAGCAGCTTAGCCACCCGCGCCACTTCTTCATCGATGGCGGCGGCGGGCATCTTGCGCATCTTCAGGCCGAAGGCGATGTTGTCGCGCACGTTCATGGTCGGGTACAGCGCGTAAGACTGAAACACCATGGCGATGTCGCGGTCCTTGGGGCTCATGCCACTGATGTCGGCATCATCCACCAGGATCGCCCCGCCGCTGATCTGTTCAAGGCCGGCGATGCAGTTCATCAGGGTCGACTTGCCGCAGCCGGACGGCCCGACCAGGATCAGGAACTCGCCGGAGTCGATCGACAGCTCGATGTTCTTCAGGGTGTCCGGCATGCCGCTGCCGTAGCTCTTGTTGACGTTGCGCAGTTCAAGCGTTGCCATTGTGTTTACCCCTTGACCGCGCCGGCCGTGAGCCCGCGCAGGAAATACTTGCCAGCCAGCACATAGACCAACAGGGTCGGTAACCCGGCGATCATCGCCGCCGCCATGTCGACGTTGTATTCCTTGACCCCGGTACTGGTGTTGACCAGGTTGTTCAGGGCCACGGTGATCGGTTGCGCATCGCCACTGGCGAACACCACGCCGAAGAGAAAGTCGTTCCAGATCTGGGTGAACTGCCAGATCAGGCAGACCATGATGATCGGCACCGACATCGGCAGCAGGATGCGCCCGAAGATGGTGAAGAACCCCGCGCCATCGAGCCGCGCCGCGCGCACCAGCGCCTCCGGCACGCTGCAGTAGTAGTTGCGGAAAAACAGCGTGGTAAAGGCCAGCCCGTAGACGATATGCACCAGCACCAGGCCGCTGGTGGTGCTGGCCAGGCCCAGCTTGCCGAGGGTGAACGAGGCCGGCAGCAGCACGGTCTGGAACGGCAGGAAGCAGCCGAACAACAGCAATCCGAAGAACAGCTGCGAGCCCCGGAAGCGCCACATCGACAGCACGTAACCGTTCAACGCACCGAGCAGGGTCGAGATCACCACCGCCGGCACGGTGATCTTCACCGAGTTCCAGAAGTAGCCGCCGACCGTGTCCCAGGCCTTGATCCAGCCGATGCCGGTGATTACCTCGGGCCAGCTCAGCAGGTTGCCGGTACGGATGTCCTCCGGCGACTTGAAGCTGGTCAGCAGCATCACGACCAGCGGGATCAGGTACAGCGCGCAGGCCAGGATCAGGGTCGAGTAAATCGCCAGGCGGCTGAAGCTCAACGTGCGGGGAGCGAGGGACCTAGTCATGGCGCTTGTTCCTCAGTTCCGAATACAGGTAAGGCACCAGGATCGACAGGATCGCGCCGAGCATCAGGATCGCGCTGGCCGAGCCCATGCCCATCTGCCCGCGGCTGAAGGTGAAGGAGTACATGAACATCGCCGGCAGGTCCGAGGCATAGCCCGGGCCGCCTGCGGTCATCGCCGCGACCAGGTCGAAGCTCTTGATGGCGATGTGCGCAAGGATCATCAGCGCGCTGAAAAACACCGGGCGCAAACTCGGTAAAACGATACGCAGGTAGATGCTCGGCAGGCTGGCGCCATCGACCTGCGCGGCGCGGATGATCGACTGATCGACGCCGCGCAGGCCGGCCAGGAACAGCGCCATGACAAAGCCCGAGGCCTGCCACACGGCGGCGATCACCAGGCAGTAGACGACCCGGTCGGGGTCCACCAGCCAGTCCAGGCGAAAGCCTTCCCAGCCCCAGTCGCGAAGCATCTTGTCCAGGCCCAGGCCGGGGTTGAGCAGCCACTTCCAGGCGGTGCCGGTGACGATCATCGACAGCGCCATGGGGTACAGGTAAATGGTGCGAATGAAGCCTTCGCGGCGGATGCGCTGGTCGAGCAGCACCGCCAGCAGCACGCCGATCACCAGGCTGATGGCGATGAACATGCCGCCGAACAGCAGCAGGTTCTTGCTCGCCACCCACCAGCGGTCGTTCTCCATCAGCCGTGCGTACTGCGCAAGGCCCACCCATTTGTAGCTGGGCATGAAGCTTGAGTTGGTGAAGGACAGGACGAAGGTCCAGAGGATGTAGCCGTAAAAGCCCACCAGGACGATCAGCATGCTTGGCGCCAGCACCAGTTTCGGTAACCAGCGCTGCAGGGCGTCCAGGGGTGAGGCCTTGTTGAGTGTGGCAACAGTGCTCATCAGGATATCTCGTGTGGAGGCAATCGCGGGTATTGTGGGAGCGGGCTTGCCCCGCGAAGGGCCCGAAAGGCCGCCCCCACATCAGCCCATCACTTGGCCGACTTGATCGCCGAACTCAGCTGCTTGACCGCTGTCGCCGGGTCGGCTTTGGGGTCGTTGAAGAAGTTGGTGACGACATCGAAGATCGCCCCCTGCACCGCCAGCGAAGTCGCCATGTTGTGGGCCATGCTCGGTTGCAGGCCGTCGCCTTTTTCCGCTTCCTTGAAGTCCACCGCCGACTTTTGCGTACAGGCGTCGAACTGGCTCATGTCCATGTCCTGGCGTACCGGCAGGGAGCCCTTGTTCTGGTTGAACACGGTCTGGAACTGCGGCTCCAGGGCGACCTTGGCCAGGTCGTTCTGAGCCTTGATGTCGTCCTCGTTCTTGAGCTTGAACATCGCCAGTGAGTCGATGTTGTAGGCAAAGCTGCCCTGGGTACCGGGGAAGGCCACGCACTGGTAGTCCTTGCCCGCCACCTTGCCGGCGGCGGTCCACTCGCTCTTGGCCCAGTCGCCCATGATCTGCATGCCGGCCTTGCCGTTGATGACCTCGGCGGCGGCAATGTTCCAGTCACGCCCGGCGCGGTTGGGGTCCATGTAGGTGCCCAGGCGTTGCAGGGTCTTGAATACCTCGACCATCTTCTCGCCGGTCAGGGTGCTTTCATCCAGTTCGACAAAGGCTTGGTGATAACCCTGGGGCCCGAGAATGCTCAGCACCAGGTCTTCGAAGACCGTGCTGTCCTGCCACGGCTGGCCGCCATGGGCCAGCGGGATGAAACCGGCCGCCTTGAGCTTGTCGGCGGCAACGAACAGCTCATCGAGGGTAGTCGGCACCTTGGCCCCGGCCTTGTCGAACACCTGCGGGTTGATCCACAGCCAGTTGACCCGGTGAATGTTCACCGGCACCGCCACATAGTGGCCGTCGTACTGCATGATCTGCGCGACTTTCTTCGGCAGCAGGGCATCCCAGTTGTTGGCCTTGGCGACATCGTCGAGTTCTGTGAGCAGGCCCAGCGCACCCCATTCCTGGATGTCCGGCCCCTTGATCTGGGCGGCGCCCGGCGGGTTGCCGGCCACGGCGCGGCTTTTCAATACGGTCATAGCCGCGGCGCCACCGCCACCGGCGACGGCGTTGTCCTTCCAGGTGAAGCCGTCTTTCTCGACTTGTTCCTTGAGGGTTTTCACCGCTGCGGCTTCACCACCGGAAGTCCACCAGTGAGTGACTTCAACGGTACCGTTGGCGGCAATTGCACTGAGGGGCAACAAGGAGGCGAGGGAAATGACAGCGGCGAGGCGATTGATCGCATTCATCGAGAGAAACCTTTTCTTGTTGTTATGCAGGTGCAAGTCGTGGTGCTTGCGCTTGCATCGGAGTCTAACCAGCGGCACGGGGGCTGCAGGTAACGAAGGGATGCGCGAATGTCACCAGTTGGTGACATTCGCCTGAATGAGGGTGTCAGTCATTGCTGCGCGGCAGGCTCAAGGTCACCCGCAGGCCCCCTTCACGCAGGTTGCGCAGGCTCACCTCGCCGCCGTGGCTGTGGGCGATGTTGCGCGCAATACCCAGGCCCAGGCCATAGCCCTGCTGCTGCCCGGCCAGGCGAAAGTGCGGCTCGAACACCTGCTCCTGACGCTGCTCGGGCACGCCCGGGCCTTCGTCATCGACCTGCAGGACGAAGCCGCTGTCGCTGTCGATGATGCGCAGGTGGGCGCGCTCGCCGTACTTCAAGGCGTTGTCGATCAGGTTGCCGATGCAGCGTTTGAGCGCCAGCGGCTTGCCCGGATACGGCGCCAGGGCCCGGCCTTCGAGGGTGATCTGGCCACTGCCCAGGTACGGCTCGACCAGGCATTCGAGCACCTGATTGAGGTCGATTCGCTCGATGTTCTCGTGGATGTCGGTGTCCTTCACGCACTGCAGCGCGCCCTTGACCAGCATCTCCAGCTCATCGAGGTCGCGGCCGAACTTGGCCTGCAACGGCTCGTCATCGAGCAGCTCGACCCGCAAGCGCAAACGGGTGATCGGTGTGCGCAGGTCGTGGGAGATGGCGCTGAACAACTGGCTGCGCTCGGTCAGGTAGCGGCTGATGCGTTCGCGCATGGCGTTGAAGGCGCGGCCCACCTCCTCCACTTCGCTGCCGCCACCTTCGGTTACCGGCTCGACATCAGCGCCCAGCGACATCTCCCGCGCAGCCAGGGCCAGGCGCTTGAGCGGGCGACTCTGCCAGTGCACCAGCAGGCCGATGAACAGCAGCAGGAACGAACTGGTGAGGACGATGAACCACAGCTGCTGGCTGGGCAGACCCTGCTCTTCGAGGCTGGTATAGGGCTCGGGCAGCAGCGAGGCAATGTACAGCCATTCGTCTTCGGCGAGGTGGATCTGGGTCACCAGCACCGGCGGGTTGATCGGCTCCAGGGTCAGCGCATAGTGGGCCCAGGAACGCGGCAGCTCATCGAGTTTCAGGCCGCTGTTGAAAATCCGCAGGTCTTGCGGGCTGACGAACTGGATGGAAATTTCCAGCTGCGCGCCGAGGCGCTGGTGCAGCACCTCGCCGACGGCATCGATCACCGCGGCCTTGCGCGGCGTGGCGGGCAGTACCTGCATGTCCAGGGGTTTATCGTTGAGGGACACGACGAAACGGGTGCCGCCCATGCTGCGCAACTGGTCGAGCACCATCGGCCGGTACGCGACCGGCAGCGAACGAAAATAACTGACGCTGGCACTCATCGAATGGGCCAGGCTACGGGCGCTGGCAACCAGGCCTTGCATCTGGCTGGCGCGCAGTTGCGACAACCAGATCAGGCTCGAGAGCGCTTGCGCCAGCAGCACTACCAGCAAGGTCAACAGCAGCATGCGCCCCAGCAGCGAGCGCGGCAGCGGCAGGCGCCAGCGCCCGTCAGTGCGCAGGCGCAACACTGGCTGCCAGCAGGTAACCACTGCCGCGCACGGTACGAATCAAGCGTGGCGGCTTTTCGGTGTCACGCAGGCGCTGGCGCAGGCGGCTGACCGCCATGTCGACGATGCGGTCCAGCGGCATCGGCTCGCGGCCACGGGTGGCGTTGCCAATGGTGTCGCGGTCGAGGATCTGTTGCGGGCGATCGAGGAACAGCTTGAGCAAGGCAAAATCGGCGCCGGACAGAATCACCTCTTCACCGTCGCGGTGGAACAGCCGGTGGCTGATGGTATCCAGGCGCCAGTCATCGAAGGCCAGCACGTCGCCGCCATAGCGCTCCTGGCCAAAGCCGGCACGGCGCAGCAGCGCCTTGATCCGCGCCTGCAGTTCACGCGGGCTGAAGGGTTTGCCCAGGTAATCGTCGGCGCCCAGTTCCAGGCCGATAACCCGGTCGGCTTCGTCGGAGCTGGCAGTGAGCATGATGATCGGCACCTGCGCCAGGCGCGGATGCTGGCGCACCCAGCGACACAGGCTGAAGCCATCTTCGTCGGGCAGCATCACGTCGAGGATCACCAGGTCACAGTCGCTGGCGTCCAGGGCCTGGCGAAAGCCACGGCCGTCGGCCACCGCCTGGACGCTGAAACCGGCGCGGCTCAGGTAGGCCTGCAGCAGTTCACGGATGTCCTGGTCGTCGTCGACCATCAGTATCGACTTGCTCACGAATCACTCCTTGCTCCACAGCTCAACCGGCTTGTTGCAACGCCACGCCGGCCCCGAGCAAGCCGGAGAATTCGGCGGTCACCAACCATACCGGGACATCCTTGAAGTAGCCACTCATGCAGCCCTTGTCGGCAAAACTGGCGGCAAAGCCGCTGGCCAGGAACAGCTCGGCAAAGCGCGGAATGATGCCGCCGACGATAAACACCCCGCCTCGCGCGCCAAGGGTCAGCACGTTGTTGCCCGCCACCCGGCCAAGGAACCGGCAGAACTGCTCGATCACCGCCAGGGCAACCGGCTCGCCGGCCAGCGCCGCGTCGGTGATCGCCGCCGGGCTCTGCAATGGCGCAGGCTGGCCATCGAGGGCGCAGATGGCCTGGTACAAGCGCAACAGGCCGCCGCCGCTGAGCACGGTCTCGGCGCTGACATGGCCGATTTCGTTGGCGATCTGCTGATGTATCTGCGCTTCGCGGGCATTGCCCACCGGCAGGTCGACATGCCCGCCCTCGCCCGGCAGCGCCATCCAGCGCTCGTCACCCAGGCTCAGCAAAGTGCCGACGCCAAGGCCGGTGCCCGGGCCGATCACCAGCGCCGGGCGGCCTGGATCCGGCGCGCCTTGGCAGACACTGCGGTACTCGCCCGCCTGCAGGCGGGTCATGCCCAGGGCCATGGCAGTGAAATCGTTGATCAACAGCAAGCGCTCGACCTGCAAGGTGTTGCAGAACGCCTCGCGGCTGAGGCGCCAGTGGTTGTTGGTAAAGCGAAACTCGTCGCCATCGACCGGCCCGGCCACCGCCAGGCACACTGCGCCCAGCTCGCCGCGGGCCAGGCCCTGGGCGGCCAGATAAGCGCCGATGGCCTGTTCCGGGCTGGTGTAGTCGGCCGTGGCAAAGACCTGCACCGCATGCATGCGGTTGTCTTCCCAAAGAGCAAAGCGTGCATTGGTGCCGCCGATATCGCCGACCAGTGCACGCTTCATTTGAGTGTCTCCAGCGCCGAGGTGAAGGCGCTGGCGCCCTTCTCGGCCGGGCTCAGGGCGGTACGCAGGAAGCCGAACAGCTCGCGGCCGCAACCCAGGTCGTTGCCGGTCGGCGCGGCGGGCAGTTGACGATCGGCCAGCTCTGCGGCACTGAGTTTCACCGTCAGGGTGCCGGCGACGCCATCGACGCGGACGATATCGCCGTCACGCAAGCGCGCCAGCGGGCCGCCGTCGAAGGCTTCGGGGCAGACGTGAATGGCTGCGGGGATTTTCCCCGAAGCACCGGACATGCGCCCGTCAGTTACCAGCGCGACCTTGAAACCACGATCCTGCAGCACGCCGAGGAACGGGGTCATCTTGTGCAGCTCGGGCATGCCGTTGCAGCGCGGGCCCTGGAAGCGCATCACGGCGACGAAGTCACGCTCAAGCTGGCCGGCCTGGAAGGCATCGGCCAGTGCTTGCTGGTCATGGAACACCAGTGCCGGGGCTTCGACCACCTGGTGCTCGGCGGCGACGGCGGACACCTTCATCACCCCGCGACCGAGGTTGCCTTCCATCACCCGCAGACCGCCTTCGGGCGAGAACGCCCGCGCCACGGGGCGCAGGATCGCCTCGTCGAGGCTGGCCTGCGGGCCTTCGCGCCAGACCAGTTTGCCGGCCTCAAGGAACGGCTCCCGGGTGTAGCGGCGCAGGCCGTGGCCAGCGACGGTGTTGACGTCTTCGTGGAGCAAACCGGCATCGAGCAGTTCGCGAATCAGGAAGGCCATGCCACCGGCAGCCTGGAAGTGGTTGATATCGGCCTTGCCGTTCGGATAGACGTGGGACAGGGTCGGCACCACTTCCGAAAGCTGCGCCATGTCCTGCCAGGTCAACTGGATGCCGGCGGCCTGGGCAATCGCCGGCATGTGCAGGGTGTGGTTGGTCGAGCCGCCGGTGGCGTGCAGGGCCACGATGGAGTTGACCAGGGATTGCTCGTCGACGATCTCGCCCAGCGGCATGAAGCTGCCACTGGCCTTGGTCATGCGCGTGACTTGCTGCGCAGCCTCGACAGTGAGGGCATCGCGCAGCGGCGTGTAGGGGTTAACGAAGGAGGCGCCCGGCAGGTGCAGGCCCATCACTTCCATCAACAGCTGGTTGGTGTTGGCGGTGCCGTAGAAGGTGCAGGTGCCGGGGCTGTGGTAGGACTTCATCTCCGATTCCAGCAGCTCTTCGCGACTGGCCTTGCCTTCGGCGTAGCGCTGGCGCACATCGGCTTTCTCCTTGTTGGAGATGCCCGACGGCATCGGCCCGCCGGGGACGAAAACGGTCGGCAGGTGGCCAAAGCGCAGCGCGCCCATCAGCAGGCCGGGGACGATCTTGTCGCAGATGCCGAGCATCAGCGCCGCGTCGAACATGTTGTGCGACAGGGCGATGGCGGTGGACATGGCGATCACTTCGCGGCTGGCGATGCCCAGCTCCATGCCCGGCTCACCCTGGGTGACGCCGTCGCACATGGCCGGCACGCCGCCGGCGAACTGGCCGACCGAGCCGATTTCGCGCAGCGCCTGCTTGATCTGTTCGGGGTAATGCTCGTAGGGCTGGTGCGCCGAGAGCATGTCGTTGTAGGCGGAGACGATGGCGACGTTGGCCGCGTTCATCATCCGCAGGCTGTCTTTGTCCTGGCTGCCACAACCGGCGACACCGTGAGCGAAGTTGGCGCATTGCAGCTTGGCGCGCATCGGCCCGTCGCTGGCGGCCCCGCGAATCAGCTCAAGGTAGCGTTCACGGGTGGGGCGACTGCGGGCGATCAGCCGTTGGGTGACCTCAAGAATGCGCGGATGCATGTACTGGACTCCAGGCTATCGGTGGTTGCGACCTCTGCGGCGGTTTCCCTTATCAACGATCGCGACCTAGGCTCAAGGGCAGGGGCGATGCGTTGCGGGAGGGACGGCTTGGCCGATCGCTCGTTGTAGATTGAATAAAATATTGCCAGCAAAAAGGCTTGTTTTCTATTTTTTTACGAATAATCTTGTAATTCCAACAACAAAATCAGATGCAGTGAAGCAAAACTTCAATTGCCACGGGCTTCACCCGGTCTGCCAGAGGTAGCTCCATGACCCTTCGTATCGCAATCAATGGCTTTGGCCGCATCGGCCGCAACATCCTTCGCGCACTCTATACCCAAGGCTACCGTCAGGACCTGCAGGTCGTCGCCATCAACGACCTGGGCGACAGCGCGATCAATGCCCATCTGCTCAAATACGACAGCGTCCACGGCAGCTTTGCTGCCACGGTTGAATCCGATCACGAGAGTATTACCGTCAACGGCGACCGCATTGCCGTCAGCGCCATCCGCAACCCAGCGGAACTGCCGTGGAAAGCCGAGGCCATCGATGTGGTGTTCGAATGCACCGGGTTATTCACCGAACGCGCCAAGGCCGCCGCCCATCTTACTGCCGGGGCCGGCAAAGTCATTATCTCGGCGCCGGCCAAGGGCGCGGATGCCACCGTGGTGTACGGGGTCAACCATGACATCCTGCGCCCTTCGCACCAGATCATCTCCAGCGCTTCGTGCACCACCAACTGCCTGGCGCCGCTGGCCCAGGTGCTGCACCGCGAGTTCGGCATCGAGCAGGGGCTGATGACCACCATCCACGCCTATACCAACGACCAGAGCCTCACTGACGTTTACCACAGCGACCCGTACCGCGCCCGTGCGGCAACCCAGTCGATGATCCCGAGCAAGACCGGCGCCGCCGAAGCCGTGGGCCTGGTGCTGCCGGAACTGGCCGGCAAGCTCACCGGCATGGCCGTGCGGGTGCCGGTGATCAACGTGTCGCTGGTCGACCTTACCGTCAATCTTGAGCACGAGGCCACGGCCGAGGCCGTCAACGCGCTGTTCAAGGAGGCCAGCCGGCACTCCAAGGTACTGGGCTACAACAGCCTGCCGCTGGTGTCCTGCGACTTCAACCACAACCCGCTGTCGTCGATTTTCGACGCCAACCACACCCGCGCCAACGGGCGCATGCTCAAGGTACTGGCCTGGTACGACAACGAATGGGGCTTCTCCAACCGCATGCTGGATAACTGCCTGGCACTGTGCAACGCCCGCTAGGATCACAACCTCGCAGGAGGCAGTACTTGACCAAAGCGTTGATGATAAGCATTATCATTCGCTACGCCATGGTCGGGTACCGCTGTGAGTCAGTCCCAGTTCAACGTCGTTTTCCTCGCCCAGCGGGTCAGCCTGCTGCGCACCCTGCAGCGCATGGTGGATAACCCCAGCACTGCCGAAGACCTGTTGCAGGAGACTTACCTGCGGGTTACCCGTGCCCTTGGCGAACGCCCCATCGAGCACCTGGAACCCTTCGTTTTCCAGACTGCGCGCAACCTCGCCCTTGATCACTTGCGCGCGCGCCGGGCGCAGTCGCGCAACCTGGTCGAGGACGTGCCCGAGCAAATTCTGCACAACGTCGCCGCGCCCAGCAGCAGCGCCGAAGACGCCGCCCACGCCGAACAACTGCTCAAGCGCCTGAGCGTCAGCCTCGCCCAGTTGACCGAGCGCCAGCAACGCATCTTCATCCTCAGCCGCCTGCACGGCGCCAGTTACCTGGAAATCGCCGAACAGTTGAAAGTGTCGGCAAGCACGGTTCAGAAGGAACTGAAACTGATCATGGCCATCTGTGTAGGGGTAGCGGACCGGCTGAAGTAAACAGCCCGTCGTGGATCGCAGCTAAAACCTTGCCATCCCCATGGATACCCCGGATCATTCGCAAAAAGCGCCAGCCCCGCCAAGGACCCACCCGTGACCGACAGTCCCCCTCCTCGCCCCGCGCCGCCTGGCCAAGCTGCCAGTGACCAGGCCATGGACCAGGCCCTGGACTGGCTGATCCGCCTGCAATGTGCCAGCGCCGAAGACACCCAGGCCTTCGAAGCCTGGCTCGAGGCTGACCCGGCCAATGCCCGCGCCTATGTCGAGGCCGAGGCCATCTGGAACGGCGCGCCCTTGCGCCAGGCAGCCGGGCAACTGCACCAGGTGCAGCGTCGCAGCCTGCGCTCACGCATCCGCCCGCACTACAAGCCCCTGGCCGCAGCCGCTGTGCTGCTGGTGGGGATTTTCACCGTCGGCAACCTGCCGGTGCGCCTGCAGGCCGATCACCTGACCGTGGTCGGTGAACGCCAGCGCTTGCAACTGGACGACGGCTCCAAGGTGTTGCTCAACACCAATTCGGCCTTTGCCAGCGACCTGCGCGACAACCGCCAGGTTGCCCGGCTGCTGCAGGGCGAGGCCTATTTCGAGATTCCCGCTGGCGCCCAACCGCCCCTGGAGCTGCAAGCCGGCCCGTTGCGCGCCAGTGTGCGCGACACCGACTTTGCCGTGCGCTACCTCAACGGCGAAGCCCAGGTGCGGGTGCAACGCGGCGATGTCGACCTGCAGGCCAGCAGCGACCAGCGCATTCGCCTGTCGGCGGGCGACAGCATCAGCGTCGGCCCCAATGGCTTTGGCCAGCGCGGGCGTCTGGATGCGCAAAAAGACCTGGCCTGGGTCCAGGGCCGGCTGGTGTTCGAAAACTGCCCGCTGAACCAGGTACTGGCCGAATTGCGCCGCTACTACCCGGGGTGGATCATCAACGGCAACGAACAGCTGGCGAACGTCGCGGTCACCGGCAACTACCGCCTCGACCAGCCGCTGGAAACCCTGCGCGCCCTGGCCCACATCACCTCGGCGCAGTTGCATGAGTACCCGGCGCTGGTGATTCTCAACTGAGGCAAAAGTTTTTTTACGCGATCCCTGACGCTGTTACGTCTCGTTATAGCTAATGCAACTGATTCTTATTTTTGAATCAGCCAGCACCTATAACATTTGCGCGACAGGGAGCGCTTTCGATGTCCACTGGTTTCACTCGTCGATCTTCAGCCACTTCACGTACCCCCGGCCTGCAGCGTTGCACGCTCTCCCTGTTGACCCTGGCCATGCTCGCCAGCGGCGCCTGCAGCCTGCCGGCGCTGGCCGCAGAGCCGGCCCAGGCCAGTGCCCCGCGCATGGGCGACTACCGCTTCGCCATCGGCCAGCAGCCGCTGGTGTCAGCGCTCAATGCCTTTACCTCGGTCACCGGCTGGCAAGTGGGCTTCTCTGCCGAACTGGCCGATGGCGTCGCCTCGCCGGGCGTGCATGGCTCACTGAAGCCTGAGGCCGCCCTGCAGCGCCTGCTGGCCGGCACCGGCCTGAGCTACCGCACCTTGAGCAGCGCCAACGTGGTGATCGAACGCAGCGCCGGCAAGGCCATCGCCCTGCAGCAGATCACCGTCAGCGCCACCCGCAGCGCCCAGGACGTCAGCCAGGTGCCGAGCACCGTCAGCGTGCAGACCCGCGAACAACTCGACCGCCAGAACGTCAACAACATCAAGGAACTGGTGCGTTACGAGCCTGGCGTTTCGGTCAGCGGCACCGGCCAGCGCAGCGGCCTGAACGGCTACAACATCCGCGGTATCGACGGCGAGCGGGTGCTGACCCAGATCGACGGCGTGTCGATCCCCGACAGCTTCTTCTTCGGCCCCTACGCCCAGACCCAGCGCAACTACGTCGACCCTGAAATCGTCAAGCGCGTGGAGATCCTCCGTGGCCCGGCCTCGGTGCTGTACGGCAGCAACGCCATTGGCGGCGCGGTCAGCTACTTCACCCTCGACCCCGACGACATCATCAAGCCCGGCCAGGACGTCGGCGCACGCCTGAAGACTGGCTACAGCTCGGCAGATGAGAGCTGGCTGAACTCAGCCACCGTTGCCGGCCGCCAGGGCGAGTTCGACGGCCTGCTGCACCTGAGCCAGCGCAACGGCCATGAAACCGAGTCCTACAGCAGCCACGGCGGCACCGGCCTGGCGCGCACCGCCGCCAACCCGGAAGATGTGCGCACCACCAACATCCTCGCCAAGGCCGGCTGGAACTACGCCGACGACGCACGCCTGGCCTTCACCTATGAAAACTACAAGGACGACCGCGACCTCAAACAGAAAAGCGCCGTGGGCGGGCCGTTCATTCCTGGCTTCGGCGCGATGAACTCGTACCGCGACCGCACCGGCAACGACACCGTGACCCGCGAGCGCTTCGGTATCAACCACGAATTCGCCCTCGGTAGCGTGCTGGCCGATAACATGAAGTGGAGCCTGAACTACCAGATCGGCAAGACCGACCAGCGTACCGAAGAGCTCTACTTCGCCTCTGGCCGCCAGGTGTTCCGTGACCGCCAGACCACCTACAAGGACCGCCAGTGGGTGTTCGACGCCCAGCTGGACAAGGCCTTCAGCATCGGCGCCACCGAGCACCTGCTGACCTACGGCACCACCCTCAAGCACCAGAAGGTCACCGGCTCGCGCAGCGGCACTGGCACCTGCCTGAACGTCGGCGGCGCCTGCCGCTTCATCGGCCAGATCAGCGCCAGTGACAGCCAGGCACTGGTGAGCGACTTCCCTGACCCGACCGTCAACACCTACAGCCTGTTCGCCCAGGATGAAATCCGCTGGAACCAGTGGACCTTCCTGCCGGGCGCGCGCTACGACTACACCGAACTCAAGCCGCACATGACCGACGAGTTCCTGCGTGGGGTTGGCGCCAGCCCTACCGACCCGGTTGATGACGATGCGAAGAAATGGCATCGGGTTTCGCCCAAGTTCGGCCTGACCTACGCCTTCAACGACAACTACACCTGGTATGGCCAGTACGCCGAAGGCTTCCGCACGCCGACCGCCAAGGCGCTGTATGGCCGCTTCGAAAACCCGGGCCTGGGCTACAGCGTGCGCGGCAACTCCAACCTCGAACCGGAAAAGAGCAAGAGCTACGAGACCGGCCTGCGCGGTAACTTCGAAGCGGGTAACTTCGATGTCGCGGTGTTCTACAACAAGTACCGCGACTTCATCAACGAAGACGCCGTGCAGGGCAGCAACCTCGGCCAGACCTTCGAAGCCAACAACATCAAGCACGCCACCATCAAGGGTGCCGAGTTCAAGGGCCGCCTGAACCTCGACGCCTTCGGTGCGCCGCACGGCCTCTACACCCAGGGCTCGCTGGCCTACGCCCATGGCCGCAACGACGACACCGGCCAGCCGCTCAACAGCGTCAACCCGCTGACCGCGGTGATGGGCCTGGGTTACGAGCAAGAGCAATACGGCGCGCTGCTGAGCTGGACCCTGGTCAAGCGCAAGGATCGCGTCGACGACACCACCTTCTTCGCCCCCGACGGCACCAGCAAGCAGTTCCGCACCCCGGGTTACGGCGTACTCGACTTGACCGGGTTCTACAAGGTCAGCGATGACATCACCGTCAACGCCGGCCTCTACAACCTGACCGACAAGAAGTACTGGCAGTGGGATGACGTGCGCGGCTACGACGGCCTCGGTGAAGCGGCGGTGACCGCCCCCGCCAACCTCGACCGCCTGACCATGCCAGGCCGTAATTTCGCCATCAACCTGGTCTGGGACATCTGACCGCGAACCTGTGGGAGCGGGCTAGACCCGCGATGGGCTGCAAATGCAGCCCCCCCACAGGTGAGGTTTTTTTACTGTCCCGCGTCTTCTCATTCGTCTAGTCATCAGGCACGCCCATTTCGCAAGGAATCACCATGACCGCCGCTACCACCGCCGAACGCGCCAGCCTGCGTTCGCAACGCTTGAACCAGCTGACCCACGCCCCGCACACCGAGCTGGACGCCCTGGTCAAATCCCACGCGCCGTTCGAAACCCGCGAGAGCTTCGCCCGCTTCGTGGTTGCCCAGTACCTGTTCCAGTCCGAGCTCAAGGCGCTGTACACCGACCCGGCGCTGATCGCCATCGTCCCTGACCTCGCCGCACGCTGCCGCGCCGAACAGGCCGGCCTGGACCTGGCTGACCTGAACACCGAGATCCCCGCCGACTTCGCCGGCGCCCTGCAAAACCCCAGCCTGGGTGAAGCCATGGGCTGGATCTTCGTCTCCGAAGGCTCCAAGCTCGGCGCCGCCTTCCTGATCAAGCGTGCCGTCGGCCTGGGCCTGTCGGACAGCTTCGGTGCCCGTCACCTGGGCGAGCCGGCCGGCGGCCGCGCTGAAGGCTGGAAGCAGTTCACACGCATCCTCGACGGCCTGGAACTGAGCGCCGAAGAAGAAGCCAAGGCCGAGCAAGGCGCCGTGGCCGCCTTTGAGCGTTTCACCGAGCTGCTAAAACACGCTTACGCAACTGCGCCTAAAGCCGAACTGGCCTGATGCGCCGTACCCGGTTACCCTCGTGGTAACCGGGCCTTGCCCGTGCACACCGACAAGCCCATGACCCGCCCAGCCGCTTCAAAACTCTCGCGCCTGCTCTTCGGCCTGCTGGCTTACGTAAGCCTGGGCATCGGCCTGGTAGCGATCGTGATTCCCGGCCTGCCCACCACCGAGTTCATCCTCCTCGCCGCCTGGGCCGCCACCCGCAGCTCGCCGCGCCTGAGCGCCTGGCTGGAAAACCACCGGCTGTTCGGGCCGATCCTCAGCAACTGGCGCAACGGCAAGGTAATCCAGCGCCGGGCCAAGGTCAGCGCCACTGTCAGCATGCTGCTGTGCGCTGGCCTGATGCTGGTGTTTCTCGAGCACCGCTGGCCGGTGTTTCTCGCCATCGCCGGCATGAGCCTGGGTAACCTGTGGATCTGGTCGCGGCCAGAAACCGCGCCCTTGAGCCTTGCCGACCGTTCATCGGCGAGCACTCATGGCTAAGGCTATAAGGCCGATGAACTGTTATCGCTAAAAGGATGTAGCGAATCGAGCCCGCCCGTGGCTCGGTCCTCTACCGGCCTGCCTTTTAGCGAGTACGTCCATGTTCGACACGCTCTCGATCCGCCTGAAAATCGTCCTGCTCTCCGGCCTCTGCCTGCTTGGCGTGGTCGCACTCGTCGTCGGTATCAACCTGTATCAATCGCACCAGAGCGATGAGCTGGTCGGCGACGCCAGCACCACCATGCTCACCCGCAATGTCCAGGCCCTGCTGCAGGCCCGGGCCGGCGAAAAGGCCGAGATGCTGCGGCGTACTTTCAGCGACAGCCAGACCGTCATCACCGCCCTCGCCGACCAGGTCCAGGACTTACAGCAACTGGCTCGCGAGCGCGGCCTGAGCGCTGGCGACCTGCGTGAAGCGATCAACCAGAGCCTGGCCACCAGCTTCAAGCGCAACCCCGACGTGCTGGGCGTGTGGCTGGCCTTCGAGGCCGACGGCCTGGACGGCGGCGACAGTGCCTTTGCCAACGACGCCAAACGCCTGAGCAACGAGAGCGGGCGCTTTGCCAGCTACTGGAGCCGCGCCCAGGGTCAGGCGCTGAACACGGTGATCAGCGATGTCGACCTGAACAAGACCGAGATCAATCTCAGCGGCACGCCCTACAACGTCTGGTACACCTGCTCACGCAACAGCGCGCGCTCCTGCCTGCTCGAGCCCTACTCCGACACCGTCGGCGGCAAGCAGATGCTGATGACCAGCATCACTATGCCGCTGCTGCACAACGGCAAGGTGATCGCCGTGGCCGGTGTGGATATTTCTCTCGATGCCCTGCAGGCGGCTGCCGCCAAGGCCCAGCAGGAGCTGTTCAACGGCGCCGGCCACCTGATGATCGTCGCCCCCAGCGGCTTGCTGGCGGCCAACAGCAATGATGCCGGCAAGGTCGGCAAGGCCATCGACCAGGACGGCCAGCAGGCGCTGCAGAAGCTCGCCGGCAACCAGCCACTGATCCTTGAACAAGGCGATACCATTCGCGCCGTCAACCCGGTGCAGCCGATTGCCGACAGCAAACCCTGGGGCATCCTTATCGACCTGCCCAAGCAGGTACTGCTGGCCGATGCCATCAGCCTGCAGGCGACCCTTGAAGAGGCCCGCACCAGCGGTACCCTCAAAGTGGTGCTGTTCGCCACCCTGGCCGGCCTCGGCGGCCTGCTGCTGATGTGGCTGACCGCCACCGGCGTGACCCGCCCGCTCAACAGCGTAGCGAGCATGCTCGAAGACATCGCCAGCGGCGACGGCGACCTCACCCAGCGCCTGCGCTATGCGCGCAAGGACGAGCTGGGGCGGCTGACCGGCGGCTTCAACCGCTTTCTCGACAAGCTGCAGCCGACCATCGCCCAGATCAAACAGAGCATCACCCAGGCCCGGGCCACTGCCGACCAGTCTTCGGCAATTGCCCAGCGCACCAGCGAAGGCATGCAGGTGCAGTTTCGCGAGATCGACCAGGTGGCCACCGCCTCCAATGAGATGAGCGCCACCGCCCACGACGTCGCCAACAGCGCCGCCAGTGCCGCCGACGCCGCCCGCGGTGCCGACCGCTCGGCCAAGGACGGCATGGCGATCATCGAGCGCAGCACCCGCGACATCACCGTGCTCGCCGAACAGGTCAGCAAAGCCGTTGGCGAAGTGGAAACCCTGGCGCAGAACAGCGAACAGATCGGCTCGGTATTGGAGGTGATCCGCAGCATTGCCGAGCAGACCAACCTGCTGGCGCTCAACGCCGCGATCGAAGCCGCCCGCGCCGGTGAGAGCGGCCGTGGTTTTGCCGTGGTTGCCGACGAAGTACGCAACCTGGCGCGCCGTACCCAGGACTCGGTCGAAGAAATCCGCCAGGTGATCGAGCGCATCCAGAGCAACACCCGCGAGGTGGTGGCGACCATGCATTCAAGCCACGGCAAGGCCCAGGAAAACGCCGGGCAGATCCACCAGGCGGTGCAGGCGCTGGACAAGATCAGCGAGGCGGTCACGGTGATCAGCGACATGAACCTGCAGATCGCCAGTGCCGCCGAGCAACAGAGCGCGGTGGCCGAAGAGGTCAACCGCAACGTCTCGGCGATCCGCGGGGTAACCGAAACCCTGACCGGCCAGGCCGCGGAATCTGCGCAGGTGAGCAGCCAGCTCAACACCCTGTCGTCGCAGCAGATGGCCTTGATGGATCAGTTCCGGGTTTGACCTGGCGCCGCTGATGGTCTGCAATGGCCCTTCTGCTGGAGGGCCATTGATGACCGCGCTACTCGACACCCTTGTCGCCGAACTGCAGCTGCCAACGGCACTGCGCAATAGCCTGCGCTTTCGCGGCAACGGCGCCCTGCCTTCGACTTTCGCCGTCACCGAGCTTGCCAGCAGCAGCATTGCCGCCTGTGGCCTGGCAATCGCCGAACTGCTGCAGCGCCAGCTTGAGCAACCGCCTGGCGTTGAAGTTGACCGCCGCCTGAGCTCGTTCTGGTTCGCCACCAGCCTGCGCCCGCAAGGCTGGAGCACACCGCCCTTGTGGGACCCGATTGCCGGTGACTACCGCGCCGAGGATGGCTGGATTCGCCTGCACACCAACGCAGCTCATCATCGCGCCGCCGCCCAGCAGGTAGTGGGCCGTGCGGCTGACCGCGCGCACATGGCTGGGCTGGTTGCGCGCTGGCGCGCACGTGAGCTGGAAAGCGCGATAGTCACCGCTGGCGGTTGCGCCGCGCAAATGCGCAACTGGTCCGAATGGTCGGCCCATCCTCAGGGCCTGGCAGTGAATGCCGAGCCGTTGATTCATCACCAACGGGCTCCGGCCTTTACAAAAAGACGCTGGACCGGTAACGCCGTCCGACCTCTGGCCGGGGTCAAGGTACTGGACCTGACCCGCATCCTCGCCGGCCCCACAGCCAGTCGCCTGCTGGCAGGCTTCGGCGCGCAGGTGCTGCGGATCGACCCGCCAGGCTGGGAGGAACCGGCGGTGGTTGCCGAGGTGACCCTGGGTAAACGTTGTGCGCGCCTGGACTTGCACGATGGGGATGATCGACGGGTGTTTGAACGCCTGCTCAGTGAAGCCGATATTCTCCTGCATGGTTACCGCGCCGATGCCCTCGAACGACTGGGGTATGCCAGCGAACAGCGCCGCCAGCTCAACCCCGGGCTGATCGATGTGAGCCTCAACGCCTACGGCTGGAGCGGCCCCTGGCAACAGCGACGGGGCTTCGACAGCCTGGTACAGATGAGCTGCGGCATCGCTTGTGAAGGCATGCGCTGGCAACAGGCCGACAAGCCCGTGCCGTTGCCGGTGCAGGCATTGGACCATGGCACCGGGTACCTGATGGCGGCTGCGGCGATCAAGGCCTACAGCGAACGCCTGGGCAGCGGTTGCGGGGCAACCCTGCGCCTGTCGCTGGCGCGCACGGCAAAGCTGTTGATCGATCAGGGGACGCTGGCAGCGGATTTGCCGTTACAGGCTGAGACGGCAGCGGATCTGAACCCGCAGCTGGAGCAGACGCCCTGGGGGCTGGCGCAGCGGCTGAAGGCGCCGCTGCTGGTCGAAGGGGCACCGTTGGATTGGCAGCAGGGGGCTTGTGAGCTGGGTTCTGCTGCTGCCTGTTGGTGAATGTGCCGGCACTGATTAAAGGCTCAACATCCCGCTGTACAAGCCATAGGCCGCCAACCCCGCGCCCACCAGCACGGCGGCGAAGATCAGCTTCTCCCAGGTGGTAAACAGCGCCTGGCCCTGCTCGTGCTTGGCCCGGGCAAACAGGATCACCCCTGGCGCGTACAGCAGCGCCGAGAGCAGCAGGTACTTCAGCCCACCGGCATACAGCAGCCAGATCGCGTAGATCAGCGCGATACCGGCAATCAGCAGGTCCTTGCGCCGTGCGCCGGGGTGGCCTTCATACGACTCGCCTCGCACCGCCAGCAACACCGCGTAGGCCGCCGACCACAGGTACGGCACGAGGATCATCGACGAGGCCAGGTAGATCAGGCTGGTGTAGGTCCCGGCGGAAAACAGGGTGATCAGCAGGAACAGCTGAATCATCACGTTGGTCAGCCACAGCGCATTGGCCGGCACGTGGTTGGCGTTTTCCCTGGCCAGAAAGCGCGGCATGGTCTGGTCGCGGGCGGTGGCGAAGAGGATCTCGGCGCACAGCAAGGCCCATGACAGCAGCGCCCCCAGCAGCGATACCGCCAGGCCGATACTGATCAGCAAGGCGCCCCAGGGCCCGACGATATGCTCAAGCACCGACGCCAGCGACGGGTTCTGCAAGGCCGCCAGCTCTGGCTGGGTCATCACCCCCAGCGACAGCACGTTGACCAGCACCAGCAAGGCCAGTACGCCGATAAAGCCGATCACCGTGGCCTTGCCGACGTCCGAGCGCTTCGCCGCCCGCCCGGAGTAGACGCTGGCGCCCTCAATGCCGATGAACACGAACACGGTCACCAGCATCATGTTGCGCACCTGGTCGAGCACGCCGCCGAATTTCGGGTTGCTCAGGCCCCAGATGTCCCGGGTAAAAATGTCGGCGCGAAAGGCCACCGCGGCGATGACGATGAACATCACCAACGGCACGATCTTGGCCACGGTGGTCACCTGGTTGATGAACGCCGCCTCCTTGATGCCGCGCAGCACCAAAAAGTGTACGGCCCACAACAGCAGCGAGGCACAGGCGATGGCGATCGGCGTGTTGCCCTCGCCAAACACCGGGAAGTAGAAGCCCAGGGTGCTGAACAACAGCACGAAGTAGCCGACGTTGCCCAGCCAGGCGCTGATCCAGTAGCCCCAAGCCGAAGAAAAGCCCATGTACTCGCCAAACCCGGCCTTGGCATAGGCATACACGCCGGAGTCGAGTTCCGGCTTGCGGTTGGCCAGGGTCTGGAACACAAAGGCGAGGGCCAGCATGCCCACCGCGGTGATGCCCCAGCCGATCAGTACGGCGCCGACGTCGGCGCGCGCAGCCATGTTTTGCGGCAGCGAAAAGATCCCGCCGCCGATCATCGAGCCGACCACCAAGGCGATCAACGCCCCCAGGCGTAATTTCTGTCCAGGTTCGGACATGCAGATCCCCTTCTGTCTCGTGTTTGTAACGCCAGTGGTACACCCTGAGTTAAATATAATCTGACTCTAAGCGTCTATATATATTAAACCACTAAGCGCTTTCTGCTCATAACTAGCGCGTCTATGCCTGACGAACTAAATGGTGAGTTTTGTGCACAATTCGCGCTTCTTCAAGCTAATAAGAAAAATTCTCAGGGAAAATTTGCGATTCGCCCAAAACGGACTAGCTTCAATTCTCGCAGCCCCGCAAGAGCGATTGCTCTAAAACGCCATGGAGGTGCCAGTTGACAAGGCTTGCAGTACTGCGATCGGCAGACTCCGGGAGGCTGTTTCAGTCATTGATCTGCAATGGAATGTCCTCATGAACTGACCTGAATCAGCTAATGACTTCGCCGCTGGATTTATTCTAGCGTCATCTCTTCTCCTGGTACGGAGTTATTCAATGTCAGACGCTCCCGGAAAACTACGACTTGGTGCGCTGGTTGCACTTGTTGTCGGCTCGATGATCGGCGGCGGGATCTTTTCGCTGCCGCAAAACATGGCCGCAAGTGCTGATGTAGGCGCTGTTCTGATCGGTTGGGGCATCACCGCCATCGGCATGCTGACCCTGGCTTTCGTGTTCCAGACCCTGGCCAATCGCAAGCCTGACCTGGACGGCGGGGTATACGCCTACGCCAAGGCCGGTTTCGGCGATTACATGGGCTTTTCTTCAGCCTGGGGCTACTGGATCAGTGCCTGGCTGGGCAACGTCGGTTACTTCGTGTTGCTGTTCAGCACCCTCGGCTATTTCTTCCCGATCTTTGGCGAGGGCAACACTCCGGCAGCCGTCATTGGCGCCTCGGTGCTGCTCTGGGCCGTGCACTTTCTGGTATTGCGCGGGATCAAGGAAGCGGCCTTCATCAACCTGGTCACCACCGTAGCCAAGGTCGTGCCGCTGGCGCTGTTCGTGCTGATCGCCCTGTTCGCCTTCAAGCTGGATATCTTCACCGCTGACATCTGGGGCTCGATGAACCCGGACCTGGGCAGCGTGATGAACCAGGTGCGCAACATGATGCTGGTCACCGTCTGGGTGTTCATCGGCATCGAGGGCGCGAGCATCTTCTCGGCCCGGGCAGAAAAACGCTCGGACGTCGGCAAGGCCACGGTCATCGGCTTCATCACCGTGCTGCTGTTCCTGGTGCTGGTCAACGTGCTGTCGCTGGGCATCATGACCCAACCGGAGCTGGCCAAGCTGCAGAACCCGTCGATGGCCGCCGTGCTTGAGCACGTGGTTGGCCACTGGGGTGCGGTGCTGATCAGCGTCGGCCTGATCATCTCGCTGCTCGGGGCTCTGCTGTCGTGGGTACTGCTGTGCGCCGAGATCATGTTCGCCGCCGCCAAAGACCACACCATGCCGGAGTTCCTGCGCCGCGAGAACGCCAACCACGTGCCGGCCAACGCCCTGTGGCTGACCAACGCCATGGTGCAGATCTTCCTGGTCATCACCCTGTTCTCGGCCAGTACCTACCTGTCGCTGATCTACCTCGCCACCTCGATGATCCTGGTGCCTTACCTGTGGTCGGCGGCCTATGCCTTCCTGCTCGCGGTACGCAGCGAAACCTACGAACAGGCCCTGGCCGAACGCAAGAAAGACCTGGTCATCGGCGCCATCGCCCTGCTCTACGCGGTCTGGCTGCTGTATGCCGGCGGCGTCAAATACCTGCTGCTCTCGGCCCTGCTGTATGCCCCTGGCGTGATCCTGTTCGCCAAGGCCAAGCGCGAGGTCGGCCAACCGATTTTTACCAACGTGGAGAAGCTGATCTTCGCCGCCGTAGTCATTGGTGCCCTGGTGGCTGCCTATGGCCTGTACGACGGCTTCCTGACTCTGTAACCACCCGTTTTCGCAACTTGGAGGAAATGAACCATGTCCACGGATAAAGTTAAGTACGGCGTACATTCCGAAGCCGGCAAACTGCGCAAAGTGATGGTCTGCTCCCCTGGCCTGGCGCACCAGCGCCTGACCCCGAGCAACTGCGACGAACTGCTGTTCGATGACGTTATCTGGGTCAACCAGGCCAAACGCGACCACTTCGACTTCGTCACCAAAATGCGTGAGCGCGGCATCGAAGTGCTGGAAATGCACAACCTGCTGACCGAGACCATCCAGAACCCCGAAGCGCTGAAATGGATCCTCGACCGCAAGATCACCCCGGACACCGTCGGTGTCGGCCTGACCAACGAAGTGCGCAGCTGGCTCGAAGGCCTGGAGCCGCGCAAACTGGCTGAATTCCTGATCGGCGGCGTGGCCGGTGAAGACCTGCCGGAAAGTGAAGGCGCCGGCGTGATCAAGATGTACCGCGACTACCTGGGCCACTCAAGCTTCCTGCTCGACCCACTGCCCAACACCCAGTTCACCCGCGACACCACCTGCTGGATCTACGGCGGCGTGACCCTCAACCCGATGTACTGGCCGGCGCGACGTCAGGAAACCCTGCTGACCACCGCCATCTACAAGTTCCACCCTGAGTTCACCGCGGCCGACTTTGAAATCTGGTACGGCGATCCGGACCAGGACCACGGCAAGGCCACCCTCGAAGGCGGCGACGTCATGCCGATCGGCAATGGCGTGGTCCTGATCGGCATGGGCGAGCGCACCTCGCGCCAGGCCATCGGCCAACTGGCGCAATCGCTGTTTGCCAAAGGCGCGGTGGAAAAAGTGGTGGTCGCCGGCCTGCCGAAATCCCGTGCCGCGATGCACCTGGACACCGTGTTCAGCTTCTGCGACCGCGACCTGGTCACGGTCTTCCCGGAAGTGGTCAAGGAAATCGTGCCGTTCGTCATTCGCCCGGACAGCAGCAAGCCATACGGCCTGGACGTGCGCCGCGAGAACAAGACGTTCCTCGACGTGGTCGCCGAATCGCTGAACCTGAAGAAACTGCGCGTGGTCGAGACCGGTGGCAACAGCTTCGCCGCCGAACGCGAGCAGTGGGACGACGGCAACAACGTGGTGGCGGTTGAACCAGGTGTGGTCATCGGCTACGACCGCAACACCTACACCAACACCCTGCTGCGCAAGGCAGGCGTCGAAGTCATCACCATCAGCGCCGGCGAACTGGGCCGTGGCCGCGGCGGCGGTCACTGCATGACCTGCCCGATCGTGCGCGACCCTATCGACTACTAGACGACCATCAACCGCCTGCACCTGCCGGTGCAGGCGGGCCGATTACCGCTTTCCGTTCACAAGAACAGGAGAAACATCATGGCGTTCAACATCCACAACCGTAACCTGCTGAGCCTGGAACACCACACCCCTCGCGAGTTGCGCTACCTGCTGGACCTGTCCCGCGACCTTAAACGTGCCAAGTACACCGGCACCGAGCAGCAGCACCTCAAAGGCAACAACATTGCGCTGATCTTCGAGAAGACCTCGACCCGCACCCGTTGTGCATTCGAAGTAGCTGCCTATGACCAGGGCGCCAACGTCACCTACATCGACCCGAACTCCTCGCAGATCGGCCACAAGGAAAGCATGAAGGACACCGCCCGGGTACTCGGGCGCATGTATGACGCCATCGAATACCGTGGCTTCAAGCAGGAAATCGTCGAAGAACTGGCGAAGTTCGCCGGCGTACCGGTGTTCAACGGCCTGACCGACGAATACCACCCGACCCAGATGATCGCCGACGTGCTGACCATGCGTGAGCACGCCGACAAGCCGATCCACGAGATCAGCTACGCCTACCTGGGCGATGCGCGCAACAACATGGGCAACTCGCTGCTGCTGGTCGGCTCCAAGCTTGGCATGGACGTGCGCATCTGCGCGCCGAAAGCCCTGTGGCCGCACGATGACCTGGTCGCCCGGTGCAAGAAATACGCGGAAGAAAGCGGCGCGCGCATCACCCTGACCGAAGACCCGAAAGCTGCGGTCAAGGGCGTCGACTTCATTCACACCGACGTCTGGGTATCGATGGGCGAGCCGGTTGAAGCCTGGGGCGAACGCATCCAGCAACTGCTGCCGTACCAGGTCAACGCCGAGCTGATGAAAGCCACCGGCAACCCGCGCACCAAGTTCATGCACTGCCTGCCGGCGTTCCACAACTCCGACACCAAGGTCGGCAAACAGATCGCCGAGCAGTACCCGAACCTGGCCAACGGCATTGAAGTGACCGACGACGTGTTCGAGTCGCCAGCCTGCATCGCCTTCGAGCAAGCGGAAAACCGCATGCACACCATCAAGGCGATCCTGGTGTCGACCCTGGCTGACCTGTAATCCAGCTGCCAGTCTCTGTGGGAGCGGGCTTGCCCCGCGACAGCGTCACCGCGGTGCAGCAGATGCACCGCCATCGCGGGGCAAGCCCGCTCCTACAGGGTGGCATCTCCCTTTCCTAGAAGGACATCATCATGCGTATCGTTGTTGCATTGGGCGGCAACGCCCTGCTGCGCCGTGGCGAACCCATGACTGCAGACAATCAGCGCGCCAATATCCGCATTGCCGCCGAGCAGATCGCCAAGATCCATCCGGGCAACGAGCTGGTCATCGCCCACGGCAATGGCCCGCAAGTCGGCCTGCTGTCGTTGCAGGCGCAATCCTACAAACCTGATGAAGCCTACCCGCTGGACGTGCTCGGTGCCGAAACCGAAGGCATGATCGGCTACATCATCGAGCAGGAGCTGGGCAACCTGCTGGACTTCGAAGTACCGTTCGCCACCCTCCTGACCCAGGTCGAAGTGGACGCCAACGACCCGGCCTTCAAGGACCCGACCAAGTTCATCGGCCCGGTCTACAGCAAAGAAGACGCCGAGCGCCTGGCCAAAGAGAAAGGCTGGGTGGTCAAGGCCGACGGCGACAAATACCGCCGTGTGGTCGCCAGCCCGAAACCCAAGCGCATCTTCGAGATCCGCCCGATCAAATGGCTGCTGGAAAAGAGCAGCATCGTCATCTGCGCCGGCGGTGGCGGTATCCCGACCATGTATGACGCCGACCGCAAGCTCAAGGGCATCGAGGCGGTGATCGACAAAGACCTGTGCTCGGCGCTGCTGGCCGAACAGCTCGAAGCCGACCTGCTGGTGATCGCCACCGACGTCAACGCGGCGTTCATCGACTATGGCAAGCCAAGCCAGAAGGCAATTGCCCAGGCGCACCCTGACGAGCTCGAACGCCTCGGCTTTGCCGCAGGCTCCATGGGCCCGAAAGTCCAGGCCGCTTGCGACTTTGCCCGCCACACCGGCAAAGTGGCGGTCATCGGTTCTCTGGCCGACATCGAGGATATCGTCAAGGGTACGGCCGGTACTCGGGTTTCCACCGCCAAGCCGGGAATCAGCTACCGTTGAATGCAGTTGGCGGGCCCAGGGCCCGCCGTTTTCACCTTTGCGGAGGATTCCATCATGGCCCAGTTCAAACCCGGTCACGTGCATATCGAGCGCACTGCGCTGAACAAGGCTGATCACAGCTACGACCTGAATATCGAGTACGCAGTAGTCCGGGAAGCCAACAAACACGGCATTGATTTCCACATGCATGGGAGCATCGAAGGCAAGACCGTGGAGGAAAAGTTCTTCCTGAGCAAGGAAGAGGTACTGCCAAGCTTCCTGAGTGTTGCCACGCGCAAGGCGCAGAGCTACATGCCGTCGCCGAAGAAATTCGAGAGCCTGGGCTCAGGGCACAAGATCTACGACCAGATGTTCGAGGACATTCGCGAGAAGCTGGAGGTGAAGTCGGGCGACCCGGTCAATCCCGAGCACTTCGAATAGCCCTACCGTCCTCATCGCCGGGCAAGTCGGTTCGCCGCACCGCCGCTCTCACCCAGGTAGGAGCGGCGGTGCGGCGAACCGACTTGCCCCGCGATTGCGCTGAACAGCATACTGGCCGCCTTCGGCAGCCTTGACCCCCTCCCCCATGCGCATCCACGTCAGTTTCATCGACCGTGTCGGTATCACCCAGGAAGTGCTGGCCCTGCTCGGCGCCCGCAACCTCAACCTGGACGCCGTGGAGATGGTGCCGCCGAACGTCTACATCGACGCCCCGACCCTCAGCCCCCACGTGCTCGAAGAGCTGCACGACGCGCTGTTCAACGTGCAGGGCGTGCAAACCGTACAAGTGGTCGACATCCTCCCCGGCCAGCGCCGTCACCTGCAGCTCGATGCCCTGCTCGCGGCCATGAGCGACCCGGTGCTGGCCCTGGACAGCGCCGGCCACGTGCTGCTGGCCAACCCGGCGCTGGTGGCGTTGTGCGGGCAGGAACCGTCCGACCGTTCGGTGGCCGACCTGTTTGGCGACCCGGGCTTGCTCGAAGCGCTGATCGAACAGGGCTTTCACCTGCCCCTGCGCGAAGTGACCCTCAACGGCCAGACCCTGCTGCTCGACGCCACGCCGATCACCAACGCCGGCGCCCTGCTGACCCTGTACCAGCCCAACCGCATTGGCGAACGGCTGTCGGCACTGCACCATGATCACGCCGAGGGCTTCGATGCGCTGCTCGGCGACTCCCCGCCGATCCGCACCCTCAAGGCCCGCGCCCTACGCGTTGCAGCTCTGGACGCGCCGCTGCTGATCAACGGTGAAACCGGCACCGGCAAGGAGCTGGTGGCCCGCGCCTGTCACGCTATCAGCAGCCGTCACAGTGCGCCCTTCCTGGCCCTCAACTGTGCGGCGCTGCCGGAGAACCTGGCCGAAAGCGAGCTGTTCGGTTACGCCCCCGGCGCCTTTACCGGCGCGCAACGTGGCGGCAAGCCGGGGCTGATGGAACTGGCCAACCAGGGCACGGTATTCCTCGACGAGATCGGCGAGATGTCACCGTACCTGCAGGCCAAGCTGCTGCGTTTTCTCAACGATGGCAGCTTTCGCCGGGTCGGCGGTGATCGCGAGGTCAAGGTCAATGTACGGATCCTCAGCGCCACCCACCGCGACCTGGAAAAAATGGTCGCCGAGGGCACCTTTCGCGAAGACCTGTTCTACCGCCTGAACGTGCTCAACCTGCAGGTGCCACCGTTGCGCGAACGTGGCCAGGACATCCTCCTGCTGGCGCGCTACTTCATGCAGCAGGCCTGCACCCAGATCCAGCGCCCGCTGTGCCGCCTGGCCCCGGCCACTTACCCGGCGCTACTGGGCAACCGCTGGCCGGGCAACGTGCGCCAGCTGCAGAACGTGATCTTCCGCGCCGCGGCCATCAGCGAAAGCAGCCTGGTGGACATCGGCGACCTGGACATTGCCGGCACCTCGGTGGCTCGCGGCCATGACGCTGAAGTCGACAGCCTTGAACAGGCCGTGGAAGACTTCGAGCGCAACCTGCTGGAAAAGCTCTACAGCAGCTACCCCTCGACCCGCCAGCTAGCCAGCCGCCTGCAAACCTCGCACACCGCCATCGCCCATCGCCTGCGCAAGTACGGCATCCCGGCCAAGCCCTGAACAACTGTAGCGAAATCACTACATCGTAACGATATCGATACAGCACAATTTCAGGGCCACAGTGCAAGGTTCTGATCCACTTGAGCTTTTTTTCTCACCCCTAGGTGTAGCGATTTCGCTACACCGGTTATGTATTCTCTTCCCGTAAATTATCTAACTATTTGTTTTAAAACGATATTTTAGATATGGCCGCAATATTGCTATGGCATTACCCATCCCTGGGCTCACCTGAGCCATGCCCACAGCCGTCCCCTGCGGCCCTTGAGGAGTTTCCATGAGCGAGTTGCGTTTTACCGAAGATCACGAATGGCTGCGTAGCGAAGCTGACGGCAGCGTCACCGTCGGGATCACCGCCTTCGCCCAGAACGCCCTGGGCGATGTGGTCTACGTGCAACTGCCAGAGCTGCAACGCTACGAGCAAGGCGCCGAAGCCTCGACCGTCGAATCGGTCAAGGCTGCCAGCGGCGTGTACATGCCGCTGACCGGCGAAGTGGTAGCGGTCAACGACCAGCTCGAAGGCAACCCCGAACGGGTCAACGAAGACCCGCTGGGTGAAGGCTGGTTCTTCCGTTTCATCCCGGCCGACGCCGGCGCCGTCGCGCAACTGCTCGACCAGGACGCCTACGACCGCCTGATCAAAGCCAACGCTGACGCCTGAGGAACCGCCATGACCATCAACCTCGGCACTGCCAACGAATTCATCGCCCGCCACATCGGCCCGCGCCAGCACGACGAGCAGCACATGCTCGCCACCCTCGGTTTTGACTCGCTGGAGGCCATGAGCGCCGCGGTCATCCCCGACAGCATCAAGGGCACCAGCGTCCTTGAGCTGGGCGCCGGGCAAAGCGAAGCCCAGGCGCTGGCCTCGCTCAAGGCCATCGCCGGCAACAACCAGCTGTTCAAGAGTTTCATCGGCCAGGGTTACTACAACTGCCACACGCCGGCGCCGATCCTGCGCAACCTGCTGGAAAACCCGGCCTGGTACACCGCCTACACCCCTTACCAGCCAGAGATTTCCCAGGGCCGCCTGGAAGCGCTGCTGAACTTCCAGACCCTGATCAGCGACCTCACCGGCCTGCCGATCGCCAACGCCTCCCTGCTCGACGAAGCCACTGCCGCTGCCGAAGCCATGACCTTCTGCAAACGCCTGAGCAAGAACAAGGGCAGCCACGCCTTCTTCGCCTCGGTGCATTGCCACCCGCAAACCCTGGACGTGCTGCGCACCCGTGCCGAGCCGCTGGGTATCGAGGTTGTCGTCGGCGACGAGCGTGAGCTGAGCGATGTCAGCGCCTTCTTCGGCGCCCTGCTGCAATACCCGGCCAGCAGTGGTGAAGTCTTCGACTACCGCGAGCTGGTCGAGCGCTTCCACGCGGCCAATGCCCTGGTCGCCGTGGCGGCCGACCTGCTGGCCCTGACCCTGCTGACCCCGCCGGGCGAATTCGGCGCCGACGTGGCCATCGGCAGCGCCCAGCGCTTTGGTGTACCGCTGGGCTTCGGTGGCCCGCATGCCGCCTTCTTCTCGACCCGCGATGCATTCAAGCGCGACATGCCCGGCCGCCTGGTCGGCGTGTCGATCGACCGCTTCGGCAAGACCGCACTGCGCCTGGCCATGCAGACCCGCGAGCAACATATCCGCCGCGAGAAAGCCACCAGCAACATCTGCACTGCCCAGGTACTGCTGGCCAACATCGCCAGCATGTACGCCGTGTACCACGGCCCTCAGGGCCTGAAGCAGATCGCCGAGCGTACCCACGCGCTGACCGCGATCCTCAAGGCCGGCCTGCAACAGTTGGGTGTACAGGTCGAAGTGGAACACTTCTTCGACACCCTGACCCTGGCCACCGGCAGCAGCACCGCCGCTCTGCACGACCAGGCCCGCGGCCAACGCCTGAACCTGCGCCAGATCGACGCCCAGCGCCTGGGCCTGTCGCTGGATGAAACCAGCACCCAGGCCGACGTCGAAGCCCTGTGGCAGCTGTTCGCCGCTGGCAAGGCCAGCCCGGACTTCGCCGCTCTCGCCGCCAGCGTTCAGGCACAACTGCCACGCACGCTGCTGCGCCAGTCGGCGATTCTCGAGCACCCGGTGTTCAACCGTTACCACAGCGAAACCGAGCTGATGCGCTACTTGCGCCGCCTGGCTGACAAGGACCTGGCGCTGGACCGCACCATGATCCCGCTGGGCTCGTGCACCATGAAGCTCAACGCCGCCAGCGAAATGATCCCGGTGACCTGGACCGAGTTCGGCAGCCTGCACCCGTTCGCCCCGGCCGCGCAGAGCCAGGGTTACCAGCAACTGACCAGCGAGCTGGAAGCCATGCTCTGCGCCGCCACCGGCTACGACGCCGTGTCGCTGCAGCCCAACGCCGGCTCCCAGGGCGAATACGCCGGCCTGCTGGCGATTCGCGCCTATCACCAGAGCCGCGGCGAAGCGCGTCGCGACATCTGCCTGATCCCGTCCTCGGCCCACGGCACCAACCCCGCTACCGCGCACATGGCCGGCATGCGCGTGGTGGTCACCGCCTGTGACGCCCGCGGCAACGTCGACATCGACGACCTGCGCGCCAAGGCCATCGAACACCGCGAGCACCTTGCCGCGCTGATGATCACCTACCCCTCGACCCATGGCGTGTTCGAAGAAGCCATTGGCGAGATCTGCGCGATCATCCATGACAACGGCGGCCAGGTGTACATCGACGGCGCCAACATGAACGCCATGGTCGGCCTCTGCGCCCCGGGCAAGTTCGGCGGCGACGTTTCGCACCTGAACCTGCACAAGACCTTCTGCATCCCCCACGGCGGTGGCGGCCCGGGCGTCGGCCCGATCGGCGTCAAATCGCACCTGGCGCCGTTCCTGCCGGGCCATGCGCACATGGACAACAAGCAGGGCGCGGTTTGCGCCGCACCGTTCGGCAGCGCCAGCATCCTGCCGATCACCTGGATGTACATCCGCATGATGGGTGGCGCCGGGCTCAAGCGTGCCTCGCAAATGGCCATCCTCAACGCCAACTACATCGCCCGCCGCCTGGAAGAGCACTATCCTGTGTTGTACACCGGCAGCAATGGCCTGGTGGCGCACGAGTGCATCCTCGACCTGCGCCCGATCAAGGACAGCAGCGGCATCAGCGTCGATGACGTGGCAAAACGCCTGATCGACTTCGGCTTCCACGCCCCGACCATGTCGTTCCCGGTGGCCGGCACGCTGATGATCGAACCGACCGAAAGCGAGTCTAAAGAAGAACTGGACCGCTTCTGCGAGGCGATGATCCGCATCCGCGAAGAGATTCGCGCGGTCGAAAGCGGCAGCCTGGACAAGGACGACAACCCGCTGAAGAACGCCCCGCACACTGCCGCCGAAATCGCCGGTGAGTGGAGCCACCCGTACAGCCGCGAGCAGGCGGTGTATCCGCTGGCCTCGCTGGTCGAAGGCAAGTACTGGCCACCGGTCGGCCGCGTTGACAACGTGTTCGGCGACCGCAACCTGGTGTGTGCCTGCCCGTCGATCGAGAGCTATCAGGACGTCTGAGGCCTCTTCGCGGGGCAAGCCCGCTCCCACAGTGAGAACCTCATTCCCTGTGGGAGCGAGCTTGCCCCGCGATAGCCTTCATCACAACGAGGGTACGACCATGTCACTAAGCGTCTTCGACCTGTTCAAGATCGGCATCGGCCCCTCCAGTTCCCATACCGTAGGCCCTATGCGCGCCGCTGCGCGTTTTGCTGAAGGCCTGCGTCGCGACGGCCTGCTGGCCGCTACAGTCAGCGTCAAGGCCGAGCTCTATGGCTCGCTCGGCGCCACCGGCAAAGGCCACGGCAGCGACAAGGCCGTGCTGCTCGGCCTTGAAGGCGAACACCCGGACAGCGTCGACACCGAAAGCATCCCCGCACGCCTGCAGGCCATCCGCAGCAGCGGCCGGCTCAACCTGCTCGGCGAGCATGCAATCGACTTCGTTGAAAAGCAGCACCTGGCGATGATCCGCAAACCCCTGGCCTTCCATCCCAACGGCATGATCTTCCGTGCCTTTGACGCCGCCGGCTTGCAGATTCGCAGCCGCGAGTACTACTCGGTGGGCGGTGGTTTCGTGGTCGACGAGGACGCCGCCGGCGCCGATCGCATCGTCGAAGACAGCACCGTGCTGCCCTACCCGCTCAAGACCGCCAAGGAGCTGCTTGGCCACTGTACCGCGCAGCACCTGTCGATCAGCCAGGTCATGCTGGCCAACGAAGCCGCCTGGCGCCCGGAAAGCGACACCCGCAGCGGCCTGTTGCACATCTGGCAGGTCATGCAGGACTGCGTGTCTGCCGGTTGTCGCAACGAAGGTATCTTGCCTGGCGGGCTCAAGGTCAAACGCCGCGCCGCCGCACTGTACCGCCAGCTGTGCAGCAACCCGGAGGCGAGCCTGCGCGACGCGCTGTCGGTGCTCGACTGGGTCAACCTCTACGCCCTGGCCGTCAACGAAGAAAACGCCTTTGGCGGGCGCGTGGTCACCGCGCCGACCAATGGCGCCGCCGGCATCGTCCCGGCAGTGTTGCACTACTACATGCGTTTTATCCCGGGCGCCAATGACGACGGCGTGGTGCGTTTTCTGCTCACCGCCGCCGCCATCGGCATCCTCTATAAAGAGAACGCCTCGATCTCCGGTGCCGAAGTCGGCTGCCAGGGCGAAGTCGGCGTTGCCTGCTCGATGGCCGCCGGAGCCCTGTGCGAGGTGATGGGCGGCACGGTGCAGCAGGTCGAGAACGCCGCCGAAATCGGCATGGAACACAACCTGGGCCTGACCTGCGACCCGATCGGCGGGCTAGTCCAGGTGCCCTGCATCGAGCGTAACGCCATGGGTTCGGTCAAGGCCATCAACGCGGTGCGCATGGCCCTGCGCGGTGACGGGCAGCACTTCGTCTCGCTGGATAAGGTCATCCGCACCATGCGCCAGACCGGCGCCGACATGAAAAGCAAATACAAGGAGACCGCCCGCGGCGGTCTGGCCGTCAACATCATCGAATGCTGACACCCTCTCAAGCCCCAAGGAGTCATCAATGTCCACCGAAACACTGCTCAAGACCCCGCTGCACGCCCTGCACCTGGAACTGGGCGCCCGCATGGTGCCGTTCGCCGGATACGACATGCCGGTCCAGTACCCGCTGGGAGTGATGAAAGAACACCTGCACAGCCGCGAGCAGGCCGGCCTGTTCGACGTTTCGCACATGGGCCAGATCCGCCTGAGCGGCGCCGCTGCAGCCAAGGCCCTGGAAACCCTGGTGCCGGTCGACATCATCGACCTGCCGGTGGGCATGCAGCGCTATGCCATGTTCACCAACGAACACGGCGGCATCCTCGATGACCTGATGGTCGCCAACCTGGGCAACGACGAACTGTTCCTGGTGGTCAACGCGGCCTGCAAAGAGCAAGACCTGGCCCATTTGCGCAAACATATCGGCGATCAGTGCCAGATCCAGCCACTGTTCGAGGAGCGCGCCCTGCTGGCCCTGCAGGGGCCGGCGGCGGTGAAGGTGCTCGAGCGCCTGGCACCCGTCGTGACGAAGATGACTTTCATGCAGTTCCAGCCGGTACAACTGCTGGGCGCAGACTGTTTTGTCAGCCGCTCGGGCTACACCGGTGAGGACGGTTTCGAGATTTCGGTGCCGGCCGGGAAAGCCGAAGAGCTGGCGCGCCGCCTGCTGGCCGAACCCGAAGTCCAGGCTATCGGCCTGGGCGCACGCGACTCGCTGCGCCTGGAGGCCGGCCTGTGCCTGTATGGCCACGACATGAACACCCAGACCACGCCCATCGAAGCCAGCCTGCTCTGGGCCATCTCCAAGGTGCGCCGTGCCGATGGCCAGCGCGCCGGCGGCTTCCCCGGTGCCGAGGCGATCTTCGCCCAGCAGCAAAGCGGGGTTGCGCGCAAGCGCGTGGGCCTGTTGCCGCAGGAGCGCACACCGGTGCGCGAAGGCGCCGAGATCGTTGACGAGTCAGGCACGGTTATCGGCAGCATCTGCAGTGGCGGCTTTGGCCCGACATTGAATGCGCCGGTGGCGATGGGGTACCTCGATGCCGCGTACAGCGCACTGGAAACCCCAGTGTGGGCGATCGTGCGCGGCAAGCGCGTGGCGATGAAAGTGAGCAAGATGCCCTTCGTTGCCCAACGCTATTATCGCGGCTGAATCGATACTTGAAACAACGTGTCATGAAGCGTTCGGATTTTCGAATTCGAACGCTTTTTATAACTTTCGAAAAGCGTTGCGACAATGCTTGGAATGAGCCGGAAAAAATCGACCGAACGGCGGCTAAAAGGCACAGCGGCGGCGGTCTGCAGGGCTTGTTTTTGTCTTCAAAGTTAGCGTATTGTCTGTGCACTGTGTTTGCATGGGTCGCTATGGTTCGTGACCTGGGCAGTAGCTCTGATGTTTGCTACACCCGTTCGACGTCTCTTACTTTCCTGCAACCCAGCCCAGTACTCTTTCATTTGGAAGAAGCTGTTACTAATTCTAAGTTTCAAAGGAAATAAGACAATGTCCCAACGTCAGAGCGGTACCGTCAAGTGGTTTAACGACGAGAAAGGTTTTGGTTTCATCACTCCAGAAAGCGGTCCGGATCTGTTCGTACACTTCCGCGCTATTCAGGGTAACGGCTTCAAGAGCCTGAAAGAAGGTCAGAAAGTCACCTTCATCGCCGTGCAGGGCCAGAAAGGCATGCAGGCTGACGAAGTTCAAGCCGAAGGCTGATCTTCATCAACAAAGAAGCCTCTGCTGGCAACAGCAGGGGCTTTTTTGTGCGCGCAATTCCGTAGAATGGGCGTTTTGCGCAAGGAGGGCCTCGCCAGTGCCCAAGCAGCTGTTACAGCCCGAAGGTGAATTTCCCCCTGTCGACCTTGGCCGCCGCCTGGCCGCCATGTTCTATGACTTTTTGCTGTGCACCGCGTTGCTGATCGTCACCGCCGGTGCCTACAAGATGATCCAGATGGCTTTCATCGGGGAAGCGCGCATGCGCGAGTTGACCGAGGCCGGCGCCCTGGATGGCGACCCGTTGCTGTCGACCATCCTGCTGTTCGCCCTGTTCGGCTTTTTCGCCAAGTTCTGGACCCACGGCGGCCAGACCCTGGGTATGCAGGTATGGGGCATCCGTGTGCAAAATGCCGACGGCAGCGCCATCAGCCTGTGGCAGGCACTGCTGCGTTTTGTCGTATCGATCGGCTCGTGGTTGTGCCTGGGCCTGGGTTTTATCTGGGCGTTGTTCGACAAGCGCAAGCGCAGCTGGCACGACATCTACTCCGACACTCAACTGGTGCGAATTCCCAAGCGCAAAAAATAACCGCGCACAAAAAAGCCGACCCTGAGGTCGGCTTTTTCTTGTCTGCGGCAATTTATCCGGCGCGCCGCAACATCCACAACCCGGCCACCGCACAGATCGCCGCCGGCAGCACCACCGCCAGCAACGGCGGGAAGCCGAACACCTGGCTGGAAGGCCCGAGCAGGTCCTGGGCGATGCGGAACACAAAACCCACCAGCACCCCGGTGAACACCCGCTGACCAAGGGTCACCGAGCGCAGCGGACCGAAGATGAAGGAGATGGCCATCAGCACCAGCGCCGCGGTGACCATCGGCTGCAGCACCTTGGTCCAGAATGCCAGCCAGTACCGGGCGTTGTTCAGGCCCTGGTCGGACAGGTAGTGGATGTAATCCCAAAGACCGGTGATCGACAGTGATTCTGGTGCGACCACTACGGTATTGAGCAACTGCGGGGTGACCGACACGTCCCAGCGTTCTTCAGGCGTTTTGATGACTTCGGTGTGATCGCCGCGGAAATAGGTGGTGGTCACGTCGCTGAGCAGCCAGTGATCTTCCTTGTACTGGGCACGGCGGGCAAAGCTCGAGGTCTGCATGTGCCGCTCGTTGTCGAAGCGATAGCGGGTCACGCCGTAGAGCAAGCCATTGGGCTGCACCGAGTTGATGTGCACGAACTCGTCACCCTGGCGGTGCCACATGCCGCGCTTGGAGCTCTGCGCCTCACCACCGCCCTGGGCCAGGGAACGGTCGGCCTGGGCCTTGTTCTCGGTGACCGGGGCCAGGTACTCGCCAATCAGGATACCGGCCAGCATCAGCACCAGCATCGGCTTCATCACCGCCCAGACGATCCGCCCGATCGACACGCCGGCGGCGCGCATGATGGTCAGCTCGCTGCTGCTGGCCAGGCTCCCCAGGCCGATCAGGCAGCCGATCAGGGCAGCCATCGGCAGCATGTCGTAGAGCCGCCGCGGTGCGGTGAGCAAGACGAAATTGCCGGCGTCCATCAGCGTGTAGGTGTCGGTGATATCGCCCATTTCATCGATGAAGGCGAACAGCGAAGCCAGGCCCAGAATGATGCCCAGTACGGCGAGGATCGCCATCAGCACGCTTTTGCCGATGTAACTGTCGAGCTTAACCATGGGCCACCTCCGCACGGCGAGCGGCGCGCTTGAGGCGCAACGGCTCCCAGTACATCAGCCCCAGGCCGATCAACAGAAACAGGCCATGGACCCACCAGATACCCAGGCCGATCGGCAGCTTGCCTTTCTCCAGGGCGCCACGCACGGCAATCAGCATTGTCAGGTACGCCATATACAGAAGAATCGCCGGCAGCAGTTTGAGGAAACGGCCCTGGCGCGGGTTGACCCGCGACAGTGGCACCGCCAGCAGGGTGACGATGAACACCAGCAACGGCAGCGACAGGCGCCACTGCAGCTCGGCACGCTCGCGCAGGCCCTTGCTGCCAATCAGTTGCGAGGTCGGGATGGCTTCACGCTCGGTGATCTCTTCACTGACTTCAGGCTTGGGCAACAGCACGCCGTAGGTGTCGTACTTGATTGCGCGGTAATCAGCCTGGCCAGGGTTACCGTCATAGCGGTAGCCGTTTTCCAGGATCAGGTAGCGGTTGCCATCGGGGTTGACCTGCTGGTGGCCTTTTTCCGCCACCAGTACCGACGGACCGCGGTCCTTGGTCTTGTCCTGGTTGAAGCGCTTCTCGGAAATGAACACGCCGCCAAGGTTGACCCGATCTTCCGACAGTTGCTCGGTATAGGTAACCCGTGAACCATCGCGCAGGGTCTGGAAGCGGCCCGGCACCAGGGTGTCGAACTCGGTCAGGGCGTCCTGCTGGTTGATGATCTGTGCGACCTGGGTAACGCCCTGGGGCGCCAGGCTCAGGCTCAGCCAGGCTACCAGCAAGGCCACCAGTGCCGCCGGCGCCATGGTCATGCCCAGCAACCGCTGCTGGCTCATACCGGTGGCCGAAAGCACGGTCATCTCGCTTTCCAGGTACAAACGGCCATAGGCCAGGAGGATACCGAGGAACAGCCCCAGAGGCAGGATCAACTGCAGGAAGCCCGGCAGGCGGTAGCCCATGATCAGGAACAGCACGCTCGGGTCGAGCACGCCCTGGGCCGCCTGGGCCAGGTATTTGATGAAGCGCCCACTCATGATGATGACCAGCAGCACAGCGCTGACGGCACTCAAGGTCACCAGGACCTCGCGGGACAGATAACGAAAGACGATCAAACCAGACACTCCTGGGTTGTCAGGCTCGGACAGCCGAACAAGAAATCCATAACAGCCAAGATAGTAGCCCGCTCGCCAGAGCGAACCCGGGTAAAAGTTGGCGCATTATCCTGTGATTGGCCGTGCCTGTCACTTGGCGCCGCACAATGCTTCATCTCGGGGTTGTCAGGGCGGGCGAAGCAGGCTCAAACTGGGGGCTTTAGCACTGGTACGCGACCACGCGGCCACGACCGCGCCTGCATAGACAACGCGCATCGACAGATCATTCGGGGAACCTGACATGGAACTGGTTGTAAAAAGCGTAGCCGCAGCATCCTTGAAAACCGCCACCCTGGTCCTGCCAGTGGCTGAAGGCGGCAAACTCGGCGCCATCGCCAAAACCATCGACGAAGCCACCGGCGGTGCCCTGGCCAGCGTGCTCAAGCGCGGCGACCTGGCCGGCAAGGTCGGCCAGACCCTGCTGCTGCACAGCCTGCCAAACCTCAAGGCCGAGCGCGTATTGCTGGTGGGTACCGGCAAGGATGCCGAGCTGGGTGATCGCAGCTGGCGCAAGGTCGTTGCCGCCGTGCTGGCAGTGCTCAAGGGGCTGAACGGCAGCGACGCAGCTCTGGCCCTGGACGACGTCAAGGTTGCCGGCCGCGATGCTTTCTATGGCAAGACCCGCCTGTTGGCCGAGAGCCTGCTCGATGGCCAGTACGTGTTCGACCAGTTCAAGAGCAAGAAAGCCGAACCTCGCGCCCTGAAAAAAATCACCCTGCTCAGCGCCAAGGCCGGTGCCAGCGATGTCGAGCGCGCGGTCAAGCATGCCGTTGCCATCGCCAACGGCATGGGCTTCACCCGCGACCTGGGCAACCTGCCACCGAACGTCTGCCACCCAAGCTACCTGGCCGAACAGGCCAAGGCCCTGGGCAAGGAATTCAAGGGCCTCAAGGTCGAGGTGCTGGACGAGAAGAAGATCAAGGACCTGGGCATGGGCGCTTTCTACGCCGTCGGCCAGGGCAGCGACCAGCCGCCACGCCTGATCGTGCTCAACTACCAGGGCGGCAAAAAGAGCGAGAAGCCTTTCGTGCTGGTGGGCAAGGGCATCACCTTCGACACCGGTGGCATCAGCCTCAAGCCCGGCGCCGGCATGGATGAAATGAAGTTCGACATGGGCGGCGCCGCCAGCGTCTTCGGCACCCTGCGCGCCGTGCTCGAGCTGCAACTGCCGATCAACCTGGTGTGCCTGCTGGCCTGCGCCGAGAACATGCCGAGCGGCGGCGCCACCCGTCCTGGCGACATCGTCACGACCATGAGCGGGCAGACCGTCGAGATCCTCAACACCGACGCCGAAGGCCGCCTGGTGCTGTGCGACACCCTGACCTACGCCGAGCGCTTCAAGCCTCAGGCAGTGATCGACATCGCCACCCTGACCGGCGCCTGCATCGTCGCCCTGGGCAGCCACACCTCGGGCCTGATGGGCAACAACGATGACCTGGTCGGGCAACTGCTCGACGCCGGCAAGCGCGCCGACGACCGCGCCTGGCAGCTACCGCTGTTCGACGAATACCAGGAACAGCTCGACAGCCCGTTCGCCGACATCGCCAACATCGGCGGGCCAAAAGCCGGCACCATCACCGCCGGTTGCTTCCTGTCGCGCTTTGCCAAGGCTTACAACTGGGCTCACCTGGACATCGCCGGCACCGCCTGGATCAGCGGCGGCAAGGACAAGGGTGCCACTGGCCGCCCGGTTCCACTGCTGACCCAGTACCTGCTCGATCGCGCCAACGCCTGAGGCGACGCTGGCCGTCTGCGCCTTGGGGCGTAGCCGGCCGGCAGGCAGACCATGAGCAAAGTCGATTTCTACATATTGCCCAGCGCCGCGCCCTCGGCGCGCCTGGATTTCGCCTGCAAACTGTGCGACAAGGCCTGGCGCCTGGGGCACCGGGTTTACCTGCATTGCAGCGACGCCGCCCAGCGCGATGAACTGGACGCGCGCCTGTGGGCGTTCAAGGGCGAGGCCTTCGTGCCCCACGACGCGGCTGAAGACAACCCGCAGGGCAGCGTCGCTCTGGGCCTTGGCGATGATGCCGGCAGCCACCAGGACCTGCTGATCAACCTTGACCTCAAGGTACCGGCGTTCGCTTCCCGCTTTGCCCGGATCGCCGAGATCGTGGTCGAAGAGCCGGCGATTCGTCAGGCGGCCCGAGAGAGTTTCCGTTTCTACCGCGAACAGGGCTATGCTCTGCAAGATCACCGCTTACAGCGACTCTGAAGACGATGGACAAACCCACTCCCCTGCCCCAATCCGCGCACCTGCTGGACGACCTGGAGTCGATCCGCCAGCTGCTTGGCGATGCATCCCTTGAGCCGCCGCTATTGACCGACACCGTCGAGGAGCAGATCCCGCTGCTGCTCGAAGAGGCCGAAGCAGCGCCGCAGCCGGCGCCTGAAGCGCCAGCCGACCCGCAGGCCAAGCGCCAGGAAACCCTGCTGCACCTGGACGCCGAGCTACGCGCGGCGGCCCAGTTGATCATGCAGGACGTGATCAACGATTTCGCCCCGCATATCGAAAGCGAAATCAAGCGCCGCCTCGATGCCAGGCTTGAGCGCCTGCTCAACCAATAAAAAGCAGTAACAAGCTTCAAGCGACAAGCTGCAAGAGCCGTGCGGCGCTCTGAGCTTGCAGCTTGTCGCTTGAAGTTTGCCCCCCCGCATATCGAAAGCGAAATCAAGCGCCGCCTGGATGCCCGGCTCGAGCGCCTGCTCAACCAATAAAAAGCAGTAACAAGCTTCAAGCGACAAGCTGCAAGAACCGTGCGGCGCTCTGAGCTTGCAGCTTGTCGCTTGAAGTTTGCCCCCCCGCATATCGAAAGCGAAATCAAGCGCCGCCTCGATGCCAAGCCTGAGCGCATGCTTAACCAATAAAAAGCAGTAACAAGCTTCAAGCGACAAGCTGCAAGAGCCGTGCGGCGCTCTGAGCTTGCAGCTTGTCGCTTGAAGCTTGCGGCTTCGTTATACTCTCCGGCTTTCCTGAATAAATGCCTAAGGGTCCCGCCGCGCATGGATAAGACCTACCAGCCGCACGCCATTGAAACTTCCTGGTACAACACCTGGGAGTCCGAGAATTATTTCGCTCCGCAAGGCGCGGGCGATTCCTACACCATCATGATCCCGCCGCCGAACGTCACCGGCAGCCTGCACATGGGTCATGGCTTCAACAACGCGATCATGGACGCCCTGATCCGTTTCCGCCGCATGCAGGGCCGCAACACCCTGTGGCAGCCAGGTACCGACCACGCCGGTATCGCCACGCAGATGCTGGTCGAGCGTCAACTCGAAGCCAAAGGCCAGAACCGTCACGACCTGGGCCGCGAGAAGTTCCTGGAAAAGGTCTGGGAATGGAAAGATCAGTCCGGTGGCAACATCAGCCGCCAGATTCGCCGCCTGGGCTCGTCGGTCGACTGGAGCCGCGAGCGTTTCACCATGGACGACGGCCTCTCGGAAGCAGTGAAAGAAGCCTTCGTGCGCCTGCATGAAGACGGCCTGATCTACCGCGGCAAGCGCCTGGTCAACTGGGACACCAAGCTGCACACGGCGATCTCCGACCTCGAAGTGGAAAACCACGACGAGAAGGGTCACCTGTGGAACCTGCGCTACCCGCTGGCTGACGGCGCCAAAACTGCCGACGGCAAGGACTACCTGATCGTCGCCACCACGCGCCCGGAAACCATGCTCGGCGACGCCGCCGTTGCCGTGAACCCGGAAGACGAGCGTTACAAGGCGCTGATCGGCAAGTTCGTCGAGCTGCCGCTGGTTGGCCGCCGTATCCCGATCATCGCCGACGACTATTGCGACCCTGAGTTCGGCACCGGCTGTGTGAAAATCACCCCGGCCCACGACTTCAACGACTATGAAGTCGGCAAGCGCCACAACCTGCCGCTGCTGAACATCTTCGACAAGAACGCCTTCGTCCTGCCGGCCGCCCAGGTGTTCAACCTCGACGGCAGCGTCAACGACAGCATCGACGCGACCCTGCCGGCCCAGTATGCAGGCCTCGACCGCTTCGTTGCGCGCAAGCAGATCGTTGCCGATTTCGACGCCGCCGGCCTGTTGGTCAGCGTCGACGACCACGCCCTGAAAGTGCCGAAAGGCGACCGCTCGGGTACCGTCATCGAGCCGTGGCTGACCGACCAGTGGTACGTGTCGACCAAGCCGCTGGCAGAGCCTGCGATTGCTGCCGTCGAAGACGGCCGCATTCAGTTCGTGCCCAAACAGTACGAAAACATGTACTTCTCCTGGATGCGCGACATCCAGGACTGGTGCATCAGCCGTCAGCTGTGGTGGGGTCACCGTATTCCGGCCTGGTACGACGAATCCGGCAAGGTCTATGTCGGCCGTAGCGAAGAAGAGGTGCGCAGCAAGCACAACCTCGGCGCCGACGTGGTCCTGAACCAGGACAACGACGTGCTCGACACCTGGTTCAGCTCGGGCCTGTGGACCTTCTCGACCCTGGGCTGGCCACAGCAGACCGAATTCCTCAAGAAGTTCCACTCCACCGACGTGCTGGTCACCGGCTTCGACATCATTTTCTTCTGGGTTGCCCGGATGATCATGCTGACCATGCACCTGGTGAAGAACGAGGACGGCACCCCGCAGGTACCGTTCAAGACCGTGTATGTGCACGGCCTGGTGCGCGATGGCCAGGGCCAGAAGATGTCCAAGTCCAAGGGCAACGTCCTTGACCCGCTGGACATCGTCGACGGCATCACCCTGGACGAACTGCTGGAAAAACGCACCAGCGGCATGATGCAGCCAAAGCTTGCCGAGAAGATCGCCAAGCAGACCAAGGCCGAGTTCCCGGAAGGCATCGCCAGCTACGGCACCGACGCCCTGCGCTTCACCTTCTGCTCGCTGGCCTCCACCGGTCGCGACATCAAGTTCGACATGGGCCGCGTCGAAGGCTACCGCAACTTCTGCAACAAGATCTGGAACGCTGCGCGCTATGTTCTGGACAAGGGCGAAGACTGCGGCCAGAACGGCGAAGCCTACGAGCTGTCGCTGGCTGATCGCTGGATCATCTCGCAGCTGCAGCGCACCGAAGCCGAAGTCACCCGCCAGCTCGACCAGTTCCGCTTCGACCTGGCCGCCCAGGCGCTCTACGAGTTCATCTGGAACCAGTATTGCGACTGGTACCTGGAGCTGTCCAAGCCGGTCCTGTGGGACGAGAACGCCCCGGTCGAACGCGCCCGTGGCACTCGCCGCACCCTGGTTCGGGTGCTGGAAGTGGCACTGCGCCTGGCCCATCCGTTCATGCCGTTCATCACCGAAGAAATCTGGCAGCGCCTGGCGCCGCTGGCCGGCGCGCAAGGCAAGACCATCATGCTGCAGCCATGGCCAGTGGCCAATGAAAGCCGCATCGATGCCGCTGCCGAAGGCGATATCGAATGGCTCAAGGAGCTGATGCTCGGCGTGCGCAACATCCGCGGCGAAATGAACATCGGCCCGGGCAAGCCACTGCAACTGTTCCTGAAAAACGCCAGCGCCGAAGACCAGCGCCGCCTGCAGGAAAACGAAGCGCTGCTGAAGAAGCTGGCGAAGATCGAGTCCTTCACCGTGCTCGGCGAACAGGACGAGGCGCCGCTGAGCGCCACCGCCCTGGTCGGCGATCTGCAAGTACTGGTGCCGATGGCCGGGCTGATCGACAAGGACGCCGAGCTGGCTCGCCTGAACAAGGAAATCCAGCGTCTGCAGGGCGAAGTCCAGCGCGTCGGCGGCAAGCTGTCCAACGCCGCCTTCGTCGACAAGGCACCGCCTGCGGTGATCGACAAGGAACGCGCCAAGCTGGCTGAAGCCGAACAGGCCCTGGCCAACTTCACCGAGCAGCATGCGCGGATTGCCGCCTTGTAACGATCGCTGACCTCAGTGATGCCATCGCGGGTCAAGCCCGCTCCCACAGAAGTCTCTGTAGGAGCGGGCTTGACCCGCGATGCTTTGCACCGGACCTCAACATGACCACAACCAACAAACCGACCCTGCACCCGCGCAACCGCCACCAGGGCCGCTACGACTTCCCCCAGTTGATCAAGAGCAGCCCGCAGCTGGGCCAGTTCATGATCACCAACCCCCACGGCAAGCCGAGCATCGACTTCGCCAACCCGGATGCCGTCAGGGTCTTCAACCGCGCCCTGCTCAAGGCCCAGTACGGTATCCAGCACTGGGACATCCCGGCTGACTACCTGTGCCCGCCAATCCCCGGCCGGGCCGACTACGTACACGTGCTGGCCGACTTGCTGGCAGACGAAAACGGCGGCGAAATACCCCGTGGCGCGCAGGTCCAGGCCCTGGACATCGGCGTCGGTGCCAATTGCATCTACCCGTTGCTGGGCAACAGCGATTACCGCTGGCGCTTTCTCGGTTCAGACATCGACGCCACGGCACTGGCTGCGGCCGGCGCCATCGTCCAGGCCAATGGCCTGGGCAAGGCCATCAGCCTGCGCCAGCAAGGCAACCGCAAGCACATCCTGCTGGGGCTGCTCAAAAGCGACGAGCGCTTCGACCTGACCCTGTGCAACCCGCCCTTCCACGCCTCACGCGAAGAAGCCACCCGCGGCAGCCAGCGCAAATGGCGGGCACTGGGCAAGGCCGATCCCAAGCGCAAGCTGCCGGTGCTGAACTTTGGCGGGCAGAACAACGAACTGTGGTGCGAAGGCGGCGAGATCCGCTTCGTCAGCCAGTTGGTGGCCGAGAGCGTCAGCCTGAGCCAGCAGGTGCTGTGGTTCACCAGCCTGGTATCGAAAGCCTCCAACCTGCCCGGCATCCAGGCCGCGCTGAAAAAGGCCGGGGCGGCCGAACAGCGGGTGGTGGAGATGGGCCAGGGGCAGAAACAGAGCCGCATGATCGCCTGGACCTTCCAGGACGCCGCAGCGCGCCAGGCTTGGCGCCAGCAGCGCTGGAGCAAAACCCAGTCATAAAAAAACCGCGTCCGGGCAACCCGGACGCGGCTTTTGTCGAGCTGTTTACAATTACTTGTTTACAGCGTCGGTCAGCACTTTGGCTGGTACGAACTTGACGACTTTCTTGGCAGCGATTTCGATGGCAGCGCCAGTCGAAGGGTTGCGGCCGGTACGGGCAGGACGCTCGGTGATTTTCAGTTTGCCGATGCCTGGCAGGGTGATTTCGCTGCCATTTTCCAGTTGATCAGCAACGATCTGGCCCAGTTGCTCCAGAGCGTTACGCGCGGTGGTTTTTGGCGCGTCGATAGCTTCAGCGATATCGGCGATCAGTTGGTCTTTGGTCAATGCCATGGTGGTGTTCCTTCCCTATCAAATTCAGTGAGTATGCAGAGTGCTACGTCAGTCATCGAGCCAGACCTGCGGGGGATCCGGCGGTCCGGTGTTACAGCCACGTCAATCGCGTATGTAGATACGTAAAACGACGTTTGGTTCGACGTGACGCGAGCGGTCTGCCAGCAATGCGCCACACACGGGGCGCAAGACCGGGCAAAACTACCACAGGAATAGATAAATATCCGCCTCCCACAGGGCAAATGTGCAGGTTTTTCGGGGGTTTGCGCGAAAAAACGCAAAAATTTGAACAAAAAATAAACAACCGACATATCTGCCAACATCTGGCCGCTGAATCACCCCTGTGCTGAGGTACACTTGGCGACTTTGCAACGCGGCCAGCACCGCCCATTTTCAACCGAGAATCCCATGCCGATCCGTCATTGCATCGTCCACCTGATCGACAAGAAACCCGATGGCAGCCCCGCCGTGCTGCACGCCCGCGACTCGGAACTGGCCGAGTCGGGTGCCATCGAAAACCTTCTGGCCGACCTCAACGATAGCTACAACGCCAAACAGGGCAAAGCCTGGGGCTTCTTCCACGCAGAATCCGGCGCCCACCCGTTCAGCGGCTGGCTCAAGGAATACCTCGACGAAGGCAGCACCTTCACGGCCTTCAGCCGCGTCGCCGTCGAGCACCTGCAAAAGCTGATGGAAGAGTCCAACCTGTCGGTCGGCGGCCACGTGTTGTTCGCCCACTATCAGCAAGGCATGACCGATTACCTGGTGATCGCCTTGCTGCACCACAGCGAAGGCGTGGCGGTAAACGCCGAGCTGGACGTGACCCCGTCGCGCCACCTGGACTGGCCAGCTGCACCTGGCCGCGCGCATCAACCTTTCCGAGTGGCAGAACAACAAGGCCTCCAAGCAGTACATCTCCTTCATCAAGGGCAAGAACGGCAAGAAGGTCTCGGAGTACTTCCGCGACTTCATCGGCTGCCAGGAAGGCGTCGACGGCCCGGGCGAGACCCGCACCCTGCTCAAGGCTTTCAGCGATTTTGTCGAAAGCGAAGACCTGCCCGAAGAAGCCGCCCGCGAGAAGACCCAGACCCTGGTCGACTACGCCACCAGCCAGACCAAGGCCGGCGAGCCAGTAACCCTCGAGGAGCTCTCAGGGCTGATCGATGAAGACCGCCCACGGGCCTTCTACGAACATATTCGCAACAAGGACTACGGCCTGTCGCCGGAAATCCCCGCCGATAAGCGCACGCTCAACCAGTTCCGCCGCTTCACCGGCCGTGCCGAAGGGCTGTCGATCAGCTTTGAAGCGCACTTGCTGGGCTCGAAGGTCGAGTACGACGAGGAAGCCGGCACCCTGATCATCAAAGGCCTGCCGACGCAACTGACCGATCAGCTCAAGCGTCGCAAGGACTGAGCCCCGCCCAGGAGGCCACCAGCGCCTCCTTGGCACTCTTGCGCAGCTTTTTCACCAGCCGCTCCTGTTGCAGCGCCTTGGTTTTGTCGGGCCAGGCCTCGACATAGACCAAAGCCACTGCCGGGCTGGTGCTGAAGTAGCGTGCCCCCTGGCCCTTCTGGTGGGCCTGGAAGCGCCGCTCCGGGTTGTCGCTGATCCCGCAGTACAGCGAGCCATTGGCGGCGCGTACCAGGTAGACGTACCAGGGTTTGTTCGGTGGTTGGGCAATGGGCTCGGACACGTTAGTGACTATCAACGGCAAAGCGCACAGCTTAGCGCCTCAGCGCCCCGCCTGAAACGCCCGCAGGCCTTTCTGCGCCTGGGCGCGCACCTTGCCCTGGACCAGCGGCGACCAGCCCAGCAGCACCCCCGTGGTGCCCAAGGCCTGACGTGCCCAGCGCCACAGGTCGAAACTGTCGTGGTGCTCGCAGATCTTGCCGTCCCGAAACACAAAGCGTGCCTGGATGTCGTTGACCACGGTGCGGCCGGTCTGGCTGAACAGGTAGCGGGCGACCCAGCGGGCGCTGCCAGCGCGCTCGTCGGCGCGTACCGTGTCGAAGGTCAGGGTAAAGTCCTTGGCGCGGGTGGTGAGCATGCGCCACATGTCACCGGCATCCTTGCCGCGCAAAGTACCGAAGACCGGGTCACTGAAAACGATATCGTCGCTGTAACAGGCGACCATGGCTTCGGCGTCCAGGCGCTGGAAGGCCTGGTAGAAGCGGGTGATCAGGGCAGTATTGGCGTCGCTCATGGTGCAGGTCCGGTTCATGGCAATAGACCTGCACCATAGTCCGTCGAAGTGGCAAAAAGCTATGGGCATTTGCCTGGCGAATGTCTGCTCAAACCCGCTCGCTGACCACCTGCACATGCAGGTTGCGCCCGGCCTTGAGGCCAAAGCCTATGGCGCCGATGCCCAGCACGGCAAAGATCCAGCCCACCGCGTTCCAGCCGCCGGTCAGGTCATGCACCAGGCCGACCGCGAACGGCCCCATCGATGCCAGGGTGTAACCGATGCCCTGGGCCATGCTCGACAGGTTGGCGGCGACGTGAGCGTCTTTGGAACGCAGCACGATCAGGGTCAATGCCAGGGCGAAGGTACCGCCCTGCCCCAGCCCCAGGACAATGGCCCAGCCCCACAGGCCTTCCAGCGGCGCATACAGGCAGCCGAACAAGCCGGCCAGGGCCATGAGCATGACCACCACAATGGCCAGGCGCTGGTCCTTGCCACGGGTCGCCAGCCACGGCGCGCTGAGCGAACTGAGCAACTGCACGATCACCGAGCCGGACAACACCAGCCCGGCCTGGGTGGGGCTCAGGCCGCGACCGATGAGGATCGACGGCAGCCAGCCGAAAACGATATAGGCCAGCGACGATTGCAGGCCATGTACAGGGTGACCTGCCAGGCCAGCGGATCGCGCAGCAGGCCGCGTACACGGTAGGCCACATTGTGGGCGCCGTGGCCCTGGCGGGCCTGGGGCAGCCAGATCAGCGCCGCCAGCAAGGCCGGGATCAACCAGAAGCCCAGGCCCAGCGACCAGCTGTCGCCCAGGCGCTCGCTCAGGGGCACGGTGGCGCCCGCAGCCATTGCCGCGCCCAGCACAAGGCCATGGTGTAGACGCCGGTCAGGGTCCCGGCATGCTTGGGGAAGTCGCGCTTGACGATGCCCGGCAACAGCACGCCGATCACACCGATGCTAGCCCCGGCCATGATACTGCCGACGAATACCCCGGTGCTGCCAAAGGCGCTGCGCACGGCAATCCCCGCAGCCAGTACCAGAAGGATGCCGAGAATGACCCGCTCACTGCCAAAACGTCGCGCCAACACCGGCGCCAGTGGCGCGAACAAGCCCAGGCAAAGCACCGGCAAGGTGGTCAGCAGGCCCGCCTGGGAAGCGCTCAAGCCGAGGTTGTCGCTGACCTGGCCCAGCAGCGGCGCCATGCTCGACAACGCCGGACGCAGGTTCAGCGCCACCAGCACCAGGCCGAGCAGCAACAGCCAGGGGCGCTTGAGCAGCACCGGTTGCTGTTGCACTTGTTCGTCGTCGGCTTCGGCGTCGATCAGCAGTTCTTCCAGCTCCGGCCCGTTGGCCGGCGCCGCAGTTCGGGTTGTTTCATCGCCCATGGCAGTCTCGCAAGGTCAGGATTCGTTGATCAGGGTCCGGCTCAGGGCCTTGGCCTTGTCCGGATCGCGTTGTTCGATGGCATCGAGAATCTGCCCGTGCAGGTCGAACACAAGCTGGCAGCGGGGAGCGTGGCTCAGGTTGTGATGCAAGGTGGCCGCCACCACCCCGGAAAAGTAGCGATACAACTCGCTCAGCGCCGGGTTATGCGCGGCATCCACCAGGCGCTGGTGGAACACCAGGTCGCAACCGATGTATTGCTCCAGGTCATCGTGAAAATGCGCACTGCTGTGCTTGAGGGCCTCTCGTAGCCCTTGCAGGTCTTCTTCGCTGCGGCGCAGCGCGGCCAGGCCAATGGCCTCGGCTTCAAGGATATGGCGGGTTTCCCGCGCCTGCTCCAGGTCGCAGCGTGACAGCGCCTGAAGGGCCTGCAACGGGTCGACGGCGGTACGCAGGTAACTGCCATCGCCCTGGCGAACTTCGACCAGGCCACTGAAAGCCAGCACACGCATGGCTTCGCGCACCGTGTTGCGGCTGATGCCGAGCTCAGCAGCCCAGTTCCGGCTCGGTGGGCA